>CAXXIU010000017.1:0-794613 GCA_963675835.2 Desulfomonilaceae bacterium
CCCCTCAACGGTTGTCACTAAGGCTCCGTCGCCGGCAGGGCGCCCCGTCCGCGTTGCCCGTCGAAGCTTCTTGATAGGACCGTCTTCCACTGAGTGCAGAAATCCTCCCCAATCGGTGACAAGCCCCAGGAGCGTTTGATCGATTACGAGGGAATCATATTCGGCAGTCCCCTTGCAGAGCAGCCGACTTGTCTGGAAAATCAGTATAGTGTCCCCCCAATCGCCGAATTCCGCGCACATTGCATACGCAGTTCTTGAGCCCTCCGATTTGTGCCGGGGACTCTTTAATTGCCTATCGCAAACGCAGATCCATCACAATAGGTAAATGATCAGAGGCGTTTAACGTGTCTTGTTTCTTCAGTTTTACAGCAGCGAGTTGCTCTGTTGTCAAGTTTAGCGTATTGAGGATGAATGTCTTTACGACACTCAATACGCTGTCAGTATAATAAAACCTATCAAATCGTACAGTTGGATGTTGCTTCGAACTTGACCAAGTATTCGAATTGCCTGTTAACAGATCCTCCGGCATAGCATCCGTCATATTAGACCCGTCCCAATCCGGCTTTGAATCGACCCCGAATGTGGATTCATCAACTATATTTCCGGAAAGCAAAGTTGTTTCAGGTTGGGAATCACCACAAAATTGAAGTCACCGCCGACAATTATCGGGGTATTTACGGGTAAGTCTATGTTGCTCCCAGCCGAACGAGCATCTGCGATCCACGCTATAACTGCGTCTGCTGCCCGTTGACGTTGTTTCTGATAACTCGGTGCGTCACAACATTGGAAGTGAATTCCCATTAAATAGATATCCTTTTCATAAGTTGAATCCGGTAAATCAAGCAAGGCAGCTGTTACACCGCGGATCGCAGATGGCGGCACAGTATCCTGGCTTTTTTTTTCAGGGGAAATCGGGATGCGATAACATTCTGAAATAAACCACTCCTTATTCCACCGTATATGTGCCAGGTACCTCCCAAAACCTTGGCCAGGCGGGATGACAGTTGGGACAGGACTGTGCAACTATATTCTTGAAACACGATTACATCAGGCGCAACAGCTGACAGGATACGTTCAAACGTATCATTGAGTCGTGAATTGGTTATATAGTTTCCACCGATATTGTAGCTAACGATTCGTATGTCACCTGAATTTACTTTTAGGATATTCTGTGAAACGCGACAACTGATTTCTTAACTCGATAAATATATGTGGTTTTTGAGTTAATAGGCGTCAGATAGAGCTCTTTGTTTTTTCTATTGAAGTTTATTGTGTAGGTACTAGACGAGTCCTCTTTATCCGGGTCAAGTCTGCGTACTGCCTCCGAATTATTTGGATCAACAGGTTTAGATTCTTTAACCGCCTTCTCGACGGCATCCTTGGATACTAATGCGGCATAGTTTATGTCAGGATCACCACCAAACACATTACTACCACCAATATGTAAAGTGCCTTGGGCGTCGAAGCCTAGTGAAGCGGCAGAAAGAATACTGATTATTGTCTTGCCTTTCGCCTCAAAGTCTATGGGTGAGCCATTTTTCAGGGCCGAAGACCATTGAGCGTGGTCAAAAAACTTAACTGTACCGGTCGCACTTGGTCCAGTGGTTTTGTATCCATTCCCCGTATATAGGTTGCCTTTCTCATCAAACGTGATGCCGGCTGAAGCGCCCCCTAGATTATTCAATACGGTTTTTGGATTGAATATGGATTCAGAAAGATTGATATTAATGACTGAAACTTGGCTTGGTTTACCTATATCGGCATGAGTTACCGCGAGATGAGTATTACTAAACCACTCGGCGTCGTAATGATTGAAAGCAAACCATTTTCCTTCAAGTGTATCAGTCTTGAAAATGCCGATCTTACCATTGTTATCACCAACTGCAATGAAGATACCGTCAGGCGACATTCTCAAAAAAGCGGGCCCAAAGGAGGCAAATGAGGCTCCTTTTAATTCTCCTAACTCAGTAAACTTGTGTGTGCCGACCGCTTTTTCTATAAGAATTGCGTTTCCTGCTAACGCTATTATGCGTCCGTCAGGCAGAATATCGAATAACTTCGCTCCGTCCGGTAGCACGAAAGTTCCTGCAAGAGAATATTGTTTCAAGTCAAAGGAAGATGCTTTTTCCGAAGATTCTGCTGTTGCGCAATTGTTGAATAGGATGATGAGAAAAAGACAGGTTGTCAAGGCTTTACATTTCATTGAAGATTCCCTCCTTTGTTAGTCTGAACACGTTGTTGAGAATAAAAAAGGTTCATCGATGTCAGGTACCTCGAACAACTTCTCAGGACTATCGATCTTGTCCACTAGGCTCTTGACCAAGGGTTTCTGATCTCTGGGCGAAGCTCTCTTGATCTTATCTACTTTGTCAACAGCTTGACAAGTGGTGAGCGATTTCTTCAAGAGTTTCTTGACAAGCTTGAGTTTCTCGGGTCTCTCAGGATTCTTTACCAGTTCCGCTTTGTGAGTGTACGTCCACTCGTCGGTTTTTAGTTCGTGAGTAAGAAAATACTTCTCTTGAGCAGCGACTCTGACCATTACTCCCAATCGTGAGGGCTGGATCAGGCGTTTTTTCGTGGTTACAGAGGGCTCTTAGGAGGCAGGCTTGTGAGGATTCCTCGATGAAACAAGCTCCAAATCGTTGTCAAAGAAATTCTCCAGAAGATTATTACCGATTTCTTCATAGGCTTTAGATCATCTCATTGGCCTTCTCGTTGATGAACCCCACGGCTTCCTCTACGAAACTGCCGTCTGGAAGCCACCTTCGACAACTCCGGGTCCTTGCCGGCCACCCAAACCCCTTTCAACATTCATGAGACCAGGTGGAGCCCAACCATTCTCGCAATATTATGATGTCAGAATGCAGAAAGTCAACCAAAAACAGCAGAGATCAACCTGCTGGTATGTCCCCAGATATCTCAACTTTGCACTTTTCAAACGGTGCCCGCGTTAGGAGGCAGTCCAAACAAAAGCGAGTACTTATCTGAATGCGCCATTTCATCCGGAGTGCCGCTTTCGACGAGTCGTCCGTGATCCAGAAAATAGATATAATCAACCATTTCAAGCGTATGAAGCCGATGACTCACTACTATGATAATTCTGTCCGACGCCTGGTTTCTTAATTCCGTGAAGAAGTTATTTTCCGATCGTGTATCAAGTAAGCTGGTTGGTTCATCAAGCACCAGTATCTGTGATTTTTTGTACACGGCTCTCGCCAAGATTACTTTCTGCCATTCACCTGCGCTCAGTTCTTTTCCGTCTTGAAACCAGCTACTCAGTGTAGTCTTATATCCTTGCGGAAGTCTTTTTATCACCGAATCGGCTCCGGTGAGGCAAGCGGCGCCTTCAACCCGACCAAAATCCGAGGGTCCGGAGCCGTCCCAGAATCCGATGTTTTCTTCGGCTGAGAAAGGATACTGGGAGTAGTCTTGGAAAACTACGCTGAGTTCCCGCCGCAGCTCATTAACACGAAGGCGATTCAATGGAATACCGTCGATGCTGATTACACCTGTGGAGGGCTCGTAGAGCCGACAGAGAAGTTTTATTAAAGTCGACTTTCCTGATCCGTTTTCCTCCGACAATCCCCACAATCATACCCGGTTTCACTGTAAGGGAAACACGCTCGATTGCGCAGTTTTCCGTTCCAGGATAAGCAAAGCCAACATTGGAAAACCCCACTCCTCCCTTTATCGGAGATGGAAAATCCACACAATCCGGAGAATCCATGATTTCTGTTTGTTCGTCCATTAAATCGTAAAAACTGGAGAGAAAGAGGTCGTCCTCATAAAGCTTGGCGACCCTAATCATTATGGTTTGGACGTATTCCTGCGTTAGCTGGAACGCCTGATAAAACATCACCATATCGCCTATGGTTAATCGGCCCATTATGGTCTGATACACAACAAAACAATATGTTATGTAGAAAGTCAGCGTAGGGACTAGGGATCCAAAGAATTCCGCGATCCCTCTTCTTTTGATTATGTCTAATCTTTCGTCTCGGAGTAACTTCCTGATATCCTGGTATCGGCGCTCAAACAAATCGCCCAAGAGATAAGATCGAATTTCCTTTGCGTACGTGCTGACACAAAGCATCCAATGAATGTAGTAGGCCAACCGTTCTTGCTGAGTCCTCTCAATGTACCAATCATGCAATATTTTTCCGTATTTTGAGCGAGCATGCGCCGACGGCACACAGGAGGCTATTAACAAGAAGGCAAACAGCCAATGGAATGAAATGACAAGCCCCGCTACGGCAAGGAGAGCAATTCCGTTTCTTGCAATTTCCAACAGGCCTTCAAGAATATTCAGGGGCCTAAAGCCGATCTCTTCTTGGGTGCGATAAAGTCTGTCCAGATATTCTGAATTCTCAAAATGGCCGAAATCCGCTTCATGACTCTTGCGGTGCATTAATCCGAGCATTTGATCTCTAAGTACGGCCATCTGCGCATCTCTCAAAAAAGTTTCAATCGAGCTGCAAAGAATACGAACAAAAGCCAGGATACAAACCGCTATTACAAGAAGCAGTGAGCGCCTCAACAAACCCTCACCGGCATACCCCGCAGCGGCGTATGTTACCGTATCGATGATTAGTTTTAATAAGTATACTGATGCGAGCGGAATAAGCCCTTGAATAACGACGACAATAATGGCGATAGTCGTCCAGACGGGAGCGCTCTGCCGGATCAAACAAAATATGCGGCGCAACCGTGACAATAGTCCGGAAATCTTTCCTATAGGAGAACGAGATTCATCCAAAATCCAACCCAAAGAGTAGCGCTTGATCCAGGAAAGCAGAGGTTTGACAGAGAGTGTGGTAGAAACACTTGGCAGTAGCCGAGACGCCTCCGGATAGCTCACGATTTCTTCGTTCGCAAGGATAGTGGGCCCAATGCAGCCCATATAACCATGTACGATGATTTCCTGCCGTTCCGGAGGCTCCCCTGCTTGTGCAATTGGCGGCCATTTACCGTGGCCCGGCCGGTTGGGTCTTCTTGGTATCACAACCTCTGCCGTCCAAGCAGGCCTTAGTGTCTATGAATTCTTTTGATACCTCCTTCGGCTTTTTCCCGTCGTCGACCACAATACTCAGTACGGCAGTGATTTCCTGCGGCAGAATTTCGAGATTCCATTTCTGAACCGCCTCATAGGGATTCTTCAAGAAAGCTTCTCGGAATTCCGAATCGCACATTGCCAATTCACAGAGTGACACAACTTTTTGAGCCGTCATGGCAAATACTCCTTTTTTGTGGGAAGACCTTAGGATTATACTATCTTAGGCCTTTCAGTGGTACAATAGCTCTTCGCCGCCCGTTTGTTCCCGTTCCAAGAAAAGCCATTTGTACAATCTTGCGTTTTCGCAGGTTTCCGGAGATTTCAGCGGATCGCCTACGCATCGACCACCACAAATATTTCTGAAGTCACATTGCCTACATACGGGATCATCCAAAACTGACCAGGAGCGAATTGCACGCAGTTCAGATGATTCAGAAATAATATCTGACAGTTTCTGTTGCCGAATGGCCCCAAGCGGAGGTTGCCTGTCGATGTATGCGGCGCAATTGGGATAAACTTCTCCTGCCGGCGCTATTTGCAACGTATCGAAGCACTGTCCGCAGTTTGCTTGCGGAGCTCCACCCCTTTGAAAAAGCCCTTCCGATTGATGTACGGCGATTTTGCCGCTCCACTGTTTGGCGATGAACATCAATTTTTCAAGGTAATCTTTTTTATTTAATTCGGGGATGTTTTTGTCTACAGCCCTGCCGATTCGGTAAAGCCGAACAGCACAGAACCCTTTGACGCCTAAGTCGACAAGAAACCTGAGAAATTCTTCCAATTTTCCTATGTTCACGCTGCTGACCGTGCATGAAATTGTGAACTCCACGCCGGCATTGCGGAGATGCTCAAGCCCTTTGATTATTTGATCGAAACTTCCGGAGCCACGGAAATGGTCATTTTCTTGTCGGAAGCCATCCAAGCTAATCTGCACTTCCGAAAATAGTCGGCTGATTTTTCTCGCCTTGCCACGATCAATTAGAACTCCATTTGAGGCCAAAGCTGTTATGATGCCATGCGACCGAGCCGCAGCCGCTATATCGAATATGTCCGGTCGCAGAAGAGGTTCCCCGCCGCTAAATCCCAACCATTCGATTCCAATGGCCGCAAAGTCCTCCATAAGGTTCAGCGACTCTCGTGTGGTCAGTTCGTAAGGGTCACGTGCGCCGGCCTTTACGAAACAGTAACTGCATGTGAGATTGCACGCCTGGGTGACGCGATAAACGATCTTAGACACATGCCGAGACGGCAAGTCCGCAATGGGTTTGACTGATCCTTCGATCATTCCGACATCCAGCAGATGCTCAACCATCCTTTGAACTGTGGTCAAGCGCTTCTCCTTAGAGCCGAGCCCCCCGAAAAGCGTCGAGAGATCTTTTAGCGTGTGTTGTCCGTCGCACAAGGAGAGCAATAGACCATAGCGTGGGCTTAGATACGCCCAGCTACCGGAATCCGGGTCCAAAAACACCATTTTGCCTGAGGGATTTGAACCCAATAATCGCAAACCTGAAAGTTTGCGAGGAGTGTTAGACATGAACATCCTAGGGTTAGAAGGCATGATGGCGTCTCCCGAAGAATGCTTCGAGGCTAGCACTGCCGGCATCGGCGGTCAAGCAGAAAAATATTAAAAAACAGATCATCTGTAGCCGCCTATTCTGATTTCCCTCAATAGTGGTCCATGCCTTTCACCATGTCAGATGGTTGACCGGAAGAACATACATTTAGTCGGTTACTCGCCTAATAATCCGAGAATCATCAAAGCATTTAACCTATGAAAGACCGGATATTGCGAGTGCAACTGCTCAGGAATTCAGCAACTCCAAGGAACATTGGGATCTTCGAGGAAAGGCTCTTGGTCCAATTTCGTCAATTTCCACATGAAGCCCTCGGCAAGCTCGCAATCCTTCGC
This sequence comes from Desulfomonilaceae bacterium, assembly GCA_963675835.2. Taxonomy (GTDB): domain Bacteria; phylum Desulfobacterota; class Desulfomonilia; order Desulfomonilales; family Desulfomonilaceae; genus JAVHLK01. The sequence goes on from CAXXIU010000017.1 coordinate 6,963, forward strand.
ATCTTCGGGCGGTTGAGTTGCCAGGCATCCGCCTCCGCAAAGATATCTGAAATCGCATTCGGCGCAGACTACCCTATTGTCTACGGATCTGTTTCGTATTTCCTTGAGAGCCTCTGATGATTCATAAATACTTGTTAGTCCTTGGTATAATACTGAACCTGAGGGGTCTCCCCGCCCCATAAATCGATGACAAGCATACACATTTCCATCGGGACATATATCAAGCCAGCCGTTGCCCGGATTACAGCTCACTCGCTTGAACTTTTTCCCGGGAAACAAAAGTCTCATTTGAGCAATCTCGATTATGTCACCCCATTTATTCCATAGATGTACCAGCAACTCAGCATGTTTTTTATATGGTATCCGTTCCGTCTTGAATTTCATGCCTCTTCCCGACCGCATTAAGTTCGGCACATGGAGAGATTTGACTCCCAATCCGGCGAGGTATTCCATGAATTGATCCATAATGGGATAATTTATTTCCGACAGGGTGCAAGACACCGCATGAACGACATCACGCTCCAACAAATAAGTGAGCCCCGCGCTCGGTCCGTGAAAAGCTTCCTTGGCCTCTCGTAAAGTCGTGCTCACGTTCTAATCCATCCATGCTTACCTGAACGAAATCGAATAATCCTGCGATTTTCTTGGCATTGGATTTTGTTATAAGCGTGCCGTTTGTGTACAGATTTGCAGCCATGCCGCGATCCTTGGCTCTTCGCGCCAGTCGAAACAAGTCTGGATGCAGCAAAGGCTCTCCACCTATGAATCGCACGCTCGCTCCCCCTCCCGCCGCTAGTTCATCAATGATTCCAAGCCATTTCTCGGTGCTCATCTCCTCAGTCATGCGCTCGCCCGCGCTAAAATAACAATAAGAACACCTAAGATTGCATGCCTTGGTGATATTTGCCCAAATGGCCAGTAGAGGGTGAGTCTCAATTTTGGCAGGCGCATTCTCGATAGAACCTTCCAAGAGGCCTTGTTCTTCAAACATTTGTATTAGTTGTTCAGGCTCGGATGCGTTGTTCTCGGACGGACATCCCGCAGACCGGTAAAACAGAGTAAGATCCTCCACGGAGTGGAGCCCATCACACATGGAAAGCAGCATAGCGGCCGCCGGTGTTAATTGCGCCCAATTGGGGATGGTAGGATCAAGAAATACTAGCTTTCCGTTTTGGTGGGCTCCCAGTAGTTTGAGCCCGTCAAGTCTCTTTGGTCTTGGCTGCATGATGTTGTTCCCTTAGTTCAAGAGGATTCTCGGACGGTGTTGTCCCGGACATTATAAAGCGAATTGACCGGTTTTCCAAGGCCCCGGCCAACACATCCATTATGAGGGAAATTGTGAAACGGGTCAATTACGGGGAATATGGGATACCTGTCTGATATCTGAGTATAATATCTGGGGTCATACACTTGGTTTACTCAAGCTGTACACTTACGAGGCCTTCCTGGCTTTCCTTTGCTCAGGTCCCGACCGGCGATCTTCTCAATCCTGGACACAAACGCTGCATCCCCGGCCGGCCGGCCGTGTGAGTTTTCGGAGCGTGCTCAACGGACCGTCGTCAGAGGAGTGCAGCAATCGCTCCCAGTCCTCGACAAGTCCCGGCAGGATTCGATCCGTGACGAGCGGGTCGTGCTCTGTAATCCCCAAGTGAGATAGCGCACTCGACCAAGGATAATCCCATGGTACTTTAGTCATACCGGTCCGACTGGATTCTGTTCCACGTAACGCACTGCCGCCAAAGGGTGGCCCCGGTCCGGAATACACGAGCTGAATCGCCCTTAATTCAGGGTACACCATACTCAATTCCCTTTAGAAATTCCTTTGGGTCTGGGTTTGGGTCCGCGTAATATCCGGACATGCTCGCTTGCCGGCCGGGTTATGAAATCATGACTCTCAAGTGGTCTACCGCGTCGTTCGTGGAGACGCAGAATCTCGGCGTCGTCTGGTCAATCGCGCTGTTGAGGAATTCTCGCCAATCGCCTACCATCTCCGAAAACGGCGAGGCCACGCCGGCCCGTCCTCTCGACCCTCGAGATGGGCAGCTGCACTGCGCCATGGATAACCGGCCGGCTCTCTCACCAGCTTTGCCCGAACAGGGTTCAACTCGATATACCGCACCGCGGAGAGAAGATGCGACTCCTCCATCGCATCGGACCCGAAGCGGCCTTGCCACAGATGCCCTCTCCATCCCTCTCGAAAGTTCACGTGCCTTGTGTAACGGCGATGAGCTTCTCCCACCGCCTTTGTCAAACCGTCCTTCGATTCCGGCACCGCTACCAAATGTACACGGTTCGGCATGAGGCAGTACGCCCAAATCTCCACGTGAAGCTTCCGACACCAATGAGCCGGCAAATCAATATGAACGCCGTAATCTACATCACAAAAGCAGGTCGTCTACCTGCGATTGCCTCGCTCAATGACGTGATGAGGCTGTCCCGGAGCCACTACTCTTGCGACTTGACCCACACCCGTATCCCAGAGAATCTAACCCGTTTGTCAATAATTGAGTATGGTGTACCCGGAACTCACGCGGAACTCCCACGAGCCTCTCCCCAAGAACTCCCCACGGCAATATCAGATCACCCTCTCCGGCCAACCTGTCGCCACAACTTATTGAGAAGTTACCGTGTTTTTTTTGAACGTATTGTTCTGACATGACTGTTCATGTCGTGCTGAGGTAAGTCAATAGGCAATCAGGCGAATCTATCTCCTATTTGACGTAGTATCCTGAGGCCAAGAATACATCTTCACCGGGGACTTTCATAATGTACGCTCTCTTGAGAGTCGGCTCCTGCTCTCCATGTCTCAACCACCAATACTCCACCCAACCTGACCCTTCTTCTTTTGCCACCCGGATAAACTCATCTCCAAACAGTTTTCCCTTCGCGTCTTTCACTCCCCTTTGACTCTTACCGACCATCTTCCTGTTAACTGGATGGGCCAGGATGACTCCATTACCGTCAAATGCAAATACGTAGAGTTCTCTTTTTCTTCTCAAGGGACCAGCGCCGGCATTCACAACTCTAAGGCCATAATCGCAAAGTCCTTCTTCCTTGAATATTTTGGCTGCTTTTTCAACCAAAGCCTTCACATCGGTTGCTTCATCTGCCCTTGCTCCGGGAGAAATCGACGACAGAAGCAGGACGAGGCAAACCAAAGCTTTTCTGCTCATTTGTATGCTCCTTTCTACCGTAAGCTCATTTCAAATCTTGCCAATTGATGAAACTTCATGCCACCGGCGGTTCCAGATCCGGCAACAGAGTCGCAATGATATTCGACCCTATCTCGTAACCCCTGTCCCTTGAACCACTAATGAAATAGCCGGCATGATGGACATCCAGTTCCATCAAGTCTAAACCGATACAACTCACGTCCTTGTTTCTTATTGCTTCCTCGATAATCCGCACGGTTCTGTAGAGAGATTGCTCCGCCATGCCGACAGTGTTCGCAAAGCGGACCGCGCAGGTCGAGAAGAAGGCACCTACATCCATATCCACGGAAACGTAGACATGGGGTGTTTTTATAGTGCTCAGCATGCGCTGCAGTTTGCCGTTGTTGCTCTCAACATCATCCTTAGTGATGATGTTCACCCCCCTTTTCAGAATACCCTCATAGGCCTCGATGTAATTCTTGATATGAGGGTCGCCACTGTCCGCCCATCCAAAGGGGTAGTCGGTAACGCCGACTAAAAACAGATTCTGAGGAAATATTACGCGTTCCTCCAAGACAAACCCGAGAAAATTTCCACAGCCGTAGAAATTGTTGCCGTACAACGTCTCCGGCAAACGATTCCGTGATCCCATTCTCCGCAATAGTTCCCTTTGAACGGGGTAGACAAGATCATAATCAAACATGTCCGTGTGTGCATCAAGGACAATGACACTTATTTGCTCCGGGCCATAGTGTTCAGAGAGGGCTCTCACCGCTCCACCCGTCTGGGAGTGATCCACCCCTATCATCAGGAACGGAGCCGGCAGACATGCTTTCACAAAATCAGCTACTTTTTCGCTTTCCGTGAGACAACCGTTACTTTCAAGAAAGGCCTTATAGTTTGCGGATGTGACCTTGGGGAGGTCCTCGCATTCCGGTCTTGGGCAGAGCCAGGTATCAATAGCCGCCTTGCCTGCTTTTTCACAAACACTTTCAAAGAGACGAGGGGCTACGGAACATATCCCTTCATATGGATCGCGGAAATTGGGCGCTAAGTCCGTCCCTGCCAATAGTGCCCGGAGATACGCCCTTTTGATCTCAACCCTATCGATCGCATCGAGAGGGTCCAGCGCCGCACCAAAGACTTTTATTCGTTCATCCATGCTTGATTTCTTCGCAAATTGGCTCCTGCTTATGGTTTGGTTGCGCCCGACGCCTGGGAACCAGGAGTAACGTCCGGATCATCAGCGTAGTACGATGGTACTTGCGAACCCCGGGGTCGTGTGTGACGCGGATGCCTGCAATCGCCGGTTGGTTGCGGTTCTAACCGCTCTGTTTACAGGGGCAACCGTCCACGGCGGCCGCCCCTCACAATCAAACCGCCTCAGTTGCCCGCGCTCCCGGTCGCACCCTGCTTGGCAGCCTTTCTTGACTTAACGATTTGGCAGATGCTCTCAATTCTTGTACGCAATGCCTCCGGACTGTAGTCTCTTCCGTCATAGAAATCGGCCTCCATGTAGAAGCACGGAACGCCCGTCGCCTCCTCCACTTTTTTCGCCATCGTCTTGTGTAGTGCGCCGATCCACCGGTCATAGTCCAGGAAGCCCATGATCATGGCGTCGGGCTTGAACATATTCACTTTCTCGATCCAGTCGTTCAGCTCAGGCCTACAACCCATCCCATATACCTTCTTCAACCATTGCTCCGCGGCTTTCTCGTAAGGGTCTGTGTACTTCGATGGTTCCATCTGCCTTTTGGCAGGCAGAAAGGTGAGGCTTATGCTCGTCGCCACGCCGTTGTCCATGAACATCTTGTCGATCCACGGTAGTGCAAAGGGGATGAAATAGAAGCCGACCTTGGGTACGCCTTTGGGATATATCCCGACTCCGCTCCGGACGTCACGCTTAACTTCTTCGGCAAGAGTGACAAGACCATCCTTAAAATAGTCCAGCCCGGTGTTCAGTGGAAAGGAGAAGGCCACGCTGGCTAATAGAAGGGTCGAACTTCTTAACGGCTGAGGGTCCGCCCTTACCGTCATACCGATTAATTGTCCTGCCGTCGCCAGGAGCCCCTGGGACTCGGCGTAAGCTTCTTCCAAGTGCTTGTCCTCGACCTTGATACCGGTAATCTTCTCGACCTCGCCGACACTGTACCGTAATTCCCGGCCCAGGAACCTGGCTCTGTCCGGCATTTCGTAGTCGACCTCGTCGGCTGAGGTGTCGTGAGGAAGCCTAGTGATAACCGTCTTCCATTTCTCGTCATACATGCAGTTGATGTATTCGTCGATTTTTGTGGCCTCGTCACACACCAATCCCCAGGCCCAATCTACATCAGGGGTCGGTATCAGGTCCGTCAGTCTGATGGCAATGCGCATCTTGTTAAGCGCACAGTGGCGAGCTCCGTAGGTCATGCCGGCCTGTTCGGCGATCTCAAAGTACTGCCCCCCTCTGTTGAAGAAGTATTGCGCCATAAACATCATGTTCAAATCGGGAAATGAGACAAAGATCTTATCTCCGCCGGCTCTTTTGAGTGCCAGGTAGCTCATAACGTTGGCGGGCAGAACGCCATAGACTATCTTCTTGCCCGCAGCCTTGTACTCGGGCAATTTCGTGTGATCTATACTCTCCCGTACCATTGCGCCGAGAAGTTTCCGGCAGCCCAAATACTGCATCTCTACGTGCTTCGGGATCCATTCCCTTGCGGCGTAGCGCACATCTTCCTCGGACAACCTCATCCTCCTGGCGGCTTCGATCCACTCGGGAAGAAGACGTTCACGCTCTTTCCCTTCAATTGCGGCTAATTCCAGGAATTCTTCATAAGCTGTACTCGCCATGACTCACTTGTCCCCCTTTAGGAATTCAACAAAACTCTCCAGTCTTGCGTTGAGCGGGGCCATTGCTTCCCGTGTGTATTCGTAAGAAGTCTCGACTCGCAGCAGTGGAACCTTCATCTCTCCAAGCCACTTGGCAACGCAGGAGTATTCCAGGTCGAAGATCTCATCGTAGAGCAGTTGATACCATATAACGCCATCAATCCTGTACTCCTCAATCAGCTGTTTCATGTGGGCAAACCGGTCTCGCCAGCCGGGCTGAAAGATGTTCACCGGGGATTTATCAAGATACCTGTTCCTCCAGATGTTCCTAAGCGGGTCCCCTTCGGCTTCGACATCCCAGTGATACCAGCGGAATCCCTCTTCGAGCATTTCGGCTGCAATAAGGGCGCCCAGCTCTTCGAGTCTGTTGACTACGATATAGTCGCCTACCGCGACGCTATGCCCTGCAAGGAGGAGGCGCGGGGCGTTCTTGTCAAACTTCCCCGGCGCTTTTTCCAGCTCGTCATAAATGGCGCGAAGCTTCTCAATGGCGTATTCGGGTTCGGTAAAGAAAGTGTAATGGTTGAGATGAATGAATTCCTTGCCGCCGAGAGGAGGGTTATCCTTCTTTCTGAGACCATCGATATCCCGCAGCAATCCGTTTATTTCATTCGAATGAAGTATGGCTTTGCGCAAGGCCTCATCAGTAATGGTATTCCCCGTCAATGCTTCAAGTTTCCGCTTTAACTCGAGAAGTTCCTTATAGTAATACTCCCGGGCAAAATCTCTGTCCCAGTCCACGGTAACGCCGACCTTGTGAACGGGAAGATTCTGAAATTCAAGGTATTCGGCCAGTCTCTGAACGTGACATTCATGCTGGCTGACCGCTATTAGATCGGCAAAGGGCGTTACCGGATCAAGGCCGAGAATATGAAATCCCGCCATAGACCGAGCCAAAGGATTCATGAATCTGAGGATTTCGCCCAGGACCGCATCGGGCGGTTCGGGTTCGCCCCCTCGACACATCAAATACGGCTTGGCGCCGGCTGCGTATATCATTTCTTCCGGAACGAAGTTCCCAATATACTCAACGATCTTCGTTCCGTCCCGCTTCATTCTTCTAAGGTTCGTCGGCCTTTCTGCAGCCGCCCTTCCTAATTCGGCGATTAGCTCCATGTGTCCTCCGCTAACTCTTTTAGGTACCTTTTGGAGTCCCGGAATACTCAGCCACTGATCCGCTTTTAGGCGTTTTCAACGGTCTCCCGGCCTTGCCGAGCGAGATACTCATCCCTCGCCATCAAGGCAGCTCCCAATGAGGCCGGCATCCGGGGATTCTCCTCAAGTGAAACTTCCTTGCCAAACCTTTCTTGGCACGCTCTCTTCAAGGCTATGTTTTTTGCCAGTCCACCCGAAATGACAATCGGCTCTCTGAAGTCAATTCTCGCCTGTCGCCCCATAGCCCATATGCGCTTGGCAACGGATTCGAGAATACCCATTGCGATATCTTCCTGGGGCACTCCCTCCGACAGATATGAAATGATCTCCGATTCGGCAAATACCGTGCAAGTACTGCTGATAAGGCATGGATTCGCCGATTTGAGCGCCAGCGGCCCCAGGTCATCTATGCGCACGTTAAGTAGGCGACCGCTCAAGACTTCAAAAAAACGGCCGGTTCCGGCGGCACACTTGTCGTTCATATCAAAATTGACGATACCTCCGTGCCCATCCATCTCGATCACCTTAATGTCCTGCCCTCCGATGTCGATTATTGTTCCGACATCAGGATGGATTTGGGCTGTGCCCCGCGCGTGACAGGTTATTTCCGGTACCGCTTTTTCCGAGCGGAGAAACGAGCGCCTTCCATATCCTGTCGAGAAGATCTTCCGAAGGACTACCTGCCTCTTGCCGATGGCATTCAACGCTTTGTCCAACACCTCTTCTCCGCTTCTGTTCCTATCATGCCCGGTGTCAATGAGTTCGAATCCGACCACTTTTCCTGCGTCGTCGATCAGCACTACCTTTGTGGTGGTCGAGCCCACGTCCACGCCTGCAAAGAGATCCGTCACGCCGACGAGTGATGTCTCACTATGATTGTCGTCCAGCATTACTCCACCCCGCCCAACCTGCTGCCGTATGAATCGCTCCTCAAAACGCATGAGCCCGTGGCCCGACCGGCACGGACCCTTCGTTCGGTCGCTCGGGCCCATGACGTCTGCTCGCAGTCATACGATGATGCTTACAATCCGGACTTCGGTTTAGCTTGTCATGCTTAGGCCGTCCTCACCTCAACAAATTCGATCAGGTCCATGACCTTGTTCTTGTCCTGATCCGGGAGAGCACCCTGGAACGCCTGTTTGCAGTAGGGACAGGCAGTAATGAGGATGTCGGCGCCTGTTTCGTTGAACCTCTCGATGCCTCTTTTCGCAGTTTCCTTCGAAAACTCAGGGTGATACTTGCCCAGAGCCCTTGATCCACAGCAGAAAGAGGCATCCTTGTTGCCGTTCATTTCCTTGAGATCAACTCCGCTCAGACCGGCCAGAACTTCCCGTGGGGCGTCGTATATGCCCAAACCCCGGCCAAGAGCGCAAGGGTCATGATAGGCTACCTCCACACGGTCGGTCTTCTTGGCTTTCAACGTCCCCTCCTTCAGAGCATCCGCGAGGAATTCACTGAAGTGCTCCATTTTTACCCCTTTAAACCCGGGAACGATATCCGAATACTGCTTTGCCACGAACTCCTGACAATGTGGGTTTATGAAAAGGAATGTTTTGTCTGTATTCTTTTCCATCTTTTCCCACTTTGACTGCACAAGTTTCGGGAGTTTGTTCCAGAAGCCGAAATCATAGAGCGAGGAACCGCAGCAACCTCCGTCGGAGAACAACGAAACCTGCTTCCCCATTTTCTGTAGCAGCCGGCCGGCAGATTCGTAGATCCCCACCTGTGCCGGGCTGTGGAAACACTCGGCATAGAGCACGGTATCGGCCTTCTCGCTTACCACACCCTCAGGCATACCGGGAGCGGCTTTGGACAACAGGTCACCATCTTCATTGACGGCCTTGGCCATTGCCTCCATGGGCCCCTTGGGGATCAGGCCCTTGTCGATGGCGTCCCGTCTCATGATCTTGATTATTTCCGTCGGATGGACGTGAGGCTTCGGATAGGGAACCGGCACGCACTTGGCGTCGCAGGCTCGACAGTCGGCACAGCTAAACACGAACTCAGCCACCGACCGGTCATATTCCTCGGTCCCCTGAAGAAGGGCCCTTGCCGTGAACATCAAACCGTTCGGCTGAAAGACAAATGACTTGTCATACTCGTACATAGGGCAAACGGTACGCGGCGTATTATCTTTTGTCACGAAGGTGCACACCCCGCACTTGTCGCACATGGCAATCGATCTAAAAATATCCTTGAGCTGTATATTAAGATCCATAACAGATTCCTCCATAGATTATTGACCCAGCATCATGGGATTTAGTATGTTGTTAGGATCGACGGCAGCCTTGAGCTTCTTGACGTAGTTCCGGAACTCGCCCGTACCGTGAAGCCACGGCACGGCGCCGAAACCACGGGCGCGATACGGGGTTGCGTGATACCTTGCAAGCGCCTCGTCGAACATCCCCGTAAACGTGGCGGCAACCTTCTGCATGACGGCCGGGTCAAGGGCGTCAGGGTAAATGAAGATGCGGAGGAACCAGGAGCGTCCGAAGTCATACGGCTGAGAGTAATAGGCAGGCACTCCCAACCCTATATCCTCTATCTTCTGCATGGCCCATTTTTCGCATTCTATCACGTCCTTGGGCGTTGCATTGACGACCCAAGCAATGTAGAGTCCCATTTCGTCGATCTCGATCCCCGGCCGTGCTGCCGATGATAGCTGCTCCAGCCTGGCCGGCGTGATCTGAAGCGTCTTTGAGTCGAAGTACCACTGCTGAAAGTCGCGATAGTAGAGCATCATATTCGCGGCCTCCTCCTCGGAATGGAGCGTTCCGCCATGCTTTTGCGCGACCTCCCCAATGATCTTTAGATTTGCCTCGACGGTTGCAGGATATCCTGCCAGCCTCATGGTGACCGCGTTGTAAGGCATGCCCTTCGGCGGCTCCTTAAAGGTCGTGGAGCCTTTGGCATAGGCGTCAAGCCACATACGCCAGCTATAGACGATGACATGTTCGGCAATGTTGTTGAGAACAACGTCCTGGCTGAACCTGATGGATGCTTCAAAACTTGGAAAGGTTGCCATAGGCAGTGCATTCCCCTCGGTCTTCGGGTATATACGGACTGAAGACTTCGTAACTATTCCCATCGTCCCGTGCCCGAGGGCGAATAGCCCTGTAACGTCAGGCCCTGAACCGTATCTCCGGTGTGGACCTGAGCCCGGAAAATGGGCCGACCCGGTATTCGTGATAGACCCGTCGGGAAATACGACTTCAAGGTCTATCATGGGGTCGAGATGTCTCGTGCAAAACGTGCCGGAAGGCCCCATCATGTAGTTGGCGGCAACGGAGGCCGAGGGGTGGGTGGTGCAAACCTGGCATCTGAAGCCTACCTTGCGAAGGGCATTAGTAAATTGTTCAAATGTTACCCCGGGTTCAATAGTGGCATATCCCGAGTCTGTGTTGATCTCTATGATCTTATTCATCCGCCGCATGTCCAGCACCATGCCGTGCTCGCTCGGGACAGTCAAACCCACCACATTGATGCCTGTAGCCATGACTGTCACCGCGAGCCGGTATTTGTTGGCAATAGGTAAGACCTTCCTCACATCTTCCGCGCTTTCCGGTAACACGACGAGATCGGGTTTTCGGAAAATGGGGGCGGCGTCCATTGCATACGTTGTCATGCAGACATTGTCATCTCTGACCTTTTCAGTCCCTATCGCATCCCTCAGTTCCTGTTTACAGTTCTCAATGACCATCTCTTAACTCCTTCACAAGATGTCGGCCTAATGTTTGAGCAATTACGATACCGTTCGAAAGCTTTTGTACTTCGCTTTGAGTCCGGCTCTTTGCGATCAGTGAATGGATAATGTTCTCGAGAAGCGCTGCCTCTGCTTATCCAAAATATCTCTCAGTTTCCGTGTCCTGAGGTGAAAGAATATCCGAACCTCAGCGGGAGAGAATCGTTGAACGTAGATGAAAACGGATTCCTCCGAGAGGCCGCTCTCAGGCTCTGCGGTAATCCGGATATCGAGCAGGCCCTCCGGCGAGCCACCCGTACTTCTGATTCCTGAAAGTTCCATCGTATCGTTGAAAAAAACAACGCTTTCCGGTTCGGATCCACGAGCGCGTTTCGGAGCGCCAATCTACCGATAATCATCACTATTGTCTTCTCACTCAGGTAACTCACGAAATTTCGACGGCTGCGGGTTCGGCAGCCGAAGCCGCTGTGGAGGTATTGACAGTCAGCACCTGCCTTTGAAGGAGGATGCAAATCCCGGACGCAAGCAATCCGCCTACACCGGTCACGAGACAAATATAGAAAACGCTCCACTGTGCGCTGAGAAGATAACCACCTAACACCGGTGCGAGGAAGGTGCCGATTTTTCCGATTGCATAGGCTGAGCCGATGCCGGTGGCCCTCATTGCAGGCGGATAAGAAACTGCTGAAAGCGCCATGACACCGCAATTGCCGCCTGCTACGAAAAACCCGCAGAAAACGGACGCAATGGCCACGACAATAAATGTACTGCCGCCCGAGTATCCAAAAACCAGATAGGCGAGAAAATTCATAAGAAATATGTACTTCAGCGTCTGAATCGGCTGGAAACGGTCCATCAAGCGGCCGACGAGAATTGCTGCTATTACCCCGCCAAAATGGATACACGCGAAGCCCAGACTGTACTGCTGTACCGTAGCACCGGTCTGTTTCAGGAAGGTGGGCGCCCATGAGTGCATTATCCAGACCAGATAGAAACTCAAGAAAAAGACTATCCACAGCAATACGGTCGTCGCGGCTCGCCCCTCTGTGAACAGGTTCTTCAGAGGTGCACCGGGAAGCGGCAGATGGCTTGTGCGGAGCTCAAATTCCGGTGCGGCAGCTACGGTCGGGGAGATTTTGCCGGCGATTTTACGAATCCGTGATTTGTCGACGCCGCGTTGAACCAGGATTTCCAGCGACTCGGGCATTGCCGCAAACAGCAGTATAGCCAGAAGCACGGGTGCACCGCCGGCTACCATGAAGAGCGATTGCCAGCCGAAAGCCGGAATCAAATATGCCGCTAAAAGCCCCCCAACCATACCCCCGAGGGGCAGGCCCGCGTACATAATGGTGGTCAGCGTGGCTCGGCTTCGGCTGGGAGAGTATTCGCTACCGTAGGCAAGAGCGTTCGGAATGGCACCGCCCAAACCTATTCCGGCGAGGAACCGATAAACTGCCAGTTGCTCCACACTGGTGATGTAGGCCGTCAGAAATGTGAACCCACCGAACATGAGAGCTGATATGATCAACATCATCTTGCGTCCCCAACGGTCGGCAAGCATTCCCAAAACGGCCGCCCCGATGAGGGGCCCGAATTGACCGGCTCCAACTGCCAGGCCAAGGGCTTTGGGTTCCGACTTCAGGTGCTCGGCAATCTTTGGCAGCGCAACACCGATAACTGTCAGGTCGAAGCCGTCTAAGACGGTCACCAAAACACAAAGAAGACAGATCCACATCTGGTATGGGGTAAGTGCAGAATTGTCGAGAAATTCTGCTACCGTAAGTGACCTGCTTGCCATATTCTTCCCTCCTGAGAAACGTGTTATTCGGTAAGACGTAAGAGCTTACCGGTATACATGCCCTGGAGACCCGGCATGTCATTTCCATCCCGGTTTTTGGGTCGTGTAGCCGAAGCCTGGCCGGCGGGTCATAATCCAAGACCTTTCGAAGTTTGGACAGGCGTTTCCAACCAGAGTGAAGACATTCAGAAGCCTACGATCCTCCGTGCCGTGGGAGACAAGAGAAGAGCTTTGGATGAATCGGTTCAGCGCAGAGATGTTTCGTGCCCATGAACAGACGTTTTGAGAATCAGGAACGCTGCTGTAATCGGAATAAGGTTTTTTTGTCGAATACCGCGTTGCGATGCGGATTCGTCCTTAGGCGTACATCGGCTTGATAGTGCATAGTTCGTGCCAAGGAATTGTTATAGAGAAACATTCGTTAATTCAATAACATATCTAGAAGAGCACTATGCATTTGCGCCATGGCGTAATTTTCTATTGAAATCAAACTCAACCATGGCTAAAATTCGTACCGGGGCGTAAAAGAGTCTTGCTTCCACCTCTTGAAATATCCGAAACTCAGCAGGAGAGAATCCTTGAACGTAGATGAGAACGAATTCTTCCGAGAGGCCGCTCTCAGGCTCTGCGGTAATACGGATATCGGGCAGGCCCTCCGGGACTGGTCCCAGTGCATTAAGCAATTCGTTCCGGTGTCTAGAATGTATGTTCTTCTGTTTGACCCTGATTTACGTTGTACCCAGATATTTTCCTCGGTCACGCTGAACGAGGTGTTAGGTGTCACGGCTATCCCAATTCCGGAGAAATATGTCCGTGAGTGGGTCCGTGACTGGGATGGATATATGATCATTAATGATCATAGTTCGGAGGACTGGTTTTGGGACCATATCCGCACTATCAACTATCGGACGGATATCTCGGTCTTGATCCTGCGACTCAAAGTCGATGAGTCATACTGCATGGTGGGGCTTATCGAAAATGGCCAAGGCCTCTATACGGAGGAGCATGCCCGTCTGATGCTGCTGCTTAAGAAGCCTCTTAGCATTGTCATAGCAAATGCCTTGCGTCAGGAAAAGGTACGGAGGCTTGAAGATCTCCTCGTTGATGAGCGTCGCCGAATTCATGAAAGTGAAAACGGGGTTCCCGATGTCATTCTAGACAAGCAGCTCGGACTGAGACCGACGCTGGCGAAGTGCCTTCAGGCTGCGTCGATCGACAGTCCTGTCTTGCTTCTCGGCGAAACAGGTGTCGGCAAAGACCTGTTAGCCAGGACTATACACCGTCATTCTCGCAGAAGACATAATCCCTTCATACCTGTTAATTGTGGGGCATTAACCGAGACCCTTCTGGACAGCGAGCTTTTCGGCCATGAAAAGGGGGCCTTTACAGGCGCCGTCGGCCGGAAGATGGGACGCTTTGAGAGAGCGGATACGGGCACGATCTATCTCGATGAGATAGGAGAACTTCCTCCGCAAGGCCAAGTGAGGCTCCTCAGGGTGCTCCAATATAAGGAGATCGAACGGGTAGGTGGAACAATGCCTGTCCTGGTAGATGCAAGGATCATTGCCGCCACAAACCGGAATTTGGAAGCGATGATCAAGGCTGGGAAATTCCGTAGTGACTTGTGGTATCGTCTCAACGTATTTCCAATTACTATTCCTCCGTTACGGGAAAGAAAACAAGATCTGCCTGATCTTCTATACTCCTTTATCTACGAGAAAAAGCAAGAGTTACGCTTGGACATTACCCCAAGACTTGCGCCCAATGCGGTTAAGCTGCTCATGGCCTACGATTGGCCGGGTAATGTGAGGGAGATGAAGAACATCGTGGAGCGTTCCCTTATCACTCATCGCGATGGACTTCTTCCGCTGGAAGAGTTGCTCATGATTCAGCCGGCACCCAACCATCAGCCGGCACCCGCAGCCGATTCCAACTTTTTCCACAATTGGCGGACTCTCGATGAGATGACTTCCGCTCATATCAGGCAGGCTATGAGCCGTGCGCATGGTAAGATCAACGGACCGGGCGGGGCCGCTGAACTTCTCGGCATCAATCCGAATACTCTGAGAAAAAGAATGGACAAGTTGGGCATCGCATATAAAAGAAAGGCCATTCCGGCGACAAAATGAATTTCCACAATCGGGCGTTTTCCCCTTACGGCTCCCGCTATCGAATTCTAAGGTCATAAGCGGCTTTTCACTCATCTTATACGAAGCACTCAAAGAACCTTCAATCATTTCTCCGTCACGTGACGACCCGAGGGATCGAATGCATGAGCCGCTCTGGGAGATATTGGAATCATGACGACCTCTCAGATCGACTTGAAGCACTGTACCCTGAACCCCAAACGGTCCGTCACACCGAGGTATTCAGTCCCAACAACGCGCGGGGGAAACGATTGCCCGAACGAATCACCACACGTTATTGAGGACGCTTTCTTAGTCTTCTGAAAGCGTCCCCCCCTTCTTATGCTCCGGATCGAGAGAGTCGAACGCCGGCCATTCCGGCGTCTCGTCTCTCTCTCCCCTTCATGCTCCGTCATTTGATGATGGCACCCTCCTCCAACGTGAGAGTCTTCTGAAATTCTTCCCAGAATTTCTGTTCCGGTTTTCGCCAATCCGAACCGAACCGTTCGTCAAAGAGGGAGCCGAGTCGATCCAAAGTTCTTTTCCATACCGATTGGTAGTTCAGCTTCAGAACGTCTTCCAGGAACGGAACCAAAGATTGAAGCAGATCTTTCGGTAGATACGCCCGCGCTCCCAGTTCTATGCTTTTCTTGAGGGCCTCGGGACTCACGGCATGGGCCGTGAGCATAACTGAGGGAAACTCTGCAAGAGCGGCGATCCGTAGCAATTCGAATCCTCTTACCCCCATGATGTCGAGAACCACAAGATCATATGTGTAAGAGACCAGGTACTGTCTGGCCTCCTCGAACGATGTAGCCGTGTGCAACGTCACCCCGGGGCACTCGGAAAGCATTTCTCGGATGGTTTCCAACACGTCCGGTTCGTCGTCCACTGCCAGCACCGCCTTGCCTTTCCATATTTCAGAAACAGCCATTTGCGTTCCTCCTTTCTTGAATACAATGGATTGCCCAAGTGCAAACCAAAAAGAGTAGCCAACGAGTCGGTATATTTTACCGGGAACGTCACAATTTTGAAAGAATTGCGATGACCTTTTGGATCAAATCGAAGCACTTCTCTCTGAAAACCAAACGGGTCGCATCGCCTCGACTCCTGGTCCAAAGTATTCGTTCCCCAGGTTCGACGCCGGCCTTCGATGGGAAGCGAGCAGTCAAGCTCGGTCCTCTGGAGGCGTTGACAGGATAATCAACAGGTGTACGGTGGTCGAAACGCCGTATGCAGAACACCGACGGGTGAGATCCGAGGAAGGGGGGGCCGGGTGAACGCTTCGCGATACCGAATCATTTCTTCGCAAAGGACGGGACGTGAAATCAGGCTTGTCCTGTAAATTGACAAACCGGACGGCGGCATATTACATAACGCATGAAGTGCGCGGGCACCACGAAAGAATGTCACGTTGGGGATCACGGCCAAACCCGAAGCATGAATTGCGGTTTGCGCGCATCGACGGGACGGCATGCCTATTGCGCTACTGTTACCCAAAGTGTCCCCGCAATTCACGGCCTCGTTCAGTCTTCGACCGTAGCAGGCTTTCAGACGGGGTGAACAGAGATGAATATCGACGAGACGGTAGTTGTGAAGACATTTGCCGGCGACAACGCCGCAATCGTCGCCGCTTCACGCCTGGAGTCCGACGGTATAGATGTGCACATTCAAAAGGACGACTGTGGCGGGGCTTATCCGTCACTGCAGATGTCGGGCGGCGTACGGCTCCTTGTGAAGCCTGAGGACCTGGAGGACGCGGAAGACTCCGGAGAAATTGAGGAAGAAGAGCAGCCGACAGATGGTAGGAGAACACAATCAAGCCCCATCCTTTTGTTTGGGATGCTCTTGCTCGGTTTGGCGGGCGGGTACTTTTTGTCGCCTGAACTTACGGATTTAGCCACTTATACGGGTGTCGCAAAGGAGCGATACGCAAACGGCAAGGTCGCGGTCCTTTCGCACTATGTTAACGGTCGAATCGTTCGAGCCGAAGAAGACCGTAATCGAGACGGCAAACCTGATGCCTGGTACAAGTACGGAGCCGGTAAACCGCACTCCGTTTCATTCGACGACAACTTCGACGGAAGGCCGGATTCCTGGGTAACATACAAAGATTACTTCGATTCCGTACAGAAGACCGACTCAGATTTTGACGGGATACCCGATGCCACCGCGTTTTTCGCCAATGGGCTGACCCGGAAATTGGATTGGCATCCAAATGACTCGGCGATTATCACACGCAGAGAATTCTATGAGCATAACGTGCTGGTAGAAGCTCTTGTAGATACCGACAAGAACGGTGTCTTTGATCTGAGAATCACTTATGATCCATTTCAGAACCCAATTAAGAAGGAAAAATGCCGGATTCCCGGTTACAGCGACCGGCGGTGAGGTCACCGCATGAGCCGACCGTGCCGCACATATGGTGTGTAACGTTTTCTGTGACCGGGAGAACCGCCAACCACTGAATGATGAGAATTTCTAAACCCACTCTCTACCGTTACCTCCGAGAGGCCCAATCCCGGCAGTATGACATCTCAGTCTGACGAAGAACTGATACGCGCACTGGCCCAAAGTGATGAAAATGCTTTGAGGATTCTCGTAGAGCGCTACTCGCCTTCCATCTATCGGTTCTCAGTTCGATATACGGGTGACGAGTCGCTGGCGGAAGATGTAGCTCAGGAAGTCTTCTTGCGTCTATTTCTTCACGCCGACAAGTACGCTCCCGGAAGATCATTCAAGACTTGGCTGTTCACCATCGTTCGGAATGTGGGCATTGACCTGGCAAGACCTTATTCGCATCGCAAGTCCTCCTCCTTTCGCCTCGGAGATGATCCGGCTCAGCAAGACTTCACTCCGGAATTGATCGTCAATGGGTCTCCGACCCAAGAAGAGCGGATGGCATCCCAAGAGAGACAACAAATGATAGTCGAATTGCTTCAGGATCTTCCCGAAAAGCAGCGTGCTGCAATCATACTCAAGTATTACGAGGAGATGTCTACAAAAGAAATCTCAGAGGTGATGGGTAAATCCGTCTCTTCAGTGGAGTCCCTCCTTGCACGCGCCAAGCAGAACTTAGCCAAGTTGTTGACATTATAATTCTTTACAGGCCACTCTCCGGCTCGGCCGCAATCCCGGTAAACGGTTACGATTTTTTTCGGACCGACCGCATGGTTTCATCAAGTACGTCCGTATAAGCGATAGGAGGCTACGGAAATGCACTGTCGGAAATGGGCGGTCCAAATCTCAAAGCGGCATGGAGGCGAGTTGAACGATGAAGGAGAAGCCGCCCTTCATCAGCATCTTGAAAGCTGCCGTCATTGCCGAGACCTGGAAACAAAATTGAGGACGGTGAATGCTTTGCTCAAAGAGTCTCCCGAGTTTCCCGTGCCTGACTTCCTTTCTCAGAGAATCACCGCATCCGTCTCCGACAGGATGCGGCAACATTCGGCCGGCAAGATTTCATGCCTGATCGATTTTCTCTCATACCGTTACAGAGCCGCAGTCATGACAGGCATGCTGATTATCGGGCTCTGCATCGGGGGCCTGGCAGGGCACAACATAGCGGGGTTCGTAAGGGTCGGGCCGGCGAAGCCGTCGTACGATCTGCTCGTCCTCGGGGAGATTGGAACCCGGAGCCCGACCATGGATTATGGTCTCATTTGGCAAGACAGTGGAAAGGGAGACAGGCCATGAATAGATCGGTCTTGGTCACACTGCTGGCGTTCTCCTTGGCGATCAATGTTGCGACGGCCGGAATCCTTATCTTCTTTTGGGTAAACGCGCAGGCGAGCCCCGTAGAAATATCGCTGGGCCAAAAGCCCATGAAAAAGTTCTTGAAGGAAGATCTTGGTCTTACACCCGATCAACTGTCCAACATTTTGGGGATTATTGATGAAAAAAGACCGGAGATTGTTGAACTGAAGCGTAGGTTTGACCGCACCCGATACGAAATGAAGGCACTGATCACGGCAGACTCTCTCGATTTGGAAGCCATAAAAAAGAAGGTTGGAGAAATCAACCGCTTTCATGGTCGGATCCGGGAGATGACCATTGGCACGGTCGCAAAGATAGCGGCATCTCTACCTCCGAATGCCAAGAGCACGTTTGCACGGTACATCCAGCGCTGCGGGCCTTCTTCCGGCGCATGCGCCCCGGGGAGGGGCAAGGGACCCTATGGCGACGTGAAGCCCGGTCCTTGAGTTAATTTACCCGATTCACGCGAGGGACATCGGGCTACCTCGGAATGGTGGAAGCCGGATCCATTTTCCGGGCACAGAGGCCCGGGCAACGGCTAACTGTAGGAAAGACTGAATACAACCGTGGGACGGGCGTCGCTGCCCGTCATTCCGAATTGCGAAACCGGACGGAAGCCCCTGAGAGGGACAAGCATGAAGCGCAAGACTTTAATAGTTCTCCTTATCGCCTTAGTCGTCCTCGTTTTAATGGGGTTGTACTCGTACAGTGCCCTCTTTCCAGTGGAGACGCATGAAGAGTTGCGCACGGCAAAGGTGACGAGACGAGACCTCGGAACAACCGTTCAGGCCACCGGCATAGTAAAGGCCGTGGTCGGGGCCGAGGTCAAAGTTGGGTCGAGAGTTCCGGGAAAGGTTGTGGAGTTGCCCGTCAATGTTGGGCAGAAGGTATCCAAAGGACAAGTCATAGCACGGCTGGAGCACGAAGACCTCAAGGCAAAGGTCAGGCTTCAGGAGGCTGTGCTTGCCGAAGCGGAAGCCGAACGGGAGCGTCTGCAAAAGGACCTTGAGCGCGACAGCCATCTGGCCGACACGAACACAATATCAGAACAGCGGTTCTACACAACCACGGCCCAATATCATGTGGCCAAGGCAAGAGTGGAAAAAGCCAAGGCAGAATTGGCCATCGCAAAGACCGAACTCTCATACGCCACCCTCACCGCCCCTATTGACGGCACGGTAGCGTCCGTCAACACTATGCAGGGCGAGACGGTGACTACGGGATTGAATGCGCCCACATTTATGAAAATCATAGACCTCACCCGGCTGGAGGTCTGGGCATATGTGGACGAGAACGACATAGGCAATGTCCGAACCGGTCAGGAAGCGGTGTTCACTGTGGCCTCGTACCCCGGGACGGAGTTCAAAGGGGAGGTTACGTCGATTTACCCTTCGGCCACAATCCAGGACAATGTTGTTTACTACATCACCACGGTCGGCGTGGACAATAAGGATGAGAAATTGAGACCCGATATGACGGCCGACGTCCTCATTTGTCTTGACAAGCGAAAAGGGGTCCTGACAGTTCCCAACAGGGCGCTTCACCGAGAAGGAGGCAAGAAATTCGTCTACTGCTTGGACAATGCCGCGCCCCAAAGGCGTCATGTGAAGACCGGTTGGAAAAATTCGTCTTACACTGAAATTCTTGAGGGTCTCACGGAAAGAGATTTTGTACTCATCGGCGAGGTGCCCGAGAAAATGGTGTCTCAAGGAGGCGGCAAATGATAGAGGTTAACGACCTTTCTAAGATGTATGTGAAGGATAACCGGGAGGTGAGCGCTCTCAAAGACATTTGTTTCAGGATCGAGGAAGGAGAGTTCATCTCTATAATGGCCCCATCAGGGATGGGCAAGAGCACGCTGTTGAACATCCTGGGGTGCCTGGACAAACCCACAAGCGGTACCTACACCTTGGATGGTGTTTCGGTGGAGGGAATGGACGACGACGAGCTTTCACGCACCCGGAACGAGAAAATAGGGTTCGTCTTCCAGTCGTTTCACCTCTTGCCTAGAATGAAAGCGTGGGAGAACGTAACGCTGCCTCTCATATACAGTGATACGGATTCCAATATGAGAGACAAAGCGATCGCGGCCCTGAACGAAGTTGGTTTGGGAGATCGAGTCGAGCATCTCCCGCGTGAGTTATCGGGTGGACAACAGCAGCGGGTTGCCATTGCGAGAGCCTTGATAAATGACCCACGGATCATCTTTGCAGATGAGCCGACCGGTAACCTGGATTCCGCATCCGGCAAGGAAGTGATGAAGATCTTCAAAAAACTCCACCACAATGGCCGAACGCTGGTGCTTGTAACTCATGATACGGAGGTAGCTCTTCAGTCGGACAGGATCATTGAAATGAAGGACGGCGGAATTGTCGCGGACCGAATGGTGAATTCTCTTTCAGCGGAGGTGGTGCAATGAAACTCCTTCGAATGGGGAAACAGGCGGTCGCGGCAATGGGCAACAATAAGAGCCGCACCTTTCTGATGATGCTCGGGATCATAATAGGGGTTGCCACCCTTACCATAGTCGTCTCGTCTGTCCTTGGAGCCGGAGCAAAGGTCATGAAGAACGTCGGCAAGTTTGGTTTCGACCAGGTAGCCGTTTTTGCGGGATCCGGGAAGAAGCTCGGTGTTTTCAGATCCTTGGACGTGACAACGCTGACAGTGGAAGATGCGGAGGCCATGGAAGCCGAAATTCGTAACGTAAGGGAGGTGACTCCCCAGATCAATCGCAGGGATGTTCCGGTAAAACGCGGAAATCTCAGCTCTTATGCCATGCTTGTCTGTGCCAATCCCAACTGGACCTCGGTATGGAAGACCCATGCGGCTCGGGGAAGGTTTATCTCCGACGAAGATGTTTCTCGCCTCGCGAGAGTCGCGGTTATCGGGGAGACAATGGTCAAAGACCTTTTTGAAGGGCAGGACCCTATTGGAGAGCAGATACTCATTAACAATCTGCCGTTCAAAGTGATAGGCATTCTTGAAAAAAGAGGAACCTCTCCCGCCGGCGCGGACATGGACGGGCGAATTCTCATTCCCCTAACTACCGGGCAAAAGAGGGTTTTCAACCAGGACCACCTTGTCATGATAAAGGTTGCCCTCAAAAAACCCGCAAAAATGGACGCCGTAGTCAAAGACCTTCGCGGCCTGCTCAGAGAACGGCATCGTCTTCAAGATGGAATAGAGGACGATTTCACCATTGCAACCCCGAAACAGGTCATGGCAATGGCCTCCAAGATCTCTTCATCATTCACAATCTTCTTGGTCCTCGTATCGGCAATATCATTGATCGTAGGCGCAATCGTCATTGCGAACATCATGTTTATCGGCGTAAGCGAACGAAGAGGGGAGATCGGGATACGGAGGGCTGTTGGAGCAAGAAAACAGGATATTCTGATGCAATTCCTCATAGAATCCCTTTTTGTCGCAGCAGGGGGAGGAATCATCGGGATCGTACTGGGACTCTTGGCGCTCAAAGGTTTGTCATTATTTATGAAGATGCCTTCAACGCTTATGTGGCAGCCCATCGTTTTGGCGCTGCTGAGCGCACTGCTTGTCGGGCTTCTTGCAGGCATCCAACCTGCCAGGAAAGCTGCGGGACTGAACCCCGTGGAGGCGCTGAAGTAGGACGGCCGGAGAAGCTAAATGAAACCCTTTCGAGGGACACGAATCGCCATAAAATCCCTCACCGCTCATCGTCTAAGAGTCGCGTTGGCACTGTTGGCCGTGACGATCGGCGTTGCCGCGGTCATTATTATGGTCGGGATCGGCAAGGGAGCAGAGCGAGCAGTGAGGGAACAGATTCAGGGGATGGGGACGAACCTGCTGATCGTCAGCGCGGGACAGTCCCGGGCCCTCAAAGGCAAGGAGGGCAAGTTGACCATTATGACGAATCTGACCCGAAAGGATTCCAGAGCCGTCGAGGAGGAATGTGATGCCGTGAAACAAGTTGCTCCCGTTCACTGGAAGAAACTGCCGGTGAAGTATGAGAATGTCTCGTACACCACAAAGATTGTAGGAACCCTTCCCTCTTTCCGGATGGTGCGTAACCACTCAATTCGGTCCGGCTCCTTCTTCGGCTACGATGATAACAAGACTATGGCGCGGGTTGCCGTTGTCGGTCCAACCGTAGTTCAAAGCCTCTTTTCCGGGCGAGATCCAATCGGTGAGCCTATCAGGATCGGAAAGGCATCATTCCGCGTGATAGGAGTAACCGGCTCAAAGGGTGAAATACAGGGGGAAGACCAAGACGACCAGATCCTCATTCCCTTGCGAACGGCGTTGAGTCGGCTCATGAACCTAACGCACTTGACCAACATTTACGTCGAGGCCAAGAGATTCCAGGACATTCGTAAGGCGGAAGATCAGATCCGGTGGCTGCTGAGGGAACGACATCGGTTGCGAGAGGGGAAGGAAGACGATTTCACGATCCAGAATCAGGCCGACGTACTTGAGGCGGAAAGCTCGATTGCCGAAACATTCAGCCTTCTTGTGGCCGGCATCGCTTTCGTCTCGTTGCTGATAGGCGGTGTGGGGATACTTGGCGTGATGCTTCTGTCTGTGAGAGAACGGATTGAGGAAATCGGAATACGCCGGGCTGTGGGTGCCCGGAGAAAAGATATTCTGGTTCAATTTCTGATTGAGGCTTCGTGTATGGGAATCCTCGGAGGTTTGCTGGGGCTGATTCTTGGTGTGACTCTCGGAAAAACGATCAGCCAAACCGCCGGAATGCCTGTCGCCTTCGTGGTGGAGTACATGGCTCTCTCGTTGGTCTTCTCCGTTGCCATTGGTATGATTTTCGGCATTTATCCGGCGTGGAAGGCGGCACGGCTTGATCCTATCGAAGCCCTGCACACAAGAGCTTGATTACCCCCGGTACGCCACGGCGGAAGTACGGTGACGTATTAACGGAAACTATCCCTGTCTTGGCAGCGCCGGCCAATGAATTGAGATACATATTCGGCTTAGCGCAGCCTTCGGCCGCAACCAAAAGCGAATCACCACAGAGGCACAGCGAACACCGAAAATGCCAAGTTCCCGCAATTCCGGGGACATGACCCGATTTGCCGGAGCGCAGCGGAGGGCCACAAATCGGGATCGTGTCCCCGGAATGCCCAAACTCAAGAGCCAATTTCCGAAGAAATCTTCGCGGTACGACAAAAAAATGAGGATTAGTGGTACAGAGATCGACCGGGTTTCCAAGTCCGGTTTGCGTAATCCATTCCGTAGACACGGAATCATCCGAACCAATCGGGTGATATGGCCTCGACCGCCTCATGAACCGGCTCATCTATGGAACATGCTCGACGCCGACCGCGGCGATCAGCCTTCAACGCGCGTTGATCGAAATGCCTGCACCAGTTCCTCCGCACGGTGTGATCCAAGAAGCATCTTTCTTCCGTCGGTCGTGACCACGTAGACACCCCGTTTTCCTCCCACACTATACACAGTGCCGAACTTTTGCGCCCATCTGATGCCCCAGCCCCTGCAGTCCTTCACCGGATCGTAGGTGCGTGTTTCCACCATGCGTACGCACTCTGAAGGGATATGACGGAAGTCCCAGTGAAAGGGGACGAACTTGAAATAGAGCCCCCCTGTCCTGACTTCGACTATGAGACGGGTGGTGATAAGGAACGCGAACGTTGCCGCGAAGAATATGAAACCGGCGCCGAACGCAATCAAGCCGACGGTCGGTTCGGAACCGTGTCCATCGAGCGAGGCCCTTGCGCCGAAGGTTGTCCAAGACCACGCCAAGAATGCCCCGATGTACAGCCCGGCCGCAACACCGATACCGACCCTCAGGTACCACTGCCGAAACCGCTGCACCTCACTGAAGAGCACTCGTCGATCCGTGGGGCTCGTCATGTCCACCTCAGGTTGCTCCTATCGGCCGATCGTCGGAGTAGTACTCTCATGTTAGCACCTATCCCCCAAGTGGGTGATGACTTTCTCCCGGGGTGTGGCATAACTTCGCGAAGTATCGGGCACGGGAAGAGGATGCCGCCCTCGTGCATCAGACGCTCGTCACTCCGATCATACCAATCCGTCAAGCAACAACCCGGGAGAATTCCATGAATGAGAATCCGCGAGATACGGTACGACGCCTCACAGAGGATTTTGAGAGATTCCAAGCGAATAAGCCTGTCGATTACCGACACATGACGGCCCCGTGCGGCCTCCCCTGTTTCGTTTGTTATTTGCACTTGGCTGAGCAGAATGAAGAAATTGCCGCGTCGGTCTCGCAGGTGGCGAGCCTACCCGCCGATCTGGTGAAGTGCAAAGGATGCCGCGATGAAGACGGCAAGTGCGAGCACCTCTCCATGCCGTGTCGCGTGTACCCGTGCGCACGAGAAAAGGGGGTCGAATTCTGTTCCGACTGCACCGACTTCCCTTGTGACCTTCTTCACCCATACGTCGACCAAGCGCAACGTTGGCACAACGCCAAGGTCTTCAACCTCTGTCTGATCAAGAAGATGGGCCTGGAGTCTTGGGCGAGAGACAAGGCCCGGAGTGTGCGTGACCGGTACTTCTACGGGGAATGGCGACTGTAATCCCGGAGGGGGGCGGATGAGTCCTCCAAAGCAGCAGGATTCTCACCTTTGCACAGCAGTGCCACGCTTTTTTCTTGACTTCACGCCATGTGTCACGTTACCCTTGGACATGTTACAATAATGTGCTATGGGTGTTTTTCGCTCAGCTGACGGCTGGGGTGGACGCCGGATCGATCACCTCGTCCCGGGTACCGGGTCTTGATACAATATTTCGGCCTCGTTCGCCTTCCACGATTCCGAGGGTACAAAACGCTCACGCCGGTTTGCGGCCATCGTGGGAGTCGAGTTCGGTGCAGCGGAGTTCTCGGAAGCAATCTCCTCTCGTTTCTCAAAACTCCACCTTGACCGGCATCCCAAGAGCGTGTCACGTCGTCCGGCACAACTTTCGGGATGCCGGTTTTCCTTTTACCGGATGCAGGAAGGTTGCGGTGAAGGACCGCCAAGCAAACTTTGGAGGCCGATAATTCAAGAAACTTCCGGCAACTACTGCAATAGTTGCCCCATCGTGATTCCCCGCTGTTGCATCTCTCCCGATGAACGCACAACGGATACGCAGCATACAGACGAAAGGATGAAAACAGATGAAATGTAGAGCCCGAGGATTTGTCTTGGTCATACTCGTGTGCATGGCCTGTCTGACTCTGATACACGGAGCGAGCGCCAAAGAAACGATCAGCATTACCGACCTGACCAACAGAACCGTTCAAGTACCCGCTGACGTCAAACGGGTAGTTTGCTTGGCTCCCGGATCGTTGAGACTGGTATGTTATCTACAGAAACAGGATTTGGTCGTCGGTGTGGAGAATATGGAGAAGAAGAGACCTGCCGGCAGACCATACTGGCTTGCAAATCCCCAACTGGCCAAATTGCCCACAGCAGGACCGGGCGACGTGGGAAGCATCAACGCAGAGCCGGATTTGGAAGCGCTGCTGAAAGTCTCCCCGGACATCGTATTCATCACGTACATGAAACCTGCGCTTGCCGATTCCGTGCAGAAGAAACTCGGCATACCCGTGGTGGTCCTGAGCTACGGACCGTTTGCCAGTTTCAGCCCGGTAATCTACAAATCCTTGAAACTCATGGGGAAAATCCTCAAAGCCGACAAACGGGCCGAAGAGATTATATCCTTTGTTCTCGCCTGCCAAGAGGACTTGAAAAAACGAACTCAGGGCATTGACGAAGGCAAGAAACAGGGGGCATACGTGGGCGCCGTCGGCTTCAAGGGAGTCCAGGGAATCGAGAGCACCGATTCAACCTACGTTCCGCTCGAATGGATCGCTGCGAAGAATGTGGCCCGGCAGTGGAAAGACAAAGGGCATTTGTTCATCAACAAAGAACAACTTCTGTCATGTAATCCGGATATCATATTTGTAGATGGCGGAGGTTTGCCCGTCCTCAAAGAGGATATGCAGAAAAAGCCTGCATTCTATAAGGGTCTCAAGGCATTCAAGACGAATCAAGTCTACCGCCTGCACCCGTTCAATTGGTACGTCACCAACATAGGGACCACCATCGCGGATGCCTACACCGCGGGGAAGATACTCTATCCCGACAAGTTTTCCGACGTTCAGCCGGCGAAGAAGGCCGACGAGATGTACACGTTTCTGCTGGGCAAGCCCGTGTACGATTTGATGAAGCGCGACTACGGAGAACTGGGCGGTAAGATCGCCGTGGGTAACTGAGGGGTCCGTGGCGTAAATACGGTCGCAAAACCCGAGCCGTCTTCCCGGCGTAGGCCGGGAACCAGTCTTCTTCTCCTGGACTCCGGCCTTCGCCGGAGAGACGGCGAGCAGGGATGCCCGTCCCACGGGCGACCGCCGGTCGCCCCTACCAACACAGCGTCGGACATACCGTCGCTCGGTGGGCACGGCCCGCCCTACCCTACGGTTTCGTGGAATCCGCGTCTTGCCCGATTATCGGCAAGATACGGTTCATGACCTTGCGGAAAAGACGGCACGGGATACGCGACCGTGTTAATGAAGACGACCACCCAAACTTACGCCGATCCATAGCCGGAGGACCCATGGAAATGAAAAACAGTGCACTGATTGATTCGCCGTCCACGAATGTGGATGATCTGTACGCGTTCATGGCGGACTGTTCCAGAAAATTCAAAGAGTTCTGTGCTCTCGGTGCCGCCGTGGGAAAAGGGCTTTTCGACGCGCTTGAGCATGTACAAAGTGTACAAGACGTGTCCAAAGAACTGGGGGTGCAGCCGGCCATGACCGAGGATTTGTGCGAAGTCCTTTGCGACGCGGGGCTACTGGTAAGAACGGCCGGCGGGTACAGGAACTCCGACACAAGCAGGACCTTTCTTCGGAAAGAAACCCACCTGTTTCAGGGAGAAGTTATCCAGAATTTGCAGTATGGCTTCAAGCTCTGGGAACAATTGGGCCGGGTGTGGGAAAACGGTCCGCTGATGATGAACCCCGGAGAGTTCTTCGCGAACAACCACTTCATGGGTAGTCTCAAAGCTCAAATCCTGACGGGTGAGCTTCAGCGAACTACCGCGGTCGTCGCGGGTCTGCCGGAATTCTCCGAGGCGCGGCGTATCCTCGATCTCGGCGGCGGTCACGGCCTCTACTGCACGGCGCTGTGCGAAGGGCATCCCCATATCGAGGGCACCGTATTGGACACCCCTGAAATGAGGCCGTACGCCGAGGCGATGTTCTCGAAGCATAACGTCGACAATGTCCGTTTTCGTGAAGGGAACCTATTCAGTGATGATTTCGGCACTGACTATGATATTGTTCTTCTTTACTATAATCCCGCGGGTAAGAATGCAAGCGTACTCGAGAAAGTGCGCCGTGCTCTGAAGCCGGGCGGCATCTTCGTCAACAAGCACGTATTCTACGGATCCGCGGATGGATCCAAGAGCAGACTCCTCGACATGGAATGGAACCTGACCGCGTTTGAGGGTGCGGCAAAGCAGAGGAGAATGTATTCGTTCGCAAATGACCTGAGTCTCGAGGATTACATGGCTCGGCTGCAAGAGGGTTTCGAGATCGTGAAGATCGTTGAGCCGTCCGACTTTGCGGCCCCGGACCTGGAGACATTTGGAGACAGACTGGATTCGAAGATCGTGGTCGCAAAAAAGCGGTAGACCTCGTAGGATATCTCTCCGTCAAGCCTCCCGGTATTTGCCGATGAGACTGCGGGCGTAACCGGCCCCACGGTGGTGATTTGTAGGGGCGGCCCTCTGTGGCCGCCCGCATGGTTCACCCCCTCAACACCATGGACGACCGACGGATACGCAATACCCTCGACGGAAAGGAAACATCAGATCGTAGGATATTCATTGAGGGCACCCACAGGGAAAGTGTCTCAAAACTGTCAGATTGAACTGAATCCCGCGCTGAAGGCGGGATGAGGTGGATCCCAACATAAATCCCCCCTGCACCCCTTTGCCAAAGGGGGATAAGAGCCGATTTCCCCCTTTTATAAAGGGGGGTTAGGGGGGATTTCCTGCGATTCGCTGAACATTCGTGCTACGACTTGCGTCACTCACCGACTTCTGAGACAGTCTCCAGGGGGGTGCCCCTACAAGTCGGGCGAAGGCCGGACCCGTTCCCGCCGTCTCCCCCGTGAAGCCCCTCGTTGCATCTAGGAGGTCTTTCAGATGAACACCGGCAAGGCGGCGTATTTCGACTCTCAAGTTGATTCGAAATGGGCTTTCAGAGAATATACGAATGATGAACTCGAGAGAATTGACCGGATGTTAAGCCTCGCGGGATGGACGTCCGCCATGAGAATCCTCGAACCGGGGTGCGGCACCGGCCGGCTTACGGAATTGCTCGCCGATCGTTCCGCGGACGCGGGATTCATCATGGCCGTGGACATCAGTGAAAATATGGTGCAGGCTGCGTCGGACCGTCTGGGACAACGGGACAACGCGAGGGTGGAATGCGAAGCGCTGGAGAACCTGCCGCTTGTTGATGAAGAGTTTGACCTCGTGATTTGCCATCAGGTTTTTCCACACTTCGACGACAAGGAACAAGCCCTCCGAATCCTCTCAGCCGCGCTGAAACCACTCGGCAGGCTCGTCGTGTTTCACCTTATGGGCTCCTCCTTCATCAATGACATGCATCGCAAGACCGATCCGTCGGTAATGGCCGATTCACTGCCTGGACCTGAGACCATGCGTCTCCTGTTTGGTGCCGCAGGGCTTACCATCGATCTCCTGGAAGACAATGAACGTGGTTACTTGCTCGTAGCGAGCAAGACGGAATGAATCGAGAAAGACCACCGGACAAGCGGCGGGAGGTCATGGCGAGAAGTAGCGAATGAATCTTAGTACGCTGATTCATCAGTGCGCCGACGTCCGCGTGAACTGCCGAGATTGCCACAGGCTGCGCCCTCGCAATGACAACCTCGACGATGTCTTTGCGAGGAGCGGAGCGACGAAGCAA
This sequence comes from Desulfomonilaceae bacterium, assembly GCA_963675835.2. Classification (GTDB taxonomy): domain Bacteria; phylum Desulfobacterota; class Desulfomonilia; order Desulfomonilales; family Desulfomonilaceae; genus JAVHLK01. Next base: position 36,484 of record CAXXIU010000017.1, read on the forward strand.
TTTCAGCGCGACACACCGGCGGACGCCGTAATTCGAGACTCCGGGCTCACGCGGGTACGACGACTGAATGCCCTTCCATTTCAACCATAACGACTTCTACGTCATACACCTCCCTGATCACCCCGCCGTTCAGTCCTTCCCGTCCGGAAAACGAATGGATCGTCCCGTCCTTGAGAAAGAGAAACTGGTCGGCAAAACGCAGAGCGAGATTGAGATCGTGAAGTGACACAATTGCCGCCAGCCCCTGAGTCCTTACGGCCTCGCGGATCAGGTTCATAACATCCAGCTGATTCTTGAGATCCAAACTGCTCGTGGGTTCATCCAGGAGTAGGATATCCGGCTCCTGGGCAAGCGCACGGGCAAGCACCACCTTCTGGGCCTCGCCTCCGCTGAGTTGGCTCACGGGCCTGAGAGCCATCTCTTCAAGTCGCATGATCCGAATGATCCTCGAAACGATCTCAAGATCTCGCTCCGTAACACTCCATTCTATGTACGGTTTGCGGCCCAAGAGCACGGTGTCGAAAACGGTGAGTGCATCTCCCCCATGTCGCTGCGGAACGTACCCAATGCGCTTGGCAATGTCCGACCTACTCATGGAAGACACGTCGCCGTCGTCGATCATGACGCAGCCGCCTCTGGGCTTGAGTATCCTATTGATGCACTTCAGGAGCGTCGATTTTCCCGCACCATTGACCCCGAGTACGCCCACAATGCTCCCACGCGGCACACTGAAACTCACATCCTGCAAGACCGGCCGGCTGTTGTAGCTGAACTCGATGTCGGTAACCTTGAGGATCATGCTTTTCGCCCTCCTATCAAGAGGTAGAGGAAGAGCGGCGCACCCATGAACGAGGTGAGGACGCCCACCGGAAGAGTTCCCGAACCCACCATGAGCCTTCCGAGCGTGTCGGCCAGAAGCAGGAGTAGGGCCCCAAGAACGCAGCTATGCGGAAGAAGTACTCTGTGATCGGCTCCCACCAGCCGTCTCGCAATGTGCGGCGCCAGCAGACCGAGAAAGGCTATAACCCCGTGAAACGCCACTACCAGGGCCGAGACGAGAGCGGCCATAAACATTCCCCAGAGCCTCACCCGTCCCACATCGACCCCGAGCCCCTTGGCTGCATCTTCACCTGCGGTCAGTGCATTGAAATCCCATTGCTTCACAATGAAATAGACCGTGCCCGCCACGGTGACCACGGTCATGATGCCGATTTCGTTCCAGTTTGACCGGGAAACGTCGCCAAAGGTCCAGAACACGATCGATGCCAACTCCACCTCTGAGGCAAAATACTGGATGAGGATAGTGCCGGAGACAAAAAGGGAAGATAGGGCCACACCGGCCAAAATGATCGATTCGGGGGCCATTTGCCTCATGCGGGCGAGAAGCAGGATCGCCGCGGTCGTCACCATTGCGCCGGCGAACGCACACAACGTCACCGCGTATACATTGTATACGGTAAGTAGGGACGTTGCCGTTGTCCTGAGGGCACCGTACTGAGTGCCGCCGGCCCCCAGTATGACAATGGCAAATGCAGCACCGAATGCGGCCCCATGGCTGATTCCCAACGTAAACGGCGAACCGAGCGGGTTCTTCAGCACGCACTGAATCACTGCTCCCGACACTCCAAGTCCCCATCCCGCAACAATGGCCGAGATGATGCGAGGCATTCTGATATTCCAGATGACTATCCCCGCAGGGCCTTCCTCATATCCCAACAAGGTTGCAACCACCTTCAGGGGAGACACGTCGAAGGAGCCCAATCCCACGGAAAAAACGGCCAGTACCGCAAGTGCGACGAGAAAGACGACAAAGAGCCGAAACTTCTTCCTTAGGGATTCGGCGTAACCTTCTATGATAGGTGAGCCGGCCATGCATTAACCTCGGAATCTCTCTATGAGACACGGGCATCGGTGCCACGTCATCATAGGTTTGCCTCACATGTTGCCACGTTATTACTCTTAGTACCACTCTGTCAACTCTATTTGCCTCGGCGTAGTGGGGTTCTTTTCTCATGGTCCATCGGGCTTGGATCTGTTACAAATCTTTCGGGGGCCTTGACGCGCTGGAAAATGACCTGGGCCTTACATTCCCCAATTCAGGACGATTACACATGGACTCTCATGGCTTGCGCAGTTTATAAGCCACAACGAATCATGAAAGTCCTCGGCAGTAACGGGCACTCCGGGGCTTCGCCTCGGAGGCAGGGTACGAAGAGCGCACGATGCGGAATATAGGGGGGGAGCACGGCGAGTAGAACTGCCGAGAAGCTCCCCCCAACGCTGTTGTCGAGTGGAATCACAGGCCTCAGACACGGTATGAGGTTACACGACCTTTCGGCGACACTGAGCCTGCTTCGCAGCCCCCCCATCGAGTATTCGACCGTGCTCGCATGTCGGAGGCCTTACATATGGACATACGTGAGATTTCGAGAGTCCCTGCACGGGTTCTCTGCGAATGCTGGACGGTAACCAAGGAGACGCTCGCCGCGGGGCAGTCGGATAACGTCATGAGGATGGCCGCGGCCCTGGCCTTTTACACGATGTTTTCACTCGCACCGGCCCTTCTCGTTGCTCTGGGCATAGCGGGCGCGTTCATCGGAAGCACCAATGCGAAAACGGAGCTCGTGATAAAACTGAAAGAAATCGTAACACCGGATGTAGCTCAGTACGTCTTCACGGTCATCGACACCTTCTGGAGCGATTTGAGCGACCGCCGCCTGCCGGTTGTCGGCATTGCAGGGGCGGCCGTAGCGGCCACTGCGGTCTTCGCGGAACTCCAGGGTTCACTGAACAACATTTGGGGGGTGGACCATTCCCACCGGTCCGGGATAGTAACCGTCATATACATGAGGGCCGTGTCATTTGTCTTTGTGGTCGGCATCGGCATCCTCATCCTCATTTCCGTCCTGACCACCGCGGTGCTGACCTCAATGAATCACCTCTTCTCGCAGTTCTTTCCCATTCCCACGCAATTCGTGGACACCCTTAACCTGCTGATAACGGTAGCAATGATCCCCTCGCTGCTTGCTCTGAGCTATAAGCTGATTCCCGATTTGCCCATAGAGTGGAGAGACGTGTGGGTCGGAGCAATCTTCGCATCATTGTTGTTTTTTGCAGGAAAGTGGGCCTTCGGCATTTACCTGAGACACAGCACCACGCTTTCGGTCTACGGAGCCGCGGGGTCGCTGGTGATCCTGTTGGTGTGGGTCTACTATTCTTCGCAGGTGTATTTTTTCGGAGCCGAACTCACCAAGGTGTGGGCGAGACGCTACGGATCTTACGCTCCAGTCGAGAGCAGCGACCCGGTCGATAATCTCCCGACCGCGTAAGGACCGTCGGAGGAAAGTGAGTCCGGCACCGACGGAACGGGTCCGGTGCAACGACCATAGCCGGCACCGAAAGCCGTGTTCCGGTGTCTTGGGGAGGCCGGCCGGGGGCCCCGGCTACGCAAGAAAGTTCGGAGCCTCAAACCACTGGAACACTCCGAAGCATTTTCAGGAATCCGTTACCGCATTACTGCCGCAGGGTAGTTGAATGGGGTCCCGGGAAATCCCGGAATCTCACCTCGTTTTCGTGATGGAGAGCTAACGGGATTTCTCGGTCCGGTCGAGCCATTCCATGAGGGACGAATCGTCCCGGATGTCCAGCAGATCTTCGCCCAGTCTTTCCAGATCTTCGAAGGATAGTTGCCGTACCCGTTCTTCCACCGCAGAATCAAGGATTCCGAACTTGCGCGTGAGCTGACGAAGGGTTACGGCGGCCGCCCCCTCTCGTAATCCTTTTTCCAGTCCTTTTTCCAGACCTTTCTCTAATCCTTCCGCCATCCACTGTTGATGACGTTGCGCGGTGATCTCTTCAATCCATCTTTCCATGAATGTCTCTCCTGTCTCGGGAAAAGCAGCCTCGACGGCCTTGCGACAGTCTTCCATCGTCACTGTTCCGGCTGCAGCGCCCAGATAACGCATTACCGTTTCCAAGAACTTCAGCGCAGTCTGCTCGGTCATCGCCGGCAAGAGTCCGAGAATATCACTCAGTCTCTCCGCCAGGTCTTCACTGTGCACGTGCTTGAGCAGGAGCAGTGCCGCTTTCGCCATCACCCCCAGTTTGATCTCTTCATCGGCATAAGCCGACAGATCACAAAGGGTGTACGTGAAATCCCACAGGCGCTCTCTCAGGGACTCCGGTGCCCGGTAGAGTGAGGCGAAGTTGAGAGGGATGCTCCATTGCACCTCCCCATGGTACAATACGACGGGGATCACCGCGGGTAGGGAATCCTTGACCTGTTTGGATGCGTACTCCCAGATCCTCGTCATGTAGCGCAAGAGCTGAAAAGCGATATCAGGCGCGGGATAACTCTTGTGCTCGAACAAAATGTACACGAATCCCCGCTCTCCGCCTTTGAAGTCCACCTGGTAGAGCAAGTCCGAAAAGTACTCCTTCAGATTCGTATCCACGAACGAGTCCTTGCTCAATCGAAAGCTGCCGGGCTTCAGCAAACTCGATACGTCGGGAGGGAGGTAGTGGAACAGAAAATCTTCCGCTACGTCGGGTCTGGAGAAGACCTCCTTGAAGAATCGGTCATGGGGATTGGTGATGTCTGCCATGGGACCTGACCTGGCTGTTACTCGTATTGCCCCGCCGATCCAAGTATACCATCGACGCAAGTAGACGGGAAGGTGCAACGCGGAGCACATACTACGGTTCATATCCGGAACCCGAAGGCCGGTCACGAGTACGGCACGGCGGGAGTACGGTGACGCCATTGACGGAAACCGCCCCTCTCTTGGCAGAGCAGGCCTCCCCGCGTTCCGCGGGGTCTCGTTTCTCGCAAGCGCCCCGCAGGGTTGCGCGGACAGGCGTCTCACCCGTCGACGGGCAGAATGCCGTCCCTCTTCGATACCGCCGCGCGTTTTCAGGAATCGGTTACCGCACGGAAGCCTCAAGGTGCTGGCCGCAGCCCCCCTACCGTGACGTTCACTCCCAGCGTCTTCCTGAGGCAATGGCTCCGTCAAGCTCCCGGGCTCATGTCGAAGCAACTTCGACATACCATGCCGTCACCCCGCTGCACGAGTTTGGATGGCATGGTCGGCTCTCCGCACATATCGCACACTCTTGACGGCTCTATTGTCGCCTTGTCAGGGAGATCAATCTGCACCGCTTCCACCGTGAACAATTCCGTCGGGTCTTTCCCCAGGATTTCATGGGCTCTTTGCACATGCAGTTTACGGAACTCTGAACGATCTTGTTCCGTTGCCGTTTCGGTCCTCACTTTCCCGATAAGTTCCATGTGGCGTTCGTCCGGTTGGAACGCGCCCGCACGCAGGGCCACCCTCACTCCGCTGCCTGAACTCCGGCTTACAAACGAGAAAACAGTCTTCCCGTGATCGCGATAAACGAAATTGCCCTTTCCGAACGTGCAACCCGTGAGGACCTGTATGGCATCCGCGCCGCACGCGTCGGTCTCTACGATGGCCACCAGCTCTTCGTCCTCCGCCCGATCCTCCTTGAGCCGGTCCATTCCTACTTTGGCGGCCTTGAAACCCATGGCGAGGCCGGGACAGACGTGCCCATGAAAATCAACCGCCTTCTTCCACTCGGTACTGGACAGGATTTCACTTGTGTTCATGAGAATTTTCCTCTCTATTTTCCTAACTCCGTTTCCGCTATCCATACATTGCAGCCGTTCCATCGGATTGCCAAGACATGAGCATCTTATAGTGCAGCATTTCATGAGTTCGGTCACATAGTTTCGTCTCGCTGCCATGTTGGGTGCCGGCAAGAACAATATCGGGGCACGATTATAACGTATGTCGCAGTAAATCCCCCCTAACCCCCCTTTGACAAAGGGGGGCAGGGGGGATTTTTCACTGCGGTTCACTTCATCGTGGCGCGATTCACTTCGAGCCGGCAGTTTTGAGACACTCTCTCCCTGCCCGCCGTCTCCCATTCCGGTCCCGGGATTACGGACGGCAGGGTTGACCTCATGCCACCTAACTTGGTATCGTAGCATAACACAACGGCATATTGTCAAGCCGTGCCACGAAGGAGATAAGAATATGAAACTTCAGGCCAAGAACATATCGCTCCTGATAATGCCGGCTTTGGCGTTAATGTTTGTCTGTTCGGTCTGCATTGCCGGAGATACGGTCACCGTTACGGACCTGGTGAAAAGAACCGTCAAGGTTCCAAGAAATCCAGACAGAATCGTTTGCCTTTCTCCCGGAACTTTGAGGCTGATCTGCTATCTGGGAGCGCAAGACAAACTCGTAGGCGTAGAACAGTTCGAGAAGTCACGGCCGGTGGGTAGGCCGTACCGTCTTGCCAATCCACAGCTTGTCGATCTGCCCTCAGTGGGTCCCGGAGGTCCCAAGAGCATCAACAGTGAGCCGGACCTCGAAGCCGTCCTCCAAGTCAACCCCGACGTGATTTTCGCATCGTACATGAAAGCGCCCACAGCGAATTCTTTGCAGAAGAAGCTGCACATTCCCGTCGTGGTGGTCAGCTACGGAATGTTTGCCACCTTCGATCCCGCGGTTTACGAGTCTTTGCGTGTCGTGGGGAAGGTTTTGGGAAAGGAGCGGCGAGCTGAACAAGTCGTGTCCTTCATAGAAGACTCACGGGCAGACTTACTCAAACGGGTGGAAGGCGTGCCTGAGTCGGAAAAGGCCTCAGTGTATGTAGGCGGTATCGGGTACAAAGGATTTCAGGGCATTGAGAGTACCGACGCGACCTACGTCCCTCTCGAATGGGTCAAGGCTCGAAACGTCGCAAAAGACCTTCAGAAGTCCGGGCACCTCTTTATCGACAAAGAAAAGATCATCTCCTGGAATCCTAGAATCATCTTCGTCGATGCGGGCGGCATGAAGCTCGTGGAGGAGGATTTTCGAAAGAAACCCCAATTCTATCAGGGATTGAACGCGGTGAAGAGCAATTCCGTGTTTCTGCTCCTTCCGTTCAACTGGTACATGACTAATATCGGCACGGCGATCGCAGATTCCTACGCATGTGGGAAGATCTTGTACCCCGAAAAATTCGCGGACATTGACTTGCCCAAGAAGGCGGACGCCATCTACACTTTTTTCGTAGGAAAACCCGTTTATGGGATGATGAAGAAGCACTTCGGCACACTGGGATCTCGGATGAGTTTTCCCTGAGCCGCCTTCCCGGCAACGCCGAGAACCGGATTTCTAATCCCGGCCCCGGCCATTACTGAAAATCCCCCCTTGCCCCCCTTTTCCTGAGGGCTGAACTTCGGTCCGGACCGCTCGTGGGATTTTCTTATTCCGTAGTGACCGAGAGTCATGGCGCTTCGACGGGAAGAACGCGGACACAGCCCGCCCTTCGGTCGTGTATGTGCGTAGGCTCTCGGTGCTTTGGTCGCGCCGGCCTCCCCCCGTTTCGCGGGGTAACCTTATACTACTGAACGCAGTACCACGTGAAAACGGTCGACGCATTCATCGTCTTGAGACGTCATCGTCGAGCAACAGTACCGGCAACGACAGGTTCCACTTAATTGCCGCCAACCGTAGGACAAGAGTAACCAAAGCAGCGAAAAGAGTGGCAACGATTCTATTGGGGAATACATCGAAAAGCATGACAAATGCCACGGCTCCGACCAATGATGCCGTGGCATAGATTTCTCGGCGTAGGATCAACGGAATTTCGCCGGTCAATAGGTCACGCACCATGCCGCCCGCCACCCCGGTCATGATTCCCATGATGACCGCTACCACCCACGGCACATCCAGAAGCAGCGCCTTCTCAGTCCCCAGTACAGTGAATAGGGCCAGTCCGAAGGCATCGGCTATCAGCAAGAGTCGACCCGGCGTGCGACGAAAGCGGACACTGACGAAGGTCAAGACCGACGCTCCCACTGCAACATAGATGTAGGACGGGTCGGCAATCCAGAAAACCGGCCGTATCCCGAGAAGAATGTCTCTGAGGGTGCCTCCTCCTGCCGCGGTAACCAGTCCAAGTACGCACACTCCGAACAGATCCAGTCTCTTGCGACCGGCCGCCAATGAACCGCTGATAGCGAAAACGGCAACGCCCAACAAGTCCAGGAAGTGAATCATTGCTCGTGTCCATGCCGACCTAAAGGAGTGAGATGAACCGCCCGGGAAACGCTTCGCAAGTCCGATGCGCAGTGAAGATACTCCGCCCTCCGGAGCAGGTCAACAGAAACAGGAACACGGCGGGCACAGTCCGCCCTACGGTCAAACGGGACGCCTACACGTAACGCGGTACTGCCGGTCTTGGGACTTCGCAGGGATCGGAGTGTCCCCACGAGGTTGACACCTGCAGGCCGTCAAGATATAGTCCGGACGTTCCTAAACCGGATTTCATTGAAAGTCTCATGGCTTGGCGCTGTTAACAAGCCATTATGGTTCATATGAATGGATGACACGGGAAACGTCGTGCTGCACTCATTCCTCGAATGGCTGAAAGATCCCATGAATTACGGTTGGGATGTGGCACATCACGAGATTCTGGAAGAAAAGCCGGCCATCCTGGAGCCTCTGCCCCCGCAACTTGATGCGCGAGTCGTCGGACTCCTAAAGAGAGCAGGTATTGAGCGCCCGTACTCTCACCAGACTGAAGCCATCCGACTGTCGATTCAAGGACTCGATACGGTATTGTCAACGAGCACGGCCAGTGGGAAGACCCTCGGGTTCCAGGTTCCCGTGCTGGACCGGCTCCTGAAGGACCCACACGGGCATGCCCTCTTTCTTTTTCCTCTCAAAGCCCTCGAGCGTGACCAGCGAGATGCCTTCATCGAGTTCGCAGGCGATTCCGGAGTCGGCGCCGCAGTGTACGACGGAGACACGCCCGAACCGGAACGCCGCAAAATACGGAGCGCGCCGCCGAGAGTTCTCATCACCAATCCCGACATGCTGCACGTGAGTTTGCTGGCATATCACGACTCCTGGAAGGAGTTCTTCGCGAATCTGCGGTATATCGTCCTGGATGAAGTCCACACATACAAAGGGATCTTCGGGAGCCACATCTCGCAGGTAGTGCTGCGAACCCTGCGCGTTTGTAACGTCCATGGATCGAATCCGGCCTTCGTTACTTGTTCCGCCACGGTGGCCAATCCGGGGAGCTTTGTGTCCAAGCTGATCGGCAGAGAAGTCTCTGTCGTGGATAAGTCGGGGGCTCCCGTCTCGGCACGGCACTTCATCTTCCTCAACCCCGCGTTGAGCCCCAACACGGTGGCTTCCAAGCTGTTCGTTCAGGCATTGAATGCGGGACTGAAGACCATTGTCTTCACAAGAGCGCGAAAGCTTACGGAACTCATCACTACCTGGGTGATGCACGATGCGCCTCACCTGCGCGGTCGTGTCAGCTCGTACAGGGCCGGATTCCTTCCCGAAGAACGCCGTGAAATCGAAGCCCAACTCTTCGCCGGCAAAATGGACGGGGTGATCTCAACATCCGCTCTTGAAATGGGGATCAATGTGGGCGGACTCGACCTGTGCATTCTGGTGGGCTATCCCGGCACCATTATCAATACGTGGCAACGGGGCGGCCGAGTCGGCCGTTCGGGACGGCCGAGCGCTGTCGTCCTCATCGCGGGTTACGACGCACTGGACCAGTACTTCTTGCGCAACCCGCAGGACTTCTTTGGACGTTCCTGCGAGGAGGCGATTCTCGACCCGTTCAATAGAGAAGTTCTGAAACGCCATATCCCATGCGCAGCCGCGGAGGCACCCATTCGGCCCAACGAAGAATGGGCGCTCGCCCCCGGAGGCGGGCTCCGCAATCGAAGAACTGTGTAAGGCGGGAATCCTCCGGCCGGGCCGCGACGGCTCCCTCTATTCGGCACAAAAACGCCCGCAACGCAACGTTGACTTGAGGAGCATCGGTGCCTCCTATGCAATAAGCCTCCATCCCGGCAAGAGGCTCATCGGAAGCTCTTCCGGGGCCAGAGCCCTCAAGGAATGCCACAAAGGCGCCGTGTACCTGCATAGAACCAGGCAGTACGTCGTCACGGAGCTCGATCTAAAGCGACGCAACATCATCGTCAGATCTGCACGCGTGAACTACTACACCCGCGCCCTATCCGAAAAAGACACGACAGTGATTCGTGCGCCCGTGCGCAGCAGAGATTTTCCCGGATTTACCGTTCGAGAAGCCGATCTAAAGGTTACGGAAATCATCACGTCGTATGAGAAACGCCGAACATCAGGCCAGGACCTCATTGGGATGGTGGAACTCGACCTCCCTCCGCTCCACTTCGAGACCGTCGGAATATGGATAGAAATTCCGGACAAGGTCAAGAAGATCATCACGAATGCAGGACTCCATTTCATGGGCGGAATTCACGCGCTGGAACACGCGGCCATTTCCATGTTTCCTCTCTTCGCCTTGTGCGACCGTGACGATATCGGCGGGATTTCCACACCACATCACGAACAAGTAGGCGGTGCCGCGGTGTTCATCTACGATGGGCATCCGGGCGGAGTCGGACTTGCTCACCGTGCGTACGACGTGATCGACGAACTTCTCGAAAAAGCAAGGGTCCTCGTCGAGAAATGCCCGTGTGAAGATGGATGCCCGTCATGCATCCACTCTCCCAAATGCGGTTCCGGGAACAAACCCTTGGACAAGCAGGCCTGCCTTGCCGTCTTGGAGCTTCTCATGAACCCGGATCAAGGACTCGTTCTTCCCAAGCGGAAAGAACCGGAACCTCCCCTTCTCTTCCCCGACTTGGCCGCAAAGGACCCGCGGACGCACACTACCGAAAGAGTCCCTCACCCGTCCGATGCCTCCTCCCGGAATCGCTCAGGCTCCGGCAGATCGCGGCCGATAGCCCACGCAAAGGAGAAACCGCCCATGAAAGCCCCATCGCTTACGGGAAGCAGCCTCTCCCGAACCATGCCCGCCTCTGCCCGGGAATTCAAGATTGCTCCCGAATCATCCACACCCGCGCCCGGGGGACACGGCCCCTTACCTAACCGTTTGACCCGCCCCAACCACGTCCGCCCCGAGGGCATCGTCGTCTTTGACCTGGAGACCCAGAAACTCGCAGACGAAGTGGGAGGTTGGAAGAATATCCGGAAAATGAGGCTGTCCCTCGGTGTCGTTCACTCCGAGCGGGACGGTTTTCTCACCTTCACTGAAGAAAATGTGTCGGATCTGATCCACGTACTCAAGAGGAGCGACCTCATCGTGGGCTTCAATCAGATGCGCTTTGACTACGAGGTGCTCAGCGCGTATACCGATGAGGATCTCAGGGCACACCCGAATCTGGACATTCTTGTCTCGGTTCAAGCCAAACTCGGCCACCGCCTCTCATTGGACCAACTTGCGGCCGTTACGCTTGGAGAGAAGAAATCCGGTTCCGGTCTTCAAGCCCCGCAGTGGTTCAGGGAGGGCAAGCTCGATCTCTTGGAGCAGTACTGCAAAGACGACGTGCGCATCACTCGTGACCTGTATCTCTACGGCATCGAGAAAGGTCATGTGCTCTACAAGCCCAAGGGACAGGGAATTGCCAAGATCCCCGTTGATTGGCGGTCCGCCCCGGAGTCGGGGCGCTGACGCCGGTGCTCGGTTGTGTGAGGTGGACGAAGTTCTTGCGTAGCGACTGTGGTCGGCGGAGCGAACCTCATCGCTCGAGGTGCTTTGGTAGGAGTAGGCCCCTGTGCCCTGGGCAGCTAGGGACGATACGCAATGACACGCTAAAACCGTACGCCTCCTCCGACGGAGAAGGAGAACCCCGAGGTATTGACGTTCGCGGCCATGCCGAGAAGCTGTTCGTACCGGTTTCCCGTAACGAGGCTTCCCTCGATCCGGCACTTCGCGAATGTCCTACCGTAGTTCACTTCCGCATCGATCCCGGCAAAGCCCCCGAACGCGGTCCACGTGTCGCCGTGGGACCCTCCCCGGATAATTCCCTCGCTGTCTCGACTCACATCCAGGTCAAACGGGATTACACTGATCAGGCCGCCGCAGTTCACACCGAATCTCCCCATTCCGTGTAACGGAACCCAGGTTCGCGCCCCCATCCGGAACTGATAATCGGCCAGGTCCAGTTGAAACGATAGAGTGTCCGCGGGAGTTTCGCCGGTGGTCCATCCTGAATCTGTCAGGTCGTACCATGAGAAAGCCAAGAAGACATCAAAGAAATTTGAAGCCATGTACCCGGCCTCAAACATCGGACCCCAAGATTGATTCTCCATGGGTCTGCCCTCTGTGGAGAACCCTCCATCTCCTGCCGTCACGTTGAGATCGACCTGCATGAGCGTTACCCACTTGGCGGCAACATCGGCGTAGAAGCCCTTCGTGTAAATGTACACGCGTTGAGGAGCAAGCAGGGGAGGTTGCCCGAAATCAGAAGCGCCGTTCGCGCAAGCCGCCGGAAGGATACATGAAAGAATGCTCAGACAAATGAGCAGCGCTGAGAGGGCATGTGTTTTCATCTTGAGACTCCGCTTGGCCGGAGCTTTCCAGGGGGATGGCGTTCATCTCTGCGGGAAAGTCCCTTCGCGGCCGGATCCGACTCCTTTTTCAGCAACGCTGAACAAAGGCTCGGATCCATGAAGAAGCGCGCGATCTCCGTCGGTTGACGCTTGCTAGAAGAAAGCCCCCGCGCTCAGTGTGGCGTTTAGGCCGGATAGGTTAACTACGTTTTCCACGATATCGCCCCACTTGTTGTTTTGCCCGAAATAGAAGTCATACTCTACGCTTGACTTGGCAAAGAAGCGTCCCCAACCCAGTTGCAGATCGCCTCCCACGAACAAGCCGATATTCGGCCACAGCCAGACGTCTTCCTGTTTCTTGGCTGCGTCTATGATGACATCCCCGGCCGTCACTCCTGCGTCCACGCTGGTCTCGTCGGCTACGACGAGGCTGCGGGTGACAACGGTATAGGGAATGGGGGCCCACAACATACCGAACGATGTTCCGACCTGACCCATGCCCCAGAGCGGGACCCAACTGGAGCCGCCGACTTTGAACTCTATGGCGGTGAAATCCAAACGATTGTACAGGGTTTCCGTTACGTCGAACGGCGCCACGGTAGGATCGGTCTCAATGGTGAACCTTCTCGCGGGCATGTCGCTGCCTGCAATAGTGCCTGCAGGGTAAACAAGGTAGAATTGGTCCGTGGCAGGATTAGTCGTAGTCCCCGCCGCGTCAATTGCCGAATTAAACCCTCCGTGCAGCCAGTTCTGGTCGTCACTTGAGGCGAAATAGAAACTGTCCCGGAAAGTCCGTCGTGCGATATATCCTTGGCCGTGAAACGTATTTTGATACACTTCGCCGATGGTGAACCACGAGACTCCGAACATGACATTGAAGAAATTCGACGCCCTGTATCCCGCCTCAAAGTATGGCGCCCAGATCTTGTTGGTGAATTCCACCTCGAACTCATTACCGAACAACGCTTGATAGATGATGCTTTCACTCCCGTATGGGGCATCTCTCCCATCCACACGCCTTGTCCAGGTTACTCTGGTAGTCTCATTGTAGATCCCGCCGTTGGTGTCGGTCTGCTGAGCCGGAAGCGGTACGCGGAAGTACCCCGAGTTGTTCTGGGAGCCATTGTGATAACCCACTCCCCTGTTTCCTCCGGGTATCGCTGTGAATGCCGTGTCGGTGGCGTTTATACCGGGATTTTGCGGGTCGAGGATACCATCATCATAGACCCAGATACCGGAGGTATTCGGATCGGTTCCCGGTAATGCGGTGGGCAGACCCAATGTCGAGTCGTAGGGATAGAAGATCGTTCCGTCTTCCTCAGGCCCAAAGGCCACGGTTCCCAGGCTCACCACCTGCTGCACCATGTGGGGTTTCACCTCGAAGCGTACGGTCTGAATATTGCGATATTTCACACCTGCGGTGAAGTAGAGAACACCCATGTTCATCGTCGGACCGTACGGCACCATAATGGGCGGCTGTGGATACATTTGCGCTGCGGCGATGCTTCCTGTGAGCAGGAACAGCACCCCGATCGTAATGCAGACTACAGGGACTTTTTTGGCGCGGAGTTTCATGAGGAATCCTTGTCTGCTAGAGAGCTTTTCACTGAGGACAACGTCTCAGTTCTCAGAAATTACATGAGCCTTTGTGGCTGAAAGATTTATATCACAAGGTATTTTAAAGGTCAAGAAATAGTTGAATAGTTTCGGAGTGTTTTTGGTAGAAGTTCATGTAAGATATTAGACAGAGGCTGCAGTGGAACCTATCGGGGCAGGCACGGAGGTCCAGGCTACGAAGAACTGTCATGAAGCTGAGTCTTGAACGTGGGGCGGGCGTCCCTGCCCGCCGTCTTCCCTGCGCAGGCCGGGGTCCGGGAAAAGAAGACTGGTTCCCGGCCTACGCCGGGAAGACGGCTCGGGTTGTGCGACCGAATTTAGGCCATGGAGCACTTAGGATCGGCACCTGGGAACGAGAACATCCATACGGCCGCGCCGAACATTTCCCGACGCTGCCGGCACTACTTCCGGAATCCTCCCGGAGTTTTCATGTACAGGATGCCGTATTTGTCCTTGATTTCCGCGTCCAGGGTGTCGGCATTTTCGATATCCAGCGGAAGCGAAAGCCGTCCCGCGTTTTCCAGTATGGCTTTCTTCTTACCTTGTTCCTTGAGTGTCTGAATCTTTTGAAAAAGATCGTTGATATTCAGGACTTCCTCACCATTAACCTTCTCGACTCTCTTGAGGAATTGCGTGGTATTGACAAGTCCGTATTCCGGAAAGATCTCGGAGACTATGACCACTTTCTGATACGGCTTCTCCGGGTAGTCTGAAGCATACTTGGCTCTGAAGGCTTCTCCTGACTTGCCTAGATTATTTATGCAATTGAGCGTCAACTCTACGAATCCGATACCGCCGAAAATGAAGTAATTCGGCGGGCCGAATATCCTGGGCACGAGTTCCGGAAGTCCTTCTCCGACCGTGCCGCGGATCTCCTTCACTTCACCTTTTCGGATCACCTTGACCGTGAGCGGATCGCCCACGAGTTTGCGATTCAGAATCTCTCCGTAGTATACCCTCTGCCCTATGGCTTCAAGAAAGATATCCCCGAAGTTGTCGATTTCGTGACCGTCAATCTCCACAAGGATGTCTCCGTCACGGAGTCCGAACTCGTAAGGCCCTCCCCCGGGGATCACGTAATCGATCAGAATGCCCCCTTGATCTGAATCCATATTGAAATAGTCTTTCAATCTTGGGAACATGTACTGCGCGAGATACTGCCATCGCGGAATCCTGGACTGATCGTCAAGCGCGGGAATCAGTCTCTTGACCAGGTTTATGGGAATGAAGTAGTTGATCCGGTCACTGGTTCGGATCCCCTGAAACGAAATCCCCACGACCTTTCCGTCCTTCAGTACGGGACCGCCGGAGTTTCCCCTGTTCTGCTGAAGTGAGGCCTGGACCATGAGCCACCGGTCGCCGGAAAAGGCATATCTGTTCACTTCGATTCGGCTGATCTCGCCCTCCTCCGACTTGCTGATTCGCTCTCCTCCGAGCGGATAGCCCCAACCAAGAACCTTGTCGCCCTGCCGAAGCCGATCGCTGTCTCCCAGATCCAAAGGCATGACCTTGCCGTTACGGCGTTCGTATATTTCCAGCTCGCCGGCTTTCATCTCAACGACTGCGAAGTCGGCCGAATCACACACCCCTATGAGATTCACTTCGTAACGCCGTTTCTCTCGACCGTTGGAAACCTTGATACTCTGAGCCATCGATACCGCATGCGCGTTGGTCAGGATGAGTCCGTGACGGCCGGGGAAAAGCTTTTCGTCCCGAAAGAAGAAGCCGCTTCCTTTGACATGACGAAAATCAGGGCTTTTCCAAGGCTTGTGATAGTAGCCCGACCTCTTGGTCGCGAATACTCGCAAGACCTGGGTTTCAATTTTGGCGTTGGGTTGCTCGGACCAAACGGCACCACCCAGACACGTAATCACCAGAATCGGTACAATCAATAACAGACAGCGCTTCATACAGTCCTCCAAGCAGTAAGGCACTACAGAGCATGGAATAGCTAATGAAAAATCATGGATGCGAAACTGACGAACGAGTTGCGGTCGTCGACCTGAGCGTAGTCCAGACTCAGAAGGCTTCCCTCCGTCGCATCCATGCAGTGAAGCATCGTGGTGATGGGGGAAAACCCACAGATACGACGAGAGTCGTTGTCTCGAGCTACGTCTCCGATAAAGGACTCAACGTCCAGACGTTCCAGGTGACGCAGGATCCGATCGTCATTCTCGAGCGTCTCGGAGACCGTTCCCTTGTGTGGAATAAAGGAGTCTCCATAACGAGGCCCGATGTGGTCGAGGTCCGCGCTGGCCACGAAGCAGACGCTCTTGCCGCTTGCGGCACACGCGGCCTTGAGGGCTCGACAGAATCCGTCAAACCGGTCCCTCGGTTCGACGAGGTGGTCCCGATTCTCAAAGATGTGGTGTGACAGCGAGCAGAGGATCGGCACTATGGTAAACTCGTGCCGACTCGCCAACAGATATTGGAGAAAAACCACCTGAAACTCGATTACATGCTCGCTTGCGTGCAGGATTTCCTCCTCGGCCGGGTCTCGACCGAGTTCTTCGGCAAGCAGTTCCAGGAGACTCCGGTCCGTCTTCACGGTTCCCAGAGGTGTTTGAAAATCCAGTGTGCCGGCGGTAAACATCAGTTCCACTCCGGCATGGCCGGTGCCCAGGATCACGTACACATCGGAAGGCCGGCCGGAGGCCAATGCGTGATACCCGCGGGCGAAACACGCGCCGCCGGCCCGAATGTCGATATGCGGAGCGATCAACCCCACCGGTCGCCGTTCGGCACAAAAGAAGTCGGGAAGTCCCGGTCCGCCGTCACCATCAAAGTAGGAGCGGAGTTCAACGGTCAGATCTTCTGGGTCGGCGCTGTAGCTCGTGCCGGCATGCGAGCACGGCCGAAACGGCCGGCTTCTGTATTCCTCTACCAGTCTCCCGAATGCCGCCTTGAATCTCTCGCCTTCAAACAGGGCCGCTTCGTCGAGTCTTTCTACGATCTCCTTGATATCATCGAAGAACACGAGACGACCGGACCGGCTTGAGAGGTTTGCCTGAATGTCCAGGAGGGAGTGATTGCCGTCCAGCATGGCCAGAATCGGCAAGGCTTCGATGCTGAAGCAGAGCATCTGATCGCTCAGTTTCAGTGGGTCCTTCAATCCAACCAGTTGACGCCCCTGGTGTACGAACTGAACCGGCTCCACGAACCTGAGTTTGGGTTTGTCATTGCGGTCCGCGCACATTGCTCTCTCTCATATTTTTCATAGTATTCCCCTCCCGGTAGGCCGGCTGACACCATCGTCTCCAAGGACAGATATGACGTCCCCATGTGAAAAGAGGCGGCCGTTGGCCGCCCTCTTCTCGTGTTGAACGACGCCGGATCGACAATTCGGGCCGTTGGGATCTCAGGGCAATTCCGGGGCAGCCAAAGTGGGGCCCCCTTGTCATCCTTCTATGAACGGCCTCAGTCGCTTGCTCCTGGATGGATGTCTCAGCTTCTTCAGCGCCTTGGCCTCTATCTGCCGGATTCGTTCCCGAGTAACGTCAAAATCCTGTCCAACCTCTTCCAGTGTATGGTCGGCACGCTCACCAATGCCGAAACGCATCCGCAGCACCTTTTCCTCCCTGGGGGTAAGGGTGGCAAGCACCTTCCTCGTCTGCTCGGTCAGGCTCATTCCTACCACGGCTTCCGAGGGTGACAGGATCTTCTTGTCTTCAATGAAATCACCCAAATGTGAATCCTCTTCTTCTCCGATTGGAGTCTCGAGGGAGATCGGCTCTTTCGCAATCTTGAGGACTTTTCGCACCTTCTCCAGGGGGAATTCCATCTTCTCGGCTATTTCTTCCGGCGTCGGCTCACGTCCGTATTCCTGAACCAGATACCTCGACGTTCGGATAAGCTTGTTGATGGTCTCGATCATGTGAACGGGAATACGAATGGTCCTTGCCTGGTCGGCAATTGCCCGGGTTATGGCTTGTCGGATCCACCATGTTGCATAGGTGCTGAACTTGTACCCGCGTTGGTATTCGAACTTGTCTACCGCCTTCATCAACCCGATGTTGCCTTCCTGAATCAGATCGAGAAACTGCAGCCCACGGTTCGTGTACTTCTTTGCTATACTGACGACAAGACGCAGATTGGCTTGTACCAGCTCGCTCTTTGCCCTCGTGGCGATGCGTTCGCCTTCCTGACACCTGGTAAGGGAATCCCTCAGCAGGTGCTCGTCGATACCCGCCTCGCCCTGAATCCGCTCGATCTTCCTAAAGCCGTTTTCCAGCTTCCTGGCCAAATCCATCACCCGTTGCGGTGAGAGATGAGTGTGCTTCTTTAGAGGCTTCTCTTCCTCAATGAGCCGCGCGAGATGCTGAACGTACTGTATGGCCTCAGGCAGTGGGGTTTTCAACTCATATTCCACCGCGCTCAGCTCATCGTGCGCGGCATCCAGTTTCTGTACGAGAAACTTGAGCTTGCCGGCAATGTGGTCTATCATGTTGCTGTTGAGGTTGATGCTTCTCAGACAATCAACGACCTGATCCCGGCAGGCCTTCATTTGTTCGCTGATTCTCTCGATCTCTTCTTCGGATGCCTCACCGATGAGAGATTCCAGTTTTTCCACAAACGCAGTGTACTTTGAGTCGTATTCCCTCATTTCTTGAATGAGTTTCAAGACCCTTTCAACGTGACTCGTGTCGTCTCCGTCCGGAACCTCTTCATCGTCCAAGCCGCGAATAACCTCTTTGAGCCGAATGCTGCCCTTCTGAAGCTTCTCGCCCAGGGCAAGGACTTCCTTGATGGTGACCGGGCAACCTATAATGACCGAAAAAACCTGTTGCTCGCCCATCTCGATTCGTTTCGCTATCTCCACTTCCCCTTCCCTGGTGAGTAGGGACACGCATCCCATTTCATGCAGGTACATCTTCACCGGGTCGTTTCCTCGCACCACGGATTCGGGGTCGGCGGGAATGTCGTCATCGTCATCGTCGTCGCTCTTGTCTTCGTCGATTTTCTTGGCTCTCTTATCGGTAACCGGGATTTTCTTCTCCGAAGCGACGAGTTCCACCTCGTGTTCGGCCATCATCCTCATGAGAACTTCGTCGATTTGAGCTGCACCGACAACATGCGGAGGCATGTGACGGTTGATCTCGTCGTACGTGATATACTTCTTTGTTCGAGCCAGGTCGAATAGTTCTTTGAACTCCGAGTTGGTCTTTGCATTAGCCATAAACGGACTTCTCCTCAGCGGTAGTGATATCCCCTTTCCTTCTTCAAGCACAATCCTGCACGGTCTGAAGGTGGGGCAGGACGTTCGAACGGGCGCAGCCCGCATAGGGCTTGTAGTTTCCTGCAGCTGCCGGTCATCCCTTCCGGTTCGAACACTCTGGTGTACTTCTGTCACGGTCCACACTCTTGCGGCTCGCGTGTCTATTTTCCCAAACGCTTCCCTATTGCCAGAAGTTCCCGGCACAACGAGCTGAATTCCTCCCCTTCGGGAGGGCAACGCTTCATCCTTTCCTGGATTTCCTCTTTGCGCCGTATCAGCTTTCTCGAACGTATTCTGTCCATTGACTGATCCAACGTTCGGTCACTGTCCACGTCCGGTTCTACTTCAGGCCTCAGGTCATCTTCCTCTCGTTTTGGGTGAAACCATCCGGCCACCAATGCGGCAAGGTCTTGATCGTGCAAGGAATCCGAGAACGACAACGCGTCGAACCCGCTGCGATCTCTGCTGAATTCAGCCATCATCTCCGCAAGCTTACGCAAGACGGGATGGTCTATGTCTTTGATCACACCGGCCTCGACAACTCTGTCTATGAATCCTTCCCTGAGGAGCATGCCTCTCACCACATTCCGTTCGTCCGCCGGAAAATCAAATAGGCTCATCACGCCGACCCGTTTTCCGGGTGATTCGCGACGGGACTGTTTCCCGGCGGCCAACACGCGGCGCAATCGCTCCTCTCGAACACGAATCCGCGATGCAAACCTCTCTATAAGATAATCCCGCTCTTTGGAATCGGCAATCTCCCGGAGCACCGGTAAGCACTCTTCAAGGGCTAGATTTCTCCCTGATAGTGTACCCAAATCGTATTGTGCCTGAATACTATCGAGCAGGAAATCCACCATGCTCACACTGCCGGTGAGCAGGTCACGAAATCCGTCGACTCCCAAACGACGAATTGCTTCATCCGGGTCCTTGTCCTCCTTGAGGATGACGCATCGAGGCTCAATTCCTTCGGCTATGAACACGGGGATGGAACGCTTCACAGCCCTCAGCCCGGCCTCGTCGCCGTCGAATACGGTAATCACGTCCTCGGAGAACCTTTTCATGAGGCGCACCTGACGGACCCCCAACGCGGTGCCCAGTGGTGCAACGGTATTCTCGACCCCCCTGATCATAAGCGATATCTGGTCGAAGTACCCTTCCACGACCACGACAAACCCTTCGCTCCGAATCGAATCCCTCGCCGTATCCAAGCCATACAGTGTACTCTTCTTCTGAAAAACCGGAGATTCCGGTGAGTTCAGATATTTCGGTTCGCCGGGTCCCAATATGCGTCCTCCAAAGGCCACGATGGCGGAGTTCAAATCGCTTATGGGAATGGTAATCCTTGACCGAAACACGTCATAATGACCGCCGGAAGCACGTGTCTTGATTATTCCGGCCACGGTTGCGTCCACAGGATCGACGCCGGTCGAGCGTAAGTGGCGCATAACGCCTTCCCACGAGTCCGGAGCGAACCCCAACCCAATGCGGTCGATCCACGCGTCCGGGACCCCCCGGTCCGACAAGTACTCTTTGGCTGCCGGATTCATCTCCAGATTCTGCGCGAAGTAACTCTGAGCACTGTTAAGAGCGTTAATCAAACGATCCCTCTCGCCCGGTGGACGCCCCCTCCCCTCCTCCATGTGAAACGGAACGCCATAGCGATTGGCCAGCATGCGAACCGATTCCACAAACGACACGTTCTCCATCTTCATGACAAAATGGAAGACGCGGCCGCCCGCTCCGCATCCGAAACACTTGAATATGCCTTTCTGGGGAGAAACATAGAAGGAAGGATCCTGGTCACCGTGGAAAGGGCATAAGCCTCGAAAATCCTTGCCTGCCTTCTTCAAACTTACGTATCCTGAAATGACGTGCACAATGTCGGCTGCAGCGGCCACTTCAGCTATTTTTGCCTCGGATATCCTCATTAGATCACGTTGCTTTCACCTCGTGAGGGAGTGATGCCGGTCAGTGTACCTACACGCATGCCGGCGCGGCACTGTTTGTTTCAGGAGGCGGCAGGGGTCCGGGGAATCCGATCTATATGGCGGATCCAGCAAACCACGGGAATTCCAATATCATGCCGAATCTATTTCGACAAGTACTTCAACAAAAATGAGGTGTCTTTTATTCTGAACGGAGTTCCACTACGGTAACCCCCTCACCTCCTTGCTCGATGGCTCCCGAACGAAACCTCCTCACAAGGGGATGATCGGCCAGGCAGTCACGGACCCCTTTCTTGAGACGACCCGTACCTTTGCCGTGAACAATGCTCACTGACGACAATCCCCCGAGAAGAGCCTCATCCAGCGCCTTCTCGATAATCGGAAGGGCCTCATGGACACGGAGCCCAATCACGTTGACTTCCCACTTGGGCGAAGCGACGGGTACGTCTATCCCGATCCGTGCCTTCCTTGAAGATTCCTTATAGGGGGGTATGGATTCCAGAACATCCAGATCCTCCACATCCGCTCGGATGGTGATGTTGCCGGCAGTTACCTCGACCCTTCCCCCGTCCAGAACGGTCTTGACCGTACCGCCTTTTCCGAGCGACCTTACCTTGACTGTGCTGCCGACGTCGGGAGCCTGGACGTGTCTCTCCAGCGGCATACCAAGTCTTTCTACAATTTTCTTCTTGATGTTTGCCAGTGTTTCACGAGGCTTTGCGCGGGATTTCATGCGTCCGTCTTTCATGGATCGCTGCAAATCGGAGATCTGCTTTTCCGCGTTTCGCATCATCTCCATCGCTGCCTCCCGGAATTGCTCCACGACTCGTTCGCGGTCCGCCCTGAGCTTCGCTGTCTCTTCTTCAAGTGATTGCCGCTCCACGATCAATTCTTCCCGGAGACCGTCCACTTCAGACAGCTTGTCTTGGAGGCTTTCGATTAAGCTTGAGCCGCCCCCTGCAGCCTTGTCCGCGTAGCGTCTTGCGGACGCGATTACCGTCGCGTCCATACCGATCCGCTCCGCCGTCTCTATGGCATGCGATTCTCCCGGTAAGTCATACAGCAGCCGGAACGTCGGCACAAGCGTTTTGGGATGAAATTCCACGCTTACGTTTCGGATATCGAACCGAGTCAAGGCATATGCCTTGAGATTGGTCAAATGAGTGGTCACGACTACTCGGGCTTCTGCTGCGACCAAGCGATCGATAACGGCCATGGCAAGGCCCGCGCCTTCTTCCGGATCGGTGGCGCCTCCCAACTCGTCCAACAGCACAAGGTCTCCCGGCGCTACGGCATCAATAATGGCTTTGATTCTGAGCATGTGACCCGAGAACGAGGAAACCCGGTTCCTGATGTCCTGTTCGTCGCCGATGTCGGCCATGATCCGTGCAAACGGCTGAATTTTGGTGCCTTCCCGAGCCGGCAGCATGATTCCACACCGAGTCATAAGTGGAAACAGACCCGCAATCTTCAGTGCTACGGTCTTCCCGCCCATGTTGGCTCCGCTGATAACGGTTGCGGCCGTAGATGTGTCCTGGATCACGTCCATCGGGACCACATCGCATTCTCCCGTTGACGGCAAGAGTGGATGCCGAGCACCCAAGATTCGGAAGCCGTTCGGTTCGATTTCAGGCATCACCGACGATGTGGCCCCGGCGTACAATGCCCGTGCCTGGAAGGCATCGAGAAAGGAAAGGACCTCATAGTTTCCCTTAATAAGGTCGAGCACCCCGCGGATATCTTCCGTCAATTCATTGAGAATTCTCCGCAGTTCTTCTCTCTCTTCGTCCGCCAGTGACGCAATCTGATTATTCAGATCAACAACGTCCAGCGGTTCTACGTACACGGATGCCCCGCTTCGGGAATGATCGTGGACGATGCCGTCCAGCATGCCTTTGAATTCGGGCCGTAGAAGAATCACGTAGCGGTCGTTGCGCATGGCGATGTAGTCTTCTTGGACGATCCGCGCAAGATCGCGGTCACTCACAAGTCCGTCAAGCCGCTTATGTATGCGATGACGCACCGATCGTGTCCGGTCTTGAATCTCCGTTAGACGACGACTGGCCGAGGGCTTGATTCCGCCGTGCGGATCGAAAACCCGGTCTATCCGCGTCCTGAGGGTGTCCAGAGGAACGACTCTGCCGGAATGATGTTTGAGGAGTTGGTATCTCTCGCCAAGCTTCTCCACGCGACTCGCTATAGTTTCGCCCAAAGCCAAGACGTCTCTGAGGGCCAGAATCTCCTCCGCGTCGAGAATGCTTGCCGGATGTTCGAGCCTTGAGAACACCCCTTCGAGCGGGACCAGATCCCCGAATCCCAGGGGTCGGCCGATATTGACAAGCTCGAGCAATTCCTGAACGAGGTCCAGTGAGGCTTGGATTCGTTGAAGGCCGGTCTCGGGCGTCGCATTAAGAACAGCGAGGCGACCCGGCACCGAGAATGCCTGCACCGCCACTTCCTCAAGAACTGCGGGAAGTTCGAGAGACCTGAGGCTCTCAGAGATTATATCGGAGGGCGAATGACTCGTCATTGTTCCCGCATCATCAATTGATTACTGCCTGACCGGTATGCCCTGGGACGACAGGTACTTCTTCAGTTCCCGTACGGGGATCTCGCGGTAATGAAATATCGAGGCCGCCAGTACCGCATCCGCGTTGGCTTCCACCACCGCATCTCGTAGATGCCGAGCGGTCCCGGCTCCACCGGACGCTATCACGGGAATACCTACGATATCGGTGACGGCACGCGTCATGGGGATGTCGTACCCGTCCTTGGTTCCATCGGCATCCATGCTCGTAAGGAGTATCTCCCCCGCTCCTAGGTCTTCGGCCCGCTTAGCCCATTCCAGGCAGTCTATGCCGGTCATGGTTCTCCCGCCATGAACTGAAATCTCGAAGCCGGAAGGTGTCTTGCCGGTTTTCTTCCCGTCTATGGCGACTACAATGCATTGGCTGCCGAACATGTACGACGCTTCCCGTAGGATCTCCGGATTGTGCACGGCCGCGGTGTTGAGAGACACCTTGTCGGCTCCTGCATTCAGCAAATCTCTTATGTCCTGAGTGGTCCGCACACCTCCGCCCACCGTCAGCGGCATAAATACTTCTTCAGCGGTGCGCGCCACGACATCAAGGATGATCTTGCGCTTCTCATGAGAGGCTGTAATGTCCAAGAACACCAGCTCGTCCGCACCTTCTTCGTCGTAGAAGCGAGCGTTTTCCACAGGATCGCCGGCGTCCCGAAAGTTTACGAAGTTTACACCCTTAACGACTCTTCCGTCCTTCACGTCCAAACATGGTATGATTCTCTTAGCCAGCATCTCTTGTTTCCACCATTCTTATG
Organism: Desulfomonilaceae bacterium; assembly: GCA_963675835.2. Classification (GTDB taxonomy): domain Bacteria; phylum Desulfobacterota; class Desulfomonilia; order Desulfomonilales; family Desulfomonilaceae; genus JAVHLK01. The sequence continues at coordinate 61,026 of CAXXIU010000017.1, forward strand.
GCTTCGGTCAGGTCGAGGGCTCCCTCGTAAAGTGCCCTGCCGATTATAATGCCCATTACTCCGTCCTTTTCAAGTGGAAGTGCCGCTGCCAAATCCGCACGGCCGGACACGCCTCCGGAAAGGATGACCGGGACGGAAGTCCGGCATGCGAAGTCCTTCGTGGCGAGTAAGTTGGGCCCCTTCATCATGCCGTCTCTTTCGATATCCGTGTAGATGAACGATACGGGACGCAACTCCTCAAAGCGCGCAGCGACTTGTGAAGCCTTGAGGTCGGAGGATTCCGTCCACCCTTCCACCGCGACGTACCCTGATTGGGCATCGATACCGATCGCCACCCGGTCCGGGAATGCCTTGAGTATGTCAATGACTCTGTCGGGCTCTTTGACGGCGACGGTGCCGAGAATCACCGCGCTTATCCCTATATCCAAGTAGGATCTCACGGTTTCCGCATCCCTGATGCCGCCTCCCAATTGAACCGGAATATCGACGGTCTTGACGATATCTTCGATGCAATGCAGGTTAACCGGTCTCCCGTCAACCGATCCGTTGAGATCCACCACATGAATGCGCGACGCGCCCTTATCTTCCCATTGCCTCGCCTGTGCGGACGGCTCCTCGTTGAAAATCGTCGAGGAATCCATCCTCCCTTGCCTCAGGCGTACACACTTACCGTCTTTCAGGTCAATAGCAGGAATAACGATCATCGGGGAAATCCTGAGTTAAGAATAAAAAAGCCCCCGAATGGGGGCTTCATGAAATTCACATGTAACGTACTGCTATTCGACAGGCAGATAGTATACGAAGGGCGGCCAAGGAACAATGAATCTCCACATGGGGACCGCAACCGGAATCGGGGGCGGTGCACATCCAAAGCCGGGGCCGCACAGCATGGGCGGAGGCGTCGGCGCAGGATACTGCATATTGACCTTAATGGAGGTCGTCAGTTTCTTGGGGGCCATCTTTACCTTCGGTGGCGGGGGGGGCGCACAAGTGGGACCCACACAAGCAGGAGCGGCAGCCGGCATCACCATCGGCGTGGGAGCGGGAATTGCGCCCATATTTGTCCCGGCCCATACCATGCCCGCCGCAGCCACGACGACCAGGATGAATCCGAGAATTCCTAGCTTTTTAACCATACCCTCATCCTCCTTTCGACAAACTCATTATATCTGAGGAACTCTACTTCTTTTTCGCAACTAGCCTTTACTTCCTCACCTTGCAGGGCATCGGAGGAGGCGGAGCCATCGGAACAGGTCCGCAAGCCGGTTTGCACTTCACATAGTTGGCCTTTACGTACACGCACCGCTCAACCTTGTGGGTCTTGCAGCAAGGATCCGGAAACGTGTCGTAATGCTCTTTCTGAATCTCCACCACAGGCACCAACCACTCGTACCGACCGGTCCCAATGGAATCAGGATAAGTCTGGGGATTGATGCTGAAGACGAGAGGCGTGCGCGGCCACGCAACACCGGCCAAGTAGGGAGCCACCACGCGAACTCTACGCAGCTGCGCAGGCACCGGGGTAATGACTTCCTTTCTCGAAGAAAAACTGGTCATGGCAGGTCCACAAATGGGAGGGGGACCTGGAGGAGGCGGCATAAAAGCTGGAGCACCGGCAGGACCACCTGCAACTGATACCGCCACGCTAGCACCGCACAGAGCGAGAACCAAAAGGCTCAGAAGAAACAAACGTTTAACCATACCCTCAATCCTCCTTTCAACAGTTCCTCCCGAACAGCTTTCGGGAGACCCGTAAAAAAACATTCCCGGATAGTGATCCGATATATTCCGGAATGTATTTTTGGTATCAAATCAACCTTGGAATGTCAAGCTATTTTTTTTGCTTGACTCTTCCGTGGCTGCCCTGTCCGACCTCTTCCAGGCCGGACTCACACTCAAAACACTCACCCCTCCGCGTGCCGCGTCATCCCATACAATACGACGAGCACGGCGTCTGTCACGCATCTCATAGTCCATTCAGGAGGTTATTAGTGTCAACGATTTCTAACAAAAGCCCGGGGTCAAGTCAAGTTTTTTTTTGGCGGATTCGTAGCTCCCGTACACTTGGAATCCACATACCTACCGACACAATATGCGGGGTGGGGGGGATGAGCTTTCCCATTCATGCCCTTCTTTCCCAAGACTCTTCGTCGGCCTACGATGAACAGATCGGGCCGTTCACCCATCAGATCATCCCGTAACCGCCGTCGACACACAACACCTGACCCGTGATGTAGTCGGATTCGTTGGACGCAAGAAAGACAAATGCCGGGGTGATGTCTTGTGCCGCAGCAAACTTCTTGAGCAGAATACGGTTCATGTAAATGTCCCGGAGCTTTTCGTCGCTTCGGATCTTCTCGGTCATGTCGGTTTCCACGATACCGAGGGATATCACGTTGGCACAGACATTGTACCGCGCAAATTCCCGGGCAACGCTCTTGGTGAAACTAAGGATTCCCCCCTTAGCAGCGGAGTAGTTCGCCTGGCCGACGGTTCCCACCAGGCCTGCTACCGAACTTACGTTGATGACTTTCCCGTAATTCTGCTCTTTGAAATACTTCGAGGCCGCCTGGATGCAGAGAAACGGCCCCTTTAAGTGCGCGTTGATTACCGCGTCCCAGTCCTCCTCCGACATCTTCTGCAGCATGGCCGGCCGCGTAAATCCCGCATTGTTGACCACGATATCCAGACGCCCGAAAGTCTCCTTCGCCGTTGACATCATGTTCTCAACGTCGGACTTCGACGCCACGTCCGCCTTGACGGCAACCGATTTTCTTCCCATGGAGCGAATCTGCTCCACCAATTCCCGCGCGGGTCCCTCGCTGGAACTGTAGTTAATCAAAACATCCGCGCCCTCCGCTGCATACGCCAGAGCTACGTTCTTTCCTACCCCTCTGCTGCTGCCGGTAACAACAGCCGATTTCCCGGCCAGTTTCATGACGCCTCCTTCAATTCCTCATAGTGATGGCAAGGTTAGGGAGTTTAACAAACCGATGACCAAAAAAAAAGCCCCGAGAGGGGCTCGGGGCGTGAAAGGAGGTATGGATATGGGTTATCGTGCGTTGTTGCGACCCGCATTGCTCGCCGCACGGGCTGCCGGGATGCGGCATAAATTATTGAGAATGTGGAATCGCTGTTCACATAACCCTTATTTTTTACGACAAGACCGTGCAAGAAAAGTTCCGAAATTTCCATTCTCACGGCTCTTTTTTATATCCCACTGTTTTATCAGTCTTTTTAAATTTATACCGACAATATGAACCATGCACCGGCGTCTCCCTTCCGGCTAGACCGCAAACCACAAGGAGCATACCGTAACCTACCGTAATGTTAAGGAGTATATACTACCACCAGAAGCTTGGTCTGCTTGGTGCTCAAATTCTTCAGGTTGTGCGCAAGTGCGGAATTAAAGTGCGTACTTCCCCCCTTTTTCACCACGGTAGTCTCGTCCCCCACTTTGATCTCGACGCGCCCCTCCAGGACATAGACAAATTCCTCTCCCTCATGCTTATACACCACCATTTCGTGCTCTTTCCGGGGATCGAGAGTCACGAGGTAGGCCCACAAATGTTTGTCCTCCGCGCCGGGCGTCAGGTTCTTGTACGAGTAGGCTTTGGTTCTCTTGCGGTAGCTCTTTCTCCGCTCCTCCATTTTGTCCTCGGCCAGGAGAGTTGAGGAATCCACTGCCAGTGCCCGCGATATCTGGATGAGCGCACCGACCGGCGGAGGGGTCTTCCCTTCCTCGATCTTTTCGAGGTAGTCCACGTTGTATCCCGTCATCTCAGCAAGTTGGTCGAGGTCCACCTTGAGCTTCTTCCTCATGGCCCGGACCTTCTCGCCGAGGCTCTGAGTTTTCTGGGCTTTTCTTGCCATAACCCTTCTCCTGTCAGGCATAGATTACGGAAGCGAGTTGTATGGCAGTTGCCGTAAATCGTGTTCGAAATTCGGCAGTGTCGGTTGTTACCGGGGAAAAGGCCCAGCCCCTTGCCGGCAGGGGGTTGGGGAAACTTACTCCGTTCAATGCCCGGAAACCGCACTCGAAATATCGGTCATTCTTTCCGACAATTGCTCTACGCTCATCCGGAACGAGATATCTTGGCTGATGCAAAGTCGAGATCGACGAGGCTTCCGAGACGTGACGTCTTGATCTCAGTAGGCGTCAGGCCTCTTTCCGCCCTTATGTCTGGAGAGTTCCCTCGCGATGACCACCCGTTGGATTTGGTTCGTACCTTCAAAGATCTGCGCCACTTTTGCGGATCGCATGTACATTTCTACGGGATAAGACTTCATGTACCCGTAACCGCCCAGAATTTGAACTGCCTCCGTCGTCACGCGCATGGCCGCATCCGTCGCAAATCGCTTGCCCATCGCTGCCTCCATGACGCACGGTTCTCCTAAATCCATGAGAGAAGCCGCCCTGTAGACGAGAAGTCGCGCCGCTTCTATCTCTGTTGCGAGATCGGCCACGAGGAACTGTAAGCCCTGGAACGACAAGATCGAACGTCCGAACTGCTGACGCTTCTGCGCGTAGGCAACGGCATAATCCAGAGCCTGTTGAGCCAGTCCCGTGGAGCAGGCTCCGATGCTTACCCTTCCGCCGTTAAGCGCGGTGAGGGCCATGTTCAACCCTCGTCCTTCGCTTCCCAACAGGTTCTCTTGCGGAATGAAGCAATCGTTGAAATTGAGTTCGGTCGTGGGCGACGCGTTGAGGCCCATTTTCGGCTCGTAGGGCCCGAACGCGAACCCCGGTGTTCCCTTCTCCACAATGACCGCGCTGATCCCCTTCTGTTTCTGGTTCTGGTCGGTACGAACCATGACCGCATAGATGTCGGCCACGCCGCCGCTGGTCACGTACAGCTTGGTACCGTTGAGCAGATACCCTCCGTCCTTCTTAACGCAGGACGTGCTCAGGGCCGCTGCGTCGGAACCGGCCTCACCTTCCGTCAACGAGTAGGCGCCCAGCTTCTCCCCCAGCGCCAGGGGCTTGACCCAGCGCTCTCGTTGGTCTTCGTTTCCATACCGGTAAATAAGATTGGTCACCATGTTGTGAACACTCAGGTACACGGCCGTGGCGAAGCAGCCCTTCGCGATCTCTTCGAAAATCAGTGCCGCGGTCAGGCGTCCCACATCCGTCCCTTCGTATTCCTCCGGCACGTAGAGTCCGGTGAAGTCCAGCAGGCCCATCTTTTCAAAAACTTCTCTCGAGAAGATGTGGTTCTCTTCCCATTCCCGAGCGTTGGGGGCCAGTTCCTTTGTGGTGAAATCCCGTGCCGCCTTCCGTATGAGTCGCTGTTCGTCAGTGAGTTTAAAGTCCATGAGATATCTCCCGTAGCCTCGGGAACTCGATCAACGTCAAGGCGAGTTCGGTCTTGAAAGCAAGGTCCATAAGAATCTTCACGGCTTGGTGCTGTTAACAAGCCGTTGGGACTATTCCTACCCGACTATATAATTACGTGGTTATTGCGGTTTTCGTCAACGAAAAATGAGTGCATCGAGTTGGTGAACGTGGGTTCCCATGAAAAGAGCCTGCACTGAGCACACTTGCCCGGGGGGCATGTATGGTCGCTCCGGGGGAGGAAATGAGTCTCCCCCTCGATGGCGCCCCGCAGCCCCCCGCAGTTTCCCTACCTTATCTCCGAGGCGAAGCCCCGGAGCATGACGAACAGGGGCGAGGACTTCCATATCTCGATGTGCGTTCGCTGAAATACCGGCTGGTGTGCGTTACAGGTCGGCCATCGGGTTAATCACGGTACCGGATTTTCCGGACAGGTTCTTTGATCTCGGTAGATGCGGCAATTCTTGAGTCCAGAAGTGCATGATGCGATTTATGTCCCCCCGCCACCGCTCTATCTTGCGGATCGCTTCGGCTTCCCACGGAAGCCATGCCGACCGTTTCTTGATGCGTATGGAGGCTTCCAACTCCGCGGGAACCGGCGGAGCGACACACTCACTGTCGTGCTCTTCCTCACCCCTCAAATACTGGTTGAGGATGCTCATTTGCCGTCGATTCAGCTTTCCCCTGATGCGACGTAATTGCTCACCCAGCAGGTCATCCAATCGTTCTGCGGCAAAGTCGTTCTTTTCCTTGCAGCTGATGAGTGCACTGAGAAAACGATAGTTTTCGCCGAATTCTCCGGGAATGGATGTCGGGTTGTCATCCAGGGCGGGTTTGTCCACTTTCATATTCGCTCCCTGCTCACGGGGTTGGTCGATTGGTCCGGCTGCCGACAGGCATCCGTGCCTGAACGGCATCGGGGGGAAGCGGTACCATGTCGACGCGTTATTGTCAAGTTATGGTTTTAGATTTTATTGCAACTATTTGTTATCATATTTTAATATATTCACATAAAAAACGGCGCGCTTCACGGCGGCGTGAACTGGTACGAGTGAGAGGGGCATCTCGGGAAGATTGGCCGGCCGAGGGCCGTCTCTTTCCGATGCCGCTCCAAGGGAGCTTGGCGGGGTGTTTTCGGAGTCCGTCGAGTCTGGTTTCTACAGCTTCTTGTGCTGTTCCAGCACCTTGGGGTCTATCTTGATGTGCCCCTTATTTTTCCTGCGATACTCGTCCAAGGCTTTTCGCTCCTGGTAAGAGAAGACCATCGTCTCCGTGTATCCAACGATGTATTCTCCGTACGGCAGTTCCCGTACAAATGCCACACCGCTCATGAGCGTCGTCTGATTCACGCGTACGGCATGGATGTAGCAGCCAAGGAGTATGCCGAGTGCGGCGAGAAAGCAGAAATAGACACCATACGTAAGTACTTTTCTCATTTTCCGTCCCTCTCGAAGAGTCCGGCCGAGCTCGGTTCAGGCCTGAACCTTCCGTGCAGATCTCCGATTTATACGTAGAGAATGGCGATACATGCCGCCAACCACAGAATCGAGCATGCCAACAACGGGGGATCCGTCAACAGCATCGCAGTGGGGGAACCGCCCTCTTCCTTATGGTATATGAGGTACATATAGCGAAAAATGCCATAGGTCACCAGTGGAATGGTGAACATCATCCATTGGGACTCCAAGCCGGTCTCGGGATTGCCTCTGACGGAATACAAGCAATAGAAGATAAACGTGGAAGTGGTCACGACCTGGAGAAGTTGGTCGAGCAACGAGACGCTGTAGTTCTCGAGCACGGGCCGGTGAGATGCGGCCTCACTGTTGAGAATAACCACCTCGTGTCGCCTCTTACCAAGGGCCAGAAGAATGGCCACGGAAAATGTGCAGAGGATCAGCCAACTGGAAACGGACAAACTGACCACGGCCGCCCCCACGAAAACCCTGAGCAGGAACCCCACCGAGATGCTGAGCACATCCAGGATCACAATATTTTTGAGTTTTGCCGAGTACAGGATCTGAAGACCGAGATAAGCCGCCAGGAACATGAAGCAGATCATGGGGGCATCCAGAGCAATCGTGACGCCGAAAACCCCGCAGACGAGGACAACCATGAGAAACAGTCCCTGCCGGGGGCTCACGTCTCCGCAAGCCAACGGGCGTCGCTTTTTCAGCGGATGAACCTTGTCCTGTTCCATGTCCAGGTAGTCGTTGAGGACATATGTTGCGGACGAAGCGAGACAGAAGGCAACGAACATCCCCAAGACGCCCGCAACGTCTCCGGGGGACAAGAGCCTTCCGCTGAAAACCAGCGGCATAAATACAAATGCATTCTTTATCCACTGGCTTGGTCTCATAAGTTTAAGCATGGCTTTCAAAAAAACCCTGGACAAGTTGACTTCTCCTCGCTTTCCAGATTCAGCAGCGCCAAATGCTAACACACGCGCCTGCCTGTGTAAATCAAAACCTCTGTGACCGAACCTGCAAAATCGTGTACTTACCGCCGGTGGGGACACGGTTGTTGGCTTGCATGGGCAAATCGGGTATTCTCTTTCCCGTGGGAACCGGCGATGCATACGGGAAACAAATTGCACAAGGATGAGGACAAACGAATACGGAGACTCAGGATTTCCGCGGACCTGCTGGTACACTACCTGATGACTCAGCCCACGACCCGGGCCGAGGCCGAGATACTCATTGAAGGCGTACGAAGGCTTGCGAGGGCGCTCTTTCCCGGAAAAGACCACGTCTTCGATCTCATATACATGCCCCGTTTCCGCAGAGCGCTGCGAGAGGCCGGGCTGTTGTCGCCCCCCCCTGAACTCGGGGTACTGCGCGGCGGCAGAGCGCTGCGAGATGATTCTTGAGTTTGGTCACGCGTTGTCTCCTTGTTCGCATGCCGGCGATTCGGAATGAAAGATATCCGGGCACGGAGGCCCGGGCTACGGAAGACAGTTATTGAGGCCTATTCTGAAACGTGGGGCGGGGTCTCTGCCCGCCGGTCCTGCGGCACGTCAAAGGGAGGTGTTGATTATGACCGATCTAAGCCTGATGAGCACGCTGACCCGGAGCAACAACACGAAAATGGTTCTCCTGGTGATGGACGGACTGGGCGGATTGCCGCGCGAACCGGGGGGCCGGACCGAGTTGGAGGCCGCTCAAACTCCAAATCTGGACCGTCTGGCTGTCGAAGGCATGCTGGGGCTTATGCATACCGTGCGCATGGGGATTTCACCCGGCAGCGGGCCCGGTCACCTCGGGCTATTCGGGTACGATCCACTCAAATACGTCATTGGAAGGGGCGTCTTGGAGGCGGTCGGAATCGGTTTGGATCTCACCGACCGAGACGTGGCGGCGCGTGGCAATTTCTGCACGGTAGACGATGAAGGCATCATCACGGACCGGCGTGCGGGACGCATTTCCACGGAAGAATGTGCCCGCATGGTAAGTCTTATCGAGGACATCACGCTGCCGGATGTTGAACTTATCGTGAAGCCCGTAAGGGACTATCGGTTCGCGCTCATTTTGAGAGGAGAGGGTTTGTCGTCCTCTCTCAACGAAACCGACCCGCAGCAGGTGGGGATGAAGCCGCTGATGATTGAGCCGCAGGACGGTTCAGGTGAGGCGTCCCGAACGGCGAGCCTGGTCAACCAATGGGTAGCCGAAGTCAGGAAGCGAATCAAGGGCGAGCACCCGGCAAACATGGTCACGCTGCGCGGGTGGTCAAAGGAACCGGGCCTTCCCGGCCTTGCGGACGTCTTCAAGCTCAAGGCCGCGGCATTGGCCGTGTACCCCATGTACAAGGGCTTGGCAAGCCTTGTGGGAATGCACCTCGTCCAAGGATTGGCCAATCTGGACGACCAGATTGAAGCGCTCAAGAGTGAATGGAACAATTTTGACTTCTTCTTCGTCCATTACAAGTACACCGATAGTCGTGGCGAAGACGGAGATTTCGACGCGAAGGTCGCTGAAATCGAGAAGGTGGACAAGGAAATTCCTCGCATCCTGTCCTTGAAGCCCGATGTCCTCGTGGTTACGGGGGACCACTCGACGCCGGCCGTGCTGAAATCGCACAGTTGGCACCCGGTACCGGTGCTCATGTGGGCTCCGGGCGTCTCCCGAACCAACCCCCGGGTCACCGGTTTCGGGGAGAGTGAATGCATACTCGGGGCTCTCGGCCGTTTCAACGCGACGGATCTGATGCCGCTCATCACCGCGCATGCATTGCGGCAAACCAAATTCGGCGCGTAAAAGGGTGCACGCAACCGGCAGCCTCGACGCTGCCGAAAGAAATGACCGGCAGGATGCCGGTCCCACTGAAGAGGGTGCCTCCCGGGGCATATGCCATCAGCGCAGGCATCGGGCGGTAGGCCCGGGACCTCCACGATGCATTTGCATTCTTGGTTGCATTTCCCTTGCATTCTCGGTGTTCACTGCTTCTGTGGCGATTCTCTTGGTTGCGGCCGGAGGCTGCGCCAAGTGCTCTATGGCGTAAATGCGGTCACGGATTCCGTAAACGCGCGGTAGCGTCCCGGCGTCTCTGCCGGGCGATTACGGAGAATCGTACCGCCACGGAGGCCGGCCCTGTCGATGACATGTGCTTTGACAGAGGCCCTGCATCTGCAGGACCTGCCGCAGATGCGGCCCCCCGTTGCGCCCTGATTATCTGAGAAAGACAACATGGCACGTTCAGACGTTCATCCGGTCTTTAGCTTTGAGCCCTGGCAGGTCTGGCCGGGTTCGTACGACAATCCCCCTGCGGACGGAACGTATCCTCTTCCGGTCCCTCCCGGGCTGCGAATAGGTCGCGATACGCCCATAGCGTCCATGGGATCCTGTTTTGCCCGTGAAATCAAGAGCGTGCTGGTAAGAGAGGGCTTCTCCTATATATCCGAGGAGACCGACCATCCGGCATCCAAACATGCCAGTGCGGCATGGGAACGACTCTACAACACCTTTTCCATGAGACAGATCTTTGAGTACACGTTCGGCGACTGGTCACCCGCCCTCCGTTGGTGGAAGGCGCCGGTATCCGGTAGAATTCAGGACCCATATCGCCGTATCATCCTCTATGAGTCTCTTGACGAGGCCGAGGCAAATTTTCGACACCATCTCGAGTGCTCCCGTCGAGCCCTGTCAAAAGCGGAAGTGTTGATATTGACTCTCGGCCTCACCGAGATCTGGGAAGATCGGCGCGACGGATCGGTGATCTGTCTGCCGGCCGGTCCCTACGTCAACGAAGGCGGAGACATGAGCCGCTATCGCTTCAGAGTGAGCAGATATGCCGAGAACCTGGCCAATCTTCAACGCATTCACGACATCATGAGCGAACACAACCCGCAGTGTCACATACTTGTCACCGTGTCGCCGGTACACTTGTGGGCGACCTTTCGCGAAGACAGTGACGTGATCAGCGCCAGCTGCAACTCTAAATCCACGCTAAGGGCCGCTGCCGACGAGTTCGCCTCTGCTCGTGAAAACGTTACCTACTTTCCGGCCTATGAGATGGCTACCATTTATCGTCCCCTTCTGGGCCGCTCCATTTTCACCGAGGGCCGGGAGAACTTCCACGTGAATCAACAAGCCGTGGACTTCATCATGGACCGATTCTTCGAGTACTTCTGCCCGGAAGAGCTTCTTGCGCACGTCACGCGATAGCCGGAAGAAGCATTCGCCGTTCATCCCCGGTCACCGGTCCGATCTGCACCGCAACAGAACGGTTTGTTGACAACCGTTCCGATTAACTGCTAATATCTTATTCCGGATAGGGAGGGAAATCCCGTAAGGAGGGATTTTCAGCCCTATGAGTGTTCATGCCGATCTCCAGCACCTTACCTTAACGCGGTATTCACTACTTGGGCTTTGGTTGAGCGGCCCGGGCAGGCTTCTTGCCGTCGCGCCTCTCTTGCTCCTGTGCTCGTGCACGCTGATTTCGCACTCACCTTACGTTTCCCGAATGACCACGGTGCCGCTGTTGAACCAATCCCGCGGTCTCATATGCTCATCGACCGGTGAGGTGCCGTACCAGAAGTGGCGAGTTCCTCCGTGGCACGAAGAGATGCGTCACCTTTGGATTGTCGGGGATTATGATTTCCGCAAATCGAAAGACGTGGAACTGATCCTCTACTTCCACGGCATGCACTCCAAGGATTATTACCGCGCATTTCGCAAGGAACTCAAACATCTCGCAACGAAGAGACCCGACCGTCCCTTTCTCTTTGTCGGCTTTGTCGACACGCCATACGTATCGGGCCAAGACCGGGGCAAGAATCGGTGGCGCTCTCTCCTTCCGAAAGACGGCGAACGACCCGAACGTCTCATGAAAACCGTGAACCGTGTTTTCAGAGCATTTCGGCAGAGGTTTCCGCACATCGGAAAAGGCAAGACAACCGTGACCCTGGCGGGGTTCTCAGGAGGGGGCCGCGTGTTGGACGCGGTGGGGAGTTGGTTGGCCCGAAGCCCAAAGGGGGACCCTTATGCAGATGTTTTCCGTTCCAGGCTGATCAAAATGGCATATTTCGACTGCTGGTTTGACAAGGACGTGCTGTTCACCGTCCCTACCCTTCTGGCCAACAACCCCGATATGAAAATCGTCGGGACCGTTCACATGACCAAACCCCGGAAGCACGCGGCGATGCTCGCAGAAAAGTTCAAGATGAAACGCCGACGCGAGAAGGACAAATTGGTGGGACTCGGCGGACGCTTCGTCATCTTTCGGGACAAGTCGCATTGGAGCGCCATGATATCCAAACTGGGGGAGGCCCTCTAACGAATATGGCGGAGTAGCCGGCGAAATTTCGACTTATTGCATGTGGGAAAATGCATTGATATTATACGGTCCTTGTCGTAATTGTCTCGGTGATTCCCTGCGGAGGCCCCCATGCTTGCACCTTCGAAACGGTCGAAGGAAGAAGAATACAATGATATTATAAAGTTCCTGTACGGGCTGGAGAGATTCGGGATTCTTCTCGGATTGGAAAACATCGGCACGTTGCTCGAGAAGATCGGTAATCCTCAGCTGAGCTTTCCCGTCGTTCATGTGGCCGGCAGCAACGGCAAGGGCTCAACATCGTCATTCGTCAGTTGGATACTTCGTGAAGCCGGTTTGAAGACGGCCCTGTACACGTCTCCACACCTCAACGACTTCCGCGAGCGGATCAGACTGAACGGATCGCTTGTATCCAAAGAGGCGGTGATCGAGTCCACGAAGAAAGTCCGCGCCGTATACGACCCCCAACGCACGACGTTTTTTGAGTTCACCACTGCGGTTGCATTCGATTGCATTGCCAAGGAACGGCCCGATATGGCCGTCATCGAAGTCGGTCTGGGCGGTCGGCTGGACGCGACGAATACCACGAAGCCAAACGTTACCGTAATCACGGATATTTCTCGTGAACATGAGGACTACCTGGGCAAAGGGATTGCCTCGGTGGCCAGGGAGAAGGCCGGCATCGTCAAAGAGAGGGTTCCTCTGATAACCGGCGCGGCCAGGAGCGACGCCCGCAGGGTAATTCATGACATTGCCGCGGGTAGCGGGGCCCCGGTAAGAGAATTCGGACGGGACTTTCGCGGAATACGAACAAGCCCCGACCACTTCACGTACGAATCCCCTAAGTGGACCCTGGAGCGGTTGCAGCCGCCCCGGCCGGTCAGTTACCAGCTCAAGAATGCGTCATTGGCCGTTGCCGTTATAGAAGAACTGGTCGCTCAGGGCTTCAAGATCCCCGAAGAAACCATACGACGCGGCATTCAGCGAGGAAGCTTCCCCGGAAGATTCGAGACCTTGAGAAAAGCCCCCGACGTGTTGATCGACGGCGCACACACCCCTGAGGGGATGAGACTGTTCAAGAGCGCGTTCAGGACCCTCTATCCCGGCGTACGCCCCTTGATGCTGCTCGGGCTTCTCAAAGACAAGAACTACGAGAACCTTGCCCGAATCATCGCGCCGACGGCAAAGGAGATCGTCTGTGTTCGACCCCAGGGTGACCGTTCCCTTGACCCGGAAGCGCTTGCAGCGATAGTCGAAACTCTGGGAGTTTCGGTGCAGACCGCACCGAGTATCATCGAGGGTTTTGAGCGATTGATGGAGAGAGCCGCGCCGGACGACGTCGTTCTTGCAGTCGGGTCTCTGTATATGATAGGTCCGGTACGTCGTGCGTGTGGAGTGGCCGACGCCTAACTGCTCAATGGCGTAAATGCGGTGCCGAATGAGAGCCCCCTCCCCAGCCCTCCCCGTCAACAGGGAGGGAGAACTTCCCCCCGTTGACGGGGGGATCAGAGGGGGGTCGTGCATGATGGATGTGAAAAGTTGAAGCCGGCCGGCCTCCACTCGGTCCGTAATACGTAACAGTATTTATGCACTGCGGCACTAAGCAGTCGGTTTCATGAATTCGGTCGCGGATTTGCTCTGGTCCCAGGTGCCGGCTTGAGAACAAAAGAGAAGATGCCCGCCTCGGAAGATGACGGGCAGCGACGCCCGTCCCACGGACAAGATTGTTACGCGGTCCCGCTGAACGCCGGCTAGCCGGGGCCTCTGTGCCCTACTCGTCTCCCCGGCGTAGGCCGGGGTCCAGGCAAGGAATACTGGGTCACGGCCTGCGCCGGGAAGACGGAACTGAAAACGCTACCGTATTTTCGCCACGGAGCGGCAAGGTGGGCCGGGGCTGCTTATTTGGACGAAGGCCGACTCCGGGACCGAACGTGGAAAAGGTATCTGGTTTGACGACTGCGCTGTCAGGTTGTACGACGCGTGCCGCCTCACCGATCGCGTGTAGGAGGCATCGGAAGCCTCAATTGAATTCTTCCGGTGTACCGGTTCGTCATGAGGAATACCGGGCAACGCGGCGCGTGTGCCGCCGACGAGGTGCGGCCTGCTCGCCGGTGGGACGCGTAGCCTTGCTCCCGACCATTGTGGTTATCTTCCTCTGCCTTGTCTCCCCGGGGCACTCGCAATCAACCTCGCCCCACAAACCCTTGCGAAGCAACGGCAACTCCCAAGAGACGGGCGTAATCCCCACCGACATCCCCATAGAAGTCAATGCCGACCGGCTCTCGTTCAATAAGGAAACCAACACGTACACCGTTCGCGGCAATGTGACGCTCCGCCAAGGCAATACCAAGTTGCGGGCCGATACGGTGAGCTACAATGCCGACTCGGGCGAACTGACCGCTAAGGGCGGCGTGATCGTGCGTATCGGCGGTGATGTAGTTGAAGCGGAGGAATTCACCCTCCGGCTGAGAGACTCCACCGGAGTTCTGTACAACGGAAAACTTCTCCTGACGAGGAACAATATCTATCTCGAGGGAGAAAAGCTTGAAAAGGTGGGCGACTCCACGTATCGGATACATAAGGGGAGCTTCACCACCTGTGACGGAGCTACTCCTGATTGGCGTATCACCGGCCGGGACTTGGATGTCACGCTCGAAGGATACGGCACGCTAAAGCACGGCTTGTTCTATATCAAGGATATTCCGGTATTCTACATCCCTTGGCTCATATACCCCGCCAAACGCACGCGCCAGAGCGGATTTCTCATGCCTACCTTCGCAAACAGCAGCCTACGGGGTTTTGATATCCGGTTCCCTTTCTTCCTCAACATCAATCCCTCCATGGATGCCACGTTGGTGCCGAGGATTTGCTCCAAGAGGGCTGCCCAGGCCTCGTTGGAGTTCAGGTATACGCCGTACGAATACCTCAAGGGACGATTCTACGGCGAATACACATACGACTGGAAATACGGCCCGGAGACCGACCCGGAAAGTCACCGCTTTTACGTGACACTACGGCACGACCAGGAAATTGCACAGTGGCTAAGGTTGAAGGTCAATGGAAGCTGGGTATCGGACCGCAACTATTTCGAGTTTTGGGGAGGCCGGTTCGACAGACGACTCAGGGTTCGGTATCTCGAATCCAATGCAGTTCTCTACAGACAGACCAACAACTTCCTCTTTCAGGCCGAGGCGAGGCATTTCGACAATCTGGACCTCCCGGACAACGCGCTGACCGTGCAGAATCTTCCCATTATCACGGGAACACTGTTCAGCAGTCAGATCCCCTTTACCCCTTTCTACGTGAGTTCCAATGTGATCTACGATCACTTCTATTCACCCGTTCTGCATGAGAGATGGCTTGGTAGTCGAGTGCAAGCCGATACTCGCCTGAGCTTTCCGATTTCGCTCGGAAGATATCTGAAGTTGGAACCATCCATGACGTACTTCGCCAAGGCGTATTTGGCGGACTACTTCGTCAAGGATAAGAGTGCGAGCTCGGTGAGCACCATTCGCACGGACCTGTACCAGATCAACGCGGATCTGTTCACAGACCTCAATACCGTTTATTGGGGCTCGTTCCTCGGTTTTCAAAGGATCAAACACACGTTGCGCCCGCGATTTGCCTGGACGTACCGACCGTTTACGAAATCCCAAACATACCCCTACTTCGACGAGCACGACCGAATGGACAGGACCAGTCTTCTCACCGCTGAAATGCGCCAAACCCTCACCGGACGTTTGGGGCAGGGAGAATACCTCGACTTCGTGACCTTCATCATTTCCCAAGGATACGATTTTGCGAAGCCTACCAACGATGAGGAGCCGTTGGCGCCGGAGGAATTCAGCGTCTCCAGGTTGACCACCACCCAAGCCGAACTGACGATCAGACCTCACACCTTGTTGGATCTCACAGCCCAGGCGGAGTACGATCCGGTCATGGACCGCGCGCTGCGGTACAGTGTTCAACTGGGACTCATGGACCACAGAGGCGACACGATGCGGGTGTTGCACCAATTCAACGAGGATGAAAGAAAGACGAATCTCAACAGACAGACGAACGTCAGCCTCCAAATGAAGCTTACGTCGGATCTTGACTGCTTCGCAGAGACCCAGTATACGCACCAGTTTGACTTCTCATACTTCACAAGCTTTGGTGTGAATTATCATCCACGCTGTTGGAGCATCTTGTTGCGCTACTCTGAAGTGCGGGAACAGGATCCCCTCACGCATAAGATAAAGGACCCCGACCAGACGGTCTTTGCGACCCTCTCCCTCTATGGATTGGGGCAGATTTATCGGTTCACCCGTGATTGGGGGGAACTTCTGGGCGATCTCGGCGAAAGCCGGTCTCCCGTCTCCCGTTGACTCAGGAGTCGGTATGCCGGTTGCCTTAGTAGTCCCCCTCGTTCCCGGGCCGAAGCCCCGAGCAATACCCGTAAGGTTGGGGCGCCGCACGCCGGACTCGTGTCCCTAACCCAATCCTGAATAAATTAAGCATTACGGCATCTCAAGAAACCGGCTTGACAAGGAAGAAAAAGAGGTTTAGAAAGCAACACTATAGACAGAGCGCTCGATCTATACAGCATTGACGGATGTTCCATGCTTCTTCCACCTAGGGGCTTTCCGGATTGGCTGCCGGGGGCCACCCCCGAATGCACTGCCATGTGCGTCGCAGCCTTTTGGCGACATGTGGAGAGTCTCAAGGTCTGTCGCTCAAAGACTGAATTTGACACTCAATGACCCCACGCCGTGTGCGGCAACAGTCCATGCCTTCCCCGGGGCAGAGATGGAGCCGTTCCATTGCTCGCATGGAGAGAAAAGTCATGACTGTCCCCCCAAAAACCGACACCACCGGCAGCAGTAGGGATCTCCCTAAGGCTTTAATCCCCGGTTCAGCCAAAGACCCCGACCTGGTGGAAAAGAGACAAGATCAGATCGTACAGGGAGCTTTGGGCCTTTTTCTTGAGAAAGGGTTCAACCGCACTTCTATTCGCGAGATCGCGTTGGCCTGCGATATGTCCATGGGACAGCTCTATCACTACATCTCCTCCAAGGACGACATCCTCTTTCTGGTGCACAACTACATGCACGAAATCGTGGTAAAAACATTGATCACGTCAGGCTTCGAGTCCATTGAAGATCCTCGAGGTCGACTGGTGCACGCTGTGAGGACTACCCTGCAAGTTATCGCCGAGAACAAGAAGTTGTTCCAGTTCGTATACACGGAGAGCAAACATCTCGGAAGGGAGCACCTTCGACGCATTCTCGCCGTGGATGACAATGAGGTCGTTGGCTTCTACCGTAACTTGATTTCCCAAGCCAAGGGTGGAGCATTCACAGAGAAGGAAGTGGATCTCGGCGCCAACCTCGTGGTCTATATAATGGTTTTCGAGTCCATGAGAAGCTGGAATCTTAAGAAGACGACGGCACAGGAGAATGTGGATTTCGTGACGAACTTCATTTTAAGGGGTCTGGGACTGGACAACCAAGAGTAGCCAATGGTGATTTTTCTTTGCACGGGAGGCTGTCATGAGGCACCGGAAAAACAAGATGGCCAATGGTGCGGCCGTCGCACTTCCCAAGAGACTAAGAAGTCTACAGGCCACTGCCTGGGCACTTCCGTGAGACATCCGCCAGAGTTCCCCGACCGGATTGCATTGAGCTTCTATGGGCGGGATACGATGTACTCGGAGTTCAGCGATCTAAGCAGCAAGTTCTGCAAATGTTGAATCCTACCGAACATACTTGCAGAAAAACGATCTCTCTTTTGCTCTGGGCTTGACCGATGTGAAGGGCGACGGAAGCCTTCGCCCCATCCGGCAGTGGACCGAGTCCGTTAGGTTTTTCCGGAACTCCCGTTACAATTTCGCTTTTTCCCGCACCAGCAATGTCAAGTACCTTCCGGCCCATCACGTCGGCGAGGTCCTTCTCCAATACGGAGCCCCGAGGCTGATTCCGTGGCCTCGATAATTCGCACTGAATCGGACATGGCTCCTCCAAGAAATCGCGGCACTCGATTTATGCCATGTTTTGCAGGCGCGGAAAGAGAGCCGGCGCATTTCCGTAATAAATCGCTTCCCGCATCTGTTCATCAAATCCATGATAGCTATCGATGGCATCTATGGTATAAGCAGCCACGGCCTCCCCGGCAAAATTGTAATCCGAGCCGAAAAGAACATGCGAGGGCTCTACAAACTCCCGCAAAGATCCGTACAAATAAGGCGAGGAAAGAGCGGTGTCGTAGTAGAGCCCTTGAAGCATGGAAATAACATCGCCATAAGAATACTCTCTATGCGCCATACTGACTCCGCTCGCAATTCTTCTCGCAACGAAGGGCACCGTGCCTCCTCCGTGAGAGAAGATAAACTTGATCTGCGGATACCGTTTCAAAGTGCCTGTCGCGGCAAGGTTGGCGACAGCTCGAGTAGTGTCAAAAACAAACTCAAGACACCAACCCGGTACGGCAATGGAGGAAGTGCTGTTTTCGGGTGCTATTGTCGGGTGTACATGCACGACCGCCATCCGTCGGTTAAGTTCCGCAAAGATCTCTTCAAAAGCCGGATCCCCTAAGTATATGCCTTCGTAACTGGACAATAGAGCTACGCCGTCCAGATTCAGGGTATCAAAGGCATACTCCAATTCATTAAGCGACGCGTCAACGTCGGGCAACGGTAAGGTAGCCATCCCTCCGAACCTTTTTGGACGCTCTTGTACGAGCTGGGCCAGGAAGTCGTTGCATAGACGAGCCAATTCTCTTGCAGCGGATTTGTCTCCAAAGTAAACACCAGGGTGTGTAATGCCCGGAAATGCTACCGCTATCCCGTTCCGATCCATATAATCCTGAGCCGCCTGCGGCGTCCATTCCGGGAACACCGTGCCTCCCGCATCTTTTATGCCGAGTTTGGCGAGCGCTTTCAAATACTCTGGAAACAAAAAGTGGTGATGTACGTCAATACGAAATGGGTTCGTATTACTGTTCATGTGTTCCTCCATTCAAAAAGATATTCTGCAATCCGTGCCGCTTCCTCAATATCCCCGGAGGTCCGGAATTCTCGCCGGGTTCTTACCCAATATCTTGTCCTTATCCTCATCGCTTATCTTGGCGACCTGTATTTTCTATCCCATCTCCGGAAACACTCCAACAAGCATAGGCATGCCGACGTGCGTCTTCTGCCGGGAGGTTCAGGGCACGCCCTTGCTTTCCGCCATTTCTGCATAACCGTCAAACACCGGCTTCACCCGTTCCCACCGGTACGCCTGTTCCAGGACATGGAATGTCAAATTCAGTCATTGGGCTACAGATTTTGAAGCTCTCCACACGTCGCCAAAACGCTGCGACGCACATGGTAGTGCATTCGGGGCTGGGTTCGGAAGCCAAGTCTGAAAGCCCCTACGCCGGAGATAGTAAGAAATATCCGCCAATGTTCTATAGAGCGAGCGCTCCATCTATAACAATGCTTTTTAAACCTCCTTCTTTCCCTTGTCAAGCCATTTTTTCTTGGGGTGTCGTAAGACTTCAGTTATTCTCGTATGATGCAGTAAAACATGAAAAAATTTTCTTCTCGAGAAAGATCACGTATGTTTTCGGGCAAGTCAAAGGGGATCCGGGCCGGCCGGCTCGTCATGAAATGGTTATGGTGATTCACGGCCTGCGGGAGACAAAGGGAGAGGTGCGAGACGTAAGTCACGCCGCGCGCACCGCGGGAATCGCAATATCCGGTTACGGAATTTTGATACGGTCTCTAAGACCCGCAGCTACTCGCCGTGACCCCCTACGGGCCGCGGCTGGTCGGCACCTGCAATTGGCGGGCGCATTCTCATTCGGCTCCATTCGTGTATTCGTGTGCTCTTGGTTCATCTTGTGGCATTAGCGGTCAACGCCCAACATCAGGCCAATGTTTCCACTACTGGGCGGCCAACTCCACTGAATTGTGATTCACCCAAGCGACGGCCGCACCCAAAGAATCCACGACTTCCAACTCGAATTCCCCCACAGACTTCCTCATCGCCTTTCGCAAGCGATCAAGACTTTCCAACCTTTCATCGCCAGACATCAGCATCCAACGAGGCCCTGCGTAAAAAACGGTCAGTTCCCGGTTCACGTCCGCAAAGACGTCCGACTCAATCAGGTTATCCACCAACCGGTCCAGAGCTTCGCGGGGATCCACCGACGCTTGACGTTCCTTGAGCCCGGCCTTTTTCAAGCCTGTCGCTCGAGCAGCCTTAGCGGCCCGTGTTCGCTTCTCTATGGTGTCTTCGGTCATCGGAAGAATGATGTCTTTGAAGACAAAGAACAACAAGAACGCAATGGGAAACGCGACCACCGCGCCCAAGACTTTGGGAGGAATTCGGTCCACCAGCCGTGGCTTAGGTTCAACATTGGCCCATCTTTCCTCTCCCGGTAGGACGTGGCCGCACTCAGGGCAAATCAGCATCTTCTCGGTCACGTCGGCACCACACTGCGGACACCGTAATGGGTCCACCGGGTCCGGATTCTTTTTCTCAATCTCGGGCTCGTCCGGTTGCTTCGGCATTTCGACGACGGGCTCGCGTCTCGGTTCGTACACGGGTTTGGGCCTAGTTCTCTCCGTGGGTTCGCCGAATCCCGGGACATCCAGCAACTCTGTAGAAGGAAAGTCACGTTCCAATTTCAACTCCGACGGATGGAGCAGCTTCTTATCAACCAGCATTTTCAGCAATTTATTCAGACCATCGCTGGTCAGGCCATACGTATCCATCAGGTCCGAATTGCTTGTTCCGGCACGGTAGTCGCGCACAAAACTTCTTGCGTTAACTTTGAGTTTGGATTTTGCCATCATCGCTCACCGGATTTCTTGGATGCCTTTTCATGGGGCACGCCGGCACTACCCCTCCGGAGGGTCTCGTTACCTTACATTCTGCTTGATGCGACCGGCCTCGTCAAGAAATCCGACCCGGCAAGGTGCTCCGGTCTAATTCGTGGAGAATGGCCGATTACTTCACACTACCTGGTGGGCGAGGAACCGCTCTTCCACACTGCGGTGATCTCCCAATCCAGGCCCCACAATCGAACGATGCCGTCGGTGCCCGCACTGGCAAGCATTGCTGCGTTGGAGAAGAAACAGACATCCTTGACGGGTGAAGAGTGGCCCTCCAGGACAACGACACATCTCTCGTCCTTCATGTCCCAGAGTCTTACGGAGCAGTCATCGGAACCCGAAATCCAATACCGTCCATCCGGACCCGAATCGAGCGCACGCACCGCGGCGGTATGACCGCGCAGCGTGGCTACATTCACCCCCGACCCCTCTACGTAAATCATGATCTCCCCTGATTCCATGCCCGCAATTACCCGTTGATTGACAGCCGAGGGTTTGAGTGTAGTGATCTTGAGCCCCAAATCGCGAAGCGATCCCTCGTTGCGGCCGGTCAGCGCCGACCACCTTTGTATGCGGGTACCGGCTTTGATGGTGTACACGTAGTCGAGCTTCTCGGAAAAGCCTACGAATTCGTCGGACTTGATCGGAAAACCTTTCTTGGCCTTTTCCAGGCTCTCCAGGTCCATGCGCATCGGCCTGCCGGCCGCCGACAGAGCGGCAACCCCGGTTCCGTTCGAGTACAGGGCCACCGGAAGAAACACATCCGGTATCTCTCTGATAAGATGAGCTTCGAAGTCCCACACACGAAGAATATTGTCTTCACTCCAGGTAAGAATACCGTTGATACGGGGAACATAACGGACTTTTCTCACAGGGATGCCCACCTTGAACTCCCTGATCTTTCGCGCCGTGCCCACGTCCCACAGAGCTGCCGTCCCATCGAGGCTTCCCGTGAGCAGCGTCAGGCTGTCGGGTCCGCCTTGTATGCTCACTACGGCGTCGCCGTGTCCACGGAAGGAACGAATAAACGATCCTGTCTTGAGGCGTCCCCTTTTCGAGGAATTTCTAAGCACATTCCGGATAAGGATGGCCTCGCGAGACCAGCTGAAGCCGGGCATGCCGGATATTCTTTCAAAAGAACTCAGAGCCTTCCCGGTGTCTCCCCTCTCCCAACTCGTGTTGAAATCCTTCACTAGATTGTTGAACGAGTAGTGAAGGATGCTGAGTTCCTGAAAAGTCCGGGGACGACAAATGGCTGGTTCGAGGAAGCTGTTCGAGAACCAGCCCGTGTCCAACGTCCAGAGTCTCAATGCCCCGCGGGCCCCGCCGCAGAGAATCTTCGTGCTCTTTGAGCAGACGGAACAAGCAGTGAGATTCTCCTCCTGAATGGTGATGGTTCGATAGCACCTACCGGTGGAGGCATCCCATATCTTGATGGTGCCGTCGGTGGATGCCGACACGACATAGTGACCGTCCTCGGTGAAGTTGGCGTGGACCACCGTTCCTCTGTGGCCTCTGAACCGGAGGAGTTGTTCGCCCGAAGACGAGTCCCAAATTCGCACGGTTTCATCCGCACCACCCGTCAACACCGAACTTCCGTTACGGGAACCGCCAATAAAGGAAACGCGGTCCCTGTGTCCCTCACCGCGAAAGAGCGGCTTTGTATCCCCCATACGCCACAGTTCCACCGAACCGTCCATTCCGCCGATGCCGACAAGCTCGCCGTCATCCAAGAAGCCAATCCGGGAGACTTCAACCGTGTGATCGGTCTTCTCCCAGACCACCTTTTCCGTATCCACTTCTCGAACACGGATTCCGCCGTCTGAGCCCAAGGCGACAAGCGTCCGCGAATTACTGCTGAAATCCAAGGATATCACGCCCATCCCTTGAAACTTTCGGGCCAGAATTCCCCGTTTCAGATCCCATAAATCCACAGTCTTGAACGCGTCCCCATAGGCCGTCGCGGCGAAACGACCATCGGGAGAAAACGCGCCCGCCACAGGAACGAAAGCAAACGTACGGATATTCTTCAAGCATCGTCCACTGTCCACATCCCAAACGCGGATGGAACGATCTTCTCCCACAGAGAATGCCGTCTTTGAATCCGGCGAAAAGGCTATTGAGCGAACCGTCTTCAAATGACCCGCCAGAGGTTCGAGTTCTCCTATGGGTTGAAATCCCAGAGAATTGACGAATCCCCTCGGTCCGTCTTCGCAATTCGTCCAGCGATCCTTGTAGTGATCGGCCTCTTGACAGGATTTTTCGAGCAATCTCACTGCAGAGGCCGGGTCCCCTCTCTGAAGACTCACAAGCCCCAGAAGATGGCTGAAATCAGGCGTTCCCCTGACTTCTATTCTTAGCGACCCCAGACCGTTCACAACTTCCTGGTCGGAAATGGCGCCACGTATCCATCTCAGCGCGTGGAGATTGTACACGGTCTCCAGGTGTTCGTTGTTGGCCGAGTGAGCATCCTCGAGAAGTTGCAGGGCTTCCTCCGCCCTGCCGAGGTCCAACACGGATACGGCCTGATTATTCAGGGAGTCCGCCTTCAGACCTACCAGGTTGGGGACCGGCCTTGGCCTTCGATCCGGGCGGATCTCGCCGGCCGCGTCATCCAGAGCGACGCGCAGATCGGCGAAAGACGGGTACCGATCATCCGGTAGTTTCTCCAGGCAGGTGAGCATCACGTCAACAAGCTTTCGCGGTAAATCCGAACGAATCGACAACGGATCCACCGGTTTTGCTGCCAGGTGCCGTCTCAGGAGCGCTTGAATTGAGAACCCGTGCGGAAACCTGAAGGGTTTCATCCCCACTACCAGTTCGTAGAGCATCACCCCAAACGAGTAAATATCGGATCGTATGTCGTCTCGGCCTTTCTCTGTAAGCCTTTCCGGCGCCATATACCAGGGCGAACCCACAATTCCGCCATCGTAAAGCGTTACGCTGGTATCCGTGCGTCTCGTGGCTTCGGAAGGCGGCTCTTCAGAGGCCGGCTCGTTCGCAGGGTCGTCGACTCGCTTGACCAGTCCAAAATCCGTAATCTTCAGCACTTTATCGCGCGAAATCAGGCAGTTGGCAGGCTTGATGTCACGGTGAATCATGCCCTTTTCTTCCGCGTACATCATACCGTGGGTGAACTGGACCATGAGGTCCACGACCGTCGACAGATCCGTCAAGCGGTTCTGATCTTTCCACAGGTGTAGATCGCCGCCGTCAACGTATTCAATGAAGAGTCTCGGAATGCCCTGGAGGACTCTCACGTAATAACAGGTAGCAATGTTGGGATGAAGTCCGATATCCACCCACAACTCTGCCTCACGCAGGAATCTCAGGACGTTCGTCTCGCTTTTCAAGGCGGCACGCTGGGGGGTCTTTATGGCCAAATTCATCTTCCACAATCGGTGAAACACGAAATAGACCCTTCCCATTCCGCCCGCCACGGATCCCAAGACCTCGTAGATTCCCTCAATCACCTCGCCCTTGCGCCAATTCGGCTCTATTTGCATGCGAGAAGACGGCAGCGTCAAACCGCCTCGTACCGTTTGATCCGAGGGAACCGGATAGTGCTTGGATTCTCGGCCGTCCTCCACGGGTTGGGCTTTCACGCTGAGACCGTTTTTTCTCAGCGCAGCCACAAGTACTTCGAGATCCTTATTGACCAACACTTTGGCCAGGCGTATTCCGCCGGTCTGCAATGCTCGCCGAATGAACTCGGGAGACCTCTTTATGACCCTCCCGAGGACTTCCGCCACGGGGTCGGAAAGATCAACTCGATGCCGACCGGTCTCGATGGTAAGAGAGTAGTACTTCGTTTGGCTTTCCCGGTTCATTACCGTCCCATTGGAATGGATTGTGCTCACCGAGCGATTGAAATCGGCTCAAGGGAAATGAGTAATTGTGCCCTCACGAATATTCCCCCGGAATTGAGCAGCCGTGGAATCCACGGTTCGCACTGCCCATCCTCTGGGTGAACCGATTGCGTCATCGCTTGGTCGCCTGCGTAGGCCGGCATTGGAGAAGCAAAGCACACGCGCGATTGCCGACGATCTCCGGCAATCCGCGTATTCCGCGTGGTCTTCGCCCTATGCAGTATACTGCTTTCAAAGGGATTCCGCAATGAATGGACCGTCGATGCCCCGCCCCATCCCCGAGCCTTCTAAGGAATCTCAATCATAGAGAAAGAACACCCCGAGGACCATGACCGCGGACCCCGCCAACCGATATCCGATATTGTGCTCACGGAAAAGAAGCCGACCCAGGGCCACGCCGAACACGAGGCTCAGCCTCTTCACCGAAATCATATAGGAAACCGGTGCCAAACTTAACGACACGAAATGAGAGATTTGCGCGCCGGCCATGAACAACCCGCCAAGCAGAAACAGTGCCGCCATACCTTTCGTCGGCCTGAAACGTGAATGTCTTGATTTCACTCTCAGGAGCGTGACCACCGCGAAAACCGCCGTGATTCCACACACAAGCAGAAATACGAACGGAATGGCTCCGTAGATGAGCACTCCTTTCTTCCCCACACTCGATGTAATGGACCAGACCACCGCAACCATCAGCATCCGTCGCGATCCCGGATTCGAAATGACCGCTCTCAATGGGGCTATGGGATGTTGCCTTGCAAGGTCCCCGTTCAAAACGTACGCACCGACGGTTACCAGCGAGATTCCCAGTGCACCGGCCGGGCCTATCCTCTCACCGAGCAGGGCCGCGGAAGTCAGTACGGTCAGTACGGGCGTAAACGCGAGGAGGGGAAGCGTGAGTGACAGAGGTGCCGAGCGAATGGAAGATAGAAACAGGTAGTATCCCAGAATCTCCAACGGCACAGCAACGACCAAGACAACGATCAGATCTTGTGAAATGGGCTTAAGTTCCAGTGAAAAGAATACCGGTGTCAGGATCAGTGCGGAAATGGTGAGGACAATGGTCCCTGTTATCCATTCATCATTTTCAATCATTATGCGCTTGGAGACCGCATCGCTGCATGCAGTCAAGAAGGCGCAGACCAGAGCGATTAGAAACCACTGCGGCAATTTTACATACCTTCGGCAACGGTCACCGGTCTCATTGCTTCGGTCGCGCAACGACCAGAACCGTAATCCGACATGGGTTGAGTCCTTTCAGCTTCATTCAAGGACGATACCTTCTTCTTCCAATTTCCGCCACATGCGGAGCTGATGCGTTCCCATCCAATACACGCGGCCACATTGTGGACATCGGGTGAAGTCTTTTGTCAACTCAAGAACTCGATCGGGAACACGACCGATGACCTCATCGGGACCGACGCACCCGACCGAAACATTGCAGACGAGACATCGACTCAAGAAAAGCCGGGGATCAGGCCGAATTCCCGCGTCATCGAGAATCTGCCGGAGCTGATGCATCGTCTTCACGGAAGTTACCCTGATACCGGCCGACGGTAATAGTCCGGATCGTAATTCCGCACTTTCGGTGCCGGCCCGGTGAACGCCTACGGCCGACCTTACTCCGATCTGTCTCATTGTCACGAAAATCCTCCCACCTGAGGGGCTTGCGCAGGGATACTCGGCATCAAAGCCCAGTATTCTCAACCACTTGGCAAGCCTTCCCAACATGCCGTCCACGCAGAACGCGTGGGAGCGATCCGCAAACCGAGAGATGCCGTTCGTGAGATCGGATTCCACCTTACGTCACTCCAAGCCTATTATAGTCGTTTCCGAAAGAGATTTCCGAAACAAGCCTCCGGCCCCATCATGGGACAGGCTTGCCGGCTTGCCAATTCGTGAGAATTTCCGAGTACCGCTGTAGTTCGCCCATCGTGATTCCGAACGCCGGCGTATGTTCCGTCAAACACTTGCCTCAAACATTGGCCGTTTCTTGATGAATCCAAATGCCCCTACCATCTTACCGCAATACCTCCCGGTTCGTCTCGTCCGAAGACGTAAGATGCTCTGTACGCCGTCCCAGGACTCATAACCGGCTATAAGTCAACGGTTAATGTTCTCGTTGACTCATTGGTCCGCATCATGTACCGTTGAATTGGGGTGGAATGGTAGTTGTTAAGGCAGGACCGTACTCGTGATGCAATGGACGTCGCGCTTATGAGATGCCGCGCGGTACGTTGTGTGACGATTGAGGGAGTTAGGGATAGGTGGAATTGCCCGGAGACTTCGCGAGCCCTGGTACCGAAGCAAGGAGCGGTTTCGCGGGCACCGTCGGAGGTGCCCGAGCCTTTTGGCCATACCCGGGCCGGCTCGCAGACTTCCCACCAACTCTCCCAATCGTGATTTCGGTGACTTGGCCGCGGGTCCGCTGAACGCTTACCTTCACCCATGAAACCCATTACTATGCACGAACTTATGCATGCCCACAGGATCGCCGTTCGCCAAAAGAATCGGTCGGACTCGTCCGCTTCGCAAACTGCGGGATGAACATATTTTGACCGGATTGCTCACTGCCGGACTAGAAGGTCT
Organism: Desulfomonilaceae bacterium; assembly: GCA_963675835.2. Taxonomy (GTDB): domain Bacteria; phylum Desulfobacterota; class Desulfomonilia; order Desulfomonilales; family Desulfomonilaceae; genus JAVHLK01. The sequence continues at coordinate 88,447 of CAXXIU010000017.1, forward strand.
TATAAGTACGCGACCATGATCGTAATTCCAGGCCACGTGACGCTGAGCCGGATCTATGACGGCCGCTTTTCAATGGTCTTCAGAGCGTTGAGAAGCGACGATGGTCTGCCGGTTGTCCTCAAGATGCTCAAAGGTGCGTACCCGAGCCCTCAGGCACTTGTGAGATACAGGCACGAGTATGATATCACCCGGAGTCTCGCGCCCCTATCCGGGGTCATTAGGGCTTATGGGCTCGAAAAGTATGAGAACACGCTCGTCATGACCCTGGAGGACTTAGGAGCACAGTCCCTGGACATATTGCCCGAAACCCAGGCGCCGACAATCGAAACTTTTCTCGGGATCGCAATCCGAGTCACGGAGATAATCGGTGAAATACATAGTTTCAACGTCGTACACAAGGATGTGAATCCGTCCAACATAGTCATGAACCCTGAAACGGGAGAAATCAAGATCATTGACTTCGGCATCTCAACTTCGCCGAACCGAGCTGAGAGCGTACTATCCGCCGCTGAAGGGTTGGAGGGCACGCTCCAATATATGTCGCCCGAACAGACCGGCCGGATGAACTGCACGGTTGACCATAGGACCGACTATTACTCATTGGGGGCAACATTCTACCGATTACTGACGGGCAGGCCTTTATTCGACACCACGGATTCCCTTGAAATCGTGCACGCACACATTGCCAAAATGCCCCGCCCCCCACACGAAGTTGATCCGAGCATCCCTCCGGCCATATCGAACATCACCATGAAACTCCTCGCCAAGAATTCTGATGATCGTTATCAGAGCGCTTCAGGAATCAAGGCCGACCTGGAGGAATGCTCCAAACGCCTCCTGGGATCCGGTTCCATCGAGCCCTTCAGCCTCGCGAAGTACGATGTTCCCGAACGTTTCCGGATACCTCGGAGGCTGTATGGCCGAAATTGGGAATCGGACTATCTGATGGATCTTCTTGGTAAGGTGAACCAAGGATCCAAGGAAATGATGGTCATTTCAGGGGAGCCCGGAATCGGCAAGACGTCTTTGGTGCGAGAGATCTATAAGCCTATCACCGCCGGCACGGGCTATTTCGCAGCAGGGAAGTTTGAGCAGTACGGTGCTAATGTTCCCTATTCCGCCGTGATGGAGGCTTTTCGAGATCTCATCCTGCAAATTCTGTCGGAAAGCGGAACTCAACTCGAGACATGGCGCGCCAACCTTGTCGACGCACTTGGGGCCGGGGGACAGGTGATCATTGACGTCATCCCTGAAACGGAACTCATCGTCGGTCCGCAGCCGCCGCTTCCCAAGCTCGATCCCATCGAATCCCGCAATCGCTTCAACCACTTGGTAAGACGATTCGTACGGGTGTTCTGTCGCCCCGAGCACCCGCTCGTTCTGTTTCTGGACGACCTTCAATGGGCCGACTCCGCGTCGTTGAACCTGCTGAAACTGATCATGTCCGACGAAGAGACCCAGAGCTTTCTACTAATCGGAGCCTACAGGGAGGAAGAGACCGATTCGATTCACCCCTTCATGCAGATCCTTGACGAACTTCGTGAAGACAACGTCGTTGCTCATCACATGAAACTGGGAGGACTCAAATCGGAGATCTGACGGAGCTGGTGGCGGACACGGTGCATCAGCAAGCATCGTCTGCCGCTCCCTTGGCGCAACTGCTCCACCGGAAGGCCGCAGGAAACCCATTCTTCACCACTGAGTTTCTCAAGTCCGTAGCGAACGCTCATCTGCTCTATTTCGATGCGGCATCGGGCACCTGGAAATGGGATATCGAGAAGATCGAGGCCCAGTCGATCGCCGACAACGTCGTCGAATTGGTGTCGCGCAATATCACCAAATTGACTCACGAGACCCAGCATGTGCTGAAAATGGCTGCGTGCGTCGGAAACCCTTTTGATCCGGATACCCTGGCCATCGTCTGTGAGAAGCCTGTGAGCAAAATCCTCAATTGCATCAACGCCGGCGTCGCAGAAGATCTTGTGCTGCCCCTGGAAAATCGGCGGAAGTCCGTTGGTCCGGCCATATCAGCGCGAGACGCCCAACCGATCCCCAAATTCAAGTTTGCTCACGACAAGATCCAGCAGGCAGCGTATCGACTTATCCCCGACTCAGAAAAACCCGTTCTCCATTATCGGGCCGGTCGACTTTTGCTCGACACCGTCCCGCGTTCGGATGTAAGAGCCAGAATATTCGAAATCACCGATCATTTCAACGCGGGGGCTGATCTTGCACGCAGCGCTTCCCAACGGCTTGAACTGGCTCGACTCAATCTGATGGCGGGCAAGGAGGCCAAGAATGCTGCGGCCTTTGATCTCACTTACAAGTACTTCAAGGCAGGCCTGTGCGCATTGGAACCGGATAGTTGGGCCGAACACTATGACCTTGCCCTGGAATTGCATGTTGAGGGAGCGGAAGCCGCATACTTATGCACCGCTTTCGATGAAATGGAACGCCTGTGCGATACGGTCTTACGGAACGCCGGATCGTTGCTCGACAAGGTCAAAGCCCACGAGGTCATGATCCAGTCCTCCATCGCCCAGTCCAAGATGTTGGACGCCTTGGAGAGGGCTCTGAAGGTACTCGCGCTTCTGGGTGTACACATTCCCGGGAAACCGACAAACGTGCATACCGTTCTGGAACTGATTCGAACCAAACGGCTCCTGGCCGGAAAGAAGATTGAGGCCCTCGCCAATCTGCCGAAAATGACCAATCCCGTGTATCGAGCAGCCATTCGGATCATCACCAGCGTGGCAAAAGCCGCGTATGTGGCCCGACCGGAACTGGCTCCGCTGCTCGTATTCCGGGGAATGATGCTTACTCTGAAGTACGGCGGTTCGCCGGAATCCGCATTCTTCTATGCGAGCTATGGAGTGTTTCTCTGCAGCATCTTTGGCGATATCGATTCCGGTCATCGATTTGGCGAGCTCGCTCTGCGCATTTCGGACAGGCTCGACTCCGGGAGGCTTAAAACCAGAACGTTAATGGCCGTCAATTTCTTCATAAAACCTTGGAAAGAGCGCTATCAGAACCTGCTGGATCTCTTCGAGCGCGTCTACGACTGCGGAATCGAGTCCGGGAACCTGGAAGACGCCGCATTGACCGCCTATATCCGCTGCAGCTGCGCGTATCGGACCGGAATGGATCTCACGGCACTGGACGACATGATGACTTCATGCTGTGAAGCCATACGCAGACTTAAACAGGAATCCGCCCTCCGACTCCTTGTAGTATTTCATCAGGCAGTTCTGAACCTTATGGGCCGGGCAAACGATCCCTGCCGGCTGATTGGAGATGTGTACGACGAAGAGAAAATGCTCCCCATTCATCGACATGCCAATGACAGAAGTGCCATCTGTGTCACGCACCTCAACAAACTCGTCTTGTGCTATCTTTTTGAAGACTATGACCAAGCGCTTGCCAATGCGGACCTCACGGAAACCTATTTGGACGGGATCCGAGGGACCCCCGGTATCCCCGTGTTTCATCTTTACGATTCACTGGTCCGACTGGCCCTGTGTAATTCCTCCCCGGTTTTCCAGCGGATGAGATTTCTCCTGAAAGTAGCGCTCAATCAAAGGAAGATGAGGAAGTGGTCGCGTCACGGCCCCATGAATCATCTCCACAAGTACATGCTCGTTGAGGCGGAACGAATGCGGGTTCTGGGTAAGTACTCTTCGGCGGAACAACTCTATGACCGATCGATAAAGTTTGCGAAAGAGTACGAGTATATCAATGAAGAAGCCCTGGCCTATGAATTGGCGGGCAATCATTTCCTTGCACAAGGACGAACCGGGGTTGCCCGGGCCTACTTGTCCGACGCATGCTATTGCTACAAGAGATGGGGTGCTGAAACAAAGGTGGAACGCCTGAAGGCCAAGCACGATCTTCTTGCGGCAGAACCCTCCGGCACCGGAGCCACCGCCCGAGAAAGCGGGAGTTCCATGACTACCGTTACAACCGGCGGAGAGGAAGACATGGACTTGGCATGGGTTCTGCGGGCGTCACAAGCCCTTTCCGGAGAAATCGTCCAGGAGAAACTTCTCAGCAAGTTGATGACAAGCGTCATTGAGAGTGCCGGTGCCCAAAAAGGCCTACTGATTCAAGAAACCGGCGGTAAGCTCCTGGTAACAGCCGAAGCGCAAGTCGACCGGGATGAGTCTTCGGTGCTGCGATCTCTGCCCATGGAAGACTGCCCGGATCTGTCGCCGGCCATAGTCCACTACACGGCGCGGACCAAGGAGAACGTAGTTCTCAATAATGCGTGTGAAGAAGGAAAGTTCACCAACGATCCCTATGTTCGGTCGAAACGCCCCAGGTCGATCCTCTGTACTCCACTCATTCATCAAGGCAAGCTGTCCGCCGTCCTGTATCTCGAAAATAACCTTGCAGCAGGTACGTTCACGCCCAACCGTCTTGAATTACTACAGATTCTCTGCTCGCAAGCTGCGATTTCACTTGAAAATGCATTACTTTACGAACGGATGGAACAGATCGTGGCGGAACGGACGGCCGAGCTACTGAAAACCAATGCAAAACTCAACAAACAGATTGCCGAGACGGCACAGGCCCAGCAGGCGTTTCTCAAGGCTAAACTCTCGGCGGAAGCAGCCAATCGAGCGAAGAGTGATTTCCTGGCCAACATGAGCCATGAATTGCGCACCCCGCTCAATGCCATCATTGGGTTCGCCGAAATGCTGGAAGATCAAGTTTTCGGAAAACTGTCCGCCAAACAGCTGACACACGCAGGACATATCGTAAGGAGCGGACGCCACCTGCTGGACCTGATTAACGACGTATTGGATCTGGCCAAAGTGGAGGCAGGCAAGGTTAAGTTAAGAAGGAGCAACGTACACATTCACACGCTCTTGCTCAACTGCACCAGCATGATCAAGGAGAGAGCCCTAAAACACGGCATACGTCTTGACGTTCACGTAATGGATGAACTGCACGACGCGATGGTGCTCGCCGACGAAACAAAACTCAAGCAGGTAATTTTCAACCTTCTCTCCAACGCTGCCAAGTTCACTCCGGACGGAGGGAGTATCGAACTGACGGCTGAAAAACAGGGTAAAGACCTCATCATTGGCATAATCGACAGCGGTATCGGTCTGAAATCGGAAGACAGCGAACGAATCTTCTATACCTTTGAACAGGCGCACTCATCCAAACAGGTCCGAGAAAAAGGCACGGGCCTTGGTTTGACGCTGAGCCGCAGGCTTGTTGAGCTTCATGGCGGACGCATCTGGGTTGAGAGTGACGGGTTGGGCAAGGGTTGCACGTTTCGATTCTCCATCCCGTTCCGGACGGATTGACAAGGTGCGGAATTCTAATCCTTGGTAAAGAGGATGTCGGGGTAGAGTTTCCAGCCTATTCCTCTCGTGAATGAGAAGTGAACCAATTCCCCCTTGAGCAGAATCATCCGGGACAACTGAGCTATGGGTGCGGCACCCGGCCGCGAAAAACCTGCAAACATGTGTACTTCTCTTTTCGCGGATGCCTCGATCTCGAATATTGGCCGCCCCTCTTCGGTTCTCAGGTCGATCCCCAACACACGGTACACGGTCGCCGGTAAGTCTACCAATGCTACCGGACTCTCGGAAATACGGAGTGGGGTCCCGTGCTCTCCTGCTCGCTTGACGAGGAGAAGCGCGTGTGTCTTGTTCACGAGTGAACGGGGATTCATTCCGGTTACGTCATGGATTCTTTCCGCAATGTCTTTCGGCAAACGATCTTCCTGCGGCCCTCTCGGCCCAACATCCACATGACCGTGATCGGACTGGAAGATGATTGTGGAATTCTCGAACCTGCCCAGCCTCTTGAGTTCCGCGATGAACCGTTCCATGATCCTCGTGGCGCACACGGCATGATCAAAGTACGTCGCGTCGCCCTCTTCATTGAGGGTGCAGTCGCCGTTCCTGTTTCCGATGGGATTATGCGTTAACCACAGGTGCACGTATACGTACTGTCCGTGATCGAGCCGGTCCCGTTCGTCCTCGATCAGGCCGCTGACCATCGGAAGGCATTGTAAGACATCCGTTCGGCACCCCCGGCCCCGAGTCTTGTCCTCGTGAGATTCGGGATGCTTGGGCGAAACCATCCGACCGATCAACCCTCGTCCCCCTTTGTACAGTTCCTGTTGCATCCAGTTCGGAACGATCCTCAACAGACAAAGATCAACGAAGTCGTAGAAATTAAACATCATCTCGGACTTCTCATTGTCCTTAATCACATCGAGCAATTGTCGCGCATGAGAAGCACGCTTGTGATAGTACCCGGCATTGGGAGTATACATGGATATTGCGTACCCATGATTGTGCAAAGCCTCTATCATTCCGGCGGTCGTTCGGGCTTCATCCCATTCGACTGCGCTTCCTCCTTTGAAAAAGGTTCCCGTGAAGTAACTGGGCAACGAAGCCCTGGTGAAGACATAGTTGGATCGGGTGTTCTCAAAGAAGGTGAAGCCGTCAAAGGCATCCGCGTTGCCGGCTTTCTTCAATGTATCCAGGAACACCAGATTGCTGTACGCGTCAAAGCAGATCTGGTACACGTTGCCGCTATTGGCCGGAGTTGTGGGGAGCGGTGCACGCGAACTCCGCTGATAGATCGTGTGGTCCCCCCATTTAACAACCACCTCGGAAGGTATTCCTGCATAGAAGTACCATGCCTGAATCACCATCAGCGCGACGACAAACGGAGCCCCAATCCGGGCAACCCATTTTGCAGGCAACCTGACGGCGGCCCAAGCCGATGCCATGAGTAGTACGACCTCGGTAATGGTAAGAAAGACGGGTTCTACGGGCTTCACATGGTGAGGCCCGGATGTGAGATCTCCGATTTGAACGGGCGCGCAGAGGTCGGCCAGGGCCAAATAGACACCCAAGAAAAAGAGCACGACGGCAATTCTGCCGCGAACCGAAGGTCGAAGGAGCAATAAAGGCAAGACGCCCAAGAAAGAGACGGCGCCCGCCAAAGCGGAAAGAGACGGTAAGATGAGGTTCCCGCCGAATTCATCCTGATTGCGAAAATATACTGCGAAAGGTATGAGAACAAACACGACGAGAGCGGGAAACCACGCAATCAGGAGGTAGGCAATACTGTGCGGCTCATTTGGGGATGGTCGGATCGAGTCCTTCTTGAAGCTATCCATTCAAACCCTTTCCGCGTGAAGTCACCTTTTCACTGTGACCGCTTCACCGCCTGCGGGGAATTACTCTTTGTCCCCTTACACTATCCTCATAAGTGGATGTTTTCAAGGTCGCCTTGACTTGCTTCACCTTCCGTTAAGCCCGGGAACAAGAACGATCTGCCACCGTCTTCATCAAATAGGATACTAAGTGCTCTATGGCGTAAATGCGGTGACGTACTCTTGGAGACACTCAGCGGTCGGTCTAGGCCTTGCTTGGTTGGGTCCCGGCGTCGCTGCCGGGCCATGGCAGCATACGATTACCGGCACGGAGGCCGGCGCTACCAATGCGAGAGCCTACGCGAATACAGCATCGTAATTGAGCAACGGCGCACTAAGGCCTTCCCTTCCCTCTTACCTTTCACGGAGAAAGAACCATCTCGGATTTGGGCCTGCGAAGCTACCTGCCGACATCGTGCTCGGCAAACGGATCGAACAGGGTCACGTCCTTCATTGCGCCGAATGGACAGACAATACCGCACATGCCGCACGCAACGCATTTGTTCACATCAAATCCGACCTTCATTTCCGGCGGAATGACATAAAGCGCTTGAGTAGGACACAGACCGGTACAGGCTCCGCAGTGCACGCACAGGTCTTCTTCTCTCCAGATCCTATCCGAGAGGTTTTCCACGACTACCCTATGATCCTCGAGGAACTTCACTCCCTTGTCGATGAGATCTTCTTCTCCGCGAAGCTCAAGAAGGATTCTCCCTTCCTTGCGGGGTAGTATCTTGGCCTCCAAAATGTTGAAAATGAGGTCAAAGTCCGTTGCGAGCCGGTATATCACCGGCTTGTACATGATGTTTGCCTTGAATATCAGAAGCACGTTTCTTGAAGCCATTCCTGCACCTCTTCTCTCCGTTGGGACACGAGCGGTGTTGAACTCGAGAAACCAAACCACAAAGGTTTATGCCTTATTCCTCGCTGCGAACACTTACCGCATCCGGCCCTCTCCCGCATCCCTAATCGTTCAAGGGGACCAATTCAATGTCTCCCAGGGCCGCGATTTTGTCTTCAAACACAGCGAGGGCCCCGTCAACCCCCGGGATGTGTACGGCCCACTCCACGGCATGCTTGAGATCGCCCGGCTTATGCACCATATTTCCCATGGCGGTCGCCACAGCGTCCGCCAGGGTCGTGTTCCGAGAGACTATCGTAGCACAGTCCGCACCGCCCAGGCTGAGCGAAGGCCCAATGGTTGCCGACGACGTGCACACCCCGACCGACACGGGCGTCGGGCCGATCTTGACGCCGATCCTTTCGCTGAATGGGGAATCCCCTGCAAACAAGCCCACTACCACCGGTCCGTTCACGTGGATAAACAGATCTCCTCCATTCTCAATGATTACTTCAGCGGACTTTTCCAGAAGGCCTTTGCCGACATAGTGAGCCACCTCACCCGCCACCGCTGCCATGGGTCCGACGCCGGCCTTCTTAGCCGCACGGATCATTCGGAAGACCGCAGGGGAATCGGCCGGATCTTCATCCAACGGTTCCAGGCTGGTGAGAAACTCCGGTCTGCGGCCTATTGCCTCCTCTATTTGGTACCGACACTCACGTATCAGCTGTTCGGTCTCTTGCTCGAGGTGCGACAGCGCCTTCACGTACAGATCCGATGTCAGGACCGCTACGCGGAAGGTCGTGAACCCGTCCGGGGCATCAAAATCCCTGTAGGCCCTCGGCTCGAATACGATTCGCGATGTCATTGCAGCTCGGGGAAGCCGGAGAAAGGCACGGACGGCAATGTCTCCTGGGGCTCACCCAACGGGAATTGTCCCGACCGTATCCACTCCTTGAGCATGCCGGCTATCTCAAGAGCCGCTGAGTAGCTTGACAGAGGTGCGGTAGTGACTTTCTTGCCCTCCACTTCAATCTCCCCGGATTTCAGTTGTTCGTACGTCACATGGATAATAGCCTCTCCCCCGCCCTCGGGGTAGTCCATGCCGTAGTCCACCACGGGCACAAGGATCTTATCATCGGACACCGACGTGAACATGGCCATCTCTTCATTGAGGATAGGAATGGGAACGCCGATTCCTACGTTCAACGAGCACCCGTACCCGGTCAGTGAGGCCCCACGCAAGAATTTCGGGGACATGCCTTTGAGATCCCCACGGACCGAAATCGTGCCTGCCCCGCCCATAACCACACCATTCTCCGATCTCTTCACGCCCGGGTTGTGCTGCGTTCCCGCGCCGATTACGTACCCGACGCCTCCTCCAAGGAAAATGCGAGTACCGATTCCGATCGTCCTGTACAATGGATCGTTAAGCAACGGACTAAGTTGACCTGATGTGGAATAGTTGGCGTTGACACATTCCGGCCTAAGGATGCCCATGTACGTATAAATGGTCTTACCGGAACGGTTGATTGAACAATTGTAATTCTGATATGCATTTCTAGGGTTTAAGAGAACCGCGTCGGGAAAGTCTTTGAGGGTCATATGGGCTTCGTAGGCCCGGTTCGGATAACAGTCCGTGCCGTACGATTCGGCTTGGACATGGATCTCCTTACCCGCAACGAGGTCCTCGATCACATGTCCTCCACCGTACCGAAACCTGCCGGGGAACACCTTGTTGAGCGGATCGTCCTCCCGTGTCTGGGTCACGCCGATATAACAATCCACGGCGGCGATTCCCGCATAGGCTTCCACGCCGTTGAGGCGCACCCTTGATGCTCGGATTCTCGGCTTTGCATGGCCGATATTGAGAAAAGCTCCGGATGAACACATTATCCCAAAAGTGCCCGTGGTTACCACGTCCACTTTGCGCGCAGCCTCAACAGGGCCATTCTCTCTGGTGATGCCGATCATCTCTTCCGCGGTGACGACGACGGCCTCACCTTTCTTGATCTTCTCGTTGATCTCCGCAAAAGTCTTGTTCACTTTGAAATTCGACATGTACACCTCCTTATGGAGTCTTCTCCCTATGACGGCAAGGAATCGTCGGCTTGGCGAAGCACTGACGAAGGATCCGGTCTTCTTGATTCGAGGGTTCGGCTCTGCGAACCTGCATCTCGAGATGTGTAGGAAAGTACTCTAACCATTTTGAGTCATCCGGTCAAGAATCATTACCGCTTCTTCGTAAGCATTTGCGCCTGCACGGCAGGCTTTCCGGAATGTTTCGACAGTGCCTGTTTGCGGCGACAAAAACCGGTGGACCTCGTTCCGGTTACGGCCCGCTCTACGAATCTGAAGGTTACCGGCACGGAGGCCGGGGGCTCTACCGAGCCGGAGAAGGGAGAGAATCGAGACCCCCGGTTTTGGCCGGGGAGTCTGCGGTCATGAGTCCGGTAAATTAGTTCCCATACGCGATATCTCTTCACATACCGGGAAATTTACTTGACTATCGTCGTTTCTACATATAGAATCAAAAGGTTTTGTTGAATTTCATCTACTCTCTTCTCCGTTTCCAGTGATCTTGGCGGCACCCTAACACAAGGAGTACAGGCCGCACGCACCGTTTTCAAGGAGGGATCAACGCATTTTGATCTCCTCTTGAGCAATAGTTACCGTGAAAGGAGGATCTTCTGTGAAGTCACTGGTATGTCTCAAACAAGTCCCGGATACCGAGACCCAGATCAAGGTCAACCCTGATGGGACGGGAATCGTAACCGACGGCGTTAAGTATGTCATCAACCCCTATGATGAGTTCAGCGTTGAGGAAGCGCTGCGCCTCAAGGAGAAATTCAAGTCCGGCGAAGTGGTTATCCTTACCGTCGGTCCCGACCGCTGCACTGAAGCTATTCGGACGGCTCTGGCCATGGGGGCGGACCGTGGAATTCATGTCAATGACGACTCGGTCAACGAAGCCGATCCCTACGTAATCGCTCAAGTCCTGGCTGCCGCCGCAACCGAAGAAGGATATGACGTAATTTTCTGCGGTCATCGTGCAATTGATGACGACTTCGGTGAGTCCGGCGCCATGCTGGCCGAGATCCTGCATCTCCCGCAGGTCACCTTGGTCACCAAGGTGGAACCCTCGGATGACAAACAAACGGCCGCCGTGGAACGTGACGTTGAAGGCGGCAAGGAAGTGCTCGAAGTTCCTCTGCCCTGCGTGCTGACTTCGCAGAAGGGCCTGAACGAACCGCGATACGCGTCTTTGCCGGGCATCATGAAGGCCAAGAAAAAGAAGATCGCCAAGAAAACGGTCGCGGATTTGGGAATCACTCCGGAAGCCAAGTTGGAGTCCAAAGAATACTCCATGCCGGCGGAAAGGCAAGCGGGTCAGAAATTCGAAGACATGGAACCCGCGGATGTGGCAAAGACCGTCGTTCAGGCGCTTCGTTCAGAGGCCAAAGTCATCTAGCTCTCTTCAACTCAAGAAAGGCACGCTCTACGGAGGGAAATAACAAATGTCAAAGGTGATGATATACGGAGAGATCAAAGGAGGAAAACTCAAGAAGACCGCCTTTGAGCTTGCAAGCGCAGGACGCAAACTGGCCGACGAATTGGGAGGCGACCTCGCGGCCGTGGTCATGGGTTCCCAGGCCGAGCAGTTTGCCCCGGAACTGGCCAAGTATGGCGCCGACACGGTGCTCGTGGTGGAATCTCCGGAACTGGACTCCTACAACTCGGAATACTATGCACAGGCTCTGGCTCAAATCGTCCAGGACAAGAAGCCGGAAATACTCCTTTTGGGTCATTCCATGCAAGGAAAGGATCTTGCCCCGAGAACCGCAGCAAAACTCGGCGTAGCAACCATTGCCGACTGCATATCATTCCGGCTCGACGGAGGCAAGTTGGCGGGAAAACGTCCGATGTACGCGGGCAAGTGCTACACGGAATGGGTGGCACACGGATCGCCCCAGATGGCTTCAGCCAGACCCAACGTATTGGAAGCCGTAGAAAACCCCAGAGCGGGAACGGTCGAGAAGGTGGCTTTTTCCCCTGATACGGGCCGCAAAACCTACGTCACGAAAGATCTCGTTCTTGACACCAGCGGCAAGGTGGATCTCACCGAGGCTGAAATCATCGTTTCCGGCGGCCGTGGTATGGGCGGCTCGGATTACTCGCTTCTCGAGGAAATGGCGGAAATCTTCGGCCCAACCGCTACGGTAGGGGCCTCCAGAGCGGCAGTGGACGCAGGTTGGCGTCCCCACTCCGATCAGGTGGGACAGACCGGGAAGACCGTCACACCCAATCTCTATGTGGCCTGCGGAATTTCCGGATCGATTCAGCACCTGGCCGGGATGGGATCCTCAAAGGTCATCGTGGCCATCAACAAGGACACTGAAGCTCCCATTTTCACCAAGGCCGATTACGGCATTGTTGGGGATCTTTTCAAGGTGGTCCCCGAGTTCAACAAGGAACTCAAGGCTCTGCTGGCCGAATAACCCACCGACTCCCATGTGCGTGAGGCCGTTCCGGATCCTGCCAACCCCTCACGCACATCCCTCAGTCCCCCCGTATTCCATGTCCAAAATATTCCGCTGTACTACTAATCCTCATTTTCTTGTCGTACCGCGAAAATTTCTTCAGAAACTGGCTCCTGAATTTCGGTTCGGTTGTGCCCGGCTCCCGGGAACTAGGAGCAACGTCCGGATCCCCAGCGTAGTACAATGGTACTTGCGAAACCCAAGGTCGTACGTGACGCCGATGCCTGCAATCGCCGGTTGGTTGCGGTTCTAACCGCCGCTGTGCACGTACGATAACGAATCAAGAGACCCCATCCCGGCCCTCTTCTGTGGGATAGGCGTTTCGCCTGTCGATCACGGGCAAGATGTCCGTCCCACTGAGGGAGAACTTCCCCCCGTTGACGGGGGGATCAGAGGGGGGGCGGGAACGACGGTTCTGAAGCGTCGAATCCAAGCATCCGCCACCCCACCGGAATCTGCAAGCCGGTTTGCCCCACAGGCTACGTACAGACTTCTCTTCCGGAAAGCCCTTCCTACCCGGACAAACCTGAGATAGTATAGAGTTCATCATTGGTTCCGACCGATCTCGTTGTTGTGGAAATCAATATGGAATGGTACCGTCGTCTTTGGCCGGTTTGGCTCTTTCTTGTCTATTTCTTCGTTGCCCTGACCATACACCATTCGGCCTTTGACGCCCCGTTCTATTACGATTCAGCGAGTCGCCTCAGCCAAAACCGGAACTCCTTTGACCAAGGCCCGGCGGAGACCGTCAACATCTTCCGCCAGCGTCCCGTCCCCATGCTCACCTTTTACCTGAACTACGCTGTCGGCGGAATGACTCCTCGGCCGTTTCGTGTCTGCAACGCGGCGATTCTTGCCGCGGCGGGTGTTGCTCTGATCATATTGATCGGCCTCCTCCTGGAAATATCAGCCACAGCCGCGGAAACGGACCGCAGACTGATGCATCGCGCTGCCGTTGCTCTCGGTCTGCTCTTTGTAGTACATCCCATTCAAACCTACGTGGTCGTGTACGTCTGGCAGAGGATGGCTCTTCTGGCGTGTCTGTTTTCCGTAGCTTCTCTCTCCGCCTACATCGCTGCGAGGTCGGGACGACTAGGCAACCCTGCACCGGCCTATTCGTGCAGCGCATTGTTCTTCCTCCTCGCATTGGGGTCAAAAGAGAACTCGGTCGTTTTGCCGTTTGTAGTAATCCTGGCCGAAGTCGCCTTCTTCCGAAACACCTGGATGACGTTCATCGCGAGGGCGGCAATCTGCTTCGCCGTGACGCTGACCTTTGTCGGCGGTCTGTCGTTTCTCGAAAGTCCCCACGGTTTGCAGGAGTCGTCCGGCATTGTCGACACCCTGTCCCGCTACTACCGGGAGAGTCGACTGACCGTTCCCGAGGTTGCCTTGACGCAATGTCGGGTACTGTTTTCGTACCTGGAAATGATTTTGGTCCCCCTTCCGTCAAACGTGCGGCTTTTCAGTCCTCAGATCGTTTCCAGCCACTTGCTGGACCCACCCATCACTCTCGCCGCTCTCTTAGGGACGGGGAGCCTGCTCATCACCGGCCTGTACTTGCTGCGGCGAAGACCGCTCACCGGATTCGGGCTCCTCTTATTCTTGGTGAATCTACTCCCCGAGTCCATTCTCGTGCCCCAGTACCTGTTCTTCGGTTACCGAGTCGTATTGCCTATGGTGGGCCTAGTCCTCGTCATCGCAGATCTGATCATGCTTGTTTCTGCAAGGGTCCGGACTTCGTCACGGCGAGTCCCCATGACGGTCTGTTTGTTGGCCGCCTATGCCGCGGTCATCGTCTTCCTGGGTTGGGCCACGATGTCAAAGGCCGATTTGTGGACCAATCCGGTAGCCTTCTGGACAGAAGTGGTGGAAAGACTGCCTACGATATCCCAACGTGGAGAACGCCACGGCACGGAGCAGGCACTCACCAGCCTGGGGATGTCCTTGTTGCAGCAAGGAAGGCCGTCCGAGGCTATAAAGTTGTCCCGCCGACTCCCGGCCGCCGACCCCATGTCTTTCTCCGCACTCGTATTGCGCGGAAACGCTTACAATGCTCTCGGAAATACCGACGGTGCCGAATCCTCCTTCCGGAAAGCATTGGAGATCGACCCCAAGTCTGCGGATGCACATATAGCCCTTGGACGGTTGTTCATGGGTAAAGGCCGTTTGCAGGAGGCAAGCTCTCAGTTCGAGCAAGCCCTCGCGTTGGACCCCGAATCCCCATCGGCTCACTACGAAATGGGCCGCGCACTCATCGCCGTGGGAAGGTACCGCAATGCAGTTCCTCACCTTCGCCGGGCAGTACGACGGAACGGGAGATCTCATGAAGCCCACTACGCCTTGGGAAAGGCTCTGATGAAGGTGGGCGATTATCGGTCGGCCATGGACTCATTCCGCAGAACGCTGGAAATCAAACCGGACCATTGGAAATCACACAACGATATGGGCGTGATATGGGCAACCATCGGTAGACCGGACAAAGCGGTTGCGCATTTCAGAAAGGCTCTTACCATCAACCCGGAAGATGTCCCCACGAAACGTAACCTGGAAACCGCGTTGCGGCAAAGCGGTGATCCCTAGTACACGGCGGCATAAATACGCCGGCGTATTCTTGAGAACGCGCAGTAGCGTCCCAGTGGGACGGGCATCTTGCCCGTCGACAGGCGAGCCCGCGGGATCCCGCCAACCCTGCCGGTCCCACGCGGACAAGAGACCTCGCGGAACGCGGGGAGGCCGGCGCTGCCAAGACAGGGACGGAGTCTCCGTCAACACGTCACCGTACTTCCGCCACGGAGTGCTCGTCCACGAGGGCGGGTTTCAAACCCGCTCCTACCCAGGCCGCGCTGTCCCGTGTTGTTTCCGGTTGTCTTGGATGTTCACGGCTTCTCTCGTACCTTGGGTTTGAATCTCACGAACACGGCACCGGTCTTGCCGTCCCTCAGAAGCACCTCGAACCGGTACCCGTCGAGGTTCTCCCTTCCGAAAAACCGCGACTTCTTGAAGTGTTGCGCTATCTCCGACGATGACAAATCCGGATTCCGCAGTGGTATGTACTGTAACGATGCAATGGTGTCGAACCCTCTCCCGTAACAGTATTCCAGGAATCTCCCCTCGGTCTTGGCTTTGAACCCTTCGTAATCCAGAGCAAACCCAAGCCCGTGTACGGCGGGGATGCCGGTCGAGTACGTCATGAATGCGTCGTCGAACTCCACCAGCTTGAGTCCGGGATCCTTGGATCGAAGATGCGCGGCCAGATTCCGCGCTTCCTTCCAGAAAGCAAAAACACGACTGCCGTGGGTTCTCACGTTCATCGTTACGGCCGTGGCGGTGATGACATGAACCGCAAGAAAAAGCGTGAGGACTGCGGCGCCGGTAACTTTGGTCAATGGATTCGTAGGGACATAGCGGTGATACACGGGCGACAACAGTACAAGCGCAACGAAATTGACCGATATAATGGAAAGAGGATAGTACCAGCTAAGGCCTTGGTGATTCACATGAACATTCACCAAGTTGTACAGGCCCTTGAAAAGGACGTAGAGTAGGACGGCCGTAAGGAACTTATCGCGCTTGCGTAAGACTGTGAGGAAAAGCGCCGCCAAGAGCATGGGAAAGATCATTTGAATGTGGCGGTAGAATATCTCAAAGAACTGCACATAGGCATTCATGCTCAACGGAAACGGTTTCAGTCCGCTCAGCAGCAGGAGTTGTCGGATATTGCTCACCAGAGCGAGACCGCCTTTGGCCATGCCGCTGATAGGCATGAAGCTCCCTACCGAATACCGGTTGAATAGCAGGTAGCATGTCAAAACCACCGCGCAGGGAAGCACCAGCAGGACCGTGCTCACGAACCTGCTCCGCAATGACCGTCCGTCCGGCAACAGAGCGCAAAGACCGAATGCCGCGATGAGAAATACGTCGTCCAACCGGGCAAGCACCAGCAGGGCTAGTATGGATCCCAGGGCGATAACGAACCGCTTACGCCCCATGCAAGACTCCGGATCATTATGGTGCATGGCAATCAGGGTAAAGAGAAAGCCGCCTAAGAAAACGGTCGTGCCGCTCTCCATACCGTTCATGTATGCCCAGGGGGAATTGCAGAACGGCGTAACAAAGGAGAACGCGAGATAGAACAGGCCTGGAACGAGCA
The DNA here is from genome assembly GCA_963675835.2 of Desulfomonilaceae bacterium. Taxonomy (GTDB): domain Bacteria; phylum Desulfobacterota; class Desulfomonilia; order Desulfomonilales; family Desulfomonilaceae; genus JAVHLK01. The sequence goes on from CAXXIU010000017.1 coordinate 105,165, forward strand.
GTATGCCGAGCACCTTTGACTTGGTTATGTTGTACAGAGCGAAGCCCGTAAGCACGAACCCGAGCGTGACCATCACCACGCTCAGGAAGAATACGGTGAAGATCTGAGACTCCTGATTCATGTCGGGAATCAGGTTGAAAAGGCCGGTAACGCATACTTGCCACAGAGGATGAAAACCGCTTGTGGCCGATTCCCCATCAAATGTATAGAAGCCTGTCCGAGACTTGGCTGCGATGGCCAGGTAGTAAAACGTGTCCTGTTTGAAATAGTTGAAGACGGCTTGAGTCCCCAGCTTGTGTACGCTCCAGAACGGAGGCGTAACGAGGATTGCCGTCATGCAGATCGCCACGGCAAGCAAGCCGATCACGCTTCGACGGCCAAGAGTAGTGTCATTGGAATTCATTCCAACCTGCACATTTACCGGCAAACATGCCGGTGCTACTGAAGACCACCCTCTCCGTAGGGGCCCACCTGTGGATACCCAGGGCAGGTACAGGGGCCCGCCCCTACAAAGAAGCCGGGGCCTCCCGGTCTCCGTGCCGGTATTCCGGTAGGCCGCTGCGGCCTCCTCGGATCCATGGCATTTGAGTATAGCCTCAGCCCACGGCCGCGGCAACTCCTCAGTTGCAAGAGTCTCAAGGTTAAGAAAGTCTTGTGAATGAAGCACGATTACTTGGTAGTCGGTTTCATAGATACGGGACAGGCGTCTCGCCTGTCGACGGCGGGCAAGATGCCCGTCCCACCGAGAGAGAGTGAACTTCCCCCCGTTGACGGAGGGATAAGAGGGGGGTTGCGGGGATGACGAACCCGGAACGTGGAATCCATCCATCCGCTGCACGGCTGAAATACGTGACCGTATTTGCGCTACGGTGTACAAGCCCCGAAATGCCCGGCAACGGGCAAAGACGTCCGTGCTTCATCGTCCGTTCCCATTTATGATAGCCTGAAGACGCAGTCACTCGCTCGTCCGGGTCAGCTGCTCTCGCATCTCCTGCGGCACTGAAAATCCTTGTTCCGTGTAGAGATCATAGTAGTGTCGAGCACGGTCAAGTTGATTCCTTTTAAGGTGGGCTACCATGAGGAGGGCCAGTGCGGGCGGATATCGGGGCTCCAGACTCAGCGCTTTCTCAAGGGCCGCCACGGCCTCGTCATACTTTCCCATCGAACCCGCTATGCGGCCAAGGGTGACGTACGCGTCCGGGTTGCGGGGATCACCTTTAATGAGCTCATCGGCAAGCTTCCATGCCGCGGTCGTGTCCCCCATCCGAGCGAGAATCACGGCAATCCTCCCCTTGAACCGGGTGCTCGTCGGGTTCAGAGAAAGAGCCTTACGGTAAGATTCCAAGGCCCGGGTGAAATCTCCCCTGTTCTCGTAGACCTTCCCCAGCGCGAAGTGGGCGATATCAGGGACGGGACGGGCGTAATTCACCACGTGGGACCACAGGCTCTCAGTGTTCCTCCATACCGCAATCTGTTCCCGGGTCTTCACCACGCAGCCAAACGCCGCAGTCGTCACTACGACGCACAAGACCGCTCGGGCTAGTGATCTGTGGGACAATTGAGCCGTGACGTCCCAGATACGTCCCACCCCCACGCCGATCAGTAGGCTGACCCCAAGAGAGGGGAGGTACGTATACCGATCGGCCGCACGGTGACGGTACGACATAAACAGTCCCAAGGAGGGACTCAGCGTGATGAGATAGTACAACCACACGCCGAGCCAAAGACGGCGTCCCCGAAACGCCAAGAACAGACATAAACCCGTAACGCCGGTTATGATCGCTGCGGCCGAGACGAAATCCGGGCCAAAGTAGTCAACGGTGAGATCCATCGGGTACAGCGGGCTCAACGTAATCGGTGCCGTGGTTTGAACCATGTATGTTACAGCTGAATGAAACGCGTTCATGAGTCGCACGGAGGCCGGGACGTATGAAAGGGGAATCGCTTCCCCCCACTTAGCCGCCATGTTCATGACAACCGCAAGACTGCTGAGTATCCAAAAAGGCGTTTTTTCGACAACGCGTTGCAGCAAGACGGACTGACCCATTCTGTACAACGGATAGTAGTCCAGGAGGAGAAGAACAAGCGGAAGGGTGACCGCCGTGGGTTTGGCAAGGATCGCGGCTCCGTGAAACACCGCGGCACACACGTACCATGCGCGGTTCCCGGGCGGGGATCCCTCCCGTGATCGAACATAACTCACGTAACTCACCAGAGCGGCAAGAAAGAAGAGCGCACACAGGAGATCTTTCCTCCCGGAAATCCATGCCGTGGATTCAACTCGCAGCGGATGAACGACAAAGAACAACCCGGCAGTAAATGCCGTTAAGATGACGGCTTGGTCGGAAGTCGACCGTCCCCGGGGGTTCCTCTCCTTCCACGCGTCTTGAAGCATCAGACAAACGAGGACCATTAACGCTCCGTTCATCGCGTGGAGCACAACACTTACCAGATGATGTGCTGATGGGTTCAGACCCCACAGGGACCTATCGGCCGCATGTGACAGCCACGTGAGCGGATGCCACACCCCCTGATGGTACGCCGTCAGCATCCAGAGCAGAGATGAATACGACACGCCGCTGATGTGGGGATTCTCGGTCACGAATCCGTAATCGTCCCAATCCACGAAATCATTGGCGACGCACGGCATGAACACGAACAATGCTATGGTTGCAAGCAACACAGTTGCATGGAATCGTGCATGGCGGACGGTCATTACGAGAGTCTCCGTCGTAAGGGCTCACCCATTAAGAGGACCTTGATTAAGCAAGCAACCTTCGCAGCGGCAAGCCATGCGCGTACAAGGAGATTTGGGTCAGCCATTGTCACGACACAGGAACTGGTGAGTGTAAACGGTCGATTGTGCGATACGCCCCCACCCGATAAACGCATTCTTAGGTTTTCCCCAACTTGCGCCTCCGACGAACACCAAATGGACGCTGTTCAGTTGAAATGCCGCTACGAACCAACGTCTTCACAGACTAATTAGAGAGAGCCATTGAATCATTATTTGCTTCGTCTCTTCTTCACTAAGTGGGTTCTCGGCCATACGACCATGCGGACAGTGAAAGGCCGGATCCGCAGACGCCCCAAAGAGACGACAAATCACCGGGCGCTGATCGTAAATCGAACACCTGCGGTTGACCAGGTACTTGCAGCGCAATTCTCGTTCCAGAACCGTGTTCTGCAATTCTGTCTCCCGCCATTCCGACCAAACAAAGGGTTCACAGCAATCGAAACAACCCTGTATGCAAATAACGGTGGGTATTCTTGCCTGGAGCTTTTCGATAGTCGACTCGTCCATTATTCTATTCTGCCCGAAACGTACGGTCATAGCAAGGGGCAGTCTGCCGCTCGATTACTTTCGATTAAGCTTGACACGAGATTAGACACACCGACCGGCTACCCATCGGAGGCAGAGCATGATAGCTCGCGGACTTGGTGACACCGTCGATTGTTGGGGTGCGCAGCCACTCTGGTTTACGACGCTTGAACGGGTCGAAAATGTGCTGAATTCACCCCTCGGACACAACAATAGGCCCCGCACAGAAACGGCTCCTCAATAGCGCTATGCCGGTTCGAACCTGTACGGCGAGGAAGACAAAAAGAACAGGCTCAATGAAGAACTTGAAACGCATATTCTCGCCTCGCTCACAAATCACCGACAACAGTACGACAGATCCTAGTGGTAAGCAGAAGCCCAAATTGGTTAGGTAATCGCTTCTGTTTGAGGTGCGTATCCAGACTGCCGTGGCGGCAACCAACAGCACCGGGAGTATGGGAAAGGAAAGAATCAGATCGTAAGGATATCGCCACGGCAAATGATCCGCTATGACATGAGGAGTGTAGCGACTTGAAGGAAGAAGGTAGATCTTGAGATTTGTCCGGTATGCTTCCAGCAGCCGACTCAGAGACGTGGAACGAAGCAACGCCGTGTATTCTTGGAGAAGCCTGTTATTCACATCCAAGAAGTTCTCGTTGTTGTAGTTCACTGTTCCATCGATTTTCTCGAATCTTGTCAGTACACGGGCTCTATGTGCTTCCGGGTCATCCGCTTTCAGCGGAAAGTACCTGGCATATTCGCCGTAACTCACCTTGTATCCGATTGAAGAAAGAAGGTTATACCCGGCAAAGGACGATGTACCGGCCAATCCGAATCGGTAAGCTTGCTTCGCTGTGTAGACGCCGGCAACCAGCCCTGCGAGAGCCGCGAAGACCAAGACCTTTCGAATCGGCACCTTCATGAGAATCAGGCTCAGTGCCAAGACTGCGATGAACGGCCACTGAAACAAGGAGCGGGTGAAGAAGAGAAACAGGTATGCCGTAACCAATAGCGGTAGGGGGACATACCTCTTCTCTTTCAGCCGCCACAGGAGGTAATACAGAGCAAGCACAACGGTCGCAGATAGAAATGTCGTCTCCAAAAAAGTGGCGTAGAACAGGCACGCAGGATGCAAAAAGAAGACGATGGTCGCCAGGACCCCGAACCAAATGTTCGTCATCTCGGAAATCCACAGGTACATGACCAAGCCGGCCAACCCATACAATATAATCCAGAGGATATATAGGGAAGCGTCGACTCGTCTCAGCAGCTGCCGGTCTGTCTGTGTTTCGGACTTCCTTGCCCATGCCAACACGGCGCGAATCGTATCAAGGAACGGCGGCTGGATATGAATGTTCCACAGGGTCGTCAACGGCTGATCAACGAGATCCCGGATGGAAACGGTCTGCATCATGTTCTCGGTAGACCATCTCTGGAAATACAAACCGTCGCGAGCCGCAGGTGCGAACCAGGCTTCCAAACATCCCAGGAATAGCATGAGCAGGAATGCCAAGAGGACGCCGACTACCCAACGTCTGTGCCGTGGTTCCACTGTCAATGGATCGAACCCTCATGAGCTGTCTGCAATGAACGACCATCCTGCTGCGATTTCATCAGGCTCTGCAGCGTTGTCTCGTTTTTAAGCCGTCGAAGCCCGTAACATCCGGCTCATGAATAGCCGACTATAATTAGGTCTGTCAAGATGCTTCCCCCCTCGGGACTTTCATGAGATAGCCTTCGAAGCAGTTCACCGCAGGGAGGTCGGCGCTTGAATGGAAGTGAGTGCGGAGAAGTTTGACTGGGAAGCGACATGTATGAACAAAGTGGTTGCAGTCCCACAAGAAGGTTGACACCTACTTCTGTCGTGTTTTCAATATATTATACAGATTCCCATGCCGGATGACATTTTTTGTCGGTATTCCTGTAGAACGGGGAACCAACAACCGGTCTTAGCCCCTCTTTGAGGGGCATCGGGGTCTGTTCGAACTGGTACGAAAGATGCATCATTAGTAGCCAATATTCGCCATCGTGAGTTGAACAAACGACCCGGTCCCGCTTATACTCACGCGTTCTCAACAATCACGAACAGATCTTGCTCGAATAGCTTGAGAAAACCAGAAGGAGGAACACATGTTTGCAAAGATGAGGACCCCAAAGGGCTTCACCCTCATTGAACTTATGGTCGTTGTCGCGATCATCGGCATCATCCTGGCAATTGCCATACCGTATTACGTCTCATACAAAAGAACCGCGTGCGACAGAAGCGCGTCAGCGGATGTTGGAAAGGTGGCCGCATCTCTCGAACGTTTGGGAAACGAACTCGTGGATCTGAACTACCAATTCGATGAAGAGATCGCGGATCACGTTTAACGCGAACGACGCGCTGAAATACATGGTTGGACCCTACTACGGCTGGCGCGGCGGCACTGCGAAGTGCGAGGTACTCCTGGAGATGGGCCTGGTCAACGCACGTTGGGTCATCATGGGATGCGCCATGAAGGGAAGCCATCCAAGAGCAGAGATGCGCTACATCTACCGGGCCCCGTTCGTCGGCGGCGGCGACTTGCCCGCGATTCCCGCCACATGCGGATCCGATGCAGGAAGCGGAAATTCCAACGAATGGAACACCTATCCGTATCCGTCGCCCTCCTCTGCCGGCAAGTGCTACACGGAATCCATTGTTGACACGGTAACCACGTCGGAGGTCTTTCCCTTCCGTCTACCGGGAAGTGTTTTATGCGATAGCATGACCGGCACAGAATAGTTGGCGGGATGCCAATTCTCTTGCATCAGGGTACGAATGCGATGGCTCTTCGAGAGCGGCGCGAGCGCTGTCGAGAGTCCATCGCCCACTCGGTTAGATTCATTTGTCTTGACACGCTTGTCCATGTCGAGCCATCATAGTACTAGTTCCCGGTGCAAACCGTTCCAGTGGAGGTGACGGACGATCTTGAAAAGTACACCAAAACCGAAAAGCAAGTACTTCAATGCACTTCAAGACTTGAGCATTAGTCTGGCACTTGTAGAAGATGGAACATACTTCAAAATTGTTGCGTCTTTTGTGATACTGGGCCTAGTAATCATGCTATTTCCCCTCCTATTACATGGCGTCACCACAGCGGGTCAACACCTGACCTGGATGGCAATTGGGTGTTTATCGGTCTTTGTTGGGCTTCAAGTCTTGCTTTCCGCCGTCTATATGAAAGCCTTTGCCTTGAAAAAGCGCGGGTGCAGGAAAGGTTGGATCGTCACGCGGATCCTTCCGCTGAGAAACGTCCACAGGATTCTCAAAGCTGCTGTCGGCTTGTCCCTGTTAGCGCTTTTCGCTGACGCCGCCCTTTTGCTGGCCTTTCATTATTCAGCGCTTGGTGAACCAGTTGGCCCTATGCTTGTCGCTGTGAATTTCATCCTACTAGCTGCCGTTCAGATCACAATCTCGTCAGTGCTGATGGGGATTCTCTTCGTAGAATAGGTGCGATTTCTCGTTACTGGTAGCAGCAACCCTTCCCAAGCGTTTCCATAGTCTTCCGTGTCCAAATATACGTCAATCCGACTCAACGAAAGCGGATTGCATCCCACTCGGGAATTTGCGGCAATGTTTACGCCTGCCGGACGTTACTCGGTCAACTGCAAGGTCGTGCCACAACAGACGCCAGCGCGAAAGGCACCCTCAAGAAGATTCTCAGATCTCTCCAGCGTATCGGCGTTTGTAAACAGCAATTCTGACCGCCGTCCTGGGACAACGACGTTAGGGCGGCACCATATCTGCCCAGAGGCCTAAGATATGGATATTTCGCAGCGATTCAGCGAGACGCGCCTGAGTTCATATGACGCCACCGCTGCTTCGAGTCTAAATGGAGCGCGTGTCGTCGCATCGAGTGACCAGGTGACGGGGATGCCGCTAAAAAATCCAAAGAGCGAATCTCACTCGAGCTTACCGCTTCACACGGTACAACCGCCATCGACCTGTTCTGGTCACTGGAGCGACAGGCATAACTTCAAGGATTTGCATGTGACCCAATGCCGTGTCACGGCACGCGATAACGTAATCGAAGTACTTGACATCCCGCGGTGTCGCCTTTTCCGCATACCATTCGATGTTCCGGGTCCATGGTTTTTTCACCCCATGCTTTGTCACGACCAGGCCTCGCTTCAGGTCCGAAATACTGAAATTGAGGCGACACTGCTTGAGTACTTGGGCGTAAGCGAAGATCTGGAGAAAGGGCCTGCCGTCAACTATCTTGCTCTCTTTGCAGTAAGCCAACCCTATGACTTTGGAATTTGCCGGCAACGCGTCGAGCGCCTCGCGAAGCCCTGAAAGATCCCGCTCTTGAAATTCTTGCCAGGCGAATGTTGTGCTCAAGGAGAAGAATGCCACAAAGGCCAAGGTAACCAGTCGTCGCCAGAATACTGATATGAGCGGGGTTGGCATAGCTAGAAGGAAGAAGACGGCTGCAACCGGCATCCATCGCTGCCACATCATAACCGAGATGTCTAAACGGTCTGGCAGGCTCAATGCGACCAGCCAAAACACGCAAGCGGCCGCAAACAGGCTTTTGTCTATTTTCGCCCAATTGTTCCGCCAGTTCTGACGAACGGCGACCGCAATCCATGCGACGATGCCCAGGATCATGACATGCGGCGTGGAGCCTCTGAGTCCTCCTAGAGCGCATTGCATCACCATGGCTAGTGAGACGCGCTCGGCAGGCAGGGAGCGCCAAATGGGAGGGGCAGCGTAAGGATTGAAATCGTCCGATCGCAGCCACCAATAGACGAACATCGCGAAAGCCGGAAGAAGACAAGCAACTCGATAGCTAATACGCTGGCGTGGAACCCGGAGGCAAACTCCTGCCACCAGCACAGTAACACCGGCGGCAACGTACCAGAGGATATGAGCAAAATAAAGCAGGAACGCCATTGCAAGCCACAAGGGCAAATCCATGAGGCCAAGACGATAAGAGTAGCTTTCAGTGCACATCAGAAACCAAATAATGAATAGCGGCATTCCAAGCAGGAAGCTGTAGAAGCCCCAGTACACCAAAAGATTCAGCGAGAACAAGCTTGCCAGCACGGCGGACTCAACGGATCTGTTACGACGGTACGCTAGATAATGGATGGACAGGCACCAGAGGATGGCAACCACCATCATCGCCAAACGGCCGCCGTTAGCATAGCCAAAGAGCTCGACGGCGGTGCCTATGAGGAGGTACGAAAGGTTGTACGGGGCAAGCCACTGTATTCTATACGAACTCCCGTCTGGGTTGCTGAGGGTTTCCCAGAACAGCCTAATTTGAGCAGTATGCTGGGGCAAGTCAACGATGGGGGGAAATGTGGTGGCTAAGAAAGGCACTGCGATGAGTACCATGCACACTGCCGCAATGGGGATCCGCCACGAACAGGACGAAAGATCGTGGCAGCCTTGCAAGAAGGACCCAATGAGCCCTTTGCCGTGCGATTCCTGCAAGAGCACAACGAATTTCTTTCCTTGGCTTCCGACCTTGTGGCGCAGTGAGTACCGAGACTTAAGGCGATCAGACATGGCTTCACCCGTGACATGATTCTGGAGCAATTAACTCAAGATAGCGTGTTTCGTTCCAGAAACGCAAATTGATTCTTTTAAGAGATTTCTCATATTCATGTCTTTTGGGTAGATTCCGAATCAGACCAGCTGTGGGTAGCCGTGAGTTGAGGAGACCGACGCTGCATCACAGCAGCAAACGCTGCGTTCAGTCGTACCAGACCCCAAAGAAGCTCGGAGGGCTCAGGAATAGACGCCTTATGCGGCTCTCTCAACTTTTCTTGCTCCGGGTCGTGAAAAACGTCCAAGTAATCACCCATCACCGTAGGGGAAAGCAACGTCCGCGTTCGTACTTCTCGCCACCGCATCATGAGGGCTCGCCTCTCCGTTCTCGTTCGGCCGTAAAGCTCGGCTTCCCTCAGCAGCCGACAGAACTCCTCATCGCTTTCGAGGACTCGAACAACATCCTCTCCACCGGCCAGATTCAGCATTAACAGTGCCACAATCATCTGGCCGTCAGTCCAGCCCTGACGCCCCGCCGTGCATCTACGTGCTCAGCGATCAGACGCCGAAGCCCCATAACATGGACCAACCCCAAATGCAGCGGCAAGGTGGCCAACGACGTCATTCCTTCAGGATTCTTTTCAACTTAATACTGGAAAGGAAGGAGCCCCTGTGCCATAATGGCGTTACCTCGTTGGTGATAGAACTTTTATCAAGAATCATTCTATCTCCTTGAAACCTCAGGGGCAGCGAAGTTTCTCACTTTTGTTGACCGGCGAATAGGGTCTGCATCGTAGCTGACAAGATTTGTCGAGGAAAAAGCGAGCATGAAAGATGAAAGGCGAGTCACTTTTTCTCATTCAGGTCCCCTATTTTGAAGACTACGGCCCCATGCGCAAAGCTGCGGGGACTTACTTCCCACTTGGGCTGGGATACATAGCCGCCTACGCCACGCATCATGGATACGATATTCGTTTGTTCGACCCCAATGTGCAGGATTTGACGCCAAATGACATAGCGGAAGCGGTTTATGATCGGCGGCCTGCTCTCGTTGGACTTTCCTTTATGACACCCCAGGTTTACTCAGCAAGAAGATTTTGCCAGGCCATCAAAGCAGCTTCTCCAGACACACCTGTAGTTCTGGGGGGCGTTCACCCGAGCGTTGCACCCGCGCAAACCCTCGAAGACATCCCGGAGGCGGATTTCGTAATCGTAGGCGAAGGGGAGGAAGCGACCGTGGAGCTTCTCTCCACTCTGGCGGGACTGACGGGGAGATTTGATCGAATACGTGGACTGCTTTGGCGGGACAACGGGTCCATAATGACCAACGCGGCGCGAGACCCGATTGCGGATCTGGACCGCTTGCCCTTCCCCGATCGCTCGATAATTGATCATTCCCTTTATCGAGCACAGAGTTTCTTGAGCTACTCACCGAAGTCGGCGACGATTTACACTTCCCGGGGCTGTCCGGGCCGGTGTGTATTCTGCTGTTCCGGCCACACACTGCGCTCCCGGGTCAGAGAACGCTCCATCCCGAACGTGATGGCCGAAATCGACGACCTCATAAGCCAGTACGATGTGGACTACCTGCTCATCAAAGACGATACCTTCACGATGAGGAAGTCTCGGGTCAAGGAATTCTGCAGGACTCTGACTGGTAGGTATCCGGACTTGAAATGGCATTGCATGGGTCGGGTCAATACTGTCGATTATGACCTGTTGGCTCTCATGCAAGAGGCAGGGTTGAACGATATTTTTTTCGGTATAGAGTCCGGCAACGACGAAATACTGAAAATGGCCAACAAAGGAATCACAAGGGCCCAGGCACGTCAAGCAGTGGAAGCGTGTGCCAGGTTGGGAATCATGTCGTACGGCGCTTTCATTCTGGGACTGCCTGGGGAAACCCGGGAGACGGTCCGGCAAACCGTTGATTTTGCACGTTCCTTACCACTGACCATGGCGGGATTCTCTGTTTTGATCCCCTATCCCGGGACCAGGGTCTTCGAGGAGTGCCTCCACATGGACCCGGAAAGCCCTATTGATTACAGTCAGTTCATAGCATCAACGGGAGTCCATTATGTTGAGGATTACCAGGGACTCGACGGTATGCGTCCCCGCGATCTTCCGAAACTGGTGAGCCAAGCCCAGCGGCGGTTCTACTTGAGGCCCACTCAGATCCTGCGGATGTTGCGCCATTCAACGCCTAACATGTTGTTGGGCTATGCCAGAGGATTGTTCGCCCTGATTGCCAAGGAATGGTATCTAAGAGTAGTGAGGACGAAGAACGAACCATGAAGATCTTACTTGTAGCTCCTCCGTGGTTAGACATTTACGGCGATTTCAAAGAAGCGGCCAAACTGGGCTGTGCCAGCCCGCCACTGGGGCTGATGTATCTGGGAGCTTCAATCCGGGAATCAGGGAGCCGGTGCCGTATCCTGGACATGGAGAGCCAGGATTTTTCCGCGGAGAGGCTATTGGACGTAGTTGGCGAGTACGATCCTGACATGGTCGGGCTTACGGCCACTACGCCGGTTTTCGGCAACGCGGTCCATCTCGCCCGCCTGATAAGCGATCGTTATCCTAACAAGACTCTCTGCCTGGGCGGCGTGCATTCCACCGTGGTCGGCAAGGAGGCGTTGGAACAGTGTCCTGATCTGGATTTCCAGGTTGTGGGAGAAGGGGAACGGCCGATCCAGGCGGCAATAGCGGCGCTCGAAGCTGGTAAATCCCTTGAAGGCGTTGAGGGGATCATCTTCCGCAACCATGGGAAGGTTGTCGAGAATCCCAGGCAGCGCCTCGTAGAGAACCTAGATTCGTTTCCCCTGCCTGCCCGAGACCTGGTTGACAGCAGTCTCTACACATACAGTGTCCCCGGCAAGAAGGGGTTCGTCGAATATGCAACAATCTTCACTTCCCGCGGCTGCCCTTTCCAGTGCATCTTCTGCAGCCAGCACACAATGTTTGGACGTCGGATGAGATGGTTCAGCATCGAGCGGGTCATCGAGGAACTCAAGTACGTGGTCCGGACACAAGGCATTCAGCACGTTATCGTGATGGATGAGACGCTGACCCTGATCAGGAAGCGCACCTTGGAGTTATGCAAGGCCATTCGGGAAGAAGGACTCGAATTCACCTGGGAGGGCTGGACTCATGCAAGCACAATAGACGAAGAGTTGCTCAGAGAGATGAAAGCAACGGGGCTCGTGCGCCTGAGTTTCGGGATTGAGAGCGGAGATCCCAAGATACTGGAAATTATAAAGAAGAATGTTACACTCGATCAGATTCGTACCGCATACAAGATCGCGGCCAGAGTAGGTATAGAGACCCGAGGGTCGGCAATGCTAGGCCACCCTCACGAAACCCGTAAGACAGCCTGGAATACTCTCAAATTCTTGAGGAGTATCCCTGAGCTAAAGCAGATTTTCCTCAACGTGGCCTGTCCGTATCCCGGAACCGAGCTATTTGATTACGCGAGCACCGGGCGCGGCGGTATGAGGCTGTTGACCACCGATTACTCCAAATACAAGCGCTACGGCGATCCGGTGATCGAAGTTAATGATCTATCATTTAAGGATCTCAGGCGGTTGCAGATGATGGGTTTGCTCTACTTCTATCTCACGCCGGACAGGATGTGGTATAATGTGGTCAAAACGGGCAGGATTCAAGGCCGGTTTGGTCAACGCATGGGCTTTCGCCCGGGGAGTAATGGCCAGAATGCTCCGGCGAGACCAATGACAGGAAAGATGTTTTTTCTCCGTATAGTGGTTGCTGCTTCCATTCTAACAGGGCTGTGCCTTTACGTTTCACCCCATAAGGTCCTCGAGAACCTGGCCTGTATGGATGGGACGTTACTGGCTGTTATGCTTGCTCTGATGCCGGTCTTTATCGCTGTTCGCATTGCCAAATGGATCTTCCTTGTAAGACAGGTCAACAGCGCAATTGCCGTAACCGAGCTTACCTCTCATTACTTTCGAGGGATGCTCGTGGGACTGATCACTCCGCTCAGGTTGGGCGAGGTCACCCGTGCCCTGTTCATAGGTGACCGTTCCGTGCAGGTGACTCTTTTTTTTTGAAAAAATGGATTGAGGTCATGTGTCTGTTAAGCCTGTGTCTGTTGGGTTTGATCCTGTGTAGCGTGGGGTGGTTTTTGGGTTTTGCCCCTGTGGTTGCCTGTAACGGTACTCATGGCCGTGACAACTAGGCCCACATGCGTGCTGATGTTTCGCGGTGTCCACAGGCTGTTCCCAATCTGACAGGGACGGGAAGCTCAGCCATGTCGAGAGTCTGGTCGGCGGTTTCTCATTTGCCGCTTGCGAGGCGTTCAGTTTCTTAGCCTTCCTGATCTTCATCGCCCAAGTCTATATTGCCATGGTGGCTTTGGGATGGACAGGAGACTTGTCAATCGTGACCCTCTTTCCACTCGTACTAATAACGAATCTCCTGCCGGTAACCATTGGCGGGTTTGGTGTCCGTGAAGCAGCGGCAGTTTTTGGTTCTCGATTCTGTAAGAGTGGCACCGGAGGTATCAATGAACGCCTTTGCATTGACGGCCCTGGCTGACCTCGTGTTGCCTGCCTTCTTGGGTTCTGCCCTATTGATGGCCAGTGCAGGACGGAACGCAGGAAAAACATGATTCCGGGAATGGCCCCTCCTGAAGAACCTCACGCTGGCGGCAGTCGTGAGGACAAATGGGAGGAATTTCTGGGAAAAGCGTCGGCAAGGACCCGTGGGGAGATTTGTTGCCTGGGGGCGCTGGCGCTTCGTGACACCCGGACTGGTGGATCTCGTTCCTCGAGAATACGGAAAAAGGTGTGCTCGTAGAAGCAGGGTGTGGAACCGGTGAGGTTTCCGTGGGGGTGGCAACGCAACGCGGTGACGACCTAGTGTTGGTGGAACCTTTCCCCGAAAGCTCTGGCTCTCGCCAAACTGAACGCGCAACGCAACCAGGTGTCCGCAGCGACCGTGAAGGGCGACATCACGGAATTGAGCAGCATGGAGGATCCCTAGATCGAACGCTAACGCTTTCAACATAGGCGTCATAGAGCACTTCGACGATTGCTCCGGTTGTGCTTCGTGAGATGGCAAAGATCAGCGGGACTCACGCTTTTGCGGTAATTCCTGAAAAGTCTCTGTTTTGGAGCAGTTTTGTTTGGCTCTCCTTCACACTCTAAGACTGGTCCCGGATGACTTCACGATAAAACTTTACGATGAGAAAGAACTGCGCGGTCTTATCGAGCCGCGCAGGCTTAATGTCACTCGGCCTCAGCCGGAACCAGAATTCTGGGTATAATTCCCTACTTGGGGATAAGATTCTGTAACGTCGAGTTCCAGAACACGGAGGAGCCAGATGAGCGAGCCTGATACAGCACCCCAGGTCTCTTTAATCACACCAATGTATAATGAGGCCAATAGGATACAGACCAACGTTTCCAAGATTTTGAAAGCAATGGAAACACTGTGCGTGTCGTGGGAGTATATTCCTCGTGGACGACGGGTCGACCGACGATTCACTGGCCAAGGCCGAAGAAGTGCTCAAGAACGAACCCCGGTGCCGCATCATTCATTACTCACGAAACCGTGGTCGGGGGCTATGCCCTACCGGCAGGGGTTTGCCGCAGTTCGTGGGCGATACGTGATAACCACCGAGTCCGATCTCTCATGGGAGACTGAAATAGTTGCCAAGCTGTACCATGCCCTAAAAACCCGTGGATCCGACATGGTAATTGCCAGCGTCAACCTTCCCGGAGGAGGGCTGGAGAATGTACCCACGTTCCGCCGCCTCCTGAGCCGAGGTGGCAACCTGATCATGCGATGGATGTTTTACGGAAACCTGACCATTGCTTTCGGGCATGACCCGCGGGTACCGACGCCACGTCATTGACAGCCTTCACCTGGAGGAGAACGACAAGGAGATCCACCTGGAAATCGTTAACAAGGCGAGGGCCCTTGGTTACACGGTAGTGGAAATCCCCGCCACCATCCGATGGGAGAATCCCGAAAAGGCAGACAGGAAGCTCAAGCGTCCAGGTATTTCACGTTTCATCATTCCCCACATCATTATCTGTCTGCATGTGGGTTCAATCCGCTTTCTGGCGTGGGCCTCTATCGGGATTGGACTCATCGGTATGTTACTGACACTTGCCGGCGTACTCAACAAGCTTTTCCACGTCCTGCCAGTCTCTTTGCCCTACCTGGTAACGTACGGTCTTTTGTTGCTGCTCCTGTCCATCCTCTGCGGTATGTTTGGGCTAATGAGCATAGAGCTCGGCTTCGTATACCGAAGCCTTATCCACATCCAGGCCCAGTTGAAAGCGCTTCGTCAATCGGCCGATCCTGAACCGCCACGGGACTCCATTTCAGGATCACGCAAGTGACGGGCATGGCAATCCTTCACCGGTTTAGCTGTACCCCCCTATTGGGGCAGCGGTAACATGGGCAGCGATTTCAAGTAGTAGCTACCGTATGTTATAGTTGGCACTGACATAACAAAGGATCTTCGGGCAGACTATCCTCTGATCTTAGGTTGGCGACACCAATTTTGACGCTGAGAGGTTCCGAGAATCCGGGGGAATCAGGAGTTCTTGGGATCTGTTTTGTTTCAGTCGGAATTGGACATTTCCCCTTGATCGGTTAGCATATGACCGTGAAGGCGGACTTGACCGTGGCGGAAAAAAGGAGGGTATTCAGGGCGAAAGGGAACCTGTCAAACTCTGTGAGTCCCCCGGCAGAGCCGGGGGTTTACCATTTGTTATTATCCAAAATCGCAGGCTATGTTTCCGATGCCTGTGGAAGGTCGGCGGAACCAGCTGCCCGAGGTGCAGGTCAAATTCATGTCAGGTTGTGCAAGAACGTCTCTGTTTTGGGTCATCCTTGTTTCTCTTAGCATTATTGCCGTTCTTTCCATAGGCCGATTTTCGCGTTCGAATGGCCAATTGCATTCTGGACAGCAGTCCGGTGGTTTATGCCCACTTCACCGCGAATCCGGAGAGGTTTTCCCGGCGACATATTGGAAACGTACGCTAAAGATATGACTCGCTCCTCAGTGGTTAACTGGTTGCCTGCCGTGTTGTTGATATATTGCAAAATACCTCCTGAAATCCCGACGTGGTTTATATTCTATCTTCAGAATGTTCTAGTGGGATTGGCCGTATTTCACTTCACCAGACGAGTTACGGGAAACGATCTCATAGGCGTCATGACGATCTTTGTCTGCTACATGGCAGGCCCGTGGCAGTGGAACTTGGCCCATTATTGGAACTTCATGTCGTGGCAACCAAACCCTGGACACATTTCTTTGTCTCTTATCGTCTTCTCGGTTGTGGCCGTGGTGGATGATCGACCTCTCAGAGCCATGGTGCTATTGTTGGCCTCAGCTATTACTCATGCGGGTCTGACGATCCAATCCGCGTTCTTAATAGGCCTCTACTGGCTGTCTATTTATGGTCCCGGGAAAAACAGGGAGTTGCTCATTAGGTGTGTTGTGCTGGCAATTGTAGGGGTAGCTTGCTTGCTGCCATCCATCATGCTTTCACTTGAGAGCGTGCCCAAGGTGCCGATCTCCGAATGGATGTCGGCCGTTTACACGCTGGATCATGCAGTTCCGTGGAATTCTACTAGATGGATGCCCCACTGGCCGTTGAGATTCTTGTATGTGTTCATATTGGTCTTCATGGCGTTTCAACAACGGGCATCCATGCACGTTCGCTACACGCGGTTATGGGTGGCTTCGTTCGTCGGATGCGTTTTTCTGGGAGTTCTGCAGCCTGTTGGAGTGGGCGGCTGAAATTCCCATATTGATTCAACCGTTATTCTTGAGGGCACCCTCCATTTTGGCTTTACTTTCATTGCCGATACTTGTGGTCTACCTCGTCGAGAAATTTGATGACGAAAGCTTTGTGACGAGGTGGGGGACTCTTGTGTGCCTGTTCAGCTTGACCTGGTTCAATCGGGGGTTCTATTGGGGGGCCGCTTCTGGTCCTGCTTCTTGGTGACTTGGCTAAAGGTCGGGTGAGTTTCGTCCGTTTCACCGTTCCTGGGACCTGGGCTAGATCTCTGAGTGTGGCGGCTGGGACACTGATGGTACTGTGGTCGGCACTCACAATAGTGGTGCTCAGTGCGGGACGGTGGCCGCTTTTGGGTTTTCTGAGCTCACACGATCAAGCCTTGTTCCTTGATTGTTTCGTTCCCGGCCTGCGAGCAGACATACCAATTACACCCAAGATGCCCGTTGATGGATTGATTCTGCTTATCATCCTGGCGGCAATTGTGTCGTACTTTGTTGTGTGGGGCAATGGCAAAAAGAGCTTCGTTTGAGTCGAAGCGACCAACGTGTTGCGTGAGCCTATGCAAGGGGATCGCCGGAAGTGTCCGTGAACAGACATCGACCGCCAAGATCGTCATTGTGATCCTGCTGGCGGCGTTTTCTTTGATCAAGGCCTGGGAGAGACGGCAAGGTGACACGGCATCCTTGGCACAGGGCAATTTATGATGCGCAGCTATGGGCGCGAAACAACACACCGGAGGACGCTATATTCATCGTATATGACCGCTCATGGAGAGTAATATCTCTGCGTCGTCAGGTCGATCCCACGGACAGACCGTGGTACTTTTATAACCGAAGCCGCAAATGCATGCGGTTTCGGAATTCCATCGTTAAGTTTTTCGGGCTCGAGAGTTTGTGCGACAGTCCCACCGATTGCTGGAAGTGTCTGCACGCAATAGGCAGAGCCTACTATGGACTCGATGCCCAAGGCGTGACCGCTCTTGCCCTTCGATTCGGTGGGGATTACGTGGTCAGGCGGCGTGGATTCCGGCTGGATCTCCCCGTGGCCTATGAGAATGAAGTCTACATCATTTATAGGATCCCCAAAGGACATTGAGGTAGATACAGAGAGGAGTCGCTATCTTTCAGCCTAGATTGGGTCACACCCAATATTTCTACAGAAAATAGGGCTAACGTATTAGACGCCCAGTCAGTGACCTCCGGCAAAGCCGGAGGCATGAAATGTTGGAACCGCTCAAAGCGGTTGACGTGAGGCCAGCTTGGCTGCTTTTCCCATGCTACTTGCCTGCTCACCTGTATGGTGTGGGTGGCCTCGCTTCATGGATTGGGGCATCGACGCGATGAGACGCTGGACAGCCCAGGAGGAGCCTGGAGTTGCCAGAATGTAAGGAGATGATCTTCTCTGGCTCTCGGCTACCCCGTGGCCTGGAGAAGAATCAATACTCCCGGAAATGTCAAACTCTGTGAGTCCACCGGCAGAGCCGGGGGTTTACCCATTTTAATTAGGGTACCGCCCAGATTCTTGCAAAAATGCACGCTAAGCCGGAACATCCTGTAATCAGGTGATGTTCATGGTCGTAGACTCTCGTAGATAGCTGTAGAAGGTCGGTCTTGCGATTCCCATAATCCGGCATATCTCCTGGATGGATTGTAGCTTTCCCTCATAAAGTTTGATGGCGGAGGTGAGTGCCAAAAATGGTCCAGCATTGTCTACATTGTGTACACCACATATCGGCATAAGAATCAGTTGGTTGTCTACGCAGTTGACCTCTTGTGACACTTTGCCGTCAAAATTGGACTCACCGAACACAATTTGCCATAGCTAACCCCCTGAAACCATTGACTCGATTGAATGCTGAGTTTGGCAAGGTTCTTGCTAGTGATATGCCAAGTCGTTCACATGGTATGGACCACAAAAATTGAGAGCTAAGAGGACTGTCAAGTCCCCTGAGATGAAAAAGGAAGGAGATACGAATGCTGAGCAAGGTTAAGAACGCGAAGGGTTTTACCCTCATCGAGCTGATGGTCGTTGTGGCGATCATCGGCATCATCCTGGCTATTGCCATTCCTTATTACGTTTCCTACAAGAGGACGGCGTGTGACAGAAGCGCGTCCGCGGACGTTGGAAAGGTTGCGGCCTCCTTGGAGAGACTGGGTAACGAATTGGTCGACCTGAACTACAAGTTCGACGAAGAAGTTGCCAGCCACATCAATACCAACAACGCACTGAAGTATCTCGTAGGGCCTTACTATGGGTGGCGCGGCGGCACCGCGAAATGCGAGGTTCTGCTGGAGATGGGCCAGGTCAACAACCGTTGGGTCATTATGGGATGCGCCATGAAGGGAAGCCATCCGAGAGCTGACATGCGCTACGTGTACAGGGCCCCGTTCGTGGGTGGCGGCGACTTGCCCGCCATCCCCGCCACATGCGGATCCGATACAGGGACCGGGGATTCCAACGCTTGGAACACCTATCCGTATCCTTCGCCCTCCTCTGCCGGCAAGTGCTACACGGAATCCATTGTTGACACGGTAACCACGTCGGAGGTCTTTCCCTTCCGTCTACCGGGAAGTGTTTTATGCGATAGCATGACCGGCGCCGAATAATCAATAGTCGGATCCGTCTTTCGGGCCTCTCCCGTATTGCCTACGGTGAGGGGCCCGTTTCGTGTACGTTGAGTCAAATTCCTCAATTCCTCTGCACGATTCACTTACTGATGTGACCCTCCCGGAGATAAAACCGGAAGATTGTGATATGATAGTATATGGACCCGCAAGTTCTGTTCTTTGCCTCCATGGGCCGAAATGGACGGTACATGATCGTATTACCTCACCTGAGGCGTTTAACTTGACCTCATTCGTGAATTTCGAGAACGCTGAGGCGGAAATGCCGTAGTGTATTACCCAACGCCGTAAGAGGCATTGTGCCGTATCCAAAGACCTCCTGAGGAGAAGCGAGTTGAACGTACCTGCCAGATCCACCAGTGAGAGATCGCGAATAGGTGCTGCATCCGGATTTGATTTCTGGGTTCCCATCGTTTTGCTCGCGGCTCTCACTGCGGCCGTCTATTCCCCTGTAGTCACTCAGCAGTTCTCCCATTGGGACGATCCCAAGCATATCAAGGCGATCTGGAAGCCCGGCTGGGAACGGGCCTTGAGGATTGTGACGGATTTCAATCTGGAATACACGGGTGTAGCCTACTACACCCCTGTACACTTCTTGAGTCTCATGGCCGAACAGGCCGTAGCGGGATCGGACATCAGGCCTCAAGCTTGGGTGGCCAAGCTCATGAACGTCGTCTATCACATTCTGAACACACTGCTGTTGTTCGCTCTGCTCAGAATGACCGGGATCGAAAGACGCGCCGCATTCGTCGGCACCCTCATCTTCGCAATCCATCCGGTTCAGGTGGGAACCGTCGCATGGGTCGCGGAACGAAAGAACCTGTTGGCAACCCTGTTCTATCTATCCGCCATGATCTCTTACCTCGATTTCTCGAGGACCCGCAGAGCTGCCTCGTTCGTCCTGGTGATTCTGTTCTTTCTGCTCGGACTCCTCTCAAAACCCGCGGTGGTAACGCTGCCGGTCGCTCTTGCAGCCTGGCTGCTCATTGTTCCTCATCAGGGACAAGGCAACAAAGGCCGATATGCACTGATCGGCATCATGTTTGTCACGGCCCTGGCGTGGGGACTCTACACGATTTCGACCGAAGTCTCGTTCTCAGGGATGCTGCCTCCCTGGCCTTACCGGCCCTTACTCGCCGCGGGTACGATCTGGTTCTACGTCGGAAAGCTCGTTTTCCCGCACGACCTCGTGGTACTGTACCCCCGATGGGACATTATTGGACACGGGGCGTGGTTCGTTTTCCTGGCACTGTTGCTGACGATTGTAGTCGGTCTAATCGTAACCTTTCGGAAGAGATTAGACGGGTTAATACTCTGGGGAATGTCGCTCTTTGTGATCAATATACTGCCGGTTGCCGGCTTCGTTCCGTTTGGACATATGGGGCATTCGTTCGTAGCGGACCATTTTCTCTATCTCCCCATGGTGGGGGCGGCCTTGGTGGTTGCCCGCGGTCTGGAATTACTCTTTGATGCGATCGGCGACAGACCGGTAGCAAAGACCGGCGTCATCACGGCGAGTTACGCTCTCGTCTGCATACTGGGTATCCTGTCCGTCCGACAGACATGGCTTTGGAGCGACCCTGCGGTCCAATGGGAAGCGACTCTAAAGGTCAACAAGACATCACCGGCAGTCCATAACAATTACGGCTGGGTACTGCTGGAACGCGGCCAATTGGACAAATCTCTCGCTCATTTCGAAAAGGCGGCGGAATTGGCCCCGCACATGGTGGCGCCGTACCAGAACATGGGCCGGATCTACTACAAGATGGGTGACAGGTCGTCGGCGTCCGAGATGTTCAAAAAGGCTCGAAAACTCGGATCAAAAAGTACGTATCCTCGCATTATGATAGGGTATATTTTGCGTGAAGAAGGGAAACACGACGAAGCCATAGACTACTTCACACGTGAGGTGAAGGCCGACCCTTCGTCGGCTCTGCTCAGGGCGGAGCTGGCCCTGTCCTATTACTCTGCCGGGCGCGTGGAAGAAGCCTTGGCCGAACTCGACCGCGCCATCAAGGTAGGTCCACTCGAACCTTCTTCGTACGTACACAAGGCCATGATCTTCTCTGACAAGGGTGACCTTTCCGGGGCGGAACCGCTCCTTAAGAAATCACTGGATCTTGAGCCCAATGCGGAGGCTTACAACATGCTCGGCACGGTATACGCCAGGCAAGGGAAAATGGTGCAAGCGTATCAAGAATTTCGCAAAGCCTATGCACTCAAACCCGGCCTCGTGGGCATTCGTGACAACGTGGCCAGATCGCTCGTGAAAATGAATCAAATCTCCCACGCCCAAGAATTCTGTGCCGGTGAAGCGCGTGTGGGCAGACCCTGCTCACGGAAAATTCTCAAGCTCCTCCCCATGAAATGACCGAGGAGGCGGATGCCTTGAAAAAACCTGCTTGGCCCCTCTTGACTCGTGTTCTCCCTGGTGCTCTGCCTCGTGATTTCATGCTTGATCGCGTGGGGAATGCCGTTTCCCAACGAAGATCTCTTTCTCGGTTTCTGCTCCGGCAGGGCTACCTTGAACGGACATCTTGCAGCTCCCGACCAATGGGCGTTCACGCTTGAGGGACGCGTTTGGGTTGACCAGTCATGGCTGTCGCATCTCGTCTTCTATGTGACATTTCTCCATCTTTCGTATCTCGGTCCGGTACTCATTAAGGGGTTCCTCCTGGCCGCCTGCGCGCTGATTCTCTACTTGACGTGTCGGGATCTCGATGCGAGGCCTGAAATTTCCATTCTTTCCGTGACCCTGGGAGTGCTCAGCCTTGCCCCGTTCTTAAAGATCCGTGGAGAGAACTTTGGGATGCTTCTGTTCGTCGTGATGGCGGCCATGCTTTCATTCAGAGGGCCTTCAACTAAATGGCGTCAAGCATGCTCTTTGGCCGTTCTTGCCGTCTGGTCGAATTGTCACGGCTCATTCATGCTCGGGTTCTTTCTCATCGGGCTCAGGTTCGGTGTCGATGTAATCTACGCGATGTTTCACGCACCGTCCCCAACCACGAAAGTCCGGGGGAAGACCAAACGGCCTGTGCGGGAAGAGACCGGAAGCTCCGAGGTCGAAACGTCTCCCGGCACTTCGGATCCTGTGTTTTACTCTGAAACGAGCCACGACGTACGAGGTTGGGCCGTCACTCTCGTGCTTGCCGTTGGGGTCATGGCCTTTGTGAACCCGTACGGTCCGGAAAACCTCATAATTCCGTTCAATCAGCTTGGCGAGAAGACGGTTACCGCTGAATGGGTCGATTGGCGACCCCTCATTCACCCGGAAACGATCTTCCGACGAGGAGTCTTCAAGCCGGTATCTGTTCTCCCTTTTCTGTCTCTCATCGGGATTTCGGCAGGACTCGCGGCGTTCCTTGCGGCGACCGCGGGAGGCATCCGCAACAGTGCGGTATTGACGCTCGGCAGGACGGCAAGACTCGACCCGCTCCTGGTGGTACTCATACCCGTACTCCTCGCGCCCCTCGTCTTCCGCTTCCAAAGGATGATCGTATTTGCCGCGCCCGCCATGGTGCCGGTCGTCGCCCTGCTGAGTCAGGCCTGTATCGAAGCATGGGAGAAGCGTCGCAGGCGTTCGGACGATCCGCAGAAGGACGAGCCAGCAAGAGCAATCTCCGCGGTCCTTGCATTCATGTTCCTGTTGATGGTCGGCTTCGTATTCTACAGATCGGTGGTGATTCTTCATCTACCGGGCAATCCGCTCACGTACCAGAAAGTCGATCCTCCGCTCTTCAGTCGTTTGATGAGCAGAAACTTCATGCGAGCCGATGCGGTGCGGTTTCTCAAGGAGAACCATATAGAAGGACGCGTGTTCACCAATGTGGTGCTCTCGAGCTATCTCGTGTTTCATGTTCCCAACATCCGGACGTATTTTGATCTCAGAGTCCAGTCGGTCTTTCCCGAACGGATCATCAAGGACTACCTCTCAATCGTTACCCGCGGTTCAGGAGATATCGAGGCAACGATCCATCTGCTCAAGCACAACCGTATGGATCTGGTGATTCTCGATACGAGCAAAAGCATGAGCAGCCGCCTGGCCGACCGGCTCATGCAGACTCAACACTGGGGATGTATCTATGCCGACGAATGGGTGATCATACTTGCAGCGGCTTCGTCACGGCGATTCGGGCCGATGATCCGGGCCTGCAACCTTGACGGCCTCATCTACAACCGCCCTGAGACAAAGACCCTTGCCTTGGGTTTGCTTTCCCTGTTCACGCGGGGAAATGTGTCTCCGAGCATCTTGGACCGACTCATCGCCGGGGTGAAGGAACATCCTCGTCCCCAAGTGTACTCACTCGTCATTGCAGCTTTGAACGGTTCATCCCCATGTCTGAATTCAAGAACCAGGGCTTTCCTCGAATCCGAAGCGGCTCGCCTCGCCAAAACCGACTACCTGGTGTCGGGCGGAGCGTTCGGTACTCTGAGGAGTCTGCTGAAAATACTTGTGATTTTGGAAGTGAACGAGATCAAGTGTATTGCGAATGGCCGTCCCCAAAGATTCACCGAGCCGCGGCGAGCATTCATGGCGGCCTTTGACCACTTGAGGAGGCAATACGGAGGATTCTGAATCCGGCGGGGACTCCTGTGCCGATGAACACCTGCCTTATCTCCCGGGGTGAGCATCATCCGAATTCAAGAGATCAGGGAAGCGGCTCTCCAGTGATTTGAGATTCCGTCCGGCCCCTTCGTGGGTAGGATCCAGGCTCATCGCCTTCCTGAACAGCTTCGCCGCCGCCGTCGGTTTTCCCTGTTCGGCGTAGGCCGCGCCCAACAGATTGAGCAGGTCGGGATTCCGATTCTCATACTTGAGAGCCGCATTCAGACTCTCGATGGCCTCCGCTATCCTCCCGGATCTGAGCAGCGCGGCGCCCATGTTGGCATGAGCCTCCACGTGAGCCGGCCTCAACAACACGGTTCTTCGGTAGTACTTGACGGCGTCGTCCACCCGGTCGAGTTGTAGAAGAGTATTGGCCAGATTATAGTTGATCTCTGGAATGGAAGGTGCCAGACGTAATGCTTTCACATAGGCCTTCAGAGCCTCCTCTCGCCTACCTGTGGCTTGCAGGACCCGTCCTAGGTTGTTAAAAATCTGCGCTGAACGAGGATTAAGTGCCGCGGCTTCTCCATAGTACCGCAGAGCCGCCTCATTATTGCCGGCCTTCCCCAGAGCTACTGCGAGATTGAAGCATGCCAACCAGGAACCGGGATCGATCCGCACGGCCGCGCGTTGTATGGATATCGCATCGGAATCCTTGCCCAGTTGGAGGAGTGCAACTCCGAGGTTCCCCAGGGCAATAGCCGTTCTGCGGCGATCAACTCGGAAAGTCTCAATCAAAGCCTCTGCAATCTCTCGGTTTGTCATGGCTTTCCCGGCATGAGGCCTGGAAGCGGAAGGCAAATCCCTCGTGTCGGCGCGGGCTGAGAAGGGCTTCTTGAGAACTTGTACTGCCTGGGCGTACTTGCCTTCCTGCACAAGCACCCCACTCAGGTTGGCAATGACGTCAAGATACGGTATCTTCTGGACTTTTTCCGAAAACTCCGGCAAGGAGTGAAACGCCGTGAACCAAAAATCCAGAGGACTCCACCGCCGGGCCTGGGAATAGCTCATGCAGCCCAACAGGACCAGCGCCGCCAGACAGGCCGCAACCAATGTGAATTTGAATACCGTGTCAGGCCCACGCGCCTTTGCCCAAGCGATGAGTTGGAGTATTGCTCCGCCGAAAACGAGAAGCACGCCGGCCATGGGAAGGATGGGGCGGTATCCGAAGAACACATAGTGAGGGATGAGCAGCGATTCGGGCAAGAGGGCGATCAGGACAAAGAGGATGCCGAACGCATACAGGGGCCTCCTCCGAATGACCGCGGCTCCCATTACTACGAGCGCCGCCATCCCTCCTACGGCGAAAAGAGTGGCGGTTGGATCGACAAGCGAAGCGGACACGGTCATGGCCGTCATAAACGTCATTCCGGCAAAGGACGGCAGCAGGATCGTGGACAGGTAGACAAAGAACACCCTGCACTGGGTCATCACCACTTGAACCGGGGAAATTCCGGCCAATGTGTAATACCCGAGAAGGCGACTGCCAATGCCCTGAGCATGCTCGCTGTACGGTCCGTGAAGACCGCTGCTGATAAGAAGGTAGCCGGCGAGCGGCGGCAGAGTTATGGCAAGGATGGCCGGACATCGTCTCACCGTCTGCGAAAGCCCCTGACCGAAGAGGGTGAGTTCGGCCAGGAGCAAGACCACGGGGAAGGTCACCAGGACCTCTTTGCTCAGCATTCCTGCGAAAAACAGTGTTCCGGTGAGAACGTAGCCGAGAATCCTCCTTCTAAATCTTCCAGACCGCACTCCCACGTAAGCCGCCAAGCCCCCAAAATAGAACGCGCATGCCAGGATGGCCTCTCGCTGCCAGATATAGAGAACCGCGAAACTCTGAAGAGGATGCACCACAAACAACAGACCCACAAGTGCGCTTACACCCTGCTGCTCCAGTAGAGTTCCCTTGGTCCTTGCTCCCGGAATCTGCAATACGAAACCGGCGAGCAGCATGAGTGCAACGCCGGCCACAGCCAGGATCATGGCGTTGACGAGGCGGAACCAGTACGGATCCATTCCGTGCCACAGGTAACCCAGATAGATCGTGGCCATAAACAGAGGCCTCGCCGGGACGATGCTCATGACCTCTAACGGCTCTCCACCTGCAAACACGTGAGCCTTCCCCTGAATCCACGTCTGAGAATCGTACACCATGGGGGAAGAGAATCCCGGTCGGTGAGCAACGAAAGCGGCGCAGAAAAACGCCGTGAGAATGATTATGACGTAAAGAGGCGAAAACAGACGCATCTGCCCAGTCTCACTTTCGCATTCCGGGTACACGTATCCTGGAAAATCCGACATGTTTGTCAAGAATTACGTATGGTGTACCCGGAACTTCACGGAACTTCATGTGAGAACGTTGCATGAGTGCGTCTCAGTTCTCATCCGGAGTTTCGGCGGAATTGTGCTGCAGCTCGTGGGGAGCTTCACCAAGGAAGCCGAAGTGTTTCTGTATGCTCCAGAGCGAGATGGGGATCATCTCGTGAAAGACCCTGTACTCGTTGATATCTGCAAAGAGCATGATGCCCACAACGAAGAGGACTCCGATGGTCTTCCACATGCGGTCTTCGGTATCTCTCATGGGAAGAAGCAGAAAAACCAATAATGTTCCCCCGTTTATGAAAACAGGATGGTTGAGGTAGACACTTCCGAGGGCGCGGAGGTTGTACCAGACCCCACGCTCCCTCACCCCTTCCATCACAAGCGGTCCTTCACTATCCCACTGCATGGTGAATAGAATGGACGGATTGTGCGTGAGGATGTCGATTCCGGTCTTAAGGAGAAGGCATAAGAGGAGCGTCGTTACGGCCCACGCCAGGCGCCTTTTCATGGGCTGTTCGGTCCAAAAGAGGAAGACTACACTCCCCAGCATCACGGTCTCTTTGAATCCCGTTCCCACAAGGCACACGGCGAGCACGAGCAACGGACTCCTCCACTGAACCGAAAGAGCAAGGAGGCAGTAGAGGAACAATGCGGGCATATCCCAGGGATAGATGTGCCGATCTGCTACGATGGTAAACGAATAATACAAGCAGGCAAACGTCCCAAAGATCAAGAAAGCGGCCTTGCGTGTATCCCACAACAGATAGATTGCGAAACAGAGCGCCAACCAGGCCGCGTTCCAGGCGGCGACTCCCACGGCAAAGCCGTGCCTGGTCCCCTTTGGCTTCACCGCAAAGCTTGCGAGAAAGTTGGAGAATACCCTGGGGCGCCATTCTCCTCGCATGCTGCTGCAATATTCTTCCAGTCCGCGTGAGAACGACCTGAACGTGTACACACTGTCGCGGTCCACCGGTCCCCACGTCGAGAACATGTAGCAGTTATAATAATACGTTACAGTTAGGCTTACGGCAACAAAACCGTACGCGATCAATCGGAAGCGGGCGTTCGGCACGTGTCTCTTCTCCGGCGTATGGCGCACAAATGTGTCCGTCCCTGTTCGACCCCATTCAGAACAGGTCTCCGTAGTACATACGGTACATGGTTGCGTAGTCGTTTTCGTACAGCATGCGAATTCTCTCGAAACGCTCGCCGGCTGCACGGTTCGTACATCGGTTCGCGTTCGCCGCCAATATCTCCAAGACGGCTATGACGCTTTTTGTAACTTCGTTGGCCCCGTGTCGGTAGAACGGACTGATCTTGGTCAGGCGTTGGGCTTCCGATATGAAATATTTGACCTGCTCTTCCTCCAGGCACTTCTGCGGAAACCCGAATCCCGTGCCGATGATGCGATAGTAATTGGGACGCGGTTCCCTTAGCACCAAGGCCCGGACACGGTCCAGACGATCCCGATCAATGCGCCCAAGAGCCCCGTTGGAGTGGAAAGCCTCGCTGCGAAGCCGTTCATCATCATTGGCGTAGCGTAACGCGGCAAAGTCGCCTCGCTTCAAAGCCTCCGAGAACCGCGGATCATCGCTTCTCACGAGAACCATCGAGTAGTCGTCCTTGAACACACAACCCCATTTTCCCGACCTAAGCAGTCCCATTGCCAAGTTGAAATCGTAGGGGTACGTGGTGAGGACGACCGTGGAGACTCCGTATGTATCCAAAAGGTTCAATCGCTCCTGTTCCCGCGCTTGACGAATGCCCAGGATCGTGAAGAAATCCGAGATCACCCGAGGCGGATAGAACGACTGGTCACGAGGATCCATGAACAGACGGATATTGGGTACTTGATGAAGCAGATACGACGAGATCTCCCACCCGGCAAAGACTCGGCCGCCGATGGAGTTCTGTTTGAGGAAGTCCGTAACTTGCTGTGAATAGGTGTCAAAGCTCATGACTTGCCGGATCATGGAGCGTGGCGACGTCATGGGATTGTTTGGGAAGTAGCGGATCAACGTGGTGCTGAAAAGAATCCACCCGGTTACCAGACAAAGGGCTGCCGAGGCAACGATTGCCGCCGCCCGGCCTGCCGTACGCTCGGACCCGGCGTCCCCTCTTGTCCCAAACCGATCGGCAAGCCTACGACCCAAGACCGTGAGGACCACTGCCAAAACAGGAATCATGGCAAACGAGCTGAAGGGAATAAGTCGCTTGAATCTAAATGCCAATACCAACGTTATGATGACTATGACTATTTCCATCATCCAATCGAAACCCGCCCCACCGGCAGCCCTTGCGAGGAACGGTTCCTTTCCGGTGCTGCGAGCACTCGTTGCCCGGGCCTCCAACCTCACCGTAACCAGGAGCATCAGAACGGACAGGCCCAAGACAGCCAAACAGGTAAGATAGAAGACCACGCCGGCCCTATCGGTAGGCATGTCCGAGAACAGGCAGGTAAACAACGGTAACCAATCCGCCGAGGACGCGGTCACCTGTCCGGCACCCACCTGAACAAACGGCATGAGCAAATTGTCCAAACCGAAAGGACTCAAGACTGCGACCAAGACGCAACTACAAACCAGCAGCACCGGCCATTCCACGACGCACCGCCAACCGGCGTCGTCGGAGCAGATTCCGGCAAATCCGAAGAGCTTCCTCCCTGTCGCCAAAGCGACTTTCAGACCCAGCAACCCCGCCCCCAGCATGAACGATCCATGGGAATTGGACCACAGGACCATCGTTGTGAGAATCCCAAGATAACGAACCGTCTTGGAGAGATGAGAAGCCTGAAGCAACCAAACAAACAAGACGAAATAGAAGATCCCGAAATTCTCAGCCCTGATGACCGTAAGCGGCGCAACCGCCATTAACCCTAGGAAAAGGGAAACAGATACGGCCCATGTACGACACCCCGCGTCGCGACATCGAAGTATCAGGATCACGACGCATCCCAAAAGCAACAACAGCTTCACCAGGACCGGTCCGTACTCGCCAAACCATGCATATGAGAGATAGTAGACAAGATGACTCAACCAGCCTTGATCGATCCAGATTCCCCCTGCATGAGTGAAGGACCATTGATCAGGACCGGCCGGGCCAAAGGCGAGGACGTCTCTTCCCGCGGCCAAAGCCAGGAACAGATCCGTGTTGCTTCTACTATTGAGCAGGGCCATAAGAAAGGCCTGCACCACCACAATGAAAAGCACGGCATTTGCCGGCGTAATTCTTCCCATGGTTATATTGATTACCGGTGACGCATCTCAGGGGTTAGTGCGACGGCTCCTTGGCCTCCGGATTAATCTCCTTCTCGGGAAGCGGCACGATTATCTTCTTGGGACGAAGTTTGGCCGGTTGCTCGGGGGCCTTTTTCTCGACGGCGGTCGGCTGAGAATCCTTGGGAGATTCGGAATCATCCCCGGAGGATTCTGATTGGGTGCCGGTACTTGTCTCTTTCTCCTCTTCCTCTTTCTTGGCCTTTTCGCTCTTCTCTTTTACCGGTCTATCCTCCGCGCTCATGACGCGTTCCAGAAGCTCATAGGCTCTGTCTCCCGTCTTAGGATTGGAGAACTCGAAATAGTAGACGCGCCCCATCTCGGGCGGCCCATAGAGCAGCACATCTTGCCCCTTAGATTTGAGCCTCCACGGGTCATCCCATGAAATCCCGTACTTGTCGAAAAGCGTCTTCTTCATGGCACGCAAGTCACGTCGAGATACCTTCTTCAGGTCAAAACGCATCAGGTACAACCGATCCTTCTCGGTGAACTTGAACGACAGTTCCTTGTAGTACGGGTTGTTGGGCAGCAACCACTCGAGCGACGGTCTCTGTATCTCGGTTCCCGGTTTCGCTTCATACGTTCCGGAGCCCTTGACCATCTCGATAACCGACGACATGGAGTCGCCCATATTGATCTTCCCGATCTTGGGGGGAAACGGGTTGAGCGACCAAGAGAATACGGGAGTGAGGACAATGAGGATTGCTGCGGACACGGCGGCAATGACCGGCCCGCACGAGTCGAATTTAACGGTCCAAGAATTACGGGGTATCATAAGTTATCTCCCTGAAAATTACCATTTGAGGTCTACGTCTTTGTCTTCCGGATGTTTTGCCTTGATGAGCCCTTCGAGGGCCTGGACCAGAAATTCACCTTGGAACATCTCTGGAATTCTCTTGCCCTGAAAGAAAATTTGCGGGGTTGATGTAAGGCTCAGTTCAATACCCAGTTCAGTGTCTTGCATCACTTTCTTGGCCGCGATGGAGTCGGGCTTCATAAGGTCTCGAAACTTCGCCACATCAATATTAAGCTTCTCGGCAAAAGCTTCCAGTGTTGCGGGATTGAGGTTCTTCTGGTTGTCGAACAGCATTTCTCCGTAGGAGGAAAAAGCCCTTGAACCTCCGAGAAGGAATACCGCGTAAGCCGCCCGGGCAAGGGTGCAGGCCATGGGATGCAAGTCATGGAGTACGGCTGAATTGCATTCCTTGGAGAGCGGGTAGTTGACAAATACCAACCGCAACTTCTCGCGATTCTTGTCTACGAGATCCTTGAGGAACTTGTGGCTCCGAGCGCAAACGGGACACTTGAAATCACTGAAGAGGATGATCGGGTAAGGTGCCTTCGGAGATCCATACACCGGATCGGCGGCCTGTATGGGAATGTTGTAGTCAGGTGATCCCTCCACAACGGCCTTGATGACCATTGGATCGTTGGCCAGATCCTCATACTGGTGTTTGACTTCCATAAAACTGAGCCGGCTTTCCCAAAGCGTCGCTCCGGTGAATATAAGGACCGAGACCATGAGTCCTCCCGTGACCAAATAGACCCGCTCGGCAAGCGTAGAGATTTCCGGCAGGAGGAACTTCTTCCGATTCTTGATCGCGACCGTCAGCACGGTGACAAGTGACAAGAGATTCACAACATGCACCACGATGCACCAGGTGCATATGAAATCTACCTCGAATGCCATGATGTAGACGTAGTACCAGCTGAAGCCGATGGCCGCGAAGAAATAGAGAACGAGAAGAGTCCAGGACACCTTTCGTGCCCGTTGGTTCACCAGGCCGTTCACGGTGAACCACAGGGCAAAGACGCATCCCATCAGACCGAGAGTTGCCGACGGGAAATAGCCGAAAAGGACCGAGTATTCGGTCCGGAGAATCGCGTCGCAATTGACGCTGCCGTCGGCTCGGCATAAAAACGACTGCTCTACCGCCCCGGCGGTACTCGAGAGAAGTATGTGTCGGTATGTCAGAAATGCCGTGGCGAACGTTCCCACAAGAGCCAACCCCAGTAAGATTATGAAAGGGAGCCTGCCCGTGAAGTACGGTCCTTCCAGTGCTGCGAGTTCTTTCCTCTGCGCGGCAATTTTCTCTTGCCTATCGTTCAACCATCGTCTCACGAAGTTGCCGGATATCTGCCGACCGTTGTCCGTCATGTTAATTGCCCCGAATTCCGTTGCTGCAGTAACCAAGAATCCCAATGTTATTCCATCGAGCAGTGTCGGTCAAGAGAGTCGAAGACGCACGGGACGAAGTGCTCCATGGCATAAATATGGCGACGTATGCATGGAAGCCCGCTTCTTTGGCACCAACGGACTCCGTGCCGGTACTCTTTCCGGGCCCGGCAGCGACGCCGTGACCCTACCATGGACGTGCCGCCCGGGTCCCGGGGCCGGCCGGTGAGAGTCTTCAAGAATATGCAACCGCGTTTACGCCAAGGAGGACTAAGCAATTTCAGCTCGCCGGAATCCTCCATGGCGTTTATCAAATTGGGCACTAAGTGTGCTACGATACGGTCATCTCTTTATCCGGGAGGTACCATGCCCGAAACCCAAGAGAAGAAGAAAACATTCGTCTGGGTCACCGATAGGTCAGGCAACGAGTACCTGTGTCCTGCAGACGCGTTGAAAGACCCCCAAAAAGCAACCCGGGAAGAACTGGAGGACTGCATAAACGTTGAGAATCTGAAACCTTACCTGGAAGGTTAATCCTCTCAATGCGGCCCGGGACAGGCATCCCGCGTTCAGAGCCGGACGCCTACACGCTATTTCCGCTCCCCGCATCGACAACCGTAGCCCTTGATCTCCAGACTCTTGGATTTGTGATTGTGGAGCACCTCCAGCGCCCGCAGCTTCCCGTCTTCTCCGATGCATTGATAGCAGACTATCTTTCCCAACGGGACATCGCACGATATCAGAACCGCAGTGCCGACGGACTTGGCTATCCCGGATATGTCCTTAACATCGGTCTCGGGGTTCTTGGCGAGTTCTCTGAGTTTCTTCTTGGCGTCCCCGCACTTCAGTGCGATCTCCAAGGTCTGACCGCACGCCGATCCCGTGAGCCCGACGAACAAAGCCAGGATGAACGTAACCAGCAAAGCTTTCATGATTCCTCCTTAATTGGGCGGTCTGCATCAACCGCAGTGAGCGTCTTACCGTCTCTATAATCTTTTTCAAGAGATACCGGTCTCTTTAAGAATCTCGCGAGCTATCACAAGTCTCTGGATTTGGTTGGTCCCCTCGAAAATCTGAGTGAGTTTGGCGTCCCGGAACATGCGTTCCACATTGAAATCCTTCATGTACCCGTACCCCCCAAGGACCTGCACCGCATCAGTTGTGATCTTCATTGCCGCATCGGCCGCGAAGCACTTCGCCATGGATGCCAACTTGGTGTTGTTTCTCCCCTCGTCGTACAGAGCAGCCGCCCGGTACACGAGGCCTCGAGAGGCCTCAATCAAGGTCGCGCTGTCGGCTATGATGGCCTGGATCAGCTGATGCTCCGCTATGGCCTTCCCGAAGGTACGGCGTTCAGTTGCGTACCGCACCATCTCGTCGAACGCTCCCTGTGCGATGCCCAAAGCCTGTGCGGCCACTGCGGGCCGCGACATGTCAAAATCCTTCATCGCAAGCAGGAAGCCTTCTCCTTCGACACCGAGAAGATTCCGTGCGGGAACGCGCACTTCGTCCAGGAACACCTCGGTAGTATTGGACCCTCGCATTCCAAGTTTGTTTTCCGTTCTTCCGATAGACAGACCCGGTCGGTCCCGTTCAACCAGAAAGAACGAAAGTCCCTTCGATCCGTTGCCCTTCGATGTCCTCGCCAGCACCGAATACAAGGAGGCCATTCCGCCGTTGGTTGCAAAGCACTTCGTTCCGGTCAGGACGTATTCATTCCCGTCGCGGACGGCGGATGTTCTCAGAGCCGCCACATCGGAACCCGCGGTGGGTTCGGTTACCAGGTACGCCACAAGTTCCCGTTGGTCACGGATTCGGGCCAAGACGTCATTCCTGATCTCTTCCGAGGCTCCGTGCACTATGGGAAACGAACCCACTGCCTGTATGATGAGGAGCACAGCGGAGGACGCACAGAATTTGGCAATCTCCTCCACGGCAATACACAGAGCGGTTCCGGTGTCCCGATCCAGTCCTCCGTATTCCGGGGGCAGACAGATCGTCATGATGCCCAGATCCCAGCATAAAGCCTCGACGTCACGGTTGAACGTCCCTTGCTCGTCTATTGAGGATGCAATAGGACCGATTTTGTCTTTCGCCACACGATGGACGCTTTCCCTCAGCATTTTAAGTTCTTCCGTATCTCCGAACATTGTCGCATGCGCCTCCGTAAATTCTAATAAATCATACCGGCCATCACACGGATGATTTTCACAGCATCACGACCGCCCGAGCCGGGGCTCTACGCACATGCTACAGAGGGCTCTTCGTGTGCCACCAAGAAGCCTCTCCCGCGCGTTTTTCGAGATCTTCCAGGTTCTTCTTCTCTCCCATGAGAATCAGCGTGTCATTGCCGTGTATCACCGTTTCCGGCCCCGGATTGAACTCCATTCGGCCGTTTCGCTTCTTCACTGCAACGATGACAACGTTGAAATCCCTACGAATTCCTGACTCGACCAGTGTTTTCCCGCAGTAATCCGACGACTCGGACAACAGTACCTCTTCCAGGTCGATATTGAGTTCCCGATGATCCATGGCCACTTCCAGGAAGCTCATGACCGTGGGCTTGAGAATGCCCATGACGATTCTGAATCCGCCGAATTGGTACGGACTAATCACCCGGTTCGCACCGGCGCGCAGCAGTTTCTTCTTCGCTGACTCTTCCCCGGCCCTGGCAACGATGTCGAGACCCGGCTTCAATTCCCTTGCGGACAGCACCGTGTACACGTTCGCTGCGTCGGAATCCAGCACACAGACCAAACCTCTGGCGGTTGCGATGTTGGCCGCAACCAACACGTCCTCTTCCGTTGCATCCCCGGGCGAGAGAAAGTAGCCGGCCTGCATAATCCTCTCCTGCATTTCCGGTTCCTTCTCTATGACCACGAACGGTATCCCGCGACCGTGGAGTTCCCGGCAGACAAAGGACCCCATACGGCCGAAACCGCAGACGATGTAGTGCTCCTTGATCTTCTCAATCTGCTTCATAGACTGCCGCCTCGATAGTATCTTTTCGACCTCGCCCTCGATCAACAACCGGCTCACGGTGACAGCGGAGTAAGCCACCATTCCGAAGCCCACGAATATGACGAATACCGTGAAAACCCTCCCGGCTTGGCTCAGCTCATGAACTTCTCCAAAACCGATGGAGGTAACGGTGATAATCGTCATGTAGAATGCGTCAAACCAGGTCCAGCCTTCCAAGGCACTGTAGCCGAACGTGCCGGCAATCACCACAAATGCCAGTCCGATCATCAGTCTAGAAAAGATCTTTGATGCGTGCAATCTCTTGTTCTCGTTCCCTCGTACCCGTGCGCGTCCGCACGTACGGCCCTACACTTAGTACGATAACCGGAGGCAATCAGGGCAGGCACGGGGGCCTGCCCCTACACACGGCGAGGCTCCGGCCGGCGCCGGCGCCACAATCATTGGTCGTGCCCAACGGAGTCAACCGATTCCACCAGGATCCCGAAAAAACTCATCGGCCCGGCCCCCTTTTTGACTGCATCATAGTGCCAGCCCAAATGCTGCTTGCAAGCACTGCACATGACAAAACGCCAACCATAGCCGGAGAACCACGAATGTCTCAAGTAGAGATCCTTGTCTACCAGCACATTGTGACAGTAAGCAAAGGTTGTAAAATTGCAGAGCACTCCCGCAGGATTCACGAACGAGTGATCCCGTGCACCCTGGATGCGGATTATGGCCCCGGAATCAGTGATGAAAGCCCCGCATCGTGAGCAATGATACGATTCACCGGCCTTGTCGTCACTGTTCCTCTGGAATCGTACGTATCCAATCATCGACTCGGATTATAGGACCATGCGCTCTCTTCCCGCAAGTCAATGCCGACCCTCATCAACATAGCCGCCACGCCGGCGGAAAATCCACGTGCACGGTCCGTAGGTCTTGGCGACCTTGGTGTGGGTACGCGGAACAGCCCGCCTTACTGATGGTCCTTTACACTCACACAAGCCCTACGTTGAGCTGTAAGTGGAATCATTGTAGTATGAAACCGACCGAGTTGTGCCGAGAATTCCGTTATTCATCGAATGCTCACAGTAAACCGGAATTCATGCGAACACTGCTTGCCGGGACCTTTCCTCGGCACCACGGACACCGCCCGTGCACGCCCGGTACATTCAAATTGGAGATATTACCTCATGAACATTGCCTTTGACGTTGATGGAGTCGTCTTGAAGTCCATCGAGATCATCCTCCAACATATTAACAGGGTCAAAGGACGCAATCTGACTCCCGAAGACCTGCTGACCTGGGACCTGGAACCTTTGAATTTGGATGAGGACACTTTGCTCGAAGCCGTGAAGCATATGTACGCGCAACCCAGCATCGAGCCGTATGACGGTGCTTCCCAGGTCCTCTCCCGCATTCACCGCAAGTCCGGGCAGCCTCTTCTGTTCATTACGGGACGCGCAGATCCGGACACTGCCCTGAAACAACTTCGTGCGCTTCCGTGGAATCCGACAATACCCGAGATGATCGTGACCGGCGGGGATCGCAACAAACGCGACTATCTCATTGAGACCTCGGCTGATTTCATTATTGAGGATGACCCGGAACACCTTCGCGGTTATCTGGACATGGGCGTCGGCGTTGGATTGATGGTACAGCCGTGGAACCGAAACTCGGACATCCCGGTCAGCCAACGCTTCAACGGTTGGAAAGATGTGGAACAATGGTTCATGAAGGTCCATGATCAGTGATTCGTATCGCACATACGGTCGCGGATTCTTGGAAACACTTCGCTGTCAGCCTCGGCCATGGTAGTGTCGAGTCCCGGCGTGTCTGCCGGGCCCATGGTAGGGTAGTATTACCCCGCGGAACGCGGGGAGGCCTTTGATATCGATGCTGGTTTGTAGGGGTTCCGTGCCGAACGCTGGATGCCTGCCCCGGGCACCCACAGGGGGGTGCTCCTACGGTGCCGGCGACCTATTCTGAATGGGCCCGGCGGCTTGTACAAGCCTCAACTTGACATGGAGAGATCATCATATAGAATGATCTCGATCTCTACAACGGCTCGTAACTTCATGCAGCGTCGGTTTCTGAGGGAGGAGAAGAAGATGGGGTTCTTTGGAAAAATGTGGGCAATGGTTCGAGGCGTCTTCATAAGGGCCGGCGACGACATGGTCTCGTCGAGCCCTGAGGCGATTCGTGCTACGTACGCTACTGCCATTGATGAAGCCAAGAAACGATACAAAGAGATGGAAAGAGCTGTCGCGCTTCTTGCCAGGGAGCGGGAACGCACGGAAATGAGCCTCAAAGACCTTGACAAGGAAGAAGCCGAACTCCGGAAGAAACTGGAAGGAGCGCTTGCCGCGTCTGAATCGGACCCCACCAACTCGGCGCATAGAGAAGCGGGAACGAGGTACCTGTCCAGGATACGGGAGATCGACGAAAGGCAGGATGTCCTCACCGGCGACCTGGAGGCTCAGAGTCGGAAAGTTGAAGAGTACAAGATCAAACTCCGCTCGTTTACCGACGAAATCGACAAGCTCAAACGCGAACAGGGTGAACTGGTTGCGGAATTCGTCTCCCACCAGCAGGTCATTCGGCTCGAGGACAGACTCAAGGGACTGGGAGAATCGGCTGTAGATGAATCCATCGTGGCCATACGGGAAAAGGTGGCCGGCTTGCGTGCCCAGGCAAAGATTGCGACTGAGATGGGCGGTTCAACGCTTCAGTCCCAAGACACTACCTATGAGCGGCTCGGCGCGGAACGAGAGGCGCAGTCACGCTTTGACGAGCTGCTCAAGGCACGCGCTTCACAAAAAGCAGGAGTAACCGACAAAGAGAGAGACCTGGGCTGATGCCGTCATGGGACAAGACCCCTGTCTCCGACTCGTCGACGACCGAGCGTGAATACCAACCATGAGTGAAGACGTTTCCCAACAACCTGTGATTGATGCCGAAATCATTGACTTCGAACCAAGGGCCGACTCGCAGCATCCTGATTTTGCCGGCAAAATCATTGAGAAGTACGTCTCGTCTCAATCCAATGTCTTCGTCGTCTACGGCAACACAAGGGATGTGTTCCCGGTAGAGGCGGATCGCTATGTGCCGTTGGTGGATTTCTTTGTCGAAGCCCTCATAAAACCTAACCGGAAAGCCCGCCCGCGAATCGTCATTGTGTACGATCCGTCCGTCGGCATTACCTTTCTCAACCCTCTCGACAGGGATCTCGTGGCGGCGAAACTGGGGGAAAACCGTTTGGCGGCCCTGTTGTCCGCGGTCAAGAAGGACGTGGTGACAGCGTGTGCCGTGCTGCGCGAACTGGTACGCACCAACATCATGGTGCCGGTCGACCAAGAATCCGGCAAAAAGATTCGTAAGGATTTCGCCATCATCATTCGCTACGGTGAGGTAATAGCACCTGCCTCCCGGGGCGATCTCATGTTGGATGCCGACCGGCTCAAGGTGATTACCCTCGAGAACTGGTTTTCCGACAGCACCTTTGTCGCGTCGTCGGACATAGTCTTCATCATTACCGAAACACTGAGCGGACTCAGCGAACGGATTGTGGACCTACCCTACACTGCGGCCATCAAGATCGACAGGCCTTCCCTGGAGCAGCGTACGCAGTATATTAAGTACCTCATGCAGTCCGAACGGGTGGAGACGTCCATGTCCGCGGAGCACATGGCGTTTAGCAGTGCGGGTTTGACCTTACTTTCACTGCACCAGATATTCCGCCAGGCCGATTACAAGAACGATCCGATCACGCCGGAACTGATCTTCGAGAAAACCAAAGAGATCATCGAAAAGGAGCTCGAAGGTCATATCGAGTTTCCCACGCTCGGGTACGGATTCGAGAAAATTATCGGCGCATCGCGTCTCCTCAAGAAACTCAAGGAACTCAAGACGTGTCTCCGTGGTAACGACCCGGCGTTGATGCCCGTCGGAATACTGGTACCGGGAGCAAACGGCGTAGGCAAGACTTTCATTTATAAGGCGTTTGCCAAGGAATGCGGATGGGTGGCCGTCGTACTCAAGAATATCCGCGGACCGTACGTGGGGCAGACTGAGAAAAACTGGGAACGGATCAAGTCGGTTCTCGAGGCCATGGGGAGCGTCATGGTTATGTACGACGAAGCGGACACGGAGATCGGCGGCCGGAGCGCTCAGACCCATGACGTGGACAGGAGGCTTTTCGGAAACATTCTCAAGATGATGTCCGACCCCGCTAATCGAGGGAAGATCGTATGGGTCATCATAACCGCCCGACCGGATCGACTCGAAC
This sequence comes from Desulfomonilaceae bacterium, assembly GCA_963675835.2. GTDB lineage: Bacteria > Desulfobacterota > Desulfomonilia > Desulfomonilales > Desulfomonilaceae > JAVHLK01. Next base: position 144,047 of record CAXXIU010000017.1, read on the forward strand.
CCGACATAAAGAGGTCCGGCCGTGCCGGCGAGCATCTCCCCGTCTTTGACAATGAGGGCGATGAGAAGCAGGCGTTTCTCAAACACGTGCTCAATCAGGCCGAGATCGAACTCGATACGTTCACCCCGGAACAACGCGTTAGGTTCCTGGAACTGACCGCGAACTATTTCCCCGCAGACTTCGACCAGCTCCTCACGGAACTCAAACGCCGAAGGCACCTCGAAGGTAGTCTCACTCCACCCATGGTCCTCGACGAGGTTGCCGACTTCATTCCCTCGGACATCGCCCGCCAGAGAGAATATCAGGAACTTCTTGCCGTCTTGGAGTGCACTTCCCGGGAGATCCTGCCCGACCGGTACGTGGACGTCCCCCGGGAGGTCATCCGGCGCAAGGTACAGGAAATCCGCTCATCAATGGGCATGATATAATGCTGGTGTTGGGGATCGAAACATCCTGCGATGAGACCGCTGCCGCGGTAGTACGAGACGGTAGGGAGACACTTTCCGATGTGGTCGTATCCCAGATCGACGTGCATAAGGAATTCGGCGGCGTGGTCCCGGAGCTTGCCTCCAGAAAGCACATCGAGGCGATCTCTCCGGTTATTGACAAGGCCTTGGACAATGCCGGCATTGAGGTTTCGGCAATTCAGGGCATTGGCGTAACTCGCGGACCCGGCTTGATCGGATCGCTTCTCGTCGGCATAGGAGCGGCCAAAGGCATGGCTCTGGCCCTAGACAAGCCGCTTTGCGGGGTGAATCACCTGCACGGCCATTTGTTCGCTGTTTTTCTTGAGAGGAGTGATGTGAGTTTCCCTTTTGTGGGCCTGGTGGTATCCGGCGGACACACCAGCCTCTATCATGTGCGGGAGCCGTTCGACATCCAACTCATCGGAAAGACCCGTGACGATGCGGCCGGCGAGGCGTTTGACAAGGTGGCCAAGCTTCTCGGCTTGGGCTACCCGGGAGGCGCCGTCATAGAGGAGCAGGCACGGGGTACGGACCCCGGTGATCTCCGATTTCCACGTGCCCTGTTGGACAACGATCAATTCGACTTCTCCTTCTCCGGGCTCAAAACGGCGGTACTCAGGTCAACCGAGCAGATGCTCGGGGTAGAACGAAGAACCGACATTCCGGGGAGTTTTCATTCAGTTGTCCACCCGGATGAATCGCGGAGTGTTTCCAACGAGGTAAGGATCATCGCTGCGGCGTTTCAAGAAGCAGTGATTGACGTCCTCACGGTAAAAGGATTATCTGCGGCACGGCGGTATGGTTCGGAACGACTCGTGGTCTGCGGCGGCGTAGCAGCGAACGGAGCCTTGAGGGAAAGAATGGTTCGCGAGGGTCAACGTATGGGAATCGAACCGGTTTTTCCTTCCATTGCGCTGTGTACCGACAACGCTGCCATGATAGCCGCTCGGGCGGAGACGCTTCTTACCGCCGGACTCGTCGATACTCTGGACTTCGGGGCCAAGAGCCGCTGGTGAAGGACCGTGCTTCCCGCAAATCCGGGACCGGACACCGCGGATCCCCGGAAATAACCTGTATTAAGGGGAACTCGCCATGCTGGACGCAAAGAAGAGAATACTATTTCATACGGACGATATCGCCTCACGGGTATGCGAGCTTGGAAAGCAGATCTCAGAGGACTTTCCGGAGGGTAACATTCTAATGGTGGGAATACTCAAGGGATCCTTCGTCTTTCTCGCAGATCTGGTACGGAGCCTGGACCACCCGTGTCAAATCGACTTTGCCCGCATTTCCTCCTATGGCAGCGGTACCGTTTCCAGCGGCCAACTAAAGATTACCATGGACATCGGCATTCCCGTGGAAGGTCGAGACGTGATTCTCGTGGACGACATTGTGGACACTGGATTGACGTTGCATCAATACAGGGAAGAGTTGGCGCACAGAGGACCCCGGTCGCTCAAGGTCGCTGCCATGATCGACAAGACCGCACGACGCGAAAGACATGTGGACCTGGATTATTGCGGATTCCGGATCGAAGACGGCTTTCTCGTCGGCTACGGCTTGGATTGCGACGAGTGCTTCCGCAACCTCGGTTCAATATACGTGCTGGAGTGATCCGTCCGAATTCCCGGCATCCGCCATGAGCATGCAGACTTCTCATCTGAAAGTCGACCATTCGCCTGATCCGCTCAGCACCAACATGCCCACGAGCTTTCTGAGAACCTCCCGGTCACTCGGAGCGATCTTCGCGATCCGGTACCCTACTATGGAATACTCGAAACGTTTTCCCGTTGTCTCAACCCAGACGCACCGAGCGGAGAACACCAGTTGGTCGGAGCCGATGAACATATCAACGGGAAGCCGGAAATTCTTCGTTTCACCGACAAATGATGCTATTCCGGCAACCCGCATCCCGGTTTCCGATATGTCCCTGACCAGGCCCTTTCTGCTCGATTCGACCTCGTAGACCCAAAGTGGAAGATTCAGATCCACTCTCCGGGCATCCCTCGCACGCAAATGGTCGACCTGTTTGCGAAACAAGGCAGACTGTTTGTAGAGTTCCTCTTCCCCGACCGTCTTGGACTGAATGAGCGCCTGGTACAGCTTCTTAAGCCCCTTAGAAGACAGTTGATATCTCTCCATCAGGTGTTCATCGTTCATGCCCATGCGCAGGAGAGCCGCGCATTCTTTTTTCGGGATTTGTCGCCTTGATGACCCCATTCACACCACCTATTCATTACAATAAGTTGAGCCGGGATTGGGGTGGACCGGCACCCCTGCCATGCCCCCTTCTCCCGAAGTGCATGCCGGATCTTTGCGCCGAGTCCTCGATTGTTCGTCCCCCAGATGAAACTGCTGCAGTCTCTGCCGATAACTTCCTCCGGGGAATAACCGGTTATCTTTGAAAAGGCCTCATTGACCTGAATGATCGTGTTCAGACGATCAGCAATCACGATGGCTTCATTGCTGCGGTCGATTACTCAGGCCGGCAAGCCTAAGCTCTGCGGTTCGTTCTCAAACCCTCAGTTCCAGGTTATCTCGTGCTTTTCGGAGTTCGAGTTCATGCTTGTGATCGAGAACACGTTGCCTCCTTTCCAGTGTCAGGTCTTCGATGAGGACGAGCACGAGACGCGACGGCCCCATTCGGAGAGTCCGCAAGTGCAGCTTGCCCCACAACTTCCGCCCCCGCAGTAGAACAACCGACTCCATCAATTGTGGTTTACTATGGACAAAAGTCTTGTCAATCAGGTTTCGTGCTAAGTCTGCACTCGATTGTCGTGAAAAGAGACTGAAGATGTCAATAGACTCTGTGGTCACGTTTCTGAGATTCGCGGGCCTTACTACTGCGTCTGTGCGATTCGAGTTTCTTTCGCTCATCTCCCCCGCCAATCCGTCTCAGTGAAGCTTGGCGAGCGGCTCCACACAAGAGTGTGATCTTTTCCGTAGTCAATCAAAGAAAAGCAACGTTTTCACGGCATGAATCTCGATAGTATCGAGCCCCTCTACGCCTCATCAGATCCATTCGGACTTCCCGTTGGATTCATCCGTTGCTCCCCGAAACGGACTTCCAACTTGTTCTGTCGTTTGGCCCCCCGGAGGCGTGCGTACAACCTACAACGAGCATGCGATTCGTGTCAACCTAGTAATACTTCGAGAACATCGGTCGACACTTCGGCATCAATTCCCATTCTCTCGCCCCCCCAATTATTGCCCGCTTCCCGTTGGATCATCATACTCCCGATCTCCGACGCGAATCCACGAAGTATTTTTCAGTGCCGAGGACTTTGATGATTCGTTGTGGCTCGTTAACAGCCTCAAGGTACGTTTGTTCACCGGGTTCAAGGCGGCTACACCACGCCCGGTGGACTAGTACTTCAAAGGAATCTCAACGCGAGAAATGCTTGACCGAACGTATGAATCGGACCACTTGGTCCGGAATCAGGTCAATGCATCAAAGGAATAGAGCTTGATAAGCCGTTGAAGTTCCTTAACGCTCGAAGGAGAGATGCGTGTTATTCTAAATCCTGCTCTGATTCCGTCCGTCCAACGACAGTTTGCTACCAAGGAAATCGATTGAACGTCCTCGAAATGAGGGGGTTTGATGAGAAACTCTCGAGCTTCGTTCTTGCGAACTTTTATTGGAGCCACCATAAGTCCGAGTTCTGAAATATCTTTAATTTCGATACCATAAGAACGGGACAGCGCCGTCATGTCACAAATTTCAACGTTTCCGAAAAGTTTCGCCCTTGGAGCCTCCCTCGCATCGGGATGCGTACAGTTTTCTTGGGTCTCCGCCTCCGAACAGAAGTCTTCTCTCTTCCAACGCACTTTCCATCCTTCAGGAAGCCTGTGCCTTATATCATCCTTTTCCACCACTCCCATCATGATCAGTCTGTTGAAAAGTCTGTAGAGATCCGCAGCCGACGAGATCTTGTATCTTGTCATCAATTCGAGATCCGTCCGTCCCTCGAGAATGTCATTCACAATGGCTTTAACGGGAATCCGTAATCTTCTATTCATCGTTTTTGCCTGACCGTGGACATTGCTCATTGCGAGCGGTCAGCTTGGCACATTTCAGCCGAAATTGTGCGTATGCATAGCCCTTCAGCGATGATTGACCAAATTCCAAATCACCGACCGACCTCCCCCAATCCGAAAGAGCTTCCCCTTCTCCTCCCTCACGATCCCATAGCGTAAAGCCCGTCTTGAGCTATTTGAAAAGACTATTCTTTCCCCCTGCGCCCGCAGTGTATCTCACCACACGCCGCTCGGTCAACCAAAATGTCTCCGACGACGAATCTATTGTTTTGTTTGGGGAGGGCATCTTTCTTTTCGTTCCCAAGCCCTAACCTGGGAACCGGAACGAATCCGCCAACGGATTTATGAAATCGACGACTAAGTTCCGGCGTGTCCGCCTCAAGAAACTGCCGCCCGATTAAGAACGCGACGGATCGCCTCGGCCATCTCCCTTTTGAGAATGGGCTTCATCACTACCTCGCCAATACCCAGGGCCGCGAACCTGTCTCCCTCCTTCAACTCCTTGAAGCCGGTACAGATCATCATAGGGATGTTGGAACGAATTTTTCGTATTTCCGCTGCGAACTCAACACCCGTCATTCCGGGCATGGTCATATCGGTGATGATAAGGTCGACATCATTCGGCCCCGCTCGGAACAGTTCCAGGGCGTCGAGACTGCTCGTTCGCGAGACTACCTTATACCCCAGGTTCTCCAGCATTCGGCCGGCCATCGCTACGATCGTGGGCTCATCATCCACAAAAAGAATCCTCTCACTCCCCATGGGGGGAGGCTTGACGGGATCCGTCTCTTGCTTCAGCTTAGTTTCAACGGAAGGGAGATAAATACGAAATCTGGAGCCTTGGCCGAGTTCACTGTGCACTCGTATGGTGCCTCCATAACTACTTACGATCCCATGGACTACCGCCAAACCCAACCCCGTGCCCTCTCCCTTCTGCTTGGTGGTGAAATAAGGCTCGAAGCTCCGTTGAATGGTCTCCACAGCCATACCTGTTCCCGTGTCGCTTACGGTCAGTCGCAGGTAGGAGCCGGGAACGAGTTCCGGATCGAGTCTGGCGGTCGATTCATCCTCGTCGACGTCTTCAACGGTTATCTCCAATAAACCGCCCGTCTCACGCATCGCGTGGCCGGCGTTCGTGCAAAGGTTCATGACGATCTGATGGATCTCAGTAGGGTCCGCAACGAGTGGTCTCAATTCGGGATCCACTATCTGCCTAATCTCGATCGTACTCGGCAAGGAGGCCCTCAGAAACTTGATTGCCTCCTTTACAATCGGAACCACATTGACCACTCTTTTCTCTTGCCGACTCCGGCGGCTGAAGGTAAGAATCTGATTTACCAAATCCCTTGCCCGGTACCCACTATTCAAGACTGCTTGAAGATTCGAACGCAATTCGGTATCGGTCGGGACATCGTCAAGACACAGTTCCGTGAACCCTATGATGGCGTAAAGTATATTGTTGAAGTCGTGGGCTATACCAGCCGCGAGCGACCCGATCGCCTCCATCTTCTGAGCTTGCAGGCTCTGCATCCGGCCACGTTCCCGCTCGGTAACGTCTCTCACAATGCCTCGAAATCCTGAACACTTACCATCGGAATTCCTGATGAGAGAAACGGAAGTGTCGACGATTCTCGCTCTCCCGTCCTTGGTGATAAGTTTCCAGCCGGGGACGACGACGGGACGTCCCGTCCTGTACACGGAGTGGTAGGAGCTCAAAGCCTGGGCGGCTGTTCCGTCATCCATATATTGACGGTAATTCATGCCGATCAGTTCATCCCTGGAGTACCCGAGAATCTTGCACAGAGCGTCATTGCAGAACACCATGTTTCCGTCAACATCGACTTCGTGATACCCTTCTTCGATATTCTCAATAATGGTCCGATACTTGGCTTCACTTTCCAGGAGTGCGGCCTCCGCTTCCTTCCTCTCCGTGACATCCCGAGAGTATCCCCTGAAGCCGCATGGCTTACCAGCGGCATCCCGACTCAGGGCGACCTGCGTCTCCACTATCCTCCGGGTACCGTCTCTTCGAACATAATCCCACCCTGACAGCGTCGCCGGCTTCCCTGTGCGGTATACCCGATTGAAAGTGTTGAACACTACTTTCGCCGTAGCCTCATCCATGTAGTGCCGATTGTTCATGCCTACCAACTCTTCTCGAGTATATCCCATAGCGCGGCAGGTCGAATCATTGCAGAATACTATGTTACCTTTCAAGTCCACTTCGAAGTACGCATCGCCCATATACTCGACAATACTATGGTATTTCTCCTCACTCTCGCACAGGGCCTGTTCCGCCTGCTTGCGCTCGGTGATGTCCGCGATCACACCTATTGTGGCTTCGTAATCTCCACGCTCATTGTAGAAAGCCGAAACGGAGAGTTCCGCCCAGAGAACGGTACCATCCTTTTTCAAATACCTCTTCTGTAGCTGATATGATTCGGATCTTCCCTGAAGCAGGTCTTCGTGACGGGCCTTGGACATTTCCAAGTCGTCCGGGTGGGTTAGTTCAAAGCAGGACCGCCCCAGCAGCTCCTCCTTTGAATAGCCGAGCATTTTGGCGAGAGGCTCGTTGACCTGTATCCAGAGGCCGTCTCGGTCCGCCAGATTAATGCCCAGTGCAGCGTTGTTGAATACGGCCCTATACCTCTCCTCGCTCTCACGGAGGGCCTTCTCAGTACACTTTCGAGCACTGATGTTCCGTCCGACAACGCAGATGCGAGGGGGGCTCCCTTCGCTATCCCTCAGCAGGTCCCAGACAAATTCAAAGGGAACATGCTCGCCGCCTTTTGTCACTACCGATGCGTCCGACTCGGAATGTCCATCCTTCACTGCCGTCGCGATAGCCTCAACGCACTTGAAGACATCTCCTCCCGATAAAAAATCGGTCGGCTTCATGGATGAGATTTCCTCATCCGCGTAACCGGTCACGTCCCTTAGCGCCTTGTTCCATCTGAGAAACCTCTGGTCGACATCGAAGACAAAGATTATATCCGTCAAGGTATCCAGCGTGCCTTCAATGAAGGTCTTCTCCTTTCCTAGGGCATCTTCGGTTCGTTTGCGAACGGCCGGCTCGGCTTTGAGCTTCCGACTGAGTTCATTCGAATCGCCGTTCCTCTCCAACACTTCATTCTCAAGCTGATCGTGTACATTGCTTGGGGACGGACCCGTCTGCTCGGGCTCAGTGACTTCCTCCACCGGGGCCTTAACGACAATGGCTTGTGCGAGGTCGTCACAGACAATCGCGTGTCGTCGGCTCAACCGGCGTACGTCGCCTGACTTCCCGGCGATTCGGAGTTCGAAGAAGACGGGCGTTCCTCCATTTGCGGGATTGGCCCATTCGTTGTCAAAGCAAGCCGGTGGGTCGGAATGGGTGATCTCCCTTATGAAGACCAGGTTCGAGTAGGATTCTTCCCGGGAGTAACCTACCACTTCACTCGAAACGTCACTTACGTCTTGGTAACCAGCGTCGGGTTGGGACATGCGACTTGTCATGCTCTTTGCATTCTCGGCCAACCGTCCGCCCCTGTCTTCACTGTCGCTCACCTTCGTTCACTCTCCTGTCCACGTCGTTCTCTCACGGAGCCGGTCCGATGAACGCCCCCGGGCTTCGCCGGGGAGACGGCGGGCATAGCCCGCCCTACGGTTCTGATTTGTAGGGGCAGGCACTCCGAAACTGTCTCAAATCTGTCAGTCCGAAGTGAATCGTGGCACGATGAAGTGGATTCCGACGAAAATCCCCCCTAACCCCCCTTCATTAAAGGGGGGAATTGGCTCTTAGCCCCCATTTGGCAAAGGGGGCAGGGGGAATTTCATACGATATGCCGTACAATCGTGCCATGATTTTCGATGGACCCTGGTTTTTGAAACACTCTCCTCCGGGCTTCGCCCCGGAGTGCCCATCAGTGCCGAGGACTTTCATGCTTCGTTGTGCCTTCGCAGTCATGAATGTTCATATGTCGTCCATCGATCCATCAATGCGCCTTCTCCATCCGGGCGAGTTTGTGCTCCAATTGCTTGGGAGAGGCCTGCGACCGCGACAGGTAAAAATAGCCGATCGGCACGACAAACATCGTCAGAATGCATGCTGTTGACGCACCGAAGAAAATCACCGAGCCGACCGCAATGCGACTGATCGCACCCGCGCCCGTGGCCATGAGCAGCGGGACCGCACCGATTGCCGTCGAAAGTCCGGTCATTGCGATGGGGCGCAGTCTCTGACGTGCGGCCTGGTACACCGCGGAATCAAAATCCATGCCCGCATCCCGCAATTGGTTGGCGAACTCCACAATGAGAATGCCGTTCTTTGCGGCTAAACCGATCAGCATGATGAGACCGATCTCGCTGTAAATATTGAGCGTCGCTCCCATGAGGAGCAGACCAGTCATCGCACCCAACAATCCCATAGGAACCGTCAACATGATGACCAGGGGACTGACGAAACTCTCGAACTGAGCTGACAGCACGAGGTAGGCGATCACCATCGCGAGCAGAAACACGAAGATGACGGAACTGCCGGACTCCTTGAAATCCAGCGACATACCCTTGAAGTTGATCGTTGCGGTGGACGGCAATTCTTTGCGAACGGTGTCTTCCAGAAACGACAGACTGTCGCCGAGGGCGAAGCCTTTTGCCGGTGTGCCTGAAATGGTGATCGAACGAATCCGGTTGTACCGGTTGAGCGAGCCGGCGTCCGCCCGCTCCTCCAGCGTAACGAGATTCGATAACGGTATCAGGTCGCCGCCCAATGTCGATTTCACGTATATGTTCTGGAGGTCGGTAGGTGTCCGGCGTTCCTCTATGAGTCCCTGGAGAATGACATCATACTCCTCGCCATTGTCGATGTAGGTAGTTACCTGCCTGGACCCGAGAAACGTCTCCAGAGTACGGCCGATGGTCTTGGATGAAACCCCGAGCTGCGCGGCGCGGTTGTGGTCTACGGAGACCCTCAATTGCGGCGTGGTTTCCTTGTAATCCGCATCTACGCCAACGAGCCCCGGATAAGCCGTCGCCTTGGAGACGACGGTATCTCGCCACTTGACGAGTTCCTCGTAAGTTGAGCCGCCGATCACGAACTGCACGGGCTGGCCGAAAAACGACGCCAGACCCGAAGGTTGAATGACGAACGCCCGGATTCCCGGTATCGCACCAACCTTTTGGAACAAATCGCGGGCGATCTGAGCAGCCGAGCGTTCGCGGGAATCCCAGAAATCCAGTTCGACGATGGCTATGCCGCTGTTAACGGTTCCCAGCTTGTTTCGGCTCCCGGGCACTATGCTCAGAATATGGCGAGCCTCACCATTCTCAAGAAGCGGATTCAATTCCTTTTCAATGTCCTTCATGTATGCGCTTGTGGCATCAAAGCCCGTTCCCTCGGGCGCTGTCATTCGGAGCATCAGGACGGCCCGATCCTCGAGAGGCTCGAATTCAGCCGGGATACGGCCCATGAGTATCCACGTGGTGCCGCAGAGAAGAACCAGAGTCGCCAGCGAAAGAAACGGATGCTTCATCAGCCGTTTCAGAAGGGACTCGTATATCGCTTCCAGTCGCTTGAAGACCGCCTCATCAATCCTTGCGAGAACCCCCTCGGCATTTCTCGGCTTAAGAATCCGTGAACAGATCATGGGCGAAAGAGTCAGGGCGATAAGGCTGGAAAACGTTACCGCCCCACCGATGGCGAACGCGAATTCGGTGAAGAGCTTGCCCGTATCGCCTTCGAGAAGCGTGATCGGTACAAAAACGGCCAACAGAACGAGCGTCGTCGCGATGACTGCGAAACTCACCTCTCGCGTGCCTCGATACGCGGCGAGCAGAGCGGGTTCGCCGTTCTCGATGCGGCGGTAAATGTTCTCCAGCACGACGATGGAGTCGTCCACCACCAGTCCAATTGCCAGGACCAGTGCCAGCAAGGTCAGCAGGTTGACGGAAAAGTCCAAGATGTAGAGAACGATGAAGGCCGAAATCAGTGAGATCGGGACGGTGATGGCCGGAACCAAGGCAGCTCTGACGCTGCCCAGGAAAATAAAGATTATGGCCACCACCAAAGTCGCTGCAATGAGCAGTGAAATGAATACTTCCTTGATCGAGGCATCAATAAAAATGGAGCTGTCCTTGAGTACTACCAACTGCATGCCCTGGGGAAGCGAGGGCCGGATTTTCTCCATTTCGGCCTTCACACCGTTGATCATGGCCAGCGTGTTGGCGGTGGACTGCCGACTAATACCAATTCCCACGGCATTGTTGCCGTCCGCGGAGAAGCTGTCTCGCAAAGTCTCCGGCTCGATCTTCACTTCCGCCACGTCTCCGAGACGAATGGGGTGGCCGTCCTCCCCACGGGTGATAACCAGATCTCGGAAATCCCGGGGAGTACGGTATCCCCGTTTTACACGGAGAGTGAACTCCCGCCGGCTTGATTCAAGTCGCCCGGCCGGCAGCTCGACGTTCTCCTCATTGAGGGCATTTTCCACCTCATTGACCGTGATGCCGCGGGCAGCCAGTTCCTTACGCTTCAGCCAGATACGCATGGAAAATCGCTTCTCTCCAAAAATTTGCGCGTCCGCTACACCATCGATGACGGAGAGACGATCCACGAGATAGCGATCCGCGTAATCGGTCAGTTCCATCTGCGACATGCTCGGGTGGAAAAGGCTGAGAATGAGGTCGGGAACTCCGCCGCTGCGCTTCTTTTCGATCGAAGACGGATCGGCCTCATCCGGCAGGTCGTCGGCTACACCGCTAATCCTGTCGCGCACGTCATTGGCCGCCTCGTCGATATCCCGATTGATGTCGAACTCCAAGCTGACGGTGGACAGCCCGTCTTCGCTGGTCGACTCGATGGTTTTGAGGCCCTCGATGCCGGATACGCTTCCTTCGACGATCTGGGTGATCTTCGTCTCCACGACGTTTCCTGCGGCACCGACATAATTCGTCTTGACGGTAACGATGGGGGTGTCGATATCCGGATATTCGCGCAGCGGCAGCCGCTGGTACGCAATAAACCCGAATACCAGCAGCAACAGGCTCACCACTGTGGCAAAGACCGGGCGTTTAACGGAAATGTCGGAAATCAGCATAAGTCACTCCTACCCCTTCGTCGCGCGGGAAGCGGGACGGACCTTGGGGTCCTCGGCACTTTCGACAATCCGCACTTTGGCTCCGTCGCGCAGATTCATAACGCCTTCGGTCACCACGGTTTCACCTTCCCGCAGACCCTTCAACACTTCTACAAGTCCCACTTCCCGACGCCCGAGCCAAACCTCCCGCTTCTCCACGGTGCCGTCGTCCCGCATCACATACACGAACTGTTTCTCGCCGTACGCCACCAGGCACGCCTCTTGGACGCTCAGGGACTTTCGCTGGTTGGCGATCAAATCGACGGTGAGAAGCATGCCGGGGCGCAGGAGTCTATCCGGATTGGGAATGATCGCTTGAACCCGGACGGCACGCGTGGTCTCGTTGACCCGCGGATTGATGATTGAAACGGTACCCGAGAATGCTCTCTCAGGCAGAGCCGCACTCCGTGCTTCAATCCGCTGCCCCGTTCGCAAAGACGCTATGTAGATTTCCGCAACCGTGAACTCGAGTTTGATCCGGTCAATGTCGTCCAACGTGCAGATCGTCGTTCCGGTCTGAACGAATGCGCCCGGGCTGATCTGTCGAATGCCGACAACACCGGAAAACGGCGCGACGATTCTGCGGTCCCTCAAGCGCGCTTCGGCAGCCTTCAGCCGCGCCTGTGCCGCCCTGAACTTCGTCTGCTGCTTATCGAACTCTTGCCTGCTCTGGACCGTCTTCTCCACGAGGATACGGACTCTCTCCAACTCTCGCTTCTGTTCGTCCAGATCGACAATCGCCTCCTCCAGTGCCGCACGTTCTTCGGCTGCTTCCAACTGCACGAGGACATCTCCCGTTTGTACGTCCGCGCCTTCCTCGAAAAAGATCTTCTCGATTCGATCGGGGACGATTGCAGTAATGGTGACGGACTCATTGGCCATGGCCGTACCGACCGCCTCGATCCGGTCGGCGAAGTTCAGTTCCTGCACCCGGCCGACCTTCACGACGGCCTCTCGCCCCCCGCGTGGCGGCATCTTGGGTTTGGCCGTTCCAATCACCCGCTGCACCGCGATGACGGCCACAATGCAGAGCATGACGACTCCAAGAGCCTTGATCGCGTTTATCATGATTCCCCTTTCTCACATCCGGACGAGGCTACAACATGCCGAATACCCGCGAGGCTGAACTCGAACACGTGGTCGGCAAAGACTTCCGGATCGATCTCAGCCGTCACGTGCTCACATCGGCCGGACCCGTTCTTCAAACGATGCCGCATACGTTTCGGCATAAGATAACCGAAACACTGGCTTATGATGCTGATATGGCACAGATCCACGTCCAGTTCGGAAGCATCCTCACCCATGAGTTCACGAACTAATCGAGTAGTGGCATCCCCTAACGGTTGAAGGCATTGGCGCATGATATCGGTGAGAAAGCCCGTTGGACTGGCCATGTCCTGATGGACGATGTCGAAATCGAGACTATCGGGATCAACGCAGCGTGCCACCACAGCCCGAATGTGACCTCGAAGGCGCTCCTCCACGGGTGCGTCGGGTGAGACGCCTCCATCGACCGGGTACTTTTCGAGTGACAAATCGAGCGCTCTTTGCCAGGCTTTCACGTACAAATCTTCCTTGCTGTCGAAGTAGTAATTCACTGAAGAAACGTTGGCTCCTGCGGCCTTGCAGATCTGGCTGACGGTAGCTGCATGGAACCCCTTTTCGGCGAACACCCTCGCTGCGGCATCGAGTAGATTCGCACGTGTCTCTTGACCATCTCTTCTTTTGACGCGCATACTAGTGCCCCTCTATTTCAAATCATTATCTCAAATATTTATTTGAGTTTGTCAAGAGGAAACGGCCGCAAACACGTAGTTCTTACCGAATCTTGACAATCGACAAGAATGGGTGGTATGTAGGGGGGATTGACGGCGGTGTAGCTCAGCTGGTTAGAGCATGCGGCTCATATCCGCAGTGCCCGGGGTTCAAGTCCCTGCACCGCCACCAGCCGTCCTTAAGGCCTGCCGATAGACTTTGACACATGCCATTGTAGATGATATTCCATCATGACCGGAAACGCCCGGCCGACAATTCCCCGTATGGTACGAATGCGTAATGATTGAGCATCCGAAAAAAAATCTTTCCGCCAACCGAGAGGATGACGCAATCACGGTGGTCATCCCCGCGTTCAACGAAGCGAAGACCATCGCTACGGTCATTCGCGGTGTGCGGGAAAACGTCCCGTCGGCACGGGTACTGGTAATCGACGACGGTTCTTCGGACGGCACGGCTCAAGTTGCGGCCGCCGAAGGCGCGGACGTCATTCCGCATCCGGCGAACAAGGGAAACGGGGCGTGCATCAAGACCGCGTTGCGAGCCATCTCCGGGGGCAAGGTAGCGATCCTCGACGGAGACGGACAGCATGACCCGCGGGATCTCCCTGCCCTGCTGGAGCGATTGGATGAATTCGACCTGGTCGTGGGAGCGCGCTCGTTTGAGTCCGACGGCGGCACCCGGCTGCGGAACATCGGCAACATCGCGCTACGGAGTCTTGCCTCTTTCCTCGCCGAGCAGAGCATCCCCGATTTGACGTCGGGATTTCGTGCATTCCGCCATGCCATCGCGGAGAAGTTCCTGCATATTTACCCCAACAGGTACTCGTTTCCTTCCACGAGCACCCTCAGTTTCATCATGGCGGGATACAACGTGGCATTCGTGCCTATAACCGTGCGGCCGCGGCCGCTCGAGACGAGCAGCAATCTCAAGCCGTTCAGAGACGGCTTCCGATTTCTCATGTTCATTCTTCGCGTCATCACCCTTGCAAACCCCAACAAGATCTTCTTCCCTTTCGGTCTTGCGCTGGTGCTTGCCGGTATTGCTCTTACCATTCGAAATCTCATCCTCTTCGCCCTGTTCTCCGGCGGCACGGTACTGTTCCTGGCCGGCGGCATCAACATCATCTTCTTTGGCCTCATCCTGGACCAGTTCGCGTCTCTGCGCTTGCGGGAACGGGACTAGGATCGGCTGATCATGTGCGGTATTTGCGGCATATTCCAGTTGGATTCGGAATCCGTAGTCGACCGCACGCTGCTCCAACGAATGAACGACACGTTGATGCATCGCGGACCGGATGACGAAGGCTATTACGTGAGCGGCCCCGTGGGGCTGGCCATGAGAAGACTCAGCATCATCGACCTTGACGGCGGCCGACAACCGATCACCAACGAGGATGAATCGCTTTGGATCGTGTACAACGGGGAGATCTACAATTATCCGGAGCTTATGTCCGATCTCGTCTCTCGAGGTCATCGCTTCAAGACCAAATCCGATACCGAGGTCATCCTCCACCTTTACGAGGAGATGGGGGAAGAGTGCGTCACCCGGCTCAGCGGCATGTTCGCGTTCGCTATCTGGGATTCAACGAAGCAGACCCTTTTTCTCGGCAGAGACAGGCTTGGCATCAAGCCGCTCTTCTACTCGTATACGCCCCGCGGTCATCTGATTTTCGCGAGTGAGATGAAGGCAATACTCGCGGCACCGGTCAGCCGCGATCCGGACCTTCAGGCGCTTCACGACTATCTCTCCCTGATGTACGTTCCCACACCGGCTACCGCTTTCGCTTCCATTAGAAAGCTTCCGCCCGGTTGCACCCTCACCTGTTCCCCGAAAGGCATGCAGATCAAGCAGTACTGGGATATCCCGTTGCCTCGAGAAGGAGAAGAAGGCCGGGAAGACCTGGACTACGAGGAAGAAATCCTCGAAGCTCTGGAGAACGCGATCCGGCGCCACATGATAGCGGACGTGCAGGTCGGTGCTCTACTGAGCGGCGGTCTGGATTCCACCACGGTGGCCGCGGTCATGGCCCGCAAACTCAACGTTCCCTTGAAAACATTTACGGTCGGCTTCGACCGCAAATCGTACGACGAATCCGAAGATGCCCGTCTGGTCGCGCGGACCCTCGGCACGGAACACAGGGAAGAAGTGGTCCGTCCGGACATGGTCGAATCCCTTCCGGATCTGGTCAACTTCTTTGACGAGCCCTTCTCGGATTATTCGTGCATTCCCACGTTTCTCGTGTCCCGAATGGCGGCTGCGGATGTCAAGGTGGTGCTCACCGGCGACGGCGGCGACGAAGCGTTCGCGGGTTATCCGACGCACACGGCGTACCGTGTGAGCAGAATCTATCGGATGGTCCCCCGTTGGATCAGAGAAGGTCTTATCGGTCCTCTGGTGGCGGCGCTGCCCACTTCCATGGAACGGATCAGTTTCGATTACAAGGCAAAAAGATTTGTCACCGGAGCAGAGCTACCCTTCGAGCAGGGCCATTACTGGTGGAAGGTGATTTTCAACGAGCAGGAGAAGCAGGCGCTGTGCACGCCGGAGTTCTTCGGCAACGGATTGAGAGACAGCTTCGAGGCCTTTGACAGGCATTTCCGGATAGCCCGGCATGCCCATCCGCTGAACCGGCTCCTCTATGTGGACGCTAAGACATTCCTGCTTGACGACAACCTGGTCAAGGTCGATCGGATGACCATGGCCAACTCACTTGAGGCTCGCGTACCGTTACTCGACCATGAACTCTTTGAGCGCCTGGCGCTCATACCGCCCCGCGTCAAGTCGAGAGGCCTGCAAACGAAACGGCTGCTCCGCAGGGCGGTCAAGAATCTCCTTCCCCCGGCGATCCAACACGGCAAGAAGCGAGGCTTCACACCTCCCCTTCCCCACTGGATCAGGCATGAACTCAAACCATTCCTGCTCGACTTCTTCTCCAAGACGAGGATCCGGTCCACCGGCATTTTGAACGAGACCTATTGCCGAAACCTGCTGCAGGAGCACATGGAGGGAAGACGAGACAACAACAGGCAGATATGGACGTTGTTCTCTCTGATGTGCTGGTTGGAGAACAATCGCGCCAAGCACTGAATCCGGGCCGACAATTGCCAAAACAGCATGGCCCGTGATAAGTATGAGGAGTGGAAGTGTTACGGCTCTCACGGCGGCTGCGGTGAACGGCCGAGTCAATGCGATGAGGATCGCTTCCAACGAAGCGCTGCAATGAAGTAAGCGTTCACCGCGAAGAAAAACAGAATGAACCACCAAGACACAAAGGCACCAAGGAAAACCGCTGAAAAAAGAGCAGTGCAGGGTTTGTGGTGTACATGACGAGTCCGGGCACCGTCTTCATGAGGTTTGGTTTGAGACTGCATTTCGATCAGGAAGCGCCATGAGTCAAGAACGCCGGCGTGTACACCGCCTCCTCATTCCTTAGTGTCTTGGTGCCTTTGTGGTTAGATTTTCTTGTTCAAACGAGCGCGATGACGCGGTGAACGTTTACGCAATAAAGGCCGCCGGTCAAGCGGCATCACACCTCTTCCGGCAGTCATATTGAGCTGCTCGAAAGAGCAATCCGCCCCCCGGACTCCACACCTATGCACCCCCAAACACGGAAGAGACTGTCACGACTCGCCGGCCGGTACCGAGACGCGGTAATCCCCGTTCTGGGAGTAATTGTGGGCCTTACGGGAGGACTTGGCGCAGTCTTCTTTCGATACCTGATCGCGTTCTTTCAGCGCCTGATCTTCGGTCATGCGGGAGACATGGGAACCGTGGCCGCAGCGCTGCCCTGGTGGTATGTGCTGGTCGGTCCGGCCCTTGGGGGAGCGGTCGTCGGTCCGGTCATCTACTTCTTTGCGAGAGAAGCCAAGGGACACGGCGTCCCCGAGGTAATGAATGCCGTAGCAACAGAGGGCGGCATCATCCGCAAGCGGGTAGTATTCGTGAAGACATTGGCCTCGGCCGTTTGCATCGGATCGGGCGGCTCGGTGGGACGTGAAGGACCGATTGTTCAGATCGGCAGTGCCATCGGGTCTTCGCTGGGCCAATTGCTCGGCGTCCGCATGGATCAGATGCGCATCCTCGTTGGATGCGGGGCCGCCGCGGGCATTGCGGCCACATTCAACGCTCCCATGGCCGGTGCCATCTTTGCGCTGGAAGTGATCCTGGCGGATTTCACGCTTGCCACGTTTACCCCCATAGTCCTCTCATCGGTGTGCGCGACAGCGGTGTCACGCTATTTCCTGGGAAACTTCCCGGCCTTTAAGATCCCTGCCTATGATTTCGGTTCCCCGGCGGAACTGGGACTCTATGTCTTCATGGGGCTCGTGTCGGGACTGGTGGCGTCGGCCTTCACCTACGGCCTGTACAAAAGTGAAGACCTTTGGGACGGGCTCAAGATACCTGAATACGTGAAACCGGCTGTGGGCGGCTTACTCATCGGATGTATGGGCATATACTATCCCCAGGTTCTGGGACTTGGATACGGTACCATTGAGCAAACCCTGCTCAATCGCGAGGTGTGGACGCTCATCCTGATCCTGGCACCTCTGAAGATCCTGGCCACTTCATTGACTATTGGTTCCGGCGGATCCGGAGGCATACTTGCGCCGTCACTCTTCATGGGGGCCACGGCCGGGGCGGCCTTCGGGATTCTTTTGAACACGGTGTTCCCCGGCCATACGTCGGAACCGGCCGTCTATGCCCTGGTCGGCATGGGTGCAGTGGTCGCGGGCACTACGCATGCCCCGATTCAGGCTTTTCTCATTATCTTCGAACTCACCCAGGACTATAAGATCATGCCCGCGCTGATGATAGCCTGTGTCATTTCCGCCGCCCTGGCCAGACGGATAAACAGAGGCTCCATATACACCATGAAACTCCTGCGTAGGGGTATCGACATTCAATCCGGTCGGGATGTCAACCTTCTGAAGACGCTTCTTGTGAAGGACCACATGACACGAGATCCGGAGATACTCCCTCAGGGCATGCCCCTGCGGGAAGTTGTTCAGAAACTTCCCGAGATTCAACACACCTCCTTTCCCGTTACCGACAACACCGGCTCACTGATCGGCATGGTCTCATTACGAGACTTCCAGCATTTGGCTTTTGACAAGACCACCCACGACCACGTGACGGTCGCGGACATCGCCACCACTCCCGCCGTATCCATCACTCCCCTGGACAATCTCGGTACCGCCCTCTCGTTGATCAATGATAACGACATACGTTCCCTCCCCGTGATCCGGGCGGATGACGATGCCTCAACGGTAGTGGGGATTCTGACTCAAAGGGACATCCTTGCAGCCTACGACAAGGCCCTTGAGTCCCGAGGATTGAAAGAGCTCATTCTCAACCGATAGGCCGAGCATTACCCATATCTTGGGACACCGGCAACCGGTCTCGTCTCCCTCAACGACTTGAGGCACGCCTCGATTACGGGTAAAGGATAAACTTGTAAGTAATGTAATGCTGTGAATCGCCGTGATCGGTTAACAGACACCACGGGGGAACGGCCAAAGAGACCCATCTCATTAAACGGCAAGTGTCACTCAAAAGGGCTACCCAGTGGGCACTTCTTTCTTGACCGAACTCCCGTCTCTCCGATATAACTGACAGACGAGGTAAGCTCCGATCTTCCAATGAATCGCAGCACATGACTGTCTACATTGGACCGAGCGGGGATTGCGGCCGTTGTGCACCGTAAGTGTCCTCGGTTCGGCAGTTGCCACACCTCCGGCGGTGACGCCCCTCTGGTGGGGACAAGGCCCCCGGCAAACCTCATCGTTTCCGGGTGCCCTGCGGAAGATAGAAGCGAGGGGACAACTCAATGACAAACACCGTGCCGCTGAACAGACCCAAGAACGTTGTTTACGCTTCGCGACTACTCTGTCTGCATCTGGCGGCCGGGCTCGCCGTGTTTGCCATAGAGCTTCTGCATTCAATCCGGGAGAATTGGGTCTGGCCACTGGGAGCCTACGTTGGTGCATACTGCTTCCTCGGTTTCTTTTGCCTGTGTTTTATTCTTGAGATCGCCAGGGGCAAGAATTGGGCACGGGTTACTTTCTCGCTTCTATATTGTCTGGCCGTTATCCTCTGCATTGGGATCACGATTTGGGTGCTGCGCGAATCGGTTATTATTCGATATCACGCGGCTTGTTGAATCTCGTGCTCATGTTCCCGATTGATCTCAGTGTGAGTGTAGTTGGCATAGCGTCTTTTCTTTTCGCTGTCGGTTCTGAAATCCCAGAATTCTTCCCAAAGTTCGTCGATGAAGACGCCTCTGAGGCGAACCATCGCTTCAGCTCCGTCTACGGACCATGCCATGCCTGCGCCTTCCATTCGGTCCTTGATGAGATTGCCGCACGTAGACTCAATGATGCCCGAAGCTATGGGGAGTCCTCGTGCCAGATACTTATCATAGGCCATGCGCCGTCGATTGTTCTTGAAGTATCCAAGCACCTTGTGTTCAAGATCGTGAGCAGCGGCCTCGGAAAGGCGCCCATCTTGCGTCAACGTCGTGAACTCCTCGATCACCCAATCCAAATGTCCTTCAAGCAAGGCCTCTCCAGTTGCCCGGACGTATTCCTTTTCGGCACGGCTGCCGGGCTTGTAGAGCAACTGTGCGGTGAGCCGGAGTCTGTCTACCACGTGGGTGAAATCCAGGATCTCGGTCCAGCCGGGGAAGTGCTTTGCTGAGAGCTTCCACAGTATTTTCTCGCCATCCATGAGAACCACCTTCTCCTCGGTGCTCTCATGAATGCGTGGTTTGACCGCCTGGTCGCATTTGCCAAACAGATAGGACTTCGATTCGGTAAGCGACGCGATCGTCCTTCGATGGCAGGGTTTGCGATGCTTGCTCTTGTTCCGGGTGCGCCTTTCAGGAGGTTCGACGAAGGTGTCCATGATCTCTTTGGGTGTACGATCATACGGGTCGGTGCTGTAGCCTCGTGTCACGCACGCGGACCGCTTCTTGCCGGGGTTATCTTTCGTACGCACAGCGTCCGGATTCCGGTGCTTGGGGCACATGCGAATCCCCTTGCCGTCAGCCGACTGAACGAGTATAGATCCTTCCTCTTCAACAGCGGGAGGCTCAAGCGAATCAACGAATTGACCAACCGTATCGCTGGTGGACAGATTAATCCTCTGAACGGCTCGGTGAGGTATCTCAAGGCCCAAGATTTTCTTCACCCACCGCACGGTGTAACCAAAAGTCGTCCAGGGTGATTCTGTTCTTGCCTGTTTAGGCAAAGACGCTACGTGCTTAGTGAATTTTCTGGACATCCGCCTCCGGGTGGGGTATATACGGAGCCTTCGGACACTTCATTCCGAGGGTAACAGTATTGAACCTATCCAAAGTCCTCGTCCGGCGCGTCGGCCCGCTTGAAGAGCAACGTTTTCAGCAACTGATGCAAGAGCATCATTACCTCGGCGCACTTCCCAAGATCAGCGAAACCCTATGGTACATCGCCTCCTTTGATGACCAATGGGTTGCGCTTATGAGCTTCTCGGCAGCAGCCTTGAAGTGCTCTGCACGGGATCAATGGATCGGGTGGAGCTTTCGCCACCAGTTTGATCGTCTCAAATTGGTGACAAACAACAGCCGTTTTCTGATCCTGCCCAACTGCCATTTTCCCAATTTAGCCTCCCGCATTCTCGCAGCGTGTCATAAGAGATTAACGGCCGATTGGCGGTCGATTTTCGGTCATCCAATTGTGCTGCTTGAGACCTTCGTGGACCCGCAACGGTTCCAGGGAACCATCTACAAAGCGGCGAACTGGATATATGTGGGCGACACCAAAGGCTTCCGGCGGACCCGTCAAGGCTACAGCGCCACGGCAGACTCACCAAAAATGGTTTTTGTCAAACCGTTAACCTCCGATGCCCAAGCATTGTTATCCGGTCCTATCCTCGACCCGGCTTATCGTACAAGAGGTCCAAGAATCATGCTCAGTGCACTACATATGCAATCTTTGCCCGACTTTTTTGCCGATATTCCCGATCCGCGGCGTGCACAAGGACGACGCCATCGATTGTCCACTGTGTTGGCAATTGCCGCCGGCGCTACCCTGTGTGGGATGCGCGGCTATCAGGCCATCTCGGATTGGGCCGACGACCTTGGACAAAAAGCCCGAAAACGTTTCCGTTGCCGATACGAAAACAGACGCTACGTCGTACCGAGCCTGTCGATCATCCGTGATGTACTGATCCGCGTGGACCCAGTGCATCTTGACCATGCGCTACAGCGTTGGAGCCAAGCCTATGGCCGCCAGGATGAAAGTCTGGCCATTGATGGAAAAACCATGTGCAACGCCGTCGACGATCAAGGCTACCAAACGCATATCATGAGCGCCATCGGTCATCAGAGCAAAACCTGCTACACCCAAAAAAAGTAGGCGATTTGCCCGTAGAGGATGACAAAGTCAAACGCACCAACGAAATCAAAACCGCCATCCCGCTCCTTGACGCCATTGATATTGAGGGCAAGGATATTACCGCCGATGCCCTTTTGACCCAGCGTAAGATCGCCGAGTATCTGGTCCGGGAGCGGAAAGCTCATTACCACTTCACCGTAAAAAACAACCAGCCCGGCCTTTTTGAAGATATCGCATTCTATTTCCAGGATCGGCAGGACCCCGATTTTATCCATTGCGAGCCACCTGATCACGGCCGGATCGAAACCCGCAAAATTTGGATCACTACCGAACTCAACGACTATCTGAACTTCCCTCACGTTGGACAAGCCTTTCTCATACAACGCGAGTCCACAAATAAGAAAACCGGTAAGTATTCCAGTGAAATCGCCTATGGCGTTACCAGCCGACCTCCTGAACAGGCTGATCCTCAACGCGTACTTGCCACCAACCGCGGCCACTGGGCTATCGAAAACAGTTGCCATTACATCATTGACTGGAACTACGACGAAGACCGCAGCCGAATAAGAACCGGCCATGGACCGGAAAACATCACACGACTGCGCCGTCTTGCCGTTAGCATCATCAAGCTCAAACGCGCACGCAGCGTAGCCCAAAGAATGCGGCAGCTTTGTCGGAACACTCGCTTGGTCTTTGACTACCTCAGAATGACCGAAAACTCGTCTGCAGCCGCTCCGTGACCTAGAACAAATTCACCGTGAAAAGTCGTCTGCACGGCTTGATCGGCAAGCCAGTCCTGAAGGAGATACGAATACTTTGTGGCAGGAAGATTCAGATGCGCATCCAGCGGAAAGATCCCTTTTGCCCCTGGTCTCCCATAGTGCGCCCTCTCGATTAAAATCTGTCCAAATATCGACAGGTATTGCCTCGATGAGCACTTACGATACTGATAGACACGGCCGTCCCCATCCAGGACCGTCGGTCTAAGATCCCCATCTCCAACAGAGGCAACGAACAACTCAAGCAGGGTCCGTCCCAAGCTGAGAAGTCGCCGAAAGATACCGTGCTCCGCATCGTGAATCTCCAAGTCCCGCGATCTATCCGTCACATATTCCAGAAGTTCGTTGAATTCTTGCCCTGCTTGCATTAGTTTCTTCTCCATCCGAGGCCTCCTATAGCTTTGTTGGTTGTCAGCACACCTATCAAAGCACAAAGGGCCTCGGAGTACAACTAATATTATCAACTCCTTAGCAAAAACCAAAATGCGCGGCACCCTCACGATTTGGTCCCCGCAGTACAGTCCTTTTCGACGCTTCCTGTTTCTTTTGTATACGATTTTGGGACTCCTGGCCTGCATGCAACTGGTCCATCCCGATGCAGCGGCCTGGTTCAAGGAGATGGCGCTCATCAGAAAGGAGCGCTTCCAAAGACTCAAGTCAATAGTCAAAAAGCCTTGTAGTCTCAAAGACATCGAAGCATGGGAATCCGTACCGGCCGACGAGCCCCTTCTCATAGTGAAATACAACCTACTCAAGTATGCTTTGAGCTTGATCTCAAATCGTTTGGGACGACTTGCATTAATTGGTACGGGCGTGTTTCTCTTGGGAAAACTTCTGGGGACTGGCTGGTGGGATGATTTTGGCCGTATGATTGGGATAGTCTTCATCATATTCGGTCTTCTGCTGATTGATGGAATGTTTCAGGAGATTCGGCTCTACAAGGACCGGATTGTCAAAGTGGAGTTATTCAGCCACTATCTTGAAATTGAATTCGCGAATGCAAGTTACGAGGTCTTGCCTTCTCCCCCTGACTGGTTGGGACGCGTGATCGTTCACGATGTGTTGCCTTTCTCCCGTGACAGGTTGGTACGCGTGATCGGTCACGAGGTCAATCCGTGGGGAGAGTCCTCCACGAAAATCACCTACAAGGAGGCTCTCATGTCGTCCGACAATGTCCGCAAAATGCATCGTCTGCTTGCCGCTCTGACCGGGAGGAAGCCTGAAGAGTTTGAAAAGGACCAAGTTGACATGAAGAGATCGGTGAAGGAGCACGAAGAATAGAGGCGTTTACGAATCTATCGAAGGTCTTGGAACCTCCAACTGTCGCAGAATTGTGAACATATTCAGTGACACGGTTCCGGCCCTCAAGCAGTAGTGCTCAGCCGGCAAAACCGGCCGCATTGGCAATGATAGTTGAGTGTCATGTCCCCCGAGTTTCCCCCGGACTGTAACGTATGCCCAACCTCTCGTTTGCTTCATTGAGCCTCTTGTCAAAGGTCCACATCGGTACACCCGTTAATAAGGCGGAGGCGGAGAGATGGACGTCAATGTAACCGAGCCCTTTTCCCATCAGATGGTTGTGCTCTATGAAGTGAAGGGTCTCCTGATGCTTCGCCGGAGCTGCCTGAGGAAGAAGCTGCAGGAGTGAAAGGATTTCCTGCCGGTTCCTGAGATTGCCGCAGGCAAGCTCGCCGATGATGAACGAGTGGCACATCACTTCTCCATTGCTCAGCAGCCGTTCGAGATCCGGCTCTCCTTCCCGGAGATGACGCACCCACACCGAAGTGTCTACAAGAATCATTTTGGCCGTTCCGCGATTCTTCTGCGTGGAACGGGCTTCAATTGCCTTTCCGTTCCGCCGAGCTTCGCCAGCCTTTTGGCGCCCTCCCTTGCTATCAATGCCTCGAGGCCAAGTTTCACCAAGGTTGTCTTTTCCTTGATCCCCGTCAGTTCCGATGCTTTCTCCACCAATGCGTCGTCAATGTTCAGCGTGGTTCTCATCACTCTACGCCTCTCATCTCAACTATATGCATGAGTATGCCCGTGCAATATGCAGTTGTCAATTATATCGGATCTACGACATCGGCAGGCCGTGACATGCCGAAGTGGACCGACTGATCGGTTCCTGGGCGGTCAAGGCCGAATCGGGGCAGTTTTCTTGACACTTGGCAACAAAACCGGCCATATCTATTACCGGGCCGGCCATTAATCGGACACAATCACGACCGGACCCGATCACATGTTCGAGACGATCAAATCCATCATCCCGGACTTTCAAGAGGCTCCCCTGGCCCCCCCCATTGGTAACTCTAAGAAAAAAATCCCGCCTTCAGCTTGTTGCTAATAAGGCGGGATGATTGAGCTTTTTGGCTCCCCGAGTAGGACTCGAACCTACAACCTAGTGGTTAACAGCCACCCGCTCTGCCAATTGAGCTATCGGGGACCGGCGTGCCACCGAGTCGAGAGCCCCCGCAGGGGAGGCTCTCCGGACCAGGTAACCTTGCAATCATGAACCAAGAGGCCCGGCTTGTCAATAGAGAATTTTCCATTGAGCACGCATCCGGTGATGAGGGGGCCTCTCCGCAACGACCACTCAACGCCCGACCGATTCCTGAATTCAGGAGTCGGAAGATCAGATCCGCTGCATCAAGTAGAACTCATACCCGTAGTACCGGGAATATTTGCGGTATATCTCGATTTCCATCTGAATGGTTTCGATTGGCTCGATCCGCTCCGAGTCCGCTGCATACGTTTTTCGCAACGATTCAAGTCGGGCTTCCAGAGGCAGGTAGAATGACTCCAGCCAGTCCGATTCAGGGAGCTTGAAGTGCCCGAGAACCTCGTATCCACAGCCCCTAATAGCGGCCACATTTGTGTCTGTGTCCACCATGGCGGGATACACGTCCGCGAAAAACTGACGGCACTCTTCCGGCGGATCGGGGCGGAACCATATCAGCTCGGAAACCGCCATCAATCCATCAGGTACCAATAACCGACGGCAGGCGGCAACTCCCTCGCGAAACCCCGGGTGATACGCGATGGCCCCCTCAGACCAGATCAGATCAAAGGTTCCGTGATCCGGTCCCAGGTTGCGCATGTCTTTCAGGGAAATCCGGATTCTCCCTGAGACGCCTGCGGTTTGAGCGCGACGCTGCAACTCATCCAATGCAGGCTGATGATTATCCACCGCGGTGATCGTTCCGCGCGTGTGCCTCGCCAACCCAATGGTCTGTGCACCGTTCCCGCAACCGATATCCAAGATTCTCAGCCCGGCACTGTCCGTTGCATACTTGCCCGGAGGCTTTGCCGACGAAAAAAGCATGTCGAGTGCCCTCTTTGTTGAAGCTTCGCTTCCGGGGCCTAAGCGGGGTAAGGAGGCATCAAATATCTCGTAAAAGAACTGCGTCTTTTCGTTTTCGCTCATTGTCCATATCTCCTTCGTTAATCCACGAAGATTCGCATTCGGGTGCGCGTACTCACGCACATTACTGATTTCAATTTCCTGGATTGGTTGAGGAGGCTAGAAATCACACTTCAAGCGCTGCATATGGCAAAGGTGGGAGCCATATGCCTGGGACTTTCGCTTAATCGAGCGCGACTTCTATTACAGGACAATTACCATATGCCGTGATCTTCAACGATGGGGCCCGTTCTGTCAAGCATTATTCCTCGGAGTGCTCCGTCACTGGAGCCCTGGAACGAAGGCGCAGGATCTCCATGCTTTGTAGTGTTGCCTCACGGCATAAGAGCCGGACACATGATCCCCATTACAAAGGACTGGGTCGCATCTTCGCCGACTGTTTGAACTTCCCTATTGACCATTCAACCCGGTTGGTTCAAGATTCGGGCGTTGCCGGGGAACGGTGGTCACGGCATCCTCAGACACGACGAGCAGGTCTGAAAAGCTTGAAGTAGGAAGCGGGTTGGACCGACCATGAGGAGTCATCGAGATTTCAGTACAGATTCGGACATGCCGTACTGCGTCGAAGCATTGGGCGTTAGTGATAGTTTCATGAAAGCCTCGAAGGCGAAAACCATCTTCATTGTGATTATTTCCTGAGAGCAAGGCTCGAATCATGACGCTTCAATATCGAGTCCTCAAGGCGCATCCTGCGACTCTCGTATTGGCGACCTTTCTCCTGGCCATTGCAGCGGGAACCCTCATGCTCGAGATCCCCATTTCCACTCGAACGGGTCAGATTGCGTGGGTGGATGCGCTCTTTACGGCCACGTCCGCGATCTGCGTCACCGGTCTGGTGGTCGTGGATACCGGAAGCTATTTCACAACGTTCGGCCAATGCGTGATCCTGGGACTCATCCAGATCGGCGGTCTCGGCGTGATGACGATTTCCGTTGCCCTATTTCAATGGATGGGCCGAAGCGTCTCTTTCCGCCAGCGTATGGCCATGCAGGATCTGTTCGCGCACACCCCGCGGGAGGACATCTTCAGTCTTGTGAAAACCATCGTTCTGTTCACGTTGGCTGCGGAGGCCATGGGAGCAGTCCTATTGACCGTTCATTGGGGCCGGGAACCGTCGTTTGCCAATGCCGTATACAACGCGGTCTTTCACTCGGTTTCGGCCTTCTGCAATGCCGGTTTTGCCCTCTTCCCCGACAGCATGATGCGCTACTGCAACAGCCTCCTGCTGAACACGACCCTATGCGTCCTGATCGTTGTCGGAGGCATCGGTTTCCCCGTGCTCTATGACCTTCAGTCGTGTTATTTCGAACGTAAAAAGAAACGGGTTCGCCTTTCCCTGCAAACCAAGACCGTGTTGTTGACTACTCTGATCCTGGTCGTTGCAGGGGCCTTGATGTTCGCGGTTCTTGAGCGGCAGTCCTTGTCAACCTCGCAGTCTACGGCTCACCGCATCCTCGTCCCCTTGTTTCAGTCCATCACGTGCCGCACCGCGGGATTTAACTCCGTGGATATCGTTTCCTTGAGGGAAGCCACACTCGCCATGATGATCTTTCTCATGTTTTTCGGTGCCTCCCCGGGTTCCTGCGGCGGTGGGGTGAAGACAACGACGCTGGCACTGCTCACGGCATTTACCGTGAGCCGGGTGAGGAGAAGGCAACGGGTCAACATGTTCAAAAAGTGCATTCCGACGGAGACTCTTACCCGGAGCGTTTCGTTGATTCTCGTATCCCTCGGGATCATCGGCGTGATCTTGTTCTTCCTCCTTGTGGGGGATACGCCCACGGGCCGCGAAGCGGCCGGCCAACGAGGAGAATTCCTTGCGCTCTTTTTTGAAACGGTTTCGGCATTCGGCACGGTAGGTTTGTCCATGGGTATAACTCCGGAGTTGGGCACCTGGGGGAAGTTCTGGATCATTGTAATGATGATTGTCGGTCGGGTGGGTGTGCTCACCTTCTCCTACATCATTGTTGGGACAGGCACGGCCGATGGGGTTGAATACTCCGAAGAGAACCTCATGATCGGATAGATAGTGAGGGATTATGAGACGGTTTGCAGTCATAGGACTCGGCAACTTTGGCTTTTACGCCGCCAAGGCTTTGTATGATGAAGGCAACGAGGTCGTTGCCATCGACAGGGACAAGAACAGGGTTCAGGCCATAGACTCGTATTCCACGGAAGCCGTCGTGCTCGATGCAACGGACACCAAGGCTTTGAAATCACTTGGTCTTGACACCATGGATGGTGTGATCGTCTCCACCGGCACCCGGATCAGCACCAGCATCCTGATATGCTTGCATCTCCAGGAGATCGGGGTCAAGAAGATCGTTGCCAAGGCGTTGGACGAAGACCATGACAAGATCCTCAGGCGAGTGGGAGCCACGGAGATTATCCATCCGGAGCGCGACATGGCCGTGCGTGTATCCCGCGGCCTATCCAGGCCCAACGTGCTTGATTTCATCCCACTTTCCGACGAGTTCGATCTTGTCCAAGTGGGACCGCCCGCGGAGTTTGTCGGAAGGAACCTGCGGGAGCTCAACCTTCGTGCCAGGTATGGCGTTCATGTCATCGCTATCAAGGAGTTGATCCCGGAGAACTTTGTCCTGGTTCCCCCGGCGAGTTTTGTGATTAAGGACAGCGACATCCTGATCATGCTCGGCAAGTCCAAGGATATCAAGAGGATCAAAGCGCTGAAGTGACCGTGCCGTTGGAAATGATTTTTGCTTGACAAGACCAATGAGCCCGGTTATGCTTGGTGATCGGTGTCGGGATCTGGCAAATCGGCCCGGCAACCAGTGAGGGCGGGTAGCTCAGCTGGCAGAGCACCGGCCTTACAAGCCGGGGGTCACAGGTTCAAATCCTGTTCCGCCTACCACTTGCCCGCATGCCCAACGGGGGCGTAGTTCAGTTTGGTTAGAACGCCGGCCTGTCACGCCGGAGGTCGCGAGTTCGAGTCTCGTCGCTCCCGCCACAAATAGTCTGGAATTACAGGGAAGCTGGGATAATCCGGTTTCCCTGTTTTTTGTTTAGTCGGGGGCAGAAGGAATCTCCGCAGAAAGAGACCGCTTATTACGAAGTCTCTTTTTTCGCGCCGGTGAAGCTGGCGGCCCTAGTGCTATTAGACTCCTCAATCCTTTGGGTAGAGCCGTCAGCGTTCTCGTCTGAAAGGGGGCCAAGGATTATAGAATGAGAGATGAGTTTGACGAGAAAACAAAGGAGATTCTCGCGAAGCGTGTCGGATATCGATGCTCGAATCCGAACTGCCGACAATTGACGAGTGGGCCGCAAAGCGATCCAGATAAGGCGCTCAACATCGGGGTTGCTGCACACATCACGGCCGCATCTCCCGGTGGACCACGGTACAATCCTCGGCTCTCCTCCGAGGAGCGTAAATCCCTCGAAAACGGGATATGGTTGTGCCAGAATCACGCCAAACTCATTGACAACGATGAGGTGATATATACGGTTGACATCCTGAATGAATGGAAACGATTATCTGAATCAGCTGCGCTGCTGGAGATTGAAAGGACAGCTTCCGACACAGAAGTGACCCCCGACAATGATGTCGAGTGCATCAGGTTTTACTCGCAGTGTCTTGACCGCCCCGCTTTTCAGGACCGTTTCATGCAAGAAGGCTCGATGGAAGCTTTTGACAGAGCTATTGAAGACACAATCACTGCCATAAATACGGGATGTCTTCGTTCGCGGGACGGTGTGGTTCTGGCGCAGGCTAAGGGTAAGTCGTATCTGTCAAATCGAGCTTGGCGCGAAAAGATGGACGTAATAGTGGATCTGCTTCGTGCCATCCGGTCCCGATATGCTCTAGCGATCGAGCAAGGTCAGATTGACGTTGGTGTAGAACGTGGAGGACGGCAGACCTACTGCGTCCAGGACAGGACTGTAGCGCACTGGATGGATGAGACGAGAGCAGAGATAATCGTTGTCTTCTCAGAACTGTGCGCAGAGGCTGGCATTCCAAGTCTGATTTTCCCAAGGGATTTCGCCAGGAGACCTCGGTGCCACTAATAAGGAGCTGGTCAAGTTGTGACGGAGAAAGCGGAGCGCGTTGTGCGGGTATGGGACAACGCGCCAAGTTCGACCCAGCCTTGCAAGTACATGGGAAGTGAGGGCGACGCCAAATTCAAGCGGCTCGCTACGTAGAAGCAGAAGCCAGAAGCGGACCTACGTCGCAACCATCCAGGCCTAAAATATCTCAGGAGGACAAACCGACTACGCATCCAGACCGAAATGGAGGACGAAATGGCCAAGATTCCTAGGCAGATAGATGAGGCGGAGAAGCAAATCGAAGCTGAAAAGAAGAACGTCGACTATGACACTCGAGAGTTTACCATAGAGTTCCTGGTCGAGGTAAAATACCTGAAAGGCGAGGAAAATGATACCAATGACCTCTACGTGCCTGAGTACCAGAGAGAATTTGTCTGGGATGACTTCAGGCAGTCCCGATTCATCGAATCTATTATTTTGGGGTTGCCCATACCGCTAGTTTTTGTGGCTGAAATAGCAAACCAAGGTAGATTAGAGATCGTAGACGGGTCTCAGAGAATTAGGACATTAGCTGCTTTCCTTAACAACGATCTGCGATTACGAGGACTTACAAAACTAACTCATTTGAACAGCATGTACTTCCGTGATTTTTCGCCGTCCCGCCAGAGATTGTTTAGAAATACTCCAATGAGGATGATTGTTCTCTCATCCAAGGCTACGGAAGAGGTTAGAAATGATATGTTTGATCGCATTAACACAAGTAGCCTTGCACTATGTCCAATGGAAAAAAGGAAGGGCATCTATAGAGGAAAGTTCAGCGATTTTGTGTACGACTGCGCAAAGAATAAACTCTTTGCCAGTCTGTGTCCAATAGACTTACATTTTAGAAACCGGCAAGAGGAAGCCGAACTCGTTCTGAGGTTCTTTGCCTTTTCGGACACATTCCCCAAGTTCTCAATCAGCAGGCAAATCAACCTAGAAAACATAGGAGTAGAGAGATTCCTGGACAAGTATCTTGATCAGAAGAATGGAGAGTCAACTTCAGAAGAAATGTCGGCTCATCCGGTATTTGCGTACGTACAGTTGAAAAGTAAAGGCAGACATGCTTGATCTTTCTTGGTTTTGAAAGAGACTGAGAAGGAGATGCAAGCATGTCCACAAGCCTACTGTACCACGCACTCAACATCGTGGGCTAACGGTATCGGAAGACTGAGTACGTTGGAAGGGAGATCATTTTCACCATCGACCAAGACCCGAAGACTTTTCGATGTTCGTGTTGCGGTTCCCCGAACGTGACAAAGCGCGGTGGCATCTGGAGGAGGTTCATGGCCCCTGGATTCGCCTTGAAGCGGATCGTCATAAAGCTTGAGGTCAAGCGGGTCGAGTGTCATGTGTGCAACAAGGTACGGCAGGTCAAAGTCGGCTTTGCCGAGGAGAATAGGCGTTTCATCAGGCAGTTTGAGCGGTGCGTCTTGGACTTGTCCGGCCACATGACCATCCAGGATGTGGCTGATCATTTCGGGGTGAGTTGGGATGTAGTCAAGGATATTCAAAAGCGGTACCTCAAGCGCAAGTTTTCTCGTCCCCCGCTCAAGGATCTCAGACGAATTGCAATCGACGAGATTTACGTAGGCAAGAAACGGAAATTCCTGACTATTGTGCTGGATCTGGAGACCGGAGCCGCGGTCTTCGTCGGTGAAGGCAAAAGCGCAGCCGCTTTGGATCCTTTCTGGAAACGACTCAAGAGAGCCAGGAAGAGGATAGAAGCCGTAGCCATCGATATGTCCAAGGCTTACATCCAAGCGGTGAGGACTCATCTTCCCAAGGCGATCCTGGTTTTCGATCACTTTCATGTCATCAAGCTCTTCAACGAGAAACTCACGGTCTTGCGGCGTGAACTGTATCGGGAAATCACCGACCTGATTCAGAAGGAGGTGTTGAAGGGCATTCGCTGGCTCCTGTTGAAAAATCCGGAAAATCTCAACGATAAGCGAAACGAACGCGAACGCTTGGAGGAGGCGCTGCGTTTGAATGAACCGCTGGCATGTGCCTACTACCTCAAAGAGGATCTCCGACAGATCTGGAATCAGCCCGACAAGGCTACCGCAGAATCTGTCCTCGAAGATTGGATTCGTCGTGCCGAGGCGTCAGGGATCCGAATAGTGAAGAAGTTCGCCCAAACCCTGACCGAATACCGGGCCGGGATTCTGGCATATTATCACCATCCAATCTCAACCGGACCCTTGGAAGCCACGAACAACAAAATCAAGACACTGCAGAGGCAGGCCTACGGTTTTCGAGATCAGGCATTCTTCACACTCAAAATATATGCCATACACCTGGCCACGTACGCACTTGTCGGATGAGCCGAAATGTCCAAAAAGAGAGGAGAGTTCGAACGCGTATTGGAATTTGTGAAGAAAACATTCCCCTATGGCTTTGCGAAGTACAAGAATTCTCGAGGGACCTCGCGGCCATATTTCGAGTCTATCGCCATAGGTAGTTTACTTGCCATCAGAGAGGACTCCCGATGCACAGCAAAAGACATAGGATGGGCGAATCTCGACAAGAATGCCCCCAATGATTTCTATATGCTCCTCTCCGGCCGCTATCATACGCATAAGCCTAACAAACTGAGGCAGAGAATTGAATATGTAGCCAATAAGCTTCTAGGCAGGTGAAAACAATGAGAGATTTGTTGGCTGACTTCGAATGCAGAGTTGAGGAGGTGGAAGAGTATTTCGACTTTCTTCTGGAAGTTGTCGGCATAGAGACTTTCAAACAGGATTCCATTGTATTTCCCAATGGAAAGCGGTACACAGTAACGAGCGACTTGCAGAAGGTTCTAAAATCGAACTGTTTTTTGATGCTTTACAATCTTGTAGAAGCATCTATCAGAGAGGGAATCGTTGCCATTTATGATGCCATTCATGATGATGGACTCGTTTATTTGGATGTCAATGCAAAAATAAGGAAAGTGTGGCTATACCACAGATGCGAAAACCTCACAGACCCACGAGTTACTAAAGTGACTGTGATGAAGACCGTGCAGTGTTTGCTTGATGACACAACGCGGGGCAGCTGTGTAACGCTAGATAGAAGTAAAATAAGGACGTCTGGCAATTTGGATATGGAGGCCATCAATAGTCTTGTAGAAGAATATGGATTCTATGGAAAGATTAATAACAATGATGAGAGATTGCAATATATAATGTCAACCGTCAGGAAGATGAGAAACGACATAGCCCATGGCAACGTAACTTTTAGATCTGCCTCAAAGAACATTACTTCGCGAGAATTGGTAGAATACCAGAGTAGAACAGTCTCTTATCTTCGAGATATATTGAATAACATAAACGATTTCATAATTAATAGGCGCTATACTTAGGTCGTTGAACCGTTCCAACCGCTTGGCAATGGCCTCACAAGCACACTCGGGGTCACCCATTAAAAGGCACGAGTCAAGGGAAAATAGTACCCTGGGGCAACGAAATCGCTGTTTCCTTGCCGAGCTACGGTTCATTAGAGTACTGCGCCGGTCGAAGCCTCTTCTTCACCTATCCCTGGATTTCGGGCATTCGTGTCGGTGATAGATTCTTCACCGCACCAGTCACCCATCAGGTTCAAGGGATCTCCGCTTTCGCAAAGTTCCCCCTTCCGCCCTCGGCGGACCAGAAAACCGTCGGTTCCATGCCGTGTCCAAGTGTTTTGGTGCAGATCTGATGGTTGTTAACCAACCCTTTGGTGGCTCACGACATGGGCGGCAAAGAGTCCGGCAGACCGGACTATGGGCCGGACGGATAGCTAATCAGATCTGGTGGTTTCTCCAACCCCTACGTCAGTTTCTCCGCCCGGGCCAACTGAATAGCCAAAAAGTCTCTTTGGATCGAATGGCGCCTCCTCCTTCATCATATGGTAGGCTGCCCTGGCGAGCTTGTGTGCCAGCGCGGTTCGAGCAACCATCATGTTCGTCTTTGATGCCTTGCGGTTGTACCAAGCCCTTACCAAGGAATCGTATCGCCGGGCCTTATCCGCAGCCTCGGCAAAAGCCCACGAAAGATACTTGTTACCGTTCTTCTTGTTGCCTCTCCCCTTCTTCTTATCGTTGCTTGTCCAACTCACGGGAACCTTTCGGCAATAAGAGGCATAGTTGCCGACCCCGTCAAACCTGCCGATGTCCCCCGTCTCCAAGGTAATGGTAAGTCCCAGGATCTCCCCCACTCCCGGCATGGTAACCAGATACCCGTATTGTGGCAGGGGCTCAACCTTCTTGAGTGCGGCCTTCTCTATTTTCTTGATTTGTCGCGTCAGATTGTCGATCACCTCCTTACTGACCCGGCCTGTCAAGGACAAGTGTTCCTCACCGTCCAGCATTTCCCCCACGTGATCTCTGGTGAGTTGTTTCATTTTGTTCCCGGACAGAAATCCCCCCACACTGCGTGTGATGATATTTTGCAGACTATTGATGACGGATGTTCTCAGTCTCACCAGGTGCCCTCTCTTCCGTAGCAGGTCACGAACGGGCCGGTCTTCTTTCGGGTAAATGTAGCCTTCGGGAAGGATGCCCAATCTCAGCATCTCCGCCAGCCATGTTGCGTCACTACGATCATCGGAATGCTTCAGCCCCTTGTATTTCTGGATTCCGGCTGGATTGGCCAAATGCACCCTATATCCCTCGTCCATCAGTAAATCGACAATCCAATACCAGTTGAATGTGGATTCAATAACTACCCCTTTAAGCTCTCTTCCGAAGGGCTCAAGCCCTGCAAGAATTACCGCTCCCTCGTTGGGTAGCTTCTTCCTGTACACCTTCTTGCCTTCTCCATCTATCACAGCGACGTCCTTAATCCACGGTCAAAACAAATGAAAAACCTCGTTGTTCTTGAGAGATCAATAGGATAGAATCCTTTTTGCATATAGAATCTCTCACCAACGAGGTGCAGACAGTATGGCACGATCACATTCTCCTTACCAGTACGAAGTTGAAGAAAAGCCCGGAGGGATGACGGCGCTGGGCGGATTGCCGCTTTTCATGGAGTTTGCCGGGCGCATGGGCCTTCCGCGGCTCAT
Organism: Desulfomonilaceae bacterium; assembly: GCA_963675835.2. Taxonomy (GTDB): domain Bacteria; phylum Desulfobacterota; class Desulfomonilia; order Desulfomonilales; family Desulfomonilaceae; genus JAVHLK01. The sequence goes on from CAXXIU010000017.1 coordinate 179,084, forward strand.
CGCTCACCACGTGCGGGTGCGGCTGGATAATCAGGGTTGGACCGAGGAGCAGATGATGATGGCCGTGATGCTGTTGAATTTGTCGGGAGGAGATTGTGTCGATGATGTGAGGATCCTCGAAGGAGATCAAGGCTTCTGCCGCGTGTTCCGAGCTATCGAGGATTACGGCCGGACTGGATCGGAACGCCGAGCGTTCAAGAGACGATGGCGCAAGCCGCGCATCCGGACGCTCCCTTCTCCCACGGTGCTGCGTGAGTTCTTGGAACTGTTCCACGACCCCGAACAGGAGAAACAACGACAGCCGCATAAGGCGTTCATTCCTCAGCCCTCGGATCTCCTCCTGGGCTTGGTGCTCCTCAACGCTGCGTTTGCAGCACAAGTGCAGCGTCGATCACCCCAGACCACGGCAACCTTGGACATGGACGCGACTCTGGTGGAGACCTTCAAGAAGGCTGCGCTCTACTGCTACAAGAAATTCAAGGCATATCAGCCTCTCAACGTCTATTGGGCCGAACAGGGTCTTATGCTCTTCAGTGAGTTTCGAGACGGAAATGTTCCTGCGGATTATGACCTGCTCCGGCCTTTCAAACAGTCGTTGGACTTTGTTCCTCCCGGCGTGGAAAAGGTATATCTGCGGTCCGACACCGCCGGATACATTGTCGAGTTGCTCAAGTATTGTGCTGAGGCGAAGAGCGAGCGCTTTGGGGTCATCGAGTTTGCCGTGGGTGCGGATATGACCGCGGCGTTCAGGGCCGCAGTACGGGAGGTGGCCGAGACAGCGTGGGATCGCCTGTTCCGTGTCGTTGACGGCAAGCTTGTGGATACAGGCCAAGAGTACGCTGAGGTGTGTTTTGTGCCCAACTGGACGGCTGCGAAAAAGGATGGACCTGTGTATCGCTTCTTGGCAATTCGTGAAGTCCTGGAACAGCAGCCTCTGGCTGGCATGGAGACACAGTTGAGTCTGCCTTTCCAGACGGTGAATTGGGGACCGGTAACCTACAAGGTGACGGGCATCGTGACCAACCGTGACCTGCCGGGTGATGAACTGATCTGGTGGTATCGGGGCCGCTGCGGCAAGAGTGAGGAAGCGCATTCCATCATGAAGGAAGATCTTGCCGGGGGGAAGCTTCCTTCCCAGTTGTTCGGAGCCAATGCCGCCTGGTGGCAGATGATGATTCTTGCGTTCAACGTCAATGCAGCCATGAAGCGCCTGGTGTTGGGAGAGATCTGGGTGAATCGCCGCATGAAGGCGGTACGCTTTTGGCTGATTAACCTACCTGGCCGCATACATAAGCGTGGCAGGCAGCTCTTCGTTCGGCTCGCAGGGGGGCATCCGTCGAACGAGATACTCTTTGAAGCACGAAGGAGGATGCAGTGTCTATGCGATTCGGGCTGATACCGGGCACAGGGGGGGAGGAACGTGGTGCTTGAAGGGGGCTGACACGAGCTCGGGGGGATAGCTCGTTCAAGATCATGCCCGAATCGGGGGTAAACAGATACGGTTTCGAGACACGTGCCACACGACCCAATTTCTCGGTCACGCGTCCGTCAAACTACCCGGCATCTCGTACACTGAAGATGCCCACCGGGATCTCGTCAAAGGAGACCGAGGATTATGGACGTAGCTATTGGTTGAATGAAGATCGATCCCTGCGTATACTGCCATCGGGCACCTCCCTGTTTTTGTAGCCGGGTTCAGGGGATACCACATTCCCTAGCCTTAGGGGGTGCCTTTTAATGATTATCAGGTCTTGTTTCTTGCCTTTTCCCTCTCCTGCCGCACTCTCCTGCTGTGGGTAGCGCTGGTACACATGCGCTTTGGCTATTGCCCGGTGTCGCTTCGATCCGGATCGAACTCTTGGCAAGAGACCATCGAGAGAGGGCCGGACGGCAAATCGTTGAACGCGGGGGATCTCGGTGGGGCCGTCTTCTCCTTCAGACACGGCAAAAGTCTTGCCGGAAAAGGCGCCTCGCCAAGAAGACACCGGCCGACAAGCCTTTTCCAGGGTGATTCCCTTCCCGCCGGAACGAACTCTCGGTAGCACTCTACGTCTCCGTGAGCTTTGGCCGGACACCAGGCTGAATTGAGCAAGGCCCCAGTCCGTGGAGAGGAGATCGGGAGCGTTCTCGAGGCCTGCGGTGAATCTGAAGCCGGACCATGGATACGGGGTGCTTGACAATCCCGGCACGAACCGGATTCAGGACAATATAGCGACAAAGCTCGAGCAGGTAGGAATCCTTCTCCACTCGTATGGATTTGAACCGCCCCTGAAAGACACTCCTAAACACTCTGCCTCCCATATCTTCATAAGCGATGCCGATTGACACCCGCTCTGACCGAAGATCTGCGGGAGTCCCCCAAGCGAACCAACACTGCAAATCCGGATTTCCTATCTCCGGCTCCTTGGATTGGCCACCCGGGTATGGGCGTAGCGCAAATCCAAGGGTGCAATTCGATTTCGATCGTTCTTCCTCGATTGGTTTCCATGTCCCCGGCTTACCACATTACGGGACCGGGCACCTATCGAGTACTCTCTTTGCAATCACCACAAAATCGACCTCAACACCTTGGGATGACGTCGATTCTTACATTTATTGCGTCCATCTTTGCAATCCCGGTCCCCTCAAGAGGAACGAGTTGATAACGACCCGATACAATGAGACTTTCCCTCTCCAACGCGTCCATCTTTGCAATCGGGGAGGCTCTTTCCCCCCTGCGCCGGTTGCGTTCCCGTTGAAGCTCTCGGTTACGGCGCTCGTAATCCGGACGACGCTCCCGGTAGTCCCGCCAATAGTCGGGGTGCTTCGCTCGCCACCTCTTCTGGGCGTCCCGTTGGTTCGCTTTGTAGGCCGGATCCTCGGCAAGCTTGTTCTTCTGCCACCGGCGCTTGCGTTCCTTCTGACAGGAACGCTCCGGACAGTATTGTTGGTTGGGCACCTTCGCACACGGCTGAAAAAGCCGACCACAAGCTCTGCAACGACGCCTTTTCACGACCATCTCCCAGGACCAATAAGGTTCCTGAGCGTCGCTCATTCAAAGCCTCAGTCAAAAAGCCCGGAAAGGAATCCAAAGTCTCAGGTGGGGCAAAAACGGGAGCGTCCTCCCGGGCGGGTCAAAAATCTGAGCAGACAGGTGGGTCAATTCTCAGAGCGTCGAAGAGAAAGCCGCATAAGGCGTTCATTCCTGAGCCCTCCGAGCTTCTTTGGTGTCTGGTACGACTGAATGCAGCGTCGGTCTCCTCAACCCACGGCAACCTTGGATATGGATGCAACGCTGGTGGAGACCTTCAAGAAGACGGCGCTCTACTGCTACAAGAAATTCAAGGCATATCAACCGCTCAACGTGTATTGGGCTGAACAGGGTCTGATGCTGTTCAGTGAGTTTCGGGACGGGAACGTTCCAGCCGACTACGATCTGCTTCGACCGTTCAAACATGCGCTTGAAATGGTACCTCCCGGAGTGAGGAAGGTGTATCTGCGCTCCGACACTGCGGGATACTTTGTGGAACTGCCCAGATATTGTGCTGAGGCAAAGAACGAGCGTTTTGGGGTTGTTGAGTTTGCCGTAGGAGTCGCCGTTACCGAAGCGTTTAAGATGGCGGTACGGGAGGTAGCCGAGGCTGATTGGCATCCTTTGCTCAGAAAGGTTAAGGGCAAGTTGGTCCGGACCGGCCAGGAGTATGCCAAGGTCTGCTTTGTACCCAGCTGGGTGGCCGGCAAGAAGAATGGGCCCGTGTATCGCTATCTGGCAATCCGCGAACCGCTGGAGCAGCAGAGTCTCCCGGGGATGGAGGGACAACTGACTCTGCCTTTCCCGACCATGGATTGGGGAGAGGTGAAATACAAGGTGACAGGTATCGTAACGAACCGTGACCTTCCGGCGGACGGGCTTATCTGGTGGTATCGCGAGCGCTGCGGCAAGAGCGAAGAAGCACATTCCATCATGAAGAAAGATCTGGCCGGGGGGAAATTGCCTTCCCAGTTATTTGGAGCCAATGCTGCGTGGTGGCAGATCATGATTCTTGCGTTCAACCTCAATTCAGCCATGAAGCGTCTGGTCCTGGGGGAGAGTTGGATAAATCGCCGCATGAAGGCGGTACGCTTCCGGTTGATCAACCTGCCTGGCCGTGTATACGAACGTAGCAGGCAGATCCTCGTTCGGCTTGCAGGGGGGCATCCGTCGAACGAGATACTCTTTGAAGCACGAAGGAGGATGCTTTGCTTTTGCGATTCGGGCTAACCCGGAGCACAGGGGGGGAAAGGCGGCTCTTGGCGGGGGCTGACACGAGTCCGGGGGGATAGCTCGTTCAGAAACAGGCCCAAATCGGGGAGGGATACATACGGTTTGTGACAACGTGCCACGGGACTTGATTTCTGGGCACGTCCTCGTCGAAAAACCATAAGATCGGGCCCTCCGACGGACCACACATAAACCATATCAAACTAGACCGTGGATTATGGGGAAAGCCGCTGATTGACTTCGAGGGCCAAATAGGATATGTTTCGACAAATATCTTGTAACCGTTCAGCAGGAAGCTCATACCAGTGCCGGAGCCGGGAGTCCGTTTCGGTGAGCTTCTACGGATTGGATCAGAATTGGAAGGGGTTTCAGTTTTGGAGAATGCAGGTTCTCTCGGCGGTCAAGAGTCGAGCGGTCAGGAGTTCACCTTCGTCGGACTGGTTTCCGAAACAGATTTTTCGCCACTGTACGGCAGGGCGAACTGCTCGCTCTGCGGAGTTGTTGGCTGGTTCAACTCCGTCGTACGCGAGGAACGTGAACAGACCGTCCCGGTGGTTCAATAGGCTTTTGGCGGCTTTCCTGACAGCATAATCGGAACTCTGCACGTACTGCTGGAGGCACTTGTTCATTCGAGATCTGACGGGGACCGATTTCAAGACAAGGGTCTGCCTGTCGAAATCTCCTCGCTTGAACGCATGCCGGAGCACGAACATTCGGCCCGTCTTGGAAAGCATCCACGTGGAGAATTTCACCGCATCAGGGTTTCTGCAGGCATGCTTGATTCCCTTGACGGCTCTGATGATATGCGCCCGGCAGAATCGCCGGACCCCATTGTGAAACGCCTTGTAGGCCGAGTACATGTCGGAGCACAGAATTCCCTTGTACTCGTTCCCCAGGATCTCTTTGAGGACCTTTGCCCCCGAGATGCGGATACATGGTAGAAGGCTATGAAAGGCGTGACGACGACCCAGAACCGGCGTCTTTCCGCTTGCTTTTTCCATCCGGTCTCGTCGATGTTGAGGACCGGCTGTTTCGGCAGAATCTGCATTGGCTTTTCATATTCGGGTGCCATGGATTCGGAGACCTCCTGATGAAGCTTGCAGACTGATCCGAGACAGATGTCGATCCCGAAAATTGTCTTAGCGATTTCCTGACAGCCTCCGCGAGTTACTCGGTGCAGACCCGTTAGATGGGCAAGGAATGCAGTGAGCCTCGGTGCAAAACCTGACCGAGCCGCTTGTGGAATTTTGGCCCAAGTTTCTGCTCCGCACGAGCATCGGATGCAATGGAGCTGGTATTCGGTGACCTCCTGCTTGGGTTCCGGAATATCCACGACCTGATGGCGCCGGTATTTACCGGTTGGCTGGTCAGTATCCGGGGACAGGGTCTTACCACAGTGTTCGCATTATTCAGGAAACACAGGGATCACTTCTTCAGCCTCGTCGGTAGGTATCAAGTCCCTGTTGGATCCTTTGTGACCAGGTTGGCCGCCTGGTTTGCGCTTCTTGCACTTCATCGGACGTCGAGACCCGGGCTTGGCGGCAGGTCCATCGGATGAGGGAGGGTTCGAGGAATTGGAGGAGTCTGTCGTGAGTGAAGCTATCTTGCGTTGAAGCTCTGCAACCTGCAAGCGAAGTTCGTCGATCGTCTCGCTCATCCGCAAAAGGATTACGACGATAGTTTCAGGATCACCGTGAGCAATGGCAATGGCTTCTTCCCTCGTCATGGGGAAGTGTCAAAACCCATTTCAAATACCTTGTCAATAGGGTATGAAAAACGTGCGCGATATCGCGCGACTAGGAAAGGTCGAAAAATCCAAAATCTCCTGATTCAACCCAAACCGGGGGCATCGCGGTGAACGCTTACAATATCTTCGAGCAATCAAAGGGGTTAGCCCGTGAAGCAGCAAATTCCCTACCCGAAGCTAAAGACTTTTTGCTATATCGCCACCGAGAAAAGCTTTAAGAAAGCCGCAGCCAAACTCTACGTGACCGTGGGGGCGCTAAGCCAGCAGATGAAGGAACTGGAGACACTGTTAGGGAAGAAACTCTTTGAAGGGTCCAAGCGAACAGTACAGCTTACTTTGGATGGATCAATTTTGTTTAAGCTCGCCACGCCTATTGTGGAGAAATGCGAGACCCTGGGACTCGAGTTCGAGCGCATATCCGGAACGGTAGCGGGTGAGATCAAGATCGTATCGTTCACTTCGATGTTTCTCCACATCTTCCCCAGATATCTGGAGAAGTTTGGGCGGCTTTATCCTGAATGTGAGGTAGTGCTGGTCAATGTCTCAGGCAAAGAGATCCGGTCGATGGTGATGTCGGGTGAAGCAGATTTCGGAATAGGTTCGCTTGTCTCGCTCCCTGACGGCATGATCGGCGAGGAATTGTGGTCTTTTGACAGGTTCTTTATCGCTCCCAAGGGACATCCTCTCTCTTCTGTCAAGAAGATAACTTATAAAGACATGTCCGACTATCCGATCGTAATGGCTGACCACGGGGGAACCGGGGGTGCCCAGCTGGAAACCTTGTTGCGATCATTCAATCCCAACCTCAAAGTGACGATGGTGGCCGTCAGCTGGGAAGTAGTCATGAAATATGTAGAGTTGGGGTACGGCGTTTCCGTGGCACCTGGGTTGGTAATCCAGCCGAAGGATAGCAAACGGCTTCATATCTGCAATATGACACACTCGGATAAGCTGGCCGGGCTTTCCCGATACGGCATACTTATTAAAAAGGGAAAATATCTCACTCCTGCCGCAAGAGAACTGATCAAGTTCTTGGCGCCTAAGTTTGATCCTTTCGAAGAAACGCTCTGAAATTCGTCTTCGTGCCACAGAGGCAGAAAAGGGTCCCCCAAGAAGTCGGCGCCCTGAGAATAACGTACAAGTCAATAATAGTAACAGGCTGTTTGCCTCTGAACGGCTTTAGGAGGTGATCGTCCCTGGTCGGTTTCCTGATCATCTTCGCTACCTTCTTTGGCGCCGTTTCTACAGAGAAGACGGAGACCACCATGATGACCAGGCCTGATATAGCTGCCATCCACATAGGAACATAAAGGCTGAACCTGTCGGCCTGAATTGCAGGCATGATGATGGCGATAACGATACGCTGAATAGCTATGAACCCCCAGATCAAGCCCAAGAGTATAGTAAGCTTGTGATAATACCTCATGTTTCCCCCCTCTTTTTTCTTCTTTTCGTTCTCTCTAAAGCGCTCGCCTTCGACTCCAATTCAAGGCACAAGAATCGAGTAACAACGGTTGCCCTATGATCCCGCGTCTGGGAATCGTACTGCGTTGACCCACAGCGCCTTCCATCCCTCCTTTCGTAACCTCCTTTCCCGCGGCGTATAATTGAGCTTCCTATCCGTTCATCTGGACACTTTTATGCCGGCCTCTTCCCTGTCCCACGTAGTTGGGGTAATGCCTGCCTGTTTGAGGAGGTATTTCTGGGTTCTTTCGGTCGGTGTTTTGGGGAGGGCTTCCATGAATTCTACGTAACGGGGTACTGCAAAATAGGGCATTCTGTCGCCGGACCATTTGATGAGTTCTTCGGCGGTCAGGCTCTCGCCTTTCTTCAGGACCACACATATTTTCACCTCATCCTCGGCAAGCTCCGACTCCACTGCCACAGCGGCAGACTCCAGCACTGCAGGATGGGCATTGATGGCCCTCTCCACCTCAAAGGAAGAGATGTTCTCGCCCCTCCTTCGAAGGGCATCCTTCTTTCTGTCTACGAAGTAGAGATATCCCTCTTCATCCCTCTTGGCCAGATCGCCCGTATGGAACCAGAGGTTCCGGTAGGATTCCAGGGTCTTGTCGGGCATGTTGTAGTACTCGAGCATCATCGTGAAGGGTTCGAGGGGGCGAAAGACGATCTCTCCGGGCATTCCAGTCGCCACCTCGTTGTCGTCGTCATCGAAAAGCCTCACGTCGTAGATCGGCAGCGGCCGGCCGCAGGAGCCTCGTCTCTTCACGTCGAGGGTCGTATGGACCGGTATGCCTATTTCGGTCATGCCGAACCCTTCCATACACCGAAGGCCGAACCTTTTTTCGAAGCGATCGATGACCGTCTGCGGGCAGCCTCCTCCGAGGGCTATCTTCACCGGGTTATCGAGATCGTTGCTTCTTTCCGGTTGCTTGTCCAGGATTGGAATAACGGCGCCAAGGTAGTTGAACTGTGTCGCCCCGTACTTGCGAATATCATCCCAGAAGCGGCTGGCACTGAATTTGTCGGAGAGCACCATCTGCGCTTCGGCCAGAAGCGCGGTTATGGTCGTAAGGCATTGGCCGTTCATATGGTAAAGCGGTAGAAATGTATAGAAAATATCATCCCTCCCCCCTTCCCGAAGCGGAAGAAGCTGTTCGGCCACAACGATCCAGAACTTGTGGGGACCCAAGGCGCCCTTGGATACCCCGGTTGTCCCCGAAGTATAGATGATATTCTGAGGGTCGGAAGGATATATTTCGATGCTCACCGGATCTTCAGGGGCCTGAAAGAATTCATCGAAAGTCATTGTCGGAATCTTGAGATGTTTGATGTCGTTTTCTTCAAGGCCTCCCAATACTATGACCTTTCTTAGCTTGGGGAGGGTATCTTCGATGAGCTTGAGCCTGGGCAGAAACTCGTGGGCTACGATGAGGATCTTCGAATCGGACTGATCGATGATGTGCCGTAAGAATTCTCCCTTGTAAGACGTATTGATCGGAACCTCGACGGCCCCTATTTTGGCAGAACCCCACCAGGCAAACAGATATTCGGGACAATTCGGGAGCATTATGCTTATCTTGTCCCCTTTTGCAATTCCCAACGCCAGGAAGGCGTTGCCACACCTGTTCGCATAGCGATTCATCTCGCTGTAGGTATACACTTGTTCCTTAAAACGCAGAAAGACCCTATCTCCATTGTTTGCCGCCCTGTCCTCGATCAGTTCTCCCAGAACCATCGGAGTAGATACACCAGCCATTTCTTTAATCTCCGTCGATATGAATTTTCCCGATTCGCAAGTCCGCTCAATCCTGCGCTTTTAGTGGCGCTCGTCTCATTGGTCCATAAGCTTGCGAAACATTTTCGCTGCCTCATGAGCAAAAAGGCTGTCCGTAACATGGGCGTCTACTTCCTTGACCTCTACAGTGCTCTTGAGCCCCTGCTTCAACACATCGAAAAAAGCAAAATTCGCTTCCGGGTTATCAAAGTGTTCCTTCTCCCACTGGTCGAGGATCGACAGACCCCGCAGCGGAAGAATCACTCCCGTCTTGCCTTTTGCATGGTTGATTTTTTCACACATGGCCCGGGCGATCTCGATCATTTCATCTTTTTGAGTTCGCAACACGTAGATACCCGTTCCATGCACATGAACGTGCTGGTGTCCGAATCGTTCCGGGATCTTGTCACGTGATCCGTAAATTATATGATCAATGTTTCCCGGCGCTATGAGCTGAGGTATGCCTTTCCTGCCTGCTGCTTCAAGTCTTGTCGGACCTGCGTCACCCCAGCCCTGATAGAGGTGATCAACCAGTTCGTTGGGTGACAGGTCAAATACCCCTTGAATCAGCCCCTGGTCTACCATTTCTTCCATCGCCCTGCCACCGACGCCGTTGGCGTGAAAGATTACCGTTTCGTAACCCTTTTGCTCAAGGTCCATTCTCACCTGCAGACAACAGTTTGTCGTGCCACCCAGGGTCGTCATCCCGATCAGCCTGTCTTTGGTCGCTTTCGGTGTATCGGTAGCAACCATGCCCATCACGGCTCCTGCTGCCTGTCTAAGGTTCACTTCCGTTACGCGGTTTATACCCACAATGTCGGCGATAGAAGAGACCATGACAACATCTTTGGTATCGATATAGGGGCGGGTATCGCCTGAAGCGACTGTGGAGAGCATTACTTTGGGGATACCGAAGGGCAAAGCCCTCATGATTCTTGTTCCCAGCGTTGTCCCCATAGTACCGCCGAGGGAGATGATGCCGTGTAATCGGCCGGCCTCGTGGAGCTGCGTGCAGATCAGAATGGCTCCATCCGATATTGTCTCCATCATACGGTTTTCCTGACCGCCTGTTCCCATAGCGACAAGTTCTTCGACGCTGCTTCCTGCCGCCCCGGCTACTTCCTCGCGTGAATAATCGGGGGAAAAGCGGAGCACAGCCCTGTAGCCCGTGCCCACATCAACCGTAGTGGTGGCATAGCCCGCTCCTTCAATCAGCTCCTTTACGTAAAGAGATTCTTGCCATTTTGTGTCGAGTGTTCCTATGAGAACAATGTTCTTCTTCATGTTGTTTCTCCGCTCAATAACTAAGGGAGCCGCGAATCTGCGCGTGCGCAATCACTGCCGCCGTAAGGGCCGCTATTCTCTTTTTTTCGTCTGCCCCATGGCCAAGCTCGAGGAGGTTTTCCCTCTCCATGAGGGCCTTCATATCGTCGAGGAGGGTCGTTTCCAGGTCGATGAAGTGGGTACCCAGCCGGCCCGCTACGAAGCGAGGGTTTTCCATTACCGCCTTATGGAACGGGATATTGTTTCGGGGACCGACAATGACGTATTCGTAGAGGGCCCGCCTCATGCGGGATATCGCCTCACCGCGGTCGGCTCCCCAGGTGATAAGCTTCGAGATCATGGGGTCATAGAAGGGAGGGATGACGTACGAGGCATAGACGCCGGAGTCGACCCGGATGCCGGGACCGCCCGGCGCATGGTAGGTCTTGATCTTCCCGGGGGTTGGGACGAAGTCGTCGAGTGGGTCCTCGGCATTAATGCGGCACTCCATGGCCGAGCCGTTTATGCGCACGTCCTCCTGCTCAAGGCTCAACGGCAGCCCTGAGGCGATGCGCAGTTGCTCCTTCACGATATCCACGCCGGTCACCATTTCCGTGACCGGGTGCTCAACCTGGACTCGGGCATTCACTTCCAGGAAGTAGAACTTTCCCTCGCAGAAAAGGAACTCCATGGTTCCCGCGCTCTCATAGCCGACAAACCGGGCGGCCTTTGCGGCGATGGCACCCATTTCCGCGCGCATCTCAGGGGTCACGGCGGGGGAGGGAGATTCCTCGATCAACTTCTGATGCCTTCGCTGGATCGAGCACTCCCGTTCGCCCAGGTGAACGGCATTGCCTTTTGAGTCCCCCAACAACTGGAACTCGATGTGGCGGGGATAGGGCAGGTATTTTTCGATGTAAACATCACTGAGACCAAAGGTGGTTTCTGCAATGGCCTGAGTGGATTTCAGCGCATTCGCCAATTCCCCTTCGCTGGAGACAATGGTCATGCCGATACCGCCTCCCCCTCCGGAAGGTTTGATAATCACCGGGTATCCTATGTCTTTGGCCGAATTCCGAGCTTGATCGAGGTCTGTCACGCATTCTTGGGTGCCCGGCAACACGGGAACACCAGCTTTGATCATCTCACGGCGAGCCATTATTTTGTCGCCCATGAGTTCAAGCACGCGGCTCGACGGTCCGATGAAGTTTATGCCTTGTTCTTCGCAGGCGCCGGCCAACTTCGGATTCTCCGCAAGAAAGCCGTAACCGGGATGGATCGCGTCGGCGCCGCATCGTTTTGCGGTATCGATCACTTTTTCGATGTTAAGATAGCTCGCCCGTGCCGGCGCAGGTCCTAACAGGAAGGCCTCGTCCGCATATTTCACAAACAGCGCATCCTTGTCCGCTTCCGAGTAAGCGGCAACGGCGGCAATCCCCATTTCCCGGCAGGCCCGCATGACTCGAACGGCTATTTCGCCTCGATTGGCTACAAGAACCTTTCTGATCATTCCACCACCATTAAGACGTCTTCGGGAGTAACCATCTCCCCTTCTTGAGCACAAATCTCCTTGACCACACCGCTCCGGGGCGACATGATATGCCTCATCATTTTCATGGCCTCGATAATGGCCACCACGTCCCCCTCCCGGATGGAAGCACCCACCTTGACTTCTATGGAGAGGACCAAGCCCGCCGCGTGGCAAAGCACCGCGCCAGGGGGCAGATCCTTCGGCTTCTTGGGCTCTCCTGTTCTCTCCGCCCCAACGATGTCCACCGCAGCGCCGGCCCCGTCCCACTTAGGCGAGATCTTCACGTTGAACACTTCCCCATCCACATCCACGGCAAATTCCGTGGGGAATTCGGCAGAGGGGGCGACAGGTGCAATGACTTTCCGTACAGGGGCGGTAGACCTTCTCTCCCGGTCAGTAGCCTTGAGAGGTCTTCCCGGAACCATGATCTTGAGGAGGAGTTCGTCATCCGAGAGATCGGAGCCGACTTCGTTTCGGATTACTTCAAGTGGTTTGAATCTCCTTTGAGGCTGCCAGTTGGCCAATTCTTTTGCCCGCGGGGTGGCCATCATTTTGTCCCTGGCGTTGCCGTCGATCGGCCCGGCGGGTTCTCCATAGAAGCCCAGGATATACTTGATCACCTCATCGGTGACACGTTTATACCGCTCACCCGAGACAACGTTCTCTAGTGCTTGGGCCCCTACCATTTGCGAGTATGGGGTTGCCATTACCGGATAACCGAGATCTTTACGGACCCGGATGATTTCTTCGAGCACCTGAGAAAGGAGCTCCTCCTTTCCTACCTCTCTCAACTGACGGGTCAGATTAGTCATCATGCCGCCAGGCACCTGGTGCTCAAAATAATAGAGGTCGTACTCCAGCGGAACGCCGACGGGAAGACTCTCCTGCTCCGCGATTGCACGAAAATGGGCCGACACCCTGGCGAGAGCCTCCTCATCAATGTTGGACGAATACCCCATCCTTTTAGCATTACGCAAAATTGACTCCACTGCCGGCAACGAGGTGCCGTTGGCAAGGGGACCTACCGCAGTATGGAGGATAGTCACGCCTGCCTTGATTGCCTCAAGATAGCAGAGGGGTGCAAGTCCCATGTTGCAGTGGGAGTGGAATTCGATGGGTATGCCATCGCAGTTTTGAAGGACAACTCTTAGCAGTTCCCGGGTCCGTGCAGGGTTGAGAACACCGCCCGCATCTTCGATCCTGATGCTGTCCACGACGTCCTTCATCTCTGCAATCATCCTGGTTTTACGCGCCCAGTGCTCACTGTTGTGCACCGGGCTGAAAGTGTACATCAAACCCGCTACATTCTTGGCGCCTTCGTTCTTCACTATTTGCGAGAAGTAACGAACAGCCTCCATATCGGTCTGGTAGTCGCAATTCCAGAAGCTTCTTATCCCGTTGGCAACGCACCGCTTTATCCAAAGGGCGATGATATCGCGGGGCGTGTCGATATCGAAGGAGGCAAGACTCCCGATCATAAAGGATGTTTCCAGCGGGGTATGTGGCATCATCCCGGAGAGAAGTCGGATCCTCTCCCAAGGGTCCTCATTGTGAGTTCGCACTTGGACATTAATGCCGTTTCCCCCGACCGTGCCTACAGCTTTAAATCCCACCTGATCCATGACCTCTCCAATGGGCGTCATGTGATCGGTTCTCATAGCAAAGCCCCAAAGGCTCTGCTGAGCATCTCTGAACGTCTGATCCACAAACTCGATTTTAGTCATGTTGCCGCCATTCCTCTTCGCCTCTTTACATCCGTTTCGTAACAAGGCTTGTCGAGGATCATTGTCTCAATATTGCGCTGCCCAAGCTACCCTAGCATGAGGTCAAGAACCTTATCTATCGGGTCCTTGTACTTGGGGAGCGGTTTCATAGGTCTCGCTTGCAGGAAATAGAGACTCTCTTCGAGACTTTGACCCGATTCGTATGCCCATTCTATGTCGGTCGGTTCTCCGAAGTGACGTTCAATCCTGAAGCTCTCTTGTGCCAACAGTCTCACTTCTTCGTCGGTAAGCGAAGGCATCTGCTGCAACCCGGCCGGGACGTCCGCTAACACGGAACCGTCTTCCCGTGTGATTACCTCCTTCACCTTCTTGTTGATGACTTTACTGGTGATGGTCAAATCATCCTTGGCAACGTTGAACCGGTCAGGGTTAGTCACTCCCGATACGACACTCTCACCCAACCCCCAATTGCTCTCTATGACGGCCTCGTCGGTGTTGCCGGACGTCGGATTCGCCGTCATCAGCACTCCCGCAGCCTTCGCCTCAACCAGTTGGAGCACGGCGACGCCGATAGGGGCGTAGTCAACAGCCAGATTATGGGTATGCCGGTAGAGGACCGCCCGATACGTGTAGGCGCTGCTCCACACGCGTAAGAGTTTGTTGAGCACATCGCCGTGCCCTCTCACATTCAGGTAGCTCTCCATTGCACCCGGCATACTCACTGCGCCTGCCGATCTCACGGCTACGGGAATCTCGGACACGTGGGTATCCTCGCACATCCGCTCGTAGCTCTTCAGCACCACGTCGGAGATCTCGGCCGGGACCTTCTGCGCCTCGATCAATGCTCTCACTGAGCTGCTGACCTTTTGTCCTTTGCTCGGGACATGGAGGTCTCTCCCTTCTTCCTCAAATAGGCGCTTCATTTCACCGGCGATCCCCGTGATCTCAACAAATCTTTGCCAGGCGTGTACAGATACCGCAAAGCCCTTGGGAACGCGCACTCCGATGCTCGCAAGCTCTCCCAAGTTCGCGCACTTCTTGCCCACCACGTCGTTGTGCTCTCTGCAGAGCTCACCCATCCAGTAGATCTTCTGTTTTCGTTCCATAATGACTACCCCCTGATGTTACCTCACGAGTGGGACCCGGATCCGCATGGCCGGATGCATTACCGTCAATCCTTTACCCATACCCTGCAGAGATTACCGTCAACCTTTACATGTTGGCCGGTCCTGATCTTGCGGGTTGCTTCCTGGGTGCCCACAACTGCAGGGATGCCGAACTCCCTTGCAACAATCAAAGCGTGGGTCAAATACCCTCCACCGTCGGTCACAACGGCCTTGACGATATTGAACACGGGCGTCCAACTCGCAGTCGTGGCGGGCACGACGAGGATAACTCCTGCTCGAACTTTATCCATGTCTTCATCGCCCATGAGTATAAGAGCCTCTCCTTCCGCGACCCCGGGCGCTCCAGCGCACCCCACGAGTGTGGCCCCAACCTCTTCGGCTTTAGCCACCGGCGGTGCAGCATTAACTGCAAATACGACATCCGCGTCAACGACCTCTCCGAGTTTTGTAGGGTCTCCCAATATGAAAGGATGGGTATTCTCAACTTCCCGGTAGCCTGCGTACTCTTCCTTCCTCCGCTCTACCATCTTTTTCAGGTCACACGTTTCCTGAATCATTCCGGAGTGTGCAATCTCGTCGCTGTGTACGAACATAATGTCATTCGGATCATCCAGCATGCCCTTTGCCGTAAAACGGCGGCCGAATTCCATGGCAGCAAGCCTGATGATGCTGAAGGCGAGCATCTCGACGTACATGGTGTGTTCCTCGCTAAACACAGAAGACGCCTGGCTGCAGACCATCAACTTCCGGAACATCTCGCGCTCTTCAGGAGGTACTTTCGCGACCACTTCTTCCTCCACCTCCTTGCGACGCGCTGCCAGACGAGGCCGGCTTTCCACCGATCGTACGCCCCCTCCGGTAATAACGAAACGCTGGATGTCGGCAAGGGCGAGCTTCGGGTCCTCCCACCATGTGGGGGTGCAGATCTCCATCCCGCGTCTGCGTATGAACCCATATTGTCTTATGTATTCGTCAAACTGTTCTATCCATTTCCTCCCGTTTTCGGTTGTCTCTAGTGCAGGCAACAGATCTTCGAGAGTCGAAGTTTTGAAAGTATCGACGAGGCCTAGTTGAATCGCTACGTCAGCCACTTCACTCATGCGTTCTGTGATCGTGGTGAAGGCGTTTTCAAAGCCTGAATGGAGTTCTGAGTAAATGGGGTCGGCAGGAGTGATATTGAGAAGCTGCTTGAGGAGCCTGCGAAAAACGATATTACCCTGGCCGAGACCGTACATCGGGTAGAAGTGGCATTCCTGGACGTATTTGCTGTAATTCCAAATAGTGTACCAATGGTCGACCAGTTCGCCGTCGGTCGCACCTGCAAGATCAAAGGCTGCAAAACCAAAAAGCGTTTCATGGAGATTTGCTTTACGGTCCTGCCATGTGGACCAGGGGTTCTCCAGTATCTTCCTCATCTTCTCGCGCCAGATCGGTTCGAGTTGTTTTCTCTCCTCTTCGGTGGTCTCGAGAACGCTTAAGTACCAGGCGCCATTACGAAGGCGCCAATCCCACCCTTTCGTTCGTGGGTCGGAGAGCATAGCGGGAGCCCACTGCATCCCGTATTTCCCCCAGGTAAAATGGAGATCGACGAAAAGAGGGACCAAAGGAGGTGGAAACCACTGCGCCCCTAAGACCCATGCCTTGTAATACTTGAGATCGTACTCTTCATCAAAATCGTAGATCGGCTTGTCATATGCCATGGCCCTTTACCTCCCGTTTTTAGTGGTTTCTCTGTCATGTCACCCAATGATCATTCAAGATCTCCTCTTGTTTGTGAACAATCTCTTATGGTGGAAGCGTAGCAAGGCAGCTCAAATTGAGTCAAGCTAAATATATTAAACAAGATCTTTAGATGGGATAAACTATCTTGGCATCGGGAAATTCGGAGGACACAATACTTTGGGAAATTCGGGGCAAAATTCGGGGGACATAATACTCAATTCAGCTCGCCATCTGGGCGCAGATTCCGGGGAAACCTTACCTAATTTGCGCCTTAATGAAAAGGGGGTCTGAAAGGGGGTCAAATCGGCTCTTGACTCATGCCGGCCGTGGTTGAGTCGCCTCGACTTTCTTTCTCCGGTGCCTTTCGTTCGTGGTCCTTTCCTTCATGCAGGGAATTCGGAGGACACAACACCGTTTTTCACGGCGATCGCTTTCGCTGCCTGAGCAGTTGACCCTTGCTCCGGTCCCGGCCGGTGGCCTTAGTTTCAGCTTAAGCCGTGTCTTCGGAGTGCAGAGACTTAGTCGGTTCCCCTTTGCCCCATGGTCAACCGGAGAATTCGTCCGTTGCCGTTCCAGGGAGCCCTCAGCACCTCGGGGTTCAACCACATTCTTGTCATGTGATTGAGGGTTCGCCGTGGTCGCTGCGGAACCTATGGGCTACGTATTAACAGGGCTGATGAAGTAATCCGGCTCTTATTGTCTCATGATAAAGGGAACAACCGAGTCGTCCAGGGTTACTACGTAAATTAAGATTGCCGTCAGCATCATGCCTACCGCCACCCATACCCGCCAGTCTTTGTGGAACTTGTTGCTGCCCGACTTGCTCTCGTTCACTCGTGCGTGTCCATGCGACCCCGATTTCTTGTGCTTGTGCTGCGACATGTTTCATCCACCATTGCCATTATGATTTGGGGGATCATATCATCGGAGCGTGGGCTCCGGCAACATATCAGGTTGGAGCGGTGATCTGGGTCGAGAGATTACTACAAGAGCCGGTGGTGCGTTGCGCCTTGCGCTTAGGCAAGGAAAGAAGACGTCTTCACGGCTTTCCGAGGTAAGCACGCCGGCCTCTCCGATTTCACCTTCCATGACCTGAGACATTGCGCCATTCACAACCTGAGACTTGCCGGGAACGATTACGCCAAAATCATGGCAGTCTCCGGCCACAAGACCATGAGTGTCTTCAAGAGAAACAACCTCTTCACTGAAGCGGAGTTGACGGACGTCGCCCGGGCGGATCATGCTGGATCCACGGGAGCATAGACGCCTATAAGGACACCAACAAAAAAAGGGCTACCACTTCTGAGCGGTAACCCCTTGATTTCTTTGGCACGCCCGGCAGGACTCGAACCTGCGACCTACGGATTCGAAGTCCGGCGCTCTATCCAACTGAGCTACGGGCGCATGGCTTGCAGTTCTTTGCTCCCATCGGTCTTGGGTTTGGCCGCCTCTTCCGAACATCGACGTGTGTTCCACCCGGGGCCGTCGGCGCGCGGCCAAGAAAGAAAGGCCGATCCCCATACCGAGGGGGTTTGCTGGGGAGAGTGATGGGACTCGAACCCACGGCCACAGAGGCCACAACCCTGTGCTCTACCAGCTGAGCTACACTCTCCACAAACAAATAGTATAGACGTATTGCCGCCTCTTGTCAAGACTCGCGTCGAAAATCGTAATCCTGAAGAAAACCCAGGCCGGTCCTACTGAGTGTCTCACCGAAGCGTTCCCCGCAGGTGCAGTAAGTCTTGAAATGTTTCAAGCACGCGTCGACAATCATGAGAGCCCGGTCCCTCGAATAAACGCCCTTGAGTTCCCGTGCCAACCGGGGATGACGTCCGAGTTTTCCTCCCACCATGATCCGAAATCCCCCGCTCTGCTCCTCCAGGGTCCCTGTGGGACATGCTCTTATGCACGGTCCACAAGCGACACATTTCTGCACATTAAGTTCCGGCGATTGAGCGCCTTCAACCAGTCGCACCGCAGCCTCACGACACACTTCGACGCAGGCCGCACATCCACTGCATTCCTTCGACGAGACCCGCGGCACGCTCGCGCCGACAAGTCCCAAATCTGCGATTTGCGGTCTGGAGCATGCATTGGGACAATCGGATATGGACACCCGAAACTCGTGATGGAACTTCAACGGTCCCTGAACCCGTGACTTGAGGAAGTCCCTCAACTGGTGCGAGGAAAGCATCTCTTCCAGATCCGCCGCCAGAGCCGGTACCACGTGAGCACGGTTGGGACACCCTTCCGGGCCAAAGCACTGTTCCACCCGGTGTCCTTTGACCTCGCTCTCCATATTGGTAAGGAAACGCCTGCGGCATGATGTTACATGGTCGAGCGTCACCACGGGAGAACCGGCCCTGTACGCCTCTTCTTCTACCTTTTTTCTCACGCGTCCTCTGACGAAGAAGGGCACTTTGGAGACCGCTTCTTCAGCTTCCTTAGACCATTTCACCCCTCTTCCTCCTTTACGTTTTGCCGGGCGCATCAGATATACACGCTTGACCTTTTCCTTGTTTCCATTATTCTGACCCGAAACTCTTACGATCACTCTCTTACGGGCATATGTTGGTAATTGTGCGGACATTTGGACATGACATAAGTCAAGAGTTTTCGGATTTCTTATTGGAAGTGAAGTCCGGCGGCAAAATACGGCGATGACCGGACAACCTTCGTCTCAGCGGACTGCGTATGAGGAAATCATGCCATGACGATCATACAACACATGTCCAGGATACCGCTTTTCGAAGGTCTGTCCGCCGACCAACACCGTGACTTGGGTTCAATAGCCATCGAAAAGCCCTATAAGCGGGGGAGTACCATCTTCACCGAGGGAGCCCCCGGCACCGGTTTCTACGTGGTGGTTTCCGGGAGGGTGAAGATATTCAAACTTTCGCCGGACGGAAAGGAACAAATTCTCCACATATTCGGACCCGGTGAACCCTTTGGCGAGGTTCCCGTATTCGAGGGACGGAACTTCCCGGCTCACGCGACGGCTTTGGAACCGAGCGTATGCCTTTACTTTCCTCGATCGGCTTTCATCGAGCTCATCAAGAGTAATCCCTCACTGGCATTGGCCATGCTGGGAATACTGTCACGACGACTTCGAGCCTTCACCGTGCTCGTCGACAACCTGTCACTGAAGGAAGTTCCAGGAAGGCTTGCAGCGCACCTGCTCTACCTCAGCGAAACCAAAGACGGAACCGACAGCCTGGAGTTGGATATTTCCAAAGGCCAGCTTGCAGCACTGTTGGGCACTATTCCGGAGACTCTTTCCCGGATCCTCGGGCGAATGGTCAAACAAGGTTTGATCGAGTCGGTTGGTCCACGAGTCAAGCTTCTGGACCGGCAAGGCTTGGAGGACCTGGCCCAAGGGGTGCGACGTTTATAGAGCATGTGCGACCCAATTCTTGAATCGGAGAATTAAGACCCCAAGATGCCTACGCGAATATACGAAAACGGCTTATGTGAACTCTACGAGAAGTACAATCGCCGGGAATTCGTTCACCCCGACCCATTGGAATTCCTCTACCTGTATGACGATCCGGCCGACCGCGAGGTTGTCGGGCTCATTGCATCATGCCTTGCATACGGAAGCGTGCATCAGATTTTGAAGACCGTTGCTTCAGTGTTGGACCGGATTCCGTCGCCTCACCGGTACCTTGGAACTGCCACGAAACGTTCACTGGGCAATACGTTCCGCGACTTCAAATACCGATTCACAACCGGCGAGGAGCTCGCTGACATGCTCCTCGGCATCAAGATGACGATCGAGCGGTTCGGGTCCCTCCACCGATGCTTCAGTCAAGGACTGAGCCCGGATCACGATACGGTCATCCCGGCCCAGTGCGCCTTTGTGAAGGAACTGTCAGCCCCCTTCCCGGGAAAGCCGCGCAGCCTCCTGCCCTCCCCTGTTGCGGGAAGCGCATGCAAGAGACTCAACCTCTTCCTCAGGTGGATGGTGCGCAGAGACGAGGTAGACCCCGGGGGTTGGGACCACGTTCCTCCGTCCAAGCTGATCGTCCCGCTTGACATTCACATGCACAGGATAAGCCTTCAACTGGGCCTGACAGGCCGAAAACAGGCCAACCTGAAGGCTGCATGCGAGATCACGAATGCCTTTAGGGCCATAGAACCCGACGATCCCGTGCGATACGACTTCTCACTCACCAGGCTGGGAATCCGGGACGATCTGACTCCCGACGCTTTTCTTGCGGCCTGCCGTATCAGGGCGGCCACGGAGAGGGGGGCTACTTAGTGCTCGGTTTCCTAAGTACGGTCGCACAAGCTGAACAGCCTTCCCGGCCTTGGCCGGGAACCAGTCTCTTTTCCCTGAACCCCGGCCTGCGCCGGGGAGACGGCGGGACGCCCGCCCTTGAAGATGACGGGCACAGAGGCCCGTCCCACGGTCCAAACCTGTAGGGGCACCCCCCTGTGGGTGACCAGGGCAGGCACGGGGGCCTGCCCCTACGGTTCAAGTGCTCTCAGGCCTCCTTGCCCGGATATTCTGCTTGCCGGCACCCAACATGGCAGCGAGACGACAATATCTGACCAAACTTAAGAATCGGCGTATGAAGGACTTCCATCTCCCAAGAGCCGATCAGAAACCGCCTTCTTCCGGAGTCTTTCCACAGGCCTTCAGAGCCGTATTCCTCTTGGTCAGGATCCGGAACACCGCATCATCGCTCGGCTTCTCCGTGAGGAATCGGACTACTTCGCTCAGCCACGCTTCAGCCGCTGCAACGGCCTTGGGGGGCACCCCCTGCAGCTTGTCCTTGTACTCGCTCTTGAGGGCATCGAGTCGTTTCGCAAGTTCCTCCCCGGAGGCTCCACGCGTGATCGCAGCGCTCTTTCGCATGTATTCCACGAGAGCATCACACGGGGTGGACGCAGCGACGGATTCGGCCCCGGCCTTCCGCGCACCGGCCGGAGTCCCTTGGGGTTTGAGGGCCTCGGCGGTTGATTCGCGGGCACGGGTCAGTGTGGAAAGCTGATCTCTTAGGTCTTTGTTGTCACGGGAGAGCTTTTCGTTCTCCTTTTTCAACTCGCCGACCGTCTTCTCGAATTCCGCGCATCGTTTCTTCAGCTGCTTGAGGCCTTTTGAGAGCGCGGAATTGTCCTTCTGAATTCTGTCCAACTGGTCGGTCAAATCCGACTTCTCCTTGACCAGTTTCTCAGATTTCTGTTGGAGGTCCCCAACTTCCTTTGTCAGTTTCCCCTCTCTCTCGGACAGACTGCGGATCTTACCCTCAAGCTCCGAGATCGTTCCCTTGGCCTTTTCGAAATCTTCCTTGTACGTGCTGCAACCGGAGGCCGCAACAACAAATAGGCACACGATTACTGCGGCGATTCGTAGAAAAATCTTCATGGCATCACTCCTCTCCTCGTGACCGGCAGGTTTACGCACAGCGCACGCCTTACCGTTCATTGTGTCCCAAGCCCGAAAGATATTTGGAAAGTCTAGTTGGCGATCGTGCCGAAATGAATCTTCTGCCCTATCTTGATCCCGTATTGCTTGCAAAAACCCGCTTTGATCTCCAGACAGTATGCACTGGGGAACAAAGAGTGATAGATCACGCCGGAATTGGGTTGTATGTCATGATAAATCAGTTTGATCTCCCCTGCGGAGTCCACCCAAAGAGCATCGATAGGGAATTTCATTCCTTGCATGTGGATCGCGTAGGTCCGTTCCAATCCGAAGTCAAGGAGCATGCCCCTATCTTGCGTGATACTCGCCCATCCCAGCAGGCCCTCTCTTCTCGAACGATCCGTATTGGCAACGTCCGCGACTATCGTGCGTCCGCCCAGTGTCACTCTCACTTGAGGCAACTTCCGTTTCTGTATGCCGGTACTCGCACCTTCCTCAGCGGCATGGGACTCTTGCGCACCCTCCATCGTACCCAGCGATAGTAACACGATCGCAACCACACGCAACCAAACATTGATCCCCGACCTCATTGCGTACTGATTCACCATTTCCGTACCCTCCCGGCCTTGGTACATAGCAGGTTGCCGTGGGACAAGCAATCCTTCGGCACATGTCCCGGGCCTTTCGAGCGTGGAGACGTTTCTCGGTACTTCGTTTCACCATGCACCAAGTGAGATCCTTCATGAGTTTCTCGTATCGCCCGGTGCGTCATGCTGGACGTTTCCGCCGGCTTCGTGCCGTGCCTTTCTACCCTGCAGGAGCACATAGAGCGCCGGAGTGAAATTGATGCCCAGGAACGTCACCCCGAGCATGCCGCCGAAAACCGCGGTGCCGAGCGCCTGGCGGCTCACCGCACCCGCTCCCGTGGCCATGACCAGCGGAAGCACACCGATGATGAATGCGAACGACGTCATCAGAATCGGTCGTATTCGCAGACGGGCGGCTTCCACGGCTGCTTCCCGGGCCGTCATCCCCTGAGACCGCATCTGTCGAGCGAACTCCACTATGAGTATCCCGTTCTTGGCAGCCAGGCCCACGAGCAGAACAAGGCCTACCTGGGTGTAGAGGTTGTTGTCTATGTGCCTCAGACCGAGAGCGGCCATTGCACCGAGTACGGCCCAGCGGCACAATGAGCAGGACCGCAAAGGGATCGGTCCAACTCTCATACTGAGCGGCAAGGACCAGCATCGCTACCATTACGGCAAGTAGGAAAATGTACACCGACTTTCCTCCGGTCCGCCGGTTACGAGCGCGGAAGGATAGAGATTATACCGATCGATCCTTTGCGGCCCAAAGGCATTCTTGATGCCGGCGACCGTTCCCAGCGGCACCATTTCCCCGTCTTTGTTGCGGACCTTCAATCGGTTGATATCGCCCGGTTTGGCCCGATAGGCAGCCCCGGCCTGCACGTTGACTTGCCAGACTCTGCCGAACTTGTTGAAATCGTTAATATATGAAGAGCCCAGAAAAGTCTGCATCGTGTCCGACACTGACTGGAGCGGCACATTCAGTTGAAAGACTTTGGTACGGTCAATGTCGACGAAGATCTGCGGTACGGACGCACGAAAGGTGGAGTTCACGTTGTTGAGGCCGCTCTGGGCTCGGGCGCGGCGTACCACCTCGTTCGCCGCTGCTTCCAATGCTTCGAGGCCGCGGTTCGACCGATCCTCGATCTCCATCTCGAATCCTCCCACCTTCCCGAGGCCGGGGATGGGGGGCATCGAGTAGGGAAAGGCAATCGCCGTCTGAATGGTGGTGCCCAGTTTCTCCGCCAGTTCTTCCATGATGACCTTCTTGGTCCGACAGCGAGGGAGCCGCTGAGCCCAAGGCATCAACGGGACGTAAGCGGTCCCAACGTTGGAGGCCATCCCGGCGAAGTTGGAATAACCACCGAGTGCAACCGCGGCTTCTACGCCTTCGATACCTTTGACGATACGGAGGATCGTCTCAACAACGCCCTTCGTACGTTGTAAGGAAGCGCCGTCGGGAAGTTGCACATTGACCACGATCAAACCGTCGTCCTCGCCGGGAATAAAATCTTTCGGCACACGCACGAGTCCAACGTACGTGATGACGAGGAGTGCGACGAAAAGGGCCGTCATAACTCCGATCCGTTTCACCGATACGGATACCGCACCCGCGTAGGATCGTACAAAACCGTCGAAGAGCGTGTTGAACCAGCGGAAGAGAACAAATCGGCGCCGTCCGTCCCGTGGTCGGAGCAGAAGACCGCACAAGGCGGGACTCAACGTAAGTGCGTTGATTGCGCTGAAGAGCGTTGTTACCGCAATGGTGAGGGAGAACTGCCGATAGAGGCGGCCCGTGATGTCCCCCATCAGCGCAGGCGGAATGAAAACCGCCATGAGCACCAGCGTTGTGCTCACGATCGGCCCCGAAACTTCCCCCATGGCTTTGGCCGCCGCATCACGCGCACAGAGGCCGAACTGCTCCATGTTGCGGCTCACGTTCTCGACAACAACAATGGCGTCGTCCACCACGATGCCGATGGCCAACACCAGGCCAAAGAGCGTGGTCATGTTGAGCGAGAACCCAAAGAGGGCCATGAGTGAAAACGAACCGATCAACGAAACGGGAATGGTTATTGAAGGTACCAGGGTGGTTCGCCAATCCTGAAGGAAGACAAAAACCACGGTCGAGACAAGAATGAATGCTATCACGAGCGTCTTGACCACTTCCCTGATTGAAGTCCGTACAAAGAGCGTCTTGTCAAAGACAGTCTTGTACGCGACTCCTTCAGGAAAGTCCCTGCCGAGACGGCCCATTTTGGCCCGGACCAGGTCGGCCACCTGCAACGCATTGGAACCCGGTCTCTGGAAGACAACCATGGTCGCCGAGGGTTCACCGTTCAGAAGAGAGAAGGTGCTGTAATCCCGGCCTCCAAGTTCGATTCTCGCCACATCTTTCAGGCGGGTGACTCTACCTCCCGGTGCGGACTTGAGAATAATTCGTTCGAACTGTTCGACACTCTTCAGACGCCCCAAGGTGTTCACGGTGAGCTCGTAGATCTGCCCTTTGGGAGCGGGAGCTTCACCGATTCGACCCGCGGCGACCTGAACATTCTGCCGGCGAATTGCGGCCGCTACGTCGTCCGTCGTTAAGCCGAGCGTATCCATGCGGTTCGGATCGAGCCAAATCCGCATGCTGTAGTCCTTGATCGGATACACGTTTACGCTCCCGACTCCGGCCAAACGGCTCAGTTCGTCCTTGATGGCGATGTTCACAAAATTGGCGAGAAACAGGTCGTCGTATATGCCCTGAGGTGAGTAGATGCTGAGTACGACCACCATGTTGGTCGATGTCTTCCGCGTGCTTACGCCGAGGCGCTGGTACTCTTCATGTAGAGCATCCCTTCCACTTCGTTGACGTGCTCCTCGATGGGAGAGGCAACGGTATCCGCGACGACCTGCGGATCTGCTCCCGGGCACGATGCAGTGACTTGAATCATGGGCGGAGTGTCAGATACGAGGCGATATCTTGTCGGAGACTTTGACCCATACGTATCCTTGTTCGTCGGCGAGGAGCCTTTTTTGCATGGCCCGCGCCAAGATCTTAGGGCCTTTGGAGTCTTGCAAGGCGAGTTCAAACAGATCGTACAGGTCGGCTTCTCGATCTCCTACGCTTACTATGACGGAATCAGGACAGTGTTCCTGTGCCCGAGCCCCCTGCTGAAAGCTCTTGAGCCGTTTGTAACTTTCTTTTTGTTCAATGGGCGTTGTTGCTCGGCTTCTTCGCTTCCCAAACTTCTTGGGGTCTCGGGCCCGACATTGGACATCGAGCAACCCCAGCGGAGTCCCTTCCAGGCTAAACGCCATGGTATCGTGAACAATCAGCCCTATGGGGCCGTCCTGAGAACCGCCAATCGGACCGATGTCGTCGGTGGAGGGATGAGCCGTGTAATTGAGCGTGGTGGAGTCCTGAACGGCAAGAACTGTCGGATATTCGGCAATTCGCTCTACGGTTTGTTGGTAATGCAGTTGGAGGATCTTTTCCATAGTCACTTTGCCGTGTTCCAGAAACCGATACGCTGCTTTGGCCTTAGCCCGATTTTGGCAAGTTTGAGGGATATTGGCTTGAGGACGAGCATACATATCCTGAGCCAAGCTTACAAGTCTCTTGGTCAGCCGAAAATCGCTGAAATCCGCATTCCCGAATTCATCTCCGGCCCAGCTTCAACAGGGCGACGCGGCAACTCATGTCCCTGAGATTGCCATGAGGCGCCTTCCAATCGAGCCAACGGCACACTCGACGAGAAAGCTCACGACGAGAGATCTCGGGCTCGGCTTTTATGGTAGCCTCTATACGTCCGATCACTTCGTCGTTAAACTCCCGTCCACATATTCGCATGCCCCACCGATAGCACGACCACCTAACGGTGTTCAGCAAAAAATATGGAACATCCTCAGCCTTGCAAGAGGGAGTGCCCGGATTCAAGCGTATTTCGGCCTTGTCGGCGAGCATAATCATCCCTCCATCAGATCTTTCACACTACCTTGCCCTTCAGCGCCTTTCCGACGCATGAACCTTTTTTTTGTGGTAGAATATGTGCGCTGAAAAAGGGCTCTTGACCCGACTAACCATCGGATCGGAAGACGCACGCATCACCATGTATTGGTAACACGGTATACGAGCGGTACCGGAGCCGGAACGCACTTGTCTGAACTGAAGTCCGGACGGACCTTCCGGCTCTGTCATATGGAGGAAAACATGGCCAAGGCAGCAGATGTCATGACTCGCGACGTGATTACGGTCGGCCCGCAAACCACACTGCGCGACCTAGCGAAAATCCTGTCGGAAAAAGGCATCAACGGGGTCCCGGTAGTGGACAAAGACGGAAAAGTAATCGGGGTTATCTGCGAATCCGACCTGGTCAAACAGAACAGCCCCATCCATATTCCCACAATGTTCGTCATCCTCGATTCCCTAATTCCCCTGGATAATCCGTGGCGCCTGCAAAAGGAGTTCGAACGTCTCGCGGCAACCACCGTGGGGGAAATCTATTCCCACCCCGCGGTCACGGTTTCGCCGGACACGGACCTATCCGAAGTGGCACGGATCATGTCCGATGAAAAGTACTATACGTTGCCCGTCGTGGATGGCGGGAAGCTGGTCGGGGTGTTGGGAAAGGCGGACGTGATCAGATCGTTACTCTAGTCGGCTTATCACTTCAATACCAACTAGTTAGGCGTCAAACATCATGTTGTTATTTTGCAAATTTATATTATTTCTCGAAGAAACTTTAATTTTTCTTGACAACTATTTAGAATCATGGTTTAAGGCAGGTCATTCAGCGGGTGGCGTAGCCCGCTGCTCAACATACCTTTTCCCCCATGCGAAGCCCCGGTTCTCATCCTCCTTTCCGGGGCTTTCGTTTGTCCGGAGTCGGCCCGCTCGGGTGTGTCCTTCACCGGTGAGAGGCCGGCCGTTCCATGACCACGCCAAATGTCCGCGAATCCCAAACACCCCCCATTGACCGCTCAGCATGGAGTGACCTCACTCCCGTTGGATCCGCCGCCGTTCTTTTTGGAGAGGGAGATCCGGTTACCCTTGAAGGGCCTTGGCGTGTATTCAACCTGTGTGGGGCTGTTCGTGCTGTGTGCTTTCAGGTTGCTCTTTCCCGGGATTCACTCTCCGCTCCCGTCGCTGATTTCGCTGATCGTCGTTTCAGCCGGCTCCGCGGTTTTCTACTATGGCATTCGCCATTCTTCTTACTGGCTCGCTTGGGCCTGGGTGATACGAAGGTACCCGTCAATCGGCGGAATACACCCGGCGGCACGCGGAGAACTCCCTCGCAACGCGTTCCTCTTGGTTCTCTTGTTCCCTTGTCTCGGATTTGTGCCCCTCTGTGCGGTGATGTATGGATTTCATGAGGGGTTTCGCCCCGCGCTGTGGCTGTGCATTGCAGTTGGTGCGGCCTTATCGGTGAGGGACTTGAGAGTTGTAAGGCATCTCCTGTTCATTGATCGGTCTCGTTGGCTGAAGGAGACCATGAACGGCATGGACGTTCTCAAGTTCATTGACTCGGGCTGATTCTCCCACCTTGAGGTACGCTTGGAGCCTGCGGACTTTTTCCTTTCCTATTCCCGGGACGCGGGCCAGCTCTTCCATCCGGGAAAAAGGGCCGAATGAATCCCTGAACCGGGTTACTCTCGTTGCGAGCGTCGTGCCCAAGCCGGGAACGGCACCCAGGTCGTCTGCATCGGCCGTGTTGACGTCGATCTTCTTTCCCGCGAGCAAGAGGACTTTCCCGGGCAAGTCTTCATACGACACTTCGTGGCTCGCTTTCGACAGCCTGACGATCCTGTTGCACGCGATTGGACGGGAATGATCCACCAACCGGTCTTCCCCTTTTGCACCGAGGATTTCGAGGAGAGCCGTGATCGAGGTCGGTTGATCGACGCAAACCACTCCCAGGGGGATGTCGTCTATGAACACCTGATAGACGCAGTCTCCCCGTCGCAAGGTCGATTCCCCGCCCGCGGCCGAGTAGAGATCGCCGGCCCGTTGGAGTGCCTGAAAGACCAAGGCCCCCAACCCCAGGACGATGAGCACGATCACGGCACGGTGAGGAGAAGTACGGTGTGGAAACGGATTCATCGTATGAGTAACCCCATCGTGATTCCAAGGGGTTGAGACCGTCCCGTTAAGGCTCATTGCGTACCGCCACAGAACACCGGGGCATCAGTCTCCGCCGCCGAGATCCTTTTGGAGCTTATAATCGATGCTGTCCACGAGAGCATCCCAGGATGCTTGGATGACGTTTTCATTGAAGCCCACGGTCCACCACGTACAGTCTTTGTCGGCCGACTCAATCAACACTCGAACGGTTGCTCCGGTACCGGAGGACCCCTCCAAGACCCGCACCTTGAAGTCCGTTAGCCGCACCTCCATGACGTTGGGATAGAACTTCTCCAGTGCCTTTCTGAAAGCCGAGTCCAACGCGTGAACCGGTCCGTTGCCCTCGGCCGCGGAGAATTCCATGGTGTCACCCACTACGATGCGGATAACCGCGTCGGAGTAGGTCTTGGTATCGCCTTGTCTCTTGACATTGGTGACATGGAAGCCGTGCAACGTAAAGAATTTCTTGTGACGGCCCAGCATTCTCTTCATCAGCAGTTCAAAGGAGCCGTCGGCAACATCGTAGTTTGCGCCCTTTGCCTCGAAGTCCTTGATGGTCTTGAGGATCTCCGTGACTCTGGGATCGTCGATCCTGAGATCGATGCCGTACTGGGATGCCTTCTGTGCAACCGCTGCCCGCCCCGCCTGCTCGGAAATCGGAAAACTCCGTGAGTTTCCCACGAGACTCGGGTCCAGGTGCTCGTACGCTTCAGACGTCTTGACGACCGCGCTGGTATGGAGCCCTCCTTTGTGGGCAAAAGCCGCCGCGCCGACGTACGGTTGAGACTTGAGCGGGGTCCGGTTGGCCATCTCGTCGACGAACTCCGAGATTGACTTGAGCTTCCGTAACCGCTCCGGCTCGACGTCTATCCTGCCCATCTTGAGGGCCAAATTTGCGATGACGGAGATCAGGTTCGCGTTGCCGCACCGCTCACCGATTCCGTTAATCGTTCCCTGAACGTGCACGACGCCGGCTTCGACGGCCATAATGGTCCCGGCAACTGCGGTATCGCTGTCGTTGTGCGCATGAATTCCCAGGGGAGCGGTAAGCTCGCTCTTCACCTGAGCTATTATGTCCACAAGTTCCGAAGGAAGCGTGCCGCCGTTTGTATCGCAGAGCACCAAGCAATGGGCACCTGCATTCTGAGCGGCTTTGAGCGTCTCCAGGGCATATTCCCGATTCTTCTTGAATCCGTCGAAGAAGTGTTCAGCGTCAAAGATGACCTTGGAGAATCGATGAGCGAGGTAGGCCGTCGAGTCACGAATCATCTCGATATTGCGTTGCAGGGGGACGGCCAGGATATGCCTGGCGTGAAGATCCCAACTCTTACCGACTATGGTGACCAAGTCGGTTCCGCTCTCCACAAGGTTGCCGATCTGCGGATCTTTCTCTGGAGACAAATCGGCCCGGCAGGTGCTGCCGAAGGCCACGATTCGCGAGTGCTTGAAGTTCAGATTCCGCGCGGCCTCGAAAAAGCGCTTGTCCTTGGGGTTCGAGCCGGGATACCCGCCCTCGATCAAGTCAATGCCCAGATCATCCAACTTCTTGGCTATCCTGAGCTTATCTTCCAGCGAGAAGGTTATGCCCCAGGTTTGGGCTCCGTCTCGCAGGGTCGTGTCGTAGAGTTCAATAGAATTCAAGGCATTGCTCCGTGTCTCACGAACGGGCCTTTCCCAGGTCAAAAGTGTCGTGCAGCGTTCTTACGGCCAACTCAGCGTATTTCTTCTGAATTACGCAGGAGATCTTGATCTCTGAGGTCGAGATCATCTGAATGTTGATGCCCTCGTCGGCGAGAGCGGTAAACATGGTGGATGCAACGCCGGCATGGGACCTCATACCCAGACCGATGATGGAAACCTTGGCAATATCATTGCACCCGGCCAAATCCGAAGCCCCAAGATCCTTCTTGATATCCTTGCATATCTCCATTCCTTTTGCCAGATCCGCCTCGGGAATGGTGAAGGTGATGTCGGTCCTACCGTCCGCGCTGGAGTTCTGAATGATCATATCAACGACAATATTGGCCGCGGCCAGGCGGCCAAAAATCTGAGAAGCCACGCCGGGTTTGTCGGCCACCCCGGAGAGCGTAATCTTGGCTTCTTTCATGTTGCACGTCACTGCGCTGACCGATTCCTTTTCCATCTCTGAATTCTCCTCCGTAACCAGCGTCCCTTCGTTGTCATTGAAACTTGAGCGCACGACGACCGGAACGCGGTGGCGCATTGCAAATTCCACAGCCCGTATGTACAGCACTTTGGCGCCCAACGATGCCATTTCCAGCATCTCCTCGTAGGCGATTGCTTTGATTTTCTTGGCCCTAGAGGTGATGTTCGGGTCCGTCGTGTATACGCCGTCCACATCGGTGAAGATCTCACACCTGTCGGCCTTCAACGCGGCTGCAACCGCAACTGCGGACGTATCCGATCCTCCCCTGCCCAGCGTAGTTATGTTACCGTCTTCGTCAATCCCCTGGAACCCCGCCACTATGATGATACGGCCTTGCTTGAGATCGGTAAGCATTGCCTCTTTCTTAATGTCGGTAATTCTCGCACCGCCGAAGGACGAATCGGTCTGCAGAGGAATCTGCCAGCCGCAATAGGACTTTGCCGAGTAACCCATTGATTCCAAGGTGATCGCAAGCAGCGCAACGGTGACTTGCTCGCCGGTGGAGACGAGCACGTCCATTTCCCTTTCGTTGGGGGTGGGGTTGATCTTCTTGGCCAGGTCCAGCAAGCGGTCCGTTTCTCCGGCCATCGCAGAAACGACCACCACCATTTCATTGCCTTCATCTTTGCGGGCCGTTACTCTGCGAGCCACATTTGCGATTCGGTCCAAATCGCCGACGGATGTTCCTCCGTATTTCTGAACAATCAACGGCATCGTTCTCTGCTCCCATGAATTCCGATCAAAAAAATGCCGAGTGAACCGGGTTCGGTATTACGCGAGGGGTACTATCACGGAAGACGCATCCCAATCCTCGGTTATTGCGCACATCCGTTCATGCCAGGTACTGTTTGGAGACCACTCCATGACAATCCTCCTGTCACTATCCGTGCTCATATATTCAATAGTGACGTGGAGTTGTTCTCCTTCCATGAACCGACTTTTCTCACCCCATTCCACAATGACGGCACCCGATTCCTCAAAAGCCTCATCCAGCCCGGTCCCTGCGATCTGATCACTCTCCAGGCGAAACAGGTCCGCGTGATACACGGGGAATGAACCTTCAAACACATTAACCAGCGTGAACGTGGGACTTACAACTTCCTCGGGATCGGCGCCGGTTGCAGCGCTGACCATACCTTTTGCCAACCGTGTCTTCCCCGTGCCCAGTTCTCCTACGAGGAAGACGACGTCCCCCGGTCTGAGGAGGCTCCCTAAGGCTTCTCCCAGACGGATTGTCTCTTCTTCGGATCGAGTATGGATCGTAGATGCGTTACGCATGCTCTTGACTCTTACCAACTATCATGCCTGCCGCGGACTCTCATAGGAACTCGCATTCACAAGAACTCGACCTCTTCTTAACGGGACAGGCATCCAGCCGGTCTATTCGGGCAGGCGATCCCGCCGTGGCGGGACTGCCCCGCAATTTGTCATCCGCGACGGTCACCTGGTTGAAGGCGCTTTCATATCATTCCCACGTCCCCGCGGGCTGCAGGATATGACGCCCCTTCTCCGGACGTTGGCTTCACGCCGAACACAATCTTTTATCATATGATGGGCGGAATTGCTTTGCAACAGATTCGTCGCGAAGAGAACCACTTTTCTTACCGGTCAGCAGGTCACCCGACCGTCTCCGGAGCATTCTCTACGATCCCTTCGATCTCGTCGAGCCAAGGCCGGACCCAGGGAGAGTTGGTCCCCAGCACCCGCCGGACCTCACGGTGCTGGTATACGGTACCCATCGCTATCATGTCGGTGTTGACTCGGTCTTCGCCATAGTACGCCTGACTGCTGATGGCAGCCTCCGCACCTACTTGGTTGTAGGCCGACTTGATTACGCGTGCCGCATCTCCGGGAACTTGTTCGAGGAGTATATTGATGTGGATCGCCCGAGCAGCCATTATCTCACTATTATTGGAACCCAGATCGTCGATCGCCCGGATGGCCGAGCTGATTGCCGAAAAATCCAATCGCTTGGATCTCATGATACTTCTCCGCAGTTTAGCCTATACCGTGACGCTATGAGAGGCGTGACAAACGGGTATGCCGATTGCCGCCGTTCACCGAAGGCAAGCCCTACGACTCTTGATCGCCAGTCTATTCGAGTATGAAGTCTGTCTCAAGGGAAAACAGGTCGGGAGAGTCATCATTCGGAATGGTTCCACCCCATCGCAATTCCGAGATGGTGCGGGTGTTCCGGTGAAGCTTCGCTGCTTGAGAGCCGATCTCTACTTCGCGCGAGCCCTGCGTCGCATTTCCTGCATCTCTTCTTTCAGGACCTTGCGGCGGTCCTCGTCACGCTCAAGCTTCAACGCCATCTTGTACCATCGAACGGCCTCGCTCGGGTCCCCTTTCTGGCGGTACACAAATCCAAGATGTTTGATTGCCTGGAGATTGTCCGGCCGGCGGGCTATTATTGCGCTCAAATCCTTGATTGCCTCGTCGTACCTACCGATCTGTTCCAGAATGTAGGCCCGGTTGCCGAGGGCCCGCGTCAGATCCGGATTGGTCTTGATGATGCGTCCAAGGTCGGCCAATGCACTGTCGTACCGGCCGCTGCTGAAAAAGAGATCGGCACGGTTCATGAGGGCAATCGGATCATCGGGGTCCAGTTCGAGAGCTTTGTTCAGGTCCTTGGCGGCCTTGGCAATGTTGCCCTTGCGCCTGTGCACGACACTCCTCGCCGAGTATGCTCCCGCCAATTTGGAGTCGAGTCTTATGGCCCTGTCCAGATCGCTTCGCGCGTGCTTCAGGTCGCCCAGGATGAGGTAGACCTTTCCTCTGTTGTACCGAGCTTCGGCATTGGATTTCGATTTATCAATGCAGGCTGAAAACAGTTTCACGGCCCGGTCCGTGTCCCCCGAATTGGCAGCGACAATGCCCTGGCGGACCAGCTCGTCACCCTCAATTTCGCCGGCCCTGCCCTTCTCTCTTGTCCATGCGTGCGGTACGACCAGGAAGAGCGCGCAAAGGACTCCTATCGTCGCAATGTGCGAACGCATCATTGTAAATGCCTCTTCACCGACGGGAACGGTTGGTGGCGGATCGTCGACTCAACGCTCCGTCCGAAGGCTTTCCGGGTCTCCTCAGGAAAAAGGCAAAGAAATCTTTACTGTACCCGTCTTCGTATCTCGTCAAAGAGTATTTGGACTGCTCCGGCGACAGCCTGAGTTTCCTGATCAGGTTTCCGTAAGAATCCCGGATGTAAAGGTTGCCCACAATATTGGCCGGATTGGCATCGGCATGCATGCCGCGTTCGCAACCGGCCAGCACAAGAGCTTTGGCCAGATCCTTGCTCCCGATGTGATGACCGATGGCAAAGACGAGATTGCCGTCTTCTCTGATGCCGAACGCGCTCCGATGTGCCACGTACCAAAAATGTTTACCATCCTGGTCCTTTCCGCCTCCTCCGAGCAAGAACCCGAGGCCGATCTCGGCATCCTCGAGACGCCCCCCCCGATTGACGGCCTGTACCACCACGCCGTTCTTGACGATGAGGTGCCGAAGCTGGCGCGCGTCACGCACGAGTTCCGTGGGGATGTCCGAACTCCATTCCTGGATATCCACGGAACCGTCACGATAAACGATCAGTGTTGCCATTCCGTCAATCATAGGGTAGAGCACTTTTCCGCGGAATATTGCCCCCGCCCCCTGGGAATGGCGTTGCTGCCACATTGCATTGGTTATGGCCAACACGCGGGAACGCAGTGTCGATTCCACTTCCGATCTGGCCTCCGGAGCA
This sequence comes from Desulfomonilaceae bacterium, assembly GCA_963675835.2. Lineage (GTDB taxonomy): Bacteria > Desulfobacterota > Desulfomonilia > Desulfomonilales > Desulfomonilaceae > JAVHLK01. The sequence goes on from CAXXIU010000017.1 coordinate 213,649, forward strand.
GCAGGTTCCTGAGACCCGACGTAGTACTGCATAATGGTTCGCCGCATGTCGATAATCATCATATAGACCACGGCATTGGGAAAATCCACACTCGGCCGATAGAAGCTCTTGTAGAGAACGGGCCGCCCCTTCTCGTCCCTTGGTGAATTGCAGGTTTCCCAGATTCCTTCCCCCGGTAACTCCGGAGAAGTGTAGAGCGGCTTGATATCATCCAGACGCAGCAGATCAAGGGGATCTCGGGAAAGCAGATCGAGTCCGTCGCCGTGCGGCAGCACCACGGTCTCGGATTTGACGGATCCCGCCGTCGGCCCTTGGGGTCCGATGTAGGCCCCGCCCGCGTTGCCCTTCCGCTTTCGGGTATTCTTTGCGCCGGCGATGGATGTTTCGCCTCCGGGCTTCCCATTGACCGCCGATGATTTAGCGATTACCGTCCCTGCATCTGCAGCCCGGCCTTCAACTCGAGCACCCGCAAGCAGAATCGAAGACCACGACAAGACCACGGCCACAACGACGGCCGTCACATATCCTCTATACACTGTACATCACCCTCAAGAAATCGAGTGAATACCAAATCCCCTACAGGATTTACGTCAGCATTTCTCCTTTATATCTCAAAATGCCCAAAATTTCAACTAGTATCCCGCCCCGTGACTTCCCGACCGGCTAATCGGTAGGCCCGGTCTATCGAAAATTCAACATGCGTTCGCCTGCTCAGTCTGACGAAAAATCCGAATGCACCATCACCCCGGTACTATTCATTCTCTAGTACATTGGAGATCAATAGCCTTCTTATGACTCAAGGAGCGAAGTCCGCTTGCCCCCTCGCCCTCTGGAAGAGGGCTGAGAGGAGGGCACTTATGAAACGCTCTACTAGTAGGTTTAGAGGGCTACGGTTTGGGAGAGCCGCTGCGGGCGTTGACGGACCGGATTGCCGATCCTCTCATCCAGTCTGCGGCGAATTATTGAAGCGCATGAGTATTGCTTCCAAGACCGTGCCTCCGATGGCACGAGCCTTTTCCGATACGGCACCACAATACGAAACTTCGCCGCGAGGGTCTACGTCGCCAATCTTGATACCTTGAACGACCGCTGTACCGGGTCGAATCAGCCCGCGCACTACCCCGGTCACGCCGGACCTTACTTCATCGGCCCCTACGTGCCCCACGACCTGCCCTTCCCGCACCTGGGTTCCAATCTGTACGTCGGACTGGAAAACCCCGTCCACCGGCGCCCGCAGGACTCTCTGGGAGGTCCGGCCTGCTATGTCCCCGGGCACGCCCGTGTTCGGCGAAGCCTCACCCTCAAGGATGAGCCGACCCAGGTTGTGGCCCCGATTGGTCTCAATGACGAAGTGAACGTCCTTACCCGCACAGAACCCCGGCCCCAGTCCCACTACCAGTGAAGCGTCGCTCATGGTTGTACCGAGGTTCCTTTTTGCGAGGATCGCGTCGATAACGACGTCGGGTCTCAGAACATCCTTTGAGCGGTTTTCCGCGTCGACGATCACCGGAATGATGCGCTTTTTCCAAAGACCTTCGGCCTCTTCCGGAGCACTTATTCTCGCCGAGCGAACTCCCTCGACACTCCACGTCTCGTGATGCAACGCCTCACAGAAACTCACGAGACGTCTGACAGCGAGCGGATTGTCGATGTCGGTCAGGAGAAGTCTGGTGAAACCCGAGCGATGAAGTCGACATGCGACCCCTGAGGCCATTTCTCCCGCGCCTCGGAGGATGATTGTTAAATCGGACAGACTAGTTGACATTGAACTCTGCATCTTAAATCACGATCCATATTCATTGAGGGCTTTCACGATGGTTTCTTTCGGTACCACACCGTAAAAGGCATTTTTGATTTCCCCGTCCTTAATCACGAAAAGTGCGGGAATCTTGCTGATCCCGAATCTGCGGGCAATGAGGTTCTTGTCCGTATCAAGTTTCCCGATAACGGCCTGCCCCTTTAATTCACTTGCTACCTCTGCAATGACCGGCTCAAGCATTCGGCATGGAAAGCACCATTCAGCATAGAAGTCAATGAGCACAGGATACTTCATAGAGGCCTGTACGACCTCCTTTTCAAAGTTTTCGTCGGTGAAGTTTCGCACATGGTTCACCTTTTCAGCAACATCCTCCCTCTGATACACGGCCCAAGAGAGGATAAGGCCAACCGCGAGAAACAGCCCTACCGTGGTAATTACTATGAATTTCGTCCTGTTCATCGGTCCTCCGTCGTATCATTACCTACTGCCTCATATTACTAGGTTTTGCCTGTGTTGCAAAGCCTTTAAAGAACGCCTACATCAGATCCACGGGATCAACGTCCACGATGATTTTCAATCCGTTCCCCTTTAGATGACCCTCTGCCATGAGTTCCCGGACTAGGGTCCGCACCGCCTCGCGCTCCGCAGACTTGAAAAGAACCTGCCAGCGGTACCGTCCGACAACCTTTTTTCTGGGTGACGGCGCCGGCCCGAGAATCATCACGTCTTGCGAGTTTCCTTTCAGCAGCCGTGCAGCCCGTCCTATTCGTACGGCCTTGGTCTCGACTCTCTTCTCGTTGTTGCCCTCTATTCTCACGAGAATCAGATAGCCAAAGGGGGGATAGAGCAGTTCCTTCCGGGGAATGATGTCGCTTTCAAAAAACCCCTCATACTCATGCGCGGCTGCAAACCGGATGGCTTCGTGATCGGGATCGAAGGTCTGAAGGATCACCTTACCGGAATCCGAGGCTCGACCCGTACGACCGGCAACTTGCGTAAGCATCTGGAAGGTTCGTTCGGAAGCCCTGAAATCGGGAAAGTGGAGAGACAAATCCCCGCAAAGAACCCCCACGAGACTGATCCCCGGGAAGTCATGTCCTTTGACGATCATCTGCGTCCCGGTGAGGATATCGATCTCCTTGTTCCGAAATCTGGTTAGGATCTTTTCCAGTTCGTCCCGACGCCGCGTGGTATCCCTGTCCAAACGTTCGATTCGCGCTTCGGGGAACCGTTGGGCCAACATCTCTTCGACTTTTTGCGTTCCCACCCCTCCGAAAAACAGATTCTCGCTGGAACATTCCGGGCACAGGGGCGGTGAGGCCCTGGAGAATCCGCACAGATGGCACAAGAGATGTCGAGCGCTTCTGTGGTGAGTAAGGCTGATATCGCAATTGGGACATTTGAACACGTTTCCACAGGCGCGACACTGAGCGAACGTATCAAATCCTCTCCTGTTAAGGAAAAGCACCACTTGTTCGTTACGAGAAAGGGCCTCTTCCACCTCCTTGAGCAGAACCGGCGTGAGGAACGCGTCCTTGAGTGCATCCCGATTATCCCTGAGATCGACCAATTCCACGGTCGGCAGACCACCTCCATGATGACGTTTGGGGAGGTCCAGGCGGGTAAGCTTTCCGCGCTGTGCGTTGACATAGGTCTCGAACGCCGGAGTGGCGCTTCCCAGAATCACGCAGGCATCCTCGAGCTTACCCCGGGCCAAGGCCATGTCTCTGGCATTGTACGGACAACTGTCCTCCTGCTTGTACGAAGGATCGTGCTCTTCATCCACTACGATGAGCCCCAGGTCCTCGAGGGGGACAAAAATCCCGGAACGAGCGGCAATAACCACATTCACCTTGCCTGCCCGTATTCTCCGCCACTCGTCGAGCCTCTGTGCCGGAGTGAGACCACTGTGAAAAAGTGCCAGCCCTCCGCCGAGCCGCCTGAGAAATCGTCGAGCGGACTGCGGGGTAAGCGCGATCTCGGGCACCAACACGAGGGCTCGCTTGCCGAGCTTCAGTACCTCGGCTATTGCTCGCAAATAGACTTCCGTCTTTCCCGAACCGGTAACCCCGAAGAGGAGAAACGGTTTGAACCCGCCGGAATCCACGGCTTCCTTGATGTGCTCGTAGGCGTTCTTTTGATGGGCAGTGAGATCGGGGATCTCCGTGGCTTCAGGGGAAGGCGTACCCACGGGATTGAGGAGTTCCGGGAGGTTCCTTTTGCGGAGACTCGTTCGAGGACGCGCGATCCTCTCCTCGAAAAGAATCCAGCCTCGGGCAAGAGCTTCCTGAACTCCGCTCTCGCCCACCGCGTCGGTCAGGTCTTTTCTCGGCATGGCTCCGGTCCGCAGCATCTTGTTGGGAAGCGTCAGTCCCCGGTCATCCCCTATCCCGCCGAACCAACTTCTACCCTCCGGGGTAAGGATCGCCCACGGCTTGGATCGTCTGTCCGACCCCGGCGGGAGTGCGGTCTTGAGCACGAGACCGGTGGGGATCAGGTAATATGACGACATCCATTGGAGGAAACGCCAAAGCTTAGTCGTCAGATACGGTTCTTCGTCGGGAATGTCCACGACTTCACGTATCTCCCCCACGTCCGATTCCGGGGACCCGATGCCCGTGATGAACCCCGCGCGGATCTTGTTCCGAAACGGAGCCAGCACGCGACGACCGATCTCGACACGCTCCTGAAGGTCCTCGGGCACCCTGTAGGTAAAGGGGCCGGCAAGAGGGAGCGGTATCGAGACGTCTATGAATTCCCGCGATGTGCTCATGGGTTGTTATTTTGCCGTACGCCCACAATTCCGCCTGAATTACTTGGCTTCCCCGGAAAGTCCCTGAAACGCGCTCTTGAGTTCATTCACCGCGCCGTCCAGACCCGACTTGAGCTTCATCCAGGCGTCGGCACCCGCAGTCTTCATCTCGGCCAGCTTCCGTCCGGCATCCGCCCGCTTCTTCTCCAAATCGGCAATGTTCCGATTCACTTTTGCCAGGGCATCCGCCTTGCGCGGATCGGGCCTTTTGTTTCAGTTGGTCCAGGCGAGCGGACAGCGCATCGAGTTGAGCCTGAACCTTCTGTGTGATACTCCTGTTTTTCCTTCTCGGCAAACTTCTTGGCAGCTTCCAGGGTATCCTGAGCCTCTTTCTTCAACGCCTCGGCAGACCCTTTGGACGCATCGGCGGCCGAGGCCGTCCCGGGAACCATCGCGAAGAGGGCCGCAACAACTGCGAACAACAGCACCAGATTCTTCATCATCTCGTCTCCTTTCGTGCGGATGAGGTCCGCAGACTTACTCCTTAGACCGGTGGAAATATGGAATCACAATCAATTGTTAGTACACCTTTTCATGGGTTCGGTTAAGTATTGTCCCCTCGTTCCCAATTGCGGCCGTCTGAGACGAGAAATCTCCGGGCACGGAGGCCCGGTCTACGAAGAACTTTGCCGAGCCTCGAACCTGTTCCGTGGGACGGGCGTCTCTGCCCGTCATCTTTAGGGGCAGGCGTCCCGCCGTCTCCCCGGCGTAGGCCGGGGTCCAGGAAAAGAAGACTGGTTCCCGGCCTGCGCCGGGAAGACGGCTCAGGTTGTGCGACCGTATTTGGAGCAACGAAGCACTTGGCTCCGAAGAGATGATTGAGCATCATCGGCTCCCACTTACGGAGAAGCTAACACATGAAACCGTTTTTGCAAGCTCGGACCACGGGAGACAACGTGCCGGCTCTGCTTGCGGAGAATGGTTTCCCACAGGACACGGGAGTGCAATCCGTCTCTCACTTCTCGGACTCTCCCGGGTGCCGGTGGAGATCGTTCGTCCAGAGTTCAAACACCTGTTGAAAAAAAGAAGAAGTCGTGTTATCGGGGGGAGAAATCAAACATCTATTTCGAGCCACATTAAGGATCGTGTCGCTATGATCCAAAGACTATACGTCCACAACTTCAGATGCCTTGAGAACTTCGTACTGACCCTCAAAGGAATGCCGTCCGCGCTCCTGATTGGAAAGAACGGCACGGGCAAGTCAACCATTGCAGCAGTTCTGGAAGTGCTTCTGGCCATCGCTCGGGGCACGAACAGAGTCGGAATCGCTTGTTCAGCCGAAGGATTTCACTCGTGACAGGTCTGATGTTCCTATCCGGTTCGAGATCGAAGTGTTGCTTGACGACAGAGTATTCACGTATGTGCTTGCTCTGGAATTACCGGAGAAGTTCAAAGAACTAAGAGTCTCTGAAGAGCAGTTGACTGTGGCGGGAAATCCGGTCTATTCACGAAAAGAAGCCCAAGTCACCCTCCATATCAGCCCAGAAAACAGAGAGGCTCAATTTCTGGTGGATTGGCACCTCGTAGCCCTTCCCGTGATTCAGGAACAATCGGAAACGGATCCCCTACGTCTATTCAAGACTTGGCTTGCTCACACCATTATTCTGGCCCCGATCCCGAGTTTAATGACCGGGGACTCCAAAGGCGGGACTTTGGAGCCGAATCGAGACTGTTCGAACTTCGCTGATTGGTCGCTGGGGTTGCTCAGCCGCTATTTTGCCGCCTACACGCCGGTTGAACAACATCTCCGCGAAGTTATGCCCGACTTGAAAGATTTTCTGAACGAGCCGACCGGCAAAGACTCTAAGAGTATGATAATTCGGTTTGAAAGAGATAAGGCCCGTCTATCCCTGAATTTTTCAGAGTTATCCGACGGAGAAAAGTGCCTTTTTCTTTGCTCGGTCGTCTTGGCCGCCAATAAAGCCTATGGACCGATGTTTTGCTTCTGGGACGAGCCTGACAACTATCTATCCTTGTCAGAGGTCGGCCATTTTCTCGTGGCACTGCGTCGCTCGTTTGAACACGGCGGTCAGCTTCTGGCGACCTCTCACAATCCGGAAGCTATTCGAAAGTTTTCCGATGAAAACACGTTCTTACTGCATCGGAATAGCCACCTGGAACCGACTCAGGTGAGGCTGCTCAGCGACGTGTCCGTCTCCGGCGACCTTGTGAATGCCTTGATACGTGACGACGTGGAACTATGAGCATCAATAGGGATCGACCACACGTCGACGTACTACCGGAAGACAAGGCCAACAGGCAGATGGCAAACGGATTCCTTCTCGATCCACACCTCGACGGAAGAAGAATTTAAGTCCTGCCGCCTTCCGGCGGATGGAAAAAGGTTGTTAGACAGTTTTTGAACGTACATGTCCGTGAGATGCGAAAGTACTCGGTGAGGAGAATGGTTCTGCTTATTGATTTCGATGAGGACAGTCAACGATTGAGAGGTGTCAGGGAAAAAATCCCGGAAGATCTGTCCGACAGGGTGTTCGTTCTCGGAGTGCTGTCGGAACCGGAGCGCTTGAGGACAGACGTTGAAATGAGCTTTGAGGAAATTGGAAAAGCTCTTGCAGATGACTGCGTGAACGACACACGCAGCGCAAACGGGTGGGGGCATGACCTTCTGAGCCACAAACGAGGCGGAATTGGATCACATGGATCGTACGGATCCGTCAATTGGACAGGTGCTGTTTCCCTGATACACAGAGCCGTATTGAGACCACGCTTCCGCTCATCAGCCTCGATAATAGGATGTGTGATGTTGCCGAAAGCCTTGGAATAAGCGTGGTGAGGTGATGCGATGAAGGTCTACACATATTCTGAAGCCAGACAAAAACTGGCTCGTATCCTCGAGGAGTCGAAAACCGAAGAGGTCATTATTCGACGCCGCAAAGGGGACATGTATGCCATTGTCCCCAAGTCCGGCCGAACTCGCCGCTCACCTTTCGATGTTCCCGGGTTGGGTAAGCGTCTGACCCGACAGGAGATACTCGAAGCAATTCAGGATTCAAGGGAACGAGGGTGACAATAGGATGCGGGGGGTCTTCAAGAAAGACTCTCAGATGTCAGAGGACCGATTCCGCCGTATTCCTTGGCGGCGCATTGTCTCTCGCTCACTGCGTGTATGCATCTCGATGGCCGCCATCACACGTCTCCGGCACGCGAGCACGTGCAAGCCCTCATTAGGCTGTATCTCTCAAATCATTATCTTGCTGCATCCATTGGGGCAGAGGCTCACCTGTGGCCTCGCTGTAGAGAACTTCGGGGGCAACATCTACTTCGTCCTCCCAGGTGAGTATCCCCAATTCTTCATTCACCTGAAATCTCTTGAAGAAATCCAGATCGGACAGGCGACTGAATACGCCGCCCTTGCTGATGAACTTTGAGAAGTCCACGACCCCCGACCTACCGTTCTCGAAAGTCAGTTCAATACTGTACCCGTTCACGTACCGTGCTGAAATGAGGGTCGATGCACATTGTCTTATCCTCTACCCGAGCGGTTCTATCTTCTTCGGCGGCTGATATGCAAGCGTCAGTTCCCAGTTATTCATGAGTTCCTCCTGATGCATTGCGGCCCACTCGATGACCAAACCTAATGCTCTCGGAGGGAGATGTCCTTCGAGAACCCTGAAGTCTTGGATGCGAATCGCCACTTTGTGTCTTCCGTAGCGGGCATGGAAGTGCGGCGGGTTGTGATCGCCGAAGAACATGGCTATGATTGATTCCATAAAACCGAGAGACTTCAGGCATTGAATCCATTTCTCCTTAACAAACAGACCCGAGCTGTGTACAGTCAGTCTTGATTCCTCCTGCCCATTCACCCATCCACTTCCGCTGATAATCCGTCGATTCTTTTCGTGCTCACCAACATCTTGCATCATCAGATGGGAAAGGGTCAAAGATTACTTCACACGCTGCCGCCGTAAGGTGGGCACTGGACTCACCGGAGAGTTTGGTATGCTCACCAAGCAAGAAACGGTCGTGCGCCCCCGGAAAGCCTGTGCATCCACAAGACCCGGCACGGATCATGTCACTTCAAACAACTCCAGTCGCTTGGCGGCAATCCACAGAGCGGCCGGGACCGTCTTCCGATACGCCGGTTCACCGATTTTATACACGACGTAAATTGCCGCGGAACCAGCCAACAACAGGATTTGCCATTCCAGCTAATCTGAAGGCAGTTCCGGCAACCCCAACTCCGAGAACCGCTTTTCCGGCAGCCCAAACACCTAAGTAGCGGCAGATCCCCCCGAAAAGAAGCGTCTGAACCTGGATCTTGCAAGCTCCGTTTTGGCACAGGGATCAGTGGGTAGCCGGTTCAATATGAAGCCGGTTTCTCCCCAATTGTGCCACGATGAGTTGCGGCAGTGCCACCGAGTCGGTTGACAGGCATTCCAGGTGACGAAAATCAGGCCTCAAAGGACTGGAAAAGCGAATCGTGGGCGCACTTATCCCTCTGGATTTTCATCTATCCTCGACGATATGGGCTTTATGCGAAGTTCAGTGCAGCCAGTCGGTTTTCCATCCGTTCCCATTCATCTTGATGAGGATATCCTCTGCCCAGAGCGAGGACCCATGAATTGTCTGTATACAGGAGTCGGGCTGCCAAGTATATGAGCCAGGCTCTGAGTGTGTTTGGTCTCTCGCGCCAACGATGAGCATCCAGTGTCATCCGCTGGAACCAGATCATGAGGTTGTAAGCGAATACCGAGGCCTGAAGAAGGGCATGATTGGCCCAGAATTCATGAACCAGCATCGAACCAAAGGCCATCTGGTTCTTGCCGGCCCCAATCAGATTCTCGGCCACCGCCCTCTTGTTGTAGAACTCTTCAGTTTTCAAAGGCGTCAGTCCCAGGTTGGTTACCCCACAGGCCATAACTGTATTCAGGTATCTCAAACAAAACCCCGTCTTTCTCCGGCGTCTGCATACCGACCCAAACGACGAACAGCGACAAAACGACGTGCTCTGTTCCAACCGTTGATCCGGTGTTCGAACTCTGCCGTCCAGATCCCCTCTTTTCCGGGGACCTTTCGCCACTCCTGCCCTGAACAGATCTTTTTCCAACCACGGATCTTGACCTTGATCGCATATCCACAACTCAGAATCTCCAGAGCGCGGATGAAAGCGGCACTGAAGAAGGCTGAATCTGCACGGACGACCACTCTCCAGACCTGCTTGGGAAGCAGGGCGAGGCACTCCTTCAAGAACTCCACACTGCCATTGGCGCTGTACGTATTACCCGGTCTGAGCCAAGCATTGAGGCATTCCCCAGTCTGAGCAATGAACGCAAACCAACGGGTTGAGCATGGGCTTGTGCCCCCCGCTCCAGTATTTGTGCCCACGGGCTACTCCTTCCTGGCGGCCGTACGCACTCTTGGATGAGGAATCCAAGTCCAGATTGACCCGGCCATACCACTTCTTGTCCCACACTCTTTGGAATGCCTTTTTCTGAACCTCGGCAAGCTCAACACAGTTGCGGAACTCAAAACGCTCCAATACTCGGGTGATTGTGCTCACCACAGGAAGACTCTCCCAACCCAGGGTCTTCATCAAGGCCTCATCCATGCTCAGCCGGACGACATCGGACAAATGACGGGAGCCGGAAATGACTCCCAGCATCATCGCCTTGAAAATCATTCCCAGCCCATACTTGGTATTGGCGCCCCGGACTATGCTCACAGTCCGATCCATTACTCCTTCGATTCCAAGCTTATCAATGAAAACGACCCATGGGAATCAGGCCGGCCCGACTCGTCAGTCGCTTCTCGGAAAACCGAGGCTTCGGATTGATTCTTCGGAAGCCTTTGCCCTTGCCATATCTCTGCTTTTTCTTCATACTTCCCAAGTCCCCTGCCTATCTACTGGATGTCGGTTTTGTATTAACCAGAATCCTACCAGATTCAGGGGACTTCGAACAGCAAATTCATCCGGAATTCGATCTCTTTTTCTCTCCGCACGCAAGATCCAGGCTGAACACTATTGTAGCCAAGAAAAGAAGCTGCCCGAAATGTAACTCCCGGAATTCCAATGAAAGAATAAGCCGCCTCCCTGGTTATTCCGTTTCGGATAATCTTGCCCAGGGTTTTCCTTGGTTAGTCGGGAAAAAACTGTGTCCCAGCCTTTCCCTTTGGCCAGATTTTTGAGAAGATCGACGAGTTTTGCCTTGGTCTCGTCATCGGCATTCTCCCATTGTCGTCTCATCTCTTCGTCAATAAGCTTTCTCTCCATTATCAATACGTCATCGTGAGGTCCTACTTTGATCCCCTTCCTTCGAGCTACATCCTCTACGGTCACCCTATACGGCAAATCATGATCGTCTCTGAAAATGTTACGAAATGAATGCCCGCCGGCGGACCTCAACTCCTTGGAGCACCTCTGTCTCAACTCATCATCACTGAGTTCGGAAACCTGATTCGTGTCCACTTTGAGGATTTCAACTGCATAATAAACTAAATCGTTTCTCGACAACTTGTCGAGGACCACGCCCAGCTCATCGTTATAAGCCATCTCATTCCTCCAGACTAAGAACCTGAGAGCATCCTCTGAACAGATTCCATAAACGTCGGCTTCCTGGCATACTTGTACCCAATTGCCCCTGCGAGAAGCACGAGACTCGCCGGCTCCCCCTGCAGCCAAAGATCTTCTTCACTCCCGCGACTGCATTGATTTCGTCTCGCCTGGCCGCGATGTTTTGTTGAATTGCGGCTTCCATGATCCGGGCCTTATTGTTACTCTCAAGGCTCTCCAGCAGGTCGATGGCGGAAAGAGCCTGCAAGATCGCCTGGTTGCGATCTGTCGCTTGCGCTCTGAAAGGCCTGCTCCAAGCTTTGATCTATCACCTCGTTGAGATTGCCCGTCATTTCACCGGTCTTGAGAAATAGGTCGCGAAGGGACTCGGCAGCTTCTCGGTCAAGCTGAGCATTGTTCTCGCCGACTGACTTGAGAATCCGGACAACGGTCACAATGCTCGGAATCAGAGTCGGAAGTCCGGCGGTCTTCATCAAACCTGTCGCTCCTTGTATCAACATTGATTTCCTCCGGTTGTGGGTATCGGAAACGGCCGTAACTCGAAAATGTTCGATGAAATAGTTTTCCCTACAATAGCACCATTAGCATGGGTCTATCCGCAGGAATCAATCCGGTTGCTCGCTGAACAATGGGGCGCCGAACTCATCCGCCAACTGATTATCCATGTCATCGGCGACACCCGATACGGAATTTATCATGTATTCAAGTTCCTCGAGGTCAAGACCGGTTGTGGGTCTCTCACTTACTACGGCAACCTTATCCTTCATAGACGCACACAGCACAGCCGATAAGGTCCATGTTAATCTCAAGGAGTCTCCTGTAGAAAGGCAGGAGATTTTCGTCCGGCAAGTACAAGATGGAGAAAACACCCTGACGGTGGAACCGTCCTCGTACTTAACAATATCAATGACCAATTGGGCGCGTAAGCGTTCACCGCGATCCCCCCGGTTTGGCTCGAATCCGCAGTTTTGGATTTTTCCGAGCATTTGTAGTCGCGCGATATCGCGCACGTTTTTCGTACCCTATTGACAAGATATTTGAAATGGTTTTTGACACTTCCCCATGACGAGGGAAGAAGCCATTGCCATTGCTCACGGTGATCCTGAAACTATCGTCGAAATCCTTTTGCGGATGAGCGAGACGATCGACGAACTTCGTTTGCAGGTTGCAGAGCTTCAACGCAAGGTAGCTTCACTCACGACAGACTCCTCCAATTCCTCGAAACCTCCCTCATCCGATGGACCTGCTGCCAAGCCCAGGGCTCGACGTCCGATGAAGTGCAGGAAGCGCAAGCCAGGTGGCCAACCCGGCCACAAAGGGAAAAACAGGGATTTGATACCCACCGAACAAGCCAAAGAAGTGATCCCTGTGTTTCCTGAATCGTGCGAACAGTGCGGTGAAGTCCTGACACCGCCACCGGACCAGACAGCCGGAAAATACTGGCGCCACCAGGTCGTGGATATTCCCGAGCCCAAGCCGGAGACCACCGAATACCAGCTCCATTGCATCCGATGCTCGTGTGGAGCAGAAACTTGGGCCAAAATTCCACAAGCGGCTCGGTCAGGTTTCGGACCCAGGCTCACTGCATTCCTTGCCCATCTAACGGGTCTGCACCGAGTAACTCGCCGAGGCTGTCAGGAAATCGCTAAGACAATTTTCGGGATCGACATCTGTCTCGGATCAGTCTGCAAGCTACATCAGGAGGTCTCCGAATCCCTCGCACCCGTCCATGAAAAGGCAAATCAGTCGCTGCCGAAACAGCCGGTCCTCAACATCGACGAGACCGGATGGAAAAAGCAAGCGGAAAGGCGCTGGCTCTGGGTCGTCGTCACGCCTCTCATAGCGTACTACCATGTAGCCGCATCTCGGGGGGCAAAGGTCCTCAAAGAGATCCTGGGCAAGGAGTACAAGGGAATTCTGTGCTCGGACATGTACTCGGCCTATAAGGCGTTTCACAACGGCGTCCGGCAATTCTGCTGGGCGCATATCATCAGACCCATCAAGGGAATCAAGCATGCCTGCAGAAGCCCTGATGCGGTGAAATTTTCTACGTGGATGCTTTCCGAGACAGGCCGAATGTTCGCGCTCTGGCATGCGTTCAAGCGAGGGAGATTTGGACAGGAAGACCCTCGTCTTGAAATCGGTCCCCGTCAGAGCTCGAATGAACAAGTGCCTCCAGCAGTACGTGCAGAGCTCCGATTATGATGTCAGGAAAGCCGCCAAAAGCCTATTGAACCACTGGGACGGCCTGTTCACGTTCATCGAGTACGAAGGAGTAGAACCAACCAACAACTCCGCAGAGCGAGCAGTTCGCCCTGCTGTACAGTGGCGAAAGATCTGCTTCGGAAACCAAGTCCGACGAAGGAGAACTCCTGACCGCTCGACTCTTGACTGCCGAAAGAACCTGCATTCTCCAGAAGAGAAACCCCTTCCAATTCTTGATCCAATCGGTAGAAGCTCACCGAAACGGACTCCCGGCTCCGGTACTCGTATGAGCTTCCCGCTGAACGGTTACTTGGGCGCTGCCTCGCATAGCCCACCAGCCATTTCTACCTTCTTCGGCAAGCCTCTGTTCGTTTGCATCCATGCCTATCGTTGCAAAGAATTCCTTAACCATTACCTTGCAGTCGTCAATCGTGCGTTCCATTGCAACCCCCTTATAGTGTTGATCCACATTTTGGGCAGTACATGTCGGTCGGTTTAACTGCTACTTTACAGATGTCGCATCTTGTCTTATCCAAACGCGTCGTCTCGACTGCACGACGAGATGTGACGTCAGGTTTGTCCGGAATAAAAGTGGCCCCGCAATGGCCACAATATCTCGAGGATGCGCTGCTTCTGCCGCAAATACCACAATAAGTTGTCTTGAGAACCGCCTTCACATCACCAACATCCTCCTGATAACGTTCATAAACCATCTCGCTGGGGATTGCGAAGTTAAGCCCGATCGCGCCTCTCCTACTCATGGTATTAATGCCAACAACCTCTCCATTTGCATTGAACAGTGGGCCTCCACTGTTGCCCGGATTGATGGTTGTGTCGGTCTGAATGTACCTAAAACCCCCAATAAGTCTGCCGACAGCGCTCACAATGCCCTTGGTAAAGGTGTGCTCAAGACCGAGAGGGTGGCCGACGGCGTATACAGTTTCGCCCACTCTAAGATCATTGGACTTGCCCAGGACTGCCCATTTGACTTGGGGTAGATCCACTTTTGCAAATCCCAAGTCGATGTCGCGATAGGATCTGAGAGGCCTGCCAACATACTCAATGTGATTCCTGAGCCAAACACTGACTTTCTGGTCAGTTCCAAGAACGTGTCTGTTCGTAGCTATTATGCCATTCGCGTCCATCAGAAGTCCGCTTCCGGCACCGAACGAACCTTCTATACCGACGACAGAATCAACCACATGCTCGTATAAGTCCTCTGGCCTATACCTACGCGATCCTGTACTTTTGCTCAGTAGATCAGGCGGGTCCTCATCCTTGGACGGTATCTCAATGCTGTTACCGCAATTTGGGCATCGGCCCCTCTCGCCTCTGAAGGAATCGGGTATCTTGAGGATCTTTCCACACGAGCAAACAAGCCTCTTTACCATAACCGTCTCCTTTCACCGAGTCTATGCGGGGCACGCTTCCACAAGCATAGACACCCGTGGGAGTTACGCCATCTGAATGGGGAGAAAAGAAAGGATCGTATCCGGAGAGCGACGAGACAGACCACCAGCGTAACAAGCTTTCCGGCCCGTTTTCCAGAATCCCCTGATTCACGGCTTTGATCCTTTGTTTTTGGAAATCAACACATGTTGAATGAAGTACTGGCTTCTCTCCGGGTATTCTCAACTCTGGGGCCCGCTCCGTGGCAAAGTTCTTCGAGGTTATGATACTCTCATCGACTAGGTGACTCAAGAACATTTCCGTTCACTCCTGATCCTGAGGGATCTCGTATCCCAAAACAGTAATCCCTATCTACAACGGCAACCGTGCCTAATTTCGATGATTCCGAATCCGTGTAGCTCATCCCCGCCGCCCCGCGTTACTTCTATACGGTCCGGCCTGCCTGTGGCGCGATTTGCGCACGCGTAGCAAAAGTAATACCTCTTTTCTCCAGGCATGTAGCTCCAGCTCCAACATTCGTGATCAGCTTCGATTGATAGTGACTCTTCCAAAGCTCGAATACTTGCTATAGATCGTCCTCCTCCAGCAGCGGTGTTAAACAGGTTGACCAGGTACCCGCAAGACGGCAGTTCGCTCATCCGTCTCTGCATTTCTTCCTCCCGTTCACGAGCCGCCTGTAATTCCTTGCGCGCTACTTCTCGAGCGCGTTCTCGACGCATTCTCTCATCATGAAGCTTGTTCAGGATACCAATCACGACAAGCAAAACGACTATTCCGCCGGCGACCCTTACCCCCAACGGGATACTACGCTTCGACCGCAGATCGAAATGCCCTTTGGATGCAGTGTTCTTGAGCTTTCGCTCTTCAAACTTTGTCACAATTATGCCGCACCGTGGGCATTCGTCGTACTTCTCCGGTTGTGAATTTCCACATGCCGGCAAGTCCAGATGTTGCCGATCACCGGATCCACAGGCCTGTTGCTGTTTTTGAGAGCCTTCTGATTCGAGTCGCTATTTTGACCAACAGAATCGTTCGGCAGACGTGAACCGCAATCAATGCACACCTTGTCACCCTTGATTTGAAGCGATCTGCAATTCGGGCACCTGACCGACGGGATCGTGCGGCTCCGTAACAACGATGCCGGTTTCTTTGGCAGATCCTTTTCCTGCAACAACCCTCTAGAAACAAGAGTGCTGAACAAATCGTCAAGTTCGTCCCAGGAGATCCCATGATGCCGGCTGATCTCTTGAACGGTCTTTCCGGACTTCACATCTTGGACCACTTGTGTGGAGTTTATCATTCGCCGTACCATAGAGCCTCCCTCAGGAAAGGCGTGAAATCCATGAGTTCCGAGTAGTACAGTCGTGAATAGACCAAGAGCCGCGGCAACGACAAATCACGGCCAATAGTATGTAACCTCTCCCGCAGGGAAGAGGAGTTCCGCCGCGTCGGCCATTAAATCTCGTTCCCAGTGGCCTCTCATTCCCGTCAAGGTTGCCCACGCGGATAACAGCGCATCCCATTGATGCTCATTGTAGATAGGAACGGTCAGCGGAGGATTGAACTGTTCGAGCAACCACTGATTCATTGCTCTACCAGGCGAATACCGCTGATGAGTCAAAGCGTTGTACAGTACTTTCGGATGTGTCTCATTCAGCAAGGCATCCGGCCAAAGTTGACGGAGACGCAGAGCCAGCGCCATTCCCTGAATTGCCATGGATCCTGAAGCGGAATTACTGGAGAATACGCTGTTCATGACCGTGGGATACCGTTGGCGTAGGAACAGATCCATGGGTCTCCAGCCGGATGGACCGGATGACCAGGAGAGATATGAGTCGAGACCTACCGCGGCGACGCTAGATTCCCCTGATTTCTCCACGAGACGCCGCATCCATGCTAAGGCCTCGTCGACGCAGTCGCACGTCTCGACCGATGCTTCAATCTGTCCATCTGCGTCTATCTGCAAGATAGCCACTCCATTAGCTCCTGCCCCTCCTGGGTCATATCCGCCGATGAGCATACTTCACCCCTTTCCCCAAACGTACGTTTGGCGTTCCCTTACGTACAACCTTGTTGGGCATTATTCACTGATGTTTGGTTGTAATACCGATAGAGCTATCTGTTACGTCAGGCCCCAATTCATCACGGACGCAACCTCAGCGGCCGTGCCCCTGGCAGCTGCCGCCAAATCTTCGGGAATGATGAGCCGGCAACCCCATGTGTGGTCGTGGGGCTCCTTCCAAGTGACCTGGACTACGGAGTAGCGAGACCGTGCTTCTCTGTCGAATTCTACATAGAAACCTTGATCCAGTGTACCGACCAAGGCAGTCCAGCAGAGAAACGGTGTGGAAGCACTGGTTAGTGAATCAAGTAACGCGAGAATCCTGTCTTTCTCTTGTGCCACAGATATGGGGTCGACCAGAGCAAACGAGGCTTGGCCAAGCCGACTGACCCCGTCGTACCCGTCTCCGTGGTGCACGGAGATGTCAGCAAGCCCTGAATAGGCTGACTTAAGATCGTCACACACGAGTTGGTTTGTGTCCCACAGGTGAAGTCTGAACGGTGTGCCGCTCTGCTTAATCAGTTCGAGGACCATCCGGCTCGAACCGAAGTATTCCGACCCAGTGTCAATATCGGCGGTGAGGTTGGCTCGTATGAACGGCGCGAGATTCGAATGATCTTCGAGGAGACGATTCCGCCAGGCGACGCCGAGCTTTTCGGTGACCAGGGACACGAATTTCTCCACGCCATTCTTCCACCCACCGTTTTCCGGCAAAGTATACTCGGCACGACCGCTGTGCGATTCAACGTAGACAAAACGTGTCGCGGTATCCTGATCCAAGCGAACGGTCACGAGCCTGGCGAGGACTGCGGCTTTTACCAAGTCACCTTCATTGCCTATCTTCTTGGAATGATCATAATCGGCGACGATCTGACTCATTATCTGATATCCTATTCGTGTGAGGAGTCGTGGTTCCCGGTCTTGAGGACAAGCATATCCTCTACTCGGTTGAACGTGCTCCCGGTTTACCCGTTGCCCGACGACGGCAATTCTTCGGACACCCACTGGTTGCTCGTCAATCTATTAATTAAGGTAACCAACTTCTCTAGGCCTGTCAAGCCTTTTTCGTCAATCATATCGGTATCCTATAGCGTCCAACAGTGTCGGGAAGAGACAGCGCATTTCCAAAATGGAACATCCGCCACGACGGTGGGGAAGTCTCTTAATAAAGCCTTTTCGGATGAATTCCGCATTTCAGGCGAGGTTCAAAAACGAGGCAGCGGGAAGCCGGTGTCCGTTTTGGACACTTTGGTTACCGCTTGGACATTGACCGGCTTGCCCGAGGGCAAGGATCACACCGTGAATCCCAAAAAGATTTTTGGTCTAAATGAAAAGATGCGCGTATGGGCGCCCATGCCCCCCCACTGTCATCTATCCATTGGTTCCGACTCATCATCCTTTCGTTTACCCCGCCCCTTGATCCACTTGGTGATCCC
This sequence comes from Desulfomonilaceae bacterium, assembly GCA_963675835.2. Lineage (GTDB taxonomy): Bacteria > Desulfobacterota > Desulfomonilia > Desulfomonilales > Desulfomonilaceae > JAVHLK01. The sequence goes on from CAXXIU010000017.1 coordinate 231,865, forward strand.
GGACGGTTCGGGGTGTTCGCATATTTCCTCCGGTTTAAGTCCTCTCGCTTGGGCTATACGCCGCACTTCCTTTCCGACGAAACACCGCAGTTCCTCAATGAAGTTGTCAACCAGATTCCCGGCATTCTTGAGAAGCCCTGTATCAAGAGCTTTATCCAGAGGAATCCCTTGAGAAAACGCCCTGGCAAGATTAACCGAAGGCTTGCTGAATTCCCTGGGCTCATGGCCGGTCCAATCCAAGGCATCCCTGATCCAGAGATCGGGCGAGAATGCCTGCCGGCTGTCTCGACGTGTCTTCCTGAATTTCAATGCCAGAGCAACGTGGAAGGCAAGACGTTTCACGTCGCGGAAATTCCCGTGCAGCGAGTGTTTGTCGAGATTCTCTATCAGTCGCGTTTCATGTTCGTGGCTCAGCTTCCATTCGGAGTCGTTCTCATACTCGCCACCAAGGACTGTTCTGCGGGCAAGATCGAACATGTGGCGCCAGACGCATCGCTTGTCATCGATGGAGTAATCCGCAAGCGACGGCATCCTGATGATGGCTCCCATGCTGTCGAGGAACCGGGAATCGATCTTCTGATACAGTTGATCCGGCGGGATGCTCGTGGTAACGAGAAGACGAAATTCGCTGTCAATTGCCTTTGGCGAGTCCGCGGGCCGGTAGCGTTTTTCATCAAAGGCCTTTATGACAAGCCGCTGCAAGTGGTGCGGAAGATGCTCGATCTCATCGATGAGAAAGGTTTCCTCGTGCGCATCTTTCAGCAAGCCGTCGGAGTCGTCGAACGCGAACGGAAATACGCGCCCCTTGTGTCCAAAGATAGATGACCAGAGGCGGTCTGGACTCGCGAAGTCCCCGCATGAAATCGCAGGCCATTCCGCGCTGTACTTTCCGAGCCGTTTGTACAGGCTGTTGCGCCTGATGAACCGGGCCATGGTAGTCTTGCCCGTCCCACGCTCGCCGAGGATGAGAACAGGAAAGCGTTCGCCCGCGAACTGAAGCGCCTGGGAATAGACCTCCCTGACGCTATCGGTCATGAATTGACCTGGATCCAGTTCACCGGAAAGTGCGGTGGTCAAGACTTCGTCCCACCACCCGGTTTGTTGAAAGTAGTCTCTGCGTTCAAGTTGATAGACCTTTGCAGGCGACAGCTTATCGAGGAAGTCGAATGGCTTCTGATCGGAGTAAGGGTGAGTCTCCCTCACGAGGTTCTTAGCCTCGGAGAGCGGTAGTTCCCGGAGGTCTTCCAGTTGCCAGAAGAACGGGATTGCGTCACCTTTCTTGGCCTTTTCTTTCAAATCCCCGTTCTCTAACATGCCCGCATAGAACGTGAGCGGCATATGCGGTCTTTCATCCGGTTGATCGTATACGTCCTGCCCGCGCAATGCTCGGACCTTGCCCACGTGGAGGCTATATGGTATCCGCTGTTTGTCGGCCGTCTCAAGCCACGTGTACAGGTACAGGTGGGTCTCCCGACCGCTTGCATTCTGCTGCTGGATCTGCGCATTGAGTTCGGCAATCTCCTCTTTGGGTATCCCGAGGGATGTTAACGAAAGCTTGCCGTACCATGTATGGCGTTCCCCCTCCGGCTGGGACTGCATTTGCTTGAGATTCTCCGCCCAGAGTTTCATTGCCCTTGGGGGCCAGCTCGTCAAATTCCGCGTCCATGTTCCAAAATGCGCTGAAATGAACAACTCGATTGTCCATGATGCAGGTCCTCCGTCTGTCAAAGGCCCCTATCATTGTTAGTGTTTCGTTGTCATTGGACGTTGCTCAACCTCCAAGAGGGGAATTGCAGCGGCCAGATCATTCAGGGGGGACGCTGTTGACGCGATTCATGTCCCTGAAAGGGATAGTTGCTTCAATAGCCACTCCAGTGCTGATCCCGAAAAAGCGGCGTATTCTCGGGGAGTACGCCAGCTGCTTTGCTCGCAACATTGGCGTGGCGCCCGGAACTAACCTGAGGGATAATGTCGGCGCAGGGTTAGACACAGCTCGCAGGATCTTTCTGACAGGGCAGCAATACAACGTTGGGTTCCTTGATCTGTTGCAGCTCTCGCACGTACTCTCTCGGTGTGATGCCGAGCCGCCGGACATATTCTGCCTCGATCTTCAGTGTGTCGATACGCGCCACCGTTTCATCTGCGATTAGCTTTGAAGCGCTAAGCCGGGCTGGAAGGTCCTCCGTTATTGTTGCGGTCTGAAAGGCAAGTCCACGACGGATAGCTCCGTCTGAACGGGAGCGATAAGCTTCTTTCAAATTGAAGTTCGCTGCCTGGCGGGATTCATCCAGTACCTGAGCCCAGGTCCTCTCTAACGTGCCGGAATCTCCTACGAGGAATTCAGCTTCAAGTTGTCCCAACGAACACGTGCATGCTCTTGAAAAGAGTTCAAGTGCGGCCTTGGGGGGTACGTCGTACCGGTTCCACGGGTCCAGCAGGTTGAAAAGTCTCCAATTTAGACGTCGCATCTGCGAGAACAGTAGGATAGCTTCTTCGGCACGCCCTCTCCATCGCGTTTCGTCAGAGGACGTTATGGCCAAATTTAGTTGTTCAGCCGCTACATCGATCTTGGCCAACGTCAACGCATCCGAGTTAGTGCCAAGTTCCTTGATACAGTCTCTTATGCATCCGAGTTCGTTAGCCAATTGGTCAATCTTTCCCTCGATACGCCGCAACTTGTGTGCGACTACGGCAAATCCTGCGATGCTCACACCGAGAGAAGCGACAGAAGCCACTGCCCCGACGGTGGCCACGAGTTTCAAAGCGTTCAAGGTTTGCTGAATATGTGCGAGCTGTGCACTTTGCACGAGTTGTGGAAAAATGGCGGCCCCGGGCAAACCGGTTGTCAATCCTCCAACTTCTTTCAGATGGCCGACAATCTGGCCCGTGCTAACGTCCTTGAGAATTGCCCCATAACGCACGTAGTTTCCACTCAACACGTGCGGCAAGAATTCTGCGGGTACATCGAAGGGTATTGACATCAGTCTTCCTCACATTGCTTTTCGGCTTTCAGTCTGAAGCGAATCCTAATCAACACGAGCACTGCCGGAATTGTCTTCTGATAGGCAGGGGTGGGCAGATGAAAGACGGCAGCAAACAGGATACCGACCAGTAGCCCTATGCCGGCCATGGCAGCGCCAGCTGCGATTAAGAACCTGGTAGCGACACCGAAAACGCTCGCATACACGCCCCAGAACGTGCCTGAGTAAAACAGCGCGAGCGCTGCGTAATTGGCGCCGAGAGCACCTACGGCTGCACCAGTAATTGCTCCCGCAATGGTTTCACGAATCGCCGCAGGAACTCCCTTCTTTCTAAGCTCCTCGTCGAATTGCTTTGCCTTCTGCTCTCGTTCTTCCGGAGACAGCTTCTCAAGTTCCTCTTGCCATCGTTCCAAAATTCTCTTGTTGATTTCATCTTCGAGTTGCTCTTCTGTACTGTCATCACCCATTTTGTACTTCGTCCAACCGAAGCCAGGGTGGAGCTTGTCAGCGACATCAATGAGAATGCGCTTGTAAGGGAGCGCGTGAGGATCTCGGCGGAACAGGTTCATTACAGAGTTCCCCGCAGCCTTTCTCAATTCTATGATTATGTGGGTCTTGTCGACTCCTGGATTATTTGTCTTAGTGATTTTCAGGATCTTACACAACTCCGCTGTTTCGGCATCTGTGGCAGCCTCAAGCCGCTGGAAGATGATATCACCTTCGGGCATTTTGAAATCCTCTCTTGGAAATCGGCGTCTGTGGCCTAAGTGCGCGGTAGAGCGTCCTCTATCACATTTCTAACAGCGTAGAGACGCACTTTGTGCAGCCCAAAGTTTTCCGGCGCTTGCTGACGGCGCGGAAGCGTCTCTTTGGTCGCTATTTTTGAATAAAGAAAATATTGCATTTTTTCGTTCTCCCATTGGAGATGAAGTCCAGACCTCTTCCCAAATAAATCTCCCACCGCTCGGTCTCGACCATTCGGTCATGGATCGATGGGTCGAATGCCCATTCGAAATCAAATCCGGTTGCGAGCAATTCTGTCCGGACTTGTTCCAGAAGCTGGCGGCACTCAGCCTCTCGTCCATCATCGTACATGGTCACCAGCTTGACTTTGGTTTCTCGGGGTTGCTTCACCAAGCTGAGGAGGTCAACCAGATTACTCGTCTGGATAGGTCTTCGAATGTACGGATCTATCACTCTGATGTCCTTTGAATCCTTCAAGTAGTCCCTGAACAGGTTCTTGAAATTGTAGACGTCTCCTTCCTCAATGGAGATCATTTTGCGAATCGGCGCGAAATTCTGGGGGCCTCCGTAGAGTATTTCATGCCACCAGTGCTTCCACTGGCTTTCCCGTAGCTTTTCTTCCGTGAACCAAGTTCTGTTGTGTTTTTCAAGCATGAGGCATGGAACAGCGACGTTGTCGTTCGGATCGAATTCCTGTCCGGAGAGAAACATCAGATTGCCGATACTGTTTGACTGGGATGACGCGCATATTGGTCAGCTTGAACCAAAACGGTACAGGAAATCTAATCCTTGCAAAGAAGTCCGGGGAATGCGGATCATCACGTAGACTGTCGTCTTCCCCTCGGACTTCCTTGATCAAGCCAACGTGGAGGCTCGGAGCCCCCAGTTTGGGGTCTCCTGAGTAGATGTACAAGTGGGTTTCGCGACCGTGAGAGATTCGTTCCCGAAAGACTTGGTCATTGAGCATGTCGACGTCATTGTCGTTAATACCCAAATTTCCGCTCACTGACACTTTCCCCCACCAACAGTATGGCGATCTTCCGGCGTGTGCATCCCTCTCGAGTATCTCCGCCCATAGAGCAATTCCACGAGGGAAATCCAGGTCCTTCTTGGGATTTGGGCTCCAGGTAAGCCATGCGTGAGTCATTTCCGCCATGTTCCCCTCCGTTGGTGCTGAATAGCAGCACTACCATGACAAAGACCGTCAAGAAGTTCGGGAGCGAGCCGCTCGCCAACAGTTTTTCAACGTCTACGCGCGGAGATCCCTTGGGTGGATCATCCTTACCGATTCGCTCACTTGCGAGCTGCTCCGTACTGACTTGAAGTTTTTCAGCTTCCAGCTTTTGAGCATGTCCCCAACTCCGTTACTGATGTGAGTACGAAAAAACTTACGTCGCTCGATGATCTACGCCTTATGGGACGTGCACTGTACGTGGTTCCAGCGTACATTACTAGCTGCGGTCGGTCAAGGATTTAAAAGCCCCGCGACGGGAGGTCGCATGTGGACGGTGAGAGGAAGAGAATAACCGGTATCCTGCATCATGCGTGACCAGTTGGTGATCCTTTGCGATAAGTGTACCGATCCCAGTCATTCAAAGGTCCGGTAGACATGTCCGATGTGAGTCAGGGCCGGCCTTGACCCGTTCCTTGTGGGCTCGGAAAGCATGTGTACCAATCGCACTAATCTACCGCTCGCTTACGGCGAATCTTTGAACTGGTTTCTTTCGGTGAATCCATATACGACAAATCCATTTCCCTCACTTTTTGCAGTAAGTTGGGATCATCATCGATGAGTCTCAGTAGTTTTACCAATGCAACAGACGGCCGCGTCTTACCCTGCTCGTATCTTGAGAAAGCCAACTTCCCAAGCCCAAGACTCTTCGCCAAGCTTTCTTGGGTAAGATTCAGCCGCCTCCGTATACGCCTTATGTCCGCGCCGACAGTGTTTCTTGCAGCATCGACCAAATCCGCCTGTGCCTTGGTAAATCGCCGGTAGCTCTCAGCATCCCACACTCCATCACCACATCTCGGACAGAATTCACCTTTCATTCCTTTGAGAGTCGTTCAACGACCGCCGTAAGAAAGGGTTTTGTCTATTATCGTCTCATCCATTTCAGGGTAACCACAGGATGGACACTGCATAGTCGCACCTCACTTTGCCTTGAATTGAATGATAGGCGGACGGCCGTCCGGATAAAGGGTGATTTTGATGTACACCGCGTCTCCATCCATCCGGGGTTACACCATGATAAACGTCCTGCCAAACCTGGTTGTCAGCGTACGTGGTCTGACCCGGGGGTCCGTAGGAATTCTCGGATAGTCGTGCACGGTTCGTGCTACCCGACCTCTTTCCAAAACGCTTCCGCCGTCTTCCTGTCCAGACCGATCTTCTGGAGAGCTTCTTCCACGTCGACACGATTTACCCGTTCACGCTCCTTCTCGACCTTCTCCTTCATTTCCCGCAGTCGCTCCAGGTCTAGTCGTAATCCTTGCCTGACGTAGAACTTGATAAGGGATTGATAGCCGGGCAGATCTCTGGTCGGGGCGACGCGTTTCAAGTCTTCGAGAACGTCTACCGGCATGCGGATCGTTATGGGTCTAGTAGGTCGGTCCTTAGTAGGAATCATCTTCTTCTTCATAGCGAAGCCTCTCTTGTTTGTCGAGTTCACGGGCTGAGATGATGCGCCAGGCATCGTCTCCCTGCTCTGCGCTGACCACAAACAGGGCGCGGTCGGCTTTCGTAATGCCTATGAAATCCCAGCGTTGCTCACCTTCGGCACTATCATCCGGAATCATCTCGTATAGGGGATCAAAGAAAACTTCGCAGGCTTCTTCAAAGGAAACAGAGTGCTCACGAAGATTATTCCGTGCCTTGCCATCATCCCAAGTGAACGTGACGCCCTGAAGATCATATTTCACGTCCATACGTTGTCCCCTGTAAATATACTGTCAATACAGTAACGGAAAAGTTTCTAATGGTCAAACCTTTTGGGGTCTTCGCGTAAGAGCTACCCGTACTTCAAGTGTGCAAATGGAGTCGCCCATCAAAAGGCCCTATGGAACATCATAATGTTGGATGATTATCAAATCCGGTTTTGCGGCATGCGAAGATCCGTGGTATGGTGCCTACCGGCAGTGTCAAAAGTCTCGTACATTACGAATAGAGTACCCCGGCGCCTGTCCGGAGAAACGCCGGAACGTATCGCATGGGAGTTCCATCTCTTCAATTACGGCAGCGTGAGCAGCCTCGTGTCTCGTATGAAGAAGGCGCCGGCACACGACGTCCGCCTCCGAAAACGGGTGGCAACGCTGGAACAACAGTTGAAAAAGGCTTAAAACCAGACTTGACCCCATCCCGCGCACCTAAGATCACGTTGATTCCTCCTGAAATCTGCTTGATGCTCCACCAAGGGCCGAACAGTCCGTGAACTCTCTCACGTCACGGCCAGTAGTACGTAACCTCTCCCGCGGGGACCAGAAGACCCTGCACGTCGTTCATCAAGTCTGTCTCCCTGTTTTGCCTCAGTTGGAAATGGACAAAGCCTCCGCTAAGATAGTCACAAGACAACGGAGGGAGTACCATGAGGAGGCGAAAGCATTACACCGGAGAGGAGAAGGTTCGGATTCTCCGAAAGCACCTTATAGATCAGGTGCCGGTATCTGATCTGTGTGATGAACTGGGGCTGCAGCCGACTGTGTTCTATCGATGGCAGAAGGAGTTTTTTGAGCACGGTGCGGCCGCATTTGAGCGTCAGGGCAACGGCAAGGAGCGCTGGTATCAGCGTCGGATAGAAGCCCTTGAAGGCAAGATCAAGCGCAAGGATGAGGTATTGGCTGAACTCATGGAAGAGCATGTTGCGCTAAAAAAAAGTCTTGGGGAGATCTGAGAGCCGGTTGGGTTCCTCACGACGTCAGGGATACCGTAGTAGATTTTGTCAACCGATGGGCTGATATGACGGGAATCACTGTCGTGTGTTTTGTGCTCTGGTTGGGGATCTCTAAGAGCAAATTTTACGACTGGAGATCCCGATATGGCATGGTCAACGAGCACAATGGGCGTATTCCGCGGGACTTCTGGCTTGAGGATTGGGAAAAGAAAGCGATCATCCGGTTTTACCATGCGCATCCCAAGGAGGGTTACCGGCGATTGACCTTCATGATGCTGGACCGGGACGTGGTTGCAGTGAGCCCTGCCACCGTTTGGCGACTGCTCAACAGGGAAGGACTTCTTCGTCGGTGGAATGTCAAGGCGTCGAAAAAAGGAACGGGCTTTCATCAGCCCTTGAGAGCCCATCAACACTGGCACATGGACGTATCTCATATCAACATCTGTGGGACCTTCTATTATCTGTGCAGCGTTCTGGACGGATTCAGCCGGTATATCGTGCACTGGGATATCCGGGAGTCTATGAGGGAGGCTGATGTGGAGATCATTCTGCAAAAAGCGAAGGAAAGGATGCCGCAGGCAAGACCCAGGATCATCTCCGATAACGGTCCGCAGTTCATCGCCAAGGATTTCAAGGAATTTATCAGGGTCAGCGATATGACGCACGTCAGGACATCGCCCCACTACCCACAGAGCAACGGGAAGATCGAGAGGTGGCATCAGTCGCTCAAGCGTGAGTGCATTCGGCCGGGTACTCCATTGTCCCTTGATCAAGCCCGGCGCATCGTGGGCCGGTATGTGGACTATTACAACAATGCTCGTCTGCACAGCGCCATAGGCTACGTCGCCCCCAAGGACAAGCTCGAAGGCCGGGACAGGGAAATCTTTGTTCAGCGGGATCGCAAACTCGACCAGGCAAGGGAGCAGCGCAAACTGCGCCGTAAAACCCGTCATGAACATGAAACGCGACAAGACCCAGGTCAGCATGCTATACTGAAATCGCCGAGTGAAACGGACACAGGCTCTGCTGGGAAGCAACCTGTCGAGGGATAGCTCGGCCAGGGCTCGTCGAGCCGATGGATCGGGCGCTGGGAACCGGCTCCTACGCCCGTCCTCACATCCATCCATCGGACGATAGACCCTGGCATGCCTCAGAAAATCCCCGCCCGAAGGGCGGAACAGAACGTCCATTCATCAACTCAGACTGTCTAAGAAAAAGAGGCGTCTGTCCAATTCCCGCTGAACCAGTACATCCCAACTGCCTTTCATTCCCATCCAGGTCGCCCACGCGGACAGCAGCGCATCCCATTGATGCTCATCGTAGATGGGAACGGTCAGCGGAGGATTGAACTGTTCAAGCAACCACTGATTCATCGCCCTGCCGGGTGAGTAGGGCAGGCGGGACAATGCATGAAACAAGACTTTGGGATGTGTTTCATTCAGCCTGGTGTCCGGCCAAAGCTCAGGGAGACGTAGAGCCAGTGCCATACCCTGAACTGCCATGGAACCCGACGCGGAATTGCTCGAGAGTACGCTGTTCATAACCGCGGGATATCGTTCACGCAGGAAGAGATCCATGGGTCTCCAGCCTGCCGGCCCGGATGCCCAGGAGAGATATGAGTCGATACCCATGGCCGTGAGGCTCGGCTCTCCTGATGCCTCGACAACACTTCTCACCCATGCCAAAGCCTCGTCGACGCAGTCGCACGTTTCGACCGATGCTTCAGTCTGTCCATCTGCGTCTATCTGCAAGATAGCCACTCCATTAGCTCCTGCCCCTCCTGGGTCATATCCGCCGATGAGCATACTTTACCCCTTTCTCCAAACGTAGGTTTGGCGTTCCCCTTTGGACGGCCTCGTTGGGCGTCAGTTACTGATGTTCGTTAGTTATACCGATCGACGGTTACGTTACGTCAGTCCCCAGTTCATCACGGTAGCGACCTCCGCGGCAGTGGCCCCGGCAACAACCGCCAGGTCTTTGGGTATGACCAGCCGGCAACCCCATGTGTGATCGTGGGGCTCCTTCCAATCCACTTGAATTGCCGAGTAGCGAGACCGTGCCTCTCTATCGAAGTCCACATAGAAGCGTTGGTCCGGCGCGCCGACCAAGGCAGTCCAGCAGAGAAACGGTGTGGAATTGCGGTTCAAGGATGAGAGCGCCGCGAGAATCTTGTCTTTCTCCTGCGCTACGGATATGGGGTCCACCAATGCAAACGAGGTCCGGCCGAGCTGAGTCACGCCGTCGTACCCGTCTCCGTGGTGCACGGAGATCTCGGCATAACGGGCATACGATGCTTCGAGATCGCCACATACCTGCTTGTTTGTGTCCCACAGGTGAAATCTAAATGGTGTTCCGCTCTGTTTCAGTAGTTCAAGCACCATCCTGCTCGAACCAACGTATTTCAATCCCGTGCCGATATCTCCATTGAGACTTGCTTGAATGTATGGCACAAGATTCGACCGGGACTCTACCAGACGAGCCCGCCAGGTAACCCCGAGCTTCTTTGTGACGTTTGACACGAATTTCCCCACGCCATTCGTCCACTCGCCGTTGTCCGGCAAGGAATACTCCGCACGACCGGTATGTGATTCTGCATAAACAAAAGGTGTCGCGGGCTCCTGTTCCAGGCGAACGGTTATGAGCTTGGAAGGACCGCGGCCTTTACCAGGTCGCCTTCATTGCCTATCTTCTTGGAGTGATCGTAATTGGTGATGATCTGACTCATTGCGTGCTTTCCCGTCTGTGGGCGGAGTTCCGAGCTCCGGGTTCGGGCACAAACATCTCCCGTGCCCCGCTGACCGTCAATGCAGGTTCCCTGATTTGATCCCGGTGATGCAATGACTAGGAATCAGTGTCATGCCGTTCTGCTTGTCATATTATCAATCTCCCCCGGGTTGTCAAGCCTGAACAGTAAATAATATCAATGTGATAGGGTGTCCTTCTCGGCCCAAGTATTTCCAAAACGGACATCCTCACCGATAGTGATGTCATCCTTGACCAGAGCTTTCCCCGAGAATTCATAGATCCCGTGGTTGTCATATGTAAGTCCTCCGACATGCGACCCCCATCGTGCGCTCTTCGTACCCTGCCTCCGAGGCGAAGCCCCGGAGGGCCAGTCGACTTTCATGATTCGTTGTCGCTTGTATACAGTGCAAGCCATGAGAGTTCATATGTTATGAGAGTCGCGACAAACAGTGTCCGTTTTGGACATTTCGTTCACCATTTGGACATTGGCAGGCCGGCCGAGGCGTGATGATCACACCGTGTATCCCGAAAGAATTCTTGGTCGGCGTGTGGAGTTGCGCGCAAGGGTGCGCGCACCCTCATGGTCGGCCCCTTCAGGGCCGTTTCGGAATATTGGGTGGATGCCTCTTTCCACGGGTTGAAACCCGTGGCTACTCACGGTGAGCCCCTACGGGGCTCCGGCTAGGCGGCATCTCCAATCGGTTCGGCTGTCGTCAGCCGTTTCGCGCGGTTGCCGGCAAGAGTGCTATGGGACATGACCAGCTCACTATCCGGAGTTGACGCTGGCCGTCACCTGAGGCAACATTGGTGCCCTGAAAGGGCACACCATGAAATAGGGGTAGGAACAACCGGTTGTTTACCCGGCCGCTCCTCCCTCCGAACCGTACGTGCGGTTTTCCCGCATACGGCTCTCCGGTCGGTGGTCTTACCTCCGAGAGGATTGACGAGCCGCTGCATGGGCTGCAACTACGGAGAACAGCCCCTGCTTGGCAAAGAAGGAATTCGGCCGGCGTTGATGGTCCTTGCCCCTGCCGCGACCACGACGCTTGGAACGGCGGCGAAGGATGCTGCGAAGCCGCATCCGGATCCACTGGTCCAAAGGACGAAACGTGGTGTAATTACTGTGTTTGAAGTACACAAACCAGCCCGCAAGGGTCCGGTTGACTCTCGCAATGATTACCGAAAGGCTAAAGCCGTTGGTGCGCTTCGTTTTGCCGCGAATGGTATCCTTCAACTTCTGCAGGCTTTTGGAACGGGGCCAACGATAGCCGCGCTCAAAGTGGTACCCAAGAAAGTCGAAACCACCACGACTCGTAGCATCGACAATGTGCGTCTTCTCCGGATGGAGGGTCAGTCCCGTAGATTGGGTCCAGCCCTGGACCAGACCGAGAGCGGATTGCGCTTCGGCCTTGCTGCGGCACAGAATCACAAAGTCGTCAGCATAGCGTACCATGGCCAAACCAGAGCGAGCCATCAGATGATCCAAGGGATCGAGATAGATATTCGACAACAGTGGACTTATGACCGCACCTTGAGGGGTGCCAAACTCGGGGGTCCAGCCCTGAGCAGTGTCCAGGATTTGCTGTTGAAGAAAGCTCTGAACAAGGCGGAGGATACTCTGATCGCTAATCTTCAGGGCGACACGGCCGAGCAACTCATCGTGCCCTATCGTGTCGAAGTAGGATTTGAGGTCGGCATCCACCACGTACGTGAAGCCTTGTCTCAGGAGTGCACCGACGCGACGAAGCGCGTCCTTACAGCCTCGCCTCGGTCGGAAACCGTAACTATGTTCGGCAAAATCCCGCTCGAAGATAGGTTCAAGGACCTGGCGCAGCGCGGCCTGCACGACTCGATCTCGTACCGTGGGAATCCCCAGTGGACGGCGCTCTTTCTTGCCGGGTTTGGGTATCCACACGCGTCTGATGGGTTGTGGCCGGTAGGTGCCGGACCGGAGTTCCGCTGCAAGCTTTTCGAGGTTACCCTCAAGCTGCGTCTCGAAGTGCCGGACCGTCACATGATCCACCCCCGCACTCCCACGGTTGGCCTTCACACGCGCAAAGGCAGACCGAAGATTCGCAGGAGTATGGACCTTGTCCATCAAGCTGTACCACGTACCTCCTTTCACCCCGTGTTCCAGGGCTGTCAACATGCGGTCTGTCCAGACTGTGGGTTCGACCCAGGACCAGCGGTCCCGTATCGCTCCGGCCCGTCTAGCCCCGAAGAACACTGTAGCCGGTTTGTCTTCCCGTTGTCTGTCCATCATGCATCCACCTTCCTGCCTCCCTTTGCTCCACGCCCATTACGGCGTTTCAGCGCTACTATGGAGGCTCTGACTCCTGTGCGAGTCTCCATCCCGCACAGGTCTCCCCGCTTAACGTACTCAACCGTCCTGACCATTCCATCCCCAACCACCTGGTGTCCCCCTGTCGCCGCTTTACACCCGCTACGTTGTTCTCAGCGCGACAGGTCTCCTATCTCAAGACCTTTTGCCTTTTGTATCAGCGCAGGCCATCGTCAGAATAGGTCTAGGCTTCGCACATGGCTAGCAGGCTCGCCGAGATCACCCTGCCGAAACGGGTTCGTTAACCTACGGACTGGTCGTTCGCCTCCTGTTGCTCTCCACCCCGCCTCACAGCGACGCAGTTACAGGCGGCTACAGGCTGTAGCGTTGACCTGAAGAGGACTTGCACCTCTCTGATTAAGTACGCTCGCAGGCGCACTAGCCACGGGTTTCAACCCATGGGAATCGGAGCCCATGAACCGAACCGGACCCTGAAGGGGTCCACCATTCACGCGAGGAGCCCTTCACGATGTCGACCTACACCCAGATCTACTACCACATCGTCTTCTCGACCAAAGAGAGATCTCCAGTCATGGCTCAGAGCTGCCGTGACAGCCTATTTCGATACGCTTGGGGTATCATCCGGGAAAGAAACTGCCGCCTATACCGCATCAATGGAATGCCGGATCATATTCACATTCTCACCAGTCTGCACCCGACTGTTTCTCTTGCCAATTTGGTGAAGAACATCAAAGGCGGGCTCTCGTATTGGATCAGATCGAACAAGGTCTGCCCGGGGTTTTCAAACTGGCAGAATGGATATGGAGCATTCACCCATTCCCGATCAGATAGGGAGAGGTTGATCGAATACATACGAAGCCAAGAAGAGCATCATAGGAAAGTGTCTTTTGCTGATGAGCTGCGAGCGCTGCTCATCGAAGCAGGCGTAGAATTTGATGAAAAGTACCTGATCCCGAATGGATCATGATTGGTCGACCCCTTCAGGGTCGGTTGAGAAAATTGGGTAATCCTTTCCATGGGTTAAAACTCATGGCTATTTTTGGTGCGCCCCTTCGGGGCGGCTGCGGCCGGTCGGCAGCTCCAAGGCAGGTGCCTTCTTGTTCGTCCGCCCCAGTCTGCCGCAACGCACTCAGGGATCATGTTTGGCCGTACGTAATAGACACGGGCTCTTCATCAACCGAACCACACGTCACCCATCCATTGGTTCCGACTCATCATCCTTTCGTTTACCCCGCCCCTTGATCCACTTGGTGATCCCGGACGGTTCGGGGTGTTCGCATATTTCCTCCGGTTTAAGTCCTCTCGCTTGGGCTATACGCCGCACTTCCTTTCCGACGAAACACCGCAGTTCCTCAATGAAGTTGTCAACCAGATTCCCGGCATTCTTGAGAAGCCCTGTATCAAGAGCTTTATCCAGAGGAATCCCTTGAGAGAACGCTCTCGCAAGATTGACCGAAGGCTTGCTGAATTCCCTGGGCTCATGGCCGGTCCAATCCAAGGCATCCCTGATCCAGAATTCCGGTGAAAATGCCTGCCGGCTGTCCGGACGCGTCTTCATGAATTTCAACGCCAGAGCCACGTGGAAGGCAAGGCGTTTGACGTCACGAAAATTCCCGTGCAGCGGGTGTTTGTCGAGAAGCTCGATCAGCCGCGTTTCATGTTCGTTACTCAGTTTGGACTCGGGATCCTGCTCATACTCGGCACCAAATACTGCTCTGCGGGCAAGGTCGAACATGTGTCGCCAGACTGAGCGCTTATCCTCGATGATGAAGTCCGCAAGAGGCGGCATCTTTATGACGGCCCCCATGCTGTCCAGGAACCGGGAATCGATCTTGTTATACAAGTGGTCCGGGGGTATGCTCGTGGTGACAAGAAGCCGGAATTCGCTATCAATTGTCTTGGTCGAATCCGCAGGCCGATACTGTTTTTCATCAAAGGCTTTTATGACCAGTCTCTGCAAGTGATGGGGAAGATGCTCTATCTCGTCGAGGAGAAAGGTTTCCTCATGAGCATCTTTGAGCAGCCCGTGGGAGTCATCAAACGCGAACGGAAACACGTGCCCTTTGTGTCCGAAAATAGACGACCACAGGCGCTCTGCGCTCGCGAAGTCCCCGCACGAAATGGAAGGCCATTCTGTGCTGTGTTTTCCCAGCCGCTTGTACAGGCTGTTGCGCCTGATGAACCGGGCCATGGTGGTCTTGCCGGTTTCACGCTCCCCCAAGATAAGAACAGGAAACCGCTCGCCCGCGAACTGAAGCGCCTGGGAATAGACCTGCCTGACGCTATCGGTCATGAACTGACCGGGATCGAGTTCGCCGGACCGTGACGCGGTCAGCGCCTCGTTCCACCACCCGGTTTCTTGAAAATAGTCTCTGCGCTCAAGCTGGTATATCTTTGCCGGCGATAGCTTATCCAAGAAATCGAATGGCTTCTGCTCAAAGTACGGTTGTGTCTCCCTGATGAGATTCGTCGCCTCGGAGAGCGGCAATTCCCTCAGATCTTCGAGACGCCAGAAGAACGGAATTGCCTCGCCCACCTTGGCGCGTTCTTTCAGGCCGTCATCCGCCAACGTGCTCGCGTAGAACTGCAGCGGCATGTGATGCCGCTCTTCCTCTTCATCGTACACGTCCTGTCCACGCAATTCACGGACCTTGCCCACGTGGAGGCTATATGGTATCCGCTGTTTGTCGGCCGTCTCAAGCCACGTGTACAGGTACAGGTGTGTCTCCCGGCCGCCGGCATTTTGCTGCCGGATCTGCTCATTGAGCCAAACAATTTCCTCTTTCGGTATCCCCAGCGATGTGAACGAGAGCTTGCCGTACCACGTATACCGCTCACCCTCCGGCCGGCTCTGCATTTGCCTGAGATTCTCCGCCCACAGTTTCATACCCTTGGGGGCCAACTCGTCGAAATTCGCGTCCATGTTCCAAAAGGCGCTGAAATGCACTACACGGTTGTCCATGATTCAAATCCTCAGTTTGTCAAAGAGTCCCAGAGTTCTTGAAGCCTTGTCGTGATTGGGAAATGGTCAACGAACCCCGGTCCAACCACCCGAAGTTGCTCAACCGCCAAAAGGGTAATTGTGCCGGCTGGATGATCCCACTGTGGTCCACCTCAGTGACTCCTTGATCACTACCTCTGCACAAAGAAGACATTACATTTCTTTGTTCTTCCATTCGATATGAAGTCCAGGCCTCTTCCCAGGTAGATCTCCCATCGTTCGGTCTCTATAAGCCTGTCATGGATTGATGGGTCGAATTCCCATTCGAAATCAAAACCGGTTGCAACCAATTCTGTCCGGAGTCGGTCCAAAAGCTCGCGGCATTCAGCCTCCCGTCCAACATCGTACATCGTCACCAGCTTGACCCTGGTCTCTTGGGGCTGCTTAACCAACCCGAGGAGATCAATCACGTTCTCTGTCTGGGAAGTATTTCGGATGTACGGATCTATCACTTTGATTTCTTGAGCGGTTTTCAAGTAGTCGCCGAAAAGGTTCTTGAAATTGTAAATCTCTCCTTCCTCGATTGAGATCATCTTGCGTATCGGAGCGAAATTCTGCGGCCCTCCGTAGAGTATTTCGTGCCACCAGTGGTTCCACCTGCTTTCCCGGAGCTTTTCTTTTGCGAACCACGTCCTCTGATACTTTTCGAGCATGAGGCATGGAACCGCTACGTTGTCGTTCGGATCGAACTCCTTGCCGGATTGAAACGTTAGGTTGTCGATTTGTTTGACCGGGAGGACTCGTAGATCGGTAAGCTTGAACCAAAATGGTACAGGGAACCGGATTCGTGCAAAGAAATTGGGCGAGTGTATATCATTACGGAGGCCGTCGTCTTTCCCTCTCACTTCCTCGACCAAGCCTACGTGGAGGCTGGGAGCCCAGAGTTTGGGGTCCCCCGAATAAATATATAAATGGGTTTCGCAACCATGAGACATTCGTTCCCGAGAAATTTGGTCGTTGAGCATGTTGACGTCACTGTCGTCCATACCCAGATTCCCGGTCACCGACACTTTCCCCCACCAACAGTATGGCGATTTCCCGGCGCGTACATCCCTCTCGAGTATCTCCGCCCACAGACCAATTCCACGAGGGAAATCCGGGTCTTTCTTGGGATTTGGGCTCCAGGTGACCCATGCGTGAGTCATGTCGGCCATCTTCACCTCCACTGTTCCGGGAGATCCTTGCCATGAAAGATGCTACTCGAGTCATCCGAAAGCGCGTCTCTCACGTTCGGTGTTTCTCGATGGTCCATTCCCTGCGACTCATGGCGGAGACCGTTTCCTCGATGGTAAGAGTCGCAAGCCCCCCAAACTTCCCGTGGGGAATCGTGATCTGGCAGCCTCTTGTCGAGGTTCCTTTCTTTGGCTCCCAAGCAACCTGAACAAAAGCGAATTCATCCCCGAGCAGGTCCTCAAAGTCCTTGACGGCATCTTTTTCTCGGTCAACTATCGTACTCTTGCCGCTGCTGTTCGGTCCGGCCGGGACTGTGAGCGGAGCGAGGTCGAGCCTGTTTTCGCCGAGAACATCATTCGCCGGCTCGTCCGTAACGGACCGGCTCACATATAAGCTGTCCCGTACCGACTTGAAGTTGTTCAGCTTCCAGATCTTGAGCATGTCCCCAATTCCTCTTTTGCCGTGAGTGCCAACAACCTTACATCGCTCGAGGATCCGAGCATTATGGGACGGGCATTATTCGCGTTCTAACGGTACACTACCGGATCCAGCCGGTCTAAGGATTTAAGAGCCCAGCGATATGGGAGGTCGCATGCGGACGCCGCGCAGAAGATGATGTCCGGCTGCATGATGAAGACCACATGGGGTTCTAATGCTACAAACCTGCCGATTTCGCCGCCTCACGCTGATTCAAAGGACCGGGAGCCGTGCCCGATGTGCGGCAAGAACGGATCTGCCCCTTATCTTCAATAGAGAGTTCCGAAAGTCTTCCTCAACGATTCCTCCAAAGCCCTTCCGAATGCCTCGGAAGCGGACGGACCTTTGGCGGTGATGATCTTTCCATCACGCTGAACGAGGCTGCCGACGTACTGCGCTCCGTATTTGCGCAGCTTCCGAGAATTCGGTCCTGTCACTCGTCTGCCTTTCAGCAGGCCGGCTGCTCCCAAGACGTAGGTTCCCGCACATATGCCCCCAATATGCTTGCCTGAGTTGTAGAACCCTCGAAGCACTCGGTTAACTTCGGGATCTCCCACGTATTTCCAGACTGAATATCCCCCGATGACGGCCACCGCTTCGTAGTCCTCGGGAGAAACCTTTTCCAGCGTGAGGTTCACCGGAATGTTTCTTCCGTCAAGGTCTTTAGCGGTGGGGTCTTTGCACGCCACCGTCACCCTGCAGTGAGACGACTCGAGCACCTGCCGGGTGACGCCATACTCCTTGGGATGATTCTTGGTCGGGCTCACCAGGAAGAGGACCCCGGCATCCCTCCCATATGAGAATCCCAGGCTCGCCACGAAGAGGAGCGTAACCACGTTGACGGCTGTTATGCAAGATCTCATGTTGTAATCCTCCCGCTTGCACTCCTATTCTCGGAACCGGCCACGAAAGGCGATCTCACCGCTTCTGCGAGATTGGATTTCCAAAGCGGTTGCTTGAGGCATGCCCCCTCGTTGAGTTAATCGCTTGAATTTGAGGGCGTCATCTCCAACTTCCACGATTACATTTTCATAACTCATGCTACCATAACCTTTTCTCGGAATGATGTGTCGGTCAGCGAACAACAGCCCCGATCCCGGCACTGAAGTACCGGGCTACTCTCAGTAGCCCCTATCGGGGCACGGGAGCATGCACGTCCCGTAGGGACCGTATGATAGTAAACCGGCCTTTTAAGGCCGGGATTATAAGCCTGAAAGATTAAGGACTTATTGCGCTGCGGACCCTTAGTGCACTGTGGCATAAATGCGGTGACGCATTCTTGAGAACACTTGGTAGCGACCCAGTGGGACGGGCATCTTGCCCGTCGACAGTCCCGCGTCTCGCTGGACTGTCCCACCAACTCTGCCGGGCGAAAGACCGAGATTACCGGCACGGAGGCCGGCGCTACCAAAGCTGGGAGACGGCGGGCACAGCCCGCCCTACGGATTGTCGGTGCTTGCCGGCAGTGCGTCTCAGAATCCGCTACCGTATTTCGGAAACGGAGCATTTAGTCCTCAGGTTCGCCGGACCTGAAAGAGTTCACCGCATCGAGCTCCCGCCTGGCCGTCGAGTCGGGAAACAGACCGGCCGTTCCGGGATGACAGGTGAAGAAGAGAACCTGGGTATTGGTCCTGCCCGCAAAATCCGCCAGAACCCGTGCAGTTTGGCGGGCACGAAACGGGTCGAAATTCACGAGGATATCATCCATCATGACGGGCATGGGCTCGTCGTTACGCAGGATTTCCAGGTGAGCCAACCTCAACGCCAGGTAGACCTGCTCCAGAGTGCCCCGGCTCAGATGATGTTCATCCACCCGTGAGAGGTCCGCGCGTTCCGCTTTCACTTGATCTTCATCCAGGGGAAAGAGAATTCGGGTGTACGTGTCGCCGGTGATGCGCCGAAAGATCTCGGATGCCTTCTCCAGAACCTTGGGTTGCTTATCGGTCTCGTATATCCGCAGAATCTTTTCCATCTGCGTCAATGCAACCTTAATGGTGATCCACTCTTCCACCAGTCTGTTCAACCGTGCCGACGTCTCTTGCTTTTCCGCGAGCAGCCCTTCCCGTTGATCTTCCGACTCCAGGAACTCGATCTCCCGGACGAGCTTGCCTCTGACTCCGGCGAGATGCTCGGTTTCCGTTCGCAGTTCTTCGAGCCCGGCTTGCAATTCCGCGGCTGCAGCGTGGTTGTCGCTCCAGTTCTGAGAGGACATGTGCCCGTGAAGTTCCGCCTCATCACGCAACCCGAGCCCGGACATCAGGGCGGCGAGCAATGCGGTGCGCTCCCGCTCCAGTCCGATGAGTTGATCGTGCTTCCGGGAGCGGTTCCTGAAGGTTTCTTCGTCACTGACTCCGGCTGCTTTCATGAGTCCGGCAATCCGGTCCCGTGTTTCCTCGAGCCTGCTCTGAAGTGTTTCCAGGGTCGTCTCATGCTCGGTGATCCGTTCAGTCAGGGATTCTCTTTCCGACAGGACCTCCCGAGCCTCGATCTCCGAACGCATCCATTGGTCCACCTGATCGAGCAAAGATACCCCGTCGTTCATGGGCCGGTCGATCTTTCGAGCAAAGGCACCGACCTTTTGCGAAAACTCCTCCCACTCGTGGTGCATTGCCTCCAGCTCGGCTTCTTGAGTAACGTGACGTTCCAGCCTCCCCTTTGCATTCGAAAGCCTGCCGAGCAGTCCGAGAGCGGACTCGGGCGAGACTTCTCCCGACATTCCCCGATCGGCCAGGTACCGCTGCCAGGAATCCTGCACTTGTCGCAGCCCTTCATTCGCCCGATCCATCTTGCCGGATAAGTCCTTCCTGCGATCCTCCTCGATTCCCAAATCCTCGGACGCGGTCCTGAATTCCGCCTCCAATGATCGCAGGCGCTCCATGGGCTGTTCAGCCTTGGCGGATGCGGATTCGGCCTTGAGCACGTCCACGCGACCGGCCTTGCGATCGCCGAGCACCTCTTCAGCAATCTTTTCGGACTCACGCTGCAATTCCTCGATCCGGAGGCGCAGAACTCTCCGGGAGTTCTCCGTTTGCGCGATCTCTTGGGTTATCGCGGTTGCTCTGAAGGCGAGGGATTCCTTTTCACGCAGGATCCGTTCCCTATGACGCCGATCCCCGTCCACCTTCCAACGGATGCCGAAAGGAATACATGCCAACAGGCCTACACCGGACGCGAGAAATAGAAAGGATGTCGCATCGGTACGCGTCCATCCCGTGTAGATCATTCCCGCTGCCGCCAATGAGATCGCCGGGATCGCGAGCCCGAAAAGAACCGGGGAGATGAACCGCGCCGTTTCACTTTCCGCCTTCTCAAGCGCTTCCTCGATCCGTCTGCGGACTCCGGCCAGGTGGTTGAGGCGTCTCGCCTTTTCCTCGAGGTTGTCCTTGAGGTCGGAAATCCTGTATCTGTGCGACTTCCACTGTTCCAGCCGCCGTTGGGCCTCCCTTGGCAAATACTTGGTACGGAGCGAGGCCGATTGCAGCATCTCCGATTTGATGCGCATGGTTTTGGCCCGCAGGACTCGGCACCGTTCCGCCGATTCATCGAGCCTGGTACCCGAGTGCCGAATCTCTTCACGACACGTTTGCCGTGAATCGACAAACGATCGGATCTCCTGCTCCATGACTACGGACGGTTCAAACGCTTCCAAGCGTTCTCGATTCCATTCCGGTCCAAGAGCAGCTATCTCCCGATCCAGGACGGCCTCCGACCGGACAAGCTCGACAGTGCCCTTCTCAATGTGTAGAGGCTTCTCCCACAAACGGCCTGCATCGCGGCCCAGCGAATGGAGTTCGGCGGAATGCTCCAGGAGCTTGGCATCCGGTGTGAGGCTCTCTTCACGTCTGCGGAGGTGCTCCAGATTCTTAACGGCTTCCCGCATGGATCGGTCGATTTCGCCGCGGCGCTCCAATGCACGTTCGAGGCGATCTACACCGGCCGTCGGGAAGTTCCGGGCGTCTTCGAGGGAGGAAATCTCGCGTTCCACCGCTGCCAGTCGGATAGACTCCTCTTCAAAACGAAGCAACCGATTCACCTTGCTCAGAGAGGCCTCGTGGGATCGGATCCGTTCCGCCATCTCCCCGCGACGGGCCTCAACATCCGCGAGTTCCTCGGTGAGGCGAGAATGCCGTTCCGGTGCATCGGCTCCTGCCTTTAGCCGGCCGTCAAGTTCCTTGAGCCGATCCTGAAGCGACCGGATGGACTCGCCTTCGCGCGGAGGGCATTTGGTGATTTTCTTGAGCCGATCCGTCAACGCATTCATCGCATCGAGCGGATTAACCGCAATGGAACCCAGGGCCACGGCGAGGATCTTGCTCCGGAGCGCTTCCCTGTCCAATTTACGCATCCCGTCGAGATCAAAAGCAAACAGGCTCTCGTATGACTTTCTGTCCAACGGCATACCCGACGGCATGAGGTCGTGTGAATCAAGACGGTTCCCGCCATGGTCATAAACCATCAGATCCCCTTCCCTCAACCCGCGCTTCTCGACTCTCTCAACACGCAGCACCGCCCCGGTCGACTCACACAGCGTGATCCAACCTTTCCTGGGGGTTCCGTCCGGGGCCTCGTAGATATTGACCGAGCCCCCCTTTCTCTTGAAGCCGTAGAAAATCGACCGGACGAACTCCAGTACCGTGCTCTTGCCGGCCTCATTTGAACCGACAATCACGGTAAGCCCCGGTGCGAGTTCCCCTACCCGCATTTGTTGAGCCGCGCCGAAGCTTTCGATGAAGATATCTTGTATGTGCATGGTGAATTAAGGATCTCAGTGCATGGTTGGGATAGTACGGTCACGTATTGGGCGCCTACATGTTACCCTCTTTATTACCCCTATAAAAGGGTATTACCCCCTTTTTCGCCAAGAGGCGCCAAATACCAGGCTGCCGAAGCAGGGTTCATCGGCGGTCTTGCTTGCAACTGCCGGAGTGTCCTCATGTCATGCGACGCCTTTAGCTCCTATGGCTCCGTCTCATCCGATTCTTCGAGGCCGAGGCGTTTGATTTTTCTCCACAGTGTGGTCTTGTTGATCCCCAGTTCACGCGCGGTGGCCAGTTTCTTCCCTTTGTTTCTGGCCAATGTTTCTCTGATGACGCGAGCCTCGATCTCGGCCAGGGTCGCACCGGTAAAAAAACCGTGCGACGGTCCGGATGATTGCCGCAGAGGCTCCGGTAGGTGGCGAAGTTCGATCAATCCTCCGTGGCACAATATGAACGCGTGCTCGAGAGCATTTTCCAGTTCCCTGATGTTTCCAGGCCAATCATAGTCCATGAATGCGAGAAGCGATTCTCTGGAAAGGCCGGTGATGTCTTTTCCTTTGATTCTGTTGAAACGGTCGATGAAATGCTGGGCAAGGATGGGCACATCCTCTTTCCGCTCCCTCAGTGGCGGAAGAGCAAGCCTGAAGACTCGTATCCGGTAGTAGAGGTCCTCCCGGAATTCACCTTGCTCGACAAGGGCCCTAAGGTCCTTGTTGGTAGCCGCGATGACCCTCGCGTCCGAGGTCATGGTCTTGGTACTACCCAAAGGCTCGAATGATTTGTCCTGCAAAACCCGCAGCAAACGGACCTGAAGAGCAGGCGTAACGTCCCCGATCTCGTCCAACAGAATCGTGCCGCCGTCGGCCTGGGCAAATCTTCCCGGCTTGTCGCGCTTGGCGTCAGTGAATGCCCCGGCCTTGTATCCGAAGAGCTCGGATTCGAGCAATGTATCCGGAATGGCTCCGCAATTCACCGTCACCAAACGTTTTTCGGATCGGTTGGACAGCTTGTGAATGGCTTTGGCAAGAACCTCCTTGCCCGTACCGCTTTCTCCCTCAATGAGAATCGTGCTGTCGCTCTGGGCCACGTCCGGAAGAATGCTGAACATTTCCTTCATTCGCTGGTTGTTGGACAGCATATCCTCGAAGGTGAACGTCTTCTCGACTTCCCGCCGCAACATCTCAACAAGAGTCAAGTCCCGGAACGTTTCTACTCCGCCGGCCAGCCCCCCTTGGCCGTCCTTGAGCACCGCGGTACTCACGCTTATGGGCACTCGTGCGCCGTCGGCTCGAAGGATATACACGGCTCGGTTCACCACAGGTTTTCCCGTCCGGAGCGTTTGCTTGAGGGCGCAATCGCCCTCGCAAATTTCCGCGCGGAAAACCTCGCAGCATGGACGTCCAATGGCTTCTTCCACGGGAACTCCCGTGATATCCTCCGCAGCCCGGTTGAAAGACGTTATGATGAACTCACCGTCCACGGTAAAGACGCCGTCAGCGACGCTGTCCAGGATCATGCGCATTTCTTCGGGTGTCAGGGTATGTTCCACTCTGTGCACACTCATCTACCGAATCTCCCGGATAGAACTATTAACACAATCAGGAGATTATTGAAACAAGCTGCGGCACTTCGGAAGCACGTCGTCCCGGGGCGTGGACGTGATTGCTCCGATTGGATGTTCCTGAGAGCCTGATGAATGGACCACGGGAAATCGTATTAAGGAATTGTGGGAAAAGTTGACTCGATAATGGTGCCATGATATAACCGCACCCTCTGAATGATATTTATTTGGTCATATCTAGAGGTTATCATAATTAGGTCAAAAAGGAGATAGTAAGTGTACAAAACTAGTTGTCTTTTTAAGGTTTTCTTGTCGGTCATTGCGATCACGGCTCTCATCCTGAGCGGGCCATGGTCGGCTGTAGCGGGCCCTAATGAAAAGGTCCTGGCGACAATCGGGAGCGACACGATTACCGAGGCCGATCTCCAGCAGATGGCCAACGCGGTTCCGGAGAGATTCCGGCATCTTTACCTCACCCCGGAAGGTCGACAGAAGAGCCTGGATTACGTTGTGAACATCTACGTTCTAGCTGCGGAAGCCCAGCGGGAAGGCATGGACAAGAATCCGGAAGTTCAGAGGCTCCTGGATTTCACGAAGAAAGATCTCCTCGCCCGTCTGTACCTGGACAAATCGAGCAGAAGCATAAAGGAACCGACCGAGGAGGAAGCCAAAGCGTTTTACGAGAAGAACAAAGCCCAATATGGGACTCCGGAAAGCGTTCACCTGAGACACATCCTGGTGAAAACCGAAAAAGAGGCCAATGACGCGCTCAAGCGTTTGAAGAAGGGAGAGAAGTTCGACACTTTGGCCGGTAAGGTCTCAATTTGTCCGAGCAAGGGCCAGGGAGGCGATCTGGATTGGGTGCCCAGGGGGACGCTCTTGGGAGAAGTGGAAAAAGCGGCATTCTCTATGGAAAAGGGTCAGATCGCGGGACCGGTCAAGTCCAAGTTCGGATACCATGTGCTCTTTTTGGAAGACAAAAGGCCGGCTCAGCAGAGTACCTTCGACCAGGTGAAGGACTACATCCTCGAGCAATTGCGGTTCCAGGGACGTCAGGATCACTACGAAAAGCTCGCTGATTCCTTGAGAAAGAAGATGAACGTGAAGATCACCGCCTCCCAAACCGGCCCCGAAGCCTCGGCGGCAGCTCCGTCGAAGCCTGCAGGGCCCACGGCCGGGCCGAAGAATTGATGTTGTGCCGGCTGAACCCTTGTGGGGCTGGCTTTCCGAGACTGTCTCACAACTCGCGGCGCATCGAAAATCGTGGCACGATTGTATGGCATATCGCTGCAAATCCCCCCTGCCCCCCTTTGCCAAAGGGTAACAGCCAGTCCCCCCTTTTAATAGGGGGGATTTCCGTTGGAATCCACTTCATCGTGGCACGATTCACTTCGATCTGCCGGTCTTGAGACACTTTCTTCCAGCCTGCCTCATCTTAGGCCGGATCTACGGTAATCACTCGTCCAACGGCACGAACATGTCTTCAGCTTCTTCGGTAACGCCGCTCAAGTCGCCGACCTGCTGATGAATCCTGTCGAACGCCTCTTCCGCTGTCCGTGTCTTGAGATCGTCTTCTCTGAGCATCAATGAAACCAGATCGTTGAAGTAGACTTCATCCGCAAGGTGAATCTTGGTGAGGATGTCCAGGGTCTCCTCGTCGGTAACTTCCATGTCATCGGGCTTAAGTTCCATTCTGTCAAGTTTGACAAGGAAGTCCGCAGGAAAGGAGACTTCTTCCTCTTCTTGCGGCCGATCCGAGGTTCGGGTCCACGGCCTGACGATCTTGTCCTGAAACGCGGAAGCCACTATCTTGATATCAAGATTCTTCAGGAGCTTTGCGAATACCGCGTCCTCTTCTTCCAGGAAGCTGATTATCCAGTGGTAGGCCGATTGCGGATCTGTCGCCCCTCGTGCGGAGAACAATTCGGGATCCAGGTCGAGAATGGACTGAATTCTTCCCGGTTGTACAATGGACAGAAGTCCGATGTGGGTTGATGTCTGGGCCTTCATGATGCGAAAGAGCGTTCGCTCACCGAGATTATCCACGATATCGCGGCTCTTCTCATCCGCAAGCAGGAACAGTAATTCTTGAGCCCCCTTTGGATCTCTCACGGCTTGGTGACTCACCAAGGAGATCTGCTCCTCGGGCGAAAGAGCTTCCATGAGCTCCGAAGCCTTCTCTCTGTCGGTTTTTATCAGATCGAGCACACGGTTGCCGTCCTCTGAAATGGGAACCAGGAAATCTTCACGGTGCATAGTGATCAGACCTCATCAGTTTGGGTCCAGTGTGGATCTTCAATGGAACGAACCGTCTCCAGCATGGAATCGTCGTTACCGAAATCCTCCGCGGTCCAGCCTTCATCGGGCGGGGCATACGATTCGCCCAGGTTCAAGACGACCTTGCTTCTCTCACGGCTGATGGTCATGAGTTGGAGGGCTGTGACCAGTTTCGCGCTCGTCTCCTCATCTGAAGAATCCCGAAAAGAGAAGATGACGTTTCGCAGGCACGTGGCCTGGGCTTTGTCCAACTGGATTCCCTTTGACGCAAGTATGACCTGCAGAGTGGGCAATGATTCGTTCTTGAGCGATTGGAGAAGAAGATCCATCAACTCACGAGAAAAACGCATGAGATGCCGCATGCTGAACGCGAGAGTAATCGGATCCATCTCCAGTGGATTCTGCGCTACCACGTCCAGGTACGACATTTCCCTCCCGGTGTTTTCTGAGCAGAATTCTTCGAATGTCCTGAATTGCTCACTAATATCCGGGCTTGCAAGAATTTCGTCTTCGGGCATCTTAATCCCTCCCTGAACAACCGATGATTCCAACCCTGTACCGCCGAGGTTTCAAGGGCTTGCTTCAACGCCCTGTTTCTACGGCAAATATGGTCATTCGGGTCACAGATCTCCTGCACCTGATCTGAAAGGAAACGAAGTATCTCACCTATTACTCTAGCACAGACCGGCATCCATGCCAACGTTCCTCTCGATAGGCCTTGCGAGTCCGCGGCTCCTCAACCGGCAGATCGCCGGCTCTGCACTCCGAGTCCCGGGGCCGGCGGGAGGCATTTAGTGCGGCATTTCATAAGTCCGGTTACGTATCTTCGTCTCGCTGCCATGTTGGGTGACCGCAAGAAGAATATCCGGGCACGGAGGCCCGGGCTACGAAGGACTCACCGAGAACCCAAAAGCCATTGTGGGACGGGCGTCTCTGCCCGTCATCTCTAGGGAAAAGAAGACTGGTTCTCGGCCTACGCCGGGAAGACGGCTCAGGTCGTGCGACCGTATTCACAAGAATCGACTAGTTAGTCATCGAAAGGTCGCGCCATTTTTCTCGGCAGGACGTAAGCGTCGAAATCCTCCTCAGTGAGGTAGCCGAGGGAGACGCACGCCTCCTTCAACGTGATGCCTTTCTTGTGAGCCGTTTTCGCAACTTCTGCGGCCTTGTCGTACCCGATCTTGGGGTTGAGCGCGGTAACAAGCATGAGGGACTGATTGAGCAGGAAATCTATTCTTTCTCTGTTCGGTTGCAGTCCCACCACGGTGTACTTGGTGAATGATTCGCAGCTGTCGGTGAGCAATCCGATCGACTGGATGAGATTGAAGATCATCATTGGTTTGTACACGTTGAGTTCGAAATTGCCCTGAGAGCCGGCAATTGTGATCGCCGCGTCGTACCCCATGACTTGCGCGGCCACCATGGTCATTGCCTCACATTGTGTCGGATTGACCTTTCCCGGCATGATGGAAGACCCCGGCTCATTGGCAGGCAGGATGAGTTCCCCGATACCGCAACGCGGACCGCATCCCAACCAACGAATGTCATTAGCGATCTTCATCAGGGAACAGGCGAGGGTCTTGACCGCGCCCCCGGCCATCACAACGGCATCATGGGCGGCCAAAACTGCAAACTTGTTCGGCGCGGACACAAAGGGCAACCCGGTCATTTCGGCGATGTACCCGGCCGTTCGATCCCCAAATTCAGGGTGAGCATTCAACCCCGTTCCCACCGCGGTCCCTCCGACGGCCAACTGATATAATCCGGGCAGAACAAATTCCAGATAGGATACATCCGCGTCCAACTGAGCGACATAGCCGGAAAACTCTTGTCCCAGGGTCAACGGAACCGCATCTTGGAGGTGCGTTCGTCCAATCTTGACTATATCTTTGAATTCATGAACCTTTTCTTGAAGCGCGTCCCGCATGCCCTTCACCGCGGGGAGGAGACTGCCGGTGATCTTCACCGCTGCGGCAACGTACATGGCCGTAGGAAAGGTATCATTGGACGATTGCGACATGTTCACGTGATCGTTGGGATGGATCGGGTCCTTGCTTCCCATCACCCCGCCGGCCATCTCAACGGCACGATTTGCTATGACCTCATTCACGTTCATGTTGGTCTGCGTGCCGCTTCCCGTCTGCCATACTCTGAGGGGAAAGTTGCCGTCGAGTTTGCCTTCGATGACCTCCTCGGCCGCCCTCACGATGAGGTCCGCCTTGTCTTGAGAAAGCTTGCCGATCTCTCTGTTGGCCAATGCAGCAGATTTCTTGAGAATCCCCATGGCCCGGATCACTTCTTCCGGAATCCGATCCCGACCGATATTGAAGTGCTTGAGGGATCGTTGGGTCTGTGCACCCCAGTAGCGATCCGAGGGCACTTCGACCTGTCCCATACTGTCCGATTCTATCCTGACGTTACCTTCCTTCCCTCCGGTCATGAGTCCCTCCGTCATCTTGCGATGAAGATTGTCGGATGCCGGCGGCTCTTCATAGCCGTCGATCACCTCATCAAGCGCCGGGCCTGTGAGGGAGATAGTGGAGTAGAACCATGCCCGTGTCAATGCCGGCGTTCGTCATTTGCGGGTTGACGATGTGGGGCGATTTCGCGCACGAACGGGTTATAGACGGCACTATTTTCAGATGTCGGCGTATGATTTGGTGTAACATGAACAAAGTGTACTACCCGGCAACCTCGTTGTGAATTCAAAGTCCCGTCCGGGCTCCTTGACGGCCCATAGCCTCAAGCAAACGTTTGCGGCAGAGGACGCGGCGGAAACGATTAGGGGGGGCATGGGAGGAGAGATGAATACTCAGAAAAGAGCTATTCTCCTGGTGGATGATGATCCTGAAGTAGTGTGGGCTCTGGGCCGCTATTTCACACGGGCCGGGTTTCAGGTAGCGACCTGCGGCGATGGTGATGAAGCCATATCGCTTCTTGAATCCACGAGCTTTGACACCGTAATCACTGATATAAAAATGCCTCGACTCAATGGTTTCGCCTTGGTCGATTGGCTACGAAATAATCGCCCAACCACGAGGATTATCGTCATGACCGGCTTCGGTGGCCCCTCCATCCGGCAGTTGAGCATAAGGAAGGGAGCGATTCTGTATTTGGAGAAGCCGGTAGATCCGGCATTTCTGCTCGAGGTGCTTACATCGAAGGAGAATGGAACCCACTTTTCGGGCAACGTGGATAAGATAGACATACTGGATTACCTCCAGCTCATCATGCTGAGCGGCAAACAAATGGTTCTGGAGATCCTTTCCAGAGACCTGCACAGAGGTGAACTGTATGTCGATAAGGGAGAAATACGGCACGCCGTATGCGACGGGGCGGAAGGTGAAGAGGCGGTGTACAGATGTCTCAGCTTCGCCGGCGGAAGCTTCGTGAACCATCCATGGAGAGATCCGGGGAAGACGACCGTTCGCAAGCCCGGTGAATTCCTGCTCATGGAGGCTGCTCGTTACAGGGACGAATCGAGAGCGGAAAACGAGAGCCGGTGCGGCTGACTCAGATCCCAATGGGAGTCTTACGCATGGGAGACTTGGCTCACCGCAACGCAGAAGAATCGCCGAGTTCAAAAGATACTTCATAGTCCCCCATCGTGATTCCGTGCAGTTGGGGCCGACCCGGTGAACTGTTACAGTACTTCTTTGTACGCTTTGCCCCAAGACGTGCCGATCTGTACTACTAATGTTCATTTTCTTGTCGTACCGCGAAGATTTCTTGGGAAATTGGCTCCTGAATTTCGGTTTGGTTGCCTCCAGCTCCCGGAAACCGGGAGGAACGTCCGGATCCCCTGCGTAGTACGATGGTACTTGCGAAACCCAAGCTCGTGCGTTACGCCGATGCCTGCAATCGCCATTTGGTTGCGGTTCTAACCGCTCTGCGTTAGACTGTCACGCAGGCTGGTGAGGAGAACCTGCGAAGCACTCAAACGGGGTGTTCACAATGACGACGGCATCCGATGATTCAAACGGCAATGTGCACGAGCTTCTGTCCCGGCTGGTCGAGAAGTCCGGAGCTCTCACTGCGTTACTGGTCGCCAAGGACGGTGTATCGCTCACCGAGGCCGGTGACACGTCTTACATGAATACGACGGCAATGGCCGCGCTGGTGGCGGGCATGTTCTCGGCTACCCGAGAAGTGGCCCGGCTGGTCGGCGAGAGCCGGTTCTCCGTACTCCTGCAGCAAGGTGATAACCGCCACATTCACATAAGCCTGATACATGATTCGACGATGATGGTGATCGTGTTTGAGGATTACCAACGCATTGGACTCGTACGTTACGAGGCGCGCAAGATGGGCGAGAAAATCGCCAAAGCCCTCGTGCGCGACGAGACGCGAGGCGAAGTCTCGGAAGTGGCGACACCTCAGTTTAAGGAGTATGCGCTCAATCTCATCGACAAGATCTTTGAAACCAAGTGAAGGAACCGCTTAGGTCATCCATTAATCAGCGAGAGACGGAGATCATGAAATGGCTCTCAAAGGAACATTGGCCGACATAGGAATTATCGACCTAATCCAATTCCCTCACAGCGGTCGCAAGACGGGGCATCTCGTCATCAGCGGGACAAAGGGAGAGGCCAGGCTCTCTTATGAAAGCGGGGCTTTGGTGCACGTCAAGCATGGTGACATGTCCGGTATGGATGCGTTGGTCCGCGTCGTGGATTGGAATGAAGGTGCATTCGAGTTCCTTCCGGACGAACAGCCGGAGGACCGGACGATTGAGTTGGACCTCCACCGGGCGGTAATGCAAGCGCTCAAGCTTCACGACGAGATCAAGAAACAAGCGGCAACGGAAAGCTCTCCGGAGAGTTCGGGCACGAATGAAAGTAACGAAGTCCTCGTCGCCAAGCTTACCAAATTCCTTGAAGCAAACGACTTTGCCGTGCATGTCGGCATCCTCGGTCCGGATGGAGCAGTGAGAGCCTCGGTAGATCGCAGCGAAGGATTGTCTCCAGGTACCGAGGAGTTACGCATGAGCCTTCATTCATTGATGCAAAATTATCCGCGGACCCCTCTCAGCCGAATCCTCGTCGAGGACGCGCAGGGCACTACGGTCCTGATTCGCCTAAAGGACGAGGGCTGCCTCATTCTCGTGGCAGGCACCGAGGCGTCATTGGGTGCGGTGTCGATGAATGCATCGAGACTGGCTGCGGGAATTGAATAACGCGGTGTGAGATGAACAACCAAGTCAGACCGGAAGGGGCACTCAGTCTCCCTGAATTCTTGCGGATCAGCGTTGAAAAGGGAATCATTGACGAGCGCACCGCTCATCGTCTGGAACTGCATCGGCGATCACGCGAGGCCGGCACTGCCGGAATACGTTCCGCTTTCCTCAACGACCCCCCCGATCCGAACTTCACCTTCGACACGTATGTTGTCTGCAAAGGCAACTCGTTTGCCGTCGAACTCGCTCGGGGTATCGCCGCCCAGCCACGCTCCCAACTACCTTACAACCCCCTGTATCTCTACGGGGATATCGGTCTCGGTAAGACCCATTTGCTCTCCGCCATCGCCAATACGACGCGTGAAAAGCAGGCCTTGCTCGTGAACACCGCGGACCTTGAGGCGGAACTGCAACGGGCACAACGTCTCAAATTGAGAGCGGAACTGAGGCAGTGGTTAATCTCCGTGGACATCTTGCTCATAGACGACATACAGCTCTGCGAGGGCCGAGAAGACCTCCAGCGGGACATCTTCTCAATTGTGAGCTACATGACGAAGGCTCATCGATGGGTGGTGATCAGCTCGGATGTCCCGCCGACGAGATTGGCCGGCGTTGAATCCCGACTGCTCTCACGGCTCGAGGGCGGTGTAATCGTCAGCCTTCAAATGGGCGACAAGGCGGAGCGTTGCAATTTCGTGAAACACTTTCTTAACGAGCGCTCGATGTCCCACGAGGTTATCGACTATTTGGCCGGCAATGTGACCGACAACGTCCGTAGGCTCAAGGCCGTGGTAACTCAGCTACTCACTTTGCATGAAACTGTGGACGAGCCGTTGACCGTCGAATTGGTCCGATCGCTCGTACCCGGGACCAAACCTCTGACTTCTCACAAAGAGCCTGCGAGCAAGAATGTGGTATCCGGCAAAATCGAGCAGCCCCCCGCACCGAAGGAAGTTTCTCGGGTGAATCGCTTCAAGGAGATGCTTGCCGGTGCGGAAAGCGAAGCGGAACAGGCGTTGGCGCTTCAAATTGCCCTTGGAGAACGAGTACGAGAATTGCGCAACACAAGCGGGGATCAGGAATCAATCCGGCAACTGGAGAACGCCCTGAGTCTCCTCAGAGATGGGAAGCTCGAAGAAGCGATCCGATGCATAAGCATCTGAAAAGCCGGCAGAAGCTCAGCCGGACTTGAGTTTCCCTTATGAAAGCGCATTCGCAATAGACCCGAAGAGGAAGGAGAGTGGTAATGGCAGGTCTGAAACAGCAACTCAATGATTTCTTAAAGGTCGACGGGATTAGGTCCGCAGTCATCGTGGGGCGTGACGGATTCGTTATCGAAGGCGTTTCCAACGACGCAAACCTTGACATCGAGGCCATAGGTGCAATCCTGTCCACCGGGCTTGGAACCTCTGAAGTCATGGGCAAAGAGCTGAGCGTGGGAAGGCTGAACCAGTCCATGGTCGAGTATGAAAAGGGAGTGCTGGTAATGGGAACACTTGGGCCGGACGCGTTGCTCTGCGTAGTATGCGCTCACGGGGCCAACCTCGGAAATGTTCGCCTTCAAGTGAAGAAGAGGTCTCCCATTTTGCTCGAAGAGTTGTAGTTGCACCCCCTCAGATCCCCCTTCTACGGGAGGGAACCTTTCCCTCCCTCAGTAGGACGGGCATCTTGCCCGTCATCGACAGGCGAGACGCCTATCCCACGGGCAGGGCCTGGGGTCGCTTGTTTCCTTACCGTACTTGTGCAACGCAGCACTTAGTTTACGCATAGGTCAAGGCAGCTGATGTCATCGAGGTTGAACACCAGGTTCTTGCCTGCCTCCACGCCCTCCACATAGCCCGGCAAACCCGTAACGTAATCGGGTTTCGATGACTTAGGCGGTAAGGAAGTCAGCATATCGCTGAAGTGGATCTCCTCCATGTTGAACACAAGTACCTTGCCCCGTCCAACCTCCTCCACGTATCCATACAGACCAGTGTTTTCCTCAGACGGCGATCCTTGTCCGGATGGGGTCTCCCCGCCTCCGCCTAACTCTTGATCCGAGGCCCCGACTCCGAACTGAGCGGATTCCTCAGGCGTTGTCCGAAGGATCTGAAACTCAGGCACATCGCTCTCGTGGACCATGAAATTGGGTTCGTACGACTCGGGAACAAACTCTGGACCACGAATTCCGATACCTGTTCCTGCGCTGCCGAGTCCTGTCTGCTCCACTGTAGTCAGAGGACCTACGACCGTTTCCGAAAATTGAAGATCCGACAAACTTTCAGTACGTGCGCTCCAATCAGAGGCAATCCCGGTAGGCTCCGCATCGTCTTGGCCCGGGGTAGGATCGAGCGAACGCTTCACGGTCAAGGTGATGGTTCTCGTAACCGAAAAACCATCGGTGTCCCTTACCGTATACGTGAACATCTCGGTGATTTCCTCGCCGGCAGCGAGAGCCCCGCCGTTGTAAGAGTATGTGAACGTACCGTCTCCGTTGTATCTCAGTGTTCCCGTACCCGATGGATTCCCAACAACATCTACCTTCAGATCCCCAATGGCCGTGTCCGCATCGCTGATCAAAACCCCGGTTGTGTAGCTCGTCGTCGGCCCGACGATCGTCCCGGTGCCGTTTGACGCAACCGGATCGTCGTTATCGCCCTTCACCGTCACGGTGATGGTTCCGGTATCCGTGCCGCCGTCAGGGTCCTCAACCTTATAGGTGAAGTTCTCGCTGAGCACATCGGTCCCCGAAAGCTCTCCGCCGGTGTAATCGTACGTGAACGTACCGTCTCCGTTGTACGTCAGCGTTCCGGTAGCTGAAGGGGTTCCCGTTATTGTGACGCATAGGTCCACGAAATCCGTATCTGCGTCGGTGATCAATACCGCGGTTGTGTAAGCTGTCGTCGGCTCGGTGATGGACCGGTTATCGTCTGATGCGACCGGCGGTGGAGTCGTGTCCACTGTCACCGAGTAGGCATTGCTGGAAGTTCCTTCGTTCAGCGCGGCATCCGCCACCTTTGCAGTGTACGACGGCGTATCCCCGTCACTCAACGTCCGAGTATCCTGGTACGTCCAGTCCGTCCCGCTCACCGTTGCAGTGCCGAGGTATGTCGTACCGTCGTAGATTCGGACCGTCTCTCCCGCAGTCAACGTCGCAGAAATCGTCCCCGTCAGTGCGGGACCGGTGTCGTCCGTGGTCCCGCCGTCGGCTACCGTGCCCTGCTGCAGGCCCACATCGTCCGTTACCGATGTGATCGTAGGAGTGGTGCTCGGGCCGGTAAGATCCACGGTCACCGAGTACGCATTGCTGGAAGTTCCTTCGTTCAGCGCGGCATCCGCTACCTTCGCAGTGTACGACGGCGTATCGCCGTCGCTCAGCGTTCGAGTGTCCTGGTACGTCCAGTCAGTACCGCTCACCGTCGCAGTGCCGAGGTACGTCGTACCGTCGTAGATACGCACCGTCTCTCCCGAAGCCAACGTTGCGGAGATCGTGCCCGTCAGTGCGGGACCCGTGTCGTCCGTGGTTCCGCCGTCGGCCACCGTGCCCTGCTGCAGGCCCACATCGTCCGTTACCGATGTGATCGTGGGCGTGGTCCCCGGCCCGGTAAGATCCACGGTCACCGAGTAGGCACTGCTTGCGGTACCCTCGTTCAACGCGGCATCTGCTACCTTCGCGGTGTACGACGGCGTATCGCCGTCACTCAACGTCCGGGTATCCTGGTACGTCCAGTCCGTGCCGCTCACCGTTGCAGTGCCGAGGTATGTCGTACCGTCGTAGATTCGCACCGTCTCGCCGGCACCCAACGCCGCGGAGATCGTCCCCGTCAGTGCGGGACCGGTGTCGTCCGTGGTTCCGCCGTTAGCCACCGTACCTTGCTGCAGGCCCACATCGTCCGTTACCGATGTGATCGTGGGCGTGGTCCCCGGCCCGGTAAGATCCACGGTCACCGAGTAGGCATTGCTAGAGGTTCCTTCGTTCAACGCGGCATCCGCTACCTTCGCAGTGTACGACGGCGTATCGCCGTCACTCAGCGTTCGAGTGTCCTGGTACGTCCAGTCGGTGCCGCTCACCGTCGCAGTGCCGAGGTATGTCGTACCGTCGTAGATTCGGACCGTCTCGCCGGCACCCAACGCCGCGGAGATCGTCCCCGTTAGTGCGGGACCCGTGTCGTCCGTGGTCCCGCCGTCGGCTACCGTGCCCTGCTGTAGGCCCACATCGTCCGTTACCGATGTGATCGTCGGCGTGGTCCCCGGCCCGGTAAGGTCTACGGTCACCGAGTAGGCATTGCTCGCGGTTCCTTCATTCAGCGCGGCATCAGCCACCTTCGCAGTGTACGACGGCGTATCGCCGTCACTCAACGTCCGGGTATCCTGGTACGTCCAGTCGGTGCCGCTCACCGTTGCAGTGCCAAGGTATGTCGTACCGTCGTAGATTCGGACCGTCTCTCCCGCAGTCAACGTCGCAGAAATCGTCCCCGTCAGTGCAGGGCCGGTGTCGTCCGTGGTCCCGCCGTTGGCTACCGTGCCCTGCTGCAGGCCCACATCGTCGGTTACCGATGTGATCGTCGGCGTGGTCCCCGGCCCGGTAAGGTCCACGGTCACCGAGTAGGCACTGCTCGCGGTTCCTTCATTCAGCGCGGCATCAGCCACCTTCGCAGTGTACGACGGCGTATCGCCGTCACTCAGCGTTCGAGTGTCCTGGTACGTCCAGTCCGTGCCGCTCACCGTCGCAGTGCCGAGGTATGTCGTACCGTCGTAGATTCGGACCGTCTCTTCCGCACCCAACGCCGCGGAGATCGTCCCCGTTAGTGCGGGACCCGTGTCGTCCGTGGTTCCGCCATTCGCTACCGTGCCCTGCCGTAGGCCCACATCGTCCGTTACCGATGTGATCGTCGGCGTGGTGCTCGGCCCGGTAAGGTCCACGGTCACCGAGTAGGCATTGCTGGAAGTTCCTTCGTTCAGCGCTGCATCAGCCACCTTCGCAGTGTACGACGGCGTATCGCCGTCACTCAACGTCCGGGTATCCTGGTACGTCCAGTCCGTGCCGCTCACCGTTGCAGTGCCAAGGTACGTGCTGCCGTCGTAGATTCGCACCGTCTCGCCGGCACCCAACGCCGCGGAGATCGTCCCCGTTAGTGCGGGACCCGTGTCGTCCGTGGTCCCGCCGTTGGCTACCGTGCCCTGCTGCAGGCCCACATCGTCGGTTACCGATGTGATCGTCGGCGTGGTCCCCGGCCCGGTAAGGTCCACGGTCACCGAGTAGGCATTGCTCGCGGTTCCTTCGTTCATCTCGGCATCAGCCACCTTCGCAGTGTACGACGGCGTATCGCCGTCACTCAGCGTTCGAGTGTCCTGGTACGTCCAGTCCGTGCCGCTCACCGTTGCAGTCCCGAGGTACGTGCTGCCGTCATAGATACGCACCGTCTCACCGGCACCCAGTGCCGCGGAGATCGTCCCCGGCAGTGCGGGACCGGTATCGTCAGTGGTGCCGCCGTCGGCTACCGTGCCCTGCTGCAGCCCCACATCGTCCGTCACCGATGTGATCGTCGGCGTGGTGCTCGGCCCGGTCGAATCATTGTCGGCAATCGTCACCGTCGCCGGCGAGGTGTTTATGGTGAATCCGCCGGGGCTTGTTCCCGTAAGTATTACGATCACAGTCTCGTTGCCCTCAGGCGTTGAGTCGTCCACTATTCCCGATACATCGATTGTGGCGGTCTGGTTTCCGGGCCAAATGTCCACGCTGCCGGTCAGACCTGTGTAATCCGAGTCACCGGTCGCCGAGCCTGAAACGCTATAGGTTACCGTTACTTTGTCGCCGGTCGAGTTGATCTCGCCTAAATCGACTGTGAACTGCCCACCGTCGGAACCTTGTTCCGAAGCAGCGTCGTCCGAGGCCGTAACCGTAACCTCGGGACTCCCGTCCACTATAGTGATTGATACCGTAGCAGTTGAGGTCTCATTGTCGCTATCGGTTATCGTATACTGAAAGCTGTCGCTGCCGGTTGCCCCTGTGTTGGGAGTGTAGAAGAAGACTCCCGATGTCGAACTCATCTGAACCGTACCCTTGGTAGGGCCGGTTGTCACTTTAAAGGTTCCCCCATCCAATCCGATGACGTCGTTGGTACTCACATCACCCGAATACGGCTTGTCTTTGTAAACGGTTATGTTGTCGTCTTGCGCAAGTGGATCATCGTTATCGAAGGCTGTCACGGCTATGGTTATGGTGTCGGTATCCTGAACCTTCAGGCCGTAAGCAGTGGTCTGTCCGTCCCAGGAAACTATTTGTAGGGAATCAGTGCCGTTGAAACCCGTATTCGGCGTGTAGGTCAGCCCTTGGAGCACGGCATTCACGTCGGTGATGCTCCCGACCACGGTTACGGTGCCGGTGCCGCTGCCGGAGACGTTTGCGCTCCCGCTTGCACTCGCCGTCAGCGTGCCGTTAACCACGGTAAGAGTCGTCGTGAGATTGTCCGTTCCCAGATCCGCATCTCCAGCGGAAATGGTAGGATTTACGTTAAATGACTTCGAACTGCCCTCGGTGACGCCCGTACTGGTCGAACTCAGAGTGTTGATGGGCTTCACATCGATAACCAGCCCTTTATTGTCCGAAAGGCTGTTACCCGATCCGGTGTCGGGCAGCGTCAAGACGGCATCATTTCCCGACGCATCATCAATGGTTCCCCCGTTGAGCGCAAGTGACGAGCTAGAGGTGTATTCAAGGTCTGCGCTGGTATTTCCCGACTGGACGGCGTAGAGGAATGTCAAAGAACTCGTCCCGGATCCGCTCAGATAAACCGCCGTCTCGTCGGTCGTACCGGTCTCAAGCGTTAGGGTCGGCGAGCCGGTAACTTCCACCACTTCGCTGAAGTTGACCACAACATAGATCTTGTCGCCTTCTATCCAGGTCCCATCGGCATTCAAGCTGGTCACGCTGATGACGCCGGGGGCGGTTGTGTCCTTCACAGTGGAGAAGTTCCATGAGGTGGAATCGGCAATACCGCCCCAAGCATTCCCGAACAAGTCGGTGACCGCGCCCGAATCCACGTGCACATAATACTCGGTGCCCTTAGTAAGATCGTCGAATGGGTCCAAAATGACGGTCTTGGCTGTTGTGTCATAGGTGACTTGATTCGCGTCGGTTGCCGATATTTTGGCAACCAGTGTTCCCCCCGATTCGTAGATGTAGAAGAACCCGCTGCCGCCAATGACGGCCTCGTTGAACTCGAGCGCCAGGTCTGCGTCTACGTTAATGTCGTAGTTTGGCGTGGTGTCATCGTCCGGAGGGGTCAAAGAGACGAGAGAGGGCGCAACTGAATCCTGACTGGTATCGGTTACGAAGTCATGCTTGTCGTTGGTTCCGGTAAGATCATCCGGATCTCCGGCGGAGGTGAACCCCGGGAATGAGTTCCCGTCCAGGTCCGTGATGAATCCGTTGGGAATACTGACGGAATAAGTGGCATTGTTCGACAGTTGCCCGGCGAAGGCCATGATCAGCGTGTTCCCGCTTATGCTGGTCGTAACGGTCAAACCTCCGCCAAGCGACGTGGGCCCCCCAATCGGTATGTTCCAGTTGTCCCCCTTGGTGCTTACCACGTTGATGTTTCCGCTGCCGCTCTGAATGGGTTCATCAAATACGTATTTCACCACCGTATTCTGCTTGTCCAGCGTTGCCCCGTCGGGCCCGGATACGGCCTCAAGTATGGGATGATCGGGATCCCCGGTCCGAGTTACATTGACGGTTATCTCCTGGGTGTCACTTCCGCCTTTGCCGTCATCCACCTCCACCTGGACGACATAGCTGTTGTTGCCGTCGCTGTCCGCCGGTAAATAGTAGTTGGGTGCGTCGATAAAGGAGAGTGCTCCGGTCACGGAGTTAATGGTGAACAGAGATCCATCAACGCCGCCGGTGATTGAGTACGTGAGTTGATCGCCGTTCAGATCGTCGGCCGTCACGGTAGTTACCGAAGCCGTTCCTGTCTGGAGAGTAATGGCGGCCGTGTCGCCTCCTCCGTCACTGGTGATCACCGGGAACATATTGGAAAATGAGACTATCGGCGAAAAAGCCCCGAGTTCTTCATAGGTAAGGCTGGAATTGATGTCTCCGTTTATTCCTCCAATATCCGAGTTGAAGGCATTCGTCTGCGTGGAGGTGCCCAGCACGTATTGCATGGGCGAGTCTTTTGTTATGGCGATTCCGCCGGGGTTGCCGGTCACGTCCTCAGCCAGTTCGGCCTTGATGTCGGCAAAGGGAATCTTGAACGTTACAAAATAGTCCGGACCGTTGTAACTGTTAAGGTCGGTGTTGGTATCCCAGTCGGGATCGTTGCTCTCCGCAACCAAGCTGAAGTCGTAGCTGCCCGCCAATGAGAACTCTCGGCCTCCGTATGACGTGGTGGTAGTGTTGGGAGAAGTGTTGGCGCCGCTACCAGGGTTCCATAGCTTAATTCCGTTCTCTTCGTCCTCGATGGTGATAAACAAGTCTATGTCGCCGTTTAAGTCCGCGTCGACACCTATCAGGATCACCGAGCTAAAAGATCCGGCGGAATCCGGCCCTCCGATTCGAATTCTATAGCCAACTTCGTCGTCGCTATCGGATGTGGTCCCCTTGTCGTCGTACGCACCGTATAATACCCCGTGTGTCGCGTCGCCAATGAGATCTGTAGTGGCCTTTTGCGCTTGCTGATCGCGTCCCGGATCGAATGCGGTTCCGGTCATCAAGGTCATCCACCCGTCCTTGCCGGTCAAGTCGATGGTGCTGAGTCGTCCCTCGAACTGCTCGATCAGGTTCGCGTCGAAGTAGTCGGCTATCAGGTTGACATTGTCGGTCTCCAGTATCCAGTCTCCGCCGGACGTCGGGTTTCCCGTGTCATCATCCGAGGCTGCCACGTCGTGGCCTGTAAGGGCCTCCAACTGCGAGACGAGCAGGTCGCCCGCGTCCGTGGCGGCAACATCGCAGGCCATGAGGTCGATGCGCCCGTTTTCGGCCAAAACACTCCCAACTTCCGTCCAAAAGGCTTGGAGATCCGAGTTTGACGACAGTGTTTCCGAAGTGACGGAATAGTCGCCCGTCAGGTCGAATCCTCCGGTCCCCGAATTGTGGCTCGCAAACGCAATGCTCTCGACCGAGCCGGATCCTACCGCTTCCTTTATATTAGAGAGAAGGCCCTGCAGCGTCTCGGAAGTTCCATCATAGAGGATTGTGGTCACTCCTTCCTGACCTACGGCAATCAAGTCATCCGCATTGGTCAAACCGGAGTCCACCACAAGGATTCTCGTACCCGAAGAGGCCTGCGAGAAATCGTCGGTATTTCCGGCGACCACTGAGGACGCCTCCGCATAATCACCCTCCGGCGTACCGGCGGCCTGATCTTGCCCCACCGTTGCCGCAGTTACGTCTGAATCCCGGGTACCGTCCCGATTGGTCTGATTGTCGCCGATGTCCGAAATCACCGAGCCGGCGAGCGTGGTGTTCGTGATTATTTGCTCCGGCTGTGAAGATGCCGGCGTATCGCTCAGCACACTATCGGCCGCGGTGCCATTCCCTTCCGCACCGCCGGGAATGGCCGCGTTACCGAGAGCGGCATCCGGGCCGGAGTCAACGGCTACGTTGTCAACTTGGTCGGGTTGGGCGTCGGCTACCGCCACGGAAGCGTCCAAGACAATACGTTCTTCGAGCTGTTCCATCAGGAACGATCGCTTCTTGATTAGGGGCTTTCGTCTAAACCACATAACGGCACTTCTCCTCGGCATAAATTCGGGACATTTCAACAGGACCAGATTCATTAAGTCGCTCTGCAAGGCTTCCGACGTGCACCTCGTTTTGGGTGTCCCTCCGTGGCCTTTTCTTTGGCGCAGAGTGTTGCAACAATTCCAAGACAGACCGACCGCATTTTTCATGCCGAACATCTCCCTCGATATCGCTTTTTCTTAAGCATTGTAATTTCAACAAATTATTTCCCTCCCAAGGACTGAACAACCTATCAATCCCGCACAGCCGCCGGCTCCGCCTGACAAATGTGTCAATTTGGCGTAGAAAATAACAGACGAAATAGGGTATTCCACCATGACCCCGGTACTCTCCCGCCGGACCGAGCAATGCACTCAAAAAGATGTGTGATCTTACCGCATCAGGCCGGAACTCCCGGTCTTAAGCCTAAGAACGCCGCAAGCTGTCAACCGCAGCCGCTGAATCGTTTGGGAGGATTCAAAAAGGGGTTGCAAAACGCGAAGAAAAAACACATAATTTGTCAATGTGCACGGAACTAAGATCATATTGATGAGACAAGCAATTGAAAAAGCCGGGTCAAATTGTTGTTCCGTATAGCAGCGTCCGGAATCCAGGGTGCTGCCGGGTTCTACGGATCCTAACAGGGGGTCTTAAAGTGAATCGAAATCGAAAATTATTGCTGACGGTATCCTTTATAATGGGCTGCTTCCTTCTCGTGTCGTGCACCAACTCAGGGAAAGTGAAGTCTACGGAGGCCTTGCCTCCCCCCGAGAATATTCAGCACACGGTTGTGCCGGCAGGAGTCAAACTCAGCTGGGACAAGATTCCCGGCGCTTTGCAGTACACTGTATTTTGGGGCACGGAAAAGCAGAATTACAAACAGTTGCTTCACACGGTGCAGAATTCGGCCGTAATTACCGGGCTTCAGCCGGGAAGCTTGTACGCCTTCGCAGTCACGACCTGGAGTACGGCGGGGGAGAGCGAGTATTCACGGGAGTCGGTACTCGTCTACGACAACGAACCCCGGCGAGCTTCCACCCATCTGGCAACCGGTCAGTCACTGTTGCGTGAAGGTTCCTTCGAGGATGCCCTTGCATATTTGAGCACGTCCATAAGGCTTGATCCGCGCAGCGCTGAGGCTTACCGCCTGCGTGCCCTGGTCAACGAAAAGATGAACAGATCCGAACATGCTCGCAAAGACTACGCTGTGGCCGAAAAACTTTTCAATGACAGACCGTTATCCCTTGGACCATCATCTCGCTGAGTACGGTTTGGGCTACCAAGTCTCCAGATTAATCCGGGATGCCGTCCATAGGGGAGACGATCTCCCCTTCCGTCCTCACCGGCCTGTGCTCGGCGAACCGCGGCACCTTTGCCGTTACGCGCTTGATCCTTCCAACAATGTTCGAGGGGCTTCTTAGGCCCCATTAACGAGTATGGTAAGCGCCCCCATCGTGTACCACACCGGGGTTGCATGTCGGAGGACTTGATAGGAATCACGGGGGCAAGGTCTTGCTTCTTGAATCTCGTCATGGCGGACAATGCACATGGCAAGACCGGCGGCATGATTGCACGGCGGGGTAAGAAGAAGTAATGAAGCAAAGCCCGACCCCATAATGCTCGAGGAGGTATCACCTTATGAGAAAGGCTTTCGTTGTTTTCGGTTCGGTTCTACTCGTCACCTCCCTGATGTTGTGCTGCGCTTCCGCGGGCGAGGAAGAAATCATCACCGCCATCATCGAGTCCCGTGCAGCGAACAAACCACTTCCCAATCCTTCGGGAACCATGCCTGGTCTTACCGAGGATGCGGCCTACGCTATTCAGGTCAAACTCGTTGACGCCATGGATAAGAAGGGAAAGAAAGTCGGCGGATACAAGGCCGGCCTCACCACGGAGAATGCCCGGAAAAGATTCAAAGCCAAAGGCGCATTGCTCGGTCCCATGTTCAAAGACGGAAGCGTCGAATCCGGTGTCGTCATCGATCGAAAGGATTTCATCAAGCTGTTTCTCGAAACGGAAATCGGGTATTCGACCAAGGAGAAGATAACGAAGCCCGTGAAGGACGTCGAATCACTAAAAAAGCTCATTAAGACCGTCTATCCGGCCATCGAACTACCGGACATCCGGTTTGCCGAGATGAAGAAACTGACTGTCTCGGACATCATCGCTGACGCGGTTGGATCATCGAAATACCTCGTTGGGCCAGGCATTCCAATGGGCAAAGTGGATGTCAACAATGTCAAGGTGACGCTCACCCTGGACGGCAAGAAGGTCAACGAAGGCACAGGCCGAGACGCCATGGAAGATCAGTGGAAGGCGCTCCTGTGGCTGGTCAACGGAGTCGTCGAACAGGGGTGGAGTATCACGCCTGACCAAATTCTCATTACCGGAGCCCTGGGTAAGATGATCCCCGGTAAACCGGGAAAATACGAAGCCAAGTACGGCGATCTCGGATCGGTATCGTTTACGATCAAGTAGTGCCGTGGAATGCGAATGAGTGGTCGGACCTGTGGCTTTGGCGACACAGGTTCGGCCCTCGGTGCTAGCACACAGTGGCATAAATGCGGTGACGTATTCTTGAAAACGCCCGGCAGGGTTGGTGGGACGGGCATCTTGCCCTTCCCACCAACCCTGCCGGGCGCTCATGGAGAAGAGACCGGCACGGAGGCCGGCGCTACCAAGACAGAGACGGCTTCCGTCAATACGTCACCGTACTTGCGCCGTGGAGTATTGGTGAATCGGAGCACCTGGCTTG
The DNA here is from genome assembly GCA_963675835.2 of Desulfomonilaceae bacterium. Taxonomy (GTDB): domain Bacteria; phylum Desulfobacterota; class Desulfomonilia; order Desulfomonilales; family Desulfomonilaceae; genus JAVHLK01. Next base: position 275,410 of record CAXXIU010000017.1, read on the forward strand.
AGAAGCAGGCAAAGGGGTCCGTGATTTTGCTTATATGGACCGTATGGACAGGCATTGTATTCTCATTTCTTGTATTGGTGGAGCTTATCCACCTAAACATAATTCTCATTCAGACCCTCAGGGGAGAGAAGAAACTGGACGACTATATCTCCTCGGCATCGCCGCATTTTTCACCGTTGGTGAGCGTCATCGTGCCGGCGAAAGATGAAGCCGAGACAATCGAGGATACCGTCCGATCGATCCTTGAGTCGGAATACGACCGGATCGAACTGATACTGGTGAATGACAGAAGCTTGGACCAGACGCAGGAAATCATGGAGAGCCGGGCGCGGGAAGACGCGAGAGTATCGGTGGTCGCGGTAAATGAATTGCCGAGCGGCTGGACCGGCAAGACTCACGCATTGTACGAGGGTGCACGGCGGGCCAAGGGTGATCTATTGCTCTTCACCGACGCAGACACCGTACTCGATGGGAGGACCATCGCCAAGGCCGTGAGGTATTTCTCAGATCATGACGCGGACATGCTGAGCCTCCTGCCCCAGTTCATTGAGAGAGGGTTCGTCGAGAATGCGGTCTATCCTCACCTTGCACTCGGCTTCTCTTCCATGTATCCCTTAAGCCGGGTAAACGATCCACGAGAGAAGGCCGCTCTGGCATCGGGTTGTTTCATCATGATTACGCGTAGGGCCTACGAAAAAGTCGGAACTTGGAAGCGGTTTCGACTCGAAATAACTGAGGATGTTGCCCTCAGCAAGGCCGTCAAAGCTTCCGGTCTCAAGCTCGGCGTAATACGAGGCGGCGACCTTGTTCGAACCAAGCCGTTCGGTCGTCTCACCGATGTGTGTAAATTCTGGACTCGCACATTCTACGGCGGCCTGGAAAAGAGTATTCCCAAGATCCTGCGGTTGACTGCAAACTATGTGGTGCTCACCGTGCTCTTCGGCTTCTTTCTTCTTGCCGCGGTCCTAATGTTGTTGGGCTACACTTCGAGTGCAAACACGGCGCTGTTCGTTCTTTCTACCCTGGGAATGACCGGAGTTGTCATACCTTACGGCTTCATAGTAAAACAAGAGCGGGGACACTGGTTGTACGGACTGACCGCACCTCTGGGAATGGCGATTAGCGCTGGGGTCGCGTTCGCCGCCCTCTTTGCGGTGATCTCCGGTAAAGGCATACAGTGGCGAGGATCCGTGTACAGATGACAATGAACCTTCATGGCTTGCACTGCCGACAAGCCACGGCGTATCATCAAGTGCCAAGGGCAGGCACGGGGGCCTGCCCCTACAGATCTGACCGTAGGGCGGACAATGCCCGCCGTATCCCCGGCGAAGGCCGGGTTCGCTTACCGAAGGCTTTTCATATAAACCGTTTCAACCCCGTGGGTACGAGTTATTTACCATGGCGATCCATTCGTACGATGCGGTTTCAATGCGGGAATTTCGAGATAGGGTCAACGGCCTAGGCTCTTAAGCCGGACGCGCTAAGGGGAGAAAAGCATTGACCCTCCTCAGGTTTTGCTGGTATCATTCGGACTCGCTTGGATGAGTCCCTGGGCGAAAGGAGACGATTCAATGAACTTGCTGAGGATGGGAATAAAATGTCGATTCCCGGCACTTGTCGTATGTGCGTTTCTCTTGGTCCCGGCGCTCTTAAGTGCTCAGGAGTTCAATGTTTTCGAAAGCGATCAGTACGGCTTTTCCATGAAGTATCCGGCTGCCTGGATAAAGATAGACAAGCCTAAGGGGAACTACTACGTAGTTTTTCAGTCTCCGGAACTTACCGAGAATTTCAGGAATCGGATTCATGTGGCAGCCCACAAGCCGGTGAAGGATCCTCTCAAGGTCTTCTTACAGGAATTGCGCAACGGGATAAAGGACCTTCAGAAGAAGCCGGGCAGCGGATCGGAAAAACAGCAAGTCAAGATACTTGACGAAGGTGAGTTTCGATGTGAAGTACCGGGCGCGTACTACTTCTTCATTCAGGCGTACGAGAACAAACTCAAGCTCTGGATGGACATAGTAATTGTATTTTATAAACACGAGGATACGCTTCTCAGGATATCGTGTCTGGCTCCGTCAAAGACTATGGAGCAATTTCACGGTCTGTTCAACACGGTGCTCGTTTCCGTAAATTTCCAAGCCCCGGCGGCCTCGGCACCCGGCCCCGCGGCGACCGAAGGAGAGTCGACCGCACCCGCCCCCCGCGGCCCGTCGACAAACGAGGATGAACCTCGGCCCGGCCCGGGTGCTCCTTCAGCCGTCGAGCCTGAGCCGGCACCCACGACGCGCGAAACGCCGACTCAGTTGAGAAGGCCTGCGGTACCAGCGCCTGCCCCGCAGCCGGCCCGACCTACGGTGCAACCCGCTCAGCCGGCACCCAGGCCCGGACCTCGTGGTCCTGCGAGAATGCCGGAAAGACCGGCAACCGGAATTGTGAATTGATGGTTTGATACACACATATTAGATTAGGTACCGCTCCTTATTGAAACGAGGTCGGAATGGTATGAGCCTACCCCGAGTGCTGAAATTTCTGGACGCTCACGAAGAGTTTCGACGATTCAAGGAATCTTCGGCAAAACAGGAAGTTGTACCCATTGATGTCCATCCGCTTCGTATGCGAGCCTTGGAACTGGCTGAAAAGAACGAGCCGAGAGGTGATCGTTCGGAACTTCTCGATGCACTTGGCAAGCTAACGATAACCGTGGACCGGTCCGAATTCCACGAAATCCGGGCCGGCATGATGTTTCTGGCAAAGACTCTGTTTCGGGATGTCTCACAGCCGGTTCCCCAAAGCGTAATCAAACGCATAAGAGGGTTCGACGGGCCCAAGTGCTTCTTTGTCGGCCATACTTCCTATTTTGACTACGTCCATACCGCAAATATCATTGAGAAGATCGGCGTCCCCGAACCGATCATGCATGTTTGCGGAACGGTGACCAAGGGTTGGGTTTCTCAGTGGCTCAAGGCACTTCGTTTCTTATCCGTCCCCAAGACCTTCTCGCCTCTACAGCATCGTGCGTACCATTGGCTCTCTGCGGCATTGGCCGAACAGGGAGAGATTCAGACTCTCTTCGCCCGAACCAGTAGATACTCAGTCCGTTCCCGGGCGGGCATTCTCCGGGAACCGTACGTGCCTCACGGCATACTTTCCAGTGTCAAAGCCACTGGGAAAGTCCTCGTCATTCCGGTGGCCATATCCTATGAGGTCATTCCGGAAGACTCCTACCTCAGTTCCCCGAGGTTTTTTCCGGTTCTGTCGATGTTCCCCCGGGCGGTCAAGAACACGTTGCCGTTACTGTTGGGACGAGGAAACCCGGAGAAAGCCGTCAAGAGGCTGGAAGGCTTTTTCGGAGATGTCTCCGTGAACCTGGGCGAACCATTCGAGTTGACCAATGACGATTCACTGACTTCACAGCGGATTTCTCACCGCGCAATTGAGGAAATCGCACGCAACAAGCTGATTCATCCCAGTCAGTTGGTCGCCAAGGCGATTCACGGCAGGGAACGTGTCGCAATCAAAGACCTCAAGGCAACGGTGGCGGCCGAAGTCGAACGAACCGAGACCTTCTTCACCACACGGTATCGGAAAGCTGCTCCGTTTCACCCCATTGTCGCCACCGACCTGCTCGAAACGATTATTCGGGGCACACACGTGCTCCAACAACGCCGCGCTATTTCACGGTCAATTTTCGGAAAAAGTCTTTCCCCGAGGAATCCTTCCCTGCTCGGGTTCTATGCTTATCACGCGGACAGACGGATCTATCCGCTACGCGGCCGCAATACCATGACGCTCGTGAATGCCGGTGTGTGGGGCTATACGTTGGCACTGCACATAGGAGCGAATCTCCTGCGAAAGGAAGAGTTGGCGGAGCACTCCCTCATTCTCTACGATTCCCGGGAGGATCTCATCGAGAAACTCACCGTTGAGGGACGCCATCCGTGGCATTTCAAGGACATATCCTTACCTCGCTCCGTGCGCCCGGAAGCGGACCTCATTGCTGCAGTGGGCGATACCTCTTTGATACTTCTCGTCACTCCGAGCAAGTATTTCTATTCGACATTGGTTAAAGTTCTGGAATTGGCACCGGCCGGCAGCGATCTGGTGATTGCCACTAAGGGCTTCATTCCCGAGACCGGCCTCCTCCCCTGTCAGACGGCTCACAGAGAGCTTGAGCGGTTGGGCAAGGAGATGAGAGTATCGGCCCTGTCCGGTGCGAATCTCGCGCACGAGATCGTTTACGGCGGTGCCGGCGTTACGCAAGTAGCCTGCGAAGACTATGAAACGTATACGCGCCTCAGACCTCTGCTTGAAACGCCCGATTTTCGCGTTGTCCATTCCGGAGACGTCATTGGCACGACCATTTCCGCTGCCATGAAGAATGTGTACGCCATCGGCTACGGCTTGCTGGAGGGGTCAAAAAAGGCTCCGGAGAATTTCCTTGCAACGTACGCGACTCTCGTGACGGCAGAGATCCGAAGTTTCGGAGTTCTCCTGGGAGCCCAGCCGGAAACGTTTGATGCAGAGAGCCAGGTGTGGATGGCGGACCTGCTCGCCACCTGTCGAGGGGGACGGTCGGCCATTTTTGGCAAGGACCTGGCCGGACAGGATGAAAAGGCTGGCAAGTCGAGGACGGCCCGCATGCTTCTGGAGCACTATCGAAAGAAGCGAATAGCCATCGAGGGCTTTGAAGCGTCCCGCTATGCGCAGCGAATCGCCGCTCAACGGGGCTTCCATCCGCCGATTCTGGGTGAGATCTATTCCATACTCCATGGCGGAAAACAGATAGACATCAACGGATTCATGCGGAAGTGTCTCGACGCGTTGAGCAGGAAAAGTGACTATCCCCTCCCCTCCGCTCTCAGGTCGCGATCTCACAGATTCTGACGCCCCAGGTTCAAGTCACAATGGGGTCCCTCCGTTCACGCTTCGCCGTTGAGGCATCCCGCCGCATGTCACGGTTCAGGCAGGCCCTCGCTTCAATCGTTGGTATCGTCGGCATGGGACGGATAGCTATTGTCAGATGAAATCACCGAGATATCGAGCCCGGCTCCCCGGTGTTCAAGAGAGAAATTCTCCCACCCCCCGGTAGTGGCTGGTCTTAAACCTGTCCGATAGGGATTTGCCCGGGAACATGAACACCGAGAATGCCGAGTCCTCGCAATTATGTCCCAGAATTGCTCGGGGGCATGCATTCCGGGGACATGACCCGATTTGCCGGAGCGCAGCGGAGGGACACAAATCGGGATCGTGTCCCCGGAATGCAAAACCGAAATTCAGGAGCCAATTTCCGAAAGAATCTTTGCGGTACGGCAAGAAAATGAGGATTAGTAGTACAGAGGCGGCAACCATCAAGCACTGGGGAGCAACGAATGGAGAGCAATCACAACCTCTTTGAGCAGGCGGCAAGCATCAAGGACCTCAAAGCCGGTGATACGGTGTTGCACTTTTTTGAAGTTAAGTCAAAGGAGGTACGCAAGACGAGGTCCGGCCAAGACTACCTGGATCTCCTGCTCGGCGATGCTACCGGCGGCATCCCTGCAAAAATTTGGGCTGACGCAATCAGGAAATGGGGAAGCGATTACGCCCCCGGAGACATAGTCAAAGTGGAAGGACGTGTGGACACATATCGCGACCGCAATCAGATCGTCGTGGACAAGATCCGCAAAGCGGACATCTCGGAGGTTCCCGACCTTTCCAAGGTCGTGAGAACTACGCCTCACGATACGAATGAACTGATGGACGAATTGCTGCGGATTGCTCGCACGCTCGATCCGCCGGTGTTGGCGGAACTGATCGAAGACATCTTGGTACAAAACGAGGAGCGTTTGAGGACCTACCCTGCGGCCAGAATGATTCATCACGCATACCAAGGGGGACTCATCGAACACGTGGTCGCGGTCACCCGTAAGGTCATGGCAATACTGCAACTGGAGCCTTCCGTGAACCGAAACATTGCCATCGCCGGCGCGATCCTGCATGATATAGGAAAGATTCGTGAGCTGCGCCCGGAAGCGTCGGGAAGAACGTTGGAAGGCAGACTCATCGGCCACGTGATTCTCGGTGTAGACTTGGTCAGAGCTTCAGCCGAACTCAAGGGCGTCGGCGATGAGCCGTGGCTGTGCGAACTGGAGCATGTACTCTTGTCGCATCACGGGGAACCTCAATTCGGCGCGGCGGTGAGGCCATTGACAAGGGAGGCGTTGCTCGTACATTTCATCGACAATCTTGATTCGAAACTCAAGATAATGGAGGAAGCGCTGGAGTCCGCGGATTCCGACGGCTTCACGCAGTACAATAAGTGGCTGGAAGGAAGAGCATATAGTGGAAGCTCTTCCCAAACAGAGGAGAAATGACATGATGGAAATTCAAGAAAAACTTGCGGAAATCAAAGAAAGATCCACTGAACTCAGAGGTTATCTTTGACCTGGACGCAAAGATTTCTCGCCTGAACGAACTGGAAAAGACTCAGGAAGATTCCGAGTTCTGGAACGATCTTCAGGGAGCCAAGACGGTTCTGAAGGAACAAAAACAGATATCCAGACTGGTGAATGAATTTCTGGGACTGGACAAGGATCTGGACGACGCTGCCGTGCTTCTGGAACTGGCACTGGAGGAGGACGACAAATCGGTGCTCAAGGAGGTTGAGCAGAAACTCTCCGAGATGGAGGACCAGATAAACGATTTGGAAGTGCAGCGTCTGTTCTCTCAGCCTGAAGACGAATGCAATGCCATCGTAGAGATCCATGCAGGCGCGGGGGGGACGGAAGCTCAGGATTGGGCGGAAATGCTGCTGAGAATGTACCTGCGATGGTCGGAGCGAGAATCCTATAAGACCGAGGTGATGAACACGCTTCCCGGCGAAGAAGCGGGCGTGAAGTCGGCAACGTTTTCCGTGGAAGGAGACTATGCGTACGGACGCCTCAGGGCGGAGGTCGGCATTCACCGTCTGGTGAGAATCTCTCCTTTTGACGCCAATTCCAGGCGACACACGTCGTTTGCAGCCCTATTTGTCTACCCCAGCGCGGATGATGATGTGGACATTCAGGTCAATGAAACGGACCTCAAGATCGACACGTACCGAGCTTCCGGGGCCGGCGGGCAGCACGTCAACAAAACCGACTCCGCGGTGAGGATCACACACCAGCCCACGGGAATCGTTGTCCAGTGTCAAAACGAACGGTCTCAACACAAGAACAAGGCCATGGCAATGAAGATCCTCAAATCGAGGCTCTACGACCTGGAAATTCGGAAGAAGAAAGAGGAGAAGGACAGTCTCCATAAGGACAAGAAAGACATAGCCTGGGGGTCTCAGATTCGATCGTACGTTCTCCAACCCTACCAGATGGTAAAAGACCATCGGACAAATTGCGAAATCGGAAACGTGAACGCGGTGCTCGATGGAGACATCAATAAGTTCATTCAGGAGTATCTCTTCTTCGAAGCGGAATCGGGACAGGCCATGAGTGTTGGCGGGACGGATTCGAACTAGGTACTCAGTTGCGTACCGGGTACCAGTCATACCAGAGGAAGCCTAAAGCTGGTCTCCAACCCGGCTTGAAAGACCGGTCTACTGTCATACCGTCCCTCCGGGACGTTAAGGCTTCCAAGCCCCGACAGGGGAGTAGCCCGGTGCTTCAGTGCCGGGCAGAGGGCGGCCGGCGTGACCCTAACTCACTTATGTTAGCGCCCTTGCCCCCTGCCCCCTTTTTTCTGACGAGGGAACTTTGGCCCGGACCGCTCGAGGGGTTTTCACATTCCGTTATCACCGGGAGGTCATGGCGGTTCGCCGGGGAGACGGCGGGCACAGCCCGCCCTACGTTCCGCCCGGGTGCGAGGTCGGTGCGCAGGCCGGTCCCACCAATGCAGTGATGCGGCCGTAAATACGTGATCGCAACAAAAGTGAATCCATCACTCACCGGGAACTCGTTTCCGGCCGGGCAGAGCCCGGGAACCGGAATGAAACCGTCCTCAACGTCCCGGTCATTACCAAGAGAGTTGCTACATGGATCATATCCACGGATTAGATGAGTTGAGCCGTCGAGTTCTTGACAAGGGACTGTGCGCCTCCTGCGGGTCATGCGTCGGACGGTGCCCGTATGTGACCGCGTTCAAAGGCAGGACCGTGGTGCTCCATCGTTGCACGGTGGAGCACGGAAGGTGTTTTGCATACTGCCCCATGACGTTCTTCGATCCCGAGGCGGCAGGTCGCATGGTCTTCGGGACCCCGGTTCAAGCCGAGGGAATCGGTCACTATGAGAAAATTTCGGCATCCCGGTCCGCGGATGCGGGTATCGCACAAGCGGCCCAAGGCGGAGGCACCGTAACGTCTCTCATGATCGCTGCGTTGAACTCGGGAATGATCGACGCCGCTGTCTTGACCGGACCTGTTGCCGGCGAGAGCCGCGGTCAAGGGATCGTCGCGACCACCGCGTCGGAAATCAGCGCGTGTTGCGGTTCCAAGTTCACGGGCTCACATTCATTGTCCGTCATTCGCGAGGCTCTTGACGGAGGCCTCAACCGAATCGGGATAGTCGCCCTCCCCTGTCAGGTCAGGTCGCTCCGCAAGATGGCCCTGTACGATCTCAAGCAGGAGGGCCTCAGGGAGCGCATTGCCCTTGTGATAGGATTGTTCTGCAACTGGGCATTCTCTCCACGGGATTTCACCGAGTTTCTGGCCAAGGAATTTGACCTCGGAGAGATCGGGAAGATCGACATTCCTCCTCCGCCCGCTCAGGTGCTCGAGGTGGAAACCCAAGGCCGTACGGTAAGCATTCCCCTGGACCGGGTGAGGCCCATGATTCAGGCGGCTTGCCAAGTGTGTCCGGATATGACCTCGGAGTTTGCGGACCTGTCGGTCGGCATGTACGAAGGCCGACCGGGATGGAACACCCTGATCACCCGAACCGCCATAGGAGAGCGGCTCGTAAGGAAAGCCGTCGCCGGCGATCAACTTGAACCGGACGTGTTCCCGCACGAAAATCTGGAGCACTTGACCGCTGCCTCGGACCTGAAGAGAAGCCGGGCTGCGGAGTAGACCATATGAACATTCATGGCTTGGAGCTTTCAACAACCCACAACGTATCATGAAAGTCCTGGGCATTTAGGGGCACTCCGGGGCTTCGCCTCGGAGATGGGGTACAAAGAGCGCACCATGCGCCATAATTGGGGGGGAGACCATCTCCCCCCCAAGCCCCCCCATCGAGTACCCGGCCGTGTTCACATGTCCAAGGACTTTCAGGTAAGAGGCAAGCATTCATACATGTGCGGAGGGATGATCTTTCCCCCCATAAGTGATTGCCTACCATGGAATCATACGAAAGGTAAGCTCATGGCGTTGATAAGTAAGGACGCTCCCGGTAGAGAGCTTCTGCTGATGGGAAACGAAGCCATTGCCCGAGGTGCGCTGGAGTCGGGCATAACTGTGGCTGCGGCGTATCCGGGAAATCCATCGTCGGAGATCATCGGTTCTCTCGCCGAGGTTGCCGATCAAATGGGAATCTACGTGGAGTGGTCGGTCAACGAGAAGGTTGCACTGGAAGTCGCTGCTGCCGCGGCCGTGTCCGGTCTGAACGCCCTGGCGGCCATGAAACAGAACGGGCTCAATGTCGCGTCGGATTTCCTGATGAACCTGAATCTCACCGGTATACGAGGAGGCCTCGTTCTGGTTGTGTGCGACGATCCGTCGGGAATATCCAGCACTAACGAGCAGGATTCCAGGATTCTGGTGAAATCCGCGGACCTGCCCCTGCTGGAGCCTTCTACCTTTGATGAAGCAAAGGACATGGTTCGCTTCGCGTTCGAGATTTCCCGGGAAATCAACACCGTGTGCATGGTCCGCAGCGTCACCAGAATCTCGCACGCTCGGGGAAACGTGACGCTGGGCCCCCTGCCCGGTCCCGGTCCTAAGCCGTATTTCGACACCAACGTCATTCTCAGTGCGCTCCCCGTCGCATCGACCCACCCGCAGGCCCATCGGCGATTCCTGCGGGCAAAGGAACTGTTGGCCGGCTCGTCCTTCAACGCGTACCATGGGCCGGAGACACCGGAACTGCTTGTCATTACATGCGGTTCCGGCACACTCTTCTCCCTTGAAGCCATACGATTCCTGGGATTGGAGTCTCGGGTGGGACTGCTCAAGATCGGAACCACTTGGCCGCTCCCCGAGGATCTCATTCTCAGCCGGCTGCGCACTGCAGGCCGCGTGCTCTTCATCGAAGAGGTCGACCCGTTCCTGGAGAACAACGTCCTCGAACTCTTTGCCGAGCACAATACCACACTCCCGAAGATTACGTTTCTCGGGAAAAGATCCGGCACGGTACCCGACCTGGGTGAGTTGAGCCCCGGCCTTATTCTGGGCATCCTGTCCGAACTCATGGACGTGAGTGCTCCGCAGGCCGATAAGGGATACTCGCTGAAGGCGGCCGACGCGCTGGAGAGTTTTGCTCCGGCCAGGTCGCTTGCGTTTTGCCCGGGATGTCCCCACCGTGCTTCCTATTGGGCAATCAAGAAGGCGCTTGCTCTTGACGGTCGCGACGGAGTGGTCTTTGGCGATATCGGGTGCTATGCCCTGGGCGTACTGGCAACGGGATTTCATCAATCCAAGACGCTTCATGCCATGGGCTCGGGAACGGGTATGGCGTCGGGATTCGGCATGCTCAAACAATTCGGAGCAACCCAACCGGCCATTTCCCTGTGCGGCGACTCGACGTTCTACCACGCGGCCATCCCTGCCCTCATCAATGCACTGCACCATGGATCCGACTTGTTGATGATCATCCTTGACAACAGCGCCACGGCCATGACGGGATTCCAACCCCACCCGGGAAGTTCGGTGGATGCCATGGGATCTCCGGCCCCGCCGGTGGTGATCGAAGACCTCTGCACGGCCTTGGGATTGAAGACCGTCATACAGGATCCCTTCCAGCTGGAAGAGACCGCCATGACAATCTACGAACTGCTGCAGGAAACAGGAACCAAGGTCCTCATCTTGCGGCAGATGTGCGCACTAGTGAGTGCAAAGAAGGGACCGCGGCACTACACCGTGACGGTGGATCAGGACAAGTGTATGGGAGAGGAGTGCGGATGCGACCGGTTCTGCACCCGCGTATTCCGCTGCCCGGGCCTCAATTGGGATGTATCTCTGAAGAAAGCCCGGGTCGATGAAGCCGTCTGCACCGGATGCGGCGTATGCGCGGACATATGCCCGGCTCATGCCATCGTGAGAAGAGAGGGCGTGACATGAAAAAAGACCCGTTGAACGTAGTCGTCACTGGCGTCGGAGGCCAGGGAAACGTTCTTGCCTCATTACTGATCGGGGCCGTTCTCGTGGACCAGGGATACAAGGTCACCATCGGTGAAACATACGGCGCATCGCAACGAGGCGGCTCGGTGATGAGCCATCTCAGGATCTCTGCAGATCATCAGTACGGTCCTCTCATGCCGCCGGGAGCCGCGGACCTGGTGATTGCTCTGGAACCCGCGGAGGCGGCACGCATTCTGGGACGATTCGGTAACCCGGACACCGTGGCCGTCGTCAACTCCAGGCCCGTCTATCCCGTTGATGTGATCAGCGGGGACATCCCCTACCCCGACCTGGACGAGCTTACGACAAAGATCCGGTCGCTCAGTCGGGAATCCTACTTCCTGCCTGCTACGGAGAAAGCCCTGGAACTGGGAAATCCAATCTTGTCGAACATCGTGCTCATTGGATACGCCGCGGGAGCGGGTCTCCTACCCATTGACGTCGAGGGGCTCGAAAAGGCCATCGCCGACTACCTGTCTCCGGACAAGGTGGCCATCAACAGGGAGGCTTTTCTGTGCGGGGTCAACATGGTACAGTGACCGGATGGAGGGGGTTAGAGAGGACAACTCTGCACTAAGAAAAGACATCACAGGAAACTCGGCGCATCTGTTCTCCTCACAAACCTCTTTTTATGTGCTACGCTGCTTCCATCCAATAGCGGCGGGACGCACAAGGAGCCGATGAAATGCGACCTTCCGAAATCGCGCAAACGATGGAGAATCGAGACTGGCGTTCCGATATAGAAACCTGGGTCGACAAACAATGGAAGGCTTCTGATTCTACTTCAGATGGAATTGTCTCCTTCTTCCATCTTGCTTTTGATAACACCCGTTGCCCTGAACACGCATGGTTTGGCGTGCACAAGTCTGCCGTTAGTCTAGTTGTTGGTGGGATATTCCTCGCTGCTATTACAAAGACCTCGATAAAAGACAGTGGTTTCTGGCTACTGCTCGATCAGGCCCCCCCTCTCGTAGATGGGGTCGAATACAAGCCTGTCAAAGCAACTAGAGCATCGGCGTTTCAATTAATGTGGGCACACTCGGAGTCATTGTCGGCAATTCCGAAAGTTAATGCGAACGATCTCATATGGAGGTCGTTCGCTTCAGCCTCAGAAAAAATACGGTATTCTCCTATTGGAGGCGATCGAGATTCTGTTCAACTAAGACGCAACAAGAAGCGTTTGAGTGACTTCTGGTTCACGAGGCGGCCAGCCAACATCTACCCTGAGGAGATCGAGGAAGAAGGAACGATCACAGAAGGTGCGCGGCATCAAGTAATCGTGAATGCTTACGAACGGGATTCCAGTGCGCGCCTAAAGTGCATCGATCATTATGGTACGAGATGTTTCGTTTGTGGATTCTCGTTCCAATCCGTATACGGCGAGGTTGCCAAAGACTTCATCCATGTCCACCATCTGAAGCCGCTTAGTGAAATTGGATCAGAATACACACTTGATCCGGTGAAGGACCTTCGGCCAGTGTGTCCGAATTGCCACGCGGTGTTGCATCTTGGCAAACCGGTATTCAGCATAGAGGAAGTTATGGAATTTCTCCGCAAGAAACCGGACTAACTACAGGATTTCATACATGCGGTTACGGATTGTTGAGGAACCTCGGTAGAGTCCCCGAGTCTGAACAAAGATGGTAGCGTCCCGGTCGCTGCCGGGCGCGAAGGAAGGATACCGGTGTGTTGTAGGGGCGAATGGCATTCGCCTTGGGCGACCGCCGGTCGCCCCTACCAAAGCAGGGACGGTTGCCGTAACTACTGAACTTTATTTACGAAACGAAGACTTAGTCCCTCTAGGATAAATGGTAAGCCCATGGAGAAATACAAGCCCCCAAGCTACCGGAAGGACGAAAAGCGATCGACCGACGCTGCCTGGTACGATGAGGTCTTACAGCCTCTCCAAGCAGAGAACGAGAGCGATCAACGATTGAAGGCCGAAGTGCTTGTTCGGCGTTTCATGAAGGAACGGGAAAAGACCGCCGTACGCCGCAAATGGATCGGGAGGATTCTCATGGTCCTGGGCTTCGTGACCATGGCCGGTTCGTGTCCGTTCTACGCGATTTCACTCATACCCGGTCAGACGATCTTGGCCGGGCTGATCATCATGAGCGCAGGGTTGGCCATGGTTTTCGGCGGAGGTCTATTGGCATCGTGGCGGACGCGGCTCAAGGACACCAACGAGGCGATGATTGTCGCGTTGAAGCATGGGAACAGTTTGACCACCTCCCGGTTGGCCCTGGAACTGGACATATCGTTCGACAAGGCGGAAAAGATCATCCGGGAACTCGTGAAGAACGGTATTGCAGAGATCGATCTCGATCAGAAAGATCCGGATCACGCCATTGTGTACAAGATCAAGGGTCTTTGAAGAAACGGACCCCGACAATCCCGCAGCGAACCGGTAGGAGCCCATCACCAATGACATCCGAAGAAATCCTGCACAAGCTGGAAGAGAATCGCGAGACCATACGCGGATTCGGTGCCCGTCGTCTCGGCATCTTCGGATCATATGCCCGGGGTGATAATCGGGATTCCAGCGATTTGGATTTCCTCGTGGAATTCGACAAGGCAACATTCGATAACTATTTCGACCTGAAATTCTTCCTTGAACGCTTGTTCGGACGGGAAGTCGATCTTGTCATCGAGGACACGATCAAGCCCCGAATTCGGGCCGCCATTCTCGAGGAAACCATCTATGCCCAGGGACTATAGACTCTACCTTGATGACATCAGGGAGTCATGCCGCAAGATACGGTCGTACACCGAAGGCATGACCTTTCAGGAATTCGAGGCGGACGTCAAAACTCAGCACGCGGTGATTCGGAACTTCGAGATAATTGGGGAAGCGGCTAATCGTCTGCCCGAAGAAGTGAAATCTCAGTTCAAAGGTGTTGAGTGGCCAAAGGTGATCGCGTTCCGTAACCTCTTGATCCACGAGTACTTTGGAGTCAAACTCGATACCGTCTGGTCGGCGATCCAAGACAAGCTGCATGATCTTGAAACTCAGACCGAGAAGGTTCTTGGCGAGAATGTCTGATACCATTGCCTGTGCGATGAGCGTTCACCGCCGAGGATAAGGCACGGACCATCAGTCGTCACCCCTTTGTGTCTTAGTGTCTTGGTGTCTTCGTGGTCTGATTTTATGGGTTTAACCCCGACAAACCTGGGGGCGCTCTAAGAAATTGCGAAGGAGATTTCCACTAATCGTCCCGCCACCGCTTGAAACGTTCGGGAGCCAAGCCGTGAACCGAGCACTGTATGCCATTCTTGCCGCGGTGTTGTTTGGAGTCGCTACACCATTCGCCAAAATTCTGCTCAGCGAAATGCGGCCCGTATTCCTCGCGGGGCTTCTGTATCTTGGTTCGGGTCTGAGCCTCATGCTGGTTTACCTGGTTCGGTACCGTACACAACAAAAAGGCCCTCCGCTGGTGCTTTCGGATGCACCGTGGCTCGCAGGTGCCGTACTGAGCGGCGGTATTCTCGCACCGGTGCTCCTGATGGTGGGGCTCAGCATGACCCCAGCGTCCACGGCATCGCTCTTACTCAACCTGGAAGGGGTCTTCACGGCCATCCTGGCATGGGTAGCGTGTCGAGAACACTTCTCTTTCAGAATTATCGTGGGAATGATTCTCATCTTTGCAGGAGGAGCGATCCTGTCATGGCCCGAAACGGGATTCGCACTGCCTCTCGCGTCTGTGGCCATAGCCGGCGCATGTTTGTGCTGGGGAATCGACAACAATCTCACCCAAAAGGTATCGGCAGGCAATCCGGTTTTCATCTCGGCCGTTAAGGGGCTCGTTGCGGGTTCGGTCAATGTGACCATCGGAATTGCACTGGGCTCGACAATCCCGTCATTCCCGGCTCTGGCAGGATCCATTGCACTGGGCTGCTTGGGATACGGGGTCAGTCTGGCGCTGTTTGTCATTAGTCTTCGCCATATCGGCACGGCCCGCACGGGGGCTTACTTCTCCATTGCTCCCTTCGTGGGCGCGGCCCTTGCCATAGTGCTCCTGCATGAGCCGCTCGGGATGAATTTCGGGATTGTCGCGATCCTCATGGGAGCCGGCATTTGGCTGCACCTCACGGAAAAGCATTTCCATCACCATGAACACGAACTGGTCGTTCACAGCCACAGTCATGCACACGGCCCGCATCATGACCACGATCACAAATCCGAAGTCGGCAAAGACTCCTCGGAACACACTCATGGGCATGTCCATGAACCCGTGTCCCATGAACACCACCACTATCCGGACATCCATCATCGGCACGATCATTGAGGGTGAAACTATCTCATCGGTTGTCCTCTCCACGAATACGCACTCTCGTTTCCTCTACAATCCAGAGATGTTTCTCCACGGGCTCTTGAGAAAGGAGAGGGACCAACCTTGCAATCACATTCAGCAAATGCACTTTGTCTTGACTTCCGACTCGAAGGACGATCAGACCGGAATGGTCTCCAAGCGGATACGCCCGCAGGTCGGCAAAATCCAAATCCAGAGTAACGAGCACTCGTGCTTCGTTTCGGCACGCTTCCAGGATGTCATCGTCTGACGCATCCACCAATCCTTCATCCGGTACGGTTTGAGTATCGTACCCCGCAGATCGGAGAATCTCCGCGATCTCCTCGGGGAGGTTCTCATCAATCTTGAACCTCATGGGGTGTCACCGGCTGTCCATGGGCACTATCCGTTCACGAGCCAGTTCAGCCGCATACCTGATTGCTGCTTCAATATCCTCTTCTTTGAGCGAAGGATAGCTTCTCAAGATTTCCGGCTTCTCAACACCGGCAGCCAGATTGTCCAGGATCACGGACACCATGATCCGCGTCCCTTTGATACACGCTCTGCCGTGGCATACCGCAGAGTCTGTAGTTATGCGATCACGCCGGCTCATGAGACCTCACCCTTTGACGGGATTTCTTGTTGCCTGCATAATAGGCCGAGAAGCCCGAAGGGTCAACAGGCGCCCCGAATATTCGGGGAAAGGGCAGTTGCCTCTAGATTGACATCATTCCATAATGATATCTGATGGTTTCACACAACGCCGATTTGGCCTGCCTTGTGTTCGCCGGGAGAATGGGCGGGCATGAGCACGTCGAGCCCATGTTCCGTGAGAACACTCCATGAAGCCCCTTCTCGACACCTGTGTCGAATCTGGAATGGAGGCGCACGCCTGGGAATCGGCCTAGCCTTGGATCTCGAAATCAAGTTCCGCGCCGGCCTCGCCGGGCGGATCCGCTGCATCCGTACCGGGCTTGATATGAAAGACCTCCGACTTGCGATATCGGTCTTCGCCTGGAAGACGGCGGGCATAGCCCGCCCTACGGTCTGCGGTCCTCTCTGCGCCTTACTGGGAATTCCACTATTAAAAAATAGGGGCTTATGTTTTAATAAGCAGAAGTCTTATTAAAGACCTCTTTAGTACGGAAGGCAGGGCATTCATCCATCTCCAATGAGCTCTCCCTCACGAGCATCATTGTTCCTTGTCGTCGTCATTCAACTCCCTGATTGCGCCGTTTACGAATCGCATCACGTCGGTGACCTGACTTTCGGTGACACAGAGTCGCTCGGCCAGTTCAAGGGGGCTGACATATCCGGCCTTTATCAGCTTTCTGAAGAGACGCTGGAGTTGCCGATAGGTTAAATCATATTTGAGCATAAACTCGTTATCTTCCAGCCCCGATCTGAGGTCCTTCAACACCTCTTTGGCGCTTATCTTCATGGCAGGTTTCGCCATCTGAAGCCCTCACTCTGGTTCTTGCGTCATAACTTATCGGAACGGGTTCACAAAGCGGCCGGAGCCGCAACCAAAGTTCGCATCCGCCGGGTCGACCCGCACTTCCGGCGAGGGCGGGAAAACATCCTGCAACACTGCAAAAGCGATTCCGGGACGTTGCGAGGATCCTGAAACGCTTCCTTCTCGAGATGAAAAGAGATCCAACGTTAGTAGCTCAAATCTAATCCTTTCGCTTGGCCATTTCAATGTCAATATCCGAGACCGTGTTGATTTGTTCTCACAATACGGCCGGTTCGGAGTCCCGGAGCAATCCAATGTCAAAAGCATTTTCCGATTGTCAAAACGATGCTACAATCAGGGTACTTTGAATGAGACGGACGGCCGTCCCGAGGACTGGAGATACATCCCATGGAAAGCTGTAAGCTCTATTCCCTGAGCACGTGCAGTCACTGCAAGTCCTGCAAGAGATTCTTGGGGGAATGCGGCATAGAATACGAGTTCACCGACGTCGACCTCTTGCCCGACGAGGATCGCCAAGAGACAATTGAAGAAATCAAGCAGCTGACCTCCAGATGCGCGTTTCCCACGATCATTATTGGAGACAAGGTTATCGTCGGATTCAGAGAAAAAGAGATCCGGGAAGCGCTGGGGTTGAAGGAAGATTAGGTGTTATCCATCATGATTGCAAGCGCTTGGCCGGCACTGTGAACTGTTGTCTGCAACCTTAGTGCTCTATGGCGCAAATACGGTCGCACAACCTGAGCCGTCTTCCCGGCGTAGGCCGGGAACCAGTCTTGTTTTCCTAGACCCCGGCCTGCGCCGGGGAGACGGCGGGCACAGCCCGCCCTACGGACCCGATTTGTAGGGGCACCTCCCTGTGCCTGCCCTTACGGTTCTGTTTTGGTAGTGCCGGCCTCTGTGCCGGCTCTTGCCTTTGCTCGATCCCGGCTCGCCCCCCGTACCTGTGCCCGTCAAGCTCGGGCATGACGACGATGCGCCGGCATCGTTAGTGCACTGGATCGACCTGGTTCCGTTGGTTACAGCGAGTCCTCTCGCGTACTGACGGCAAAACGTGGTTTTGCTCCGGAGAGCCGCTGCACGCGCTTCTGCAATTGACTGCCTACGGGACTGCACGTTGAAATTACTCCCCGATTACTAGTCCCCCCTTGCGATTCCCGACTCTTGCGGCTGTTCCGGTAAACTCTCATGGCTTGGGGCCGGCGGCAAGCCACAACGAATCATGAAAGTCCTCGGCACTCTTGGCCACTCTTTGGCGCAGCCCGGAGTGCCCGGCGCCGTAGGGGCACCCTCTGTGGGTACCCAAGGCAGGCATCCCGCGTTCAGCGCGGGACCCCTACGGATCCGGACCGCGTAGGGCGGGCTATGCCCGCCGTTGCTCCGGAGAAGGCCGGGGTCGCACGTCGGAGGTCTTTCAGATGACGTACGGTGAAAAGAAGTGCAATTCCGTCTCCTTGTCGAACCCAAGGGGAGCGGTTTCCGGCCCCTTCTGCTCCTCGAGTTCCTCTACGAAGAGGAAATAGACTGGTACGAAATCCGTGTGTTCCGAGGTGAAGAAATCATCGGGTATGTTCACGGCTATGCGAATCGTGGATGGGCACCTCAAGTCAACAACATCTGGGTCACGCGGCAATATCGCAGGCAGGGAATCGGTACAATCATGATGTCCAAGATCGAGGAGTATTTCGGCCAAGTTCCCTTGCCGGCCACACCGATAGAAGATAACCCGGCGGCGAGAGGCTTCTGGAAGAATTTCATGAGAGACTCCCGGGCCGGGAACAAAGAGGAAAATAGCCGGAAGTAACGTTTCGGATCCCCGTCTATACCGTCCAACTCCGATGTGTAAAGAGATTTGGCGTCATGGGCGGCGGCATGTGTTATAGTAGTGTGAAATAGTATCAGAGTGAGTGGCGGCCGAATCCGTTTATTGTTTCAGGGCGACGGCTCTCTGTAGGACAAATCCCCCCTTGTCCCCTTCACCAAAGAAGGGTTTGAGTGCACTTCTCCCTTCGGCCAAGGGAGACAAAGGGGGATTTATTGCCCTCATAACCCAGCTCATAACGGAAAGGCGCGGCACCCTATCGGAGTAGCCAGTGGGGGAAAGACCAAGACTGACCGTCAACGCTCGAGAGGCTGTACATCTTTTCAGATCCGGCATGAGCGATGCCGATCTTATGAAGAGGTACAATGTCTCGGCTCGGAGCCTCGAACGGCTCTTCAAAAAGCTTGTTGACGAAGGTGAAATAGAGAAAGCCGAACTAAACCGGAGGCTGTACGGATCCGACAGATCTCACGTAGTCGATGTTGTTTCCGACACCGTCGTGCGGCCGGAAGAGTCGAACAAAAAGAAGGTTCGAATCAGTGCCGGCGATGTCCTGAGTCGCATCCGGTCCGGACTGAGCGATATCGAGATCATGGACCACTACAATCTCTCCGCACGTGGTCTTGACAGACTACTGAAAAGGCTCGTTCGTCGAGGAGATATCGCTGCGGAAGATTTGGCGGAGAGGAAGCGAGCGTTCCATTGGGCGGATATTGCGTTCGTAAAATCCGAGGGCCGGCCGCCGGAAACTCTTGAAGAAGAGAACGGCGATATCGAGGACGATCCGAGTGTATTTCGCGAGTTCTTGGAAGAGCACAAGGTCGTAATATCGGCAATGCTGGGGGCTCTGTGCGGAATGCTCCTCACCTTGGTCCTTCTCGTGTCCCTGGCCGGTTTGGAGAGGACATGGAGCGTCGTGTCGGGACCCAAGCATGTCGCATCAACAGGCGACGGTCCCGGTGATCCTCTCGACGAAGCAGCGCAGCAGGTGATATCGACCCTTGAGGCCATCGCCGTGGGAGCCGGCCCGGCGGAAACCTCCGAATCCGGGCTCCGGTCCCCCGAATACGAGAGATGCTTGAAAAACTGTGATAATGACCACGCAGGCGGTGATGATGCGGATAAGGTCCTCTGGATCAACTGCAGGAAGAACTGTGTGGCGCGATACAGCAAGAGGCTCAAAGCGATTCGTGAGTTGTATCATAGTCCGGCATTTCGGCCACGGTATCCGCTCAAATGAGTCTTCACCCGCACGGGAAGTATCGGGCTGCTTACGGTCGCCCCTGTCGGGGCTCGGGAGCATATACGTCCCGGTGGCACATGAGAGCAGACCGGTCTTTCAAGGCCGGGGTGACCTTCCCAATACGCAACCGTGTACAGATCGCACTGCGTTCAACCTAGAACCGTCATGGTTCCTCGGTGTTGCGTGGATATGATTTCTGCGCTAACTAATCTGCATCACCTCTCATGCGAAAGGATACTTCATGTCCGGAAAGTGCCTGTTATCGTTAGCCATACTGACCGTTACCTTGGTAGCCCCGTGGCATCAACCGTTCCTCAGTGCCGATCAGAAGGGCTTCAGCATGCCCCGGACGGCTCCCCTGTACCAGCCCCCGCCATGGGAGTATCAAGGCAATAGAGCCATCATCATCTTGTTCGAAACCACCCGCGATATTCTGACGGAACTCGTTCCCGAGCCGTTGATCCCCCACGCCGTGAATTACGGGTTCGTATACGTCGGCAGATACAACATGGAAAGCCCGGAAAAGCTGACCTTTCACGAAGCCGGTATCGGCGTACTCTCATCTTATGATACGACACAGGGCAAGTTTGCCGTATACATGTACGCCGATAAGGTCTTGCCGGTCGCGGCGGCACGAGAAATCTGGGGATCCCCAAAGAAAGGTGCGGAGATTGAGTTCAGGGAGGACGAGAAAACCGTCTCCGCCACGGTTTCGCGCGGAGGCAAAGCGATTATTAAGGCAACGCTTACCAAGGACAAGAAACTGGATCTCCCGGAAGACCGGCCCCCGATGCCGTGGTTTGCATTGAAGCTCATTCCGTCGGTCAAGAAGGGCGCTCGTCCGGATGTCATGCAGCTTACCAAGACAACGGTTAAGGATCGTTTCAAGGAATTGTATGGCGGGAAGGCCACCCTGGAGTTTGGCTCAACCTCCGAAGACCCTCTGGGGAAACTGAAAATCCTCGGACTGGCCTCGGCCCGATTCGCGGTATACGACTTTGACATCGGTTTCGGCGAAGTGCTGCACGACTACCTCGCTGAAAAAAAGCAATAGGATCGTGAACCCACGCTCTACGGTCGCGTATTCCCCAACACACTTCGCGATTTGCCTCGGCCATAGTAGGGTCCTGTGGGACGGGCAAGATTACCGGCACCGTAGGGCGGGCGACGCCCGCCGTCTCCACGGAGGACCGCCATGACCGACAGCCGGAACGGACCATGAAAGCCTCTCGCTAAAGCAGGCTTCCAGGTCAAAGACCGGGCAGAGCCCGGAGGATAGGCATTCCCAGGCGGGAGCCCGGGAACGAGAGTAAAGTGGACTTTTCCATGTGAACGTCGCAATGTGCCTGTATTACTGATCCGCATTTTCTTATCGTCCCGCGAAGATTTCTTCGGAAATTGACGCGTGAATTGCGGTCTGGTTCCACCAGGCGGCAGGGAACCAGGAGCGACTTCCGGATCCCCTTCACGGTACGATGGTTCTTGCGAAACTCAAGGTCGTGCGTGACGCCGGTGTCTGCAATCGCCATTAGGTTGCGGTTCTAACCGCCCTAAGAGTCAGAGAAATACAGGTTTCGGACACCACTACGAACACCCCCTACAGACCGCTTGCGAGGAGATGAGTATGAAAAACCGGCCGACCCCGGGTCAATCCGGCAAGACTTCCACAACGATCATCAATGCGGTTGTGGCCTTGGCTTTTATCGCATTTTGCGCAGTAGTCGTGCTGTATTACTTTGGAGGACTCGAGCAAGGCAAGGTCTCCCCAACCGCCGGGCCCGCCCAAAGGCCGGATGCCGGGGTCGCCGGGAAGTCGACGGAATACCTCGATATCGCCGTTTACTCATCCAGCGCCAAAAGACGCTGGATGGACCAAATGGCGACCAAGTTCAACGGCGAGGGCCGGAAGTCGGACGGCAAGACTGTTCGCGCGACCGTTCACCACGTTACGTCAGGCGGCTCTTTCGATGCGCTCAAAGCAGGAAGGATTAAACCGGACATCTGGTCGCCGGGAGATGAATCATGGCTTCAGTTGGCTGCCGAACACTGGAGAGAGGTCCGGGGCAAAGCACTGTTCGATGACTTCACCCCGCTCGTGAACATCCCCCTGGTAATAGCAATGTGGGAACCCATGGCCAAGGCCCTGGGATACCCCAAGCCCATCGGCTGGAAGGACATCCGTCGGCTGGCTTCCAGTCCTGACGGGTGGGGCTCATTGAATCGGCCGGAATGGGGGAAGTTTAGATGGGGGCACGCACACCCCGACGCGAACTCCGGCTTTCTTGCGATCATTTCAATGGTGTACGCACCTCTCGGAAAGGTTGAGGGAATCACCCCCGAGGATCTCAAGAAGCCTGAAGTCCAATCGTTCCTCAAAGAATTCGAGGTTGCCGTGGAGCATTATGGGCTGTCGAACAGTTGGATAGACGAGCTCATGCACTCCAGGGGCCCTTCGTACCTTTCGGCCGCGGTGCAATATGAGAACACCATCATTCAGAGCAATGAGAAGCACGGCAACAGACCCTTCAAGCTTGTTGCGATTTATCCGACGGAAGGGGCCTTCCGGACGCAACATCCCGCCGCGGTTATCAACGAAGAATGGATGACCCCGGAGAAGCAGCAGGCGTGCACTCTGTTCATCAACTTTCTGGTGAGTGAGAAGGCACAACGCGCTGCCATGAAATTGGGGCTACGTCCCATTTCCAATGTGGGAGAAATCTCCGCGCCCTTCGATGCTCATCACGGCGTGAAGAGGGACATTCCTCAGGACAAGAAGTTCAAGGTACCGCCTCAGGAAGTGCTCAAGCGCATACGCGACCTCTGGGAAAACGTAAAGGCTCCCGCAACCATATCGTTGTTGATCGACCGTTCGGGCAGCATGAGAGGAAAGCCTTTGGAGTCCGCTAAAGAAGGGGCGATCCAGTTTATCAAAGCCATGAAGCCGAGAGACCAACTGGAAGTGGTCATCTTCAATCACCAGGTTCAGGTGCTCACCCCGTTCTGCCTCGTTCGGAACTGTGCCGAGCAGGCGATGTCCCGGATCGACGGGGTGTTCGCCGAGGGTGAGACAGCACTCTACGACGCAGTGGATCGGTCCTACCGGCGTCTGCTGGAGTTGCAGAAGAAGGATCCGTCACGGCGGTATGGTATGATAGTTCTCTCCGACGGTGTAGACAACAACAGCGAAGTCGGGCGGCACGACTTCCTTGACAAGCTGCCCAAACAAGAGGACTTCGGAGCGCCCAAGATATTCACCATCGCCTATGGCACCAAGGCGGACCAGGACGTGCTCAAGAGGATTTCCAACAGGACCAATGCCCGGTTGTTCAGTAGTTCGGCGGAAGAGATCATCAAGACGTACAAGGAACTCAGTGCGAACTTCTGACGTGCCGCCGGAACAGGATCGTCGGTTTGTGGATCCGTGGTCTACATGGTGCCCGGCGTCATTCGTACTGATTTGTCGGTTGCCCTGATGAAGAACGTTATGCGAAAGCTCTTTTCCGTGATTCCCCTAACAGTGCTGGCGGCTTCCATAGTAACAGCGGGTGTGACGAAGCTCTGGTGGGTAGTACTCATGGGGTTTGCCGCAGCGATGATCATTGCCGTGCAGAATGCCCTTGCCGAGTCCGACGAGATGCCGCAATCACCCTCTCAAGTCCCCCACGACCTCGGCATACTCGAATCGCATAAGCGAAAACGTTTTCAGGCCCTCCTGGAGAAACAGCGGAAGATCCTTCAAGCCCTCGAAGACCTCGAAGAGAGTCCATTCCTGGACTCCAAGGATGTTGCCGCACGTGTTGAAGGACTGATCGACAGTTATTATCAGCTTCTTATCAAGCTGCAGGACATCGGCGCTTTCTTGGACCGGAAGACTGCCGGCAAGGTCCGGCGCTCGGTCAAGATACTGAAGCACCGGATAGACAACTGCACCGATCAGGTGACCCGAGACAACCTGAATCTGGCGCTGCGCAACAAGATGGATGAGCTGAATCGGATTCAGGAACTGCAGAGGCATGGCGAACGTATCGATTCCCAACTGGTCACCGTGGCTACCGCGCTGAACAGCATCCATACGGCCATTGTACAGATCAAGGTGTCCCCGGAGACCTCCGGAGCACACCCCCGGGAGATTACGGAACGCATAAACGAGCTGCTCGCCGACGTGGATGTCTCCGAAAAGGTGATGCGCGAAATCAATCAACTCTCTCGGGGCACGCCGGTAGAGTTATGAAATCATCCTTCTTGCCCCCTTCTTGAACCCTTTCTCCAGAACCTGCAATCAGGACCTCGGAGGGTCCACACACTACTACCGCGGTAAACGAGACCGTGCATTCCGGCTTTGCGCCCCCATTGCGGAGAAATCCTCGGCCGTGTTAGAGTAGACGTGACCGGTCGAAGGAATCGGCGCAACTGGCCCGGAGGAAGCGTTACACGTGGCGGCTAAGACGTTCGATGCGAATGTCGGGAAGCACGGCTGAAACCGGATAAAAGAGGCGTTTGCGCTTATACGCAGGCACGTGCCCCGTTTACTCCCAATGTTGACGACCGTGGCTGCAGACTTGTGTAAAGCATGTGATATGAGGTGTCGGATCATGGACTTTCTGCAAGAAGCGAAACTCATACAAGGCGGTATGGGTATTTATGTATCAAACTGGCGGCTTGCCAAAGCCGTCGCTATGGCGAAGCCCGGCATAACGGCCGGGACCGTCTCCGGGACTGCTCTGGATGCGGTTTACGTGCGACTGCTACAGCTTGGCGATCCCGGAGGTCATGTTCGCCGCGCTTTGGCTGCTTTTGATGCGCAGTTCGGGATCGCTATCGGCCGAAAGATATGTGACCGCTACTTCATTGACGGCGGCAAAGCGCCAACCACTCGTTTCAAGAGTCTTCCTATGCAAACCGTGCATGCGCAGAATAGAAGCGATGCCATTCCGCTGCCGGTTCAGCAAGACGTGCCCACGGCACTCACCCTGGACGACGACATTGTCGAACTCTTGATTGCCACCGGCTTTGCCGAAGTCCGGCTGGCCAAGGAAGGGCACAAAGGCAACATATTCATCAACTTCTTGAAAAAGATCGATGTGCCCCTGATCTACGTGATGTACGGCGCGATGCTCGCGGGTGTGGACGGGATAATCGTAGGGGCGGGCAACCCCGACGGCCTACCCGAGATCTGTTCCCGTTTGGCTCGCCATGAAGCCGTTACCAACGAATTGTTGTTGTTGTATCGTGAGGCGGGTGAGGCCTTCCACCTGCCATTCGATCCCCAACTGGCGGCCGGCGGCAAATTGGCACAATCCCCCCTGCGCCGACCGGCCTTTCTCGCGATTGTGTCGCAAGTCAATCTGGCCAAGGCCCTGGCTCAAAGCCAAAGTGAAGCACCCGACGGCTTTATCGTCGAGCACCACACAGCGGGAGGCCACAACGCCGGTCCGCAAGGGCCGATGAGAAAGGATAGCAATGGACAGCCCCTCTATAGCGAAATCGACGAGCCCGACCTGCAGGCTATCCGAGAAGTGGGGCTTCCCTTCTGGTTGGCCGGCGGCTATGGGACTCGTGAGAAATTGCAGCAAGCTCTGGACGCCGGGGCCACGGGTGTTCAGGTGGGCTCGGTCTTTGCCCTGGCCGAGGAATCCGGCATGAAACCGACCTTCCGCACTGCGATTCTCGCTGCGCTCAAGAACGGAACGGATGACGCCTCGCTGGTCCGCACGACACTTGTCTCTCCCACGGGGTACCCGTTCAAAGTAGTTCAATTGAACGACACCGTTGCGGACGATGCGGTCTATTCCGCCCGGCGTCGGGTTTGCGATATCGGCCTTTTGCAGCAGCGAGGGCTCGGCAAACCGACCCCGGATGGAACGCGCCGCCTTTTCCACCGATGCCAGGCCGGACCGGTCTCGGATTTTGTCGGTAAACGTGGCTTGCAGCGCAACACGGAAGATCGGCGTTGCCTCTGTAACGGCCTTCTCTCCTGCGTGGGGCTTGCGCAAGTTGTCAAACAGAATGGAGAATTGGCTGAGGAGCCTGCGATTGTTACCCTGGGTAATGATCTCGAGGGCATCCGACGACTCTCGCGCCAAGGGCAAACCACGTACTGGGCGCGAGATGTAGTTAACGATATCCTCGGGACTTAGTGCGGCCTTTCATAAGTTCGGTCACATATTTTCGTCTCGCTGCCATGTTGGGTGCCGGCAAGAAGAATATCCGGGCACGGAGGCCCGTGCTGCGAAAGACTGCCTCGAAGCTTGGTTTAGACCGTAGGGTCCCGCGGAACGGGGGATGCCCGCCGTCTCCCCGGCGCAGGTTGTGCCACGGAGCACTTAGACACCCTTGAGCGCTCGATACGCCAGTTGATAGAGGAACGGAAAAAGGGCGAGCCCCCCGATGAAGAAGATCTCGAAACTGTGTTTCGGGTCGCTGCCTATCTGGAAAAGCATGACGGCAAGGGCGCCAAAACAGGCGATTGCACCGACGACCGAGATCCAGCGGGTGCTCTTTGTCTTGTCTGCGAGTTTCGCATTAGCGACGTTCACCAGGGCAAACACCATGATAAAACCCGCGCTTGCCGAGGCGGACAGGGCATGCAGGTCGAGAAAATTAGCGATCAGAAGAGATAGGACTGCGATCATTCCCAGCCCAACCGGATGGCGGCCCCAGACTTCCCTGTCATATCTCTCCGGGGCTTCCTGTTCCTCCGCCAGCACCACGGGTAGTTTCGACGCGCCGAATAACCCCGCATTGATCGCGGAAGCGGTGGCCAGCATGGCGCCGACGGCAAGCAGAATAAACCCCGGCCTTCCCATGAACGCTTGCGCCGCTGCCGACAGCGAGTAGTCGCGGGCCTGGGATAGCGCATCGAAAGAGAGATGGCCAAGCGCTACGACGATGATAAACAAGTATAAAACGATCGCGGTCGTCACGCTCCCGTAGTATGCGTACCTGAGATTCTTGCCTGGATTCCTGACCTGGTCGGAAATATTTGCAATAAGCTCGAATCCCTCGTAGCTGATAAACACGAGCATCCCGCAGGCGACGAAGACCGGCGCGGGGACCCAATCCGCAGGGGTGAGCCGTTCAAAGGTGAGGCCGCTGCCGGCCATCCCGACCACCACAAAGATTAACAGAATGAGCAGCTTACCTAAATTGAAGAAACCCTCGGACCGCTCTACCAGACCGGGACCCACAAAATTGACCGCGGCCAGAACCACGATAATCGACGAGGTCAGAACCCTGTGCCAAAAGTTGTAATCCGTCTTGGGAAAGAAGGTCGCGGCGTAGGTCGCGAACGCATAGGCGTATACGGCCAGCAGCACTACGTAGGTCATCACGAGAAGCGTGTTTATGCCTCCGGCGAAGATCCCGGTTCCGAAAGCCCTGTCTATGAAGGTAACGGTCCCTCCCCTACTCGGGTAGGTGAGGGAGAGTTGTGTGTAGGCGTATGCGGTAAGTAGGGCCACTGCCCCGCCGATGAGGAAGGAGAGATAAGTAGCCCCGCGAGCTTGAACAGCCGCGAGTCCGAGGGTCGCGAAAATGCCGCCTCCGACGATGCCGCCTATGCCGACGGAAAATGCGCCCCAAAAACCGACGTTGCGGCTGCTCTTTGCCATTGTTCTCCTTGGGATTATCAGAGCGGGAGTCAAGATCGAGCCTGATACCTTGCGGTAGCGCCATCGCAAACTACGGCCCGAGGTGCTGTCCCGGGGTTACATCCACCCAGCCATTGCGGCAATAGCGAACCAGAGGGCAGATCCACTCCTCAAAGATCTTCCCATTCCGACTCGGAGATACCCGCCTGTCTGAGAACGGCTTGCAGGAGGTTCTTTCCAATGTCTCCTCGATGAGGATTCGGAATTCGCACTCGAAGATTCTCTTTGACCATGAACTGGTGTTTCCCGCCCGAATATGGACCAGTGAAGCCCATCCGGCGCAGGCAGCGAATCAGGACGGTCCGCGTCGTCGGCCCCCGGTTCGGCATCAGGCGACCTCTTGAATTGTCAGTGTAATGCCGTCAAGAGTTGGGATCTCATGCCCCATTCTGAGCCCTAAGACGATCCACTCTTCCAAGACTTCTCGTAATTCCTCGCGGCATTCTTCCAGTGTATCCGCCTGTGCCCACACACCTTGGAGACCTTCAATGACGCCAAAATACCCTTCACCCTCCGGCAATATCTCATAGTGGGCCTTCTTCAGAGCAGCATTGATGTACGCGGTCAGCATACCGGCCTCTCTTCTTGTGGATTTGCTTTCTCTCTTTTGGGCAGCCATGGCCGCTCTCCGAAATTCGTACGGCTCGCAAAGCATCCTCGCACGTATACGATCAAGCTGGGGCGCGGTATCTCACTCTGTGCCGTCTGCCGCATGTGATCCGAATGCGGGTCTTCTTCAGAGTTCCCGAGCCCTTTCGCTCTTATGGTGGACCATCAGATTGTCGGAGTCAAGCAGAAGAGCGTCTGCTGCTTTCGGATGAGTCCCTGTGTGCATTGATGAATGGGTAACTCGCTCGGCTCACCCTGCCAAGCGTTTCCTCAACATCTCTCCGGTGAAACGCCGACAACCATCGGGGATGCATTTGGACTCGAGCAGTACGGCAGTGTGAGCAGTACGGTTTCGCGTATGAAGCAAAGGATCGCGAACGAAAGGAACTTGAGAAAAAACGTCGAGGCGATTGAGGCACGCCTTCCTGAGTGAAGAGAAGACTTGCCTTTTAATGGCTAACGCCTTCCCTTCTCCAGGTATATCTCATGAAAGCAAAAGGCGGCCGGAGACCGCCTTTGCCGGATCGCGTATGACCAAAAAGTTACCGGCATCTCCCTCCACCTCCATGGAATGCATTCTGCGCATACTACCCGCCGTGATGACCGCCGTGATGACCGCCGTGATGACCGCCATGATGACCGCCATGATGACCATGGTGCCGGTAATGGTGGCGCCTATGGTGCCGGTAATGAAAGCGATGACGATGCCGTCGTCCATATGTCACCACAATAGGGGGAGACCCCACTACAGGAGCCGCCACGTATGCCGGCGAACACGAATACTCACTGAGCAGATTCGCTCGCACCCAGCCTGAGATCGGTAGAGAAATCTCTACCCAAGGATCATTCGCGCGGCCGGTCAAGGTCACCTGATTGCATGGCTGAAGTGATCCAACTGTCGCTGCATTCTCGGAGGGTTGAATGTACACCGGCAAAAAGCCCATTTGGGAATCGACACCGGCCACCCATTGTGTTTGAGCAAAACTCTTGCTCGTGACGCCGATGCCCACGAACAGGCATACCGCAACTGCCGGCACTGCCAGCCTTTTCCACGTCCTTTTCATTGCTTAGATCTCCTTTCCTCACTTGCTGATCTCGGTTTTTTGTGGGCTCTGTACTACTAATCCTCATTTTCTTGTAGTACCGCGAAGATTTCTTCGCATATCGGCTCCTGCATTACGGTTTGGTTGCACTCGGCGGCTGGGAAGCAGGAGCAACGTCCGGATCCCCTGCGGAGTACGATGGTACTTGCGAAACTCTTTGTCGTACGTAACGCCGGTGCTTGCAATCGCCGGTTGGTTGCGGTTCTAACCGCCTCTGTGCTCCACTGAGCCTTGTTTGCCACAGTGTTCTTGGCCCCTTTAAGTCAGCAATTCGGAATAAGGAGAAAAGTACTACAAGAAATTCCTCGATCCATGCCCCGCCCAGGAGACCATTCTTTATGTCTGCAACGGTTGCAGACTCTCAGATCTCCCGTCCTCCATACCTCCGGCCCTTCCGATGAATCGCCCCTCCTCACGAATGCTTCATACCTGAGGCCCGGCTTCACCAGAAGCGAGTGCAGAGGATTTCTCAGCGAGCGAATGGTCTCGTGTGGAGCAAAAAAAGCCCCCCCCCCCCCCCCCCCCCCCCCTCAAATCGAGCCTCGTTCGTTCCAACCGATAATAATGCCGCGGGATATGGATTACAGGTAGCCATCGTGGCCCTACCGGAAATGGGCAAGGGGACTCTTCCGATAAAGGAGTAAGGGATGGCGGTGTGTCGAACCATCAGGTAGTTTGCGTAGTATTTGCTGGAATTCCCTTGACCCAATTCCAAATAGAGGAGCATAAGTACTCTATGGATTTCGCTTAGAGAACGTGAACATTGTCATTTTCGGTCTAAAGTCGAAACGCGAGTAATGCTTTGGGGTAGGAACAACCTATTGCATTTCCACCAGAGGAAGGTTGAACAAAGATGGAGCACGAATCAAATGAAGGTAATAGGGCTCCCGGCACTGGTCAGTTACAAACAGCCCTCATGCAAAAACGGCACAAATTCATCCAAGATTATTGCAAGAAACGCGGCTGGGACTCCAGGCAATTGAGCTTTGAACAAATTCTGGAAGTCCGGAAAGAGAATGGATGGAAAGACTCAATGTAAAAGGACCGGACTGGGGCTCTGTTGCCCGAAACGATCTCTGCAACGGTTGCAGAAAAGGGAGGCGATGAGTCGCAGGAAAGAAATGATGGAACCCGGCGTTCAGGCAGACCCTCCAAGAGGGTCCCGTGAAAACATAACTCAGTAACCACCCTGAGCTACGGCAGGTGCATCGCTATCCCAAGGGTATCCCCGACAACCTTGTGAAAAAGAAGGCGTCCCTTGCGAGCCTGGAATTCCGTGAATTCCGGGTACACCATACTCAATTGCCTTTTCGTTTCTACTTTGGTCCAGGTCACCTTGTTCTTCTCAGCCTTCGGCCGATTGTGTCTTTGCCGTGACCCATGAATTCGTCGGTATTGAGCGGCATGGCAGTACACTCCTGTAACCGCAACAGATCAACGTATTCGGTAATTTTGTAGTGTACTCGGAACTCGCAAGCGTATCGGAGAAAAGCAGACACGTTTGTCAACAATTGAGCATGGTGTACCCGGAGTACCTGAATACCTGTGCTACTCTTCACCTTCTTCGAGGTGTTCCCGAATCAGGTCAGTGAGAGTCTCTTCAATCCGGTCTGCCCATTCCGAGCAGAGTCCGGCACATTCTTCCTCAATCTCCTGTTCAATGAAGATCATTTCGTCATTGCGCCAGATCCCTCGCTTCTGCTCAGCCGGGGAGATCTTCTTTATCCTTACGTATTCTTCCCTCGCCTTTGCTCTTCCGTAGGCACAGGTGATTTCTACAAGCTTCTGCTCCAAAGCTTCCTTGGTCAATCGGTCTTTCGAACTCATTAGTATCAGATTATCACGGGGCTTTTCGGTCATTACCTCCATCCTTATTGCCTTGAAAAGACAGACCTGACGATCCTAGTCCTCCACAAACTCGACGCCGGCTACAGGTGCCACCCATCCTTCTATCAGGAATATTACTGGATCGTGCGCAGATACACCAGCCCCACGATGACTCCGATTCCGTTGGAGATGACGATCACCCGGTCCTCTTCAAAATGCCGTAAATCAGCCGGGCGGCTATTCCGAGTTCCCCGCTTGCATTCACAACTGTCTATTAGAAAAGGCTTACGTCCCACTTCTTTGGCCGGCAAACGACCTTCCGACGGCTCACTTCTCCTCCGACTCTTCCATCATCTCCTTTTCATATAGAGGTAGGTCCTCCGGTCTTATGGCAAATCTTCCGTGTTCCGATGCCGCATCTTTCAGGGCGGAAGGCTTCCCGTCAATGGCTTCCAGGACATCATGGAGTGCCGTTGCATAGCCCATCGTAACGGCTTCCTTGACCTCTTCGGATACGGACTCACGTGTTTCCGTCTCCGGCTCAAAGAACGCAAGAGAGATCCCCTCATTGAGACACTTCTCAACTAATCCCCGGAGCGTCTTGAGGCTCATTCGGCGCTTTTCCATTGGCGATGGATCCTTTCATATCGGGGAGTCACGCTCCTCAGAAGATTCTGCAACGCGTTGAATGGACAATACACTATTCCTTCCTAAAAGGGTCTTGCTTTTTGAGTCCTCCTTTTCCTGCTGAACCATCCTGCTCACTACAGGGTGATCGCACCGGATCATCACGAATGGATTCAAGATGAAGGCCTGACCCCGATTTTACGTGATGTACCCGTAACTCCTCGGAACTCCTACCGGAATTGTGGAGGCTCGGGAAGGGTGACTCCGAGGGAATAGAGAAATGAATGAGATTTGTCTAGAAAAATAGCTTGCCCCGTCGCGGTCCTTGAGATATTATTAAAAATGAAGATGTATGCTCTTGTTGTCTCATAAAAGGGGAGCATCTCGTTCGGGCAGAAGTAACGGGAGGTTTTATGGCAAAGATCGTGGAAAGCGTACAGCAAATTGATCTGATAGATCTCCTCAAGGACCCAAACGTCGCCAAGCTGTATATCAACGGCTTAACCGTTGGATTAAGTTTAAGTGATGTGTTCATGGTTGTCAATAGCGGTCCAATGCCGGTAGCCGTAGTTCAAATGTCATTTACCACCGCAAAGACGATGATGCAGACTCTCTCTCAACTCATTAATGATTTCGAGAAACAAACAGAGCAGCCTTTGCTTACGATGCACGAGATTAACCAAAAGTGTTTTGGTGGTAAAAATGAATAAGATTATAAAGCCTTTAACCCAGTTTTGGTTGACCGCCTTATCTAGCCCGGCTCCGCCAAACAGAGTGATTGAAAAAATCAAGTCTTTTGGTTCGTTGCCCGAAGGCTGGGATTTTGGGGTTGGCAGGCCAGCTCCGCATGAAGTCATCGATATGGCGGTAAAGCTATATCGGCGTGGAGCCGTCTTGGGGCTTCGCTCAGACGCTTTCCCTGGGAGCGAAGGCACGGTCTATGTGGTATTTTACAAAGGAATTGAGGCAGTTGAATTCTGTGTAAACGCCGATTTGTCATTAATAGTGACCCATGAACGCGGCATAGGTGTCGATTTTGATGAACTGGATTATAGGGAGGGTCTCAACTACGAGGAGGCCATGGACTATTTAAGCCGTTTTGCAGTGGAGAACCGATGCAACTTGTCAGAGCCCTACATCGCGATAAATACGACCAGGAACGCCAACGATTTACGAGTGATAGCTTCAAGAACTACGAAGGCGGTATATCGGTCATCGACGCCGAATGCATCAAAAAGAGTGGCGTGGATTGCTGTGTCCACATAGAACGATACTATGAAGAGACGGTAAATGGACGGCCTTTTGCGTATTGGGCAATAGAGGTTGATCGCCTATCAGAACATTTCACCGAGGGATTTCAAGTTGTTCCAAGAGAGAGCAAGACGGGTGATAAGTGCCATCGGAATATTGAGGGCATAACGAACAACCGCGCCCAAAAATGGGCCAAGAGGAACTGTAAACCGCCTAATGTTTTTTTGTGTACTGGGGATACGTCTCTTCTATTAACCCAGGAACAGTTTGAAAATCTACAAGAACTACTGGCGATTACGTAGCGATCAGGCATGGATCGTTAATCCGGCAATCGAGAGATCTTCTTTCAAAATTCCGCATAATTTCGCATAATTCCGGGTACACCACATAATTCCGGGTACACCATACTCAATTGCCTTTGCGTTTCTACTTTGGTCCAGGTCCCCTTGTTCTTCTCAGCATTCGGCCGATCGTGTTTTTGCTGTGACCCATGAATTCGTCAGTATTGAGCGGCATGCCAGTTCACTCCTGTAACCCCAACAGGTCAACGTATTGGCTAATTTTGCAGTGTACTCGGAACTCGCAAGCGTAACGGAGAAAAGCCGACACGTTTATCAACAATTGAGTATGGCGTACCCGGAATAGCGGCAACAGCTCTCCGATCGGACGCCGGCAATCATCGGGGATGCCTTTGGACTCGAGCATTACGGCAGTGCGGTTCGTCGCAGGAAGCAAAGGAACTCCAGAAAGAAAGTAGAGGCGATTGATAGACGCCTCCGATGAGTCAAGAGCGGACTTGACCCCTTTTTTCTAGTACAGCAAATTATCGACACCACTATGAAAGAGGCCATCGCCCTCATCAGACCTAGGTTTGCTGCCAAGTGCGAAAGCTGAGAAGAGACTTTTATTGGGTGCCTTTTGATGGGTGACCCCAAACCCACATGGCTCGTTTGTCGGCCTTCGAGGCCCGGCCTGTCCAAACGATATCAGGAAGCGTGGTGTTCGTTTACCGGCCGTCGACAGACGAAGGAGTCCCGCTGTAGCGGGATTGCAACGGTCGAGAATCTAGCCGGGACGTGTGAAGATGGCGACCACGAACTCAGCGAGAGCACGCACTGAAGTATCGATGTTACGAACCATTCACTTCTTGGCGGGCAACCGTGTGCTCACTATTCTGGATCCAAAGGTATTTGTTGTGCACTATGGAGGACCGCCAGTACGTCGATCTGTTCTTGTTTGACTCGGTAGATGATCCGGTACGGCGGTTCGATCACTTCTCGGATGTCGTCTCGTCTATATTCCGGAACGACTCTGCCCGATCTCGGAAAAAGACCTACCTGCTCAGACCTCCGAGTCAATCGATCGATCAGACGGTCTGCGTAAGGCCTCGAGTCTTGAGCGACGTATTCGTGTATGGCCTGAAGATGATTTGTGGCCGTGATTGTCCAATGTACTCTCACCGGTTCAACCCGAAGCGCGCCCGTACGTCCTTTACGTCCACGGTGCGGCCTGCCTCGCTGTCGGCGAGCCCTGCTTCGACGGCTTGGCGAACGTAGATTCTGTACATGAGGTCATCCCAGGAAGCATTGTCCGGCAGGTCCTCCACCAGGTGGAGAGCCTCATCCTTGATTCCCGTAGTTTCCATAACCGGATCTCTCCTTCCATTGTGCAGCGAAACACCTGGCTCAGATCGCTATGCATGATGTGATTATGGCACATTCTCGGTCAACGCGCCACGAGGTAGTTGCACCGCAGCAGAGAATCGGAGAGAGCCACGGAAATCAAACGCCGGCAACCTCAGGGGACACCTTGGACTCGAGAATTACACCAGTGTGAGCAGTGCGGTTTCTCGCATGAACCAAAAGATCTTGAAAGACAGGAGCTTCAGGGGAAAAGTGGAGGCGACCGAGCAACGCCTTCCATGAGTCAAGACCAGACTTGACCCCCTTTTGACTTGACCCCCTTTTGACCCCCTTTTTCGGGCTCATTCGGCGCTTTTCCATTGGCGATGGAACCTTTCATATCGGGGAGTCACGCTCCTCAGAAGATTCTGCAACGCGTTGAACGGACAATACACTACTCCTTCCTAAAAGGGTCTTGTTTCTTGAGTCCTCCTTTTCCTGCTGAACCATCCTGCTCACTACAGGGTGATCGCACCGGATCATGATGAATGGATTCAAGATGAAAGACCTGACTCGTGCCTCTTAATGGGTGACCCCGGGTTGCCATTTAGAGCCTTACCGAACTTGCGTATGAGGGTGTGACTATGGTTTACTTCGAATACAAGCCAGGTTTTCAGTTGAGTCCGGATGTCCCAAAGGCGCAACACCGCGTGTGAATTGACAGACAATCTCTCTAAGAAACAAAAGAGGTGCCCATTGAACTCGGAATATTTTCTTCAAAGAATCGGTGACTTGGAGCCTCTCGTGGCCTATATTCCTCCTGACTTGCTTCGGGAGGATCTTATAGGTCTCATTCTCGATGTCCTCGCGTATGCAGGGAAAACCGTGGAAATGGAAGATCTGAACAGGTCCTTGTTGGCTAGATTCCACATCGACGTTAACGCTTTGCGTCAATCTGTGACCATTTTAGAGAGATTAGACTTAGATGGTCCCCTCCAATTGTCTCCTTCGAACACTCTAGATCCAAGTTCCCTCTTGACAGACTACAGGGCGTTCGTAGCTCGCCTGATGGAAACTCCTACTCTTGATCCACGCCGACTCCGTGTCCGGCTTGATTTCGAGAGTCGAGCGCTCGACGATTTATTGCTATGTGCCGCTTCGGCTCGTGCTGATTTGACGACCATGATTGATATTGTCAGAAACAAGTTAAATCTACTGGATGAAGATCTGATTGTCAGTGTTTGGAGCCGAATTCAAAGTGGGTTCAATCCCGACCGAACGTATTTTATGCAACCAGATCCAGACATTTTGGGCGAAAATTGGTTGAGGACCACAACCATAACTGATCTGAAAGACAAAATCGCTAACTATATAGTTGAGTTGAGGCCCAAGCTTGAGCTTAAGATGTTTGAAGCCGGCAGGTATATACTCCCGATCACTGGAACTCCGAGCCTGGCTAGGTTCCTCTCCCTGTCCGCCGCCGCCGCAGCCAAGCCAATCTCGCAAGTCGAGCTAGATTTGGCGCGGTCGCTCGGACGGTTGCACTCATATTGGCTCAACATACTTTCACAAAATCGAATCGACTTTCTTAGCGCCCTCGGCCTCGGAGATAGTGCTTCTTTTGCCGACAGCCAAGATCATCGAGGGGCGGCTTCGCTGCTTCTTGACCGTGGGACCAATGCAGATCGGTTAATTCTGTACGAAGTACAGAAAATTGTTCGAGCTACTCACTCGTTGTCGGTCTATGAATCTCCAGTCGAGAAAGCCCTTACTCAATACAAACTCGGAATCGAGGTGGTGACGCCCGAAAATATTGATGGCTTGTCGATAAAGAACGAATTGACGCTTCAGAAGGAACTGTGCAGGTTTTTGCTAGAGAGAGGTATTTTTGCAGTGGGTATAATGGACCCCGAAAACTGGACAGGGGGTTAAGGTTGAGAAGCCTACCTTGGAGGTGTAGAACACCGGGGGGAAATTCAAGGAGGCTTGGAAGTCGGATATGCGAAAGAGGTATGACGCCCAGTTTAAGGCGCGAGTAGCGCTGGAAGCCATCAGGGGTGAGCGAACGCTTGCGGAGCTCGCCAGTGCATACGAGGTTCATGCGACCCAGATAACGAAGTGGAAGAAGCAGGCTCTGGAAGAGATGCCGAAAGTATTCTCCGGGTCCCGGGAAAGGAGTAATCAACAACACAATGAGCTGGTAGCCGAGCTGTATCAGCAGATAGGACGGCTCAAGGTGGAACTGGATTGGCTCAAAAAAAAAGCTGGACTTGTCGGTTGATCAACGTCGGGATCTGATTGACTTTGACCATGAAACGATCCCGGTATACAGGCAGTGCGAGCTTCTGGGACTCTCCAGGTCGAGCCTGTACTACCGATCCAGAGGGGGAAAGGACGACCACAATCAGCACCTGATGGGTCTGATAGACAGGCAGTACACCGAGACGCCTTTCTATGGTACCAGACGCATGACGGCTTGGCTGAGAAGCCAAGGATATGCGGTCAACCGAAAGAGGGTGTCCAGGCTCATGAACCTTATGGGCATTGAGGCCATCTACCCGAAGAAGCGACTGAGCCTGGCGGATGCTCAGGCGAGGAAGTATCCGTACCTGTTGAAGGGTGTAGCCATCGAGCGACCGGATCACGTGTGGGCCACGGACATAACGTACATTCGCATGAGGCAGGGATTCGTCTACCTCGTGGCGATCATGGACTGGTTCAGTCGATACGTGGTGGCTTGGGCCGTTTCGATAACCATGGAGGCAGACTTCTGCATCGAGGCACTCCAAAGAGCTTTGGAAGGGAGAAAACCGGAGATATTCAACTCCGATCAAGGCTCTCAGTTCACGTGTACGGGGTTCACCGGTGTGCTGCAGGCCGCGGGGATCCGGATAAGTATGGATGGTCGAGGCCGTGCTTTCGACAACATCTTTGTCGAGCGTCTGTGGCGCTCCGTAAAATACGAGGAGGTGTATCTCAAAGACTATGCGACGGTGAAAGAGGCTATCGGGTCCCTGGGGGCATACTTCAGATTCTACAATGAAAGACGCCCTCATCAAGCCCTCGGGTACCAAACCCCGTACCACCTGTACACGGGTACCCGTACCCAGGAGCTGGAAACCAAGGACATTGTCCTAGTGCCGAGGTGTACTTTTCAACCTTAAAAAAGTTCAAATTTTGTCTTGACAGAGGGGTCCACCTCAGGGGACGAAATTCGGGAGGTCTCAAATTGATCTATTGGCAGACCTGCCCAATGATGGTTATGTAATCGAGACCAAAATATACAAGGAAGATCGAAGCATAACGGAAAGAACTCTGAGGAGCAACTTGAGCCAATTGCAAAGCTACATGGACCAAAGCCCCACCAGAAGAAGAGGCATCCTAGTAATATACAATTTCTCTTCCACGCTAGCCTCAGCGCCTCGGCAGTGGATTGGAGGGCGCTTTTGGTTTTTACCAATAAATCTGCAACGGAAGCCGCCAAGTGGTCGAAGCCATAGTTTGACGATAGAAGCTGGAGATGGAGATGATTTGATCCGAGTGCTCAAAGTCAGACCGTCTATACGAGGGTGAAGCTCGCGAAATTGGGACGTCGCTAATCTGGCCCACGTCTCGGGGTTAGGTCTTACATTTTGATTTGACTCAGAGTAAAGGATACCTCATGACCAGACCACTGAGAATGAAGTTTCCGGGACCGTTTTGTCTTCCGACATCCCCAGGAAACAGCCGTGCCGACGGCTTCCCTGAGGCCTGTGAACTGAGGCGTTTGTCTCCGTCCACGCAGATCTTTTTCATCGAAACGAGACCGGGCAATCGCTGAGGCCCTATGGAGCACGGCTACTCACAATAGGAGACCGCAGCGCTTGTGGCAATTCATTACTCTGCCGTGAGCAGGACGGCTGCACGGCAAAGGGAAATCAAAATGAGTTCAAGTCCGCTCTTGACTCATGCAAGAGATCACTCAATCCCCTCCATTTTCCTCCTCAAGCTCCTGGGGCAATACGGGACAGGACTCGTCATGACACGGCCATCATACAAGCACGCCGGATCCTGTCAAACGAATCCATCAGAGCAGGTCCGTTTCCTGTGGCAGATCAATGGCCACAAAGTACTTTTTCGGATTCGGATAGTCCTCACCACTCTCGTCAACGATGCGCAAATCTCCGTCCCGCTCCGCGTCTTAATCCCGGATCACGCGATAGATCTTGTGGACTTCCAGTGAAGCCGGGTATTCGGAGTTGTCAACGCACACGGCAAAACGCGTTTTCATGACCGCCGTCAATCAGCATTGCCGGGCTATTTCTCCTTAACTCGTGCCTTTTAATGGGTGACCCCTTCACTTCACCTCATCTGAACAATTCACTCACATCAAGTGAAAATCCCGGAATAACGTCCTCCCCGGTGAGAGTGCCGGTCACTGTCCTTTCGGAACCATCGGGACGTAGGACTGTCACGGTTTGATCATCGGGAGCGACGATCCATACGAGTCGTGAGCCACTCTCGAAGTAATCCCGGGCCTTCTTCTTCATGGCTTCGACTGTATTCGGTGGGGAGAGAATCTCGATTGCCAGATCAGGAGAGCCGTGAAGAAAACCCTTTGGGTCTCGGGTCATGTCGTTGAGTCGATCCTTAGCCACGAATGAAATATCAGGGGACCGGAGATTACCATTCTTCATCCAATAACCGAGACTCGCTTGGTAGATGGGTCCCAAGTCATGACGTGTCACAAAAGGTATCAGGTGACGATTCAGAGCCAGAATCACATCTTCATGTTCACGGCCGGCAGCTACCACGACGAGCTCTCCTTCAACGAGTTCATACTTTCCCCCCACATCGGGTAGACGCATGATCTGAGCTTCTGTCCATTCATGTTCGGTTACGAGGTTCATAGTAGGGACCTCCTTGTGCATGAGGATATGATATCGTGATGCACTCCACACAGTCAACAGGCTTCGTCACAGCTTGCTTCGCTTATGCCGCGCGGAGTTCCGAGAACACCGTACTTAATTCGTACAGAAAGGAGCATTTTGTTGTGGCGCTCTGTAGTGAGCAGCGGAAAAGAAGAGAGTCAAGAACTAGATCCGACCCTCCCTCTGCTCATGGGCCAAGAGCCGCGTTGACTCAGAACCGGCATCATGGTACACCTAGCTGAACGTTGATACATGTTCCCGGCTACCATGCAGCGTGCTTGAAGCGCTATAGCCCGCTTGTCGAACGTGAAACGCCCACTCCTTTGAGCAGTCGCAGGCAACGGCGCGGAATGGGAGACCCCGGATACATGCAAAGATTCACCGCCGGCTTCCGTAACCTGCCGATCAGCCTCAAGCTGCTTCTCTCCTATTCCGCGGTTTTTGTGGTTACCATTTGTCTGGGTGGGCTGGTCATCTACCACTT
This sequence comes from Desulfomonilaceae bacterium, assembly GCA_963675835.2. GTDB lineage: Bacteria > Desulfobacterota > Desulfomonilia > Desulfomonilales > Desulfomonilaceae > JAVHLK01. Next base: position 315,622 of record CAXXIU010000017.1, read on the forward strand.
CGTCCGTAATGCCATTGAAGCCAACATTGAAAGTGAACTGCACAACACGACTACAACGATACTGAGCATGGTTCGCACGGCCGCGAGCACTTCAATCAAGAACCAGCTACGAGCGGTCGCAGAACAGAACCGCAAGATCATTGAATTCATTTATAGCCGCCGGCAAGCGGGGTGGATGACCGAGGCCGAAGCCAAAGCACAGGCTCGCCAAATAATTCTGAGTCAAACAATCGGAAAGACGGGATATATCTATTGCGTCGATAGTCACGGCATGGCTCCCGTACATCCAAGCCCCGGCGTTCAAGGAAGAAGTTTTCTCGATCACAAATTCGTGAGAGACCAGATTCAACTCAAGGAGGGGTATCTGGAATATGAATGGAGGAATCCCGGTGAGGATCACCCGAGGCCCAAAGCACTCTACATGACCTATTTTGCGCCATGGGACTGGATTATCTCCGTTTCCTCGTACAGGGAAGAATTTGCCGAAGTCGTCAAGGTTGCGGACTTTCGCGACAGCATCTTGGCATTGCGATTCGGTAAGACAGGTTACTCCTTCGTGCTCGACAGCAAAGGAAATGTCATCGTTCACCCTGTCTTGCAGGACAGCGTGCTCGATGCGACGGACGCACAAGGCAACCGCTTTGTTCATAAGATCATTGACGCGAAAAAGGGCAAGCTGGTTTACTCGTGGAAGAATCCCGGAGAGGAGTCATTCAGGGACAAGTTGGTCATTTTCGACTACATTCCCGAGTACGATTGGATCGTGGCTTCTTCGTGCTATCTGGATGAATCTTTCGCGGCTCTGACCAGGGTAAGGAACATCGTATTCGCCACGGTCATCGGGACTCTCCTACTCGTAATACCCGTGACGCTGATTATCAGCGGCTCCATATTGAGACCCCTCAAATCGTTGATGCGTCGTTTGTCTTCGGGGCAATCCGGTGACCTAACGGTTCGAATGGAAGTCGGCTCGGAAGACGAACTCGGACAGTTGGCTCGATATTTCAATGACTTCATGAGTGAACTCGAAAGTTACAAGAACAAGCTGCTGGCGGAAATCCACGAGAGGAGCCAAACGGAAGAGGCATTAAGGGAAAGTGAGCGCAAGTACAGGGGCATCCTCGAACGGATGCAGGAGGGATACTACGAGCTCGACCTGGACGGCACATTCGTCTTTTATAACGACGCGTTGGTCTCAATCCTCGGCTATTCCGCCGACGAATTACCTGGTAGGAATATCTGCGATATTACCGATCCGGCGAGTGCTGAGGAGGTTTCAAAAGGCCTCAACTTCATTAGGGAGACCGGGAAGCCTGCGGCCGCGTCGACGTGCGAGCTCATCAAGAAGGACGGCAGCGTTTGCTCCGTGGAGTCGTCGGTCTCTCTGAGCCACGACAAGGACGGGAAGACCGTAGGATTCAGAGGAATCTTAAGAGACATAACGGAACGAAGACGATCGGAAGAGGCACTGCGCCTGTCGGAAGAAATGTTTTCAAAGGCGTTCCGATGCAGCCCGAGTGGAATGATCATTGTCTCGATTCACGATGGAAGACTCGTCAATGTGAATGACAGTTTCTTGCGGTTCACCGAGTATTCGCTTCTCCAAGCGCAAGAAAAATCTCTGCTGGACCCTGATTTTGTCATGGATCCCGAGTCGGCTTCGGTCCTGCTTGATGAAGTGCGCCGGCATTCCCGGCTGGTCGGTCGGGATCTGAAATTCTATACATCTTCCGGAGAGGCAAGATCGGGGGTCATATCCGCGGAGCTCATCGAACTGTCGGGTGAGGAGTGCATGCTCGCAGCGCTGGAGGACCTCACCGATTCCCGGCGCTTGGAGAGGGAAATTCTCGAAATCAGTGAAAGGGAGCATCAGAAGATCGGGCGGGATCTGCACGACGACCTTTGCCCGCATTTGATAGGCGTGGAAGTGCTCGGCACGGTTCTCGAGCAGAAACTGAGGAACAGGTCTCAAGCCGAAGCCGCCGATGCATCCAAGATCCGGACGCTCATTCAGGAGTCCATCCGGAAGCTGCGGCGACTGGCACGAGGGCTCTGCCCGGTCGATCTTGAGGACACGGAGTTTGCCTCATCGCTCGCATCCCTTGGACGCTATGTTGAGGATATCTTTGGGATTACTTACCACATGCGGTGCGATATCCCCATCGTCGTTACTGATCAGACCGTGGCCAACCATTTGTACTACATCGCGCACGAAGCTGTTCACAATGCGGTCAAACATGCCGGTGCCAAGAACATCCTCGTAACCTTGACTTCCGAGAACGGCATGCTTGAATTGAGGATAAGAGACGACGGCCAAGGAATCTTGAAGGAAGACTCGTCCAACGGAATGGGGCTTCGGATCATGAACTATCGGGCGAAAAGGATCGGAGCCGCCATCGGGATAAGACAAGATACGCAAGGCGGCACGTCGGTGACGCTGAAGATCAGGGCATCCGACTGCAACAACGGTCACAGAAGCGGTTAGAACCGCAACCAAATGCGCAAACCTTCACCGCGACATCACGCTCGCTTGAAGGAGAAGATCTAACCACAAAGACACGAAGGATTTTGGAGGCTTTAAACACGGTCGCTTTCTTGGCTCGTGACGCATCAGGATAGAAACTCAGGCTCAAACCCGACCTTGTGAACACGGTACCCAGTCTCGTCCGGGATAAGGCAAGCCCTGCACTGTTCTCTGTTTGGTAGATTTTCTTGGTGTCTTTGTGTCTTGGTGGTTCATTCTCTTTTTCTTCGCGGTACGACAAGAAAACGAGGATTAGTAGTACAGGGAAGGATCGGTTCAAGAATGGCTGGAGCAAAGGTACTGATCGTCGAGGATCATCCCATTTTCAGGATGGGATTGAGGGAGCTTATCAACCAGGAAGTCGAACTCGAGGTCTGCGGGGAAGCCGACGACGTCGCGGGAGCCAGAAAGGCCATTGCCGGGGACGAACCGGACATAGCCATAGTAGATTTGTCTCTCAAGAACAGTAACGGGATGGATCTGATCAAGGAACTATCCGCCGGAGACAGGCACATTCCCGTGGTGATCCTCTCGATGCACGACGAAGAAGTCTATGCGGAGCGTTGCCTGCAGGCAGGCGCTAAAGGCTATATCATGAAGCAGGAAGCGTCGTTATCCGTTGTCAAAGCAATTCGCAGCGTGCTGGCCGGAAACTGTTATGTCAGCGAGAGGGTCATGACTCAGGTTATCAATAGGCTTCAACGTGATGATGAGCCGGTTCGGAGCTCACCGCTTGATATTCTGACGGACAGAGAGTTGGAGGTATTCCAATTGACGGGCAAGGGGCTGACTTCAGGAGATATTGCAAAACGATTGAATCTCAGCGTCAAGACGGTGGGGACATACAGGGAAAGAATAAAGGATAAGCTCGGCTTCAAACGTTGCGGAGAACTTGTGAGAATCGCGGTCCTTTGGACCGAGAACCGACATCCCGCAAATTCCACGTAGGTGATTGACCTACACGGCTTTGCGGGATCGCCCTACTCAACAATCACTGATTTGCCTATTTCCCCTGACGTACTCGTGCCGTAGAATCTTTCCCGGCGTTCGGCGTGCACTGTCCCATACGAAGTGCCCTGATTCATGATCGGTCACGCATTTTCGCTTCATTGCCGGATCGGGCGCAGGAAAGAAGGATGTCCGGGCACGGAGGCCCGGGCTACGAAAGATTACGGAAAGCCCTGGGCACCTACAGGGGGGTGCCCCTACAAATCAGGAACGTGGGACGGGCGTCATCTTATGGGACGGGCGTCCGCCGTCTCCTCGGCGTTGGCCGGGGTCCGGGCACTGTCCCGGCGAGGAATCCGGGGTGAGGAATTTCCTTGCATCACCATCGATGTTCCCTTATGCTGAGTAGCGCCTGTTATCCAATCGTTGCAGAGAAGCATCCGCCGGCAAACCCGGAACAGGGACATTCTTCGTTGCCGGCCGACACGATAGATTGTTGCTTGCTTTGGTAAGCGGCATCGCGTATTTGACACAACAGAGCAGTTTTTTCCGTACGTAACCTATTCCACTCCAACTTGATTCGGCAAGAGAGATACAAAGCGTCTTAAGAGACCTACAATGTCTCGTGGAGAGCCTAATACCACGGATTAAAATCCTTGGTTAGTCTAGGTTCTCTCGGGAGGGGCCTATGGACATTATCCCACAGATTATCGTCAGCGGCTTGGCCGCGGGCGGGGTCTACGGTCTTATCGCACTGGGATTCGTGCTGATCTATAAGGCTACCAGTATCTTGAACCTGGCAACCGGTCAGTTCATGACCGTCGGTGCCTTTGTGTGCCTTTCCGTAATGAGCCAAGCATCAGTGCCGTTTTACATCGCATTGATGGTGACGCTGGCCTTTGCAGCTCTTCTCGGGGTGGTAATCGAGCGGATCATCCTCCGGCCGCTTATCGGTGAGCCCATCATTTCAGTAATCATGGTCACCATCGGCCTCGCAAGCATACTCAGGGGATTGACCCACATCGTCTGGTCCCCGGAATACCGTTCATTTCCGGAAATCTTCCCGCCTCAACCGCTTGATCTGGGTTTCGCCATTGTGCCTTCCGGATTGCTGTGGGGATTTATTTTCGCCATAGTGTGTACGGCTCTGTTCGCCGCCACGTTTCGATACACCCGGACGGGACTCGCCATGAGGGCTACCGCGGCCAATCAGCAGGCCGCTTTATCCATGGGCATAAGCGTCAAGCACGTGTTTGCTCTGTCATGGAGTTTTGCAGCCATAACCGCGGCCATCGGCGGTATCATCATCGGTAACATAAGTGGAATCAGTATTCATTTGGGCGACATCGGTCTCAAGGTCCTCTCCGTTATCATTCTGGGCGGACTGGACAGCATTATCGGGGCGATCATAGGCGGATTCATCATCGGCCTTCTCGAGAATTTCGCCGGAGTGTACCTCGATGCCGTTTTGGGTGGAGGAACCAAAGAGGTCGTTCCGTTTGTGGTCCTGGTTATCATCATCATGATCCGGCCCTACGGGATCTTCGGCAAAGAGATCATCGAGCGGGTCTGATACCCGGCCTTGAAGACGGCGGGCACAGCCCGACCTACGGCTCCGATTTGTAGCCCCCCTGGGCTTGGCGCCCGAGTGTCCGGCAGACGACGGGTTTCGCAAAAAGGTGTCTTATGCGATGCGGAGACTTCAAAGAATCGTACCTCGAAGATGAAAAGATCTTCCAGACCTTCTTCGTGAAGTTCTGGCTGGGCGTGCTGGCCGTTCTTCTCATCTTGCTCCCTGCCATAGCCGACGATTACGTCTTGTATATAGCGAATCTCATCGGGATCGCGATCATCGGTGCGGTAGGCCTGAACTTGCTTACGGGCTGCACCGGCCAAATCTCCCTGGGGCACGCGGCTTTCGTAGGAGTAGGCGGATACGCAACGGCCGTATTGATCACCACGGTAGGCATACCGTTTTGGTTTGCCTTGCCCATTGGAGGTCTCGCATCAGCGCTGGTAGGACTGATCATCGGCATCCCCTCTCTTCGCGTCAAGGGACTGTACCTCTGCATAGCAACCCTTGCAGCTCAATTCATTCTGGAATGGGTGTTCGTCCACTGGGAATCGGTAACGCACGGTATTCGCGGCATTAATGTTCCCCCGCCGAACGTCGGGAGCTTCGTGTTCGACACGGAGAAGAGCTTCTATTACATCACGTTGGTCCTGGTGGTTATCGGAACGGGCTTTGCCAGAAACGTGCTGCGGACCAAGTGGGGCCGGGCCTTTGTGGCCATTCGCGACAGAGACCTTGCCGCGGAGATGATGGGAATCAACCTGTTCCGGTACAAGTTGATCGCCTTTGCACTCAGCTCATTCTATGCAGGTATAGCAGGGGGCTTATGGGTCAGCTTCATCAAGGTGGTCACTCCCGAGCACTTCCCGTTTTCCCTCTCCATCGAATATCTCGCAATGATCATTGTGGGTGGCCTTGGCAGCATCTTGGGATCGATCTTCGGCGCTATTTTCATGATCGTGGTCCCGGAAACCTTGAATGTCATCAGCAGCGCATCGAGGGAACTTTTCCCATCTATTGGTAAATACTTCATTCCCATGAAGGAGGTGATCTTCGGTACTCTTATCGTCCTGTTTCTCGTGTTCGAGCCTCACGGCTTGGCCGCGATTTGGCATCGAATCAAGAATTTCTTCACGTTGTGGCCCTTTTCCTATTGAGTGGCGGTAGGCGTTTTGCGTGAAAATCCTCCGACGTGGCTCCAGGGCCTTCTCCTGGGAAACGGCGGGCATAGCCCGCCCTACGGTCCGGATCTGTGGACGGGCCCCTGGAGAGTGTCTCAAAAAACCAGGGCCCATCGAAAATCGTGGCACGATTGTACGGCATATCGTATGAAATCCCCCCTGCCCTCCTTTGCCAAAGGGGGGTAAGAGCCAATTCCCCCCTTTAATAAAGGGGGGTTAGGGGGGATTTTCGTCGGAATCCACTTCATCCCGCCATCAGCGCGGGATTCAATTCGGGCTGACGGATTTGAGACAGTTTCCCTGTGCCTGCCCAGGGCAGGCACAGGCGGGTGCCCCTACGGTGCCGAGGACTTTCATGATTCGTCGTGGCTTGTCGAAAGCCAAGAGCCATGAATGTCACCCAAACATTCCGCGTGATTGAAGGAGGTAGACTACATGAGAAGCACAGTGTATTGGCCGGCAATCCTGCTTGTGACGTTGGGACTTATCTGGGGAGGTTTTTCAAGCCCCGTTTCCGCCGCGGACGAGATCAAGGTCGGCGCGGTTCAACCCATCACCGGCCGCTTCGCCTTTGCAGGCGTCAACATCAATGCGGGCTTGAAAGATGCCCTGATGATGGCAAACGAAGCAGGAGGAATCGACGGCAAGAAAATCAAGTACATCATGGAGGACGGTCAGTATAAGCTCGACGTTGCAACCGCTGCGTTCAAGCGGATCATGACCAGGGACAACCCGCTGATCATGTACGGTGAGAGCACCGGTCTTGGAAAGGCCATGGCTCCGGAAATCGTTAACCGGTACAAAATTCTATACAGTTCGACGTCCTTTTCCAGCGAGCTGGCCGATGCCAAGAAGAATCCTTTTTCGTTCGTGCCCGGCCCCACCTATTCGGACATGTTTGGGATCCTACTCAATTACATAGCTAAGGAAAAACCCGGGGCCAAAGTAGCGTTCTTCTACAGCGACACTGAATTCGGAAAAGACCCCATCGAAGCCGGGCGGGAGATGTGCAAGAAGCTGAAACTCCAACTGGTCGCGGAAGAAGTGGCCAAAGTCGGGGCGGTGGACGTCACTTCCCAGATACTGGATCTCAAGAGGAAGAGCCCTGATTACGTTATCTTTCAAGGATTTGTCATTGCTCCGGTGGCAACGGTTATCAAGCAGTGCCGAGACTTCGGACTGAAGACCAAGTTTATGGGAACCTTTTGGGGCACCACCAAGATGCTTCTCGACAAATTAGGCCCCCTTGCGGAAGGATACATGGGCGTCAATCCGTACAACTTCTGGTGGATGGAAGACGTTCCCATGATCAAGAAGATCCAGGCCTTCACCAAAAAGAACTACAAGGATGTGAAGTTCAGACCCAACTCGTACATGCAGGGTTTCACCACGGGCCTGATCTTCGTGGAATGCCTCAAGCGAGCGGCCAAGGCAGGGGACCTGACCGGTGACGGGCTCGTTAAGGCTCTCCAATCCATTAAGGGCATGGACACGGGCGGACTTACGGCGCCACTCACTTGGAAGGACAACAAATTCCCCGTGGCCAAGATCTGGAAAGCCAACGTTGCCAAGAAGATCTTTGAACCCGCGTCGGATTGGATGACCTTGGAGTAGTCCGGCGGCATACATACAGTCGCGGATTCTTCCTCGTTCCCGGGCCGAAGCCCTGAGCATTACCCATATCCTGGGTCGCCGGCAACCGTGCTCGTGTCGCCTATCGACTCGCACCGCATCTCGATTGCGGAAAAATGGCGAGATTCCGTCAATCTGGGTGGAGAGCATGAGGACTTCTGCCCTGAAAGGGCATACCTTGAATAGCCATGGGTTTCAACCCATGGGAACGGTAGACTACATCCACTGTCTTGGACCCTGAAGGGGTCCACCAACGGTGCATCGTCGTTGCTCGACCCCTTCAGGGTCGTTCCCGAAGAATGGGTGGATTCCCCTTTCCACGGGTTGAAACCCGTGGCTACTCACGGTGAGCCCCTTCGGGGCACTGACTGGTCAACACCCCGAATCGATTGGACTATTGTCAGCCGATTTCCACGGTGTTCAGCGTGAAGATATGGGACATCCTCAGGGCCGAAGCCTGGGAACGAGAACCACAGTCTGACCCCGCGAAACGCAGGGTCAGACCTGCAGAATGCCGGTCCTACTGTCGCGGTGACGTGGCCCCCGGCTGCACGCGGGGAGGCCGGCGCTACCAAAGCGGAGATAGTTGCCCCGAATACGCAATCGCATTTGCGCAATGAAGCGCTGAATGGCTCCCATACTCCCCTAAGAAGATACGGACAACATGACTGATACTCTTCCACACCTCTTGATCGAAAACGCTCGAAAATACGGCCGCGGAAAAACGGCTCTTCGAGAAAAAGAGTTCGGCATCTGGCAGTCGGTGAGCTGGCAGGAATACCTGGAGAATGTGCGTGACCTCGCCCTAGGATTGGTTGCACTGGGCTATCGAGTCGGTGACAAGATGGCCATCCTGGGCGATAATCGGCCGGAGTGGCTGTACGGTGAGTTGGCCATCCAGAGCCTGGGGGGGGCGTCGGTAGGAATATTCCCCGACAGCGTAATCGACCAGGTGAAGTACATCATCGACCACTCGGACGCGGCGTACCTGCTTGCCGAGGACCAGGAGCAGGCCGACAAATTCCTGGAAATAAAAGATGAATGCCCCAAGATTCGACGAGTGATCGTGGATAACGTCAAGGGGATGAGGTATTACGACGATCCCATCCTTATATCACTGAAGAGCGTCAAAGAGATGGGTAAGGATCTGGGAGCCAAAGATCCGGACCTCTTTCAGAAGCACCTCGATCAATTGACTGAATCTACCGTGGCCGTCCTGGCCTATACCTCGGGCACCACCGGGGTGCCCAAAGGCGCGATGATCACCCATCGCAACATGGTGCAAATGGCCGTGAATCAGGACGAGATCGATCCTGCCGAGTCGTCGTACAATCATGTCTCTTTCTTGCCTCTTCCCTGGGTCGGCGAACAGATGACCGCAGTGTCCTGGAATCTCTACAAGGGGTTCACGGTGAACTTCCCCGAGAAGGTGGAAACCGTTCCGGAGAACATCCGTGAAATCGGTCCGGAGATTCTCTTTGCACCGCCGAGATTCTGGGAGAAGGTCTGTTCGGACATCCAGGTCAAGATTCAGGATGCGGTATGGATCAAGCGCCTCGTCTACAAGTACAGCATGCCGCTTGGGTACAAGATTGCCGAATGCAAGCCGGCCGGGAAGATGGGACCGCTGATGTCCCTTCTCGATCGGGCCTGCTACCTGCTGATGTTCCGATCCCTCAAGAATTACTTCGGGATGGGAAACTTCCGAAACTGTTACACCGGCGGCGCCGCACTGGGCCCGGAGATCTTCAACCTCTTCCAGGCTCTGGGCGTGAACATCAAGCAAGTCTACGGACAAACGGAAACCGCCGGCATTGCCGTCGGCCACCGCAACGGCGACATCAAGCTCACCACCGTGGGTGTTCCCATTCCCGACACCGAGATCAGGATCGCGGACACCGGGGAAATCCTCATAAAGGGGCCTACGGTATTCGCCGGCTATTACAAGAACGAAGAAGCAACCCGGAAAACCGTCATCGACGAGTGGCTCAATACGGGAGACCAGGGGCTCATCGATGAGGACGGTCATCTGATCATGATTGATCGAATGAAGGATGTCATGGAACTGACGGACGGCACCAAATTCTCACCCCAGCTCATTGAAAATAAGCTCAAGTTCAGTGTCTACATATCCGAAGCAGTGGTTGTCGGTAAGAACCGTCCGTACGTGGGAGCCATGATCAACATTGACATGGCCACGGTGGGCAAATGGGCTGAAAACAGAAAACTCACCTACACAACGTACACCGATCTGTCGCAAAAGGACGAAGTGTACGACCTCATCGCCGCTGAAGTTGCTCAAGCGAACAAGACCCTGCCCAAGGCGGCGAGGGTTTCCAAGTTCGTCATGCTGCATAAGGAACTCGACGCGGACGATGATGAAATGACCCGTACGAGAAAGGTGAGAAGATCATTCGTGGAAGAGCGTTATTCGCAACTCGTGGAAGCGCTGTATGGTGAAGCGGACAGATTGGAAATCGCTTCCGACATCAAATATCGTGACGGCACCGGGTTCCGCATGCAGACCACGGTGCAAATACGATCCGTGTCTTAAATCCGTTGAAGGCAGAGCACGACAGGTATGACAAAAGAAGCGAACACTACTCACAATGATGATTACCTCCTTGAGGTGACCGGCATCTTTCTCCGATTCGGCGGAGTAAACGTCCTCGCCGACGTCTCTACCTCGGTGAAAGAGGGAGAGATTTTTGCCATCATCGGTCCCAATGGAGCCGGCAAGACCTGTTTACTCAACTGTGTGAACCGATTCTACCACCCGAGCCAGGGACGGATCTCCTTTCGCGGCCGTGACATAACCCCTCTCAAGCCTTACCAGATCCCGCCGTTGGGAATTGCCAGGACCTTCCAGAATGTGGAGCTCTTCAGGGGCATGACGGTCATTGACAACATCAAGCTCGGCCGCCACGTACACCTTGACACGGGTCTGATATCGGCAGGCTTCTATTTCGGTAAGGCCCGGAGGACGGAACTGGCCCTGAGAAAGGAGATCGAGGAGAGAATCGTCGACCTGCTCGAGATAGAACACATCCGTAAGAAGACGGTAGGGACTCTGCCTTACGGATTGCAGAAGCGAGTGGAGCTTGCCAGGGCACTCGCCATGAAACCTAAGCTCCTGCTGTTGGATGAGCCGGTAACCGGCATGAACCTCGAAGAAACCGAGGACATTGCGAGGTTTATCCTGGACATTCACGACGAGTGGGGAGTGACCATTATCCTCATCGAACACGATATGGGAGTGGTAATGGACATCTCCGACCGAGTGTGCGTGCTGGATTTCGGGGTCAAGATAGCCGAGGGAACACCACAACGGATCCGCCACGACGAGCGGGTCATAAAAGCATACCTCGGTGAAAAGGACCTGACCTACTCACGCCTGGGAGCTTGACGAATCATGGAAGCAATGCTGCAAGTCAACAATATAGAAGTTATCTACAATCAGGTTATCCTGGTACTCAAGGGCATGTCCCTTCGCGTGAGCGAAGGACAAATCGTCACGATCCTGGGAAACAACGGCGCGGGAAAGAGTACCACCCTCAAGGCGATCTCCGGTTTGCTCAAATCCGAGAACGGCGAGGTCACCGACGGCTCCATCAGCTTCCAGGGGGAACGCGTCGACAAGGTGGATCCGGAGAAGATCGTCCGGAAGGGGATCTTCCAGGTTATGGAGGGGCGTCAGGCGTTCGAGGATCTGACGGTTGAAGAAAACTTGCTGGTGGGCGCTCACACCGTCAAGAGCCGAAAACAGATAAAGAAGGAACTGGAAACAGTGTACGGCTATTTTCCCCGGCTCACCCAGCGCAAGAGCTTCCTCGCCGGATACATCAGTGGAGGCGAGCAGCAAATGCTCGTCATCGGCCGAGGCCTCATGGCGAAGCCCAAGCTCATGCTTCTCGATGAGCCCTCCATGGGCTTGAGCCCCATGCTCGTCGGCGAGATCTTCGACATCATCCAACGCATCAACAAGGAAGAAAACGTCACCATCCTCCTGGTCGAACAGAACGCTCGCATGGCCCTTACCATAGCGGACCACGGTTATGTCATGGAAAGCGGACGCATCGTCCTTGATGATGATGTGGGAAAGCTCAAGGAAAACGCCGATATCAAGGAATTCTACCTCGGCCTGACGGAGATGGGTACGAAAAAAAGCTATCGCGACGTCAAACACTACAAACGACGCAAAAGATGGCTGACCTGACTTCGTATGGTAATACCTTACTCAGTGGATTATCATCTTGTGAGCCCGCTCAAATAGTGCGCCGCTTGACGGAGCATATCCGAAAGTCTTGAAGGCAAAGATCTCGTCCTCTCGTTCATTTTGCGCGGTCGTGAATTCATGTACAACATGTCGGCACAGAGATCCGCGCCGTTGGGCCATATAAGTCCCCTCGGTTGCTCACTCACTTCTACCTTCTTGAACAACTGCTCATTCGTCAACGGCCTGAACAAAGACCCTCTGAGGTAAGGCTTCAAATCGAACAGTCGTTCTTCATTCCCGTCAAAAGTAAGTTCAAGCATGTAATCGTCCGTGGGGACAACCGATACGATGTGGTGCATCGCCTTTTCACTCCTCTATCGGCTCAAACTTTTCACCGATTTGGGCAAGATGCCATCTTCGAAGCAATTCTTCTCGGTTCCTATCCATCCACTTCCTGACTCTCCTGAATGTTTTCCCTGTCAACTCCCCTTCTATGATCTCAGATGTCCTGATATTCATGACCGCTTCGTCTTCAGCCTGGTAAACATGAACGTGCGGAGGCGGATGATCAAAAGCGTTTATATATATCGCGATGCCTGACCAGTTAGCAACCAGAGGCAAGACTCCTCCTTAGTCAATCCAATTCCCGCAATCGGCATTTCCGTTTGACTCCGGTTCGGAAGTTCGGTCGCGCGTTTGTTGCGATGAGATTGGTTTCCCAAGGGGACGCGAGCTTATGATCCATTCTCGTCACTCGTCCTTACGTATCATCCGGCAGTAATCCCCACCGAGTATTCCTCCGGCTTCATCCCGGCAGCGGGAAGGATAACGTTGGTAAACCAGTCGTGGAATCCTGTATTGACCTTCTTGATCGCTTCATCCCAGTCCCCATCGTAATCGGATTCCTCCAAATCCTCGATCGCCTCGGGAGTCAGGCTGGAGAATTCGGCAAGTTCCCCACGGGTCATGTGAAGCCTGGTACGGATGCCGTAAATCTGCCCGGCGAGGTCGGCTTGGATCTTTATCTCTTTCAGGGATGTGTGAGCTTCAGGATCATCTTTGATGTACCGGTCATACATCCACTGATGGGCATCGGAGCTGAGTTTCTTCTTTTCCATTGTCAAGGCTCCCATACAAAGGTGTGGGCCTCCGGATCAGCCTCAAATTTCCTCTTGCGATCCACGGCTCGGTCGATCTCTTGCTCCGGAACCTTTTTCTCCTTGGTCAACCCGTGAGTAAGAACCACTGCCGTCTTCCCATGAAAGAAGTATAGCATCCGATAGTTGACATTTCCAACTCTCACTCGAAGCTCATGAATACAGTCTCTCAGAATATCCGCATAGGGTCGGTGGAGTTCGTAACCGAAAGTCATCAACCGTTCAATCCATTCGAAACACTTCTCTCTGGGCTTCTTCTGAAGTCGTCCAACCCACAGGACCATGGGAACGGTTCCGTCATCCTCTCTGTAGAATATGGCTTGGACCGGCGGCAATAGTTCATCCTCCGTATCCCTTATTAGTAATTCCGAAAGAAAGGTCAAGGGCTACATTTGGTTGAAGCGACTGCGGCCGTAGCATTCCGCGATCCATTGAAACACGTCCACCGAGCACACACAGTGCTGCGTGACATGGTGCAAATGCCCGGAGACAAGGACGCGCGATTGACGGGTCGCTAAGCTCCACTGAGCGAGACCGGTCCAACGGCCTGTAATAGGACGGTAATGTGATCTCTGAAATCCGGATCTGCTGTTGACCTGGGGGACTTCGCGGCCTATTATCGTGTCGTCAAGAAATCCCCTCAAATGGTGAGATGTAACGCGTCGGCGTGGACGCATCACTATTGAATCGTGTTTGATGGTTGTATCCCGTGCGAGGTTAAGTCTGTAGGGGGGGGGGGGGGGCTTCGCGTTGCGGTTGCCAAAGCTCGACCAAGAAATAATAACCACGCCGCCGATTTCTTCAAAATGCCGCCGACGACATTCTTGCAGCGGCTCTTCGCTATTGGAGGTCAATCATGCAGTGTCCCAAATGTGGACTTGTCAATCCTGAATCCGCTGCGCATTGTGACTGCGGCTACGATTTCACGAGTACCGCGGACTTTCAAACTCGGCTGGAGGTCCTCTTCTACGAACCGGATAAGGGATGTGTTCACTTCGAGAGCGCGGCACCGGGAGGGGACGAGACATTTGCCGAATTGCTCACCTTTTGCAGCCTCGCAGTCGGGCAGCTTGTAAACTTGGGACCGGGAAGCGACACTGCTCGTGGCTTGGCCCGTTTTCTTGGTTCGGTTGATATGGAATCGATAGAGATCCTGCATCGTCTGGAGGATCCGGAGGGATTCCCCAAACTTTTAGATTGTACTGAAACTGGGGGACAAAAGGGATTTGTGCTCAATGTCAACTGCGGTGATACCGAGTTCACGTCGAAAATGTCGGCCGAAGGGTTTGAGTCGCCGGGCCGTGACGCGGGATCATATGCACCTAATTCGGTACTCCTCTTTCTGAAGCATCTGGCGACTGAACGTCATAATGACAAGACATATCTCCAGCGGCTTGCCGCCGCTGCCGCTGCTTGCGGAGAGGTTTGCCTAAGTGGACAGCTCGGCATGAAAAGCCGGTTGATGCTGACCTTCGCGTGTGCGAGCATGGCCAACAACCTGCCCGAGGTAAGCGAAACACAGCAGGAAGAATTCGACCGTTGTCTGGAAGCGGCCAAAGACGGAGATCCACAAGCTCAAACGGCGCTGGGACAGTTTTACGGCGCAAATGGAAAATACAATGAGGCTATCGGTTGGTACCGAAAGGCCGCAGATCAAGGAGATCCTACGGGCAGCCGACTTATGGGCGACTTGTACCGAGACGGAGTGGGGGTGGAATGTGACCCGGCCAAAGCGCACGAATGTTACCTCTCGGCTGCCGAACAAGGTGAACCCTTGGCGCAAGTAACCCTGGGGATAATGTATATTCAAGGCGAAGGCGTTGACAGAGACCCGAATATGGCCGTGCATTGGTGGACAAAGGCTGCGGAGCAAGGTGTTCTGGACGCACAACTCTATCTCGGAAATCTTTTCAAAGAGGGCGATGGAGTGACTCAGAACTCGCATGAGGCGCTCAGATGGTTCAAAAAGGCTGCCGCACTCGATAGTCCACAAGCTCAGAATGCCCTTGCGATACTGTATCAAGAAGGGAAAGGGACAGAGGAGGAAAGAGTTCAAGCAGTTGAGCTTTTCAAGAAAGCTGCGGATCAGGGCTATGCCTATGCTCAATACAACCTGGGGGAATGTTACGAAAAGGGCGACCTGCTCTCCCGGGACCTCAGGGAAGCCTTCCAGTGGTATTATCAAGCCGCGCAAAACGGTCTTATGGATGCGCAGTTTAGAGTTGCCATGATCTATGAAGTTTCCGGAAAGATCGACGAGGCCAAACATTGGTACGTGAAGGCAGCCGATCAGGGACACGAAAAGGCAGCAGAGCGCCTGAAGAAGCTACCTTAGTACCCGATTTCGCAAATACGGTCACGGATTCCGGAGCCATGAAACTGCTTTCCCGCGGGTCGCTGTATTCCGCTCCTCGCAAAGCCATTGTCGTCACGCGTCCTTACGTATCATGGGGCCGTAATTCCTACCGAGTATTCCTCCGGCTTCATCCCGGCAGCCGGAAGGATGACGTTGGTAAACCAGTCGTGGAAGCCTGTGTTTACCTTGTTTATCGCTTCATCCCAGTCCCCGGCATAGTCAGATTCCTCCAAATTCTCGATCGTCTCCGCAGTCAGGCCGGAAGATTCAGCAAGTTCCTCACGGGTGATGTGAAGCTTGGTACGGATGCCGGGGGACGGTCACACGCCACTATCGGGTCTCAACGTTCCATTCTGCGGGACAGGTTCACAGGCCCCCGATAAGTCGGTAATGTGTCCCCAGAGATCCGAAATCACTGAGCCCGGAAGACAATGTGGCTCAATCAATATGGATGGGCCTGAGCCTGTGTCAGATTGTTTCTTGCTTCGACAGCCGCTGCTCTCTCGCTTCAGAAATTTGCTCAGCAGTCATGGGGTCTAGGTGGCCCAGATTCTTCAGGTGGTCAAGAGTCGCCTTGAAGCTTGTGCCCAGCCGTTTGCAAACTTCGTGAATACCTTGTTCAGATTCCAGAGAAACGCCCAATCCGGCAATGGCTCGTCGAATCAGTTCGGGCGGCATTAGGAACATAGCTGCAAATGCGTTAGCCCGTTGTTCGATCTGTAGAGGAGCCCACGTGTCGCTCACCATAGCCAGCTTCTTACCATGGGTACGGTCAAAGAGGATGTGGCAAAGCTCATGAGCAAGCGTGAACCGTTTTCCCGGCAAGGTGTCGTTGTGCACGTCACTCAAGTTTACCAAGATGGACGGTAGGTGACGTGGACCGGCAATCGAAATTCCTCTAACATGTTTATCACTTAGCCTAATCTCTTCTTGTCGGATGCCAAGATTAGCCAGTATCGCCGTCATATCCACTGCCTGACTAGACTGCTTCTCGATCAAGAAGCGCTCAATCACTCGTTCAGCTAAACCGTACCCAACCTCCCACGCAGGTCGCCCGTCAAAGTCGATTGGTTCAGATACTACAAGATCCCGGAGTTGTGACTTCTCCGAATCCGGTGCGTAAAGATCGATCAACTCACCAACCAATACTTCCAGATCATTTTCAGCGAGTGTAGGCGCTGCTGAGCCAAACATGAGGGTTGCATAACAGGACCCTTGGATGAAGAGTTCATTATCCGTTACTTCAAGCAAGTAATCTGCAATCTCCCGATTCGCTTTACGAATTACTGCGGTGACTTGATTCCACTTCTCTTTGATCGATTCATACGAAGAGCCTAACCCCGCCAGCCAAGCCAGGCGATCCTCCCGAGGAGTGGCTGCTATCCTCCGAACTTTTTGTGCAACCTCTTGAAATCGTGGAGATGAAGCCTGACGACGCAGCAGATAGTCGGTGGTTTTCTGCAACATTTCATATAGTGGCCTAGCGACAAGAACAGGATCTAGACGCTTTAGACCTTGAGGATACAAGAATACAACATCGTCGGGGATCCCAGGAAGTGACCCGTTCCCCCATGAGACCTCCACCGTATCCCGCCAGCGCCTTATTAGAATATCTGGAAACAGTCCGCCACATCGGCAAGACTGAAGGCTGTGTCTGAACCACCACGCTTGCCATTGCTGAAACCACTTGTCTTCGGCATCGCTATCGAAGTTTGCCGGTGGGAACCGTGTTTCCGCCAATGATTTCCATGCATCATCGCCGGCATTGCGGTTCGGCAAGCGCTCTTCGTGCAGCAGTGGGTTCCAGTTCGCTGCCAACCATTCGATGATAGGAAGCAAATACCAATGAACAGACGAAACCAACTCTCCATCTTCTACATGCCTGCAAAGATTCTTGCCGTGCACCCATATTTCCAGCGCCCCCCAAGAGAGACTTTCTTCCAGTGAAGCGCCTTGGCCATTATCCGGATCTCTCTCGAGTGCCACATGAACGGCAAAATGCTCTTTGTTCCCAACACATATATCTGTGTCGCTCGTCATGACCACCTCTACCAGTAATCCCCAATGTTCTTCCTTGTTATCTTTCCCTCATCGCGCCATGCACGCCGGAGTTTTTCAGGAACCTCGCGCCAACTTATGGGATACCCGTGCCAATAGTGAGGTCGGCTTTCTTGGGCGCAAAAGGCTTGTCCGTCGCATGTAGCATATCGCTTCCCATCCGACCACAGCGTGCTCTGGTCAAGCAGTTCCTGCGCTGGGACACTCATGAATTTTGGGCACAGCGAACCCTTCCGCCCGCGTTGCCACGGATCCCGGTGCTTGGGGTTAGCTTCGTAGATCATCCAACAATACTCTTCGGCCCGGGATGAAAAAAGCAGATCGCCCAGAGTCAACGATCCACCGTTCCTAGTCCGAATACTACAACAAGAGTCGAGGTCCCGTAAATCAACTTTGTTCCACCCGCGCTCTGAATGTGTGAATCATTCGTTCACCTCTTAGCCGCCATCTCGATGTGTACGTCTCTTTCTCCCAACCATCTATCGTGGTAAGAAATGAGTATTTGCTGCGTAACGTGAAATGCAGCGAAATAGAAATCCGATCTGTACGATGCTGAGGTCCCACGTGTCCGACCTAAACTATCAAGGCATTCCACCGGAGCTCTTGGAAGCGCTGTTGGACAATCCCCACGAATCTCAAATTCTTGTGGATAGGGACGGCATTGTGCGCCATATCGGGCCGTCCGACGAAGCATTCTACAAGGTGTCCCGAAAAGAAGCCATAGGAAGGCACATCTTGGAGCTCAACCCTCGCAGCGAGCTTGTCCGGGTGCTGCAAACCGGGCGTGCGGAAATCGGCGAGATCTTCCGGTTGGGTGACAAGGACCGGATCATTGCCCGCATCCCCCTCCGAGACCGCAGGGGGAATATCGTCGGCGCGGTCGGCAAGCTCATGTTCTGGAATCCCGAGAAGGTCAAAGAACTTGTACGCAAGGTGGAGGTATTGCAGAGCCGCCTGGACTACTATGAAAAGGAGCTTCAACAGGCGTACCGCAGCCGCTGGTCCCTGGATGAAGTGGTGGGTGAATCCGCTCCCATGCAGGAAGCCAAGCAGGTTGCAATGCAGGCTGCCGGATCGGATCTGCCGGTCCTCATTGTAGGAGAGACCGGGACGGGAAAGGAAATATTCGCGCACGCGGTTCACCAGCTCAGTTTGCGGCGTGCCAAGCCTTTGGTACGCGTGAACTGTGCGGCGATTCCCGCGGAGCTCTTCGAATCGGAACTCTTCGGTTACGAAGCGGGGGCTTTCACCGGAGCAAGTCCCAAGGGCAAACCGGGCAAATTTGAGCTGGCAGACAAGAGTACCATATTTCTCGACGAGGTGGGAGAACTTCCCCTACCCTTGCAGGCAAAGCTTCTGCGGGTTCTCCAGGAGGTGGAGGTCGAGCGAATCGGCGGCACCAGGACCGTCAAGCTCGACTTCAGAGTAATTGCAGCCACCAACCGAGATCTCAAGAGCATGCTGGCAAGACGCCAATTCCGAGAAGATCTGTACTACCGTCTGAACATCTTTCTCCTCAAGACTCCTCCCCTTCGCTCCATCCGCTCGGATATCCCCCGCCTGGCGTACCATCTTCTCTCTTTTGTCTCGAACCGGGGCAGGCCCGTTCGCCGCATAGCCCCCGACGCAATGACCGGGCTTACGGCATATGATTGGCCGGGCAACGTGCGCGAACTGCGCAATGTCTTGGAGCGGGCTTGTTCCGTGGCGGAAGAAGACTCCATTCTGGAGGAGCATCTTCCCATGGAAATCCGTTCCGACGGAGGCGTCACACCCCTCCCGGACAGGACCGTACTGACCCTGAAAGAAGAAACGGCCCTGGGGGAGCGCAGAGCCATTCGCCGTGCCTTGGATCTCACCGGCGGTAATCGGAGTGAAGCGGCACGGCTGCTCGGCATTCATCGCACCGGCTTGTACCAGAAGATGCGGCAACTCGGTTTGGAGACGAGACGGAAGCCATAGTACTCCGTGGCGTACGTACGCCGACGTATTCTTGAGGACACTTGCCGGCCGGCATCGTAACTTAGTGGTCGCCGGCGCAAATACGGTCGTACAACCTGAACTGTCTTCCCGGCGTAGGCCGGGAACCAGTCTTGTTTTCCTGGCCCCCGGCCTGCGCCGGGGAGACGGCGGGCAGGGACGCCCGCCCCACGTTCCAGACTGAGCCTTGGGGCAGTATTTCGTAGCCCGAGCCTCCGTGCCCGGATATTCTTCTTGCCGGCTCCCAAGCCCGGCAACGAGACGAAGATGCGTGACCGAACTAATGAAATGCAACACTTAGCCGGCGACGAAGATCTCCAAGGCACATCTTGTATAGGTGTCTCTACATGTCGACAATCCTCGACACCTCGTCCGTTTCCCTTCTTGCCTCTTCATATCAAGACCATACCATCCCCACCTTTTACATGTGTAGGCCATGCTCTACACACACGCTCCTTGGGCTTCACTTTCAACATCCCCGATGCATCGCGTAACTCACTTATAACACATCGGATCCGCTGCAACCCCACAGCAGCCCCATCCTTTGGCACAAGACTTGCTGCCTCCGACTTACGAACGGACAGTGAAGCACTATCCCGAATCAGGTAAGGGTGAACGTGATGGACATCGAACTACCGGAAAGTCTGCGCATTATGACAGACACGGTCCGCCGCTTCGTAAACCAGGACTTGGAGCCGATTAGTCGGCAGGTTGAGGAAGAAGACCGCATCCCGGATGATGTGGTGGATAAGATGCAAGAGCTCGGCTTGTTCGGGCTGGCAATACCTGAAGAATACGGAGGACTGGGACTGGGCTGTTTCGCCGAGTGTTTGGTATACGAGGAATTGGGGAAAGCCAACGCGTGCTTTCGAACACGAATCGGCACCAACAACGGTATCGGCTCCCAGGGCATTATCTTGGACGGCACGCCCGATCAGAAACAGAGATACCTGCCCAAGCTGGCCACGGGGGAATGGATCGGATGCTTCGCATTGACCGAGCCCGAGGCAGGCTCGGATGCGGCCAACATCAAGACCACCGCGCAGCGCAACGGTGAGCATTGGGTGCTCAACGGCCGGAAGCATTTCATCACCAACGGCAATATAGCCGATATGGCGACTGTTTTTGCGCTCACGGACCGAAACAAGAAGGCTCAAGGCGGGATCACGGCCTTTGTCGTGGAAAAGACCTTTCCGGGCTTTTATGTAGGTACCATTGAGCGGAAGATGGGCATGCGGGGTTCCCATACCTGTGAGCTCATTTTTGACAATTGTCCGGTTCCGGCTGAAAATGTTGTGGGCGGTGAGGCAATGGTAGGCAACGGCTTCAAGACGGCCATGAAGACCTTGGACAAGGGAAGGCTCACCATGGGAGCATCTTCTCTGGGATCCGCCCAGAAGCTGTTGGAACTGTCACTCGAATATGCAAAGCAGCGTGTCCAATTCGGCAAGCCCATTGCTCATTTTCAGGCTGTCCAGACAATGTTGGCCGACATGGCCGTGGATATCTACGCCGCGCGTCAAATGGTCCATCATGCCGCCAAGCTGAGAGACTCCCGCGGGACTGCAGTAGTTAAGGAGGCGGCCATGGTCAAGTTGTTCTGCACCGAGATGGCCAATCGAGTCGCAGACATGGCGGTTCAGATTCACGGCGGCATGGGCTACATGAAGGATTATCCGGTGGAGCGCTTTTACCGTGACCTCCGCCTTACACGAATCTATGAAGGCACCAGCGAGATTCAGCGGCTGGTGATTGCACGTGAGCTGCTCAAAGGCTCGGGGGATGGGCTGTGAGCGGTTAGAACCGCAGCCAAATGGCGGTAAGCGTTCACCGCGAAGAAAAAGGAGAATGAACCACCAAGACACAAAGGCACCAAGGAAAACCGCTGGAAAAAGGGCAGTGCAGGGCTTGTGGTGTACATGACGAGTCCGGGCACCATCTTCATGAGGTCTGGTTTGAGACTGCATTTCGATCAGGAACCGCCATGAGTCAAGAACGCCGCCGAGTACACCGCCTCCTAAATCCTTTGTGTCTTGGTGCCTTTGTGGTTAGATTTTCTTGTTGAAACGAGTGCGATGACGCGGTGTACGTCTGCAAATGGCGATTGCAGGCATCACGTCACCCACGAACTTGAGTTTCGCAAGGACCATCGTACAACGCGGTGAATCCGTACGTTGTTCCCGGTTCCCAGCTGCCGGGGCCAACCAAACCGAAATTCGGAAACGAATTTCCGAAGAAATCTTCACGGAACGACAAGAAAATGAGCATTAGTACTATAGAGAGAGTAATGGTCGTGGGAGCCGGCCTAATGGGCTCCGGCATCGCCCAGGTGTGTGCAAGTGCAGGTTTGGAAGTGATCCTGTGCGATGTGGCGGAAGACGCTCTTGAGCATGCGCTCAAGAACATCGCATGGTCCGCGGGCAAACTTGTGGAAAAACAAAAGGTCAACGGGCCTGTTGAGTCCATTATGGCCCGAATAACACCCACTACCGATTTGGCGGAAGCCGCGCCTGCGGATCTGTGCATTGAAGCGGTGTTCGAGAACCTCGCGTTGAAGCGGGAAGTGTTCGGGAAGTTATCCGCCGCGGTCAATCCCGAAACTCTGCTGGCAAGTAATACCAGTGCCATACCCATCAGCACCCTTGCGGCTGCAGTTCCGCGTCCGGAACGGGTCCTGGGCCTCCACTTCTTCAGCCCGGTTCCCATGATGCAGGCGGTCGAGGTGGTACGCAGCCAATTCACAAGCGATGAAGTCTTCTCGAAGGGCAAGTCCTTTGTCGAGGCCATCGGTAAGGAGCCCATCCTTGTCCACAAAGACGTACCGGGCTTTCTCCTCAACCGCATCAACTTTCCGGCAACCGTCGAGGCCATTCGCATGGTAGAGGCAGGCGTGGGAACGGTAGAAGACATCGACAAAGGGCTTCGCCTTGCGTTCGGCCGCCGGATGGGAGTATTCGAAACCGGGGACATGGTAGGCCTGGATGTGACCTGCGGTGCGCTCACCGCCATTTACGAGGAAACAAAGGATCCTCGATGGTACCCGCCGGCCTTGCTCAGGCGCAAAGTCATGGCGGGACATCTTGGGAGGAAAACAGGTAAAGGGTGGTACGAGTACCATCCTGACGGGACACGGAAGGAACCTACAACGTAGAGGTCACGCGCTGAACGCGGGATGAAGTGGATACGAGTGAAAATCCCCCCTGCCCCCCTTTGCCAAAGGGGGGTAACAGCCGGTTCCCCCCTTAGAAAAAGGGGGGTTAGGGGGGATTTCCAGCGATATGGCTACCAATCGTGCCACAATCTTTGAGGCCGGGAAGACGGAACTCAACAAGCGACCGTATTAGCCTCAATTGGTGAGGTTCGCACGCCAGCGTGCACTTACCGGCACCCTACGAAACTTTGATCAGCCGAGAGGCTGCTAACGCGAGAGATGCAATACCGAGAGTTTCGAATCGGCTCTTAGAAACGGTAACGCCACGGAGAAACGCATGAAGGAAGTAACTATTGCAGCAGCGGCGAGAACACCCGTAGGCAGGTACATGGGCGCACTCAAAGAGGTGCCGGCATACGATCTTGCCGCACTGGTTCTGGACGAGGCAGTCAAACGTGCCGGAATCGAACCCGCACTGGTGGACCAGGTCATCATGGGGCAGGCCTACCAGAGCGGAGAGTACGTGAATATCGCACGTATGGGTCTGCTCAAAGCCGGTTGGCCCGAGAGAATTCCCGGCGTGACCCTGGATGCCCGCTGTTGTACCGGCCTGGATGTCGTTCGCTACGCGGCGGCTCTCATTGCGTCGGATCAAGCCGAGATCGTCGTTGCAGGCGGCGTGGAAAGCATGAGCAATGCCGAGTTCTACCTGCCGGGCAGCATGAAATGGGGGATCGGCGGCACCCGAGGAATGCCCAAGGGCCACGGTGACCTCTCAATCTGGGGTGTTGCCCTGTACGACCGCATACAAAGAGCTCGGGTGATGTCCCAGCCGGAAGAACGATACGGCATCCTCCCCGCCATGATGTCCTGGGCCGAGACAGCGGCCGAGGAGCACTCGATTACCCGTGAGCAATGCGACGGATGGTCACTTGAAAGTCATCGCAAGGCCTGCGCGGCAATCGAAGCCGGGAAGTTCGCCGAAGAAATAGTCCCGGTAAGCGTCCCCCAACGCAGAGGAGAACCGATAATCGTAGACCGTGACGAGAATCCGCGGTCGGA
Source organism: Desulfomonilaceae bacterium (assembly GCA_963675835.2). Classification (GTDB taxonomy): domain Bacteria; phylum Desulfobacterota; class Desulfomonilia; order Desulfomonilales; family Desulfomonilaceae; genus JAVHLK01. Next base: position 339,460 of record CAXXIU010000017.1, read on the forward strand.
TACGACTCTGGAAGCATTGGCTCGCCTCAAACCCGTGCTGGGCGGTGTTTGCACCGCGGGGAATTCATCCACAGAAAACGACGGCGCTGCGGCGGTGGTGGTCATGTCGGCTTCCAAGGCAACTGAGCTTGGTCTCCAACCGTTCGCTGTTTTCAAATCCTGTGCCCTGGTTGGCGACGATCCGCGAAGAACCTACCGGACGGTGCCTCGAGCCGCGGACAAAGCCTTACACCTGGCCGGGCTGTCTCTGCAGGACATCGATCTCATCGAAATCCAGGAAGCGTTCGCTGCTCAACTGCTGGCCGATCTCACGGGGATGGGTATCGGACCGGACGACCATGCTCGAGTCAACGTCAACGGTTCCGGCATATCCCTCGGACACCCCATAGCCTGCACCGGCGTAAGAGTCCTGGTGACGTTACTCTACGAAATGAAGAGACGCGGCGCCGGGTACGGACTCGAGTGTATTTGCGGTGGAGGCGGGCTCGGAATTGCAGCGGTGTTGGAAAGAAATCCTTAGAGTTCTGCGGCGCAAATGCGGTCGCACAACCTGAGCCGTCTTCCCGGCGTAGGCCGGGAACCAGAGTCCATTCCGGAAGGGAGGCAGAGCCTCCTGGTAAGCATCCCCAGGCAGAGCCCTGAGCATGTCCCATATCTTTTTGCAGGCAACCGTAGGAATCGGCAGAAAACAGCCGGCCAATTCGAGGTGCCGGCCGGCCAGTGCCCCGAAGGGGCTCACCCTGAATAGCCACGGGTTTTCAACCCGTGGAAAGAGGCAACCTCACACTTCTTTGGACCGGCCCTGAAGGGGCCGACCAATAACTGAGTGCCGTATTCGTTGTCTCGTTGGTGGACCCCTCCGGGGTCCTGAACTGTCTGTTATTGTGCACCGTTTCCATGGGTTAAAACCCATGGCTATTAATGGTATGCCCTTTCAGGGCAGAAGCGCTCACATGCTCCACCTATGATGCCGGCAACGTTAGTCTTTGCCGTCTTCGAGGCGAACATCAACTCGATATGGGATATGTTTCCGGTTGCCGGCGACCCAGGATATGGGTAATGCTCAGGGCAGAGCCTGGGAACGAGATAAACCGCATCGTTCGGGAGGTTTGTTCGTAGGGGCGGGCCCCTGTGCCTGCCCTGGGCACCCACAGGGGGTGCCCCTACAGAGGTAGCCACGCGTTCACGAGAATGCGAAACCGAATTTAAGCAATGCAGTACTTAGGAGTATTAAAAGTTGTGGGCCAAACTACGTGATGCAGTGGTTGTCGATGCCGTGCGGACCCCATTCGGCCGCGCCGGCGAGAAGGGAATCTTCTGGAGAACCAGGGCTGAAGACCTCTGCGTTCCGCTGGTGAAGACTCTGCTCGACCGCAACCCCGCGGTCAAATCGGAAATGATCGAGGACAGCATCTGGGGAGTTACCAATCAGGCAAAGGAACAGGGCGGAACCCTCGGGAGAATGATCCCCATGCTGGCGGACCGGGGGTGGGAGATTCCCGGATGCTCCATCGACCGAATGTGCGCGAGCGGTCTGACAGGCATAAGCTTCGGCGCGACGTTTATTGCAGCCGGAATGGCCGACTGCCTCATCTGTGGCGGTGTGGAGCACATGGGACACGTGCCCATGGGATTCATGAGAGACCCTCATCCGAGGGCGGAGGAAGTGATGGGCGATGCCTCCGCCTTCAACATGGGCATGACGGCCGAGAACATTCACGATCAATTTCCCGGATTCACGAGAGAAATGGCCGACGCCTATGCCCTTGCCTCCCAACAAAAAACCGATCGAGCAATCAAGGCGGGCAAAATGACCGACATGGTGGTGCCCGTTGAAGTCGAATTGGAGGACGGCACACGAGTACTGGTTGATAAGGACCAGCAACCTCGGCCGGAATCCACCTTGGAAGGGCTCTCGGCACTGAGGACTCCGTTCAGGGAAAACGGACGGGTGACGGCGGGAAATGCAGCAGGGCTCAACGACGGTGCTTCAGCAGTCCTCCTGATGTCCCGGGAAATGGCGGAGCGCCTCCAACTGACCCCCAAAATGAGGTGGGTAGCTTCCGGCACGGCAGCAGTCGACCCGAGAATCATGGGAACCGCGCCGATCCCCGCCACCCAAAAGGCGCTGGCACGAGCGGGGCTGACCATGGCGGATATCGATATCATAGAGATGAATGAAGCGTTTTCCGTTCAAGCACTCTACTGCCTAGACAGATGGGGATTGGCGCCGGACGATCCAAAGGTCAATCGCTGGGGCGGATCCCTCGCGTACGGACACCCTCTTGCTGCTTCAGGACCACGCCTGACGGCTTTTCTGGCAGGCCTCTTCAAAGATGATCCCGATGCACGGTACGGATTGACCACCATGTGCGTGGGCCGGGGACAAGGTTATTCCATTATCTGGGAAAGCCTCGTGAATGCTTGAGGGGAAGCATTGGGCGGATCAAGGCATAGTACCCCGATTCATAAGTTCGGTTACATACCCCGTGCCGTCTCGCCGATGAACACCGGTTTTGGTAGGGGCGACCGGTCCGGAGCGAGGTGTCTTACAACCTGCCAAGAATCCTGACACCCAAACCTATCCACAGTTTCTCAATCCCGCAACCTGAGCGGGCACCTTCATCGTGGCATGTCCCTTGCTCTCGTATCACATTTCAGTGCAATGAGGTTCAGCGCATACGTGCGTACCTCGTGTTCGCGGGAAGGAATTCTCCGCGATTGTTCAGGTGAGAACCCCTCATACTTCTCCAGAAGAAGCTTGACGTTGTCCTCACCGCCCGTTCCCGGAAACGTAAGAGACATATGAGGCGCGTTGTGTCATGACCGGCACGGATGGAGGTCAGCTTGCATATACCAACCGATGAATCGACGGCAAGACAAAAGGGAAAGGAACCGGACGAGCAGATGCTCGGCAATATTCTTGCCGCATGCCCCATAGGGTTGTGTCGGATAGAGGAAAGAATTTTCAAGTGGGTCAACCCGGCGTTGGTCAAGATGTTCGGTTACGATTCCGAAAAGGAGTTAGTACGAAAAAACACTCGGATACTTTTTGCATCCGACGAGGAATACGAACAAGTAGGCTCGGTGCTGTATACCAGCGTGCCTCAGCAGACGGAATTCGAAACGGATGCACGGTTAATCCGAAAAAACGGACTCATATTTGAAGCGCACATACGAATCAGCGCACCGGACGCGTCCGACCTCATGAAAGGGACCATAGCGGCCATTACCGATCGCACCCCCATTAAAGAAGCGGAAGCGGACCTTGTCGAGTCTGAAAGACGTTTTCGAGAAATTCTCCAAAATGTTCGCCTTGTCGCGTTGTGCTTGGATCCCAAAGGGACCATCACGTTTTGCAATGATTTCCTCCTGGAAATAACGGGATGGGAAAGAGAAGAGGTTGTCGGACGAAACTGGTTCGACCTCTTTGATCCCGCGAATGATCAAGAGAGGCTGAGACAATGGAACACACCGTCCGGCGGTAACGGAATTCGGCACAACAGTGAACAACATCTGCTCACCAAAGACGGCGAACTGCGCTGCATACGGTGGAACACGGCCACATTCCTTCGCGATCGGCATAGGAATGTCATTGGCCTGGCGGGTATCGGTGAAGACATCACCGAACGGAAACGGGCCAACGAACTCCTTTTGCGAACGGAACGCCTAAAGGCACTGGGAGATATGGCCGCAGGAGTTGCCCACAATTTTAACAACTTCCTTCAGATCGTCACGGCCGGCTGCTCGGTTGCCATGAAATATCTTGAATCGGGAGAGATCGTCCAAGGGCGGTCGGCAATAGAACAGATCTCCAAGACGGGCGAGATGGCCGGCGAGATGATAAGACGCCTCTTGGATTTTTCCAGAAGTGGAGATGAAGCAGCGGCCGACCGCTCAGCCATTTTTGATCTGTCGGATACCGTGAGACAGGTCGTGGAAATGACTAAACCCTGGTGGAAGACCAACCCGGAGAGGGCCGGAGTCACCATCTCGTTGGCGCCGGACCTGGAATCTCGTTGTCTTGTAGAAGGTAAGGAAAGCGAACTGTTTGAGGTCGCCGTCAACCTTGTGAAGAATGCCGTGGAGGCCTGTCGCGAAGGAGGTGAAATACGGGTGAAGGTCCTTTCCGAAGGAGATCTCGTGATCTTGCAGGTTCGAGACAACGGGGCCGGGATACATGAGGCTGATCTCGGGAAAGTTTTTCAACCGTTCTGGACCACCAAGGGCTTCCAGGGGACCGGTATGGGACTTTCCAGTTCGTACGGCATCGTCACGCGGCATGGGGGTGAGATATCCGTCGAGAGTGTCGAAGGTAAGGGGGCCACATTTTACGTGAGGCTTCCGAGAGCCCTAAGCCGGAAGACCCCTCTTGTGCAGACTGCTTCAAGAGAGTCCGTTGCGAATTCGCGAATCCTTCTCATTGACGACGACGAAACGCTGATCAAGACGATTGAGGAAGGTCTGGTCCTTCACGGGCAAGCGGTTCTCACGGCGACATCCGGTGGGGAAGCACTTGCCCTCTTCAATGAAAAGACCGTTGACGTGGTCATCTGCGACCTGGGGATGGAAGGAATGAATGGGTGGGAAGTGAGCCGAGCCGTCGGTGAAATTTGTCTTCAGAGAAGATTACCGAAGCCGCCCTTCATTCTTCTGACCGGCTGGGGAGCACAGGTTTCGCAACAAAGTGCCGATCGATTCTACGTAGACATGATAGTCTCCAAACCGGTCTCAATCCACACGTTGCTGGAAAATGTCCAAAAAGTCCTTGAAAAATCGGGTCTAGGGTGCCGGCGTTCGGCAGAAGCAGGAACGGCATTGGGTGCAATGGGAGGTAATTTGTCGGCAAGGTGTGCCGGCGAGATCCCGGGCACTATTTGCTGAGCAAAGATACCCCGTGTTTTGAGGCTGGTTCCATGACTCTGAACAGGGAAACCCAGCTATTCGCCATAGGCGCCGACTTTGACCATTTGGCGGATCAGTTGATTTCCTCCTCTCCCTCCGCTCTCCCTTCGAGGGAGGAGGGAGAGGTTTGTTTCGCTTTGTGCCCCGGAAATTCAAGTCGGTCCTCCAATGTGCCGCTTGCGGAACAAACTGGCCTGGCCGTTCGCCGACCTTACTATCTCCATCGGAGCTTCTTAATCTCTTCCTCCCAAAACGCATCCTCCTTTTCCCGCCAGTCCGTGCCGCCGAATGCCTTGTCGAAAAACCCGCCCAGCCTATCAAACCATTTGAGCCAGGGGTTCTTGCCCTTTTCTTTGGCCTCGAGTACGTCTGCCAAAAAGACGGAGATATTTGCAATCTCTTCTTTCGGTATGTACGAGGATGCTCCCTCTCGAGCCGACTTCTTCAGGTCCTGCTCCGTCAAGGCATGAGCAGTCAGCATGACCGTCGGGAAGCCTCGTTTTGCCGCGACCTCCAACAGGTCATAGCCTTTCACCCCCATAATGTCGAGCACGACGATATCATAGTATCTGCTTTGTATGAGATCTTCAGCCTCTTCGAAATTGACGGCTCGGTCCACTCGGCACTCTATCAGGAACTCCGTTAAGAGTTCCAGGACGTCCTCCTCATCATCTACGATGAGGACCCGCTTCCCTCTTAGATACCCTGATGCCTTTGAAACATCCATTGTCATATCTCCCGCTACAAGATTGCTTCAATCCGTTCCGGAAGTTCGGAACTTCTCACTTTCATACGGTTGAGATCACGCCCGTATCTCCCGGGCGCCGGCACTCATGCGCTCATACCCTATCTCATCATCAGATTCGGTAAGAAAGTCGCCAACTGAGGAAAAATGAGTAAGATGGCGATGGATAACGCGATTATACCCGCAAATGGGAAGCTTGCCCTGAACAGCCTGAACAGCGGAATGTCCCTGCACGTGGGGGTCCCTTTCAGTGCGTAGATGACAATACCGAAGGGCGGGGTAATATGCCCCAGAATCATGGTAAGGATCACGACCACACCGAAGAAGATTGGGTCAAATCCAAGTCCGACGATGATGGGAAAAGTGAAAGGCAACGTGACGAGGATCATTGCCAGAACGTCCATGAAGAAGCCGATGACCATATAGACCACCAGGCAGATTATCAGGACCACGTGACGAGAAACCGCCAACGAGAGAAGAACGTCCTCGAAGGCGCCGGCAACTCCCGAAAGCGCCAGAAAAAGAGAGAAGATCATGCAGCAGAAGAGGATCAGCATGATCATCCCGGTAGTGAGGCCCGTCTCAATCATCACCTCTTTGAAATCCTTCCAGCTCAGGCTCCTTCTGGCAATACTCACGATGAGCACAAAGGCGCTTCCCGCGGCTGCCGCCTCGGTGGGAGTGAACACGCCCACATAGATGCCGCCGATGACCAGGATGAAGGTCGCTAAGACCACCCATCCCGACCGGAATGCGACGATTCGCTCGCGCCATGTCGCCCTCTCGCAAGCAGGGCCCCATTCGGGATGCCGGCGGCAGAGAAAATAGACAAGCAGCATAAAGAGGAGGGTTATCATGAGTCCTGGAATGATGCCGGCAATGAAGAGCTGACCGATGGAGGTCGAAGTTATGGCACCGTACAAAATGAAGCCGAGACTGGGGGGTATTATGAAGCTGAGATTGGCTCCCCCGGAAATGCATCCTATGATGAGTTCGTCACGGTAATTGCGTTTTCGAGTCTCAGGAAGGCTGATCGAGGACATGGTCACCGCAGCCGAAACCACATCCCCACTCACTGCGCCAAAGCCCGCTGATGCCACCACGGTAGCCATTCCCAAGCCGCCCCGTATGTGACCGATCCACCGCCTGGCCAGGACAAAGAAGTCTGCCCCGACGCCTGAGTACAGAATCATATACCCCATGAAGATGAAGAGCGGAATCACGGAATACGCGTTCACGCTACAAATCCTGAACGGGTATAACCCGGCCGATATGAGGGCTGGATTGCTGCCGTTGATCAGCACCACACCCAGGAAACCGACCAGGCCGAAAGCATAGGCGACCGGCATCCCCAAGAACATAAGAATCACCGCAAGGATACAGCCCAGGTAGCCGATGGTAATGGGTTCCATTTGTCATCCTTTCAAATCTCTAGGATTGCTAATCGTGTCTGGTTTACGGCTTTTCGCGTTTTGCCATCAGAGAACACGCTCGCAAGAAATCCAAAACAAAGGCTAGGAGAAGAAAAATGGTGGCAAATGCAGCAGCAAATTTGAATGGTGCGGCGGGAATAGCCATGATGGATGAGATAGCGTTGCTCCTCAGGTCGCCCATCCCCTGTTCGTATGTCTGCCAGACGATTATGACCGTGAAAAGTGCACAAATGAGTGCTGTGATTCCGTCGACGAATGCTCGAGCCTTGGGCTTCAACATGTCCACGACGAAAGTTATCGTGATGTGTCTCTTGTGAAATTGGGGGAGAGCAAGACAGAAAAAACTGACCACAGCCAGGAGCATGGAAACAAGTTCCGTTGACCCCGCGACGGGCTTGGAAAAAACGAGCCTGGCGAAGATATCGTAGTTAACGAAAACCATCATGATCAAGAGAGCCAGCATGCCGATCCACAGGAGATAAAGAGAGAGTCGTTCCGTCACCTTCATCAGCAGTTCCTCCACACAAAGCAAGGAGGCGCCGGCCGGGAAAGGTCCTTTTGACGCCTCACGTTCATCTGGTCCAGGCACCATCCACCGCAGAAGTTAAAGTTTTTTGCCCCGGAAGACACACCATTATGTCCTTCCACCCGATCTCCTCTTTTTCCTCCTCCGGGGCACGGCAATGCAAGTCTTCTTCGTCGCTTTGTGTGCTTAGAATTTCGTCTTCTTGATCAGTTCTTCGCGCTTCCAGTACTTGAGATCCGGACCGTTATCCAGCTCCCTTACCATAGCTTCCGCGTCTTTGAGAATCTGTTCCCCGGGAACGCCCTTCTTCTTCATTTCCGCCAGCCATAAGTCGATCACGGGCTGTAGCCTTGCCTTCAACTCAGCCCTTTTCTTCTCCGACATGAACTGTACCGGCGGCAGGCCTTTCTTCTTGACATACTTCTCTATGTTCTTTTTTGCAGCCGAATCGTGCCGACCAAAGATATACCCTGTCATCTCAGCACCTTTGACACCGGAAAAGTCTGTGAACACCTTCTGAATATCCGGGGGCAGGCTGTCCCATTTCTTCTTGTTCATACACATGATAAACGGGTAGATGTAGAGATTGACTCCACCCAACGAGTATTTGTCCAATTCGTACCAGCGAAAGATGTACTGCCCTTCCCACTCCACCGTATTGCCGTCAATGACTCCCTTGGCAAGGGCGTCATAGATCTCCGGAAAGGGAAGGCTCATGGGGGCGAACCCCAGCTTTGCCCCCACGTGCTTCCAGTAAAGCCCGCCGCCATTAATCTTGAGGCCTTTAAGATCGTCCAATGTGTTGATCGGCTTATCTCTTGTGAAGAACTGGGCAGGCGCGTTGCCGTTGAACCACAAGACTTTGACGCTCTTGAATTCATCCCTTATTTGCGGATACTTTTCGTAAAGGGCCGTCATGGTCATTCCGCATGTTCGGCTGGAAGTAAAGATCATCGGGAGGTAGCCGTACTCTGACACCGGAAAACGTCCGGCTTCAAACATCAGGAAGAAATGAGCCATGTCACAGATGCCGCTTTCAACGGATTCCCACATGTCTTCCGATTTGGCCAACTGTTCGGCAGGATACACCTTGATCTTGATCCTGCCCTTGCTTGCCTTATCGAGATTCTTTATCCAGAGAGGCCATACTGCCGAATTAAATGAGCTCAGGGGCGGGTAGAAGTTGGCAAGCTTGAAACGATATACCTTTTTGTCTTCGGCAGAAGCATCGGTTCCGTGGATCAGTCCCGCTATGAGAAAACCTCCTGCAAATGCACAAACCAAGGCAATCTGTGAGAGCTTCATCCTTCTTTTCATTGTGGGCTCCTTTCTCAGGCTCGGGTTCCACTCAGGTTACGTATGAATCTTCTTCGTCTGTCTTGCCATCCCGGGCAAGTCTTTCTCCGTGTTTTCTTACTCCTCCTCGCAATTGGCGCCGGCCCGGCCGGTTGGTAAAGACGGTCGTCTATGCAAAAGGCTTGATCAGATGCTCAGTGAGGAAGTGCTTCTGTGCATTCGCGACAATCTCAAGTTTGCTCATGTCTCGATAAAGGGTCATATGTGTTGTCTTGGGGATTACAAACAGGCGCTTCTGCCGGGATTTGATCCGGCGGAAGGCCTCGATTTCCAGGTCCCAAACGGTGATATTATCGCCCTCCGCCACCGTCATGATGACCGGGGTGTTCACTATCCTCGGCACATAGGGGAATACCGTATAAGAGAGGAGCAACTCGGCCGACTCAATGGTGTTCCAGTGCTCGTGAAGCGGCGCCCGCTGCTTCTTATGATCCATGAAGACTTCGCGGATTTCAGGATACGGCCACACACTGAGTTCCTCTTCCGGCTCGGGACAGGAAAAAGGCATAATGCCCCTTAGTTGAGGATTGGCGAATCTCTCTCTTCGATCCTTGAGTACGAAATCAAGTAGATCCGCGAATCTCCTTTCCCCGTGAGACCGATTCATGTTGGTCCACCCATCAACAACGGGTATGGTCGATACGATCCCTTTTACCCTCGGATCTAGGGCGCCGACGATGAGTACGTGTCCGCCGCTGTAGGAAATGCCCCAAACCGCTATGCGCTGAGGATCCACCTCCGGCTGGGTTTCCGCAAAACTGACGGCGTTTCTGTAATCCTCTATCTGCCACCATGGGTTGATGTGCTGGCGAACCGGCCCTTCACTCTTGCCCAGACAACGGTAATCGAACAATAGGGCGGCAAACCCGGCCTTGACAAATGCCTCGGCGTAATCCGGCATGACGATTTCTCTGACATAACACCAACCGCCGGCCATGATCACCGTCGGGAAGGGCCCCTTCTCGCCCTTCGGGGTGACAAGCAAGCCTCGGCACTGATAGCCGTCGCTCGTGAATTCGATTTCCCTGTTCATTCTTTCCACCTCCTAGAACTGTTTTTTTTTGTTCTATTTCGTTTTACTACTCAGGTTTTCGAGCCAACTCAGGGATGACGTCGATGGCTTCACTTGGGCATGTTATAATGCATACTCGACAATTGGAGCATCCGGGGGCGAAGTACACGAAGACGTGCCCATTCGTCTCAGTTTTGTCAACGCGATCGCTCCTGGGCCTGATAATATTTTTTCCCTCCTCATCAGATTCTTCGGCCAGCAGCCGAACCGTGCATTCTTCGACACAGGAACCGCAGCCCAGGCATTTTTCATAGTCGATTACAATTTTCGGCATCCAGTTTCTCCCAAAGGCCCTAACACTCCATAAGTACTGCCGTCACTCCATGGTGGTACGGCCGCCCATATTGAATGTGCCGAACAAGGGGCATCCACCATTCGTATGCCCCTTGCTGTTTTGATATTAATCCCACTTACGGTCGATACCCATGTACGGGTGAGTCACTCTAGAGGGGTTTGGTAATATGGATGTCTCTTGACGCAATGGCACCCATGGTCATGGACATGACGGTCATGGTACCCCAAATATAGGCTCCCTTACCAAAGAATCCGCCCGAACATTCGCCGCAAGCGTATAGTCTTGGTATGATATGGCCCGTCCAGTCGATCACCCTTGACAGAGGATCAATGCGGATGCCTCCCTTGAAGGAGGTGGTGGAGGGCTTGCATTCCATGCCGTAGAAGGGGCCCTTCTTCAGGGGAAAAGGTTTCCCCAGGTTGCCGTCCAACGTATCCCGACCACATTCGGTATCCTTTCCGGCAACGGCATCTTTGTTATATTTGTCAACGGTCTTCACCAGCTCTTTTGGATCGAGCTGCAGCGCTGCGGCCAGGTCTTCCACGGTGTCTCCCTTGAACTCCTTGTGCTTGAGCCAGTGAGGGTACTTCTTCTTGGTGACCGACCTCATGTCATCGTCATAGATAATATACATGACCCCGTCCGGCTGTTTCCCGCCGGCATCGGTAAGATAGCCGTACCAGGTGTCCTCCCTGATGAATCTCTTGCATTCTTTGTTCACACAGATGCCGCCTTCGTACTGGATGGAAGTATCAGCAAGGGTGTGCACACAGGTCGGAAGGGAGCATTTCACCGAGTGCTTGATGTCCTTGGTGGCGCCCCCGATTTCGAGGGTCATGAGGAGCCCGTCGCCGGTGTGGCTTGGCGGCATGAGCCGAATTAGATCCATCAAATAGTCCGGACCGAATTCCTTGCACAGATCCCTGTTATGACCGAATCCTCCCGTGCCAATGATCACGCCTTTGTTGGCTTTCACATTGACCAACCGTCCACCCTGCTCGGCCGCCACACCGAGTACCCCAATAACCGGATCGTGGATCAGTTTTTTTGCCGGGCTTTCGAATTCCACCACCGCGCCGAGCTCAACAGCGCAATCTTCCAGCCTCCGGATGACTTTTGGGCCTTCGAAGGTATGGCATCTCGCAACGTTGTGACCCCATCCGCCGATCACGTCGTTTGGAATGAGCTTGAGGTCGTTTTCCACCATGTCCAAGGTCCTATAGAGATTGTCGCACATGGACTTCCACAATTCAGGATCCCCGCCGCAATACTCCACGCCGTCCTTGGCATAGTTGGCAGGGGAATCCACGATCCCCTTTTCCTCTTGATACTTCGTACCCGCGAAATCCAGAACGCCGGCGATTACCGACATACTGCTGCGGAAGACTCCCTCTTTCTCTTTTTCCAACACAAGCACGCTGTCGCCCAGTTTCCTTGCTTGGATCGCGGCGGCGAGGCCTGCAGTTCCGGCCCCGATAATGACGGTATCAGCCTCTTTGTTCCAATTTGTCGTCATACCTGTAACCTCCTTGTTCTTCTCATGAAAATGATTGTGATAAATTCACGCCGTCGTTGCGCAAGACCCTAGTCCTCTCACCTCCTTTCAGATAGCCGACGCTATTCGTGTCGTCCCCATGACGCCGCATGGTCCACACGGCCGCCGCCGTTTACTTCCGGCGCTTGGGCTCACAGATTTCTGCTTATACTTACTGAGGTATATCTTGAACGATTTGCCTGGTCCGGCTCTCGTGGGATTGTCGAGGACTACTCAAAATGCATGCCAGGGAAGCGCAATAGATTGAAAACTGCAGTAATATATTGAAACAACAGGTACATTTATTATCATTGGAGGAACTGGTGACGGGAAGTCAGTTCAAGGGGGGCCACCCAATTGCCGGTCGAGCACCCAATATTGGGTGGATTCGGAAGGAGGCCGGCAGTCTCTTCAGTTGGAGTTGGGTTTTTCAATGTTCAACTTCTTCATCTTGTACTGCAGGGTACTGGGTTTCAATCCCAGTATCCGGGCCGCGCCTCTCTTCCCGTAAATCTGCCACCCGGTCTTTTCCAGGACCTTGGAGATATGCTTCCTGCTGGTGGCATCGAGGGTCATCTGGTCCGAAGCTTCATCCTCTTCCACGTCCAAATGATCTATATAGAGCTTTGAACCGGTTCCCAGGATGAGGCCCCGTTCAATCACATTCTTCAGTTCCCTGATGTTGCCCGGCCAGGAGTAGCCCTGTAACAAATCCATCGTCCTCTTGGGGATGACATCGATCATTTTGCCTCGTTTTTTACCAAATTCTTTGACGAACTCCCAGACCAACAACGGGATGTCTTCCTTCCTGTCCCGAAGAGGCGGCATGGTGATGGGAAAGACATTAAGCCGGTAATACAGATCGTTCCGGAATTTGCCTTCCCGTATCAGTTGGGGCAAGTCCCGATTCGTGGCGGCGATGATTCGCACGTCGGCCGAGATGGTTGTCATACTCCCGAGCCGCTCAAACTGACCGTCCTGAAGGACACGAAGCAATTTCACCTGCATTTCCATGGGCAAGTCCCCGATTTCATCAAGAAAGATCGTAGAGCCGTTCGCCGCCTCAAATCGCCCTATCTGCCTGGTTAATGCTCCGGTATACGCTCCCTTCTCTCGGCCAAAGAGTTCACTCTCGATGAGGGTAGAAGGCAAGGCCGCACAGTTCACGCGAACCATAGTTCGCTCGCAGCGCAAGCTCATTTTATGGATGGCATGGGCCATCAGTTCCTTTCCGGTGCCGGTTTCCCCAAGAATAAGCACGCAGGTGTCATCCTTGCCGACCTGTTCCGCAAGCCTGATGACGCTCTTGATGCCTTCACTCTTGCCGACAATGTCCCCATTGCGGTACTCTGTTTCTATTTCCTTGCGTAGATTAATGTTCTCTTGCTCCAGTTGATCCTTCAAGGCCTTGATCTCCGCAAATGCCTTTTGAAGTTTCTCTTGTTTTTGCTTCCTTTCGGAGATGTCGCGCACCAGTGCCAGAAAGAATCGATTCTCCCCTATGTCCACCCTACCGAGACGAACGCCCACCGGAAAGGTATTCCCATCTTTCCGCCGATGCAATCCCTCAAACGTGATATAAGCCCCCGGCACGAGACGCTCCCAGTAGAGCTTCTTATGGCCCTTTGTGTCCACCTCGATATCCACATCGGATATGGTCATGTTCAGAAGTTCTTCCCGACTGTATCCCAAGCTCTCGCTCGCATGGCGATTGACATCGGAAATCCTGCCATCATAATCCAGCACAAAGAAGCTCTCGCCGGCCTGCTCCACGATCATGCGGAATCGTCTCTCACTCTCCTGAAGCGCTGTCTCGGCTCGCCTCCGTTCCATGGCGTTCTGAAGTGTCTTGCCAATGAAACGCAGCCGCTCCACAATATTGTCCGGCCAGTTTATTTCACCTCGTAGAGAGTCCATACCGATGGTGTGCACGGCCGTCCCGTCGGATTGCAGCATGACAATGGCCGCAGCCTCGACGCCAAGCCTGGAGAGTAACCGGCTTTCCTCGGCCCAATCGGGAAAATCCGCTCTGCTTCTCCATATGAGAAACCCTTCACGTAGCAGCTTCGAGGCCAGAACCGGATAGGTTCCATCACGTACGGTTTCGAGAAAGCGCTCACCGTCAAAGTGTTTCGATACCCAGACACGCGACGAGGGCAGTACTTTGCCGTCGTGGGTTATTTTTCCGAGGAAGACGGAATCTGCATCAAACAAAAGACTCATTCTCCTGAGTGCTTCCTGAACTACATCATCCAGATCTTCTCCGTGGGAGGCGATCACCTTTGAAACCATTTCGTACGAAAGCCTGTCAAACTCCAAACGATCACTGGCGACCTTTTCCGCAATCCTTCGCTCAAGAATTTCCCCTTTGAGCCTTTCATTGGTCCGCACCAGTTTGCTCGTCCGTTCATTCAGGAGTCGCTCAAGCCCATCAGCCCTATTCAATGCCGCCTTCCATTTTTTCGCCACGCCGGCCAGAGCCGTGGACATCGCCCCGATCTCGTCATCCACATCCTCGTCAATCTGACGGTCTGCCTTCCCGGAGGCAAGGTCCAAAGCAACTTTCTCCAGGGTTGACAGACGATCCAGGACAACTCTGATCATGAAGAAATGAGACCCCGCCACGACGAGGAGCATGAAGCCGATAGCACAGCAAATCAGCCACTTCAAGGGCGTCAGGGCACCCAGCAGATCATTTTCCCCACTGAGCCCGGACGACGGGATCATCGCCATGGCCAATAAAGCGGCTGCTGCAATAGCAATGGTTGCAGTCATTTTCAGTTTCGTGCGTATCTTCATGGAAACATCTCCTTGAAAAATACGAAAGCGGCTCCTGCAACACCTTTTTCAAGATAGCGTGCAATATGACGGCGTTGAGGTGTGATTCAGGGTAGACCTGATAGGTCGGGCGGAAACGATGGCTTGCGTGAATCGAAGGAAACTGATGGTAGACCTCTCGGCTTGCATTTTACGCACTCACTCCACCGTGGGGTGTGTTCTCCCGGTGGCTCCCCCGGTCTCACCTTCTTGGAGGAAATTTGAGCGACTTGTGAAGGCGATCTCTGCGTTCGGTGATCAGGAATTGCCGGCTACCTGTGCAAAGGTTGCTTCACTCAAACTGACCTCATCCAAGAGACTCCGCGAGCAGAGCCCCGGGTTACTCTTTGAGAATGTACAGATCCGGCGTTGGTATTCGCACAAGTTGCCCTGGTATTCGATAGTTGTCTCGCAGCGGGGGACCGCCGTGTGATCCAAACTCTGTGGAAGTACGTTCTTACTATTCGTCCAGTTCACATTGGCGAACATAAACTGTCTTCCTCAAGCATTCTTATACAATATTCGCGGGAAAGACGCGAGGGTATTCTACCATTTATGTAGATATCCCTCTGTCAGGGTCAATCAGTGCGGGAGCGGAAAGACCATTTTTGCCGTTTTTGGGATCTTGGGATAATGCTTATTGTAGGTGATCCTCAGCTCCCATGGCCACCTGGTGCCTCTCCTCCACTGACCTCCCACAAGCGGGGTCTCGCTGCAATGGTTCTTGCCAAACCTGATGGGGCCAACCAACGTCTGTACGTCCGTCTTGGCTAGGGCCTGAAGGATTCTTCTCTTATCCAGCGATTGAGCACGCTCAAATGCGTTGAGGGCCAATTCGAATGCCGCGTACGCAAAACCTAAGGGCATCGTCCATTGCTTACCGGTCTCCTTTTCCCACGCTTCGCTGAGTCCTCTCGAAGTCTCCCCGGTGATAGAAGATTTGTATGGATGGTGCGGGCTCCACCAAAGTTCCGATACCAGCCCTTCGGGGAGGTTTCCTTCCAGTGCATTGACCGCGGATGGGAATGCGATTGCCTTCGTGATCGCGGCCATCTTCGGATAGAAAGCGTCTTGGTGAGCTTGCCGCCAGAAATTCGCCCAATCCGAAGGGATGATCACTCCACCTATAATCTCAACCCCCTCTCTCTTAAAGAGGTCGATGATTTCCGTGAAATCAGGTTTCCAGAACTGGATCCTTCCAGGATCAACGACCTTGTATCCGCTCCCGGTCAACTTCTTTGTACCGATCTCAGCCCAGGCCTTGCCATCAGGGTCATTCGGCCACAACGCACCGAAAACCTTGTTGGTCCGGTCGGCGTATTCTCCCCATATACCCAAGAACAGATCACTCAGCGAATCAACAGACCAGAAGGCATGGTAACACCATCTGTAGGGACCGTCACTTAGCCATGCCTCCAAAGGAACCACCATGGAAACGCACGGCATTTCAAGGCGTTCGCATACCTTACTTACGGGATTCACCGTATCAGGCGTGTGCAGGACGACCATCAAGTCGACCTTATTCTTGAGGATGAGATCCGTAGCCACCTTCCCTGCTCGTACGGGATCACTCTGCGTATCCACCACCTTCACCTTGACGGGCAACCGTTTCCCGATTTCCCGGATAAATATTCCCCCTCTTGCATTGACCGCTGCCACGGCCCTTTCATCAGCCCAGGGGGAGACCTCTCCGAAATCAGAGACCGCTCCCGTGCGAGGATTGGGATGTCCGATCAAAATGTGGCCTCTCCGAGCTGCCGAGCCTCTTGTGACAAGGGATGGAAACACGCTGACGGCTCCGATTGCAGCACCGGCCGTACCGCCTTTCTTCAGAAACTCCCGTCTCGTGACGTGATTCTTGCCTCTGCAATCCTTTTCATCAGGCATGGTGCAACCTCCTTTGGATCATGAGAGAAAGACCGATATTTTCCGTCCCATTGTGAAGCGCGGTCACTCGAGTCGGCATCGGATCTTAGATTCCGGTTCTTGGAATTCCTTGGTCCGCAACAATATCATCGAGCTGAGCCCCCTGAAGCTTCTCCTCCCCTTAGTGACGCCCATCCTTGCCGTTCTTCCCGCAGTGGCATGCATGATTGCCTGATGGTCTTGTCGGCGGATCGTGACTTTCCCCACCGGGAGTTCGATCGTCATCCCTTCCAGCGCAGTAACCACGGCCGAGGGCTCACTTGTTCCGGCGCTTCTTACCGCCTCTGAAAACGCCTTGACTCCCCCGTAACTGAAATGGGCTTGCCAAGAGGGTGGTACGCTATATCGGCGCTCGTAGCTCTGCACGAATTTGGTGTTGATGGAGCTCCGACTTGCCTGGAACCAGTACGGAGTCGACCACCAGATCCCCTCCGGCATGCTCCTCCCCAGCCCCAGCAATTCTGCAAGGGATCCCATGACAGCAACGAATTCCCGGTTTCCATCAAAGAGTCCATGGCTTACACCTTTTTTCACGAAATCGATAAGATCTCCACCGTACAGGTAAACAAAGACTCCTTGAGCTCCTGAGGCCTTGATCGCCTCAATGTCGGACTCCCAATCAACAGAACGGTCTTTGATGGACACCAGGCCGGATTCATCCACAAACAACGCATCGGGCTTGATTTCTCCCAGACGCGTCCGGAACTGGTCCCATAGTTCCCGGCCGGCCGTACGGTCCGACAATACTGCCGTCCAAAGCTTTGCGTTCGTGCGCGCGGCAAGAATGGCGCCGACCTTTGAGTTCTGGCGACTGTTGGGGCAAATCCGGAACGTATAGCGATTACACTGCGTACCTGTTACGACCTGCGTTTGTGCGCCGGTTATGATGAGCGGCATCCGATGTTTCCGTGCAAGACGCGCCATTTTCGGCGCTATCTCGTCGCACAAGACTCCGATCACGGCGTCGACACGATCCGTTTCCACGAGCTTCGTAAAAGCCTTGACTGCTTCCTGCGTATCACACTTGGAGTCTTCGAAGATCCCCAGGATCGGACGGCCGTAGACTCCGCCCGATTTGTTGATCTCATGCATTGCCAGTTGGGCTCCTTGCTTCGCAATCTGTCCGGTGAAGCCGATCCGCCCGGACATTACGAGGATAAAGCCAAGTTTGAGCGGGTTTAGTGGAGCTGCCGGAGCAGGCGTCAAGAGCAGAGCAAAGATGCACAAGATTGTGGCACGTTTCATCATCAATCCTTTCTTGTGAAGCACGGACGCGGGTGCACCCACGGTAAACAGGATATGTCTCACCGGGCTTCAGACGGCTCTATACTACTAATCCTCATTTTCTTGCCGTACTGCCAAGATTTCTCCGAAAATTGGCTCCTGCATTGCGGTTATGTTCCACCCGGCGCCTGGAAACCGGGAGCAATGTCCGGATTGCCGGCGTAGTACGATGGTACTTGCGAAACCCAAGCTTGTGCGCGACGCTGATGCCTGCAATCGCCATTTGGTTGCGGTTCTAACCGCCTCTGTGCCCTATGGTTTCCTCATGGCGGCATTCTTTGTACTCACCACGACAGCGCCTTTTCAGGTTTTACTTGAAAGTCCTTGAACCCGTGAACACGGCCGGTTACACGATGGGGGGCTTAGGGGGGCGATGGTCTCCCTCCCAATTGTTGCGCATCGTGCGCTCTTCATGCCCAATCTCCGAGGCGAAGCCCCGGAGGGCATTCATTGTGGAGAACTTTCATGATTCGTTGTGTGTTGTTAGCAGATCCAAGCCATGGAAGTTCTATATGGAATGGCGCGAAGGTAATCCGGAACGGTATCACCGAATGCGCCGTAAGAGCGAATGTTGACTATGCGGTCTGGGCTCTCTTCGGAGCATCCAGTCTGTCAGAACCAATCCGCGCGCATTTCGGTCGTCAAGCCGTCGCCTTCCGGCAATCTCGCTGCAAGCGCTTCGATTTTGGGAAGTTCATAGTGAAAGAAATATCTCATCGTATGGAGCTTCCCCTTGTAGAACTTGAATTCCATTTCAGGCAAATCGGTCTTGAGCATTCGCCGACTTACCGTGCCCTGGAGTAGCCACTGCCACGCGATTGACACGAGCCCGAAGAATTCGAGGTACAGCGTGGCATCGGCCAGAAACAGTTCAGCCTCGCCCTTTTCCTTGAGCGGGCGCAGTAATTCCGTTACCTCCAAGAGCCGTTTCAGACTCTTGTCCAATCGGTCCGCGTACGGCTTGAGTTGGGGATGAAGCCCGGCGCTCTCCATGGCTCCCTCGAGTTCACGCCGAAACAGTTCGAGAGCCTTACCATCCCCCATCAGCACCTTTCTCCCGAGAAGATCGATGGCCTGAATCCCCGTTGTTCCTTCGTGGATGGGATGAATCCGCGCGTCCCTATAGAATTGCTCTACGGGAAATTCGTCACAGTAACCGTACCCTCCCAGGCACTGCAGGGCATGGCTCACTGCGACTATGCCCATTTCGGAAGCATACGTCTTGGCCACGGGAGTGAGAACATCAAGCAGCAATGCGTATCTTTCCCGTTCCTCACCGTTGGTCACCTTTGTCAGATCCGCGTACATCGAGCATTGCAAGAGCAACGATAGGGCGCCTTCCACGACCGCTCGCTGGAAGAGGAGCATCCTTTTTATGTCAGGATGTTCGATGATGAGCACAGGTGATGCGGCCGCTCTCTTTTCGGCAAGCCGGCGTCCCTGAGGCCTTTCTTTGGCATATTGTAGAGCGGTATAGTATGCCGCGGAAGCTATGGCCGCAGCCCCGATACCGACTCCGATGCGGGCTTCGTTCATCATCTGAAACATGTACGACAGGCCCTTGTTGGGTTCTCCTACCAGGAATCCCCTGCAGTCGTCAGTTTCACCCATGCTGAGTTGCGCGATGGGAGTTCCTCGATAACCGAGTTTGTGGTATTTTCCGGCCACATTCACGTCATTCGGGACCAGCATGCCGTCCTCATGGGGGCGAAGCTTTGGCACGACAAATAGCGAGATCCCTTTCACTCCCGGAGGAGCACCTTTTATCCGGGCAAGCATGAGATGAATGATGTTGTCTACCGCATCATGATCGCCGGCGGAGATAAATATCTTCTGCCCCCGTATCTTGTAGTAGCCTTCCTCCGCCGGCTCAGCGTGAGTAGTGATATCCGCAAGCGAACTGCCGGCCTGCGGTTCGGTAAGTGCCATGGTTCCCTGCCATTGGCCGGCAAACATCTTTGGAACGAATGTCTCAACAAGCTCCGAGGACGCGAAGGATTCGATGAGATGTGCCGCCCCCGTAGTAAGCATGGGATAGACGCTTGCGGAGTAATTGGCGGCACCAAAGACAAAGAGACAAGAATTACTAATTATTGTAGGAAGTTGTTGACCGCCCAGATCGAATGGGGCATTGGCCGAAATCCAGCCTCCTTCACCACATTCAGTCATATATGTTTTCACCATGGGGTGGACGATGATTTCTCCGTTCACCAGGATAGGTGGACTCTGGTCCATCTCCTTCAGGCACGGCTGGAGCAGATCTCGTCCCATTTTCAGGGCAATCTCCAGGACCATGTCGAACGTTTCCCGGTTGTGCTCCTCGAAATATTCGTACCGAGTAAGCGACTCGCAGGCGAGCACTTCGTAGAGAAGAAACTTGAGATTTCGCTCACTGACGAATTTCCCCATCTCATCACCTCCCGTGCGGCTGGTTGGCGCACCTTGTCCAAGAGCAATCAAGCGCCTGCAATGCCCTGCGCCCCCCTCCACATTTCGGAATTCCCTTACCTTTTCCGCACCTTTCCCGGATGCCTCCGAGCACATCGGGTCGTAGTCGCATTTTGCAGGGCGCCGGCTTGCCCCCGCGCCCTTGGGGACGAGGGTTGAACTGAGCGCATTTATGAATCGCTCTACTAGAGGTATCCGTAGGCGGTCCATCCCCCGTCCACCGGTATGATGGAACCGGTCATGAAAGAAGACTCGTCACTTGCAAGCAGTACGGCAACGCCCAGCAGATCCGAGACTTCCCCTATACGTCCCTGCGGGGTTCTCTTCCGAATCGCATCCACGGGGAGCATTCCCTTGTCCATGAGTCCCTGTACAAGGTCGGTGCGGATGTACCCCGGAGCGATCGCGTTGACGCGGATGTTCTTGCCGGCCCATTCAGTGGCCAAGACCCGGGTCAGCATGTTCGCTCCCGCTTTGCTTGCGCAGTAAGCGGCCCTCATGGGGGCGGCGACAATGCCGTACATTGAAGTGATGTTGATGATACAACCGCCGGTGCCCTGGTCGATCATCCGCCGGGCTGCAGACCGACATCCATAGAAGACACCGAAGAGGTCCGTTTCCAGCGCCCTCTGCCAATCCTCGGGCTCGAGATCTTCCGACGGGCGTACCATGGAGATGCCTGCATTGTTCACCATGACGTCCAGGCGGCCGAACTCGTCGACGGCCCTTTGAACCACAGCGTCTACGCTCTCCGGGCTTGTCACATCCAGTGAAAGGGCGAGTGCACGACCTCCGGAATCCCGTATCTGCCGGGCAATGGAGTCCAGCAGATCTTCAGACCGACTAGCCAGCACTACGGCCGCCCCCTCCTGCACATAACGATTGGCAATCCCTTTGCCGATGCCCTTGCTTGCACCCGTTACCATCGCGACCTTACCCTCTAGTTTCATGAATCCCTCGCTTGTGATCTTGGCGGGTTGAGAGGAGGGCTCATACCATGTTCGGCCACGCAGGTAGTAGCCTCTTCGGTTGAACAGACATAATGCCCGTCGTTCCCGGGCACGCAGACCCGCACCCGGCGGTACTGCCTCAATGCAACTTCCTCATGAACCCGACCTCATTACCGGAGCTTGACGTACTACCGTACATCAGGCGTCTTAATCCGTAAGCCCCGTAGCGGCCGACACCAACAGATCGGTAACCTGATTTATTTCTCCCATCCTGTCGGTGTCATTGGACCCCTGAAGTATCAGCCAACGGAGCGCCATATGACTGAACGCTCCGAGGAACATGTTTCTGAAGACCCTTGAGTTGAAAGTCGACTGGAAAACTCCCGCGGCTTTGCCCTCTTCCACTACCTCTTCGATGAACCTGAAATAACTTCGGAATCCGTCAAAGGCCCTTGAGCCGTAGAAACGCTGATTGAGCTGAAGTTGAAGAAGGAAGATTTTCAGAAACCGGGGCTCGCTCAGGAAACTCGAGAAGTGAAACTTGATAAGTCTTCGCAACTTTTTCACAGGATCCCGTATTTCGAATGCTCCCGAAACGTCGGAGAGATAAGAGTCGAAGCGATTCACCGCCAACGAAAATAGGATGTCTTCCTTGTTTTCGAAATATTCGTAGATCGTGCCGTCGGCTACGCCGGCGGATTTGGCAATTTCTGCAACGGTGGCCTTGTTGAAATCCTTTTCGGCAAAGACTCTTTCCGCTGCATTGAGGATCTGCTGCATGCGATCTACCCTGGTCTCGGCGGGCGAATTCTCGACTGCAATCATGGAATTCACCAGCATCATAATGGTTTCAAAGTCATCCTCGCTGTTCACCATCTCACCGGAAGCCAGTGAACCTATGGACTCCATGTCCAGGGTTCCCAGGACCACGTCGCGCATCAACCGCACACTCACATCCGACCTGATCTTGCCCTGTTGAACTCCCTGGTCGAGTATGGACAGCAGAATGCCCGAGTACGCACGCACGAGCGCGTAGGCCGGAGTGGAATAGAAGTCCTTTGAAGAGCGGCATTCCAGGAGAAGCAGCCGAGCGTAACCCCGGTGGGTATCATTGTATCTCAAGTGGAACCAGACCAATTTTCGCAGTCTGCTCTCGACATCTTGAATGCCGGTGAGTTGCTCCTCCAGCAGGGTAAGCACCTCTTTCATTCGTTCGGCAGGTACGGAGAAGAGAAGATCCTGTTTTCCTTTGAAGTACTGATAAATGACAGAATCAGTAACGCCTGCCTTGCGTGCGATCTCGGCAATGGAAGAAGCCATGAGTCCTTTTTCCGACATCACCTCTTCTGCGGCAGACAAAATCCGCCATTTGGTGTTGGAGGCCACTCCATCACTCCAGTTTTGATCAGTCTCACTGGGATGCGCACTCAACGACAGCATTGATCGTGCCCTCTATCCATACACCTTCCGAAGCTCGGACTTCAAGATTTTCCCGGTGCCGCCACGCGGCATCTCCTGTACAATTTCCGCCTCTCTGAGCGCCTTGAAGTGCGCCAGGCGACTCCGGGTATAATCTATAATTCCTCGGGTAGTGAGTTTCGAACCCGATTGCAGTACTACGACCGCCTTCGGGATTTCGCCCCATTTGGCATCTTTTTTCGCTATGACCGCGCATTCCATAATCTCGGGGTGCGAATAAAGGACCTGCTCTATTTCAAGCGACGAGATGTTTTCTCCGCCGCTTATGATAATGTCTTTCATTCTATCCCGAATGAAGAGGGATCCGTCGGGTCCCATGGAAACGAGATCTCCCGTGCGATACCAGCCGCCCTCAAGGGCCTTCTCAGTGGCATCCGGCTTGTTGAGATAACCCTTCATCACCATGTCGCCCCGGACCAAGAGCTCGCCGATGGCCTTGCCGTCCCACGGGGCTTCCCTCCCTTGTTCGTCGATCACCAGGTATTCCACCCCGACAAGCGGGAATCCCCAGGTATCGTATGCACGATGGCGAAAGACATCCGGATCGAGCCCCCGGGGAAGTTCGGGCAACGCAATCAGCGGGCACGTTTCGCTCATGCCGAATCCGGCGTGAACCGTGCAGTCAAAGGCCTGCTCCAAACGCTCGCACATTCCTGTCGGTGGCGGCGCACCGCCGATGAGGATCTCTTTCACACTGGACAGATCGTAATCTTTCAAGTTCGGCTGATCCAACAAAGCCGTCACCATCGTGGGCACAATGAAGAAACGTGTCACCCTTTCGGTTTTGATCAGCATGAGCATATCGAGGACGTGGAATTTCTTCAGCATTACATGCTTACCGCCCTTTGCGGTCAAATAATGGGGAGTTCCCCACCCGTTCACGTGAAACAGGGGGATGAGGTGAAGTTGAACATCGGTTTCGGAAACAGGCATGGTAGCCATCGCCGCCATCGCGTGGAGATACAGGTTACGATGCGTCAGCATTACCCCTTTCGGAGGTCCGGTAGTCCCGCTGGTATAAAAGAGCTCGGCCACGTCGTCTTCATGAAAAGGAAAATCGAATGATGAACAGGGAGACTCCGAAGAGGCGCTCTCGAGAAGTTCGTGGTACGGGCCGTCAACCCAATGTGGCGGATCTTGCAAGGTCTCAAGCAAAAAGTAATGCTTCACCGATGCTATTTTGTCCACTATGGGTTCGATCTTGCCGATCAAGTCCGGATCAATGAACAGCACTCGGGGTTCAGCGTCATTGCAAATGTATTCTAAATCCTCGGGGTTGAGCCGGATGTTTAGAGGAAGGAGACACGCTCCCATCTTCACAACACCATAATAGAATTCCAATAGGTGATGCGAGTTGTAACCCAGAAAGCCCACTCGGTCTCCCCGAGAAATCCCCAATTCAGCGAGTGCATTGGCCAGACGATTCACGCGGTCACTCAACTCGGAATATGTATATCGTTGATGCTCGCAGACCACGGCAGTCTTGGACCCGAACAGAGTCCGTGCCCTCTCGAGAAATCGAACCGGCGTCAGAGTAATGTTCATTTTCCGTACCTCGCCTCTGCCCTAAAGTCACGGTCATCTGTAGTATTGGAGCCAACCTGTTCCAGTCTTCCTACCCAGGTGATTCGCAAAGACTTTTTGCTTAAGGACCGGTTGGGGCCTAAAGCGCTCGCCGTATGCCTCGAACAAGATTTCCTGCACCTGCAGGCACAGATCGTTTCCGGCCAGGTCCATGAGCGTGTGCGGTCCTATGGGATGGCCCAGACCAAGCATGCACGCGGTGTCCAAGTCTCCGGGCGACACCACCCCTTCTTCCACGAGCCTATTGGCCTCGATGAGCATGACATGGAGAATACGGTTCACCGCAAAACCGGGCACGTCTTTCACCCGTATGGGCGTCTTACCTATGTTGCGCAGAACCTCGATGGTGTCCTCGACGGCCTTCTCATAGGTTTCCAGTCCGGGAATCACCTCCACGAGCTTCATGACGGAAGCAGGAGAGAAGAAATGAGCTCCCAGAAAGAAAGGTCTGCGATTATCACTCGCCACTGATGCCAGCCGCGTGATGGGAATACTGGAAGTATTGCTGACGAACAGGCATTCCGGTTCACAGATCTCGTCCAACTCCTCAAAAACGCGCCGTTTTACGTCGAAATTCTCGAATACCGCTTCCACCAAGAGCCCCACGTCTTTCATGTCTGCAGCTTGGCATGTGGGAGTGATGCGAGCCAGGGTCGGCGCTATGAGATTCTCTTCAAATCTCCCTTTTTTCACTGCCCTGTCCAGTACTGATCGAAGGCGTGCCTTCCCCTTTTCGGCCAGTTCCGACGTGGCATCCTTGATGACCACCGTGCTGCCGGCCATGGCAAAGGACAATGCTATCTCTGCTCCCATCATGCCGGCCCCGAGAACCCCTATTTTCTCAAAACCATTCATTCCTGCGACTTCTCCTTCCACATAGGTCTCCGCCCAACCGGTTCGCTCAGTCTACTCTTACAATGCACGCATCCCCTTGAGCGAGACCGCCACAGATGGCGCCCACCGCGTAGCCTCCACCGCGGCGACGCAACTCGTACACCAAGTTCATGATAACTCTGGCTCCACTGGCCGTATTCGGATGGCCTATCGCGATGGCGCTCCCATTTACATTGGTTTTCTGCCGAACAGCTTCGGTCTTGGTTCGATCCATCTCCCCGAGCACAAGGGTCGAGACCAGAGGAACCGCTGCAAAAGCTTCGTTGATCTCTATTAGCTTGATCTCCTCAAGCGTGAGGTCCTCTTTGGCCAAGACATGCCGGACGGCAATTGCCGGTGCCTCGGGAAGACGCTCGGGCTTCACGGCAATGGACGATGTGGCCACAATCTCCGCCAGAGGCTCCAAACCAAGCTCGTCGGCCTTGTCTGCGGTCATGAACAGAATCGCTGCAGCACCGTCATTCAAGCCCGGTGCATTGCCCGCAGTAATGGCCTTGCACCCGTAAATGCCCGGAAGTGTGCCGAGCTTTTCCAGACTGATGTTAGGCCTGTACTGTTCATCAACCTCTAGTATCTGAGGATCACCCTTTTTCTGCGGGATCTCCAATGTCATCATTTCTTCCTTAAATTTCCCCTGCCTCCAGGCCGCACCATAACTGCGGTGACTGCGCAGGGCCCACTCATCCTGCTCCTCTCGGCCTATCCCGTACTCTGCAGCCACATTGTCGGAATCAACGGACACAGGATTGAAATCCTTGTACCCCAGGCCGAGCAGCGGATCCTCCATCGTCACGTTTCCCAAGCGGAACCCCTGCCATCGGAGTCCACGGACAATCAGAGGCTCTCTGCTGAACGACGTTGCTCCTCCTCCTATCGCCGTCCGAATCTCGCCGGCCCTGATGGCCCGGCATCCGTAGTGAATCGCAGACATTGCAGAAACACACGCTTTGTCCAGAGCAACCGATGGAGTCTCAGGCGGAAGTCCGGCCTTGAGCAAGGTTTGCCTGGCGGCCACGGGGGTGTACACGTCCTTGCACGGAGACGTGTCTCCTACGCCCCAATAAACCTCGTCGATCTCACTCCCCGACAGTCCGGTTCGGGTCAGGAGTTCCCTCATGGGCAGCGCGCCGAGATCGTAATAATCAAAATCTCTGAGCGATCCACAGTACCGGCCGAATGGAGTTCTGACTGCTCCGACAATGACTATCCCCTTGTACATACGAAAGACTCCTCGGATTCACACATGCCGCGGAACAACGTCGCGGCCGAAACAAATCGCACCGGCCGACACCTCCGCATACGTGGATAAACACCTTTAATAACGTTACTGGAATATTACCGTAATATGAATAAGATTATGATTCCGATATGGTTATGAACTCTTGGGCCTGCTTTTTTAAGCTAAACCGCTTTTTCTGATCCCTCACGATGGATCGTACAAAGACCGTTAACTTCGGAAAGTGTCTTACAAGTCTATTCAACCGTAACACCTGATATAATGTGTGTCAAGTTCTTTCTCATATTGAATGTTATTCTTTCCTTGACGCGCCGATTTCGGCTTCTTCCTTCCCGCCACGCTACGCTTACTGACGCTTTTTGTGGCATTCTTCCAATAGGTTATTATCTCCTCGGATTATTCCGCCGAGACGTGGAATACTCAGAATACTATTCAGTCCACTAACAGGAAGGTTGTTGCGCAGGGTGAAATGACGAAGCAATCTGCGACGCGAAGAACTTATGACCGAATTGGGAACCGGCGTGGCTCGTGCACGCTTTCGGGAGTTGCACCAATGTTCGTTCGAGGATGCGACTTGGTTGGGTGACCTTTGCGCCCGGACCCCGGACTGCCGCTTGACAGGGGTTTCGTACCGGAAACGTGCCGCTATCGGCAGTCCATTTTTCCAATTCCCCGGAGGCGCATTGGAACATAGCAAGTGTCAGAAGAAACGAAAGATATTTCGAGTCCGGTTCCCGGCTTAGAAACGAGAAATCCCCATTAATCCCCCTTTGCTCAATGGAGGCTGGGGGGATTTGCCCGGGAAATACAGCCGTACCCGAATTGTGGACAAGACTAATGGCAACCGCACTATTCACCACGCGCATCGGGTCCGGTGCATCAATATGTTGGTACGAAGCGTACTCGTCGGCCCTCGTGCCCGTAGCCCCCCTACCCTTTCCTCGATTTCATGATCGTTTCGTACGATTCGTGGACTTCTCTGAATCTCCTGTTGGCCGCGTCCCTCAGATAGTCGGGCAAGTCTTTGGGAAGGCTGTCGACGTGACATTCCTTGATGATGGTTCTGTATGTGCGTTTGATATGGGCATCGGAATCGGATGCTTTGCAGCCCAGGGTCTTGTAAGCCTCTGCGAGGCCGTCCTTTGGGCCGGAGGATTGTGAAGATCTGCCCCCATTCCCGCCGGTCCGTTCGCTTTCGCGCTCTTCGTACGCTATGCGGCATGAGACACAGAAACCATCCTCCAGGATCTCGGGTGGATACGATCGCCCGCACACGCGGCATTGCTCCCAACGGCGGGACTCTTCAGACGGTCGTGCAAAGCCCCCGGCTATTGCCTTTGCTATGAATTTCTTCGCGTAGGTCACCCAGAACGCCATCCACGTTCTCCACTCTCTGGAATCGGCCCACGTTGAATCGGGGCGAACTCGCGGGTCCTCCCGCGTTCCTCTCTCGTTTCCCGGGCCCCGGCCTGAGAATGACTTGAATCCGATCTATTGTCCGGATTCAGAGAGACACGGGCCGGCACGATGCCAAATACTTGTGGGAGGCAGAGCCTCCCGGAGGCGTTCCCAGGCAGGAGCCCGGGAACGAGAATGAAATACCCGGAATCATCAATGATACAGCCGGCCGTTGGCCCGGGCCCGGTATCCCGCAATGAACTCGCGATGCCTGCCCTGGGCACCCACAGGGGGGTGCCCCTACGATGCCTTCGTGTCTCGGTGGTTCAATCTCTCTTCTTCGCTGTGAACGTTTACCTCAGCCTCTTTTCAAGGCTGCCAGCCGATCCGACACGCTCGGTTGGAGCTGCAACGGAGAATCCCCTGAGACGGCCTTCAGAGCTGCTTCCACGTTGGAATCCTCGCTGTCGTGTTCAGGGCTCAGCAACTTTGCCTTCATGTCCGATGCCGCGGCTTTTGCCCGCGCTTCTTCTGCGGCCTGATTCATGCTGGACAAGGCTATCCCCAAATCGGAAGTCTCTTTGCGCAGACCTGCAAGCTTCTCGGCTCGGGCTGCTTTCGCGGCGGCCTTCGCCTCTTGCATCTTTGCTCTGTCCATATCGCGCTTGGCACGTTCGAGCGTCTCCCGGGCTGTCTTCACCTTCGCCGCGGTGATTCGGGCGACTTCCATGAGCTCGTCATAGAATTCCTTTGCCTCGACGGCCTCTCGTACTTCCCGGTCAAGCTCGGGTTTCAACTTCTCCAGATCGTCAACAAGCCTCCCTACGCTGGACTCCAACCCCGACGCCTTTGCCGCGTTACCGCCGGACTGAGCTTCCAGCATCTGTGACTCAAGCATCTGAGCCGCGGCAAGGTGACGATCATAGTTCTTCTGGGCAGCGTCGGCCTCTTTCTGTTCCTTGTCGAATTGCATTTTTGCCTTTCCCGCTTCTCTGGTTATCTTGTCCAATTCTCCAATCATGGACTCGATTTCAGCCTCGGTCGCCGTCTCCGGGTCCCAGGCCACGATGCTGCGGGTGATGCTGTCACCGATATTCCCAATCTGTTTCTTTCCAAAAGTCGCAACAAAGCCGAAAAGACCAGCCATATCCACTCCTCCCTGTCTCTCTCTCTCTAATCTCTAATAGACCACGAGAGTACTCGAGTCTATATCGATGCCTACCATGATCTGAATTGCCGCGCCGTCATCTTCCTCTACAGCCGACAGCAGCAGGTATTCATCTACGCGTTCGTTCGCATGACGACCGTACAACATGGACCGATACTTGACGGACTCCCAATGATTACCGTCCGGGTCGTGATAAACCGTCTCGTCGAATTCAAGAGGCAACACGCGGTCTATCTGTCCGGTGCCGCTTCGGCTCCCGGACCAAACCCGGCCGTACAAGACTTCATCCGTTGTCTGAAACGCGTCCAACCCTATGGAACCATCCTCGGGGCTGAGCCAGAAGTCCCAGTCGGCCACGGTCTCCGGGTACACCTCGTCGAGCGGCATGAAGAGCTTGCATTCCTCGACCTGGTTGTTCCTGTCGGCTGCTATCTGCAGCGTATAGATGTCCGAATCAGCCTCCAGGTAGAACCTGTGAACCTCGCTCCCCCCGAGATCGAATTTGCCGTATGCGGCCACGGAATTCCTCGTCCCCGGATGCTTGATCTTCAGGTCGTCGCCTCCCAGGACAAAATCAACGATCGGCACTTCCACCATACCGCTGATTCTCAGTCCAAGCGGAAGGTCCTTGTCGATTCTCTCGGTCTTGGACTCTCGGTAAGCGGCTGAATACTCGTTGGCCTTCTTCTGCCAGATGCGCTTCAGGAGTCCCCAATTACTGGCCATAGTCACTCCTTTACTTCAAGTAACGGCAAGATATCAGTTCCCGGATAGTCATCCCCCATCGTGATTCGGGACGGTAGCGGCCGGCCCGGTGAACTGTTACACCACTCAATTTCCATGAACCAATTTCAACATGACGGGCTGAACACCCTTGACCGCCATCGTGAGGGAGTCAAAGACATGAGGCCCGTTCTTCTTGACCCAATCGGTGCCGACGGTCAGTACGGCCTTGACGGCCAAGGTTTCCACTTTGGCGCTGAATATGATGCCTTTCTGAAGGTAGGGATATGTCTTCTTCCCAATGGTAATGAACGAGTAGATGCTGTTCCCGTGCTGGTCCTTCTTGTCATTGAAGTCCCAATCATCGACCTCTGCCAGACGCAACTTACCGCTCTTCTCGGTGTATTTCTCCGCTGCCTTGAGAAGAGGACTGTTGAGTCCTCCCACGAAAAGCATCAACGCCTTGGGATCCGTTGCAACATTGACCAGGGCCGTTTTGTAATCTGCGTGCTTGACCGGGATCTTAGCGTACGCGTCGTCTTGCTCGCAGAGTCCCTGCCACGTAGCCGCCGTTCCCGATCCTTTGGGGCCCACGTAGATGTAGTTCTTCTTCGCGTTGATGTCTTTGACGCTCTTTATGTCTGCAGAGCGGTTGGCAATCAATTGAATCGCCTCTTCATACAGGACCGTCTGCTCCGTCTCCTTCTGAGGTATCTTCGTCAGCACGTCCGACTGTACCAGTGCCGCGTCGGCTTTTCCGTTCGTCAGCATCTGAATATTCTGAAGCGACCCCTCCGTGGCAATGACCTCCACGTCGAGATCGTTTGCAGCCTTCTTCAAGAGCCTGCCGAATTCATAATACATGCCGCCCTTCTGTCCCGTGGCCAGACGAAGCACCGGTTTGCTCTTGGATTTCGCTGCAAGAACCGCGGAGGATACGGCCAGTTCAGGCGGAACCCCCTTGGGAAGGTAAGCGGGATCAACCTTGACTCCCTGCGCCTTCATGGCTGCCACTTGTTTGTCCATTTCCGCAAGTTGGTTGCGCAGTTCCGCGTCGGTCTTGGCCTGCTCTTCCGCCTGGCGTCGCCATTGTTGGTATCCCGGATCGTTCTGATGATGGTATGCGAACGCGGCTGAGTTCGGCCGGTTTGCCAGCGACAGCATGCCGTACAAGAACGCCGCATCCCACAATCCGAACGAGGAAGGGCCGCCAAACATCCTCGAAGAATGCCTCACCCCTTGGTCACGCCAGTAGTTGTCGCGTTGACGATAGTGATCCTTGTAGCTGAACCCCGGATTCGCACCCGCCTTACCGTAGACGGGGTTGTCCGCATACTTTCGGGCATCGAAGTCCGGGGTCCCGGACTTCTTGAACTTTGCCTGCTCTGCCTGGTAAGCCGCCAGCGAATCCTTGGACCTCTGCTTCCTTGAATTCTCAATCATCCGTCGGTCGAAGGCACTGCCGACGGCTGCGCCACCGACCGCACCACCGACTGCGCTCCTCTTGCGGGACAACCACCCGGAAGCGTCCCCGGAGAACTTCTTCGAGGCCGATTCGCTCTTCGCTCTCGACGTGAAGCGCCCTCTTGAGTCCCGTGGCTGTGAGTGTGCCCGGTCTATCTTGCCGATGACATCGTCGACCGGGCTGCGGCCGGTCGAGCTTGACCTCTCTCCCCGGTATCCGGAAAAAGACCTCTTCGCCCGTTCCTTTGCGGCACTCTGGGATACAGACCTGTCGAAAGCGCTGCCTCCGGAAAACGTACCGGTCGCTTTCCTATCGCCCGCCCCCGGTTTCGCGTAACCGGACGCGGATCTCGCCCCGGCCCTTTCTCGTGGAACGCCGGCCGTAGGAGAACGGCCGGTCCCCGGCTTGACATAGCCGCTCGAGGGCTTGGACCCACCCGTCCCACGAGCAGCGGACCCGGACCGATCAGTCAGATACTTTGACAGAGAACTCTTTGCCCCGTCTTTCCGGGCTTTTTCCGCGACCTTGTTGTCGAAGGCGGAGCCGCCGGTAAACCTCCCGCTCTGAGTCGAAGACGACCCCGGTTTGGAGTACCCCGAAGGGGATACCCTACCGGTTTTCTTGGGCTGAAATCCCGATCCGCTCAACCCCGTCGCACCGGGCTTCGCGTACCCGCCGGAGGATTTCGCATCCGGAATCGGAGTCGTCCGCGCGGCAGGCTTGGAATACCCCGACCTGGAGGTCTTTCCCTGGAACATGCCGAAGATCCCGCCGCCCGACCGCTGCCCCCACACGGATCGGCTCGGCTTTGAGTACGACTTGGAGCTACTCCAGCTCTTCGAGTATCCTCCGAATCTGCTCCGTGCCTGTACGTCGGACGAGAACATCGCCGGATAGCCCGCCACCAGTGACAACGATACGGCTATCGAAAGAAAGTATTTTGCCAACCTCACTGATTCCTCCTTGGTTTTCCGTTCCATTTCAAAGACTTCCCCCCGTGTAAGGCGGGTTGACGCCCCATGAACGCCCCCCGACATACTGCACCGTGCAGACAATCTCCCTTTGCAAACCGTCCAGTGAACCAGTTATGATCCTGTAGTGCTATTCCCTCAAGGCGCTATAATTAGTTGAAATGAATGAAGAATACTATGTCTTCCACGGTCGTCTCGGTTATCCATGCCCTTGGAAAGCCTATCCTCCCTAACCCCGCACATCTGCATCCTCAGCTTCCCTGAGTACTCCTTTAAACGTAATCGTTCGAGGGTTTGATGTCAAGACACGGCCGGCACGGTTTGCACCGAAGACAAACCGGCAAAATGCCGGTCCTACTGAAAAGACCGGCAGTGTCGCGGGCAGATGGTGCGGGAGTATCATGGGTTCGACCAATTGTACTCATCGAGGGAATCCTCCTCGGTCAGAATGGGAATGTCGTGACGCCTGACCAGAGCCGTGGCTACCCCGCAACCGGCCTGCTTTGTACCTTCAATGTCGACCCTGCGGACACCGCACGAGGGACTGCCCTCCTTGAACACGATGAGTCGAGGGGCTACCAGTAGCACTATTCGTTCAACCTCTTGGGCTCCACGCACAAAGAAGGACGTGCAATCCCTGCCTGTTCGATCCATGATTTCGGCCGTTCCCTGCAGGACCCGGGCACCGTCCCCGCCCACGAAACGGCAGCTCGGCCTGGGAATGCCCAACCCGCCCAGCACCTCGGGACAGACCGGCACTACTATCCAGCGGTCCGAAAGATCCGCTAATTGAGGATGCATACTCGCTCGGCCGTCGTACCGGGTACGCAAGCCCGCCAGGCAGGCACTTACGATAATCGGTTGGCGCATGGTCTTACCTGAGAACACGATTGGGTAAATACGGTCACGTATTGAGTTCCGTCTTCCCGGCGGACCGCCATGACCTCTCGTTCGCCGGGGGCTATGAGAATCCTCCAGAGCTTCGGACCTAAGGGTTCGTCTCAGAATAAACGGTTCAATCCGGCGGAACCTTCTCGTTGTGCGGGCACAGCACGCTGTGCCCCTACGCGGCGGGACTCCCGCCCATGCGCAATGGTTATTTCCGGACAGTCACTTAGTCCGGCATTTCATAAGTTCGGTCACATATTTTCGTCTCGCTGCCATGTTGGGTGCCGGCAAGAAGAATATCCGGGCACGGAGGCCCGGGCTACGATGAACAGTCCCGAAGCCTTAGACCTCTTTCGTGGGACGGGCCTCTGCGCCCGTCATTGACAGGCGAGACGCCTGTCCCACTAGGCCGGGGTCCGGGAAACGAAGGCTGGTTCCCGGCCTACGCCGGGAAGACGGCTCAGGTTGTGCGACCGGATTTGTGACATCGACTGCTACCTAAACACCACGGCCTTTGCGGGATCCGTCCTGGGTACAACGTCTCCGATGATCCACGCCTTCAACCCGCTTCTCCCGAGCCTTTCCAATACGCCGTCGACGTGGTCGGGAGACACGATCACCACGTAACCGATACCCATATTGAACGTTCGATACATGTCATCGTCATCCAGCCTCGCTTCTCGCCGGAGGATATCGAATATGCGCGGGACATCCCACGAACCGTTCCGTATCACCACGGCACGGTCGGCCGGGAGTATCCTGGGCAGGTTGCCCACGAAGCCTCCGCCGGTAATATGAGCCATGCCTCCGATCGGTACGTGTGCACACAGATCCAGAATGGGCTTGACGTAGATGGACGTAGGGGTAAGGAGTTCCTCCCCCAGCGGCTTGCCGATTTCAGCGATACGGGTGTCCACCGTATAGCCCTTCACCTCCAAGAGAACCTTCCTCGCCAGGCTGAATCCATTACTGTGAAGTCCGGAAGACGCAACGCCGATCACCTTATTGGAAAGTCCGACAGCGGACCCGTCGATCACTTTGGGCCGATCTACGATTCCCACACAAAAGCCCGCAAGATCGTATTCCCCTTCAGCGTAAAAATCCGGCATCTCCGCGGTTTCTCCACCGATGAGTGCGCACCCCGCGTCCTCGCAGCCGTCTGCAATGCCGGAAATCACCGAGCGGACCGTGTCCGGGTCGATAGCCCCCGTGGCCAGGTAGTCCAAAAAGAACAGTGGCTCGGCTCCCGTAACCAGCAGGTCGTTGACGTTCATGGCCACCAGGTCTCTCCCCACGGTGTGGTGAACCCCCATGAGAAAAGCGATCTTCAGCTTGGTTCCCACCCCGTCCGTCGCGGACACGAGCAGAGGATCCTCGTATCGCCGCCAATTCGGACGAAACAACGCGGCAAACCCGCCCATTTCTCCCGTCACCTCAGGCCTGAACGTGGCCTTAATGCGCTCCGACAACGACCCGATGACCCTATCGGCCATCTCGATGTCGACGCCTGAATCCTTGTAGGTTATTTTCTCGGACATGGTTTATCCTCTAACCGTGGTGGAACTTAGTGCTTCGTTTCCTACGGTGTCGTATTCAAGGCAACGATCCCTGCTTTGGTAGCGCCGGCCTCCGTGCCGGTATTCTTGACGCGCCCGGCCTGCCCTGGGACCCACAGGGGGGTGCCCCTACAGAATCTGACAGCCGAACGTCCTCAAAAATGCGGCACCGTATTTACACCACTGAGCACTTAGTAGGCAACTTCAGGTAAATGCGGTCGTGTATCCTGTGCCGTCTTCCCTGCCAAGCCAGATCTTGGTAGGGGCGACCGGGGCGACCGGCGGTCGCCCCTTGTACGTTGATACCAGGCACTGATTTCACGGTGGGCACGGCACGCCGTGCCCCTACAGACCGCCGAGACGCGGGACTACTCGCCCCGCTCACCCCATACTACAATTCTCGTCTTCCACGGCCTATCTCCGAGGCCAAGGTCCGGGCACGGGCCATGAACTCACCTTCGTCCACCGTTGTAATCCGGCCGTGATCCACCACGAGCCTGCCGTTGACGATGACGTCGCGCACGTCCGATCCTCGGGCCGCATAGACCAGATGTGATTCAGGGACGTACATGGGCGTAAGATGCGGCCGGTCGAGGTCAATCACGATCACGTCCGCGAGTTTGCCAGGCTCCAGAGATCCGATTCGGTCGTTCATTCCCAGGACCCGTGCTCCGTCAATTGTGGCCGTTCCAAGAGCGGCCCGAGCATCCAGGGCTTCCGGATCGCCGGTAATAAGCTTAGCCATGAGCGAGGCGCTACGCATCTCCTCGAAGAGGTCAAGATTGTTGTTACTCGCCGGGCTGTCCGTACCGATGCCCAGAGGAATCCCTCTCCGAAGGAGGTCGCGTGTGTCACAGGCCCCTGCCGCGAGCTTCATGTTGCTCTCCGGACAGTGCACCACGCCGACGCCGGATTCCGCGAGCATTTCCTTTTCCCTGTCCGTAAGGTGCACCGCGTGTACCGCCGTGAAGCTCCCGTCCAAAATACCGAGCCCGTGCAGGTGCTCCACCGGACGCCGGCCGTACCTCGCGGTGATATCGTCCACCTCGGGAGACGTCTCCGAGACATGGCAGAGGAGCTTGGTGTGGTGTTCCTTCGCCATGTCGGTCGCAGCTCGGAGGGTCTCGGGACCACAGAGGTAAGCCGAATGGCAAAATAACGCGGGCGTGATCAGTGAGTCGAGCGGACACGATGCGAGGAATTCCTCAACCCGCGGCTTCCAGGAGCCCGGCGACGGTGCATCGGGAGCAGGGACATCAAGGATACCCTGGGCAATCACCGCTCTTACCCCCAATATCCACCGCAGCCCGAGCGGCATGCTCCATATGGAAGTACCCGTCGGCGAACGTGGTGATTCCGTTGAGAACCATCTCCATCGCGGAAATCATGGTCCCCAGGTACACGAAATCCGGTCCCACGTGCTTGCTCTCCGCCGGGAAAATATACTCATTGAGCCACCGATCGAAAGGAAGATCGTCGGCAAGGCCTCTGAGCAGGCTCATCGCCGCATGGCTATGGCCGTTGATCAAACCGGGCATGATCAGACAATTGGAACAGTCGATGACCCGCCCGCCGGTCCTCTCGTTCGGATCTTGAGGCACGTTCACCTTAAGCAGACGGTCGCCCGAAATCACCGTCTTTTCATGCGGCACGGCCTCGGTTCTTCCCGGTTCCGTGAGGATTATGCCTCCCATCAGAACCGTTTCGGCCGTAGTAGAGATATTTGTCATCTATTTAATTCCTTAGGGCCCCGGGCTTTCGCCGGGAAGACGGCGGGCACAGCCCGCCCTACAGGGCTGAGTATTCTGTATCGCAAGTTGGATCACGTATTTTGGCCGCGCAGAATTGTTTCGTTGCGTGTTCCGCACGGAACTCGCGATCATGACGGCTCGGCACTGGTCAGCACGGCTTCCAGCAGCGCGGTGAGCCGCGGTTCGGCAAACCCCGCGTTGGCAATCACCTGCTCTACGGATACGGGTTCCATGCAGTCCGGGAGGTTCACGTTGGTCACCGCGGCAAGAACCATGGTCCTGAAACCGACTTGACATGCCGTGATGACTTCCGGCACTGTGCTCATGCCCACTGCATCCGCGCCCAGCACCCGGAGCATTCTCGTTTCCGCGGGGGTCTCCAGGTTCGGACCGGAAACGGCAACATACACGCCGTGTCGTAGCAATATCTTCAGATCGAGAGCGGCTTCTTCCGCCATCCGAATCAGGTTGCGGTCATAGGGCCGGCTCATCTCGGGAAGCGGTCCCCCAGGCGTTCATCGGTGATTCCCCTTAACGGACTTTCCCCAAGGAGATTTATGTGATCCGTGACAATCATGATATCACCGGGCCGAAAGAGCGGATTCAGTCCGCCGGCCGCGCTGTTGACAAAGAGGAGTTTCGCCCCCAATGCTCTCATGATCCGAACGGGAAGCGTTACCTGTTGCAGCGAGTATCCCTCATAATAATGGAATCTGCCCTGCATGACCACCACGTCCCGACCGGAGAGCTTGCCGAAAATGAGACGTCCCTTGTGGCTTTCAACGGTTGATGTGGGAAAATGGGGGATGCTCTCGTAGGGCACCTCATGGGTTATCGCCACATGTTCACCAACGCCCCCCAGGCCTGTTCCCAGAATGATTCCGGCCGACGGTTCGGCTCCGACTTGTTCGCGCAGGAACGCGGTCGCTTCCTGCACCGATTCATAGACATTTTGCATGGCACACTTTTCTCTGCGAGATGAACGGAGTATCATGGATCGCCCCGGTCAAAGTCAAGGACGTTGGCCGGGGAGCACGGAAGAAGAAGAAAGAATGAACCACCAAGACACAAAGGCACCAAGGAAACCAACAAATAGAATACAGCGCTCAGGGGAACGCCTAACTCTTCATCGTTCAGGACATCGGGGACCGCCGAGGCCGGTCTGAGTTTACCGTACGACTCGGAAGTCCCACGGACCAAGGAAGCGGTAGCGAAAAGAGCCCCGGTAAGTTCTTTGCGTCGTGGCGTCCAGCGTTCCGCTGGATTGATTTTCCGGGTCACCCTGCAAATTACCGGGTAACTCCAAACGTTTACGGAAGATCTAACAAGCCATCACAAGAAAGGAGAATCCGTGCCGAAACAGACACGTATCATTTTCAGCACCGAATCGTCATACTCGTATCCACTATTGATCAAGCAGCTTCTCAATACGCCCATCTACTATGCTCCGGATCGGGAAATTGTGTACCGGGACCTGGTAAGACACACGTATCGCGATCTTTACCGACGCATCGACCAACTGGCCCACGGCCTAGCCGCCCTGGGAGTGGGTCCCGGCGACACTGTGGCGGTACTGGATTGGGATTCCCATCGGTACCTGGAATGCTTTTTCGCCATTCCCATGATGGGTGCCATCCTACACACGGTAAACGTGCGCCTGTCACCCGAGCAAATCCTGTACACCATGAACCATGCCGAGGATCTCGTGGTTCTGGTGCACGAGGACTTCCTGCCGATGCTGGAGGGCATTGCAGACAAGCTTGAGACGGTGAAGACCTTTGTACTCCTTAAGGATCAAGCCGTCACCCCGGCCACGTCGCTCCCCATCGCGGCGGAGTATGAAGAGATGGTCGGTGGAAGCAATGAACCGTACGATTTCCCGGAGTTCGATGAGAACTCGCAGGCAACCACCTTCTATACCACCGGAACCACCGGAGACCCGAAAGGCGTGTACTTCAGCCACCGACAGCTGGTGCTGCACACGCTTTCCGTGGGCTTGGCGGTTGCAGGCTATACGGCCCCGGGGCGCTTCCAATCGGGTGATGTGTACATGCCTCTGACCCCCATGTTCCATGTTCATGCCTGGGGCTTCCCCTACGTTGCCACGCTCATCGGTGCAAAGCAGGTCTATCCCGGCAGGTACGAACCGTCCGTGGCCTTGAGGCTCATCGACAAGGAGAAGGTGACCTTTTCCCACTGTGTGCCCACGATCCTTCACATGCTCGTCGAGCATCCGTCGGCTCAAGAGATCGACCTCGCCGGCTGGAAGGTGAACACCGGGGGAATGGCTCTGCCCAGGGGATTGGCAAAGAGAATCATGGACATGGGTATCGAGGTGTACCACGGGTACGGAATGTCCGAGACCTGTCCAATCCTCACCCTGGCGAACCTCAAGCCCCACATGATGGAGTGGGACCAGGAACGGCAACTGGACTACCGGACCAAAACCGGATTCCCTCTGCCGTTGGCCGACTTGAGAGTGGTCGACCCCTCGGGCAATCCCGTGCCTCGGGATGGCGAGACCACGGGTGAAATCGTGGTGAGGACTCCATACTGCACGCAGGGGTACTTCAAAGACCCTGAAAGGTCTGAAGAACTCTGGCGCGGGGGGTATCTCCACACCGGCGACGTGGCTCACATCGACGATCAAGGCTACGTGCGGATCACCGACCGGCTCAAAGACGCGATCAAGACGGGCGGCGAATGGATATCCTCACTTGAATTGGAGAGCCTCATCAGCCGTCATGAAGCCGTGTCCGAGGTCGCAGTGGTAGGAGTGCCCCATGAGAAGTGGGGGGAACGGCCCGTGGCACTGATCGTTGCAAAGGAGGATTCCAGGGACAAGGTTACAAACGATGAGTTGCGAGGTTTTCTCCTGGAATTCGTGAATCAAGGACGCATTTCCAAGTGGGCCATACCGGATAATTTCCTTGTCGTTGACGTCATTCCCAAGACCAGCGTGGGCAAGATCGACAAGAAGGTAATCAGGCAACGGGTAGGGTCTTAGTAGTCTGATTCATGAGATCGACCGCATATCCCGGTCTCGCCGACACCACAGAGCCTGTAGGAGACACCGTCAATCGCCACCGCCGAGGCCGGGCGGAGCCCCGAAGGGGCTCACCCTGAATAGCCACGGGTTTTCAACCCGTGGAAGGAGGCAACCACACAATTCTTTTTGCCGGCCCTGAAGGGGCCGACCAATAACCGGGTCTCGTTGGTGGACCCCTCCGGGGTCCATAACTGTCTGTTATTGTGCACCGTTTCCATGGGTTAAAACCCATGGCTATTCACAGTATGCCCTTTCAGGGCATGAGTCCGGTGTCCGGCGACCCAGGATGTGGGACATGCTCAGGATAGGAGCTCGGGAACGAGAACGGTTGAGAATACGCGACAGTAGTTGCCAAGCCCTGTGCTTAGTGCTGCTTGGCGCAAATACGGCGATGAATGATGAGCCTTCTCGCCGGCCCTCCCAGTGGGACGGCATCTGAGAGTGTCTCAAAACTGTCGGAGCAAAGTGAATCGTGCCACGAAGGAGTGGATTCAAATGGAAATCCCCCCTGCCCCCCTTTGCCAAGGGGGGGTAAGAGCCGGTTTCCCCCTTAGAAAAAGGGGGGTTAGGGGGGATTTGTTGCAGCATGCCAACCAGTCGTGCCACGATTCTGACTCTCCACTGGATTTTGAGACCGTTTCATCTTGCCTGTCAACCATCCTTACGGGAAAGAGGTTACCGGTACATGAGACCCCTGCGACGCAACAAGCTCCGTATCAGAAATCGTCCGACAGGCTTGAGAACTCTTTGTCCTCGGTAAACCATTTGTCGCTCACGTCCACCGCCGGTACCGTCTCCGGGGATCTACCCGAGCGACGGTATCGGCTTTGCCGGCGGCCGCTCTCCCCTTGAGAGGTACGGCCGGCCCCGTTAAGGCGGGAATCCTCTTTCGCCGCTGCCTCTTCCGTAACACGGACCAAGCCTATTCCGTTGGCTCCATGCGCAAATGGGAGCAGTACCCATATGCGGTTCTCATCTCTCTTCCTCACCGGCAGCAATTGTGAGCCCCGTTTCGGGTACTTTTCGTCATAGAGGAGGAGGCCTTGATCCGTCATCTCCCAGCGACCCTCCGACGGCCTGAAGAGATTCTCCATTTTCATGGTGCCGTCCTCACGGAGAGTCATGAAGCACTTGCCCTTGAAGCGCGTCACACGGGCACTCTTCCGGCCGGTCACGCCCCAGCGAAAAAAATCGTCCGCGCATCTCCATGTGCCGACCATGAAATCCGACATGACCCCGGCTTCCTCCACCCCTGCGATCAAGGGTGATCTGGGAATACCCGCCTCGTTGGGGACCACGCCGGCGAGCAGAGGAATTAGAGTTAGGGCGAATACCTGAATGTTCAACAAGACTCGTTCTCCCGGTGTTCTTTCTGGTCTATTCCAGTGGACGCTTACTATAGCAAAGCCGGCCTTTGGGAGTCCAGAAATCCGTCACTTGAGGACGTGCATGATGAGCACAAAACCGCCCACCAGGAGAACTACAAAGATTATCGCCAATATATTGAAGTACTTCTCTATGAACGACTTGATGGGGGGACCGAAGTAGTAAATCAACACGCCCACAAGAAAGAAACGTGCCGAACGACTGACAAGAGATGCGAACACAAAAACGAAGAAATCGATTTTGAATGCGCCGCCGGCGATGGTAAACACCTTGTAGGGTATCGGACTGAATCCGGCTATGGCAACCGCCCACGCGGCATACGTGTTGTACATTTCCCCGACGGCCTTCCAGTTGTCCATGAACCCGTAAAACGCGAGTATCCGGTTCCCGACAACTTCCATGAACTCATAGCCAATGAGGTAGCCCAGCATTCCTCCCAGCACGGATCCGACGGAACAGATGGCGGCAAAGTAAAACGCCTTGCGGGGAATCGAGATGGCAAGTGCCACCAAGAGGGCATCCGGCGGAATGGGAAAAAACGATGATTCGGCGAATGCCAGCATAAATAGAGCAGGCACGGCATAGGGGGTGTACGCCCAGGAGAGAACCCATTCATATAATCGTCGCATCCACTTCAACGTAGCGTCCTACCTTTCAGGTATCCATATTACGGCTGATCCGGTTGGTATCAGACGAAAAGACACAAATCCCTCCGCCCCGGCCGGAGGGTGGTCACCCATCTCGTCTCAACATACGGCCTCCGGAATGCTTCGACAGATTTTGATCGGAGAAACAAACGGCAATTACAATCAATCCGGTCTCTTCACG
Source organism: Desulfomonilaceae bacterium (assembly GCA_963675835.2). Lineage (GTDB taxonomy): Bacteria > Desulfobacterota > Desulfomonilia > Desulfomonilales > Desulfomonilaceae > JAVHLK01. The sequence goes on from CAXXIU010000017.1 coordinate 381,128, forward strand.
CTCCATCCGAGAGCAGTGCATATGCCAATATTCGGTACCGAAGACGCCTCGTCGACAACTGTTGGGTGTGCGCTTTGGTCCGGCCCCCTAGAACTGATCCAGGTCCGACCCTGAATAGTCCCACCTCGAGCCCCTTGTGAGCGACGGCCGTTCCTGATTGGGACCGCTGCCTTGCTTAAAGACTTCTTCCACCCCTTGCCCCGAAGATGCGACCAACCCCGTTCGGGGATCTATCATGCGGCGCTCCACCGAGGTCGGTTCCGGGAACTCTCCGATCGGTTTTCCGTCCAGGACCTTCTTGACAAAACGTCCCCAGATGGGTGCTGCGGCCTTGCCGCCGGTCTCACCCGCGCCGAGGGACACTTTTTCGTCGAATCCCACCCACACGCCGCACGTATATTCCGGAGTAAACCCCATGAACCACGCGTCAACATTGTCGTTAGTGGTCCCGGTCTTTCCCGCGATGTCCGGCCGCCCCACGATCTTCTTCAGAATCTTGGCAGTGCCTTCCTGCACGACATCCTTGAGCAGGGTAGTCATGATATAAGCCGTGCCCTCGTCGATTCGCCTCCGGGCCGGCATGGCTCTTCTCAAAGACGTCCTCTGCCCGTCGGACTCAACCGTGAGTTCGGCCGACGGGTCATGCGAGACAGTCTGAATGCGCGGCCGCTCTTCTTCTACGGGATCGTCCAGGAGGATGGGGGGATCGTTTTGCTCCAGGATCTTTCCGTTTCGATCGACGACCTTGGTGATGTACACGTTGGGTACAAGATAGCCCCGGTTGGGGAACACGGAATACGCATTGAGCTGCTCTTCCAACGACACACCGGTGGAACCGAGAGCCAAGGTGAGGTTGTTCACCAAAGCAGACTCGTAACCCAACTTGCGAGCGTACGCCTTGGCATGCTCCAGGCCGATCTGCTGCAAGATCTTGATCGTAGGAATGTTCCTCGACTTCACCAGGGCGTTTCTGAACGTTACCGGGCCTGCGAACCCGCCACGGTAGTTCTTTGGTCTCCATACCTCGCCGGTGCTCGGCACGGTGAGTTCCAGCGGCGTATCGAGGATAATATCCGCACATGTGAATCCCTTGTTGAGAGCCGCCGCATAAATAACCGGTTTAAAGGAGGACCCCGCCTGCCTGCGTGATTGCACGGCACGGTTGTATTTTGATTCCTCGTAATCGTACCCCCCGAGCATTACTCTGACATAGCCGGATCGGTTCTCCCTCAGCATGAGCGCGGCCTGTGCCACCGGACGTTGCACGGGTTCCAGAATGAAGTAACGCATCATGTCTTCGGTGTAGACCTTGTAATTCTTCATCTCGGGGTCTTGTCTACCGTACTTCTTCAGGTACAGCTCTCGACGCTTGATATTGGGATCCACAATCCGAACCTCAATGAGATCACCGACCTGAAAGGGCAAATCCCCCTTGGTGAAATTCCGTGTACGCAACTCCGGACGGGTGAACGGGATACGGACCCACCAGTCGGGGTTCGGATCTATCTTGATTTGGCCCACGTACTCACGTTTCTTTCCTTCCCTCACATAACTCCCCATGCGCACGTCAATGGTCTCGTTGTCTACATGGGTTATCACCCCTCTGGTGATCCGGCCGAATCGCAACGGAGTTTTCATTTCATCGGTCTTGTCTTTGAGAAACTCCATTACCCCTTTTACGTTGAGCGTCTGAAGCGGTCCACGGTAACCCTCCCGTTCCGTCAGATCTTCAAGTCCTTTCTCCATGGCTTCCCGCGCCGCCTTGGTCAAATCAAGGTCAACCGTTGTATGGACCTGAAGGCCGCCGCTATAGAGGGCTTCCTCTCCATAGGTCTTCACGAGGTATTTGCGAACGTGCTCCACAAAACCGGGTGCTATCTTTTCGTTCCGGTTTTCCACTTCGACGATTTCAGGCCTCTCCTTCATCGCTTCCCTATATTGGGCCTCGCTTATGTAATTGTCTTCCTGCATCCGTCGGAGCACGTAGTGAGCCCGATCGAGAGCCTTCTGGTAATTGCGCTTGGGCGAACTCGTGCCGGGAGCCTGTGCCAACCCGCCCAGCATGGCGCATTCCGCTATGGTCAGATCCTGAACGTGCTTGTTGAAATAGGTTCGCGCCGCAGCTTCAACTCCGTGCGCACCACTCCCCAGATACAACTGGCTGACATAAAGGTACAGGATATGTTCCTTCGTCATTGACTCCTCGATCCGCCTCGCCAGAATCATTTCCCGTATCTTCCGAAAGATCTTCTTTTCCGGCGTGAGCAAGAACATTTTCGCCACCTGCTGGGTGATGGTACTGGCTCCCGAAGGAACCCGGCCCGTTTTCACAATTAACACTGCGGCTCGAATTATGGCCTCCTTGTCCACACCCGGGTGAGTCCAGAAGTTCTTGTCCTCAGCGGCAACATACGCGTTTTGAAGCATCCTCGGGATCTCTTCAAACGGTACGACGAAACGACGCTCCTTGTAGAAGTCTGCGATGAGTCCCCCCTTGCTTGCATAAACCTGGGTTACGCCGGGAGGTTCGTAGTTCTTGAGTTTTTCTATGTCGGGTAGGTCTTTGATGAAGAACAGATAGCTTTGAGCCGCGATTCCCGCGAACCCCGCGGCACAGCCGAACCCTATGAGCAACAGGAGGCGAGCGATGCTGTTGAAGAGAGACCACCGGTTACGGCTGTTCTCGACCTTTTCATGCATGTCCCAGTAGGGATTGGAAGCGTTTCGGCCACCATAGGACGACGGATTCAATTTCCTGTCTCCTTGTTCCATTATCCGGCTCCGAAAGGTATCACGGAACCGACTTCGTGTCTATGGCTATAGATAAATACACCGGTAATTTCAACACAATTAGCCATAAAACTATATATTTCTTTAAGAACCCCTCTCTCGAGTCGCCTGCCGCAATTTCGCCCCGTGATCTATCGAAGGAATGTCTGAGGAAGATACAGGGAAATGGCCGGAATGAATGTGACCAACATCAAACATCCAAGCAACAGGAGAAGGAAGGGGAGCACCCCCCGGGAAACCTCCACGAGGCTCTTGTCGGTGAGCCCCATGGCCACGAAGAGATTCAGGCCGAAGGGAGGCGTCAAGAAGCCGAATTCTATCACCATCACCATGATAATGCCGTAGTGGATATAATCAATGCCGAATCGGTTGAGGGTCTCCACGAACAGCGGAGAGAGAATGAGCATGGCCGAGACGTTCTCCATGACGGTTCCCATGATGAGGAACATGATATTGACCAGGATCAGGAAAACCCACCCGCTGTGGACCCGGGACGTAATCAGATCGGCCATTTGGTGAGGCAATCTCTCGGCGGTGAGCAACCAAATGAGCGTCATTGCGCACGCCAGTATGAACAGCAGACAACATGACAAGACGGCACCCTGCCTGCAGACCTCCGGGACCCTGGTGATCCTGATCTCCCGATGTATCACGATTTCCACGAACAGGGCATACACCACGCTGACGCCGGCGGCTTCTGTGGGAGTGAAAATCCCCGTATAGATTCCTCCCAGTACGATGACGGGAAGCATGAGCCCCCAGATGCCTTCCCGGAGCGTCTTGAAGGTCTGCCTCCAGGTGACCTTCTCCTCCGCATACCATCGGTTCCGGTGGGCCATGACCACGATGTAGGCCACGAACACGCCGCCGATGAGTAGGCCCGGAACTATGCCTGCCATAAAAAGCTCGGCCACCGAGACGTTCATCACCATGCAGTAGAGAATCATGGGTATTGACGGAGGAATCACGATTCCCAGGGAGCCTGCGGACGTGACGAGACCGACGGAGAACCGCTCGTCATACCCGCCCTTGATGAGCGCGGGAATCATAATGGAACCGATGGCCACCACCGTAGCAGGGCTCGACCCGGACAAGGCGGCGAAAAACAGGCATGCCAACGTCGTCGCAACGGCCAGGCCTCCGGGATGGGAACCCACAAAGGCGTTGACAATGGCGATGAGTCGCCTGGCCATGGCGCCTTCCGTCATGATACTCCCGGCCATGATGAAGAATGGAATGGAAAGAAGCACCGAGTTGTCAAGCGCGTTGAACAACTGCTGGGGGAGCACCATAAGAGATGTGGACGTATGCGCGAACAGTGCCGCTGCAGTCGTCAGGGCCATCAATATGGCGATCGGCATGCCGATTACGAGGAGGACAAAGAAACAGATAATGATGGTTGTTATCATGACTACTCGAGCACGAGGGCTTTATACGGCTCGTTGCGCCGGAAGCATGCGAAATGTTTCAACGCTAGGTTAAGGAAACGGCAGCCCATGATTACGGAGAAAAACGGAACGGGAATGTAGAACCAGTATTTCGGCAATTGCAGGGCGGACGTCAGGGCTTCGAACCGGTGCAGCTTCTCCGTCTGCTCCCACCCGTACCATGCCACGATAAACATCAACAGGCCCGAGAGGATGTTCACGATGATTCTCAGCCCGTGACGCAGCCGATCGTTGGAGACACGCTCGTACACCAGGTCCATTGAGAAATGAACACCGTATTTCACTCCCAGTGCCGCACCGAGAAACGTGATGAAGACTCCCACGTACCGGGCAAGTTCTTCCATCCAACTGAAGCTGAAATTCAGGACGTATCGGCAAAAAACCTGGACAAAGGTGAGAAATGCCAAGGTGAGTAGGACAAAGACGAGGGTCCACTCCTCAATTCTGTTGAAGACACGGAAAAGACGTTTCATGACCGAAATCATATGCTTCCACGTATGCATTCATGGCTTGGGCGTGTTAACAAGCAGCCACAACGAATCATGAAAGTCCTTCGAGCCTTAACCGTAGGGGCAGGCCCCACCTGCCTTGGGCACCCACAGGGGGGTGCCCAAATCAGGACGTAGCGCGGGCTATGCCCGCCGTCTCACAGGCGAAGACCGGGAGCGACTTGTCGGAGGTCTTTCATATGATGGTTCAAGACGGCCAAGGGGGCGTCTTTGACAAAAACACCTCCTTGGCCCGACTGTTGTTCAACACTGCGGTTATTTACCCGAATGGCTCTCGACTTTCTTGATGAAGAAGTCAAACAAATCCGCACCGATCTTGCCTCGGTAAGTAGACCAAACGCTCTTCATGGCCGTCTTGAAGGCTTCCCGCTCCTTGGGAGTCAACGTGGTCACCTTCACGTCGTTCTTCTTGCAGTATTCCTCAATGGATATTCCGGATTTGGGCAGCTTCTTGGTGAGCTTCTCGTTCTCTTCCCGGTTCACCTTTATGCATACCTTGGCAGCTTCTTTGAAAATCTTCTTCTGATCGTCGGTCAGCTTGTTCCACACTTCAGGATTGACGATGATGACGCATTCGGTGAGGATGTGGTCGGTATCGGTAACGAACTTCGTGATCTCGGTAGCCTTGATGAGGATCGAGGTCAGCAGCGGGTTCTCCTGAGCGTCGATCGTGCCGTTCTGGAGTGCGCTATAGATTTCCGGGAACGGGAGATCAGTGGGCGACGCGCCGAGGGCCTTGAATGTGTCAATATAGATGGGGCTCTTCATGACACGGATCTTGAGGCCCTTGAGATCTTCGGGTTTACGGATCTCCTTCTTGCTGTTCGTGACGTCCCGGAACTCGTTCTCCGTCCATCCAATGCCGACAAAACCTTTCTTCGGCATATAGCTGAACAACTTGGCCTGGACTTCGGGGTCGTCCAAGACCGCGTACGCGGTCTTACGGTTCGGAAAGACAAACGGAAGGTCCACGACCGCCACCTGGGGTACGTAATTCTGAAGAACCGCGGTCGTAATGCTTGCCATACCCAATGTGCCGCTCTGAACCTGCTCGGCCATGGAAGTCTCGCTTCCGAGCTGTCCAAAGGGAAAGGTCTTGATGTCGATCGCGCCCTTGGTCTTCTCCTTTACATACGCGGCGAATGCGTCCGCACCCTTGGATTGCCCATGGAACGGCGGGGCTACGTGACCGAACTTGAGTTTCATGGTGTCGGCCGCGGTCGCGGGAAGGGAATACACGGCAAAAATGACCGATAGACAAATGAACAACAGACCCACTTTCTTCATTGTACACCTCCGTTGCACTTCATGTTACTACTTTGGAGAGGGAGCCGCTCAAGGAGCCTACTGAAACCGCAAACAAGGGACCTTCATCCTTCAACCCGACAAGGTACCAGTTCGTTCCACAATACCATGAATTCTTATGGTACTACATCCAAAAACCGTCACACCTTACGGAACATCCCCCATTCTTCGCATTGCATCATCATATCCCTGTTCCATCCACTGCTTCACCACATCTTCCTTGAAGTTGAACGTAGCCCTGGGAAATCTCCCCATCGGCTTCTCCGGCCGGATCAACGTGATGTCGCAACCGGGAAAGGACTCCGCCTTGACGCGGCTCGAAGCCTTGGTACTTATCGCAATCACCCGTCGGATTCCCATTTCGTATAACGGCCTGATTGGGAGCCATTGTCGTACGCCTCCGTCACCGAGACGAGCACGATCCTTCTCCACTGTGGCGAAAATAAAAGGAACCGACATCGACGCGGCCAGGATGCTCCACGCCTCATCTTCAGGGTAGTCTTGCAGCCTGAACCACATGGCCTTTCCCAAAGGCCTCCGAATTTCCGGCGTACCGAACGCGGTTACAAAGAGCCGGCAGGGATTTGCCTTCACTTGTTCCATATCCAAGTGGTCCGCGATCACGGGTCTAATCTGATCTATGCTCAAGAGGCCGCCTCGGTGCAGCCTACCGAGCGATCCATGTTCCGAAAAGAACTTCACGGCCGCGGCGACATACTTGGCATACCTCAACAGCCTGAACTTTGGGATGGGCATAAGCAAGAGCCCCAGATCCGCGGCCGCCGTTGCCGCGAGCTTGCCGATTCGCTTGAAATCCGGTTTAAAGAGCCGAGATCGGGTGAGTTCCATCCACAAGTCATACGCGCCGGCCCAATCATCCTGGCAGACGAGCGCGCCGTTCAATGCTCCAATGGAACTACCGGCTACCGCTTGGAACGAGATTCCCAGCTCACGAAACGCCTTCCAACAACCCAGCTGATACGCACCACGCGCTCCCCCGGCCGAGAGAGCCAAGCCGAGAGGCAATCCGGGGGGGCGCTGGGCGATTTCGATGGTACGGGAAACGTCGCTCATGGGATACTACCGCAAGCCTCGTGAATCATGAGATGCACATTTCTGCTTTGGAGCTGTTTCCAAAGCCGTAACGAATCATGAAAATCCTCGGCGCTTCCGACGAAAGTTCCCCTTTTTTAGAAAAGGAGAGGGGACAACGGGGGATTTTGAGGTAAACTGTCTCAAAACCCACGTGAGTTGTCCAGTCGCGCCTCACGGTCAGCATCGGCCTTCCTATTTTATACCCGCCCCGTCTATTTTCGATGTTTTTTCTTGACAACATTGAGGAGTCATGTATTGTACATGCAGGGATAAATTCATGCGATAAACTGATTCATCCACAACCGACGGAGGGCGGGCAAAGAGGGCATTGCCGTCCATTTGCGGGGGAGCACCAGTGGCGAATACCTGAGATGCCGAATACTTGGGGTTTTACGTAGGAATCCCGTTCCATAGATAGGGTAGCGGACTCAGCCGAGTAGGGATTGTTTTGTGCGCTTGCTGTGACAAGTGAGGGGAATGTCTTTGCGAGGAGCAAAACGACGAAGAAATCTCAGCCTCGATGGATGCGGTTCATCCCGCTCCGCATGATTCACCACATCCGGTAAGGTTATCGCTGCCCGTGCATACGGGCAGCACAGCGTATCAACAACGCCGTACGAAAACTTAAGCGTATTCATGCCATAAAGTACTAAGCATTCCCTTAGGGGTTGCGGGGGTAGACCTGCGGCCGGGTAACCTTCGAAGGATGTGTAGAAGTTACGTACGTCAACGGTATTGCAGTGCCAACCGGGAAACTGTTTGGGGCGTGGCGGTCGGGGTGCCCCTTACCGATGGAGCGTTCGCATTCGGGAGGATAATGATATGGCCAATGTTCGTAATCTTCCGGCTGCGGTAGCGATCTCTATTGCTTTTGTTCTCGTCGCTGCCGACTCCAGCGCACAGTGGAGTGTCAGCTTGTCCAACGCGAGAAACGAATTCGTGTACGGACGCTATGGCCAGTTGGGCCACAACGGATTCTTCGGCGCATATGATATCGACGCGAGCTCGACGCCGGGAGCGTTTGCTTCGGTCAACGGGTGGGTCGGGAACCGAGCACTAGACATCGGAGAGACGGCTTCAGGCACAAACGCGTCATTGAGCTCCGTCAGTCTCTCAGCCCAACCACGTTTTGAGAGTGCTTGGTTGGAAGCAGCCGGCAGATACACAATACAATCATACCAGACTTCAGGCACTTCGGGAAGCTATGTGGCCATGTCACCGGGACAGCTCACCTTGTGGACCATCCGTGCAAACACACCCTTGGGTGCCGTCAGTTGGGGGAAACAAGAGTTCGGTAGAGGCTTTGGGCTACAGTTTGCCGCCAGTAGATCGGAAGAATATCTCGCCTTGGAGAGGTCGGTACAGGTTCCCAACATCTTGCAGGGTCTCGTATGCGCCGGGATGCTGCCCAGGAGGGTGCTCTCCTGGTTCAACCCCGACACATGGCCGAGATTTGCTGCAGGGGCCGAAGAAGAAGCTCAATTCGAAATATCCGATGACGGTGAGATGGAGTGGGTATGCAAGCCTCCCCCGGATTATCTCGCAATTACGGGAAGTCATACGAGAGCTACTATCGGTCCGGCCGATCTGGTGCTCGGCATCGCGGTGTACCCCTGGCAGCGTATAAACGTCCGTGGCACCGCTCCTATACCGGGGTACGATGCTTGGAACACGAACGATCTGAGCGCCGCCCGATCCGTCAACTATTCTCCGTATCTGCTCTATGTCACGAGTGACCTCAGTTTCGGCTTGGGCGGGATGCGTGTCGCCTATCACGTGGGACCCGAACTGCAGAGGACCGTGGCCGCCCGCAACAGCGCACCGACCATCGAAGAATATCTCACGGAAGGGTGGTCCTTCATTCGCTATAATAACGGAATAATCCTCTTCAGGACCGAACTTGACTGGTTCAACAAAGTTACCCGTTACCAGCGATCTGCAGACGGAACCTTCTTCGGAACGCCTGAGAACATCGACGGAAGCGGGAGCGTTTTCGCCTCAGACTATTTGGAATCCTGGCGTTACATGGCAGAGCTCGGTGTCTTCCGCGGGCCGGTATCGGCACGAGTGTTCTACTCTTTCATGCCCGGTCCCGACAGGAGGCACGGTATCCGTATCGACAGACAGCCCTTTATTCAAGACGAAGTGCGGGCCGCTTTCGGCGTATTTGAACCGTATTCGATTCTTCTTTCCTACTACTTCGGAGGGGGGGTCGATGCTCCCGCGCACATCAATGATGCGGCCGTCTATGCCGGGAGAATCGATTACATGTTGGCTTCGAACCTGATCGTCGAGGCTACGGCCTTGAAGGCGTATCGCACCTCTCACGGATACGGCTGGGGGTACATTCGTCCCAGCGCTGCAACGTTTGGTTCAATCGACTACAACGTGCGAGGAACCTTCACCAATCCATCTCCCGCGATCCCCGACGGCGACCTCGGCTGGGAATTCACGGCGGGAATAACCTGGAAGCTCCTTGAAGAGTTCCTGGTGAGCGTGCGAATGGCCTATTGGAAGCCGGGGAGATGGTTCAACTATGGTTGCATCGACAGGGCGGTCCAAAACTGGGATATTCCTACTGCGGCAAACAATTGGGGCATCAATCCCAACAGAGACATTGATTCCCTGCTCGGCCTTGAGGTACGGCTTTCGGGAAGCTTCTAGTGACGGTACTTGACTTCTTCGCGAAACGTAGAACAATAGGAAGGAGACACTGAGTTTTCTCACTTTCTTCTCGCGGGGATACTACGAAATAAAGTGCCCGCCCGGAAACCGGTTGCCGGGGGAAAAGATGTAAGTTGGCCCTCGCTACTCCAGCCGCCGGTTGAGACGATGTTTCTAGAATGATCCCGGAGAAAGGGGCAGAATCATGACAAGAAACTCACACCAACGACGTACGTTGCCGAATGTTACTCTGTCGCTTGCCGCACTCACGCTGTTCGCGGCAACATCGGTCCTCCTCGTATTTTCGCCCGTAACGGCGTTTGGTCAGGGAATGCCGCCGCGCGGCAATACCTTGATGAGAACCAAACCGCTGACCAAGCCCCCGCTGACCGACACACAGCGTTTACGTCGGGATATCGTCGACGCAACTACTCCATATGGTTTGGTAAATGCCCGGCAGTTGATCCAAAGCGCACCAAGCTTACGCCCCTGGATCGGGATCGATCAGTACTCCGTGAGTACTCAGTACACGGCTCAGTCGCTACGACCCACTGTACCCATTCGCAGTACCGTGCGTACGAGGATGGTACCTCGCGCTCCTTCCTTGCGGACTGATGTACCGGTAACACCATCCTTGCGACCGACTGTCCCCATTCGCACTACCGTGCCGGTCACAACGGTACCTCAAGCACCATCGCTCAGACGGTGACGCGTGGAAGTACATAGTATACAAGATTCCTGTACGGATGTTATCGCCTTAAATCCCGGTCAAAGAAGACGGAAAATTCAAACACAGGAGGTATGACATGAATCCATTGTTTCCCAACGGGCTAAAACTTATCCACAAGGGATTCGCGGTGCAGAAACCGGATGAGGACTCATTGCAGGAGCCGTTCACGCGCAGGGTTGCCGTTGAGGTTCCCAATAACACCAAATTTGTACACGTAGCGGTCATTTCCCTCGACATGACGTTTGGCAGTTTTGCGAATAGGACTGCCGGAGACCTTGCCAGCATTTGGTTTGAGATCTCAAACCACAATGACTCAAAATTGTCCGAAGGCATCTTTGAATTCGATTTCAAGGCCGTCCTGCAGAACAAGTCCGACGCGACGGCAACCGGCTCGTGGACTGGCGGCTTCGTGTTTGAATTCCTGTGCTTTGCCTAAGGTTGCATTCCGTAAGTTCCACGGGCTGTGCTCCGCCCACTTTTCCCGTGATATCAGATCACACAGAAGCTCGTGCAAATCGACCCACGAGTGCATAAGATTTCGGGGGGCCGGAACGTTCGACTGAGACGATTTGCTAGGGATTGCCGGCGCTTCCCGTTTTGCTTCGGCCCGCCCCGGGCGAGTTCCTCCACTCCGTCCATAATCCTGGGGGACGGGCGCGCCATCAGATCCGCGTCGAGGGAGTCGACCCTATCCTTCCTGACCGCGGTCAGTATGTCGTGTTCCTTCCAGAGATCGATGCATTCGTCACCGGTGCATTCCTTGTTCAACACCAGGATGATATCCGGGGCCTTTCTCATGACCTCCTCAATATTTACCTCACAGAGGGCTTTGCCGCGTATTCCGCTGTATTGACTCCCCGGCCCTCCCCGTCAACAGGGAGGGAGAACTTCCCCCCGTTGACGGGGGGATCAGAGGGGGGCTTCCCTGTGTGGTGGATGTGAAACGTTGAATCAATCTATCTTCCACTCGGTCAGGAATACGCGATCGTATTAATGAAAACTTCTACTGAGGGCTACCGGTGACGCTCAACCCCCACCTGCCCGCAGTAACGCCTGATGGGACATCGGGAACAGAAGGGCGAAATGGGCCGGCAGATGTTCTGTCCCCAGGTCACCAGCAGGTCGTTGTATTCAATCCAGTATTCTCCGGGGAGTTTCTCACGCAATGCCATCTCGGTTTGCTCGGGGGTCTTGGTCCGCACATAACCGATCCGGTTGCTGATCCTGTGCACGTGCGTGTCCACGCATACGCCGGGTTGACCGTAACCGAGGGTGATCACCAGGTTGGCCGTCTTGCGCCCAACCCCCGGAAGTGTAAGCAGTTCGTCGAGGTCGTCCGGAACAGCGCCCGCGTACTTGTCGATAAGAGCCCGACAGATCTGCTTCAACCGCTTGGCCTTGGTCTTGTAGAATCCAACCGGGTAGATGAGCTTCGCTATAAGCTCTTCGTCAAGAGCCAGGATCTCTTCCGTCGTGCCGGCCCTTTCCAGCAACCGGCGTGATGCTTCCCGGGTGACCTCGTCCTTGGTCCTGAGAGAAAGTATGGTAGATACCAGGATTTCGAACGGATCGCGACGCCGCTTTGAGATCTCGGTGACAATGGGCTCTTCCATTCCGTGAACTTCATTGCGTAGTATCGCGACGATCTTGTGGATCGTGTTGCGACCGACCTGACGCTGTTGATTCGACACCGGCATGCTCCGGGCACCCTTTCAGTCGTGACCAAGCCTAATACAGGACCCCGACCCTTCGTCGCACGTCATCCATGGTCTTGACGGCAATTGCCCTCGCCTTTTCAGCACCTTTCGCCAGCACGTCTCTCAGGTATCCGGGATCATTGAGGAGTCGTTCACGTTCCTGTCTGTGAGCGCTGAAGTAATCCCAGAGTATCCCGACCAGTTCCTTCTTGATCGTGCCATAGGCCGCCCCGCCTTCTTCATAGAGCCGTAAGACTTCGGCCACGCGCTCCTTTGGAGCGAAATGTCGATAGATCTGGAAGAGATTGCACGTTTGAGGATTCTTGGGTTGATCCACGGGGGTGGAATCCGTCTTGATGGTCATGACCTTCTTCTTCAGGGCTTTTTCATCAAGAAAGATCTCAATGGTATTGTCGTATGATTTCGACATCTTCTGGCCGTCAACCCCCGGCACGGTTGCAACATCGTCACTGATCTCGCCCTCGGGTATCACGAAGGTTTCCCCAAAGACGTTGTTGAATTTCAAAGCGATGTCCCGGGTAACTTCGATGTGTTGTTGTTGGTCTTTTCCCACGGGCACGAGGTTGGCCTGGTACAGAAGTATGTCCGCGGCCATAAGCACGGGGTAGGCAAACAGGCCGTGATTGGGAGAAATACCCTTCGCAATCTTGTCCTTGTAGGAATGGCACCGCTCCAGCAGCCCCATGGGGGTGATGCACGTGAGAATCCATGAAAGCTCCACCACCTCCGGGACATCCGACTGAACCCAAAAGATGCATCGGTCGGGGTCCAAGCCCAATGCCATGAAGTCGGCAGCCGCTTCCAGGGAACCCACGGCCAGTTTCTCGCTGTCGGTCACACTGGTGAGTGCATGGAGATTTACTATGAATACGAAGAGTTCCGATGTCTCCATATACGATATCATCGGCTTCATCATGCCCAGGTAGTTGCCGATATGCAGTGATCCGCTGGGTTGGATACCTGATAGGACTCGCAACGGACAGTCTCCTTTCGGGAACGATTCTCGTCATGCGGCCGGCGGTGATCCCGCTCTAAATGAGATCAACCGCTCCCCGCTCCGGAACGTTTTAGAATGCCCTAAATCCGCTCCCGGGTCAACCTCGATGAGACGCTCGATGCGTCGATTCGTAAGTGCAGTGATTCAGTTATGCTACGTAGCCTGCAAAGACAAGGTGCCCCTGCGTCCCGTAGGGCCGGCGGGCAAGGACGTCCGCCCCACGTTAATGAGCGTGGCGCGGGAAAATCCTTCTCAGCTCGGGCCGCCGCGGTAATGAGAGGAAATACGTGACCGAATTGGTCAATGAGATTAGTAAGGAAACACGGTTTACGCGGCGGATGGAGGGCGGTCTCAGGCGTGAAGAAAGGAGAAGTCCGCTTTGCGTAGTGACGGTCAGTGGAAATCAGTTGGTATGCGACTCTTTGATTGCTTCAGTCTGAAAATGAATGGCCAACGGGTCGATGACCTCGTCGAGTCTCCCGGACAAGACGTCTTCCAACCTGTAGAGCGTGAGACCGATTCTATGGTCGGTGACCCGGTTCTGAGGGAAGTTGTACGTCCTGATGCGTTCCGACCTGTCTCCTGAGCCCACCTGGCTCTTGCGCTCCTTACTAATCTCGGAATCCCGTTCCTCTTCCATCATATCGAGTAGACGAGCCTTGAGTATTTTCAGGGCCTTGGCCTTATTCTTATGCTGGGATTTCTCGTCCTGGCACGTTACCACCAAGTTGGTCGGCAAGTGCGTAATCCGCACTGCGGAATCGGTCGTGTTGACGCTCTGACCGCCGGGGCCCGACGACCGGTATACGTCAATCTTCAAGTCTTTGGGGTCGATCGTGACGTCCACGTCATCCGCTTCCGGTAGAACCGCGACCGTGACCGCGGACGTATGGATGCGTCCCTGGGATTCCGTGGTGGGTACGCGTTGAACGCGGTGAACACCCCGTTCGTACTTCAGCCGTGAGTAGGCTCCATCACCATGAACCAAGGCAATGACCTCCTTGAGGCCTCCGGTCGCGCTCTCCGAAGACGACATCAATTCCACACGCCATCCCCTGGGTTCGGCATATCGGCAGTAGGCCCTGAACAGATCGGCCGCGAAAAGAGCGGCTTCTTCCCCCCCCGTCCCGGCGCGTATTTCCAGGAAGGTGTTTTTTGAATCGTTGGGGTCCTTGGGAAGAAGCAGAACGTTCAGTTCCTCTTCAAGATCGGCACGGCGTTCCTCAAGTGTGCGAAGATCCTCGCGCGCCATTGCCGTGAGTTCGGGGTCTTCGCCGGCCTCGACGATTTGATCGAGATCGGCCATTTCGGCGATGACGTCCGTAAGAACCCGATACGCCTTAATAATTTCGTCCAGGCCGGACTGCTCCTTGGCAGCCTTCTTCAACCGGGCGGGGTCGGAAACCACCTCGGGACGAGACAACTCCACATTGAGTTCCTCGTACCGCTTATTCAATTCTTCCAGTTTGTCGAGTACCTGCATTGACGGTCGTCAGGCCGAGGATTCACTCTCGGCCCACGTCTCCTCTTTTTCCAGAGTCTTCCTCAGTGCGACAAGGGCAACCTCGAGCTGATCGTCACTGGGCTCTCTTGTAGTAAGCTTTTGGAGCCACAACCCGGGCAGGAGCATGAAATTCAGCACCGGATTGTTGAATTTGTCCCCCATGCGGATAATCTCGTACGAACACCCCGCAATGGGAATCATGAGAGCAATCTTCACAAGAATGAAAAAGATGTTGGTAACAATCTTGTTGCCGAACAGATCCTTTGGTAAGAACGGGAAGACCGCGGTGAAGAAGAAGATGCTCAACACAAGTACCAGCAGGAGGAACGCTGTCCCGCATCTGGCATGCAGCGTGGGATGCTTGCGGGCATTCTCCACGGTCAACTCCTCGCCCCTCTCGTAGGCGTGGATGGACTTGTGTTCCGCCCCATGGTACTGAAACACGCGGCGGATCTCTCCGATCAGGGAGATGACGAGAATGTACCCGATGAATATGCTCACCTTTATGATGCCGTCGATGACATGGAACCAGACGCTCCTCACCCCGAGATCTTTCCCCAACAAGGCACCCATCCCCAAGGTCGCCAAGTGAGGAATGACCACAAACAGGAGCACCGCGCCGCCCAAAGCAAGAGCAATGGTAAGTCCGAGATGAAAGGGACTCAGTTTTTCCTCTTCCTCATCCAGGGCTTCCTGGGCCGAATATGTCAAGGCCTGAATCCCGTTGTAGAGTGCTTCATAGAGTACTATGCACCCCCTGAGCAGAGGCTTCTTGAGGATTGGCCACTTTTCCATGGGCGAGTACCAACGATCTTCACGAACGGACAAGTCACCGCCGGGTTTGCGAACCACCACGGTGAGGGTTTTCGGCGCTCGCATCATAATACCTTCGATGACCGCTTGGCCGCCGACCTTTATCAGATGATTGCTTTCAGGCGAATTATTGCTGATTAGCATTGGATAGTTTCCACTTGCCCGACCCTTTCAACCCGGTTTTCGGTTTGCACGACAACCGCAGCCGGCAATACCGGGGGGGGCAGGCCTTCCTCAGAGGCCACCCGACAAAGTGGCTATTTCTTGGGAGCCGCGGCTTTCTCTTTCTTGGCCCTCGGCTTGGTTACCTTGGCGGGCTTGCCGGCCGCCTGAGCTCTCTTGGAAGTCTTGGCGGGCTTTTTCCCTGTTGCCACAGGCTTGTCGCCGTATTTCTTCATGAAGCGTTCAACTCGTCCGGCGCTGTCGACGAGTTTCTGCTTGCCCGTAAAGAAAGGGTGGCATGACGAGCAAATCTCAAGTTTGTATTCCGGTTGTGTCGATCGTGTATGGATTTCTGCGCCGCACGCGCATCGAAAAACTGATTCCTGGAATTTCGGATGTATTTCCTTTTTCATTCCCTTATCCTCCGTCGGTCACCTTAAATAATCTATATTAGCACGGAATCTCCAATAAGAAAATAGAAAGGTCCTTCCCCCCGCGACCCTTCAGGCATCCGAGGTGGAAGGACGTTTCCTCGTGCAGTTGAATCCGATTTTGCCTCGACGCAGTGTCGTGGTCTATCTGTTCATGATTTCCAAGAACTCCCGGTTGGAATCCGTCTGCATAATTTTATCCAGAAGGAATTCCATGGCATCCACCGAGTTCATGTCCGCGAGCAACTTTCTCAGCAGCCAGATCCTCTGGAGATCTTGTTGGCTCAGCAAGAGCTCTTCTTTTCTCGTTCCGGAACGGTTGATATCAATACAGGGGAAGATCCGGCGTTCGAGCAGCCGCCTGTCAAGATGGATCTCCAAGTTACCGGTTCCCTTGAACTCTTCGTAAATCACCTCGTCCATCTTGCTCCCGGTGTCCACGAGGGCCGTCGCAATAATCGTGAGGCTTCCGCCTTCCTCGATGTTGCGTGCCGCACCGAAAAATCGTTTAGGACGATGCAGTGCATTGGAGTCCACGCCGCCCGAAAGAATCTTTCCGCTGGGGGGGACGACGGTGTTGTGGGCCCGTGCCAGACGCGTAATACTGTCCAGGAGGATTACCACATCCCGCTTATGCTCCACCAAGCGTTTGGCCTTTTCGATCACCATGTCCGCGACCTGAACATGCCTTTGCGCTGGTTCGTCAAAAGTAGAAGAAATCACCTCCCCCTTGACCGACCGCTGCATGTCGGTAACTTCTTCCGGGCGCTCGTCGATGAGGAGAACGATCAGATAGGCGTCCGGGTTGTTAATGGTGATACTGTTGGCGATCTGCTGAAGGAGTACGGTCTTCCCCGCCTTTGGCGGCGAGACGATGAGTGCACGCTGCCCCAAGCCGATCGGGGTAAGCAGATCCATTATCCTCATCGAATACTGAGTGGGACCGATTTCCAGCTGCTGTTTTTCATCCGGATACAGGGGCGTCAGGTTATCGAAGAGGATCTTGTCACGCGTCGCGTCCGGGTCTTCACTGTTGATCGACTCCACCTTGAGCAACGCGAAATAACGTTCCGTGTCTTTCGGCGGCCGAATATACCCCGAGATCGTATCGCCGGTTCGCATGTTGAAGCGACGGATCTGACTGGGAGAAACGTAAATGTCGTCCGGGCCCGGCAAATAGTTGTAATCAGGCGCCCTGAGAAAACCGAATCCGTCGGGAAGGGTCTCCAGGACACCCTCACCTCTTATAGGGGCCTCCTTCTCGGTAGCCTGGTGGGCCTGAAGTATGGCGAAGATCAGCTCCTGCTTGCGCATACTGCTGGCCCCTTCGACATCGAGGGAATTGGCAATGGACAGGAGTTCGCTAACCTTCTTTTCCTTCAATTCTGCTACATCCATGAGGTCTCCTACATTTGAGTTCTGTGCAATAAGGGTTTTGAGATCTCTGGGGTTATCTTTGAAGTTCTTACCAAGGACGGGTCAATTGATCTAGACGAGTCGCTTCACTTCCTTACGACCCCGAACCTAACAGTGATATTCCTCGGTGGGAATGAATGCTCCTGGCAGGGAGTTCTCATTAGTGGCTAACAATTCTATTAATCAACGGATCTCAGTCTGTCAAGTCTTTTGTGCACCCTGTGACGCGGCAAAGACTGTTTTCATTGCAGATTGTTTGGAATAATCTCCCGGTCAGGGAACTTGCAAGGGCTGTCCTCCGCTGATAGGGTGTAATGGTCGCCAATGGTGTACCTGACCATGGCGGTATGTCGGAGGTCTCTCAAATGACGCTTACGGTAAGGTACTGTTTCAGTGTATTATGAAATCCATGACGCAACTAGTGCTTCCTCTTTCCACCCCGCCCCGGTTCACCTTCGAGAACCTGGCGGCGCACGATGGGATCCAAGAGGCGCTCTTGACGATACGATCCGTTTACGGCTCGTCACAACGTCCTGCGCCGTCGCTTTTCCTGTACGGCTCTCATGGTACGGGAAAGACGCACATCCTGAGAGCGCTCACCGATCTCCTGGGCGACCAGGCACGAGAGAACAACAGTACCTTGCTCCTGATCGAACCCGTCGGTCGGCCCCCCGCGTTTCCGGATCTGGAAAAGTTCGTCACCGAAAATGCTCCTGAGAGACAGTCGGTTTTCGCCGCGATTATCGACGACGTGCACCTTATCAGCGGGGACAACGCGTCCCATTTGTGGAATCTCTCCAATAAGCTGACGCGCTCGGGTACTCCCCTGCTCATGGGATCGAGAACATCGCTGGAGGAGACTTTTCCGGACAACCCACACCTGCAGTCTCGCATCAAATCAGGATTGGTTTTTCGACTCGAACCTCCGGAAGACGCGGTCCGGATGGTGATTGTGGACAAACTGGCCAGAGACAGGAACGTGCGAGTCTCTCGGGAGGTCATACACTATTTAATCAGCAGAAAATCACGAAATATCAAAGAACTGAGCGACATTCTCGACGTCCTGGACCAAGCCTCTCTGGAACTCAAGAGGCGAATCACGGTCCCACTGATCAAGATGCTGGAGAAAGAGGGTGCTCTCTGAGATACTCAGCCCACCGCCACACACACGCTTTCCCTGAGGGGCCACGGGTAACGCCCCCCCTTTGACGACAAGGCAAGAACGCGTGATCGAACTTATGGATTTGGAGTAATTGGGAGGAAAATAATCTTGATCTCATGTCCTGAAAAGTATAAACAGTGCAAATTTGTAGGGGATCGTCGGAGCGGACCGGCCATATAATGAGACTAACTGCTTACATCTCTCGACTCCATTTGTGTATTGCCGTTACCGGCCTAATCGGCCTGACGTCCTTCATCTGGTCCACCGAACAGAACCCGGAAGAGGCTCTTCAAAGGTTTTCTCAACTCTTCACGGCCCAGGACGCGGCCGGCCTCACCCAAATCATCCATCCGGAAATACGCTCCGGCAAGGAGATCCGCACCGCGGACGTGGAGAGTTTTCTGAAACGCTGCCATAGCCGCAGGCTCACCCTACGCAGCAGGAAAATAGACGAGCGTTTCAAATCCGAGGACGGAACTACTGAACGTATCACCTCCACGTTCATCTTTCAGGGCCCTTCACTGGCAAAAGAATTCCACGGCCCCAGCTCACTGAGAATGGTTCTTCTGTGGATTCTGGATGACGGCAAATGGTGGCTGGAACGCCCCGTGTCCATAGAGTACCTCGTTCAGTCGGGTGCAGCCTTTCCCACGTCCAAACAGGAGGAACTTGCGCTGCGATTCGAAACCGCGGTTGCCGTCCTGGACAAGATTGGATTGGAAGGCTCGTCGGAAGATTCTCTCATTGGTCCCACGGCTAAAGGACCTGCCGTATCCGAGTTCAAAGAGTTGGAAAAGCTCCATCAGAAAGAAAGGGATCCAAAAGGCATACATCACACGGCCTACGGCGTTCAGGTGCTTCTTAGGGCCGCGGTTCGTCGGCCGTCGGGGCTTGGGGAACTCTACCATGGAGACTTCAAGACAAACCCGGCAGATACGCGACGCCCCGTGCCGTGGGATATGTTCAGAGATTATGTCCGTGCCGCGATCAGCTACGGAAAATCCCTCGAAAAGAGAGGGAGCAGAAGAAAGGCGGTGCGGGTTTACCGAAAGATCATTTCGTTGGGCAGGCAGTTTGTCGAGGAGTCGGGTGGATACCAGTATTGTCTGTGGGGCTTGACCTTTGAGAAGCTTGGTGCCCAAGAATTGGCTCGGGTTCTCCCCTCCAATGCATCCGCAGAAAAACAAACCGCTCAAAATCTTGTGAGTTTGGCGTCGCGCCGCATTGATCTCCTTCAGACCGCGTTGAATTGTCTGGACGATCTGGTTGATTATAACTCACTAAAGGCCGCAATCACGGCGGCCGAGGAAACAGAGGGCGGCGTTTTCCGTACGTGGGGTATCAATACTCTGTCGATTCTGGCCGAAAAGGGGGCTCCTGCAAGCCCGTCCCTGGCCCGAGACGTGGGGGCCGTGGTCCTGATCGAGAATCCGGGAATGAAGAGAATAGCGTCTGATGCGTTGGATCGGTTGGCCTCCCGCTCTGCCTCCGAGGTGAAATCATTCATCGAGTGTCAGAGGAGGTGGGCCGGAAAGCATCGTGTGTACGGCACCGTGCAATCGTTTCGGTGATCACTGTTTCGGCCTGTAGCCAAGGAAGCAAGAATGGCTAAGAAGAAGATCAATGGCCGAGAGATCATGGCCGACATCCGTTCCGGCATGGACGACGAAGGGCTGATGGAAAAGTACGGTCTCACGTCCAAGGGAATCATTCAGCTTATGGGCAGACTGGTATCGACAGGCCTCCTGACCCCCGAGGATCTCGCCGAAAGAAGATCCCTTGCCAAAACAGTCTACTTTCCCACTTATAGGTGCAACGCATGCCGTGAGATCCACTACTCCAGGTTCGAGGTTTGCCCGACTTGCGGCGCGAAAATGGAGCAATTGAACAAATAGGCGCTCCCGTATGCTACAATCGGTGATGATGGATGTTCCCCGCTCGAGGCCTTCCTTTGTAGGTGCACCGTTGAATCCGTTCGTCTTGGTGAAACGGGTCCGTTAGTCCGAGGATTTCCATAGGTGAACTCGCCACGAACCATCAGTGCAAGTGCTTGTGTCAGCGACATCCGTTCCGACATGACGGATGCCGAGCTTATGGCCAAGTATCGGATATCTCGAAAAGAACTCAGGACAATCTTCCGAAAGCTGGTAGCGGCCAAGGCCATTTCCCACTCCGAGCTCTACGAGAAATCTCCGATGTACAAGAAATCTTATGATGACATTCAAAGACGACGCAAACCGAGAGTTGATATCAGTGTCCCTTTGCCCATCTACTGCGTTGAATCGGCCAAAGAAGGCCTCATACGGGACATTTCGGAAACCGGCTTCCGCGTTGCGGGGATTCCGTCGAAGGTCGGCTTGGTGAAAACGTTTCAGTTTCCCGTGGATATGTTTGTCGGGTTCGATCCTCTGTTGCTCATCGCTCAGTGCATGTGGACCGAGACAAAAGGGACGAGTTTCGACTACATGGTTGCAGGATACGACATACGGTATATTTCCGAGAGTGATCTTGTAGCACTCAAGAGATTGGTCCAACTGCTTCTGCTCAGCAAATCGGGGGAATGGAAAATCTTGGGTTGAGGGGGGCCCATCGGTCAGAGACGTGATGGTTTGCAGATTATCTCCTTCACTATCAGGTCAAGGAAATCCGCGGCCTGCGCCCCGGGAGTTCGGAGGAGCACTTCCAACCTTGTCGAAACGGCGAATTGCAGCCCGAGATTCACTCGGGCTTGTGATCACCTTGTGACGTTCCGGTCAAGACCGTACGCAGACTGTTCTTCTATTTCTCAAGAAGCGTCTCCACCCCGGTCCAATCCGGTGGGACGCCTTGTACCATGTAGTTGGCGCAACGTTTCAGATAGATTCGTGCAGCCAAGTCTGTCGGATTCTGCTCCAGAACCTGACTGAAATGCACGCCGGCTTCAGAAAATCTCTTGCCGTAGTAGAGCTGGAGGCCGCTTTCAAATCCGGATTTCGTTTGTTCTTTCAGCCCGGCAACTCCTTCAGGATATCCCTCGAACACCTCGTAGACAGTAACGGCGTCTTCTCGTCCCTTGACTCGTACTTTGTCGACAAAACGGTGCCTGTATCGGTTCGGTTCTTTCATTGCGAAAAGGGTCTCCTTACTCAGACTGACGTAGGAGCCGTACATCTTATTCAATCCCTCGATGCGCGCTGCAAGGTTCACGGCATCGGCAACCACGGCTCCTTGCATTCGATCTTCGCTCCCGATGATGCCCAGCATAAGATCCGCAAAATGGAGGCCAATACCGACCCCGATGGGAGCAAAACCTTCGCTCTCTCGCTCCCCGTTGTAGTCGGCCACAGCCGCCTGCATTGCGACGGCCGCTCTTACCGCATCATCCGGTGTTCCGGGGAATAATGCCATCACGCCGTCGCCGTAGAACTGATCTATGAACCCATTACAGTTCTTGATCACAGGGCTTACCCTTCTCAGATAGGCATTGATGAAACTGAAAGCCTCCGTCGGGGTCATCTTTTCGAGCAAGGTAGTCCATCCCCGAATATCGGCAAACATCACGGTCATTTTCCGGCTCACCTGATCACCCAAGCGGGTTTCGAGAATGCTCTCCTTCTGCAGCAAATCGATAAACTCCCTGGGAACGAAACGCTCGTAGACGCGATTCAGCGAAGCCAGATCTGCGGTTCGTTCTCTCACTCTTTCTTCCAGGTGTTCACTGTACGTCCTGAGTTCCTCGTTCTTGTCCGCCAAACTCCGTTTCAAACGGTTCATGGTGAGATGGGTGTTGACCCTCACATGGACTTCTTCCGGTTGAAAAGGCTTCGAGATGTAGTCCACGGCTCCTGCGGTGAACCCTTTCACCTTGTTCGCCGTGTCATCGAGGGCGGAAAGAAAAATGACCGGGATGTCACGAGTTGCCGGATCGGACTTCAGACGAATGCATACTTCGAACCCATCCATGCCGGGCATCATGATATCCAAGAGAATGAGATCCGGTCGCGGTTCAGCTGCGGCCATTTTGAGGGCTTTCTCTCCGTTAATGGCCGCCACTATGGCGTACTGATCCTTCAAAGTCTCCATTAGGATCTGGATATTTTCCGGAGTGTCATCCACGATGAGAATCTTAGGTTTTCTCTCGGTCTCCACATCTTCTCCTTTTGCTGTCACACGTCAATATTCAGCTTTCCGGCGATAGCTTCCACGCTTTTCAAAGCACTGTCGGTGTCAAAGCCTTCGACCTGCTTCTCCAGTCGGCGGAATTCCTCACAAACCGATGAGTGAGACAAGTGTGCCCTCAAGGCTGCAAGGCGATTCATGGCCTCCGTCAAATCGCTCTCCAGAAGTTGAGCCATTTCTTGGAGTAGAGGTCTCACCGCTCCCTTATCGACCGGCACCTCCGCCGAAGGTTTCTCGGATCCTTGCCGGGCAACCAGGCTTGCCTCAAAAGCCCTTATTCCATCCATGACCAGATCCAGCTGCGCACCGAACTGCGTCATGGGGTTATCCAGGCTTTCTTTGCCTTCCTTGATCGCTTTTTCAAGGTCGGCAGCAGCACTATAAAGACTCTCGGCGCCCAGGTTTCCTGAAACCCCCTTTACCGAATGAGCGATTCCGGCGGCTGTTTCCACATCTCCGGATTCGAGAGCCTCCCTGATCTCTTCCACTGCCGTTTCCCGGCCTTCTTTGAACTTGCACAAGAGTTTTGCATAGAGCTTCTTGTTTCCGCCTACCCGGCAGAGACCTGAGGATACGGATATACCGGGTAAGTCGGAAGGGAAAATGTCCTCCACCTCATTCTGCTCACCCAATGACTCGCACACGCCTTCAGGTGTCTCCCGGTCACCGGGCTTGATCCATTTTACCAGTGCGGATAAGAGATGATCCGGATCAATGGGCTTCGTGACATGATCGTTCATGCCTGATTCAAGGCTTTTCTCACGGTCGCCGGCCATGGCGTGAGCAGTCATGGCAATTATGGGCAAATCCCTATCCTTGCGAATCTCCTTGGTCGCCTCAAATCCCCCCATCACCGGCATTTGTATATCCATGAGCACCAACTCAAAGTTCCCCGCCTTAACCATCTCCACGGCCTCTTTCCCGTTGTCGGCGATGCTAACGACCAGTCCCGCTTGCTCTAAGATTTCCTTGGCCACCTGCTGGTTGATCTCGTTGTCCTCCGCAAGCAACACCCTCGCCCCGCGAATCTTTCGCAGTTCTTCCCCATCACTGCCCTTCTCCTGAGCCACAACACCGACGTCCGGAGCATCTTTTCCAAAAGCTGCCATGATCGCATCAAAAAGTACGGACTGGCCGACGGGCTTCAGAAGAAATCCGTCCACCCCCACCTTCTCGGATCTTTGCATGACCTCTTCACGACCATAGGCCGTCGCAATGATAATTTTGGGCTTCTGCGGCAAGCTAAGATCACTCTTGATTGCGGCAGCGGCCTTGATCCCGTCCATACCGGGCATCCTCCAGTCCATCACGACCAGCTTATAAGGCCTGCTTTCGGCTTCCTTCTCCAACTCCGCCATTCCTTCTTCGGCGGATGCTGCTACGGTTACCTCAAAACTCATGCTTTCCAGCAGGGTTTGCAGAATCTCCCTGGATGACGAATTGTCGTCCACCACCAGAACCCGCATTCCTCGCAGATCCACCGAGGGATCCAGGCGTCTCCTGGAAACCTTCCCCGCTAAACCGAATCTTGCCGTGAAGACGAACTCGCTCCCTTTGCCGGGCTCAGTCTCAACCCAGATCTCACCTCCCATCAAGTCCACCAAGCGCCTGGAAATCGTCAGCCCGAGACCTGTCCCTCCGTATTTTCTCGTGGTGGACGTATCCGCTTGGCTAAAGGCCTGGAAGAGTTTCCCCTTCTGCTCTTCGGTCAGACCGACGCCGGTGTCTCGAACAGAAAACCGGAGCGTGACCGACTGCTCATCTTTTTCCGCCACCCCGGTTGAAATGACTATCTCACCCTCGTGGGTGAACTTCACCGCATTGTTGCACAGGTTAATCAGGACTTGCCCCAGCCTCAGCGGGTCGCCTACCAAGGCCAGCGGCACATCTTGGGACGTATCCATCAAGAACTCCAGCTCTTTCTCGTGGACCTTGACTCCCACCACCGTGGATACATTGTCGAGGACTTCATCCAGGCTGAAATCCACGGATTCCATCTGCATTTTCCCCGCCTCGATCTTGGAGAAATCCAGAATGTCGTTGATGAGCCCCAGAAGAGAATGAGCCGAGCGCTGGATTTTTCCGACGTAGTCCGCCTGCTTCGGAGTCAGCTCCGTCTGAAGGGCAAGGTGAGCCATGCCGATCACCGCATTCATCGGTGTCCTGATCTCGTGGCTCATGTTGGCCAGAAAATCGCTCTTCATCCGAGTGGCTTCCTCAGCCATCTCCTTGGCGCGAAGCATCTGCTCGTGGGCCTCTTTGCGATCGGTGATATCGGTGACGAGCGCGAAAGAGCCCTTTTTTTGACCATCTTCGTCGATAAAGGGTGTGGCGTTGAACAGACAGGACACGTTCACACCGTCCGGCCTTTGCAGACAAATCTCATAGGCGCCTGATATTCCTTTGCTTCTTAACTCCAACTGGTGCAAGAGAATTTGAAGGTTTTCTTCGTCCACGAAATCAAGAATCCGCCGGCCGAGTATCTCTTCCTGCGGCCTGCCCAGGATCCCGCACAGGGCTGGGTTGATAAGCATAATGACTGCATCGTTATCAACCATCAAGATACCCTCGATGGCGGTCTCCAAAATTGTGCGTGTCCTGCGTTCACTTTCGGCAAGGGCCTTTTCGGCTCGACGACGGTCGCTGATGTCCCTAAAGGAGACTACCGCTCCGACAACTTCGCCGTCCTTGTGGATAGGGTTGCTGGAATAGGCTACGGGGAAACCCGTGCCGGCTTTTCGCCACAAGACTTCATTATCCACATGGCTCATGGAACCAATTGAAAAGGACTTGTACATTGGGCAGTCTATTTCTGGATATGGAGAACCATCCTCATTAGAGTGGTGAACGAAGCTGTGGAGACCCTGACCGACGAATTCATCCGTCGAGTATCCAAGCATTCGACAAGCTGCAGGATTGACAAAAGTTATCTTGCCGTCCGTGTCCACACCGATGATCCCCTCGCCTGCAGATTCCAGAAGCAGCCGGGTTCGCTCTTCAGACAAGAGCAGATCATTGGTGCGATCCTGGACCAACTGCTCCAGTTGATCCCTATATCGCGCTATTTCGCTGCGAGCCATTTCGGCATCCTCGGCGAGGCTCAAAGCTGCTGCCTGGCTGCGACGCAGTTCCTCGGCCCTCTTTTTTAGGTCCTCGGCCGTCTGTGAAGCGCGAATTCGGTCTAACAAGAGGGAGCCCACCATCTTGGCGAACTCTGACAAGAAGCCGAGAATGCTGGGCAGTTTTGCCTCGGACATGATTGGTACTTCCTTGATGGAAGCCAAATAATCCTCTTCATCGTAACCGAGATCTCGAGCCTGGCGACGGAAGAAGTCCAGATCAGGTTCCTGCAAGTGGAACTGGCCGATGAGAATATTTGCCAGGTGCTTCCCGTCTATAATCAGCGGCGAAGCAGCGTCCGTCATGCCATTCTTGCATTGATAAATGGTGAAATCCTGACCTTCCTCGAGTCTGGAACCCAGTATTGTGTCGCTTTCGATACAGCGTTGAGAGGAAATCTCGCCAACTCGATGGAATTGGGTGCAAGCCCGCCGAAAGTTTGCGAATGCCAGCAGGTTGCCTTTGAGGTCCGATATGGCTGAGGCAACCCCCACTGCGTCGCAGAAGTTGCTAAGAAGAAGCTGCAAGCCCTCAACATGCAACAAATCCGATATCTGCAATTCTTTGGGCCCGGAGCGAACCCATTCACTATGCTCCCCCACGGACGGGACCGGATCGTCCAGTGCTTCATCTGTTTCAATCCGGTCCAAGGATCCGTAAGGCACGGGTTTGCCGGCAGCTAGAGCCAACTCGTTAATTTCTCTTTTCAGGTCAAGAATCCGCCGTTCCCTGGCCATGACCAGGCGGTTAAAGCGCTCGATTTCCAGGAATCTTTCCTGCAGTTCGGCCTGGGAAAGGCCGTTTGTTTCCTGCGCCTGATCGCCGCGCTTTTCCGGGCCTGTAATCAACGGCTTTTCTCCAAGGAAGCGGTCTTGTTCAGTCATGGTGCACTCCGAAGATGTCCGACGATTCAGATTGCATAATGGGAGACAGCAGGGAATCGCTGGAACCCGTGTCGCCCGACGAAATCTTATCACCGGTGCCGGAGATTGCAACGACACGACGATTCCCTGATGGCGTGCTACACGATCCTTATTCCTCTCGCCGGGAGAAGTGTGGAGATTACCGGGTACAGGAAGAATTGATGCTCGCTCACGTGGTTCATCAGTACCCGGGACGTGACTATCCGCCGCAAGTCATTTCCAACTCCAAATTTCTTCGGAAGCCCGCAATACCAATGAGTAGCAAGACATTAGCCAATCGCGCCACACGCGCGGACTCGATCATGCAAGAATCGCGAAACTATAGTGTTATAATGGTCGGTTTGCTAGATACGGTCGCGCTTCCGGCGGGTAGGAAATCATGATCCGGACGTACGGGGACTTACGATAACGAGGACGGGGGAACTCCCGCTCGAATCGCGGCCGCTTTCGCCTGCAATTCCCTCGCCTCATCGTTTCTCTCGGTCTTCTGACAGACTTCGGCAAGGCCTTCAAGAGCACGGGCAACCTTTGGATGTTCTTTGCCCAGATTTCTCTCCCAGATGAGCAGTGCTCTCTTGAAACACGATTCCGCTCTCAAATAATGCCCTTGTGCGCACAGGAGAATGCCGGAAAGATGAAGATTGGCGGCAAAACTGTTCCAGAACTGCTCCGGCATCACCATTTGGGAGCTGTCCTGGAACGCCACGATGACGCTGGTGACTCCGGATCCGGAATCTCCAATTCCTATGAGCGTATTCACAACCGGAATGGCCGTTTTATTCTTCGAAATGAGCACATATTGCGATGAAATCGGCACAAACTCGGATTTCAAGTGCATCATTGAAAGGGGGTCTTCAACGATCTTTCCCGTCTCCTCATCCCTCAACATGTACACTTCGGACAATTGCTTCCCGAGAGCGTCCGTGCTTGTCCATCCCGTGAGCGTCTCGGCGACGGGACTCATACTTCTGATAACACCGTCGGCATCCGCAACGATCACCGCGCCTCCAAGGATGTCCAGGGTCGCGGAAAAACACTCCGAGTCCTTTCGGACCCTTGTATCCTCTCCGTGCTTGCAGAGGGCCACTTCGATGGTGGCCCTCAAATCGCTGTCGGAGAACGGCTTAACAATGTAGCCCAGCGGGTACGTGTGTTTTGCCCGTTGCAGCGTATCGTCGTCCGCATGAGCGGTGACGTACACGACAGGAATGTTGTGGCGTTCTCGAAGGACTCTCGCGGTTTCCACGCCATCGATATCGCCGGCCAACTTCACATCCATCAAAACCAGATCCGGCATGGCCTTTTCAGCCAAATCCACGGCGTCCTCGCCGCCGGCGACGATGCCTGTCACCGTATAGCCCAGGGCGGTCAACCTGCTCTGCAGTTCCATGGCAACAACAATTTCGTCTTCCACGACCATTATCTTTGCAGGTGGCATTTCCTTGAGCCTCCTCACAGTGCGTCCCCATCCGGAAATCCTCAAACGACTGCCGGCTTGCGTGACAACCCTGCGACTACCGCGGTCGAGGTTCGTGAAATTCGCGGAGCGATGCGCGCCGGCAGCGACAACCCGTTCGCCGGGAGGGGAGGATTCATTGCCGTCTTGGCCGCATGACACCGATGACCGGACTCACTTCCGCCGAGATTTCAATCTTGAGGTAATGGTCCTCCATCATGATTACGTGCGGTTGCGTCCATCCCGGTGAACGTTTACATGTTGAGTCCATTCTCTGCACGCTATTCCGGGTCTTGTGTCCTACGATAGGCAGACCGCTCGATGATGATACACTACATGACGCGAATGCCTATGTCAAAGGCCTAGGGGTTACCAAATATTCTGCAGGTCGGCTCCAGGACCTAGCTTGACTTTCTTGGAGGCAAAGGAGCTCATCGAATCGGAAGGTAGTACCGCCTTTCTACCGACAGCCCCCACGACGGGTAAGAAACCGACCACGCGGACACAAACGGAGCCCATCCGGCAAGTTGTCTCTTACCGGCCGCAGGCCGCCCCTCCCAAACCGCTTATGCCGGCGCCTATGGGGGGGGTCAGGCAAACCGTCACCACTATTCTTCACGGGCCGGCTCGAACACAAGTCCTTGTCTTTGCCGACCTACCATTCTCCGGATCCGTCTATTGTTCAACCATCGTTTGACCACCCCGGCTACGGCCAGCAACCCCCCTGCCAATACCAGCACCGGCCCGCCTTTGGTTGATACGTACTGCCAGATCAAGTAGGACCGCTCCGTGGACCCCTGATGACCGAGAGTTCGATCCAGAGCGAGATCGGCTAACCACCGCGTCTCGATGTACGGCCACATCACATACAGGGCTATGCCTATGAAAAGCGTGACCGCTCCCACACCGAGAAGGTGCCAGTGGAGATTGCTGTCCATTATCGCCAGAACCTTTTCATTCTCTTGCCGTTCTTTCTCCTCCCGGCGGAGCCTACGCAATTGCCGTTTTCGCTCCTCGGAATCCCGCAGAACATCTCTCGCCTCCTTTTCCACGGGAACCAAGGCGTGATCCTTGGGGATCGCCCCTGCGGCCGGGGAGTGCTCATACAATCCCGCCTGGGACAACTTTCTGAAAAAAGCCTGTACCTGCGCACGAGACAGACCATACTTGTCCGTGAGTTGGGACTCATTCATGCCGGCACGAATATCTGCCAGGATCTCTTTGCTTCCGACTTTTCCTCTCGTTTCCTGCATGTTGGATCCATTGTCCTCTGGCGGGAGCCTCTCGGCTTGAGACTGCTTCAAGCCCATGTGAATGGCGATTATAGGCATATCGCGGACGAATAGCAATCTCAGCGTGCCGGAATTTGCCTCCTTCCTCATAGGAACGGAATACGCGGTATCTCACCGTAGAACGGGTGGTCTGAAGAAGAAAATTGCAATAGGGGATCGCGTGTAATAAGATTCCCACTCATGGAGATCAACCGTAACCGTGTGTTTTATCTAATCTATGTAATGATTACCGCTTCCGGAGTCTATCTCTTTGCACATTGGGACGCGATCACGAATCAATACGTTATCAACGACGACGTACGCCAACAGATCTATTGGATGCAATCATGGACAGACCCCGAACTCTACCGAGACGACATCCTCGGTCGGTACGCCCGAAATTACGTACCTTGGGGCGTTCAAGCGGTCTATGCCCTGGGATCTCAGTTCATGAATCCCGTGCAGTTCACCAAAGTTGTTGCCGGCATACTGTTCGTGGTGACCGCGGGTTTTGTGTTCGGCATCGGCCTCCTGTTCAAGGATGATCTCACCGGGGTTCTCGCCGTATGCATGTTCTTTTTCTTTGGTACTTTTCTGGACAGAATGTCCGGCGGGCTCTCACGAGGATTCGTCTATCCTCTGATGGCCGCGTATGTCTATTTTCTGGGGAAGGAATGCCTGTTTTCCGCAGGCATGGTGCTCCTGCTGCAATCGCTCTTCAATCCCTATGCATTCCTTGTCTGCCTGTTGACTCATGCCGGCTTCACAGCTCACAGGTACGCCAAAGCACTCTTCAAAGGGTTGGGGCCTGCATCCTTGATCTCCCTGCGGACCTTTGCCGAGGGTGCACCTGTGGCGATAGGGATCCTGTTGACGGCTCTCAAGTATGTGGCATTCACCTCCCCCGAATTCGGGGAAGTGGTTACACCGGCCGACATGGCCGGAAAGATCGAATACACCGATGCAGGCCGGTACGGTATTGTCCCGGTGCCGTCAATCTTATTCGAGGTCGTCCGTCCGTGGATTCCGGGGTTTGCGCCGGCCGGCTGGGAAGCTCAGGTCGGTGCACTCGTATTTTTCTTGGTGATTGCCGCAGCGGTCCTGGTATTGAAGTGGAACATCCGGATCGTCGATGTCCGCGGCTTCCGAGTTTTCTTGTATCTTCTCAGCGCTTCCGCGGTGCTGTACGTCGCGGCCCGTCTCATGCTTATGAGGCTGTTCCTCCCGAGCAGATACCTGGAGTTCTCACTCAACATCTTCTATTGCGTGGTGACGGCCGTGTGTCTAAGGATTGCGATCGAGCGTTTCAGGCTGGGGAGATTCGCTTTTCCCCTGATTGTAACCGTACTTGCGGTGGTCGGCGCCGTTCGACTTCACAATGTAGGATTGTACGACTATTCAGGCTCCGCGGATCTTTACCGGTTCGTACAATCAACTCCTAAGACCTGTCTCATTGCCGGGCATCCCGATATGATGGATAACGTAACCACCTTTGGCAAACGAAAGGCCTTCATCACGTACGAGTTGTCCCACACCTGGTACAAGAAGTACTGGCGCGACATGCGCGAAAGGACGTTTGATTTCTTTCGCGCCTACTACTCGGACGATCCCGAACTCATCCGAACGTTCTGCAGGAAGAACGGGATAGACTATTTGCTGGTCCGTGAAGACGACTTTCAGCCGAATTCGGCTGCGAGCCGACCGATCTACTTTGAACCGTTCGGGAGTTTCATCAGAGATCTTACCAATAGACGGACCGGCTTTGCCATACTCGATACCGAGGAATTCCCGCCGATCTTCCGGAACAGAGATGTGAGAATACTCCGGTTCGATTGAATCCGGCCCGGCCTTGAAAGACCGGTCTACGTTCCTACCATCCCTTGGAGGCGTCAAGACTCCCTAGCAACGGCGACCAAGACCTTTACGTAAGCGCCTATGGGAATTCAGGGGAATCTCTCTTTCCAAGGCCTGGGAACCGGCTTCGATATTTCGGTCGTCATTTCGGACAATTGCCATAATGACAAAGCCTACGTTATCGTTTTGCAGAGAGATACGGTTCAGATCTGAAAAGCCTACCGGTCACCGTGCTACGGAAAGATCCGGTCTTTCAGGTTCTTGGCCAGGGAAGCGCTGGTCATGGCAAGGCTTTCGGGGTCGAGATAATATTCTGCATGTCTCTGAAAAAGGACTGTGCTCTTGGCGGGAAATTCTTCATCACCATCGTTGAAAAGCAACAGGAGCGAAATACGGGGAAGTGCAACAAATTCCATAGACAAATCGTAGGAAGTTTGCGTTTCATGGTGAAATCCGCCCAGTTCGGCACATGCCTTTCTCAGTTCATTCAGCTTTCCGGAAAAGTTCTTCTCAATGACTTTTTCGGTATCACTGGAGAAATAGTTCACATTCGTGAAATGTGAAACTCTCTTGAAATCTCTGAACGCGGCCCATTCCGGCTCGTAGTGTGGTTCCGTGGGACATAACAGGATATATTTGCAGAGGATGACGGCGACCGAATAGTCAGGTCTGTTCCCTGATGCGTCCGTAATCCCGTCATTAGAAACGAAAAAACGGTTCTTGAGAAACGGGATAAACATCTTGTTCGAATCCGATACGATTCCAAGTGTATCCTTAATCGATTCGAAATCTACCTTTGCCAATTGGGTCCGGTATTCCTGATAGTTTTCTTCGAAGATATCTATTGGATTAGTCACTACTGTCCTCCCTCCCTTTTCATTCCGACAAACTTAGTCCGTTCAATCCCGAGATTCATGATTCGGGGAACAGCCGACGGCTCTACCGATCAAGCCATCGGAAAACAGCGGTAGCGCAGTTGCCATAAATTCTGTCCGAAATTCGTGTGTCTGTCGTTCCCAGGCAAATCCCCCAGCCCCCCTTTGTCAAAGGGGGGCTGGGGGATTTGCCTGGGAACCAGACTCTAAATATCGGTCATTTTTCCGACACTTGCCATAAAGCCCGTGAGGTTCCTTCGCGCGGGCATTCTTGCCGAGTAACACTGCAATTCTGATCCACGAGACGTTGCGTGCCAACGGAGGAATCGGAGCCTTGGATTTCCGCCCGAAACAAAGATCGTCAAGCATCATGACGCGTAAAGCAGGAAGTTGAGCCTAATTGATTGATATCAAAAATTATAATACACGCCGCACGGAAGCCGTGTAGTTGCGTCACCCTTTTCGCTGTTCCCGCACTATTGGTTTCCGTAGAAGACGGACCAGAGGTCGAGATCGAGCCACAAGACGATCACTGCAATGAGGAGGACGATATTCAATATGAAGAGAATTTTGGCAGTCCCATCGAGCCTCGTGAACCAGTTATGCATGTGGCGCAGTATCCAACGGATCCCCCTGTAAATCCATGCAAGAACCCAACGGATAAGCTTGAAAAAAGCTGACGCCAAGGTCTTTACTGCTGAAACGAACCAGTCGGCCGCCCCATGGGTCGCACGTGATCCTCCGGGTTGTGACACGTCGCTCTGCATGCTGTTCGCACTCCTTTGCCAAGGTGCCGGCAACCGAATGTGGTGCCGATATGCTACTGTACAATGAATCGTTCGCCTATCCAAGTATCCCGTCGCCGGCGAAGTTACCCCAATTCCCCTACGAAGAGCTTGAGGCGACCGGCAGGAGCCCCTAATGGTTGGAAGTTTTTGGCCAACGTTTCGACGCCCTGTTCCTCATCGAGAAATGCTCCTCTCGTAGGCCCATTCCAGGATGGCGGGGTCCTTCGCTGCCGTGGTGCAAAGTCTTTCCGGAACAGGTTTTATTCCCACGCGGCCCAGATCCAACCTATCCGCATCCCAGCAGGTTTGGACGGTCGGGTTCCCTTCCACGAGTCCATCGGTATGGTAGGTGCACGCATACATGAGAAGGTCGCAGTCTCTGTCGCTCAATGAGAGTAAATCCCCCTGTAAGGACTCCACCAACTCCGCCGCCCGCCTGCCATGGCCGGGGTCCATTCGATCGTTTATGCGTCGCGCATCGTGAAAGATTGCGAAAAGATCCACCAAGTGCCTTTTGGCACCGGTTCTACTCGCCAGAGCCCTTCCGTTGTCCATCACTCGCCGGAAGTGATCTATACCGTGAATGCCGTGCCAGTCGAGTGCATAGTCTCGTCGTATTACCTCAATCAGGTTCTGTATGTTCAAGCGGCTATCATCCCCTCAAGTCAAAGTACTGCGCTTTCAAATCAGTCCAGGATCATGGTTTCTCCGTGTTTGAGAACGACAAATTCATCCGGTGCGAGCTTGTACGATTTCCTTGCCTTCTCAAGCTCCTTAGGGGGTTCGTCCAACGGTTCGTCGGTGAGCGGGAAGGTTCCCCAGTGCATTCCTACCGATTTTTTGGAACCTACATCCAAGTGAACCTGCACCGCCTCGCCGGGAGACATGTGATGATGCCGCATGAACCATCTCGGCTCGTAGGCCCCGATCGGTATTGCGGAGAGGTCAAACGGCCCGAGCCTGTGTCCGATTTCTTTGAAAATGGGTTTGTAACCTGAATCTCCGGCAAAGAAAAAGCTGAAATCATGTGCCTTGATTACCCATCCCGCCCATAGGGTCCGGTTCCGAGAGACCAAGATTCTCTTGCTCCAGTGATGAACGGGAACCGCGATGATCTCAAGATTGTCCGCCTTGCGGCTATCCCACCAGTCCAACTCGAACACCCGTTTGATGCCGAGGTCGTTAAACCAAGCCTTGAGCCCCAACGGAACGTAGAACGTCGTTCGATCACCGGCCGGTCGATTGGCCAGGCTGAGAATGCTCGAGGTATCGAGCGAATCGTAATGATCGTGAGAAATCACCACGATATCGATTGCCGGGAGATCCTCAAGGGACAGGCCGGGAGGAACGACTCTCTTTGGACCGACCCACTGGACGGGAGAGGCCCGGTCTGAGAAATGCGGATCCGTCAAGATGTTCCGCCCTCGGAGCTGCAACAACATCGTTGCATGGCCGATCCAGGTGAGTGTGGTTTTCAGCCGGTTGTTCTTGAGAAAAACCGGATCGTTCTTCGCGAGGGGAAAGTTGAATGATTCCGGACTTGGCAGGTCCATCCAGAGTCGGTCCCAACGCCATTTGATAAGTCCCCAAAAACCCGGGTTTTCGGACGCATGGATATTCCTGAACCCGTTGCCCGTGTGGTGCGGCTTGTTCGAGCCGGACGGCTCGGCACAGCACGTCCTCCAGAGCAACACGGCAATACAGACAACGAGAATTTTCGTAACCTGAAGATCGAATGAAGAAGTGAACATCCTGTCGGCCCCGTCGAATAAGCCCGTGCGCGCTCCATTGCGCCCTTGAAAGATTCGGAATTCATCTGGTCCCCTCGACTGAACATATTGACACTGTAGTAATTGTCGGCGAATTACACAAGACCCGGGAATTCCAATATGACTGAACCAAGCGCGCGAAGAAATGGCCGGCTTCGTCAATCAGGTGTGCCAACTCAGACACCGAACCGTGCGAGAAGTAGGGAATAACCCGAATTTCGTGGTATGGAGTTTTACTATGATAGACGATCTGAGAGGAGTAGAAGACCAAGACCAGAACTAGAAAAGGCAAAGCAGCACCGAAGCGCCACAAAGCCTCCACTGATGTGATAATTCAATAGCAGGTAATGTCAACCTTTTTTCTTGAAACGCCCTCTGATCCAGGTCTGATCTATGGAATTCCGGCGGAATTCCGCGCAGGCTCAGTCAGGCGGTGAATCGGCTGCACAAATGTGCGGAAACGAATCCCCCGTCTGGCGGCAATAGTTGAGAGGGCTAGAAAGCGCTTGGCACAAATGCACATATGTCAAGCCCGATCACGATTACTCACGGACCTTGCGTCCCCGCCTGGAGTCTGGTACCATTCATAGAGACGATCCAGACGGAGGTTTTTCATGACCTTCCCACGCATTACTGTTAATCCGGAGATCTGCGGCGGCAGGCCTATCATTCGTGGGTTACGTTTTCCCGTTTCCCGTTTGTTAGGACTCTTGGCCGCAGGAGAGACCACGGAATCCATTTTGAAGGCATACCCGTACCTGGAGCCGGAGGATATCCGGGAAGCCCTAAGCTACGCTGCGCTTTTGGCCGATGAGGAAGTTGTTGAGTTTGCCTCATGAGATTTCTTCTCGATATGCCGGTGTCTCCCGCGCTTCTCGAAGTTCTTGGTAAATACGGACATGAAGGAGTTCACGCTCATCAAATTGGCAAGGATAAAGCGCCGGATACCGAGTTATTGGCAATCGCTCGTCGAGAAGGTCGTATCATTGTCACTGCGGACTTGGATTTTCCCCGTCTTCTGGCGCTGAGCTTGGCCGAGGGCCCGGGCATTATACTGTTTCGGGGTGGGAATTACTCGGATGCAGAGATGTGTAAGCTGCTGGACATGACGTTGAAAACCGCCTCGATCCACGTACTGGAAAGGTCCGTATCAGTAGTGGACAAAAATCGCATACGTGTCACGCGACTGCCATTGCGGGTCAAGCCGTAATTCGTTAATTTCGCAATACGGAATTTCGCCATTCGAAACTCGGGATCTGCGCAATACTTGCAGCGAAACAAAGGGCTGCCGGGACGAGGCCGGCTCGTAACTTCCTCGCTTAAGCACCGTGCACTTCTCTCCGGTTCGGTTTAACCAAAATCTTGATAGCATCCGGATGAACTGTTATCGTATCAGTAAGATCATGGGTCGGTGCTTTCGAGATTCCTCGGTCCCGACAACAAGCCTGTCCGACAAATAACCGGAAGCTACAACACGGTAAGAATTCATCGGGTTGAATTGCCTCGCGAGTCGGACGGCATTTGGGTCAACCTGTACTGTTCGGCACGTGGAGACTTCCCATGGCTA
Source organism: Desulfomonilaceae bacterium (assembly GCA_963675835.2). Taxonomy (GTDB): domain Bacteria; phylum Desulfobacterota; class Desulfomonilia; order Desulfomonilales; family Desulfomonilaceae; genus JAVHLK01. The sequence continues at coordinate 417,653 of CAXXIU010000017.1, forward strand.
AGCGCCAGATAAGAATTAGAGCGGCTCTCGCCGATGTGAGGTCGGGACTGAGCGAAACCGAGCTTATGGACAAGTACCAGCTGGCGGCCAAAGGGCTTCAGAGCCTGCTTACAAAGCTGGTGGCCTCGGAATTGATAACTCAAGAGGAACTCGAGCGGCATTTGCCGGGATTCATGCAGTCCGCGCGCCTATCTGAAGAATCGGGCCGTGCCGGGGGGGAAGACTGGAAGATTCGCCGTACACGGCCAGGTGAAAAGCCCGGGCAAGTCGTTCGCGCTGCGGACGCGATTGCGGACATCAAGGCCGGCATGACCGATTCCGAACTCATGGAGAAATACCGCCTATCCTCCAAAGGATTACAGGATCTCCTCGAGCAACTCGTCAAGGCCGGACTCGTCGCACCTACCGAGGTTGAGAGGCGCATGCCGACCGTCGATCAGACTGTCGACCTGCGCGGTTTCATGAACGACATAAACCTGGACGAACTCCTGCAGGAGCCCAAAGAGGAGATCCCCCCGGTATGGATATGCCCGTCTTGCGGGATATCCAAAGAAGAGAAATACGAGGTATGTCCGGCATGCGGACACGGAGCCGGCGCGAAACCAGCTGCCACGAAGACCGGTGCCGACTCCCGGAAGAATGAGACGCCCGTCAACGTGGCTCAGGTGCTGAAAGATGTACGTGCAGGCCTCACCGATTCCGAACTAATGGTGAAGCACAAGATTCCCTACGAGAAGCTCGATCGGGTCTTTCGTCAGCTTCTCGACACCAACGTGATTACGCGCGGTGAGCTTTACGGTCGATCTTCTCTCTTCATCGATACGGTAACCGTGGACTCTATCCATGATGAATCGGAACACTATCTGGCGTTCCCCATACCCGTCTCCGACGCCATGGATCCGGCGGTCGTCGGGCGCCTTCGTACCGTTGGAGAGGGCATGGTAGGTATGATCGGTATAGAAGCCGAGGTCGACGAAGAAAGATCGTTCGTGGTGTACCCGGAGAAGTTCGTAGAAATCCAACCCATAGCATTCGACGCCACCTGCCGGTGGCTAGTCAGGGAGCCCGAAGGGAGCTATGCCGGATTCGAGATTACCTTCATTTCGGAAAGAGATCGGGCACGTCTGGAACAACTGGTGAGATCGTTGACCCTGGGAGACTGATCGAGATTTCCGAGACCTCGGTCCGCCACCGTCACGCCTCGTACCGACCGGATCGACCAGCGCCAAATCCCAACGGAGATACACACGATGAAGACACTTACAAACCCTTACGATCCCCCCGATTGTTTCTTCGGCGGAAGCCGCAATCCCGTGGGACCTAAACTGACATTCCAGCAGGCTGAAACCAATCCCAACGAATTGATCTGCCGGTGGACCCCCCCGTCCGTGTATAGCGGTTATGGTAAGGTTCTCCATGGCGGCATACAGAGCGGGGTGTTCGACGAAACTATGGGCTGGACCGCCTATCATATTACCGGTCTGGTAGCAATTACGGCTTCCCTTAACGTTGACTTTCTCAAGCCTGTTCTTGTAGAGCAGGAGATCGAGGTTCGCTGCAGGATGGAATCGAGTTCAGATTCCAAGGTCACCTTGTCCGCTGAAATGAAGAACGAGTCGGGAGAAATCTGCAGTAAGGCATCCGGGACCTTTTACGTGATGGAGGCCGACCGTTTCAAGCAGATCATGGTGCAGGAATAGTCTCCGTCCCGGTCAGTTGACCATGCGCTCTACGACGCACCTTCAATGCGCTGATGTACCTATGAGAACGGCGTCCTGCTGCGAGTTCGAACGGCAGCGGGTTCAGCCGGCATTACGAGTCGCTTCGCCTCGATCCGGGAGGCATCGGTGGGGCGGGAAACTGCGCGGATGGATAGCACTGAAAAAGTGCTACCCATCTATCTACAGGAACTTGGAGATAGTAAGAGTTGTCAGCCCGCGTTCGGGTCTTCCTGCCAGAACCCGAGCCTATTACCCTGCGGGTCGAGCACTACGGAGTACCAACCCGAGCCGGGAACCGAGTCTTTTGCGACTACGGCTTTCGCACCGAGGCCCACGGCTTTATCTCTGGCGGCTTCAACCGACTCTACCGACACATAGTTCACCGGAGTGTGTGCTGCGTCCTGTCGGGCAGTGATGCCGCCCTTCATGGATTCGTCTCCCTGATTAATCGAATAGTACCGAAACTTGCCCGGGACGGCTTCGAATTTCCATCCGAACATTTCACCATAGAACTTCATGAGCGCGTCGAGGTCGTCCGCGGGGATCTCAAAAAAACATGTGGTATTCATTTTCTTGTCCTCCCGACGAAATTATGTACATGCACGTGCTTCGAGGCAATACGTCGAGGCACGCCCTATGACGCCAAAAGTCCGGGTGCATTGATCGATCACATGTGAGATTAGCTGCCGAACTCCATAACATTGTAGCCCTGGTCTTCCAGAGTTTTCCTGAGAGCCGCAGGGTCCTCGCAGTCCGCCCTCAGAACCACCCGGACCTCGCCGTCATCCTTGTCAGGAACGCTGAAGATCGCACGCGCCGTGCACTTGCAACCATCAACCACTTGAAGGATCTTCGACAAGGTACCGTCTTCCAAACTCACTCCGGTCAACGTGATCCGTGTACGCTGCTTACCCGCCTCGAGAAGCTTAAAGAGCGTGACGAAAATTTCACGGTCGGAAACCACACCGACGACCTTGTCTCCGTCAATGACGGGAAACGTGCTCATCATCAATTCCCGTCCCTTCGTCAGGGTATCCTCGACGGAGTCATTCAGGTTAATCGTGGTCGGCATTCGAACCATGATGTCCTTAACCTTGAGCTTGTTACAGAAGTAGTTCATCTCGCACATGTCGCCGCTTCCGGTCACGCACTGGGCGGCTTCGCTCAAGTCACGACGATGAACCACGCCCCGCAGACGACCGTTGTCCACCACAGGGAGCATCTTCAGATTATGCTCCCGGATCAGCACGACGGCTTCGATTGCGAGTGCATCACTCGTGATGGAGAATTGCTGAGGCAGCATCCAGTTCTTAATGATCATAGTTACCTCCGGTGGTATGGGAAGCCTTAAGCCACAATCCCTTTATCAAGAAATTAGGCTTATCGGTCCCACGACTCCGTCACGGTTGAGGAAAGATTTCCATACATGCCTTTTCTATCTCTTCTGCATATACTTCATCATCGAGATTCGCGTCAACCTCGCGGATTTCGATCTTCGATCCGATTCTTGCTTTCAGAATCTCAAGGAAGATTCTGTCCTGATCCGGATCGAACATGTGGCCTGAGGGAGGATCCACGGCAGACCACCCCTTGGCGGGGAACAAGAAGATCACGGGCCCCCCGGATTTGCCGAGTTTTTCCGCGTATACCTCAGCGATCCGCCTCATTTCACTGTCGGAGATTCTGAGAAACGTACGCAACTCATCCAGTTCGTATTTTCTTCGTTCGTGGTAATCCGGCTTGTATCGCGATTTTCTCGGATTCATGAGGTTCACCCCTCCCGGAGCCACAACCTGAGGGATTCCCAGTGTTCCCGCGTTGGTAAGGCGGTTTGGACCTGCGGCTCGCATCCCGCCGAGCACCTCCTCGCCCACTCCTCCGGGAGCCAACTCCACGACGCCGTCGAAGAACCCCATGCCGATCATGTCTTCCATGGCGCGATCACAGACACCGGCCGCAGAGAACCCTATGGTCTGATAGCCTAGCCTGTCCAGCGCTGTGTGGACATGATGCGCACATCTCTCGGTGGGGCCGAACATGGACATGGCCACCAAAGGCCGTCCATCCTTTCGAGCGGCTTCCACGGTCAGCGGCGCAACCTCGGCCATCCCGGCCACGGCGGCTGCCGCACGGTCCAGCACGTTGCGCAAAGGTAAGGAGAGTCCCGTTATTTCTATCACGGTGTGGAAGACGGCAATGTCCCCCGTGCCGATGTAACGCGTTGACAAACCGGGCAAAGCAGCGGTGGAGGAGACCATTAACTTGGGAACGCCGAACGGCAGGGATCTCATGACATCCGTAGCCATGAGGCTCCCGGTAGAGCCTCCCAAGCCGATCACCGCGGCGAGGCGGCCGGCCTCGAGGAGTTCCTTTGCCAGTTTTTGCGCACCTTCTATCATTTGGCGCGTTATTTTCTTTCGCTCCCGGGATGCCCGGATCTCCTCGATGTTCGTACCTGCGGCCCGGGCCACCTCTGCGGGAGTAATGTCGGCCCCTTCGCACTCGGCAGACATGCTGAGGTCCAGGATAAGGGGGGAGCCCCCCCTCTCCCGGATGCGATCCCGCAAGAACAGGGTTTCCGGTCCCTTGGTATCGAGCGTGGAAACAAGCAGGATCACGTGTTCCATCAGGACTTACCCTCCGAGGCCAACCGTTCCCTGATGTCTTTTTTCAGGGTCTCTTTGTTGACCTTTCCGGAATCGCCCACGGTGGGGAACTCGGAGACAACCTCCAGTCGTTCCGGAAGCTTGAACATGGCGATATTTCTGGACTTTAGATACTCCACCATTTCCTGGAAGGTGAACTCCGCGCCGCCCTTTGGAATTACGTACGCGGCTGCCCGTTCGCCCATCTCCCGGTCCGGGTACCCGACGACGGCAACCGAGGCCACTTTGGGATGATCGTTTAAAAGACCTTCGATTTCCGCCGGATAGATATTCTGCCCCCCGCGGATGATCATGTCTTTGGCCCTTCCCAGTATCCACAAACACCCCTGGTCAAACTTGACGATGTCCCCGGTGGTGGTCCAGCCGTTGGGATCGAAAACCGTCGATGTAAGCTCCTCGTCCCGGAAGTAGCCGGCCGGCGCATGGGGGCCCCGGAAAAAGAGAACACCGGGTTCCCCGTCGGGAACTTCCTTGTCCCCTTCCTGTTCCATGAGACGTACCTGGTTGCCCGGAAGCATACGCCCCACTGTCCTGCGGCGTAGATCCTTGGAATCCTCGACTCGGCAACCGGATACGGACCCCATATCCTGTGTGCCGAGATCGCTGGTGATGGACGCGCCGAAAGCCTGCTCGGCTTCTTCGGCAATCTGAGGAGAGAGATAACCGCCCGCGGAACGTATGAAACGCAACGAACTCAGGTCGAACTTGGACGCGTCCACGTCAAGCATTCTCACCAGATGAGTGGGAACGACACCGATGGCGGTAGCCTTTTCCTTCTCGATGAGGGCAAGGGCCCCTTCCGGTGAGAATTCTTCCAACATAACGGTCTTTGCTCCGGCCAACGGTGCGGCAAAATAGGTCAGCGTTCCCGCCGCGCCCCCTGCATGAGGCGCTATGGCCATGGTGATGTCGTCCTTGGTCAGGTTCCAGATGTCCACCCGCCCCTTTGACGTACAGACACGAGGAGCAGTGGGCCATTCCACGAGCTTGGGGATTCCGGTGGTTCCGGATGTCGTGGTGAGCAGCGCGACATTCCATATTGGGTCCAGTCTTCTTTCCGCAAGGATGGACTCGTCAACGGGCCTTTCGGCTCGCTCGTTAACCATACGGGTAAGCGAGAAAGTCCCTTCAGGGGCGGAAGCCGGGACTTCGTCATCGAACAAGAAGATATTCTTCAGATGTGGGAACTGCTCCTGGAGTTCCTGATACATTTCCAGGTAGTTGAATTTGTTGTACACGTTCAGGATGATAACGGCCGATGCCTCCGTCCTCTCAACCATGTATTCCAATTCCCTCTGCCGAAGGTACGGATACACCGTCAAAGAGATGAGACCGGCCCGTTCACAGGCGATCCTGGACAAGAAACCGTATACGCTGTTGGGAGCTTGGATGATGATGCGGGAATGCTTTGGAATTCCCATTTCAACCCATGAAATAGCCATCGCGTCAACCAGACGCTTTGCCTCGGCCCAAGTCAACCGGTATTTCGAGTCGACCAGGGCTTCCCTGTCTCCAAATTCACGGGCGTTTCTGTCCCAGAAATCGTAGAAGGTTTCCTGAGTCCAGTATCCGTTCTTGACGAACTCATCCACCATTTCTTCTTTGTATCGAATCGGTTTCAACTAGGCCTCCTTCACGGTCCGGAATATGGGACACTGCGCGTCCGTTCCGGGGTCTCATCCTGTCGGCCGTGAGAACCGGGAACGGAGTTGACGATTTCCTTTTTCCAATCCTCGGTTTGGAGAAAGTGTCTCAAAGGTGGCAGATAGAAGTGAATCGTGCCACGATGAGCAGGATACCAATGCAAATCCCCCCTCCCCCCCTTTGCCAAAGGGGGGTTAGAGCCGATTCTCCCCTTTAATAAAGGGGGGTTAGGGGGGATTTCCTGCCATATGCCGAGCAATAGCGGTACGATTGACATCACACACCGACTTCCGAGACGGTTCCTAGAATCCCAGTTCCGACCACCTCGCCTGGACTCTCTTGACCATTTCCGGATCGAGTTCGATGGGAATCGGCTTATGCTTCCAGTCATAGGGTATGGTGGCATCCAGGAGCAATCTGCCGGTTATGTCCCTGGACTCGATGGGCAGCGACGGATCCAACGGCGTGGACCGGCCCCGTTTGATAACCTGGCTGCGGTTGGGCTGGAACCTAAAACTCAGTGCATACATCACTCGTGGAATATCCCAGGGATCGATATCCTCGTCCACGACGATCACTGTTTTCAAACCATACGCACCCATCTCCGTGGAGATGCTCGCGGTCAGTACCTGGTCCACGTGTCCCGGGTACATCTGTTTCATGGAGATGATGGCGAGGAATCTCCCCGCACCTTCAGGAGGACAGTAGACCGCTCTCAGGCCCGGTATCTTCATGGCCAGGAGTTGCTGCCACAGCGTGGCGCCGTATGAAAGCGCCATGGTCATATGGGTGTCGGTTACCGCACGCCCCACGGTAGTACCCCAGAGAATCGGATTGTTCCGATGAGTGACACACTTCACATCCATGAAATTCCTCGGGTCGGTACCCACGCCCGAGTAATACCCGGTGTACTCGCCAAAAGGACCTTCTTCCATGAATTTCTCGGCATCCACCTCGCCTTCCAGCACGATTTCCGCATGCGCTGGAATGGGCAGATCAACCGTTTCTCCCTTGACGACTTCCACCGGGGTTCTCCTGAGCGCGCCCGCCACGTCGTATTCCGAAACTGAAGCGGATACACGCGCCGCGCCGAGAATAAAAAGCAGAGGATCGCATCCGATGATCGATGCCACCGGCATGGGCTTACCCATTGCCTGGTATTTCTTCAGCATGATATCCGCGTGCTTTCCCTTGATGAACTGGGTCCCGATCTTGTCCTTGCCCAATAGTTGGGCCCGGTAGGTGCCCAGGTTGATCCACCCCGTCTCGGGATCCTTGGTGATAAAGAAGTGCGCGGTTCCGATATAACGTCCGCCGTCCAACGGATACCATTGAGGCACGGGGAACTTGTAAAGATCAATATCGTCTCCGGTTAGAATGTTTTCCTTGCAGGGGGCGTCGGCCTTTTCAACAAACTTCGGCGGAGTCAGGTTTTCGCCCAGCCTTGCCCATGCGGCGTAAAGATCCACCAGGCTTGAATCGAGCGGTTGTCCCATGATGAGCGAGAGGCGTTCCGTGGTGGTGCACACGCTGGTGATCACCGGTGTTTCGTAATCCTTCACATTTTCAAACAGCAGTGCGGGGCCGCTTGCCTCCTCGTTCAGCTTCGCGACATGCGACAGTTCAAGGTTCCAGTCGACTTCCGCTGTAATCCGTTTGCACAAGCCTTTCTCCTCGGCCTCATTGACAAAGTCTCTCATGTCCTTCATGTAAAACTCTCCTTACTGTTCCTTGTTCATCCGCGGTTGAGGATCCGTTCCTCCAGGGCATGGGTCTTGAGCGTTCCTATGCAAGAGATCCGGAAGATGGGGCGCTTGCCGCCTATCACCGGCCCCGCAGGCGTACCTCTACACCTGCCGTGGTGGAGCACGTTCCACTCCATCGCATTGCGGCCCTGCGAAATCCGGGGGCGTCACGCGAATCCGCGACCATGGGCACTCCTATGGGGAGTGCATTTTTTCTTATCCGACCTTTTTTCCTTTAATCAGTCCTGCCACGATGTAATCGACGGCACTGGTCCTCGGCGCTTCAATTGGTTCTCGCTTTTTCCGGCTCCAAACGGTTTCCGGACGGCTTTGCACAATGAATATCTCGCCTTTGTACGGCAGAGATTTCTCGGTGGCCCACTCGATGTCCATATGCTTGCCGTAATGCTTCTCAATTTGATTCGCCAGTTCTCCAAGCCTTAGTATCTCCGCTTCCAGAAGACTCTGCTGTTCCCGTCGCTCGGCATCGACCGCAATCCGTATCACCTCGTCGGTTTCGGGATCCGTAGTGTAGTAGATCGCCTTGTCCGATATGGTTTTCTTGGTCACTTCCATCGTAATCTTGTTGACGTGGAACTGATCCGGAGTGACCTCTCCGGACACGACACTTTCGCCGTATCCCCAATTGGAGTCGATCACTACCGTCGCGGGATCGCCTGTCGAGGGATTCAAAGTGAACATCACACCTGCCGTAAAGGAGCGCACCATTTTCTGCACTGCTACGCTCAACTTCACTTGCGAGTGATCGAAGCCCATCCGAGCCCGGTAGGAAATGGCCCGGGGTGTGAAGAGGCTGGACCAACACCTCTTCGTTTTGTCGATCAGATCGTCGACGCCTCTTACCCATAGGAACGTATCCTGTTGGCCGGCAAAGCTGGCGTCGGGAAGATCCTCGGCGGTGGCCGAAGACCTCACCGCTACGGGTTGTGCAGGCGTGCGTGTGCGGCGGCAGAGGAGACGATAACTCTCCGCGACTATGTCTTCCAACGATTCGGATACGGTGCCGGCTTCGATCCAGGCTCGAACATCTTCAGAAGCCCTTTCGGTCTCCTCGACCATTGTCTCGTCCAGTCCTGCGATCCGATCAATCACCTTTTCAGCAAGTCCGTTCTCTTCCATGAAGAGATCGTACGCCTCGGTGGTTATGGCAAACCCGGGAGGCACCGGAATTCGTGCCTTCAACAGTTCGCCGAGGCTTGCACACTTACCGCCGACTCGATTGACCATGCCGAGGTCGCACTCCTCAAAAGGAAGCACGTACTGGGACATATGCATTGTTCAACCCTCACCTTCTCCGGAACTCAGGCATGCTTTCACCGAGATGGGCACAACAGTGCGGAACCACCATGGGGGGAGGTCCGGAGGGGGAGATAAACTCCCTCTCCGTCCTCACCTACCTCAAGCCCGGTTACTATTATGTGGTTAAGAGAGGATGTCGATCTCGCCGCTGGCGCCGCTCACACGTACCTTCTGCCCTGTCTTCAACCGCGAGGTCGCAGAGCCGGTGCCTACCACGGCCGGGAGTCCGTATTCACGGCAGACAATGGCTGCATGACACATGACTCCCCCCACGTCCGTGATCGCGGCTTTGATTCGCTGAAAAGCCGGCGCCCAACTGGGTGAAGTGGTGGGAGCAACAAGGATCTCTCCTTCCTGAAGTTGGTTGATCTCCTGCACAGTGCGACAAACACGTACAATTCCCTCAACGTCGCCGGGTGAGCCGGGAAATCCGACGATCTTGGACAGATCTCCCTCGGCCACTGCCTTGAGTTTTGCCCACTGACTCATGGACTCGGATGTGATACCCCAGAGCACTATGGTGAATGGTTCCGTAATGGTCTCAGGAACCGTGCCCATACCATCCGGCGGCGTCCATTCGCGGAACTTCTGCATCACCCCCTTGCGCCATTCAATTTCCTTGGGCCATACGAGCGGTCCGCGTCCCTGGCTGCCGGTCGCCCAGGCAGTCACGAGATCCCACAGAGCGTCCTTGATCTCCTGGCGGCTGAGGTACCAGACATCTTCCACATCATTGATGAACTTGTGATCCTTGAGGATTGCCGCCACTTCTCTCATCTTGTTCCAGAAAAGGCTGTGGAACCAATGCTCCACATAAAACAGGTGATTCTCGACATAAGGAAAGACCGTCCGTGCCGTGCCCAGCATCTGATCGAACGTGGCCTTGTCTTCATCATTTCCGAGAAGATTGCGATATCCTTCAGTGAGTTTGTCGCGCTGCTTGATGACTTCTTGTGTGGGCCGGTCAACGTTTTCTCCCTGACGCAGCTTCTCGATGTAGATGCGCATGGAGGAGATGGGAATATCCAGATCGTCGTTCCAGGAGCGATCGTGGTGGTACCATCCGGTTCCCGTGGACACATGGAACCAGGGTTCCCGAGCCTTGTTAAAGGCTTCGAGCCATTCCTTACCCTTGTCCGATCCCTCCATGGCAGCCAGCACCGTCTTCGCGTCGCCGGTCATCGCTATCTCGTCCACACCAAGATCTATCGACAGCTTGGCCAGTTTCTTCAGTTCTTCGTCAGGCTGATAGATGATCACGTCAATCCCGCCCACCATCTGCGTTATCTTCTGCAAAGGAATGTCGGGAAACGCCTTTTGGCAAAAATCCACAAAGAACACATACGCAGCGTATCCGAGATTCAGGAATTCAAAATGGTATTGCCAGGCGAGTATCCCCAGGTTGATCAGTTCGTCGTATGCCGTGAGAAGATGGTAACCGGTTGATACTCCGATCCCGTCCGTGACAACCGATTCGTCTTCCATCTCCGGCGGCACCGGTATGTCGAGCGCGGCAATTTTGTTGATCACTCCCATGATCTTGGCTTCCCAGTTATCATGGAGCTTGTCCCAGTTCTCGTAGTAGTACCCGGCGCGCTTTGTGAAGAATCCGGCCCTGGTGCCGATCTCTTCAGGGTCGATAACCGGGACGGGCGTTATGTAGATGTAACCGTTGTGAATGCGATGGTCTATTCCGCGGGCAGGCGGTACGATGAAAATCCGATTGTTGAATTGCGACAGAGCCAGAAACCAGGCCTCGTCCCAAATGATGTCAAACGGATACATGGGTTCGGGATAGTGCAACCCATCATAGAACCAGAACATACTTTCTTCGTACTTCTTTCGTTCCGGATCGTCGGTGCTGTACCTATAATGATACGGGTACATCCGCTCCCATCCTTCGGTCCCGGGAATTGTCTCAGCCTCGTGCGGACTCGGGAATTTCAAATCGACCATCTCTCCACCTCCTTGCGTTCGTCTTAGACCTGACATTAGGGCCACCGAACAGTGCGTGGCATGCGGAAACGTGGTTGGAATCTACCTTGGTGCACCGGATCACGGCGCACGCACTCCTACCCTTGCTCAGACTCTCCGCACGCAATTCACCTGTGCGGTGCCTGTAGCTTGCTTTCAGTCAAATCTTTGGATTAAGGGGGCGATCCGACCCGGGTCATGCTCGTTCCGGGTCGCCAACAGACTTTCCGTCTCTAATTTCGAGCTTCCATCTGTTGCCGAATCCGTCCGCATTATTGAGATAGAAAATGCGATCAGGTCTGAATATATAGAGAGACACTTTGGTCATTTTGGCGGCTACCTGTGTGGATATGGAGCCGGGGTCGGAAAAAAATTCTCGGACAAATGGATATCGCTTTAGATAGACGGCCGTGGCCCGTGCCAGTGCCCACGCAGAGGAAATCGGTTCGACAGTGCCTTCCATCTGCAATCCTTTGATATCCCGCCACTTACTGTACTCGCCATGAATCGTTACCGCGGCACGAGGGTTCGTTGCGAGGATGTCGCAATGCCTGGACCCCGGTGATGAGAAAAAGACTAAATCAAAACCCTGCCTTGCATAATAAACCGCAGCTGCCCACGGCATTTCTTGCCGACACGTCGCCAAGGTCATGGTCGTGATATCGTCCATGAACGATATCACGGTCTGTTCCAATTGATCCTTGGTCATCCACCTCCCCAACGATTGAAAAGCTCATGAGGAATCTCGAACTGATCCAAAGCCTTACCGACCGTCTGATTGACTATATCTGCAATCGTACGCGGCCGATGATAGAAGGACGGTACCGGAGGCAGAATCACACCGCCCATTTCCGTGACTGCGATCATGTGCCGGAGATGACCGAGGTGGAGCGGCGTTTCCCTCGTTATCAGCACTAACTTGCGTCGTTCTTTAAGTGTGACGTCGGCTGCTCGTATAAGAAGATTGTCGTCGATGGAGTTGGCGATCATTGAAAGGCTTTTCATGGAACAAGGTGCGACAATCATTCCCGCCGTCCGAAATGAGCCGCTCGAAATGGAGGCCGCCAGATCGCCGGGCGAATGAACGCAGTCGGCAAGTTTTTCCACCAACTCGCAATCGATGGAGTTCTCGTACTCCATGGTCACCCGCGCCCCCCGGCTGACAATGAGGTGTACTTCAACACCCTCCACCTCACTCAAGACCTCCAGAATACGAACACCGTAAACCGTACCACTTGCCCCGCTTATGCCTACAACGATCCGTTTCACTCAAACTCTCTTCCTACCTTATCCGGTGGAGCGTAAACCGCCATGAAGCCGACCTTCCGGTGGGTTGCCGCAACAGTGAGGCGGATTCACGCCCGGATCATGTATTGAGCACTTCTCGGGCAAACGGCACCGTTCCTTGACCTATCGAATAAAGAGACTCGGACTCGTGAGAGAGAAAACCATTCAGTGTGATACGCCGAGTAACCCGAACGCCTCAACGGCTTATCCATACTGCGATTTTCCCGTAGTGGACGAAAGAAGTCAAATCATAAAATATTATATGTCTATTAGGTTCGCTTATACTATAATAATCACCTCGATTTGTCTCACGATCCGTAGACTCCCATGGAACCACCATGAACCTCAAGCATTTGGAGACCTTTTACTACTTCTGTAGGTTTATGAGTATGACGAAGGCAGCCGGCCTCCTTCACATCTCTCAACCTGCGGTGTCGCAGCAACTCCGGAGTTTTGAAGAGGAGTGCGGCGTCAAGCTGTTCTACCGTGAATCCAATCAGTACCGGTTGACCGAGACGGGTGAAGCGATTTTTCTCGTAAGCAAGCGAGTCTTCAACCGAGTCGAACAGATAGACACCCTTCTTCACAAGACCCGAAAGGCATCTGCCGACCGTCTGTGGATCGGCACTACTAAGGCATACGCGCGGACCATCATGCCCGATCTTATCTCACACTTTCAGAGGAAGTTTCCACGCGTCCAAGTTCGTTTCAGCGAAGGAAACTCGGCCGATCTCCTGAACAGACTGCGTGCCAGAAAAGAGGACATTGTGGTCGTGGCGCGTACCGAGTATGATGCCACCTTGAGGGCCGTGCCGTTTGCCAGGGCCGAGTTTGTCCTCATTGCCGGTCCCGACCATGCTCTGGCTCAGTCCAAGTCCGTCAACATAGCATCCCTCGACGGGGAACGTTTAATCCTCAGAGAGCAGGGATCGGGCTCACGAAACGCGATTCTCAAAAAGCTCCGCAAGTATGGCGTTACCCCTGCCGTGGTGATAGAATGCGAGAGTCTTAGTTTCATCTTGGCATACATCGAACGCAAGATGGGAATCTCGTTCATACTGTCCCACGATATCGAGAACGAGCTCGACAAGGGAATCGTGAAAAAAATCGATCTTATAGAAGGGGGCATCTCCTTTGAAGCCGACATCGTAACCCGCCGAGGCGAACCCCTGTCGATGCCGATGCGGTATTTCCTCAAGATCGCAAAACAGAAGGGTCCGAGATCCCGGACGCAGGAGCCGGTCCCGGAATTGGCTGCAGACATCTGACTCGTACCGCAATCCACCCTTTTGCGCTGAGTGACGCAATGGAGTCCCGTGAGGTTTACCTGAAAATCCCCCCTGCCCCTCCGTTTCCTAAAGAGGGGAACTTCGGTCCGAAGCGCCGAGAATTTTCATGATTCGTTACGGCTTGTTGCCTGCCGCAAGCCATGAACGTCCATACTACCCTGGAGGTCAAGTAATGGGTCCTACCATAGCCGTTGTCGCTACTCTCGACACCAAAGGCGAAGAAGTCGGTTACTTGAAACACCTTATCGAAACGGAGAACTGCGCAACCGTACTCATCGATGTGGGAACACTCAATCCACCTGCCGTAACGCCGGACGTGCCGAGGGAGGCGGTTGCAGAACGAGCCGGTTCGTCCATTGAGAAACTCCTCGAAGTGAAGGATCGAAGATTGGCCGTAGAGACGGTAATTCAGGGAGGGGCTTCCATCGTACAGGATCTGTATGAAGACGGAAAGCTGTCGGGAATCATTTCACTGGGGGGAGGAACCGGCACGCACATCGGCATGGGGATAATGAGGAGGCTTCCCCTTGGAGTGCCCAAGCTCATGGTATCGACCGTCGCTTCTCGAGACATGAGTCAACTCATTGGAACCAAAGACATTACCGTGATGCATTCGGTCACGGACATACTTGGTCTCAACGCAGTTACCAGGCGAATCCTTGCCAACGCGGCCGCCGCAGTAGTGGGAATGGCCCGACAAGCGGATAGGATCGTACCGGAGAAACCGATCATCGGCCTCACCTCGTTCGGATTCATCACGCAGGGTGCAATGCGCGTCAAGAAGCTTCTCGAAGAATCCGGGTACGACGTGGCTCCCTTCCACGCGAACGGTACGGGAGGGATGGCAATGGAGGACCTGGTAGATCAGGGACTCATCAGCGGTGTCCTCGACTTCGCGCTCCACGAATTCGCGGACTCCATGTACGGGGGCTATTGCGGTGGAATCGGACCGGGAAGGCTGGAATCGGCAGGGGCCCGGGGCATCCCCCAGGTGATCGTGCCGGGCGGACTCGACTGTATCGTGTTGGAGTTCAACTCTGAGGAAACGAAACCTCCACACCTCAAGGATAGAAAGGTCTTCTGGTACGATTTCCGCTCAGGAGTCCGTACCAGTGTCGACGACCTGCTGACTTTGGCCGATACCATTTCGGAGAAACTGAACCGCGCCAAGGGCCCCGTCAAGTTTGTGATTCCCCTGCGCGGTTGGTCGGAAGCCGACGCGGCCGACGGGCCGCTCTTCGATCCGGATACAAACAGGAAGTTCATTGACGGCTTGAAATCCAAGTTGAACAACGGCATAGAAGTAATCGAGATCGACGCTCACATAAATGACGAGGAGTTTGCCGGAGTGGTCACGGCCGAACTGCACAATCTGATGAACATTCATGGCTTGGGATCGGCAACAAGCCGCAACGAAACCTGAAAGTCCTCGCCGCGGATGAACATTCATGGTCCACCGAGCCCAGTGGACCATGAATGTTCTCTTGATCATTTCTTTTCAATCGCCTCTTTCTCTTTTTCGAGGAATTTGTCGAGGTTTTTCAGCGCTCCCCTGTTGTCCCCAAAAGGAGCGAACTGGAGTTCCCGCAGCTTGCTTTTGAGCTTCTTCAACCCTTTAACATTCAAAACGTCTCCCATCAGGGGATCCACCTGAGGATGGACCGCAGAAGCCTTCAATTTGGGCGGGTACTTACATAGGTTACCTGCTCAAGTGGTGCGTGGTAACCGAAAACAAACCGACTTACATCGTGGAGGCTTCTCTCGTTTCCGGAAACAGGCCTTTCTTCCAGGCTTCCTCACAATACCAATACGGCCCCCAGAGAGTTCCGGAGCGGTGATAGTTCTGGGCCGTGCAAGCCCCGAGGCATATGCGCTTCATGAGGCAACGGCTGCATATTCCGTCCAAACGATCGGGCATTCCTTCTCTGATATCTCGAAGAATAGGCGACTGATTCCACACATCCTCAAGGCCGTCGAATTGAGCGTTACCGAACACGAGATCCGGCTCGCGTTCTCCGATACCGCACAGTGCATAGGACCCGTCTGCCAAGACCCCGAGAATACCGAGAATGCCGCACCTGTCGCATCCGGTCCCCTGTGAACCGAACATCCGGCTCAGGGGTAGAAAGGCCGGTGGGTGATCGAAAAAGATCGGGAGACGAGCCTCGGGAACGAGCACGCTTTCCACCCATCGACCCAGGTCGATCAATTCCTCAATTGAAAGCACCTCCCCTGCCGTATGCATGCTCTCCCCACGGGCAATCGGTTGCACGAGGTTGAACTTGACCGATCCGGCTCCGAGAGACTCGGCCAACCCGATCATGGCTTCCATTTGGCCCGAATTTCTCCGCATCACGGTCATGATGATCTGCGGAGAAATACCGGCTGCAACAAGATTTCGTATGCCTTCAACCGCCGCACGCCAGCTTCCTTTGACGCCGCGGACCCATTCGTGGACGGCCGGGTCAACGCCGTCGAGGCTCACGGATACAAAGGCATTCCTGCACTCGGCAATATGCTCGGATATCTCCCGGGTGCATTCCACTCCATTGGTTTCAACGATGAGTTCCAATTGCCTATCGAGCACATGCCGCAGGATCTCCCGAATGTGTGGATGAATAAGGGGTTCGCCGCCCGTGAGCTTTATCCCCAACAGGCCCAGTGGTTCCGCCTGGGCTATGATCGACGCAAAAAGCCGAACATCGAGAAACGAAGACGCCCGACCTTCACCCTGAAATTGGGGTTCAATCCAGCAATGACGACATCTCAGGTTGCATCCTCTCGTTATATAGAAATACAGCCGGCGGAGAGGGTTTTCCACATCGGTTGACTCGGCCTTGTCAAGTCGCTTCATGACTTAATCACCCAGCCTCAATCGGCGATGTACCGTAGTGCCGCCAACCCGAGGGCCGAAATTTCCCCCGTTCCTTGATGCGCATGCGTCACTCCACTTCGTAGCCGACGAACCCTCGATTAGCCAAATCCTTGACGAATTCGGACAGATGGACGTCTGCATCGTGCGGCACATCGTCAAAGGCCCCGCTTAATTCCCTAAGGATGTCTTCCTCGGAGTGTCGCCCGTCAAGGAGTTTCCAGATATACACGCTCACCGGATTGAGACCGAACCCGTCTCCGGTATCCGGATCGAAAAGGATGGCCCAGTCATCGAATTCTTCTCGCAATACCAGCTCCGGGTTTGCGACGGGTTTGTTCATCTCACGCGTTCTCCTCTTGCCTTACGGCCCGAAAAAAAGCCCGATAATCTCCGGTTCAGTCGTCACATTACCATCATTAGGTCTTCGTGAACAAGCCGCAGGTACCCCCGGATCGGATGCGTGCGGCGGAAGCCGCTCCGTTACCGAACTCACAAATCACATTACTTCTCAGGTGGTAAGAGTCGCGAAGCTATTTGAGCGCCTTCACCAGCGCGTTCACTTCCGAAACGGTGGAAATGTACTGTTCCATGAAGATGCGAATATCCCGGACGTACGTCTTGGGAACGTAGAGGACATCATAGGGTTTCACAAGGATTGCCGGAGACATATCCCCCACGTCAAGTATTCTTTTCAAATCCAGCCGCCTGCCGATGGGCTTTCCATGGATATTCTTGGAAATGAGAATCACACTGGTAAGATCCGCCGATTCGCTGTTGTGTCCCCCTGCGAGGGCAATGGCATGCAGCGCGGTGATGGGCTGTTCGATTTCATAGGCACCCGGAGATCCTACCTCACCCAGGACGTAGAACTTCCGTGAGTTGGCTTGTTCCAGTGAAAGTGAAACATCTACGTGTTTGAGTACGCCTCGTCTGTACAACCGGTTGACCGTTTGCTCGATCTCCGAAATCGTGTGCCCCGCGCACATGACGGCCTGTTTGAGCAACGGTAAATCTATCGTACCGTCCGGTTTCACCGTTACGCCCGTCTGAGTCCCGCCGGTCAAACTCCTAAGCGCATCGATCAGCTTGTTCACCTTTCCATAGAATTCCAAGAGATGAACCGTGACAATTCGATAGCCTGCCAGGCCTTGACCAATCTTATCCGTGCTGAATATTTTCGATTCCAGTAACTTCTTCTCGATTCGGTCGGCCAGTTGTTGTCTCGTTAGGCCGGCAGCCTGAATGTCCCCAATCCCCTGGAGAGTGATTATCCCGTCGGGAGCGATAGTGACCTCCTCGTTCAATTCAGGATCGAAGAGGAATTTGACTTGTATCCGGTCGAGTGTGTCGAGCTTGTACGATCCCGCGGGAATATTCCACTGAGCCTGAAACAGAACATTGAGCTGGTCGCCGGGGCCGATGCGATAGTTCCTGCAAACGATGTCAAAGGCCTCTGCAAGATCCTCTTTTTGCGGCGTCTTCTGAGGTCCCGGAGACGGCCTGAACGGTGACGGTACCAGGCCTATGCAACCGGAAAGCAAGATGCACAACAGTACCCAGACGCCCAATGTTTTGACGGAACGAACAACCACGTAACCAACCATCCTCAATGCATTACAGACTACGACGAGTCACGGCTATGGCAATTGTCGACCGAGCGTGTTCACCTGCCGGAGTCTGAGATTGCATCCCGGCACTCAGTGACGTTGCCGTCAACAACTGCCGGGTAAATCACAAATCTTAATCGTCGGGGAAAGCGCTGTTCCCAAAAAAGCCCCATGGTATGTTCTGGTGTAACGCCATACTAGTCAAGACTTTTCTGACTCATGGCGGAAGCGTTCTCAACCGCTGTTCCCGGGGATATAGGGAATCCACTAGACCTTTTCAGTCAGGATTTCAAAGAGTTGTCGAAGCTGCTCAGACGAAAAACGATTCCTGAGAATACCGGCCGCCTCGTCTACGCTGCAGTCTCCCACGATCGCAAGACTTGCGGCCCTTCCGACGTCCTCCTCGAGGGTTTCCGGGGACCAATCAAGTTCGGCGATTCCAGGCGAACGACGAAACGTAATGTGGATCTTCCAATCGACAAACTGATAGTTCTTCATGCCGTCAGTGAAGATCGGACTGAATGGCGATTCACTTGAAACAGTGCTCTTGTCTACGCTCCAGCCCGTCATACTTCTGATGGTCCTGACGAATCTATCCTCGGCGTTAAGCCAAGCGGCGGCCTGTACACGGAAAGCCGCGCCGTCTTTGAGCGCCGACAGGATCTCATCTCCTCGTTCCTTTGCATTTCGTGAGTCCGTGACGCTCAGGTCGTCCAGGTCTATGTCCAGGCCATGATTCGGTTGCGTCTCATCGTCATCTAATACCGGCCAGAAGCCGCTCTTTCCAATCAATGAGTTCCGGTCTCCGCCTTGCGCGTCCCCGTTTAGTTCGTGCAACCCGGAAAGATCCAGGGTACTACCTACTTCGGACCGGCCGGCGTCTTCCGGATCAGTGCCGGTCCCGTTCGTTGAATCCGATTCCGCCAACCGGTCGGATCGGCGAACTTCCTCATCCGGATGGTCTTTCTTGTCTTCCATGGTTCGTCGAAGAGTTCTTGCGTGGATATGGATTCGGGTATCTCCCAAGGGAACACCCAATTGAGAGCCCTGGTTCATACTATACCAGGGCATCCTCTCGTGGCAATAGTGCATATGAAAGACATCCGTTAAGCGACCCCGGGCGGGTTCTCGATGGGTAGGCTTCCTTTTTTCTTGACGATTTTAGGACCCAAGATGTTATAATCACGTGGGGACGAATAATGGGTGAAGGTGGGACGGAGCACATGGTCGTGGGTGTCAAGCAACCGGCGAGACCGGCACACATTGGGGTGATGCTCCTGGGTCTGATCCCACTTGTATTGGCGGGGTGCTTCACTGCGTCGCGCGAAGCGGTGAAGGTGGAAGATGGGGTCGGCAACCATGCCGGCCAAAGAAACACGCAGACTACGGCCGCCGCAACGGCCCGTCGCGGCCGGGATTCCTCCCCCGACTCCCCATGGAAGACCCCTCCGCGTAAAGCCTCCTTTCAGAAAACCGGGGATACCGGCCATGCACGTGGGAAACCGGAGCTTACCACCGCGAAGAGTTCAGGGGCTTCCGGCAAATTGAGAAACAGATCTCCGAGTGTTGCGGCATCTTTGACGGCTCGGGTCAAACCCGAAAAGAAGGGATCTGAAGACGAATACGTGCGAGAAGTAGCGAGGAAGCTTGCCGATGAGCATTCCGCCATTAAGAAGATAAAGATCTGTTTTGACGCCAAGGAAGAGGAGTGGTGGATCGTACTGTATCAAGATGCCGGTTCTTTCTATGATTTGAAACAGTTCGTCTGGAACATCTATCTTGACAAACCTGAGCCCTTTCTCGTGGTCGAGAGAGTCTCCCGACGCGGTCTGAAGGACCACCTCAAGGCCCAAGAACCCAACAGAAGATGCCGTGTGATCGAACCTCGGAAAGCAGGCCTGCTGGCCGCGCTCGCCGGCTCCGACGTGTGGGATGCGAACACGAAGTCGGCCGAGGGGTTGCGGGACCGCCGGCCGGACCGGAAACGTCAAACGTCCGCGAGGCCGAGTGACTCGAGTGCGGCCCGCCCCCGCGCGTCGAAGCCTCAGTCGCGACGCGTCAAAGCTGTCAGGCAGGCCAACCCTCCCCGCGGAGACCGGACAAAGGCGCGCAGCCGGTCCTCGTTCGACGCGACGTGTAAGGAATCGGCACAAGCAGGGATGCCCTCTCTCAGGGCTGTGGACCGGGAACCACATCAGATCCGTCCCTATAGAGTTCGCCCAGAGCGGCGGACCAATGAAAGCGGTTTTGTCTCCACTGAAGCCGGCGCATTGCGGTCCCATCATACCGGTTCCAAAGGGGCAAGCCCTCGATTGAGCCTTCGTGAAAGCAACCGTACCCTGTCGCAAGCTCAAGACAATGAGACCGTCGGCTCCGTCTCCACAGCAAGAAGGGCTTCCGGGAGCGGTCCTGTTCCGTCTTTGCCGGGCAACCCTCCGAATGCTTCATCTCGCGACTCCCTCCTCAAGCCTACATACCGCACTGCTTCAGCCGGGCCCGGGGAGGGTGCCAAGACCTCTGCAACAGTAATCAAATCGCGTGAAGAACGTTCTGCGAAACGTCCCCCAAGAGTCTCTACTCTCACGGTGCGATCCGATCATTTAGAGGGAACCGAACCTGCCGTGCCTACCGGCAGGCACGAGTCAGAGGCCGTTGTTCCAACGTACTTCGTCTTTGCGTACGGCTCCAAAATGAATCACCCGAAACTCCTCCGGTGGTTGAAGACCCACGGGTACGACGCCTCCATGATCCTGGACGCAACTCCGGGCATCCTTGAGGGATATGACTACGTGTGGAATTCCTATTCACCCACCAGAGGCGGCGGCGTGGTGAACCTCGAACCCAAGGAGAATTCCAAGGTTTGGGGTCTGCTGATCGAATTTCAGGATCCGCTCCTGCAGGCCTTTGACGAAAGAGAGGGACACCCGATAGCCTATTCGCGCGGCCGCAAGAGGGTTGCCGTGACCCGAACGCAGGACGGAAAGACTGTCTTTGCCTGGCTCTACCTGGCGAACGCCCATGAACGGGAAAGACGCAACGTGTGGCCGACGAAAGAGTATAAGAACACAATTATACAGGCTGCCCGGTTTTGGGAATTTCCCGAAGACTACGTGAGGAAGCTTGAAGCGTGGAAGACTCGTTGATTCGCGTCCGTCTTTCGCGAGATTTGTAGGGCGTACCGTGCCCGGATCTCTCAAAATCCGGTATTCAGTCCGCTCTGTCCGATTGAGACGTGGTGGAAATCGGTTGCTTTGACGAGCCGCTCATCTCGATAGGCTCCCACAACCAACAGCACGCTCCGATCAGTCCCCCTCCGATGTACGAGACAACGAGGACCATGAGCGAGAAAGCCAGGGCCTGTCCGGTGCTCGCTCCGATCTTGCCCAGAAGGATGATCAGGCTCGCGTCACGCACCCCTATCCCGGCCACCGACACGGGAATGAGCGAAACCAGGCTGGTGACGGACATGACGAGAACCATGTCCACAAAAGATATGTGCAAGTGTACCGCCCACGCCCCGACCCGACACTGAAAGAAAAAGACGAGGTATGCAAGGATCGTGATCCCCACGCATGTCAGGGAGACCCAGGTAGTCAAAACAGCGGACTGATCTACCGCCTCGAGTATGGCATCCGGAAGTCTTTTTCGCAGTCTTGCGACCGGTCGGCTTACCTTCAATCGTTTCAGGGGCTTTCGAATCACCCCGAACAGGAGCGGGATAACCAGCAGCAGAGCTACGACCGCCACCACCCACTGCGCTTCCGCGCCGTCCACAAGACTGTAGCGGAACAGTCCCACCATCCCTACCGCAGTAAGCACGTACAAATCGAAAAGTCTGTCCATTAGCGCGGACGGGAGTGTTCTGCTCAACTTCGTATTGGTTTTCGACGAAACGTACGCGGCCTTGACGAATTCCCCTACACGCCCCGGGGTAAGAAACCCGACAAACAGCGATGCAAAGTATACTCTCAATGCCGTCCATGGAGGAATCCGGATGCCGACTGCACGCATGAGCAGGCACCATCTCAACGCCTTGAGGCCGACTAACGGCACGTTCAGGATGAGGGCGAGAATCACATATTCCGGTTCCGCGTCTTTCAACGCCCCGACCATAGTGTCGGGCCCCACATAGACGACCAGAATGCAGAATCCTACCGGCCCAAGATACCTAAGTCTCTTCCTGAGAAATTCTCGTAACCTCAAGAGCGCTACCTAAGCCTCTTGTCGATGAGATCGGCCAGCATGCCCACCACAAGAAGTTGAAACCCGCACACAAAGGTTATGATCGTCGTCGCGAGAAAAGCCGGACCAAAGATGACCCTGATAAGGAAAAGAAGGGAACTGATTCCCAAGAAGAAGAAGCTCGCCGGCACGAATATTCGCAAGGGATTCACATAGAGAATCGTCCTTATGATGAGTTGCACGAAGTTGAACGTATCTCTCAACGGCCTTATCTTGGACTTGCCCTGCCTCTTGAAATAGTCGATGGGCACATAATGAATCGAGCGGCCGTCGTGCAGCCATAGGAGCGTGAGCGTGCTCGTAAAAGAGAATCCGTCGGGGAACACGTGAACGTGCTTCAGTGCCGGATCTTTCTTGAAAATACGAAACCCTGAATTCAGGTCCGGTATCTTGCGCCCCGAAAGGAATTGAGCCAGCCATTTCAGTAGGAGTTTTGCCGGCTTCCGAATCCACGGAATCCTGGCGTCCTGTGTGGTCCGGCTCCCCACTACCATATCGTAATCTCGGGCACGATCGACCAATAGCGGTATATCTTCAACAGGATACGTCTGATCCGCGTCGATGATCAAGACACGGTCGAATCGACTTCTTGACAGGGCGGTCTTGATCGCAGCCCCGTAGCCCAGGTTGTTTTCGTGCCGCAGGGCCGCCAGGTGAGGAATCCGAGCCTTGAGTTCGGTCAACTCTCGCCATGTCCCGTCGGTAGACCCGTCGTCCACGGCAATGATTTCGTAGTTCAGTCCCGGATCGTCGAGGACTCGATTGACCGCCTCGATTGTGGCCCGGATCGAATCCTGCTCATTGAAGACGGGCACGACGACCGACACTTGGATGTCCTCTCTTCGCACCTCCCCGTCACCGGGTGATCGTTGCACTAGATCCTCCAAATATTGGTTCCAAGCTTCGCCTGGAATGTATGATCGCGCTTCTCCGTCAGAGGCGTTCCATCCTCAGTACGCTGAGACCGGCCTTGGCTTTTCGCTTGAACTCGGAAAAGGATCTGAGCCTCAACAGCCGTCTGAAGACATACCCAGGTCTAAGATAGAATCCCTTGTAGGATGCGGCAATGATTTTGTGCAACTCCTCTCTCGTGAAATTCTCCGGCCAGATGGGCGGAATGAAATCCGGCCGGGGATCCGCAGCGAACTCGCGCCAGACGTCTCGAGGAATCAGTCCCAGTTGAAGCGCCTCTTGATACAAGCGAGTAGCCGGAAACGGGGTAAACACGGTCATATGCATAAAATCGGGCTTAATCTGCTTGGCAAGATCCAGGCTCTTGGCAATATCCTCGCTTTGCTCCCCGGGGTTGCCAATCATGAAATAGGCAAGGGTGTCCATTCCGGTTTTTCTCGTAAGACGAAACACCTCTTTGACCCGCGATATCGTAATGCCTTTGTCCAATCGCTTCAGAATCCGCTCCGACCCGGCTTCCACGCCGTAATGGACGGCTCTGCATCCCGCTCTCCGGAGGGCCTTCAGTATCTCATCGTCAACCGTGTCGACTCGTGCCCTAATGTCCCAGGAGATGTTGAGCCCGAGTTCCACAATCCGATCACAGATCTCCAAGACCCGCTTTCTCATAACGGTAAATGTGTCGTCGTACACCAGGAACTCTCGTATACCGAGATCGACGCATTGGAGAATCTCCCGTATCACGTATTCCGCGCTGTGATATCTAAACTTCTTTCCCAGTGCCGGGCGGTCGCAGAATGCACAGTGGTACGGGCATCCCCGGCTGGTGAAGAGTGTGGTCGAATAGGCGTCGCCGCCGAGGAGGGAGTAGTACTCCTGGTACGGGAGTAGAGTCCGGTCCGGTATGCTCAGGGAGTCAAGATCGTTGATATAGGGTGCATCCCCGGTATCAATCACCGTACCGTCGTTTCTGAAACAGATCCCCTTGACTCCGCGGAGAGCTTCGGGATCTGAGATGCCGTCCAGAATCTTGTTGATCAGGAGTTCGCCTTCGCGCTTCACCGCCACATCCACGAGCCCCAGTCCGACTGTTTCTTGCGGGAAAATCGCCGCATGTGGTCCGCCGGCAATAACCTTCCCGTGGGGGTTGGCCGACTTGAAGGCCCTGATGACTTCCAACGCGTCCAAGATGGTGAACGTGGTAACCGATACGCCCAGGACGTCACTTCCATATTCCTTGAACCGAGCCGTGAGATCCTCTCCGGCGAGTCCATGGAGGTTGGCGTCTATCACCCGGACCTCGTGACGAGCCTCTTTCTTGATTGCCGAGGCAACATAGAGGAGGCCCAACGGCGGATTCTTCCCCCGTTCCTTTTCGATCACTTTCGGGTTGTTGCCCTGAAGGGAGAGTCTTTGCGAGGGATTGACGAGGACAATTTTCATCTGAACCTTCATGGCTTGGGTGCCGGCAACAAGCCACAACAGTATATGAAGGTTTGGGTGACATACGTTTGGAATGGGGGGAGACCATCTCCCCCCATGTACTCAATGCACATGCGCGGTCCCTCGCACGTATGCAACGTGCCGTCAACTTTGATGGGGCCGACGGGCTCTAAATCTCAGGGAGATCTATTTTCCATAAAGTTTTTCCAACTCCGCGGCCACGTCTTCCGGCATGGGATAGCAATGCTCGGGTGCCGGGAAGGAGCCTTGGGTAACCTCTTTCTTGAAATCCTCCAGCGCCTCGGAGATCAGCGCGCCGACTTCGCGAAATTTCTTGACGAACTTAGGCACGTGGCGATCGAACATCCCCAGGATATCATGAATGACAAGAACTTGCCCATCACAGTGAGGCCCGGCCCCAATGCCGAAGGTCGGGACCTTGGCCCGCTTGGTTATGATGGCTGCGACCTCCGACGGCACGGCCTCCATGAGAAGTGTCGAGACTCCCGCCTCCTCGAGGACCACTGCGTCTTCAATGAGTTTCTTCGCGGTCTCTATATCGCGTCCCTGTGCCTTGAACCCCCCGAGCTGAGCTGCGGCTTGAGGAGTCAGCCCAATGTGGCCCATGACGGGTATGGTGGCGTCCGTCAATGCTTTAACCGTGTCGGCTACGGCCGCCCCGCCCTCGAGCTTGACCGCATCGCACCCGCACTCCGCCATGAATCTGCCGGCGTTGCGTATTGCTTCGGACTTGGACACCTGATAGCTCATGTACGGCATATCCCCTACCAGGTAGACGTCGGGAGCGCCGAGACGGACGGCCTTGACGTGCGGCACCATGAGATCCATGGTCACGGGCAGCGTGGAATCATAGCCGAACATCACCATACCCATGGAATCACCGACCAGCACGACGTCGATGCCTGCCTTTTGTTCGAGGAGGGCAAACGGATAATCGTATGCTGTCAGGTACGTCATCTTTTCGCCACGGGCCTTCTTGTCTCTGAGGGTCTGAATTGTGGTTTTGGGCATGTCAACTCCATTCGTAAATTTCTTTCCTACGTGTGTGAGGAAAAGGTGAACTGGAATTGGGACGGCGGGTTTCGAACGAAAAAAACCTTCCGGCTGGAAGGCATGGTTACACCCTGTCTTTGCATCCTTCCGTCCCGGTCTATTAAGATCCAGGCGGTATGTAGTCGGCCGAACTCAGTACCGGGCTTCCGGGTCGGCTGTGACTCCAGAGCCCTGTCATTATTACAATGTAATTCGATGATCGGTCAAGACAAAAACAAGTGAATTCGTATGCCTTCATATACGCGGGTCTGGGCGAAGAATACCCTTGACACGTCCGGCCTGAAATTCTAAGCTTGGTAGCACGTTTCTATAATACATACCACAATAGTTCTCCGTTCGAAAGGATGGACCTCATGATCCTCACATATCGTCGAATTCTCGTATTGTGGGCTTGCCTCTTGGCCGTGCTCACAGTCCCGACCTTCACTCCGGCTGCCGAACCTTCATGGAAGGATCAACTGACCGCAAGCCTGAGCGCCGGCATGGCCGATTTGGGTTTGCAACCGGCAGGCCCGAATCTTTGTGTGCTTACGAATGCCCCCTACGTAAAACAAGGGACGGAATCCGCGGCGAGTTGTCTCGACGTCATTCAGGATACCACCGGTTGCTCGCAAGCTAAAAAGAATCTTCTTTATTACCATGCACGTGTATCGAATCCCCTCAGGATCGTTCTTTTCGACAAGGGGTCGGGAAACGGCGTGGTGTTGACCAGGTGTCGCAATGGCAGTCCTCTGACCGACCCATGCTCTCCTGTTGCAGCAGCCGCTTCGGGCGAGAGTTTTGAAAAGGCCAAGTTGCTCCTCGGAGGCGAGAAGATTCTCGAGGCCGACGCGTTCAAGGAGGTGATGAAGAAACTGGGGCCGGCGGATGCCTTCAGTATCGCAAGCATTCTGAGTTCGTGGGCGGGAGAAGCACCGTTCGACTTTCTGAAAGCCTGTGAATTCCACAATCATTTTTGTCCGGGAGTAACGTCCGGGTACCTGATCGTTAAGCTGATCAATGAGAAGTACCCACTGAAAAAGGGACAGAAGTACGTCTGGATCGGGTGTCCCCCCAAATGCGGGGACGACGCGATACAGGTTCTCCTTGATCTTACCCCCGGCAAGAGAACCTGCTTCATCAAAGGTCTGTCTCCGGCTCAACGTAAGAAGATCAAGATTGAAGAGCCCTTGAACAACGTGCAGGGCATTCTCGTGGTCTGGGACAACAAAGCCAATAAGGGCAAGGGTATGGTCTTCAAGTACAACTGGGGAAAGGTATGCGAAATCGCAGGCTTGAAATTCGCCGACTTCCGTCCGCCCCGGGGTCAGAAGAATCCCTCCTTCTTCACGACCAGGTTGAAGGGGAACCGGGCGTTGCTGCCCTACCTGGACAAGCCGTCGGAATTGGTGGGAGTAGCCGCCGAGATTGACGTTACACCGGAAATGTACGTGAAACTGGTCTCCGCGGGATCGAATCCCTATGAGGCGGCCGGTCTAACTGCCGACTAGCCGGAATCGGGGGCAGTACGTACCGCCTGCGGCGGTACGGTATGCCCCCTGTTACCAATGACCATGCGTTTGCCGGCTCTACATGGGGAGGGCTGAGACCGCTCCGTCGGCGAGTCATGATTCCTCGCTCGATTCACCGGATGCCGCAGCCGTGAGCTCGGCAATCAACCGGTTCAGATCCAAACCGTATTTGTCTGCAACATCGTTCAAGGGATCGAAAAGCGCCCGACAACACAGACATTCGCCGGCCGTTTCGTCGTACTGCTTGAAGACCGCTTCGGTCTGCCGGTACCGTGATACGACATCCAGGATTGTCATGCCGGCATCGATTACCGGACTTCCATCACATTGATTTTGATTCATTCCGTCTTACCCCGTTTTCCGTAGTGCACGGTTACGCACTTACGGTAGCATATTCTTGAAGACTGTTACCGGCCGGCCACGGCCGTTGCCTCAACCTGTCAAACAGGGGTGTCTTGCCGCCTCTGTTTCGTCCAGCCGCCTCACCCTGGTGAGCGTTGGTGCTTCCCGTAACAGGTCCGGATTCTCTTCCGCCTCATTCACAATCGCCTTGACCGCATCGATGAACAGGTCAAGGTTTTCCTTGGATTCCGTCTCCGTCGGCTCAATCATGAGCGCTCCCGCTACCACCAAGGGGAAGTAGATCGTTGGGGGATGGAACCCGTAATCAATGAGTCTCTTGGCCATGTCCAGAGTAGTAACCTGCTTGGACCTTTGGAATTTGTCGGAGAAGACGCATTCATGCATACACGGCCTGTCATAGCTCAAATGAAGGACATCCTTCAGTCGTTCCTTGACATAGTTGGCGTTCAGCACGGCCAGTTCGCTCGCTCTCTTGAGATGCGGCCCCATGGTAAGGATATAGCTGTACGCCTTGACCATGACGCCGAAGCTTCCAAAGAATGCGTGCAGTTTTCCAACGGAATCGGGAAAATCGTCGGAGAGGCGATATGAGCCGTTGTCTTCAAGGACGCGGGGAACCGGCAGGAACCGTTCCAGATCCTTGCGGACACATACCGGCCCTGCACCCGGGCCGCCCCCTCCGTGGGGTGTGGAGAACGTCTTGTGGAGGTTGAGGTGCAACACGTCGACTCCCATGGCTCTCATGTCCGCGATCCCCATGACCGCGTTCATGTTTGCGCCGTCGCAGTACACCAACCCCCCTTGGGAGTGAACGATATCCGCGATTTCCCTGATGTGCTCCTCGAAGAGGCCCAGGGTGTTGGGATTGGTGATCATTATGCCTGCGACGGCTTCGTCCATGACAGCGGCGACGGCTTCCGGCGAAAGAATGCCGTGTTCGTTTGATTCCACTCTCACCGGTGTGTACCGGCAGAGTGCCGCACTGGCAGGATTCGTACCATGCGCCGTGTCTGGGACGATGATCCTATCGCGATCCGAACCATTGCACGCATGATGCGCATGAATGATGAGCATCCCGCACAGCTCGCCCTGGGCACCAGCGGCAGGCTGCAGAGACGCGGCATCCATCCCGGTAATTTCCGCAAGGAACCGTTCCAGATCATGCATCAATTTCAGCACGCCTTGACACAACCGGTCGGGAAGAAGCGGATGTGCCTCGACAAACCCATGGAGGCTTGCCATGGCTTCATTGATCTTGGGGTTGTACTTCATGGTGCATGAGCCCAACGGGTACATCCCGGAATCCACCCCAAAATTCCACTGTGAAAGCCGTGTGTAGTGACGGACCACATCTACTTCACTCAAATCGGGGAGATCGGGTATGTCGCCGAGGAGATTCTCGTCCACGGGTGCGAAGTCCACATCTCTCCGAGGGAGACTCATACCGCTCCGTCCCCTGCGCCCCTTCTCCCAGAGGAGCGGTTCATTCAATACCAGTCCCGAGGTTCCCGGAAACTCCTTCATGACGCAATCTCCCTCACCAGAACGTCCAAGTCGGCCTTGGACTTGATTTCGGTCACACAGACCAGAAAGCAGCCTTCGAGTTCGGGAAAGTAGCGGGCCAAGGGGAGTCCGGCAACGATCCCCTTGGCCAACAATCTGTCGTACATCGACGCATCATTCTTTGGAAACCGAACCACGAATTCGTTAAACGTAGGACCGGCAAAGCTTATCGTGCAGCCGGCTTCCCGCAATTCGCGCTTGAGATACTCGCATTTGTCGTAATTGAGCCGGGCAAGCTCCCGGATGCCCGTTCCGCCCAAAGAGGCCAGAAACATCGCCGCGGTCAGTGCGCACAGGCTGTTGTTTGTGCAGATGTTGGATGTGGCTTTTTCTCGCCGGATGTGCTGCTCCCTGGTTGCAAGCGTTAAGACGAAACCCTGCTTGCCGTCCAGATCCCGGGTCTTTCCCACAACACGGCCCGGCATGCGGCGTACGTATTTCGTCAATGTGGTGAATATGCCAAGGCCCGGGCCCCCGAACGATCTCGGAATTCCAAGGCTCTGCCCCTCGCCGCAGACAATGTCCGCACCGAGACTCCCCGGACTCTTCAACAACCCGTAAGCCAGCGCCTCGGTAAACGCGGTTACGAACAATGCCCCAAGTTCATGTGCCTTCTGTTCTACCTCGGAAAGATCCTCGATACATCCGAAAAAATTGGGAGACTGCACCACTACGGCTGCCGGCTCATCCATATTGTCAACCGGGGAAAGATCCGTCCGCCCGTCTTCCGTGTACGGTAATTCCGTGAGTTTGTACCCGGCGGACTGCACATAGGTCTTAACGACCTGCCGGTAAAAGGGATGAACAACTCCGGATATGGCCACACTCGTTCGCTTTGTCACGCGGCCGGCCATCAGGACGGCTTCGGCCAGTGCGGAGGCTCCGTCATACAACGACGCGTTGGCCGCTTCCATTCCGAGGAGTCGTGCCGTCAACGTTTGATACTCGTACATGGCCTGCAGCGTGCCCTGGCTTATCTCAGGCTGATACGGCGTGTACGCGGTCGAGAATTCAGAGCGGTTGAGTAGGTAAGACACCGATGCGGGTCGGACATGCTCGTAACTCCCGGCCCCCAGGTAGACCTTGTAGTCGGGTGGGCCGGCCGTGTTCTCGGCCGACACGGCAATGCGATCGGTCAGTTCCCATTCCGTGAGCGGTCCCGGTAGGTCCGGGTCCCGCGTTCGACGGCAGTCGAGAGGAACCGTTTCGAACAGGTCCTCTAAACTCTTGACTCCGACGGCATCCAGCATCGCGGCAATGTCGTCATCCGTATGAGGCAGGTAGCGCATCTATTCGAAACCCCTTAACATTTCCACATACCCGTCAACGTCCATCAGTGCGTCCAGTTCCTTGAGGTCCGATGGTTGGATCTCTACAATCCACCCGCCGACATAGGGATCTTCGTTGATCAGGCCGGGCGATTCTCCCAAATCCTCGTTGACTGCCACAATGTCGCCGCCGACAGGCATGAACAGCTCGGAAACCGCCTTGACGGACTCCAGAGTACCGAACTCGTCTCCCTGTTCAAAAGAGTCGCCTACGGCGGGCAATTCCACATAGGTAATGTCTCCCAGCTGATCCTGGGCATAGTCCGAAATGCCGACGACCACGGTTCCGTTGCCGAGCTTGGCCCATTCGTGATCCTCTGCATACCGGACTGAACCGGGCAAATTCAACTCCTTGATTTTCTTCATGGAAACCCAACCTCCTTTCAAAGATTCTCAAGAGTTCGGATCGGCGAATTAAATGGTTGCGGCGCCGGCCGCTTTGTGAAACGGAGCCCTTACCTCAAAGCATCTCACGCATGGGTCGCAGGGCCGTCCTGTTGGGCCTCACATCCTCCACGATCATGGCTTTGATTTTCCTTTTCTTATCCTTGAGTACCACCGCCTGCCCCGGGGAGAGCCGCGATTTCACCTTCACAAAACCACACATCAATCCCTTTGGTTTGAAATTCTCCGGCCTTTCGGGGGAGGTTAGACTATAGATTGTCCCTTCGGACCACCCAATGGCCATATCGGCCGTGGACGTCAGGACCACCCCGATTTCCAACCCCTGCTCGTCCAACACGACGGCCGGATCGTGGACGGATACTTTGCGAGGATCATACCCGACCACGGCATAGGTGTATTCCACGCTCTCGTTCTTCCGGAGGGCTTCGTCTCCCATGAATCTTTTCGTAAACGCTGATTTGTCCTTGATGTACGGCAAGGCATACGGCCACGGATGGTTCACAAAGGGCCACGACCCTATGTCCTGCCCGGAAAGGGGGAGCACGGCACCGGTCCTGAGTGAGTCTCTCGCGGCCAGTCCGCACGGTATCGCCCCCAAGTCCCTACCCGCGTCCATGATCGTTTCCCAGACTGAGAGCAATCTATCCGGCTTCAAAAGTATTTCGAATCCGAACTCGCCTGTATATCCCGTTCGGGAAAGGAGAATAGGCGTGCCGTCCCTCAGCACCGTGTCGGCGTGGGAGTCTTCATCGTCAAAATGCCCCTTGAAGGCAAAGTATTTCATATTTTCGAGAACCTTCACTGGATTCTCAAGGACTCTCGCAAGTATCTTCGCCGATGAGGGGCCCTGGAGATCGATCTTCGCCGCTTTGCCGGTATGGTCGATCACCTCCACTTGATTTTCGCCCGAGTGAGAGATGAGATGGGACCTGATTGATTCCCCCATTCCGGCGTTTACGATGCTCATGTACGATTGTTCATCGATCTGATATACGATGGAGTCGTCAACAACACCGCCGGCTTCGTTCAGGTATGCGCCGTAAACCGATCTGCCCGGCCGCAACGGCTGCTTTCCGCCGGCCGTGCATGCGAGAAGGTCCCGCGTGAAACATTCTTGCAGCAAGTTGAAGGCTCCGGGGCCCTCAATTGTTATCGCCGACATGTGAGACGTATCGAACAATCCGGCATGCGTCACCACCGCCTTATGCTCGGCTACCGCGCCGGACGGGTACCAGAGGGGCATCTCCCACCCGTGGAACTCCATCATCACCGCCTCTTGTGAGGCATGCCAATCAAACAGGGGTGTTCTGTTCATGTGTTGTACCTGTCTTACTGATCCTCATTTTCTTGTAGTCCCGCGAAGATTTCTTCGGAAATTGACTCCTGAATTGCGGTTTGGTTGCACCAAGCGCCTGGGAACCAGGAGCAACGTCCGGATCCCCCGCGAGGTACGATGGTTCTTGCGAATCTTAACGTCGTGCGTGATGCCGGTGCCTGCAATCGCTTTTAGGTTGCGGTTCCAACCGCCCTCCGTTTCACTCCTCGCGGAAGTCTCTCCACTCGATCAGGATCTCGTCTTCGACGGCACCCCATGAATGACGCCATGCATTTCAAGGTCAATCTCGCACTTCCTGAATTGCATCGTCAAGTACCGAGCCTGTTAATTAATCAAGAAAAGGAAGAAAACAGCGGCATTTGAATGTTTAATGCCGCATCGGCATGTGCTATGGGTATACCGCAGTCAATCTGGAGGTTGCCTTGACAAGAAGCACCAGAGCACCAGAGCACCATTTCATACTAAGGAACCGGGGCATCTCAAGCGCGCATTTCTTGGAGAAAAATACCTGCTTCCGGATAGTGCGGCCACGGTGCTGTTCCTCGCCGGTGAACTCAACAAGCCGGTCTTGGTAGAGGGACCGGCGGGGACGCCGGTGCTACTGAAGACGGCGGAAGCAATATTGAGGCCCCGAAGTCCAGCCACAAGAAAAGAACCGCTCCGGATGTGAGGCCGTGGTCTCGTAGAGGACAGTAGGACCGGCATTCTGCCGGTCATTCTTAGTTACGCAGGCATCAGCCCCAATCTCGAACGCGAATCTCAATTGGCGTCCGGCCGAGACGCAGATTCGAAGACAGACCGGCGGGGATGCCGGTCCTATTGAAGGCGGCGGGGATCATCGTGAATCCTTCAACGAATAATGTAGTCGTGTCCGTTCAGTCGGTAAGCAAGATCTATCGCATGGGGGAAGTTGACGTTCCTGCACTTCGTGACTCCTCCATAGACATCTATACGGGCGAATTCCTCATCATTGTCGGCCCGAGCGGCTCGGGCAAGAGCACCCTGCTCAACCTCATCGGCGGCATGGACCGCCCAACGTCGGGACGGATAATCTTCGACGGCAAGGACATGTCCCGCGCGTCCGATTCCGATCTCACTCTCTTCCGGCGCCTCCAGGTCGGGTTCATCTTCCAGTTCTACAACCTGGTGCCCACGCTGACCGCGCTTGAGAACGTTCAGGTAGCCGTGGAGCTCGTACCGGACCCCATGGATCCCATGGAGGCTTTGTCGATGGTTCAGCTGGAAGACCGCGCGGATCATTTCCCGTCCCAGCTGAGCGGAGGCCAGCAGCAACGGGTCTCCATCGCGAGGGCTCTCGCGGGGAATCCGAGCTTGCTGCTGTGCGACGAGCCCACCGGTGCCTTGGATATTGAGACCAGCAGGCAGGTGTTGGGTCTCCTGGTGAATCTGAGTCGCAATCTGGGAAAGACCGTGGTACTCATCACCCATAACGGTGCCATTGCCAAGGCGGGAGACCGTGTCGCCCGAATCCGGGACGGTACCATTGCGTCCATTGAGCGAAACGAGAGTCCGACTCCGGTGGAAGAGATCCGATGGTAAACCGGGTATTGGCACGCAAGCTTGTCAGGGACCTTCTCCAGCGTAAGGGCGCACTCATTGCACTTGTAGCCATCGTCGCGGTGGGCGTCGGCGTGTTTGCCGGCATGTCCGCGGTGTACAAGGACCTTGACGGCGCCAGGGAGCGATACTATAGCCGTCATCACTTTGCGGATTTCACCGTAGATTTAAAGCGAGCCCCTGAATGGACCGTCGAGATCGTGGAGAGGCTTCCCAATGTCCGGGCCGTCCGCGGCCGCATTCAGCAGAGCGTGCTCGTGGATCTGGAAACCCGTGTGCAGCCGTTACCCGGCATGGCCCTCTCGTTGCCCAACGAGCGTCGGTCAATCATCAATGGCGTGATGATGCGCTCCGGGACCTGGTTCTCCGATGACGAGGCCGATGAGGTGATCCTCGACTACCAGTTTGCCCAGGCCAACCACCTCGAACCGGGTGATCGCATCAAGGTTCTGCTGCTCGACAAACAGCACGACCTGCTCATCGTGGGAACCGCCATGTCTCCGGAATTCGTCTACCTCATCCCACCCGGCGGCGGACTCTCCCCCGACCCGGCAGGGTATGCGGTGATGTACCTTCCACGGAAATTCCTGCAGCATTCATCCGACCTCAACGGGAGTTACAATCAGCTCGTCGGTCTTTCCTACGACACTACCCGCCGTGCGCTGGAAGATACCCTGGTACTGATCAAGGAACAGCTCGAACCGTACGGCGTAACCAACACCGTCCCGATCCAGGATCAGCCTTCCGCGAGCATTCTCCGTGATGAATTGAGGAACATCAAAACCACGGCACGGATCTTTCCCGTGATTTTCCTGGGTGTGGCCGCTCTGGTGCTGAACATTTTGATGCGGCGCATGGTGGCCCAGCACAGGGTCATCGTTGGGACTCTCAGAGCGCTCGGTTATTCTTCATGGGCGATTACTCGCCACTACCTGGGTCACGGTTTGATCGTGGGAGCAATCGGGGGGATCAGCGGGGCCGCCTTCGGATGGTGGCTTCAGGGAGCGATGCTGGGATTGTACCGGCAGTTTTTCGCGATGCCGGGCATTGAACGCCATTTCCATATCGGTATCTTTGCCGTGGGCTGTGCGATCGCGCTGTTCTTTGCGCTCATCGGAGCAATCCGGGGGAGCCGGAACGCTGCGAAGTTGGAACCGGCCGAAGCAATGCGCCCGCCGCCGCCGGAAAAGGGGGGACGGGTTCTTCCGGAGAGAATACCGTTCTTCTGGAATCGCCTCTCGTTCCAATGGAAGATGATCTTCCGAGCAGTGTTTCGGAATCCCTTTCGGAGCAGTGTGAGCATGATTGCGTCCGCGGTGGCCACGGCCCTTCTGGTTGCATCGTTCAGCATGTACGATTCCACCTATTTCATGATTGATTACCACTTTGAAAAATCATCTCACCAGGACCTTACGCTGTCCCTGCGCGATCCTGAAGGCATGCGCTCTTTGTCCGAGGCACGCGGCCTCCCCTCGGTGTCATACGCAGAGGCTCAGCTTGACGTCATGTGCGACATGAGGAACGGGCCGTACCACAAACGCACTGTTGTTACCGCCCTGCCCCGAAACACCGTGCTGTACACCCCGCTGGACCGCAACGGAACCAAAGTGGTGATGCCCGCCGGCGGCGTAATTCTCACACGGAAGCTTTCGGAGATCCTCAATGTTGACGTTGGCGGCCGGATCAAGCTGCGGCCCCTCATAGCCCGGCGTGAGGAGGTCATGGCCCCCGTGGTGGGGATCGTGGACACGTACTTCGGCCTGTCCGCATACTGCGGCATCCATTATCTCAGTACGCTGCTTGGTGAGTACCGGGTGGCCAATTCGCTTCTCGCCGCAACCTATCCCGGTGCCTTCACGCGTTCCCTGATGGAACAGATTCGCAGGCGTCCCAAAATCATCAGCATAACCGAACGTCTGCGGGCTCTGAAACAAATGGACGAGACTATGGGGAATTTCATGGGCACCTTCTTCTTCGTCATGGTGCTCTTCGCGGGAATCATCGCGTTTGGCAGCATGCTGAATACGGCTCTCGTTTCACTTTCCGAGCGCGAGCGTGAGGTAGGCACATTCAGGGTTCTCGGATACTCATCCGGACAGGTCACCCGCATCTTTTCCGGCGAGAGCTTTCTCCTCAACGGTATGGGGATCGTACTCGGTTTGGGGCTCGGCATAGGAATCGCGCATCTCCTGTCCTTGGCGTTCAATACCGAGCTCTATCGGTTTCCCGCTGTGATCCTCCCTTCCCGCCTTGCGGCAAGTGCCGCGCTCATGGCGGTCTTTGTCGGTTTCGCTCAGCTCATCGTATACCGGATGATCCGAGGCCTCCAATGGCTCGAAGTCCTGAAAGTGAAGGAGTGAAGCATGAGTTGCCCATTCGGAAGCTCTTCTATATCAATTGTCATGTCGGCGACGGAACATAGAAGCATGAATGTCCTCGCCCGATCCGAAACCTTCCGGGGCTTCGCCTCGGAGATCGGCTGTGAAGACGCCGCGACACGCGGGGCATATTTGAAGGAGGCTTTCATACGAAATGCCGCCCTCTTCGCCTTCATCGTCGCACCGTTTCTCTTCCTGGCGGGGTGTGGAGGCGACCCGATCAAAGTGGTGAATCCCACACACGGCGAGATCCGAGAATCCTTCACCGAACCTGCCAAGACAAGATTGCAGAAGAAGTATCCCATTACCGTGCCGGTTGCCGGGCGGATCCAACGAATCGATCTGGAACCGGACGACGAGGTCAAGAAAGGGTCGGTTCTGGTCCGCTATGAGATGCTCCCCTTTGTGGAAGCAGTTAAAGAAGCGAAGGCAAAAGTTGCGGAACTCAAGGCGAGCCTTGTGGTCCAGGACGACGACCGCTTGGAACAAACCGCCTTGGTTGAGGCCAAGTCTGCCATCGACGCAGCGAATGAAGCACTGAAGGCCTCCAAGGAGCAGGTTGCGGCCGAGAAGGCCCGGTGGATCAGAGCCGACAAGGAACTCAAACGCATGACCGCGCTCCTGTCCGGCCAGGCCATTCCCCAGAGCAAAATGGACGACGTGAACCTTGCCGCGGAGACCTCGCTCATCGAGTGGAAGCAGCAGCAATTCTATCTGACAGCTATGAAGGCCATTGTCCTTGCCGTCAACCTGGGGCCTCTGTACGTAAACCGGTACTTGGGGCGAAAGCGACTGGAACGCGAGGTCATCGTGGAACAGCTCGCTCAGGCCAAAGCCCGCCTCGCAGTGGCGGAACACGACCTCAAGCTCACCGATGTACGGTCTCCCATTGCCGGCCTTGTCTTGGAAAAATACGACGAGGGTGACAGCACGTTGCCGGCGGGAAAGAAGCTCTTGCTCATCGGAAACCTCGCCGACCTGGAAGTTGTGGCCGATGTGCTCACCCAGGACGCGATGAAGATTTCACCCGGATCCCGAGTCCTCCTCCACCCCTCCATCGGAACCAAGCCCCTACCTGCGAAGGTCAAACGCATAGATCCGGCAGGTTTCACGAAGCACTCCTCGCTGGGAGTGGAGCAGCAGCGGGTCAATGTCATCGTCGCGTTGAACGGAAACCACGGAGGCCTTAAGGTCGGCTATCGAGTCCAGGCCCGGTTCTTTGTTGGGTCGAAATCCAATGCGCTCATCGTTTCCCGCTTCAGCGTCATGCAATCGCCCGATGGATCATTCTACGTGCTCAAGGTGGAAGACGGAAAGATCAAGAAGCAGCGGGTCAAGATCGGACTGAAAAACGACCTCCAGCTTGAGGTTGTCGGCGGCCTCACCGACAAGGACATGATTGTTGCCAAACCCGACACGACCATGGAAGAAGGGATGAAGGTCAAGCCGGAGAAGGATACCGACGGGTAGTGAGGGGTGGGACGAGGCCTCTTCATGTTGTTCACAGGCCGGCTCTGCCCTAAGCATTGCCCATATTCTGGGTCGTTGGGCACCGTATTCGTGTCCCTTTGACTCGTGGCCCGTCTGGATCGCGGAAAGATGATAAGATTCCGGTAACATGAGTGGAAAGAACGAGGATTTCCGCCCTGAAAGGGCATACCTTGAATAGCCATGGGTTTCAACCCATGGAACCGTTGACCAATAGTAGATCGTTATGGACCCTGAAGGGGTCCACCGAGTGATTGGTCGGCCCCTTCAGGGCCGTTTCGGGAAATTGGGGGTGCCCGTTTCCACGGGTTGAAACCCGTGGCTACTCACAGTGAGCCCCTGCGGGGCACTGGCTGGTCGGCACGCACTATTGTTGGTCACATTGTCGTTCGGCTCCCACGATTGCCGGCAAGAAGATATGGGACATGCTGAGAGATCTGCCTAGGCACGAGAAATCCGACCCCAAAACAGGCCGAAGCACTCCGCAAGACCGTGATGGAGATAGTCTGATGGACGATAAGATGTTCAGCGATCTACTAAGTAGCGTGAAGGAAGCAGCGGCAATCTCCCGCGGTGAAATTGCACCTGCTCGAGTCACCACATACCCTGAACCTGACGTCAAACGCATCCGCAAGAGATTCGGTCTTTCCCAAGAGCAGTTTGCCAATCTGCTTGGGATTAAGGTCGGCACGTTGCGGAATTGGGAGCAGGGCCGCAGATTCCCGAGGGGAGCGGCACGGGTCTTGCTCACCATTGTTGACAAGCACCCGGAGGTTGTGTTGACCAGTGTGGAAGACGGCCGGAATGATTCTACTCATCAATGAGACTGTCGATTATTCCCCCGTAGGGGTATTCCAGACTGCGGAAATACGCTTCAGTGTAGGGAGGCGGCTTCCGCCGCCTAAATGAAAAACGGCCGGCTCAGCCCGCCTACGGTTTGGTCGAATGGTCCCCGGCCGGAACCTGAGAACGATAAACAACCGCACCATGCACGCATCACTCATAGCATTTGCAGGCCATCTTAGGGACAACGGGATCAAAGTCTCCCAGGCGGAGCTGACCGATGCATCACATGCCTTGACCCGAGTTGCCCTGGACGTGCGCTCGATCTTCAAGGACACCCTGCGGGCGACACTGATCAAAAGAGTCCGGGACATCCCCGTGTTCGACGATCTCTTTGATCTCCACTTCTCCGCCGGCCGAGTTCCGGGATCCGCAGCGACGGACCACGAGGAGAGTTCTCTCCAGGCGCTTCGATCGAGCATCGAGGAACTGCGGAACCGGGGCGAAGTGACGCTCTCTCCAATCACCGAGATGCTCTTGACTGGACGGTACGGGGCCCTCATGCGGCTCGTTGCGGATCGGGTTCAGAGTCTGGGCATCGACCGCATGGCCATTGCTCCCCTCCGTGGGAGGTTCTTCCTCAACCGAGTGAGGCGAGAGTTGAACGTGGACGGGATGAGGGCCGAGATCGAGGCCGTTCTCGCCGACGCTCAAGGGAGCGGAGCCGGTCTGGGACAGGTACAGGCAATCAACGACTACGTTGAGCGAAGTTTCGCTCGGCTGGAGGATGTCCTGGCAAGCCTCGTGCAAAGAGAAATTCAGAAGAGCCGCTTCCAGGCTCTGCGGCGTATCGAGGATCAGGACATCACCGAACGTGACCTCTTCCAACTCTCCGAGTCCGAAATCCAGGCCATGCGCCCGGCCGTGGATCGCCTGGCAAAGACGCTCAAGGATCGCTTGAGCATGCGGCTCAGGCACGCGAACCGGGGACGGTTCGATCTGAAAACCACCCTCAGAAAAAATATCGGATACGGAGGACCGCTTCCCGATCTGCGTTTCAAGAACAAGAAGCCTTCGCGGCCTCAAGTGGTTGCCCTGTGCGACGTGTCGCGGTCCGTGAGTAACTTCTCCCGGTTCATGCTCCTGTTCCTGTACACACTCAAGGAGGTCATCGCCAAGGTCCGGAGTTTCACCTTTGTCGGGGACCTCACCGAGGTCACCGGCCTCTTTCAGGAATACGACGTGAATGAAGCGGTGTCATTGGCTGCCGAGGGATGCGGACTTCGCTATCCTGTGGGAACCGACTACGGGGCATCGTTGGCTCAATTCACGGATGAACACCTCATGGCCGTGAATTCCAAGACCACGGTCATTATCCTGGGCGACGCGAGAACCAACCGGTTGCCTCCCAGAGCCGAGGCCTTGGAGGCCATAGCCGAGCGTGCCCGCAAGGTGATCTGGCTCAACCCGGAATCGTCCGCAACGTGGGCACTCGGCGACAGCGTTATGCGCATCTATCGACCGTTGTGCACCAGCGTGGCTGAGTGCGGAAATCTTGCTCAGCTCACCCGAGTGATCGAGGACCTTTTCGGAGGCCGGGCATGAAGCGGGCTGAGCAACAAGACGGTACCCCGGTGGGAAAGTAGAACGCTTCGCATCATGCCGTTTGGTCTGTTTGCGGCATGTGGTATAGTCTATTAAAAGATTGGCTATGAGCGAGCGTGACGAGCTTCTTCTCAGAGTAAGTCCCGGCACATCAAATGCCAACGTTCCATTCGAAGGTCTACGTACTCTGCTACTTAGTGCGGCATTTCATAAGTTCGGTCACACATTTCCGTCTCGCCGGCATGTTGGGAGACGGCGAAAACAATATCCGGGCACGGAGGCCCGGAGCAGCTGAACCGTAGGGGTCCCGCGCTGAACGCGGGATGCCTACCCCGGGCACCCACACGGGGTGCCTACAAATCAGGACCGTGGGACGGGCGTCCCTGCCCGTCATCTTCCGGGGCGGGCTCTGGCCGCCCTGCGGTATGCCGATTACTGGAAGTGGTCGCTCAAGAGTGGATGGAGCAAGAACGGCCGGCATGAGTTTGTACCGGTGAAATCTCATGCCGATGCTGCCACATTCGGAAATGTATTAGGTGGCATCCTGATGATCTCTTGCCATTGATTATGTGGCCCCAATGACTCACTCGACACCCTCCTGAGACCACTTTGACAAACATCTGTTGGAGTAGTATGGAATAGCTTACCAAATAGATGACGGAACTTGGAAAGACCGACATGACAACGAAGCTGGACGAAATCATTCAAGCAGTTATGCAACTAAGCATTGAAGAGCGGGCACACGTTGCCGGAAGGCTTTTACTCAGCTTGGATGAGCCATCTGATTCAGAGTTGGAGAAGCTCTGGATCGAGGAAGCCGACCGTCGCCTGAGAGAGTTTCGCGAGGGCCGAGTAAGCGGTATACCTGCAGAGGAAGTGTTCCGACGGGCAATGGATGACCTACCATGAACTCCTTGTTCCTGCCGGAAGCTGAGCAGGAATTCCGAGAGGCGACCCGCTACTACGAGACCAAAGCTCCGGGGATCGGTTTGGCCTTCATGGCGGAAGTGCGCAGGATGGTCAGGTCGATTGTGGAGACTCCCCATGCGGCCGTTGCAGTGGGTAGCGGGGTCCGAAAACGCGTGATGAGCCACTTTCCCTACAACATCCTCTACGCTGTCGAGCCGGACATGATCGTGATCGTAGCCGTCGCACATCAGAAGAGACGGCCACGGTATTGGCGGACGCGCATCAAACAAATCAGTGAATGGAGAGGCTGACGCACTATTCACAGTGACCGCTCCTTGCGCCGATTGAGACTTCAAGGCATGTTTCCATGATCGTGGATTTGTGCCTAGTCGTTATGCCCTATGCCTCCGTCCGGTGGCTGTTGAAACCACAAACCTTATTGCATAAGCATGAATAACTAGGACTGCCGCACTCAGGAGCAATCAGTATGAAGTTTGAATCAGTGAAACTGGTCTATTTTTCACCCACCGGAACAACGAAAAAGATCCTTGAGACCATCGCCCAAGGCATCGGCATTGAGACCATCGAACAGGTGAACATGACCTTGCCGGATGCGAAAACAAAGTCGTTGGATGACTTCACGAATGAATTGGTACTGATCGGTGCGCCGGTATATGCCGGGAGATTGCCTGCCGATACCGTGAAACGATTCAAGCGCTTTCAAGCCCAAGATACCCCCGCGGTTCTCGTTGTGGTCTACGGGAATCGCGCATATGAGGATGCTTTGCTTGAATTGGCAAATCTCTCTAAGGATTTGGGATTCATCCCCATTTCGGCTGCCGCGTTCATTGCGGAACATTCCTTCAGCACTGCGGAGGTTCCCATTGC
Source organism: Desulfomonilaceae bacterium (assembly GCA_963675835.2). GTDB lineage: Bacteria > Desulfobacterota > Desulfomonilia > Desulfomonilales > Desulfomonilaceae > JAVHLK01. The sequence goes on from CAXXIU010000017.1 coordinate 459,587, forward strand.
CTCCGGACGGCCGGATTTGCACGACATGGAAAAGGCAAGCGAGTTTGGCCGGGCGATCAAGCAAAGAATATCAGACCTCCCATCTCTCGATGCCGCGGCCACGCTCAACGTTCCGGGGAACTTTCCCCACAGAGACGGCATGCCCGTTGTTGAAGGGGCGCCCATTACCAAGGAAGATATCTGCACCACCTGCGGCACCTGTGCCGAAGTATGCCCGAAAGCCGCTATTACGGTGAACGCCCTAGTGGAGACCGATCCGGATCTGTGCATCAAATGCTGTGCCTGTGTGAAAGCATGCCCCACCGATGCGCGGATCATGGAGATTCCACAAATCAAAAAGATCGCTGCATGGCTCAATGAGAAGTTCAGCGATCGCAAAGAACCGGCAATATTTCCATTATGAAACGAAGATGTTCTTCGGTATGACTGAGGTGGTAACCGTTCAGTACGAACCGGATGGTCCCACCCGGGCACAACGGGGTCATGTCTGATCGGTAGGTAACGGTTCAGTCCTTGAAGATTGGTGGGCACAGCCCCCTACCCTCCAGAAGGTTGTCGCGCAGCCTCCAACAGTCTGAGGAGGGTTCAATAAGACGGTAGCCTGCTGACGATCTGCCGATGGAACCATACAAAGAGAAATGAGATGTGTCTGATGAGATCTTTGCGGCACTTCATGAAAGCTCGTAAGAGATACTGGTTGCCTCCCATCATCATTTTAGGGGTGCTCATCACGGCACTGGCGGGTCTGCACGTGTCGGGACAGGTTACCACTCCCGAACCTCCTGTTCTTCTACCCGGTCCGTTCTGAGAGGTACATGAAAGGGATAGCGGTATGGATACGATGTGTTAGTAGCGTGGCGCGGCCTCGGCCCACCGGCCGGTGGCTTCGGTTTCATGCAGTGGCCTCGTGATACCGAGGAGCCAACAATAGCATCGAAACGACTTAGACGCAGTGAACAGTAGGCTGAAATGGAGATCTTCCATGAAGACTCGAAACATTCCCGTGATCACACCGTTGGGCTCGGCTTTGGCGGTACTTTTGGTGCTCCTGCCGTGGGTTTCACCGGTATGGTCCGTTGGTCCGGTTGACGAGGAGTTATTGAGTGCTGCCCGCCGAGGGGATCTGGCCCCGGCAAGGGCACGTCTGGACAAGGGCGCCGACGTGAATGCCAAGACCAAGAGAGGCTGGACTGCACTCATGTGGGCTGCATACCGGGGACACACTGATCTCATGCAGCTTCTCATTGAGCGGGGAGCCGATGTACATACAGAGGACTATTTCGGCACCACGGCTATGCTCAACGCTGCATGGCAAAGAGGCAACCTCGCAAGCATCGAGCTTCTTCTGGACAACGGGGCTGATATCAATGCCAAGAACCTGTACGGTGTGACGGCCCTCAAGATGGCCGTGGATAGAGGCGAGCTAGACCTGGTGAGGTTTCTCCTCGACAACGGCGCTGACGTCAACGCGAGGCTCAAGGACGGCTCCACTCCACTTATGTGGGCTACGATCCCAGGGCGGGAGGAGGTGGCGAAGCTTCTTCTCAGCAGAGGAGCTGATGTCCACGCAAAGGCAAAGAACGACTCGACCGCGCTGACATGGGCTGCTCTCGTGGGAAATGCCGATCTGGAGATACTCCTCAGAACCCATGGTGCTGAAATGACGCTTTCCCTCGCTGTCATACTCCGCGACACCCGGGAAGCTCAGCGGCTTCTTCACGAAGGGGCCGACGTCAATGCCAGGGATGAATACGGTCGATCTCCATTGATGGATGCAGCCAAGAATGGTGACCTGAAGATGGTGAGGCTCCTCGTGGCAAATCAGGCCGACCTGAACGCTATTTCCAAGCCTCCGAAAGGTACCGTCGGTAAGTTAGGACGGGCCGACTACTGGCCTGCGAGAACGGCGTTCATAGACGCTATTGAAGGAGGCCACACTCAGGTGGTGACCTTCCTTCTGAAAAGTGGGGCTGACGTCCGAATCGGCACCACGTCTACCCGGACGCTCCTGAATTTGGCACGGTCAAGGGTACACAAGGATATCGTTAAGATTCTTAAGGCATATGGTGCCGAGGAATAGGCCATCAGAATCCGTGGAGAGTCACTCATGAAACAATTCCCCATGGTGTTCACGGGCGTGATCGCAGGACTCCTGATTTCCCTTCCAGGTTTTGTCGACGCCCAGCTTGCTCCAGTAGCTTACCGGCATGGTCGCTATGAGTACGTGCCTCACGAGCAAATACGTTTGGATTCGCAACGAATAATCATCCGACTAAACTGGGAAAGCTACACGGTCGATGACGTGTATCATCTTGTTAACACAGGAGATTCTACGACAGCATGGGTTGGAGTTCCAATGATCGGGTCGGAAGCACCGTACTTCCAGCATCCCGTCTGGATTGGCTTTCGCAACTATGACTTCATGTCTTTTGATGCGTGGGTCAACGGGCGCAAGACAGAGTTCACCGAAGCACCCGGCCCGCAGCCCTCATTTGCAGTAGACTATGGGTCTCTCAGGACTCGGGTGCGACATCATGATAAGATGGATTGGATCAAGGTGAAACAGGTCAGATTTCCAGGCCACGCCAAGACAACGGTACGCATAAGGTACGAAGTGGGTTATAAGAAAGGGATCAATGAGACATATCTTCGCTACGATTTGTTGGGCAGCCGGTACTGGAAGGACAGAATTCGGAAGTCCCTTTTCCTTATAGACAGTAGTCTGGTTGGCGGCACGGACAGGATCAAGCCTCTGGAGCTTGGTGACACAAGGGACATCTCAAACGACTTAAGGATGTATGAGGTACTGAACCACGTTCGCGGACCGACGGCTTGTTTGACTATTTCCTTCAGGCGTCATAACAGGATCGTCGAACACCGTTGGCGAATGCGCTACGGCAAGTAGGGGCCGGACTACTCCGTGAGTTGCAGGTCCTTACGGGACTGGCGTCTCGCCTGTCAATGACGGGCAAGGTGCCCGTCCCGCCAAGACCGGGCAGAGCCCGGAAGACAGGCTTTCCCAGGCAGGAGCCCGGGAACGAGAAGAAGCTCGCCCCTGCCGATGGCCATCACCTCACACTGCAATACAATCGGCGGCAACGGTCCCCCTGTCCAAATCGACGTTGACGGCAGGAACTTCCGTTCCGGTGATTCTGTACTACTAATTCTCGTTTTCTTGTCGTACAGCGAAGGTTCTTCTGGAAACCGGCTCCTGAATTTCGGTTTGGTTACACCCGGCGCCTAGGCACCAGGTGCTACGTCCGGATTCCCTGCGTGGTACGATGGTACTTGCGAAACCCAAGCTCGCGCGTGACGCCGATGCCTGCAATCGCCATTTGGCTGCGGTTCTAAACGCGCTGTGATACCATGGCCAACGACGACCCGCAAATGTCCTCAAGAATGTGCGACCGTGCATGTAGTTTCCCGGAAAGGAGGAGATTGTGAATAGATTGCTCTTGGCAACAGCCATATGTCTTCTCCCCTTGTGCTGCTGCGCCGAAAGGTGCGAAACGCCTCTCCTCCCGGCACTGGAAGCGTTTATCCTCAGGGTAGGAGAGATCGGACGACAAGATCAACTCACTCCGCAACAGAGACAAAAACACTACAAGACCGCAACGAAGCGTCTCTTGCAAAGCGCCCGAGAGCTACGGATTGAAACCACGGATCTTTCGGGTTTGGCCCAAGCATGCATAGCGAACGAAGAGGCTCATCGGTCTCCTCCACCGGGATGGGATCCCAATGAGAAGGTGAGCAACGCTGTTATGTTTCACCAGATGGCCGTCCGCTCCCTGAGGATCCATCTACGGCTCATGTCCTACGGATGGAAGGATTGCAATTCGGAAACAAAGCAGTGACCACAAGAGGTCGGCCCGCACTACCGGTAAGGGCGGGCAAACATCCTGCAACGCTTCAAGAGAAATACCAGTACGTTGCGGGAACAGACCGGAGACAAGGAAAAGGAAAACGCAACCTGCTATAATGCCTAACGAATCGTTCATCTCTTACCGAGACCGTGGTGAAAAGGACGGCCCCATGTCAACAGAAACGATCGAAGCCGTTTACGCGCAAGGCTGCTTCCATCCCATTATCCCGGTGGATATGAATCTTGCCGAGGGCCAAAAGGTTCGCCCGGCGATAGAGCCGATTGAGAAGCCGGACGATATTCTTGCATTGGCGGCTCAAGTGTATGAGGGACTCAGCGAGGAGGAAATCGATTCTATTGAGCACCACAGCCGGCGACGTGAGGATTTCTTCGGGGAAAGGCCGACCACATGACGCCCCTCTCACCGGCCTTGTTGGATACGAACACCCTGTCGGCCATCATGCGCAAGAATCCCTCTGCTACCCAAAAGGCCCGGTCTTACCTCGAAATCCATCGTCGGTTTACCTTTTCCGTAATTACCCGATATGAAGTGCTGCGCGGTCTGCTCGCCAAAGGAGCGGCGAGGCAGCTTGCGTCATTTGATCAATAGTGTGCCGTGAGCCACGTATTGGCTGTCACCGATCCGATAATCGTTCGGGCAGCCTCTGTGTATGCCGATCTCCATCGACGAGGTGAGTTGATCGGTGATGCCGACATCTTGATTGCCGCAACAGCCATGTCGTATGAGTTGACTGTAGATCATGTCAGGGCCGTGATTATTATCAGTATTCGGCGTCGAAACGAAGGCACCTACAAAGATATTCCTACCAAGAGCCTCTCCGACAAGACCACGACGCTCGAAGCCCAAATGAAAGCAATGGTGCCTCTGATCAAGGACCTAGCCGGTCGGATGGGCATCGAGTGGGTGTCTCAGTTGAGTGATAACCATATCAGGTGCCTGGAAATTGGCATCAAGGTAATGAGGGAGAAAAGAGGTTCATGCACGGCCGAACGCATCGAGGAAATAATCAGCATCAAAGAGGATGTCCGGACCATTGCGACGGACATGCGTCGCCTTCTCAAGAAGATTGAGAAACACAGGGCCTTCTGATAGCACGAGGTACCCGATATACATAAGCCTGGGGAACGGTAATTGCCATAAGCTTGAATTGCGTCATCCGTCTGCAGGCTTCAGGACCGGGGGGCACCCATTATGAGCATCCGGGGTCCGGCCCAACAGATGGTCGTGATTCGGCATCTGGTAAAACGTGGCAATCCCGACGTTCCACATGGTACCAAGCGTCCGGATATTGAATGCGTAAGGGCCCCGACACTTACCGATACTACTTGACCGCTGTCGCAGGAACACGTCGAGGATTCGGCCCATGCCCCAGGAGGCGCCATTTGAGAGAATAATCCGGAAGAAGTCAATCACCAGGATCAGCCCTCGACCGTCTTTACCGCATAAGATTCGACAGGCAGTAGTTGGAGAATCCCGGCGCTTTCAACAACAACAGGTAATAACGAGTCAGGCGCAGGACGCTCTTAGCGGCCGGCGCGGCCACGAACAAGGTATTTGGATAGCCGCTGCAAAAGCCTACTATGTCGTTCAGGAGCGATCGACCCAATCGATCCAAGAAAACTGCCGACCGGAAGTGCTGCCAGGAAGCCAAGACGGATAAGAGAGGCGGCCTTTAAGCCGCTTGCAGCGAAATCCGGATCGCCTGGTCGTATCACCTCGTCAAAACCCGGGGTCTCGTGGTGAAGCTGCGTGCTGACTCCCCAGACAAGAAGATCCCCGTGGGGAGGCATCGCCCTGAGAACGATAGCAGGACGATTCTTGACTAGCCCGTCAGCTTGGGGCAGCGCCGTGAGAACAACGTCACCTTCGGTCATCAACGGAGGTCCTCGGGGCCATACTCAGGCTCAGCCGTGCCGTAGGCACCGGAGAGTGCCTTCCGGGCGGTCAAGATCCAATCATCGCCGTCCACTGCCTCGGAAGCGGGCAACACGGTCACCATAAGGGGCGAGTTTGGTGGGATCTCGAACGGCTCGTCGAGGATAATCCGCTCGCCATCGTAATGCGCCTTCAGAGTTACGGCAGGCATATTGTCTCCACACATGCGCCGGAGTGGATCCAGCTGCAAGGGTCAACGACCGGCTCGAAGCGGGCTGAAAATATCAGGTTGATCCGCATAAGATGCGGCGTCCTGATTGTCTGTCGGAATATAACACCACATTCAAGTGATAGCCAGAGGGACGATAAGACTTCCATCTTTCATCGGTTTCGTACCTTACCCCCCTGCCAAAGCGGACATGACTTTTTCGTGCAAAGAAGAAGGTCTACCTTTGACTCATGCGAGAGGGGTTGTTCGAGAGCGGGTCGAGTCTGCCCTTGTCGAGAAAGGGGGCACCCATTATGAGCATCCAGGCGTCCGGCCCAACACGTGGCAGTGATTCGGCATCAGGCAAAACGCGGCAATCTTGATATTCCGCATGGGGGAGCCCTCCTGCAAGGGGTCCATGAATCGCTGATAGTCCTCTCGCCCGGGGAAAACCACTTCACCGCGTCTGCCCCTGTTCATCACATGGTACCAAGCGCCCGGATATTGAATGCACAATGGCCGCGACATGGACCGGGGCAATCACCTTGTCCAATGTGAGTTAAGAGTAAATTGGACCCCCTCTCCAACGCGACATCCTGTTTAGCGCCAACAGGATTTCAGTACACCTCATCATGGGTTCCCACTGTCTGCAGTAGAATGGCTTCGGAGTCCTCATGATCTACCATTTGAAATACAATCCTCAAATCGTAACCGACACTGGCAGCCCAAGATCCTTCAAGGTCTCCCTTGAGCTTGTGAGTCTTCAACTTGGGATGAAGGGCGTCCTCTGATAACAATTCCAATGCAGCCTGTAAGTCTTTGGCCAGATCGGGAGGTTTTCTTACGAGACGTTTGGCGGCACGTACGAAAGCGCTGGAGCGAATCAGTGCGCGTTTCACGACAGTATCTCTTCCATAAGATCTTCGACTGTGGCGGGATCACACCGACCTTGCGCGAATTCGTCCCGAGCATCCCGGACATCTTGAGCCAACCTTCTTCGACCCTGCTCTGCCAGTCGGTGCCGGACGATATCGAGCAAAGTCTCTTGCTCGTCCAGGGATAACCTACCCACGGCTTCAAGCACGTCTCCAAAGGATGCCGTGTTTTCCATGATTTCTTTCCTGTACTACTATGTCTCAAATTCTGCGCAAGCCGACAAGATTTTCTTGAGAGACTTGGGAACTCTTACTGAAGTGCTCTCATGGTTGAGAGTCGTTTCGTGGAAGCTTGGTTGGCGGTGTGGGTCGCAAAGCGTTTGCCCGCCGGCGATGTCGGAAAGGACCGACCCGGGCTGCTGCGAATTCTGGCTACGGCTCTAGCCGCCCTGTGTGACATACACTTCTTCGCGCAGACGTTGTTTGGGTTCCTCGGCAGATGCGGTTTCGAAAAAGAGTTCAAGAGCCTCGCGAAGATTCTCTCGCGCGCCTTCGACCGTCTTACCTTGGCTTGCGATGTCCAGTTCCGGACAGAGGGCCACGTACCAGTCACCTTCCCGTTCTATGATGGCAGTAAGTTGTCTCCTCATATCGGCTCCCTTGGAGAGTCGGCAAGATTCTCGAATATAGTGATATAGCTACCGGTCAGCTTAATGATAGCATAAACAGCGTAAACCTATGAATGTTTCTCAACTCGACCCGACTCTCACCCGGAGACACGGGTCCACTATTGACTCAAGCACGGCACCATCTCCTCCACCTTCCTCCTCAAGCTCCTGTCCTTCGCGTTCCTTCGCTTCATGCGACAAACCACCGCAAGAGAGGGTCGAAGAGCGGGTCGAGTCTGCCCTTGACTCATTGCTCATTCCTCTTCCCAAGGGGTCATGAAGGGGTCAGGCTTGACATATGGGTATTTGGAGTGTAAATTCCTGCGCATGGCACGGAGAGATCGAATTCGCTATCCGAGGGCTCGACGACATGTCGTGCTACGTGTGACGGGTGGCCGGGACGATTTTCCCGACGGGTTGGACCGGATTCGTTTCTACGATCTGTTGGTGTGAAGATCACCTGTCCCTGACCGACCTCGGCACGCGACTGAGCCGCGATCTGTCCAGCCTCAGTCAAGCGGCAAATCGATTGTGGAAGCGTGCGGAAACCGGTCCCCGTCCGGTGGAAAAATTTGAAAGGGTAAGAAAAAACCTGACGCAAATACCAAGATGTGAAGCCTGACCCCGGTACCGGTAGACCCAATACCGATACACGCACGAAGGGATTTCTCCGGGACCGGTACACTGATTACGGGATTCGTGTGGGCCCAACCCTCTATTTCGACTGTCTGGTTCGCAAGTTCCAGAACCGGATCCGTTATGAGTGGCTCGAAGGTCAATACGGGCCGAGTTTCTTCCGGACTAAGGAGGGGTTTGCCTCTTCTGCATCAATAGGAGGCATTTGCCGGGGTGTCGACTCTCAGGACAGACTGCTGACGGAACCTCCTTTTATACTCCGAGCGGACCTCCTCAATGGCGTTTTCACGTTGTCCGTCGACCTTGTGGACAAAGATGACTATTTTGCTGTTCTCTTTCACCAAGGCCTGTTTAGGCGGCAGCCATTGCCCGTACCCGTCAATGACGGTCAGGCCTTCGCTCAATCTGGGAGTGACAAACTCCGTGATGAATGCCTCCCATTCCTGCCCGGACACTCTTCCGCCTGGTTTGCTCAACCCGAAATAGAGTTCGGTCTTTATCCATGATGATCCCTCACGGTTCGGTGGACTGAGCACCCTTGCCCGGTCGGGCGTGCCGGAGTTCCCGGTGCAGCCGAGGAGCATCAAAGCCATCAGGATGCAGAGCGAACTGCAAGCCCATATGATGAATTTTGCCCCACCAGAATTCAATTTCCGATCCACTACTTGCAGATGGGATTGCAGTTGGCGTGGAGAATCTTGAGCCAACTCGTTTCGGTCTTTATCCACACTGCCGACCGCGGGGCCTTCTGTTTGGGAAGCGGCTTGCCTGCGAGGATCTCTTGCACTTCGGCATTATAACTCATGACGATCATGGATCTCTTCCTAGTAATCCGAAAATCGCTCAACGTGAAATCACTTTGTTTGGACGCCTTGCACGCCTCCATGAAGCCCTTGGCGTCGTGAATCCCTCCCTGATTGACGTACTGAAAACCGGGTGCCAGGAGCGCTTCCAATTCCGCCCATTTCTTGTCCATGGAGAATGTCCACGTCTTCTTCTCCAACTTCACGATATCCACTTCTTCGGCTACGGCGAAGCCGATCGAAACAAGAACGCCTAAGAATGCGGACAAGATGATGGTTTTTGTCATGATATGCCTCCTGACCCGAAATTATTCCGCGATCTCACAAACACCCTTCGTTTTGGGCCATGATCCAAGTGTCCGAAGGATCTCGATCCCCGAATGGGCGTCGCCGCGCTTCCGACTATCGTCCAGGGCCGCCTATTTCCGGCATCGAGCATACCACTCCCTCGGTTCTTCGGTCAAAGGCAATCTTGAGCGTGTGCCTTCACCCGAACACACACCGATAGTGATGAGCCAACGGAAACGCCGAAGCCGCATGAACTTGCCATCTCCGACCGGGATATGCGACTTTCGCTCTGAAGTGAAGGGATCAGGTCAGGCTTGACATATTTGTATTTGAGCGTGAAAAGTGCCGGGAAGGGCCCGAAAAGCACGCATTTATCATCGAGCGTTGTCTATCATGCGATTCTACATGGGAACTGTGGCCGGGATGTTTTCCGGCAAGACGAAGAACGGCTCGGAGGCCCGGGTAATGATCGCCGTTCCGATTTGACAGGAAGATTCCCTGTCCCTGACGGACCTCGGCATGCGATTGGGCCGTGATCCGAGCAGACTCGTCAATCGGTCAATCGTCTGCGCAAGCGTGCGGAAAGGGATCCTCGTCTGGCGGAAGAATTTGAGAGAGTAAGAGAAGACCTGGCCCAAATACAAATATGTCAAGCCTGCCCCCAATACAATACCTCTACGCGGTCGCAATCTAAGCAAGACGGGGAATTGCAGTCGCCACGTATCTGATGTACAGTTTTGAGTATGACAACATGGTGTGAGTTCAACGAGAGTGGAGATCTTCCGACCGGCATTCACCGAGCCGACCTGAACGACGTAATCGATCATTTTGGTCGGGGCAGTCTCCAAAGGTGCATTGTAGCTGAGCGACTGCGCCGTATCCACTCCTTGGTCCTCAACACCGGGCAGGTGCGCCGATTCATCATCTTTGGCTCTTTTGTCACGAATAAGCCCGATCCGCAGGACATTGATATTTTCCTCATCATGAAGGATACTTTTGATGTTCGGCATCTCGGTGGCGAATCGCTGGTCCTCTTTAATCACATGTCTGCCCAGAAATGCAGCCGTGGAACATTGGCAGGTGAAGCGTGACGGGACGAAACGAGGGATCGTCGAGGTATTGATCCATGATTCACAATGAGCAAGAGTACAGGACGACTCTGGAAAGGATCGCCCACTTTCAGGAACAGGTCGGCCGTCTTCGCGAAATGGAGACGAATCCGGAGAATTACCGCTTGTCGGCAGGGGGGTTCTTGGCCGAACTAGACCGGATGAATTTGGAAGTCCGGGAGTACTTGTGGTCCCATCCCGGTCAGCTAGTCCATAGCGGTGAATCTGCTCAGGGAAGTCCTCTGACATAAAACCGTTTCTCGGGTCTTGGGAGGTCAAGTCGGTTCTTGGCTCATGCTCGTCATTATAATGAGCCAAGAATGGACTTAGCCCCCAGCTCACGTTGGCATCTTGGCGGCTACTCCAACGACTCCAAGAACTCTTGCAGTTGCGCCTTGAGATTCGGGAGTTCCTCCTCAACGACATCCCATACAATGTCATAATCTACCCTGAAATAGTCGTGGACAATTATATGACGCATGCCCAGAACCTTGGGCCAAGGGATTTCGTGACGGCGATCTCTCAATTCGGGGGTCAATTTGGTCCCCGCTTCCCCCAAGATTTGGAGATGGTGGAGAGTATAGGTCCGCACCAACTCGTCATTGATGAAACGATCCCGACCATGTACGGCGTACCTTTCAATGTTCTCAATGGAAGCAATCATGTCACGAAGCCGCGCTCGATCATCTCTCATAGCGGCACAGCGTCTCTGAGTACGCTCGAGCGTACATGCTCCCGTAAACCCTTTTCCGTAACCACGTCCACGGGTACGCCAAGCAGTTCCCGTACTTCGTAAAGGAACCCTCCCAGATCGAAGAGGTTTCGTCCGGGCTCCAAATCTACCAGCAAGTCTACATCGCTTTCCGGGCCAACGTCTCCACGAGCACTGGACCCGAAGATCCGAAGATTCTTGGCTCCGTATCGTTCGGCTATCCGCAAGATCTCAGATCGCTTATCCTTCAATACGTCTCGTCTGTTCATTGCTCGTGCTCCTCAGTTCCCGGTAGTGGATCTCTCCGGCCCACTGATTTCATTATACTCCTAAATGAGCATACCGACGAAAGGAAGGATGCGACAGGCTCGGGAGATCCCCCTCAGCGGGGAATGCCGATTAGGGCCCACATCTCGTCTTCTTGCCGGAGCGTTCCTCGGAAGGTTTAATTGGCAGCACCGCGCAGCAGTGTTTCACTGTACGTCTCATTCTCCAAAGAACCGTCCGATGAACGTGATCATAGGCCCTTCCAAGGGCCGCAGTTCTCCACGTAACGAATTAACGGAGGCTTTGTCCATTTCCAACTGAGGCAAAACGGGTGGGGCTCCGCTATCCCCGCTACAGAATTAGCCCGCCACCTGCAAATGAGTGTGGCGGGTGTTGGTTATGCCGTGCGTAGAGGAGAGAGGATCGCCGGAGAAAACCACTACCGTTTGCTGTAGTCAGATTCTGAGTTATTTGAGGGCGTCCCACTTTTCCACTCCTTATCTGAAATATTCTCAGCTGATTTTCAGGAATGACAATCGATTAGGATCTTGGGATATGAGACCCGAACCCTTGTTCTTTTATCCGGCGGCAGACCGCCTCAGGCGCGTAGACGCAAGCGTGCTCTCCATGTACGGCCTGAAGAAAGGTGTAATCGCTGTTTCCTATATCCCTCAGTGCGAGACGGGGAAGAACTCGGGCGTTGACTCGAAAGTGCTCTTCGAGCCTGAATGAAAAGATCGATACGTTAAAGCTGAAAAGGTTCAGAGTGCGGTAATAAGCCAGTATGGCCGAAAGCCCTTCCAGGAAGAAGTTCAGCACCTCCTCTCCCACTCCAAGCAGAGACTTCTGTTCGGGAAAGATACACCAGACGTCAGGTATGTGACTCATGGGGACATAGCCTACAGTCCAGAAAGTCGGGCCTATCTCTCCAATGTACCGGGACGCCCTTTCCTTCTCCTCGCGGATGAAGTCGTCCCAGAACTCTCTGCCATTTTCACGAAAATACCTGTTTGCACCTTCAAGCTGGAGCCGCATGTGGTTCGTGGGGTGCTGTCCGCAAAGGACCTGAAGGTGTGGGTGGACCAGGCTTGAACCTGCCGGCGGCATGTAGTTCCAATTGACGGAGAAACAGTCTACCGCCGGATCAAACTCGGAGACCCTCTGGATGAACTCCTGAACGACAAGAAATGCGTCCCTCATCATTTCCGGTTTCAGTTCTTCCATCCGTACGAAGTGTTGGGGAGAGAAGACGGCTACACCCACGTACCGCTCCAGGGGAAGGATGTTGGGAACCAATGTCGCGTTACCCTTCCGAATCATTCCCTCCGGAATCAATTCCTCGGAGAATCGTGGGGTGGCGTTTTCGATATTTTCCGGGCAGAAGGGACAGAATATCCCTTCCGATCGCGTGAAAGTTTCGTCGGTATTGGGGCTCTTAGGGGGTTCATAAGGGAGTTCGAAGACGCGTCCCGTCGTACCGGTCAAAGGATCCGTGCGGATCTCAAAGGGAATCTCTTCTCTTTTTCCCGCTCGAATCAGGGTCATCTTATCGTAGAGCGTGTCAAATGTGATTGGCATTAGGGCATCTCCTTCAAGGCAAGACTATACCGGTATGCTGCAATGTTCAAGGTAAGACTCAGCAGTACTCACGATGGGGACTATAGCAAGTGTCTATAATTCTGTCCGAATGGAACATGTTTTTCTGTTTCTGCCTTTTTGGTCGACAACCCGGTTCAATGCCCGGTAAAGGCTCTCGATGAGTTAATTTTTGTCTTTTTCGACAACGTCTGAAACTACACGGCCTTCATGACCGACCACAGTTTCTCAATGCGGGACTTCCGGACTTCCAGGCACACCATACCTAATTCTTCACGGACCTAGACCTTAATCCGGGACAACCCCCAATCTCACTTCACAGTCTTGACTTCCGTCCCTCCCTTGTCGAATTTCATCTTGTCCATCGCCGCCGTCAGTGGGGTCAAATTTGCTCTTGACTCATACCCCTCGTTAACATTGACCTCTCAGCCCTTCGTGTGGAGAAGCGATGAAGAGGTGTGATACATCCGGGTGGAGATCCGAGACACGGGCGGTGAGAGTCTGCAGCGGTTGCAGCGGAACTTCTCCCTCGGAACCACCAACTGTCTCTACGGCACGGCAGCCTCTCAGGATTCCGATGAGCCGCGTGGCCGGCCGGTGATCGAACTGCGGCCCCATTACGATTCACCTGGACCATTTTCATTTACTGAAGCCCGAGTAGCGAGGTACGCTGTGAAACGGAGATGACAGACCAGCGTCTGTGGCGCTCCAAGAACGAGGAAATTAGCATTGAATTACATGCTGTGCAGCAGTTGCGGCAAAGAGATTTCCGAGAACGAAGCCTATACCTTGGATGGTAAGAGAATGTGTGAAGACTGTGCCATGCAAGCCGGTTTGTATCCTCTCGGGCATACCGGGGTACGCAGGGACAAGATCTCTGAAAAAGGACGGTGCCTTACCGTGCCTGATGAGCGCTAAGAGGGCGTGCGTACAGGTCTGTTCTTGGCTCATAGATGGCATTGACATGGACCCGGACAAGACCTGCCCCTGTTGGCCTCGGAAGATCCGAGGAAGGTCCGCCAAGCAATGCCGTTGAAGTTCGAATGGGATGAGCGGAAGGCCGCCTTGAAAAGGAAGAGGCATGGCGTGAGCTTTGAAGAGGCAAGCACAGTCTTCGCCGACACATTGTCACTTACGTCCGGACCTCCTACATTCAGAAGGCGAAGAGCGATTCGTCATCATCGGCGTGTCGGAAGAATAAAGACTCCTTGTAGTGGTCCAGATGGAGAGAGGCAATAGGATCCGGTTGGTTTCAGCCCGCCAAGCGACGGCACCCGAAAGAAAGGCATATGAGGAATAAAGTGGTCGGCAACCAAGATCCGGAGATGCTGCAAGAATATGACTTCTCCAAGGGTGTACGCGGCAAATACGCTGAACGTGCGGCAGCAGGAACTAACATCGTGAAACTGGACGACGACGTAGCAATGGTGTTCCTCGATGCCAAGTCAGTCAATGACGCGCTGAGAGCACTGGCAAGAATAATTCAGGAACGAATAGGGGTCACCCATTAAAAGGCAAGTCTGCTGTTCGCTCATTTAAAGGACGAGTATGAGCCAAGAGAAAATTTGACCCCTCTGTTTGTTGTTGCCCCATTTTTCCGTTGGCCCCGCATTACCCGACACTGCTTAGGTGAGCGGTCAAACACAAGATGATGGTGGACTTTGACAAAGGGGGCTGCGGTGTAGTACGTTCCGGTTTTGGGAAGAAAGCCGCCGGTCAGGCGCAACGTCGGAAGTCGAGTCCTTGGACCATTTTCAGAAGCTCAGCAACGCGAATTCGAGAATCGAAGCCAATTGGACGGCCGTCTTTTTTGTCAAGAAACGACCGTCATTCGTGAGAACGCCCAATAATTCCCGCTTATGGCGTCATTTTCCAACGAGATCCGCACGCAGTCTCAGTGCCCATTGATTTTCGTCCGGGTGTCTTTCCCACAGAAATTTGTTTCGCAGTTCGGGAGGCTCTCCGGGCCAAAGTGAAGCGCAGGAGGAAATCATGCGTCGCTTGTTCCATTGCGCCGTTTTACCGGCAATTGTATGTGCGGTCGGGGTTGCACACGGCCTCTGTCCGGTCTCGGCTCCGAGGCTTACAAACAATCCGAGCCGGGACGTGATAGTTACCTCCACAGAGCCGCTGCTTTCATTCTTTTGCGCTACGGGAGGAACCGAACCTCGGAAGTACATCATTCAACTAGACAAGGTTAAGACGTTCGACGGTGAGTCTCGAATCGAGTATCGAGACGTCCCTGAGGAGAATCGGTTCATTACGAGCAAGGCAGTGGAAAGACCGGATGCTCTGGATGACAAGGTCCGGTACTACTGGCGCGTGCGAGCAGTGGATGCCACAGGAACGCTCGGCCCCTGGGCCACGTCGCGCTTCTTCGTGAACACGGAATCGGATGATTCCTTCATGAACCTCGTGAGAATCCCCGTCAGAACAGTGACGGTCTCCAGCGGCGTCAATGAAAAGAACATCGTTGACCTTGACGATCCGGGGCAAGCCACATTTTGGCAATCAACCCCGCCCGGATCGACGACCCAGTGGGTCACTTTCGATCTGGGCACTCGCCGGAAGCTGTCTTGCATCTGGATGCTGTCTAACCCGGACTGGGCGGATGAAGATCCGGGGAATGGATGGCTGAAGGATTTCGTGTGGCAGGTGAGCGCGGATAATGCATCATGGAAAGACATCGCCGGTGCGAAAATCGTCGGTAATGACACGTTTCGGAACATCCTCCGTTTCGATCCGGTAGAGACTCGATTCCTTCGACTTCTCATTACCGACTGGACCGGATACGCGGCTCAAATAAACGCCATCACGCTTTATTCACCGGGGATGCCGCCCGTGCCGAGGACTCCCGATCGCGATTACGTCCTGATCGTCGGGAATCAGCAGAATGGTTTCACGTTCACGGAGTTGGCCGACTTTGTCGAAGGTCTTCCTCTCGGTCTGGCCACCCTGACTGTGCCCCACTACGAAGTCTCCATGAAGATGATTGAAGGCCTCGCAAGAAAGCCGGTGGCCATCATCCTTAGCGGGAACGACGCCTATTACGCTAACATGCCGATGTTTGAGTACAACGGTGAGTACGAAATCATACGCGCATGCAAGATACCCATTATGGGAATCTGCTGCGGCCACCAGATGACGGTGCTCGCATACGGGTCCACCAATGTACGGGCAATGGGCTGGTCGGACCTGTCGAGCCTGCGACTGAAAGATCCTGTGAAGATCGGCATCCTGCAGAAAAGCCCGATTTTCAGCGGCATTCCGGATCCGTTCACTGCTCCGGAAGTGCATAGTTGGGCGGTGGCAAGACTCCCCGATCATTACGAGGTGATCGCCAAGTCGTCGTATGTCCAATGTCTGAGGAGCACGGTGAAACCTCTCTACGGTGAACAATTCCATGCTGAAATCGAGTCACCGGAAAACCAGGCAAAACCGTATCTCGTGAATTTCCTCAAAATGGCTTTAGAGAAGGCTCGTGCCCTCTAGGAAATGACAGGTGGGGATCCTATGAAGCTTTCGACATTGTTTCGCGATTCGGAATTTTGGTACACCGGCTATGCGTTCCAGGCAGCGGTAGTCTTCGGAACCGGCGGCATCCTCATGCCGATCATCGTAAACAACTCCGGCAATGCGGCCAAGGCCGGGACGGTAATCGCGTTCTTCTACATCGGGCAGACGCTGGCCCCTCTGATCGGGAGAATGACCGACAGATTTGGTGTGCACAAAATTACCTATATGTCGGGATATGTGTTGCTCGCCATCGGCCTTGGGTTGTTTCCCTTTACCACGCTGCTCTGGTTCTGGATGGGGCTGGCTTTCATCCAAGGGGTGGGGTCCGGCGCCACCAACACGGTGGCGGCAATGTTCATCGTCGAATTCCGTCCCAAAGATGAATGGGACAAACGGATCGGATGGCTCCAAACCGCGTATGGAGTCGGCCAGTGCGGCGGGCTTCTTCTGGTTTCCGGCCTGCAATCCCATCCCGAATTGGGGCTTGGGGTGTCCGCGGCTCTCATGGTTCCGGGGCTGATTCTCGGTTCCCGCAAGCTTCCCGTGATTCGGGTGCATCACGAACCCCACGAGAAGGCCTTCGATCACAGACTGCACAACCCTCAACGATCCGTCTCCTGCATCATGACCCGGTACCATGCCAATATTCTGCGGTCCGTTCGCCGGCTGTTAACAGAATGGTACTCGGCCTACGGTTTGTTCATCTTGGGATGGTTTTTCGTGATGCTCGCCACATGGCTTCTTGGAGCGCTTTTCCCACTGGTCATGAAAGACGCCCTTGGTGTTTCCTACCGCTTGTCATCCCTGTACTACGCGCTGGGAGCAGCTATCGGGATTTTCGCCTATGCCCCGTCCGGAACGCTGGGGAAAAAGATCGGAGACGGATGGGTGGTGATTATCGGCACCATCATGTCGTTGTTTGCCTTGTCATGCATGACGTTCCTTTCCTACGTGAAACCGGGAACAAACGCGTGGCTCATTCCATTAGTGTACATTCCCATCCCAATTGCGTGGTCTCCGCTTATGGTGGGAGGAACCGCCTGGGTAGCTCAGCTCGCCACATTCGAGGAAGGTGAGGCTCTCGGATTCTTTAATGCGGCCACCGCCGTCTCAAGCGTAATTTCAGCTTTCGGAGCAGGGCTTCTCGGGCATCACCTCGGGTACGGCTCTGTCCTGCTAGTGGGCGCGGTGAGTAGCGCACTGGCCATTGTCTGCTTCGTACCACTGCTATTCATGGAAAGACGCAAGGGATGAAAAAAGAGACGAATCCGGGTTGACGGGGCGCCGCTCTTTCTTGTCAGCGGGATGGCTTTAAGATTATGCTGGGTTGACTACGTAGAAATGGCTGGTTTCCGGTCATCTTTGTCACTGCTGCAGATTTGCCGTGAAGATAAGAAGTGGTGGTCAAGTCTTCTCTTGGCTCATTCCTCGGTTAGTTCCCCCGACAGCCCAGTGCGGTAAGCACTATACCTGAATACCGGGATTCCAAATGCATCACATGGGATTCAGTTTGCTGTACTCGGGTTTTCCCACGACATAACAACGCATTGTCAGTGCGTGCTCTCGCGGCCTTCCAAGTCGTCCTCGGCACAGGTCCCGGTCGGCTTCTCGACCGTTGCGATCCCCATGCAGCAGGACTCCGTCATCCTTCGGAGGCCGTCATCCGTGTCAACGACAAATCTGGTCTACGTCCGGCGATTTTGCCCTACGATTTCCCTTGATTTGCCACACGGTGGCCCGGCTATGGAAGTAGATCAGAATGATGTGATTGGAGCCATTGAATAACTCTTTCTTGGAGATTCTGTGCGAGGTTAAGCATTTCCGTGGCTTCTTTCTCCGAGACGGGGCCTACGCGATGGTAAGTGCCGATGTTTCTTTTCTTCCGGAAAGTGTCGAATATCCGTATGAGATCAGGATCAGCTCCTATGGTCAGTGCAAGGCTTTCAATGACTCGATAGTGGTGGGCGTCGCGTGCCGCTCTGTATCCACTTGCGGCCAGTGCGGCGGCGCAGCTTGTAGCGCTCCGTTTTATGCCATGGCAAACAACCAGTACGTGTCTTGTCCCTCCGATCCTGCAGTGTTCAGGTCACGTTCCACGATGGCGAGCAGGTCCGTGAGCTCCTGTTTTGTGGAGTTGTGTTCAACCGGCCAACCCTTTTTCAACCAGTTTCTCAAACTCATCCTGATCTCCAATGAGGAAGATTTTCGGCTCCTTGATGAGGCTGTTGAGGAAGTGGTTTCCCTGCAAGACTTCTGCTGTGAACTCATCCGGCGGGTACACCGATGGATTCACTTCTCTTCTCAAGGTTTCTTGAGTTGCCGAGAGTGCCGTGACCGTTTCAGAGAAGCTTATTTCTCCGATGATCATAATGTCTACGTCACTGTCGGGAGTTTCGTTACCTTTGACCAGAGATCCGAATATGAAGGCGACGGATATCCTGTCCCGAAATTCACGCAGCGCAGTCCCAAGGACATCTGCGAGCCCGGCGGTTTTGATCATCAGCGATTTGATCTCGTGAAATACGGGAGAAGAACTGTTTGCCTGATAGTGGACTTGGTTACCGATTCTTCGTTTGAGGAGTAATCCGGTCTGAACCAGGCGTGTCAATTCCGGTTGAATTGCCCCGGGACTTGTGCCTGATGAGCGTGCGATCTCCCTGAAATGGAAGCTCCGGTCACTGTTGCAGAACAGGAGCGCCAGGACGCGACTGCGTGTCTTGCCGAAGAGCTTTGCTGCAATACCGGCATGAGCTTCCGATCTCATAATAAGATCAATTGTACTAGATGTGAGATCACGTGGCAAGTCTTTGTGGAAATGATGGAAATAAGGTCACGTCTTTGCTTGCCTCATACGTTGCTCGATCGACTCCACTTTCCTCCTCAAACGCCGGCCGTTCGCGATCCTATGCTCCGTGCGACAAACCAACCAACTGACGTGGCCGTAATGCTTCAGTCCAAAGGCATGCCCCGGTTGCCTGCCTGCGAGCGGCAAGCCGCCCGGCAACATAGCCGGCAGCGTTTCCGGCCTCATTGCTCATTCGTCTTCTGCTCGACGGCGGATCGGTTCGATCTATGTCATAGGCTGCGCATGCGGCGGATTGTATCTCCACCAAGCCCGGAGCAGGGAAGCGGGAACCATGCGAGTGGATCGCGGGTCTCGAAACCGTGGCTTTACCCAGGCGACAAATTCTTCTGATCCCAGGATAGACGGAACGTTTCTTTTGGACAGTTCAGCCGCGACTTCGCCGGATCCGCCATGGGCCATGAACGCCCGTGGGCCTGGGCCGAATCCCCTCTCGGACGGGAATGGGCGACTTCATGGCGTCCGCCCCGGTTCATCACCTGGTTACAAGCGTCCGGATAGTGACTGCGTAATGGCTGTGACAGCAACAGGCTCGACTACAATATCCAAGGTGAGCCAAGCAAAGACCCCTAATCCTATTGGCCCGCCGAGAAGTGAAGGGGATATAACACCGTTTCTTCGGTACGTACCTTCGCAGCGTTCCTGGCTGTCCTCTGCACACGTCCCGGCCGGCTTCTCGACCGTTGCGATCCCGCTGCAGATGGGCTCCGTCGGCCGTCGAAGCAGGGCAAGCGAACACGGCCCCGGCGATATCGAGTTATCAAGCTATTGAAGCTATTGCACGGAGTCTCTCTACAAAGGTTGAAACAGTCTCAGGGCTTTCACTGTCGAATTCAAGGTGACCCGGCAGCGACTGTATGAAGTCCTCGTCCCCTAAGAGGGCTGCACATGTTTCTGCCACGAATGTCTTTATCTCAACATGAGAATGCCTGATTTCGTCTACAACCTCAGGACGACCATACAAGACAGCGATAACATCCTCCATGTCGGAACTCGCCAAGAAGTCACTCCTTCCACGATCTCGAAAAGCTTCAAGTTTTGTAGCCAAGAAACAGGGAGCCGAAATCAATCGAATTGTGAGTCCGTCAACGATTTCTCTAGCCACCGCTGTCTCTATCGCCAGTGTGAAATAATCGTTAGAGAAGCCAAGCACTTCACCTTTCATTGGCATGGTGTCGACTTTGATGCCGTCAACGATCCAGCGACAGATTGGGCCGCCCTCTGTTTGTGAATCCTCTTTGAATCCGAGATCCCGAAGGGCATCACTGATTGTGTAGTACTCAAGCCTGGAAACGACTTCGACTATGATATCTACATCTCCCGTAGCCCTTACGGGGGGAGCCGCCGGGTCGGTAATCAGGAGATCGACCACGGCCCCTCCCACAAAGACAACCTTATCTCGCAGCATATCAAGTCGTTTTGCTACCTGCATAAGCATTCGAAGATTTTCGGGATTGGGAACTCTCATGACCCTGCCATTTGTCCAGCAGACCTGGAAAAGCGGCCCTTTGGCTGCTTCACACCGGTCAACCGATTCCTGATCTCATCGACTGCAATCCTAACCTCCCGGGCCCTTCCTCCGCGGATGGCATCGACCAAGGCAAGCAGTTCATACATCTCCCGATCCTGTACGGCAATTGCCGGCACATCGGGATGCAGTGGGGTAAACCCGTATCCTCGTATGGTACCGTGAACGTACGGCCACACAGGGGGATGTTCGTTCGGCTGGATGATTTCTTGATTCAATGGCGGGGCTGCATAGCCGGTAGGGACACCGCGGGTCAGGCTACCACGTTCGGGAGGGAAGACATATTTCAAGCCGTGAATTGTGAACTCTTCAACGGCTCGTCTTATCGGCGTATGTGAACTCCGCATGACCAGCCTGGCTTTGACGAGCCTCTGAACGCTCTTATGAAGCCCGGATGGGCTGACCAAGAGCTCATTGGCCAAAGCTTCGTAAGTCCAGCGTCTGTCGCCGAGCAAGACGAGTTTAAAGAGAGCTACTATATCATGTGATTGTAAAGACATGCTCCTATTCTATTGCTTATCCGCGAAGAGTGCAAGATATCTCGGTAAATGTTTATAATAATAAAATAATAGTATCGTATCACAACGTGTGAATCATTCGCCCTCCTGTCCCGGCAGGCTTCCCGACCGCTGCGAAACGCTGCAGAGGGCCTCCGTCGTCCTGCGGGAAGCCTGCACCCGTGTCAACGACAAATCGGTATTATGTCCAATTCTGCTCTAAGATTCTCCTTGATTTTCCACACGGTGGTCCGGCTATGGAAGTAGATCAGAATGATGTAATTGGAGCCATTGAATAACTCTTTCTTGGAGATTCTGTGCGAGGTTAAGCATTTCCGTGGCTTCTTTCTCCGACACGGAGCCTACGCGATGGTAAGTGCCGATGTTTCTTTTCTTCCGGAAAGGGTCGAATATCCGTATAAGATCAGGATCAGCTCCTATGGTCAGTGCAAGGCTTTCAATGACTCGATAGTGGTGAGCGTCGCGTGCCGCTCTGTATCCACTTGCGGCCAGTGCGACGGTCGCAGCTTGTAGTGCTCCATTGTATGCCATGGCAAACAGCCAGTACTTGTCTTGTCCCTCCAATCCTGCAGTGTTCAGTGGCGGGGGCATGGCGGGGTCAGGCTTGACATATTTGCATTTCTCGATGCAAACTGCTAAGAATTCGCTGGAGAGCATTGATTCACTATCCGGGTGCTGTCCATTATGTCATGCCGTGCGGGAACGGTGGCCAGGATATTCTCTTTAACGAGTCGGACCGGATTCGTTTCTACGAGATGTTGCAGGGATGACCATTTTGCCGACACGGGGGGGAATTTACGCGGCCTACTCTCCCCCTGCAAGAAAACCGTCGACGGTCTCCACCCTTCCGTACACTGCGCCCAACGCGGCAAGAAATGCACCGTGAACATGTTCCGCGGGAACAACCGTATCCTGGTATGTCAGACTCCGTGTCGCGCATGCATCACCGAGGACGATGCATTCGAAGCCGTAGTCAAACGCGGCTCGCACGGTGGCGTCCACGCACATGTGAGTCATCATGCCGCAGATGACCAGCCGGCCGATATCCTCGGCTTTCAGGCGTTCCAGAAGCGAAGTATCTCGGAAGGAATTGGGATAGTGTTTCTGAATAATGGCTTCGCCCGGAAGAGGCTTCACGCTCTCGTGGATCTCCGCTCCGTCGGTATCGGGAAGCAAGAAGCCCGCGTTGGGTCGCATCATCAAATGCTGGATGAAGAACACCGGGAGTCCCCTCTTCCGATAATAGGCAAGCACCTTCCCTGCCCTTCGCCCCGCCTCAATGCTCCCTTCCAGTTCCATGCGGCCGCTGGGGAAGTAGTCGTTCTGAATGTCAATGATTAGGAGTGCGCTTTTCATGTCGGGCTCCCACTCTCCACGCAGCCGTAAAGGCTGCAACTATGAGCTTCCAATTCACTCCTGGGAGGCAAAACACGACTCAGCATGAGTAATGAATTCACCGCTTCTGATGGGAGGCAGAGCCTCCCGGCATGCATTCCCAGGCAGAGCCCGGGAACGAGGAAACCTCATGGACGCCCGGCACGGAGGCCGGACGCTACCGGTTTGCCCATACATGCCGTTGGGCCGATGCCTGTCGTGCCTACGCGGTCGATCCGATAAACGAGAAGTCCGCGACCTTTTCGAATAGCCCGGCTATTTCTTTGAGCAGTCCGAGACGGTTGTCTCTGAGTTTCTCATCCTCCACCATGACCATCACCTTGTCGAAGAACACGTCAATGGGAGCCCTGAGTTCTGCGATGATGGTGAGCGCCTTGGCATAGTCCCCGCTCTCAATCAGCGGTGAACAGCGCTGCTGTACCGATTTGAAGGACGCATACAGGCTTCGCTCGGCCTCTTCTTGAAAGAGATCCTCCGCGACCGCCGCGGGCTGCGTGTCCTTGAGGATGTTCACCGCTCTCTTGAATCCGATAATGATCGCGTCGAAATCATCACTCCGTTTCCATTGATTGAGTGCTTCGACTCGCTTGTACGCGTCCACCGGGTCATCGAATCGAGCACGCACCGCAGCTTCCACCACGTCGAGCGGATAACCTCGCGTCGTGTGGAAGTTCACGAAGCGGGTCCTGATGAACTCCATGACGTCGGCTTCCACTTCGTCCGAGGCGCGCTTGCGCTTGTCGTCGAGAAGACCGTTTGCTTCACGCACCAGCCACGTCAAATCCAGTGCTTGATCGAGGTTTATCAGAATCTGGATGATTCCAAGAGCATGCCGCCTAAGTGCATACGGATCCGCGCCTCCGGTGGGTATGAGCCCCACGCCGAAGCAACCGACAATGGTGTCGATTCTGTCCGCAACGGAGACGATGGAACCCACGATTCCCCCGGGCAGTCTGTCTCCGGCATAGGCGGGAAGGTAGTGTTCACGCACCGCGGTGGAAACCTCTTCGGCCTCTCCGTCCATCTTTGCGTAGTAGCTTCCGATGATGCCCTGGAGCTCCGGGAACTCATACACGATGCCGGTCTCCAAGTCACACTTGCACAGCAACGCGGTTCGTTCCACCTGTTCGGTTTTGTCCGGGGCGAGGCGCTCGGCCGATATCCGTGCCAGGTGTTTGAAACGTTCCACTTTTTCGTATGCGGTTCCCAGCTTAGAATGAAAGACCACGCCCTTGAGGGCCTCCAACCGGCTCAACAGTGGGACTTTCCTGTCGTCCTGGAAATAGAACTTCGCGTCCTCGAGCCTGGCTTTCAACACCCTTTGATGGCCCTTGACCGACACCTGCTCATCTTTCACCGGCGTATTGTTCACCGCGATGAAGCGGTTGGTGATACGTCCATCCGCATCCTGCACGGAAAA
Organism: Desulfomonilaceae bacterium; assembly: GCA_963675835.2. GTDB lineage: Bacteria > Desulfobacterota > Desulfomonilia > Desulfomonilales > Desulfomonilaceae > JAVHLK01. The sequence goes on from CAXXIU010000017.1 coordinate 483,748, forward strand.
ATATCTCTGGTGCTTCTTCATGCAGGTAATCAGTATGGACGCAGGCAGTTCGAGAAAGTCAGGCGAGAATTCCCCCATCACCGGGTGCGAGCTTTCAACAAGATACGTCACCTCATCCAGCAGTTCCGGGTCATCGAAGACGTGCACTCCGTCCTGTTCGGCCAACGCCTTAACCTGAGCCCAAATGGCTTCACGCCGCTCGGCGGGATCGATGAGCACGCCCTGAGCATGCAACTCTTTCCGCAAGTCGTCCAGGGAGGTCACCCGGAATGAATCCGGGTGGGTGAACCTGTGGCCTCGGCTCATGTCTCCGCTCCGGATATTGCCGAAACCGAAGGGAATCACTTTTCCCTCGTACAGTGCCACCATCCAATGGATCGGTCGGGCGAAGCGAACGTCCTGGTCCATCCATCGCATGGTCTTGGGAAACGAGATCTTTTCCATGAGCACGGGAATCATTTCCCCGAGGACTTCCGGAGTCGGACGCCCCGTTTCGGTCTTTCGGACCGCCACCTGCTCTCCCTTGGCACCCTTCACCACGTAGAGATCCGAAACATCGACACCTTGACTCCTGGCAAATCCCAAGGCAGCTTTGGTGGGATTGCCGTTCTCATCATAGGCGGAACCGACCGGCGGCCCGGTCTTCTCTATCTCTACGGAGGTCTGCGTAGACGCCACACCCTGCATCTGCAAAATCAGCCGCCTGGGGGTCGCGAAGATCTCGATCTTCTCATACCCTATCCGGGCGCCGTCAAACGCGTTGCGCATCAGATCCTGAAGTGAAGGAATCGCGGTAGCCATGAATCCTGCAGGAATCTCCTCGGTTCCGATTTCCAGTAGGAACTCGCCTTTCATTACGCAGACCTGCCTTGTGAGAATTTGTTGAGTAGGGGAAAGCCCATGGCCTCTCTCTGAGCCAAGTAGGCCGCAGCCGCCTTTCGGGCCAAGTTGCGGACCCGGTGGATGTACGCGGTTCGTTCCGCGACGCTGATGGCACCCCGCGCATCCAGGAGATTGAAAACATGGGAACACTTCAAACAGTAGTCATATCCCGGTAGGACGAGCGGTTCTTCGGCACCGAGCAGCGTCTCTGCTTCAGTTTCGTACATGGTGAACAATTTGACGAGCATATCCGAGTCGGCCCGGTCGAAATTGTAGGTGGAACCTTCAACCTCCGAACGGTGATGTATATCGCCGTACGTGACGTCTCGGGTCCACTTGAGATCATAAACGCTCTCGACGCCTTGGAGATACATGCAGATTCGCTCGAGGCCATAGGTCAATTCCACGCACACGGGCTTGAGATCTATTCCCCCTGCCTGCTGAAAATACGTGAACTGAGTGATTTCCATGCCGTCGAGCCAGACTTCCCAACCCACTCCCCAGGCTCCTAGAGTCGGCGATTCCCAATCATCTTCCACGAATCGGATATCATGAGCCAACGGATCGATCCCAAACGCCCGAAGAGAGTCCAGATAGATCTCCTGAACCTCGAGCGGGGACGGCTTCAGAATAACCTGGTACTGATAGTAGTGCTGCAGTCTATTGGGGTTCTCGCCGTACCGGCCGTCGGTCGGCCTTCGCGAAGGTTCCACATAGGCCACATTCCAGGGTTCGGGGCCCAAAACCCTGAGAAAAGTAGCCGGATTCATGGTTCCGGCGCCCTTTTCCGTGTCATACGGTTGCTGGATCACACAACCCCAATCAGACCAGAACTTGTCCAAAGCGAGTATAAACTCTTGAAACGTAAGCATATCCCCTGCCTCGTTCGATGATTCTCCATCAGTGGAAGAGATGGAAACGGACTTACACGGGTTGCCGGATCATTTGTCCGATAGGGCGTATATCACACGGCATCATTGCTGCAACAATATTTCCTGTCGGTCAAATAGTCGGGCACGCCCGTCGTAACCGAACATTTGTAACACCAGGCCTCTATCGAGTCAAGCCTCGTGCGCCGGAGGAGCCGGAATCCTGCCGGTAAGTCCGACGTCCGCGCGCTGCATCCTACTCCCGGGACCATGCTTTGTGGTGTCTGACCAGTCGCACGACGACGCAGTTGTTAATTACGAACTCTCCAGGTTTGTATCTTGGCGGCAAAGCCCCTAAGCTGGAGCGACTGGGCCGACACTGGAAGGCAGTGCTCCAAAGCTCTGCAACAAGCCACTCGGTCGTCCCGTTGTCCCCGCTGACCGTGAAAGTGACTTCGCCGGTTCCCCGGGAGACGGGAGCCCGAGTTGGTTGGTACACCAGTGAGGCCCCTTCGCTTGTTCGATTCTTTCGCAAGAAGATTCGCACTTCGCCGCGTTCAAACGGACATTCGAACCTCACCTTCACCGAGGTGCTGTTCGTTCCCTCATCCACAATGCCGATGTGGAGTCGGTCGCTTCTTGGGTCAACTCTGAGGGGTTTCAGTCGTTCCGGCCGTTGAGGTACATCCGGCCTGACATCGGTCACGGCAGGGCGGGGGCCGTCTTCATCCGGACGGGTGCCTCTGACGATCCTCTTTCCGAGAGCCGCCCCCTCTCCCGAAAGGCCTAATCCGATGACTGCGAGCATCGCGGCAGCCATCTTGCCGAGAAAGATCCTCCTGTGCTCGTCGGGAACAGTGGTCTTCTCGATGATCTGCTCCATTTGAGCCCGAGGAAGGGCGCTGAGCGTGGCAACTTCCGCGGGAGACAGGGCCAGATCGATCTCCCGGGCGGCCTCAGCCCGCTTTTCAAGAAACACCTTCCGGAACTCCCGGTCTACCGAAGCTTTCTTGACGAGCACCTCGATCCCATGGGGGAAGTCTCCCCCGCGACTACCGGATCCGGGCGGCCTTCCACCCACGATGGTCGCGTGGGTCATGTTTTTCTTGACCTCTTGCCTTTCATGATCGTTTCCATCTTCTTGAGTGGAATCCCTCATGGTGTGATCTCCTTTGCCGGTCAGGCTCTCGTGCCGAGCAGCGTTCCGTTGGCCTTACCGAACCCGGTCGCGTCGGAATCCGAGCAGATTTGATTCTCGTTGCCGGACAGCCTATAATGCATCATTGAATTCAACGAGCACACTATCCGAGGTACGTAGCTTCATGTTGCCACGTTATGCGGTCATGCCTTTCCTTGTCGCCCTGCTGATCATTTCCCCCGTGACGCGGCCCCTCCTTGCGGCAGAGGACACCTTGAACGCTTTCGAGGAGGGCAAAGCCGCCCTGAAGGCAGGTAAAATCAACCAGGCCGTGGAAATCTTCTCGCAGATCATCGCGATCACCCCCCAGGCACCAGTATACTATCTTAGGGGGATTTCCCACAAAACAAACAATGATCACTCAGCCGCCATAAGAGACTTCGACAAAGCCATATCGTTGAGGCCGAGCGACCCGTCCTACTATTTGCAGCGAGGCATGTCTCTCCATCAAATTCAGGAGTATAAGAGAGCCATTGATGACTTCACCAAGGTCCTTGAGTTGGACCCCATGAATCCTTACGCCCTGGCCAACAGGGCACGGGCGCGGTTTGCCATGAACGGCGCGGATGGAGCTCTGGATGACGTGACGGAAGCAATCCGGCATGTTCAAGACAACTCGTCGCTGTACAAACTACGCGGGGATATCTTCTGTGCGACCGGGGCATATGACCGAGCCGTAGCGGATTACGACAGGGCAATCGAACTCAACCCCAACTATCCCGCCGCGTACAACAATCGAGGGACCGCTCTGGCAAACCTCGGCAAGAATAAGGACGCGCTCAAAGACCTTATTACCGCAATGGAAGCAGCCGATTCGTTACCGTCTTTTGGGCAACTGCCCGGATTCGAGCCAGGGTCCTGGTAGCGGGCCGGCGGGTAGCGTGATTAAGGCGTATCCTTCCACGATTGTTAATTTTTTGTTTGACGGTTCCGGCATCGGTATCGTATGATAATATATTGATCTCAAGAGCTTAAGGGGGGCTTGTAAGCATGAAGCGCGTCGTCGTAAGTGCCAAGCAGTTCGTTGCCGACATCAGAAGCGGCAAAACCGATCAGTGTCTCATGCGTGATTACCAGCTGTCACCGACGTGTCTGTTGGACCTGAAGAACGAGCTGCTCACCAGAAGACTGATTTCCGTCAACGAACTGAGAAATCAGATGGGACCGGTAAGGACGAGGAAGAAGATCAACTCCGAACGCTTTCTCTACGACTTCCGTCAACGCCCGGACGACTTCTATTTGATGGAAAAATACGGCCTCAAGCCTCACCAGCTGAAAAAGGTTTATGTGAACCTGATCGAAAAGCGTCTCCTTACCGACTTCGAATACGAATCCCGTGATGTGCGCGACCCGGCGGTAGATGAGGTGCACAGCCCGGCTCCGGACGTGGGTCAGCTCGGTGAGGCCTCGACCGTGGTCAGCGTTGTGGAACAGTGGGAAGATCCCGAAGCCCAATTCATTGACCAGTATCGAGATAGCCGGCTGCCGGCGGACTTTTTCAAGGATTACTCGGGAGTTCGTATCGGCAGAAGTGATCTTCCCGATCTTCCCGACTTGGGCACCCCCTCGGGACCGAATAGCTGCCGTGACTCAAAGGGTTTGGCGGGTAACCAGACAACCGTGGTGCAAATCCTGGGCGGGGATTACTGTCCCAAATGCGGTGCCCGGAAGAATCCCGCCTCAGAGGATTCCTGCTTGAACTGCGGCGTGATTTACGAAAAGGTGCCCTCCGACCCAAAGATTATTTCGGGTGCGATCTGGAAAGACCATCGACGGTAAGGGGTCCATTGCTTGGCGTTGCACATTTGCTTCCCCGCATGACCTGGAGGCGACCGGCGATCCGTCGTTCAAATTTGCTCTCGCCATCTTTTTCTGCTACTAATTTCTTTCAACCTGGTTTTCTCAAACATGCTAAATGCGGAAACAGCGTACCTCATTGACACATACACTCATAAGCAGATTATTGAGGACGATTTCCACATCCTCAAAGATCCCCACATCATCCGATTCAGACCGATTCGCCATTGGACCGACACCAAGATCCGGGCCCATGCGTTTTGTTGCGTTATGTCCATGGCCTTGATGCGTGTCATGCAATGGACGGCCCAAAGCACCGGTTTCAAAATGGGACCTGAACTGCCGAACGAAGAACTATCCGAAATTCAGGAAGTCGTCATGGTTTACAGTCACAACAATGGCGCCGGAAAGGTTACCGACCGCAGCGCGGTCCAGGGAAAGCTCTGGGAGGCTTTCAAGCTCCATGAAATTGAAAGGCAGGTGGTTACTACACTAATGAATTAGTCTTCATATGTTATCTCCAGGGGTTAACACCTATGGAATACCCCTCAGGGAAAACTCCGCTTAGAGTCCCAAGACCTTGGAAAGGTTGGGTTGTCCCGGCCTTCGCTGCTACACCAAAATCTCCGGCAAATTTCTCAAAACTCTTTGGCGAGAGCAGTCCCCTCGCCATTCAAACTCTTCATTTGCCCTACATGCCCCGCGGCATCGGTCAGATGAAGGGGTGTGGTTGTGACCTGAAAGGAGATCGTCGCACTAAGACATTCTTTGAAGTATGTTCGAATCGCCAAAGTCATCAGGGGTTCAGTTCGTTGAACAAAGATGAGCACAGTTGCGCAAGCTCCTCCTCCGAACCGAACGGTGTGCCTTCCGCGAGCTTCACCACTCTCTCCTCTGAAATTCCTGCTTCTTTAGAAACGAGAAACGAGTTCAATTCCTCATCGTTGGAAGCAGCACCACAAGCTGTAACCTGACCAACCAATAGGCCGTCTCTGACAACGGGAACCACAAGGCGGATCAACCCCGCTTCGCAGATGTCGGTCTCCGGTTGCAGGGTTTTGGTCACTACCGCCAGCATCGCAGTATTCGTCTGGCTACAGATGAACGTGAGTGCCTTTTCATTTTTGCGGATCTCTTCACACAGCGGGTATCTCTCGCCAACAGATAACAGAAGTTTTCCCGCGTCATCAGTCAGCGTTGCCGTCATTTTCGTATCTGCTGCGAACTGTTTCAAGATTGCTTCCCATTCTTCTTTGCTTTTCAGATCAAGCGGTGTCATGTTTTCCCTCCACTCCCGTGCTAATGGTCCTTGCGATTACCAGTTTTGTCCATAACCACACAAGAACACGCTGAACCATGAGATCGTCCAAGATTTCGGATTGACCTGAGCGTGCATCCGAGTCCTGGCAGGCCGGAGTTATGCGGCGGTCTCACCATTTCGATTGTTTTGCAACCCCTGAGGGCCGAGCGGTAGTCCCGCTGACCCAGGAAAGCTCTCCGTGAGGAGTCGAACGCTACCGGACGCACGCAAAACCGGGTTCAAACTGCTGACCAAGCTTCTCTTATCCTGTTTTTGAGCGTACCTCACCGAACATCCCTCCGTCAACCATCTTTTCCGCCGAGCCCGTCCTCCTTTAGCTCCAGGATGTTGGCCCCAACAAGAGCGTCGCGTGGTAGACGTTGTTCCAATATTCGAGAGCACAACGCTCCGTAGGATCTTTCACGTCCTTCATTAATACTTCTTGGTGGGCTTGGACGTATCGGTTCAGCCGTTCGGTTTTCGGATCCGGAGTCCACTCTTCGAGGAGTTTCTCAAGGCGCGCCGTCTGTATCATTGTCTGGGTTCTTCTTTGTGGTATGATCCTCTCATGTCCCTTACCGGCAAAGAAGCGGCTGGAGCACGCCAAGAGCAAACGCGACCAGATTCTGCGAACCGGAGCCGATACGCTTGCCACGTGCTGCCGGAATTGTCTCAGCCAACTTGGGGATTTGCAACGCCGCTACGAAATGCCGCTCAAGGTGAAATCGGTCGTTCAGATGTTGGTCGAGGCCGTGGAGGGGTGATTCCTTTCTAAATTCAGTCGTGTCGATCGTTCCCGGGGCTGATGAACTCGCCCACAGATCACCGTTTCGTTTTGCCCGGTGAACGATCGCGTCCTTCGAAGAGCAGACTTGAGATCTCCTTGATGTGCGAAACGCTCACGACCCTTATTCCGCGGGCCTGCGGTGCGGACTCAACGTTCGCCGCGGGTGCTATAATCCGATTGAAGCCGAGGCGGGTCGCCTCATTGATTCTCGCACCTGACTTCGAGACCCGGCGGACTTCCCCCGCCAAACCAACTTCACCAAATACCAGCGTACCGCCGGGAACGCTTCGTTCAAGGTACGACGACAACAACGCGGCGGCCACGGCCAGATCCGAAGCAGGCTCCACGGCACGCACCCCGCCCACGGCATTGAGGAAGATATCCTGGTCACCCATCGCCAATCCGAGTTTCTTCTCGATCACTGCAATCATCAGAGCGAGACGCTGCGGATCGGTTCCGAGGCAGGTTCTTCGGCCTTGGCCCGGAACCGGCCCGGTCACCAGGGCTTGAATCTCCGCCAAGATCGGCCGGGTGCCCTCCACCAGTGCAGTGACCGTGGAACCCGACACCCCCTGGGGTCTTTCAGCCAGAAAGAGCTCGGACGGATTGCTCACTTCGGTGAGTCCTCCGTCTCCCATCTCGAACACCCCGATCTCTGTTGCCGATCCGAAGCGGTTCTTCACGCCCCTTAAGATGCGGTACGCGTGACCTCGCTCCCCCTCGAAATAGAGCACCGTGTCCACCATGTGCTCGAGCACCTTGGGACCGGCGAGAACTCCGTCTTTGGTGACGTGCCCCACGATGAAGCACGCGGCGGACCCCCTTTTTATACGATCGAGAACCGTGCCCGCAACGTGACGCACCTGCGTCACGCTCCCGGGTTGGCTGTCCGAGGACCGGCTAAAAATCGACTGCACGGAATCAATGACCACTACGGATGCCTGGACCCCACCCATCTTATCCATGATGGGTTCCAGTTCGTTTTCTACGAGGATGAGGAAGTTGGGCGATTTGACGTCCAATCGTTCGGCCCTGAGCTTGAGTTGCTCCAGAGATTCCTCGCCCGAAACGTACAGCACGGTTTCCCCTCTCTTGGCCATCAAGCCGAGGGCTTGCATGAGGAGAGTGCTCTTGCCGATTCCCGGGTCCCCTCCCAATAGAATGACACTCCTTCTGACGATTCCTCCGCCAAGCACCCTGTCAAGTTCCTGAACCCCCGTCTCCAACCTGGGGACTCGGTCGCCTTGGATTTCCGTCAATGGGATAACAGCGCCGGTCTGTGCTTCGAGACTTCTGACGCCGCCTCCCTTGGACCGGCTGATCTCCTTCTCCACCACAGTGTTCCACTCACCGCAGCCGGGACATCGGCCCATCCATTTGAGCATCTGCTTTCCGCATTCCGTGCACACGAACACGATATCCATCTTCACTTGCATCTCTCCGCTCCGAGCCCCGGGCAAATACGCCCGCCTTGCTTCATTTCCATGGTTTGCAATGGCTGCATGGTAGTCTTTGATATCAGTTCCCACGTGCACATGGAAGTCCAAAACCAATCCGTCCGAATCCACTCAGTCTTTCAAGGGAGACAGTCCCTGCAACCATGTCATTGGGAGGAGCGGAGTCTCGTGGGCAGAGCGGGCCGGTAAACTCGTTACCGACGCTCTGAGACTGCTTCCTCCGGATCAAGTCCGGTGTCGCAATGACATTTCCGGCGAAGAGGCCCTCCCCGCGAAAGAGAATGGATGCGCCACTCAAAATCCCCCTTGAAACGAGGACCGGATTCCGGGTCGGCGACTAAATGCCCATGCCTCCAATTCCGAAAGGCTATTGGGTGCGATGATGAAAACTTGGTGACATTGAAGTGCAATGTGTGCCATCATCAGGTCGATGACGGACTCATTCCCATGTGTGCCGACACCATATGCTCGGCACACTAGATCCACTTCGGTAATCCGCTCCAAACAGAAACTATTGTGACGAGGAGAAGTCGGAAAAGGCAGCCCCGTCGACTGCCGCAAAGTTAACCGGTAGGCGTTCAAATGAGGTTATGAAACATTTTGCAGACAAGATACGGGAGGGCAGACCATGACGCAGCCGAGTGCGGAGGAGAAACTATCACGTGAGGAAATGTCCCGCCTTCAGCTCGAACGTTTGAAATGGACACTAACCTATGCTCAAGACAAGGTGGGGTTCTACCGCAATCTTTTTCAGGAGCACGGCATGCATCCACAAGACATTCAGTCGCCGGATGACATTGCAGGCCTGCCTCTTACCAAGAAATCGGATCTGGTGGACAACTACCCGTATGGCCTGTGCGCTGTGGATCCTTCCGAGATAATCAGAGTACACGCGTCGTCCGGGACCACCGGCAAGCCGATCAACACATACTACACAAAGAAGGATCAAGATAACTGGATCAAGTGCATGGGCCGCAATTGCAGCATTGCGGGTATCACCAGGGAAGATGTGTGTCAGATTGCGTTCAGGTACACCCTCTTTACGGGAGCCTTCGGACATCACCTGGGGGCGGAGAGCTGCGGCGCAATGGTGATCCCCACAAGTGCGGGCCAGACCGAGCGTCAGATTATGATGATCCGGGATCTCAAGACTACGGTGCTCCATTGCACGCCGTCGTACGCGATTGTCCTCGCGGAAAAACTCCGGGAGCTGCAAATAGACCCCGACGATCTTTCGTTGCGACTGGGAATTCACGGCGCGGAATCCATGTCCGAGGAAATGCGCGGGCAAATCGAGAACGGGCTTGGGGTAACGGCTCTGAAGGATTACGGGTTGACCGAGTTCGGAGGACCGGGTGTTTCCATCGAGTGCCCCCACAAGTCGGGTTTTCACATCAACGAGGACTACTTCTTTCCCGAGGTGATTGATCCCGAGACACTGGTCCCGGTTCCCCCCGGCACGGTGGGCGAGCTGGTCTTCACCAGCCTGCAAAGAGAAGCCCTCCCTCTGATTCGTTACCGTACCAGGGACATGAGTTACCTCATTTACGACACATGCGAATGCGGGAGGACCCTGGTGCGGCATGGTCCCATCCTGGGACGAACGGACGATATGCTCATTGTGGGAGGAGTGAATTTCTTCCCCTCTCAGCTTGAGAGCATATTGCTGGGATTCAAGGAATCCGCGCCGCATTATGAAATTCATCTCAACAAACGTGGACCGTTGGACGTGGTGTCCGCAGATGTGGAGACTGTTCCCGAATTTTGGGGTCAATCCGGAGAGGATACCAGGGCCGGCCTGAAGCAGAGTATAGAGGCCCGAGTCAAGGACATCCTGGGATTCAAGATTGAAATCTTGCTCAAAGCCCCGAATACCGTTGCTCGATCCGAAGGCAAGACCAAACGGGTCTTTGACAATCGGTGATCCGCTCGACAGGCTTAATACACGGCCGCACAATTGCGGTAACGAATGAAGAGACCCCTCCTCCCCGGCCCTCCGTGTGGGACAGGCGTCTCGCCTGTCGAGGACGGGCAGGATGCCCATCCCACTGAGCGAGAACCTCCCCCCGTTGACGAGGGGATCAGAGGGGATCCCCGGACTGCCGCACTTAGATTGGGGAGAGGACACAAGTCGGCGTGACGGGTCTTCTGCCCACCGTCCTCCCCGGACGCGAGTCTCGGCCGAATTGCCGAATCGAACCGGGGCATGGTAACGTACGGGAATGACCGCGCCTCACGAACGATATCGATCCCTCTCGTCATGGCTCAAGGAGAGATTCGGCGAACCGGTGAGGAAAATCAATCTTGACGCCGGGCTGGGATGCCCCAACCGTGACGGGACCTTGGGAAGCGGAGGATGCATTTACTGTAACCCTCGTGGCTCCGGAACAGGGGTTCTTGCGCGAGGTGTCACCCTGGGCGAGCAAGTGAATCAGGGTATCGAATTCCTCTCCAGGCGGTTCAAATGCCGTAAATTCATCGCGTACTTTCAATCGTTTACCAATACGTACGCCTCTCCGGAGCGCCTGGTTGCAATCTACCGGGAATCGCTGGAACGTCCCGATGTGGTGGGATTGGCAGTGGGCACCCGCCCTGATTGCGTTCCCGATGCGATTCTCAACGTTTTGGCCGAGACGACTCGGGACAGGCTGGTATGGGTAGAATACGGGCTCCAGTCAATTCACGACCGCACCCTTGGGCTCATCAATCGAGGGCACACCGGTAAGGCTTTCTTCGACGCGGTCCGGAGGACTCGGCAGAGGGGTATCCTTGTCGTTGCTCACCTGATACTCGGTCTTCCGGGAGAGTCGGTTGACGACATGATCGAGACGGCCAAAGCGGTCACGGAATCCGGCGTGTGGGGCGTGAAATTGCATCCGCTCTACGTGGTTCGCGGAACGGCCTTGGAGAGGATGTTTCGCGAGGCACAGTACGCTCCTCTTACCCAAGAAGCGGCAACGGAAGCGACACTTGCGGTAATGGAGGTGCTGAGTCCTGAAATGGTGATTCACCGGATGACTTCGGACCCACACAGGGAGGAACTGGCAGCCCCGATGTGGATGCTCAACCGGAAGCAGGTGAGAACCCACCTGGAAGAGACTATGATCCGAACCGGTTTCAGGCAGGGATCTCAGCAAGAAGTGAGGCAACGCCGACACACGTTGTCGATCCAATGAGAGAATTACTCCAAAACGAAGATAACCTCAACTTTGACGCGGTATTCCTGAATCTGGCCGGCTTCACACATCACGCTCATCTCAACGACCTTTAACCCAGTGATGTTTCTCAAGGTTTTGTTGGCACGATCAAATGCGACTTTGATGGCCTCATCAAAGTTCACGGGAGACCCTGCGATGACTTCGGTAACTCGGGCTACTCGTCCTTCTGACATTTCGTTTTCCTCCCTACCCGGGTTGCCTCACTAAGATCAGCTTAGAAGATCACCGATGCCTTTGTCAACTATTCCGTAAGCATCCACTCTTGTGGGGCGGGCTTTCCGGCCTGCCCGATCCAACAACGTCTCCTGCCTTAGTGTGATTGCCACAAGCTTTGTCCGAAATTCGAGTAAGTCTGTCGTTCCCGGGCAAATCCCCCTTTGCAAAGGGGGATTCAGGGGGATTTCTCTTTTCAAAACCTGGGAACTAGACTCGAAACATCGGTCGTTTTTTCGGAGACTTGCCATAAAGGCGTCTCCGGCCCGAATCAGGATGAACTCTTGCCCATCAGTGCTCTGAGCTTTGACAATTCAACATCGGTGAGAGGCCGCCAGGAACCCACCGGCAGTTTTCCCAAAGCGATCGGCCCGAAGCTTATTCTGCGTATCTTTCTTACAGGGTGCCTGAGCCGGAAGAAGATCCTCTTGATTTCATTCTTCTTCCCTTCGTAAAGGAGCAGCTTGATCCAGGTAGTGGTTTTCTGTTGCTTGATAACCGTCCACTCGACCTCCCCAAGGCGGTCACCCTCCCCAAGGCTCATACCCTTCTTGATGGTTGAGAGGAGTCTCTCGTCCGGTCTGCCTCGTACCTTTACCAGGTATGTGCGCGGAATCTTGTTGCGAGGGTGGCTCAATTTCTCGGACAATTGTCCGTCATTTGTCAGGAGCATCAGGCCTTCAGCATCAAAATCGAGCCGGCCCACGGTGAAGAGATGTTTCTTGATCTGTTTGATGAGATCCCCGACACAGGGGCGCCCCTCAGGATCCTTCATCGTGGAAACAACGTTGCGCGGCTTGTTAAACGCGTAGTAGTACTTCGTGGTATCGTGAGGCAGAAGCAGCTTACCGTCAACCTTGATGTGATCCTTTTCCGGATCGGCCATGGCGCCGAGTTGATCGATCACTTCCCCGTTGACGGTGATGCGCCCCTCCCTGATCATCTCCTCCGCGTGTCTGCGCGATCCGAGCCCCGCGTCGCGAATGATCAAGTGAATTCTTTTTAAGGGCATGAACGACTCCTGTATGATCCCGTCCTCGCCGGCACCAAGTCGGGTCTTTGTGGGCGGCAGAGCCTCCCTATAGGCGCTCCCGGCAGGAGCCCGGGAACGAGATCATCGGTTTCGTAAATTCGGCAGCGCGTATTGCCCCTTTCTCGTGGTGGAGACTTGGAACGAAAGATCTCCGGGCACGGAGACCCGGGCTACGCAAGACTATACCGATGCCCAAACAACATAGTGGGACGGGCGTCACGTCCCGAAGGCAACGTAGTTTTCAGTGCATGTCGCTGCAGCCTGCCGGCTCTCACTGCACGCACGGGATTACACCACGTGCTGGAAGATGACTTTGACCGCCTTACTCGTCGAACGGCTTGCCAACGCTGCAAAGGCCTGACGGTACTCCTTCAGTCCGAACCTGTGCGTGATCAATTCAGCAGTGGGGAGTGAGTGTTTTCGCGCCAGATCTACTGCGATGTCAAGGACGTGTGTCATGTTGCCGTCATAGAATTCCCGACCCGAGATGCCGATTCCCTCAATGCGGATTCCTTTCAACCAGAGAGGGGAAATGTCAAAACCCGATGTCTGATTGAGTGCGGTCAGTATGACCCGTTTCCCTTCTCCCGTGAAGCGCATTGCATCTTCGATATGGTCCGCGGTTCCCGTTGTTTCGTACACCAGATCCGCCCCCCCGTCCAGTGTGATTCGTCCTACCTTGGGGTAACGAACCTCGCCTTCGACAAATTCCGCGACTCCCTCATAAGCCGCGCCGGGACCATGGGCAAGGACAACGGGCGTATTGGTAAGCCTACGTATCAAGTCTACCTCAAACGAATGTTCCGCGACAACCAGCACAGGTGCATTATGTCCGAGCATCCCCAATGCCAGCAGAATCAAGATGCCCGTCGCACCGCCGCCCACGACGACCACACGATCTCCCGGGCTCGGCGGATTGCGCAAGACAGCCTTGACCGCACGGGAAAACTCGGGCATCAGAACCGCGTGATCGGTATCCATATCTTGGGGGATTGGTCGCAGCTGACTGAAATGAGCCGTGAAGTAATCTCCCCATCCACCGCCGCTGTCCCTGCATGCGCCGATCAGCATGCCCGGTCCGATGATCCCCTGGGCGAAATTCCGGCAATACGCGGGTTCCCCCCTGGAACACGCCGAGCATGGTGGTTGAACCTGGCGAGGCTCACAGGAAAGCAGAGGGTCCAGGATGACCCGTTCCCCCGGTTCAAGACCTTGTACCTCGCTTCCTACCTCGGTAACAATCCCCACGTTTTCGTTTCCCGGCACAAAGGGAAAGGTAAGGAATGCTCCAAAAGCCGACAAGTCGTGGTGAAGCAGCATTCCTTCGTCCATGGTGGAGACTCCGGACATGATCGACCGGACTTTGACCCAGTGGGGGGATGAACAGGTAGGTTCGGGAATCTCGGCCAAGTCCACGGAGATGCCGTGCGATTCCCGGCCTCCGCGCACGAGGCGGCTCCGCATGCGGTCCCAGGCTTCTTTCTTGAGACTGAAGTCGGCCAGAACAGCTTTCATTCTTTTGTCCCTCCAGGGGGCTTTAGCTGCCGCACTTATATGTAGTTGGGGCGGGTTTTGTCAAACCGTTTCCGACACTTCCTCGAAACAAGGACATCTGCCGACGAGGGAGTGAAGACTCAAGCTTGACAATGAACAGTCGATTAACCATCTTGTTCTATGATGACATGCAGAAATTGCCCGCGGCGGGTTTTCATGGTAGTATTAAAATTGCATGAACAGATCGCTGATCGGAGTGTTTCTTGAATAACATATACAAGAATTTGGGCCTTTGGCTGGTCATTTGTCTTGTAATGATCTTTTTGTTTCACCTGTTCAACCAGACCAAGACCCAGCCAACCGACATCACGTACAGCACGTTCCGCCAGGAAGTGGACCAAGGTTCAATCAAGTCGGTAACTTTACAGGGTCATCGCATAAAGGGGAAATATGTCGACCGAAACGTAGCCTTCAGGACCCGCGCCCCGCAAGACGTGGATCTCATTCCATCATTGATGAAGCAGAAGGTAGATATCGACGTCTTACCCGAAGACGAAAATCCCTGGTATGTTCATGCCCTCATATCGTGGCTTCCCATGATATTCCTCATAGCCATATTCGTCTTCTTCATGAGGCAGATGCAAGCCGGCGGCGGCAAGGCCATGAGTTTCGGAAAAAGTAGGGCGCGACTCGTCAATGAAGCCCAGAACAAGATAACGTTTCAGGATGTCGCCGGGGTCGAAGAAGCAAAAGAAGAGCTTGGCGAGATCATAGAATTCCTCAGAGATCCCAAGAAGTTCACCCGACTGGGCGGAAAAATACCGAAAGGGGTGCTCTTGATGGGCGGCCCCGGAACGGGGAAGACTCTTCTGGCAAAGGCGGTGGCAGGAGAGGCCAATGTCCCGTTCTTCTCCATATCCGGGTCGGATTTCGTAGAGATGTTCGTCGGCGTCGGCGCTTCACGGGTAAGGGACCTGTTTATTCAAGGAAAAAAGAACGCCCCGTGCATTATCTTCATCGATGAAATCGACGCAGTGGGGCGCCACCGCGGGGCCGGCCTCGGCGGAGGACACGACGAGCGAGAACAGACCTTGAATCAGCTCCTCGTTGAGATGGACGGATTCGAGACAAACGAGGGCGTTATCCTCGTTGCCGCCACCAATAGGCCCGACGTGCTGGACCCCGCCCTGCTTCGGCCGGGGCGGTTTGATCGACAGGTCGTGGTCCCGCCTCCGGACATTCGCGGCCGAACGGCCATCCTTGAAGTGCATACCCGCAAGGCTCCGGTAGCAAAAGACGTGGAACTGGAAACCATAAGCCGCGGCACGCCGGGCTTTTCCGGTGCCGATTTGGCGAACCTCGTGAACGAGGCGGCTTTGAGTGCTGCGAGAACCAACAAGAACCAGATCGACATGGTTGATTTTGAATTTGCAAAAGACAAGGTTCTGATGGGCGGCGAAAGGCGAAGTTTGGTCATAAGCCTTGAGGAGCGCCGCACCACCGCGTACCACGAAGCCGGCCATGCATTTGTCGCCCGGATGATCCCCGAGACGGACCCGATTCACAAGGTTACCATTATTCCTCGCGGGAGGGCCCTGGGCGTTACGCAACAGCTACCCACCGACGATCGTCACAATTACTCTAAAACATATCTGCTGAGCCAGATTGCCGTGCTGATGGGAGGACGGGCCGCTGAGGAGGTGTTTCTCAGCCAAATGACCACCGGCGCGGGCAACGATATCGCGCGTGCCACGGACATGGCTAGGAAGATGGTCTGCGAGTGGGGAATGAGCGACAAACTGGGTCCGCTTACCTTTGGACAAAAGGAAGAACAGATCTTCCTCGGCAAGGAATTCGCTCGCCACAAAGACTATTCGGAACAGACCGCGATGAACATCGACAAAGAGATCGTCGGAATGGTAACGGACAATTACGGCAGAGCCAAGACGATTATTGAAGAGAATAAGCAGACTGTGGAGAGGATCGCTGAAGCCCTGCTGGAAAGAGAAACTCTCTCTGCTCCGGAAATCGAGATGCTGATCGAAGGCCGAGATCTGCCGCCCCTGGAACAGCCTGCGGAGAAGAAACAAGAATCGGAGCCGGTTGACCTGACGCCGATAAATGACGACACCGCTATTGTTCCGGGTTCTCGAAGGACTACGCCGGATCCCGAAAAAGTTTGATCTTGCCGCCTCAACACCATCGAGTCGATCATGGGACCTGTCGCTATTGATCTGAAACCTCCCTTCGTACCTGCGGACGCTCCCCGGCACACGCTGGTTATGGGCGTCATCAACGTTACTCCCGATTCTTTCTCGGATGGCGGCGACCACTTCGATACCCGCACGGCGATTTCTTCGGGCCTGAAGATGCTGCGCGACGGAGCGGACATCGTCGACGTGGGCGGCGAGTCCACCCGACCGGGTTCGGAAGCTTTGGACGTGACGGAAGAAGTAAGGCGTACCGTTCCGGTCATCGGGGGCATAGCCAAACGGCAACCCGACGCAGTGATATCGGTGGACACGCGTCGCCGACAGGTTGCCGAACAGGCGATCAAAGCCGGTGCGACAATCATCAATGATATCTCGGGTTTTCGTGACGACCCATCCATGGTTGATCTGGCACGGGAGACGGGTTCCGGCCTCATCGTCATGCACATGCTGGGAAGACCCAAGACGATGCAGCAGGACATACACTACCGATCGTTTCCCGGTGATCTTATCGAGTTCTTTGAAGAAAGAATCCAGTACCTCGAGGATTCCGGGATCGATCCGGGGAAAGTCGTAATTGATCCCGGAATCGGTTTCGGGAAGACATTCGATCAGAATCTGACCCTCATCAATAGGCTGAACCTGTTCTCCTCGCTGGGTAAGCCGATTCTGTTGGGGGCTTCGCGCAAGTCGTTTATCGGGAAGATCCTCGACCAACCCAGGGCCGCGACCAGAGACATGGGGACTATGGCCGTTGTTGCAGTTTCCGTGCTCCGGGGCGCATCAATCGTACGGGTCCATGACGTCCACTCCGCCGTTCAGGTTTGCAGGGTTGCAGACGCCATCGTCAGGGAGAGAGTTGAGCCGTGATACTCGGCGTGGGGGTGGACCTGGTGGAAATTGCCCGCATGGAACGGATCCTGAGCAGCAGGTGGGCCGGCAGATTTGTCACCAGGGTATTTTCTCGGGATGAAATCGCCCTCTGCAGTGCAATGGCACGTTCCGCGGAAGGATTCGCCGCGCGCTTCGCCGCGAAGGAAGCTGTTGCAAAGGCATTGGGAACGGGTTTTTCCCGAGGCGTTACTCCGGGATCAATTCACGTCATCGGCACTGAACGGAGCCAACCAGCCATCGAATTGACCGACGCTGCCCTCAAGCATGCCAACACGATGGGAGCAGGTCACATCCACGTCTCGCTGTCCCATACGGCCGTGACGGCATGCGCATTCGTGGTGGTTGAAAGGAAGCTCTGAACAACCGGCAGCATGCCGGTCCTACCTACCGTAATCGTTCAGGATGGTACCACGTTTGGCCGGATGGAAACCGGAAATCAAACCACGAAGTCACCAAGGCACGAAGGATTTGAACGTAAGTCTTCAGGACTGCCCTCCTGACTAATGGTTTTTCCACATCGAAAGGCCGGCTAAGACCAGCCCCGGTGAAGCCGGATGTCCCGACCGGGCAAGGATACTGCGAGTTGAGGGCTCGTTTTGTTCCCTACGGGTTTTCTTGGTGTCTTTGTGTCTTGGTGGTTAATCCTTTCTTCTCCGCGATGAACGGTTCCGACCAACCGGCAGGATGCCGGCCCTACTCCAATTCCTTCATTTCTCGGTCCCATTCCTTCCAGAATCGGCGTTCGCACTTGGCTACGCATCGTGCGTACATTCGAGCCTGAAAACGGGACGACCTTCCGCGTCTCGTTTTTCTTCCGTAACCTTCAACCCACTGGCGGCAGCTTTCCAGACAGTCCTCACGATTGTCCGAAGCCCATTCCTGCACGATTTGTTCGGACGGGCCTGCGTATCCGATATCCGCCGTCGGTACTGCGAAAAACAGTACGCCCGTCAACAGGAGCATCAAGGTCACCATGTTCTCCGTCTCCCTTTCATCCGGTACGAGCCTTTCTATCGTGCAGAAAGGTTGTACACCATTCTTAGTCATTGTACGGTCTTTGGGCAACCTTTTCGGGCGGGATTCCCCCGTTCACGTCTCGGGAATAATCCGCAATGCCGGAGGTGCTGTGCGGTAACCTCCGGGAACCGCATCTGTCGCGTCCCGTCCAAAGAAGAAGGATTAACCACCAAGGCACGAAGACACCAAGAAAGAGAAGAATTTATCCACAGATTTCGCCGACTTTCACAGATTCAAAGGCCAAGGGAAGCAGAAGGTGGTGTTCTTAATGATCTCTTCATCGGCGGAATCCGTTTGGCTGCGGATGACTCCTGCCCTTGTTTCCAGGCTGCCGTGCTTGCCCTGATTCCTCCAAAGAGCACACCCTCTTCAGTGGGACCGGCATCTTGCCGGTCGTCTTCCGCACCGTTGGGGCAAAACGTTCCGCCAAAGATGCCGTTCGCTACGCTCACCACAGTCGCAAACACATGATCGTAGATGTGCTCCCGGTACTAGAAAACCTGCGCGACGATCACCTTGAGGTAACGCGTCTCCGGCATGGCCAGCAGTACCGGATGATCCGGACCTTGACCTCTCGTTTCGAGGATTCTGGTGCGTCGGCCGGATTGGTGAGATGCGATGCGGAGCATCTCTTCAAAGTCGGCCGGGCTCATATGGTGGGAGCAGGAGCAGGTGATGAGTATTCCGCCGGGACTGAGCCTTCCCAAGGCCCGGCGGTTCAAATCAATGTAACCTTTACGACCTTCTTTCTCTTTGGAACGACTTTTGATGAACGAAGGGGGGTCGGCGACAATGATGTCCCAAGGTTCATCGGCTTTTTTCAGGAAGTCTATTGCCTGCTCTCGAACCGTATGGAACCGCGATGCAACACCATTGATCTCGGCATTGGATTCGGCAAGATTGAGGGCCCCTCTGGATGAATCGACCGCGACGACCGGCGCCGCCCCGGACGCGGCTGCGTGGATTCCCCATGCTCCCGTGTAGGAGAACAGGTCCAGCACCCTCGCTCCGGGGAACACGTATTTCCCTATCAGGTCTCGGTTTGCTTCCTGATCGAGAAAGAATCCCGTCTTCTGACCGGCCCGAATATCCACGAAGAAACTCAGTCCCTGTGAGCTTATGGTCACCTTGTCGGGCATTGATCCCGATGCAAGGCGTTTTTCCTGAACCACTCCCTCCAACTCTCTCACCGGGGAATCATTGCGTAGATAGATCCCCTCCGGCGCGATCGTTTCCTTGAGTATGTCCAGGATTTCATCCAGAAGCAAATCCATTCCCGCTGTGTGGCTTTGCACGGCAAGAAATGCGGCGTACCGATCCACAATCAGTCCGGGGAGAAGATCGGAGTCGCTGAAGACGAGACGGTATGCGTCCTTGTCCGGGAACATACGGCTTCGGAATTCAACCGCGGTCTTGATCCTCGATTCCAGGAAGAGGCGATCTATCTGCGTTTTTCTGCGGGAAAGGATTCGCGCGGTGATGAGGCTCTTTGGGTTGACATAGGCCATGCCGAGGAACTCTCCCGCGGAATCGCATACCTCGTGAAGCGACCCGGGGTCCAGTTGGGCCACCGGCGGCGACTCGATTTCATTGGAGAAAATCCAGAGATGTCCCCTGCGAACTCGTCGATCTGCGTTACGTCTCAGTTTGATCATTAGTGCCTTTGAAAGTCTTTCAGTGGGACGGGCGTCCCTGCCCGTCGTCTTTCCGTGGGACCGGAGGACCCTACCCTGGGCAACCACAGTGGGTTGCCCCTACTGAAGACGTCACTCCAATCGCTTCGAGTAGATCGATTTCTTTTCTCGTTCCCAGGCTCTGCCTGGGAACGAGAGGGTCTGTGAAGCAGGACTCCCCATCTACCCCTTTTTGGGCTCGATGCGTTCCATACCATTCATGAGAGGTCGGAGCACCTCGGGAATCGTCACACTGCCGTCCTCGTTCTGGAAATTCTCCAAGATCGGGATGAGAATGCGGGGCGAAGCTATGGCGGTGTTGTTCAGCGTGTGACAGTACTGTGTTTTTCCTTCCTTACCGCGCCATCTGATCTTGAGTCGCCGAGCTTGGAACTCGTGGAGTGAGGAACAGGAATGGGTTTCCGAGTACTTGCAGCGGCTTGGCATCCATGTTTCGATTTCGTGTTTGAGAACCTGTCCCTGACCGATCTCCGCGCCGCATGCGAGGGCTACGCGATGGGGCAGACCGAGCGCCTGCATAAGGCTTTCCGAATTGTCCAGCAATAACCGGTGCTCTCGAGTCGATGCTTCCGGGTCATTCTCACAGATGGCTACCTGCTCCACCTTGTTGAACTGGTGCAACCGGTAAAAACCGCGGGTATCTCGGCCGTAGGATCCGGCCTCACGGCGAAAGCATGTGGAGTAACCGCAATACCGTCTCGGGAGGTCCTTTTCATTCAGTATCTCGTCCATGTGGTACGATACCAGCGACACCTCTGAAGTACCGACCAAATAGAGATCGTCCTTTTCTACGAAAAACGTGTCCTCCTCGCCCAAAGGGAAGAAGCCGGTACCGATCATCGCTTCGCGGCGCACCAGTTGGGGCACGATCATGGGCTGAAAACCCCGGGAAACCAGGTGATCCAGAGCGAACTTGAACAGAGCAAACTCGAGCATTGCCCCTTCGTTCTTCAGGAAGTACATCCGGGCGCCCGCGAATTTCACGGCTCTGGGCATGTCCACGATATCCAGTGATTCGGCCAGTTCCAGGTGATCCTTGATCGGGAAATCAAAGGTGGGGGGTTCCCCAAATCGCCGCAATTCAACATTGTCGTCGTCGGATTCGCCTTCCGGAACCTCGGGCAACGGCGGGCTGGGTACGAGGAGCATAAGTTTCTCGAATCGCTCCTCCACCTCCTTGAGGTTGGGTTCCGTCGAGGAAAGCGAATCCTTCACGGACCTGACCTGCGAGACGGCATTGTCCTTCTCGTCACCCTTGAGCTTGGGAATCTCCTTGGACAGTCTATTACGGTCAGCCCGAAGCCTCTCCACTTGTGCTCTGAGCTTTCTCGCCTCTTCGTCCACGGCGAGCAGCTCGTCAACATCCGTGTTCATCCTCTTCCTACGGATGCCTTCTTTGATCACATCAGGATTGGCACGAATGAATGCTATGTCCAGCATCTAAATCTCCTTAATTCGTTACCCCACGAAATTGCAGATCCCCCGGCGGCAGTTCACGAATCCAAAAGGTCCGACACGGGTACAATGAGATTCTTGAGTTCCCGCTCAGCCTGGGTAAGTTCCTTCTCTTTCTCTCGTATCTCTTGGGCCCGCGTCTCGTGATCGTTCTCACCGCCGTGCAAGCGAAGATTCTCCAGGTCTTTCTGAAGTGCTTCCACGACCGCGATTCCCGCCTCCATGCGTTCGAGATCCAACGACACACCCTGGGACGACAGTTCTTCAGCCCGCGCCCGAAACTTCCGAATCAGCTCGCTTTCACCGTCGGAAGAAGGCATGTCATCCGGTAGACCGGAACGGGGGGGGGCGGGTCGTACCGAGCCCGGCATGGAACTCTTGGCCAACACCCCGGCCAAGGTTCTTTTCAAACCGTCAGACGGCGGAGTCCAGACCCGACGTTCCATGATCTGAGTAGGTTCTTCTATGATCGGTTCACCCTCCCGGTCATCTTCCTTCTTGCCGAACTTCTCTCGAATGTATCGCAGAAGAGCCTGCTGCTCTGCGGGCAGCATGTCCGCGTGAAGCCTCTCGAGCGTCTTCCGCTCGGTCTTAGTCATTGCCCCGGGGCCAATCTTCCGTGAGGCCTCCAGCCATTTTCGCTGCTTAGGTGTCAAATCCTTCTCATCCAACGGGCTTCCTCCTCTGATACGCCTCGGAGTCTCATCCGGTAATTAAGTGATAAGACTCCGCGGCAACATGAGTTCTTGGCTTCGACCGAAATTCCCGATGCTTTCCGCAAAGAACCGGGTTCAACTTATCAAGTCGTTCGGACTCCTGCAAGCCGTTTTGGTTTTTGCGACCACGGTGTCCGCAACCTTTTCCTTGCCCGAAAGGAAGGTATTGACTATATTCCGGTAAAGCAAATGCACGGAAGGTGACATGACATCGACCAACCACTTGACTATCGTAATTCTAATTATCGTCTTGGCCCTGGCCGGCTGCAACGAAAACAAAGGAACCTCCAAGAACGACTCCGCAAAACCGGACTCCGTTCAATCAAACTCAGAAACCGCAAACAAACCGGCCTATGGTGATATGATCATACGGGGAACCATCGGAGACGCCTCGGTGCTCCTGCCTGTTCTGGCCTCGGATTCGGCGAGCTTTGACATTACCGGCCTTATCTACAACGGCCTTGTGAAATATGACAAAGACATTAGACTGGTCGGCGATTTAGCCGACAAGTGGGAGATATCGGACGATAAGCTCACCATCCGCTTCTTCCTCCGAAAGGACGTGAAATGGCAAGACGGCAAACCGTTCACCACCAAAGACGTCGAGTACACTTACAAGCTGTATGTGAATCCCAAAACGCCGACTGCGTACGCCACGGACTTTCTCAAGGTCAAGGAATTCAAGGTGCTCGACCCTCATACCTTTGAGGTGACTTACACGAAACCATATGCTCCCGCGTTGGGCTCTTGGGGCCAAAGCGTGTTGCCCAGCCACCTTCTCGAGGGCAAGGAAATCACCAAAAGCCCGCTCAAGAGGAACCCCGTGGGCACGGGACCGTTCCGGTTCACGGAATGGAAAACTCAGGAGAAGATCGTCCTCGACAGCAATCACGACTATTTCGAGGGGCGGCCGTATATCAACCGGGTGCTGACTCGCGTTATTCCCGACCCGGCCACCATGTTTCTGGAACTGAAGGCGGGACGGTTGGATCAGATGGGCCTTTCGCCGCTTCAGTACACTCGGCAAACCGACACGAAATGGTTCGGCGAGAATTTTCGGAAGTACAAGTACTTGGCTTTCGGATACACATATCTGGGGTACAATCTTCTCGACTGGAAGTTCAAAGACAAGAAAGTACGGCAGGCTCTGACTACGGCAATCAACCGTGAGAGCATCGTCAAGGGCGTGCTGCTCGGCTTGGGTGAGGTCGCGTATACGCCGTACAAACCGGATACGTACTGGTACAATCCGAACGTGAAGAAGTGGCCGTACGATCCCGAGAAGGCAAAAGGGATGTTTGCCGAGGCCGGCTGGAAGGACACCGACGGTGACGGCATCTTGGACAAGGACGGCAAGGCGTTCAAGTTCACCATCATCACGAATCAGGGCAACAAACTCAGGGAACGGGCTGCAACGATTGTCCAGCGGGATCTGAAAAAGGTGGGGATTGAAGTGAAAATCCGTACCGTCGAATGGGCCGCGTTTCTCAAAAACTTCATCAACAAAAAGAATTTCGAAGCCTGCTTGCTCGGTTGGGGTATCGGCATCGATCCCAGCCAGATTGATATCTGGAATTCCAAGAAGACCGGGGAAAAGGAACTGAACTTCATCAGCTATATGAAACCGGAAGTCGATGGACTCCTGGAAGACGCCGCCGCCACATACGACCGTGAGAAACGGAAAGAGTACTACGACAAGTTCCAGGAGATCATTGCCGAAGATCAGCCGTACACGTTCCTCTATGTCGCGTACACGCTTCCGATTATCAGCTCTAGGTTCCACGGCATCAAGCCGGCTCCCATCGGCATCAGTTACAATTTCGACAAATGGTATGTTCCAAAGGCTCTCCAGAAATACCAGATCAAGCCGTGAGGGTTTATGAGTCTGTACATTCTCAAGCGTCTGCTGCTCATGATCCCCGTGTTGTTGGGGATAACCATCATCTCGTTCGGTGTCATGAAGCTTGCGCCGGGTGACCCGGTCAGCGTGGTTACCGACCTCAACCCCAACATGAACAAGGAGGCCATTGAGCGCATCCGTGCGCATTATGGTCTGGACCAACCCGCGTACGTGCAGTACGCAAAATGGTTGAAGAACATGTTCATGTTGGATTTCGGCAGGTCATTTGCCCCGGACAGCCGGCCGGTCATCGACAAGATCATGGAACGCATCCCCATAACATTATTAATCAATGTTCTTTCCATGATCCTCATCCTGGCTGTGGCCATCCCTCTGGGAGTGATGTCCGCGGTCAAACAGAATTCCCTCTTCGACAAGGGCACTACGGTCTTCGTATTCATCGGGTTTGCCATACCCACGTTCTGGCTGGCCTTGCTGCTCATGATACTTTTCGGCGTCAAATTGGAGTGGTTGCCGATATCGGGCCTGAGATCTTTGACCTATGCAGGACTCTCGGCACCTGGAAAGGTCCTTGACATTGCTCAACACCTCATCTTGCCGGTCTTTGTTTCATCATTCGGGGGATTGGCGGGCATGAGCCGATACATGCGCTCGAACATGCTCGAGGTGATCAGACAAGACTATATCACCACGGCACGGTCCAAAGGCCTCGACGAACGCACGGTAATTTTCAAGCATGCGCTGCGCAATGCATTGCTGCCGGTGATCACCCTTTTGGGCTTGTCGATTCCAGGTTTGATCGGAGGCAGTGTTATCTTTGAAACCATCTTTGCCATACCGGGAATGGGCCAGCTCTTTTACCAGTCGGTAATGGGCAGGGACTATCCAACGGTTATGGGAATATTGGTCATCGGTGCGGTATTGACCCTCGTGGGCAACCTGCTGGCCGATGTGATGTACTCCGTGGCCGACCCAAGGATACGTGCAGCGAGCTGACCTTGCGGGGGGCCTCGGAAAAGAATTTAGGACGGTTCATCAACTATGTATGGTGACTTTCTGCGGCGTCTGGCAAAAGACAAACTGGCGATGGTGGGACTGTTCGTTGTCCTGGTCCTGTTCTTCGTAGCAATTTTCGCAAACGTCCTCGCACCGTACCCGCCGGACGAGATCGATGTGGAAAACATACTTGTCGAGCCCACCCGTGAGCATCCCATGGGAACCGACCCTCTCGGGCGGGATGTGCTTTCGAGAATAATTCACGGATCCGGGGTTTCACTGAGCGTAGGCTTTGTTGCGGTAGGGATCTCGACATTCATCGGCGTCATCCTGGGAGCGACATCGGGTTACTACGGCGGTTTGGCGGATCGTATCATTATGCGTTTCGTGGACATCATGCTGTGTTTTCCCACGTTCTTCCTGATCCTGGCGGTAATTGCGTTCCTGCAACCGAGCATCTGGAACATCATGATCGTGATAGGGATAACCTCCTGGATGGGTGTCACCCGCCTGGTTCGTGCGGAATTTCTCACTCTTCGTGAACGGGACTTTGTCCGGGCCGCTGTGAGTCAAGGAGCGAGCGACTTAAGAATAATCTTTTTCCACGTATTACCGAACGCGATGGCTCCGATTCTTGTTGCAGCTACTCTGGGCGTGGCATCCGCGGTACTCGTGGAATCGAGTCTGTCGTTTCTGGGGTTGGGTGTGCAGCCTCCCAATCCGTCTTGGGGCAACATGCTCACCGAGGGAAAAGATAACATTGAAATCGCGTGGTGGCTCTCGCTCTACCCGGGACTGGCCATCTTCATAACCGTGATGGGATACAACCTGTTGGGAGAAGGAATACGAGACACCCTGGACCCGAGGCTGAGACGGTAAAGCCGGGGGGGGCTCCTCGGTAATGCGGGCAGGCACGGGGGCCTGCCCCTACATTCATGGTGCGGCTCTGCGGGGCACCTTCCGGCACGTGGGACGGGCATCCCTGCCCGTCATTTTTCTTGCAGGGGCTCCAGGCCGTAGGGTCCCACGGAACGCTGGATGTCCCCCCGTCTCCCCGGCGAAGGCCGGGGTCCAGGGAAACAAGACCGGTTCCCGGCCTACGCCGGGAAGACGGCTCAGGTTGCGCGACCGCGTTTGTCGGATCGAGCACTAAGAGAGGCCTAAGGAGGCTTGAACCACATGTCGCTCTCAATCGGATGGTTTTCCACAGGTCGTGACCCGGCTGCACGCAATCTCTTACAGACCGTGCACGAGGACCTCATAAACAACAATGTGCCGGCCAAAATCGAATGGATTTTCTGCCATCGGGAGACCGGCGACGCTCCGGCCAATGAAGAATATATTCAGCGGGAGATGTTTTTCGACCTGGCTGCAGGCCTTGACCTCCCCGTGGCAACGCTCTCGCATGTCAAGTTCCTTCCGGAGTTGAGAAAGAAGGGTCTATGGGAAAGTCGGTCCGCGGCTGAAGCCTCACCCGACCTGGAGGAATGGCGAAACCGCTTCGGTGAGGAAGTGGTAAAAACGGTTCGAGTGCTGCCTCCGGTGGACATCGTAGTCATGGCCGGTTACATGCTCATCATCGGCGATCCGGAACTCGACGCGCTGGACATCGTCAACATACATCCGGCACTGCCCTGGGGACCACAGGGAACGTGGCAGGAAGTCATCCATCAACTTATCGCGGAGGAAGCCAAGGAACAGGGCATCATGATCCACCTGGTGACCAAGACCCTGGACCGGGGCCCCGTCATTTCATATTGCCGGTTCCCCATCGTCGGCAGCGAGTGGTATCCCCTTTGGGACCAGTGGAAGCGGGACATTCAACCCGATGCGACCAGGGAACAACGCGAGAGCCACCCCCTGTTCAAAAAGATTCGCCTGGAAGGCGAGATCAGAGAGCTTCCGCTGTTGCGCAATGCCATCCGGGAGCTGGCTCATGGTACGATCACCGTTCACGACAGGGAGATCCGCGCGGGAGGCAAACTCCAGGAGGAAGGCGTCGATATGACCCCCGCCATTGAGGAGATGATTTTACTCGAGAAGCATTCAGCATAGGTTGGTTCTGAGTCGGTAGATCGGAGTAGGATTTATGTCGGACGAAGATATCGACGTTGGATCGAAAATTCGGGCGTACCGAAAAAGCAAGAACCTCTCTCTCACCGAGTTGGCTCAGCGAACGGGCATTGCCGCGTCAAACCTCAGTTCCATCGAATTGAACAAGACCTCCCCAACACTCGGCACGATCATCAAGATTGCGGACGCATTCGGAATGAAGACCGGCCCGTTCCTCGATGAGGTACTCTATCAAAAGGCCGTCGTCAGTCGAGGCTTGGAAGACTCGTCGGAGGAAAACACGCCCTCCGGCGTCCGACAACGCGTCTTGACGGATGGGGTCATGCTCAACAGGATGGACGCACGGGTGATCGTTCTCGCTCAGGGTCACGGAGGAGTCCCTGCCGATACTCCGGGGACCGACCGCTTTGTCTATTGTCTGGAAGGAAGTTTCACTGCTCATGTTGACCGAGAGGACTACCATTTGAGTAAGAGTGACTCCATCTACCTTCTACCGGCAGCGGAGGCCCATCTCGCCACGTCCGATGAATCCGGTGCAAGCATATTGATCGTGAACACGCCCGGGCGGAAGTGTCCACGATACTGAGTAATCCTTCTTTCAGAGACTGTGTGCGCCTACCCGAATGAAATGATGCCCTATGCGTGAATATCACACGACCTGCGATACAAACAAGTGTATTTGAGTGATAATCCAGCCGTTATTGTTGAAAACACTGTTGTATATAACGTTGTTTGCGTCAAATCGCCGCATTAAGTAAGCGAGATGCGTGAAACCTGCCTATGGACTGGTGGGGCGATTGCTTACCGGCAAGCTAACCTACCGAAATTACGGTGCTGAGATTTTTCAAAAACAGTAGCAATCGTTGGCATGAAAAGTGCTTAGAATTTTTTCCGAGATAGATCGGCTCCCAACAATTGATTCCCGGTCATAGTACCAATCACCGCAGGGTACGCCGATTCCGCAGGCCGCCACAAGTGGTGGTACGGTTTTGTCAAGAAAGCGGCCTATGGAAATTCCATTTGTGAAGCGCAGCCGCAGACACGCTGCAGTAAATGGCTGAGTTAATACAGTACGGAGCAATGGATTCAACCAACGCTATCGAACCACGTAGTCATCCACTGGTAAGACGCTTAATGCGAAGAGCGGTATTCCGGGCAGCCTGAACAGAGCGCCTACTCCGGGCATGTATTCCTCGACGATGAATACCAAGTTGAATCTGATGAGGAGGCTTCCATGAAGTTTCGAGACATAAGGCTCAAGACCAAGTTCATGTTGGGATCCGTTTTCCCCATGATTATCGTAGTATTCCTCGGTACGACCGGTATAATGACGCTTCGCTATCTAAACGGCGGCATTGACGCGATGAATCGGATCACCAAGACCGATACGGATGTGGCGCAGATTGAGAGAGACCTAGCAGCCATGGAATCCGAGCTGCTCTCATACCTCTTCACCGGTCAAGAGAACCGTTTGAAGAGCTATGAGAGTATTGGAAAGACCATTGCGTCGGAGTTGGCCGACCTCAAGAAAAGGATCGGCAACAAACCCGAAAATGCGAAGGCACTCACCGGGGCCGAGCAGTCTCTGAGGAACCGGCGCACGCACATGGCTGAAAAGGTTATTGAACGCCGCAAGAGCATCTCCGACTTGAAAACCATTTCCGAGTTGTACGTATCCACGTCGGTAGGGGAAGCCAAGGAAGATCTCGACAACGTCAGAACCGCACTGGCCCTGTTGTGCAAAACTTCGGACCATCTGGCCGCTGAACAGGCCAAACGAGGCTCCTACTACGCAGGGCTCATGGAGACACTTGTAATTTACGGGGTCAGCGCGGCAATTCTCCTCTCGCTGGGCGTAGCCTATTGGCTTGGCATGAAGGTTGCGAACCCGCTGGAGAATGCCGTAATACTGGCTGAGGCTATCAGCAGAGGCGACTTGACCCGGCAACTCACAGTAGGCGGCAAGGACGAAGTAGGCCGTCTTGAGGCATCTCTCAATGCCATGGTGGATTATCTCAGAGAACAGATCAGACAGATGTTGGAGGTCGTGCATATTCTTTCCTCGGCGGCCACGGAGCTTTCTACCACGGTTGCACAAGTGGCACAGAGTACGGCAAACACATCAGCTGCAGTCACCGAAACCAACACAACTGTTGAACAAGTGAAACAAGCGGCCCGCTTGGCAACGGAAAAGTCAAGAAAAGTCGCCGAAGCCGCAAACAAGGCCGTACAAACCTCTGTTGCCGGCAAGACCGCCACCGACGACACTTCTCAACAGATGAGAATGATCAAGGACCAGATGGAGTCCATAGGAGACACGGTAGTGCGGCTCAGCGAACACAGCCGCGCCATTGAGGAGATCATATCAACGGTTAAGGATCTTTCAGACCAGTCGAACCTTTTGGCCGTCAATGCTTCCATCGAGGCGGCCAGAGCCGGGGAACACGGGAAAGGATTCGCCGTGGTAGCCCACGAGATCAAGGCGCTTGCCGATCAATCCAGGGAAGCCGCAGATCAGGTGCGCTCCATTCTCGCGGATACCAACAAATGGGTCAGCGCAACCGTTATGGCAACCGAACAAGGGAACAAAGCCGTTGAGGCCGGCGTTCTCCAGGCCGGTTTGGCAGGGAACTCCATTCAGGAACTTGCGGACAGTGTTGCGGCTTCCGCACAATCGGCCTGCGTGATACAGACTACAAGCGAGCAGCAGACGATCGGCGTGCAACAGGTAGCCTCTGCCATGGCAAACATAGTTCAGGCCATGCAGCAAAACCAAGAGGGATCGGCTCAAATTGAGAAGGCTGCCGGACAGCTGGGCGAGCTGGGCTCTCGGCTCGAAGCTCTCGTCGATCATTACAAGCATTAGTCGGGAGGCTTCGCTTCGTCTCGAAAGCAATTTCGTATGTAATGGGAATCGCCAAGAGCCGCCGCTCTCATTAATCGAGCTTCACAAAAGAAAGAAACTCAGAGACCGTCTTGTCCACATAATCCGGGTCCGTCAACGACATGGAAATGGCGTCCTGCGGACAGGCCGTGACACACCTCCCGCACCCCCTGCAGATTTCGGATATCCGAGCACGCCCGTCTTCCACCGATATGGCCTGCATGTAACAGGTCTGAACACAAAGGCCGCAACCCACGCACAGGTCGGCATCCACCTTGATTTTGAGACCCTCCAGACGCGGGTATATTTGGGCAAGGCGTGCCGGCGGCACGAAACGGTAGTTGCTCATCAGACAGCAACAATTGCAGCAGAAGCATACGGCCAGAAAGCGATGACGATCGGGAGTGAGGAATGCATAATGGTCCGCACGCAGCCGTGTGGTCATCGGTACCAAGCCTTCCTCAACGGCGCGGGCAAGGTGGGCGTGCGCCTCGTCCGCAGTGACGCGCCGGGCCAACTGGGGAATGATGTCCAGCCCGCCTTCCCCGAGAAAGAGGCAGCCGATGTCATGGGAATGGCTTGAGCAATTCCGGCCGTGACGGCAGACACAGAAGTTGAAAATGGAATGGTATTTGGAGCGATTAATGAGTTCCGTTACCACCATGGGAGGCAACGGAAAGTCGGGGTCGGCAGCCAAGGTCTTATTCACCGGCAGACTCACCATACGATTGCTGCGGGTTTTCGTAAACGGGTTCAGCTTACCGATCAGAGGAAGACGACCGGACCGTATTACCGCGCTCGCACCGGCGAGGAGGCTTCGTACCAACCGTCCTCGTCGAAAAAGCGAAGCGAGCAAGATATGTTTCAATTTAACGTTCACTTCCGGGTCAAGCGTCCTGGGATAGGTCCTCTTGGAGTTCATTACCTGTACCTCTTGCTCGGTTTTCGTCGTGACGAGGAGTCCAATCGGGACAAGTTACGGCACCTGCAGATCAGATGCACGCGCTACACATAGAATCGGCTAAAATTACCAGATCTCGGGGCACTTGGCGAAAGACATCTCATTATTGTGCAGACGAAGAATAAACCCGACACGTATGCCGTAGCAAGCCTATGTGTCGCCGGCGCGAACCTTTACCATGAAGGCAACCGTAATCTCTTGGAGCTACATTAAGACCGGATAATGTTGGGATTGCGTAATGCATTGTCTCATCTCGATATCTCAAGTCATGTAAACCTCCGCCACGTAATAAGGGTATTTAAGCCTAGACGGGACCACGTTGAATCATGCATGATGCGGTACCGCACCGGAACCAATGCTGGGTCGGGCTGTCGAATCCGGTATGTCGGTCCAGGTGAGTTCGTAGTTCAGGAAGGGATTTCAACCAATGTCGTTGCCTCGTTTCGGATTGATTCTCGTCTTCCTCACTGTTTTCTCCGTGACGCCTGCGGTGCCCATGTTGCCCACAGCGGATGACTTCCCGAACGGCCCATCCGCGGAAGCGGACGAGTGCGCCGAGCTCCTCAAGAAGGTTGATACGACACGGCCGATCATCGTTCAGATTCCTGAGTCGGATGAATTGTTGCAGTATCTCCGGAAGCATCGTATAGGAGATATACGTCGCTGTTTGCGTAGAATCCGCTGGGCAAGAATTCCAAGGCAGGATGTCACGGCACCGGTACGGCCCGAGGTCCGACTCGGCGACATTGACCGGCTGTATGTCAACCCCGGACCTCGGTGCGGCCGACCGATTCCCACCAAACGAGAACTCCTACGCATGTTGAAGGACAAGCCGGCCGATGCTCACCAGATCCTTCGGCGATGCAATGTGCCGATCAGGAGCATTTCACCGATCAGGCAGCTCCCCGTAGGCGTGAGACAGCTGCCGGTCGATACCCGGCAACGTTCGGTAGATACCTGGTGACCGCTGATGCCCTAAATGGTCAAGTATAGAGCCGGCCGTCAGGTCCGTTTTCCCGGCAGTGTCGCCCGGTGCCTTAGTGCTTCGTTGCTCAAATACGCGGCCGTATCTGCATAACCTCGCACTTAGAGTCTTGGCAATTCATTCTTCGAACTCAACCATGTTCATCAGGATTTCCACCGCCATATTGGCCTGGTGACCAGCGGCAATGGCTACTCGCGGGGCCATCAACCCGCGGCCCGGCTTGGCGTCGGTTATCAAGTCTCCTACCATGAAGACCCGCTCGCCGAGTTGCATGGTTTGAATCTTGTTGCTCTCACCGTATCCGGCAAGACCTGACGCCCCAATCACATACGCATCGGGAAGGAGTTCGGGGGCCGTCCGGAGAATCATGGCCTTGGCTTCCGCACTGTCAAAACACTCGACAATCACCTGCGCTTCGTGAAAGACTTCCTGGATATTGCTCGGGTCCAGCTCCACTTGATGGAGCACAATCTTGAGGTACGGGTTGATCGAATTGATAATCGTACCCATGGCGACGGTCTTCGGCATTCCGAGGTGGCCAACGGCATAGTGTTGGCGATTGAGGTTTGTCGGCTCCACGACATCAAAGTCCGCAAGAATGAGCGTCCCGACCCCCATACGGGCTAAATAGACGGCCACATTGGACCCAAGGCCGCCAAGCCCCGCAATACCCACAACCGACCGTTTCATACGATCGTAAACACGGGGCGTATGGCGTGCAGTCATGAGACCTTCCAGTTCCTCTTTCTCGGGGATCTCCCCTCGTCTTATGAGCACGACCTGATCGCCCTCGTTCAATTCATTGGCAGCGTCGCTTGGATAGCCATTCACCACAATGACGTCGGCCCCGGGTTTGACCAGGTCTCTCAGGCTCCCCACGGTGGTTCCTCGGTCAACCGTCCGGTCCTTTTCATTCAGCATAATCTCAATGGTCTGTTCACCCATGACGGGCGCTCCTTTCGGAAACCGGCGAGAAATCTCGCTTCACAAGTTCAGTCGCTTCCCATGAGCCAAGCATACTTCTTGTTGTGAAAACCAGTCAATATTGATGACCTACGTATCCCATATTCCGGATTGACATGAAGACTCTTGACGAAGTATCTTCTTTGAAGGATGATAGGTTTTTAAGCTGTCGAATCCCATGTTTAGGTAATTGCGGTGCGGAATGGACGGTCGGGATGCGGGCGTGCAGACGGATCCCCGGGCACCGGACAATCGTTGTGGTCTGGAATGCGGTTACGGAACCGAGTGAGAAGTCGACGCATGCGGGGCGAGTCGTTCCTCCCCGGAGGACTGCGCAAGACATGAGGATTGGATAAGACTGAAGTAAAGCCGAGGTCCGTTAGGTGCCGACTTGGGTGCTCAAAGCAGTCAACATTTGTGACGTCTTGCTCCCGGGGCTCAGAGGGCGGAACCAAACTCTCGCCCGCAAGGGATAACGTTTATTCAAGCAGTTCACTGTGAACCTAAGCATGGAACCTCAGGAGTGGCAAAACCCATGGCAAGAATACTCGTCATCGACGACGATCCGCAGATTCGAACACTTCTCAGAAAAATTCTGGAACGAGCCGGGTACGAGGTGATTGATGCCGAGGATGGCGTGGCAGGCACCGATCTTTATCGCGAGTCTCCAACCGACCTTGTCATCACCGACATCTTGATGCCGGGAAAGAGCGGATGGGAGGCCATACTGGAACTCCGTAGAGACTTTCCCGACGTGAAAATCATTGCGATCTCCGGTGGAGGTAAGCTTGGGCCGTTCAGCTATCTTATGATGGCCAAACGGTTCGGTGCGCGGCACATCTTCAGCAAGCCCCTACAGAGAAACACCCTTCTGGCCGCCGTCAACGAGCTGATATCCGGAGACCGGTACATTTCAGATCGAAGGATTGACTCCAATGTCCAGTCGGAGAGGAAATCCGTACTCTTGGTGGATCCGGATCCCAAACATGCGTGGAATGTTTGTGAAGGCCTTACACGGGCGGGGCATTCAGTTATTGATACCCCCAGGGCTCGGGAAGCATTATACCTTGCCCGAGAACGCGCCTTTGATTTCGCAATCCTGGATGTGCTGTCAACCAAAGCTGATAACACGGATCTCATTGAACTGGTCAAGGCCGGTTGGGCGCATACCGTGGTAATAGCGATGGCCGACTTCGAGTTTCTTGCGATAAAGAGAGCCGTAATCAAGAGAGGGGCGAACCATTATGTTGCCAAGCCCGTAAGCGTTGACTACCTCCTCACAATCATTTCCCCTCCGCCGTCGTTCTCAGGCAAAGTCGACGGCATCGACATACTCGAGTATATCCAGGTGACCATGCTTGCCGGGAAGAAATCAGTGCTCCATATCCAGTCTTCCGCTGAAGGGTGGTGCGATCTCTACTTCAACATGGGGAACATAGTGCATGCCGTCGGCAATGACGCGGAAGGCGAGGAAGCATTCTTCAAGTGCACCCAATTCAGGGGCGGAAGATTTGCCACTCTACCCTGGACCGAGCCCACGGAGACAACCATCGGCAGACCGGGAGACCTCCTGCTTATGGAAGCTGCACAAAGAAGGGACGAGCAACCCGGATCCTTCTGATACTGATGCGCGTTCAAGAAAGTAATTACTTCTTCTTGGTGGGACAGGCATTTTGCCCGTCTCTTCGGGCAGGTGAGACGCCGGGCTTACCATTTGTTGTCCGTTATGGCCACTTGGTTGAGATCTCATCGGTATGAGGCGATTCGTTCGCACTTCAATATGCCTGCCTGCCTCCGGCCGGCACCTCGGCTATTGTCGAAGAAAACAAGCGTGATATAGCGTCTCCATCCTGGGCCGTCATGAGAGAAATCACCTCAATCCCTTTTTGCGAAGGACGGCGGTAGAGCCCCATATTCCATGCCCGGCCGGCGTCCTCGGCAACGCCTCTCAGAGGGTTGTCAACTCGACAAGTCTCTTCAATTGCAGCAAGTCTCTGTCCGGAATCCTGATAATGTGAAAACCGGCCGGTCTGTCTCTGCCGACCTTGCTTGTACCGATCCAACGACACTTGGCCTTGAAGACAAAGGGTGAAATCTGACCAAGTACGTCCCCCATGACCATGAGCGTCTTTATCTGGTCGACCTTGGCTACGATACCTTTCGTACCGACTCCCTTTTCAGAGATGTCCCGGATCGTTCCCACAGTGTCCGGCCGATCAACGTCGCAAATCGACACCTCGAATTCCAGGCGCAACCGTTCCTCTGTGCGGATGTTTGCAGGCACGCTTGCCTCAAGTCTGAGGTATAGTTCCAGTCCGAGATCCGCTATGCCCACAACCCTTGACTGGACCAGCTTCTTCAACACGGTCTGGAGTCCGTAAGGAGACAACCCGAACTTCTCCATAAGTTCGGTGCCCGTAAACCCGGACAGAATATCCTCCAGAATCCTGCCCGCATGAACCGTCTTCCCGGGTACAACATACTTGTTGCCCACCGGAGTAACGAGCCCCTCACTCACCAGAGTGTCGACCAGATTGTCAAGACCTTTCGCCGAAAGCTTGTATTTCTCACGCAATGCCGCCTCATCGAGTCCTGACAAGAGGTCGTTCAGTACCTGTTTCGCACTCAGTTCTCTCTCAGCCATCGACACTTCCCAGCGATGTTCTCATAGGAATGACCTAAGAAGAGGTTCCGGATTCTCTCCGGGAACGCAGCTTAGCATCATAACATACTGCCGCGATCAACGACGCAAGTCTTTGTTGAGCCCCCGGTCATTGAGGTACCGGATCCTTGAGGCCCAAGCGCCGAACGGGATCATGTGCGCAGTGTAATCAGGTGGATGAGTTTCCGAAGGTGTCTCAGACCATCCTCGGAAATGTCTATTATCCGATAGCCTGACATACATTGCCAATCCCCATCAGTTGCCGTTATCCATCGGCACTCGGCTTCGAATTCGAACGGTCCCACTTCCCCGAAAGGATCTCCGAGGACCACAAAGGTCTTGATCTCATTCACCGAAGCCTCAATCCCGACTACGCCGACACCTTCCTCGGATATATCACGAACTCTCCCCTGAATCTCAGGGCTGATCGACTCGTAAAGAGGCACATCAAAATCCGGACTGTACCTTTGGATTTGGCGTACGCCGGCCTCCACGACCGTGGAATTATCTATCGGTATCTCTTCCCGGTACTCCCTCAACGTCCGATTCCTCGCAGCAAGAAGCTTGCTGCAGACACGCCGGAGGCTCTTCCGGGTCAACCCGTATTTCGTCATCAGCTGGGACTCGTTCATGCCCGAGGCAATGTCTGAGACGATCTGACGTCCGCTGATTCTTCGTCTGTCGTCTCCGCGACTCTTCCGAGGACTCCGGCTTCGCAACAGGCCTGAACCCACCAGTTTGTTGATCAAACTCTCCAGTCCCTTGGAAGAAAGTTGATACTTCTCCATCAATGCGATATCATCGACTCCCGAAAGAATATCATTGACGATCTCTCTTGTACTGATTGGTGCCCGATCCATGCTTCCCTCGCCTAACATACCCATTACGGCAGTATATCAGAAAAACCGGAAAGATGACACGAGTTTGATGCTGCTTACACCTCAACGACCGGAGTGCGAACCGTGTTCCGGCCATGTGCCGCTCTGAGACGGCGGACATCTTCCTACCGGGGAATGTCCTCCGACCAATTTCCTCTTCATGTCCACTGGAACGATATATGGGCGGATGTACTACCCCGGCGTTAGAATGATATTCGGAGGGTTCATGATGTTCTTAAGACGGGAAGTTATTGGTCAAGAATTCGCCGATGACGTAAGATCGCAGATGGCCGATGATGAGTTGTTGGTGAAGTACAACCTCTCCCACGAGGATCTGGAGGAAGTCTTCAAGGCGCTCCTGGATTCCGAAACGTTGAGTCCCGCGGATTTCGAGGCATGGACTATCTTCTGCAATCAAACCGTTCCTCTGGACATTCGGTTATTCCGCAGAAAAATGCCCCACAGAGGACTCGACATCTTTGAAAAAGACCGGCCCCAAAACAGGGGTACCATCCTCAACGCCTCCGAACTTGGGCTTGGAGTCAAAGGCCTTCACGCAGAGCCGAATACCATTGTCACGCTGGAGATACCTGCCGATCCCTTCCCGGGAATCGGGCCGCTCATCCTGGAATCCAGGTGTCAGTGGGTACGAAAAGCACGAGAAGACGACGATTATGTGGGCGGATTCTATGTGATGGCCGTGGTGCAGGGGAAATGGGAGGAATTCCAAACTGCGATTCAACAGTGACCGCGTTTTATGCGTCTCAACCGAGTGCTCCATTCGAACGTCATACCCTGTTACAATCGTAACGGAACGGGAACGTCTTGCACACCGTCGATCGTAAGGAGGTTTATCCGGATGAAGACATATCTGGAATGCTTGCCGTGTCTCATGCGTCAGGCCATGGAAGGAGCATACCATTCGACCGATAATCCGGCGATTCACGAGGAGGTCCTTCGTACCATTGCCCGCTTGCTCGCGGACTTGGATCTGAGCAAGCCCACACCTGTTCACATAGGCGAGGTGCACCGAACCATCCGGAGACTCACCGGCGATCCCGACCCGTACCGGGCCGCCAAGGATCACTTCAATCAGACCATTTTGAAGCTCTATCCCGATTTCAAAGAGTTGATCAGGCAATCCCTTGATCCCGTGGAAACGGCTCTCCGGTTGGCAACCGGAGGAAACGGGATAGACATGATTGTGGACGCGGCCTTGGAAAGGGCCGACATCGGCGATGCCGTGCAGGCCTTTCTTTCGATTCCGTTACCGGCAGCAGTAACGGATGACTTCAAGTCCTCGGTCCGCTCTGCACAACGCATACTCTACCTGGCCGACAACGCGGGTGAAATCGTTCTCGACAGGCTCCTCATGGAGGAGTTGCCAATGGAGAAGATCACCTTTGTGGTGAAAAGCAATCCCGTGATAAACGATGTTACCATGGACGATGCACGTTCTTGTGGAATAACGGAAATCGTTGACGTCATCGACAACGGTGCCGACCTTCCCGGCACGGTGCCGGAGGAGTGCTCGGACACGTTTCGGGATCGCTTCTTCGGCGCGGATCTCGTGATATCCAAGGGGCAAGGAAACTATGAATCACTCAGTGAAGTGAATCAGAACCTCTTTTTCATCTTCAAAGCCAAGTGCAACGTGATAACGCTGCACCTAGGGTACGAGGTCGGCAGCCCCGTGTTGATTCACTCGCCAAAGACGGGCTGAAGTCCGCCACCGTATTTCATTACGTCATCTCCGTGGGACTTCCCGGCTCCTCGAATAGACCAGCAGGCCGATGCCGGCTCCGAGCATCACAAGACACAAAATCTGCCCCAGGGTAAGCCCGTGCCACAGGAAGTTTGTCTGAGGATCGGGGTGGCGAAAAAACTCCGATACGAACCTCAGCAGCGCGTACCCCAGCATGAATGCGATACCGATCTCTCCGGGTCTCTTTGTCTTGGAACGAAGCATCAAGAGAAGTGCAAACAGAACCGGACCTTCCAGAAAGGCCTCGTACAGTTGCACGGGATGTCGCTGCAAAATTCCGCCGGCAGGAAACACAACGCCCCATGGGACCGACGTCACGCGGCCAAAGGATTCGCAATTGATGAAGTTCCCGATCTTCACGAGCATGAGAGCCGGGGGAATCCCCAGGAACGTGGCGTCGGCAATCTCGCCTACGGGGTATCCATGGCGTCGAACGAATATCAGCCCCCCAATGATCATGCCCACATAGCTGCCATGGAAGCTCAACCCGCCATGCCAAAACGCGAAAATTTCCCAAGGCTCGGCGGCATAACGGCTAATGCCGTGGATAAGTACGTACCCGATCCTCGCCCCAAGAATTGCCCCCACAAGACCGCCGACAAGTAACTCGGGCATCTGTTCCCGCGGAACCGGTCCGCCTCTTCTGCGAAACTCGGCCGAGGTTACGACGTACCATACAACGGCCGCTATTGAATAAAGCAGCCCGTACCATCGAAACTCCAGCGGTCCCCATTGGAACAGCACGGGGTCTATGAAGGGGCACGTCATGCTCTTCAACTTCTACCGGGGAGCACGGACTGCATAACCGGCGTAAGCTCTATCGTACACGATGGAGATGAAGGTCCCTCCCTTCCAACCGGAGTGTTTCTTCAGTCCACTCATCTCCGTCTTCAAGACCGACATTATCGGTACGAGACCCGAAGTATCCCAGGGCAACGAGTTTCATGAACGCGCCGATGACCAATGGGTCTTTTCCAACGGCGATCCGTAGGAATTCAAACATGGATCCCGCTCCCCCCTGACCGGCACGCCTGACGACCTTATTAAGGTCGTCGTCGGTCAGCAAAGACATTGAGTCTCTCACGCGTGCCAGGGCTTTGAACTTTCGCCCCAGATCCTTACGGAATCTGCGATCGTAGTTCGAGAGTTCCGTCTGAGAGACATCGTCTTTCGAACATGCTTCCACTGCGGTTTCGCCGGCCATTACGGCGCATTTCATGCCGTTCGTTATCCCGGAACCCGTGAGCGGATTGACTTGGTGGGCCGCATCTCCCACCAGCATAACGCCGTCTCCGGACAGTTGAAAGAGCCTCCCGTCAATCGGCACGGCCCCCATCACCTGAGAAACCGCCACGGCTTTCGGAAACTTCTTTGCAACAAATCTATCGAGGAAGCTCTTCGCCGTGTGTCCCACCGCCTTCTCAAACAGCGGTCTGATACCCAGGCCGATATTCCATGCCTGCCGACCCTTTGGAAAGGCCCAGGCGTAACCTCCCGGAGCGATCTCTTCGCCGAAATAGATGTGGAGGTGATCCTCATCCTCGATTTCCACGCCCGTCATGACATACTGAACACAAACACAGATATCAGAGAGTCCCGGTCCTGAAGGGAGCCCCGCCCACCGCCCGACCTGTGACTCAACGCCGTCCGCTCCTATCACGATGCGGGCCTGAACATCTTCTTCCTTTCCCCCGAACCTGATGCGTACACCCGTTACTCGATCTCCATCCTTACACAGCCCGACGACCCGTGTTTTGACGCGTACGTGGGCTCCGGCCGAGGCGGCCGTCTCTGCAAGACGCCGGTCAAAGATCTTGCGCTCCAGTACTAACCCCTCTTTGTGGTTGCTGTGATAGAAGAGGTCTACGGAATTGCCGTCCGGTGCGACGATGCGGGCTCCGTGAACGACGTTGGCGATCCACTTCGGGTCCGGGGTGATAAATTTCGGCAGCCTTACGCGGGATATGGTCTCAGCGCAACGCACCGGGGATCCGATTTCCTGACGCTTTTCAGTGAGCAGTGTCGAAAGTCCGGCCTTCGCGGTTATGTATGCCGCCGTTGAACCGGCAGGCCCCGCCCCCACAACCACGACATCATATTTGTATCTCATTACGGTACCTCGGTTTGCCGGATCGCACCTACGGGACACGCACTCGTACAGTCCAAGCATCCCGAGCACTTTTCAGGCTCATGGATAAGCCACGTGTCGGCCATAGAGAGGGCCAGATCCGAACAAACACTCACGCACGATCCGCAGTAACCACACAATTCCCGGTTTATTTGAATCGAGCCGGCATGCGAGATGTCTCCACTCACTAACGTTCACCCCCTAGAGTATAGTGCTCAATCAGCAGGCTAAAATCCGTAACTTAGCAGAAAACAAATCCGAGAAACAGCCCAAACTCTCGTGGACTCGAAAATCGATGGAACCGTAATTGCACATCTGCCAATAACACCTGAATGTGTGCGGAATAGAAAGCACGAACTCTTCAAAGAGAGTATGTCTACGGTCCAGGTCCGGATCCAATCACCGCTCAGAAGTTCCACTCCCAACAGGAAGACAAAAGCCGACTTGAGACATTTCCAGAAGAATCGCAGCACCCTTCGCATTCATTCTCTCCATTGTTTTTCAGAATAGTCGTTGAGTGCGCCCCCGCGTTTCGAGAGGTTGAAATCGGAAGATAGACCCACGAAGTCACCAATACGCCAAGAAGTCAAAGAATAATTCTCGTGATACGGACGAATGATTCGCCTTGACCGTATCACTCACCATGGTGTAACCAACAACCCAATGAAGGTTTCTCTTCGGGAAAAGCGTTATTCTTCGGCTCGTCCATTACGGAATCCAAAAGTAGTCTTATCATGCCGGCGGGTCAGGACACTCTATGGAGCCTCAAGAAACCCACCCAAATAGGTCGGTCGGTCAACTGCTCGCGTGGGTCTTTTTCTGCGCCGTCTGCGTGCAATTTGCCTTATTTCAGTGGCATTTCACCGTCATAGCGGGCGAGAAGACCAACCTGTTTTTCGGGGCGATCGCCTCGGTTACCTTGTTGGCCGCCATGCTTACCGTACGGCAGACTCATGTCCGGGCAAGCTCTATTGAGATCGCAGTCTCCCTTGTGCTGCTTGGGCTTGCCGTGGCGAGCGGGTTGCACAGTGCAATTCCCTTGAGTTCGTCCGCTCGCGCTTTTGTTCTCATGTCTACGGGCCTCGGCGGTTTCTGGTGCTCGAGAATATTGCTCGACACCGCTTCGAGACAGAAGGCATTTGTGTGGTTGTGCGTCGCCATACTCATCGGACTGATCAGCCTCAGTTTCATAAGCCAGAAGTTCTCGGGCACCCCTACTTCACTCATTTCGACACTGTACTACAATGCACATCCCCTCGCTCACATGCTCCTTCTATTGGCTTTTGCCCCATTGGCGTTGATCGGTTCGAAACGCTGGTGGCAGTTACCGCCGGGCCTGGTCCTTCTCATTTTCGCAGCGGTGGTGCTCTTCTACTGCGCCACCGCCGAAGCCGTCGCATCGGCCGTGTTGTTGGCTCCTCTTATCATCGTGGTGGTGACTTTCTCCTTGAAGGGTTCACGTGCCGTCGGCCTGTCCCTTGTGTTGCTGACTTTGCTTGTGGCGGCCAGTGCTCTTTTTGTAAATTACTCCTCCAGGGAAGGCTTTTCCGACCCAAGGTATCAGGCTTACCGCGTAGAGTCCTATCCCTTCTCTTGGCACATCGCAAAAAGCCGGCCATTATTGGGCGTGGGCCTAAGAGCTCCAAGGAAGAATCTCGTAGAGGACTACGAGCCTTGGCATCCGCAGCTTACCAAGAAAGCGTTTCAAGCTCAGGTCGCTGAGTTGGTGACGCCGGAGAACAACTTTCTTGCACTCCTGACCGGAGTTGGGATCCCGTTTACGCTGATCTATGTAGCCGCACTGTTGATCCTCCTGTTCAGATTGGTGCAGAGCGTGGAGAGGCCTCCTCCGGAACTCTATTTTCACCCGGTCGTTCTTCTGGTCGCCATAACCGGAAGCTTATTGCATTCGTTCACTACGGATACCATGCTTCACGCCCAGTTGTGCTGGTTCTTCCACATTCTCTTGGGACTCATACCGAAACCTTCCGAACAACGGCTTGAGCAAAAGAAGAGCATTTTGAGGTCTGTAGCGTTTCGATCCGCCGGCACGGTTGCGGCAGTGATAGTGGGGATTGTCATTGGAACCCACCCGGCATTGGCCCCGGACAAACTGGATATTTCTTCGTATCTCGAAAACTTGCCCGTCATCTCAGCATTTTCCCAAAAAGGCCAAAAGGAGGAAGGCGGGTCATCCCTTGGCCTAAAAGCCCCGCCTCCCTCTCGCCTCCTACCGGGGTCGCTCTTGGTCAAGTTGGACAACCTCGATGTGGCGAAAGAGAGTTGGCAGGTAGTGTTTGTCTTGGACAATTCCAAGTCCAT
Source organism: Desulfomonilaceae bacterium (assembly GCA_963675835.2). Classification (GTDB taxonomy): domain Bacteria; phylum Desulfobacterota; class Desulfomonilia; order Desulfomonilales; family Desulfomonilaceae; genus JAVHLK01. The sequence goes on from CAXXIU010000017.1 coordinate 526,460, forward strand.
GGCAAGCAGGTCCGATTCCTGGCCGACAAGTAGATTGCAGATCGCGCGAACTCTTATAGAGCAAACCTCGCAAGCGCTGCCCCGGAATTCTCGGATTGCCGTGCGCAGTTTCACCGATGAGATCTCATTGAAGATGGGATCTCAAGAGATTCCTCTCACGGTCAGCCGGATCATCTACGGATGGGCTGAGGCTCCATTCGGCGGTTTGGCCGGGCGCCTTGAAAAGGTGATGCCCCTCGAGGGACCGATCGACGTATGCACGGCCGTGGTGAGTGCCGATCTACGGGATTTCGTTTCCGGGGTGGACCCCAAGCCGAGGATTGTTCTTGTCACCGACGGCGAGAGTAATTGCCGGTCCTCGGCAGCGTCCGAGATCGCCCGGAGAGGAACGAAAAAGACAATCGGTTGCGTGGATATCGTCGCATTGGGAATGAACGCGGCGAACAAGGAGGTATTCTCGAAACTGAGTGCGGACACCAATGGGACCTTCCTCGATGTAGCGCTTCCCGATCGGATGAAGAACCTTCTGGCCCGTTACACCTCGATTCTTCAGGTTTCGAAGCCTGTGACCATGGAGATCTCGGGGACAACAGGAGTGAAAAAGGTGATTGTGGGCAAACAGATCGAATTACCGCCGGGATCGTATTCACTCTGGTTGCCGCGAGACTTGGACGTTCCCCAATCCGAGCAAAAGTTTGACAAGATCGAAGTTTCACCGGAAAAGCTTACGACCGTCACTCTTTCCAAGCGAGACGGCCGTTTGACGGTGAGTACTACGCGTCGTTGACACGGTCCGCTTGCTTCGTCCATGGTTTCTTGAGTGCCGGAGCCCGGCTGTCCTGCCAGCCGGGGTTCACGATGAACGTTCATGGTTTGGAGGCGACCGGTGGAGTCCATGCAATCCCTCGCGGTCGGTTGTCGCCTCATCACGGCTTAGGTTGCTTCCTCAATCCGGAGAATTCCTCACGTGCAGAGAATCTCATCTACCTGCCTTGCGAAAACTCCCGACATGAAATCCGCAGGCACGTATTGTTCGGTATGGGTACCTTTGGTCTTCCTTACGGGCATCTGGACCGCGATCATATTCATCGTTAATCCCGTGGGCGAATTCATGGTGAACGACGACTGGGCCTTTGTCCGCTGCCTGGAGTCACTTATGCGGGAGGGACGTCTGGAGACCACGGGTCACGGCCCGTCGAACGCGCCCGGAGGACCGGCACTGATCACTCACCTCTTATGGGGATTGGCTTTCGTCAAAACGGCCGGCTTTTCTCTCACCGTCTTGAGGGTATCGGTTCTTACGCTCGGCGTCCTTGCATCATTTGTCGTATTTCTCCTGCTTCGCCGATGCGGCGCGTCGGTCCGGTTGAGCATGGTAGGGACCTTATCCGTCGTGTTCAATCCTTTGTTCCTGTCTCAATGCTTTTCGTTCATGACCGACATTACCTTCACAAGCTTCGCGCTCGTCTCGATCTTGTTCCTTCACATCGGCGTTGAGAGGACCAATACGTGGATCATCGCCACGGGGTTGGCTTTCGGACTCTGCGCCACGCTTACTCGTCAGATTGGCTTGGTCGTCCCCGTTGGGTTCGTCGTTACGTGTTTCCTGCATCCAAAAGGGGAAGAGCTGGGAAGACTCAAGTCGGCGATCCTGGCATTGGGAATTACCGTCGTACCATGGTTGGGCTACGAACTCTTCCTCTATCGGCTGGGAAGTACGCCGATCATTGAGCATACCATGCTCCGGGATGCCGTGATGAACGCTTACTCCATGGACCCGCTACGGTATGCTCGTTTTCTCTTATGGAATTTCCTCGTATCAACAGTCGGGTATGTGTGTTTCCTCATCTCGCCGGTCTTGGCCGTGTACTACGGGAGTCTCTGGTCTTTGAGGAGTTTCAGATACTTCGTAATCTTACTCTCGGCCGCGTTGTCTGCGTATGAAGTGTTCTTGCTGTTCGGCATCGTGGATCCTCCGGTCATTATGAGCGGAAACGTGATCTACAATCTTGGGATAGGTCCCATTGTCTTGAGGGATACGTACATCATGGGGCTGGAGCGGTCGGCTACTCTTCCCAAGGCCGTGTATGCGGTAATCGTTTACTGGACCCTCATCGCTGCGGTAGTCTTTAGTGCTCTGGTGATCCATGGGTTACGGGACTTGGGCCGGCTCCGCGGCACTCGTGACTGTCTTGCAGTAACGGGCAACCGGGTCAGGTGCGGCGCCTCGGAATCACGATGGGGAGGGTTACGTCTTGCAGGTAGTTTCACGGCCCACAACTGTTTACTCACCGCTCTGCTTTACATGGCGATCATCGTCCCTCTCGCCCCGTACGACCGTTACCTGATCCTGCCGTGCGCCCTGTTGATCGTCCGGCTCGTCGCCGGCATGCCTCCCCCAAAAACGTTTGCTCCGTCATTCAGGACTGTGGTTCCGGTTGCGGCGCCGCTCATATGTCTGGCGGTCTTCGGCGTCTTGGGGACCCGAGACTTTCTGGAAATGAAGCGAAGTCTCGCCGACGCACATAGCTTCGTGCTGAACGTTCTAAGAGTCGATCCTTGCCGTGTTGACGGGGGGTTCGAATTCAACGGCTACCATTGTTACAGGAAGGGGTTACCGCGCCGAACGGGTTTGAGCTGGTGGTGGGTAGACAAAGAAGAATATCTTATTACACTTGGGAAGCTTCCCGGTTATCACGTGGTCCGAACGTTTCCATTCCGGCGGCTCCTCGGACCAGACGGAGAAGTGCATCTTCTCAAACCCGTCAAAGACGACTAAAGACTCGGTTGCACAAGTCGGTAAGAATCAAGAGATCCCAGCCCGGCCCTCCTGTGGGACAAACGTCCCACCTGTCGACGGCGGGCAAAATGCCCGTCCTACTGAGGGAGGGAGGGAGAACTTCCCCCCGTTGACGGAGGGATTATAGGGGGCTTCCGGGGATGACCAATCCGGAGCGCGGAATCCATGAATCCGCCGCTGCTTTTTCGCACCGCCATAGAGGAGATCTGGAACAGGTCACCGCAGAGCCGGTGCAGGGATTCGCCCAAGGATCTCTCGAACGGATTTCTCATAGGGTGCAAGTTCCAAGGCCCGTTGAAGATGAAAACGGGCCTTGTCAACCCTGCCCTCCCTCAAGAGCAGAACCCCAAGTTCCTTGTGTGCAAAGGCCAGATCCGGATTCAGTGCGAGTGCCTTCTCAAAAAAATGCTCGGCTCTGCTCGAGTTTCCGGCCTTTGCATGGGCATACGCAAGCGTCGCCTGTATCGGCGCCTGACTTGGCGAGATTTTCCGCGCCCTCTCCAAGTACCGGAGTGCCTCCGTATACCTGCGTTCCGCGCACAAAGCCCATCCAAGATTTGAATAGGCTTGTGCCGCAGATCGAGTCTCCATATTCTTGGATAGAGGGGGAAACTGCTTGACCGTATCCGTCCAAAACCCAACCCTGTCGGACCAGATGAGTGCTTTGTTGTTCGTAACAAGTCCCAGAAGTAACGCTAGGCCGATGGAACCGGCACAGACTCCCGCCCAAGCCGGCCGTTTCATGCGAGGACCCTTCACCGACACCAGGAGAATCCGAATGCAGTCGGCCACAACGAGGAGGACACCGAACATGGGCAGCACGGCGCGGTATCCTAAGAAAGTGTATTGAGGTGCGAGGAGGGCTTCAGGAATAAGGTTCACTACCAGGAAGAGAATTCCCGCACCGCTTAGGGGACTGCTCCTGACGAGTAATCCCCCGGCGGCCGTCAATGCGACGGCACCTCCGACCGAGACAAGCGTGATGGGAGGATCAACGAGAGAATGGGCAACGACCAGGGGGCTGATGAGCTGTATCTTTTCGGGGACTGGAACAAGCATCAGCGAGATGTAGTGAAACATCGCACCGGCCTGGGTCAGGAGGACGCGCACCGGCGTCGTACCGCTCTCAGCGTAATAAACCGAGAGTGTGCTCACTATCCCGTTGGCTGCGTTGATGTCGCCATGGGGATGCTGAATATAGGAACTTACCCCTAAAAACACTGCGAGAATACAGCCGAACACGGCGGCCCGAACGCAGAGATCTCTCCACTTCGCTCGAAAGAGGGCCACCTCGAAGATGACGAGCACGACGGGAAGCGTGACGCTGTTCTCCTTGCTCAGCATGGCACAGATGAAAAGAAAGAGACTCATTGCGTAACCGAGTTTCTCGAGTTTGAACGAGCCGCTTCGTACCGACACATATGCGCTGAGGGACGCCAAATAGAAGAGGCCGGCCATGAGGGCCATGCGTTGCCACACATACAACGTGACAAAGACTTGGAGAGGATGAACAAGATAAATCAACCCCAGAACAAGAGAGAGGATCCTCTTTTCGGTTGGACTTCCACGATTCCAAATACCGGGAAGCGTAAGGATTTGGAGCACGAGCACCGAGGCTGTGACGGCGGAAGCGGAGAGAATTGCCGTATTAACGGCTCGGTAGTACCCGGATAGGGTTCCAAATGCCAAGTAATTCAAATAGAAACTTATTATGGGGAGCGGGCGCTGGGGAAAGACCTTCAGAGCCGAAGCCAAGCCCTGATCGAAAAGGTGTCTTCTCGTTTCGAGCTTGGCCGCACTGTCGTAATAGAATGGACTATCAAATCCATCGCAGTAAATTGCCAGCCCCACCACGAGAAAAACACCGTACGTTATAAGGGCCGAGAGCACGGCCGGTCGGCCTTTTTCCATCCCGTAGCCCGAATCCATGTCGCCTCTGCAGCCGGTCAAATTTTGTGCTCCTTAATCGCGGCTCATGTCTTGCAGCTTTTCGAGCCGTTGGGGGCCTGACGGTGGAACAGGCCGATCTTCACTCGGCATAATCTTATCATAACTGCCCGAGAGTGTTTTTTGGTTGAAATTCGCTATCAATGGCAGTAATCTGAAGCAAGGTAGTTGCTAAGCTGGAAAAGTGAGGTCCACATCCCACCGGATGCGGGGGCCTCACCCATCGGAAATGAAAAAACACGAACGAAGGCAATTGCGAAGCTGAGAACGGCCTTTGATGAGGTATTCAGCCGCAGTGTAGAACGAAAGTTGCTCAGAGGGAGGGTGGTCTAATGAAGAAGATGGATTCGGTCTTCAGGAGTGATTTTGTGGCGCAGGTCACGTCCAGGATGCGCACTGACCGGTTCTTTTGGTACGCACTGCTGCTCGTGCCGGCACTGACAGTGCTCATGATGGCCTGCGGAGGCGGAGGCGGAGGCGGAGGCGGAGGGTCTTGATCACCGCCTTTTCGTATCGGATCTCGTCAATGACGGAACGTAGCAGCATCCTCTCCGGTTTACTCACGGCGTAGGTCGACACCGTGGAATTGTGGGGCATGCCGTAGAGAAGCAATGGTAAGGTACGCGCCGAAAGGTACGACTATCAATACTGAGTCAAGTCGTGGCCTTTCGGCGTTTTTCGTATGGGGACGACAGAGAGTTCTGCATCGGAACGGCATGCAGGTTGCGAGAAGGATCAATCGAAGGTGGGAGAAAAGGATCATGATGTCGGCGAGATTCGTGCTGCTCGACCCCAGCCTTTGAACAAGGAATCGAGAAAACCACTGAAGGCCCTGAGATTCCTCGCTGTTACCGTAGGGCTTTTCATTATTCTTGCCATTGTGCTGCTGCCGCTCATTGACCAATTCGTCGCCTCCTATTCCGAAACGCTCCATGCCGGAAAGGTTCCGGTGGACATCAGAGCCATGGTATCCGAGGATCTCGTGGAACTCCTCTCCTCTCGGAACGTGCAGGCCGTAGCCTTCGCCGTTCAGGAACTGGGGAAACGGCACGCTGTTAGAGCCTCACCACAGTTGATCGAGATGCTCAACCGTCATGACCCGGTGGATATTCCCGGCGCCGTCGCGACAACCTCAATTGCTCGACTTGCAGCAACCGCGCTGACTTCCATCACCCGTCGGCAGGTCGAGCTTCATCCCGGTAACATAGCAATCCTACGACAGCTTTTCCAATCGGCCGACAGCGGCACCGTCTTCGAACGCACGGGAGCACGTGCTGTTCTCAAGAGAATTCATGAGCCTCTTGCGGCCTACTTGAATTCAAAACCGGCAGCCCATGGCGCCGGGCAGCCTCGTGATTCAACGACTCACGCCGTTGTGAAACTGCAGGAGCCTCACAAGGATGACGTGCTGTCAGTGGTTCTTCGCCGGAGCGAAACCGGGTATCTCGCCGTATTGTGCGCCATAATCGCCGTTGCTCTGGGAACGACTATCACGTGGATCTGTGGCAGGACTCCGGCACAATCCGTTCTGTTATTGTGCATGCCGCTCATCTTGATTGTCTGGATAACGCTCATGGCAGGAATCGATTTCTCGATGGGCATCGCCGTGGATGATGCGCTTGATAAGGCTGTTCAGGAGGGGAATTTCCTGTCATTGAAAACCATGCTTTACGATGAATACGTTCCTTACCCCGGGGATTCGTATGTGGCCCGGTATCTTGTCGGAAAGGGGAGCAATCAGGTAGTCTATTGCCTTACCCAATTGCCGGCGGCCGGCCCCGACGACGACAAGAATTACAGAAAGTTCCTCACTCAGAGAATAGAATGGATTCTCTCCCGCATCGTAGCCATTAAGCTTTGCAAAGGGACTCTCGACGAACTGTCGGCCGGAGATTTGCCCGATGTCAAAGCCGCACTTGCAGTCACGCTCGGGAGACTCGGAGCAAAGAATGAAGCGATCCTGAAGACCCTTGAACGTCTCTCCCTCGATTCCGACGAAGAAGTCCGCGGCAAGGCATCCAAAGCTCTGGCTCGAGTCAAGAAGTACCCTTCTTGGTCCTGGGCCCCCCGATCTTCGAACCCAAAATCATAAGTAGTTTGATTCACTAGTTCGCCCGTGCGTCTTCTGGTGCCGCCACCACGGCTGCGTGGAACGAAAAATTTCCAGGCACGGAGGCCCGCCCGGGCCATCATGCGTTCCGCGGGAACGAGCCACACTCTTTGACGCGGGGCGGGCGTCTTTGCCCGTCCCGCTGAACGCGGGAGACGCAGGCTTATCTTCCATTTCGTCCCCAAGCTCAATCCAGGGAACGACGGACAGCATGGAATTTCGGACGAGATTGCCGGCAATTACTCTAATCGCCGGCTCTGGTCGGCTGTGCCGTTCCCGGCTTCACATAAAAGTTGACGGGAATGGTCGGGCCACCCTTGAGCACGAACTTCCCGACAACCTCTCCGTTTCCGTGCACTTTTCCCTGGAACGAGTGTCCTTCGCTACTACGGCCCTTCAAAATTCCCCCTCTGTACGTTCCTTCGAAAGGGTACGAGTTGCTCCCGACAAAGGGTCCGTCGACGGTCATAACTCCGGAGACCGCTTTGCCGACCTGTTTTATGGTGACTCCAAACTCAACCCCTCGGTACCTTGTGTTCCACCGGCCGGTCACGACCAGAGGACTCCGCTCAGAAGTTCGTTTGCCCCTTACTTCATGGGAGTCGGGCACCTTTTCGGACGTTCTCTCTCGCATCGGAAGACGACCGTCTCCTGCCTGGTTGTTCTCATTTGGAACCGGGTAGTGTCCTGAGCCACGGCCGTTTGGGTCTTCAATGAAATTCGATCCTCGGTTTGTCCCATCTAATTGACCGGTAGACCTTGGGGCCCAAGGAGCTTCGTGTTCATCAGTCTCAAGAAGAGAGGCAATCCACCCCTGGAGTCGACTCTTCCACCGAGGATCTTCTTGAGCTTGTAACGCCTTACCCAGTGCGGCCCGGGCTTCCGAGGGGCGCCCCGAAAGCATGAGTGCGACACCCAGGTTCAGAAGAGCATCGGTGTTTTCAGGTTCGAGTTCGAGCACGTTCCGGAATTCTTGCACCGCAGCTTCGTGGCGTTCCAGTGCGGTATAGGCTATTCCCAGTCCGAAGTGAGACGCGACGTAAGAGGGATCGAGCTTCGCCGCCCGAAGAAACTGAGCCAAAGCTTTGTCATGTCGGGACGCCAGGTTATACCGCGTTCCCCGCTGCGTATAACCCCAAGGGTCTCGAGGCTTGAGGCCGATGTAACGCTCAACGTCCGCTGACGCTTTCTCATGCAGATCCAACCCTTCGTACGCTTGGGAGCGGTATTTGAACGCCTCTGCGCGTCCCCCTTTTCGGATTGCCGATGTCAGAAGGCGAACCGCGCGGTGGTAGTCCCCACGTTCGACGGCAGCCTTGCCCAAATGGGTGTAGAATGAACCCCCGTCCTTCAGTTGCGCCAGGCGCTGATACGGAAATGAGGCAGCGCGCCCCCACTCGGATTGTCCGACGATCCAGCCTGAACAGACCATGATCGCCACTGACAGTGAAAGTCGCTCGATTTGGTTCCACATTGGTATGCCTCTCCTCGGATTCCGGACACTCATCCCGGGGCAACACGTATCTCACCGATCACTATCTAATCATGGCCGGGGCACGGTTTCAATTCAAGAGGAAATGAGCCATTCCCTCCGGATTATGTCTCAGACCGATGCGCTGTTCGTCCGACCCGCGATAAAACTTGACAGTTCTTGCTTGAATGCACTACAGTGTGAGCATTCATTTCCAGGCTTCGTGGCGTCAGTTCCGATCTTGGTTCACAACGATAGGGGGAGCCGATTGGAAACGACCAATGAGAGCACCAGGCTCTTACGAAGCAAAAACGTGAGGGCTGCTGACTGCGATGGGCCAGAATCTCCGGCGCATCTTGTGGACCGGCAGGCGATTGTACTCATAGCGGAGAGGAATAACGCGGGCAGGGGTAGTCGTTTCCTCTTGATGTAGGAATTCGTCTGTGATATATCCCGGATGAGGATAAGGCCTCGTGCTGTTTGGTGGATTTATGTCGATCCCGTTGAGAATTCGGCCATTTTACTTGCTTACTAAGCGTGCCCTTTTGGTGGGGGTGGTATGTGCGTTGCTGTCCGGATGCATTGGTTTGGTACCCTCACCTTTTCGGCCGTCTCCCGGACCAAAGAAAACACCTCATCTGAATGATTTAGCAGAGGCGTTTGATATCGTCTGCCGCAACTATCGACTGGGGCCGGCGGACGTGCTCCGTGTCCTCTATCAGACGGAGTGGTCCGTTCCTCCGGGTAGTTTCAGACTTGACACCTTGGACGAGATCAGTATTGAATTCATTCTCGATCCTGCACTCAACGTGACCAGGGTCATCAATCCCGACGGTATGATCACACTTCCCGGCATCGGTGACATTCAGGCAGCCGGGCTCACACGTGAAGAACTGGCCAACCGCGTAGAAAAAGCCTACTCGGATGCCAACATTTTCAGCAAAGAAGAATCCGACGAAGTAAAAAAATATCAGCTGGTTACGGTTACCGTTAACAAGTTCTATCAAAAGGTCGGCAAGCTGGTGGAATCTCTGACGACGCTAACCGGGGGTCAACAGGCCCTAATTACGGTGAATCCTGATGGTACGATGGATCTGCCCCTTCTCAGGGATCGGGTTCTTGCCGCCGGTCACACGGTTAGGGACGTCGAGGAATCGGTCAATAGGCTGTACAGAGCCGGCCCGTTGCAGCATGTCGTAGTCTCCGTAGCTCTGAATGCGGCAAATTCTCGAAAAGTTTATATCCTTGGGCAGGTCAACAACCCGGGCGCCTACGAAATCACCCAGCCTATTACCGCGGTCCACGCTATTGCAATGGCCGGCGGGCATATCGCCGACACAGCTGATCTCACCAGCGTCATCCTCATTTCAAAGAATATCCACGGCAAGCCTATCGGACGCAGACTAGATTTGAAGAAGATCTTTGACGTGGGAGACATGGGATCGGCCATTCTCGTGAAACCGTACGACGTCATATACGTTCCCAAGACATACGTACGGGATATCCGCATCTTCATGGAACAATACGTCCAAACCGTAGGAGAATTCGCGCAACTGGTGGATACTCTTAAAGGCAATTGACGGTACCGGCAATTCACCGGCAGTTTTTGTACGCATCCAAGGGGGCCTGAGGTAAGCAGTTGATGCGAATTGACGCGGATCCAGTCAATCCTCTCCGCCATGGTTCTCGCGTAACGATCCTGTCTCCTCCTCGCCGAGAAACACTTCATCAATCCGTTGCCCGACAATAACTCTTGAGAATGCGTCGACAATCCTGTAATCAGGAAGAATGGTTTTTTCACGTCATGTTGAGTCGGGGCGGATTGGGCCCTTGTATCGGCTTCGTTGTCTCGGTTTTCCGAGACGGGTCTTTCCGTTTGATTCATGCTTTCTTTTCCGGTACATGTGAGAGGAACGGCAGTGATGCCCTCCCGAAGAATACTGATCACTCTTGTCCGACTCAAGGTATCTCGTTACTGCTTGGCAGTCTGTATGATTTGGCTCTTGCCTTGGGGCTGTGTATGGAACCGCACTCCGGCGCTCAAAACGCCGGACGAGGGTTCAAAATCGACGGTTGACCAAGCACCCGAGAGAAAGAATGATTCTAAGAAACGGGAAAGACCTGAAAGGAGTAACGGCACCAAGCCGGCGAGGGCGTCTACTTCGGAGAACTCGGGCGCCGTGGGCGGGAAAGGAAGACAGGAAGAGGTGGATCTCGACCGAAAGTTGAGACGGGCCGCCGAAGAACTGGCTTTGGAACTTGGTCAGATCAAAGCAATGAAGCTCTGTTATGTTGAAAAAGCCAATGAATGGTGGGTTATACTGTACCGCGACATCGGTCCCGTCATTGACGTGAGAAACTTCATCTGGAACTGGGAAGAAGAGAGTTTCAGGCCCTACCTTGTGGTGAAACGAATCCCCAAGAACGAACTTCAACGGAAGGTTAAGAAGCATGAGTGGGGAAGAAGATGCGTGATTCTCAAACCACCCGGCACAAAACCGGGGAATCCATCCAAGAAACCTTCACGTCGGCGCAATGAGTCCGGAGTGGACAGTTAAGGCGCCGTCGGTGTCGTCACCTGCGCAACCGCTTGAGCAAAGATCGATGTGTTCTTTCTGTGGAGCACCTGGTTTTCAAGGCCTTTCTCACGTGTCGTAGCTCATCCGAGACTTTCTGCAGTTCTGCTTCATCTTCCTCTGTCAGGGTTGACAACATACTTTTCTTTCGTCTCTCAAGTTGCCGTTTACTCACGATAAGCGGGAAGAGCATTTTTTTGAGCTCGGAGCAGTTCTTGTCCGCGTAGCGTCCATCGTCCGACTTTGGGCCGCTCAGCCCCACTTCCGGCAGGCTCGATGCTCGAGAGGGGCAGTACTTGATGATAAGCTCCAGATCGCGAAGTTTCTTTTTCGCCTGACTGATCTTGAAATTGAGAACCCTGGTAAGGTTGGTGTCCCGGTTTTCGTACGATTCCCGTAAGGCCGACTCATAGTCGGTTAACCGCTCCCGCTCTTGCTCCAGTTCCTTTTGCGCACCGTCGCACACATCTTGAGCGTTCGAGGAGTCACCGGCAACTCCAAACAAGGATATGAACAACCATAACAACACGCTGCCGTGAAGCCACCTGCGGGACATTCCGCAAACACCTCCGCGCCGTTTGGGGATGTGGGTGAACCATGTCCGCTTCGATTGCCGAGCCCCGAATCTTCTCATGAGCACGGCAGGCGAGAGCCTCGCCGGAACTCACAGCCGACGTCTCAAATCAGACCCATACGGTGGATTCGCCCGGTTTCTCAACCATGCTCAACGCAACCTCCACCACCGTTTGGGATTCCGGGGCTCCCACTCATCGGAAATGCGCTCCCTGTTGATTATCGCCCAAGGGTACTCTTTGACCATCTTCGAGGCCTTTTCCTCTCCAACGATACTCGCCGCAACTTTCACTGCTTGGGACAAGACGGGTTGTCTCGACCGCGGATCGTGGGCGTCTGAGGCAATCAGGTGTGCCAAGTTGTTCTTGAGTAGTATTCCGGCGGTCTTTGCCGACTCGGAACCATTCTTGTCCAGAATACTGGATGCCGTAAGCTGGCCCAGAATGGTGAACGGGTCGAAAAGCTCGAGAAGTTTGAACAAATATTCCGGGTGTTTCTGAATGCCCATGTTCTGTTCGGGATGGGCTAGAATCAGACGGTAGCCGGATTGCACCAGCTGATGAACCAGGTTCTCGAACCCCGACGGGATATGCGCCGGATGAAATTCCAGGAGAATGTATTCACCGTCATTCAACGGGAGGATTTCACCGTTCAGTAGACGGTTAGGCAGTTCCGCCGAGACTCGGACCTCCATTCCCGGCAAAATCTCCAGATCGATGCCGGCGTCGGTCAATTCCTCGTTCAATTCCGTGACAAGAGATCGTATCGTGTTTGGGTGGTTGATGAATTCGTCATCGTACGAATGGGGTGTGGCCACAATGACGTGGATACCGTCAGCGAAGGCCATTCGACACATTTCCAAGGTTTCGACGCGGCTTCTTGCGCCGTCGTCTATGCCCGGCAAGAGATGGTTGTGAACGTCTATCAAGCTAAGCTCTCCATCATGGACGATTCGCCGGTCGTGGTCCGACGCCGATCTCTTGAAGGAACTTTGTGCTGACGATGTTCGAGAAGTGTTGCCGGGATGGAAGGAACGCTACGAGGCATGAACAATGTGAGCATAGAAACTTTCCGGCGGGTTGCCGGCCCGTCACCCAGAAAATGCACGGCACTCGCGGACCTTCTGTGGTCGAAGCAGGACCGCCTTCACACTTGTCATCAGTAATAATAGACCAGCTGACCGAACCATCCGTTGATAACCGCGTCAAACTCAGTATCAACAACCAGATTGTTGTACGATTGCTTGTCATGAAACTTCAGGCTGGTTGACCGCCACCCGAACCTCAATGCCGCCGTGCCAAGCACGCTCTCCGGCCCTCTCAATCCTGCGGCAAGCTCCAGGTCGGTGACACTCGTTCCCATAATGGGCCAGCGGGCTCTTACCTCAACCACGCCCGACAGTCCGTAAAGGCTCGCATCAGGCGAATACATGGCATGGACTCCCCAGGTGAGAGCGGACTCCCCCTGAATCTTCTTACCCCCGTTATCCGTCCGGGCAGCCTCCGTAAATATCGGCCTGTACAAGTCAAGGTCCGCGTCCACACCAAAGCGGGCGCCATAGAAAAGGATGAAATCAACATCCCCACCGACGCGTATCCCCGAGTAGTCTAACCTGGCCTCCGCCACATTTCCAAACGGATTATTCCTGTACCTCGTTCTTCCTACGAATTCCCGAGGCTCATAGTGTCCCCGTATGGAATACCGCCCCACACCGAACCTCAGCATGGTATCGATGCCGAGGTAACTCCGTGTCATGTCGAATTCGTCCGTAAGACTCCAGTCAATGCCCAAGGAAGGAATACTATTACTTCCACTACTTATCTTCATCCATGTCGGCGTAACCCTCGCCTCACCCTGAAGCCCCGGGGGAAAAATGAAGGGCGACCCCGGATCGGCAATCCCAAAGAATCCTTGAGCCCTCGCACACGGCAAGCTCGACAGGACGAGCACCCCCACCAGGACTGCGGCCGACGCCACTGTTCGGTATGCATGGCTACGGATCTGTCCTTTTCCAACCATAGAACCCTCTTCTCCACCGAGACAGGAAGCCCAAATGTTGCCTTACAGGTGTATGCCCGGTGGCTCAACTCCATTTTCAACCGGCTCCGAGCACTCTTTCAACGTCAAAGCTTCTGATCCACGATTCAACCCTCAGAAGCCTTCAGCCTGGAGTAAACCCGGGAAACGTCCGCATGCTTCCCCAGTGGAGGAGCACCCGGCGGAGCCGCAGGCCGACACGGCTTGGGACAAGTTTTAGGAATTGGGCCGCGATCCAGACCCAGTTGATTCGAGATACCGTCATACAGATACCTCAACAAACCGAATCCGTGAGACGTCGGCGGCAATACCATCGTCATCACAACCACAATGATGATGATTCCTGCTTTCATATTCGAATTTCCTACGTGTAGGTGCCATTAAAGCGTGTTTGCACCTAATAGTCAACCAAATTCTCGCCGTGTCGGAGGAACCGACGGATCAGGCTTGACATCTCGATTCAAAGGGCATACCATCCTTAACTAAGCGCAAAGTAAGAGTCTTTTTCGTCTTACTATATGTTGCTGAGTAGTCGGCGGACCCCCTTGAACATGATTTCATGTTGGATTCGGGCAGCACAGTCGTCCCAAGTGCACGAATTTCTAAATTAGCGCTGTAGGGGGTTCAAGAACGAGATCAGTGCCATGAATGATCGTCACCGTCACTTGCAGCCGTATCCGGTTCGACGCTTTCCCGGGGATAGGCGTACAGCGCTTCCCGGGGGACGGGTGACTCAAGACCACTCCGTCCCACCTCCACCGCTCCCTGATCCCTTAACTGACGAGGTGCAGTCGCTCACGGACTACCTTGACGTTGTAATGCGGCACAGACGGCTTGTTCTCGCGGTATTCATTTGTGCAGTGGTCGCTGCGATCGTGTACGCTTTCAACGCAACCCCGATCTTCACTTCCAATGCCGTTATCGAGTTGGAGCAGCAGAAGACCGATCGTAACAAAGAGAGCTTGTACGAGGATCAGGCCTACAGTAACTACCAAAGCTACTTTCTCACGCAGAAGGGGATCTTGACGTCAAGGCATCTCGTTGAGTCCCTCATCGACCGACTCAATCTCTCGAAAAACCCGGAGTTCGCCGAGAAAAGTCCGTCAATCATCGGACAGATCCGGAGGACCGTTTCGGGGTGGATATCGTCGATCCTGAGTAACGATGCCGATGTGAGGTCCGTCGATCCCGAACTGGCCAAGAGAAACGCTCTGAGCAAAAGGATTCGCAAACGCATATCGGTCAAGCCCGTCAAGAAGAGCAATCTCATCGAAGTTGGGGTAGACGCGGCGGATCCCAGGCTCGCACAACAAATGCTCACGAATCTCATTAGTCTCTATTTTCAACAGAATTTGGAGAACAGACGGAAACAGAGCTTACAGGCCGCCGGCTGGCTGAAGGAAGAAGTGCAAAAGTCGGAAAAAAAGCTGCGGGAAGCTCAAACGAAACTGGTGGAGTTCACCATAGATCATGGGATCGTAGACTCCGCCGATGGAGGACTTTCCCAGGTCCTGAGCGTTGTCAACAAGACCATGGAGAGTCATGTCAAGTCGCAGGAGACGCGTGCCAAGATTCAAGCCTTGCGCATGAGAGGGTCCTCGGAACAGGGGAGTCTGCTGCCGCAAGGGATGAAAGACGAATATATCGGGAAGCTTAAACAGGAGCTTGCAATCATGGAGGCCGAGTATTCACAGATGAAGGGAGTCTACTCGGCTAATTACCCAAAAATGAAAATGCTGCAGAAGAAGATCCGATTTCTCAGGGAACGCATATCAGGGATCGAAGAGAGCCTGGTCTCATCGGCATTGGACTCGGCAAAAACCGAAGAGAAGCTTGTGGAGCAGACTTATGCGTCGGCGAGAGCCGAGGCGGATCGGGTGAAGTCTTTGGAGTCCCAATACAGCCTGCTGAAAAAGGACGTTGAAACCAACGCGGAATTTCACAAGATCCTGCTCAAAGAATACAAACAGATGGACATACGGGCCCGGACCATCAGCAACAACGTGAGGATTGTGGACGTCCCCGACCAGCCGACGCAACCGTCCAAACCCAAAAAGAGATTGATTGTCCTCATAGGAGCGATGCTGGGGTTAATGGGCGGGATAGCCGCTGCATTTGCCGCCAACGCGTTGGATCAGACCATACACAGCGCGCAGGAAATCGAACAGAGCCTGAACGTGACGAGGCTGGGAATCGTTCCCGACACCGAAACATTGCCGGACATTCAAGGTGTGAATATTTCCAATGAGATCGTCGACTTTGTCGCCTACCGGCATCCCAAATCCCCCATGTCCGATGCAATCAGGAATCTCGAGACATCCATATTTCTATCCAATGTGGACCAATCAGTCCAGTCTATGGCAATCTCAAGCGCCACCCCCGGAGAGGGAAAGTCCACGGTAGCCATTTCCCTGGCGACGGTTCTTGCCGCAGATGAGAAGAACGAAGTCGTGATCGTTGACGCCGACCTACGAAGGCCCCGTATTCATAAGGCATTCGGCCTTGAAGCGAACAACGGGGGACTCTCGGACCTCCTCAACGGGAGCGTCACGGATTTCGAGCAGGTTTGTCAGGGTACGGAAATCCCAAGAGTATTCTGCATCCCCGCCGGCACCATTCCACGAGACCCCGTTACCCTCATGAGGTCCGGTAATGTCGGGCCTATCGTGGACGCGTTGCAAGAGCGTTTCAGCTATGTAGTCTTCGACACCGCGCCGATTCTTGGATTCGCCGACACCCCCCTCCTCTGCCGTTTTGTTGACGGATTGGTCGTGGTGGCGCGTCAGGGGCAGGCCCGGCGGGATGAGTTGAAGGAAGCGCTCCAGGTAATCCGGTCAATGGACGAGATCAAACTTCTCGGCGTGGTGATGAACAAGGCAAGCGCCGGCTGGGGCTATGGCTATAGTTACCGATATGGCGGGCATTACTATTATCGGAATTATAAATACTACTCGGGATGACTTGACATTCCCATGCGAAGAGCATAAGGTCTATCGTGGCTTATAGGGAGTGGGCCATTGTTCTCAGTCCGCAGTCGGCTGAGTAATCGGGGGTGGGGCGGGCCGAATAGAACCCCGGAGACCGGTAACACAAACATTTCAGCGCGAGGGCGGTTCACCGTCCCATTTAGACAGGGGGATTCCCGTCATGAGATCAAATCCATGAGCGATCATGATGGAACGCGTGGTTTTCAGCTGCATCCCGGAGGGCGGTTTTCCGGGGCGCCGGTGCCCCCGGAGCGGTTTGTACCGGCGCCGCTTAGCGATCCGTTGAATGAGAATGTCCAATCTCTCTCGGACTACCTTGAGATTGTACTGAGATACAACCGCCTCATCCTGGTGGTATTCTCGTGCGCGGTAGTCGTCTCAATTGTGTACGCGTTCTCGAAGACTCCCATCTTCACGTCCATAGCCAAAATCGAGTTGGAGCAGCAACAAGCCAATCCTTCCAAAGAGAGTATGTACGACAATCCCGCGTACAGTGATTATCAGAGCTACTTCCTCACCCAGAAGGAAATCTTGACCTCGCAGCATTTGGCGAGATCCCTTGTCGATCGCATGGACCTTGGGACTCGGCCGGAGTTTACTCGGAGTTCACCGTCAGTGATCGGATCGATCCGGCAAACGGTATCCGGATGGTTGTCGTCCCTTGTGGGTAGGGAGGAGCATCGACAGGACGCCACCGATTCGAAGGATGCCCAAAAGGACGCCCTGTGCGAAGCGGTGCTCAAACGAATATCAGTGAAGCCCGTCAAAAAGAGCAACATAATGGCGGTCGGGATAGATGCCGCGAATCCCAAGTTGGCTCAGGAAATGCTCAAGAATCTCCTTGATCTCTATTTTGAACAGAACCTGGAGAACAGAAGGAAGCAGAGCTTGCAAGCGGCCGGATGGCTGAAGGAAGAAGTGCAGAAGTCGGAAAAGAAACTGCGGGAAGCTCAGACCAAATTGGTGGAGTTCACCATAGACCACGGCATCGTAGACTCGGCCGATGGAGGATTGACCCAAGTCCTCAGCGTAGTAAACAGGACCATGGAAAGCCATCTGAGATCTCAGGAGGCACGAGCCAAGATCCAATCGTTGCAGACAAAAGGGGCGTCGGAACAAGGGAGCCTGATGCCGGTAGGCGTGAAAGACGAATACATCGGGAAGCTGAAACAGGAACTGGCAATAATGGAGGCCGAGTATTCGCAGATGAAGGGAGTCTATTCGGCCAACTATCCAAAGATGAAGATGCTGCAGAAAAAGATACGGTTCCTTCGAGAGCGCATTGGATCAATCGAACAGAACCTGGTCTCATCGGCATTGAACTCGGCAAAGACCGAAGAGAAGCTCCTACAGCAAAGTTACGATTCGGCACGGGCCGAAGCCGATCGGGTCAAGTCATTGGAGGCCAGATATTCCCTTCTGAAGAAGGACGTTGAAACGAACTCGGAGTTTTACCGGATCCTTTTGAGGGAATACAAGCAGATGGACATACGGGCCAGGACCATCAGCAACAGCGTCCGCATAGTCGACCCGCCGAGGCTCCCGAGACAGCCTTCCAAGCCCAAGAAAAGGATGATCGTCCTCATAGGGACGATGCTCGGCCTCATGGGGGGCGTGGGTATTGCGTTTGCCCTGAATGCAATGGATCAGACAATCCGGAGCCCCAACGAGATCGAACAGAATCTTCACGTGCAGCGACTGGGAATCGTTCCCGACGTGGAAAGGCTACCCCAGATCCGGGACCTTCACGGTGCGCGTGAGAATGTTGACTTCGTTGCGTTCCGACATCCCAAATCCCCGATGTCGGATGCCATACGAAACCTCGAGACGTCGATTTTTCTCTCCAATGTGGACCGGACCGTCAATACGATTGCAGTATCAAGCTCGGGCCCCGGTGAAGGAAAGTCCACGGTGGCCATTTCACTGGCAACCGTGCTCGGTTCGGATGCCAAGAATAAGGTGGTGTTGGTCGACGGTGATTTGAGAAAGCCGCGTCTCCACAGGACGTTCAATCTGAACGGAACCAAGCGCGGTCTTGCAAACCTGCTTGACGGCAGCGTCACCAACGTTACCAAGGTGTGTCACAACACCGAGATCCCCGGAGTGCAGTGCATCACTTCGGGACAGCTTCCCAACGATCCCGTCGCGCTCCTGAGGTCGGACAATGTCCAACGCATAACGGAACTTCTGAAGAAACGTTTCACGTACGTGATCTTCGACACCGCACCGATACTCGGGTTCGCGGATACGCCCCTTATCTATCGTGCCGTCGACGGATTGGTAATGGTGGTACGCCAGGGAATGGCAAGGAGGGACGAGTTGAAGGAAGCCCTTCACGTGATACGATCAATGGATGAGAACAAGATCCTTGGGGTGGTGATGAACAAGGTGGGCACCGGCGGAGGGTATGGGTACAAGTACCGGTACGGCGGGCATTACTACTATCGGAACTACAAATACTATTCGGGGTAAGAGGGAATTAACCATTTGGACGCAAGAGCACGGAAGAAGAGGAAGAAAAGAAATTCTACCACCAAGACACTAAGGCACCAAGAAAACCTATAAAATCAATTAATAAGACAGAAAGACATCAACCGGCGGCCAAGCTATGACCACCAAGGTACCACAACCAACCATCTCCCCGGCGAAGGCCGGTGCCCAGTCCGGTTTCCCTGGTATTCCGGCTTCTCATCCTGGCGATAATGCACTTGCACCGAGATCCGGACTACTGGAAATCCCGTGTTCTCAACGGACGGGAACACGAGGAGTGATTCAGAGAGAATGAGTCAAGAAGAGACTTGCCCCCGATCCAAGTCGTCTTCCAGATCCTCAATCATATGTCTGAGGCTTTTGATGGGCAATTTCTTGTACGTAGATTCCCCTCTACGTCGGACACTTATCACTATCACAGCTTGGAGATGTTCTTGATTTGAATAAATGATGCGGTATTTCCTGTCCTTGGAGTAGACTCTGAAGACATCTTCATAGCCTTCAATATGTTCGTAATCAACCGGTCTTGGGTTCGCCTGTAATTGCTCCTTGCAAGTGTTGACCACGGACTGTTGCAGTCCTTTCGTAGGAAGTTTCTTTATGTCCCGCTGGGCATAGGAGAGAATATGCAACGTATACGGCATCAGTAATCAAGACCCATCTCTTCGGCAAATTCCTTCATGGTCTTGATGCCTCCCGGATTCTTCAGCGCATCCTCTAAAGCCTCGGCCGCAGCGCAATAGTCCATGTAGTCTTCCCATGCCTCCTCATCATCAGGGGAAGGAATGGGACGTTCAGTCTCTTCCGATATAGGCTCCGGTATTGGTGACATGACTAGGCTCCTTTCTTCATGACACGTATACATTACCACAGCACACGGCAATTACCAAAACTACCTTCGTACTGAGGTGTGAGGCGGCCCCCGCTGTCAGGCCAAAAGAGAAGAGAACCACCAAGACACATAGGCACAAAGAAATCCTATTAAAATCAAACAATAAGACAGGAAGACTTCAGTAGGGGGAGGCCGTCTCTCAACACAATAGGCCACTGCCGTCCGTCTCCCCGGCGGTTCCGCTGTTCGGTAGCGCCGGCCTCCGTGCCGGTATTTGGCCGAGACCGCCTCCCGTCTTGTCCTGATACGTCGGCGGTTCGATTTATGCGCCGATCCCTTTTCTTACTTGGTGTCTTGGTGCCTTTGTGGTGAGATTATTCTTGTGGTAATGCACTTGCGCCGAGATCCTGACTACTGGAAAACCCGAGTTCTTTACGGACCGGAACAAGAGGATTCACCTGAAGGGAATGCGTCAAGAGTAGATTTGACCCCTTTGCTAATTTCTAATGGGCTGCTACGTCCAGCCAGTCGTCGAGTGCGGACCTGTCCGGGAAATCCAGGAGGTCTTCACCCAGACGTTCCAACTCTTCCAACGGCAACTGTTGGATACGCTCTTGTGTGGACTCGTCCAACTCACCGAACCGGCGGGTGAGTTGCCGAATCGTCAGGGAGGCTACACCCCTCAGCATTCCCTCTTGCATCCCCTGTTGCATTCCCTGTTCGACACCTTCGTCGATCCATTTATCTGCAAGGCTGTACATGTAAATCTCTCCCTTCTTCCCGAGCGAATCCTTAAGTGCTTGTCCCACGTCCTCCGGCGTTACCCTTTCCCTAGCGGCCCCCAGATAGTGAAAAACCGCTTCCAGGAATTGCAGACCCGTTTGTTGTTCCATGTTGTCGAGCAGATCGAAATACTCCTTCAGTCTCTTCGACAGGTCGGGCCTGAAAAAGTTCTTCATTAGAAGCAGGGCCGCTGCAAGGGTCGCGGCGGCCAGGCAGCGCATCCTGATCTCTTCGTCGCTGTAGCCCGACAGGTCGCACAGATAATACCTGAAGTTCAAGAGCTCCGGCAGAAGGTTGTCCGGAGGGTCATACAAGGCAGCGAAGTCGGTAGAAACCGTCCATTTCTTCGTTCCGTGATACAAGACAATCGGGATCACCGGACGCACGGGCTCGACACCGCACTTTGTAGTCTCGTCCCAAAGCCGGGTCAAATACCGCAGGAGCTGATACGCCACCTTCAGATCGCGGTCGCTCTTGTGCTCGAACAGGAGGTACACATAAGCCTCTTTCCCGTTCTTCAAGTCCACACTGTAGAGCAAATCCGAAAAGTGCTCCTTCAGCCGCTCATCCACGAACGAACCTTTGCTCGGCCGAAACGAATTGGGTTTCAAGAGTCCCGTGACGTTTGGGGGAAGGAAGTTCAGCACGAAGGTTTCCGCCGCATCAGGCCGGGAAAAGACCTTTTTGAAGAACAGGCCGTGGTGTTTGCTGATTTCCGTCATCGCAGCCCTCGGCTTTTTCCGGTCACGCGGGGGTCAGTATAGCATCGGCAGCGGGAGACGGGAAGCGAGATGACGCGGTGAACGTTTACCAAAAGAGGTTTCACCACCAAGGCACGAAGACACCAAAAAGAATAGTTCAATTAAGAAAACGGAAGAGATGAAGAGGCGGAAGAAAACAAACAGCAAAAGCACGAAGACGTAGAGAAAGGGAAGAGCTTTCACCACCAAGGCACGAAGACACAAAGAAATCCTATGAAATCAGCTAATAAGACAGAAAGATATCAACCGGCGAACGGGCTTTAACCACCAATACGGCACAACCAACCGTCTCCCCGGCGAAGGCCGGGGTCCAGTCCAAGAGAAGAAGTTTCACCACCAAGACACATAGGCACAAAGAAATCCTATTAAAATCAAACAATAAGACAGGAAGACTTCAGTAGGGGGAGGCCGTCTCTCAACACAATAGGCCACTGCCGTCCGTCTCCCCGGCGCTTCTGCTGTTCGGTAGCGCCGGCCTCCGTGCCGGTATTTGGCCGAGACCGCCTCCCGTCTTGTCCTGATACGTCGGCGGTTCGATTTATGCGCCGATCCCTTTTCTTACTTGGTGTCTTGGTGCCTTTGTGGTGAGATTATTCTTGTGGTAATGCACTTGCGCCGAGATCCTGACTACTGGAAAACCCGAGTTCTTTACGGACCGGAACAAGAGGATTCACCTGAAGGGAATGCGTCAAGAGTAGATTTGACCCCTTTGCCAATTTCTAATGGGCCGCTCTGTCCAGCCAGTCGTCGAGTGCGGACCTGTCCGGGAAATCCAAGAGGTCTTCACCCAGACGTTCCAACTCTTCCAAGGGCAACTGTTGGATACGCTTTTGTGTGGACTCGTCCAACTCACCGAACCGGCGGGTGAGTTGCCGAATCGTCAGGGAGGCTACACCCCTCAGCATTCCCTGTTGCATTCCCTTTTCGACACCTTCGTCGATCCATTTATCTACCAGGCTGTACATGTAAGTCTCTCCCTTTCTTCCGAGTGAATCCTTGAGTGCTTGCCCGACCTCCGCCGGCGTTACCCTTTCCCTTGCAGCCCCCAGATAATGAAAAACCGCTTCCAGGAATTGCAGAGCCGTTTGTTGTTCCATGTTGCCGACCACTTCAAAATACTCCTTCAGTCGCTTTGACAGGTCCGGTCTGAAGAAGTTCTTCATCAGGAGAAGGCCGAGACTTAGCGTAGCGTTGAACAAGGCCGGCGACTTTATCTCCTCGTCGGAGTAGGCCGACAGGTCGCACAGGATATACGTGAAGTCCAGGAGGCCGGACCAAACGGTTTGCGGGGGCTCGTACAGACCCGAAAAGTTCAGAGGGACGTTCCACGGGTCTGTGCCGTGATACAGCACTACGGGGAGCACCTGCCGGACAGGCTTGGTTCCACCTTCGGTCGTATGCTCACAGATCCGGGTCAAATACCGTAGGAGCTGATACGCCGTCGTCCGCTCGGGGCTGCTCTTGTGCTCGAACAGGAGGTACACGTAAGCCTCTTTCCCGTTCTTCAAGTCCACAGTGTAGAGCAAATCCGAAAAGTGCTCTTTCAGCCGCTCATCCACAAACGAACCTTTGCACGGCCGAAACGTGTTTGGTTGCAGGTGTCCCGTCACGTTTGGGGGAA
The DNA here is from genome assembly GCA_963675835.2 of Desulfomonilaceae bacterium. Lineage (GTDB taxonomy): Bacteria > Desulfobacterota > Desulfomonilia > Desulfomonilales > Desulfomonilaceae > JAVHLK01. Next base: position 549,448 of record CAXXIU010000017.1, read on the forward strand.
GGAAGTTCAGCGCGAAGGCTTCCGCCGCATCAGGCCGGGAAAAGACCTTCTTGAAGAACAGGTCGTGGTGTTTGCTGATTTCCGTCATCGCAGCCCTCGGCTTTTTCCGGTCACGCGGGGGTCAGTATAGCATCGGCAGCGGGAGACGGGAAGCGAGATGACGCGGTGAACGTTTACCAAAAGAGATTCCACCACAAAGACACAAAGAAAACTCAAGTTATTCACGGGCCGCAACAAGAGGAGTGATTCAGAGAGAATGAGTCAAGAGCAGATTTGACCCCTTTACAGAGAGAATGAGTCAAGAGCAGATTTGACCCCTTTAGACCCCTTTACATTACCTTTACTGATTCTGTTTCACCTCAATCCAATGCAGAAAGAGCTGCCTCCGGGGCCTTGTCCAGAACCTTGAGGAGCGCTTTTGCCGCACCGGTCGGGAGCCGCTTGCCCTGCTCCCAGTTCCGTACGGTGTCCACGGACACATCGATCCGCCGGGAGAACTCAAGTTGAGTCAGCCCAAGTCGTTTACGCACGCGACGCGCATACTTGGCCGCTTCTTTCATAGACTCGGCTTCGTCGGCATTTTGCTGACGTACGATATCCTCTTCGGTGGTTGCATCCAAACGGCGCTCGTCGACGCGCCCTGCCGGCATGTTGGTCTCGTCGACTTTAACGCGTCGCGTTTTCATAGTGCTGAACCTCTCGTCGATTGGCCTTACGAGCAGAGATGATCCGGACAATCCTGCCGCGCATGGTATAGACCACAAGGAATACCCGGTTATCGATGCTGCCAATGAGCTGGTAGCGCTCCTCACCGTAGTCCCAGCGTGTATCGGCGCGTATTACACGGTTCGGATCGAAAAAAGCGCGCACGGCATAGGCAAAATCGAAACCTCTTTCGGCAAAGCATGTATTGCTCTTGGCCTCGTCCCATTCGAACTCCATGTCCATACGGTAGTCTATTCAACGAGATCCGGCAAGATCTTTTGGAATGATCGTTCCAGCGCGGGGAGAAAGAGAAGAGGTTTAACCACCAAGACACGAAGGCACCAAGAAATCCTATTAAAATCAAATAATAAGACGGGAAGACGTTAGTAGGGGGAGGCCGTCTCTCAACACAATAGGCCACTGCCGTCCGTCTCCCCGGCGCTTCTGCTGTTCGGGAGCGCCGGCCTCCGTGCCGGTATTTGGCCGAGACCGCCTCCCGTCTTGTCCTGATACGTCGGCGGTTCGATTTATGCGCCGATCCCTTTTCTTACTTGGTGTCTTGGTGCCTTTGTGGTGAGATTATTCTTGTGGTAATGCACTTGCGCCGAGATCCGCACTACTGGAAAACCCGAGTTCTCTACGGACCGGAACAAGAGGATTCACCTGAAGAGAATGAGTCAAGAGCTGATTTGACCCCATTGCTTTCTTACACCCCTCAGCATTCCCTGTTGCATTCCCTTTTCGACACCTTCGTCGATCCATTTATCTGCAAGGCTGTACATGTAAATCTCTCCCTTCTTCCCGAGTGAATCCTTAAGTGCTCGCCCCACGTCCTCCGGCCTTACCCTTTCCCTTGCGGCCCCCAGATACTGAAAAACCGCTTCCAAGAATTGCAGAGCCGTTTGTTGTTCCATGTTGCCGACCACTTCAAAATACTCCTTCAGTCGCTTTGACAGGTCCGGTCTGAAGAAGTTCTTCATCAGGAGAAGGCCGAGACTTAGCGTAGCGTTGAACAAGGCCGGCGACTTTATCTCCTCGTCGGAGTAGGCCGACAGGTCGCACAGGATATACGTGAAGTCCAGGAGGCCTGGCCAAACGGTTTTCGGAGGCTCGTACAGACCCGAAAAGCTCAGAGGGACGTTCCACGGGTCTGTGCCGTGATACAGCACTACGGGGAGCACCTGCCGGACAGGCTTGGTTCCGCCTTCGGTCGTATGCTCACAGATCCGGGTCAAATACCGTAGGAGCTGATACGCCGTCGTCCGCTCGGGGCTGCTCTTGTGCTCGAACAGGAGGTACACATAAGCCTCTTTCCCGTTCTTCAAGTCCACAGTGTAGAGCAAATCCGAAAAGTGCTCCTTCAGCCGCTCATCCACGAACGAGCCTTTGCTCGGGCGAAACGAATTGGATTTCAAGTGTGCCGTCACGTTTGGGGGAAGGAAGTTCAGCGCGAAGGTTTCCGCCGCATCAGGCCGGGAAAAGACCTTCTTGAAGAACAAGTCGTGGTGATTGGTGATTTCCGTCATCCCAGCCCTCGGCTTTTTCCGGTCACACGGGGGTGAGTATACCATCGGCCGCAGGAGACGGGAAGCGAGATGACGCGGTGAACGTCTTCTGAAAGAGATTCCACCACAAAGACTCAAGGAATGCCCCCTTCACTTATTGATTCGTTCTCTCCGTGTCCTCTGTGGTTAAATCTTTGTCTTTCCTTTTCTTCTTGGTGTCTTGGTGCCTTGGTGGTGAGATTATTCTTGCGGTGATGGACGTGCGCCGAGACCCTGACCACTGGTAAAACCGAGTTCTCAGCCGACCGGAACAAGAGGGGTAATTTTGAGATGATGGGTCAAAACCAGACGTGCCCCCTTTTTCTTTTCTCTTGGATTTACCCACGAGTCTCAACCTGCTGCTTTGAGTGCCTGCTCGTTCTTGCTTGAAGCGCCTTAATGAATGCGTCACGGGTCTTATCACCGCCTTCCACCATGTTGAAAGCCGCAATCGCGTCGGCAAAACTGATTTTCGGCTCTTCTGCTTCCTCTTCCGCCTGGATCTTGGCGACAAGCTCAGTATCATTGAGCAATCCCTGACCGACGTAGTACTTAATCAGGGACTGGTAACCCGGCATTTCCTTAAGAGTAGCCACCTTTTTCAGCGTTTCGATAAGGTCCACAGGCATCCTCATGGAGATGTTGGTCATTTCACGGTCTTTAGTAAGCAATATCCGCTTTTTCATGGAAGCGATTCCTTTCAGTCGGGGTAGCCTTCCAGGCCGTGATAAGGCGTACAGAGTCTTCTCTGTCCGTATACACCACACAAAGAAGAGAGGAACAGTCCTGCGATTTTGGGAACGCTATTTGTTTGGTCCGGAGTTCGCCGTCCTCTTCTTCCTGCTCTTCAACCACGTACATGGGGTTGAGGAGCGCCCAACAAGCCACCTCGAAGGAAATACCGTGTTTCTCTATGTTATCCTGGGCTTTTTCCTCGTCCCACGTGAACTTGAACCTGAATTCGCCTTCACCCACATAGTACTCAACCGTCTCACCCATAGGGTACTGCCCCGTATATGAATTGTCAATGGAACATTGAATTTAGTATGGTGTACCCGGAATTCTCTTGTCTTCTTGGTGCCTTGATGGTGAGATTTCCTCTTCCCTCTTTCTTCGGTCGCGCCGGTCCTATTTTTCCCCCTTAGAAAAAGGGGGTGAGGGGGATTTGCTTGATAGCGCCGGCATTCTTCAGGAAGATCATCCACAGATGACACGGATTTACACAGATTACAATATGCAGCATAGAATCTGTGCTAATCTCTGAAATCTGTGGATACATTTCCTCGTTCCCTAATGGTCGTCGTCCCCCTTGGTGCCTTGGTGGTGAGATTTCTTATGCCCCCGGACTTCCCTGAGCAGACTCGCCACGGTGGTCAAGCTGACTAGGGTGTGACCAGAGGTACTCCCGGACCTCCAGGTTCATGCGGTCCAGTTCGGCCAGGAAGCCCCCTGCAGACATGCGGTAGTTCTCCGGATTGGTTTCCGTTTCACGAAGCCTGCCAACCTGTTCTTGAAAGTGGGTAATTCTTTCCAGAGTTGTCCGGTCCCTTGCTCATTATGAATCATGTATCTGCCTTGTCTTCTTGGTGTCTTGGTGCCTTGGTGGTGAGATTTCTTCTTCCCTCTTTCTTCGGTAGCGCCGGCGCCGTTATTCTTCAGCAAGATCGTCCACAGATTACACAGATGAACACAGATAAGACAGAATCTGCGTTAACCTTTGAAATCTGTGGATAAATCTCCTCGTTCCCTAATGGTCGTCGTCCCCCTTGGTGTCTTGGTGCCTTGGTGGTGAGATCTCTTCTCTTTCTTTGTGCCTTCGTGGTTGCCTTTATTCCGACTCTTCAAGGTTTCCGTATCCAGCACAGCACATGCGTTCTCAGGAACGGGAGGGCATTGAAGATGGTGTAGAGCTTCGGTGAGATCCGAGTCACCAGTCGCCCTATTGGAGGAGCCAGTGTCAGCCGCCACACGTTCATTGGGCCGTTCGGAAAGAGTTTCCGGATTCGCTTGACCGGAACGCCCCTCACATCGGGATTCTTGGGGTTGTTGTAGATATAATCATACCAAAGGATGCCGCCGCCGGGCTTCACGAGATCCCACATTCGGCATGCAAGCTTCTCCTGAAAAGCGTCGTCCAGAATGGACGTAAATACCGTTGATTGAAACACCACGTCAAAACGCTTGTTCGGAAGATCTAATTCAGACGCGTCCCCCACTATGACCTGTGTTGCAGCTGGTAGATTGTGGCGGGCTTGTGCTGCACGGTTCTCAAGGAGTTCATTCCCAACCAGGTTTTCAGGTCGAAAGCCAAGAAGAATGAATTGAAGCAGGTTTGCCCCCGAGCCGCAGCCTATTTCCAGAACTTGCTTGTCACGTACTGGAGCCAGACACGCCGACGTGATCCACCTGATTAGGGCTCGCTTTTTCTCGTGGTTCACCGTGACATTGTACGGTACCAGCGGATCGTACAAACCGCCGGGAACGTGCTTCCGGCGTTCGTACCGAGCACGGACGTTTTCTATCTCTTGATTCAACGTTCCAGATTATAGATAAGGTATTGAGTGTATTGAATAAACCAGACTGACCCCGCCTCAAAAGAGACTTCGCTACATGCCAAGGCAGCAGTAGCCAAGCTACGGATTACGCTGCCAAAAGTGAATTTGCTTCCCCCGTATAACGTTGAGGGTACCAAGAAGAAATGCGAGGTTCGCCACTACGAAATTAGCAGCAATCGTCAGCCGACGCATCGACGCCCCTACTTTCATGCCAATTACACCTGTGGTTGCAGCTACATACAGGCCAACTTGGAGAAGGATTGTGACCTTATAGAGACTCCTGTCGAGCAAGAACGCATTACTAGTCAAGGCAAGGATTGCGAAAAAAGGGCACCACCAACGCAACAATTTGTGGGACCAGAGGCTGAATGCTGTCTTCGGGTGTTTCAATGGATTAAGCAATGGATAATGTCGAAGAATGTCCCTTTGGCTTTTCGTCACCTGCCTCACTCGACTCCTCAGTTGCTCAGAGGGAGATGCAATGACCTCATCCCGGACCACTGACCCAGGCTCGAAAACCACACGTTTCCCTGCATCAACTGTGTATAAAGGAACCATGTTGTCCGTATCGGAGTCTGCTTCCAGCGGCTTGAAAAACTCAGGACGAAATCCCATGCAGGCACCGCCAGCGGTAACCAGGATACCGAGATCACTCTCCATCTGGCGTATTTTCATTTCGTAACGCCAGTATTTCGATTCAGTCCGGGCGGTCTCGCTTGCTGTTTCGTTACTACTTCCGAAGGCCGTGGTAACCGTCCCCACCTCTGAATCGGCGAAATGCGATGCAAGTTTGCGCAAGAAATTGGGACTAAACACAGCCCCAGCAGAAGAGGTTACAATGACTTCTCCAGTCGCAGCTTCTATAAGCGCGTTATCGGCAAGAGCCTTACCCCGTCGCGACAAGTCGAGGAGCTTCACTCCCTGCTCACTGTACCCCTTCACAATCTCTGCCGTATAATCTGTCGAACCGTCAGAGGCAACAATTATCTCGAGACGATCCTTCGGATAATCGAGAGCCAAACAGTTCTCAATGCGCTGTCCGATCACAGTCTCTTCGTTGTAGGCAGCTATCGCTATAGTGATTCTTGGAAAGGCCTTTAGTACTCTGGTTCTTTTCCTAGAAAAGAGCGTTAGTACTTTGAGCAGGAGAGGATAGATCGCGTACACATAGAAGATGACTCCAACACTTATCCAAAACACAATGATCATGAGTGTTGGCCCCGGTTCCAGTTCTTCAGATATGAAGCCTGCATGACCGTCTAACCTCGGATTGCCTCAACGGCCTCGACGATGCGCTGCACATCATCTTCACTCACTCCATGATGGACTGGCAAGGCTAAGATATGCTTGGAGAGATACTCAGTATGCTGAAGAGTGACATGTCCATACATTTCCCGGAAGACCGGCTGCTGATGCAGACCCCTAGGGTAATGGATGCCGGTCGCGATGTTTCGCTGATGTAGCCTCTCAGCCAAGGTATCTCGGTCACAGCCGAAAACTTCGGGGTCGACGACCACACAGTACTGGTGCCACGCGTGCTCACAACCTGGCGTGACCTGTTGTGGGCGTATCCCCTCCACCCGTGACAATCCTTGTGTCAGCATGTTTGCGTTCCGGCGTCTTGTCGTTAGCATTGAATCTAGTCTCTTGAGCTGTTGCCTTCCTATTGCCGCTTCAACGTCCGTCATCCGGTAGTTTAGGCCCATCATAGAATGATAGTACTTCCCAGTTTGACCATGTGTCCTCATGAAACGCATCTTCTCGTCAGATTCGTCGCTATCCGTACAGGTCATGCCTCCTTCACCGACGAACATGTTTTTCGACGGATAAAACGAATAGCAGGAAAAATCGCCCAGTGAACCAACATCTTTTCCCTCTGTGGTTGCGCCATGAGCTTGGGCCGCATCCCAGACGATTGTCAGCTGGTGTTTCGCTGCAAACGCTTTCACAGCCTTCGCGTCACATGCGTTGCCAAATAGGTGTACAGGCGCAATGGCTTTGGTGCGTGGTGTAAGCCTCCTTTCTGCATCTTCCAGATCGATAAGGAAGCTGTCCTGATCTATGTCGCAAAAAACCGGTTTTGCACCTACATGGAAGACCATACTACCTGTCGCAATGAAGGTGAATGAGGGAACAAGGACTTCATCACCTGGCGAAAGAAACGCCAAGTAAGCGAGATGAAGCGCCGCGGTTCCACTGGAGCACGCAACCGCGTACCGAGCCCCTACTTTGGCGGCAAACTCATCTTCAAATGCCTGACACTCTTTCCCTTGACGCAAAGCCCCTGAGCGCAGAACAGAAAGTGCAGCTCCAATTTCTTCATCGGTCAACTCAATTCTCGCCATTTGAACTTGATTCATCCATTTCCTCCGATCCTCAGTTTTTCCAGGGCTTCCATGATCAAGACCGAGTCACGAACCGTACATTTGGAAGGTGGTGTACCCAGCTTCAACGATCTCACGAATTCCGCCATTTGCGCCTCAAAGACGTTGTGCGGGCCAAAAGTCACCTCCGTTTGTCCTGCCTTGTACCCAGCCCTTGGTTCGGAACAGAAAACGAATGATGGCATATCCTGCTGAATCGAGCCCATGAATGTTCCGTTGTCGCCTTGAATCTCAACTAGTTGAGTAAAACACGGCGTCACCAGATCTGCTTGACAAAGTACTTCTACTCCGCTGAGCATTTTGAGGCGCACCACTACGTAATCCTCCGCATCCGCTTCAACTAGTCTACCGTTGATTACCCTCAAAGGGCGAAGAATCTCTTTCGCAAGGAATTCTGCTTGCTCAACCGAACCGAAATACCATACGGCCAAGTCTACCATGTGGACTAACATCTCATTGACCGCTCCCCCATGGGTCGCCTTTTTGTGCTTCCATTCCTGATGCGATCCTCGACCGCCCAGTCGAAAAAAAGAAGCCACCGGTCGTCCCAGGACCATGCTTTCACCCAAAGAGTGCACATCCTCGAAGAGCCTTTTCCCGAGTTCAAAGACAGGCACAAACCGGTACACGTAGCCTATCATTCCGATTCGCCTCTCTCTTTCGACCAAATCGGCTATCGCAATTGCTTCTTCGAGGCTGTCAGTCAGGGGTTTTTCACAGAAAAAGTCTTTGCCGCAATCAATTGCCTTTCGTATCAGCGATGTATGAGTAGTGGTGGGAGTGCAAATCAGGATGGCATGCACGGCGGGATCCTCTAGTATCTCCCCAGGCTCACTAGTCCATTGCAAGCCAAATTCTCCGCCCATGGACTTTGCTGCCGCAGCATTTGTGTCAGCTAAGACTATTTCGACTCCAGGTATTCGAGTCAAGCCCTGCAGGTGCTTTGGCGCTTGTTTCCCACACCCCAGAATCCCTATTTGGATCTTATCCGTCGACATACTTCCTCCATGCAAGAGCGGTATTGGGCTCAAGAAGCTCTTCTCTGAGTTGCACAATCCTACCGGGCACACCTTTGACCATGCTGAACGGAGGTACGTCCTTCGTGACCACCGCTCCTGCTGCAATGAAGGAGCCCCTGCCGATTCGGACTCCTGGACAGACAACAACGCCTCCCGACAGCGTAACATTGTCTTCAAGGATAGGACCTTGAGGCTTGTATTGGTCCCTCATTTTGAGTGGGTAGCGGTCATTGGTCAGGGTGACGGAGGGGCCGAGAAATACTCTGCTGCCGATCTCAACATTGGTAGGGATGTAGCAATTCGCAACTATTTTTACGAAATCACCCATAACCACGTAGCCATCAATAACGGTATTTGACCCAATTACAATATGACTTCCCATCTTCGTCTTCTCTCGGATGAGCACGTTGTGGCCCGTCTGAAAATCGTCACCCGCTTCCACATCCGCATAAATAATCGTCCCAGCCCGGACAACGCACCCCGTTCCAAAGCGAACTGGTTTACAGTCAACTTTGTACTTCCACCCAATCACGCAACTTGGCTGCATGGTGAAATCAGCGCCACTCTCACAAAAGACCTCTTTCATCGCAAGCCTTTCCCTTTGAAATTCCTTAATCCAAAGATTGTATTCTGTTGCGCCTAATGGCGATCAATCTACAGACCATCGGCTAGTACCTGGAATTTCACCGATGATCCAATTGGAATAGTTGACATTTCGAAGTGAAGCGCTAATGCCATCTTACTCTCGGCCGAATAATTCCTGGATCGATCCCGTCCTTGTGCTTGAGCACTTTGGAAAGCATATCAGTCAACACATCATCCGTTAAATTATGTGGGTTGAGACCAAGTTCAATGAGACCAGTATGGACAGGGTTATAATAGTGTTCTTCCGCTTCCAGCCGTGGGTTCTTGACATGACCCACTGACGGACTCAGACCCAACTGACTGCCGACTCTCTGGACCATTTCCGCCAATTCGTTAACCGAGAAGGTCTCGGTGAACTGGTTGAGAATTCGGAGCTGCCCCCGTTTTACTGGGTCTTCTGCACATAGCTGTACACACTGAATTGTGTCCATCAGATTGATGTACCCTCGCGTCTGCCCTCCCTTGCCATAAACGGTGAGAGGAACTTCGGCTGCGGCCTGAACTAGAAATCTATTTACTACAGTGCCAAATATGTCATCGTAGTTGAAGAATGGCTGCAATCTCTCGTCCAACTCTGACTCCGCCGTCGTCAGTCCATAAACCGGCCCTTGCATCAGATCGGTCACACGCAATCCATTAGTTCGACAGTAGAACCAGAGCAGGTCAGTGTCTTGGATCTTCGTGGTATGATAAAGGCTACTCGCCTGACGCGGATATAGGAATGTATGCTTGCGTCCCTTATGCTCGATTTCTATCCATCCTTCCTCAATGTCGATATTAGGGGTTCCGTACTCTCCCATGGTTCCAAGCTTGATTATGTGGCAGTCGGGAGCGTTACGAATGGTTGCCCAAATCAGGTTCAACGTCACTTCCAAATTGTTCAACAAGGTAAGTCTGGCTTCCTGATAGTCCATCATTGAGTAAGGAGCTGATGGCTGCTCCGCATAATGGACCACCGCTTCAGGATCGAACTCACGGAAAATCCGCTCCATGAGTCCGCAATCTCGCAGGTCTCCGATAATCGTCTTTATGCCAAATCCAGTGATGGATTTAAAGATGTCGGCTCTTTCCTGCAAGCTTGGTGTGGGAAAAAGCGGTTCGGACCGGGTCTGCAGACACAAAACACGGCGCAGATAGTTATCCGCTGCCCATACTTCATGACCAGCGGAGGCAAAGGCCATAGCAGTAGGCCATCCTAGGTATCCGTCACCACCCAATATAAGGACGCGCAAAATTATCTCCAGACTTTTTGCAACTGCGTTCGCACGAAGAAAGTGGGCCCCGGTATATCTGAGGGGAAAGGTCCCCGCTACTCTTTATTGTCGTCGGGCCAGAGAATTCTCACTGGCCGGTACTCCTTGGCATAATTGTCCTCCAGGATATCGTTTTGTACGAGGATTTGCCTGAGTTCCTCCTGGGACAGTACAGCTTGGTTCCCGGAATTAAACGGGTTGTTTACTTCTCGTGCAACAACATCTGGATAAGTGTAATCGATATTCCGATACAGGCTGCCGAAGGCTGGAAGTATAGCATAGTATGACGGTAATTCAATCGTGCGCCTGGTTTCTTCATCGGTCATCAACTCCTCGTACATCTTCTCTCCGGGTTTTACTCCAATGGTTTCGATCCTTATATGGTCGGGATCATGCCCGTACATGGGAGCCAGTTCCCGAATCATGACTTCCGCTAGATCAGCAATCCTGATGGCCGGCATTTTGGTGACGAAAACCTCACCACCGCACGCAAGAGTAGCGGAATCAACGACTAAGCGCACTGATTCTTGTATGCTCATGATGAATCTCGTCATTCCCGAGTGAGTTACGGTGACAGGCCCCCCGCGTCTGATCTGTTCACGGAAAAGAGGAATTACCGACCCTCTCGAACCGACGACATTGCCAAATCTTGTTGAAGCGAAAATAGTCCTATTGCGAGCAGCATTACCGCTAGCAGCAGTCATAAGACGTTCGCCCATTAATTTTGACGTACCCATGACACTGGTAGGGTTGACGGCTTTGTCAGAGCTAGTAAAAATCACTATTCCGATGTTGTTCTTCAATGCCGCCCAAATCACGTTCTGAAGGCCTATCACATTAGTTTGGATGGCCTCAAACGGAGCCCTTTCGCATAGTGTAACATGCTTAAACGCCGCAGCATGAAAAACAACATCGAAATCTTCCATCAACACTGACAATTGAATCCTGTCCCGGATGTCAGAAAGGATGAAATTGGCGTTACCAAAGCCGTGCAAACGCTGCTCAAGAAAGAAGAGTTCTGTTTCGTTGTTGTCCACGCACGCGAGTTTTCCAACGCCATACTCACTGAGAAGTTGACCGACCAATTCTTGTCCCACCGTTCCGCAGGCGCCTGTAACCATAACTCTTCTTCCCGAGAGAGAGGTATTACTTGACATGGTCTCCTTACTTATGATCTGCGAATCAGAATTTCCAGGATCCAATAAGCATCCAAAGCTTGAGAGGCAAGCACATATATGGCCATTGCTTGAAACCGAGCACCTCTTCGAAATGGAGCTTGAGCAAAATGGACTCTCTTCTGTGCAACTCTCGTCAATTGCTGCTTCCAGTACCGAATATTGAAAAAGGTAAACTTGCTGGCTCACGGAAGGGACCTTTTCGGAGTTCTTCCAGCAAAGAGTACGGGATGGTCCTCGAATGGAATAACACGACCCCTTTTGCGCCAAGGCGTCTTGAGATTTGTATTTGTTGCAGTATAGTGGCTACGCTGCACTTCTTAGTGGAAAGTGCCACCATAACTGGGCAGTGATCCGACAGAGCCGTCGTGACCTCGCATGCATTCGATTCAAACAATATGAGCCGTGGCTCGTAGATCTGTGCAACATAGAAATCAATGAGGCCAAGCACGGCCCAACGGTGCCAATCACGACCGCTTTTCCTATCACTCCGCCATGAGTAGCTTCCGTTAACAGAAAGAGGGAAGTGCTTGCCTACCCTGAGCAGACGACTCTTAAGCGACCTCATGAACTCGGTAGTCCCGAGACACCTCAGATCTTCAGATTGAGGACGATCAAGATATATTTCGGCATCTAAACCGTAAATCTGCTTAAACAGCAGTTGACATTTCGGGCAAAGGCACTGATGGCGTCCGCCATATCCGGGCTCCTCGATATGCACCCCGGAAATCAATGGGTAACGACTTAATGTGTTTGTTATCAATTCTAGTTCCCATGCACGTGCCTCTGGATGTACCAGACAGACTGTATCCATACGGGGTCTTACCTCGTTTGCCTCCAGATCAACTGACGGGAGTTCGGATTTAGCTACGGCTGCCCACATTGGAGAACCCCGATGTTCCGGATTAAAATCAGGTGACTTTGGTTGCTTGTAATATGTCGCGGAATACCATAAGTGCACCTTTATGTTTCGGGCTGCAGCAGCTTCTGTCAACTCTTTTAGAGCATCCCATTTGGCACAAGGAACAGTGTAACTACTGTCGGTCACAGAGGCAATGTATTCGCTTCTAACCCAAGGTAATAAATAGTTTATATTTGCGGCAGCCAGTCTCTCCACAAGATCCGTCAATCGTATCCTTCCTGCTATGGGATCGGAGCCAAATTCCTGCTCAAGGCGTACAAACACCCCTCGTAATTCACTTGGTTGGGCGTACAGCAAGGATGAGAACAATAGGTATGTCACCAATACGTGAACCAGCAAAATATTAATTTTGAGAATCATACCCGACGACACTATGTTCATTTGGGGCCGGTTGCACTCATCGGTTCTAACCAACCCAGTCCGATCAGTCACGGCGTTCCAGAAGTGCGTTATACAGATTGACAAGCTTGACCTCTTCTGCATTCCAGTTGTACTTGTCCTCGAAAGCCAGACGCCCATTCCTGGCCATTTCGACAGCTCGCTGTTGGTTCTGGATCAAATAGAATATCTTTTCGGCGTGCGAATTAGGGTCTGCAGCGATAGCTAGGAGGCCAGCCTTGGCGGACCGCAAATATCCCCTAATGGGAGGCAGGTCGCTGGCTACAATCGGCAGTCCGGCAGCCATGTACTCAAAAATCTTTGTTGGCACGTTCTTGAAGAACTTTGGGATGGGTTGAAACGGTACAAGACCAATATTTGTCCGTCTTAACCACTCTGCCAACTGGCTGTGAGGTATAACCCCATGCCATTTTACACGGCCTCTCAGGAAGCTATCGCGATGAATCCTCTCCTCAAACAGCTTCTGATCTCTTTCGTTGGAAAACTCACCAGCGAGTCGCAGGCTTACATCAATCCCTTTGACTGTAACCAAGATCGTCACCAGGTCAAGCATTAGCCACAACCCTCGCTCAGCACTGATTACACCTACGTAGGCTAATCTGACTCGACTGCCGAAGCCCGTGGCTCTAGGTACCGTCTTCCCATCGGCAAAATCAGCTCGCGGAAAATTGTGGAGAGTTACGACCGCCTTGTGGATTGGTCTAAAACGTTCCGCCAGTGCGTCGTCAGAAACAATCAATGCCCTGAAACAGGGCGCCATACGCTTTTCGCAGAAATCGAATACTCTGGAAATTAGTCGGCGGGTTGGTTGAGGAAGCCATTCTCTTATCATTATGCCGTCCGGATAATGCTCGTGGACGTCATAGATTACAGGCTTGCGAGTCATGACTTGGAGGAGAGCACCTACCGCGATAAGTTCTGGGTCGTGGAAATGGTATATGTCGGCATTAGTACCTAGTGCTGCAAGAAAGAATTTCAATGATTCAAGATACCGCACTGGGCGGGATTTGGACGTTGGGATTCCCAAAATTCGTATCCCTTCCTTCTCCGCTTCTTTTTGGTCCGATGGTGCAATTAAGGTTACGTGGAATTGATTTCGCTCCAACGATATAGCTTCGCGATGGAAGATTCGCACGTCAAAAGGAGGATGAACTGATGTGATGATACATACTTTCCTATCTGCGCTCATTCTGATCTCTGCCCTTATAGGCATCCGTCACTTCGCAAAAGCGATTAAGTTAGGGCGTACCCATTCTAGTTCTAATTTGCTGGTTACAAGAGCGCGTTCTCGCGCCTTCCTATTGATAACAGGGCCATATATCGTCAACCGCCGTAAGGAGTCACCCAGGCTCTAGACCCAGGACCACTCGATCGACGGCTTCCTTGAGCCGATTCATGATTTCTAGGAATACTGACAGCAGTCCTGATCACAGTTGACAAGCCCGCCTGCAGCGCTCCGCCCATCAAGAACATATTTCGCATTCCATCGAGATCGGAATGCACCATGCCTTGGGCGGCAAAGAAGGCCAATATCCCTGTGAGAGCAAGAAGCATGGCGCTCTCATCACCACCAGTACCAAGGCTCATTCTGAATGCTTTCGTTCCAGTTCTTAATGCCCCAGCAAGAAATATGACCAGACCCGTTACACCTGTGATACCCAGTTCGTATAGTGCTTCGAGAACTATATTGTGAGGCCATCCGGGATCGTCTTGACCGAAGAAGTCCATTGCAAAACTTCCTGTTCCGTGTCCGAGAATTGGTTGTTGATCCCACTTCGAAAGACAAAATTCGTAATGATCCCAACGTGATTCAAAAGGTTTCTCAACGTTTCCTTGCTGCAAATCGACCCAAAAGGACGACCAGCGTTCACTGAGATCGGGTCCAATGCCTGCAGCAAACTCGATCAAAAGCAAGGCTGCAACAACACCTAACGCGGCAATAACGCTCGCCTTGAGAAAGGTTATTCTTCCAGAGGCAGCGCAGAGGATCCCAATTGGCAAAATCAGCCCAATGATGACCGACCGCGTTCCCGATAACATTATTGCCAATAGCGCAATCGCCAGAAAACCTATTCCCAAGAGTCTCTTTGTCTGGGACAGTCTACATTTTAACAAAAATGCTGTTACCACGATTGTCCCCATCCCCGTCAGTAGTGCTGGCTGGATTGGATCGCTACCAAGGGGTGTTGCCCGGATGTAGGTCGCTCCATATCTCTCGGCTGATAAATCTGATTGCGGTATCACGACTATTAGGATCATCGCAACAAGGGCACTGTACATTATTGATCGTCCAAAAGACCTGATATCTCGTCTTTCTCGAATCAGAAAGGTCGGCAGCAACAGAAATGGTATGCCAATTCCACAGAACCGGGATGTTTTCCGAAAACCATAATCAGGCGCGGTACTCCACAGTAAGCCGATGACCATCATTGCCCCCAATATAATCAGACCACAAAGCATGAGCCTAGGAATAGCAAGCGGGTTACCGTTACGCCTGAGTCTGTACCACTTCAGAAGAGCCGCAAGTCCTACGGCACCGCAAGTGATGGGCGTCGGATCAAACACCTGTAATGCAGGTATGTAATTCATCAACGCTATTTTTAGTACTGGAACCAACAGTAACAGGCTTAAGAGCATCCACGGGCTATATAGCACAGCAACCGTGGTCAATATCAATGCAAGAAGAACCGCAACCCAAAAGTCCATGGTCAGGGCCATTCGAATGTTACTTCCGGTTGCTACTGCTTGGATTGATCAGTCTTAGCATCTCCTCAACTTCCATTTGCAGTCGCTCGTCCCATGACAAGAAGTGTTCTTCCGCAAACCGACGAGCGTTTCGGCCCAGCCTGGCCCTTTCATCATCATGCAGCAAGAGTTCCACTATAGCTTCCGAAAAATCTGCCGACTCGCCTGGACAAAGCAAGACCCCGTTCTTTCCGTTATGTACTATACTATCTGTGCCTCCCGCCGAGCGAGTTATTATGCAGCAGCCCGTAGCCATCGCTTCCAGTAGAGTATTTGACAAGTTCGACAGATCTTGCCCCTGCACATATAGATCGCACGCCAGTAGGTACTTTTCGACATCACTGTGACCAACGGCACCGACCAACTTTACAGAGGCGTCTATCCCAAGCCACTGTATCCGTCTCTCGAGATCGATTCGAAGTGGTCCGTCACCCACTAGGATCAGCCGCGCACTAGGAAGAACTTCCAAGACTTTCGGCATGGCCTCAATGAGCCTGTCTTGGCGTTTCCACGTGTCCAAGCGCCCCACTTGTACCAAGAGAGGATCTTTCCGTTTCAAGCCGAGCGATTCTTTGAATCTGGGAACATCGAGCTGAATCTCCTGGGAGATGTTCACCCCGTTCAACCAAAATCTGAAAGCTGCCTCGGGTACCCCTACCCATTCTGCCATTTTGTCGCCATTTGTCCCATCATTCGTCATAATCAGGATGTCGCTAGGAATTCGCAAAGCCAGCAGTGTACCCAACCACGATAAACGATTCACCCAGCTACGATTCTCAAACCAATAATGATAAAGCCAGGTACCGTATTGCCGATGGACAAAAAGCGCTCCTGTAAAACGACTCCAAAGCCAGCCCGTAATTGTGAATGTTGGACGCATACAATATACTATATCAGGCTGGATCCTGCTGCGCAAGATACGGTGAAGCATTTGTGCCTGCCACATGAGCCAGAACAGCTTGAAAAGACCTATCACTCCCTTCTTCCGCATGGCAGATGCGAGCTTCTCCAGCGGTTCTGCGATCCAATGAAAAGTAACGCCACCAAGTTCTACAGTCCTGGACGGGAATCCGTCCTCCAATCTTGTGAGAATGAAGACGTGCACTTCAAGACCGTGATCAACGCATTTCCTCCAGATGCCAGCCACGGATGGGGTGCCTCCCGGTTCCAAGCCTTCCCGAATCCTGTCGTCTACATTCGACCATGATGCAGAAAGAAAGACTATGACGGGTTTCCGGGCTTTCACTCTATATGCGCTCTTACACATTCCTAATTCTTCTCGCGCTCGGCTAGGCTGCTCATCGAACAATCCTGAATGCACGACGCCACGTTTGCCAGCCCGCATCGCGATCACGGGATCAACGATCACTTTCGTGAATTCCCGTGGCGCAAGAGCTCCCATTCTGCAATATACATTTCCTGTCCCATCAAAGCGTTCCCGGGTTGCCTGTACGGAAGATACTCAGACCCGAGACGGTAGTACGGCCCGCAAGAGTTGGTGAACTTCCTCCCGAAGCGTAGAAATGAGACATCCTGTCGGTACAGCCAGTGCCACGAACGCTGTGAGGCCCACGAAGAGACTAGTGGGACCTGGTTCGAGCCAGAGTTTTACCGTACTAGCGCCCCCCCCTACTATGACCGATGCCACCGCTATTTTCCACAAGAAGTCCCAAGGCAGAATACTGGAGACCGGTCTTTCAATCAGGCGCGCACACGCGACGAGTAACCATCCGCTGACGAGATATACCGCTGCGACAGTTGCGACCGCCGCTCCTGCCACTCCCAAAACGGGGATGAGTAGGAGTCCAAGGATTAAAGATACCGGGACCGCAACTGTGTGTGCCCACAAGATATGAAAAGATCTTCCTGCCGCCATCAGTAGAGATCCATATTGCGTGATCCGCAGTGGCAGCAGCAGAAGATAAATAAGGAAGATGTGCGTGCTTGCTTCAAACTTGGCCGTAAAAAGCGTAATTATTACATCCCTGGCAAAGACGGCCAAAAAGACTGTCAGAGGAATGAGGAATACAGCCGTCTTTCGGGTTGCCGCCTGCCAAAGGGCAACGATCTCTTTGTGACAACTGGCTCGATATAGCCGAACAAATTCGGGGGTGACGACGGCCATGACAGCCCCAGTCATGGAAGCTACGAAAGGCATCTCTCGAGCCGCTACTATGTAAAGAGCATACTCTTCAGGAGGGAATCTGGCTGCAATGAGGAGCTTTCCAGTCTGCAGAACTAAGACACTCATAACTGTAGCCAATCCTAATGGAACAGTATACCTAAGTAGACGCCGATAGAACCCCGCGTCCCAAACATAACCGAGAGCCCCGTAGCCCCGCATAATTATTGGGGCAAACAATATCAGCCTAATGACAGCCGTTACGCAAAGCACGTGTATCACGGTAGTGAGGCCGTAGCCTAATGCTGCTGGCACAGTAACAGCAACGAACTGCATCAATGCCGACAGCACACTTAGGATTGCCGCTTCAGGACTCCTACGGGTTGCAACTAGGAAGACGTCCATAACAACTAGCGGTAGAGCGAATACTGGAAAAATGGCAAAGGACCTCAACAAGGCAGGTAGCTGTTTACCGCTGAACACCTCCCCGATCACGTCTGCAAAAACAAAAATCCCCAGGCCCATTAGCGATCCCACTATCGCAAGTAGAAGTGCAGTCTGCACAATGATCATTTTCTGCTCAATTCGGTTAGCCTGGGGTACGAAAAACGTGATACCCGCTGGCAGGCCCACCATTACCAAGGGAAGTGCCGTATTGTAGACTAGCCATGTTTGTTGGTAGAGCCCGAAGTCCTCTTTGGACAGCAATCTCGTTAGGGCCATGACAGTGAATAGCCCCAAAAGCCCTCCGACAAATCGTCCGCTGCTTAGTGCAAGAACACTGATGGAACGATTGACCACGACTCAGCACTCTCATTGCCATGAGGATAAATGAGGCTAGTCCAAATGCTTACAGTTCTATAACACGATGCAGTGCGTCTTGTAGGTCCACAGCTAGAGATACTTAACACTGGCGCCGTCTGAATAGACCAAGTATCCATTGATTTTTTTCTGCCGTTGGAAAGAGACGCTTCACAAAAGACTTGAGACGACTCCCTGTTTCTCTTCCTGGAATCGCCGTTAGGGAGCGTGATGGTGCCATGTCGTCATTTGCAAATCCACATTGGGGGCAAACAGCATGGGAAGGCGGTGCCGGTCTCCTTACTGCTCTATACCAAGCAGCGATTCTTCTATCATGCAGCCTGTACCTAATTACAGGACCGATTCCGTCAACTTTCAAACATTCAAAATTGGGCTTAAAGATGCTCTTAAGGGTGTCTGAATCGAAGCTCCTCATGTGAAACTGCGGGTTGAAAGCACACTGACAAGATGGACAGACAGTAGTGGAACTGGCAAGATCTTGGGCGTTGGGTACGGTAATCAAGATCCATTTACTACTGACGCGTGCGAGTTCGCCGAGAGCCAAACTAAAACTGCGATGCGGGAGATGTTCAAGCACTTCCTGGCACGCAACAAGTTCAAAGGTCCTACTCCTTATAGGAAGATGTGTGATGGTTGCTAGAATCCGCGGTGCTGCAACGTGACCAAGCGCTGTCCTGCTGCGGTCCACTCCGACTACCACCTCCAATCGGTTCAATTGCCTTTTGAGTAAGGCCTTCAAAAAGGTACCGTTTCCACATCCTACGTCTAAGACGGATCGGACGTCTGGGGGTACGTGGCATATGGTATCTAGTATACGCTCTGATTCAGCTGGTACAGAGTACCTTTCCGGGTCCCAGAGCATTGGCTGCTCATAATAGTCCTGCTCAAATGTGCTCACGGTCTTGGAATCCCTAGAACCGGTACCAATCTGTCCTTGCCAACGGCTGGCTCAAAAAAACTCATATTTCCAAAAAGTGAAGTCAAATAGATACCGGCACAAAGAATGATCTTTCGTTCAGAAAGTCTTGGGAAGAAATCCTATGAGTGTGTGTGAAACGATGCTTACGGATGAACACAGTCAGAGATGCTACCGTTTAATGCAAGACAGCCGAGCGTTCGCCAAGCCAGACGGTCTGAGTGGTGATTGCCTTGGAAGGATGTCGTGTCTATGTGTTTCCATCCAGATCTAAAAGTCTGTGAATTAGTTCGCTCTCTGTGTGACTATCCACTCTGAGGAAATAGGTTGGAGACATGTGCCATCACGTGATCTAGATGTGACGTTTTGAGTTCCGGGTATACAGGCAATGCTAGGACTCTCTCACTAGCAGTTTCTGTCACTGGCATGTCCCCGGGTTTATAACCGAGATGTCGGAGACACTCCTGAAGATGAATCCCAAGTGGGTAATAAATCTCCGTATCAATCTGGTTGTCCTTGAGGAATTTCTTGAGGCCGTCCCTTTCGTGTACTCGGATAACGTATTGGTTGAAGATGTGCCTTTCCTGGATTACTGGAGGGGGACACACCTTCACGCCTGCCAAGCCAAATTCTTCGAGACGCCTTGTGTAAAAAGCCGCGTTCTCTATTCGCCCTTCTGTCCAGGAGTCGAGATGCCGGAGTTTCACCCGTATGATAGCAGCCTGGATAGCGTCCAACCGAAAGTTTCCCCCCACCACCTTGTGGAAGTACTTTGGTTTGGCCCCCTGATTCCTTATCAGGCGAATCCTTTCCGCCAAACCTTCGTCATTGGTTGTTACCATTCCCCCATCGCCAAAAGCTCCGAGATTCTTGGATGGGAAAAAGGAAAAGCATCCAAGTGTGCCCATGCCGCCGGCCTTTTTCCCTTTGTAGATTGCTCCAATTGCTTGGGCGGCATCCTCCACGACCGGTATCCCGTGCTCGCCGGCAATATCCAGGATGGGCTCCATTTCCGCGCATTGACCAAAGAGATGCACCGGTAGAATCGCTTTGGTCTTCTTGGTAACAGCCTTCTTGATTTGTTCAGGATCGATGTTGAACGTATCCGGGTCAATATCCGCGAAGACGGGCGTGGCTCCCAACCGAATGATTGACCCCACTGTTGCGAAAAAGGTGAACGGAGTTGTGATAACTTCGTCTCCCGGCCCGATGCCGAGAGCCATGAGTGATACCAGCAGGGCGTCGGTGCCGGAAGAAACACCGACCCCGTACTCGCACCCACAATATTCCGCTACTTCGCGTTCAAGAGCCTCCACCTCGGGTCCGCCTATGAATCTTTGGGTTTCAAGGACTCCTGCTATTGCCTGCTTTATCTCCGACTCGATGGAGAGGTACTGGCTCTTGAGGTCCAGGAGCGGAACTCGTATCTCCCGATCCGTGCCGTTGCGATGGAGGACCAGTCGTTCACTTACCTTTTCGTAGACTTCACCGCATGAAGGACATTTCAATGATTTGTCGCCGGTCAATTGGGTACCGCACTGGCACATCCAGCCTTTTGCTATTGCAGGATTGCCCACCATCAGGGCGTAATCGGGAACGTCGCTTAACACTACCGCACCGGCACCGACAAATGCGTATTCTCCGACAGTTATGCCGCACAGGACTGTGGAATTCGCGCCCAATGTCGCCCCACGCTTTACCACCGTAGTACGAAGCTCCGACATTCGCGGGATTTCACAGCGAGGATTGTAAACGTTTGTGAACACCATGGAAGGACCGCAGAATACGTGATCCTCAAGGGTTACTCCTTCATAGACGGACACGTTGTTCTGGATCTTGCAATTGTTCCCGATCTCGGCACCTTTTCCCACGAGAACATTTTGCCCGATTCGGCACTGCTTTCCGATACGACTGTCTTGCATGATGTGAGAAAAGTGCCAAATGGTCGTGCCCTCTCCGATTTCGCACGGATCGTCGATAACCGCCGTCTCATGAGCAAAGAACTTCCGTTTTGTAGCCAAGTTGGGCTCGACCTTGTTGACCTTCTTGGCCACTTGGGTTCCTTTCATGGACTCGTAACAATCTTGGAGGACCCTCAACGTCCTGAGCCCTTCTCGGCCGTCCGATCTCGGTTGGGTTCGGGAACTGATCGAGTCCAGGAAGTGGCTGCATTCAGCTCTGAGCGGTTCTTTGTGTTCGATTTCAATGACTTCCTCTGCGCCTTTCTGGGGAACGGGCCGGCGTTCGATCCATTCGAAGCTATTACGGTACACGCGCAACTTCTTGTCAGGTCTTGAGTCCTCGAACACTGCCGTACCTTTGTCACCCATGACAACGAGGCGCTGCTCTTTGAACGGATTCATCCACGAAACGTAAATGTGGGCTCCAACTCCGCCCGGAAATTCCATCACACTAATAGTGACGTCCTCTACGTCCCTTTGAAGATGACAATAACCGGAAGCGTAAACGTTGATGGGCATCTCACCGAGCAGATACAAGACCAGGGAAATATCATGCGGCGCAAAACTCCACAGGATGTTCTCCTCAGATCTGACCTTTCCCAGACTTAAGCGATTGGACTGAACGTATTGTATTTTGCCAAGATCACCCTGCGCGATCATTTCCTTGAGTTTGCTCACGCAAGGATGGTACAAAAGGATGTGCCCCACCATCAGTACGTTTCCCCCTGTGGAAGCGAGATCCACCAATTCTTCACCATGTTCCACACTCAAGGCGAGAGGCTTTTCAACCAACACGTCTTTGCCGGCACGTAAAGCCCGTGACGCTAGTTCGTAGTGCGTGACGGCCGGAGTGGCAATTACTATGCCCCTGATGCTCTCGTTTGCAAGGATCTCATCGAACGATTGGGTAAGAGATACATCCGGGTACGTTTGGGCAAATTGCCCGAGTGTCTCAGGACTGCTGTCACAAATATGGCTGAGAGCCCCGAGTTGATGGAAATTGCGCACATGGTTCTTACCCCAATAACCTGAACCCACAACAGCTACCGATACAGGACTATAGACTGAGTCGTCGTGATGATCCATGAACTAAATCACTCCTTCTCGGATGTAGGAATCTCTAGCCACAGAGCGATTGCCTCCCGACGGAGACGCTCCCAAGATCTCGGCCAATTACCTTCAGTTGTTCGTCAGTCATTCCGGGAAATAGAGGCAAGGTCACTTCCCGACTCGTGACGTCTTCAGTAAGCGGCAAATGAATTGCGTCAGAGTTCATGTGTGCACTGAACTTGTGAATCGGCGGGTAGTGTATGCTCGTCTGAATGCCTGCCTCTTTCAGAGAAGCCATGAATGCCGGCCGGGCTTCAGCGGAATCCAAGAGTACGGGAAAGATATGGCAAGAGCATTCATCCAAATCCCAATCATGAAAGGGGATTGAGATCAAATCGAAGCTGTTCAGGGCCTCACGCATGTCCCCCGTGAGTTCACGTCTTTTGTGATTGTTCTTGTCCAAAGAGGCAAGCTGAACCCTGCCCAAAGCTGCTCTGATCTCGTCCATCCGGTAATTGTATCCGGTCTCCACAACATCGTAGGAGAAGCTGTGACCGCGATGTCTATCCCAGGTGAGCGTGGTCATGCCGTGGGACCTCAAGCGCTTCAGGCGCTCAGCCATGTCGTCATCCTTGCAGACAACCATTCCGCCCTCGCCTGTGGTCATGTTCTTGTTGGAAAAGAAGCTGAAACAGCCTGCGTCGCCCCATGTGCCAAGCTTAGTTCCTTGAAACGTTGCGCCCGGAGCATGGGCCGCGTCTTCGACGATCTTGATTCCATGCTTCGCACAAACAGCTTGGATCAGATCCATGCGGCAGGGGAAGCCTCCATAGTGCACGGCTATAACCGCTTTGGTTTTCTCGGTTATCTTGCGTTCGATGTCCGCGGGAGAGATATTCCAATCTTCTAGGCTCGTTATGTCCGCAAAGACCGGTTTCGCTCCGGTGTAGAGCACTGCATTTGCCGTGGCCACAAAGGTCAACGAGGGAACGATCACCTCATCTCCCGGACCTATGCCGAGGGCGAGAAGTGCAAGGTGGAGAGCGGCGGTGCCGGAGGAAACCGCGACCGCGTGCTCGATACCCAAGTAGTCGGCGAACTCGGATTCAAAGCGTTCCGTTTCGGGCCCCATGGAGATCCATCCGGACTCCAGGACACGGCGAACCGCTTCCTGCTCTTCCGGGCCGAACGAAATATCTGTTAGGGGCACTTTCCACTGCATGTCTTACACCGACTGAAGAAAGATAACCACAAAGAAGAAGAAAGAGAAATCAACCACCAAGACTCAAAGACTCCAAGAAAAACGAAGAAAAAAAGTAAATCAACCGCGCAAAGAAAAAGAAGAAGAAAGAGAAATCAACCACCAAGACTCAAAGACTCCAAGAAAAAAAAGACTAAGCGAAAGACATCAAATGACAATTCTATTGATGCCGTCCTTGATCAGGGGAACGTTGAAATTGATGAGCAGCCCCAGGCGCAGCCCGCACAATTTGAGATAGGTCATGACTTGGGCACGGTGCACCGGCATGATCTTCTCAACGGCCTTCAATTCTACAAGGACGCTATCCTCCACCAGCAGATCCAGCCGAAATCCTGTTTCAAAGCGAATGCCGTCATAGACTACTGGAACGGCGAGTTGTTGCTCGACCTTCATCGGCGACTTCTTGAGTTCGTGTGCCAGGCAAACCTCATAGATACTTTCCAAGAGTCCTGGTCCGAGCTGTGAATGAACCCGAAACGCTGAATCGACGATCTTCTTTGCTATCTCGTCCAATTCATCCGGAATTGGGATCTTTTGCGCTCTTGCGACTTGGTAGCTCATTCCTTCAGTCCTTCGGAAGCAGTACATGGGAAGAAGAGTAAATCAACCACCAAGACTCAAAGACTCCAAGAAGAATAATACGTTCAAAAACAAAGAAGAAGAAAGAGTAAATCAACCACCGAGACTCCAAGGCACCAAGAAGAATAAGCCCAATCAGTAAAAGGCAGGAAGAAACGAAGAATCAGCATAAAGACCACCCACACTCCGAGAAATCAAAGGATAATTCCCAAAATGCCGGCCCTGGCCATAAGTTCTCTTGTTATTTTACTTTCTTCTTCCAGAATCTCTTACCTTGGTGTCTTGGTGCCTTGGTGGTTATATTCTCTTGTCTTGGTTTTCTTGGAGTCTGGTGGTTCATTCCGTCTTCTTCAGACCACATATCCGCCGGTCTTGTATGAGCCTATTCGTTCACGGACAGAGGCGATCACCTCATCCAGACCTTGATCGAGCGAGTAAGTCGGAGTCCAACCGAGGAGTTCGCGCGCTTTGGAACTGTCCGCGATCAATTCCATGACCTCACTCTTTTCAGGGCGACGTCTCTCTCCGACTTGGACGATCTCTCTTGAAACACTCATCTTTTTCATGATCTTGTTCAGGAGGTCACCCATGGTAATTTTCTTCCCGGATCCTGCGTTTATGGTGAGCCCTTCGATTCCCTCCGCAGTTGCGCCGGCTATGAAAGCAGCTGCAGTGTCTTTCACAAATGTATAATCCCTGATGGGGCTCAAGGAGCCACAATGAATCTGCTCGTTCTGAAGGATCTGGGAAATCATTGCCGGGATAAAGGCCCTGGCGGATTGCCTCGGGCCATAGCAGTTGAAGGGCCGCAAGGTCACTACGGGAAGTCCGAATGAAAGATAGTAGCTTTCAGCCATCTTGTCTGCCGCGATCTTGCTGGCGGAATAGGGAGATTGCCCCTGAAGAGGATGAGCCTCATCAATGGGCGTATACTGCGCTGTTCCGTAGACTTCGCTCGTGGACGTGTGCACGAGCCGTTCAACTTGATGTTCCAGGCAGGCCTGCAGGACGTTGAGGGTGCCCGACACATTGGTATCCACGTAGCTCTTGGGAGCATGATACGAATACGGTATGCCTATGAGCGCTGCAAGATGGAACACCACCGAGCATCCGCTCACTGCTTTCGTTATGGAGAATGGATCCCTGACGTCACCGGCCACGACTTCGAGATTCTTGTAAGTATCAACGGGAAGCTCTTCCAGCATACCGTGGGAGCCGCTCGAATTGTACCGGACAAGCGCCCGGACGTCGCAACCCATCTTCACGAGTTCCTCACAGAGCCCACTACCGATGAACCCCCCTGCTCCTGTGACGAGTACCTTGGCGTTCGTCAGATTCATGTAGTACTTCTCATGGGCAAGTTGACCGTGACCGTTGCAAAGAAGAGAGATCCACCACCAAGACTCAAAGGCTCCAAGAAGAAATAATCATTGATTAAGACAAAAAAGAGGCTCATCCGACAAGTGCGTACGTGGCCAGGTGTATGGCATATATTTTGAGTGTGAAGAATGCCTGATCTCGAAAACCGTAGGCCTGCCTCTGCAGTGTCTTGATTTTGTTGTTCGTGGCTTCCAAGGGTCCGGTTGAGATTGGATGGTGATAATATGCCAGAATCCCGGCCCGGTATTCGGTCAGGGTTTGGGCGAACTTCTTCACTATTCGGATCCCTGACGCCTCGGCACGACGAATCCAATCTTCGAGGACAGATTCTGCGGTAGCCTTGTCGGGCTGATTCCAGATCTGTCGGAGATCCTCTTTGAGGTAGTAGGCACATGCCAGCGGTTCATTCAAACGCAGCGCCTCCTCCAAGCGTTCGCGTTCGTTTCGCTTATCGTTGAGATTTTCCGGATTTTTCAACAGGAGCCAGCGAATGCCCTTCAACACCTCCTTCTGAATCAGGTCGGTGATTTCCCGATACAGTTCACGCCGCAAGACCGTGAGTTTCTCGTTGAAGAGCTTGATGACATGAAAGTGATCGAAAACCAGGATCGCCTTGGGAAGATGAGTCCTCACCGCTTGGATGTAAGCCTTGGACATATCGATGGCTACGGCTTCTATCCTCTTCCTGGCTCTCTTGAGTCGTTTCCAGAAAGGATCCAAAGCGGCTGCGCTTTTGCCTTCACCGACGAAGACCGCGGCTCCGGTCTCCAGATCCAGCACAATAGTCAGGAATTTCCGTTTCTTGCCTACGTAAATCTCGTCGATTGCAATTCGTCTGAGATCCTTGAGCGGGGGACGAGAAAACTTGCGCTTGAGGTACCGCTTTTGAATATCCTTGACTACATCCCAACTCACCCCGAAATGATCAGCCACATCCTGGATGGTCATGTGGCCGGACAAGTCCAAGACGCACCGCTCAAACTGCCTGATGAAACGCCTATTCTCCTCGGCAAAGCCGACTTTGACCTGCCGTACCTTGTTGCACACATGACACTCGACCCGCTTGACCTCAAGCTTTATGACGATCCGCTTCAAGGCGAATCCAGGGGCCATGAACCTCCTCCAGATGCCACCGCGCTTTGTCACGTTCGGGGAACCGCAACACGAACATCGAAAAGTCTTCGGGTCTTGGTCGATGGTGAAAATGATCTCCCTTCCAACGTACTCAGTCTTCCGATACCGGTAGCCCACGATGTTGAGTGCGTGGTACAGTAGGCTTGTGGACATGCTTGCATCTCCTTCTCAGTCTCTTTCAAAACCAAGAAAGATCAAGCATGTCTGCCTTTACTTTTCAACTGTACGTACGCAAATACCGGATGAGCCAAAAAAGAAGAAAGGGAAATCAACCACCAGGACTCTAAAACTCCAAGAAAAAGAAACCAGGCAGCAAGAACAGACCCAAGAAATAAACGAATTATTCTTTGTCTTCTTGGTGTCTTTGTGTCTTGGTGGTAAATTTCTTCCTTCTTGAGCCCTGATTGCTTTCCTTGGTGTCTTTGTGGTTGATTTTATTCTTATTCTTCGTTTCTTGGTGGTTAATTCTCTCTTCAGTTTCTCAGACAATACCTTTGGAGCGCGGAGACAACCCGATCACGGCTCGTTTCTTCAACGAAGTCCGTCATAAGACTTCTTAACTCGGGAAACTCGTTTGCGAACACCACGTCCGAGTTACGATCGTCTTGCAGAATCGCAACACCCTCGGAACAAGTCTGGACCGAAAACGATACCCCTGATCCATTGGACTTCCCCACACCGTTGCCGGCACCTTGATGAGTACGTATCAACTGTGAAATTCCGTTTCCGTTTCCCTGGAATTGGAAGAACCGTTCCAACAATGAACTGAGATCCATTTCGATCCCGTTATGACCGACAAATGTTTCGCCGGACCGTTGAAGGGACATGCAGTTGAGGACCATCTTGGCGGCATTGCTCGCTGAGGTAACCCTCAAGCGATGTGCCGGTGCACTCACCTCGACCTTAGCCGCCAGTTTCATACTTGAACTGATGAAGATCTCCGACTCGTTTTCCAAGACATTGGGGAGTCTCACAATGCCGAACCTGGTCTGCCCATCATTCGACTCCGCAAGGGATTTCAGATACGATTCCGTAAGATGCAGGAGTAGCTTTTCTTCTCCGGAAAAGGAATCCTTGTCGCAGGGTGAAAGAAATGTGAAACCTTTCGCATTGAGGCTCCTTGCAAGCTCCGCGTACTGGATGACGTCAATGAAACAGGAATAGCACAACGAAGATTGATTGAACTCCGGCGCGGCTGCGGGACGATTGGGACGATTGCACACTATCCAGTCAATCCCGTGCTTCCACAGGTTCTTCTCAGCTATGTAATGAGAGCCGAGCCGGACAAAATACGGCGTAAAAGTGGCGCTGCGAAGGTTGAGCGATTCCAAGTAGCAGCAAATTCGGTTCAGTCTGTTCTCGCAATCTTCAATCAAGACAAGGTGCTTCACGTTCAGCTTCAGTAATTCAAGACAAAGTTCCGCCCCCAAGTGATCTCCGGGGCCGACAACGGCAACCGTGGATCCGTCGAGGGTCTTTTCGAGGCCGTTCAGGTTCAATGGTACGTGACCGATATTCAACTCATTCACGAAATCCATTTCCCGGCGGCCGGATCCGTAGAGCGTTGGTCCCGGATGGGCATTCAAGTCGGTCAACACATTGATGATGTGAGAAATCCCCGCCTTAACGCACGATTGCCTTACCTTGGCCGCTTCTTTCCGACCGCCCGGGCTAAAAGCCAAATAGATCCTCTCCAGGCCGTGCAGACTCTTCAAGAACGACAGGTCTTGACCTGTGCCAAGCACTCGTAAACCGAGCACCACATTCCCTTGAAGTTTGGGATCATCATCCACAAAACCTACGACCTTCACTCCATTCTCAAACCTGAGGCGTCTGAGCGTCTCCGCTCCGAGCCTTCCCCCACCGTAAATAACCGCCTTGACTTCGTTGCCGCCTTCTTGAAGGGAAAGCTCTTTTCGTTCGTCGACGATTCTTATGAGGACTCTGACGCAACCAATCAGTGGTATGAGGATGAGAGGATACAGGAAGTACACGGCGCGGGAATGTCCCGTATTGATGAAAAGAAAGTAGTTGAAGCCCACGAGAAACGCAGCGGATACGACGGCAAGCCTGACGAGATGGAATAGGTCGGGAACGGAAAAGAAACGCACGCTCCGTTGATACAATCCCCCCACGACAAACAACAGCGGGTTCAAGATAAAGACGAAGACGGCGCTGAATAGGACATAATCATGCAAGGGAATGGTTTCGTACCGCATCAGATTGGCCAGCAAATAGGCCAGGACTGAAAACGCGCTGTCCGTGCCAACGAGAAGCAATATGTCTCTCCGCACCTTTAAGCCGCGGAGAAATTCCCCTTTGAACAGGGTCACTGAGACGCCTTTCCAGAGAATACCAAGATCTCCGGCGAGGCTGTGGGTACGCACATAATTCACGTCAATCTTTAGCTTCTCCGGGAGGATTTGCTCGGCGTAGACTTTCTCAGCCTCCAACCCGTTGGGCAACATGTCCTCTTCGTTGCGGTTTAGTATCTGATTGGGTCCGAAGATTCCCGGAAGCACCGAGAGGATCTCCGCCCAAGTGTCGTCCCGCAAATCGACGAACTTGGGATCTTCCGGCCTTGGCCCGACCACGCTCATGTGTCCTACCAGAACATTGAACAGTTGCGGCAGTTCGTTCAGTTTCGTACGTCTGAGGAATCTCCCAAAGGAGGTGACTCTCACGTCGCCGCCGGTACATAGCTTACAGTCCACAATGTCGGCATTCTCAACCATGGTGCGGAACTTGAACATGCCGAACTTGCGTCCCCCAAAACCGATCCGGACACAACGATAGAGGATCGGACCTTTGGACTCCAATTTGATGATAACCGCTATGGCCAGAAGCACGGGAGACATAAGTACGAGTCCCAGTGCTGAAACCGCTATATCAAATAGACGTTTCACAGACATTTGAGCCCATCCCCCTTGAACCAACACATCCCGTAACGGATGCCCTGGGCAGACGACTAGAGAGAGGAAATGCTTTTCTTCAGGTCCGGTAACTGCTTCTGAACCGATTTGAAATCTTCCTCACGCCCCAAATCGTACCAAATACCGTCAAAACCAAAGACGGCTATGTCCTTACCCTCATTCATCAGGATTTGAATCAAATCCGGGAAGTCCATGCGCGTGTTGGGTTGAATGTACTGAAGCACCTCAGGTTCAAAGACATAAATCCCCATGCTCACTTCATAATCAATAGAAGGCTTCTCATCGTAATTCTTAAGCACATGTCCGGACTTATAGAGAACGCCATAATCAATGTCGACTCTTCTCGCATGTGCGGCAATTGTTAGGCACGCTCCCTGTTCTCTATGAAAGGCCAGAAGTTCGCGAAAGTCGATGTTGCAGAGGATGTCGCCGTTGAGCACAAGAAAAGTCTCGTCCAGCTCCGGCACCAGAGCCAAAGGACCGCTCGTTCCGAGAGGAACGTCCTCTATCGAGTAATCGATTGCGACATCCCACTTGTCACCGTTTCCGATGACGGCTCTCACCAGATGAGCCAAGTGGCCAAGGGATATGGTGACCTTATGGAACCCGCTGTCCTGCAACTGCGCTATCAGTATTTCCAAGATGGACTTGTCTCCCACAGGCATCAGCGGCTTAGGCAACACCGTGGTGTACGGACGAAGGCGCGTCCCCTTCCCTCCCGCGAGTAGTACTGCTCTCATCGTCGACTCCGAATCATAACCCAAATACTCAAGAAATCCCCTTTTAAGATGTGGCCTGCCGTGCTCATGTTCATGATACAGTTAGCCGGTTGATTCGCTGCACAGGACAGGCTCCGCCCCCTTACCAAAACCATAACAATCTGAACTTACTGGTATTTTACGTTAACCCATCTTTTTTTTTCTTGCGATCTCTTTGCGCTCACGGGGTTGAATACCCCTCAAATCCATTCTGTGTTTCGCGCTCAGGTCGCCATTGTTTTAGATACGTACGCCCATACCCCCGGCGGATCTTTGACATTGTTTGGAAATTGTTTGTGCTGTGGAACATCAGTCAATCAGTAGAATTCGGTACCCCCGATTTTATCCCGGCAGAATTTCCCAGCCGGGGATCACCTTGTCGAACCGATATGATACCGTACGACAATTCAGCCGCTTGTGTCAAGGCCTTTTTTCGTATCGAACATCAATGGGGAAAACGGCATCCGGGGTGGGGAACAGAAGCCGTGGCTCCAGATCTGCCTACTTTGAAATGCACTCTTGGGTCAGACTTTGCCGAAAATTGATGCGATTTATCCCGCACGACCCTTGGGATCCAAGGGCCGGAGGAGCCTGCCCTTTCCTCCGTTGCCTCATACCGGACACCGGCCTTTACCTGAAAAATCCCCCCTGCCCCCCTTTTTCTCAGGGGGGTAACAGCCGATCCCCGCTCCATAAGAAGGGTTTGGCTGCTTACCGGCCCCCGGCCTTTGGTGGAGAAACGGCGGGCACAGCCCGCCCTACGATCTGCAGTAATTTTGACGAGTGAACGTCTGTTCAGTAAGTCTCTCGGAGCCAACGCACTTCCAAACAAAAAAGGCCGGCCGCAAATCGGCCAACCTTTTGATTTCTTTGGTACCCCCGGCAGGACTTGAACCTGCGACCTGCGGATTAGGAATCCGTCGCTCTATCCACTGAGCTACGGGGGCCCTGATATACGCTTTGGTCACAACGACCAATGTGATAGAGTACGTCAGCTGAGAACGCAAAGTCAACCCGTTTTTCTTTTCACCACAGGAGCGTCGGTCATGCTCTTTGTTGAGGCGTACATCAAACCGTTCAAACTCGACGATGTGAAGGAGGCATTGGAGGAACTCGGTGTCGGCGGAATGACGGTATCCGAAGTACTCCAAACCACCGAGGTGAAAGCCCGAGGCCGGTCGTTCGCCGGTAAGAAATCCTCGATCAACGTAGTCCCCAAAATCAAGATAGAGGTGGCCGTGCCGACTCAACAGGTTGAACGGGTTGTCGAAGCCATATGCCTCCACGGCTCCGCGGGGAAGTCCGAAGACGGTTCAATCGTGGTGAGGCGTGTCGAGGGCATCGTAAGGATACGGACCGGCGATTCCAATGAAGACGCGCTGTCTACGTAACCACGGAGACACCAGAGAAAAGAAGACAAGAAAATTTACCACAAAGACACGAAGACACAAAGAAGAATAAAATACTATAATTCTAAGAGGTAAGACAAGAACGAAGAGAAGAAAGAGCTAACCACAAAGACTCGAAGGCACAAGGGTAACAGATACCAGAGAAGAAGGGATGAACCGGCAAGTCACAAACACATCGAGGGGACCGATTCCGGATGAATTGAACGAGGTGGCGAAAGCGATAGTAGACTCGGCGTTCCGCGTTCATTCTCAGCTTGGTCCGGGACTGCTGGAAAGCGTATATGAGGTGTGCATGGCACACGAGCTTAAGAAGATCCCAATGAAGGTGGACCTGCAAGTTGCGGTTCCAGTGGTCTATGACGGTATCCGTTTCGAAACGGGCCTACGCCTGGATTTGCTCGTTGAGGATTGCGTGCTCGTGGAATTCAAAGCGGTGGAGAAAATCTTGCCGGTACACCGTGCTCAAGTCCTGACATATCTCAAACTGGCCGGGCTGCGACTGGGCCTACTTATAAATTTCAACGTCCCCGTGATTCGGGACGGCATCAAGAGAATCGCCCTTTGATTTCTTGGTGTCTTAGGGGTTGATTTCTCTTCTCTTTTCTTCCTCTTCCTCTTCCTCTTCCTCTTCCTCTTCCCAGTCTTACCGCCTTGACTTACCGTGGCTTGCTCTTCTTGGTGTCTTGGTGCCTTTGTGGTCGATTTCTCTTCTACCCGGGATGCCCTGTGTGAGCCAGTCCCACCATGAGGCGTACCAGCGCGGTGAGTCCCAGACCCGCAAGCATTGTCACAAATCCGCGGACCGTGCAGCAGTGAATAATGAGCGGTGCGTGTTTCATCTCGTGAAGCGTTCCCATATAGAAGAACACCCCCGAGGCTAACGAGAGTATCGTCGCTTTTACCAGAATCATGGCATGACCGGTGAGATACTCGTGCACATCTGCGCCCAGAATGATTCCCAACGGAGTGGAGCACGCGAACAGGCCGTACAGGGCAAACGACTGCATCGGAGTCATTGTGCTCCGTGCCATGGCGAGTGCCAGAGCGAATCCGGCCGATCCTTTGTGAAGCATAATCGCGACGAAGATCACCAAAGCCGCGGATGTGTCGCTGATCCCGAGCGCGGTGCCGAGCAGGAACGACGGAATCGCAATCATGACCGTCATGATGACCGGTATCAAGGGAGTGGTGAGCAAATCCTCCCTAACCGCGGCCGATCTTTCCGCGTTGCCCGCATGCCCGAGTGCGAGCAACGTGAGATACGCGACCAGTGCCGCAACCGAAGCCAGGGGATAGCCGACGTGCGGCAAGGCCTTCTTGAAAAGGTGTGATCCGTTGGGAAGCATGATTATCAGCGACAGGGCGAGAAAAACCCCGGCCGAAAACGCCTGCCCGAGCGGAAAGCCCTCGCCCTTCACCAGATCTCTCCGTATGAGCGGAAAGTACCCGCCGATTACCGCGGCCATGAGAATGCATATCAGTGCGAACCAATCAAATCCCGTGAGATCGAACAAGGGTCCGAACATTTATGGGCACCTCCCTTTCGCCGGGTAACATGCTACGCTTAGACTATACACTGAGCGCAGCCTTCGGCCGCAACCAAATGAGAATCACCACAGAAGCAGTGAACACCGAGAATGCCGAGTCCGCAATTCCGGGGACACAATCCCAAGTTTCTACCCGCCGTCGCGGATCGAAATTGGGTTATGTCCCCGGAATGCAAGAATTCTTCGCGGCACGACAGGGATAGTAATATAGGGTCGTGGGAATATCGAGGAAGAGATCCGCGTCACGACATTCGGGACAACGGAAACAAGAGGGATCCTGCCGGTCACATGTCACTTGCCGGCAGGAACGGGTTTGAACTCCGCCGGGGCAGGTTGGCAACCTGCCCCAAACAAAGCGATTGGTGTTTTGGAGGTTAATTGCCCAGGCGGCTACCCGCGGGTCATGGATGTTCCGCATTTGGGACATTTCTGCTGAAAGCAAGGCGTTCCCATTTGGTGAGGCGTCCGTTCACCGCAGCTCGGGCAAATACAGTCTCCACCCGGACCTCCTCCTCGTCCGCGGCCTCCCCCACGGCCCCCTCCCCTCCCCTGACCCATTCCTGCTCCCGGCCCTTGACCCTGGCCGCCCGATTGATCTCGTCTTGGCATTTTGGTTTGATCCGTTCCGACTCTTTGCCGGCTGTTCCACAGTCCGGCTTATCTGAGTCTCCTTAGTATGTTACGTGAAAATCCGCCCTTGTCCCCCCTTCTCCTAAGGCGGGAACTTTGGTCCGGAGCACCGGGGGATTTTCATAGTCCGTTGTGACCGAGAGGTCATGGCGGTTCGCCTGAACGAGGCGTGGGCGCTTAAACCGTCATGGCTTTGATTTGCTTTTGAGCCACTCCGATCCTGTCCCCTCACTCCTTATTCTCGAGATCTTCCAGGCGAGCCTTCATGGCCGAGATTTCACTCTCCGCGGCTGCAAGTTCAGCCTTAAGGGCTTCGGCTTCCTCCGTCGGCGATGGGGAGACCCAACCGGCAGCGGGCACTCCGTATCCGTACCATCCCATGCCTCGGCCGCCGAAGCACCTGCCTCGGCCACCGCCCCACGGAGCACCTCCCCGTCCGACGCCTCGGAATGCTCCCCGCGTAAATCGCAATCCTTCCCCCGCGTAGGTCCCGCATCTTCCCAAGCCGCGTCCGGTTCGGGGACCGGCTCCTTGAGGTCCTGATCTATCAAAACCCGGCATGACTTCTTCTCCTTTGTGTTCGTTGTTGCGCACTGATTCGCAATCATTTCGGTTCTCACGGCAAGTTCCGGAAATATTGTCCGAGATTCGGCGGCGTCGGTCGCTCCCGGGCGAACCTTATCAGGGCGGGTTTAAAACTCGCCCCTACGGGGGGTAAGAAGATTTCTCCGCTCAATGCCCGGGAATCAAACTTGGAATATCGGGCTTTTCTTCCGACACTTGCCATGTGCCTCTTGCCTTCCGTCAATACCGTGGCGCCACGGCTCTGGTTTTCAGGGAGTCTCGATCTTCACGATCGGCCCCCGGCCAATCACTTGCAAGCATTGTGCCGGCCACAAATTAGGCACATAATTCACTTCTTTTATTAGTGTTTCGGCTTGCCGCCCGTCTTGAGCACAAGCAAGCCGGTGTATTGTGTACCATAAGTCACGCGAATGTGGCGCATTTTGCACCTTACATGATATAGTCGGGACTTCGTGCGGAGACGGGCACGAAGATCCCGTTTACACGATATGAGCCTCTGCCGGATTCAACGCAATAATACTTTGAGCCGCGGTGCGATTTCGGCCTCCATTCTTGGCTTCATAGAGGGCTTTGTCGGCGGCCCGCAACAGCAGAGGCGGTTCTGCGGTACCGACACCGGGGAAGGCAGTCACCCCCAAACTTATCGTGCACACTACCGGGAGTCCACTGATTGGAAACGGTTCGGCACTTACGCCCCGGCGAACTCGCTCCGCCAATCGCAACGTTTGTTCTTTTCCACAATTGGGAAGAATCACCAGGAACTCATCACCACCGTACCGCCCGACGGAATCGTAGACTCGCAGGCTCTGTTTGATTCGGGCCGCGACCCGGTTCAAGATTCCATCGCCGGTCACGTGACCGTAGGAATCGTTGATCTGCTTGAAGTCATCCACATCGGCCATGATTGCCCCAAGGGGATTCCTTTCGCGTTTCGATCGCTCCAATTCCTTTTCCATGACCTCCAGAATCGCAGAACGATTCAAGAGTCGTGTCAAGTCATCCTGCTTGGCTCGGCTCTCTGCCTGCCGGAGAGCCGCAAGTAGGTCGTCTTGGAGTCCCACTATTCTCACGGCCGCTCGAAGCCGGACCTGCAATTCGAAAGGGTTGAATGGCTTGACGACGTAATCGTCCGCGCCGGAATCCAATCCTTCCACCAAGTCTTCCTTACTGCTCTTGGCCGTCAGTAAGATGACGTAAACGTAATGATGATCCTTGCTCGAACGCAGTTTCCTACATACTTCCACTCCGTCCATCCTGGGCATTTCCCAATCGAGCACGGCAATCTTTGGCCCCGTAGGCATTTTGAGACGCTGCCAGGCCTGCTCTCCGTCGTCACAGCTCACGGGTTCGTGCCCCCATTGCCTCAGATTCGTTTCGAGCAAGCGACGGTAGAACCTGTTATCCTCAGCCAGTAGTATCTTCATTCACACTTCCTCACCTTCCGAGTCTCGTGCCGTGGGGCACCTCGTTTTCGGTGAATCCGGAAATCTCACTGAATTCAGGGTTGATCGCATGAATAATCTTATCCTTGTCCATTGACGAAAGCCGAAAGGGGCTCCCATCGGTTCACTGCGTTTGCCTCCCGACCGGTTCCTCGGCACCTTCTTCAGGGAAAGCCATGTCCTCATAACTGCCGGAGGGACCAGCATCTCGTAGCCACGGAGCGGTTCTTAAGAGAATAGGCCACATCCACCACATGGATTCTTCCCTCCCACTCCATACGCCAATGCGAAATGAGGTAAACGCCTCTATCGCTCTGTGTCCTGCGCACACTTCTGAGTGAATATCCCAACTGCGTGAGCAACCGCCTGATCTCGGGCTTGGCCTGAAGTCCCAGGGCCAGTGTCAGAAGAGCATGGCCGTCTTTGATTTCTTCCCCGAGTAGTGAAGCAAGGGCTTCATCCGGCACGGCTTCGGCCCCCGGAAGGCTTCGCATTATGAGCGTCTGGAAATTCTTGTCGGCCCACTTCAGACTGACGATTCCACCGCCGCCCAGTAGAGGCTCGTGCTCGAGACGGTAGACCTTGAGCCTCGATGGAGGAACCCGTGAAGAGACAACCACCCCCAGCCCTGCTGAGAGCCGGGCCTCAACGCCCCCTAAAAGGTGCGACTGGAACTCCTCGTGCTCAACCGACGCATCGATGTTGTCCAGGAGAAGCAGGTCGGGCTCGATGAAGCGTTCCTCCAGATCAACATGGTCCCCCCTTGCCCACGCTTGCTCACAGGTCTTCCGAAGTTTCACGACGTCAACAAGAACCGCTCCTTGTCCGCATGCAGCGTTCGCTATTGCGTTGAGCAAATGGGTCTTGCCCACGCCTCGGTCTCCGTACACGTACAAAAGGGCCCCGCCCCCCGGCAAGCTGCCGTTCTCAGCCATGAGGATTGCCGTCTGAACGGCGGTCAGGTTTTCGGGAGACGTGACGAAGGAATCAAAAGTAAGTGATTTCGAAGGTGTTTCGTAATCCAATAACTGTTCTCCATAGGCTCCTTTGCTTCACGACGGTATCGTGGACAACTGATGCGGTTAATCCGAGAACGGACCCCCTGCGGTCTCCAAGGCCTCGTCACGTCGTCGAGCCGCCTCCATCAAAAGGAACTCCCCCGGCTTGGTAATGGTGATCTTCTCCGGTTCCCTCCACTGCCTGGTCAACACATGGCCTCCCCTGAAGGACAAGCAGTTATACAAGGCCCTCTCGCCCTGAGCCGTACCCAAGGCGGCATGACATATGCTCCCCTTGTTGACGTATATTGTACCCCGTGCTCCGTCCCGAGAGTATATCTCGAGCACCGTCTTGGTACCCGAAAGAAGAATGAACTGGACATAGGAGAGGATGTCCACTCCCTCGATGCTTCCGGAAAAGGATTCCTCGCCGTTGCGTTCCTGAAGCTGTTGCGAGAGAAAGCCCACAAGCGAGCCGGCGTCGACCGGCCTTGTCAAGACCAGATCTGCCGCTCTCTCACGAAGCAATTCTTGGGGAAGGCTTGAGCCGGGCAGGTCAATGACGATGGCCTTACCCACGGTATGCTGCTTACGGGCCCAAGTGAGGAGGTCCTTTTCTCTCCCCAAGTTTGCCCCGCTGCAAAGCACAAGCGCTTCAAAGCTCCTGGTCTCCAGGAT
This sequence comes from Desulfomonilaceae bacterium, assembly GCA_963675835.2. Taxonomy (GTDB): domain Bacteria; phylum Desulfobacterota; class Desulfomonilia; order Desulfomonilales; family Desulfomonilaceae; genus JAVHLK01. The sequence goes on from CAXXIU010000017.1 coordinate 586,999, forward strand.
GGACACGGCCTTCGACGGGTCATCGGCAATGTTCACCGCAAACCCGGCTCGGATGAGAATTCTTGCCATGGAGCGGGCGTGATCCTTGTCACCATCCACGAGTAGAATAGAGGGCTTTGGGGCCGGCATGTCGTGTTTCTTTCTTTGTCCGGTGGTGAATGTGCTAGGCCCGGCTTGGGCTCAAGAGCGCCTCAAGCAAAACGCGCAGGTTGTGTTCCATCGTGAGAGCGTAGTCAAGCGGGGGGATTACCACTTAGCCCGGCATCATGAGTGTTCAAGGCAATGAGTGGCACCAGCTTGAACAATTCCATCGTGGAGTCCGGCCGTCGGGCCGGGCCTCATTAAGAGCTTAGCAGGCGGATTCACCGGGAACGAACGACACGACCGAATTTCGGACCCAATTTGACCCTTGCCATACATGTTCCATCAAGTCTTTATCGACATTGTGACATCAGATAGATGTCTCTCCTTCCATTCTAGGTATCTACGTTACTTTGAAGACTCCAATTTTGTCAAGTTTTTTTGGCGGAACGGTAAATTGCCTTGGCCATCCTAAGCTCTAGGAGCCGATTAAGGGTCCCTTCCAACGGCTAGACGTATCTATCTTTATTATAATATTCGAAGTTTGTCTTGACGAACTCACTATTTGGATCGTAGCCTCTGAAAAAGTCCCTAGTAATAACCTGATCGATTCTATGAATGTTGACGGATGTCGGCCTTCGCCGCCGGCCTCGGCCGCATGTTCGTCATTTATGTCATAATGAGGAGGATTTGACATGAAGAGAACTGGAACTGCCGTCCTTACGGTACTGGTATTACTGACGGTTGCGGCGTCTCCGGGGATGTCTTGGGCATGGGAGTTCGAGTTGGAAGGAGGCCTTTCCTGGAACTACTACTACGCTAGTCAGTTCGGTGATGAGGGGTTCTTTGGTCCTTACAATGTGGATGCTTCCGGCAACAACGTTCAAAATCAGAACTTCTGGGCGGGCGCAAACAAGTGGCCCGGCGTCTTTCCCGGACATGATGTGGCCGTAAGCACGCAATTCATGGAATTTTCACCGGTTTTTACGGTAAACGAGGCCATTTCCATTCAGGGAGCCTACTACGTGGGGTCATGGGAGGAGTTTGAACCCGAACTGGGTGCAGGTGCTCTTGTGGCGTCCGAGTATCCCAACAGCGCGTTCACAGGCACGGGGTTCTCTTTCTCTCCGGGCTTCTGGAACCTTCTGTGGTTTGAAGCGGAGACCCCCTGGGGGACCGTTGGTCTTGGGAAGAGACCGTTCGTCTTCGGCATCGGCGCGCTGGCAAGCGGTGAGGACGTCACGTCCACGGAGGCACTACAACTGACCATTCCTTACGGACCGCTCCGCGTAGGCCTCCTTTGGTTCCCTTGGAGACAGGCGGACGACGTTTCCGCGGACTTCATTGCAGGCGATCCGGCCATGACCGCGGATGTGGAAGTCTCGCTTCAAACGGAAAACAAGGCGGTACAACGATCTCCCCATCTCACCGGGTTTGTCGTTCATAGCGCCTGCAATTTCGAGATGGGATACCTTTACGACTATTACCGATGGTCTCTCGGTCCGGAAAACCTCATCGTGTCGAACGGAGCCACGGCAGCAGACAGGCTGCTCGCTCGGAATCTCTTCATTCCGAGAGACTTGACGAGCCAACTCCACATTCTTTACGCCAAGTACGCGTCGGGAAACTTCTTCGCCAACGCGGAGTTCGACTACTGGACGTCCCTGGTCCGCCATAGGCGCAACGGAAACAATACGGACGAAAATTCCGGAACAGTCTCTGTAGGCAACTTCACAGGCGGTTCGGGCAGCGTCTTTCAGACGAACCACACGGAGATGTTGCGATTGGCAATGCAGCTCGGCGCGACGGCCGGCCCCTCCAAGGTTACACTTTTCGGTTATTGGTCTTCCGGATTCGATCGAAGAGCCGGTGTCCTTATCGACAAGCAGGGCGCGGGTCTATGGGTCGGCCCGCAGAACACGGCCGACGCGCTTCTTACCATCCACCCCAATTGGGCGAGCACGATACTGTTCAACCCTTACAACTATTTGATGGTGTTCAACTACGGCGGCGGCAATAACGCGTTCAACAGGAACGGGGACGGGTTTCTGACCGATGCGTTCGCCTATGCCGTTCGCTTCGATTACTCGGTCGCGGCAAATCTCAATGTCTGGGGGAGTTTTCTCAAGGCCAACCGCGTCAGCAAGGGTTACGGCTGGGGATACATTCAACCTGATCTTGAAGGAGACGCGGCCTATGAGAGATTGCCCGGGTTTGGAGCTATGGCCGTACCCGCAATACCGGACGACGATTTGGGATGGGAAGTGAATGTCGGCCTTGACTGGGCACTTCTCGAAGGTCTGGAACTGAACACGAGATTCTCCTATTGGCAGCCGGGAAAATGGTTCAACTATGCATGCATCTCCAGGGCAAATTCCGGATGGAGTGCTCCTGCTGCCGGGAACAACTACGGCACGATACCGGCTCGAACCATAGATCCCGTCCTCGGGGTGGAAGTAGCACTAGGAGCCGGCTTCTAGATCCGATTACGGCAACCATCATGCCCCGAGGCCGGGCACGGCACGTATGAAAGCCCTTGCCCTTGTGAGAGCCTCGGCGGCATTGCCTCGGGCGCGGACTCTTACGCCCCCGCCGTTCCTCGGTCTGCCGGTGGGGCGTTCCGAGACAGACGCCCTCAGGGGCGGGTTCCAAACCCGCCCCTCACTTGGTTTCAAGAGATGCTTTGTGCTCACCGGCTTACGTACATCCGCACATTGCTTCCCGACCGACAGACTACCGATCCCGCAATTTCTTGTTGACATCCGGATTTGGATCGACTACATCTGATAGACATGTCTACCTTGATTAGAGTTCTCGACAGCCGGTACCTTGGTCAAACTATGAGGGAAAAATCACTGCGCCGTCACCGAGGGCCGGCCAATCGGCTTTGGGTGCGTCGTGGACTTCCCCATTGAACATACCGGAAACACTGAAGATACATACCAGGAGGAAAATAATGTACTTAAAAGCCGAGCTCCTGAATTCCCAACGATTTGATCGGGAACTTACCGCCGTACCTTACTCGGACGAAGATATTTCGATCCGCCACTCCATCCCGGGGAGAATGCGCGTAAAGGTCACGGCCATCCGTTACATCCAAGCCCGAGCCCATTTCCTTCAGGTCCGACTTTCGGAACGCGAGGAGATTGTGCACGTCGAGGCCCGCTCGGCTACGGGAAGCGTCATCCTGGAGTACGATCCGAAAAGAATCGGATTCAAGGCAGTGCTGGAACTGCTCTTGGACGGTTTGCTCGTCGCAAGGTCGCTTTCTGCAACACACTCTTCGGGTCAACAGATCGCGTGCGCGTCGGATTGTGCCGTCTGTCGTGCCGGAGAGCGGCAAGTGGAAACCTCTTTTTGGGGCCGCATCATCGAGGTGGCGGCAATCACAACCTTCATGGCTTACGCGCTGGTGAGGCAGATGTTTTTCAAGACACCGCTTGCCCAGGGCCCCCTAAGCCTGGTTGCCCTTGTTGCATCCGTTGCCGCAATTCCACTGCTGCACCACGCATGGCAAGACATGCAAAACGGAAAATTCGTTAGTCTATTTCCCTTCTTGGCCGCCACATGCGTACTCGCCATCTTCACCGGTGAGGCCCTCACGGCCCTGGAAGTTATCTGGATTCTTCGGCTGGGCCTACTTCTTGAAGACTATGTTGCCGACAAGTCTCGTAAGGCAATCAGAGAAATCCTGCTGTTGGCTGAGAAGAATACCTTCATTTGGATCGACGGTGTGGAAGTGGAAACTCCCGTTGACCAGGTGCGGATCGGCGACATTGTTGTGGCCCATACGGGCGAAAAAATCCCGGTGGACGGAACCGTCGTGCGAGGTGAAGCTCTGGTGAACGAGGCTCACATCACCGGCAGAGCTCAGGCGGAATTGCGGAAGGAATGTCACCCCGTATTCGCGGGTACCATTGTGCAACGGGGAGTCATCTTCATCAAAGCTGAGAGAGTCGGTGATGATACTCACCTGTGCCGCATTCTTCAATTGGTGGAAGATTCGCTTGCCAACAGGGCGCCTGTAGAAAAGCATGCCGATGTTTTGGCCGCTCGATTGATGGGCTTGGGGACGGCCGCAACGCTGGGCACATTGCTGATTACGGGCAGCCTCGTACGCTCCTTTACCGTCATGCTGGTCATGGCTTGCCCTTGCGCCACGGTGCTTGCCTCATCCACCGCCATTACGGCCGCAGTAGCCAATGCGGCTCGTAACCAAGTCCTTGTTAAGGGAGGACTGTACCTTGAGACGATAGGAAAGGCGGACTGCTTCTGTTTTGACAAGACCGGGACCCTGACAACGGATGTACCGGAGGTCGTTGAAGTGGTGACCCGCACACGCAAGCAAACCGCCCGGGATGTCCTGGCGCTTGCAGTTGCCGCCGAGATCCACAATGAGCATCCCATGGCAAAATCCATTGTCAACGCGGCAAACAGCCAAGGCATAATTCCCGAGCCCCACGCTGTGTGCGACTTTGTAATGGGGAGAGGGGTCAGGGCGGAACTGAGCGGCGATACGATTCTTGTGGGAAGCTTCCAATTCATGAAGGAAGAGGGAGTGGATGCATCATATTTCAGGCCGGTCGCCGAAAGGGTCGTTCAAGCCGGTCATACGGCCTTGTATGTCGCAAAGAACGGCAAAGTGCAGGGTATGGTAGCGGTGGCGAACCGTGTCCGGCCCCGGGCCCAAGAGGTTCTGGATTGGCTCAGAAGCGACGGGGTGACCACCATTGACATGGTTACCGGCGATACCGACACAATGGCCAAGGCAATGGCACGAAGCTTTGGTCTTGATAACTACCGGGCGGGTCTGCTCCCGGAAGACAAAGGTAGATACGTGGCCGAACGGCAAACCAATGGGAGTCGTCTCGTCATGGTGGGAGACGGCGTCAACGATGCCTTGGCTCTCTCCAAAGCCCATGTGGGAATTGCAATGGGAGCGGGCGGTGCCGAGGTCGCCATAGAGTCCGCAGATATCGCTCTTGTCGACAGTGACCTTGAAAGGCTGGTCACTCTGCGTCAACTCAGTCATCAGACTCTCAGGATCGTCGAGCAGAACCACTGGTTGGCAATCGGTACAAACATTCTGGGAGCCGCCCTGGGAGCCGCCGGTCTGCTTTCTCCCATTATGGGCGGCCTCCTTCACATCGTTCATACCTTAGGGATTCTCCTGAACTCCAAGAGGCTCGAAACCTGGAATGCGCCGGGACTGCCAAATCCAACGGCCGATCAGGTTTCCGTGACACCCTCACCAGCGGCCGGCAGTGCAACGCCCCCCCGAAGGTCCTCGCCGGAGGCCGTCCGGGACTACTCCGAGAATGCCGAGGAGGAAACACTTGGTCGACTCCTTCCTCTTCGAAGGGATGTTCACCGGATGCAACCAAAAACATCCAATACTCAACCGTAAGCAGAAGTGACCGGGGAGTAATCGAACCGATCCAAAAAAAGTTAGGTGCCTGAAACACTGTTTATTAGTGCACCTTAGAGGCATATCTAACAATGTTAGGAATTGTCGAATTTTCGTGGTGAAGGCTGTGCTCCGTTGAACGGTACCTATTTGTTAGCATCTCTTGAGCAGATTAGTCTTGACTTATCTAACATGCCGGGATCATAGCTATAATCAAACAACGGACGGCACGACTGAAAATCGCCTCCGAATCTCCCGTTCACGAATGAGACCACCGGCCGAGCTTGGCTCTCGTGCGGCGGCAAGGTCCTAAATTCCGCGCTGAAGGCAAAAAAGAAACCATGAGCTTCCAAGTAGTACATTGCCTGGATTGGCGAACCCGAATCAAATGTCCCGCGTTGGCTCAACAGAAAGAGACCGGCCAAAGGCTTGCCGACTCCTTGGACGTCATCCCCGGCGTCTCTCATGTTGAGGTCCGATTGGGGACCGGTTCAATCATACTCTTTCATAATGGGCAGGCCCCTGACATGGAAAATGTCAGAGAGGTACTGGCAGCCGAGCTGCCCACTTACAGCCCGGCATATTCCCGGTCGGAAGCCCCCGGATCTTCCGGCTCGTCGCTCCCGGATGCCAACAGACGTTCCCACGTCTCAGGAACCGTGCTTGTTCTAGCCGGGGCGTTCATTATTGTTGAGTGGATACGACGCTTTCTGTTTGGCGGCGCTTCGCCCGGAAGGTTTTCACTGTTATCGCGCGTATTCACTCCCCCCGCGCTTGTCGCCATTGGATTGAGCATTCCCATTGTAAGGGAGGCACTAAGGAATCTGATCAACCGGGGTGTCAGCATGGACCTTCTCGTCACGAGTGCCGCGTTTCTCTCCATACTCATGGGTGAGGCTATGGCGGCGCTGGTCGTGATGTGGCTGGTCAATTTTTCCGAATGGCTGGAGACTCGTACCGTTGAGCAGACCAGAAAGGCCATCAGGGACATGCTCCGGCAGGATGTCAGAGACACGTGGGTAATCCGAGACGGTGTCGAAGTACAGATCGCGGTTTCCGATCTTGTCAGAGGGGACGTTGTCAGCATACGCCAAGGCGACGCCGTTCCCGCCGACGGCAAGGTTGTAGAGGGTGAGGCTTTGATCAACGAGTCGGCCATGACGGGCGAATCTCGTCCGGTATTTAAGGTCGTCGCCGATGTGGTACTGGCCGGAACCACTGTGGAAATGGGAAAACTACTGGTTCAAGTGGAATCCGTTGGAGAAGAAACGCGGTTGGGGCAGATCATTCGTCTTATTGAAGAAGGGCAGGAGCAGAAAGCGGAGATCATCCTTTCATCGCAGCGTTTCAGTGACGCTGTGGTGCCTTTTTCACTGGCATTGTCACTGCTCACCTACTTCATCACGGGAAATATCCAGCGAGCCATGGCCATGCTGATCATCGCGTGTCCATGCGGGGTAAGCCTTTCCACTCCCACGGCACTCAGCGCGGCCATGGGAAATGCCGCTCGGCAGGGCAGCCTCGTCAAGGGCGGTCGCTATCTTGAGAGAGCCGGAAAGCTCAAACACCTCACGTTCGACAAGACCGGCACCTTGACCAGCGGAGTTCCGCAGGTTTCCCGGGTGATTTCTCTCGATGAACAGTACGACCCGATTCGAGTCCTCCAGTTGGCGGCAAGTTCCCAAATGCACTACAAGCACCCCATGACCCTGGCGGTTCTGAACAAGGCGCGTGAATCGGAGATCGAGATCCCCCGGCATGAGAAGACTGAACTCATCATCGGCCACGGAGTCAAGGCCAAAATCGACGGCGATGAAATCCTCGTGGGCAGCCATCACTTCATGGAGGACTATCAGGTGGACCATGAGATGGGGCACAAAGAGGAAGAAACCATGCTTGCCAAAGGAGAAAGTGTTCTGTTCGTCGCGTGCAACCGCCGCCTCATCGGGCTCATGGGTGTCGAAGATCGCATGAAGGAGACCGCTTCCGAGGCTCTGTCGGCTTTGAAGGCTTTGGGGGTGGAGCATATCGCCATGTTCACCGGAGATCGGGAACAACATGCCAGGGCTCTCGCCCATTCCCTCCCCATTGACACGATCCGCTGGGAGCAGTCTCCGGAGGATAAGGCCTCGTGGGTCATGCACTGCAAGAAGCTCTATCCCGATCACGTGGTCGCCATGGTGGGAGACGGAATCAACGATGCGCCGGCCTTCTCCCATGCGGATATCAGCTTTGCCATGGGGGACACGGGCGCTGACGTAGCCATAGAGCATGCGGACATCGTGTTGCAGAACGGCGATTTGGCTCTGGTAGCGCAAACCGTGGCCCTCGGGCAGAAGACTTTGGATGTAATCAGTCAGAATTACGGGATTTCCGTGGGTCTCAACCTGGCAGGGATGCTCCTGGCAGCCCTGGGGTGGTTGCCCCCCCTTGCAGGGGCGGTTTTCCACAACCTGATTACCGTAGGCGTGGTGAGCAACTCAGCGAAACTCCTTTTTTACAAGGCTGACCTTGCCGAGTTGGCCCGTAGAGCGGAAGAGGGCAACGGCAACTGTCATAAGAAATGACCCGTATTTCGACTCCGCTTCCAAGCATCTGAATGAGGAATCCTCCTACCCCCGGTAGGGGAGGGTTCCAGACCCGCTCCTTGAGGATTTGTCCAGGGGATACGGATCACGCCGAATTTGAAACGCAATTGTCTGAAGCTGCGCCGGAAGAACCATCCGGGGCGGCACAGTCTAGGAGCGCCCTCCATGTCGAACAGACAAAGGAGGCGCTAGTCAAGAAGATTCAATGGTCACGATTTTCAAATGCATACCGGCGCAGCGGTGTGAGGAGGTGTCGATGGAAGGAAAGGAGATTATGCAACAACATCAGATAGTAAAGGAGGGAGCGCCCTCGGTACCCCAGGGGCAGACGGGCGGGCCGGAACTGAATCTTGTCGGGACGGGTGAGGAAGCGTGCGACCACAGTGAGGAAGCGTGCGTTCACCGAGAAACCGGAGGCTCCGAATGCGGTAGTAGTTCAGCCCCTTCACCGGGACAACCCCAACAGGGCGCTCCCATGGGAACCTCTCCGGATCAGGGTATGGTCCGGGGACAACCGGACCAGGCAGAAGCCTGCACGGGAAGCGCGGGGTTCCCGGTAGGCGGCGGTGAATACGGAGGATCCCAGGCCCCGCCTCACATGACGGGTGGGTGGAATCCGGAAGCCGCACCGCAGCAGATGGGTCCTATTCCGGACTCCGTTCCTCACTCCGCACACACGGTCCGTCAGCCCGGTACTTACGGCCCCCCCGTGTACGACCGGCCGATCGGTGGTCCCCCACCATGGGCACCCCCAACTCCCGGGCATCACCAGGGATATTTTCACCACCCCCCACCGGCCTATGGCTACCCGCACCACGTTCCTCATCCGCCAATGGGTCCGGCTCCGGTTTTCACCCATGCTCCCCGGCCGCACGCCCCGGTCGGTGGAGATCCTCATCACGGACCGTTCGCGGCGGTTGTAGGCAAGGCCCTGCAGGGTGAGGCAACCCCTCAGGACCTGATCAGCGGACTCTTGAATCTTGACTTCCGAGATGATCAATTCTGGAAGGGAGTCGTTCTGGGGACCACGGCCGCGTTTCTTTTCAACAGCGACGCGGTGCGGCAGGCCTTGGCGGGCGCGTTGGGAGGCTTACTCGGCAAGCCTCAAGACAAGACTCAATCCGAGGACTAACGGGAACGGGCCGGCAGACCGTCTGCGGACCCGCCGAGGCTGCGATAAGGCTTACGTCAAATAGATGAACGGCAAGTGGAAACAGTTCCACGTAAGGTAAGGAAAGGAGAACAGTATGAATAGTTACCCATATCAGTCGTATCAAGGATACTACCCATCGTATTACTCCCAAGGGGTCGGTTTGGGACCGGTTGATGCTTCACGGGCGTTGGCCGCGGGAGGAACCGGGTTTGTCGTGGGCGGCTCGGCAGCGCTTGGGGTAAATCTGCACAAGGTCCAAGCGAATCAAATGACCTTGAATGAGGCCCTGGTTGACACTGTTGTCAAGGGAGCGGGAGCAGGAGTGGCAACAGCGGCAGCTGCGGCGGCCGCCTCCGCTGTCGGGGGAACGGGAATAACAAAATTTGCAGTCATGTTTGCCGCTGCGTCCGGAGTGATCTACTTGTTGAACTCAATCGGCAAGCAAGCGACAAGTGAAGTGGTGGTTTCATCGAAAAAGGCCAAGTAGGGCACTTAATCCAACCAACCAGGAGGAACTGAAATGGACCATACACAACACGGTTGCCGGGACGCCCAGGCGGCCGGTGCGGCATATAAGCAATGTGAATGCGGAGAATCGGCCTCTCCCGGCCCTACTCCTTCCCCGTACCCCCCATCCCCGATGATGCCGGGCCCATCAATGCAGTCGGGTGGATGCGGAGGCGCTCCCGGCCCCACATCCGGCTCGGGAGTCCCCACGCAGGAAGGGCCCCCGGCGGGCGGCGGGGGCATACCTCATCCCGGAACCGGCTTCACCGGATATGCTCACCCCAGTGCCACGCAGACATCCCCTATGCATCATCCGCCTTTGCACGAGGCTTATCACTACGGGTACTACCCACAAGACGCGTATCAGATGTATGACGCCCAGGACGCACCGGGCTATTCCATACTCGGTCTCAATCTCAGCGATGGGAATTTCTGGAAGGGCGCACTCATCGGGGCTGCGGTGACGCTTCTCGTCACCAATGACACGGTTCAGAAAACCATCATGAAAGGAGTGGCCACGGCATATAGCGCCGCCCAGAATGGGGTGGGCGAACTCAAGGAAAAGTTCGAGGACGCTCAAGCGGAGCTGAGAAAGCCGAAAGAGTAGCCGTGAACAAAGACTGTTCGGGTCGCCGCGCACATCGTTGCTCCTGATGCACGGCGGCCTGGGACGTCTTCTCCGAGGTCAAGGCGGAATTTTCATGAAACCAAGTACGATCAAGACCCTGGCCAAGCTGGGCATGGTGGGATCCATGGCCGTGCTGGTCCTTCCCCAGTTCCACGGAACCGGCCAAGGAAGAGGACCCCGGCGAAGCTCGGGATTGCATGTTCACACCTGGGCCGGTGTTGCATTGGTAGGTTTTGCCGTATGGCATTATAACTGCTACCAACCGCCCGTGTGGACCCAAAACCATTCACGACAGGGGTGAACAGCCCCGGGAGGTTGCACATGTTACACTTCTTAGGAATGGCCGCTGTAGCGGTTGGAGCAGGCGCAGTAGGTTATTGGCTGAGAGGCGTAGGCACGGCGGAGAAACCGGAACGGCCGGCAAAGACGGAGGACCGGCAGAAAGAAACGCCGCGGCAAACCGACGACAAGGCCGACGCTAACGCCCCAGGGTAAAATACTCCGGCGACCTAATGACCGCCGGGAATATCCGGTACGCGTCACGCCGGCAACCTCCGATGCGAAGGGCGGCTGTTCCTCAGTGCGGCATTTCATAAGTTCGGTCACATATTTTCGTCTCGCTGCCATGTTGGTGCCGGCAAGAAGAATAACTTTCGGGCACGGAGGCCCGGAGCACCTGAACCGTAGAGGCAGGCCCCTGTGCCTGCCCTGGGAACCCACAGGGGGGTGCCCCTACAAATCAGGACCGTGGGGCGGGCGTCCCGCCCGCCGTCTTCACTATTAGGACGTCCCGAAGGGACACGCGATGTTAGCCGGGCCTTTCAAGGCCCGGAAACGGTTTCGGGACGGAAATCCTATTTGAATTTTCCGTTCTTTCCGGGGGATAAATCCCCCGGCTAAATTCGTATGTGCCTTCAGCACATTAAGATCGCGCAAATTCCGGCCGTGGGGCGGGCTGTGCCGGCCGTCTTCGCGGCGAAAACCGGTGTCGCATGTCGGAGGACTTACGTATGCAGATCAACTGTCACCCTCCGGAGGAGGCTTTCACCTGATTGTGGCGCAGGTTTGCTTCGGCAAAGACGTGGTGCGCCCGGTTCTTGACGGATCCGGTGATGCCGAGGGCTTCAGAACTCGAACACCGCTCCGGCATAGGCCTCATGGAAGCGGCCACCGAAGTGGTCTTTGAGGATTCGATTCGGTCCGCTTCCCGTGCAGTGTGCTGTTGCGACGAATTCTACGCTGAAGTTCTCTAACACCTCTATGACGGCGAACGTCTCTGATTGGTCCGCGAATCCAAGATGGGTTCCCCCCAGCACACCCCATATGGAGTCAATCTCCATTTGCTCCTTCATGTGCTGCAGGATGTTTCGGACTCCGGCGTGAGCGCATCCAAAGCAGACTACCCATCCCGACCGGGTATCGAGCAGCAGGGATATGTCGTCCTCTATGAGGTCCTGTTGCCAGCCCCCAGTGCTCGGAATGAGGAGACGCTTGTCGGGATTTGCCTGGAGAACCCGTGGAACATAACCGGTGAAATAGACTCCTTTGACGATTTCTTCGAACTCCGTCTTCAGGTCAAAACGAGCCCCGGCAGCTTCCACCACCGCGGGCCGATAGGGAATGCCCACCTCGTGTGGGGCCGATTCGTTCTCGTGCAAGGCAAGATGAGGTGCAAGAGCCTTGGGATGTGCAACGACACGCACCCCGGGGTTGTATTGTACGATGTGGGGCAAACCGCCGGTGTGATCGTAATGGCCATGACTGAGAACGACCATATCAATGCCCGTCAGATCCATCCTCAGAATACCGGCATTCCAGGGCAATGCCCGTCCCTGGCCCGTGTCGAAGAGAATCCTGTCGGAGCCGCGTTCGATAAGGGCCGAAAAACCGTGCTCAGCCAGAAGTCCTCGGTTTGGCGAGACATTGTTGTCCACGAGGACTGTGATCCGTGTGTCAAGAGCCGTCAGCGTCATGATATTCTCCACAGAGCGGTTAGAACCGCAGCCAAATGGCGATTGCGGGCATCGGCGTCGCCCACGAGCTTGGGTTTCGCAAGTACCATCGTACTACGCCGGCAATCCGGACGTTGCTCCTAGTTCCTAGGCGCCGGATGCAAGGAAACCCAAATTCACGAGCCAATTTCCGAAGAAATCTTCGCGGTACGACGCGGAGATGATGATTAGTAGTACATAAGAGCATATCCTTTCAGGATTGTAGAAGAACCCGTCTATGCCGGGTTCCTATGCTCCCCTTTCTCATTCGATGGAGCTGCGCGAACGTCCCCCGGGAAACGTTCAGTGATCGCCGGAAGCCGAAGGTTTTCACTGATCCGCTACCTTGTGACGTTGGATTGTACCTGAGATTTCAACGGAGTACGTAATGGACAAAAAAAACGGAGTCGTTACCGATACCTGACCACAGAAGCCGATCGCACCGCTTCTGCCGGATTGGTGGCGAAGTTCCACTCGTTGCAGCATACAACGCCTTCGGCCCTTGAGTCAACAGAGTAGGAAAAGGGGACATTCCTCTCCTGGGTTGTTCCGACAAGCCTTCGTGGTGACTTGAGTCCATGCCGAGAACCGCGCGAGTATCTGTCGGTAAGGTCTGTTACCACGTGGTGAACCGCGGCAATGCGCGGCAGAGGGGCTTTCATCAAGAATTCATGCTTGGGCCTCCTCGGCAGCCAAGAATGGACCCGAAAAAGTAGTGTGTCCCGTTCTGCAAGGGCCGACAATCATGTCCGAGGTGACTCAAGAGACGACTTGACCCCGCTATTTTGTCGTCATCTCTATCGGACAATTCCTTGACGGTCCCAAGAACAAATCCTTCTTGATCTATTCGGTGAGCGATCAACCCGGGAGCCTCTTTGAAACACTCAAGATCTTCTCGGAACGCAAGATCAACATGGTTAAGCCGGCATCACGTCCGATCGACGGCAAGCCGTGGGAATACCTCTTCTATGTGGACATCGAGGCCGACGTGCACGATCCGCAGCAGAGTTCTTTGCTCGACGATCTCGAGAAGAAGACCGAGTTTCTCAAAATACTTGGGAGCTACCCGAAAGGATGTGATGCCGGCGATACCTCGCTCGGTTGCTCGCAGGAATCCTGACCGGATTTCAAGGGGAGGGACCGGGCCGCCGGCTCCGACAGAACTGCTCCAGGGCACGCATGTAGGGCATCGTGGTGTTCGCTGGAAGGACGCTTGTGGGGTGGATCTGTTTGTGGCAGCGGTTGAGAGCCTGACAGGCCTGGGTCTGAGCGAGGGACGCCCTCGACGGCAGCGAAGGGGCACACTGCAAAAGAACGGTGTTGTGTGCCCGGAATTCCCACAAAGAATATGATAAGATTGACGCACGCACGGTGAAATGCTACTGAGAAGGAGATCGTGCCATGAATATCATTAAACCGATACGTACGGAAGAAGACTACGACGCAGCCTGCAAGAGAATTGACGAGATCTTTCATGCCAAGCCGGGAACCCCGGAAGACGACGAACTTGAAGTGCTCCTAACCCTCGTTGAGAAATACGACGATGAACACGTCCGTATCGAGATGCCACACCCCCTTGAAATGATTAAGATGCAGATGGAGGCGCTTGAAGTTAATCCGGCCAAGCTGGCGGGACACATGGGTGTAAATGAAGACGACGTGTCGGATATTCTCGATTGCAAGAGGCCGCTGACCCTCCACGAGATTCGTGTCTTGAGCAAAGTCCTACGCATCCCGGCAGAGGTCTTGTTGCAGGAGTACCAGATTGCTCAACAAACGTTCCATAGTCACACAAAAGACGCCTCGGTTGGAGCGTAACGTTACCTGGCGCAGTGCGCCCCGTGCCGTGAACAGCGTGCGGATGCGGAGAAATCGAGAACAATAGTACCACATTGGGAATCCGGGGGGAAAATCCGGGGGGACACACTACTGATTTTGCAGACAAGTCAGGGGCTTTCCAATAGCTTTGCTTCAGGGCTCGTATGCCGTGTATCGTGGTTCCGGGCTGACGTGGCGTGGTGCCTGCTCGATGGACACTTGCGGGGTGAGGCGTTTGTGGCAACGGCTGCGAGCCTGAGAGGCCGGGGTTTGAGCGAGGCAGGACCGGGGGAGGCCGCTAGAGTGATCGCCGTGGAAAACGGTTTTATGTCCCCCGACTTCCGACGATCTGGAGAAGAAGACTGAGTTCCTCAAAATACTTGGGAGCTACCCGAAAGGATGTGATGCCGGCGATGCCTCGCTCGGTAGCTCGCAGGAGTCCTGATCGGCGATCAAGAAGGGGAGGGTTCGACCGCACCTTGTACGGTGAATGGTTACGAATTGCCGAGGCCTGCAGTATAATGCCAAGATCCCGGTTTGTGCCTGCTTCGTATTCGGCCGAAATACACTTGACCGCATGGAATTTTGCGAGTTACACTGATTTCTAGGATTCACCCCATGTTGGCGGGATTGCTTCGGTTCACGGAAAGCGCCGGGACCGCTTGAAAGGGAGATCGATTCGAGATGCGACAACTCACAAGAATAACGCTTGACCCTGAAGTTATGGGAGGCAAACCCTGTATTCGCGGCCTGCGCGTTACGGTAGGGACAGTCGTGGGGCTTGTCGCTTCGGGATACACCGCTGAAGATATCTTGAAGCTCTATCCTTACTTGGAGAAGGAAGACATTCCCGAGGCCCTGAGCTATGCTGCATGGCGGGTCAAGGAAATCGAGGTCCCCGTAGCGGGCCCATGAGATTTCTCATCGACATGAACCTCTCTCCCGAGTGGGTCGAAGTATTCCACCGACACGATTGGGCCGCGGTCCACTGGTCCTCGATCGGCGATCCACGAGCGTCGGACCGTATCCTCATGGATTGGGCACGCGTCAATGGATACATCGTCTTCACGAACGACCTGGATTTTGGGGCCATCCTGGCCGTAACTCATGCCGAGGGCCCAAGCGTGATACAGGTTCGAGCTCAAGATGTTACGCCGGATCATCTGGAAGGGATTCTGCTGAGGGCTCTTCATCAGCATGGCGCACTCCTCGAACGAGGAGCCTTGGTGATCCTGGATGAAGTGAAAACCAGGGCACGCATCCTCCCGTTGGCCCACTGACATAGGTGTCATTGAGTTCCGACGAGTTCGAGTAAAAGGCTTGGCAAATTCCCAAAATACTTGGGAGCTACCCGAAAGGATGTGATGGTAGCGATCCCTCGCTCGGTTGCACGCAAGACTCCTGATCGGTGTTCAAGGGGAGGGACCGGCCGCTGCCTCCGAGAGCATTGCTCCATGGCTCGTCTGCGGCGCACCGTGGTTCCTGGATATCCGGACCGCGTGACGCATGGTGGTGTTGGATATCTGGGGACATACACCGGTTTTTTTCTAAGATCGACGCTTACGAGGTCTCCCGGGGGGTTCTTGTGCTCTGGTCTCGACCTGTGATCTTCTCGACCCTTGCCGGAAACGCTGAATCTCCGCCCAGGCGACCGGTTCGTGTCCATTTTCGGAGAGTGCTCAAACGACCGTCGTCTGAGGAGAGCAGCAATCGCTCCCAATCCTCGACAAGTGCCGGCAGGGTTCGATCTGTGACCAGCGGGTCGTGCACTGCAGTCCACATGTGAAATCGAACATGTACCAGTGTATGTCCCTAGATGTCCAGATATCCAACAGTGACCACGCTCAGGCCTTGACTGTGCGCAAGGGTCGGAGTACCTTCTGAAACAAGAATGGGGACTATACTCCGCGAGTGACTGGTGGGACGCCGCTCTACAAGGAGGAATATCCCCTGCCCGTGGAGACGATGAACTCAAATCAGAGCACTCAGGGAGAAGACCCATGACACTCACTCTTCAGCTGCCACCGGACCTCGAGCAACGTCTAGCCCAAGAGGCCACACGCCACGGCGTTCCAGTGGACGTGTATACTTTGCGGGTTTTGGAGCAGTGTGTGCCGCCAAAGGATCGAACTACCGAAGTCGTCAATTTGTTGCAGTCGTGGATTGATGAAGCAGACTCTGAAGACCAACGGGAAACCGGAGAGTATCTCATTCACGCTCTTGACGACGATCGGTCGTCGAATCGCCGACTTTTCACTCCGGATCTGCGGGGTGTGACGTGGTGAACCTCGTCGTACTGCTTGATGCGGGACCACTCGGTCTTGTGACCAATCCGAAGCGTTCACCGGCAAGTGTCGCATGTGCGCAGTGGCTGCAAGCTTTGGTGACTCACGGTGCTCGCACCATCGTCCCCGAGATCGCGGATTACGAAGTGCGTCGCGAACTGCTGCGTGCGAACAAGGTGAAGGGACTGAAGCGCCTCGATGCTCTCGTTGCTCACTTGGAATATCTGCCCCTCACTACGGAGGCAATGAGGATGGCAGCAGACTTTTGGGCTCAGGCTCGTCAACAAGGCGCGCCGACAGCGGATGACAAGGCTCTCGACGGAGATGTGATTCTGGCAGCGCAAGCCGGAACGCTGGGGAGTCGGAACGTAGTCATCGCCACTACAAATGTCGGCCATTTGTCGCGCTTCACCCCAGCGGCCCTGTGGCCTGACATCATACTGCCATTATGAGCTTGAGTACCGTGGGAGGAGCCGAGAGGAACAAGGTGGGTGCGCACACACTCTTTGTGCTCAGTGCTCAAAGGGTCCTCACTACCTCGTCAAGGCGTACGCTTTGCTCATGGCTTGTACCAAACCGTGGCGACTCGGTACGTCGCGCACAATGCGGCACAAGTGCACAGGCAGATCGGCGGCAAGGGCAAGGGCAAGGGGTCAAATCTGGTTTTGCATCATGAGGAGACCCGGCAAATTCCGGGCACACCACCGATAATTCTTGATTTCGATGAAAAACCCTAGCATTGCAAGCTCATGGCTCGATTGGCACTCGTGGTGGCTCCGGGATTACCACACCAGGTAACGCAACGAGGAAATCGTCGGCTACCGACCTTTCCTTCGACCGAGTCCTCACGTAGCGAGTCCGAAGCGCTTCAGCACCATGAGCGCACAGGCAGGCTGTTGGGAGATGAGGACGTCATCATGAGGCCGGAGTAGGCCGTGGGCCGAATGATGCCATGCCAAAAGACCGGCCCGGAAGGCTCGACGAACGCTCACGAAAGATACGTATGGTAAACCCGAATTTCCGGTTTCGATGAAGAGTCGTGACGCCGCAGGAATCTGTACTACTAATCCCGTTTTTCTTATATACCGCGAAGATTACTTGAAAAATTGGCTCCCGGATTTGGGTTTGGTTGCACCCGGCGCCTGGAAAGCAGGAGCAACGTCCGGATCCCCTGCGTAGCACGATGGTACTTGCGAAACCCAAGCTCCTGCGTGACGCCGATGCCTGAAATCGCCGGTTGGTTGCGGTTCTAACCGCTCTGTGGCACGGAATGGTTGTCTAAAGTGTGACATCAAATCAGCATCGCTCGCCGATCAACTCCACCACTTCATACTCTGACACCTTCTCCCTGAACTTGAGGTCCGCGGTGGCCATGCTGCAACCGAGCCGCAACGCGAGCACAAGGTAACAGGCATCATAGACGCTGATTCGGTTATTGTGGGAAATACGCACGGCCTCCAGGAAATCGTCTGCTTCCAGGTCGCAGACCTGGAACTCGAAATCCCAGAAGAGTCTGAACGCAGCTTGTGCTTCGGTGGGGGAGAGTCTCACCTTTGTCGCCAGGACATTCGCCACCTCGTAGAAAAAAAGCGATGGCACGGCGACTTCGTTTTCACCCGAAATGTGCGCATCGCGGATGGCAAGGGCATCCGCTGCGCCGGCCTCATCGGCAAAGATCCATTTCAGGGCAACGGAGGCGTCCAGGACGATCATTCTGAATCCCTGATTTCGCGCACAGCGCGCACAACGTCAAGCTTTGCCGACCTTTTGCTGTGCCGCGCTCGCCAGTCATCCATGTCAGCGGCCAACTCCCGCAGCTTCTTGCTCCGATCCTTTTTCAGCACCTTCTCTTCGAACTCCGCTATGGAAAGGATTACCGCCAAGGGACGGTTGGCACGGGAAATGATCACTTGCTCGTTCTTTTCCGCCACCGTATCAAGAATGTGACCCAAATTCTTCCTCAAGTCCATTGTCGTCATCTTGAGCATGGTGAACCTCTCTTCAACCTCTGGCTCTACAATAGACTATGATAGTGGGTATGTCAACGAAAGCGGGTCAAGGGTGAGTGAACTCATTGAAAACGCCTTACGGTCCAGGCTCCTGTGCTGGATCGCTCCAGGTAGGGGTTCTCCGAATTCCGGGGACACCATCCATGATTCGCGATTTCGATAAGAAGTCACGGTATTCTCAGCTCGTGGCTAAATTGGCACGCGTGGTAGCTCCGGGAATACCGTACCGTGTAACGCAACGAGAATATCGTCGGCAGCAGGCCTTTCTTTCGACCGAGTGTTCAGATACCGTGTCCGAAGCGCTGCGGCGGCATGGGCGCACAGGCAGGGCGTTGGCAGATGATGACTTCATCTCGAGGCCGGCGTCGACCTTGGGCAGATCGGTGCGACGCCAAAAACCGGGCCGGGAAGGCTCGACGAACGCTCACGCAAGATACGTATGGTGTCCCCGGAATTCTGCTTTGAAGTGCCTGAAGGACGGGAAGATGAGTGCTTGGCATTCTGGGAAACCGTGGCGGAATACATGAGGACGCGGCCTGGATTCGTGTCGACTTACTTGCATAAGGCGATTTCACCCGGTGCCCGGTTTCACTTTGTTAACATTGCATATTGGGAATCAGCGGACCACTTCCAGGCGGCCGTAGCAACTGATGAGTTCAAGCAGCTCGTCAGTCCGTATATGGACATATTTCCTCATTATCCCGGGCTGTATCATGCCGTCGGAAACCGGCCTTAGAGAAGTGAATAAAGGCTTGAAATATTCGCATTCGTTGCTCCAATCTGTTGGACGAAGGAGTCAAGCGATTCGATGTTCGCATCCTTGCCCCGTGTTTGATGAACAACCACGCCGACGGGATAGGCGGCGGCAATCGGGAAGAATTTCATCCCGGGACAAGAGAGGGTAGAATCCTTGGGGATGACCATTTTGCCGAAGACGCTTTTCGAAAGCCGGTATGAAGATGAACCGGCCGGTCTCCGTGCAAGAGATAATCACTCATCCGTGCAAACGGTACGGACTTGACCCTGAGTAGGGACGGTAAGCCACGGTTCCACAGCTCGGCAACGAAACAGCGGTTTCGTTGCCTCGAAGTACCATTCTTCCTTGACTCGCGCCTTCCAATGGGTGGTCCGGCTAATACATGAGATCCGGAAGCCAGGTTACAAACCCCGGAAAGGCTATAATCACCGCGGTTCCCACGATAAGTGCCAGGAGAAACGGGATCGTCCCTTTGAAAACGGTTTCCAACGGTACATCCTTCGCGATGCCTTTCACTACAAACGCATTTATGCCCACAGGCGGCGTGATAATTCCCATTTGCCCTACCATCACGATTACGATACCGAACCAGATTGGATCATACCCCAATTTCAAGGTTGTCGGGTAGAAAATGGGAATGGTCAACATGATCAGTGCCAGCGCATCAACGAAGCAGCCGCCTATAAGATAAATGAAACAGATCATGGCCATGACGGCCCAGCCGGGCCAGGGCAGTTGGGCCACGGCTTGGCCCACTTCCAAGGGGATGCGGCTCAGAGCCAGAAAATGACCGAAGATGGTCGCTCCTGCAATGAGCATGAGGACCATTGTGGATGTCTTAATCGTGCCCAATATTGCCTGGATGAAGTTCTCCCAGCTCAGTCGTCTTTGAAGTAGTACGAGTACCATGATGGCCGCCGTCCCCACGGCACCCGCCTTGGTGGGTGTGAAGAAGCCAAAGAATAGCCCGCCCATTACAAAGAGGAAAACCACCGCCGTCTCCCACAATTCGGTAAGGGACAGCAACATGGCCCCAATCCGGAACCTTTCACCCTTGGGCCCTTGCTCGGGCTTAAGGCTTACAAAGACTGCTATGGCAACGCAGAAAAGGAGGGTCACGAAAATTGCCGGGATAATCCCGGCCACGAACAGCTTGCCAATAGACTGCTCCGTGAGAATACCATAAACGATCAATACCACGCTGGGCGGCATGAGTGTGCCCATTCCACCTCCCGCAGCTACGGAGCCCGTCGCAATCTCGTTTCCGTACCCGTAACGCTTCATTTCCGGGAGACCGATGGTGGCCATGGTGGCCGCAGTCGCGGTAGCCGATCCGCACACCGCTCCGAAGGCGGCGCATGCGGCGACCGTAGCCATTGCGAGTCCACCTCGAACTCGCCCGAGGAATTTGTATGCTACGTCGTAGAGGCGCGAGCTGATACCCGAATAGAAGGCTACGTAACCCATAAAAATGAATAGTGGAATCAACGTCAGGCCGTATGAAGAAAAAACACTGTAAAGGTCACGGGAAATCAATTTCAAGCCCGCATTTAAGTTGGTCAGGTAGCTGTAACCTAAGAACCCGACTACGCCCATTGCGTAGGCCACCGGCATACGTGTGAAGAAGACAAGCAGGAGTATGATGGTGCCCACTATGCCGGCTATCGTGAAGTCACTCATTGATTTCTCCTCTCAGTCCTTCGACCAACTCCACGAATATGACCATCGCCAAGACGAGCGAGCCGCAAAAGACGCCGTAAATGACGTAGTGTACGGGAAATTGTACGGTAGGAGAAACGAGACCAACCGCCTTCATCTCTTTGGCGTATAGGTAGCTTTGCCAGGTCAGCAAAGCAAAGAATGCGCCGGTGACCAAACTGATGCCGATGTCTACAATCCTTTTCATTCCGTCTGGAAAGAATCGGTAGAGAAGGTCCACGCCGATGTGTCCCTTTTCAATATGTGTGAGAGGCAGGCCGAACGCGAGTACAAGCGCAGCCATCAGCCCCACGATTTCTTCGGATCCGAGAACGGGATGGTCGAACAGTCCTCCCACGACATCGGCACAAGTGAGAAATACCATGCCGACCAGGGCTAGGCCGGCACCGATTCTCAGGGCTGCAATCACTATCTTTATCGTCTTCATAGTTCACCAATCGCCGGCTGAAGTTGGAAAAAAAGCTCGGCGGATGCACGTCGCTCCACGACAATGAAGCGCCGGACTTTGACTGGAGAAATCCCTGCATACCCGCTGACCGGCGGGTTTCAAGGCCGCCCGTCAGGGGATACCATGCAGGGAGAACCGCAGCCTACGGATTTGGGCCGAAACTCAAGGCAACCATTCCGGCCAAAGCGCTCATGGTCAATTTCGGCCTAGGTAGGGCATCGATACCGTCTAGTTGACTTCCGACAAGTACTTGCTCTTGAACTTTCCTTCGTCGGCATCCTTCAGCCGTTTGAAGACATACTCGAGCACCTCCTCTCCCGGAGCCCCCTTTGCCTTTGCCTCTTTCACATACGCGTCCGGGACCGGCTTGACTGCCTCCGCCCACCTCTTGGCCTCATCGGGGGCAATCTCGATCATCTCGCCGCCTTTCTCTTTGGCATATGCCGTGCCCACTTCGTCGGCTTTGTCCCACGTTTGCCCTTGTTTCTTTGCCCATTCGACATTAATCTCCTCGATTACCTTTTGCACGTCGGGTGGCAGGCTGTTCCATTTGTTCTTGTTCATCACCACGAAGAATCCCAGACTGTACGTAATCGGACGGCACGTGATATGTTTCTTAGTTACCTCAGCCAGTTTCCAGCCCTTGGCCGCTTCTATGGGAAAAACGGAACCTTGCACAACGCCCTTTTGGAGCGACTGGTACAGCTCGGGCATGGGAAAGGCCAGCGGTGTCGCACCAAGACATTTGAGCATCTCAGCGGTTGGACCATGGGATCGGAGCTTCATACCTTTGAGGTCCGCCATCTTCTGCACCGCCGTTTTTCTCGTATGGATAATCCCCGGACCGTGGGCATGAAGGTACATCACCTTGGTATCGGTGAGTTCCTTAGGTTTGAACTGGTCATTCACTTCATTGATGATGGCGGTGGACACGGAACCGCTCTTGTAACCGAGCGGAAGATTGATGAAGTCCATCAAAGGGAATCTGCCCCTGGTGAACTGCAAGACCGATTGGCCGACGTCCGATAGCCCGTTGACCACCCCGTCGTAGCATTCCTTTGCCTTAGTGAGCGACTGCCCGGGGTAGTAGTATAATGGACCCCGAAAACTGGACAGGGGGTTAAGGTTGAGAAGCCTACCTTGGAGGTGTAGAACACCGGGGGGAAATTCAAGGAGGCTTGGAAGTCGGATATGCGAAAGAGGTATGACGCCCAGTTTAAGGCGCGAGTAGCGCTGGAAGCCATCAGGGGTGAGCGAACGCTTGCGGAGCTCGCCAGTGCATACGAGGTTCATGCGACCCAGATAACGAAGTGGAAGAAGCAGGCTCTGGAAGAGATGCCGAAAGTATTCTCCGGGTCCCGGGAAAGGAGTAATCAACAACACAATGAGCTGGTAGCCGAGCTGTATCAGCAGATAGGACGGCTCAAGGTGGAACTGGATTGGCTCAAAAAAAAAGCTGGACTTGTCGGTTGATCAACGTCGGGATCTGATTGACTTTGACCATGAAACGATCCCGGTATACAGGCAGTGCGAGCTTCTGGGACTCTCCAGGTCGAGCCTGTACTACCGATCCAGAGGGGGAAAGGACGACCACAATCAGCACCTGATGGGTCTGATAGACAGGCAGTACACCGAGACGCCTTTCTATGGTACCAGACGCATGACGGCTTGGCTGAGAAGCCAAGGATATGCGGTCAACCGAAAGAGGGTGTCCAGGCTCATGAACCTTATGGGCATTGAGGCCATCTACCCGAAGAAGCGACTGAGCCTGGCGGATGCTCAGGCGAGGAAGTATCCGTACCTGTTGAAGGGTGTAGCCATCGAGCGACCGGATCACGTGTGGGCCACGGACATAACGTACATTCGCATGAGGCAGGGGTTCGTCTACCTCGTGGCGATCATGGACTGGTTCAGTCGATACGTGGTGGCTTGGGCCGTTTCGATAACCATGGAGGCAGACTTCTGCATCGAGGCACTCCAAAGAGCTTTGGAAGGGAGAAAACCGGAGATATTCAACTCCGATCAAGGCTCTCAGTTCACGTGTACGGGGTTCACCGGTGTGCTGCAGGCCGCGGGGATCCGGATAAGTATGGATGGTCGAGGCCGTGCTTTCGACAACATCTTTGTCGAGCGTCTGTGGCGCTCCGTAAAATACGAGGAGGTGTATCTCAAAGACTATGCGACGGTGAAAGAGGCTATCGGGTCCCTGGGGGCATACTTCAGATTCTACAATGAAAGACGCCCTCATCAAGCCCTCGGGTACCAAACCCCGTACCACCTGTACACGGGTACCCGTACCCAGGAGCTGGAAACCAAGGACATTGTCCTAGTGCCGAGGTGTACTTTTCAACCTTAAAAAAGTTCAAATTTTGTCTTGACAGAGGGGTCCACCTCATAGGTAATCTTGACCTTGCCGTTCGTCCGTTTTTCCACTTCCTTGCACCAGGCGGCCGCCATCTTCCCATTTACATGAGTAGCAGGGAAGAAGTCGCTGTACGTGAGTGTTACCACATCGGGCTCCGCCCATCCCATAAGAGGGAAAACGAATGCCGACAGAAGAAGTAGTGCTCCGATCACAGTAAGTGTTCTCTTCATACTTTCTCTCCTTTTGTTTATTGGGTGAAGGAGGCCGGTGAAACCCGGCCGCCTGGTAAAAAAGAACATCCACGTAGATCAGGATATCCGACCTCGGAAGACCTGCCCGGTCAACCTCTGCGATGAAGTCGGGACAATCGCTGCACCGGCGCCGAACCCAATACCGGAGCACAGTGCCTCCCGGGATTTCGCCCTAGGTGCCCCGGCAGGATCAGAGTCCACGTTGATGACCTTACCGTTACCTCACGTAGTTAAACTTAATGCTGCCCGAGATAGCTTCTCAGGACCTTTTGCATCCGTCCTGATTCGTCTCTTAAGCATCTCCGTGCCGAAGTCCGCGGCATTTCAATGAGATCGGAAAGACATAATTCAGTGCGATGAACTGCCCTGCATGCCACATGAACGGCCGCTCTTGCCACGAAAATGTTTTTGGATTCTTTTCTCTTGGAGGAAAACATGTAGGCTTGTACACTCCACAAATCAACATGTGTATATTTGAAACCGGTCAGTAAACAGTTATAAGAAGAAAAACAGCCGCATTGTTCGTAGCCCCCGGATACTGAGAAGGAATCTCCTCGGCCAAGTCTGCTCCATCCGCGGGGCGGGATTCTCGCTCTCGTACTGCGATGGTAAAGCCGGTCACAACAAGGCTTTTTCGCCTGCGTGCTCCAGCTTTTCCGCAATGATGCGCCGCAGCTCCTTCTTATCGATTTTCCCCACATTCGTCATGGGAAAGGCATCGACCAATTCCAGCCGTTCGGGGAGCTTAAAGATCGTGATGTTCCTTTCATCCTTGAGGAACTCGTTAAGGTCCGAAAGCGCGAGAGTCTTGTCCGGCTTTGTAAGGACAAAGGCGCAGCCCTTTTCGCCGAGGACCCGGTCGGGCATGGCCACGTAGGCGCAATTTTGGACGTGCGGATGAGCGAGAATATGATTTTCTACCTCTTCGGCGCTTATCTTCTCAGCGCCCCGGTTAATGGTGTCCTTGATCCTGCCCTCGACGGAGATGTACCGTCCCTTGTACATCCTCACCACGTCGCCGGTGCGATAGAAGCCGTCGGCAGTAAATGCCTTTTTGTTGTATTCCGGGGAGTTGTAGTAGCCCCTGATCGTTATGGGACCGCGAACGAGCAGCTCGCCCGACTCCCCATAGGGCACATCGTTATCGTATTCATCGACAACCCGAATCTCGTCTTCGTCGAACATGGGCGCACCCTGGGTGTTGAGCAGGATGTCTTCTCCGTCGCCGATGCGGCTCCAGAAGCCCATGCCTTCACCCATCCCCAGATTCTGGAAGTATTCGCAGTCGAGAACAGGTCCGATCTTCCCGGCTACCTCGGCGTTGAGTCTGGCCCCGCCCCCAATTACATAGCGCAGGGACGACAGGTTGTAGTCCGGCAACTGCGGGAATTCCATCCACCGTATGAGCAGCGCCGGGGGCGTCGGCATTATGGTGATCTTTTCCTTCTGGATCGCATCGAGAACGATCTCCGTTTTCGGGCTCGGGATGAGAACGACCTTGGCCCCTTTGCAGAGGCCGCCCAGAAGTCCGGGACAGCTCAAGGCGAAGTTGTGGTTGACGGGAATGGCGATGCCGATGACCGATTCTTGGGAAACGGCGCAGATGTCGGCAACCGCCTTGAAATTGAGGCTGTAGTCGTTGTGAGTCCTCGGGATGATTTTCGGAACGCCCGTCGTACCGCCGGAGAGTTGAAACAGCCCCGGTTCCAAGGGGTCGGGACGGTAGGCGGAGAGACGACTTGCGGGAACCCGCTCTTCGATCTTGTCCTCCAAGAGTGAGGATATGGAAATGAAGCCCTCCTCGACAGGCCCGCCGGAGACGAACTGAAGGGTCATTCCGGGGACCTTCTCCCGAACCTCGCGGGACAGGTCCTGGTGCGAAAAATCCTTGTGCCTTGCCGGCATGAAGTGCGCCCGTGCACCGGTGAATTGTGCGAAAAAAGTTATCTCGGCGCTCCTGTGGGCAGGCAGCGCCATGATTGGTATTACGCCTATCTTGACGGCGGCATAAAAACAGTAGGCGAATTCCATCTCATTGGGCAACTGAAGGATGACACGCTCATAAGGCCGAAGCCCCATGTCGATGAAGTGCAGCGCAAGCCTTGTCGCGATCTTGCCAAAATCCCGATAGGAAACGTACTTGCCTGCGTACGCCAGAGCAGTCCTGTCGCCGTATTCGGCGACGGCTCCGTCCAGTTCCTCCCCTATGGTCTTGTCGACCCACAGGCCTTTTTCCCTGTAGAGCTTCACAAAGGCCTCAGGGTAAGCTACGACGCCTTCGAGCATGGCACCCTCCTCAGTTGCTTATTGCGCTTTCTCATAACCTATACGGGCTCGCTCTTTTTCATCGTTGCAGCTGCACCCATCACCGCATCAACGATCTGCTGGTAACCCGTGCAACGGCACAGGTTTCCGGAGATCGCCCGGCGAACCTCCGCGGTTGTCGGATCCGGGTCTTTATCGAGCAGCGCCTTCGCGGTCAGCACCATACCCGGTGTGCAAAAACCGCACTGGATGGCAGCATGTTTGACAAAGGCCTCCTGCACCGGGTGCAGCTTGACGCCGTCGGCCAGCCCTTCTATTGTGGTGATCTCCTTGCCTTGGGCGGCTACGGCGAGGACGAGACAGGAAGCAACGGGCTTGCCGTCCATCAGGACCGTGCAGGCGCCGCATTCGCCCTCGTTGCAGGACTTCTTGGTGCCGGTGAGGCCCAGTGTGTCCCGCAAAACCTCGACAAGCGTCCTGTGAGTCTCGACATTAACAGTGTAGGTTGTACCGTTGACTTTCAATACGATGTCCTGTTTCATATTTCCTCCGTCTCAACCGGTTATTCTCTTTAATGTCTCGATGACGGCCCTTTTCGTGAGTACCGTCACGGCGTCGCAGCGGTAATCGAGGGATGCGCGTAGATCCGAAATGGGTCGACACTCCGAGCCTGCGATCTGCGCCGCCTCCTCCGCAACAGCCTCATCAATCTCCTTGTTCACGAGTTCGGCTTCCACCTCGGGCACCCTGATCGGGGTGGGTGCCACGGCGCCGAGGGTTATGCGGGCCTCTTTGCAGACCTTCCTCTCCGAATCGAGCTTCAAGCAGGCTGCAACGCCGACCAAAGCCAGGTCCATGGCGTGTCGTCTCATCAGTTTCAAATAGCATCCTGAAGAAACCGGATGCGGCTTCGGGATCGAGATCTCAGTCAGAACCTCCCGATTCTTGAGGATCGATGATTTCGGTCCCGTGAAGAATGTCTCCAACGGGACCGTTCTCTCCCCTTCCGGTCCCTCGAGCTTAACCGATGCGTCGAGTGCCATGAGAGGAGGAGCGGAATCTGCAGAGGGGACTGCACTACACAAATTGCCGCCGATTGTGGCGAGGTTGCGGACCTGGATCGAGGCCATCACCCCTACGGCATCCCTGAGAGGCAGGTACTGCTTTCCGATAATCTCAGACCGCTCTATCTCCGCAAGAGTCGTGAGAGCCCCAATCCGTACCCCTTTATCATCCGGGGTAATCCCCTTCAGCGACTCTATGCCGCCCAAGCTGATCAGGTGGTCCGGCACGGCTTCCCTTTTCTTCATGGCTATCAACAGATCCGTTCCACCGGCAATGTATTTGCCATTATTGCCGTGCTTTTCCATCAGATCCAATGCCTCCTCTACGGAAGAAGGGGTATGATATTCGAATGCCGGCAGTCTTTTTATAAACATCACTTTTCCTCTCTTGCCTTGAGTCCGTCGAGTATCTTTTCAGCCGTGATCGGCAAGTCTTTGATTCTCACACCTACTGCGTCGTAAATCCCGTTGGCCACGGCAGCCAAGGTGGAACAGGAACTTGCTTCTCCTGCACCCTTTGCTCCGAAGGGACCATATGGATCGTGGGTGTGCACGTGCTCGACTTGGGATTCCGGCACGTCCACTGCGGTGGGTTGCTTGTAATCGCGCCACGAAGGATTGAGTGCTATCCCTTTTGCATCGTAGAGCGACTCTTCCCAAAGGGCGTGACCCGTCAGTTGGGCGCTGCCGCCGTTCACCTGTCCCTCAAGCATGGCCGGATTGATGGGCTGGCCCGCGTCGTCGCCGTGGACGGCCCTGATAAGGTCCACCGTTCCCGTCTCTTTGTCCACCTGGACTTCCATAGCCGTGGCGATGAAGTCCAGACCGTGAACGAGGTTTCCCCTGCCTGTCTTCCAATCGACGATGTCGATGTCAAGCGCCGCCCACGTGCCGCGTCCATACAGGGGCGCTCCCTTCTCATAGTAAGCCTTCCGTACGGCGGAGAGCCAGTCGATTCCTCTCTCCGGCGCCTCCCGGACAAAAACGCGCTTGTCGGCAAACTCAATGTCCTCGGGATTCGCCTTCAGGCTCGGAGCCACTATTTCAGCAAGTTGCTTCTTCAAATCCTCGGCCGCGGCAATGGTGGCATTGCCGTCCCAGTACGTGGCACGGTCTCCGAACATACCGGAATCGAAGATGGTCGTGTCGGAATCGCTTGCACCCTGCAGGATATCTTCGAAGGGAAGGCCGAGTTCCTCTGCCGCCATCTGGCAGAAGACAGTGTTTGATCCCTGTCCGATCTCCGTTGCACCCTGGGTTATGATCACCTGTCCGTTCTCGAGAAGTTTCAGCATCACGGCCGAGCCGAAATGGCCTCCGAGTCTCGGGCCTGAGGGGTGCGAAGCGCAACTAAAACCGATACCCCGGCCCTCGGGCTTTGATGTTCTCGATTCTTTCCAACCTACTTTTTCAGCGGATTTCTCGATGCATTCCGACAGGCCCGAGACGTCGACCTTAATGCCGTTGGCGCAGGTCCAGTTGTCCGGGACTGCGTTGATGGCACGTAACTCCACCTGGTCAACACCGATGTCCTCACCGATCATATGAAGCAAAGAATCAATGCAGAACTGGGCAAGGACTATCTCCTGCCCGCGCACCGTCCCGCATGGCGCCCTGTTGGAGTAGACGAGCTTTCCGTGATACTCGAGGGCCGGTATTTTGTACGGGATGTTGAGGAATGCCCCGAAGTAGTAAATGTTGAAAGCGCCTATTCCCGTGATGGGACCGCCTTCGAGAATGTTCTCGGCCCAGAGGGCCGTGATGGCGCCATTCTTCTTTACGCCGATCTTCAGCCTGGCGTCCATGGCATTCCGCTGCCTGTAAGCCGCCAATACCTCGTCATAATTTAGGACAATCTTTACCGGCTTGCCGGTGACCTGCGCCAGCTTGACAGCTGCGAAATCCACGTCAAAAGGATCGTGTTTTCCTGAGAATCCGCCGCCCACAAAGGGGTTTATGATCCTCATTCCTGAAAGAGGGATGTCCAAGGCTCTGCACATGTGACGCCAGGTAATGTAGGGGCTCTGCTTAGAACCCTGCAGCAGCACCCGGCCGTTGGCATCGACTTCCGCGAGACACGCGTGGGGCTCTACGAATCCGACCGTGACACGTTGGGAACTGAAAGTCTCTTCCCTTATGTGGTCCGCTTCCTTGAAGCCCTTGTCCACATCGCCGAACGCAAAGTCGGAGAAGTAGGCAACGTTACTGTTTTTGAATTCGTTCACGAAAGGTGCATCCGGCGCTAATGCATCCCGGGCCGTGACCACGGCGGGAAGTTCCTCGTAATCTACCTCGATCAGGTCTAGGGCGGCTTCCGCGGTGTCCTCATCGACGGCGGCGACTGCTGCTACCCCCTCGCCAAAATGGTGGACCTTGGTAATCGGCATGGGGAGCTGATCCCTTATGTCGGGTCGCGTGCCAAAGGGTATCCCAGGAAAATCCTTGCCCGTTATCACGGCCATGACGCCCGGCATGGCCCGAGCCTTGCTCGTATCGATATTGAGTATCCTCGCGTGTGCCGTGGGACTTCTCAATAGCTTGCCGTGGAGCATCCCCGGTGCCAACAGGTCACCTGCATACCGGGCCGAGCCCGTTACTTTTACTCTGGCGTCAGTCCGTTCCACGGACTTGCCTACTACTCTGTAATTCTTCATCATCGTACCTCTATCCAGGAGTTACTTGTCTGCGCCCCTATGCGCCGGAGATCGGCAGCAGCTTGACGGCCTCACGGTCGCGGCCGTGAACGCCCTCCGATGCCCTGGGGCAGGTAAATACAAGGGCACCCGTACACCCTGACGGCCCGTCACTCGTCAACGCCTTTGCCGTCGGGCGTCAGTAAATCAGGAAAATCGGGGGACCAGACGGAAATGGTCTCAAACAGTTCCACCAAAGTAGTTTGAATCCGGTCGGAATCGATCCTTCGGAGATCGCCGGTCCCCGAGCAGCGAAAAGTTGATTTTCAGATGTATAACCAAGTAATTACCGTCTTGTTCTCCATTCGTGCTCCGAGTGAGGAAAGGGAGTACCGCTACCGGACGCACCGGCGAAGCCGAGCCGGCGGCTAAGTTCCCACGCCGCCCCCCGCAGCTTTGACTCGATAAAGTCTCTGTGCTCGTCATTGAAGCGGGCCGCCTCCAAGGTAGCCACGAGCGCCCCCACGATGAAGCCCTGGATGTTGAAGACCGGCGCGGAGACTCCACAGATGCCGTATTGATACTCCTCTTGCCCGTAAGCGATCCCTCTCGAGCGTATCAGATCCAGATCGCGAATCAGCTCTTGGCGGGCGGTAATGCTGTGCTTCGTTATAGGGGTAAGCGACACCCGGTCGAAATACGCTGAAACGTCCTCTTCCGGAATGAAGGCCAGGATGCACTTCCCCGGTGAAGTCGCGTAAAGAGGTGCGAGCCCGCCTACGGCAATGGCGTATCTGACGGGTCTGTCCGATTCTTCCTTGCAGAGGAAGAGGACCTGGTCATCTTTTCTGATCACTATCTCGGCGTCCTCATTTATTTCACGTACGAGAGAGCGCAGGATGGGACGTCCCACCTGCACGATGTCCAGACTATTGAGATAGCGGCCCGAGAGAACCAGGAGTTCCGGACCGAGCACATAAAGCTTGCTCTGAGAATCCAGAACCAGGTATTCGCGGTCTACGAGATTAGAGAGCAGGTCGGACAGACTACCCTTAGGGATCGCCAGCTTCCTGGAAAGCTCCCCGTGGGTCAGACCTTCGTTTGTCGAGGCGACCGCCTCAAGTATGCTCAAAACCCTGTCGGCGGATTTGACTATTGTCATGCCCACTCCTTGTGTTCGAGGACCTGAACGCTGTTCGCATACCCGAACATTATGTTAACTCATTCTTTCTAAGCTTGTCAAGAAAAAAGTGCTGACCAAAGCAACCATTCACTTACGCGGGGGCGAACCGGATTGATGAGTTGGAGGATGTGCCGGAGGTATCAGACTTCGTAGCTGTCGCGGCCCCTCAGTTGTCACTTGCTGTGGGACTTGGAGGGCAACCGATTTCCCATGAGCAGTTTCATTGACCGGCAGCTGCGCTTCGTGAAAAGATCAAGGCCACTATGGCGCTGCCGGCCAGGCGCATGGGAATTCGTCGCATCCAAGACCTGTTTCGGGAAAACGAGCATCGACTCTATCACTGGGCGGCCAACAGAGGAGTGCCGCGTTTCATCAAGTGTGCCGACCCGGAAGAGGAGATGCAACTGTTTGTCGAGCCGTACGGTCTGTACTGGTTCTGTCTTGAGGTGGATCGTCATGATAACCCGAGAGAAATCCCGAGCGATTACCACCTCATCGAAGGCATAAGCCCCCGTACGCTCCCCCGTGTGGTCGTGGGATTCCACGGCGAAACGGTTCATGATCCCCATCCATCAGCATTGGGGCTGTCAGAGGTAGAGTGTTACCGTATCCTGTGTGCCCTCGATCCTGCAAAGCTCCTGCGGACTCGTTGACACGGGCGACCGTTCACGGCACTGCTCTTCATGTGACGAGCCTCTCCGTCGTGTCCGGCAGCGACAGAGATGCATGTGCCCGCCAAGCACGTCATTGCGGACCCAACGAATGGGAATTCCGGAGACACCATACTTGCCCCTTTTAGACTGAAGATGTCTCTCGGTCTTTCGGGCCGCCCTTCCCTCGTGCGTCCGCATCGAGGGCCTCCCGCACCTTCGTTGACAGAGCATCCAGTGTAAAAGGTTTCTGCAGCAAGCGTGTACCCTTTTCCAGCACATCGTGGTCTACTATGGCGTCGTTGGTGTATCCGGACATGTACAGAACCTTGAGGTTGGGAGCAGTCTGAGCCAGGCGTGAAAAGAGCCGTTTCCCGTCCATCTGTGGGAGCACCACATCCATGAGGACCAGGTCTATCTCCTCTGCCCGTTCTTGGGTTACGCCGAGCGCCTCATCGGGATTCGAGGCCTGAAGCACCGTGTACCCGAGGATCTCCAGAACTTCGGCGGCCAGGTCCCGGACAACGTCTTCGTCTTCCACAATGAGTATGACTTCCTTACCCTGTGCGTGCTTCGCGACTGACTGGACCGGCTCTTCGGATACAGGCGCAGCGTCTGCCGCGGGGAGATAGACCCGGAATGTGGTACCGCGGCCGGACTCTGAATACGCTGAAATGTGGCCTCTGTGCTGTTTGACGATTCCGTACACGGTCGAGAGCCCCAGACCGGTCCCAACCCCTTTGTCTTTGGTCGTGAAGAAGGGTTCGAAAACCTGCGACACTGTTTCGCTGTCCATGCCTGTGCCCGTATCGCTCACGGCAAACATGACGTACCGTCCCGGCTGAACTTCCTCATGTTTCTTGGCGTAATCCTCGTCCAGTACTGCGTCTGCCGACTCAATGGTCAGTGTTCCGCCTCTCGGCATAGCGTCCCGCGCGTTGAGGACAAGATTCATGAGTATCTGGTGCAACTGGCTCTCGTCGGCCTTCACACTACTGATGGACGGATCCAGTCTTGTAGAGAAATGTATGTCCTCCCCTATGAGGCGCTTGAGCATCCCTTCCAAGTCCCGGATCACGGCATTGAGATCCAGGACTCTCGTGTCCAGCACCTGCTTTCTGCTGAAGGCCAGAAGCTGACGGGTCAGGTCGGCGGCACGTTCCGCCGCCCGGCTGATTTGCAGGAGCTTCACGCGGTCCGGGTGTTCTACCGGCCGTTGCTCCATGAGCATATGGCAATACCCGAGCATTGCGGTGAGGAGATTGTTGAAGTCGTGAGCTATACCGCCTGCGAGCTGCCCGATGGCTTGCATCTTCGAGGCTTGACGGAGTTGCTCTTCCAGGTGCTTCCGTTCGGTGATGTCGACGAGGAATCCTTCGCTGAACAGGAGGTTGCCTTGCTCGTCAAAGACGGCACGGGCAGTAGTCGATGCCCACATCTTGCTTCCATCTTTTCGGTAGAACTCCGCCTCAAAGTCCTGCACCATCCCTCGGGTTTGCATAAGGTGCAGGAAGTCCGGTCTCCGTTGCGGCTCCACGTAGATCTGTTGCGCGATATCTGTGACTTCCGTTACCAGCTCCTCAGGAGTCTCGTAACCGAGGAGACTCGGCCATCGCAGGGTTTGCACCAAGGTATTGCCCCTCGGGGGTGGATTGATAGATCCCTTCCACTGCGTTCTCGAAAATGCTTCGATACTTCTGCTCGGCAAGCTCGAGTTCAGTCTGACGCTTCAGGATCTCTGCGTTCGCGTGAGAGAGATCGGCTGCCATTGAGTTGAGCGCGTTCTCAATCACATTCCATTCATCTTCACGGTTCAAAGCTATCCGCGAATCAAGATCGCCCTCCCCGAATGCCTCCACCACCTTACGAATTTCCTTCATGGGCTGCATGATGGCAGAGTCATGAATATATGAGGTCACCACTCCCAGGGTCACAAAGACCAACACCGACAAGAACCAGCACCACCGCGCCGGAATAAAGCACGATTCCCTTGATCTTTTCCTGAACCTCTGCAACCGTCTTGGCGATATCTTTATTGGTCGACTTCATTACCGCCATGGTTCCGAGTCTAGCTCGATTGAAGTCATGGACGAGTGATCGTCGGCGGGATTCCTCCTTCTCGTATCGAAGCACCACCAACTTGTACTCTTTCGTGCGGCTGATCATATTCACGATCAGGTGGTCGGCCTTTGGACCCGGAGCCGTGAACGTGCTCAGATTAATGAACAGCTCTCCGAGCACCCGTATCGCTTTCCCGCCATTATCTTCCGCCCGATCAGGCTTTCCGAGTTCCCCCGATTCAGCGAATAGCTTTGCTGTTCGTAGCAGCAATTCCCTGAAGCCGGCCACCATCACGGATCGTTGTTCCATTATCGAGGCATCAGATCCTTCTGCTACCTGGGCTAATATGTGTTCGGAAATCAGGTCATCGAGATGCAGCAGATCCCCTTGAATTTCGCCATGGAGCGCTTGTACCCGGTGAATCAGCATGTTGAGCAGATTGCATTGGTCCAGGAGCGCTTTAAGCGCTGCTTTAAGTTCCGCCAAATTCTCTTTGAGGATTCCCGCCGACGCCTTTTGCTCAAGCCGACCGATATCGGCAAGCAGACGGCTTCCTTCCGTCTCCAGGTAATCATTGTTTCCGCGGAACGTCCCGAGAAGAAGGTTGGCATCAGCCAGGATTACCGACAACTCTCTTGCCAGGTCTGCATTGAGAATCACCTGGTCCGTCTCCCGCGCGACGTCCGAGGTAAAGATCTCCGTGATGTTGCGAGAAGCCCAGAACATGACGGCCACAACGACACCGAACCCTACCCATATGAATGCATTCATAAGAAGCAGTTTCTTGCCGATGGTCAAGCCGGCGGTTCGAGTGTCTCGGTACATCGTATTCCTTGCGGCCTCTCCTCGATGCTCTTTCGTGGAAAACAGGACCGGTTGCGTTTATTTTTCCACGTTCAGATTCGTTTTCACCAGCTCCGAGCCACGAACAATGATTGACTTCGGTTTGATTTCCAGGTTCCTCAGAGCGTCAACGTTGACAACCCGTTTGCCGTGACGGTTAAACGTGATGCCCAGGCCGGATACGGGAGTGCCTTCCATTGCCTTCAGCAGCATTTCAGCCGCAGTCTTTCCCTGTTCTTTCCCGGATTTCACCACGGCGCACAGCACACCAAGGACAACGGCATAGGTATTTGCCCCGACCGTCGCCTTGCCGAATTGTTTGACCGCGCGGGGAATCGCTACACTGTCCGGAACCGGGTTTCCTTCCGCATCGGTTACCCCTTGGAGGGTCTCGATGTAGAGGACATCGGTCTTTTCAGCAAGCTCCTTGACATCTTGGAGCGCGCCTTTGAGCGTGGTCGGGGTTCGGAATTCGGTCATCCGCATCAGATAGTGCTCTTCCCCTATGAGCAAAGAATCCAGAATGTGATAAGCGGAAGGGCCCGCTTTCATGATGAACGACATGGTCTTGGCTTGTGGTACGAGAAGTTTGACAAAGGCAATGGACTCACGGATATGATGCCGCTCCAGGATGCCTGAGACGTTCGACGCCGGGTAACCGTACTCCGCAGCCGGCGCGTTTACTCCACAGAACATCACCGGCGTGGACACCTTGTCCTTGAGATAGGGAACCACAAACATGCTTTGGGCATTATCATCCGCAGCGATCACACCGTCGGGCTTCATCCGCCGGTACAGTGCGTACGCCTCTCGTGCCTTCTCCGGGCCTCCCTCCAAGTGCGTCTTCGTATCCATGTGGAAATACGTGATTTGGGAGGACTCCTTGAGCACCGCATCGATCCCGGACTTGATCTCTTTGCACCAGGGGAATGTCTCCTCGTAGCTCATGACGACGAATACCCTGTACGGCCTTGCTCGTCCGGCCTCCGCCCACCAAGTCCCAAGGAAGATTATCGGCAGCACGCCGATCGCCAGAAGTCTCGCGAGCATTCCCATCGTGTTCCTCCCTCATCGTGCACGATTCCCCGTCAACCGTTCCGGGCGCCCGAACGCCCCACCCATGGACAATACCCGGCACAATACTACCATACCTTCCGCAGGGAGTCTCACCTGTTTACCGTCGGTACGTAGGCATAGAAACATGATCCTCAAACTTTGTGAAAAAGCGCTTGACAGGCCCGGCACCGGCATGATCGCCGATTCGTTCGACCGAGCTATGATCCGGGAACTATGGATCAATTGAGAACCGGCGGAAGAAAGCCGCCTAGCATGCCCCAGGTGAGTCAAAAGCCGAGTTGACCGCCGTTTTGCATGTTTGCCGGTGCTGAATCGATAGGCCGAGTGTGGACATCCCAATCTAAAGATATGGTGAAAACAGCCTCGCTATTCCGTTCCTCAGCCTAACCAGAGCCGGGCGCTCACGTATAACATCCAGGCTGACTTCTTCTGAGCGGCTTTTCTTCTCCTCGAAGATATCGCAAAGTCTCTGAGCGAGATCATCGCTCACACATTCCAGGTTGCACTCGAAATTCAACCGAAAGCTCCGTGAGTCCCAGTTGCACGATCCCACGGAACTCCATACGCCATCGACGACCATGACTTTACTGTGATCAAAAGGCGGGGCGGTTCGATAGATCTTGACACCGGCCTCGAGCAGCCGTTTGAACCCGGGTTCCATGGCCCAATCAAAACCGAAAAGATTGTTTTCTCGTGGGATAAGAATCTCCACGGAGACTCCACGGAGGGCGGCGAGTTGGAGCGATCTCGTCATGACTTCGTCGGGTAAGAAATAAGGAGTGATGATTCGAATAGACTCTTCGCTGCAAGATGAAGCTCCCAGGTATAGCCACTGAAGCTTTTCCATGTCGATGTCCGGCCCGTCCGGTATAACTCTGGCGATGATGTCGGAATCACCGGTAGCAGTCTCTGTTTCCCACGAAGGTAAAACAATCCGTTCCCCCTTGGCAAAAAGCCAATCCTCCTCGAAGATCTCGTTCATCTGGTCAATGACGGGGCCAGTGACCTTGAAATGGATGTCTTGAATCGGATGGTCGGGATTCTCCTGAAGAACATTGCCGTGACGGATGTTCATCCCGCCGATGAAAGCGACCTTTCCATCTACAATCAACATCTTTCTGTGGTTTCTCAAGTTGACGAAATGCCAGAAACGCCACTTGTGGGTAGGCATGAAACGGGCGTTGTCAATTTTGTGTCGATTCAAGTCCACATCGATCGGGGGCTTGCTGTACTTTATCCCTACGTCGTCGACAAGAACCCGAACCTTGACTCCCCTGTGCTTGGCAGCCTTTAGGGATTCCACGAATTTTAGACCGGCTGGGTCACGATCGAAAATATAGGTCATCAAAGCCACGCTTATCTTGGCCCCGCCAATCGCTTCCAGCATCGCAGGGAATGCCTCATCCCCGTTGACCAACTGCTCAATCGAGTTGTCGACGGTAAACGCACCGGGATGAACTTTTTGCCCCAATCTGTACAATTGTCGAGCGTTCCGTGTGAGCTCGTCCGGCGCCACGCTGTTCGCCACGGAACGCTCAAACGAAGCCACTGACCGATCGTATTGCCTTCTCTTGATCGCTGCCCGGTGAATGCGGTTCACCCCGAGGATTAGGTACACAAAACTACCGATGAACGGGGACAGAAAGACCAAGCTTACCCAGACCACGGCCGAACGAACGTCATCCTTTGTCAGTACGATGTGACACGAAACGGCTATGGCGAGCACGAGGTGCGAAACCGCCAGAACTTCCAACACAATGGTTGATAGAGTGGACATGAGCCTCCGGAATCGAGGACGCCTAAGCACGGGCGTCGGGATGTGTCCATCAGGCGATCACCGAAGAAGCCGCTTACGATAAACGGTTCCCCTCCGGCCCCGAGGATTCAAATCGTAAGACTACCTACAGCGAAGTCCTTTGGGATCATCAGTGCCCTAATCCTCACAGGCTCTCACCGAGCCCTACCCATCTTAACACACGGAGCGGTTGGAACCGCAACCAAATGGCGATCGCAGGCATCGGCGTCACGTACGACCCTTGGGTTTCGCAAGTACCGGCGGACTACGCACGGAATCAGGACGTTGCTCCTGGTTCCCGGGCGCCGGCCGCAACCAAGACGGAATTCGGAATTCCCCACCACCTTAAAGAAGGCACAAGAAATTCACCCTTAACGACTTCAACCCGGCGCAGAATGTGAGATCAAGGTCGGAGCGCAGGTCGCGTATCACGGCAAAAGGGACAGGTCCGTGAGGCTTCAGTTTTCCCTTTACCCCGGTACTGCCGCGCCGAGCTCGGGTAATAAACTCAGTGAAAAAGCGGTTGACGGAGCCACTGTGGGTGAGGTACGCTTGGAACCAGGAAAGTAGGGGCCATTTCTCAACATGACGACGGTTTTGCCTCTTTCGGGTCGCGTGGGACACTGCGCGCGTCTTTTCGGGGCCGGGGGCCCAATCCTTCCACCCCTCACGGGCGCGAAAACGGGCAGAATGCCAAGACCGCCGCATAATTCCGGATGATAGGAGATTGACATGCACGCGCTGTTTGTGATTCTAAGTCTCGTCGCTACCCTGGCCATGGCAGTCCCGGCCGACGCCGGACCGAACATTGCCACTGAAACGTTCATGGTTCCGACATCGGATCCACAGATCAAGGTCTATGTGCGAAACAAGCACAGCGCCAACCAGCGAGACTTTTCTCCGGATAAGGTAGTGCTTTTCGTCCACGGCGCCACTTATCCTTCGGAGACGGCATTTGACATTGATCTACCTGGGGGCTCCTGGATGGATTATATGGTTGAGCGCGGCTTTGACACATACTTCGTCGACGTGCGGGGATACGGAGGCTCGACCCGTCCGGCTTCAATGGATGCGCCTCCCGACCAGAATCCGCCGTTCGCTACCACGGCTGATGCGGTGAAAGATGTCGGCGCTGCCGTGGATTTCATTCTGAAACGCCGCAATATTAAAAAGCTGAATCTCATCGGCTGGTCGTGGGGCACTGCCATAATGGCGTCGTTCACTGCGAAAAACAACGACAAGGTGGATAAGCTGGTGCTCTACGCTCCACTGTGGCTTCTAAAGAAACCTCCACCCTTTTCCGGTACGGGCGCCTATCGAAGTGCGACCAAAAAGATGGTCCGTGCAAGAGGCCTGCGAGGAATCCCGAAAGGACGAGAGGAAGAAATCAGTCCGCAGAGCTGGTTCGACAAATGGTGGGCCGCAAACCTTGCCACCGACCCAGTGGGGGCAAAACAAAATCCGCCGGTGCTACGAGCCCCCAATGGCGTGCTCAAGGACGTCGTCGAATTCCTCGGGAAGGGGATACCTGTCTATGACCCGGCCCAAATTCGTGTCCCTACGCTGCTCATCCGCGCTGAGTGGGATGCAGACACCCCGCTGTACATGGCGGAGGAGGTCTTTAACAAACTGGTGAATACGCCTTACAAAAGTCTCGTGGTTCTGAGCGGCGGCACTCATACGGCCGTGCTGGAGAAGAACCGAATGCGTCTAATCTCGCAAGTGCAGTTTTTCTTGGAAGAAAAACCTTAGTGGGGCATTTCATAAGTTCGGTCACACATTTCCGTCTCGCCGGCATGTTGGGAGACGGCAAGAACAATATCCGGGCACGGAGGCCCGGGCTACGAAGGATTATGGAAAGGCTCGTCCATCTTCGTGGGACGGGCGTCGCTGCCCGTCGTCTTCCGGGGCGGGCTTTGCCCGCCGTCTCCCCGGCGCAGTCCGGGGTCCATGAAAAGAAGCCTGGTTCCCGGCCTACGCCGGGAAGACGGCTCAGGTTGTACGACCGTATTTACGCCAATGAGCACTTAAACTGACCTGAATTTGTTCGGCCTTCATCAAGAATTCGCGCTTCAGCCTACAGGAAGGCCCTGAAGGGAACAGCGAAAATAGCATGTCTACTTTTCTCAAAGGCCGGCAAGCATGTCCGAATTGAGTCAAAAAACGACCCCTCTACCAAGAACGAATCATCCGCTACGAATCGACTGCCATCCCGGATCTGCCCTGATTCGTAATATTCGACTTGCCAAGTGACCATTTCCGGTGTAGGAATCCCCGCATCCGTTTGAGATCCGATACGTGAAGAGAACCGCTAATCGCCAAGTCGATGAGTCCGGGCGGGGTAGGCTCTCCGGGGTTTCCGGTTCCATTCCTCAGGTTCACATACGGTACGAGCCTATCGAGACATTCTTTCCTACGATAGGGGATAAGCTTGTGGATCGAATACCGACGGCAGCGGCAAAAGCCTGGGACTCACGGTAGAGTGCTGCGAGGTGTGCCCGACCCGGTGCATATCTGAAAAGCAGCGGCGAGCAGCCATGTTCGACGACCCTTTCTACTGGGGATGGAACAGGGGCATGACCACGGGTCAAACCTACTCTTGGGCATGACCACGGGTCAAACCTACTCTTGACTCATATGCCGTTCGATCTCCTCCACTTGCATCCTCTGACTCCTGTCCTCCGCGATCCCTTGCTTCATGGGACAAACCACACTGCCGACGGCGTAGTTTTCCGGCGCAAGGGCGTCCCCTATGGTTGTCGGCGTCTGAACGGACAGCCATGGCGGCTCCGCGTGCATCCCAAGTACCGGAACAGTCCCGCCCGGGAAGAATCACTTCACGGCATCTGCCCCTTGCTAATGCCAAGCGCCGGAATATTGAACGTGCAAGGACCGTCACATGGACCGGTCCTCACACAATGCCTAATATGAGTCAAACAGCGACTTGACCCCTTATATGACCCCTTATACCCTTATAGGTGACTACCAAGCAGTGTTCGGGTAAGGACGGCGAGGACATTTTGTTTGACAGGGAGTGAGTGG
This sequence comes from Desulfomonilaceae bacterium, assembly GCA_963675835.2. GTDB lineage: Bacteria > Desulfobacterota > Desulfomonilia > Desulfomonilales > Desulfomonilaceae > JAVHLK01. Next base: position 627,619 of record CAXXIU010000017.1, read on the forward strand.
GTGAGGTACGCTCAAAAACAACATAAGAGAGGCCTTTTCAGTAACATGACGCCGGTTTTGCCTCTGTCGGGTTCTGTGGGGACCCTCCTGGGGCTTCACCTGTCAGATGGACACTGCCGAGACCGGATTCCGAGGCAAATACCTCAGAATTGGCAAGACCGCGACATAATCTCCGCAGAAAGGAGTGATTCAATGAGAATAACTCGTATTACTTTTGCAGTGGTATGTTCTTGTATCTTGCTTACATCGGCCGTCGGCGCACAGGAGGCGACCAAAATGGTTCCCGAAGTGGAATTTCTCAAGACACCCAGACCTGTCCCGCTTCCTTTCTCAGATGCGGTGCGTGTAGGCAATATTCTTTATCTCTCAGGAGATATTGGTGTTGATTATGCCACCATGAAACTTGTACCTGGAGGGATCAAGGCGGAAACGAAGCAGACTCTGGAGAACATAAAGGCCACCCTTGAAAAATATGGCTCCTCTATGGACAACGTCTTCAAATGTACGGTCATGATAACAGATATGAAGGAATGGCCGCTGATGAATGAGGTCTATGTGACTTACTTCAAAAAAGACCGACTCCCTGCCCGAAGCGCCGTCGGCGCGAACGGTCTAGCTCTGGGCGCAAAGGTAGAGATCGAATGTATCGCTACCACTGGTAAATAAGGATTCTTTCATCCAAGCCTGTTATTTAATCCAGAGATAAAACCAAATCCTGAAGCGGTCTTGTCGTTTCATTGGTTTTCGGGACAGTTCCCAGCGTCGGTACGGCTGGTCGGTCTCTGAAATGGCAAGGTCGCCTCATAATCCCTGTTGGAGTGTCCAACGGTCAAGACTCATCCGTTTGCTTTACCTCATGCCACACGGTTTGCGACAATCTCATTTATCGCTGCAACGGAATTCCAGGTCCATCCCATGCCCAGGTTCCGTCCGGCTCGAGAATCTTCACAAGCTTGTCGGTGTAGTCTCCGAGCTAGACTTCACCCACCTGGATGATTTTGCGGCCGTCATCGCTCCCGAGAATAATCTACGGTTGCAACAGTGACCACGGCTGCGGGACAATGGTGGGGCGGAGTGCCTGTCCTCACACAATTGCTCCGCGCCTGCACGCAGAAACACACGCGGTTCGATATGCCAAAATGATATTGTGATTGAAACTTGGCCGCGTGGAGGGTCATCTCCCGGTAAGTGGCGGGATCCGCGAGTCTGACCAAGGCCGGTCATGAATGAATGGAAGCTTCGCTCTGCACGGGTGTCAATTCGTTGGGTATGGTGTCTCCGGAACTACCGCCGTTCCGCCGCCTCTAGTCGATGCTCAATACCACGGCGAGTGCTTGGGAGATCTCCCGCATCACCGAGATGGAAAACTTTCCCAGCAGCCGAACAAAACGTTGCTGTGCGAGGGAGCCCACCTGAAACGCATCCGCTGCCGAAGTCTTCTCCAGTCCGTTCTCGGCATCCGGCTTCACTCGAACCATCCATGGCGCCACGCTGTAGCGGTCTTTCCATTCGGTAACAGGGACAACTATTTTCAGCGGGAGAATGCCGATCGAATCCTCGTTCACTATCACGGCGGGCCGGGTCTTCCTTATCTCAGCTCCAATTGTCGGGTCCAAGTTGATGAGCCAAACTTCGCCTCTACACATGGAAGTCCTCGGCATCGAGCACGGTAAAAGAGGTCAGTTCGGTATCCGTGGCATAATCGTCATGAAGAGCTTGGGCCGCCATCTCCAGTCGATGCTTTCGTTCCCTTTCCGGAAGTACCTGTTTCGTGGGTGCGAAATCTTCACGAAGTCCGCGTAATGCGGCCTCGATGATGCTGAGGACATCTTCCGGGGGCAGTTTCCTGAGCTCTTCCAGTATGTCCGTTTTGGTCACGTGGCCTCCTTGGCCGGCTCGACGGTGCTCGACCATGGATTCCGACTAGCGTATGAGAACCCGACGTAGCCGCCTGAATAGCGATAGCCGCCCCTTGGCGGATCTGTCAAGTTGCTTTCCGCGTTTATCGAGGACGCAGGCGGTTAGAACCGCAGTCAAATGGCGATTGCAGGCACCAGCGTCACGTACTACCTTGGGTTTCGCAAGTACCATCGTACGACGCAGGGAGTCCGGACGTTGCTCCTGGTTCCCAGGGATCAGGCCCAAGCAAACGGAAATTCAGGAGTCGATTTTCGAAGAAATCCTCACGGTACGGCAAGAAAACGAGTATTGGTAGTACCGAGCACTCTTCTTCACAGTGGGCTCTTCCGAGGCCGGCCGAATCATCCCTTGCTCAGGTCCGTGCCGGTCAACTTCGGCACTGCGTGAAAAATGCTTCACCGCCCGGCGGTGTCCATCGAGCTAACACCATGATGCGTGATATGATGCGCAATACCCGGCGCCGTGAATCGAGCGATCCCGGCCATGAATGAATGGAAGCTTCGCTCTCCCCGAGGATTAACCAATTACGTATGGCGTCCCCGGAATTCCGCACTAGAAAACCCCCGGTAGAAATCGCCATCGGACATTCTTCATATACTGCCCGTATTCGTCGCCAAATTTCTCAAGCAAAAACGCTTCTTCCTTCAATGCAACCAGAATCCAATAAGAAATGGATACCAGAGCTATCGCAAGAGTTAAGAAAACCCCAAAAGCAAGAGCAATTCCCACATTCATGACTATCACGCCCAAGTACAGAGGATGCCGAATTTTTGAAAACACCCCGTTCTTCACTACTTTTACAATATCGGCAGACTTCTCGTGAGCCTGCTTGTGGTTCTTCTCGGCATAGACGTGAAACAGAAGTCCAATCAGGAATAGCCCTCCACCGGCAATATTCAACATTGGGAAGAAGGGGAGCTTCGGCCATGAAAAAACCAACCCGAGTACTCCCGTCCCAATAAGGAGTACGTATTCTACTATCCCGAAGTGAATTGGATTTGAAAGTAACAGCCTATCAATGAGATTTGCATTCTTCATTATTCATCCTCCCAAGCATTCACTTGGTGTATCTCGTTCCCCACGTGCCCTAACACGCGGGTCACCGGCGCGGCCAACAGGGTGTTTTTACACTATCGGCTTTGCCGCTCCTGCAGCATCAGTCACATTCTCGACACGGGCATTCATGGGCCCTCGGTTCCTCAGGACCTTCATTGCGGCCTCAAGCAATTCAACCCCACTTACATCGGGGAGCAGTCGACGGCCTTTCAAGTTGGTACCACCTCTCTTTTGCCCGTCGTGCGTCAGTCTTTTCATTCTTTAATGACCTTAGGTCACTACCATACGGACGGATGCCGTCAGTTAAGGGTTAACCAATTACGTATGGTGTCCCCGGAATTCCGCAAGCGTCTTCCGAATGGTTTCCGCCATTTCCGCCATCAGTACCGGTTTGTACATTAACGCGTCAATCCCGAGTGCGGAGACCATCCGTTCCGTGACGGACGTTACGTATCCCGTGCAGAGTATGATGGGAACATTCGGTCTGATGTGCTTTATCCGTCGTGCAAGTTCAACTCCGTTCATGGTCGGCATGGAGAGATCCGTGATAACCAAATCGAAAAGGTCGGACTGTTCCTGAAACAACTCCAATGCTTCAACACTGCTGCAAAAGGTTTTGACCTGAAATCCGAGATCGCTCAGCATTGAGTTACACATGTCGGAGATCGCGAGTTCGTCGTCAACGAACAGAATGCTTGCCGCTTCATGGGCCGCAGCGTCAAGGCCCCCCGTGTCATGGCATGCGTGGGACTCATACGTGCAATCCTCATGTGTGAACGGAATGGTGATCGTGAACTCGCTTCCGCTTCCCGGTCGACTTCTTACTTCGAGGGTGCCGCCGTGGCTCTTCACGATTCCATGCGCAACCGCCAATCCTAAACCACTTCCCTCACCCAGGGGTTTCGTCGTGAAATACGGTTCAAAGGCCCGTTCCATAATTTCCGTCGGCATGCCGTGTCCCGTGTCGATGACACGTAACGTGAGGCAGGCCGGTGCCCCATTTTCGGTCAAATCCGCGGAAGAAGCGGCGGCCATCCGCCCTCGCCCCAGCTTAATATCCAAGCAGCCGCCTTCAAGACCCATCGCGTGTGCGGCATTCGTGCACAGATTCATCAAGACCTGGTGAATTTGGGTGGAGTCCCCCATAATTGGCTCCAAGTCGGGCCTTGCCTCCACTGCGATGCATATGCTCGCAGGCACGGTTGCTTGGAGAAACTTGACCACTTCCATGACGATTGGCTCAACGTCGATGGGTTTCCATTCAGGTTTGCCTTGCCGGCTGAAGGTGAGGATTTGACCCACCAGTCCTTTTGCCCGTACCGCGGCTTGCAGGACATGGCGGAGATTGGATTGAAGTGCGGTTCCATCGGGCGCATCATCCAAAGCGAGTTCGGTGAATCCGCTGATGGCCCAAAGTATGTTGTTGAAATCGTGAGCTATTCCTCCGGCAAGTGTACCCACGGCCTGCATCTTGCTCGCTTGGCGCAGTTGGTCCTCCATGCGCTTCTGCTCGGTCACATCCAGAGAGATCACACCGTATAAAGGATCCTTGGCGGGTTGTATGATGGGGAACGTGGACGTCTGGAAAAAGCGATCTCCGGTGTTCGCGTCCGGAAACGAGATGACTCTCGCCGCGGGATCCGTTTCAAAGGAGAAGCTTCCGTCCGATATCAGGGGCAAAGCCGTCAACTTGCGTGCGCATTCGTTGGCTGAACGGCCGATCCATTCGGATGCTCCGAACACTTCTCTAAGAAACTGATTGACGTAGATAATCTCCCCATCCCCTTTCAGTATGAGCGCTCCCGCGGGGAGAAAATCCATGAATGCGGCAAAAAGTTCCCGGCTTTCCCTGAGCTCCTCTTGCGCAGTCTTAAGGTCGGTAATATCAACATGAACTCCTGCAACCCGTAACGGACGACCGCGCTTGTCTCGTTCCACAACCTTGCCGCGATCCAGAACCCACCTCCATTGGCCCGACTTGCACCTGAGCCGGTGCTCGCACTCAAAGAAGGGCGTTTTACCGTTGAGATGAGATGCCATGACCCGATCATGAACAGCCTTGTCGTCGGGATGGATCAACGCGTCCTCTGCACTGAAATGAGGCTCTATCTCTTCTAAAGAGAAGCCCAGCATCTCGGCCCAACGCTCGTTGAATACCACTTCACCGGTCTCCAGATCCCAGTCCCACAAACCCAGTTCAGCGCCGCTGAGCGCCATGTCCAGTCTTCGTTCGCTCTCTTGGAGTGCGGTTTCGGCCGCTTCTCGACGGACGATCTCGTCTCGGAGCCGCTCCGTCAGCTTCTGAAGCTTGGATTGATCGGTTGGAAAAGGCAAACATGAATCTTCCTCGGCCCGGCTTGAGCGAGATCTCACCCCACGGGCTTGATTCCGCCTCTCACCGGGAGCGCCTCCTCGTGAATCAATCAACTCCTTATGTTTGCGCATTCTTGTCCCCTTACGCCTCTCTCAATACGGCGCTCAGTTCTTGGTTCCACATCCCGAAGCCATGACGGAACTTTGGTCGCAACAGATGACCGACATGGTCGGCCCTGGTTCGGAGGCATTGAACGGATCAATCCCCACACCTCCTTAGGGGCGGGTTTCAAATCCGCCCCTATGGGATTTGCCCGGGAACTCCCGAGACCTCTTGATTTCGGACGAAAACAGCCGCGTTGCCCCGGTAACCGGGTTGATCGGCCTAAGTACACCGTTTCATAAGTTCGGTTACGTATTGCCCTCTCGTTCCCAATTGTGGCCGCCGGATTCATGCCGCAGTGCATAAATCCGGTTCAGTATTACGGAACGAGTGGAGGATAGTCGGCTTCAACGTTCCGAAGCCATTACATGTGAAGCCCCCCTCTGATCCCCCCGTCAACGGGGGGAAGTTCTCCCTCCCTCAGTGGGGCGGGCATCTTGCCCGTCATCGACAGGCGAGACGCCTGTCCCACTAAGAGGGCCGGGGAGGGGTCTCTTCATTCGGCACCGTACTTACGCCAACGAGCACTAAAGAACAGCAGACAGAGGATAAACAGACTTTGTGGACATCGATCATGCCACCTGCTGATCCGAGTAGTGCTCCTTCAAGGCTCTCTTCAAACCGGTGATGCCGGCGGACCTGGGAAAACAGCACCGCACGCCCCGGGCCCTACAGATCTTCTTGACCGACTTGGCGGCATTGTGGCTGTTCACCTCCACCGGACAGACCACGAGGTCTGCTCCCAGGATACAGTCCTCCAGAGCGGACTCTCCTCCGTGGCAGTGACCGTCGTGACGACAGAACCGCCCCCCGACGGACTCAACGACCTGTCGATAGTGGCATTCCAGGCTCTCGATTCCGCCCACTAGGGTGATCTTCTTTCCCGTGAGCCCCTCGTCGTCCCGACCGGCTATGTGGACGTCCGGGAATTGCTTATCGGGGAGATCCTTCTCATATCGGCGCAATTCCTCAAAAAGTCCCTGAATTTCTCCTTTGAGCTGAGCGTTCTCGGCTTCAAGCTCGTAGTTACAGTACTTGGCTTCAGCCAGGAGTGCCTTGAGATTGCTTATTTTCTGGTTCTTTGCGCATTGGCACGGTCTCGCCGTTGAGATGTCCGGGTCGGAAAAAGCGGCCGAGACCGGTTGAAGGGACGGCGACGATTCAACCTGGTTCCTCAAATACTCACTGATCTTCTCCAGTTTCCTGTTCGCCCATTGCGTGTCCAGAATTTCCCGCTTTAGCGACAGGATCACGTTGTCCTTGTCGTCTTCTTGGGCGCCTTCATCACCCGGGGAGTTCAACGACTTCCAATGGTCTCTCACCAGGCGGTGTTCCATCATATGAATGGTACCGAACAGAGCAGTCTCGATTTTCTCATCCGCCAAGCGACCTCTGGTCGCCAGTCCCCACAGTATTGCCCAAAGCGGTGCCTGGAGATCTTGGGGCGTCTCCCGAACGGCCCGAATAGTCCCGGCGGGATCATCAAGGGGAACCCTCTTCCCGTGGATCAAGAACCGTTTCTCAATGAGCTTTTCAGTATGGCGTGACACCGGATTGTCTCGGCTGCACAATTGAATCACCGTGCTGTGGAGTGCGAACTCCTCGTCCATGAGAGGATCGTTACCGGAAATGCCGAACTTGCGGGCTATTCTTTGGAGATCCTTGAGAAACAAGGCCATACCCACAACCTTGCACACCGTTGAAGATCGCAGTTCCCATATCCTTTTATTTGGTTTCACGGCAAGTAACCTCCTGTTACCGGCTTTCGCGGTGTCGCGTTGGAGTCTTCCTCTCGGCAGTCATTTCTTCTCTTGTTAGAGATGTCTACTTTATCGTTGACTGTCTGTCAAGTCTTTTCTGCCGATTATTTCGTTTCGATGGTTCGATCACGCAATCCGCCCTGGGGAGTAATGCCAATGAGACATCAGCCAAGTGACCATAACGGACAACAAATGCCGGAGGCCGGCGTCTCGCCTTCCCGAAGAGACAGGCAATCGGGCGGGACGCGGGACTGTCCCACCAAAAAGAAGGCATTGCCTTTTTGAAGGCGCATTGGTATTGCTCGTCGCGCGCGCTCCCATAGGGACTCGGAACGACGCTGTGCGGTGGGCCTCGTCCCTGTGGGACGGTCCCCCCTGCACCCCTTACAAAGGAGGCAACGGGTGGATCGACGGGAGATACCGACGCCGTGTAGAGCCGAATGGTCCTCGCCCCTACCGGAACCGGGCAGACCCCGAAAATCAGACGCCTCCCCGGCGATGTCGGGGTCTAAGCAAAGAGACCGGTTCACGGCGTTTGCCGTGAAGACGGCATGGGATATTTGACCGAACACATGAATCAGATTAGTAGAATCGATGTAACCAATCGCTCACAACAAAGCACTGCATAAACGGTTGGGATACGGAACCGGAGACTGGGTCCCGTGCTATAATCATCAATGCGTTCACACCGAGTGCCGACTCGCAACGAAAGGAAATGCGAATCATGGCAAACCATATATGTCCCTGGTGGATGGGATACGTACTGCTCAACCCTCTGCGGCGCCTGCGAGAGAACCCCGACAAGATGATCGGACCGTATGTGACACAAGGCATGACCGTCGTAGATTACGGCTGCGGCATGGGGTATTTCACGCTCGCTATGGCCCGGATGGTGGGCCCTGAAGGAAAAGTCATCGCGGTGGATCTCCAGCAGAAAATGCTCGACGGCATGCTCAAGCGTGCACGCCGTGCCGGCTTGGCCGACAGAATAACCCCGGTGCTTGCCGATCCTCAAGGAGCGCCCATTAGCGATGCCGTTGATTTCGTCGCGGCGCTCTACGTGGTGCATGAACTTCCCGACGCAAAGGCGTTTTTCTCCCAAATGCGCGACATCATGAAACCCCGCGCAAAGCTTTACATTGCGGAACCTGGATCCCATGTCTCGGAAAAGGACTTTCGCTCGTCCCTCGATATTGCCCGTTCCTTTCGTTTGACCTTGGTCGAAGAACCCGTGGCCGGGCGGGGGAAAAGAGCTGTGCTGCAATTGTCGTAGGATGTCGAAATCATTCCTGCGACGGCACCACGGAGCATGAAAATCCTGTTGCCGGTTCCCGGGCTCCAGCCCTGCGCATTGCCCTTTATCCTGCTCTGGAACAGGCAGCTGCGGACTATGTCTCGTACCGACGGCTTCCAGACAATCCCAACGACCTGCATCACTGAATGCGAGCAACTCACCTTCACGTTTCCGGTTGCCTATGCCGGCAATACGTGATAACCGACCAACGAACAAGTCCTAAAGGAGGATGATATCCATGAGCTGGATTCATCTCATAGCGCTGGGGGCAGGTTTGGGAATCTATGCCGGCGGCTCCTTGCTCTTCAGAACCTTCACAAGGAAGAGAAAGGCGGCTGTGCCGAGGCTTGTGTCGGAGCAGGAGGAAACGCCACAGGTGAGGCGCGTTCTCCGCCACGGTCCCGACGGGAAAACGATTTCCGCGCCGTCGACCGCAGATCATCCCGAACTGTCCGAGAATCTGGACGAACACACCGTGGAGACGCCTCCCCCAATGACTTCAGTGGTTATGCCGGAACGGGCTAAGGAGGCACTCTTGGAAGCATCTCCGGACGAGGAAGGGGAACCGGAACGGGAAGCTTCCGAGGAGCCTCAAGAGCAGACTGAAGCTGATGCATCAGGTGAAGCGCCGGCCGACTCCCCCGAGATCTCGGAGACTCCGCCCTCCCCCGCTGAACACGGGAGAAAGAAGCATTGGTTCCTCGTGAAGTCGAGCAGCGGCCAGATCAGGGTCTGTCAGGCTTGGGAACCGACCCCCAAGACCATTGCCGGGCCGTTTCTTACGAGAGAAGAGGCAACGAGGGCAAAAGAGACCGACAAAGACACGTGACGCGGCTGCACGAGTATACGGGGGACCGGCCTTCTCCACCGTATAGGCCGGTGAATTCGGATTGCTGCTCTGGTTATCGCTGGTGAGATTCTGCCAACTGCTCTGGGAGCAACCCCGTATCAACGAGATATCATGGCCCGCATCATGTCCGCAGCGTTCTCCAGGTGATCGGCAATATCGCCGGTAGTCTCCACGAGACGAATCATGACAAAGAATGTCTTGGGAGGAATCCCTTCATCGGCGCACAGTCGAATGAGAATGGTCTTTTCAAGATCGTCGGACTGCTGTTCCCGCCACCTGATCTCTCTGACAATATCCTTTACGGCTTTGCGATCGGTTTCCATTCTGCTGCCGAAGTACTGGTGAGCTTTGGACACCATCGCCGGGAGGAAACCAAGATAATCAGAGACCTCCTTTGCCAGCAGAATGTAATCCGTCTCGATCTCCTCAGGAATCGAAACTCTGTAATAAGACATCCAGTACAGAGAATTCTTTATGCAATCTACAACCTTGTCCGCCTCTCTGAGGAAAGCAAAGAACACGGATTTTTCCACCGCCATGAGGAGGGATGAGGGAAGATGGGCACGAATGTTCTGCTTGATCTTGTCGGCTTCGGCTTCAATGTCGCGGATTTCTTCCTTGATGAGTTCGAATTCGTCTCTGTTGTCTTTGAAGTATCCGTCTACGGCTCGGATGAAAAGAGGGCCGCATTGGGCCACTTTTTCTGCGTGCTTCAATGTCTTCTCAAATGGAGAAGTTACAAAGATGCTTGATAATAGCATTCTCATGCGTCACCAACCTGAGAAAATGGTTGAAAGAATGAGATAGATGACTGCCGAGGTGGCCGCTGCCACAGGAACGGTAATCACCCAGTAGAGTACTATTTTCCATAGGACCCTCAGATCAATCGCTTGCAGTCCTCCTGCCAATCCCACTCCCACGTAAGCGCCGACCGCGGCATGAGTGGTCGACACGGGAAGGCCCGCCATGGATGCGGCCAGTATGACTGAGGCCGTGGCAAAATCCACGGTGAACCCGCGGGAGTTTGTAAGCTGAGTGATCTTCGAGCCCACGGTGTGTATTACGCGGTACCCCATGGTGCAGATGCCCACGGTGATCATGATGCCGCCGAAGGCAAGAAGCCACGTGGGCACCGGGACGTGCGCGGACACCGAACCACTGGTGAATATGAAATAAATGCCGGATAACGGCCCCATTGCATTTGCAACATCGTTGGCGCCGTTTCCCAGAGCCACGTAACACGATGTCATGACCTGAAGATACCGGAAGATTTCTTCTCCTCCGGATATATTCAGCTTAGGCAAGACCCATCGCAGGAAGAGCCACGAAGCACCATATACCGCGACTGCGCAAGAAAGCGGTACGATCATCACTGAGATACCCGAGACACCAAGTTTCTTCGCCAGAGGGGTCTTGAGAAACAATGCGAGCGTCATCACAAACACGGCAATGGCCACCAGTACGGGAGTAGTGGAAACCGCTCCGCCCAGCGTGTCCATTCGAGAAAGCACGACCTTGTCGATGGCACGAAAGAGTAAGAACGCTGCAATGCCGCTGAGGATGGGTGAAACGATCCATCCCATCACAATGCTGAGCAGCTTGAACCAGTTGACCACCGACGGCCCGCCGACAATGAGCCCGAAACCTACCATCGCCCCGACGATGGAATGAGTTGTCGACACCGGAAGGCTCTTGACGGTAGCGAAAAAGACCCAGAACGAAGCGGCGAGAAGCGCTGAAAGAAGCCCCAGAAGAATAAGTTTCGGGTCCGTCATTACGGACGGGTCGATAATGCCTTTGCGAATGGTCTGGGTGACGTGCGATCCCACGAACGTCGCACCCACGAACGTCAGAATGCCGGCAATAATAACTGCCTGCCTCAATGTGATGGCCTTGGCTCCCACAGCTGACGCCATGGAATTGGCCACATCGTTGGCACCGATATTCCAGGCCATGTATCCACCGGCCAGGACACTCAAAACTATGACGGTAGTTTCTAGTTCCATGGCCCGGTGATGTGCCTTTCTGAGCGTTCCATTGGTAGACCATCCTGCCCCGGATCTTATGTTAAGGAAGTGTTCATATCGTGCGGCGAGTCTAACACAAATCTAACATTCGTGCTTTGGAAAAAGTTGGGTTGGAACGCTGCCTTCTCTGAACGATCCTTCGTCCCCCATGAGTAATCATCCTCTGTTGAGGATTACTGTGCTATGTTCGTATTGCTGCGGAACCGGACCTACCACGCGCAAGGAGTCCAAATCATGACGGAACTGCAACCAGGTTGGAAAATCAAAGGCGTCTATAACGAATCCTGTGCTCAAGAAGGGGCCTGTCCCTACTATTTCGGCCGGGATGTCCAAAACGGTTGTCGCTACTTTATGGTCTTCAGAATCCGGGACGGGAAGGTGAATGGTGTAGACATGTCGGATATTACGGTCATGTATATGGGAGACATTCCCCATTCATCCTTCCAAGAACTCATGGATCTCGGATCGGAAGGCGGCATCTACGTCGGTGATAACGCTACACCTCAACAACGAGAAGTGCTGGACACGCTGGCCGTCCAGAGCCTCGGGGGTGTCTTGATGAAAAAGGTTTTCGGCCTTGAATACGTAGAAATGGATGTCCGGGAGGCGGCCGGAAACGTTCATTTCAAGATGCCTTACGGAGAGATGAAGCAGAATCTCACCACGGGAGGCGACGGAAAAAGCCCGGCTCGGCTCGAGAACCAGACTTTGCCCATGCTTACCGACGTTAAGGCTTGCCACACTCCCTTCTGGAGATACCAAGGCCACGGCCGGAGTTTCAACTATCAGAATCGATGCGGCGTGTGGGCGGATTTCGCGTTTGAAGGCTGAGGGATCACCCACTCATGGCTTGGATCTGATAACAAGCCACAACGAATCATGAAAGCCTGCCCGGGCACCCACAGGGGGGTGCCCCTACATAGCGGGGCCGTAGGGCGGGCTGTGCCCGCCGTCTCACCGGAGAAGACCGGGGAAGTTGATCGGAAGATTCACAAATGAAGTGATAGGTCCGGAGAGTCCTTACCGTCTGAGAATTGGGCGTGTCATCCCCAGCTCTCAGACCTTACATCCCATTAGGTAAAGCTCCGCCGAGTTCTCTCTTAACGACATCAACATGCCGGCGGCCTCAGGTTTCATTACACGAAGTCCGGCCCGCGTATCAATGCCCGCACACGGCTTTGAACGTAGCAATGCATTCCTTGATCTTGTGTTCTGCGGCACGGCTACGGTTCGAGCGCAGTCCGGAGCGATCCTCCAATGCCTTGAGACGCATTCTCGTATGTGCAAATCGTGCTGCGGTTTGTATGGCTTCATTGACCTTCGGATGATCGACAACCCCCTTCAAATGCACGTCGTCGGAAGCTCCGCAGCTTCAAGCAATCCCGATCACGGAAACACCGGTAGGCGGCGGACTCGTATCCGGCCCAACTGTGCCGTTACCAAAGCCCCCTGCTCCAGGTCTGCGGCGCAATGCTCAAGGATCGTCAGTATGACTCGTGCCGTTCCAATCCCGCGCAATCCTTCCCGGCGAATGCGAATAACCGAAGGGGCCACTGCCCCCGAAAGTGCAAGCAGAGCATGGAAATCGGCAGCGAGGGTCACAATGATGCGTCCCTCGGCTCTACCCTTTTCTATGATCGTCGAGTCATCAGCCGTGGAATAGCCGATATCACCCACATGAACAGTGTCGATGCCGGCGTCACGAAGAAAACCCACTGCCGATCGGGGTAGACCCTGGTCAAGCAGCAGTTTCATGGTCCGTGGGGAGCGCTATGACCCGGTCGTCGAGGCATGCAGCCGCATAGAGCAGGGCCTGTCGAATATCCTCATCCTCGAGTTCCGGATATTCGCTGCGCAATTCCTCCCGGGTGGGGAAAAGGGCAATCAACTCGACAACGCGCCGAACGGTCAGACGCATGTTCCGTATGCATGGTTGGCCGTTCATGCGGGCAGGGTCAACGGTTACACGATCCAATTTCATTTCGTAATGCCTCCGTCTCTCAGACCATTATAGCACACGGAAGCGGTTAGAACCTCCTCTATGATCCAATCGGCTGCCCGCCCCTACAATGGCGTTGCCAGCCGGCCTATGAAGAGTATGCAGTTGGACGGCCTGTGCCGGACCACGAACAGGAATGGATGATCGGCCCGGAAGACTTTTGGTTGGGGTCTGGTTGTGGGACCACCATCACTGCCTGTAACCTCCTCACATAATACGCTCTCAACATACGCTTCAGTGCCTTCTTCATTCACCTTGAGAAAGCCCTGTTGGTCGAATTGAGTGATATGAGGGTCTCGCAAGTCTGGTGGCAGCTTAGGATCAGACTTCATTTGACCGGAGAAATCGGCCACCCCGGAAAAGGCAAGTCGTATTCCCATTGCCTTCAGAGGCGGTATGAGATTCTCTTTGAAGTTTACTTCAAATCTGGGCAGGTAGACTATTACTCCCACTGACCATGGACTGAGCGCGCCAATCCACTCGGAGATCTTCTCTGCCGTGAGCGATTTCTCCAACTCAGGGAGGCCGTCCTTCTTCCTCGGTAGGAAGATGACCATGGACATTTCATCACCCTTGTAAGCCAGTTCAAGCCCTTGAAAGCCCTCTCCTTCCATGTACAAGTAGTCGGCACGGTTGTGCATAGTGGGAACCCGGATCTCCTCGCCGTCGAGCATGAAGAAAGGGGCATTCTTGGTGCTTTTCTCACTGAAACGCAACTTCCACTTGCCATTGAAGTATATACTGTTCTTCAAGATCATCCAGGTGTTGCGACTGATCGGCCGAGGATCTGTCCTGTCTTTGGGCACCTCACCGACGGCCAACGTCTCAAGGCTCGTGGAGTAATTTTCACGGATAAACTTTTTGTATTCCTCACGAACCTGTATTCCAGGCCTCTCATAAGCCCAAAGGCCATTCTTGATCTTCAACTGACCATTGCCTTTGAGCACGGAACACCCGATCACCCGCTCGAGTGCCCCCACAGTAGGATGAAAGCCTTCTCTGACCGCCTTGACTCGCAAGACCCTTCCCATTTCCGCCTCGGTATTCCCCCGTGCGCCTCCATAGGACATTGCCAGAGGGACATACAGCCCCAGTGGAGAGAGGCAGACATTGGCATCATCATGCACGAGCCTCTTGAACAGATCCACACCAACAGGGTTGATGGCTCCGTTGGCAAGAGATTGGAAAGCACCGGCCCGCTTCAAGTTTGCCTCATCGATCTCCTTGCAGGTTCTGATCACATCTTCCGGGACCTCTGCGCTTCCCCACACAAATTTACAGTCGTCCGTGACGATGGAACTCGTATAACATAGTTGTTTACCACTGGGTCCGCCGGCGTAATTCTGCCCGTGACACGGTCCTTTGACGGGAGGAAGATGTTTAAACTTGGTAAGGCTTATCCTGTATATGGTGCGTTGGTCCTTGCTTCCCCACGGCCACGTATCCTTCACCGAGCATCCCCACAATTCGGTTCGCACCTTGCGCATGCGGACGCGGCATTCCCGGGATGGTCCACGCCACCCGTAGTACGGTCCTATCGAAACTGCACCTTCACATGCGGCATCATTTCGTCCAGAGGACAGTCCAAGTCCACTATCTCATTGCCCAGTCGCTCCAAGGATGCAAGGACTTTCTCCATGTCGGCGGATGCGGCCTTATCGCATTCCTTCCTCGTGGAATATGCATTGTATAGAAGCATAGCTACCACGGCTACAGTCACACAACATCCGATCACCAGCAGTTTCAAAAGCGGTCTTCTTCCTGATTCTTTGCTTCCCATTATGATTCCTTCCTCCCATTGTTCCTTGGCTCTGTGCTACTAATCCTCGTCTTCTTGTGGACTGCGAAGATTTCTTCGGAAATCGGCTCCTGAATTTCGGTTCGGTTGCAGCCGGCGCTTCTGCGGTAATGCAGTGTGTCCCTCAAGCGTTTGAGGAAGAGTTCTCACGCGGAGACGCAGAGGCGCGGAGAAGACGAAAGAAAGAGTCGGGCCTCTCTTCTCCGCGTTCTCAGCGGCTCCGCGTGAGACACGTCTTGAAGACTTCTTATAACCACACCGGCCGTTTGAAGGTCTCGACAGATGCGCTTCTCCCGCAGTAAATGCGGGTTCAGCAGCATCCTACGGATCGGATCATCCCTGAACCATCGGCGCTAATCTGTACTACTCACCCTCAAGGCCTTGTCGTACCACGAAGACTTCACGGGCATCCGCGTATCGGGGTCATACGAATCGTTCATCTTATGGCCCGAGATATTGTCACAATGCGATGTTCAATGCAAAGGCCCTTCTATGATAAACTAAGCGTCCCCAAGCACCCATGAGGCAGGACAGGAGGAGGACCCTTCACGTGCCAATCATCGCACAATCGCCGTATCGCGCATCGTGGCCGTTTACCAATGCGCACGTGCAGACCGTATTTCCTACGCTCTTCCGTAAGGTCACGGGGATCCGTTATCGCCGCGAGAGGATCGACACTCCGGACGGCGACTTTCTGGATCTTGACTTCTCGGAAGTAGGCTCGGACCGGGTAGCAATTATTCTCCATGGGTTGGAAGGCGATTCGTCACGGCAGTACATGCTCGGAATGGTGCGGGCCTTCAACAGAAGCGGCCGGGACGCGGTTGCCGTGAATTTCAGAGGTTGCAGCGGTGAGTGCAACAGGAAGTTGCGCTTCTATCATAGCGGCGACTCGGCGGATTTGCATACCGTTGTCACCCACGTGTTGGAAGAGTATGATTATGCTCAAGTCGCCCTCATCGGCTTCAGTCTCGGGGGCAATGTGGTTCTCAAATACCTGGGAGAGCAACGCGACGACGTATTGCCCCAAATCAGGAAGGCCGTCGCGTTTTCCGTGCCCTGCAATCTGGGATCGTGTTCGCACAAGATCTCCCAACCGGTCAATCGGCTCTATCTCAAGCGATTCTTGCGTATGCTCAGGGAAAAGATCCGGATGAAGATGAAGATGATGCCCGACCTCGTCACTGACCACGGATACGAAACCATCAAGACGTTCAAGGAATTCGACGACCGGTACACCGCGCCCATGAGCGGATTCAAGAATGCCGAGGACTACTGGGAGAAGTGCTCCTGCAAGCCTTTTCTCACCTCCATCTCTGTGCCGACGCTCGTGATCAGTGCCGCGGACGACCCGTTCCTGCAGGACCCGTGCTATCCCCGTGAAGAAGCGTTGGCGAATCCCAACTTATCGCTGGAGATCCCCCGTCAGGGCGGTCATGTGGGATTTGTGGCTTTCAATGGAAGCCAAGAGTACTGGTCCGAATCCCGCGCTGTGGCGTTCGTCATCGCGTGAGGGAGGCTGGGAAGGACCATTACCGACAAACTCTCCGAAACACGCTGTCTCGTAGCCGACATGGCCCTCGGCCGCGTTCCCCGGCCCGGTGCTCCCCAAGAGTGGTCCGAGAGCCGCTTCGCCATTGCACGTTCTCATCTGCTTGGCCCGTGGCTCTACCACCAAATCCACAACACCCGCCGGGCCGGTGTGTCGGACACAATGCTGTCGGTTCTCCAGCGAGACTACCTGCTCTCCTCCTTGGTTTCAATAGAGCGGGAAGCCCGTCTGAACGAACTGCTCGCGTTATTTCATTCCAACGGTATCAGCGTGGTGCTTCTCAAAGGTGCGTACCTGGGACGGGTAGTGTATCGGAATCCGGCACTCCGTCCCATGTACGACGTGGATATTCTCGTCGCCCGAGACCGGTACGAACAGGCCGGGAAGTTGCTCGCATCACTCGGTTACACGTTACAGGTGCAAGCGCTCGACCCTTTCCACAGGGAACTGAATCCCGCGCTGGCTTATATTCACAAGAGCCGCCCCCGTGATGCGGTGGACCTGCACCACGGTTTGTGGTTCATGGACTACTATCGTCTCTCCCCTTCCATTGTCCGGGAGGAGGTTCTTGAAAGCGACCGGCCGGGGGAGCAGGCGTCTTACCTCTCACGGGAACTCAACTTCATCCATGTTGCTCTGCACAATCTCACGCATGCAGACAGTCTTCGGGATTGGCTCGACCTGGTGTTGATCGTGAACCACCCGGACTTTCGTTGGAACCAGCTCTTAGATCTGGCCCGGTCATTGGGCGTATTGCGGCCTCTGTACTGGGCTTTCAAGGAGTTGTCCGGACATTGGAGGATCGTCGTTCCTCCCCACGTTGAACAGGCCTTTGCGGAGTACTCGCCCCATTGGCTGGAGGACCGCGTTATTCGGCATAGACTCAAGTATTTCTGGAGAATCATCTCCCGCGTACGATCCATTGAGGACCGGCAGGCTAAACTGGCCTATGTACGTTACGGACTGTTTCCTCCCGAGGATTACCGAGAGGCGGTATGCGGCACTAGGGCGTGGTCGTCGTACCTGAGAGCCAAACTTGGTCTGTTTCTTCATTTCACCAGATAGTGTTGAACGTTTTCGGAATCGAAACGGAAAATAACCCTGCGTTTCGCAGGATCGGCGGGCAGGGACGCCCGCCCTACGGACTGAGAACCGGAATTGGTCTGTTTCTTCGTTTTGCCAAGCGGCAATTCTCTCGGGTAGGCACAGGCGCCTACCCCTTGTATGTTAATACCAGGTACTGATTTCACCGTGGGCACGGCACGCCGTGCCCCTACAACCGTGCCTCCGTGCCTTTGCGGTTCAGCATCCCTCTCCGAAGTGAACGTTTGCTTCAAGGCATTCCATTCGCGGGCACGGGCAGATTCATCGCAACCAGGAGAAACGAATCACCCTGCCGCTTGATTTTGTTGAGGCCGGCGTAGTCCTGCCCTATGCGAAAGAGATTGGACAACGGCACGTCCAGGATGTGACAGATGATCACTCGAATCACGCCGGCATGCGCCACGACAAGCACATCCGACTGTGCCTCCCCGGCAATTTCGAGGAAAGCCGGCACCACGCGTGCCTGCATATCGGCAAAGCTTTCCCCCCCCGGCGGCCGGTATCCGGCCACGTCCTCGCCCCGCCTATCCCATTCACCCGGAAAACGGGCCTTCAGGTCACGAATGGAAATCCCGTCCCACGCGCCCAGGTTGATCTCACGGAGTTGAGGCACCTTCTCGACCGGTTGGTTCCTGTCACCCGCGACGATCTCCGCCATGCGGCGGGTGCGCTGAAGGTCACTGCAATAGATGCGCTCAAACTGCTTTAACTGCAGTTCCACGGACCAACTGTAAGCCTGCCGCAGACCTGTATCGCTCAGCGGCAGATCGATTTGCCCCACCAGATCCTGTTCACCTTGTTTCCGTATTTCACCGTGCCTCATCAGGTAGATCATCTACTTAGCCTCCACGAGTACCCCGAGTTCCGAGGGGTTAATCTCTTTAGAATGAATGACCGGCCAAGTGCCCGGTGATGCTGCCGGCGGAACCACTTGGACGATCTCAGAAAATCATGTCGGGAAGGCTTGGCGGTCCCGAAAGGATCTCGGCTATTACCTTCAAACCGCGGGAAAGAGCCTCCCGCGACAGCGGCGCAGTCAACGACACACGAGTACCCCGGGGAACAGGAGTGTTTCCCACCAGGAATTGTTCCGCCATGGCCAGGCCCACCCTTCGCGCCAATGCCTCCCTCTCCAACGCGACCGACGTCCACGGCTCGGGTAACTCGAGCCAGATGAAGTAGCCCGTTTCCTTGGCTCGATAGTTTAGTCCCTTGAGACAAGACTCTGCAATCTCGTTCCTCACTCGCGCCTCGGCCTGTTTCCTCCTCATTGCCAACTCCGCGGTGCCGTCCTCAATCCACATAGCGGCAAGCTCCGCGAGAATGGGCGATGCCATCCAAATCGTGTGGGTGATGGCCGATTCCAGGCGCCTCACATACTCTTTGGGAGCGATGAGAAAGGCCGTGCGAAGTCCCGCAGCCACAGCCTTGGACAAGCTTGAGACGAAAAACGTAAGATCCGGCGCGTAGGCAAAGAGAGGGAGTGGTGGATCTTCCAGGGTCATCAGATAGCAATCGTCTTCAATAATCAAAATCTTATGCTTCTCGCAAACTGCTGCAATCTCATGGCGCCGGTCTTCGGGCAAGGTCGCGGTGGTCGGATTCTGCACACTGGGAATCGTGTAAAGCCCCTTCACTCCTTCCCGCGCGCACGCTGCTTCCAAATGCTCGGGGACAATGCCGTGCTCGTCCACGACCACCGGCTCCAGACGAATTTGCAGCATGGCGGCGAGCTGCTTGATGCCCGGGTAGGTAAGTTCTTCCACGATGAGTCTGTCACCCGGTTTGAAGAGAGCCCCAAGCAAGACCGTCAACGCGTGCTGTGCTCCGGAACAGATGAGGACGTCGTCGACATTCGCGTCCAGCCCGGCTTTACCCGCCCAGCGGGCACCGGCCTCCCGATGTTTGAGCATTCCCTTACCAAGCTGGTACTGCAACAGTCGCTCAATGGAGGATCTCTTGCTCATTCTTCTCAACGAAATCCTCAGATCCGGATCTTCTGCATACAGCGGAAACACCAAACTGAGATCCACAAAGTCCGTGTCTCGGTCATCGTACATGGAGAGAAAATCCTTTGTCGCCACATCGGATGCGACAAAGGTCCCTCTTCCAATCTCTCCTCTGACTAGACCGCGGCGTTCGGCTTCGGCGTACCCGCGGGTCACCGTCCCGACGGTTACTCCCATCCGGTCGGCCAATTCCCGTTGGGGCGGCAGCCGGTCGCCGGGCGAAAGCGTTCCCTCGCGCACATCCTCCTCGATGGCGAGAGCAATGGCAAGGTACTTGGGAGCCTGCTTCTTCATAAGGATGTCCTCTGTTAAGCGCCCCCGGCCTTCACCGGGGAGACGGCGGGCATCGCCCGCCCTACGGGTCCGATATGTAGGGGCGCCCCCCTGTGGGTGCCCGGGCAGGCACAGGGGCCTGCTCCTACGGTTAAGACACTCCGGGCTTCGCCCCGGAGTGCCCATTAATACCGAGGCCTTTCATTATTCGTTGTGGCTTGTCGGCAGATCCAAGCCATCAATGCTCAAATGGGTCGGTCGCCATATTGTCATGGTGACAATATATACATTGACATGGATTCAGGGTCAAGTGTATTGGTACATTAGTCCGGATATTCACAGGATATCCGGGTTACAATGATGACAATTTGAGACAGAAAGCACTTATTGTCCGTCATATTTCTCTCATTGTATGGGTACACTGTGAATGGAGAGAGATCATGAACATGCGAAGGGCCCTACTTCCAGCCATTCTCCTGCTCATTCCAGCCCAAGGCCGGCCTGCCGAACCCGTCCGGATCGGTGTTCTGCTGAGCATGGACGGGCCGGCGGGATGTCGGGGCCGAAGTGCGTGGAAAGGGATCCAAGCCGCTCACAAACTACAGCCCGAGGTGTTGGGCAAACCGGTTGAACTGGTTCCCGTAAACGCTCACTCTAAGCCGAGCCGGGCCGCATGTGCCTTCTTCCGACTCGTGGAAAAGGAGGGAGTATGTTCGGTGATCGGCGATGTTACCGCGAGCTGCACGTTGGCTGCGGCAGATCCTGCGGAAAAGCGGAAGATTCCGTTGGTATCGCTGAGCGGGCCTGTTCCTCTGCGCCTTCCGTGCCGCACATACACCATCTGGACAGGGATTTCTGCGGAACATCTCGGTCAATGGTGCGCGGTCACTTGCCGCACCTCACTGCGCGCGGAGACAGTTGCGATTGTACAGGACAACTCGGAGGAGTTCAGTATCGGCACGGCGGCATATTTTGCGTATAAATTCAAATCACTAGGAGGCAAGGTGGTGCATCGATCGGGGTTGCGTGCCGGTCAATCGACCATGGGAACAATCTTGGAAAACGTGAAACGGGCGGGGCCGGATGTGCTATTCGTCGCCCTCTTCGTCGACCAGTGCGCCTTGCTCGCCAAGCAGGCACATTGCATGGGCATCGAAGCCCCAATATGTGCGGCCAACGGGGTATCCGAGTTCCCCCCTTACGGAGACCGGGGCGTGGAAGGCTCGTGCGGGTGTGTCTCTCCCCGCGCCAAGCTCCCGGGACGCCGGGACGCGAGCATGCTCGTTTCAGGGTACCGGTGCCCTCGGTACACCGGCCCCTGGGAACGTGCAGGTGCGGATGCGTACCGGAATGTGCTCCACGCCATCCGGCAGGCACGATCGACCAAAGGGGACGCCGTGTGTAAGAAACTGAACGCACTGAACACCATCAGGGCAAAACGCGGAGGGATCAGTACGCAGGCTGTAGACGGAACCCCTGGGCTGTGTGCTCTCAACGAAGCCGGCTGCCGGAAGATTTGGAGCGATTCTCCGGGCCGTTTCGTCTCCCACAGGCGGGCTCAACCGTGAAGGCGGCCACAGGGGGCCGTCCCTACACATGATGGGACCCTTCAGGGCACCGGCCGGCAAGGACGTGCAGATCCAAGGTTCGTTCCTACTTCATAAAGGACCGAATGAATTCTCCGACCTCTTCCTTTGGTTCGAACATGCCAAAGTGCCCTTCCAGTAGAAGGTCCGCCCCTAAATCCAGAATCTTTGCCAATGAGGCCTGATACTTCCGCTCGTCGGACAGCAATGCCGGGTGGATCGGACCGTGCACGTCTTGCCCGAAGAGCACAAGTTCGTCTTCGATTTGAGTCGTGTACACCACCGAACCCGGGGAATGCCCCGGCCAGTGAATGGCTCTGATCGTACCACTGCCGATATCGAGAGAAGATTCTTCTCCTCGCAACTTGATGTCGATACTCAAGGGTTCGAGCCGGGCACCGTACCATGAGGCGGCCGTTACATCATTGTCGCCGGACTCAAGGTACGTCGCGTCCAGTTCATGTGCCGCGATACGGCAGCCATATTCCCTCCGTACCGCTTCGGCGCCGCCGACGTGATCAAAGTGACAGTGGGTCAGCAGAAGATACCGGAGTTGCCCATCCGACTGCAGACACTCTGCAATATGCTTCTTAAGTCGAGCGTGTCCCTTACCACTGCCGGCATCGATGAGGGCCGCCTTGTCACCGAAGCGTACGAGATAGGCAGCTGCATCCGCGGGGTCGCTGAGCCCGCCGCCGCCAACTTGCCAAAGGTTGTTCCTGATTCTTATGCTCAATCGCCCATCCTCCATCCGTTCAGTTCCGGCACCAGGACTTCCGAAACAAAATGTAACCATAACATTCCATATGAAAGTTCTCCTTCACACGATCCCGGTCTGGTACACGATGGGGCGTCTTGAAGGGAATGCTGCAGATCGGCCTGGGTGTCGGCGATAGGTCCGACGCACTATTACCCCCCGGAAGAACCGCGTTGTTCAGATCACCTTAACCGGTCTACTCGTCCAGCAGGCTCCGAACGGTTTCGAGCAATTCTCGAGCTTCGTAAGGCTTCCGGACCGATGCTCTTGCTCCATCCTCCAGAGCCCGGTCGACATGGCCGTTGGCCGCATATCCGCTCGCTATGATAACCCTTGTTCCGGGAGCAAGTTTAATGATTTCCTTGAGACAGTCTCTCCCCCCCATTTTCGGCATGATGAGATCCAGAATCACGAGATCGATATGTTCGTGCTCCCTTGCGAATATTTCAACTCCCTCTTTCCCGTGTTTCGCAGTCAGAACCGAGTACCCAAACCTCGTCAGGATAATCTTGCCCAGCTTTCTTACCGACTCCTCGTCATCCACCAGCAGTATTGTCTCATCTCCCCCTTGGAGGACTCCGATCTCTGTGACGTCTTCCTCCTCTCGATCGAGGGTAACCGCGGGGAGCCAAATCTTGAAGGCCGTTCCTTTCCCGGGCTCGCTGAAACAACCGATGGTCCCCCCGTGACTCTTAACGATCCCGAACACGATGGAAAGCCCCAGACCGGTTCCTTTACCCGTCTCTTTTGTGGTGAAAAAAGGATCGAAGATGTGCCGACCGGTCTTCTCATCCATCCCGGTGCCGCTGTCCGATATACTCAGCAAGACGTATTCTCCCGGTTTCGTTCCAAGGAGTGCTCTGCAATCGTCTTCATCCAGGAAAACGTTCCGAGTCTCGATGACCAGTTTTCCGCCTTGGGGCATGGCATCCCTGGCATTGACGGCCAAATTCATGACAACCTGCTGCAGTTGTGCCGGATCGGCATTCACCGTCTCAAGCGGTTCAGATAGATTCATTACGATCTCGATCATCTTGGGCAAGGTTCTGGACAGCATCTTGGCAACGTTCCTCAATTCATTGTTGAGATCCAAGGGTCCAAGCTTGCTCTCCACCCGGCGACTAAACGTAAGAAGCCCTTGAGTCAGTTCGGCGGCACTTCGGGCTGCGCCCCTAATCTCCTGCAGTTCCGAATAGCCGACATCTCCTTCCTCCAAATCGAAGAGGGCCATCTCGGCATAACCGTTAATAACCTGGAGCAAGTTGTTGAAATCGTGAGCAATGCCTCCTGCAAGTGTTCCGACGGCTTCCATCTTCTGCGCTTCGAGCAATTGCTTTTGAAGAAGAACTTCGACGGTCACGTCACGCTTTACGGCCACATAGTTCACCACACGCCCTGAGTCATCCTTCACCGGAGAGATGGTCACTTCTTCCTCGAACTGTTTCCCGTCCTTGCTTTCATTGATGATATTGCCCGTCCATGGCCGGCCGCTGCTTACCGTAGCCCACATTTCACGGTAGAATACCTCGTCATGCTTGCCGCCGCCCAGTTCACTCGGTCTCCTTCTTATAACTTCGGAGCGCATGTACCCGGTGGTTCTCTCGAACGCAGGATTCACGTAGACGATCTTTCCATTCGAGTCGGTTATTTCCACGCTTTCAGCTGCCTGTTCAACCGCGGTGGCGAGCAGAAGTTTCTCGGCCTCCGCCCTTTTCCTCTCCGTTATGTCCCTGTTGATGCTCAATGAATACTTGTGGCCGCACATTTCAATAACGCCGGCACTCAAGTCCAGCGGAAATACGGTACCATCTTTCTTTCTGTGATAGTGCTCGGTCTTCACTATCTCGCCTTCACGGATGCGCCCAAAGAGTTCCGCCATGCGATTTGCCTCCTCATGGGTATCCAGGTCGGACATCCTGAGAGTCAGGAACTCCTCCATCACATAGCCATGCATTTCTGCAGCCACCTGATTAGCGGACACGATCTTCCCGGTTTGGTCTCCCTCCAAGTCAACTACGATGATACCGTCGCCGGCTCTTTCAAAGAGCGTTCTGTATCGTTCTTCGCTCTCTCTCAAAGCCTCTTCCGCATTGTTGCGAAAAGCTCCAATCCGTAAGGCGGAAGGATTATTCTCTGCCGACTGATGGAAACGACTTTCACTCTCTCGGAGATCTTTCTCGGCCTTCCGTCGCCGAGCAGTCTCATGTTCCAGTCGCGCACTCACCTCCACCAGTTCTTGTGTTCGATCCTGAATAGTCTCTTCCAGCCTGTGCATTGTCAATCGGAGATTTTCCAGTTCCCTCATCAACGTGTCTTGATCCATGATTTCGTCCCTTAAAGCCAGGCTATCGATGTTCCGTCCATCAGCCCTGAAAAGATCGTCAAGACCAAAAAGGCAAGCCTTTCCGAATACTCAGGATAGCAGGAGAGTTGTCCACGGTCAAAGACTCTTGATCCCGTTGTCGGGTGAACGGAGACGGTCTTCCCCAAGCATCGACCACTTGGCCGAAAATCCTAAAAGGTGGAGATATTGGCATCCCAACGGAACGCGAACAGTTGGAAATCATTGATGCCTGATCCGATGTATGATAGTTTGAGATTTCTGCATGATGAGGACGACTCCATGTCGCCCCTGCTTCCTCTTAGTGGGAAATGGACAAGGCCTCCGTTAGTTTATTACCCGGTTTCGGAAATACGTTCTCGGATTCCGAACCGATGAGATTGCTTGCCGGCGGGACGCGGTGTTTCACCTCTCGGAAAGACATCGTCGAGGTTGTCATTGCATGGGCGGGAGCCGCATCTCTGAATGTGGGATATTCGTTCCGACAAAGACTGCATGATCTCCGGATGCCTAATCCTGCGTCCGAACGACTCGGTTCGCGGGACAATCGGCATGTTGGAGCATATTCAATAAAGCGGACAAGAAGAGAGGCGGTTTATGACCTGGTACTTCGTGTACTGTGCAATTGGATTCCTGATGCTTTACTATGGCGCCGAGTGGCTGGTAAAGGGATCTTCCAGCCTTGCTCGAAGTCTGGGGATAACCCCCATCGTTATAGGCCTTACCGTTGTTGCCTTCGGCACCTCCGCTCCTGAATTAGTGGTCAGCGTAGTCTGTTCCCTCCAGGGGCAGTGCATGATCGCAGTAGGCAACGTCGTGGGAAGCAACATTGCCAACATTGCTCTCGTTCTGGGATTGGCCGCCGTTCTTCAGCCGATACAAAGCGATCCTATTGTGGCGAGGCGGGATATCCCCATAATGCTCGGGATCTCCTTGTACCTCTTAGTCCTTTCCGCCAATTCAATGATCGGTAGGCTGGAAGGAGCCACGTTGTTTGCGGGCATTATCGCCTACACCCTGCTCAACTACTATTTCGCGATGAGTAGATCGAAGGAGAGAAACGTTGCGGCCACCGTCGAGGATGATGGATCGCTGGAAGAGGTCGAGTACGTATCATCCAGGCCCAAGCAGATAGTGTTCATCGTTGTGGGGATCGTGGGAGTGACCATAGGGGCCCGCCTCGTTGTAGACAATGCTATTGAAATCATGAAGGTCCTTGGGGTGAGCGCGAAATTCATCGGACTCACCATCGTGGCCTTCGGAACATCCCTGCCGGAATTGGCCACTTCAATAGTAGCCGCCCTTCGAAAGGAAATGGATATCAGTATCGGCAACCTTGTCGGCAGCAATGTGTTCAATATCTTGAGCGTGTTGGGGGTGGCATCAATGTTGAGTCCCATCACCATCCCGGGAGGTTTTGTCGAAAGCGGGTTGCTGATCGATTACCTCGTCATGTTGTTTACCAGCTTCTTGCCGTTGATTATGTTGAGAAAGGGTCACACAATCTCGAGGGTCGACGGACTCATTTTGCTCTGTTGCTATGGAGGTTACATCACCTATCTCATTATTAAGGGCTGACCATGCATAGCGGCTCATGAGTAATAGATTACCGGGATTGTCGCGGTGTGAAGAACGCCGCCCGGCGGTCTATTACACAGTACGCCGATTCAAAAATACGGTTGCGCATTTCTCGCGTTGAGATTGCTTTCCCGCCGGCTGCGGGTTTTCATTCCTCGTAAGGACATTCCCGATTCTTGTCATTGCGAGCGAACCGAAGCAATCTCAGCTCGCCGGAATTCGCAACCGTATTTGTGAAGAGGAGCACTCCGGAGGAGAGCCGTCACTCATTGAAGGTTGATTGTCTGCGGGTACCCGCCGGGGTGTGCTTTTCCATATCATGGACTTACCATGGGGGCCTCTATGGTGAAACTGATCAAAGATTCCGAGAAGCAATTCCGAGAATTGGCCGAACTTCTCCCTCAGTCAGTCTATGAAATCGATCTTCACGGCACGTTCACCTTCATCAATCATCGAGGACTGGACGCTCTGGGTTACACGGTGAAGGACGTGCAAGAAGGTCTCAATGTCTCGGACACGGTAATCTCCGAGGACCGTGGGAGACTACACGTATGCATCAAACGGGTGCTGTCGGGCGAGACTATTTCAAGTAACGAATATACGGTGCGAAGCCGCAATGGATCCACCTTCACGGTAGTAACTTGCGGTCTCCCCATCAGACGGCGGAACCGGATCGTGGGCATCCGGGGCGTCGCCGTAGACATCACCAAGCTGAAAGCCGCACGGAAGGAGTTGGAACGGGCCACAGAGAAACTGGAGGTGCGTTTCAAGGAGAAAGCCTTGCAATTGGAACTCGCCCACCAGGAGCTGTGGGAGGCCGAAGCCAAATACGGAGCCCTCGCGGGAAGCCTTCCGGCGATAACGTATGTCACCGAAATGGATGATGAAAATACGGTAGTGTACCTGAGCTCTCAGGCAGAGACATTCCTCGGTGTGCCGGCCGCGGCCGGCATGGTCGCCGCTGATTTCTGGGGGAAACACCTCCATCCCGAGGACAGGGATCGGGTTCCAGCCGGCCGTTCCCGTAGGCGAGCAAGAGGTGAGCGCTTCGTCTCGGAATACCGCATGGTCGGCAGGGATGATCGAATAGTTTGGTTCCGCGATGAGGCGCAGGTTATCCGTGATAAGCAGGGAACACCTTTGTACATTCAGGGGGTTATGCTTGACATCACCGAGCGGAAACGAAGTGAACGACAGTTGAGGGAAAGCAAAGAGCTTTTCGAGGCGATCTTCCAGATTTCGGGCGACTACATATTCATCAAGGACGCATCGCTCAAATATACCCATGTCAATCCGGCCATGTCGAATCTGTTCAACACCTCGGCCGGGTCGATTATCGGTAAGTCGGATCGGGGTCTATTCGGCGAGGACGCGGCTGTCCGCATGAGGGAAGTCGACAATTCGGTCCTAACCGGCACGGTGATCGAGGAGGAGCACACGCAATCCGTCGGAGGCGTGCCGACCACGTTCCAGGTAACCAAAGTGCCGATGCGGGATCACAGCGGCAACGTGATCGGCTTATGCGGAATCGCACGTGACGTTACCGAACGAACCAGGGCTCCATCGACGGGCCCCAAAACCGAAGCGCCCTATCACTCCCAAGCTATGAAGGTCACTCTCACCGAGGCCTTTCAGGCCGCCCAAACGGACTCTACCGTTTTGCTGACCGGAGAAAGCGGGAGCGGCAAAGACTATATGGCAAAGTACATCCACGACCATTCCCGCAGGGCCGGCGGCCCTTTCTTCTCGGTGAACTGTGCGGCGGTAGCCCCGGAGCTTGCCGAATCGGAGCTTTTCGGGCATGAACCCGGTGCATTTACCGGAGCACGTGGCCGCAAACGGGGGCTTTTGGAACTTGCCGGAGGCGGCACACTTCTCCTCAACGAAGTGGGCGAACTTTCTCTTGGTCTCCAGGCAAAACTGCTCACGTTCCTCGATACGAAGTCTTTGACCAAGGTGGGGGGGGAGAAGAACATCACCATTGATGCCAGACTCATTGCAGCCACCAATCGTGACTTGGGACAAGAGGTGACCGAAGGTCGTTTTCGTGCCGACCTTTTTTACCGCCTCAACGTGCTGGCAATTCATATTCCTCCCCTCCGAGATAGGAAGAACGACCTCCCCGTCCTCGTGCAGCAGATCGTCTCCAAGCTGGCGGAGGACATGCAACTACAATATGTTCCCGAGGTGGAGCCACGCCTAATGGAACGGCTGCGTAGCTACAGTTGGCCGGGAAACATTCGGGAACTCAGAAACGTTCTGGAGCGCGCTCTCATTCTGTCACGAGAGGGGCCCCTGCAACCGGAATCGGCCGAACTCGGTGATGACTCGACAATTGAACAACTCAGTGTGCGGGACACTTCTTGCGGCGAGACTCTCAATACCGTTGTTGCGAGGGTGAAACGGGGGCTCGTGATCGACGCGCTCAAGCGCAACGCAGGCAATAGGAGCAAGGCGGCACGAGATCTTGGCATATCGCGCTATTCGGTCATCCACTACATAAAGTCGCTGGGCATAAATGACGACGACGTGTGATATCAACTTTAAGAGGACGTAGCCGGAGGACCATCGAGTGGATGGTACGTCATGACAAAGAATGGGACATTCTTTCCAAAACGTCGAAAGAGGATTCATGATGTCGCCGCCGTTGCGGTCGTATCGGTGAATGCTTACATACTATTTATATTGCGCTCTTCGACATCGTAACGGAGGTACCATATGAAGAAGTCCATTGGAGCCAAGACCGTCCTGTATCCGACACCTGTTCTCGTGGTAGGAACATACGACAAGGAGGGGAAACCAAACGTCATGACGGCTGCATGGGGCGGAATCTGCTGTTCTCAACCCCCATGCGTCGGCGTATCGTTGCGAGAAGCCACTTATAGCTACGGAAATATGATTGAACGCAAGGCTTTTACGGTAAGCATAGCTCCCGAGTCCTATGTCAAGGAAGTGGACTACTTCGGTCTGGCCACAGGGAAGAGTGAAGACAAGTTCGCGGCAACAGGATTGACGCCGGTGAAGAGTGACCTTGTGGATGCCCCGTACGTAAAGGAGTTCCCGTTTGTTCTGGAATGCAGGGTCATACATACGCACAAGATAGGATTGCATACGCAGTTCATCGGAGAAATCTTGGACGTCAAAGTAGAGGAAGACATGCTCGATGATAAGGGGCGCGGAAGCATTGAGCGTATCAAGCCAATGCTCTGGGCTCCCGATACCCGGGGCTATTACGGCATCGGTCGGCATCTGGGACAAGCGTTCTCAATCGGTAGGGACCGGTAGTTTCTCGGGGGCTTCCTTATCCAGGGGACGGTGGGAAAAGCCTGCCCCTTGCCCAGCCCCCTATTGGGTCTGATGAAGAGAACTCATGCACGGCGAGGAGATTTCATGGCCAAACCCAAAATCGATGCAAAGCAGGCTCTCGATGATATTCGTTCAGGCACGGATGACCAGACTCTTATGGACAAATACGCCATTTCCTCGAAAGGGCTTCAGAGTCTGTTCAACAAGCTGATCGATTTGGGGGTCATCACGCAAGAGGAGATCGACCAGCGGACGTCGGAATCGTTCGGCAATGTCAGCATCACCCACAATCTGAGACGGAAAGACAAACAGGCGCGGGAACACGGGCGAACGGTAAATGCACTGGAAGCTGCAAGAGACATCCGTTCCGGAGTGAACGATGCCGAACTCATGAAGAAATACAGACTCTCTTCCAAGGGCCTCCAGAGTCTCTTCGATCAACTTGTGGAAACGGGAGTCGTGTGCCAACGTGAGTTGGACGGAAGAATGCCCTGGACGGACAGCACGGTGGATGTACTCGGCGTCTTGCGGCGATTCGGTTTAGACCGATCGTACGCTCCGGAACGTGACGCCGGCGTACCTTCGTGCTGCGTGGCTTGCGGTGTGCCTCAAACCATGGAGTTCGACGTGTGCCCGGCTTGCGGAACCAACATTCCGGAATTCAAGGCGAGGCAGGCCGAACAGCAGCGACGAGAGCAAGCCGCTTGGAAGTGCCCGGCTTGTGGAAGGCCTCAAGACAGAGAACATGAAGAATGTCCGGTGTGTGGAGTCATTGTCTCCAAGTTTGAGGAAAAGACCGGAACTTCCGACGAGTAGAATATGGTGTCGCAGACCGTCCCGACATATCGGGAGGACGAGTCCCCACCGAGGGGATATTCCGGTGACACTGCGGAGTGGGTAATGAAATTCGCTGACTGGATACTTATCTGTACTATACCGGTATTATTGGCGGTCTCGGGATGCACTGAAAAGCAGAGGCAAGAATACAGTCACTGGAAATCCGACTTGATCGGCCTCAAAAGGCGAATCTCGCTGTATTCGGCCGATGGGACACCCATTAAGTCGTGGGAAGGACGGTACAAGGTCGAAATCAAAGACGGCGTTGCCCGTTTCATCCATGACGGGAAAACGATTGTAATTTCCGGTACTTTTATCGTCGAAGAGATGTAGGCCGTTCACCCGGACTCAAGAGACCCTACGCATCGCGAAGAGCCTTCCTGTGGCCCTCTAAATATCTCTTGTACGATCGGATGGCGTCGGCGATGATCAAATTCGGTGTTGCCTCGGCCGGGACCACTACCACGACCAGGCAGCCGCCGTCAGGCCAAAAGACTCGGCGACAGGCGATGGTGGTCTCGGTCCCCACCAGCCGAAAACTGAATTCGGAAACCTGACCGAAATCAAACCGTATTACACCCTCGGCCATCTGCTGCTGCGTGGCCATGAAAACCGAAACCAACTCGTCCGGATCATATACATAGCCGCCATTGTCCAGCACAAAGCCATCGGCGTCCGCAATCACCACTTGGTTGGCCAATCCTTTGTCGATCGCGTCTTCAATCTTTCCGCTGAGTATTGTCATTCCACATCAAAACCACTTGCTTGGAGTCTTCCAGTGAGTCGTTTCAGCATGGCAATCAAGGCTTCCTCCAGGTTGTGCCCGGTCAGCGCACACGTGGAAAAACCTTCATGTTGCTCCAATCCGAGGTACTCTTGTAGAAACTCGACTGAGTGAATGTCGTCAAGATCGTTCTTGTTGAAAAGAACCACGATTTCCGCATCGGCCAGGCCTTCCATCTCCTGCTGGCACTTCCACAACTCCTGGAGGATTCTCATATTGTTTTCGATCTGGTCCTTTTGGGAGTCCACTACGATGAAGATCCCGTCCGAGCCTCCCAACACCTTGGTTCGTGTGCCTTTGTAGTAATCCTGCCCGGTTGCTGAAAACATGCGGGTTACCACATTCTGCGAAATCTCGATGGGAGCAAAATCGAAGAGCAGGGTCTGACCAAAGGAGGTCTTAACCTGCCTGAGTTGCTTTACCAACTTCATCTCATCGGGGATGACGTGGTAGAAAATCCATTCCAGAGCGGTGGTCTTTCCCGCCAATGCAGTTCCAAAGAAAATCAGCTTCAAGTAGATCCTATCTCCAACTACCTTCAATGATCGTCATCCTTTCTTCTTCTTTTCCAAGAAGGACAGAAGGCTTACCGGATGGGGCTTGTCACCGGAAGTCCCGGTCTTCGGCAACCGGAACTTGTGCGCTTCCATGAAGCGTCCCCTCGCAGTGGCGGTTGTCTCCATAACCTCGAACAGAGCCTGCTTGCCGGTCTTGACCGCCACACGAATCACTCCCATGGGACATGATTTCTCCGCAACGATCACAAGTGATCCCCGCGGCATCATTTGCTGGGCAATGTTAAGTCCATCGAATTCGGCCATCACCATCTCGCAGTAATACTGGCCGAGGCCGTCGCCCAAGGACTGGTAGCACTGAAACGCTGAAGCCAGCATTGCTCCGAGATCCTCCGGCTCCATTTCTATATCGCCTTCAATGGCTATCGGAATCCCATCGCTATCTATGACAACCGCTGCCCTTACCCCAGGCGTGCTCTCCAAAATTCTTCTCACCAATACGGAAATGCTCTCCATTGTAGCTCTCCAGATCCGGCTGCCTGCTGCAAGGTCAGGCGGGCCTTCTCGTACGCCGTGGCTTTACAATCCTCTCGTCCGACTCATTGATCTCGAAGGTCCCGCCGTCTCGGAATGACCGTAGGCCCGCCGCCGGCAGTTCCTTCATCGGAGATCCTTTCAATTCAGGACGACGGTTTAACATTCCTCATTTCGTCTCGCTGCCTGGCCGCCTCAATGAGAAGCGCCTGTCCCGACTTCTTTATGGTATATCTCTTCGGTCGCCTCCATGGATGCGTTGAGAAACTCCCACCCTTAAACGTCAGGCACTTGAACAGAGCCTCTTCTCCTTCCAATCCATCACATTCTGCGTGCCTGATCTCCCCCTTGTCAACGTAAATGCAACCGCTCGATCCGACCCTGGAGACAATTTCCAATACAACCTTCCTGCCGTTGAACAGGAGCAACTGCATGTACTCAAGAAGATCCACTCCTTCAATAAGACCTGAAAACGCAGCGTCATCGCTCGCCTTGCCGATCTCTTCGGTGATGATGTCGTTGAGTTTGGGCACCGCAATGGGTTTTTGGAGCACCCTGTCTACTCCCGGATGTCCCTCGGATTCCTTCTCGTCGGGTTGAGTAGCGCAACCGGTCAAAATGATCACCGGCGGCTTGGAAGTCTCTCGTTTGAGGCACTGGCCGTGAACTGCCGCAGCGACCTCCCAGCCGTTCATTTCAGGCATTGCCAAACCGCATACCACCGCGTCGACCGGAGTTTCTCTGAAGAGCTTCAGCCCCTTGCGGCCGGAAAACGTCGACAGAACCGTGTGTCCGAGCAGAGTTAACCCCTTCTCAAACATTCTGACAACCGGTACTTCGTCATCTATGAGGAGTATACGGAATCTTTTTCCCGAGGAGAGTTCGGCAAGAGCTATTCTCTCTCGCGTGGGATCCCGAACAAAGGGCAACTTCACCTTGAATGCCGCTCCATGGGGAGTGCCTCTCTTGACCCCCATGGATCCGCCGTGCCTTCGTACAATCTCGGCGTTGAACGCGAGTCCCATTCCTGCGTGACCGACCTTCGAACTCCAGAAAGGCTGGGCCAAATTCTTGATATCTTCAGCCGGTATGCCGACTCCGTTATCGGTGACCGAGAGCATTACCTGCTCCCCCTGAACGAAGGTTGAAACCTTCACCCCCCCCCCAACCGGCAACGCCTCGACCGAATTCTTGAGAAAATTGATGACCACCCAAGAGAGTTGATCGGACACACCGCTCACGAAGCATCCCGGTTGAAGATCCAAGTCATACGAAATATGGATGTTGTTTCGCTCCAGTTCGGTTTTCGACCAGAGTTTGCACATCTCAATCGCTTCCTCTACCACTTCGGACAAATCGAATACTTCTTTCTGCCCTCTGTTTGTCAGATGTGTCTCCCGTCCGAGCTGTTGAATCCATCTAACAACTTCCGTGGCCGAGCGCGTACTCTCGATGATCTGTTTTAGGTTGCTCTCCAACCCCGCGTAGTCCTTCAGATGAAGACTGGTCAGCGCGACATTCGCGTTTCCGGAGAGAATCTGAAGCAGATTATTGAAGTTGTGTCCAATGCCGCCGGCAATCTGTCCAAGAACCTTGAGACGCTCCGAACGGATAATAGACTCCTCGGCTCTCCTCTGATCGGAGACGTCCTCAACAAACGCGTGGGCCCCGGTTATGGATCCGGTACCATCTCTTACCGGCATGACGCGCATCTTGACATGCATATCCCGGTCGGTCTTGCTCCTGTACTGCAGGTGACCGAAACCACCCTCCCCGGACTCCAAACACCTGTATATGGCCTCGGAAATACCGCATTCAAACACCGGCAGGAGTGAAAAGAGATCGGGCAGGTCCATTTTCCCTTGAAACGGAAACCCGAGGATGTTCGCCGCCGCTGGATTGGATTCGGTTATTTCTGCCGATTTATCAAAGGAAACCATTCCAAGCGGAGAACTCCGAATAAGGGAACGGCAACGCGCCAGGGTCTGACGGAGTTCTTCCTCGGTTTCCTCACTCTCGGTAATATCGATCCATGAACCGAGTATCTCTCCCCGAGAATCACCGTTATGCCTCACCAGATTCAGTTCGTCACGTATCAGCACGAAGGTCCCATTTTTGTGACGAAAACGATACTTGAGAACCTGGTGTCCCGTATCGAGGACTCCCAACATCTCTTCCAGCACGTGTCCGGCATCGTCCGGATGAATGTGGTCCTCCCAAAAGGACATCCCGCGCGTGAACTCGTCGGGTGCGTAACCGAGCTGCGAGGACACATTGTCACTCACGAAGGTGGGCCGAAGAAGTCCGTCGGCTTCGCGTGTATAAATAATGACTTGGGACCCGAAGGGATGCCGGCTTTCCGAAGACTCGTTTGTCTGGGACCAACGCCGTAGGACCTTCCGAGGCCCCTTTCCCTTGGCCCGGATAGCCACAGTAAGGTCCGACACCAGTTCATGAAAACGATCTTCTCTCATCTCTGAGGTTTCACCTCCCCATCGATCCACCGAGACCATTAGGGGTCCGGTAGTAAGAGCGCGCTCCGCTATCTTCATGTTGCCGGCAAGAGCCGGCATACGAACAAACGAAACCCACGCTTCCGCGATGGAGTATGGTCAAAAGGAATGGTGAAAGTTTGCAGCGACCATTCCAAACAACCATGCACAAGTCAGGTTAGGCCTGCCGCACCACGTCATCAGATCAGCTGGCGGCAGACATCGGCAACGGTTAACATGCAGATCTTTTTGAAGGTTTCCTTTACTCCGTCTCCGTACAGGGCACTAGCCTCAAACCTCGGCCGGTCCGACGTTGGATTAAGATCCTTGTCCATTTCCTCAAGCGGCATCGTGTGCACACCGTTCTTGACAAGGTCGCGCTTGTTGTACTGCAGGACGAGGGGTACCTTGACAAGTTCCCTGTCCATTTGCCGGAGGTTCTCATCCAGGTTTCCGAGACTCTCGATATTCTCGCTTCTCTTGCCGTTCTTGGAATCGGCAACGAATACTATGCCGTCACACCCTTTGAGCACAAGCTTGCGCGTATCGTTGTACTGAACCTGTCCCGGCACGGTATAGATGGAAAGCTTGATGCCCAAGTCCTTTATAGTCCCCATGTCGAGAGGGAGCAGATCAAAGAAAATCGTCCGATCACCGGTCGTATTGATCGAAATGAGCTCACCTCGGGCTCTCGTTCCCACAGATCTGTGAATGGTAATCAAGTTCGTGGTCTTTCCCGATTGCCCAGGTCCATAGTAGACGATCTTGCACTGGATTTCGCCTGATTTCAACCGAATGATTGCCATGTCAACTGCCTATGCCCGCGCAGTCTCCCATGCCATGGAATTCATGTCAACAAGAGTCCTTCTCTCGGATGCCGGAAGGTGCAATCCGTGTCACCTCATTACAGTATACCACGTTGGAATGTTTGTGGCTCTCGAATGGTAAGAAACCTTCGATTTTGCCGTTCCGGATTTTCGACGTGTTGATAACATCCCGTGAATCCGGGTCTTTTGGCGTTCCTCCCACATTTTGGGGCTCTCGCAGACCGCGTGCCCGGCATCATTCGAACTTTCAGCATTCACCCCATGCCTCGTCTCGTTTTCGAGCCGCCTCCATAAGCAGCAACTCTCCCGGAATGTTGATCGTAGTCTGTTCAGGTTCACTCCACGCCTGGTGAGCAAAAGTTCCCTCGCGAAAGCAAAGACAGCGATACATGGCCTGGACTCCTTTGAGGACACCACACTCGGCGTGTATCACCTGACCGTTCAGGAAGAAAATCCTTCCCTGGGTACCCAAACTTGAGGTAACCTCCAGGACGGTTTTTTTCCCGCTCAGCATCACGAACTGTACATACTCCAAGATATCGGCCTCCTCGACTGTGCCGGTGAAGGAGCTTCTCGTGCGCGTCCGCTGAATAAAATCAAGCAACGACTCCGCATCCACGGGTTTGGGGAATACGACATTGGCACCGTCGTTGAGAATGGCACGTTCCGTTATCCGTGGAATGTTACTGCCCACGGCCACGATTCTGGGCCTTGGACACAGACACTGAGACCAGGCTATCAAATCCGTGCGCTTGTCGAGGGGAGGATCGACGTCGACGACCAAGACCGAGAAGGCTCGAAACTCCAGAATGGACATTGCATGTCTGCTGTCCCGAGCGATGAAGACCGAGAGCCCGAATTGTTCAAGAGAGTCGGCAAGAGACCGAGCTGAAGCAGGATCTGCGTGGACCAGCAGTACCGGAACGTTATTCCTGACCATCCGAGGTAATCCTTTCTTGCCGTTCGTGGATGGATCAACACTGAGTCGACCTTTCACCTGACCTTTGGCCTTTTCGTGGTGTGTCCTTTTCATTCCCCAATCTCCCCACAAGTGCTATAAACGGTCGTCTCACAGCGTCCGAAGTCGGCTTGGCGTACCTCAAAACCGCCAAGTTCGTCCGCTTGCATCTTGTCCATGCCGTGCGGTGCCGGTGCACTGCACGCCGGGTCGCACCGGCCTACTTATTACCTCACATGTTTCACCGTATTTTCATGTCGTTTCCGGGTCGTTCACACCGGCGACATCGAACCCATCAGTATCAGTCGTCGGGATAATGGAAGGAATACCGGGACCGGCAGAGATAAGACGACTATTCTTCCTTCATGCGATGGGTCACGTCGAGAATGATACCCTGCAAATGTGTGACAACACCTTTTGAGTCTCTCCTAACGAAGGTCCTATCGTCAACCCACCGTGGGTCCCCGTAGCCCGTAACTATCCGATATTCAAGATTGAATTCCTCACGTTCCGGGTCCTTGGCGTATTCCCGGACCTCACTGAAAACCCGCTCTCTATCTTCCGGATGTATAATGTCGCCATATTTGATGGCACCGGCCAGAAGATCCTCAGACTCGTAGTCGAACTGTAGCACGTTGTCCGAGACGAACTCAATGGGCCAGTTTCCCTCTGCGCGCCGAACAAACGCAACCGCGGGACTGATTTCAATGATGGATTCCATCTGCTTGAGGCGTTCTACAGTGACACGGAGTTCATCCTCTACTCGTTTTCGCTCGGTGATTTCTTTCTGGAGTTCACGATTAATCTGAATTGCATTCTCGTACGTTGAGGCAAGGAAACTGAGCGCATGTTCCGGATCGACGTCGACCGCGTGGTTCTGCCCCCAGACGCTTATCTCAAGCTGTAGGGTTTTTCGGCCGTTTGCTTTGTGAAAGGGATTGGCAATAACCGACTCGACTTTTGAGAGAAGAAAGTCCTTGTCGTACGGTTTTGTTATGTAGAAATCAACCTCGGCCTCCAGGCCTCGAATCACGTCTTGTGGATCGGAGAGTGCCGTTAGAAGAATCACGGGAATATGCTTAAACCTTTCATCGGATTTGATCTCTCTGGTAAGCCCGAATCCGTCCAGTTCCGGCATGACGATATCGCTAATAACAAGGACAGGCGTCTCGCCCTTCAACACGTCGATTGCCTCGATGCCCGAAGCCGCCCTTGAAACCCGATAGCCGCTCTCCTCGAGCAGGTGCTGCAGCAGCATCGCCTGAGTGAGGCTGTCTTCCACAATGAGAATCCACCCGTCCGTCTTGCTGCCTTTTGCGGCAGGCTCCATGCGCCTGTCCTCCTGTATATTGGTTCACGTGGTAATCCCGAGCCGTTACGCGTCAAACTCATGAACGATTGCCTGCTGATCTTAGCCGCTTGACGTCATGCCGGCGAAACGACGCCGCATGCGGCGCTCAGGAACGGCTTTTGAAGCGGACTCCTACTGCGTCGTGGACCGGTCGCTCTTCCGCTTGACCAGATTGCAGAGCATCTCCCCTATTTTCTCAATGGGAAGCGAATATTTCACCGCTCCCAGTTTCGCCGCCTCACCCGGCATGCCGTAAATGATGCTGCTCTCCTCGTCTTGAGCGATAGTCTGTGCTCCCTTATCTCTCATCAGCTTGAGTTCGCTCGCACCGTCTCTTCCCATCCCCGTCAGCAGGACTCCAATGGATCGTTCTCCAAAGGCCTCGACCGTTGACTTGAAGAGCCGGGCAACCGATGGAGCTATCCCGTCTTTCGGATTGTCCGGCTGGATACGGATCATGCCGCTGTGACTTATGCCCATTTGGCAGCTATCCGGAGCGACATAGACGTTTCCCGGCAGGGCCTTCTCTCCGTTCCGGCCAAGCTGCACGTTCAGCGGACAGCTGCCGTTCAGCCAATCGACAAAGCCTTGGGTGAAGCCGGGACTAATGTGCTGAACTACCAGGATGGGAGCATCAAAATCCGGCGGCAATCTTACGAGGATCTCGCGAAGTGCGGGCGGCCCCCCGGTCGAAGCGCCAATGGCGACAATCTGAATGCCGAGGGCCGGCATCTGAACCGGCGAAGACACTGGTGTCACGCCGATCGGCGCCCTCTCTATGCTCTTTGGTCTTCCCCTCCGGCCCACCACCTTGACCTGAGACATGATCTTCACGGTCTCTATGAGTTTCTCAGCGTGCCCTCCCTTTACGCCGATATCCCCGAACCCGGGCTTCTCAAGTACGGCGACGGCTCCCGCATCTACCGCCTTCCATGTCTTCTCCACTTCCTCACGAGAAACGCTTGCGCTCACGATGACCACGGGAAGAGGTTTGCTTTCCATGATCTTTCGGGTGGTCTGGTAGCCGTCCATTCTGGGCATAATGATGTCCATGGTGACCACGTCGGGCCTCTGGTGCTCGAGAAATCTCAGCGCCTCCTCACCGTTGTTCGCTGTTCCGATGATTTCGATGTCGGGATCCGACGAAAGGATTCGAGTCAGCACCTCCCGGGCCACCGCCGAATCCTCTACTATGAGCACCTTCGTCATACTGAAACCCTTCGCTTAGATGAGCCTGCCCACGGTTTCCAACAAGTTGTTCTGGTCAAAACTGCCCTTGACGATGTAAGCGTTTGCACCCACGTCGATTCCACGTTCTCTGTCTTCGCGTGATCCGAGGGAGGTCACCAGCACAACCGGTAAATGGCTCAAACGCTCGTCGGCCCTTATGTTGCTGGTAAGTTGGAAACCGTCCATCCTGGGCATCTCGATGTCGGACACAACCAGGTCGAACTCCTGAGTCCTCAGCGCGCTATAGGCTTCGGCGCCGTCAACCGAGGTGGTAACCTCGTAACCCGATGATTCCAAGATGTTTTTCAGCAACATCCGTGAAGTTATGGAATCCTCCACCACAAGAATGGACTTGGTCTTGTCGACATGAGCCTGGGTCTCCAGTCGTTGCACGGTCGCCTCAAAGCTCTGCTTAACGGCGGACTTGATCAAATCGGAGATACTCAGTATGGGAACCAACTTCCCTGAGCCCAGGACCGTGGCGCCGGCCACATTCCTTACGCGCGAAAGCTGGCTGCCAAGACCTTTCACGAGCACTTCCTGTTCTTGAAGGATGTCGTCCACACAAAACGAAACCAGGGTTTCGCCGGACCTGAGCAAGAGTACGGGCATATAATGCGAGTCGCCGTTTCCTTTCTCGGGCCTTGGAAGCTCAAGAATATCTCCCAATCGTACCAAAGGCACCACCCGATCGTTCATCTCAATGGTGTCCGTGTTTCCGATGGTCTTTACCGTTTCCCTCTTGATTCTGGAAACTCGCTCGACATTAGCCGTCGGTAGGACGAACTGCCGGTCATGAGCCTTGACCAGTATTCCCCTGAACGTCGAAAGAGTAATGGGCAAAACGATTCTGAACGTGGTACCGTGATGAGCTTCCGTGGAAACGGATATGTTTCCGCCAAGGTTTTCCACCTTTTCCCGCACTATAGCCAGGCCTAGTCCGCGGCCGGAAATGCTCGTCACCCCGGCACTTGTGGAGACCTCGGATCGAAACATCAGTGACAAGGCATCCTGACGCTCGACGGCGTGTCTTTCTTGTTCGGTAAGCAATCCTTGCTCTGTCGCAGCTTCCTTGACTCGGGCAGCGTCTATGCCGGCACCGTCATCGGACACGACCATTTCCAACTGCTTTCCACTCATCTGAGATATGGCTATGGTCACCGTGCCTTGTCTTGGTTTGCCCGCCCGTTCCCTTTGGTCCGGATCTTCAATGCCGTGATCTATGGAATTTCGCAGCAGGTGAATCAGCGGATCCTTCATCTGTTCGAGAATACGCCTATCGACTTCAAGATTTCCCCCACGAATGACGAGGTTGGCTTCCTTGCCGCTGTCTCGCGAAAGATCTCGCACCAATTTGGGAAAGATTTCGAGGACAGTAGAGCAAGGCAGCATCAGAACGTTCATCATGTCGTCGAGGATGTCATCCACCATAGCGCCGTACATTCTCGCATCACCTTCGGCAGTCTTTGCCACTTCGCGCATGGCGGATTCAATCGTCTTGATCCACTGTTCGTTCCACTGCAGGAACTTATCGATTTTCTCCCCTCTCCCGGAGATCTCCGACGACAAGCTCCCCTGCTTCCCCCTAAAGAATGTTGTTCCACGAGCTTGCCCTTCAGATGTAAAAGCGGTCCACTTCTGTTTCCACTCCTCAATGGCGCTCAGCAGCCTTATAAGATCCGTGACACGCTGACCGGTGGTCAGCTTGACCGAGATCATTTCCCCCATCCGGCGCAACAGCGGATCTAGCTTGCTAACCGAAATTCTAATGGTATCCCAATGGGATGTTCGCTCTCTTCTCAATGGTTCTCCCTGGGGTTCCGTCTGGTCTCGAATGGATGGTTCCGTCGTCGGCCCAAACGTGCGCTGAGCCACGTCGGTTTGCCGGTCGACCGGGGCTTCCATGCCGGCCGCATCTTCACGTTCGGCTTCCGCCGCAGACGAAGCGCTGGAATCATTCTGCGAGCCTTCCTCGGCAGTCTTCACGAGAGTGCGTTCCAGTTGGATCAACTCGTCGACAATAGATCCTGTTTCGACGTCGGGGGTTTCATCGAGCAGACTACTCATGATGTCCGTTGCACGATGAAGCGTATCGAACAATTCTGTCGACGCTTCCCCCAACCCGGCCTTGAGTTTGGCAAACACGCTTTCCACGGCCTGACACACTGCCTCGATCTCCATCATGCCGACGGATCGAGCTGCGCCTTTAAGACTGTGCGCCTCCCTATACATCTTCTCTATCAGGTCGGTTCCGTCACGTTCGCCCGTTCCCTTTTCGACTTCCAGAAGGCCGTTACCGATAGCCCTGAGATGCTCTTCGGCTTCCACCTTGAACGCAGCGAATAGTTTCTTCAGAAATTCCTCGTCACTCGTGGGCATCTCTGTATCTCCCGCCATGTCCTGCAGCGCAGATCTGCCGGCTCATGCGATTTTTTCATGCCCGAAAGCGGGCTTAACAAAGGATGTACGGCATTTGTTCATGTCACGTCCATGATGGTGCGGCGGCGTCATTCGCACGGTTGGCGGATTAATCGCCTACCTCTTCGTGAACCACGATATTGTCGTCACAAAGTAGTGCCGCACCGTCCAGCACTACGAGACGATCCTGCGTCACCCCTCTAATGTATTCCCGCCTGATGCTCTTAGGGGCCGGCAGCTGAGACTGGATCTTTTCAATAGGGACCCTCTGCTCTCCATACACCTCGTCCACGAGGATACCCATTTCCATAACTTGGTCACTCAGTATCAAAACCCTGCTCTCCACCCCGACGACATTATCGGGAAGGCCAAACAAAACCTTCGTGTCCGTCACTGAGACAACCTGCCCGCGGACGTTAATAATGCCCAAAACAAAGCGCGGGGTGCAGGGTACCGGGGTAAGATCCCTAAGCGTATATACTTCCCTGACAAATTCTACCTCTACGGCATACCTCTCCTCGCCAAGCCCGAACCCGATGACCACCAGCGACGCTTCATCCCCTTCCGCCTCGGCATCGCGTTTCCGAGCAAGGTGACGGGCCCTCTCTCGCAGTATCCGCCGCTTCTCTTCATCCGGTACGCTCTGAAGCGATTTGCCGCCATGAAAGCCTTGTATTGGATCGGACTGCACTTCGCCTCCGTCAGCGACATCGCGTGTGCCCGTATCGGCCCCGTCCCGAACATCACGTTTCGTGGATTCAAGATTGTTCATATGCGGTCTCCCTGACCATTGTTGCCTGGATAGCCTCTGCAAGCCTACCTGCAGTTAGATTGTCCGCACCCGGCAGCGCCTCCGCGTCGTCGTAGCCGGCAAGTATTTCCAGGGCGATTCTGTAGTGCCGATT
The DNA here is from genome assembly GCA_963675835.2 of Desulfomonilaceae bacterium. Lineage (GTDB taxonomy): Bacteria > Desulfobacterota > Desulfomonilia > Desulfomonilales > Desulfomonilaceae > JAVHLK01. The sequence goes on from CAXXIU010000017.1 coordinate 670,156, forward strand.
GGAAGCCGAAAGCATCCCTTGCCGCCGCGCGAGGTTTCCCATGGCGAAGCGGGCCACTACAAGATTCGGGTCGAGAAACAGCGCCCTGTGCAACGAAACCTCCGCCCGCACCAGATCGCCCATCTCCTCCAATACCGTCGCTTGAAGGAAATGCAATTCCGGATTCAGCTTGTCTGCCTCGCATGCCCTCTCGCACCACTCCAGGGCTTGCTCCAACATTCCTACGTTCGCATGGGCCTTCGCCAGAGTGGACATCGCCGTCGCACAGTCCTCATTCTCCAAACGGGCTTGTTCCAGTGCTTGTTGCAGCCAAAATACAGCCTCTGAATACTTTCCCTGCCGGAAGAGTTCGAGTCCGTGCTTGAAGGAATCCACCTCGACTCCAGTACCGTTTGCCGATTCCGGATTCAACTCGGTCGGCGCTGCGTGCGTATCACCGGATATGTCGGAGAGAACTATTTCCCTTGGGACTTCAATCCATTCCGATCTGTCGAATAGTGCCGGAAGAGAAGCCGGTTCCAACTGCTCAATCGGCCGATGGCGGGCATCCGCGACTTGCCTGTTTCTCTTCTTGAAGAGTACCACGCCGGGAATGCAGACTTGCTCAAATTTCGCAAGATCCACCAACGATGCCTCGGCAGGACTGACCACCAACCAGCCGTCATCCGACAGGCAACGGCTGAAACGCTCTACTACCTCCTCTTGCCGCTTAGGAGAGAAATACATAAGCACATTGCGGCAGAAAATCACATCCATCTCGCTGGTATCCGTCACCAAATCAGGGAACGGATCTCTTGCCAAGTTGAAGCGGTCGAACCGTACCATGTTCCTGATTTCAGATACGATTTCATATCCGGACGAATTTCTCACGAAGTACGCCGTTGTGATCCCCGGCGGTGCATCACGGAATGACCACTGCCCGTACACGCCTACTTTGCACTTCAGCAACGATCGCTGATTAATGTCAGTGGCCAAGATCGTAACATTCCACTCAGCTGGATCCGGAAGGGCGCGACTGACCACTATGGCTACGGAATACGGTTCTTCTCCACTTGCACAGCCCGCGCTCCAGATTCGTAATCTCTTACCGCTTTTTCTACGCTTTCCGATCAGCTCGGGAAGGATTTCCTGCTCAAAGGCGTGAAACAGCTTGCGGTCTCGAAAGAAATACGTTTCCCCTACGGTAAGATAGTCCGCGAGGCTTTCCATACGATCGGCTATGTGTGGAGGCTCAAGAAGCCACTCCAGACAAGCATGCGTGTCGCTTGGGCCGAATCCGGCACACGCCCGTGATACGGCACGTCGTAGGTCGGCCAGGCGATCTTCAGAGTAATTTAAACCCAAATGGTCTTCTATCGCCCGGCAGAGGTTCTTCAGCAAATGGTCGGGGAGCCCCTTCACCATATTATTCCTCGCTCAAAGCCTTTGCAGATCTCTGCAGATCGTCGTGCTCCTCGTAAGAAAGTGCCTGGTCTATATCAAGTAACATGATCATTCCGTTGTCCGTGTCGGCAATTCCCTGAACAAACCTTCTTCCGGGCAGAACTTCTTCAGACGCAACGAGCAGACTCCCCGGGATTTCCATTACGGGAAGGACCTCATCCGCAACGAACGCAAGGCTCATTCCGTTGTCGTTGACAATGACGAAGAGGTCATTCAGATCTATGTCGCGTTCAGGCATTCCCAAGCGCTTGCGCGTGTTCACCACGGGAACGATTCTTCCTTCCACGTTAATCACCCCGTGGACGGTATTTGGAGCATCAGGTAGATGCGTGATTTCCACTGCTCTCACGATCCGTTCCACACGCGACAGTGTAACGGCAAATCGCTCATCATCGAGCCTAAAAGCGACAACCTGAGTCAATCCTGCCATTCGTTATCCTCTTGACTGCCTATGTGCCGGGAATGATCCGGTGGTCCGGTATCCCCGAACCCTTCACCGGATAGTGATGTCGGTTTCTCTTTCGCGCCGTGACCGTCGATTCTCGCCACAGTTGACTCACCCTCGCAGGATTGTTCTCAACAGTGCATCGGTTGAACCGTTTCCGGTCCGCACGCGGCACGCCGTTCCGACGAAATGCTTGTCAACTTCCAACCATTTCGGATTCTTCCGCGCTGTGGAACGTTCACATCTGCAACTCGCCTCCGATCAATATCCGTCAGGCCGAATGATCGGAACGTGAATTCTTAACCATGACGCTGCTTCAAGCCGACACGACATCAGTCAGTGCGAGCAGCGAAAGTGAACCGGTCCGCATCAAAATCGAATCCGTCGGTGCCGTCGTCCTGTAATTCCGAGAACCTACCATTCCTACGCGGGCCCCCTACCGCGTCCTACTGAGGATGTATAAAAGCACGGCAATTGCTAAGGATCGTCTCCGAAATTCGGAGGTTTTGGTTGTTCCCGGAAAAATCCCGCAGCTTCCCCTTCGCGGAGCTGACTGCAGGAGGGGGGCTCCTTTCAAAGCCTGGGAACCGGACTCGCAATATCGGTTACTTCTTGTGACAAGAGCTATAAAGCTCCCGGTATCTCGGTTCATGACGGTCAAGCGTTTCAGCATGCGCTGACAAGGTGCACATTTCGTACCAGCAGTCGCTTACTTTACAGATACAAGAAATCACCAGTGAAGTCAAGTTTCTGATCATTCATGAGGAGCGCCCCAAAGCGGCCTCATGCCAATGCCAACAAACTCACATTGTTGTGAAATAACTACAAGCCATTGAGCGGTCCATGATTCTCGACGGTTGCTGATACCTCCTAAGAGCGAAGAACCCGCAGCCATTCATCTCGTTGTGTGCGTCTTTCACTCTTTCAGCCGATTGTGCTTGTGGTAGTCGGCAGCGGCAGGACGCGCTCCCCCCGAGAAGCCGGCAGATGCACTCCGGTGAATTTCCATTGGGACGCTTTAGATGATGCACGAGGGCCGCCATCAATTTTCCGACCGCAACCTCCGGCAATTGTCCCGCCTTGACCTGAAACGTCGACGAATCCTCGTTACTCTTGGTCTCTTGCGATTCCAAGGTATCAGTGTGAGTCCGGCCCCCTCCACAGGATCGAGGCTTGTGCCGGAACGGGAGTCGGTGTACTATAAGATCGCGTTCATTGCGATGTCATCGGAGGATCTCGGTCATGATTTTCACAAAGCGGTTAGAGCCGCAATCAATGTTCGCACCTGCCGGGTCGGCCCGCACCGCCGGCGAGGGCGGGAAAACATCCTGCACAGCTTCAGAAGTAATATCAGGATGTTGCGAGGACCACGCAACTATTTCGTCTCGAAATGAGAAGACATTCAATGTCAGTGGTACAAAAGGCCTGTTGGCGGCCGTACTGCTGGCCTCTGTGGGACTTTGGGTATGTTCGTCGGCATTGGGAGCCGAGGATACCTGGGAAGATTACCTTAGAAAAGCGAAGGTGAGTTATAAACAACATAAACTTGACCAAGCTATCTCGGAAGGCCGGAAGGCCATTGCGTCGGCGGAGGAGAAATTCGGTCCGGACGACATTCGGGTGGCCAAGGCGTGCACCGTTCTCGGCCAATTGTACGCAAACGGCGGACGGTTCAAGCCGGCTGAGGAGTTGTTGACGAAGGCCCTCTCCATCAGGCTCAAAGCACTGGGGCCTGAAGATCCGTCACTGATCCCGGCCTTGGGAAATCTCGGGATAGTCTATCACAAGCAGAAAAACTTCACGGAGGCTGAGAAATACTACTCCAGGGCCCTGGACTTCGACGCGAAACAGCGCCTCAAGAATCGACTTCCCGTGGCGGAAGTCATGAACAATCTTGCCGTCCTTCTTGCCGATACGGGAGATCTCGACAAGGCCGAAACCCTGACCCAGAGGGCCATTGCCGTTCAGGAAAAGGTTGCGGGACCCAATTCTCGGGCGGTGGCCACCTCACTGAACAACCTGGCCTCGATCCATTTGCAGCAGAAACGCTTTGATACCGCCGTAGCCGTTCAGCAAATGGCTTTGGATACCCTGAAAGAGGCGGTTGGGCCCGAGAAGCCGGTAGTCGCCGCAGTGGCCAGGAACCTCGCGAACATGCAGATCGCTGCCGGCCGGCGATCAGACGCCCTTAAGACTTACCAAGAAGTGTTGACCTTAGTGGAGAAAAATTTCGGCCCGCGGCACCTTGAGACGGCCAATGTGCTCATTGAACTCGCACGTCTTGAAGACAAACTGGGGAACAAGAAGGCCGCTAAGGACTACGTGAAGCGTGCCAGAGATATCAGGACCTTTGGAAAACCACCACAGGGTCCCAGCCGGTAGTGAGGAGTGAGGGCCGGGTTGGAGCAATGTTCACGCCCTAATTGAGCGCCGATGCCCAACCGGCCGGAACTGCGCGACCGGATTTCTGAAATCGAGAACTACGGTTCACCCTCTCCTTCGTATGGAGGTACCCCTTAAGACGGAGCGACGCTGTTGTTCCGGAATGCGGGTGAAATGATCCACCGCAGCGATGATGATGTCTTCCGGTGACTCTCCCAATCTTGCGGAGAGTTCGTCTACCGCTCTGACGAGATCCGCCGGCAGTGCTACGGGATGGTTGCCTTTGTCTTCTTGGGTCATTTGACTATCCGAACAGATCGAGACTTATCAGATCAAGGCATCCTCGGGTGTCCCGAGAGGATTTCTCGTCCTTTCTCAATATCTCTTGTGATCTGAGATTTGAGCTCGTCTACGCCGGCGAAAGTCATTTCCGGCCTCAATCTCTCCACGAGGTACACTCGGATGGTTTGCCCATAGAGATCCTGGTCAAAGTCAAGGATGTGAACTTCATAGGAGACCCGACGATCCTGAAAGGTAGGATTATAGCCTATATTCATCACACCGCGATGGACGGCTTTCCCGACTCGACAGTAGACCGCGTACACTCCCTCGGGAGGATGCAGCTTCACCTCGGGTTTCAAGTTCGCCGTCGGAAAACCCAACGCTTTTCCTCTGTGATGGCCGTGAATTACCCTTCCTTCGATGGTGAATTCGCGGCCGAGAAGCTCGTTCGCCTGACTGATTTCACCGTTCAAAAGATGCTCCCGTATTCTGCTGGATGAAACAACCGCACCACCCCTTATTACCGGGGGGACGACGTGACAGGTGAAGCCGCATCGGGGTCCCATTCGCTTGAGGGTGTCCGCTGTTCCCAAGCGTGCTTTCCCAAAACGGTAATTGGCTCCGACGAAAACATGTCTGATCCCGAGTTCTTCAGCCAGAATGTTTTCGACGAACTCTCCGGGCGTCTGGGCCGCGAAGTCGAGGGTAAATTCCGCGAGAACGAGCACGTCGATTCCGAGAAATTCCAGGATGTCCGCACGTTCTCGGGGCGTGCTGATTCTCGCGATCTCCGGAGCCTTGTTCAGAACGACCCGTGGATGCGGGTCAAACGTGTACACCAACGCATCACGACCTCGTCTGTGTGCGCTGCCCACGGTTCGTCTGAGGATCTCTTGATGTCCCAGGTGGACTCCATCGAAATTTCCGAGCGCCACGGACGGATCTGAAAAGCTCTGATAAACCTTTTCGCGAACGCGAATAATTTCCATAAACGATTAAAGACAGAGGAGCCAAGTTCACCGGGTTTGCAGGCTCATCAACTCTGGGTAGAAGAGTCTAGTGAGTCCTCTGGTTTCCCTTTCGTATCTACCGGCGCAAGCGTATCCTCGCGCTGCTTGAGATCGGATAGTTCTTGTGATTTTTGTTCCGACTCACTTTTGAGAAGTTGATTCTCCGTCTGCAACGACTCAATCGTCTCGTTCAAGCCCTTGACCACGCCCTGGTGCTCCTTATCGGTCTTCATCATGCGCCTTCGCTCCTTCACCCACTTCAACTGTGTGATGAAGTCTCCAATGGCGGCAATAATAATGCCAAGAGCGATACAGAACGAAACCAGTTCCCAGAACTGCACCGTAACCGGCTCCGACAAGCCGAAGTAATTGATGTTCATCACAATATCTTTGTTCTTCATGAACAACGATATCACAAACAGGAAAACGGCAACTTCGATGAGCCTCTTGAGCAGTCTCATTTTACCTCCCCATGGGCAATGTCCGGATAGATGCGTTGAAAGGCTTCCCGCAGCTTCCGACAAGTGCTCCGCAAATGCTCGGGAATCACCCTGACGTCGGCCAACACAGGCATTAAGTTCGTATCGCCGTTCCACCGCGGGACGATGTGGTAATGCACATGTTCTTCAATACCCGCCCCTGCGGTCACTCCCAAATTGATGCCAACATTGAAGCCGTCGGGGTGCATGGTATCCCGGAGTACCGCGAGACATCGACACACTTCTTGGATAAGCAAGCTGTTCTCCCGGGGTTCGAGAAAACAGATGTCGGCGACATGTTTATAGGGACAGACGAGGAGATGCCCGTTATTATAAGGAAACTTGTTCATGATAGTGAACGCGCCTTCGGCCCGGTGAACAATGAGGTTCTCCACGTCCCTGTCTTCAGCCGGTTTGGTGCAGAAGACGCACCCCGGCTCTTTCTCTTCTCCAATGATGTAGTCGATTCTCCAAGGTGCCCAGATTCGATCCATTTTCCTCTGTTTCCGAAACTCAATGCCCCGGCCCCGGCTGAAGATCAGCCCACCGGCGCCGGGTTATCAGGTGAATTTCAATCGGGGAGCATTGCGGTCAATTGGGTTCCATTTCACCAATGCTGTCGAAAATCTCCGTTTGGAACCCGCGTATCGTACATCTGCTCGGTCCGGATTCACGTCAAGGCTCGATTGGAATAATTCGGCCTTCGAGACGATCACCGTCAATCTCCAGCAGACCTACGGTTCCCGAGCCTGAATAGGGGTTGTGGCTTGCCGACCCCGGGTTGAACATGTATGTGCCGTCAACCTTTCCCCAGAAAGGGACGTGCGAATGTCCGTAGACGACCACGTCGGGTCTCCGATCGCCAAAACGATCAAGTATTCTTTGGGCGAGTGCTTCCTTGCGCCCCCACCCGTGAATCAAGCCTATCTGCTTGTCATCGGCCTTTAAAACCCGGACCTGGGGGAGCGCACCAACCACCTGATAGTCGTCCATGTTTCCGGCTACGGCCAACACGCCGCTCTCTTCAAGTCGTTCCAAGACCTTCCTTGTGACGATGTCCCCTGCGTGAAGGATCATGTCGGTATCGGCAAATGTCACCGTAAGAATGTGTTCCAATCCCCCATTTGGGGTTCGCAGATGGGTATCCGATAACACTCCTATTTTCACGTTCTTCTTCTCGTGTGGTTCAGCCGGGGGAAGTTCCGTTGGCCGACTTGATCACGAGGTCGCCGCCTACAATAATCGTGGACCCGGCAATGAGGATGATTCCTCCCACTTCCGCGTAGGCTTCGGCCCTGTTGAGCACCGAGCCGACACTCTCACCCGCGGCAAGGCGATCACCTATGTCTCTGGCAAACGATGAAGCCCAGCAGGCCGAACGAGACAGGACGGTGACGGCGTGTACTCCTTTGCTCGGAACATGAGTCGATATTCCAAACACCTTCTTATACGAGGGCAACGCTAAGACTAAGCGGTCATGAAGCGGAGAACCGTGGGCGTAAAGATAGACGTCCAACGGGAACATGCACTTGATGAAAGCGTCTCCCCCGCTGCACACGACCAAATTGGCCGATTCCGCGGACAAGTCGCGTCCCACGAAATCCGCTATGGCGCCGCTCATACAGGCCATGGGAGCCACACTGGTGTTTCTGCAGGCCAAGTCGGTGTATCTCACGATCTCAGGAGCGGATCCGTAGATCTGGATCGGGTACGTCGTTTCTCGAAATGCCGGATGCTGTCTAAGATACTCTTCGATCTGATACCGGTAGCGGAACACCGAGTCCTTCGCCTTGGCGCTCAAGTCACTGTGCGCTTGAATATGAAGGTTCGTCTCACGGACTTCCACCTCAAAGCTGACTGATTGAGCCAGGGGGATACGGTTACGGAAGTTCTTTCTCTCGTAGATGTCATAAATGGACGGCATATCCCCACTCATTACGTTGGTCCGGTTATTCGTGCTGCAAATCCTGCAAATCACATGTCGTGATTATTCATCGCCCGCCGAGACCGTGTCAAGGATATTTTCCTCGAACGGGAAAAGTGGGGGCGGACCGACTCAGTTTACTCGGTCGGGCGAGATTGAACAAGCTTCCGATAGTAGGAACCGTGAAGGTAAATTGCGGCCAGCGGGTTGTGACCGGTTACGCGATCTTTCGCAGCCAGGACCGTTGTGTAAGCTTCGGCATACTTGAAGAACAGGGCGTCGTGTCCAACGCACAGCCCCATCAGAATGTTCAAGTCGGTCTTCTCCTCGTTGACCACCATTGCCTGGAAGATGGGGTTACACATTGCTTCGTCGGTACCTTGACGAATCTTGTCCCGGTCCTCGATGCCGATAAGATCCTTTGAGGTTCTACCGGCCTTGCAGCAGACTGAGACCACATCAAAACCATTCTGCTTCAGTATGGTGTCAACGATTGCCGCCTCGGCCTTGAGGCCCATACAGAACACGAGCCCCAGCCGCTTGAAGCCCATCCGGTCGGCGAATTCGCATGTCTCGACTATGCGGGTTTTGGAGGGCTGTATAACGTAAGGTCGTTCGTGCCGGTTTTCATAGCACTCCGCTTCCTGGATGGAGGCGTTACGGGCGAATAATCCGGTCTCGGGATCGTCGTATTCCCGGTTGGCTTTGGCCAACAGGTCTTTTGCGGTCAACGTCGGGCACCCTTTGCCGACGGAGCCGCCGTCGGTCATGCAGAGCGTATTCGAGAGTTCGCCGGGGCAAGTCGCACAAGCTGGGGACAGTATGGTCTTCTTCTCGTTCATGAAGCGCTCCTGACTTGATATTCACCGGGATCGCACCCATAATAGAGTTCGTTTGCGACTTTGTAAACCTCCAAGCGGCGATCAAGGGCGATCAATCCCCACGGCGGGGATTACCCCGTCCTCATGTGCCGGATTTCTGTTCCGATCTTCCCGGGTTGCCGAAATCACGTCGGCTTCTTGATCGCGGCCACGACCATTTCGTCAAAGACGTGATACGGTATGGTGAGGTTCCCTCTTGCGTTTTTCATCAATCTGCCGGACAGGTCCTTCAGGCTCCGCATGTTGAGCATTATCCCTAGATTGATGACTATCTCGGCAAGGCTCACGTATCGTGCCAAGTAGACTATCCTGAGCAGTCGAAACCCGTTTCCGTCAAGCACCAATGAAATCGTCTTTCGGTCGAAGAAATGGAGATGTCCCGGGGGAGCATAATGGTACCAAGCCCTACCAAGGATCATGGCTACCGGGCTTCCCGCGTCCGGCGTCCTCAGGAAGAGGTACCCGTTGTCCCGCAAGACACGATGAGCTTTTCGGATGCATTCCGCTGGATCCACGACGTGCTCCAAGGCATCCCACATGGTTACGACATCAAACGAGACGTCGGGCTGATAATCCTCGAAGGGAACGTGCGAGATTCGGTCGCCGAACTGTTTACGGGCCAGTGCCGCCATACCTTGGGACGGTTCACACCCATAGGGTTCCCACGCCGGCCCCAAGGACTCCAGGAAATAGCCGGCGGCGCATCCAACATCGAGGAGCGTTCCCCCTCTCACGTATCTCTCTATGAACTTGATGGCTTGGATTGCCATGCGCTTGTGGTTGTGCCGGTCCGCAACATAGTCTATGTACCCGTTCTTGTGGTACCCGTCCTTGAAGAAATCGTCCGTGTAGAATTCTCTTGCGAAATCTTCACCCGGCTCGAAATGCGCGTATCGAAAACCACAGTTTCCGCACCTCAGCACATCGTAACCATCTTTCTCGAACAGCAATTCCGGTTGGAAGGATCCGCACACCGCGCAGGGTCCGTTCATTCTTCGCCGTCCTCCATGCAAGGCGGGCTCTTTGGTCCGGTGGGGAACGGTGCGGCGGGCAAATTGGGCAGCGCGTTCAGAAATACCTGAACGCATTGGAAACCGCCTGAGCCGCGGGACCCAGGAGATGAGACACCATGGTTGGGATCCAGCTCACCGGCTCGGGTTCCTGCATTTCGGGATGAGCCGTAGCCACCGAGTAATTGGTGCCCACGGCCGCATGTAGATTACCCGTGGCCGCATGGACTTCTCCTACGGACAGCAGGTAGTCTAACTCGGTCTGAAGCAGATCGCACATGGCCCTCTGACGGGCAATCCGCACAATGCGTTTTGGCGCTCCCCGTTCGGTGACGTCTTCTCTGTCTTTGGCAATGCGCAGACTCTCGGACGCCTTGGTTTTGAGCTCATAGAACTTCTGAGATTCGTCCATGGCCCTTACTGCGTCGAGATATCTGAGCCTCACCTGTGACAGAATTCCCATGGAAATAAGTGCGCGTTCGCTGTCGGTCCGGGCTATCTTGCTCTTGGCAGCTCGATACTGCAAAAGATCCGATGCGAATTCCATCAGATCCCAACTGATTTTCACTCCGCCGTCGAACCAATTCTTGTTCAGGACGAATTTGTTCTCATCCCTGAAATAACCGTAAAAGCCTTCCACACGAGGGAAGCACTTGGCCATGAGACGCTTCTGTTCATCGAGGGAATTGATGAACGTGAGGTCGGCCTGGTAGGCTTCCGGCCTGTTTACGAGTGCCGCAGCCTCGAGTTTGCACGGGTCCATCCCCGGCGGGGGCACGGGAAACAACCGACCGGACAGACGGAAACAACTGTCCGGCGACACGCTCATGGTGGATGCCAGCAACTCCCTCTGTTTCCTGATATCCACGCCGATGTCGGAAAGCTGGTTTCGAGCCTCGACCGCTCTTGCCGCCGCCTCAAGATACTCTTCACTCGTGATCAGCTGTTTTCCTGCAAGCGCCTTGAGATCCGAGGCAATCTTCTCTCGATTGGCAACCAGTGCTTTGGCCTTGGGGATGCATTCCACCAGGGCCATGAGACGGTAATACGCGGCCCCCACAGTACCGACAAGCTGCTGAGCCACTCGCACCCGTTGGTAACGCGCATACGTTGATTCGTTTTTCTTTATGCGCCAGTTATAACGGGCCATGGCCGCGTCAACCGGCGACCATTTAATCTGGGCGTTCCACGTCCTGGCAAACCTTTCCCGTCCCGTGGAAAAGTTCGTCACGCCGGTCCCCGACCCCGGTCCGATCACTTCAAAGGCCCCTTCCGCATCGAGCACGTCACTTCGGCTGAATGCCGGACGGTCCCTCTGGGTGAGATCGTATTTGCCCTCTATTCTTGGGAGCATCCTCAGACGCTCACTTGAGGCCAGGGATCGCTTGAGCTGCTCGTCCCACAGTCGGGCCTGAATATCCAAGTTGTTTTCGAGTGCGAGTCGGATACAGTCGTGAAGCGACAGTACCATCCGATTTCCATTCGCCGCGGCAAGCGGTCTGCTCCGATACTTGCTCAAGACTAAGGAGGCGTTTTGCCCGCGTACGTGAACAAGGTTTGTGTTGCAGCCGCTCAGGGCGACGATCGCGGCCACCGAAACGAGGAGTAAGAAGCAACTTGAAATACTTATGAGCTTGTGACGGCCTTGAGGGGGTCCCAGGGCTCTGAACCTTCCGGGAGAACATCTTGTTACGGCACCGGACGGGCCGCGACTTACGGTTGCCATTTCCATTCACTCGCCTTGCAAAACGCATTCTGACTGCTTGGAAAGCCAGTTTATTCAGGGGACGGTTTATGTATATCATACAATCTTCGGATAAATCAAGTAAAAACCCGATTATTTGACAACTTACTTGACACCTCGTGCGTTCAACCTATGCTCTTAACCGGGACGCTCGTGTATTAATACGGAAAATCCAACTTCACGGAGGGCACTTTCATGCCGAATGTTCTCGCAGTCTACGGAAGCCCGCGGCGTACGGGCAACACGGCAACTTTGCTGAAACGAGCCGTTTCAGGGGCCAGGGAGGCCGGAGCCCAGGTGGATGAAGTTTTTTTGCGGGATCTGAAGATGTCCCCCTGCCTGGAAATCTACGGCTGCAAGAAGACGGGGCGCTGCGTCATCCAGGACGATTTTCAGCGGGTATACGATCAATTGACGGCTTGCGACGGGCTCATGCTTGCCTCGCCCATATTCTTCTACACGGTGAGTTCGCTGACGAAGATCCTCATGGACCGCTGTCAGTCGCTGTGGGTGAAGAAATACGTAATCGAGAACGGAGAAATCGGGAAGTCCGAGAGCAAACGCAAGGGCCTCTTCATCTCAGTGGGAGCAACGTCCGGAAAGAAACTCTTCGACGGCACATTGCTTACCGTGAAGTATTTTTTCGACCCCTTGGACATGGAGGTGTGGAGGACTCTCCTCTATCGAGGGTTGGATGACGAAGGGGAGATCCTCAAACATCCCGAATACATTGAGGAAGCGTATCGGGCGGGGCGGGAATTGGCGTCGGCCCTCGAGGAGAACTCGCAGACCGGCCGGCGGGGGGGTACGCCGAACGACGTGAGTGTATAACGAGCCGCAGCAAAAGCCGGGGAGTCGCGCCGGAGGGATTTGGAAACATCTCCGTGGAAGCAACGGATTTGTTACCATTCCCCTACTTCGTGCGCGTTTTCACAAGTTCGGCGCCGCGTCGCCGTAAGCTCTCGCTGCATTGGCAGGGTCGCGGGGACTCTACCATGGCCGAAGCCTACCGGGAAGGGTCCTCAAAAATACACGACCGTTCTTGTGAAATAGAATAATTGCGCAATCGGCCAAGATCATCGGTTTATTGCCTGCGGCACTACCAGATCGGGGCACAGAAGTTTCATGACTGCAATGTAAGGCTGAATCCTTTTCTTGATTAAGTCCACGCCGCGTTTGGCGTCCGCCGACACGTCGGTGTCCTGCACCCTACCGCTCACGTCGGCGCTCGACATGACTTTCATCAGTGTTTCTCTCCATTCCCGGGCGATCTTGGCAGCCTCGGGATCGTTGCCGGTGGAGTTGATCATAGTAGCCAACGATTGGGAGATGGACGCCGACAACCGACTCATCTTCTGCTGCTCGCTCATGCTTGACGACTGGGATATGGCCACAATCTCGTCGAGCCGATTCTGCAGATCCGCACACTTGCGGGGATCAATCCCGGGGCGGGTCGACTGTCCATTTGCAGCATTCCAGGGGGCTGTCGCCAATATAAGCGCCAAAACAATCGTACTGATCACGACGTCGATTCTTCTCGTCATTGGTCGATCCTCGGTTCAGACTTACTTTGCTTCCTACCAAGTCTCCCCAACAACGCACGCTTGCTCGAGAGCGCGTACGAGTTGGGAGAATCACTGCGCGAGAACAGTCTCGCCACATTCTTGCCCGGCGTTCCCCGCGTCTTAACTCCCTACCTCCTAAGCGAAGCAGTGGAGAAACCGACGACACGAGGGACTGTCATGCTTTGTTCTGCCTTTGGAGACATAAATGTGCAAACGTACTTTGCCACAAAGACGAGCGTTGCGTCAAGCAGCCAAGGACTGGGGAGAATTCGGTGCTCATCAAGCTTTGGAATCGACGGAGGCTACATGTCCCGATGTGGGTCCGCGCTATTTGTGTTCATCTCGTCTCTCAGGCGAGCCGCCTCCAGGAGCAACAACTCCCCGGGCTTGTTTATGGTGGTTTTTCTCGGTTCATGCCACGGCAGGCTCGCGAAATTGCCCCCATTGAACCCTAGGCATTTGTACAGCGCATCTTCCCCCTCGAGCTGATCGCAGACGGCGTGCACGACCTTGCCGTCGTCCACATAGAGATACCCTCGGACTCCCTCCCTTGAAACAATCTCCACAATAACCTGCTGTCCTGAAATCATGAGGAGCTGAACATACTCAAGAATGTCAATCCCATGTATCCTTCCGGAAAAGCTGGCCTGACCGATGACCTTTCTCGCTTCCTCATCTATGATTTGAAGCAGTTGATCCGCACCGACAGGTCTTCTCGCTGTTCTGTCGGCTTCGGAGCGCAGGATCAGCGTATCGACCTTGGAGTTGTCGGCCTCTTCGACCAGCAGGATGACTCTCGGCCTCAGCGATCCCTTTGCCTCCGCTATCTCACGAAGAGCATGGGTCACTTCCCGGACGCTCAGGTCTTTCACCTCTTGATCGCAAATAACCGTATCGACGTCTTCCTCATCATAGATCTTCACACCATCGGGTCCGGTCGCCGCAACAAAGGTGATTTGGCCTCGCTGCTTGAGTTCTCGATCCAGTTCCCCTGCAACGGTCTCATCATGACATATGAGAAGTATCCGGTACTGAGATACGGATGCGTCCCGAACCCCTCCCCGGCGTTCGGACGTCGCCGGCTGCACGAGAGGGAGCCTTACCGTGATACTCGTCCCCTGTCCGGTCTTGCTGGTCACGGCCAGCGTCCCCTGGTGCCTTCGAACGATTCCCGTCGCCACGGCGAGCCCCATACCCACATGAGAAGACTTGGTGGTCCAGAACGGTTCGAAGATCCTTTCAAGGTTCTTCTTGGCTATTCCGACGCCGTCATCCGTGACCTGAATGACGACTTGACCGTCTTCCACATGCGAGCGCATCGCTATTTCCCCGCCTTCCGGCAAGGCCTCGACTGAGTTCCGCACAAAAATCATTACGATTTCAAGGAGATCCTGATAGTCACCCTCGACACGGCACCCGTTCGCAAGATCTGAAACCACTGAGATTCCGTTACCTTGCCTCTCCGCTTCGGACTCACACAGTTTCTTGCCGTTCTCGACCCCTTCCCTAAGGACATCCGATGCGTCGAAAACGTTTACCTCCGATGTTGCAACAGCGGTACGAGATCGTGCGAACTGTTTGAGTCTCCTCACCGTCTTGGCGGTTTGGAGAGCGTTGTCGAGAATCTGTTCGAGCAGAGATTTCATCTCCGATAACCGCCCTGCCTCAAGGCATGCCGTAGCCGTCCTGGCGTCGGCAGCCACGGCTTGGAGCGAGGTATTGAAATTGTGTGCAACTCCGCCGGCCATTTCCACCAACGCCCTCAGGCGCTCGGACTTAAGGAGCAAGGCGTCGGCGCGTTTGTGTTCGGATACGTCCTCCACCACCGCTTGAATACCGCTTATCGTGTCGTCGTTTCCAAGTTGAGGGACTACGTGAAGCCTCAAGAACAAATCCTTTCCG
The DNA here is from genome assembly GCA_963675835.2 of Desulfomonilaceae bacterium. Taxonomy (GTDB): domain Bacteria; phylum Desulfobacterota; class Desulfomonilia; order Desulfomonilales; family Desulfomonilaceae; genus JAVHLK01. Next base: position 685,223 of record CAXXIU010000017.1, read on the forward strand.
TCTTCACCCTCGTAGCCAAATTCTTGGCAACACGGTTGACCGGTTTCCAAACATGTTCGAATAACCTTGGAAAAGCCGGAGTTGATCAGCGGCCCAAACGTCATCAGATTGAGATCATTGGCCGCATGGTACGGGATACTCAGGATCCTCAGAAACGCGGGATTGAACTCGGTGACGGAACCTTCCGTACTGCAGGAGACTATTCCCACCGGAGCGTTCTCAACCAGCAACCGATACCGAGCCTCCCGCTCCATTAGTTGCTTCTGTGCGAACTCCCGCTCCTCCATCTCCCTCTTGATCTCCTCGTTCGCCTCAACGAGTTCGAGAGTCCGTTCGAGCACACGCTGTTCCAGATCATCGCGCTCTCTGATGATTTGTTCCTCGTGTTTTTGTTTCAGGACAAGCTGTTCCTTTTCCAGTGTTAGATCTTCCACCATGACGAGCACCGACCTCGAAGTGCCCAAGCGGAGGGAACGCAGGTACAGTCTGCCCCAGATCTTGTCTGCCCCTATCCTTAGGACGGCCTCGATAAACTCTCTAAGCCGCTGACGAAACACCTTCTCCAGGAGACCTCGAGCTTCCTCTGCCACCCACGGGTTCTCAAAGAGAGTATCGAAGGAATTCCCTCGAACCGAAGCGTAGTCATCGCTGATTCTTCTGCAAGCCCCGTTCATGAAAATTATGGAAAACGATTGGTCGATCAGAAAAGCTGGAATGGGCAGTGCCTGGAGCAGTCTCCCGAACCATGTCCGGCGAACTCCCCCGAAACTGAAACTGCCCGACGAGGTGACATCCTCGGCGAATACGCTCGTCAGGTCGATTGTTTGTGTGCTTTCGAGAGATTCCGGTGTGGCGGATTGCTCCCTTCCTGCATCACCGGACGCGTCGTTACCGGTTGCCTGAGTCTCCAAACGAATGCGGGCTTTGGATATGGCCGACTCCAACTCCGAAACCCGCCGGCGCATTTCACCCAGTTCGTAAACGAGCTGTTCCTTGCTCTTATCCTCTTCCTTCATCAGAGTTCTTCCATCCCGGCGTGTTCCCAGTAGAGAGGGGGAGAATTCATAACCGAATCTTAGCATTATTGACGTCCCAAAGATACGCCGACTGATGAGATTATAGACCTGCCGATCGACAAGTAACTTCCCCCAACGCCGGCCGGATAAGTCTTGACAAACGGAACTCGGCTCGCTATTGTTGAGACTTAACCACGGGCCGTTAGCTCAATTGGTAGAGCAACTGACTCTTAATCAGTAGGTTCGGGGTTCGAGACCCTGACGGCCCACCAAAGAAATCAATAGGTTAGCCAAAACCGGCCGGCCTATTTTTGGTTCTAGGATAGTGCGTTTAGGACCATTACAAGGCAACTCCCTGCAATACTCTCTACGGTTTCTCACCGACGAAAAGCCGACCGAACCAAGACCATACGTATTTGATATATAAAGGTTAACCAACCTGAGATAACTGTGACCGCTTTCGCGACACCGCACCCCGGGTTAACCGTTGAAGCGTTCTCCCAGCGGTCGGCCGGAACGGCCCGAATCTTTACACATGCCCGTCATGAAGGTACAATGTTTTCCGTAAGGTGTTCATACCTGCAGAGTCCTCTGCACCCCAAAGGGCGGGCTATGACGATCAGAAGACGTTCGTTGATTACCATTTTCGTAACGACCATCGTGCTCGTAGCGGTTCTTTACGTGATCTCTCGGCTGATAATCCTGGATGGGTTCTCCGAGGTCGAGGCCTCCATGATCAAGCGTGATGTCGCGCGCGTCATGAGCGCCTTGCAGTTCGAGATGTCCTCGTTGCGCGATGCGGCTCGACAATGGTCCGGAAGCGGCGGCCGTACCGGGGAGATCTGCAATCGTCAAAAATCCGCAGTCCCCGGGCGATTGACCGATCGGTTTCTTACGAACCTGAGACTCGATGCCATACTGATTCTCGACCCGGCCGGCACGCATGCCAAAGGGGCCGTGCCGGAAAACACTGAGAAGCCCCTCCGAACCACGTTGGCCGAACTGCGAAAGATCTTTTTGGCCAACGCGAGTCTTACCAAAAACCCAGGCTCCTCACGGGTCTTAACGGGAGTTCTCTTATTAAAGGACGGCCCGTTCATGTTTGCTTCACGGCCGGTCCCGCAAGGCAACGACAAGGGAGCTTCGGCGAATACCCTGATCCTGGGCCGGTACCTTGACAGTGAAAGAGCTCGGCGACTCTCAAACCTGTTACGCATGCAGGTCCTGTTCCGGAGTCCCAACGCCCCCCTACCGGGGCCGATTCCGGGATCCCTGGACCTGAAGCATGCAGGTCCTATAGCGGTTCGCATTCTTGACGACCAGGTTGCCGAGGGATTCGGTCTGGTCCTGGATCCGTTCGGACAACCGGCGCTGGTCGTCGAGGTGAAATCGAAGCGCAATCTCTACCGCGTGGGGCAGGCGACTGCATATTACTTCCTATTCTGCTTGGCAATGGTTGGGATCATTTTCGGCGCGGTGAGTTGGGAAACCTTGGAGATCGGAATCCTGGTGCCGCTCACTCGTCTGATCAAAGATGTAAGCGCCATAGCGGAACGACGCACGTCGTCCGATCGAGTCACTTCACAAGGCAACGACGAAATGGCACAGTTGGCGTCGGCAATTAATTCAATGCTCGAAGCACTCGAGGGATCCAAACAAGCCTTGGTGGAAGCAAGAAGACTGTTGGAGCAGAAGGTGCTTGAACGCACCGCCCAATTGACGGAAATGAATGAGAAATTGACGGAAGAAATCGAGGCGCGGAAACGCGTCCAGGAAGACCTCCGTGCCGGCGAAGCACGATACCGGGCAGTTGTCGATAACCAAACCGAACTCATTTGTCGGTTCTCCCCGGACTACCGTCTCACCTTTGTCAATGACGCGTATTGCCGATATTTCGATGCCGAACCGGAAGACTTGTTGGGCAAGGCCATGCCGCCGGCTGCCGAAGGAAGCCGGGACGAGGGCACTACGTTCCATGTATCTCTGCCGACCAAGGACAACCCTTTGATAACGTGCGAAAAAGAGGTCATACTTAACAACGGGGAAAGACGCCGGCAGCAATGGTCCGATCAGGCCATATTCGACGAGAGAGGCGAAATCGTTGAATTCCAATCCGTTGGGAGAGACATCACGGAACTCGAGGCATCGGCACGAGAAAAGGAGTGCCTCGTGCAGGAGATTCATCACAGAGTGAAGAACAACCTTCAGATCATGATGAGTCTCCTGGATCTTCAAAGCGAATACGTCCGTGATCCTAAGAGCCTGGAGGTATTCCGGGATGCCGAGAACCGAATACTATCCATGGCACTGGTCCATGAACATCTCTACCAATCCGAGAGTTTCGCGGAAGTGCGGGCTCAGGACTACTTGCAGGAACTCATCGAGGAACTTCTGTTCACGTATGAAGACGTAGGAAGTCATACAGCCGTGTCTGTTAATGCCCGGGACATTTCCTTCGGCGTTGAGACTGCGGTTCCCCTCGGCCTGATCGTCAGCGAGTTGGCAAGCAATTCTCTCAAGCACGCGTTCTCGAATGCGATTGCGGGCGAGATACGAATATCGCTCGAGTCTCTGGGGAACGATGAATTCGAGCTTCAGGTTTCCGATAATGGAGTCGGGTTTTCAACCGGCAGTTCCGGGAACCAACAAGAATCTTTCGGCCTATACCTCGTACGAACTCTCGTCGAACAACTTCACGGTGAAATGCATATCGATGCCTCCGAGGGTGCTGCATTTCTCATTCGATTTCAAAGAATCAGACCCAAGAGAGGCGGAAGGTCCGATGGATAAACCCAGAATTCTCGTCGTAGAAGATGAAGTCATAATCGCAGAGCATCTGATCAGGAGCCTAAAGCGGCTCGGATATGACCCGTTGCCGGGAGTGACTACGGGCGGGCAGGCCATTGAAATGTCGGCCCGGATGAGTCCGGACCTGGTGCTCATGGACATCGTGTTGGAAGGTGAACTCGACGGCATCGAAGCGGCCCAACAGATCTATTCCCAATTCGGCATTCCGATTGTCTACCTAACGGGACACGGTGATTCCGTCACCCTTTCCAGAGCCAAGCTCACGGGACCTTTTGCCTACTTGCTGAAGCCGATACGGGTACAGGCGCTTCGTACTACGATTGAGGTGGCGTTGTACAAAGGCGAGATGGAAAAGAAACTCAGAGCGAGCGAGGCAAAATACAGAGAGCTCGCCGAACTCTTGCCTCAACTCGTTTACGAACTGGATGCGCACGGGTATTTCACTTTCGTCAATCAATTCGGCCTGGCAACGCTCGGGTACACCCATGATGATGTCCGTCAAGGACTAAGTTTCCTTGCCATTATAGAGGAAACGGACAGAGACGCCGCTGTTGATGTAAGGAATAAGGTCCTGTCGGGCGAGAACCTTGTCCGGGAAGATCTGTCCGCGTTGCGAAGGGATGGTTCGAGATTTCCCATTATCACGTACAACACCCCCATCAACAGCGGAGGCAAAATAGTCGGCATCAGGGGCGTTGCAGTGGACATCACCGAGCGGATAGAGATGGAAAAGGCGCTGCAACAGGCAAATGTAGACCTTGAGCGGAGAGTCACCGAGCGGACCGCGGACTTGAACAAGGCCAACGAGAGCCTCATCAATGAAATCAATGAGCGTAAGCTTGTCGAAAGAGATTTGAGGGCACGCGAAGAAATGTTCAGAACCGTCTTCGAGGGCGCCCAGGATTGCATCTTCATCAAGAACAAAGACCTCAAGTATACGCACGTGAATCAAGCATTGCTCGACATTTTGAAGATGTCTCCCGATAAGATGAAAGGAAAATCGGACGGGGAACTGTTCGAACCCGCTTGGGAGAGAAGTACGAAAGATATCGAGCTTCGCGTGCTTGGCGGGCAGATAATCGAGGCTCAGCATACGCTGGCTCTTCGAGGCATGGCAATAGTCTTCCATTGCGTTCGGGTACCGATGCGCGATTCCGCCGGACAAATCTGGGGACTCTGCGGAATAGCCCGCGAGGTCAGCCAGAGAAGACGCAGCACCGATCAGGTCTCGGACAGGGCAAGCCGATACCCTTCGCAAGTATTCCGAGAAACGCTTGAGCGAATTCAACTCGCAGCAAATACCGACAGCATTGTGTTGCTGCTCGGTGAAAGCGGGAGTGGAAAGGATTTTTTGGCAGCCTACCTGCATGCGCAATCAAAGCGGGCCAGCGGCCCGTTTTTCACGATCAATTGTGCCGCATTAACATCCGAACTGGCCGAATCGGAGCTCTTCGGCCACGAGGCCGGAGCATTTACCGGAGCGAATCGCCGAAAAAGAGGTCTTCTGGAACTTGCCGAAGGAGGCACCCTTCTTCTTAATGAAATCGGCGAGTTGCCCCCCCACCTCCAGTCGAAACTCCTTACGTTCCTGGACACCCGTTCGTTTACCCGGGTCGGAGGCGAGAAAACAATCAAGGTAAATGCACGACTCGTCGGAGCCACAAACAAAGATTTGGCCGAGGAGGTTTCGACCGGGCATTTCAGGGCCGACCTGTACTACCGGCTCAACGTGTTAACGATTCGGGTTCCGCCTCTCCGGGAAAGAAAGGAGGATTTGCCGATCCTGATACGGGATGTGGTGCACGATCTGGCCGAGCAAATAGGCCTAACACGTATTCCTCAGTGGGACGACAAGTACATCTCCACTCTTCAACGCCACGATTGGCCGGGAAATATTCGGGAACTCCGCAATCTCATTGAACGGTCTTTGATCCTCAAGGAGGATCGGCTCCTTACTCCGGATACACAAGGGATACCTCTGCTTCAACAGAGATGGAACGTGAAAGTCGAGTTTCCGGAGAGTGAATCCATGAACGACGTCATGCGCTCGGTCAAGAAAAGCCTGGTAGATGAAGCAATGAAGCGCTCCCAAGGAAATCAGAAGGTCGCGGCAGGCCTGTTGGGCGTATCCTACGATTCTTTCAGGCATCATCTCAAATCCCTGGAGGTGGACTGATGGTGAAAAACCCCATCGCCCCAAACGGAAGATAGCGAATAACACCGCCAGCCCCCGATTCCTTTCTCACAACACAATCATTCAATATTCCAACCTTTTCTTGTTTCGATACAACCGACGCCTCCCCTCCATCCATCAGGTCCCTCGGGATCGCGTGCATGCGCCACTCAGCGGATAATAGATATTTTCCTATTTAATTCCGGAATGTTGAACCCACTTCCAGCCCCGCAGGGGAAATGAGGTTTGAAAGTCGCTCGTGGTAATGCGGGGATCGCTCTGTGCTAATCGGAAGCAGAGACAAGTATATTCTTTTGTTTCAATCGGTTACCCGCTGCTTAACATCTTGGCACGGGAATTGCTTTTAAACACAAAACGACCTCCGGAACATGCCGGCTATCCGATGAGCCGGTCTCTGAAGGGTTTGAAACGACATCTGCTCGGCACAGAGCTAAGGGTGGTGAATATATGAAGAACAGCATGCTCGCGCGGTTGAAATGCTTGGGCGTGATTTTGCTCCTCACGTGTTTCTGGTGCGGTTCCGCAGCGGTCGGCGACCAGAAGATTTGCGCCCCCCCACCCCTGGTTCAATCGGTTGCCGTATCCCAACCCAATGTCCTGTTCGTCCTGGGAAACGGAGTGACCATGGGCGAGTACGCTTACTCGACCACCTTCGAGCCGGGCAGGAAATACTACGGGTACTTTGATCCGGACAAGGTCTACAAGTATGACAACGCAAAGCACTACTTCTACGAGGCGGGCGACGCAGTGGATGATCCCAGTACCGCCATTCAAGAGAGGGCGGCAGGTTTAAAGAGTTCGTCCCCCAAGGTGTTCTCCGGCAATTGGCTCAACTGGCTTACCATGCGACGAATGGACATTGCCAAGAAAGTGCTTACCGGCGGCAGGCTCGGCGGCGACCGCGGCGAATACGTTCTTGTGGGCGATACGCTTGCGTACGAGAACCATAGTGAAGGAGATCATTGGACAAGAGGCTTTGACGACACGGGCAAAAAGACCGGAGTCTATTACACGCCGTTCGGGGGTAACAGCATCCTGATACGCTATAGCACCTTCGACAGGACTCACCGCGACGACCGGGTCAAGTTCGTGCCAATGTTCAAGTTCTCGTTGTTGAACAAAACAGACATCGTCTCGGGCGATCCGGCGTACGGCAACATGGGAGAGACTTCCTTTAAGGGAGTGGATTTCAACGTACTGCCGTACGTGGAACGTACAATCGACTGCGATGAGGCCTGGCCTATAGCTCCCGGGGCAACTACCAACAACCATTGCGGCGGCGCGGGCTGTGAGGCGGATTACTGGCAAACGAAGAACAACTGTGCGGAATATCCGTGCGATGAGAGTACCGAGGGGGTGATCCTCAATACCAAATGGGTGAGAGACCTTCAATTCAGATGCGGGAGCTATTATCTGGCCGTCAAGGTAAGCGACGTGGCCAATGCATCCGGCGAGAGGCTCGACCCTCCGGAAGGGGTCATCCAGAAGGTCATCGGCAGGGTTCGGCTCGGGTTGATGCATTACAACACGGGATGGGGACCTGCCGACAGCAACCCCCCGGGTGTACAAGGAGACTATTACAATAATCTGAGTTACGACTGGACGCTCAATGGACGGATCGATTACGTCTCGCGGCTGTCCGACGGCGGGCAAGTCCTCGTTCCCGTGGGAAAGCCCGAATACGTTGACTCCGATCAGCAGTATACGGACAGTTCCGGGGTTGTCCAAACGGTGCCCATCCTCAAGATCGTGCAGCGAATCAATGAGGACCACCCGCAAGGTCTCACTCCGGTGACCGAGACAATCCAAGAGGCAATGCGCTATTTCCAGCAGAAGACTCCGTGCTTCCAGTCGGATTGCGATCCCGACTCGAATAAGACCGATACCCGCCATGGGTGGTGTTTGACCGAACAGGTACCGAATTATGAGGTAAGCGATGCTTGGGATCCCTACTATGACGCTGATTACAAGCAGAAGATTGCCTGCGGCCAATCTCACATCGTGTACATGACCGACGGCGACCCCGCAGCGAATGCCAAAGCGGATGAGGGCGGAGGCACATGCCCCTTCGCCGGTGAGGTGCCGGCTCTCGAGACTTCGGCTGAAGACGACGGCGGTACGCTGCTCGATGACGTCACCTTCACGTTGCACACCTCGGACATGCGAGCAGACATCGACGGCATACAAACCATCAAGTTCCATGCAATACAGTGCTTCGACACCACCGACGCGCCCGGGCTCATATCTGCAGCGAAAACCGGCGGATTCAACGACACGAATGAAGACGGCGACATCACCAACAACGGCGAGTGGGACGCAAACGGAGACGGGTTGCCCGACAACTTCTACAGGGCTGAAGACGGCTATCAGCTGGAACAGGAACTCCTGTCGATATTCACCGAAATCTCGGCACAGGGATCGGGCGGAGCGGTTGCAACCGTGTCCCAGGAAACCAGGGCGGGAGACTTAATCGTCCGCGGCGCCTTCTTTCACAAGGTCAATCAAAGCAGGACAAAAGGAATTTGGAACGGGCATCTTGAAACTTGGTGGCCGGATGAGGGCAGCGGATTGTACGACTTCGAGTTGTTCGGTCTGAGCTTTTGCTCCGACATTATTTTTGGCGGGAATGCAAGGCATTGTTGGGATGCCGGTGAGATACTGACCACGGCCCAGGCCGACAGTAGGCTGATTCTGACTCTTCTGGAGCTTCCTGGGACTCCCTCCGGCGGTGTGAAGTCGTGGAAATCGCCCGAAATGTATCGAGTCAATTGGCTTAATGTGACCCTCCTTGAGAGCTTCCTCGAGCTTCCGTCCAGCTCATGGGAGAAGTCAATGGCGCTCATCCAATGGGTGCGCGGGAAGGTAGACGATGACGGCAATCCCATTAAGCCTTGGGGCGGCCGCGCCGACTCCTCAGCCGATTATAGAGACAGGAAACGGGATCTGGATTCCGGCCCCCAATGGTTGCTGGGCGACATAATCTACTCGACTCCGGTGGTTGTAGGGGCGCCCACCCTCGCCAACTCGGTGAGCGGAAGCCCTCACTATGCAGAGTATCTGGCGTATCGCCAAAGCACCTTCTACAGACCCAAGATGATCTACGTAGGCGGTAATGACGGCATGTTGCATGCTTTCTTGTTGGCCAAATGGGATTCAACGGCCCGGGAATGGGTGCAGGATCCCCAAGATCCTCGTTGCACTGATTGCGGAAAGGAGGTCTGGGCCTACATTCCCAGCCCAATGCTCCCCGACCTTCAGAAATTGGCAAAGCCCACGTACGGCACGTCGACCTGCCAGCATATAGCCATGGTGGACTTGGCTCCGCAGGCGTTCGATGTGTACATAGACCACGACGGCGATGGGGACAGAGAATGGAGGACCATTCTCCTCGGAGGCCTCAGAGGCGGCGGAGATACCTATTTTGCGATAGATATTACCGAGCCCCCGGTAGATGTTGCATGGGACAAGACGAGCAACCTCAATCCACGGATATTGTGGGAATATTCGGTACTGAAGAACACGGCTGTTGCGTACGAGGACACATCCTCCCCCACAAAGGTCAAAATAGCCAGGCCCTATGCCGATCCCGATCTCTATGCGCGGATCAGGGACTTACCGCTGTCCTGGAGCGAGCCTGTGGTTGGACGGATGATCATACCCGAGAATGTGAATTTCTCCGTACATCATCCCGACTACAGTGTACCGACAGTGGATACTGCAGAGGCGCCCTCGTGGAAACGGGAGGACTTCTGGACCGCCCTCTCATCCATCGATGCCGGCAAGAAGTATCGACACGTGGCATTCATCGGTGGCGGGTTCAGAATATTCCAGCAACCGAACTGGGACGGCATGGCCCTGTACCCGAATCCCGATGTACCGGATACTCGTAAGGCTCTGTTCAAACCGAACTTTTTGGTGATCGACATAGAGACGGGATTAAACTTGTTCCAAGAAGTGTGGCCCCTGCTGACAAAATACGCGCCGTACAATGAATGGTCGACCAGCTCACCACAAGAGACCTTGTGGGATCTCAAGACGGTGGCGCAGAACACGATCCCGTATTCCCTCGCCCACCCCATTGCCGTGGATGCATGGAACCAGGAGGGCAGTGTAAGACGGGAAGACGGGTTTGTCGATCATCTCTATTTCGGTGATCTGTCGGGGTATTTCTACGCGCTGAAGTTCAATTATAACGATCCGGCAAGCGGCACGGGATCGCTGTTTGCGCGGCTGGAGATACGGCGCACAAAACAGGTTAATACCGACGTTGACCCCGCGGACTCAACTTACCGGACCAATTACTACAGGTACTTGCTCCAACCCATAACATGTAAGTTCGGAGCGACTTGGAATGCCGACAAGACGAGCTTGTCCATAGCATTCGGCACGGGTAAATTAGACAATGTGGATGGATCCGTCAACGACGACATGAACGATGTGGGAGTCATGTCCGCCTACAGCGCGACAGATCCGGTGAATGCCGTAACTCCGGTTGCGGACTCGGACATCTTGGGTCTTAACATCGACACAACAAGCGGCAACATGGTGACTCCCAAACCCGACCCCAACAAGAAGGCCATTGGAGTCACCGGGTCGAATTTCTCCATTGAGATTTCGCAACGTACCTGCCCGGGCACGGGAAACACCACTTCATTTGATCCGGATCCGTTGACCCAACCGTGCAGCGAGGATGCTTCCGGTGTCAGGTCCAATTGCAGTAACTGGGCCACCGCGGATATTGGAGATTGTGCCGAGGCGGATCCCGGAAGCGGCAAGTGCATATCCGACTCCACGTACTCGCCTTGCTGGGATTGTGTTTACGATTTCTCCACACCGGGAGAACGGGTCATCGATCGCCCTCTCATAGCGGGCGGCCTCATGTTCTTCTCCACTGCCATACCCCCGGAGGACAAGAACCCATGCGACGTGGCTCAAGGTACCGGCAATCTCTATGTGTTCGACTATGGTTGCAGGCCCTTCCCGGAAGGTTTTAACGTGGTTCCACCCGACGGCACTCTGACGGTTGTCCCCATATTCAACGCGGCCGGCGAGAAGATTGGGGAAAAGGTCTCGTTTCCCGGAAAGGTCGGAGTACCAAGTAGGCCGATTCTTGATTCATCCGGGAATAACGTGCTCATCCAGAAGAGCAATTCCGAGTTGGTCAAGATACCTGTGAACTTGATTGTGGATACCACCCAGGTAACCGGCTGGAGGGAAAGGTAGTCGGCTATGAAATCTCGAGGACCTCATCCTGTACGAAAAGGCGGATCATCGTCTCTGCGTGTTCTCTCGCGGAACTCCGGGTTCACTCTTGTCGAATTGATGGTTGTCGGCACCATCATGGTGCTGGCTCTGGCCGTCTCATTGCCGCTCGGAACCAAATGGTTGGACGACCACCGGTATTCCGCAACATGCAGAGCCTTTTACAACGCCATACACCTTGCAAAGATCAACGCGATTTCAGGATCCGCCATGTTCAATGTTACCACAATTGACATGGGGGGAGATGTCCACGACTTTGTGGTGACCACGGAACCCTTCATGTTCCGCTGCGACCACACGCCGGACATAAACACAAAGGGCGACTATCCCGTGTCACAGGGAACCGCGGTAGCTCTGGCGGGGTTCATCGATCCCGTCTATGTCAATGGCAACGTCCTTGAGGTGAAGACCACGCCCACCGTGGTCAACGTCACGGATCTGGGGGACGGTTTGTGGGAAGCCGAACTGCGCTTGACGCTCCACTCGGACCGCTTACAGTGGAGTCCGGCACCCGGTGCGGCTATTACCGCGAACACGGGAAAAGCCTGGACCGTCGCTGCGGCAAAATTCGTCCCGATAACGGTTACGGAAAACGTACCCGTCTATTCGGTCAAGAAAACGCAAGGCACCGTCGAATGTGAATACAATCCGTCTCTGTATCACATTGAGGTCAACGGTAACGATGCCGAGGCTACGACGGTTCCCATAGTGTTTGATTCCAAGGGATGCCCGAAAGATCTCGTGCCGTACACCATACTGGTCCGCAGAAAGAAGGACGGTGCGGCATCCACTCAACACCCGCCGTTTACCATAACGGTTCAAGCCTCAGGGAAAATATTCTCCGGAGGATAGGTCTTCCCAACGGACTCAAGGATTATTGTGAAATGGACATTACCGGATCAGAAAAGGGCTTCAGTCTTCTGGAAGTTATCGTGGCCATGCTGATACTTTCCGTGGGAATGCTCGGCGTGGGAACCATGATACTCACATCGTTCAACAACGATCGGTACAACCAGCGTGTGCGAAGCGCCGAATACCTGGCCGTAAGCAAGGTCGAAGAAATGAGAGCGCTGTCGGCAGCCAAAGTCGCTCAGGGAATCTCCCTAAATGAAGCGGACAGTGGAAACGACGAGCCGACTGATAGCCCCTTCGTGCGTTTATGGACCGTCCATGGCCCGGAAATCGATTCCTCCGAAGTTCGAAGGGTGTCGGTCACGGTTGGTTGGCCGAAAGACAATCGGTGCACCCAATATACCCCCAGCGGCTGCCGCTTCAGACTGTCGCGGGAAGGCTTCGTAATCACCAACTAGAATCAATGGAACAGAGAAACGAAATGGTTGCTCGGCACGGATTTCCGGAGAGGCTGATGCGTAACGAAAGAGGACTCACTCTCATAGAATTGATGGTGTCTTTTGCGATTTTTTCTATCCTGCTGGCCGGTACGGTGTCATTCTATCAGTTTCAGAGCAAGATCTCGGCAGGAGCAAGCAAGCGAAAGATCTCCCACGAAGTGGCCACTGCGGCTTTGGCGGCCATACGAAGCGACATCATGCAGGCGGGTACCGGTCTGCGGGGGACCATATCCCAGGCCGGATACGGCACGAGACCCCAGTCCCATATGGCGGTTTTTGTCCAATACCATGACGCGTTCAATCCGAACGATCCCGACGCACTCTACCTGAACTGCACCGACTATCTTGACATGAGTCTTCCGCCGGGTTCATCCTATCCCACCAGCTTTTTCTCGGATACTTCCATACAGGGCGTAGGCAAGAGCTGGTTCGAACTGGATTCGGGGGTAACCGACGCCTACGTCGAACAGGTTCATGCCAATGTTGCCCAGGCGACAATGGACAGGGCCATCGTCATTCCGGACACCCCCGGCTCGGCGTACATCGAATCCCTGACCGTAGCTCCCGACGGGACGGGAATCGATCCTCAAAAGAACACTCAGAAGCTCAAATTGTCGTTCGGGTCAACCGGCGGTGCGGGGAAAAGATACGCGGCTCCTTCCGTCTCCTATGAACTGAGCCTGCTCGACGAAAACCCGACCCAGCGCGGCCGACTCGTCCGTAACGGGGAGACCATGATCGGAGGGTCGAAGAATCCCGGCGAAGTACCCATTATCAAGGTAACCGATTTCAAGATCAGATGCCGCTTCCGAGATCCCACTGCAGCAGACGGAACTTCGTGGGCACAGTTGGATCCGATGCCGGGTGGTTCGTACACGGTCGATCAACTCTTACTCATTGAAGTCACACTGAGGTACCTTGTTCGAGACATGCAAGGCGGGTATGAAACACCTAACGACGGCCCCCCGGGCTTTCGGATCGAGGGTGACGCCACACACGGTCCGTGGATGGTGGGGGGCACTCGCACGATTACCGTGAGTCCCCGCTGTCTTGTGCTCATGCAGTACCTTTGATCGCAAAAGGAGGCCTCATCTTGACAGTACGTAACGAAAAAGGGAGCGCAGTAGCCATCGTCCTCATGTTCCTGGGAGTACTCAGTCTTGTCGGAGCCGGACTAATGCTCCAAACAAGACTTGATGTCATGTTTACCAGAGCCGTTGAGAGTTCCACGTCAATGGTCGGTCTCGCCGACGGCGCGGCCAACAAGGCGGTTAAGAATATGCCATCCACCCCTCCCGCGAACATCGGCGCTGACCCGGTGGTAGGCTCCACCGGAACCGAACAGGAAGTCCAAAGGGCGGGGCATTACCAACTCCGACAGATATTCGTGGCAAAAGCTCCGTCCGGCGCTCTGGATGGTTTTGAGATTAGTGCCGGAGGCTACGGCGGAGGCGGATACTATCCGGCCTATTGGCTTGCGGAGGGCTATGGTTGGAAAAACGCCCATCCCGAAAAGAAAAAGATGGTTCACATACCCATCCTCAAGGCTCACAAGGAATAGGCGTGCGTGCTCTGTCCTAGTACTCCGTTGCGCAATTACGGTAACGTATGAAGAGCCCCCTCCCCATCCCCCACGTGGGACCGGCGTCTCGCCTGTCGATGGCGGGCAGGATGCCCGTCCCACTGAGGGAGGGGGAACTTCCCCCCGTTGACGGCGTAATCTGAGGGGGGGGGCGTGGACGACGGATCCGAAACGTCAAATCCATCTATCCGCCGCTCGGTTCGAAACTCGCTACCGCATTTGTGAAATCGAGGGCTTAGGAACTTGCGAGGATGCGAAGGAAAGCTCGCCGATATTCCGAACCGCCTGACGGAAGATAAGGAAAGATGACGATGAGCGAATTTCATCCCCGATATAGGCTCAAGCTCTACGGTCAGGTGACGAGCGACCCGGACAGGTTTGCTCAAAAGGCGGGCGTCCTTCTTGGGATAAGCAGCGACGCAGTGCAGGCTCTGATGCTCAATCTGCCCGTGATTCTGCAGAAGGACCTCGCAGAAGACAGAGCAGAATCTCTGAAACGGCAACTCGACGCTTTGGGCGGCCTCACCATCATTGAACCCGTGGACGAGCCGGCCGCTGAGTCCTTGCCTGTACAACGGCAACGTCAGGCCTCCGGTCGGGACAAACTCAGGGAGATCTGGAGCCACGGCGATGCAGACCCTGAGGCTAGGCTGTACCTGGCAGTACTCATAGGCGCGGTCGTGCTGTTATCGAGCATCATTACGTTCGGGTACAGTGCAACTCTCGTCAAACTCTTTCGTCAACAGGCTCCCATAGTAGCCAATGATGCCTCACATTCTTCCAAGGCCTCACGGCTGCGATACGACTCGAACAGTCTGGACTCTACCCGGATTGCCGAAATCGATTCCCGGATCGGCGAACTGGACGGCCGGATCAAGATGCTTCAATCTCAGTGCCATGAAGCCGACATGATGTTGCAGCGGGCCAATACATCGTTCTCCGCAAACCGCGGGGAGTTGTTCGAACGCGGCCGTGACGTAGCTGATCTGCGCAACAAGATTCGTGAAGCACATTCCGAGATCAGTGAACTAAGAAAAATTCGCAGTCGATCGAACGGATGACCTTGCCGCACTGCTACTTTTCTCGAATTGTGGTCGATTCCACTTGGGAACCGGAGTCCGTCATCACGGTACGTGATTGCGTGAGGCTCAGCACCCATCCCGTGGGTACATCGATAACAAACTTTCCGGAATCCTCGATCCTGTAGTTCTTGGGAAGATGTTCCTCACTGATTTCCTTTCCCTGCTGTTCCGCAAGTTTCTTCAACGTGCCCGTCAAAACCCGTTTTGCCGCTTCGGGTTGGATTCTCTGATTCCAGTCCACCTCGGCCTTTCCGGACTCCTTGTCATAGCGGGCAAGGGCGAAGCTGCCCGTAGCAGGAAACGCCTCACCGCCGAATGGGTTCGGCAACAGGGTGTCGTACGTCATGGTCCTTTCCGGCTTGTACGTCCGTCCTAGAGCCATGAAGTAGAGGTTGGGTTCACGCGTACACATTTGGGTAATCTTTTCCTTCGTGGCAAATGTGGAGGACACCTGTGCTCTCAATTGAGAGATCATCTGTTCATTGAATCCGGACTTGCGCCAGACCCCGACCATGGCATTGAGCGCCTCGGTCGCTTTGGCTTTGAGTTCTTCCCAGTTCTTGACACCCTTGAGTTCACCGGACGGCGAAACTTCCAACAGAATGGCGAAGCCCCTCAGCAGATTTGCCGCCTGTTTTGCAATGGGATTCTTAGCGGCCTCCGCCTGGTCGAATCGCGTCTCACCCATGGTCCAGTTCACAAGGTATCCCTTACTGTCGGCCTTTTCCACTGAGATTGCGAGATCGGTCCTGCTGGTTCCATCGAAGAGTACCTTTCCTCCGCCGACCTTCTTTCGGTTCTTGATGATGTCGTACTTCTTCTTGGTTCCTTGTTTCCAGTGGGGCTTCAACTCCATGGAGCCTTCACCGGCGAATGCCGAGGCGGCGAACACGAAGACGAAGACCGGTACGAAAACCGTTCGGAGTAATGTTTCCTTACGCAGCAAATTCTTGCCCATGATGAGTTTCCTTCCGCACTCTCGGTGCGCGCGTTTTTTCGGCTCGATTCCTCCATTACGCCCTGGCGGATCGCACTTATGGCTTCGGCCGGAGCCGATTGAGATCCGTCCGGAGCCATCCCGGAATTCCCACACTATTCCTTCGCTGTCAAGAGTTGAAGAGGTGTTCCCGGAACAAAAGAACGCGCACGACGTGCCGGGCACGACCCCGCGTTTCGCATTGGTTTCTCTTGGACGTTCCCCCCTCCCCTCACGAATCAGGTCTGATTACGAATCGCTTCGGGAGTCGCGGGGCATTGCTCACGATGGATCTGGAGTATCACTATGGCCCCTATCACCAGGGCGGCGCCGAGCAATTGGAGGATCTGCAGTCTCTCGCCCAGGAAGATGAACGCCATGCCGCCGGCGGAAATGGGCTCCAGCATTGCCGTTATCGTCGCACGGGTAGAGCGGATATGATTGATGCCGAGATAATATAGCGCAAAGGGGGCGATGGTTCCCACAAGCACGATGTACAAGAGAAGGCCGCATTCTATTGTGCCCGGCCCCGTGGACACATACTTGAACGGCTGCAGAAAGATATTCCATGTTACGGACGCAAACACCAACGCGTACAGAGTCACGGTCCAAGGAGAATAGCGATGCATGGCCCGTTCTCCCATGAGTGCGTACACCGCAAAGGTAACGGCGGCTGCGAGGCCGCCCACGATTCCGAGGCGATTCAATTCCAACAGGTGAATGTCGTAGCCGCCTACCACCAGGTAGCACCCGGCCGATGCCAGTGCCAGTGCAACCGCTTTGGACCACGTGAAACGCTCGCCCCAGAAGAGGATTGAAAAGAGAGCCACCAGGACAGGGGAAAGATATTGAAGCAGAATCGCGGCCATCACCTCGATCTTACTGATCGCAAACAGGTACGTAGCCTGGACCAACGCCATGATCACGCCGCCCAACAGGAGAAAGTAGCCCACATCCCGTAGAGAAACCTTGAGCAGGGGCCGGGCGAACAGCCCAAGACCGACGAGTAGAAAGAACGCGCCGAAGGTGACGCGGATCTGTACCAGTTCGAACGGGGTGATTCCGGTCCGAAACAGGTATTTCGCAGCGATGCCCGACGACGCCCACATCACCGCTGCACACATTACATACATGTAGCCCTTTGCACTTGAATTGAGCATTGCCGATCCCACACCCGGTGACCCATTGGACTTGAGAAACCGGATTATGCCACAACCGGGCCTTTCCATCCAGCGGCCGCAACATGGACGAGACGCCTCCTTATATTATAGGAAACTCTCGCTCCAACTTTGGCAAATCTCTTGATCGAATAACTATTTGCTTCTTATAACTCGTTACATTAAGCTATAAGGTTAAGCGGTGTGACCTGCTGCCGAGAAAGCTTTCCGTAGACCCAAACCGACCGGGATGAATTGAGTCAAGGATACTGAGATGAACCGGCAAGATCTGTTGAAGGAGGTTGAGAGCCTGCACCGCCGAGTGGTGGAGTTGGAAGCAAGATTGAATTCAAATGAGGCGGAGGCAGAGGGCCTTCGGGCATCTGATGGGCGATACCGGCAAGCAATCGACGTGTCGCCCGGTCCGATCATTGCCATTGACCCTGCAGGAAGAAGCGTGTCGTGGAACAGGGCCTCTACTGAAATGAGCGGATGCACATTGCGGCAAATATGGGCAGTGATCGGTGCCGCCCCGTAGTGAGCCTCTGGAATGACCGTTCAGCAATCGGGGACTTTCACGTGAATTAGTTTGCATGTGGAGGCAAGATGGAGCCCAACGAATCCGTGGAACCAAATACTTCATCGTCCTTCTCAAGTCCGAGGCCAACAAAGCTAAGGGCTGCCCAGATCAGACTACTTCTTGCACAGTCCGGAATAGGTTCGATTGGAGCGCTCTTGGGTGCCGTAACATTGGGAGCCGCGCTTTGGAAGGTGGTTTCCCATGAATATATAGTGATCTGGGTAGTAACGTATGCAGGGCTCTTCTTGGGAAGGCATTACCTCCTCCGCTCCTTTCATAGTCGAAAACATGATGACTACGCCGTAATAAAATGGGGTAAATGGCATTCTCTGGTTGTCGCTGCGGGCGGATTGCTGTGGGGCGCGGCAGGCGTCTGGTTGTTTCCGCAGGATTCGATTCTGCATCAGTTCCTGCTTTCCATTTTCGTTGCAGGCATAGCTGCCGCGGGTGCCGTAATCTATTCGCCGACCAGGGATTATGTGGCCAACATACTACTTGCATTGCTCCCTCTTTCAGGAAGATTCATTTTCGAATTCGACGAATTTCACCTGACCATTGGCGGCGTGATACTGCTGTTTGCCGGTGTGCTTCTCCTGACGGGCCGAAAGATGCACAGGGTATATGCCGTTTCGTTGAGCCTAAGATCCGATAAAGAGGACCTTGTTACGGATCTCAAGGATGAGATTGCTCGACGGGACCGGCTCGAAGTGGAATTGAAAAGAGCGCGTGACGAACTCGAAGTGCGAGTTGAGGCGAGAACGGCTGAATTGAAAACCTTGAACCGCACGCTTGAGCAAGAGATTGTTGAGCGTAAAAGGGCGGATGAGGCTCTGACGGAGAGCGAAGCCAGGTATCGGCAACTGACTGAGAACTCCTTGACAGGAGTTTTCGTGCATCAGGACGGCATCGCTGTCTACGTGAACAACCGGCTTGCCGAGATGTTGGGTTACGCACCCGAGGAAATGATCGGCAGACCTTTTTTGGATGCCGTTCATCCGGACGATCACCAGCCGGCGGCTGAGAACGCACGGGCTCGCCTCAAGGGAGATCCGTCGCCGTCGGTCTACGAACTGCGGTTGCTCACGAAGACAGGGGATGTGATTTGGGCCGAGGAGTTGGCCACACTCATCGATTACCGGGATCGTCCTGCAATCATGGGGAATATCGCCGACATCACACAACGCAAGAAGGCGGAGGAAGAACGGGAAGCCTTCAGGAATCAGCTGCTCCAGGCACAAAAGTTGGAGGCCATTGGAACCCTGACGGGAGGCATTGCTCATGACTTCAACAACCTCCTCACCGTCATCAACGGTTATACCGAGTTGATCCTCTCGACGAAGACCGAGAACCATCCCGATTACTCCGACCTTGAGAGAATACTGGAAACCGGCCACAAAGGGGCCGAACTGGTTCAGAGATTGCTGGCATTGAGTCGGAAGGGTGAAAGCAGTCCTCAACCTCTGGATCTCAACCGCACTGTGGAAGACTCATCGAAGCTGATGGAAAGAACCTTTCCCAAGATGATCCGGATCGAGACGATCCTTGAGAAAAATCTTGGCATGGTCAATGCCGATGCCTCACAGATCGAACAGGTTCTCATGAACCTGTGCATCAATGCCAAAGAGGCCATGCCGGAAGGCGGTCGGCTCAAGATTGAAACCGGAGACCTCTTCGTAAATGAAGAATATTGCAGTTTGTACCCTGCTGCTAAGCCTGGACGACATGTCCTCATCGAGATCTCAGACACGGGCACCGGCATGAGCAAGGAGACGATGGATCGGATCTTTGATCCCTTCTTCACAACCAAGGGCTGGGGTTTCAAGAAAGGCACCGGACTGGGGCTTTCCGTCGTCAAGGGCATCGTGGAACAACACGGTGGTTGGGTCACCTGTCGGAGCAAACCGGGCAAGGGAACAATATTCAGGATGTACTTCCCGGCCATCGAAGACTTACCGGTGGTCGAGAAGCTTGAACCCCCGGTTGAACCTCTTCCAGGCACGGTCAAGATACTATTGGTTGACGATGAAGACTATGTCCGAGACCTGGGCAAAAGGATTCTTGAGGGCGCAGGCTACACGGTAATAACCGCTGCAAACGGCATGGACGCTTTGGAGATATACGCACTTGAAAAGTCCGCCATTGGCCTCGTGGTCCTTGATCTCATCATGCCCCGGATGGGTGGTGAGAAATGCCTGAAAGAACTTCTCAAGATCGACCCGAACGTGAAAGTGATTGTCTCAACCGGACATTCCCTGGAAACACGAGAACGCCTACTCCTTGAGGCGTTGGCAAGCGGCTTTGTGAAAAAACCCTATGAAGTGAGGCAACTGGCACAAGCCGTCAAAGAGGTTACGGACGCGGAATGATCTGCATGGGGATCTTGCCTGGGCACAACACCGATATGTTGTGCCCAGGCTCTTGTTCCGAATCATGCGCGCTTTCTACTCAGGTTCGTAAGCGCGTCCTTCATCCCGGCGCGGTTACGAACCATCCAACTTCCGCCGGGCTTGCCGCTTGGTTAATCCCGTGGCCGATTTCCAGGCCTCGAGCGAATTCGGCTTCAGGTTGAGTTCCCCGGGCTTCTTTTCCCAGTTTCCGATAGATGGAGCGCTTACGCCGAGAAGCCTTGCGAACTCGAATCGCGACATGTTGAACTTCGCGCGCAATCTCGCTACGGCCTTGCCGGTAACGGGGCGGACACTCGCAACCACCCGCGATGCGTTCTTCGGGCCGACAACCATCTCTTGAGCTTGAGTCGCTTTCTCGGGGATTCTTGCCTTTGCTTTTGTCTTCGCCTTCGGTTCTTGTTTTGGTTTCACCGCGGCTGCGGAAGTCGTCTTTGCCTTTGCCGAAGTCTTTTCCCCGCGCGGCGAGGGCTTGGTCTTGGCCTTGACCTTGGATTTGGTCTTCGTCTCGGTCTCGGTCTCGGCCGGCTTGATATCTTCCGTCATCTCAATGCCGAACACATCCGCCAAAGCATCGTCCGCGATGCGCCTGCGTCCGGCCTTCGGTGCCGCCGCTGCAGCCGTGTCGACCTCGGCGCCGATCAACTCTTCATGGTCAACTCCCCGAAGAAGGAAAAGCAACTCCGGCTTTTCGTCAAGCCGTGCGCCAACCCCGTAGAGCACGGCCGCCACGTGCTTGCACATGACGGCCCAATCGGGGCAGCTACACTTCAGGTCGATCTCTCCGGGCAGGGGAAACAGGCCGTCGGTACGGTCGGTCACAACGGACATCACGTTCTTGGAAAGCCTTCCCTGCAGCAGTTCCAGAATCGAACCGATTTGCCCGGCACACCGGTTCTTCACCTCTTTCCATTTCTTCTGCGGCAGTGTCTTAATGGAGATGTTCACCGTGTAAGACTCAGAGCCGCTGACCATGGCATTGACCTCGCCCTTGGCGATGTCGAGATGGTACACCGACCCGTTGCGGACATAGGTACGGCCGCGAGGCAGGCGGTTTTCGTAGTCGCTGAACGACTCGATGTGATCGCACCATGCCTCTCCCCAAAACGTTCGCGCAATCTTTCTTCCCTCGATCTGAACGGGTTTGATGTCGAATCCCTGTTTGCGGAGCTTCGCAACCTTCTTCAGGGCGCGAGCCCGGCGCTCGGCCACCGGCACGTATGGTCCCCAACCGTAATAGCTCATCATTCGTCTCCTACAATTGTGCCCGATCTACATCGAGGGCCACGACCTTGAGCAACTGCTCGTCGCTCATTTCCGTCAGCATGGATTCTGCCCCGGCCTTCAGGATGTCGTCGGCAAGGTTCGTTTTTTCTTCGATCAGGGCGTCTATCTTCTCCTCGACCGTCCCCTGACAAACAAACTTGTGTACCACCACGTTTCGATGCTGGCCTATGCGGAAGGCCCGATCCGTGGCCTGGTTTTCCACGGCCGGGTTCCACCAGCGGTCGAAGTGGACCACGTGCGACGCGGCGGTGAGGTTCAGGCCCGTGCCGCCCGCCTTGAGGGAGAGCACGAAAAAGGGCGGCCCGTCTTCCCGCTGGAACGCATCGATCAGGCTCCTGCGCTTCTTGATCGGGGTTCCGCCGTGAAGGACAAGACCCTCGCGGCCGAACACGTTCTCGAGGAATGCCGCGACCGGTTCGGTTATCTCGCGGAACTGGGAAAAAACGAGAACCTTTTCCTGTCGGGACGCGATTTCCTCACAGATCGCCCCGAGCCTGTCGAACTTGCCGCTGTCGGCCGGTTCGTATCCGCCGTCGCCAAGGAACTGACCGGGGTGATTGCATATCTGTTTGAACCTCATCAGGTAGGTCAGGACAAGCCCTCGGCGTTTGATCCCGTCGAGTCCTTCGAGAGCCCGCGAGAGTTCCTCCACCGACCTTGCATACATCGCGGCCTGCTTCTTCGTCAGACCACAAAACACCTTCATTTCGGTCTTGTCGGGAAGGTCCGCGATGATGCTCTTGTCGGTCTTGAGCCGTCTGAGCACGTACGGCCTCACCAGATTCCTGAGGGGTGCGTACCGGTCATGCTCTCTCGCTTCCAGGGCCTTGGCGAATTTCTTGAACTTCGCGGCCGAGCCGAGCAGTCCGGGACAGAGAAAATCAAACAGCGACCAGAGATCGGAAAGTCGGTTCTCTACCGGCGTGCCCGTGAGTGCAATCCTGGCATCCGCCTTGAGTTGCTTGACCGTTCTCGTTTGGCGCGTGGAAGGGTTCTTGATGGCCTGGGCTTCGTCCAGAATAACCAGCCGCCACTCAACATCGAGCAGCCATTTCTGCCTGAGCAGCATGCCGTACGTGGTGAGTACCACGTCGGTCTTCTCGAACGCCTTGCCGGGCTTTTTGCCAATGCCGGCAAGCGATGCCTTGTCCATCTCCGACGGGTGGACAAAACAGGCTTCAAGCGTCGGCGCGAAGCGTTTCATCTCGGCCTTCCAGTTCGCCATGAGGGATGCCGGAAGCACCAAAAGCGAAGCTTTGCCGAACGACTTCCTTTCTTCCTTCAGGGCAAGCAGGAGCGACAGGACCTGTATGGTCTTGCCCAATCCCATGTCGTCGGCAAGACATGCGCCCAACCCGAGGTTCGACAGGAACCAAAGCCAGTTGCGGCCGGTTTCCTGGTAATGACGAAGCGTGCCCTGAAAATCCTTGCCGCGGCTTCCGGAGTTCAACCCGTCCGGATCGCGCAAGCCCGATAGAACCTCGGATAGCCATCCGCCGGCGTCGACAAAAGACCACTCGTGTTCTTCAATTCCGGACGAACCATTGACATTCAAATCTGCGGGAGCACCTGCCAGGAGCCGCATACCCTCATTGAAAGAGATGCCTTCCTCGGCAGCGTGGGCCTCCACTTCTTTCCAATGCTCAAGGGCCTCGGACAGTTTTTCCCGATCGACTTCGACCCACTGCCCCTTCACGTATGCAAGGCCGTCTTCGGACGCCAGGATCCGATGCCATTCCTCTTCAGTAAGGTTGCTGTCTCCCAGGGCAACGCCGACTTTGAAGTCCAACATCGCACCGGCTCCGAAGCGACTCTTTTTTTTGTCGCCGATGGTCACGGCCACGCGCGGGCGGGCACGTTTCCGCCACCAGTCCGGGAGCCTCACCAGGAGGCCGCTTTCTTCGAGAAGCGGCACACTTTTGAGAAGACGATAGGCTTCACCCGGAGTCCACGCCACCGGGTGATAAATGTCGCCGGAATGGACCAACTCCCTGACGACGTCGACCTTCTCGGATGCCTGATGCACGGGCGAGAGCAGGTTGATCAAGGCCTTCTTGTTTCGTGCCCCCGCGTATTCCTGCAGAGCCTTGCCTAAGGGCCGATATTGCACACGGCCTCCCTTGGAAAGGCTTGGCGCGTAGGTGGCCAGAAACGCGAACGGCAACTCCGGATCGTTCTTGTTCTCTGCAAGGTGAAAACAGACGCGTCCGACCTGGCGCCACATCGCGGCATGCTTCTTCAGCCACCCGGTCAAGCCGTCCGGTGACGCGGCGATCTCATTCTGCGCCCACCGGTCCAAATCAACCCAAAGGTTACGAAAGACCTCGATGCTCAGGTATTCTCCTCCCTGCATGGGCGGCGCGGAGAGCATCATGGTCGCCAGTTCGGATTCAAAAGGCGGCTCGATTGGTTCGAGCTGTATACCGACGGAATCGGGAGTGCGGCAGAGTTCCGTCAGGTAGCGGCAGGAGAAATCCCGCCAGAAGGAAAAAGCCGGCCGCGGCGGTACATCCGGCCTCGTAGCGGCGAGTGAGAAAAGGCCCGAGGCCTGGGATGACGAAAACGCGGTCGCAACCCGTTTCATCCAGGCATCAGGTTCTGCCCCGCCGGTTTCTTCGCCTTCCCGCAAGCGAAGGCGACCGCCGGGCGTTAGGATAAGGTCATAGTTCGTCATCATCTTTAAGCGGTTGAGTTCTCGGCACTTTCTTCACGGAGCACTTCCGCAGGCTCCGACACGGTTTGCCGCGTTTCATCCCCAATACCTTACTCGGCGCGATCCTTAGCTTGCACCTGCACCGAAGATGGTTATCTCATCGTCGGACATGCCTATCCGTTCATTGGTGGAATGTCAAGTGCAAGTTTTGCGTGAAGTCACGGAGGATGCCCTTAAATGCCAAATCTTGCAACTCAGAACTGCGAGCCCTGCGGGCTCTGTTCGCTGCATATCTCGTAGAAGCGGACAACGGCAACGTTGTAACGCCGTGCCGAACGTTTCAAGTATCTTGGACATAAACGAGCCATATCTTGACAGGAATACTACGTAAATGATACCATGCCGCCATGTTGGAACACCCGCACATCTGCGCCATTTGGTTTTCGTCGTGAGAATTGCGAGGAGGCCGACCGATTCCATACGATTCGCACAAAATTCGGATGAGCAGGGACGAGGTCCGGAGATTCTTTGAGGATGTCAAAGCCGGGATGTCCGACGATGCTTTGCGGGAGAAATACAGCCTCTCGGGAAATGAATTCCTCGTTGCCAAAGCGTCGGTCCTGGACTACCTCAAGTCAATTCGGGACAAGAACGCCAGGCCTTCTCGACAGATCAGCGCCAAGGGTTTTCTCAATGACGTAACATCGGGTGTGGATGACGAGACACTCATGAGAAAGTACCGTCTGACCCAGCGGGAGCTTCAGAGCCTGTTCCGGCAGCTCATCGATGCCGGCCTCGTAACGGCCATGGAAATCGCCAATCGGCTCGAAATAACCAAAAGTCAGGTAGCGGAAGCTTTTGTTGAAATGGGCAAAGCCATAGAGGAATTGGACTGAGGGCCGGCCGCCGGAACGCTTATGTTGGCTCTAGTGCCCCCCTACCCTCCCCACTACCACGTATCCGATTGAGAGTCTTGAGAAGCCAATTTCCTCAGCATACGCTCCACGTCCCTTGCATTGCGAACCCCTAGAAAACCCGCAGGCTCTTTGAGACCACCTGAATTGCGATTCCTGCCGGAATCGTCTCCAATCATCACGTCTCCGGTGCCGTCTCTCCTCTCTTTTCGGTACATATTCCTGAGCGTTGACGGCGAAAAACTGCGCACAACGGTCCTTCGTCCCCCCTGAACCATGAACGCACGCTGGTTTGTTATGATGTAGACCGTCTTCAACGCCCAGTCCTTCGCTGATATCCGGAATGCGGAAGTCTGCGGCGCCGAAGGTCCGGAATACGGCAAACGCGGTCCAAGGTATTGCAAAGAAAAACGATGCCGTGGAGTACACCGTGAAGGATCTCGGTATGGGCATGTCGATCCACTGGATTGTCTCGCCCTGTTCCAGTTCGCGATAGACCTTGTCTCTGAGGTCCAGGTCAGTCGGCGGCGAGGCTTTCATGAGGGTCCCTCCGGCAGAAGCGGTCATTCTCACCGTGTACGATAGAAAACTCGCCGCTTTGGGTCAAGCGTTCCGTTCCGCTGGTGGAGAGCGCATGTTCCGCTTGCACCATTTTTGCACAAAACCGCCTCACGGTTTCCTCTTGGTCTTCATTCCCGTTGCAAAATACTCGGCCATACTGCTACCAATGGTTGAGTCAACCGCGGACCAACACCGAAAGGAAGAGAATCATGGTTGAAGATCCCCGCTCCAACCGCATGGCCGACGATGACGGGAAGGCTGCTGCGACCACCCCGGAAGAACCTTCAAAGAAGCCGGGATGGAAATATCTTGTCTTCGGAGTAGCGGTTCCGTTTGTGGTCGTGTTCATCGAATTTACGACACGAATGTGCGCCATGGAGTTCTTCGACCCCATCCCGACGATTTGGCACACGCTTCTGGTAGCCTTTGTCCCTTGTGCCAACCTGTTGGTCTGGTATGTGGTCCGTAATTCCATCGAATCACACGGCACCCTCATCGGCGTTGCAAATGGAGCAGCCATAGGCATTTCGCTTTACTACACGCTTGTCTTCCTGCCAATGCTGCCCTTTGCCCTGATTGCCGTCGTGGTGTTCGGCATCGGAATCCTGCCCATGGCGCCGGTTTTCTCCCTTGTCGCTGCATTGTGGGGACATCGGTATCTTCGTCGACTGCACCTGGGATCGGCCAAAACCCAGGTTCGGTTCGCACTCGTAGGGGTTGCAATAGGCATCCCGGCAATCGTTGCACTGAGCATCCCTATCACCGTGACCCGAATAGGCATGCAGATGGCCGCATCAGACGACGCCGATACCAGGGCAAAGGGCCTCAAGGTGCTTCGGACCGCGGGAAACAATGAACTGATGCTGCGCTCATGTTATCAGCGCCTGGGCAAGACCATGGACCTCATCAGCCTGCTTGTTTCGGCAGGCAAGCCGGTTTCGCCGTGGAACGCCCGCGAGATCTACTACCGAGTTACCGGGGTTCCGTTTAATGCGGTTCCCCCACCTTATTTGGTGATGCGGGGGAACAGGCCGCTTCGTCTTTTCAGTTTTGATCCGGATCAGGGCGGCACGCGTGTCGGCGGCAAGGTCAAAGGTTTGTCGTTGGCCGATTCAAGGCTTGACGGTTCAATCGATGCAGATGCCGCGCTGGCCTACGTTCAGTGGACGATGGAGTTCAAGAATGACTCGCTTGAACAGCAAGAGGCTCGAGCGCAGATTGCGCTGCCTCCCGGAGGGGTGGTCTCCGGACTGACGCTTTGGATTGACGGTCAAGAACGCGAAGCCGCGTTTGCCGGTCGAAGCACGGTTCGAAAAGCCTATGAGCGAGTGGTGAGAAAACGCCGTGATCCCGTGCTGGTAACCACCCACGGTCCCGACCGCATCCTCATGCAATGTTTCCCCGTGCCGCCGCACGGAGGCAAGATGAAGTTGCGCATTGGAATTACCGTTCCGCTTCTCTTGCCGTCGGAATCAAGGGCGGTTCTGAGACTGCCTTCGTTTACCGAGCGAAATTTCCGCATAGGTGACGCCCTTAGGCACATGGTCTGGTTGGAGTCCGCCCACCCGTTGGCGTCTCAACAGAAGACCCTGATGACGGAAGAAACCACTGCGAAGGGACATGCACTCCGAGGACCTCTCACCGATACGGAACTGGCAGAGCCTATCTCCCTCGTAACAGTCGATCGTTCAGCCGACTCCAAGCAAGCGTGGACAACCGACGAAATCGGTACCGGAAATCACATTGTGCTCCAGACCTTGAAGACCGAACCGAAGAAGGTCCCGGCCGGCGTCGTGCTGGTTGTGGATGGGTCATCGTCGGTATCGGGATTCTCCTCACACATTCGTGAAGCCATTGCGGCACTGCCCGCCGGAATCCCGTTCACGGCTCTTCTTGCCGGCGATCGCCCCGCCGTACTATGGGAACAAGACAACCACGGCTCCGGGGCCAAACGTGATTCGTCCGCCCCGGGAATGCAGGGAGCTGTGTTCACCGGGGGGCAGGACAACGTGCCCGCACTTGCCGAGGCATGGGACATTGCCGCTCAGAAGGGCGGAGGGGCAATCGTCTGGGTTCACGGGCCTCAACCGGTGGAGATGACCGGCACGGAGATATTGCGACAGAAATGGGAAAGACGTCCCGACGGTCCGGTCCTGTACGAGATCCAGGTGGGCTTCGGCCGGAACACGGTAGTCGAAGCGCTGGACGGCATTGCCGGAGTAAAGAGGGTTCCCCGGTTGGGCACCGTAAGTGAAGATCTTGAGCGTCTGTTCAAGGGCTGGAAGACCGGTTCCAAGCGAATCGTAATCGAGCGTCAACGTCTGAAGGCGAAAGAGGCAAAGGATCTGAGCGGAGCCAAGGAGACTTCCGACCACTTGGCGAGGCTCTGGGCGCATGATGAAGTCCTAAAGCTTCTCCGGTCCGGGAACCATGCGGCCGAAGGAAATGCTCTCAAGCTGGCTTCCCGATACCATTTGGTCACTCCCGTCAGCGGAGCCGTGGTACTCGAGACGAAGCGGCAGTACAAGGAAGCCGGTTTAACCCCCGTGCCGCCCGATGAGGTCCCCACCATACCGGAACCGGAGACCTGGCTGCTCATTGGCGTAATCCTTGCGGTCTTTCTCTGGTCCCTGTACCACAGGAGGCGGTTAGAACCGCAACCAAATGGCTATTGCAGGCACCGTTTCGCTGCCATGTCGGGTGCCGGAAAGAGCAAGATCCGGGCACGGAGGCCCAGGCTACGAAGGACTGGCATGAAGCTGAGTCTTAAACGTGGGGCGGGCGTCCCTGCCCGCCGTCTCCCCGGCGCAGGCCGGGGCATCACGTACGACCTTGGATTTCGCAAGTACTATCGTACTACGCCGGGGATCCGGACGTTGCTCCCGGTGCCCAGGCGCCGGGCGGAACCAAACCAAAATCCGGGAGCCAATTTCCGAAGAAATCTTCGCAGTACGACCGGAAAATGAGGATGAGTAGTGAAAGAGGGTGAGATGGCCGGCAGCGTAAGATTCTGGTACATCTTGTTGGCGATCCAGGTCGCGGCATACCTGCCGATTTGGAGATGGTACCTCGCACGAATGACCGATGGATCGGATGAACCGTGGGGGCTCATTGCACTGGCCGCGGCAGTCATCATGTTCCTGGTCGACAAGGAGCGGTTAGAACCGCAACCAAATGGCGATTGCAGGCATCGGCGTCACGCAAGACCTTGGGTTTCGCAAGTACCATCGTTCTACGCAGGGGACTCGGACCTGCTCCTTCCTTCGCTCCTTATCGTTGCTTATGCCGTCGCGTACTCATTTGTCCCCCGATTGGTGCAGGCCATGATCGCGATGACCGCGCTCAGCTGCACGGCAAGCGTGATCGCGTTGGGGATGCGGGTTCACGTTCCCACGATGGGCCTGCTTCTGCTGTCGTTGCCTCTCGTGCCTTCGCTTCAATTTTACCTGGGCTATCCGTTCCGAGTTCTCTGTGGATCGTTGACCGCTCCATTGCTCCAGCTGGCGGGGCTTGCGGTAGTCAGGGAAGGCACCTCTCTACGTTTCGGATCTCAGCTGGTATCCATCGATGCACCCTGCAGCGGAGTCAAGATGCTCTGGGCCGGCTTATTCCTGGCTTTTCTCCTCTCATCCCTCTTCAGGTTGAGTCCATTGCGAACCGTGCTGACGGCCTGCGCGGCCGTATGCGCAGTCCTTTTTGGAAACGTGTGGAGATCGGCGGCGCTGTTTTGTCTGGAAAGCGGCATGCTTATGATGCCTGAATGGTGCCACGATGCCGTCGGACTGTGTATATTCACCGGAATAGCGTTTCTTATCCTGTGGTTTACAGACCGCATGGGCAACCGTGGGCTCCCACGTATCGTTGCGCCTGATTCAGGCAAGGAACCTTGCCGGCACTCCCCGACATGGTTCACTTTTCGCCGCGGGAACGTGTCATGAAAAGCATGGTACTGTATGTGCTTGCGTGTTGCTTGGCCGCGCTGGTGCCGTTTGTAGGGCCGGACCGAGGCAACGTCACCACCGATGAGACTACCTTCCCGGGCTGGCCCGCCGAATTTCAAGGTAAGCCCATCGAGCAGTTGCCGTTATCGGGGCGGGAAAAGAGTTTTGCTTCGGGATTTCCCGGCAGAGTCGCTACATTTACGGACGGCAGCCGCAGGATCATTATGCGATGGGTAACAAAGCCTACCCGGAAGCTCCACCCGGCAAGCCGTTGTTTCAAGGGTATCGGCTATGACGTGCGTCCGCTCCCCATAAGGATCAACAATCAAGGTCGACACTGGAGCTGTTTTGAGGCGAAAAAAAACGGCCGTCACTTGCTGATTTGCGAAAGGATCTCCGATAACTCGGGGAACGCCTGGACCGATGTATCGGCCTGGTACTGGTCCGCGCTCCTGAACGAAACCCGAGGATCATGGTGGGCCTTCACCGTGGTGGAGCATCGATGAATGAGTAGGTGAGAGGGTATTTTCCGGTCCGGAGGCCCCCCCCCGCGCACTCGAATGGTCGGTGTCACAAATACGGTCACGCATTGAGTACCGCCCTCCCGCCGAACAGTCGTTGCAGGTAGCCGATATTAGGAAAGACGACCATTGTAATCCCCCCCCCCCCTCCCCCGCAATCGACTGCAGACCGTGGCTCCCTGGGACGTCCGGTCGTCGCCGATCTTCCCACGGTGCGCGATCCTAAGTAGTCGATTTTATAAATACGGTCGCATATCTCCTGCCCGGCGTCTCTCTCGCTCCCAAACCCGGGAACGAGAGTAGGCCCCCTCGAAACGCCGGGTCAGACCACGCGTTCCGCGTGGTCCTACGTTCCAGGTGACCCCGTATTTGTGAACTGCTGCACCAAGCGTACGCATCGGCAGACACGAACAGTCCTGTACTACTAATCCTCATTTTCTTGTCGTACTGCGAAGATTTCTTCGGAAATTGGCTCCTGAAAATCGGTTTGGCTGCGCTCCGCGCCTGGGAACTAGGAGCAACGTCCGGATCGCCTGCGTAGTACGATGGTACTTGCGAAACCCGAGGTCACGCGTGACGCCGGTGCCTGCCATCGCCATTTGGTTGCGGTTCTGACCGCCTCTGTGAGAAGACAGTTTGAGTTTTTTTAGCGATTGATGAGTATCGGCTTGAGACCCCGACGAGGAAGCAAGTCGACATGCGGACCTTTTGATTTCACGTCTTTGATGATTGACAGCTGGGCCTGTCAATGCGTAAGATATGAAGCAGTCGCCAAGATATCGATCGAAGAGAACTGACCTGTAAGAGCGGTACCGTTCGGGGTAATACGTTTCGTTTAGAATCTATGGCGGCATGCCGGGCGCGACCTCCGAGCATCACATCGTGTGAATTCGTAGTCAATGGAAGCCGTAGCCGGCCGCACGGGGGAAGAAACACTTCGCGACGCTTCCGCGCAATTTCGGCAAGCCTGAGAATGCAGGCGGCGGAAACTGAGTATGGCCGGGAAGAAGTGGGATCACAGGCAGTCTTCCTCTACGAGTTTACGTGCTTGAAGGGAGCTAATTCTTTGGAATCCGAATTTGATGATTCCCCAGGGTATATTGACCGGCTGCGGGGCACATCCGATAAGAAATTGGCCGCGGGTTCGATCCTTGCAATTGATGATGACTCAACTACGCTGGGATTACTGGAGGACTTACTGTCCCTAAACGGGTTCAAAGTGTTCACCGCTTCCGAGGGCAGTGAGGGAATTGCATTGTTTTCAGACAAGCGGCCCGACCTCGTAATCACGGATATCCAGATGCCCCGCATGGACGGTCTCGAGCTGCTTCGGCGGGTGAGGTCGATAGACGATGCCGTTCCGGTCATCCTGGTCACGGGGCACGGTGACCTTGATAATGCCATAAGAGCGTTACGCCGGGGTGCTCATGACTTCCTCTTGAAACCCATCAATGCCGACATTTTGCTGAACACGGTCCGAAAGGGTCTCGAACATTGCAGGCTGAGACGGCTGGAGATGCACTATCGCCGTGTTCTGGAGGAACGGGTAGAAGAACGGACGCGGGAACTGGCCGAGAGAACCCGAGAACTTGCAAGAATCAACGAGTTTCTCCAGGGAATCATAAACAGTTCCACACGCGTCGCGATTGTTCTCACGGATTTCGAGCACAAGGTAACTTTCTGGAACACCGGTGCGGAAAACATCTACGGCTATTCCAGTGAGGAAATGTTGGGCTCGTCCGTCCTCAGGCTCTACCCGGTGGATGATGTGACCCTTGAGACGGTGAACAAACTCGGCCAACTCATGCAAAGCGAAGCCGGCACTGTGCAGGAAAATATCAAGCAGGTCGCGAAGGACGGAAAAACGCTCACCCTCTCCATGGCGGTCTCCCCAATGAAGGACGCATCCGGTCGCGTGCGGGGAATTCTCGCCCTCGGTCAAGATGTCACCAAAGAGGTCATATTGCATGAGGAATTGCTGGAATCCTACCAGCGAATCAAGAAGATGCAGGGGGCCTCGATTTTTGCACTGGCCAAGCTTGCCGAGTCCCGGGACGGTGAGACGGCCTATCATCTTGAAAGGTTGCAGGAGTATTGCAGGATACTCTGCGACAGGCTCGCGTTTCGCAAGCCATACTCAAGGCATATGACCAAACGGTTCATCGAGGATCTTGTCCAGTGCTCGGTGTTGCACGACATCGGCAAAGTGGGGATACCGGATTCCATTCTCTTCAATCCCCGGAAATTCGGCATCGATGAATACGAGATCATGAAGCAACACACGATTCACGGAGGCAGAGCCCTGGAAGAAGCCGCCGAGCGAAGCGGTGAAGAGGAAAGCTTTCTCACTCTGGGAAAGGACGTGGCCTATTTCCATCATGAGCGGTGGGACGGAAAAGGCTATCCGTTCGGGTTGACGGCGCACGAGATTCCGCTGGGCGCGCGAATCGTGGCAATAGCGGACGTGTACGATGCTCTTACCACGGAGAGACGTTACAAGAGGGCTTTCTCTCATACCGAGGCCCGGGAGGTCATTGTCGGTGAGAAAGGTAAGCAGTTCGATCCCGAACTGGTAGACGCCTTTCTGGAAGCTGAGGAAGAATTTCGGCAGATCAAGGAAACGTTGCGCAACGTGCAGGCTTCTCGGGAAAAAGCACAGTCGGTTGTCCGAACAGTGTCCAAGTAATGATCCCAGGCCTTGGAACTCTTCCTCGGTCGGATTCGCTCCCGTGCACGGAATGCCCCGCGGATTACACGTGAGACCTGTTTGTCCAACCTCCCGTCCCTGCCTTACGGCTTTTTTTCTCCTCCGCCCGATGAATATGGAGCCCGGATGTTGACTCGGCAGTGGAACTGAAGTCATAATCGTTCCTTTGAGGGGTACGGCAGTCTGTGCGCGGACTCTTTCCGACAGTCGGGCACATATGGCAAGTGTCAGAAAAAATAACCGATATTTCGAGTCCGGTTCCCAGGTTTTGAGAAGAGAAATCCCCCGTAATCCCCTTTGCTGAGGAGAGGCGGGGGGATCCGACCGGGAACGGAGGACGCACCCGGACTTCGGACGGAATTTGTGGCAATTGCCATGTCTCGTTTCACTGCCGATCCGTTCGATCCAATAACCACCGGACTTCGGACATAGTGTCCTACTGAAATACCGGCTCTTCCAAGAGGGACAGCGATGGCTCAAATAGACGCGGTTCTCAATTTGGCGATTCAGGCTCGAGCCTCAGACGCTCACATCGCGACGGGAAGCTCCTTTGTCTTCCGTCAGTTCGGCAAGTTGAAAAGGATCAAGTCTCAGGAGGTGACTCCGAAACTATCCAAAACACTCATCTAC
Source organism: Desulfomonilaceae bacterium (assembly GCA_963675835.2). GTDB lineage: Bacteria > Desulfobacterota > Desulfomonilia > Desulfomonilales > Desulfomonilaceae > JAVHLK01. The sequence goes on from CAXXIU010000017.1 coordinate 718,851, forward strand.
GAGATCTTGACGGAGACGCAGCGAGCTCAGTTGGAAAAAGATCTGCAGATCGACTTCAGTTACGAGATCGAGGGCAAGGCCAGGTTCAGAGGCAATGCCATCGTACAACGAAAGGGGCCTTGACGCGACCTTCAGAGTGATTCCTTTGAAGATTCCCTCCATGGAACAATTGGGACTGCCGGCGGTCGTGCAGAAATTCTGCGATTTCCATCAAGGCCTCATTCTGGTCACCGGTTCCACGGGTCAGGGAAAATCAACAACACTCGCTGCAATGATCGACCAAATCAATTCGAGACGTCCGGTCCATATTCTCTGCATTGAGGACCCAATCGAGTTCGTACATCCCATCAAGAAGGGCGTGGTGAACCAGCGACAGCTCGGTGTGCACACGCTGTCTTTTGCCAACGCTCTGAGAGCTGCCCTGCGAGAAGACCCGGACGTCATTATGGTGGGAGAGCTAAGGGATCTGGAATCCATACGGCTTGCGGTGACAGCGGCGGAGACGGGGCATTTGGTCCTGGGCACCCTTTCCACGTCTTCCGGCCCCAAGACGGTAGACCGATTGATCGATTCATTCCCCCCGACGAGCAGAACCAGATCAGAACCATGCTGGCTGAAGGGTTACGGGCAGTGGTCACCCAGAAACTCCTGCCGGGCCCGGATGCGAAACACCAGGTCCTGGCCTGCGAAATCATGATCGGTACGGTGCCGCTGGCGAATCTGATCCGGACCGAAAAGACGTTCCAGTTGCCCTCGGTGATGCAGACCGGTCGCGCGCAGGGAATGCAATCAATGGACGATGCCATTAAGCAACTCTACAAAGACGATAAGATCACGTACCAATCAGCGCTCGACTACGCGGAGGACAAGAAGTCCTTCAAACGCAGGTAAGGAAAAGGTCGGATCCCATGGCCAAAATAGACGCCCTGTTGACGGAAATGATACGATCCGGCGCGTCGGATCTTCATATGGTACCGGGTCTTCCGCCCATGCTGAGGCTCAAAGGGGATCTCGTTCCCACAAATCATAAGCCTTTGTCGCACAAGTTGAACGAGCAACTGTTCTTCGAAATGATGACTCCGGAACAGCAGACACGACTCCAGACCACCCTGGAGCTGGACAAGGCCTACGAGATCGAAGGTTTGGCGCGGTTCAGGTGCAACTATTTCTACCAGATGAGGGGCGTTTGCGCGGTATTCAGGCAAATCCCCACGGATATCAAGACCCTGGAACAACTGGGAATGCCGAATGGCGTGCACAAGATCATGGAAATTCGGAAAGGCTTGGTCTTGGTGACCGGTCCCACAGGATCCGGAAAGAGCACCACGCTGGCCGCTATCATCAATCAAATCAATGATACCCGTGAGCAGCACATCATAACCATTGAGGATCCCCTGGAATTCGTCCACCAAAACAAGAGATCCCTCATTACCCAACGCGAAATCGGAGCACATGCCCATGACTTTGCCGACGCGCTGAGAGTAGCGTCACGCGAAGACCCCGACATCATTCTCGTTGGAGAAATGAGGGACCTGGAAACTATTTCGCTTGCCTTGACCTGTGCCGAGTTGGGTATTCTGGTGTTCGGAACGCTTCACACCAACAGTGCCGTCAAGACCATCGACCGCATAATCAATGCGTTCCCCGCCTCACAGCAGAACCAAACAAGGAGCATGCTCAGCGAATCGCTCAAAGCGGTTCTTGCGCAGCAACTTCTCAAAACCGCTGATGGTCAAGGTCGGTGCGCTGCGGTTGAAATCCTCATAGGCAATCCCGGAGTATCAAACCTCATTCGTGAAGCGAAATTGACGCAAATCGCTTCCGTCATCTATACCGGCACGTCGGAGGGAATGCAGACCATGGACCAGGCCCTCCAGCAACTCGTCGACAACGGCCGCATTACACCGGAAGATGCATATTGGAAAGCCATCGACAAGGAATCCTTTGCAAGCCAGTGCAAGGACTCGTTGCTGGCGTAGCACTTTGGTTCCTATGTTGGATCAAACCTTTACGTCTCGTCCCCATGCCGGCGAGTTGAAACGAGGAATCTCAGGACACGGAGGCTCGGGCTTCCGAAGACTGCACCGATGCTCACTCTACAACGTGGGGCGGGCGTCCCTGCCCACCCGTCCTGCGGGAAGCAGGGTCGCCTTCCATTTCCTTCTCAAGCCGAAGCCCGGGAACGACTGACACGAGCGAATTTCGGACGATATTCACGGCACTTGCTCTATTGGCCGTGACACAAATTCCTGGAAAGATACCCGCAATCGTAGTATAGACTTCTTCCGTCCGCGGACGAGGGACGAGAGTATCGGAGTCCCGTCGGACCACAGACTTGGTGCCGCAATTTACAAATGAGGCGTCACCCTGAAAGCAGGACCGGCAGGATGCCGGTCCTGCTCGTTCCCAGGCGGGAGTTTGAGATCGGGAGGGACCCGTTGCCGACAATATGCGACCGCATTTATAAACTGAATCTCTTGGTATCAGGTCGCGAAGACGCGGTCGCTTATTCTTGGAGACACTTCACAATCCGCCTCGACCATGGTAGGGTCCCGGCACGGAGGCCGGTGCCGCCAATGCAGCGAGAGCTTACGTGCATACGGCACCGCATTGACGCCAGGGAACAGCTACGCAGCGTCCGTGGCCTCCGGACTCCGCGTAATTTCGATGTGTTCCGCATAAAGAGAGGACGCGTGCCGGTATGGTAATAGTCGGAGTAGACCCGGGAACCTCGGCAACCGGCTACGGAATAATCCACAAGAACGGCGTTAAGGCCGGCCATGTTGCCAGTGGAGTCATCCGGCCGTCAAAGTCGGCATCTCACTCGAAGAAGCTGTGGGAAATTCATGAACGGCTGAATGAAATCGTCCGGGAACACCGCCCTTCCGTGATGGTGGTTGAGTCTCTCTTTCATTCCCACAACAGTCAGAGCCTCATGAAACTGAGCCAAGTGCGAGGCGTGATCCTTCTTCTTGGAGAAACCCACGGAATGGACATCTTCGAATACAGCCCCATGGAGATCAAGCGAGGGCTTACCGGGTATGGTAGGGCGGAAAAGAGTCAAATGGTGTTCATGGTGACCAAGATACTCAGTCTGCCGGATCTCAAGTCATCGGACCAGGCCGACGCGTTGGCAATGGCACTTTATCATTCTCATGTGTGCCGACCCGACGGAGTTTCCCCATGATTGCTTGTTTACGCGGGAACGTGCTCTTCAAGGGGATCAACCGCCTGGTTGTCGATGTTCAGGGTGTTGGATACGAGGTTGCCGTCTCATTGGCCACGCTGGATGAGCTTCCCGCGAACGGCGAGGTTTTTCTGCATGTGCACACGGCCCTGCGGGAAAACGCTCTGGAACTCTACGGTTTCTTTACAGAAGAGGAAAAGGCACTCTTCGAAATGCTCATCACCGTGAAGGGGATAGGTGCCAGAACGTCCTTGGTGATCCTGTCCGGAATCTCACCGGAAGGATTGCGCAACGCTGTCCTGGGAAGCGATTTGCACAGGTTGACGGCAATCCCGGGAGTAGGAAGGAAGTCAGCGGAACGGATCATCCTTGAACTGAAGGAGAAAATCCAGAAGCTTGGTGTGGGAACCCTGCCGGCTTCCGGCCGGGTTGGTGCTTCCTCATTGGAGGAAGACCTCGTATCCTCTCTGGTTAATCTGGGCTATAAGGATCGAGTAGCTCTAGCAGCCGCCAAAAAGGTGCTGAAAGGAACCGATCCCGACCTGACATTGACCCGTGCGCTGAAGACGGCTCTCAAAGACCTTATGAAATAGGTCGTAAACGTTCGCTGCGAGGAAGAAGGAGGAAATCCGCACATGAAATTCGTAGTTATTGGCGGAGATGCCGCCGGCATGAGCGCAGCTTCCAAAGCCAAACGCAACGATCCCGACATGGAAGTGACGGTGCTCGAGGCTTCGACCGACGTGTCATACTCGGCATGCGGCATGCCTTACAACGTGGCCGATGCCGACCGGGACATGGACGACCTGGTCGTCCGAAAGGCAGAGGTCTTTCGAGCCAAGCAGGGCATAGACCTGCGAACGGACCACACGGCGACCGCAATAGATCGTGCCGGTAAGCGGGTCCTGGGAAGGACGGCCACCGGTGAGGACTTCGAAGTTTCCTATGACAAGCTGCTGATCGCGACCGGGGCCCGCGCACGCAAACTTGACGTACCCGGGGGAGATTTGCCCGGTATCATGACCCTGAAAAGCCTCCGGGACGGTCGAGATATCAAAAGTTATCTTACGTCCCGCGACGTGAAGAGCGTCCTTATCGTCGGCATGGGGTACATCGGCCTGGAAATGGCGGAAGCTCTTCATGAGCGAGCCATGAAGGTTGATATGATCAAGCCCAGACCTCGCCTATTGCCGTATATGCCCCAAGAGATGGCCGATGTCGTATTGAACGAACTCACGAGCAAAGGCGTGGGAGTTCGGATGGGCACTCGCTTGCAGGCAATTGAGTCATCTTCGGCCGGATTGAAGGCAATCCTCGACAGCGGAGAACTAAATGTGGACATGGTCTTGGCCGGATTGGGAGTCGTCCCCAATTCGGAGGCGGCCGGCGAAGCGGGCCTGGAGCTTGGCCCGCGGAAGGCCATTGCCGTGGACAAGTCACTGCGAACTTCGGATCCCGATATCTTCGCCGCGGGGGATTGTGCGGACGCTTACCACGTACTGACCGGTCAAAGGGTCTGGATCCCCTTGGCGCTCCGGGCCAACCGAGCAGGATGGGCGGTAGCCGATAACGTCACCGGCGGCACTGTTGAACTTCCCGGAATCGTTGGCACTGCGGTGTTCAAGGTATTGGACTTGGAAGTGGCTCGCACGGGCCTGAGCATTGATGAAGCCAAGGAAGCCGGATTCGATCCCGTGGAAAACATGATTAAGACCCGCTCGAGAGCACATGCTCACCCGGGAAACCAAACCATTTATGTTAACCTGACGGCTGACGCAAAGACGGGGAAACTGCTCGGCGGCAGCATGGTGGGCAAGGAAGGTGTGGCCCATCGCATCGACGCTGTGGCGGTGGCTCTTCACGCGGGGATGACCGTTGCCGAGTTCTTCCAGTGCGACATGGCGTATGCTCCACCGTTTTCTACGGTGTGGGGCCCGCTCTTGACGGCGGCCAACCAGTTGTTGAAAAAGTTGTAAGTGGCCCGTTCCCGAATAGGACGGTCTCGTCGAAGAGTCGACGAGACGGATTTCTCGGGTAGAGATCTTGAAGATGACTGAATCGCACTTTTCCCGCTGCAACGGCGAAAAGCGGTTTTCGCAGATTCTGTCGCCCTTGTACGGGACGATATCCCTGGACTTCCTCGTCATGGGAGATGCTCACGAATGCCCGTACCTGCCCGACCGTATCGCGCGGGAAGAGGCCTTCAAAGCTACGGATTTTCCGCCCGATCTGTACCACGATTTCATGGATCATGGTTTCCGCAGATCCGGTCACATTTTCTACAGACCGGCTTGCGAGGGATGTCGGGAGTGCCGGTCGATACGCGTTCCCGCACGGGAATACAAGTTCAAGAAATCGCACAGGAGGATTCTCAACAAGAATCACGACATTGTCGTTTCCATCGCTCACCCAAGGCTTTCCAGGGAAAAACAGCTAATATACGCGGATTACCTTGCCGTTCAACATAGGTCCCGTACGGAGAATTCCGCCGAGGACTTGTACCGGTTTCTCTACTGCTCGCCCGTCAATACTCTGGAAATCGAATACAGGCTGCTTGATAAGATCGTGGCCGTGGGAATTGTAGACCTGTGTTCCAGGTCGCTCTCTTCAGTCTACGTCTATTTTGATCCTGAATTTGCGCACAGGAGCCCGGGCACGTTTTCAGCGATAAAGGAGATCATGATCTGTCGGGAACTTGGGATACGTCATTACCACATGGGGTACCTGGTCGCAGACTGTCCGTCCATGAGTTACAAAGCCCGCTTCGAGCCCTACGAGATTCTCGATACGTCATTCGCCTGGAAGCCGTACACGGCAACGATGAAGCGTACCGCCAATTGACGTACTTTTCCTGAGTTCATATATTAGCATTAAGTGAGACGCGGTTGCACCGATGGTGGGCATCACAAGACAGTGGTGCGACTGGTATTGCCGGCATTTCGATACGGATTCAGAAGCTGGAAAGGCGTGGAATCATGAATGATGACTATGAAGCAACCGGGACCAACCTTCCCGACCCCAAAGAAATCGAGAAGGAGATCAATGAGTTCCTTGCAAACAAATATGGCAATCGCATACGAGTCATGGGTACGCAGATAGGGCCGTGGCCCGGTGCGGAGGAATCGGGAACGGGTGAAACGTCATTTTCCGAGGCGGATTCTTCTCGAGTTCGCTTTGACATGAAACCCAAAGAGCTTCACGAATATTTGGATCGTTTCGTTATCCGTCAGGATACTGCCAAGGAGATACTGGCAACGAAAATCTGCACTCATTTCAATCGAATTCGATACTTTCAAGAAAAAGGCGACACCTCAGGCGGCGAGGGTATCGGTAGGATAAAGAATAACATCATACTGATCGGGCCCACCGGTGTAGGCAAAACGTACCTGATCAAATTGATTGCCGGTAAGGTGGGCGTTCCCTTTGTCAAGGGAGATGCGACCAAGTTCAGTGAGACCGGCTATGTGGGCGGTGATGTGGAAGATTTGGTCAGGGATCTCGTTCAAGAGGCAGACGGTGACATCGAAAAAGCCAAGTACGGGATCATCTATGTCGATGAAATCGACAAGATCGCCTCTTCGGGAAACATCATCGGTCTGGACGTCTCCAGGACCGGGGTTCAACGCAACTTGCTCAAACCCATGGAAGAGACCGAGGTAGATTTGAAAGTGGCCCATGACCCGGTCTCCTTAATGGAGGCCGCCGCGCACTTTCAGAAGACGGGGAAGCGCTTGAAGCGCACCATCAACACCAAAGACATTCTGTTCATTGTCTCCGGCGCGTTCAACGACCTTGACACGATCGTGTCCAAGCGGCTTTCGAAGAAAGGACTGGGGTTCGGCGCGGAACTCAAAGACGACCAGGGCAAGAGTGAACTCTTCAAGGAAGTCAAAGCCGAAGATCTCATGGCATATGGATTTGAATCAGAGTTCGTGGGCCGGATTCCCGTAACCGCAGTGCTCGAAGACCTGGATGAGGACGACTTATACAAGATTCTCAAAAATCGCTATTCTTCCGTCGTAACTGCCAAGAAGCAAGACTTCAAGTCCTATGGTATCGATGTACGATTTACCGATGAGGCTTTGAGAGCCGTCGCACAAAAAGCGCGGAAAGAAAAGACCGGAGCCAGGGCCCTTATCAGTGTCATGGAAAAGGTGCTGGTCGGTTTCGAGCGGATGCTTCCCTCCACCGACGTCACGCGGTTCACCGTCACCGAGGAACTGGTGAACAATCCGAGAAGTGTCCTCGAGGAGATCCTTGAAGACGAAAGTCATCCGTCCAGATGCGAGATCTTTGACAAAGTCGACGCTCTGGAAAGAACGGAACTCCTGAAGGAACTGCAAGACAGAAGCGAGGAATTCGAGAAGATATTCGGGAGGTCACTCGGAGACGAGGCACTCGAGGCGGTGATTGAAGCGGCCACAGTTCAGACCATCATGCCGGAAACGGCCTACAAGCGGTACATCAAGGTCGAAGAGGAGATTCACACCTTCGAGAGGGAGTTTGAAGTCCAGTACGGTTTCAAGATTCGGTTTTCGCCCGAAGCCCTCAAGGAACTGGTCCGGTTGGTGATAAACGGTTCCGAAGAAGCATTGATCGTGTGCAGGAAGATCTTCCAGAATTACCACCACGGATTGAAGCTTGTCATGGAGCGTACCGGCTCCCTTGAATTTTCCATCCCCAAGGAGGCGATTCGGGACCCGGAGGTTTATCTCAATGAAATGATCCAGAAAACGTACCGCCAGCAAGAGGCCGAATAGAATCGGGAGCCGGATCAAGCCCGGACGGTTCCGAAAGCAGACCTTTTCCGTCGTTCTGTACGGGTGAAGACGGGAGGCCCCCATCATTAGGGGGCCATACCGTCCGGCGTATGTACACGGAGCGGTTAGAACCGCAACCAACCGGCGATTGCAGGCATCGGCGTAGCGAACGAGCGTGGGTATCGCAAGTACCATCGTACTACGCAGGGGATCCGGACGTTGCTCCTGATGCCCAGGCGCCGGGGGCAACCAAACCGAGATTCCGGAGCCGATTTCCGAAGAAATCTTCGCGGTTCGACAAGAAGATGGGGTTTAGTAGCACAGAGACTCTCCTCCTAAATTCCATTCTTAGTATGACGCCTTATGAACAAACTCTTAGGCTCCAACGATTTGACAGAGTGAACACTTACGGCCGGTCATCTCATCAAGAACAGCGATTGACTGTTTGAAAGCCGGTACACGTCACAAGTTTCGCGATTCTTCCCAAATGCTTGGCGCAAAGAATGTGACGTATTGGCGTCCGCTGTCGCTGTCTTGACAGCGCCGGCCCTGCCGCGTTCCGGGGGGGCTCTTCTCCTCGGCCGACAGGCAGCGACGCCGGGACGCTACCGAGCATACTCTGGGATCTTCACCTTACTTGTGTAACGGGACACTAAGGAACGCCACCGTCGCCGGCGGTGTGCTTTCCCGGTTCAAGTGTGAGCTGATCCATTACGCTCCAGGAGTAAATCCACAGGCAAAGCCGTCGGACTCTGACCACGCCCGGAGCACGTGGGGTTCCGGCACCAACGAAACAGAAGCGCGACGACTCTGATCATCCGATTCGGCGGCGAGCCTGAAACCACTTGAGCGCATTTGTCATGGTCTTTACTGGGAGTAGTGGAATTTTTCGCGATAATTCCCGAGGTCTGTTGTAAAGTGTTGGTGAGGGGAGATTTTGATGACTACGCAGAAAGACCGTCCATTTCTCAATTCCGATACGGTCAAGAGGTCACGTTTACCACGCCGTCATTTCCCGGGAAGACCTACAAGGGCAAAGTGATCTTCATTGACCCTGTTTTGGACATGGCGACTCGGACAGTGAAGGTGAGAGTGGATGTGGCAAACCCGGATTATGAATTGAAACCTCACATGTTCGTCAATGGAGACCTGGAAGCAGAAGTAGACGATCGCGGTAGAGTTGTGAAGCCGGAGTGGGCGGGAAAGTACATCTGCCCCTTCGACCCTCAAGAAGTGAGCGATGTTCCCGGCACTTGCGCCAAGACCAAGCAGCCTCTTCAGCCGGCAACTGCGTATGGGTACTCTGGAGTAACCAATCCGACTCCGCCTCTGGTCATACCGGAGAGCGCAGTATTGTTCACCGGAAAACGTTCTCTCGTATACGTTGAAATCCCCAATCAACCCCAGCCTACCTACGAGCAGCGTGACGTGATTCTCGGACCCAGGGTCGGAAACAATTACGGGTTGTACAGCGGCTTGAAAGAAGGGGAACGAGTGGTCGTGAAGGGCAATTTTCAGATTGACAGTTCCGTCCAGATCCTCGGTGAGCCCAGCATGATGAATCCGGTTGAATCTTAGGCGCCGCCGACAGTCGGGCTGCCAAGCTCTCACACGACCCCTGAAACGCAGCCCTCTCAAAGGATGAATGAGAAAAGTATGGGTGTTAAGCCGACAAAGGCTCCGGTTGCGGCCCCTGGTTCTCATTCCGGTCATGAAACGGAGGGACAATGATGTCAACGCAAAATGACGGAAAGGAAGTTGAGGCGAAGACATTTTTCGCAAAGATGATCCGTTTTTGGATGGAGCAGAAGCTGCTGGTTTTCATTGGTTTGACAGCGCTCCTTGTGGCCGGCTTGGTGGTCGCTCCCTTTGATTGGGACTTGCCCATAATTCCGCGGAACCCTGTTCCTGTGGATGCAATACCGGACATCGGAGAGAACCAACAGATCGTGTTTACGAACTGGATAGGTCGGTCTCCTAGAGACGTGGAGGACCAGGTTACCTATCCGCTGACTGTCTCCCTCCTCGGGATTCCCGGAGTGAAATCCATACGGAGCTATTCGTATTTCGGCATATGGTTGTACGGGCAGCCGTGATTTCTCGATTTCACGGTCTTCGGTGTCAACATGAGAGATTTGTTTCAAGTGAGAACGTACAATCTCAGTGTAGCTGTGTGGGTCGGTTTCTTGGCATTGTTCGGGATCGCCACCAACAACGGTGTCATCTACTCCACGTACCTTGACCAAGTGTTTGCGGAACACGAAGCCCACTCGGTGCAAGACGTCAGACAGGCCACCATCGAAGCATCTCTCAAAAGAATCAGACCCGCTCTCATGACCGCTGCCTGCGCGATTCTAGCGCTTATCCCGGTCCTCAGTTCACCAGGACGAGGCTCGGATGTCATGGTACCCATGGCACTGCCCATTTTTGGAGGCATGTTGCTTACCACCATCACCGTGTTTGTGGTTCCGGTGATTTATTGTTGGGAGAAGGAGATTCAATTGAAAAGAGTATCTACAACGTAATGTCCGGACCCCGGACATGAAAGAACCGAAAAGGGAGGTCATAACAATGAGCATTCTTCCAAGAACCACGCAAGCGACGCTCATCGGTCCGGCAATATTCTGCCTGCTGCTACTGTTCCCGCTGACAAACGCTATGGCCCAAAGTGGGTAAGGGCCCACCCGACCAGGATGCAGAGAAGGTGAAGAATATGATGGTCACATGTACGTTCCCGTGATCGTAACCTATTGCTGAGTCTGAGAATAGGGCAGAAACTGAGGAGACAACAAGACGAGGAGGAACCGGATTCCCCTTGCAGGAAAAAGAGTGAAGGACTTGATGGTTGCGTTTTCTGAGTCCCCACCCGTCAATTGGGACGATCCGGGACGGGAACTTTATAGCCAATCTGAGATGCCTTGCGCAAACAGTACGAGCGCAAAGGAGGTTCGCAATGTTAGTAAAATGTCTTACGGTCTCTTTCATAATTATGGGCCTCTCCGTCAGTCCTTTCGCACCCACTGTCTCGGCGGCGGATTATCGCCTACCCGATGGATCCGCATTAAGGCTGGGCTCCACGTGTCCCGTTTGCGGAATGAAGGTGGGTGGGGAGCTTGAGGCTCCGGCTATCTATGCCTATACCGATGGCGCCTTGACCGGTTTTGCCGGTGTTGCTGCCGCGGTCTTCAAGGACGGAAAGGTTGTGGGCTTTGACGATGCCCGATGTCTTTTTGAATACAACAAGATGCCCAAGAGATTTGGTGTCGATGTGAAAAATATCACCCGTCGATTCGTCACGGACTTTGCTACAAAACGCCTCATTGATACCAATGATGCCTTTCTCGTTCTGGGAGCCAAGATCCGCGGATTCATGGGTTACGCTTTGATCCCTTTCTCGTCCGGGGAACAGGCAGACGAATTCCGGGACCAGTACGGAGGCAAACGCATTATTCGGCTTAAAGCGGTGAGTCCCAAAGAGCTTAACAAGTGACCGAAGTGACATCGATTTTCATTTCTTTAGGAGAATCCCTCTGCGTGATGCGCTTGAAGCCTTCAAGACGTGGTAGAATTGACTGATACGCCTAAGTTGCCAAGAGGTCTTTTCCGGCAAAGACCTCGGGCTCTGTGTTGATGTTCTTATGTATGATCTTGGCCGAGATTAGAAGCTGGCCCATACGGTCCCGCACAAGAAAAGGAAACGTAAAGGAATTTCCAAATCATTTGATCTCGGGATGCAGCTAGGTCTACCGCTTCATCACCCGAAGGCGAGGGCTTGGCTGGCTCTTAATCACAATAAGGGCTTAGTAGCCCTCGGGTACCAAACCCCGTACCACCTGTACACGGGTACCCGTACCCAGGAGCTGGAAACCGGGGACATTGTCCTAGTACCGAGGTGTACTTCTCAACCTTAAAAAAGTTCAAATTTTGTCTTGACAGAGGGGTCCACCTCAAACGAAGACAGCAACCTCTTTGAATATCAGCGTCACGGCAGCAGGTTCAGCTATGATGGAACGGTCGTCACCGGACCTGCGTCGAAGCCTTTGACCCAAATCCAAATCCATCGTTCGGATGATGGAGGACTTCGTCTAGTGGACTAGCCCGTCGAGAGCCAAGGGTAGCCCTACTGAAGCTACCTTGTCCCTATCGGCTGCCCCTTGGCAGGTTGGTATTAGGGCACAGATATCTTAACGACAGACTCGTCGAAGGAGGAACCCCATGGAAGTTTTGAAATGGATTGGTTTCATATGTGGTGTGAGCCTTACGGGCTTGGGGATTGTGAACACGCTGTTGATGTTTGAAACTCTCGGAAGGCGCGGTGCTCCCGGTAGTCTACGTCCATTGCACAAGTGGATTGGGTGGACCTTCGTATTCGTTGCGGTCGCCCTTTTCATCTACATGATTCCCAGAATCAGCCACATTAGTCGGTTTCCGTCTTCCACGACGTTCCATGCAGTACTCGGTCTTGCCCTGTTGCCCATGGTCATCTGGAAGGTGCTTATCGTCAGGCGTTACAAGTCTTACATGGGGATATTACCGGCACTTGGATTTACCATAATGGTAATAACCTTTGTGGCTGTCATCCTCACAACCGGGCCGGAGATTATCTCGGAGATCTTACACGAACATCTGAATCACTAACCCGCACGCGGCACGTGAAACCCGAGCGCACATAGCTCGCTCAGGAGTCTTTACCGGAGGCTCCAACAGCCGCGCGCATTACACACGTGGCTGGGGAGCATTCTTGTACGCGTGGTCGTCGAACCATCTCATGACGCGGTTGGAATCAGGCAGTGGAACGCTCAATCGAAATTGAGAAATCCAGTAATAAGGCTACTTCCCAGCAGCATCAGCCGGTAAGCGGCTCATTCCGCTCCGCAGGTCGCCTCGAGCCTTACCCAAGAGGGAAAAACTCGAGACCTCGTTCCGTATTGGGGCGTCCCATCACTTCTTGTCCAAGATGAGGTTCCACTGGTAGAGTTGGTCCCTGACCTTATCGAACAGATCCGCAGTATCCCCATGCACGATGATCTTATTGATCTTGTCCTTGGCTACGATACTGTTCACCACTTTCTGATCTTCCGGCCCTACTACCGCGCCGAACACCGTGTGTTTGCCGTCAAGCCAGGGTGTGGGCACGTGGGTTATGAAGAACTGGCTTCCGTTCGTGCCCGGTCCGGCATTTGCCATGGATAGTATTCCCGGCTTGTCGTGTTTGAGATCGGCCACAATCTCGTCCTTGAATCTGTACCCCGGCCCGCCGGTGCCGGTTCCCAGCGGACAGCCGCCTTGAATCATGAAGTCGTTGATGACCCGGTGAAACGCGAGCCCGTCGTAGAAACCTCTCTGGGCCAGATTGACGAAGTTGGCCGTGGTCAATGGAGTCTTGTCTTCATAGAGATTCAAATTGATGTCACCCTTGTTGGTCTGAATAGTAACTTTCACGATATTCGATTCCTCCTTTGAAATCATTAGCAATAGAGCGCGGGTTATTATAGCTCACCTGGACGTCAAATCAAGGTTGTCTCTAACAAAACGTATTCATTGATTTATTCCACTAGAGACTGTAACCGGCCCCCAAGATGCCGTATGATGCAGCAACGGTTCACCCGGGCAGCCGCACCCGCTCGAAATCACGATGGAGGAGGTCTTCCATATGAACATCAATGTAATTAATGGCAGCCACCGGACACCTGGGTCGTAAGGTGGTACACGCTCTGCTGGATCGAGGGGTCGGACCGACCGATCTCATCGCGAGTTGCCGTACGCCGGAGAAGGCCCGGGACATGCTTGAGCACGGCGTGACGGTACACCGTGCCGACTATGAGGATCCAAGCTCACTTGCAGCTGCTTTCCGAGAGACGGAGATGCTCGTCATCGTACCCAGTATAGCACCGGTGGAACAACGCATTCTCCAACACTTCAACGCGCTGGAGGCTGCAAAGGACAGTGGGGTCAAGCGTGTCGTGTTCGCTAGTCTCGCAACGGCCGCGATCACCTCATCGAAATTCGCCGTAAACCCGTTCTTTCTCTATGCGGAATCCAAGCTTCGGTTGAGTGGCATGGACTGGACCATACTTAGGAACAACCTGTACCTGGATCCTATTGCCGAGTGGGTCCCGGAGCTGGTCGAAATGGGGCGATTCCCCTACCCGGTCAAAGAGGGTCGGGTGGCCTACGTTTCCCGGGATGATCTCGCCCGCGCAACGGCCGCCGTCTGCCTCAACCGCGGTCACTCCGGGAAGGTTTACGAGTTGAGCGGATCAGTCGGCCTCTCCATGCCGGAAGTTGCCGAAATCATTTCACGGGTAACCGGTCGTTCCGTTTTGTTCGACTCCGTGACGGAACAGGAATATGCCGACGTGTGCCGGCAAGGCAACGAGGAAGTGCCCGGGTATCTGATCGAGATACTCATTACCCTCTACCGCGCAGTAGACAATTGTGAGTTCGGAAACGTTACGGATCACATCGAACGACTCACGGCTGCACCGCCGGAAGACGTCGAGAGTTACCTGAAGAGATCACTGCGCGTGTCTTGAACCCGGATTGCGAAGTTCACGTTAACCGCGGATCCAACGGGTGAATCCAGTACTACGCTTGGCAAGTACGGTAACGTTGCAGAACCCGGCGCAACAATCTCAGGGCACGGAGGCCCAGGCTGTGAAAGACTTCCACGAAGCTCACTCTTGAACGCGGGGCGGGCGTCATTGCCCTCCGACTCCCCGGCCCCCATAGGCACTAACATAAGCGGTTTGGCCACGTCGCTGCCGCTCTTTGCCCGGCACTGAAGTACCGGGCTACTCTCGGCCACCCCTGTCGGGGCTTAGGAAGCCTTAACGTCCCGGAGGGACAGTATGACGGTAGACCGGTCTTTCAAAGCCGGGTTGGAGGCTTTCTTGCCTTAATTTAGCGCCAAGCTTCCGTCTCCCCTTCACCAGCCCCTGTTTTTTCCCCTAGAGTTCAGCGGCCATATCCGGGGTACGTTTCTTCATCTGCAGGCGCACGTTGCCGAGGTTCGACCCGAGTTCGCAGACGAGACAAAGGAGGGCGTCCCTTCCGAGGGTTCCCATCAGAAGTATTCCCTTGTCGAATTCCACCATGGACTGAGTGAGCGACCCAACGTTGAGTTCCCTGCCCATGACCTCCGAGGAACCGAGGCCTGTGGAGATCACAGCGCCCACGGTTTCCACGTCCCGTCCATCGCTGCTCATTCCCTCAATCACAAAACCGTCTCGACCAACGACAACGGCTGCAGTGATACCGTCAACCTTGAGTATGTCGTTGAGCTGTTGCTTCAGGCCGGCCATTTCTTATCCCTCCCTAAAGTTCTTTCCTGAGAGACTCCTAACGAGGAGTCGCTGTCTCGAAACAGGTCTCGGTCCCATCGTCTCTGCGGACCAGCTCGACTTTTGCCCTTATTCCGGTAAGACGTCGGAACGTCTCCTCCACCAGACCGAAGCCGAAGTAACAGATCGGCTGTTGACCGACCGGCTGTCCCGACTCCTTGGAAAGCCCGGCAAAGGGACACTGCTTGAACCGGATCTTCGCTACGCCTTCCACGACTTCCGAAATTGAGAACTCACCCCAGCCGCCAATGGCCTTGACCCCTTCAGCCATGATCTCTCCCGCTTCTTCAGGTGTCTTGCCCGTGGGCAGGTCAGGCCAGATCTTTGTAGAAGCTGAGATACCGGCCTGACGCATTACCGCGGCTGCTCCGGTTCCAAGCAGTTTGCTGACGGCGGTTTGGATTTCCCCTATAATTATGTCCTTGTTATCCATGCTCCTCGATCTCCTGTTGGCAGCATTCAGGTCATTTGTCCATGAGTTCCACGACCATGACCGTGTCTCCCGGTGCACCCGCCGGTTCCAGCTTCTTGAGCCTGGCCTTCTTGCCCAGGTTCTTCTCCGCTATGGCGATGGTCAGTGCTGCGAACGGACACCCGAAAGGTGGTATTCCCTCTTCCTTGAGTCTACTGGTCAGGCCGAAGAACGAACATTGCGTGATGTTTGCCGTGAGTTCGCTCTCGTTGAGCGAGAACTCCATCTTGTCACACAGCCCTGCCGCCACAGCGGTCTCCCCGAGCTTCTGGGAAAGCTTATCCACATCATCGACGCACGAAAAATCCACCCCAAGTTTGCCCAGTTCGTCCAGGATGTCGGGCGCGGCTCTCCGCATGACTGCCGCCGCATTGTCACCCACAAGACCGTGAAGGGCTTTGTAGAGACCGTACAGAATTCCTGCAACCGCCCTGGTATCAATTTTGTCCACCATCGTTTTCTCCTCCTCTTGTCTCTTCCAGTATGTTGAAATCAATTCACGGACCGAAAGCAGTCCGTAGTTTCAATCCGTTGTACTATAGCGTCGGACGTCCCCCTGCTTCACTTATTCGTCACATACTAATGCACCGGATCGCCTCCTCCATGTCTCCATCTCGCAGTAGGTCCAAAGCTCGTTCAAGCCGGCGGATCGATTCTTCATTACCTCCTTCGCTGCGAAGCTCTCGAATTCTTTCCCCCAGGGCTATCTGAAGGGCCAAGATCTGTTCTTCCTCGCTGTTCGCCGTCGCAAGCATCTCTTTGAAGCGATTCGCCTTTGATTGCGGTTTGACGGGTGGTTGCGGTACGGCGGAGCCGTTGTGGACGGATGGTCTTGCAAATGGTTCATCAGACTTGCGAAAGTCTTCCGCTTCCGGGACCAGGGCCCGGGCCATGTCAATGTCCACCGGGTCTGTTGTGCCGTCGCCCAGGGTGAACAATTGGGCGACTGCGGCCTTGAGCCGCCGAACGTTATCCGATATGCTCTCGGCAAGATAGTCGACAACATCTTCCGGCATGGAGCGATCATCGAGGAAATGTCTGATCAGGTCCCGGCGCTCCGATTTGTCGCCCATCTGTAGACTTACGATAACTCCTCCTCCGAGGCGAGAAAGGAGTCGGGACTCAACTCCGGCCAAACGTGTGGGAGGAACATCCGAGCTGATCACCACCCAACGATGTGCCCTCGTCATGTGGTTCAACACCGAGAAGATGTCCCGTTGAAGTTCCTCACGCCCCTCACAGAGTTGAATATCGTCCACCAGCAGAATCTCTACGGAAACCAGCCACTCTCTCAGTTCGGCCCTCGTCTTGAGGCGTTCGGCACGCTCCAGTTCCGTTTCCAAATCTGCCGTGTTGAGCAGGAGTACTTCCTTATCCTCGGCGGCGTTGGCTATTGCCGAAAGCAGATGCGTCTTTCCCAGTCCGATGTCGCCGTAGAAGTACAGAGGATTGTATGGGAGTTGAGACGGTGATTTGGACGCCACGGTCCTGGCAAGTTCCACTGCAAAAGAGTTGCCTTTGCACACCACGTAATTTTCAAAGGTCATGTTGGGATCGGGGGGATCGTTCATCAGCGCTGTTCTGGATTCATATTTCCCAAGGCCCCTGGCACGTCGACGCAGTTCCAAGCGATGAGCCGTACGCTCATCCACGATCCCCTTCCGGACGCTGAACTGCAGGAAATCCGGCAGATCGGACAGTTTCGGTTGTCTGGGTCCGTCACTCATGTCACACCAGATGATTCGAGTTGGGCGGCGAGCCTTCCCACATTCATGGAAACTGCACCCAAAGATGCGCCTTCGCTCGCTATGACAATGAGGCCGGCTCCGTCCTGAAGCCGAACCAGCACCACCGTGCCGACGTCGTCCTCGATCAGGACACGGTTGAGCGTGCCTCTGGGGTGGCTTTGCATCAAAGAGTGCAACGTGGAACGCATTTCTCGGACCCCTTCCGGGGATCCTTGAGCACCGTCGGCCGAGGCCCTGACTCTTCCATCAGAGTCAAGCACGGTTGCATGCAACGCGAATTCGTTGAAGTCGAGGAACTCCGAAAGCTTAGCCGAGAGAGCTTCGTCGGTTCCTGATTCCTCGGGACCTGTGCCCGCTCGCTTCTCTTCTTCCGCTGCCGCCTTGAGCTCATCGCGAATCTTCAGAGCCTGCATGACCGCGCGGTGAAGATCCAGGTCTATGGTCCGAGCCTCGGGTTCAATGTCCGGAAGGAACTCGAACCAACCCTCTCCCCAGTCCACCATGCGGACAAGTGCCTCCATGCCGGAGACGTCACCCAGGGTAGCGTGAACCAACGAACCATTTTCATAGGAGAGCCTTGCTTCCCCGTGGTCTCCGCTGACGATCAAATGCCCGGTCTTGCGTCCGCTGTGAGGAAACCGGATAAGGTCGATAATGGCCATATCCGCCAATGATCCTTTGAGTGCCATGTTTCGATCTCCGCATAGCAGGTTGGTCAAACCTGGAACTTTTCAATAACTTGTCGGCTTGCCGACTTGATCGTCTCCAACACGCCCCGACCCTCGACGGCCACGGCCTCAAAAATCTGAAGGCCGTTCAGGCCAAGTTCCGTTTCCAGAGTACCGATTGGGAGAATGTCCGGCAGATCTCGCTTGTTGTATTGGAGCACAACCGGAAAGTCCCTCCATTCGATGCCGAAATCTGCAAGACTGGTCCGGAGCATTCCGAAGCTCTCACAGTTCTCGTCAAGTCTGTTCTTCTGTGAATCCGCCACAAACACTACTCCATCGGCCCCGTCAAGGATCAGGCGGCGACTGGCCTCATAGAAGACTTGCCCGGGAACGGTGTACATGTTGAAGCGGACTCTGTAACCTTCGATTTCGCCCAGATCCAGCGGGAAGAAATCGAAGAAGAGTGTTCGCTCCTCTTCCGTGTCGAGGATAATAATCTCTCCCTTGCGATCCTTAGCCAGAACGTTGTGAATGTACATGAGATTCGTTGTCTTGCCGCTCAAGCCCGGACCGTAATAGACGATCTTGAAGGCGATTTCCCTGTCCTGATAATTGATATGCGGCATCATCCGTTCCTTCACTTGGTCTCAAAAATTCGATCAATCAAGTTTAGGGCATATTCCTTGAATTCAGGAGTAGCGATTTCGTCCGTATCCGCCGGCTTACCGCTTCGGTCTAAGGCCGCACCGATGGCTTCGGCTGCCTTGCGTGCCTCGTGACGCACCAGACCAATGCGCTGATAGTCTTCAAAGATAATAACCATCATTTTGGACTCGTGTATCAAACTGATGTGGATGTGGCGGTTTTCCCCCTGCTGAAGCAGTATGGAAAACTGCTTCTCTCCCACCATGCGGGCTACCTCACGGGTTGCCGAGAACATCCCGGCCACAAGTGCCGCCAGTGCCGTGGTATTGAGGTATGAGGTATTACCCGCTTCGGTCATTGAAACCCCTTCCTTCGTAACGACCATGGCCGTCAAGGCCCCTGATTTCTCTACCAGTTCCGCAAGGACCGAGTTTAAACTTCCGTTCTCTTTCTTTTCGCTGTTCATCCTTTCACTCCTTGGTGGGCTCGGTTCAGAAGTCGATCCCTGGATCGGCGTGATTCGGGTCGGTCAACCCGTCAGTCCGGCTTCGCTCTGTCTCTGCTCTCGCTTCGTCTCTCTTCCGAGCGGCCTCCATCAGGAGAAAGTCTCCCGGTTTGCTGATGGTGGTCTTCTCGGGTTCGGTCCAGGGTAGATTCACAAAACTCCCACCGTCGAAGCTCAGACACTTGAAGAGAGCCTCTTCTCCCTCAAAACCGTCGCATACGGCATGAATTACCTGCCCCCCGTCGATGAATATCAATCCCCGGCACCCGCTTCTGGAGGATACTTCCAGGACCAGGCGCCGTCCGGTCAACATCATAAGTTGCAGGTAATCGAGAATGTCGATCGTATCGATGGTCCCGGAGAAAGCGGATCCTTCACTCGCAGAAGAGATCGCTTCGGCAAGGAGATCGGGGTCGACCGGCTTTTCGAGGTAGAGTATCGCCCCTTTCGTAATACTCAGGTGCCTGATGGACGGGCCGCCGAACGCAGTTATGACCACTACTTTGGTGCTCGGCCGATTCCCGCGCAGCCAGTCCACCAGCGCCAAGCCGTTGAGCCGCGGCATCTGGATATCGGTTATCACCGTGTCAAAGTGCCTGGATTCGAGCAGGGAAATCGCTTCTGCTCCATCTCCGCAGGTGGTCACCGAGTACCCGGCCCGGGTGAAGTATCGCCCCAGCCCCCAGACCTGTTCGGGGTCGTCATCGACGAGGAGGATTGAGTCCTTTCGGGTGGTCATCTTCCGTCAAACCTTTCTCTTGAGTGCCTCGGCCGCTTCCTTCACCATTGCGCTCAGCCTGTCAGTATATTCATCAATGATGTGAAGAACCTCTGAAGGATCTTCCGCCACGGCGTGAAGCTCCAGTCGCAACGCCCTGATCCCGCCAAGTAATCCTGACAATCGGTTCTGAACAAGATGAAAATCGTACTGGGTGGAAGGTGACTCCGCTTCCACGGGATGAATCAGTCCAATGGTTCCTCCATGCCACGAATCGCCCAACTTGAGCCCGCTGCGGACCAATTCGATAAGTTTCTCAGGATCGTAGGGTTTCTTGAGCATTCCGAAAAGATTCCGGTCGGGATCCGCCGGAAGAGGTGTCGCCGTGACAAGGATGGGAATCATGCTCGGACGGCGGCTCCTCAGCTCATCGATGAGATCCAATCCACTGCCGTCGGGAAGCTTCAGATCCACGATGAACACGGATGGGTGATGTTTCTCCACAATGCCCAGGGCCTCTTCACAAGAACCGGCGGTGACGACCTTCAGTCCGCGTATTTCCTGCTCCAGGGTGAAAGCAGAAAAATATGCCAAGCTGGCATTGTCGTCCACAATAAGAATTGTAGGTATCAAAGTGCTTTCTTTCAAGTTTACTCTGCTTTCTTAACGATAATTGAACACTTGCAACGGCACGCTTAATTC
This sequence comes from Desulfomonilaceae bacterium, assembly GCA_963675835.2. GTDB lineage: Bacteria > Desulfobacterota > Desulfomonilia > Desulfomonilales > Desulfomonilaceae > JAVHLK01. Next base: position 739,602 of record CAXXIU010000017.1, read on the forward strand.
ATCCCGCTTCTGGAGCCATAGAGCAGTACTCGTGAAATTGACGATCGGCTTTCCTCGACTTTGGAGAAGTAATCATTGTGCACCGGCAAGCAGACCCTGCAATTCGGGAATTAGTCAAGCAATAGTTGTGCCGGCTTGAGGAATTAACTCAAACCGCTGAATTATGTGTGTAGTATCTGCCTGTTAGACTCTGACGCAAGATCTCCTAAGACAAATCAAGTCTGCGTCTGGGAGAGAAGAATGCGCGATAAGCAAGCACGGTTTCTTGGCGGTTTCCTGATATCAACAGGTTAGCCTTGTAGAAGGTGTACGAAAAACAAGTACTCCCATGGAAGACCGTACGGTACTCACGCATCGATGCCAAGGGTCTTCATGTGGTGAAAAAGCGCGTTCCGCGAAACCCCTAAGAGGTGAGCGGCCGTCTGACGCTTTCCGGACGAACGGCGTAAGGCCTCGGTTATCAATGCACGTTTGGCCTCTGCAATCACCTCGTTGAGAGATTTTTTCTCCGGAAAACGGAGCCTATATACCCACTCCTCCTGTGAGTCCCTCAGGTCGACGTTTGAGATTTTGACGGTCCTTCCCGAGGAGAGCATCAGGGCCCTTTCGATCACATTACGAAGCTCCCTCACGTTCCCGGGCCAGTGGTAAACGCTCAACGCCCTGATGGTTTCCGGATCGATCTCGGGAATTCCCGACAGATCCATCTCCCCGGCAAGTTGTGCGATCATTTCGCGGGCGAGTATCGGTATATCGTCGGTTCTCTCACAGAGGGGCGGTACCCGAATTGACAGTACATTCAACCGATAGAACAGATCGCTTCGGAACCTACCCTCCTGCACCTCCTTCTTCAGATCCCTGTTGGTGGCTGCGATGAGTCTGGCATCGACCGAGACGGTCACTTCCCCGCCCACGCGGGTGAATGAGCGTGTGTCCAGAAAGGTTAGGAGCTTTGCCTGCAGCGGAGGCGACAGCTCGCCCATTTCGTTGAGAAGCAATGTACCGCGCTCGGCAAGCTCAAGGAGGCCCCGTTTTCGTCCCCGGGCCCCCGTGAAGGCGCCGGGTTCGTGGCCGAAGAGTTCGGATTCCGCGAGTTCCGGGTTCACTGCAGCGCAGTTAATGGCAAAAAAGGGGCCGTCTGCACGGGAGGAATGATTGTGAATGAAGCGGGCCAAATAATCCTTGCCAGTACCGCTTTCTCCCAGCAGAAGAACTACACTATCCGCATCAGCCGCCTGAAGGGCCTTCTGCAGAGAGAAACGCATTGCCGTAGAAGGGTAGTCAACGATCGCATGTCCGGACTTGGGTCTAGTCGGTAATCCCGTATGGGGACGGCGATCCGCCTTTCGAAGCAACCCGACTTCTTCGTCTCGTATGCGTTCCCTCATTGCGTTTCGCAGTGAAATCAGGAGCTCATCCATATCCACAGGTTTCGTCATATAGTCGCTCGCGCCCAGGCGAACGGCCTCCATAGCCGACCTGATGGACCCGTACGCGGTCATTATAAGATACCGTGCAGTTGGATGAAACGCTCGTATCTCTTTCATGAGGTTCAGTCCGTCACCGTCCGGCAATTTGAGGTCCAGGAGAACTACATCCGGGAAAAAGACTCGGATGGTGTTTCGGACTTCGGCAGCGTTATGAGCTCCGGCAACCTGATAGTCTTCGGCCCGTAACAGATACTCCAGGTGCTTCACGACCTGGACGTCGTCGTCCACTACGAGGATCGTACCCGACATTTATTTCTTTCCGTGGTTAATCAGTCGAGACTTGAAAAAGGGAGTCAGACTCGAAGAACGGAAGAATCCGCAGTTGAGGCAGTCTTCCAGCCACTGGCCCGTTTCCGTATGGTGGACTCGTCCTCTTAATGTCCAGCAGCAGTAGCCGCTCCCTGAAGAGGTCACATCGCAATCCGCGCACTCCGCGTCCCTCATTGACGGGGGCTCACGCGATCGAAGATTGCGCCAATCCCAGCACGCCGTTGCCTCGAGGCTCGGGAGAAGAATGTCGACTCTCGTTCCGCGTTTCGCACGGGAATCCACCATGATTACCCCTCCGTGGGACTCCACAATGTCTCTGGCCACGGTGAGACCCAGGCCGCTGCTTGACACCTTCGTAGAGACAAATGCTTTGAAAACCCGGCTCTGATGCATGGACAGTTCGACCGGAATCCCGGATCCGGTATCCTCTACAAAGATGGCGACGACCTTCCCCGAGAAGCCCGGCACGAGTTCCGCTTTTCTCTTCTCGTCCAGATCCCGCCATCCGATACGGATACGACCTCCCTTTGAACTGGCGTCCAGAGCATTCTGGACCAAGCCTCCCAGTGCTGAAAGCATGGCCTGGTCGTCCACGACTACCGCGGAAGACGCGGAAGCCCGGACGAGTTCCAACGTGACGCCGCGTCTTACGGCAAGAAGACCGTTGGCATCCATGCATCTTTCCAACAGGGGTTCGACGTAGAGCGGTCTGGGGCTGGGCACCCTCGGACGAGCCGCATCCAGGAGCTGGTTGACTGTCTTCGTAAGGGTATCCACCTCTTCCGAAATCAACCGCAAGATCTGCCGGTGCTCGGTTGATAGCCGGGTTCCTCGCTGCAAGGTTCCGAGGCCTACCACAATGCTGGCTAGCGGGTTCTTTATTTCGTGGCTTAGACGAGAGATCATTTCCCCGACGAGAGCGAGTTCGTCGGCTCGTCTCTTTCGTTCTCGGCTCTCTACGGCTGCCGTAATATCCCGGAATACGATCACCGTGCGATCGTCGGACTCGAAGCTCGTCGCGGTTAAACCGAACATTCTGGTCGAACCGTCCGGGAGAGTGATTCTGGTCTCGGTCGGATCACGAGAACTTCGATCTATACCGGAGATATCGAGACCCGGCACAGCGTCGTCCAAGGTCCGCCCTAAAATGGTGCCGTCAAGTCGCAAAAAGAAAAGCGCAGATTGATTGGCGAGTTGGATTTCTCCACTCCGGCCGAGCACGAGCACTCCACCGCTCATGGTATTGAACACTAAGCGGAGCAGTTCTTCGGATCGGTTAAGGGCCTCTTTGGCCCGCTTCTCTTCTTCAACCGCCTGTCGGAGCATTTCGTTGGATTTCCGGAAATCAGCGGTGCGTTGCTCCACTCGAATCTCAAGCTCTTGCCGCAATCGTATATTCTCTGCAAGTTGCCGCTTTTCACGGGTGAGGTCTTCGACAACGAGGAAAACCAACCTTAGGTCAACAATCCTGATGGGTCGATACGTCATGCGAGCCCATATCAAGGATTTGCCGATCCGCATCACGGCCTCTCCGACTCTTGACTTTCTCGTCGAAAAGACCTCATTCAGCAGTGATTGTGCATTCTCCCCGGTTGCCGTTTCTGCGAAGAGCCCGGAAAACGGAGCGCCGATCATCTCCTCATAATCGGGACTGATTTTTTTCCAGGCCTCATTGGCCGTGATCACTTCCCCGTACGTATCGATGAGTAGAGCCGGCACGGGCATGGCTTGCACGACCTTGCCGAAGGTGGACGCCCAGATATCTCCCCTAATATCGAAGCTTCCCGTGGCAGTCACATCCCTGGTGAACAAACTGTTCAGGTGTATCGTCTGTGAGTCCGCGAGGGAGTCCGGACCCGGAGGATCTTTGTCGCCCATTGGTTTTCCTTATGTGCGCCTGCGAATTCCAGGCGGTCGCAGCCGGCCCTATTCCGCTATGAGGTGAGATATAAGATCGTTTGGGATATTCCGGTCGGCCTTTCGCAGCAACTTCCCTGCAATCGCGAGTATCTCGGGAATATCAATCGGCTTTCCAAGGATCGCATCCACGCCGCAATCCGCCATCCTCTCCGCTTGTTCTTGGTGCATGTCCTCCATGTCCGTCCGGCCCGTCAGGAGAATGACCGGAGTCTTTGGGATGCCCTTTTCACGACATGCCTCCTTGATTCGTCCGGCTACCTCCCAGCCGGCCAGATCCGGCATTTCCAGATCACAAATGACGAGATCCACCGGCGTCTCGTGAAATATCCTGAGACCTTCCGTACCCGACCCGGCGGTGAGGGGCGTTTGTCCGAACTGGGCCAAGCCGGCCTCAAGCATTATCAGGTACGGCTCTCTATCGTCGATGGCAAGGATACGAAGTCTCTCGGTAGACTCCTCAATAACGGCAGATTTCATTTGAATTGGCTCCGCGGAAGAAAGGATGTGTTCCGGAGCCGGGGTTTTGTCATTTCCTGCAATCCGAACCCGGCCGGTTCGATCGACCTTCGCTCGGCTTCCACGTGAGCCGGTCTCATCAAGGATCTTGCGAACCTCTCGGAGAAAGTCTCGGACATCGAACGGCTTGGCGAGGAATCCAATGGCGCCGGCTTCCATGATCTTATTCGACGTTATTTTTCCCGAGTACCCGCTTGCCACAAAAACCTTTGCCGCCGGATTCAACTTGAGGATCTCCTCAAGGCACTGCTCTCCTCCCATTTCCGGCATGATCAGATCAAGAATGACAAGATCGATCTCTTCCGTCTTCTCACGGTAGATTCCCAGCGCCAGGCTGCCGTTTGCCGCGGAGATCACCCTGTAACCGTTTCGGGTCAGAGTCCGTTCGAACATGTCTCTCACGTGATCCTCGTCATCCGCCAGGAGGATGGTCTCGGTTCCGCGCAGGGGCGTCTCCTTGACTTTCACCGCTCCATCACGCACGGCTTGTCTACGAAAGACGGGCAGGCAGATGGTGAATACGGTCCCCTGCCCGGGCTGACTTGAGCACGTGATGTGACCCCCATGATTCTTGACGATTCCGTACACAATGGAGAGCCCCAGCCCGGTCCCTTCACCCGCCCCTTTCGTGGTATAAAACGGCTCAAAGATATGTTCGACAATCTCTTTCTTCATTCCATGGCCTGTGTCCGCAATTCTCAGCAGTACGTATTCACCGGGCTTCACGTCCAAATGATTCTTACAGTATTCCTCGTCCAGCGTGACGTTTTCCGTTTCAATGCCCAATTTCCCACCTTTAGGCATGGCATGGTGGGCATTGACCGCGAGATTCAGAAGCACCTGTTCCAGCTGGATCGGATCGGCATTCAGCGTGTGCACGTCATCAGCCAACGACAGGTCGATCTCGATCATCCTGGGAATGGTTCGTCTGAGAACCGTCTGGAAACGTTTCAACTGCTGATTGAGGTTCACGGGACGCAGCTCGCTCTCCACCTGTCTACTAAAGGTGAGAAGCCCCTTAACCAACTCGCGTCCGTCCGTCGCAGCCTTCCGAATAATCGTTAGATTTCTGACATCCGGTGATTGTTTGCTCTTACCCATCATCACTATGTCGGCATATCCCAGGACGATTTGAAGTAGGTTGTTGAAATCGTGAGCAATCCCTCCGGCCAGAGTCCCTATGGATTCCATCTTCTGAGCTTGCTGAAGCTGCTTCTCCAGCAGCATTTGATCCGTCACATCACGCTTTACCGCCACATAGTTGCTGATTTTGCCGAACTCATCCTTGATGGGAGAAATCGTTGCTTCCTCCTCGAAGAATTTCCCGTCTCTCTTCCTGTTAATGAGGTGCCCTCGCCAGACATCACCTCTGATAAGGGTTGTCCACATCTCCTTGTAAAATTTCTCATCATGTTCCCCGCTCTTGAGCATGCCGAGATTCCGGCCCAACGCTTCACCGCGGGCAAAACCCGAGACCCTTTCAAATGACGGGTTGACATACTTGATTGTCCCCTCATGATCGGTAATAACAATGGTCTCCGCAGCTTGTTCAATGGCGGTCATGAGGAGTAGACGCTCCTCTTCCGCCGCCTTGCGGCCCGTGACGTCGGAAATAACAACCGTTGTCCCCTGTCCGACGCCGGCGGTGCGCCGGGAACTGAACGATACATTGCCGACAAAAACCGATCCGTCCCTCCTTCTCAACCGTGCCTCGGCCTCGGTAGGCTGCCCTTCCGCAATCTGTGCCTGGAAGATCTTCCTAACCCGCTGAAATTCCTGATCAGACTCGTAAAATTCTCGGGGACTCTTGCCCAGAAAATCTTCTTCTGCAGAGTCGGCGTCACCGAACAACCTCATCATGGCCTTGTTCGCCCACACGAGCCTTCCTTCCCGGAAATAGCCGATCCCTGAAGGAGACATGGAGAGTATTGTGTTCAACGTTCTCTCACTCTCCCTAAGTGCTTCTTCAGCTTCCACTCTGGCGGTAACGTCCAGGCAGTATTCTATGACCCGCGACACTCGCCCTTGATCGTCAAAAATCGGATAAGCGTGAACGGCATAATTTCCGGCGCGGCCTTCCTTGTCGTGATGGACGTGCTCCAGCGATACCGGTTGTCCCGTCCTCTTGACCTCTGCCAGAGGACAGGGATGCTCCGAACCGTTACACGGAACACGTCTGTTGTGATTTACGGAATAGCAGGTCGTCCCCTTGGGAATTTCACTCGACACCGCGGCTGTGTTGGACAGTTCAATAGTATAATCGTCTGCATTAATGACGTAGAAGGGGTGAGTCATGGATTCCAACACGGAACTGAGGAACTCGTTGTGCCGGCGCAACGTCTCCTCAGCCTCAAGACGATCGGAAATATCGCGGCTTATTCCGAACACCACGTTTCGGCCGCCCCATGTGCCCCGGGCGACTTTCGTTTCAACAGGTATAATCGTTCCGTCCTTGGTAACCAGTGGAATGGGACAAACGTTTGTTTTTCCATCCAGAATTTCGGCAATGATGGTGCCGGCCTCCCGTCTTCTCTCCGGTGGATGCAGATCGAACACGGTCATTTCGGAAAGCTCGTCTTCCGAGAATCCCAGGCGACCGACAACCGCTGCATTTACCTCAAGGATTTGAGCTTCTTCGTCGATCACAAAAACGAAGTCCTCCAAGGCGTCGAATAGTATCTCAAGCCTTTGCCGGCTCTCCCTCAAATCTTCCTCAGCCCTTCGGAGATCGGTGACATCATGGAAAATGCAATGGGTTTGCTTGAGACGTCCCAGTTCATCTCTCGATACTCTCCCGTCGAAAGAGGCAAGAAATCTGGAACCATCCTTCCTTACCAGATCGAACTCGACTCCTCCACAACGGCCTTTATCAATGAACCGGTTGAAGTCGGCTCTGAACCGCTCTTGACACTCTTTTGTCAGAACATCCTCGAACCTTTTCCCTATCGCTTCGTCCCGTGTAATTCCGAAAGCATCCAGCCAAGTTTGGTTAACCTCTATGAGGAGCCCGGTCTCGTCCAAAGATTGGTATGGGAGAGGGGCATGTTCGTACAGCAGGCGGAATCTCTCTTCATTTTCTTCAAGGTTCTTTCGACTCAAATGGTTGGAGAGCCCTACGGCAGCCAACTCGCCGAATTCTTGAGCAATTTCTGCATCAGTTTCCGAGAAGCCATGCGGTTTGTTGGCCAGACCGAGAAGCCCGACAACCTTCTCCCGGACACGAATTGGGGCAAACAGTACGTTTTCGAGAGCCACATGGCCTTCGGGCATGAATTCCATCCATTTGCTGCCGAGGAAATCATTGTCGTACACTACCTTGCCCGTACGGTACGCTTCGTTCCGCAGTCCGCGAATAGGCATGGGGAGCGAGGGATCAACTGTGCACGGGAGTCCGCCCGAATCGAGGAAAATTACCTCGTTTTCACTTCCGTTTTCGTTCAGAAGCGCAACGTACCCGGACATAGCCCCAAGGACTTTCTTGCAGTTGTCGAAAAGCATCCGGGCATAGGCATCAAAATCTCTGTGTTCCAGAACGGCCTTTGCGGAATTCAGGTACGCCTTTGTCTTCAGGTCGGCCCGGCGCATACCTTCGAGGGCCGCCTTCAGTGACTCCCCGGTATCCTTGCGGTCCGTGGTCTCCCGCAAGGTCCCGCAGATCTTTCCCGGCATACCGGGCTCATCGTAGATCGCCCGGAAGTTTATGGAACAAGGTATCGTGGTGCCGTCCTTTTTCTCTGCAATGATCTCGGCGCCGTCAATCGTTCGCTCCCGATTGCCCGCTTCCACGAATCTGTGCTGCAACTCAGGATCGGCCGCAATATCGATGAAAGGCGAACCGATGAGATCTTCGCGTCGGTACCCCAAAACACGTTCCACTGAAGGGCTTACCTCCAGGATCGTTCCATCGCGGAGCACCTCGAAATACACCTCCCGGATAGTCTCGAGGATTCGTCGGTATCTCTGTTCGCCTTCCCTAATCTTCTTATCCGCCCGGTGTTTGTAGAGGGCAGTCTCTACGGCGCGATGCAATTCACGGAGAGATACCGGTTTGGTCAGACTTGCATGGGGCGTCACCGGTTCTCCACCGTCAACCACGTCTCTTTCCGAGTAATCCGTAAGATAAACGACCGCTGCATCGAGAGAGGAACTAATTCGGTTCGCCGCTTCATTTCCGCCCACACTGTCTTCCTGATGGATATCCATCAGGACCAGGTCGGGCTGAGACTCCCGGAGCATTCGGGCGGCTTCTTCCGTTGAAGAGACCCTACCCATGATCTCGTAGCCCAGGTCTTCCAAGGACCCTGCGAGGTCCTCGGCCAACAGGATTTCGTCTTCGACGATGAGGATTCTTGTAACCGGAACGGCTTGTACCGGATGTGTCATCGCTTCCTCCCCCACCCAAGAACGTATCTTGGGAGACTCCTGACTCTTGAACCGGTGTTTCCGGACCGCGGTTCAACAACCCCCACGACGGGCCGTAATCATTCGACTGGTAAAGCGCTATGAGACCTGCGCCTTCGCTTTCGGTCATGTATTCCCCCTCACCTTTCACGGGAAGATGCTACGGGAGAGTGCTCTTTCGTGCGGCTTTCAACGCCGCTCACCATAGTTCAGGTCGCAAACCGTCTATATCTTGCGAAACCGTGCACATGAGGACAGGTTCTCTGGTTCAATTATTTCAATATGCTGAAGAGGCGAGTTCACATTAATCCGTCTCCTCCTTCAACAATCCAAAGCGCCGGAATATTCTGTACACTCTCATGCCCCATCCACCATTATACATTCTTAACATTCTGTTGGAACCCCCCGGTCGAATAGCACGTGTTGGGAGAAATAAGAAGGCCGTGAGGCAGGAAGAAAGAGGGCAAATTCCGGCCTCACGAGAGCTTTGGCACCGGAGATATGGGGGCCGTTCGGCCGGCGCGGTTGGAAAGACACGCGTGTCAAGCAAGAGTTCCGAGTGTCAAGCGGACGCCTTCATCATCTCTTCTTCAGAGATGTCGAAGTTGGCATAGACTTGCTGAAGATCATCGTGATCGTCGAGGATATCCATCATCTTGAGCATCTGTTCGGCCTTCTTGCCCTCCAGCTTCACGGTATTCTGAGGTATCATCGTGATCTCGCTCAGTTCAATTTTCCAACCCTTCTCTTCCACTGCGGAACGAACCGCCTCAAATTCGCCCGGCTCAGTGGTTATCTCGTAGGCGTCCCCGTCCAGCTTCACGTCCTGGGCTCCGGTTTCCAGGGCTACTTCCATGACATCATCTTCATCGAGACCTTCCGCGGCTATCTCTATGACGCCCTTCTTGTCGAACATCCACGCGACGCATCCCGACTCTCCAAGGTTGCCGTTGTATTTGTCGAAGATGTGCCGGATCTCCGCCACGGTGCGGTTCTTATTGTCCGTCAGGCACTCCACGAGTACCGCCACACCACCCGGACCGTACCCCTCGTAGGTGATCTCCTCGTAGGAGACGCCGGCTATCTCACCCGTTCCCCGCTTGATCGCCCGGTCAATGTTTTCCTTGGGCATGTTGGCCGCCCGTGCGGCGTTCGTTGCCGTTCTCAGCCGCGGATTCCCGTCCGGGTCTCCCCCACCCATCCGGGCGGCAATCGTGATCTCCTTGATCAGTTTGGAGAACATCTTGCCGCGCTTCGCGTCGGCCGCCCCTTTCTTGTGTTTGATGGTGCTCCATTTATTGTGGCCGGACATCCCAAAACCTCCGCTCTATTATGGTGTCTTCGGTAACGCATTCTCGTGATCATTCGGTATAGCCAAGGGGCGATCCCGCGTCTCCGGGAATTGCCGAAAACGACGAAACGCGTCCGCTCCCGTGCGTTCGTGTATCCGTCTCCGGCAAAACTCCGTGGCTACTACTGCCTACCATGGACCAACAGAACTTTCAACAAGGATCGGCAGGTGTGTGGTAAAGTGAGCGTCATTTAATCGCGACGCGGTAACTCGGCCACGCATGGTGCATCACGGGACTCGGGTTTTTCTCGGGATGTGGCCGAAAACGCAGCTGATACCACTAGGCTGAGGCAGATTGGCATGTCCGACGACCGAATCATTACCGGCCGGCCGCTCCACGGAGATGAACAACTCGAGGGGAGCCTCCGCCCGAGCAGCCTCAACGAATACGTTGGTCAGGAGAGGGTCAAGGAGAATCTGGCAGTGTCCATCGAGGCGGCTGCAGCCAGAGGCGAAGCCCTGGACCACGTTCTCTTTCACGGTCCTCCCGGTCTCGGAAAGACCACGTTGGCGCACATCATCGCCCGGGAAATGGGAGTGCAGATACGATCAACCTCGGGACCCGTCGTTGAGAAGCCCGGGGATCTTGCGGCCATTTTGACCAACCTGGAGAGTCGAGACGTACTCTTTATCGATGAGATACACCGCTTGTCTCCCGTGATCGAGGAAATCCTCTACCCTGCCATGGAGGATTTCAAGCTCGACATCATCATCGGCCAGGGGCCCAGCGCACGAACAATCAAGCTTGATTTGGTTCCGTTTACCCTGGTGGGTGCCACCACCCGAAGCGGGCTCTTGACCAATCCGCTGCGCGACCGGTTCGGCATCCTGTTTCACCTGGATTTCTATACCACCCAAGAACTCACGATCATCGTGAAACGTTCTGCGTCCATCCTTAACGTGGAGATCACCGATTCCGGCGCCGAAGAGATTGCGACCCGATCCAGAGCCACTCCTCGCGTAGCGAACCGCCTGACCCGACGTGTCAGGGATTACGCCCAAGTGAGAGCGGACGGTATCATCGACCGCAAGACCGCGTCCGCCGCCCTGGATATGCTGGATGTGGACGCTACGGGGCTGGATGCAATGGATCGAAAATTCCTAGAGACCATACTGTTCAAGTTTGAAGGAGGCCCGGTTGGAATAGAAACACTTGCCGCGGCAATCGGTGAGGAGAGAGACACATTGGAAGACGTGTACGAGCCGTACCTCGTAAAGGAAGGCTTCGTTGACCGCACCCCGCGAGGTCGCGTCGCCACCCGAAGAGCATACGAGCACTTCAAGAAGCACGCGCCTTCCGGGCAATCCGGGCTTTTTGATTAGACACGGCGCAGGCTTTCCCGCCTGCTTTATCCAATTTAGGGAAGACTCGCAGGCCGGCAAGCCTGCGCCGTACTGGAATGGGGATCTTTCGCTCGCCTGTGGACGCTGAGGATACCGGTACGGAGGCCCGGGCTTAAAGACCTCCCGTTCCCAGGCTCTGCCCTGAGCATGTCTCATATCTCTTTGCCGACAATCGTAGGAGTCGGCTGACAAATGGCCAAACGGTTCGAGGTGTCTGCCGGCCGGTGCCCCGAAGGGGCTCACCCTGAATAGCCACGGGTTTCCAACCCGTGGAAAGAGGCAACCACACAATTCTCCGGACCGGCCCTGAGGGGGCCGACCAATAACTGAGTGACGTATTTTTTGTCTCGTTGGTGGACCCCTCCAGGGTCCATAACTGTCTATTATTGTAAACCGTTTCCATGGGTTAAAACCTATGGCTATTCACAGTATGCCCTTTCAGGGCATGAGTCCGGGAACGAGAAATGGTGTATTGGTATGATTTAGTATTCATGTGAGAGTCCGAATGACCGGTCGAATAAGAATACTCGACGAAAAAGTAATTAACCGCATAGCCGCGGGAGAGGTCGTTGAACGCCCGGTTTCGGTAATGAAGGAGCTCGTGGAAAACTCCATCGACGCAGGAGCTACGGCTATTCGACTGGAAATCGAGAACGGCGGCAAGAAGCTCATCCGCGTGAGGGACAACGGAACAGGCATGAGCCATGACGACGCATTCCAGGCGCTGGAGCGACATGCCACGTCAAAGCTGACAACCGAAAAGGACCTGGTCGGCATAGCGACCATGGGATTTCGCGGTGAGGCTCTGGCAAGCATCGCTTCGGTCTCCCGCTTAATCCTGATGACCCGGGAGGAGGCCGATCCCGCGGGAACGGTCATTACTGTTGAGGGGGGAGTCATACGTTCTGCAGACCGCAAGGGCATGGCCGTGGGAACCATGCTGGAGGTTCGTAACCTGTTCTTCAACGTGCCGGTACGTCGAAAGTTTCTCAAAGCCGTGGCCACGGAGGCGGGACATGTGCATGAGGCCGTCGTCAAGTTCGCGCTTGCCTACCCCGGCGTGGGATTCACTTACGTTGAGGATGGCAGGCTCAAGCTGGACGCCCCTGTGGTGAGCTCCACCTTCGAGCGGATCTACACGCTCTTCTCCAAGGATGTTCGAGAGAACCTCGTCGAAGTAAGCCACGCCGACCAGGAGGGAAAGCTTAGCGGCTATGTGGCCAAACCGCCGTACGCTCGGTCCAACATGCGGTCCGTGCAGACCTTTGTCAACGGCAGATCGGTGAAGGACAGGCTGGTTAACTCCGCAGTGAACCGCGGATTCGCCAATCTCATGGAGCGCGGCCGTTACCCGTTCGCGATTCTCTTCATCGAATTGCCCCCCGAACAGGTCGACGTAAACGTTCATCCTCAAAAGGCGGAAGTTCGTTTCGTGAATCCCAAACAAGTCTACGACCTCATCCTCAACGGAGTGTACGAGGCATTAACGGGAGCCCCTTACCGTGTTCCGGGGAGGACGCACAGAGACTATGGTCGTCCCCGTCCTCCGACCGATTCGCTCTCACGTCACATGATGGAAGAGATGCCCGAAGAAGAGCCTCGCCTTCATTCCCGTGAGTCAATCTCCCCTCCCCCGCAGGCCGGCGAGTTCGGGACGGAACCGGTACGCGATCCCGGCCGGCCGCCCTCTCCGGCGCCGAGCTTCGAGCAATTGCGCGGTTCGTCTCAGGTCCCAGGCATGGACGACCTGCAGGGAGGGTTTTCGTCCCTGGGAATCGTCGGGAGAATCCCCGGTTCTTTCCTCATCCTCCATAACGATCATGAACTCATTGTCATGGATCAGCATGCCGCGCACGAACGGATTCTCTTTGATGATCTCGTCCGTTCGGAGCGTGAAGGACAACGGTTGGAGTCTCAGGACTTGCTGATTCCCCAGGTGCTCGAATTTTCCGTGGTGGAGGCACGAGCCGTGGCACGGCATCTCGATGTCCTCCATACCGCGGGCTTCAGAATCGAGGAATTCGGTGAAAAGGATTTCGTGGTGAAGGGCGTGCCGGCCTGGTTCAACAAGGATGATGTTGAAGATCTCCTCAACGAACTCGTGGATGTTATGCTGGATACCGGACTCAAGGGTGATCTCGGGCGGATAAAGGAAGAGCTTCTCAAGAGCATGGCATGCAGATCCGCGATCAAGGAAACCAAGGGCATGCAAACCGAAGAGATACGAGCGCTCCTGAAGAGTCTGGACCAAAGCGGATCACCGGAGGTCTGCCCGCACGGACGACCCCTGATGGCGAAATTCCCCTTCACGGAGATACGACGAAAGCTTGGCAGGAGATGAGGGCCGGGGGGAGATACTCAAACGGTGAGGTCCCCATACCAATGTGGCGCAGGCTTTCCGGCCTGCGGGGAAGACCCCGTGTTCCACAGTGCGGTTAGAACCGCAACCAAATGGCGATTGCAGACACCGGCGTCACGCACGACCTTGAGTTTCGCAAGTACCATTGTACGACGCAGGGGATCCTCGCAATTCCGGGGACATGACCCGATTTGCCGGAGCGCAGCGGAGGGACACAAATCGGGATCGTGTCCCCGGAATGCAAGAATTCTTCGCGGCACGACAAGAATTTCAGGGATAGTAGTACAGGGGGGGGATCCAGCGGAACGCGGGACCCTACTGCGGCTCTCCACGCGACAGTCACACCGTCTTTAGTAGCACCGGCATCTTGCCGGTGGGACTTCACAGGTAGAATCAGAAGAGAATCAACCGCACCGGCCGGGCAAGTTTGATGAACGATCCGTTGGCGGTTCGGCCTCTCGTGGTAGTACCTACGTGAAGTTTGATCAAGTCCGAAAGCTGTTTCACCGATTTGTTGAGCAGGCGTACGCAACCATGAGACTGCGCCGATCCTACACTCCAAGGTGAACTGGTTCCATGAATACGGTACGCGCCTGCATCCACCATCTGCCGTTGGCCGGTTATGCAGTCCAGTTCGCGAATTACCTCGGCTCTCTGTTGACGATGGAGAGGCTTCTTGCTGAAGAACGGCATCATGTGGCCGCCGTACACGGAGTGACTCGGGGACTGTCCCCAGGCCCACGGTTTATCGGGAGGAGGTATCCACAAGGGTTTGTCGTCGAAAATGCGAAGAATGTAGTACGAGTTTTTGGGGGTTGGAAATTCTCTCGATCCCAAACCGGTTCTGCATGTGAAGAGGACCTCTCTGTCGCCGTTATGTTTGATGCCGAAGAGCCGCAGCGTGTATGTCGAATGCTCTACTTGTATCTCCAGCCTGGCATAAAGACCCGAACCGTCCGTGCCGAGATCGCTGAGAGCGGCGATTTCTTTCGCGACTTCGAGTGCGGGCGTATCGTCCATCGACGTAACATGATTTCCCGGCTGCAGCGAGGCCACTCTGACAAGGTTTGTTCGAGACGAATCCCGGGAGGTGGGCCCTGGATTTTGTTCTTCAGACTCGGGAACCGCTGGGGAAACATCCTCCGCCGCCAGGTCGGACTGAGCGGCACGACCATCTTCTTCGCTTCCCCACGACGGTGTGGAAATCAGCCGGTCGATTCTCTCGCCCCATCGGACACTCGGCTCCACAGCTTCAGCCCGACTGGAAAGACCCGATAGGAGGTCCTCCACGGAAGCTATGCTCGATTGAGCGAAGACAGGGACACTCCACAGCAGTGCACCGGCGACGGTCGCAGATATGAACCACCGCATGAAACGACAACCCAACAACATTCCCTTATCCCCTCGTGAAGTCGGCACAGCGGTATCCCGAAACGTGTACGGGCTTCCGGCATGTGCCTCAAGACTCTTTCACGCGTCACCGGGTTAGTCAAGCATGCCGGCCTTCTTCTGCCGCCACGAGTTGAGGTCGGCGACTCTTTGTGCCGGCCGACGGCATGCATGCTTCCATGTGACGGTCCACACCGTGTCGTCGGCATGAACCCTCATCTCGCGGTGAGCGAGAACTCTCATATAACCATAATGAAATCAAAGCCGGAGTCAAGCCAAAACAAGACGCATTGGAATCATTGAAACTCTCTCGGGGCAAGATCCCTACATGCGGATCATCTCATGCCGAACAGTGGATAGGGATTGCATCCATATGAAATCCCGTGGGCGGGAAGAATCAGAGAGGGACACGCCGTCTGGAAGGCACAGGGCACCGCCTGCTTCTGGAGTGCGAGCGGCGGACACGGTACCTGACAAGGGTTGAGCAAGGGAGGAAACTGACACTGTGCCTCGGTCAGTGCGCTTAAGCACCCGCTGTCTCGATGAAGCCCGAATGAGCACATGGCATCACAATCACCAAACGAGAAGACCGATGCGGCCACTACGATAATCACGGTGAAACAGAAGATTCGTTTCATTATACACTCCACAGTACAACAAACAACGACGTCCATGAATTTTGCTAACAGATTAGCACACAAACATGCATAATGTCAACAATTGGATGGAATAGTCACCATCGTGATTCCGAGCAGTTGCGGATATTTCGTCAAGCCGTCACAATTAAGTTTCGGCTAATACCATATCTGACGGATCTTTTCTGAGAATATTAGCGTAAGTCTGCGTAAACACGAAAGCAAGTGCCCAAAATGACTGCCATTTGTTAGCATGTAATTGAAGCTTTTGGGCTTGACAGAGCATGCGAGATGTGATATTAGGCTCGCATGTTTGTGCATACCGTCCCCAATCGCAATTCTCGCCCGGCCGTCTTACTTCGCGAAGGCTATCGAGAAGACGGCAAGATCAAGATGCGTACCATTGCCAACCTGAGCAAATGGGCACCCGAGCGCGTTGAAGCCCTCAAGAGATGTCTTAGGGGTGAGTTCGACGGTATCGTTGGCGATTTGGGCCCAACTACCGGTCGTACATTCGGTACGCTCTTTGTACTGGCGCAGATGGCGGATCGGCTCGAAATAACCAAGGCCCTGGGGCGTACGCGGTTTGGAAAACTTGCTCTGTTCCTTGTTCTGGCCAGGGTTTCAGACCAGCGATCTCGTCTGTCTGCGGTGCGTTGGGCAAAGGATCACTGTGTAGCCGAAATACTCGGTCTGGACGCTTTTGACGAGAAGGAACTCTACAGCACTCTTGATTGGGTGGCCAAACGCCAGGACAAGATAGAGAAAAAACTGTTCAAGGCACATGCGAGGAAGAAAGGTGCCCCCAATGTACTGGTGCTCTACGATGTGACGAGTTGTTACCTGGAAGGGGACTGCAATGAACTGGGAGCCTTTGGATACCCTCATGACAATATAAAAGGCAAGAAGCAAATCGTGGTGGGGCTCCTGACCGATGCCGAGGGTGAGCCTCTCTCCATACGAGTCTTCGAAGGTAATACCGCAGATCCCTCGACGGTCTCAACCCAGATTGAGACGTTGAAGAAGCGTTTCGGCGTTACGGATGTCGTGTTCGTGGGCGACCGGGGCATGATAAAGAGCAAAGGCAAAGCCGCACTTTCCGAGTCTGGTTTGAAGTACATCACAGCGCTGACAAACCCACAGGTGCGAAAGCTGATACGAAAAGGCATCATTCAACTGGGGCTGTTTGAAGAAACGGTTAGCGAGGTTCAAACAGGAGGGCTTCGGCTGGTTTTACGGCGGAACGAATTGGTCCGTCGTAAGGAACAAAGGCGACGAGAAGATAAGCTTGCCAAGCTGAGGCGCCTGGTGGACGAAAGGAACGCCTTCGTGGATAACTCTGATCGAGCCAAGCCCGAGGCAGGCAAGAGAAAGTTTACCGCGTGGGTCAAACGCCATAAACTGGGTTCTTTTTGCACCATAGAACTTCAGGCGCGTCGGCTCACGGTGAACGTCGATGCGGACAAAATGGCCGAGTCTGCGCTTCTGGACGGCTGTTACGTGATGGAAACCGATGTGTCGGCAGAGATGATGGATGCCAAGACCGTAGACGAGCGGTACCGGTCACTCCAGAAGGTGGAACGAAATTTCAGAACCCTCAAGAACGGCTTCTTGGAGATCCGCCCCATCTTTCTTCAGAAGGCCGCTCGGACGCAAGGACACGCGTTGATCTGCATGCTCGCTCTGAAGATCGTCAACGAGGCGACCCGCCTCCTCAAAGAAAACCTTCCCTCCGGCCCGGCGGCCGGCCAAGACAGATGCCTACTGGACACAGCCCTGCGGACCATGGGGCGTCTGACCTTCGACCGATACAATGTCAACGGCACCGAATTCCTTCGCCTCCCAAACCTCGATGAGAATCAGATTGCCGTCTGCAAAGCCCTGGGGATTCCGTCGATCACGCATCGTTCCCAAGCCGTTTGTTAGCAGACACTCGATTCCGAACTGCGGGGATTAACGTCAACTATTCAGACTAGTTGGCGGTATCTTATTAAGTTGTTTCCCGGGAAAGATCCGTCTGACCATTAAATCGAGGTGATCCACTCAAGAATGGATTCCGTGTCGGTGAGGTCCTCGACCACCAGGTCGGCTTCGGCAATGTTCAGATCCGCCTGCGAATATGCTCCCGTGGCAACGCCGATGCAGGGCGTTCCGTGTGCACGGGCACACTCCACGTCTCTGGGGGTGTCCCCCACGACGACGCAGTCTCGATAATCCACCTGAATGCCCGTGCGTTTCCGGAATCGGTCTACGGCTATGGGGAGGAGCACGTTCCGATCTTCGCCGTCACTCCCGAACGCGCCGGCCACGAAATATTCGTGCAGACCGAAATGCTCGAGTTTTATCCGCGCACCCTCTTCCACATTTCCCGTGAAGAGCCCCTGGTGCAGAACCCCGCAGTGGTGAATGCGTTCCACGAGTTTGCTTACACCCGGTTTGATGCGTCCCCGCTTGATTGCCATCTCCTCGGGAAAGTGCCCAAGGTAGACTTCAATCAGTCTATTCAGGATGGTTGTCTTCCGACGCTCAAACCGTGCGCTTCGAGAGCTTCCCGAATGATCTGAGGATCGGTCTTACCCCCGTAGGATATGCCGTTAAATCCGTTGAGATCCCGGTAATCTCCTTGAATGCCTTCGTCATGGCGCTCAGGCCGCCGCCGCCGCTCTCAATAAGTGTTTGATCTATATCAAAGAGGATGAACTTGTGCATGATGTAAGGGTTTGCCGCCGTTTCTTGTACGAATTGTCCGGCCGGTGACCGGCCCCGGTTGATCCGATACGCCTGATAGTAACGGTCAATTTCGGAAAGGGCAAGAGCCGCGCCCCGAGGCCTACGGGAAGCGGCCGGGCAATTCACCGGGCCGCTTTATTCTCGCCGCACGGCATTGAGTCCGGGATTCGACCGGACACTCGGCGCGTTGCCGATTGGATCCCCTGCTACGACGTAGCAATGGGTATCTTGCGGGGGACGGCTTTCTCGGCTTTGGCCAGCGTCAATTGGAGGACCCCGTCGGACATGCTTGCAGTAATCTTGTTCTGGTCCACCACATCGGTTATCCGGAACGAGCGGAAATAGCTTCCTGTCCGATATTCTCTGAGGAGTTCCTGTTCCTTCCGTTCCTCGGACGGTACCTTGCCTTCAATGGTGAGTATGTTTTCCTTGAGTTCGATGTCCACGTTCTCGTAGTTCACGCCGGGCATGTCGACGAGGACCATGAGTTCTTTTTCGGTTTCGCAGATGTCTACCGCAGGGGTGAAGTAAACGCCCTCTCTCGTAAATTCGCCTCCCTCGGCTGCGAGCTCTTTCTTCTCAGCTACTTGGATTTCCTGGTCGGCCATCTGATTGCACCTCCTTTTCCGGGTTGCCTATTCAACGCTCACGGAAATCTGTCGCGGCAAAGCCGCCTTCTCCATGGGTAGGGTCACGGTAAGCACGCCGTCCTTGCAGTTTGCCTTGACGTTCTCGGCATCAATGGCGGCAGGAAGCACCAGACTTCTCTGGAACGTACCCGAAGATCTCTCCCGCCTGTGGAAGCTTGCTCCTTGCACCACGCTTGACGGTTTGCGTTCACCCTTTAACGTGAGCGTATCTCCTTCCACATGAACATTCATGTCTTCGGCTTTTATCCCCGGTATTTCCGCTGTTACCAGAAACGTGTCCCCGTCACGCGACAGGTTAAGAAGGGGGAACAGACGAGCTTCGGCCCACAATGGCGCCGCAGGTACGCGAGACCCACGGGTCAATGCGGTCATCAGATCGTCCATTCCGCGCCTGAGGCGCTCAACTTCGGCCCATGAAGGGTCTCCAGCCGATCTCCATCCGAACATCTCTTGTACCTCCTTGGGGGTATAGGTCGTTACATACGATTGATTCTCGATCCATAACCTTGGCGGTTAATTCAGTACTCAGATTATCATCGCGCGACCGATGTCAAGGGGTGTGGAGAGATTTTTTTCAGCTTCCTTGCGGTCAGGTCTACTCTTGACTCACCTTGAGCGGAGCGAAACGGAAGGTGAGCCAAGAGTAGACCTGACCCCTATCAATCAAAAATCGCCGGGACCCTAAGGAACCCGGCGAGCATTCAACGCTTGGGGGCTGTTAACAAGCCGTGAAGGTTCACGTAAACTGTTTCACGCCATCTTACGCGGGCAACAATCCTGCGGCGGCCTGAGGTTCCAGTTCCTTCCTCAGCTTGCCGAGAGCCCGCCGTTCCAGTTGTCTCACCCGCTCCCGTGAGGTTCCGAAATGATCTCCAAGTTTCTGCAAGGTCCACGGGGGATCTTCTTCAAGGAACCTCTTTGAAATAATGAAGCGTTCCCTCTGATCCAGCTTCTTGAGAGCTTTCGTCGTGAATCCGGACACGGCTCTCTCGGTCTGCTTTTCGATGAGCTGAGTCTCTTGATCGGGAGCATCGTCTTCGAGCAGGTCCATGCCGGTGAATCCCCCGTCATCGCCCAGGGTGTCATTCAGTGACCACTCTCTGGACTTCATGCGGGCTTCCATCTCGATCACTTCATCTTCCTTGACCTTGAGTTCCTCCGCTAAGTCCCGTACCCGCTCCCTATGGGTCTCCGCGTCTACATGCTCTCCGATGTCGCCCATGCGGTAGAAGAGCTTCCTCTGGGCTTGCGTTGTTCCGAGCTTCACCAGGCTCCATGATTTTAGAATGAAGTTCTTGATATAGGCCTTAATCCACCAGACAGCGAACGAAACCAGCCGGAATCCCATAAATGGATCGAACCGTTTGATCGCCTTCATCAGTCCTATCGTACCTTCCTGCACCAGGTCCTGTACAGGAAGCTTGTAATTGCGATATTGAAACGCAATCTTCACGACGAAAGGCAAATGTGAGACAACCAGTTCGTGCGCGGCCTCCCGGTCCCCTGTTTCACGGTACAGTACTGCCAACTCGTATTCCCGTTCCCGGGCCAACGGCTTGATCTTCTTAACCTGCCTGAGGAAACTGTCGAAACCCGTTGTCGTAACAGGGTAATTCATCTACCCCTCCTTCGCCTAAGGTATTTCGCCGATCCCCATATCTCACTCTGTGATCCGGCTGAGTCCGGCTCCAGCGAGGGATGTTGTATGAACTGCATGGTGTTCACTTCCCCTGACCGGCGTTTCCATGTATTGTCTCCAGGAGAATTCCTGGTCATACAATTAGATGCACATCGAGCAAAAAGGTTCCAAGAGATTAAGAATTAACCACCAAGGCAGGGCTGAGAACTTTCACGATTCGTTGTGACTTGCAAACAGCCCAAGCCATGAATGTTCAAACAAACTTGCCGGGATTGAGGATTCCCTTGGGGTCCAGTCCTCGCTTTATGCTGCGGGTGACCGCCATGGCTACCGGGTCCAACTGGAGAGGCAACAACCGCGACTTGGAGATACCGATGCCGTGTTCACCGGAGAGCGTGCCCTCCAACGCGAGGGCCTCCCGATAGATCTCCTCCACGGCCTGGTTGACCCGCTCCACTTCGTCCTCATCACGCTTGTCGAAAACCACCAGAGGATGCAGGTTGCCGTCCCCTGCGTGTGCAACCACGCCGATCCTCACGCGGTGGCGGTTCGCACTCTCCCTGACCTTACGAATCATCACGGGCAGGTTGGAAACAGGTACGGTGGCGTCTTCCATGACCACGGTCGGCCTGAGACGCGACATCACCGAAAAGGCCGCTCTTCGAGCAGTCCAAAGCGATTGAGCCTCTGCATCGTCTTTGGCCGCAATGACCCTGGCCGCATTGTTGGCCTTGAGCACGCTTTCAATTCGTTCCACCTGGGGGTCGAGTTCTTCCGGCTCTCCGTCCACTTCCACAAGCAGCATGCCTTCCGCATCCGCCGGCAGTCCCAGGTGGGCATCGGCCTCAACTGCAGAGATCACCACGTCGTCAAGCAATTCCAGTGCGGACGGCACTATCCCGGAGCCGATAATATCTGCGACGGCCTTGCCGCTGTCCTCGAGGTTCGGGAAGTCGGCACGCAGCGTCCGGGTGGCTTTGGGTTTTGCCGTGAGACGCACCCTGATTTCCGTAATGACGCCCAACGTTCCCTCCGACCCGCAGAACAGGTGAGTCAGATTGTATCCCCGGCCGTCGGTAAAGTCTTTCTCCCGCACTTCAAGAATGTCTCCGTTGGCAAGTACTACGGTCAAACCGACCAGATAATCTCTCGTTACTCCGTATTTCACGGTCTTTGGCCCGCCTGCATTGGTACACACATTCCCGCCCATGCTGCAGACCGTCCATGAACTCGGATCCGGGGGATAGAGAAGCCCCAACTTGGCCGCGGCCATCTGAAAATCGTGGTTGATTACTCCCGGTTGCACCACGGCACGGTAGTTCTCCTTGTCAATGGACAAGATCTTGTCCATGCGAGCCAAGGCCAGTACAATGCCTCCCCTCAGGGGAACCGCCTCGCCGGCCAGATTTGTGGCCGATCCCCGTGCGGTAACCGGGATGCTCTCACGGTGCGCGGTCTTCATGACGGCCGAGACCTCCCGTGTGGTCAGAGGAAAGATGACTAGGTCCGGCAGGTGCTCCGCAGTGTACGCGTCGTACGAGTAAGCCACCAGATCCTCAGGCCTGTCCGTGGCTCTTTGTTCCCCGACAATCCCGACCAGTTCGGCTTTCGTATCAGATTGCATGCGACGTCCTTCGCCTGATTGCGGCTCGGCTCATACTTATTTGTGCCGTGATGTGCGTTAGCGTCGATTACGTGAGGCATCTTCCGGGCATGGCACTAATTCCAATCTTTTAGTATAGCTCCAAACGGTCCGGACGGCAATAGATTTTGCCGTGTCAAGGTATTTTTTCAGTTACGGGCAGGCTTTCCCCCGCGAGACTGAATGCTTACCCGTGCCCTCAGAAAGCGGTTGACAAAGCGCCCCGTCGCCGATTACACTGGTGAACGTTGTGGGAGGGGGTATGGACGCTCATTGCTCAATCCTTAACGTTATCTTTCATCGTCACGTAGAGACTCCACGTCTGTCGCTGGTGGACAGCCTCGCGGAGGGACCCATGAGGTGCTCGAAATGCCGGACGGAACTTCCCGACAACGCGAAGTTCTGTCTGCAATGCGGCATTGAGCTGCAAGGCGACGCCTCCGCCCCCGAACGCCCTCCCGAATCCACACCGGAACACCTCAATCCTCAGCCTGAGCGTAAGCACATCACCGCCCTTTTTTGCGATCTTGCCGGCTACTCGACCATGACCGAGAAGCTCGACCCGGAAGAAGTAAAAGAGATCACCTCTCGTATCTTTGGTCAGGTCAAACATGTCATAGCCAAATACGAAGGCTTCATCGAGCGGATAATAGGTGATGCGGTTCTGGCGTTCTTCGGGGTCCCCCGCGCCCATGAGGACGATCCCATTCGGGCCGTACGAGCCGCACTGGAGATTCACGGTCTCGTGAAGTCCCTGAGCCCGCTTTACCAGGAGAAGCTTGAAGCGCCTCTCGCCATGCACAGCGGCATCAATACCGGCCTCGTGGTGACGGCCGACGCGGACCCGGAAAAAGGCGCTCACGGAGTGGCCGGCGACGCGGTGAATGTGGCATCCAGGTTGGGCGACCTCGCCAACCCCGGGGAGATTCTGGTCGGCCACGAGACTCATTTTCGTGCAAAGGGTGTTTTCGTATTCGAGGATCTTGGGTTCCAAAAGGTCAAGGGCAAGACCGAGCCGGTTCACGTTTTCAAGGTTATCGAAGCTAAAGCCGGCTCCGGATTGGTCCGCAGCGACCGGATGGTCTCGTCCGAGATGGTTGGCCGGCAAAGCGAGTTGGACAAGCTTGAATTGCAGGTCATGAAGGCCGTCAACGGCGAGGGCTCGGTAGTGAACATCATCGGCGAGGCCGGCATCGGCAAGTCACGGCTCGTTGCCGAGTTGAAGAAGCGTGAAGTCATGAAGCGGGTGAACGTACTCGAGGGCCGAGCCGTTTCCATCGGAAAGAATCTGAGCTTTCATCCCATTATCGATCTTCTCGAGCAATGGGCCGGGATAACAGAGGGAGAACCTCAGGCAACGGCCTTTGACAAACTCGAAAAAGCCGTCAGAGAAGTCCACCCTGAGGAGCAGGACGAGATCGTACCGTTTATTGCTACCCTCATGGGCATGAAGCTCACCGGGAAGCATGCGGAAAGAGTCAAAGGCATAGAAGGCGAGGCGCTGGAAAAGCTTATTATCAAGACCGCAAGAGAACTCATTGTCAAGGCGGCTGAGCTTCGGCCGACGGTTGTAGTGCTGGAAGACCTTCACTGGGCGGACACAAGCTCCCTGGAACTTCTGGAAGCACTCTGCACACTCGTGGACAAACACCGGATCGTATTCATCAACGTCTTCCGGCCATGGTATTTCGATGCCGACGAAAGCAAGATCAGAGCGATTTGCTCAAGGCTTCCCGGCTCCTATGTGGAGATGCAGATTCAGCCGCTGGACGGCACCCACAGCGAGACCATGATCGAGAATCTGCTGGAAAGAAAGGGCCTCCCGCACGCGCTCAAAGCAAGCATCATTGACCGTTCGAGCGGCAATCCGTTCTTCATTGAAGAGGTGGTACGTTCCCTCATCGACGAGGGAGCGGTGGAAAAGAAGAACGGCAGCTTCGAGGTCACGGAGAAGATCGACGAGGTAGTAATTCCGCAGACCATCAACGATGTCCTTGTGGCCAGGATAGACCGGCTGGAAGAGCAAACGCGAGACCTGGTCAAGACCGCCTCGGTGATCGGCAGGAGCTTCTTCGACCGCGTCATCAAGGACGTGGCGGATTCCATCGAAGACGTGGATCACAGGCTGGCGTATCTGATGGATGTTCAGATCATCAGGGCCCGCATGAGAATAGATGAATTGGAGTATTTGTTCAAACATGCCCTTGCGCAGGAGGCTGCGTACGAATCAATCCTCTTGCAGCAGCGCAAAGAGCTTCATCTGAAGGTGGCGGAATCCATAGAACGGATCTTCCGGGAAGGACTCCGCGAGTTTTACGGGACATTGGCATATCATTACCTCAAAGCCGAGAGCCTGGAAAGGGCCGAGGAATACCTGATCAAGGCCGGCGAAGAGGCCTTGAGATCCGCCGCGTCCAACGAGGCGCTCAACTACTACCGGGACGCACTGGACATTTACCGGAGGCTGACGGGCGCAAACGCGGACCCTGAAAAGGTCGCCATGCTCGAAAAGAACATAGCGCTGGCGTTCTTCAACCGGGGTCTCTACGCAGAGGCGGTGGAGCATTTCGACAAGGCCCTGAATTTCTATTGGGGCGAGTTGCCCAAGACTTCCTTGGCAAGTGCGTACCGTTTTGTATCAAGCTTTCTTGCCTTCCTGACGGCTCTTTACCTTCCCGCATTATGGTTCAAAAAGATGCCCACACCGCACGATGCCGAAATGGTAGACCTATTCTACAAGAAGGCCCAGGCCTTGGTGGTCATAAATCCCAAGCGGTTCTTTATGGAATTCTTCTACTTTTACGGCACCATCGTCCGTTTCGATCTCACGAAATTCAAGTTTGGAATCGGCATCTTGGCAGGGGCCAGTACACTCTTTTCCTTTATCGGTCTTTCTCTCCCCATTGCGAGAAAGGTTCTGGATTATGCAAAACCCAAGCTGGACCCAAACGAGCCCAAGCAGTTGATTGTATACGATCTTATGGATACTCAGCACCTCTTCTTGAAAGGCCGATGGAATGAGATTACTGATTACGGTGACGAATTGGTGAAGGGGAACCTCAGGATCGGGGAAACGTTTTGGGCCGCACAGCACTGCTACTGGCACGGACTTCCCGTCACCTACCAAGGCCGTTTTGATGCGGCACGATCGATGGCGACAGAACTGGGTGAATTGGCCGAAGCCTATGAAAACGATATCTACCATCTCCTGAAATACTTGGTGAACATTCATCTGTTCATTGAACGCCGTTGCATGAAGGAAGCTATTGCTGAAGTGAATAGAGGAATCGAGCTGGTCCGGAGAAATGACTGGCCGCAAAACGCACTGACTATGCATGCCCTGGAAGCCTTGATACGGCTGTTGAGAAAAGAGCCTGAGGAAGCGGTGAAGGCGGCGCTGGATCAAGCCGATCAGATTAGGTCTGAAGTAAGGGCGGCTCCAATGCAGGTGGTGCTCTTCTATCGAAGCCGGTTTGAATACTACCTGCAACACCTGGAAGTCGCCCTTAGGGAGGGCCACAAAAAAGAAGCTCGTGAATATCGGAGGGATGCGCTCAACTCGGGGAAGAAGTTGATCAAAACTTGTCGAAAAGCTGCGTTGTATCGAACGGATTCTTATCGACTTATGGGTGTATATAAGTGGTTGATCCACGATCAAAAAGGGGCCTTTAAGTGGTGGAACAAGGCGATTAGAGAAGGAGAAAAACTCGGAGCACGTCCTCAGCTCGCCAGAACCTATGCTTCAATGGCCGTTCACGCACTGTCGGCAAAAGATACGCCCTCGGAGCCGGCCGTGAGCAAAGCTGAGGAGTATCGACAAACAGCGACAACAATGTTCCGAGAGCTCGGGCTGGACAGCGACCTCGAGGATCTAAATTCCGTAACTTACCGGATAGACCGAGGGCCGGCTGAAGCCTGAGGTTTATTGTTTGACAAGAAGTCAAGAAAGACGGCGTGTCTTCAAATGAAGGGGAGAATAGGGGATTTCCTGCTCCACTGTGAGTCTCTGGACTTTGGCGGAAGGGAGCTTTCGAACCTGGAAAGCACCTTTTACCGGCGGTTCGGCAACGAAATCATCTCGCTTTGCCGATCCCTGCCTGAATCGGCTCAAACCGACTCAATCCTATTTCTCATGCGGTATTCCGGGGCGAAGCTCGGCGAAAAGCCGGATTTCTTCGCGAACTATTATCCCCCCATATGGTCCATCCTCTACCGGCTCGGCCATGAGAACGATCTCCCCACGGAACGATTGACCGAAGGGGATATGACGAATGCCGTTGCAGCCCAATCCATGGCTATGTCTCTTCACTCCCTGGACGATCATCTCATTGACGGTCAGGTCTCCGTTACCCCGCTGACCCTGCTCTTGCGAAGCCGGGCGTGGACAATCATGAACAATGCCGCCTATAGTCTGGCTAAGCGCGTTCCGGCAGGTGAGGAAACCGTTCGGCGCTTCCTCGATGACTACTATTCCGGCTTTCAAGATTCGGAAGAACCCAACTTTCTAGACGGCTACTGCGATCTCTTCAGACGGCAGATGGCCATAGTCATGATCGCCCCTGTTCTGTTGGCCATGAAGATGACCGGAATCTCGGATTTCGCGAGGGATATTGAAATAGCCTTTGGTTCATTCGGTATTGCCTGGCGCCTTCTCGATGACATCAGGGACATCCGCGAGGATATGGGAAAAGGTGCGAAGTCTTCCGTGTATCTGTGCCTCCCTGAAAGGCTCAGGACTCACTGGAACCACGGTACCGTAGGAGACCGAGCCGGAACCCGGGAGTCGGCACATGTCGTCCTGAGCCATATCTTGGAACACGGTCTTGTTGACACCATCACTGAGAGGATTTGCACTGAGTTGGAATCCGCGGCATCCATCGTCGAGGCTCACAAGATGACGGGCCTTGCGCGAGAGTTTCGATGCCTCGCCCATCCTCTCAAGAACCGCGACAACTCGCTTGAAGAGAATAATGGAGGACAAGGAATCTCTCCAACCTCAGTCGGATCGTAGGCCGGGCTATGACCGCCGTCTCCTCGGCGAAGGCCGGCCCCTTACCTGAAAGTCTTCCCTTTTCATAAAGGGGGAATTTTGGCCCGAAACGCCGGTGCAGTCTCACGGTCCGTTGTGGCCGGGAGGTCATGGAGGTTCGCGGGGAAGACTGAATGCAATACGCAACTACACCAGTACGTCGGCGAATCAAGAACCCCTTCCCCAGCCCTGCTGTGGGGCAGTCCCGCGAAACGCGGGACTGTCGAGGACGGGCAAGATGCCCGCCCCCCTGCGGAAGGGAGGACTTCCCCCCCGTTGACGGGGGGATCAAAGGGGGGACCGGGGACGATGGATCTGAAACTTCGAAGGCATGCATCAGCTGCACGGCCGGAATACGCGACCCTTCTTATGTAACAAAGCACTTAGGAATACCCTAATGGAAGATCGCGAATCTACCTTGCCTCAAAGGAATTGCCTCAGCGTTGAGGTAACTACCCGCTGCAACAGTTCGTGCTCGCATTGCTTTGTCCGCGCACGCGGCACGAGGGGCACAAGTCTTGCCCCCGACCTGGTCAAAACTTTGGTTCAGGAGGGGTACGAGGGAGCTTACCGGAACCTTCACGTAACGGGAGGAGAACCCCTCCTGTGGGGCGGTTTGTCGGACATTCTCGATTATGCCTTTGCCATGGGGTATGAAAAGGCCTTTTTGAATACCAACGGTACACTCCTAACAGCTGAAATCGGCCGGAACCTTGCAGCCTACGATGGTCTCGCGGTTTCAGTGAGCCTTCAGGGGCCGAAACGACTTCATGACAGCGTGAGGGGAACCGGATCGTACGACCGGGCCATGCAGGGTATCGACAACGCATTGAGCGCAGGTCTTCCCGTTCATGTTTTTACGGCGGTGGGAAGAAGCCTCCTTCCGGACCTGCCGCGCTTCGCGGAAGATCTCTTCGCCAAGTTCCCCGACCTACGGGAGCTGAACTTTATACAACTCATCCGGGTGCCGGGTGATGTACTTGACCTCTCACGAGAGGTTCTTAGCCCTGATGACTTTCTCAGACTGGTCAAAATGGTTTCGCTTCTCAACCTTTATGGCCTGAAAGCAGGTATATTGAACAATCCTCTGGCCGTAGTCGCTTCCAGAGTTCTCAACATGCCCTGGCTGTCTCCGTCTCATCCATTGTATCAACCGGGGAGCATTCTGGTCACTGCAGACCTTCGCATCACGCTCGCTCATTCCACAACGGATCATTTCGGTACATACGAGCCGGGCATTCTCACACGAATTATCGGCTCGGATGATTACTGCCGGGCTGTGTCGGAAGATCAGTCGCTTTGTGGGAATTGCGTGTACTCACGCCTTTGCAGATCGGAGGGGATGACGAGACCGTCCGACCGGTACAGGGACATGCACCCGAAAGTCCCCTTCTGTAAGAGAGTACTGGCTAAGGCCTCGTCTTATGGGTGACCTGTCTTGGTTCGCCGTTACTTCACATCGTGAAGACGGAAATTAAGAGGTCACAGTCCGCCGGGGGCACCACGCCAAGAAGTCCATCCCCGGTGGATCTCTAGTAGTCGGATAGTCAACGTGGCACAACAACCCCATCGCACCGGACCTCGTCCCCAACAAGCATCCCACGCCGGATGATGGGAATCGGAGGAACGGTACGGAACATCCGTGGCTTGCCAAAGAAAGGGAGGAGCTAACAATGTCGAATGGCGAACAGAAGGATTTCTTGGATTTGGTTGCTGATGCAGGCAAGAAAAAGGAATTAGCTCAGGAATTCGTAGATCTTGTCAACAAAGAAGGAGCAACCGCACTAGGACTCTGCGAGTTTCTGCACAACAACGGTTACGGTGGGGTGAGCCCCAAGGATTGTGAAAAGATATTGGCTCTCAAAGCGAGCGTCGGCAAGATTGAAGTCGGCGATGCGTCGGTAAAGTATTAGAAAGCGCCTGCTGATTTCTAAGCTCGAACGGTAACACGCTCGAGTGACGGAAAGGGAAATCCCCCCTGTCGCCTCCACGAAAAGGGGGCTGAGGGGGATTTCTCAGTCCCGAAGAGCACATAGCACTCAAGCGCTGCGGACCCAATTCACATGTCTCAGGGGCCTTCCATGCCTGAACGAAACTCGAACAATCTTGGGACACAGAGACGCCCGACTTCCCCCAACAGAGGGAGAGACAAGGCAGCCCTGGTAACCCCGTGTATCTACCATTTGCCGCTCCACCCCGCGTGCTTGCTGGGTTACGGTGCCGCTGTCTTGGCCGCAAGGTATGATGTGGACGTTATCGACTTGAATGCGGACCTGCATCTCAAAAACAGGGCTAGGCTCAAGCCGATATTCGACATCATGGATGAGAGTCGGATCCTTTCGGATGCCTCGCAGCTATACCCATACTACGACGAAGTTGATTGCCACATTGAGCGGCATTATGGAACAATACCCTGGGAACAGTATCCAGTGGTTTATATTACACCTCCCTCATGGTTTCCCACCGTTCCGACCGAGGCGGTTCTGAGACTTGCTCGTACCGTGAAGCAGGTGGCACCGGAAACCGGCATCTTCTTCTACGGCAACTCGTTGGGTTCGTGGACAAACGAAGCCGAGTTGAAAGCACACGGAGTGCAAACGGCACACGTGAACGATCTTTTCGCCATGGACTCGACCGCGCAACCTGTTAGGTATGACGACCTGCCGGCCCCTGTCTATGAACATCGAGACAAGTACCTCGTTGACCTGATCCCGTTCATGTTGAAGCATGGGTGCCCCTGGGGACGGTGCAAGTTTTGTTCGTTTTGTACGGGCTCGAATTCCGGGTATGTGGAAAGGTCGGTCAAGGCAGTGATAGCGGAGTTGGAATCCCTTATAGATCGGTACGACCCGGCAGCCCTCGTCTGCAGGGATCATTCGCTCAATGGCAACAATTTGGTTGAGTTCTGCGGTTGTTTCGAGAGGTTTAACAAGCCGTGGTATGGGCAATCCAGAGCGGATCTGTCGGATAAGAAGATTTATGCACTGCGGAAGTCAGGTTGCAGAAAGGTCTTTTTCGGGCTGGAGTCCGGAAGCGACAGCACACTTAGAGCAGTGAACAAGGGGATCACAACAAGACAGATGTCTGATTTCATAAAGGAGATGCATTCAAACGAGATCCTTCTTGCCCCTTCGCTTATGGTCGGCGCCCCCGGTGAGGAATCGGAAGATTTTAAGAAAACGATTCAGTTCCTGGCAGATCATGGGCGTTATTTTGACGTCGTGAACGTGTACCCTTTCATGGCAACGCCGGCTTCGGATTTCAGTCATCAACGGAAGGAGCCGGACAGTAGTACTGCCTTGAGACTGTTTCAAGTTATGCGGACGTGTGAAGACCTCGGGCTCAAGGTCTGCCTGGGTGAGCAGAGCATTGAGTATTATCTCTTCAAACGGATCGGCTCATGCGATCAGGACGTGCCTTGAGCACGGAGGCAGTCGAATCGACGGTTCACTTTCATAAGCTGGGGCACGGATTGACGCCCATGTCCGGGCAGGGGCCCGAAAGTCAGGCATTCCAAGGCCGGAGCCTCGGAACGATGAGAATCTCATCTACCGATTTTCTGAGACAGCGGGCTAGTGTCGTCCGTTTCAGGTTTTGGCTTGAGTTTCAGGGCCATTTCAGCCGCGTCCGGATCGAATATCTTCCGGAGGATTCGCAGCTCGATTCCGCTATCTGTTGCAGGGAACCCGTTCGGCAATCGGTCCAGCTTATTTGCCGGGAGTTTGTACACATCGCTCATTCTTGACCTCCGTGACGCGCGAAGAACCCGGATTAGGATACATGCGGTCGACTATGAGCGGTATCCTATTCTCTCTCAGCGGGTTGCCCTCCGGAAGGGCTCGCTCGTTTGACTTGAGGCAATCATTTGATCATACCGCCCGTTGGCCGTCAAGGCAGGTTTATGCCCGTCGAGTGTCGGTCATCAGTCGTTGAACGCAGTCTGGGATAACGCGTGAATGACTGCGTATGCCGTCTTCGTAACATTGCAGAACTGCGCCTCGGACATCCCTTGAGTGAACTGCTTTATCTTGTTCACTGCATCAGGATGTCCCGCCGATTAGCTTGTCGAGCAGGAGACGCATTACATGTAGTCCTTGAAGTCTGCAAGCGGGTCATCAAACTCCTCTGTCATTGTGATCAAACCCTTGGCGCTTCCAAACCGACGACCGCGTATCTGCGTTTCAACCGGCCCTAATCTGAGGGCGGCCGCTGCGATTTCGACGAGTTCCATGAAGCGCTCTTTAGCCTGTTGGATGTCTACATGGGTCATTCCATAACCCTTTATTGAGTTGGAACCGACCGATGAGGTTTGCCGGTCCGTCCCGTCTAACCGGAGCTACACTGCCGTCGCCGTCAAGGAGAAGACCCGTGCCAGTTTCGTACAGCGTCGTTCTTTCATTTTGGTCTCCGGAGATAATCACCGCTCCATCTATTGGGATCTTGACTCTGCAGCTCATAAGAGCCCCTGACATCGAATCGGGATATCCCGCCGCCTAGCAGATTTCGACGAATGGATTGACGATTCGGGTTTTTCCTTGAAAACATTGGTTGTGCTGCATGTCCTCCGAATAGAGTGTCTCGCAATTGTTGAGTATTGCCGTAGCTACGATGAGGCAATCCCAATACGAATAGCCATACATTTCATGGATCTTTATGGCCTCCAAGACGCATGCCGTTCCAACTTCCGCCACCGGGAAGGTGGTTACCACTCGAACGATGATCTCACGGGCTGATTCGTTCGTCAGGAAGCCTTTTCGTGTAACAACGTGGTAGAATTCTCCAAGGATCTGCGTGCTGAGCACGATTCGCTCGAAGTGCTCTCGAACAACCGCTTCCACCTTGCGCTGCTTTTCATGAGGATTCGAAGCATATAGGTAAATCCAAAGGTTCGTGTCGAGAAGGATTCTATCTCCCATGAATTTCATCCCTGTCGAACCGATAATCCTCGGGCAAATCAAACCTATGATTCTTCACGAACTGAAAAAAACCCTCCCGTCCGGCCTCGGAATCCTCTTGTTCAATGACGATCAGCTTGAACTTCTTACCCTCTTGCCCCGCACCAAGGCTTCGGTCGGGAACAAGTACACCGTCTCTGTATATGGCTTCGAGAATCGTGTCCATCTGTACTACCAATCCTCATTTTCTTGTAGTTCCACGAAGAATCCGTCCATTCCGGGGACACGATCCCGATTTGTGTCCCTCCGCTGCGCTCCGGCAGATCGGGTCATGTCCCCGGATTGCGTGCCCCCGAGCAATTCGGGGACATAACCCAATTTCGATCCGTGACGGCGGGGAGAAACTTGGGATTGTGTCCCCGCAATTGCGAGAACTTGGCATTCTCGGTGTTCGCTGTGCCTCTGTGGTAATTCTCTTTTGGTTGCGGCCGAAGGCTGCGCTATGATCTCCGTATTCTTTGGGTTTCATGTGCCAAAATGTGTTCCAAGTCCTTAAGAGATTATACCACCTAGGCGCAAACGACGCCAAGCGAAATGCCGGCCATTCGTCCCTTCGGCACCTTACAATTGCAGATCTCTGAGTCCTTGTTGGATGTCCGCGTATCGTTCGGCCGGGTCTTTCCGGGTTGCCCGCAGAATGAAATTCCTCAGGTTGTCGGGCAGCTCGGGGTTGGCCTGCCGGGGATCGGGGATATCCTCGTAGAGTTGCCTCAGCAGCAAGATGGACGCGTCCACGTCGGAGAATGCCTCATCCCCGGTGGTGATGCGGTACGCGAGAAGTCCCAGTGAATAGATGTCGGATCGCTCGGTGACGGGCTCCCCGGTGATATGCTCGGGTGAGGCATACTTTGGCGTGCCGAAGAACCCCAATGTCCTCGTGCCGATCTTGCACGCCAAACCGAAGTCGATGATCTTCGTGCCGGAATCCTCCAGTACGAAGATATTTGCCGGTTTGATGTCTCCATGCACCACGCCTTGGCTGTGAGCATAGGCAAGTCCGGAACAGATATCCGTGAGAATCCGGCATGATAAGTCCGGGGGCAATAGGGAGGTGCTTTTCAGGAGCGTGCCGAGCGAATTCCCGTGCAGGTACTCCATGATAATGAATACGGTCCGATAGAGATACTGAATGTCGTAAACACTCACAATATTCTTGTGGTGCAGGTTGGCCAAGATCCTGGACTCATCCCTGAACGCGTCCTGGAAGCCTGTATCCATGGCAAGATCGTGCTTAAGCATTTTGATCGCGACCGGAGTGGAAGACCCCGCGCATTGTCCTTTGTACACAATGCTCGTTCTTCCACGGCCCTCGATCTCGGTAATGACGTAATCGCCGATGGTCCGCTCCGCGGTGAGAGAGGCATTCTCCAACCGGCCGGTCATAATCTCGGTCAACATGGAGGTGATTTCGGGATGGTCCCGACAGATCTCTTCAAATCGGCTCCGGTCAAGTCTCCAGAGTTTGGTGTTCCTCCCTGCCATCACATCGGCATTGCGGGGTTCGCCCGTGATCAGGGACATTTCTCCAACCAGTTCTCCGGGGCCTCGTACGGCGACCGGGTGCGCATCCCCCCCCTTATTCACGCTAACCACACAGAAGCCGCTCTCAATCAAGAAGATGCTGTCTCCATCCTCTCCTTGCCTGATAAACGTCGTGCCGGCACTCACCTGCACCGGCTTCATTGAAACGAGCAGGCGGGACTTGGCCTTTACGGGGATATTTTCAAGAGCGCTTACGGTCGCCAGCAGCCGATAATTCGTGTCGGTTTCCATACCTCGACCTCCATCTCTCCCATTGCGATGGTGAGGTGCTCTCAATGTTCCGTGTACTCAACCGGCCAGGTCAAGGGAAAAGTTTCCGAATCGGAAATTAGGCCTTCCCGGTCGTTCCCGTTCTTCATCGCGTCGTTTCGTGTTACAACGCTCCGTATGAGTAGTGTAACCGATCCCGCTCCGGGCAGTACCAGGCGATGGTTCATTCTCGGCATAGGCAGCCTGAACTTCGTCATCTCCATGTTCTATCGGGTCTCTACGGCCATCATAAGCCCTGCCCTGGTAGATCTGGGTCTAACGAGCAGCCAACTGAGCGACCTGGCCGCGGCCTTCTATTATGCGTTCGCCGCGATGCAGATCCCCGTGGGCATGGCGTTGGACCGTCTCGGGGCTCGGCTTACCATCTTCATTCTTTCCTTCGCTGCAATCGGGGGGGCCGTACTCTTTGCAGTCGGGCAAACCCCGAACCAGTTGATTCTCGCCCGGGTGATTCTCGGCATCGGTATGAGCGGCAATTTTATGGCGGTTCTCGCCCTGTTGGCCGCGTGGTTCCCCGTGAACCGGTTCGCGTCGCTCAGCGGCGTGGTGGTTGCCGTGGGTGCGCTGGGCAACATGATGGCCGCCACGCCGCTGGCGGCACTCAACCTGGCAATCGGCTGGCGATCGAGCTTCCTCATCATGGCAGGCGTCAACGCCGCAATCATCGTAGCCTTCCTCTTGATCGTGAAGGATCACCCCGGCGGGCGCACACCGGTTGTCCTGAGGCCCAGGTCGCTCTTGTCCGGGCTGGCCCGCGTAATCGGCATGTACAGCTATTGGGCCATCAGTTTCAGCAGCTTTGTCCGATACGGGTACTTCGCGGCCCTGCAGAGCCTCTGGTTCGCTCCGTTCCTCATCTACGGACTGGGATTCGATGAAATCGCCGCAGGCAATGCAATCTTCGCCCTCGGCTTGGGTTACATGGTGGGACTGCCTTTAAGCGGCTACGTCAGCGACAGGGTACTGAGATCGAGAAAGGGCGTCGTGCTCTCCAATATGATCGCGTTCACGATCATAACGTCTTCGCTCATGTGGTGGAGCCGATCCATCCCCATGTGGAGTGTTCTTGCGTCGTTCTTTTTTCTGGGCTTGACGTCGGCCCCCGGCCAAATACTCTATGCCCACATGAAAGAGCTGCTCCCTCCCACAATGGTTGCTCAGGCAATGACCTCGGTCAATCTGTTCACCATACTCGGGGTGGGCGTTATGACGCATCTCCTGGGCGCCGTAGTCGGCAGCGATCCATCCAGCCTGACGGGTCCCGGGCAGTTCAGCATGTTGTGGATAGTGGGAGTAGCGTGTCTGGCAACCGTTAGTGTCTTCTACGCCTTCGTTCCGGAAAGCACTGCACTGAAAGCCGAAAGAAAATGACGATTATCCCGCCTCGATCATGGACAACCGACCGAGGGATACTAACGTATGGATACGGTAATAGTTCCCCCCATCGTCATTTCACAGGGGTTGCGCCTGTCCGGGTGAACTCTTATTACCGGATAACGACGATTCTTGACAGGGGGTTCTACCAATGAAACTACTGATTACGATATTCGCCGTGATGGTCTTACTGGGCGTTTCCATATCGGCTCTGCCGGCATTCGCAGATTCCACCGTTGTACAGGATTTTGACAAGGACGCATGTTATGCAAAATGTGCCTGCGCCACAGGAATGTTCGTTTCTTGCGCCGCGTGCAAAGCGGAATGTGATCGCGAGTACTGGAGGGCGTTTGACAGGGAAATGGGAGACGACACGATTTCCAAGAAGAAGAGGGATGAGTCAGAGTAGGCCGGCACGGAGGAAATAGAGCAACGGTTTGGCATAAGTTCCCCATTTCCTCGTTCCCAGGCTGTGCCCTGAGCATGTCCCATATCTTTCTGCCGTCTATTATTGTTAACCGTTTCCATGGGTTAAAACCCATGGCTATTCACGGTATGCCCTTTCAGGGCATGAATCCGGTTGCCGGCGACCCAGGATATGGGTAAAGCGCTGGGCTCTGCCCGGGAACGCATGCCGGGAGGCTCTGCCTCCCATTAAAGGAAGCGAATCCATTACTTCACGGGAACTCGTTTCCGGCCGAGCAGTGCCTGGGAACCGGAATATTGCATAGTCTTTTCCGCCGGGCAGTACGAGTTGCGACTCAACGTTCGGTCCGGCGGAGGAAACGGTCCATGGGCTTCACGAGCCGCCGGGGTCGGTCGCACCGCGCAGTGCGCTCCCGCGGCAGGTTCGTATGTGATCTTGATTCGCAGCGGCTTGGCTTAACCGTGCCGGTTTCCAAGGCCGCAACCTCGGCAGCCACATGGGAACGTTTGCCTGGTAGGTCTCGTATTCGGTGCCAAGCTCCGCCCTCAGGTTGCGTTCCTCGAAGAAGGTTCCGATGACTATGTACAGCGTTCCAAGCAGTGCAAACTCGAACCGTCCCAGGGTCATGGTGGGCCCCACCCACAGGGACGCAACAAAGAAGATGTACATGGGGTGCCGGCAATAGGCATACGGACCGTTTGCGGTGAATTTCTGAGATTTGGGGGGCTTATTTTGCAGCCTTCGCATCCGGCTGCGGATGCCGATGAAGTCCGATGAATCAAAATACCGTGCGACGTAGTACGATCCTCCGATGCACCCGAGAAAGAGGACGGTCAAAATCCGGTAACCGACGCCGTGCAAGCTCCATAACGCGCCCGACAGGGGTTTCCAGAAATAGAGAACCGGGACCAGGGTCATGCCGGCGACGATGACATAGAAAGCTCGTACCGAGTCACGGCCGATGAAACGGGATATCCTTCGTTTGAAGAAATCTCGTGCCGTCAGGCTGTGAAGCACGGACCAGGCGGTCAGCATCACCGCGTTGAACAGTGCTTCGTAGAACCCGCCGGAGCCCGCCGGCCGGCAATGCAGAAACACGAAGAGCCACAGGAGGGGAACCACGGCGCACCCGCGGACGATGAAGATCAGCAGATGTGTCAAGGAAGGTGTCATGATTCGGACTCTCTCACGGCCGGCGAAGAGTGAGGGCGACCACCGCTCGCCCTTACGGTTGCGATCCTTTCCTTCACTCACGGCCGTCCTCTTTGTATCAGGTCGTGATCGGACAGTGAAGGTCGGTTTCAAATGCGAATTCATGTTGATGTGTTCTACCCTTATCTCCCGGGAAGGTCTCCCGGTACAATCATTTTCTCGTAACGGCGAGAAAAAATGAAATCAGGGTGGACCTCGGCTTCCCGGTCATGTAATCTCCCCTCCAAAAGTACGGTGTGTACGGTCTGCACGGGAACGCGGCAAACGGCGCTCTCTACGGTTTGCTGAGATTTGATCACGATCTGTGGATTCTTTCGCCGAACAAACCGTCCTTATGAGTGACTCAGTAGTAAGGGACCGCACCGCCTGATGCGTGCAGGATGCTCGTGACCGGTTTCCGTGAAACAACTTCCCGGTTGGAGAGGGGAGCAGTGCGTATTGGTTCGGCCACATTCCCAAAGCGGCTAAGGCGGGCGGAAATTCTGCAAGCTTCAAGAGCCAATACCGGGAGATTGCCGGGATCGAGTAACGATTTCGCCTGGAAATAAGAGGAGATTCAATGAAAGTATTTCAAAGACCTCAATTGGAAGGAATATAAATGCCGGAAAACAGTCATCTTCCCTCAATGTTTCAGAATAGCCTTTCGATCTTGACGCGGCGGAAG
Source organism: Desulfomonilaceae bacterium (assembly GCA_963675835.2). GTDB lineage: Bacteria > Desulfobacterota > Desulfomonilia > Desulfomonilales > Desulfomonilaceae > JAVHLK01. The sequence continues at coordinate 777,411 of CAXXIU010000017.1, forward strand.
TTCGCAGTCGTGTGCCTGGTTTTGTTCCTCCTTGGCGTCTCTCACACAGGGGGCGCACTGGGCCGAGAAAGAGCGTCGATGGGTTTGCGGGACATGCAGGCAGCGTTTCGTACCATTGCACGAAAAGTCAAGCCTGCCGTTGTCAATATCTCCACGGTTCAAGTCGTAAACGCGCACCGTTCCATGCCTGAAATAAACCCGTATTTTCAGAATCATCCGTTCTTTCGCGAGTTTTTTGGCGACGACTTTTTTCGGGAGTTTTTCACTCCTCAGGGGAGGTCGGGACGCTTTCGAAGACAGGGCATGGGTTCGGGCTTCATTTTTGATCCTCGAGGGTACATATTAACGAACAGGCACGTCATAAAAGATGCCGACGAGATCCAGGTCACCATAGGCGGTAAAAAGAAATACCAGGCTCGACTGATAGGTGTGGACCCGAAAACCGATATTGCCGTGATCAAGATTAAGGGCAACAATTTTCCGTCCATTGAATTCGGTGATTCACGTAACCTGGAAGTCGGTGACTGGGTTCTGGCGGTAGGCAACCCATTCGGTCTCACGCAGACGGTCACCGCGGGTATCGTGAGTGCCAAGGGACGTACCAAGATGGGGATTCTGGAATATGAGGACTTCATCCAGACCGACGCGGCGATCAATCCCGGAAATTCCGGCGGCCCGCTGGTAGACATAGACGGCAAAGTCGTGGGAATGAATACCGCGATCCTTTCCCAAAGCGGAGGCTACATGGGAATTGGGTTTGCCATACCCATAAACCTGGTGAAAGAGGTGATCGACAGTGCATTGGCCAAGGGACCGGTCAAGCCCGACCGAAGAAAATCTCAACCCAACCGGGCGTACGAGCAGAGGCGCGCTCCGGCACCGCGAAGCGAGATCTATCGTGGGAGGCCCCCTGTTCGCGTGCGTCCGGGGAGCGACATTTAGACCAACGATCCGGAACGGACCGCTTCTCAACCACGACCGGAAGGGAGGAACTTTGTCCTTGGTCTCAAGTGCTTGCAAGAGGAAGTTTAGGAGTAATTACAAGTTTTCCTTTTCTTTGTAAGCAAACAATAGTAGTATTACGATACAGCCCAAATAATTGGAGGATCGAATGAAGATCGGAGTGGCCCTCTTTTCCGGGATATTGGTGGTTTGTGTTGGTGTTCTCACCGGAATATGCTCTCCCGCTCTGGCCGACATCCCAGACGGCTACAGAGACATTAAGCTCGGCATGAATAAGGTTGAAGTTCTGAGTCTGATGAAGAAGAGCCCTATACACGCCTCGTATGACGACTTGGGTGGTGAGATCGGAGAGATCATTCGTGGAGACAAATTGTTCCGATACGCGACCTATCGTTTCGACGCGCAGGGCGTTTTGGTGGAAATAGGGCTGGAAATGCGAGAGATACTCGGCCGTGACAAGGTCCTGGACCTTTTCAACCAAAAACACGGATTAAGAATCTCCCCCAGCCACGGTACCATAGAGCTCAATCGCAGTATCGAGGTTCGGGAAAACGGCCTGATCATGAAAATGAATCCTCGCGTGGGGCGCCGTTCGGCTAAAGGCACCCACTGACCTTACAGCGGAGTTTCATCGTCGGAACCGAGCCCTTGAACGCAGGGCTCCTTGAGTCAATGCGTTCGACGGCATCAGTCAAACCTTAACGTCGGACCGAGGGTGCGCGTGTCCTGCCCGCCGTCTCCCCGGAGAAGCCCGGGGTCTAGGAGAAGAAGGCTGGTTCCCGGCCTACGCCGGGAAGACCGAACTCAATACGCGACCGTACTCTTGAAATGGTCTTCTAAGTCCCATCTTCTCTTCCAAATCGCTCTGGTGTACGTGCTCCTTCCGCTCACTCTTGTCCTCAAAACAATGATGTTTGCATTTGCCACGTCAACGCAGTACAATTCCTTTGAATGGTTTCAGCACCGATCTCTTTCAGGGGAGGTGAGCGATGACGGTCCGCAAGAGAGCCCTGCCCCACGGCTGGTATCCTTCGTCAGCCGATGAATGTGTGCGCGATATATCGGAATTCCTGCAGGGGTTTACCCCTCCGGCGGGCTCATGGCTTGGCGGAGTGGCACCGCACGCCGGGTGGTACTTTTCCGGAAAGGCTGCGGCACGCGTTATCGCCACCCTGGCGGAATCCGCGGAACCGGATCGTGTCGTGGTATACGGCGGACACCTGCCCGCACACGGCGATCCCGTGACCTATACTGAAGAGGCTTGGGAAACCCCGATTGGACCCGTGAGCATGGATCGGGCGCTTTCCGAGGATCTCGCTTCACGCGGCGAAGCACTCAGGGCTACCCCCGGGTTTGCCGACAACACGGTCGAGGTCTTGCTCCCCTTCGTGAAGCACTTCTTTCCCCAAACTCCAATCGTCGCGGTTCACGCTCCGTCGTCGAAACGTGCCGTGCGTCTTGGTGAAATGGTTGACTCCCTCATGCAGGAGAAAGGGTTGACCGCGGTGTACTTAGGGTCGGCGGATCTCACCCATTACGGTCCGAACTATGGTTTTGCTCCCATGGGAAGCGGAGCGGCGGCAGTCAAGTGGGTCAAGGAGGACAACGACAGATCGCTCATCGAAAGAGCGCTGGCCATGGACGCCCAAGGTCTGCTCGATGACGCGAGCTTTCGCCATAACACCTGCTCGGCCGGCCCCATTGCCTCGGTGGTGACCTCGGTTTCCAGGCGCGGTGCCAAACAGGGGCGTCTCATCGAGTACTACACGAGCTACGACATTGTGCCCAACTCCAGTTTCGTCGGGTACGCGGGGATCGTGTTCTGAGTCGGTGCTCCGCCGCTCGCAACGAGATCGTCGAGGTTTTCGTTGCGAGAGCGTTAGCCGGTGCATATCTTGGCACACCGTACCGGCGGGATATTTCCTTCGTCTCCCCGGCGAAGGCCGGGGTCCGGGAAGACATGACTGGTTCCCGGCTTCTGCCTGAAAATCCCCCCTGTCCCCCCTTTTTCTAGGGGGGAACTTTGGCCGGGACCGCTCGAGGAATTTTCATATTCCGTTGTGCCCGAACTTCCGAAGCGAAGCACGAAGCTTTGCCCCTGCAATCCGTAAGCTCACTAGCTCACACTTTGCTCGTACGGCTCGCACACCTCGTCAATGGCTTCTATCTCGTAGAGTTTCTTGTTCGCTTCAACTCCCTTGAGACAAACATCGAACTCGCTTGCCACGCTGAGTTTGGCGCAGATACCGTTGTACGTCTCTTCCGAGATGACCACCTTCCCCCCGGTGGCGGCATATTGAATGCGGTCCGTGAGGTTCACATTGGCGCCGACGATTCCATACTTGGCCCTGGTTTCCGTGCCGATGTTACCGACAATTACCTCGCCGGTATGAATCCCGATTCCCATGGTGAACTCAGGCAGTCCAAGCTCGATATTCTCCTTGACGAAGCTCTTCATCTCCTGCTGCATTTCCAATGCGCAGTGCACCGCATCCACGGCTCTCAACGGCACGTCTGTCTCCACCCCGTTGAAAAAGACCAGGATGGAATCTCCGTAGAAGTCGACAATGATCCCCTTATAACGCTCTATTATCGATATCATACGTGCGAAGTATCTGTTGAGAATCTTGATGACCTCTTCAGGCCTGAGTTTCTCGGACATGACGGTGAAGTCCCGTATGTCCGACATCATGATGGTCACCCTCTTGATCTCACCGCCGAGCCTCAAAGCCTCGGGACGATTCATCAGCTCTTGCGCGACGTTTCTGTCCACGTACCTCCCGAACGTGTGCTGGACCAGATCGCGTTCCTGCAACCCCTCCATCATCTCGTTGAAGCTTCGGTTAAGGAGCCCTATCTCGTCCAGCTTTTCCTCCGGGAGTTTCACCGTATAGTCCCCGCGCCGTACCCGTGCCGCAGCCGTGGTGATCTCACCGATCGATTTTCCCACGGATCGCGTGGTCATGCGAATCAGAAGGAGTATGGTACCGATAACGAGGATTCCCGCAATCACGTAATATTGCAGGAACCTCACGATCGGCGCCATAATGACCCTGCCCTGGGAAAAGAGCACAATGTACCAGTTCATGGATGGAATCTTGTAGAAACCGATTACAACGGGAGGTGGATGGCCCTTCCCGAAAACCGTGCCGAAGGACTTCCCTCTGATCTGTTTCAGAACCTCTTTCTCGAGATCGTCTCCATTGTCTCCGAGTCTCTTTCGTCCTGAAAAGGACCTATCAGTCGAAGCGAGGAACTGGCCGGAGCCCGTAACAAGCGCGGCCGTGCTCCCCTCCCACAGCTTCATCTGCTTGATGGGCTCGAGAAAGGAATCCAGATTGATTCTCACGACGAGGCGTGCCTTGGGTCTCCCCCCATTCCGACCAATGGTTTGTACAATGCGGAGTGAGCGATCCAGTGCGTTGGGATCCATCATGGGAGCACAGAAGCTGAAATCCCCGCAGAGTTCCATGGTATAAAGCCCTTGAACGGTTCCGGAGTCTTCATCAGCCGGATCGCTGATGCTCTCCCCGTACCCTGCCTTTGCCGACTCAATCATTTCGATATCAACGAACCGCACGCCTTCCTTACCAATAAGCTGTTGTATGAGAAAGGCCTGGGTGATGTGACCGTTCGGGATACCGTCGCATTTATCAATGAGGCCCATCAGTTCGAGCTTCTCGTCAATTTGCAGGTTGATCTGATATGCGGCCTTCTCCAATTTCAACTGCGTCGATTCCACCCGTTGCTCCAGCAGGTAGCCCCGGGCATAAAGGAACCCTGCTACCCCGACGACCAAGAGTATTAACGTCACGGGAAAGAGAAGCAAGACCAGAAATCGTCTTTCAAGCGAGTATATCATTGCACTTTCCAAGAAAAGTTCACATGCACCTTTATCGCTTGCGGCCCTCAACAAGCCACTACGAACCGTGCAAATCCCTGGAGCTGCCGGCCGTTCCGCTTTGCCGCCTCACCATAGTCAACCCTTGTGGAGGGCACTGTTAAATCAAAGCATTGCGGTTGTCAATAGACATGCCTGTTCCGACAACGGGAGGATCGAGGGGAGGTGTCGCCGAACTTATGAATCCGAGATCGGAAATGGTTGCCCCTGTCAGCCTTCAGTCAGCAGGAAGGCTCCGTGGGAAAAATAATTGAATCGTTTGGCTCTTACGTAGGTTACGACATCGATGCCGGACTGTTTGGCTATGGCCACGGCAAGGGCACTGGCGCTGGACCGTGAAATGACCAGCGAGAACCCGCTCCTGGCCGCCTTGGTCAGCACCTCGGAGGTGATCCGGCCTGTTGTGAGCAGCAACTTGTCCGACGTGTCGACACGGTTGAGAAAGCAATGTCCCGCAATCTTGTCCACTGCGTTGTGCCGCCCCAGATCTTCGAGTATCAACAAGGTCCCTGAGTCGTCGGCTAGGGATGCGGCATGCACCCCGCGGGTGACCGAATATATGCCGCGATAGGTATCCAGTTCGTACATCCTCGCCAAAATGGTACTGCAGGCGACCCGGAGGGGGTCGCGCTTTTCCCGGGGAAGCGCGGCTGCGGTCTGCGTCGAGAAGACCAAGCCTCCGGCACATCCCGAGGTAAGCATGCCCTTGGTTTCAAGTTTTTCGAGACGCTCACGGGGTACCTCCAGTTCAACCCGCACCAGCATGTTGCCGTGATCCACATGAAATTCCAGGATTTCCTCGGGATCATGGAGGACTCCCTCGGACACAAGAAAACCTGCAAAGAGTTCTTTGAGTCCGGTGGGCAGTGTGGCGATTGAGAGAATCTCGCGGTCGTTCACGAATAACGTGTACGGAACCTCTCTGGCCAGTTCGATGTCTTTGCTCTCCAACCCCCCTCGATTGTACCGCATCACGGGAAACGGGGTCGTCAGTCGTACTTGCGAGCCTTCCTCCGTGTCTACTACCGATTGCACTTGGTTCTGCCTTGTCATAGTCATGCACACCGCTCAATTTCAACCACGTTCACAGGATCTCTCTCCGGAACGTCGCTCCGATTCTAACCGACCAAGGTAGTCCGAGGTGGGTGTAAGTATCATATAATGCCGGCTCAATGCTTTTGGAAGCCGGAGTATGCACTAATATTCGGACTCGCCGCCGGCTCCGAGGTTCCCACGGCACCCATCGAGCAGGGCGGCGGAAGCCTCAACTCTTATCAGGCTCGTCTCTTTCAACAGATTCGTCCTCGGACTCGTAACGTACAAACAAATCCTTGAACTGTTTGTCTGCATACTCCTCACACCGCCGGCGAAGACGGAGGTACGTGTCCAGCAACTCTTGTCCCTCCACGGTAAGTCTCGATCCGCCGCTGGTCCTCTCCACTACCGTAAAACCGCACCGCTCCTCCGTTGCCCTGATTTTCCCCCATACCGCTCGGAACGGTTGTTTGAGCTTCTGAGCGGCCTTGTTCATGGAGCCGACTTCACTGATCGCCTGGAGTATCCTCAACCTCCCGGTACCGATCACCAGCCGTCCCTTGTCGTTTTCAATCCAAATCTTGGATCGGATCTTGAAAGACATGTGCCTCCACCTGTTGGGATTTCATGAAGCCGTAGCGACTCACGTATCGGTCTGAACCCGTATCGGAAAAAACAGCGGACCGACATCCTTGGAGCCGCCACAATAAACCGTACCACCCATACCCGGAAGTTACAAATACAACTGCGCTTAGGAGATAGTATAGCCATATTCGAGCCGAGATGCAAAAAAGGGTGTCGATCGGACGGTCGTTGTGCTATGCACCCATGAGCGAACACCGCGCGCTGCGGCACGTGCTGCCTGCTGAAAAAAAACACTCGAATAACTCCACGCCGGTATTCGTGCCTTTGCGTTGAAAGATCTATCGACCCAACCCTTAGGACTCGTTGACGACTATGTATCAACGGTTGGGAAATAGTTGCAATTGTCTCGCTACCGGGCTCTGCCCGGTGAGGCGTGTCCGCCATGCGTTCCGCGGGTGCATCCCGTCGAGAACGGCGAATCTCTCACTGCCCGGGAACCCGTTTCCGGCGGAACATAACCTGGAAGCCAAGATACTGCAGAGTCTCTTGTGCTGAGTAGAACGAGATGGGAGGATTCATGGAAAACACACCCATAAGCGTCGCACTGATTTTCGGAGGCCGCTCGGCCGAGCACGAAGTGTCCCTTAGGTCGTCAGCGTCGGTCTTTTCAGCCATGGATCGAGACCGGTACAACGTCATCCCGATCCTGATTTCCAAAGAAGGCGCCTGGTACCGCCGACCGGCCGATATCTCCTCGTTTAACGACCCGGGCGGTTTCACGGAAGCGGATCGGGTTCTGTTGCCTCCGGACCCGACGCATAAGGGATGTCTCCTCATCGGCGATGACGGCTGCGTGAAGCCTCTGTCGATAGATATCGTGTTTCCGGTGCTTCACGGCACGTATGGAGAAGACGGTACCCTCCAGGGGGTGTTCGAGATGGCCAACATCCCCTATGTGGGATGCAGTGTAACGGCATCGGCAGTCGGAATGGACAAGGTCCTCATGAAGGGCGCGTTCAGGGACAATGGCCTGCTGGTAGGCCCATTCTTCTCGTTTTTGCGTTCTCAGTGGCAGGGCGGCCGAGAGGAAATCATGCAACGACTCAAACGGAGCCGATTCCCGGTATTCGTGAAGCCGGCGAACCTTGGTTCTTCCGTGGGGATTTCCCGGGTGATGGACTCATCGCAATTCGAGGCGGCAGTGAACAAGGCGGCGTCCTTCGACCGGAAAATCCTTGTTGAAGACGGCATCCGGGGCAGGGAACTTGAAGTCGGCGTGCTCGGAAACGACCATCCCAGGGCCAGCGTTGCCGGTGAGGTGGTCTCGCATTCCGATTTCTACGACTACGAAGAGAAGTACCTCAAGGACTCGGCTGAACTCATTATCCCTGCGCAACTCTCCGATGAAAACCTTACGAGAGTCCAGGCTGCTGCAAAAACGGCTTTCCTGGCCGTGGACGGTTCCGGTTTATCCAGAGTGGACCTGTTTCTCACGCCTGAGGACTCCATCGTGGTCAACGAGATCAATACATTGCCCGGCTTCACCTCCATCAGCATGTACCCGAAATTGTGGGAGGCATCCGGACTGAGTTATGCCAAGCTCATTGATACCCTGGTGGATCTCGCATTCGAGCGCTTCCAAGAAAAACAGACTTTGCAGACCTCCAGAATGTGATTGCCGGCCATGAAAGTTATGATACTCGCTGCAGGACTGGGAACCAGGCTGCGGCCATTGACATTGGAACGAGCCAAACCCGCGGTACCGCTTCTGGGAATGCCGCTCATCGTGAGGCTGATTCGGAACCTTCTGAACCAGGGAGCGGAAAGCTTCCGCATCAACCTGCATCACCTTCCGCACACCATAGAGGATTTGTTCGATGAGTCCCCCTGGAGATCGCTCCCGGTCTCTTTCTCCCATGAGCCACAAATCCTGGGGACCGCGGGCGGTCTCAAGGCGAATGAAGCCTTCTTCGATCGGGGAACGTTCCTCATGACCAACGGAGACATTGTCTTGGAAGCTTCATTGAAGGATGCCATTGCCTTTCACCGGGAACGAGGTGCCCCGGCAACCCTGATTCTGTTTCCCCAGTCGCCGCCGTACCAATACTATCCCATAAAAATCGACGATGAATACCGGCTCGTCGATTTCAAGGGATTGGGTTCGGGGCGGTCACCCAAAGCCGAAACCTACGTGTTCACCGGCGTCCACATCCTTGAACCCGAAATCTTTGAATATATTCCTCCGGCAACGTTCTCGAGCATCGTCGACGAAGCCTATGTAAACGCATTGAAGCAAGGCAAACCACTGTTCGGCTATCCCGTGGACGGGTACTGGAACGACCTCGGCGATCCACGCAGGTACTTGGAAGTCCAACGGCACCTGCTGTCGGCAGCCGGCCGGCCGGCGAGCGTAGCGCTCTCTCCCCAAGCACGCGTCCATACCTCTGCCCGGGTGGGACCGTTTGTCTCGGTTGAAAAAGGCTGTTACCTTGAACCCGACAGCAGTGTGGAGAATGCCGTTCTTTGGGAAGACGTGGTCATGAAGAAGGGCTCCTCCGTCCACAACTGTATCGTCGGTTCGGGCATGACCGTAGAAGGAGCGCATATGAACAGAATCATCACTCGTTACGGGGAGATCGACATTGCCTGACGACCCGGAACTTATCAGGCGGCTCGAAGCTGCGGCAGGGAAACTCGGCACAGTGGAAGCCGCCCTGCGATTGGCCGGGGATGCTTCCACCCGAGTGTACTATCGAGTATCCTACGCCGAGCGGTTAGAACCGCAACCAAATGGCGATTGCAGGCATCGGCTTAACGCACAACCCCGGGTGTCGCAAGTACCATCGCACGACGCAGGGAATCCGGACGTTGCTCCCGGCTCCAAGCCGCCGGAGGCTACCAAACCCAAATTCGGGAGCCAATTTCCGAAAGAATCTTCGCAGTACGACAAGAAAACGAGGATCGGTAGCACAGAGCGGTTAGAACCGCAACCAAATGGCGATTGCAGGCATCGGCTTAACGCACAACCTCGGGTGTCGCAAGTACCATCGCACGACGCAGGGAATCCGGACGTTGCTCCCGGCTCCAAGCCGCCGGAGGCTACCAAACCCAAATTCGGGAGCCAATTTCCGAAAGAATCTTCGCAGTACGACAAGAAAACGAGGATCGGTAGCACAGAGCGGTTAGAACCGCAACCAAATGGCGATTGCAGGCATCGGCTTAACGCACAACCTCGGGTGTCGCAAGTACCATCGCACGACGCAGGGAATCCGGACGTTGCTCCCGGCTCCAAGTCGCCGGGGGCTACCAAACCCAGATTCGGGAGCCAATTTCCGAAAGAATCTTCGCAGTACGAGAAGAACGCGAGGATATGTAGTACAGATCATTCGACCGCGATTGTCATGATCCAGCCCGATCCGGGAATGGGGCAAGAGGATTCTTTTCTCGACGTGCAACGCTTCCTCGCGGATCTCGCGCTCCCCGTGCCGGCAGTGTATCTTCACGATCCCCGGGAAGGAGTGGTGATTCTCCAGGATCTGGGCGACGACCTCCTTGAAACAGTAGTGGAACATTGTGATGCCGTACGACTCGCCGGGCTCTACCACGACGCGGTGGACGTGCTCGTGAGCATGCGCGGAAAGACCGCGGGACTCGACTCGGGATCCATCGCGTTCACCCTTGCCTTTGACGAAGAGAAACTCATGCAGGAGCTTCACTTCTTCACCACCCACTTCGTTCAGGGCCTCTGCAAGCTTGACCCGTCCCGCTCCGCCTGTACGAGTCTCGACGAATTTTTCCTCACCATCAGCAGACTCCTCGCACGTGAGCCTCGCGTATTCACCCACCGGGACTATCACGCGAGAAACCTTCTCTTCCATCAGGGACGCCTGGTTATGATCGACTTTCAGGATGCCCGGATGGGGCCGGCCCAATACGATCTTGCATCTTTGCTTCGCGACTCGTACGTCACGCTGCCGGAACATCTGGTCTCGGAACTGATCCATCACTACGTTGCGGAAACCCGTGAACCGAGCCAAGAGCGATTCCGCTATATCTTCGACGTCATGTCCCTCCAGAGAAACATTAAGGCTCTCGGCACCTTCGGGTACCAGCTTTCCACTCGAGGCTCAAACCGCTACGCATCTTCCATTCCCCGTACGGCTCGATACATTGCGGAGAACATCTCCCGGTACCCCGAGTTTTCCCGGTATCGTTCGTGCGTTGAGGATTTCATCTGCGGCCCTGCTCTGAGCCTGGAAGCCCCTGCTCAATAGCTCATCTACTACATTAAATATTTATTGTAAATAATTGTAATATTTGATATGAACATGTTGTCGGGAGGGTTAAATTTAAACTCTCCCGGAGATGGAGACAATGAAAAAACTCGTCACAGCCCTATTGCTCATCACCTCGGTCACGTTCGTGCAAACAGGATCCGCAATTTCGGAGACAGGATCGATCCCGGCCAAGCTTTACCAACTTGAAACCCAATTGCAGTCCCAGTTGGAGAAGATCAAGTACGCCCGGGAGGTCGCGGATCACTCGGCAAGTCTGGCCCAGATACGCATCGCCCGTGAACTCCGTCGCTCTGAAGCGGCGATGGAGCGGCAGATTGAGATTCTTGAAAGGCTGAAGGAGCAGATGCAGGATCAGATCGGCGAGTCTCCGTCATCTTTTGCGGCAGTCCCGGAATCTTGGAACAAGAAGCTGCAGTCTACCATAGCGGGGCTTGTGCAGCAGATTCATTCTAACAACCTGCTCCTGAAAAGGATGGAGTCGTTTCGCGAGCAAGTGGAGACGGAGACCGCACCCTCGATTCCGACGTCCGATCCCCCTACTCCTTCCACATGTCCCTACGAACGACGGTGGATCGTTCGCTGAGCGGACCGTCAACCGTCAGCCAAAGAGTATCACCGGGTGGGATGCTCATGGCGATGCGGCAGCCGGCACGAACGAGAGACAGAGCGGATTGGCGCTGATCTCCCATTTCAATGCTTTCTTCCCGCGCGGTCCACACTTGACACGTTACCACTTTCTTCACTATTATTGGGCACATCGGTAGTCCTGACGAATGAATCCGATCCATCGGGCCGGTCTGAAGACATCGGCGGTTCCGGTTTTCGGTCCGGCAGGCCGCCTATCGGCGTTCATGGTCGTTCTCGGGGTCTCGGACCCGTGCATGGACGTCGGGCGGTGAGAAACTGAGTCCTCTTCCGCCCTTGCGCAAAGGAGTATCCGCCATGTGGAGAGCGATCATATGCATCGTCGCTGCACTGTCAATGTTCGCCCAGGATGCGCCGGCAGGTACGCGGCTTGGGGCTACGGAGGCCAAACGGATTGCAGAATTCTTGGACAAGGTCTCACGCCAAGGCAATGAGCTGTCTCTCCGTTTGAAGGACGGGACGGTAGTTACCAGAAAAAATTCGCGGCCATCGACAGGATATTACGATTGCAACGGCAAGGTGAGCGTCGCATACACATTCCGCGACTTCATCGATCCGTGGTACGTGATTCAGAAGCAGTACTATGAAGGCAGCGGGACCACGTTCATCAACCGGAATACCGGCGAGGTAGAGGAGGTCCACGGACACGCTCGGTTCGCTCCCGACAAGACCCGCTTCATTGCATCGGGATACCCCGGCGAGTCCCCGTGCCACCAGGAAATCTGGAAGCTGTCTCCTTCAGGCCCCGCCATGGAGTGGCAAACGTCGTGCTCCCAGTCGCTTCGATGGTCCGACGCAATGACCATTGAAGTGACGGACTACAACGATGTAATTGCAACCCTGAAGTACGACGGCACTTCATGGAAGTGCTCAAGTTCCACTCATGTTTGCAGCGAGGAGGAAGTCATAAGCCAAGGGAACGGCGACAAGCCCATGCTTGTAAAGCGATTTAGAAGGATGAGTGCGCACGCCGATGCAGAGAGCGACGATGGCTCGCAGGACCTGATATCAGCCGCCCGACGAGGCTTCCTGGAGGAGGCGGAGGAACTTCTCGACAAGGGAGCCGATGTCAATGCACGTGACGAGTACGGTTGCACGGCTTTGCAGCATGCGTCCGAGGAGGGTCACGCTTATGTTGTCGGGCTCCTCCTCGAGAAAGGCGCAGACGTCAATGCGAAAGCCAAGGATGGTTCGACGGCCCTGACATCTGCTGCCCGCGGCGGTCATATGGAAGTGGTGAGCGAACTCCTCGACAACGGCGCGGATGTCAATGCGAAAGCCAAGGATGGTTCGACCGCAGCGACGCAGGCTACCGAGAACTGTCACTTCGACGTGGTGAGCGTACTTCTGGATAAAAACGTTCAAATCAACGCGAAGACCAAAGAAGGTCGGACAGTGTTGATGATGGCTATTGAGCAGAATCCGAACGAAATTGTGGAAGCAATGGTCGAAAGGGGACTTGATATCAATGCTACGGACGAGGAAAGTGAGTTGGATCGGATTTCCGCTGCGAAGAAAGTACAGATCGAAGCGGTGAAACTGATGTTGGAAAAAGGTGCTGATGTCAATGCAGGAGACGAAGAAGGCCGAACCCCGCTTGCGGTAGCTGCAAAGAGTGACCGATTGGACGTTGTGAAGCTCCTCCGGGAACGGGGTGCCGGAGTTACCTTGATGGTCGCTGCCCGTTTGGGAGACATTGATGAGGTCCGGCGTCTCATGAAAAAGGGTGCGGACGTTAATGCCAAGGACTATGAGAGCAGTACAGCCCTCATAGAGGCGGCCGCACAAGGGCACACGGATATAGTTCGTTTACTTCTCGAAGCAGGCGCTGATGTCAATGCAGAGAACATGTATGCATGGACGGCCCTCATGAAGGCGGCAACAAGAGGGCACACGGATGTGGTGAAAACGCTCTTGGGCCACGGTGCCGACGTAAGTGTGAAAAACGACCATTGCCATACGGCACTACAAGGAGCGGAGCAAGCAGGGCATGAGGAAATCACGGCGCTTCTTGAAGCTCACTCGGCAAAGTAATCGGGCTGATCCGATCCCATGGAGAGGGGACTTGAAAACGGCATATCTCTCTGGAGATCCCAACAGCGTATAGATATGTCTTGGCGTGAATCCGCCGATACCGGTCTCCTATTCGTTCCAAAGAAAGAGATGTCGCGTGCACCGAGTTTTCCGGAGGCGTATGTCGAACCGTCCTTCTCATCGTTTCTCCGGAGTTCGCACGGTATCTTAACAGGTCTATCCTCTTTTCATTTGAATCCCGCAATCAACTCCGCGATATGCATATGCAACCACTTGATTTGCCTAACAATTGTGACCGATACAAGACCGAAGAGACTGCCAAAGAAACAGATTATGAGTATTAGGGCATGGTATTTCGCAGTCCATTAGAACGCCACACGGGCTCGATGTGCGAACGGAATTCCTTTTGCTGCAGTGATCTCCCTCAACATGAACTTGACAGCCGGGCGACGGAGTACCTGCCGCCACGACCGCAATTGCACGTATTGCATCCATGGCGGTGCACTGGTATGAGTAAGACGCGGCCCCAATTCCCCATCGGATGAACCGCTGAATGGTACGTCTACGTATGAAACGAACGAGAGAATTCCTCACTTCCCCCCTCACTTTCTTGGTTGCGATCTTCCTGCTTTCCAGGTTGGCCGTCCCGGCTACAGGAATGTCCTTCAACACCAGGGGATTGCAGTTCTTTGTGCAGTACCTGGACATTGTCGACCTGAAGACGAATCTGTTGAGCAGCTTGTGGTACCTTCACATCCAACCCCCTTTGTTCAACCTGTTTCTGGGTTCAATCCTGCAGTTGTTTCCCGAACACTCGACCATGGCGTTCCGCGTGATCTACGTCGCAATCGGCTTTGCCATTTGTCTCTCCATCTATTTCATCTCAATTCGTCTCGGAGTCCGACCATGGCTTGCCCTTGTCATAGCCTTGATTCCCACGCTCAGTCCGGACTGTCTCCTCTTTGAAAACAGCCTCTTGTACACCTATCCGGTGACGGCCTTGCTCTGCATTGCAACGGTCTTTTTACACAGGTTCGTTCAGGCTTCCCACTTACGGGACGGATTCGCCTTTTTCTTGATCTTGTCCCTCACGGTATTGGCCCGCAGCCTCTTTCACTTGGTTTGGTTCGTGTTCTGGACAGTGATTGTCCTGTATTACAAGCGACGGTACTGGAGAGAGGCGGCGATCGCCGCGGTCATTCCCATGATGCTGATTGTGGGCTGGTATGCCAAGAACTACGTCATGTTCGGTTCCTTTTCATCCAGCACGATTCTTGGAAGGAATTTGTCGAAACTGACCGTGTACAGCCTTCCTTACGACCAACGCGTCAGGCTCGTCCAACAGGGAAAGATCTCGGGACTTGCCCTCTCCGGACCGTTCATGCCCCTTGAAAGGTACCGCGGGCAGTTCGTCAAGGAGCCGCACACCGGCATTGCTGCCCTGGACGCGGATCGAAAGACCAACGGAGCAGTCAATTTCAACAACCTTTCACAGCTTCAGGTTTCCCGGAGACTATTTCGAGACTCCATATATGTCGCCACCAACCTGCCTCACGTGTACCACGGATCGGTCGGCCGTGCGTTCTTGATCTTCTTGCTGCCTTCGAGTGACTCATGGCATTTCAGCACCATTCGGGAGAGTCTCGGATGGTGGGTAAACCTCTATACCACGCTGATCTATGGCCGGCTGCAGAGTCCGCCCCTAAAAGGCATGAAGATACTCGACTATTATCAACTGTACACAATACTGCCGACAACGTACCTTTCAGAGCCGCTTACCGTTCCGTGGCTGCTCATACTGGAGTTCGGTATTGCCGTGTTCTACGGTGCGATACTCGTTTTCCGCTCGTTCAGAAGGGACGAAACGGATGCTGCGCAAGCTCTGACACTCCTGTTCATTTGGGGAAACATTGTCTATGTTACCCTGGTCGGCAATGCGTTCGAGATTTACGAGAACAATCGTTTTCGTTTCTTGGTCCAGCCGTTCATCTTACTCATCATCGGGTTGTTGGCGGCCCGCCTGCAGGGCGCCGGTAGATCTGCAGGAACCCGAATGTCTCAATAGCTCCGTAAATTACATCCGCACCATGTCCGACGAGGGCACGGTTCCGTCAAAGTTCTTTTTGTTGCACAGCGCTTCTGACAGGGGTATCAATGATCGGAGGGGGATTTTGCGGTGGGATGTTGGTCGATAGGGGAGACGAATGGTCACATTGTGGCTTTGGGGTGCATTTTGTAGTATGTTCTCAATAACCCCGGGGCAAACGGGTCATTTCAGACTGCATGACCCAATGATATCGGTACGTTGTCCGACCAAGAGACGGTGTGATCCCGGGCTTTTTGAGAAGTTACATTGTAACCGTTCAGCGGGAAGCTCATACGAGTACCGGAGCCGGGAGTCTCCGTTTCGGTGAGCTTCTACCGATTGGATCAAGAATTGGAACGGGGTTTCTCTTCTGGAGAATGCAGGTTCTTTCGGCAGTCAAGAGTCGAGCGGTCAGGAGTTCTCCTTCGTCGGACTGGTTTCCGAAGCAGAATCGTTTCGCCACTGTACAGCAGGGCGAACTGCTCGCTCTGCGGAGTTGTTGGTTGGTTCTACTCCTTCGTACTCGATGAACGTGAACAGGCCGTCCCAGTGGTTCAATAGGCTTTTGGCGGCTTTCCTGACATCATAATCGGAAGCTCTGCACGTACTGCTGGAGGCACTTGTTCATTCGAGCTCTGACGGGGACCGATTTCAAGACGAGGGTCTTCCTGTCCAAATCTCCTCGCTTGAACGCATGCCAGAGCGCGAACATTCTGGCCTGTCTCGGAAAGCATCCACGTAGAAAATTTTCACCGCATCAGGGCTTCTGCAGGCATGCTTGATTCCCTTGATGGGTCTGATGATATGCGGCCAGCAGAATTGCCGGACGCCGTTGTGAAACGCCTTATAGGCCGAGTACATGTCCGAGCACAGAATTCCCTTGTACTCGCTTGCCCAGGATCTCTTTGAGGACCTTTGCCCCCCGAGATGCGGCTACGATGGTAGTACGCTATGAGAGGCGTGACGACCGACCCAGAGCCAGCGCCTTTCCGCTTGCTTTTTCCATCCGGTCTCGTCGATGTTGAGGACCGGCTGTTTCGGCAGCGACTGATTTGCCTTTTCATGGACGGGTGCGAGGGATTCGGAGACCTCCTGATGGAGCTTGCAGACTGATCCGAGACAGATGTCGATCCCGAAAATTGTCTTAGCGATTTCCTGACAGCCTCGGCGAGTTACTCGGTGCAGACCCGTTAGATGGGCAAGGAATGCAGTGAGCCTGGGTCCGAAACCTGACCGAGCCGCTTGTGGAATTTTGGCCCAAGTTTCTGCTCCACACGAGCATCGGATGCAATGGAGCTGGTATTCGGTGGTCTCCGGCTTGGGCTCGGGAATATCCACGACCTGGTGGCGCCAGTATTTTCCGGCTGTCTGGTCCGGTGGCGGTGTCAGGACTTCACCGCACTGTTCGCACGATTCAGGAAACACAGGGATCACTTCTTTGGCTTGTTCGGTGGGTATCAAATCCCTGTTTTTCCCTTTAGTGGCCGGGTTGGCCACCTGGCTTGCGCTTCCTGCACTTCATCGGACGTCGAGCCCTGGGCTTGGCAGCAGGTCCATCGGATGAGGGAGGTTTCGAGGAATTGGGAGGAGTCTGTCGTGAGTGAAGCTACCTTGCGTTGAAGCTCTGCACAACTGCAAACGAAGTTCGTCGATCGT
>CAXXIU010000018.1:0-309604 GCA_963675835.2 Desulfomonilaceae bacterium
TGTACGGGCCGTGATCGACCCATCCAAAAGGTGCCCGATGATAGTGGTTGTGTGTGTTTCGATCTAATGAAATTGTGGAGAAGGAGCGGGATTTTTCTTGGCCCCGACCCGACCGTTGCCCCCAATGCGGAGGCCCACGGCTCTGGTTTCACGGCTTTGTATCGGCCTTCTTCGATGGATTCACCGTGCGGTTTGGCTGAGGCGGGTTCGATGTCCGGACTGCAGAGCGGTTCACAGGATGCGACCGGCCGGTTACTTCAAGCGATTTCAAGCATCGGTTGTCGTTATACGTGCCTGTATTGTACGGCGTCTGACTACGGGCCGGTGGCTTTCCGGCTTATCGCGTCAAAGCAGGGGCATTGGCTCAGGTCGCTCCAGAAGAAAGCTCTGGCTTTTCTGGGCCTGACGGGGCTGTTGTATCGTCTCGAAGAAGCGTTTGACCGTCTGATTTGCAAGGGGGAGATTCCCGTAAGCCGTTCATTCAAAGCGAAGTTGCCGGCGGGTGAGACGTACCCTACCCAAGAGTGTCGTTGTGACGATTGCACGGCTGAGATAGGAGGTCCGCCATCTTACAAACAGGAGGGACCTCCATGGACCAAGAAAACAGACAAAGGGTTGCGGTCTTCAGATTCCAGGTCATTGGCGACCTGGTGGGGAACGCAGAACTGTCGCCGGGAGAGCAAGAGCGACTCATCCGAGAGAAGTGCGAGCGCAAATGGCACATCCCGTTCTCCTCCAAAACGAGGCTCACCCGCAGCACCATCCTCAGGTGGGTGAAGCTCTACAAGGAATCCGGCGGTCAACTGGACGCTCTGGTGAATCAACCGCGCTCCGACCGGGGGTGCAGCCGAGTAATCGACCGGGAGACCGGTTTGGCCTTGATACGGGTCAGGCAGGAGTTTCCCAAAGCCACCGTTGCTCGGCTTATTAAGACCATGGAGAGCCGAAAGATCGTCTCACCGGGCTCCTCGTTGGCTCCAGCCACCGTGTGGCGCTTCCTGAAACAACACGGAATGCTCAAGCCGGATGCTCCGGTACCCGAAGACCGACGCAAGTTCGAGGCGGAGTTGCCCAACGATTTGTGGCAATCCGACTGCATGCACGGACCCGCAGTAGAACACGAAGGCAAACGTCGCAAGACCTACCTCCTTGCCTTCATCGACGATCACTCAAGGCTTATTCCCTAATGCCGAATTCTTCTTGTCCGAATCGCTGAACTGCTATCTAAAGGCTTTTGAGGGTGCCGTCGCCACAAGAGGACTGCCCCGGAAACTGTACACGGACAACGGTGCGGCATTCCGGTCCCATCACCTGGAATACATCACTGCGGGTCTGGGTATTGCTCTGGTCCATGCCAGACCGTACAAGCCCCAAGGCAAGGGGAAGATCGAGAGGTTCTTTCGCACGGTGAGAGGCGATTTTCTCACCGGATTCAAAGGCGACACCCTTGACGATCTCAACCTGGCACTTCACATCTGGCTGGGCGACATCTACCACCAGAGGATTCACTCATCCACCGGTCAAAGTCCCTTTGAACGGTTTACCGCACATATGGAGTGCATCAGACAAGCTCCAAGAAACCTCAAGGACTATTTCCGAAAGACTGCCCGGAGGAAGGTGGCAAGAGATAGGACAATCAGCTTGGGCGGCAGAATCTTCGAGGCTCCGGTGGCCCTGGTCGGCAAACAGGTCTCCCTGATGTATCACGATGAAGACCCGCTCCAGGTGGAGATCTTCCTCAACGGGCAGACATACGGGGTGCTCAGTCCTCTGGACATCCACGTCAACTGTCGGGTCAAGCGGGACAAGAACAACAACCCGCAACTCATCTCAACCGATCAAGGGCGGAGCTACAAAGGGGGCAGCCTCTGGGGAAGGAGCAGAGACGATGACCGCTAATTATCGCACCTTCTTCGGGATGACCCGCGAGGCTTTCCCTCAAGACCCGGCTCTCAAAGACATCCTGGAGACGGACGACATCCGTCAGGTGAAAGAGCGTCTTGATTACGTCTTGGCCATTGGAGCCATAGGCTTGGTCACCGGCGAGGTTGGAAGCGGAAAATCCACCGCAATCAGATACGTTCTTTCAAGGCTTCATCCGTCAGAGTATCAGGTCATCTCCATCACGGCCTGCTCAGGCTCCATCTTGGAATTCTATCGCCTGTTTCTGGCCGAACTCAACATCGACAAACACAGCTCGTCCAGAGCCGTCATGATCCGGCTGCTCCAGAGGGAGATCAAAGAGCTCGTCCTGGCCAAGAAACGCAAAGTCCTGCTCGTAGTCGACGAGGCGTCCATGCTCAGGCTCGAAGTATTCGCCGAACTCCACACCATTACCCAGTTCGACCATGATTCACGTCCTTGGCTCCCCATCATGTTTGTAGGCAGGACCGACCTTGCGGAAAAACTCTACTATCCCGCATCCAGGCCGCTTGCCTCCAGAGTCGTGGCAAGGGCCCATCTTGAACCCGTCGACCGCAACGGTATGGAATGTTATCTGACACACCATCTCGCCTTGACCGGCATCAAAAACCCAATCTTTGACGATGCGGCCGTCACCGCCATACATCAAGGCTCCGGCGGATTCTTCCGAAAGGCAAATCACCTCGCCAGAGGATCTCTCGTTGCCGCCGCATCCGAGAAATCACCCAACATCACATCCGAGCACGTCAGACTGGCCTCAACAGAAATCTTCTGAACCTTCAACGACCGGGAGGGATCGGCAACCGCTTCCTCCCGGTCCACCCAATATGAACAACTCGTCACGCCGTCCCAAATATTCAGATACAGGAAGTCAATCTAGTGTGAAAAACAACACCGTTTCTACGATCTGTTGGTTTGAAGATCATTGGCTATACCGTGAGCGGAGCAGAAAGGCTCGCCCGGGACCTTCACGAGAGTACGGAGTATTCAGTTTCTCAGTTTTTTGAGGGCGTCCCAAATTTGGCGATGTTCGGGGGAAACTATTGTTGATTGCTGAGTCTGCAGTCGGCCGGGTCTCATGAACGTCCGGAATCCTGGTTGTCACTATTCCGGGAAAGAGTTATGGTGGAAACAGATCGATGCTGATTGACGTGAGGTCCGCGATGCCGACACAGGTTACCATAGAGCTTCCCGAAGGGGCATTCTCAGCCCTCAGAAGGACTCCGGAAGAATTCGTTAAGGAGATGCGACTGGCTGCTGCCGTCAAATGGTATGAGCTTGGACTGATTTCCCAATCCAAAGCGGCTGAGTTAGCCGGGTTGAGCAGAACGGAATTCATCTCCTCCTTGTCTCGTTTCAAGGTGTCACCATTCCAAGAAACACCGGGAGAGTTGGAGAAGGAATTCAAGCGTGACTAGCCGTCTAACACGGTCAGAATCTGAACAAACGTGTCAAGTTTCAAGCAGCTTTCTTGACAGGTACTGCCCGGTGGATGAGGTTGTCCAACTGGTCATCGACTCGTTTGAGAGCATTGTAAAGAGCGTCCGGCAATGCGGCAGGAGATTCGTTGAAAGCGGTCAGTGCGGGTCGGAAGACGCGGGCCTCGAGTCGGGAGAAGAGTCGGGCTACCTTCCAACCATACGGCGTAAGGAAGTACCGGGTGGTTCCCGGAGGTCTCGCAATGAGCCCCTTGAGCCGCAACCTCTTAAGGTCGTAGGTCATCCGTGCCGCAGTGTAGGAGTATGAGTCTGCTTCGAGCAAGTCGGCCACATGGGAACGCAAATCGCGATTTCGAAAGCCGTTCACAAGGTTCGTGAACAAAGTGAGCGCAAGGAACAAGGCCATAACTCGGGGATCTCCAAATTTCAGGCCTGGGGCGCGTTGGTCGTCTCCGGTGACGGTGGGTTGAACGACCTTTTGGATGCTTTCGTTCGACATTCCACAGTTGTAGCTGACACGTTGAACGTCAAGAAGACGTTTGTTTATGTTGCGACCCAACTGCTGCAGATACGGCAGGTTCCGAAGACCTTTGTTGACGCCGAAGTCTCTGGGATCGTTGAAGGTCCCTTCAGTGCGCAGGGCGCGGCCCTCTTTGAAATACTGCTTCAGATGGAACTTTTTGTATTCAACGTGGAGACTGGGATGAACTCCCTCGTACATGACTCGGGTCCGAAATCGACCAGGTGTTTTCCTGGTGATCCTCCGGTCGAAGATCAACGCGATCCGATCCGGACGCCCGAGATCCAGGTTGTCCCGAATCACCTCCTCGAAGAACTGCCTGCCTTGCTGGGGACGATCAAAGACCTGGGTCAGGCTGACTTCCACCTGCCACATGGACAATTGCCAGTCGTATCCCAATGCCCGATTCTGGGGAGTCAACGGCAAGGGGATCCGTTGGAGCCATTTACGAAAGAACAGATCAATCTGGTCCGGGCCGAGAGAATCGCAGATCTCCTGCAGCTTCTTCGGATCTTCACAGCTGCGGAAGCCATTATCCAACGTTTCAAACTTGACCCCGGCTTTTTCCAACTGCCGTTTGGCCCATTCATGGCCGTTGATACAGACTTTGATTCCCCACGGTGCGTAACTGCAGACTTTTATGAAGACCGGCCCGAAGTCATCGTCATCTATATAAAAATAGTAATGGTTTACATACACGGACTTGTCCTGCTCGTATTCAAATCCCACATATCCTTTCTTGTCACGCTTGCGACCGGAGAACGCCTTGGCCTTCTCTTGAGCTACTCCAATGAACACAACCTCGTCTCTCACGGCTCGCTTGACTCGCAAGGTATTGGCTATGTCGTCCTTGCGCTGCTTGTGTTCGAACTTGAGCAGAGGAATTTCATTGTCCTGCGCAAACTGCTTCACAGCAGCCGCGAAGCCCTGGGTTATCTTCCCCAAGAGGGCAGGCGACGGAATCGGCTTACCCAAATGCTCGATCATGAATTTCACCAACTGCCCGCCGGTCTGAAGCTTGGGCACATACCCGTTGAGGTAGATACGATCCATACACTCCACCTCAAGAGTCACATGGTCACGCAGGAGATCGTTTATGTTCGCCATAATGGCTCACAATAACCCGAGACTCCCCGGGGCCTCAACTAATATCCGACGCGCCCGCCCTACTCGTCGGTTTGAGGTCGAAGACTTCGCTAGGAAATGGGTCCTGGTACGGGCATAGGTGTCCTTTGCCCGCACTTATTGAGAAGTTTCAACTCTATCACGAGATCAAAGTGTGTGCCGCGCACATCTGTTCATGACTGATATCGCTGGGTTTTTCCAACGGCTTCGGAGAGGGCGTGTCCAGTGTATCGTATAGCGCTATTTCCCCCACTGATAGAGGGCCACCGTTGCTTTAGCAAGCATGAGCCATGACTTCCACACGGGAGCATCCCAGCGACCACATGTAATGATTTCAAGCCGTTGTCCAGAACTGAAACGCGCAACACACGATCAAAGTGGTTACGGTACAGCGTTACCGCCTGTTCAGATATTTCTCGATGGCTGCTCTCTCCAAGCAGCATTGGATCTATAAATAACCTCGTATCTGCATCGAGCATTGGGTTGAGAATGCCACGTTTATCGAGCTTGTTTGCGTCAATCCGAAAGTAGTCTGACACTCTTTCCGGACTCTTGATCTTTGCCGTTATAATCCGTGCCTCACGTCTCGAACTACGTCGTCAGTGTTACGTCGATCTGTCCGTGGCCGCTTCAACCGTCGAGAGGATGTAATGACTTCCTAACTGCCAGCTATTGCCATCGTTCAAGGAGCCAGTTTAGTCTGACACAGTCGAGGAAATACCACTCATCCCCCGGTTCGATTCGAACTCAACAACCCTCATCACGAAAGGAAGACTCCTGACAACTGTTAACTGGTGGCTTCGAATGTGAACTCGAATGTCTCATATTGGCTCCCCAGGTGCTCCGCCCTGACACACAGGACATTTCCGTCCAGTCCCGGCCCCCGCGCCGTCAATATCGCAGCCATTGGCACCATAACGATGACCGCAGACGGCCCCGCTAGGTTTGGAACGCAGGCATTCGAGTTCATAAACATATTGCCCTGAAACGGATGAGCTTGGAGCAACTCGACGGACCACTCGTTGTTGTTGGGGATTGACGTGCCCTGGGATCGTACTCGGCGATGGATTACTCATGTCGTTCTCCGGTTCGATGGTTACTCATAAGGGTTGCGGGACGACACAAATCCAAAGATGTCCCGGCTCGTCTATGTCCCGGGCGCCCATCTCATGTTTTGCAGCGAGACACTCTCCGGCCACATGAACCTACAGGCGTTTGCGAGAGTCGCGAAGCGCCTTGTCACACAGCGTAGAGTTGGATATGCATCAGTGTGCGCGTCACGCACGGCTCATCTCCCAAGACGCGGCCCAAGGTGCCGTTCAAAAATGTTCCGCAACCGCTCCTCCCATCCGCCTTGGCCGTAATCAAAGGCATAACGAGGAATCCGCTCCAAGTCGTGAATGGAGAGCCCCAATGCGCCGGTCTCCCGATCTATCTTGGTTTGAAAGCTGATGAGAAGTCTCTGAAATCCGCCATCACTTTCCGTGGCAGGATCTTGGCGGAACAGCATTTCCACCTCGTGATCATTCAAGAAAACAAGCACTTGGTCTCCTTTCTTCTGGAATCATGAACCACCGGGCAGTGTCCATATCCACATTCGAGACAGTGGCGATGACGTGACACACTTTCGCACACCGCAACGCCTTGGACTGAGGAGGACAGGATACGGAGTTTCCGCCTGGGCTGCAAAATCCGGAAATCTGTGGCCGGATTCTGCACAGACACCTTGGCATGCAAGAACTCCTCGTCTCAGTCCGGAATCAACCAGCCCCTTATCCTCTTCCCGTTCGTCATCGGCTCATCCACTCTGACGGCCGATGCGAGCATGTCATATATCTCTTTCGCTTCGATGCAGCCCTTGTGCTCGTAGGACTGGTTCTTCCGACACGGCCCACATGCTCTTTGCAGCGCCCATTCAGCAGCGATCTCTGGATTCATGTCCCCTCCCGAACGAAAAAATGGTAATTCAGTTAAGAAATGATGCTCAGGCCGCGAGAAAACACACTCCTGGTTTTCCAGCCTTGTTGCTCTCGCACCGGCCTCTACCATTCCACCCCAAACACAAAAGCGGAGAAGCGAGGCATACCCGGCTTCCCCGCTTTTTCTTTTTCTCATATTGGCTTGCCTAAGGAAATCCAATCCCTTAAGGAACCGTTGATACCCTTGGACGAAGCTATCTTATCATGCGAACCGGGACCTCTGTCAAGACAAAAATCGGCTTTCATGGAGGATAAGGAACGTTTCAAGAAGAGCAAGAAAGATCACACCAATCGAGGTAGGACGGCCGGTTACCCGAGCGCCCCCTCACAGATCCCGAGAATTCCGTGGACATAACACCGCTTTCTTGGCAAGCGACCGCTCTCTCCCGGCATGGCTCTATGGCCAGCCTACCTCACATTGTGGCGGCTGCCTATCTGTAGCGTGCATATGGTGTGGTATTCCTTCTGAATGCGTGTTCCTTCTTGGGTGTGGCGTTGGGAGGGCACGGAGATACATGTGTAACACCTCTTGAGGGGGGCAACTACTTCGTGTCAGTGTTCAGGCTGCCTGGGGGAGTTCCAGCGGGGTCTTCATACTCCTTCCGTGGCGAAGCCCCGGAGCGCACATCAGTGCCAAGGACTCTCACGATTCGTTTTGGCTTGTAGAGATCCCCAAGCCATGAATGTCCATGACCGTATGCGTCCGGTCTTCGAAGGCAGCTTCGTCCTCTGCAAGGGCTTCGTCTTCAGTCTGGTCCTCATAGTGCATAAGCACCTTCCTTACACGTTCTTCATCCCATCCTGGCGGGAATCGGTTCTGTTTCATCACTTACCCAGCCGCCGCCTATGAATTCCCGATCTGAGCCCCTGTTACATAGCTCATGATTCCGTCACTGAGATGGAACAAATCACTTGTGGGGGCTACATCCTCCCAATGAGGATGCCGTTCAAGAACCTTAACGCACCAGGCAAAGAGCGTTCGCAAAAATGCACAGTTCTCAGGATTTGCCAGGACACGGGTGACGTCCAGTAGTGCCAGGATTTCGCCTCCATGGTCAATCTCGTGAAACCGTGGAAAAAGCTGCTTAAGGACTGCCTTTGGGTTGCGAATCTCCTCTACATCCTCTTCGGTGGCAGCCAGAGGCGGGTTCAGGGCGAGCACGGCATTGACAGCGTCAGGATCACCGAAGTAATAGGCTTCCAGCATGTTGACCAGAAAGTGCATGGAGGCTCGCGACGGCTCGTCTTGCTTTAACACATGGTCCAGAGCCTTTCGGTACATCTTACACACTTCTCGAACCATGGTCCGGCTGTCATGTTCCAAGTCATCCAGAAGTATGACGAAATTGTGAACGCTCTCGCGAAGATGTCTTCTCGTAGGAAAACTGATTTCCTCTTCAGCTCTTTTTGTCACTGGTTGGGTCGTTCCGGTCACCTTCAAACGCCGTGCCGATGTGCGAGGGCGAAGCTGATTCACGCGTCGAATTACCGCGAAATTACAAATCCCGGTCGCTTCCAATGATCGGAATAGCATGTGAGCGTGCGCCTCCTCAGCCTCTCCGGTCACAAGAAGGCCGAAACGCAGGAATGGCCAAGCCGGTGGCGAGCCGCTCGCGGCACTCACAGGGCCTTCTCCTTCAGGACAGGACCCTGCGGTCCGATCATTTCCGCCATGTACAGCGAGCCGGAGGAATATTCCTCGAGTAGATCCTTGACTTCGTCAATCTCGCTGAGGTGCCTGAGGATCGTGCTGCCGCAGTCCGCGGCTTCAACAACGAGGATCTGTTGAGGATCGAATTGACTGAGAAGCACCGGGGAGTGCGTGGCAATGAAGACTTGCTTGTCCCATGATTCAGTTGCACGCCTCACTGCCTGAGCGAGGACCGCCAATGCGTGAGGATGGAGCGAGGTTTCGGGCTCGTCGAGGAGAATGAGCGACTCACGGTTCTGTCCTTCACCAAACAGAGCCGTAAGCAAGATCAGCATCTGAAGGTGACCGTCGGAAACTCCAGACGCCGCGATGGGGCGGTGCAGCGACTTTTCAACGAAGGACCCGTACACCGAATTCGGTCCCGTCTGTTCAATGAGAAGATCCTTAAACTCCGGAAAACTGCTCCTCATGAACCCTACAATAGTATCGTAACGGTCGTCGACGCCTTTGCGATCGTGGAGGTTGCGGAGCACGGACCATAGATTCCGACATTGATAGTCCAGCCAAACTTGGTAACCTGATTCTGAGCCAAACCGTTTCAACGCGGGGAGGTTGAAACTTCTTGAAGAAAGCAAGTGCACATATCTGAGCACACGATCAATCTCGTCTGCTTCCGCAGATCTTTCCTGAAATGTCACGTATAGGGTCAAGGCCAGCTTCTCGGGTTCCTTCAATGGCCATGGGGCGGTTTGCTCCATGGTGTAATGATAAAAGGCCGCCTTGTCACTGCCGATCTTGCGGTCTATGAGAGTGCGCTCATCGCGCTTGGACTCAAGCTTCTCGCCGACAAACGGTTCGATACGACCGGACGAGTAGCCGAACGAAACCTCGTAGCGAGCCAGATCCGTCTCGAAGGTAATGGAAATATTGGATCCCTCATCAGCTCCATCCCACAAGGTCCCGATTCCGTGACTCCGGGCTCCCGATGCCTGATCTACTCCCCTGATGGCACAATCGCGAATGAACCATATGGAATCCAGAAAACTCGACTTGCCTGCTCCATTCGGCCCAAACAGGACGTTGAGACTGTCGGTTTCCAGGTCTATATTGGCCAGCGATCTGAAGTTTCGAACAACTAATCTCTTTAGTCTGTGAGACATCGGCCCTTCCCTTTCGTCATGGAATTGCCCTTCCTCCGCGATCGGTTATTAAAGCCAGAAAAAACATACCACAAAGACACCGAAACACGAAGAAGTCTAAGAGCGTAAGACGGTAAGTCAACAGTCCTTCTTGCCGAGATATCCACTCCATCCCGGATCGGCTACGGAATCCCGGCAAATCAAACCGCCAACCGCCGAGACACGGAAAGCCTAAACACGGGCAGAGCGCAAAGACAACCAGGATCCGTGCCGGGATGAAGTTCTTCCTGTCCCGGCCCGTCTGTGGTTTAATCTTCATGTGCCTCGGCGATACGCAGGGAACTCCCGGCGCTGACGAATCTCAAGCCCTCATGCGTTTGCAGTTGGAGGTTGGTCATGAAGAAGCTGGGCCGTTGCGCAATGTCCGCCATAGCGGTGCTGCTGACTCTCTGTGCGAGCTGGTCTTGGGCTGATGACAAATCATCGCCCATTGAAGACCTCAAAAGCACCGATCCCGTCGTGCGCGTGAAGGCAGCCAAGCTTCTCTGAAGGCAGAGCGATCCCCGTGCCGTCAGTGCGCTCATAGAAGCTTTCAGGGATCCCGACCCTTCGGTGAGGTCTCTGGCTGCGTGGAACCTGGGCGACATCGGAGGGCCTGCAGTTCAACCTCTTGTTTCAGCACTGAAAGTCAAGGACACGGAGATTCGACGCCTCGCGGCGTCCGCCCTGACTTTAGGGGATTTCACGAAAGAAAAGCCCGTGGAGCCTCTGTTTGCCGCGATCAAGGACCGGGGCAGCGTGGTGCGCAGCCTCGCGGCAACCGCATTGGGCGACCTGGGAGATGCTCGTGCGGTTGAGCCCCTCATCGCAACGCTCGAATTCCGGCATCGAATTCCGCGAATTCCGGGCGAATTCCGGGGACATAACACCGCTTTCTTGGCAAGCGACCGCTTGCTCCCGGCATGGCTCCATTGCCGCCCTACCTCACATCGTGGCGGCTGCCTATCCGTACCGTGTCATATGGTGCGGTATTCCGTCGGAATGCGTGTTCCCTTTGGGTGTGGCGTTGGGGCACGGAAATACATTTGTACACCTCTTGAGGGGCTCACCGGCCGGGATCCGAGCAAAGGACAGTGCGGAAACCACGAAAGCGATCACTACGAAAAACGGTATTATGTCCCCCGAATTCACCGAATTCAAGGTATCGGACAACTGATTTACGCAACTCATGTTCTATGCTAAGAAATAAGAGAAAGGAGTGATCTCCGTGACGTCAAAAAGCTCCGAACTTCTCCGAGAGGCTCTCGCAC
This sequence comes from Desulfomonilaceae bacterium, assembly GCA_963675835.2. Lineage (GTDB taxonomy): Bacteria > Desulfobacterota > Desulfomonilia > Desulfomonilales > Desulfomonilaceae > JAVHLK01. The sequence goes on from CAXXIU010000018.1 coordinate 11,087, forward strand.
TTCCGCCTGATGAGCGGGTTCATATCGCGGAACGACTGCTGTCGAGTCTCGATACGCCTGCCGACACAAGGATCGAAGAGTTGTGGGCAATCGAGGCTGAAGACCGTCTCGATGCGTTTGAACGGGGTGAGTTGAAGACATTCTCCGCTGAAGAGGTCTTCAACCGGATCGGTCCTCCGGCCAAATGAATATCGAATTTCTTGCCGCTGCTCGAGCAGAGTTTCTCGAGACCGCAGCGTACTACAATCAACAAAGGGAGGGTCTGGGTCGTGAATTCTCTGAAGAGGTCCGGTCCACCATAGAGAGGATCATTCAATACCCGCAAGCATGGCCTCTTGTTTCCGGGAGGACGCGACGCTGTCGGACCAAGCGGTTCCCCTTTGGTAGAATCTATCAGGTGAGAGACGATACGTTGCTGATCATTGCCGTCATGAATCTCCACCGTGATCCCCAATCATGGAGGACAAGAATCCCTGAGCCAACCCGGTAGCTTCCTTTGCATACGCAACAGGCGATACGAGTGGCCGGCTAGGCCTTAGCTCGACCGGGATTTTCACCCTGTAAGAGATGTCAAGCTTCGCCCGGCGCACCCAAGACACCAACGGACGATGCGAGTCTGCGATCCCTCTCGCCGCCCACTCCACTTCATTCAGTTGAGTGGGCTTTCCGAGCCTCTCTCTTTTCAAGCCATTCCTTCAGCGAACGCTGACTCTCTCCCGACGGCTTACCGAGGAGGATGTTCTCAACGCTGATGTCTTCGTCAAGGTCAGGCCAGTGGATGCCCTGCCCCTTACCGATCAATCGCCAATTGTGCCGTTCGATCGCAGTGCCGTACACCAAGCGGGGGTACCACGCAAGCGGAACCGATAGAGTCCTCCCGTCCTCGAGATCAATTACTATACTGTCCTCGGTGACGCTCACGTCCTTCGCTGTTGCCGGCCGCGTTTCAACGGCTAAAGTACTCATTCCGGGACCTCAACAATTACTCGCGATTCTCCGCGATCAGTCGGTGTAGTTTCAAGATCTCCTTGCTCGAGAAGCCTCCACTAGCCTGAAGTCGTAATGGATCGAGCCAAAACTTGGCAACCATATCGTCACACTCAACGTGCACATGCGGTGGCTCATCACGGTCGCCGGCGTAGAAGAAAAATCTGTACGATCCTATGCGCAGTACTGTCGGCATTCGATCCTTTTCCCGGCCATGTGTCGATAGGCTCCGTCGCTCAGAACAAATGTACCTCCCTGGACGAACGACGTCAACTGTTCATCATGAACTCTGTTTCTGAAACTGTGACTCCCCCCAAACAGGACGGTCAGTCTTCAACCCATCTTGCCACGTTCCCGTCTTCAACCATTCATGCCTTCACAGTTGATTACCGATCCTTTCACACTTGGCCCGCCGAGGGGAGCGCCAGCCGTTCCTCGGCCGCCTTGAGTATGGAACGAAGCATTTCGGCATAGGTGATGCCGGCCATGGAAGCCATCTTTGCCAAATGGCCGTCCCAGCACCAACCCGGATTCGGGTTCACTTCAAGGAGCTTGGGCTGTCCCGTCGCATCGAGCCGCCAATCCAACCGAGTATAGTCACGGCACTCAAGACGTTCGGCAAGCACGGTTGACCACTCGATGAGATCCTTCTGCGTATGCGGAGGCAGAACAGCCGGAACAGACTTGATCCGCCAATAGGGTGAATCCGGACACCACTTTGCCTCATACCCGCATATCCGCGGAAGATCCCCGGGAAGCGCTGAGTAGTCTTCTTCGGCCATGGGAAGAACTGTATACGAACTCGGCGGGTTTCCTATGATTCCTACGGTGAGATCGCTCCCGGTGAGCAACTCTTCCACGATGATCGGTTTCTCGTAGCCAAGATTGCGACGAATGCCTGAAATGGCATCGATGAGACCCTCAGCGTCATAGGCTACACTTTCAGCGGTTATGCCGAAGCTTGAATCGCCGAAATTCGGTTTCACCAGGACCGGGAAGGGAATCGGCAGATCATAGGAGCGGTCCTCGGGCTTGATGAAATGAGCTTGCGGAACGGGGATGCCCATTTCCTTGGCTATCCCTCGAACCAGAGACTTGTCATAGCAGAAAGCCAGACACTGAGGCCCCGACCCTGTATAGGGGATTCCCAGCGTTTCCAGGAGTGCCGGCACGTGCAGTTCGCTTCGGGGATCGTTTGCGAATCCCTCATCGCACAGGTTGAGCACGAGATCCGTACGGCCGACAAGGCCCAGCAGATCCCGGATGAGCGTGTCGTGGTTGGTCAAGTAAGTGAACCGGTAGCCTTGTATCTCCCGGAAAACCTCCTTCATCCGGTCTATCGTGTAGAAATCATCATCATCGAAAACGGACTGAGGCTTCAAGGGATCGGGTTTCCCCGGATCCCCCAGGATCACGACCACATGTCGATCCCCGGCAGCCTTTTTCCGCCGGACCGGTGTCCATTGTTTTCGGATCCGACCCGTAACCACGAATCGCCTCTCCATCATTCCCAAGTCTTGAGCCCTTGCCGAATCCGGTGACAATTCCGCAAGGAAGGATACGTCGCCGAACCCCGTCTCTTGCAAGAGCGCGGCCACCTGATCCCTTGAGTAGAGGCGTTCTGCGTAGAACTGGTCTGCCAGGACTCCTTTGGATACGTGGGTGACGACCTCTCTGGAAACCATTCGTTCTCCGTCCGCAGAGAGCGAGCGTTCACGACAAACGAACAGACTGTCGTCTATCCATTCCCATGACCTTTTCTGAAAACTGTCTTTCAAGAACTCCCCGTCCGCCAGGTCGATGAGCAGGCGTCCCCACGGTTTGAGTACCCGCCCCGTCTCTCTGATCACGCGGAGGTCGTCCTCAACCGCATCGAAGTATCCGAAGCTGTTGCCCATCATGAGAACCGAGTCGAATTCGTCATTCTTGTACGGGAGCTTTCGAGCGTCTCCCTCCTTGAACTTCGTGGACAGCCCGAGCGTCTTGGCGCGCTGCCGTGCCCTCTGAATGAGATAATGGGAACGATCCAGACCTTCAACGTTGGCAAAACCTCTTCTCGCGAGTTCAAGAGTGTGGCGTCCTTGCCCGCAGCAGAGATCGAGGATTCGATGATCCTCAGACAATTTCAACCAATGACAAACCTGGTCGACTTCCTCGGCGGTAATGCGAGAATCTTCGACCACATCGCCATCGGTCTTGAGATAAAGCGAATTGAAGATCTTGTGCCACCAGTCCTGCGAGACGTGTTCCTCCAGGCTCCTGACCGGGCCCAGGCTTCTGACGACGGACCGGTCTCGCTTGGTGCGTGGGGGATTTTTTTTCAAGACGCTCTTCTTGGCCATGTATTTCGGTCGCCTCCTACTCCATGGATAACATCGAAATTGTTGCCGTTGTGCGTATGCAAACTCCGCCGTCCACCTGCGGCCACGTCCTATGGACCCCGGCCGGCCCGAGGTGGACGCTATACCCGAGTAATCCCACTCCCCCCCTTTCCGTGAGGGGCAAGTGTGATTCCGCCCCGCTTTGAACGCCGGCATCCCTGCACGCACAGGATGATTTCGATTCGGCATCGGCTATAGGACACCTGAACCTGCAATATGTCCATTGAAAAATGATCCGCAAGGAGAAAAAATCCCTAGTACTCCTCGGCGGAAGCACGGAGACGTATTTACGAAGCCGGCCCTGTCTTGGTAGCGCAGGCCTCCGTACCGGTCTTTTCTTCGCGAGCGCCCGGCAGGGTTGGTGGGACAGGCGTCTCGCCTGTCGACGGGCAGGATGCCCGTCCCACTGGGACGCTACCGCGCGTTCTCAAGAATACGTCTGCGCATTTGTGCCACAGTGTACTAGCCCGAAGAGGCTCCCGCTGTTCGCGCGAGCCCGCGTGTACCGGACAAATAATCCCCTTTGATGGCGAGAAGCTACGCTCCGCCAAGCCCCCCATATTTGGTCTCCAGGTACTCGATGAGAACGCCCGGATTGACATCTTCTCCGGTGACCCTCCGCAGGAGGTCCTTGGGGCGAAACGAGGCTCCTGAGGAGTGAATACGCTCCCTGAGCCACCGGCGCAGATGGGAAAACTCCCCCCTGGTGAACTGCTCGTCCAGATCCCCCAGTTCCGCATTGGCTCTGCAGAAGAACTGCGCGGCAGAGAGGTGACCGAGCGTGTAGCTCGGAAAGTAGCCGAATAAACCGGACGGCCAATGAACGTCCTGCATGAGTCCACGGCGAAAGTCTTCCGGTTTGTGCCCAAGGTACTTCAGGCTCTTTTCGTTCCATGCGGCCGGTAGATCGACTACCTCGACGTCTCGGTTTATAAGATCCCGTTCCAATTCAAAGCGAAGAACAATGTGGAGATTGTAGGTCACCTCATCCGCATTGATGCGCAGGGACGCAGGGTTCACCTGGTTGACCCATCGCAACATGTGATCTTTGGAAAACGGGCGGAAATGAGGGAATCGTTCCTTGAGATCAGGCAGGAAGTGGCTCCAAAACCCATTTGAGCGAGCCGCAAAAAACTCCCACAACAACGACTGAGACTCGTCAATGCTCAGCGACGCTACGTGGCATATGGGTTCGCCCCAATGATCCGTAGGAAGACCTTGGACGTAGAGGGCATGGCCGAGTTCGTGAACCACTCCGAACAAACCCTCTCGTACATCCCTTTCGTTGTAGCGGGACGTAATCCTCACATCACCCGGTCCGAGTCCCGTCGCAAACGGATGGGCGGAAACGTCTATTCTCCCGCTCTCAAGGTTGTACCCGAGCCGCCGAGCCACTTCGGTCGCGAAGTCCTCTTGTTCCGATACCGGGATACTCGCGGTCATGGGCGCCGCCACTCGATCCGATCTCTCATTTTGGATCCGATCGAGGAGTCCTGTCAGGGCTCTGCTCAGAGGTTGAAGCAATCCGTCTATTGACGAGGCGGTCTCATCGGGCTCGTACTCGTGGAGCAAAGCGTCGTACGGTTCGCTCTGGTATCCGATCAATTCCGCCTCTTCCCGTTTCATCGCCACGACCTTTTCAAGGAAGGGTTTGAAACGAGGCCAATCATTCTTCGGGCAGGTCTTCTCCCATGCCGCCTCGGCTTCAGCCCCGGCTCGAACGATGTCTGCGGCGAGTTTCACCGGGACACGCTTCAACCGGTCATAGACTCTCCGCAATTCGCGCACGTTCACCGCCATCACGCTCATGCGATCGTCTATCAGGGAGGAACCCTCCACGATTGACAGCAAATCTCCTATTCGCGGGTCGGTAAGCCGCCGATAGCGCATCTTGGCCATTGCGGCCAAGTGCCGTACCCGATGGGCATGTCCTCTTGCAGGGATATTGATCCGCTGGTCCCAATAGGCGAGTTCCATTGCCGAGTCCAAGTGCTCGATTTCTCGACTTCTCGACATGAGATCCTTATAGGCTTGGAGTGCGTTCATTTCTTTGCTCCTCGGCCGGCCTAATCGCGTACAAAAGAAATTAGAAACCTCGTTGTTCTTGAGAGATCAAGAAGATGGAATCCCTCTTGCATCGAGGATCTATCACCAACGAGGTGAACGGCATTATGAAACAAGGGTTGTTGCCTTTCAAGAACGAAGTTGAAAAGGAAACCGGGAGGATGAAGGCGTTGATCGGGTGGTGGATTATGGATCAGCGAACAGCTTGTCAATTTTTTGAGCTTGTGGTATAGATCTTGCCGCCCATCGGCGTTCCCTCATTTCTCGGCTACTGGAGCATTGATCTTTTCATTCATGATGCACGAAACCAGGCGTGTCACAATTAGTTTGCCATTCGACACGCAATTGGATGAGAGGGTTGCATGAAACGTTTCCTGATGAAGACTCTCAAGATCTATGAGCATGAGATCCCGCGGTTCATGTGGCTCGCGGCGATCTTCTTCGCCGTGTTCTTCGTAACGGCCATCTTCCGCAACTATGTGGATACCGCCTTCCTGAAACGCTACGGGCCCAATTACATCCCATGGATGCTGGTGATCAGCGCGATTCTGACCATGATCGTGCTCGCGTACGCGGATCGTATAGCGAAACGCTTCTCCGATTCCTACCTGATGATTCTCGTGTTCAGCGGATACGCTGCGGCTGCCGTTCTCTGCTGGCTCATGGTCAAATCGAAGTTTTCAATCGTATATCCCGCGCTGTACCAGCTTATGGGTCTGCTGGACGCCATCCAGCTCGTGTACCTCTGGAACATAGCCGGGGACCTGTTTGACGCCCGGCAAGGGAGGCGGATCTTTCCCTTGATAACCGCGGCCCAGGTCCTGGGTACGACGGTGGGAAGCTTCCTGACGAGGCCGATCACTTTTGGCGTCGGCGAAGACGCCGCACTTCTGCTATTCGCGCTCGTTCTAGCGATCGTCGCGGTCTTCATGGTCACTACGGCAAAGAAGGTGGTAGGAGAGACCAAACCCAAGGCTGCCGCAATGAAGAAGCCCCCCGTTACCAAGCGACTGAGCGAAGTGCCCGGCATTATGAAAGAGTTCCCGATAATTCGTTTCCTGATAATCTGCGGTCTCATACCAAACGTATTGCTGCCCATTTTCTCCTACCAGTTCAGTGTGATTGCCAACAGCCACTTTGCCTCGGAGCAATCCCTGATAACCTTTCTCAGCATGTTTCGCGGGGCAACGACGTTCATCACGTTCATTATTCTCTTGTTTGCAGGACGCATCTACACGTCCATGGGCCTACCCAACGCATCTCTTGTGCAACCGATCAATTTCGCAATCGTTTTCGCCGGGCTGACTGCATTCTTCAACATTTACGTGGCATCGTACGGGCAATTCACCCTGATCCTCATTCAGAGGGCAATTGCAGGGCCGGTGAACAAGATCCTGTTCAACGTGATCCCGAAAACCCTCGTCGCTTGGAGCAGGACCTTTATCCGGGGCACCGTGCTGAAGGTAGGCATGTTGTTCGGGTCACTCCTCATGATAGTGCTCAAGCCCGTCATGGGCCCTCGGGACTTCGCCTACATTGCAGCCGCGCTGGCCCTGTATTGGGTGTTCGAAACATTGCTCTTCAGAAAGGAGTACAAGCGCATCCTCAAACAGGTCATTGTGGAGGACAAGATCGATTTTGACCGATTCGAAGCCGGCAGTGCCTTTGAAGGCGGTGTGGCTCCGATCGGTTTGGAATCCGCCGTGACCGATATGCTGCCAAGTGAGTACGAAGCAAGTGGAGATGAAACCCCGGCGTTGGCCTCGGAGGTGGCCCTGACACTTCTTGACGACCCCGCCGGCCAAGTTCGCACCCAAGCCGCTCTAGCCTTTGCCGGCAATCCCGACATGAGAGCCGCGAGAAGACTGATCCGTTTCTTGGACGGCTCGGATGAGCAGCTCCGGATGGCGGCAATGGAGGCGTTAAGCTCCTACCCTGCCGAGGTGCTGCCCATCCTGGAAGCATCGTTCCTGCAAACGGGCCAACGAGGTAAACAGGGTATATTGGAGGTCATCCGATTGTCCCCGAAGATCGGCGAATTCGAGATGGCTCACCTTTTCGGGGCTCTTGTTCAGGAGGCCTATGGGGATCTTATCGTTATTCGCAGACTGGAGAGACTGAAAGACACTCCCGGCATCCAAATGCTCAAAGGGCACCTTTCGGCTCGAAACGATGAAATCCTCGGCCTTCTTTTTTATGGCTTGTGGGTGTATCACGCGGACATGCGGCTGATGTATCAGGCTCTTAAATCCGAAAACGCATCGGTGGCGGTTGAAATGGTGGAGACGTGCATACGAGGGCAAAATCTACCGTACCTGCTTCCTCTCATTGATGATGTGCCATTGGAGGAGAAGATCGAAAAAGGCCGTAAGATGTTCAATCTCGTGAGAAGCGATGAAACGGAGCGTCTCTTTGCCTTGCTGGCCCAATCGGAAGACGGCCTTACACGGCTGCTGGTACTGTACGCCGCTGCAGACCTTATGCCGAATCCCGCTCTGGTTCCCGTGATTGAATCACGACTGGATGACCAAGATCCTTTCGTACGGCAAGCGGCGGAATATGCTTCAGCAATAGCTTCGGGAAAGGAGGCGCCCATGCCCGAAATCATCGACATTATCAACAAGCTTAAGACCTTTCCTCTTTTTGAGGGCTTGGGTACGCGAGAACTCCACGGCGTGGCCTCCATTGCGAAGCCTACCAAGTCTGCAAAAGGAGAGATCGTCCTACGGGCCGGTGAGGACAACCCCTCCATCTACCTGATAGTCTCAGGGCAGATAACCATTTATCAGAATTACGGTGCGGCAGAGCAAACGGAACTCAGGACGGCCGATGCAGCCGGGTACCTTAATTTTGTGCCCATGTTTACCAACACGGCTCCGGTAAATACGTCCGTGGTGACTCAGGATGCCGAGATGCTCGTTCTTCCCCAAAGTCAGTTTCACGAAATCATGAGGGTGTACCCTCAGATCGGGCTGAATCTGCTGAAAATGGCTGCCCACCTATTCAAGCAGACCGGCCTATCGGCATAGATAGGTGATGACCAGCTTCCCATAATGGTTCCGTAGGATTACGCGGACACTTGGGTGAACGCGTTCCCGCGAAAGCTACAGGAATCGCTGACAATCCTCTTGCCCGGGGAAAATCACTTTCCGGCGTCTGTTCCTGTTCATCACGTAGTGCCAAGTACGCTGATAGTGAATGCGAGATGTCCCTGACTCGTACCGGTGATAGCACCGTGTCTTGTCTCATCTGAGTCAAGAGCAGACGCGACCCCTTTTTCGTTTAAGAGTCATAACTTCCGGGTTTCAATCTGTGGAAAGGGGTCTATCCTTGCCTCATGCGTTTCAATGGGTGAACCCTTGACACAGCTTACTTAGGTCAAGGCTCATCAAAACTCTTTATCTTGGGGAATTCCACGAATCCGAATCCTGGCTGGTTCAACGATCCACAGGCGTCCTCGGGGTGATCTGGTTCTGACTGCCGAGGCTATTTGCTTGACGAGATCCTTCATTCCGTCCAGAGACGGGGCAGGATGTCTCAGAACGATGATTCCCGGATACTGGTTTGGGGGATACTCGAGAATCTGGGCGAACCCCATATCTACGGTTATGAGACACAGCCCCTCATCCTTACATGTCTTGGCAATGATTGTGTCTTTGGATCCCTGGAGATGCTCCTCTGCGACTGTCGAAACCCGATGCCCGGCATCCTCAAGTGGTATTCGCCATTTTGGATCTGCGTTTTCGTCAAGTTTGAACCGCATGATTGTGGCTAACCTCGATGGACACGACTCGCTCCTTGGCGGTCTCGGCAGCATAGGCTAAACAGGCCTGAACGTCTTCTCGGCTGAGACTTGGATACGCAGACAAAACCTCATCAATGGTATCACCATTCGCTAGGAAATTGAGAATGAGCCACACCATGATTCGAGTACCTTTCACACATGGTTGACCATGGCAAATATTGGGATCAACGGTAATTCTCTCGAGGAGGGAAGACATCTGGTACCTCCGCCGTCACGTTACAGTCTCTGACGCTCAGGTCGGCTGATAGTTCCCATTTGACCAAGGGACGAATTTCTCACACGTCATCAGCTCAGTGTGGGGCAGATTCAGCTCCAACAGTTTTATAACACATTACGAGAATGTCCGGAACCATCGTAGAATCGCGGAACGTCCTCGAATAGCCGACAAACCTGGAGAAGGTAATCGATTTGCCGGATGATCCATGCCCGCAGGAAGGGGAATGTGGGCGCTATCGCCTAAAGTCGTTCTTGAAAGTCATTTCCGAAACAGGGACAGTCCCCACAGCGGCGGTTAGAACCGCAACCAACCGGCGATTGCAGGCACCGACGTAACGTACCATCTTGGGTTTCGCAGGTACCATCGCACTACGCCGGCGATCCGAACGTTGGTCCCGGTTCCCGGGCGAGGTGGCCGCCAAACAGAAATTCAAGGGCCGATTTCCGAAGAAATCCTCGCACTAAGACAAGAAAATGACGATTAGTAGTACGGTGGGGAAGGCTCGTCAGCCAGGCAATTGGTAAGCAATCTCGATAACCACTCCATGCCTCCACGAGGCCGGCAGGACAATCGTCCCACCAGATCACGCCAGCTGTCGTTTCGCCAGCAAGGGGAATACCTTTCCTTTGGACATGAGCAGATCGAACGATCCCGTCTCCACAATCCTGCCGTCAACAACTACGTAGATTCGATCCGCCTTTCTCGTAGTACTGAGACGCTGAGCGATCACTATGCGGGTTAATCCGAGACTCTCCAGATTTCTGCCCACCCATGCCTGACTTTGATTGTCCAAGGCGCTGGTAGCCTCATCGAAGAAGAGCAGACGAGGACGTCTGACAAGCGCCCGCGCCATGAGCAGGCGCTGTCGTTCGCCGCCCGACAGGCCGGCTCCACCCTCGCCGATGATCGTGTACATCCCCATGGGCATCCTCTTGATGTCTTCTTCCAAATCAACCTTGCGTACGGCCTCCCATGCGTCATCCATGGTCAACGGAGCCGAGCCGACGATGTTCTCAAAGATGCTGCCCGCCATGAGGGTACTGTTCTGGAGCACCACCCCGATCTGTCTCCGGACGGCCTGCACATCGAGCTGATTCAGCGCCTGGCGATCATAAAGGATCGATCCCGCCTCAGGTTGTTCGAATCCCAGCAATAACCGCATCACGGTTGTTTTGCCCGAACCGGAAGGACCTACGAATGCAACGAATTCACGCGGTTTAATCGCCAGAGAAATATTCTTGATGACCAAGGGTCCGCCGCGTTGATACCGAAAGCACACCTGGTTGAATTCCACGCCGCCCTGCAGCTCGCCCGGGTCGGCCTTGCCGGCAGGAGCCTCGGGCAGCGTCTGAAGAATCGGCCGTGTCCGCCGGTAAAGCGACCGGACCGACAGAAGGGGATAAAGCGTGAGCAGCATGGTATGCGCGGACGTGAGAACGATCGTGAATGCGCTCACAAAAGCAAGGAAGCTGCCGGAACTCATGGTTTCGAGAGCCCGGTCGTTGGTCATGAAAATCCAGACCAGGATCACGAGTGTACCAACCAGTCCGAACGACTGTGAATATGAGACCAGGACATTGTTCACCCGGCCCGACCACAGGGACCTGGACCGCTGTGCCGCGAATTGCACGGCCCATTTGTTGAAAGCCCTTTCTTCGGCGGCGTGAACCCTCAATTTGGCAATACCGCTCAAGATCTGTACCGAGAATCCCTGAATACGCCCCATGATCCGGTAGAGACTGGTTTGATTCCCTGTCTGCATAAACAGGCACACCGCGGGCACAATGGCCAGCACCAGTCCCAGAACGATTGCGACCACGGCAAGTTCCACGCGGAAATAGAAGAGCAATCCCAACTGCATGCCGGAGAATACCGCTGTCACTATGGTGGTCAATGCGGTTCCCGATACCACTTGCCGGATTCGGTCTATTCCCATTGAGCGGTTGGCGAGATCTCCCGCACTGAATTGCCTGAAGAAAGGTACCGGTAGGGCCAAGATACGGTCCCACATGGCGCATTGCAGGCTCCAAACCGTCTTGCCTTCCACGCGGATTTGTGCGAGGACCTGCACGAGCTGAAAGAGTGTCACGGAAACAAAGGCGACACAGAGCACGGCAACGAGCTTGAGCAACTGCGTTTGGTCTTGGCTCGGAATGACGTCGTCGAAGAGCATGCTCACGGCAAGCGGTGTGACAAGTGAGAGCATCCCCGCGGCAACGGCCATCAAGAGTGTCCGCACTACATCCCTTCCACACCCGTGCATGCCGAATCTCACGAGATCGAGACCCTTGAGCGGCTTATTGGGAAACGGACGGATCAACATCCAAGCCTTGGGCTTCAGCTTCGCCGCAACATCGCCCGTGAGAGTCGTCTTCGTTTCATCTAACGGGTCATGGAGTTGATACCTTCCCGGCTTCCGGTCCAGGAGCGCCACCGGCCTGCCGTCTTCCTTCATGAATGCGAGGAGAGGGCCGAGGTCCTGCTTCCACCAGTTCCCCGTGAGCGCCACCTCTCGGATGGCGACCTTGGATGCTTCGGCGATCGCGTGCAGGGGCTCCAGTCTTCCCGACGTGTACGCGGGAGGTTCTCGCAGCGTGATGCCCAACCTGCCCCCTATGATACGGCACGCCTTGAGGAGAGGATCGCCATATGCGATTTCCGCGGACGCTTCCTCTCCTTTGACCAACACGCCCCGCAAGTCGGCGAGCACGGATTCGTGCTCTCTGTCGTCGGCTTCCATGGCCTTTGCAAGCCGGCGGGCCTGATGTTCCTCGGCCTCACGATGACGGCAAGCCGCGACGTTTCTCACAAGGCGATGAAAATCAGCCAGATCGCTCCAAATATCCCCTTTGCCTCGGATGTGGTCGGCGATCCGTTTTGCTCGAATTCGTCCCGGGCCGACCGACACAAGCCACGTGTTGGGACAGACCGGTACCGTACGGCCTGCCTCGATGGGAGCCGGTTCCTCCATGCCCATGAAACGGGACGTGCCTTCGATCTGTGTTATCCAGAGAGTCCCTTCATCGGAATGGACGATCTCACCGTCCTCGAGAGCGGTTTCGCCGGCGGTTTGTAACGGCACGGCAGTCGATGGAATGGAGTGCTGCGCCGTCGGCTTCGGGGACAAATCCATGACCCACGCATCGGTCAACTTCCCGATGAGTTCCGTGAATTGCGGTTGCTTCAGCAGTTCATCCAGCGTCTTCAGAGGGAGTTCGATCAGCTCGGTCTGTGGTCCGGGCACCGCGAGAACATGCGCTTCTTCATCGTCGGACGGGAATCCAAACAGGCCGTGCCCGGCATTCACACGGGCGATGTGGAAGCGTATCCCCTTCCGATCGGAGTCTTCCGTTTGGACCGAGAAGAGATCCACGTGACCGGACGCCACCACATACATGACTTCCGGATCAGCCAGTCCGATCGGGGTATTCGCACCGGCCTTGGTCCTTCGTCCCTGACGGATAATCGCTTCGTTCAGGGCTTGGGCGGCTGATTGTCTCGGATCACCCGTGATGTATCCGTCCAAACGGCTCTCCTTCAACTCAGTGGGTGTAATGGTTCAAACCGGACTAACTCGGCCGAGACTGCGATGCGCTCCCACAGTGCATGCCTTACCATAGCTCATCAAAGCCCAGAGCGAACTCAATAGCCTGCCTGACTTTGCGCATCGGCTGTTGCGATAGATGGGTGATGAACCCTCCCATTCTGGATTTCTGAACGGTTTGGATGTTGTCCAGATTAACCGCACACTCAGTGAACATGCCGTCGGCCTGCGACAGTGGGGCTTCCGTGGGAATGGCCCGGATCGTCGTAGTGATGGGAGCCACGGTTACGGATGTCAGAAACGAAATAGCGGAATTCCGTGTCAGAACAAGGACCGGCCGACGTTTGTCCGGTTCTTTGAATTTGTACCAGTATACGTCCCCTTGATTCACGGTGTCCCCCACACTTGCTCATCATCCCAACCGTCAAACTCATCCGGCCTGATCGGTAGCCGCGCATAACCCTGGGCGTGCTGTTCCTCAAGCTTGGCTATGAGGTGACGCCGAAGGGCAAGCTGCAAGGCAGACCGAATAAATGCGGATCGAGTCGTCTTCAGTTCCTGCGTCGCTCGATCGACTTCGGCCAGCAAGGATTCGTCGATGGTCATCTGAATGGTCTTCACGTGGCTACCTCCATGTGGATTCCGATCCACATTCTAGTCCACATTAGAATGTTCGTCAATTGCGCCATCTCAAGGCGCCTGGTGCATCATGGCGTTAATTCGGTGTCTCCTGAAAAGTAGGACCGGCATTCTGCCGGTCTGACCCCGCGAAACGCGGGGTCCTACTGTCGTTCCCATGCTTGGGAGCGAGAGGGACGCCCGGCAAGAATGTGCAATCGAGCCGGCACAGAGGACCGTCCGTCTTCCCGGCATAGGCCGGGAACCAGTTCTCTTTCTCCGGGCCCCGGCCCTTACCGGAAAATCCCGCCTATCCCCCCTTTTTCTAAGGGGGGAACTTCTGTCCGAACCGCTCGAGGGATTTCCATGTCCCGTTGTGACCGAGAGGTCATTGCGGTTCGCCGGGGAGACGGCGGTCAGTAATGCCCGCCCCGGAAGATGACGGGCAAGATGCCCGTCCCACTGGACCCTACCGCGCGTTCTCAAGAATAGGTCAACGCATTTGTGCCATCACGTACCAGGGACATCATGCATCCTTCACCAGTGTTGCGTACCGGCCGTTCAGTTCCATGAGCTGTTCGTGTGTACCTCGTTCGACGGCCTTTCCGGCATCCAGTACGATGATTTCATCACAATCTCGTATGGTGCTCAGCCGGTGGGCTGCAATAAGGCACGTGCAGCCTCTGCGACGGATGTTCTCATCGATGGCCTGCTCCATGACGGGATCCAGGGCGCTGGTGGCCTCATCCAGTACGAGTATGGTCGGTTCTACGGCCAAAGCTCTGGCGATCTCCAGGCGCTGGCGCTGGCCGCCGCTGAAGTTCCGGCCTCCTTCAAGCACGAGGCTGCGGTATCCGTCGGGACGCTCTATGATCTCGTCATGAATGAGGGCATCCTTTGCTGCCGTCACCATGACCTCCTGTGGAATGGACTCGTTCCACAGCACGAGATTCTCCCGAATGGATCCCTCGAACAGGAGAATATCCTGGTCGACTTTGGCCAGGGAATTGGCCATGACGGCTCGAGGAATCTCCGATCTTGGTTTGCCGTCAAACAGGATCTCGCCCTCCCCCGGCTCATAGAGCCCGGCGGCAAGGTTGGCGATGGTGGTCTTTCCGCAGCCGGACGAACCTACCAAAGCGACCCGGCTCCCGGGATTGACGGTCAGGCCGAACTTGTCTATGAAGGGCTCGTCAAAAACTGCATATGCGAAGGATACGTCACGGAACTCGATCTTGCCGTTCAGCTTAGGCTGAGCATCCGGGAGCAACCTTACCTGCTCGACCTTGGCAAGGAGAGGGTCCTCCTCATTGTCCATTACGTCGTCCAGCCGGAAAAGAGCGGCCTCCAATTGCTGCAATTGGGCCCCCATGCCAACGAGGTTGTTTACGGGTGCGGCAAACGAAGCCATGAGCGCTTGGAACGCGATGAAATCCCCGATGGTCAGAAAGCCCCGCATCACCCAGAGGCCTCCCAATGCCATGATTACCGTGCTGTTGAGCGACGAGAGAATGTCCGGCACCCGCCCTGCCAATGACGACCAGACTGACAGTTCTTGCGACGAGTTGCCGCTCTGCGCCTGGTATCCGGCCCATCGCCGAAAGAAGTCCAGTTCGCCTCCGGTGGACTTGATCGTCTCCATCCCAGCTAACCCCGTGGTAGATACGCCCGTCAGCTTGCCCTGTTGCTGTAACAGCCGTTTGCTCCGGTCCTTGAGTTTGCGCGACATTAAGGCGAGCACCCCAAGGTTGATGACGGCCCCCGCGACGCCGATTGCAGTCAAGACCACGCTGTAGTTAACCATGACCGCCACGAAGAAGACCGCAGTCATGCAATGCAAAACCGTTGCAGGCAATTCCCCCGACAGGAGCCCGGCAACCCGGTCGTTGAGCGCCATCCGTGATTGCAGTTCCCCACCGTACCGCTGTGCGAAAAACTCGGTAGGCAACCGAAGCATATGGCGAAAGAACCGCGTCGAAATGCTCAATGCAAGCTTGGTATTCAATCTCAACAGCACGTTTTGCTGAAGCCACGTAACCGCGGTTTGAACGATCACCGTGAGCAACATGATCCACAGGAGCGGTTTCAGCCAGTGGGGATCCCGGTCTATGAGATAGTGGTCTACATAAACCTTCAGAAACGTCGGTATCACCAGTCCAATAATCGTCAGGCACAGGCCCGCAAGGATTGCATAAAACACCGCATCTCTCATGCCGCGGGCTCGAGCCATGAGGGACCTGATCAGGCTCGGGCGGCGTCCGCCCGGCACGAAGCCGGGACCTTTCTCAAAGGTCAGGCAAACGCCCGTGAAAGACTTGTCGAATTCTTCGATATCAACGGTCCGAGGCCCGACCGCAGGGTCGTTAAGGTACCACCCTTTCCGGTCGTACCCTTCGACGACAACGAAATGATCGAGCTCCCAAAACGCAATCAACGGAAAGGGCAGAGTCTTGAGATCTTCGAGGGACCTTTTCAATCCTTTGGAAACGAGCCCGTAATGCTCCGCCGCCTTCACCACATAGCCGGCTTTGCTTCCATCCCGTGATACCCCGCACTCCTTGCGCAATCGATCCAAGGGAACCCATCTGCCGTGATAGGCCAGGATCATGGCAAGACATGCGGCCCCGCACTCAACGGCCTCCATCTGGAGCACGGCCGGCGTACGTTCTCTCCGGGCCCGCCTTGCACGGGACCGTTCACCGGCATCGGAGGACATTCCGAACAGATCCGCCATGTCAGCTACCTATCCAGGATTTGATTGCAGGAATGACGAGAGTTATCGGCGCGGTTTCTTTCACGATGACCTGGGAAGTACAAAGCGTCCCGGCGGACACATTGATCGACGTGCCTTTCCGAGACGACCACCGGTAACCGCTGACCGTGGACGGGTCGGGGAAAAGGGCTCCTTTGACCTGAATCATGGGCCCTCTCTTCATGGCTGCTTGGACGAGCTCCGGATTGTTGATGAGCCTGTTGACGCTCTCGGGGTTGACCGGGAAATCCCCTACCTCCGTGACTATGGCAGGCATAAAACCGTACTCTTCCCTCTTCACGGTGGACGGAGTTACCTGGAGAATCATGCCCGGCTTGATGTCCTTCCCCTGGAAGGCCGACACAAGAACCCGGGCTTCAAGACCTTTTCCCTCCGGGAGGACCGTGACGATTGACTGGCCGGGCTCCACGATCTTGCCCGCGGTTGCCTCCTGCGATACGATGGTGCCTTCCAATGGGCTGGCGACTTCCGTGGCTTGTCTCAGTTCGTTTTCAAGGATCTCGATCTTGGCCTGGGATTGCTCGATGTCGAAATCCAGCTTAAACTTCCTCTCGTTGACGCTTTCCTCTTCTTGCGCCTCCTGGGAGGACAGCCGAATGAAGTCCCCTTTCAATTTGTCGATTTCGAGGAGCGCGTTGTCCCGTTCCAGTTCGATTTGCACAACCTGTTTCTTGAGCACTAGGCCCTTTTCAAAGAGATCCCTGTATGACTGAAGCCGGTTTTCCAACCATTTCAACTGGTTCCGTTGAATTCCGATCGCTTTCTGAACACCCTCCCGCTTAGCCTGAAGACCCTTCCGCTTCGCTTTCACTTCCCGTTGCATTAGTTCCGAAGACTTGGCCCTCTCCCCTTGCAGAAGAGTGAACGTAACCTTCTCTGCTTCCAATCTCTTCCGGATATCCGGATCTACCAGAGACGCGACCACTTGCCCCGGGGAAACCTTATCGCCCACCTTCACGCGTACTTCGGTAAGCCGGCCCGAAAGACTTGCTACAATAGGGTGAACCCCGCGTGGGTCCATCAACATTCCCATTCCGTCAACTCTCACGGCGATTCGGCCGAAAATTCCCCAGACCAGTGCGGCGGCTACCAACAAACAAAAGGTTAACAACGCTATCCAGCTTCGGGGCGATGTGATCCTCAACGATTCGTCGAAATGCTCGTGCGACCTGAGTTGATCCAGGCTCTCTTCCCGAAAGAGCTGATCCATACAATTTCTCCCGTAATAAAGGAGGTATGAGGGCATCCACTGCGGGATTATACTACACTTGGAATGGGATTTCAGATTTTTCGCCCCGGCAGCCGTCTCTGCCGTTGCCACTGAAAGCCCCTCAGCCGGCACATCCGGACTGCTTCCCTGATTGACATCTTGAATTAACTTGTGATATCATAGACTAAACGTCATCTGTATTTCTCCACGGGAAGACCTATGGAATCGGCTGCATGTTGAGGAAGAAGACCGTGAACGGCATGTGCCTCGTGTGGTTCGCTGCCGCTTTGATGTTCTGGTCTTGCGTCCTTCCCGTACTTGCCAAGAAACTCGAGGCTAAGCGGCCCGCGGCATCTCAGATCAAGCCGGTCCGACTATCGCTCAAGGACGCGGTCGGAATAGCCATGAGGCGGAACCTGCGCGTGCAAAGCCGGGCACTCACGATTACACAAAGAGAGCAGGAACGACGCGCCGCATTCTCCGACATGTTACCTCAGATCACGGTGCAGTATGGAGCCGTGGCCGACAGGTACCAGAATTTGGATTTCATCGATGAATTGGATCAGAAGCACCCGAGCCGCTGGACGGAACGGTCTGTGACGGTCGGCCGTCGTGGTATTCCGGAGTTTTGGACACCGCTATATCCGTACAGAATAGATCCCTATAGAAATTTCCAGTTGAGCGCCACCGTAACGCAACCCCTCTACAGAGGAGGGCAATTAACCAATGCTTACAAGAACGCAGATCTTGGCGTTGCCGGCTCCGCACTCGATCTCGAGATCCTCAAAGAAGATCTGACTTTGCAGGTCATCCAGGCACACTATCAGCTGATTCTCGGCAAGAAGCTGGTTCAGGTCGCGGATGAATCCATCAGGAGCCTCCAGGCGTTCAAAGCCAGAGCACAAGCTTTCTTCAAGGAAGGCGAAGGACTGCAAATAGACGTGAAGGCGGCCGAAGCGCAATTGGCTCAGGCTAAAGCTCAACGGCAACAAGCGATTACGTCCGTCGGCACGGCCCTCTCACAGCTGAACCTTCTGCTCGGAAATCCACAAACAACCAAGATTGCCGTGGATGAGCACATCCCACTCGAGCGGTCGGTCTACCGAATCCCCGCCATCTACGAGATCGCGGTAGCAAACCGGCTCGAAATCAGGCGGGCCGGCATTTCAGCTGAACAGGCCAGGGCCTCTGTGAAAATCGCCCAGGCGGGTCTGCTTCCCCGGGTCGATCTCCAACTTCAGGGCCTTCGCATCAATGACGACTGGAACGTGTTCGACCCCGAGGGTACGAATGACTGGACCGTCCAAGGCACCTTGACATGGGCCTTCGACATGTTCAGGGGCCGCTCGACGGTCCAACGGCAGCGATCTGCAACCTCTCAGACACTTGTGGACCGGCAATACCTGATTCAGCAAATCCTGCAACAGACGCACGCAGCGTACTTGGATATCCAGCGCAGCAACGCGGACGTCACTGCGTACAAGGAAGCCGTTGCCGCCCGCACCGATCAGTTTTCCATGGCAAAGGAGTTATACAACCAACAGATGACCACGTATCTGCAAGTGCTCGAAGCCCAAGACGGCCTCGTCCACGCCAAGGCGAATCTCTTTTCCGCCAAGACGAGCCTCGTGCTCGCCACTGCTCAACTGGAACGGCAGATGGGCATACTGAGGAACCGCTTCGCCGGGAATTCACCGCCGAGAGCTCGAGAGCGCGAGAAGAAAAAGTTCACCACAGAGACACAGAGAGCACGGAGAATACAAAGAATACAGAGAAAATAAATCCATCTGTTCTATCTCTTTGATTTTTCTCTTCTCAGTGACTTCCGTGTCTCTGTGGTGACGGTGAATGCTCCTGACATCTTGGCTCGCGGCGTCTTTATCCCGTGGAGCCCTTCCTGGCCTTGAAGACCTCGACCGTCTGGGTGAGTACCGATATGATTTCCTCCGCCTGTTCCACGGTCATGTCCACCTGTCGTTCGAACAGTTCAACCAGCCTGGGCGCGCCCTGTTGGTCGGGCATCCGGACGAGTTTTCCCAGGAACAGCGAAATGTCTTTGGGGCTCGTGGCGGCGATGGCGCAATTGCAGTAATACGTGACCATTTGATTCGACATCATCCTGGCACGGGCTCCCGGTGCGGGCGCAGCGGCCGGTTGTCCTGTTGGTTCGGCAGGTGCGGCAGGTTCCGTGCCCTGTCCAATTTGTTCGTCAGCCATGCAATGTTCCTCCTCATTCCTCAAATCTGTTTCAGTATTCGCCGAGCGGTATCTCATCTTGACCGGAACGCAGTAGGCTCCTCAAGTCCCTACATTGTAAGCAAGTCGTGTGCGAGTGCATGTCGGCTCAATATATCACAGGCTTAGATGCCCGCAAGTGAAATGGACCTTTCTCAGCGGAAGGAGGAGTTCACCACAGAGGCACAGAGGCCGCAGAGTAAAGAATCTGAGAAGAATGAGATCTTGGATTTCTCCGCGTTCTCTGTACTACTAATCTTCGTTTTCTTGTCGTGCCGCGAAGATTTCCTCGGAAATTGGCTCCTGAATTTGTGCATTCCGGGGACACGATCCCGATTTGTGTCCCTCCGCTGCGCTCCGGCAAATTGGGTCATGTCCCCGGAACGCGTGCCCCCGAGCAATTCGGGGACATAACCCAATTTCGATCCGTGACAGCGGGGAGAAACTTGGGATTGTGTCCCCGGAATTGCGAGAACTTGGCATTCTCGGTGTTCGCCGTGCCTGTGGTGATTCTCTCTTGGTTGCGGCCGAAGGCTGCGCTAGGATCTCTGTACTACTAATCCTCAGTTTCTTGTCGTACTGCGAAGATTTCTTGGGAAATTGGCTCCTGAATTTAATTTGGTTGCGGTTCTAACCGCTCTGTGCCTCTGTGGTGAGTTCTTGCTTTTCCAGCAGCGAGAGGAGACTACGGGAGGCCAAGCCACTGCCGTAATGAATGTTCAACCTGCCCTGCATCCACCGGTGTCAACCGGCCGACTTGCTTGAGAATAAGGGACTCATGCAACGTGTACAGACCGCGTTTCACCGCCGTAGAGACGTGTAACCCGGCTGCAGCCCAATGTTCGAGTATGAACTCCCCCGGCAGTAGCGAGGTTGTCCGACTCGTCAGCGGCACAATGAAGACGTCTTGTGACACGTGCGGGGCATTCACAACCACGGCAGGACGGACCTTCACTCCGGACAATGCCGAGAAGGGGTAACGTACGAGAATAATGTCATTCTTTGAGTAGCTGGGCATATATGTCATCCTCGGCGTTATCCCAAACCGCGTCCAACGCTGGATGACCGACCCGCGACCAGAAAAGCGTGTCCTCGTCCACGAGCAACGTCACCAGCACCGGCGCGCCTTCCGGGAGGTCCATCGGTTCCTGCAGTTCAATCTTCCCGTCGCGAACAACGGCTCGTGCCGTACTGAGCATCACTCGCCTCCTCTGCGTGTACGCTGCGTCCCAAAATAGGGACACGGAGGTCTTTCCACGAACTTGGGCGGCATCCGTAATGGCAGTCGCGGATTCGCCTGTGTATACGTTACGATACCACAGTCTGGGCAAGAGTTCCATTCCGATGGGGCCGAAGGTTTTCGAAAAGTCCACCACTAAGCCGGCGAAGACGCAGCCAGAATATCGCAGATGAATAAGACCTTGGATTTCTCCGTGATCTCTGTGCCTCTGTGGTGAGTTCTTGGTCTTCTTGGCGCCTTCCCATCTTGATAGTATACTTATGTCATGGCCCGGATACCCATTGTGCCCCCCCAGGTCCCCGTCCATGTGGCAAGATCTTCATTCATGAAAGATTTCAACCATGAGCAAGCCCGAACTGGAAAGACTCATCGCGGATGTGAAGGCCGACAAGGACCTTCAGGACAAGATCAAGTCCATACACCCCTCCAACGAACGCGTTGTGGAGTGGGCCAACGCTCATGGGTACGACATCACCCTCGATGAGTTCGACGCGCACATCCGAAAACAAAAAGGCGAACTCACCCACGAAGAACTGAACAGAGTCGTCGGGGGAAGAGGCCTCTCGTATGACTGGACCGTAACGAACCAACAAGGTGAGAGTCACACCTACGATCCTTTGCAGCTGGCGGTGATCGGTCACGACATGTTCATAGCGCACCCCGTGGCAGCGCAGATCGATCAGGGGTGGGCCGGGTACAAGGATACTTGGAACGCTGATAAGGAGATGGTCCAGGACTCGTCACCGAGTGACTTGATTGGCGCGGCACAAGAACATGGTGCTTCAATATCGGAATCCGGTTCACTGACAAACGTGACTTTCTCTGAGGGTGTCCAGATTGACCGCCAAGTCCAGTACGACAGCGGCCAGGAGCGGTCGGAAACGCTGGTAAGTCTTCCCGATGGAGTCTCCGTTGGCCACCAGTCACTGGTTGAGCCCGGCGACGTTCGCCTGAACGAGGGCACACAGATCAAGCTCAGCGGTGGCGGCTCGTACGCCGGTACCCTGGGGGGATGGCACGCCTTTTACTCCGCGGAAGGGGAGCTTGAAACTGATGGCCCGAGTGATTTCGAATTCTCTAAAGCCGGCGTGGATACTACGTTCCATGTTTCGAAAACGCCGGCGGGTGCGAACGTGACCGTTACCAATGACCAGGGGAGTTCGGACCATCAGGTGTCCTTGCCGACCGCCGAACAAGACTGGGCGGCACACCCGGAAGCCCCTGCGGTTTGGAACGACCCGAGCACTCAAATCGACATGAAGGGCAACACGGGATGGATGCTCGAACATACTGACGCTTCAGGTCCCGAGACCACGTTCACTTCCGCGTCGGGGCAGGAATTCTTTCTCCCGCATCTGCCGACTTCCGATTGGACTATCACAAACAGTCAGGGAGACTATCACACCTTTACGCGGCCGCAGATCTATGGCGAAGAAGTGAAATTGGCCTACAATGGAGAAGCCGATTGGCTGGCCGCGCATCCCGAAATCGAACCTGCGGTGGCGGACGTGCGCGCGGTCAAAGAAGGTGTGGCACAGAAGGCGGTGGCACAGATTGAGGACACATGGATTGCAACTGAAACCACTGCGGTGGAAGACTGGAACGCGGACAAGGCCGCCGCGGTCGCGGATGCCCAAAATCAGGATGTTCAGAATTGGATAAGAGATTTCGACACCCTCAAGGAAGACGGGGGTGGAACGCTGCCCAATGGGGCGACGCTTGAACCCTACTACAACGACTGGGTGATTACCGGCACGAGCGGAAAACAGGTTTCGTTTTCGGGAGGCGACGTGTTCGTAGTTGGTATCGAGCCTGGTTACGACGGTGGTGGATATTTCGACTATTATTCCGCAGATCCACAGACCGGAAGGGAACAACCTTTATGGGAATTCCGAACCAAATCCGGTTACACCTTCGGCTCAAATGTCCCAATATCTTCCGACACGTGGGGCAACGTCTTCTCCACTCCGAACTTCGCCGTGTATCATGAGTTGGTTAATCCCCAGGAATCGTGGGATATTACATGGGATTTTGATTACTATGATGAAAACATGCCGGAAGATTATGAGGTAGGAAAAGAGGTCGCATGGGGACCCGGCGGGGTTACGACATCAGGTTCCGATCTGGACGGCGTTACCGTGCAGGTCGCGGATGGGAGCATAGAGATGGAGGGATCCAAAGCCACCTTTACGCCGGGAAGCGGCGTTGTTTTGCAGCCGGGGGTGGAACGTCCGGGTAATTATTCCATCGAGCCTGTTTCCGGCAGAAGCGATGCCTGGCTCATCTCCGCACCGTACGGGGAACAATGGACGATTGAAAAGGGCGACAACCCAATTACGCCGCAATCCGTGGAACGAGACCGGTTCGAGCAGGCCCATCCGTCTGCAACAACCATCGGAAGTGATGTAACCGTTCAGCATAACTGGTATGTAACGGATTCCTCCGGAGAACTTGTGAGGCAGTACAGCTCCAACCAGCTCCGCGAAGACGGCCAATACTGGGAAGCAGCGCATCCTGAGGGGGCACAGGGAATAGAAACGTGGACCACAGACACGAAAGCCTATGAGGCGGCCAAGCAGATGTGGGCACGCGACGGAGTAGATCCGCAAGGGCTGCCGGAAGGAACGGTCTCGGGATCCAAAGGAGAGGTCTCGTATACATTTGCGCCCGGCGTCCCGGGAGAAAGCGGATACGATCTCGTGATCGAAGGACCCGACACGTACTTTCACACGGAGACGATGGAATACCTGGGTACCCCGAGCCGATGGGTCGGCTATGATTCCGATAAAACCGGGGAAGAAAATGTTGTCGATGTGGTGTACTCGAACGGACAGGTAGAGAATCTCTTTGTGAACGATTTCGGCTACGTCCGGGCGGAGGGTTCGAATTATGGGCAAGTGGTTGGGCCACGGGGAGACTGGCGCTTTTCACGGGTGGCCGGCCCCGACAATCGGCCTTTGGATACACAGGTAGTGCTGCCGGACGGAGAAGACGTCACGCTAACGACTAATACAATGATCCAAGGACCGCATGGCCGCTCCGTGGAGCGCAACGAAGTCCCGGGTGCAGATCCTGAGATGATGGTGGCCTTGCGTGACGGGACGGACATCAGTTGGCAGAAGTCTGACCAGACCCACCGTGAGGACGGCGTTCCTTTCTGGCAAGCAAATATGGAATACTTTGCCGTAGGAGGGGTGGGCGGTCAGGAGTTCGAGTGGTCACCGGACCAGGGGCTCTCTTATCATAACGGTCACACGGTCGAATACCTTACTCCGGGCGGCGACTTTGGGACATCCGGCCCGCCTTCATATGGGACTCTACTGGACGGCGAGACTTACTCTCTGATGGGTAATTCCTGGTCTTTCCAAACGCCCCACGCCACTGTCGATCTGTATGCCGAATATGGCTACTATGGGTCGAGAGACTCCACGGTATTCGAAACCGATGAAGTAGTCGTCGAGTTCAACAATGGCATTACCTTGCTTCATCAGCCCCACTACACTGAAGCATATACGGAAGACCAACCTGGTGAGATGCTTTGGGTAGCCGGCAAGCTGGATCAGGTGGGCGAAAAGGAACTAAGACCGGTCCAGGTGTCCTTTGAGACTCCCAGTGGGGGGACGGAGACCATAGCCCCGCGAGAACAGGTAGGGGGAGGGGCGGACCCATCGAACAATGTGCTATTCACGTACAAAGGCCCGGACGGCAACGTCTTTTCGTTCGATAGCCGAACAAAGGTATATGAGGACGGCGTTTGGACCCAGGAAGGAAATCCGACTTTCAGTCTCGACGGTGCACAGATCGTGAGGGGGCAGGATGAGACCATAATGGGGCCGGACGGCCGCATTTCCGTTGACTGGGGAGTCTCGTCCCAGGATCTACCGGACGGATCGAGCCGGTCGGGATCGAGTTCGGGTCTTGTGGTGGTCGGGGTTCACAGAGACGTTCAAGTGGTACAGACCGAGCAAGACGGGCACAACGCGTGGGGCATTGACAACACCAGGGTGCTTAGTCCGTATACCTATGCCTCTAAAGTCCAGTCGGGAGAAGCCACTGTTCCGGCCGCGGTATCGACAAATGAGGTGGTCTTCTCTCAAGTGGCCGTTTTCAGCAACGAGGCCGAGGCCGTAGACACCACGACCACGGTGCAGGTGGAGGTCGAGGTCGAGACATTAGTGGTCGCATTTGGTGTCCTCTTCTTAACATGATCCGGGAAACCCGGTGGAGATCGAGGGGTGGGTCCCGGATAGGCGCTGGTGGAATAGGTGAACCCTATCGTTTACGGCCTTTTTGTGCGATCGATGCGCTTCGAGGGCTCGTCGCGCCGCTAAGCCTCTGTGGTGAGTTCTTGGTTTTCCAGGTCTCTTGGCACCTTCGTATCTTGATAGTATAGTTTTGGCACGGCTGGGACCCCCTTTTTTGCGCCCCCAAGGCCATTTCCTTGAGGACGTACCTTTATTGGTGAAGGATTTCAACCATGAGCATGCCGGAACTAGAAAGATTGATCGCGGATGTGAAGGCCGACAAAGACCTTCAGGACAAAGTCAGCACCATTCACCCTTCCAACGAAGCCGTTGTGGCGTTGACCAACCGGGTCAGCCGGCCCCGGACTTTCCCGATTTCTCTTCCGCAAGCCATTCACGCAGCGCCCTATTAATGAGCGTTTGCCAACCGCGCCCCCTTCCCTTGAAGGCCTCCAGCACGTCAGAATCGAGGCGGATGTTGACGTGGGTTTTGGTGACAACAGATTTTGGCCGCCCGCGTGATTTCAGCATTTTAGCTGCGCCTTGCACCCCACACAGATCAGGAAGCACTTCCGCGGCCGGGCGGGCACGTTGGAAATCCTCCCGGCTCCATTCCGGGTTTTCTTGGTCAATGAGCTCAGGGTTGGTTTTGCGTTTCATATCGAAGCACCTCCCGACGGTTGGCCTTACGAAGACTGATGACCCGGATTGTGCCCTCTCGTGGCACAAAGACCAGGGCATGAAGACGATTTCCGATGAAGCCGAAAGCCCGGTAACGGAGCTCTCCATAATCCCGGCGTAGGTCAGGGATGATGAGTGCGCTTTCCCATTGGAATCGGGCTGTTTCCTGAAAGGAAAGCCCTCGCAACTCTATGTTCCGGGCATTCTTTTCAGGATCAAACTCAATCTTCATACGAATTATTGTAGCCACAATAATTTGGGTGTCAAGATGTGGTGCAACAGCAGCCTGTTCTGCGCCCACCGTTCCTCTGTGGTGAGTTCTTGGTTTTCCATGTCTCTTGGCGGCTTCACATCTTGATAGTATACTTTTCTTATGGCCCGGACGCCCATTTTGCCTTCCCCAGGTCCCGGAACATACGGCAGGATCTTTATTCGTGAAGGATTTCAACCATGAGCATGCCGGAAGTGGAAAGACTGATTGCCGACGTAAAGGCCGACAAGGACCTTCAGGACAAAGTCAGAGCCGTTCACCCCTCCAACGAACGCGTTGTGGAGTGGGCCAACGCACATGGGTACGACATCACCCTCGATGAACTCGACGCGTACATCCGAGAGCAAAAAGGCGAACTCACCGACGAAGAACTGAACAGGGTCGTTGGGGGAAAAGGCCTGTCCTATGACTGGACCATAACGAACCCACAGGGAGTGAGTCACACGTACGATCCCCGGCAACTGGCAGCGATCGGGCACGACATGTTCATCGCTCACCCCGTGGCCGCGCAAATCGATCAGGGGTGGGCCGGGTACAAGGACACTTTTGCTGCGGACAAGCAAAGTATACAGGACGCGTCTCCGGAAGCCTTGCTCGACCCCGCGCAAAGTCACGGCGCAACCGTTGAACAAAACGGACCGGCGACTTTGGTTACGCTCAACGACAACCTAGCAATTTCCGTCAACCACGAAGCCGGCGGTCCCGGGTTAGTCCAAACGACAGTGTTCTTGAGAGACGGAGACCAGATCCTTCATGATTCCCAACTGGGTCCCGGAGGCGGTCCCGAGGGCTACTGGACAAAGTTCGTTTTCCCCGACAATTCCTACTTTATGGTTCAGGATGGAGAGAAATCCTTTTATTCGCAGCCCGATAGCGAGTGGATCATGAGCGGAGGGCCGGGTGAGATCGAGGTCAGCGGGACGCAGGGAACGTCAACGTTCGAGGTCGCTCGCGCCTCGGCAGTGACGGCCACCGTAACGACTGATCAAGGGACCACGGTTTCTGATTTAGGTCTGAAAGAAGTGGAGCAGGACTGGGCGGCGCACACGGGAGCCCCAGTGGCATGGAACGAACCCGGTGCGGAGATCGCCGTGCAGTCTGGCGCAGGGTGGTCGCTTGACCACACGGACGCGTCGGGTCTTCAGACCACATTTACGTCCGCATCGGGGACAGAGTACGTCCTTCCCCATGTCCCAACCTCCGATTGGACAATAACGAACAGCCAGGGAGACTATCGCACGTTTACGCCCGAACAGATCCATCCCGGCGAAGTCGACTGGCTCGTGGCTCATCCCAAAATAGACACCTGGCCCATAGAAAAACCGACCGCCTTGGCAGACTGGAATGCAGACAAGGCAGCAGCCGTCACCCATGCCCAGGATCCCGCTGTTCAAGCTTCGGAAAGCATGATCGACTCGTATGAGGCAACCGGAGAAGCCTTCGGTGGCGACCTGCCTCATGGTGGGTGGCTGAGCCCGGCTTACAGAAATGGGATTGAGGTTCAGGCAATCGACACAGCTCAGGGAAGAGATTTTTTTTTGGGGCATGGTGAGGTACAAGTGCTTGGTACAGAACCATCGGATGGGTCCCAACAGTTTGTACTGCAACACGATGTTGATGCAACCGTAAACGATCCATCGTGGTCGATCGATACCAGATCCGGCTTGGAAATCGATTTGGGCCGCCCGTACGGTCCGGACACTGAAGACACGGTCTCCAAGGGAGGGGCCACTTTGGTACATGAGGTGAACGATTCCCAGGACCAGTGGATCATTCGATCGAACTGGGTCAAAGGATATGCCGTAGAAACCGGGGAACAATGGACCGTTAAAAAGGGCGACTCACCGGTTACACCGCAATCCGTGGAACCAGACTGGTCCGAGGTGGCACGAGACCACTTCGTGCAGGCCCACCCGTCGGCAACAACCATCGCAAGTGATATAACCGTTGAGAATAATTGGTATATGACGGACTCTTCAGGGCAGGTGATCGGGAAATACAACTCCAACCGGCTCCGCCAAGACGCTGAAAACGTGGAAACCGCTCACCCTCAGGCCGTACAAGAGATCAAGACGTGGACCGCAGACAAAGGAACCTATGAAACAGCCAAACAGATGTGGTCAGGCAGCGGAGTAGATCCGCAAGGTCTTCCTGAAGGGACGGTCTCGGGCTCCAAAGGAGATGTCTCGTATACATTTACGCCTGGCACTCCCGGACAGAGCGGATACGATCTCGTGATCAAGGGACCGGATACGTACTTTCACACGGAGACCATGGAATACGAAGGCACGCCGGACCGGTGGGTCGGTTACGATTCCGACAAGACTGGAAAAGAGAACAATGTCGATGTGGTGTATTCGAACGGACAGGTGGAGAATCTTCAGGTGAACGATTCCTACTATGTCCGGCCGGAAGGTTCGAATAGGGGCCAAGTGGGAGGGTCAAGGGGGGATTGGTTGTTTTCACCGGTGGATGGCCTCGACAACCAGCCGTTGGAAACGCAGGTCGTACTACCCGACGGGGAAGACGTCACGCTAACACGAAATACAATGATCCAAGGACCCCGTGGTGGCTTTGTGTTGCGGGATGAAGTTCCCGACGCAGATCCTATCATGACCGTGCAATTGCGTGACGGGACGGCGATCCAATGGCAGAAATCCGACGAGACCCACGCCGAGGACGGCATTCCTCTCTATGAAGCAAACCTCGAATCCTTTGACGTGGCAGGGCCGGGAGGTCAATGGTTGCAGTGGTTACCTGAACAGGGATTCTCCTGGTATGACGGTCACACAGTCGAAGACCTTAACCCGGTAGAGTCGGGCGCCGTTGCGCCTCCCTCTACCTCTCCCGGGGGAATTCTGGATGGAGATGGTTTCGCAAGCACTGGTGCCTCCTGGTCCTTCCAACTGCCCCGTGCCACGGTCTCCGTAACAGGCGAATACGGTTTCTGGTGTGCGAAGGATAGCGTGCCGTACGAAACCGATCTGGTATCCGTCACTTTCAACGATGGCACTACCGTGTACCATCGACCCTATGAATCGGGAGTATATTCAGACGGATCACCCAATGACCCTAACCCTCATGGAATCGCTTATTGGACAGACGGAAAGCTGCAGCAAGTCGGTGAACATAACCTTAGGTACTACGGTCAAGTGACCGTTGAAACCCCTAGTGGAGGCACGCTGATCACAGTCCCAGAATGGGAGTCCACAGACGGCCCTATTCAATTGATGTACGAAGGCCCGGGTGGCAACGTCCTTACGTACAACTGGTGGCCTGCTGAAGGAGACCCGCCTTACAGCCTCGACGGCATACCAATCGAAAAGGGTCAGGATGCGACTATAATGGGGCCGTACGGCCGCATCTCCGTTGAGTGGGGCGTGTCCTCCCAGGATCTGCCGGAGGGATCGAGCCAGTCCGGAACGAATTCGGGTCTTGCGGTGTTCGGGGTTCACAGAGACGTTCAGGTGGTTGAGACCGAGCAAGACGGGCACAACGCGTGGGCTATAAACAACGACAAGGTGATTTGCCCCTATAACTATGCAGCTAAGGTTCAGTCGGGACAAGTCGCTCTTCCAGCCGGAGTGACGACTGATGTGTGGGTTTTCTCCCAGGTCGACGTTTCGACCAACGCAGTTGAGGCGGTAGACGTGGCTTCGACCGTACAGGTGGTGGGAGAGGTCGAAGTCTTCCTCTTTGCGTTTGCGTTTGTGACATGATCCGGGAAACCTGGGGAGATCGAGGGGAGGGTCCCGGATAGGCGCTGGTGAACGAAGTGAACCCCATGCGTTAGGCCTTTCCGCGCGAGGGCTCATCGCGCCGCAAAGATTCGCAGAGGATTCACCACAGAGGCTTAGCGCAGCCTTCGGCCGCAACCAAAAGAGAGCGCAAACCGGCTCCCGGATTTCGCTTTGGTTGCGCCCGACGCCAAGGACTAGGGGCAACGTCCGGATCCCTTGCGAAGTACGATAGTACTTGCGAAACCCAAGCTCGTGCGTTACGCCGATGCCTGCAATCGCCGTTTGGTTGCGGTTCTAACCGCTCTGCCTCTGTGGTGAATTCTTGGATTCCTCGACGTGGTTCTGTTTGAGCTTACACACTGGAAGGTTACGCTATGGTAGAAACAAGACGGATAATCCCCGCGGTCGAGTACTATACAAAACAATTCGAGAGCCGAACAGCCGATGAACTGAGAACCATCGCACATGTGAAGAGATTCCTCGAACTCATCACCATGGACTCGGAGTTCAGACAGTCGCTGAAAGATAACCCCGGTGATGGGAAGCAGATTGTGCAAGCACGGGGTTTGGACATGGATCCGGCGGAGTTTGCGCCCGCGGTACGGGATGGGATGTGCCTTCCGATGAAGCAGGAAGACGCGGCCCAATTCCCGTTGCTGCTCATGTGGCGCAACTGGATTCGCGATATGCGCGGGTTTCGCACGTTGGTGCGGGAGGACGGATATTCCGATGTGGCGGATCCGAAGTTCAATGCATGGCGGAAGCGTCAGGTTGAACGGGTCAACAGCGAATTCGGGCCTGCCAAGGCCGATGGGATCGTGCATCCCATCTTCTGTTTCGAACTCTCAATAGGGTGTTCCATGGGCTGCTGGTTCTGCGCGTTCGGGGCTACGCCGCTGAGGGGTGTTCTCGAACGTACTCCCGAGAACACTCGGCTCTGGAGGGAGATACTGCAGACAGCGGTAGACCTGTTCGGGACCGCAGCCCAGACCGGCTTCTGCTACGGTGGAACCGAGCCGTACGATAACCCGCATTACCTCGATTTCATCGAGGACGTCCGGGAAATTGTCGGCGTGCTGCCGCAAACCACCTCCGCTGCACCGGTGAAAGATCTCCAATGGACCCGGCGACTGATCGAGATGCAGCGAACACCCCCGGCCAAGCCGTCCCGTTTCTCAATCCTGAGTCTCGGTGTCCTGCGCAAGCTCCATGAGGCCTTCACCCCGGAAGAACTGCTCCGTTTCGAGTTGTTGCCCCAGAACAAGGAATCCATTACAGGCAAGTCCCGAGCCGGAAGAACCCTGAACAAAGCCGACGACCCGGAAAGCAAATATCGGGGCCTCCGCATAGCGGGCGAAGCGAGTTCCATTGCCTGCGTATCGGGCTTCCAGGTGAACATGGTCGATCGGTCCATCGAACTTATCAGCCCCTGCACCGCGTCGGACCAATGGCCGCTCGGGTACCGTGTCTACGCTGCCGGCACATTTGCCGACGCCAAAGAATTCGGAGACTTCATCGAACGAGCCATTGCCGAGCATATGCCCACCACCCTCCCCGATAACCGTCCAGTGGGCTTCCGGAGCGACCTGAGAGCGGAACCGATCGAAAACGGATTCAGGCTCCATTCCTCATGCAGGACCCACACTTGCAAGGGAGGTGCGCACATCAGGTACCTGGGGTGGTTGATTGCACAGAGAAAACACACACCGCCACAGATCTTGAACCTCCTCTCGGAGGTGAGGGCGGACATCCTCGCTGCCAGGGCTACGCTTCAGGATCTCTTTGATAAGGGATTGCTGGAAGAATGAAGAGTTGTTCACCACAGAGGCGGTTAGAACCGCAACCAAATGGCGATGGCAGGCATCGGGGTCACGCAGGAGCTTGGGTTTCGCAAGTACCGTCGTACTTAGAGAACAAAAACTCACCACAGAGACACGGAGAGCACAGAGGAAGAGGAAGACAGATAGTCAGATAAGAGAATAAATCGCTCTCATTTCG
Organism: Desulfomonilaceae bacterium; assembly: GCA_963675835.2. Classification (GTDB taxonomy): domain Bacteria; phylum Desulfobacterota; class Desulfomonilia; order Desulfomonilales; family Desulfomonilaceae; genus JAVHLK01. The sequence goes on from CAXXIU010000018.1 coordinate 43,095, forward strand.
TGTTTCTGTACTACTATCCCTGAAGTTCTTGTCGTGCCGCGAAGAATTTTCGAGAAAAGCAGCATCAGGACTTGGTCTTCTCCATGTTCTCCGTGCCTCTGTGGTGAATCTTTCTGGTATCTTCTCTGGAGGGCTCGAGGATATTATGGATGTGAACGGAATTGCGGAGCAGGTGATAGGCGCTGCCATTGAAGTCCAATTCGAAAAGGGTTTGCTGGAAGAATGAAGAGTTGTTCACCACAGAGACACGGAGAGCACAGAGGAAGAGGAAGACAGATAGTCAGATAAGAGAATGAATTGGTCTCATTTCGTGTTTCTTCTCTGCGTCCTCTGTGCCTCTGTGGTGAATCTTTCTGGTATCTTCTCCGGAGGGCTCAAGGACATTATGGTGTGAACGGAATTACGGAGCAGATAATAGGCGCTGCCATTGAGGTCCACCGTGCGCTGGGCCCGGGACTTCTGGAATCTGCTTATGAAGAGTGTCTGTGTCACGAACTTGATCTGCGCTCCGTTCCTTACGAGCGGCAACATATCCTCCCGGTGGAATACAAGGGCATGAAGCTCGAGTGCGGTTATCGCCTGGAACTAGTGGTAATGTCTGCGGTAGTTGTCGAAATCAAGGCTGTATCCTCTCTGGAAGCTATCCACAAAGCTCAACTCCTCACCTACCTCAAGCTGGGTGGATGGAGCGTTGGGCTGCTGATCAACTTCAATGTTCCTGTGCTAAGACACGGGATAAAACGCATCATAAATCTCTGAATTGGGTCTTAACTCTGTGTCCTCTGTGCCTCTGTGGTGAATTCCTATGATTCCGTCTCATGCCGGGTGCCGACCTTGGCGAGAGGAAAGGCGACCGAATGATTGTAGCCCCCAAGGTGCTCCGTTTCAGCGATCGCTTGTTACTTGAGTCCAGTCGTACGCTTGATGGATTCCAGATAACGTACGAAACGTACGGTACACTGAACAGAGCCAAAGATAATACGATTCTGATCTGTCACGGCCTGACTACCGACGCTCACGCGGCCGGCCGTCACAGTCCGGCGGACACCAGGGCCGGCTGGTGGGATACGGCCATAGGTCCGGGGAAGGCTTTCGATACGGATCGATACTTCATTGTCTGCTCCAATGTGCTCGGTGGGTGCGGGGGAAGCACCGGTCCGTCTTCCGTGGATCCGTCACGCGGGCTTCCGTATGGTTTACGTTTTCCCGTCGTAACCATAGGGGACATGGTACAGGCACAGGCAAAACTCGCAAATCACCTTGGTATCGAGCGGTTCCACACTATCGCGGGCGGCTGCTTCGGCGGTTTCCAGGTCCTGGAATGGATGCACGCGTTTCCCGAACGGGTGGCCAATGCCATCGTCATCAGCGCTACACACAGGACTTCGGCCCACAACTTGGGACTCTGGGAGGTGCTTCGACAGGCGATCATGCGGGACCCCGACTTCAATGGGGGCGATTACTACGGGAAAGAGCAGCCCCGGTCCGGAATGGGATTGGCACAGATGTTCGGCGTAATGATCTGGATGACTCGCGACGTTATGCAATCAAGATTTGGGTTGAAGTTCGTCGATGAAAAAGGTCCTGCGTACTCTCTGGAGCCGGACTTCAAGTTTCAGGCTTTTCTCCATGAAGTAGGACGACGAGCCGCCGAGCGGTTTGATCCAAACTCTCTTCTCTATCTGACGAAGGCCATGGACTACTTCGACCTGTCCCGCGGCAAAGATACTCTTACCTCAGCGTTTGCAAACGCACGCTGTCACACGCTGCTCATCGGTTATCGGAGCGATTGGCGCTATCCACCGGAAGAGATGGATTTAATCCGCGTTGCGCTGCGGGCCAATGGTTCCCACGTCGAACATCATATCCTGGAAAGCGATTTCGGCCACGGAGCGTTCATTTACGATTCCGACGGCGCCTTGAAACTGATTTCCGAATTCATGACGTCCGCCGGCATGAAGTGCTGAATCATCAGGAGCGGATGGTTCGGCGACAAGCCGGCAAGAACCCTGCGCGCACGACATTGATACCCCGCTGTAAGGGCCGTTTTGAGGAAAACCTCACCCTCTACGAGATATTGGTGTGAAAAGCCATGTGTGGCATCCATGCACGTAACGATGTTTCTCCCTATGTATCGTGAGGTGACGACCGGATCGACGGTGTGTGCCTCAATAACGAACATGCCGTGTTTTCGCGTGAACGGAATCCAATCTTCGAAGAACTCGACAAGGTTGCACTCCATGTCACGTGCGGCAATGAGGCTCCCGTCTTCGGAGACGAAAGGGGCTTGTGAAAGAGGTTGCCATTGGTCCCGTCGGGAGGAATTCGCGGGCGGCTTGTACCTTCGATTGTGGATGACGGACTTGCTTACGTGGAGAACACTGTAAGGGTCGATCCCATGCTCGGACAGTTTCCGGGAAATGCCTGAAGGATCCGCGATATCGCCGTAAACGACCAGATGAGGAACACCAAGGGCCTGAAGCGCCTGTTTTGTGGCTTCCAGTGCTATCCTGGTGTATTCCACTCCAACCAATTTCAGGGGATGATCCCGAAGCATCCGGCCTCTAAGAGTGCGCTCACGAATTGCCCTGTACAGGGCTACAAGGAGTGTTCCGTTCCCCGAGCCGGTGTCGACTATGCATTCGGGCTGCTCGCCGGCCGGTTCACGGTCAAACAAAGGCAGGACCATATCCAGAAAGGGCTCTTTGCAGCGATGCTCAAACACCAGGCCGCTGAATTGCACGTCCAGCAGTCGGTCTACGTGATGCTCATCCGATCCTGCCGCACTCGGGCACGAAACGTTTTCGGCTCCGAAAAGAAGCTGCGGTATAGCTCGCAAGGTGGGTAAGTAGCTGACCGGATAATAGTATTGCATTGCGAGGGAGGCCGCGGTTCGGCCGGCATCCGTGAGGACTAAATTCTCGGCACTGCCCTCGGCCCATCCTTGCGATAGCAGAATCTCACCGACAAATTCAAAGACACGTGGTTCCAAGCCATGGTCTTGATGGGCCTCTGAGACCGTCATTCCCGAACCCATTTTGGTGAGCATTCCGTTTGACGATAGTTCCTTCATGGCCACCGCCGCCAACCATCCGTGGAGGTGCAGCGCCACACGGTGATGAAGAGCGGTTCCATCGTAGCCGGCGGGGATGTCCGGCAGTCCCCACTCGTGAAGATTGCCTCCCTTACCTGAGTGAAGGACTTGCAAGAGCCGTGCGGCCTGGTCGAGCACAAGAGGCGCCTGTCTGTCGTAATCAACCAATCCAAGCCACTCTCTCCCGTGATCGGTGAGTGACACCTCGGTCTCACCCGCAGGAATGTCTCCGCCGAGATGAACGAATCCTTGATGAGCGAGCAGCCTCATGGCCACCTGAAAGTAGCCGGTTCGTGCTCCGGCGCTATGGGCCAAGGAATTGACATTCACGACCCGACGAGTCTTCTTCAAATTCTCCAAGACTCCTCGATCGAGTAGCTCACTTACCAGCGTGCCGATTGCGATCCCGTCCATGTGCCGGCATACGGTACTCCCGACTCTTGCAATCAAGGATTGATGAGCAACCGATTTCTTGCTCAAGGTAAAACTCCGACTTACTATCGATAGGGAAGCCCGAGATGTCGGGCACGGACTCAGAACCGTGATCGGCAGCGGGGTCGGTTTGTTCGAGCAGCGCAAATTCCACGGCGGCGATTCCCACGACTCCAACATGTCCGACATTATGGCAGTATACAGTCTTTTGGCGGGGCTTCAGCACGATAAGCACAGAGGCGTTAGAATCGCAACCAAATGGCGATTGCAGGCACCGGCGTCACGCAACGACCTTGGGTTTCGCAAGTACCATCGTACGACGCAGGGGATCCGGACGTTGCTCCTGGTTCCCAGGTGCCTGGTATAACCAAACGGATATCCAGGAGCCAATCCCGGAAGAAATCTTCGCGGGACGACAAGAAAATGAGGATTAGCAGTACAGAGATGGTTCGCCGCGCGTAGCCAATGCAGCCACCCCCGCGGCTTTCATTGGGGTCCGTCGAGAACTGTCCAATCGTCCGGAACCTTGTACGCGGCGAGTCTTTTCGCCGCATAGGATGCAAGCTGGTCCACGGTTCGTCGCGCCTCGGCACCGGGTTCGAGTTCGACAAACGCATGCATGATATCAAAACTTTGGCATTACCGTGCCTGTACGATGCCTCACAGGTACGGCCCGCTAAACCGATGCGAGATGCAAAGAAAAGGTTTTGCCATAGGTTGACAGAAACACTGTTTTTTTGGTACCCTCTCACTGGAGTGCCGGACTCTCGATTGCCGTGCATGCATCTTGTCCACAAATCGGCCGACGCCGGACCCAAAGTCCGCATCTGCCGCGGAGGCCCGCACCGATATCGAGGGCGGGCAAATATCTTCCAACGCTTCAACAGTAACACCGGGATGTTATGAGGATCGCGTAAGGATGTCTTCTCGAAATGAGAAAACATCCAACGTCGGATGTAAAAAGACGTTACCGGGGACGGAGAGTCAAGAATGACTGAGAAGCGAGAAATCAAAGCCACCCAGTTCGTGAAGGACATACGCGCCGGGATGACCACGTCCCGATTAATGCGAAAGTACCAGCTGTCGCCAAGGGAATGTCAGAACCTGTACGGGCAGATCGAACAGATTATACCCGACCCGGGTCGCCTTTACGGAAGGTTGCCGATCGACGACGAAGACGGCGGCGGCGATTCGGAAGCGAAACGGCTGTACCCTCGCCATGACGTGCCGTTGCCCATGTCGGTTCTTGACATAAGAAAAACGGACCGAAGAGGACTGGTCCTGGACATTTCCGCGAAGGGATTGAGAACACAGGGTATCGATATTCAGCCCATGACCGTTTTGACGCTTGTCATCATGGCGGACGAGTTGTTCGACATCGGACCGATCGTATTGGACGGCCAATGTCGCTGGTCCAAAAGACAGGGAATGCACGGCACCTGGATTGCCGGCTTCCAGCTTGTGGATATTTCCAGGAGAAATCTTAACGATTTGTTGGCGGTGATCGAGAAGATAGTCTTCATCAATGGAAGGGAATCCGGTTCTTCAGTCCGCCGTGCCGGGGCCGAGGCCGGGTCACCGCATTCTCAAGCGGGCAAGAGAGTTGCCTGGGTGTGTCCGGCATGCGAAATGCCGCAACATAAGGAATACGAAGAATGCCCCCAGTGTGGAGTGATCGTCTCCAAATACCTCTCACATCTTGATTCCATCAAGGATCAGCTGCGTCAATCCCTTGAAGGCAGACCGTGCGTCACCAAGAAAGTGTCTATCCCTGTTGAAATCTGGGAAGAGGTCGAGAGTCGAAAAGGAGACACAAGCCGGCTCGTGGCCGAAGCTCTTGACTTTTATCTGAGGTCGAAAAAGATGACCAGTACTGCTCTTTGGCCTGAGCCCTGAGCGGGGTACGCCGCAACCGTCACGTTTACACATCTCATATATGGAGGGGCCGCCGTGTCGGCGTTTGGATCGGATCAAAAACCGGGAAACGCTTTCCGCGCGTCGGTGCTCAATCCCCCACCTTACATTCCCGCCTTACTCGTAATATATATCACCGTGTAGTACAATACCGGCTCATGGGTAATGTATCCGAACAAGAAATCGGTTGGTTCGTTTGGGGTCCTTGAGGGCGATGTATGAGTAAGAAGTTGGTCTCCCGGGCTGTAAAGCGTTTATCAGTCGTACCGATTATTAACATATCCGCGAATCTTTTCGGAGTAGCCGTAACGTTCGTCTGGTTCTCCGTCATCGAGCCGAGAGTCACGGATACGGCGTTAACTACGACCGTATGGGACGCTCTGATATTTTCCGTGCTGCTGATGGCCCTTGTCCTGTTGGCGATCTTCCCGGTCTACATCGGACGGGTTTTTCGGCCGCTCCTGCGCGAAAGTAGGCGTGTGACCAAGGATGACCTCCACAGGCCGTTGGATCCGGCCGAGAGGGCAACCCTGCTTTCACTGGTAGGCCGGATACTTGACCTTCCCATCAAAATCGCTCTCGCCTCACTGATCTGTTGGCTCGCGATGGCCTTTGCCATGGGCTTGGCCCCTCATGTCATGCCCCTCATTTTCCCGTGGGCCCCGGGGAAGTCACACAAAATGGTCGTCTGGATACTTTTCGTAGGAGCTCCCTCTACGGTGGTATTTGCCTACTTCGCGTTGGAAGGGTGGCTCCGGCGGACGATCTACCTCACATTTCCCCACGAGGTTCTTAGGTTCGTTCCGCCGAGCCGCAAGATGAATGTCCTTCCCAAGGTAATGCTCGTGACGTTCATGTTGGGTTCGCTCCCCGTGGCCTTTATGAGCCAATTGATCCTTCACCGTATCCAGGATATCCAGGCCGGACGCCAATCGCTGGAAAGCTTTGTAACTCAAATGCCGTTGGCCGTTGAGTTTATCCTTGGCTGGGCATTGATTCTCGCTGCAGGATTGTCTCTATTCCTGTCCAAGAGTATTTCCAGGCCGTTGACATACGCCCGCCTCGCCATGCAGAAGATCGGTCGCGGCGATCTCGACACCGTGGTCCCGGTAGTCTCCAACGACGACATTGGCCGGATGGGCGAGCAGTTCAACCGCATGCTGCAGGAAATCAAGGAATTGAACGCGGTGAGAGAGACCTTCGGGCGCTACCTGAGTGAGGAAGTGGTTGCAGAGATCCTGAAATCACCGGGTGGTGTTGACTTGAGAGGCGAACTCAGGGAGATCACCATTCTCGTTTCGGATCTCCGGGGATTTACTCCCTTGTCCGAACGGCTTCCCCCGCAAGCGGTGCTGGAGATAATCAATCGATATCTTGAACGAATGACCGACATCATTATCCGCCATGAGGGGACAATCGACGAATTCACGGGGGACGGTATCCTGGTATTCTTCGGAGCGCCGAGAATGCTCCCGGATCACGCGGGCCGCGCAGTGGCATGCGCCCTGGAGATGCAGGAAGCCTTGTCCAAGCTGAACACGGAATTCCTTGAACTCGGATTGCCGCAGCTTCAGATGGGGATCGGCATAAATACCGGCGAACTCATCGTCGGGAACATAGGGTGTGAAAAGCGCAAAAAGTACGGCGCCCTGGGCAATCCCATCAATGTGGCCTTCCGAGTCGAGGGTCATACCAACGGCGGGGAAATACTGCTCACCTCATCGGTATACGGATGCATCAACGAGGACCTGCACGTTTGCTCCACTCGCGAGGTTCACCTCAAGGGGATTGACAAGCCTGAAACCCTCTACGAAGTGGCCCGCCGGAAGGCACACCAGGAAGGAATGACCCACGGTATTTCAGCCGGTTCTTGCACGCCGCCCGTGGGCGACGCATCATCGGGGACGTAACCATACGAAACGGCCTTAGTATCCCGTTGCATGAATGCGGTCGCGAATTCGTCGGTCAAAAGCCAAGAAGAAGGAATGAACCACCAAGGCACAAACGCGCCAAGGGAAGACATCAAGCGAATGTTCTTTGATTTCTTGGTGTCTTGGTAGTGTGATCTCATCTCTTCAACGGTCGGATCTATACAAGTTCCGGGGTGACCATCCACAGGACTCGCCAGATCGACCTCGCATCTCGTTCCAGACACACGATACTCGCTTCTTGGAATGCCACGGCATCCACGGATTCCGCACCCGCGATCAGGTACGACGCGAGGTACCCCATGAATGGGAGGTGGCCCACCAACATCACGTCTTCCGACATACCGGTCAACTGTTGCGCTATCGGTTCGACCGGGTCCAAAGGTGCCAGGCCTTCATGCTCGATCACCCCCTGCCCCACCGACAACGATTGAGCCAGTATTTCCGCGGTCTGCGCCGCCCTGGTCTTGCCGCTATGCCCGACCTGGGACACTACAAGCCCCAGAGGCTTCAGAAAGGCTCCGACCCGCTCAACGTCTTGCCTGCCTTTGTCCGTAAGGCCGCGCTGCGGATCGATTTCCTTGGAGTTTGCCTCTCCGTGCCGAACAAGATAGAGTCTCATTCCAGTGCGCCCCCTTCAGAGTTGAGAGTGCCGTCCTTACCCGCTGAGAGCCGGGAAGACGGTACCCGAACAGTCTATCTTATCATTTGCCGGAGATCCAGCCTCCCTTGAGTTGGAAAATCACGACCCAGCTGCCGATGAGAGGTACGAAGAGTGAACCGATCCCTACGGTGGGGGCGGGTTTCAAACTCGCCCCTACCAGGCTTTGCGCTGGAAGTTCCGTTGCCGAATGCCCTGCCGGACGGTATACTATGTGCGGCCGGCCTTTTATGAACGGAGAACGATTTCCATGCTGACCGAGCAACAACTACTCGATATGGTCGCGCGAATCGTTGCCCACGCTTCGCAGCCTGCGAAGGTCATATTGTTCGGCTCCTATGCTATCGGTGAGGCCGATGAGGGATCGGATATCGACCTGCTGGTGATTGAACGCGATGTGCCGGACAAGGCCGCGGAATACCTTCGCCTGCGTGAGGCCGTGGGCCGAGTGGGGGTCGGCGTGGACCTACTGTTGTGTACGGAACGGGAGTTCGACCGCCGAAGCCGGGTTCGCGGTACCGTGCACTATTGGGCAAGAAAGACAGGTCGGGTGCTCCATGACGCCGCAGCTTGAGGAGTCACAGCGGCTGCTTCGCCTGGCGCATCGCGACCGCAAGGCATTTGAGGCCCTGCTGCAGGCAACCGATGTCGATCCCGCGGTCGCCTGCTTCCACGCGCAGCAGGCCGTGGAGAAGGCGCTCAAAGCAGTGATGTGCTTCCGCGATCTTGAGTATCCTCGAACACACGATCTTGAAGAATTGGCCGGACGCCTTGAAAAGGCCGGGCTGCAACCACCGATCGAGGATGCGGCTCTTCGACGACTGACGCCCTACGCGGTCAGATTCCGGTACGACGATGAGCCGATCTCTCTCCTCTCCGGGTCTGAGGCGAAGCAGATAGTCTATGGCATTCTGACGTGGGCAGCTTCCGTAACAGGCAGCGGAGACGGTTGAAGTCATCGGTAATGGATGGAAAACATCAGAAAGATTGTGCGGGGAGTCTTGCTCTCTGAGCATGAAGCGAGGTCTTCCCATGAGAACTGAACGCAAGAAACCCGTCAAGAAGTGCTTGCCGGCATTCGTGCTTGCCTTGATGCTGTACCCGTGCACTGCAGAGGCATGGCAGCGGCCGGTTCACAACAGTCGGCAACTCATTCAGGCCGTGCTGCGAGGCGACTTGGCGCAGGCCAAAATCCTGCTGGATAAGAGCGCTGATATCAATTCCAGTAACTCATATGGCTACGTCCTATGGTTCGCGGTCCTCAGCGGCAAACCGGAGTTTGTCGAGCTGTGCCTCGACAGAGGTGCCGATGTAGAGTCTTCAATGTATCCGGGACCGCCTTTGCCTTTGGCTGCAGCCGCAGGCAATCCGGAAATTGTCAGACTGCTCATCGAAAGAGGAGCCGACATTGATTCGAAGAGTTGGTACGGCCCCACCGCGCTCATGAAGGCCTCTGAGGCGGGGAATCTAAAGATAGTCAGGTTCCTCATTGAACAGGGTGCCGACGTTAATACTGAGCGTCACCATGGGATTACTGCGCTAAAGGTGGCAGTCGATGGCGGGAACGTTGAATTAGTTAAGCTGCTTGTGAAGAAGGGAGCACTGGTCAATGCAATGACGGGAGACGGTACAACCGTCCTTATGTCGGCCGTGCTACACGGGCGTATCGACATAGTGCAGCTTCTAGCAGAGAACGGCGCCGACATCAATGCCCGTGCCAAGGATGGCTCATCTGCTCTCAGCTGGTCCGCCATTCTGGATCGGAGGGAAATCGCCGAATTATTGAAATCACGCGGAGCTGAGCTGAAGTTATCCGTTGCGGCGGTCCTGGAGGATGAGAAAGAGGTCAGTCGGCTTCTTGAGGCTGGGGCTGATGTAAACGCGAGAGACGGCAATGGGTGGACACCCCTGATGAACGCTGTTTGGAAAGGGAATGTCCCCATAACAAAGCTACTGCTGGAGAAAGGTGCGGACATCGATGGCCGGCGCAAAGACGGCTCGACCGCCCTGGAGGACGCTATTGGTGCTCAGCAACCGGACATGGCGAAGAAATGCCTTGGCACAGGCACCGCTGCAAACACCGGACTCACCGGTGCGATGACGGCCCCCATGTCGGCTGCCGAGTTGGGACAGGTTCCGCTGCTGAGACACCTCCTGGAGAAGGCGGCTGAAGTCAAACGAAGAACCGAGAATGGCCGGAGTGCCTTATTGACGGCGTGCCAAAGAGGTCACGTGGAATTGGCCGAATTGCTCTTGCACGCGGGAGCCGACATCGATGCAACGGACAAATACGGCAACACCGCATTGATGATTGCCGTGAAGTCGGGGAACGTCGAATTAGCCAGGGCTCTACTGGAAGGGGGAGCTTATATATACACGTGGGATAAGAACGGCTTCACTGTCCTCACCAATGCGGTCAGGCTCAAACGCGGCACGGATATGATTAGGCTCTTGCTGGAACGAGGGGCCGACGTGAATGACACAACATTCCACGGAGGCTATACGGCCCTAATGGAGGCCGTTATGGTAAATGACCAGGACACGGTGAAGCAGATCTTGGCAGGTGGTGCCGATGTCAACGCCAAGGCCAACAACAGCATGACGGCACTTCAGATGGCGCGAGCAAGAGACCACGGGCCAGTCGCGGAGATACTCAGGGCACATGGCGCCAAGTAACTATGGCAAGTGTCGGAGAAAATGACCGATATTTCGAGTCTAGTTCCCAGGCTTTGAAAAGAGAAATCCCCCTTAATCCCCCTTTGCAAAGGAGGCTGAGGGGATTTGCCTCGGATCGACAGACACACCCGAATCTCGGACACAATTCATGGCAATTGCTCTAAGCGGCTCTAGGGAAGTTTTCCTCAGACGGAGACAATACAATGACGCTCATACGTTTGTCCTTATCGGCATTAATGGCGACATTACTTCTCTTGGTTCCGCTACCTGCATCGGCGGACGACATGACACCGCTTGCAGGGTTGAGGTGGGGAGCGCACGTGAGGCCGCTTGACTTACCAAGAGGATCGGACCTGGCGGCAATTCAAGGAGGGGTTGTTGCGCCCAAGTCTCCCCATCAGAGCATACGGATGGGTTCCGAGGAGGTCATCATACGGCTGAAAAGTTACAGTTACGTGGTCCAGGCTGTCTTCAATTTCTTCAATGAGGGAGAAACGACGACTGAATGGACCGGCATTCCCAAATGGGTAGCCTCCAGAATACCTTCGTTCCCAACCTTCATACGATTCAAGGGCTCGGTAAACGGTAAGGAAATAGTGTTCAACGGGGAATGGGACATATCCGGGGGTGCGAGAGTGATTTCGAAACTGGAGTCGGTGAGACGGAAACTCTCGAAGGAGCCGATGAAGCATAAGCGCCAATGGCTCGTGAGCCAAGTCACATTTCCCGGCCATGCCAATACCACGATTCGCGTAACGTACGAAGCCCCGTATTCTCGTGGAGGTCTACGAGCGTCTTATATTTACGGAACGGGGGCTCTTTGGAAGGACAAGATCGGGAAGGCCGTATTTGTCGTGGACAGCACCGCAGTCGGTGGGAAGACACAAGTCGTGACCAACTTTGACGAGGATTTGGGCTACATGAAGCGCGTTGTGCGAAGACCGATCTCAAACAGCGTGGTGAAGTACGAGTTGAGCGACTTTGAGCCGTGTCCGGAAGCCGTGTTTCGTCTCGTTCTTCTTGGTCCCCCACCTCCGCTGCGCGCACGCATCAAGAGATAGGATCGACGGCTGAGAACACGAATGACGAACGCAACGAACCGCCTTACCGAAGTACGAGGATCTCCAAATGACAGGTGGTGACCCCACGGATGAAAAGAGCACGAGCCCTCAGCGTGTTTCCCTCGACGAATCACCGGTGGAGAGTTCCGGCAACGAGAGCCGACGGGTCAGAGGCGTGATGATTCTGGGAATCCGGTCTGATTCCGAAGCCTGGAGCGCGGGCCTCAGAAAAGGCGACATAATCATTCAATACGACGGGACCGGCGATCTTACAACCGAGAAGTTGGCGCAACTTTCGGCCGGAACAAGGCCCGGAAATAGCCGAATTCCGGTTGTCTATGTCAGAGAAGGACACAAGGAATCGTTGAACCTCTCACCGGGATCGCTTGGCATTCGAGGCCGGGACGCGACGACTCGGATCGGCCCTCTGTCGGATTCCGGGACGGACAGCCAACCGGGTAAGCCGTTGTTTGTGTTGAAGTACCGTGCATACAAGGTGGTCTTACGAACAGTGTGGTTTTCCGGGGTGGCTCTCATGATGGCCGCCATGGCGTTCGGCGGTGACACACATCGTATTCACACGGTATCGGCCTTTGTGGCCTTCGTGCTCTTCAAGCTCGTTGCGGTAGCGGCCCTGTCACTTTTCTTCTATTGGCTTTTCGAAACACTTCGATTCCGAGAGGTCAGGATCTACGCGGATCGAATAGTCAAAGCCTGGAGATGGCCGGGACCCGTTGAACGTGAAGTGCATTTCGCAACTGCACGGTATGCGTCGATGAGAATGTTTCTCAGTTCAAAGGTATTCTTTGACGAGGATACCAACAAATACTTGCGCCACTTCAAAGGCATCTTCTACGATGAATCCTTGGTCGACTATGAAGAAGTCGACAAGTTGAACCGCGTACTGGCGGATTTATCCGGCCGAAGCGTCAAAGATTTTGAACGGTTTTACGCCTCTGAAGAAAAATTCATCAAGGATCAACGCCGATGACGGCGACCGACGAGTAGGCCGATGAGGTGGTGGAGAAATCGTCCTCGGCCTTGTCCTCGGACCACGTTGAGCCTTTTCGGCAGACTCCGGCGATGGTATATTGACACGGGACAAGCAATAGCAGACACGGCAGGGTTCCATGGCCGACATAACGAATCCACACGACCGATTCTTCAAAGAGGTTTTTTCCAGACCCGATGTAGCGGAAGACTTCCTGTTCCACTACCTGCCTCCGGACGTGTCGGGTTTGCTGCGGCCCGGCACCTTTCGTTTGAGCAAGGGCTCATTCGTGGATGCAAACCTGAAAGAGTACTTCTCGGATCTGCTCTACCAGGTAGACTTCCACAGTGGCGAGCAGGGGTTTGTATACATCTTGTTCGAGCACAAGAGCTATCCCGCCCCTGATATTGCTTTCCAGCTCTTGCGCTACATGACGAGGATTTGGGAGCATGCGCCGAAACATCCCGGTGGTTCCTTGCCGGCCGTCATCCCGGTGGTCTTGTATCACGGAAGCCGGGAGTGGAAGATTCCTCTCAATTTCGCTTCGCTGTACCGGGCGCCGGAATCCTTGAAGGGCAGCCTGTGGGATTTCACCTACACGTTATGTGATTTGTCGGCCTATACGGATGGGGAGATCAAACTGGGCGTTATGGCAAGAGTAGCATTATTGCTGCTGAAGCACGTTCGCAGTCAAGACTTGCCGCAGCGGTTGCGTGGTATCTTCGGACTGCTGCGGGCAATGAACGAGCAGACCGCACTGGAATTTCTGGAGACCGTATTGCGGTATCTCGGTGCCGCAGCTGAAACCGTGACGATGAAAGACTGTCTTGAAGCAGTACAGGCTACTTTCACCGAAACAGGAGAAATATTCATGGAAAGATGGATTGAAGAGATCGCCGCGGAACGTCATCAGGAGTGGAGGGCGGAGGGGCTGAGAGAGGGAGTAAGAGAGGGACTGAAAGACGGTGCCGCAGCCGTAACAATCCGCCAGCTCACGCGCAAGCTTGGAGATCTTGATGCCGAAGTCGAAGAGCGTGTACGACAATTGTCCTTTGAGGACTTGGAGAGGCTGGGCGAGGATCTACTGGATTTTCGGAAATCCACTGACCTCACCGAATGGCTTGCCAAGGTCAATTAGTCTCCACAACTCTCTTTCATGAGCATAGTGATGAGTGTCCAGACCTGCGCCCCCGAGGTAAACTCATTTGTCCGCCGGCATACCGTGTCGGAATGCCGCGAGCCGTCAACTTCTTCTCCATAGCGAAGCTCTCACGAGTTTCTTCCGCTGAATCCGCCTATGCGTCGCCAGAGCATACGTTCATGATGCAGCATCAATCAAAGATGAGGACCACATACCCCAAGAAGAGTGTGAGGTGTACCGCGCCCAAGAGAACATTGGTCCGCCCGCTGCCGAACGTCAGGATACTTACCATGAAGGTCGTGAGGAGCATTATGAGGTCGGTGTTCCCCAGCCCCAATTCCACCGTCTTACCCGTAACCAGCGCTATCGCAAGGACCGCCGGAACCGTCATGCCGATGGTAGCCAGGGCCGACCCAAGGCAGATGTTTATCGACCGCTGAATCCGGTTTGCCAACGCGGCCCGAACTGCGGCCATGGCTTCCGGGGATAAGACCAACGCGGCCACGAGAAATCCTCCAAGAGCTTGAGGGGCTCCGAAGCCGGCAATACCATGGTCGACGAGCAATGCCATCTTCTTGGAGAGGAGAATCACCACGAGCAGCATGAGAATCAGGAAAATCACGTGGTAGGGCGTCGATTTCACAACGAAATCATGATCGTCATGGTTATCCTCATTCTCGCCCGGCGTCTTTGCCTCAGTTTCCGGATGTACAAAGAAATGCCTGTGACCCATGGTCTGGAGCTTCAGAAATATGACGTACAGGACCGCTGATTCAATCATGAGGAACCATGCAAGCAATGTCGAAGGGGACGCATCGGGCGTGGATTCCGCAAACCGCGGCAGGACAAGGCCCAGCATGCCTACGGGTATGATGACCGCAAGATAGGAATTCGCGCCCTGCAGATTGTACTCTTGCTCATGGTGCCGTAGTCCGCCGGCCAAGAGGGTGATTGCCACCATGCCGTTGAGCACGATCATGAGGACGGAGAACATCGTGTCCCGGGCCAATGTGGGATTATTTTCCCCGGAGAGCATGATCGCTGCAATCATAACCACTTCGATGGTTATCACCGACAGCGTGAGAATAAGCGTGCCGTAGGGTTCGCCGAGGATGGCCGCCAGACACTCGGCGTGCCTTACTACGCCGAAGGAAAGCCAGAGCATTACCGCGAACAACCAAGCCAGGAGAAACCCGTACCAGGCAGTGTTTGAGAGGTCGGCAAGCAAGGACGCTCCGAAGTGCATGAACAGCGCGGTTGTAACCAGCCCCACCCAAAACTGTAGCTCTTCGGAAAAGTCCGAGAAGATCGGGTGCTTTCGTGCCGTATTCATGCCTCTGTCATTCCCTCGACCAAATCTATGAAATCGACTACTTAATCTCAGTCCGGAGGTCAACCCGACTTCGTAATCCGGCACGCGTTATTACACCGTCAACAGTGGCAAGCACCGCGATTTCCTCTTCCTCACCGTTACTCTCCACAAAACCAAACGGTACGAACTTTCCCCAGGACTTCTCCTGATGGATCTGGTCGCCGTATTCCGGTTGTCGGCCGCAGGGCCAACCGTACGCGTACCAAAACAGCTTCTCCGAAGGTTGCATGATCTCTGCGCTCACGGTCCCCCAAGGAAGGTTCTCGTGGGGATAGGTTGCCTGTCGGCGAGTTCCGTGATTGCAGATCGAATACCCCCAGGCTTCCAGAAGAGGGTTTTCCATGGGATCACGTTCATCATTGGCATGGTCCGAAAGAATCCGAGCAAGGCAAGCGACGTCTACTTTTCCCTGGAACTCCCGAGCTAATCGTTTACCCCGATCTCTCCTCGCTTGGTTGTTGTTCCGCGTGTCTTCGATGACGCTATTCGGCGCGTTGTAGTTGACAAGGCCCTGAGAGAGATAGCAGTTTACGGCAAAGACCATTCCCGGATTTTCTCGTGAGTAGTGGTGGTTCACGTTCACTCCGAACGTGCCCACTTCCAGATGGGCGAGGTGACCCTCGGCATCGGCGAGCAATACGGAATATGCCGGAGTGGTTGCACCCGCCGATTTGAACAGGTCGATGGCATCAACGACCGTATCGCACTCCCTCATCATCTTTCGTGTGATATCCGCAAAAGAGGTTGCATGCAGTGTTCTTTCCGCAGTCTCCTTCTCGAAAACCATGGCACACGTGAAAGCGAGCCCGCTCGCGTTGAGGCCCCTGGTCGTCTCACCCGGATGTGCAAAGTAACCTCTTTCGACCAGTGTGTGCTCGGTAGTCGAAAACAATTCCGTACCGATGTGAGCCTGCATGCCGGCTGGTTTCACGATTCGCAGGAAGGTTCTAATGTCGTAAGGATCGTCGCTTACGCTGCCGATCAGCGCTTCTCCGTTCGCGCCGGCCCCCGGCCCCGTAACCCCTATGAGAAAACAGCCGATCGACGGGTGTGTCATTCTTCCTTACCTCCCTCGAAATAGGTTACCCAGTGCACACGGCAAGATCAAGGGGGGGGGGGGGCGGAAAACTCTCAGATCTCTGTGGGCTCCGGCTTAGGAAGGAACACTAGTGACGTATTAACGGTAGCCGTCTCTGCTTTTTGGCGCCGGCCTCCGTGCCGGTACTCTTGGTTTTTCGCCCGGCAGGGACGCCGGGACGCTACTGAGCGTTCTCAAGAATACGTCACAACATTTGTGCCACAGAGGCGGTTAGAACCGCAACCAAATGGCGATTGCAGGCATCGGCGTCACTCATGTGCTTGGGTTTCACAATTACCATCGTACCACGCAGGGTATCCGGTGTTGCTTCTGGATCCCGGCGCTGGGGACGACCAAACCGGTATTCAGGAGCCAATTTCCGAAGAAATCTTCGCGGTACTGCAAGAAAATGAGGATTAGTAGTACAGAGTACTAAGGTATGTCTGAACATGCAATTATTAGAAGGTGACCGGTTCGTCGTCTGCCTTCCTACGGGTGAGATTCATCCCGGGATTGCCGCCATTGAGATCTTCTCATTTTAACGAAATCCTCCAAACCGAACTTCTTCAACCGATAACCGATCTGTCGCAGTGTTATGCCCAGCTCATTGGCCGCACGGGACTGAATCCAGTGGTTCCGATCCAGCGCTTCGACGATCCGCTCTCGTTCTACCTCCTCCAGAGAGCGTCCTCGTCCCGGGCCTTCGCCGACGACGACTTCGTATTGCTTGCCAATGAATGGATGGAGGTGTTTGACGTCGATCGTCTCGCCGTCCCACGTGATGGCCAGCCGTTCGATAAGATTCTCCATTTCCCGCGCATTGCCCGGCCACGAGTAGTGGGTAAGCATGTGCAGGGCCTCGGCGGAGAATTGGAGAGCACACCCGTATTGGCGAAACATCTCGTCGCAGAAATATCCTACAAGGGATCGAAGGTCCTCTCGGCGCCGGCGCAGCGCCGGCAGGTTGATCGGAAAGACGTTGAGACGGTAATACAGATCCTGTCTGAACCGACCCAGTTCAACAGCATGACTCAGATCTCTCGTTGTCGAGCCGATGATCCGCACATCCGCGGTTCTCGTTGTAGTACTCCCCGAGCGTTCGAACTCACGATCCTGGAGGAGCCTCATGAGCTTGGCCTGAAGCGACATGGTGAGATCACCTATTTCATCAAGAAAGAGTGTGCCGGCTTCGGCTTCTTCCACCTTACCCATCCCTTGATCCAACGTGCTTGCGGACGATCCCTTCTCGTTTCCGAAGATTTCCCCCTCAAGGAAATCCTCCGCCTTCCCGACGATATTCACGTGGTGGAAGGGCGCGCTGTTCCGTGCACTGAGTTCGTGGATTGCGCGGCCGGCCAGACGTTTTCCCGTTCCCGCCTCCCCGATGAGAAGAACCGTGGCGCTGGTCGGAGCAACTTTCTTGATGAGCCGGGTCACTTCGATCATGGATGGGCTCACGGCCGCATCAAAGAAACTTGCCCATCGACCTGAAATGTCGGCCTTCAACAACCTATTCGCCCTGACCAGACTCCGTTCCCGGGCTTCGATCCGGTCATTGAGGAGAATGAACTGAGCGACGATTGAGGCGAGTACGGCAAGGAAACGAACATCCTCCGTCAGGGATACGTTCGTGCCGAAGAGCTTGTCCACCTGGATGACGCCCACTGGAGTACCATGCACAAGCAGCGGCATACCTATGTGAGAGACTTGGGCTTTGTCCAGATGCCGTAACCCCAGTCGGCCCAAAAGTAGCGGCTCCTTGACCGCTTCCTGAATGATGAACGGCTCGGCAAATCGAAACACGAGGCCGGCGATCCCTTCGTTGATTCGAGTCTCATCTTTTCCAAACGGGTCCCCTTTCATACCGAGAACGGCTCGAACGGACAGCTGATGCCTCTCCCCATTTCGCAGCGCGATCACCCCCCTGTTCATGGAGAGATTTGTGGAAAGAATCTCCAAAACGAGATCAAGGATACGATCCAGGTTCAGGGCCTGACCTATCATGCCGCCGATACGGCCCAGCACCTTGAGCTCTAATTCGCACAGTTTTCGATCCATAGTAATACTCTCTCAACTCACCGGTAATACGAATGAATCGAGTTGCTATTCGCGGAAAACATTGTCGGGACGTTACCATAGCGTAGGAGGCATGACTCGAACCGGTTACGGGACGCCTCCTCAATCGTTGAATTTTCGATTGCGGGTGCGAGAAACATGCCAACACGAACATATCAGTTAACTCCTAGAATTATCGGCCTTTTCCTGGTTCTTCCTCCATCCGATGAAAGATTCCCTGCCTTACAATTCGGTAGCTTCCCTCTTTTATCCCTACGCCCGTGTCATGTCGACTATCACGCCTGCAAACGTACATCGGAGCGTGGAAGTCCTTGCCCGTTATTGGGCCCTCCGGAGCTTCGCATGAGAGATGGGATATCAAAGACCCGCGGGATGCGGGGAATCATTGGCGGGGAGCAGGGTTGATTGAACTGCCTAAAGGCTTCGCAAACCCGGTTGACAAGGCGAACAACCGTTCCTTAGACACGGTAAAAGGCCGTCCGAGCCGTCGGCGACACTTAGACTCAGCCCTGCAGCCTCCCTCCAAATCTTCCCCATCGTAATTCCGGATGGTTGCGCCCGTCACGATGAACTGTGACCTTGAAATACTCTTCGAAAAGATGCTATGATCGGCCTTTCTGTGGGGGGTATGAAGCCTGAAATTCCGGACACATACCAAGCACGTAAAGGGCTCCTTGATACGCGAATGATTCTCATTTCTCGACGCACGTTCACGGAGTTTTGTCCGGAATTTCCGGTACAAGTTTGCCGTAGTCAGGTTGCCGGTCAGTGAAAAGGTAAGATGGAGAAAATGGTCTGAGACCGAGTCTCACACCCGTTCAACCGTCCCGAAAGACGAGGGCGCAACGAAAAGCATGAAGGCCCGACTTCAGGGAACCATCCTCAATTTTGCCTTGGCCGTGGTAATTGATGTATTCCGGAACCGATATCGGCAGTTCTTACGGCTGCAGCGCTTTCATACCCATTGAATGACGCGAAAAGTAGAAGGGAACGACTTTGGCTGTTCTTCATGAAAAGACCAGTGTCGGCATAGAAGAGGAGATCCAGAAATCTTATCTGGATTATGCGATGAGCGTAATTGTGGGGAGGGCCCTGCCCGATCTCCGTGACGGGCTCAAACCGGTACACAGGCGAATCCTCTATGCGATGCACAGGGCCGGCAACTTCTGGAACAGGCCGTATCGCAAAGCCGCCAGGGCGGTCGGTGACGTCATCGGCCAGTATCACCCACACGGTGAGCAAGCGGTATACGATTCCATCGTCAGAATGGCTCAACCGTTTTCCATGCGCTGTCCATTTGTTGACGGTCAAGGAAACTTCGGCAGCGTTGACGGGGACCCACCGGCGGCAATGCGGTACACGGAAGTGCGCATGGCCCGCATTACGCAATCGATTCTGGAGGACCTGGACAAAGATACTGTCGACTTCATCCCCAACTACGACAACACCCAGGAAGAACCCGTCGTCTTACCGGCACGGTTCCCGATCCTCCTCGTCAACGGCTCGCAGGGTATAGCGGTGGGCATGGCCACGAACATCCCCCCGCATAATCTCGGGGAGATCGTTGATGCCGTTGTCCATCTCATCGGCAATCCGCAGGCCCCAATAGCGGAACTTATGAGATTCGTGCCCGGTCCGGATTTCCCCACCGCCGGGTATATTCATGGCCGTGAAGGAATTGTCTCCGCGTACACTACCGGCCGCGGTTCGGTTCAAATGAGAGCCAAGGCCGAAATAGAAGACGCAGGCAAGGGTTACCAGAGAATCGTGGTCACCGAGATCCCATACATGGTCAACAAGGCCAGAATGGTGGAAACTGCGGCCGACCTGGTAAAGGACAAGAGAATCGCCGGCATCAGGGACATTCGGGACGAATCCGACCGTCACGGCATGAGAGTGGTATTCGATCTGAAGAGAGACGAAAACCCGGAGGTGATTCGCAATCAGTTATTCAGGTTCACGCAGCTCCAGACCAACTTTGGGATTCAGCTCCTCTGTGTTGACCAAGGGCGCCCCAAGACGATGAATCTCAAGGAGATCCTTGAGGGATTCATCAATTTCCGCAAAGAGGTCGTGATCCGCAGGACGAGGTTCGAGCTTGCCAAGGCCAAAGAGCGCGAACACATACTTGAAGGGTTGAAGATTGCCCTGGATAACTTGGACGAGGTCATCAGGACAATCAGGCAGGCTGAAAACCCGAGCACAGCCCGCGAAGCACTCATGGAGAACTTCGCGCTCAGTCAAATTCAGGCCCAGGCGATCCTGGACATGCGCCTGCAAAGACTCACCGGCCTGGAACGGGACAAGATCCTCCAGGAACTCAAAGAGATTCAAGCTAAGATTTCGGAACTCGAAGGCATCCTCGCATCGGAGGAAAAAATTCGAACCATCATCGTCGAGGAGCTTCAGCTGGTCAAAGACCAGTATGCCGACCCTCGCCGAACGGAGATTCTTGACGCTGAGAACGAGGTGCTGGATGAAGACCTGATTCCCCGAGAAGACGTGGTCGTAACCTTTTCCAGCAAGGGTTATGTGAAGAGGGTCCAGGCCGGTCTGTACAAAACGCAGAGACCTGGAGGCAAGGGGCGTATCGGTACACGAGTGGGGAGTGAAGACGTGGTCAATCAGATGCTCTACGCGTCCTCCCACGATGTGCTTCTCTGCTTTTCCAATCGCGGCCGGGTCTATTGGTTGAGAGTCTTTCAGGTACCCGAAGAAGGACCGTATGCCCGTGGAAAGGCGATCATTAATCTGCTCAAGATCGAGCCCGACGAACGAATCCGCAAGATCCTACCAGTACAGGAGCTCAGTACGGAAGGGTATGTGGTCATGGTCTCCGCTTTGGGCAAGATCAAGAAGACGTCCATATCGGAGTTTTCTCGTCCGAGGTCGACCGGTCTCATAGCGCTCACCATAGACCCTGAAGATGAGTTGATCGACGTGAACTTCACATCCGGAGACGATCAAATCCTGTTGGCTACTCGAAAGGGCAAGGCAATCCGGTTTGACGAGACTCACGTTCGGCCCATGGGACGGCAGGCCCGCGGTGTCAACGGCATCAACCTCAAGTCCGGTGACGCGGTGATCGGCATGGAAGTAATCTCCGATGAGAACGGCAGCCTCTTGACCATTACCCGGAGCGGGTTTGGCAAGCGCACGTCGATCAACGAATATCCGGTGCAGAACAGAGGCGGCCAGGGTGTCATTACCATTAAGAATGAATCCAGGAGCGGCGACGCTGTCCGCATTCAGCTTGTGGACGATGCAGACCACCTGCTCATTCTCACTTCGGGCGGCCGGATCATTCGTTTGAGAATGGACGAGATCAACGTCATCGGTCGTAATACCATGGGGCGAACCCTCGTTAGGATGAACGAGGGCGAGCAGGTGGTAGACGTTGCCAGGGCCGAACCGTCGGAGGATGACGCTTCGGATGAAGAGCCTATGGATGGTGAAGAGGCGGACGGTACGGACTCTCCGGATGTGACGGCGGATCATGACAAGCGGGAAGAAGATTGATCAGGGATGGAGGCACCTTGAGCATACTGCGGACATTCGGCTGGAAGTGGTAGGGGAGACGCTCGAGGAGTTGTTCCTCAACGCGGCGCGTGGGTTCACCCGACTCACGGCTGAACCGCTGGAAGCCGAGTCGTCCGAGGAGGTTGATGTACGCCTGGAAGCGGAAACCGTTGATGATCTCTTGGTTGACTGGCTGCGGGAGCTGTTGTTCCTGAACCAAACGGAGGGCTTTGTTTTTCTCGACGCTCAAGAGATGGAACTGACGGGTGCCTCGTTCAAGGCCCGCCTTTTGGGCCGAAAACTCGCCGCCGACGAACTGCCGCCGTTTGAAATCAAGGCCGTCACCTACCACGACATGTCGGTTGAACGCACCGCGCAGGGCTATGTGACGAGGATTGTCTTCGACATATGAAGCGGGAGTTCCGGTGGTAAGCTGTTGAAACACGGTCGCGTATTTTCCTTCCGTTCGAGAGTCGGAAACGAGGAAACAGACTTTTCCGGGCACGGAGAGAGTGTCTCAAAACTGTCGGAGCGAAGTGAATCGTGCCACGAAGGAGTGGATTCGAATGGAAATCCCCCCTGCCCCCCTTTGCCAAGGGGGGGGTAAGAGCCGGTTCCCCCCTTAGAAAAAGGGGGGTTAGGGGGGATTTGTTGCAGCATCTCCAACAATCGTGCCACGATTAGCATCGCGTACCCACTTTTGAGACAGTTTCCGGAGGCCCGGGCTACGGAAGATTACGGAAAGGCCCTCCCCTCTTCGTGGGACGGGCCTCTAAGCCGGCTCAGCCGCACATTTCCTCGCCACCGATCCAAATACGTCACCGTGTTTACGCCAAGGAACACAAAGCTCAATCTCGATATTTCCACGAACGATCCGGAGTCGTCGCTTTGCCCGCTACTCACACCCGAACCGCCACTCTGGCCTCAATAGCGTTCCTTGCGTGCTTGTTCGCTGCTCTCATTCCCGCGTGGATCTTCGATCGACCTCTGTTCACCCTGCTAAACGGCTTGCACAGCCCCCTGACCGATCCGATCTGGTTGGCACTGACCACTCTGGGGGACGGACTCATCCTGGCGATCATCGTTGGAGCGTTCCTCTTGATCAATCCCCGAGTCACGGTTATGAGTCTTGTACTCATGCTTTTCGCGTCGGTCCTGATCAACGTCATCAAACTTCTGTTCCCTACGTTGCGACCTGCATCGCTCATGGAATCCGTGCATGTGCTCGGTCCCTTCCTGCGCTCGGGAGCCTTTCCATCGGGTCACACGGCCTCAAGCATGGTTGCGGCAATGTCGATCGCCTATTTTGCCAAGTCCGGCCCGGCGGTTTTCGGCGTCCTGCTCGTCGGCATCCTGATTTCTCTCTCCAGAATCTTTGTAGGCGCACACTTTCCGCGAGACGTCATCGGCGGAATGATTTGCGCGACGGCGCTTTTCGCTGTCTTCACGTCCCTGATATGGCCTTCGTTGGAACCTCATATTCCCGACCGACCGGACTTCTCCGGGCCGGCCGGCCGGATCCTCTTCGCCGCCGAATTGGCGGCCGTGTTGTATGCACTTTTCATTCATGCGCCGTTTCACGCTGAATGGTCTGTCGCGGCATGGGCAGCGTCCGGCTTCGTGGCGATATTCCTATCGGTTCGCTCTTATCGCTATTGTAAGAAAAGCTGACCGATGTTTGGAGGTCCGACTCACGAGTTTTCAATGGAGCCCCCCCCCCTTAAATCGAATGGTCCCTAGCCTGCTTCTCGGTTGACTTTCTACGCCTGCAGGGGCAAGATCTTTCGATCCGGTCCCCCATCGCGGTTCCGAGTTGTAGCAGCCTTTCCGTCGAGCTGTTATGATCTTTCACACTTCACACGTGAGGAGAAACTGAAATGTTGGTCAGAGACTGGATGAGCACCAATGTAGTTAGTGTCAATGCGGACGACACCATGCACCATGCAATAGAACTGTTGATGGAACATCACATCGGCATGATGCCCGTAATGGAGGACGGCAAGCTGGTGGGGGTCATCACCGATCGTGATCTCAAGCGTGCCTCGCCGTCCGACGCCTCTCCTCTGGACTTCCAGAGACTTCTTTATCACCTGGCACGACTCCAGGTCGGAGCCATCATGAATCGCTACCCTGTTACCGTGCCCGAGGATTTGACGGTTGCCGAAGCCGCGGAAGTCCTTCTGGAACATGAAATATCAGGCTGTCCGGTGGTTGACGATCAAGGCACAATTAAAGGTATTATCACCAAGAGCGATCTTTTCAAAGTGATGATCGCGATGACCGGTCTGCACGAGAGAGGTCTTCAGTTTGGTTTTCGAGTAACGGATGAACCGGGGTCCATAAAGAAGATCACTGATACCCTTCGTCGATACGGGGTTCGCCTGGCAAGCATTCTGAGCTCGTACGAAAAGGTGCCCGAAGGTTACCGCCATGTGTACATAAGGGGGTTCAATGTAAACAGGGAAACCAAGAATCAGCTCGTGGACGAACTCAAAGGGGTTTGCACGGTTCTCTACGTGGTGGACCTCCGCGAAAAGGAACGGGAAATCTACCCTGTTGACTAGTATCAATCTCCGAAGCGAAGCCGGGAGAATCCGTATCAGCCCGGGACTTTCATTCTCCGGCATCCGTCATGAAGCACCCGTTAAGCATTGAGATACCGGACTCTGGAGCGCGAATCGTTCGAATCACGCTTCAAGTCCGCCCCGGAGCGTATTTCATTCCACCAGAAATTTGTCTTGACGAGCATTCGGGCAAGGTCTAGAATCCGAAATCAAAGCGTGCAAGGAGGTTGCAATTTCGGCAAGTGTCCGTAACGATATGCAACTTGACGAGATCTCAACTGTGTGGGATATTCCCTGGCATTGAGAATGACAACCGCTCTCCGACTCATCACCTTCACGAGACTTCTGATCGAGAAAACGATACCCCTCCGCGCAGGTGACGGTCTCTCAATGGACCTCCCGACAACAACAATGGAACCGAGGTTGATCAATTCAAACTGAATAGCCGTTCGAACTCGAAGAGCACGGACAATGATCTCTCTTTCGGCACAAGAGTGGTCACGGACGCCGGGAAGCATGATCTCTGCTTCGGACGGCAGATCCTGTATTCCTACCGCAAATTTCAGAACAAACGACCAATATTTCGAGTCCGGCTTCCGGGCTTCAGAAAGCGAACTCACCAAGAATACCCTATGGCAAAGGGAAGTGGCGGGGATTTGCCCGGGAACGCCGGCTTCGACCGAGTTTCGGACAGAATTTGCGGCCATTGCTATACATCCGACCGATCTCCGTTTGAATATATGTCGCGTTCTACGCCGTTCATATCAACCAACATCAGCGTCAACCGCAAGGAGGGGGAACATGGATTTCGTGGATCGTATCAAAACCATGACCCGTGAGCAGGCTGCCCGCGCCATGGTCGAGTTGCTCAATGTGGTGTCTCCCGACACATTTCTCAAAATGGCACTCCTGGCATCTCGCCTCATTGAAGGCGAGCAGGCCGGAAGCGCGGTTGAATCCGTCAGACTCAGCCTGTTGCAGGGACAAGACAGTCAGGCCTCCCGCTTGTTCAAGAGGGTGATGACGGAACTCTCGCCCCATTGCCTCAAGAAGGTCGCAAATGCTCTGTTCATCAACGGTTTGCTCAAGAGTTCCGCACTGCGGGTTGAATTTGAATCCACGAACGGCTTTTACCCGCCGTTCACCCTATTGATCAGTCCCACAATGCAATGCAACCTACAGTGTGTGGGATGCTATTCGGGGCGTTATGCACGCGGCAAGGGGCTCTCACGACACCTGATCGATCGAATCCTCAACGAGGCAAAAGCAATGGGTATACGGTTCATCGTTTTCAGCGGCGGGGAGCCCCTTACCCGCAAGAACGATCTTTTCCCCTTGATCGAGCGCCATGGCGACATGTATTTCATGTTCTACACCAACGGCACACTTATTGATGATTCGACGGCCGATACTCTGTACAAGCTGGGTAATGCCGGGACCGTTATGAGCCTGGAAGGTTTCGAACAGGCCACCGATGCCAGGCGAGGCCGGGGCGTGTACCAAAAGGTCATGAACGCCATGGACAGGCTGAGGGATAGAGGGGTACCGTTCGGCACCTCACTCACCGTCACGAGTAAGAATGTGGAACAACTCACCAGCGATGAGTTCTTCGCACACCTCGACAAGAAAGGCGTAATGATCGTCTGGCTCTTTCTCTTCATGCCGGTGGGAAAGGATCCCGACATCTCGCTCATGCCGTCGCCGGAGCAAAGGGACTACTTGAGGCTCAGGGGCATCGCGCTCCGCGAGAAATTCCCGATCTTTATTGCCGACTTCTGGAATGACGCCCCATTCGTGGGGGGATGCATAGCAGGCGGAACCAACTACGTACACATTAATGCCAATGGGGACGTGGAGCCTTGCGTCTTCACTCACATGGCAGTGGACTCGATCATGAACAAGGGCCTGACCGAGGTGCTGAACAGCGAGTTCTTCCGAATGATTCGCTCGAAACAGCCCTATACGGACAACTTGCTGACCCCGTGCATGATCATCGACAATCCCTACGTGTTCCGCGAAGTGACCCGCAAGTGTCGCGCCTACCCCACTCATGAGGGCGCCGAGGACGTGTTTGTGAAGATCCGGGATGAACTCGATGATTACGGAAGAAGGATCAGGGCGCTCTATGACCCCATTTGGGCACGAGAGAAAGCCGATTACGGGTACGCAGACCCGGCTCCGCCGGCCGTAACGGTGAGCCGCCATGCCGCGCCGTAGCCTCACCCGATCGAAACTGTCTCAAAAGTCTCGTAGCGAAGTGAATCATGCCACGATGAAGTGGGTTCCAAGAAAAATCCCCCCTGCCCCCCTTTACCAAAGGGGGGTTAGGGGGGATTTACTGCGACATGCGTTATAATCGTGCCACGATCTCCGCTGCTCCCCGGGTTTTGAGACAGTTTCCAGGGGGGTGCCCCACAAATCAGGATCGTGGGACAGGCCTCCGTGCCCGTTATCTTCAAGGGCGGGAAGACGGCTCAGGTTGTGCAACCGAATTTAAGCAATGGGGTAATTAGGCCCAGATATCGGCAACAGCAGATCAATGCTCCACCATGGATAGGGATATGCGGTTGCGTTCCTTGTCCACATCCAGCACCGTAACCGAAACCTTTTGTTGCACTTTCACGATCTCGGATGGATCCTTCACGAAGCGGTCGGCCAGTTTGCTGATGTGAACGAGCCCATCCTGATGAACCCCAATGTCAACGAAGGCTCCGAATTTCGTGACGTTGGTCACGATTCCCGGTATTTTCATCCCTGGTTTGAGATCGTCGATACTGTTCACGCCCTCGGCGAAACTAAACGGCTCGAATTCTTCCCTCGGGTCCCTCCCCGGCTTCACCAGTTCCTGCATAATGTCACGCAGCGTGGGCAACCCAACCTCAGCCGTCTCATAGTCCTTCAGTCGAATCTGCCGCCGACGTTCTCCATCGGTTATCAACTGCTCCACCGAGCATTCCACGTCCTTGGCCATTGCTTCGACGATGTGGTAACTCTCCGGATGAACCGCACTCCCGTCGAGCGGATTGCCCGCACCTCGGATACGGAGAAAACCGGCCGCCTGCTGGAACGCCTTTTTCCCCAAACGGGGAACTTCCAACAGGTCGGCACGGGAACGGAACGCGCCGTTCTCGTTACGCCGGTCGACTATGTTCTTTGCCAAAGTGGGCCCGAGGCCCGATACATAGGTAAGAAGCTCCTTTCCGGCCGTGTTGAGTTCCACTCCCACCCGGTTGACACAACTCATGACCACGTCATCCAGGCCTCGCCTCAAGTCTCCCTGATCCACGTCGTGCTGGTACTGCCCTACACCAATGGATTTGGGATCGATCTTGACCAGTTCGGACAGGGGATCCATGAGTCGACGGCCTATGGAGACGGCTCCGCGCACGGTCACGTCGTGGTCGGGGAACTCCTCCCTCGCTGCCTTGGATGCCGAATAAACCGACGCTCCGCTCTCGTTCACCATCACGATGACGATGGATTCCGGCAGCCCCAGTGATCGCACAAAACTCTCCGTTTCTCTCCCTGCGGTTCCGCTTCCTACCGCTATGGCCTCGATTCGAAACTTTTCGCAAAGGGATCGTACGACCTGGCCCGCCTTATCCGCCATGGCCTTTGATTGGGTGGGGTAAATGGTTTCATGGTGCAGAAGTTTGCCCTGCGCGTCGAGACACACGAGTTTCGCCCCGGTTCGAAACCCCGGATCCAGGGCCATGAGTCGCTTATGCCCCAAGGGGGGAGCCAAGAGGAGATCTCGGAGATTGTCCGCAAATACCCGTATCGCTTCCTCATCCGATCTGCTCTTCGCATCTCGGCGGACATCGTTCTCGATGGACGGAGCGAGCAGGCGCTTGTAAGCATCTTCCACAGCCAAGAGAACTTCGCGGGACGCGGAATTCCGGCTCTTCACGAAGCGGTTTCTCAGCCGGGCAAGCGCATCCTCGTCGTCCGGCCGGATCTTCAAGGTCAGAGATCCCTCCCTCTCGCCTCGAAACATGGCCAATATCCTGTGGGTCTGCGCGCTCGACAGATCTTCTTCCCAATCGAAGTAGTCTCTGAATTTGGGATCCTCCTTGCCTTTTACGCTCTTGGAACGAATCCTGCCCCGCTTGAGAAACAAGTCCCTCATTTCCGCCCGAGTATCCGCGTCCTCACTCACCCATTCGGCTATGATGTCACGCGCCCCGGCAAGAGCTTCTTCGGCCGATTCCACGCCTGCATCGAGGTTGACGTACGCCTCGGCCTCCGCGTCCACCCGAAAGTCAACCTGGGAAAACAACCTCTTTGCGAGAGGTTCAAGTCCCTTTTCTCTGGCGATAACGGCCTTTGTCCTGCGCTTGGGACGAAACGGAAGATAGATGTCTTCAAGGGCCGGCATGGTCTGGGCGCCCAGAATTGAATTCTTCAAATCGTCCGTGAGAAGTTCTCGCTCCTCCAGGGTTTTCAGGATCGCTTCACGGCGCTTGTCCAGATCGGCAAGCCGCTGGAGTTGGTCGGCTATCAAACCGATAAGCACTTCGTCCAGGGAGCCGGTAGCCTCCTTGCGGTACCGGGCGATAAAAGGGATGGTACAGGCATCTTCCAGGAGTTCCGCGGTTGCCCGAACCTGCCGTTCACCAATCTTCAACTCTTCTGCTACAAGTCTTAAATGTTCTTCGTTCATTTGTCCGTCGTGCATTACCTTGGCGAGCCTGTCAAGCAAAAAGGGACTTAAATTCGGAAAGTGCCTCCCATTCGGTCCTATCGAAGAAGACCGACGGAAAACAAGGTTTAGAGACTTTTCTGGGAACTACTTTGAATCCGTGGGTGTCTGATGAACTACCTACCTACTTACTTGGAATAAACCTTGAGAGGCCCCACAGTTCCTACCCTACGTGCGGGCCTTTCCTTTTTCGAAGGGGTGGAGTCGTTTAGTGACTGTCACCAAATAAGCCCATCATCCCTCGCGCCTCTCGGTTTACTGGTATGGCCGTGGGCCGGCGGCAATCGGGGGACATGATCCGATTTTGCGAACGGCGCCATGCGACCTCGCAAAACTCGGAATCGTGTCCCCCGATTGCTGTTTGCAAGGTTTGTTTTGGGACAGACACTTAGTGCTCCGGTTTCCCACCCCCCCATGATCGGGGCGATCACAACTGACAATAAAAATTCCTCGGTGTTCCGGGCCGAAGACCGGGCAGAGCCCGGCGGATAGGCATTCCCAGGCGGGAGCCTGGGAACGAGGGGCGGGATATTTTCAGACAACACGCTCGCACATTTTCGTCTCGCCGCCGGCTCGGGTGCCGGTAAGAACAAGATCCGGGCACGGAGGCCCGGGCTACGAAGGACTGTCATGAAGCTGAGTCCTAAACGTGGGGCGGGCGTCCCTGCCCGCCGTCTCCCCGGCGCAGGCCGGGGTCGCCTTGCAGGCACTTGAAGACAATTCCGGCCGGCGTGCTGCCGTCGGACGGAGGACCGAGCATTGTGCGCAACTGCCTGAATCCCCCTTTCATCGAAGTTACCAAGGTATGATCCGATTGAAACCGCTCGAGCCAGTCGGCAAGCCTTTGCGGTGTTGCGCGATCTTGGAGGAGTTCCGGTACAAGCAATGGTCGGCCGCATTCTTGGCACGGAATATGTACACCCGCGTCGAGCATCTCCTTCAACGGACCGTATCCCTGCTTGTTGCTGCTGATGGCGAGAACGTTGGCCATGGCCACGTGAAGGTCCTTATCCATTACCAGGGGCTTGAGTACTCGAATCGCAATCAACCAGGTGAACCAGTCAAGCTTGTACACGACCGCGTGAGGCATCCCCACAAGCGCGGCCTGAAGTGTCGCGGTGCCGGAGGTGACAAGTCCGGCGTCACTTGCAGCCATGATTGTCGGAGCTTTTCCCGAATGAACCGTTATGGGAACCCCATGCGTCTGAATGATGTCCGCGACGAAATCTGAGAGGTGAGGTCCGGCCAGCGGCAGCAGGATCCTCGTATCAGGGTGGTTCACAAGGTACAGCTTCGCAGCCTCACACATGACGGGCAAGATTCTACGGATCTCTGCAGGCCGACTACCCGGAACGATCGCAACAATGTGGGACTCGGGATCCACGCCCAGTTCACGACGGAGGTCGTTCCCGTTGAAATCCGACGGGATATCATTCACCATGGTATGACCGACAAAATCCGCTGCGATTCCCGCTTTGCGATACATTTCCGCCTCAAAGGGGAATATGGTCATCATCCGGTCCACTCGTGCCGCGATCTTTCGGATTCTCCCCTTTCTCCAAGCCCAGACCTGCGGACTGATGTAGTAGCAAACCTTCACACCCGCTTGTCTCGCAAGGCGGCAAAGTCTGAGGTTCACGTCGGGAAAATCCACCGGGATAAACAGGTCATGCCGGCCGGAT
Source organism: Desulfomonilaceae bacterium (assembly GCA_963675835.2). GTDB lineage: Bacteria > Desulfobacterota > Desulfomonilia > Desulfomonilales > Desulfomonilaceae > JAVHLK01. The sequence goes on from CAXXIU010000018.1 coordinate 73,986, forward strand.
CTCAGCTCATTCTTCATGCTCAGGTACGCGTTCAAGATGTTGCGAGCCTTTCCCAAGCCTTCACTCAACCCGATGGTATTGATGTCCCGATAGTGTTGCAACAACTCCATGCCCGCTGCCGCCAGCTTGTCGCCACCGATACCGGTGACCTGCACGTCGGGGAGGTACTCCCTCAAATCCTTGAGCATGGCCGCCGCATGGTGATCTCCCGACGCTTCACCTGCGAGCATGAGAATGGAATAGCGTTTCATGGTACCTACCGGCAGTTTCGTTGAATCCAATTAAACTTTTCTTTATAAACCACTTCTTTTTCCCTTGACAAGGAAAATATCTGTGATAGGGGTTGCTTCCGAAGCACCCCTTTATTTCATGAAATATTTCGGCTTGATGCCTGGGAACCTTCATTGATTGACGCGTTACCGGATGCATCTGCCTATTGCAACTGTCGCCAGGAGTTGAAGGATGAAACTTGGTTTGTGCGAAAAGTGTGGTCAGCCCACGGATGCTTGTTATGAAATCCGCAACAATCGCGTGTATCTTGTAAAGTTTTGCCGGGATTGTGGGAGAACCTCGTCCCTTGTCACAAAAGATGCCCGCAAGTGGCGATGGAAGAGAGACATCGCCGATTACCAGGAGCCGGCGGTTCAGCAATGCTCCATGAATTGCGCCGCATGCGACCATCAAGCCCACAAGAAGCCCACCACCGTCGCAATTGACGTGACCAACCTTTGCAATCAGCGCTGCCCGATATGCCTGGCATACGTGGATGCCATGGGATTCTCATTCCACCCACCCTTGGAATATTTTGATAAAATATTCAAGCACTTTCTCAAGAATGACCCCAAGCCGAATATCTGCTTTTTCGGTGGTGAGCCCACTGTTCACAAAGACTTCATCGAAATCGTCACCCTGGCGAAATCGTACGGCTTCCAGGTCCAGGTTTTCACCAACGGCATCAAACTCGCCGACAAAGAATATTGTAAGGAATTGTGCTCCCTGGGCATTCAGGTCAACTTCGGCTTTGACGGTAACGATCCCTCCATCTACCGAACGCTCAGAGGAGATAACTCTCTGGCCGTCAAGAGGAAGGCATTCGACAACGTTGTGGAGTGCGGCGTCAACAAACTGGCGGTCATCTCCACCGTGGCGGTCGGGGTTAACGACAACCATATGAAAGAGTTACTGGAGTATATCCACGAATACCGCGAGCATGTGGCCGTTTGGGGATTTGTCCCCCTCACCCCTTGCTGGGAGCCGGGAACGGTACCCTTGGAACCGACGACCACCGAGTGCGTAGAGAATATCTTTGAGAAGATGATTCCTCAGGTGGAGTTCGTTTCCACCGGCATGATGAACTTTGAAGTGCTTTCGAGATTCTTCGGAAGGCAGACCCTCGGAGGTTCACATCCGAACTGCGAGAGCGCAACGATGCTCGTATCCGACGGCAACAGCTATGTTCCGATTTCCGCATACCTGTCCATGCCGCTCTCCGAACTACTGGTTCGGTTAAGGAAGCTTGACAAGTCATTGCAGCGACAAATGACCGAGGTCCCCGCAAAGGGCTTTCGGAAGTGGATGTTCGACGCGTCGACCTTCGTACGCACCATGGCCGTTCTTGCAAGCGCACTGAAATTCGGGAAAATCTTCGGGAAGCCGACCTTTCGCAATGTCGCTCTCGCTCTGGCGGACCTGATGAGGGGACACAAAATCGACCGGGTCCTCAGCGAGAGGACCTGCTTCAAGAACCTCCTCACCATGATAACCATTCCGTACGAAGACGAGGGCGGGCTTGAGGATGCACGCCTCGCAGACTGCCCCGCGGTGTTCGCGTATGAAGACGTGGAAACCGGTCGCATAAGAACCACGGCTTTCTGCTCATGGCAGACGATCAAGGATGCTACGTGCAGAAAAATACAGGAGCATTACCACGGCAAGGCGTTTGAGGATCAGGAGGCGACCGAGGTCTCGGCTCGGCAGGCCTGATCTTTGTCCTAGCTTCATATGCGAGGCCTCCCCGATGCGGCACCGATCTTCGCCGTGAAGACGGCGGGCACAGCCCGTCCTACGGCTCTGATTTGTAGGGCCCTCCCCTGTGGATGCCCCTGATGAATATTCTACGACCGCATATTTCCTTACCGGAGTGCGTATTTCGTATCTGTCGGTCGTCCATGGTGTTGAGGGGGTGAACCATGCGGGCGGCCACAGAGGGCCGCCCCTACACCAAGCTCGTGTGCCCGGATACACCTACCCCCCCGGTAAACGAACCATCATGTAGGGGCACCCCCCAGTGGGTGCCCATCAATGCCGAGGACTTTCGTGATTCGTTACGGCTTGTCGACAGCCGCAAGCCATGAAGGTTCATATCGTTGAAGGCACGACGAATGGGGAATGCGTCTCGGCACCGCAGGTTGCCAAAGGACCCCGTTTTGATGAACACGGGGTCCTTTCCTTTTTCGCTGCATTGCCTTATCCTTCTTCTCATGCGTGGAAGACTTAGCCGTTCCGAAGTGAGCAATGCCGGCTGTTAGCGTCATCATACCTACGTATAACAGAGCCCATGTGCTGGGAAGGGCAATTCGGTCGGTCCTGGCACAGAGCTATTGCGATTTTGAACTGATTGTGGTGGATGACGGCTCTACGGACGACACAGCCACATTGCCGGAATGCATCCACGAGAGGGTGACGCTGGTCAGGCAGGACAATAGAGGCGTTTCCGCGGCTCGAAACACGGGGATCAGGTATTCGCGAGGCCGACTTCTGGCGTTTCTGGATTCGGACGACGAGTGGCTCCCGGACAAACTGGCTCGGCAGGTTGGCCGACCGAGATCGAAAAGACCGGATTTCATTTGTCACACGGATGAAATCTGGCTTCGAGACGGCAGGATCGTCCCGCAGAAAGACATTCACCGTAAGCAGGGCGGCTTTTTTTTTGAGCGCTCGCTGCAACGATGTTTGATCAGCCCGTCCTCGGTCATGCTTTCCCGTTCCCTGACGGATCGGGTCGGATGGTTTGACGAGGATTTGCCCGCAGCGGAAGATTACGACTTGTGGCTGCGAATAACCGCGTTCCATGAGGTTGATTTCGTTCCGGAGCCTTTGGTCATCAAACACGGAGACGGAGACGATCAGTTGTCCCGGATAACTCCCGTTATCGACCGGTGCAGGATTCGGGCCATTCAGAAAATCCTGAAGAACCCCGCACTCCCGGAAGGCCACCGTGAATGTGCGGTACGCGAACTCATCCAAAAAGCCCGTATCGTGGCGGCAGGTTGCATGAAGAGGAAGAAGGAACAGGAGGCCGAGGTTTATCTTGAATTGGCTCGATCATACGAGGCTTCGCATCTCGGATCCCCGTGAAGTCCACTTAGAAGACGACACGTTCTACATACCGAACTACACCGATTCCACTGCCCTAATGGAATCCATCAGGCATGTGGGGATACTGAACCGCCCCGTAGTGCAAGACCGTTCTTCCGACGGCCTCATCCCGGTTTTGGGGCGCAGGCGGCTGCAGGCCGCCGTTGACCTGGGGATCCGTGATGTGGGAGTACTGGTTGTATCCGCGGATATGCCGGTTTCAGACGGTTTCATCCTTGCCTTCATGGACAACGCTGCGCATCGGAGCTTTGATCCGGCCTCTACCGCGGTGATAGTGAAGCGCTTGCTGGATCTGTTTCCCGTTGAAATTGTTGCCCGTGATTACCTTCCGATTCTCGGGGTGCCGCCCAGGGGGCCCCGCTTGGAACGACTGAGACGGCTTGGCGGCCTTGAAGACCGTGCGCTCAAATGGCTCGCCCTCGGGCGCATATCCGAGAAGACTGCGGTGGTTCTTACTCAGATGGATCCCCCGAGTCGGTCGATGCTCCTGGATGTCCTGGACAAGCTTGGAATGAATGCAAACAAGAACGCGGAAATCGTAGGTCATTTGTTCGATCTGTCGGTATGCCAAGGCAGACGACTTTCCGATCTGATCGACGATAGTCCCTTCCGGACGCTGCTTGCCGACAAAGATATTCCTGCGCGGGAGGCGGCTCGGCAATTTCGGGATCTTGTCAGGTCATGGAAGTTTCCGGAACTCATCGAAAAAGAGAGGGCGTTTCGTGAATGGTACTCGGGCCTCCCGGTTGAGCCGCACATCAAAGTCCGACCTGCGCAGTCTTTTGAGACCGACGAATGCACAATAGAGATCAGGGTCTCCGACCGTGGCAAAATCCGGCAGGTTCTGAAGATACTCAAAGATATTGGCTAGGCGGCTGACCCCAGGCAGACGGAATTGCAGGCTCTGAAGGGTGGCCGCCACTTGTCCGGGCGGCACTCCGTGGAACTGACGGGAGAGGCATGAAGGGAATGCCGGCTTAGGACTGACAGTGCCGGTTATCATTCGCCTTACAAAGGTTCGCATTTGGAGTATGTTATACTTCATCGTCCGCAATAGAGGAGAACGGAGGAACGACTTTTGCTTGCTAATCAACCGCTTTCTTCTAAGCATGATTCTCCCAAAAATGGGAAAACGTCCGCAGAGAACAACAAACTCCAGTCGGATGACAGGAGCGTTCACGACTGGTATCGATTTGTTCTCTCTTTCCCAGCTCATTTGGTCAGAAATTATATTCAGAGATTTGAGCTAGGTCCGAGCAGCACTGTTCTTGATCCATTTTGTGGCACAGGCACAACTTTGGTAGAATGTAAGAAGCATGGGATAGCAAGTCTTGGCATAGAGCGCAATCCCGTGGCTCATTTTGCCAGTACTGTAAAGCTGAAATGGGATGCGGATCCCGATGGATTGCTCGCTCATGCCGTTGAGGTAGGCAAAGCTGCTTCTTCCAGGTTAATGCAAGACGGCCTTCACGACATAGCTTGTCCTCTCTTTTCATCTCCAAGGCGAGAAGATGACGTCACACTCAGAACACTTCCCACGGATAAACTCAAAGTGCTGCTAAAGGGCTCTATTAGCCCTCTGCCCCTACATAGGACGCTGGTTCTGTTGGACACTTTGAACAAGGCAATGGATGAGCGGTTCGATGCTCACGAACGCCTCGCTCTCGCCAAAGCCCTCGTGTCTGGAATCAGTAATCTTTGTTTTGGACCGGAAGTGGGGGTCGGGCATGCTAAAGATGACGCCCCGGTAATTGACCTATGGCTGGAAAATGTCCGAACAATGGTCTCCGATTTGCGCGGCCTTAGCTGTGATCCAACGGCTTCATCGAAGGTTTGGTTAGGAGATGCTCGATATCCGGACAGGCTCTTGGAACCGACTTCAGTTGATGGAGTGATCACGTCCCCTCCTTACCCAAACGAAAAGGACTATACACGAACCACTCGCTTGGAATCGGTAATTCTCGGGTTTGTACGAGAAAATCAAGATTTACGATTAATAAAACAAGAGTTGGTTCGTTCTAATACGCGTAGCGTATATAAGGTCGATTCAGATGACCTCTTGGTTGCAGAACATGAAGAAATAGGGCGTATTGCGGAGGCTATTGAAAAACGACGGATCGAACTTGGAAAGACGTCAGGCTTTGAACGCTTGTATGCTCGGGTAACCAAGTTGTACTTTGGAGGCATGGCCCGGCATCTTGCTAATCTCCGTGAAATACTACGTCCAGGGGCAAGATTGGCCTATGTGGTCGGCGATCAAGCATCCTATTTGAGAGTAATGATAAGGACGGGACAGCTACTTGCCGGTATTGCAGAGAAATTAGGCTATGAAGTGATGGGGATCGACCTGTTTCGCACACGTTTGGCAACAGCGACGAAGGAACAACTTCGAGAAGAAGTGGTTCTCCTGAGATGGCCCGGACGGAAATAACTCTCCTGAGGGGTAATACTGTGGCCAAAGAGCCGGGAATGTATGCAGTAATCATAGAAAAGATCTTCTTCTCAAAGTTCAAAGCAGGCATGGAAGCGGTTGCTTTTGAACGAGAAGATATTGTGAAATTTGCCAAGAAACTCGGCATTAGTTCACCAAAGAACCTTGGCGACCTGGTTTATAGCTTTAGGCACAGGGCTGTTCTGCCAAGAAGTATCCAAGATCGGGCCCCGGAAGGTATGATTTGGATTATCAGACCTATCGGCAAGGCTCAATACCAATTCGATCTTGTACCGGACCGACCCTTGCTCCCAAACGAGAATATGCTTGCCACGAAGGTGCCTGATTCCACCCTTGGAATTGTAGCCAAGTACGCATTCAATGATGAGCAGGCTCTTCTCGCAAGAGTTCGTTACAACCGACTTGTGGACATATTTCGTGGAATAACATGTTACTCTCTCCAGAATCATCTTCGGACGACTGTTCCCAATATGGGACAGATGGAAACCGATGAAATATATATAGGATTAGATAAGACAGGAACGCAATACGTTGTTCCAATTCAAGCGAAAGGCGGAACTGACAGATTGGGAATCGTTTAAATCGAGCAAGACTTCGGAGTATGCGGATCTCGATTTCCATTGCTCGTGTGCAGGCCCGTAGCGGCGCAATTCATGTGCGACTGAACTATATGCCTATTTGAGTTTGCCCAGAGCAACGATGGAGTCGGTATTGTTGCGGAAAGACACTACAAACTCGTACCATCTGACGAAGTTACTGACACTGATTTGAATGAATACTCCAGAGGAGTTGGTGGCCGAAATGGAAGCTAAGACCCGAGCACTCTTTAGCGCCCTTCGCCCAATGCATAGTCCCCCACCGCGTTCTTGCACAGGCTTCACCGTAGCAGTAAACACGGCACTGGAAAACTCCCCGGGGGGCCTCTCTCGATGAGATTCAAGGTAGATCAATTGTGGATCGACGAAGAAACGCTTGCCGAGCCCTTGACCGGCGAAATCGTCAAGAAACTCCCCGATGCCCGTGTTCTCATAGGACGGGAGTTTGCCGAGCCCAGGCGTAATCTCGATCTCTCGTCGGACCCATTGGTTCAGGGCAAGAGAATCGTCAGATTGATGAAACATAGAGGGGCGTTTGTGAAGCCCTGCCCCGGAACGCCCGAGTACGTGTGTTGCGGACTGCAAATTCTTCACATAGGCCAAGGGTGTCCGATGGACTGCCGCTATTGCGCACTTCAGGTATACTTCAACAGGCCTGTCATGGAAGTGTTTGTGAATATAGAGGAAATGCTCTATCAACTCGGTCAATTTCTTGAGGCGAACCCGTCCCGATTTCACAGAATCTGTACCGGCGAATTCACGGATTCTCTGGCCCTCGACCCGTTGACCGACCTTTCCTTACGGCTTACGGACTTCTTCGCCGATGTGGAAAACGCCTCGCTGGAGATCAAGACCAAGACGGATCTCGTAGCACCCCTTCTCAGATCGGCATGCCGCGGGCGAGTGGTCCTGAGCTTCTCGGTAAACGCCCCTTCGATTTCCAAGACCGAAGAGCGCCGAGCCGCCCCTCTGCTTGCGAGGATTGATGCTGCGGCACAGGCTCAGCGCAAGGGATACATGGTTGGTTTTCATTTCGACCCTATTATACCGCTTCCCGGATGGGAGGAGGGGTATGCCTCCACGATCGATGCGATATTTCGCAAGGTTGATCCTTCAGGTGTTGCGTGGATTTCCCTGGGAGTTCTTCGATTCGTGCCCCGGCTCAAGGAGGTTGTCACCGCACGCTTCGGGCCCATACCGGCCTTTCATGACGCCTTCCTCAGGGGCCTCGACGGTAAGAGCCGCCTCGATGTAACCAGACGTATCGGTATCTACCGTCTGTTGGCAAACAGGATTCGGCGGCACGCTCCCGACGCGCGTGTCTATCTTTGTATGGAATCTCCGTCCGTTTGGGAAGCAGCGCTCGGCATACGCATACAATCGGATGAGGAGCTCAGTGCTTATCTTGACGAGGCCGTACGATGATCGGTCGAGACGCGGGATCTCTCCGTGGACGAGACGCCGCATCGTGGAATTCGCATGCGCTCCTCACCCTCGCCGCGTTGAAGTCCTTCCCCTGTTCCCGTCTGGAAGAGCCCGTTGTTGTTACCGACCTCCGAGACTTCCTGGAACGGGCAGAACCCGAGTTGAACGCGCTCATCCTCTGGTACTGGGGTCTCCTGGGCGAGAGAACGGACGCGCGGCCCCCCATCAGACGTCCACCCGAGAATGTGGAAACCGAGGCCGATTTCCTCGCCGTATTGCACCTCCACCCCAACACCCGGTTGCAGTACGTGAGGCTCCGTGCTCAGGAAGAAGTCGATCCCGACAGCCCCCATGACCCGTCTCGCGACGGACCGCCGGGATCACTGTACCTGGATTCGCCTCTCGGGACTGTGATGACTGCATATCAGATCCTTTTCACCTATTCGGATGAGCCGGACTGGGGTATGGATCAAGACCTTTTCAGTCTGCAAGACCACCCGTACGGCCTCCCGCCTTTTGGCATTACCAACGGTATCGGGTCCCAAGGACCGTTCCACATGGCGTTTCTCCACGAGAATACTCTGCTCATGAGAATACTCCCCGCGTTGGCCGGGAGTTTCCTGCCGGAACGTGTCCGCGTCTTCTTCGCACTGGCCGAGCTTGCCTTTGCGAAGGGCTACGATTACTGGGGATGGCGCTTCACGGCTTGGGCCACGCACTACCTCCAGGACGTGACCACTCCCTATCATGCCCGGACGTTCCCCCCCGCCGTCCTCCCGGCAATCGGGAGACTGCTGCACAGCACGAATTGGCGCGGCTGGCCGACAAAAATCCGGGATATCCTCAAGACCCACCACATCCTTTTCGAGGGTATCGTGCATCTGCTGCTCAACCAAGCGGTGAAGAAGCGTTTGGATCACCCCTTCCCGGCAGCCCTGGCAGGTGTGGGCAACCTTCCCGGGAGCATCCTCCCGGTCGGAGCCGGTTCCGGGGAAAGGTGCGAGGAAGATAAGTTGCCCCGGCAACCGCGCACACAGGTTCCCCAAGCTTCTCCGCGCCGGCTCCAAGGCGACGCCCAAGAGTCTTCGCAACAGACGAGGGCTTCCGGACTTCGTCGAGCCGGCCTCGGACCTGAGTGCTCTTTCGATACCGAGATAGGCGAAGTCCTCGAAGCGTCATCAGAAATCCCATCGAGTCTGGCGTCCGGGATCGACGAAGCGATGATGGCACTTTTCTCAGGCCGGAGGATTGACGATCACCGTTATCGTACGGAAACGGAACTCTTGGAAACCAACTTTGATCTCCTCAGGCGAGTCGGTGAAGACGAACCGGTTCTTCTCTCTCGATTCCTGGACCTGACGTGTGAATGTCTGGCCGTCACGGGCAGGGTAACGAGGTATGCGGTGCATCGGTTGTACTGTTTTCGATATGATAAGGCGGGCCCTGCACCCGAGCTTCAAGGTTCCGAATCACCGACGTCCCATTTCTCAATGATGTCCCCGTCGAATCCCACATAGAGAATGTCTTTTCCCCGAACCGCCCGAAGCACCTGCAGTGCTATTTGTCGTTTCTGAGAGCCGTTCAATCCGACGTGCAAAGCGTACTCGTTGAGAAAACGCAGCCTGTCGCCTCCATTGATTGCAGAGGGCATGGACAAGAATATCTGGACGAGATTCTTGATACGCTTCCTGTCCGGCACTTCGCCGGTGAACGCCACGTCGTCGTAATCCAGCAACGAAAATCGTATGGGCCGGCATGGGTTGATAGGCCGCCACTGGCCTGATTGTGTAATATCTTCGGGAGAGGGATCATCCTCTGAGACGACGATATTGCATGTCTTCAAATCTGAATGGAATATCCCGTTGGCATGCATGGAACCAATGAATCGTCCCAACAAGCGCGCCATGCCTCTCTTTTCCTCGGCAGTCCAATGCTGCTTGATTCGATGGACCAGGTATCGGTCCAATTCGAGGGAGCCCGGAATCACCTCCATGACGATCCATTCGGCTCGAATGAGTCCCCTTCTTCTCTTTCGTACAAGTGCCAGGGGGGAAGCCGCTGCAAAGCCGGCCTCATTGAGCCGCCATCCGTTTCGATATGTCCGAAGTCCCTGAGTGGGCCGAAAGAGCGATTTGAGCCCATGTCGAATCCCTCTCCATCGTATTTCCTTGACGCAGGCCTTGGGCATACCGGGAAGATACACCACTGAAACCGCGCTTTCGGGGGCATCCTTCCGGACAAGACTGCCGTGACTTGAAAGAAGTCTGTAGTGTTCTTGCAGCGCCAGCTGGATAAATCCCGGTACCGCGGCATCGTCCAGGTTCAGGATACTCCCGGCCCGCTCATGGATCCGTACGAATGTGTGCGGTTCATCGAGTGCCGGCGGCATCTCCAAGTGCCGGGGCACATCATGCTTCCGATTCATCCACGGCCTTCCTTTGCAAAGCGAATGCGATCCCGTACCTGAGGTAGTAGCGCCAACTTCTGGGTCGAAACGGTGTTCTTTGGACCGACTTCCGGAACCACTTCAGCGCCTCGGCGGGATTACCCGCTCCGAGGTATGCGCGCCCAAAAGAGATGTCGTGGTCGGAGAGTGTTCTCAGATAGATCGATCTGGGGATGCGTTGAGCATCATAGTGTTTTTGAAGAATATCGTAGGTGTCGGTTCGAACGCCGACCCGGTTATGGCTCGTATTTGATTCATAGAAACGTATGAACACGAGCGGCTTTTCGTAGTACGCAATGGGAAAGTCCCGCGCTATTGTCAGCCAGACGTCGAATTCGTCGGCAAAACGATACCGGGGAGGGAAGCCGCCGATCTTATCGAATACATCCTTGCGGATCATCACTGAAGACGTGTGGATGAAGCTCTCGGAGTAGGCCTTTACCAATAGGTCGCCTTTGATCCATTTAGGATGACGCGGAGTGCGATACCGCTTCCCCAGGCGCACATGTCGCGCCGCCACCAGTGCCGTGTCGGGATTCTTGGATATGAAATCCATCTGATCCCTGAGCTTCTCCGTAGCCCACAGGTCGTCATGATCGAGGAACGCCAGCCACTTTCCTCGTGCGATTGCCGCGCCGTTATTCCGTGAGGTCGCGATTCCCGCGTTCGCCCGGCTAACGGCTCGGATGTCATTCAGGCCTCCGAGCCATTCCGCCGTGCCGTCGGTGGAGCCATCGTCCACAACGATGACCTCAAACTCTCGAAACTCCTGTTTCCTGACGGATTCAACAGTCTCCTTGAGCAGTTCGAGTCTATTGTAAGTCGGAATGATTACGCTTACCGCCGGCTTCATCATCTTTGACTTGAAAGGATCTCCTCCACCCGGCCGAGAACCGCTTCGGGCTCGACGTTCCTCATGCACGGATGCGTGGAAAGAGGACAGCGGAAATGGCGGCACGGAGCGCACGGCGCGTTTCCTTGAATGATGAATGCGCGGGGCCCGTACGGAGCCGTCGCCCCGGCCGAGGTAGGCCCGAAAATGGTCAACACCTGCGAAGAAGCCGCCACTGCCAGGTGTGCGCTGCCCGTGTCGTTGGAAATCACCATCGTCGATTGATTCATCACCCCCATGGAGGCAATGATGTCCGCCTTTCCCGCAAGGTTTACCGCACCGGGGACGTGCATCCTGGAGACGATTCCGTCAATGAGATCCAACTCGTCCGGAGCCCCGAGAAACACCACCTGGGCTCCAATGTCGTGAATGAGAAGATCTCCCAATCGAGCGAAGTAATCTCCCGGCCATCTCTTGGCCTCGGAATTGACCGACCCGGGACACAAAGAGAAGATCGGCCGTGCCGGATCCGCATTGACGGAAAGCAAGATTTCTCTTGCGTTATCAAGAGACTGTTTCCCAATCTCTATGGAACAGTCCGGGGTTGCATTGGCACAGGGTTTGGGTCTCCCAAAACGATCCCAGAGAAAATCCGTTATGGCCAGATAGTAGAATACCTGATGTTTTGACTGCAAGTCTTTCCGACGAGGTATCCGGAGGTTGAGCAAAGGCCCGCGTAGGTCGGTCGGATACCCTGCACGAACCGGGATTCCGGCCAAACGCGAAGTGAATGCGCTCTCAAAGGCATTCTGAAAAAGAACCGCCATATCGAATCGACCTTCGACGAGCCTGGCTCGCATTCGAAACGGTCTTTGCAGAATTCCTCCGGAATTCTTGTCGAAACAGATCACATCATCGGGTATGCCGCTTGCTTCTACTAGTGCACGGAGCCCACGAGGCGTCCAGAAGGTGAGATGAGCAGTTGGGAAGATCCGCCTCAGTTCCTTTGCCGCGGGCAAACTGATCACGGTATCGCCCACCCAGTTGGTACCTCGCACGACAATTCGTGATGGAACGGCAAGCCGCTTAGAATCGACTGTCATGCTGTACACGAGAGGTCCGCAAACCGGGGAAGCTCCGCCCTTTGCGCAGCCTTTTCTTTCTCTTGAACTTCCTGTGCATCCAGAAGCCCTGTTCCGGGTATTGTCGCAGCCAGCTCTCAAAGACCTCGTGGAACCGTTGCGAATTGACGATAAGATCGGCTTCCTTGTCATCAGTTAACTCAAGGGGGATCTCTCTCCCGAAAATGCACCGATACCGGCCGTCATTCGTCCGCACCGCAGAAATCGGAAATGCCCGGGAACGGCCTTCTGCGGCGAACTTGGCAAACACACCGTTGGCCAACACCTTCCTTCCAAAGAAATCGACCCATATCGGCCTCGTGTCGTCGCCCCGCTGATCGGCCAGGACCACTACCATTTCCCCGGCACGGAGGAGGTCAATCACCCGCCCGACAATACCTCGATGCGGGAGTATGTTCAATCCGCTTTCATCGCCGCCTCTTCGGAAGAACATCCTCTCATTCACGAAACGGTTGGGGGCGGGCGTTACCACGAGGTTGCCGCGGATTCCCAGAAACCTGCTCATGGCCGCGAGTACCTCAAAGCTTCCGAAATGCGCTGTGATATAGAGAATGCCTGTTCTCCCCGGCGACCACGCGAGATTGAAGTCCGACTGCCCCTCGAGAATCAGCTTCTCGGCCAAATCTTTCTGAGACCATCTTCGTATGCGGAAAAACTCCACGCTGAGCATCCCCAAGTGTTCGAAATTCCTACGTGTAATCGTTCGCAGGTCTTTCCGGTCGACATGGGAGCCAAACGCCAACGTCAGATTCTCCATTGCGACATGCGTCCGCTCCCGGCCGAAAAGAAACATCAACCGGCCACAAAAGCGGCCCACGGCAAGAGCCTTATCATCTCCGGGAATCAGGCAAAACGCTTCCTCAAAGAGACGAAAGAACAAATAGATCAGATACTCCAAGTAAGTCTTGATATCGGGAGTGATGCTCCGTTGGACTCCACAAGCCATACCACGATCCTCGGCAACATCAGGAAGCGAATCGGGAAGCCGGCATCAAGGCTTGTGCTCTTGGGCCGAATCTTTTCCCTCCGGCCCAAGGGGAATCGCTTCGTCGATGAGCATGATAGGTATGTCGTCCTTGATTTCGTACTTTAATCGGCAGGCATGACATATCAACCCGTCACTGTTTTCGGTGAGAATGAGGTCTCCTTTGCATTTCGGGCAGACCAGAATTTCCAACAACTTCTCATTTACTGCCATGATTCATCTCGTGGACCTGAATTCCAGTTCAAATCGGTTATCGCGAAAGTCCTGAATATGGTGAAGCTTTATATACCGAAGAGCCCGGGGGCGCAACCTCAAACGCGACAATGCGCCGGCATGCGGGAACGATTGCAGGTAACCTCCGGCCCGAAGCAGACCGGGAGTCCGGACAGAAAAAGAGGGAAGATCTCCTGCGGCACGTCAGTGGCGTACTTCGTCCTCCCAGTCGGGGTATATGAGCATTTGGCCGGGCATTACGGCGTCTTCACCCTCCACGATGTCCCCAAACTCGGCCGCGCCCCCGTCGGCATCACGCAAGAAGCGTTGAATCACGACGTAGGGCAAGCCTCCCTGGATCGTCGTCGCGACCACGAGCGCCTCTTCCTCTTTCCCCGTCCTGGAGTCGACTATCTGCGCGCAGGTCACGGCAGTAACGGCATAAGCGTGGCGTTCCAACGCTTGTGCCTTCACATAGTCAACGAGTCCTCTCTTCTGCTCGTCGTTCTTGAAGGGCAGGACGACGGGAAAGAGCCCTTCCAGGGTATGGAGAATCGCCGTTGGAAGATGCGTGCCTTGCTCCGCAAGCGTGGTTCGGGCAATTGACAGTATGGCCCGAACAGCCTCGGCAATACTAGCCTCCACCGCAACGATCTTGGTCGGGAGTTTGAAATCAGCTGCCATTGTCTGCTGCTCCTAGGAAAAGCGCGTGTCATGGATTTACCACCGAGCTGATTCCCTCACTCTACCAGCATGTACGCTTCTTGGCAAAGATGTTGGAACTCGTTCAAATCAGGGGGCTTGCTTGTCCCCTACCCGACTCTACCTATGGACTCCGGGAGATATGGTCGTTCTCGAAAGCAATTGCCGAATCAAGAGACTGTCCCCACTGTACTACTAATCCTCGTTTTCTTATCGTACCGCTAAGATTTCTTCGGAAATTGTCTCCTGAATTGCGGTTTGGTTGCACCCGGCGGCTGGGAACCAGGAGCAACGTCTGGATGCCCTGCGTAGTACGATGGTACTTGCGAAACTCAAGGTCTTGCGTAACGTGGGTGCTTGCAATCGCCATTTGGTTGCGGTTCTAACCGCCTCTGTGGGGCAGGCTTGCCGGCCTGCCGGTTGGCGCAGACTTTCGAGAACCACTATAAGTGCTTTGGATGATTCTCCGCGATGTTTGGGGCAGGCCTTAGCCCTCGCTTGACCGCGTATCCGAACACATTGAAATCTATGGATATCTAATCTAAGGTGTGATACTATTACATTTTCGTGTGTCAACGACCGACTCGACATCCATACAAGGAGAACACTGTCGACAAGGGATACCAGGGCCGAGAACTGGAAAGCAGGCCCGGGAAGGATTGGAATCGGAGACATAGCCAAAGCAAAGAGGCACTACTTCCGGCAGTCGGTTTGCAAGCAAAGGGTCCGGAGTAGACGTCCATGGATTGGGATTGGAGTGTCGACTTTCCGTCACGAAAGAATACGGGTTCTCATTTAACGATCAGACTGTCACGAGAGAGGATACCCGGAAAGAACCATGGTCGTGTGCATCGAGTAGCGAGGAATTATGTCTGACGAAAAGAGAACAACCGAACACGAAACTGCCGCCGAGGAATCCGCCGGCGGGCAGGGAAGGAAACCTCCTGGAGGAACGCGGCCGGACGCATCACGGGAGCCGAGACATCTCGAGGAGGCGGAGGGGGCTCCCACGCAACACGACGATTCCCAGTGCGATTCCAACCTGCCGATTTACCTGTCCACCAATGGTCTGTCGACGGAAACCATAGACCTCAATGCCTTGTTCAAAGAAGACATCACCGACTCGGGAAGCTTCGACATCCGTGGGGAGATCTGGAAAACCACCTTCGGACGGGTGATTCAAGCTCTTCCCATTGTTGCGCTGCTCGTTGATGAGGATCTTTCGATTACGGCGGCCAATGAAGCGTGCAGGACCATTTCACAGGATTACCACGATATCCTCGGCAGACCATTCGTAGGCCTGTACCCTACCGAGTCCGAAAGACTTGAAGCACTTTCGGTCATCCAAGCGGTTTTTGCCGATCGCAGGCCTCGAGTCCTCTTCGGAATGCTTGCCATTTCCGACAAGAGGATTTGGGGACGCGCGACGCTCCGCTCGATCAAAATAATGTCCGAAAGGTTTGTCCTCGTACTTCTCGAGAATCTCACCCGTGAAACCGAGCAACTCATCCTCAATGAAAAGCATCAAGAAGCCCTTCAGAAGGAGATCGCAGAACGGAAACACTCGGAGGATGCTCTCAAGTGCAGCGAGGCCAGGTTTCGCCGGATCTATGACAAGGCCCCGCTGATGATGCTGTCCCTTGACCGAGACGGGACGATTCGGAGCGTCAACGCCAAGTGCCTTCAGGATCTGGGCTATTCACCCGGGGAACTTGTCGGTCGGGAGATCTCCGTGTTGTTGAGAGATCGGAGCAAGGAGAGTTTTGTTCAGTCTCTGAAAAGGCTGTGGAGCACAGGGGAAATCCGGGATTGTTCGGCCGGTTACCTCAAGAAGAATTGCAGCCCCATTGAGGCACTGATAGATGGAGTCATTCTGGAAGATCCCGCATGGGGTGCGGTAAGCCTCCTCACCGTTCGAGACGTCACCAATGAGTTGTTGCTGGAAAAACAACTGAGAGAATCACAGAAAATGGAGGCATTGGGCACACTCGCCGGTGGAGTGGCCCATGACTTCAACAACTTGCTCCAGATCATTCACGGTTACGCCGAAATCGTCATGATGAAGCTGAAGAAGGAATCACCGAACTACCGAGGCGTGCGGACAATTCGAGATACTGCTCAGAGAGGTTCGGAACTGGTGAAGCAGATCCTGGCGTTCAGCCGCAAGGTGGAGAGCAATTTGCGCCCGCTCGATCTCAACCATGAGGTGCTGAAGTCGTCACGGTTGCTGGAAAGGACGGTACCCAAGATGATCGGCATCCGTCTCAATTTGGAAGAGAGTCTTCACAACGTCTTTGCGGATCCCATTCAGATTGAACAGATTGTCCTTAACTTGGCCGTTAACGCGAAGGACGCAATGCCTGAGGGAGGAAGATTGACGATTGAGACCGCGAATGTTTCATTTGATGAAGCGTATTGCCGCCGGTCTCCCGAAGTTCGTCCCGGCGATTATGTCTGCCTTGCGATCTCGGATACCGGCCACGGCATGGAGCGGGAAGTCTTGGAGCACATGTTCGAGCCGTTTTTCACCACGAAGAGGCCTGGTGACGGAACGGGTCTTGGTCTCTCAACCGTATTCGGGCTCGTAAAGATACATGGCGGCCACATCACGTGCGAGAGTACGCCTGGTGAGGGCACCCTCATCCGGATCTATCTTCCGGCCATCGAACAGCAGGCCGGACGGCAGTTGGAAACCTCGAACGAAATGCCTGCATTCGGAACTGAGACCATTCTGTTTGTCGACGATGAGGAGTTTGTGAGGAGATGGGCACGGGAGATCCTCTCACGTGCGGGTTACACGGTGGTTGAAGCGGCGAACGGCCGGGATGCCGTGCAAATATACCGCGAAAAAAGCGATGACGTCTCCCTCGTGATACTTGACCTCATGATGCCTGAGATGGGAGGCAAGAAGTGTCTCCAAGAACTCCTCCGGATCAACCCGAACCTCAAGGCCATAGTGACCAGTGGATTTCCCGTAGACCTGAGGACCAGGGAGTTTCTTCAAAAAAACGCCAAAGCGACTATTGCCAAACCTTTCCAGGCCAAAGAATTGTTTGGGGTAGTACGACGCGTGATTGACCGTAAATGAAAACGTGTTGCTACGTGAAATTCACATTACTCGAAGGCCGGGAAAGTCGAGGAATCGAGGAATGCCTCATAGCTTCGAATCTCCGGTGGTTGCACGGCGAGCATGCACTGGTAAATCTCATCGGAGTGCCGTGTCGCCTGCGCCACGACATGGTCATCCAGCTTGGCTACTCCCGCTAGTCCGCTGAGAATCCTCTTCACTTCTTCCATCGGCATGCCGCGTCTGTATGGCCGATCTTCCGTCAAAGCCGTGAACGTGTCCGCAACCGATAGTATGCGAGACTGAATGCAGATTTCATCCGCCTTCATGTGAAAGGGGTAACCGGACCCGTCGAGGAATTCATGGTGATAACTGCACCACCGTCCAATCGCTTCCAAGCCGGGCACCTTTCTCAGAACCTGAAGCGTATAGTATGGATGAATCTTCATAATATCGTACTCTTGTTCCGTCAGCTTGCCGGGCTTCTCAATAATCTCAACGGGAACACCCAACTTTCCCAAGTCGTGGAGATGACCGGCGACATTGAGCAATCCGCTCTCCGTTTGGGAAAGCCCCGACAGGAGGCCCAGTCTTTCGGCAACAGCGGACACGGATTTCGAGTGCGTGGCGGTAAATGAACTACGAAAGTCAATGACCCGACTGAAGAAATGGGCCATTTCCGACACCGGCATTGTACCTTTGACGGCCGTACCGGAAGGCCAATATCGGCCCACGATCTCGTCCGACAACGAAGCCGTCTCGAACCAGAACCTTTCTTCTCTGCCCAGAGACATAAAGACATCCACCAACTCCGGATCGAACATTTTGCCCGACTGGTTGCGGATTAGACCAATAACCCCCTTTCCGATTTCGAGAGGATTGTCGTCTCTTTCTCGAACCCCTACCGCTATTCTGTCTGCCAGATGGAGTATGTGACCGCTCCTGGCGGCCCCATCTCTCAGAAGTTCGCACACTCGGCCTTGATCCCAGCGAATATGGTGGTAACGGACCATGTCCGCTATATGGGCAAGAGAGGGAAAGCCTCTGAGCAGTATGTAGCCGGCAAGGCAATGGGGAAAGACGTCCTCGGCATCGAAACGGGCAACATCGAGCCGTTTGGACACTGAAAATGCCCCTATGTCGTGCACCATTCCTGCGCAGAGCAAAGTTTCCTGCTCTTCAAGAGACAGTCCCATAGTCGCCGCTAGGGACGCAGCGATAAACCCCGTGAGTTTATGATGATCCGCCAATTGAGGGTGTACGAGATCCGCAGCCTCTCCCAGACTCTGCAAGCTGCTCAGAATTGGGACATTGAGCTCGGTCTGATCGTCGCGTGCATATCCTTCACAGATTCCACTCTCCACTCTTCAGCCTCACCACGTGTTATATGTCGATTCATGCGCATGCCCGGTTATGCATCACAAAGAGACACGTACCGGCATACGTAGCCGTGAATTCGAATAGGAATGGTTTGTCGGGCTTGGGGTGGAAACCAGGACGTTGCACCGATGAAAAGCCCGCTTCATTCTTTCCGAAATCATGATATTCACCGAGGGTTCGCCTGTCAATCACAACGTGTTGTGGCGCTTCCACCAAGAAGAGGGGCTAATGACGGCCGACCAGGCTAACGCCCGAGCAATGATAATCTTAGAATACGCGAAACGGCCGAACCGGGCTTTGCCGAGTCGGGGCAAATCAATTGACGGCGGGCACCGGCCCGCAGTATGATGAGAGAACTTGATATGTGTATCGAGCCCCACGAACAGGCTGCCTTCCCGCGTTCGTCGGGCGGTAATTCGGTGCTGAAGGGCCGGTTATGCGGTCTTGAGGAAACGATCCGGGGGCTTGGATTTGATAAGACGGGGGCAAAAGCAAACGTGCCATGAGGAGAGCTTGTTGCGGCCGCCTAGATAAACGGCGGACGTAGGAGCCCCTAACCGGGGAGTCATGCACCTGACCTGAGAATACATTTTGACGAATGAGCGAGCGGAGAGAGCTGTTGCAATTGAGGAGATCCCCGTCCATCTCTCTAAGAGGCCAATAAGATGACGGAAAAGAGACCTCCCTCATTAATCCGGGGGAAAGAGGTACCCACTCAAACGATCGAGATCACAGGTCTCTTTTCAGACAATCTCACCACCACCGGCAGCTTCGACGTGCGGAGCGACATTTGGAAAACCGCCTTCGGTAAGTTGCTGAAAGCCCTTCCCGTACCGGCGCTCCTTGTTGACCCCTCTCATCACATAACGTCCGTCAACCAGGCTTGGAAAAAGGTCGGTAGGGACATCGAGAAGCTTGAGGGCACACCCGTCTCTCGATTATTTCCGAATCGTTCATCGGCCCAACAAGTACAGTCCATCCTTCAGGAGGTTTTCTCCTCGAGAAAACCTCAGGTCGCTGAAGCGGAGCTGGAAGTAGAGAAATCAAGGGTGTTTGGTCGAATGACCTTTCGGTCCATTCGGATAGAGAATGAGAGATTGGTACTCGTGCTGTTCGAGGATCTGACCCCGGAGCGAAGACTCCTGCAGGAAATCAAGAAACACCGTCAGGAGCTTGAAAAGCGTGTACAGGATCGCACGGCCGAACTCTCGGAGGCCAACGAAAGGCTTAGTCGAGAGATTCGAGAGAGAATGGAAGCGGAGAAAGCACTCTATCGAAGCCGCGAACAGTTGCGACTCGTGACCGATTCGCTTCCGGCCGCGGTTGCCCACTTCGATAACCAATGTCGTTATCTCTTTGCCAATAAAACGTACAGAAGATGGATGAACGCGTCTCATGACCCGGTGCTGGGGCTTCACGTTTCCCGTGTGGCGGGGGAGGATTTCTACGAGAAGATAAAGGACTACATTGCCGCCGCTCTATCGGGACGGGAAGTAACTTTCGAGATCAATGCATCCTTCAGAGACGGGCAAAACCGCAACGTAATGTGTACCTACGTGCCGGAAGTCTCAGCCTCGGGAAACGTCACCGGATTGATAGCCTTGATAACGGACATATCCGATCTCAAACGTGCGGAGTCCGAGATGGTGCGTTCAAAAGTAGAGTGGGAAAGAACTTTTGACACGGTACCGGAGCTCATAATGATTCTCGACAAGGGTATGCGCGTCGTTCGCATGAACAAGGCAATGGCGGATAGGCTACGCATAGACCCTGCCGAAGCTGCCGGGCGTTTCTGCCATGAGTTATGCCATGGGACCGACCGTCCCCCCGGGCATTGCCCGGTCTGGCACTCTCTTACTGAAGAAACCGAATTTTCGGTCGAGATTACGGAGAAACGGCTGGGAGGCGCATTTCTTGTCTCGGTGACGCCGATACGCGATTCAGCGAGCCAACTTACCGGCTTCGTCCACGTGGCCAGAGACATCACGGAACAGAAACGACTGGAAAAGGACCTTCGAAGGATGGCCACGACGGACAGTCTCACGGGTCTCTTCAATCGAGGGCACTTCTGGGACATGTCCGAGCGCGAGTTGGCCCGTGGAATACGCGTCCATCGCGCGGTAAGCCTCCTCATGATCGACCTCGATCATTTCAAGTCCGTCAATGACACGTACGGTCATGAGGTCGGTGACAAGGTTTTGAAGCTGGTGGCACGAGTGGGGCGCGAGAATCTCCGAGAAATCGACATCATTGGGCGAATCGGCGGTGAAGAGTTCGCAGTTCTGCTTCCGGAAACAGGCCTTTCCGAAGCGATCACGGTTGCGGAGCGGCTCAGGGAAGCCGTAGCTCGCGCCGAAGTTCCCACGGACAAGGGACCTGTTTCCATCACCATCAGCGTTGGAGTCGCCGAGGACAATGGTGAATTACGAGATCTGGGAACACTCCTGAAGCGGGCCGACGATGCCCTCTATGCCGCAAAGAGAAAGGGAAGAAATAGGGTTATACCCTATTCCCGTCGGGCCGAGGCCTGACAAACCGTCGCAGAACTCGTTTCCTCGCCGCAATACCCCAGAGGTCGAATTCAGTTGTTTGATGTGGTGACCGAAGGAAACCGCATGGATCGAGATCTTTTCGCTATCCCGCAGCGACGCGGGAATCGGTCCGTTCACCACCCCCTGCACAAAGACGTTACCGTCTTTATGCAAGGGAGTATCCGTGAATCTTATACCTTTCGATACGTGCGGCGCCCTCCCAACCCGACGGATCATCCTCTCGGATATACCCGTTTGCACGAAGAGCAGAAATAGACCCTTTCTCGGGCGAGGTACATGAATGCACCGACCGAGGAGAGTATTGCTCCGCCCAGGAGGCACATTCCGGTGGTGTAGACCACGAAGAGTCGACCCAATGAGTACCCGTCAAAGAATGTAACCGCAGCGGACCCCAGTAGGCCCAGTACCAAGAAGACTCCGGACAAAATCAGGGCCGTATGGCTTCTCTTGCGGTCATAGATGTCGCGCAGCGCAGGCTCCAAAACGTCGTCGCAGCTTTCACAAAGTGTCTCCGAACGCCCGAAACTCTCAACGTGAGGCTCCTCAACAAAGCTCTCGAAACGCGGCGCGGATTCCGATTTGTCCAGTAGACCGGCGAGTTGGCCGGCCTCTTCGGCCAAGTCGGTCGTTCCCGTCTCGTGCCCTCCTCTGAATGAGCCCGCGGACTGATCCCGTATCGAATCCGCTGAACCATACGCACCTTGAGATGCGAATTCTTCGGATTCCGGGTTGCCGAACTCATAGTCGTCTGCAGAACCGAATTCGTCGTTGTCGGCTCGGTCAAGCTCCATTTCTCCGGGCCAACAGAACTGATCATGCTCCCTCATTCGAGAGGGATCCACGAAGAAGTCCCGCCTTGATTCAGGATTTTGGCTCGCTTCGAAACCGCCGTCACGTTCACTGGTTTCAATGATCGCGGAATGATTCAACGCCTCCGAAGAATCCGACGCTGCGGACATTTCGGGTTGCCCTTGCGCGCCCCCTCGGCTGATCATGTCCTGAAATGAGACCCCGCATTCGGGACATATGTCGAACATCGTCTGGTGCGAAGCAAGGCATGAAGGGCAAATGAAGCTTGTGGTATCTCTTTCCTGCGCAGGCTCTTGGTCCGGCTCCGAGTACCGGCCCAAGAGTTCCTCGGCATCTATGATGCCCCTGTCCTGCAGCATGTCGTAGAACCTTTCCAGGCCGGTTGACGTGAGGTGATACTTCTCCAGTAGACACTCATCCGTCATTCCGGCATGGAAGTCATCCAGAAAATCCCTTACTCTAATGCTTCGTTTCAGTTGCGAGTTCTGAGTCGTGTTCATAGCCTTCACCTCGTATAGACAGTGCACGTTTCTTATACCAAATGGATCCATAAATAGCAAGCTATTTCTTGGTATTGTTGTAAATCTCTAGATTTTGCTTTAATTTTGTCATTCCCCTTCAACACTTCCACCGGACCGTCCGTCCATCGGGATCCGACTTGCAAAGATCGCCGCCATGGGCTAGGCTCTTATGGCAGCGTTAGGCTGTACCGTGTTTTCATAAGCCGCAGGCTCGGTGTGGATGACTGTCCCGGTCCGGCGGCTCAGGCGTGTGAATTGATGGCCGGGAATCAAGTGATTGGGCTAACCGATGAGTAGTAGCGTCGTCACCAAAGTAATATATTTGACCGGAGTGTTGTTTATTGCGGGGGGGGCCGGACACGGGCTGTTGGCGCAAGGGAATACCAGGTCTACGATTTGCCGTCCTCAACTGGCCGAATCGACCACCGTTGAACTGGGAATGGCCGGACAGTTCAGTTGGACGTGTGCCGGTGGTGAGAAGGAAGGAAACGGGTATTACATCGTCTTCATAAGACCGGACGGAAGATTCGTTCTGTTGAAGGTCCCGGTAGGGAGAAGTTCTTTCGAGTTTACGCCGGACGCGGCAGGCTTGTGGCGCTGGCTGGTGATCAATACGGACCCGGACCGCACTAAACCGGACATGGAGTCTGAGCCGGGATACTTCCAGGTGATCATAACTCTGGAATCTTCGAAGTGAGCCCCCCCCCCGGGAATCCGACCCGACCAAAACCATTCCCGGCGCCGGCAATCTTAATCCTACCGTGGCCCGGAGGATAGGTCGTAACCTCACCCCGTTAGGATCGTAGGCGTCAAAGGGGTTTGCGTCCTACCAGGACACCGATGCAGTAGCGGACAAAATGTGCGGACACGCTTCACAACAGGGGGGCTGTGTGTTATAGAGGCCAAGTTATCAGCCGTCCGGCAGTAAGTCAAAATCACCCAAGAACTAAAATTGAGGACACTGGTCAAAGAGACTAAGCTTACTTGATGAGAAGGAGAGACATTCATGAACAAAGGTTATTTCACCAGATCAACACGAATCCACATGGCTGCCTTGTTGAGCATCGTCGTCGTCATGGGGGCAATTCCGGCGTTTGCCGATGAGGCTCCCCCGGCGCTGAGACAACTTGACAACGCTTTCGTGGCAGTGGCGGAGAAGGTGACTCCTGCGGTGGTGAACATCAGTTCCACCAAGAAGATCAGCCCGACCGGCGGCGAGGGCGACATGGAGGACTTCTTCAAGAACCATCCTTTCAAAGAGTTCTTCGGAGACGACTTCATGAAGAAATTCAAGAAGGGGCCCCGCGGACGAGGATTCAGCCAAAAGGGAATGGGATCCGGTGTGATCGTGTCTCCGGACGGCACGATTTTGACCAACGCTCATGTGGTAAAAGATGCTGATGAAATTAAGGTCAATCTCTCAGACCAACGATCATTCACTGCCAAAGTAATTGGGGTTGATCCGGAAAGCGATATAGCCGTCATCAAGATAGACGCGAAGGGCCTCCCCACGGCAACCCTGGGAGATTCAGCCAAACTGCGGGTAGGTGAGATCGTCTTGGCGATCGGCAACCCGTTCGGTTTGAACCGCACCGTGACATCGGGTATTGTGAGCGCCAAGGGACGCACGAATCTGAATATTATCGGATATGAGGACTTCATCCAGACAGATGCGGCCATTAACCCGGGAAACTCCGGAGGGCCTCTGGTCAACATCAATGGTGAAGTCGTAGGAATCAACACTGCCATAGCGACACGCAGCGGCGGGTACCAGGGGATCGGCTTTGCCATACCCGCCAATTCCGCCAAGCTCATAATGGAAGACCTGATGAAGAGCGGCAAGGTCAGGCGTGGTCTGCTGGGCGTCAACATCCAGAGTTTGGATGAATACCAGGCAAAGTATTACGGCCGCAAAGAGACCGACGGTGCTCTTGTTTCCCAGGTTGTTCCGGGAAGCCCCGCCGAGAAGGCAGGCGTAAAGGACGGCGACATCATCATCAAATTCAACGGTAAAGCTGTAGCCGGAGCCGCGGAATTGAAGAATCTCGTAGGCAGGGAGAAGCCGGGTACGCCGTCTACGCTCACCATCATCCGAGACAAGAAGACCATCACGTTGAACGTCAAGGTCGCCGAACGAACTTCGAAGTCCTTTGCAGCGCTGAAGGAGGACACTGAAGCCGAAACCTCTAATGAGCTTGGTATAGAAGTGGAGCCCGTTCCATCGGCACTGGCCTCCAAACTTGGCATCAAGGAGGGTCAGGGTCTGCGGGTAAAAGATTTGAAGGGAGATGGTGCCGGTCGAAAGATTGGACTGAGAGAAGGAGACGTGATCCTGGAGATTGACGGTACTCCCGTGAACAACGCCTCCGATTTTGCCGACGCAGTGGCAAAGGCTAAGAGTAAGAAGGACGCCATCATCCAGTTGAGGGTGCAAAGAGGCCCGGCGAAGCTGTTTCTGGCCGGACCTTTGACCTAGACCCTCTCCCAAGTGCCGGTGGGGGGGAATCCCGTGACGGAAGAGCGGTGGTCCCCCCCCCTTCTCAACGCCGTCCTTATGGCCCAATCTCTGCGACAATCCATCCGTAGCATGACGGTGTCGGCCACGTACATGCCTAAATGAACTCCACAGCAATCCCGTATCCGTATGGTGCAAGATCCTTCATAAGGGAATGAACCGCTTTCCGAAAAAGCGACTTGTGGTCTCTGGCGGCTCCTACGCGGCGCATCTCCCCGGGGAGGAGTCCATCTTTGGAATCGAAGCTCCCAAAATTGAAGTAGTCGTCCAATGCCTCTTCCCAGGTTCCCCTTAGCGGATCGTTATCGGAATAGGACAGTTCAAAATATATTTTCTCGCTCTGAAAGCTCTTCGCTACCCGAACCTCGACATGAAGCCCCGCGCGGTACGTGACATCGGCAATAGGAGCGCCGGTACGAGATATGTGGCCCACAATGGTCATCTTCTTTTCCTATCGGATTCCCATGCTTCTGAGTGGGTGTGACGGCAAATCCTCGGCACAAATCAATTCTTGTTAGCAATTTCCAATCGGTGAGTCCAGCACAAAAAGAGGCGTTCACGGAGCCGTTGCAACCCGGTTTCGGAAACCAGAATGCCTTTGAATCGGGTCGTTCTTCCCGTTGGGGCTTGACAAAGGGTACGTATCAGTTTAAAGAATTCTATCCCAAAGGCGAGAGAATTCTTTCGCCGTCTCTGGTAATCATCTGTAATTGCAATGTAAACGTAATACAGCTTATGTCATCTTGATTTTGTCAGGTGGTGCCCAAGGAAATTGTGGAGACGATGGATGCGCTAACATACAGATATACTGTCTATTTTCTGAGTGTGATTCCCTGTGAGGCCGGTAGAAACGACCGGTGCCGACGGCGCCGCGGTGGGAAGACGGAACCCGCTGCCTAAGAGGCCGGAGTCGTGGGGACCGAGGTGGAGGTTGAGAAAAGTGATGGAACCGTGTCCAGTGATGGTGAGAGGTAACCGCGAATCAGACAGACCTTACCGAAACGTGGACTGCGACCATTACGGTGAATGCCTGGACAGGGCATTGAAGAGTCGCTGGTCCGATTTCTCTTGTACCACGTGCGAGGCTTACACCAGAACACGATTCATCGAAAGTGCCACTGGGGCGGACGATTACTGGTAAGCCGCTGCATGCGCGCGTTTCAGTTTCGGGAGCCTTCCAACCGGAAGATCGACTGAGTGTCGGCAACTCGACACTGAAGACCGTAGCCCCCCTGTGGGCCTAAAGCAGCTATTCTGCGGCCGCACATCCCGTGCCGTTGCCCCATGCAGGCCATATGTGTCGGGGAAACAAAACGGTGAAGAAAGTCCTCGCAATTACTCTCTGGGCCGTTGCCTTTGCTTACGTAGAAGCTTCGGTGGTTGAGTATTTGCGTGCCCTCTATTATCCCCTTAGCAAGGGAGGGTTCTCCTTTCCCGTGCTGACGCTTGACCGACTACAAGCAATGGGTAGGGAGCATTTTGACCGTCTCCTCATAGAATTGGGGCGTGAAATCGCCACATTGGTCATGCTCGGTGCGGCGGCTGCGGCGGCTGCGAGGAATCGCCGCGAAGGGTGGGCTTATTTCATCATTGCCTTTGGGGTATGGGATATCTTCTATTACATCTGGCTCAAGATATTCTTGGACTGGCCGGCAGGGCTCATGACGTGGGACCTGCTCTTCCTGGTGCCGGTCCCCTGGGTCTCGCCGGTGGCCGCCCCGGTGATAATCTCCATTACAATGATTGCATCCGGACTGATAGTGCTCGGCTTTGAGGCGAGAAATCGGCCTTTATGCGCGAGTTGGCCCGACTGGGCCGCACTTACGACCGCTGGATTGATCGTCATAGTCTCCTTTTGCCTGGACTACGAGAATGTCATGGACGGGGGCTTCCCGAATCCTTTCAATTGGCCCCTGTTCCTCATCGGCCTTGCCGTTGGAATTGCCGTGTTCGCAAACATTGTCCGTCGTGGGCCCGTCGCTGCCGAACGGGATTCAGCCGGCTGAGAGATACGATTCTCTTCAGACCTGCTTCACCGACCCAACCATTATGCTGAATTTCTCCGGTAATCGGAGAGGATTTCCGAGCGATGAAGCCGATGTCGCCATAAACTGCTGAATTCCCTATATCGGCTTTCAGGCTGATTCCGGCTCGGATAATTCCGCGGTGAAGGCCGGCCGGATTCATAGGGACGCCGTTGCAGGCCTTCCTGCAGAACTCCTCGCTTCAAATGCCGACCACACACTTTTTCGAAGAGCCTCACAGCCGGATATCGTAGGCATGGTCGTCAAGACATCCGCAGACCAAACCGACATCTCATGCCTATTTCTCTTTCCACTTGGGAGTCCGTTTCTCCAGGAACGCGCGTATCCCTTCCTTCGCATCTTCCGTGGAGCAAAGGAGCGCAAAAGCTTCGTTCATAAACTCGAAACTCTTGTAATAATCCAAATCCGCAGCCCCGTAGAACGCCTTCTTTGCGACCCGTAACGCCACAGGACTCTTTTCCACCAGCATTGCCGCCCAGTTGCGGGTTTCCTTCTCCAGATCGGCGGTGGGCGTGACTCTGTTCACAAGCCCCATGCTTAAGGCTTCCCGAGCCGAGATCAATTCGCCAAAAAAGAGCAATTCCAAGGCCCGCTTTCTCCCCACCGAGCGGGTGACCGGAATGACCGGCCCAATGCAGTTCAGGCCCACTTTGATAGCGGTCAACCCCAGCCGTGAGTCTTCAGCGGCAACCGCAAGGTCGGCGGCCGCTACCAGGCCCGCCCCGTTTGCCGCAGCGACCCCGTGAACCTGAGCAATAACGGGTTTGCCGATTCGGCTCATCGTAACCAAGGGGTTTTCCATACATTCTATCCACTCCTGATATTCCACAGTACTCTTATGGGCAAAATCGCTCACATCAATTCCGGCACAAAAGGCCTTGCCCGCCCCTTTGAGGATAATTACTCGAACCTGTCTTTCCAAGTCCAGTTCATGAAAAGCCTGATTGAGTTCCGTCGCCAGGGGGACATTGAAGGTGTTCAGGTGATCCGGACGATCAAGCGTTATTGTAGCGATAGAATCATCTCCAATCTCCACGGTTACGTTCTCATAACTCATGCTGCCGCCTCCTTCTTCCGGAATGATGTATCGGTCTGAATACTCCGGGGGCTTAGAGACGCCGGCAGACGGGCATGGCGCCCGGCCGGCGAAGAATCCCGCCCTTTCCTGCCACACGTTCTGCCGGAGACAGAACCGTAGCCACGCAACTGAAAAGGCATTATTATTTCAGATGCGAGCATACCTGAGCGAAAACCCGTCGGTCAACCAAAATCTTCTCGTTGGCTTTGACGGAACCGTGGGTCCGCGCGCTCGCTGCTTGACTGCCCTTCCGCTTTTTGATAATTCTGGAATTTAGGCATTTTGAGCCCGGTTCGGACCGAATGCGTTTAACCAGGTTGCACTGAGCGGCGTAACACTGCCCATTGAAGTGGGAAACCACCGCCGGCATCGCCTGAAGAGTTTGAAGGGAGGCCACATGGGAACGATACCTCGAGACAGCACTTCCTCGGAAGCATATGATGAGGATAATCTAGGTTTTGGAAAAATCTTCACAGATCACATGCTCACAATGTCCTATTCCTCAAGTGCCGGCGGCTGGTCGGCCCCGGAAATCAAGCCGTTGGAGAATCTTTCTCTCCATCCGGCAACCATGGTTCTCCATTACGGACAGCAAGTATTCGAGGGACTCAAGGCTTTCACAGGCCAAGACAAAGGCGATATCCTGCTCTTTCGTCCCGACATGAATATCTCGCGCTTCAACAAGTCCTGCGCGCGCTTGTGTATTCCTCCCGTAGACCCGGCACTTTTCATGGAATGGATGTCCAAGCTCGTCAGGAAAGACCGGAACTGGATTCCCCGATCGCCGGGAACCTCACTGTACATCCGTCCCACGGTAATAGCAGCGGATCCGTTCTTGGGAGTAAGACCTTCCAATGATTACCTCTTCTACATAATCCTGTCTCCCGTCGGTGCGTATTACCCCGAAGGTTTCGCTCCCGTGAAAATCCTGGTCACCGACAAGTATGTCCGAGCCTGCCGAGGAGGAATTGGTGAGGCAAAGACAGGCGGGAACTACGCTGCTTCCCTTCTGGCGGCGCAGGAGGCCCACGACGAAGGCTTCACCCAGGTCCTCTGGCTGAACGCGGTGGATCGGATGTCGGTGGAAGAAGTGGGAACCATGAACATCTTCTTCCGCATTGCCGACGAGATCATCACCCCCGCACTGGAAGGTACGGTCCTTCCCGGCGTGACCCGCGATTCGGTCATCAAGTTCGCGGCCCACCTGGGCCACAAGGTAATCGAGCGCCCAATATCCATGACGGAGATAATGGAAGCGTTACGCAACGGCACTCTGCAGGAAATATTCGGATCGGGTACTGCCGCGGTGATCTCCCCGGTGAGCCACTTCCGCTACCAGGGTACCGACTACACCGTAGGTAACGGCGGCACCGGGGAGGTTGCCGGCAAATTGTTCGAAGAGATTACGGGAATGCAGACAGGCGCAAAACCCGATCCTTACGGATGGGTCGTGAACATCGGTAAGGAATGATCCGCTACCGGCGTCCCGTAGCACAACCGGCGATGCCATGAAGAGAAAAAACCCCGTGCACTTCTCATGACGACCACGGGCGTGGCATGGCCACGCCCTTCACTGTCCCCCACGTAATGACTTTGACCTCCGCCTCATGAGGCCTCCCCGTGCCTTCCAGCTTACCAATGGCTGCTGTTTGAAACGGCCTACGGAACACACCAGATGCAAATTGCACCATTAGTGAGCCATCGCCCCATGCTTAAGAAATGGAGAGACACCCAGTACCACACCGATGGTACTGAGTATGTTCTTTCCAGACACCCCTCATATGGTATCCTTTTTGCATACTGATAGATTAGGCGCTGAATGGCTGCCTCGGCGTCCTGCGCGTGGTTCAGCGTGAGATCTGTTAGGAAATAGAATGGTTGGGTATCGTCAATTCCTCAAGTCACGAACAAAGGTATGAGCTCATTGTCCTAAACGACATGAGGTCCGTAGCGTCCGCACATTTACTGCAATACCTCCCGCGGCTGTTTCCAATGGCCTTCTTCTCTTGATTTTCGCCGTTGGACCCAACTTCAGACGAGTCACGCCTTATCCAACGAGGGAGCGTTACCATGGAAAGGCCGGATCGACTGTTTCAATCCATTCTCGACAGCATTTCTGAAGGTGTTATGACGCTCGATGCCAACTGGAAGATTCTCAGTTGGAACAGCGCCGCGGAGAAAATTACCGGTTTCTCCAAGGAAGAGGTGTTGGGCAAAGAGTGTGAGGAAGTCTTTCTCGCGTCGTTGTGCAGGGAACGATGTCCGGTGGACAAGGCCTTGTCCTGTGGTCATCCTTACCAGGACGTGGAGGTGGCGGTACGCAGCAAGAGCAGACAGATCATTCACCTGTTGGTCAATGCCGCTCCGCTCTGTAACGATGACGGAGAAATAATCGGGGGATTGGAGACCTTCCGCGATGTGTCTCATCATCATTGGATGCAAGAGGAGATACAACGCCAGTACGATTACGGCAATATCGTTGGAAGAAGCGACAAGATCCAAGAGGTTTTCGATTTGCTGTCTAAGCTCGTGGACACCGATACCACCGTGCTCGTACAGGGAGAGTCGGGCACGGGGAAGGAACTGGTCGCCAGGGCGCTCCACTACCATGGTCCTCGTAGGAATCGCTCGTTCGTAGCCATAAACTGTTCCGCGATTGCGGAGGGCATGCTCGAATCCGAGTTGTTCGGTCACGTTAAGGGCGCCTTCACAGGGGCCGTGAGCAATCACACCGGCAAACTCGAGACCGCCAACAGAGGTACGCTCTTCCTCGATGAAATAGCGGAGATCAACCAAAGTATTCAGGTCAAACTTCTTCGAGTTCTGGAGGAGCGCGAGTTCCAACGGGTAGGCGACAACCGAACCATCAAACTGGACATCCGCCTGATCACGGCATCAAACAAAGAATTGAGCAAACGGGTCATGGACGGGTCGTTTCGTGAGGACCTCTTCTATCGGTTAAATGTGTTCCCGATCAATCTGCCGCCGTTGAGGGAACGTTTGGAGGACATCCCCCTCCTCGTCAGCCACTTCGTAGAGAAATTCAACCGGCAAATGGGAAAAAGCGTCCAGGGGATAGCGGATCGGGTATTGGAGATTCTCGAGGCTTACCATTGGCCGGGAAACATCCGGGAGCTGGCAAATGTGATCGAACATGCTTTCGTTCACACCAAGGGAGTTCTCATATACCCGTCGGACCTGCCTCAGCACATCGTACATTCAAGCCTCGGCGACGGGTTGTCGCGCAAGCCCCAGAAGTCACAAAACGTTCTCAACCAGGTCGAGAGAGACCTGATACTTCGCGAACTCGAAGCCGCAGACTGGAAAAAGAGTTCCGCCGCCCGAAGGCTCGGCATGAGTCGGTCCACCCTCTGGCGAAAAATGGAAAAATACGGCCTGGGCAAACTCGGCTCGTCACCTCGCTAAGCACACGGTTGAAAAAGACGATCGCGTATTTCTCGCGGTCGAGATTGCTTCTTCCGACTATTTCCGTTCCCGCACTTGCATGTTACTCAGTTCAATAGCTTCCTCATCGAGTCCGTCCTTAGGGATCAGCTCCCATGAATCGCATCTCACGGCGCCCTTCACGTCGTTTGCGATCGTTTCAATGAGGGCGATAGTCGCCGGTGCCGCACTGAGCGTAATCTTCTCAATATATGCGCCGCGGGAAAGCTGATTGTCGGACTTCTCTCTATTAATTGCCGAGTAGACCGCACCGGCAGTGTCAAGGCTCTTGGGGCTTTCGGGCAGAGGAATATCGCGGTAGTCTTCTTCTTTGGGCCAAGGAGCGATGCACACGCTTCCGATCCCGGTTTCCTTTGCAAAACGCCAGGACCAGACCTCTTCGCAGATATAAGGGATAAATGGTGCAAACATTTTGATCAGGGCTTCGAGGCCAAGCCGAAGCGCTGCAATAGCAGACCCTTGATCCTTTGGTTCGATTCCTTCGCCGCCCCATGCACGCATCTTGCTGAACTCAACATACGTATCCGTGAACGAGTTCCAGAAAAAGCTTTCCACTGTGGAGAGCGCTCCCGAGAAGTTAAATACGTTCAATTGTTCCGTAGTAGTCCCAACGACTTTTCTCAATCGGTCAACGAAGGCCCGATCCAGTTCACAGGAAATGTCGGAAACGGCTCCCTTTTGCGAAAGAACGAACTTCGAGGCGTTGTAAATCTTTACCACAAGCCGTTTGCCAATCTTAACGATGTTTTCGTCGTATGCAGTGTCTACTCCCAGCCTGGCATTCCCGGACCAATAGCGAAGCGCATCGGAAGAGAACTTCTCCAGCAGTTCCGCCGGAACCACAACATTGCCCTTACTCTTGGACATCTTCTTCCTGTCGGGATCAAGAACCCAACCGGAGATCTTGATGTTCTTCCAGGGGATCTCGTCCTCATGCAGCATGGCTTTCGCTATGGTATAGAAGCCCCACGTCCTTATAATCTCGTGACTTTGCGGCCGTACATCCATGGGAAACAGCCGTCGGTGGCGTTCTTCATCGAGCACCCAGTGAGACCCGATCTGCGGCGTCAGCGAGCTGGTGAACCACGTATCAAATACGTCCGGTTCCGCCATAAAACCGTTCGGTTTCCCTCGTTGGCCTTCACTGAAGCCGTCGGGATGGGCTGTGGAAGGATCTACCGGCAATTCTTCCTTCTTGCCGAGGATGGGGTTCTCATAGTCCGGCTTTCCTTCTCCATCGAGCCGATACCACACCGGAAAAGAAACCCCGAAGTATCTTTGACGGCTTATGCACCAGTCGATATTCAAATTCTGTGTCCAGTCTCTGTACCGGCTGTGCATAAAGCCCGGAAACCACTTGATCTCCTCTCCTTTTCTCAGAAGCTGGTCCTTCTTGTCCAACAGACGAACGAACCATTGACGGGTAATGATGAACTCAAGCGGTTTCTCTCCTTTTTCAAAGAACTTAACGGCGTGCCTTATCTGTTTGGGGGAACCAACGAGTGGGGGCTCGTTGCCGCCGGCCGCGCCTTCGGCAGACTGCAACATATCCACAATTGCAGATCTGGCTTGTTTCAACGTCTTTCCGGCAAGCTGCGAATAAAAGGCATTTGCCAAATCCGGACTCCGGCTTTCCCAGCCGTTTTTCCCAAAAGCGATGTTCGCCAGTCTTCCGTTCTGCAGGATGATCTGCTTCAGGCCTAATTTTTCCTCTCGCCACCATTGCACATCCGTTTGATCCCCGAATGTGCATACCATCAGGATTCCCGTCCCTTTGTCGGGCTCCACCAATGTGCTGGGAAACAATGGTACTTCCGTATGAAAGAGCGGAGTAAGCGCCTTCTTTCCGGAGAGGTGCTTATATCTGTCGTCATCCGGATGAAACGTGACCCCAACACACGCCGGTAAGAGTTCCGGTCGAGTAGTGGAGATAACGTAGGTTTCGTCCGAGTCAAGAACGCCGAAACGAATGTCGTGGAAAGCAGAGTCCACTTCTCTATCTTCAACTTCGGCTTGAGCAATGGCCGTTTGGAAGTCAACATCCCACATCGTGGGGCCTTCGGCTCCATAGACATGTCCCTTTTTGAAAAGGTCGAGGAAACTCAATTGGGCCATGGTTCGACAAAATTTGCCGATCGTCGAGTATTCTTCGCTCCAATCCACGGAGAGCCCAAGCCGTTGCCAAAGGTCTTTGAAGACCTTTTCATCCTCCATCGTCAGTGTGGTGCACAAGTCGATGAAATTAGGGCGCGATATGATTCTTGGGGGTTTCTTTCTCTCTGCCGAGCTTACCTGCTTCAGTTCCAGACCCTCTTCAAACGGTTCCTTGGGATCACATCTCACATGATAGTAGTTCTGAACCCTTCTTTCAGTGGGCAGGCCGTTATCGTCCCAACCCATGGGATAATAGATGTTCTTCCCCAACATTCGTTGATACCGGACGATGATATCGGTATGCGTGTAACTGAACACGTGCCCCACATGGAGCGAACCGGAAACGGTCGGAGGCGGAGTGTCAACGGCGAATGTTTCGTCGCGTGATTTCGACGGATCATACCGGAATATTCCCAAATCGGACCACAACGCTTGAAATTTAGCTTCCGCTGCCGTTGCATCGAAGTGTTTTGGTAACTGACTGATATCTATGGTATCGTTGCTGCTCTCAACTGTCATTTCCACCGCCCGACAATGGCTTCGAGATCACCCACCGAGTAATACGTTTGGATTGTACGGTGTGCTGGAACATAAGGTCCAACAGGTTTCTGTATCGCACAATGGGAGCCGTGTGTCAACGCCGTAACGAGCCCTCACATCCAATGAGGCGCGTCGGGGGCTTGACCGAAGATGACTTGCGAGTATGGCTCGGAAAGCGGGACGAGGCCGGCTCGACGCGTGGGACCAGGGATTGCGGAGTCGCTCAGCGCGTCGAAGCGATTTGGTCTGCGGGCACGCCGCCCGCGGGAGTCGCCGGGGAGGGTCCTCCGGCGAGGGTGCCGCGAAACGAAACAATGTCTCAATCTCGCGACATTGCCTTTGCCCCTTTTGCTGAGCGGCATTTGTCACCCCTGAAATATTTTCCGTTTCACTTGTGCAACATTCAGAAGCTTCTCTGCGTGAAGCATTGCCCTCAAACCGGCCCCCTCCAAAAGAAAATCAGACTATACGACATCTCTCTTAATCCTTCAATAGGATTGGCGGTGAACCGGAATCGTATCCTGATTCGGGAAACGGACGGGCTGTCGGCACGTGTCTTGCTTACTCATTTGTCAGTTTCGATTCCGTCATGGTTCATGTGGGGATCGATCCAGGGCCCGGTTTTCTACCACGAACCGCCGGCATTTTCATGCGGTGAAGCAGGCGCCCGAGGCACTGTCCATGGCGAGCGGTTGCGACGAGGTGCGATCCATTGCCGTGCCAAGACGAACTCGCCTCTGGCGGGACTAGGACATTAACACGGCAACGTATGTCTGCCGGGCTTCCGCCAGTCGATTCAGGAAGGGTTTCACGCAAACCTCACGGAGAGGAAGGAGAAAGCGCTATGCCCAAGAAGATTCTCATCATTGACGATGAGCCCGATGTGTTGACGTTCATCGGGACACTGTTGAGGAAGAACGGGTATGAAGTGTGCGAAGCATGCGACGGCGTGGAGGGATTGAAGAAGGTAATCGACGAGCGGCCGGATCTGGTCTGCCTGGATCTTCTCATGCCGGAAAAGACGGGGATCAAGATGTACCACGAGATGCGCAAGGACGAGAAGCTCAAACAAGTGCCGGTGATAATGGTGACCGGCTTCATGACGCCGAAAGTTGGACACATGGACTTCAAGAAGTTCATTCACGAACGCTCCATTCCGGCGCCCCAGGGCTACATTGAGAAGCCTATCGACAAAGACAAGTTTCTCGCGGCGATCAAGGAGGCGATCGGCACGTGAGCGTCGAACAGGTCCAACATAGCCTGGGTGTCTCGGTGACCGTTCGGGAAGGCGAGGTCGGCCATTGCGTCTCCTCAGAGACAAGATTATTGCGCTGTCACACAGCCTTGGGTTCAGGATCGCAACGGCGGTGGCACTGATCCTACTCTTATCTTATGTGGTATTCGTTTATCTAGTCGTAGACATTCAGAATCGGATCTTTTTCAAGCAGGCAATCAAGGAAGCGGAGAGTTTCAGCACCGCGGTCGTCAATGCAACGAAGCACAGCATGCTTGACGACGATTCGGCGACAACGGGAACGATTGTGAGGAACATGGCTACGCAGCACGGCATTAACGAGATTCGGATCTACAGCCACGATGGGGTGATCCGTTTCTCGAATCTTCCCGGCGAGGTCGGCACCAAAGCGAAGAAGAAGGCCGAAGCGTGTATTGCATGCCATTCCGAGGACAAACCCTTTGGTCGCGTCATCACTGCCGGCAGGACGCGTATCTTCGTGCGAGGCGGCCGGCGCGTGCTGGGCATGATCACCCCCATCTACAACGCGCCTGATTGCTACAACGCCGCATGTCATCTGCACCCTAAAGAACAGAAGGTACTGGGTGTGCTGGATGTGGGCATGTCGCTGTCGGATTTCGACTCCCATGTGCGGGCCACTGTCGTCCAGGTTGTATGGCTCGCGCTGGGAACCTTCATAGCGGTACTGGCTACGATCGTATCCTACATTGTCTTACGGGTTCATCGGCCGGTAAGCCGTCTTCTGGATGCGACCAAAAGGCTGGCTTCGGGCGACTACACGTGCGGGCTGCCCATTGAGACCAAAGACGAGGTCGGAAGACTGGCTTTGGCTTTCAACATCATGCGAGCCCAAATCGACCGACGGACCCAGGAACTGGTGCGAAGTCGGGGCGAATTGAAAAACCTCTTCGAGCAAGTCCCGTGTTTCATCTGCGTGATCAACAAAGATCTCGAAATCGTGAGACAGAACTCGTACATGAGAGACCTGTTCAAGGGCGTGACGGGAATGCACTGTTACGAGGTCTTTAAGAGACAGCCCGAGAAATGCCTCGACTGTCATGTCGAACAGGTATTCAAGGACGGAAAGACTCAGAAGAGGGAGCATTGTGGGATTACCGTTTCCGGGGAAGAGGCCAACTACGTCAGCTATGTTACGCCGATTGTTGACGCAAGAGGAGAGGCGGTCTCTGCGATGCTCATCTCGGTGGATATCCGCGACAGAGTGCGACTGGAAAAGGAATTACGCGTCACAAAGGACTTTCAGACCAATCTCATCGAGAACTCCATTCACGGCATCATAGCCACCGACGAACACGGCTGCATCGCTATATTCAACCGCTCCGCGGAAAACCTCCTCGGATACCGGGCGAAAGATGTGATTGGTTCCACCGATCTAGACAGGTATTTCCCGCCGGCGTTTCTCGCAAAGCTCCACGATGCATATGCGGGAAAGATGGTCGACGAGTCGCGGCTGGTCGCTCAAGAGCAGGTCGTAAGATCTGCAGGCGGTGAGGCAGTTCCGGTCAGCTTTTCCGGCGTCATTTTGTTCGAGAACGGGAGGACGATCGGAAGCGTAGGCTTCTTTCAGGACCTACGCACATTCAAGGCATTGGAACGGGAGAAACAGGCTTCGGATCGACTCGCCGTGGTAGGCCAAACAGTGGCGGGCCTGGCACACGGCATCAAGAACATCCTGCAAGGTCTTGAGGGCGGCGTGTACGTGGTGCGAACCGCTGTAGAGGACGATGACAGGGAACTGCTGATCCGCGGCTGGGGCATGGTTGAGAACAACATCGGCCGCATATCGGAATTGGTCCAGGATCTCCTCAACTACTCGAAGGACAGGGCACCTCAATACGAGGAGATTGATCTTAACCTTCTTGCAGAAGAAGTGTGTGCCCTCTTTGACATCAAGGCCGCCAAGAGGTCGATCCTTATCGAAAGGGATTTCGATCCCTCAGTGGGACAGGCCTCAAAGGTCTGTTTGGATCATCGGGGAATTCACACATGCTTATCCAATCTCGTGTCCAATGCGCTCGATGCTTGTGAGATGGACCTGGGCAAGGATCGGCACCGCATCGTGGTTCGCACCAGAGCAGACGGCACGGATCACGTGATTCTCGAAGTATCCGACGACGGCGTGGGTATGAACGAAGAAACCAGATCAAAGATCTTCGCGAGCTTCTTTTCAACCAAGGGGAGCCGCGGAACGGGACTAGGCTTGCTTGTGACCAGCAAGATAGTCCTGGAACACGATGGAGAGATCTCATTCGATAGCGAGCCTGGAGCAGGCTCTACCTTTACCATCAGGCTGCCGTCCGGAAAACCGGCGGAATCCTGTGATGCGGCTCACGGCACAGGTAAGGTTGAGCAGCAAAGCGAGCAGACTCCCAACGCATGCTGACCTCGCTCCTACCGCATGCACCGAGATCGGAATAGTATCTGTGCCGGCCGGCACACACGAAGCTCCCACGAGCGGAGGGATGCCATGCATCATGTAAAAGACTGGAACGCTGATTGGGACTGGGAACCGGGCGATCGGGTCATTACTGATACGAATCAGTGGCTTGAGGCCTACTCCGAGATCCACGAATTCGTAGCGAGCTTGGACGGTGAAAAGATTGCCGCAATAGTAAAAGCCGAAGACGACACGTTCGTTCCGTGCGTCAACGGCCAACAGTGGAGTAACACGTATGAGAAAGCGTGGTCTTTACGATTTGTTCCGGATGGACGCCTGTTCTGTCTTGCAATGAACGACGACGAATGGACGGCGGTAGTCGATGACGAGCCTTGGGAGAAGACCTTCGATTACGTATGGAATCCTCAGGTCGGTTCCGACGGCAAGAACCTCGCTGCCAATGTCAGGAGTCCCGAGGGGTATGCCATCGCACTCAATGGAGAGCCCTGGGACACGCGATTTGTTGAGGCACGAAGCTGCGTACTCAGCCCTGACGGGCTCAGGACCGCTGCAAATGTCCAGATGGAATCGTTGTCCGAGGGAGACATCGTGGGATTCGCCAAAGGAGTTTGGACCCTTGCGGTGGACGGCCGCGAATGGGACGCACGTTTCCTCAATGTCTGGGGATGCGCTTTCAGCGGGGACGGCGAGACCGTGGCTGCGGAAGTGAGAACAAGTCTTGTGGAGCAAACCATTGCCGTAGACGGCAAGCCTTGGGAGCAGCGGTTCAAGGCAGTATGGGAACCGGTGTTCAAGCCGGGTTCCAAGGATGTGACGGCTCCTGCGCTTACCGACGACGGATGGAAGCTTCTCATGAACGGTATGCCGTTGTGGGATCGGGCCTTTGCCCAGGTATGGCATCAACGATTCAGCCCTGATGGTCGACTTGTTGCTGCGGTGGCCGCGCCCGAGTTCGGTCGGTGGACCATCGCAGTTGAAGGCAATCCGTGGCCGTGCACCTTTAGCCACGTGGTCATGCCGCCCGTTTTCAGCCCGGACAGTCGTCGGATAGGCGCCCTGTTTCGGGATGAGGGATCCTGGGGAGTCGTAGTGGACCGCGTTACCTGGCCGGACCGCTTTGAAATGGTCTGGGACCCGGTCTTCAGCCCCGCGGGCGACATGGTGGCGGTAAAGGCCGACAGGGGCGGCAAGTTTTATCTCGTGGTCAACCAGAAGACCTATTCAAGGGCATATGACAAGATGTGGGATCCCCAATTCAGTCCGGATGGAACTAAGATCCTTCTCCGGGTCGTGCTGGAAGGCACGTTCCATAGGATAGTCCTGCCCGTTTCAGATGTGGTCGGCTGAACCAAGGAGGCCGAGAATGTACGACCTAATCAGCAGATATTTGGTCTGGATCGCGTTCGCAGTTTTCGTCATCGGCATGGCGTACCAGTTCGTGAATCTATACATCCAGGCAAAACGCGAAAAGGCAATCCTTCCGTATATGACGTGGAAACACAGTATCCGCTCACTGCTCCACTGGATTGTCCCATTTGCCTCGAGGAATATGAGAATTCGGTACGAGACTACCATTGTGACCTTCCTATTTCATCTGTGTCTGGTGCTGTTGCCTATTTTCCTTACGGCACACGTGGTGATGTTCTCGTTTGCGTGGGGACCGAGCTGGTCAACGGTGTCCGCATCGGCCGCCGACTGGTTAACGGTATTGGTGCTCCTTACGGCGGTTTTCTTTCTTCTGCGACGCCTCATGCTTCCTGAAGTGAGGTTCGTCACATTCCCGTCCGATTATCTGCTGTTGGCTATTGCCGCCGCACCCTTTGTCACCGGATTTATTGCACGGCACCAGTGGTTCGATTACGAGACCATGGTCCTCATTCACATCATTGCCGGAGCAGTCATGCTCATAGCAATACCGTTCACTCGTCTGAGTCACATGCTGTTTTTTCCGTTCACGAGAGCCTACATGGGTTCTGAATTCGGAGCGGTGCGCAACGCACGGGACTGGTAACGTACCGGTCCTACATGGAGGAAAATCATGGGCTTGCCCAAGCTTCCCATAGTTTCGGATCCGGGGTTGGATGAACCGGCCAAGACGTTGACTCCTCAGAAGATAGAGGAGGTCATCAATAGGGTCATTGAGAAAGAGACTGCGGCACGGTTAAGAGTCTACATGAAAACTTGTGTTCATTGCGGGCTCTGCTCCGACGCGTGTCACTGGTACTTGTCGAATGATCGAGATCCACGGTTCTCGCCCGTAGGCAAAGTGAAACAAACCCTGTGGGAGATCCTTCGCAGGAAGGGTCGAGTGGATGCGGATTTCCTGAAAGAATGCTCACGGATCGCACACACGGAATGCAATGTCTGCAGGAAATGCAGCATGTACTGCCCCTTTGGCATCGACATTGCTTACCAGTTGCTTCTGGTCCGGAGGATATGCAGTCTACTGGGCTTGGTCCCCCAATTCCTTCAGGATACGGTGAACAGTCACGCCGTCACGCTCAACCAGATGTGGGTGAAGCAGGATGAATGGATCGACACCCTCCAATGGCAGGAAGAAGACGCCCGGGACGAGGTATCGACTGCACGGATCCCACTCGACAAGGAGGGGGCCGACGTCTTCTACAGCATTATCGGCCCTGAGCCGAAAATCCTTGCTCAACTGATCGGGAATATTGCCCAGATCATGGCCGTGGCTGGAGTAGATTGGACCATGCCGTCGTTAGACGGTTGGGACAACAGCAACATGGCAATGTATTCGGGCGATTTCGAGACGATGGGACGTGTGGAGAGAGCCCATCATGAGGCGGCGCTCAGGTTGAAGTGCAAGAGGATCGTAATGGGCGAATGCGGCCACGCGTTCAGAGGCGCCGTCTACGACGGACCCAAGTGGCTTGCCTGGAAGGAGCCGCCCATACCGCTGATCCATGCGATCGAATTCTACCATGAGCTTCTTACATCGGGAAAACTCAAGGTAAAACAGAAGTTTGAAGAGCCGGTAACCGTGCAGGACCCGTGCAACGTGGTCAGAGGGCGAGGATTGGGAGGCAAGCTCCGTGAAATCATCCGAATGACGTGCGCTGACTTCACGGAACCCGAACCGGGACTCGAGCACAACTACTGTTGTGCCGCGGGCGGAGGTGTCATCAATTGCGGACCGCCGTGGAAGCCTTCCCGCGTTAAGGGAAATAGAGTCAAAGCGGAGCAGTTCGAAGCCACCGGCGCTCATATCATCATCACGCCTTGCCACAACTGCCACAGCGGGATTGAAGACATTGTAGCGGGTTACAAGCTCGGCATGCACGTGAAGTTCTTTAGCGAGATACTCATGCAGGTCATTGAAATACCCGATGATATTAAGGCATCATAAGGTGCCTCTCGTGAGCGGAACGCACGGATGAAAGGGTGGATCGATGCGTAAGATCAACATAAGCCTGTTCATGAAAATCGCCGGGTTAGGCGTTCTCTGTCTGCTCGGCGGCACAACTCTTATCTACTCCAAGACCCAGGAGGGCCCGCCGGCCCCTCCCCAGGTCCAGGTCCCGATAGTGCTTGCCTACGTTGGTTCCTCTGCTGCTTTGGAGCGTCCTCCGGTGTCGTTCGACCACGACCTCCACACTAAGGCGTTGAAGCAAACAAAGTCTAAGGATTGCGGCGTCTGCCACCTGCTGAAGCAGACGGACAAGCGCTTGGTCAATCCCGACGTCAAGGTGTTCACGTTTCCCAAGCTCGAGTTCGACCACACCGACAAAACAGCCATCATGTACGCGTATCACGATGCGTGCGTAAGCTGCCACAGGAAAACCAAGGCCGAGGGCCGAAAGACCGGCCCCGAAATCGGGCTCTGCGGGAAATGTCACGTACGAAAGCCGTACTTCCGGAAGACGACGTGGGCGTGGGATCCGGTATTCGATTACGCTCGTCATGCAAAGCATGTGAAAGCGATCCCCCAACTCGGTCAACCCGAGGAGTTGAACATAGCGCAAAAGGTCCATGTGATCGGCGAAGTCACGGACGCAAACAAGGCATGTCAGGTCTGCCATCACGCGTACAGCGCAAAGCAAAAGCGGCTCATTTACGAAAAAAACACTGAGAACTCGTGCAAGGCATGCCATAAAGACAAGGACGAAAAAAACGCACGTTCAATGAAGAAGGTGGCCCATGCAGCGTGTATCGGCTGCCACATGAAGGAAGCTGAAAAGGTGAGGAGCGAAATGGCCCGAAGCGGCAGAACCGAACTCACCGAGCAGGACAAAAAGAGATTTGGGCCGTCCGAATGCAAAGCATGTCACGGAGAGCATAAGAAACTGACTCCTGATGAGGTTGCCAAAATCCCGCGGCTCGTTCGCGGACAAAAGGACGTGATGGATCTGCCGGTCAAGGTTGCCCCTGAGGCTTCCGCTCAAACCACCGCGGTCAAAACATTACCGGAAAAGAAGGCAAGGGGAATGAAGGTGGTTGCTTTCAACCACAAGGCACACGAGATCCAAGGGCAATTCTGCAGCACGTGTCATCACTATTCACTCGAGAAATGCGGAAACTGCCACACCGTACAAGGCGACTCTCGGAAGGGAGGAGGGATCACCTACTATCAGGCGTTCCATGCACTTAATGCGAAACCGTCCTGCACATCGTGTCACACCACCGCGACACAGGACAAGAAGTGCATGGGTTGCCATCGCTACCGCACAGCACAGCTTCCGCAATCTGCGTGTGAAGGTTGTCACGCCGGCCCTTCCGGCGGCGTGGCCAAGCAAGTAGCTCCACTTCCGTTAGAGAAGGATAAGGAAAAGGTTCCGGAGAAAGTACAGATAAAGAACCTTGAGAAGGAGTACAAACCGGCAGAGATGCCCCATATGAAGATCGTCAACCGGTTAATCACCATATCGAACGAGAACTCTCTTGCCGGACGGTTTCACTCTAGGATCCCCGACGCGCTCTGCCGGGGATGTCACCATAACAGCCAAACACCGGCACAGATCGCAAAGAAAACCCCGAAATGCGCTTCTTGCCATGGACAGTTCTTGAGTCTGTCAGACCTTTCCAAGCCGGGTTTACAGAGGGCCTATCACCAGCAGTGCGCAGGATGTCACCAGGCCATGGGGCAAAAACCGGCCCCTCTGGAGTGTGTCAAGTGTCATGCGGCGAAGACCCCTCAACAAACGGACAAAGCCGAGATTCCCCTCCAGGGTTACGTCAAATAGAGTTGTTTGCGATTTGACGCGTAGCAAAAGGAGTTTTACCATGCCTCATACGCTCCATGAATTTATCACCCTCACCAAAGGGAACGAGTACTTCGTCATCGTAGCGTTCCTGCTGGTTTTTATCTCTTTCTGGCGCTTTCTCACTTACAGGGAGAAGTGACCCCCGTAGCGAAGGCCGCCGGCCGCATTCAAGGGATTTTCGTGAAGCCTGAAACGGGCTTTGAGAGACGGAGGACATAGGATGGACAACAGTAGACGGACCTTTATGAAGAGGGCGGCCGCGTTAGGCATTGGAGCCTTCTCGGTGGGCATGGCCTCATCGGCGGAGGCTGGAGTGGCAACTCTTCCCGGGTACCCTCAGCAATATGGAGTGCTCGTTGACACCACTCTTTGCATTGGATGCCGGAGATGCGAATGGGCATGCGCGGAATGGAACAAACTGCCCGGCCGGCTGCCCCTTTCCGGATATGAGAAGAATAGGAATGTCTTTGACACGGTGAGAAGAACAAACGCCGAGACTTACACCATTGTCAATCGTTATGAAAATCCGAAGGACCCCACAAAACCTATATATGTGAAGAAACAGTGTATGCATTGTTTAGAGCCTGCGTGCGCCTCGTCCTGTTTCGTTCAAGCCTTCACAAAGAGACCCGACGGCGCGGTCACCTATGACCCGAGCGTATGCGTCGGTTGCCGGTATTGCATGGCCGCGTGTCCTTTTGAGATTCCGGCCTATCAGTACGACGATCCTTGGACCCCGAAGGTAACCAAGTGCACGTACTGTTTTGACAGGATCAGCAAAGAAGGGGGAGTTCCGGCATGTGTGGCCGTCTGCCCGATGGGGGTGATGACATTCGGGAACAGGGCTGAGCTCGCGGAATTGGCCCACAAGAGAATACGCGACAATTCGGGAAAATACGTGAATCATGTTTATGGAGAATACGAAGTAGGCGGAACCTGTTGGATGTATCTCTCCGCAGTGCCTTTTCACGATATTGGGTTCAGAACCGATCTGGGAACAGGCCCTATTCCGTCCCTGAGCAAGGTTTTCTTGAGCGTTGCCTCTCCCATGTATATTGTCTTTCCCGCACTGGCGGTTGGTTTGTACAGCATCGCAAAACGTCGTGATGCGGTTCCCGGGGACAATGACAGTACGGGCGGGGACCGAAAGGAGAAGTCAAAATGAGCACCCAGGCAATCGATGCACCCGTGTCATGGGTCCAGGAAAAGCTCTTTCTCGGGATGGAGTTCAAGGATTACGTCAAAAGTAACTTCACCCCATTCAATGGAGTCATGGCGGTGATCCTCGTCATAGGAGTCCCCGTCATGATGTATCGAATCTTTTACGGCCTCGGTGCATCAACGAACTTGTCGGACTACAACCCGTGGGGCCTCTGGATCGGATTCGACATGCTGGCGGGAATTGCCGTCGCTTCAGGTGGATTCGGTATTGCGACGGCTGTTCATATCTTTGGCGCTAAGGAGTACAGCCACATGGTTCGACCCGCGCTCGTGGGAGGCACCTTGGGATACTTCTT
Source organism: Desulfomonilaceae bacterium (assembly GCA_963675835.2). GTDB lineage: Bacteria > Desulfobacterota > Desulfomonilia > Desulfomonilales > Desulfomonilaceae > JAVHLK01. The sequence goes on from CAXXIU010000018.1 coordinate 118,700, forward strand.
TGCCGTGGTTGGACTGATCTTCGATCTTGGTCGTTACTATCGCCTCTACTTCCCTTTCTTTGTTTCTCCCGGGCCGAACTCCATCCTTTTCCTGGTAGCTTTGTCGGTTGCTCTTTATTTGCACTGTCAGTTCTTTGAATGGTGCCCGGCAGTGTTTGAGTGGCTTAATCTGAAAAAGCTTCGGGCCTGGTGGGTAAAGGGAACCCTTGGCTTGACAATTTTCGGCGTGATACTGACCACGGGGCATCAGTCCGCTCTCGGTGCGCTTTTCCTGTTAATGCCGAGCAAGCTTCATCCTCTGTGGTATTCGGACTATATTTCATTGTTGTTCTTTGTCTCTGCCATATACGGCGGCATCACGATGGTGATAATAGAAAGTATGATATCCCATCGCGTTTTTGGCGATAGGATGAAGCACGAGGATCCGGCAAAGTTCGACCGGTTGACGCTTGGACTGGGAAAGGCCAGTGCCGTCATTCTTTTCGCGTATTTCTTCCTGAGAGTGCTGGATTTGGCCCACGGCAACAAGTGGGGATTCTTGATGACGCCCTACGGATACTGGTATTTGGTCGAACTGATAGGATTTGTTGCAATCCCGATGCTCTTCATGGTATACGCATACCAGAATAATAGGCCTACCATGGTGAGAGGAGCCGCGATCGCAGCTGCAGTCGGGGTTCTCTTGAACCGTGTGGACACGACGATTGTGGCCTTTAACTGGCACTTGCCTTGGGAATTCAGATATGTCCCCTCGTGGATGGAGGTTACCATAACCATAACAATCATCGCAATTGGTCTTATGACATTTCGGTGGATCATCAACCGCATGCCCATCCTCGATGAAGATCCCGCTTTCGCTTTGGAAAGGCACTGAACAACGCGAAATCAAGGAGACAATCATGGCCAAGAAGATTTTGATTATCGACGATGAGCCTCATGTAGTGAAATATATTACAGCGTTCCTGGAAGACAGCGGATATGAAACGTGCTCCGCGTCCAACGGCGAAGAAGGGATCGAGGTCTTGAACAAAGAGAAGCCCGATCTGGTGACGCTTGATCTCCAAATGCCGGGCGATACGGGCACCCGGTTCTACAGGAACATGACCAAGAGCAAAGAATTCAAGGATGTACCGGTGATCGTTATCAGCGGTATACCCGGCCGTCACCTGGCGGTATCGAAACCGTTCGCGGTGTTTGAAAAGCCCATCGACCGAGACGCTCTGTTGGATTCGGTACGTCAGGCAATCGGGTAAGGTCGGGTAGGCTTCACGGTTGCGGCCGGCATCGGTTGCAAACGCACCCGGCTACCATCGCAAATCCTTTTCAGGTGCCCCTCAATAGAGTATTCCGTGCCGGCGGTTACACGTCGGCACGTTTTTGTATTGTACTCCGCCTGAACCGAATGAAAGGGCTCCACGCAAAGACCCGACATGAACCGCCAATTCACCGAGTCGAACCGCGACCACTTCTTTCCAGCGGTCGCCGAAGCCATCCCCTGCTTCCTCACGGTCCAGGATCGGAACCGCAATGTCTTGTGGAGCAACTCGCTCTACCGGAACCAGTTCGGACTTACCGAAAACCATTCCTGCAATGACCTCTGCCAATCCAAGGATGACCGGTGCTCGGATTGTCCTGTGGAAAAAACCTTCCAAGACGGGGAAGTCCACGGCAGAGAAGCAGCAATCACCACAAAGGACGGGGAACGCATCAACTTGATGATCTACTCCTCTCCGTTGCACGATGAGACCGGGGAGATTACCGCGGTTGTGCAGATGGGAGTGAACATCACCTCGGTCAAGGACATGCAGAAGCAACTCATTCTGCTGGGTCAGACCGTTGCCGGCATGGCGCACAGCCTCAAGAACATCATGATGGGGCTTGACGGGGGCATCTATGTGGTCAACCGCGGCCTTAAGGACAAAGACCAGAAGGAAGTAAGCGAAGGGTGGGAGATGGTCCTGTCGAACTTTGACAAGATATCCAAGATTGTCAAAGACATCCTCTACTGTTCCAAGGACAGGCAACCAAATTTCCAAGAGGTGGAGCCCAATTCGGTTATCCGTGAAGTCCATGACCTGTTCCGGGAAACCGCAGGCCGGTATGGGATCAGTTTCAAACTGGACCTTGACGAGAGCGTCACTGATGCGGTCATGGACCCGGATGGACTCCATTCCGTCATATCCAACCTTGTAACCAACGCAATCGACGCGTGTAAGATGGACCTCTGGAAGGACGAGCACCTGATAGAACTGCGAAGCCGCAAACGGCTTAACGGTACCATTGTGATCGAAGTAGCTGACAATGGAACGGGCATTGGCCAGGATTTGAAGGACCAAGTTTTCGAGGACTTCTTCTCATCCAAGGGGGACAAAGGCACCGGCCTCGGACTCATGGTCACCCAAAAGGTCATGAACGAACATGGGGGACGCATCACGTTCAGGTCTCGGCCCGGGCAGGGCACCACCTTTGTTGCAACCTTCCCCGAAAGAAAACTGGAGGAATCAGATACGGCGATCGTCAACAGTGTCTTGGGTGAGCCTTCCACGAAAGATCCCTAAACCACCTATCGTTATAAATCGGGGATATCAAACCACAAAGACCCCGAGCACGGAGAAGACAAGAATCCTGGGTTCTTTTAGCGCCGTCCAGTGCAAGTTGTTGGACTCTTCTTCCATCGTACGAAGCCTCCGGATCTTGACATCTCTCCGACATCATAACACTTCTTTTGCACGGTGTGCGCTTTCCCGCCACTCGCGTCGTCCTCTTAGAAGAGAACTAACGGGACTTCTCAGTCTTTTCGAGCCATTCCGAGAGGGCTGACTCGTCCAGAAAGTCCAGCAGATCTTCGCCCAGTCGCTCAAGTTCTTCTTGGGGCAGGAACCGGATGCGCTCCTCCATCGAGACGGCGAGACTACCGAACTTGCGCCGGAGCTGACGGATGCTCAGCGAAGCCAGAGCGTCCCTCATTCCCTCCTGTCTACCCTCCTGTCTACCCTCCTTCAGGCCCTCGATCAGTCCTTCTTTCAGGCCCTTTTTCAATCCCTCTGTCATCCACTGCTGATGGCGTTCCGCTGCGATCTCTTCAATCCATCTTTCCATAAGTATTTCTCCTCTTTCGGGAAAAATAGCCTTTACTGCTTTACGACAGTCTTCCATCGTCACTGTTTCCGCTGCGGCACCAAGATACCGCAACACGGTTTCCAAGAATTCCAGGGCAGTCTGCTCGCTCATTGCGCGCAGTAATTCAAACAGGTCCTGTAGCTGCTCTGCCAAATCCGCGTTGTGGATGTTCTTCAACAGGCGCAAGGCTACGGTCGTCACGGCGCCGAGCTTGATTTCTTCATCGGCATAGGCCGACAGGTCAAATAAGGTGTAGGTGAAATCGAACAGGCTCCCCCTCAGTGATTCCGGAACCCGGTAAAGGGAGGCGAAGTTGAGAGGAACGCTCCACTTAGCTCGTCCATGATACAATACGAGCGGGATCACGGCCGGCAAGGAATTCAATGCCTGTTTGGACGCGTACTCCCAAATCCTCGTCATGTAGCGCAGAAGCTGATACGCAATGTCTTCAGAGGGCCGGCTCTTGTGCTCGAACAAGATGTAGACGTAACCCTGATCTCCGCCTTTGAAGTCCACCTGATAGAGTAAATCCGAAAAGTACTCCTGGAGGTTCGCATCTACGAACGAGTCCTTGCTCAAGAGGAAGCTGCCGGGCTGCAACAGATTGGACACGTGCCCGGGAAGGTAGTGGAACAGGAAATCTTCCGCCACGTCGGGTCTTGAAAAAACCTCTTTGAAGAACCGGTCGTGTGGATTGGTTATATCCGGCATGGATCCCCACCTCGCCTTCTCGTATCGCCTCTCAAATCCTAATATACCACCGACCGAGACGGCTGTGAAGGCATAACGATGAGTCGGGCTCACGCTCTTCCATGAGATTAACCGCCGGTTCTATCCCACAGTCGACAGTGTTCAGCTTCAGGCCGCACTGGTCAAGCCGGACGCAACTCCACGTCCCGCGGGGATGATCTCCCGGATCGCCACGTGAGGCTTGAGACAAGGCTCAAGAAAGGCCCCTCCGGCCACCCTCTGATACGTCTCTCCATAGAGGCCGCGAAAACCGCGTCAAGCGCCGTATCCCCGAAATCACCACGTTCAGGCACACAGTGGGACTGCAAAATGACAAACACACCAAATCCTCGGAAGAAAGCGCGGAGTGTAAGCCCCTTTCACTCCTATCCGGGAAAATTGTCTCAAACACCGCTCAAGAATGTGCGAAACGCAAGTCAAGTAGCTACCTCCCGGGAAACCGATGCTCCTGTACGACCGTGTCATTTGCCTTGACGCTGTCGAACATCGGGACCGCTGGTCAAACGGGCGGAGACTCTTTGAGCTTCCGTTCCCAGAACTCCCGTTCCTTTTCTCTCCAATCGGGGCCGACGAATCGCCTATCGTAGAAGCCACCCAAGCGTTCGAACCATTTGACCCACGCGTTCTTATGCTTTTCTCGTGCATCAATGACGTCGGCGACAAAGATCTGAATTCGGTGAATTTCATCTTTCGGCACGAAATATGAGGCCCCGTCTTCCGCTGATCTTTTCAGATTTTCTTCAGTCAAGGCGTGAGCGGTAAGCATGAGAGCAGGAATGTTCCGGTTCAGTGCGATATCGAGTAGATCGAACCCCCTGACTCCCATGATGTCCAACACGGCAACGTCGTATTTTCGGCTTTCGAGGAGACTCTTGCCTTCCTCAAACGTAGTAGCCGTGTCAATCCTGCACTCGGACAGGAGCTCGATCAACGTATCAAGAATGTCCTGTTCGTCATCGACGATGAGTATCCGTCTTCCACGAATTATCTTTTGCGGATCCATTGGCTAACTTTCTCTAGACATCTGATGAGCCGGCCTGACCGGGGATGGGGAAACCTTCGGTTTCGGCTCGGCGTGGGAAGGGTGATTGCACCACGTGTAGCGATCCGAATCGGAACGCCTTGGGTCGTACATGATTAGATCTGTGGCGGTCATACTCATTGGGTGCCGCCCATATGGGTCGGCAGCCACATCACGAGATCCGGAAATAGATATAATAACAGTATGTTGAAGAGTAGTGCAGCCACAAAAGGCGTGACGCCGTACACAATCTCCCTGAAGTCAACATCCGCATACATCCCTTTGAGTATGAACAGAATAACCCCTACCGGCGGTGTAATGAGTCCTATTTCGATCATCATCACCAAAACGACTCCGAACCAGATGGGATGAAGTCCAACGGAAGTCACCATGGGAAATGCAACGGGAAGCGTCATCAGCATCATGGAAATGGGTTCGATGAACATGCCCAGGATCACGTAGAACACTACCAGTGTGCCGACAATAGCCCAGGGTGCGAGATCGACACCTTTGATTACCTCAACCAACGTCCGGGGAAGTCTTATATAGTCGAACACATATCCCATGACGGATGCCGCCGCGACGATAAGTATCAGAAAGGAAGTTACCCTGACGGTCTCCATAACGGAATCTCGGAGAACTTGTAACGTCATTCTTTTCTTAACGGCACAAAGCGCACCCGCGAGCAGGGCGCCCATTGCTCCTGCCTCAGTGGGAGTTGCCACGCCCAAATACAGGGAACCGAGTACTCCGAATATGAGCAGAAGGAACGGCAGCATGTTTGTCAGAGAACTCAGCTTTTCCTTCCAACTATAACCAATGCCGCGTGGAGCGGCGCCTTTCCTCAGCATTGACCACACGTATACGACGATCATGAAGGAAAGAATCAGGAGGAGCCCCGGAATGACGCCGGCGATGAACAAAGCGCCGACCGATTCTCCCACGAGTGATCCGTACAAGATCATGGCGATGCTCGGTGGTATCAGAATCCCCAAGGTGCCGCCGGCGGCAACAACGCCGTAGGTCAAACGGGGGCTATAGCCCCGCTGAATCATCTCCGGGCAAGCCGTCATGCCCATGGTCGCCGCTGTAGCCAGGCTTGAACCTGAAACTGCCGCGAATATCCCACATGCACCCACCGTGGCGTGGGCTATGCCCCCCGGTAAGCGTCCCAGCCATTTGAGCATGGTGCTGAAAAGATCGCTTGTCACTCCGCTTCTAAGCAGAAAGGCCCCCATCAGAATGAACATCGGAATGGCGGTGAACGTGAAAGAGTTGACACTACTCCAGATCCGTTCCCCGACCGCCGAAAGCTGAGGCGTGGGGACCAGAAACAGCAGCCCCATTGAGCCCACTATACCCAGGGCTAGGGCGATTCTTACACCTATGGCCATCAGGATCAGCAAGTATGCTGCCAATAAGGCCCCCTGAATTAGAGTGGGATATCCTCCCATCCAGTGAAAGAGCAGCCCGCCACCGAGCATCAGGGCGGCTACGGAGAGGGCTATCCTGTACCCGTTCCAAATACTTGAGACAATCAGTACTGCCGACACTACTGTTGCGGTCCCCCAGTCCAACGGAGTACCGAGGATCCTCCCCGGATTGCCGCCCAGGGCCGCCAGACTACCCGCCATGAAGAGAAATATGGCCAGGCCGGCCCATTCAGCGGTCCGCCCAATGGAAGGCGTCAGTTTTCTCAGTTCGCCCAGAATCGAAAATGCAAACACTACAATACCGACGGCAACAGGGGTTTGGGGTATCCAGAGGGGGGTGGTCAACAGCCCCCAAGCTCTTGAACCGCCTACATACTCAGACCACACGAAAAAGCCTATCTGCCGGGACGCGACGATCGCGAAGAGAAGTCCCATCCAGGCGGAAACTAGTTCAAACTGCCGGCGGCGTAAAGGCTTGAGGGTGTCGAGAAGGATCTCAACTCGGATATGAGTGTCCGTGAGCTGTGCGTAGGCTGTCCCGAGGAAACTTGTACCAACGAACACATACAGGGAATACTCAGTCACCCAGGAGGTGGGCGCATTGAATACGTATCGTGCTACGACCTCGTAACTAATCATCAGCACCATTGAAAGCATGCCCAACCCGCAGGCTAACCCGACCCCCTGCGATACGGGAGAGACTATTCCGTTGATTACGCCGGGCTTTGACTGTGTCTCAGGAGAAACCGCACTTGAAAAGGCGTCCTCGCCACGGTGCCCCCCATCCGCCGGCACCATCGCATCGCGTATCGCTGCCATTGAATTTCCTCCTCTTGACGTGGATTTCTCTTTCACGCGGACCGGCTGATCCCGGGTTCTCAAAATCCTCACGGGCTGCAACTGTGCCTGCGACGAACGGGATGTACCCGGTATATCCCTCCCCGAGTGTCATCACACCAACGTTGTCCGCAGGCGAAGCGAATGCTCGTAATCATGCCCGAGACCGGCGTAGAAGATGGTACTAGCGAAACCCAAGACCCTGCGTGACGCCGGTGCCTGCAATCGCCGGTTGGTTGCGGTTCTGACCGCCTCCATGCACAATCAGTGGGCGGGAGTCATGAATGGAAAAGGGGCACCCGCCCGAAGACGTTCGCTTGTCAGTAAACCGAGGTCCTGCCCATAGCCTTTAGAGCACGCTCAACATACTTTTTCCCATCAAATCCCATTTTCCGGGTACGGTCGTAATACGACTGATAGACGGATTCGAGAAATTTCTTTTGAAACAGCTTGTTGCCCTCTGCATCAGGGACCTTATAGTATTGGCCGCCCTTAGCCTCCCATTCCTTTATCAAGTTGGAAATGCCTGCATTGTAATCCCTGAAGGATTCTTGTTCCATCTTGCGACATGCCTCGACCATTGCCTCACGAACGTCCTTTGGAAGCTTCTTATAAACATCGCTGTTTATAACAACCGGAAAGGGGATAATGGGTGTCAGGGGCCAATATTCTAAATATTTTGCCACATTGTAGTAACCCTGGCCGAAGGCCAAGCACCAGTTGGTGATAACACCATCAATTATCCCGCGCTGGAGTGCCGGTAATATTTCCGAAACAGGCATCGGTGTAGGCTTACCTCCAATGGCATCCATTAATGCACCCGCCTCAACATTGTGGACACGAATCTTCTTACCTCTAAAATCTGCTAAGGATTTGATCGGCATCCTGGACATCAGCATTTGAGGGCAGTGCAAGCCCCAGTACAAGACCCGTGAGTTGTATTTCTCCGCGAAGAGTCTGTCCAAATCATCACGCCAGAACGCATCAAAAATCGCCTTTAATTGGTCTAAATTGTTGATCAAACCGGGAAGCGTGGCGATTGCCAATTCGGGATGCGAAGCGCTGTAGTATACCGAGATCACGTCCGCCATTGGGACTCGTCCATCCCTGACGGACTGAGCCAACTGAGGTGCCTTGATAAGGGAATCATTGAGTAAGATTTCCACTTTGCCTTTTGTAGCCGCATTGATTTTTTCCGACAGAAGTTCCGCAGCTTTGGCGTAATTGGTGCCTTTTGTTGCAGCAGCATAGGCCATTGTCAATTTGTAATCGGAAGCATTGGCCCCATGTTCCGCCAGTGTAGTAACCAGGGCCGCTGCAAACAAAACGACAACGATGATGTTAAACCTTCTACATGCCATGATAGTGACCTCCTCACTTTAGATAGGCTCCGGAGCCGATTCCGGATAATGTACATGGGTTCTTCTATCGACATTCATCGAAACGGTCAGTTCAGTGCCGCCGGTAGGCGGCACCTCCGCTAGGCTTCTTTCCCGGTTTTCGGCAATCGTTACTTGTTTGTCGCCATTTGAATGTCGAGTCGCCGTGCCGCGTGCAACTCGTTGAGGATCAAAGCGTCTGAACCTTGGCATCCACCGCAACCGGCGGGCCGGGCAGTGATCCGAACCTCAGGCGACTCCTCCGTTTCTCACGAAAAGATTATCACGACCAGCCTCGGCATCGCCCCGTCCGGGGGATTCAGCCGACCAACACCAGGCTGATCTCGGGAAATATAATCAGCAAGGCCAGCACCATCAGCATTACCAATACAAAAGGAAAGGTGCCGACAAAGACGTCCTGTAGCCCGATACTCTGGTCGTCGAGCGTGCCCTTGACAACGTAGGCGGCAATGCCGAGCGGCGGAGTCAAGAGCCCCACTTCGATGGCGATGACCGTTATCAGACCGAACCAGACAAGATTGATCTGCATCTCCTGAATGATCGGATGCACGAGCGGTACTACGATCATCATTATCGAAGCGGAATCAAGGATGGTGCCCATCAGCAGGACTATCAAGCAGTAGATGGTGACGAGAGTCAATGTGCCCCAGCCGGACTGTGAGATCCATGTGCCGAGAAAGTCCGTGATGCCGGACAGGGCCAGCATCCGCCCGTACATGTTGGCGCAAATAATGAGAAAGAGAATGGCCACGGTGACGTGACCCGTTTCAACCAACACCTGCCAGAGATTCGACCAGGTCATCTTCCGCTTACCCACGGCCACCACGAGTGCGCCCAGGGCGCCCACCGCGCCGGACTCCGTTGGGGTGAACCAGCCGGAATAGATTCCTCCGAGCACCAGCAAGACCAGGACGCCGATGGGAGAGAGCTTCAGGGTCGCGGTAAGAGTTGTCATGCCTTCAGGCTCGCCTTGGGCCAAAATCCAGGCCCTTTCTCCGACGAACTTGGGGAAGCGATGGGCCATGACCAGAATGGCCGAGGAGAAAGCGAGCGTCAGGAGAATTCCCGGCAGGATGCCTGCGGTGAATAGGTCGCCGACCGAAGTCTCGGTAAGCACTCCATAGAGGATCAAAAGCAGGCTTGGCGGGATCAGCATGCCAAGGACCGAGGATCCGGTGACAACGCCGACCGCAAAACGCGGATTGTAGCCCAGCCGCATCATCTCAGGCACCGCCACCTTGGTAAAGATGGCTGCAGAGGCAATGGAAATGCCTGTCACCGCAGCAAAGACGGCGTTGGCGAAGACGGTCGCTATGCCGAGGCCTCCCTTCATCCGCCGAAAAAAGCGGTTCGCGACATCAAATGTATCCTGCCCCATCCCCGAGACCGAAATGAACATGCCCATCAGCACGAACAACGGCACGACTCCGAAGATGTACTGCGATATGGTGTCGCTCGCCGCAAGGGCTATGAGCTTGCCGGCTATAATGAAACTGTCCCTGAGTATCCACACACCCAGAAACGAGACAACCGCCAACGCGACGCTTACGTGCATTCCCGCGTATATCAATGCCAGGATTCCGAGTATTGAGAGGAACCCTATTTGGAGGTCGGTCACCGTTCGCCTCCATATCCCTGACTGCCCGCGCTTCTTACTCCCACAACGTACAGGAAGTCTTGCCATGCCAACAACAGGTACTGAATAACCGCTGCCAGGGACCCGATAAGTATGAGCAATTTAACCGGCCAGATAGGGGCCATAAAGTCTCCCTGGGCTCCGACGTACTCACCTATCCGCCACGCTTTCGTGAGTAACGGAATGCTGAACCAGAAGAGAACAAAAAAGAAAATCGCTCCTACAATGTTGAAGACGCCCTGAATGCATCGGCCCGTTTTGGGGCGTGAGATCATCAGGCGTCCCAGTAATGCGTCCGACCTGGTCAGGCGCCCGACTTTGAGGGTGTGGGCAATTTGGAGAAAAACCAGTGCCACGATGGACATTGCCACGATTTCCGGTACTCCCCGGATCGGTCGGTCTAATAGTGCCCCGGCTAATATGTCAAGGTTGATCATGATCAACAGGACAAAGACCCAGGCAGTTCCGACGGAGTCCATCACCGAGGTGATTGACTCGAACTTAAATCTCCAGCGCCGTTTACCCTCCGTCACAACGCCCTCTCTCTCCGGATATCCGCTCGTCACGTACTGCTTTACTTGTCCCAATCCCGCGGGAGCTTGGTTCCACGCTCTCGGAGCCCATTCAGGAAACCCTTTACTACCTCGGTACCCGGCAGGCCCTTCTTATCCATAGTCTTGGCCCATTCCATGGGAATATTGGGGAGCTTGTCCGCCCATCGTTTGCGCTCGTCAAAGGACAGTTTGACCAGTTTAGCTCCGCCGTCGACCATCATCTTCAACGACTTCTCCGCTCTCGCCGTCTGAACTTCGGCAATCTTCTTGCTGTACTCGATGCCCACCTCAACGAATACCTTTTGGACTTCCGGAGGCAATGAGTCCCAGACATCCTTGTTGATGACGAGGGCTCCCGCATACTGAGAGCCGATATTTGCATAGCAAATGTACGGTGCCGTTTCATAAAGCTTTGCAGCCGCGGCGGCAGTCATGAAGGTCAGAGCCCCCTCGTACACGCCTGTCTTGATGTCGTTATAGTAGGTGGTCAGGTTTCCGGCCACGGCTACGGCCCCTGTACCCTTGACCCAGTTGGCGGAAGGACCGGGCGCGGCGATTTTGTGACCGGCGAGGTCGTCAACCGTCTTCACCGGGAAATTGGTGAGCACGCCGTATGTGTCCAAGGCGAAACCGCCAAGGGGGACCAGATTGTGCTTGGTCCACTCTTCGCCCACGGCCGGTATCCCGGTCTTCAGTTGCTCCACGGTGTCGAGCACCTTTGAGATGTCGCCGCTGCCGAATGGCGTCATATAGGTAACGTTGTGGAGAGGCATCTTTGAAGCTTCGAAGATGGTGCCGACCACTCCCATATCGGCAATACCCTCCTGAATAGCCTCGAGGCATCCGCCGGCCTTGGCAATGGTTCCGCCGTAGGCCTGATTCCATTTGATTTTGTACTTGCCGCCGGCCGCGGCCAAACGTTTATCCACTTCCGGAACAAAGAATTCGCCTGCAACTTTTACCCAAGTGAAAGCAGGTGGATGGCCTGCTACGACAGTCAGCTTGATGGTCTTGGCCTGGGCGGAAGCCGTTGCTGCCAATACCAAAGCCGCCACGATTGCCGTCAAAACGGTTTGAGTCCGCATCCTCATCTCTTATCCTCCCTTGTTACTGGAGAGGTGCAGCGTCCCGCAACAATGTTACCGACCGCTGCACGTGCAACATGGAAACGTTATCGGGCCGTCGGAAAGTATATAGATCAGCACCGCCGGTCACGGGAATAGCCGCGGCGGTGACGTAGCTTGCATAGACGATGCCGGGAAGAGCACTGCATAAGCCGCTTCCTCGGGCGCCGCCGGTTCGCTGCCCGCTTGCTTGCCTGCTTGAGGTTTGCCCCGGCGCGGCTTATGTCGACGGAAGAGGAACGGAGTATTCCATTTGCAGCAAGTAACTCCCGGGCTCACGATATTCCGGGAACATCGTGCCGCCATCACTCCGACGACCACCTCAATAGCTCCTCGGCAGGCCGAAACTCTGAGCGATGTAATTCTTCGACATCTCATCGGATATGGGCGAAAACATCATCTGCTTGTAATCGCGAAAATGTCTCTGCATATCGTATTCCGTAGTGTTGCCATACCCGCCTAAGATTTCCATGCCGTAGCGGGCGGCTAACTCGGAAGCTCGGCAGGCAACGATTTTAGCCATGGTTGCCTCAACATCGTATCGTTGGCCTGTGTCGTATAGCCAAGCGCATTTGTATATAAGGTTGCGTGCATTCTCGATCTCGATAGCTATATCGGCCAGATAGTGCTGCAAAATCTGAAAGGACCCTATGGTCCTGCCAAATGCCTCTCTCACTTTTGCATACTCCAAAGCGGTATTGAATGCGGCTTTGGCCACTCCCAAGGAAAACACCGACGTTCCTATCCGCTCCGGATTCAGCGTACCCAAGAGTTGGTACCATCCCCGGTTCTCCTCGCCGAGGAGGTTTTCAGCCGGGACGCGGACATCTTCAAAGTGAACTTCACACGCGCTGATTGCTCGAATACTTATCTTGTCGATCGGACTAATGGTGATTCCGGGGGTCTTGGCATCAACTATCAGTAGTGACAGCCCGTGCTTCCTTTGAGCTGCCTTGTCCGTAATGACCACGGCCAAAATATAATCCGCCACGTGAGCACCGGATATAAACATCTTACTGCCGTTGACGATGTACTCGTTTCCCTTTCTAACCGCGCTCGTCCTCACGGACCCAAGGATGTCGGTGCCGCCTCCCGGTTCCGTCAAGGCCAGGGACCATTTTTCCTTTCCTTCCGCAATCCTCGGCAGGTGCTTGCGTTTCTGTCCCTCGTTCCCCAGCTGACTCAAAGGCCGCGCCCCAAAACCGATAGGAAGGAAGGTTGCAAACCCCACTGCCACGCCTGCCGAGCACAATTCTTCCAGCATGATGCAGATATCCACCATCCCAAGGCCCAAGCCGCCGTATTCCTCGGGAATGCCGATGCCAAAAGTACCTATGCCCGCCAGCTTCTCCAACATGTCGTCCGGAATGAATCGACAGTTTTCGTCGAGCCATCTCACGTATTCAGGAGTGAGTTCTTTCTTGCAGAACTTCTGATACGTGTCGCGCAGCATTTTCTGATCGTCGGTAAATTGGAAGTCCATCTTGGTTATTCCTTACTTGCCCTGAAATTTGGGAGCCCGCTTTTCGACAAAAGCGGCGACCCCCTCCTTCATGTCCTCGGATGACGCCAACCACATGATGCCGCCCCGCTCGATGGCCAGGGCCGCTTCAATACTGTCGCACGTGAGAGAATTGTTAATCACGTTCTTGGCCGCCCGGAGAGCCGGCGGCGACTTGCCGACCATCTCATCGGCGACGTCGTTAACGGCCTGATACATTTCCTCCCGGGAAGGGAAAACGCGATTGACCAGTCCCCACTGTAGCGCCTCGGCCGCGTCTATTCTCTCACCCCGGTAGATCATCTCCTTGGCACGAGCCGCGGGAATTGCACGAGGAAGCCTGACGGTGCCTCCCCACCCTGCCAGGAGCCCCAAATTGATCTCCAGAAGGCCGAAGGACGCGTTCTCTGTGGTGTAAATAAAGTCGCATGCAAGCGCCAGTTCTAGCCCTCCCGCGTAGCACAAGCCGTTTACGGCTGCTATTACGGGCTTCTCCATGTAGGTGATCAAGCGCTGAATGTCGTTGCCCCGCTGATACAAGAAGTCATACATCGTGATATTGTCGAGGCGCTGGAATAGGTTGATATCGCCGCCGCTGCAAAATGACTTTGTACCTGCGCCGGTGAGCACCACGCACCGAATCTCATTGTCGAATGCGATCTCAGAGAGGACCTCATGAAGCTCAAGTTGCATGGTCTCAGTCAGTGAGTTCATCATCCGCTCGTTGTTGAGGGTAATCCAAAATATTGAATCGTCCGGTCCCTTTCGCTCACAAATAAGCATCCGGTATTGCTTGCCCACTGCCGCTCTCCTCTCTATTTCTTCAAGAGCTTCCACTTGGGGAGTGTTATCTCCGGAGTCACCTCCTCGAAAACAACTTCCACCTCCATGCCAATGGTGACGTCGTCGGGATCGCAGTCTATGATGTTACCCGTCATCCGCACGCCTTCATCCAAATCGATGACCGCCAGCACAAAGGGGAGGTCTTCGACGAACTTTGTCTCAACTCCCGTCATCGTAGTGGTATGGGAGTAAACTGTTCCCCTGCCCCCGGCCCGAGACCATCCCATATTGGAAGACCAGCATTCGGGGCAGTATTTCCTGGGATAGAATATTTTTGCCCCACAGTCTCCGCATTCTTGGATCAGCAGCTCGTGCTTCTTGGTCCCTTCCCAAAAAGCGGCACTCCAGGGCTGAATCTGAGGTAACGGCTTCCTATATTCCTTCATTATCCTTCCCTCCCCCATATCGTGGTCACAGCGTTCATGTAGGCTCCACCCGCCGAGGTGGCAAGAGCGTAGTTGCAGTCCGGTACCTGTCTTTCACCGGCCTTCCTCATCAATTGACGGGCCGTCTCAACATAGTTGGCTATGCTGACGCCCGACCCTGTATGACCGCGGCCCACTGCGTCACCTATAGTCGCGCACGGCACTTTTCCGCCGGGAGAGGTGTGCCCCTCCATGACGAATTTCCCGGCGTCTCCGGGTTCACAAATCCCCGCGGCCTCAAGCATTACGCACTGACAAAAGGGATACGCCGCGTAGAATTCGAAGACATCGACGTCATCCTTCGTAATGCCGGCTTCATCAAGTGCCGTTTGCGTGGTTTTCCGCCATGCCTCCCGCGTGAAAAAGTCATCTCGTAGTACCGCGCTGGCACTCATGTATGCCGTGCCCTGCCCAAGCTTATAAACGGGAGTAGACGTTATTTCCTTCGCCAGATCCGACGAAGTGACGACCATTGCCGCCCCTCCGTCCGCGAGGACATTACATTCCCTTGAATGCAGAGGGGTGCTCACCATTCTGGAGGACAAGACGTCCTCGATGGTCACCGGCTTCTTATAGAACATTGAATTGGGATCCAATGCCGCCCACTTTCTCAGGGCGACTACGACCGAAGCCATTTCTTCAGCGGTTGTTCCCGTTTCGTACATATATCTTTGGGTCATCAATGCCACGATGCCGTTATAGGTTGTCCCAAAGGGATACTCCCACTGGAGGTCCATACCCGCGGTGGCAAAGAACGCAATCAAATCATCGGGCGGCATAACCGAGTGTACGGTGACGTGCGGGATAAGCACCGTCTTTGCGATCCCGCCGGCTATCCACTGCTCCGCCAATCTGAGGCAGTTAGCGGTCGATGCTCCACCCGCGTTGCATATACAAACGTCGTTGCATCCCTTCAGGCCCAACTCCTCAGGTATCTTTCCAAAACCTATCTCTGAGGAGAGTCTTGCCTGAGCCATGGGATTGATTGAAATCACCCCCTCGATGTCATTCTTGTCAAGGCCGGCGTCCCTTACCGCCTGGATACATACTTCGTATATGATGTCCCAAGGCCCCCGGTCCGGATAGCGTCCTGTGGGCACCTCGCCCACTCCTACAATCGCCAACTTCCCTTTGCCCATTTTGTCTCCTTCACCTGCTTCCTCGAATTTCAGCCGCATGCCTTAATACCATTGTGCTTTCGAGCATGTGACTTTGGATAAGGCGATCCGGGCCGATCCCTTCCGCTACGGCAGTCAAGACCGGGTTGCTCCGAGGCAAAACCAGGACCCCGGCTTACTGAGATCACTTTCTTAACCTTATCTTGGTCGCACTCGGTTTGAATACGACGCCTGTTCATGGGTATGCCCATGTCATATCAAGGGCGCCGTCGGTAACACCCCCAAAAGTGGTCCGTTCTCCTGTTTTCAGAGGCGAAACGGTGTGATCCGGTTTCGCCCCATACGTGGGTCGGGGCGAATTAATCCCCGACATGCCGTTGTTTTGTCGCCGATGAACGCCTTTCCGTACGTAGTGCGCCGTATGGTACGACCTAGGGAACCGGCGCCCTACCATCAACGGCCGGCACAAGGCTCAGCGCCCGATTTCATGAATATGGCATCGTATTGAGTTCCGCATTCCCGGCGTAGGGCGGGAACCGGTCTCGCTTTCCCGGACCCGGTCTGCGCCGGGGAGACGGCGGGCCGTGACGCCCGCCTCACGTTCAAGACCGAGCTTCCTCGATGTCCTTCATAGCCCGAGCCTCCCTGCCCACAGGTTTCTCGTCTCACACGTCCGCAATCGCGATCGAGGGGCCAATACGTAACCTATGATATGAAACGGCATGCTTGGCTCGGAATGATACCGCCGTCCTGTTCCTTGTACCAGGGATTTGCAGAGGTCTTCTTTGGGTTAGCTAAACCTTCACTCGTCTTTTACCGGTATCAATGCCCAATATTCCGGCGAGATTTCCACCGAAAATCTTTCGGCGGTCTTCTTCGGTAATCGCAGGATACCCATAGCCTTCCTGCATGTCCTCGGGAATCTGAAATTCTCGCATGCCTTCGACCGCAAATTTGATCTGGCTTGCGAAACCGGCGAAGTCGGTTCCCCAAATAATGCGGTCGGGACCTGCCCAGCGAAGGGCCTCTCCGATGATCTTGGCGAACTTACGAGGAGCGCACAGGGCCCACGGAACTAGAAGGCTGAGGCAAAGGTAAACGTTGGGATGTCCCATTGCCACCATATTGAGATCATCACAGTAAGGATAGCCCATGTGGAAGGCAATGAGCTTCAGATCCGGAAAATCCCGTGCCACATCGTCCAGCAGGATGGGAAGCGCATGTTTGCTTTTCCCGGGTGGTACCCATGAAAAACCCGTGTGAATGTCCAATGCTATGCCGAGTTCCTGCGCCTTCTCGTAAAAGGGCCATAGCTCCGGATCGTTGATAAAGGTGTCCTCGGGCGGGTAGTACTTGAATATTTTGGCGCCTCTTTCCTTAACCCAGTATTCCAGCTCCCAGATCGTGTTTTTTACCCCTTTGAAAAGAACAGGAGATACATTCGGTTGGTACATGAAGCGGTCCGGGTGGCTGTCGACCACCTTGCCCATACGACCGTTAGAGCACCATCGGTCGGTATATCCCGTGGTGTCCATCATGGATTCAGGCAGAAGGCAGGCGATGTCAACGCCATACTTGTCCATCGCGGCCAGGAGTCCTTCAGGATCCTCGTTCTTTTTCATCTCATGGTCTTCGAGACCCTGGTAGTACTTTTCAGGCATGCCGCCGAATAAGGCATTTAGGCAGCCGTCAACAGCTTTCCACCACATCTGTACGCCGGGGAAATGCTTTATGTGCTCCATACCCCCGAGAAGATGGGGCTCAGGGTCAATCTTGAAATAGTCGTCCTTCTTGAATTCGTCGGGCATAGTGTATCCTCCTTTGAGAGCGGTACGGAATTTCTTCCGGCAGCTGTTTTCATCGGAGCCGTTCCCGCGTAAAGGGAATCCCCGGATCCGCGGGGGCGAGTCGCAGTTGAGTACCGGTGTCGCTCACCGGAATTAGCAGGGGTAGGACACGCAGGGTTCTGCCTTCTCTTGGTTCACCTTCCGGGAAAGTGCCCGATCACGGTTTGCAGAAGGCTTTCAGCCGATGCTCTTATCCTTATCCTTCCAATAATGCCTTTTCACATCCCTTCTCAGGATCTTTCCGACCGGTGTTTTCGGCAATTCCTCCCAGAATTCGATCGTCTTGGGGCATTTATATCCTGCAAGTTTCGCCTTGCAGTGGTTGATCAGTTCCTCTTCATCGGCCGCATGCCCCGCCTTCAAAACAACCGTGGCCTGAACCCGCTCCCCCCACCGCTTATCGGGAGCTGATACCACGGCACATTCCTGGACTGATGGATGCTCGTAGAGCACATCTTCGGTCTCTTTGGGATAAACATTTTCTCCGCCCGTGACGATCATGTCGGCCTTCCGGTCCAGTAGGTAGATGTACCCTTCCTCATCGACCGTTCCCACGTCTCCCGTGTGGAGCCATCCACCTTTCAATGCTTCTCTTGTAAGCTCCGGATTCTTCCAGTAGCCCATCATGACGTGCTTGCCCCGAGCGACTATCTCGCCGATTTCTCCGGGTTTGACCGGGACATTATTGGCATCAAACACACGGGCTTCTCCGTGAGGACCTTCTTTCCCTGCGCTCGTGAGAAGCTTAGCCTTACGGCCTTCGAGCACGTGGTCTTCTTCCGCCAGATACGAAACTAGGGGCGCCGCCTCCGTCAATCCATACGCCTGGGCGAAGATGTTCCCGAATTTCAGAATCGCATTCTTGAGGACTTCAGGCGCTATGGGGCTCCCTGCATACGTAATCAGGCGGAGACTCGAAAGGTCAAACTCGTTCAGATTGGGAAGATTCAGTATCCACCCCAAAATGGTAGGAACGAGATTGATGTGTGTACATTTCTCATCCTGAATCAGGCGAACAATCTCTTCCAGCTCCGGACGGCGGATAACAACGACGGTTCCCCCCACCATGAGTACGCAAAGAGCAGGCCACAGCGATATGTGGAAGAGAGGAAGAACGAAGCATTCGGTGTCGTGACGCGTGAAGCAGCAGGAAATGATAAAACCGTACGACGATGTCAAGAGGTTCCGGTGAGAAAGCATGACACCCTTGGGAAGACCGGTCGTTCCTCCCGTGTACATCAGGATCGCCATTTCATCTTCGCCGACTTGCAAGAAGGGATCTTCAGTTGGGGCTTCCTTGAGCAGGTCCTCATAGTACAGATACCCATCGTGTGGGCTGTCCAGTGCCACCCAACTCTTGATATTCTCGAGTTCGCTCTTCAGCCCAAGGGATCTCGCTTCGTAGCCGTCGCCGGCAATAAAGACACGGGCTTCGCTGTCATTCACGATATGAACGAGTTCCTTGTCCGAGAGTCTGAAATTGAGCGGGGTGACGCTCATGCCTGCCTTGGCTGCGGCAAAATAAACCTCAATATACTTGTGGGTGTTCTCGGACAGTATGGTGAGGCGATCACCTTTTGTGCACCCCAAGCCGATTAATGCATTGGCAAGCCGGCTGACTCGATCGTCTAATTCTTGGTACGTAACCCGAGTCCGTTCAAAGACCAAGGCAACCTTATCACCGAAAATGGCGGCATTTCTTCTTGATACGTCCCCCAGCGTGTACATCTGCTCTCTCCCGTTTCGTGTAGCTCCCGTGCCGACGTGCCTTGTACGGTTCGTCACGGCTGGATGTAACCGGCGCCGCCGGCCACCATATAATACACAGATACCGACCGATCAGTTCTATCGTATTGTAGCCCCGGAGACGGGAACGTGTCAAGAAAAATCTTGCCCGAGAAAATAATCGTCTGAAGCCATCGCCATATGATACTGAGCTTGAGCCGCCGGAGTCGCTTCCCGGCCGCACTGCCGCTTTTTGTCTTGACGCGCCCCCTCGGCTGCTGTACGATAATGAGCCAGAGACGACCCATTGGTACTAACGTATAATACTAAGGCCCGCCTGATGTGGGCCGGACAAAAGGGAGAATCACGTGCAGCAGGGGAGAAATCCTCGGCAAGGCAAAACAAGACTGATGAAGATCGGACAGCTTTCTCAGGAATCGGGAATCAAGAAGTCCTTGATCCATCACTACTTGAATCTGGGGTTGTTGCCGAAGCCTTTGCAGGAAGGCCTCGCGGTGCGCCTCTATGACGAAACCCACCTTGCCCGACTTAAAGAGGTCCGAAGGTTGAGGGAGACGGCCAACCTGCCCCTTGCACGGATCAAGGAAATCCTGGACGCTCGGGATTGGTCTTCTGAAGACGTCCAAGGGAAGGCTCTCTTGCCCAATGGTTCATCCGGACCCGACGGGGTTGATGAGAAGCCGGACAATCCCGCAAGCGAAGCAAAGAGACAACAAATCCTAAGAACCGCGATCGACCTTTTCTCGCGTAGGACATACAGCGACGTCCGCATCAGCGACATCGCCGATGCTCTTCGCATGGGAAAGTCCACCTTCTATGTGTATTTCAAGAATAAAGAAGATCTCTTCATGGAGTGCATCGAGCAACTGAGGCTCGTGGTCGTCCCAAGTGAGTCCTGGGATGCAATCATTAGTGAAACCAACTTCTTCCGGAAAATGAAGAAACGGGTGCACGCCTTTGTGGAGGCTTTTTCCGGTTACAGCGGCATCATCAATCAGGCCAGGATGGTATCCAGGGGGGAAGATCTCGAGTTGGCTGAAAAAGCCAAGGGATCCCTGAAGCTGCTTGCCCGCCCCCTTCAGCGTGACGTCGAGAGGGGACAGGAGGCCGGTACGGTTCGCGAAATCGACTCGGAGCTTGCCGCATACTTTATCCTGGCCGTCGCGGAAAGCCTTGGCCAACGGCTGCAAATTGATTCCAGGTACACGGCCGAAGAAGGTTTGGAAATCTTAGAGGATTTCCTCAAACACGGACTTGCCTCCCCATCCCGCGGTCTCCGGGAAGAGGCTTACCCGAACCTCCTCTCTTGGGAGGTCATCGACACCAAGGGGATTAAGACAACCGTCAGAGAGCTACGAATCGACGGGAAGGCGGAACTGAGGGCCAAAATCGGGGAGGCAGAAGTGCTGGTCGAGCTTGACAAAATCTCTTTGTTGCGGCGCCTGGACCAAGAGACGGCATGCACCTTCGAGGTCACTTCAAGGGGCGGTGAACAAAACGCCTTGGAGATTGAAGATGATGCCATGCTCACCGGTCGCTCTCACCTTGGCTCATTTTCCATACCGTGGAAGAGAGTTTCCAAAGTCTCGGTGAAAGGGTGACGTCGTGCCGGTTGGACGGCACAATTGTTGCCCTACCCCCCCGGCACGGGAACAGCTTGCACCTGATCCGATGCTTCCCTATCCGGCCCGGGCCATTGACCTCTCACCCGTGGGATACGATTCTTGAGGGGAGCCGGCACAGTCCAATCGCCGTTACCGAGGACTTACTATTGGGCGGGACCATAACGGGTCCGACCGAGGCGCTTCGGAACTCCAGGCGGTTCGCTCTGATCTCGCATATCGGCACGGAAGGAAGGAAATTCATGAAAAGGCTTTCGGGACTAATTGTATCGCCATGAAAGCTCGGGAATTGTGAGATCCTCCTCAAGTAGATCCATCGTCAACTTCCTCAGGGAGAGGTCGTTTCGTCAGGCGCTCCGACGAGTCGTTCGCAGATTTCCCAGAGCTTCTCTTCTGCTTGAATGTTTCTGAATTCGCACATCATCTCTTTCCGCTGCTCAAAGAACTTGCCGCTCACACCCTCTACTTCGGAACTGCTCGCAAGCCACACCGCCGTGTCGGCACCTTGTCCCACACTGGATCCTCCCCTTTGATTGATCGCTCGTCGGGCATCCGTCGACATCTTGCCGAAGAGATTCGTCCCGGGCACCAGTCCGGGCGCCATTGCGTTGGCAGTGACACCGCTTTTATCGAGCCGACGTGCAAATGCCCACGTCAGCATTCGATCACAAGCTTTGGACTGTGCATATGCTTTCATACCGTCGTAATGGCGATGCTCAAATTGCACATCGTCAAGATCGAGATCGTTTGCGAAAGTAGACGCCACATTGATTATCCGCGACGGAGCTCCGGCTTTGAGCGGTTCCAGAAGCTCACATGTCAGCAGATAATAGCCCAGGACATTCGTTGCAAAGGTAAGCTCAACACCGTCAATGCTGTTTTGTCTCGGTTGTTCGGCACGATTGACGCCCGCATTGTTGACAAGAACATCAAGACTCACGTGATTTTCTCCATAGTGCTGCGCGAATTCTCGAATAGATTGTTGGCTCGACGTATCGATATTCACAACGCTTATGCTCTCAGGGCTTCCGCTGCGGGAGATCTCCTCCGCCACCCGCCTTCCCCGGTCAACGTCTCTGCAGCCAAGCACTAACTTCGCACCAAGCGCACCCAACTCTACCGCAATCCGTTTTCCAATGCCGGATGTGGGGCCGGTAATAACGACCGTTTTGCCTCTCATGAAATTCATACACAACCTCCCATTAGCGGTTCTTTCCGGACCACAACACCGTATTTTGCTACCGGTACTCCGGCATCTACAGTCGGAAGAAATGTGTCATGTCCGGCATGGATCCGCACCTCGCCTTGTTCCATTGCTTCTCAAATCCCAATATAGCACCGCCCGGGACAGCTTGAAAGGCACAACCGTAAACCAGGCTCACGTCCCTCAACAGGTTTCACGGCAGGCCCGTCAATGACGGGGAGCGCACATACCTTGGACGTGCGCTGTGCCTGGATTGGTGAAGCCTCGGCTTCGAGAGCGGACAATCGAAGAAATCAGGCTTGACCGCAGCCTGCCGATGCGGTACACTGACAGTGAGGGAAAATACGACTCTTTTCGTTAAGTTAGAACTGTTTTCCCCTTATATGGGGGCGTAACGAGACAGACAGTGCCCTCCGTCGTCGGATGAACCGTCCTTCTACCGGTCGCCGAGCCCGGCAAACCGGAAACGGGCAACCATTTGCGTGGTTCAGGGGTAAGTCAATGGCGCGAAAACCAAGAGCCTTCTACGATTTGATCATCCTGACTACTCTAAGTGTTGTTACATTCTTGGCGGCTTCCAAATATGATTTTTTTGAAATGATTGCAGGCTGGGCAGCTGAACACGAGCATTGGCAGATTGATGAATTGCTGATCTTGGCGATAATTCTAACAGTGGCATTGTCTGTCTTTGCTACTCGGAGGTGGCGAGAGTATCGGCACGAGCTGACGATCCGCATGAGTCTGCAGGAAGAGCTCGGAGATAGTGAAGAGAGATATTGTCAAGTAACGGAGAACTCCCTGACGGGGATATTTATTCTCCAGGATGATGTCGGCGTGTACGTGAATCAAAGACTTGCGGACATCTTGGGCTATGCGAAACAAGAGATGATCGGCCGACAATACCTGGAGATGGTACACGAGGCGGATCGTGCGACGGCATCAGACAAAGTTGCGGCTTGTCTCAACGGTGAACTGCCGCCGGACCCCTACGAGTTGTGTTTATTGAAGAAAACGGGAGAAGAAATCCGGGGCGAAATCTTGGCAACACTCATCAGTTACCGAGGCGGGCCGGCAGTCATGGGGAATATTGTGGAGATCACCGAACGCAAGAAGGCGGAGGAGGCCTTGAAACTTGAAAGAGAGCAGCTCCTATCGATCT
Organism: Desulfomonilaceae bacterium; assembly: GCA_963675835.2. Classification (GTDB taxonomy): domain Bacteria; phylum Desulfobacterota; class Desulfomonilia; order Desulfomonilales; family Desulfomonilaceae; genus JAVHLK01. The sequence continues at coordinate 142,040 of CAXXIU010000018.1, forward strand.
TTGACAGCATAAGCGAGGTGATCGTCGTGGTTGACGTGCAGACGTATGAAATCCTGTACGCAAATAAGTTTGTGAAGAACAGGTTCGGGGAGGATCTTATAGGGCATCGCTGCTATGAAAGATTTTATGGTTTGGACTGTCCATGCGATCATTGCAGCAAAGAGATTGCCGTCAACCTTGGTGGAGAACCCTATCGGTGGGACTATCACAGTCCCACATCAAACAAGGACTATCTGGCTACGGACAGGATTATCAGGTGGACTGACGGACGTGATGCAAAATTCCACCTCGGCATAGATGTTACGGAACGCAGGAAGGCGGAAGAGGCGCTTCGCACCAGTGAAGCGCAACTTGCCAACGCAGTGGAAACGGCTCATTTGGGCCACTGGGAATTAGACGTCCTTAAAGGAGAATTTACGTTCAACGATCAATTTTACAAACTTTTTCGCACCACGGTTGAGCAGGTCGGCGGCTATACAATGTCGCTGGACGATTATGCTCGTCGGTTCGTGCATCCCGACGAAACTTCCGTGGTGAGTGAAGAAAATCGGAAGGCCGTTGAAGCCGACGATCCGTACTTCAGCCGAGAGTTGGAACACCGTATTGTCTACGCCGACGGCGAGATAGGCCATATCAGTGTCCGATTCTTCATCGTCAAGGACGATCTTGGCCGTACGGTCAAGACCTACGGGGTGAATCAGGACATCACCGAACGCAAGCGTTTGGAACAGTTGGAGCTTCAATCTGGTCGTTTGCGGGCCGTGGCGGATCTGGCCGGAGGCGTGGCTCACAATTTCAACAACTTGCTGCAAGTTGTCATCGGAAACTTGGAACTCGCACTCATGGACCTGGACTCGGGCGACTATTCCCACGCCAAGGATACGTTGGAGAAGGTTCTGGAAAGGTCCAGGTTTGGCGCTGAGACCGTACGGCGACTCCAGAGTTTTGCCGGGATTCGTGATCGCAGCCAACTCACGGAAAAAAGAGTCTTTGACTTATCCGGTGTCGTGAGACAAGCCCTGGAAATGAGCAACGCGTGGTGGAAGACAATCCCTGAGAAACAAGGAATAGAGGTGTCTCTGGATGCGGATCTCGAGGAAGGGTGTCTTCTCCGTTGTGACAAAACGGAATTGTTCGAGGTGGTAGTCAACCTCGTAAGAAATGCAACTGATGCTTTGCCTCAGGGCGGAGCCATAAAGGCAAAGACCTATATTCAAGAAGATCAGGTCGTCCTCAAGATTCGTGATACGGGGATCGGCATAAGTGACGAGAATCTCAAGCGACTTTTCAACCCATTCTTCACCACTAAAGCGAGTGCCGGGTCGGGATTAGGTTTAGCCACAAGTCGCAGAATTATCGAGGACTGTGGAGGAAATATCCTTGTTGAGAGTTCAGAGGGACAGGGGACTACCTTCACTATTCTCCTGCCTTCCGCCCGCGGTCTTCATGAAGAGCCCGAGCCCACAAAGGAAGTGTCGTGCTCCGGAATGACCATCCTCGTGATCGACGATATGGAAGCCGTCCTAGACGTAATGAAAGGTGGATTGACGAGATCCGGTCATACTGTTGTCACGGCCGTTTCGGGGCAACAAGGATTGGATGTTTTCGAGAAGAATCAGATCGACCTTGTGATCTGCGACTCGGGGATGTGGGGGATGAACGGTTGGAAGGTCGGCAGAAGAATCAGAGCCTCATGTGAGAAGCGGCATATCTCCAAAACTCCGTTCATACTCCTTACCGGCTGGGGCGGTCAGAAAACCGAAGCGGAAAAGATAACCGAGTGCGGTGTAGATGCCGTCGTCGAAAAGCCTATCAACATGTGGAAAATACTTGAAATTATCAGAGACATCGGCGAGAAGAAACGCTCAATTGTTCCCCAATGAAGGAGCCCCCCAAGAAAGCCGAGGCAGGCCTCATCAGGCTGCAGGTCGTATGCTTGTCCGTTTCATCGCGCATACCATTGCCACGCTACTATCCTTTGTCGAGCGTTGTTAACCCGCTGACACAGTGCCGAGAAACCCTGCTCCAAGGAGTGTTAGCGTCGTCAGGTAAGTTGCCACGTTGACGGCCAGGGCGCCAACCGTAATCTCGCTCCTGCCTGCCTCGATCCACGCCCACTTAATCGGCTTCCATGAGATCGCCATTGTGGTCATCGCGACCAGACAGAGAATCGGAAACACCTTCACGGCCACAGCCAACACAATCAGTATGTAGATTAAGCCCATGAGTACTGAATAGAGTCTGCCGGCGGCTTTTCGTCCAAGGACAATCACGAGATTCCTCCGACCGCCTATAGTATCGGCCTCAAGATCCGGGAATTCGCACAAGAGCAAGAGATTGAATGAGAGTATGGCCGCCACCATGCCGGCTGCTACACAGGCTATGGAGTAGGACTCGGTTTGAATGAAGGTGGTGCCTACCACGGGCAGAAGACCGAGCGCCAATGCCGCGAAGATCTCCCCCAGCGCGTTACGCTGAAGAAACTCGGTGTAGGAGATCACGGCGAAAACTCCCACCAGTAAGAACGAAAGAAGTCGAAAATCTATGAGCCAAGCCAAAAGCATGAGGATTCCGGATCCAATCACAAGGCACGCAATCCCGGCCGAGTAAAGATCCCCGGGGTCAATCATGCCGCCCCCCAACATTCCGCTGCCGCCGCTGAAAGGGGTCGGCGACGTACGGGAATCGATGCCTGTACGGAAATCGGAATAGTCGTTGAGAAACATGAGGCTTGATTGAAGCAGCAAAAGACCTGCCAGGGCCAGAAACGCACGCCACAAGTGGAACGAGCCTTCCGATACTGCCACGGCCGTCCCCAGAAACACCAGCGCAACCGGCAACGTTAACAACGGAGCCCTGATTGCCTTCATCCAGTATCCCATTCTTCCAAGAAACCTATGCCGAGACGCCAATACTTCTTACCTTCACCTGAATCTTAACATTCATCACCCGTGGGGAACGCGCAATTTTCATAACGCCCAAGAATCACAATTGATTCCAACACTAAACGGGTCGACAACGAGTTTGTGGGGCCACAATAACCTCCTGCCGGGATCTCTTTGGATGCTCTTGGGAGAGTCTCTTCAACAAGTCTTGGGACGCCAATCCTCACCCTCGGGGTCGATTACTGCCTAGATCTTCCGAATATGAACATAAGCCGGCCTCTGCCCCGTAGTCAAGGGCAACCCTGATCATTCGCCTTCACTCAAAGATGACCGACTCGTCACGCTCCGGGGAATTGTTGAAACCACTCGCCCCGACAGTTGCCTTACCCACGATCTAATATCGCGATAAGGGCCGGCGGTACAGGTCGGTTGGTGAGTCAATGTTCTCGACAAAAGGCCTCCCAATTCCCACTTTGTGATGTAACCGGGGGGGGGCCGCCATTCAGACGAATGCCATCAGATGAGACCTGAGGTTGGCTTTCGAGTTCTTTAGGTCAAGCTTCCGTCTGATGTTCTCTCTGTGAAATGCTACCGTCCTCGTGGAAACATTAAGCATATGTGCAATCTCTTTGTTGGTCTTTCCATCCTTCACCAAACCGGCCACTCTGATCTCTCCGGGGGTAAGGCGGAAGTACTTGGAAGAGAGCTTGCGAGAGAATGGGGAAACTATGTCGTTTAGATTCGATTCCAGAATTTCCAGATAGGCAATCTGTTCGGAATCGAGTTGTGTGCCGTTCAGCTTCTCAACGTACGGCCTCACCAAGTCTTTCACATTCGAGAGAACCCGTTCCTCCAAGTCGGCTTGATCGTTCTCGCGGGCTTTCAGCAGAACTCTCAAGGCCGTGTTGACTTCCTCGAGGTTTCTTGACCGGAAATCAAGTTCAGCCTCTCGTTCCCTCAGGACCTTTTCTGTTCGTCTGCGCTCCGCAACCTCGGAGTGAAGTCTCGCATTGGCTATCGTCAGTTCGGCGGTACGTTCCTTCACCCTTGATTCCATCACCTCGTAGGCGGTTTTCAGATCTTCTTCCGCCTTCTTTCGCTCAGTGATATCTTTGGTAACATGGACGAGCCCGATCAGCTCTCCCGACTCATTGAGGATTGGAGAGGCCGTAACCCAAAAGACCTTCCCCATACGGCGGTTCTTGAACTCAGCGGAATGGGTCTGGTGGTCTATGAGTACCTTTGACGCCGGACAATTCTTGCACATTCGGTCTTTGCCGTAGAACAATTCGTGGCACCGAACGCCGGTATGGTCTTTCGCGGAGCATTTGAAGGCTTCCCGTATCGTACGGTTCATTCGCACTACACGTCTGTTGGTGTCGAGGATGGTGACAAAATCTTCAATTGCGTCAAAGGTCCTTTCCCACTCCTCTCTTGCCCGTATGCACTCCCTCTCTGCCTTCTTGCGCCGATCCCTCTCAACCCGGACTTCTACCTCGGCCCACGATCGGTCGGACCTGCATGGCGCAGGTAATTCCTCCAGCCGCTTGAGATCACGGCGGAGTCGAGCTTCCGATGCTTTGAGTTGTTCCATCTCATGCAACAATTGATCGGATTCGGACATCACCAACCTCCCGGTCCTTCCGCTATCGCCGCCTCGACACTCTTACCGCCCTCTCTACGCATATACTTAGCAGGAGCACATTCGGCCAGAATCCCGGAATGCCCCCTGTACTACTAATCCTCGTCTTTTTGTCGTACCGCGAGGATTTGTTCGGAAATCCGCTCCTGAATTTCGGTTTGGTTGCGCTCGGCCCCTGGGAACCAGAAGCAACGTCCGGATTCCCTGCGTCGTACGATGGTACTTGCGAACCCCAGGGTCGTACGTGACGCCGGTGCCTGCAATCGCCGGTTGGCTGCGGCTCTAGCCGCCCCTGGACTAGCAATCCTCGTCTTCTTGTCGTACCGCCAAGATTTGTTCGGAAATCCGCTCCTGAATTTCGGTTTGGTTGCGCTCGGCCCCTGGGAACCAGAAGCAACGTCCGGATTCCCTGCGTCGTACGATGGTACTTGCGAACCCCAGGTCGTACGTGACGCCGGTGCCTGCAATCGCCGGTTGGTTGCGGTTCTAACCGCCCCTGTGCCCCGGGTGTGACACGTCACTCATCAGTGCGGACCTATACCCAGTATCTCCCGCGCTTCGTCGGGTGTGGCAGGCTCCAACGAAAACTCACGGAGAATGCGAACCATCTTCTCCACCATCTCCGCGTTGGATTTCGCCATCACTCCCTCGGCCAATCTGAGGTTGTCCTCCAGCCCGACGCGGCAGTGTCCACCCATAAGTACGTTTGTAGTGCAGATGGGATACTCGTTGCTTCCCGCACCAAAGGCTGAAACTTGGTAGTTCTCGGGACCGAACAGGGTGTCCGCGGTGCGTCGAAGGTGGACCAGGTTTTCTATGGTTGCCGGAATGCCGCCCAGTATACCCATGACGAACTGGAGGAAAAGCGGCGTCTTCAATTGACCGGTTTTCACGAGATACGCGGCGTTGTTCAAATGAGCCGTATCATAGATTTCCAGCTCCGGTTTGGTCCCGTGTGCATTCATGATTCCGCAGATCTTCTCCAGGTCGGTGAACGTGTTGGGAAAAATCATGGACCGCGTGCCTTCAAGAAAAGGAAGTTCCCAGTCGTACTGGAAATCCTCGTACTTCTTCACCACCGGGAACAGAGCGAAGTTCAAAGAGCCCATATTGAAAGACGCCAGTTCGGGTTTGAACTCAGGTACCACTGCAATACGGTCTTCGACCTTCATTCCAAGTCCGCCGCCGGTGGTCAAGCAGATAACGACATTAGATTCGGCCTTGATCCTCTCAACGATCTGTCGGTAGAGGTTCAGGTTGGAACTGGGCCTTCCGTCTTGGGGATCTCGAGCGTGAATGTGGACGGTGGCCGCACCGGCATTGGCTGCGTCGATTGCCTGCCGGGCAATATCCTCCGGCCGGATCGGCACGTACGGCGACATGGTCGGGGTATGAATAGCACCGCTAACGGCACAGGATATAACTACCTTACGTCCCATTGATTTCTTCCTCCTAGCTCGGCACGGCTTGAAACGCGCGAATTCCGCGCGAATCTACGTGCTCTTCTTCCTTCTTTGGATATCATTCAGTTGCTTCCATACGTCTTCCGCCTGTTTACGCGTCTGTTCGAGCGTCCCGTCGTTGTAGATAACGAAATCTGCGTATTGGACCTTCTCGTCGATCGGCAACTGAGCCTTGAGCATATTCGCAGCCTCCTCTTCCGAAATGCCGTTTCGCGCGGCGAGACGGACCACTTGCAGTTCAGGAGCAATGTGCACCACCAGCAGTTTGTCAAAGCGATACTGCAAATTCAGTTCTACCAATAGAGGAACCACTACCTGTATGACTGCTTCGGGATCCTTGGCGGCTATCTCATTGACCTGTTTGTAGAACTCATCGTAGATTGGCGGATGGGTGAACTCTTCCAGTTTCTTCCTCTTCTCCAGATCGGCGAAGACGATCTTTGACAGCTTCTGCCGGTCGATATTCCGGTCCGGTTGGAGAACCTGTTCCCCAAAATATCCTACAATTTGCTTCCAAGCAAGTTTCTCCGGTTCCACCACCTGCCTGGCAATGAGGTCGAAATCAATGATTGGAGCCCCCAGTTCTTCGAGCATGTCGGCCACCGTGGTCTTTCCGCCGGCTATGCCTCCGGTCACTCCGAGTAGAAGACGATTGTCCTTCCCCTTTATTTTCTCAATCATCTCATCCAATCCCGAGTACGTCGCAGGAAAGGCTTTCTCCAAATCTCCTTCAGCGCCGGCAAAACTGATGGGATATCGAACGCCTCTGCGGTACAGGGCCTCCATACCGCTGAGCGCCTTTTCCATCATCGACGCCGGCACCGCCATAACCATGTCTTCATCCTGAGCGTGTCCGTAACGGCGTTCGCCGTAACAGGGGATCGTCATGGAGGGCTTGCCCGTAAGGTAGCATCGGGCTATGGCATCGGCGCAGGACGACTCGCCGACACAGAAGAATTCCATTACTTCGTAGTCGCTGAATTGCAGAGAATTAATTAGAAGCATCATCTGTGCCGGATTGGCGTATATCAGCACGATGTCCGGCTCGAATGGATTGTACACCAGCGGCGCCATGACCACGGCCTCGTATTTCCCCAAAGGAAGACTCGGGATGGATGCTTCGTATTTCTTGCCGTCTTCCTTTGTCGCAACCCACACAATGCTGCGAAAAGTCCCATCCTTAAACGTTTCCGGTTTGTCCGTCAAACCCAGCATTGATGGGCATGCGGGAAACAGAAAGCTGTCCTTATCCGCACCCACCGTCCAATCAAAGGATCTCACACGGGTGATCAGTTGGCAGAGAGTGACTTTGGATTCGGCTTTCCGCATAAACGGGATCGTTTCCAAGTCTTCCTTCTTTTCCAGCATCTTGAATGCTACCGGAAAGGATTTGAGCCTCATCAGAAGCTCAATCCTTCTGATCAGCTTCTCCCAGTCCGTCTTCCGTTGAGTCGAAGTATCTTTCATCAGCTTGCTCTCTTTTCTATAAGGTTTGCCAGAAAAATGGCCGATTCAATCACGCCGGGTGTCAGGGCACTCTCGCCGGGTCGTCGAATCTACGTCCACAAGATCTCTCATTGCGCCCCTGAAATCCGGCTTTCTGTATCCACGGACAGATTCATGGACTATTAAGTCAAGGATTTTCGTTATCTCTTTTCGTGATTCCGAGCGATTGCGCCTCCAAGTGCGCGGCAGGATATTGCACAAACCACAGCAAGACGCCTTCCGGTGATGGTGTTCGTCATTCCCACTCAGGAACGAGACTCCCGCTTTTCAAGGCCTCTACCAGTTCAGCAATATTGGTTACCCTCTGCTCGAAACGAGTCCGGTTTTTCCATGCTCAGTGATGACCAGTCCGTCCGGACCCGCAGCCTTTGCCGCATTCAAGGCTTCCTCAGGCAACATCTCCGAGCACGCCGAGTATCGGGTCGTATGAACATGGAGGTCGTGTTTGAAACTTTCAACAGCCATCTTGAGCACCCTGCTCGGAATTCTTGGCCCTATTGAGGCAGCGGGACAAGGTGACGAGGAGTGTGGCGAAATGCCGGCAGCCGGGACGACCAACTTCCTTCCGGATTTTGGATTCCACTCCCGTTTCGGACAGATCAAGGCCCTCGGCCAAGGGTAGAGACTTCAGCCCAAGGACGCAACGATTCGTGGTGTAGCGGATAAACTCGCCCTCAATCCGAGTGACAACAAGATCAGAGTCTACGGCAATCTTGAGGACCATTCCGTACAGATGATCCGACAGTTCACCGCGGGCGACGTAGCCTTCGGGCGTTCTTTGCACGCTGACCGTCTGGTGGCGCTGAAACATGCTCATCCTTTATACCTCCTCGGGGAACGCCGCGCAACTGTTGCGCAGGCGAGGACTTGCCGCTACAAGTTGTTCCCTTCCTGAGTCATCCAGGATTGCAGGAAGGAGCCACGCGTCCGCCCCCTCGGCCGGGCGCCCCAGCCGGGAGTGAAAATCGGCGATAAAGGGTCGGGTCAAAGCCAGGATGACCCCTTCCATTGCCTCCAAGAACATTTCGCCCAGACGCGGGCAGGCCGAATCCTTAAACAATCCCGGGACGATCTTGTTCATACCCGCGCCCACCCTGACCCCTTTCAGCCTCTCCAGAGTGCCCTGGAGATTCTCATCCTCCGCACTTGCGACGATTTCGGCCTGAGCGTCGATTATCTCCAGACCCGGCGGTCTGACAATCACCTGCACCCATGCACGGAATGTCTCGTCCACTACATCACAACGAGCCTTCAACCCGTCTTGCGTCTTTTCCACATAAGTGCCGCTATGGTATAGATAATCCAAGATGCCTCCTTGCATTTGGGAACCTTAGTAGGTAGTTTCCGTCAATGCGGTCACCTAATGATCGGCTGCCGTTAAGCCGGAATGACTTAGGTCACCGGGTTGGTGAAACAGACCGCTTAGTCGGGGTACTCCCCGTTGAAAATGGACGGCTCATGTCCGCACAATGCGAACTCCTTTGATTTCACCATCCCCTGGATTTTGTAGATACTCTTGTACCAATCATAGTGGTTGTAGACCAACGATGAGGGTATGGCCGGGCCGTAGTTATCCGGGGCCGGGGTTATGGAACACGGTTTGCCGTCAATGCCGCGAATCTCGGTAAGTTTGGGAAACAGATTGTGCCAAATAATGGCCGTGTCCCCGGTAAGGACATATCTGCCCTTGCCCGTCGAGACTGCAAAGACGGAACTGCCGGCGGTGTGCCCCGGAGTCTTGATCATTCGAACACCGTCGAAAAGATCGAAGTCGCCTTCCACTCTCAAGCAGTCCATTTTCTCGAGAATGGGTATCACCGCTTGGTCGAAGTCGCCTCGTATCTTCATGGACGGCAACGGATCCACCAGCTCCCTCCACTCGTCGTACTGGAAGACATGCCGGGCTTCTTTGAACAGGTGGCACGCTCCCGTGTGATCGTTGTGTAGGTGGGTGTACAGAACCATTTCCACATCTTCCGGCCTGGTGTTGTGTTTTTCCAGAGCCTCGACAACGTATGTGGTACCTCCCGAAGCCGCGAAATTACCCCACGCCTTCCCGTTTACGATGAATCGCTCATGTATGCCGCAATCCACCAGAACCTTATGCCGTCCGTCCGAGAGAAGAAATCCCAGATACGGCACCTTCAGCATCTTGCCCGCATCCACCCCAATGGTGAGTGCTTCCTTGGGCACTTCGATGACTCCATAGTTCAGAACTTTGATCGTCCAATCCGCCATGTCTCGTCTCCTTGTCTCTCGTCATAACCGCCGACTCGCAGGCAAATATCCCTGCACTCCCATCCGGTGCTCCGGATGAAGACCTTGCTCCGTTACGTTCCAAGATTGGGGAGCCATAGGGTTAAGAAAGGGAAAGTCACCAAAAGAACGAGAAGCACTACCATCATGAGTAGGAATGGCAAAGCCCCCCGGAATATCTGCTCAATCGAGGCCTCGTCCCCCAGCGCCGCCTTCATGGCGAATACTACAAGCCCAAAAGGAGGCGTCAGCAAACCCATCTCAATGGCGATAATGCTCACTATGCCAAACCATACGGGGTCAAAGCCCAAAGACCTAACTACCGGTGTCATCAGTGGGACGGTTATAAGCAACATGGATATTGAATCCAGGACCGTACCCAGCACAATGTAGATGATGAGAAAACAGACAATTATGACAAGTGGATGAACGGGCAGTGATGCGCAGACGTCACTGATGAGTGATGGAATACCGGTCAGTGCCACCATTCTGGAATACATCTGCGCTGCAATGAGTAGTAAGAAAATACTCGCCGTGACGTGTCCCGTCTCCAGGAGAGTTGTCTTGATCGTCTCTCGATTGAGGCGACGCTTTACGATTGCAAGAATCAGCGCGCCGAATGCACCAACACCGCCGGCCTCGGTGGGGGTGAAAAAGCCTCCGTACATTCCTCCCAGAACCAGCACGATCAAGGCCCCAACTCCCCAGGCCCGTAACGTTATCAGCACCTTGCCCCTCAAATCAGGGCTTTCGCCGGGAGCAGTGATTCTCTCGGCCAAGTGGGGGCGAAACCGAATCATCAGCCAGATTCCCGCCGAATAGATGAGAGTCAGGAGAATGCCGGGAATTACCCCCGCGATAAAGAGTTTCCCGATCGACTCATTGGCCAAAATCCCGTAAATGATGAGGAGAATGCTCGGAGGAATCAGCATTCCCAGGATCGAGGAGCCGGCCACCGTTCCGAGTGATAGACTTTTGTCATACCCGTGGGCAAGCATCTGGGGCAGCGATATCTTACTGAACATGGCGGCCGAGGCGATGCTGACTCCACTAACCGCAGAGAATACCGCGTTCGCCGCCACCGTGGCTATGGCAAGCCCCCCCCTAAGGTTGCCCAACCAGATGTTTGCAGCTCGGTAAAGATCCTTGGTTGCTCCCGATACATTAGCCAATAGTCCCATCAGAACGAACGTCGGCACCACGGCCAACGTGTAGTTCAGGATCGAGTCATAGGCTGTAGCCCCCAACAGCCCTGCGGCAACGTCGAATTTGCCCACCAGGCAATAGACCCCGACGAAACTCATCGCCGCCAGGCTCACCCCGACGTGAACGCCGCACAGGATCAGAATGAATAGGCAGACAACCGTAACCAGTCCAAGAAGCATAGGGTCCATTTAATCACCCTTGCGCCTTATGATCTGAAATCCTTCGTTGATGTTCTTTCTCAAATGAAGCCCGAACTGAACAATCATGAGAGCACTGCCCAGAAGAATGATCGTTCGAATCGGATAGGTAGGAACGTGCAGAGATCCCTCCCCTTCATATTCGAGTATTTTCCAGGCGGTCACTGTAAGCGGCCAACTGGAATAGAACACGAGGGCAAAGAGCAGCAGTCCGATCAGATTTGCAATCCCGTCCAGTACAATCGTCACACCCGGTGATACGCGGGAGAGCACTATCGTAGACCGTACATGACGCTCCTTTCGCAGCGTATGTGCCAATTGAAGAAACACGATGGCTACCAACGAGACCTTGACCAGTTCGGGGGTTCCGGTTAACGGTCTATGGAACGCCGCTCTCCCGATTACGTCGGTCACGATGATGAGCGTGAGCAGGAACAACCACACGGAAGCGGCTCCATTTAGGATGCCCGCCAGCCGTTCGACCAAGCGATCAAGAAGATTCAACGGAGATATCACTGCGGCTTTTCCTTATGGAGCGATCTCCAAGGGGCGGTCCCGCCCCAGGGCCGACGTGATGGGGAACGCGAAACTCCTCCTCTTGTCAGCCCTTGTCGGCGGCAGATGCGGTTAACGGAAGATCTCCATCCCAAGCGGCGCCTCCGGACAGGACCGGGGAAAGGACAGGTATAAATCGCTCTACTAGTCAATCTTCCATTCACGTGGGAACCTGTACCCGGCTTCCTCTTGCAGCTTTATGTAGCTGCGCAGCAACTCCTTGCCCGGCAGGCCTCTGGCTTCCGCTTCCTTCGCCTTGATCCGGGGCTGATTGGGCAACCGAGCAGCCCATTTTGCACGCTCTTCCGGAGCAAGCGTTGAGATCCGACCTCCCATCGATATGATCTTTTTCCTATTCTGTTCGCTTTCCTCCGCTGTCTCCTCGGGTTCTCGGATTGCCCAAGCCTCACCTACTTCTTTTATAATTTTGCGGACTTCCGGAGGGAGTTTGTTCCACACATCGAGATTGACCGTAAGTCCGGACCAGACGATCGCCCCAAGATCCACCACGGTAACGTATTTGGCCACCTCGGGCCATTTGAGGTTGGCCATTATTCCTTCAGTGATCAGCCATCCATCGTAAACACCTGTCTTGAATGAGGTGTACGCCTCCTCTATCCCTGATTGGACCGGTACTGCCCCGGCAGCTTTCACGTAATAGAGGTTCGGCCCTGCGGCGGCAATCTTCCGGCCCTTCAGATCGCCAAGCGTTTTCACGGGAAACGTCGTGATGAGTTGGTAGCTCGATCCGTCACCACAGCCCAAGAATTTCTGATTGTATTCCTTTTCGAACACAGTCTTGAGCACGGGGAACTTATTGTGAATCTTCATCCCGATTTCGTTCACCTTGATCGGGTCGGGGCTGCTGAACGGAACCCAATACGCGAAATTGTGGAGAAACAGCTTTGCCGGTTCAAACGGATAGACCACGTGGCCAACGTCCAGTATCCCCGTCTGAACGGCTTCCAGCACTCCGCCTGCTTTAGCGACCGAGCCGCTGTAGACTTCTCTCCATTCAATCTTGTAACCGGTCTCATCTGCAACCCTCTTGGAAATCTGCGGGACAAAAAAGTCACGTACCGTAGAATTCCATTTCCCTGCGTCAATCGGTTTGCCCGTGCCGATGGTCAACTTGATCGTCTTGTCGCCACCGAAGACGGTGGCCGCACTGAGGCCCAGGACTAGTGCCAGAACAAGACCGATCATAATGCCGGCGTTACGATTCAACGTCATTGGTACTTTCTCCTTGAAACTCCTTATTTACAGCGCCATCGACTGTATGCTTCCATTGTACCGGTCCTCGCTATACCGTTCCGTTCAGGAACTCCCGGGATTGGCGGGCAGGGATGCACACCAAGGCCAAGCGTCCTGAACGCCCACAAGAATGATAGCACAAAGAGAGCGTTTCGTATTACCAATTAATACTCAGGTTATTGCCGGGCAATACCTGGCAGACAAACCGGCCCGAAGTCTTCCGTTCGAATTCTCTTTCCGCCCGGAAACGGATGAGGTTTCAGGTACACAATGGATCGACGGCGGTTCTGAAAGAGTTGTTTGTGACCGCTATGACGACGATTGACGGCTCAGCCGGTGAGCAACCGTCTCACGAGATTCGGAGTACCAATCCAGTTGACTGAGTAGAGATCCTTGCGGCGGCTCTCCAGGTTTCTCACACTGCCGTGCTTACGCAATCCTTTCAACAGATCCAGATCGACGTCCGCCGTAGATGCCCGTGCCGAACAGCCTAACAATATGGGAAAAATATTGAAGATTATCAGAGACATCGGCAAGAGAGAACCATCAACCGTTTCCGAATGAAAGAAGCGCCGAAGAAAGCCGAGAGCAGCATCAGCAGGTTGCTTGGTCGGATGCATGCGCTCCTCCCACAGCGCCGCCGAGATGCAGTAAGTGGCCCTCATGGCGTCCCGTGATGCGTAGAGGTCGTTGCAGCTCCTGATAATGGCTTGATACGGTGAGCGCACCGTTAGCCGGTTCGACAACTTCCGAAAACTCGTCGTCGATACGAGCGCCGACTCGGCATTTGCGAAGCTTTCTTTCAGTCGGCATGCTCCACGCCCGGAACGGTTTCTGCTGCGGGGCCAGGCTTCTCGATCGCCGGTGAGTCCTCGATAATCGGAAAGTAACACGCGAATGTGGCCCCCTTGCCTTGCTCACTTTGACAGGTGATCCAACCACCATGTTGCTCCACTATGCCCCTAGCGACGGAAAGCCCCAGACCCTTACCCTTGTTAAAATCCCAACCTTTGGTAGTGAAGAATGGGTCAAAGATGCGTTCCATTGTCTCCTTGTCCAACCCCGTTCCGGTGTCCGACACTTCGAGGAGTACGTGTGGCCCGGGTTTGCCTCCGGCATGGAGCCTGCAATAGTCCTCATCTACGAGGGTATTTTCCACCTCAATCCTGAGCCGGCCACCTTCGGGCATGGCTTCCTTGGCATTGATGCACAGGTTCATGAGAACCTGCTCGATCTGTGAGGCGTCTGCATTGACCCGGCTTAGATCTTTCCCGAGAACCGTCTCGATCTCGATCATCTTGGGGAAGGTTCTTTCCATCAGCTTCGATGAGTCTTCCGCCGTGCGTCTGAGATCCAGAGGTTCCATCCTGATATCGGCCTTTTTGCTGAATGCCAGCAGCCGCTTTACCAGATCCGCCCCTTTGAGGCCGGTTTCGAGAATTTTCTGAAGGTCGGAGTAACCGTCATCGTCGTCTGTTTTCTCCGAAAGGATCAATTGGGTATAGCCGTTTATGATCGTGAGGAGGTTGTTGAAGTCATGGGCAATCCCTCCTGTCAGCGTTCCAATGGCCTCCATCTTCTGCGAATGGAGAACTTGCTTCAGCCAATGTTGTCGCTCCTGCTCGGCTCGCTTGCGCTCAGTTATGTCGAATACGTAGTGCATGTACAAATTCTCATCCACCGGAATCCAGTGGGCATCCCAAGTGGCTCCCAAGACTTCGATTTCCGCGTGCTGGGCGTTGCCTGTTGCCCACAGGGTCGGGGCCAAACACCACGGACAGGGGTCGTTTCGCCGCCCCCAAGTGGCGTAACAGAGATTACCCGGAACTGCCCCGGCTTCAAGACCTGCCTGGTTGGAAGCAACGATTTCTCGTGTATGCGGCCGCAAGAGCAGAGCCACACACGGAAACGCGTCAAGCAGAATTCGGTTAAGTAGTGTCTTTTCCTTCAGATCTTCCTCCGCCCGCTTGAGTTCGGAAATATCCTTTGCAGTGAGGACCATTCCCTGGACGGATCCACTTGAATCCGTAAATTGGGAAATCGAACAAATCACCGGAATAGGTTGTCCCGATTTTGACAGAAGGGTGATCTCTCCCTTGGCGTAGATTGCGGGCTCACGCGATGCCCAAGGAAGGCTGTCGCCTATCCTATCGTCAGGAAGGATCAGGCCCAACGGCTTATCCGGGAGCTCATCTTCGGCATAGCCCAGAAGATCGGCAGCTGCCTTGTTCACTCTCTTGATGAGCCCTTCCGCAGAAGTGACGATCAGTGCATCGGCCATGCAGCCGACTACGCTCTCCACGTAATCCTTGCTCACCGTGGTGCGAAGGAGGTCTGCCGACATCGTGTTGAACGTCACGGCGAGTTCGCCGATTTCATCCTTCGCCTCCACTGCCACTCTCGTCGTCAACTTGCCTTTACCTATTTCACGGGCTGCGTTGGTGAGTTCGGCTATGGGGCGGGAGATCCCCAGTGAAATCGTATATCCCAGTCCCAGCGCCACTATGACGGCGGCCAGAGCCACCAATAGGACATTTCGCTGAAGATTCGCAGCTTGAGCCAAGGCAATGGCTTTGGGCTTGGTCTCCAGTTCCAGATTCCACTGCGCCAGATCCATGGCCACGGTATCTATCCGACGAGTCGTCGATCGGAGACCCTGGAGCCATTCTGTCTGATCGGCAAGGATGAAACGGCTTTTTGTCTTCAGGGCACGGTCGTAGGCCTGGATCAGCGCTTTGCCCGCAAGCGACAACTCCCGACCATGGGCTTTCAATGCCGCGACAAGTTTCGCGCCGTCCGGCGCGACGACTCTCACCCCCAACACATGAATCTGTTGATCCAAGGAAGCAATTCTCTGATAGAATTTGGCCCGATCCACCTCATCGCCCAATGTGAGGTAAAGCAACAGATGCGCTTCCGCACGCTCGGCGAAACTTATGGATCTCGTGGCAGCCATTACCGCCTCCTGTCGGTTGAGATAATCGGTCTCTCTGTGGGCAAGTTCCACAGCGTAAGCGCGGAGCATGGACGAGAATCGTGATATCTCTCGGACAGACTTCGCATGTTGGGACATGTCAAAAGAATTTGTGGCTGCATATTCTCGGTCATGCACGTCCATAAAATTGCCGATGCCGGCGAGCAGAGCATCAGTCGCCTCTTTGGCCTTTTCCAGGATTCCCTTGGCCTCCGGGATTTTGATCGTACCTTCCAAGTCCGCTATATGCTGCTTCACCGCTGCGGAAATCTCAAGAATCCGTTGCTTTGAGGCTTTGTCATGAAATGTTAAGTACCAGATGAGGCGGTTCTGAAGTCTCTTGGCCTCTAAGCCCAACTCTGTGGCGGTCGCAACGATGGCCCTGACGCGATTTTCGCCTCCCTCGAACAACCCGACCATCTCCAGCGAGGCGAACCAGCCGACCCCCCCCCCGACTGCCACGAGTAATGCCGCCATCAAGTAACTACTCATCAATTTGGTTCGGATACCCATGATGGATTCCCTAGCGGATAAAGAGTCCGTCACAAAACCAGGTCGGTTGAAGCCGGGACTGTGAGATAGTACTAGTCTTGCCCTGCATTTGGACGGGTGATCGGTCTCCGGATGATGTTTAAGACCCCGAAGAGGCCACGGATGGTTGCCCCATCCGCAGACGGAGGCAAGACCGTCGTCACGTTGCTTAGCAAGACTTCTTTCACCGGCTCTGAACCTAATTCATCGACCGCATCCGGTCAAGCACGATGTTGGCGGCGGATTCTCAATCACGGCCTTACACTATCCGGAAAAGGTCCAAGCCCAAGGGAATATACACTTCTTTGCTTCGCGGGGGACTGCGCGCCTCGGTATGTCCAGCTTGTAAATCCGAAGAAGCAGATCACCTTATCGGACATGCCCGCATCGGCCCGACGCAGTCATATGGCGCGGCGAGTTTTGGTCGATCCCGCATTGGAACACCAATCAGCGAAATTCAACTACGCGCGCTCAACGCAACGTGGACTCTGCCCAAAAAAATGCAGAACTTATAGAACTTATGAAGCGTGTGAAAAGGCATAAGCGGGAGAGGCACGTAGAGCCCCCATCCATTTGCTTACTCCTATTCCGAAGTGAGGCGGCCAGATCGAGTCAGTATGAGCCTACAGCCTTGACTTCGTTCCCCGGTAGCTAAAGAAATCCGTCTTGAGAAGAAATTGTATCGTATCGCCGTATCATGAATAGTGCGATTATTCACGTCTTCTTGACCCGCTATCGCGGTCCAAGAGCTTCATCTTCTTGATCTCGGACCACACATAACGCCCTAGTATCTCATGTCCGTACGCGGTTGGATGGGGATCGTGGTTTATCAAGTACGGGGATTTCCCTTGTTTCAGAGTATCACGCAAGCCAACCAACCCATCCACGAAAGGTATGGAATGCTCCAGCATGTTGCTGCGCACTAAATTCCAAATCTTCTTCTCATCACGAACCAAACGTTCGTACGCAGGAGAGGCCTTGATCTTACCCTGCTTCATCAGGTCCTCCATTGCCAGTTCCTTTGTGGGCAGCAGGAGAACTAAGAACCGAACGTCTTTCTCCTTGAGACGCCGATTGATACGGTCTATGGCTTGAAGGGATAAACGCAACCCTTCTCGGTTCCGTGGATCACTCTGGTCGATTCCCATGAATCTGTACGACGGAGTCAGGATGGTCCGCACATTCCCGAATTCGAACGATTCCCAGGGTGCAAACTTGGCGGCCCGATACTTGAGCCAAAACCACGGCCACGTATGATGCGGAATAAGCAGGCGTTTGGTCAGCCACAGGAGCCCATAGATCTTCGAGTGCTCCGCCAGGAAATCCTTGAGTTTCCGGTGAGGCTCGAACGCGGCCGCCGAGGCTTCATCTACGGAAGATTCGCGGTCCAGATGCGCAAATTCCGCAAGCCGCTTTGGGTCCGTCGTCTTGAGCCCCGGAATCAGGTTCCATTTGTACACCATGCTGTAACAGTCGAACAGGTCGTTTCCCATGTAAAGAGTCAAGATGACCAGCTTGGGCTTGAGTTCCAGCGCCTCGTCCAAGAGCAGCAGATACTGAATGGGGCTGTACCCGCTGATTCCCATGTTGTAAACGGTGAGATGCCCCGCACGCCCGAGCGCTTGAGGCCAGGCATCCTCCCGGTCCACCCACACCCCGTAGGTCATTGAGTCGCCCAACACCACCACGTCGACCTGATGGGGGACTTGCTTGTTGCGGAAGCCCTTGGCATCGTGGTCCTCAAAATCGGGGTTTCCTCGCCAGCCGACCTTGTCATCGGATATTGTCAGGCCGCTGCGAGAACTCAGCAAGGAATTCACCCGGGGAGACACAAGACACGCGACCTGCAACACCCCCTCGAGGAGACATAGGGAGATCAATGCCAGGACAAGCCAAAACAGAATATTTTTCCCCAGAGACATGGGCCTACCCCTCCTTCATTCCGGAAATCAACTTCCCCAGGATTTCCTTGTACGAATTGTACTGCTCCTCCCATGTCAGGGCGGCTCCTCTGCTCATGGCATTGCGAGCCAGGCGTTGTCTGTCCTCCGGTGAGCGATAGAGATCTACGATCTTCTCGCCGAGCGCTTTGGGGTCACCCGGTGGAACAAAGGCGATGGACTCGTCTCCATACAGTTCCTCGAGCCAGGACAGTCTGCTCGCGACAATGGGGAGCCCCATGTTGACCATCTCGGGGATCTTCAGGGACGGGCTCACATCCATATGGCAATCCGAGAAAGCAGGATACAGTCCCAGGTTGGAATCCAACATGACGCCGGGCATTCGCTCCAGCGGAACAGGATCGGAAAGCTCGATCAGATCCGACACACCCGTGGATTCAGCCAAAGCGAGACACTCATCCAGAGCCACGCCTTCGTGCTTTACTTTGGGAACCACTTTCAGGCGAATGTGGGGAATCGCCGGTCGGATGTGCGGCAAGGCACTCACGCATGTCTCCAATCCGTACCGGCGTGCCACGGTTCCCACGAACAGGAGCACAAAAGGTCCTGACTTGGGATGCCTATCCGTGTTGTGCTCGTCCGGCTCGAACATCCGTGCGTCCGCGGCATTCATGACGATGCCCACCTTGTCTTGGGGTGCTCCTCCGTCTGTGAGGCTCTTTGCAGCGACACGGGTTTCCGTAATGACATACGTGCTGAATTTGATGCAGACCTGCTCGATCATTGCCAGGGCCCGAATCAGCGGATGCGTTGAGGGTAAACCTAATTTGGAGCGTGCCAATTGTGGTGTCACGTCGTGAATGTTCAAGATCACCGGGCAACCCCTCAGGCGGGGCAGTATGGCACAAAAGACAAGAAAATCCGGCATATTGTGGACATGTATGAGATCGTACCGATTCTTGAGATCGAGTCTCGTCGTGTACAGGAACATCAGAACGAACGTGACAATCCACTCGAAGATAAGGCCCAGCCGCTCACGGCGACGCCGGGACACCGGCAGCGGGAACACGCGGACCTTCCCCAAGTCGATGGGCTCTTCCGAGGTCTCTGCAGCGAGGCAAATCACGTCCACCTCGTGCCCGTCCGCAGTAAGGTATTCTGAGAGGCGTCGGATACGCGTGTCACGGGAATAAATGCTGTGCGTAAGCATGCACACGCGGATGGTTCTGGTATCAATTGAATGACGCTCACGGTGCATAGTGCCGTGCCCCCTTGAGAAACGATAAAGGTTCGTAAGGCGGGGGACACGTCACATACGGCGTGGCCTCCCCTCTCTGTACTACGAATCCTCATTTTCTTGTCGTACCGCGAAGATTTCTTCGGAAACTGGCTCCTGAATTTCGGTTTGGTTGCGCCCGGCCCCTGGGAGTCGGGAGCAACGTCCGGATCCCCTGCGTAGTACAATGGTACCTGCGAAACCCAAGGTCGCACGTGACGTCGGTGCCTGCAATCGCCATTTGGTTGCGGTTCTAAGCGCCTCTGCGCTTATCCGCCCGTCACGTCCCGCCCAGAGCTTCCTGCAATGCCGCCCTCGCCAACAAACGGGTTGAGTCAAATGTCGGTAGTGGACAGTCATTGGAGTCCACGAGCAGAGGTATCTCCGTGCACCCGAGAACAACCCCTTCGCAGCCCTCGTCCTTCATCTTCGCAACGACCGAGTTGAAGTAGAGTCTTGACTCCTCCCTGAACACACCGTTGACCAGCTCTTTGAAGATGATCGCATCAATTCGTTCCCGATCCGGTTCTTCCGGGATCCGGCACGCTATGCCGTATTTGCCGAGTGCGTCTCGATACACGGGACCTGTCATCAGATACTTGGTTCCCGTGACTGCGAGCGTTTTGATCCCTTGTTCCTTGGCCTTCCGCCCGACCACTTCGGCAATGTGCAGCCACGGAATGGGCGTCTCGCCACCAACGAGATCAAAGGCCTCGTGGATCGTGTTGTCCGGGCAAACGGCAAACTCCGCTCCGATGGAGGCCAATTTTCGCACGGATGACAGCATGAGCTTCGCTACCTCACCCCAATTACCGGTCCGGATATGTACCATGTACTCCGCGAGCGGGTGGGTGTGCATCGAGACTTCCGGATGCATATGTTCGCCCATCAGCGCCGGCGCTTCCGCGCACAAGGTGCGGTAGCAAAGGGCCGCGCCTTCCGCACTGCACGCCACGATTCCCACATGTTTCGTCATTCGGCTCTTCTCCCGAGGCGGATGGTTCTTACGCACCACTCCGATGGTTCGGACTCTCTCGTTCGACACGCTTGGCCCAAATTCCCTCCACTATGGCCGATGGACTTAGGAGCGTCAAGCAGAAGAGGATCGACAGTGTTTTTGTTTCTGCCTATAGCACGGCTCACGATTAGATGGTATATGTAAGTTCGGAATTCGGTCCCCTTTGCAAGGGGTAAAGGGCGTCTGATCCGAGCCGTTTGAAGGCTGCAGGCAGAGGCTCGGATGACAATCGCGGAGCAAGACCCTTTAGCCCTGAGACGATATCGGCCGGAGACGGGTACACTTACTCAGATCGGCAGACAGGGTTGAACAGGTAATTCACCGCGGACAAACCACATGATTCTCTCTTCTCCTTACGAAAAGCGACAATGAAACCGTCCAAGGTCTTGGTCGTAGAAGACCATCCAATAAGCCGAAAATTGCTTCAGACAATGCTTAGCAAGAATTACCACACCGTCTCGGCATCGTCGGGACCGGAAGCCATTGACATCTCGAAAAGAGAAGAACCGGATCTCGTTCTTCTGGACATAGACATGCCCGGCATGGATGGCTTTCAGACCCTGGAGATCCTCAAACGGGACGTTATTGGGCCGGCCGTCCCCGTGATCTTTCTTACTGCCCGAGAAGACTCCGGCAGCAAGGAAAAGGGCCTGGAAGCCGGAGCTGTCGACTACATAACCAAACCCTACGACAGGCACGAATTGTCAATCAAGGTGAAAAACCATCTCGCATTGTACGAGGCCACAAAGGAGATCGAGGAGAAAAATCGAATCATGGCCCGGGAAATGGAGATGGCCTCGCAACTTCAGAGTTCACTTCTTCCCGACGGTTTTCCGGACAGCGAACAAGTGGCTTTCTCGGTGATCTATCAACCGGTGTCCACTGCAGGTGGAGACTTCTACGACGTAGTGGAACTTCCCGACGGTCGCATCGCATTTGCGCAGGTTGACGTATCGGGCCACGGGGTGGCCTCCGCTATGATCGGCGCGATGTTCAAGATGGCCTTTCAGTCCCTGGCGGCCCTTCGAGGCTCCCCCGCCGGCTTTCTGTCGACAATCAATGACCAGATGTTCAGCGTTCTGCCTGATTCGGAATTCTTGACGGTATTCTATGGCGTGATCGATCCTCACACCCTGAAACTGATTTACACCAATGCAGGACACCCAATACCTTTTGTGCACCGTCAAGACGGGGGCCGAGTCGATCATCTGTCCCACGGCGGCCCCCTGATCGGTGCGTTCCCCAACATGGACTACGCTGAAGGGCGTATGCAACTGGCCGACGGAGACACAATTCTTGTCTTCACCGACGGAGTCACGGAGACTCACTTGAAGGGAAAACCGGATGAATTCTACGGCGAAGATCGTTTGCAGCGGGTCTTTCTCGATAGCCTTGGGATGAAACACGACGAGATCCTCCCCAACATCCTGGCGGATCTCGAGGGGTTCCGGGGCCTGATGGATTTTGACGACGACATAACTCTGCTGCTCGTCTCTATTAAATAAAAGAACTCCTGCGAGTTCAAGGAGAGAGGATCATGGAAATCCAAGAACGGGACGGTATCACCATTATCACCACGGATGAGAGACTGGACGCCGTGGTGGCACCCCAGTTGAAGGACGCGGTCAATAAGCTTGCGGAACGCAGCGAGACGAAGCTGGTGATCGACCTGGAGAAGACTCGATTCATCGACAGTTCCGGTTGTGGTGCCCTAGTCGCTTCGTTGAGGGCACTGATCAAGAGCAACGGCGACATGAAGATTGCGAATCCCTCCCCCCAGGCGAAGACGCTTTTCCAACTGACTCGTCTCCACCGAGTCTTCGAGATTTTTGATGACCTGGAAGGGGCGGTAGAGTCGTTCACCGCGAGCTGAGGCCGGGTAATCAGAATGGACGACCAGATTTCCGTCAGAATTGAAGTTCCTGCAGAGATGATTCTCCTGAGACCGCTGGATCATTTCGTACGGATTTTTCTGGGACAACTGCCCGAATTTTCAAGTCGCGACGATCTGATCAACGATCTTGAATTGGCATTCGACGAGGCCTTTACCAATATCCAACGTCATGCATACACATCGGAGAAGAAGGGCCCGGTCTCGATCGAGATCAAAGTAGGTTCGGGCAGTCTGGAGTTCAAATTTGAAGACCGCGGGCAGAGCTTCGATCCGTCGTCGGTACAGGCTCCCAACCTGGACAAACCATCGGAGGGCGGGCTGGGGATATGGCTCATCCGCCAAGTCATGGATGAATACCTTTACCATTCAGAGGCCGACGGGAGGAATGTCCTGCGACTGATTAAGCACTTCCCGCGAGGCGCCGGTAATTCGCCCTGATACCCCGGTACGGCGCCGTTCCATCGTATAATCCACCGTCGGCCTATGAATGAGGCACATGCAGCAAAAGGATTCTCACGGAGACAAACATGATAATGGTAAAGGAAATCGCCGAAGAGCGGGGAATTGATGAGGAAGACGTTCACGAGTTGCTCGCGCTTTTCCTGGACTATACCAAAACAGAGGACTTGGCACCACTTCGAGCAGCGCTCAAGATAGAGAATCATTCCGTCGCGCGGGATAGGGCTCATTCCATAAAGGGAGCCGCACTCAATCTCAAGCTTACCGAAATCGCATCGCTGGCACGGGACATCGAGAAGAAGTGCGACGCTGCAGACCTGGAAGGAGTCGAAGATCTCGTCGCCTCCATCACGGACCAATTGCATATGATAGACGATTTCCTCAAGCAACTGCGCTGACCGATTTTTCGGTCATCGCGGCTCCGGCCCTTGCGGGAACCATGAGCATGCATCCTGCCGACTATGAAGAGAGATTGCACTTGACCCTGAACGGAGCTCGGGATAAGTAAGCCTTGACGACCGAATTACGATACCGAAGGGCCGTCAACAGCGTGGATCACGAGTTTGACAAGGCACGAAGGAGTATCATGAAAAGGATAGTTTTTGTTTCTTGCACGATTTTGCTCTGTTCAATCTTCCTTCCCCATACCAGAGGCGCCTTGGCCGAAGACCGCAAAGATCAGAGCCCCGCTGTGTCGACCAAGCCGAAAGAGGTGAAGCCTCAGAAGAAGCCGGCCGAAAACCTTAATCGACACGGTACCGATAAGAAATCGTTGGAAAATCGGCCGCGTAGCGAGCTTCAAAAGCAGGTCCTGGAACTTCGCGAACGACGCAATATGCTGAGCGACAGCGAGAAAAAGCTGCGGCTCGACCAACGGAAGTTGCGGCAAGACATCAGGAATCAGCGGATAGAGCAGCAGATAACGCGTGTGGAGCAGCAAATCCAGAAGCTGAACGAGAGAATCCTTGAACTGGAACAGAGGAAGCTTCGACTGACGAAGCAGATACTCCAATTGCAGCAGCAGAAGCTCAGGTAGAATCAGATCCGCTTCCCTTGCAATATCAGAGGGGGGCTGCCCCACCGGATCCCGGAGGACGGTGTTTGCCGGCCGGCTACTTGGCGGACGAGAGCTTGCGGCCGTATACCCGAGTGCGGCCCGGGCAGCGAAGATAGTATTAGGACTGAAACAGAGACCACTGCCTGGAGACAACCAATGGACATCACTGAACCCAAGATCACCGGAGATGAGGTACTGATCCTGTCGGAGGAGAACTTCAACCGATCAAACGTCTGCATCGTCAGCGGTGCAGGAACGGGAATCGGCAGGGCCACGGCACTGGCCGCGGCGGCGAATGGCCTTACCACGGTCGGCCTGGACATTAACGAGGAAGAAGGTCGACGGACACGGGAGATTGCCGAAGAGATGGGTGGGAAGATGGTCTTCTTGCCTACGGACCTCACGAAAGACGATGAGGTCGAGAGATCGGTCCAAGAAGCGGCAAGACTCGGGACGATCAAGTACCTCGCTAATATTGCAGGCTTGCAGCACATTGACTCGGTGGAAAACTTCCCCATGGAGAAGTACGACCTTATGATGCGAATCATGCTGCGCGCGCCGTTCCTATTGTCCAAACTGACCATTCCTCATATGAAGAACAGCTCCGATGGCTGCGGAGTCATAGGAAACATGTCCTCCGTCCACGGGCATATCACGACAAAGAATAAGCCCGTGTACAACATGACCAAGTTCGGCTTGCGTGCCCTGAGTCAATCCATCTCCGCGGAAGGGGAAGGGAAGGTCCGCTCGTTCACCGTAAGTACAGGCTTTGTAAAGACCCCGCTGGCCCTCAAACAGATTCCCGACCAGGCAGCGCAACGGGGCATTACCCCCGAGGAAGTTGTGCGAGACGTCATGATGGGAACATCACGAGTCAAGGAGATGATGTCCCCCATCGAGGCAGCCAACCTGTTTGTGTTCGGATTCTCGCGTTTCGCCAAATACCTCGTTGGAGGGGATTTGCTTTTCGACGGAGGCATGGTGTTGACTTATTAGTACACCGTATCATACGCCGACGTATTCTTGAGAACGCACAGTAGCGTCCCAGTGGGACGGGCATCTTCCCCGTCGATCCCGTTAGCAGCGGAATCCCGCCAACCCTGCCGGGCGCATGCGGAGTAAAGGCCGGAGCTGCCAAGCCAAGGACGGGTTCCGCTCATACGTTACGGCACTTCCGCCCTGGAGTAAGGCTTCGCCGTTTGATAAGCTCGGTTATGTATTGTCCCGTCGTTCTCAATTGCGGCCGCCTGAGGCGAGAAATCTCCGGGCTCGCAGGCCCGGGCTGTGAAGGACTCTCACGAAGCCCTGGGCACCCACGGAGGGTGCACCTACAAATCAGGACCGAATACGCTACCGTATTGTGAAATCGACTATTAAGGAGAGAACAATGAGTCAACTATTTGCCGGCATGCTTTTCGTTATCTCACTGGCAATGTTTGTCGGAATCCCCTGTTTCGCATCGGTGACGAGTACGGCGCAAAAACCTACTCCCGATCAAGCCATTGAGATGCTCAAGAAGGGCAACGAACGCTTTGTGACCGGAAAGACCGAACACCCGCACACAGACTTGGCACGATTGAAGCAAGCGGCAGCGGAGAACCAGGGTGACCACGCCTACGCGACCATTATTGCCTGCTCCGATTCCCGTGTTCCCGTAGAAAGGATCTTCGATGCCGGCGTCATGGATATCTTCAGCATTCGAATTGCCGGCAATGTGTGCAATGTGGACGAGATCGGTTCGGTAGAATACGGCGTAGCACATGTCCACACACCGGTGGTCTTGGTATTGGGGCACACTCAGTGCGGCGCGGTCACGGCGGTCACAAAGGCGATCCAGGGCAAGGGAGGCCCGCTCGAGAGAAACATTCCCCATCTCATCAACAATATTCGACCTGCGGTCAAGAAGGCCATAGTCGCGAACCCCGGCGTCCGCGGCGCAAAGATTGTACCCCACGCCATCGTGGAGAACATCTGGCAGGCCATAAAGGATTTGTTCATGGAAAGCCCGGTCACGAGAAATCTCGTGAAGGAGGGAAAGATAAAGGTTGTAGCAGCTGTCTATGACGTGGGCACGGGCAAGGTGAACTGGCTGCCTGAATCAAAGGTCGCTTCGATTCTCGAGAAAGTGGAAAAGAACCCCGAACGTGCCATGAATCCCATGGCTGAATAGTGCGGCAATCGTTCAGAGGCCATACGAAAATCCGGCAGGAGAGAGACCGCCGTGATTGCCTAATTACTCTGTTTCATGAATTCGGTCACGCATTCCGGTCTGTTGAGATTGCTTCCCCCGGATCAAGTCCGGGGTTGCAATGACGTGTACCGACAATGTCATTGCGAGCAGTGAAACGACGAAGCAATCTCAACGCCTTGACCGATGCGGTTTGCTTCGCTCTCCAAATCCTACGTGAATACGTCACGGTATTTGCGCCGACCAGCACTAAGGGCTCCTCTGAGCTCACCGCCCCGGTGCACTCCACACCGTCACCCCTTGAAGAAGTCGGCGGTAGTGTAACCAAGCCGGCAGAGAATCCCTCTCTAGAATTAAATGAAACGGGGCGAGCATGCCCTTGGCGGACCGACCGAGGCATGGACGATTGACGCAGCGCATGCGATAATGGGTTGGTAAGGAGATCCATGATGGACGAAATAGTTCGAGAATACCCGTTCCGATTCGTATTGAGCCTTGCACCGCTCGTGGAGTTTTGGAACCAAACCGTTGATTCCGTTAACGGAGCGCGAGGTAGAATGCTCGACGCCATCCGGGAGGAACTTGCCCAAGCTCCGGAGTTAATGGAACCTATCGAGGATCTCTCGGTTCTGGAACGTCACCATGGCCTCGTCGGGACGCTCATGAGCGCAGTTTTCCCCCCGGCTCTCTGGGAAGCCCGTGCCCTGGCCGCACTTGTACCGTATTCCCTCGATCCGTTTCTCTGCTCACCGGCGTTCGAGAACCTGGTTCTGAACGCGGACGGATCATACAAAGGCAGGCCGGCGTTGGAAGGGGAAGCATATGTCATGGCTCGGCTCATGCGAGCGTACTTCCTGATTTTGCGAGAATGCTACGGCATTGATGAAGGGTTGTACCAACCGCTCATCCAAATCGTACCGCATCCGGAAACCGGCCTGGAGCGCTATATCCGTTTCAAGCCCGAACTCGGCTTCGTGGAAATCCGTAACCTGGGAGGACCGGAAACCCTCACCGAGCGACAGAAAGCCGACATACTGAATCACCTGTCCGAACCACAGATTCTTAGGGAGATACTTCCCCCGGAGAACTTCGAGTTCCGAGGTTTCACGATTGTCGAAGCCATGGACGTTACGGCCGCGGAGGTCCTTTCGGCACTGGACAGAGATCTCATCGACAAAAGCACCATCGTTACTCAGGACGGGTTCTTGAGGCTTCAGCAAAGGCTTCGAACACTCTACGGCCAACCTGATCTCGTAGCAAGCGTCGCTGCCGTTCAAGGCGATCAAACGTTTCTCTTGAGCACGGGATGCGAGATGAAGTGCAACTGCATATTTGGTGATACAACTCATGTCCCTACGTCGTATTTCGTTGGATCCGTATACGAGCGAGCCATAGACAAGGGGGGAGTCCTGCGGATACGAGACCTGTTGGAAGAACCCAACAGAACCCCGGCCGATGAAGAAAGTCTGAGGAACGATGTCCGGGCTCTCATGGTTGCACCTCTGCTCTTTCAAGGCCAACTCATAGGAACACTGAAGTTGGCGTCTCCACGTCCGGGAGCTTTTGGTGCCCGGGACGAACTGGTGGCTCACCAATTACTCCCCATGTTCTCCGTGGCTCTCAAACAAGCTCTCGACAAACTGGACAACGACGTGGATACCCTCATCAAGCAGAAATGCACGGCAGTGCACCATTCCGTGGAATGGCGTTTCAAAAAAGCGGTTCTCGATCATCTGGAGAATCTCCATCGGGGCAACGTTCAGGAGATGGAAAATATTGTCTTTCGCGACGTGTACCCGCTGTATGGGTCATCGGACATTCGAGGCTCGTCATATGCAAGAAACGCCGCGATTCGCGATGATTTGACGGAGCACCTCAATCTCGCGCTTGATGTGCTCCGAAAGGCTTGGGAAGCAAGACGTCTTCCCATACTCCAGGAGTTGTTGCACCAAGTATCCGAGCACCTGGATTGGATACAGGACGGGATTGGCACCGGAGAAGAAATGGCTGTTATGACGTTTCTCCGGAACGAAGTCGAGCCTGTATTCAAGCCGTTGAAGACATTTGGGCTACGGGTCGTGGAAGCAATTGCGGCCTACCACAGGGAAATCGATGCATCCAAAGGTACCGTGTACAGCAAGCGCAAGGACTTTGAGGAAAGCGTCGCACTGTTCAATGAAAGACTGTCCTCGTACCTCGAAAGCGAAGAGGCCGAGGCCCAGGCAATCTTTCCCCACTATTTTGACAAGCACCAGACGGACGGACTAGACTATGTCATTTACATGGGCGCTTCAATGGTGGAAGACGGCGAGTTCGACGACCTGTATGTACGAAACCTGAGAATCTGGCAGATCATCGTCGCGTGCGGCATAGCCTGGCACGCAGATCAACTCAAGAGCGTCCTAAAGATACCCCTGGAGGCTACACATCTGATTCTGGTGAACCATAATCCTCTTTCGATCAGTTTCCGTTTTGCAGAGAAGCGCTTCGACGTGGACGGCGCATACAATATCGGGCATGAGATCATCCGTTCAAGAATCGACAAGGCCATGGTCAAGGGCGGCCGGGAACGGCTCACTCAACCAGACAGGATTGCCATGGTCTACTCACGACCGGAAGAAGCCTCGGAAATGCTCAGCCATATAAGTTTTCTCCAAGCGGAGGGATTTCTTGGCCCCGAGGTTGAACACCTCGATCTGGACGACCTCCAGGACGTGAAAGGCCTGCGAGCCCTTAGGGTGGGGGTCAACCTGGACTCGGCCGCCCTGAGGCAGAGAATGGACCGCCTTAGCAGCCAACCGCCCATTCCGGCTCGCAGAGTTGGGTGACATGTGGAATTGGGCAGACATTTACTTTCGACACGGACTCTCGTGCCAATGAGACGCAGGCTTTCCAGCCTGCAGTTGAGTTCGTCTCCGGGCTCTTGCCTGTCACGTGTTCTATGCGAAATTCCGGCTTCAGGCCGGCTTGACAGTAGCAGGCTGCCCGAAACGAGCCGGTGACAAGAGATCGTCGTGAGTCCAAACGATCGATGTTCCCTTTTGACTCTTATTCATATTGGCTCGCAAGAGAATGGCCCTGCCGGCGTCATCAGAGATATTGACAGAGAAGCCGGATACGGAATAATGACTTCGGAAAGTATCAAGGAAGGCCTCATTACGAATCGCTCCTCTCCTTGGCCTGAACAGCTTGGGGAAACGCCGGGGTCGCCAATGCTTTGACGTGCGGTTTCCAAATTGTTATGGTGGCGGTCGACAGGGGAGTCTGGGACGAAAGACCGCCTCCCGTGTTTGGGAGTCGGATCTCAGTCAAATTTATAAGTATGCGCAATAGGTCTCTTACAAAATCGACACACAGGAAGGTACTATGGCAATTATCACTATAAGCAGAGGTTCGTACAGCAAAGGCAAGGAAATAGCCGAGGAAGTAGCCAAGAGATTGGGCTACGACTGCATTTCTCGCGATCTGCTCCTTGAAACCTCGGAGCATTTTAATATTCCGGAGATCAAGCTTGTTCGCGCGCTCCACGATGCACCGTCCGTCTTGGAGCGATTCAGTTACGGGAGAGAGAAGTACTTGGCTTTCATTCGGGAAACGTTCCTGCATCACGCACAGGCGGACAACATTGTGTACCACGGTTTAGCAGGTCACTTCATGCTTCAAGGCATTAGTCATGTCCTAAAGGTTCGCGTTCTGGCTGATATGGAAGACCGCATCAAGCTCGAGATGGAGCGAGAAGGGCTTTCTAAGGAAAAGGCTCTCAAGATTCTCAGGAAAGATGACGAGGAACGCAGAAGGTGGACGATGGCTCTCTGGGGAAAAGACCCTTGGGACCCGACTCTGTACGATCTGATAATCCACATTCATAGGGTTACGGTAGGAGATGCCGTAGACATTATTTGCAACACGGCCGGTCAGAAACACTTCGAGACTACTCCTGAATCTCAGAAAGAAGTTGATGACTTGTTGCTCGCTGCCAAGGTGAAGATTAAACTGGTGGAAGAGCTCCCCCAGTGCAGAGTGAGTTCCCATGATGGATCGGTTTATGTGAGCGTAACAGGGGATATAGTCCAGGAAGCCCGGTTGATCGGTGATGTGAAAACGTTAGTGGAAGGAACTCCCGGGGTGAAAGAAATCAGGGTCAGCGTTTCCCCACTTGGCATGTAACTCTCGTTGCCCTGAACGGCTCAGACCTCAGAGGCTTCGATATGGCCGCCAAGAAACGTTCACTCAGGAATACAACGCTCATGCGGTAGTGGAGCGAGACGGCCGCGTGAGCGTATATCCTGATGTCGGTCGACATGGCAACGACGGACGGCAATCGATCCGGATGCCATATGTGAGAGTACTTGCTTCGTAGACAAGGGAGGGTGGAGCACTTTCACCTCTTCCAGGCTTGGTTGTCGGGGGATCTGAAATAGGGATACCCGGGCAAACAGACTGGAGAATGCCCGGGAATCCTGTATCGGGCTTTTGCCGAGTGGTGCCGAAGAGAGATTGAGGCGCCATCGATATGCTTGAGCCTGAGCATGGCAAAGGCATTTCGGTAATGCTTTCTTCTACGCGACGGGCTATTGATAACCTTTGCGTCTACTTCGGCGCGATCCGCACGAAGAGGAGTACCCCTCCGCCAAGCAAAGCATCCAGGCTCGTGGTCATCTTCAAACGTTCACTCATTTGCATTGTCGTCGTCTCTGTTGCGCTGGTACTTTGCTTGCGCTGGGTCCCGCCGTGCACGAGCGCTGTCATGATCGGGGATCATCTCGAGAGACTTCTTTCGGCGAAAAAACACGGCGGCATTCGCTGCCAATGGGTGGATTTGGAAGAAATTTCTCCCTACATGCTGTTGGCCGCGGTCGCTTCAGAAGACCAACTGTTCCCGGAACATTGGGGATTCGATTTTGAGTCTATCCAGAAAGCGATAGAGAAGCGAAAGAGAGGGGGACGCCTGAGAGGTGCGAGCACGATCACTCAGCAGACGGCAAAGAACTTGTTTCTCTGGAATGGACGAAGCTATGTGAGAAAGGGACTGGAGGCATATTTTGCGCTCCTCCTGGAATTAATGTTGCCGAAGAAGCGGATTCTTGAGGTCTATTTAAACATTGCAGAGTTTGGGGACGGAATATACGGAATCCGTGCCGCTGCAGAGACCTATTTCCACAAGAAGCCCTCTACACTGACCCGAAGTGACGCGGCCCTGTTGGCAGCGGTGCTCCCCAATCCGAAACGGTACAAGGTAAGGAAGCCTTCGTCCTACGTTAGGAGTAGACACAATTGGATCCTGCACCAAATGAAGCTGTTGGGCGGGGTCGATTACCTGAAAGATCTGTAGACCTGAGAGAGCTTTTCATTCCCATCGGGGGCGGACGCCTTTGTGTTTCTCGATACCGGACCCAATCTTGCATGCCGGCAGGCTAATTCCACACCGGGTAACATAGCGCGGACACCCGGAGCCGGCGACACGAGACCGGCTCACGTGTCAACGATAATTCGGTGCTGTGCTCACGGAATGCCCCGCTCCACTTGGCCTCGGTCACACACAATTCTCTTGGAAACGGCTTCCCCGCAGAAAACCTCAACAAATAGATTTATCGGGGAACGGCACATTGTCGCCTCGAACTCTTCAAGATTGCTCCCGTGAGTGTTCTTGGTATATTACCTTGGGCGACACAAACATAGACGCATTAGCGGAGGATGCGATGATATGGTTTCAGACTCTCGTTTTCCTGCTCTGCCTTGGAGCTCTGTTCGTTTACCTGAACGAGCGGTTTCTTCATCTTGATACCACGGTGGGAGTCATGGTGTTGGCCATGGCGGTCTCATGCACGGGGTATGTGCTCGATCAACTCGGATTGATATCATGGCATACCGCCTTCTTGGCATTTTGGGACAAATTTGATTTCAGTTCGGTTCTTCTCAACGGGTTGCTCTGTTTCTTCTTGTTCGCCGGTGCGCTTCACATCCCCATCCGAAGCTTGGAAAAGGACAAGTGGCTGATTCTTGCCCTTGCGGTACTCGGCACGCTCATATCAACATTCCTGGTGGGAATCCTTGGCTGGGCCGGCCTCGGTCTTATCGGTATTCAGCTGCCCTTTCTCTATGCGCTGTTGTTCGGCGCGATCATCTCTCCCACGGATCCGATTGCCACCCTCGCCATCCTGAAGAGCGTCGGACTGCCTCTCAGATTGGAAACGGTTATCAACGGCGAATCGCTGTTTAATGACGGCATCGCCATGGTGCTCGTTACGGTGATTTCGGGCCTGATTTACGCAGGCTCAAGTCCTTCCGTCGGCGATGTGACCCTGATGTTTTCGCGAGAGGTCCTGGGCGGAGCGATCCTGGGCATTGTGGTGGGAATCATCTGCAACTTCCTACTCAACGGCGTGAAGGAGCATTCGTCGCAAGTGCTGATAACCATGGCGGCGGTAACCGGAGGATTTGCCGCTGCTCAATTCCTCGAGGTTTCCGGCCCGATCGGCATCGTGGCAGTTGGTTTGATTGTCGGCAATTACAGTAAGGTGGAGACGACGGTAAATACCGGTCGGCAAGATCTGGAGGTATTCTGGAAGATGATCGATGAAATCTTGGACATCGTCCTCTTCCTCCTCATAGGCATGCTCGTGATAGTGCTCAATCCCACAAGGCTTTCGGCGGTCGCCGGAGTGATTATGATTCCGGTTGTACTGTTTGCCCGTTGGAGCAGCACGGCGGCATCCGTTCTCCTGCTGAGCGTTCACAAGCGTATCGGACACGGGCTTTGGGACATGGTCAAACTCCTTTCCTGGGGCGGCCTCAAAGGAGGATTGCCTTTGGCACTGGCATTGTCGCTGAACACCGGTCGTGAGAGGGAGTTCATCCTCGTGATCGCCTACGCCGTGGTGGCATTCTCAGTGATCGTGCAAGGTCTCACCATCAATCGGCTTTTCACAAGGGAAGAATTGGAGAATATGGCCTCACCCAACGAGTAGTCCACTGCGGCATAAATGCGGTGACGTATTCTTGGGAACGCGCGGTAGCGTCCCAGTGGGACGGGCATCTTGCCCGTCGACAGGCGAGACGCCTGTCCCACCAACCGTGCCGGGCGCTCGTGGAGAAGAGACCGGCGCTACCAAGACAAGAATCGTTTACGTTAATTGTCGCCGTACTTCCGCCGTGGAGTACTAGCCCGCGGCCCTACGTGCATGGCTACAAATGCGTCTCCCTGCTTTCTGCTCGAACGTACTTTCGACGTCATCGCCCCGTTATGATTCCGCAATATTGCCGCCGACCTGATAAATCGGCATCGTTGAACGCCGGCAACGCACCGTAATTGCCGGCGCTTTGTTTTCCCTGCGTCCCGCTTTCCAAGTCGCCTCGGAACGTGGCGAATGGCTAAATCCATCGAAGCAAAAGTCTCGTATCGCCGTCGGAGGTGTGGTATGTTCAGACCGCGTCGGAGTTCCTTCCGGCTTGGCATTGAGGGAGTCTGTTCGGTTCGAGGCCGGCAGGTGATCCCAGGGATTCCGGCAAGGCTACGGCGACATTGTTCAGAATGACAACCGGGCAACAGTGCGAGGTATTGAACCACGCTGATCAATTTCAAAATGCTGGAGGTGTGAATTATGAGCAATTTGGTTGTTATCGGTTACGACGATCAGTTCAAGGCGGAAGAGGTCCGTCTCATGCTGCGGAAGATGCAAAAGGAATACCTCATCGACCTTGAAGATGCAGTAGTAGCGATAAAAGACGACAAGGGAAAGGTCAAGCTGCATCAAGCGATGAATCTTACCGCCGCGGGTGCGGTCGGCGGAGGCTTCTGGGGTGCCCTAATCGGCCTCATTTTTCTTAATCCGCTTCTGGGGCTGGGCATTGGCGCTGCAGCAGGAGCAGTTTCGGGAGCCTTGACCGACGTGGGCGTCAACGACAACTTCATGAAACAATTGGCCGAGCACATGCAACCGGGGAATTCCGCCCTCTTTATTCTGGTCAGGCGTGCAACGCCGGACAAGGTCCTCGAAGAACTCAAGGGAACCGGAGGCAAAGTCCTCAAGACTTCTCTGTCCCACGATGATGAAACCAAACTTCAGGAAGCGCTGAGTGCGGTTAAAGAATAAGGGAATTCGCGGAGGGGTCATCGGGCTTCCACTTATAGCCGTGAGGGGCCCGGTGCCTTCTTACCCTAGACTGACTGCCAAGAAAATGTTTGACGAAGCCTATTGGGCATTCGCCGACTGCCTGAAAAGCCTTTTCAGAAGCCCCGAAATGGGCACGACTCACTCATGCCGGTTCAAATACCTCTGAAAGGCAAAGACAATGAGGCGACTCAATGACGGCCGTGGACCTACTCCAAGAACAGAAGATCCGAAGCAGGTTAACATTTATGCGATTTGTGTAGCCATGGTCGCTTTCGGAATAGTCGTGTCTTTGGTAACCGACGTCATTGCCGATGACTCAACTGCCCGTTTCGGCGCCGGCGGTATTGAATTCCTGAAGAGTGAAGACATCCGAATGCTTGAAGAAGTCTTGGAGATTTCAACGGAAACCGTGCGAGTCAAGTTTCGTTTCCTGAACGAATCAGACAGAGATATCCTCACCACGGTTGCCTTCCCGCTTCCGCCCTATCCCCCATTCTTCACCGACGGTCGTTCAGGTGTGAGCAGCCCAGCCACACTTATGGAAACTTTCGAAGTATACGTAAATGGTCAGCCGGTACCCACACAGTTGGAGCGTAAGGCCTTCCTACACGGTATCGACATCACCACTCAGTTGCGTGCACTGGGCTTGTCCGATGATCAAATCTTTTGGGACGCCGACTTAAAGGAAGGCCAAGAAGCTGTAGCGGCAGTACTGGGCGGAGGAAAAGACGCAAAGTCGGTCAGTTATAGGATCGACTGGAAAGTAGCTGAGACTCGCTTCTGGCAGCAGGACTTTCCTGCAGGAAAAGAAGTAGTCGTGGAGCACACCTATGAGCCGGCAGTGGGTTCCGCGTATGGCGTGGTGCATGAAAGAGGGGCTCATGGCGATTCCGACATACCGACAGCCGGAACCGAGACTCACAAGGACGTGTGTCTTGACGATAACACCCGCCGTGCCATCGAGAATCAAATCAAAGCTTGTGTTGCCAAGAACCCGGGATGGGTTACCGTGTCTTTCGACATTGTCGAGTACATACTCGGTACGGGACGGAACTGGAAAGGGCCGATCGGCGAGTTCACCCTGAGGATCAAGAAGCAATCCCCAGATCAGATCGTATCACTTTGTTTTCCGGGCAAACCCAAGAGAGTGAGCCCCACCCTTCTTGAGTTTCACCACAAGGACTTCATGCCTCCCGAAAGACTGGTGGTGTATTTCTATACGGTTTGTGAACAGTGAGGCGTGCTTCTATCAACTTCAGCAGTGAGAAACTCTTTCCGAGCTGCGCCTTTGCAGAGGCCGGCCTCCCGTTTCTTATCCTCGTAACCTTAGTACTGCAGTTCACAAATGCGGTGTCGCCTGGAAAGTAGGACCGGCATCTTGCCGGTCTGACCGGCAGGATGCCGGTCCTACTCTCGTTCCCAAGCTTGGGAGCGAGAGGGACGCCTTGCAGGAAATGCGCGACCGTATTTGTGAACCGGCATACTTAGGACCCCACGAAAACCGCCGGATTCCAAATCAGTCCGGCATGGGGAGTCTTATCCAAACCGGCAAGTGATCGGTAAGGTCATGCTCGAACTTGCCGAGCACCTGTTTCCTCACTTGCGGTTCGAGCGCAGCGAACGGCGCTTCGTAGAGTGCTTGGCTGAAGAGTTCCACGAAGTTGAAGACACCGTAGTCGAATCCGTCCGCCGTACTGCCGGCTTTCTTGTTCGCTTCGTGGCTTGGAAGCCTTTTGTCCCGAAAGATGACGGCTATCTGGTCATACGTTTCCTTTAACCTGGCATTCGTACGAAACACGTCCGTGTGACTTGGATGCACATCCAGCAGCGGGAAATTGATTTCCGCGTTGCCTCGCTTGCCCAGTTGGTCTTCGTTAAGAGACTTCAAGAATGCGTCGATCTTGGGTCGCTCCGTCTCCGGATCGTCAAACTCGAGGTTGCAATCTCCCAGAAGGAGCAGGTTGGGGTAGTACATCCGTTCTTGATGCTTGGCCCGTTCGATCAGCCACGCAACCAAGGCCTCGAACTCTCTTCGCCGCTCTCGTGGATCGTCACCATAAAGGAGGTGACAGTTGACGGCCAGAAACTGGACGGGATTGGTAGTTGACGAATCCTTGATCTCGAATGACACGCACAAAGGTTGGCGAATAAACGTGAGGAAATGTGGATGCGACAGGGTCGGTTTCGGCCGTGCCTTCTTCCCCTCAGCTCTCCTCTTTTCAGTATCTGCGGTCCAGTTCTCCATATCCTTTGCATGCTTCTCCATGGCTTCCCAGAATGCATCCCGATAGGAAAAGAGCGTATCGGCAACCTTGGTCCGATCATAGCTGATATCGGAGGCAACCTCGGTGCGGGCAACTCTCTGCCAACGGAAAAGGAACGCCAATCTCTCGGCCGCGGTTCCCGAGCTTGGATAGGCGCCGGTAGTGTCCGAAACAACCAATCCGTATGAATCGCCCAAACGACGCTTGAGATGCCTGATGCCGCTGAGATCGTCGAGGACTTCCTGAACGGCAAGCAGATCGAAGCGCTCACAGATCATGGAGAGCAGTCTCCAGGATCCCTCGCTTCTATCGGGGCTTCCAAGCTTTCGGATGTTGAAGGAACCGATAATGACCGAATTGCCTCGCCTCTGCGGAAGACCGAATTCCTCTGCATGTTCACTCGCAAAGGCAAGGATTCGGCTCCATTCTTCGTTCGAAAAAGATTTGGCCATGACACCCCCCATAATGCAGGCTGCGAAGCATTGGATCACGTGCGGCTCGCAGCCCGACAGGTTGAACTCACCTTGTCGGAAGACGACGGCCCAGCCCTCCGGTGCAACGTCTTCCCTGCCGTACTTCACGCCGTGGACCTGGATGGGGGAATCATATCATGACGTGCGGACATGAGTCAAGAATGGATAACCGACTTAACCCCGTGTATTTGTGTGCGTGAGCACTGTACCCGATCACGTGACCCTCAGGGGCGGCGTACGGTGGGTGGTCTAAGTGCTCCATGGCGTAAATTCGCTCGCGCAACACCCGCCCTTGAAGATGACCGAACTTATGAAATGCCGCACTAAGCTTGCCGAGCGCTTCACGGTTGATTGCTGCCGGCGTCCTGGAGAAGTTCCGCACCGTTATTGGACGACCGGCCGTTACCCACGGCCTCCCACACGGCCGTAATCGCGTCCATGGCCCGGCACTGCAATGACAGTGCCTTGGAAGCAATCTTCTCAGGAACTTGAGGACATTGCAGGTTGACACGCACAAGCCGGGCTCTTGGATGTCGATCGACAACCAGTTCCATGGGCCAACGAATGACACTCGGAGTGTTGAATCCCGCACCGAACTCTATTGCCAACAAGCGTGAATCCCCGATTCCCTCGATCCACTTGGTGAGAGCCTCGGCCTGCCCAAGGTATGGATCCTCTATGAACCACCGGCCTCCACGAACATTCATGAAAACTTGTCCGCCACAATGCGGACAGCGAGGAATCACGTTCGGATCCGTCACTTCCTGACTTTCCGGGTCCACTGTCGGCA
Organism: Desulfomonilaceae bacterium; assembly: GCA_963675835.2. Classification (GTDB taxonomy): domain Bacteria; phylum Desulfobacterota; class Desulfomonilia; order Desulfomonilales; family Desulfomonilaceae; genus JAVHLK01. The sequence goes on from CAXXIU010000018.1 coordinate 179,943, forward strand.
GAATCCGATCGATTATGGGCTTGGTGGGCCATGTCGCGTTTCGACACGGTTTCATGCACTGCATGCGTGCATAGTCGCCCTGAGGGGTGAACACCTTGTTCTTGGCAAAGCCGCTCTTGAAAAACATGCCGTCCACATTGGACGTCATGACGAAATAGTCTTTCCCGGAAACCAGCTCACGCAGGCGGCGGTACACAAGATGGGGCGGCGGCTGAAAACGCACGTCGTTCACATGCAGGGAAAGGTATCCCCATTGGACCTCCGGCGTCCAACCCGTGTATCCCATGAGTTCGGCTTTCATACGGAACCCGCGCCCGGCCAAGGCAGGAAACCGACGAGCGAACGAAACCGTGTCCATGTAGTCGATGCCGGCATCAGCGGACAGGCCCGCACCCGCACCAATCACCACGCAGTCCGCGTCGTGAAGTAGTTCAACAAATCGTTGGGTTTCGTCGGGTCTCAACATGTCTTTTCTCCCTCATCCCGGGGCCTGAGTGAATTCATAAGTCAATGACGGGCAAGATGCCCGTCCCACCAAAACCGGGCAGACCCCTGAGCATGTCCCATATCTTTTTTGCCGGCAACCGTAGGAATCGGCTGACAATTGGCCAATCGCTTCGAGGTGCATGCCGGCCAGTGCCCCGAAGGGGCTCACCTTGAATAGCCACGGGCTTTCAACCCGTGGAAAGGGGCATCCACCCAATTCTCCGGACCGGCCCTGAAGGGGCCGACCAATCACGGTACCTCCCAATGTGGAGTCCCGTTAGTGGACCCCGTCAGGGTCCATAACTATTTATTGTTGTCCATCGTTTCCATGGGTTGAAACCCATGGCTATTCACAGTATGCCCTTTCAGGGCATGTGCCCGGTTGCCGGCGACCCAGGATATGGGTAATTCTCAGGGCAGAGCCTGGGAACGAGAACAAACAAATCGTTGGGTTTCGTCGCGTCTCAACACGTCTCCCCTCGCTCATCACCGGTCCTGAACGCCTGCCGCCCTCACCATCTTTCCAACAAGCCTTTGTACATCTCGTAATCACTCTCGGCGAAGACGTTGAACACCACCACATCCAGCGCCCCGGGATGATCGGAAAACCATCTTTCAACCGTTTCCAGGGCAATCCTCGCGGCCGCTTCCTTTGGGAATCCAAAAACGCCCGTTGAAACGCAGCAGAAAGCCGTCGACCTTACGGAGGGCAAACGAAGCACGAGATCCAAGCAGGAGCGGTAGCATGCGGAGAGTTGCCGTTCCTGTTGCGGTGATACCCGCTTCTCGTTGCCCTCGATGATGGGACCGACCGTGTGGAAAATGTAGCGTGCCGGCAGGTTATACGCCCGTGTCGCCTTGGCCCAACCCGTACCTTCCAAGCCGCGCTGAAGCCGCACAATGGTGTTACAGTCCTCTCGAACACGGGGCCCGGCCGCGTTTTGGATTACGTCGTCAATACAGCCATGAAAGGGTTGGAAGCAGCCGAGCAAATACGCGTTCGCCGCATTGACGATCGCGTCGCAGCGAAGGTCGACGATGCTGCCCCGCCACAAGGCGCACGTGTCGGCAGTCCGGTACGACGACCCGGGGAAGGCCCGTGCGATAACCGCAAGGTCGTTCACGTCCGTGAAGCCTCGGCCCAGTGCTTCCCGCTGCAAGAGCCGATCAAGCAGGTCGTTGAACCGGGCCGGCAAGGGATCCGGTGCACGCACGGTCAGCAAGGCTCTGAGCATACGCCTCATTTCCGCATATAAAGACGGGATCGTACTCGTATCCAAGCCGCCCTGCCCTGCCCTACCCTCTGCAATCAGATGCAACAGCAGCTCCCGTACAATCTCAACCCGAGCTGACTCAGCTTCAGAGGCGGGATCCGGTTTGCGAAAAGGCTCGTCCAGGAGGATCGCGGAACGATACTCGTTCAGATCCAAAGCTCCTGCGGCCGGTTTCAAGAGACGATCGTGAGGTTGATTCGACATGGTTCATCCATCCGTTACGCGGCTCACCGGGGGACGAATCCCACGGTGTCCATCATTTGATTTGATATCAAATCGTCATACGCGAACAATCCTCCCGGTACGGGGCGGTATTGCCTGAGCTTACGAGGATTCGCTTACAATTCGTTGCGGCTTTTCCGGCCCCTACTCCACGAAGACTCACCTGCGTTCCCCTTTCAGGGCCTCGTCGGTCAGGTTCCCGATCATACGCTGAGCGAGTCGCACAAGGATGTATTTCTCTTCCGGGCTGAACCCACGGTATACGACGGCAAGCAGATCGTGGGAAATATCGTCGAAAACAGGTTTGAGTGCGAGCCCGTCCGCAGTAAGCCGTACATGGGTCACCCTGGCGTCTGAAACACACTTGCGTTTTTCAGCGTAACCCAGCGCAACCAGCTTGTCCACCAGCGCTGTGACCGTGGATTTATCCCGGTTTATCCGGACCGCTATCTCGCCCATGGTCAGTTCGTTTCCATCAAAGAGGTGGTACAAGACCGAGCCGTGTGCCGGGGCAAGGTGCGAGAGCCCACGGCCGGCAAGTTTACCGGCGATGAAGCCATTGGCTTTGTCCCTAACCACTGCAATCACTGAAACGACACTCTCGGACAACGTATCCATACCCGGAGTATAGTTTGACATCAAACTTATGTCAAGCTCTCTCGGCCAAACCTGCATCACCAGGTTCATTCACCATACATCCCGGCCGGCCCTCACGATTTTTCCTTGACAGCGGTGGGCACATATTCAAATCTGTGGGCAAAATCAGATAGGAACTCAATTCAGCCACTGATGATTCAACACATGCTCGTTTACCCACAGCCGCCAAACCTTCTCGGCGAGGAGCATCATCCTTCGACCGACCAGGGGGGACCGAGGAATCCATGAAGATTGTGGAATCATCGGTGAAATTCCCCATTACGGTTATTGTTCGAGTTCTGCTCGTGGCCGTCTTCGGATACGTGTGCGTGACCTCCCTTGATGTGGAACTCAAACCCGACACCACTCCGCCGTTGCTGGCCATCATAACCGAGTTTCCGGGGGCCGCGCCGGAAGAGGTTGAAGGCGAGGTTACCAATCGGTACGAGCAGTACATCAGCGGAGTATCCAACCTCATAGCCACATTCGGGTACTGCTATTTCGGTCAATCTTTCATCTTCACCCTATACCGCCCCGGCACCAACCTCGACCTGGCAGCTGCCGAGGTTGAACGCAACCTGCAACGCATCGACGACCTTCCGGACGAAGTGCAGAAACCCCAGATACTCAAGGCAACCGATTTCGTGAACTTCCCCGTGTATCAGTTCGCACTAACCGGGGACGTGGATCCGGTCATCATGACCACATGGGGAAATCTTGACATCGCTCCCAGGATGAAGAGGATCCACGGCGTCGGGGATTGCCAGGTCCAGGGCGCCCGAACACGGCAGATGAGGATCTCTTTCGATCCGGAACGCCTCAAGGCTCGCCGGCTTACCGTTGCGGAAATCAAGAAATACATCGACCGGTCCAACATCAATCGGAGCGCAGGGTATTTTGTTCAGGGCCCCATGGAATGGACCGTACGAACGATCGGTGAGTTGAAGGACGCCGATGAATTCGGAAAGGTCATCATTTCCGAACCGGGAGAGCCTCCGGTCTACCTGTCGGACGTGGCAACCATCAGAGATATGTACCAGCGTCCCGACTCCCACTGCAGGATAGACGGACAGCGCGGGCTGGTCTTCAACGTGTACAACCTTGCCGGCGCAAACATTGTCGACCTCATCGCGGACGCGAACAAGGAGCTACACAAACTGCGGGCGGAATATGGGCCGCTGGGAGCGCGATTCGACAAGCTCTACGATCAGAGCATGTTCATTCGAGACGCGGTGGATATCGTGAAGGGATGCCTCATATTGGCCGTGGTGCTCATATTGTCGGTGCTTCTGGTCTTCCTCAAGCGGTGGCGGAGTATTCTCATCACGGCCCTGTCCATACCGGTTTCCGTCTCGGCCACCTTCATCGGTATGTATCTGTTCGGCTACTCAATCAACGTTATATCGCTCGCGGGCCTCGCCCTGGCCATTGGAATGATCGTGGACGACTCCATCGTGGTTCTCGAGAACATCCACCGCCACAGGTACGAAGAGGGTCAAGACCGGTTCACCGCATGCGTCGAGGGAACACGTGAGGTGGGAATGGCCGCGTTTATGAGTACCCTTACCGTGGCCGCCGTGTTCGTGCCGGTATTGATGCTGAAGGGAGAAGTTGGGACGCTCTTTGGACCGGTAGCCTTTGTCGTATCATTTGCCGTCTTTATCTCGCTTCTCGATGCGTTCACGGTGGTGCCCATGCTTGCGTTCCGGTGGATGCAACCGCAGACCGAACCCTCCGGAGCGGTCAGGCGACTCACCGCACCCCTGTACGCCTTGGACGGTATTGGACGAAGGGTCGCATCGGAAATTATGGCCGCGTTGACTTTCTTCCTCAAGAAAGGGTTGCGCAAAGCGATTCTCATTCTTGCCGGTATCGGGCTGTTTGCAGCGTCGTGGTGGATCCTCCCCGGTTTCAATTACCTCCCCGTCGGAGGAGCCGCGTTCATCCGGGTGGACGTGGAATGCGTCGAGGGCAGCAACCTGAAACGAAAGAACGACCTCATGAAGGTCCTCGAGAGACGGTGGAGCGGCATCAAGGGCATCAAGCACATCATCGCGGCCCCCAACAGGAATATGTTCCGGAACATGCTTTACCTCATCTGCGAGGATGAGAAGGTGAGCGGCGTGTCGTTGGAGGCGATAGCGTCTCAGGCCGCGGATCTCGCACGGGACTTGCCCTTTCGGTCGGTGAATTTCATCCGGTTTCCTCTGTTCGGCAACATCTACCTCAGGTCCAATGTGGTGGACTACAGAATCATGGGGCAGAACTTTGACGTGATCCAAGATCTCGTGAAGCAATTCATGGATATCGGCAAGACAACCGAGGGAGTGGTCTTCCGATATACGGATCTGGCGCTCAAGAAACCGGAAATCGATGTGCGGGTGGATAGGATCCGGGCCCAAAATCTCGGGTTTCGGATACAAGACATCGCGGATGCGGTCGAGGCCGCAGTTGGGGGGCAACGTACCAAGACCCAGTACAATGTAGCGGATTATTATTTCTACATCCGAGTCATGGGGAGCGAAACCCAAGTGGCCGACATTACCGATATAAGAAACATCGTGCTTACCTCGCCGCTCGACGCGGATGTGCAGGTGCCTCTTTCCAGTGTCGCCACGGTGGAACCTTCGTACGGGCCGCTTCACATAACCCATTTCAATGGGAAACGATCGGCCAGGGTGCAATTTACCGTAGCCGGTCTCTCACTCAACGAGGTGTTCCGGGAGGTGTCCTCCAAGATTAGGTCGTCCATACACTTTCCCCATGGGTATATGGCAATTCCGTTCGGTTCCATCAACGAGCTGCACCGGTTGGGCGATGCCATGCGGTTTGTCTTTCCCCTTTCCGCGATCGTGGTGTATCTGCTGCTGGTCATGCAGTTTCAGTCCTTTGTGAGGCCGTTGGCGATTATGTTCAGTGTTCCCCTGTCCTTGATGGGTGCGAATGCCGCGGTGGCAGGCTTGGGGGTTCCGTTTGATGCCTTCACCATGCTCGGATACATCATGATGATCGGCCTTGTCGTGAAGAATTCGATCCTGCTCGTCACGTACACCGTGGACCTGACCGACCGAAAGGGTGTTGCGTGTGAAGACGCGCTCTTGCTTGCGGTGCAGCGCAGGATGAGGCCCATATTCATGACATCCGTCGCCATGGTGTTGGGCATGTTGCCGCTGGCCATGACCAAAGGTCCTGCAGCCGAGATTTACAACGGCTTGGCAACGGTGGTCGTTGCCGGCCTCGCTGTTTCGTCTCTCTTTACGCTGATCTTCATTCCTGTGGTTTATACCGTGTTGGAGCAGATCAGGGATCGCTTCCGGGGAGGACGACCGACCACGCGGGAACTCGTGGAACAAGGAAGCCATGAATGAGAATTCCGGATTGCGCCAACCGGATGATGGATGAGAGGATGTCTCTGAGGATAGCCGTCACGTTACTCGCCTGTGTCTGTCTCATGCTCGGATGCTCGGAAAAGAAGCCGGTCAAGAAGCCTGAAGCTCCGCCGGTGAAGGTAGGGATAGCAGTCGTCGGCATCGGAGATATTGAGAAGCCCCTGATCTTGTCGGGGGATCTCACATTCAAAGCGGATGCGGAGATTGCCGTACGGGTTTCGGGACAGGTGACGTCTCTGGACGTGAAGGACGGCCAATTCGTGAAAGCGGGTCAGGTTTTGATCACCCTGGATGAAGCGAAAATCCGTTATATAGCGAACGCGGCAAGATCCGATCTCAACAAACATAAAGCCGCCATGGAATTCGCCAAATCCGAGTGGGAGAAAAACAAGGACCTCCTCAAGTCGGGTTCGGTCAGCTGGATCGACTTCGATCGGCGAGTATCCGAGTACCATACCGCATCGGCTCAAGTTGAGGCGGATAAGGCTCTTCTAGCCAAGGCCGAGCAAGATCTCAAATGGACAAGGGTTGTGTCGCCCATTGACGGCGTCTTGGCGAAACGTTGCGCGGATGTGGGCGACTGGGTAGCAAGAGGTCAAAAAGTCTTTGAGATCAGCGATTATTCGGAGATCTACCTCAAGGCCTTTCTCCCCGACAAGGATGTGGAGAGACTGAAACGAGCCGCCAAAGGCAAAGCCGTCCCGGAAGTGGACGTCGTCGTAGACGCTTTGCCGAACAAGACCTTTACGGGAAGAATAACCTATATCGCACCCGCAGCTCGAAGGGGAAAGGTCTTCGAGGTGAGGGCTTACGTGGACAATCCTGATATGACTTTGCGTGAGGGAATGTTTGCCCGCGCGCGGATTGTGCCGGAACGGATCGGCAATGTTCTCAGGGTGCCGGTGACCGCGTTGTTGGGCAAGATCCGCGACAATTCATCGAACAAGGTTTTTGTCGTGGGTAACGACGGCAGGGTCCGTCTCACCATGATTACCATCGGTGCAAACGATGACGTGCACGCACAAGTGAAACACGGCCTGAAAGAAGGCGACAAGGTGGTTGTTTACGGGAAGGAGGTCCTCAGCACGGGTACTCGGGTGGAACACGCGGATCTCGACGCGCTGCAATGATCCGAGACTAATTGGAAGCCTTGGCCGGCCCGTTCCCGACAAGCTCCCCAACTGCATCCAAGATGGCCTTGATGTTCAGCGGCTTGTCCATGAGAACATCCACACCGCTTTCCGCGATTTTCTTCACTTCCGTCTCCTGGCCGCTCCAGCCCGTAAGGAGAATGAAGGGAGCCTTCTCGATGCCTCGCTCCAAACATGTTGCCCGAATTCTCTCACCTACTTCCCAACCGCTTACCCCCGGCATCCCAAGATCGCAGATCACGAGATCCACCGGCACCTCATTGAATATGTCTAATCCTTCCTTACCGGAAAGGGCTGTCAGGACCCCGTAGTTATGCCGTGTCAAAGCACTCTTGAGAAGATCGAGCATGGCTTCCTCGTCGTCGATGGCGAGGACCGTGACGTGCCTACCGGTCACGGTTCTCTTCCGGCTTCGCGGCGGGTCGGGTTCCTGTCCGACAAAGGGAAGCAGAACCGTAAACGTCGTCCCCTTTCCTTCTTCGCTTTCTACGAGGATCTGCCCGCCGTGTGCATCAACGGTTGTGCGACTGGAAGCTAAGCTCAAACCTGCCCCGACTTCCGCTTTGGTTGTGAAAAAGGGATTGAATACCTTCTTCAGGTTTTCTTCAGTGATGCCGAGCCCCGCATCGCGAACCCGGAGGACCACATGGTCTCCGTCAATACAGGTCTCCACGTCTATGTCCCCGTCGTAACACGAGGCCTCTGCGGCGTTTTTGATAAGACTGACCGCCACATCGAAGAGATCGTTTTTTTCTCCCCTCACAAGGCATCCATCCTGCAGTCTCACATTGAGCGAACCCTCTCGTCCCTTTTTCGTGGGAGCGGTCTTCCACCAGGTCTCGCTCATCTCAACAGATTGTCTTACAACTGCGGATAGATCGACCACCTCTTCCTTGGGGACTTGGCCTCGGTCGCGTATGCCTGCATAACTCTGAAGACGTCGAACCGTCCCGGCAGCCAACTTGGAACTCTTGAGAACTCTTTCCAGAGCCTCCTTGACCTCGGCATAATCGCCCGTCTCGAGGTCCATGAGAGCCAACCCCAGGTGGCCGATGACTATTTGAAGCAAGTTGTTGAAATTGTGGGCTACCCCCCCGGCCAGGTCCGCAACGGCCCTAAAGCGTGCCGTTTGAAGTTGGAGTTCTTCCAATCGCTTGCGGTCGGTGATATCCTCTGCCGAACAGACGGCAAATTCCACGTTGCCCTTGTCATCCAACTTGGGGGTTTTGGTAATGGTGAGAAGCCGAGGTTCTCCTTTGCCGTTGTTGAACCATTGCTCGCCGTGAACCCGCTTCTTGGTCTGAAATAATTCAATATTTTCGTCTATCCATACATCCGCCTCTTCTTTTGAGAGTATTTCGTAGAGGCTCTTGTTCCTAAAATCCTCCGGCGTCTTTCCCAAAAACTCAGCGTGAGCCTTGTTCACACGGCCATAGGTTTCGGCATCCGTTAGAAACCATATCTGAGTTTGCGTGTTGTCCAGCAACAACGATTGTTCGTCGGTCTTAAGTTCTAGAGCCTCCTGCAATCGCTTCTCTTCCGTGACGACTCTTCCGCATCCGACCGTTCCTATCATCTCGCCGTGCTCATTCCAGAAAGGGGTCTTGTAAACATCGAGGTAGAGAAACTCGCCCCTTACGTTTCCATACTCGTCGAACCGTTCCGCCTTTTTGGAACTCATCACCACCTTGTCGGAATCGACACAAATCTTCCCAAAGTCATGCCGGTTTGGGTTTTCCGGGTGGGCGCTTCTTTCTCGTTCCGCAAAGAAGAGATCCGTTTTTCCGATTGGCTCTTCGGTGTCCGAGGCATTCAGAAGCGTCTCGCATATCGCTCGGTTCACGAAGAGATACCTTCCGTCCAAGTCCTTGGCCCAAATGAGATCCGGAGCATTGTCACACATCAATCGTATCAGAGAATAGAGGGATTTGTATCGCCGTTCACTCTCTACAAGTGCTTCCTCAGCCCATCGGGACTCGGGCGATTCCTCCTCCGGTTCGGAGATCCGCAGCCGCAGTTTGGCCAATTCCTGTAAGAGCTGCTCTTTGGTCTTGTTCTCGTCTTCCATGAACTCCCTTTGCACACCGAACCGAATCGTGAGGCTTGCTTGGTCTCAGGCTCTCATAGCGGCATTTCGCGGTACGAAAGATCGGTTACTGATGATCGCGAAGGCAACATCAAAGTCGCAATACGGAAGATGGCATACATTGGATCGTTTGACCAGAGCGTTATGGTGGTCCCGTCCTGTGCGATTCATTCCGCTTCCGCCGGAGATTGGCAGGCTGGGCATCCCGAACGGGGTAATCTAGTTCTTATATTCGATCACGATTCGTCCCTTCGTCACCGTGGTGGACAATTGGAACGGTAAGTCGCCGGGAACGCAGGTCAGGACCAAGAGAAACCCAGCTTACTTACTAGTTAGTAATATTTTTCCTTGACAAGACCCGTGGATCCATTTATCGTCATACCATTGTGTACCCGAATCACCTGTCGTTCACCTCGGTGAGCGGCATCGTCGGCGCGGTTACTCCGCAATTTCAAGGATCAAGGCATAAAACGGAGGTTGTCGCGTCATCTCGGGGTTGTCCAGACATGGCGGCCCACTTGCGGCCGTAAGTTGATGAGCAGATCCAAGCTTTCCGCAGAAGAACGCAAATCACAGGTCCTGGCAGCAGCTCGGACACTCTTCGCTCAGAAGGGATATGCCGAAGTTTCGCTGGACGAGATCGCCAAACAGGTGGGCGTAAGCCGCCCACGGGTGATCCAACTGTTCGGATCAAAGCAGAATATCTACGAGGCTATAGTAGAGGCTGCCTACGCAGCGCATCCCATGGACCAGGATCTTGCCGGTCCCATAACTCGGAAGGATGACGTTGCAGTGTTTGAAGGGTTTGCGCGGCACATTCTCAAGCATACCGAAGACCGTGAGGACCGTGAGATATTCAAGATCCTCATGTATGCCCGACTCAGGGAGGACTCGTTCCATCGGTCGCATTTTCAGAAGAAAGACACCCTGATGATAAGCCGGCTTACCGACTATGTGGGTGAGAGAATCCGAGACGGAGCCTTCGGCAAGATCGATCCCAGAACGCTCATATATTGCTACCAGGCCATGGTATCCAATCTGGCAATCTATAAGAATGTGCTGGGACAAATGGATTTCGTGACCTCGGAGGAACTCAGTCGGGAGTGTGCTCGGATATTCCTCGAAGGTGTCAAAGTGACATCCGGATAAACGTCAGAGCGATTTGCCAAATACGAGTTGAGCGACTGTTATAACAAAGTGCGCGACCTCAAACCTGTCAGGAGGGAACATACATGGCCGCCAGACGTTTTGTGGACTTGAGTATTGCCATTGAGGCGGATCTTCCAAGTGACCCGCCCATGATGATACCCAAGGTCGATTACGTGGATCATGCTCAGGGCGCCGAGCAAATGGAGCAGTTCTTTCCCGGCCTCAACCGTGAACAGTTACCCAAAGGATTGGGATGGGCGGTTGAGTTCATGACTTTGACCACCCACAGCGGGACCCATCTGGATGCCCCCTATCACTATCACCCCACCATGGACAAGGGGAAGCCTTCCCTCACCATCGATGAGATTCCCTTGGAATGGTGCTTCAACGACGGAGTGGTGCTGGACTTTCGGCCAAAGGCCGATGGCGAGCGGATCACGGCAACGGAAGTGGAACAGGAACTGAACCGTATCGGGCACAAGCTCAAACCGCTGGACATCGTACTGGTCCAGACCGGGGCCGATTCTGCTTGGGGCACTGAAGAATACCTGGTCAAAGGTGCCGGCATGGATAGAGAAAGTACCCTCTACTTGACGGAGCGAGGTGTCAAGGTGGTCGGCATCGACGCGTGGAGTTGGGATCGTCCGCTCCCCTTCCTCGCGAAAGAATTTCAGGAAACCGGCGACCCCAAGGTCGTCTGGGAAGCCCATTTCGCGGGAATCGAGATCGGTTATTGCCATATGGAGAAAATGGCCAATCTGTCTGCAATCGGCAGACAAACCGGGTTCACCGTCTGCTGCTTCCCGGTGAAGATAAAGGGTGCAAGCGCCGGATGGGTGAGGCCGGTGGCAATCGTGAACGACGATGATTGAGCTTGGGCAAAGGTCCCAAGATAATCGAAGCCCTCAGACAAGCGCCGCCTGTTTCGCAGGAAGGAGGGCGGGCATGGCCCACCCTACGATCCTGATTTGTAGGGGCACCCTCCTGTGGGTGCCCGGGCAGGCACAGGGGCCTGCCCCTACGGTTCGGGCACTCCGGGCTTCGCCCCGGAGTGCTCATCAGTGCCGAGGTCTCGCATCATTCGTTGTGGCTTGTTGCCAGAGCAAGCCATTGATATTTATATGAATCGCTTCAACATCTCGGCTCGCAAACAGGCGCCGTCATAGGCGTTACAGAGTGATCATGCTGCAAGGAACCCAAATTACCAAGCGTTTTGGCGGTCTGACGGCCCTGACCAAGGTCGATTTTCACGTCGACCGAGGCGAAATCGTCGGACTGATAGGCCCGAACGGCTCGGGGAAAACCACACTGTTTAACCTTGTTTCGGGACTGTACAAGGTCGATTCGGGCGAGATACGTTTCCGAGACGTCCGAATCACCGGATTGCCTCCCCATCGGATCGCGGCCATGGGAATCGGCCGGACCTTCCAGATTGTCCGTCCGCTTATGGACTTGAGTCTCTTGGACAATGTGACCACCGCAGTACTCTACGGCAACGAAGGGGTGACGGACATGAAGCGTGCCCGGGAGCGGGCCATGGACATTCTGGAATTCACGGGTCTCGCAAGCAAGTCACACAGTCTCCCCGGTCAGCTGGCCCTGGTGGACAGAAAGCGACTCGAAGTGGCCCGGGCGCTCGGCTCCAAGCCGGAGATTCTCCTGCTGGACGAAGTGTTCGCAGGATTGAACCCCAAAGATATTGAATCCGCCATCGAACTCACGTACCGCATTCGAGATGAATACGGAATTACCATCTTCATGATCGAACACGTCATGAAGGCGATCATGAGTTCATGTACACGTGTCATGGCGGTGCACCACGGCGTCAAGATAGCCGACGGCCTCCCCAAGGACGTGGCGGACAACCCGGAAGTTATTCGGGCCTATTTGGGGGCTGACTATGCTGGTAATTGAGGATCTCGTAGTGCGCTACCAGGAGCTTCGTGCCCTCAGGGGCGTGTCCATGCAGGTGGATGACGGCAACTTGACGGCCATTATCGGATCCAATGGTGCCGGCAAGACAACGCTCATGAACGCGGTTTCCGGCCTCGTGCCCGCAGAGAAGGGGATGGTTTCTTATAACGACGAGTCTTTATCGGGTTTGACTCCCGACGAGATCTGCGGTCGGGGAGTTGTCCAGGTTCCCGAAGGAAGAAAACTCTTCAGCCAAATGACGGTCGAGGAAAACCTGGAAATCGGTGCATATCTGCCGGCCGCACGGTCTCAAGCGAAAGAGAACCGCTCACGGGTGTTCGATCTTTTCCCAAGATTGGAGGAACGAAGGCGGCAGGCGGCGGGGAGCCTATCGGGAGGCGAGCAGCAGATGCTTGCCTTGGGCCGTGCCCTGATGGCTTGTCCCCTCATGCTGATGCTGGATGAACCTTCCCTGGGACTCGCTCCCATTATGGCACAAGAGATCTTCCGTATCACGGCCGACCTCAACGCGAAGGGTATGACCGTGCTTCTCGTGTCTCAGGAAGTGCTCCAGACCCTCTCAATTTCAAGGTACGCCTATCTTCTTGAAAACGGCACCATCACGCTTTCCGGATCTGCAGCCTCGTTGCTTGCGGACCCGCGTGTGAAAGAATCTTATCTAGGTCTTTAGGTCCTTAGCGGATCGGAGTGAACAATTCCATTACTGAGGAGGTAAGTGAGATGAGTAGATGCGTCGTGAGAGACTTATTCCTTGTGACCCTCATTCTTGCGGTCACCGTGGGAATCGGACTCGGGAATTCGGTCGCGGAAGAGAAGAAACCCATTGTCATCGGCGGTTCCCTTCCGTTGACCGGGAAATTCGCGGAAACCGGCGTCTGGATCGAGCGTGGAATGAAATACTGGGCCAAGGAGATCCAAGAGAAGGGCGGACTGCTGGGACGCCCTGTGAAGTTCGTGATCTACGACGACGAGTCCGATGCGAAAAAAGCCGTAACCTTTGCAGAGAAGGCCATCACGGTAGACAAGGTGGATCTCCTCTTTGGAGGCTACCCGGGAACCGCAGCCCGAGCAGTCATGCCGGTGGCCGAGAAACACAAATTCGTGTACATCTCCATGGGCGGCCACATGAAGAGCTTCGAGCAAGGCTACACTTACAGTTTCGGCGGACCTCCCCTGATGGGAGAATGGTGGTACGAGGGATTCTTCCGGTGGCTGGCGACGATCCCTGAGGACAAGCGTCCCAAAAGGGCGGCAGTCTATACCATGAACAACCCCATCGGCGTGTCGCTGCTTGGTTCCGTCAACCGGTGGACCAAGAAGCTCGGAATCAAGAAGGTGATTGAGGAGAAATACAATCTGCCTCTTCCCGATGCGACTCCTCTGATTATGAAGGCCAAGCAGATGAACTGCGACCTTCTCATGTCCAACGGCTTCTTCGGCGACGGAGTCATGACCATCCGTGCGGCCAAGGCGCTCGACTACAATCCCAAGGCGATCGTACAGGGAATCGGCTCGGTCATTCCGCAATGGACGAAAGAGCTTGGTCCTGACGGCGACTATGTGTTCTCCGGCACCGTCCTTCATAACAAGCTCAATTATCCCGGAAATGACAAACTCAACGCGTACGTAAAGAAAAATCACGGTTTGGCGGCATATCCGGTTTATTTCGGATTCGGTTATGCCTGGATGCAGACTCTTGCACAGGCCGTGGAAGGCGCCAAGTCTCTGGATCAGACCAAGATCCGCGACTGGCTCAAGAGTCATGAAGTCAAGACCATTGCAGGCCCCATGAAATTCGACGAAAAGGGACTGCCCGACCCGATCAACTTCTGCACACAGGTGCTCAAAGGTAAGGTTGAGTTGATCTCGCCCAAGAATGTCCAAACAGCCGAGCCGGTTTACCCGAAGCCGCCTTGGAAGAAATAGCTTGAAACACTAGGGGTGGAAGGGCATTCCACCCCCAAGGCACGGCAACCCCATGGACGAGGGCGGCCCTGCAGATCATTTCGTACAGGGACTCGCATTCGTAATTGCGCTCTTGAGTCTGATCATGAATCCCCCTCCCTCTTCCGCCGGGGGAAAGGGTGTCAAATCCCCCCCTCCCTTGACGGGAGAGGGCAGGGGGAGGGTGATTTTTTGGCGGTTCACTGGAACGAGGGCTATCACTCTCCAGACCACACGAGAATACTGATGAATACGGTATTGGTTGTTCAATCGCTGATTAGCGGCATTATGATGGGTGCGGTGTACGCTCTGCTCGGAGTGGGCTTCTCCCTCACCTGGGGAGTAATGAAAGTCATCAACATATCTCATGCCGCGTTCGGCCTGGTCGGGGCATTCGTTGCGTACGCCCTCCTGCAGTGGTGCGGGTTGGATCCCCTCTTGTCTTTGGGCGTCACAACACCCCTTCTTTTCATGGCAGGTTGCCTGACCTACCGAGCGTTGGTCGTACCCATAACCAGGTCGAAAGAGGTCATCGTCTCTTCAATGATTTTGACGTTCGGCGTTGCCATCATTCTCGAGAACGTGTTGCTGTTGATATGGGGCCCCGAGCCGAGGCTTCTCACTACATCATACACCACGAAAGTGTTGATCGTGGGACCTTTCTATTTTCAGTATCCGTGGCTGGCCGGATTCCTCATGTCCGTGGTCGCCGTCATCCTAATCCATCTGTTTCTCAAGAGAACCTATACCGGCAAGGCGGTTCGCGCGGCATGGCAGCAGCCCGAAGCTTCACAGCTTTACGGCGTAAACCTCAAACGCATCAGCATGATCACCTTTGGCATTGCCGTCGCTTCCGCAGGAGCCGGCGGGGTTGGGCTCGCTATGCTGTATTCCTTTGAGCCACATGCGCACAATCTGTGGCTGATCTACCTGTTCCTGGTGGTCATCGTGGGAGGCGTCGGCAACGTTTTGGGAACCGCTGCGGCGGGCGTCATTATCGGTGTCATTACGGGGCTGTCTCTTGCCTTTCTGCCGTACCAGTGGGTGAATCTCCTGACATTCGGCCTGCTCATGATAATCCTCGTCTTCCGTCCCCATGGCCTATTTCAGAGCGAGGTTTGACCATGAATCCACAGCGGCCGATATCAACAAAATGGACCATCGCCGGGGCGGTGCTGCTGCTCATACTGGGTGTCTTTCCCTGGTTGGGGCCGCCGGTGTACTTCATCTCATTTCTCTTCACGGTGTTCCTCTACGTCACGCTGGCCACATCGTGGAACTTCATCGGCGGATATGCCGGGTACCTCTCGTTCGGTCATGTGGCATTCTTCGGGATCGGCGCATACGCCACCGCCATGATGTTTAAAATACTGAATCTCTCACCGGTGGGAACGATACTCTCATCGGTCCCCGCGGGTTTGATCGCCGCAGTGATCGCAGTGGTGGTGGGGTACCCATGCTTGCGCCTGCGAGGTCCGTATTTCGCGGTTATCACCCTGTGTTTCGCGTTCGTGGTGCAACTGGGGGTGAAAAACCTCGATTTTCTGGGCGGTCCCGACGGACTCTGGCTGAAATCAATGGATCTCCCCGTCGAGATAAGCCGCTCGATCTTTTACGAACTGATGCTCGCACTCACGGTTATCGCACTGGGCGTGAGTATCCGTATCAATCACTCACGATTCGGTGCGGGACTTAGGGCAATCAAGGAGGACGAGGAAGTCGCGCAGACCATGGCCATCAACGCGCCGCTCCTGAAGATCAAGGCATTCGCCCTGTCGGCCTTCTTTCCCGGCGTGGCCGGCGGTATCTATGCATACTACCTCACGTACATTCACCCCGACATTGTGTTCGAGGTGAACATGTCAATACTGATCGTTCTCATGGCCCTTTTCGGCGGCGGCGGCTCTTGGCTGGGGCCGCTCATTGGAGCAACGTCGTTGACATTCATCAACGAGGGCCTGTCGACATTTGTCAAGGCCGAATTGGCCCGCATAATTTACGGCAGTCTGTTCATAGTCGTGATTATTTTTATGCCCGACGGACTGATCGAATTCTTCAGTAGGAAGCGAGAACGCCCGGCGGACACCGTCGAACCGACGGCTTCACAACCATGACGAAAACGAGGTGTTCGAATGGCCGAATGGACAATCACTCCTCTGGTGTACGGCACCATTGAAGTTAAGAAAGAGCAATTGACTACGGGATTGGATGTGGGACTTCCGTTGACCGTCCCATACCTGGGCTTTTTCCTGACCGACGGGTCCAATCGGGCACTCCTGGACAACGGTATCAACGCCAAGTACATCGTGGACGGCAAGGCATGGGCCGGGAGCCCTGCCGAGGGCGGCGAAACTTTCGTTCTCGAATCTCTCGACCGCATCGGGGTCAACCCCGATCAGATCGACTGCGTTGTGTACAGCCATCTCCACAATGACCACGCGGGGAACTGCCATTTATTTCCGAAGGCACTCCACGTGTTCCAGGAAGCCGAGTGGAAAGAACTGCTCGATCCCTTGCCCTCCATGAAGATCCGGGGCGATTTCGATCAGAGCCTCATTCCCGAAATCGAGCAACTGGAGTGTCTGAAACTCGTGGGAGACGTAGAGTACTTGCCGGGACTGACCTTCATACTAACCCCCGGCCACACAGCGGGAAGCCAATGTCTGCTGGTTGACACAAAGGACGGGGTTTACCTCCTTGCAGGCGACACGATTCACGTGCTCCCCATCGCGTTTCCCGATATGAACGAGATGATCCTCATGGACGGAAGCGTGTTGCCCATTACGCCGGCGCCGAAACACTGGGGCCCCGCGGTTCCTTCGAGTCTGGTATACGACCACTATGCTTGGTTCAGATCCGTATACCGGATTAAATCCCTGATCAAGGAGCGCAAATTCTTGATCCCCGGACATGAACCTTCCATCGTGGGCAAAGTGTTCGGATAAATACCAGGAGGATTCCCGAACCTCCTCACGATGTTCGGCTCCCCCAGGCGGGAGCCCATACTAAGGAGTTAACCATGGAAAAGCTCATCATTACCGCAGCAATAACCGGTTCTGCAACGGTTCCTTCGTTGACGCCCTATCTCCCGTTGACGCCACGCGAGGTGGCGGACTCGGCCATAGCAGCTGCCGAGGCCGGAGCTGCAATCGTTCACGTGCATGCTCGAAGGCCTGAGGACGGTTACCCGTCATCCGACCCGGAGCACTTCCGCGAGATCCTCACGAGGATAAAGGAAAAATCCGACGTGGTGGTATGTATCACCACCGGCGGATCGGTGACCATGACCGTAAAAGAGCGGGCTTCGGTAGTACCCAACTTCAAGCCTGAAATGTGCTCGTTCAACCTGGGCTCGATCAACTTTGCACTTCACCCTGCATTGGACGCCATCAAAGAATTCAAGTACCCCTGGGAAAAGCAATACCTTGAGATGAGCAAAGATTTCATCTTCAAAAACACTTTCAAGGATTTTGATTACCTTACCGGCATTATTAGAGAAAACAACACAAAACCTGAACTCGAAATCTACGACGTTGGCCACCTGTACAATCTCGATCACATAGCGAAAGAAGGCAAGATCAGTCCTCCATTTCACATGCAATTTGTCATGGGCGTGCTCGGAGCAATACGCGGCACACCGGAGGACCTCACGTACCTGGTAACCAAAGCCAAGATCCTCTTCGGTGAAGAGAACTTCACCTGGTCGGTGATCGGAGTGGGAGCTGCGGAGATCAATCTGTCCACAATGGCCATACACATGGGAGGCCATGTACGAGTTGGTCTGGAAGACAATATCTACATCAAGAGAGGCGTGCTGGCCAAGAGCAATGCCGAACTCGTGACCAAGATCGTCGGCCTGGCAGATACATTGCACCGCGAGGTGGCAACCCCGGACGATGCGCGAAAAATCCTGGGCCTCAAGGGGAAGGAGAACGTTGCGTTTTAGTGCCGGCCTCTACAACGATGTATGAGGAATGAACCACGAAGACGCTTAGTGCGGCATTTCATAAGCCCCTGTGCCTGCCCTGGGCACCCACAGGGGGGTGCCCCAAATCAGGACCGTGAATACGGTCGCACAACCCGAGCCGTCTTCCCGGCGACTATCGCTGCTTTGGTAGCGCCGGCCTCCGTGCCGGTAATCTTTCCGGGCCCGCCCGGCAGGGTTGGTGGGACAGTCCCACGAGACGCGGGACTGTCGACGGACAAGATGCCCGTTCCACGGGATCCTACCGTGGACGTGCCGCCTCAGTGCTGAGTCCGACAAGTGGGCGTTCTCAAGAACACGTCACCGTAATTAGGCCACAGAGCACTAAGTGCCGCAGTTCGCAAATACGGTGTCACCTGGAAAGTGGAACCGGCATCGAGAGTATCGTCTGATTCCCGGTCTTTTGAGCGACGGGTGTAACCGGCCAAACGTATGAATAGGAGCCCTGACTGGGATTCCCGTACGCTATCCGACATTGCCTTCCCGCCCCAAATGTGATAATGATTCAATGGCATACGGGCGTACCAAACAGCCCGACTCCCAGTCGATTTCAAATAAGTAAGAGTTCACGCATCGTGATTGAAGGCGGCAGTGCCTGCCCCGTTGAACTGTTATGTGAACGGCATCGTTCTCTAAACAAAGGCAGTTGATCTCTGTCGAGATGCTCCTATTCAGCCGCATTCTCCCGGAAACCGCGACGGCACCTATGATTGCGTCGAGCCCGATTCAAGGAAGAGATCCCGTGCAGCCCCCGATCCGCAAGATAAAAGCGAGTGTCCTGGTAAAGGACTTGGAAGCGAAAATGAACGACTTCCAGGTGATGCAGAAACATGGCTTGAATGCCGAACAGTTGGAATACCTCTTTCACAAGATGGTGCAGGCGGGGCTCATCAAAAGACAGTTGCTCGAATCGAGAACGAGTCTGGCCGAAACCAACATCACCAAGGCCTTTGTGGAAGTGCAGCAATCCATGGACGAATTGGACCAGATTGACGACACCACGCCGCCTCGTGCGCATGCAAACTCTTCGGTCGATTTAGCGGCGGAAGAAAGTCCACTCGTTCAGACCCCAAGTCACCCAAGCGACGAGGACAGTGTCTACGCTGATGCTCTCCGGGCCATGGCTGAAGATGCGGTACCACTTCCGTACAAGCGTGCCCCCGACCTGTCGGGACGAAGAACCATCAGGGCCTCGGATCTTATTGAGGACATAACGTCGGGCATGACCGACCCCATGTTGATGGACAAATATCAGCTGACGCCCAAGCAGCTCCAATTCATGCTGAGGAAACTCGTGGAGGCGGGAAAAATAACTGAAACGCAACTCCTGGAACGCACGTCCGTAACCAGTACGTCCATCACCAAGGCCTTTGTGGACGTGTACCAATCCTTGAGGGAGCTTGATGAAGGGGACTGGGGTTAGCCCATTCCGTTTCCCGGCTTCCAAAACGAAGGTGTAGTAATCTTTGCGGTGGTCATGGAGCCGCCAGTAATGGAGGAAGGGATGTCAATAGAATTGATGGAGTTCTTCAACAAGCAGCCCCGTTTGCTGACTGTCGGCACTGCGGACAAGGATGGGAACGTGAACGCGGCGTATTTTGGTTCGCCCCGCATGGCCGATGAAAAGACCATTGTCATGGGGTCCGGGGCCAACAAGACGTTGGCCAACCTCAAAGAAAATCCCAAGGCTTGTTTCCTGATTATGGAGCCCGGAGCGTCGGTCCCCGAATGGAAGGGAGTCCGGATCTATGCGACCATGACCGAATGCGCTGAGTCGGGACCGAAACTCGATGAGATCCGAGCCGCAATCGCTGCGAAAGTGGGCGCGGACACTGCCAAGAAAATGATCCAAGCAGCCCTGACCTTTGAAATCGGGGAGATACGACCTCTGGCCGACTTCGGACAAGGCTGGGAAAAATCAATCAAGTAGACCGGAAATGTATGCCGACCCATTGAGTGACGATAATCCCCCTTATTCGACGCCTTGAACGGTAGGGAACGAAGGGGGATTCGTCGCCAAACGGTGTACTCTTAATCCAAGCACTCCAAATGTTGTGTGAGTCGTTCCGTCTCCCAGAAGCAAGATCTCGCTCTGCCACAAAGGCATCACACCGCTCCGCGATTTCCCGGACCGACCTGTTATCCGTGTTATCGCTATTGTTTCAACCAGTTATCAGTGATGTTAGGATCTCGGTCGTACAGCCCGCCGGCTTGAAAGGTTTCAGCACTTCCTCGTGGCCACCTATGGCGCGGAAGTCCGCCAGGGTCATGGTGTATTCGATAGGACACACTATTGCAGGCGTCGGCACCCAGGTGAATGCACCGGCCACAACCTGTTCCACATCTACCATGAAGTTGATGCCGCCGCCGGGGAGGATAAAGGTGGGGGCCCCTCCGACCGTGAGTCGGGCCTTCATGCCGTGGACCGCCCGCGTGAGCTTGATGGGGTATTTAGTCACCCCGGCCCGGACGCTTCCCCCGGAGCCGCCGCAGTAAACTGCCGAGACACGTGACTCCTCACACGTATCGGCCAGTTCATTTACCGCACCGAGAACGTCATGGGACAATGGGATCTCTTTGAGACTCCCATCGGACCGAACCTCGAACAAAGATGCTTTTCTGCCGGTGGTCTCCGTGACGAGGATCTTCATCCCTCTCCGTGCGACACTCATGTCGATCGACTCGATGATTTCAATGGGATCCGTAATCGAAGTGCCTCCCCATCCGCAGCCGCTGTCGCCGAAATACCTGCCGGGAGTACTCCTTCTGAAGCGAAGACTGACCCCGCTGGGCCTGACTCCCACCATTTGACCGGCCATGTGTTCGCTGAGCAGTCCGGTAAGGTGCGAGTCCAAGACAATGGCCTCATCCACGACGTCCTTGAACAGGCTTGCGAATAGCCCCAGCGTGGCGCTGCCGCATCCTACCCTCATGACGTCGTCGACTTCTCCGTCGATCTTGGGTGGTCGTCCCACTGCCAGTTCCAATCTGCTCCCCCCTTCGATGCGGACGCGCACCGTCTTTCGGTTCGCCAGGTCCGACACCAGTCGAGCCACGGACATTCCCTGCGGCGCGGTAATGAGGTTGGCTCCCCCTATTGACAGCATCTTGGAACCGTATTCTTCAGTGGTGAGATGCCCGACCTTCTTCTTGCGATAGACGACGCACGCTCCCTCCTGCCCGATGGAGCGATCCGTGTCGATCTTGACCTTGATTCCGGAGTAGCTCAGGGGAGCTTCCGTGACGACGGTCACCACATCAACCCCGTCCACCTTGGTCTGGACGATATGGGGTGCCGGCTTGCAGTCGGGATACGTGGTACCGGATCCCACTCCCGTAATAATGGGCCGACGAATCGCGGGGATCCAGTCCGGCCCGATAAGGTGTTTGACGTCTTCGTACGTGCGGAGAGGAATCGTCCTCTCCAACTGCCCATTTCGATTAATAAAACGCCGGCACGCTCCCGTATGCCCCTCCTTGATACGGCAACCGATGGGGCAGGCCTCACAGGCAATCGCTCCCGGGGTCGGAACATCCTCGGGGAAAATGGCCTCCTCCGGACAGATTCTCATGCACGCACCGCACTCCGTACACGATTCGTCAATGACAGCCTTTTGCTTAACCAGACGTACTGCGCCCTTGGGACAATCCAGGACACATGCCGCACATCCCTTGCACTTTTCGACTCGTACTTGCATTTTGAGCACCCGCATCAGGCAATTGCCGTGGATTTTGTCCGAAATCCGTCGGTCTCGGTCCTTCCCGGGCGGAGTCTCCCCGGCCCCCCTTAGCCTAAGAGGGGTTGAGGGGGGATGTCCACCTTCAATACCAGGGAACCGGACTCGAAAAATCGGTCCCTTCCTCTGTCAATTGCCATAAGACCGTGTGTCGATTTCTTCACCCAAAGACCTTCGATGGGAGAGTAACATCTCAAGGTAATCCTCCGGCAGCCTTACGTCAAGAAATTGTCATGGGAGGTTCGTCAAATGCCGGCTGTTCATGCAGTGAGACCCATTGCCTCAAGCCGTTTCGTCGGACCGGCAGACAATCGGTACATTTCGCCCGAGGCCCCCCATGATTCTCCGTACCTTCGAAACGGCGCAGGGAACCCCGAATCGAATGGTTCCCTGCGCCTACCCTGCTTAGTCCCGATCCATTGGATCCCTTCGCAACTCCTGCGGCGTCAATCTTGACAATCCGATCGCCACAGGCAATCGACTTCCCCGCATCCCTCGATTCTCTTGAAGCAAGGGTTGTTTCCCTCGATCTCCTGTATGACCCGGATAAGACAATCCTTCCTGTGACGCGAGATATTCTTGATTCCCATGGATCGCGCTTTGTCTCGAATCTTCTTCAAAGTCATGCTTCAACTCCTTTTTGCAACATCTCTGAATGAGTAACAATCACTCCCTGGGATGGTTTTCATAACCGCAATCGTGCCGAAAAATCAAGGAAAATTCGTCAGCCCTGTGATAGACTGTCTACGTGCAGTACACGTGCCCGGGGGCAGCGTACGGGTGTGGAGAGGTAAGGAATTCCCCCCGATTTTCAAGCATCGTACGCTTCTGATTCCCCCTTCCAGGCGAAGCCCCGGAAGGTCTGTCAACGGGAGAGGACTTTCGCGCTTCGCCGTGACTGTGATGCACGTCGGGTATGGGAAAGATGAGGTTCCAGGTCTCAGAGGCGGTTAGAACCGCAACCAAACCGAAATTCAGAAGCCAATTTCCGAAGAAATCTTCGCTGTATGACAAGAAAATGAGGATCCGTAGTACAGAGGGACGACCCAAAATCCATCCGTCTGCGATGATTGCGTTAATCGTATCGATCGCGGGAATCCCTTTGATCGGCCTGATCACGGGTCCCATAGCGGTCGTGTTGGCCGCGACGGCCTTGAGCCGCATGGCCACGGACCCGTTGCTTCGAGGTCGAGGAACGGCCATGGCGGCCATACTTATCGGCCTCGGCGACATGATACTCTGGACGGCACTGCTGGGTCTTATGGTTCCCCACGTGGACATTCCGGTGTTAAGAAAAGGAGAACGTCTGATCTTCCCATCGGGTGGTCTCCTGGGTAATGCTCCCGCCCCCATCAAGCGGGCACTCGAGAACAACGTCTTCTTTGTCGTGAAGAGAGAGCGTTGGCCCTCTTTTCTCGCCGCTGAGTCTTTCAGCGGTTCCGGCGTAATCCTGGGAAGGACTGAAAGAGGCTGTCTGATCTTGACCAGCAGGCACGTTGTCGATCCGTCCTTCACGAACTCGGCGACCCATCCCCCGGATGCCTCGTCCTCAATAACAGCTCATTTCCACGATGGTACGATGAGCCCGGCTCACATACGATGGGTAGCCCCCGGTGGTGCCGATCTGGCTCTAGTAGCGACGGGTAAGCGATCCGACACCATTCCGGTTCCTCAACTGCATCCGTTGAGACCAACTGATATAGGGGACCGAGTGTTCACCGTGGGTAATCCTCACGACCTGACATGGACTTACAACGAGGGTGTCATTTCAGCCATTCGGGAGATTTCCGGAGGCGGCGGCCGATTACGGATTTATCAAACTCAAACGCCCATCAACGTGGGAAACTCGGGCGGGGGACTCTATGCGGAGGATGGGACGCTCATAGGCATTGTCACCTGGACAAAGGACAAGTCGCAAGCCGAGGGAATCAGCTTTGCAATAGCGTACAGGAGTTTCCTGCAATTGCTCTGAAGGGAAGGGTTTCCGGGCCTTGAAGAGAGTGTCTCAAAACTGTCGGAGCGAAGTGAATCGTGCCACGAAGGAGTGGATTCGAATGGAAATCCCCCCTGCCCCCCTTTGCCAAAGGGGGTAAGATCCGGTTCCCCCCTTAGAAAAAGGGGGGTTAGGGGGGATTTGTTGCAGCATGCCCAACAATCGTGCCGTGATTAGCATCACTTACCGACTTCTGAGACCGTTTCTGAAAGGCCCGGCTAACATCCCATGTCCTTTCGGGACATCATACGGGTCCTTACAACGCGTTCATCAACATCCCGATTTTCCCGGCCACATCACCTTCCATGTGAAACCGTACGACTTTCCTGCCCAGATCGACAAGGGCCTGTCGGTCGCCAAGGGCCTGCGCAGCCTTCAAAACCCCGAAAGACACCGATGATGCCGGTGAACCCGCGTTGTCCGGAATGCCCGCGTCCTCCGTATAATCCGACGTGATCTGGACAAACAGCCCCCGGCCCGCATCGCCCTTATGCAGTTGTCCCGTGGAGTGAAGAAAGCGCGGTCCGTACCCAAAGGTGGCGGCCAAACGCGTCCTGTCTCTGATCTTCGTCTTGAGCGCGGTCATGGCCGATTCCGTTTCCCGAGTGGGCTGAACATATGCTTGCAGGCTCACGTACGCTCCGGGTTGGGCCTGCTCCAAGAGGGCTCTCAAAGCCTCTCCCGGGCTGTCCGCCGGCTGCTCGGAATAGACGGTGATGCCGTCGCCGATCAGGGTGGGCGGCGATTCCGGGAGTTTCCCCTCTTTCTCGTATTCGGCAAGCATCTGCCGAGCCAGAACCTTGGCCGACTCCACATTCGGCTGGTCAAAGGGATTGATGCCCATGCGAGCACCCGCAACCGCCACAGCCATCTCCCAGAGGAAGAATTGCCCGCCCAAATCGTAGATATCGTTCAGGAGCAGTCGCACAACCGGAAATCCGACCTCCTTCAATGCTTGAACCTTAGCGTCGTAAGTAGTATCGCCGGCGACTTGGATGTACACAAACAATCGGTCGGCGCCATACACGTCCGGCGCCCCCACCGTGGCCCGAACGACCGGCAGGATACCCTTGCCTTCCTTGCCGGTGCTCTCCGCGATGAGCTGCTCGACCCAATCACCCAAGGCCTCCACAGCAGGAGAAGTCACAAGGGTGACCTTGTCGCGTCCAACTGCGGCAAGTTCGCCCATGATTGCGCCCAACCGCGCCCCGGGGTTTTCCGAACCGCCGGCGCCTTTGTCGGTACCGCAGCTTTCGGCTGCGGCGACGGCCCGTTCGAGAAGTATCTCCAGGTCCACGCCGATAAGTGCCGCGGGAACCAGCCCGAAGTATGAGAGAGCTGAGTAACGACCGCCTATGTTCGGGTCATTGAGAAACGTGGTCCGGAAGTTGTGCATCCGTGCCTGTTGCACCAGCTTGCTTCCCGGATCGGTTACGGCAACGAAGTGCGCCCCCGCGTGGTCCGCCCCCAGAGCGTTCACCGCGTGGTTGTACATATACTTGAACAAAGACAACGTTTCGGACGTCCCGCCCGACTTGGTGGAAACGATGAACAGAGTCATCGCCGGGTCGTGACGCGCCGCCTGCTCCCGGACCGCATCGGGATCGGTTGTGTCGAGCACGGTGAGGCTCAAGTGCCCGTCCTTAGTTCCGAAGGTTTCGGCAAACACTTCGGGCGCCAGGCTTGATCCGCCCATTCCCAGAAGTAATGCCTTGGTGTACCCTTCGGCGCGGACGTCGTCCGTCAGACTCTGTAACCTTGGTAGGTTACGGCGCATGACGCCGGCTATGTGAAGCCACCCCAAGCGAGTGACGATGTCGGCGGGATCCGGCTTCCATACCGTGAAGTCGTGTAGCCAGATCCGCTCCATTGTTCTTTGTTCCTTCATTTCGGCCAGGGCTGCGTCAACGGTCGGCCCCAACGGTCCCAGAGTTGCCGACAACCCTTGCCTGCCGGCCCTGAGCTGAGCCGTCTTCGATTCGATTCCCGCCATGAGAGCATCGAAGCTCTTGGAAAATGATGCAACGCCGTCGACTTGGAGCTGTTCCATGATCTCCTCCAGGTCGATGCCCGCTTCACGCAGCCCGGCAAGGGCCGCGGACGCTTCATCGACGCCGGATGACACGGCAGTCTCGACCTTGCCGTGGTCCAACCACGCATCGAGCGTTTTCGGCGGGATTGTATTGACCGTGTTGGGGCCAATGAGGGTGTCCACGTAGAGCGTATCGGGATAATCGGGGTTTTTCGTGCTCGTACTGGCCCACAGCGGACGCTGGACGCGGGCCCCTTTGTCGGCCAACCGGTCCCAGCGCTCGCCGCTAAAGATCTCTTTGAATTTGACATATGCCGCCTTGGCATTGGCAACGGCGATATTTCCTCGGAGTTCCGTTCGGCCCACCTTCTCCAATGCCTTATCCACTGCAGAGTCCACCCGGCTGACGAAAAGAGACGCCACTGAAGCCACTTTGCTCACGTCTCCGCCGGACCGGTCCAACTTCTCCAGACCGGCCACATAAGCCGAGGCGGCCGCCTCATAATGGGTCACAGAGAAGACCAGCGTCACATTGATATTGATCCCCTCGCCAATGAGTGTCTCAATGGCCGGGACTCCCTCTACGGTGCCGGGGACCTTGATCATCACATTGGGCCTGCCCAATTCGCGGAACAGCCTGCGTGCAGCTGCAATGGTAGCCTCGGTATCTCGTGCCAGTTGGGGGCTGACCTCGAGGCTGACAAACCCGTCCGCCCCGCCCGTCTGTTCGTACATCGGTCGCAACAAATCGGCCGCTTTGCGGATGTCGTCCAGAGCCAAAGCTTCGTAGATCTCTTCCGTGGTCTTGCCCGCCTCAATGAGGGGCAACAGGTCCTCATCGTAATCCGTACTTCCCGCAATCGCCTTTTCAAAGATCGACGGGTTGGAGGTGACTCCTCTCAAACCTTGGTCTACAAGCTTGCCCAATCCGCCGGAATCGGTGAACGAGCGTCGTATATAATCCAACCATATGGCCTGTCCCAACTGAGCTAATTCCCGTATTTTTGTCATCATCATCCCCTGTTTGATTGCGATTCGATCTCCCCCGAGTCCGGCAATTTCGTGCACTCCGGCCAGTCCGTCTGCATTCTACCATGTGAACCCGCAAAGCCTTGCGGCCTTCCGGCCGATTCTTGTCCTCGCATCCGCCCGTCAAAATCACTTTCGTTTCGGTTAAGATCCGTCTTCCTTGTGTCTAGGGTAAATCACCGGGCCGTTGGAGTCAAAACCTATGGCCGATGTTAGCGGATATTTCATGCCGGCCGATGAGGCCGGCGGCCCCGGCGGAACGCAGTGCGGTTAGAACCGCAACCAAATGGCGATTGCAGGCATCGGCGTCACTCATGTGCTTGGGTTTCGCAGGTACCACAAGAAAATGAGGATTAGTAGTAGAGACTCCCTCTTGGGGAGGGAAGCGTGGTTTCCCGCCAAGCGATTACTCTTTTGTCAGATGTCTGCTACTATCGTCAAAGGCACGTTCCTCGGTACAGCCAAATGCCGAGGTCGTTCAACACACGATGAACGGGTCACAAGATCATGAGAAAACTTGAGTATTCAACCGAGCGTCGCTCGCACTGGGATGGAATAGCGGAGCGAACTGGTACGGAAGCAACCTGGGGAGAATTCTACCATCAAACCCTGGCGGGCATCTATCGCAGACTTGTTCTTCCCGGGCGGAAGGTGCTGGAGATAGGTTGTTCTCGGGGTGATCTTCTCGCCTCACTCAAGCCGTCTTTGGGGGTGGGAATCGACCTCTCGGGGAAAATGATCGAGATGGCTCGAACCGCGCATCCCGATCTGATCTTCCTGCAGGCCGACGCCCACGAACTCTGCTTCAAAGGGCGCTTCGACGTGATCATACTCTCGGACCTCGTTAATGACCTGTGGGACGTGCAGCGTGCCTTCCAAGAGTTGTCGGCCGTTTCCGGTCCGCATACACGCATTATTATAAATAGTTACAGCCGCCTCTGGGAGTATCCGTTGGCAGCCACCGAACGGCTGAATCTTGCCATGCCCCTCTTGCGCCAGAGTTGGCTGACGGTGGACGACCTGGACAACCTACTGCGATTGACGGGATGCGAGGCGGTTCGACACTGGAGCGAGATCGTCTGTCCGGTGGACATACCGGTTCTCGCTTCCTTTCTCAACCGGTTCGTGGGCAGAATATGGCCGTTCAATCACCTCTCATTGACCAATTTCATCGTGGCAAGGCCGATGTCCGGCGCGGATCGTTCGGATGAAAAGCCGGTCGTCTCGGTGATCGTGCCGGCAAGAAACGAGGAGGGGAATGTCGCCGACATCCTCCGCAGAATTCCCGAGATGGGAGGAGGAACCGAGATTGTCTTTGTAGAAGGCCATTCTTCGGACAACACCTATGAGGCTATCGAACGAGAAATGGCCGGCAATCCCGAGCGGCGGTGGAAACTCTTCCGGCAAACCGGCGAGGGAAAGGGCGACGCTGTAAGGCTGGGATTCGAACGAGCAGGCGGCGACATCCTCATGATACTCGATGCCGACCTCACGGTTCCCCCGGAGGACTTGCCTCGGTTCTATGAAGCGTTGGTTACGGGAAAGGGAGAATTCATCAACGGTGTCAGGCTCGTTTATCCCATGGAGCATCATGCCATGAGATTCCTCAACCTAATGGGAAACAAGCTCTTCAGCCTTGGGTTTTCATGGTTGCTCGGCCAGACTCTCAAAGACACGCTCTGTGGAACCAAGGTGCTGTGGCGGGAGCAATACGAACTCATTGCCGCACACAGGTCTTACTTCGGGTACCTGGATCCGTTCGGAGACTTCGATCTCATTCTTGGAGCCGCCCGGTTGAATCTCAAGATCATCGACATGCCGATACGGTACCATGAGCGCACCTACGGAACCACGAACATCAGGCGCTGGCAACATGGCCTCTTACTATTTCGAATGCTGTTTGCCGCGGCGACCCGGATCAAATTCGTATGAATTTTGACGGCGTGGACTGTTGGCAATCCGTAACGAATCATGAAAGGCCTCGGCTCTTATGGGTCCTCCGGGGCAAAGCCCGGAGTGTATATACCGTAGGGGTCCCGCGCTGAACGCGGGATGCCCGCCGTCTCCCCGGAGAAGCCCGGATGTCGCTCAAAGAATTGCTGATTCACCCCTTGGCGAAGGGGCTTGATCCCGATGACCCTTGTACCACCCTGACCCGTCGGCGCATCATCGTGGAGAAGGGGTTCCTCCGAAAGATCTATGAGGAGTGGTACCACGACCTGATAGCCGATCTTCCGCCCGTCGACGGACCGGTCCTTGAAATCGGTTCCGGAGCCGGCTTCCTGACGGACTCACTGCCCGGTCTGATCACGTCCGACGTGTTCTTCCTTCCCCATCTCTCCGCCGTGCTCGACGCAGGCACGATCCCCTTTGACAGAGGAACATTGAGAGGCGTGCTCATGATCGACGTGCTGCATCATCTTCCTCGCCCGAGGCGCTTCTTCATGGAGTCGGCACGCTGTGTCAAACCCGGGGGAGTAATCGTCATGATAGAACCCTGGGTCACGACCTGGTCAAGGTTCGTCTATTCCCGCTTCCATACGGAACCCTTTGAGCCCGACGCCGAGCAATGGGAATTCCCCTCCACCGGTCCCCTGTCCGGGGCCAACGGTGCCCTCCCCTGGATCATTTTTCATCGGGATCGCACGACCTTCGAAAAGATTTTTCCCGCCTGGAAAGTGAGCAGCATAGATCTCGGGATGCCGGTAGGCTACCTACTCTCGGGCGGTGTAAGCATGCGGGCCTTGCTTCCCGGCTTTGCCTTCGGAGCGGTCCGGCGCGTCGAACGCCTTCTAAGTCCTTGGATGCATGGTCTTGCCATGTTCGCCAAAATCGTCTTAACTAGGAAAAAGGACCATTCTGATCACAAGTGAGGCATCTCGAAGAAAACGTAGCGATTATGACCGATCTCTGACCCCCCGATACGTGACGGCTCATGTGCGTAATACCGCTCTCTTGCGGTGAAAAATTGCTGAAGAAGGAGACCGGAATTGTGTGAGGAGGCGGTTAGAACCGCAACCAAATGGCGATTGCAGGCACCGGCGTCACATACAACCTTGGGGTTCGCAAGTACCGTCGTACTACGCCGGGGATCCGGAGTTGCCCCTGGTGCCCACACGCCGGGCGCAACCAAACCGAAATTCAGGAGCCTATTTCCGAAAAATAACTTCGCGGTACGACAAGAAAATGAGTATTAGTAGTACAGAACTTGCCGGCACAGTGTGCTCGGAAACCGGGACAAATGCCCCGGGGGGAACCGCACGGAGCGAGGGACTGTTTTCCCTCCGCGAATTGGGGATCGCATTCGTCGTATTTTCAGCTGCAGCGGTTGCCTGTCATTGGCTTGGTTTCAGCTCCCTGTTGGTGTATGACGGCGCCTATTTCATCAAGAGCAAAGAGCCCATCTTTGCAAGTCATGACGTCATGGCCTTGGTCAGTATAGTCCCGGTCAGGCCCCTGTTTCTGTTCACGTTTTATCTCAACTATCTCCTTACCGGCATGGACCCGTTCTATTTCCGCTTGGTAAACGCACTCATGTCCGTATGTGCCGGCCTAGTTCTCACCCTATTCGCAATGATGTCGTTCAGCATCCCGGGAGCCGACGTACCGGGCACACGACGCGACAAACAATGGGTGAGTCTCTTCCTGGGACTGCTCTTCGTTGTCCATCCACTGCAGAGCCTGGTGGTTCTTTACGTGTGGCAACGAGAAGCCGTTATGGCATGTCTTTTCTATTTCTCTTCACTCACGGCATATACGGCCGTGAGATCGGGGCGCATCGAGAGCGCTGCCTTGGGGTATTTCCTCACATCCGTCCTGTTCTTGGCGGGCATGCTTTCCAAGGAGAATCTTGCAACCGTACCGGCGGCACTAATCCTGGTCGAGTTCACCATGCTGAGACAGACCCTCTGCCAATGCCTCCGGAGGGCGCCGATCATTGCTGCAATATTCCTGCCTTCAATCGTTGCCTACCTCGTGGTCACGAATGCGATCCACGAACCCCATAGCGAATTGGTTCACGGGATTACCGCTCGCCTGGTGAATCACTACACGTACGGAGGATTGAGCATCGCCGAGGTCATCATGACCCAATGCAGGGTCTTTTTCTCGTACGTGTTCATGATGTTGTTCCCTTTTTTGCGCGACGTTGAGTTCATGAGAGCGGAAATAATTTCGCGCTCTTTGCTGAATCCTTCGATAACCTTGGCCGCCGTGTGCGGCGTCATTGCCCTCGTGACAGGCGCGGTTCTCCTGGTCAGACGCAGTCCTCTGATTTCCTTTGGTATCCTGTTCATGTTCGTAAGTCTGCTGCCGGAATCCCTCCTCATCCCCCAATACCTCTTCTTCGGATACCGCGCGATTCTCCCGCTGGCCGGACTGCTTCTCATTGCGGGAGCGGGTATTCTGTTTCTCGGTGAATGGGCGCGGTCGCGAATGACCGCTCCGGCTTTGCGGACCTCAGCTGTGGTGGCATTGCTCGTTCCTGTCGTGGTGTTTGGGGCGGCAAGCGCTTTGAGGGCCTCTCGATGGAATCACCTCTCTTTTTGGAACGACCTGGCCGCCCGATTACCGCGCTATTCCAAGGATGTGGAGGCAGTTCCGTTTCTGGACGTTTCGGTAAACTGTATGTCCACTTTGGTCGATGCCGATAAGAACAAGGAAGCGATCGATCTGTTCCAGCGTGTGCTGGCCTTCAACAAGGCTCCGAAGGCTGCCGAAACGGCGGCCGGCGAAATCAAGGAATCGGTTGACGCATTCCTTTCGGTGTTCAAGGACCGGAAAATGCGGTCGGGCGGTGCGCTCATCGCTTTGGGAGCGGCGCTTCAGTTGAGCGGCAGGATCGGCGATTCCAAGATTGCCTTTGAGAAAGCCATTGATCTTGAACCCCATCACACCGACGTGCACCTTACCCTGGGCGCCATGTTGGAGAATGAGGGCAAACTCGAAACCGCGATTGAGCACTACAAGAAGGCAATTGAAATAGATCCCGGGCACGCGCATGCTCACAACTGTTTGGGAAATGCATTCAAAAAACAGGGGAATCTGCGGGACGCCGCCGAGGAGTACCTCAAGGCCGTGCACGCGAATCCGTATGCCCCCATGGGATACTTAAATCTCGGCCTGGCATATCAGGAGGCGGGATACTACCGGGAGGCCCTCGAAGAGTATTTTACGGCTCTACAAGTGGACCCCGACTCAGCGGAAGGCTACTACAGAATCGGCCGGGCCATGGCTGAGACGGGAAACGTGTCGGACGCTCTGACAAATTACCGCAAGGCTCTTGAACTCAATCCCGGCCTGCCTGAAGCGCATAGTGACCTGGCATTGGCTCTGGAAGCCGTCGGTAGACTTCCGGAAGCCATCGAGCACCACAGAACGGCTGCCGACCTCAACCCGTATGCTCCTCTCAACTTCATCCTCCTGGGAAGGGCCCTCAGAATGGCCGGTCATGCCGCCGAGGCCGTCGCCGCACTCAACAAGGCCGTGGAGTTGGCCCCTGACCAGGCCGCCCCCCATCACCACTTGGGTGTTGCACTGGAGCATACGGGCGAACTTGCATTAGCGGCAAAGCACCTCGAGATAGCCGTCGAATTGGAACCAACTTCCGCAGAGGCCCATACCGATCTGGCGATGGTGCGTATTAAACAAGGAAGAATCTCAAGAGCCATCGCCCTGCTCAAGACGGCCATTTCGTTGGATCCGTCATTTCCCACGGCGCACTTGTACCTGGGCAAAGCCCTGGAGGCGACCGGGGACGAACAACTTGCACAAGTGCAGTTCGAAAGAGCAATTCAGATCCAACCGGATTCCGCACAGGCTCGCTTCGAGTCGGCAAACAGCCTATTGCGGCACGGCCATGCGGCGGCGGCTCTTAAGAGCTATCACGAAACCCTGAAGCTCGATCCGAACCTGCCGAACGCTCGTGCGAACATGGCCGTGGCTCTGTTGCACGAGAAAAGGGTACCCGAAGCCATTGTGGAAATCGGCAAAGCGTTGTCGCTCAACAAGAAGAGTGCCGAGGTGATGCACGCACTGGGACTGGCCTTTCATCAGATGAACGAGGAAGCCCAAGCCGGGGAGTATTTCGAGGAAGCGCTCCGTTTGGATCCCGATAATCGCGATATCATTGAGCGCCTTCGTCGTCGGGACAAAAAGAAAAAAAGTGGCGATATCGACCGGCTGTGAGCGAAATCCGTACAAATATTGGGACAATCTTCTTGACAGTAAGGGAGCGCGGTTCTAAACTTTCTTATATTAGTAGGAAATGGTATCCGGTATTTGCGTCGGACACAGGTGTTATTTCTTAACCACATTAGCACGAACGAGTTTCTTAGGCATCTATAACAACCAAGTCGGCTGTAGCATTCGGAAGTGAACAACAGCGCATGGGGGCCCCAAAATACGTATGGGACGGAATACGAGGGAGATTGTATACGGCCGGGTCGGCAAGAGTGATTTGACGGCACGATGA
This sequence comes from Desulfomonilaceae bacterium, assembly GCA_963675835.2. Taxonomy (GTDB): domain Bacteria; phylum Desulfobacterota; class Desulfomonilia; order Desulfomonilales; family Desulfomonilaceae; genus JAVHLK01. Next base: position 213,463 of record CAXXIU010000018.1, read on the forward strand.
TTTTGATCATTGCAAGTGGGGAGAGCGACAGGGAACGCTGCTTGGTAAGCGGTGTAACGAGGTCATGCGTCGGGAAGCCGGCGTGTCCTAATTGGTAGCACCGACTACAAGGCTTTGTCGTCGGAATACGGAGATTTCACCATTCATGAGGGGTTTAACTCTTGTAACCGCCTCGAAATAGGCCCCGTAAACCGTTATGGAGGACTGCCGGATGACTAGGATGATGAGTCGGCTAAGTCTCGTGCTGGCCGTAGTCGTGGTCCCTTCGATCATGTTCGGTCTGCATAGTACCTATGCTCAAGAACCAATTGGTACGATTCAGAGGATTCAAAACTCAAGTTTTGTCCTCCATGCAGGGAAAGCAGAATATGAACCGGCAAAAAGAAGCGATCAAATCTTCATCCAGGACATGCTCGTAACCGATCCTGAGCAGGACAGCAAGATCTGGTCGAAAGTGGACAGTATTGCCGAAATTGACGTCTCCATGGGCCGGAACTCGGTCTTTTCCTTTGCAGGCTTCCAAACAGACGGGCAGGCGTCGCACTTTGCCGGCCAAATTGACCAGGGGATCATCCGGTTCAGAAAGAAACTGCGCTCCCGCAATCCTCAATCATCGTTTGCGATCATTTCTCGTACAGCTCAGGCCTCCGTCATGCCCACGAGGGACACGGCCGACTTCGTCGTAGAATCCCTTGACGAATACCGAACGTCGGTCACCGTTATCCGTGGTGAGGTGCGGGTCTCCAACGTGCTCGAAGAGCTTCAGGCCGAACGGCTCCTGAGGTCATGCGAAACGGTCATCGTGGAGAAGGACAAAGAACCGGGCCCCGTTATGAGAGTATCGTCGGAGTACCTCAGAGCGCTGATCGATTTTACTACCATACCCAACACGCTCCCGAGTGAAGTGCCGGAATGTGAAAGACCGCCGGCGCCTCCGGAATCACCACTGCCGCTCGACTACTACGAGTCCTTTGAGCCGGATGTGATCATCGTACCCGGTGACGACGGCTACTACCCGTGGCCGATACCTGTGCCGTGGCCGTACCCGCCTCCGTGGTTACCTACCCGTCCGACGAGGTTTACTATCCCGACGCGGTTCACTGTACCGACAAGGTTTACCATACCTACTCGGTTCACCGTTCCAACAAGGTTCACTGTGCCAACGCGGCTCACTGTGCCAACGCGGTTCACTGTCCCCACAAGATTCACCATACCCACGAGATTCACGATTCGGACCATTCGAACGTTCCCGACGATTCGAACCATTCGAACATTCCCAACACGGTTCACGATTCGCACGTTGCCAACGTTCGCGACAATTCGTACGTTCCCCACGTTCGGAACATTGCCCACGATCCGAACATTCCCCACCATTCGGACGATTCGCACATTCGCGACCCTTCCGACCATTCGCACAATTCCGACGTTTCCAACAATTCGAACCATCGGAACGGTCCCGACGTTGCGGCCTACCCTGAGGTTACCCACAGGGGTAACCGTTCGGCCGACATCCGGAATTCCGACCGTATCCACAAGAGCCACCATACGAACGCTGCCGACGAGGTTTACCGTACGCCCCACTCAGCTGCCCACGAGGCTGACCATACGGACCTTGCCGACAAGGGTCACGCTTCCAACGAGGGCAACCTTGCGGACTATTCGAACCCTACCCACGAGGCCCTCTATTCGGACCATACGGACCTTACCCACGAGAGCGACCGTGCGTGTACCAACGGTTACCCGACCTACGGTACGAATCCCCACGAGAGCGACCGCTCGGGTCCCGACGGTAACCCGACCAACAGTTCGGGTCCCAACGAGGGCGACGGTTCGCGTGCCGACGGTGACTCCTAGGAGAACAGCTACACGCGAGCGTACAGATCGACAGCGCACGCGGGAAGTTGATCGAGAGAGAAGAGAGGTCAAACCTCGCACCCGCGAGCGGTCTGAAGTGCAGCAGCAGCGAGAGCGGAGACAACGAGAACCGCAACGAGAACGCGTGCAAGAGCAGAGACAACGACAACAAGAGCGGGCGCAACCACAGAGACAGGAGCGGAGTGAGCAACGGGAGCGCATGCAACAGCCCGGACAACAGGACAATTCCGGCGAACGCCGGCAGCGGCACAGAGGAAGAGACTGACGTCGGAGAACGGTAAGTTGATTGTCACGAGAGCGCACGAGGAATGATGCATTCTCAATCGTCTCGAAATGCATATGCATTCCTCGTAGGGCTCTTCGTGGTATCCCGGTTGGTTTACCACGGCATCGGAGTGAGGTTCGATTCGCTCCTCCTCTATTGCGGCTGGCAGTTTCTTGACATTGACCTCCTGCGAAACCACCTGGCGCAGAGCATTCTTAACCTTCACAGTCAACCCCCATTGGCCAATCTGTTCCTGGGATTGGTTCTGAAGTGTTTCCCGAACAACGCGGATGTGGCCTTCCATCTAACGAACATGGCTTTGGGGCTGGTCATGGGTGTGTCTATGTTCGCCCTGATGCAACGCCTTAACCTGTCTCGGCCGTTTGCCCTTGTTCTGAGCTCGCTCTTCATCATCAGCCCGGGTACGGTGCTGTACGAAAACCTGCCTCTGTACACCTATCCCACGGCAAGTTTGCTGTGTCTGACCGCTCTCGTACTCTTTTTCCGGCTGCAACGGGGGCTGTTCGTTACGGGATGATCTTCTTTGCCCTTACGGCCGAGATTATACTGACGAGGAGCCTGTTCCAGATCGTGTGGCCATTACTCGCTTGTGTCGTGCTGGTCCGGTGCGGGAGGATCAGACTCAAATCGGTCGTCCTCATGGCTCTCGTCCCCATGCTGATAGTGCTCGCCCGGCAGGTGAAGAACTATCACCGCTTCGGCGTTTTTGCGACCAGTAGCTAGTTGGGGTTGAATTTGACGAGAAACACGGTCGAGCGATTATCACCTGAGGAGACTAAGATCCTTGTCGCCGACCGCTGTCTCTCCTCAATGGCTCTTATCCCCGCGTTTAGTGACTTCGATTCTTACCGCATGTTCATTCCCGCATCAGTCAGAACCGCCGTCCCCGCACTAGACCGCGAGTCAAAAGTGCCTCCCTGCATCGGTCCCAACCTCAACCATATCGGCTACATCGCCGCTTCCAAAACCAGACTCGAAGACGCGGTCTACGTGATACTCTCCGATCCGAATCGCTTTGCGCTCAACGTGCTCGACGCGTTGAGGATCTATTTCAAACCGGCGAGCGAATCCTTGTCGGACACTAAGAATGCGCAACGCCTCTGGTTCCTGGACTATTGGTATCGGGCATTGGGCCTCTCGGTCCCCCCCGGGCTTGGACCGGCTTGGCCCATCGTAGTGTGGTACGGGTTGGTCGCGGCTTACGGATTCGTCGTGACAGCGAGAGGCCTCTTGAAGAAGCCGCAGGACATTCCTTTCCATACCACGATTGCCTTCATGTGGGTCACCATCGTCTACGCAACCTTGGTCGCGAACCTCACCGATATATGGGAGAACAATCGTGTCAGATTCATGGTGGATCCCTATGCGTGGATACTCTTTGGAGTCTTCGCGAATAATGTCTTTGGTGCCGTGACAGCCGCACACCCATCTCTGAGAATTGACCACCGCACCGAGGCATAGCATTTTCGCTTATGAGACGCGTTCGGCGTCTCGTAAAGGGATTCGGCACTGAGATCGGCGGCTGCGAACCTCCGAACCCGCCGCCTTGACACAAAAATTGCGGCACCCTAACCTATGTACAGAAGGCTTTGTTCATCGGGAGACTAAATTAGGAACCCGGGAGGGAATCTCATACGGCAAGCACGCCTGAACTCACCAACAATCGACATGGGGCTCGGAATACCCGGCCCCAAGGCACGGCAGTGACGAAAACGAACGGCACACGCTCCACAGAGCGGTTAGAACCGCAACCAACCGGCGATTGCAGGCATCGGCGTTGGGTTTCGCAAATACCATCGTGCTACGCAGGGGATCCGCCGTTGTTCCTAGTTCCCAGCCGCCGGGGACTATCAAACCCGAATTCAGGAGCCAAGTTCCGAAGAAATCTTCGCGGTACGACAAGAACACGAGGATTAGTAGTACAAAAGCGGCTTGATTCGGCTCTCATGAAACGAATCGCCATGTGCTGTCTGGCGGTTTCCCTGGGGCTTATCATGCCGTGTAATGCCATGGGGCTACCCACAAATGCGAAGTACTTGTTCCTTTTTGCCCATCCGGATGACGATGTCATGATCTGCGGTACAATGAAGATGTTGATTGATGAGGGAGCGGAAGTTCATGGGGCCTGGCTCGGTTCGGGAGACTGGCTCGGTCAGGGGCCGACTCGGAGAGCGGAACGGTTTAGGGCGGCTAAGATTATAGGGCTGAAGCAATCTCGAATGCATGTTCCGGGGATCGCGGACATGCACTTTCTCAGAGATCTGGAACAAGCCGCCCGCAAGGTGGCCGACCTCTTCTCCCGGATCAAACCGGATATTGTGTTTGTTCCGGCTTACGAAGGCGGCCACCCGGATCACGACGCGGTGAACTTCCTCGCGTACGAGGCCTCCCGCAGGACGGGCCTCAAGCCGAAGCTGTTTGAGTTCCCTTTGTATAACGCCACCGGGCCGGCCTATAAGTGGTGGTGGAGAGTCAACGACTTCCCGCCCGGGGGTCCACCGGCTCTCTCAAACCCATTGAACAGGGCGGCTGTAGCTGCCAAATACGAAATCATGAGAACGTATACCAGTCAATGGATGCTCATGATTCCCGCCAGATTGGCCTCCTCGCGAGAGGATCTGCTCAAAGTCGGAGAACTCTATCGGCCTTGTCCTCCGGTTCGCGATCACACGGTTCCGCCTCATGAGGGCATGCTGAGTTATGAACGGTGGTTCAACTTTTTCCTCGGCGCAGGTTTCGACGATTTCAGAAGGGCTGTGTTGAAGACTCGCCGGGTTCATTGATATAACAGAAGACGAGTAGACTTCAGGAGGTACAATGAAACCAAAGACCATTACCCGGGTGTTGGCTGCCGGTGCGCTAGTGGGGCTTGGTGCGGTCCACGTGCTGCCGAGGTGCTATCTTCCGTTGGGGAGCAGATTGCTCGCGTCGGCACTCGTAATCGGAACACTGCTGCTGGTGCATCGCAACCCGCTGCGAGTGTTGGGACGGGACGCGCGGACAACGCTTGAATCACAGGGCGGCTAAAGCCGCGCGCACGCAGGGCTCACCCATTAAAAGGCACGAGTCACCCATTAAAAGGTCTTGTTTCTTGATTTTTCCCTTTTCCGCTGGACTATCCTACTCACTGTGGGGTAAGGAAGTCCCCACATGCGCTGCGAACGCCTGTTGTGAATAGCCGTAATAAAGCGCACCCGGCAACTCGATTCTCAGTGGTCTGATGATGAGATGTGCTTGCTCGATCAAGAAACAAGACCTGACCCCGAGACCATTCTATTTGCGTAAGTAGCCGTGCGCGGCGAGCTGCGAATGAAACTTCTTGCCTTTGCCTTTGGGAACGCGAATGGTATGGGTAATAGTTTTCCTCCCCGACCTCGCCGGAAACACGAGCTTTGAGGGAGAAATCTGCGCGTTGAGTTTCCATACGGTGCGTGGGCTGGTATGCAATAGTTTTGCGATTGCGGCAAAAGAGAGGTCTTTGCGGAGACGCACCTTCTTGAGTGTGTCGAAAGCCGCCGCACCCCGAGATGGAACCTGAATCCCGTAAAATACTCTGTTGGTACTGATGATCCACATTGCGATGAGCCGCGGGACATACTTTTCCGTCTCCGCCGGCAAAGGAACGTCCCAATACGACGATGCCCCGAATCGGTTCAACCGTTCGAGCACCCGTGCGGGACCTGCATTGTAGGCGGCGGTGGTCAGAAGCCAGTCCTGAAAGCCTTCCTTAAGATCATTGCCGTTGATGCCGACCCTCCTCACTCGATTCATCCAGGCGAGATACCGTGCTCCGGAGTGGGTCGAACGCACCAGGTCTCCGCGCTCATCCTTCCATCCGGTAATCCGCATCTTCCAGTCGTATTCATCACAGTTCGAAGGACCTCTTTTGGCAGTGGATTTGACGAACTGCCAGTACCCGTACGCTCCGGCGGACGACAATGCTCTTGGATCGTAGCTGCTCTCAATGGCAGGCAGAAACAGATATGCGGAGGGAAGCTTGTATTTCCGGAGTATGGGCAGAATAACCGGTTTGTAGTAGTCCGCCCGGACCAGCCATGTGATAATCTTTGAGCGCCTGTCCAGAAGCAAGTAATTGATTTCCTGGAGGATACGGTTGCGAACATCGGGCCGATTGAGGGGAATGCGTTGGGAGGCAAATGTAAGGCCCCGTTTCTCGATCCGGGGGGGAAAACCGTATCGAAATCCGGAATTGATGGAGGTCAGATGAGGAATGGTGTTGGGGGTTGTCGCTCCGCAGTCTGATACCGCGACACTCCACAACAAAACAATCATCGACGCAGCCCCAAGCGTACAGTTTTTCCAGTTAGTCACAATGACGCTCCCAGACTGTAACGGTTCACCAGGACGGATGTAACCCCTCGGAATCACGATGGGGGAATCAATCCCCTAGAATAACACGGACATGACCCTCTCCAAGAGCATCAGGTCGTTCTTGTGCAACACGATATCCTTGTACAAAGGGTTCTTGGATTTGAGTATAAGATTCTCTCCGGCAAACTCAACCTTCTTCACAAACGCCTTGTTGTCATTCCTGTGCTTGAATATCACCAAATCGCCGTCCTTGATCTCCTCCCACGATTCGGGTTTGATGAACAACAGCGCGCCGTCGCCGAAGAGTTCCCGGAGACTGTCTCCCCGCACCCTGACGCAGTAGAGAACCCCGCTTAGTGCGGGATCGACTCCCGGTGGAAGGGGAGCATACTCGAAGCCCTCCCCTACCGAGAATCCGCCGTCCGTATACTCAAACCCCTCTCCCGCACTCACATGCCCCACTACCGGAACCGTACGTCCCAAGGTTAATCCCTGCACATCGGAAAGGATCTGTTCGATTCTCACCATGGCCTCCCGCACCTCAACCGCTTTGGGCATAAGCCTCAACTCATTTGCCTCGGCATCCCAATTCCACGTGAACGGGAGATCTTCAAAGAAAACAGCCAGAACATCCTCTACAAATCGACGGTCACCCTTGGCCCTATAGCAGAAGTCCTTGAATCTGTTCACGGCGAAGCCCGTAGCGTCCGACCACTCTTCGTGCAAGACCACGTAAACCTGAACCAGGACATGAATTGCCTGATTCTCTGCAGGATGCAAGGCCAGAGATCGTATCTCTTCCGCCAATCCGGTCTCGTCACGCCCCAACTTCTTGAGCAGCACGTTGCGCATGCGCATGAACCTCGGCTCAGGCGGCGGCGGCACACGGTGCAACTCGAATCGTATCAAGTCCAGAAGTTCCCCCTCGGAAACTCCCAGCGTGTCGGACCACGCCCTCAGTTGACTGCGGTTCTTGGGCCGTCCAAGGTCCGGCGGGTTCTTCCGCCCCGTAAGTATTTGCGAAATATATGCCGGCGAGACCCCGAGATCTTCCGCCAAAGTCTTCTGGCTCTTGCCCAGGCGGTCTATGCACTCTTTGGCATATTTTCCAAACGTCTTCATAATTGGTTCCAATTCAAGACCATACGCGTATACTTCAGGGGGACATCCTGCCGGAATACGACCTCTCTTCGGCCGACTTTATCAAGTCGGTTAATATGAATTATATGGTCGAAGAAATTAACTGTCAAGGACAACAAATGAAATCCCGTTGGGCTTCCGCCCAACGGGATACTTCACTATCAAGGGGCTCGATCTACAGATTGCGTCTGCCGGCGGTCTCGTTCGGAATGTCCAACCGATTCATGGCCGGTAATGGTCGACCGTTCCGAAGAGGTACGGGGCCTCCTCGTAAGGGGGCACTAGAACCTGAGGGAAAAATCCAGGTACGGTCCTTCAACCGCCACGTCGGCAAATAACCGACCTCTATTCCCATCGATCTTCCATTGCTTGTACCCCAATTTAATTCCCGCATCCACGTTCATACTCACAGGAGGCGCAATACCCGCCCCCATGTCCCACGTCGCAAGACCCAGGCCGTTGAAGCTCATCCACGAAAACCGCCCTTCAATGTACGGCTTGAACCACGAGAAGTACCCCGTATTTGAAGGGTCGTATCTCGCGTGAGCTCCGACCGCGGGTTGAATCATGGTTTGGGAGAAATCCGCGGCTTCACCCTGATCCTTTGCCACCCTCTGCTTCCACTTGATGATGTGGAGATCGCCATTCGGGCCGAACACAATGTCTCGGCCGAAAGACACGTCATAGTCCCCGCCCAGCACCAACTGTGTAATGGCCAGATCCGCATGGATTGCATCGTTCGCTTGCAGGAGAACCCCTGCAAAATTCCCGTCCGTGGGAACGTGCCCGGGGCCGCCCCAGTTCCACGGCACGTAATGTAGATTCACCGACACTCTGTCCCACAACCTGAGCGTCGAATAAAACTCCCACAACGTGTTCTGGTTGGGGATGCGCAGATGACCGTTGAGAGCCAGATAAGTGCCCTCTCCTCCTCTGCTCACCACCTTGGTGGAACCCATGAGGTTGCTGAAGAATGGACGCAATCCCGCAGCAAAGGTGAATCCCCTCCGCTGGCAGAGAATATCCCTGCCGGCCGCGCCGGCGGCCGTCTCCCAGTCTCTCACACGATCGTCGGAGCTTACCCTGATTCCGCCCGCCCCGTAAGACGGTGAACCGGTTTCCGACACCCTCACTTTTATGGGATAGCGGTACCTTCGCATCCCAGGCCCCGGCCGGACCTGTCGCCCATCAATAGAACGACGAGGATGATTACAGCACATGGAATTCCCATCGTGCCCCTTGCTGACATAAGCGCTACCTCCAGACGGTGATGAACCGGAGTGCCGAACCCGCCAGTAATACACGTTGTGTCATTCACACTCAATGAGCTTCAACTTTCTCCAGATCGCACCGGATTTTCCCCGATGGGTGGAAGACCCTGAATACCGGTCTTCACATAATGCTCCTGATGCCTATCCCAAACCCGATGAAAAGTCAAGAATTTTGTTCTTTTGAAAAAGCTTTTATTTTCGTGGGTTAGCTACAATACCTAATGTTCTGGTTTATTTTTCTTCACCCCCAAGCCCAGTAACTGCTGTTCTTTCAGTAGGTTATGTTCTCAGTATGCATTTCGCGTCACTGGACGCCTCAGCATCGCCTTGCTCTTTCACCAAAGTCGACAGTGAACGGCGCACCTCCAGCCGTGCGTGCCGCCCCTCTCATTTCCCGACGCAGAAACGCTCGAAGATTCGATCGAGAATCCCCTCGTCTGCTCGTTCACCGGTGATTTCCTCGAGTGGCCCGATGGCTCGTCGCAGCTCCAGGGAAACGATCTCGGGGGGTGATAACCGCGTGGCCGGAAAAGTCGTCCAGGAGTGTTCTGAGCGGAGCCATCGCTGCTTCCAGAAGGAGCAGGCATCGCGGGTTGAGCCCTCCCGGCGGCCGTCTCAAGGTCGGGGATGCCATGGATTGGGCCGATTCGGCGAGTATGCGACGCAGCGCGTCCAGTCCCTCACCCGTCACGGCGCTTACGGGTACACGAGGTCGCCCGTCGGAGCCAAGGGCAGGGTCACCGCTGTCCACGACCAGACCCAGGTCCATCTTGTTGATGACTACCACGGTGTTCTTCCCTTTGCACCGCGTCAGGACGGCGGCATCTTCCTCGTCCGGCGCGCAGGTTCCGTCCAGGACGACAATTACCAGGTCCGCGGCGGCGATCTGTTCGTCGGTTCGCCGGATTCCTTCGGTTTCGATGGGGTCGGGATGTTCTCGTATGCCTGCAGTGTCGCAGAGATTCACGACGGCACCGCCAAGTACGAGACGCTCGTCAAGGGTATCGCGCGTGGTGCCCGCATATGGGGTGACAATGGCCCTGTCAGCTCGCAGCAATGCATTGAACAACGTGGACTTGCCTACATTCGGCTTTCCGACAATGACCGTCCTGATTCCTTCTCTCCGCACTCGCCCCAGATCGCCGAGTTCACAGAGGGCCTGCATCTTTGAGAAGACCTGCCTTATAGGAGGTTCCGGATCGGGGGCGGCGTACTCGTCATCTTCATCAAAGTCCATATACGCTTCGAGTGCGGCAATGATGTCCTTGAGCGCTCCGGCAACGTCCTGAATGCGCTTCGAGATCGATCTGTCCAAGCGGCCCCTCGCCTCTTCGGCGCCTGCCGGGCTCGTAGACTCGATAAGGTCTATGACCGCCTCGGCCTGTACCAGATCAAGTCTCCCCGCTAGGAATGCCCTGCGGGTGAACTCTCCTCGTGTTGCCGGTCGGGCTCCCAGCCGGACGAGCAGCTGCAGCACCATGTCCAACACTACCGGGCTTCCGTGTAGACTCAGTTCAACAACATCCTCACCCGTATAGGATCCCGGGCCTTCCATGACGAAGGCGACTCCGTCGTCCAGCACCTGGTTGCTCTGCGGATCCATCACCGTTCCGTAGAGCACTTTTCGGTTTGGGATCTCCTCGGGCCGCCAGGCCGGCGTGAAGATGCTCGCGAGGATGGCCCGTGAATCGGGCCCGCTCATACGGATTACTCCGATCCCCGAGTACCCTGGAGGAGTAGAAAGTGCAACGATGGTATCTGCCGATTGAGTCACGTTGGAGGGCATGGTGCGGGCAAGATGTTGACTACGTACTGCGTCCCACCGAACACGGTCACTTGTTGAGTGCCGGCGTGCTTCTTTTCAGTGGGACGGGCATCTTGCCCGTCGATCGCAAATTCTGCGAGAGATTCCGGGCTATGCCCGGTCTTGGTAGAGGCGACCGGCGGTCGCCCACGGGCGAATACCATTCGCCCCTACAGAATACCGGGATCTCCTCTCAATCCCATCGTTGATGGGGGGAGAACCGAGTAAGGCTCGCGGAGACGAACGCCCGAACCCTCGAATCCGGGTGCCCTGCTCCGATCAGAATACATAACCGTATGTATGCCATGGACCGCTACGGCTTCCATCAAATTACCACGGCGCAGTCCTAGCGTCTTCGGCGCTTGCCGGCCATGCCGCGCCGCGGATACACGATGATTCGTCGCAGAGGTCCTTCACCATAGCTCTTGGTGTAAACCTCTCGTTCCTCGGCGAGAATGAGATGGACGATTCGCCTCTCACCGGCAGGCATGGGATTGAACGATACAGGCTTCAGGGTCCTCTTGGCCTTCTCGCTCATCTTCAATGCCATTTCGCGGAGATTCTCCGTTTTTCTCATACGGTAGTTTTCCGTATCGACAATAATCTCCGTCTTACTACCCGGAGGCGTAGTCTTATTAATGATCTTGTTGACCAAAAATTGGAGAGCGTCCAGAGTCTGTCCCTTTTTCCCGATCAGGAGGCCGGATCCGTCGCCTTTGATATCCAGGTACACTGCGTCGCCCGATACCGACGCCCGAACCTCGGCTTCCACCAGCATACGGCTCAGGATTTCTTCCAGCACCGTCCGAGCTTCGCCGAGTGCGGCCGGTGGTACGGCAGCTTCGTCCCCTCCCTGCTCTTCCTGCTGTTCTTGCTCTTCCTGCTCTTTTGGCTCTTCCTGCTGTTCCTGCTCTTCGGCGGACCCGCCGGCGGCATGCTCGGGGACTCCGGCCTGCCGGGTCGATTCTTCCGGCGGAGATTCCTCCACCTCTGAATCGTCGGACGTCCTGGTATCCTCGACTTCCATCACTTCCCGGAGAATATTGCGTTTCCGTACCCGGACCCGCGCGTCTCTCTGTCCGACTATGCCGAGAAATCCTCTCGTGCTCTCTTCCAGTACTTCAACCTCAAGAAGCGCTTCCTCTGTACTGAGTTCTTCGCAAGCCTTGGCCACTGCCTCTTTAATGGTTTTTCCCGAAAATTCATACGAAGACATGTCGCATCCACCTCACCTGGCCATTCTGTTGGTCAGGACCTGCTGTCCGATTCCCAGTAAATTGCTGACCAACCAATACAGCACCAGACCGGACGGAAAACTGAGGAACATGTACGTAAAGACAACAGGCATGAGAAGCATCATCTTTTTCTGCATAGGATCTCCTGCGGACGGGGTCATCCACTGCTGAAGAACCATGGTCCCTCCCATGAGAATCGGTGTGACGTAATACGGGTCGGGAGCGGAGAGATCGTTGATGCAGAGGTAAATCGATGGAATGCAGACAAATGGAGCTTGCCTCAGTTCGATCGCGTACGAAAGTGCCTGGTAGAGTGCGATGAAGACGGGCAACTGAACGAACATCGGCCAACACCCGCTGAGCGGGCTGACCTTGTACTGTTTGAACAACTCCATCATGGCCTTGTTCATCGCCTGTTTGTCGTCTTTGTACTTCTCCTTCAGCTTTGCTATTTCCGGCTGGAGATCCTGCATCTTTTTCATCGATTTCATGCTCTTGTGGGTCAGAGGTATGAAGAGAATCTTGATGACAATGGTCAGCAGGATGATGTCCAGACCGTAGTTGTGCGTGCCCGGGATCTTCAATCCGAAGATTGTAAACCCGGAATTACAGAACCTCAGGAACTTCATCAGGTATTCGGCCATGACCTCCAGAATCGTGTACTCGCTGTAGAAGAGTGCTCTTGAGAGGTCGTGGCCTGCCGCACTCAGTGCCTGACGTTCCTTGGGGCCGAGATAGAGCGACATGTCCGCGTCGACCCGCTTGCCCGGCGGTAAGTCCATTCCGCCATACCGGATCTTTATCTCGGCAACGCCCTCCTTGGAAGGCTTGAAAAGTGTGACCTTTGCCGCAGGCCTCTCACCGAACACCAAGGCCTTGAAGAAGTAAACACTTCCCAAACCGGCCCATGCCACTTGGCCTGACGGTTCCTCATCTCCTTGGATCTTGCTGAAGTAGTAGTCCTTGAGATCTCCGTTAAGAAGTATTTCAGCGCTGTCCCATGTAAAACGGCTGCCGCCGTTCTGCTGAAAGAATTTCTTCCAAGGAAAGGTAATCAGGTAATTCCGCGGTTCTAGGGACTTATTGGTAAGTGCCAGGGAAAAACCAACGGAATAGCTGTCGGCAGAGAAGGTGTAAGTCTTCTCTATGACGAGCCCTCCCTTAACACGTGCGCTGAATTTGATCGACTTCTCGGCGCCTTTCTCAAGAAGTTCAAAGGTTGTGTTGCGTGACTCGTACTGATAACGCAGAGCGGAATCATTGAATCGTTCATCGCGTCCGGTGAAAATAACAGACGGCCCCGACGTGTCTTGGGAAAACAGATTGACCAGCACCTTGCCCTTGAGATCTTCCTTGTAATTCTTCAATTCGAACGAGACGATTCGGGCGCCGACCGAAGAAATGACCGCACGATACTTGAGGCTCTCCACCGTTACTCGAACGTCCTTGACCCGGGCATCGGGCGACTCCGCGGACATGATCGGTTTAGCGTCCTCGGCCGGTGTCGTCACTTCCGGTCGGGATTGTTTGGCCTCCTGAGGCTTCGGCGCGGGGACGGGCTTGGTCTCCTTGGGGCCCTCAGTCGTTTCGGGAGCTTTCTTTGCAGGCGGCGAAAAAGACTGAAAGAAATATTGGAAGACAACTATGATGACAATAGACAAGACGATTGATAGTACGAGATTTCGATCCATTGGGTTTCTCCCCATGGCAGGGGCGTATCGTATCGTTTTGATTTATGGACGAACGCAACCCCTTGACGGCACTTTCGCTTCAGGGAACGGGATCGAAGCCTCCCGGACCAAAGGGACGACATCGGAGCAATCGCCGGAGTGCAAGCCACGATCCCTTAAAGACACCGTACCTCAGTACCGCCTCACGGGCGTATTCGGAACAGGTGGGATAGAATCGGCAAGACGAAGGCAAGAGAGGTGAAATAAGGATCTGGTACAAGCGGATCACCCCTCCAAGGGCATATCTTCCTAAATGGGAAACTGTTTCTCGAAGAATCGGTCCAGCTCTTCTCGGAGCCGGTTTGTTTGCAGCGTACTTGCTCCCTGCAAGGCAATGAATACCATATCCACTTCGGGAGGCATTTTGTCCCGATTCAGTCTGAAGTACTCCCTGAGCCTTCTCTTGATCCGATTTCTCGCACAAGCGTTCCCAGCTTTCCTGCCGACTGCCAGTCCCAGTCGTTGCCTGCCCGCCGGGTTCCTGAGCATCCGGACACTAAAATGAGACGTGCGATAGCGGGCCCCTTCTCTCATGATCTTCCGATATTCGGATGATCGCCGCACTCGGTCATCTTTGACCAGTCTGAAACGTCCCTTTTCAGACCGACAGGCGCTTGCGTCCTTTAGCCCTTCTCCGCTTGAGGACGATTCTTCCACTTTTTGTCCTCATCCGGACGAGGAATCCGTGAGTTCTTTTACGAGAAATATTGCTCGGTTGAAATGTTCTTTTCACAGCTGTTTACCCGATCTGCTTCTTGGACCTATTACCGAAACCCTATCCGCTCAAGTTATGTCGAGTGGCCGTAGGCCACGTTACGCGCACTTCATGGCACAATTCTTAGCGCATCGGTTAACCTCTAAAAGAATCATGTAACCAGATGTCTTTGGAGAAGTCAAGAATCTTTTGCTCTTCGCTCGCGAGTGCCGTCCCCCCAAGGGCTCCCGACTCCCATCCACAAGTCGGATCCTTTCGGAAACGAAATCTGAGATTCCGCCGAACCGGCCGCACAGTCCCCGGCGGTAAGCGTTCGGACTCGCCGACCCGATCATTCCCTGCAGTCATGTTATCGCGGGGAGCAGAGTCCCGAACGAAACGCGGCCCGGCAATCTCATCCCCCGTGCACCCGGATGATTCCTCAAGTTAAGCCCGGAATCGAAAGAACACCACGGGAAAAGATGCCGGCTGCGCGTTTATGAATGGAAAGCCTGCGGAACGGTTGATTTGTTTTGTCAGACAGAATGCTGCTTGTAAAACTCGGACCATCATAAAATTATCACATACTTTACCTTAAAGAATTGTTGCATCTTGTTAAATATAATGCTAAATCATCTCCGCATAGTCCTACGGGAGGTTCCTGCTCATGATACTCCATGTCATGATCATTTCAATTCAGTGTGCAGCGGTTGCGGCTTTTCTCATTCTCTGGTACTTCTGGGTCAAAGGGAAGTTGGCCGCATCCGCCTTCTTGGAGGACGAGGACCAGATTCTTTTCCCTTTTCGTTACTTCTCCTGGGTGTTGGCCGGCGTTATCCTGGCAACGTGCCTGGCTCAAATACATTTCGTGCGCGTGTCTTCCGTAGTCCACGAAAGGATGACCGGACTCAACGATCTCTACTCCAGGCAGGAGAACCAGGCTCGGTCACTCCTTGAACTCAAGACGATGATCACCAAAGTACGGGAGGACATGCACGCCAATTTCCAGGGGCTCCGAGTCCAAATCGCAGAAAACTCGTCTTCATCGAAAGTTACCGACCCGCCTGTGCAAAATGGGGCGGTTCGGAAATCCGTGCTGGAAAAGCCGGTTCTCCTGGGGCTTGCCGACTCCGGCGGAGAGTCCTCGGGCAACGCGTTCGCGCGTGAAGCCAGGGCGGCATCTTCCCCCGCCCCCCCCACATCCGTGACTGCTTCGCTGTCCGGTCCCCGGCAAGAGAAGCCACCCGAGCATTTTATGAACCTTAGCCGTGAGGGGCGTGTGGTGACCGATCACCTTCGAGTCCGGTATAAACCCCTGACAAGTGCCTCGGTGGTGGACAAACTGATGAACGGCCAGCAGGTTAAGGTAACCGGGAAACGGCTTTCGGGGAGCAGAATCTGGTACCGGGTGGTCACTCCCACGGGCCGAGCCGGGTGGGTCGATTTCCGCTATGTCAAGCTGGAAGGAAACACTTGACATAATCCTTTATTACTTCCAAGTCACAAAGGCATAAGGAATTTAGCAAGCGGTTTTCCGGACCGCATTTTCGACCACGGGACTTCCAGGTCTAAAGATTGGTGGGTAGGCCCCGATGAAGCCGGATTTCCCGATTTATCGGGGCCTCCAACGAGACCTGGTCACGCTCTGTTCCCCGCGTTTTTCCTTGGTGCCTTTGTGTCGCTCCGGTTCATTCCTTTCTCTTCATACGAACTCAATATTCCTGTGAATACGCCTGCTTCCCTGTCGGTTGACACCCTTTGTGGGCTGTGCTAGACAGTCTGCGTCCGAGCCGCAATGCGACTCGTACCGATACGTGTGCCGTCAAAGGTTCAACGAAGTAGGAACTGTTTGGCCTGAGCGACGGATCAATCCACGATTATGGACCTTCATTCAACCCGCACGAAGCTCGGCGCAAAGGCCGGCTCGGATGACGACCGAAATATGGCATCATCGCGACAATAGGCCGCAAGCGGCTTTCTTTCGCGTAGCCGAACCTTCTGGGCTGTGTTGTGTCTCTTTTATAGTAGGTATGTGAAAATCCGGTCGGAGACGCGACACACGTTTCGACCGAAACTCTGTATTCGGTCTGTCGGTTCTTGTCTCAGTGCAGGCCGAAAAAAAGGTGGAAAAGCAATTGCCCATCCATCGGGACGGGGACGCGAGAGGCTTAAACAGAACATCCCGTGAAGCTCCCTGTCTAAGTCTTTCAATTCGAAAGGAACGAACATGTTGGGGGTAATAGCGAGAAAGCTGTTCGGAAGCAAAAACGAACGTGAACTCAAGAAGCTTGAACCTCTTGTTCGAGATACGAACGAACTCGAATCCAAGATAAAGGCACTCTCCGACGAGGAACTGAGGGCAAAAACCGACGAGTTCAAGCGGCGGTTGGAGGCTGACGAGTCACTGGATGAGATCCTGCCCGAGGCTTATGCCGTTGTGAGAGAAGCATCGGTGCGTACCCTGGGGATGCGACACTTCGACGCCCAGCTCATTGGAGGAATCGTTCTGCACCAGGGAAAAATTGCGGAAATGAAGACAGGGGAAGGAAAGACCCTCGCGGCAACCCTGCCCGTGTACCTGAACGCATTGACCGGCAAGGGTGTCCACGTGGTCACCGTGAACGATTATCTCGCTCAGAGAGACGCTGAGTGGATGGGTAGCATCTACCGCTTCCTCGGTCTATCCGTAGGGGTTATCATCAACGATCTCGACGACACTGAGCGGCGGGAATCGTACATGTGCGACGTTGTTTATGGCACCAATAACGAGTTCGGTTTCGATTATCTCCGGGACAACATGAAGTTCTCATTGGACGACTATGTCCAGCGAGAACTTCACTACGCAATTGTCGATGAAGTGGACAGCATCCTTGTCGACGAGGCGCGGACACCCCTCATCATCTCAGGTCCCACCCATGAAAACACCGATCGGTACTACAAGATCAACCGTGTCATTCCCGGCCTCAAGAAAGAGGTTCACTATTCCATCGACGAAAAAGCCCGAAGCGTAGTCCTCACCGAAGAAGGCGTGGCACGGGTGGAAAAGAGCTTGAACGTCGAAAACCTATACGACCCCGCTCAGATGGAGACGTTGCATCACGTGAACCAGGCACTGAAGGCCCACACTCTGTTCAAGAAAGACGTGGACTACATCGTAAAAGAGGGCCAGGTGATCATCGTTGACGAATTCACCGGAAGACTCATGCCGGGTCGTCGATACTCGGATGGTCTCCATCAGGCACTCGAGGCCAAGGAAGGGGTCCATATAGAGAACGAAAACCAGACCCTCGCCACCATCACCTTCCAGAACTACTTCCGGATGTATGACAAGCTGGCCGGAATGACCGGAACCGCCGACACGGAGGCCCCCGAGTTCAAGAAGATCTACAACCTGGAGGTCATGGTCATCCCCACCAACTTGCCGATGGTCCGTGTCGACAATTCGGACCTGATCTACAAGACTGAACAAGAGAAATTCGACGCATCGGTGGAGGAGATCCGGGACTGCCACAAACGGGGACAGCCTGTGCTGGTCGGCACGATCTCCATCGAGAAATCGGAGTACCTTGCGAAGAGGTTGAAAAAACTCGGCATACCCCACAATGTCCTCAATGCCAAGAACCACGCGGGTGAGGCTGAGATTGTTGCTCAGGCCGGTCGCTTTGGTGCGGTAACGATCTCGACGAACATGGCGGGGCGAGGTACGGATATCGTCCTGGGCGGCAATCCCACATTTCTTGCGCGCTCCAAATCGAAAAAAGGCGAAGATTCCGAAGAATTCCATGAGGTTCTGAAGGACTGTAAGGGACTATGTGAAAAGGAGAAGCGGGACGTCATTGAAGCGGGAGGACTCCATATTCTTGGAACGGAACGGCACGAGTCTCGGCGAATAGACAACCAACTCAGAGGCCGATCGGGGCGTCAGGGGGACCCCGGCTCCAGCCGTTTTTATCTGAGCCTGGAAGATGACCTGATGCGCATATTCGGCGGCGAACGGGTCAAGATGATCATGGAACGAGTGGGCATGGAGGAAGGGGAGCCCATTGAGCACAAGTATACGACCCGGGCCATAGAGAACGCGCAGAAAAAAGTCGAGGGCCACAACTTCGACATCCGCAAGCATCTTCTGGAGTATGACGATGTGATGAACAAACAGCGCGAGGTGGTTTATTCCCAGCGTCGTTTCATCCTCGGCGGGGACGACCTCAAGGGAACAATCCTGGAGATGATGGAAGATGTGGTTGAGGATCTTGTCGATCGGTTCACGGACGAACGATCCCTGTACGAAGACTGGGACATCGAAGGTCTTCTGGAGGCGCTGTGGGGACAGTTTGGAATTCGGTTCGATCTTGACTCGTTGCCCTCAACGGAGCAAACACGGCCGGGCATCGCTGACCATATCGTCGAGGAGGTCAAGAAGGCGTACGAACGAAAAGAACAGGAGGTCACCTCAGAGGTGATGCGGGAACTCGAGAAGTTCGTCATGCTCACAGCCGTGGACAACCAGTGGAAAGACCACCTGCTCAGCATGGATCATCTCAAGGAAGGCATCGGCTTGAGGGGCTACGGCCAGCGAGACCCTTTGAAGGAATACCAGAAAGAGGGATACGATCTCTTTCTCGATATGAGTGCCCGGATCAAGGAAGAGACCGTCAGAACGATGCTTCTAGTCAAGATCGCTCGGGAAGATGAACTCGACGAATTGGCTCACCAGCGTGAACAGGAGATGGTCCTCTCTCACGGGGACGCCGGTGGAGAGGAACGCAAGCCCAAGACGGTTCGGCGACAGACGGAGAAGATAGGCCGGAATGCTCCCTGTCCGTGTGGATCCGGTAAGAAATACAAGAAGTGCTGCGGAAAGGCTGCGTGAGCATTGACGGGCACCCACAAGGGGGTGCCCCTACGTAATGGTTCATGTGCCGGGGGTTGGTAGGTGTATCCGGTCACACGGGATTGGTCCCGCGGGATGCCCGCCGTCTCCGCTACCGGGACCGTGGTCGAATGTCGGAGGACTTTCAGGTAACCTCACGGAGAATCGGTGTCGGCTCACCGGTAATGGACTCACCGGACAGGTAATGGGAACATGGCGAATAGGCTGCTTAGGTTGCTCCCGATCGTGCTGTACTGTGCGGGAATTTTTATCTTGTCCGGCCTGCCTCAGGTTCCGGATACGGTTTCGTGGATCCCCGACAAACTGGGGCATTTCGTGCTGTACGCGGGTCTCGGCTTTTTGGTAGCCCGCGAAATCCGGCACGGCGGTGTCCGGACCTCTCGATGGATCTGGATGGGTTCGGCGATATTCTGCCTCTTTTACGGAGTAACCGATGAATTGCATCAGTCCGTCGTCCCGGGACGGTCAGCTGAAATCCGAGATGTAGCGGCCGATACCGCAGGCGGGTTCGCTGCAGGCGTAATCAACGTCCTGTGGAAAGCCAAGAGTCGCACCCCGGTAGACTGAAGACGGCAGGCAGGCCCGCGGTCTCCCCGCACAATGCTTTGGTAATTCTCATGCGGAGGGTAGAACGATTATCTCTTATCAACGTGACCGATTCGTTCCGACGGAAGAGCTCTCGCTCCCCTACCGGGATGACCTAAGCGGGACGCTCCGCGGCTACCGAGTCTTTACCGCCTGCCGGACGGTGAGAGGGAAGATCTTCCGTATGGAAGATCACCTCCGGAGGCTCTACGATTCGGCTTCCGGAATTCACATGCGCCCGCCTATGGGAAAGGACGCGCTTCGAGATATTCTCGAAAAGGTTGTCCGATTGAATATGGAGCAGTCTCCCGACACCGACCTGCTCATGAACGTGATTTTCAGCGGCGGGCTCGAAGGCTATACCATGAAGCCGGCCGACACCGGGGCGCACCTCTATATTGCCGCCCAGCCCTTGATTGTCCCGGATGCCGAATGCTATGCGAAAGGGGTTGCTCTGGCCACGTTCCCCTATCAGAGAATGTACCCGGCAGTGAAGCTCCTCAACTATGTCGGAGCCATCATTGCCCACCAACTGGTCGTGCCTCAATACGATGCGTACGACGTTGTCTTCGTATGTCCCGACGACGCGGACACCATCCTGGAGGGCTCCACATTCACGGTCTTTTTCGTCGATTCCGAGGGCACCATCCTCACGCCTCCGCTGGACGGAAGGATTCTCGACAGCATCACGCGTAGGGTGGTTCTGGAGATACTAAAAGACAGGCCGGAGTTTCAACTCAGAGAAACCCCCGTCCGTCTGGAGGAAATAACTTCATTCAGTGAGGCGTTCCTCGCATCCACCACCCGCAATGTGCTTTCCGTAACGAGATTGAATGACTTGGTGATCGGCAACGGATCTCCCGGCCCGGTGACTCAAGCGGTACACGATATGTTCGAAGAGTACGTGAATTCATACCGACTCGGCCTGTAAAGGATTCGAGTGTTCCGTATAATGAACGACAAGTGGATTGGCATTCTTACATAGACCGTATTTTTGTTGTTTACAATCAAAGAGTTGCACATTCCTTGCTTCTTCAGAGAGAAATCCGAGATTTCCCTTGACAGAAGGCTGCATCCCCGAATATTTTTATGAGAGCGTACGAGCAGCGGAAGACTTGATGGTTCAAGGAAGTGGCTCGGAATATTTCTGGGGATTCAGTGTCTTCCCGGGAGCGACACTGACGGTAATGGTTGTCCGTAGGAGCGGAATCGGACCGATCAGTGGGCAGGCAGTTTGCAATGCGTAAGGGTTACGAACCGGGCTACCAATGATGGCGCTATGGAGAGTGCTTTCAGGCCTACCGGGAGCGGCGGAACGGGCAAACCGAAAAGCCCGGCCCACATGACTCAATGCATCGGGCAGTACCGTAATTCAACCCTTTGGGAGCCCGTTACTGCGGAAGATTTCTGCTGCATGCTCACCTGCCTGAGAGGGCGTACGGGGGTGCGGGAGTATTAATGGTCTCCCCCGATTTGACCGCATCGGCGCTTCTTCGTGTCCGCCCCCCTTTGAAAGGTCACGGAGTGGCCGACGGCAGGCGAGGATAATCATGCATTGTCCGGTCGTACCGGCCTTGAGTATCAAGAGCAATCGTCTCCCCGAGAAAGGTACCGCTGACCTGTTCTCGATCATTCTTCACATAAACCAATCTATCGATCCGACTGACGGAAGATCGAATCTTCCCAACAGCAAAGAGGAGGTATTGTGGTGAGTATACCAACAAAGATTCAAACCTGGCAGATGGTGAAAGGTCCTACGTACGACAAGGAAGCTAGAAAGATCACCGCCCCGGGTGAGTTGCAGAAGACGGAAATTCCGGTTCCCGAACTGGGAGAGGGAGAAGCGCTGGTCAAGGTGGCAGGCTGCGGCGTGTGCCATACGGACCTCGGATACTTCTATGACGGAGTCCCTACGATTACCAAGCCCCCATTGACTCTCGGTCACGAGATCTCAGGTACCGTGGTTGCAGCCGGCTCCAAATTCGAATCATTGGTCGGCAAGAACGTTATCGTGCCCGCGGTAATGCCATGCAACTCTTGCGACATTTGCGCAAGCGGACGGAACAACAGGTGCCTGGCACAAAAGATGCCCGGAAACTCGCTTGGCATCTACGGCGGATTCTCCGACTACATTCCCGTTCCCGCGGAGGACCTGTGCGTCATCGAGGATTTGAAGGGACGCCCCCTCGAGAATTTTGCGGTCATCGCCGATGCGGGCACGACACCGTACCAGGCCGCCCTCAAGGCTGAGATCAAAGAAGGCGATCCGGTGCTCATCACCGGAGTGACCGGCGGCGTGGGGGTGTACATGGGGCAAGTGGCCAAGACCTTTGGAGCAAAACCCCTAGTAGGTATGGCCCGTAATGAAGAGAAACTCAAACGTGCGCTCGACTTGGGAGTGGACTACGTGATCAATTCACGGGACAAGGATTTCAAAGCCATCCAGGCCGAGTTCAAGGAGATAGCCAAGAAAGAGGGTCTGAAGCACAATGTGGGATGGAAGATCTTTGAATGCACCGGCGTCGGTGCGGTTCAGGACATTGCACTCGGTTTGCTGGGCTATGTCGGCAGACTGATGGTCGTAGGCTTTGGAATGTCCAAGAACACGTACATGATGTCACGGCTCATGGCCTTTGATGCCGAGATAATGGGTACGTGGGGCTGCTTGCCGAAGTATTATCCCAAGGTTCTGGAACTGGTCCAAAGCGGTAAGATCGAAATCGATTCACTGCTGCAGACCCGTCCCATGTCAACAATTAAAGAAGCTTTCGAAGAAGCTCACAGCGGTGACCTGACGAGAAGAATCGTTCTTACCCCCGACTTCTAGGGGTATTGCCTCCAACGCTGTCGTTCTTTCCGGAGAATTCACGTCCACCAAGTCTTTCCGTGGATGAGTGAGCGTCCGGAGAGAACGACAACACCCCCGGCCAAACGTGACCGGGGGTGTAAAAGTCTTCAGTGGTTCGGATGCCTTCTACTTGTCTTGGTGCACGGGCTTACGTGCAAGAGCGATGCGGTAGATGTCATAGACATCCAACAGTTCCACGTCACTGAACCCCGCCCAGTGAAGGTTCTCTTCGATCTCGTCCCGAGTTTCGTACACGTCGCACACTTCTCCCCGCGAGGCAAAAAGCCCTACCCGGCCTCCCGGCTTGAGAAAATTGTACATACACGAGTAGATGGCCGGCCTCAGCAAAGGTTTGACATGAGGAATCATGAACGAGCTGATCACGGTGTCGAACTTGTCATCGGGTATGTAGTCTTCCACGGACGTGGCTATGAAACTCGTATTCGCCAGGCATTTCTTTTCGACCTTCTCCTGGGCAAGTTCAATCATGTCCGGTGAAAGATCTATGCCTACGACTTCACGGGCCTTATTCGCAGCCACCACCGTTGCCGACCCGGTACCGCAACCGACATCCACGACACGGTCGTCGGCGTCAACCGCCAAGTCGACCAAGTGTCGGAGGCCCTTCTTATAGCCGGGATCCATGGCCCACTGCAGATCGTAACTCTTGCGTCGATACTTGTAATAGAGCTGAATCGCTCGCTCCGACGGCATTAGTTTCACTACGCTGGTGCCCTGAATGTATGCGGTCCTCAATGCCCGAATGATAGGGCGCAGCATCTTGCGCAACGGAGCGTTGTCCTCACTCACCATCGTTTGATTCATTCCATAACCCCCTGTGGGAAGTTCCTTCTGGAACTTAGACGACCGAATATATTATAGCCGTGAAAAACAGGCAAGAAAAAACTGAACATTTTACTCACACATTCCAAACGATCCGAAAAGCTTGAAGGAAGGATGCACCGACGGAACCGGGGAAGCCCAGTTCTCCCTCCTTTCTTGACCGGTATCAGCGGCTGCCGGCACGTGGCTCCGGTTTAGCGGAATCCTGCGTTAACCTGCCTGAATGAATCATGTTTTGAGCATCCTCTACGCCCAAAACCACGAGCAGCCTAACCGCTTGTGCACCCGCCAGTGTCAAGGCCTTTGCCGTCGCCTTTTCTTCCGGACTGAACGCCGTGAGCACGAACTCTTCGGCCGCCGTTCCCTCGGGGGGGCGTCCTATTCCAAGCCTCACCCGCACGAAGTCACGAAACCTCAACGAATCGGCAATGGACCGAATTCCTTTATGGCCGCCGTCACCTCCTCCCACCTTGATGCGAACCCTGCCGACGGCAATGTCCAGATCGTCGTGAACGACAACGAGGCGTGCAGGATCCGCGTTTTCACGCTGCAGGAGCGGTGCAACAGCTTTGCCGCTCCGATTCATGTACGTCTGCGGTTTGGCCAGGACCACTCTTTGGTTCTCAATTTCAATTTCGCAGAACTGCGTTTTCTCTCGATTCGCTCTCCATGAACCGCTTCCCTGCTCGGCAAGCTCATCGACCACGTGGAAGCCCATATTGTGCCGATGCATGGAATACGCTCTACCGGGATTTCCCAACCCTACGATCACGATGCGTTTCCCCGAGGATCTTCCCTGCACCTTCCCATTTCTCCCGTTTTCTGTTACAGCTTCGTCTATTCGCGCATGCGGAGAGCTCTGTCAAGTCGGTTGGCGGGAGGAAGCTCCGGCCGGCCCCCAAATCGCCCCATCGACCCGTGGGAAATCGTGACCAGTGAGCAGTTCAATAGATCAGTGGCGGAAGCACTCGACCGGATCCCTGAAGTCTTTCGAGAGAAGATGCGGAACGTAGAGGTGTTGGTCGAGGACTTCCCGGACGAAGAGACGCTCAGAGACTTGGATCTCGAATCGGGATGGGGCCTGCTCGGACTCTACGTCGGTGTCCCCGTGACTCATCAAAGTTTTTTTTCCATGAATATCCTTCCGGACCGAATTTACCTCTTTCGGCGACCGATCATTCTCGCAGCCGGAAGTCCCGAAAGGGTTCCCGCGGTTATCAAGGATGTCATCATTCACGAGTTGGGGCATCACCTGGGATTCGACGACGAGCAACTCTATGCCATGAACGGTGAGGAATCGTGAAAGGGCGGACCACGGCACGGCAGGAAAAGAGAAAGCGGCGAAGGGAACTCCTCGTAGCCGTCTTTGCGGCCTTTGTGGTGGGAATCATCTTCCTGGTGGAATCGCGTATTGCCCGATCCGCTGAGGATATTCCTTTTGCAGGCCACCTGCTGCTTTTTGCCCTTCTTAGTGTCGTGACACTCCTGCTGATCCTCATCATTTTTTTCCTTTTCCGCAATATATTCAAACTGGTGTTCGAACGCAGACAGGGGGTTTTGGGTGCTTACCTTAAGACGCGGCTGACCCTGGCTTTTGTCGCTTTGACACTGGTCCCTACGGTGGTCTTGTTCATCGCCAGCGCGGGAGTGCTTCACACCACCATCGAAAGTTGGTTTAAGGAGCAGGTTGAGGAATCACTCCAGTCTTCGCTGGTCGTGGCTCAGGCGTACTACCAGAACGCGTCCGACAATGTGCTCAACAGCAGCGCGGGACTGGCATCACTCATTGAGAAGCGTTCTCTGCTCGATCCGGACCGACGCCCCACATTGCAGGATGTCCTGCAGACCTGGAGAGCCAGGGACGGGCTGAGTTCAGTCCAGGTCTACTTCCACGATGCTTCGCCACCCGTGCTCGTCAGAGATCCGAATCTCGGAGACGTCGCCATCCCCCCACCCCGTCCGAGTTTTCTCAAGATTTCATTCAGGGGTGAGAAGACATCGAAAATCATTCCGCTGGACCGCGGCAGTGACCTCATCCGGGGGATTTCTCCGGTGAAGTCACCGACGGGCAAGAGTATTGCGGCCGCATTGGTGACTGATTACTACATACCGACCTCGCTTGCCGCACGATTGTTCTCGATCTCCAATGCCTTCGGTGACTACCAGGAAGCGAGACGGATGAAGGGCCCGGTCAAAACCATCTACATCTTGATTCTCTTGATGGTCGCTCTCCTCGTGATATTCATCGGCTTCTGGATCGGAGTATCAATCGCCAGAGATATTACCGACCCGCTGCTCAAGCTTTCCGAGGCAACTGAGCGCATAGCGGGTGGAGACCTTGAGGTCTATATCGAACCTGTCGCAGATGACGAACTGGGTGTGCTGGTCAGGTCGTTCAACGAGATGGCAGCGGATCTACGCAAGGGAAGAAACGAGCTGGTCCGCGTTAATACGGACTTGGAAAATCGCCGCAAATACATGGAAGCGGTCCTCAGAAACGTCGCCGCAGGGGTCCTGTCTCTGGACACGGACCGTGCGGTAACCACTATGAACAAGTCAGCGAGGAACCTCCTCGGAATAGAAGAGGAAGACATCCGCGGGAGGCCCATGTCGGAGGTGCTGCCTGCTGTTTCCTGCCTGGCTTTGGATGAAGTCTTGGAGGATCTCAACCGGTTGGAGGCCGAGTCCGTTGAACGGCAGATCTCGCTGTCGTTCCCGGAAAAGGTCGTCACGCTCATCTGTTTCGCCAACAATCTGCGGGACGAAGAGGGGCATGATATCGGGGTTGTCCTGGTTTTTGAGGACATGACTCATCTGGTTAAAGCACAGCGGATGGCAGCGTGGCGGGAAGTGGCCCGCAGAATCGCACATGAGATCAAGAATCCGCTTACCCCCATTCAGCTCAGTGCCCAGCGTGTCAGGCGTCAGTACATGGGGAAGCCCGGAGTCGACTCCGAAATCCTGGATCAGTGCACGCGAACCATCATCGATCAGGTGGAGCAACTCAAGAACATGGTCAACGAGTTCTCCCAGTTCGCCAGGATGCCCGCGGCAAACCCGGTTCCCAATGACCTCAATGCTCTCATCCGGGAGGTCGTGGACCTGTATCTTCAGGGCAACAACGGCACAGAGTTCTTGTTCGAGCCGGAGTCTCACGTCCCGATCTTCGATCTGGACAAGGAACAGATGAAGCGCGTGCTCGTCAACCTGATGGACAATGCGGCCGGGGCGGCGGGAACGGCGGGAACGGTGAAAGTTCGAACCGGCTATGATCCTATCCTGTCCATCGCATCCGTGGAAGTCACGGATAACGGGCCGGGCATCGATCCACTGGACAGGGAACGACTCTTTGAGCCCTACTTCTCCAAGAAGCCCGGCGGAACGGGGCTTGGACTCACCATCGTCAGCACCATCGTCTCGGACCATAACGGCTTCATTCGGGTCAAGGACACTCCCGGCGGCGGCGCGAGATTCATCATAGAGCTTCCTGTAAAGCAAGGATGATTCGAACCGTAAGAACATTCATGTTTCCAAACGCACCATGAACCTTCAGGTCTTGACACGATGCCTACGTGGTTTCATTATGGTTTCATCATGAAGTCAACATGAGGTGTTTGCCATGGCAACAGTAACAGTGAAGAACATACCTGATGAACTCTATGAGCGGCTGAAATCGGTCGCAGCGACGAATCGCCGGTCCATCAATAGCGAAATCATCATGTGCATTGAAAATACAGTTGCGAGTCGTCCAATCAGCCTTGTTGAGGCCCTTAGAAATGCGCGTCAACTTCGGCAATTGACCGCCGGACACCCGATCGCCGATGAGGAATTCAACCACGCCAAAGCAGAAGGCAGGTTATGATTATAGTCGATACCAATATCATCGGCTACCTATTCCTATCGAGCGAACAGTCGCCGTTAGCTGAACGTGCTCTGCAAAAGGATTCTGAGTGGGCGGCTCCGATTCTATGGCGAAGTGAGCTTCGTAATGTGTTGGCTCTATATCTACGAAAGAACCTCCTTACCCTGTTGCAGGCTCAACGCATTATGAACGGCGGCTTGGAATTAATGAGAGGGCGGGAATATGAGGTTTCGTCATATGAAGTCTTGCGGCTTGCGTCGGAAAGTAAATGCTCTGCCTATGATTGCGAATTCATTGCCAACGCGAATGATTTGAAGGTTCCCTTACTGGCCGTAGATAAGCAACTATTGCGCGAGTTCCCTTCAGTGGCTGTATCATTGAGTTCGTTTGTCGCATGACGGGAATCTCGGCACGCGCTTATTGAGACGAAGATGTCACGGGAATCAAGGGGATGCAAGTGACGCTGAATGCCGACATGATCGAGAATCGACGCCCCGATACTGTCCGGCGCTACATGATACGGGGGATCCAACAACGCGGGTAGGCCCTCTACCCGGAAAAGACTGTGACGGCAATAGACTTGGCCATGAGTGGAGGCGAGGACACCTTCGGCGGTGGCGCACGATTCATCATTGAGCTTCCCGTGAAGCACGGATGATTGGAGGCGAATCGCAACACAATGAGCTGTGGTCAAACAGATCTCGAGTTGAGCCTCAAAAGCCCCGTTTCGGCAATGTTTGGACGTGCGTATTCGCAGGCGTCAGAGACACGGGGTCATGTATGTTCATGTTCATGAATGCTTCATCATGAGCAAGAGCAGCCTTGCCCCCTTGCTTGATCTGTTGCTGCCGTAGGGGCGAATGGCATTCGCCCGGGCGACCTCCGGTCGCCCCTATGAAATCGAGTGCCCTGAGACCTTGCAGGAATCTTTCCGGTTCGGGCGGCGTGCAGAGAGAGGGGCCGCCGAATAGAGGTCCGGCATTCTGCCGGGAGATCGGAATGAGATCGCCGGCGGCCACCCAGGCGCCGGCAGGAAAACGGCCGGGAAGCCAATGAAGAGAAATCAACCACTAAGACACAAAGGCACAAAGAAGACAACGTCTCCCCGGCGAAGGCCGGGGTCCAGGATTCTATCCACAGATTACGCAGATGGTTCATGGATGATCAGGTCCGTAGGATGCCTCGACTCCACTCAGAACTCGGGGGAACCGCATCTGTCGAGGTCTTCTCACAGCCGGCGATGCTCTTCGGAGGAACCCGGCACATCCTACGGGCTCCCGCAGGGAGCTATGCGCTAACTTGATTTCAAACGACCGACCCAGTATCCCGGAAGCCGGGCATGATTGGCTACAGCCACAACAACTATTTCCCCGCCTTCGTCAAGATAATACACGGAAAACGGGAAGCCTTTGAGAATGACCTTTCTTGTTGATGCAGGACCTGGAGAGCCGGCAGACGGGAATTGGACCGCAATCGCGAGAGCCTGTTCAAAAGCGCCGGCAAATTTGGCCCCAAGACCTTCCTCTATGTCATTGTAGTAGAGGACTTCAGCCAGCAATTCACGACGAGCCTCGGCTAAGAATCAAACGGTCTTCATCGAGCAATCCGTCTCAGCTCTGCCAAGACAGTTTCGCCATCGACCAGTACTTCTTCGCCGCGCCGAAATGCTGCAACCCGTGCCTCAATTTCCCGCGCCCAGGCGGTCTCGACTTCAGCGATACCTTCATTCTGAAGGGATTCAAGAAGAGATTCGGCAAGGCGCGCCCTTTGTTCCGGCGGCAAGCTCTTTGCTTGTTCCTCGATGTCGTTAAATGTAGGAGACAATTGAACTCTCTTTACTACTAAACCTCATTTTCTTGTCGTACTGCGAAGATTTTTTCGAAAATGGCTCCTGAACTTGGGTTTAGTCGCGCAAGCGCCTGAGACATGGCAGCGACTTCCGGATTCCTAGCGTAGTACGGTGGTACTTGCGAAACCCAAGGTCGCACGTGACGCCGATGCCAGCAATCGCCATTTGGTTGCGGTCCTGACCGCCTCTGTGATAATGACGTCGGATACCTTCTCATTTCGAGGAGAAGTTATTACGTGATCCTGACAGGTACCGGTATTGCTTTTGAATCGTTGCGGGATGTTTGCCCACCTTCGATGCCGGTACGGGCCGACCTCGCGGCTGCGAACTTTGGCTCCGGCTCCAGCCGCCTTTTCTTAAGGAGCCGGGATCAGGTCCGGACACCATCAGCGCTCGACTTTCTTGCCACATCGTAGGTCCGGGGCATAAACGTCGCTCCGATCAATCATAACCTGAACATATCAGTGTATCGGTACCAATTCAAGTCTCTGCCGGTGCCAATGCTTGGGAAGAAGCAGGCACAGCGATCGGGGTCGCGTGATTAGTCATCAGACAGTACGCCCGGATGTCCACTCCATGCTTTGTACGCCACTCCGACCCCAGGCCGACTTACGCGCGGTAGACCCCCCGACAGAAGATGGTCGGCCGGCTGTGGTTCCCTCTTTGCATGACATGAAGGGGATAGCCCGGAACAACCACTCGTGCAATCCGTGCCATGTCTCACTCTACACTCCTCCTGCCCCTTAACACCAATAATTGAGTACGGTGTACCCGGAATTAGTGGTTATGGTTTTGAGTGATATACTGGACCTGAGTGCGGTGTATTACTGAAGATTTGACTGGGTACGCACGTGTGGACCGGCGAGCATATCACAGCGCCGGGCGGGGAGGCAAACCACCGTCTGAACTGTGATTGAAATAATTCAATGAGGACTATGATGACTGATCCCAGCCGGTGCCCCCATTAACCGCACCGAAATCATGTAATCATGAAATCACGAGAATCACAGTTCAGACATTCTTCCCGCTTCTCCGCATCTCTGAGGCCCCGCATGAGATACCGTTTGTGGGGCGTTTCTTCTCGGCACTCGCCGAAAGGCGTACCGGCATAGGAACGCGTGGCAACCACATCGCCACCTTCAGGCCTCTCATTTCTTCTCTTCGCTTTCTTTCTTCTTATCACTTTTCTCCTGCTTACACGGCTTGATCGTAAGACCGTCAGGCAGCCTGGTGTGCTCATCGCCGCAAGCCCGGTCAAGCTGTTCCTGCGTAAGGTTCTTCGCGTTTCGGAGGTCGGCTTTCTGAAAGTCAACGTCTTCCAGATTGAACCCTACGAAGTTGCGCCCTTGAAGCTTGGTACCTCCGAGATTGGCCCCATTCAAGATTGCCGCATTGAGCTTGGTTTCATCGAGGTGGGCCCCGTAAAGGTTAGCCTCTGCCAAATCAGCATTTCGGAGATCCGCCTTTTCGAGGAAAGCACCTTTGAGGCTGGCCTTGTGAAGGTCGGCACCTTGAAGATTGGCCCCTCGGAGGTCGGCCGCGTCAAGTTCAGCTGCCTGGATTTTCGCTCTTCTCAAGTCGGTCCCTTGCAGGTCGGCGTACGCAAGGTGCGCTCCTTCGAGGCTGGCCCCTTCCAGGTTCACATACCCCAAGTCGGCCCTCGCCCCTTCTGTCTCGTCTGTATCACCCCAAAGCCGATGAGCTTCGAGGATGCTCTTCAGTTCCTCCGTGGTAATCTCGCGGAGTTCAGTCTCTTCGGGTTCCTGACACGTGCTTTCATCGGTACTCTCGGCCATGCTGTCCATCCTCCCCTGATGGGCCGTGCTTAAACACGAAATCATGCCCGAACGACTCGTTCCAAGAGGAAACAGGCTTCTTTATTGGGAATCCTGGTAGGGAACTCATGCCTAACCCCCGGCCTCATGGTTGTCGTGAAAGGGTATTATATTTGATTCTACGCGCGATGACAGGGATGAGTCAAATGGATAATCGGGTCGGACACCCGGAACAAGAGGAGAAATCAACCACAAGACACACATAGGAAGAAGACGGAAGAAGTCTATCCGCAGATTACACAAATTAACGCAGATGGTTCGTGGATCGTCCGATCCTTAGATGCCTATTTGAATACCTTGATCGAGCAGCCCATTTGCCCGTATCAGGAGCCGTGCCCGCCCCAGGTTCTGTTGGCCGTGCGCCGGGCACCCTTTTACAGAAGACCCCTTCCCTCGAATTCTTCTTGCCCCCTCTTGCCCTCTTCCTTCTTAGGGCGACCGCCGGTCGCCCCTACACCGCGGCTCTGCAGCCAACCCGGCCGGCCGAGGCGGCGAAATTCCCGTTGCAGTGCGGGAAGATTCTCCGGCCTGAGGAATTTCGCGGACCGTTTCCCGTACCTGCGTCTTCCCGGCGAAGGCCGGGATCCAGTCTCACCTCTCTGGGCCCCGGCCTTCGCCGGGGGAGACGGCGGGCATAGCCCGCCCTGCGGTCTACCATGTTCCGAGATCATCGCACTTTCCGCCCATGTGATCCCCCCTCGCGACCGTCGGTAGCCATGAATTGAGAGTTTTTTGCGGAGGGGGTGCGGGGGAACCGCTTTTTGCAAAAATGAGGGTTCCCCCCGCATTCTCCTTGCCCCTTCTTGCATTAAGCGGCAGCAACATTGGCCATTTCTTCCATTCGTCAATGGAGGCTCATCAGGGTTTTGCGTCGACCGAATCTTGCGGTTCATTGGGGCGTGCCTTCCAGGAATTTCAACTCGCCGCCATCAATTCTCAATTCCTTGGCCAGCGCAAGAAGATCCAGGCGGCGCAGGATCTCCGCGGTGATCGGTCGCTTTGCATCCCAGAACACGAATGCGGAAAAGAACTCGGAAGCTACTCTCGAATTCAGCAAGCGAGCTATCAATTCAGCTTCATGTCGCGAGCGGCACGCCAAGAAATAGCACGTGTCATCCAATACCACGGGTCTGCCTCGGAATGGCCCGACCACCTTGAACGCGAGCCTCTTATAGAGGCCTGAGACGGCGACCTTCCACGAAGCGAACGAGTAGTCCCCCACCCCGAAAACCGAAAACCTCGGCCGTTTCCGGTAGATCGCACTTGCCCGCCGATCCAGGAGACTGCCGTGTCTGCAAAGATATTCCCATGTCTTCGGGGCACGTTCCTTGATTTCACCCGTATCCGCGCCCACGGACCGTTGCGTAACCAACATCCATCGCGTGGGGATGCCGTTGTGCGCATGCGCCAGATCGGAACTCTTGAGCATGGGGTAAACATAGTCCGGCTCCAGATGCACGATCTCCCCCATGCGGTTCCGGAAGCCCTCGGGCTCTTCGCTGAATTCCATCACCCGTACACAGTCGTGCTTGATGCCGGATCTCCACTTGCAGCGCTCGGTTCCGGTCAGGTGCTTCCAGCGCCGGTACGATCCCATGTCCGCGATGAGGGCGTCGTCCAGATACCCGTAGCCGGATGACGGTCCCTTCCTTTCCGGGCTCCGGTAGACCCTGCACGAAAGATCGTTACTCGCAGCCAAAGAGTCCACCACGAGCAAACATCCGGACACTGCAGCCCCGAACAGCTTCATGCCGTCAATGAGATACATGGCGGCTTTTCCCGGGCAGGTTCCGGTCTTCCAGCATTGGAGAAGCACCCGCCTCGCAACAACGGTCTTGCAGAGCATTGCGAGGACGGCCCCGCGGCCCTTCATCCATTCCAGACACTTCATCAACATCCATTCGGAAATGTCAAAGTTCGCTTTTCCCGTTATGGCTTCAATACCCCTATGATTCAGGAAATTCGATTTCTTCGGAAGATTGGAGCCGCCAATGCTTCCCAGCTCCGAATTCGTGACCCATGGGGGGTTCCCGATTATGAGAAGGGGGTCGGGGAGAGGATCCACGATTTCAGACCAATTCACGGCAAAGAAGTCCCCCTGCCTCACTTCGGCCCGATCTCCGTTTCGAAGGCATTCGAGGGCCGACCGGGCAGCTGCAACCTTCTCATGGTTGATCTCGACGCCGACCGCCCTTGCGACGGTCGGGAACTGCTCCAGGGCCGCCGTGAGAAAGCTCCCGCGGCCGCAGGTAGGTTCCAAGACGGAACTCGGCCGTATTCCCTGCTCGGCAAGCAACAGGCAAACTCTCCGGGCGAAATCCAACGGTGTCTGAAAGTCACCGAATTCACCCTGCCTCCTGGTTATTCCAGTACGTTGTTTTACCTGTATTTCATTCATTTGGTATTAAGCTGTTCGATCGCTGCGTTCGGTCCAAGGACTTCATGAAGAAGATACCCTTCCGCGGACCTTGGATTCGGCTAACCGTGATCAAGATACACCAGGAACAGGGTCAAACCATAACGCGGCTGGAACGCGCACCGGCCTGTTACGACCGGCTATTCAGCGAACCCCGGCAAGGAGATCCCCTCTATCCGGAGACCAATTTCTCTATCGTTTCATATAGAGTCATGACCGTAATCGGCTTCGCTAGGTATCCGTCCATACCTGCCTCCAACAATCTTTCTTCGGCACCTTCAGCGGCATGGGCCGTCAGCGCAACGATGGGAGTGTGAATACCGGTAAGTCCGTCCCGGGCTCGGATTGCTTTGGTGGCTTGTACACCGTCCATCTCGGGCATCTCGATATCCATCAGGACAAGATCGAAGCTCTCTTGGCAAAAAGCATCCAGTGCTTGTTTGCCGTTCTCCGCAACAACTACGTCATGCCCCATTTTCTTCAACATGCCGACGGCCAAATAGGTATTGATTACATTGTCTTCGGCCAGGAGAATATGTAGTGGCCTTTCGCTCTCCGGAAAGGAACGACCAATGGGAGCAGTGGAAGAAACCTCATGGCCGGCGGATTCTTCAGGTTTGTCTTCAAGGCCCAGTCGAACGGTGAAGTTAAACGTGCTTCCAACACCAACTTCACTCTCAACCCATATACGTCCCCCCATCATCTGAACCAATTGTGATGCAATGGAAAGACCGAGGCCGGTGCCCCCGTGATTTCTCGCCGTGGAAGAGTCCTCCTGTTCAAAAGTCTCGAATATTCTCTGTTGTTGGTCGGAACGTATGCCCGTCCCGGTATCCGTCACCGAGAAATGCAAGCAGGCTTCATCTCCGGAATCGGATTCCAATCGGACCTCGACGCCGACTTTGCCCTGCTCGGTGAACTTGATCGCGTTGATCACCAGATTCACCAGGATCTGACGAAGCCGTCCTTCATCGCCGATCATTGCATCGGGAACCTCGGGAAAAACAGTGTATAACAATTCAAGATCCTTGGCATCCGCCAGTGCCGAAAGTGATGTTATCGTTCCTTCAACGCAATCCCTCAAACTAAAGTGCGCAGCCGAAAGCCTAAGCTTTCCCGCCTCCAACTTTGAAAAGTCCAATATGTCGTTGATCAAGCTCAACAGCGTATCGGAGGACACCTTAACCGCTCTCATATACTCGCGTTGTTCTTCAGACAAGTCAGTACTGAACAGGAGTTCAACATTACCGATTATGCCGTTGATGGGCGTGCGGATCTCATGGCTCATTTTGGCAAGGAATTCGCCCTTGGCCTTTGTGGCGGCCTCGGCTGATTCTTGAGCTTGGCGTAAAGCGTGTTCCGCCCGTTTCTGATTCGTGATATCTCGGATGATTCCATGGTACCCTTCGACAGTACCGTCAACAGTGCGGCGCACGGTTGACGATAACAGGCAGTCCAAAACCTCTCCATTCTTCGAGCGAAGCCGAATCTCGCAGTCTTTTACGGAACCGGTCTCTAGGATGTCCCTTTGAAATCCAGCCCGGTCTTCAGGGTTCGCGTATAAGTAAGCAACGTCAGTTGCGAGTATCTCCTCCGGTCCATAGCCGAACAGATCCACGAAAGCCTGGTTGGCATCAATCACCGCACCCTCAACCGTACTAATGTAAACAGGGTCCTTAGAAGTCTCGAAGAGCGTACGGTACTTCCGCTCACTTTCCTTTAGTTCCTCTTCCGCTCTCTTCCTTTCCGTTATGTCAACCCCAATGGAGATGACCTCACCGTCCGGTAAGGGGAAATAGGCCCAAAGTTGGGTTCGATAAGATCCATGTTTGTTCCTGACGGTATATTGGCGAAACGTCCCATCGGCGAGCACAAAAATCTTCTTGATCTCGGCACATTCTTTTGGATCCGGAAAACACAGAGACAGGATATCCAGACTCCTCGCTTCTTCCAAGTTCCAACCCAGCACATTTGTGATTTCCTGATTCCATAAGGAAATTTCTTCCTCTCCCGAATAGCAGCCTATCATGACCGGCGCATTTTCAAAGATGTATCGAAGCTTCGCCTCGCTGTTTCTAAGCGTCTTCTCCACGGCTTTTCGTTTCTCAATCTCTTCGCTCAGCAGTACCAGGTTCCGATTCAACTCTCTATTCCGTTCGTCCACCTTCCTCTCAAGGGAGTCCGATTGCTCCTTGATCGCTCTCGCCATAAGCGAAAAAGCTTCCATGAGATCACCGATCTCGTCGTCGTGGTCCCTGTCGATCCTGCAGTCCAAGTTGCCCCGTTGAAGTTCTCCTGCGACTGCAGAGAGGGCGGTCACGCGCCGCAATACCAGGCGGTCCGGGATCCAGGCCGTGGCTGCAGTCAGTACCAGCATGAGCCCCGCGACAACAACGAAAAGAGGAAGAAATGCCCGACGGGGGATAATGCCGTCAAGGTCCACTGCGGAGAGAACATACCATTTGCAGCCGGGCAGCATGGCCACCCCGACCATCCGCTTTTGACCGTTGATGTTCAGAAACAGAGACGCCTCATCGACTTTGCCTTCAGCCAATTGCCGCAGCACGGACTTGAGTCGCTCCTCTTCCCCTGACTTGAGAAGACGGCCTATTGTAGACCTTTCTCCCGGGGCCTTTACCAGAGAGTGTTGATCGATAAGGCTGCGATCTTGATGCATCTTGATTACCAGATCGCCGTCGATCAGAATGTTCTCAACTCCAATATCGGAAGCCTGCATGAATCGGCGAACAAAGTCCTTGATGTCAAGTCCGGTTCCACAGACGCCCAGCGGTTGGCCGTTTTCGTCGCGCACTACGACATTGATCCACAAACTAAATACGTCCAGAACTCGGTCTCGGTTCAAGTTGAGCGCATAGGCTTGCTGCAGGTCACGGGTGGCAAAGTACCACTTGTCTTGCGGATCGGAACGATCAAGGACGTAAGCAAACCCGCCTTTTTCGTCACGGCCGATCTTATCGTCGTAGTAGTAGTGGAGGGAAGAATCAACTACGTAAAACCAGAAGTTGTCTGCAAAGAGGCGCCTATAGCTCTCCAACTCGGCCATGGCCCGCTCCCGGCGTCCGGGATCCGTCTCGTCACGAACCCAATCCCTGATAACCGGCGAGTCGGCCATCTGTCGAGCCAGAGCTGTTTCACGGCCGAGCAGGGCTTGAAGATGTGACTCGAGGGCCGTGGCCTGCTTCTTGGCATAAGCCGAACCGAGTTCCTCGGTGACTTCGACAATGACAAAGTAGAATGCAGCCAGGCCGGCCAGAACCGTCGCACCAAATACGGCCAAGACTACTGCAACGATGCGCATGCGCAAGCCGCCTGAAGGCCATGCGGGTTTCATCGTTGTGAACTCTCCTTTCGCGCTCCCTTGTCTCTCAGGCAAGCGTCGAGCCCAAAAGCTTCTTCCTCATCCTTTGAACCAAGCCGTCATTCATGTGACCGCTGATCCGTTACCGAATGCAACTCGGCGGCAAACTGTTCTGAATAAGGAAAGGGGCAAGGAATCCGCGGATGGATCCGGATCTACAAACTAATTCATCTCGACAAAAAAACCGGCTAACGAATATCGTTTACCAAGACAAGGTCCGGATTAAGTCCAACCCGCTCAACACCGTACACTATCATATCGAAGGGCTCATACCAATGAGGTGAAGATGTTAAGTCAATAGACATCGATATGCCCAGGTCCCTGGCACATTATATGCAAAGATTGAAGCAACCGGACCACGAAAGCCCGGCATGTAAGCAGATGCTTCACGTTGAGACGGTATCCCGAGCGGGCACGCTCGTTTGGGACCAACGCAAGCCGGCTCCCGTGACGCAAGATTTCGTGGCTCACAACGGATTGGAATCACCTAAACTCTCTTTGTTGCCGAGCAGAACTGGTTCCGTCACCCCCCCTGTCTACGAAGATCAGGGGGATTAGCCTGAGGATCTCGTATCGCTATGGCCTTAAGTCATACACATGGACACGGAAGGAAGACCGACATAAGTGAGCATAGCGACTCAGTACCAATAGTGGGGTTCGGGGTCAGTCGGATTATCAGGCACTCTCCGATCCGACAGGCTCAATGGAGGGAGGAAAAGTGCGGGAGAAG
Organism: Desulfomonilaceae bacterium; assembly: GCA_963675835.2. Lineage (GTDB taxonomy): Bacteria > Desulfobacterota > Desulfomonilia > Desulfomonilales > Desulfomonilaceae > JAVHLK01. The sequence goes on from CAXXIU010000018.1 coordinate 251,068, forward strand.
CAGATCGAGGATTTGATTGAGTCGGGTTGGCGGGCACTCGCCGGCAATCGTGAAGTCTCCGCTTTGCAGCGTTGGCGAGAGAGCGCACTTGAATGCTTGTCCTCGGTGGTCGGGCGAGATCATACGTATACGGAACATTTTGCCGCGGAACAGAAACAGCCCGAGTTAACCGGGATTCTCGCCGATGTCGGGATTCTTACTGCGGCACGTCTATGGCTTTCCCAAGGGCGCAACCACGATGCAAAAAATTAGACAACCCCCGGGAGCAGATGCCGGCGCCCGGGTATAAGTAGAAAAGGCCAACCGTCTAGGGCTGCAAAGAAACGTAGGAGGACAAAATGAAAGAAGAACATCTCTTTTTTAATCCTTTAAGGATGTTGAGCCCCAAACTGAATCAAGAGGCTCTGAAGATTGAAAAACTTCACGAGAGACCCGTGAGTGATGCCTTGTCGCTGGAAGAGGGCCTCCTCATCATGATCAGCAAACACATCGAGACCTGTCGTTTGCTCTCAAAAGCCGTCTTCACGGGAGACGCGGGCCAGATGGACCGCTGCGACGCTTTGTGTGAAGAGGTTCACGAGCAGGAGAGGCTTCTCACCAAGGACCTGGTTGGGTCAGGGGCAAAGGGATATCTGTTGAGCGGTCTGATACGCTTTCCCTATCGGTTGGAAAGAATCGGGGACATGTTGGAAAGCATCCTGAACTGCTGCCGCATCAAGGCCAAGAAGGGCGTTCCGTTCAGTGACAAGGCCTACGCCGAATTGGATGCACTCTTCACTACGCTCCTGGAAATGATGCAAAATCTCCGTGATGCATTTCAGACCCCGAACAAGGAAATACTCGACGCGATCATCGCCTCGGGACAGAAGCTCAACGCGATGTTCGAGGAATTCAAGTTAGCCCACTGGAAGCGGCTGGAATCCGGATTCTGCGCTGCAGAAGCGTCTTCCATGTATCGTGACATCCTCGATTCGGTCAAGACGACAAACGAATATCTGATGAAGATGGCTCAGTCTCTCCGCGAACTCGGAACGACCGCGGAATCCGAGTCTCAGCGAGCGTCCGGAGGATGACGCGTTCAAGGCCGCACCGGAAGAACCGTGGCCTTGATCAATAACCGGTTTTCAACCTGTAAAGAAATCTGACACCACTTCAGTAATACGGAGGTCGACACAATGGTTCCCAAGAAGATACTGTGCTGCACTGATTTTTCCGAAAACTCTCAACCAGCGGTTCGAACAGCGGTCGACTACGCAAATGCCTTTGGCTCGTCTCTCATAATTGCTCACATTGTCGACTCATGGGCCGGTTTTCCCGTCTATGCGGAAGGCATGCCGGTGGACGTCCGAACCGTAGTCCAAGATTTGGAGAACACCGCAAGGGATCAGCTCGAAACGATGGAAGGGGAACTCACTGATAAGATCGATTCGGCCGGCACCCTTGTCAGGGTGGGCATTCCCGCAGAAGAGATTATTCGAGCAGCCGCGGAAGAGTCTGCAGATCTCATCGTCATGGGAACCCATGGGTGGACCGGCCTACGGCACATCCTTCTGGGAAGTGTGGCTGAACGGGTTCTGCGCGGAGCCGGCTGTCCGGTGCTCATCGTCAGGTCGGCTCCGGAAACATCTGCCGGTGCCCAATAGCCGGATAGAGCGGCATCCCATCTGAAGTAGATTCGACAACCGCCCCTGCCGTCTCGCCGTTCACAGGACATGCCGTGCAGGGGCCCCGAGTTTGCCGAGATCGATTGCAGGGTGCGTCTCGTGAACCTTGCGCTCGATCACGGGCCCCTCTCCCGGCTCATGCTCGGAACCAAGGAGGATCCTTTGGAAGCAAAGGTTCAGCTACCTCCCGACCCCCCGGACGATAAACGCCGGCGGTTCGTAGATCGGACTATGCGCCTGCACGGATACCAGGCACACGCGCTTATTGAAACGCTGCATTCCGTGCAGGAGCATTTCGGGTACCTTGATCGAGAGAGTCTGCAATACGTTGCCGGGGCCCTGCGTGTGCCTCTCAGCCGGGTGTACGCCGTGGCTACCTTCTACAACTATTTTTCGTTGAAGCCTCCCGGCGACCATACCTGTGTCGTGTGCAAGGGCACGGCCTGCTATATCGGCGGAGCTTCCGAGATCCTCAAGAGTATCGAAAAATCTTTGGAAATCGGCCCGGGTCAGACCACTGAAGACGGCCTGGTTTCTCTTGTTACCGCGCGATGTTTGGGGTCATGCGGTCTGGCGCCGGCCGTAGTCTTTGACGGCGAGGTCCGTGGAAAAATGACACCGGACGCAGTTCTGGAGATCATAGAGAGGTGGACCGGCCATGACGCTGACGCTTGAAGATCTTCAGGCTGTTGCCGGGATCGAAAACGACAGGCAAGAAGGGTTTCAGCATCGAATTCTCGTGTGCGTGGCCGCGGGTTGTCTCTCATGCCATAGCGGCCTGGTAAAAGACGCACTGGAAAAGGAAGTCAGCCGTCGGGGCTGGGAAAATCGGTGCTGCGTAACCGGAGTGGGATGTCTGGGCCTCTGTGCGGCAGGGCCGCTGATCTCCATTCAACCGGAGGGAACCTATTATCAGGGTGTTCGCGTAGGAGATGTCTCGGACCTGTTGGACGCTTTGGGCGGACCGCCCTTGAGCCGGCTCGATTGTTCAAGCCAGGTACCCTTCTTTCAGCGTCAGAAGAAGATCGTCCTGGAGAACTGCGGGGCCATCGATCCCGAACGGATTGAAGAGTATGTCGGCCGGGGCGGGTACGAACCCCTGTATAACGCCGTGCGGATAATGACTCCCGGAGAGGTCATAGACGAAATAGTCTCCAGTGGCCTGCGTGGACGCGGAGGAGCGGGCTTTCCCGCCGGGTTGAAGTTGACTACCGTCTCAAAGGCCGCCGGTAGTACGAAGTTCGTCGTCTGTAATGCCGATGAGGGAGACCCGGGAGCGTTCATGGACCGCAGCGTTTTGGAGAGCGATCCTCATCGCGTCATCGAAGGCATGGCCATTGCCGCCTACGCTGTCGGCGCCCATCATGGTTTTGTATACGTCCGAGCCGAGTATCCTCTGGCTGTTAAACGTTTGCGCACGGCCATCGCGCAAGCCGAGAGATTCGGCGTAATCGGAAACAACATCTTCAATACGCGATTCAGTTTCAACGTGGAGATCAGACTGGGTGCGGGAGCATTCGTCTGCGGCGAGGAGACGGCTCTCATCGCGTCCATTGAAGGGAGACTGGGGAGGCCGCGCCCCCGTCCCCCCTACCCTGCGGAATTCGGCCTCCGGGGATATCCCACTCTCATCAACAACGTCGAAACACTGGCCAACATCCCGTCGATCATTCGCACGGGCGGGATTTGGTATTCGGAAATCGGGACCCAAACCAGCAAAGGGACAAAAGTGTTCGCGCTGGCCGGACGGGTCAATAACACGGGACTTATTGAGGTTCCCATGGGAACCACGCTGCGAGACATCGTATTTGACATTGGAGGCGGCATACCGGGTGATGGACGATTCAAGGCGGTTCAGACCGGCGGTCCCTCGGGAGGTTGCATTCCCGAACAATATCTCGACCTGCCCATTGATTATGAATCCCTTGCCGAAGTCGGCTCCATCATGGGTTCAGGGGGCCTTATCGTTATGGACGAAGGGTCATGCATGGTCGACGTGGCCAAATTCTTCATGGAGTTCTGCATGAGTGAGTCGTGCGGGAAATGTATCCCGTGCCGCGTGGGAACCACCCAGATTCACAACCTTCTCTGCAGAATTTCGATGGGAAGTGCGGTAATCGCCGATCTGGCGAGGCTGGAAGATCTCTGCGACGTGGTGAAGAGCACGAGCCTCTGTGGTCTGGGGCAAACGGCCCCCAATCCGGTCATGAGTACGCTTCGATACTTTCGTGAGGAGTACCGACAACACATTGAGGAGAATACGTGTCCCGCCGGCGTGTGCCCCGTTTCCCGTGTCGAGGAGGCGTTATGACGGATCGCAACTACTTCGGAGGCAAATTGCGGACCGATGTGAACCCCGTTCGAATCTTGACGTTCAAGATCGATGGCCGAGACGTGACTGCCCGCGAAGAGGAGACCATTCTCACCGTCGCACGGCAAAACGGAATCTTCATCCCTACGTTGTGCCACCTGGACGGTCTTTCGGAACGGGGCGCCTGCAGACTCTGCGTCGTGGAGGTTAAAGGCGCTTCCAAGCTGTTTCCCGCTTGTGTCACCCTTCCGAGGCAAGACATGGAGGTCATAACCGGCTCCGATCGCGTGAACGAGTATCGCAGGAAAATCCTTGAACTCCTCTTCTCGGAACGCAACCACGTTTGTTCGGTCTGTGTATCAAACGGCTGCTGCGAACTCCAGGATCTGGCTGTAAAGCTGGGCATGACGCACGTTCGTTACGAATATCTGTACCCCAAGCACCCTATAGACGCATCCCACGAAAGGTTTTCAGTGGACCACAACAGATGCGTGCTCTGCCTGAGATGTGTGCGAGTGTGCGACGAAATAGAAGGGGCTCACACGTGGGACGTCATGGGGAGGGGAATTCAGTCAAAGGTAATAACCGACCTCAATCAGCCCTGGGGAACCTCGGAAACGTGCACCGGCTGTGGAAAATGCGTGCACGTCTGCCCTACGGGAGCACTGTCGGAAAAGGGCACGTCGGTATCTGAAATGAGCAAGCGAAGGCAGTTCTTGCCGTACCTCGAAATGATGCGCCGCGAAGGTCGCAGATAAAGGGCGAGTGCAAGGATGAACAAGACCCGTGTGGCCACCATATGGCTTGATGGATGTTCCGGGTGTCACATGTCCCTGCTCGACATGGACGAGCGATTGCTCGACATGGCTGCACGGATGGAATTGGTTTATAGTCCGTTCGTCGACATCAAGGAATTCCCCCAAGAAGTGGACGTAACCCTTGTCGAGGGGGCGGTAAGCACCAGCGAAGACGTAGAGAAGATCTACCTGATTCGAAAGCGAACCAAATGCCTCGTGTCTCTCGGAGACTGTGCGGTGACCGCCAATATTCCGGCGATGAGAAATCAATTTGGTTCCGAGGATGTCTTGGAACGGGCTTACGTGCACAATGTCACCCACGGAGGGCAATTACCCGGGATCGAAATCCCCCGTTTGACGGCACGTTCGAGACCCGTCCACGAGTTGGTGGGCGTTGACCTGTTTTTGCCGGGCTGCCCTCCGCCGGCGGACGCCATATTCGACCTGCTGAACGGACTCTTGGGGGACCACCCCACCGGTCCCTCCGTCACGACGCGTTTCGGCGCCTGACGGATTCGAAAGGCACATTCATGGAGCGGAAGATCATAATAGATCCGGTGACACGAATCGAGGGACACAGCAGGGTAACAATCTTCCTCGACGAGAACGGTGACGTGCGTGACGCACGATTGCACGTTACGCAATTCAGAGGGTTCGAGAAACTTTGCCAAGGTCGTCCTTTCTATGAGATGCCTTCTCTTACTCAACGAATCTGCGGCATTTGCCCGATCATTCACTCAATTGCTTCCGCAAAGGCCTGTGACCGGATACTGGGGGTTCGTGTTCCGGATACCGCAGTGAAACTCAGGCGACTCCTGAATTGTGGTCAAATCATTCAATCGCATGCGCTGAGCTTCTTCCATTTGTCATTGCCCGATCTGGTCCTCGGCATGGACTCCGATCCCTCCAAGCGTAACTTGTTCGGCGTGCTGGAACGCCATCCCTCGCTTGCGAAGGATGGGATTCGCCTTCGCTCCATAGGTCAGGAGATTATCAAGGAGATTGCTGGAAAACGCATTCATCCCGCTTGGGTAGTGCCCGGCGGAGTGAGCAGGCCTCTCGACGGTGAGCATCTGGACACGGTGAGATCGTTCATTCCCGATGCCATGAGCATTATTCAGCGGACTCTCGATTGGTTCAAGAGTTCTCTGGAGGAGCACAGAGAGGAAATACGCGTATTCGCTAATTTCCCCAGCATGTTCATGGGCCTGGTCAACGATCGCGGCAATTTGGAATACATCGACGGAAAGCTGCGGTTGATCGATTACAGGGGAGAGATCGTTGCAGACTCCCTGCAACCCGAAAGATACGATGAATTCATCGGGGAATCCGTCGAGCCGTGGTCATATCAAAAAGCCCCCTATTACAAACCGTTGGGACCGGGAGACGGCATGTATCGCGTAGGTCCGGCAGCGCGTCTGAACCTCATCGACGGTTGTGGAACCCCTATGGCCGATCAGGAATGGGCGGAATTCCGAAGCCTGGGGCGGGGGCCGGCCTTGAGTTCTTTTTACAATCACTATGCCAGGCTCATTGAAATCCTTCACTCCGTAGAAACGCTGGAGATACTGCTGAACGATCCCGACATCCTCAGCCCGCATGTGCGGGCGGTTGCCCGGCCGAATTACCCGGAAGGAATAGGCGTTGCAGAGGCTCCCCGGGGCACGCTGATTCACCACTACAAAGTCGACGAACATGGTCTCGTGACGTGGGCCAACCTGATTGTAGCCACCGGAAACAATGGGCCGGCAATGAACCGAGGAATCGCTCAGGTTGCTAAACGTTTCCTTAATGGAAAGGAGATTACCGAAGGCATGCTCAACCGCGTGGAGGCCGTTATAAGATCGTTTGACCCGTGCTTGAGTTGCTCCACGCACGAGCTTGGCGGAACCGCCGTGTGTATGCGCCTGGTGGGACCTGACGGATCGGTCCTCGACGAAGTGAGCCGGCCTTGAGCCTTGTCCCGGGGCGACCACGGAGAACCGGTTCCTCAGCGGATTGCGAGTCGTATCGAGAGAGGAGATGGAAAATGTTGGTGAATGATTGGATGAGCGCCCCGGCGATCACCGTAGACATTCAGGACTCCATGCATCGAGCCGTCGAATTGATGACGGAAAGAGCGATCGGTATATTGCCCGTTCTGGACAACGGCAAACTTGTCGGTGTCGTGACCGACCGGGACCTCAAGAAGGCAGCGCCTTCGTCGGTTGCCCTCTTCGAGACCAGACAGATCGTGTACCATTTGGCACGGGTGAAAATCGAGGGCATTATGACTCGCAATCCCGTAACGGTTGGGCCCGATCACACAATTGAGGAAACAGCTCAAATCCTGCGGGAAAACAACATATCCGGATGCCCCGTGCTGGATCGAGAAGAGGAAGTTGCGGGAGTCATTACCAAGAATGACATCTTCAGAGCGCTGATATCTTTGAGCGGACTTCCCAAGAGAGGGCTTCAGTTCGGATTCATGGTTGAGGACCGTCCCGGATCGATCAAGGAAATAACCGACACTATACGGCGATATCACGCCCGGCTGGTCAGCATAATGACCTCTTTCGACAAGGCCCCCTCGGGTTACCGATACCTTTATGTAAGGACGTTTAACATCGACAGGAAGAGGCTGCCCGACATGAAAAGAGATTTAAGCGAGATAGCCAAAATGCTTTACATTGTGGACCTGAGGGACGGCACTCGAGAGACGTATGCAAGCTACTAAGGGTTAACATTCCCAACGCATAAACGGCGGGGAACATGAAGGGAGAATGAATATGTTGGTCAAATACTGGATGAATAAAGACGTGACCAGTGTGGATGTCGATGATTCCATGCAGAAGGCCACCAATCTAATGAAGACGCGTGCAGTTCGCATGCTGACCGTCATGAAGGGGAAAAAACTCGTGGGTGTCGTGACGGACCGCGACCTGAAGAGAGCATCTGCTTCCGACGCGACGTCTCTGGAAATCCACGAGTTGTTATACCTCATTTCCCAGATCCGTATTAAGGATATCATGACCCCCAACGTAGTCACGGTCAAAGCCGATCATACGCTTGAAGAAGCTGCGGCCCGGCTGCTTACCAATTCCATTTCGGGTGCGCCCGTAGTGGATGAGGCAGGTAACGTGGTCGGGACGATTTCCCAAACCGAAATCTTCTTGGCTCTCGTCTCATTGAGCGGGTACGGAAAGCAAGGCATCCAACTGGCTTTTCAGATCGAGGACCGTCCGGGATCCATCAAGAACGTCACGGACATTATCAGGGGGCACGGGGGGAGAATTGCCAGCATCCTCACTTCAACGTCAAGATCGCCCGCAGGCTTCAGGAACTTGTATGTCCGGGCTTATGACGTAGACCGGAGTGCGGTGGAGAAACTGCTCGACGAACTAAAAACCGTGGCCGAGGTGCTCTACATGGTGGATCACCGGGAAAACAAGCGGATTGTATTTGCCGATCAACCGGGTGTGAAACGCGCGGCTTCCAGTTCGTAAATTCGACTCCGCTTCGCAGTAGGTCGCTGCGAAACGGTCCATATATACATTCACGGTCCGGGGCCTCGCCTCGGAGATTGGATCATGAAGACCCCGCCGGACGCGGGCAACACTTGGGGGGGGGGAGACTCATCTCCCTCCCAACTCCCCATCGGCGTTAACGCATGGCCGGAACGTCTTAGAGCACGTGCCATGAGTTTTGTCGGAAGTTCGGGTGTGTCCGGCGTTCCCGGGCAAATCCCCCCGGCCTCCCTCTTTGGCAAAGGGGGATTTCTCTTTTCAAAGCCTGGGAACGATACTCGGAATATCGATTGTTTTCTCCGACACTTGCTATGAAGCCGGTCTTGAGAGGCCGTCATACAGTCCCTGCCGCACGTATATTCCTACACCGCCCCCATACGTGACCCGCGGCAACTCTCCCTCATTCAATAGGATTTCCACAAACCGTCATAACACGAGGCCGGCAATCTACCCACCGCAACGTCTTTCCGGCCGGGATTTTGCTTGACAGAGCCACCGCCAAAGGATAGGGTAAAGTTGGAACTTACAGGTCATTTTATCCACATGATCCTGAACATTTAACTATTCTGCGGCGGACGGGGTAGGTATGTACGGTTGGGGGCAGGAGAAGCTTTCGCTCCCGACGACTCAGGGAGACAGGCCGCAGAACCTTATGGATCCCTTCAGAATTCAAAAGGAACACCGTCGTGCCGTGAACCCACTCGAAGACTACGAGGTGCGAAACAGCATGGCACGCCGGAGCACGGTGCGACAGTTTTCCATAGCGATAGTCCGATAAAACAACCGATATTTCGAGGCCGGTTCCCAGGCTCTTTAAGCTGGAAGCCCCGGGCATGGCGGGGATCTGCCCGGAATGGTTTCAGACCCTCGAATTTCGGACATGTTGTGACCAGCTATAAGGAGGGAAATCCAATGACAAACAGGTGGGGAAAGGCAGCGTTCGGCTTGAACCTGCTCGCAGTACTTAGCCTGCTCGTTGCGGCCTCGACATCGGCGGCAGAACCGATCACTGTGGCGGCGCTTGTAGGCCTTTCAGGCCCGGGTGGGGTAGCAAAGGGTTCCATCCAGCTGAACCTGGGCCTCAAAGACTGCTTGGCGATTGCCAATCAGCAGGGGGGAATTAACGGCAAGAAGATCCGGTATGTAATGAAGGATGATTCTTACAAGCCGGCCATAGCAGTACGCCTGTTTGAACAGATGATGGAAACGGAGAAGCCTTTGGCCTTTTTCGGGTCGGGCACACCGGCCGCAATTGCTCTCAAACCTGTTATCCAAGACCGTTACCGGGTCCTCTTCTCCTCATCATCGCTTTCCGCCAAGCTCGCGTTCGGCGGCACCACCCCTATTTTTGTGCCGGGTCCTACCTATGGCGACCAAGTAGGCATTGCGCTGAAATACATAGCTCAGCAAAAGAAGGGTGCCAAAGTCGCCTTTTTCTATTCCAAGGGGCCGCTGGGAGAGGATCCCATTCCTTACGGACGCCTCATGATCCGTAGGCTGCGGTTGAAGCTCGCCGGAGAAGCAATTGGGGACATCAGGGGCGGAGACCATACGGCTCAGGTTCAAGACTTGAAACGCATGAACCCCGATTTTGTCATTATTCACGGTTGGGTGGGCCCGTCAAACGCGCCTTTGATAAAGCTGTGTCATGACATGAGACTGAAGAGCAAGATCATCGTCACGTCCTGGGGGGCGTATAGGTCGGTTGTGGAGGCTTTGGGACCGGACGGCCCCACATTTATGGGTGTGAGTGGTTACGCGTACTGGTGGATGAAAGATGTCCCCATGATAAAGACCATTCGGGAGTACACGAGCATTCACTATCCCGACGTTAAGGAACGAGACCTAAGCTACATGGTGGCATTTGTCGCGGGGCAGATCTTTGTCGAGTGTTTAAGAAAAGCCGATGCTGCAGGAGAGTTGAACCGGGAAGAAGTGGCGAACGCACTTCAGTCTATCAAGAATTTTAGTACCGGGGGGCTGACGCCTTCGCTCACCATCAGGGGGAATCGGTTTCCGGTGGCCCGCATAATCAAATCGAATCCTGCGAAAGGAATTTATGAACCGGTAACGGACTGGATCAAATTCTATTGAGATCGACGAGAACTAAGGGAGTCTTTCGGGAGACATCCCGGTAAGGCTTCAGTCTTTGCTTTGAGGGGTCGGTCCTTGTGATTGGTGTGTGCTTGTTGGCTGGGGGACGAGGATTCGAACCTCGGTTAACGGGGCCAGAACCCGTCGTCCTGCCTCTAGACGATCCCCCAGCAACCCTGCCATTGTAATCTCGGTGACGGGACGTGTCAAGATGATTTCCGGCAGAGATCGCAACCGACGTAATCCGCAAGGGCCTCGACGCCTATAGCCCCCGGCCGGATTATTCGCACCCCATTGTCGAGGGGTTCCACCACCGTAGACGGGTTGCCGCCGGGGGCGGTACCGCAATCCACGACCAGATCCACGGACCTTAGGACGCGTGGGGCGATCCGACGAATGGTATCGGGGTTTGGGTCTCCCGAGAGATTGGCACTGGTGGCCGTGAGCCGACCGCCGGCCAATTCGGCAACGGTACGTGCCGCACACGATGGAGGTACCCGCACGCCGATCTTGCCGTTCGGTCCGGAAAGGAGTTCCGAAACCGGGAGCGCCGGTTCGAGGAGGATCGTAAGACTCCCCGGCCAGAACCGATCCATGAGTGCCTCGGCCACCGGCCCCGGGTTAAGCACCATTCGACGGACAACATTGCGGCTTGCAGCGATCAAAGGCAATGGCTTGTCACGGGGGCGTTCCTTGATTGAGAAAATCCTCTCCACCGCCTCCACTTGAAAAGGATCTGCAGCCAAGGCGTAGAAGGTTTCCGTAAGGACGATCACGACCCCGCCGGAACGGATGATCGCCGCCGCTTCACCGATTAGTGCCTGATTGGCCATCTCTCATGCCCACCTTGACGGTTTACCTGAAAATCCCCAAAGGGCGGCAATATACACGGTTCAGTAGGGTGCCCCCCCTTGATGCGTACCTATGTTACCATAAGGCGTCTGAAGCGATCAGCCCAGTGTTGTAAGATGACCGCGCAGCAAAATCGAGAAGAGCGCGTTCTTAGGACACCTCTTCATCCTCAACCCACTGATCTTACTACATCCCTTACATTGTGTCGTATTTTCTTACACTGCTCCACTTGTCGGTGAGCCGGTTTCACACTCTCACCTTTTCTATCTAAACAATTAACTCCTTAATTTCTCATACTAATGTAACACTCTTCCGGTACACGAACTTATGGCATGAATTGTGCTCAATTGCACCGATTGAATATGAATGGTTCTCCGGCTCCAATGCAGAGAATCATGGCGACAAGTCAGTGGGCGGGCCGGCGGATGGAGCAGCGTTGAGACGATGCTCCGGACAACGGAAATGCCCGCTCCAAATCGATTGCACAAGCACTGTTGAGAGAAGAATTGTGTCCGAGTTGCGAACACTTTCCTCCATGGGGAACGAGGGTTTCCGAACAACCGAAAGGACGTGCAAATGAGTCTGGAACAGCGTTTGACCAGTCTGATTAGGGCCGGCCGACACGTGATAGACAGCGATTTCGACGTCATGGCATACCACGAGTGGAGGAGAGAGGCCGATGAATGCATGCACGTACTTCTCGGCCCGGAAAAGGGTACTACGAGTCTCCTCGAATGCCGTGGAACTCGCGATGAATGTCGCAGGTCTCAAGTTTAACTAATTATTATTACTAAATTTAAAATCGTTGAGATGCCTTACCACGGTAACCGTTCCATCGGAGAAGGAAATTCCGCTCGCCTCCCGATGAACGGTTACTATTTTTTTCTTTCCCTCCCCCCAAGAATACTTGTTCCCGTTGACAATTGCCCTCCCTCTCGGAGCAGCTCACGTACTGTTGCCTGGAAACGCAATGGGGCCTATACTTCTGCCGTAACCGCGGCAACCATACGCGGGCTACGGATGAAAAGAGCAGGAGTTGTGAATGTACCTACCCAGGATTGACGAGGAGAAGTGTAAACAGTGCGGTGAGTGTGTCGATGTCTGCCCGGCGGATGTGCTCGGTTCGGACGATAACCGGACGAACGTGGTGAATCCCGCGGATTGCCTGGGCTGCGAATCGTGTATATCGGTCTGCCCCGAGGAGGCGATCACGGTTGAGGAAATTTAGATTTGCCCCCGTGCATGCCCGGATGACTACGTGATACGGGCGGGTGCCCCGCCAAGAATAGGTCGGATTCTTCTTGAGTGCGAGCCACTATCAGCCCCCGAACCGCTAGAGATGATATCATATATGATTCCCGTCTTTCCGGTAATATCGGGGGTGCTCGTATCGAGAAGGGATGACCAATATATTCAGTCCGTTGGCCGGACTTTGAAGGCCGGCGGATTCATTCTTGAATCTTCGAAGGGGTCGCAGGGGCATGGCACGGGAATTGCTCCTATAGTGACCGTACTCGCCCGTTGTCGGACGCTCCGGCGTTTAATCCCGGGGATGGACGAGCCTTCGTATCGGTGCATTGAGTGAGGGCTTCAGCTCCACGGAATTCTTTGCATGCCCTTTAGACGATAGGAAGTCGTGATGGCCAATAACAATGACTCGCCTCGTGCTCCCCGAGTGCTCGTCGTAGACGATGAAGAGGATTACCTGGAGGTTCTCGTGAAGCGACTCTCCAAGAGAAATCTGAAGGTTGTCACGGCCGGCCGTGGTGTCGAAGCCCTGCATATTCTTTCTCGAGAGCCCTTTGACGCGGTTGTCCTGGATCTCAAAATGCCGGGGCTGGGCGGGATGCAAACCCTGCAGGAAATCAAACGGGCAATGCCGTCCGTTGAAGTGATCATACTCACCGGTCAGGCCGACATGGAATTGGCGATCCAAGGGATGGAACTGGGAGCCTTTGATTTTATGCTCAAGCCGGCAAGCCTGGACGAATTGCTGTACAAGATCGAGGACGCGACCAAGCGGACCCTGTTAAACAGAAAGAAGCATACATCGGAAGCGGGGCGCACTGCCTGAAGGAGCTACTGCGCATTCATGAGGCTCTCGATATCCGCGGACAACTTGTTCCGATAGGCGTTCACTGAAGTGACGGACCCCATAACCATGTCGATCTGTCGAGTGTGCATGATAAGATAGCCGAGTATGACCAGACGGGTCTTCATGTATTCATCATCCGCGTGGTCAATCCGTGCCAGCAGGCTGTCTTCCTTGACGTTTGCTCGAAAGCCGTATGTCTTGAGTATTCCTGCCAGCAAGTGAGCGCGGCGCGCCCTGCGTCGCATATCAGCAGCCCCGCCTTTGAATGTGAATCCGACGAAATTCTCCGCCGAACGTTCCCCTACCAGTGCTTCCACCGTTGAGAAATGATAACCGAACCTGGACATGAGGCTGCAAAAACTCTTTGAAATCATGAAGTAATTTCGGGATGTGAACGGGGATTGAACGGCAGGATCAAGCGCGGGATTTGTCGTGGACTGCATCAGTACGGACATGAGGCCGCCGGCATCCATCCGAGGAGGCCCCTCCCAGGGGATTGCGGTAATTCCACGCCACAAGGAAAGCATAGGGATCGATGCAATGTTCTCGATATTCACCATGTCATTCTGATCGGTCTCGCGCAATCCGTCATCGAGATCGATTACCCACCATTGCATGGGGACATCGCAGACCAATCTCTTACTCGAACGTTCCGAAAAATCATGCTCCCGGCCGAAATCGAACATCTCCCGCACGGATATTTCGTGAGCGAAGCGCGTGATATCGTGATACGTTCGGCATTTCCCGGGTCGGAAATCGGGAGAATCCGGATCAGTGAGGTGCAACGGCACTACGTACCCCGCGACGCTTTCCAGTAGACGAAACACGGGGCTGCCCTGCATGAGCTTACGAGGGGCTTCAGATGCTCTGAGAAGTGATTCGACCCGGCCGTCCAGAATACGCGCCGAATCGGCATCGACTGTAACCACCCTCTCCGCATCCAATTTCCGGGTTGCCTCGGGAACGCCAAACAGCGCGGGTACGTGAAACTCCCTCGCCACGTTGGCAAAGTGACCGGCCATACTCCCCACCTCGGCCACCACCGCCGCAGCTCGGCCAAGCAGCGGAGTCCAGGTCGGTAAGGCATTCTGCACTACCAACACCCCTCCCTCGGGGAACTTCAGCTTGTCGAATTCGTTCGTCACCACGAAAACCTTCCCGGAGCCGGCACCGGGCGAACCCACAATACCTCCGGACATGATGACTTCGACAGGTTCCGGTTCTTCTCCGGGTTTCGTACCCCTATCCACGGCCGACTGCCAAAGCTGAAGCGGTCGGCTCTGGAGAATGTAGATGGTATTATCAGGCGCCACACACCATTCAACGTCCTGAGAAGCACCAAATGAATGTTCAAGGGTGACGGCCATTTCAGCCAAATCAATCACCTGTTCGTCACTGATGGACTGCGTCAGGACCGAGTCCTCGTTCAAATCGACTCTACGCACTCCCTCCTCGGGGTAACATACGAATTTCTGCTGTTGGGCTTTCACCTCCTTGTCTGTGATTTCCAACGGGTCGGTCCTGCTTACTGCAAAGACATCCGACGGTACGGTGCCGTCCACCACGCCCTTGGGCAAGCCCCAGACGGAGTGGATTATCACATGCGGGTCTTCGGGATGCATGGGATTCTTCGAATACATGACGCCGCCGGCAGCTGAACAGACCATGGCCATGACCCCCACGCACATGACGATGCTCTCATCGGGGATGCCTCGATTAAGCCTGTACGAGGTTGCGGCGAGGCCGTATTTGGATGCCACTACCTGCTTGTAGGCATGGACGATGTTTTCGGCGCTCACGTTCAATTCGGAACGAAACTGCCCGGCAAATGCTCGGCCTGCGATGTCTTCTCCAAGTGCGCTGCTCCGGACCGACACCGTGCACTCGGGCCCCGACTCGGCATCGAGATCCCGGTAGGCATCTTCAATCGCGGACGTCACCTCCGAAGGGAGGGGCCAACCCACAATCAATTGCTGCAAGTCCACGCACAGCTGTTGAAGGTCTTCCAAGGACTCCGAGCCTATGCTCTGCATCTTTCGCCGAATCTCGCCTTTGAGATCCTCGTGCTCCATAAACCCTTGATACGCTGCGGCGGTGATTACGAACCCGTTCGGAACGCGCATTCCCAGCTGGTTCTTGATCATTCCGAGATTCGCCATCTTGGCTCCCACCAGATCGACCACGGTATTGTCCACAGCGGCCAAGGGAACGATCAACGGCCCGTCGGCAAAGGGTTTGCTTTGCGACAGTAATGCATTTATCTGCGACTCGATGAGCTTGAACCGCTCGAAAAGCCCGCCGTACTTGCCAGGCGCCAATTCGTTCAGATATTTGACAATCTTGTATACATTTACCGACGCAGCGGTACACCGGGATCTTACGAACGACATTCCAAAAACGCGATTGCCTTGGAGGGCGACCTCCATGTCGGTCATAATCTCCAGGGCCTTGCCGTTGGATGTGAGCAGTAGTCTGAAACTCTCGTACCGTTGCTTGAACGCGGCACGAAGCTCGACCAAATCCGCGTCGGTGAACTGCCTCTTCCGCGCCTTCCTGAACAACAGCCTAATAAGCTTGGATAATGTGCCCATGAACTCTTATCTCAATTCCATGGTCCCTGCGCAGGCCGTGAGGAGATGAGGGGCCGCAGGATATGCTTTTACGGACTGTAAAAAAACCTGACACCCCGGCTTACAACCAATGCGCCGGCACTCCCATAAATGGGAACCTGTGCGCATGACATCCGGTACTTCCGCTTGCCGCCCGGACTCTTACTGCTCCGCAGCGCAAGTACCGTAACGACTCAAGAGCCTCCGTGGGACAGTCCCGCGAGACGCGGGACTGTCGATAACGGGCAAGATGCTCGTCCCACTGAGGAAGAGAGAACTTCCCCCCGTTGACGGGGGGATTAGAGGGGGGCTTATACGGGGACGGCGGACATGAAACACCGAGTTCATGCATCCGCCATTCGGCCCGGAATGTGCGACCGTATCTGTGAATCCCACTGCTTAGATTTCCTTCTTTGCCGCATGCTTGAGTTGCATACCGATTCCCTCGAAGAGAAAGAGGACCCCGATTCCCCACCACAGCGTGTAGACCACATAGAAGACCATGGCAAATGACAACTTTCCCAAGGCTCCACGGGCTTCCCGACTCTTGATCCCGAAGAAGTTGTACCCTACCTCAACCCCTTTCTTGACGACCTCGGAAACAAACGCCGCTTCCTTGAATTTCTTCTGTCTGGTGAGATCCTTGTCGATCTGCTTGAGCGCGTTCCACCATGTGTACAGGCTTTCCTTACCTGATATACCGTATTTCTGTTGGAGAGGCTCCGCACTGTTCGCGAACATCGCACCAGCGTCCGATAGGGCTGCCGCGAGAATTTGGTTCAGATCCCCTGTTACCGTCAGTTTACCGTTATCAATCTGAGCTTTTGCGCCGCAGGCGGCGAGAATCTTTGCCGCGTTTTTGGCCATTGGTTCGCTGGGCATACTGAGATTTACCGTTACATTGGCCCCTTTGAATGCCTGGTTCTTTTTGAGGAGATCGGGGATGAAGTTGGTTGAACCCTTCGATATGGAATTGAAGAGCCGATCGGCAGCCTGGAGAGAGTTCTCGCCGTTAAACAACGGCAGAAACATCAAGACCAAGACGACACCGAATGAAACCGCCAAAGCCAATCCCTTTGCAAATGCTCCTGTATTTCTTACAAACATTGTATCATACCTCCCCTCGCAGTATTTTCATGCTGCCGAGAAACTTGCCGATCACCCAGATGGCGAAGATCCCTATGACCACGAAGAAGACCGCGTTGCCGACCTGAGTCAGAACGTGCCCCAATCCGGGGGAGATCGATATCCACTCCATCTGATTGAGCTTTTCGGGCAATGCGAAGAGCCTGTTTGTGAAGCCTGCGAGGATGGCCGTGGCGTAAAAGCCTCGTATGTAAATGCCTCTGACGACCGTGGTCGTGAATGCCCCGACCTGGATGCCGATGAGCGATCCCAGGAGCATTCCCATTGCCAACGTGTAGAATATGTATCCGTAGACCGCGTACTGGGCGATCGACGCATACCCCGCGGTAAAGATGATCTGCAGGATGTCCGTTCCCACCGTAGTGAAGGATGAAACTCCGAGGACATAGACGAACATGGGGAAGGTCAAAAAGCCTCCGCCCACGCCCATTATGGCTGCGGCAAAACCGACGATGGCACCGCACAATGCGACGAACCACGCGGAAATACTCTTGCCTCCCGGTACGAGATCGCCGTCAAAGGTTATGGTAGGCGGAATTTTCGCGGATTGTATCCTCGCCGGCAGACCGACCTTTGCCGATGCCGCTTCATCTCCCAGAGAACTCTCACCGCTGTGGGCCCCCACGTCGCTGTCGAGTTTCCTGAGCCTGAGAAAGTCAATCAGCGAGTAAAGCCCCAGAAATCCCAGCAGTACGACGTACACAATGCTTATGAACGTATCGCTCAGCACCGGGTTGGCTTCGTAGAGCCCTCTATTGATCGCGCCGCCTCCGGTGACGCCCAATCCCGCACCCACGAGAAAGGCAATGGCAAGCCCCACCGAAACATTGCCAAGCTTTCTGTGAACCGCGGTTCCCATGATTGCCTTGGCAAAGATGTGGAAGAGATCCGTGCCTACGGCGAGAATTCCTTTGACGCCCGCACTCATGAGCGCAGGGGTAATGATGAACCCTCCCCCGGCTCCGATACATCCTGTTATCAGGCCCGCGCACAACCCGATGACAATGGAAACGAGAAATATGGATGTTGAGTAGTACGCCGGCGTATAGGCTTTGTGCCCGCCCAGCACCGCCGGTAGGTCAGATGCAAAAGCAACCGATAGTGGGATTATGGGCAGCAGCATTAATCCTAGGACGGCAAGCCTCCTCTTGTCGCCCAAGATAATTTTTGATGTCTCGTACTCCCATTTCGCGTGAGCGGTCGCGGCAGTTACGAACATGCGGTAGAACTCTCGTCCCAATCTCATTATTGATCTCCTTTTGGTATCCGTATGATGTCAAAATCGACGATATCTCGCCGAGATATCCCGGCCGGGCCGGAGGGTCTGCTTTGGCACGGGACATGGAATGGTGTTCGGGACAGAAGTAGCAATAAACGTACCACCAATTCAGCTTAAGCCGGCATCGCCCTTGCAACGTAGTCGTTGATAAATGGCCCGTTGAGGTGATCATTCGGCAATGAGACATGAAGCGGTTAGAACCGCAACCAAATGGCGATTAGCAGGCACCGGCCTCACGCACGACCTTGGGTTTCGCAAATCCCTTCGTACTACGCAGGGGATCCGGGGAGGTTGCTCCTCGTTCCCAGGCGCCGGGTGTAACCAAACCGAAATTCAGGAGCCAACCTCCGAAGAAATCTTCGCCGGCCGACAAGAAAACGAGGATTAGTAGTAGAGAGAGACGCTCTTGTCGGTGCAGTCATTGTGGAAGCGTCCGGGCGACCCGGTACGACGAAGACTTGGCAAGCAGCTTCTTTTCTCGCTCCTCGAGCCTGCGGTTTCAAAGCCGTGCTCTGCAATTGATCATTGCCGTTATGCCGCAATAGACTTGGCGCGATCCGCCGCGTCAGGAAAGAGAAGATCTAGGAATGGAAAGACAAGACCGAGCAAAAGGCCCGAACAAAGAACCTCGGAGTGACGGATACTACAAGTCCCTCACAAGAAAAATGGTCGCAAGCATTCTCCTGGTCTCAATTACTCCGTTAATACTCATTTCGGTGTCGATCCTCTACTATCTGGAGGCCTCTTACAAAGAGAAGGTTGAGGATTATCTTCAGGTGCTGGTGAAAAAACACCGGGGTCAAATCGACACATTCCTGGAACAGAGGTTGGCGGACATTCGGGTTCTGACAACCTCGTACACGATTGAGCAACTTTCCGACGAGGGGTTTCTGGAAAAGCAACTGGCCAAATTGCATGATGCATACACTCATTCCTTCATCGATCTGGGGGTGGTGAACGATCAAGGAGTGCAACTCGCCTACGCAGGGCCGTTCAAGCTCAGAGAAGCTGATTATTCCAATGCAACGTGGTTCAAAGAGGCAATCAATACGGACTACTATATCAGTGATGTCTTCACCGGATTGAGGGGATCGCCGCATTTCATCGTTTCCGTTCGTCAGGAATCCAAGGGGCACAGGTGGGTCTTGCGAGCCACGGTGAATTTCGAAGCGTTCAACTCACTGGTTCAGAATATTCGCATCGGGCAAACCGGATGCGCTTACATCCTCAACACGAAAGGTGATTTTCAAACTCAGCCGCAGTGTCCGGTGGTACCATCTTCCGGACTTATGAGAGACTTCGTTCAAGCAGAGGAAATGCGATCCAACAGGGTACATATGCTTGAAAGGAAGAACGATCTTGGTACGGAAGTACTGTACGTAATGGCCGGCCTGAAGGGAAGCAATTGGCTGTTGGTATACCAGCAGAGTGCGAGGGACGCGTTTTCGGTAATCTACCAGGCCCGTACCATCGCAACGGTCATATTCGGGGTGGCTCTGATAAGCATTGTGGCGGTCACGTTCCTCATTTCACGGAACATGGTCCGGCGCATAGCGCAGGCCGATCTCCAAAAGGAACTCATGAACGACCAGGTCATCCACGCAGGAAGACTGGCCTCCATAGGAGAATTGGCGGCCGGAATCGCTCACGAGATAAACAACCCGCTGGCAATCATGATGGAGGAAGCCGGGTGGATGGAGGATCTCCTTGAAGACGAAGAAGCCAAGGGCCTGAGTCCCTTGGATGAACTCATACGAGCCATAGATCAAATCAGGAAACAGGGTAGACGGTGCAAAGAAATCACCCAAAAGCTGCTCAGTTTTGCGCGAAGGACCGATCTCGAGGCTGAATCGGTGCAACTGAACGATATCGTAGAGGAAGTGATCAGTCTTTCGGAACAGCGGGCCAAATACGGCAATGTGAGCATTGTCCCTCATCTGTCGCAGAGCCTTCCCACGGTGACGGTTTCACCGACAGAGATGGTGCAAGTACTTCTCAACCTGGTCAACAACAGCCTCGACGCCATCTCGTCCCATGGAGGGGTGATCGATGTCTGGACACATTCCGCCGGCGATGACGTACACTTGGATTTGGAGGACAACGGTCCCGGAATCCCCGAGGCGAACCTGTCTCGAGTGTTCGATCCGTTTTTTACGACCAAACCCGTGGGTAAGGGGACCGGTCTCGGTCTATCGATCTGCTACGGGATCGTGAAAAAGATGGGTGGTGAAATAACGGTGACCAGTACGGTAGGAAAGGGTACTGCATTCCACATCCGTATTCCAAGGAATCAGGAAGAGCACCGAAATGGGGAGTAAGACCCGAGGGACGCCGGGCATATGGCAAGTGTCGGAAAAGAAGACCGGTACTTCGAGTCCGGTTCCCAGGCTGTGAAAAGAAAAATCTCCCTTGATGCCCCTTTGGCAAAGTGGGGCTGGGGGGATTTGCCCGGGAACGACACACACCCGAATTTCGGACAAGATTTACGGCAATTGCTCTAACCGGAAGAAAGAAGCCTTACGGCTTTTCCGGCATCAATGGGAGCGGAGGAGTAATGACGGGCACGTCGGTTGATTTCGATAGAAGCGCAAAGATTCTGCTCGTGGACGACGAACGAGAGTACGCGAGGGTCTTGGCAAAAAGGCTTGGTAAAAGAGGCTTCAAAGTGACCACCGCCTTCAGCGGAGCCGAAGGCATACAAGCATTGAGGCGGACGGATTTCGACGTTGCACTGGTGGACCTGAAAATGGAAGACATGAATGGACTCGAAGTCCTTAGCATATTCAAGAAAATGGCTCCGGAGGTTGCAGTAATCATGGTGACGGGACATGGTTCGGCTCAGGCGGCAAAAGATGGAATCAGGATGGGAGCCTTTGATTATCTAAGCAAACCATGCGAACTTGACGACTTGATCGCTAAGATCAAGCAGGCCATGGGCGGGTCGGAACCTCAGGAAAGCAAGATAGGCGATACGACGTAGGGGGCGGGATTATTCTCCCCTGGTTCCCGGGGCGAACCCCTGACCGGGAAACGAACCGCACGAATCGGCGACACTGCCCGCCTTCGTTCCGTCATGACGGTCTGACCACGGACATAAGGCTCATAAGCCTTTCCGGCGTTTCGCATTTCCGCCGGAAATCGTGTCATCCAAGCCATGGCGTTTGATCTTACGCCACAGGGATACCCGGTCTATGCCCAGTATGGAAGCTGCAAGAGTCTTGTTGCCCTCCACCTCTTCCAGGACTCGTTTGATGTAACCTATCTCCATGTCGATAAGAGTGGGCCATTGCTCTGCGCGCTCGTCCCGGTCTTCGTGCACCGGGGCTTTGGAGTGCCGCATTTCATCCGGTAGATGCCCGGTCTCTATGGTCCCGCCGGTACAAAGTGCCACGCCCCGCTCGATGATATTCTCCAGTTCTCGCACGTTTCCGGGAAAAGCATACTGTTGCAGAATTTCCATCACTTCGCGAGAGAGGACGGGGACGGCCCGTTCCATGGACTTCGCGTGTTTGGCCAGGAAATAGTTGCACAGGAGCGGGATGTCATCCTTCCGTTCGGCCAGCGACGGAATGGCCAGCGAGACCACGTTGAGCCTGTAAAACAGGTCGCTCCGAAACTTCCCGCTTGCCATGGCCTCCTGAAGACGCCTGTTGGTCGCCGCAACGAATCGCACGTCGACATCAAGCGCTTCGGTGCCTCCCAATCTCATTACCTGCTTCTCCTGGATCACTCTCAGGAGCTTGACCTGCATATTGGCCGCCATCTCGGTCACTTCGTCGAGAAATAGGGTTCCACCTGCAGCGGCCTCAATGATGCCGATCTTTTTGGAGCCGGCTCCGGTGAATGCGCCTTTTTCATGTCCAAAGAGCTCGTTGGCAAGAAGCTCTTGGTGGAACGCTCCACAGTTGATCGCCAGGAAGGGCCCTTTGTGCCGACGGCTGTTCTCGTGTAGGAATCTCGCCATCATGTCCTTGCCCGTTCCCGATTCTCCGGTTATCAGCACGTTGCAGTCCACCAGAGCCGCTTGCCGAGCGGTATCGAGGACCTTGAGCATTGCAGCATTTTGTGTGATGATTTTGACATGGGAGCTTTCCTCATACTCCTTGAGCACCTCCTTGAGCCTCAGATTCTCAGCTCTAAGAAGCACTTTCTCTACCGCCTCGGAAAGGACTTTCCGCACCTCTCCCACTCGGTACGGTTTAGGAATGTAATGATACGCGCCGTGTCTCATGGCGTCGATCGCAGTGTTCACTGTGGCATATCCGGTGATCACGATCACTTCGGAAAGAGGATGTAACCGCTTACATTCTCGTAGAATCTCCATTCCATCAACGTCCGCCATCTTCAGGTCGGTCAATACCACAT
This sequence comes from Desulfomonilaceae bacterium, assembly GCA_963675835.2. GTDB lineage: Bacteria > Desulfobacterota > Desulfomonilia > Desulfomonilales > Desulfomonilaceae > JAVHLK01. The sequence continues at coordinate 273,786 of CAXXIU010000018.1, forward strand.
CGAATTCCGTTGACTCTATCAGCTTCAAGGCTTCCGGTCCGGTTGCCGCAGTAGTCACGTCGTAATTCTGCTTCCTGAGCACGTGTTCGAGATCCGTTCTCGCCATTTCTTCGTCATCGACGACGAGTATTCGGGGATTCCTTTTCATCTATGGCTCTCCCAGGGTGGGTAACTCCATCAGCACCAATTGGACGCGCTTCGCAGGCAATCGAAGCCGTATTGCCGTACCACGGCCGGTGATGGGTTCGGTACGGATACTTCCGCTATGACTCTTGATTATCTCGGAGGGAACAAAAAGCCCTAGTCCCTTTCCTCTTCCGGCTTTCTTCGTCGAAAAAAACGGTTCAAAAATTTTCTCATCAGCGTAATCCAACAGAGAATTGCCGCTGTTTGCCACTGTTATCTCAACGGTGCCGTCGGAATCCATGCGAGACTCCAAACTTACTTCCCCTTGGTCTCCCATTGCGGCCACTGCGTCGGATATCAGATTCAGAAAGGCGGTCAGAAGCATCTGCTCATCGCATCTCACACAGATGTCCTCCTCGGCCCGTATGTTCACCTTCACGCCGGCAGGTAGCCGCTGTTGCATTGAGACCGAGGCACGTTCGAGCAGTCCTTTGAGATTTGCCCATTCCATCTCGAAATCGCCCACCCGCGATAGGTGCGAGAGTTCCTTGAGCAACACGGTTGCCCGATCTACCTCATTGACGATGCCGGACAGCTTGTACTTCACATACTCCATGTCAAGCGAGCCTGCACTTTCACTCTCCTCCAGGTCCTCCAGGAGAACTTCACCGGCCAAGCGAATGTTGGCGAGCGGATTGCTCAGTTCATGGTACATCCCTGCAAAGAGAGCCCCCAATGAAGCGCGCTTTCCCGAGCGGCCGGGCACGCCTCCGGGTTCCGTCGATAACTCCTTCATTGAATTGCACAAATCGGACTGATTTCCATCAGTGGACGCGGGACGCGTATGCTGCACGACGCTACGGCTCTTCTTCTTGCTCATGGAGGCTTAACCTACTGCTCTAGAATCTAAATGTTATTGTTCGACGCGACACCGCGGAACACTTCTTCAGTTGGCATGCAACTCTCGTGCCTCATAACGGACCATCGAAAAAGGAAGAAAAGAATACTCGACAAAATTGAAGAGAATCTCCGGCGGAGGCTTTCCATCCGCAAGGCCGCTCAGAAACGGCGGCAGCGGAAGGCTTTCTGCCATGACTACCGGAAATGGGATCAACGCGTTGCAACGGCCGTTCCAATGTGCAACGCCGATTCCCCTCCGGATGAGACAAGGGCCTGAGCAGGCTTCACCCCTAATACCTAATTTGGTTCATATAGCAGCGTTGCGTACAGCAACGGATCCGGCCGAAACTCAGATTCTCCAACCTCGCATTCAACTCCTTGTTCAAGACATAGGCCTTGCAAAGACGCGCAAGGTTGGCATGAAACTTGAAGAGACGGATTCCATTACCCGTTTCCGGTGTGGCATGGGAGGAACAATGTGATTGAAATGGAGATCAGAGAGGCCGAATTCCTGGCAAGGGTAACTGATATGGTCGCCCACGAGCTCAGGAACGTACTGGCTACCGCCAAAGAATATACCGAACACATGGAAGACGTGCTCGCTGCGGCCAACAGTAACGGCATTCGAGAGAAACAATTGTTGCAGGAAGGTCTGGCCGCAATTCGCGGTCAGATATCCCGGGGATCCAATCTTGCCCAACGGATGAACCTTTTCTCCCACGGGCAGGATTCACCTGAATCCGAACTGGACCTGAACGAACTCGTTGAAATGCTCGAGCCTTTATCCAAGCCCTTTTCTCGCACGAAAGGGCTCAAAATGAACCTCAATCATCCGGTCCAACCAATGGTAATGGTTGGTCACCCTTTGCGAATTCTCATGATTTTGTCCGGTTGCATGGATTTTCTCGCGAGCCTTACCGAACCGCGGGACACAATGGAGATACGGGTAAGTCGAAGGCAGGGGAGAGGGGTAATGGTATCGTTTACCTCTCCCCACATCTCTAAGGGCATTCGCCGCGAGACTTGGGCTCCGATCGAACACCGGCAATGGAATGAACTGGAGTCTCTGGCCGCCGGCATTCATGCTAGGATCGGCTTGATCGGGGAACCGGGCATGCTGCTTGTCGTTTTTGAGACGGAGTGGATCTAACCCGAGGCCGGGAACCCCTTCACGCCGGCCCGCAGGTGCCGCCGGCCAACATCCCGGTGCAGCCTTGGGCACGTCAATTCTGCGGAGACAACCAATGGCTCAGGTCAAGGTCCTTCTGGTTGACGATGAGAATGATTTCGTAACAACACTTGCGCGACGGTTGAGTCGACGCAACTTCGACGTGAGAACCGCGACGAACGGCCACCTCGCGCTTCAGATGATTCAAGAGGATGTCCCTGATGTAGTCGTGGCGGATCTGCACATGCCGGAGATCGACGGGACGGAGATCGTTGGTCGACTGAGGTTTCTGTACCCCGATGTGCAAGTCGTGCTCCTAACCGGGGAACCATGGGGTGAAAAGGTCAAAGAGGCACTCCAACTGGGCGCATTGGGATGCCTTGAGAAGCCTTTGAATATCAGTGAGTTGACAGATCTCATCAGAAGCGCGGCGGCCTCCGATCCGGCGTAATGCCCGGACTGAACCGCCCACAAAGGAACATTCATGCCTTGCACTGTCGGCAAGCCACAACGAATCATGAAAGTCCTCGGTACTGATGGACACTCCGGGCGAAGCCCGGAGTGCCTGAACCGTAGGGGCAGGCCCCAGGAAACTGTCTCAAAAACCGGTGCGTGATGCTAATCGTGGCACGATTGGCTTCGATCCGACAATTCCGAGACACTCTCCCAGTGCCTGCCCGGGCACCCACAGGGGGGAGCCCCTACAAATCAGGATCGTAGGGTGGGCTATGCCCGCCGTCTCCCCGGGGAAGATCGAGGTCGTTTAACGGGAGGCTTTCATATAAACCATTCTTGGCACCGGCACCTTCAGGAGAGACATTCATGGGGAAACGGATCCTCCTTGTCGATGACGAAAGGGAATTTGTCAAAATCTTATCCGAGCGTCTGAAGTTTCGCGGGATTGAGGTCGATGTCGCGTTCAGTGGCGAGGATGCCTTAACAGCGATCAAGCGACAGAAGGTTGACGCGGTTGTACTCGATGTGCGCATGCCGGGAATAGACGGGATCGAGACGCTCCGTGAAATCAAGACAATAGCTCCTCAAACCCCCGTCATATTGCTCACGGGGCACGCTTCGGTCGAAGCGGCCATGGAAGGCATGAAATTCGGGGCGAGCGACTACCTCATAAAACCCGCGGAACTCAGTGATCTGCTGGAAAAGCTCGACCGCGTGTGTAGCCCAAACGGCAGCGCCGGCGGCGAAGACTGAGTGGCGCACTCAACAAGTGCAGTGACACCGGAAGAGTGGGACCACGCGCCTCGCGTGGACCGACCCCGCGACACGCGGGGCCCTACTCTCGCTGCCGGCCACCCGACTGGGTATGCCCGTCGCTCCGGCGGGCGACCGGGTTTGGCCGTATCACGGCGGTCAAAGGCGGCCACAGGCCGCCCCACACTTCTGCAGTGGACTGCCGCTTCCGGGACGGCTTTGTAATACGTGGCCTCCGGCCGTGCGTCCCGCTTTCGGCGACATCAACGGTTTTCCCGAACCTGAGACTCCCCCGACGCGCTCCACTTGCCTCACGGCAAACCCAACCTGTACCTCATATAGTCTCACGATCATACCTGCAGGGTAGTAGTACGACGCGCTCCACTCAGTGATGCAGCCATGCCGCCGTCTCCCTGGGTGTTGCTATTCGCATTACACACTGCAACACCGCAAACACTATCGCTGGAAAGGCTCCTGTAGCGGCTCATATCGTGTCTTCGGTATCATCGCCACGTCCTCTGTTGCGTGCCGCAACAGAACGACAGCCTCGGCTCAATGCCCATGATGATCGTTAACCTATTGATACTATGTCTTTTTCATTGGCCGGCACATGTTGGCACGATCATTGATATATACAATAACCAAGAACAACGGAAACAAGCGGTACCCCCGAGGGACAAGCCGCCAAGATAACCCGCAGAAAGGAGGCTTTGAAAGCCATGCGTATCCAACCTCACCAAGAAGAGCAACCCCAAGTACGGCCGCATGAGCAAACCCCGTTCCAGGCCGAGGTCCAAACCGAACTCATGAACGAAATCAGCACCCCGGACGAGCGGTTGTTGACCGAAAACGAAGTCAACGATCTGAGATTGGCCGCTCTGGTTGAAACAAAGCTGCGTGAAGTCTATCCATGCGAAGTCGTCGGGCTTCACGACGGAGTGGTGACGGTAGACGTCGAGGCTCCGCTTCTGCAAGAGCAACGCTTGGTCGAGGAGTTCACACGGGTGGCAAAGGGAATATCCGGCATCAAAGAAGTGAGAGTCCACATCCTGCCGAACTCCATGTATGGACTCGGATAGACCCGATAACTCAGAGGCGGTTGGAACCGCAACCCAATGGCGATTGCAGGCACCGACGTCACGTACGACCTTGAGTTTCGCAAGTACCATCGGACTACGCAGGGGATCCGGACGTTGCTCCCGGCTTCCGGGGACCCGACGCAACCAAACCGAAATTCAGAAGCCAGTTTTCGAACGAATCTTCGCGGTACGACAGGAGAACGAGGATCAGTAGTACAGAGCCTCAGAAGACGCAGATCTGGTGACATTCCAACAGCTGGGCAGAGATGGGCCGGCAGACAAGAAACGACTGCCGGCCCGGTCGTTCCATATCGACCGTGCCGGAGTTACTCGCCGGCAAGGCAATCGTTGCCGTTGCAGCCGGTGCCCGGACGGCAGAGCCCCCGTGCCTCGTCCTTCCACATGTCATGGGTGGATTCGATCTGAATGGTGGTGTGGCCAATGTTGAACTCTTTGTTCAAGAGGTCGCTCAAGCCCGTAATGACATGGTCACCGTCGCTTTCAGTATCGGCGAGAACAACGTGAGCGGAAAGGGCGACTTGACCGCTCGAAATGCTCCACACGTGGAGATCGTGGATGCAGCACACTCCCTGTTGGGCCAGCATGGCCCGCTCCACTTCCGTGATGTCCATTCCCAACGGTACACCCTCCATGAGCACGTTCACCGATTCTCTTATCAATCCCCAGGATGAGTACAGGATCAACAGGCCTATAAAGACACTGACCACCGGGTCCGCAACGTACAGACCTGTTGTGAGAATCACGATCGCTGCGACAATGGCCCCCACGGAGCCCAGGGCATCGGAGACAACGTGCAGAAAGACACCTTTCACGTTGAGGTTGGCATCGCGGTCCCTCATGAGAATACCGACCATGACCATGTTGATCACAAGGCCCGTGCCGGCTACAAGGAGCATTCCTTTGCCGACAACGGGAGAGGGGTCGAAGAATCGATGCCACGCCTCGTACCAGATGACCCCAACGATGGCCCAAAGCGCAAGGCCGTTCCAGAGTGCGGCCAGGATCTCGGTCCGCTTGAACCCGTACGTGAGCCTTGCCGTGGGTGAGCGGTTCCCTATACGGATGGCTGCAAATGCAAGCCCCTGAGCCATGACGTCCGAAAGCATGTGGCCTGCATCGGCCAGCAGCGCCAGCGAATTGAATAACAGCCCTCCTACCGCCTCGATGACCATGTAGCAGGCCGTGATGCATAGGACAACGAGCAGACGTTTTTCACCGCCTCTCTCATGGCCGGTGCCGTGATTGTGGTCATGTCCCATGCGATAATCCTCCCCGGCATACCTGCCCGCCGTCTGATTGAGTGGCGGCCCGGGCTTCTTTACAAGATAGGGTGTCATTGTTTCATCTTGCACCCTGTTTCTTCTACAGATGGAGTTACTTCGGCTCCCGAAAACATTACCACGGAATCCAGTGTCCGGTAAGGTCGCTTTCTCCGGGTGATAGCAACTTTCTTGGCTACCTTTCCGCCGATCAGATCAAAAACCGCCTGATGATCTCCGGCGCGAATGGTAAGCTTACCAACGGGGGAGTCAATTGATAACCCTTCGAGCGCTTTCACCACTGCTTCCTTATCTGTCGAACCGGCGGTTCCGGCCGCCTGAGCATACGCTTTTGCTCCCGTGTAGGCGAAAGCGGTAATGTACCCGGGAGGACTGCCATATTTTCCTTCATACGCCTGAACAAAATCCTTGTCGATCCCACTGGGATTGGCCTGGGGCCAATATGAGCTGCAGATCCAGAGGCCTGGGGGCATTCTCAATCCTAAATTGAGCAGCTCGTAGGTTCCCACGACCGGTGAAATCATTGAAGGATTCCTCTTCAACAGACCCTCTCGTTCGGCTTGTCTCACGAAATCCATGAAGTTTCCACCCCACAAAGTGACCAGGATCCCTTCTGCTTTCGTGTCCATTAGTTTCTTGATCTGAGTCTTCCAGTCTGTTGTGGTCAACGGAGCAAACACGACTTCGGAATCGGGCACAAATACGGTGCCTGGATTCACCTCTTTCAAGTATTTTTTGAACATCTTCCAGGAACCGTGTCCGAGAGCGTAGTCCGGCCCAATGGTGGTCCACCGCTTGGCTTTCAGGTGATTCGCAAGGATTGCCGTAGCTTTTAGCAGCTGTTGGCTGTTGGATGTAACGCGAAATGAATACCTGTTACATTTCGCTCCGGTGACCACCGGATTTACCGCTGTAGTGATAATCAACGGGGTCTTCAATTTGTCCATAGCTGCGGAAACGGCAGGGGCCACACCGCTTGATATTATTCCCAGTACGGCATCGACCTTGTCCCGGAGCACGAGTTTCTTTGCCGCCTCTACTCCAACTTCAGGCTTAGCCTTTGAATCCTCGAAAATGGCTACGACCTGTCTCCCGTTAATTCCCCCCGCTCCATTGATCTCCTCCAACGCAAGTTCCACTCCTTGCTTGGCAACTTGCCCGTGAAGGGCGGCCCGTCCCGAAAAAATGTACACGAATCCCAACCGCACGGACTCAGCGGAGAAACAGACTGAACTCGTGAAAAGGAACAGCACACCCGCCGGCACGATCCACTTTCTCATTCGATCTACTTATCCTCCCCTCTTTCTTGATTGCAGTCCGGAGTTTTCCCCGAGAACAATTTGTTGCCGGTTAACCTACTGATATAATGATCAATGTATGTCTCGTTCGTGTAGTAACCACCTGCTTGTTTCTCTTCGGAAGTCGGCAAGCTCTTTCACGTTGTGCCCAAAGCCCGTGTAGGACCGAGCCTGAGAAACAGCAGCAGAGAAGAGAGAATTAAGTTCTTGAGTACCCCACCCAATCGTGCTGAAGGTTTTCTGCGTAAAACACTTACCGCAAGTCCCTACAAGTCGTGCTTCTCAAGCATGGGGTTAATTGAAGCTTGCTCGCACGGGACGCACACGAGAATCACAGGTTATGACCAGTCTTCCAGATTGATTTGAAGCATGGTAACAGACGCAAGAATCCGTTTGGCATTCCGGTTGATCGCGGGAAAGTCCTCGGATTCGGTATAAACCTGTTGCGCGAGTTTTCCCAATTCTTCCACCATGGATCTGAATTGTGTCAATGAATCGGACGCAACCATAGTATTCATCAGCTTCCCTTCTTTCTCAGATCCTTGAACCGCTTGGCCTTCACTTCGTACCGAGGAAGGCTTCCGAAGTCATGAATTTCGATCCTATACCCGAGATTGGTTTTCACTCGGAGCTCGGTTTGCAGCTTGGCATTCAGATCCTCGCGACTCGATGCGGCATCTTCGCTGAGTTCCACTTTGAGAAGAATGTCATCCACATCACCCCTTTTATCCACCACGACCTCGTATTCGTCTCCGAAACCCGCGATGGACCTTACCACGTCTTCAATGGCCGACGGGGCCAGAAGCACGCCCTTTACCTTGGTGATGTCGTCGGAACGTCCGACTACGCCGCCCGGGATGAGTCTCAACGTCCGGCCGCATTCACACTGTTCATCACTCCACTCAATGATGTCCTTTGAGTCGAATCGAATACACGGCTGAGCGATCCTATCCAGTGCGGTTATGATAAGCTTTCCCCTTCGGCCCGGTTCCGTGATAATTTCGCCGGTGTCCAGGTCTTCGATTTCTGCAAGGAACATGGCCTCGTTCACATGAAGCGCACCGGGCTGCGCATCGCACTCGAAGCTCCAAGCCCCGATCTCAGTAGCCCCGGCGTGATCGAAGACCTTTGCATTCCAGGCCTGCTCCATCCTTTTCTTCGTGGCCGGTATCAAAGCGCCGGGCTCACCGGCACAGGTAATCCGCCGGATATCCAAGTCTACGGCAGGATTCAAACCGAGCTTGTTCACGGCCGTGTCGGCCATTCCCAAAACATACGTGGGCGTGGCCATCATGGCGGTTGCCTTCAATTCCTGCATTTTGAGCAGCCTGGCCTTGGTATCAAGGACTCCTCCGGGGATGGTTTCACACCCGATCTTTTCACATGCGTAATGCCCCGCCCAGTAAGCCACGAAGACATTGTACCCGAACGGAATGAACACCCTCGTGCTCGGCCGATATCCTTGGGCCCAGAGCAACGTGGCCCAGCAGTCGGCCCACCACTCCCAATCCTGCCACGTGTCCGGCTGGTAGACGGGTTGCCCGGTCGTTCCGCTGGTCTGTCTGAACTCGGTCACTTCTTCCAGTGGAACGCAGAGCGCATCTCCGTACGGAAACGGATCCTTCCGCTGGATTGGGAGCATCATCGACTTCTCAACCTTTGGCACGCGACGCACGTCTTCATGGGTCCGAATGTCGTCCGGGGTGATGCCGGCCGCCTCATAAAGAGAGCGATGAAAGCGCGAGCGTTCGTAGGCCCAGCGCACAATGCGCCGGAATTTTTTCACTTGCAACATTTGAATTTGTTCGCGGGGGAGCGTTTCCAGGTACGGGTTCCAGTACGGGGTCTTTTCGTTCATGAACGTACTCCGTCTCATCCTGAATTAAGTGGGTCGGAAGACCCGGTTAATACATCATATTGGGTAAGTACAATACGATCTGGGGAAATGCCACGAGCAACAGCGTCCCGACAATCAGTGCTATGAGAAACGGCAGAGACCCTATGAATATATCCTCGAGCGGGATGGATTTGTCTATTCCGTTGACCACGTAGATGTTTATCCCTACCGGCGGCGTAATGACTCCCATCTGGGTCACAAGGACAATGATGACGCCAAACCAGATCGGGTCATACCCAAGGTTGCTTACCACCGGGAAAAAGATGGGAATGGTCAGCATTATCAGTGCCAGCGCGTCGATGAAACAACCTCCGATCAGGTAGACTAGGACTATAACGATGATCACTCCCCATGGAGGTAGATTTAAGGAGGTAACCCAGGAGGCAAGCTCGAAGGGAATCCGCGTCACCGCGAGAAAATGTCCGAATATCACGGCCCCGGCAACAAGCAAGAGAATCATGCAAGAGGTTCTCAAGGTTTCGTAACAAGACTTCACAAAACCTTCCCAGCTGAGGCTTCTCCTCGCCAGCGCCGTCACCAGGACTCCGAAAGCGCCGACCGCTCCTGCTTCCCCGGGCGTGAACCATCCGGTGAAGAGGCCTCCCATGACGATTGCGAAAATGGCCAGGGTCTCTCCAAGATTGGTCAACGAGCGAATTCTGGCTCCCCAGGGCACACGCTCACCCGCGGGTCCCTCCGTGGGTGCGATGAGGGTGTACAGGGAGATGGCGATCATGAACAGAAAGGATATGAAGAAAGCCGGAATGACGCCGGATATGAAGAGCTTTCCAATTGATTGTTCCGTGAGAATACCGTACACGATCATCACGACGCTTGGCGGCATGAGCATCCCGAGGCCGCCTCCGGAAGCTACGCTGCCTGACGCGAGACGGTTACCGTACCCGTATCTCTTCATCTCGGGCAGGCCCACAACTGCGAACGTGGCGGCAGTTCCCGGGCTGGAACCTGCAACCGCACCAAAAGCGCAGCACGCCGCGACCGTTGCCATGGCCAAGCCGCCTCGAATACTTCCGATAAACGCATACGCGCAATCGTAAAGCTTGCGTCCTATCCCGGCATTAAATGCAAGTTGTCCCATGAGCACGAACATTGGAATGACCGTGAGCCCATACGACGAATAGACATCGTAGATGTCACGAGCCAAGAGCTTCATTCCCACTTGGGCGGAGACTATGTAGCTGAAGCCCAGAAATCCTATGAGCGTCATCACGTACGCGACGGGCATTCGCGTAAAGAACATTGCAACCAGAACAACTATCCCGACGATTCCCAGGGTTGTGGGGCTCACGCTTTCACCGCCTTTCCAATGAAGCGGATAATGTCCATCACAAGGGCGAAGCAAAGGACGCCGAAGCATACGGAAACCAAGTAGATGAAGGGATGCTTAATGATTTGGACGGTCATGGTAACTTCACCCTTGGTAGAGAGTTCCCCGGCATAGAGCCACATCTGCCATGAGACGAGGGCGAAAAGGCACAGACTTATGAATGAGGTGATGCTGTCGATCATTGCCTGACTACGTGGACCGAGCCTCTGCACGAGCAGATCAACTCCCACGTGTCCGCCGGCTTCGTGGGTATACGGCATGGCACAAGCGAGCACCACAACGGCCATAAGGCCTACCATGTCCACCGCGCCGAAGATCGGACGGCCGAATCCTCGCATCAACACGTCGACACTGGTGAGCATCATCATACCCACCAAGGCGACGGATCCAATAAGACGGGCCAGCTTGACGATCCAGTCCAGGACTTTCTGGAGTGTTTCCATCTTGATATCCTCAAGTAGCCGGTATCCGAAATGTATGGGGGATTGCCCGCGGAGCGGATGTGCTCCGCGGGTGACAGATCGCCGGCAACCGGCTTCAGGTTCCCGAACTATTTTTCGGCCTCTTTGAATGCCTTCCGGGCTGTCTCCAGGGCCTCTTTTCCGGGGAGGTTCTTCTTCTTCATTTCCACCACAAACCCTTCCAAGACCGGTTTAACGGCCTCTCCCCACTTCTTGCTCTCCGCCGGGTCGAGTTTTATGACTTCCTTTTTCTTGGACTTGACGAATTCCAACCCTTCCTTGTCGGACTCGTCCCAGGCTTTGCCATGCTTAACGACCCACTCTTTGTTGATCTCGGTGATGGTCTTCTTCACCTCGTCGGGCAGAGCCTTCCATTTGTCCTTGTTCATTACCACGAAGAACGTTGTGGTGTACGCAGCGGGGTAATCCATCGTCACATAGTCGATGACCTCGCCCAATTTCCATCCCTTGTTGGCCTCGAGCGGATACACCGCGCCGTCCACTACGCCCTTTTCCAGCGACGTGTATGTTTCCGGCATCGGTTGAGCCACGGGAGTGCCTCCCAGAGCCTTAACAACCTTGGCGCTGGTGCCGTGGCTCCTGATCTTGAGGCCTTTCATGTCTTCCAGTTTCCTGACCGCTTTACCTTTTGTGTTAACGAATCCGGGACCGTGAGCGTGAAGATACATGACCTGCGTATCGGTAAGAGCCTTGTCCTTGAATTTTTCGTGTACTGCGTTGGCTACTTTGGTGGCTTGTGCACCGCTCTTGTATCCCAGCGGCAGGTCCACGACTTCCATGATGGGGAATCTGCCGCGGGTATAACCGAGGACGGACAGGCCGACGTCCGAGATGCCGCTGACGACGCCGTCATAGACAACTTTGGCCTTTGTCAGGGTCTGGCCGGGGTAGTACTCCACCTTCACTTTTCCATTCGTCCGCTTCTCTACCTCCTTTCCCCACGCTTCCGCCAATTTGCTCTGGACATGTGTTGCAGGGAAAAAATTGCTGTACCGCAACGTGACCGCCTCGTCTGCCATGGCCGTGGAAAAGCCTGCAAACGCAAGAATGGCGATTCCCACAAACAAAAAAATCTTACCGGCAAATCTCAGCCTCATTCCAATCTCCTCCTTGATGGTACGTTGGACCGACGGTTGAACCCACATAGTGGGTCCTCAGAAATCTCATATGGTAGACATAATAGGTAACGAAACTATCTTTCGGTCTCTTCTCGTTCCGACGCTCTTCCTGACAGTGCTTCCCCGGAGGCTCTTCATTCCGAGATCCGACGTCTGCAAGCTCACTTGTTTGATCGCGCATTTACCCGAAAATCTTGTTTCCCCAACGGGTACGCTTATGAGATTGGAAAGCGACTCGGGTCAGGTCTTGTAGGCGCGTAGTGTGCTCCGCACGCTCGTACGACCTTACGGCCGGGTTTTCATGGTTCCTGGTGCGTGGCACTCCCCGGCATGGGCGTTGGTATTCCATGCTCCGATTCTGATCAGCAACTTGTGTGCCATCACCGAGCACACATATTGGTTTTGAAATTCACCCGCTTTACAAAAGGGGTTTGGGCATGTGTTGCGTGTGGGAATACAGCTGTTGGCTGGACTGAGTATGCGCCTTCGCGAGCGATATCGCCCACAGATATGGGATTGATGGTAAAAGGTGATGAGATATCAAGGGTGTCTTTGGGCGATATCGCCCGACCAAGTTATGTTTTCGGGCGATATCGCACCCCAAGCTTCTGCATGTGACGATTCAGCGCGTAACGAGAAACCCCCAACAAACGTGCCGCTTCCTGCTTTTTGCCCCAGGCACGCTCCAACGCCTCTTCTATGAACGTCCGCTCTATTTCCTCCAAGATCTCCGTCAACGATCGCCCCTGGGGAAAAGTCACGGTTATCGATCTCCCATCTTTTGCCTTTCCCACGAGATCGAGGTGATCCAGAGTGAGAGGTCCTCCCCGCGAAAGGATGACTCCTCGTTCAAGCACGTTTCGCAGCTCCCTGACATTCCCCGGCCAGGAGTATTCCATGAGCCTCCTCATGGCCGACGAGCTCATGTCCGGAACCGACGCCAACTGCATTTCCGAAGACAATTGTGTCAGGATTTCTCTGACCAGTACGGGGATATCGTCAATTCGATCCCTAAGACGTGGTACCCGGATTGAAAAGACATTCAGTCGGTAGAAGAGGTCCTTGCGAAAACGTCTATCTGAGACTTCCTTCTCCAGATCTCTGTTCGTAGCGGCAATCAGGCGCGCATTCACCCTGATCCTCTTTTCTCCTCCCACGCGCGTGAAGGATCGGGTATCAAGGAAAGTCAAAAGCTTGGCTTGCAGGGGCAAAGAAAGTTCTCCGATTTCGTTGAGGAGAAGCGTGCCGCCTTCTGCGAGCTCAAACCGGCCCCTCTTGCGTCGGTTCGCGCCCGTAAAAGCCCCCGGCTCGTGGCCGAACATCTCTGATTCGGCCAGGTCGGGAGCAATGGCCGCACAGTTCATGGTGTAAAAGGGACCACCTGCGCGGCTGGAATTGTTGTGGACGTAGCCTGCGAGATGGTCCTTTCCCGTTCCACTTTCTCCTGTGAGGAGAATGATGCTGTCGGTCCGAGCGGCCAACGTAGCGTCTTCCAGAGCGGACCGCATTTCGATCGAAGGGTAGTGATCCGGCTCGAAGAGCATTACGGGTTGCGTAGTCTTACGTTCGGTGATGTTTCGTGAGATGCCGCAGATGCCGATGACGTGGCCGCGGCTGTCTCGCATTGGCGACCTGATGTCCAGGAAGGTTAGTTCGGTGTCTCGTACGGTGCGCGTGTGTTCCTCCTCAATTATTTCCCCGTCGAGCACTCGGGAATCAACCTCCGTCAAATGTGCGCCGACCGCGCGACCGAACAAGTCTTCATCCGTCATTCCAATTACTTGGGATACCGGTCTTTCAAGCAGGTATTCCATGTACGGATTTACCAACGTATACTTGAGGGAACGATCTTTGATGAAAATGCAGTCCCGAGCCGTCTCGAAGATCGCACGAAATCGTTCTTCACTCTGCTTGAGTGCCATTTGAGCACGCGCCCGCTCGGCGACCTCGCTTCGCAATCTGGTGTTTGCCTTGGCCAACTCGGAGGTTCGTTCACTCACCCGGATCTCCAGTTCGTCACGGGCTTTCCTTAGTTCCTCATCCGCTCGCTTCCGATCAGTAATGTCGCGCATGATGCCTTGGTATCCGACAATCTCGCCGTTGGCATCAGTTTTCAAGCTGATCGTGTGCAGTGTGTCTATCTTGGATCCGTCTATTTTGCGGAAGGCCATTTCATAATCCGTGGTGGCACCCCGTTTTTGCAGAAGGACCCTCATGAGCTTGCGGTCCTCGGGGTTCGCATAGAAATCCTGAATCCTTTTGCCCAGGACTTCATTCTTGCTTGCACAGCCAACCAGGTCCACGAACGCCTGATTAACGTCCACAAATTCACCGTCTCTCGTGGTGATGACGATTCCGTCCCTGGAATCATCGAGAAGTGCCCGATATTTCTCCTCACCCTCCAGCACAGCGCGCCGATATGGTCGAAACCCGTGTAGTCGGAATGAAGAGCCGTGGTGTATACGAAACCCCTGCCGGAGAGATCCTGATGACGGCCCTCGAGCGAACTCGAGATGATGACCATGGATTACTACACCCTGAGTTTCAAACGGACCATGAGCCATCAGTATGCCGACGCGGTATACGCCGGTAAATGGTATACGACCTTCAGAGAATCCATGGATGCCTTTATGGACAAGGCCTTCCAGTACGTTACAGGATCGGTCAGACTGGCTCTCTACAAAGGCAATATCATTATCGCCGGCAGGAAGTCTCCTAACTCACTCTACCTCGAAGACCTCGCTTCATTTGGAGAGACCTCCTACGACCACGCGGACGCCACAGGTTTTATCAACCTCTATGGACTTGCAACCGGTGTCGAGGCTATGGTACACAAAAGGATAGATGCCGAGGAGGGACAGGCCCCCGAAATGAAGCATGTGGCGGCCACCTTCCACGATAAATAGAACTATGCAAGGAGAGTCTCCGGTGAATTATATAAATCTGGACACTGAACCGCCGTCATATGGATCGCCTGCGGGCGGAGTCTGAGAAGCGGAAAAATGAATCCTTTCAAGGATGGGCTTACGCCTGAAAGGCGTTCGCCAAGTGCCAGATCAGAAGCCGGGGGCGGCCTTAGCTATAATTATGCCGCCAGAGGGCGTCGACGACCGGATTATCGCCCTTTTGACGGAACTTGCCGACCGAAAGCGGCTGCGTCGAGAAGTACTGCGCGGTTGTCTCGGGAGAAATTATGAATACCGGCGAAGGCCGGAAAGTTCTCCATCACCTTACCCGCGGACAGCTCCTGGCACCGGTAACATGGAGGCCGGCAAGGACCTCTGGGCGCCTTCTACGCCAGAACAGCTTGAACGAATAGCCTCGTTCGCCTCGGACGTACATGCGGGAAAAATCTGCGGCTCCACAGGGAAGACCTTTACCAGCGTCGTGCAGATTGGTATCGGCGGCTCCGACCTTGGTCCCCGGGCGCTCTACCTTGCATTGAAGAACCTGATGCAGACAGGCAGGCGATAAACAGAAGATGGAGGCCCGCTTTATCTCGAATGTCGATCCTGACGACGCCTCTCGAAGTACTCCAGGGCCTGGATTTCGAGCGGACACTCTTCATTCTGGTCTCGAAAGAGCGGCACAACGCAGGAAACACTGACCAATCAAGGCTCTGGTAACGAGTATAATGCAGGATGCCGGAATCCGGGGACTGGAACCGGCGAAGCATTTCATTGCCGTCACGTCTGAAACAAGCCCCCTGGCCTCGGCACCGGGCTTCCTGGACGCCTTCTTTATCGACGACTATATCGGAGGGCGGTACTCTTCTACCAGCGCGGTAGGCGGCGCGGTCCTCAGCCTCGCTTTCGGACCCGAAAATATTTTTGAGGATTCTCGTCCGGCGCCGCGGAAGCGGACCGCCTGGCCATGAGTGAGAGTCCCCTGGAAGAACGCAGCACTCCTCGATGCGCTGATCGGCATCTGGGAGCGTACCTATCTGCGGCTATCCGGTCACCGCTATCCTTCCTTACAGTCAGGCCCTCATCCGCTTTCCCGCCCACCTGCAGCAGCTGGACATGGAATCCAACGGCAAGAGGGTCAATCGATACGGAGAAAAGGTCGGGTATTCTACCGGGCCGGTGATCTTCGGTGAACCCGGAACCAACGGGCAACACTCCTTTTATCAGCTGCTTCACCAGGGAACAGACGTGGTTCCGCTGCAATTTATCGGTTTTCAGAACTCCCAGTCCGGTTCCGACGTAAGGATACGGACGGTTCAACAAGTCAGGATAAGCTCAAGGCCAACCTGACAGCCCAGATAGTCGCCTTCGCGATGGGCAAGAACAATACCGACGGCAACAGGCAATTTCCCGGGAGGACGCCCGTCAAGCCTGATATTCGGCGACAGACTTACTCCGGAAGCGCTTGGGTGCCCTCCTCGCCCACTTCGAGAACAAGGTGATGTTTCAGGGCTTTCGTCTGGAATATAAACTCCTTTGACCAGGAGGGGGTACAGCTCGGTAAACTACTGACGACGCAGGTACTGAGCGGCAAGGAGGGACGGGACCCGCTGCTGGATTCCTATGCGGAGCTTCTCGGGTTGTAGGCTGCATTGCGTCCGAGAATTCTTTATTTCTGTATATTTCTGCCGATACAGTACAGATTATGCGATACACCTCTGACCGCATGAATATCGCTCTCTTCTGTCTCATCGTACTCACTTGCATCGAACTCTCGGCCGGTTGAAGCTGTTTCCGAAGGATAACGAGCTCAAACTTGCCACTGTCCTGGAAGCTCTGTCCCTTACCGGCACTCCCTATCTCTACGGAGGGAACGGGCTGCGTGGACTCGACTGTTCCGGGTTGGTTTATATGATCTATGCCTCGCGAATCGCCCGGTCTCCCCAGAAGGGCGACTCGACCAGTACAGATTCGGCGCTCCCGTCGACGACAGGCAGCGAGGAACCCGGTGATCTGGTATTCTTCAATACAGAAGGCTGGGGAGCGAGCCATGTAGGAATCTATCTCGGTGATAACCGTTTTGTACACGCTGCTTCCGGTAGAGGGTAAAAGCGGCATCATCATCTCCTCTCTGCTTGACCCCCTACTACCGCATGCGCTACCTCGGTGCACGACGTCTGGCCGACACCCTAAGCGTTCTTGTCATTCGGGTAAAAAGGAGACCCCCCGGTAAAAGGAGGAAAAACCGGGGGGTCAAAAGGAGGTCGATGAAAAAGATTACCCTCTCGATTATAGTAACCACCCTGCCGGGAAAAGGTTACAGAACAGGATACCAAAATCCGACTCTCTCCTTCGCTTCCTTTCCCCTCTCGAAATGATACTCGCTAAAAGGTATCCAGCCTGTTCGTGGTACAATAGGCGGTCTGCCCCTCGAACTCACCGGCACACTCAAAGACCGCGGCGATGCGAGGATTGAGTTCGCTCTGCAGGGTCCCGGAGATGGTAACGCCGCCGGGGCTGGTGAACTGCTTCTCGAGATGACTGGCGTAGTTGATCGTCTCGGATACGATACTGCCCGTCTCCGACAGAAATTTGATAACCCCCGTATCCAGAGCTACTCTCAGAGAAAACTGCTCTTCCGCGGGGAGAACCGACTGCAGATTGAAGAGAGCGACGGTCCGCTGGATTTCCAGCGCGCAGAGAACGGCCCGGTCATGATGCATGCGAAACGCGAAGGCGGCGATACCTCCGTCACCGGCGAAGTTCCAGATCCGCCCGTCATACTGGGCGATCTGCTTCTCGAGGAATTTTCGCAGATTCAGATAGAGCCTTTCCATTACCCGGTTGCCGTAGGCACGTACGAGTCTCGAGTTTTCCACCACGTCGATGCTCATGACTGTAATCGGATAGCGCTTTCCGTCCTTCAGGGCTCCCCAGTTAAGAAGCTTTCCAAAATCTTTTCTGACCTTTGTAAGCCGACGTCGTTGAAAATCGTAGACCATACCCGTTTGGGTAAGATTCTTGAGAAAATCCTCGAGCCCGTCTACCTTTATCTGACGGCCCATAATCGTCTGCTCGTCAAGGCTGGCGACCAGTTCGATAAGTTTGTCCACTTTATCGAACTCGATGCACTGATCCACCAGTACGGAGGCGCACTTGCGGGGAGAGAGGGTAAAGTGGGTCTCGGTTCCGCTCAAGGTATGGCTGTCGTATTTTTTAAACAGAAGCCTACCCATTTCGTTGATCTCGTCGGGCCTGAAGTTCTGGGCCAATAGCTCAATATGATGATTCTTCAAAGCAGGTTCCAGCATACGGTCCTCATGGTTGCAAGTCTTTCTATCTGTAAAACTCGGCTGCAGTTATAGATTCACATTTTTAGCGTCAGTCGTCACTTTTCCAGACAGTTACCGTTCGTCTACTTATGAGGTTACGGACAGTATACACGAATCATTCATAATGATGAAAGAGTCGAGGTCTCCACGATTGCCGGATTAATTGGAATCCTGTGGAGATTAGGAAGATCGTGGAAAAATCCGTATATTGAACCTGTTATGAAGAAAGAAGCAAAGCACTATCCTGTAGTCCACAGCGAAGAGGAGTGGAAGAGTCTCCTGACTCCCTTCGAATACCATGTTCTCCGCGAGAAGGGCACCGAACGCGCCTTCAGCGGCGATCTCTATACGGAACACCGCGCGGGTCGTTATCTCTGCAAAGGCTGCGGCCAGGAGCTGTTCGGCGCGGAATCCAAGTATGAATCCGGTTCAGGCTGGCCGAGCTACTTTCGCCCGGTATCGGAAGACTCGATTGAGGAACACAGCGACCATTCTCATTTTATGATCCGTACGGAGGTTCTCTGTTCCCGCTGCGGCGGCCATCTGGGTCATCTGTTCAACGACGGTCCGGAGCCCACGGGGCTGCGCTACTGCATAAACTCAGCCAGCCTGCGCTTTGAGCCTCATGATGATCAGGAGTCCTGAAGACGGGCGAAAAGATAGCGAACCTCGCCCTCCTTGGTCAGAGGAATAATCACATTACGGTAGAGGTCGGTCACCGCTTCAGGCTGCAGCGGACGGCGCAGGGAAAAATCGCTGATCTCCTGCAGCCTGCGGCTCTTTGACTCGACCCGGGCGAGTATGCGCTCTTCAACCTCCCGGCGGGTAAGTTTTTCCGCGATACCCTCTCTGTCATTCTTCCCTATAAGCTCGCCGTACCCTGCAGGATCGCCTCGAAACTTGCTCTCGGCGACGTAAAAGGCGGCGAAATGCACCCGCCGTATGAGGGCCTGCAGACAGATTACATCCCGTTCGATGCTCGAGCCGTACTGTCCGTCGTCTCCGGGCGAGCAGATTCCCGGCAGGAGCGCGAGGTACGATTCCAGCAGCTCGGCACTCAGGTTGACCCTGTCGTAGGAGTCGATTCTGAGACCGCTGAAATCACCCGGCATGCTCCGCCGGGGCGGAGGGAGGTCTCTGGTTACTGGACGCTCCTCCGGTGTCAGATAGCGACCGAAGCGGGCGTCAAGGTCCTCCTGCCCGCGGAGCCGCAGAGAGAGGAGGCTTTCGTCTCCCGCGGCGTCGAAGCCGCTCTCCCCGGGAATGTAGCATATTTCGTTATAGGAGAACTGAATTCGCTCGATGAGGACAAAGATGATCGTCTCCTCCAGAGCTTCCAGCCGGGAGGCGATGTAGTGAAGGTCGAGAGAGTCCATCAGCTCTCGACAGGTTCGCCGCGGTTGGGTATATGCAGGATCTCCCTGGGCTTGCTGCCGTTCTGGGGCCCTACTATTCCGCGGTGCTCCATCTCCTCCACCAGCCGTGCGGCACGGTTGTACCCGACCTTCAGGCGCCTCTGCAGATAGGAGGCTGAGGCCTTGCCGGCCTGGGAGACGACCTCGAGAGCCTTGTTCATCAGCGGGTCCTCTCCCCCCTCGTCGTACATTCCGCCCGACTCCTCGTCCTCGTCGAAGAAGATCTCATCGTCGATGTAGTCCGGTTCGCCGAGAGTCTTTATATGGGCGGCGATGTTTCCGACCTCCTCTTCAGAGAGAAAGGCCCCCTGGATTCGAGTAGGATTGGGATCCCAGGAGGAGGTAAAGAGCATGTCGCCACGGCCCAGGAGCTTTTCCGCGCCTATGGTATCAATGATGATTCTCGAATCTGTTTTTCCCGCTACCATAAAGGCTATCCGCGAAGGGATATTGGCCTTGATCAGCCCGGTGATGACGTCGATGGAGGGCCGCTGGGTAGCGAGGACCAGGTGAATTCCCACAGCCCGCGACATGGCCGCCAGACGCGCCAGGGTGGACTCCAGCTCCTTTCCCGTGGAGGCCATCAGGTCGGCGAACTCATCGACGATAATCACGATATAGGGGATCGTGCGTGTCGCAAGTTTGCGATCCTTGACCTTCCTGTTGTAGGAACGGATATCCCTGACGCCGAGACTGTCGAGCAGGGCATAGCGCTGTTCCATCTCGTAGAGACAGTACTGCAGGGCCTGAAAGGCACGTTTCGGTTCGGTAATTACCGGCGTAAGCAGGTGCGGAATATCGTTGTAGAGCTTGAGCTCCACGATCTTGGGATCTATCAGGAGGAGCCGCACCTCTTCGGGCGTCTTGCGGCACAGGAGGGAGCAGATAAGGGAGTTGACGCAGACCGACTTCCCGGAACCGGTAGCGCCGGCAATCAGCAGATGGGGTGCGTTAATCAGATCGACTATCTGGGCGCCTCCGGCGATATCCTTCCCCAGGATTACCGGAATCTCGTAGTTCTTTTTGTTGAATATCTCATTATCGATCATCTCGTGAAAGGAGACGATGGAGCGTTCCCGGTTCGGCACCTCTATTCCGACGGCATGCTTGCCCGGAATGGGAGCGACGATACGGACGCTGGAAGCGGCGAGCCGCAGCGCGATGTTATCAGCCAGGTTGGTTATCTTGGAAAGTTTCACCCCCGGTGCGGGGAGAATTTCGAACATTGTTATAACCGGCCCCTTGCGGATGCCCGTTACCTCAGCCTCTATCTTAAACTCTTCCAGGGTTTTCCGAAGGATCTCGCCGGCTTTCCTGGTCTCGGCATCGACAATCCAGTACTCGTCGTCGGTGTATTTGTTCAGGAGATCGTCGACCGGAACCGTGTAGGGAGTTTTGCGTTTACGCGCCGGTTCGGAAGGCTTCGGTTTTTTTTTTTGCAGCCTCCTGTGCAGTCTCCTCATCGGGACTGACAGGCACGGGGTTCTCGTCGAACTCATCGCCGTATTTTTCCTCGAGAAGATTCAGCTGATCCTCCTCGGGAATATCCTGCTCATACAGTCCGGTGAGGGTTTCGGCGTACTCATCGGTTTCGCTCTCATCCTGCGGTATCGAAAGCTCCCCGGGATTCTCAAGATCATCCTCATAGAGCTCAATCTCTTCCAGATCGAACTCCTCCGGAACCGCTTCGACCTCCGGTATCGCAGGGGAGACGGCGGGGGGCAGCGGAGCGCTTACCCTGGAGTTGATGATATCCTGCACCAGAGAGCGGATGGAAGGATCCTCACTGTCGCTCGAGTACAATTCATCGAGACTGCCGGGATCCCCTTCGGGAACGATTTCCCGCAGCTCATGCCCTTCCGCCGTTTCACCCGTGGCACGGCGGAGCTCCACGGCCTTCACGGGCCCCTGAGTATCATCTGCAGCTTCTATTTCCCGCAGCTCCTCTTCCTCCTCATCCAGGTCCGCCTGGTCGAGGGGTTCGAACTCTTCGACCTCCTCAACCTCCACGGCAGCCGCGGTTGAAGCGGTGAATCTCAGTCTTCCGTCGCCGTCACGGTCAAGCTGCAGAGCGTCATCGCCGGGGTGTAGAGGGCTCTCCTCGTCCGAGATTGCGGGAAGCTCCTCCTCGACGGAAAGATCGATATGCTCCCTCAGGGGGTACAGTCCGTCATCCTCCTCTTCAGGCTCTCTCCCGCCGGCGTTGAACGGTGTCCGGCCGAAGGTCAGCCTGAATCCAAGGAGGCTTTCGACAACCATAAGAAGCAGCAGCACCCCCGCGGCACTGCGGCGTCCACCGAAACCGATGATGAAGAACCGCATGAGGCCGTTGGGCTCAGCGTTCAGGAGTACATGAAACAAAAGGGCCGCGGTGACAAAGGGCAAAAGACTCAGAATCATGAACTCCAGGGCGGAACGCTGGTACCCTGATTTAAGAGCGATGTACCCCAGGACACTCAGAAAAATGGGGAGGTAAAAGGAGGCAAATAGGAATCTCTCGAAGAGAAAGCTCCCGGGGGCGGTGATATACCGGGGAATACCGGACACCTCCGCGACCCGAAGACCCAGCGAGAGCAGCATCGCAAACGCGGATAACAGCAGTGCGAGTCCGAGAATAATCGAAATGTTCCGCTTAGCCAAAATGCGAAGCCTCCTATGATCCTAGTATCGGTGCTGCAGGGCCGGATAGGACCAGGGCGCTGACAACAAAAAAATGCCACCGAGTATAGAATGTTTCACGCGAATTGTTTTCATAGTACCCCTGCCTGCATTTGACGGTGATGCCACGGGCATGGCCCCAAAGACCGCAGTTCAAACATTTCTAAAGAGAATACGACGATTCATACGTTACAATATTGATCATCGAGCCGTACCGCAATATAATCTATGATAAATGCCTTTAAAAAAATGGCCTTGTACCCCAAAAAAGAATGGGGAAATATGTTGATGCGTGTCAAATCAAGCGGCCATGCAGGACCTAAGCGACATTTGCCGGCTGCCCTGTTCTGGGTGGTCATAGCGCTTTGTGTCTTGCCTGCCTGCCCGCTGGAAGGCGATATCTATCGCTGGCAGGATGACAACGGAACCTGGCATTTCACCGACAGCCCCACGGCAAATGTCCAAAACCCGGACCGAAAGATAGCGGCACCCGCCACCGGTTCGCCTGCCGAGGGTCATCGTTCGGCCCCGCGTCAAACCCGCCCGACAATTCACCAGAACGGTATGTTATGGAAAATCAGCCGCAACGGTGGGAAACCCAGCTACCTTCTGGGCACCATTCACAGCGACGATACGCGCGTGACACGGTTGAAGCCCAAAGTGGCCCGGACCCTGGATGCCAGCGATCGCTTTGTCATGGAAATGACACTCGACGCCGCTGCGATGATGCAGTTCGGTGCCGCCATGGTCATTGAACACGGACAGGATCTTGAAACCTTGCTTGGGCGTGCGTTATTCAGAAAAGTCATCGATGCCACGGAAGCACTGGGTCTGCCGGAAATGGCCGTTCGGCGCCTTAAACCGTGGGCGGTGATGTCCATGCTCAGCATGCCCAAGTCAAACGGCGGCATGATCCTGGATATGGTGTTGCATCAGCGCGCCGCCAGCCAGGGGAAACCCGTCTCCGGGCTGGAAACCGCCGACGAGCAATTGGCGGTGTTTGACGGCCTGCCAATCCAGGATCAAATCACTTTGTTGAAAACGACCATTGGACAACTTCCCCATCTGCCCGGACTTTTCGAGCAACTGATCCAATCCTATGCGGCAGACGACCTCGGTCGCATCACCCAATTGGGCCGGGACGCCATGTCGCAAACGGCCGGTGACACGGCCCGACGCTTTATGCAGAGACTCAACGACGATCGCAACCATCGTATGGTCGGACGGATCCTCCCCTACCTTGAACGGGGCAACAGCTTTATCGCCGTTGGCAGCCTGCACCTTGCCGGACCGAACGGGTTATTGGCGCTGTTGGCACAGAAGGGGTATGCCGTCCGTGCCGTAGATCGATAGGTGACGGGCAGGCCGATACGCGGCGGCTTTCATTGCCGCGCATCCGCGACGGGTCGGATCGCAAAAAGTAAATTTTATTGCACAATTGAGCGCGCTGAGTGCAATATAAGTCATCCAAACAATGCCTTGCGATTCGGGTGACAGGTGCCTGAAGAGCCGATAGATCCTGCATTTTCTGCTTTAACGCCCTGCTGTGTTGAATCTGCGCCAGCCATTGGTTTTATTGACGGCTGCCACCTCATTGCGGCACTGTTTTTGCTTAGAAACCGTTATTGCATCGGCGATATTATGCCCTGAAGGCAGTCATTCCGGCGGAAGCAAGACAAGGCGAACCCAAGTGGTGGATAGGCGCCCGGTGCGCTTGTTTAGGGGGCAGACTTGTCACGTCCGGCATGACGACCATGGGCCTATTCATCTGTCGTGCCGACAAACCCGTTCGTTCAACCGGATGCAATGCCGAGGAACTGACTGCATGCCTTCTATTCTAGCGTCATCACGCCCCATTGGAAACAGCAACCGTTCATCGCCCATCACACTCAATCCCGTCACTCTGGCCTTTACGGGAGAGTCCGCCCAGCTGGAAAAGCCATTTCTTGACCAGTATGCTGAAAATTCTCTGCAGCAAATGCGCTTTGCCCTCGGACTGGGCATTGCCCTTTACGCCATGTTCGGCGTCCTGGACTATATCATCGTTCCCGAATGGATGGTTCACTTCTGGCTGGTGCGCTACGCCATCGTCTGCCCGAGCCTTGCGGTGGTGATCAGCTTATCCTTCATGCCCTGGTTCAAAAAAATTATGCAGGCCGCACTCAGCCTGCTGATTCTTGTGGGTGGGGGCGGGATCATCTACATGACCATGGTGGGCCCGCCGTCCATTAACCGCACGTATTATTCGGGACTGATGCTGGTGCTCATGCTCAGTTACACTTTTGTGCGCGCCCGCTTTCTCTGGGCATCCCTGGCAGGCTGCACCGTCACCCTGGCCTACCTGATAGGGTCGATATACAGCGGGAAGCTTCCCAGCAATATTGTGGTCAACAACAACTATTTTTGTATGGCCGCCAACTTTATGGGGATGCTGGTCAGTTACAGTTTGGAATTTTACGCCCGCAAGGATTATTACATGTCTCACTTGCTGGAAATAGAGCACCAAAAGGCTGAATTCGCCAACCAGCGGCTCGAGCAAACCGTGCAGAAACGCACGGCCATGCTGGCCCAGGCCAATGAAGAGCTGCGCCTTGAAATCGAAGTCCATGAGCAGCTCGACCATGAAAAGAAACAGCTTGAACATCAGCTGCGCCAGGCACAAAAAATGGAGGCCATCGGCACCCTGGCAGGAGGTATCGCCCACGACTTCAACAACATCCTTGCGGCCATCATGGGACACACTGAACTGGCGCTCATGCAGATGGACCAGAAAGAAAATGCCCAAAAATACCTCTCCGAGGTCCTCAATGCCAGTGACCGAGCCAAAGAGCTGGTTGCCCAGATTCTCTCCTTCAGCCGGCACGGCGACCAAGAGCTCAAGCCAATACAAATCGGTTCCATCATCAAAGAAGCGCTGCGGCTGATTCGATCCACGCTTCCGACGACCATACGCATCAAAAAATGGATCGATAACCCGACCAGTATTGTGGTGGGCAACCCCACCCAGATCCATCAGATCATGATGAATCTGTGCACCAATGCCGCCCATGCAATGAAAAAGTCAGGCGGCACCCTCTCGGTGAAGCTTCTGTCCATGGATATTCCCGGCAAGGGTGAAAAGCGACCCCCGGCGGTACCGGCCAACCTGGCGCCCGGCCAATATGTCCAGCTCATTATTGCCGATTCCGGGCATGGTATCGCCCCCCATTTGCTGACGCGCATATTCGATCCCTATTTCACCACCAAAGAAAAGGACGTGGGGACGGGATTGGGTCTGGCAGTGGTGCAGGGCATTGTTCAAAACCATGGGGGACACATCGAGGTTGAAAGCGATATCGGTAAAGGCACCACGTTTTTCATTTATCTGCCTCGGGTGGAAAGCGAAATAACCCCCGAATTGACGGCATTGCGAAGCATACCCACCGGTGACGAAAATATATTATTTGTGGACGATGACCCGACACTGGCCGAACTGGGCGGGAAACTGCTCACGACACTGGGATACCGCGTCATCACAGAAGTCGATCCCAAAAAGGCGCTGCAGCATTGCCTCGATCGCCCCGGTTTTTTCGACATTGTGATTACAGACCTGATCATGCCTGGTCTCACCGGTGATGTACTGGCCACAGAAATACTGAAGCACCAGCCCGACAAGCCGATCATTGCGTGCACCGGGTTCAGTGAACGGCTTGATGAAAAAGAGATCCTTGCATCCGGCATCCGCGGGGTGCTCCACAAACCGATGACCATCTACAAAATGGCCAATGTCATTCGCAACGTCCTCGATGAGACCGGCACCGGAAAGGCCCCTAACGGAAATGATCCGGGTCCAAAGGACCCAGCGTTGGATTAACCCCTGAAAGGGCTGTTGGGAACTGCAAAATGTCGAAGTAAGGAATCGCTGCCCTCTTTCTTTTCATATGAATGACACAATACCATACTTCGACATTCATGAACTCGGCTGCAGGAGCCGGGACACCGGGCTGCGATCAAACCGTTTTGGTGGCGACGGCAAATATATTCACCCCCTGTTCCTCCGCCTCGAAACGGACATTGCCTTCGAAAGGTGTTTCCATAAACAGCCCCGACAGCTCCTGCTCATTGCGGTGGATCAATCGCCAATAGAGCATGTTATCCATGAATGGACGATCCGGATTGAGCGGCGAAAAATTCCCCAGGATGAGGATGCCGTCCGGCTTGAGCTGTTCATAACACCGCCGGATCAACCGCAGCATGAGGCGCCGGTCAAGGTAGTCGCATAAACCGGATGAGTATATAATATCCTGGGGGCCCAGATCATGTTTTGCCCTGCCCAAAGCCCATTTAATGACGTTTTCACACATGAAGCGGATATCGGCATTGTGGGTGTTGGTATTGACACGCCGGTCGGCAAATTTCAATGCTTCAGGATCGATATCCATGCACAGTGCGTGGATCCGGTGGCTGTATTGGCAGGTGGAAAGCAGATCAAACAATTCGCGTGCCGGCCCGCAGGCCAGGTTGATCAGATTCAGGGCGCCCTGGTGTGTCAATTTCTCCCGGAACAATTGGTCCAGGAGGCGGCAAAGCAGGCGCCGGCGATTGCGAACAGCCTGGGCCGGCGCCTGTTTCAACAGCCAGCCGTCGATTAATCGGCCGAGTTTGCCGTCTCCTTCGGGAATTTTTCGGTAAATCAACTCCATCATCATGAAATCGCCGGCATACCCTTTGGGTTTGTAATACGCCCGTTCAGCGAACCGGCTGCGCATGAAGTATGGAAAGAGCTCTTTGAAAACATACCCCCACATGAGGGAAACATCCTCAGATCGCATCCCCTCGCTGTCGAAAAGACGCAACCGGCGGTTGAAGCCGGTCAGCAGGGACTCTCCTTCGGCAATGAGGTCAGGGGATATGTCCCCGCCCTCCTCTTTTTGAAGGCGATAGGCCAGATCGAAAAGGGACGCTTTGAAATCCTCCATGTGCCGGCTGATCTGCAGCCACTTGGCCGACGCCAGCAGATTCGCCGGCAATACCTGCAGCCCCTGGAAATGCTCCTTCCCCGTTGACAGCGATGCCGCGTAAGCGCTCAGCGGCCCCCTGTCGGACAGCACTTGCCAGAAGCGATGGCATACGAGTTGTAAAAGGTGCGCCATAAATTGCGCATACAGCCCCGGGTCATGGGCCGAGATGGCCTCCATGGCCCTCCGGTCGAACTTGCGCAGCCTCGCCTCACCCAGGGATTTGACATTCCGTGTGCGCGGCAGGGCGTCAAAAAAACCGATTTCGCCAAAAAAATTACCGGCACCGATAAGGGCCACGACGATGTCGGTCTGCTGGGCCTTGTAGAAAACCTCGAAAGTCCCCTTTTCAACATAATAAAAGCAGTGTGCTGGCTCACCGGTACCAATCAGGCAAGTATCTTTCTCACAGTCTATCTTTTCGGCAAACGCAAGGACAGACGCCATAAAGGCGGGTTTCTCATTGTCGTTCATGTTCCAACCCAGTCATCTGGTCTCCTTTTTATCCGGTTTTCGGCCCATATTTTTAACACCCTGTAAACCAATTGAAACGGCCATGCGTCTTAGGATGTCAAAAAGGCAATGAAAGGAGATACAACATGAATCCCAAACGCTTTTTGATCCTATTGTGTACCGCACTTTTCAGCCTGGCCGTTGTTGCCCCGAATGGCTGGGCAGGCTCCCCGCAACAGCATCGGTTGGAAGGCATCGCCATTGGAATCGGAGCACTTATTCTTGGAAAAGCACTGGTGGATGCGCACCAAAACGGCCATTTTGAAGCCCGGGTTGCTGCCTACCAAACGGATTATCCGGAGCATCACAGGCCACGCGGCCACTGGGAATCCCGGCGTGTATGGGTGCCGGCAAAATACAAAAAAGTCTGGAATCCCGGTCACCATAACCGCCACGGGCGTTGGGTGCCCGGCCAGTGGCGCCGGACTGAAATTCAACCCGGACATTGGATCAATCAAAGGGTCAGGGTAGGGCACCATTAAATGGGCCTTCCCATAGAAAACGAATCAACGCACCATACAGGCAGAATCAGCCAAAACAGATGACAATCGAAAACGGGTTACCTCGGCGGTCATGGACGTCAAACCATCCATGACCGCTTTTTTATGCAGCAACGCCACGCCGATATTCATGTAATTATTGCTTTTCCGAGAGCAGGGTTCTGACTTTCTGAAGAAGATCGGCATTTGAAAAGGGCTTAGTGACATAGGTATCCACGCCAAGGTTCAACCCTTTGGCAATATCCACATCACGATTTTTGGCGGAAAGATAGATGACCTTGATGTCATCCCAGTCGGAATTCTCTCGAATCATCTGAAAAATTTCATATCCGTCCAGATCAGGCAGCATGATGTCGAGCAATATCAGGTCTGGTTTGGATTGGGCGATTTTGTCCAGGGCATCTCTCCCGCTCTGGGCCAAATCGACATCAAAGTTGTTCTTTTCCAGCAAAAATTTTAACGGGACCAAGATACTTATTTCATCATCGACGATTAATATCTTTTGCTGCGCCATGCTTTCCCTTTTGGTGTTGCCCGTCTTGGGCCGGGTCTTTATCCATCAAGCCGTTCTCACGCATTGACTCAAACTGGTATCTGCACTATGCTGGGTGCCATTAACTCGTTATTACTCAAAAAATAGCAGAAATCCCTTAACGGCACAATTGCTAATTTTATCCGATCCACTTCAATTGGGATCGCCACACAAGGCAATGCCATTTTGGAGGTGCCATGGTTACCGGTACAAACCGCAACAAACGACTCGTCGGTCTGTTCCTGCTGGGGTACCTGCTGTTCAATCACCCACTGCTCTCTTTATTTAACCTTCAGCGAAAGGTCCTTGGGATTCCACTGCTCTATGGATATATCTTCGGCGTCTGGATCCTGTTAATCGTACTGATGGCAATCATCACAAACCGTGAAGAATGACGTCCCGCAATACTGAAGCGATTGATTCATTGAAACTATTTTGGGGCCGGCCATGCTGACCACCGAAACCATTCTGTTTGTCTCGTTATGTTATATCGGTATTCTGTTCGCCATCGCCTATTATGGCGATAAACGCGCGGATGCGGGCCGCAGTATCATCAACTCCCCCTATGTCTACGCACTCTCTCTGGCGGTCTACTGCACTGCGTGGACATTCTATGGCAGTGTGGGACGCGCTGTGAGTTCGGGACCCGGCTTCCTGACGATTTATATCGGGCCCACTTTGGTGGCGACACTGGGCTGGCTGGTGCTGCGCAAGATCCTGCGCATCAGCCGCATTCACCGTATCACCTCGATCGCGGACTTCATCGCGTCACGGTATGGCAAGAGCATGATGCTGGGCGGCGTCGTTGCTGTGATTGCCCTTTTGGGAATCGTCCCGTACATTTCACTTCAGCTTAAGGCCATATCCACCAGTTTCCTGCTGCTTCACAACTATTCCGGCGAACCGCTCCCCATAAGTTTCGGCAATCTTTCCGTTTTCAAGGATACCGCGTTTTACGTGGCCTTCATTTTAGCCGTCTTTGCCGTGCTGTTCGGCACACGCAAACCAGAGGCAACCGAGCGCCATGAGGGACTGGTGGCGGCCATCGCTTTCGAATCCTTGGTCAAACTGCTGGCCTTTCTCGCTTTAGGGCTTTTTGTCACCTATGGCTTGTACAGCGGATTCGAAGATTTGTTTACCCGCGCCAGTCAGTGGCCGGCGCTGGAAGAGTTGTTTGTCATGGAAATGCAGCCGGGCACCTATACCGATTGGACGGTCTATGTCCTGCTGAGCATGCTGGCTTTTCTGATGCTGCCACGCCAGTTCCAGATTGCCGTGGTGGAAAACGTCAATGAGGAGCATTTGCGAAAGGCCATCTGGCTTTTTCCGCTCTACCTGCTGGCCATCAACATCTTTGTGCTGCCGGTGGCAATTGCCGGAATGCTCGAATTTTCAGGCCAGCTTGTGGATGCCGACACCTTCGTGCTCCAACTGCCCCTGGCCCACCAGTACACCAAATTGACCATGCTGGTTTTCATCGGCGGTATGTCGGCCGCCACCGGAATGGTGATTGTGGAAACCATCGCAATGTCCACCATGATCAGCAACAATCTGGTGATGCCGATCCTGTTCCACATCCCGGCCTTGAAACTCACGGAAAGACAAGACCTGAGCATCTGGCTCGTCGCCATCCGGCACGCCGCCATCGTCATCACCATCCTGATGGGCTACATCTATTTTCGACAAACGGCCGAATATTACCCCCTGGTCGCCATCGGTATGGTTTCATTTGCCGCTGTGGCCCAGCTGGCGCCGGCCCTGCTGGGCGGTATCTTCTGGAAGGGCGGCACCAAAGCAGGCGCATTGAGCGGCCTGATTACCGGCTTCATACTCTGGCTCTACACCCTGGTGTTGCCCACCATGACAGATGCCGGCCTGCTGTCACACAGTTTCATCGAACAGGGCCTCTTCGGCCTGTCCTGGCTTCGGCCGTTCCATCTTTTCGGATTGACCGGCTTTGATACCATATCCCATGGTGTATTCTGGAGCCTGCTGACCAATACCGGGGCCTATGTGGGTGTGTCGCTGTTCAGCCGTCAGTCTCCTTTGGAGCACTCCCAGGCCGCCATGTTTGTGGATGTATACCATCTGTCCCGTGAAACCGAAGAATCCATGATCTGGCGCGGCACCGCCTTTGTGCCGGACCTTAAAACCCTGCTTGAACGATTCCTGGGAAAAGAGCGCGCCGAAGAAGCCCTTGAAGAATATGCCAAAGACCGCAATATCAATTGGCACCTCGCACGGAATGCCGATCCCAGTTTTGTGACCCATGTGGAAAAACTGCTTGCCGGCGCCATCGGCTCGGCCTCAGCCCGCGTCATGGTGGCTTCAGTGGTCAAGGAAGAGCTTCTCGGCATCCAGGAGGTCATGGATATTGTTGATGAAACCCGCCAGGTCATCATCTACAGCCGCAAGCTGGAAAAAGCCAGCGCTGATTTAAGGGCAGCCAACGAGCGTCTTCAGGAGCTGGACCGGCTCAAGGATGAATTTATCTCAACAGTTACCCACGAACTTCGCACACCGCTGACCGCTATTCAGTCCATTGCCGAAATTCTGCGGGATTACCCTGAAACAGATCCAAATGAACAGCGCAACTTTCTTTCCATTATGATCAACGAAATTCATCGATTATCGCGGCTGATCAATCAGGTGCTCGACTTTCAGAAAATTAAATCCGGAAGAATGCACTGGCAGGTTCGTCCGCTGAACATGGTGAAAGTGATCCAGGATTCGGTCGATGCCACACGACAGCTGGTCACGGACAAGGAGCTTCACTTGACCGTCAAACTGCCTGAAGCCGTACCCACAATTACCGGGGACCGCGACAAGCTGATTCAGGCCATGGTGAATCTCATTTCCAATGCCGTCAAGTTTTGCGACCCAAAGGTCGGCAGGATCCAGGTCGTTTTGACCCACCGGTACAACAAGCTGTATGTCCGAATCGAGGATAATGGAATTGGCATCAGCGACGAAGACCAAGAAGTTATTTTTCAACAATTTCGGCAAATTTCTCCATCCGGCCGCGGCCGGCCGCAAGGAAGCGGCTTAGGCCTGGCCATTACCAAACGCATCATCGAATTCCACGCCGGGCGCATATCCGTGGAAAGCTCTCCGGGAAAAGGCACAGTCTTCGATATCGTACTGCCCACTGAAAAATTGTAGGCGCCGCTTTGGCTGTGAAAAAGCGCCGACACAAGCACATGAATCGCCGACGAAGGCCGCTTTCACAGACAGTTTTCACCTTAATTGTCCAACTTATGTGGAGGTGATCCAAACCCGAAGAGCGAGGTTCATATAAAAAAGAAGGATGTGACGCGCAAATGCCATCCAGCACCATCGGAACGCAGGTCGACCGGCTGATCGACATCCTGATCACCGGCTATGATCAGTATTTCGAGACCTTTGCCTCGATTACAAAGCATGCACGGCATCGTTTCGAGGACAGGGATGGCCTTGTCCGGTGTGCAGTGGCATTTTGCATTGCTCTGCCCATCGAAACGGGGCTGCTCTATCTGAGAAAAAGTGGTGTGGTATGTTTACAAATCAACAACAGTGGGGCAGTATTACATTGAACAGTATGCAAATCGGACGGCCCCGATGGAAAAAATCATGCAATTGGGGTTGGTTTCTCTGGGTTGGCAGGTTTGCGTTGTGGCCTTGAGTACCGGGTTGTTCATGGGTCGACAAAATCAAATAGCGGTGAAAGTTTGCAGCCCCCTGCAAAACCATCATCAATCCAACGGCGCAAAGGAAAAACAATGACGGAAAAAGCATTTCAGGATTTTTACACCGATGAGTTCAGCGTATGCTACGGCTGCGGCCGATTGAACCCCCATGGACTGCAAATCAAAAGCTATTGGGATGGAGAGGAGTCGGTTTGCCATTTCACGCCCAGGGATTACCACACCGCCATCGAAGGTTATGTGTACGGCGGATTGATTGCCTCTGCGGTTGACTGCCACGGAACCGGCACGGCGGCGGCCGCAGCATTCAAGGCGGCCGGACGCCCGATGGGCAGCGAACCCGATCTGCGATTTGTCACCGGTTCCCTGCACGTGGATTATCTGAAACCGACCCCCATCGACGCTCCCATGGAGCTGCGCGGACGAATCGAAGAAATTAAAGGCCGCAAGGTTGTGGTTGGGGTAACGGTAACATCCAAGGGGGAGGTATGCGCCCGCGGAAAAGTTGTGGCCATCCAGCTGCCGGACCATCTCAAACAGACGGCGTCCTGATCGCGGCCTTTCCCCCGGCGCCATGCACGGGCATCGCATCCGGTTCAAGAAAGCCCCGCGTTGAAAAAAACCCATTGAATCGACTCCCACTGCCAGAGGAGATGAGATGCCCCATGCGGTCGTAACGAAAATCATTACATTCTTTTCCAGCGCAATTTGGCAGGCGGACATCAATGCGCTGCCAAAGTCCAGGGCCATTTTGCTGAAACCTGCACGAATCCTGGTGCTCACCCTCAAAGGATACATCAACGACCATTGCGCCCTCAGGGCTTCGGCCCTGACATTCTACAGCCTGCTGTCGGTGGTGCCTGTGGTGGCCATGGCCTTTGGCATCTCAAAGGGATTCGGGCTGGAACAGCGGCTGGAGAAGCAGCTTTATCAGCGTTTCGCCGGCCAGGAAGAAATTCTCTCAAAAATCATCGATTTTGCCCACAGCCTGTTGGAAAACACCAAGGGCGGGCTCATTGCAGGCATTGGCGTGGCACTTCTCTTCTGGTCTGCCATCAAAGTGCTGAGCCACATTGAAGGCGCATTGAATGCGATATGGAAAGTCAAGGCGCGCACGTTTATCCGCAAATTCTCCGACTACCTTGCCATCATGGTCATCAGCCCGCTGCTCATTATCGTTTCCAGCAGCGTCACTGTCTTTATCACAACCCAGGTAAAGGTCATCACGGGTAAGCTGGCATTGCTCCAGGCAGCCAGCCCCGTCATCGTTCTTTTGCTCAAACTGCTTCCCTTCGGGTTGATCTGGCTGCTCTTTATCTTGATCTACATGGTGCTGCCAAACACCCAGGTTCGGTTTACCTCAGCCCTGGTGTCCGGCATCATTGGCGGTACCATTTACCAGGTATCCCAGGGAATATATATCAGCGCCCAGGTATTGGTATCCAAGTACAACGCCATTTATGGCAGTTTTGCGGCCCTGCCCCTGTTCCTGATCTGGCTTCAATTGAGCTGGATGATCGTATTGCTGGGTGCGGAAATCGCTTTTGCCCACGAGCATGTCAGTCAATATGCCATGGGCGCCGATCGCCGCAAAACCACACCCGACTTGAGAAAACGCTATGCATTGCATATTCTGCGGTTGATCATTCAACGGTTCAAGGCCGGCGAGCCGCCGCTGACGGCCGGCGCAATATCCGACATCCTTAAAATGCCCTTGCTGCTCGTGGAGCAGCTGATCGAACAGATGATTGAAAGCGGCTTGATATCGACCGTAGAAACGAGAAGAAAAAACGGTCCGCGCGCCTTCCAGCCGGCCCTGGATATCCACGCGATCACCATTGCATCGGCCCTGGAGGCGCTGGACAAGCGCGGCAAAACCGTCCAGACCCTTGACTCGGACGAAGAGTTCCTCAAAGTTTCCCATGCGCTGGATGAGATCCACAAAGAGATGGCCCAATCATCGATCAACCGCCTGATTCAGGACATCGAGT
Source organism: Desulfomonilaceae bacterium (assembly GCA_963675835.2). GTDB lineage: Bacteria > Desulfobacterota > Desulfomonilia > Desulfomonilales > Desulfomonilaceae > JAVHLK01. Next base: position 308,239 of record CAXXIU010000018.1, read on the forward strand.
AATGCAGCCGCAACGCCCTGAAACTTGAGTCAAGAGGATTTATGGCCAGCGGCGATCCGATGAACCTGATGATAGGCGAGTATGAGCAGCCCGCCACCCGGAAGAATCCAGATCAAGTGCTGTTTCACCAGGTCCTTGCCCTCATGGACGAGTTCACCGTAACTGAGACCTTCGGTGGTGGTTCCGAGCCAGTATCCCAGAATGGTCAGGAGGACGACCCATATGCCAGCACCGGCCGCCGTAAACAGGGAAAAACGCGCCAGGTTCATCCGCGATATGCCTGCCGGAATCGATATCAGCTGCCGCACCACCGGAATGAGACGGCAAATCAAGGTGGTCACGTCACCATACTTTCGGAAAAGCGCTTCTGCCCGATCAAGTTTTTGCGGTGCAAGAAAGAGATATTTGCCCCAGCGATGCAGGAAGGGTCGGCCCAATTTCAGGGACAGGCAGTAGTTGATCCAGGCGCCCACCAGGGATCCGGCGACGCCGCAGGCGATGGCCACGGCCATAGCGGCCCACACATGGTCATGGGGGTAAAACTCGCCCCTGGCCGCCATGAAGCCGGCAGGAATCATGACGATTTCACTCGGGAAGGGGATGAATGAACTCTCCACCGTCATGAATAGAAAAACCAGCAAGGGGCCCCATGTAACACCGAATCGCACCATTTCCTCGAGAAATGGAATCAGGTAGTCGATCAATTGGGCCTCCAGCCAAACTCTCCTACCAGTTTGACAAAACGGCAGCCGCCTAAATTGGTCTGATGAACCCCGTTTTGATCCCGAACGAGCTTGATCAAGTCCTGGGTGTGCTGGTTTCCCACCGGGATCACCATACGGCCCCCGATGGCCAGCTGATTGACCAATGCAGCAGGAATTTCCGGTGCTCCGGCGGTGACAATGATAGCATCAAACGGACTTTCATCCTTCCAGCCGGTGGTGCCGTCCGAATAGCGGGTCACGATGTTGTGGTATCCCAGCCGGTCGAACAACTGGCGTGTTTTGACGTAAAGGGGATGAATTCGCTCGATGGTATAGACGCGATAGACAATTCGGGAAAGAACGGCTGCCTGATAGCCCGAACCAGTGCCGATTTCCAGAACCCGGTCATCGGCAGACGGTTGCAGGGCCTGGGTCATTTCCGCCACTATAAAGGGCTGAGATATGGTCTGCTGTTCGCCGATGGGCAGGGGAAAATCACTGTAGGCCTGGTCCATCAACGCTTCACTCACAAACCGGTGCCGGGGCACCTGGCGCATGGCGGCCAGCACCCGGGCATCGGTAATCCCACGCGCCTCAATCTGTTTTTCAACCATCTCGTGGCGTAAGCGTTCATATTTCATTGCTGTCCAACTCCCAGCCCA
>CAXXIU010000019.1:0-829386 GCA_963675835.2 Desulfomonilaceae bacterium
TCATGCGCCACGCTCGGGTCGGCCTGCGACGGCGAAAGGGTCGTCTCGTACGGCTTACCGGTTCGCACGGCCTCGGCTATGGCGTCGTAGGCCTCCAGTAGCACCCGTTTGGTAAGGTCTTCGCCATTTCACAGTATCGGCCTTGACTTCCGCAGAGAGATCGACTAAAGCCTTCTTAAGATCCGAGAGGATGGGTGCCCTCGGTCGCAGATCGGTGAAAGACGCCATTATCATACGTTATAATAGAGAGTTAGGAATGATTCCAGCGACGGCCATATCCGAAAGGATAATCCGTTCGCTGATGATTCCCAAACGACCGGCGAGTCAGACTACGGAGGAAGGAAAGCATGGACAGAGGGCAGGTAGCTCTGAAACTATTCTTGGATGAGCTTGGCATTCCCTTCGACATTGAGACCATTGATGACCGAAAGCGTGTCCAGAAGGCGGTCTACCTGGGACAGCTTTCCGGCGTGGATCTCGGCTACAGATTCGGGTGGTACATTATGGGGCCTTACTGCCCCAGTCTGACTAGGGATTATTTCCCGCTTGCGGAAGCCTTGACGTCGGGAGACACCGACTGGGAAGGCAAAAGATTAAAGTCCGTTGCGAGAAAAAGGCTGGCGTCAATCCGTCCTATCCTTCAAAAACCACCGGATGTTACCTTGGATCAAGAAGACTGGTTGGAATTGTTAGCATCACTACATTTCCTTAAGAATGTTAGCAAGATGACTGAAGATGAGATAGACGGAATTCTCAGGAAAGAGAAGCCTCATGTCTACCCTTTTCTGGATCAAGCGAAACAAATGCTGATTTCAAACCAGCAATGGCCTGAAGAATAGGCAATGAATTTCAACTTCAAACGGGTAGCGGACCCCGTCTACAAAACTATCGGGTTGAGTGAACTCGAAATCAACGTAGTAAACACGAAAGCCGTTCAGCGCCTGCGCTACGTTAAGCAATTGGGATTGGCTCATTTCGTTTTTCCGGGAGCCGACTATTCACGGTTTTCCCACTCGCTGGGTGTGTGCCATGTAACCGGGCGCATTCTTGAGGCGCTGGGATCCTCAAGTGCCGAAGTGGGAATTGAGGATCGGGAAATCACCTTATATCGACTCGCAGGTCTTCTTCACGACGTCGGTCACTATCCCTTTTCACACGCCATGGAGAATTCTGTAAAGAAATTCTATCGTGACAAAATGGTGGAAGAGAATAATGGCCAATCGGAAAATGCGGACGAAGATGAGAACACGGAAGACTTAGAAAGGGACAAATTCTTCAGTCACGAGAGAGTGGGCGAAGAGGTACTGGCCAAAGACGACGAATTGAGAGCGGTCTTGCTACAGGGAAACCTTGATCCGGAAGACATATCATCGGTCTTTATGCGATCAAAACCACAGCGGTTTGCGAATCTGGTTAGTTCGGACTTGGATGCCGATCGAATTGACTACCTTTTACGAACCGCACATCACTCTGGGCTTCCTTACGGTTCAGTTGATCTCGATTACATAGTTAGTCAGATGCGTATTGATAACGATGACAGAGTCTGTATTACCATGAAGGCATTGAGAGCCGCAGACCACATGTTGTTATGTAGATATTTTGATTACTTACAGTCCACGTTTCATAAAACGGTAACCGGAGCGGAACTGGTTCTCGAAGAGGTTATTCTCGCCCTTCTGGATAGCGGACGCATATCATGTTCCCGCCACGATGTCACTCAAATGATAGAAAATGGATCTTGGGGTCAGTTTGACGAGTCGTTACTTATAGATAAGATTCGAGATTACGCCGAACATACCAGCGAGCCTATAGGCAAGTTGCAGGCGCAATCCATACTTCGGCGTTTACCTCCCAAACTTGTATGGGAAGAAGAATTCTTGGCCAGCCGATATGAACAGAAGACCAAGGAGCTTTTCCAACATTTGGTCCAAAGAGCAAAAGAGAAGATGTCTATGTGGTCGGAGCGGTCTGGGATCGAACCTGAAAGGTGGTTCGTCTGGAAGAAAAGCGTTGAGTTGACCAAAGTGGGCTCCCATCTTGACGTGTCCTCTCGTTTTGAATCTGAAACAGACGATGAGGATAAGTATTGGCAGGCAATTCGTGTTCTTGCTACCGAGACCAACGGCAAATCAACCCCAATAATGGAAGTCGGCCGGTCCCTGATGAAAGTTCTCTCGGACTATTCAATCTACATCCTAAGAGTATACGTCCTATTGAAGCCGGAAGAAGCCCATAGAAAACCAGAAATCAAGAGCATCATACAGAGGAGTCTGTCCTTCGGGAAGGACTGATCGTGACAGGGGCTCGGTCTGGATCGGGGGGGCTTTCCTAACTCAGCATTACAAGTATTCCGGTCACTTCGGTTCATGCGCCACGCTCGGATACTGGCTGTGGAGAGAGCATCGTCTCGTATGCCCTGCCGGTTCTCATGGCTTCGGCCATAGCGTCGTACACCTTCAGATCGATTATTTTGGGGAGGGTATTTGCATTACAGAGGTGGCCGCACACCCTATCTGATGGTTGTGCGTACGATCCGAGAAATTCTTCAATGGCTACGAGGCCAATGCTGGAGAAGAGATTCGTGCAATGCCCACCATGCATTGTAGCCCCTGCAAAACACTCGCCAGGCCAAAAAGTGCATTCGGCTAGACCGACTGGCCTGCAAGTTCCAGAATCCGTTCCTCTGAAAGCTGGCTCAACCAAATTACCGGCTTGTCGGATTCAATCTCTGTAACTTCGTCCTCCCGAACCAAATAGAAGCTTCCGGCCTTTTGGTCAGGAAGTTTGTTGACTCCTTCCCTCAACATAGGTTTAATCTTTTCCAAGGCAGTTCTTTCTTTGATTTTTCCAAGAAACCACGTACTCACGTTCTCCTTGCATTTGTAGTCGAAATCACCAGGACTCTGAGTGGCCAAGAATATACCCAAGCCGCCAGAGCGGGCGCGCTTGAGGAGATCCTCCATGGGCGTTTTGGTTGAAGGCTTACTGATTGCTGGGAGGTAAATGTCTGCCTCATCGAACATCACTACTGCCTGAAGGTCATCTTTAGGGTTGCGGCTGATCCAGCGTGCCAGTTCCATCAGGAGTTGGGCGACAAAGAACTCAAGATCCAACTTGTCGGCCAGGAATTTCGTACTCACTATGGAAAGCCTGGTCCTTCCGGGCAATTGGTGGCCTCCCTTGCCGAAAAGCAGATCCGCGTCCAATCGAACTCCGACACCGCTCAGAAGTTCACCACGGATTATTCGTAGAGTCTCCAAGTACTGCACCAAACGCTTGAACAGTTTGGCATCTAATCTGCCGATACGGTTAATCAGACGGGCGTCCTGATCAGCTAATAGGCCGATGACTTCCGACAAGGTGTCGCATTCCGATGAATCTATCTCCGTCAAGAGTAATAGAGCCTCTTTGAGAATGCCGCGACATGAGTTGTCGTTCATTCCGGTCCCCATACCCATGACTTCTGCAAGCGCGGCCGAAGCGTAGGCCGATATCTTCTTTCGCTCAAATTCGGACAGCAAGTGAGTGCCGGCTGGAAGGATACCAACAGTTATGGGATGTCCCGAAGGATGTCCAGGGGTGTAAAGCTGGACATCCACCATCTTTTTGAGCCATTCCCGCCTTTCTTTCGGCTTGGATCCTAGTTCGGCCTCCCAAGCTCTAGGATCAGCATAACTTGCCAGATCGCCCTTACGGTCTACGAGAAGTACTGGAATGCCTTCCAGAAGTAGTTGTTCGATTACGTTCATTGCCGCTGTGGACTTCCCACTGCCGGTGCCTCCCAAGAAAGCTGCATGCTTTGTCAGATCTTTCATATTAATCCAAATTCCCCGCCGCTCATCGTCCTTCGTCTCGCCAACCTGTAAGGCTGTGTCCTTCTTGGAAATCGCCTCAGTGGACTTGAGATCGGACTGCACAGTTCTCTTTCTTATGTCCTCATTTGCTTTTTCCGAATTGGCCCCAGCCTCGGGCAAATTCACGTGGCCATGTCCTTCCAAGCCAAGTATTTTGTGGATACTGGGAAGTCTGGTCACTGGCCGATACGCCTTTTGCCAATCGCCAAAGCACTCTTGCTCGCCGTGTTCTTTCCTAAAGTGGGGCCACGCCATCAGGGTCCGCCACTCATTATCTTCAATAACAGCACGACGGGCTCCCCTTGCAACCAAGTCACCGATGAAGACCGATACGGCGGCCTTGGGGCTTTTCGGAAAATCAATGGTACGGACAATCACAATTTTGCGATTTCCGGCCTTTTCTACCAGTCCCCGGACTTCTCCGTGAAGCCCTCCGCCACGCGGATCCTTGTTACAGACACCGATGCAGAGATTCTCGGTACCGCCGGTCGTTTCGATGAAGTGCCCATCTGTCCGAGCCTTTAAGGACTTTGATGCTCCAAGTTCGAAGCTTGAAGCCTCCAATCCGGCACTCAGAAGAGAAGCCAAGTCCACGCCGTCCTCTGGCACCGGGCTCTGCCATTCATCCAGATGTGCTTGCCACTTAGCTTCAAGTTCATCAAGCACTGTGTCCGGTGGGGGCTTTGGGGGAAACTCCGGGATCAATTCATTGGGAACGGAACCTGTCTGCACGGCTCTGTTACGATAACTGCCGCAAATATCGAGAAACTGTCTTGGCTTAATCCCCAGGCAGCCTTTGAGATGATCTCTAGGAATCGGGAAAGTGGGTTGCGAGACCTCGTATTGTACGCCCATGGATTCGTAGAGAAATTGCAGTCTCTTGCTAAGAAGCTCTTCTAGTTGAACTTCTTTCTGCAAAAGGTTGTTCAAGGCTTGGGGGCTTGGGGGGGAAAGAAACCTAGATCTGATAGAGGCCGGCAACACATTTATTATCTGATCTTTGTATCCTTCCAGGCAGGATACTACGATAACAGATGATTCCGCCGCACCGGCAATGTCCCCAAGCGTTCCCAGGGCATTTGTGGCGACGTCTTCAATGTGCTTGAAGTGAGCAGTCCTTCGATCTGGTCAACACATATGATCATTGGTTGTTGCTCAGTAAGCCACATGATCTTACCCAGTTCAGCGAACATGTCAATTGGGCTGAAGCCTTCTCCGAGAGTGGCGAGGGCCGGGACTTGCTCTTGGTAAGAAAGAGAGATCGAGTTTTCGCGCAGAAACTGGAGAACAATATGCTTTAGCATAGCGTCTCCCCTTTGAAGGTAGAGAAGAGCTGCCATCACCGGCATTTTGACAAGGTTGAACGGCGAGTTGCGACATAGCTGTTCCAGGGCAATGTGGACAAGTTTGGCAAGTTGTACAGGGTTCAAGTCTTCCCACTCACGAATGGCTGTGAGAAGATTGTCGCGACGGCTCCCCAGCCTTACAATAGCCCGCTCCAGCTTACCGGTCGATTCGGCCAAAGCGTTAGATAAGCGCATCAGCCCTGTCATTTCCTCGTTGGGCACGTACGGAAGGCATAGAGAATCAATGTAATGAGCAAGAATGTACTTGCCGTAATCAGAAGAAGGGGAGGTCAATTGCAGATACCCGAAATATCCTGCACAGTTGCCATGAACACTATTCCTGTAACAACGCATGAGATGCGTTTTACCCGCGCCTGACTCACCCACTATCAGAAGTATGCGTCCAGGAACCTGTCTTGATGAGGCGTTGTACAACAAACTCTGAAAGGTCTCCCTAGCTTCAGCGTGGATTTCCTCGACATCAAACGGATCATCTCTCCAGATCTCGGTTGCTGGAATGACTGCATGAAACACTTCCGGGGCGTTTTCCGAGCAGAAAGCAGCTAATCTGGGGTCAGACATCACCGACCTCCTTTGAGGCGAATGAAGTGAAACCTGGCGTTTAGGTAGGGAATGACCGACTCTTCCACATCCGACCTATCCAACTGGTCCGGCAAGTCCGCTTCACTCAAAGTCAATTTGTTTGCGCGGTGCGCTTCAATAAGCCTTTCTTTGAATTCCTGGATCGAGATATGGTAACCTGATCCAAGGCTTCGCCACTGTCTCCAAACGTGAGAAATGAAGACTTTGTTCTGGCCGTGACGCCCTGTGGGGGTTTCGGCTGCCACTTGGAGGACTTCGCGGGCGAATCCTTCCACGTCTTCTTCCGATTTTTCGACTTCAGTAGATTTGTGTACGTTGTGTACAGGCGTAACCAAACTCTTCAGGAGGGCTCTTCTAAGTGAAGTGAAGTCCGAATTGCGTGCTCCGGCGTGTTTCGCAGCCAGCAGCCTGAAGGCTTGTTCCTGATCCAGCGGTCTAGTTGTGCCCAGAAGCTGATTGAGCAAGTGAGCACGGACCGGTCTCAAGGAAAAAGATTCCGTCGTCTTCTTCCCCAGTGTGTACCAAGAGGCCGAATCCATGGCCTGAATCGGGGTCGGCAAAGCTGACAAGTCAAGCCCGAGTCCTTGCCTAATCACCCCTGCCCGAATGCCATCAGCGTTAACCCTTTTCAAATCCTTAGCCGAAGAAATGCTGATGCCCAAAGATCGGGCTACCAAATATTGATCCCTTATTATCCGCCAATCAAGCCGCTTGGGGAGATACTCCGCTCCCAAGAAGGACTTGGCCTCCCGGGTCCCCGAGTTTGTTAGCTGATACCTCTCGGTTCTCGTTTCCTGAATCAACTCTTTACTTATCAAGTACTTCATCAGTTGTGAAAGTGATAGCTCCCACTCTGCCTCGCTATTGTGGACTTGGACGATTTCTGAAAGGTCCTTCTTGAGCTTCTTGAAGCCCAGGGGTTTACTTGGGCTGGCCAACAATCTCGTTAACACTAGATAAGAAACACTCTCTTCGATGTCAGTGCTCATTCTCTCTCCCTTTTCTAGGTTCCCTGCCGGATGCTGATGGCATCAAGGATTCTGTCAAAAATATTCTCGAGATCGGAGACAACCTCGGAAGCTAGACACCTTATTATGATGAAACCGTGTCTTTGAAGCAGAAAGTCCTTCCGTCTATCCCGACGATAAGCCTCTGGATCGCAGAAATGGTAGTATCCATCGACCTCGACAGCGATTTTGTGTTTCCGGTTGACTAAATCCACTTCCATTGTTCCCTGATAGAAAGGGATGTTGAGACGATCGTTGAGAACGAAAAGTCCGGCCGTCTCCGGAAGGCTTTGCAGCCTGTCGAATAGAAAAGTCTCTGCCTTGCTGCGAGCCTTCTCCTCTCCTCGGAAATCCTTTGCCCTTCGAAGACTGTCATGAAGGCTTTCCAGTTCTTGAGCTTGGTCGAGAGTAGCACCCTTGTGAGCCATGTATCGTAAAGTTGACTCGAAATCGTGGTCATGCTTGTCAATAGCTGCCGAAGCATCCAAAAGGGGCACAGATATCGGGTTGTTGCAGACAGATTTCCCTCTGGAATCCCGACCGAACTTGGAATATGCAAGAAAGCACTCAGTTTCCATACCCCAAGCGATGCAGATCTGCGGAAATAGAAGTGCGAATTCTCCCAACATTTCAGCCGCTAACTCCATCTGATCTATGTTGCCTGGCTGCCGGGGTTCAAACCAGATGGCAGGCGGGAGGTGTTTATACAGATTCAGTATTGCAGAGACCAACTCCCGGCGTTGATCGAGGTGATGCCCAAACCAGGACCTGGACTTTTCAATGAGTTCTGAGGCACTGTTGAACTGAAGATTGTGATGCAGAATATTAAAGCAAAGACAATCGGCCGCAGACTCTAGTCGATGCTGGAAGGCCTTCTCCAGAAATGATCGTCGCTGTTGAGGCGGCAAATCGGTGAGCTTGCTTTGTGCTTCGGTCTTCTTTAGACAGATCTTGCGCTCAAGCCGCTCAAGGGAGACCGAGACCAAGTTAAGTCCCGGCAGGCAAGTGTTAAGCCATGCTTCTATGAGGCCCCATCGGTTTGTGGCGTTGATTTCAACGAGGGGGATTCCTTTGCCCTCGGCCCACCTCTGAAAAGAACGACGTACAAGAATCGGCGGCCCGAGCAAGACCGAAACCATGGGCACCCCTTGATGCCGCTTAAGAAGATGCCTATCAAGCTCTTCAAATGGAAATGCTGATACCATTGTGCCAACCGAACTCTGCAAGGTGAAATCGTGGTGACCCGATCCGGAACAGTGCCAGGATCTCAGACCTCTCAGTGCTCTGAACGCGCCAAGCTTCCTTCCAAAGGACACTCGACGACTATGTTGGACGAAAGACATCCCTTAGTAGAGTCCCTTCGTCTCTTCTTTCGAATGATAGAACTTCCTGAATCCGGTCTCCTTTTGCTCTTTGTTCGTGAAGATCGGCATCTGAACCTGCAGTCCTCGAAGTGAAGCCCGTCCAAAGTAATTCCTCCGATTCAGTTGTCGGCCGGCTGTGATATTCTTTGGACTGTTTTCGGAAACACCCTCCGGACTTCATAGAGACACGCGATTCCCTCAGTAAGCGTCATTGTCGTCACACACACTCCCGAATACCCGGTTTCGCCAAGACTTGCTCCAACTGACGCACGAGAACTGCCGTACGTCTCAGCCCCTTCTCCGTTCGCCTCCACTTTGACACCTTCCAGAAGGCACTTGCTTCTCTCTTCCAGGCCATGCCCACTCACAGGTTATGCCCCCGTAGTATACGGAGTGTCTGTGTCATCCAAGGTCACGGTGCAGAGATTTTTCTTGGCTCACCCGATTTCTTTCAGGACGAGCCGATTCTTGTCCGTGCCGGCCGGACTTCAACGCCGTTTCCACGGATCTCCTTCAGACGGATACCGCATGTGATCCCTTAGCCCTCCCGCGGCTCGCTGCCTTGTATCCGATTCCGACTATCTTACGAGTTCCCGTCGTGACATGGAGCACGGTCTTCAAGAAGGATGACGACCACCTTCCTCCGTAGAAAAGCGATCCGAACTCCCCGTGTCGGCGTTTCTTGCCCCAGATGCCTGGAAACGAATGGATGAACGGTTCTTCAGTGCTGCGGGCAAACCCTTGGATGCAGAATCCCGAGGGGGCAAGCAGCCACAATGATACTCTCCCACAAGCCTTTGGTGACGGCAAGGTTTTTTGTGGAGCTTGCTGCGGGTAGAAGCCGCGTAGCGCTTGGAAGGAGGGACGTGTTCCAGGTGGGGTGATCGCTCACCGAGAGCTCGCCGTGCATCCAAGAACGTGCCGTTCAAGGGCCTCCAATGAGCCGTTTCATAGAATGTCGCATAGAAAGCAATCTATGCAACTTCCTATGACATCGTAGCTGCAAAATGAATGGAGACCTTTACCGGAGCCGGTCTGCTATGCGATTGTCTATGAACACGGTTCACGGGGACAGCTGTAACCGGCCGGGATTAGGCCGGCAACCAGGAGCAACGTCCGCATTGCCGGCGTAGTACGATGGTACTTGCGAAACCCAAGGTCGTACATGACGCGGATGCCTGCAATCGCCGGTTGGCTACGGTTCTAACCGCCGTGACGCGGATGCCTGCAATCGCCGTTTGGTTGCGGTTCTAACCGCTCTGTGAATTGTCATGGCGCGTATTCGTAACGTGTCCACCGACGGTCGCCTATCTTCTTGACTGAATCTTCTTCCTTCATGAGTTCCCTCATGAGACGGCGCGCCTGTGTCCTGTCATAGTGGGTTATTCGTCTGATCTCCTCATTTGACAGGCCCTCGTCGCCTCGCCCGGCACGCTCCTTTAGGACGCTGAGGATTCTGGTCTTGGCCGCTTCCCAGTCAATGCGACGGTCACGTTCAGGGTAGCCGGGGCCTTCCAGTATCTTGTGAATGGATGGGCGCATAGTCCAATACGTTCCTCGCCCGGTGCCGCCACGCTCGATGTAACCTTTACGCTCCATCATGGAGATCAAGTCCCACGCTTCTCCTTCCGAGCGCTGACAACGTATGGCTGCAGTAGCCGTGTCCATTTCGGAATGGGAGAGGAGATACTGCAAAACAATGAGTTCATCTACCCTCAACAAGATCCCCTTCTTATTCTCTTCTTCAACAAAGGCTCGAAACGATGCAGAGAACTCTCTATGTGGGAAGGTCACCCGTACGGAGTCCCCGGTTTCCTCGATAGTCGGCGGCTCCTTGCCTTCAATAAGTAGTGACTGGTACATCCTACCGATGCCGAGATTGCTGCGATTGACCAGACGAAGCTTCAGAAGCGCATCTACAAGCAACGGGTTGCGAGCCACCGGCGGATGATGAAGAATATTCATCGGAGAGATTCCGCCTATGAACCCCCCCGGGTTGCCGACTTCGATTCGATCGGTGTAGTGCTTGACCATGATGGGTCCGTTGATACGATAGTCGGCGTGACAGAAAGCATTCAGTAATGCTTCACGTAATGCAATCAACGGGTACGTACGGTATTCGAAATGGAAGAGTCCGTGCTCTAATGTCGTAATCGGATTGTCTCGGTCAATGAGTTCCTCGAGCCTCAACAAAGCAATCGGAAGAGCGTCATGACCATCGGTTCGGTTGATATAGTGTGTGTCCCCTTCCATCCTGAGATACGTCCATGCGTAACCGGGAAAGGAATCGTGTATGGCCTCGGATTTTCCGGCAATCAGCATGCCTGCCCGCGTCAATCTGCCTGCTCGTATCAATTGCAGAGAACTGATTAAGTCATGATCGGAAAGACCCAGTAGTTCAAGCGGTCCCCTTTCTCGGCGGGCCAAGTTTCTCAGTTGCTCCATGGAGACGGATGAGAGAAGACTGGACACTTCTCCATTTACGGTTTCTCCCGTGAAGTCCGTCTCTCCGGTCTCTGCCGAGATGCGGCGCCTTACTGTTCCCGTAAGCGGTTGACAATCCTTGCCTACGCGGACAGTACCACCGCCCGAGGTGTCCGTGTATGGAGGCATACCCGGGTAGATCTGCATTATCAGCAACCTGCCGGTTCCTTCCGGCACACGGCACTCTTCGAAGACCGGGGTAATCTTGGGATCGGTTCTGTCGTAGACCGCCTTTTTCAACCTGTTCAGGTCTACTTCGTTCGGTATACCTAATATGGCATTTTGCCGTCCCCTCACCTTGTCCGCAACCCCAAAAACGACTGTACCGCCCCCACCGTTTGCCATGCAGATAGCCATCTCCACAACGAGGTTGATCGCATCGCGCATGCTTCGCTCGTTCCATTGCTTGAGGTCCAGGTCCTGATCTTCCAGCTCGTCGGCAGTACAGTGTTCGAGTTCGCTCAGCAATTCTTCTATGATGGTGATAGTTCTCATTATTGAACCGTGTTGGGGCGAAAGAAAAGGGCCTGCGTCATTCTCGCCTCTCTGGAATTGTTCCAACGCGACAACCCTGGTACTCGTTTGCACGGAGAGCCGAGAGAAGTGCCTCACCGAATCCGGTTAAGTCGGGTCAAACCGCATCAAAACTAATCATATAGCGGGAAACTGTCAATCTGTTTTCTAGATGCGTTTGGAATGCTCCGGAGAATTTCGTTCGCAAGGATGTTTCGGATCGTTCCCCAATGCCAAATCGCTCTTGTCAATTTCTCAGGAGGCGGCTCGCAGTGAGAGGATCGATGGATCGTCTACCTCCCGCCGGCCCTTCTTCTCCTCACGTAAGGAATTCAAAAGGCACTCTCCATGGAGGCTTCTCAGGTGGTCTCATACAAATGACTTGGCCCCCGGCCGGTCATTCCCCAAACCATTCCCGCATCTTCTCGTCCGCCTTGTCTCTGGCGGTTTGCGGTATGCTCATTTCCAGAGCAGCTATGGCAGCGGCCAGGACGCCCAAGTCGTCCGTCAATCCTACGAGCGGAATGAAGTCGGGGATCGCATCCAACGGAAATATGAAATACCCCAGGGCTCCGATGATGACCGTCTTTGCCCACGTCGGCACATTTGGTTCTTGGAGCGTATAGTAAAGCGTAAACGCGTGTCTCAGTCCGCCTTTTCCCAGCTTCTTGGCGTGCTTTTTGATCCGTGACCGGAAGTCGCTCTCGGAATAGTGCTTCTGGAACTTCCCGTACTTGTTGGTGAATTCGTCACTGATTGAAGCCATAGGATTAACCCTTTCCCACACTCGCTGCCGGTCAATCTTGGTCGGGCTTGTAGGATGGGCGTCCCTTGTCCGTCAATCTTGCCCAACCTACGAAAATCTGTCGGGCGCAGAGGCCCAACCTACAAGAACGCGGTACGGAAATCCCATTCTTCCGTAGGACGGGCGTCTCTGCCCGTCAATCTTGCCCAACCTACGGAAATCTGTCGGGCACGGAGGCCCAACCTACAAGATCTCGTCGGACGTAATTCGGTGCGCCCGGTATGATGCGACTTCGGAATACAAGGCACTCGCCTAGCCCATGGCCGTGATTGCCTCTCACCCTCATATCATCTTGAAATCGTGATCTCTTTTGGTCCATGCCATGCCAACTCAGAGTAAAACCCTCCCCATTATACCGACCCCCTGTGTCATCCAAGGTCAATGTTGCCGAGATTTTTCTTGGCTCACCCGAGTTTTCTCAGGACGGGCCGATTCTTTCGGGAACATCCGCTGTGAAGGTCTCGGCCACAACGTCGAGCACAGGCTTCACGAAGCACGGTTACCTTCTTTGGACACGCAATCAGATCTCCCCCGGCACTCGTCCCTTCCGTAAGAGATTCGGGAACATCGGCATGAACGGTTCTTCAGCGCTGCGGGCAAAGCCTCGAATGGTGATTCCCGAGGGGGCGGGCAGCAACAATGATACTCTCCCACAAGCCTTTGGTGACGGCAAGGTTTTTTGTGGAGCTTGCTGCGGGTAGAAGCCGCGTAGCGCTTGGAAGGAGGGACGTGTTCCAGGTGGGGTGATCGCTCACCGAGAGCTCGCCGTGCATGGGCAGAAATCTGCCTAATGGGCAGATCCACTTCAATCAGTCTTCTCGGGTAGGTGTTTGCCATTGTAACCTCGGGGATTGTCGCGATTTCACGGCCATATCGGGGGGGCTATCGGCGCGCAGATAGGCACCATACTTGCGCCGATAGGATCGCCGATATATCGCATCTAAGGGGGGCAACTCACTATTTTGCCACGTAATACGTCCATCTAGGTGGTGACCCCTTGCGAAGCAATACACCCTTGTCCACGAGTCTCTTGAGTAGGCGACCAGCTTGGTCGCTTGAAAGTTGGCATAGTTCGATCACATGCTTGCGTTCTATGCGGCCGTAAGTCTCTACATACTCCATCACCATATTTTCATGCTTGATAGCTGAGATTCCATGGCTCCACACATATCCTGACTCATCGCCAAACCGACGATACAGCTCGGCTCCTAGGTGGTATACTCTGCCTTTCCTTTCGCCTTTGGCTTCTACGAATCCCCTTTCCACAAGCCTCTCCAAAGTCGCTCGTCCCTCATTTGCCCCTTTCTGTATGAGCGTGCCTGCATGCTGAGAGTCGACTCGGCGTTCAAAGAAAAGTGTGTTTAGCACAATCAGATCATCCAGAAGTAGTGGTTCTCCTTTTTCCTCCTGCTCGAAAACGAACGCGGCAAACTCCAATGACGGTTTGCCACCGCGGAGTACCACTCGCACTCCTTCAGCGTCCGTCCTTGTATAATCAGGTATCGGCCGCCCATAACGGACTTGGCCCATGTAGATCTTGTCAACGCCCCTCCCGGTTTGCTCTACAAGACCTATTCGTCTGAACGCTTCGGCAAGCCTAGGGTTTCGCGGTTTGGGTTCGTGGACCAAAATGTTCTCAGGTGTGATGCCCGCTGGAAAACCTCCCGGATTAGTGATCAACAGGTGATCCGGTTGCCATTGGACATATGAGGCTCCGAGCCGAGAGTAATCTCTGTGGAGGATAGCGTTGTTCACGGCCTCTCTGTAGCCTATGGGCGAGTAATCCGGGACCGGAACTCTTAGGAATCCCACCATGAACTCTCGTTCTTCATTTCGAGCGGAGAATCGTGCCTCCATTTCTTGCAGGACATTGACCAGGGGAGAACAAAAGACGTCGTTAACCTTTACGTTTCCCTGAATGTCCAGGACCTGAAAGCGGACTTCATGGGTCGGCACAAGCCGGCGCAAGACGTCCTTCTTGCCCAGCAAAAGCATTCCGGCTACATTTGGAACCATTCGTTCATCATGACTTTCGACCAGTCTCAAAGCCGTGGCCAGATCTCTATCGGAGAGTTCGAGTAAATGCCGATCCCCCTTGAGCCGGGAACTTGTTTGCCTAACGCGCTCGAATTCCAGAGGATCTAGGCTGTCAAATGAAGTCCCTTCCAGGGTCTGAGCAGAGAAATCCAGCAAGCCGAGATCAATTCTGCGGGAGCGTTGATCGCGAGGATAGAATGGTACTGTTTGCGGTTTTCCATCGGGTCCTATTGTTCGCCTAAGTGATTTGCCGCGCGCTGTCGCACATGGCTCCGGATAGGAATCAACTTCTATTACAATCACACTGCCATCGGGATGCGGAACTACCGAAATCCGAGTGTTGATGTTGGGAACCGTATTACTGAAAATGGCGGAACGCAGTCTCAATGGATCGGTTCTCTGCCCATGCCTAAGATGTGCCCCGGTCACGGTACCATCATCCTCAACGCCTATGAGCAGGACTCCTCCGTCAGTATTCGCTAAAGCGACAACCTCCTCGAAGATTTGTCTGTCAGGAAAAGTGTTTCGGTCTGACTTGAACTCGCGATCCAGAGATTCTCCGGCGGTTACAAGCCCTTGCAAGCGTTCGATATCCGTCACTTTGAAGCTCCAAAGATCTTTTCTGCACCAACGTGGCAGCGCTCTATCCTGATGATCAGTTCCCACCCCATACACGAAGGGTCCTGAACCGTAAGAACTTCGGCCACTGAAGAGCAGTTGAATACTACATAGAGCCGGTAGTCTCTCGTCAATCTTTCTGCTGTCTTGTATTCGCTTGTGGTCAAGGCAATCTCACAAATGGTCGTGTGGCCTTTGACCTCAATGGGGCTCACTCGAGGGCCTTCTCAAGGGCGTGAATCACGACGTTTTGGACCAGCGTCGGATGATTTTCCCCTAAAGTCTCAAACTTGTCCAGAAATTCGATAGCATCCATTTCCATCTGATGCAAGCCGCGATGCCGGCCTCGTCAACTACCGGTCCCAAAGCTTCAATAACAATTCGCAATCATTTGAGTAACACAAGTCCTACTCAGCCTTTGCCATTTGCGCGAATCTCCCCCGCTACAGACGGTGCCGGTGACTTCGCTCCGGAGAGCGGCCCTAAACGACACTCCATCAAGTCATTCTCGAAAACTCGAAAACCATTGGTATAATAAGCTGGCAGTCTATCCTTGAATGTCGCATAGAAAGCAATCTATGAAACATCCTATGCTACTGCTCGTGCGAAAAGAATGGAGACCTTTACCAGAGCCGGTATTCTATGCGATTGTCTATGAACACGTTTCACCGGGCCGGCTGCAACCGGCCGGAATTGCGCCGGCGGCCGGCAACTAGGAGCAACGTCCGTATCCCCGGCGTAGAACGATGGTACTTGCGAAACCCAAGGTCGTACGTGACGCCGATGCCTGAAATCGCCGGTTGGTTGCGGTTCTAACTGCTCTGTACTACTATGTCTCAAATTCTTCGCAAACCGACAAGATCTTCTTGAGAGACTTGGAAACCCTTACTGAAGGGCTTCAAAGGTTGAGAGTCATTTCATGGAAGCTTGATTGGCGGTGTTCGCGGCAAACCGTTTGCCCGCCATAGATGTCGGACAGAGCCGATCCGGTTGCTGCGAATTTTGGTTGCGGCTCTAGCCGCCAGGTGCGTTCGGATCAATCGCCGCTGCCGATCAACGAAGACCTTGTCTATGGTGAAGAATACCACGTGCCGCGTGAGTTTGTCGGTGAACATCGTGTAATCGCACCGCCGGCAAATGCTTCTCACCAACTCTTCATCGGACTCTTCTCGAAGCTTCGTGAGGTACAATCTCTTCCCCGAGTAACCCGGTTTGGACTCGATAAAGAGGTACGTAGCATGAGGGTTGGTCTTGAGGTTTTCATGCGTCAACCGCTCCCTCATGATGAATTCGACGGTGGTCTCGTCAAAAAAGTGGTGCCTGGCGTACACGGCCGCATTCACTTTCCCCGACGAGTCTGCGGTTGCAAGAACACCGGAACCCTTTGCATTGTCGAGGTAATCATTGAGGTTCATCTTGATCCTCCCTCTCAAGTTTCATTAGGCCTCTTTTCGGCCCCCGTGGCACGTACGGGCAGCGTACTCGTCTAGAATAATCGGCTCATCCGGTATTTGCGTACGGACAGTTGAACCTGGATCTTGCAAGCTTCGTTTTGGCACAGGGATGAGGGGGCATCGCGTCGGAATGCTCGAGTGCATTCGTAAAATCAATTAGTTAGTTCTGATTCTGAATCATTCTACGACATGTCGATCAATCCCCCTATGCATGTGTGCCGACTTGTGATATGACACCAACCCCAAAAAGGGAACCAGAGTTTCTGCACATGCTGCGGAGCACTATCTGGTGATTGGACGCGGGGTGCATGACAAGACCATTGATCAGCCTACGTTCTTCGATCATGCGTGTACTTTCCGGCCGCTCCGACGGAACCATTGAAACGTGTTCAAGGAGAAGGGACATGAAGAAAGCAAAGAAGGCAAGAAAGGTTAAAAGGGCTGCGAAAACTAAGAAAATCCAAGAATACCAACCGTTTTGCTTCGCAATGGAAAAAGACTCGTATCTCAAATCTTTGCGACAAGAACATGCCGATGTGACCCCGCATGAACGGAAGATGGCTGCCCAATGGGAGTACGACGAAGAAATGGCCGCGGATCTCTTCAATTTTGCCTTAATGGCAATAGGGGAACGCCCAGATCAAAAGCCCAAGCGGCCTGCCGGTTTCCTTTCGTTGGCCATCGACCCTCTTCATGCTCCTGCGCTCCTCACCGTCGGCTCCTCGGAATACCAGCATGGCCTTGTGGAAGAAGCAATGGAATTGTTTCTCACACTCACCACGTTACCGGAAGATGAGGAAGACCTTCACGAGATCATAGACAAGGCCGGGGATTTTCTCTTGGACTCAGAGGATTTCGAGAACGCGCTTGAACTCTACCTTGCGGCGGAAAGTGCATATCCGCATGTAGCCGTGTATGCCATCGGCTCAGGATACTGTTACCACCACTTTGGAGACATGGAGGAAGCGGTCCGGAAGGTTCGCAGAGCCGTTGAACTGGAACCGGAGAACTATGTTTGGCTCAATGATCTCGGTTTTGCTCTCCTCGAAGCGGGTCTCCTCGAAGAGGCGGAAGAAGTGCTGAAGAGATCGATCAGTTTGTCCCCGGATGAATATTGGCTTCCCCGCAAGAATTTGGAGAGACTTTTCCAAATCAAACAGCAGATGATCCACAGTAATGCGTGAGAGGGCACTTCTTCCCCCGTGTGCCGAATTCATGGTTTCCTATCAGCGTGTTGCGGAACTTGACATCCGCATGGAGACCGCGTAGGAACGTCTTCCATGAAAGACCATCGATTCATTGCTTACGAGCCGGACAAACCGTTGCTGCTTCCACCTGATATTCGGAAGTGGTTGCCCGAAGATCACCTCGCTTTTTTCATCAGTGATATGGTGGACAGCCTCGATTTGTCTCAGATCACGGATCAATACGCTCATGAAAACGGCGGACACCCGGCCTATCATCCGGCGATGAGTTACGGTCGAATGAGGACCAAGGAAATAGAGCTTGAGGTGGAAATCGAGGCACTGCTTGTTGAGGCTGAGGCGCTTGATGCAGCTCAGGATATGAAGTACGGCAAAAGCGACAGGGGTAATGAGCTTCCCGAAGATCTGCGGTTCAAGACGGCTCGACTCGAAAAGATTAAGCGCTACAAGAAGGAGCTTGAGGATCGGGTTCGGCACGAAGCGATCGATTCCGGCAAGCTCGACGAGGATGGCAATCCGCCTCCGACCAAGGGAGGTCGCGGAAAACCGCCCAAGAATCCGCCAGGCATCCCCAAACCCAAGGACCAAATAAACTTCACAGATTCCGAGAGCCGGATCATGCGAGACGGTGCCGAGAAATCGTTTGTCCAAGCCTACAACGCCCAGGCGGCGGTTGATTGTGACAGCCAAATCATTGTTGCCGCGGACGTCACTCAACATGCCAACGACAAGCGGGAACTGATCCCTCTCATTGAGCAAGTAGAGAGAAATACCGGGATGCTTCCGGAGGCAGTACTTGCCGATGCGGGGTACTTCAGCGAGGGAAATGTCGAGTATTCCACCGGAAGGCAGATAGATACCTTCATTCCCAAAGACCGCATCAAACACACCGACATCGCCCCACCAGTACCCGATGAACCCATTGCCGCCGACTCGCCGCCGGTGGAGACCATGCTTGCGAAGCTCAAGAGCAAAGGGGGGAAAAGGATCTACTCGAAACGAAAAACAAGTGTGGAGCCTGTATTTGGGCAAATCAAAGATGCCAGAGGTATCCGTAGATTTCTGCTGAGAGGCCTTAAACAGGTCAAGGACGAATGGAAACTGATTTGTCTCACACACAACATCCTGAAGCTCTGGAGAAAGGTGTGGCGTGACAACAAGACAGGTGCGCCCTTTTTCGGCCGAAAGAAGCAGTTTGGCACCAATTTTCCGCAATTTTTACTTGCCTTTTCTCAGTTTTGGAGACGATGTGCCACCATTCTCTGTGTGGTGGCAACGGACGCCATGTCCCTGGATGTCGTGCTACTGCCGAAAGCCGTGGCTTAACTTTCGCGACACGCTCCTAGCTGCTGCCGTCAAATGGTTCGAGATCGGATTGATTTCGCAATCAAAAGCGGCTGAATTGGCCGGGGTGAGCAGGGCGGAATTCATCTCGTCTCTGTCTCGTTTCCGCGTGTCTCCGTTCCAAGAAACGCCGGAGGATCTGGAAGAGGAATTCGAGCGTGACTAGGAAGTGGGTGCTGAATTCCTCACCAATCATTACGCTTTCGAAAATCTCGTACGCCCATGTGTTCGAGAGGTTGAGTGCTGAACTCGTTATCCCGAATGCAGTAGCCAAAGAGATTCTGGCAGGACCTTCTGACGATGCTGGGCGGTCTTGGATTGAAGGACCCGGATCGCGGTTCATACGTCCGCGAGTAGAGGTCGCAACAGTCATTCAGGCTTGGGATTTGGGGAAACGGCGAGTCCGAGGGTGTGCTGCGCGAATCGGTATTCGACTGGTGTTACGCAACCATACGCATATCATCTTCATATAACGGCTCTTTTGTCATGAAGTCTTGTCCGGTGTAAAGCACCTTCTTCTCCCGTTCGGTTCGGAAGGTCCAGAAGTCATGCCATAGGTCGCATAAGTGCACCGAGCGAAGCTGGAGGATTGCCTCTGCACCTTCAGGAGACCACCGCATACCCGAGCGTTCCATCCGGTCATTGATGAGATTCTTGCAGGTGCCTTCGATGACGCCGCTGCCTATGGGGAGTCCCATCGCCATGAACTTATCGTACCGCATGCGCTCCCGGTTGTTGACAAAATATCCGAGAACCCGGCGCCTGAGGGTGTCGGCTTTCTTGGGGGATAGTGTCCCATCTTCTACGGCAATACGAAAATCTTCAATGACCATGTCGACTTCTCCCGTCAGCAGAGCGACAAGTCCTTCTTTTACGTACTCTTTTACGCAAGGCCTTTCCTGCTTGTAGTAAAGATGGGCTGCAAGCCGCAATTTGTCTCGCACATGAATGATGTCCAGGACCTGCACCCAGCCGGGAAACAGATCATAGGCAAACTTCCAGATCGCCTTCTCTCCGTCGCCAAGCACGGCAGTGAGTTCGGTATGCGGGTGAATCCTCTTCATGGCAGCCGCTTGCCCTTTGTCCATTACATCGCCTCTCTTGGTAAGAGAGGCGATGATTCTCTTATGATGAGGTTTGGCACGCCGACTCTTTTTCGAGCAGCGGGTTTTGAGCCCTTCGTTGGCCAATCTGTCCGCGATCTCTTCAGCGGGCTGGTGCTCATAGGGGGCGACGCTCATGCTGGCCGTCACCAATGCCATCTTCTTTTTCCCCTGCTTGTCGGCAGTCTTCGGCTGATCAAGGTCCGGTTTGCACATGGGTATCCCTTTGCCGTCAAGGGTCTCGATGAGAATGGGACCTTCTTCTTCCGCGTCGGGCTCTTCCAGCGAGTCAATGAACTCCTCTACGACAGGCGTCAGGTCGCGAGTCACCCGCTGGATAGGTCGATGAGCAAGATCCAATCCCAGGAAATCTTCCACAAACTCCACAGCCCCCTTATAAGTTGTCTTCACCCCCCAAAGAGTCATCCACTTCTGAAGAAGATAAGAATACATCCGCTTGGGAAGATTAAGTTGAGCCTCCAAGGGGAAGATGCCTCTACCGCCGTCTTTGAGATAATACGCTCGCTGAATCTCGACCTCACCGAAAATCGCAAGATATTTCCTGGGAGACGTTCGCCGATAACGAAGGACCGAACCATCCTCCGTGGTGAGGGTCGGGCCCACGTGTCCTGTGCCGACGCTGCGAAGAAACAGCATCAAAAGAACCAGTCCCATTTTCAACAGCCTCCGAAAAAGCTCCCCTTCGACGCTATGAAGCTCCCACGTGAGGGCCTCTCTCGTAACGAAGTCAATGATCCGGTTGAATTCTTCCTTCGCATCCAGTACCATCTCTTCCATCCGGGGCCTCCTTGCTCAATGAATGAATTCCTCTTCAACCCATTAAGCATAGATCGGTCCCGGAGAACACTCTTTTCTTCCTACCGAGAACCAAAAAGCGCGGCACACGTCGTGAGTTCCGGGTACACCATACCTAATTGCCCTTGTTCTTGACGTCTGGCAGGACTCTTCCCATCTCGTTGATTCCTTCATAGGTCTTCTTGATGACAGGATAGGCCGTCTTGCACGCTGAGATGAACTGGTCCCCGGTCTCACCCGTAAACGGAACCTCCCGGCCTTTGTCGTCCGTTATCTTCTCTCGTTGAGCCAGCGCGCTCAAAATCCGCCGAAACCTTTCTTCACCAACGACCGCGGGGGCCGAACCCGAAACATTCACTGCCGATAGCTTTCTGCTCTTAACCACGAGTCTTCCTCACCATTTCGCTTAACCGTCCTCACAGATATGGATCATCCTCGTCTGTGTTGCCGGGTTCCGGCAGTTCCAGGTGCACCAGACCTCACACAGATCCAAAGCCAAAGAGAAGAGATTTTCACCACCAAGGCACCAAGACACCAAGAAATCCAAGAAAAAAAAGAATCCATCCACAGATTTCGCAGATTCACTTAGCGCAGCCTTCGGCCGCAACCAAACAGTGGGAGACGTTCCTCAAATTGATGTATGCTTGATGTTCGCAAAAACCAGCTGCATCAAGAGAGGAACGTCATGGAGAGATTCTTACACAAAGTTGCCCCATATGTCACCGGAGTAGTGAGCGGCTTTGATCGTCTCGTCCTCCGGGGAACGCTTCGTAGGCTTTTTTTCGTTGAAGGTATGATGTCCTATCTCGGAGCCAAGAAAGTCCTGCTCAAAGATTTCGGCAGTCATGTGGAGAAGGTGAGTCGCCGAATCAAGGATGCCTCCAAGGATTTGGCAGCTCGTACTTCCCGGCCGTATCTGTATCTCCCCTGCAGTTCGACCAGCAAGGAGCAGACTGCTCATGAGGTGGCCGTTAAGGAGCGCATCAGGGAAGGCCTGGTGTGCATTCTCAGATCGGTTGAGCCCTGCCTGTCCTGGGATATCTACAGAAATAAGGACAGCAAGCGGCTCGAGCCCGTGATCCGCCATCAAAAGTGCCTGCACTTGTATCATTATTACCTTGATCCCGTGTTCGGTTTCATGAACGCTCGCATCCAGACTTGGTTTCCGTTCAATATCCAGATCTGCGTCAATGGCCGCATGTGGCTGTCCAGACAGATGGATGAGGCCGGCATCGCTTACCAACAAAGCGACAATTGCTTCCTCTGGGTTCAGGATTCAGCCAAAGCTCAAGAGCTTATGGATAGACAAACCAAGACAAACTGGCCCGAAATACTCCAGGATATAGTCCATAGGCTCAACCCACATCATGACGATATACTACGAGGCTTCCCGGCCCATTACTATTGGTCGGTCTTTCAGAGTGAATGGGCCACGGACATCATGTTCCGTAGCGCCAAGGATCTGGCACGCTTGTATCCGACGCTCATTCACCACGCCATGACGAGCTTTTCAAGCCCTGATGTAATGCGGTTCCTCGGACGCAAGATCGATCCATGTGGAAAGATTCCTCCTCAATTCGCCGGACAGGTGGTCACCAGTCTCAAACAGCGTCCGGAAGGAGTCAGGGTTAAACATCGGGTCAAGTCAAACTCGCTGAAAATGTACGACAAGGAGGGTAGTGTCCTCAGGACCGAGACCACCATCAACGATCCCGCCGACTTCAAGGTCTACAGACCAAAGGAATCACAACCACACTCCACCCCGGACTGGCGTCCCCTACGCAAAGGAATAGCAGATCTCCATCGCCGGACTGAAGTCTCCCAGGCCTGCAATAACCGTTACCTGGAAGCCCTATCAGCGTGTTGCGGAACTTGACATCCGCATGGAGACCGCGTAGGAACGTCTTCCATGAAAGACCATCGATTCATTGCTTACGAGCCGGACAAACCGTTGCTGCTTCCACCTGATATTCGGAAGTGGTTGCCCGAAGATCACCTCGCTTTTTTCATCAGTGATATGGTGGACAGCCTCGATTTGTCTCAGATCACGGATCAATACGCTCATGAAAACGGCGGACACCCGGCCTATCATCCGGCGATGAGTTACGGTCGAATGAGGACCAAGGAAATAGAGCTTGAGGTGGAAATCGAGGCACTGCTTGTTGAGGCTGAGGCGCTTGATGCAGCTCAGGATATGAAGTACGGCAAAAGCGACAGGGGTAATGAGCTTCCCGAAGATCTGCGGTTCAAGACGGCTCGACTCGAAAAGATTAAGCGCTACAAGAAGGAGCTTGAGGATCGGGTTCGGCACGAAGCGATCGATTCCGGCAAGCTCGACGAGGATGGCAATCCGCCTCCGACCAAGGGAGGTCGCGGAAAACCGCCCAAGAATCCGCCAGGCATCCCCAAACCCAAGGACCAAATAAACTTCACAGATTCCGAGAGCCGGATCATGCGAGACGGTGCCGAGAAATCGTTTGTCCAAGCCTACAACGCCCAGGCGGCGGTTGATTGTGACAGCCAAATCATTGTTGCCGCGGACGTCACTCAACATGCCAACGACAAGCGGAACTGATCCCTCTCATTGAGCAAGTAGAGAGAAATACCGGGATGCTTCCGGAGGCAGTACTTGCCGATGCGGGGTACTTCAGCGAGGGAAATGTCGAGTATTCCACCGGAAGGCAGATAGATACCTTCATTCCCAAAGACCGCATCAAACACACCGACATCGCCCCACCAGTACCCGATGAACCCATTGCCGCCGACTCGCCGCCGGTGGAGACCATGCTTGCGAAGCTCAAGAGCAAAGAGGGGAAAAGGATCTACTCGAAACGAAAAACAAGTGTGGAGCCTGTATTTGGGCAAATCAAAGATGCCAGAGGTATCCGTAGATTTCTGCTGAGAGGCCTTGAACAGGTCAAGGACGAATGGAAACTGATTTGTCTCACACACAACATCCTGAAGCTCTGGAGAAAGGTGTGGCGTGACAACAAGACAGGTGCGCCTTTTTTCGGCCGAAAGAAGCAGTTTGGCACCAATTTTCCGCAATTTTTACTTGCCTTTTCTCAGTTTTGGAGACGATGTGCCACCATTCTCTGTGTGGTGGCAACGGATGCCATGTCCCTGGATGTCGTGCTACGGCCGAAAGCCGTGGCTTAACTTTCGCGACACGCTCCTAGTAAAAGCATCTCCCGAGAGGCCACTTAGTGCGGCATTTCATAAGTTCGGCCACATATTTTCCGTCTCGCTGCCATGTTGGGTGCCGGCAAGAAGAATATCCGGGCAGAGGCCCGGGCTAGTGCGCCTGCGAGCGTACTTAATCGAGTCCTCTTCAGGTCAACGCTACAGCCTGTAGCCGCCTGTAACTGCGTCGCTGTGAGGCGGGGTGGAGAGCAACAGGAGGCGAACGACCAGTCCGTAGGTTAACGAACCCGTTTCGGCAGGGTGATCTCGGCGAGCCTGCTTGTGCGAAGCCTAGACCTATTCTGACGATGGCCTGCGCTGATACAAAAGGCAAAAGGTCTTGATAAGTTCGGCCACAGGTGGTTGGGGATGGAATATTTAAGCGTCTCAGGAGCTGCCAGCGCTGTTGGGTGCCGGCAAGAAGAATATCCGGGCCACGGAGGCCCGGGCAGTACGAAGGACCGCTGACAGCCACGGGGTGAAAGGAGGTACGTGGTACAGCTTGATGGACAAGGTCCATACTCCTGCGAATCTTCGGTCTGCCTTTGCGCGTGTGAAGGCCAACCGTGGGAGTGCGGGGGTGGATCATGTGACGGTCCGCACTTCGAGGCAGCGGGTAACCTTTGCCCGCCGTCTTCCCGGCGTAGGCCGGGGTCCAGGAAAAGAAGACTGGTTCCCGGCCTACGCGTCGGGAAGACGGCTCGTAGGTTGTGCGACCGTATGCTTGCGCCTGAAGATTGCGATCAGAGTATCCTCCGCCTTGTTCAGAGCTTTCTTCAACGCAAATCCTGGACACTGCTCAGCGCTTGTGCGGTCAAGAAATACACTGCCACACTACAATATTCGGGAAGTTTCCCGTCCACGTTACTCGATGCTCATCCACTTGTCGATCGTTCCCGCCTGCGAATCTCGCTTGGTAACATTGCGAGAGGGACCCCCTGGTTTGTGTACTTCAAACACAGTCATTACACCACGTTTCGTCCTTTGGACCAGTGGATCCGGATGCGGCTTCCAAGCTTCGCTATGAACGGCATCCGTACAACCGCCTCCTCTTCGATTGCCACACGGTTCGAGCCGGGAATAGTTCAGGTTGAGTACGGTATTGAGGTTCACCATCGATTCAAGGTACACTCCTCAATTGTTTCCCGTCCACGTTACTCTTCATCCACTTGTCGAGTTCCCGGCGAATCTCGCTTGGACTGCGGGGCCCCGTACGACTTAATCCTGCCTTTCGATTGCCCACGAGCCGGGAATAGTTCAGGTTGAGTACGGTATTGAGTTCACCATCAAAGGTCTCCTCAATTGCCTTAATCCTGCCGTCACCATAGTTTCAACATCATGAGAAGGATTAGCCGGGTTGTAGCGGAGGTCTTCATCTTTCTTGCGGGTATTACACGTTTCGTGCTGTTTCCGTTGTCCTTCATTCCCTTGGCAGACGCCGAGCAGGTTGCCGTACTGGAGATCCTCATTCGGGTAACGGTCCTGACAGTGCCAGTGTTCCACCTTCATTGTCTCTTTGTAAATGCGCTGCATGCAATAAGCGCAAAGGTGCCCCTGCTCTTCCAACAATTGCTTTCGGATTTTTTCCTTTACGGGAGTGAAGTTCGGGCCGTCATAATGGGCGCCCGGCAGGGATCGGTATTCTCTTAGTTCACGCGGCTCCCGTCCTTTACGGATCGTGCGCATTTCAGCTTCACTCCTCGTCATCCATTCCCAGTATAGTCAGCAAAGACTTGGCGCGTACAAGATCAGGAACATCTCCGTGCAATTCCTCCTCTAGTTCTGAGATTTCCTTTTTCGCCGGTCCGATTTGCTCTTCATCAATCAAGCGGAACACTCGAGCGATTCGTTGTTCCACCGTGCTGTTACGCTTTAAGGTTTCCGTCATATTGGGGGGACGCATAAGTTCGTCGAGAATTTCGTTGGTAGTCAGTCCCTTAGCCTGTTTTGGAATCACAAAACTTATCTGGTTGTGTTCATCTTGTGTGAACATGCGGAGTTGGTTCGCCCTTACTTCTCCAACAATCTGTGGAGAATGGGTAGAAACCACAAACTGACAGTTTGGGAAGGTTTCAATGAGTCGCGGCAGGACCATGCGCTGCCAACCAGGGTGCAGGTGTAAGTCAATCTCATCGATAAGTACGATTCCGTCTCCTTCCAACGGATTCTGCTTGGTGGGATTGGCGATGGATATACGGCGAGCCAAGTCACCAACGAGGGCTATCAGACACTTTTCCCCATCAGAGAGTTGGTCCACCCTGATTTCTTGCCCGTGCTTGAGTACAGTCATTCGTAGCGGAGGATTACGGCGAACCGTCAACTGACTGAAATCCGGCAAGAACTCACGCAAGGCTTTGCGTACGGCTTCCAACTGGGAATCGGGAAACTCCCAGTCATCGGGTCTGATTGATTGGTCCAAGTATTTTCGGTTCTCGTTCTCCAAGTCCTCTCGGTTACGGAACCATTCAAAAAAAATGCGAAAATTCGCGGCACTGGTCAGGGAGTCATCCCAGGCTTCGAGCAGGCCAAATCGGTGCGATTTGCGAATCCGCAAAGGGACGTCGAGAACTGCCCGATTGACCGGATAATATGCGAATAAGGGAACATCGCACTGCTCGTTGCTTTCGGTAACATTGCTTTGAATCTGCCTTGCGATTTTGGACATCAACCCCAAAAGGGAAGCGATGGGTGGCCGGGAATGGCCCGGATGAGTCTTGACAATCTGCCACGAGAAACTGCCGGGTACACTGGTCTGCTGCCATGAGACAATCTCGGGTGCGTGTGCCTCGGCACGGATCATTGCGTAACTCGCTTGGTTACGTATGTCGAGATCTCGGATAGGCCGACCAGAGCCACCAGGGTGTCTTATCCGCGCTACCACCCAGGACAAGAGAATTGCCAGGGCATCCAGGATTGCGGACTTTCCGGAACCGTTTACACCGGTCAGGACGGTTAGCCGGCTATCGAGCGGTAATTCAAGCTCGTGAATTCCGCGAAAGCTCTCCAAAACCAGGTGATCGATTTTCATGGATTTGCTCCAATCCGGTCCTCATCTTCACGAGTGCTTCCACGCTTAGGAATGCCTCCAGTTTGCTTGAGGACTTCCTCCCTTTTCGATTTCGTCTTCGTGATTCACTCGTCCTCGTTCGGTGCTTTTCATCGGGACCTCTCTCGGATTATCGGCCACCAGGGCCGTTGTGCATCCACTCCGGACCAAGCCATCAATACAACATTGTAGACAGTCAGTCTATGGTTGTTGTCTGTTACTTCCGGGTCTTAATATTCGCCGGTGCGGCACGGTCCTGGGAAGACAGGTAAGAGGCCCTTCAAAGCCTGGAAGCCAAACTCGAAATAACTGTTATTCTTTCCGACAATGGCTATAATTGCCAAGAATGGCAGAGAAGACAACCCCCAATGCCGGCTCAAACTTTCCGACGAGAGAATCAACGAGGGTGCATGACACGTTTCGATCAGAATAACAAATGCTTGTACTCCGACCTTGGGGTCACTGCACTTCCCCGGGCGGAAGAACTCATGTCCGCTGCACGGGACCGACGATTAAGCGGCGACATCCCGGATCTGTTACTCTTCATGGCACACCCGCCAACCATTGCCCTGGGATTACGTGAACGTTCGGTGGAACACCCCAAGGATCTGTTTGTAAGCCCTCAACAACTCGAAGACGAAGGTATCGCGCTGGTCAAGTCCGTCAGAGGAGGAGGCATCACGTACCATTGGCCCGGTCAGGTTGTGTGTTATCCGGTCGTTCTTCTGAGGACCGACGAACGTGACATTCCGGCATACATGAATCGTTTGGAAGAGGTCGGCATCCGTACACTGAGAGAATACGGCGTAAACGTTTCCCGAAGACGCGACAGTTCCGCCCATGTGGGGCTGTGGATCGGCAATCGGAAATTCGTCTCCATGGGAATCCGTATCAGCAGGTGGGTGACAACTTTCGGCTTCGTGATTAATCTTGAAGGAGATCACAAACCGTCGGCTTACATACGGCCGTGCGGAATTGAAGACGCGGAACTCGAGACATTGGAGGAACTTCTCGGGCACGCCCCTCCAAGGTCTCAGATGATGGAAACGATAAAGAAGTATTTTGTTGAGGTATTCGGGAGAACTCCGGAACCGATGCCCCGGAGTCTCGTTCAAGAAATCCGCTCGCCCATGAATATGAGCGATGCACACGTGCCCGAGTAGGATGGATGCAATGAGCACGAATGAATTGATTCAGGTAATCGATCCCGAAGGCCGGGTTACGGACCGGGAGGCCGTGAAAGGGGTATCCGCGGAGGACATGACACGGATGTACCGGCACATGGTGTTCCTCCGGTCATGGAACACCAAGGCCCTCAGCCTTCAACGCCAAGGCAGAATGGGAACCCTCGCCTCCGTGAGAGGCCAAGAGGCCTCGAACATCGGCATGGGCATGGCCCTCGGGCCCAAGGACTGGTTCCTGCCGTCCTTTCGGGAATTCGGCGCGATGTTTGTCAGAGGCATCGATCCCAAAGAGTTGTTCCTCTATTGGGGCGGTGATGAGCGTGGCGCACGGCCGCCGGACGATTCTCGGGTGCTGCCGGTATGCATTACGGTTGGGTCCCATCTCTGTCACGCCGCAGGGATTGCATGGGGTGCGAAAATCCGGGGTGAGCGGTTAGCCGTGATGTCCAGTTCCGGTGATGGTTCAACCTCCCAGGGCGACTTTTACGAAAGCCTCAACTTCGCCGGCGTATTCAAGCTGCCGGTGGTGTTTGCCATTCAGAACAACCACTGGGCAATATCCGTTCCGGTGACACGGCAGACCGCAACCGAAACCCTTGCGGAGAAGGCTTGCGCCGCAGGCATTGAAGGCGCCCGGGTAGACGGCAACGATGTTGTTGCCGTGTACCTGACCGTCAAGCGACTCTTGGATCAAGCCAGATCCGATTACCGACCGTCGTTGGTGGAACTCGTCACATATCGGATGGGCGACCATACCACAGCGGACGATGCGAGCCGCTATCGGACTCCTGACATGCTGACTCCGTGGGAAAAGAAAGACCCCATTGACAGAATGCGCAAGTACATGATTGCCGAGACCGGTTGGACCGATGAAGAGGACGCCAAACTCCTCACGGAGTGTGCAGCCGAGGTCGAACAGATAGTAAGAGATTATGAGGCTTATCCGCACCCGGAACCAACCGAGATTTTCGACCATATGTATGCGGAACCGCCCTGGCACTTGAGAGAGCAGAAAGAAGAAATGATCCGACACTTGGGACAATCGGCGAGGTGAACCATGGCACGTTTATCGATGATTGAGGCGATCAACGCCACGTTTCATGAGCAGATGGAGAAAGACGACAGAATCGTGGTGATGGGTGAAGACGTCGGGGTGGACGGCGGTGTGTTCAGGGCCACCGTGGGCCTCATTGAGAAGTTCGGCGAGGAGCGGGTGATTGATACGCCGCTTGCCGAGAGTACCCTCGTGGGTGCCGCCATCGGGATGTCCATCTACGGGATGCGACCAATTGTTGAGATCCAGTTCGAGGGCTTCATGTTCAAGGCTTTCGACCATATCTACAGCCACGCGTCACGAATGCGGCGGCGATCTCAAGGACTCTACGGAGTTCCTCTGGTCGTCCGGGCGCCTTACGGAGCGGGAGTGCGTGCTCTGGAACACCATTCCGACGCCCCTGAGGCGCTGTTCTCGCATATTCCGGGACTCAAGGTAGTGATACCCTCGACCCCCGCGGACGCCAAGGGCCTGCTGACGTCCTCCATTGAAGATCCGGACACGGTCATCTTCCTGGAACCCAAACGACTGTACCGACTTTTCAAACAGGAAGTCCCGGAAGGCGAACATCGGGTACCGCTCGGGAAGGCTCGTCTGGTGCGAGAAGGTAAGGACGTCACCATCGTCACGTACGGAGGCATGGTACCGGTGTGCGAAAAAGCCGCTCAGCACGCGCAAACCGAGGGAGTCGAAGCTGAATTGCTGGATCTGCGGACCGTGTGGCCGTTTGATGTTGATGCCATGGAAGCTTCGGTAAACAAGACCGGCAGGCTGGTCATCGTCCATGAGGCTCCTCGATCGGTGAGCATCAGTGCGGAGATCGCGGCAACCGTTGCCGAGCGTTGCCTGCTTTCCCTTCTGGCTCCCATCAAGCGCGTCACCGGATACGACATCGTACCCCCGTTGGCGAAACTGGAAGATTACAACTACCCGGACGCGGACCGCGTAGTAAGGGCAATCCACGACACCATGCAGTTCTAGCGATTGGTCAAGGAGGGTTACCAGCCATGAGATACGTATTCAGATTGCCGGACGTGGGAGAAGGGATTGCTCATGCGGACATCGTGGAGTACCTGGTCAAACCGGGAGACACGGTGGAAGCAGATCAAGTGGTGGTCCGCATCGAGACCGACAAGGCCGTGGTGGAATTGCCCGCTCCGGTGGCCGGGACAATTGTTGAAATCCCGTTGAAACCGGGAGACACGGCCGGTGTCGGTGATCCGCTCTTGGTAATTGCTACCGAGGCGGAGGAGGTTGCGGCCGCAGCGACACCGGAACCCGAGAAGCCGCATGAGGCGCCTCCGGAGGCGGAAGCCCCGGCTCCGCCTGCTGGAGTCGTGACGGAACGTGAACCCGTCAAGGAAGCCCCCAAGGAACCACCCAGGCGAGCCTTGGCCACGCCTCACACCAGAAAGGTTGCCCGGGAACTCGGTGTGGATATCAATACGGTCAAGGGGAGCGGACCCCATGGACGCATAACCGACGATGATGTGAAGAAGGCGGCATCCCGGGTCGCACCGACCGCTCCCAAGGCTCCGACCGCGGCTGCGGTCCAGGCGCCGGCCACGGCGGGCTTTGATTTCGAGAAGTACGGACCCACCAAGAGGATTGAGTTCAAGGGCGTACGCAAACGCATAGCAGAAGTCATGGTGCGTTCCGTCTCGACCATACCGCACGTAACGCATTTCGATGAAGCCGACGTTACCGATCTCCTCGAGGTTATGGAGCGTGAACGTTCCTTGGCGGAAAGTCGAGGCATCAAGCTGACGATACTGTCGTTTCTCGCCAAGGCGGCAGCTACGGGGCTGAGCGAGTATCCGATCATGAACTCCTCACTGGACGAGGAAACGGGCGAACTCGTCATGAAGGAATACATTCACATCGGCATGGCCACGGATACCGAAGCGGGTCTCATGGTCCCGGTGATACGCGACGTCGACAGAAAATCCATCATGCAGATCGCCGCGGAGTTGCAGGAACTGAGCCGAAAAGCTCGGGACAGGAGCATCGACATTGAAGACCTGAGAGGCGGCAGCTTTACCATTTCCAATTTGGGAGCCATTGGCGGGAACTGGGCAACGCCCATAATCCTTCATCCACAGGTGGCGATCCTGTGCTCCATGCGGGCCAAGCAGAAGCCTGTGGTGCGTGACGGAGAGATTGTAGTCCGTACGATCATGCCTCTGACGCTTTCATTCGATCACCGGGTGCTCGACGGCGCGACCGCGGGTCGTTTCACGAACCGTGTGGCGGATTTGCTGGGAGATCCGATGAGAATGCTGGTGGACATGACGTAATTAGGGAAGGCGTCAAGCGGTGATTGATGCTACAAGGGCCAAGGCTGAAAGCTGCATCAAACATCACCCTCCCCCTGCCCCCGTCCCTGAGCATGTCCCCTATCCTTTTACCGGCACCGTAGGAATCGGCCGACAATAGGCAGAGCGATTCGATTTCCCGGCCGGCCAGTGCCCCGAAGGGGCTCACCCTGAATAGCCACGGGTTTCCAACCCGTGGAAGGAGGCAACCACACGATTCTCCGGATCGGCCCTGAAGGGGCCGACCAATAACTGAGTATTCGTTGTCTCGTTGGTGGACCCCTCCGGGGTCCGTAGTCCGTAACTGTCTGTTGTTGTGCACCGTTTCCATGGGTTGAAACCCATGGCTATTCACAGTATGCCCTTTCAGGGCATGAGTCCGGTTACCGGCGACGCAGGATATGGGTAATGCTCAGGGATCCGGCCTGGGAAAGGGCGAGACCCCGAGAATACTGATAAGAATCGTGGCAATTGACTGAGGAGACCGAGGAGGAGACAAATGGTCGTAGGAGATTTTGCCCAGGGTACCCAGGTAGCAATTATCGGCGGCGGTCCCGGCGGCTATGTTGCGGCCATTCGTGCCGCTCAACTGGGACTGGAAGTGACGTTGGTGGAAAGAGAGTACCTCGGCGGCGTTTGCCTCAACTGGGGCTGCATTCCGTCCAAGGCTCTCATTAATGTGGCCGATCTGAAGGCACAAATCGAACGAGCGGACTCCCTGGGTATCGTCACGTCGGGAGTTTCGGTGGACCTGCCCAAGCTTATGGGCTGGAAAGATGGTGTGGTGGGGAAGCTCCGCAAAGGCGTCGAAACCCTGATGTCGAAAAACAAGATCGATGTGGTGCACGGCACCGCGCACATAACCGGCGATCGGTCTTTTTCCGTGGAAAGCGACGAAGGGGTGCATCGGTTCGAATTCGAGAAGTGCATCCTGGCGATGGGCTCGAGTGTCGCGGACCTTCCCGGCATGCCGCGGGATGGTGAGATCGTTGTGGATTCAAAGGATGCTCTGTCATTTGATGCCGTTCCGGAGAGGTTGGTCGTGGTTGGAGCCGGAGCCGTAGGGCTCGAACTTGGTACGGTCTACGCCAAGCTGGGAAGCAAGGTAACGATTCTTGAAGGCATGGACAAACTGCTGCCCATGCTGGATGAACAGATCGCGCGGGTGATGATGAAGGCCCTCAAAGGATACGGAATCGACCTCAAGCTGGGGGCGCGGGTTCAAAGTATGAACCGCAAGGACCAAGGGACCGAGGTTCGGTACACCACGGCGAACGGCGAGGAAACCCTGGATGCGGACAAAATCCTCGTGGCAATAGGGAGATGGCCCAACACCCGTGACATGGGATTGGATAAGGCCGGGGTGAAGCTGGATAAACGCGGTTTTGTGGAGGTAAATTCCCGTATGGAGACGTCGGTGCCCGGCATCTTCGCCATCGGCGACCTCGTTGCCGGTCCCATGCTGGCACACAAGGCTTCATACCAGGGCAAGGTGGCGGCCGAGGTCATTGCCGGCCAACCGTCCGCGTTCGAAGGAGTCGAGGTGCCGGGAGTCATCTTCAGCGATCCGGAGATCGCAACAGTCGGCTTGACCGAGCAGCAGGCTAGGGATCAGGGGTACGAGGTCAAGTCGGGAGTCTTTCCCTTCAAGGCCCTGGGAAGGGCGGCAACCATGGGGGACGACGGCGCGGGATTCAGCAAGGTCGTATCCGACGCGAAGGCCGGCACGGTTTTGGGTGTTCACATCGTGGGGCCCCACGCGTCGGATCTCATAGCGGAAGGCTGCCTCGCAGTTGCTTCAGCCTCTCATAGAGACGACCTGACGCTCACGATGCATCCGCACCCAACGCTGCCGGAAAGCATAGAAGAGGCCGCGGAGCAAATCGAACACAAGGCGATCCACATCTTCAGCCCCGAACGGTAGGTGACCGACACGGCCATGGCGATTGATGAATGCCCTCACCCGGGGAGAGAGGGCGGCTCTCAACTTCGTGTTTCCCCCGACAGAGTGCTCTCTTCACAAAACACACGCTTTTCAACGTGTACGGTACAGGACAGCTCGACACACCTTATCGTCTTGTCGAGCCGGCGGTTCATCCTGTTTTTGCTCGTTGCGTTATCCAAGCGATTGAGAACGGTAACAAAGAAGTAGATCCAAAGCGGTATCCCGCATTTTTCAACCGGCAGGTGTTCCATCAGAACCTCGGGCATCCCGATCGCTTGGGCTGACTGATTATGCTGCCGCCAACAGTCCGAACCGTCGAATAGCCACGCTCACCGGCTCCTTTTTTTGTTCAGGAATTCCGGGATATTCTCGGCAGTGCCGAAGTAGACTGCCTTTGTGTGCACCCTGCTCTTTTCTGATCCTCGCGTCTTTCCACGGTCAGCGCGGTTTACCTTAACACGATATGACTCCTGGTATATGTAGTGAGTACTGTTTCCTCGCGTTCTCTCGATGATCTATCCCACCTTGACCACCCGAACGCGACATTACTACATAACCTAACTTTGTCAATTCATGTTAAGGTATGAATTAGCTCCTACTGTCTACCACACTATGGGCGCGGCAAGTCATGGCATATCAATAGGTTACAAACCGCGACTGTTGGTCCGGGGAAAATTTTGGGATACGTGACAAGAAAGCGTGCCACACTTTACGGTGACGAATAAAGAGTCCCTTCCCCGCCCCGCCCCATGGACCGGCGTCTCGCCTGTCGATGACGGGCAAGATGCCCGTCCCACTGAGAGAGGGAGGGCCTCCCCCCGTTGACGGGGGGATCAAAGGGGGCCTTTCCTGGACGAGGGATTTGAGACGTTGAATCCACCTATCCGCCACGCTGTTTCTGAAAGCGAGTCTAAGTCGAAAACCGGCCTCCTCGGCAAGCAGATGTGGCTGGAAGTCACTGCCCACAATAGTATAGAACTGTGCTATCCTCTGTCGGCGTATGACGACGGGACCTTGAACACGGAGGACGAGAAAGTCGCATACATGCGATCACGGGAACGAGTTCCCGATTAAGGACGCCGGTACACTCGGCAAAATAGGCACATCCGGAGGTGCCCCATGCCCATCCGTATCACCAAGAAGACTCGTCAAGGGGGTTCCCTAGTGGCCCAAGGAACGGCCCAGATCCTTGATGACACAATCTCCATAGACGAAGCCGTAGTCCTCAAGGAGTGTGAGTGGACCGCAAGGATTGCGACCGGTGAGGCGCTGTGGAAAATCGACATTGAGAGCGGTGACGATCTTCGCGGTTACATCCAAGCTGAATTGCAGAAACGTACCAAGAGACGCACATGATTTCCCGGCACTTGACCGACGGCGATTCTCACGCGGCGTTCGTGGGAGATCGGACATGGTAACCGTTTACCGCGAACCGCACCGGCAAGCCGCCAAGCGAACCGATCAGCGGGCACGGAGGCCCGCATGCCGACGACGTGGGATGGGCATTCCCGCCCGTCCCGCAGAACAAACACATTAGACGTGAGCCCATTTCCGGACCAGGCTGCCGCCAAACCCGCTGAATCGTCATGAATACGTTTCGGACCGCACCATGGGGTCAAGGGCATGCTGCAAGAATCTTCCCACAAAACCCACAGTTTGGTCCTCTGAATTATTGACACAACGCCAACGTTTGGTCTATTCTTGAGCAACCTTCATTGGGTTCCACTCATGCCGGGGTAGCTCAGAGGCCAGAGCAGATGATTCGTAATCATCAGGTCGTGGGTTCGACTCCCATCCCCGGCTCCAGAATACCAACTACATTCCGAATGCTTACACCACCTTCAGATGGCGGTTGTGCTTCCTGAGGACAACCATTGTGCCAGATTTGTGCCGGTTGGCTGTGCAAACCCTTTCTGAGGCCTCTATCAGATTGACTGGGAAAGGGCGGGGATCGCCATTACCGCCCTACTCACGAGGTGCGTGTGGCGTCCCACCGGTTGAAAATGCTCTGAGGCTTGGTCAAATAAAGAATCAGGATGGCTTGCCCGTTTTGGTAACCATGGGGGTAAAACCTGGGTCGGAAATACATTACCGTATATTGGGAAAAGAAGCACTAGGGTACCGCGGATCTCTTCAGCTTACCGGGCTTGTGAAATTTCTCGGCAGATCGGCCCCCCAATTCTCCTCCCTTTTCAGCGGGCTCACCACGCCCAGGCGACTTTTTTGTTGACCTGGGGGCGTTCGATGAATTAGACTGAATCGAGGGGGTAAAGGATCTTCTTCATTAACCGAACAATAACCTAATAACCGGAGGGGAGGCGGCAGGAGATACGGGGATTTTGCAGGTTCGTCTCGTTAGCGCTTACCTCAAATCAAAGTGAGAGAGCGTCTACGCAGAGTGGCGGAACATCATGTCCCGGCTCTGAAACTGAACACTGCCATAAGGCACTTGGTATTGCGGGCAACATGAATACGCCGGCGCATGAAGGCTGTGCGATTTCGGTTGATCAAGCTGCCGGGTCCGCGTGCTTATTAGATTTCCTACCGCGATTGTTCGATTGACCGGGAGGAATCCATTGAACGCGGTACTCGGTGAAGTGAGGACGAAGATTCTAAGCTTCTGCGAACCGAACCGGTGAGGGCGCCTCCGAGAGGGAGACGGAGAAAACGAGGATGGGGGCTTTTCAGGGGAAAGTGTTTCCGGAAACCGGCTTGTTGGGGGGCGACGGCGGCCGAACAGCTGGACCATGTTTGGAATGATGGAAACGATTTCCTTTACGGCATGCTCTACTTTTCGACGCAACCTTCTTCAGAAGGGGAGCCCACCGAGTGCGAAATTTGAGTTGAGAAGGTCTCGCGCAACACGCTCTATTAAGGACAAACGAGTAGCCGACACTTGGGAAAGGGGGTGTAAGTCTCTGGCGGATGAACGCCGTCCGGCTTCCGTCACAGCGCGATCACGATATGATCGATCTGTGTCGGTGGACTCGGAGTGCCGTGGCGCCGAATCAGCACCTCCATGGGGAGGAGCACGGTAACTATATCGACTTGTTAACCCATTACATTATGTCCGCTTTTGAGCATCATTTGACACCGGCGGTTTTCACGACGAACACGCGTCCGGAGACTGCCCAAAAGAAAAAGCCTTATCATGTAAGGAGGCGCGATCATGACTACGGAATCGGTTCAGGTGTTCGAAGAAGAGGAACTCATCGACGAGATGTTCGAAGAATCTCTCACCAAGGAGGGCATCGCGCGGGACGCTTCGTACGGTTTCCTAGGCAGCGCTTCAAAACAAGTCGTTCTTGAGGCACCCAACGGCCACGGGTTTACCGATAAGAATGACGACCTGACGGTGCCGGCGGGCACACGGCGTGTGAAGCTGCTGATTACCCGAGCCGACATTGGTTTTGGCAACCTTCAGAGGTTAATCGAGCGCCCACTCGGTAGGCTGTATTATCGAGTGAATGTCAAGAATTTCTCCGGCAGGCTGGTTACGTTTGAAGTTCGTGCATTATGTCGAGACATCAATGGCGACGATCCTTGGTGGGCGAGAATCACTGTTTCTGCAATGTGTTTCGGTTAAGACGCCGGCTAAGAATCCACTGCACTTACCGCAGGCCCGGCGAGCGGAGAGGGCCTGCGGCACAAGCCATTCAATCCAAACAGACTCAAATCTCTAAAGGGGGCCTAAGGAGATGAGAGAGTTCCGATCTTTCGAGGCAGCTGGAATTCCGAAAGAATTCGATGCAGAATTCTTTGGAGAAGAACCCATAGTCTCAGTCGAAGAGACTGAGTCACGAATTGAAATGTCGTATTCGTTTCCAGGGTTTTACCTTTCGAAGGATGTGCAGGATCTTGAAGGCGAAGCCATTGAGTTCAAGCAGGTGGACATCACCAAAACCGGTTTCCTTTCCGAAAGCGGCAAGCCTCTACTTCCTTCCTTCGGAAGATATGTCCAGATTCCTTTTGACTGTGATTACAAAGTCACCGTGAGAAAGCGCGAGACGATCCATCTGGACGATGTCTTGGTTTTGCCCGCGCAGGAGAAATTGACGGATTCGGGGATGGACAAGCCGAGCTTCGAATATGATAAAGACTTTTACTCTACGGATGAACTGTATCCTCATGAACTGGTCGAAGTTACGGGTCCTTATTACCTGGATGGGTATAACGCGTTGGCAGTTCATGTACGCCCGTTTCAGTACAATCCTTTCAAGAAAAAGCTGGTCGGGTACGGTAACATATCGGTGAGCATTGAGTTTTCCGCAAAAGAAGAGGATGCTGAGGAAGATTCCCCGGCAGAGTGGTCCACCAGCCGAGAAGCATACGGCAATCTCTTCCTCAATCCTCGGAGGAGATCCGTCCGGAGCGTTTCAAGGCGGCGTCGTGGGCTGCTGTTTGATACGACCCCATGTGGACCGGAACTGTTGATCATCTACCACAAGGAATTTAAGGATTCGGTGGACCGACTCGAACTCTGGAAGAACATGCGAGGCCTCCGAACTGAATCCATCTCCATTGACACAATCGGCAATGAAGTGGGGGGAATCAAGACGTATATCCGTACCAAAAGGGCCGAGAGTGGATCTCGCTTACGCTACGTTCTGCTATTCGGTGATGTGGGTCTGATCGAATCCGAACCGATGGGGAACTACGTCACGGATTACTACTACTCTACAAGGATCGATCCCCCATCGGCTTCTGACCTTGTCACACCGTGGCTTTCAATCGGCCGAATTCCCGTGAATAATCCGGTTGAAGGTGTCCGTGTGGTGAATCAGATCATTGATTATGAACGGAATCCCCCGTCAGATCCCGATTACTACAGCCGTATGACCTTTGGTGCATTCTTTCAAGATGACCTGCCTCAAGACGGCCGTGCCGACAGGAAATACATGAAAACGCTCGAGGCCGTACGCAGACACATGGAGGCGCTTGGGTTCGACGTCGATAGGGCCTATGTCTCTAACAATCCCAATCCCGAATACTATCGTGACGGGACACCGGTTCCTCAGGAGGTGAAAGACTCCATCATCAGCGGCAACGCAGCCACTCAATCTCTCATCGATTCCACATCGGAAGGACAACTTATCACCGGCCACAGGGATCATGGCAACTGGAACGGGTGGAGCCATCCATCTTTCAAACTGAATGACCTTGATTCGGTAACAACGACAACGCCCACCATATTCTTCAGTATCAACTGCTTGACGGGTAAATTCAACTTGTCGGGAACGAAGGATTGTTTCGCGGAAAAAATGCTGAGAATGGACGGTGGAGCACCTTCCCTTGTTGCAGCCACTGATGCTTCCGGGACGTGGCGAAACGACAGCATGATCAAGGCGCTGTTCGACTCCGTGTGGCCCGGTGTTCTGCCGACGTTTCCCAGTGGTTCCACCGCAAGCTATCCGGTGACATGTAATCGTCTCGGGGACATTCTGAACTACGCTAAGGCCTACTTGATACCGGCCCACAGCGGAGGGCCGTCAGGGATTAAGCACCATTTTGAGATATACCACATCATAGGCGATCCGACGCTTGAACTCTGGAGCGCCGAGCCACGAAACGTGGACCTGAAATGTTTCGTGAGACTGCGTGATCTACACATCAAGTTGTCGGAGTGCCCGAGGGGCAGTGTGATAACGATTTGGTTTGAAGGAGAAATACTCAAACGAATCGAGCCTGCATTTACTCACATGAAGCTGCCTTTGAAAGACCTCTGGTCGTCACCGACGCCGCCGACGTCCTGGAGGGAGCTTTCGGTCTGTTTCCGGGCTCCGGGATACCGGTTCCGCAGGCTATTTGTTCAACCCTGACAAGCCGCGCTGCCGGAAGATAGGGTGCCCTCCTCCTCAGCGTTTAAACCAGGCGAGGGGGCCCCAAACTTGCGTGCTGCAGCAGGATATCCGCTCTTGGTGTCCATTGCTCCGTCGAAGAGGCTTGGAAAGAATAGATAGCCGAGAGATCTGGAAGGGTAAATCTGACGCGCAGAAAACTCCGAGGGACAAAAACTGTATCCTCAAGGAAAGACCAGGAACGGAGAGGGGCAAATGAATTCATATGCTCGTGTGGCAGTTTCAATGGTGACAATGGTGGTCATTGCCTTGTCCGGTACATCCGGCGTAGGGGCAGCCGACGATGCTAAAGCCCCGACAGGTGATGATCAAGCTGCCGCCCTCACAACGGTTATCATCCTTCGGCACGCAGAGAAGGCTGGAGACTCGGGAAACGTGCATTTGTCGTATGCAGGGAAGGAACGT
Organism: Desulfomonilaceae bacterium; assembly: GCA_963675835.2. Lineage (GTDB taxonomy): Bacteria > Desulfobacterota > Desulfomonilia > Desulfomonilales > Desulfomonilaceae > JAVHLK01. The sequence continues at coordinate 39,544 of CAXXIU010000019.1, forward strand.
GCCCGCGCCTTGGCCAAGGTGTGCGGTTCATCGGGCCTGGTAGCTCTCTATGGAGTAACGAATGAAGGTCACGATCTCCGAGTGCGAGAAACGCTTCAGCCCATTGCTGATTTTCTGAAACTGGAGCCGAAAATAATGATGATTCCCAACCCTTTTCATTTCAGGGTACTCCGCCACGACATACGAACCAATTACAGTGGCAAGGCAATCCTCGTTGTTAGTCATTCAGATAAGATAGAGAAGATCATCCGAACACTCGGCGGGGACGAGACCCGTTGCTCCATTGGTGAGGATTTTGATAACCTCTGCGTAGTTACGATGTGTGCTCCAAGCAGTGTCAATGTCTTGAAGCTGAAATATGGCACCACAAAGTGACCTACATCTCTAAGGCTATGCAAGATAGTACCGATGCCCAGCTGGGGATCGCTGTATCAAAAGATTCCAACTCGCCCTCTGATGAGGCAACCGAGCGGTTTCAGAAACCGGAGCTTCGGTATTACAAAGATCTGTTCACTACATCCGACCACGCTCACACTCGTCGGACGAAGGGTACTGGTCATGAAAGAGTTTCCTGAGGTGCTATTTCGTCGTCTGTGTTTTCACGTCCCGGCGTTACCCATTGACGAACTCATTTTGCTGAATCCCAAAACTTGTCTTTCTGCACCGGTGATAGCGAAAGCCGGCGTGGCTTGCAAACACGGGAGGATTTGAGATGGACAATACCAGGCAGAGTTCCAAAGGGACTCGGAGGAACGAGGCCACCGCAGACCAGCGTAAGATCATTGCGGCTCTTAAGGATCTTGAACTGGTACACGTCAACCTTGATGAAGACGGTAACGCTGTATCACTGAACATGATACATCACAAGTTAATGACGGACAAAGGAATTGAATTGGCGGCAAAGCTGACCACTCTGACGAGTGTAACGCTCTGGCCGATGACGGATAAGCGCTTAGCCTATTTAAGGCAACTTCCGAATCTCAAGTATGCCTGTTTTCAGAATGTAAGCCACGGTAATAATGGAGAACATATTACCGACGCCGGCATGATACCCTTGAGCGATCTGCATGGACTTGAAGAACTGTATCTTTCGGGAGCCGTGATTTCCGATGCAGGTTTGAATCATCTGAAAGGTCTCATAAATCTCAAGAAATTGCAGGTCAAGGGATCCTTCACCCTTGAAGGCTTGAAGCAACTATCGTCCATTTCCGATCTGATCTACCTTGAGATCCCGGGTTCGCTTGGTTTGGGATATGCAGAGTTCTGCCCAAATCTCGAAGCGATCTCCGATTTCAGAAACAATCTTTCGGACTCAGACTTGGGCTATTTGCAGCTGTTGACAAAGCTGAAGGTCTTTTATTGTGTATCCGATAAGGTAAGTGATTCCGGAATCAGGCACTTGATGGGCATCAAGAGCCTACGTGAGTTGTGGCTGTACTGTCCGAATGTCACCGAAGGCGTGATCAAAGAATTGCGGGAGGCATTGCCTGCATGCAATATTGAATATGATCCGTGCCCAATTGACTGGAAACAGGACCGGCAAAGTCACCTTTTCTATCAGAGGGTCAAGCAACTGTGTGTCCACTAGATCCGGCAGAACGAAACCGAGGTTTGCAGTGGGAATCAAGGACGGCTACTACAGAATGCGCCCTATCGTACATGGACGTGGATGTAGGCGTTCCGCTGGGTACTGGGCCTCCGTGCCGGGAGATCTCTCGTTCCAAATAGCCGGTATGGCGACGAGCGGAAAATGCTTGACCGAACTCATGATCAGATTACTTCGTGTCGGCGAAACGTCGGTTACCACGCACTGCGTCCGAGGCGCCCCGGTTCGCTTGAGCAACGGGGGTTGAGGAGTCTCTCGGCAGCTCGACTTTTGTTATCTCTTCCCAGCCATGATGGTCGGTATCACGTAAGCACATGACAAAGCACAGGGCGGCCGACGGGTCACCCGGTACCCCACATTCTTGTCCTTCTTTCCCGGTGACTCCGTCACCTCACAATTATCTCCCCTGTGACCGGCCGCCACGTAAGTCGTCCATTAGGGGTACCCGGCTTTCTTCCAGAGTCGGAGAATCGTGCATAATGAGATCCAATGCAAAAAAATGCCGCACCATGAGCACGATGACTCCCAATAGCATTGTTGCTAATCCTGCACGGTAGGCCCAGAGGGAAAGAGGTTTCAGAGCCATCAACACAAACGCGCAAACGCAAACTCCCACGCCCAGCACTTCCGATTTTTCCATATGCATCCCGAGGCAGACCGGGCTTGACGCGTTTTCAGGCGGGGGATAAGCGAACCATGGCCGACTCCAGGCCATGGAGAAAATCACCGCGATCACAGCGCCCCATGCCATGTGCAGAGGCATGAGCAGGGTATCCGCGGGTAACGGGAGAAGGGCCGGGATGGCCGCCGTCGCTGCGGCGGGCGGATGGTCTGCATCAAAAATCTGCATGAACACTGCGGCAAAGGTCACGGCTAGACCTAACTTGAGGGGAACGAGCAGACTCGGTTCATGGACAAGGTTCGTGACAACCAGTACGGCCAGCAGCCCGCCCACCGTGGAAACAAAATGGCCCACAATAATCTGCTTGGGGCGGGCCACCCGCAAATAGACGCACGTAGCATTGATGAAACATGTGGCTGCCAACGGGGGATAGAGCACACCCACCCCACAGGCTTCCGACAACAAGGCCATGCAGAGCAAAGCCCCGCCCGCACCCACGGATCCCCACAGAAGACGGCTCAGAGAGATAACCCCGGGCCTGTAGACACTTCTGTCAAACTCTCGGCGACACGGCGGTCTGAGTCGGATCTGCATCATGAACTTTCCCCGGCTGATTCGAACATATGATCAATTCCGCGACCATGCCGCCTCCTTCCTACAAGAGGGACCATCCCGTTCATTACTTGAAGGGACATTGGGACGGCGTTCCGGCCCTGTTCTTACGGCGCAACCCTCCCTCGCCGAGCCCCGCCGGATGACTGCGGGGGACGGCCACCCACCCCGGTAACCGGGGCGGGAGAGTGTCGATTTACGCCGGCTTCATTAAGAGAATCCGGTCCGATGCAATCGTTGATTGCCCCTAACCGTGATTTTTCACGTAGAGTATGGATTGTGCGCTTTTCTTCTTAATGACCTGCTTGCCCGCAGCGTCGGCGTGCATCAGCAGGATTTCCCGCTCACCGAAGCTCAGAGCATCGGTCAGACAGGTCTCTACGCACACGGGCTCAAGGCCGTGAACCACACGGTCGTAGCAGAGATTGCATTTGTGCGCGATTCGCTCATTGTCGTTGAACTGGATTACGTTGTAGGGGCACTTCTCGATACATTTCCCGGCCCCGGTACATTTTTCCTTATCGATAAGCACGATTCCCGTTTGAGGATCCTTGCCGATGGCCCCCGATTCACACGCTTTGATGCACGGCGCTTCCTTACAGTGCTGACACATGACGACCCTGAATTCTTCCGTGAGTTGGGGATAGGTTCCGGTCAAGTCGCTTTCAACACGGATGTAGTGAGCCATCTCACCGGGCATGGCATTCTCGTGGTCCACCAGCCCATTATGATTGCGGCAGGCAACGACGCATGTTTTGCAGCCGATGCAGCGGTCCAGATCGACCATTATGCTGAGTTGTCTCATGATATGCTCCTCTTATTTATAGATTTTAACCCGGGTGGATACGTGAGCCTCGCCGCCGCGAAGGTCCTGTTCGTCGAGATGCGACCCGGCGTCGGCAATGAGCTCGTTATCTCCGACCCAACCGCCTCGCGCAGCCACCTTGCCCATGGTCTGACCGAATCCATGAATCAGACCGACACATCCGGGTCTTATCTTTTCAGTGAGCATGATTGGAATGGAAGCCTTGCCGCTGCTCGATTCCACGTTGACCATCTCACCGTCCGCGAGACCCAGTTGAGCCGCGTCCAAAGGGTTGATGATCAGAGGGTTGGCATCTATTCCCGAGACAGGGTCCCTGAGTTGAGCATTGTTGTGGGACCATGCGCCGGTATTGTTGAGGAAAATCGTGCGAAAATTTACCAGAATAAAGGGAAACTCTTCCTCGCCCCTACGGAATTCCACGGGAAGTTCAGGACTTGGCCACTCTTGTCCGATATCCGCGTACATCTGCCATTCAAGCTCAATCTTGCCGCTGGGAGTATTGAACTTGCCCTGATCCTCATACTTTCTGAAGCCCGCCGTGCCCGGCGACCACAGGCCGCCGCTTTCCATCAGCTTGTTGACGGACATGCCGACCCCGGACAGTTCGATATCGTAATATTCCACGTCATCTTTGAAAGCGAAGTATTCCGGGAACATCCGCTTGCCGAGTTCGATCATGACCGTATTGGTATGGCGGCATTCGCCGATCGGATCGATCACCGGGCGACACAGAGCCGCGGAGTGTCCGTAATTGTACCACCACGGCATGTAAAGAAGTTCCCATCGTTCGAAGTTGGTCTGATCCGGTAGTACCAGATCGGCCCACTTCATGGTATCCGTCGGTAGGATCTCGGTGACGACGAACAACTCCAGCAGGTAGTCTCCCTTTTCGTCCTTCATGGTCACGGCCTTACGCCATTCCGCCGACCCCATCTCGGACAGTGCCGGATTGCACTCCGTGGCGAAAAAAACCTTGAGAGTGCCTTCCTTGATGGCTTGGGCCGCATACCAGGTGGGCTCAAGAATAAAGGTATAGTGATCGAACTTAGCCCTGTTGGGGCCGGTGCGATGATACCCGAGTTCCTTGAGGTCGGGTGCCGGCGGAACGGGATTCACCGGCGCCATGGGAGCTATTTCAGGCAAGGGCTGGCCGCCGGGGTTGTCCAGGTTACCGGTGATGACGAGAAAGATGCTCCACGCGTGGCCCCAATCCATGGCATTGCCGTACATGATGGATTTGAAGGCGTCGATGCAAACGCTGGGAGCTTCCGCGCACATCCGAGCCAGCTTGACGATGTCGGCTGCGGGCACGCCACAGATTTCACTCATGGCTTCCGGGGTCTTGTCGGCAAGGTGGGCCGTGAGTTTTTCCATGTCGCCCGGCCGCACCCACTTGTCGCAGAACGCCTTGTTATGGAGATCGTGCGTAAGCAGATAGTTTGACAAGCCGAGAAACAGGGCTGCATCGCCGCCGGGCTTGATGGGAATCCACCAATCCGCTTTGGCCGCTTCAGTGCGAAAGATGGGATCGATGACCACAAGTTTGGCTCCCCGCTCTTTCGCATCAAGGATATCACGGGGCACGCACGCGTCATCCAGACAGCCGAAGGGATGCCTACCCGCAAGGATCATCACGCCGCCTTTCGGCACGGTATAGTACATGGGAGCGATATGATGATTGGGAAAGCAGCCGAAGGTGTGCAGGTGCGCCATGATCTTGCCCGAATCACAATGGGGTAGACCGGTGGATATGAACCCGCCCATGGCATTGACGAAACGCCATTTGGGGTCCGTGGTTGAGTGAGGGAACATGGAATACGTGAATTTGTGTGCCTCTCCACGGTCCTTCAACTCCTGCAGCTTATTCTCCATGATGTCCATGGCTTCATCCCAACCGATGCGCTCGAATTTGCCCTCGCCACGCTCGCCCACGCGTTTCATGGGGTATTTGAGCCGTTCGGCGGAGTACAATGCCGTAATGCCCGCCATGCCCTTGACACACGCCTTGCCCCGGGCCTGTGGATTGCCCTTGATCTCCTTGACCACCCCGGCTTCGACCAGCACCAGGATGGCGCATTCCGCCTTGCATTGATAACAGATAGTTGGAATCCACCCATTTTCATGCATCTTTTAGCCTCCCTTCAGAGTGTAACCGTGTCCCTCAGTTATGCTCCCCGCGATGAAGAAACGGTCGCGGACATTTTGTTCACAGCCGAGAGTGATCAGAGGAAGAAAAAGTTCCCCTCCCTGAGAAAAAATAAGAAAAAAGGATGGAGGATATGGATAAGGCGCTGCCGGTACAGGCGGAAATGCCGTCCGGGGAAAATCCCCTTTGAGGGGGCTATACGGCTATTGACGGAAGAATGCCCGATATCCTTAGGGTTTGTCACTGAATAACCCTATTACCCTTCGCTGCAATCCGGGGACACGATTCCGAGTTTTGCGAGGTCGCATGGCGCCACTAGCAAAATCGGATCATGTCCCCGATTGCAAGGTTTGTTTTGTGACAGAACCTTAGTTGGGCTTGCCGGCTAAAAGAAGTCGGTGCAAACGAACCCATCCATATCAAAGGTCACGGAATCGTCTCTGTCGGTCCGAATCATCCGAGTGATTGCCATTAACCTCTGTTTGTCGGGTTTGAGATCATCGAAGGTGACGAGCTTGTGCTCGAGAACATGTGAGGCTATGTCGAGGGCGATTCCGGTGAAAACCGACTGAACCGCGGGGCCTAAGGAGGGATCGCTGCACGTCCTGTCCCGTGCTTCGAGCAACAAGCTCACGTAGTCCCGCACGATGTCGCCGCGCTTGGCGGCATATTCTCCTCGCACGGCCAGGATGCAACACGTGTGCCCCGGCATTATATCCTTGGAGCAGATCAAGATCTGTCCCAACTTTTCACGGGTGCACTTGGTGCCCCATGGCTCGGCACAGAAAAAGGAATCAATCTTATTGCTGCGCATGGAAGTGAGGGCGTAGGACGGGCTAACGAATTGAGTAGTCAGATCCCGGAGTTCCGGTCTCTTCTCCGCGACACGATCGAGTAGCGCCTGATGTGTGGAATGCTGCGCAGGCAGCCCCAGGCATTGCATCCGACCATGAAGCGAGACCGCAAGGGAGCTGCCGTCGTGATGAGCATCCATAACATGCAGCAGCGGGACGCCGGAACCGTGTAGATGCATGGCCAGAGGGACCATAATGAAACCCGCGTCAAGGCGGCCGCAGCGCAGGTCATTAGCCAGAACACTCCAGGAAAGGTAGCGCTTCTGTACGAGGGAAAGTTTCCGGTCACGGAAGAGATGCTCGGTCACCATTGCCAGCAGGTGGTCGGAAATCGGCATATAACCCACCCGAAAAACGTCTTCGCCGCGGTAATGAAGCAATTCTTCCTGGAGCAGACGACGCGCCCTATGCAGCCTTTTCTTCACGGTACCTTCCGGCAGACCGTTCTTCCGGGAAATCTCCGCAGTCGACAACCCCAGCAGGAAGTGCTGCCGGGAAACAGCCGCCAGATGCTCGGGAAGCGAGATCACTGCGGCATCAAAACGGCCGAAGAGCCTCATGGCATGGAGTTCGTCTTCCGGGGTTCTCGCCTCACCCAACGGAAGCAGACCGCAATCGTCGAGCCAATCAAGGGAAAGCTCCTTGTGCAGTCGTGAAGTCATTTGTGAGCATCGAGATCGTATGATCGCGCCCAGCCAGGCAGGGAAGGCATCAGCGTCCCTTAATGCATGAATGTTGGTGAAGGCCGTCGCAAAGGCCTCCTGCACGGCATCCTCGGCCAACGCTTTGTTGGACAGGCGACGCCGCGCCAGTTGCAGGGCCCACGGATAAAGCCGGTCGATAATGTCACGCCAAGCCTGCTTTTCTCCGCTGCGTGCCTTTCTTACGACTTCACCGATGGGGAGCATACGATTATCCATACCGATAAGTACCCCGGCGACCCGAACGGCTCTCACGGGTGATAAAACGACCGAGTTATCCGAGAACGCCGGCGCCGCACTCTCGCGGCGGAGTCTTACTCAGGACGGTTCGCGCTGTTGCTGCAGGTCATTTTAGCACGTGAATGTTTTTTCGAGTGCAGATCTCCTCCAAGATCTTTGGCCAAACCGAGATGCTGACCTCTCCCAAATGAGCTTTCTTGAGGAGCAGCATATATGTCCGAGACTGCCCGATCCCCCCTCCGATGCTCAGTGGTAATTCGTTCCGGAGAATGGCCTGGTGGTACGGAAGCCGGAGCAAATCCGTTTGTCCGGCCATCTCCATTTGCAGTCTCAAGGTCTCGGCTGTGACGCGAATTCCGCCGGACATGAGTTCGTGACGGCGTTTGGTAACAGGATTCCAGACGAGAATATCCCCGTTCAGACCGTGCATGGGGCGCCCATCCTCGGTCTCGGTCTCGGAAACCCAATCATCATAGTCCGCCGCCCGCATTTCATGAGGGAACCCGTCTTTAAGGGGCCAACCGATCCCATAGATGAAAACTGCCGGGTATGTTTGAAGAATCCGGGTTTCACGCTGTTGCCGTGGCAATTGGGGATATCGTTCGAGAATATCTTCCGCGTGGATGAAGGTCAGTTCTTCGGGTAAATCTTGCCTGCAATCCGATCTGAGTTGGGGAAAAACTTCTTGTATGTGGGACTCCGCACCCTTAATAACCTTCCAAATCTTTTGAATAACCATTCTCAAGAAGCCGAGGGTACGTTGTTCGTCGGTAATGGCAAGCTCCCAATCCCACTGGTCCACATAAGCACTGTGGTCATGGTCCAGGAAGTAGTCCTTTCTCACGGCTCGCATGTCGGTGAGAAGGCCCTCCCCGGGTTTCATGTCGAATTCCTTCAGCGCCATTCGCTTCCACTTGGTTGCAGCCTGGACAACCTGAGCATCAACGGGATTCTTTTCGTTGTCGTTCGGGATGCGAAACTGAATTGGAGTCCTTGATCCGTCGCGGTCGAGCGTGTCGTTCGTCCCGCCGGCTGCGTCCACGATAAGCGGCACCGTGACACGCATGAGGTTCAATTCTTTGCAGAGATTCTTCTCCACGTAGTCTTTGAGCTCAAACAAGGCAATCTGCGTCTCTACGGGGGTGAGGAGAGACTTGTAGTCATTCGGAAGTATCTTCTCCAGATCGGCATAGTTGCCGATTCCAGGTCCGGCCAAATCCGCCGTCTTATCCATAATGAGACCTCCACCCGGCTGCGAATGCGATTCGGAGATTATCAGCGCATCGGTCGAACGTCAATGCGAATTGCCGAGCGGGCGGCATGCGGACGATTTAGGGCCTCCTTCCGGGGGGCTTTCTGCAGTTGACCGTTTACCACCCGGCCTCATCGCCTTGACAAGGAACAAGGGTTTATGCGAATAGTAATGCAGCAGTTTTGTATCTGCCGCGCCGGCAGCCGTAGTTGCCGAGATCGAGGAACGTCGAGCTGGTTTGAATGCATGCGAAGTATCTAGAAATATTCGAGATGGCGCGTCCTTTTCTTGACACACGTGAAAACGAAAATCACACGCGCATTGCTTATGAGCTTGCCGTGCGTTTACTTTCGGAAGAAGGCGGCGATCCGGACGTGATTCTGCCGGCCATCATCCTCCACGATGTCGGTTGGAAATGCGTTCCTGAGGATCTCCAAATCACCGCCTTCGGGCCGGGACAGAAGGATTCCGCTCTCAACAGAGTCCACGAGACGGAAGGGGCACGGATCACGCGAGAGCTTCTGGAGCAAGTCGATTACCCTGCACCCCTCATAGAAGAAATCGCTGAAATCGTTGAAGGCCACGACTCGGTCGCGAAGCCTCGGTCGCTCAACGATGCCATCGTCAAGGATGCGGATAAGTTGTGGCGATACACGGAGCATGGGCTCGATATCGACGTCAGACGATTCGATGTCGAAGCTTCCGATCATTTGGATGACCTCTTGGATCTGGTGGACAAATGGTTCCATACGGCGACGGCTAGACGCATTGCCCGCGAAGAGTACAATCAACGTATCCGCCGGCATAAGGAACATTGAGAATCTCATCAAAGTACCGTAATCGACCGAACCGCCGAACTCGGCCACGCCGCAAAAGCCGCCCAGTGAACTATAATCCGCCCCGAGAATCAACAACGTGTAAGGGAAGAATACGAATGGTAGAGGAGAGCCCCAAAGGGGTCGTGCCGACGCTGAGAGACCAAACGGCAGGAGCGAACGATGAACGAATTTCAAAGTTGCGGGTCTTTGCGATGTCGCTGGGCATCGCGGACGCGAAACCGATGCCGGTAGATCGGATAACCCTGGAAGACCGCTTCCGTAGCCTATGCGAGAAACCGCGCTGCCCAAATTACGACACTTCGATCAATTGCCCGCCGCACACGATGACTCCGGGCCAATTTCGAGAACACATTACAGGATTCACTCACGTCCTGGCCTTTAAGTTCGACATGCCCGTGGAAGCCTTGCAGGGAACAAAACGACGGGAGGCTTCGCTGCTGTTGCATCAGACGACCGCGGCCATCGAGCACCGGGCAAGGTCTCTGGGATTTGACCGAGCCTCCGGCTACTCATCGGGAGGGTGCAAGAAGACATTCTGTCACGAGCACGAGGATTGCGCTGCGCTTCAGGAGGGCGGACAGTGCCGTCACGCGGATAAGGCTCGGCCTTCGCTCTCCGGAATGGGCGTCAACTGGTACGACTTGTCAAAGTCGCTTGGCTGGGAAATGCGGACAGACGAAACCGGCGACCCGAACCCAACGGCCGGGACCGTTATGATGGCAGGTCTGGTGTTTCTCGAATGAAGAGGAGACAATCTCGGCGCGCCGGAATTCGCGACCGCATTTGTGAAAAGCAACGCTTGGTTCCGGATGCACATCCCGGTGAAGGGCCTCTGTTTGGGCCTCCAAAGTTCTTCTGCAGACCACCGGAGAGTCGAGTCGGGGATAGCTCCCTGTCGGCATACTTCCGGAGACGGGCAGGCTACTGCAGACATAAGCTCGATACTGCTGTTCCATGCTGCTAAACGCAGTGTTTCAAATTAAGTACGATTTGTTTCACCGGAGGGCGATTTGCCGGTCATTAACTCGGTGTCCGGTTGTAAACGGAATAATACTGGTTAGTTATCGGATAACCACGGGACACCATCATTGGCATGGGAGTTGCATCTTACTACCAACTCGGTCTCACACTATTCGAGCGATGGTTTGTTTTAGCTCGGACATTACGGCACTCGATGTAGCTCGGCGTCCGAAAGCCTTTAGTCGTATCAAGATCTCGGAGATGGAGTTCCGGGACATGTCCCGGAGGACCGTCGGACCTCGAACCAACGACCGCGTGATCGAGTCGAGAGCGTTTCACGGTGCCGGCAGCGCGCGAGGGGCATCATGACTCTTTTAGTGCCTATCCGCACGCGAACAAACGGATGTGAAAAAGGCGCTATCGACCTAGGAAGACAGGTCAAGAGCCGCTCCCAACAACCACAAGCATTTTTGAAAGCATACTTATGGACACGCGCACGATAATTCCACTGGATGTAGGCACATTCGAGGCCTTACCAAAGCAAACGTGCATGTACCGGATGTATCGCGAGGTGACGTACAAAGCCCCCTGCATCATGTGGTACCTTGCAGGCACGAAAGGCAACGTTGTTGTGGATCTCGGCCCTCCCGATCCCCGGCAAGTAATGGAAGAACAAGGCTTTGTGATGCATCGGTCCGCGGCTCAGCAGCCTCTGGAGGCATTGAAGGCGACGGGCGTACGACCGGAGAACGTGAAAACGGTTATCATGACACATCTCCATTGGGATCACGCGTGGGGGTTCCATTTGTTTCCCAATGCCGCCTTCATCATTCAGCGTAAAGAAATCCAATATGCTGCGGCACCTCTTCCCGCGCACACGACTACGTACTGGGGCAAGGACAACGGGAAACCACAGTTTCCGGACTACCTGAGAAGAATGGAGATGATCGAGGGTGACCGAGAGGTGGAGCCGGGGGTGAGAGCCGTATTTATTCCGGGCCATACTCCGGGGTTTCAGGGGGTTGCCGTGGAGACGGAGGCGGGAACGATCTTCATAGCCGGCGACGCCGTGGGCCTCTATGAGTGCTGGGAGAGCGTTCCGCGTGTTCCTTCGGGCATCTTCAACAGTCTGGAGGATTGCTACGCGAGCATGGATAAGATTGAGAGCATTGCCGACCACGTGCTCCCGGGACACGACTCGAGAGTCTTTGACAGGCCTTCCTATCCGTGATCTGTCGGCGGCAGGGGAGCCCGAGAAAACATTCTCCCGCAGGGAGGTTCCGAACATGACGAAACAACTGGGATTCATAGGCCTCGGTGCCATGGGAGCGCCCATGGCGCTGAATTTGATCAAGAAGGGATATCGCCTCACCGTGTACGACGTCATGGAAGAGCGTACGGCGATAGCGACAAAAGAAGGAGCATCCGCTGCTGCCTCCTGCAAAGAGGTGGCGGAGAGGTCGGAAATCATCATCACCATGCTTCCTTCATCCCCCCATGTCAAGGAGGCCGTTCTGGGAAAGTCGGGCATCATTGAAGGGGTACACGAGGGCTCCATAGTTATGGACATGAGCACCATCGATCCCCTTACCACGAGGGAAATCGAAAAAGCCCTCGCCGCACGCGGGGCAAAGATGCTGGATGCGCCGGTGGCGAGAGGTGTCCCCGCTGCGGTCAAAGGTACCCTGGCCGTGTTCGTGGGAGGCGATGAAAAAGCCTTCGATGAGTGTAAGGACGTTCTCTCGGCCATGGCTACCGACATTGACTACATGGGCGAAATAGGTAACGGTGAGGTGGTCAAACTGGTCAACAATCTCATCCTGTCGGTTACGGTGTGTGCCCTGGCCGAAGGCCTGGTACTGGGCGTGAAGGCAGGCGTTGACCCGGCACGGCTTTTCAAGGCACTGAGCCAAGGCTCTGCCGATAGTTTTGCCTTACAAAATCATTTCCGGAAGTTTGTCTTTGAAGGGAAATTCGAAAAAGGCGTCTTCCCTGTGGAGTACATTCTGAAGGACATAGACCTCGTGCTCAAAACGGCTGAACGGTTCGGCGTCCCGCAGTTCTTTGGCGCACTCGCTTCACAGACGTATCAGCATGCCTCGGCAGCGGGTTACGGTGATCGATACTATCCCGTGGTTGTAAAGCCCCTGGAGGATCTGGTCGGCGTTGAAGTAAGGGCTGACCTGGAGGAATAGAGCAAACGTTGGAAAGAATGACCGATATTTGAAGTCCGGTTCCCAAGCTCTGAAAAAGGAGAAATGCCCCTTTACTCATGACGTTGGACTTCTTCTCATTTCGAGAAGAAATCGTTAAGAGATCATGGCAACGTCTTGGTATTGTTTTTGACTTTTTGCAGGATGTTTGCCCGCCCTCGATTTCGGAGCAGGCCGACCCGGCAGCTGCGAACTTTGGTTGCGGCTCTCGCCGTCCTTTGCCAAAGGGGGCTGGGGATTCACCCGGGAACGTCAGACGCCGTGGAATTTCGGAAAGAATCTGAAGCAATTGATCTAGGTCGTCGGTCGCAGAGCGTCGATCCGAGCACTGTACGGAGATGAGCCGAGAAGCGAAAGCATAGCTTTTTCCGAAGGTTACCAAGCTTCGCCCTGAAGGCGGGGAAGCTGGGACTTGTTCGATACCACACCAATGGAGGAGGAACGAAATGAATCGAGCTACGTCAAGGTTTTTGGGAGTCTTCGTCATCTGCATCAGTCTCGTTCTACTCGGATCAGTCTGTGCGCAGGCCGCGGGAACCGTTCGGATCGGTGCCCTGTGGCCGTTGTCCGGTCCGATTGCCAAAGACGGCAACGAGCATCTGCGTGGTGCCCAGATCGCCACCGAGATGATCAACGAAGCCGGCGGTCTCTGGGGCGGCACCAAGATTGAGCTTGTTCCCGGGGACGCCGTATCGCCCAAGGCCGCGATGGAAGAGGCGGAACGCCTGATCAGCCAGGAGAAGGTCAACGTTATAATGGGGACCTGGTCTAGTTCTCGAAGCTATACGGCCACTGCAGTAGCGGAAAAACACAAGAAATTCTATTGGGAAACCGCGGCATTCGGCAACGACATTATGGAACGGGGCTACAAGTATGTCTTTCATGTAGGGGGCCTCGCGAGCAATTTTGGCGAGATGAGTGCCCAGTACGTTAATGATGAGGTTCCCAAGGCTTTAGGAAAGAAGCCTGGAGAGATTAAGGTCGCAGCAATCTATGAGGATTCCCTGTTTGGAACCACCACTTCAAAGTTCTTCGTGAAGAAGGCACGCGAGCTCGGGTTCAAGGTCGATCCGGTGCAAAGCTATAGTGCGAAAGCCGTTGACCTGTCCTCGATAATCCTGAAGTTGAAGGAAGCGAAACCCGATGTGGTGTTTCAGGTGTCGTACTTCAACGACACGGTTTTGTTTCAGAAACAAGCCAAGGAATTGAAATTCAATACAAAGGCCTTTGTTACGGCCGGATCGGCAGGTGACCCGGGGATGGCCAAGGCTCTGGGGACCAACATAAACTACATCCACAACGTGTTTAGATTTTGCGGGGAGTTTTACAACGACAAGTACACGGTGAACTTGAGCAAGTTCAAGCCTGAGGCTGTCACGGCTCTAAAAGAGTTCTTCAACCGGTACGCTAAGAAATACAATGTTACCACCGGACAGGTGCCTCCCACCGCTCTTCTTGGATTCAACGGAGCGTGGACGCTGTACAAGTTCATTTTGTCCAAAGCCGGTTCCGATGACCCCGAAGCGGTCAGGAAGGCCGCACTGAGCTTGGATTTGCCCTTGGGTACGACCCCGATAGGTATGGGACTGAAGTTCGCACCCCCGGGAGATCCCCACGCGGGACTGAACCAGCGCTTCGTTGCGGGCATGTTTCAGTGGCAAGATCTGAAATTCTATTGTGTGTGGCCTAAGGACTATCGTGCCAAGGACCCCATGATTCCGATGCCGACATGGGACAAACGCTAGAAACTCAGAAGCGATATGGTCGTAGAATCGTCGGTTGACGATCGTCGTGCAACCGTCATCGGGGACAAGAAGCGCCTGCAGGCCCAAGCCGGGGATCGGCCGGTTATCACCCTCCCCCTTCTCCCTCCCGTCAAGGGAGGGGGTATCCAAAACCCTCTCCCTCGGCGGGAGAGGGCAGGGAGAGGGGGAAAATCAATCGATCCACCAGATGTCAATGTTGGCGCATATGCCGGGATGACACCAATCGCCAAGAGCGGCTAAGGCGAGCCGACTTCGGCGGAAGCCGAGGCCAATGATTCCCGGACAAGCGGGACATACCGCAGTTCGGCCGACCCGTAAGATCTGTCCGGGCCCTTGCGTCATGTGTAAAGGAGATCGTCGGTGACAGGAGCAGTGCAATTAATTTTGAACGGGATTCTACTGGGCGGGATATACGCGCTGATCAGTATGGGGCTGACACTCATTTTCGGTGTGATGAAGGTGGTCAACTTCGCCCACGGCGAGTTTCTTATGTTGGCCATGTATTGCTCGTTTTGGCTACAGTACTATTTTGGTGTTCATCCCTATCTATCGGTAGTGTTCATTATCCCTGCGGCGTTTGTGGTTGGGCTCCTTGTACAGAAGGGACTGATTCAGCGATTGGTGGGTTCCACCGATTTTGCCCAGATTTTTGCAACCGTAGGATTGATGATCGTACTCCAAAACGGAGCCCTTCTCCTCTGGACGGCGGATTTCCGCAACTTCCAGGGCGGTTCGGGAGCTCAGTCGATTCAGATTGCCGGATGTCTTATCAGTCAATCCCGTTTGATCATCCTCGCTGCGGCTGTTCTCGTCATGACCGGTCTTGTCCTATTTCTTAAGAAAACGCATACCGGGCGCGCCATGAGAGCCACGTCGCAGAACGGAACGGCAGCTTGGCTGATGGGTATCAATGTGAACCGAGTGTACATGATTGCATTCGGGCTTGGCACCGTATGTGTCGGGATAGCCGGTGCAATGCTGTTGCCCGTTTATTCGGTCTTTCCCACGGTCGGATCCTACTTCGTGCTCATTGCTTTTGTCGTAGTGGTACTCGGGGGAATGGGTGACATTGTGGGTGCCTTTGTAGCCGGGATCATGGTGGGTCTCATAGAAACGGTGGGAGGTTACCTACTCGCTCCCCGGCTCGGTGTTTTGTGTGTCTTTGTCCTCTTTGTATTGATGTTGCTCTTCTTACCTTCGGGAATACGATTCAAGAAGAGATCCACAGTAGCGTCGAGGTGAGTGGTGCCGTGAAAATCAAGCCTACCGTTTATCTGGTGTTTGGTCCCTTTCTTCTCATTCTGCTCATATTTCCGCTCGTGATCAACGCTCCCATTCATCTGGACATGTTCATTACCTTCTGTATCATGGCCGGGTTGGGTTGTGCTTGGAATATCGTCGGCGGATACGGCGGGCAGTTTTCCATCGGCCACGGTGCTTTCTTCGGCATCGGAGCTTATACGTCGACACTCCTTTACTTGCGGTTGGGCGTAAGCCCCTGGATCGGTATGCTGTGCGGAGGAACACTTGCTGCAGTGGTGTCTCTCGCCATCTTCTGGCCTTGTTTCCGGCTCCGGGGCATCTTCTTTACCATGGCGTCGCTGGCCTTTGCGGAAATCGTGATGGTCCTCTCGGTATACTGGCAGTCCTTGACCAACGGAAACGTCGGGCTCCTCATTCTCTACGATCCGAAGTTGGTCAACTTCATGTTTGACAGTAAAGCTTCGTACGCCTACACGGCCGTGATCTACATGCTTGTGGTGTTCGGCATCTCCGTTGCCGTGGAGAACACCAAACTGGGATCGCATCTTACGGCGGTTCGTGAGGATGAGGAAGCCGCGGAATCCTTGGGAGTCGGATCGACTCGGTACAAGGCGTATGCCATGATGATCAGCGCTTTTTTCACCGCGATCGGAGGTACGATTCTCGCGCAGTACACGCAGTTCATTGATCCCGACACACTCTTCGACGTGGCGCTCTCGGTTCGGTTCGCTTTGCTTGCGATCATCGGCGGAATAGCAACGGCTGCGGGGCCCATCGTGGGATCTCTCATCATGACTCCCCTGGATACTCTTCTGCGTGGTAGTTTGGGCGGCCACTTTTCCGGTTTGGGTCTTTTCGTTTACGGTATCTTCCTTATCCTCTTCGTTCTTCTCCTGCCGGAAGGCGTCATGAAATGGATCCGAGAAAAGGTGTTTCCCACGATCAACAAGCTTCCGGAACTGTCGTTACCTTGGAAGCGAGCCGAGCAGGCCGAGATCCATACTTCCCCTGCGAAGCCTGTTCCCGTTGCGATGCGGCCGGGAGAGACACTTCTGGATATGCTCGATATCAGTAAGTTTTTTGGCGGTTTGAGTGCTTTGAGCGACGTGTCGATGAGCATACGCGAAGGAGAAATCGTTGGACTCATCGGCCCGAACGGAGCAGGCAAGACAACGCTCTTTAACGTGATAGACGGGTACTACAAGCCGGACAAGGGAACAATCCGGTTGGGCAACGAGGACATCACGCGTGTGAGTCCGCCGCACAAGATCTGTTCCCGGGGTATCGGCAGGACCTTCCAAATAGTGAAGCCGTTCCGGAATATAAGCGTGTTCGAGAACGTGCTGGTCGGCTCATGGCAGAAGCATTCATCCGGGAAGGCGGCGCGTGCAGGAACGAGGGAAATACTGGAGTTCGTAGATTTGGAACGGTGCAGTGACCTGCCCGGTTCCAACCTCACCATTTCGGACAGGAAGCGTCTCGAGTTGGCGCGTGCCTTGGCCACGGGCCCCCGACTCCTTCTTTTGGACGAAGTAATGGCGGGTCTCAACCCCACTGAGATTCGAGAGATGATCCGGCTGGTGAAGAGGATATCCTCTGAAATGCACATCACGTTACTGATAATCGAGCATAATATGAAGGCGATCATGGCACTTTCACAGCGTATCGTGGTACTCGACTACGGAGCAAAAATAGCGGAAGGCACGCCCGAGGAGATTGTGAGAAACGAAGCGGTAATCAAAGCCTATCTGGGAGAGGAATACCTTCAGCATGTTGCAAGTGCGTAATCTTGACGTCTTTTATGGGGCCGTTCAGATCGTTCGTGGCGTTTCCCTTGATGTGGCCGAGCAAGAGGTGGTTTCCATCGTCGGCTCAAACGGCGCCGGCAAGACGACGATCATTAATGCTCTTTCCGGTCTTCTGGCCATACGGTCGGGTGAAGTTCGTTTCAGGGGAGTTGAAATCAAGGGCTTGGAACCCCACAAGATCGTTGAACTCGGCCTCGTGCAGGTTCCCGAAGGGAGATTGATATTCCCTGAAATGACCGTGTACGAAAATCTCCTGATAGGTGCATATTCTAAGGCTGCTCGATCACATATGGAGAAAAACCTTGAGGAGGCTCATAGCTTCTTTCCAGTCCTCCTGTCACGAAAAAATCAGGCGGCAGGCTTGTTGAGCGGCGGCGAACAACAGATGCTGGCAATCGCCCGGAGTCTGATGTCAATGCCCAAGCTGTTGATGCTGGACGAACCGTCTCTTGGTTTGGCACCTCTGATCGTACAGGAGGTATTCAACATTATCGATCGAATCCACGACCAAGGGAAGGGCATCCTCCTGGTGGAGCAGAACGTGTACCACGCCCTTTCAATTTCCGACAAGGCCTATGTCATAGAAAACGGCCATGTCACGATGGAAGGCACAGGGGAAGAGCTCATTGACAACAAGGAGATCAAGACGGCGTATCTCGGCATCTGATGTCGGGAGCAACAGACCGGTGCAGGCCGAGGTTGGCAGACGCCGGCCGTGAGCCGACAAGGCCCGGCTGGCCACGAGTCCGCTGGCTGGGCTCAGGGGAACCTCGTACGGTACTTCATATGAAAGTCCTCCGACAGGCAACATCCTTCGGGTACACGATGGGCGGGCTAGGGGGGGAGATGGTCTCCCCTCCAAATCCAGGCGCAGTGATGCGCTCTTCATACTCCGGTCTCCGAGGCGAAGCCCCGGAGTGGCCTGCAGTACCGAGGCCTTTCATCATTCGTTGTGGCTTGTTGGCAGCTCCAAGCCATGGAGGTTCATATACAATCCGTGAATGTGGGGTCACAAGGAGGAACTACAGCATGGAAACTGGTGCTGACCGTCCGACTGTAGCGGCATTCGAACGGTTGCAGGAGTTGGTAAAAGACGATGCCGATCTCGTGAGACTGGGGCGCTACCTGACGGTGGAATTTATGGTGGAGATCGGCTCGACGCCGTTTTACGTGACCGTCGATCACGGTCGAGTTAAGGCACTTGAAAGAGGGCCCAAGCTAATGAAATCGTGGACCTTTGCGGTTCGCGGTGAGGACGAGGCGTGGCAACGTTTCTGGCAGCCGATCCCCGAGCCCGGTTGGCACGACATTCTTGCATTGACAAAGCGGGGTGCGGCGCGCGTAGAAGGAGACCTCCGGCCCTTCATGGCGAACCTTCAGTTCATCAAGGACCTTTTAGCCGCTCCTCGGCGTATTTTCAGGGAGTTTTGAACATGGCCGTAGAATTTGAGCCCATCATTGGACGGTATGTCCGGATCGAGGTTAACGGTCGGCCTTGCCGCGTCTATTTCGAGGAAGCGGGTGAAGGTATCCCCTTGGTTTGCTTGCACACGGCCGGTGCGGATTCCCGCCAGTGGCGCCATGTGCTGAACGATCCGGAGATTACGAGATTCTTTCGGGTCCTCGCTTTCGACATGCCTTGGCATGGCAAGTCCAACCCTCCCGAGGGTTGGCAGAACGAGGAGTACCGCCTGACAACGAGCGGTTATACCGAGCTCATCAGGGAGTTCTGCCGAACGCTGGATCTGGATAAGCCGGTCGTGATGGGCTGTTCCATCGGCGGACGCATCGTCCTCAACCTGGCAATCGAGCACGCCGCGGAGTTCCGCGCACTAATAGGCCTGGAGGCCGCGGATTTTCAGTCTCCATGGTACGATACGGCCTGGTTGCACCGGTCGGACGTGCACGGCGGTGAAGTGTGCGCCGCCTTGGTTTCAGGGCTCATCGCCCCGCAAAGTCCCGAGGAGTACCGCCATGAAACTCTCTGGCAATACATGCAGAGCGGGCCGGGAATATTCAAGGGCGACCTCTATTTCTACCGGGTGGACGGCGATCTGCGCGACCGGGTGGGATCCATTGACACGAAAGCATGTCCCCTCTTTCTCTTGACCGGAGAGTACGACTACTCGTGTACTACGGAAGACTCCAAACGGACCGCTGAACAGATTCCCGGCGCGGAGTTCACTACAATGAAGTGCTTGGGCCACTTTCCGATGAGTGAAGATCCCGACCAGTTTCGGAGCTACATTTGGCCGGTCCTGCAGAAGATTCGTTCCCTGCCTTAGGAGCCTTGAGAACAGGTGTGTGCGGCGTGCCCGTATATTGTCCGGGTACGCCGGACCTCACTGCGTAGCCCTGGTGGTGGATTCTTCTTGCCTCCTCTGTCCGGTCCAAAGAAGAAAGATTAGCCACCAGGTCCCCAAGACACCGAGGAAAAGAAGAATCAATCCACAGATGTCACAGATTTGCACAGGTTCGGAAGTTGAAGAGAAGAAAGATTTAATCCCGCGCAGAAAGCGGGACGAAGACGCCACCAAGGCACGAAGACACAAAGAAATCCAAGAATAGAAAGGCATTGTTGGGCTGCTGCGGGGGACACGGGATGCCTGCCGTAACTGCTGCTTCAAGGAACACACCCTCTTCGGTGGGACAGGCATCTTGCCTGTCATCTTCCGCAAGGCAGGCAGGGGCTAACCGTTCCGCGATTGATGCGGTTCCCCCGCATTCTGTATGCGTATGGCATTCGCCCCTACCAAGGCCTTACAATAATGATAGATCCCGTGTTTGGTCGACAGTCGTGGGGATCGGCTTCTGTTGTCGTACTGGTCGGTTCTTTTCCGGGAAAACAGCAAGGGGGGGGGGGGGGGGGTGCAACCAAACGTACTCAACGCAGAGTTGCTATCTTTCGCACCGCACTGAGAGCTTCGTCGATATCTTCCGTGACATTGAACGGCCCGAGGCTGAATCTGACCCCGCCCTCGGGTGATGTCCCCAAATCCTCATGTACCAGAGGCGCACAGTGCAGCCCGCTGCGCACGGCGATCCGGAAATCCCCGTCGAGCACGTCCGCTAAATCCCCTGGATCCATGCCGTCTATGTTGCAGCTGAGCACGCCCACGTGCTTGTCGAGATTGTCGGCACCGTAAATCGTAACGCCCTCGATTTCAGCGAGACCGTCCCGTAAGCGTTTGAAAAGCTGCATTTCGTGTAGGCGTATGTTTTCGATGCCGCGCTCGGTGACGTAACGCATTCCCGCCGAGAGGCCGATGATCCCCAAGAGATTGAGGGTTCCGGCTTCCAGCCGCTCGGGATACGTTTTCGTGTGGAGGAGGCTCCTGGAATCAACCCCGGTCCCGCCGAACCTTGTGGGTTGAACATCCAAATCGCGGCTCAAGACCAGCCCCCCAATTCCCGTGGGTCCCAGAAGACCTTTGTGGCCCGTGAAGGCCAAGGCGTCGACGCCCATGCGGCCCATGTCGATGGGAACCACACCCGCGCTCTGCGTGACGTCCAGAACCAGAGCCGGCCCGTGCTCTCTGCATATGCCGGCCGCCTCTTCCACCGGTTGAATCGTACCCAGCACGTTTGACACGTGCGTCAGGATTACCATTGTCGTTTCCGGTTTGATGAAGCGGGCGACATCGGACGGATCTATGAACCCGGCTTCGTCGAACGGTACCAGATCATACGTGATGAGGCCTTGCAGGCTGAGGGAGTGCAATGGCCTGAGTACCGAATTGTGTTCCAGGCGGGAAGCGATTACATGACAACCCGGCTTGACCAAGCCCTGAATGACGGTGTTCAGAGCGTCGGTGGCATTGTATCCGAATATCACTCGTTCCGGGTCGTCTCCTCCGAAGAACTCGCAGATTTGGGATCTTGCCTCGGATACGATTCCCGCAGCCTCGGCCGCGAGATCGTACGTTCCTCTGCCCGGAGAAACCCCGAGGCGTGCGTAAACGTCCACCATTTCGGAAAGCATCCCGCGCGGCTTGGGGTATGTTGTGGCCGCATTGTCGAGATAAATGATGTGGTCGTCATCCGGCATTGAGCCTACGCGCAGCCTTTCAGGTTGGGCAGCCCCGCCAATCGGCGGGTGCTTTTTCGGATACCTCCGGGAAAGCAGGCGTGAATTTCCGCCATGGTGAGGGCTGCGGCCTTCTTCAGTTCCGAGTTAAGAGGAGCTTTTCCGTTCGTCAGATAATGCGTCCTGACGAATCTCAAAATACGCAGGTGCACCTCGGTGAGTTCGGTCAGCCCATCTTCCCGCGCCAGGATCTCTGCAAGCTTTTCACTCCAAGCTTCGGGCTTTACCAGAAAGCCGTCTTCATCAACGACAACGTCCCGACCGTTTATGGTGTACACCCGCCGAACGGATGTCGTGTGCGGCTGATCCTCTCCCATAGGCTTCCATTAACTTCCGGATTTCCGGCCCATTGAGGCCATAACGCGCTCTGGTTCTGCGGGGAGATCATGAATGCGATCTCCACCGGTTGCATCCTGTATGGCCGTGACTATGGCCGCGGAAGTCGGCAAGAGAACGAATTCTCCAATGCCCACCGCCCCGAGAGGGCCCTTCTTACGAGGAGTCTGCAACAATGTGACTTCCATGTCACAAGACGTTTTCATTGTGGGAAAGTTGATGGATTTCCAGTCCTTGGTCTCACCGTGAATGTACCTTTCACGGAGGGCCATGCCCGCACCCATATCCATGCCGCCTTCAATCTGTCCCTCAACGATTGCGGGGTTTATAACCGTTCCCGGGTCTACTACCGCGGTCAACTTCACTATACGGACCTTTCCCGTATCCGTATCGACCTCGACTTCGGCCATCTGAACACCATGCACTCGAGACTCGAACGGGGCCCCTTGGCCGGTCTTGGGATCCATCAATGTGGCATCCTGGATCCTGGCGGCCAGGTACCGCGTTGGTTTGCCCGCTGCAACAAGATCATCATACCCTTTCGCACCGATTTCCTCCATAGCTGATTTCAATTTCTCGATAGCCAGCACGAGAGCTCCTCCGCTCATGTACGTAACGCGGCTGCCTGAAGCGGTGCTGGAGTCCGGAGTGCGGTCCGTGTCTCGTGTGACCAACCGAACCTTGTCGAGCGGAATGTCCATGAGGTGTGCGGCAATCTGTGTAAGCATTGCATCGTTACCCTCGCCGGGGTCCGCCACCGATCCGTATACCGTAAGGCCGCCGTCGGGCATAAGCTCCACGGCCACATTTGAGCGGTCTGCTCCGCCTCTGCCTATGCCGAAGCTTCCACCGGCCAGTCCCACCCCGCGTCTATATCTTCCCTGCTTGAGACCCGCAGCCTCACGGGAAGCTCGTTCATAGTGGGGTTTCAATGCCTCCAGGCAGCCGGGGAAAGGCCATTCCTCGATAACCTGTCCCGTTGAAATGGATTCTCCCGGTTTGAGAGAGTTGAGCAATCGAAATTCCAGCGGATCCATTTCGAGACGATGCGCCATGAGTTCCATCGCGGATTCCAGAGCGAAATTAGCCTGGGGCGGTCCCGCTCCCCGGGCCGCTCCACCCCAGGCGTCATTCGTGTATACCAGGCGTCCGAGAGCCTGCACCGCGGGAATTTGGTAACACCCGCTCAGCATGTACAGCGCCCTTCGAATGATGTTGGGGCCGGCCGAGGAATACGCCCCGTTATCCAAAGTGAAATCGATCCAGTACGCTGTAAGCTTTCCGTCCCGATTGGCTCCAAGCTTCACGTGCATGGAGAATGGATGACGTTTGGTGGTGATCCACATGGATTCCGTGAGGGTGCACACGTAGCGTACGGGACGCCGGAAATGCAGTGCCGCTGCTGCTGCAAGCCCCTCCGCGGTAATCTCCATCTTGATCCCGAACTGCCCTCCGATAAACTGCTGCTCGTACCGCATGTTATTCCATCCCAGGGCCTCCTGGAGCACCAGCAGATGGCTGTGAATGGCTATGCTCCGGCCGGCTGCCACCAGTTTGGCCTCATCTCCGTTCTCATCCTCCTCGAGATAGGCCAGCGCGGCCTCCGGTTCCAAAGGTGCCTGATGGATCAGTTGAGTGGAAAACCGTGCCTCCACGACTTCATCCGAATTCTTGAGTGCCGCCTCCGCGTCGCCCTTAATCTGCGGATGCGTGTAACAGAGGTTGGGAGATTCGTCGTGGACTCGAACACAACCTTCCTCAAGGGCTTGATTCGTCGATGCGACCACAGGCAGCGGCTCATAATCGACCACGACCGCTTCAGCAGCCCGACGGGCCTGATCCCTGGTTTCGGCAACGACCGCGGCTACCGCGTCGCCGAGGACATGGACTTTCTTGTCGCAAAGAAGCGGCATATCGTCCCGCAGACGATTTGTGCCTTTGATGTCCGCTGCGGTAATCACTCCGACAACGCCGGGCATCTTCTCGGCCGCAGAGTAATCAATGGACTTGATGAGGGCATGGGCGTACGGACTTCGGACGGCCGCCAATTCGAGGACTCCGTCCATCTCTATGTCTGCAGTGAACTTCGCCGTTCCACACGCGAGTTGGAGTGCATTGGGACGCACGTGGGATACTCCGAGCGCCCCCTCACCGGGGGCGGGACGAGCCTTTTCGAATGTGGTATCGCCGTTCAAGACATCCGCGGCCAGTTTCACGGCGTCGACAATCTTCTTGTAACCCGTACAGCGGCAGAGGTTTCCCTTGAGCGCTTCCTTGACGGCCGCAGTGTCCGGACGCGGGTTGCGGTCAAGAAGCGCCTTAGACGCCAGGATCATACCCGGAGTGCAGAAGCCGCACTGGACGGCACCGGTCACCACAAAGGCCTCCTGAATGGGATGAGGCTTGTCCGGAGTGCCGAGACCTTCTATGGTCACCACTTCCGCCCCGTCCAGATTGCGCACCTTGGTCAGACAGGAACGGACCGCTTTGTTGTTGACCAGGACGGTACATGCTCCGCACTGTCCCTTTCGGTCACACGACTGTTTTGTTCCCGTCAGTCCGAGATCCTCCCTGAGCACGTCCAGGAGAACTCGGCGATCGTCCGTGTCAACGTCATAACTCTGCGGAATACCATTCACGGTGAAACTGATCTTACTCATCTTGATGATGCCGCCCCTTTCTGCTTACCCGACAAACTCTCAAGGCTGAAAACGGCACAGGCAGACCCGTGCACCAAAAATTCCACAGTAACAAGAATTGTGCCAAGATCGTAGAGCATACCGAGTTTTGAACAGAGCGATGAGACCGGAGGGGGAAATGCTTGTCAGGCATATGTCGAACAACAGATTGTGCCCGAGCTTCCGGGTTTGGGCATCGGAGATTGCCGATGGTTCAGGTGTGAGGTGATGCAGTATCAGCGAAGAATTTCGTCACCCGAGTGCGATCGTGAACAAGACGGAGCGTCCCGAAAGGAACACAGTGTTCCATTAGCGAAACAGCTTGTCTCCCTGACGACACTCGAGTCGGAATATCGGACCGTCTTTCCGACAATTTACAAATATTATTCCAGGCCCAGCGCCTTTATCTTTCTCCAGAGGGTTGTTCTACCGATCCCCAGCATTTCCGCAGCCTTTGTCCTGTTGAACCGGGCTCGTTCCAATGCCGTAATGATTGTCTCGGCATCCGAACCGGTTCGAGACGTGTTAAGCGTACTGTCCAAATGAGGACTCGATAGGGATTCTTTGGAAGGTTGCTCTTCCGTCTCCTCGATGCGGCTCAATTCTTCCAGGAGTGTATCGAGAACGTTGGTACTGGATCGAAAACTGCAATTCAGTAACAACTGTTCGCAGAAGTGCTTGAGTTGTCGAACGTTTCCAGGCCAAGAGTACTCCATGAGCCGATTTATGTAACTGTGAGGCAGGGCGGGCGGGGAGACGCCGTATTTCCTCGAATAGTGATCCATGAAATGATGCAGCAGTTCAGGGATATCCTCTTTTCGGGCCCGCAAGGGCGGAATCGAAACCCGAACTACATTCAGCCGAAAGAAGAGGTCCTTGCGAAAGTAGCCGGCCTGAACCGCTTTCCAGAGGTCCTGTCCGGAAACGGCAATCACGCGTACATCGATTGGAATGGTTTGTTCCGCACCCACACGCATGACTTCTTTTTCCTGCAGCACTCGGAGAAGACGCAGCTGAACCGTCAGCGGCGTGGAGTCTATTTCATCCAAGAAGATGGTCCCTTGATGAGCAAGCTCGAACAGGCCCAGCTTGCCCCCTTTTTTCGAGCCGGTGAAGGCCCCCTCTTCATGACCGAACAGTTCACTTTCCAGCAACTGTTCCGGTAACGCAGCACAGTGTAACGATACAAACGGCCTCGTCTTGCGCCGGCTCACATTGTGTATGCTCTGGGCGACGATTTCCTTTCCCGTTCCTGTTTCGCCCGTAATGAGCACACAGGAATCCGTCTTGGCAACCTCTCGGCACAGGTCCGCAACCTGCCTCATGTTCGGATGTTTGTGAATCAAGTCATCAATAACATATCGAGCAACGAACCCTTTTGCCAAGGTACGTCGGACCTTGTTTTCAGCGCGCATCACGTGGGAGACTTCCTTGAACGACGAAACAACGCCTATCATTTCGTCACCGAGCATCACGGGAGTGTGATTGAAAACAAACATTTCACCTTTCACGTTCTCCAGCTTGTCTCGTATGGGCTTCTTGGTCCGTAAAACTCGGTTCAAGGAAGAGTCGGGCAACAACTGCAGGATGGAAGTGCCTTCAAGACTGTCCGGAGGCACATCCAGCATGCGCTCCGCGGTTCGGTTGATCGTCGTAATATGTCCCATGGGGTCGACCGCGACAATTCCGTCCGATGCCACATCCATAATGGTTCGATAACGCTGGGAGGCTGCCCGCTGTTCTCTTTGTGCCTGGGCTACCGATTTCGCGTTTTCGATGGTCTCAATCACTTCTTCTTCCGACGAAATCAATTCGCTAAACTGAATACCCAATCCGGCCGAGAACCGCATGGTTGTTTTCCCGCCGATCACCACTTCAAAACCGTCGTCCGCAGCCTCGGCGATGACTTGGTGCAGACCCGCCGCATCCGAATAGATTCCCTGAGCGATCTCGATGTTCAGAAGCTCGCCAACCAGCTGAACTCCACTTCGTTTCCCACGGAAACTCGGCAAAAAGATCTTTCGACCCTTTTTCATCGCCTCCTTAATACTCGCCAGAATGTCGAGCGATGTTTGAGGAAACGACAGTACGGGAATACGGAGATTCTCCCGCAGGAGCGACGCGGTCCCTGCACGACTGACAATTACTTCGACCCCTTGATCTTCCATTTTTCGACCGGCCGGTACGGCTTCTTCGAGGCAGTGGTAATCGACCCTGATCGCATGTTCTTCTTCGGTCATAATCTTGCGGACAGTCTCGTCCACGGAGGGTGTGGACACAAAAATCCCGATGGAGAACGGCTTCTGATGCATATGATTTCCCTTGGTTTGCTGTTTCAAGTGCAACAGTGTGATTCACGTGAAACTAAGCGTTCCATACCGTAGGGTGAATGTCAAGTCTCCAAGTCGCACTCGGTCGTGTCGCCAATGAGACGGCAGGTGGTAGCCTTCAGCCCTATAACAAAAGGGACTAATATCTTTGGCACGGTTATTGATAGACTGTTCGGCAACTCGTCATCGAGGCTTTTTCACAGCGGACGACCTTTTCAAAATGCCGGTTTCGTGCATAAGCAAGCGTGTTTCCACGAGGCACGGTAAGATCGAAGGAGTCATTAGGCTAAGCATGACCACTTATATCCCATATAACTTGGATCTCTCCCAAGTTTTTGACGTGCTTGTCGTGGGCGGCGGCAATGCGGCTCTGTGCGCGGCAATTACGGCCCGGGAGATGGGCGCTCGGGTCCTTCTATTGGAGGGTTCCCCTGTTGAGGTCCGGGGAGGGAATAGTCGCCACACCCGCAACCTGCGGTACTTGCACGAAGCAGGGAATGACCACCTGACCGGCGCTTACCTGGAAGACGAATTCTGGGACGATCTGTTGCGGGTGACGGGCGGGCGGACGAATGAAGAACTTGCCCGGCTTACCATCCGAGAATCCCGCGATGTGGGTGCCTGGATGGTGCGACACGGAGCCCAGTTCCAGACGGCGATGCGCGGCACGCTCCATTTGTCGCGCACCAACGCGTTTTTCCTGGGTGGGGGAAAGGCCCTGATGAACGCATATTACAGCACGGCGAGACAACTGGATGTGAAGATTCTGTTTGACGCCGAAGTGCAAGACATAAATCACAATGACGGCCGATTCGAATCCGCCGTGTTTTCACATCACGGAGAGTCAAAAGAGGTTCGGGCGAAAGCCGTGGTAGCCGCATCGGGCGGTTTTCAAGCCAACCTGGAATGGCTGAAGGAATACTGGGGAGACGCTATTGACAACTTCATCGTGCGGGGAACGCCGTATGATACGGGACGAGTATTGAAATCTCTTCTTGACCGAGGAGCCAAGCCCATTGGGGATCCGCAACAGTGTCATGCGGTCGCAATCGACGCGCGGGCGCCCAAGTATGACGGGGGAATTGTCACGCGCCTTGACTGCGTCTCCTTCGGAATCGTTGTGAACAAGAATACGGAGCGTTTCTACGATGAGGGAGAGGACTTCTGGCCGAAACGCTATGCAATTTGGGGCAGAATCGTCGCCCGTCAGCCTGATCAGATCGCTTATTCGATAATCGATTCCAAATCCATTGATTTGTTCATGCCGTCGGTATTTCCGCCCATTACTGCCGATTCGATGGGTGAAATGGCCGAGAAGCTCGAGCTGGACCCGGCCGGGCTGGAGGAAACCGTCGGAGAATTCAATCGTTCAATTCGCCCCGGAAACTTCGACCCCGGCGTGCTGGACGATTGCCGCACCGAGGGACTGGAGCCGGCCAAGTCTCATTGGGCAAGACCGTTGGACACCCCGCCCTTCTACGCATATCCCCTGAGGCCGGGAATCACATTCACGTACCTCGGTCTCACCGTGAACGAACGAGCCCAAGTGATCATGGAGAATGACCGTCCTTCGCCGAACATCTTCGCGGCAGGCGAAATCATGTCGGGCAACATACTAGGACAGGGCTATCTGGCAGGATTCGGAATGACCATCGGAACCGTATATGGCCGGATCGCAGGAAGGGAGGCGGCACGCCATGCCGGCGACTGAACTACTGAAGCAAGCTGAGCATGCAATGGTGATCTGCAACGCCTGCCGTTATTGCGAGGGGTACTGCGCGGTGTTTCCCGCAATGGAGCTTCGCAGGACCTTTTCCACGGAGGATTTGAAGTATCTGGCCAACCTTTGCCACAACTGTCGGTCATGTTACTATGCCTGCCAGTATGCGCCCCCTCACGAATTCGATCTAAACCTGCCGAAAACCTTCGCCGCTCTTCGGCTCGAATGCTATGAGGAATTTGCCTGGCCCGCTTTTCTTGCCGGCTTGTTTCGGCGCAACGGCACGGTGGTTTGGGGAATCGCCGCACTGTGTGTTGCCCTGGTAACAGCACTTACGTATGCCTTCCAAGGCCCATCGGTATTTTTTGGAACTCATGTCGGTCCGAACGCATTCTACAAGGTTATCCCCTCCAACGTCATGGTCCTGCCGATGTCGCTGCTGGGTATCCTTGTCTTGGCAAGCCTCGGGAACGAAATCCGGAGGTTGTGGCGCCTGACGGGAGGGGCCCCGGCCGACCTGCTTCGCGTGAGTCCACACCTTCGCGCCGTAGGGGACGCGCTGCAGCTCAAATACCTGGACGGCCATAGTCATGGATGCAACTATCCCGACGAAAGATTTTCCATGACGAGGCGCTACTTCCATCACTTCGTCTTCTACGGCTTTGGACTCTGCTTTGCCTCGACTACGACGGCGGCATTCTACGATCACTTCTTGAACCTTCCGGCACCGTACCCGTATCTCAGCTGGCCCGTTGCATTGGGAACCATCGGCGGAACCGCCCTGCTGATCGGGACGGCGGGCATGCTGTACCTGAAGTACAAGATGGACCCAACGCCCGCTACATCCAATTCGTTGGGTATGGACATCGCGTTCACCGGACAGCTCTTTCTGGTGAGTCTCTCGGGCCTGTTATTGATGATCCTCCGCCAGACTTCGGCCATGGGCATTCTGTTGGCGGTCCACCTCGGGTTGGTCATGGCCTTCTTCATCACGATGCCTTACGGGAAATTTGTACACTCGATCTACCGGTACGCAGCGCTTGTTCGAAACGCAATCGAGCAATCGACCGACCAAGGGAGGACCTGAGGCCCCCGGTCGACGGGGAGTGATTCGTTGAGCGGCCGAGACTTCCGGGAAATGGCCGGCAATCAGCTCGGAAATTACGCGTAATACGGAAGGCCTTCTGTTTACGGTCCGCCCAAAAAATAGTATGCGTGACGGGGGCGTTTTTCCAAGGCGCCGATAAACAATCGTGCGATGAGGTGGAGAGGAATACAATGGACCGTGAGTCGTTTCGTCGTCAAATAACCGTCAATGGGCAAACTTTCTTTTTCTATGAAATACGAGGCTTGGAGCGGGAGGGTCTCGCCGAAATCGGGCGTTTGCCCTTTGCCGTACGGATCCTTACTGAGAACCTTCTGAGAAAGCTCGACTCCAAGGCGGTTACTGAAGAACATCTTCTCAACGTGGCCCGGTGGCGAAAATCGTACGAAAATCCTGTGGACATTCCGTATCACCCGGCAAGGGTGCTCATGCAGGATTTTACCGGCATCCCGGCCGTAGTCGATCTGGCTTCAATGCGAGAGGCCGTTTCCCGCATGGGCGGTGATCCTCGCAAGGTCAATCCGCAAGTGCCGGTGGAACTCATCATCGACCACTCCGTTCAAGTGGATTATTTCGGGTGCACGCAGGCTGCAGAACTCAATACGAGGATGGAATTCGATAGGAACGCGGAACGCTACAGCCTGCTCAAGTGGGCCCGGAACAGTTTTGACGATTTCAAGGTCGTACCGCCCGGGGTCGGTATCTGCCATCAGGTTAACCTGGAGTACCTCGGGCGGGTGGTCATGACGGGAACGGAAGGCGGCGACACTGTGGCTTATCCGGATACCCTGGTGGGACTGGATTCGCACACCACAATGATCAACGGCCTGGGCGTCATGGGCTGGGGTGTGGGTGGAATCGAAGCCGAGGCGGTGATGCTGGGGCAACCCTATGGCATGGTGATTCCTGAAGTCATAGGAATACGAGTGACCGGCGAGCTTCGGCCGGGCGTCACCGCGACGGACCTTGTGCTTACGGTGACCGAAATGCTTCGCAAATACAACGTGGTCGGGAAATTTGTGGAATTCACCGGTGAGGGACTCAAAGACATTTCCGTTCCCGACCGCGCTCTTGTATCCAATATGACTCCCGAATTCGGGGCTACGCTGACGCTGTTCCCCGTAGACGAGCGTACCATCGAGTACCTGCGGAGCACGAACCGGAGTTCCCGTGCGAATCTTGCCGAGGCGTACTGCCGAGCCAACGACCTTTTCTACACAGTTGGAGAGGAACCCGAATACAGTGATGTGCTTGATCTGAACCTCTCCGATGTGGAACCTTCCGTGGCCGGGCCGTCGCGTCCCCAGGATCGCATCGCGGTCGCGAATGTGAAGAAGGTATGCGAGGAGACCTTCACGGAGAGCCGAGATTCGACCGTACCGGTTGAGATCGATATCAATGGGGCGCCGGCAAGGCTGTCCCACGGATCGATAGTCATTGGCGCCATTACGTCCTGCACCAATACTTCAAACCCGTCCCTTCTCATAGGCGCAGGCCTGCTGGCCAAAAAGGCGGTGAAGCTCGGATTGAAAGTCCCGCCTTATGTCAAGACGAGTTTTGCGCCGGGCTCACCCGTAGTGCCTCGATACCTGGAAGACGCGGGGCTTATGCCCTACCTGGAGGCCCTCGGTTTTCACGTGGTGGGGTACGGCTGCACTACCTGCATCGGCAACAGCGGTCCTCTGCGCCGGTCGGTAGAAAAAGCGATCGTCGACAACAACCTGAACACCGCCGCGGTCCTGTCGGGCAATCGTAATTTCGAGGCTAGAGTCCATCAGCTGGTCAGGTCAAACTTTCTGGCATCGCCCATGTTGGTGGTTGCGTACACCTTGGCGGGCCGCATCAACATCGACTTGACCACGGAGCCGCTCGGCCTCGATCCTAACGGAACACCGGTGTACCTCAAGCAATTGTGGCCCTCGGAAGGTGAGATTCGAGAACTGGTAGATCGCCATGTCGCTACCTCGCTTTTTGATGAGGGCTATGCCCATCCGTACGAGGGGGATGAGACCTGGCGGCGTCTGGAAGGCGGCGAAAGTGTCATTTTTGACTGGGACCCGCAATCCACGTACATAAAGAACCCGCCGTACTTTGACGATTTCAGCCCGGATCTTCAGCCTCCGTCGGAATTGAACGGTGCGAGAGTACTCGCGCTCCTGGGGGACTCGGTGACCACCGACCACATTTCACCCGCGGGGGCCATACCACGCGACTATCCGGCCGGCAGGTACTTAATTGATCACGGCGTGGAGCCCGAACAGTTTAACTCGTACGGTTCTCGCCGCGGCAATCATGAAGTCATGATGCGGGGGACCTTCGGCAACGTCCGTTTGAAGAACCGGCTCGCGGAGGGTCGTACGGGGAGTTATTCACGGAAGTTGCCGGAAGGACGGGGCGCCTTCATATACGATGCAGCCATGGAATACGCTTCTGAAGGGATGCAGTTGATCGTCATCGGAGGAGAGGAATACGGCACGGGCTCATCCCGGGACTGGGCGGCCAAAGGTACACGCTTGCTGGGCGTTAGAGTTGTAATTGCAAAGTCTTACGAGCGCATTCATCGCAGCAACCTCGTGTGCATGGGTGTGCTGCCGCTCGAGTTCAGCCGGGACGAGAACGCGAAGTCGTTGGGGCTGGACGGAATGGAAACCTATTTCACTTCGGGCATTGACGATATGCGGCCGGGCAAGGAAGTTTCCGTACGAGCAGTCAAGGAAAACGGTTCGGAGATCGCGTTCACGTGCCGTGCTCGGCTCGATACGGAGGTTGAAGTTGAGTATTTTCTGCACGGAGGGATCTTGCCCTACGTGTTGCGAAAAATGTCGGCAGACGCAGACGCCGAATGATCGGTTGATGCGGAAACATCATGAGGTGTGAGACCTCGATATGGATGAACAGAAACAGTACAAACATTCAATAGATCGGGATTGGTGCAAGGGGTGCGGCATTTGCACGACCTTCTGTCCAAAGAAGGTCTTGGGCTTGGATGATTGGGACAAAGTTGTGGTCATTCGCCCGGAGGCATGCGTAGGGTGCCGATTGTGCGAGTTTAGATGCCCGGACCTTGCCATAGAAGTTCTGACTCAAGAGGAGGGGTAATGCCCCAGGTCGTGAAATTCGTTCAGGGCAATGAGGCATGCGTCGAAGGTGCCTTGTACGCAGGACTCAATTTTTTCGCGGGATACCCGATTACGCCGTCCACGGAGATTGCCGAGCATCTTTCATTGCGTCTTCCTCAGGTAGGCGCCAAGTTCATTGAAATGGAAGACGAGATCGCGTCCATGTCGGCAATCATCGGCGCATCTTTGACAGGATGCAAGGTAATGACCGCGACCAGCGGCCCGGGATTTTCTCTCATGCAGGAGGCTCTCGGATACGCGGTAATGGCCGAAATTCCCTGCGTAGTCGTCAATGTTCAACGCGGAGGCCCGTCTACGGGCCTTCCCACCCACGCAAGCCAGGGAGACGTTATGCAGGCTCGTTGGGGTACTCATGGAGATCATTCCATAATTGCACTGACAGCCGGCACTGTTCAGGACGTTTTCAGAATGACCGTGGAGGCGTTCAATCTCGCCGAAACGTATCGAACACCTGTTGTGCTGCTTTTCGATGAAGTGACCGGGCATACCCGTGAGCGGCTTTTTCTTCCCGAACCGGACGAAATTCCCCTCGTGGAGCGGCTGCGGACCTCGGTGCCCCAGGATGTGAACTATCACCCGTACCTCCCACGTGAAGACGGTCGCCTTCCAATGAGCGATTTCGGGGGGGTCCACAGATACAACGTCACCGGCTTATACCACGACATGTGGGGGTTCCCGTCGGAAGACCCGCATACCGTGCACGATCTCATTCACCATTTGGTGGATAAAATTGAGACGAGTGTGAACTCAATCGCCTTGTACAAGGAATATTACCTTGATGATGCGGAATGCATCCTGATTTCATATGGATCACCGGCCCGGAGTGCACGTCATCTGGTGGAGAGCGGCAGGCTGAGCGGCGAACGAATCGGCCTGCTGGAACTGCAAACCCTGTGGCCCTTTCCGGCACATGTGGTGCGTGAAAGGTGCCGGGAAGCCTCATACGTCGTCGTAGTGGAAATGAACATGGGCCAGATTGTCAAATCGGTGAAGGAGGCCGTGGACCGTCCCGAACGTGTCTTTCTTGCCAACAGAGTGGACGGCACCTTCATAACGTACAAAGACATCGGCAACACCCTTCGACTTATTCAGGGCAGGGGAGTGTGAATCATGCCGATTAAGGACTATCTTAGGGAACGTTTTTTCCCCCACATATGGTGCCCGGGCTGCGGTCACGGTACGGTACTGAACTGTCTGTTGCGTGCGGTGGAGAGAATCGGACTGAGCAAGAACGAGATAGTAATGGTCTCAGGTATCGGTTGCTCATCGCGGATTTCGGGGTACGTGGACTTTCACACCCTCCACACCATGCACGGTCGGGCTGCGGCCGTCGCCACCGGCGTTAAAATAAGCCGACCGGAACTGACGGTGATCGTGCCGATGGGCGACGGGGATTCTTTGGCCATCGGCGGAAACCATTTCATTCATGCAGCCCGCCGCAACATCGACATGACCGCACTGGTCATGAATAACCGCATCTACGGCATGACCGGCGGACAGCATTCCCCGCTCACCGGGTACGGATCCGGCGCTACCACCGCTCCCTACAAAAACATCGAACCCTCGTTCCAAGTAGTGGATTTGGCTATGGCCGCAGGAGCTACTTTTGTGGCCCGGACTACAACATATCACGTCCGGCAGCTCGTCGACGTTTTGGTAAAGGCCATCCGGCACAAAGGGTTCTCGGTGGTGGAGATCTGGAGTCAGTGCCCGACCTATTTCGGGCGCAAGAACAAAGCCGGAGATGCCGTCGCAATGCTGAAGCATTACAAAGAAAGCACTGCGGCCATTGGGTCCGAAGCGCTGGAACAAAACCCTAACCTGGTCGGTCGCGGAGTCTTCCTGGATGAGCAGAGACCGGAGTTATGTGAAGAGTACGAGCGAGTTATCCAACAAGCTCGGCAGGGAAGGCAGTAATGGAACGTATGCGAATCGTCTTTTCAGGATCCGGCGGCCAAGGCGTCATTACGGCTTCGATCATTCTGGCTGAAGCAGCCGTACTGCACGAAGACCTCAACGCCATCCAGTCTCAATCGTACGGCCCCGAAGCCAGGGGAGGAGCCACCAGAGCCGACGTGATCATATCGGACTCGGAAATCAATTTCCCCAAGGTGCTTCAGCCCGACCTCCTCATTTGTCTCACCCAGACCGCGTTTACCAAGTATCACTCGATTCTCAGGCCCGGCGGCGCACTGTTGACGGACGTTCACTATGTGAAGACCCATCAACGTATTGACGCCCGTCGCTATGAACTACCCATGTACGATCAGGTCATGGAGCAAATCGGCAATCCCGTGGTACTCAACGTCTGCATGCTGGGGGCCCTCATCGGACTGGTGGACCTGGTGAAACCCGAATCGGTACAAGAGGTCTTGAAGCAACGCGTGCCCAAGGATTTTCTCCCCATGAATCAGCATGCGCTGCAAATCGGTATGGAATTGGGCCGGAGCGGCAGGGGAGAGGTGCCGGCGACGAACAACGGGGAAGCAGCCGCAAGCCTTTCCTAACGGGTTTGGAGGAATGAACCCGCCCGGCGGCCGGTCCCGAACTGCTCACGTTGAGATTGCTTTCCCGCGGAAAGCGGATTTCACTCCCGGCAAGAACATACCCGTTGCTTGTCATTGCGAGCGCAGCGCAGCGCAGCAATCTTAGCTCGCCGGAATCAGTCGAATTGTAGGGCGGGCAGTGCCCGCCGTCTTCCCGGCGAACCGCCATGACCTCTCGGTCACAACGGACGATGAAAATGCTCCGGCGCTCCGGACCGGAGTTCCCCCCTTAGGAAAAGGGGGGATAGGGGGGATTTTCAGGTGAAGGCATGGGCCCGGGGAAAAAAACTGGCTCCCGGCCTGCGCCGGGAAGACGGAACTCAAGGTGTGATCGTATTCACGCTACCGTGTACCGAGATACTCAATCCCTAGTTCGTTTGAGCTCCAGGGTGACGGCATTCGCCTTGTCCATGCAATCCAGTTCGACCACGTCGGGATCCCCCCACTCAACCGGGAATCCGCCGCCGAACTGGAGCATGATGATGTACGGGAATGCCTGATGGTACAGGAAGCCGCAAAGCCCGCCCGAGTCGTAACCGCTGAGCGAGATTTGGTCACCCAACTTGTGCCCTGCACTGCAATGCCCTTTCACACCTTTTATCGTACCGATCACTTGATTTCCGATCCTCGGTCTTTCTTCCACGGTTCTTTACCTCTTTCCATGTAATAAATTAAGGCATCCAGCTATTGGTCGGGATTGTAGGTCGGCGCCGCCTTTGGGGATTTGCCCTTCAAATGGGAGTGGTAATACGCATACGTCAGAGGTTCACCGGACTTCAGAACCTCAGCTCTGACAACATCTCCCACAAAGACGGTGTGCGTTCCCACATCCAACTGTTCGAATACGGTTGCCTCCAAAACGCTGAGGCTGTGATCCGTTACCAGCGGCACACCGGTTGTCCCCGAAATGAACTGCACTTGGGAAAGCTTATCCACATTTCTGCCGGATTTGAAGCCGAACAAACCGATGAAAGTCATGGGAGCGGACGTGTCGAGCACGGATGCTCCAAAAGTCTTACTTTGAGCGATGAACTCATGGGTCAAGTTGCTCTTATTAATTATTACCGCCACACGAGGCGGATCCGCGGTAACCTGGAGACACGTGTTCGCGATTTGTCCATTGAGTTTGCCGGCCAGATGGGATGTTACGATGTATAGTCCATAGCTGATCTGAGTGAAAACCTCTCGGTTTAGATCGGACTGCATGCAAGCTCCTCCTTCGGATATCCGTGGTGCCTTTACTGAATCGCCTGATTTGTCATATGCCCCGCTCAAGAATTCTTGGAGCGAGGCACCACATGATCATCTACGGTTGTGTGACGGCTTCAGTGGTAGTCATGGGTACCGAGCACCACTTTGATGCCGGTCTTGTCCTCCACCAATTGAGCAAGATCTTCCGGCTTGGTATAGGGACATTCGGGTTTGGCCGACGCAAGACATGTGCTGAAGTGAATGACATCGGGCTTCATCTCGGAAAGCTTCGCGGCCATACCCAACGTTGGAACTACCGTACGCCCCGGACACTCACAGGCTACAAAAGAGACTACCGTGTGGGGCTCGGTGAAACTTCCCTCTCCCATGCCGGCGGCCTTCAGACACCTCCACTCTCCGGGACAGCCGTATCCGCTCTCCATGTATGCACCGCATCCAACAATGGCAACCTTCTTCATCGTCTTCCTCCTTATGTAGTTCCGTTCTCTTCAGTAGCCGTCCGAACGGGCGTGATCGGCATAATCTCCCAAGATTGTCGTCAATCCTGAAATTCAGATGCTTCAGTTGAAGTATTATGCCCACAAAGAGTTCACTCGGCAATGCAGAACGCTGGGTAAAATCAGATCAAGATGAAAGACTCGACTCCCACGATGCGTTATTACACAGGATTTGGGAAATTCATGGGAAATTCAAACTGCAGGAAATTCCCATTCCCAGCGTCCAAGACCTCCTGTCCATGGTCCATCTAATCGCCCGTACCGGAGCCGGAACCAACGCATTCTCGACCGAGGTTGTCGCGTGAAGGAGATCCCACCGCCCGAATAGTGAGGCATCCACAGTGCCGGAAATCCTCCGGCCGTACTCGGCATCGACTTCAAGGCAATGCCCTCCCGAGAAATCCTGATCGCTTTCCTGGGAATATGTTGAGGTTTCAGACCATGTGTGAAACTTGATATTCCCCGGCACTGCCGGGAATCCAAGGACCCTCAAGGAAATGTGTCCCGCAGGAGATTCTTGCCGGACCTGAACGCCCACCAAGGGCATGTAGCCGTTTACGATGAAGTCATCGTTACTTGAAGGGGGACGAGTCACGTGCAATCGCTCCTTCGTGTGATCCCAACGTACTCCGGCCAGCACTGAGAAGTCTCTCCCCACGTCCCACCGGAAAAGTGATTGAAGGTACGACCATTCCAGACCGGCACCTTCGAAGTCCGCGGTCGACCCGATATTGCTCGTAATGAGTCCGCCCGATTGACGGGCAAGAAGTGCCGCACCGGACAACTCGAGCGCCACGCGGTCGGCCAATGCAGCCGAAATGGTCAACGAGATCCAAACTCCCCTTAGCGCGCTCGGGCGTATGTTCGTAATACCCCCCAGAAGCTCGGGGAGGTCGTTGGAAAGCGTCAACCCTTGAGAGTGCTCCAACCACCCGACGCTAAACCTGACGGGATCGTTCTCTTTCCGGGCAGGTTCTTGGTAAGAGGTCATATCACCTGATGGAAGGCGTGCCGGCCAATATCCCGTTGCGCTTGGGAATCCGCCGAACGCAAGGCACTCTCGCACATGCGACGGAACGTGTACCGGAAACAGAACGCAAAACACTGCAAGGCCAAACATTAGTCTCTTCATGCAACGACCACCACTGAATACGAAACGGGCTTTTGAATCAAGCTGGAAGAGGCGACAAAAGGTTACCGACCAACTAACCCGGCATGATCCTCCGGCTTTGACATTTCTCACACCTGCGGCTCGACGAGGGGTTGCACCCCGTCCCCTGTAAGCCTCGTGCATAGCGAGCCTCGACGCAAAACCGGACAGATCCAAACCGAGTGCCGCTTTGATTGAAAAGGTGTCTTCTTTCAGGGTGAGATAATACTTCGCACAACGGCCGCGGTCAAGTCCGAGGTCGTACCCGGCCTTAGCGTTTCTCGCAAAACAACTGTGGCGACTATGTTGGTTACCGAACTATCCTGAGACCACTCGCTTTTCAGTAGCTTCGGGGCAAGCGATCAAGCTCGTCCCGGAGGGACCGTATGACCCGGAAAAATGGGAGACTTATTCTGCGACAGACCCTTAGGTGAAGGGCACTGAAGTACCGGGCTACTCTCAGTAGCCCCTGTCGGGGCAAGCGATCAAGCTCGTCCCGGAGGGACCGTATGAGCGTAGACCGGTCTTTCAAGGCCAGGCTGGTAAGCCGGAAAAATGGGAGACTTATTCTGCGACAGACCCTTAGGTGAAGGGAGATGCCACGTCCATCAGAAATGCGATAATGTCTTCCAGTTTCAATCCACGCCCCCGCATGAGGGGCGATTTCTGCAGGCTACTGCAGAGCGCCCTGACCCGTTGGTTTCAATCCACGCCCCCGCATGAGGGGCGATGCTCAAGGGTCCCGCGGAATTGGCAGCCAATTATTCGTTTCAATCCACGCCCCCGCATGAGGGGCGATGCCGGAAGATCGTACAAGCGGCGATGGATGTACGGTTTCAATCCACGCCCCCGCATGAGGGGCGATCTCGGCCTTCGCTTCCGGCGATCCTCCTCGCGTTGTTTCAATCCACGCCCCCGCATGAGGGGCGATTCCTGGCCGTGGCCGCCGGTGATGAGCCTCGATCGGTTTCAATCCACGCCCCCGCATGAGGGGCGATATCGCCGGCAAAAAAGCAAGATCCCTTGCGGCCCAAGAGGCCGCCACCTGCGAACCTGTTCACTTCTTTCTGTGACCTTCACGTATTGTTCGCCAGTGCTCCCAAAAACGCCTGCAAAGCCAAGAGGTTACTCGTCGTGCGAAACCCCTTGGGGTTCTCTGTTCGTTCAAGGTTCGCACCCTGTCAACTTCAAACGATCAGAGGCCCTTCCGGATCGTATCCGGGGTTCGCCCCCACGTGCTCTACTCTGCGTTTCCAGTTCTTACCCAAGAAATAGAACCGGAGGCTGTCCGTGTTCGTGTCGATTTCTTCGATCAGGCGATTGCGCAATGTTGCCCACTGGGCCGGGTCCACCAGACACTCGAACACCGACTTTTGCACCCGCTGACCCAAGTCTTCGCACGTCTTTGCCACGCGGCGGAGCCTCCTTTTTCCTTCCGGACTCTCCGTATTCACGTCGTATGTAACCAAAACAAGCATTGTTCCTTCACTTCCACAGAAAGGGCGGATACCCGTCGATATCCCCACGAACAAAGCGAGCAAAGAGCATGGCTTGAGCGTAGGGAATTAGTCCTATGGAAACCTTTTCATCCAGAAACGGATGCCGTATCTCCTCCTGTTTTCTCTTCTGATACGCCACAAGCACTTGCTTGCGAGTTTTCTCATCCATATGTACGGCCCCGGTCTCCGTGTCTTTGAAACCGGCACCCTTCACCTGCTGTCTGTTCACGAGCGATAGAGCAAGACGGTCCGCGAGAAAAGGCCGTAATTCTTCGATGAGGTCGAGCGCAAGGCCCGGTCTGCCGGGCCGGTCACGGTGGAGGTAACCCACGGCCGGGTCGAGACCCACGGTTTCAAGACACGAGACCACGTCGTGGGTGAGCAACACATACAGGAACGATAGGAGAGCATTCATGTTGTCGAGCGGTGGTCGCCTGGATCGTTCCCGGAAGAAGAAATGCTTCTTCCGAGCAAGGATCAAATGATCAAAGACGCCGAAATAGGCCCTCGCCGCCTCACCTTCACGGCCTCGTAGGCCTTCGAGATCCCGGCACGTTCCAAGTGCTTGCACGACGAGTGCTAATCTGCCGAGAGCCGTTTCTACTGCAGACGCGTCTATTTCGGACGAATGATCGCGCAGCGCTCTGGACAAAACGGTCCTGCAGTTCATGATCTTGGCGAGAACCACGCTGCGAGCAATCTCAATACTCTTCTCTTCGTTGTCCGCCCAACGGTATTGTTCGCGACGCAAGAGCACGTTTCCGCTGACCGAACCCTGGACTCTCGCCCAGAATTTGCCGTACTTGCTCAAAAAAGAGATGGTCACATTCCTGTCGGCACACAACTTCATAAGTGGAGGGCTGCACGAGACCCGGCCGAAGCAGACAATCCCGTCAATGGTGTGGATCGGGATCCTCATCTTCGTCTCCTTCGCCACACGGACGCGGACCGTTTCCCCGTCTCGGGCCAGGTAGGTCCCTTGTGTCGTAACAAAGAGCGTGTTCAGGAGTCGCCTCATCTCATCTCCTTACCTATGTCCCCCACCAAGGCTTCGACGTAGGAGCGGACATTGCGCTTCCTGCCTATAACCCTGGGCATACAGATGGAAAGCAGCGAACACTTCTTACATTTCTTCTCATAGTGCGCTTTCGGCGTTAAACCGGAGCGTACGATACGATGGAGGAGACTCGCCGCCTCTCGTGTTTCCTTACGTAGCGGCTCGTCAAAAGCCAGTTCCAGTCGACGGCCTGTTTTTCCGTAGTACAAGGCCCCGGCAGGCACGGCAACACGAAGCATTTCTTCCAGGCAGAACGCCTGTCCGCAGAGCTGGACCTCATACGACCTTTCGTGGCGCCGCTTTCCACTCTTGTACTCGATGGGAACGGGCTGCCACAGCCCTTCAGTTCCCTGCAAAGCCATGCCCGCCGGCAGTTGGTCTTCCGTCAAGCCTGTGTTGACGGAATCCGAAACACGACGAAACTCCACGACGTCCGTCTTTCCCGAGAGGCCGAGCTGGAGCGAACGTACGGACAATGCCCGTGTGACGCGAACGTCGCCCCGAGATTCGGTACCCGGAATGTGCGTTCGTTCGTGGAGAATTCGCCCCTGAGCAGTAAAGCGGTTTTCTTCCCAGATTCTTTCCACGTGCACCAGCGCAGCCCTTCGAGGGCAGAAGACCACATGCTGCAACGCTGACAGCGGCAGAAGGTCTTCCTCGCCAAACATTGTTTTGCACTCCAATCTATCGCACCCTTCAGAATGGCTATATGATGGTCCCGTTCTCCTCATGCCTGAGCTTCTGTAGCACCCCTGCCATGTATCCGAGAAAGTGGTTGTAAAGAAGGGGCCAAGCGTACAGGTCCCGAAACCCTGTAACGGGCTCCAAAGCATAGTCCGATTCCCTGTAACGCCAGATCTGGACGCTGAACCGTTGAATCGTGGCTGGATCCACCAGTTCATGGCGTTCCAGGCGTTTAACGACCCGTCTATTCACTATAGCGGTCACTGTATCTGAATCAATCACTGTGAACTTGTCAGCGACAGACGGAAACTGCAGATTTCGCTCTGCCTTCAAGATAATATCGCAAATATCCCTTATACCGTCCTGCCGGACTTCCCTTCGGAGTGCTTCAGTCGAAGCTTCGGCACACACCTTTCCTTCGGTAAACAACTCACCCAGTATCCGGGCAGAAGGTTCGAACGCCGGGTGACCCTTGAGAAACCCGTCATGTTGGAGCTCGAAGTCCCACACAATTGAATCGGTATACTCACCTGCGCGACTGACTCGTCCGCCGACCTGAATCAAGCTGTTAAGGCTGCACCTTTCTCGTAATCCGTTGCGAAAAGACAGATTAACACCTGCTTCTACACAGGAGGTGGCTACCAACGTCCAATCAGAATCCGATCGATCATCGAGCCGTCTCCTGACGCGCTCAAGAGTAACTCGTCTGTCATGAGGACATAGCGAGGTTGACAAATGCTCGACTGTCCGATGGCCACAGTTTTCGGCCAAGTTCTCAGCCAGGACGGCGGCCGATTGGACAGTGTTTACGATCAGGATGCGCGGTCCAGGAATTTCAGCCAACCACTTAACCAGATCCTCCTTCGTCACCGGACCAGGCCTGGACAAGTACCGTATCCGGTGGGTTTCGTACCTCGCAACTCCGGCATGCGCGCCAGAATGCACAAGGTCGGGCAATTTCACGTGTTCGGGGGAGAACTCCTCAAGTTCCCAGAATCGATGAAGCGAACCGGAGCCAAACACAAAATGACAGCCCCATTCTGACTGCAACTCACGTAGCCACTTCCATGCCTGGGGCCACAAATGCGCAGGCAGCGCTGCATGGGCCTCATCGATGAAGATGGCAGATCCGGGGATCTGGTGGAGTTTGCGAAGGCCGGCTGGACGATTAGCCGCCAAGGTTTCGAAGAATTGAACGGCGGTAGTAACTACAATAGGTGCTTTCCAGAGAAATGAGAGATGCCGTGATTCAAGATCAGCGAACTCCGCCCTATGATGATGGGCTGCTACGACATCTTCCTGAAGTTCACCTGGGCAGACAAGGGCATCCCGGTACACTTCCACCGATTGATCGATAATGTTCGTGAAGGGTAGGACGACGAAGATTCTGCGAAGGCCTTTCGCCTGCGCAGACTGAAGGAGGTGAGCCATCACCGCGGTCGTCTTTCCCGTGCCCACAGGACTGTCGCATGCGTACATGCCGGGAACAGGGTCTGCGTTTCGG
Organism: Desulfomonilaceae bacterium; assembly: GCA_963675835.2. Lineage (GTDB taxonomy): Bacteria > Desulfobacterota > Desulfomonilia > Desulfomonilales > Desulfomonilaceae > JAVHLK01. The sequence continues at coordinate 82,797 of CAXXIU010000019.1, forward strand.
CAGGCTCTGTATACTTCGCTGCGAAATTCGTTACGTTCGCCTCTCTCACCCTTCTCGATCCCAGCGATGTACTTATCCAGGAGCGCCAGACGGAGATCAGGCTGTAGCGACGGGCTTGATCGGAAAAAGACTTTCCCATCATGTCCGGCACTATCGCTATGGTCCGCATCAACCAGACATGACAATGCGATCCTGAACAACAGCGGAGGTAACGGCCTTGGCGTAGCGCGACACACCTTTACCGATTGATCAAGATGAGCATGAACGGCCTCCTCGTGCAATTGCAGGTAATCACGGAGAGATTGGTCGGTAATAGCCTTCGTGGTTTGGCCTCTTTCGCCAGATCTTACCACTTTGAGGTCTCTGAGTACTTTACCCGGTCCGTTGATACACTGGTCGGGAAAATCCGGCAGCCCAATATGATGGGCATACACCAGCGTTGCTGCGAGGAGGTTGTTGATGGAAGGATCAAAGAGGTGTGCAACACCGGCATCAACATGATTCACTGGAAGAGTGTTTCTCTGAGATCCTGACATCAACACCGCCTGATTTGCTGCCTCCAACTTGCCCAGATCATGAAACTCCGCAGCAAGACGAACCGCCTCGACAAGGCGGTTCGCTTCGCCAACGGAGTAGACTGCCGCTTCACGTGCGCCGGCGCATGCCAGTTCCACTACGCCACGGACATGATCCGCGTAGAGTTGAACCGGGATTCCCCTTTGGGGCCGAGCGCTATGGGCGAGCGGTTCCATCATAAGCCTCGCTCATCAAGTCGCGTAGTGGCATTACTCTGCTTTGCAGGGAGTCCGGCAAGGCGGAGGGAACATCATATTCGTCCCATGAAGTGGATGGCCTTTCCGGGTCTTGCCTCTTGCTGGGAGTGAGCGCAGCGACAAGCTCGAAGTCCGAACATGACCCCAAGGCTGACATGTGTTCCACATACCAAGCGTGCCGAATACCCACGAACGGGCGTACATAAGATGCGGTATGCGCGTAGGCATAAGGCATGGTACGCAGAAGCACGTCGATGTCCTGTTGTGTGCAACCAGACTTGGTAGCGGCAGTCGGATTGATAAAGCAAGGCATGCAGTAAACGCCATGCTGCACAACCCTATAGCCGAGTGGGGCCATACCGCGATCTTTCCCTTCCTGCACTCCGGCTTTATTGGTGTTCGTCATCCGCTGGACCGAGATGGGGGCAATGGAAACGCCCAAGGCGAATTGCGCAACCCCAGTCTTGATAGAGGTGGAAGAGCCTTCTTCCAAGAATGTGTTACCAAAAATCCGCCCATCCCAGTATTTCTTCACAAATGTGCCATTCTTGAGTTCTTCCTCGATTAGTTTGCGATCTCTCCCGCGACTCTCGAGAATGCAGAAATTCTTCCCAGAGAGATGAGGATCAAAGCGCTGAGCTACCTCTCGCCAGACCGGCCCATCCTTGTTTTCAATCAAGTCCCGAAGTTTACGTTTGAAAGATACCGGAGAGATCTCTCCCCGTTCATCCGGCCGCTGACGCGGGTCGCTCTCTCGATCAGGATCTCCGTTGGGATTGGAGCTGATCACCTCGATCACCAGCAAACCGGTGGCCCGGACGATGCCTAATCCATTTTCACTGTTACCGGCCATTGTTAACCTCCTTGTTCGAAAAGACAGGTAAATCATCATCTTTTCCCGGCCCCTTACCTTCGAGGCGGGCAAGGTATCCCAACAACACCTGTGCCTTAGCCGCATCGTCAGCGCGATCTGGCAAGTCGAGTCCGGCGAGTTCCGTGGCGACGCTTCCCATCTGACCGAGCGCCCATTTGGCTAGTCCTAGCCCATCGCCCTTCGCTGTATTGGCCCACGCTTGGTACACAGTCAAGCGTTCCCGAAGCCTAACGATTCCCCTCAATGGGTTGTCGCTTGCGGCAGACATGAGCGCATTGCCGATCAACTGGGGTGGAGTGTCGCCTTGGCGCACATGCTTGCAGTACTCCTTGTGGAGCAGGTCCGCTAGGGCGAGGAGTCGTCCCACGAGAAATGGTGCATTGTGCATGTAATCCCCCTTCATGAGATTCTGTTTATGCAAGAGTAGTCCTAAGATACACAGTAAGAGGCCTGAGTCTCTGTTATACCTTGAGGCAAACGTGATCGCGCCATCACCACGGTGATCGGCATGGCCCAAAGCAAGCAACAAAGACCCAGCGTTATTGACGACCAAAGACAATGCCCGACTGACGATTTGTTGTGCAGAAGCTTTGGTCTCCAGCAAGATTTCAAGACCTTCGTCGATTGCTAAAGCATGAACACTGTCGGTCCTCTTCCCGCCCTCGAACCATGCCACATTCAGGCACTTGACTACTTCAATGGGAAATGGCGTAACGGGCTCGATCCACCACGACTTTTCCTTGGAACCTATGTTGAGTCTGATAGCCGGAACATTTCGGCAGCCGAGCTGCCAGGCTGCGGCCGCGGAAAGAAATGCTCCAACACTGTAATTCTTGCTGACCAGGACCTTGGTTCTCGCTTGATCTAGTTTTGCAAGGGCAAAGATGCGTACTTGCGCATTGGGCGCGACATTGCATATGCCCTGCAAAGCAGGAATCACGCGGGCTGCTGCTGCCTCGAATTTCGCTCCATCGGCGTCGGTGGGCTGTAGCCATCCAGCCAACTCCGGAGGATCTTCGTGCAATGTGGATGGGTAGGCGAAGAGCAGGGCTCTGTCGTAGCCACAGGTACGCGAAATATCTTGCCACGTTTTTGCTCGACGTGTTTCAGCACCGAGCCATGTCAACGCATTCGCCATTGCCTGCTTTGCCTCCCTGCCGGCAGGAAAGCTTTGAGCATCAATCCTGCCATATCTCTTTTGGCACGGCGATTCCTTGTTCATGGCCCTGAGTATCACGTTCCCAAGCCTAGGGAGCTTAACCTGATGGAATTTGCTCTTGAGATCTTTTTCCGCAAGAGGCCAGCCAAATGCGTCTCCAACTGCGGAGCAATTCTCTCCCGCTTCAGTCTCTGAAAGCTCCATGAGCGTTCTGTTGATCCATGCAATCACCCTCGTGTGGTTGGCAGGATACTGGAAGAAGGAGTGGTCCGCTAATTCAAGCACGATCGGCACTGTTGAGGGCTGTGATTTTATCGATACAAGAAGGTCTATCCAAAGGTTCGCTTTCTCCGGGTGTCTTTCCACTCGAGAGAGGATGTAATGTTTAACAGACTCTTGCAGTTCGAAGACGTCCACCTTTGCCGAGCGTTTCATGAGTTCCAGAATCGCTGAGCAATCTTGCGGAATCCTATCCAGAGCTTGGCCAAGTCTCTCTCGCAAACCGGCTGATTCCAGGCATTTGGTTATTCTGTCGAGTTCTCTTTCAGTCCAAAGACTTTCGCAAACCTCCCAAAGGAGATGGACCTCGTGGAGCAAATTGTCGATGTCGACTTCATGATGAGTCGTGGATTGACAGAGTTTCTTAAGGCTTTTCACGGCATCTTTCGCCGTTTCACTTTTGGCCAAGAGCAATGGCTTGATATTGAACCCCGGAAAGGAAAAGTTCCGTTTGGCCGCATAGGTCCTCAATCGTTTGGATTCAGGCTGTGGTATTGGTTCCAGGCAGCGGAGAAACCCGTCTGCAGCAATCATCAGGAAGAGCCCCCCGATCGTGCGGCATTCCTCGTAACCTCTGCACCAAGCGTCTGCCACGATTCCCGCTGCTTTCATGCTAAAATGTAATTCGATTAGTTCATTTAGCATAGTACAGAATGCCTCTTTCTATCTTGACGTTCTGGACATAGACCGGATTGTATTCGGAACGGTTGCCGTCAGGAAAACAAGTCCGAAGCATGCTGGGGATTACCAGATCTATTTCAGCACAGACCTGGGACTCCTCACGAAGAGGTCCAACATAGTCAGGGACGAATTCCTTCCATCCCAGGAAAGGCGTTGAAAAGAATTGGCCTCGCCTCATCCGACGTTCAAACACCTCTTTGTACGCGTGGGCACCATTGGTCGTCCCCACCGTCTGTTTTCCCGGCCGACCGTGATGGTGGTATCCGCCTGGATCTGAATTCACATTCGCGCACAGACGGTAACACACGTTTGTCAGGACCGTAGCCAATAGTTGATAACCAGCTCCTTTCTTCCTGACCTCGCTTTTTCGCAAGGGGCCTCCGTAATTAGTGGTATAGGTGTGATAGACGACGGGACGGCAGATCTCTACCTTGATGGGCACTACTTCTGCCCATTGACTCCAGAGAATGCATTCGAAGAGACCCTTAACCGCTCCATACGTCGGGGCCGGATAACTGACTGGTGCATCTCCCGTGTCGGGTCTGGTCCACATAGCAGTCGGACCTGAGACTTCCATTGCAACCATGTACTCTTTCATCTCTGACCTCCTTGTAACTTCTCACATCGTATGTTCCTCTGCACCAATTAGGGGAGTTCTGCCGATGGCCCTGGATTGCCGGCGCCGATGCTATCCCGGCCTGTCGATAATTCATCAGGGCAATCCACGCGCCCGCTGTCCAGTGGTCGATACCTTTCTCCGTGCCTTCAAGACGTCGCCGAAAAAGAATGCCATATTTCCCAATGTCATGGAGCATACCGGCAAGTCTTGCCTCCACGGAAGCTCCGAAAGCGGATGCATATTCCGCCGCACGGCGGCCTACACTTTCCAAGTGTTCCGACAGCGCGTCAACTTTGCCGCCTTGATTTGCCGTATGGGCGAGATGTTTACCGGACATGGATTCCCCTCCATGGAGCGACTTTTTTGTTGGACGGCGGTGCGTTGAGATAATACCCCTACACTACTTCACCAACTGTTAAACTTCCAAGTCACTTTTCGTGTCATGGCTGTACCGCCCCTCCCGCAAGCGTCATAGAGCCCCGAGCATGTCATATAACTCTTTGCCGGCGACCGTTGGCATGGACCTGATAATGCTCAGGTCATGCAGCCGGCACTTGAGCCGGCATCTTTTCACCAACCTGAAAGGCCATCCGGCCAAACCACCCGCTGTTTAGCGGTCCGGCCTCGGCTTCACCTCCAGGTCTGCATCTGTGACTCCCATGCACGTGAGCCCCCCCACCATCGCGCCGAACTGTGTCATCTGAGGACATGTTGAAGAATATTTCCGGAGGTATGATTAAACCGGCACGGTACTCCGCAACGCGCGGGGATTATCGTCGCCAAATGGTACCCGGGGTGGAATCAGACATAGACATAGGGACTTTCAGGCGCAGTGTTGCCCCGAAAAGGAAATGGGCTTCAATAGTTACGCTGAACCAGAATTTGCGACGCATTCGCGCAAGAGCGTATCAGGCATCAGCAAGCCCCAAGGCCTTTCGCGCTGCGTCTCGGAATCTTCGGCATCGTTTTCGTGCGCTAACGGCAAATTCACGGTCTGCGCTTTCTCCGGGGTACCGAAAAGCTACTGCAAAGTCAGACAGATAAGCTAAATCTTCGCGAAAGTCTTCCCATGAAGGTTCAATCGCCAGGACCACTTCAAGCAGGGCACTCAAGTCATGTATCTTGGTAAACTTCACTCCGGCCTCGGAGAGCCGAGCTTTGAGGTATTTCTCCGTGCACTGCTGCGCATGGAAGCAAATACCGTCGTAATTGGGATGCTTCCTGACTCTGCTCTCGCGTTCCAGGGTGGCAAAGTCACCTTCGGCCTTTGACGCCCATTCAGCGGTTATCGGCTTCATAGAGCACCTTGCCTTCTTCCATGACCTCTTCCATGAAGGCGTCCTCCATTTCCAAACGCTCCTCCACCTTTTCCGGAGTGCGAACAATCAGATCCAGGGGAAATCTCGGACGAAGCTTGAGACGCATTTCCACCGACTTGAACACGGGCTTCCCTTCAAATGGGAGGATCACCAGAAGGTCAACATCAGAGTCCGGTGTCACGATCCCCTTCGCGTAAGATCCAAAGAGCACTACTTTGAGCGGCCGAAACTCCCGGACAAGCTTTTCAGCGAACTCCTCGATCTGTTTCATTGTTACCATGTGTGGTCTCCGATAACAGGCCCTTCGTACCCAATCATATCAATGTGATTTCAAACGTGCAAACTAGGAACACCCTTAATAGAACTATGATACCGACTTCACCAAGTTGTAGTGATTCTGTCCCTTCTCTGCGCCTGATATGGAATTCACGTTGTTATAAAGGATTTGGGAAACTCAAACTGCAGGAGATTCCCATTCCCAACGTCCACGATCTCCTGTCCACGGTCCATCTAATTGCCCGTACCGGAGCCGGAACCAACGCATTCTCGACCGAGGTTGTCGCGTGAAGGAGATCCCACCGCCCGAATAGTGAGGCATCCACAGTGCCGGAAATCCTCCGGCCGTACTCGGCATCGACTTCAAGGCAATGCCCTCCCGAGAAATCCTGATCGCTTTCCTGGGAATATGTTGAGGTTTCAGACCATGTGTGAAACTTGATATTCCCCGGCACTGCCGGGAATCCAAGGACCCTCAAGGAAATATATCCTGCGGGAGATTCTTGCCGGACCTGCACGCCCACCAAGGGCATGTAGCCGTTTACAATGAAATCATCGTTACTTGAAGCGGGACGAGTCACGTGCAGGCGGACCTTCGTGTGATCCCAGCGTACTCCGGCAAGGACTGAGAAATCTCCCGCTACGTCCCATTGGAACAGTGATTGAAGGTACGACCATTCCAGACCGGCACCTTCGATGTCCGCGGTCGACCCGATATTGCTCGTAATGAGTCCGGCCGATTCACAGGCTTGAAGAGTTGCACCCGACAATTCGAGCCCCAGGCCGTCGAGCAAGGCGGCCGACACGGTCAACGAGCTCCAAATTCCCCTTAACGGGCTTGGGCGAATGTTCGTAATGCCCCCCAGAAGCTCGGGGAGGTCGTTGGAAAGCGTCAACCCTTGAGAATGCTCCAACCACCCGACGGAAAACTTGACGGGGGCGATCCCTTGCCGTGCAGGTCCGGAGCAGGAGAGCATACCAACAGATGGAAGGCCTGCCGACCAATATCCCATCGCGCTTGGGAATCCGCCGAACGCCAGGACTCCCGCACATGCGACGGAACGTGTACCGGAAACAGAACGCAAAACACTGCAAGGCCAAACATTAGTCTCTTCATGCAACGACCACCACTGAATACGAAACGGGCTTTTGAATCAAGCTGGAAAAGGCGACAAAAGGTTACCGACCAACTAACCCGGCATGATCCTCCGGCTTTGACATTTCTCACACCTGCGGCTCGACGTGGGGCGACACCCCGTTCCCCTTAAGCCTCATGCATAGCGAGCCTCGACGCAAAACCGGACAGATCCAAACCGAGTGCCGCTTTGATTAAAAAAGGTGTCTTTTTTCAGGGTGAGATAATACTTCGCACAACGGCCTCGGTCAAGTTCGAGCCGCAATAGAGAGAATTATTGAAATCCTGAAGTGCGGTCTCTCGTTTCCAAGAGGACACGCCACCGGCGGACAAAACGATTTCCCTTCGGTATCTTCTATCAGGCAAAAAGTGAGACCCTGCTCATCATCGCGGTTATGAATCTTCACCGTGAACCTCATTCCTGGAAGACAAGGATTCCTGAACGAATCAATTGCCTTATAAGAATTGTCGTTGATCTTCCCTCACAAAGCCGTTCAGATAAGATCGGAAGACCACCGTCTGAACACCGCACTCAAGCTCTTCCGTCGAAAGCGGTCGATTTGCGAAGGACAATGGGGCTCCCGTGCTTCGCGGCTTCCCATACCGTTTTGGATTCTGATATTTCGGATTGATAAACATGATTTGACATATTCGCACGTCCTATGGCATAGTGGCTTTCTTTCAGTTGGCAGTGAAAAACGGATCCGGACTCCGTGCCGGCGTGCGCGTTGCTTTAAATCGGGTGCTTGGGAACCGCCGGACCGTTTGGGGATCCGATCAAGAAGAGTGCGTTTTTCCTGCTATTGCATGCATGTTCTCGAGAGCCGTCTCCTCAATAGATCGCCCGATATTCTTGCGAGGAGTCTGTGGGATTACGTTCGTTGGTCTCTCAACTAAGTGACCGCAGGATTTCCCTAAGAGGGCGTTCGTAATTGTCAGAATTGAAGGAGGGCTTCTGGAGGATGAAAAATCTTTTCTCCACACGATGGGGTATAGTCCTGGTGGGAGCTGTCATCGGAGTGTTGGCCGCTCTACTTCAGAAACTCGGTAATCCCGGCAACATGGGCATATGCGTGGCCTGTTTCGAACGGGACATTGCCGGCGCTTTGGGATTACACCGAGCCGCAGTCGTACAATACCTGAGACCGGAGATCTTTGGCTTCGTCTTGGGCGCATTTGCCGCGGCTCTGGTTGTAGGTGAATTCAAGCCTCGCGCCGGGTCGAGTCCGTTGGCCCGGTTCCTACTCGGCATGTGTGCAATGATCGGCGCTCTGGTGTTTCTTGGGTGCCCCTGGAGAGCCCTCCTGCGTCTCGCCGGAGGGGACGGCAACGCGCTGTTTGGACTGCTTGGACTGGCCGCCGGCGTAGGCATTGGAACACTATTCTTCAGGTATGGGTATAGTCTGGGGCGCACGTTCAAGCAGACCTGGGGAGTCGGACTGCTCATGCCGATTGTGATGGTAGGACTTCTGATTTTGCTGTTCTTGTTTCCTGAGATTCCGGGGGAGCCCAAGAGCGGAGTTCTTTTTTATAGCGTCAAAGGTCCCGGCGCGCAGCACGCAGCTCTCGCAATCTCTCTCATAGTGGGTCTTGCAGTCGGCGTCATCGCACAGCGCAGCCGCTTCTGCACAATGGGAGCCCTGAGAGACCTGATCCTTTTCAATCACTGGCATCTCTTCTCAGGATTTCTGTCGCTTCTGATCTTCGCGTGGATCACCAATCTGATAGTGGGTCAGTTCCACCCGGGATTTGTGGGACAGCCGGTGGCCCATACGCAGAGCTTCTGGAACTTCTCAGGAATGTTGGTCGCGGGTTTGGCATTTGCTCTCGCCGGGGGATGTCCGGGAAGGCAGCTTTTCATGTCCGGTGAGGGTGACGGCGACGCGGGGGTCTTCGTCTTCGGAATGATAACGGGAGCGGCCTTTGCCCACAACTTCGGCCTTGCAAGCTCACCCAAGGGCATAGGTCCTCACGGAATGGCTGCCGTTGTTGTCTGCCTGATTGTGTGCCTGTATATCGGATTCACCAATCTCAAGAATAGCGGCAAGTGAGGAGAGTAACAAATGGCGGAAATGGTTGATGCAAGAGGTTTGTCGTGCCCTCAACCCGTATTGATGACTCTTCAGAAGATCAAGGAGCTGTCAACGGGAGAAGTCGAAATCGTTGTAGATAATGAAGTCAGCCGAGAAAACGTGAGTCGAGCCGCAACCAACGCTGGTTGGCAGCTGGCGGAGGAACGAGAGGAGAACGAGGAGTTTCACCTCGTTTTCAAACGTTGAAGAAATTCTTCCTAAAAATATACGAATCCTTGGTGAAGTCGAAGGACGGGGAGAAATCCTCGGATCGAAGCCTTTCGGCGCGGGGGATTCTCATCTTCAGTCACACGAGTGAAGTGATTCGCGCGGAGTCGTTGTTAAGGGAAGCGGGTCTTGAGATTCAGATCAAAGGCCCGCCGCCCGAAGTCAGAACCGGTTGCGACATGGCCATTGAGTTTCCGCTCATAGCGCAGCTTCTGGTATCCCAACTTCTCAAGGATGCCGGCGTGGAGCCGCTCGAGATCCTTCCGCTGCAAGATCTGCTGCTTGAACCGGTAAGCCTGTATAAGGTCAAGGATTTTGGTGACTTCTTGATGGTACGGGCCGCCAACATGAAGATCACGCTGGCGAAACACGATCTCCGAATCGTCAACGTATCGGGTGGAGGCTGTCCCGATGTGCCCTATCTCGCCGAGGAACTTGTCGGCAAGACACTCTTGGAGGCACCGGAACCCAGAGAGCTTGGCAGCACGCTGTGCGGCTACGCCCTACAAATGGCCTACGAAGAGCTCAAACGCACATGTCCTGGTTGATTGTCGGAACCATACCGGATGACGGATTCCCTTTAGTGGAAGCACCTTGTAAATTCCGGAACGGCGTGCTCACCCTTGGTGACCATGCCGTTACCGTAGCCAGGGGCACGCCCGCCCTTATTGCCGCAGCCGTGCTTGCCGCCCGCGAGCTTCACATAGAGCCTCCGACGGCTCTGGTGGCCGGCGATACGGGAAAGGGCCAAGGCAGTGAAAAGGTCTACCGACATCTCCTAGAGACCCTGCCGGGCTTATCCTACTCGCTGCTCGTGTTCCACTACCTTCAGCCGGACATAGATTGGCACAATCGAATCTTTTTGGGTCTACAAGAGCTTGCGCAAAGACCCACGCTCACAGCGGATGCCGGATACATGTATGTGGCCAAGATGAGCGGGTTTGCATCGTCGTACGATCTGTTCACGCCCGATATCGGCGAGTTGGCATTTCTGGCGGATGAGTCTGCGCCGCATCCGTTTTACACGCGCGGTTTCCTGCTTCAGGAAGAAGACACGGCCGAGGATTTGATTCAACGGGCATACAAGCATGAAAACGCTGCACGATACCTTCTGGTAAAGGGAAAATGTGACCTCGTTGCTTCTGCTGACGGGATACTGGCCGGAGTCTCCCAACCCTGCGTGGAAAACATGGAGCCCATAGGAGGCACGGGAGACACGCTTACCGGAATCGCAGCGGCACTGATTCAAAGCGGCAGACCCATCCCTGAAGCCGCTTTGCTGGCAGCCAAGACAAACCGGTTTCTAGGCTTGCTCGCCAACCCCACGCCTGCCTTCTCAGTGTCCGACCTCCTTCCTTCACTGTCGGAGGCCATGGAACGCGCACTCGCCGGGCAGGAATCGGAACTTGCGCAATAAGGTGCCAAGCAATCCATGTCGTACATACAGTGGCGTTTCAATGCTAGGTTCCACAGATCGCAGCAGGATGTGGTGAGCGAAGCGAACCGTCCCGCGGGACACGTGATTCGACGGGCATTTGTAGCGTCGGCCATGGCGGGATAAGATTTCCGGATTTCCATTAACCGGGGAAAAGTGCCTTAAGTCTCATCAGCAGAGTGACATCACCCTTTACCGTGTACTTGCCGGAAATGAATGCCTGAGCGCCATCCAACTCGCCGCGGGCTATCTTCAGCCATACGTCCGCGGGGGTCATAATCGTCACCGAGGCATTCTCCGAAGGGCCCTCATGAAACTTCGCCTTGCGATCGACGATGCTCAGATGCGCGGTGAAGTCCTCGTCTCCACTGATCTCGAATTGATAAACCGCGGATAGGCCGCCGGCCGCAGACGGGTCAAGGCCCAGAGGCATCATTTCCAGGAGTTCTCTTGCCGAACGAGCACTGTGGGGACCGGGTTTGGCGGGGGGAGCCGCGGATTGCCTCCGCTGCTCTTTTTGGCGTTCTACGTGATTGTCGATCCAGGCTCTTCTCATTTCAGGGTTTCGCGTCCCCGAGGCGCGATCCTGACCCACATAGCCTTCAAAGCTTTCGTACAGGCCTGCCTTCTTCCAATGGGTATGATCGGCCTTCATGAAATCACGATTCTCGTACACAAGCCATTTCATAAACGACCAGAACTCAAAATCGCGATCGGTGGCGGGGTAGCGTCTCTTTTCCTTCACCGCCGTTGCCAGGTCCCTTGCCAAGTCAAGGGCACGCCGTTCCACCTCGTCCTTTCCGAGAAATCCTCCCGGCCCTACGGCAATTGCGGTCAGTCTTCCCACAGGGTAGGCTCCAAAGAGTCTCAACATATTTTCCAGGTATTCCGCCACCGAGGTCTCTCCGTAACCGGCCGAAACGCTGATGGCCAGTCCCGGCTTCCAAGATTTTTCAGGACGATGGCCGCCGGCCACGGATCGATCCAGAAACGTCTTCATCTGCCCGGTTACGCTGCGGATGTAAACAGGAGACCCCAAAATGACCGCCTTTGCGTCGGCCAGCTTCTTCGCGGTGCTCTTGTAGTCATCGTTGATCCAGCAACCGCCCTTTTCGAGGCACAGGGCACATCCGATACAGTATTCAATGCGAAGCTCCGAGAGATGAATTACCTCCAGGTCCAATCCGTGTCGTGACAAGGGCTCTCGAAGCATCTCCAGCAACAGGCCGGTACTTCCGAAAGCGACGTGGGGGGACCCGTTTACGGCAACAACCTTGGGGTTTGCCATCGATGTTTCCTCCTGAGAAAGTCTGTTGGACTGGTCGGCTGAGTGTTCACTCCTTAATGGTCCGCCTTGTGATTCCACGGGTTTCGGACCGGCCCGACGAACCATTGCTTCATTCGGTTCAGCTGTTTGGGGCCCAGGTAACCGGAGCGGCGGGAGCCCGATCTTGCGCTGAAAAAGATCCGGGTAATACCTGCTCAGCGTGAGGCCGATACCGCAAATGAACACGAGCGGCAGAACCGCCTCGAACACTATCGATGACACGGCACCGCTGAGGGACGGAATGAGGCCGGCCATGAGCGCGGACACCACGCATGCAGCGAAGATCGCAGTCCAGATCCGGTTGAGATTGAGGTTGATTCTTCGAAATATATCCGTCTGCCAAACCGCTTCAGGTGTGACCTTGCGGGCAAAATGTGTGGTAAAGGGCTCTCTGCCCGCAAGCGGCGGCACGGCCGCGGCCAAAAACAAAACAGCGTACAGCATGGCTGCAGGGAACTCGGCCGCCGGCCGCCCCAACGTTTCAGGAGATAACCAGAACGAGACTGCGGCCATACAGACGTATACCGTGAACGCTTTATCTATGGCCCACGCGGCACCACGCCGGACAAGTGCAATGACGACTGCCGTAATCACGAGAGCAAGCACTGTAGCGACGGGTCTGATGATTTCCGCCCGGAAATGGACCACATGCCCCACAGTCATATACGCGGCAAGGATCACCATGGGCAACGCAGCAAGCAATCGGTTCATGTGTAAGTCCTCCGACATGTCGCCCCGGTTGGGGACTCAATGGGGGGGATTGGGGGGGGAGATGGTCCCCCCCCCATGGGTTGCGCATCGTGCGCTCTTCACACCCTTTCTCCGAGGCGAAGCCCCGGAGTGCCTGTCAATGCCGAGGACTTTCATGGTTCATTCTCGCTTGTCGATAGCCGCAAGCCGTTGATATTTATGAAAGTAATCCATCATCTTTGAGGCTCGCGGCCGCGGCCACTCGTTTCTGAAAGAGCCGGTCAATGATATAGCTTCGTGTGGCTCGTGCCGCCTGGACAAGTCGAAGCGTTTGCTCCGCATCGGCTTCCTCCGGTAGGTGGTGGGTGAGGCGTCTCCTCAGCGCCATTTCCTCATCCACGATCTTCTTCCCCAACTTGGGGTAGAACGTGAAGTCCTCAACGGTAAGCCCCCTGTTCAGTGCCCCGGCGTACATGGTTCCAAGGGATATATCTTCCTGGTCAAAGGCATCGGGGTTCAGTGGGAGCAGCAGGTTCGCACCAAGGAGATCGCGAACCTGCCGGGGCGTCAAGCCGGTAGTCTCGCAGAACAGATCTACACCAATGAGATCCCCCGCAGTTTCCCCAAAGATTGTCTGCACGAGTTCGGTGCGCAGCGTCACATCCTGCCCCTGATCTCTCAAAGTAAGCAATTGCTTGATCTTGGTCAGCGGCAATCGGTGTCGGGTTTGCATGGTCTTCACGAATTTGATGCGTTCGATGCACACCGGATCGTAATAGGCCATATTGACACTGGTCTTCACCGGCTGGGGAAGTATGCCTTCATTTACGTAATGGAGAATGGTGGATTTGGGGACGCCGCTCGCTTCAACGAGTTCTCTCATACGAAGCAGGGTGCGGGAATCGCCGTTTTTTTGCGGGCGGGGGAGATCGTGAGAGGTCATGTGCGGCCTCAGCAGATTGATACGACAACTGATGAGGCCATTCTCCTCTCGTTTACTCACAGTGTCAAGTGTTACCTTACACTTCATGATAAACGCTCACGCCTTGTTGCCGGCGCCGGCCATGAAAGCTCAAACAAATCTAACCCGCCGGGCCCGATCGTACGGGGATTTGCATCTCCTTGCGGTCCCGGATGAGCGTGATTTGGACGGTGGCTCCGACCCGGTGTTTCTCGAGTTCGTCGAGGAGCGTGCCGATTGAATCAACTTTCTGCCCGTCGACTGCTATGATGACGTCTCCCAGGCGAATGCGTCCCGAGCTGTCCCGGTATGTCGCTCGAAGGCCCGCCTCTTCCGCGGGACTGCCTTGCTGAACCTCCATGATGAGGACTCCCGACAACCCGAATTGTTGGAGGACGCGATCGGGTGCAATCTCCACTCCCAACGCGGGCCGCACTATCTTGCCGTGGCGAGCGATTTGGGGCACCACGCGGCTCATTTCATCCACGGGAATGGCAAAGCCGATTCCCGAGAACGATCCGGAACGAGTGAAGATGGCCGTGTTCACACCTAACAAACCACCTGCGCTGTCCAGAAGGGGACCGCCCGAATTCCCCGGATTGATGGCTGCATCGGTTTGAATGACGTCTTTGATGGAACGCCCGGTCATGGATTTGATCTCTCGGCCCACGGCGCTGACGATACCGGTCGACAGGCTCTGATCCAGTCCGAACGGATTCCCGATCGCGTAGACCTTTTGACCGACCTGAAGATCATGAGAAGTTCCCAACGGCAGGCCACGCAGAAGATGCTTCGGCGCATTGATCCACAATACGGCAAGATCCTTGTCCGGATGCACCCCCACAACCCGTGCCGTGTACGTAGAATGGTCGGATAGCGTGACTTTGACCGATTCCGCGCCGTGGATGACGTGGTAATTGGTGACGATGTATCCCTTATCGTCCCACATGAAACCGGATCCGGTTCCCCGTGGAATCTCCAGCATCTCCATGCTGAAGAACCGGCTGCGGACATCCATTGTCGTGATGTGCACCACGGATGGAGATGCCTGACGAAAGATGGCGATATTGGTTTCTTCCGCGTCTGCAAGGCTTTCTCGTGGAGTGATCTTGGGAGGCGTTGGCGAAGGTTCCGGCAGGAAAGGCCAATGATCGGAGGATTGCCGGAGCAACACCACTACAAAGAGGAGCAAGAGGACCATAATCCATCGGTGGAATCTCAGCGATGAAGCATACGCGAATTCCCGTCGGCTTTGTTTATCCATCTTGCTCCTTTGCTTTGAAAACACCTACCGCGACGAAGTGAAAGTGAACCACTAAGCTTCATGGCGTAAATTCGGTCGCACAACCTGAGCCGTCTTCCCGGCGTAGGCCGGGAACCAGTCTTCTTTTCCTGGACCCCGGCCTCCCGCCGGGGAGACGGCGGGCATCCCGCGTTCCGCGGGACCATACGGTCTGGACTAAGCTTCGAGGCAGTCTTTCGTAGCCTGGGCCTCCGTACCCGGATATTCTTCTTGCCGGCACCCAACATGGCAGCGGGACGAAAATGTGTGACCGAACTTATGAGATGCCGCACTAAGCACCAAGCAAAGCCACAGGAAACAGAGCAGCTCACGGCTTGCCGTATCCTTGACGATTCAGTGTATCGGGCTGCTCCCGGACCTCCCGCGGCCTACGGATACACATCGTGAGTAGGGGTAGCCGCCTCGTTTTGGAGCGAGGCGGCATCTCATGGTGGAGATCGATATTAGCCCGCCTCGATTTCAATCTGTTTGGACTCGGCCTGCGGCACGGTTCTGCGCGGTATGGTGATTCTCATAACGCCGTGCTTGTACACGGCACTAATGGCATTCTGATCCGCGTCTTCGGGCAATGACAAGACTCGTTGGAACGATCCGTACGAGCGCTCGATACAATAGAAGTCCTTGTCGTTTTCTTTCTTTTCCTGCTTCTTCTCCCCCTTGATCTTCATCGTATCGTTGACGACCTCCAGCTGGACGTCTTTTGGGTCCACGCCGGGAAGTTCCACCGAAATGGTATAGTCCTTGTCCGTGGCCGCTACATCAAGGGTAGGTTTCAACCAATCGGATTGAGCAAGGGCGGAAAGGTCTTTTCCGAGTCCCATGGACGGCAGGCCGAAGCCCCGGAAAGCACTGCCAAAGAGCCGGTCGATCTCCCGGTGCAGTTGAAGCATGGGGTGAGCATGCCGGTCCGGCTGTGCCTGCCGTTGAACCGGCAGGTGGACGGCTTCCTGCTCTTCCTCTTTCTTGAACCAATTCCACGGTGCGAGCTTGCTTATTTCATTGTTGTGATTCCTCCCTTCTCTGCAGATTTGAGAGCATACTCCTCGCTGGACATACGCTCTCGTCACATACTCGATGTGGAATAGGTACATTCGATCTCAAGTTTCAGATATTCTCCGTTGCCCGGATGTCAATCGTTTAGAGATAAGCATAGAGGCGGTCAGAACCGCAACCAACCGGCGATTCCAGGCACCGGCGTCACGTACGACCTTGGATTTCGCAAGTACCTTGGTACTACGCCGGCAATCCGGACGTTGCGCCTGGTGCCCAGGCGCCGGGCACAACCAAACCGAAATTCAGGGGCCAATTTCCGACAAAATCTTCGCGGTACGACCAGGAAATGAGGATTAGTAGTATAGAGTGGCCGCGGAAGAAGCAGAGTAGTGTCACTGTCGGCGGGAGACAGAGGCTGATGTCGGGCCCTTTGATTGCCTCGCGATTACAAGCTGTATGAAGGTTAAGTGTTGACGAAAATCATAATTGACTGAAGCCCGAACGCAAGGTATTATCGAAAATCGACCATCATATGGTGTTTGCATGGTGGTTACGATTCTTCGTCCTCCACTTACAGGAATTTATAAGCAACGGCCTTATGTCCGGGATGGCTATAGGTAGGATGCCGCTTTCTCACAGGGAGGCAAGGGACACACCGACAAAGGGGGCCGGCCTGCCCGTCATCCATCTTATTGACGGACCCCAATACCTTCGGTAATTGTCCGAGTCCTTGATCTTGAACACGTCGTTACCGACTTGACCCGCGGAGCCTTTGTTCCTTTCTCGAATCCTCCCAGCCTCCCAACAGCAAGACCCTGCGGTCGGAGTTGGACCTGTGATTTCACTCTCATCCAAGAACAGGGTCGGCAATTCCTCACTGACGATGCGGTACATGCCGGGATCGGACGAAGACACGGACATCTTGCCGTTCCAACAAGCTTCTCATAAATACATATCAAGAATTTTCCGGCTTTGGGCGCTCATTTTGTGCCAGTCGGGGATAAGATACCGCATGCCGCTTAAGTCTTTTATAAGGATCCGGTTTCCCGAAAGCCGGTAGATCTCTTCCGAATTGATGGCGATATCCGTGGCGCCTCTGTCGGTCACAATGAAGAGACGAACGCTATCCCCGACAGGCACTGACTGCGTGATCTGCTCTATAACGGGGGTGAACATGCAACGGTTAAGCTCCTCTATGAAAATATGCCGCGACTCCGGCGGAACGGCTTCAATACTTTCGATGCACAGCAGTTCACTGCACTGGGAATCGCATATTGATATCCAGCCTTCCGGGTCGGTAATGGGAAACATGCGGAACGGACGGACATCCCTGTATTCCCGCCCCTGAGCGTCCCTGAGAATCAGCCGCCCCAGGTTATCCCGAAAACAGACGGCTATGGTCTGTGAGGCATCATTATTCACAGGGCTTCCTCCACCACCGGTCCGTTGTTTTCCTCGTCATGTTTCAAGTGCTGCATCGTCGCGAGATACATCTCTGCATTCGTCCGGTGAAAGCGGGCGTATGTCTTGCTTGTGCTCAGCAGCTCGCTGTGGCCGCCAACGCCGGTGATCCTGCCGTCCTCCAGCACGACGATACGGTCCGCTCGCTTCAGGGTGCTGAGGCGGTGAGCTACGGCAACCGTCGTGCGTCCCTCGACTAAATTTTCCAGGGCCTGCTGAATCTCCTTTTCCGTTTCCACGTCAACCGACGAGGTGGCCTCATCCAGGATGAGAATTGCAGGGCTAATAAGAATCGCTCTGGCGATGCTGATGCGCTGACGCTCCCCGCCGGACAGGAGCTGACCCCGCTCGCCCACCAGCGTATCGTAGCCGTCGGGAAGCCGTATGATAAAGTCATGGGCGCATGCCGCCCGGGCCGCATCGATTATTTCAGTCCGGCTCGCATCGGGACGCCCGTAGGCGATATTTTCAGCGATAGTGCCGTAAAAGAGAAAGGGCTCCTGCAGCACGATGCCGATGTTTTTCCGATACCCGGCAATCGACAGATCGCGGACATCGATATCGTCAACGCGAACAGCGCCTTCACAGACATCGTAAAAGCGGCACACCAGGTTCACCAGCGTAGTCTTCCCGGAACCGCTGGGCCCCACAAATCCGATCATCTCCCCGGGCATAATGGTTAGGCTGAGATTCTGCAGCACGTCCCGTTTGCCGTAGGAAAAACCCACATTTTGGAACTCTATCTTTCCATTAAGCCTTCCCGGCACAACAGGATTCGGTGATTCAACAATACGGGGCTGCTCGTCGATAACATCGAATATTCGCTTTGCGCTCGCCGCGGCGCGCTGGGTTGCCGACACCATGAGGATCATGGACTCCAGCCGCGCGTAAAACCTGCTGATGTAGGCGACAAAAGCCGTCAGCACGCCGACGGTGATTCTGTTTTGAAAGATAAGCCAGACGGCAAAGCCCCATATGACCAACAAGCCGAGATCCGTCAGGAGGGTCACCATGGGCTTGAAAAATGACCACACCGTATTTACCCGGTCATTTGCTCTGAGCACATAATCATTTGTTTCCTTGAACCGGCGAATTTCGCGCCCTTCCTGAGCAAATGCCTTAACCACCCGGATCCCCGGTATGGCGTCTGCCAGCACGCTGGTCATCTCGGCCCATGCCCGGCTTCCCTTGGTAAATCCGCGCCAGAGAGTTTTTCTCACCCGGTAGGTAAGCCAGGCTATAAGAGGAAACGGACAAAGGGTTACAACAGCAAGCAGCGGATTGATATACAGAAGAATCCCGGCGGTCATGACGATCATGAGCACATCGGCGCCGAAATCCAGCACGTAGACTGATAAGAAAAGGCAGATGCGTTCGGTATCGGTGCTTACCCGCGCGATAAGGTCCCCGGTGCGCTTTTCGCTGAAGTATTCAAGAGGCAGGCTGTGGAGATGACTGTAGATGGTGTTGCGCAGCTCTGCGCTTACCCGCTCGCTTACCCAGGCAAGCACGTAGGTCCGAGCCCACCCCAGAAGCCATGCAAGCACGGCGGCGCCGCCAAGTCCCATGAGATACCAGACCACGCGGGATTCGTCTATGGAAGCGCCGTTCTGAAAGGGTATCAAAATTTTGTCAATGAGAGGCATGGTCATATAGGGCGGTATGAGACCCGCAGCCGTGCATCCCAGGCTCAGAATGAAGCTGAGGAAGAAAAGGCCCGTCCAGGGTTTTGCAAAGCGGATCAGCCTTGCCAGCGAACCCATTGTTGTTGCGGAAGCGTCATCGGCAGACCTCTCAAGGGTGACGGCGGTGGGAGATTCCTGAGAGGAAAGCTCTTTGTCACCGGCGGCCGGTCCTGCCGCAAGCGCTTCAAAGCACTTGACAAACGCACAGGCCTCAGGGTGCCGACCGATGGTATAGTGCAGGCGCACCAACAGGCGATCCCTTGTTCTCAGTTCAAGCTCACCGACACCCGCATAGGCGCATGCTTTGAAGGTGACATCCTCTGTGAGCGGCCACGACTCTGCCGCCCCAAATCCCGACTGCTGCGGGCCCGGCGCGGTTCCGGCGGGGGATTCTTCATGTATCAGGCGGCGGTTGGTAAGGACCAGGGTTCCCTTTGCGTAGCGGAGATTTTGGTCTAGGTCATGGGTGAACGTTGCCCGAGGCGATTCACCGGCCTCATAGGGAATATTTGTTGAAACCAAGCCGGCTTGTCTCATTCAAGCGTTAACCTCGTCGGCTACCGGTAGGGGTATGTCAAATGGGAAGTATTTGCGCATGTACTCAACGGTTTCGTCAACCTCGTCGGCCTGGATAAGCAGCAGGCTTGCCGAGGTAAGGTTATTCATGGCAACATCGATGGCATTCAGCGAACCGTAGATTTCCCGGACCTCCTTGACCCTGCCTGTTCCCTCAAGCCCCTGCCGGAAAAGCCGGATAATCTGTCCCTTTTCTCGGCCCCGCGTGTAGTGGTCCTCATAGAGGATGACCGAGTCGAATGCCTCGCCCAGCATCCTGCCCTGCAGGACAATATCGCAGTCCCGGCGGTCTCCCGCTGTTGAATAGATGGCGATGCGGTGTTTGTAGTTATAATTCTGCAATGCCTCAATAATGGCTTCAAGGGATGAGGGATTGTGGCCGTAGTCGACGATGATGGTGGAACCGTTCCGGCGGACCACATTAAACCGCCCGGGCACATTGACAAAATTGGAAAAAAACAGTTCCGCCGCCGAGCGGATTTTTTCAAACTGGAGTCCGAGAGACAATGCCGCGCCGATACCGGCCAGGGCGTTTTCCACCTGGAAGCGTATGGTACCCCTGTGGGTCAGGGGAATCTGGTCAAGAAGAGCGAAGTGCCGCTCCATTTCACCTTCGGCGAAAATGATCGCTCGGTCACGCACAAAGACGGCACGTCCTCCCTGCCGGCAATGCTCTTGGACAACCGGGCCTGCATCACTGCAGGAAAAGTACAGGACGGATCCCCTGCAGTGTTCGGCCATTTTCGCAACCAGCGGGTCCTGCGCGTTCAGTACGGCCGTGCCGTCTTCTGCGACGGACTCAACAACCGTGCGCTTGACCGCAGCGAGCTTTTCAATCGTGTTGATGTCGAAAAGATCAAGATGATCGCCGCCTTCGATGTTTGTCACCACACCGACATCGCACCGGTCGAAGCCAAGCCCCTCCCGGATGATACCGCCTCGTGCCGCTTCAAAAACGGCCGCGTCAACATACGGATTGAGCAGCACGCTGCGTGCGCTCTGAGGCCCGCTGCAGTCACCCTTTTCAATGCGCCGCCCGTCAACATAAATGCCGTCGCTGCAGACCATGCCGGTATTGAAGCCCGTGCTTTTCAGAATATGGGCGATAAAGCGGGTTGTTGTTGTCTTTCCGTTGACTCCGGTGACCGCCACAATCGGTATTCTGCCGGTGGACCCTTCAGGGAAAAGCATGTCGACAACTGCTTCTCCCACAGGGTGCCCATGCCCTTCCGAGGGAGCCAGATGCATCCGCAGTCCCGGGGCGGCATTCACCTCGATTACTTTCCCTCCCTGTTCATCAAGGGAAATGCTTATGTCCTCGGTGACAATATCCACACCTGCGATGTCAAGGCCGACGCTCTTTACGGCGCCTACTGCAAAAGAGGCATTAACCGGATGTACCGTATCGGTGACATCGACGGATGTTCCGCCGGTGCTCAAGTTCGCGTTGCGCCGGATCAGGACGACAGTCTCCGCAGGGGGTATGGAATCGGGCGTCAGACCCTGATCTGCAAGGACCGCGCTTGAGATGTCATCCAGAGGTATCTTGCTGAGGGGCAGAGCATGATAATCGCCGCGGCGGGGATCGGCATTTTCTTTTTCGATGAGCTCTGCGACTGTATGAATGCCGTCGGCAACGACCTGAGCGGGCATGCGCCGCGCTGCGGCGATTAAATGATCGCCGACGACAAGAAGCCGGTAGTCCTTTCCTTGTACATTCTCCTCAACCAGCACCGTTGAGCACCGTTGCGCGGCCGCTTCAAACGCCTTCTGTACCTGCTCCTTCGTGCACTGGTTGACCGAAACCCCTCTGCCCTGATTGCCGTCGACGGGCTTTACCGTTACCGGAAGGCCTATTTCGCACGCTGCCGTCCATGCTTCTTCGGCGCTTTCCACAGTACGCCCCTCCGGTACGGGAACACCTACGGCACGCAGCATCATCTTGGCAAGCTGCTTGTCCTGTGCTATTTCCTGCGCTATGGTGCTGGTTTTGTCGGTTTCGGCAGCCATAATGCGGCGTTGCCGTGCACCGTAGCCAAACTGCACCAGACTCCCGTCACTGAGGCGCCTGACGGGAATGCCCCGTTTCAGCGCGGCATCCACAATCGATCTGGTGCTCGGCCCAAGGCACACGCTGCCCGCAAGATCTCTCAGGCGGCAGATCGTGGTTTGCGCATCGAAGGGGGTGCCTCGCACCGCGGCGACACAGAGCTCCCAGGCGGCACTGAGGCACTCCCGCGCAAGCCGCTCTTCCTCATACTCTATTGCCACTTTGTATACCCCCTCCTCATCGGTTTCCCGCGCTCTGCCGTACCCCACCTCGGTACCCGCAAGGGTCTGCAGTTCAAGGGTTATATGCTCCAGTACGTGGCCCAGGTAGGTCCCCTCATCGAGGCGCTGAAAAAATCCGCCGCGTACGCCGCGCCCGCAGCGGTGCTCGATAAGCGAGGGGAGCCATTCCTTGACTCTTTGATTGAAACCGGGAATGGTGTCTGAAGGGCTGTTCTTCAAGTCCTCAAGATCAACGAGTACTTCCAGCACGGTAAAGTTCGCCCAGATATTTGGCCCTCGCAACGCACGCACTCCACGGATTCTCATTGTCTGCATTCTCCTGTTTAGCCCGAAATATCAGGCGGTCTTTCCATTTTGACCGTCTTGCCACTCTTGAGGAGCTGAGAGGTCGCCCCGTTGACCCAAAAAAAGGGGACACCATTGGCTGTCCCACGCTACCGGACGAAGGCGGAACCCTCGTCACGTTGACTAAAACCTTTCTTATATCATGTTTCTGAGCGTACGTCACCCTCCGCCGTTCCGTCAACTATTTTTGCCGCCGCTCTCTTCACCCGAACACGGCGCGGTAATGACGGGCCAAAGGAAACGCCTACGCGACATGAACATACCGCCTCCGACTGAGATGACCTTGCTCAAGAGAGGGGCGACCTCCTCCCACCGGCCTGCTACGATAGCGTCGATCATCTTTATGTCGGCCATCCAAGAGTTCGGTCGCTTTGCCATCCAGCCCATTTTGCACATTTACCATAGGGAAGTGTCGATGGACCCGTAATATGCAGACATCAATTAGAATTGCAAGGTCTTTCTTTCGCTCGACAGCAAGACACTCCGAGGCATTTCCGGATCGATTCTCTGCGATGTTCTCGTCGGGGTAATGGTTCGAGTAAGGTGTTTCTTCAACATTTGCCCGCGCTGCATACCCGAGCAGCCATATCCTATCAGAATCATATCTCATTTATAAGCAAAAAGGTCAATCCCTAAGGGATAGACCTGATCAAAAAAAGTAACCGTTCACCGGGAAGCTCATACGACGACTGGAGCCGGGAGTCCGTTTCGGTAAGCTTCTACGGATTGGACCGAGAATTGGAAGGGGTTTTTGTTCCGGAGAATGCAGGTTCTTTCGGCAGTCAAGATTCGAGCGGCCAGGAGTGCCCCTTCGTCGGACTGATTGCCGAAACAGATCTTTCGCCACTGTACGGCAGGACGAACTGCCAGCTCTGCGGAGTTATTGGTTGGTTCCACTCCTTCGTATTCGAGGAACGTGAACAGGCCGTCCCAGTGTTTTGATGAGGCTCTTGGAGACTTTCCTCACATCGTAATCGGAGCTTTCAGCGTAGTGTTGGAGACACCTATTCATTCGAACCCTTATGGGAACCGATTTCAAGACAAGTGTCTGCCTGTCGAAATCTCCTCGCTTGAACGCATGCCGGAGCGCGAACATTCGGCCTGTCCCGGAAAGCATCCACGTGGAGAATTTCACCGCATCAAGGCTTCTGCAGGCATGCTTGATTCCCTTGACGGTTCTGTCGAAGGATGCCTTCATAAGACCGTGCACGACCCAAATCTCAATTATAACAAGACAATGAGTCAAGAACGCCTCAAACACGCGACTGATATCAACCATCAAGGTAAACTTCGCCTCAAGAAAGAAGACGTCTGCAAAACCAACGTCCGGACTCGAAGACTGCGCGGAATGTGCGCGGACACTTCGTAACAGCTCGTGTGCCCGGTTGCGCCCATTCTTTGAGATATTGCAACCAACCGAGTTCCTTCCCGCCCTCATCGTGGCGAATACCCTTGTCGGCCCTCCGAGAATCGAGCGGGAACGGATACCACGAAAGGGGGAACGCATGAACTGCTCCCTCACCACGGACTCTTGATAGCCGTCTCGGCGGAACATTTCTTGACAAGAGAACCACATCCCGTTATATACTAATGATCTGGTCCCATCGTCTAGAGGCCTAGGACACCGCCCTCTCACGGCGGAGACAGGGGTTCGAAACCCCTTGGGACTGCCAGCAATATTAGGGGGTTACTTATCAACCCCCATTCACTGGCAGCCGATTTGCTAACGCTCTGCCAACATTTTTTCGGCCTGGTTGAAGTTGCAGCTTCGGCCAGGCTTTTCTCTTTTGGCGTTGGCGACCAAGATCTCAGTAGGTCCGTGGTCGAAGGTCATCAGGTCTATGGCCTGCACAAGTTCGACGTCGCTTATCCTTCCGTACCGCTCGCTGACTGACCTCTCTCGGAACCAATGCCCCATGATGCTTTCACGGATCTCGGGATCGATCCCCGACCGACGCGCATTTGTCTTCCACGTATGGCGCAGGTCGTGGAATCTGGGAAAAGGATTGAGTCCCGCCATTCGTGCCGCACGACTCCACGGTTTCTTAATTGAGAACCGCGATATCGGATGGCCCTCGACCAGAAAGACATGGTCATCGTCTATGGCCTGGACCTTCATGGCTGACTCCAAGATGGGAATCAGATCTAAGTGAATCGGAACCCTCTTCCATTGGCCTTCTTTCACATCTTCAGGCCCCAGTACGATCAGCCTGCGTGACAACTTCACCTGTTGCCTCCTCAGTGAAAGAATTTCTCCCTGTCTCATTCCCGTGAAGTAGGCCACTTGAGTTATGGGCCTTAACCAAGGAGGCAATCCCTCACACAAAGTGCCGAAGTCCTCTTTGCTGAGGTACGCCTGCCTCTCTCCCGACTTTTCCGAAAGATTCCTCACGAGTCGGGCAGGATTCACGTCCACATGGCGAAGTTCGATCAGCACCTGGAACATCTTGGAGAGCGCTGACTTCTCTCGGTTAACCGTACCAGGGGCCGCACCTTCACTGAGTCGCTCCATCTGGTATTCTTTGATCTCGGGAACCCACAACGACTTCACGGGGAAATCCTTTCCCCAATGCTCGATCAGGTGCACGAGACAGTTCATGTAACGCTCCTTCTTCCGACTGCCGCGCACTTCTGGGTATTTGAGAAAGAGTTCCGAGGCCCGCCACAGCGTCAGTTCCTTCCTGGCGCCTTCTTCCGTGAATAGGTCAGACGGAATTTCCCACTTTTGATTTCTGAACATCCTCACACAGAGTTCCCGTGATGCAGGATCAAGCCCTCGATAATCAGATGACCGGCATGCCGTCATCACGGCCATTTCCAACTGTCGGGCTTCAGCCTTTGAATTCGCCTGCGTCTTCACTGTGACCTGCTTGCCCTCGAAGGGCCTGATGTAGATATGGTAGGTTTTTCCTCGCTTTACTACTGCCATTGACTCATCTCCTCTCGGAGACTTGTCCGCAAATCCCCAAACGATTTCTTCCCTCCTTTCTTGGGCTGAGATGTTACTCTCAGAGCGGTCTTCTTGTCAACGCGCACCATGGGAAGTGCCTTGGATTGGGCCTCGATGTAAGCCTCAATCTGTGCCTCGGTAAATCGTCTTTCTTTACTCGTGACCTGCACACACCCGAGCTTCCCGTCCCTCACCAATTTGTGAACAGTCTTCACACTAATTCCCAAAATCTCAGCCGCATCCTTCGGGTTCATTAGTCTCGTAACGCCAATTCTTTCTTGGTTATTCTCCTTTCTGCTTTCGTTGTTCGTCATTCATTTTGTCCTCCGTATCAATTCGGCAACCTTGCGGCTACCCTACGGGATTACACCCGCCTTGTGCCCCGCTTCCCTGCAGGAGGTGGCAAGGTTGGGGGCTGCGGCCTCTATATTGGTTTTCCTCAGTTACCATGGCCGCTCTGTCTCTCAGGTTAATTCGATGAGTTCACTTCAAAATTCACTTTGCCGCCGACTATTTTCTTCAGGAACTGGTCGAGTCTGACGCCCTTCTTCTCCAATTGTCTCAGAAGAAAAGACGAAACCACGTAGCCTGCGCCTGCCCACATGTCGTGCATGATAAAGGGTTGCACGTCAGGATTTCGCTCGATCACCCAATGCAAGAGCGTGTCCAGCTTGCTCTTATCGATGTTCAACTCACTGCTCAGCCACGTCGTGTCGCTGAACGCTATGGCCGGTCTCACCGTTGTCGAGTTCCCGCACATCCTCTCTCGCGGTGGTTTCATACTGGATAAGATCGAGAGCATAGTGTATGGAATTGCCGAATACCTCCATCCAATTGTCTCCCAGTTCCGCCCTCGGAAAACGCTCCATGAATGATCTGATGAAATAGCCCACCGTTATTCCTCTTTCAGGGTCGAACTCGACAAATTCCTCGGGAATGGCCCCCATCACGATCAATAGGTTGACCTCCTTCACGGCATAATCCGTTCGCCCAAATACGCTGTCCTTCTTCTTGGCTTTCTTGTTCTTCTTTGTTTTCATTCCCTTACCTCTTAGCGCCCGTCACAAAATAACCCCGCCAGCTTTAGGGGCTTCTTGGTGAAATTGTATAGTTCCACTCACCATGAAACTCGTTCTTGGCGATGTTGACTTCTCTGAGTTCCTTGTCCTTGATCTTCAGACCCTTTGGGTAAGAACCGTTGTCCAGTTCGCAGCGAACCGTGAGCCCTTTTTCGGTCCGCGTGGATGCTATCAGATTTACGATCACTTCGTGACTGATGAGGGGCCTTCCGCGCCAATTCTGGGTTATGAAGGAGAAGAGTCTGTGTTCGATCTTGTTCCATTTGCTGGTTCCCGGTGGAAAGTGGCACACCGATATTTCCAAATCGGTCTCATTCGACAGTTTCTGGAGCTCGGTTTTCCAAAGTCTCAGGCGCGCTCCATTACTGCCTCCTGAATCGGCGGTGATGAGAAGGGTCTTGGCATTTGGATAGGTCTGCTGCCCCATGGATCTCCACCACCGGCGGATTGTTTCCACTGCGAACGCAGCAGTGTCGTGGTCTGTTCCGACACTCACCCATCCTTCATTCGCGCCTTGATCATATGCACCGTATGGGCTGACTTTGCCCAACTCCGGGTCGGGGAAGTCATGATCGTTCACTTCCTCTGGATTGCCTTTGGGACGGTACTGTCTTCCGGCATTCTTGAAGTTGCCTACCGACTCCTTCTTCTTGGTGTCCACGGATATGGCAGGCTCCTTGTTGGCAAGCTGCTTATCAACCGCGGCATTAATGAACTCAAACTGCGCATTGCGATCCGGATGAGATGTCCCTTCGCGAGTCTTTTTGTTTGCTTGGAGACTGTAATCCATCTCATGCAACAGCTCCGCTACCATGCGATGACTCGTCTCGTGTCCCATTGACCTGAGTGCAGCAGCAAGTTTTCTAGTGCTCTTGCAGGTCCACCTCAACGGCGATTCGGGGTCTCCCCGAGTCAGCGGGTCCACCAGGCTTTCAAGGTCGGTTATGAGGGTAGGATCGTGAGCAACGGTCTTCTTTCGGCCCGCTCCATTCCTGCGAATTCGGCCTGTGGGAAGTCGTTCCGGTTCCGTCACATCCTTCACGCCTTCGGCCACCGTTTCTCGGCAAACCCCTGTGGCCCGGGACACAATTGATACACCGCCATAACCAAGACTCGCGGCTTCAACCCCAAGAAATAAGCGCCTATCGCGCTCAGTTAACAAATTGGCTAGCATGTTCCATCTGATTGTGATATTTTCTGCGACATCCATGCCCCCTGTCTATAGTAACCGCGAAGTCAAATTGCAAGTATTATTTTGTGACGGGCCCTTAGCAATTGTTTGATTGCGGGAACACACCCGCCTTGTGCCCCCTCCCCGTTGTGAGGCAACAACGGGTGGGGCCGGATTGAGGAGCAATTGGCCTCGCCTACCTGAGGCTCTCGATCATGAAATCTTCCGATTAATGGATTCCCTGTAAAAAAACGGGTCGTGCCCATGACGAATCATCCACTCGAAATACTTGTCTGTGGCAACATCCATGCATTCAAGGGCCTTATCCCTATACGGGGGCGCTTCGTTCTCAAACTTTCCAAATAGGACTAATTCTCTCGCCAGCAATTCCAGTCGAGTCTGCCGAGGATCATGACGATCCGGAAACGTCTCCTGCATCATTCTGTCCAAGGACTCCCTGACAAGGCTCTCTATCTCCTCAGCGGGAAAGCGAGGATTAATGGTCAGCCCATATTCCCTGGATTGCCGCAATGCTGTGGTGGATTCCTCTTTATATTCCAGAAGCCTCTCTTTAATTTCAGGTCTCACCGTGTTGGGGTTAATGATATAGAACCACAGGCACGCCTGTTTCACGGGCAGGCAAAGCATCTTGCGGTGCCTCCCGTCCGCTCCTTTCACGGACAGCATCTTCCAGTTGTATACGCCGCTGTCCTTGACCTCCCTTCTTTGCCGTTTGTCGTCTATCCCCAAGATTTCGCATAGCCACTTGAGGGGCACGTAGGGGGCTCCGTCGGCGTCTAGGACGGTATCAATTTGATTGCCGAGGAAATCCACGGCCTGTTGGGTAGAGTTCATCATTTCTCTTCCTCCATCTAATGTTCGGCCGGACACAGTCCAGCTCGTATGCGGGCGATGCCCGCCTTGTGCCCCCTCGCCGCTGGAGGTAACGGCGGAAAGGCCCTTTAATGAGGTCAGATCAAGGATCGTGAGACCTCAGTCTTCTTCGTATGAGTCGGGATCAAAATATTCTCCGTCATCATCCTCGTCGGCTTCATCCTGATCCTGGTCTCGCACAGAGTCCAGGTAGCGTTTGACGGCACTGGCTAAGTGATCCTCAACCAAGCCGCCCAACTGGTGCAGCGCCCCGAACAGATCCAAGGAAAGGAGCACGGGTGCCAAACGTGAGGATTCCCGGCCTTCATCTTCCTGTACAAGTTCCATGTCCTCCTCCGTAGACTGGCCTTCAGGCTTTTCCGTCGAGGGTTCTTCCTCGACCTGCTTTAGCCGTTTCCGCGTCTCCTGATAGGCGCGGTTGATCGAAATCTCGTTATTCAGGACGGCTTCCTTGACCCCCGGCAATCCTTTGTTGATAATCGTAAGTGTCTGTTCGACCTTCCGAGGGCTTATGTTGAGCAGCTCAGCAGTGCGGCGGGCTCCCGCATACCTGCCACCTTTTTTGCCGCAACTTTGCGGCGTTGATTTTGCCGCTTCACTCTTTCGGTCTCCCCCTTGGGGCTTGGGTTCATGGATTCTTTCGATGCATTGGAGCAAGTCCCCGTCGGTCAGATTCCGACGATTGCTCTGTAGACGGATCGCATATTCAAAAGCGTCCTCTTCCGTTTCAAACTCGTACGAGTAGACGGCGACCTCCTCAATCCCTGCATAAATGGCCGCCTTCAACCGAGTGTGGCCGTCTATGCAGACAGGTTCCTCTTGGCCTTGCCATGTGGCCAAGATAATGGGTTGTGATGTTCTCAGTTTTCTCCGTTTGGTAAGTTGCCATAACTACGTTCTCCTTCGGGGCCGAGTGTGAATCCACTCGACCCGTTGTCCCTTCTATGGGAGGTAGCGGGCGGAAAGCATTGGCACATAACGCGTCCCGCCCTTTGAAATTGTTTTTGAATATGTTCAGGAAGAATCAGTGGGGGCTGGCCCTCTATGGTAACCGTGAGGGCACAGGACCAGCCGATCAGGTAATCATCTGTTGATCATGGAAAAGGCTCGATTGACTATGGAAAGGATTCTCTGCTGCTGCTCTACTACCGGCCCCGACTTCCCGTTATCGGAAGCCGAAGCGCTCTCACATTTTTTGTCTCTACTTATGAACTAGTACACAGTTTCGTCTCTAATGAAAATAATTTAATGCATTGTTATTTCAGTGGCTTGAATAAATATCCCCCTGAAAGAATATCCCGCTTCTTTCTATTTTGAGAAAAATCCAAGGGGAATTTTGGGCGGCTTTTCTGAGACCTCCAATAATAACAGCATGATGCATAAATGGGGACTTTTTGGCCCCGTCCGACGGCTCCGTCCGATTTACTCTCCCGACGCATCGGGAGAGTAATCCTCAGGTGGGAAGACTTGGAATTCGGTATCTTCCGGCGGCTGGATGAGCGTCTCAGCCTTATGTCTTTCCTTATTTTCCCTGTCCGTCGAGCATGTTCCCGACGGCAAGCTCAGCCGTCCCCGAAGGTGAGGTCTTGAATCAACTGATGGAGCCTTTCAAGGCCGTCCTTTGTAATGTTGGTAATCTGGAATCCTGCCACGAAGTCCTTAGGTCCCTTCTGTTCAGCCCAACGGCACTCAGCTTTGAACGTAAAAGGCTGGACTGAAATGAACTCGTCAGGATGAAAGCCAAAGGTCTTTTCCTCGCCCACCGTAGCCTCGACCCCGCTAATTCCCAGACCTTGTTCCGTGATGTCTCTAACCTTACCGACAGTCTGCGAATTGTCTCCTATGACCTGGATGGGGATTTGGACGACCAGATAGTGTCTGGGGAATTCCCTCATGCTCTGGAAGAAAATGGTGTCTGCTGCGGGCTGACCTCTAGCGTCGATCTCAGCCTGAGTCATCGCTCCCATTGCCACCAGCTTCTGGAAGGCTCTCTGAAGGCCCTTTGAGGAAAGGTTGTACTTCTTCATCAGCTCGTGGTCAGGCGTGCCCGAGCGAATGTCATTCACGATATCCTTGACTGCAACATGGGGCTTCGGGGTCACGACTCATCCTTCCGCTGAAGTGGAGACAGGAGAAAAGCTCCAATGGAATCTGCTGTGATCTTGGGTCATGTTATCCCATTTGCAGAGAAAGTCCATTGAAATGAAAACCCTCGAACTCGCCCGCTTCTTCCGTCACTGCATCAGGAAAACGAATGGAGCCCCCGAAGATCCACTTCGTTCTACGCGCAACCAGAACCCCCATAGACGGGACTTCTCTATTCGGGCAGGGAATGTATACCTCGATATGTAACGTCGCTCAGATTGGCTCTCGGGTGCTTTCGCGTCGATATGTGCGTATCTCTAGTGTCGCTGGTATATGGTCATAATATCTCTACTTACTCTAATGTAATCCTTAAACGTGTTCCAGTGTGATAATCCCAACGGGACAGGTCACATTCCTTTGATAATCGCAAAACCTCTCTTCAAATTCCTTTGATTATCACACATCAGTAACAGGGTCTTCCTATTCGATTATCACACATCTCATATTATAACCATATGTATGTTGTTAATATAGTGCCCGGGGTATCCATACTATTCATTAGCAGAGCAACCGGCATAATCCTTGAACAGATCCAGTTGTACATAACCAAGATCATCAGGCTCTTGAGAATCATGAGAAAAGAGTCCAGACCTTGAGATGGCTGAGTTATGCTTGACAATATTAGGATAATGACAGAATCCAGTTAGAGGTCCATCATAGACCGGCTCTCCCTTTTCTGCCATGAGTGCAGAACCATTGTATGTACGCCACCTGTCCGAGTCGCGGAATCTGCCCGCCTTAGCAAAGGAACCCTGCGTTACTACGTCAATGAACCCGAGTTTTACCAGTTTCTTCTTTGCCCGTGCTATGGTGTCCTCTCCCTTTATACCCCGCTCCTGCAGGTATTTGGTGGGCAGTCCGAATTCTCCTCTGTTCAAGAGCGGGCCGAGGCCACACTGGAATATTTGATCCTTGGGTATCTTGAGCCGCTTCTTCTTTCCCCGTGGTGCGTACCGCAGTTGAGACAGGCATTCCAAGAGCACGAGTTTCTCTGACTTTTCCAAGGCATGGAAGGCTTCTCCGTTCCATAATTCCATGGGGATCAATATGAACCCTTTTTTCTTGCTTGGCCTTTCTCAGTCTCTCCTTTCTCCATTCTGCAATGGTCTTGGGTTTCTTCAACATGTTTGCTCCTCGGGGCCGTGTACATAGAAGCACAGCGGCCCGCTTATCCCGCTTAGCAGCGGGATACGCTTTATCAATTGTGAATATGCCGTGTTGTGATCAGGTGCGGGGCTAGGATCAGGTAATCATGTAATAAGATCGGGCAAGTGAATTAAGGTATTGGAAACTCAATGGGTTCGATGCCCCCGCACATATCTGGTCTCTCGTTTTTCGTCTCTACCCTAGAACTAGTACACAAATCCATCTCTACAGGGCCTTTGATATTACCAGGTTATCGCTAACTGCCTGATATCATGGCATCACCTTTTTTGGTCTCCGACGAGAAATTTCTGCTGGGCGGCCGTACGCCGCAACGTTGCGGCAACCCCCCCCCCCCTTGAGGGAACATAATGACTGAACAGAGGACGGAGCTCCACTACTGCCCTATCGTGTTTCTTGGGGGGAATCAATAGAACACCAATAATAGCAATTGGATGAGCGGCTGGCCGCTTTGGGAGGTGTCCGACAGCCTCGTCAGAATTACTCTCCCGACGCATCGGGAGAGTAGAATCTCGGGCGAGATCATTAGAATCTGACCCTCTTGGTGCTGCGCAATAGCAGAGTGCCTATTCGTGCTCCAGGAACCTTGTTGCCGCCCCATCATTGCTATAATAAAGTCCGATTGCCAAGACCAAGAAGTTGGAAGAGGAGTACCAGTTCCGCCGGGAAAGAAATTGGCCAGGTTGGATCTGGAGAATAGTGTACTCGTGACGTGTCATGCGACAGAGAAAAGCCTTCATCGTTGGTGTGGAATATCAAAGAGTTGAGAATTCGAGGGTTGTGGCATAGACTCCTTTATTTCAGTGAGTATCCAGCTTTCATTAGCTCTTTCCTCAGGCTGTGGCCCACCTCCTCGACCTGAGTATGATACTTTTTGTAGATTAGACCGTTAAGATCACTGGGCAAGGTAACGTCACCTGTGTAGAGACAACAGACTCGGGAACGATCAAGTTTTCCCACGAAGTAGCCAAACTCAAAGATGACATTTGGTCGTGCTCTGCGTTCTTTCTTTCGATCGGTATCCGAAAGATTATCTTCACTTGTCAGATAAGCGATTTCGTCTGGCGTCAACAAGACGACCACGTAGCCAACATCGCTATGTTTTTCAAATTGTTCGATGATTGTTTGTCCCTCGTCAGCTTGGCGATGTAACACGATTGGCTCAAGGCCGAATTCTCGGAGAAGATTTTCTACTTCATTCTTGGCCTCGCCATCGTGTCCGTGGACTACGAAAACTTTCTTACTGAAATTGCCCGGCGCAGAAGCATTTCCTACTAATTCCCCAAACGAGTCCTCTTCGAGAATCGCTACACCAGCTTTGATGGCCCCTAACAAATATGACATCGCCAGATGAAACTTGTCTTGGTCGTTTCCAATTATGTCAACATCGGCAGCAGCGGCCACCATCTCTGATGGAGCTGATTCTGCCCCGAAAAGTGACCGGATTGCACCTTTCACTCTGGTGAACCAAGCTACAAAATCAGGAGTGTAAGCATCAGGGTACCCGTATTCCCCTTTGGTCGCAAAATTATCATAGGTGAAGGTCTCTCCTCGCTCCTGCAAAGACTTAAGCTCGCTTTTCGCCTGCTCCAATGTCCCGTCTCCTTTTTCACGAGAGTATCGCTTTGCCGGTTGATTGCTTCCCGCGTGCAAATCCCTTTCCACATATTCGGGGAAGCCGTCTAGAATGGATGCGATGAAACTCGTTGAGGCCGTAAGGTCATTCTTCTCCATATATGGAAGAGCCTATTTGTAGAACGAGCTATTCTAGCCTGCGAATTGCTCTATGAAAGCAACGGCCTGAGTTCTCGCGCTTTCCATTTCCCCAAAGGTCTTGCTGGTGCTCGCTGTTATGGTATCGAGCAGTTTCTTGCCCTTGAGGTATGTATTCCTATCCACTCGACCGTTCCTCATTTTGCCTTGAAGTTTTGGGAAGATATATCATCTGCCGATCCGTCTCGCAACATCTTTCTGTCTCAGATAACTTTGCACGGATGCGGCGGGCCTGCAATTCCTGGGATCTCAAAAAGGCTGATCGGAAAAAGTCCCTCGAAAATGTTGCTCTTACTGCCTCCATTGGACCTTATGGAGACAAAAGTTGACGAACCGGATGAAAGACTTCTACACGGCCTTGTCGAGCATTTTAATCCGCACGCCTCCAAAGCGAGGACGCCTCCTTACGGTCGCTCAGAGGTCGATTTCGCCGATACCCCTTAACCGCCCCCCCCACTCGATTTGATCCAATACAACACCTGCAGGTTGATAGGAATCCGGTCGAAGTCTCCACAGTATCGGAAATGGGTTCTGGATAGCGAGTTCAATTTGCGAACAGTTGCTGGTACCCAACTCTGGTTGTCTTCCTACTGGATAAACGTCTTGTAGGGACATCTATTCCCCATCCGTACGAATCCAGGCACCAGTACTTTCATCTATATGGAAGCGGAATTGCTTCGGGGCATTCTTCGGCAGGGGAAACGACGTTCCAACAATGAAGAAGGTGGCCAGAAGCATCACCCCCATCGTGCACTCAATGGTAACATCAGGGGTAGTACGATGCCCGAGATATACTCTGCGAACAGCCACGGAATCCGCAAACATGTCATGCAAGCAGGAATTCCAACCAAGTCTTACCCAAAATGGATTGTCTCTTTTCAGTTCCTTTTCTCTCTCAGTTTGTACCTGTTGCAAGGGGATTCCGAAACAAATCACGCTTTCCTGTGGTACAAGTGTTCTGCAATCGTGATAAATGATGCCTCGGGCAATCTTAATACCAACGCGATGCATCCGCTGGGAATCAAAAGGCACCCCGAGGGCCTTGCCGACATAGAGCCCCGCCGGACTCTTTAACTCGATTGGTCTTGCATGTTTCAATAATTTCGTTCGGCGCTTCAGACCTTGTGGGCGCTTTAGAGACCTGGCGACTTTTTCGTGCAGAGTGCCCACGCCATGAAGCCCCAACTGCTCGGCGGCAGGCCCGAGAACATCGCGCACGTATTCCTCGTCAGCGGAGAATTCTTCGTTGCATTTTCGATGAGCAGGTAACGTGATACGAGGTGCGCTCCTGTAATTCCCTTGTGGAAGGATCGAATTGCACAGCTTGGATTTGCGCTACGCCCATACACGGGTAGCCAATCCAAGGAGCCGGGACAGGATGACCCGATCCATTGAGCGCTACGGTCAGTTGAGTCCGGTGCAGGTGATTGCCGAGAGCAAATGTCTGGTCCTCATTGACGGATACCTGCGAGTCGGATCGCTGGGGATTCTCGGCAGGGACACGGTGATTGCGGATGTCTCCGAGACCGATGAGTGCAAGGCTCTGTTACGGCTGTTGAGCACAACCCGACAACGGCAGTGGGAGGCCGTGGAACAGGCGTGGATTATCCGGGAGATCAAGGCGCGCTTTGATGCTCCTTTGCGAGACATTGCAAAAGGCATCGGCCACGACACTAGCTGGGTTTCACGGAGACTGGCGTTGATTGACGGTCTGCCTGAAGACCTTCTCAAGTCGGTTCTCGGCGGACACGTAAGCGCATGGTCTGCTTGTCGCATTATTGTGCCTTTGGCGCGCGCCAACAAGGGGCATGCCGAGAAACTCACGGAGCATCTAGCAGACAATCCTCTTTCCACGAGGGATTTGTCGGAGTTCTTCAAGCACTATCAACGGTCTCCGAGACGGATGAGGGAACGTATGGTCGAGGATCCCTGCCTGTTCATCAAGGCCCGTCAACAAACGCAGGAAAGAAGATCCTCGTGCTCACTAGAGCAGGGTCCTGAAGGCGCATGGATCGAAGACCTGCACATCGTCAAGAACGTGTTGCGTCGTGTCTTGAAGCATCTGCCCACAGTGATCTATGACGGCCAAGATGAATCGGACCGCCGCATGCTTGAGCGGGCATTCGACGATGCCGCCTCACTCATGGACGAGATCAAACGGAAGATTGCGAAAGTAACAGGACCATGATTGCCGAGGATACCAGACAAGCAATTGCCTCTTTGCATGAACGGGGCATGAAGATCAGGCAAATCAGCCGCACGTTGGGTGTTTCACGAAATACCGTGCGCAAGGTGGTACAAGGCAGGCATGAGGGGCATAGCCAATCCACAACCCCGTTCGAAGAACACCTGCCTCTGATCAAGGAAACCTACCTTATATGCCGGGGAAACGTTGTCCGGGTCCAGGAGATGCTCGCAGATCGGGGCATATCCATTGGGTACAGCACATTGACCCGTATTGCCAGAGAGCATGGTCTCAGGGAACCAAGCAAGCAAAGGGCGGGAGCATACACATTCGAGCCCGGCATCGAGATGCAGCACGACACCTCGCCCCATAGGCTGGTACTAGGCGGAAAGGCGATCACGGCTCAATGTGCGGCAATTGCCCTTGCATACAGCCGGAGGCTCTTCATCCGTTACTATCCACGGTTCACCAGGTTTGAGGCAAAGGTGTTCCTTGCCGATGCGTTCGCGTTCATGGACGGAGTCTGTGAGCGGGTCGTGATCGACAATACGAGCGTCATCGTTGCTTACGGCAGTGGTCCTGATGCTGAGATAGCTCCCGAGATGACGGCCTTCGGAAGGATCTATGGAGTCAGATTCGTTCCCCATCGGATCGGTCATGCCAACAGGAAAGCCAGGATTGAGAGACCTTTTGACTATGTGGAGAGGAATTTCCTGGCAGGCAGGACCTTCACCGACTGGGACGACCTCAATGAACAGGCGCTGGGGTGGCTCAACCAGGTAGCGAACAAGAAGCCGAAACGTCGCCTGGGCATGAGCCCGGACGAAGCTTACGTCATGGAGAAGCCCCATCTGCGCCCCCTGCCTCCTCACATTCCTCCGATCTACCAGACGTTCCACCGGGTCGTTGATGTGGAAGCATACGTGCATCTGGACACCAACCGATACTCTGTACCGGAAAGGCTTATCGGCAAAAAGGTGCAGTTGCAAAAACACGCCGACCGGATTATTGTGATCTTTGACCACGCCCAGGTCGCTTCACACGCCCGAGTCATCGACAAACGAGACACCAGGGTCACCGATCCCGGACACCATCACCCCTTGCTGAAATATCGAGCGCATTCGGGGCCTTGTGCCGAAGAAAAGGCGCTCATTGGCGAGTCCGAGACCCTTGACCGGTACGTGAATGAACTCAAGAAAAGGTCTGTCGGCCGCGGCATGGTCAGATTGCGCAAGCTCCTCCAACTCAAACGCTCCCATCCTCGTGCGGCGTTTCTCTGGGCCGTTACCAGGGCTCTCCAATACGGTCTGTACGATCTTGGGCGTCTGGAAAAGATGATCCTGGACCATGTCGCCACGGATTTTTTCCGGCTCTCCACAGAAGATGACTGATCCCGCCAAGACCCTCGACCTGATGGAATCACTCAAACTCAAGGGCATGGCCAGCGTCCTGGAGGCCGAGCTTGCCCGTGCGGACAAGGACGGCATCGCTCCTGCCGATCTCATCAACCGCCTCGTGCATGCTGAGTTTCATCACCGCCAGGAACGAAGCCTTCTGTACCGGATCAACCAAGCACAGATGCCCTGGCCGTGGACTCTCGATACCTTCCCCTTTCATCAACAGCCCGGAGTCAGCAAATCTAGAATCATGGGCCTGGCTTCGCTCTCATTCCTGGACAGGGCCGAAAACATCGTCTTCATCGGAGATCCGGGAACCGGCAAAACCGGTCTGGCTATCGGTTTGTTGAGGGAAGCCCTGGTATCCGGGCGTCGCTGTCGGTTCTACAAGGCTCAGGATCTGTTGGACGAACTGTATGCCTCACTGGCGGACAGAACCACTCCCAAGCTCCTCAAAAGGCTTGTCAGATACGATCTCCTCGTCATTGACGAACTGGGTTACCTCACCCTCAACGAACAGCAGGTAAACGCTTTCTTCAAGCTCATGGACGAGCGATATAGCCGCAAATCGACCATCATCACATCCAATCTCGACTATGCCCAATGGTACGACCTGTTCCAACGCAAACCACTGGTCGACGCCCTTCTTGACCGGCTTAAACACCGCTGCATCACAATCCAAATAACCGGCCCATCACTGAGAGTACCCACCAACCCCGAATCTCCCGAACCAGATCAAGAAACCTCCAGGTCGAAAAAAACAAAATCAAACCAAAAATAGCTGCGCACTCTGCGGGTCAGTTTTTAAGAGCACAAAAGGGTCAATTCCTCAGAGTGTCCATGTGCTGGGGACAAGACTCGCATCCTGCGCTTTTCTCAGTATGATCTGGAGGGCAATGGGACCTTTGAGTTTCTCGGCTTTGAGTTTCGCTGGCGCAAGACCCGCACCGGTGGCCGCACGGTCAGCCGTCGGACTTCGCGCAAGAAACTTCGGGCATCCTTAGCCAACTTCACCGCATGGATTCGCCGGGAGCGTCACCGCCGGATGCGGACGTTGCTCGCCACCCTGAACGCCAAGTATCGTGGCTACTGGAACTACTATGGGGTCATCGGGAACTTTGCGAGCTTACGGACGTTCTTCAATCAGTCCATGCGTCTCCTCTTCAAGTGGCTGAACAGGCGCAGCCAGCGCCGGAGCTACCGTTGGGAGGGCTTCACTGCCATGCTCCGGTACTTCAAGGTAGAGCGTCCCCGGATTACGGAACGCCCAGTGCTCCGCCAGACCAGCTTGTTCTGAGCCCCGTCTCGATGCGGGAGTGAGCGGTCGCGAAGAGCCCGGTGCGGGAAAACCGCACGCCGGGATCTGTGAGGGGGCGGTGCGGGTAACCCGCCGTCCTACCTCGATATCGGCCGTTAATCTCTTATGACACGCTGCGAGAATGCGGGAGGCTAAATTGGGAAAATGGCAGTTGGGCAGGATCAGAAAACGGCTGTTGTTTGTCACCAATTTGAGACGATCAAACTGGTGGCGAAAGCTCCACCCGATCCATTGATCCCGTGCAGAGCACTTCAAGGCTGCTGCCGAGAAGCTCATAAGCGCAACCCATTGGTCATCAAAGGAGGCGATGTACCATAGGGTTTCGCTGATCTTGGGAAGTGCGCCGAGGTAATGATGCTCTTGCATCAGTTGCTGAAAACGTTGCTCTTCAAGCGGGCCGACGCGCCGGACGAGGACTTTGGATAGGTTCAATACTGTTACCCTCGGAATGAAGTGTCCGAAGGCTCCGTATATACCCCACCCGGAGGCGGATGTCCAGAAAATTCACTAAGCACGTAGCGTCTTTGCCTAAACAGGCAAGAACAGAATCACCCTGACGAAGGAGTTGAAAGTCCGGCCGTATTCGTGCCAGATTTCCATCATCCGAGTACGCTGGGCGTTCAGGTCTTCATCGTTACTCATCAGGTAACCCTCGACCAGGTGGTCCCGGCAGTTTACCACATGACTCGACTTACCCGTGAGATTCGTTCTCAGACGCACTGAGATGGATTCTGAGCGACGTTCTCCTTTGAGGTAGTCTCTGACATGGGCGTTTTTCGAACATTTGGGAGGGGATAGCCTGTTAGTGCCTTATAGAGCCGCTAATCCCGTTGTGTGCGGCGAAGCACGGAATTGTTTCCCCTCAAACCCCTACATCGTAGGGTGCCTCGAGAGTGCCAGATCCAGGCGCAGTGGGAACTTGACCGGACGGGACAGATGTGATTCCTATTCAAAGCAGGCAGCAATGTGACGGCTGCATCGAAAAGGAGCGACGCATGACGACCGCATATCTGGCATCCCCTCTCGGCTTCTCACCAGAATGGAAGTCCTACCGGAACAAGATCAAAGAGCGTTTGACCCAGATGGGTTGCACGGTCTTAGACCCGTGGGAGCAGAAGTACCATTCCGCTATCAAAGAAGCAGGCGCTATTCAGGATTGGTCGTCTCGTGTTCAAGCGTTCAAGGACATAGCCGTACAGATCGGGAAGGCCAACGAGGAGATGATACGGTCCTGTGATGTGGTCCTCGGGGTGCTGGACGGGGCTGAGTTGGATTCAGGTACGGTAAGTGAAATCGGATTCGCTGCTGCACTGGGAAAGAAGTGCTACGGCCTCCGGACGGACTTCAGGGACTGCGGAGAATTTGATGGTCAGCCCTTCAACCTGCAGGTCCTCTACTGGATCGAGTCCAGTGGCGGAAAGCTGTTCAGAAGAATCGAAGGCATTTCCCTGTGAGGGCCCCAAAACGCTTGGTTGGTCAGGATGCAAGAAATTGGGCTGGTTTTCTGGGTCAGAGATAAGGACTTCCCAACAAAAGCCCTACAGGAGCTTCATCATCCATTTCTTGCGCTCTCGGGGATCATTGGGGACGTCCATGGTCGCGATCCTTCCGCCTGCCTTGGGTTACTCTACCATGACCGAGAAAAGCTGGGTGAAGAAATCCTGGAAAATGGGGGTAACTTCGGCCACGTGGCCGAAGTACAGTGCAATCGGGTTTTCGTGACACAACTCCAAGGGTGTGGGGTCTCTGTCAGGATTCCTCCCCTGACCATTCAGTCTTTACCACGCTCCGCTGGGATGCGCGGACTTCAGCGTCACCAAGAGGACGAGCCGGTCAACCCACCAGATGTGTTCTGAAACGTACTCACATGGCCTGTAAGAGGCTTTCCGTGCAGGGCTCGGGGGCAATGAAGAGGGATGGTAGTTCTTCCGTGAATTGGAGCTGTTGTGGGAGCCTTGCGGCATGTTAGCCTTATCGGTGCCGCTATTCCCCGACGTCCGGGGAAATCGGGTTGGAGGCGGGACCGTGTTTTGCTTGAGCTCGGGTGGGCCAGACGGTGAGATTACGATGGAGAACGATGAGCACATGGTTATTCCTTGGGCCGAACCGCATCAAACCCGAACCTGCTGCGTATCGTATCGACTATTTCGTCCCGTTTGTGGCGCTCAGAGCGTCCGGGATCGAATAGGTTCATCTGATGTACGGGGGCGCTGATTCCCGACAGTCTTACGCCTACCTGTCGCACGCGGCTGCGGCGTGTAATGGTCTTCCAGAAGAGCCGATCCAGGCAGTTGAGGATCTCCTGGTTCCCGTTGACCGGTTCCTTCAACGTCTCTGATCGGCTGACATCCGTGAAGTCCGCGTAACGGATCTTGAACGTCACGGTACGAGCGCCTTTGCCGTCGGCTCTCACTATTGCGGCTAAGGGCCCGTCACAAAATAATACTTGCAATTTGACTTCGCGGTTACTATAGACAGGGGGCATGGATGTCGCAGAAAATATCACAATCAGATGGAACATGCTAGCCAATTTGTTAACTGAGCGCGATAGGCGCTTATTTCTTGGGGTTGAAGCCGCGAGTCTTGGTTATGGCGGTGTATCAATTGTGTCCCGGGCCACAGGGGTTTGCCGAGAAACGGTGGCCGAAGGCGTGAAGGATGTGACGGAACCGGAACGACTT
The DNA here is from genome assembly GCA_963675835.2 of Desulfomonilaceae bacterium. Lineage (GTDB taxonomy): Bacteria > Desulfobacterota > Desulfomonilia > Desulfomonilales > Desulfomonilaceae > JAVHLK01. The sequence goes on from CAXXIU010000019.1 coordinate 124,037, forward strand.
CCCACAGGCCGAATTCGCAGGAATGGAGCGGGCCGAAAGAAGACCGTTGCTCACGATCCTACCCTCATAACCGACCTTGAAAGCCTGGTGGACCCGCTGACTCGGGGAGACCCCGAATCGCCGTTGAGGTGGACCTGCAAGAGCACTAGAAAACTTGCTGCTGCACTCAGGTCAATGGGACACGAGACGAGTCATCGCATGGTAGCGGAGCTGTTGCATGAGATGGATTACAGTCTCCAAGCAAACAAAAAGACTCGCGAAGGGACATCTCATCCGGATCGCAATGCGCAGTTTGAGTTCATTAATGCCGCGGTTGATAAGCAGCTTGCCAACAAGGAGCCTGCCATATCCGTGGACACCAAGAAGAAGGAGTCGGTAGGCAACTTCAAGAATGCCGGAAGACAGTACCGTCCAAAGGCAATCCAGAGGAAGTGAACGATCATGACTTCCCCGACCCGGAGTTGGGCAAAGTCAGCCCATACGGTGTATATGATCAAGGCGCGAATGAAGGATGGGTGAGTGTCGGAACAGACCACGACACTGCTGCGTTCGCAGTGGAAACAATCCGCCGGTGGTGGAGATCCATGGGGCAGCAGACCTATCCAAATGCCAAGACCCTTCTCATCACCGCCGATTCAGGAGGCAGTAATGGAGCGCGCCTGAGACTTTGGAAAACCGAGCTCCAGAAACTGTCGAATGAGACCGATTTGGAAATATCGGTGTGCCACTTTCCACCGGGAACCAGCAAATGGAACAAGATCGAACACAGACTCTTCTCCTTCATAACCCAGAATTGGCGCGGAAGGCCCCTCATCAGTCACGAAGTGATCGTAAATCTGATAGCATCCACGCGGACCGAAAAAGGGCTCACGGTTCGCTGCGAACTGGACAACGGTTCTTACCCAAAGGGTCTGAAGATCAAGGACAAGGAACTCAGAGAAGTCAACATCGCCAAGAACGAGTTTCATGGTGAGTGGAACTATACAATTTCACCAAGAAGCCCCTAAAGCTGGCGGGGTTATTTTGTGACGGGCGCTAAGCGTTCAGCCAGTTCTCGGGCCACCGACCGGATGTAATGGTAATTGTCGGTATCTTTTTCCAGAGTACGGTCCTTCGAGTAGGATTTCTGGCTTTCGGACGGTTCCGACTGGACCTTCCGGGGATCCTTTCCAGAAGCGATATCGACGATCCTTTCCCCCCATTGTCCCAAGAGACGGCGCATGAGATTAGGACTTGCCCGAGCTACATCCCCTACGGTAAGGATTCCTTCGCGTCGGAGAATCTCTGCAGCCTTTTTCCCGACACCCGGAATGGCACCTGCCGGGAGAAAACCCAAAACAAGAACTGCTCGTTCCGACTCCAGGTAAAACAGCCCGTTGGGTTTGGCCAACTCCGTGGCCATTTTGGCCCAACTCATCGTCTTTGCCAGGCCTCCGGACACATTGATCCCGAGAGCAGAACGTATCTCACAGAGCATTCGATGGGCCACCTCCCACGCAGGAGCCTTGTGGAGTTTCAGCGTGCCCGTGAGATCGACGTAGCCCTCGTCCACGCTCGTGGCCTCCACAACAGGTGAGTAATTCCGCATGATGCCGAACATCCGTTTCGAGAATTCCTTGTAAGCCCGGAAATTGGGGCCAAGGAACACAGCATCAGGACACAATCTCCGAGCCTGAACAATCGGCATCGCTGAATGAACCCCCACCCGGCGGGCTTCGTAGGAGGCCGAGGAAACGACTCCCCGGTCCCCGCCCCCAACTATCACAGCGAGGCCTTTCAGCGATGGCTCAAGAACCTGCTCTACCGAAACATAGAAGGCGTCAGCATCTACATGAAGAATCCGCGAACCTGTAACCATCGATTCTCTACCTGCGAGGCAAGTTCAAGTCAGACCGAAGCCCATTACGTAGTAAGACGACGGGTGGCGGCGTCTTATCATGACTAGCTCCCGTACTTCCGGAGAATCCCTACGACCACGCACTGGATGGCCACGTCCTTTTCATCAAAGACCTTGACCTCTTGAGAGGGATTAGGCGATTCAAGCTCTATCATGCCTTCAGAACGACGGTACCTCTTGAGAGTGGTTTCGCTGTTTCTTATCTTGGCTACAACAAGCTCTCCGTCCACCACGGTGTTGCGCCTTTGCACGATGACATGATCGCCGTCGAGCATATAGTCACCGATCATGGAGTTCCCGTTGACTTGTAGAACGCAGAGGTTGTTCTTGCGCATCATATCTGCAGGAATGCGAATTGCCACATGCGCTTCTATGGCCGTGAAGGGAGTGCCTGGCCAACGGCCTGCCAGAGGAAACTCCACCGCAGCGGACTCCGGTGGTTCTGTAGAGGGACCAGTATTCGATCTTTCGCTTTCACATGGGTCGTCGGGAATGTCCATGGCCTCGTTCCTCCTGGGTACCATTGCTGAGTTTACCACGACCGGGGAACGTTGACCTGCGAAATCCGAAAGGACCAGGGTCAACTTCGGATACGTATCCGAAGTACATTGAATATAGGTCTTCGTGCTACACTTCAAATGGACGGGATCGTGTATTCTGATTCGACCGCTGCTCCCACGTCTCGTCACCGCGAACTTATTGCCGTAATCGTGGCACCGCTCCATCATCCAGGTGCGCTGGGCGTTCAAATCCTTTTCGTCAGTCATCCGTCAGCTCTCGATCAGGTGGTCCCGGCCGTCTACCACATCACTCGACCTACCCGTGAGATTCGTTCTGAAACGCACTCAGATGGATTCTGAGCGTCGTTCGCTGTTCGGGTAGGCTTGAGTATGCCCGTTTTGGCAACATTGAAAGAAATCGGAGGGAAGGCCAGGCCTGGCCAGGTGATTTCAGTAGGTTACGGATTCCCCGGACGTCCGGGGATTTGGGATGGGCCATTCGGAGATTGATGGTGTGGACGAAGGCAGCCCCCGCTAAGAATTTCATTGACTCCTGGAGTTGCCTCGGCAAAAATAGAATTAGTTGTTAGTCGATGCGCATCGAAGTTGTTTTTTACCCGACCAACGAAAGGAGCTTTATGGCAGAAGAAACCAGCGGCTTCAAAACATAGTGTTGGGAAAAAGCATACGACGGGAACTCCTGTCGTAAAAGAATGGGTTTCTTAACTCATGAAGCGGAGCTGATCAGATACGGCTCCGTCTTTCGTTCTCAGCCACCCCATCGATTCGTCGAAGGCCGTCTTCTGTTAGAGGTTACTATAGTAGGGCGTCTGGGACTCACGACGAAATCATTTTGGGGAGACTTCGCAGAAAAATTGATTCTGATGGGCCGGAGAACGATTCTCCTCAGCACCCGGGACTGAGTGTGTATGGGTAAGAATCATTACGACCAAGATTTGAGGAGACAGAAGTTTAACTTCGGCCACGTGGCCGAAGTAAATCGAAAACGGTTCCCGTGTGCGAGCGTTCCTGCTTCTGCCGGGATGGAGCTAAGGACCGTCTCGGCTATTCATTCTCCGGGAAAGCTTCATAGAAGTCCTGGCGCAGTTCGTCGTGATACCCCCATCCAATGCTGCCGGAGGAGGTCATGATCTCTTCCAGACGTTCCCTGAAGTCATAGCGCTGCTCAACCGAGAGGCCCAACACCTTCTCGATGGTCCGCCTGTACATAAGATTCAGAGCGTTGTAGAATCCCTCGTCTATGTCACCGAATTCCACGGTAAAGCTGTTCCCACATTCCACAAAGAATGTCATCAACTCCGCCTCACCGAGTGGGTCCCCTACCGCCTTAGAATAACGCCTGATAGCTTCTTTCGCTTTTGAGATCTGAATGGGCTTGTTCTTGTAAACGTCTGGATACATGGACTCCTGTATTGATTTCTTGTACGGGGCCAGCGGATCTTCGCCAACAGCGAATCGGGCGTGGAAAAAGTCCTTGTTCTCTTTGGACAGGCGATAGAGATCTCCAGCCAACTGGACCAACTGTTTCTGCTCCAGGCCGGCCAATACCGCTTTCACGTCTGCCCAAGTTGGACCGCTCTGTTTCCTTTTTGCCACGAGTATGCCCCCTTTCTGTAGCTATCAGCGGCGGGCACTTATGCTGTCACGTCCTGCCGGGGTTCGTTTATCTTAGGCTGGTTTTCAGTTTTCGTTACTGAGAGGAACTTTATCACGGTTCCTGGGGGTCTTCAACGAGAGACGAGGCAGGAAAGAGAGAGTCGCCCATCAACATCTGCCGGCAGAATCCAGGGCGAAGACTTCCCCATTGCCGGTTGGTTCCCCGGTCCATCGACAGAGTACTTCGGCCACGTGGCCGAAGTAGGCAGCAAATAGGTAAGAATTTTCCGGGGAGGAACCAGTTGGGCATGGTGCGGCAAGTCAGTGGTGAGGCATGGCGTCACATTTCCTCGATTCGGATGGCCTGCTCGGGGCAGACCACCACACACGCTTCACACTTCGTACAATCACCAGGTCTTTCGACTCGAATACCTTCGGCATCAAACTTAAACACATCTTCAGGACATATTTTGAAACATTCACCGTGGTTCTTGCACTTGGTCGGGTCTATCATCGGAAAGTACATGCCAAAGCTCTCGTATCGCCAACGGACACGCTCTGTCCTGTCGGGTAAAGATCGGAGACTGACAGCCATAATCCTGAAGGATTTGCATCATCCGAATTTTACGATCTCGCGGGTCCTCGGGGCTGTCCATGTCGGTCGTATTCTCTAAGGTCGTCCCCGGAAGGTTACCACTCGTTGAACCGCCCACGAGATTCGTTCTCAAACGCACTGAGATGGATTCTGAGCGAAGTCCTTCCCGGGGCCATAGTGCGGCATACCCATTTCACGAACTTTTCAGCCCCATGAAGCGAAGGTGTCTTATGATAGCCTATTCAAGCGCGTTTACGGACACTCCGTCCTTCCTCGGGCTCCTGGGTTCGGAAACGTTCTCTCCCGGAAATGGACGAGAAGGCACCTGAGGCAGGATCTGAGCGAAGTTGCCACCGGAGTGCCATTCCCCAAACAGCCAACGCGCATATGCGGAGGCCTGTGACCTGTAAGGGGAGACACAACAAGAGTCCCTTCACCGAGCGGATCACGCGTATCTCTTCACCTGAATCCCCAGGAACCGATGTCCAGTAGACCCCCGACCCACGACCGTCGTGGGTCTACTCTTTCTCTTGCGATAACAGGCTTTTAATTGCCCCTATTATTTCTTTCTGCTTCGCCTGCGTCGTTCCCTCGATGATCAGTCGAGTCCCATCTTGAGAAGGCCTGATCCTCACCCTCCCAATCTCCTCGTACGTAGGTTTCCTGCCGCCCCTTCCTTTCTTCCGGCCCTTCTGTCGAATCCGCTTGATCTGCTTTGCCAGTTCATCGGCGCTGAGAGCCGCAATGTCCTCCTCATGTTGCTCCACATACTCAACGCAGTTGGGCAGACGAGAGGCGATGAGCAGTTTCTTGATACCCAGCGGGGCAAAGCGGGGGAGTTCTTCCCCGAACCGGTTGTAGGCCTGGACATAGGTCTGTGCCGTGCCTTGCGGAATCCCCGCATATTCGAGCCACTTGTAGTACAGCTTGTGCGGCTTCAGCTTGGTCCGCACTTCGCCCAGGAAGCGGCCAAGGCTGAAAAGACTGTCCAACGTGTTTGCTATGACGGGGTAGCCGCGTTCAAAGGCCTCGACAAAGATCTCTTTGGCCTCTCCGTCAAAGGGCACCTCTTCGCCCTTGTCGTTGGTGATGGTACCCAGGGCGCGCAGCTGTTCTACTCGTTCCTGGAGTTTCTCCGGAGCTATGAGCCCCGCCACGCTTTGAGGCGCTTCCGGAGGAGCAGCCAGTGCATCGGTCGGTGTAGTTACTGATTCATCTTTCGGCTGTGCGACCTTTCGGTCCCTCTTCGCCATGTTGACTCCCCTCCGTCACTACTTGAAGCCGTCGCCCTCATCGTGATTCATTCGCTCCGCAAGATCCTTCCCGATCTTGAAGAACGGCAGCTTCTTGGGCTCCACTGCAATCTCGTCGCCTGACTTCGGGTTGCGCCCGGTGTAACCCTCGTATTCCTTCACCGTGAATGAGCCGAATCCTCTCACTTCGATCCGATCCCCGTTGATGAGGGCCGCAGACATCGTGCTGAATACTCTGTCCACTATCTCCTCGGCTTTTCTCAGCGGCAGATCGTACTCTTTGCTTAAGGCTTTGATGAGGTCTGACTTATTCATCGTGTTCTCCGAAGCAGACCTCATTTGGCATTCTTCACAATCTCCTTCAAGGCCTTGGCCGCCGAAAAACGCGGGACCTTCATCGCCGGGATCTTCATCTTCTTCTGAGTCTGTGGGTTCACGCCGGTGCGGGCCTTCCTCTGGGCAACCTTAAAGGTTCCAAGGTCCGATATTCGGATCGTGCCGTCCTTCTTCTTGAGCGAATCTTGCACCGCTCCGACCAGTGCCTGGAGAGTAGCGGCGGCCGCCTTCTTAGTGATGCCCGCTTCTTCTGCGATCTTGCCGACGAGTTCAGCCTTGGTCATCTCATACCCCCATGGAATTCGACGAATCGTTGCTATAAGAGAGCGGTAGGTTATCCAGATGGTGCGAGATTGTCAAGGAATTCAATCCGCAAACTTGCGCTCGATCCACGATGCAGCCAGGGTTATCTTTTCCCCTTTTTCAGCCATTTGGTCCGTAACATCTTAGACTGAGAATCCAGTTCCTTACGTGCGTTACGGTGGGAACAAGCTACCACTTGTTACGGGTTCCTCTTGCGTCTTCTCTTCTTTAGAATCCCCTGGGCTTCTTTACAGACCCGAGCAGCAATGTACTGGCTCACATCAAGCATTACGTCGTAGACCATCTCCCATCTGTATGCGTCTTCGAAACCCTGCTCCAATGCCATGGTAGCATTTTCTGTATCTAGCCATATCCTGCGCATTGCCTCATCATTCATGCTGCTCAGGAGTGACTCCGCGAAACTTTCAACTTCTCCTATCAGTAAACCATCGCAACCAAAACCGCCCAACCTTACAGAGCTTTCGACCAGTTCATCCCATAAGGTTCTTCGGTCTTCTCGAAGATGTTTCCTGATGGCACTCTCTACTTCATATTGAATATCAAATAGTGAATCCATAACTCACCTTGGGGCTTGCGAACAACCGCTGGACACCGGGCTTCGTGCCGGGCCACAGCCACGGGTACTGAGAGGATCTCGGGAATCATATGCTTCCTTCCCTCATTCCGTCAACAGTGCGATAAATCAGGATGGGCGGGCTATCCAGGTGGTGACCATTGTCACGGGATTGAATCCTAAGACTCACCCCTGATCCCTAAATTCACAAGTTCTTTCTTGGCCGTCTTGCTCATACGCTTGATCCGATATTCTTGTTTGTAAGCTTCTGATTTGGTGAGCGGACCTGATGACCAGACGATGCGAACGGGACGCCTTGACCGTGTGTACCGGCACCCGATCCCTCCATTGTGCTCCTGAACTCGCCTTTCCAAGTCTGTCGTTACTCCACAATAAAGGCTGTTGTCCGAACACCGGACCAGATAAACGTACCAAACTGCCATGCATGTTGTCCTGCTGAGGTTCGCGGGGTCCCCTTCCCCATCGCTGCTTGTAATTACTCCATGGAGTGCCGGGACGTCCACCAAATTCATTGCCCTTTTGGAGGGAGGTCCAGAGTCCACTGGTGTGAAGCGTCCTCTTTTGATAGAGTGCGACCCAATTTGTCTTACCTACTGCCGGTGATAGGAACTGCAAAGCAAGGGAAAGGGTCATAAGAACCCGCCCTTCAATATCGAGCCAACGATGATGAATCGAGAACCCAACAAGCACAGCTACGAATCCAACCTGTCCACTATCCAGGGCCAGATAGAGAGAGTCACGTTTTATAACGAGGAGACCGACTTCACGATAGCTCGATTAAAAGTCTCCGGCTACAGGGATCTCATCACTATGGTCGGAACGATGATGGCCCCAACGCCGGGCCAGGTCGTGCGGGCAGTAGGCGAATGGACGAATCACCCGAAATTCGGTGAACAGTTCAAGATGATTCGTTACACGACCCTTGTTCCTGCGACCGTGAGCGCTATTGAGAAGTATCTCGGGTCCGGCCTGATCAAAGGGATCGGTCCCGTCATGGCCAAGCGGATGGTCAAGGCGTTTGGTAAAGATACCCTCGACATCATAGAGAAGGAGATAGATAGGCTGATTGAGGTGGAGGGGATCGGCGGGAAACGTGTCGAGATGATCCGTAGAGCCTGGGCGGAGCAGAAAGAGATCCGAGAGGTCATGCTCTTTCTTCAAGGCCATGGGGTGAGTTCCGGGTACGCCGCCAAGATCTACAAACACTACGGCAATCAGTCCATCGACGTGGTGAAGGAGAATCCCTATCGCTTAGCCATGGACATCTTCGGAATAGGGTTCGTGACGGCGGACAAGATTGCGGAGAATCTTGGCTTCACCAAGGATTCTGAGGTCAGAGCCGAGGCGGGCGTCATTTATGTGCTCAGCCGGCTCAGTGACGAAGGTCACGTGTATTATACCTATGAAGGACTCATCGAGAAGTCCTGTGAGATTCTCGAAGTCGGTCGGGAGATCGTGGAGCGCGGATTGGAATCCCTGTCCGGTCAAAGGAAAGTCGTAATAGAGAATTTAATAGGATCATCTGCTCAGGACGGAGAACGTGCCGTCTATCTGACTCAGTTCCACATATGTGAGACCGGGATCGCTTCCCGGCTCAGGTCACTCCTCTCAGCTCCCGTCGTGAGAAGAAAGATAGATTCCGACAAGGCTGTGGAGTGGGTCCAGAAGCATTTGGCCATTTCCTTGGCCCCGACTCAAGTTCAAGCAGTGAAACGCGCTGTTGACAGTAAGGTCATGGTCATCACCGGTGGCCCCGGCACCGGCAAGACCACCATCATCAACGCTGTATTGAAGATCTTTGGTCGAATCGGCATAGACATCCTGCAGGCCGCGCCCACCGGAAGAGCCGCCAAGAAGATGACCGAAGCGACCGGCCGCGGGTCCAAGACCATACACAGATTGCTGGAATTCAGCCCCCAGAAGAGAGGCTTTCAGAAGAGCGAAGAGCATCCCCTCAAGTGTAACCTGCTCGTCATCGACGAGGCATCCATGATCGACACGGTGTTGATGTACCACCTTCTCAAGGCCGTGCCTCTTCATGCAACTGTTATCCTGGTCGGAGACGGCAACCAACTGCCATCCGTCGGACCCGGCAATGTGCTCAAGGACATCATTTCTTCTGGCGCTGTGCCGGTAGTCCAGCTCCACGAGATCTTCCGGCAGGCCAAGGACAGCGCCATCATCGTGAACGCCCATCTCATCAACAAGGGAGTTATTCCTCCCCTGGATGGGACCGGCCAGACACAGACCGACTTCTACTTCATCCAGAAGGACGAGCCGGAAGGGGTTCTCGCCATCATTCTTGAGATGGTCAGCGGCCGCATCAAGAAGGCTTTCGGGTTCGATCCATTTGACGATGTGCAGGTCTTAACCCCCATGAACCGGGGAACGCTCGGGGCCCACAACCTGAACATCGAACTGCAGAAGGTGCTCAACCCGAGAGAGGACGGAATCACGCGGGGAGCGAGAAGTCTCAGAGTTGACGACAAGGTGATGCAGATCCGGAACAACTACGACAAGGAAGTCTACAATGGCGACATAGGCCGAATTGTGCGCATCGACACGGAAAACCAAGAGGTCAGAATTGCATTTGATGGACGGGTGGTGGCCTACGAGTACTCCGAGCTGGATGAACTGGTCTTGGCTTACGCAGTGTCCGTGCACAAGTCCCAGGGTTCAGAGTATCCGTGCGTGATCATTCCCCTGCTTACCCAGCACTACATGCTACTTCAGAGAAACCTTGTCTACACCGCCATAACAAGAGGAAAGAGGCTGGTTATAGTAGTGGGAAGCAAGAAGGCCATGGCGATTGCGGTGAAGAACGACAAGACGCAGAAGAGGTACACTCAATTGGACAAGAGGCTACGCGTTCTTGTAGGTTCTTGAGCAGCGAGAGGCGTCTGTCCACAAAACTCAAGAGGATCACATGGAGAAGAAGGACCGTTATAGAGGATGCTTGCTGGGATTGGCGGTAGGAGACGCCTTGGGAACCACTTTGGAGTTCAGTCCTCCGGGTTCCTTCAAGCCAATTACCGACATGGCGGGCGGGGGACCCTTCGGTCTCAAACCTGGTGAGTGGACTGATGACACGTCCATGGCCTTGTGTTTGGCCGAGAGTCTGATTGAGAAGCGCGTCTTCGGTCCCGTAGATCAGCTTGAGCGGCATGTGAGATGGTATCGTGAGGGACACCTGAGCAGATGGTCGGTGAACCTTCAACCAGAGGCGTTTGGGACATTGAAGGCCATTGAGAATCCTGCTTTTTGATAGACCACGGGACATAACTTCCCCCTGAATGGAACCGACGATGTGGGAGAGACGTACTCCCTTGGCCTTACGAGTCTTTTACTTAGCCAAGCTCCGATGACATCACGAGGATCGTAAAACACCGTGGGATATACGCCGAATTCTGTCGGCGGCGGCGGTACAGGCAGTTATGTCCAGCACGTCGGATGCCCTTTGTGGCTTCTCGGGGGACGTACATCCCCCGAGACGTGTCTCGTGATAACGGTCAAGCATTACGCTTGCTCGTCTTTCGTAGTCGTCGGACAAACATCTGGCCAAGGTTTGCCGGAGTTGTCGAACTCTTGGTCGCAGTGAGCTATCAACCATTCAACGATGCCCTCGTCTTCTTCGAATTCGAGTTCGTAGCCGCACCCGCGACAGAAATATTCGCTGCTCTCCTCCGGTCTCATATCTCCTCATGTTAAGACGCCATCGTCATACACATGGTCGATATCCAAGTACCCGGTGGCCTTTGAGCAGAGTGAATTGGCCCCACACTCGGGGCATACGAACCGCAGCTCTCGTTTCGTCTCGGACTCTTGTTTCGTCATGGTGAAACCCTCCTCAATCCTCTTTGCAATTCAGCGGACGGACGTCGGCCGCACCACTCCTGTTTCCAGACGAAAAGTTTGCGCCCGTGGAGGGGCGCAAGTTCCGGCCGAGGGATGGTGCACCACTCCAGTCGCTTACGATCTCAAGAACTTACCGATGTAGTTCCCTATCGCCTCATGAAGTCCAGCGAGGTCTTCGCTTAGTTCAGCGAATGGAATTGGAACCAGTCGCTCTTCTTCATTAATCATTGCCGCTCGCACCATCACGTGCCCGTCACTGATCTGCACGAGAAACCCAATACTATCTTCCATATAGAGAGAAATCCCCTCATCGCAGGATTCTTGCTCATACTTCTTCCCGTCGGCACATTCGAGGACCCTGCGGTCATTGGAGTACGCAAATGGAAAGAAGATCCTCCTCCCCTTCTCCTTCAGTACGCTGCGCACCTCGCGAACGGACTTCGGGCCGCGGCCTGGAAGGTTCCTGCGCTCGTGCAAAATAAACATCATCATCGTTGGCGGAATTTCCGAAGCCACCCGCTCCTGTAAGAATTCTACGGTCTGTTTCAACATGGCTTCTTTGACTAGGGGGACCGGATTCGTTGTTACGACCTCTTGGTTGAAGGAGTCAAGCGGCCAATCGTCTGCGGAAACGAATCCCCGTCTGGCGGGCGAACTTGAGAGGATAAGAAAAGACCCGGCACAAATACAAATATGTCAAGCCTGACTCGTGCCTTTTAATGGGTGACCCCGACACGTCCTACAGAAGGTCCGTCACCCGTGCGTCTGGGGAGCGAACAGTCGGGACCGGCAAATATCGGGAGTTTTGGGAAACGGGTCAGGAGGAAAACCTCTCTGCAAGAAAGTTGTCTCCCGACCTGCTTCAGCGTTCGACAACGCGATCTGACAACAAGTCCTTCAGCAATTCCACGGCGCAATCCGTCGATGAAATCCATTTGTGCCCGTCGACCGCTTCATCTCTCCACGACTCGGTGGCTTCCGGGTGGGGGCCGCAGACGGCAACCTTACCCTTTCCGTATGAACTCACGAGCGCAGCAATACTGCCATCAGCATAGTAGGCCAGGACCTTGGCTGCTTCCCGGGTTTCGGTGATCTGGAAACTGGGCCCCGCCTGGAAATACATGGGACGGGTTTTTCCAAGCCAACGGACAGGGAGGATCTTCGGGGTCAAGTCCTCGTGGAATACCACTGCCTTCGCGGGCACTATGCCCAAGGCCTTGACATATGTCCCATCCTCGATCCAGCCGCTGGAAGCCATGAATCCGCCCCCGCAGATCCCGAGGTATCGCCCTCCGGTTCTCAGGTATTCTTTGAGGGCCTCAGTAATTTCCGGCGTGAAGGATTTCAAGAGAGGGTGAAGGTCGTCCTCGGTGCCGCCAATTATGAAGACACCCGTGTTCTTCAGCATACGAGGCAGTTGCGCAATCCGGGAAACAAAATTGACCTTCAGACCCGCAGCCTGGGCTATCGCGGCAGCAGCCTCGGGGCAATCCTCCTCGGACACCGGACCGTTGTAGACCAGAGCATTTCTTACGGATCGATCAGTCCCCGGCCCCTGTCCATTTGCAGTGTCCGGGGCGATTGCGATAAAGGTCCCAAAGAGTGCTACTGAGCACAGGCAAACGGCTGATGCGATTGAGTCTATTATAGTCATTTCAACGGACCTCCAAGTCCATTTGGCCTGAACCATTCGGAATTAGGCAGGGATCTTGCCTCTTGGCGTTTTGGCACCATCGAGGGGTATAGTCAAGTCACGCCCCGTGGACCTAAAAAGATATACGTTCTGAGTCCCGCACGACCGGATGCAGGCAAGACAGCCGTCATGTTGGCCTTTGTTTCGTCGTGTCCCCAATCTTCTTTCGGTTTCGTATCGCTCGATGGCAAAGTCGTTAGCCGTTCCTGGTCCTGGCTTTCCGCATCACCGTCAATAGCTCCTTTCTCAATTCTTCGGCTGCCGGGATGGTCTGCGTAAAGACCTCTTCGATCTTGCCAAAATCGAGCATCCTAACATCCCGGATCTGTGGCCAAACGTAGATGTCCGGTTTGAGCCTCTTCAATTTGTCGGTGAGCATCGATGTCTGCATGATATCGAAGGTTCCAAGCACAGACTCCAGCGCATTTGGAAAGTCGGGTCCGCTCGCAACTCGGACTCTGCTGACGTTCACTGCAATGATGAAGTCCGCACGGCTTGTAAGCAGGTCATAGGGTAACAGGTTGACCACACCTCCATCGACCAGAATTCTGCCTTCTATCGAAACCGGTGAGAAGACCCCGGGTACGGCCATGCTGGCCTGTATGGGCGGAAGCAACCGGCCCTCATGAAACACAACTTCCTCTGCCGACCAATAATCCGCCGCGACGACGAGCAAAGGAATGTCCAGATCCTCAAAGCTGTCCACCTTGATTTCGTTAAGCAGGGAGTTCAGGATGCCTTCCGCATTGATTAATCCGCTACCGGAGAAGTCCGGTTTGAAAGCATAAACCCACTTGAGCAAATCTTCTCTCTTTTCTATCACGTCTCGCCACGTGTCGTTCTTGAGAATGAGGCGTCTTGCGATAACCTCTCTGATCTCTCTGGCGGACATGCCCGATGCATACAGGGCTCCGACAATTGCTCCCATGCTGGTCCCCGCTATAAGGGCAGGACGCACCTGCAGATCGTCGAGAACCTGAAGAATGGGAACATGGGCCAGCCCTCTCACTCCACCGCCACCCAAGGCGATACCCAAATTCATGGGTTGTAGCTCCTTCGATGCATAAAGTTCCCCGTTTCGTGTCCGAAGCATGTCGCCATTTTTTTCCCATCCTGATTTGCCGGACTTCAAGTTTCCGGGAGCGCCGTCTCTTGGTTCTCATTGTCGGAGACGGCCCGGGAGGTCAGTTTACCACACCTCCAACCCGTCCCGCGAGATTTGCTCGAAAAGGCACCTGAAAACGATTCTAAGCGACGTTCATGCCGGGGTAGGCGAGAATAAGGTCTTTCTTCGAACATTTGGAAATGGAGAGCCGATTCGCTGCTAATAGACCCACTAATCCGGTTGTGAACTCGGACCCACAAATATCGCACATTCTGCGGAGTCTTCGAGTCTGGTCCGTTGATTTTGCAGGAGTCTTCTCAAATCATAATCACGATCCAAAATCCATGGTGCGGAATGTGCGGCAAAGGTAACGGCGCAGACGATCAGCGTGTGGACGGCGGAGGCAAGAATCCTTTGGCACCTTTTGGATGCCTCGTGATGACTCGTGGATCACGACGGCGTCCCCGTGAGATGATTTTCTCGGTGGGAATCTCAGCAAGATAGATCTGAGGGGTAAAGGGGTCAAGTCGGCTCTTGACTCACCGGGACGTGGTGACATAGCCGGTTCATGTCACGACCATTACGCAGTCAATATCCGGGCGCTTGGTACCATGTGATGAACAGGGGCAGGCGCCATGAAGTGATTTTCCTCCGGCAGGATGCTTGTCGGCGATTCCCGACACGCTTGCAGGAAGGCTCCTCTGTTGAATGTTCCAATGGCTCCGTTTTGCTTCAGAAGGAGACCGGTGCACACATGAGTCAAAAGTAGACTTGCCTTTTAATGGGTGACCCCTATCTCTTGTGGAAGGAAAATCCTCTCCATCCCGTCATGAATGCGGTCAGGCTTGACTTATGGGGTATTCGCGTGAGGCTTGTCTCTTCCTGTGTCGAACGGGACCGGCGAGGGATTCTTCTCGATTGGGGATCAATCCAACATGGCTCGGCCGGGTTATGAACTCGACACATCGCCGTCCGAGGTGACTCACGCAGACCGGCAACATCTCGCGGCCGGCGTGCCTCTTGAGTCAAGATAAGATCTGATCCCATGTCTGTGAACGTGGGAAGACCGGTAACCGGGTTGATTACTGCATGCAGACATCGTTCTTGATCACGTGCTCTGGTGTGGCTCGTTGGTGCTCAGAAGCCAGTCGGCTAGAGCACACTTGATCCGCGTCAATCTTTCAGGCGCAATTTCACCGATTGATCCGATTGGAACATGCTCATCTACCACTGCCAAACGGCCAACCCGGATCAGGCTTGCCGCTCTCAGACCGGACGTGGAAAAATCCTCGGCATCCTCAGTGATAAGCTCATCAAATCCTTCAACGTAGTGCCTGAGTTGCGATGATATCATGCACATGAGCCAATCGCCGAAATGACCTGGAAGTCTTCCGATGAGAAGAGCGGGACGCAGTTTTGCATCAGATCGATCTGTCTGTGGGAACTCAAAAAGTACTATCTGACCGGATCTCTTCATTAGAACACTTGCTTCAAATCATCGAGGGAATAAGCCGGCACATCTTCATCCTCCATGCCGTGCATTGCCAGTGAAAGTGATACATTTGTCAATGAAGGCTCATCCTTCGGCTTGGCTTCTCTCGACACCTTTGAGGCCAGAAATTGTGCGAAGTCCAAGACCTCTGCTTGAAGCGGTTCCGGTAACTTGCTCACTTCTTCGAGTATTCTCTCGGTTACCCTCATGGTATACTCCAAACTCGAGTTACGGTCCGAAAGGCGGCACTCGGGCATCCCGAGCATCTTTCAGGTCTCGAAGACGGAATGACGTCAATTCGTGAAATGATACCATCTCTTCATACCCGGTGCACGGGAAACTATGTCCCGATCACGGGATCATTATACCAGAACGAGAGATCTCTCGCATGATTTCGATCCGGCAGGTGTAGAGAAAAGGCAAGCGTTCACCGGGATAGCCGCAACGGTGCCGAATCACGATGGGAGAGGTTTGGAGGGAGGCTGCAGAGCAGCCTGATTGTCGCCGAAAGGTAGGTCAGCCTCCAACACTGGTTAAGGACCCCCTGTTGGCTCAGGCAAAAGAGCTTGGGAAGCCTCTCGGCAGTTCAAACAGCCTACTCCCCCTCCATTCTCACCGGGCGCGGCGCCCCAATACCGGCCCAGTCCACATCGGGATAGGATGACCTCACCGCTTGAGGGACGTTCCTTGACGCTTCGCCGATTATTTCGAGGTTACGGATGCCGGCTTCCTGTTTGGTCAAGTCTTCCACGAGGTCGTTGTAAGACATGCCGGAAGTCAGGGCCTGTAACCTTCTGAGCGATCCCGACATATCTTCAAGATAAAGCCTAGAACCTTTCGATATACACAGCTTCCTCCAAAACAGCGGTACGGATTCGCAGCTTAATGGTGTCCTTGAAGGCTAAATCCACCTTGCAGTCAAAAAGCTGCTCCAAGAAAGATTTGAGCCCAAAATAGTTGTCGAAGGTGGAACGTTCAAACTGTACCAGGAAGTCCATGTCACTGCCCTCTGTTTGGTCGCCACGGGCGTACGAGCCTAAGAGACCGAGTTCACGAACTCCGAAGCCCCTGATGGTGTCGCGGTTTTCTTCCAGTGTCTTCAGGATTTCATCGCGGGTCATCATTCAATTCCATCTCGAACAGCGTCTTCGATGCGTCAGACGAACTTGCGCCCTTCATTCACGAGCTTTTTGCCGGGATCGGCTCTCCCCAGCCAGATGCAGCACCTTTTCCATCAGCGTGTCACTTACTCTCAAACCGGCTGTCGTCAGTTCCTTCAGTAATGGCGCGATTTGAGGAACCAATCCTTCCTTCTTCGCCAATAAGACTACACCTACAGTGCCTCTAACCCGAATTCCGAGAGTCGTGGCACAGTTACGAGCACCTCTATCGTCCAGTATTGCCTCATAGCTTGGATTGAAATAGGCCCACGACAGCACCTCGGACTGTGTGCCGCGCTTTTTGGTTCTCGGTAGGAAGAAAAGAGTGTTCTCCGGGACCGATCTATGCTTAATGGGTTGAAGAGGAATTCATTCATTGAGCAAGGAGGCCCCGGATGGAAGAGATGGTACTGGATGCGAAGGAAGAATTCAACCGGATCATTGACTTCGTTACGAGAGAGGCCCTCACGTGGGAGCTTCATAGCGTCGAAGGGGAGCTTTTTCGGAGGCTGTTGAAAATGGGACTGGTTCTTTTGATGCTGTTTCTTCGCAGCGTCGGCACAGGACACGTGGGCCCGACCCTCACCACGGAGGATGGTTCGGTCCTTCGTTATCGGCGAACGTCTCCCAGGAAATATCTTGCGATTTTCGGTGAGGTCGAGATTCAGCGAGCGTATTATCTCAAAGACGGCGGTAGAGGCATCTTCCCCTTGGAGGCTCAACTTAATCTTCCCAAGCGGATGTATTCTTATCTTCTTCAGAAGTGGATGACTCTTTGGGGGGTGAAGACAACTTATAAGGGGGCTGTGGAGTTTGTGGAAGATTTCCTGGGATTGGATCTTGCTCATCGACCTATCCAGCGGGTGACTCGCGACCTGACGCCTGTCGTAGAGGAGTTCATTGACTCGCTGGAAGAGCCCGACGCGGAAGAAGAAGGTCCCATTCTCATCGAGACCCTTGACGGCAAAGGGATACCCATGTGCAAACCGGACCTTGATCAGCCGAAGACTGCCGACAAGCAGGGGAAAAAGAAGATGGCATTGGTGACGGCCACCATGAGCGTCGCCCCCTATGAGCACCAGCCCGCTGAAGAGATCGCGGACAGATTGGCCAACGAAGGGCTCAAAACCCGCTGCTCGAAAAAGAGTCGGCGTGCCAAACCTCATCATAAGAGAATCATCGCCTCTCTTACCAAGAGAGGCGATGTAATGGACAAAGGGCAAGCGGCTGCCATGAAGAGGATTCACCCGCATACCGAACTCACTGCCGTGCTTGGCGACGGAGAGAAGGCGATCTGGAAGTTTGCCTATGATCTGTTTCCCGGCTGGGTGCAGGTCCTGGACATCATTCATGTGCGAGACAAATTGCGGCTTGCAGCCCATCTTTACTACAAGCAGGAAAGGCCTTGCGTAAAAGAGTACGTAAAAGAAGGACTTGTCGCTCTGCTGACGGGAGAAGTCGACATGGTCATTGAAGATTTTCGTATTGCCGTAGAAGATGGGACACTATCCCCCAAGAAAGCCGACACCCTCAGGCGCCGGGTTCTCGGATATTTTGTCAACAACCGGGAGCGCATGCGGTACGATAAGTTCATGGCGATGGGACTCCCCATAGGCAGCGGCGTCATCGAAGGCACCTGCAAGAATCTCATCAATGACCGGATGGAACGCTCGGGTATGCGGTGGTCTCCTGAAGGTGCAGAGGCAATCCTCCAGCTTCGCTCGGTGCACTTATGCGACCTATGGCATGACTTCTGGACCTTCCGAACCGAACGGGAGAAGAAGGTGCTTTACACCGGACAAGACTTCATGACAAAAGAGCCGTTATATGAAGATGATATGCGTATGGTTGCGTAACACCAGTCGAATACCGATTCGCGCAGCACACACTCGCGACCCCGCTCGTCACAGATCGAACCCTACTGGGGCTTGTCGAGGATTGGGAGCAATTGCTGCTCTCCTCTGACGAAGGTCCGTTGAGCTCGCTGCGAAAACGGACTCGGACTGGTCGCCCGGCCGGAGATACGGCGTTTGTGGCAAGGGTCGAGACGATCACCGGTCGAGACCTGAGCAAAGGAAAACCCGGAAGACCTCGCAAGCGTCCATCTTAGAAAAAACAAGGTGTATGTCCCCAGATATCGTTAGTTGAGCAGAAGAGGGACGACCGATATGGAAAGAAAGATGCGCTATACCCGGGTGTTTTGCCAGTCGCCCTCGGCAACTTGGCGGCCTTTGGCACTGGAAAACTTCGGGGGCCTGAAAGGCGTGGGCGGTGATTTGAGTTCGCTGGTCAATTTGGCGCTTGCGCAGTTTGTCAACGGGCTCAGGGAGAAGGGGCATGCAGAAATACTTGAAGCGCATGCCCCGAAGTCCCGACTTGAACCACGTTCCGGAGAGGTCTGGCAAAAAGGCGCCGATATAAATATGGTGTCCCCGGGATTCAGGAGGGCTGCGAAAGAGGTCTCTATAAAAACTGTTCTATGTCCCCCGACTATCCGCGGGTCGCCTTGTATCCGAATTTGCAGCCGACTGCATAGTCGCAAATCGTGATGAATCAATCTGAAGAGAGTTGTTTCAGAGATTCCGTTCTTCCCTCAGGAGGACACCTGATGAACCGATACATACAGTGCATGGAAACGATGGCCGTTACCTGCGTCGCCCTGATTTCCTACGCGTCCCCGTCCCTTGCAGATGGGGGGCCACCGGTGCCGCTCTATCAGGACTTTCTCGCGGCCCCTGGCATTGGCACTTTTGTTTACTTGATGATTGCGAACTTCCTTGTCACAGTGCTGGTTGAATACGTTGTTGTCTATTGCTTTCTCGGCCAGCCAGTTAAGGCCAGGGGCCAAATCTTTATGTGGGTTCTGTTGGCAAATATCATAACTAACCCGGGCGCTCAGCTGGGTATGCTCTTCCTCGCAGATCCTGCGCTGCTTGGGCCGCTTGCACTGTCCTGGGCAATGCTCGGCACCATCGAGCTGATGGCGGTAATCGTAGAGTTTGCCTTTTTCAGATGGATAGTGGGTCGTTTGCATCATCGCGGCGTAATCCAAGAAGCATTCAGTACCTTACGCACCTTCGCCATGGCTCTTGCGGCCAATTTAGCGAGCTTTGTGGTAGTCGGGGCTGGTACTGGATTGATAGGATTAATCATTGTCAAGTTCTTGTCATAGACAGGCTGAACAGTACGGTTGGCGAAACCTTGAACCGCTGTAACCAACCTATGGAGTAGAAAAATGTCAAAATCAGAATGCAATATTCCGAAGACCTCAATTCAGGTAAGCGTTCACCGCGATCCCCCCGGTTTGGCTCGAATCCGCAGTTTTGGATTTTTCCGAGCATTTGTAGTCGCGCGATATCGCGCACGTTTTTCGTACCCTATTGACAAGATATTTGAAATGGTTTTTGACACTTCCCCATGACGAGGGAAGAAGCCATTGCCATTGCTCACGGTGATCCTGAAACTATCGTCGAAATCCTTTTGCGGATGAGCGAGACGATCGACGAACTTCGTTTGCAGGTTGCAGAGCTTCAACGCAAGGTAGCTTCACTCACGACAGACTCCTCCAATTCCTCGAAACCTCCCTCATCCGATGGACCTGCTGCCAAGCCCAGGGCTCGACGTCCGATGAAGTGCAGGAAGCGCAAGCCAGGTGGCCAACCCGGCCACAAAGGGAAAAACAGGGATTTGATACCCACCGAACAAGCCAAAGAAGTGATCCCTGTGTTTCCTGAATCGTGCGAACAGTGCGGTGAAGTCCTGACACCGCCACCGGACCAGACAGCCGGAAAATGCTGGCGCCACCAGGTCGTGGATATTCCCGAGCCCAAGCCGGAGACCACCGAATACCAGCTCCATTGCATCCGATGCTCGTGTGGAGCAGAAACTTGGGCCAAAATTCCACAAGCGGCTCGGTCAGGTTTCGGACCCAGGCTCACTGCATTCCTTGCCCATCTAACGGGTCTGCACCGAGTAACTCGCCGAGGCTGTCAGGAAATCGCTAAGACAATTTTCGGGATCGACATCTGTCTCGGATCAGTCTGCAAGCTCCATCAGGAGGTCTCCGAATCCCTCGCACCCGTCCATGAAAAGGCAAATCAGTCGCTGCCGAAACAGCCGGTCCTCAACATCGACGAGACCGGATGGAAAAAGCAAGCGGAAAGGCGCTGGCTCTGGGTCGTCGTCACGCCTCTCATAGCGTACTACCATGTAGCCGCATCTCGGGGGGCAAAGGTCCTCAAAGAGATCCTGGGCAAGGAGTACAAGGGAATTCTGTGCTCGGACATGTACTCGGCCTATAAGGCGTTTCACAACGGCGTCCGGCAATTCTGCTGGGCGCATATCATCAGACCCATCAAGGGAATCAAGCATGCCTGCAGAAGCCCTGATGCGGTGAAATTTTCTACGTGGATGCTTTCCGAGACAGGCCGAATGTTCGCGCTCTGGCATGCGTTCAAGCGAGGAGATTTGGACAGGAAGACCCTCGTCTTGAAATCGGTCCCCGTCAGAGCTCGAATGAACAAGTGCCTCCAGCAGTACGTGCAGAGCTCCGATTATGATGTCAGGAAAGCCGCCAAAAGCCTATTGAACCACTGGGACGGCCTGTTCACGTTCATCGAGTACGAAGGAGTAGAACCAACCAACAACTCCGCAGAGCGAGCAGTTCGCCCTGCTGTACAGTGGCGAAAGATCTGCTTCGGAAACCAGTCCGACGAAGGAGAACTCCTGACCGCTCGACTCTTGACTGCCGAAAGAACCTGCATTCTCCAGAAGAGAAACCCCTTCCAATTCTTGATCCAATCGGTAGAAGCTCACCGAAACGGACTCCCGGCTCCGGTACTCGTATGAGCTTCCCGCTGAACGGTTACCCATTTTCAACGGCCTGGGATGTGTGCTCAGAGACAAGGGTGTATTTGAGGAAGCGGAAACACTTCTAAATAATGCACTTGAAATCCACCGCAAGATGGGAAACGGACTTCATGTGGCGAACGTCGAATTGAATCTTCAAATGGTTTTCCACAAGTCTGGAAGCCCTGTTGATATCGAAGCCGTTGAGAACGCTACCAAAGTGCTGCAGGATGCAGGGGATTCTAGAGCCGAGAAAGGAACAAAACTGCTTTCCGAGATAGAAGGGACTCCGCCAGGGGGCGACTCGGAAGACGGCTGACCGGCCAGACGGACAGGAAATGGGGTGGTTCTTTTGCGAACCTTCCTGCCATATTGGCTGTGAGAAGACAAAACATGGTTAACGATGATGAATAATCTGAAAAGTAAACCAAACGGCTACTGTGCCGAGCACTCTAGGAATCGGGAGATCACATGGCTTCTCATCTCAGTCAGGAAAAAGGGCGCTCAGCGCATACATGGGCTTCGTTCAAGTCGATGGCCGAAAAGAAACGGCTGTCGAAAAAAGATGCCTCCATTCGAGGCGCCACTGGCCTTGCCATGTTGCCGGAACGTGCTTTGCGTCTTCTCACGGAGTATTCTTGGTTCTATCTCTACGGCCTGTGGGTCATAGCATTTGTTACCGCGATAGCCGGCTTTGCGATGGTGACCGTGAAGGTGGATGGCTTAGGAAATACCACGTACAATGTCTACGGGCTCTGCTACAAGGCTGCACAGGCGCTCTTACTGAACGTAGAGTTAGGGCCGCTACCGGCGAACCCTTTTCTTGCCGCAATAGGAATCATGGTGCCCGTGCTGACATTCGTCACCGCCGCGGCCGTGCTGCTCTCAATATTCAAGGAGCGGGCTGACAGCTTCCTGATCCGGTACCGGTACAAGGGTCACGTAGTCGTGTGCGGGCTGGGGACAAAAGGCTGGCTGTTCGTCAAAGACTTCAGAAAACGTGGATATCGGGTTGTGGTGATCGAGAAGGAGGGCGCCAATCCCATGATAGATGAGGCCAAGCAGATCTTCGCCATGGTGCTTATCGGAAATGCGGATGAACGGGATGTGCTTGCAAGAGCCAATATTCAGAGCGCTGCTCAGCTCATATGCGTCTGCGGCGAGGACGGCGTTAACGCGGAAATCGCGGCGCTGGCCCAAGAAATCGTGCAGCCCTCAAGGATACATGCTCTCTCGTGTTTGGCTCACATCTTTTCACCCCGATTAGGAACCCTCCTCAGAGGGAATCTGATTGAAAGGGGCTACGAACTTTATCGTGTCGATTTCTTCAACGTCTTCCGGAACGCTGCCAGAGGCATGCTCGATGTCTCACAGCCGTTCAGCGCGGAGAGCTTAGCTGGATCGGCTCGCCCTCACATTGTCATCGTCGGACTTGGATGGTTTGGGGAATGCCTCCTATTGGAGGCTGCGAAAGAGTGGTACACGGACCATTACAAAGACA
The DNA here is from genome assembly GCA_963675835.2 of Desulfomonilaceae bacterium. Taxonomy (GTDB): domain Bacteria; phylum Desulfobacterota; class Desulfomonilia; order Desulfomonilales; family Desulfomonilaceae; genus JAVHLK01. The sequence goes on from CAXXIU010000019.1 coordinate 146,787, forward strand.
AGGAAGAACAGGCTCCGCTATATGTAACCGTCATAGACAAAGAGGCTTCGAGGCTGACCGGCTATTTGTGCTCGCGGTATCCAAGCCTAAGCAAGGTGTGCGAGATCTTTCCGCTGGACATGGACGTGGAGTCCTGCGAGTTTCATGATGCGCAGTTTCTGTCGGACGAGGAGACCGTAGTTCCTGTAACACAGGCATACGTATGTCTGTTCCACGCCACGCTCGGTCCCGATGTGGGTATGACCTTGGCCCGCAATGTAGGCGATAATCAAACAAATCCCGTCATAGTAGCGACCGATTTCGAATGGGGCCTTCCCAAGCTCATGCCGGAAGGAGTCCGGTTCTACGGCATCTTTGACAGCACCTGCTGCGTTGCAGCTCTGGATCACGCCATCTTTGAGCGTTTAGCCAAGGCGATCCACGCTCGCTACCTGGAAACCATGGAGTCCGACCGTCCTCTGTGGGATGAACTCTCCGAAGAGATCAAGGAATCCAACCGGGGTCAGGCTACCCATGTGAACGTCAAACTTCAGCGTGTCGGTTGCCGAATAGTGCCTCGCACCGACTGGAAGGCCCCGCTATTTGAGTTCGCCTCTCAAGAAGAAATCGATTTCCTCGCAGAAATGGAACATGACCGATGGTGGAAGCATTACAAAAAAATGGGCTGGCACCACGGGACCGTGAAAGATGAAAAGGCAAAGACCCATCCCTACATGATCCCGTGGGAAGAGTTGAAGGGAAATATCCAGAAATATGACAAGAATTTTGTCACGAGTTTGCCGGAAATGCTCGAATCGGTGGACCTGGATATTCAACGGGTGGGCAAGATTCAAGAGGATGGTCCCCCGGAACAGTAGTCCTCGGAAACCTGAGGTCAATTAAGAGCGAAGAAGGTGAGAAGTTCATGCCGTCATCTCTCCGATCATCGATTGGATCTTGCCCATGATCTGTACTACTGATCCTCATTTTTTTGATAGTACCGCGAAGATTTCTTCGGAAATCGGCTCCTGAATGCGGGTTTGGTTGCGCCCGGCGCTTGGGAACTAGTGAGCAACGTCCGCATCCCCAGTAGTACGATGATACTTGCGAAACCCAAGCAAGTGCGTGACGCTGATGCCTGCAATCGCCGGTTGGTTGCGGTTCTAACCGCTCTGTGGGCTATGTCGTTTTGCCGTGTGGCATGGCGATGCAACTTCTGTGGGTAGAAATGACTCCAACTACATGTTACTGCAATCGCCGGTTGGTTGCGGTTCTAACCGCTCTGTGGGCTATGTCTCATGGTCAGGAGAAAGGAGTCTGCCATGACGCCGGAACCCCAACCAATTCCCGAATCTCAAAGCCGTACCGTCACCGTGGATGACGTGGCCGACTTCATCCTTTGCCGTTTCCGAGAAAGAGGGGAATCTGTAGACCATCTGAAGCTCCATAAGCTCGTTTACTATGTTCAGGCCTGGCATTTGGCATTGTTCGGAGAATCTCTCTTCACCGGTGAAATCCAAGCTTGGATTCATGGACCGGTGCAGCCTCAGCTTTATTCCAGGTTCAAAGAATGGCGATGGAGACCTATTGTCTTGGATGGCATTAAGCGTCCCGATCTGCCCAAAGAAGTCTGTGATCATATAGATGAAGTACTGAGCATCTATGCCGGCTTCTCAGGAGACGAGCTGGAGTCTATCGTTCATCAGGAGGAGCCCTGGTTGAAAGCGAGAAAAGGATTACCGCCCCTTGAACCGTCGAATAGCGTCATAGACGAAAAGGAGATGGAGGTCTTCTATCTGAGAATGGCTCAGGGGTGAGTGGAATAATGGCCAAGCCCCGCCGTAGCGGCAGAGTTCAAAACAAAACACCCCCCATTTTGAATCCGGATACGGTGAAATTCTCTTTTCAGTTCGTTGATTTCCTGCAATCACCGAACTTTGCTCTTGCCAAGATTGTTGATCACAACTTCTTGGAAGCTCTATTCAAAGAGCTTCAACACGCCGGTAAGCAGTTTCCACAAGCATACCGACAGCAGGCGGGGAACCATTCCAATGACTGGGATGATCTAACCGAGGAAGGGTTCCAACATGTCCCCGATGAGTTGTTGGACAAGAAACCTCATCAGATCAGAATAACCCCCAAAGCAAGGCTACATGGTATATGGGAAAAGAACACCTTTTATATAGTTTGGTTTGATCCCGATCATCTCCTGCGCCCTTACGATATTCAAAGCAGAAACAAGCGAGGGAAGCGCTGAAGCCTTGGTCACCGGCCCGAGCTACCAGGCGCCGACCATGCACTCAACCAGACCTCTACGACAAAAACATAAAGGAGGACGACTGATCAGTCAGAAGAGGCTCCGGCCACCTGCAGGAGGCCGGATATGGACCATCAACCATGTGTAGGCTTCCAAATTCAATGGTCTAAGACGGGGGGTGTTTTTCAGAATAGACGGAACCGGTTGAGGAAACGAAGGGATAACGAGTGGAAGTGGGGACCGGTTCGCAATGACGAACGCAAGGAAAACCCAAATATTCGAGAATAGGTGGAACTGGGGAAGGACGCGGACGATAAGGCGGGGCGGGAGCTGAAGAACTATAACAGGGCGGTAGTCCAAAGGATTCCTGAACTTCTGGCCGAAGTAGATTACGAGATCCGGAGGTTCTGAGAATAGTCTGTCAACGATTGAATAGATGTCTCGCCAAGTGGCCTTATGAGGCCGTTAGTGCCAATGGCATGCGAACAGGCAATCAGTGCCTCACCACCGGCAATTCCGGACGACTCCCGCCGGTCTCACGCAGCAGTACCAGGAAAGTCTTGCCTTGATTGCGCCAGAATTCTGCGGAATCCGAAAGGATATCCAATGCCGTGTCGGCCTCGTCCGGGTCGTGTTTGAGAAACACGTCAAAATGGTCGTAGACGATCACGAAACCGTCGGCTGAAAGCCACGACAGGTCGGTGAGGCAGTCTTCTAACGCGTCCCAATTGGATCCGAAATAGTCGGGAAATTGAAGGGCTTCGGCGAACACCGTCAGAAACCGCTCCTTGGTTTGGACATTCTTGCCTTTGACATGAAATACCGCCAACCCCTTGTCCGAGAGAAGGTGGTCTAGATCCGAAGCGGCTGAATCCGTTTGCAGCGCATATACGCCGGAAAAAGAAGGATCACCAATGATATCAAATAATTCCTTCATTGCTTACTCCATTATGAGTTTGAACGTTTTGTAGTGATCACCGGTGAAATAGAATTCTCCTCTCGATCCGGCAATAATACGACGAGCCCCTCTGCTTCGCACTCCGGGAGTTTTGACCGTGTACTCCTTGTAATAGTCTCGTGGACGAATCGGCAACCGCTTTTCCCTGTTCTTAAAGGTCGTACCGTCTTTGCGGTATGGAAACGGTCCCCCTTGTTTAATGAGTTTCAGAGTATACCGAGCTTGGGCAGGCAAATCCGAGACTGCAATCGTCGGGAGAACCTTGGCATCCCGCGCGTTCTTACCGGCACCGTGGTAGGTCAACCGGTCGCCGGCGACAGTGCGGTCACACACACAATTCACGACCCCGCTGAAACCGATCACCAGCGCGGTCAAGAGAAACAGTCTTTTCGCGAAGTTCGTCATCGGAGACCTCCTTCCAACAATACTATCATGTCTGCGAAGGCACAACGAAGCATGAAAGTTCTTGCCCGTCCTCAGCACTCCGGGGCTTCGCCGGTGATCTGTTGCGCAAATAGGCTGATATTCCTTGACTTCTTGGAGTCTTGGTGTCTTGGTGGTTTAATCTTCCGGGTTCAATCCCCCGTTGCACCCGGTCATGGCGAATGGTTGCGCGAAAGGAACATCGACCGGTTTGAGGTGACAATACATGAGTAAGCAAATGACTCCAAAGCAAATTTCAATGGACTTCCTTATCATGACTACCAACCGGTTTGACACGATCACGCGACACGGATTGGTATTAGCCGTCCTGGGTGTCCTTCTATTCGGGGTCGTCATCTCTGCGAGAGCGGCCGATCAAGATGTTTCCTCCAAGAATCGAGCACTCCTTTCAGCAGCTCGAACCGGTAACTTAGCCAGGGTGGCCGTACTTCTTGAACAAGGGGCCGACCCCAATTATCGCGACGACGAGTACGGATCAACCCCATTGCACTGGGCCTCCTTTTACGGCCATGACAAAGTTGCTGCCATTTTGTTGAAGAAGGGTGCCGACCCCAATGCCGCCAACAGCTCGAAGAAGACTCCCTTGATGTTTGCCGCAGGCACGGGGAATCTTGAAGTCGTCAAGCTTCTTCTTGCCGCTGGTGCAAACGTTGAATCGAAGGACCGAGACGGCCGCAGAGCTCTTGACTGGGCAGTGCTCAAGGGGAAGACGCGGGTAGTGAAGCTGTTGAAATCCGGTAAGACAGGTTCATGGACTACCCGATCTCTCATAGATGCCGCCAAGAACGGTCGTCCCGGAGAAGTCGAGCGACTTCTCCAAAACGGCGCGGTCGTGACCGCTACGGATTCCAACGGATGGGATGCCCTGCACTGGGCGGCCTCCAAGGGGCACGCCGATGTGGTGCGGATACTTCTGGAAGCCGATGCCGGGGTTGGCACGAGAACCGACTCGGGATGGACGGCTTTGATGATCGCGGCCGATAAGGGGCATCCTCAAGTAGTACAAGTGCTCTTGGATCATCGAGCGAAAAGCATGGTCAAAGACAAGAACGGATGGACTCCTTTGATGTTGGCCGCACGGAGAGGGAATGCCGATGTGGTGGAGCTCCTGCTGAAGCATAACGAGAAGTTGAAGACCAAGGCGGATCGGGAGCGGCTGCCGGAAATTCCGGAAGCTGCCAAGAAAGGCTTGCCGCGGACAAAACAGGCAAAAGGCGCCACAGCCTCGTCAAAGAGGAGCACTCGGAACGGTAACAAAGGTGGAAAGGACTCTGCTAAACGGCTCATATTCTCTCCGCGGAAGCCGTTCGGGGATGCTGAGAAACCGATTGACCGCAGAGCGCAGTTTATTGACGCGCAGAATTCTAATGGTGAGACTGCTTTGATTCTGGCTTCGTCGGCAGGTCATTTGAAGGTCATAAAGGAATTGTTGGATGCGGGAGCTTCCACGGAAGCCAAGGAGAAACAAAGCGGATCGACCGCTCTCATTCGAGCGGCTGAAAAAGGGCACCTCGCAATCGTGGACCAGCTCCTCAGGAAAGGCGCGGATATCAATGCCAGAAACGCTGAAAACGCCACAGCCCTGATCCTGGCTTCCACTAACGGTCATGAGAACCTTGCCGGACATCTTCTGGAGCAAGGCGCGGATCGTGATTCCAAGACCGCTGAGGGAATAACCGCGCTGATGTCCGCCGCACGTCACGGCCGACGTGACATGGTGGATCTTCTTCTCGGCGAGGGTGCGAACTACGACACGGTAGACATCTCGGGACATACCGCGTTGATGTTTGCCGCGGAAAACGGTTTCGGCAAAGTTGTCGCCTCACTATTGGATGCGGGAGCGGCTTTCAACGTCCAGGACGATGCCGGTGATACCGCACTGATCAAGGCCGTTCGGAACGGTCATGTGCCCACGATCGATCTGCTCTTGAACAAGGCCGCCAACATGAATATGCAGGACCAAGGCGGTTGGACCGCGCTCATGATAGCGAGCAAGAACGGAAGTGTTGAGACGGCACGCCGGTTACTGGAAAACGGGGCCGGTGTCAATGTAAGAAACGATAAGGGCCAATCAGCTCTCACAATCGCACACGAGAACAAGGCTCAAGAAATGGTGAACCTCCTGAAGCAGTACGGCGCTGAATAGTTTTCGTTGCAATTGGTTCACCGCGAAGAAGAACAGAACGAACCAAAAAGAACCTCCAGAAAGAGAGCAGTGCAGGGCTTGCCGTATCTGTGACGAGTCCGGGCTCCGTCTTCAGAAAAGAAATCCCGGCTTGAACCTGCGCTTCGGTCCTGGAGTACCATGAGTCAAGAAGGAGGTGGCATAAACCGCCTCCCAAATCCTTAAGCGTCCTTGTGGTTGGATTTTCTTGTTCAAGCGAGCGTGATGTCGCGGTGAACGTTTGCCTCTATTCCCTATTCCCACCGTAAGCCCTCGCTGTTCCGGATCTGCCGACCCGAGGGGGAACCACAAACCGGATGAGGAATGAGGAAATCAGACTCATTGTACCGAGGTAGCAAAAGACGACCATATAGTTGCCGTTGGTCAGATCAAGCATGTACCCGGTGAGAGACGGACCGATGGGACCGGAGACAAAACCGTACGCCGTGGCCACCAGCCCGAATATGGAGCCGAAATGGAGAATACCGAAGCAATCAACGATCAACGGCGCGGACACGGCGAAAAGCGTGCCGAACGCGAAACCGATGATTATGGCCAGGATCGCGAGAAGAAGTAGAGTACTGACATGGGGTAACGTGAAGTAAGCCGCGGCCGCGGCGAAAAAAGCCACACTCATGACTTTGTTGCGTCCTACCACGTCGGACAGCATGCCGCCGACAAATCTGCTCACTCCGTTTGCAAGGTTGAACGCGGTCAGGATGACCACCGCGGATTCCAGTTTGAATCCCAGCGACAATCCATACGCTGTCGCCAGAGTTATCATGGAGACACATGCAGCTCCCTGCAACGCCCATGTCGTCCACAGGAACCAGAAACTCGGGGTTCTCACGCTCCGGCCGGCCGTCAGGGATCTCCCTTCATCAAAGATGGGATGCTCCGGCGACACGTCTTGGGAAGGGGGGGTTGCCTCTTCAACGGCGGGCATGTCGGTGAATTGAGCTCCCGCGCAGCCTAACACGAGAGCCGCTATTGCCAGAACTACAATCATGGGAATATAGCCCAAGCCGGCAAGGAGATAACCGAAGACCGGCGACATAATTGCCGCTGATGCACCGAACATCAAATTGAAGATCCCGGTTACCAAACCTCGTCGCGCCGGGAACCAGCGTTGAACGGTTGTCAGCCCCGGAACGTACACAAAACACGAACCCGAACCCATGATGAAGGCCCAGAGATAGATCATGTACAAGTTCGATATGAACGCGAGCATGAGAAAATCCAGGCCGCACACTACGGCCCCTATGGTAATCATAGCCCTGATGCCGACTTTCTCCTGCCACCGTCCGACCAGGAACATCGTGATGCCCACCGCGGCGAGCACAAAGAACATGATGTGTCCCAACGCTCCTTGACCGACCTGGAACATGTTCTTCCAATACGGAGCCATGACCCCCGGAAATCCGAAGATGAACGCTCCGTACCAGAATATTGCTGTTGAGCTACCGATTATCGCGGAATACCCTGATCTTTGATTCGCCATTCACAAACTCCAAACTTGAGGCGGCTTCAATCCGCGGACGTACTCAAGCCGATCCCGGTTATTTTGACGTGGTTTCCGTGCAAAGCCGTTCGTGCACCCAACATTTCCCGAACCAACCAAAGATTGGACTCCACATGGTCCGTGACTCTGGGAATCGTGAATTCCGTGGTGCCTGATGCCAAAGCCGCGAAGAGTATCAGCTGATCCGCAAGCCAACGATCGGTGCACGCACCTGATTCCATGTCTTCAAGGAGCGAGCCCACCGTGAACTCGGCTATGGCCTCCGATCTACGGCCCTGCTTGCCTGCGCGGTCGGCCCCCAATAAGCACCCCGTATCCGTGCGTGCCCACATAGCCAGTGCGGCACCGGGTTGGATCGCGGATTTGTCGTCTACGACTTCCATCTCGGTGACATGCCCACTTTGACGCAACAGTTCCTCGCTCCGTGTCGCCATACGACTACCGACCCGCTGCTTCTTGAGATGAGACGCTATCGCAACACCATGAACATCTTTCACCGTCCCTTGCCGGGTGAGCGTGAGGGGCTTCAGACCGGTGCATGGTTCAACCTGAAGCGTCAGCTTACCGCCGCCCTTGGGCACATATCCGGGCCTGTTCATGGAAATGTCAATGCGGGCCCCCATGCGTCTGAGAAGCGGCACCAGGACGTGCCGCATGTGGTAGAAGCTCGGTGCGAAATCCTGGAAGAGCCCGCCGGTAATAGTAAACGTGCTCGCCTCAACGGCAAAAAGCGCGGGAGCCGACAGTGTGAAGGCAGCCATGACAGCGGACCCCGCGGTTCCGATATCGAGATGGTACCGACCGCCTTTGACGGTGGGGCCCGGTGCAAAGACCAGTTCCTGTGAACCTACACGGGCTCCTTCAAAACGACCTTCGGAAATTGCCGCACATGCCTTCACCGCACTTACGTGTTGTGCTCTTAGTCCGGGCTTCGGTCGCTTGGATCGAATTCGCATTATATGCAGTTCTTCACGTTTCAGAACGGCAAGCGCCACGGCGTACCGAAGCACCGTTCCGCTCCCTGAATGCATTGATCCGTCTATTTGTATCATAATACTCGTTTATCGGGCTTGCACGCCTTGGTGCAGACTTTGAGTGAAGGTTCATTGCGAAGAAAGAAAGATGAACCACCAAGACACAAAGGCACCAAGCAAAGCAATAAGGAACAGCGCATCCACGGCAGGCGGGCGACGTGACCATTTGGGGCATTCGGCGTTCCTGCGAGCGGCCCAAGCTTATCCTTCAACCAGGAGGTCCTGCAACGATTACGATCTTCAAGCAGGTTTCCTCCATATTTCCGTTAACTCTACAGGGATTCTCTTCACTGCGAAACCAATTGCTTGCCGGGTCTACAAGATTGTTATTGACAAGAGTCTCCCATCCTGGTAGGAAAGAGGCAAGGAAAGTAAACAAATGGTCGTCATCAGCAATCGAGATTTCTTTTTTGGCTTTTTCTTTAGGAGGAAATCGCGCGCGTGCTGAGTGTGACGACTTCAACGTCAGAGACCTAAAGCGGAGTTCACACTCCGCTTTTTTTTTTGCCCGATGAACGGGTTCATGAAGATCGCAATATCGGTAACACGTACCGAACAAGGAAGTGGATGAGCAGAGAAAGGAGATGGACGATGGCTGGACCCCTTGAAGGAGTTCGAGTCGTGGAATTGTCAATGTTTCAGCAAGGGCCCGTGGCCGGGATGCGATTGGGAGATTTGGGTGCCGATGTCATTAAGATCGAACCCACATCCGGCGATCCGGCCAGAGGTTTCATGAGAATTATAGGTGCCATGGTCGGCCTCGAAGGACGAAATTATTATTTTGAACACTGCAACCGTAACAAGAGAAGCATTGTTCTGAATATGAAGACGGAAAAAGGTTTGGAAGCGTTTCTCCGACTCATTGACTCTGCGGACGTGTTCCTCAATAATTTGAGCATCGATGCTCCCATGAGAATGGGTATAGGCCCTGAAGACCTGCTTGAAAGAAACCCCGGCCTCATTTACGCACAGGCTTCCGGATGGGGTCGAAAGGGACCGAACGCGCATGACCATTCTTTCGACTACGTAGGAATTGGACGGTCGGGCCTCATGATGTCCTGTGGAGAAAATGGAGCCCCTCCCACGCAAATTCTTCCGGGCATTGGTGACGAGATGGCTGCATTGATCTGTGCCTGGGGAATCACCGCGGCGCTTTATGCACGGGAGAAGACCGGCAGGGGCCAGGTGGTGGACACTTCTTCCATGGGTAGTATCATAGCTGCGTTGGGACTTGTTATGGCCGCTCCGGCCGTGTTGGGTAAGGAATTCCCCCGAGAGAAAAGGGCTGAAGCGGGAAATCCCATTTACAATCATTATCGTTGCCGGGACAATAAATGGTTAGCCATGGCTCACGTGCAATCGGAACGCTATTGGCCTAAAGTCTGTGAGGCACTCGAACAACCCGAGTTGGTAAAGGATCCTCGATTCGCTACCATAGAGGCTCGAAGTGAGAACGCCGGGGCTCTCGTTGCCGTTTTCGACGAGAGGTTTGCTACAAAGACGAGAGACGAATGGATCGAAATCCTCGATCGGTACCATTGCATCTCCACTCCCATTCAGACCCCTATGGAAGTTGCCGAGGACCCTCAAGCCATAGCCAATAACTATCTTTCCTATATGGACCATCCGGTTCACGGAAAGACAAAGATTGTGGGCTTTCCGTGGGATTTCAGCGATACGCCTGCTTCGTGTAGGCGGGAAGCACCCGAGCTCGGGCAGCACACGAGAGAAGTGTTGCTGGAGATTGGTTACTCGTTGAGAGAAGTCGAGGAATTTGAGTCGAACGGAACCGGTAAGTACGCTGTTTCGTAAATTAATCACCCATTGAGGAATGAGCGTGTACAACGACTATTATTATTGTCACGTTAACGTAGAAGATCACAAGCGGAGTTTATGCTCCGCTTTTTTTTGCCCGATAATGGGAATATCGGTGACACGTACCGAATAAAGGATAATGGAGAGTAGTGAAAGGAGATGAACAATGGGCGGACCCCTTGAAGGTGTTAGGGTTGTGGAATTGTCAATGTTTCAGCAAGGGCCGGTGGCCGGGATGCGATTGGGAGATTTGGGTGCCGATGTCATTAAGATCGAACCCACATCCGGCGATCCGGCCAGAGGTTTCATGAGAATTATAGGTGCCATGGTCGGCCTCGAAGGACGAAATTATTATTTTGAACACTGCAACCGTAACAAGAGAAGCATTGTTCTGAATATGAAGACGGAAAAGGGCTTAGAAGCGTTTCTCCGACTCATTGACTCTGCGGACGTGTTCCTCAATAACTTGAGCATCGATGCACCAATCAAAATGGGTATAGGGCCTGAAGAGCTTATGCGGAGAAATCCTCGCCTCATCTACGCACACGCATCCGGGTGGGGCCGTAAGGGACCGGACGCGCATGAACATTCGTTCGACTACACCGGGATAGGGCGGTCGGGATTAATGATGTCCTGCGGGGAAAAAGGCGCGCCCCCCACGCAAGTTCTCCCGGGTATCGGTGATGAACTTGGGGCTAATTTCTGTGCGTGGGGAGTCACCGCGGCCCTTTACGCACGGGAAAAGACCGGAAAAGGACAGGTAGTGGACACCTCTCTGATGGGTAGTGTGATCGCTGCACTGGGTCTTGTTATGTCGGCACCTGCCATATTGGGACGGGAGTTCCCTCGTGAGGTCAGAGCATCCGCAGGTAACCCCATTTACAATCACTACTCTTGCCGCGACGGCAAATGGATTGCCATAGCGCATTTGCAGCCCGACCGCTATTGGCCCAAGGTCTGCGAGGCACTGGAAATACTCCACTTGCAGGATGATTCCCGGTTCGCTACCATAGAAGCCCGGAGTAAGAACGCTCGAGAGTTGATAACCATTTTCGACGAGAGGTTCGCTACCAAGACCAGAGACGAATGGATGGAGATACTCGGCCGGTCCGGATGTATCTGCACGCCCATTCAGACGCCCATGGAAGTGACTCAGGACCCTCAGGCGTTGGCCAACAACTATCTGTCCTTTATGAACCACTCGGTTCACGGCAAGACAAAGATTGTAGGCTTTCCCTGGGACTTCAGCGATACGCCGGCTTCATGTAGGCGGGAACCGCCTGAACTCGGGCAGCACACGAGAGAAGTGTTGTTGGAGATTGGCTACTCGTCGGAAGAAATCGAGGAATTGGAGCCTCCAAACCGGCCTTGAAAGACCGGTCTACCGTCATACCGTCCCTCCGGGACGTTACGGTTTGCAAGCCCCGAGAGGGGTGCCCGAAAAGCCCGGTACTTCAGTGCCGGGCAATGAGCGGCCGGCTTGCCGGTAATGTCATCCTATGAAGTGATCAGAGGAGCCGATTCTATAAGGAGGGTTGAAATGCTTTTTGGTGCCATGAATTTCCCGATTAAACCTGTCATGGGTGAACTTGAGTCTATTTCCGAAATGGGTTTTGATTACCTTGAACTCACCATGGACCCTCCTCAGGCCCATCATTCGATTATACACGAACAACGGACCGAACTCATTACGTTTCTGGAACGCCAACATATGGGCATTGTTTGCCATTTACCGACTTTCGTGTCTTTGGCCGATCTTACGAAAAGCATAAGAGATGCCTCGGTTAAAGAGATGACGGATAGTCTCGTTTCGGCTTCGGAGGTGGGAGCTAGAAAGGCGGTTTTACACCCGTGGTACATTAACGGTCTGGCTGTGCTTGTTACCGATCAGGCCAAACAATACGGTTTGGAAAGTCTCGAGGTAATAGTCGAGAAGGCCGACCAACTCGGGATCACGTTATGCCTGGAGAACATGTTTCCTAAGGCCGGGTCCCTTACCGATCCGGACGAATTTGAGGAGGTTCTGGATAGGTTTCCCACCTTGAAGATCACTCTTGATACGGGTCATGCTCATATCGGTCGGAAAAGGGGAAACAGGAATCTTGAATTCATTAAGAGATTCGGTAATCGTATTAACCACATTCACGTCAGTGACAATTTCGGGAAAGAGGACAATCATCTCCCCATAGGCGCGGGGAATATTGATTTTATTACTATTTTTAAAGTATTAAAGAAATCCGGTTACAACGAGTCCATGACTCTCGAGGTTTTTTCTCGTGATAAGTGGTACTTGAAGGAGAGTAGAAACAAGCTTTCAGCACTCCTGGCCGGACTTTAGGTTTATCGGGCCTTCTTGGCTTCCCTGAATGACGCTACGTTCTCCTCGATCCGTTCGTTGAACGGGATTTGCCAGCGCTCGAGGCCGGGAATAACGTACGCATCCGGATGGAGCTTCTGATAGTGGGCACTCTCCGAGTTGTACCCATTTCGAACTGCACAGTATTTACAATAGGGATAATAGGGAGTTGGGGAGTCTACCGTGCTGCGAATGCGCCTGTAGTCTTCACCTTGCCAGATGGATTCGAATCCGTCCTGGAAGTTTCCGATACGCTGACGCCAGGAGTTGTAACAGAATCTGAGAGAACCGTCGGTATCGATCTGAATGAACTGCCACGGGTTGAAGCATCTTCTTTGAGATCTATCCCGGCCCGGCAAGGGGGGAAGGACGGCTTGAACGCCGTGTTCCTTGGCACGTTTTCGTGCCTCGGCAAAAACTTCCTCGGCCAGTTTCGGATGATTATAGAGAGATTCATCAAAATCAATATCATTGGTAACATTCAAGTATTTTACGACAACCTTGTACAGACCGTACTTTGAGCAAATCGCGAACATCTCGGGTAACTCGTGAGCATTACTCTTCATTACTACGAAACGAAACCACAATCTCGGATACACTGCATTGCGGTTCTCTTTGAGATACGCCAATTGCTCGATGTTTTTCAGAATAGTGTCGTAGTTGGCACCGCGCCTGATTCGTTCGAGCGTTTCCTTACGGGATCCATCGAAGGAAATGCAGAGTTCGTGTAAGCTTTGGTCTTCAACCAACCATTGAGCCGCTTCCTTATTGATGAGCATCCCGTTGCTCGTCATAGTGGTTCGGGTACCGTACTGACGTGCCAGCTTAAGGGCATCCCTAAGTTGCGGATATAGAAAGGGCTCTCCGCCGGAACAAATGAAAATGCCGTGAGTGGTGGGGAAAAGCTTTTCTGCAATTTTCTTATAAAGATCAAATGACATCCAGCGTTCACCAGTCAAAGAACTGTACGAGACGCAGAACGTACATCGCAGATTGCATGCTTTTGTAAGTATGATATCCAGGTTCACCGGATAAGTCCTTATTGACGGTAGTCTGAGAATCCCTTCGCAATAGTTCAAGGCCGCGTTGATATAGGCCTTCATATTTACTTGTCGAATGAACGAAATCACAGACTGTCGTTCTTGTCTCATAATCAATCACCTTTTACGGATTATACGCGTACCTCATAGGTATTCCGACATCTTACCACGGGCAATGAAACTGTGCGGCTATTCGAACCTCATGGCGTCTGCGGCGTCCAGACGACTGGCCTTTCTCGCGGGCAGATATCCGGAGACTATGCCCAGCAGCACACTGAAAAGAACACCGCCAATGAGACTTGCTACGAAAACTTCATAGGCCGGCGTCGTATCCATCACTCTTTTGAGTGCTTCCACGGAAAAGAAACCGACTAAGATTCCCACTAGTGCTCCCATCAAACTGATGGAAACCGATTCCAAGAGGAACTGACTCATGATCATCCGTTCCGTCGCGCCTACGGCTTTTCGCAGCCCGATTTCCGTAGTTCTTTCCCTCACTGCGGCAAGCATGACATTCGTGATTCCCAACCCGGCCAGAAGAAGCGTAACCACGAGAGCAGCATAGAGGAAGAGCTTGACAAGCAGGACGGCTTGCTTGATCGTGCTGATCCTTTCCGGGTAGTATTTGATCTCCATGCCTTCAGAATATCCGGGTTGGTTGGCAACCAGTACTTTTCGTACGGACTGCTGCAGACTGGGAACCACATCCCAGTCCTTGGCTCGTACGTAGATGTCCCTGATTTCGTACATCTTGGGAATTCTGCTTCGTGCAACGGACATGGGAATGAGGGCGCTTTCCAGCAAGCTCTTGTCTTCAACACCCCCGATGACGCCTATGATCTCCATGGTGTGACCGCCAACGAGCAGCTTCTTACCAATTGGGTTCACTCCCTTAGGCAACAGTGTTTCTATGATCTTTGGGCCTATGACACAGACGCTTCTCCGTTGGGCCTCATCCGCCTTATCGATCTGTCGTCCGCTGGAAACGGGAATATGAATTGTTGTGAAGAAATTGTCCTGCACTCCCAAGAGTCTACCTCGCAGTTTCTTGTCACCGTACGCAAAGAATTGGGAGCCGCTCCACACTGCCGGGGAAACGGACTTAACTCCGGGAAGTCTCCTCAGCTGCTCTATGTCCTTTTGGTAGTACTGACCATGATGCCAGCGCTTCATCCGGTCATAATCGTAGGATGCCTTGACTATCGTTGCGCTGCCCAAGAGTTCGAGATTGTGACCAAGGTCTGATTCCACCGAATCGCCCATTGTAAGCACCGTCACGAATCCTGCAATGCCAAGCGCTATTCCAATAATTACGCTCTTGTACCGTCGTTGGTTCCTGTAAAGCTGACGAAGCGAAATCGTTATGACATCTGACGTCAACATGCCGGTTTATTCTCCAGCCTCCATTTGTCGATGGAAGTCACCCGGGACCTACATAAGTGGCTGCTCTTCAATGTAATTCCACCCTGTCGCTTTTTCGAGTCCTAATATGGCAGGCCGGCCGTGGAATTTCAAGTGCAAGGGAGGTGCGATCAGAAGACGAACATGCTGTCGGATTGGAGAGTAATGCATACATTCCGGCCGAGATGGAGGTCGGCCAAAAGTGAGGAATCGGCATCTGCTCGTACTCGGAATCGTTCGCCGGCGTGAATGCCGATTGAGGCGAAACCGTTTTCGCTAGTCAAAGAGACTACCCGACCGGTGAACGAGTTCGGCAATGTGGACCGAGGAACGGTTGTGTCGATCTTGATCTTCGTTGGATCGACGGCTATGTGGGAACCTTTGCTTACGGGACTCGGTAGTATCACCGAAATCCTTTCAGTCTGAAAGACCGATCCGTCTTCCATGAGCTGCCCGGAAAAGAGATTTTCAGGTAACGAGGGCACTACCATGCCCCCACGCAAGTGAATGACTCGATGTACTATGTGCTGAATCTTGGGGATGTCGTGCGTCGTCAACACAATTGTCGTGCCGTGCTTTTTGTTGAACTCCTGCACCATTTCAAGCGTACGCTCAATGCTTTCACGATCCATGTGATTGGCCGGTTCGTCAAGTAGGAGTACATCCGGGTCAAGAGCTAATGCTCGGGATAATGCGACCCTCTGAGTTTCCCCACCGGAGAGTTTTCGTGCATCACGGTATTCGAAGCCTGACAATCCTACACGTTGGAGTGATCTTGAGGCCTTTTCCCTCGCGACTGCGCGTGAATAGCCCCGCAGCCTCAGTCCCCACATGGTATTCTTCAGAACCGTTGTATTGAAAAGATAAGGGTTCTGAAGCAGCAACCCGACGCGACGACGAAAGGAAAGAACATTGTGCTTCTCCAATCTGTCGTTGAAAAAGAAGATCTCTCCACTGCTCGGAGATGTCACAAAAGCCAGAATATGGAGTAACGTTGTCTTTCCCGCTCCATTGGGACCGGCGAGCGCTACAATTTCCCCTGATGCGATTTGCAGATCGCCGACTTCCAGTACGGGAATTTCTCCGTAATGGAAGGAGATCCGTTTCATACGATATGCCGGTGTCATCCTTGGCCTCGTTGAATAAAGAAGAGGAGAGCATTCACGATAAAGGCTACCGTCAGGAGAAGAAGCCCCAATGCCAGACCTAATTCAAACTCTCCTTTGCTTGTTTCCAGCGCTATCGCGGTTGTCATGGTTCTGGTGAACCCTTTAATGTTACCCCCAAGCATCATGGCGATCCCGACCTCTGATATCACCCTTCCGAAAGCTATTACTACTGCCGCCGTCACGGCAAAGCGCGCCTCGCGCATAATCATCCATGCCTGCTGAGCCGGACCGGCTCCGAGTAGTTTGCAGGTAAGAAACAACCGAGGATCCATTCCTTGGATTGCCGCCAACGTAAGATTCACTACGATTGGCAAGGAAAGAACAAAGAGTCCTATGACGATGCCTTCCGGAGTAAACAGTAAGCCCATATCACCGAGTGGACCTCGGCGACTCAACAAAGCATAGAAGAACAGTCCGACTACCACAGTGGGAAGAGCCATGAGCGTGTTCAACACCAGGAGTATTCCCTGCTTTCCCCGGAACTGCTTCAGTGCCAGCAACGTTCCAAGAGGAATTCCGCAGACTGCGGCGAGAAAGGCTGCTATTCCGGAAACCTTGAGGGAAGTCCAAACGACTAGGTAAACCTCCCGGTCAAACCCGAATATGAGGCTCATGGCATTGTAGACTGCGTCGACAAAAAATTTCACTGATACTCCATACTGGAAGCGGTGCAATTCACGAAGTTAATCTTAATATGGCCAAGTAGATAATTGCGGGAATCAGGTTGGGAGGGGGAAATCATGTCCCCCTCCATCCGCTTCAAGCTTAATTATTCATTACGGATTCATTATCGCATCCGGATAGAACAGCTGCTTCCCTTTCTTCTTGTAATTCTTTATGATTTTCTGACCTTCCGGCCCGGTTACGTAGTCGATGAACTTCCTGGCCAACTCATACTGTGCCTTGGGATGTTTTTTGGGGTTCACCGCTATTATCCCGTAGGGATTGAACAGGACCTTGTCGCCTTCAAAGACAATTGGAAGCTTGATCTTGCCTTCATAGGCGATGTATGTGCCTCTGTCGCTCATGGTATATCCCTGTTTCTCGGAAGCCATGAGCAAAACGGGCCCCATCCCTTGACCCGCCTCAAGGTACCAGGTTCCTTCCGGTGTGATTCCGGCGAGTGTCCATATGGCTTTCTCCTTCTTGTTCGTTCCGGAATCGTCCCCTCGAGACACAAAGGGGGCTTTGCCCTCTGCAAGTCGCTTGAAGGCTTCGGCCACGGTTTTGGCTTCTTTGAGTTTTGCAGGATCGCTCTTGGGGCCCACAATGACAAAGTCATTGTGCATCACATCTTTTCTGTCGACTCCGTATCCAGCTGCAACAAATTTGTCCTCAGCAGCTCGTGCATGGACGAATACGACGTCAACATCCCCATTCTGACCGAGTTTCAGGGCCTTACCGGTTCCCACGGCCAATACGTCCACCTTGACATTATTCGCCTTTTCAAACGGAGGAAGCAGCACATCGAGGAGACCTGAGTTCTGGGTGCTCGTGGTGGTGCTCATTTTGAGTCTTTTTTCCGCATGGACCGGCGCAATCATCAGCATTACCATCGAAAGTGCGATAACCAGTCTTGCCGTCATTTTCATGTGTCAGTCTCCTTTGTAAAAGGTCGTACGACCTGGTCTGAAATCCCCCCCGGTTCATGGGGCTTAAAAACATTGCCTACTTCTCGTATTGAGAAGCGTATTCCGCATCATTGTACAGGCCTTCGCCGTGTTTGTCCTTGCCGTAGTCCGCGATAATCTTCTGCCCTTCCTTTGAAGCGACGAACTCTATGAACTTGGCCGCCCATTCTTGTCCCGGGCCGGCATCCTTTGGTTGAGACAATGCATGGTAGGTGTTGACTAGGAATTTGTCGCCTTGGAAGAGTTTTTTGAGGTTGGGCAAATTCTTGCGTTCCGCCACCCAGGTGCTGCTGTCCGTCATGAAGTAGCCCTTGTCCTTGTCGGCACGTTTCAAGGTGGCTCTCATGAATTCATTGGTAACTATGTACCATGGTCCTTGCGGATTAACGTCGGCCTGCTTCCAGACGGCCAGCTCTTTCTTGTGCGTACCGGAGTTATCGCCTCTGGAGAAGAATTTTGAACCGGCTTGTGAAATCTTCGCGTATGCGTCTGCCGCGGTCTTTGCTTTTGCCGCGGCCGCGGGGTCGTCTTGAGGCCCTACAATAAAAAACTCATTGGACCCGATAAGCGTGCGATTCGCCGCCCACCCTTCGGAAACGGCTTTCTTCTCGGCAGCGGGTGCGTGTACCATCACCATGTCCACTTTCTTGTCTTTAAGCAACTTCAACGACTTTCCCGATCCCGCCTTCACCCAACATAGGCTCGTGGAATTCTTGGCGTTGAAAGCTTCGGCAAGCACCTTGAGCAGCCCCAATTCGCCGGGACTTCCCGTGGCCAGTGCAAATTTGTTGGGCCCGTCACCATAACGAGCGGTACACTTTTCGTAGGCATAGGAAACACTCCCCAATACCAGGAGTACACCTAAGACGGCGAATCCCCAACGCAATCGTTTCATTTTTTCCTCCTGTTAGAAACATCGAGACGTTCTCTATTCGTCTCATCGTAATAAGCATTCATAAGAGTACTATAATTTTTTTCAACTTCCACTATAAAAAATATATTGTCCTATCTTTTAGTACCTATTGGTAAGCACCAAAATCGTGTCAACGATCGCTCAATCCCCCTTTTCGAATGATCACTCTGCACGACCACCGTTCTTGATGGATTCCAGATCCTTGGGATAGGCCATTTTGCCGCTTGTGCTCAAATCATATCCCGTAAGCATCTCGGCCAAATCACCGAAAGACCTCTCATGAAGGAGCCCCAGGAAGAGCTGTATTTCTTGATCGAAATAGCGGACTTTCGAGATGAGAAGATCGAACCGTTCCCAGCGCAAGGGAATGAAATTCAGATCAAGCATACTCGCTACCGCACGAATGGCCGGAGCTGCATCGGCCCTTCCTGCGAGTACCTCCAGTCCTGCATCAAGGTGAGTTGCCGCGGTGTTGGCATAGCCTTCAATTTTGTGCCCCGTCACCCCGGCCTTTTCCAACTCACGATCCAGTAACAAGCGAGATCCGGTGCCGATGCCTCGATTCACCATTCTCACACCCGGTTTCTCCAAATCGGAAACCGACTGAATCCTCTTTGGATTGTGTTTTGCCGTGAGCAACCCTTGCTCACGACGACAGAAATTGACCACGGCCGGTAATTCGGACAGTTCTTCAAGAGCAAAGTCAAAATTATAGTCTTCCTCGTCGGCTTGCAGGAGATGACTGGAAGCCATGTGGCAAAGATTCCTTCGCATGGCTCGTAAGCCTCCCATGCTCCCAAGGTTGCCGAAAACGGCTAATTGCTCCGGATGCTGTTCGTTGTACAGTGAAATCGCACGGTCCAAAAGCAAGTCATTGCTCCCTGCGATAATAAGCAATCCCTGATAATCAGCCAGCGGATTCGGTAGTTGCGGATAATTGATGGTTTGGACGTCAAGCCATTGCTCAACGAGGCGCCGGGGGAACAGCCATTTTCCCGTCACCTTGGTTCCAGGCAGTCCCTTTTGGGAAATAAGGCTATAAATTTGTTTTTCATTGACACCGAGGAATGCGGCCACATCTCTTGTGGACATCAGGTCTGTGCTCATCGGAGCTCCAGTGGAATAGCAAGATGCCGGATGGATCGTACAAGTAAGTGTATACCTCCGTATCCCTGTATGAGTCAACGTACCACCCGGAAAGATACTAAGAATAACTCAAACTAACCTATGAGAACAATGCTGCGATGAATGGAAATTCCCCCGAGATCCTTGGAAGGTGAAGCTACCTCTTTGCATTACCGCGATGTTGGTGATGCAATCGGGCATCCGTTCAGCTCGGTGGGTTACATGCACTATGCAAGTGCCATGATCGGCGAGGTTATTAATCAAGGATAATATGGCTTGTGCAGCTGATCTGTCCAGTCCTGCAGTCGGCTCGTCGAGCAGGAGAATGTCGGGATCGTTTACCACGGCTCGGGCAATCAAGAGCATGCGGAACTGACCGTAGGAAAGTGTACGAACCCTCTGATCGGCCAATGAATCGAGGCCGAGAAAGGACATCCAGTTCCCGGCGGCCTTTAATTGTCGTTGCGTGGGGGTATTATGAAATCCGACGCTTCCGAAAAAACCCGACAGGACGGTTTGAAGTCCTGTTTGGCTACTCATGTGAATTGCCTGCAGATCGGCCGATACGAGACTTATCCTACGGCGAATTTCCCAGATGTTTTTCGGGATATCGTCTCCGAATCGGTGGATCGTTCCCCCGAACCTCGGATTGAGGTCTCCGATCAACAATTTCAGCAGGGTTGTCTTGCCGGAGCCGTTCTGCCCGAAAACAGCCCAGTTTTCGCCCGGGCCAATGGTCCAATTGAGGTCATGAAGGATCTTCTTCCCGCCAAGATAAGCATCAGTCTTTCTTATGCGAATGAAGAAGTTCCCATCGTCCCTCTGTCTTCCGCCAGTTCGAATTCCGTTTTCGCGGGGTTCCCTTTGTACCACGATTGGCTTATTCGTATCTGAACCAATTTTCTCTCTTGTGCCTTGAGCCGTAATGCGTCCTGCTTCAAGCTGAACAATATGGCTTACGGCCGGTATGAGATCATCGGTCATATGGGTAGCGTAAAGCATTTGTGTGCCTGTCTCGACGGTTTCTTGTATGGTATCGATCACGCATTGTCTCGAATCTCGGTCGAGATTCTCGCAAATCTCGTCAAATATAAGAAGCCGCGGTTTGTTCACTAACGCCCGCGCTATAAGTATCCTCTTAGCCTCCCCTTGGGATAATGTAAGAATCGGTTGGTGTACGATCCGACTTAAGTCAAAAATATCTATAAGTGAATTCGTTCTTTCCATCTGAGAGGAATCCGGCGGTTGGTGCACGTACGTCGTTCCCCAGAGGCCGCTTAGTATGACTTCAATCCCTTTGATATTCCATCCCATAGTCCTGTATTGGTCGAGAAGGTCGGATGAAACCGTCCCGGTATTGCTCCTGAAAGCTATAGTACCGGTGGTGCGGGATCCATTAAGGCAATAGGTGCGCGTCCCTTTCTTTGGGGCCGGATGGATATCACCGCGTATTAAACGGAGAAATGTTGTCTTGCCTGCGCCGTTTCCTCCTAGGACGGCCCAGTTTTCTGCCGCTTTCAACTCCCAGTTGATGTGTGAAAGAATAACCTGCGAGCCTATACGGACCTGCACATCGTTAAGGGTTACTATTGGGTCAACTCGGTTCATGAAAGACACGTCATCATTTTCAATAATCAAGATTTACGACGTTGAGCGCGTTCCTTTCAATAAAGTCTCTCCTGGGTTCCACTTGGTCCCCCATGAGCGTGGAAAAGATCTCATTGGCTTTGACGGCATCATCGACGTTAACTTGAAGGATTCTTCGGTTTTCCGCGTTCATCGTGGTTTCCCACAGTTGGTCCGCATTCATTTCGCCCAAGCCCTTGTAGCGCTGTATACCGAGTTTTTTTCTGCCTTGTTCCATCACGAGGCCGACCAGTGTTGAGAACGATGATATATCCGAAGCCGACTTGTCCACTTCCACCAGAAACGGCGGTTCTCCTACGGAGCGAGCTTTATTGGTGATTGAAACAATCTCCTGATATGAAGGTGATTCGGTCAGATCAGAGTCCAACACCGTTTTTCTCGTCAAACCGTTTCGTTGAGAAGTTACACTAATGTAATATTTCGATTTTTCTTCGTCTTGATCCATTGTCACGGTAATCGGTTCCAGTTCGGGGTGCTGGATTTTAAGATTCTGTTCAACCTCTTCAAGCGTGCCGGCAGTCTTGTCGGAATCGGCCAACGATTCGTTACTCAATCCTGCCGAAGCACAAGCCTTGATCACGAGTCTTTCCATATTTTTTCGTTCATAAACATCTAATATTTTTTCCATTTTAAGCAGACTCTTAATTATATTGATCAGCACGGTGCCTTCCAGGAACTCCCCGTTCTTCATCCGGACTTTCACATTTTCCCGCCCTACATTCAGGATGATGTCGTCCAAGGCATTCTCGTCTTTCACGTAGACTTCTTCTTTGCCTCGCTTGATCTTAAACAGAGGCGGCTGTGCGAAATAGAGATACCCTCTATTGATGACCTCCGGCATGCATCTGAAGAAAAACGTCAGCAGCAGTGTTCGAATATGAGAGCCGTCAACATCCGCGTCGGTCATGATAATGACCTTGTGATACCGAATCTTGGATATGTCGAAGTCTTCCTCACCGATACCGGTTCCCAGCGCGGTGATAAGAGTTCGGATTTCTTGGCTCTGCAGGATCTTGTCGAAACGAGCCTTCTCCACATTGAGGATCTTTCCCTTCAACGGAAGAATGGCCTGTGTGCGCCTGTCCCGCCCCTGTTTAGCCGATCCTCCGGCCGACTCACCCTCAACAATAAATAGTTCGGATAAAGCCGGGTCTTTTTCTTGGCAATCGGCGAGTTTTCCCGGTAACGCCGAAGACTCCAGCGCACTCTTTCTCCTTGTCAGTTCACGGGCTTTCCGGGCTGCTTCGCGCGCTCTGCCCGCCTCCAAAGACTTGTTGATTATCCATTTGGCACTCTGTGGATTCTCTTCAAGGTATTCCGACAGCTTCTCGTTAACCAGCTGCTGAACGATCCCTTTCATGACTATGTTGCCCAGCTTGGACTTGGTCTGACTGTCAAATTGCGGACTGAACATTCGTACGCTTAAAACCGCGGTCAGTCCTTCCTTCAGATCGTCCCCACTTATTGTTAACTGAGTCTTGCCGTTCTTAAG
This sequence comes from Desulfomonilaceae bacterium, assembly GCA_963675835.2. Classification (GTDB taxonomy): domain Bacteria; phylum Desulfobacterota; class Desulfomonilia; order Desulfomonilales; family Desulfomonilaceae; genus JAVHLK01. Next base: position 169,734 of record CAXXIU010000019.1, read on the forward strand.
AAATCCATGGGAGTTCGCGTAACTATTGATCGTCGTGGTGAGTGCGGCTCGAAAGCCCGACAGATGAGTTCCTCCCTCAAAGGTATTGATATTGTTGCAGTATGAAAAAAGGGTTTCCGAATACCCGTCGTTGTATTGGATGGCACACTCGACAATGTTGCCGTCGCGTTCGGCCGTAAAATAGATTGGCTTGGAATCCATGGTCTTCTTTGCCCGGTTGAGGTGCTCGACGAAGGACACTATGCCTCCATCGTATTGGAAAACTACGGGGGCTTTCTGGGACCTTTCGTCCTCAAACTCTATCCGAAGCCCTTTGTTCAAGAACGCCAATTCCCTCAATCTGGCTGTAATGATCTCGTAACTGAGATCCGTGTCGCCGAATATGGATGTATCGGCTTTGAACGTAATCTTGGTTCCCGTTCGTTTGGTGGTGCCGACGATTTCCAGGTCCGTAATTTTTTTCCCGATGCGATAGCTTTGCTGATAAACCCGCCCCTCCCTCTTAACTTCAAGCTTCAAAGCCTCCGACAGCGCATTCACTACGGACACGCCTACTCCATGGAGGCCGCCGGAGACTTTGTAACTATCACTGTCGAACTTCCCGCCGGCATGAAGCATGGTCATCACTACTTCAGCTGCCGGAATATTTTCGGTTGGATGATTATCCGTCGGAATTCCTCGGCCGTTGTCTTCGACGCTCACGGATGAATCGAGATGTACGACTACTGAAATTTCAGTGCAGTAACCGGCCAACGCCTCGTCCACGGCGTTATCGACAACTTCCCACACGAGTTGGTGAAGTCCCTCGGGACCGGTATTTCCAATGTACATACCCGGAGTGTTTCGAACAGCTTCCAGACCCTCAAGAATTCTTATCTGCTCAGCACCGTAATTGTTTTCTTCTCCCAAGTTTCCAGTTTCCTTTTCTTTTCTTGCTGTATAGAGCGTCGACCCCGGCGTCTCGTCATTTTCTCATCGGCATGACGAGATTGAAGTAGTCTTTCGAAGGAATCGGACGGAGTATCACGGGGGCTCCGTCCTCATGAAACTCGATAGATACCGACTCGGTGTCAATGGCTCCGATCGCTTCAATCAGATATGCCGCGTTCACAATGAGAAGAAACTCCTCTCCCGAGTATTCCACGTCGATGACGTCTCTCGCCGTTCCTAAATCAGGGTGAGTAGTGGTGAGTTCCATTTTGCCGGGACCCACCTTCACGTTGACCCCCTTGTTGCGATCGGAAGTGAGAATGGCTACTCGACGTAGAGTGTGCATCAATTGAGAGTGAGGCGCCTGAACGATCGTATTGCTTGGTTCAGGGATAACCTTTCGATAATCAGGGAAATCGCCGTCAATGAGACGTACCGTCATCATGAGTCGATCGGTACTCACGACCAGATTTTGTTTCTCAAACCCCAATGATACCTCTCCCTTAAGACTTTCCAAGAGCCTTTTGAGCTCCACGAGGCCCTTCCGGGGTACGATAAGATTGGACTTCAGCTGTACTCCAAGCTCTCCGTTGATAAGCGCGAGCCGATGACCGTCAGTGGCTACCAGCTTGGTTTTTTCGTCCTTCTGTTCAAAGAGGATGCCGTTGAGGTTGAATCTGGAATCGTCGTTGGATGAGGCAAACATCGTCTTTTCGATCATATAGAGCAGTCTCGAAGCCTCTACTTGGGCGGTTTCCACCTCTTCTGCAGATGTCCAGGCAGGATAATCCGAAGCATCCATGCCGGCCAATTCGAAGACACTCTTTCCCGCTTCAATCTGGATCCGCTGATCTCCGGTAGATTTGACCGTGACTTGCCCGGGCGTCAGTTCCCTCACTATCTCGTAGCTTTTCTTGGAAGGAACGGCAAACATTCCGGGTTCTTGTACGGTTGCATCACAATTGATCTTCAATCCGACTTCCAGATCCGTAGCGGTTAGTACGAGACGAGATTCAGCCGCGTTTATGAGTAAGTGAGACAGGATCGGTAACGGTGTTCGTTTTTCTGTAATAGGAACTGTCTTGGTCAAACCGTCCAGGAAAGAATCTCGATCGATCTGGAAAAGCATGAGATGCTCCTCTTATATTATTCTAAGATATTAATATAATCATCTTAGGAGTACCTGTGAATTGGTGAAAAGAACTCGCCGACGCTCTCCGGGACTTGTTGCGTCTTGTGGAATCTTCGTTGATGAATTCGATACCACTTTGTGGATTTCTCGGTTCCTACGAGAATCGCGCCGGCTTCCCACAACTAATCCACATGGAATCCGCAGAGGGCTTCAAAAACGGATATCCTTCTTGAGAGCCTCTACCTGATTCTTAAATGCTTGGTCCTGTTCTATCCTTTTCTCAATCTTCTTTGCTCCGTAAATCACCGTGGAATGGTCCTTACCGCCGAAAGCAGCTCCAATTTCCGGATAGGAGAGCTCCGTGAGTTCTCGGGCTAGGAACATGCCCACCTGGCGAGGCAATGAGTACATTTTGTGCTTCTTCTTGGATTTGATGTCCGCCGACTTCACATTGAAGGCCTTCGACACGAGCGAGATGATGGCGTCCACAGTGACCGGCTTCGTATGGTGATGAAGGATCTCTCGAAGAGCTTCCTTGGCAAGATCCTTTGTCAGGGGAATCCCCTGGAGGGTACTCATGGCCACCACACGAATGAGACAACCGACAAGCTCTCTTATATTGGATACAACGCTTTCTGCAAGAAAATAGGCAACGTCATCCGGGAGATCCAGACAGTCTTCGTACGCCTTTCTTTTGAGAATGGCAACCTTCGTTTCCAAGTCCGGTACACCGATATCCGTGATAAGGCCCCAGTTGAATCTGGATCTAAGCCTCTGTTCCATATCGGAAATCTCGTTTGGAAACCTGTCCGAAGTGATAACAATCTGCTTTCTGGTTTCGTAGAGACTGTTGAACGTGTGAAAGAATTCCTCTTGAGTACGCTCCTTTCCCGCGATAAATTGAATGTCGTCTATCATTAACAGATCTACGTATCTATACTTGTTTCTGAAATCTTCCATCTTATGATAGCGGAGAGCGTTGATCATTTCATTGGTGAATTCCTCGGATGTGGTGAAATAGATCTTTTTGCCCTTGTCCTTAGAGAGGACTTCATATCCTACGGCGCTCATAAGATGGGTCTTTCCCAACCCTACACCGCCGTAGATGAACAGGGGATTGTACGTTCCACCAAGATTCTCCGTTACGGCAAGGGAAGCAGCCCGAGCAAATTGGTTGCAGCTGCCCACGACGAAACTCTCGAACGTGTAAAGAGGATTGAGATTATGCGTCAGGGCAAATTCGTCGGTTACGCTCATGGGCGAGGTGATATCCGAACTGATGCTCCGATCAGAGAGGTCTTGTTCAAGTGTTTCGGTAAATTCGTTCCGAGATCTGAAATCCAGATCGAATTCGCGACCAGTGACCTCAAGCAACGAATCACGTATGCTACGAAGGTGATTTTCCTTAATCCATCGTATAAAGAAGTTGTTCGGTACAGTGAGTACTAACCTGTCCGAAAGGATCTCTTCGCAGATAATAGGCTCCAACCAAGTGGACATGGTATGGCTGTTCACTTTGGTTCGAAGCCGATCCACACACTGTTGCCAAATCGTGTCCATAACCCCTACAAAAGTACTGTAATTTTGATAACATATATCTAAATAAAGGTAGCACGCCGGACATGGAATTTCAAGATAAATCTGCAGAATATCCAATTGCCTCGAGGAGACCTTCGAGTTCGTCAGCCGAGCCGTAGTGTATCTCTAACTTTCCTGATTTGTTACCTTTTTGTCGTATAACCACCTTGGTGGAAAGGTGACGGGAGAGAGCCTTTTCCAGGGTGACTACGTCCGGGTCTTTGGCGACGGAGCCGCTCTGCTTGGACATCTGTTTATTCTTGAAATTCTGAACAATTTTTTCCAGTTCCCGAACGGACAGTTTACTCTTGATAACCTTACCCGTCAGATTCAACTGTGTGGGAAGGTGGTCCACGGCGAGAAGAGTCCTGGCATGGCCCATGGTAAGCTGGTCACCCCTAAGATGTTCCTTTATTGGATCAGGAAGCTTCAACAGTCTGAGATAATTGGTTATATTTGATCTGTCCTTGCCTATCCTCTTTGCCAGCACCTCATGGGTATAGGAGAATTTCTGGATTAGGGTGTCGTAAGCCTCGGCAGTATCGAGCGGATTGAGATCTTCTCTTTGAAGATTCTCGATGAGTGCTATCTCCAGGGATTCCGCGTCGGAGAGATCCTTAACCATAACGGGCACGGTCTTGAACTGCGCCATCTTTGCAGCCCTCCACCGCCTCTCGCCGGCAACGATCTCATAGTCGTTGTCGTGACCGGATCGGACGATCAAGGGCTGAATTACCCCCATTTCTTTGATGGATTCACTCAAATCGGCAAGCGACTCTTCCTGGAAGAGCCTTCTCGGCTGAAAAGGGTTCGGCCGGAGTGAATCAATGGGGACATACTTAATGTCTTTCTCGGAATCCTTTTGCGCGAAAGACTCACTAAGGGGAATCAGGGCATCAAGGCCTTGCCCCAATGCGGGACGTCTTTTTGCCGTTTCGTTCACCTTCGGCATCAATGATCTCCTTTGAAAGCGCGAGATAGCTCACAGCGCCCCTTGAGGTAATGTCATATAGAACAACCGGTTTACCGAAACTCGGCGATTCCGATAGCTTCACGTTTCTCGGAATGACAGTGGTAAAAACCTGATGTGAAAGATTTTTTCTGACATCATGAGCAACTTGGTGGCTGAGGTTGTTCCTGGCGTCGAACATGGTCAGGAGGAATCCCTCGATTTTGAGGGATTCATTGAGAGCCATTTGGACCCTTCGTATCGTCTTCAACAAACTCCCGACTCCCTCCAAAGCATAGTATTCACACTGTATGGGAACAAGAACAGAGTCGGCCGCGACGAGCGCATTGAGAGTCAAGAACCCCAGAGACGGCGGACAGTCTACAAAAATGTAGTCATAGTGTATTCTCAAAGCACTAACCGCGTCACGGAGCATCCTTTCTCGACCGTTTACGGTCACGAGTTCCACTTCGGCTCCCGTGAGATCCTGAGTGGAAGGGAGAAGATCAAGGTATTCCAAGTCAGTGGGCTTGGTTACATGTTCGAGGGGCTTATTGGCCAGGAGAAAATCGTATACCGAGAGTTCACCCGGATTCAAGCGGATGCCCAGTCCACTGGAAGCGTTGGCTTGAGGATCCATGTCGATCACCAGTGAACGCTTCTCCGACAACGCCATACAGGATGCGAGGTTGATGGCCGTAGTAGTCTTGCCTACCCCACCCTTTTGATTACATACGCAGATGACGCGTCCCATTGCCTCTTACCTACTAGATATAGTGTTTAGTACGCCCGGGGGACCTCATATCACAAAATCTTGGCGGAACCAACGTAAAATCTCCGCCGATCAGCCAAAACATGATCTAAGCACTGCGATACGACAAGACAATTATCCGGCCGGATACCGCCGGCGGCAACGGCCAAGAAGGATATGGTCCTAGTATCGCTCGTCCACGGATCTGCGAGAGTAAAGACACACCCTTCTGTATTTTTTTATAAACGGCAGGAATCCTTCCCACATTTCGGTTAAGGCAAAATTCTTGAGAGCGAGTTTCCCGGAATCTGAACGAGGGCCTGCCATGCGGATCAACGATCCGGAAGGATTTAGCAGGAGGTGAAGGGAATCAAGGAAACGCGGGTCCGACGATACCGCCCTGGAAACGGCGATGTCAAATCCGAGTGGCTTATCCGCTCGAAACAACACGTTCAGGGGTGCATTGAAGAAGGAGACGCCCGTCAAATTCAACTCATGTGCGACGTGTTTGAGAAAAACGATTTTTCTTGGATCCCGGTCCAGCAATGTGACATCCAGTGAGGTATCGACGATTTTAAGCACCATGCCGGGGAAGCCGGCGCCTGTTCCCACATCGATAACTCGTAAGCCGGCATGGTGGAGAAGTACTTTGAAAACCGTCAATGAATCGAGAAAGTGAAGTACCGATATTTGCATGGGATCGCGTACGGATGTGAGGTTTGTTTTTTCACCCCACTCGAGAACGAGCTCCAGATAACGAATCAAGTTTGACGTGCAGCCCTCGGGCATGGTGACTCCCAGCTGAGAGCTCCCTTCAGCAAGGATGTCCGTTATCTCATTTTTCTGAATCTGTGGTCTCATCAATCCATCGAAGGTAATCCGGTAATCCACGATCTATGTTTATCGCTATTATTTCAGGTACTTCATATGGGTGCAACTCTTGGATCTCATTCTGAAGCTTCTCGAATAACCGATCGGTCGTTTTCATGATCATCAATCGTTCCGGATCATCGCAAATCTCACCCTTCCACCAGTAAACAGAACGAATTTGTGGTAAGATGTTTACACACGCAGTAAGTTTTTTTTCTACAAGGGTACGCGCAATATACGCGGCCTTGTCCAAATCGTCAATGGTCACGAGGCAGAGGACATATGAGTTCATATTTACTCCATATAGTGTTTTTTGGTTGACAAACCACAACACCTTGTATATTCTGCGATTGAGTGGAGGAGTTTGTCTCTTCCGTAGTCGGGTGAAGGAACGATGGTATTCTAACTCATTCCTAGAAAGAAAGACAAGCCTAACGACGCGGGGTCAGAGATCTTGTAAATAAAATAACTTGTTTTATCAAAAGGTTGTCATGGGGGGGCGAAATCACTTGCTGAACCGGTTGGAGAAAGTTGAACTAGTAAGAAGGGAGCTGGGGAAATGTTCAAGATCGGTGATGTTGTTGTCTATCCTATACATGGGGTAGCGCGAATAAAGGATATAAAAATGGAAAAGATAGGCAGTTCCGACCAGCTCTGCTATATTCTTGAGACGGAGATTAGTACGGCCAGCGTAAGACCGGTCATCAAACTTCCGGTCGATAAGGCGAAGTCGAACAGGGTACGGCGGATAGTATCGGAGGGGGAGGTGGCAAAGGTAGTCGATATTCTGAGTAAAAGGGGGCTTCAAACAGATTCTCAGACGTGGAACCGGCGGCACCGCGAATACCAGGATAAAATGAGAAGTGGGAGTATTTTCAAGGCGGCGGAGGTGTTCAGAGATTTGTGTTTGCTCAAAGAGAATAAAGACCTGTCCCACGGAGAGAGAAGGCTGTTCGATCAAGCAAGAAATCTTCTCATTAAGGAATTGTCAATTGCCAAGAAGACGGATGAACGCGAAATAGAGATTACCATCAATAAAATTTTCGACACATCGGGTTCTTCCGCTGCATGTAGTGAAGTATAGTTCTCATGACTTTATATGAGAGTATCGTTAGGTTCATTTTATTTGACCGTATGATGGGGATTTAATCCGGCGTAAGCCGGGAGTGCCGTTTCTCCAATTTCATACCAACCAGCCGAAAGGACCCCGCACATATGCCCGCCAAGCTTATCTCCGCGGTCATGGTACTATGTTGTCTCGTTTTTGGTTCGCTTATCGGTCATTATCTGTTCGGAGCCCCAACCTTGAGTGCGGCAGCCGGTATCGCAGGGATTTTGCTGGGAGTGGGTCTGCTGGGACTCATAAGAGTGTGGCTGAGGCTGGAACTTCACAGGCTTGTCGGTGGGGCGGTGGGGACGATCTGCGGAGCCCTGCTGGCGGTTCTTATCAGTTCGGGACTTTATTACCAAATTGAAACACCCGAACTTGGCGCTCTGCTGTACGGTCTAACATTGATGGTCTTCATGTTGATCGGTATGCAGTTGGGAGCAGCCAAAGCGGTGGAACTGAAGTTTCCGGCAGACACAAAGGCTCCTGTGCGACGCAGAATCGTTGGAATACTCGATACGTCGGTAATTATAGACGGCCGAATTGCGGATGTATGCGAAACAGGATTTCTTGGCGGCGATTTGATCATACCTGAATTCGTATTGCAGGAACTTCAAATGATTGCGGACTCGGCGGAGACCACTAAAAGAATCCGGGGCAGAAGAGGACTGGACATACTGAACAAGATCCGAAAACAGTCACTTGTTAACATAATCATTGACGATACGGACTATTCCGACATCAAGGAAGTGGACCAGAAGTTGATTAATATGGCCAAGGAAACCGGTCAAGCGTTATTGACAAACGATTTCAACCTGAACAAGGTCGCTGAAGTGCATTCAATCCAGGTCCTCAACATGAATCGACTTGCCAACGCCCTAAAACCGGTAGTACTACCCGGGGAAATCATGAAGGTGCAAATACTCAAGGAAGGAAAGGAGGCCGGTCAAGGCGTGGCCTATCTGGAAGATGGAACCATGGTGGTAGTGGACCACGGTAAGAGACATCTGGGAAGGACTGTGGAAGCCACGGTGACAAGTGTTCTCCAAACTCCCGCCGGACGAATGATATTCGCATGCTCAAAGGGGTAACATGGTTTTGAAGACCATGCGGTGTGAGGGGGCGGATGGGACGTTGCTCAGCTATTGAGTGTCGTGCGATGGTCATACCGCGGCTGTGCGAAACAACACCGAAGCAAGAGGCCTGGACCTTTATGCTTCGGTGCGAGCGACTTTGACCAATAATTCAGTATTATGAAATTTACTGACTGAACTAGTTCGTTGTCGAAGACAAGAATTCTTTCCAGAGCACCGCTCCTGATTTCGCAGGGGATCCCGCATCAGTCCACCACTGGATGAAATCCTCGTAAACACCAAGGAATTCCTGCCACGTTCCGTTGGGTTTCAGTCTTTTCTTCCAATCAGGATAGAGATCGTCGTTCGCCAATTGAAATTCGTCTTTTCCGAAATGCGGAAATTCCTTTTGGAAAGCGGCAAATCTCTGGTCTTCGCTCATTTCCGGTACCGTCGAAGGAGCGGGCTTCGTCTCAGGCGATGAAGGAGCACTTTCGCCGGGAGTCTCAACGGGAGTCTTCCGGGCAGTTTCCTTTTTGGCGGGGAGGTCCTCGACGGGGACGGAGGACGTAATCTCGTCTTTTTCTTGGATCGGAGTTTGAACAACAGAGGGTTGAGTACCGACACCAGGCGGAGGAAGAGTGCCGGGCATATTCATAGGTACGGCCTGCGAGGCGGGAGGTTGGGACGGCATCATTGACATTGTCGGGGGGAGCGCGGATGCTTGCAGTTGAGCCTTGATCCATCCCTGAGCAGGATCGAATTCTTGAATTCCGCCGAACAACTTGTCTATCCGATAAGCTTTTCCCAATCCCAAGGGGCTCAGGTAATGATACCGGTTTTGGATTCCAATAAGCAACAGTCCGACAGCCACCACGGCGAGGAATATCCACGAGTGCAGACTTGTCCAACCACTCGCCGATCGTGGAGTCATAGTCTCGGGACGTCGTGCATCATTATCATTAACGATCATCCCTCAAGCCTCCTTGAGTGTAGTGCGATTAACGGAAGTCGATCCGTCATAGTTATGCACATATATCACATTTGAAAATGTTTGTAAATAGCCTGTTACCTGCTACTTTTCTATCAAGAAATGTTGTGAACCCGCTCAATTTCCCCCCGTGAAAGGTTGACGAACGGACTCTGATATCCGTAAAAGGAACTCAACATCACGCAGATATGTGATGAATCACCGTAAAGGCCTATCCGAAGCAAAGAATTTTCTTTCAGGAAAAAAAAGTTCTTGCCTCAGACGAGGAATGTGATATGAGAGGGCTACTTCTCAACATACCCTTTCGATTTCAGTGAAAAGCCCTGGAAGGGGCGGCAATTTTGCCGTTTTCGGGCTTTTCGTTTTTTATGGACCGGATCGCGTAAAGAAGGAATGGCGCCGGCAGAGGGAGGATTTGCCAACCCTTGGATCTTGAAAGCGGACATTCAATCAAGAAAGGGTAAGTCAAGCCCTCGGTGTTTAGGACATTCAGTACCGGCGCCATTCAAAAATCATTTCTCCAATCAAGAATGCGAAAGAATCCGATGCGGCCAAGACCGAGCTATTCCGGCCATCACGATATACGGGCCGCGGATTCGGTTGCAAAAGCTTCGGACCCATCGGCTCAAGAGCCGAAAGTTGAGTGAACAACACAATCAAAGTTCAAAAAAGGCTTGTCTTGGCGTTGTGCACGGTATGGGAATACGAGAGGGAATAAGAGTGGCGGCGATACCAGGTTTCTATACCTGTAAAACCCGGGTATACCGGTATGTTAAAAGGGTGTCTTCTCACTATACCCTTCCTCCCAGCTCGAACTCACGGGTATCGCTTAAATAATGTTTCGCTTTCCGTGTCAAGAAAAAAGAGGATGAATTCCAAATATTTTTGTCTTTTTTCAAGAAATAAGCTCGTGTATTGCAGTTAATAAATATATTTGCGTTATATTATCGTCTTTATATCATGTGAAATATTTAGAAAGCGGTTTAATTTACTGTAATAGTTGGTATATAATACTAACCTTTTCTGAATACTTAATCCTCTTTATGAAGAAGTCAAGGCTCCTCAGGCGTTCGGCGCACACACAATCCCCCCCACATTAGATTGGATCGGCATTCTTGGATTCATGTTAACGGTCTGAATATATTAAAAATGAAGATACCACTGAAATCTTGACGGCAAGGGGGAACCGTAGGGGCCGCCCCCGCGGTCCACCGAATATGGAGGATCACATGTAAGGAGATCGAGTGAGGACCAGGAATACGTGTAAATGGGAAACGTACGGTTCTAACCTCTCTCTTGGCTTAGTGGAGATCAGGTGGTATCTTCTCCCAACCATGAAACAGTACCTGGAATATCGTGCCGGACGAGGCATCCTCGACATGATTCGGGAAGAGGGGCTGCTCCCGAAGAGAATCAAAGTCTTTGCCGCACCGGCCGGGGGGCCCAAGTGGTTCGTCTCGGTAGGATTCGATAGAGCGATCATTGAAAACCGCTTTCTTAGCCGTGATCAAGGACGGGTGCTTCTCGTCGGGTCTTCGGCAGGAGCATGGAGATGCCTCACCATGGCTTGTCGGAATCCCGCTGAAGCCCATGAACGTTTGAGAATTGCCTATTCCAGAAACGTGTTCACACGGCGAGACACCCCGGAAAGCATCAGCAATGCGCTGAAGAAAAACGTGGAGGAGTTTCTGAAAGACAAGGACATTGAGTCGATACTCGATCATCCATTCCTGCGGGTAGCCGTTCATGTTGTAAGAGCAAAGGGCCCTGCAGCTTCGGAAGATAAGACGGTGCAGGGAACGGCACTGCTCACTGCAGCCCTGAGCAATGCGGTTTGTAGTGGTGGTATGGCTCTGTTATATGAAAGAATAGTCTTTTTCTCCGGGGAGAGAGAGCCCATGTTCGTGACAAGTGGGTTCAGAGGAAGGTCGGTCCGACTCAACCGTGAAAACATGCGCTCAGTGGCACTTGCCACCGGATCACTCCCTTACGTGATGACCGGAGTGCGAAAAATCGAGGGAGCTCCTGAAGGTACGTACCGGGACGGCGGTTTGGTGGACTACCAGCTTAATCAGGACTATCAACCCGGGAAGGAAGGGGTTACGCTGTTTTTCCACTATCAGGAGAAAATCATCCCCGGCTGGTTCGACAAGAGAATGCCATGGCGGAAACCGCCTAAGGGCGGGATTGATCGCGTACTACAGGTTCATCCCGGGGAGGAGTTTCTCAAGATACTGCCCGACGGGCGACTGCCGGATCGTGACGATTTTCGCCGCTATGTAGATTCTCCGGCCGAAAGAATTCGACGTTGGGACCAAATTGCGGAGACGAGCGCCATTCTCGGTACGGAGTTTCTGGATGCCGTGGAGTCGGGTGCAATCAGGAGACTGGTTAAGCCGCTGTAGAGAAGATCGAGCGTATGTAATGGCGGACTTCTACCTGAAGTACTCGGACAAGCGACCACGGCCGGGTACTCGACGGAGGAGGGCTTGGAGAGAGATGGTCTCGCGCCCGATCATCCTCAGCGTCCCGAGAGCTTTCCTAATTCGTTGTGGCTTGTGAAGCCTCAAGCCATGAATGTTCAGATAAATGCGGAGAGGAATTTGACATGAATCGACCAACCTGGCACGAATATTTTCTATTGGCCGCGAAACTGGTCAGTGTAAGATCTACCTGTAATTCAAGAAAGATAGGAGCTGTCATTACCAAGAACAACCGGATACTCGCCACAGGGTACAACGGGGCGGTTCACGGTGCGCCGCACTGCACGGACAAGGGCCCGGACTACTGCCTCCGTCGGTTGATCGGGGCTCATGACGGCGACAAGTACAATTACTGCATTTCCAGTCACGCGGAGGTCAATGCCATCGATCAGGCCGCACGGTTCGGGATTGCTCTCGATGGAGCCGCGTTGTACAGTACATTGGAACCGTGCAACTGGTGCTTCAAGCAACTGATCCAGGCAGGTATCAAAGAAATCTATTTCGAAGAGGCTTACGATTCCCGGAATAAGGAATTCGATCTCTACTGGAGAGGAATCATGGAGTCTCACGAGGGTATTCAGGTATTCAAGCAGATTTCGATCTCTCAACAAACGCTCGACTTCGTGGTGGAGGTGCTGCAGGGGTCGTCCGCGCGAAAACTCGAAGCCACTGATCCCGACGATTCACAAACACTTGATTTGGATTCGTTGACGCGGATTGTCGGGGACGATCATGTCGTCGGGGATAATCGTTAGGGAACGTATCATGGTGCTTGATGTCGGCCGGCATAGCGCATCAGACATGTCGACCCTGCAAATCCTTCAGGAGAAATCGCTTGAAAATACTAGGGGTTAAGAGATTTTCAGCAGATGAGCTGATTCAAAGACTTCGGAACGTCACGATGCTCAAGGCGCCGGAGGTCAAAATCTACCAGAACGCATTCATTTCCTTGGAAAAGATATCTCCACTCAGCTTGTCCCCTCCGCAGAATTATATTCTCCGTCAGGAGCTGAAGAAAGTACGTGAGATCAAATGGGCGCTGGAGGAGCATGGAATCGACGTTTTCGAACTAAACGGGTTTGTAAGACTTACACTGGAAGGACACGATGAGCCGGTCGATCTGCTGCCGCCGATCGTAGAAGAATCCATCGAGCGGAACGGCTCGGTGCATCTCATAATCAATGACGGGATGCACAGGGTTTACATGGCCTTACGGGAATGGGTCGTGCCTCAAGTGGTCTTCGTCAGGGGAATTCCAAAGGATCTTCCGTATTACGCGTTTCCGGTTCCCGGGGGGTGGGAGGGACTGGAGGAAAGAGAAGACCTTCCGCCCGGGTACCTGAAGAAGTGGCACCGGATACGAAACTATCACGCGCTGTATCGAAATTTCAATTCGGCATTCAGCAACGTCGGCGGACCCCGGGAGTTCTTCTCTAAGGACTCTTCATGATTGCGAGCCGGCGCAGTCGCGCGGGTGACCTGTTACATCACGAGTAACCTCGGCACGGGTGCACACTCGCCGAATTCAACTCGGGTGTGGGAGATCGGAAGTCCCTTATTTAGTGATCATCTTCAGGTTTTAGCGTCGTAGTGGGAGTACTTCATGGTGAAAATGCCTCTTCCCTGAGTAATCGATCGAAGCGAAGTTGAATAGCCGAACATGGTGGCAAGCGGCACAACTGCCTTAATAATCGAGGTCTTGCCTCGCGGCGTGACTTCTCCGAGTCTTCCTCTCCGTCCGTTTAAGTCCGCGATGACCTCACCCATGAATTCCTCCGGAACAATCACCTCAACGGTCATGTAAGGTTCCAGCAGAATGGGCGAAGCGTTTTCACATGCTTCTTTGCACGCTTGGGACGCGGCAACCTTGAGACCGAGACCTGTCATGGACGTGATATCCGGCCCTAACGCAACGAGATTCACCACAATATCAACGACTTCATTACCGGCAAGAGCGCCCGCGAGAGTAGCCTCTCGAGTGCCCTGTTCCGCATGCCCGATCATTTCGTCACCGGCGATTTCAATCAGAGCCGCAGGTGCATTGAAGACCATCCCTTGTCCCCTTAGAGCAGGCTTCACAGTCACGGTAACATCTCCCATGTGACGGGCGTCATGAATCTCACGATCGAATACAACGTGCGCTTGGCCCGTTGAAGTAATAGTCTCCTTATAAACGACCTGGGGCTTCCCGGTCTGAACCTCCACGTTGTATTCTCTTTTCAAGCGGTCGATAATAATATCGAGATGCAGTTCCCCCATCCCGGATATGAGAAGCTGGCCCGTATCTTCGCTCTCCATAAAGGCAAACGTAGGGTCTTCCGTAGCGATTTTGTCCAATGTCGATAAGAGCTTTTCCTGATCGGATCTCGTTTTGGGTTCGATGGCAATGGAGATGACGGGAGTGTAAACGTCCATACTCTCCAGAATGAGGGGAGCCGAGAGGTCGGTCAGCGTGTCTCCCGTCTTGGTGGATTTGAGGCCGACCGCGAGCGCGATACTTCCTGCGGAAGCCGATTTGATTTTCTCGCGCTTGTTGGCGTGCATTAGGAACAGCCGTGCCACGCGCTCCTTGATTTGCCGCGTCGCGTTATAGATCTCGGATTCAGCCTTGATTTCACCTGAGTAGACTCTTAGATAGGTGGCTTTCCTGCCTTGATCCATGGTTACCTTAAAGGCCAATGCACACAAGGGGTTCTTGCCGATTGGACCCCGTTCTTCATGCTCACCGGTATCAGGATTGACACCCAATATTGGGGGTATGTCCACAGGAGCGGGAAGATAGTCTATAATCGCGTCAATGACCGGTTGCACCCCTTGATCCTTCAAGGCCGAACCACAAAGAACCGGGACTATTTTGTTCGCAATGGTTCCGAGCCTGAGGCCTTTGGTGATCTGCTTTTCGTCGAGGTCGTCGTGTTCCAGGTAGTGCTCCAGGATCTCCTCGTCGGTTTCTGCGATACTCTCCAGCAGGAGATGCCGTGCTTGGTCGGCTTCTTGCTGATATTGTTCCGGAATGTCAATGTATTCAAAATCAACGCCGTGGCCTGCCGGGTCCCAGATGATGCCGCGCATGTGAATCAAATCTATCACACCCAGGAATTCGTCCACGGCCATCATGGGAATCTGAACCGGAACGGGGTGTGCGCCCAATCTTTCCTTCATCATGGACACGGCACGATGAAAATCCGCGCCGAGGCGATCCAGCTTGTTGACAAAAGCAATTCGGGGAACCTTGTATCGTTCGGCCTGGTGCCACACGGTCTCGGTCTGAGGTTCCACCCCTCCCACGGCACAGATCACTGCGACAACGCCGTCGAGAACCCTAAGCGATCTTTCCACTTCTATGGTGAAGTCAACATGACCCGGGGTATCGATCAGATGAATCTCATAACCCTTCCAATCAAACGTGGTAGCCGCAGACGTTATGGTAATACCGCGTTCTTGCTCCTGTGGCATATAATCCATAGTGGCCGAACCATCATCGACCTCGCCGATCTTGTGAATTCTCTTGGTATAGAATAAGATTCGCTCGGTGAGAGTAGTCTTTCCGGCGTCGATGTGTGCCATAATGCCTATGTTTCTGATTTTAGAAAGATTCTTCGTCACGATTACTCCATTGCTCTAGAGCGATTGCGGCCTGCCCGGCAGTGTCGAGCAGCAGATGGAACCTCCCATTGTGTGCAGGTCGAAAGCGCCATGTTTCGCATCAAGAAATATCCTGCTCCATGCCGTGTACCATAGCTCGTCGTGATCAAGTCAAGCACGGGCTCGGAATTGTGAGCCCCAACCGATAATGATCTCAACAGCATACGAGAATGTCGAAGTCTACGAGAAAACAAACCTATTTCTCGCATGTTAATTGAATGTTGTCAAGTAGGTCTTGTACGAATATGAGTTGCCTTTTAGGGCCGGCACATGATAAAATTCGGATGGACTTCCAGCAAGAGCCGGTGCGAAAGGTAATATAATGGAAACTATGGCGAAATTCTTTGATTCAATCAACAGACTGCTCGGTGTGAGTACACCGGGAGAGCTGATTTTTCACCCGGTTTTCATAGCGGTCTGTGTAATAGCATTCATTTATTTCGTCCTCACGAGAATGAAGTACTTTGCAATTGCAGTCGGCGGTCTCGTTGGCGGCGCGGTTATCGTACATTACCTGTATCCATCGAACACATCGAATTTAACGGAGCTGATGAAGTTCTTAGCTGCCATGGGCGGTCTGGGACTTGTCTTGGTCTACATAGGTTTCGTTCGGGACTAGCTCATCAGGGTGAATCCAGCGATGGGACATGTCCGTCGGCCGCCCGTCCGGTTCATGCCTCAAGCCGAATGAACCGAACCAATGTCCGGATTGAGCATGAAATGCCGTACCTGATTGATGGAAATAATGTAATGGCTCGGACAAGAGGGTGGCACCGGAATAGGGCCGGGGCAAGAAAGAGGCTCATTCACGAATTGGCGGGATTTGTTGCCGCTCACCGAGTGCGGGTTCAAGTGGTATTCGACGGAATTCCCGACGAAGAGTTTCCGGAAGGTACGACATACCGGAGCGTCAAAATTCTGTATGCAAAACATGGTTTCCGACGCGGACTCGCGCATCAAAGACATGATACGCAGATCGTCGTACAAACGGGACATGGTAGTAGTGTCGTCCGATCGCGAAGTAATGTCTTTTGCCGACAGGCAGGGAACTCGAGTAATGCCGTCCGGACGATTCCGAAGAATGCTGGACGAAGCGAAGGCGGCTGATCGGTGCAAGGCAAAGGTGGGATTGGAAGAACCGGTGAATATTGATGAATGGCTTGAATTCTTCGGCAAATTAGAAAATTAGCCGGCGATGGAAGAAGTGAAGTGAGAAATGGCGCTTAAGGTGGCCATGCCGAAAAGCCATGACGTGGCCGCTGTGGTACGCGAAGCCGAGCGGCTTAATGGCGTTATGGGGTTTTCCGTGCGGTCGTTGGGTCGGAATACGTCGCCCCGGGTTTCCTTGGACTTCATGCAAAGCCGGAACAATTCTGAAAAGGAAGTCACAGGGAATTTCGAAAAGCTGGGTGCACAGCTGGGAATAGATGCACGCCATATCGTAACCTGTCGTCAAATCCATGGCGATGACATAGCGGTGTTGGACGCGTTGCCCGGCGGCATTCCGAATGCCGATGCCATAATCACCCGGAAAGCAGGGATATTTCCAGCTATCAAGACTGCCGACTGTTTGCCGATACTCATATTGGAACCTCGGAAAAGAATCGCCGCGGCAGTCCATGCCGGATGGCGGGGAACGGTTCTGAGAATTACACGAAAGGTTGTGGTCGCCCTGAAGAAGAGATTCGGCTGTGAGGCGTCGGATATGATTGTAGCCCTCGGTCCGGCGATAGGCGTATGCTGTTACGAAGTTGATGACACAGTACTGACACCGTTGAGAGAAGCAATTCCACAGGCTGATCGCTTCGTTGGACGAAACCGGCGGGTTCAACCGGTGAAAGACAAGCCGGATGTATCATATCGACTGGATTTAACCGCGGTGAATCGGCATGAGCTAATGGCCGAAGGAGTCCCTGAAGAGAACATCTTGGAATTAGGGCTTTGTACGTCGTGTAATCCCGATTTGTTCTTTTCTTATCGGAGGGATGGAGCCCGTTCCGGTAGACATATATCTCTCACGGGGTTCAAGAAGTAAACCGACGTGCTATTCGACCGTCTTTTTCAGAACTTTGTCCCAGTTCTGAGGCCCTTTCGTCCACTCATCCTGGTCCGTGCTTTCGTTGCGCCTGAGCAGGGAAGCAAGACTGATGTAACAGCCCATGAAGAAATCAGTACGAAAAGCCTGGTCCAAATGTTCTAGAGGTTTCTTGCCAGCTACGTCAACGGTACCGCCAAAATAGACGACGCCCACGAGTACGGCCACCACGATGAGAGCAATGTAAGGAGCTTTACTCATTTTGCAGTCCTTTCACTCTGGCGCTTGACTGTCGGAGTAAACGTCGGTTGCGTTTGCTGAAAGTATGCTAGCATGTTTTGGCATGTAGAGGAACACAGTATTGTTAACTTGGGGTGAGAAATAGGTATCAATACAATCTTGAGGCACAACAAGAGCGATCTTTTTTCGAAGAAATAATATTCCCGGTTCTTATCGGGAAAGGATTCACCGGGCACACTAGGCTCGAGGGTGGAAGCCCGGTGAACTTGTAGGGTGTCTAGGTCCGGCTTATGTCGACTCTTCGCAACAGAGCCCGTAAACCGAGAGCGGCATCTTCCGGCATCACATAGGTCGGTACGCCCGCATCATGTAGCCTAAGTCGATGTGGTTCGATTTTCTTGATCGAACCTATGAAACATGCCACGATTGGTTGTGAGAAGCGCTTGGCCAGACTAATGAGTGGATCGGACGGATACTCCCAGTTTTTGTGTTCACAAAAAATGGCGAGAAGAGCATCTACCGACGGATCTTCAAGCATTGCCTCCGAAATATTGTGAAACGGCTCGACCAGAAACGCCCCGGCCGCTCCGTCCACGGGATTCTTGTACACTACGGGTACCGATGGTCCGAGAATTTGGGCGATTCTAGCTATCGTGGTTGGATCCAGTCTAGACAGTTCACAGCCCGGTTCACTCTTCAGTAAATCCCAGGCTACTATGCTCGGCCCTGCGGTGTGCGTAAAGATTCCCAACTTTTTTCCTCGTGGAATTCTGCCTACGGAGAGGGCTTTGCATACGGAGACCATCTCGGAAACCGAGGAGACCGACTCGGCACCGGTTTGGCGAAGAGCTCCTTCCCATATCGAACTGGAACCGGCCGCGGCTCCGGTATGTGTCACGGTAACTTGATCCGCGTCATCCCCATAGCCTCCCTTGTAGAATACTACGGGCTTATGGGGGGTAATAGTCTTAAGTTGTTCCGTCAAGGCCCTGGGATCCGAGCAGCCTTCCGCAAAAATGCCGATAACATGAGTTTCCGGGTCCTCGGCAAAATAATCCAACAGCGTGTGGAATTCCATATTCACACGATTCCCTACACCGATCCACTTGGCGATTCCCAAACCTTCATCATCCGCGCGACCCTTTACGGCGAGGCCCATACCGCCGCTCTGGCTGAGAAAGGATACGTTTCCGGGACGGAGTTTTCTCGGATAAAACGTCACGTTGAGATTGGCTCGAGCGTTCAGAAATCCGAGAGTGTTTGGACCGATCAACGGCATATCGGCTGCCGCGGACTTGAGGTCGTGCTGTAATCGTGCTCCTTCCGGCCCCATTTCGGCATATCCGCCGGCGATAACACTGGCCCCCGCGACGCCTAGTTTTCGTAATCTTTCCGTAACCTTAACGGTTGAATACTGGTTCAGGGCCACCACCGCCAAATCGGGAACCTCCGGGAGGTCGTCCAGGTCCCTATAAACTCGAAGACCAAGGATGTTTTCATGACGTGGATGGATCGGATAAATGTTCCCGGGGAATTCGCCGGTTACGAGACTGTCCATGATCGCGTGGCCCACCCTGTCGGGGGAAGCACCGGCGCCGATCACGGTCACAGATCGAGGCGCGAACATCCGATCCAGTTTCTTTCTCATACTCTTATCCATACGAGCTCCTTTGCGAGTTTCTTACTTGTTTCCCGGCAGATTCCCATCGCATCGTTTTTCACAGAGGTTTGGAATGTTCAGCCGAACATCACTCCGATTCACGAAAAGTGACGGAGAAAACCGTACCTCCGGATTGGCCGCACGTTACCTGGCCGGCGGTGTGAGAACACTGAGATATATCTCCAGGGCAATGGTCCTGTCGAGTAGGAAGATAATGACACCGAGTACTCTCAACGGTAATGTCAAGGGGATACGTTTCCGAGAGCACCTTCAGTCTAAGGAGTTCGAGTCCTTTGCCGCCTGCATCGAAACAGTAGGGCTTCCTACTTGAGTACTCCTCGGTAAGTTGAGTGTGATGAAATCCGTCAAAAATGAACGGAATATCCGATCGGGGAATTCCGATACCGGCATCTCGAACCTCCAAACGAATGCCGGACTCCACTCGATTGAGAGACACGGTGATCTCACCTTGATCGGGAGTGTTCTCTATTGCGTTCTTGACCAACGTTTCCAGAATGATGTCAAGAATATTCGGGTCGATCGTCGCGGTCTCTATCCGTTCGATTTCAGTACGCAGAGACACCGACCTGAAAGGGGATTCCTTGCGTATTGTCTCCAGTACCTTGGAAATGCGATCCTCGGGAGCAAAAGGTACCGGACTGTAGGGCGGGGGATAGAGAATCTGTTCAACAATGGTTTGGATGCCGCTAAGTCTGCCCAGGTTACGTTCGATTCGTCCCAGAATCTTAAATGACTGCTCGCTGGTGGGATGGTTCTTCACGAGTAGTTCTACCGATGCCTTGATGATGGAAAGCGGAGTCTTGAGCTCGTGAGAAAGATGGTCGACCGCTTTTCTTCTCACCCGTTCGAGTGATTTGAACGCGGTGATGTCCCGGAAAACGACAACTAAGGACTCCAGTCCCGGACGACACATGTCAAAATCCAGATAGGACGTGGCTACTGCCAAGTCTACCGATTGTCCGTCCGGTCGAATGTAATGAATCTCGTCGTTCTCAGTGTGGACACCTTCATGAACTACCCGAGAAAAGATTTGCTCCAGAGGCTTATTCTCCGGGACATCCGGGAATACTTCATCAAACCTTTTTCCAACGACCATCTCGTGTTCCAACCCAAGTATCCGGAGCGCCGACGCATTGAGAGTGTTGATATGACCGTCGCACTCAACCGTGATTACGCCTTCGTTCATACTGCGCAGGATCACCTTTTCAATGGGATCCATTTCCGAATGCTCCGTAAGTACCGAATCTTGATTCAGCGTGTCGGTCTCCATGATGCCGTCCCCTGTTACGTGAATCAAATTACCTTACCCCAAAAGCAGGAGATTTTCCTCATCATTTGTAGTGATTTTGTGCTAGCGACTTTGGATCTCAGCTCATTTCGGGAACAAACGCGTAAGGTAACCTTGCGACATACAGGTAATGCCGGTGAAGTATTGACAATATCAACCGCCCTTAATGTACGTGCGGGGCGATCCGGCAGATCCGAACGTTGTTGCGGTTCCGGGCGCAATGCGGTCAATGCTTTGCCGACCGCTTGCGAAGTTCAAGGAAAAGGGTTACTAATGGATATGAGCTGCATGGTAACAGTGAAAGGTTAAGTGAAGAGATCATAACCGGCAACGACAAACAGAACCCTTTGGTCACAAAGCGAGACGGCAGCTCGTCGGCAAAAAGCGCCGGTTTACCGTCCGGGAGAGAAGCCGGCAACAAGGAGTTTGGAGATGGACAAGGCGAAAACATGCCCACACTGTGGAGAGAAGATGGATCCGATTGAGACCCCGGCAATGTCGAGTTGGGGGGGTGAGATTCATTATGTGTGTTTTAACGACGAATGCCGCTATTTCAAAGAGAGCTGGAACGTCCTGGAAAATCAGGGCATTGAGCGAACCGGTTACCGTTGCAGTATGGACCCGCGAGGGGCCTGCGGCCCAATGGCCGTATGGTCGTCAGAGGCCCTGAAAGATTTGATATGCAAAGAGGAAATTGATTATACAAGAGGTTAATGGACCCGAATGGCGGCTTCCATGAATCGGATTGAGTGCAATGTGCAGTCTTCAAGGGACGTGATCGGAGGGTGAGGGCGGCATTGGAGAACATCGGATATAGTTCCTAGGAAGCTCGAAGAGTAGGTTTCCTAGGGCGGTCTGGTGAATTTGAGAGGCAATACGGCATTCCGAAAGAAATCGAGAATTGTAGGCCGATTCAAGTCAGGATGGCAAGATGACGAGATTCTTGGCATTGGCTGCTTGCGCGATACTCGGCATGCTTGCGAGTGCAAACGCTGAATCATGGGCGGAAGAGCGCAAGGCAACCACAACGTATGTGGTTCCGACATCCGGGGAGATCATGGATGTTATTTATCTCCCGGAATTCGATGAGTGGTGGGTGAAGTGCAAGGAAGGTAAAGGCGTCTCCGTCTATTCGTACGACAAGAGATCGAAGAAGTGGGGACATGCTCTCTTTGTTCCGCGGAAGGTGCTTGAAAAACCGAAGAATGGTACACGACCGGGAGGTAGTGAGAAGCCGGTACAGAAAGAGAAATCCGGCACCGCACCCCAAACGGAAATCCAGCCTCCCGGGAAACCGAAGGAAAAACAAGTTACTCCTGATGCCGGATCGGTGAACTCTTCTCCCAAACGGGAAGCGGGAAATACCAAGAGCGAGAAGAAGAAATGGTGGGATCCGCTTCAGTTACTGAAGGGGGACAAGAAAACTCTTTCTCCCAGAGATGAGGCATTGCCGTGAGAGAGGGGGTAACCGATTACGAAGACGGTGGTAGCGGCGGTCACGGTGAACTCTGATACATCCGGACCGGCAGGAAGCCACAGCGGATCATGAGCGTTTGAGAAGTGGGAGAAGAAACGGGAGGTACGCTTGTTGCCGGACTCTAGTGCGAACGGGAATGTCGAACAGATTCTTGTACTGCGTGGTGCTAGGTATCCCTTTCGACATGATTCTTCAGCAATTGAGTGAGAATGCGTGCCGTGGAGTCCACGAGAGGGACAACTTTCTGATAGTCCATTCTTTTGGGGCCGATAACTCCGATGCTGGCCCAGACCATGTCCGCAGCACGGATGGGATAAGCAACGATGGAGCAGCTTCCGATTTCGTCCAATCCGTGCTCTGCTCCGATGAATACCTGGATTCCTTCTGCTTCCAGGGTCTTGTCAAGAATTCTTAGGAGCTTGCTCTTGTCCTCAAAGGTGAGAAGAATGGCTTTGAGCGTTTCTACTTCGGCGAATTCAGGCTCATTGAGAATATTGGACTGTCCCTCAATGAAGATCTCTCGAGCGTCGTCTTGGGAAAGAATACTATATCCCATCCGCAACGCATTGGCCAACACGGCGTCAAATTTAGCTTTTTCCGTAGCCAGCTCCTGTTCGATACGTTCTTTGGCCTGTCGCAGGTCAAGATGTTTCAACATATCATCGAGCATGCGGCCGTAGCTTTCGAGGGTCTGCTGGTCAAGGCTGTCCTCGTCCAGAATCATTTTGTTCTGAACGAACCCGGTCGTGGCGACGAGCACTACAAGAATCCTGTCATCCGCCACCTTGATGAATTCAATAGTCTTGAAGGTTAGTTCCTGAGGCGGTATCGTGCTCACCACTCCCGCTTGTCTGGACAGGCCGGCTAAAACCGAGGAGGACTGACGCAGGACATCCCGCAAATCAAGGCCGGCGGATCTAATACGACTCTCAATGCCGGCGAGTTCGCTTTGATCGCAAATGAGGTCGCTGAGGAGCATGTCTACATAAAAACGATAGCCCAAATCCGTGGGCACCCGGCCGGCACTTATATGGGGCTGTTCGATATAACCCATCTCAGTGAGGTCGCTCATGACATTGCGCACCGATGCGGCAGACAGAGCGATTGTCTTTCTTTTCGACACGGTGCGAGACCCCACGGGCTCACCTGTAGCGATATATTGGGCCACGATGGCCTGAAGAATTTTCTCTGAACGATCTTCCAGATCTTTCATTGTCGATTCCCTCGTTAGGAAATCCGTTCCTATTTGTTCATTGGTCAGATTAGCTTTGAAAGGTGTGATCGTCAAGGGAAACCCGGACAACGGTGAAGTTTGCGATCATGCAAGTCCCGACCTTGGTGGGATCGAGTCCGAGAGGTTGGGAGAGGAGATGTATCTTTCCTTGAAAGGACAGAGTAAGACAGCTCTTGGCACATATGCGAAAAGTGAAGCCGTGAAGTACCGGCCGAAGGCCGGGATCTTCATGGTTCACGATAGCTTTGCGAGCCCGGAAATTAGATTCAATCTCCCCGACGCAGCGCAATACTCAGGGCGCGTGCTTCCGCAATCTTCATTTCCTGAGCGCCTTTCTTATTCCTGGCTTCTTTGATTTTTCCCACGATAATATCGATGGCACAGGGTTTCAGCAGGTAGTCGAAAGCCCCCATATGCAGTCCTTCAATTGCCGATTCCACGGTGCCGAACGCGGTGAGCATTATGACCTCGATGAGCGGCCACTTGCTTTTGATTACCTGCAGAGTTTCAATTCCGTCCATTCCGGGCATTTTCACATCGAGAATAATCACGTCGGGGCAGTGTTCTTTCGGGATTATGTCAAGAGCTTGCCGTCCGTTGTACGCAACGGACACTTGGAATCCCCTCTGAGTGAGGCGCTTGGAGAGAGCGTCCACAAAAGCCTCTTCATCGTCAACAAGGAGCACGCGGGTCGTCATGGTACTTACTCCTATTCGGATTTCAGGTTGACCGAGATGCAGTGCACGTCAAGCCCGAGGGCGGTATCATATCTCGGATTGTCTTTTCCGGCATCATCCGGGAAGCGTGATGGGCATTCCTTGGAGCGGCCAGATGACGGCGACGGCGAGTCCGACCACGATCAACAGGATAATACTGGCGGGTATGCCCCAGGCAAAAAATTCGCCACTGGAAAACTGTTTGGAATCATAGGCAATCGCATTGGGAGCCGCGCCGACAAGTAGCAGAAAGGGCATCCCCGCTGTTACCAACGAAGCGTACATGACCACTTCCGGTGCAACTCCCAGGTACTTTGCAATAACGAGAGCTACCGGGAGAGATATGGCGATGGCGGCTACATTCATGATGAAGTTCGTCATGACCATGACAAAAAAAGCAATACTCATGACGAAGACGAACCAGTTGGCCTCCTTGAACAGGGCAAGCCAGTTTACTGCCAGCCACTGGGCCGCCCCCGTATCCCAAAGACAATAACCGATGCTCATAGCCCCGGCGAAGAGCAGGATGATGTTCCAAGGGATCACTTCGAGGTCGTTGATATCAAGGATATTGAGCAGAAAGAACAGAATCGTTGACACAAGAAAAATAGCGGACTTGTCCAGCGCGCGTAGAGCAGGAATCATCACCTGGAGCGACATTATGGCGATGGCGGCTACAATAATGACGAGCGAGATAATCTCATTCCTGCGAAGCGGCCCCAAATCAGCGCTGAGTTCCCGAACTCTTTCCCGTAATCCGGATATGACGGCCTTTTCGGGTTTGAAGCAGAGAGCGAAAAAACCCCAGAGCACGATAACCATCAACCAACCGACCGGAGCCATGTACCAGCTCAATTCAAAGAAACTGACGTCCTTGCCGACCATCTGTTTAAAGAATCCGAGAGCAACGATTCCTCGTGCAGCTCCCAAAAGAGTAATAATGCTGCCTGCACCGCACACGTAGGCCATTCCCATGAAAAGGCCTTTCCCGAATTTGGTCTTCTTGTCCTCCTCTCCGTACAGTCCGTAGATTGCAAGAAGCAGCGGATAGACGGTCGCGGCAACGCCGGTATGGGCCATGATGTGAGTCAGCAGTGTGATGAGTATGAACACGCCAAGATATATGTTGATGGTTTTCTCGCCGACTAGAGTGAGCATCTTGTAGGCCATGCGCTTGGTAAGGCCGGTCTTGTTGAACACGAGGCCGATTATCAAAGAAGCAAAAATGAAGAGCACGGCGGGGTCCATGAAGTCCCTGAAGGCTACCTTGGCAGGACGTATGAGGAAAAGAGCCTGTAAGACCCCGATGAGCAGGCTGGTAACGCCTATGGGAATTACCTCGAAAACCCACCATGTACCTGCCCACAGGAATACTGCTAGAGCTCCCTTTCCTTCTTTGCTTAAGGAAAAGGATTTACCAAGAGGATCTATGGCATCAGGCCAGGGCGGAGAGAAATAGACCGCAAGGAAGAGCCCTATACCTGCAAATAGGGCTATGAGACGAGTCCAATCCACTGTTTTCCGATCAACATATACGGCGTGTTCTGAGATCATGAAATGCGCCCTCACTTCTTGAAAATGTCAATGCGGATCAAATTTTACAGGCCTTGATCTGCTCGGTAATCTCGTGGAATACGTCCACCAATCGAAGGATTCCTACAAATCCGCGTTCTGATTTCACAAGAAGTGATTGATAATGTCCAACCACGAACTGGTGAACGGCATGATTCAAGGTGGCTTCCTGATCAATGATTTCGCCTTCCAGCGGGGATCTCAGGAGGTCGACAACCTTCACGTCGGCAGCCTTCTTGCATAGGTCTGCCAGCGGCGTCTGCCAGAGATCGAAAGTCTCCAGCATGGACCTCAGGTATTCGGCGGTAATTCCGAACCCCGATACCTTGCGGAGATCATCCACCTCGGAATATCGGGGTTCCAGAGTCCTAAGTACGTCCAACTGGCTCAGTTTTCCGATGACGTTGCCGTCTGCGTCCAGCACGAGGATCGCACGGTAAGGTCTGCCGCCGGCTTCGCTTTCCAGTCGCGCCTTCTCCAGCTCCAGCACAGCGTCATAGAGAGTTGCGTTGGAAGGAATAGTGCAGTAACCGGCTACGGGCACCATGAGTTCTTTAACTCTTGTATTTTCCATGAAGATGACCTCCGAGAAATCGGACCATTCGGGACGTCTAAGGATTGCAGGAAGTCACAGTGTGCAGAAAAATGTTTTGGTCTCCCAGGTTTCGTGAAGCGTACTACTGGTGGGTTAAACCGGGAACGGTGGGCCCTTTAGGGCGCAAGGGGATTTCGTGGTTTCGGATGTCGTTCATGTAATCACTCCGAAAAGGGAGAAATCAGGTCGATGGACTGAGATACAGCGGATTTGAGTTCTTGTCAATGTCCTTCTTTGGAAATAAATCAGTGCCTTTCCTCGGTCAAAGCCTGCTTCCCGGAGGATATGGCTTGGGGACAAAATGAACCTCTTGGGAGTTCCCGGACGCCTTGAGAGCAGAGGATGAGTTCCTTTCGCACGGCAATATGATGTGGGAAACTTACAAGGTTTGGAAATATTTGACGAAAGATCCAAAGGACCCTTTCGGTGCGGCTATCAGAGGCTCTTCTATTCTCTGACCGTTGAAAAAGTCGCCGACGTGCAATGATCGTCCGTCGAGATACCGTATCTCACCACCGGCCGCTTGGAGAATAATACTGCCTGCCGCAAGATCCTGGACATGCACGTTCTTCATGAGGCATGCGTCCGCCGCGCCGCGGGCCACATACGCAAGGTGGCCTGCCGAGGAACCGAAATTGCGGAGTTTTCCCGGAAAAGTGCTGGTGAAATCTTGATGAAAGCGGCTGTAGACAAGGATGAGACTTTCATTGTCAACGGTCGGGTCTGGTCTGACGGTAATGGGTGAGTCGTTGAGCAATGCTTCCCTACCGGCATAGGCCGAGTAGAGTTCCCCGGTAACCGGAAGGTACAAAAAACCGAGAACAGGCCAGAACTTTTCAAAAAGGGCGGCACTTACTCCCCATACGGGCATACCTGCCTGGAAGGAAGCCGCTCCGTCGAGAGTATCCACAATCCACAAAAAGCGTGGGGGGTGTTCGCCACTTACCTCATTGAAAGAGATTTCGCGGAGGAAAGCGTGGTCCTCAAAGCTGCCTCGGATCTTTGCCGAGATAATCTTCCAGGCTGCGTTGTCTGCTTCCGTGACCAACTCGTCGTCGAACTTCATTCCACGGTTGCCCTTGCCGTACTTCTCCAGGAGAAGTGCGCCGCTCTTGCGAAGGGTGTTTTCCACAAACTCTTTAAGAGTCCATAGTTCTCTTTCCGTTAACGATCTGGGCTCTTCTTTTTCCATATGCTCCTCCGGTTCCGATTACATTGTCACGGCACCGATAGTAAAAGCACGCTTCATGTCTTCTAAGGCACCATGGCATCAGTTACAATCTACGGACATACCGCGCACCATGTCAAGAGAGAGCCCGCAACGAGACCAATGTTACGGATAAGTCGGCGATATCATAAAGGCGCTATGTTAGGATCGAGATGGGGCAAGAAGAGTTTGCCTCCGTACTTCATGTTGGGATAGTATCGTGAGAATACAAATGGCTACCGGCGGGCCGGCGACGGTATGACGAAGCAGGAAAGTGCTTTCAGGTAGTTTGACGCTCCGGGGCTTCGCCTCGGAGATGTGGTATGAAGAACGCGGGGCGCGCCATGATAGTAGGGATCCCCCCCCGGCCCCTCCATAGGTGGCTCGAAGGAGGAGGGGTTCATTGAACAGGGTTCACATGAAGGCGCGCTCTGTAAACGACCAGTACACTGTAGCATCATAAATGCGCTGACGTATTCTTGAAAACGCGCGGTACCGTCTCGGCGTACCTGTCGGGCGCTCACGGAGGAGATACCGGTGAGATCCCAAACCGAAAACGGTTATGGCGACTTGGGATTCCGGATCGGTGGAGGAGAAGCGCGTTGATTTCATGGAGCATTGAAAATGGAAGATTGGCAAAGCCGGTACGCGTCGAAGTTGATAAGTGCGGAAGATGCGGCCCGGAAAATCAAGAACGGTGATCGGGTGTACCTCGGAAGCATGTGCTCCGAGCCGGGAACCGTCATCGAGGCATTGGGAAAATCTTACGTCGAGGACGTCGAGCTTATCCAGTTCCTAGGGGGACGCCATTCGTCAAAGCTGGCGGCTCTGGGGCCTAACCGATTCTCGGTGAAAACGTTCTTTGTCGGAAGAGACCGGCAGGCCGTTGAGGAACCATTGGAAGCCGGCTACGTACCGTTATTTCATTCGCATATTCCGAATTTCTTACGAAATCGTCGTATACCCATTGATGTGGCCATTGTGCAGGTTTCGTCCCCGGATCGCTTCGGAAGGTTTAGCCTGGGAATATCCGTGGATGTTGCCCTGTCCGCGGTGAAGGCGGCGAGAACCGTCATTGCTCAGGTGAACGATCGGATGCCTCGCACTCATGGTGATACGCTGATCACGACCGATGACATAAAATACCTGGTTGAGGCGGAGGAAGATCTCTTCGAGTTGCAGCCGGAAGTGTTGGGAGAGAAGGAGCGAAAAATCAGCTATTTCTGCGGAGAGCTGATCGAAGACGGATCGATCCTTCAGTTCGGCTTTGCAGGGATCTCCCACGGACTCATGGATCACCTGAAACACCATCGTAATTTGGGAGTACACACTGAAATTTTTACGGATGCCTTGATGGATTTAACCGAATCCGGGGCCATCACCAACAGCACGAAAAAGGCGTATCGGGGAAAGTCGCTGGCTACCTGCTGCATGGGAACGCGACGTTTGTACGATTATGTGCATGATAATGCATTGGTTGAGTTTCACCCGTCGGATATGCTCCTGAATCCGTCGTTTATCGCCGGGAATGATCGAATGGTGGCCGTCAACCTGGCGTTGCAGGTAGACCTGCGCGGGCAGATTCGGCAAGGAAGTCCCACGTGGACAGCGTTCGAGGGGTCGGGGGGGGATCACGACTTTATGAGGGGTGCCAGCTTATCGTCAAATGGGCGGAGTATTATCTGTCTCAGGTCCACTTCTATGAAAAGCAACCGTTCGACGATCGTTCCTTCGTTTGGTCCGAAATCCGCGGTAATCATGAACCGCGGCGATGTGGATTACATTATCACAGAGTACGGCATCGCGTACCTGGGTGGGAAAACGGTGCGAGAACGCGCAATGGCACTCATTGAAATAGCGCATCCGGATCATCGGGAAGAACTGATGAAGCAGGCGCGAGAAATGGGTTACGTATACCGGAATCAGTTATATGTCATGTGCGCAAGCCCGGAATTGCGCAGTCGCGTACGCAGTGAACACGAGTTCAAGGGAGGGCTTAACGCTCATGTCAGGGTAATCAAACCTACCGACGAATCAATGATTCGGGATCTTTTCTATAATCTTTCCGAGAGTTCCGTGTATTTCAGGTACTTCAGTCCTAAGAGGAGCATGCCTCACGATAACCTGGAGAAGTACGTGAATCTCAAAGAGGATGAAGGTCTTTCGCTGGTAGTTACCATGGGTCCTAGAGAAAACCGCCGAATCATCGCGGAGGCGCGTTACCTGATGGATGAGAATTGCCAATACCCGGAAACGGCGTTCATGGTTGACGAAGAATTTCAAGGACGCGGCATCGCTACGTATCTGGTGAGCTACATGACGGAGATCGCTCGAGAAAGAGGAGTACAAGGATTTCAGGCGGACGTCCTGATGTCGAACACGCCCATGATCAAGGTTTTCGAGAGTGTTCCCTACGTGCTTGAGAAACATGTTTCGCATGGAGTGGTAAGCGTAAGGTGGCGTTTCGACGAGCCGAAGCAGCCTAAGAGTGGTGGTGCGTAGGTACGCGGCGGCCGGCCGGGCGGTGGAATTAGGGGGAGGGAAGGGGCAATGAGAATGCAGGCGGGATCTGCGCGTCGTGGGGACGGGGAATGAGGGGAATTCCGGTATCAAGTCAAGGCAAAATGAAAGCAGGGCAATGTTTCACGTGAAACATTGCCCGAGGTTTATGCCGTATTTGCAATAGGTTAGGTGAACCGTACCCGCGAACCGTAGTTCCCCGCCGACAAACCGTAAGATCAACAGCGCGCGGAACCCGATCAGCCCATGTAATTGAGAACAGACTCTACGAACCCGGAAGATGCAGAATCTTATCATATAAGGTGTAAAAGAGGGCTACCGCCTCCATGTCGGTATGTGATGTGCTCCAAAGGTATTTGGCCCAGCCGTATTGGCATAAACCGTACACGCCGATCACGCCTTGACCTACCGCAACCAAGCCCGTGGCGAATTGGCCTATGCCGATGAAAGCTGCTACGGCGAATTGACCCAACGCAGCCAAACCAAACACCACTTGCCCCAAGCCGAAAAGAATTCCCACTCCGAACTGCGCTATGGTAACCAAACCCACACCAAACTGACCAACGGCAATGACACCCTTGGCCACAAGTGGTCTTCCATGAGCATCAAGCCCTACGGCGACATGGACGAGGGGTATGCGAAAGATCGTAGCCTTGGTCTTCCAGTCTATTCCAAAGCCTCGCCACGGCTTTTTCGAGGAAAAGGGCGCGCCGCATCCCGAACACGAAGCAGCGTCCGAAATAATCCACTTTCCACATTCTCGGCAAGGTTGCAGTGCCATAAATCGTCGCTCCGAGGTCCGAGTCCCGCGTGTATCGGGTAATCTCCTTGAAGATACACAATAACAATCCAAACAGGAAAAGAAATAAAATCAGGCCGTGCAGAAGCGTCAAGCGAGGTCCAACCTCACGGCGAGCTTTTCTGCAAGTTTACGGAAACGTATTGGAAAGTCGTGAGAAGCCGGCGCCCCAAGCGATCGAGCGATTTGCAACAGCACGATCTGCGCCTCTCCCAGTTGCAGGTGGATTTCAAGATCCCTCGCCAAGTTGAGAAATGCGTCAATCTCATCGAACACGCCGGCGTCTCGCGGGCCGTTTCCCCAATTCGATACCAACCGGTAAATTCTGTTGCTTATGAGGTTCTCGGCCGATCTTACGTCAAGTTCAATACCCCACTCCCGGGCTTCGTCCATTAGGTCCGGCAATCCCGCAGGAAACAATCCCGATTTCAGCTTCTCCAATTCATGCACTAGGGTCCGGTTGAGGACGAATTGCGCGGACGCAAGAAATGTGTCCGCGACCTGTTCCGACTGTGTCTTCACATGCCTCCATAAGTCCTTATTCTTATGATAGAAAGCCTCAAATAGATGAGCTTGGGCCTCATACATCTTGTGCGTGATGGCGTGAATCATCTGGCTGCGTTGCTCTGCGAAGAGATCCTTGAGGGAGAAGTACTCGCCCGGAAAATAGTGGTCCAGTTTACGAACTACCTCAGTGGCCGACTGTGTATGGAATGTCTCCGAAAGATTTCGCTTCAAAGAGGAGTATGCTGCATCATTAACAAAATTCGAGACCGAGCACCGAAAATCAAGCCCGCCGAAATAGACGACCACAAGAACGACTTTCCGAGTCTCAATAATCACATCACTCGAAATGGACCCGCAGCTCACAAGCAGAACTCGTTCGGCGAATTCGAACCTGCTGAAATCGGCAGGTTCCAGCCTATAACAATAGAATCCGTCCTCAATGGGAATATTCTTGAATACCGAAAAGATACCAACATGCGCGGCGACTTGACCAAGATCCGCCACCTGAGGCAGGATCTTTTGAACAAAGATTTCATTTCCGCGGGGCCGCGGTTTAACATTACTCACAGCGGAAGACAAACTCCGTAGGAAATCCGCCTGCAGATCGGGGTCCTGAGCGTGGGCAAGCTGAAGCACTCGGGCGGAGTATCGGAGCACCTGAAGACATTCCAGACCTGAGATGTCGTCAAAAAACCAGCCGCAACTCGTGTACATCAGCATCCGATTACGTTGCATTTCGAACAGAATCGAGAGCCTGCACAAATCGTCCTCCGAAAGGCTCCGCGTTGCTCTTGACTTGAAGAAGTCCTTGGAATTGGCGTAGTTGTTAAGTATTACACGAATGTATTGATTTCTCACCTCCCAAGGATCCTTGAAAAATGGACCGGAATGGCGTTCGAAGAGTCTATCGACTCGATCGCGAAGCAGATCCATGGATTTTCGCAAAGCCGCGCGCCATTTCTGATTCCAACCGGTCCTATGAGACACCGAGCAACCGCAGTCTCGTGACCACCGGCCCACTCCGTGGGAGCAACTCCACGAAGAATTCTCAATGAACTCCGCTTCTGCAGTGGGCGGGTGATTCGCAAGGAAATGGCCATAATTGGTAAGTTGGACCGTGGGGTCCGCAACGATCTTGTCGATCGCGTATGCAAGAGCCATCTCACCGAAACGATGGTGATGCCCATAGGACTCACCATCAGTGGCCACATGAACCAGCTGCGCTCCTTGACGATGCGTGGAAAACGCGTCCATCAAACGGCTTCTGAATTTATCTCCGTTGTCGAGAAGCTTCTCAAAAGCTATGGCGTGGGATATGGGCGCATCATAGAAGTACAGAACCATGGTCCGTCCCCCGGCAAGGGTACACCGGTAGGGCATTGTTGGGTCTATGGCGTGGCCGTCGACACGAGTCCAGTCGCCCCCGGCAGTTAACCTGAAACGGTGAGCCTGCTTGGGAGCGAGTATGGTAAAGAGAATTCCGTGGCGGCTCATGATGTCCAGCGTTTCACCGTCGATCGCGGTTTCGGGCACCCACATGCCCTCGGGAGAACGATTGAAACGTCTGGAGAAATCCTCGATCCCCCAAAGTATCTGAGTAATCTTGTCACGCTTTGAAGCCAAAGGCATGATCATGTGGTTATACGGTTGGGCCAGGGCATTCCCATGTCCGGACAACCTTCTACCGCTCGCTTTGTCGGCTTCGAGCAGAGCGTTGTAGGTCTCCGGGACGGACTTCTCCAGCCAGGACAACAAAGTCGGACCGAAATTGAAGCTCATGTATTCGTAATTATTAACGAGTTGCCTGAGTCGACCTTGATCGTCCAAGATCCTTGCATGAGCATTGGGCGTGTAGCATTCCTCGGCTATCCGCTCATTCCAGTCGTGGTACGGATGAGCGGATTCCTGACGCTCGATGGATTCCAGCCAAGGGTTTTCTCGTGGTGGCTGGTAGAAATGGCCGTGAATACAGATGCATCTGGAAACGGATTCGGTCATTGGGTGAATCTCTTATAGCGCGTGAAACTCAATTCAATTCCCACCGGTATTGTGACGGGAATTCTCCGCTCGTTCAAGCAAAGTCATTCATGACCATATCGCCGCAAGTCAACGAGGTCAAGATCACACGGAACTCGGCCGCAAACCGGCAATCATATGCGCCTACACAAAGGAAGGCGGCACGAGGACCTTTCACCTTATCGCGACCCGAAACGCCCTAAGAGCGGCCTCGGTGAAGGCTTCAATCTTCCCTAAGTTCCGAGACCCGTCGGGGTTCTCCAAGCCGGTGTGCGCATCGACGGCATGAGGACGCACGGTGGTAATGGCCTCAGCCACATTTTCAGGAGTGAGTCCGCCGGCAAGAATTACCGGTACCGATGAACCGCTTACGATACGAGCGCTCACCGACCAGTCATGTGTGAGTCCGGTGGCTCCTAAGGCCCCTGAGAGGGGATCGAGCGAATCAAGTATTACTGCATCCCAGAGACGGCTCTGAAAGCTGGATGCCTCATCCAGTGCGCTCTGTCCGGAAACCGTAATACGGCCGATGGTCCGAACTACAGGGCACGCCAACCGAAAGGCCCTCACCTGCTCGTCGGCAATCTCGCCGTGAAATTGGATGACTGGAACTTGAAGCCGTTCGACAAGACGAAGCGCTTCAATAGCCGAATCCAGGTACGTAATGAGAACAGGCATGATGTCCCGCGGCAACTGCGCGATGATGAAGCGCGCCCGTTCCGGGGTGAGCCCGTCATGAACGCCTGAGGGAAGCTCCAGGGTAAAGCCGAGTGCTTGAACTCCAACGTCCCTGCAGAACAAGGCCTCCTCCAGGGAAGAAACGCCGGCAACCTGGACCAGTGGGGGCCAGGAAGGAAAGGGAAATGAGGTGATGAACTGAGACGCCATGGTGAAAAATCCTATCACATTTCTCACTTGTTCAACGTCGGAAGTTGGGGTAAGACGAATGCCCCATTGAAAAGACGGGATGATGCGCGGGGCCGTATCAAGCCCATGGTGAAGTCAAGCGGATGTCGCGCGTTCTTCCGGGACTCGAAGTCGATCTCCATATGAACAGTTATTGCGGGAATGATCCGGGAGTCAACCAAGTTTTCATTTGCCCTTCTTAAGGTGCGCGTGGTAAATAACCGGGTTGGACTCTGTAACCGGGCCGAGCGGAGTGCGAAACTCCCTCGGCGTGTTGTCTTTTTGAGGCAACGCAGGACCCGGACGGCACATCACGGACGTCACCCGGTAGGCTTACGCGTCGTCACCCGGGAAGTATGCTTAGAGGCACAGACATGGGAATCCTCAATCTTGTGGGTAACACACCTCTTGTAAGGATCAATTATCCCAATGGATCCAACGGGATCCGAATATTCGGGAAGCTCGAAGGAAACAACCCCGGCGGTTCCATCAAGGATCGAATAGCCTATTACATGATTCAGAAGGCTGAAGACAACGGACTGCTGAGCACCAACAAAGTCATACTTGAACCGACATCGGGTAACACCGGAATCGGACTGGCCATGGTGGCCGCGTGCAAGGGATATCGGTGTCTGCTGACCCTACCGGACTGCGTGAGCCTGGAGAGGCGAAACACCTTGAAAGCCTACGGAGCGGAGCTGGAAGTGACCCCGGGTTGTGCGGCGACCGATGGAGCGATTCGTCGAGCACACGAGATCTACGAATCGGATACGAATATGTACTTCATGCCGAACCAATTCGAGAATCCTCATAATGTGGAAACTCACTACATGACCACCGGCGTGGAAATCCTTGAGCAGACCAAGGGCGACATCGACATGTTCGTTGCCGGTATGGGAACGACCGGGACCTTGATGGGCGTCTCGAAACGACTCAAGGAACACAATCCGGCTATTGAGATAGTGGGGGTGGAGCCCGTAGAGGGACACGCCATTCAGGGCTTGAAGAACATGAACGAGGCCATCGTACCCAAGATCTACGATCCAAAAAGGATTGATCGCATCATCCAGGTGAACGACGACCAAGCGTACGATACCTGTCGGTGGTTGGCGCTGACGCAAGGGGTCTTCGTCGGGATGAGTTCGGGGGCCGCGGTTTACGGGGCCATGCAAGCCAGCAAGGATCTCGGCAACGGTACGGTTGTCTGCATACTGCCCGATCGGGGCGATCGGTATCTGAGCACTACGCTGTTCAAATCCATCTGCGCAAAATGCCCGCCATAAGGAGTCGATGCCGTATTGCTCGATCGTACGACCGCACTGATCCGTAGTATCGAGTAGGACTAGAAGAACTCGTAACACTCTCCCGGCGGCACCTGTGAATGGTCGTACACAAAAACGGATGAGCCGTTCTGGTCGGGCAGCGCGAACTTGACCGTATTCTTGGTTCCGGGATTGAGTTTTGCAGCGGCATCGAAGAGTTGAAAAGAGACGAGTCTTCCATTGGCGTAGACAGGTTTGGCTTGCACGACCGTACCGTTGACGGTCCATACGGGACGGGGAATGAAAAAGGTATAAACCGGGTAAGAGCCCAGGGCTTCAATGGAAGGATAGATGACTCCGCCGGTGCTCCGGCAGATCTTCACGCTGGTAATCCTCCAGCGTTTTGAAACGGAAGGTTTTTCGGCCGCACAGGTGACTACAGGGGTACTCAGGACCAACGTCACTGTGAGGGCAGCCAGGGCTATTCGGACTAATTTGGTCATCTTCGTTCCCTCGAATAACGGACCACTCCTCGGCTAAATGCCGCGTAGTCCCAAGCTTACTCAGTTCAGGACGAAAGAGGCATCAGGACTTGATCGAAGCCCGCAGAAGCGGGTGAGACCGCACCTCCTGTATAGCCGAGGTCACGCGGAAACACAAGGGGGGAAATGATTCCCCGTTGACTGAAAAGCTGATATCATATAGACTTATGCCGTTTTCTCAGTTTCCAAGGGAGGCTTCAAATGACGACCAAAGTGGCGATAAATGGTTTTGGACGCATCGGCCGTACAATAATGAGAAGTGCCATGGAAAATCCACAAGTCGATGTAGTCGCGGTAAACGACAGAATGGATTCCAAGTTGATGGCTTTCCTGTTACAGCATGATTCGGTGCACGGCCGGTATCCGGGAGAAGTGACCTACGATTCCGACAGTATCACCGTAGACGGCAAACAAATTCGTGCCTTGAGAATTACCGACGATCTGCTTAACCTTCCGTGGCGGGATCTGCAAATAGACGTAGTGATGGAGTGCACGGGCATCTTCCGAGACAAGGCGAAGGCGGGCAGACACATAGAGGCAGGCGCAAAGAAGGTCATCATCTCCGCTCCGGGAAAGAAAGTGGACGGGACCTTTGTCATGGGAGTCAATGAGGAGTTGTACGACCCGCTGGCACACGATGTTATCTCCAATGCATCGTGCACCACAAATTGTCTCGCGCCGGTGGCAAAGGTGCTGTTTGATGAGTTCGGGATCGAACACGGTCTCATGACGACAATTCACTCCTACACGATGGACCAGAGCCTGCTGGATACGGTTCACAACGACTATCGGCGAGCTCGAGCCGCCGCCATGAACATGATTCCCACGACCACGGGGGCAGCGATAGCCGTAGGTCTGGTTATTCCCGAGCTGGCCGGGAAGTTCGACGGTATGGCGATTCGTGTGCCGACCCCCAACGTCTCGCTGGTTGATCTGACGGTGAATCTGGAGAGCGATGCAAGCGTTGAAGATGTTAACGGCGCGATGAAAAAGGCTTCCGAGGGTCGCATGAAGGGCATTCTCGGATACGAGGAACAACCGCTCGTGAGCATTGATTTTGTCAATAGCCATTACTCTTCGGTATTTGATTCGCTCTCGACCTACTCTATCGGAAAAAAGATGGTGAAGGTTCTTTCATGGTACGATAATGAATCCGGCTATTCCGCGCGCATGGTGGACCTTGCAGTCTACGTAGGCGAGAAACTGTAATGCCGGTTTAGATGAACCAGCATGGCTTGCAGCTGCTTCCAATGCCGCAACGGATCATGAAAGTCCTCGGCAATGAAGGGCACACGTGAGTCCGTGAGGTGAAACCATGTACGTGAAGAGTATCCGAGACATAGAGATCCGCGGTCGGCGTGTGTTTTTCCGATTCGATTTCAATGTACCGTTGGACGATTCGGGCGTCATCAGGGACGATACCCGAATACGGAGAGCCCTGCCCACGCTGAGGTACGCTCTGGAGCAGGGATCTCGATGCATCCTGTCGTCGCATCTCGGAAGGCCCAAAGGCCAAAGAAGGCCGGAAATGAGCCTTCATCCGGTTGCCGTTCGGCTGGCGGATCTGCTGGGCCAAGAGATCCGGTTCGTGGACGATTGTGTGGGAGAGTACGTGGAAGAAGCTTCGAGGGCACTGAGGGACGGCGAAATGCTGCTCCTCGAGAATCTGCGCTTCCATGCAGAGGAAACGAAAAACAATCCGGATTTCTCAGCCAGGCTTGCTCGTCTTGCAGAAGCGTACGTGAACGACGCGTTTGGAACTGCTCACCGGGCCCATGCGTCTACCGTGGGCGTACCAAAACTCATGGCAACAAAGGCCGCGGGGTTGCTTCTGAAGGAAGAGCTCGACAGTCTGTCGAGGGCGTTTTCCAACCCTGAGAGGCCTGTGATAGCGATTTTCGGAGGCGCCAAGGTATCGGACAAACTGGGTGTTTTGAGGAGCATTCTGGAGCGCATGGATTCCGTGTTGATCGGAGGCGGTATGGCCAATACATTCTTGGCCGCCCGTGGGATGGACATGGGTAAGTCAAAGGTCGAAGAAGACATGGCGGATACCGTGCGAGAAATTGTGCAGGCGGCTTCGGAGAAGAAATGTGAACTCCGGCTGCCGCTCGATGTGGTGTGTGCCGCTCGGCCGGAGGATGGAATCGGCTGCAGAACGGTGAATGTGGAATCGGTCCCCAAAGATGAGATGGCCCTGGACATCGGTCCAAGGACGGCCGCCGAATTCGGGAGAGTGATCGAGACCGGCAGGACGATCGTCTGGAACGGACCCATGGGAGTTTTCGAGCTGAACGATTTCAAAACAGGCACCGACCAAATCGCACGAGCCGTGGCCGCTGCACCGGGATTTTCGGTAGTGGGCGGCGGGGATTCCGTTCGAGCCGTCCATCAGGCAGGCGTAGCGGAGAGCATATCATACATCTCCACGGGCGGCGGAGCCTTCATGGAATTCATGGAAGGTAAGACGCTGCCGGGAGTGGCTGCCCTGGCAGAATGATGGTACGTAATGAGTGTCTTTGAGGAGGAAGATAATATGTCCGGTCGAATGCCGATCATGGCGGGCAACTGGAAGATGCACAAGACTCCCGAGGAGACGAAGGACCTTGTGACGGAGTTAGGTGTCGGCCTTGCGGGCCGATCACATAAGTGCGAAGTCCTTGTGGCCCCTCCGTACACGTCGATTCAGGCTGCAGTTACCGCCACGGCCGGAACCGCCATTCATGTGGCCGGGCAAAACCTCTATTGGGAGGATCAGGGTGCTTTCACCGGGGAAATATCGGGCGCAATGCTTAAGGCGGCCGGTTGCACGGCCGTACTGGTCGGGCATTCGGAGAGAAGGCAGCTTTTCGGTGAAACCAACGAAACGGTTCGTCTGCGAGTCGATGCCGCAATACGATGCGGTCTCGTACCGATTTTCTGCCTCGGTGAAACCATCGAGGAACGCGAGGCGGGCGACACATTTAACGTGGTGCGGGGGCAACTGAAAGAGGGTCTCGAGGGGCTGCGGCTGCAGGATGCGTCTCGTTTCGTCGTAGCCTATGAGCCTGTGTGGGCGATAGGGACGGGACATACCGCGTCACCGGAACAGGCTCAGGAAGTGCACGCATTTTTGAGACGGGAGATGGCGTCCATGTTGGGCGAGGAGTTTGCGGCCCGACTGAGAATCCTGTATGGTGGAAGTGTGAAACCGTCGAACGTGAAGGCTCTGATGAGTTGTGAGGACATCGACGGAGGACTAGTGGGTGGTGCATCGTTGAAATCAGAGGATTTTCTGAGCATAATCAAAGAAGGAAGTTGAAGCCGGGAAAGGTCAAAAGGCATGTTTACAACGTTCATACTGGTCGTTCATGTAGTAGTGTGTGTGGCAATGATTCTCATTATTCTTCTCCAGACGGGGAAGGGGGCCGATATCGGAGCGGCTTTCGGGGGCGGATCCAGCCAGACGGTTTTCGGAAGCACCGGTGCGACGACGTTTCTCAGTAAGGTGACAATCGTGTCGGCCGTGATATTCATGACCACATCGTTTGTTTTGACCTATGTGTCCGGCAAAGGAGTGACTCAGGTTCAACGATCCGTCGTAACGGACTCGGCCGTCCCGCAGACTCCGGCTCCCGGTGGGGTGCCGGCTCCCGGAGGCACTGAGACCACCGGGAAGATACCGGCCGCGACTACGCCGGCCTCCGAGAGCACCGCACCCGGGGCGGCCAAGCCGGACGTACCGGACTCGAAAAGCGAAGGAAAACCGGCGGCGGGAGCGGCTCAACCCGGTGAGGCGCAGCCCCAAGCGCCATCACAGTGATCGCGGCAACAGACTTGATGCAGTGACGCTCAGCGACGTTTCACGTGAAACGTCGCATCACCTTCCACCCATTATAAGGTCCTCCTCGGCATAGTCTGAGCATTCCGAGCCTCCGTCCCGGAAACGCGGCAACAGATGGCCGCCCGTCCTAGTCATTGACAAAAATAACTCACAAGTATATAAAAAAACGGAATCGAAAGACAATACGAACAAACGGGGCGCTCGAATGGAACAAAGGGACCTGGATCTTATCGACGCATGGAAGGAAAAGGATCCCGAACTGAAGAGACTCTGGCAGGAGCACCTTGAGTTCGAGGACCAGCTGGACGTCTTCAACAAGCGGATCTACCTCTCACCGAGTGAGGAGCTTGAGCGCAAGACCCTCCAGAAAAAGAAGCTAAAAGGCCGGGATCAGATTGAACGCATTCTCGCAAAGCTCCGCTAGTCTTCAAGACGCAGCCGAGGGAGAGAATCACCACTTGTAAGGAACAGAATCACCGTGGAAATGAGGGGAGACGAAATCCTTTTAAGATCCCTCAAGGAAGAGGGTGTCGACACGATATTCGGATATCCCGGAGGAATGGTCATAGACATCTTTGATGCCATGGTCAGAGATTTCGCCCGGGATTTCAAATTCATACTGGTTCGACATGAACAGGCCGCAGTTCATGCCGCCGACGGTTACGCAAGGGCTACCGGAAAACCCGGGGTGTGCATCGTGACCTCCGGGCCCGGAGGAACCAACACGGTGACCGGTTTGGCGACCGCGCACATGGATTCAATTCCGGTGGTGGTGTTCACCGGGCAAGTGCCGACTGCGCTCATCGGAAACGACGCGTTTCAGGAAGCGGACATAGTGGGAATTACTCGGCCATGCACCAAGCACAACTATCTTGTGATGTCGACCGACGAGCTTGCACGAACCGTTAAAGAAGCCTTCGCCATCGCAGCCGGGGGGCGTCCCGGTCCGGTTCTCGTAGATCTTCCAAAGGACGTTACCCAGTCTAAGGCGGAATGGAACTACCCGACCTCCCTTGAAATTCCCACCTATAAACCAACCATTAAGGTGCACGTGCCGTCCATCAAGCGGGCCGTGGATCTTATTTGTGAAGCCGAAAAACCCGTCATCTATGCGGGAGGAGGCGTCATTACTTCAGGTGCACACAAAGAGTTGCTTGCACTAGCGGAAATGACGGGCTTTCCCGTAACCATGACCCTCATGGGACTAGGCTGCTTCCCCGGTACTCATCCATTGTCGCTCGGCATGCTTGGAATGCACGGGACCTACCGGGCCAACATGGCGGTGAATGACTCGGATCTCCTTCTTGCGGTCGGGGCGCGATTTGACGACAGGGTTACGGGACCAGTGTCGGAATTTGCCCGGGGAGCCAAAATCATTCACGTAGACATCGATCCCACGTCCATACAGAAGAACATAGCAGTTGACATTCCCGTAGTCGGTGATGCCCGCGATGCGCTTTCCCGACTTATCGAGGTTCTGACGGAACGTGGACCTGAAGCCGTAAACAACGAGAAACTCAAAGGTTGGCACACGCAAATCACCGCGTGGCGGAATGAACAACGACTCAGGTTCGATAGGACGTCAACGACCATTAAGCCGCAATACGTGGTTGAGAAACTCTACGAAATGACCGCGGGCCGGGCAATCATTACCACGGAAGTCGGTCAAAACCAAATGTGGGCCGCGCAGTATTACCTCTTTGACGAGCCCCGGACCTTTCTGTCATCCGGAGGCCTCGGGACAATGGGGTATGGATTTCCCGCCGCAATAGGGGCTCAGGTAGCGTTTCCCGACAAACTGGTGATCGATATCGCGGGAGACGGCTCGATTCAAATGAACATTCAAGAGCTGGCCACAGTGGCCCAATACAGACTTCCCGTCAAGATAGCCATCCTGAACAACGGCTATCTCGGTATGGTCAGGCAATGGCAGGAGCGA
This sequence comes from Desulfomonilaceae bacterium, assembly GCA_963675835.2. Lineage (GTDB taxonomy): Bacteria > Desulfobacterota > Desulfomonilia > Desulfomonilales > Desulfomonilaceae > JAVHLK01. Next base: position 211,603 of record CAXXIU010000019.1, read on the forward strand.
TTCTACGATAACGTTTACGCTCACACGGACATTATGTGTGCCCCCGATTTCATCAAACTGGCCGAAGCGTACGGAGCCCTCGGGCTTCGAGCGGAAACCAACGAAGAAGTTGTGCCGGTGATCAAACAGGCCCTTGAGACAAATGGGCCCGTAATCATGGATTTCGCCGTGGAGCGGGAAGAGGGAGTCTATCCCATGATCCCCGCGGGCAAATCCATCATGGATGTGATTCTAGTATAAATGGGAAATAGACACGTTATCGCCGTGCTGGTTGAAAACAAACCCGGCGTGCTCGCCAGGATATCGGGCATGTTCTCGGGTCGAGGCTTCAATATTCATTCTTTGGCGGTTGCCCCCACCCTTGACACCACACTCTCCAGGATGACGATAGTCACGGACGGCACGGAGCACCTCATCGAGCAGATCATCAAGCAGCTCAGAAAGCTCATAAACGTGGTCAAAGTCCAGGATCTCACCGGGCATGAATATGTCGACCGGGAACTGGTCCTTGTTCGGGTTAAGGCGACAGAGAACAAGCGAGAAGAGGTACTGAGAATAACCGATATCTTTCGGGGCAAGGTCGTCGACGTAACCCCTGAAACCATAACCCTCGAAGTCACGGGCACCCGGAGCAAAATCGAAGCGATTCTCGAGCTTCTATCCACAATAGGTATTCTGGAGCTTATCCGTGCGGGCACGGTGGCCATAGCCAGGGGCAAGAAAAGCCCAAGAGCGGTGGGAACATCCTCATGATTTGCCGAGCGGGACATTATGAGCCCATTGCACGGGAAGGGCTTGTCTTCATTCTGCCCCTTGCCCTTATAGCCTGTCTGAGCTGGTGGTACGGCCGGCCCTGGGTGTCCCTCGTCTTCACCTTGGCTTCCGCAGCCGTGGCTCTTTTCTTTCGAAATCCCGAAAGGACACCACCTAAGGGGGACCATCTGGTGCTGTCTCCCGCGGATGGTCGCGTGGTAGAGATTATTGATGATGCACGTTCTCGGAATCTTGATGATTATCCCTTGAAACGCATCAGTATCTTCATGTCCATATTCAACGCCCACGTGAACCGATGGCCCGTCAGCGGTACCGTACGGAAAATCGAGCATCGTCCCGGCATGTTCCTCGATGCTCGAGAACCGGATGCGTCGGTAGTCAACGAACACAACTCCCTAGTAGTGCGAGGCGACGGCTTCGATCTGGAAGTGGTGCAGATTGCAGGTAAGGTAGCCCGCAGAATCGCATGGTGGGTAGCCCGGGGGGAGAGTGTTCGAAGAGGCCAAAGATTCGGTCTCATCAGATTCGGTTCGAGACTTGATGTCTATCTTCCGAGAGACTTCCCCGTCGAAGTAAGCGTAGGCCGAAAAGTACAAGCGGGAGTCACCGTAATTGCGAGAACGCGGCTGGAAGAAGTCGCGCAGTAGTCCGTCGCCGTGTTGTGATTTGATTGCAATTACTTGACAAGAGTTCTATAATTATTTCTTGGATGAATTCAAACTCTGTGGATGTGCGTCAAAGAAACGGATTCTCTATATTTCGTCGGGCGGCGGGTTATGGCGACACGAATACGGAAAAAAAGACCCTTCTTTGGAAAGAACAAACGCCTTCCGGATCCTGAGGAACTGCAGCGACGGGCCCAGAAGAAAGAAAACCGAATCAACAAGATGAAGCGAGGGATTTTCATCCTTCCGTCCCTCCTTACCCTGACAAGCATATTCTTTAGCTTTTTCGGGATCGTGTCCGCGATCAACGGCGACTATGTCCTCGCTGCGGCCCTGATACTTGTTGCCGGTTTCTTCGACGGCGTCGACGGAAAGGTGGCCCGCCTTACGAAGACTACGACGCGCTTCGGCCTGGAACTTGATTCGCTGGCGGACGTCATATCCTTTGGAGTGGCTCCCGCCATACTGCTCTACATGTGGGCCCTGGCGCCCTACGGGAGGATTGGGTGGGTAACCTGTTTTGTCTTTGTGGCCTGTGGTGCTCTTAGGTTGGCCCGGTTTAATGTCCAGACCGGGTACATAGACCCCAAGCGCTTCAACGGCTTGCCCATTCCCGCGGCCGCGGTCATGGTCGGCACTACGGTACTCTTCTGCCACAAGGTGGGCTTAGATCCCGCCAACTTCCGAATCCCCGTGCTCATTCTCGCATACCTTCTCTCCTTCTTCATGGTAAGTGCCGTAAAATTTCACGCGTTTAAAGATCTCACTCTCGTGAAACAGAAGCCGTTTAGCTCCACCGTTGCGTTTGTACTCCTTCTCGCGCTTATTGCAACGTCACCCTTCGTCGTACCGTTCTTCCTTAGCGCGGGCTACGTGATTTCCGGTCCGGTTCTTACGACCATGCTTTACCGCCGGAGTAGGAGGCGTAAAGCCGAGAAGGAGGCGGATTCCCAAGCATCGGATCCCGACATTTCCCCGTTGGAGTCCAATTCCAACCCATGACCTCCGGCGAATCCCCGAGGCCCCGTTTAATCGCGCATTGAATCTCTTTTTCTCCAGCGATCGACGCGCGGAATCCGCTCGGGGCTCGAATTCTCCATAGTGATCTTGATTGATTTCATGCAAGGCGTTCTCGCAGAAGCTTCTGCCGCCGCGGGAGACGGAGCCCCCCAAAGAAGGATTCCTACGATTACAAGTCCTGGAAACGGGCATGAAGCATTTCAAGAACAACGGGTCAGAGATTAATTGAAAATTCTCGGACATCGTTGTAAATCCTATTTGATGAGCACGGGGGAACGGCCCCATTCGGAGAGTAAGATGACAGAGCGCGTTCTCATTTTTGATACGACTTTGCGGGATGGCGAGCAGTCTCCCGGAGCAAGCATGAACCAACATGAAAAACTTCAGCTGGCCAGGCAGCTTGAGAAGTTGGGGGTGGATATAATCGAGGCGGGGTTTCCGGCAAGTTCCGAGGGAGACCAGGAAGGCGTGAGGAGAATTGCACGAGAGATCAAGACCACTCGCGTCGTGGGTCTTGCCCGCACGTTGGCCGAAGACATAGAAACAGCGTGGCGATGTGTGGAACCCGCCCGGCTGCCCGGAATCCATACTTTTATCGCCACAAGTGATATCCACCTGAAGTACAAACTATCGATGTCAAGGGACGAGGTAGTGGAGAGAGCCGGTCAAGCCGTCAGGCTTGCTCGGTCCCTATCCGATTGGGTGGAGTTTTCATGTGAGGACGCCACCCGAAGTGACGCCGAGTTCATGTGCCGAGTCATCCAGACTGCAATTGACGAAGGGGCCGGCACAATCAACATTCCCGACACGGTAGGATACTCTCATCCTCAGGAGATCTCACGACTGATTCGGACCATTCGAGAAAAGGTCACGGGTATCGAAAACGTTATCCTTTCCGTGCACTGCCACAATGACCTGGGACTCGCCGTGGCCAACTCTTTGGCCGGTATCGAGGCAGGTGCGAGACAGGTCGAGTGTACCATCAACGGCATCGGAGAGAGAGCCGGAAACGCGGCATTGGAAGAGATTGCAATGATACTGAAGACCCGGAAAGACACCTTCGGACTTCATACCGGCATCGTATCGGAGCAAATATTCCATACGAGCCGCCTCGTCACCAGTATCACCGGCATTTTCGTACAGCCCAACAAGGCCATCGTAGGGGCCAACGCCTTTGCGCACGAAGCGGGCATCCACCAGGACGGCGTAATCAAAGAACGAACAACGTACGAGATCATGAACCCCGAATCAGTCGGCATCTCAAAGTCGTCGTTGGTCTTGGGTAAACACTCCGGCCGTCATGCATTCCGTGAGCGCATCAAGGATCTGGGATACTCGCTCAACGATGACGAGTTGAACCTGACCTTCAAACGATTCAAGAGTCTGGCGGACCATAAGAAATCCGTTTTCGATGAGGACATCGAGGCAATTATTGCAGACGAAGTGCTGCGCCCCAATGAGATCTACAAGCTTATTTCCGTAACAATCATGTCGGGCAGCCATGTCGTCCCGACCGCCACCGTGAGGATGGAGATTGAGGGCAAGGAATGCCACGGTGCGGAACTCGGGAATGGCCCGGTGGATGCCACCTATAACACGATCTTGCGGCTCACCGGTCGTCGACCGAAATTGCTTCGGTTTGCCATCAGCGCTATCACCGGTGGAACCGATGCCCTCGGAGAAGTGACCATAAGGCTTGAGGAACAAGGCAAGCAGGCCGTAGGGAAAGGAGCACACGAGGATATCCTTGTCGCAGCGGCAAAGGCCATGGTAAACGCCTTAAACCGCCTCCATTACCTATCCGAGGTGCCTAAGCCGGCGGTAAGACTTTAGGGAACGCCGGCTTTCATGGACCAAAGTAACAACGACGTATGATGTTCCGGCGACAGTGAGCGTCTCCGAGGCAAAGCCTCGGAGACGGGTTGTGAAGAGCCTCGGTAAGGAGGCAAAATTTGGAGGGCAAAACTTGAGCGGAAGCGCTACGGGAGCACGTTTCAATTAATCGTGCTATCTACCCTGGAATTCGAAAAAAATATTGCACACTAAAGTTCTCTCGGTCATAATAATGGCTCACCCATCGCACACCCATCCCCTGGGGAAAGTAAGATCTGAGCTAGAAATTGCCGATTTAGATCGAGCATCTCAAATAAAGAGAGGAGACTATTTATGGCCGACAAGTACGAAGAGAAGGAGAGGTTTGACGGGCAGAAGGTTAAGATCCTAATCCCTCAATATGTCGAGGGAACGGACGAGGATACTTACCAGTGGCGTGCCAATATCAACGCCGTCAACATCGGCGAGGAAAGTAAGCCGATTCAGAAATACCTTACCACGGCCGAACGATATTTCTATTCAAAAGACTGGTTTGGCAGCGAGAAGAGAAAGAACCCCGCCTAAGATTATTGTGCCGACGGATCGAGACGACCCTACCGATATAGATTGTGTTAAGGAAGGTGGCAAATGGCTGAACTGCCAGAAGTGAAGTATATAGGAACAATCCGTGAAATCAAACTGGGCAAGCCCGGATCCGAAGTGGTGGTAGGCGGCGAGACGGCCTACAATTTCTATTCTTTTGAGGGCAAGACGCCGAATTCCCCGAAGCTTGCCCTTCAGGTCCTGGATGTCGCGCCGGAAGAATGGGCCCCGGAGGCCCTCGAACCATTTAAGGACGTGTTGAACGACCCGGTGGCATGGGCAAAGAAGTGCGTCGATGAATACAATGCCGATATAGTCTGTCTCTGGCTTGCCGGAACAGACCCCAACGGCAAAAACCTACCTGCGGACCACGCAGCTGAAGTAGCCAAGAAAGTTGCGGAGTCCATCAGTGTTCCCTTGATCGTCTGGGGCGTTTCCAGCGACGAGAAGAACACCGAGGTGCTTAAGGCAGTGGCCGAGTCGTGCGCGGGGCTGAACGTCGTGCTCGGACCCGTTACCGAAGGGAACTTCAAACAAGTCGGTGCGGCAGCCATTGCATACAAACACGCTGTGGCGGCAAACTCCCCAATCGACATCAACCTTGCCAAGCAGCTCAATATTCTTCTCGAGAACCTAGGCGTCCCCAACGACAAGATTCTGATCGATCCCACGACCGGCAGTGTGGGCTACGGGATGGAGTATTGCTACTCCATTATGGAGAGAATACGCCAAGCCGCTTTGACCCAGAACGACGAAAAACTGCAGTATCCGATCATCAACAATATAGCCGAAGAGGTGTGGAAGACCAAGGAAGCCAAGCTGAGCACCGACGAAGAGCCCAAGCTGGGAGATGCAAGCGTGCGAGGAATCAACTTGGAGGCCATCACGGCACTAAGTGCCCTGCAGGCCGGGTCCGATGTTTTGATCCTCAGACACCCCAAGACCCTCGCGCACATCCGCAGATACCTCTCAGACGTTATGGTCGAAACCGACCTCGACGCGATGGACGTGGATCTCTCTCTCGCTGCCGAAGCTCCGCCTGCTCCGGCCAAAGCCGCAGCAGCTCCCAAACCGGCCGAGAAAAAGGCCGCGGAACCTCCGAAGCCGACCCCTAAGAAAGAAGAACCCAAGCCGGTGAAAGCTGAAGAGCCCAAAGCCGAAGAGGCGCCCAAGCCTTCAGAGGTCCCCAAGCCTGCGCCCGCGGAAAAGAAGGCTCCACCGGCAGCAAAACCCGCTGCTGAGGCAGCATTTGAAGAGGAAGAACTCATGGGACAATTGACCAAAGAAGATATTCAAGGTTTAAAGGAAATGGTGGGCGTGTTCAAAGCCGTGAAGAACCTGGCCACGGGTCTGGGATCCTTGGTCTCCGGCGAGGCTCCTGCGGCAGCGCCGGCAGCGGCCGTTCCCGCCGCCCCGGCCGTGGCAGCTCCCCCGCCAAAGAAGAAGGAGCTGGCTCCTGCGGATTGGACCAAACACACCATAGATTCCGTTACACTCGAGGGCCTCAAGAGAGCCGACGAACTAGGTTACACCACCGCGTTCCACCGCGCACGAACCATGACGGCCTGCCCCATAGGTAAAGGCGGCACCTGCTGCAGGATCTGTAACATGGGTCCCTGCCGGGTCCTTCCGCCCAAGGGCAAAACCGAGACCCCGGAAGAGCGCAAGAAAAGATGCGGCCTGTGCGGCGCGACCCCCGAGACCATCGCGGCCCGTAACTTCGCAAGAATGGTTGCAGGCGGCGCTGCGGCCCACAGCGATCACGGACGCCACGTAGCCCACACCTTCCTCCTTGCAGCCAAAGGCGAGCTCCCCGATTACCAGATCAAGGACATTCCCAAGCTTCTCGCAATCGCAATGGATTTCGGCATCGAGACCGAAGGAAGGGAAGTCAACGATATCGCAATTGAAGTCGGTGAAAGGTCTCTCGCCCAGTACGGCCAGCAACACGGGGAAATACAATTCGTCCAACGCGCCCCGTTGAAACGCCAGGAAATTTGGCGAAAGGAGGGTGTGATTCCCAGCGGAATCGACCGACCCGTGGTCGAGGTCATGCACATGACCCATATGGGCGTGAACCAGGAAATGGAACACATTATCCGTCTGGCAACAAAATGCGCGATCGCGGACGGCTGGGGCGGCTCCATGATTGCAACGGACCTCTCCGACATACTCTATGGAACACCCGTGCCGGTTCTCGGCAAGGTCAACCTGGGATGCATGAAGGAAGATACGGTTAATATCATAGTTCACGGCCATGAGCCGTCATTGTCCGAGATTATCGTCCAGGCGGTTCAAGATCCCGAGATGATCGAGTACGCTCGCAGTAAGGGAGCCACCGGCGGAATCAGCCTGGGAGGCATTTGCTGTACCGCCAATGAGATCCTGATGCGTCACGGCATTCCCATTGCCGGCAATTATCTGCAGCAGGAGCTTGCAATCATTACCGGAGCCTGCGAGAGCATGGTGGTCGACATCCAGTGCATTATGCAAGGCGTAGCCGAACTGGCCAAGTGCTTCCACACACAAATCGTCACGACCAGCCCAATCGCAAAAATGCAAGGGGCCTACAAACACTATTCGTACGATGAGAGGTACGGACTTGAAACCGCCAAAGCCATCGTGCGTGATGCGATCGACAATTTCCCGAACCGCGACAAGAGCAAGGTCTCCATTCCATCCGAACAGCAAGACATGGTAGTGGGGTTCAGCCACGAGACCATCAACTATATGCTCGGCGGAATGTTCCGGGCAAGCTATCGACCGCTCAACGACAACATAATCAACGGCCGCATCCGCGGCCTGGCCGGCATCGTAGGATGCAACAATGCCCGCAGTAGGCACGATTACCTTCATGTCGAGCTGGCGAAAGAGCTGATGAAGAACGACGTGCTCATACTGACAACCGGTTGTTCGGCCATTGGCATGGGTAAGGCCGGCCTGCTTACTCCGGAGGCGGCTCGCAAGTACGGAGGAGATGGTCTGGCAGAAGTCTGCGAGACAGTCGGCATACCGCCGGTGCTTCACATGGGTTCCTGTGTTGATAACTCGAGGATCCTCATTGCCGCCACCGCGGTTGTTCGTGACGGCGGTTTGGGCGATGACCTCTCGGAGATTCCGGCAGTTGGTGTCGCACCGGAGTGGATGAGTGAAAAGGCCATCTCCATCGGACACTACTTCGTGGCATCAGGTGTATATACCCTCCTCGGCGGCGGATTCCCCACCATCAATGAAGACGTCTGCACCAACTATCTCTTCAAAGACATAGAGAAAACCTACGGCGGCCGATGGGATTTCGTGGACAAGGATCCGTACGAGATGGCCAAACGGTGCCTGGCCCGCATTGATGCCGCTCGCGCTAATCTGGGTATCGACAAGGCGAGGGAAAGAGTGCTCATGGATATGGCCATGAGAAGAGAAATAGCCGGATAGGACGTGAGTATCGGCATTAACCCGGGGAAAGGGCTCATTACCTTTCCCCGCCGACCTGCAACAAGGCTTCCATAGGAGGATAGAAAGTGTCCAAGATCGTAGCAGCAAACGTTATAGCCGGCGCTCACAAGGTCTATGAAAAGGCCCGGAAGAAATATGAGAAAGCCGTTAAGAAGTACGGGAAAAAGAAGGAAGTAGCATTCCCCAATACCGGTTACTACTTGCCGGTAATCTACGGAATCCTCGGGTTCCCCGTTCAGAACCTCGGAGACGTGGGAGTAGTGCTGGACCGCTCGGAGCAGCTCATTCCGCCTCCAATCAGAGAAAAAGCCCCGTTGCCGTACCTCGGACCGATACTGGACGCGGGTATGGCCAGTCTGTTCAACTATGAGATCATCGAAGCGATCCGCTATCTGGATGACCCGGATTTCTATCTGCCTGCAGAGGACCCCACGGACGAGAAACTTTGGCTGGGTGCCGCGGACGACGTTATCCTCAGGAAGAGGGGCGTCGAGTTTGTGGACGGTACCGCTCCCGGCTTTGCGGCCATAGTGGGTTCGGCCCCGAGCAAGGAAATCGCAGCTGAAATGGCGCTGGAGCTTCAGAAGAAGAATCTCTACGTGTTCATGGCGGCTCAGCACAACGGCACGACATTCTCACAACAGCTCGTCGATGCCGGAGTCCAGATCGGTTGGCCGACTCGTCTCGTCCCATTCGGCCCGGATATCTCTTCCGCGATATTTGCAGTTGGATTCGCCACTCGCGCCGCGCTGAGTTTCGGCGGTATCGAGCCGGGCGATTTCCGCAAGGTCTTGATTTACAACAAAGACCGAGTGTTCGCGTTCGTGCTTGCCCTGGGGGACGTTCCGGACGAGTGGTATGCGGCCGCCGCGGGCGTTATCAACTACGGCTTCCCGACCATAGCGGACACCCCTATTCCGCAGATTCTTCCTACCGGCGTGTGCACCTACGAGCATGTCGTTTCAAACATCCCGCACAATGAGATCGTGGCAAAGGCCATTGAAGTTCGCGGCCTCAAAGTTACCGTCACCGAGGTCCCCGTACCCGTGGCTTACGGTCCTGCGTTCGAGGGTGAGCGGATCCGCGGCGACGACATTTTCATGGAAGCGGGCGGCGGCAAGACCCAGGCAGTCGAGCTTACCGTCATGAAAGACATGAACGAGGTGGAGGACGGGAAGATCGAAGTCGTAGGACCGGACATCAAGGACATTGAAGCCGGAACCAGAATACCGCTGGGAATTCTTGTCGAGGTAGCGGGCCGAAAGATGCAGAGCGACTTTGAACCCATTCTGGAGCGCCAGATTCACCATCTCATAAACTATGCCCAGGGTCTGATGCACATCGGACAGAGAGACATTGCCTGGGTCCGAATCGGAAAGGGCGCAATCGACAAAGGCTTCAGCCTCAACCATATCGGCTCGATCCTGCATGCCAAATTCCATCAGGATTTCGGTTCGGTGCTCGACAAGGTTCAGGTTAAGATTTTCACCGAGCAGGCGGGAGTGGACAAGCTTGTGGAAGATGCCAGGGCAATCTATAAAAAGAGAGACGCCCGCGTAGAAGGCATGACTGATGAGGACGAGGCAACGTTCTACTCCTGCACGCTTTGCCAGAGCTTTGCACCGTCGCACGTCTGCGTGGTTACTCCCGAGCGTACCGGATTGTGCGGTGCGTACAACTGGCTTGACTGCAAGGCATCAAATGAAATCAACCCCACTGGTCCAAACCAGCCCATCGAGAAGGGAAAAGTCCTCGATGAGCGGCTTGGTCAATGGGAGGGCGTCAATAACTTCGTGCAACAGGCATCCCGCGGAAAAGTTCAAAAGTACAACGCGTATTCCATCATGGAAGACCCCATGACCTCATGCGGGTGCTTCGAGTGCATCGCCGCGGTGCTTCCGGTCGCAAACGGCGTCATGAGCGTTGATCGTGACTACAAAGGCCCCACGCCGTGCGGCATGAAGTTCACGACTTTGGCCGGCAGCGCGGGCGGCGGTAACATCACCCCGGGTTTCTTCGGCCACAGCAAATTCTTCATCGGCTCGAAGAAGTTCGTCTCCGCGGAAGGCGGCATCAAGAGACTTGTATGGCTGCCCAAGGCCCTCAAAGAGATGCTTCGAGACAAGATCAACGAACGGGGTGAGGACCTGGGTGTGTCGAACCTCACCGACATGATCGCGGACGAGACCGTTGGCGTAACGGAAGATGAAATCTATCCGTTCCTCGAGGAGAAAGGTCATCCGGCGTTGACAATGGATTCCATCGTCGGTTAATATGGCACGATACAAACTATCGTGTTACATTCTCCTGCATCAAGGGGGCCCTCTCCCCGGGGTCCCCTTGATAACCTCATTCAGTGGACCTTACTAGACACACTCGTTGGGGATTTTGCCTCGACAAGGAGGTTGTAATCTATGGCGCTTTCTGGAATTCAGATTTTCAAAATGATGCCCAAGAAGAATTGCGCGGAATGTGGGGTGCCCACATGTCTTGCTTTCTCAATGAACTTAGCCGCAGGGAAGGCTGAGCTCGATCAATGCCCGTACGTGTCCGATGAAGCGCGTGAGAAACTGGCTTCCGCCTCCGCTCCTCCAATCCGGACCGTGCAGATTGGTGCCGGAGACAACGCGGTGAAAGCAGGCGGAGAAACCGTTCTTTTTCGGCATGAGAAAACTTTTAACAATCCCACCGCGTTGGGTTGCCTCATAGCGACGTCGGAAGACGATGCTACTATTGACGAGAAGATTAAGGCCTTTAAAGAACTCAGGTATGAGCGGGTCGGGTTGACGCTCAAGGCCGATTTGATAGCGGTAAAGGACGGCGGCGATCCCGCGCGGTTCGCTCAAGTTGCCAAGAAGGCTTCTGATGCAGGTGCCGGGCTGATCCTGATGAGCGAGAATCTCGATGCCCTTAAATCCGCATTGGCCGAAGTGGGAACACAGAAGCCTCTGCTGTACGCTGCAACGGAAGCGAATCTTGACGACATTTCCGCCTTGGGGAAAGAGTTTGATTGCCCGGTGACCGTAAAGGCCGACAAAGTGGGCGATGTGGCTCGTCTCAGCAAGAAACTGGTCGAAAAAGGCCATAAGGATATCGTTCTCGATTCAGGTACGCGCAAGATGGCCGAACTTCTTAGGGACCAGGTGTTGATTCGACGACTGGCTCTTGAGAAACTTTACCGTCCCCTGGGATACCCAACGATCGTATTTCCCTGCGAGATGGCGGACAACCCGGTGGATGAAGCGATCACTGCGGGCACCTTCATTTCCAAGTATGGGGGCATCGCCATACTGAGCGATTTCAGAGGAGAAGTGTTGTTTCCCTTGCTCCTGCAAAGGCTGAACATCTTCACCGATCCTCAGAGGCCGATGACCACCGAGCAGGGTATCTATCCCATCGGCACGCCGGGAGAGGACTCGCCGGTTCTCATCACCAGTAACTTCTCCCTCACCTACTTCATTGTATCGGGCGAAGTTGAGTCCAGCCGGATTCCGTCATGGCTTCTGGTGCTCAACACCGACGGTCTATCCGTTCTTACCGCTTGGGCGGCCGGGAAGTTCGTAGGCGATTTGATCGGGCCGTTTGTGAAGAAGTGTGGGATCGAAGACAAGACGAAAACGAGAAAACTCATCATACCGGGCGCGGCTGCGATCATCAGCGGCGATTTGGAAGAAGAGCTTCCCGAATGGGAAGTCGCAATCGGCCCCCGGGAAGGCGCGCATATTCCCGCCTACCTTCGTCAGAACTACGCGTAATTGATCGCCATGTTGCCGAGAGAAGCCAATGTTCGGGGAAGAGCGCTTGCTCTTCCCCGCAATCTTGATTGCCTTTGGACATTGGCGTACGTCGCTGCGCCGTCACGTGCGTGACATAGTGTGGTACCGTTCTCCAGAGGGCCTTCTGAGTCCCACGGGACGCGGGATGCGGTCGGAAGGAGACTCCCACCGCAAGCAGTCGAGACAGGTCGACCGTATGTTAGCTCAATTGAGTGCATCCGCATTAGACCGCGTAATAGTCTTTAATCCATGGCAGGACTATGGTATCTTGCCCTTTTATATAGTTGCGTTCCGCGTCGGAACGGGAGCCTAATCAGGAGGTACAGTCAATGATAAACGTGGTGGCTGAGAACATAAATATCATGTCCAAGTACACCGGCACCGCGATGAGGGAGAAAGACCCGAAGCCGATCCAGGAATGGGCGGAGAAGCTTACGGAAAAAGGTGCGGACTTGCTTGATCTTAACTTGGGGCCGGCCCGCAAAGGTGGCCCGGAAATGATGCAATGGCTCGTCAAGACCGTTCAGGAAGTAACGGATCTTCCACTTTTCCTGGACACGACCAACAGTGAAGCCGTTGAGGCCGGACTTCAAGTTTATGAGATCAAAGGTGGGCCCGCGGTCATCAACTCCATTATGGCGACGCCCGAGCGTATGGCCCTGCAGTTGCCGTTGGTACCCAAATACAACTGCGAAATGGTGGGCCTGATGTGGGGACCCGACGGGATTCCGAGGGATGAGAACGAGCGTACCATCCTCTTGGATAGCATGATGTCCCAAGCTGCGGAACATGCAATCCCGTTGGAGAAGATCTGGTTCGACCCGATCGTGGTTCCCGTTTCGTCTCAGCAGCAGGAGCTGCAGGGGTGCACCACGTTCATGCAATGGCTGCCGGACCTCGCTCCCGGATGTCAATCAACCTGTGGCCTGTCGAACGTCTCGAACGGGTCGCCGGATGAGCTGAGGGACATACTCAATCAGGTGTATCTGTGTATGCTCAAAAAGTGCGGCATCACATCCGCGATCATGGACGGTTTCGACGAGGAGATCGTGAAGATTGCACATGACCAAGCCATGGAACTTGAGACGATTGTGGGCCGCGTCATGGACGGTGAGGAAGTTGATACCTCTGGAATGGACAAGAAAGCGGTAGATTACGTGAAGACCGCCAAGCTGCTCTTGGGCCATTCTCTTTACTCCCACTCTTGGCTCGAGGTCTGATTGCACTAATCGGATTTCGTCATCCAATCGCGGAACACGTAAACACTGGAGAAGGCGGAAGGAGGACCCCCGTCCTCCTCCGTCTTGCTCAGTGCTGCGGCGTACTTGGATGGACTCAAGTCGCACGCTTTGGAAGTCCGGGATGGGCCTCGAATGCCGCAGCGATTAATGACTATTCGGATTCATAATTTCGGTCACGGAGGCCCTGGCCCCCCCCGTCCGATCCCCCCCGTTAACGCGGGCAAGTTCTCCCTCCCTCAGTGGTACGGGCGTTTTGCCCGTCATCGACAATCGAGACGCCTGTTCCCGGGAAGGGTGAGGGCTCTTGATTCGTTACCGTGCTTGCGCAAGGAGTACTTGGTGACGGGGGTCTCCTCAATTCCCGCAAGATACCGTATCATCAATCCCCGGATTTGGCCTGATCCGAATTTTTGACCGATTCTCGGGGACCGGTACCTCCGACCGGGGAGGAGCGTGTGCCGCCGGGCAATGCACGTTCGAGATTAACGTAAAACGGGAGTTGGGTTAACCTGCGCATGGAATCTCGGAGAACCTCGGATTCCCGCATCCCGGTTATATATCTCGGACCGTCTTCAGTAGCCGAATCGGATATGGCTTCGGCCCAGCAAATCTCCACGAGAAAATCCCTCTCCATGTTCGGGTTCTTGGCCCATTGAGCAAAGGCCTCGTCGATTTCCGCTACAGGTCTCCATTGAGACGGGCGAGAGTATTCGGATCCTTTGCGGCTCGAAGAGGCTAACTGAACCGGGCTTGCAGTCGTCTCTGCCGCAAGGCTGCAAAAAACGACCGCGGACTGAAATCGACGCACGCCCAGAAGCTTTCTCGCCCATTCACCGAAATGGACACCCGCCAGAATCAGGGCCATCGCAAGAGCCACATCAAGGGCATAGGAGAGCAGATTAAGCGATAGAAAATCAATGAAATATATGGACGAGATTTCAGGGCTGAAATCGGTCAATCGACCAAAACCGGAAGACAGGAGCACCGGGATCAGAGGCAGGCAAAGATATCCTGCGGGCCCGGCCAACGAAGGTATCTCTTTCGGCCGGCTCTCGATGAGCGTGCCTTTGATGACGGGATTGTCGCTGCGTTCCAATCTGTACGGACTACTGGGTGCCGGACCTTGGGCGCTCAAGAGCCGACAGCCTTCCTCCAATAACGCAAAGAACAAATGAGGATCTCCGGTTCCGCATACCGGTATGGTCTCATTCCCACGTCCATATTGAGGCTTTCTGAAGGGAAGGAGGCTCATTGCTATGAGTCCGTTTGCAATGATGAGAAGAACCAGGACCCAATACAGTGGATCGCCGGAGGGGACCGCCAATCGTACGTTCCATTGGAGGTATCTGTTGGCCAATACGGGCACCAGTCCAAGCAAATACAGTATCAGAGCAACGAAAGCACCCACCAATATTATCCGGAGGACAGACATGAAGACGTGGTGAATCATCTCATACGTTATGGGACTAATGAATCGTGCGCGGGGAACAAGCCCGGCCAAGATTCGGACCGGCAGAGCCATGGTCTTCCAGTACAGCGACCGTCCCGATCTCAGCGATTCCGCTACCACTTCCGGTCTGTCCAGATCCGGTGCCTGAGCCCACTTCTTGCGACCCTCCAGCGCTTCACCGATCCCGCTCACGGCCCACAAAGCCCCCATAAGTACTGAGCAGAGAGAACCGACGGTGTTGATAAAAGTCTTGAAAATCAGGGGAAACGAATGGAGGAGGATTTTGGCCGTATTATCGGGTAGCCTCAACGGAAAGTAGCCTGAAAACTCAAGGTACAGTCGCTGAAGCTTCTCCCAGCCGTTCCAAACAAGAATAATTCCCGCTAACAGGAACGCGCAGCCGACCAAGACCTCTGCATTCGTCAAGAAAGAGATTCTCTGCCAAATTCGCTTCGGGTAGTGCATGCTTAATGTCTTGCCCGTAGACTTCCATTTGTGTCAAGCGAAAAGAACTTCATGTTGCGTCATGCATTCAATTATGCTAGAGTTTGCGCCGTCGAAGAAGAGCCGCATTCTTGAACCTATCCCGTTCCGGAATTTCGAGAGACTCCCGAAAGAAGATCTATAGCTGGAAAGGAGTGTCCAGTGAGCACTAGGCGAGTTATCGTCTTACTTTCTGCGGGCTTCCTGGTAAGCCTGTTCCTACCGCCGATCTACGCGTTGGATGATTCAGTAAAAACCAAACCCGCCCTCGATAAGGAAGCCCTGAACCTCATCGGGGTTTGGGAAATAGTCAAGACCAAAGAGCCGGGCAAACCTTATCGAGCCGGATACAAGGGAAGGCCCTTCGTTACCGCCGGAGCCAATGCCTTCACCCTCATCATGGAGTACCGCAAGGACGGCACCTTTCGCAGAGTGAGCCGTATAGGCAATTCAGAGAGCGTGCAGCAAGGTCGCTGGAGGCTGTCCGGACATGAACTGCGACACCAGAGGACCGGATCCGACACTCAGGAGGTACTATACGTCCGGTTCGACAAGCCCAACCAGTATACGTCCATCGAGGTCTACGAGGACACGTCGGATCCCGGGCTCTTCGCGCAGTTCAACAGGATCAAATGAAGTCCGGTCGTTCCGCCTCGCCGAATCGCGGGATGAAATCCAAGCTTCTTCATAGCGATTTCGGTCTGTTGGGCAGACCCGGTAACCGCCTACAATCGCATGCTATGTTCCCGCTTGAAGCAGGAACGTCGTGGCGGTAAGTCCGAAAATCACATTTGCGGCCCACGCGGCAGTGAAAGCGGGGATGTATCCGCCGTGGCCCAAGGCCATGAACGCGGTATGTACCACATAGTAGCTAAAGGCAACCGCCAACGAAAAAGCCATTCCTACGGCAATGCCTCCGCCTCTGGGGCTCACCCTAACGGCAAGAGGCACACTGAGAGCCGACATGATCAAGCAAACGAATGGAAACGCGATCTTCTCGTGCCAATCAACGAGATATCGGTCGGGTCGCCGGCCTTCCCGCTCAAGCTGATTGATGTAGTCTCCCAACTGGGTGAGGTTCATTTCCTTTGCCGGCCGTTCACCTCTGCTGAAGTCTGCGGGAGTCTTCTTCATCGGCGCGGTCATCGAAGGCACCGTGTCAACAACGAATTGACCTTCGCCGCTCCGCAGTGTTCGATTCACTCCGTAGAGGACCCAGTGGTCGGTCCACCATTTGCCCTTGTCCGCGAAAAGCCTCTGAACAAAGCTGTAATCTTCGTTCCAAAGCACCATGGATATATGTTCCATGGTGTTGGTTGCCGGGTTGAACTCTCCGATATGGGTGATGGAATTGGAAGAACGCAGCCAGATCTGGTTTCTCTTGAAGAACGTAGTATCCGTCTCTCCCTCAATTTCGCGTTGAATCTCCTCACTTCTGGCGTTGGACCATGGGATGATCGACTCATTGGCAACGAACATGATAATGGAGGCCGACAAGCCTATGATCAGGACAGGTCGAGCAATGTTCAGGGCGTCAACTCCGTTGGCCTGCATGGCGATGATTTCCGAGTGACGCGCCATCATCAGAAGTGAGAGCATGCCTCCAAGCAGTATTCCGAGAGGAAGTGCAAAGAACAGGTAACTCGGTATCTTGACCAGGAAGTATTCAATCATCCTCCAAGCGCTGGGGTTGTATCGGAAATACAACTTGATTTTGTCGGTCAACTCAACCAAAAGGAAAATGAGGATCAATCCCAAGATGCAGACGGCAAGAACCTTCAAGAACTCCAATGCAATATATCGGTCAATGATTTTCACTGATATTGAAATACTCTCCCTTTACTGAAGATATGATCGCATATCATCAATGGATTAATACGCGTCTTCGTTTATGGGAATGGCCGTAAACCTCGAGTCTTGAGCCGAGCAAGAGAGATTAGTACTCCGTGGCGTAAATACGGTGACGTATTTGTGAGGACGGTTTCCTCCGTCTCAGCACGATGCCGACACGTGTATGGCAGGGTCCTTGCCGGGCCCGAAAGGAATACCGACACTGCCAATCCGCCTCGAACGATTCGCTTTGCTCGCCACATCCGGGAATACGTAACGGTACTTGCGCAGGGAAGTACTAGTGTCGTGCTTCCAGCAGCCACGGGCTGTTCAACAAGTACCGCACCGTCCGCCGAATGCCTTGTTCTATGGACACCTGCGGATCAAACCCTGCCTGCTGAACGTGTGAAACATCGAGATGGACAAACGGACTGTCCCCCGGCCAACCGCGTGAACCTCCGGTAAAATGGAACGATACGTTCTTCAAGCCCATTTCATCACATACAATGCGGGCCAGGTCCCGTACGTTCATATATTCCAAGTGGCCGAGATTGAGTATGTTCTTGAGACCGTCGATACGCTCTCTGGCAAGAAAAATTCCTTGAATACCGTCCCGCACATACAAGTACGACTTCTTCTGATTGCCGTCACCGAGTATCTCAAGACGGTCTTGATCCGCCCGTAACTTGTTGACGAAATCATATACGACTCCGTGGGAATAGCGTTCACCAATCCATGACACGAAACGAAAGATGTAACTCCGTATGCCGAAATACTCGCCATATGCCTGTATCATGGCCTCTGCAGCCAATTTAGACGCTCCATAGAGCGATGTCTGCCGAGGGGCATACGCCTCGGGGGTGGGGAACTTGTTGGGCTCTCCGTAGACTGCGGCCGAGCTGGTGAAGATGATCTCCTTTACTCCCAATGTTCTCATAGCTTCCAGCACTCGGTGAGTTCCCAAGATGTTCTGCTCGATATCGACATGGGTATTGGCTCGCCCGCCCCTCACATCCGCGTTGGCGGCCAAGTGAAAGACGGTTGACGCGCCCTCCATGGCTCCAGCCAGTCCTTCCGCGTCGAGGATGTCTCCTCGTACAAGCTCAATACGGCCTTGGCTCAGTGCCGGTTCAAGATGGTGCACGAAGCCCGAGGACAAATTGTCGTAGACCTTGACTTCATGCTTGCGGCGCAGTAGTTCATCGACAACGTGACTGCCGATGAACCCGGCTCCTCCGGTTACAAATGCCTTCATTCTCAATCTCTTTCCACTAGGGCACGCGCGGTCCGGTATTATGGTCTCTTACGCTCGGATTCCCAATCTGAGCGCGGACGAGGCATCGTATGTGCCTCGACAACCTCATCTACAATGTACCGTGGCCTGTCACGTGCCTCTTCGTACGTTCGCAGGACGTACTCTCCGACAATGCCCAACGCCGTCAATGTAATAGCCGATATCGACATGGAGAAAAAAGCCGCCAGAAGGATCGGCCAATTGGATGAGAATCCTTGCACGAATCCCGAAACGATCCAAATCAAAGTGCCCGCAATCGTCAAGGCCGTCAAGGCCGATCCCAAGAGAAAGACCAGGCGAACCGGAACCCTGGAGAAGGGAATGATTCCATCGAGAGCAATGTTCACGGCCCCGAGAAAAGGGATACGCGTCTTTCCGGCAAATCGCGGCTCCCGATCAAAGGTAATCACCGTAGCGGCAAATCCCGCAGCTGCCGTTATTCCCCTGAGGAACCCATGTTGCTCGCGAAAACGACAGACCTCCCGTACCACACGGGCATCGAGTAACCGAAAATCCCCGGTATTTCTCGGAACATTTACCTCAGAGAAACGATCCAAGATCTTGTAAAACAGTTCGGCACATTTGAGGTATAAGAAATGCTCTCCCTTTCGAGAAACGCGCTGAGCAATGACCACCTTGAACCCCTGAAGCCACTTATTCAGCATCTCTTCAATGAGTTCGGGAGGATCCTGAAGGTCTACATCCATTACGATGCAGGCGTCACCTGCGGAATATTCGAGGCCGGCGAGAAGGGAAAGCGGTTTTCCGATCCTCCGGGAAAAGGCGATCAATCGTATGGGATACCCCTTGTCTATGAATTGGAGAATGGCCTCCCTTGTCCCGTCCGTACTCGGGTCGAGAGCGAAGACTAGTTCCCAGCTGCAGCCTAACCGAGAGAAGACCTCTTGGATTCTTCCGACAAACGCCGCAACGTTGTCCCTTTCGTTATACAATGGAACCACAACGCTGATTACGGATGAATCGAGCGCCTTTGATTCTGTCAAAATGGCTTCTCCTGAATACCCGACCTTGATGATGGAAAATAGCGAACCGGGCCTTGATCGTGCTCCTTGTAAAAAGGTCCGCCGAAACCTGCTCAGACAACCCCTAACAGAACCCCTGTGAAGCTTCAAGAAAAATGAGATGGTATACGGGCATCGACCTTCATTCCCTTCCCTTTCGGGGGCGTTTGACGTATAATATGAGCAACCACGGAGAAAATCCGGATTGTTGAGTTTTGGCCACATCATTGAGCGAACGTCGAGGGAAACAGTGCGATAGTAAGCGGCCCATGCGTTGCCATCGACATATCCCGGAAGTCGTTGGACAGCTTCATTAGCCGGCCGGGGAACTCATTGGCCGGAACGCCCGTTGCATTCCGGTGATCATGCAGTTCTTGACAGTTGAACATGTGGAAGAGGAGATATGACAAACATCCTGGTTGAAGACGTCAGTGTCGTTAAGAAGAAGATCACGTTCGAGGTGCCCGAAGAAAAGATGACGAGTCTTATGGACGAGGAGTATCGGGATCTCAAGCGGAATGTCCAGATCAAAGGATTTCGAAAAGGCAAAGTGCCGTTGAATATCCTTCGTAGCTACTTCAAGAGCAAAGTCGAAGCCGACGTAGTCCGCAAGGTGATCGACGAAACCTTTGAGCCGGCACTGGATGAGAAAAAGATCGTACCTGTTTCAGTACTGCGCATAGAGCCGGAAACCGTTGAAAGCGGGAAACCTTTCAAGTACACGGCCGAAATTGAAGTAACCCCGCCGATCGAGGCGAAGGGTTACAAGGGCTTGAAACTTACGAAGACCATTCGCACGGTAGATGAACGGCAGGTTGAGGAACGTCTGCAGAGATTGAGAGAGAGCGTGGCGAGCCTGGATCCCATTCCGGAAGACAGGGGTGTTCAACAGGGCGATCACCTTGTAGTGGATGTCACCGCTTCGGCCGACGGCGAAGAAATACCGTCCTTGACCGTGACCGACTACCATCTGGAAGTAGGAAGGGACTTCTATCTTCCCGGCTTTGACGAGAAAATGGAGGGAATGAAGCCCGATGAGACGAGATCCATTACTTTAGATCTGCCGGAGACTTTTCCACGCAAAGATATCGCCGGCAAGACCGCGTACATCAACGTAGTGCTCAAGGAAGCCAAGGCTCGAGTCTTACCGGAACTCGATGACGATCTTGCGAAGGATCTGGGCGAGTATGAGACACTTGACGAACTCAAGGAGGAAATCAGGCGGGACATCCTCCAAATGCTTGAAAACGAGATAAAAAAGGAAACGAGAAACCAAATCGTCGATCAACTCATTGAACTGAACGAATTCGAAGTCCCCGAGTCAATGGTCGAAAATCAGATAGAAGGCTACATCGAACAATCAATGAGGAGCCTGGCGGCCCAGGGGATCGATCCGAAAAGGCTTCCTCCGCCGACTCAGACGCAGCGCGATCAAATGCGTCCCCAGGCACTGAAGATGGTGAAGGCGGGTCTGATACTCCGTGCCGTCGGCGAGCAGGAAAAGCTGGAGGTTTCCGACGAGGATCTGGAGGAAGGTATAAAAGAGCGAGCAAAATCGATAGGTTTTTCACCCGACCTCTTGAAAGATCGTTGGACAGAGAACAATATGTTAGAAGAGTTTCGCGCGTCACTCGTCGAGGACAAGATCTATGAAATGATCGAGACGCACGCGGAGATAACGGAGCAGGACGCGCCGGAAAAGGACGACTCAACAGAAACGGAAGAAGAATCAGGGAGAGAGTGAACTTCATGCTGGTACCGATAGTTGTTGAACAGACGAGTCGTGGTGAAAGATCGTATGACATCTATTCGAGACTTCTCAGAGAAAGAATTATTTTTCTGGGAACGGCAATAGACGACACCGTGGCGAATTTGGTGATAGCTCAGCTTCTCTTCCTCGAAAGCGAGGAACCGGAGAAGGACATTAACTTCTACATCAATTCGCCGGGAGGAGTCGTCACTTCGGGCTTGGCGATATACGACACAATGCAGTACATCAAACCGGACGTGCAAACGATCTGCATAGGGCAGGCGGCAAGTATGGGAGCACTCTTGTTGGCCGCCGGAACCAAAGGGAAGCGCCATGCCCTACCCCATGCCCGCATACTGATTCATCAACCGATGGGCGGTTTCCAGGGCCAAGCCACGGACATAGAGATACACGCCAGAGAGATCCTGAGAATGCGGTCGGAACTGAACCGGATACTTGTGGAACACACGGGACAACCGCTGGAGCGGATCGAGACGGACACGGAGCGAGACTACTTTATGAGCGGCAAAGAAGCAGCCTCCTACGGCATCATAGACAAGGTGATCTCTCAACGGGAGATTAGTGCGGGGGCAAAGGATTAAGACCCCTCGCCGGGAATCTTCCCGGCAGGACCAGCATGGGATATCAGCGGTCTGCCTGCGAAGACCGAGGCTCAAGGAGGAATTCATGGCGGGCAGAAAGGGAAATTTTTCATCTCTTTATTGTTCCTTTTGCGGCAAAAGTCAGGATGAGGTCCGCAAACTCATTGCAGGACCGACGGTGTACATCTGCGACGAGTGCATTGAACTGTGTAACGAAATAATCGCGGAAGAATACGAGAAAGAAGAGATGGGTAGGGCACGATCGAAAGTGCCCAAGCCATCGGAAATCAAGAAGGCTCTCGACGAATATGTTATCGGCCAAGAGAGGGCGAAGAAGATCCTCTCCGTGGCCGTGCACAATCATTACAAGCGAATCGAGTCCAAACCGGATCTCGACGGCGTGGAACTGCAGAAAAGCAACATTCTGTTAATTGGACCGACCGGTTCGGGGAAGACTCTGCTGGCACAGACGCTGGCGAGAATCCTCAACGTACCGTTTGCGATTGCAGATGCTACGACCCTGACCGAAGCAGGGTACGTGGGTGAGGATGTGGAGAACATCATCCTAACGCTCCTTCAGAATGCCGATTACGACATCTCCCGAGCCTGTCGGGGGATAGTATATATCGATGAGATCGACAAGATTTCTCGAAAGACTGAGAATCCCAGTATAACCAGGGATGTGTCCGGAGAAGGAGTGCAGCAGGCCCTGTTGAAGATTGTCGAGGGTACTATGGCCAACGTGCCTCCCAAGGGAGGACGTAAGCATCCTCAACAGGAATTTCTCCAGGTCGATACCACCAACATACTATTCCTGTGCGGAGGAGCCTTTGTCGGACTCGACAAGGTTGTTCAGCAGCGCCTGAACATGAAGTCCATGGGCTTCAACGCGGAAATCGGCGGATCCACGGGAGACCTACAGTCCAATATCATGGAGTTCGTGCAACCGGAGGATCTCATTCACTATGGCCTGATTCCCGAATTTGTCGGGCGTCTTCCCGTTTCGGCAACCCTGCACGAATTGGATGAGGATGCGTTGGTCCGAATCCTCCTGGAGCCCAAGAATGCTCTGGTCAAACAGTATAAGAAGCTCTTTGGATTTGAGCATGTTAAATTGCGGTTCACGGATGAATCGCTTCGAGCGGTGGCAAGCGAGGCTCTGAAACGAAAAACCGGTGCACGAGGCCTTAGGTCCATCTTGGAATCGGCTATGCTGGAAATCATGTATGAGCTGCCCGAGTACAAGGATCTTCAAGAGGTTATCGTAAACGAAGAGGTCATTCTGGAAAGTGAGGAATGCATACTGGTTTTTGAGAAGGAAGCGGAATCCGCTTCACTTTCCTGAGGAGTCTTGAACTCTCACACCGGCATAGATGCGATAATCGGTGACTAACAGCCTTCCTGGACCGGCTGGTGCATAGATGGAAGCCGGTAAGGGGCATTGCCCATATGGTGAAGACCTTCGGAATAACTTCGATTCGAAATCTGATCGTCCCTCGCAAGAGCGTCGCGCGGACCACGGGTCGAAACCAAATTGACGAGGAAGTCCAGCGATGTTTTTCGCAAAGAAGGAAGACAATCCTTCAGCAGAAACCATGATTTTACCACTTCTGCCTCTCAGAGACATCGTGGTATTTCCGCACATGGTGGTCCCTCTGTTCGTTGGAAGAGAAAGGTCGATTAGGGCACTTGAGTCGGCGATGAAGGCGGACAAGATGATTTTCTTGGCATCGCAGAAGACGGCTCAACAGACCAACCCTAAGGAAGAAGACATATTCGAAATTGGTACCCTGGGCCAGATTATTCAGATGTTGAAACTGCCGGACAACACCATCAAGGTCTTTGTCGAGGGACGCAAGCGGGGAGCGATTCGGAACTTCGTGGAGAATGACCGCTTCTTCAAGGTTGAGGTAGAGATCCGGGAAGACCTGGTTTCCGAACGGGAAGTAGAACTGCAAGCTTTGGTACGCGGCCTGAAGACGGTCTTTGAAAACTACCTGACTCACAACAAGAAAATCGCACAAGAGTTCATCGCGTCGGTCCGGTCAATAACGGACGCAGCCAGGCTTTCAGACATCATCGCAGGACAGCTGAACCTCAAAATGGAGGACAAACAGGACCTCCTCGAGCGCTCATCGGTTAAGAAACGCATCGAAAAGCTTCTCGAACTCATGCAGAGTGAAGTCGAGATTGCGGAGATAGAGAAGAAGATTCGGGAACGCGTCAAGAAACAGATGGAAAAGAGCCAGAAAGAATACTATCTGAACGAGCAGATGCGCGCCATTCAGAAGGAAATGGGGGAAAAGGACGACTTCAAGAACGAGATAGCCGATTTGGAGGAACAACTTGCCAACAAGAAGCTACCTCCGGAGGCTGATGCACGGGTTCGCAAGGAAATCCGGAAACTTAAACTCATGTCCCCGATGTCTGCCGAGGCCACTGTTGTTCGCAACTACATCGACTGGTTCCTGGTGCTTCCTTGGACCGAAGCTTCCGAATCCGACCTCACCATTGAAGATGCGCAACGGGTTCTGGATGAGGACCACTATGGGCTGAAAGAGGTCAAGGAAAGGATCATCGAATATCTGGCGGTCCAGAAGATCGTGGAGAAGACCAAAGGACCCATTCTGTGTCTCGTAGGCCCGCCCGGAGTAGGCAAGACCTCCCTGGCTAAGTCGGTGGCAAGGGCTACCGGAAGGGAGTTTGTGCGAATTTCCCTGGGCGGGGTCCGTGACGAAGCGGAGATCAGGGGGCATCGTCGTACGTACATAGGGGCGCTTCCGGGAAAAATCATCCAGAGCATGAAGAAGGTCGCTACGATTAATCCGGTCATGCTTCTGGACGAAGTCGACAAAATGAGTATGGATTTTCGCGGCGATCCTTCCGCTGCATTACTGGAAACGTTGGATCCGGAACAAAACCACACCTTTAACGATCACTATCTGGACGTTGACTATGACCTGTCACAGGTCATGTTTATCACTACGGCCAATACGCTCCACGGCATACCGGCTCCTCTTCAAGATCGCATGGAGATCATACGCCTTGCCGGATACACCGAGCTGGAGAAACTCAGAATCGCGCAGCAATTTCTCGTGCCGAAGCAATTGGAGGCAAACGGCCTTTCCAAAGACGCGATCAACTTCTCCAACAGTACTATTATTCGCATCATTCGACGTTACACACGTGAAGCGGGAGTCCGCAACCTCGAACGACAGATCTCCAAGGTGTGCCGCAAGATAGTACGCAGAGTCGTCGGTGGAGATATTCAAGGGGATCTGACCGTGGAGCCCAAAGACGTAGGAAAGTACCTGGGCGTTCCCAAATTTCGCCACGGTACCAGGGAGGAAGAGGAAAAGATTGGAGTGGCCGTCGGCTTGGCCTGGACAGAATTCGGCGGCGAACTACTTATAGTGGAAGTCGCTCTCATGCCCGGCTCCGGGAAATTGATCGTGACGGGGAAATTGGGCGAGGTGATGCAGGAATCCGCCCAGGCCTCCATGAGCTACGTCCGTTCACGTGCCTGGGGTCTCAATCTGAGAGGAGACTTTTACAACAAGATTGACATCCATATTCATGTTCCCGAAGGCGCAACTCCCAAAGACGGTCCTTCCGCGGGCATCACCATGACCTGTGCGCTGGTTTCAGCCCTTACCAAGAAGCCGTTTCCGAAAGACCTCGCCATGACGGGAGAAATCACCTTGCGCGGTCGGGTACTGCCCATAGGAGGCCTGAAGGAGAAACTCTTGGCAGCCAAGCGTGGCTTGATCTCACGGGTCGTTATCCCAAGGGAAAACGAGAAGGATCTGAAAGAGGTTCCCCGACGAATCCGAAAGGGTCTCGATATAGTCTCCGTGGATCACATGGATGAAGTGCTCGGAATAGTGTTCGCCGACATTGAACAGACCGTATTTCCGGGAGACTCGTTGGGTCTGGAAGCTTCGTTTCATCTGAAGCAGTGAAATTCTCGAACTCCGGACCGTCCCAGCCGGACTGCGAGGACGACTTGACACGGAAAGCGACCCTGGGACTCGTCACCTAGATTAATGGTCGACCGGCAGTGAATAGACGAACATTTTTTTTGATCAGGTGGGGGAACCTTCGGCCAAGTGAGATATCTTATAAACTAATAGGCCGAGAAGGAGTGACTTATGCTAAAGATGGAAGGCTCTCGAGTCCGAATGACTCCCGAAAACATTCACAATATGCTGAAGCAGGGTCTTTCCTTTAAGGAAATAGCTGCACGCTGCGACGTTTTTGAAGATGCAATAGACGCCTCACTGGTTCGTTGGTTGAATGAGGGACGGTGGCCCATTGAGGACGATGTGGTCGCGGCATGAGAATCAATCTGGTAGGATAGGAACGCTTCTCTCAGTCATCACAATCCCCTCCGACACAATCATGCACATCTCAGAGGAAAGCCGGCCCCGGCGGGAAGGCATTCCTCTGCCGACCGAGCATCTTCTTCATCACCTGAATCTACCTCTTAACCGCAATTAACAAGAGACGGACAAGGACATGTTCGCAGGGAATCTCTCCCCCAAAGGGCCGGACTCATACCGGTTACGAGATTTCTTGGTTGCCCCGCCTCCCGGAACAGTATATAAAACGGACCAATCGCAAGATCTCCGGGGGCGAGGAGAAACCGCCATGCAGATCATCGGGCCCGCACGTTTTCGTGGAATACTCGTCATTAGTATCCTGATCGGCGTATTGGAAGCTGCACCGGCCCAAGAGCCATTTCAACTGACGCCTCATGCAAGGTTCTTCACCGGTATGGAGAGGGGCGCGATGATTGTGGCCGGAGAGACGCTGATCCCCGCGGGCGGGCGGCCCGGCTCAGGGACGAGGGTCGATGTGGCCTCCGGGCTCGGCGTGGAAACCGGAGAATCCTCGTCCGTTGTTCTCCGTGGACTGATCCTCGAAAACCACGTACTGGACTTCGATTACCTCATGGCGATGCCCACGGGCGTAAAGCGGATCGCGCAGCCGTTTCGCTTCCAGAACAAAACGTACCCCGCCGGTACTCTTCTGGAAACCCGCATCGATTTCAATTGGCTCAGGTTTTCCTACGGTTACCAGGTTCTGAGAGTATCATCTTTCAGGCTTGGCCCCCGCATCGGTCTCCACTACGTCAACTGTGCGGCAACGATCAACGGAGACTCAGAGGAGGCCGGGGTACTATCCAACACCAGAAGACTTGACGGGACGTATCCGGTACTGGGGTTTGAGGGCCGTTTCCTGATGCCTCACGGCCTTGATTTCGGTATGGAAGCGGAAGGAATTCACCTGATCACGCGAGGTTTTCTCGCCATGTTCAAAGTAGGCGCGACGTGGGAGACATATCCGAACGTCGCCATGTCCGCCGGCTTTTACGGTCGTCTGGTCCAATACATTGAGGACAATCAAGTCTTGAACAATGAATGGACCTACAGCCTCACCGGGGCTTCTGTGGGAGTGTTGGTCGGATTCTGATAGATCACCATGCGCACAAGTCTTACCGCTGAGAGTGAATCTTCGACTCGGATCCAACACGGGTGAGGCGTGATGGCTCCCTGACCGCGGCTTGCCGGGATTTGGCGTTTGCCTTTCGCGCGGCAAAAACTTCGTGCAATTGCCTCATTTTGTTTACTAGCCCGGAATGATTATGAAACACTTCCGGAAAGCAGATAGCATTGTAGGTTATGTCCAGAGAAGTGTACTCTTTCTTCGCCAAGTCAATAACGCGCTCACGGTTGCTGTAGTTGGGATCGTATATTTTGATCAAGTCCCGCTCAGGTACCCACGCGTATGCCAATACCGCGTGCAACACGGCTCCCGTGGGACCCTTATTCATCAACAGAACGATGCGGGGCTCGCCGGATACAAGTCCCGTCACAAAGCGACGGAAGCACTGGGACTGGTTGTGAATATATTGGTTGCAGTAATCTGCCTGAATTTTGATGAGATTCTTGCTATAGAAACTCTGCAACTCTGAGGCGATGCGCTGCTGACACCGTTTGTCAAGAACGGATCGGAGCGGCGGAGAGTCCTGACGTGTCAGATAGTACCACCGAGAAAACGCGGCCATCGCGAAACACCATCCCGGCGCGTTGGATATGGAAAAGGCATCTTTGCGAACATCAAAAGAGGCGTGTGCGGAAATTGGTCCTGCAAGCCCCACGAAGGCGGCCAATGTGACAAGAGCTGCAATAAACGCGGCAGCTCTCTCAGAAACCAAACCTTTCATCCGGGTACCTCAAAAATATAAATTAAAGTAGCGCTATTATATCCTATACCCCGTCATATTACAAGCAATTCCGGTAGCACAGCTCGGTTAAGCTTCATTTCAGCGGGTAAGAGACGTTTTCTCATGGAGGGTCTTAGGGATGCGGGAGGTAGAGGTGAATCTTGTGAGGGTGAATTACCAAGTCATGAATACGCGGTAGCGCCGGCCTCCCCGCGTTCCGAAGGGTACTCTTATCCTGCCATGGCCGAGGCCGACCGCGAAGTGTCTCCGAGAATAGGCAACTTCGTAATAATGGAACCGATTCAGGAAGGAGCGGCAACACGGCAGGAGTTTGGGAGGTCACGCTGAAGAGTTGCGCTACATCTTTCGGAGGACCAGACAGCCGAGAGGCGGAAGAATAAGTTTCAGATGTTGGGGGTACCCATGGTGTTCTCCCGGTTCGGTTGATACCGTTCCCCCATTCCCCACATTGGTGCCGCCGTAGAATTCGGAGTCGGAGTTCAATACTTCCCGATAGTCGCCGGGTTCGGGAACGCCCACCAGATAATCGTTTCTCACGACCGGGGTGAAATTGAGAACACAAACCAAGAAGCCTTCAGGTCCTCTCCGGATGTACGAGAGAACACTGTTCTGATTATCATTGCAGTCAATCCAGGAAAAGCCTTCCGGGCGAGCATCCCAGCTCCACAATGAACTGTCCGTGCGGTAGAGGCTTCCAAGGTCCGCTACAAACCCGGCCGACCGATCGTGAACCGGATATTGGAGGAGTTCGGTTTCCAACTTGGATTCGTGATTCCACTCATTCCACGTGGCGAGTTCCGAACCGGCCATAAGCAATTTCTTGCCGGGGTGGGTAAACATGTAAGCCAGCAGCAACCGGAAATTGGCGAACTTGCACCAGTCATCTCCCGGCATCTTTCTCAACAAGGATCCTTTTCCGTACACTACTTCATCGTGAGACAGGGGTAGGATGAAATTCTCGCTATACGCGTACATCATGGAGAACGTAAGGTCATTGTGATGAAAACAGCGATGCACCGGATCCTTTGAAAAAAACTCAAGCGTATCGTGCATCCAGCCCATGTCCCACTTGAATCCGAAGCCCAAACCTCCGAGGTACGTGGGAGTAGTCACTCCGGTCCACGCGGTGGACTCCTCGGCCACGGTGAAACAACCGGGAAACTTGGAGTAAACCATCACATTGAATTCTTTCAGGAACTCAATTGCATCCAAGTTCTCGTTTCCCCCATAACGGTTGGGGATCCAATCCCCCTCTTCTCGGCTGTAATCAAGATAAAGCAGTGAAGCTACGGCATCGACCCTCAATCCGTCGATATGGAATTTATCCAACCAGTACAATGCATTGCCGACCAGGAAATTCCGAACTTCATTCCTACCGTAATTGAAGATAAGTGTTCCCCAATCCTTGTGTTCGCCTTGGCGCGGATCTGCGTGCTCGTAGAGCGCAGTTCCATCAAAGAGCCTAAGACTGAAATCATCCTTGGGGAAGTGGGCCGGCACCCAGTCGAGGATTACCCCGATGCCGTGTTGATGAAGGTAATCCACCAAGTACTTGAAATCGTCGGGCGTGCCGAAACGGCTCGTAGGAGCGAAATAGCCGGTAACCTGGTACCCCCAGGACGCGTCGAACGGATGTTCCATGACGGGCATGAGTTCCACATGAGTGAAGCCGTAGTGGTGCATATGCTCGACGAGGGCTTCGGCAGCTTCTCGATACGTACTCCACCGGTAGTCTTCCTCGGCCGCCTTCAACCACGAACCAAGGTGGACTTCATAGATGCTCATAGGTTCGGCCAATAGATCGCGATGAGGCCGCTCCTCCATCCACTTAGCGTCACCCCACTCGTATCCGTTGATGTTCCAGATTTTCCCCGCAGTTCCGGGTCTCAATTCCATTGAAAACGCGTACGGATCGGTCTTGATCCTCAGATCTCCCGAAGCGGTCTTTATTTCATACTTATAGAGCGAACCCGGTCCGAGGTTCGGAACGAACAGCTCCCAGATTCCGGTGCTGCCCATATTTCTCATGGGAAACAGACGACCGTCCCAGTTGTTGAATTCCCCGACAACGCTTACTCTTCTCGCATTGGGAGCCCATACGGCAAACCCCGTACCCTCTACGCCGGCCATCTTCAACGGATGCGCGCCGAGCTTTTCATACAGTGCGTAGTGCTTGCCTTCCCCGGCAAAATGAAGATCCTGTTCGCCCAGCGTGGGGGGAAACTGATAGGGACTGTCGCATTCCCATCCGGAACCGTCCTCGAAAGTGAACCGAATGAGATGTCTAAACGGGAGAGTCTCCCCCGGAAGCCAACACCGGAAAAGACCGTGATAAGCCGACATCTCCATGGGAATGGTGTTCTCACCGGCGATGAGTAGTGCCCCGGAGGCGTCAGGATGGAAAGCCCTCACAATCAAACCTTCCCGGCCATTTGAGGAAACCGGGTGTGCTCCGAGGACTCTGTGGGGATCGGAGTGTTCTATCCGAATGATCCGATCGATATCGTCCTCAACCAATCCCAAGAGAAGTTCTTCCGGGTACATGGCGAATCACTTTTCTTTTTCCTGGATTTTCCAAAGTTGAACGCGGCGCCGGCCCCTCAAGACTAAACCCATGCATCTTGCGAAGCACGTTACTCCCAAGCGGCGCCGGCGAATCGCCTCGAGGCCGGATTGGGTTCACCGTTGTTGGTCATCAATTCCACGGAATCGTCGCGGATTAGGTTTCCAGTTTGTTATATTCGGGTATGTTTTCCGGCCTCACGAACAGTATCCGATTGCAATTGGGGCATATCACCATTTCTTCCTGTTTCAGAACCCTGATGTTCAGTTGCGGTGGAATAGAAATGTTGCAACCGGTACATGACCCGTTCTTCAACTCGGCAACGGCATTACCCCTGGCTTTCTTAACGGTCGTGTAACGTTTCAGGAAATCTCTCTCAATGGCTTCGGACACATTGAGCTTCTCGGAATTCAGCGACGTGAGGGCAGTGTTGGCACTATTCTCTATCTGCTCGGCTTCTGCCTTCTTCTCGAGAAGCCGCTCCTCGAATCCCTGATAGTCACTTCGCTTACGTTCCAAGGATTTTGTGAGGCTCTCGACTTCTCCCATGAATTCGAGAATGGCGTCCTCTATCTCTCCCACAACTTTCTTGCCGAGCTTGACTTCTCTCGACAGGGCATTGTGTTCCTTCTGATTCTTTATGGCGAGGAGACGACGCTCCGAACGTTTGATCTTCTCCTGTTCCGTGTTCAACTCCGCTTCTTTCTTACGGAGATCTTTCTGTACGGCCTCTAATCGTCCCTCAGCCTCAGCGATTTCTCTCCGGAGCAACACCAAATTTCGGGCGATCTCCTGGACTTCCAGCGGAACTCGAGCGAGTTCGCTCTCGTAGCTATCTATCTGACTATCGATCTCCTGAAGCCGTTCAAGGAGCCGCAGTTGTTCTTTCAACTCAATCATCCTCCTTACGGTCGAATATGTCCAAGAAAGGTTCGTGTTCCGACCCGCATTGATGACACGCGATCTCAACGTTTCTGTTACGAAATTCTCGAGCAAAGAGCCCGGCCATGAGTTCGACGGCCATTCTTTCCGTCCCGAAATGCCCGGCATCGATTACCGGCATGCCCATTTCCAGGGCCTCTCGAGCAGCATGATACCGCACGTCCCCTGTTAACATGACATCTGCTAGGCAGTACAGTGCTTCCTTCAGGTATCCCATTCCACTTCCCGAAGCACAGAAAACCGTTTGCACCGGACAATTCTCCATCGAGATAATCCGTGGCCGTTGTACTTCCAAATCCGCGGCAACCTTTACGGCAAACTGAAAAAGCGTCATGGAAGGGTCCAGGCGCCCCAGTCGAGCACAACCGGCGGGGGTGGGGATACAGATGTCCCGCAGTCCAAGCGTCTCGGCGAGCTTGTCGTTCAGACCTCCTCGAGCCGCGTCAAGATTCGTATGCAGGCTCAAGATATCCACACCCGAGCGACCTGCGGTCAGGAGCGTTCGCCCGGCAAGGCTGTCCGGGAGAATAGCGCGCACCGGCTCAACGAGTACCGGATGGTGTGTAACAAGCAATTCGCATGAATGTTCTCGGGCAAACTTGACGGTCTGGGGGGTAGCGTCGAGGCTGAATGCCATCGAAGATATCATACGGTCGGGATCGCCGATTTGGATGCCACAGTTGTCCCAGGGTTCCGACTGCTCAAACGGGAAGAGCTGGTCGGCTAATTCGACGATCTGGGACAGCTTCAAATGACACACGGTGGAGTTTTCCTCCTGAACAGGGAAAACCGGGTGCAATGCCGATCCTTCAGCAACGCTCCGCCGGGACCCAACGACCTGACTGTTGGCAGTCCGGTTGGAGCGCTTCCGACACATGCTGCTTTGGCTCCGAACATTGCCCCTTCCTTGGTTGCGTCAATCATGGAACACCACTCGATGCGAGGCGGAAGACCGCGCCCGCCGGCTACAAAAGATCACGGGGAGCTTTGTCGAGCTCCCCGTGGCAGAATCGCACATTTCTCATAAGCGTTATGGGTGGTATCATGATCTCTCTGGAACCTCGTGGTGGGCCCACCTGGGCTCGAACCAGGGACCGACCGGTTATGAGCCGGGAGCTCTACCAGCTGAGCTATGGGCCCTTTCTCTTAACAACTTTTTATTGTAATATCCGGGATAAGCAGTGTCAAGCACTATCAACCGTTTTAAGCAAGCATTCGGTGGAATAGCCTCTGCAAGCTTTCTTGACCCTTTTTCAGGGCGGAAATCCCGGCTCAATTCTCGAAACGGTATACGCGAAGGAATGTTCCTTTTCTCTTTCAACCTACCCTCGGCGGATCACCTGCCCCCCCAGTAACTTCGATACATCTGCTGGTAGTTGCGCCAATAGCTTTCCGGCGCTCGATAAGGATCCTGATATGCCTGCGAGTAGGGTGTCACCGTATTCTGGCCCTCCACCGCGTGCACTTCGGTAATGGAGAGCATGGCTTTGTCCACAAGTCTTTTCCGCTTTTTCTGGATGGCCGTGAACGCTCTTTTCTCTTTCCTGCTTAAAGCATCATTCATCAAACACTGTTCAAAGACTGCGAAGGCCTTGTCCTCGAGATTGAGGATATTGCGGCATTCCTTACGCTTGGCACTCAGTTGCTTTTCCTTTTCCCGGATTGCCTCGGAAATCTGTCTTGCAATGGTCTTTCCCTCCGAGTAATCCACCAGCGGCTTCCGAGTAATCTTCTCGAGTGGTGCCTTCTGAAGCGCGCTGTAGCCGTTCAGACTATCTTGGAGGTCTCGAACAAGCTGTTCCCACTTGCCTCTGAGCTCCCCACACGATGATTTTGACTCCTGAGAGAGGCAGTCCGTGCCTGAGCCGAGCATCATAATCACGCACACTACCGCTATGGCTGCAATGGAGCAACTCCCCAAGCGTACGTTCACGTTCACCTGCACTATCTCCTTTCAACCATCGACGAAAATGACCAGGTCATGCGGCTTCCGAGCCGTATCCACTCAGGTCATTGTAAGCGATCTTTCCCGAAATTACCACTAGATTCGTCAATGTTACGAGAATTCCCGAATGTCAATTCTTGCCGTGTCTCGACGCGGTCTCTTCCATCAACGCGGAAATCTTCTCGGACAACATGTAGCTTATGCCGCCTCTCTCGAATGAGTCCCTAAGCAGTCTGATGAACTCATCGAACGCACCGTCCGTATTGAGAATAACCGCCGCGTTGGCGACCTCCTGTTCGGTGTATTCTTGGTCGCTATTGGCGGCCACCTCGACCAGGGTGGCTAGCAGTTCCTTCTTCCCGCCCCAGACGACGACAACGTTGTCCATATAAGCATCCATTTGTCTAATATGCCCGATGAGTTCCTCACGACTCATGTTCTCGTAATCCATCATATACCTCTCAACGCTAATTCGTTAAGCTTGGGGCAATAAGCTCACTGCGGCTGAAAACGGTTCCGACCGCATAAACCCCTTGCTCGTAAGACAGTGAACACCACGAAGAAACCATTGAACCCATACCATCGCGTCACTCATCAAAAACCCAACGGGAGTTTCTTGATTTCCCGCAACTCCTCGGAGTTCAGGGCGCTGGTCATTCTCTCTTCCCACCTGAAGA
The DNA here is from genome assembly GCA_963675835.2 of Desulfomonilaceae bacterium. Taxonomy (GTDB): domain Bacteria; phylum Desulfobacterota; class Desulfomonilia; order Desulfomonilales; family Desulfomonilaceae; genus JAVHLK01. The sequence goes on from CAXXIU010000019.1 coordinate 245,755, forward strand.
ACTTCTTTGAAAGACGAAGCACTCGATCAAGAATTTCCCCGACCTCTCGAACCAATTCGGTGTTCTTTGCTCGTCGGGCCTTGTCGAGCTCGGTCTGGAGATGCCGTATCAATCTGCGGGCCTGCTCCGGCGTCTCGAGGTATAGGCCGGGATCGTAGGCAGTTCCACTCCTCTCTCTCGGGCTCCATCGGATCCTGATGTCGTTGATGTGTTCTCGTAGCATAAGCTCACGTAATTCCCTATTCAAACCATAGGATATAAGGCTTTCTTTGCACCCGGCACAAGGGAAAATCCCCGTCGGGAATGTCCTCCGTCGGAGGTATGTTTCCCGCCCACAAATCAAGAAAAGCGGGTCCCACAATACCTCCAACCACACTGTCATCTTACACTAGTCCAAAACAAATTTCAATGGGGAGGATATTTGCGAAGTGTGTGGAGTTTTAGTGTGTCCGGCGAGCAGATACGAGCACCTTGGAGCGAGGTGGAGGATGCCAACGCCAAATAGAAGCGATAAACCGGGACAGTAGGCCGATAAGACAGGTTTGCCAAGATAATAAAGCGCAACACCCTAATACCATAACGAAACCCTAAGGATAGAATAGATTAGGGTGATATAAGAAGATGTTAAGCCATGAAACTCAGTCCTTTTCGATAAAAATGATTGACTACTTGGATTTAGTTATGATATTATCACTCCAACAGTCCGTCCCAGGAGGTGACAAGGCCAACAATGAAAAGAGTAATAACCCTGGCATCAGTACTGGCAACCGTTTCCCTCATCATGCTCGCTTTTGGCGATCCCGGGATCTGCTGGCAGCCTTCCGTGCCGCCGATGGGTCCGCCGATGGGTCAAATGGGAGCAGCATGTCCGCCAATCGGTTGCGGACCGGCGCCAATGCCCATGCAAATGGGCCCATGTTTTCCCAAACAAGGTTGCACGACCTTCAGTGTGGAGGGCGGCGGGAGGGTCTTTTACACGAGCAATTCCGCGAAGCTCACCCGGCATGGTACTATAGACCTTGTGAGGGATCTGAATTTTTCCCAGAATACCGTCGTTGGAGAGATCTACGCAGGGGTGCGGATTTCCCCGACTTTGGCATTCACCTACACCTTAACGATTCCAAGAGATGACGAAGGGAATGGAATTCTGCCTGCGGATCTCATAGTGGACAATACGCTATTCCTCGCGGGAGAACGGGTGGCGTTAAAAACCACAACGACGCTGCATCGTTGGGAAGGAGAGGTTTATCCAATAGTTGGCTGCAACTACCGCGCCGGAGGATTGCTCTTTGGTGAACTGCTCGTGGAAAGGCTTCGTGTGGAAGACGGCCAGCAATCAGATTCAGAGGAGTTCAGCGAATTCCTTATGGGTATCGGCGGGGTAGCGGAATTTGCTCCTGCCGAGAACGTTTTTGCCAGAGTGAAGGCGGCGTACACATTTCTCCAGAATCAGAACGGGGTTTACGTTGACGGTGAGGGGAAGTACTTCCCCGAACTGGACGGCGGCTGCGGATCCGGAGGAATGCCGTCCGGCCTGAGGCCGTACGTAGCAGCCGGTTATCGTTACCGATACGCCGAGTGGACCCGAGATGAAGGAAACACGAAGCTTGAAATAACCATTCACGGTCCCTACGCGGAAGCCGGAGTGATCTTCTAAAGACGGACCGCCCTAGGGCTGCTGTGACTTTCTTAGACGGCAGCAACGGGCCGGCCACAAGAGAAAGACCTCCCGGGGAGAGACCCGCCCTCTTTGAGGACGGGTTTCGTAGTGTACGGAAGCAAGCCTTATGAATCAGAGTTCACGGTCTACGGTTTTCATATACGGTCGTGAATGTCGGCGCGCTGAAATTGCTTCGCTTAACTCGCAATGACAATTGACGGGATGTCTTTGCGAGGAGTGTAGTCCCGCGTCCAGCGGGAAAGCAATCTCAACCCGAGAAATCCGTGACCATGGCCGGCACTCCACGGCGAAAGTACGGTGACGTATTAAGGAAACTGTCCCTGTCTTGGCAGCGCCGGCTTTCCCGCGTTCCACGGGGTCTCTTTTCCGCGAGCACCCGGGACGCTACGGCGTGTTCTCAAGAATACGTCGGCGCATTTATGCCACAGTGTACTAGGCAACTACCGAATACCCGGCGGAAAAGCACCTTCTTGCCGTACGGTGCCGTTGGGGACATAAACCTCGGTGCCCAATTCCGTTGCAAGGGGGTTGTGCAAACGTGGGCTGCCGGTGTATTCTGTAGAAGGATTTTATAGGAAAACGATGCGGTAGGTCCCGCTCCGGACCAAGAAGATGCTGAACGATGCGTGCGAACACAATACCTGATGAAGGCCGGTGTCTTGAGCTGCTGAAGAAGCATAAGACCCCCGACCACATAGTCCTGCATTCTCAGCGAGTGTGGGAGGTCGGGAAGTTGCTTGGTGAAGAGCTTATTGCCAAGGACCACGCCGTTGATATAGACCTCTTGAGGGCGTCGTGTTTGCTTCATGATATTGGAAAATACCCCTGCATTCTGGACGGGGGGGGCCGCCACGACGTTCGGGGCGAACAGATTCTGAAGGAGGAAGGATTCCCGCGGGTAGCGCGCATCGTGGTGCAGCATGTCATTTTGAGAACATCCCGAGAGGATCCGATCAGGGAAGAACAGCTGGCCTACTATTCCGACAAACGAGTGGTGCATGATGAGCTGGTAAGCATCGACGCACGATTTGCGTACTTGGAGCAAACCTACGGCAAGACTCCCGAAGCCTTGAGGGGGCTCGCCCGTATGAAAGACGTAACGGTGCAAGTGGAAAAGGAAATCTTTGCGCTCCTCGACTTCCAACCCGACGACGTTGAAGATCTTCTCCGAAAAAGCCGAAGAGCCGGCAATTTCTAATTATCTCGACTATAATCTAAGACTATAGTACTAATATACGGAAACAGCTTGACAATTTCTGGTATGGTTATATCTTTGCGCCCCAGTAGTAGAGGGCGTGTGAGGACACGGGCTCTCGAGGCGGCAACAGTTCCCCGGACCTGCCCCAGCGCTTGGAATCACGATGGGGGAAACGTATCCCTGAGAGTTTACCTTGTCTTTTCGTCTCGGTTTTGATATAATTATCCCTTACAATAGAGATATCAATGGGTTGAGGCTATTTGTTGGTTTTCATGAGATCTTTCGTGAAGGCGAGCAGAGAATTCATCGTTCTCCTTAAATCCGTAAAGCCGACAAGGAGACCGCAAGACTGATATCCGGCAGAGGCTGCTCGTGAGGCCGGGCTTGCACATAACGGGATTCCCCGAGTCCTTCGCGGAACGTTTGGATGTGATAATAAGGGTTAAATACTTGGTAGTTAGCTCTTATATCCAAGATGCATTTTGCAGGTGTGGTGAAACGGATGCCAAAAAGAGTTGTTGTTTCAGCTGTTCTGATCTTGATTCTCGTTTCCTTTTCTTCGGCTGAAGATCATAAGACGTCCCTTCAGCGGCTGGCACGCATTAGTGTTGAGACCGCGGATGTGGAAAGGGATATTAAGTTCTCCGACCAGAGCCTTGTTCCGAGGTGGCTGGACAAACTCATGAGTCGGGTTCCGGGTGCCGATGATCCTTCGGCAGTTGAAGAGGAAGAGCCCGGGACTGTTGAGACGGAGGAGTCGGAAGACGTTGGAAAGGCTCCCGAGGCGGACGCGAAACTACAGACGAAGGAGGCGGCGGCAGATCCGTTTTTCCCCAAGCCGTCACGGATCGCGCCGCTCTATTTGTCTCCCAAAGTGGAAGGCGAGGGGATTTGGACCTCGGAGGGCTTGCCGCGAGGTTCCGACGGACGGCCGTTGGTCTACAAGACGGTTTACCGCCCAAGTCTGGAATTCCCCAATTCAGTCGTCCACCTGGCGGTGTTCGACGCAAACCGTCTGAAGCCGCGCCTGTTTATCGGCCAGACGGAGCCGGGCATTCAGTTGGTATCCTATCGGCCTGACCGAGAGGATCTCGCAAGAATAGTTGCCATTACCAACGCGATGTGGATGCAACAACATTCCCGGGGGGCCGGTGCCATATTCCGAGGTCAAGAAGTGTATCCCATGGTGGATGGAATGGCCACCATGGTAGTGTATCGGGACAATTCCGTGGACATTATGGAATGGGCCGACGACATCCCTTCATCCATGGTTATTGACGCCCGGCAGTTGCGCCACTTGATTGTGAAGAACGGCAAAGTAGTGGAAAAGATCGTTAAACACGGGAAGATAAGCGACTCGGAAATCGGACTTGGAGGATTTCTGGTCGACAACAGCGGTCGAAGCACCATGGCGAAAAGAGATCTGTGGTTTCTTGCCAACCGAAGCGCGTTCGGCATTCGAGAGGACGGCAATCTCGTGTTTGCAATGGGGCACCACGTGAGCACGAAAGATATTGCCAAGGCCATGGTGTTGGCCGGATGCACCAGAGCGATGCACGGCGATGCAAATATTCACAACATTGTCTGCAATTTCTACTTCAGAGACGAGAACAACAAGATTGTGAAGCGAGACAGGCTTTCTCCGGACCAGAAGAAATACACCATGAAGCGCTACGACAACGGCTACTCGAAGGATTTTTTTGCATTCTACGAGAAATAGCCCGAGATGACGATATTGGCGGGTACCCCAACGTGGGGCCGCCCACGGCCGGCACGTGCCACAGCACTACATACCGACATTCATGCTTCCTCGGTAATCCGGTTCATAAGTTCGATCACGCGGATTCCCCGTTTCCATCCTGCATACAAGAGGTCAGAACCAACGGGATCTCTGCGATTACGTCGGTAGCAAGCACGGGCCGAGGTCCGTTTCGTTCCACGATTTTGTCTGCGGCCAGCCCGTGGAGATGAACCCCGAACGGAATCGCCTCTTCGGGCTGAATTCCCTGCGCCAGCAATCCCCCGAGAATGCCGCTCAATGCGTCTCCCTGGCCACCGGAGGCCATCCATGGATTGCCGGTGGTATTGACGTAGATGGTACCCTCAGGGTCCGCGGTTAACGTTCGCGCTCCTTTGAGGACGATCCAGACTCCGAATCCCGCCGCGATTCTTCTTGCCTGGTTGACACGGTCTTGCTGCACCTCTCTGACGGTTGTACCGGTGAGACGCGCCATCTCTCCGGGATGAGGCGTCAGTACGATGAGCGCTCCAGACGCCTTGAGAGCACTCATATTTGGTACGAGCGCGTTGAGTCCGTCTGCGTCGATAACCAGCCGGCCGGAATAACCTTCCAACACCTTTCGAACCAGTTCGGACATTCCGTCATGTGTCGACATACCCGGACCGAGCACGAGACATTGTTTGTCCGCAGACAACGAAACGATTCGATCAACCGAGGGTTCGCCCAAGTAACCGGGTACGGTCTCGGGGAGCGGCTCGGTCATCTCCTCGGTAAGTTTGACCTCGAGAATGTGATTGAGCGAAGCCGGAACGCCTACCGTAACAAGGCCCGCGCCTACCCTTGAGGCTGCGGCTGCGGCCATTGCCGGGGCTCCCGTTTTTCCTGGGGATCCGCCCACTATGAGAATGTGTCCGAACGTTCCTTTGTGCGCCTGGGGATTCTTGCGCAGCTGAAGATACTCACACGGTTCGGGATTCTTGCACAGTATGGCTTTCGGAGGATTGCTCTCGACGGCGGGACGCGGTATGGAGATGTCCACCACCTCTGTTTGACCGCAGTAGTCGAGTCCAGGGTACAAGGCCATGCCCAACTTGCCGAATCCATATGTCGCGGTCAGGTCGGCCTGGACGCACACTCCCAGTACTCGCCCGGTGTCGGCTTCCAGACCGGACGGTAGGTCAACCGCCAAGCGCACCCCGGGTGCTCGGTTGATCTCTTTGACGGCCTCCCGATAGGGGGAACGGAGCTCTGAATTCAGGCCTGTGCCGAGAAGAGCATCCACGATCACATCGCCGGCGTGCCAGACCCGAGCGGCTTCCTCAAGCGATTCCTCGTCTGATACTTCGATAATCTCCCCGGTCATTTTCTCCAGCACCTGAAGATTGATCAGTGCGTCTCCTTTAATCTTGTCCCGAGGACTCAACAGGAAGGTTTTGACCATAGCACCATGATTGATCAAATACCTGGCGATGACGTAACCGTCCCCTCCGTTGTTGCCGGGCCCCGCGACCACGCTGACGGTCATTCCCGCCACATCGCCGCCAAGATGCTCTCTGAGTATGTTGAAGGTAGTGCGGCCGGCGTTTTCCATCAAAACAACTCCGGGAATTCCGAAATCGTTAATCGCCTGTGCATCAAACGCCCGCATCTCCTGTGCAGTGACGAGATACATATTCACCTCCGGACAATTTCGTAGCAACATTCAAGTGCGGGGAAGGCTCATTCATGGGACTTTTTGAGGCACTGAAAGGTCACTCATTAAAAGGTCTTGCCTGATCGAATGAATTCGCACGAGTAACCTGAGCAGAGCATGTTGTATCTGCCGATTTGCTCCAGTGTGATGAGACCTTCCAATTGACCGCTTTTCATTATTGCCACCGTCCTGCTCCCGGATGCCTGGATCTTCTGAAGAACCTCTATGAGGGGAGTGTCGCGGACGGCCGTTGGAAAGTCCCTGCTCATAACCTGAGTAACCGGAACGTTCGGTCCTTTCTTGTGCAGCGTTTCAGTAAGAATCTCGCGGGTAATGAGCCCCAGCAATCTCCGATCATCCATCACGGGGAAGTCACCCTGGAACGAGCGGAAATAGAGTTCGGCCGCGTCGCCTATAGTCTGATGGGGAGTCAAGGTTTCAAGATCGGTAATCATGGCCGATTGTGCAGTCGCTCCGCCGAGGGACAACATGATTCCCATTTGTCGCTCTTCGGTCTCTGCTCCGATGTACACGAACAAGGCAATGAGTATCATGAAGAGGTTCATAGTCAGCAAACCGAGAAAGAACAGGCCTATGGCAAAAGCCTGTCCCACCCCCACGGCGATTCGAGTCGCCGAATGGGGGCTCAAATACAGGCCCAGAATACCTCTGAGGATTCGTCCTCCGTCCATAGGGAAGGCAGGAAGCAGATTGAAGACCCCCAGTACAAAATTGACCACGGTGAGCTGCGCCAAGAGGCTGCCTTTCACCGAGAGATCGCCAAGCGTGACGTCGGTCCCGAAGATTCCGGTGGCGAACCACAAGCAAAAGGCGAGGAAGAAACTGGCAACAGGACCGGCAGCTGCTATGATGATCTCCTGGATGGGACTCTCCGGGTTCCTTCCCATTCTCGCCACCCCTCCAATTGGGAGAAGTGTTATGTCCTCCACGTCGATCCCATAATGCCGTGCAACAAACGCGTGGCTCAGTTCATGGAACACGACCGATGCGAATACGAGCACCACAAAGATAACACCGCTCAGCCCTCCAATTCCGATTATCCGCGCCCCAACGAAATAGACCAGCACCAACAGTAGTATGAATGTGACATGTACCTTTACCGGTATCCCAAAGATGGATCCGATCCTCAAAGACCATTTCATTGGCCGTGCCTCCTCCTAGGGAAAATGTGGCAGGATATGGTTCATGCCAAGGCGCGTTTATACGAATACCGATGGAGCTTTGAGAATCGCCCGCACACAACGCGGAGACGACCCTCGTCCTGCACGTGCGGCGACCGATTTGCAAGGGATTCGCCGTGGATGAGATCTATCCCCACCTTCTTCTTTACCACACATTTCTATTCCGGTCAGCCCAAAGGGTGTCTGCTCGGGACGGATGAGTTCGAATACGTGCGGCGGGCTTTTGCATATTGTACTACTTTGTAGTAATCTTTCGACGCCTCTTAGCAATTGCCGGAAAGAATGACCGATTTTTCGAGTCCGGTTCCCGGGCATTGTACGAAGAAATGTCCCTGAACACCCTTTATAATGGGAGCCGGGGGATTCTCCGGGGAACGAGCGACTCCACCGAATTTGGGACAGAACTTGAGGGAATTGCTCTAAGCATATGAAAACCAAAATGACATAAGCCCTGTGAGGTTACCAATGATCGAAATCGGAGAAGCTCAGCAGAAGGTGTTGGAAGAGATCCCGGTTTTAGGACGCGAGAGAATTCATGTTGTTGATGCCCTGGGAAGAGTGCTGGCACAGAACGTAGCCGCGATTCGGGATGTGCCTTCGACGGACAACTCGGCAATGGACGGATACAGCTGCCGCCATGAGGATGTTGCCGGAGCTGAACCGGGGAACCCAGTGACCCTGAAGGTGATCGGTGATTCCCCGGCCGGCCGGCCTTTTGAAGGTGAGGTAAGGCCGGGTGAAGCCGTGCGGATCATGACCGGCGGCGTGATTCCTCTCAAGGCCGATACTGTAGTCATGGTAGAAGACACGCGACTCAACGGCGATCAAGTAACGTGTCTGAAGGATCCCGGCCTCGGGGCTCACATACGTCGCCGCGGAGAAGATGTAAGAGCAGGGGAAGAGGTCCTGGGGACGGGCGACATCATTCGACCGCCTGAAGTCGGGATGCTCGCGACGCTGGGTCACGCGTACGTTCACGTGTATCAGCGTCCCATTGTCGCAATACTCTCCACAGGCGACGAACTGGTCGAACTGGATGAACCGTTTGTCCCCGGCAAAGTAATATGCTCGAACAGTTACAGTCTCGCGGCTCAAGTTCTTGAATGTGGCGCCGTGCCCATTTCACTGGGGATCGCCTCCGACGATGATGCAGATCAGCGAGCAAGAATTTCGGACGGCCTGCGGGCCGACGTGATTCTCACATCCGGAGGGGTATCGGTGGGAAAGTATGATTTGGTGAAGGATACGCTTTCACAACTGGGTATGCAGGTGAAATTCTGGAAGGTTGCCATGAAACCCGGAAAACCCCTTGTATTTGGTACCATCGGCAACAAGCCCGTGTTTGGACTGCCGGGCAATCCAACTTCCGCCATGATCTCCTTTGAACAGTTTGTCAGACCCGCCCTGCTCAAGATGATGGGGCACCTGAATTTGTACAGACCCCTCATCGAGGCCACACTTGCAGAGGGTATCACTATCTCCTCGGGTCGCCTCCATCTGGTTCGGTGTAAGCTTTTCGAAAGAGACGGCGAAATGATAGCGCTGTCAACGGGTAATCAGAGTTCGGGAGCCCTCCGCTCCATGGTCATGGCGGACGGGCTGATGATTCTCCCGGGGGAAAAAAGGCCATTCACGAAAGGGGATAGAGTCCGCGTCCAGGTACTGCACACCAACAGCCCGCTGAGTCCTCATTCACCATACCAATAGATCGGCTCGTAAGAAACCGTCTCAAGACCCGGGGCACATCGAAAACCAGGACACGAGATCGCATTAACTGGTGGTGAAGGCGGAGACCGTCGCATGATCATGACCACTCTCGCAAAGCAGTGCTCTCATACCAGGCCGTGCTCTTTGATCTTGTTCAGCAGTGAAGGATAACTGATTTCGAGGAGCTCTGCAGCGCGTGACTTATTGCCGCCGGACCTGTTGAGGGCCTTGGCAATAAGAACGCGCTCAAGCTCTTTGACGGCTTTCTTCAACGAGATGGTTTCTTCCTTGTCGCGATCGCGTAAGTTCTGAATAGGTGGTCCACCCGACCGAATGTCATGAGGCAAGGTCTCCAGTGAGATGAAGTCTCCCACGGCAAGGATCATCGCCCGCTCGACAACGTTTTGGAGTTCTCGGACGTTCCCTTTCCACTCGTAAGCAAGGAGAGCATCCTGGGCCTCGCGGGTGATATGTCGGATCTTGAGTCCCATCTTCTTGTTCAATGAATTCACGAAGTACTCCACAAGAGGGACAATATCCTCCTTACGGTCTCTGAGAGGGGGAATATGAAGATGGATTACATTGAGTCGAAAGTAGAGATCCCGGCGGAAAGAACCGTTTTCCATTGCTAGGGTAAGATCCTCATTAGTGGCGGCGAGAATACGAACCGAGGTTCGACGAACTTTGTTCTCACCTACGCGCCTGATTTCACCGCCATCAAGGGCTCTCAGAATCTTCGCCTGGAGAATCGTGTCCATGCTGCCGATCTCGTCCAGGAACAGGGTTCCGCCTTCCGCCTCTTCAAAGATGCCCGGCTTGTCCCCTTCAGCTCCCGTAAAGGATCCACGAACATGTCCGAACAACTCTGATTCCAGCAAATCCCGAGGAATTGCCGCACAGTTGATTCCGACAAAGGAACCCTGGGATCTCGGAGATCGGTTGTGAATCTCACGGGCCACGAGCTCCTTTCCCGTGCCTGATTCGCCGGTGATCAGAACAGAGGAGTCGAAACCCGCGACGCGATGAGCCATTCTCAGGACGCCTTGCAGTGCTTCGCTACACGCGATGATTTGTGAGCTCGCTTCAAAAGAGCGCAGCCTCTTTCTCAGCAGCAGAACCTCTTTGCGCAGCCGCTCTCTTTCCGAGGCCTTACGTAAGGTGAGGACCACTTCGTCGGTCTTGAAAGGCTTGGCAATATAGTCGTACGCACCTTTGCCTATCGCCTCCAAGGCCAGGTCGATGGTACCGTAGGCGCTCATGAGAATCACCATGGAGTCTATTCCCTTCCCCCGCAGCTGCTCGAGCAGCTGCACCCCGTCCATTCCCGGCATGCGCACATCGGAGAGGATGAAATCAAAGCTGCTTCGGGATGCCATATCAAGCGCCCGCTCAGCCGATTCGGCACATTCGGGATCAAATCCATCCTGTTTCAAGACCGCGCTCAACATGTGCAACATGTTGGGTTCATCATCGACAATAAGTATTCTCGGAAGCTGAGCGGGCATTTCTCTTTCGCTCGGGTTAATTCTGATTAGATCAATATAGCGTCTCAGCCTTGAGGTTGCCACTTATTCCAAGCCGTGCACGTGGTAAACCTCCCCCATCGTGATTCCGGGCGGTTTTGCCTGTCCCACGGGCTATCCATGCATGTCTTCCGCATACCGATTCTTGTTTGAACAAGTCCGTGGAAAGAGGCGCTTTTTGCTTGACATTAGTCATGCGATACTTTAAGATAACGCTGGATATATTGGACATCATGTCATTTTGTAGTCTAAGACATATGCCCAGCAGGAGGACGTTGATGAGAACCAGCCTTCCGGCCGCAGCCCTCATAGCTCTCATGGTGATTTGCCCCACCCTGAGTTTTTCCGAAAAGATACCACAGAAGGATCACGATTTTATTCCTCAGTTCCACAACGTGATTTTTCTCTTCGACGTTTCCGATTCAATGATGGCCGGCCATCCCGAGAATTTCGATCATAGTCGGCTATTTGTTGCCACGAGGGCCCTGGCACTCTTCAACAAGATGATGCCTCACGTGCCGCGGTGGCAATATGATCTCAACACGGCCCTCATAACATTCGGGGACTGCAGCGTGCCGAAGATTTTGAGCCCGCTTGGCCCGTGGACAAGAGACAAGTATGCGCGCTTCTACAATTGTCTCCGCAATGAAGGCTTCGGTCCCTATCAGAGCGCGGCGTTTCAAGATGCCCTGCAGTTGGCCGGTCAATTGGTCGGTACTGCGTGCGGGCGTACGGCAATCGTAGTTTTCACCGACGGAGGCAATTCAGGGGAATGTCCACAGAAAACCATAACCGCCCTCAAGAATCTTTACGGAAACAAGGTGCAGGTCTTCGGAATGTGGTTCGGGGCCGAAGAGGTAGGGTGGCGAAATCTCTATGAGGTGTGCAAGCTTTCCGGAGGCTATGCCCGCGCATGGGAGGATGTCCGCAGCAAGGTACAAATGAAGGATTTCACATGGGACATCACGGTGAGAGAGATCATGTTCCCGTATCCCGAGATCTTCTTCAAGGCTGAAAGTTCGGATCTTCTCCCTTCTGAGGCAATCAAGTTGGAGGCGGTAGCCAACTTCCTTCGGACCATACCTCAGTACGTCCTCCAGATAGACGGCCACACGTCATTTATGGGGACGACCTCGGACAATTTCAAGTTGGCGAAGGCCCGTGCGAGAAACGTCAAGAATGCACTGGTGACCATGTACAAGGTTCATCCTCAACGAATCGCCATCCGATCATTCGGGGAAGAACTACCGCGCTACGATAATCAGCATCCCGACCGCAGGTATAAGAACAACCAGGCAAATCTCTACCTGAAGCTGCCGCTCCGGAATTACCCATATGATGAAAAGCGGCTGCATACCTTCGGCGTCAAGGCGGTGGGCGAAATCTACAACAATCAGGAGCGTGACTCGGACACCGAATGGGCATGGCCTGCAAAACCCGTCTCCGACGCAACCCTTCCCCTTGGCGGCCGCTGAGCATTCCAAAATGCACCAGACTAGACTGGAGAGCCCTGTTTCAACAGGGCTCTCCTTCTACCATTGATGGTCGACCATCCTTTTCGTCGCGGCCTACGGTAGCGGCCTCATTGGTCACGGCTCTTCCGACCTTCACGTAAGGTTTCTTTTGCATAAATCGGCAACTCAGGTGGGCGGTCCGACTGCGGGCACATCGAATTCTCTCAGTCCCGGCAGAAATGAAAGATTCAACTGGCTGGAGCGGGCATACGTCTCTGATATAATGCAACAATAAAAAGAAATCTCAAGAAACTCAGAATCGCTTGACAAGCGAGACTTCCTCGCTTATTCTTGAAATTGAACCTTAACTTGTGTTTCTCCAGTCGACCTCTTGTCAAGGACTACGGGCGTCATGCAAGGATTAAGATCCTGGAACATAGGCCCCCGTGTCGAGGACTTCACGCCGTAATCCAACCCGGTATATCCCCGTTCACAAACAGCCATTGTTCGTATCTGTCAACGCACTCTCGCAAGACGCGTGGTGTGCTTCTTTCTAAAGGAGCTAGAGAATGAGTATTAACATTTACGTTGGGAACCTGTCCTTCGATTCCGACGAGGCAGATCTCAAGGGCCTGTTCGCCACCTACGGGGAAGTGGAGTCCGCCAAAGTCATCGTCGACCAGTTTACAAGCCGGTCTCGGGGATTCGGATTCATCGAAATGAGCAACCGAGAAGAAGGTCTCAAGGCCATACAGGAACTGGATTCCAAAGATCTCGGGGGCCGAAGTCTGAAGGTGAACGAGGCTAAACCCAGGAACGACTCTAGAGGCGGCGGACGCAACGGCGGATCGTCCCGCTGGTAGTTTTATTGTAAATTAGCATGAGGATCGGGCAAGAGTTGGCAGCCGCTATTTCTTGCCTGAACCTCTGCAATTGTTGTCTGCAAGGAGGAACTCCTGCTTATCGAGGGCACCACCGGTTTCGTTCATGAAGACTCGCCGCTCATCCTCCTACTGCGTCAACCAAGGGCTGCTGCAATAGATCCTAAGCCATAGCGGGACCATTGTGTGAGAGTTCGTCTTCTCGGTTCCTACCAAGAATTCCGATAAACGAGGAGTCCACCCGGGGGGTCCAGTGGAGGAAGAACTGTTACGGCAATAATTCCGAGGAGGGCGAACTGCTCACGTCACTATTGCTGACCGTCACCAGGACGTTAGTGTTCCAAGGGAAAAAGCCACTGGACATTCTGGAAAGCCCCATTATTGCATGCCGCTCTGGAACCACTCTCCCATAGCTCGTCTTGGCTACTCCCTGAACGACTACTTTTGTTTTGGATCACGAGCCGAGTTACGTCCGGCCCTACGATCACCGAAACTCCAAGGGCAGTCTCAGTGAAGGTCTTGGCAACACCACGCTTGTAATATCAACGTGTTGCGCGTATAGATTCACCCGTCAGGTCCGTTCTTGATGTACTGGCCATCAAAAACTCACTTACTTCACCTATATATTATGGCCACCACCACAGAGGTAACCACGGCCGCCGTGAGGTCGAGGCAGACCGATCGAGGAGCTGCAGTATAGTGACCAGAGGAGTAGAGCCTGAGAAGATGACCGAGCTGGAGATTGTCGAGGAATGACTGTCGCGGCCATTTCCAAAGGTACATCGATGTCGAGATAAAAACCTGATATCAGTCTGTTGTAGAAATCGCTACCACTCTTATAATGTCGAGCGATTCGCGTTCGGGAAGTGACAAAGAGGGCACGGGTGAGTCAACGGCGTACCCTCTTTGAACGAATCGCTGCCACGAACCCCACATTAAGCGCCCTAGCTGAGGTGTGGACCGCAGCGGCAGTTTCAGCGCTACTCTACTGCTTTTGGAAGGGATGCGACGACCTGCTGAACGGTCATCTTGAATCCGTTGGTGGCGCCTCGCCAAACGACAAGAACCTCGAACGATCATTAAACGCCCTCCTTGATCCCCTGATACAGGACAACATGCCGCAGGAAAGCTTCTTCTATTTTCAACATGAACCGCCTGAAACGGAGACAATGCACTCAGATGGGGCAAAGCCTCCCACTCCGGACTTCGGCTTTCGTATGCGGGAAAATCCTCAAAGAATGTGGCCAATCGAGGCTAAGGTGCTGCGCACGGACGGTGATTTGGCCGAGTATCTTAAGGAAGTGAGATCAAACTTCCTCACGTGCCGATACGGCCCCTTCTCAACGGGAGGCGCAATACTTGGCTATCTTCTAAAGGGCAAACCCTCAAAGGTGTTTGACAATGTAGAGAAGAAGTTGAAATGCGCACTGAACAGCCATCCTGATTTTCTTGCGCGTGACCACAAGACTTCGGATCATCAAAGGACTGTTCCGAAGGGGAAGCCCTATCCTCGAGATTTCCGATGCCATCACTTGATACTGGGCGTGGGTAAGGGTCATGTTGGTGATCACCGTGAGGAGCTGTGAAGGGGAAGTCCGGAACCTGGTATTCGTGCAGCACCCGTATCATCCCTACCGAACTCCCCTCAATCCGCGGTAGCACACCGCCATAAGTGTCAAATCATCGAACTGCTCGGCTTCCCCGGAGAACCGTTCAACGTCCTCACGTATGTGCTCAACCATCGTCGCCACATCGCAGGAATCAAGTGAAGTTACAACTCGTTCGAGTCGCTTACCGGAGTAGGCCTCCTGTTTTTCGTTCAACGCGTCGGTCAAGCCATCCGTAAAGGCTAAGAGAATTGAACCCGGTTCGAGCATCACTCTTTCGGTAACATAGGTTGCCGAGACAATGAGACCCGCCGCAGGACCGGGCGGCATTGGGAGCTCTATGGCGTCCCGGCCGGGACACGATATCAAGGGAGCATCATGACCGGCATTCGAGTACCATAGTTCACCGGAGTGAAGATCAAGAATGGCGCAGAAGATCGTGACGAATGTGCACGTATCATTCTCTCTGCAAATGTGCCGATTGACCAGAGAAAGGATTTTGTCGGGTGTCGCCCCTTGGTCAGCGGCCACTCGTATGAGGAAGGTCGTCACGGCCATAAACATGGAAGCCGGAACCCCTTTGTCGGCAACATCGCCGACCGCGAGGCACAGACGGTTCTCATCAATGAGGAAGAATTGGTAGAAATCTCCTCCCACCGTCTTGGCCGGAGCCATGACTGCGTATATGTCGAAGTCTTTTCGTTCCGGGAAGGCAGGGAATCTGGAAGGCAACATGCTTCTTTGGATTTGAGCGGCAATTGCCAGTTCGCTTTCCATGCGTTGTTTGGCTCCCGTCATCTCCATAAGATCGCGGATGTGCTTCTTCAGGCTTACCGTCATGCTCTGGAATGCCTGGGCAAGGTTGCCTATTTCATCATGACTCCGGATATCGGCCAGATCCACATCAAGATCTCCCTGAGCCACCCGAGCGGTCACCGCCGCCATCCGGCGCAACGGACCGGTGATGGACGCGGCGAGGGCCAAAGTCAGAGCGAGCATCCCTATTACGATGAGTGCGGCAATGCCGACCTGCTTCCGATATAAGCCCGTCAGCGATGCCAGTATTTCATCCCTGGGAACGACGATCCCAAGCGACCAGCCGGTGGAAGGAATTCGGGCAAATGCCAAGAAAGACTCCCGGGGGTTCAGTGACGTGCCGATATAGGCAAATCCCGACGGCTCGGCGAGCATTTGTCGGACCACATCGTCGAGGCCGGGCTTTTCGGGATGTTGGGCCGCCGCGGATAGGGACTTTTGAGCAATGGATCCCTTGGGTCGGACAAGGAAATTTCCCTTCCGTGATATGAGAAAACAATAGCCGGTCTTGAAGACCTTGAATGATGCGAGACGCTCAGTCAACCAAGGTATGGAGACGTCCGCCGTAAGTACGCCTCCGAAATGCCGTGACGCCTCCTCTCGTCCCCCGGTGAAGAGAGGATACGAGTACGTCGTCATCATCACATTGCCGCCGCCTTCGTCGCAATACGGCTCACTCCAAAAGGGTTTTTTCAGTTTCCTTGATTCTCGATACCATTCCTTGTCGAAATAGTTGTAGTTGTCGTTTGCCAGCTGGACATAGTGGACAACCCCCTCGCGCTCGTAATAGTAGGGAGAAAAGGCTTTCAAATGGGGATCAAAGGCATAAGGTTCGAATGCCGCCGTACTTCCGAATATACGTTTGTTCCTTTCGACAAAGGATCTGAGCAGTCTGAGAAGGGCGGTTTTGTCCAGGTTGGATTCCTCGACGAAAAGAGCAAAAGTCTTCGCGACATCGGATATTGCAAGCAGCTCGCCTTCCATTTGAGAAGCAAGATACAGAGCACGGTCGCGGGCCTGATCTTCGGCAGTATTCAGAATGATTTCACGAGAAAAGCGGTAGCTGTGAGCCAACAGCAGAGCCAGAACCAGTCCTGTTGCCAGGACGAGCAGCATCACTTTTCCTGTCAGTCCGCGAAAGAGGCTTGTTTTCATGGGGTTACCCAAGAACCAATTGGTGAATCGCAGTGATCCAAACCTGTTCCCGGGACCCGTTCACTCGGCAACCGTGTGTCCGGGTGCGTCGAGCCAAGGTCTGCTTGGAGCGATGAGCCTGCAATCGGGGGCAAGTCCGTTCACTGAACGGCAAGAGCTTCATCCAAGGTGTCGCAGACCGGCAACACAAGGGCAAAACCTGAAATTTCAAACACCTTCCTTACCATATCCTGCAAGGCGCAGCAGCGGAGAGAACCACCGTTTGCGTCGATCTTCTTTCCGATCACCAGAAGCGTCCTCAGTCCGGCGCTGCTGATGTATTCCAGTTCGCTCAGATCAAGGATCAGTTGTCTTTCGCCTGCGTCGATCCACCGGATCAACGTTTGCTCGAAGTCGGAAGCGGAGAGCGTATCTACTCGTCCCTGCACGGTGACCACGGCCGCGTTTTCTCTCTTAGTCAACGTTACATTCACCGATTTAACCTCAGAAGCGTTGTGCCGGCTTTCCCGTCTCGGGGCCGGAATTGGCGCATACTAACAGGCGGTTCAGGGCTCGTCAATAACGGGCATGCCCGCCTGTTGGCGTTCAAACCCACCATTGTCGCTCGCTAAGATCGAGTTCTCCCCCAATCTTCTTGCACGAGATCCAAGATCTTTCGGGCCCGGTCCGAATACAGCATTATCTTGTCGAAATCAGGGTCACATTCAACCTTTTGCATGAGTAGACCATCGTCGCCAAACCACTGAATGAGGGGGCCTCCCAGAAAATAATCCCGTGACCTAAGTATTTCGACCGCACTTCCCACCCAAGACTGATTCAGCGGCAACCAAGCCTGAAAGACAACAGCGTTTCGGTCCCGTGCCTGGTTTTCCAGGTCCAGGCTCTTGGCTTCGAAGTCGCTTCCCACTTCGTGAAATGCCATACGAGCCGTGCCTGCGAAATCGAAAATCTCCAGGGAAGTCTTGCAGGAGGTTCCGGATGGGAGAGATCCGCAGGTCGTGCCGAATTCCCTCCGGTCATCGAGTTCCGCGTACATGAAGCGGAGCTCTTCTTCGTATGGAGCGGGCAGGAAAACCTTGTGAGGCCTCGTCTTGTATGTTCGAAACTGCAAAACCGCGGCCACCCGTCCTTTTACATCCGGCTCGTTTGTGTAGATTTGAGCCGGCATGAGAGCAACCTCGAGAGCCGTTTCCGTAAAGGACTGCTTTTCCACCATCTTTTGGCTATGCAGATGATTGCACACCGACTCACCGAACACCACGCCCATGCCCAGTGATGGAATGGCCACGTCGGCCAAATAGTCCCCGATCCGATTGAAAACACCGGAGCCTCGCATCTCTTTCAGAGTGAGGCCCACTCCCCATTCATACAGATCCGCGTTGGGAGCGGACCGATACAAATTGGTGACTCCAATGACCCTGCCGGTCTCCTGTCGAGCTACCACGCAGTAGTAGGTACCTTTTCGGTTCGCCTCCATCAATGCCTCGGGATCGTAGAAGATCTTGATAGGGTAATCTTCACCGTATACGTCCCTGAACAACTCCACAACACCGGCCGCATCCTCGGTTTTGAACAAATCGATGTGATAATCGAGTGTGCGGTTATCCGATGCCAAGTCCTTTTCGCTCGTCATTGTCCCTCTCCTCACCGATCGTAATACGTCAGGGCGTGGATGCCCCGTGAACCGTTACCTTCACGAGAAGCCCCGCACATACGGCAGCAACAATCATCACTCCACCGGCCGCGAAAAATAAGGTCTCATATCCCCAATGTATAAGCATCACTCCACCGGCCGCCGGTCCGAGGAAATAACCTGCCTGGAACATCTCCATGGAGAGGTTGGTGTTCAACGCTCTCAGCTTAGGCTCGGAAACGTCGAAAACGAGTCCGCTCAGCATGGGCATAGTGATTCCCCAGCCCAAGCCGAAGACAACTCCCATGGCGTAGAAGGCCGTTTCGCCGGAGATGCAAGCCAGTATGAAATACGACGCGGCAAGCCAAAGTGAGGCAACCGCCAGGAAACGCGATTTGTCGTAACGGTCAAGAATCGGTCCTGCGACCAATCTCACGCCGATTTCGCTGAATGTTGAAAGCGTGAAAAACCACCCGGCATTGTTAACATTGACTTTTTCTCCATACCCTTTCAGATAGTAGAAGACCACCGTAAATGCCGCCCAAACCAATAAGGAGGCGAGCATAAGGAGGATGATCCTGCCATCGCGCATGTTACGAACCAAATCGTCCCACCCGATGCGAATACCCTCTCCGACAACCGGTGCCTTTGAGTTGCGTCCGTTAAGGAGCACGATCGGGAGAACCAAGACCATGGCAAGCGCGAAGACATCCAGCACCCGCGAGAACCCGCCGAGAAAGGTGTCCAACGGGTTGAGCAAGGGTGGAATCACCGCGTACGGCAAGAGTGTCAGAACCGAGAAAATGCCGAATGCCTGGGCACTTTTCTCCGGTGGAATGTGAGCAACGAGAACGCTCAACGCTGCCGTTGCCAGCACCACGTACGCCAATCCGTGGGTTATCCGAATGCAGGCCATTCTTAGGGGCGTAGTGCCGAAATCGTACATAAGCAGACAGACTATGATGCCGCAGGTACTGACGACTATCCAGAATCGGGAATTGCCCTCGTGCAAGAATGGACTGATTATCGGCCGGACGACGAGCACGGTGAGTGAAAACACGCCGATGAGAAATCCGGACCAGGCCTTTCCAAAGCCCAGAGTTCCCAAGTAGGCATCGAACTGAAAGAACACGGCCAAGTTGCAGAAGGTCAGGAACATGACCGCACTCAATGACAAGAAGTCCGGGGAGAGTATGCGATCAGCCTGTTTCATGTTCCATCACTATGGTATCGTATGAGACGAAGAAGGAGATTTCCGGCCACAACCCTTCTGTAATCGGCCCCCGCACGGATATCGTCTATTGGGCTCACCGTCTTCTTCACGACACTCGCCGCTTTTTCAAGTATTTCCGGCCTCAGCCGTGTTCCTCTCAGGATGTTTTCGGCTTCCGCGCAGGTCACCACGGTCGGTCCAACACTTCCCCAGGCCGGCCGGATGTCCTCGACCATCCCGTCGGGAGACACGGACATCAAAGCTGCCATACTTGCGATTGCGCATGCCTGGGATTTTCGACGTCCAATCTTTTCAAAGTGATGGATGCCAAATCCCTTGGGTTTTGGGATCCGAATGCCGGTGAGCAGTTCCTTGTCGGTCATCAGTACTTGTCCCGGCCCGCTGATGAATTGGTCAATACGGACGGTCCTCGTCTTCTCGCGTGATTGAATCTCCAGGGACGCTCCCAGGACGTACAGGGGCGGGAGTGTGTCCCCTGCGGGAGAGGCATTGACGATGTTGCCGCCAATGGTGCCCATGTGACGAATCGGCGGAGATGCCAGGGTCTCGAGTGCCTGCACAAGAACGGACAAGTGCTCCCGTATAACGTTGTTTTCCAGCAGTTCGGCGTGGGTGGTGCCGGCTCCGATGAAAATTTCATCATGCTCTTCCTTCACCCCTTGAATTTGCGCCAAACGCTCAATGCAGATAAGCCCGTCAACGGTGATCAACCCACGGTGAAGCCGTACCAGGAGATCCGTTCCACCCGCGTATACTACGGCATTTGGCTCGCGGTCCATAATCGACCAGACCTCATCGAGGGTAGTGGGAAGATAAACCCGTCTCACTTACACTCCTTCCGGCAAGGTGTTTCCGCCGCGTGCCGCACCGCATCAACAATTTTCTGGTAACCCGTGCACCTGCAGAGATTACCGGCTAATCCTACCCGTATTTCCTTTCTGGTGGGCGAGGGATTGCGCTTCAGTAGGTCCACGGAGGCAAGGATCATCCCGGGAATGCAGAATCCGCATTGAACTGCCCCATGCTCTGCAAAGGCCTTCTGAAGGGGGTGAATAGAGTCTTTCCGTTCCAGTCCCTCGATGGTTGTTATGCTTCGACCCTGAAGTTGAATAGCCAACATAAGGCAGGAAAGACGGCTCTCGCCGTCCACCAGTATGGTACAAGCGCCACAATCACCGGCTCCACATGACTCTTTGGTACCCGTCAGTCCGAATTCCTCTCGGAGGAGATCCACGACTCGCTTGTCCGGAGGCGTTTCGATGCTTCTTTCTTCTCCATTCAAGTGGAATACGATGTTCACTGCGGTGCACCTTTCTCCAATCCTTGGAGAGCCGCAAGGACTCGTTCCGAGGTCATGGGATAGTCCACGATTCTCACGCCGCACGCGTCGGCCAAGGCATTGGCTATTGCCGGCAGCGGCCCGTTAATGGAGATTTCCCCAATCCCTTTGAGTCCGAACGGCCCGGTCGGTTCAAAGATCTCTACCGGAACCGATTCCATTTCCGGGACATCTGCTGCGGTAGGTATGACGTAGGCGGCGAAATCAGATGCCGCCATACGACCTTGTGTCGAGGCCAAATCCTCGCTGAGAGCGAATCCCAGACCCTGGGCAATGGCTCCCTGAATTTGCTGCTCATAAATTTGCGGGTTTATGATGGTTCCACAGTCGCTGACGGCAAGGTATCGGCACACGGTAACCTCACCGGTGAGTTGATCGACCTCCACGAGGGCTAGGTGCGCGGCATAGGAAAAGAGCGTGTGGGGAAAACCGTGCAGTCTGAGCCCGGGTCCCGCATCAAAATTCTCGGGAGCGACGGGCGCTCTGAAGTGATGAACGGATATTCGCTCAGCTTCATCCATGAAAGAGGCAATGGCAGCCGCCGGAAACTCTTTTCCCGTCGGTAAGTGTCTTACGCGACCCGGGATGAGCGCGAATTCATC
The DNA here is from genome assembly GCA_963675835.2 of Desulfomonilaceae bacterium. Classification (GTDB taxonomy): domain Bacteria; phylum Desulfobacterota; class Desulfomonilia; order Desulfomonilales; family Desulfomonilaceae; genus JAVHLK01. The sequence goes on from CAXXIU010000019.1 coordinate 267,221, forward strand.
CTTCGACGGTGTCATGAGGAGGTCCGCTGCTCGCTGAAGAATCCTTTTCTTCAGTGTTTCTGCGGCTCCAATGAGGGCATTGCCAAACGTGTACGTGCATCTGCTTGCAGAGGCCGAACCACAAGGAAGAGTTCGGTCGGTGTCGGGCAACACCAGTTCCATCCAATCGGTCGGTTGACCGAGAATGCTCCCCGCAATCTGAAGACTGGTTGATGCATTGCCCTGGCCCATGTCCACGACGCCGTTGTAGACTCGGATTTTGCCTTCACGTGTCAATTCCACCTTGGCGTTGGCCGTATCCGGCACGACCGGCCCATACCCCGATCCGTGCATCAGAGCTGCGACACCTACACCTCTTCTCTTGAACAAACCGGCGCGGGTTTTCCACTTTTCACGCTCTTTCCAGAGGGGATGCTCTCCCAGCGTTCTCAGGCATTCCCGGATACCTGTAGAGTTCACGAGCGTTTTGCCGACGCTGTTCTTGTCTCCGCGGCGTACGGCGTTTTTCAGCCTAATCTCGAGTGGGTCCATATCAAGTTTTTCGGCCGCCATGTCAATCATTTGCTCCATCGCAGCCGTGACCTGCGAAACGCCGAAGCCTCTAAACGCTCCACCGATGGGGTTGTTGGTATACACACATTTTCCGGCAAGGCTTACATTCGGGATACGGTATGCTCCTCCCGCGTGTTCCATGCCGAGGGCGAGCACAACGCCTCCCAGGTGATCGTAAGGACCGGTGTCCAGAAAGATCTGCACATCGAGACAATGGAGTGTGGCGTCTCGTTTGGTACCGAGCCTGTAGAGTAGCCGTGCCGGATGGCGCTTGGTACCGGAGAGGAAAGATTCCTCCCTGTCCCACCACATCTTTACCGGTCTTCCGCCGGAGTTCAGACGGCGGCCAGACCAAGGAGCGTCTGGACGGTCACACCGTCCTTCCCTCCAAATGCTCCTCCGGGGTATGGAGCCTTTATGCGTACATCACCGGCCTGCAGTCCCAATGCCTCGGCCACCTCGGTTCGATCCCTGAAAAGGTGTCTGAAGTCGAGCAAACAATCAGAAGTCTGCCGTCATCTTTGAAGCCGTGCCCATCCGGCTTCCGTCTCAAGATAGGCGTGTTCTTGCCTGGGGGTCTGGAAACACGCTTCCACCACCACATCGCACTCGGCCATGGCCGAGGCCCCGCTGCCCGTGTGGTACTCACCCCACAGAAGGAGATTGCCGTCTTGTCGGTTTTCGTGAATTATTGCGGCATCTTTTTTGAGTGCGTTTTCCGTGTCAAATACTCCCGGGAGCAGTTCGTAGTCAAAAGAGACCAAATCGACGGCAGTGCTGAGACATTCTCGATTTTCCGCGACCACAAGGGCAACTGCGTCACCGCAATGACGCACTTTTTCGTCTACGAGAACGGGTTGGTCCTTTTGCACGACACCTTGCCGATTGGTTCCACGGACGTCGGAATGTGTCAAGACGGCAAGGACCCCCGGAATCCGGGCCGCGTCCCCGACGTGGATCTCTCCCAAGCGGGCGTGCGGCACACCGGCCCGCTTCACTGCGCACCACGTGAGGTCCTCTCCATAGTAATCCGAGGCGTATTTCTCGCGACCCGCGACCTTTTCATACGCGTCGGCTCTTGGAACCGAAACGCCAATCCCGGGAGGTGCGCTTTCCGATGTACTGTTTTTCTGCAACGCCATTCCTATTCCATCTATACAGACCGGAGGTCCCGCGGATTGAAGAACTCACAAGGCTGACTGTTCCTTGAGAATCTCATCCAAGGATTCGATGAATGCCTGCATCGCGTCCGCTGTGGACACGGTGACGCGTATGTAGTTGGGAAACCGGAATCCGGTCATGGTCCGCACCATCACTCCCTGTTTCATCAGCTTTCTATATGCGAAGGTATCACTGATCGGAAGTCTCACCATGAGAAAGTTGCCCTCGCCATAGATGGAGGGAAGCCCCAGACGGCTCAACTCTCGGATGAGGAAGCTCTTGCCTTCCTTAACCATCCGACGAGTTCGCAGCACATGACGATCCTCATTTACGGCAGCGATAGCGGCTTCCTGGGCTAGTGCATTCACTGAATAGACGATACAGGTTCTTCTGATCGCCGCGACCAGTTCCTCAGCACCAGCCAGGTATCCGATTCGAAGACCGGCCAGGCCGTACATCTTTGAAAATGTACGAAATACCACCAGGTTGGGATACTCTTCGATCAGCCTCATACCGTCGGGAAAGTCGGCCTTGTCAACGAATTCACAATAGGCCTCGTCGACCACAACGATCTGTTTTCCGTCCACGGCATCAAGAAACCCGCGGAGTTTCGCTTCATTCCAGTACGTCCCGGTCGGATTATTCGGATTGCAGACGAAGAGGACCTTGGTACGCTCGTCGATCCGTTCGAGCATGGCTTGATCGTTGAATTCATAATCCTTGAGCGGGACCAGTCTTGCCTGAAACCCCGAGAATTCAGCCACCCATTCATACACTGCGAACGTTTTGTCCGCTGTAATGATGTTGTCCCCGTGCCCACAAAAGGCTTTCATGACGAACGTGATGACCTCGTTCGCTCCATTGCCGACAAGAAATTGTTCAGGGTCCTTGTCGAATCGTTCCGCAAGCTTGCGCCTAAGATAGAAAGCGTCGCCGCTCGGGTATTGAGCAGCCTTTTCCGAACGGAATCTCCTCAGTACTTCTTGCGAAGCGGGAGGGGGACCCAATGGGTTCTCATTGTTGTTGAGGCGAATCAACCTGGAGCAACCGTACAGTTTCATGAGCTCCGCGTCGGGTTTGCTCGGTATGTACACCTCGAATTTCTTGATGTATTCGGGAAGCAGCCTATCGAGAGCAACCTGCATGTTTCAATTGTTCTCCGTCTCGTGCTGAAACACCACGATGTCGCCTTTTCCGCAGTTTGGCAGGATGAGTTGCGGCTTAAAGCCATTTCTTTCCAGAGCAGGTGAAAAGCGTGAGTGCCAGGGTCTTCCGAGGTCCATCTCGAAAAAGATGCCGTGGATTCCATCTCTCTTGAGGACTTCCAGATCAACAGCCACCGTTTCCTTCGCGTCGTCGCCCCACCAAACGGGACGGAGCGTAACAACGGACCGCGCCTTGTCGAATTCCGCCGAGACTACGGAGACCAGTGATCTTGCTTCCCCCTCATCACTGATTAATTTGATGTCGCGAGCCAATGCCATCCGATCGTACTCACGCTTGAGGAAGCTCTCCAAAGAAGGATGGGCCCAAACCGCGGCCCCCGGATCTTCGTGGAGGTGCCTGTAGAACATGGGTATCCGGGCGAATCGCCCTAACTGGGTCCGGACGGTGACAGTGCCGAGTTCCTCGAAGTAGCCCGCAGGCAAGTGTTCGGTAGGATAGCGATTGATGACTCCGACGGCATGAGTTTTGGCCGTGTTCCGTATACACTCGTCAAGGAGTTCTTGAGCCATGAAAGAGGCCTGAGGCTGTGCAAACACATATGGACCATAGCAGCCGACCGTCTTCGGCGTCCGAAATCGCCACAGGATCCCGCCTCCCATGTGGCCGAACTCATCACAGGCAATGGCGGCCCGGTACGCCTGCACCGCTGCCATGTCGACCACCTTGCCGGGATAGTTGAAATCAACGGGCAGCACATACCCCCCATAGTAAGCGTGCACGAGTCGCATGAACTCCTTCAATTCTTCCGGCTCAGGGCTTCGAATGGAGAATCGTTCAAGCGGCCTCGTGTCCGCGGGGGTCGAGTCCAGGCCCGGGTATGACTTCTCTTTTATGAGATGGACTCGGAGGCCTTTCTCGTCGGATGTGAAATGAAATCGGTCTACCATTCTTGCTGCTATCAGCAGGCCGGTTTCCTGAATCTCTTCCTCTGTATCCACAGGGGACGCAGTAAGGTTGAACGCCCGCATGTCGAATTCCTCAGGGTCAAACAGGAATTCCGTCTCAACGAAGTAGCCTCCGCTTCTGCAGCGGATTTCAAGGGGTCGTTCCGGAGCCCCACGCCGGCAGAGATATGCAAAGATCTCTTCCACGGCAAGCGTAAGCTTGAGCACGTCCTCCCTTTCCAGTCCGAACGCAGGCGCCGCGTTCTCCACAAAAGAGGTAGCGACCGGCAAGAGGGTAGTTCGCGCTATCAAGTTCAGACTGATTTCCGGGTTTGTTGTGCTGACCACGGGCCGCTCCTGATTTGTTAAACTCGTTCGCAGTGAACAGTTCATCGGGCTGTGTTCCGCTTACGGCCGGACGCCCTTCGTCCAACTCTTGACCCCGCCCAAGACCGTCTGAGAGGACCAAGAGTGATTACCTCCCCCCAACGGAAGGCCTGAGCCTCCAATACAGTGAGACACGGTAACCTGTCAACTAGTACACTGTGGCATGGATGCGCCGACGTATTCTTGAGAACGCTCCGTAGCGTCTCGGCGTCCCTTGTATGTTGTTCCAAGAAGTAATTGATCTCTTCGCTCGTACGTCAACAGTCGGGGAGGCTGTTGCTGGGGTGAGGAAACCAGTACTTCGGGACACAGGACCTACTGGATCTTGCGGTCTTCGGTACGTCCTGATAGAGGGGGGGCACGGCTGCCAGACTCTCTGCAGGAGTCGGGCAGGGGCACCGGTGATCCGGGGGTCTTCTGCAGTAATACGGGAACGGGAGGTATTCATTCACACGCAGCAATGAAAATCCGCCTCAGATGTCGACGGTTTTGTCGTCACCGTTTCCCGGAGATGTCTTCTCATCGCGATGATAGTAGCGGTGGTAGTAACGGTTGTAGTATCTTGAATTGTAATAGCTCGAACCGTACGCCTTCTTGCGATCTGCCATATTGAGGACGATTCCAATCAACCTGCCATGACCGTGCAGTACCGCGTCTTTCGCTTCACGCAAGACCTCAAGTGGGGTATGGCCTGCCCTGATAACCAAAATGATTCCATCGGAGTATCCGGAAAGAATCCGCGCGTCCACGAGGCCCAAGACGGGCGGTGCATCGATGATGACGGTGTCGAAAACTTTCTTGCAGGCGTCGAGAACATCTTGAATCCTCCTATTCTTGAGCAGAGCCACCGGGTTATCCGGGATAAAACCCGCCGGCATGTAGTAGAGTCCCGGAATATGGCTCTGCCGAATGGCCTCCTTCAGCTTCTGCGTCCTTCCCGTCAGCAGATCGCTTAACCCCACATCGCTCGGCCTGCCATGGAATACTTGGTGAATCCGCGGATTTCGCAAGTCACCGTCGATGACGAGCACCCGCTTTTTCTCAGACGCGACCACCGTTCCCATGACAACGGAAATCAGTGTCTTGCCTTCCAACGGAAGCGCACTGCTCACCACCACTGAGGATCCGGCATCCCGAGGCATAAAAGCCGCCACGGCATTTTCGACGATTCGGATTGCATCGGTAAACGGCGACGAGGGATACCGATGAGCCATGAATTCCAAATTCTCAAACTTGGGATCTACAATTCCCGTGTTCCGATCCCTCTCGAGGATCGGCACGGCACCGAGGATGGGAAGATTCAAGCGGTCCTGGATTTCCTTAGTTGATTGAACCGTGTTGTCGACCAGTTCCAGGACGATGGCCAAAGCAATGCCGCCCAGAAGGCCCAACAGAGCCCCAACAAAGATGATCTTGGCCTTCCGGGGCCTCACTGGAGCAAGCGGCAGCGATGGAGGGCTCGATATGACTATCTGGTGCCCCATGACGCCATGGTCCATTTCAGCTTCTTTTGACCGCTGCAGAAGCATCAAGTACAATTTTTCATTCGCTTCCACCGCCTTCTTGAGAATGCTGTACTTCACGCTAAGCGCGTTCTTTCCTATGGCATCCTGCTTGGCTTTCTCATAAGCTTCTTTGGAGACCGCCTCTCGTTTTCTCGCTGTTTGCAGAGCCGACGACAGAGTGTCCTTCTCGAGATCGGCTATGGCCTGCTCGATGGAGTCGATTTTGTTTCTCAACAACGCAACCTTGAAGTAATTCGGAGAGTAGATGGATTCCAAGGCCGTGTATTCCGATCTGAGATTGGCCAATTGGTTCTTGAGCGTCTTGAGGTAGTCGCTTCCGATCTGTGGGGGAAGTACCTTCTCCTTTTGAAATTGGAGGGATTCGAGCTTCACCCGTTCGGCTTTGGATTCAATCCAGTCTTGTCCCGCCCTCTCGAATTCACCGATCTTGGTATTGGGAGTCGCACCGAGGTGGACAATATCATGCTCCTTGGTGAAAGCCAGCAACTCCTTCTCGGACTCCTTCAAACGTTTTTCGGCCTCGGACAGCTCGGTATTTATCCAGAGTTTCATCTTGGACCCAAGCTGGTCCCTCTTCTGCGTACTCATTTCGATGAAGGTTTTCAGGTACTCGTCAAGCATCTCCCTTGCCAGGAGAGGATCCGAGGCCCCCATTTGAACCTCTATCATCTGGGTGCCTCTGAGAGGGGTGACTGTCACTTTTGACCGAACGGAGTTGATTGAGGCGGACTTCATTCTCTCTTCGTCAAGGATGACTTGCCGGTTCCTCTCCTTGTGGGCGGTACCTTGAGATGATTCGGTCTCGGGTTTTTTCGGCGAACCCGACGGACCATCCGATTCTGATGGAGACTTGCCGGCCTTCTTGGCCCTCATATTCTCGAGAAATTTCTCGGCCAACCCCTGACTCTCCAAAATGGAGATCTGAGTCTGGAAATAGAGATCGAATCGGTTGAAGAAACTGAACAAGTCCGTCACGCTTGACGAGCGAGGAAACAGTTTATTGATTTCAACCACGGACCGTGAAATGTAGTAAGGAGTCGCCGTATACGCTATGAATGCGGCAATACCCATGCCCAGCAAGAAAACCGACACGACTGTCCATTTGCGATGAAGAATGCTCCAGAAATAGTCCATCAAGGATTTCTGGTCCTCACCGGGGAAGTCAAAAAAACCCTTTATTCTACTATCATCACCGGCGGCGTTCGGCAACCGCAGGTCGTCCCGTACCGGGGGCATTTGATTGGCGTCACGGGGGGCGACATCCACCTCGTGGCCCTTACGGTTCATAGTGTATGCCTTTCGTCACGTTACCGCACGAAGCGCGTGGTGAGGGAACGTGACACAGGTGCTTGATTTTACTGAAATCATTTGGATTTGATCCCGTTCTTGGATCGTACACTCCGTTTACAGTTTTCACCCTTTATAATAATCTGTACACTCGCATTGGACAAGAGAATAGTGGGCTGAGAGTGTAAGATTTTCAAACACTTTCGCGGGCCTCGGTAGTCAATCGACTTGAACCCGCGGCAACCTACTATTATTAAGGAATAATCATTGGTGATCACTCTGAATACCGCTTGAGAAAGGGAATTCTTGCGAAGGGTTCCGAGCGTTACCTAGGACGGATTCCAGAATCGCGATTATCCGGTCCTGATCGGGATCCGTCATGTGGGCGTACAACGGAAGCGCCAAGCATTGTTGAGTTGCGGCCCACGTATTCTTGAGATCGCCCACGATCCGGTGAGGTCGGGTCCGGAAAGCGGTTTGGGAATGGACCGGCATGCCGAAGTACCTCTTACTTTGCACATTGTTCCTCCGGAGTACCTCCATGACACCGTCCCTATCCATAACGGCGTCCGGTCCTATAAGGATGGTGAAATAATTCCCGCTGCTCGTTCTGTCGCGGGGAACATGCTGAACCCGGCATCCAGAGAATTGTTCAATCCATTGGGAATACCTTCGAATCAATCTCAAGCGGGAACGAATAAGACGGTCAGCGTTGCTCAGGCTGAGAATCCCAACAGCTGCATGCAACTCACTCATTCTTGCCGACAAACCGTTGGAAATCATCTCTTCTCCACCCGGACCTTTTCCGTAATCTCTCATGCTTCTCATTGCTTCGGCCAAGACATCGTCATTGGTGGTAACAAGACCGCCTTCCAAGGCCGTCACTACCTTGCTGGGACTCAAAGAGAAGACTTCACAGAGGCCGAAACCACCGACCGGTTGTCCTCGATACCTAGCCCCAAGTCCTTGGGCGGAATCAAAGATCAACGGAACACCATACTTCTCGGAGACTCCCGTCAGTCCGTCCACGTCCGGAGGAAGGCCGAAAATGTTAACTGGACAGATTGCCGCAGTTGCCGGTCCTATTGCCTTGACGACCCCTTCCGGGTCGATGGTCAGTGTCTCCGGTTCGCAATCTACGTAGACCGGAGTTAATCCATTCCACGTCAATGCCTCCACCGTAGCGGCAAATGTGAACGAGGGGACAACGACTTCGGCTCCCTGAGGGAACCTGCAATGCGCAAAGGCAAGGATGAGGCCGGAAGTGCAGCTTGCAACGGCCACGGCATGTCTTGCGGTGGAAAATCGCGCGATCTCCTCCTCCAGCCGCGCCACCAGTCGGCCGCTGGTCACGAGGCCCGACTCGAACGAATCCTGGAATACGGTACAGATCTCTTCCGGGGTTGGTAGGTTGGACGCATCAACGGAATACTGTTGTCGGAACCTATTGGCATCTTGGAATTCTCACGAGGTTGCGCGCGTCAGTCTCTTGAGGCCGACACGGAGTAACGGTCTTCCGCCTTCACCGAGACCGTCGCCGTCACGGTCCGGCGACACCGAAGAGTCTCCCATCGGAGGCGTGTAATCCGGAACCAGTCTCTTCAGAATTCGGCGTACTTCTTGATTATCCGTGCACCCATCCATCAACTCAACGGCACGGTCGATTTCCGCAATCATCCCGTCCGGGTCGATAACCGGTTGATCGTACGCAGCGATCTTCCTGTGGCCGGTTTCAAGCACGAACTCACCGCTGGAGTAGAGCTCTTCCATTAGTTTCTCGCCCGGTCGAAGGCCCGTAAATTCAATGGAGATGTCGTCGGGATCACGTCCCACGAGCTGGACCAATTGCTGCACCATGTCATAAATCTTGATGGGCTCACCCATTTCCAAGACGAGAATCTGTCCCGATTTTCCCAAAGCCGCCGCTTGCAGCACAAGGGTCACTGCTTCAGGGATGGTCATGAAGTACCGCCGCATTTCGGGATGAGTTATCGTGACGGGGCCGCCTTTGGCGATTTGATCGAGGAACAGAGGGACGACGCTGCCCTCGGAGGCAAGAACGTTGCCGAATCTTACCGACATGAACTTGGTGGCACTCGTGAGGCTGAACGCTTGACCGTAGATCTCGCAAATCCTCTTGCTTGCACCCATCACGCTTCGAGGTTTGACCGCCTTGTCGGTCGAAATGAGAAGAAAAGTGGAAACCTCGAACTCATCCGAGACTCTGGTCAAGGTACGCATCCCGCCCACATTGTTCTTGAAACACTCGACACTATTGAGCTCCTGCATCGGTACATGTTTGTGCGCCCCCGCATGAAACACTAGTTGCGGACGGAACCGATCGAATTCGCAGCGAACCCTCGGCTCGTCTCTGACGTCGCAAAGTATGGGGACAATCTTCTTACCGTTTGCACGACCAGCGATCTCACTCAATTGCCTGTGGATATGGAAGAGATTGTTTTCCGAGCGCTCGATCAAGATCAGGCATTTCGGGTCGCGCCTCAGAATCTGGCGACTGAGTTCACCCCCTATACTGCCGCCCGCACCGGTAACGACCACCGATTTGCCGTATATGAGGCTTCGGACTTGATCGCCGTCTATGCGAATCTCCTCGCGACCCAGCAAGTCGGATATGTTTATGTCCCTGAGTTGACGAAGCTTTTCCGATCCTTGAATAATCTCATGAAGCGCAGGCAAAGTCTTGACCGAAATGCTCAGATTTTTCAGGATATTGTAGATGCGCTTCATTTGTGTACTGTTGGCCGAGGGAATCGCAATAATGGCCATTTGGACGGAATTTTCCTCGACATAGAACGGCACGTCTTCCACGCTTCCCCGCACGGGAATTCCGTGTATGTACAGACCTCTCTTGCCTGGGGCGTCATCAAAAAACGCTCTGACGCGGAGACCCGATCGGGGATTTCGCACGATCTCTCGTGCGATCATTTCCCCGGAGTCACCGGCACCAACGATGACCGCATTTTTTGCATTGGCTGATTCGCCTTTGCCTATGATGGCTCTGGTGGTCTCCCTGAGGTACCGTATACCGACGCGCGCCCCCCCGATGAGTACGAGGGTAAGCAAGAAATCAATTAGGATCACTCCTCTTGGGACGACCAGGCTGTTCGAGGCGACGCGCACAAGAACCGATGCACAGCTGCCGATCAAGCCGTACAGAACGAGTCGTGGAAGATCGCTCAGGCCCACATAACGCCAGTTCGTAACGTGCATTCTCAGGGCGTAGAATAACGTGAGTTTGAATACCGCCAGGTAAGGTAGGATCAACAGACGCTCGGCGTTGAATGATGCCGGCACCTCGAAGTCGAACCTGAACTCGTACGCCAGCCAGAAACTTGCTCCGCCGAGGAAAAAGACCGCGGCAAAAAGAAGATGGTTGAAACGAATGTATCGCGCAACCACGGTGAGCGTTGATTCCAATCGTTTCAGGACCTGGTAGAGACGATGATCGAATTGGCCGGCATTCATGTGTCGGGTTCTCTAATCAACAAGAATCTGGTATGACAAAAGCAAGATTTAACAGCATGACCACATCCATGATAGCCGGATTCGTTTGAGCTTTCAACGGTTGTGAAGCAATTGGTCCAAGACTCATGGCTTCAAGGATACATCGAAGCAAGAAGAAAGGCCCAACCCGTCGAGGCTTCCCGGAATGAGAATCGGCGGCAATGCAGGTGAAAAGTTGGCCGGTAAGAGAATCAACGCCAGGGAATTTATCGAAGACTTTCGTTCCGGTTTCACCGATCTTGATCTCATGCTCAAGTATGATCTGGATGAAGACGACCTCCAGGTGCTCTTCAAGAAGGTACTCTCGGCAAACATACTGTCGGAAGACGACCTGAAAAAGCGTCGGGCATTTACCTCACGGGCTCCAGGAAGTTCACACGCCGACGCTCCCAACCCGGCCCCCGCGAAATTGTCGGTCCGTGAGCCTGCGTCGGCGAAGAGAGCCCCGGACGGTACCGTTCGGCCGGGGTTGACTCGGGAATCTCACGGAAGTCGCGGAGGAGGCAAGACACAGGTGTGTCCGTCCTGTTCAAAGGAAATTCCCTCCGGGGCCGTACGATGCAACCATTGCCAAACCTGGCTTGATGGAAGGGATTTGGGACTGGGGCCGGATATTGCGTCAACCGGTGACCGCTCGCATGCCCTCAAGGTCATAGCCAAGGGAATTGCCGGGATGTTGATCGGATTCATGATGCAAGTCTTTGGGGGGAAAATAGGCTTGTTTCTCGGCACACTGGTTTTGCTCGGATGCACGGGCTACTATGTGTGGGGCTGCTGCGTTTATGTCGGCACAAAAGGCTATCATCTTGCCGTTGGACTTCTTGGCCTCGTGCCTTGCTTCGTTGGACTTCTAATCCTCGTTTTGATGCCTGAAAGGTAGGTAAGTGCGGAAGCCGCACGTCGGTTCCGTGGTCACGAGTGGTATCCGCACATGGATATTGGGCTAACTGTCTGAAACCACTACTTCGCAAGACTGTGGTGTGCGTCTTCCGGACACATTTTGCCCCTGAATCGTAACTCCGTTCCTTCCCCCACCTACGGGCCTATTATCTAACCCATTAAAAATTAAGAACGTTTCCGACTCGACCCAAATGAAATTCCGCCGGCATGATATCTGCATAGCCAAGTTGTGGGGATGCAGACTTGCACATACAACTCATACTCGGACCATAGGGGAATTCAGGTCGGGAATTACCCTTTGGGGAGAACCGAGAACGAAGCAGGAGGAAGACACGTCGCAGTATTCGGTGTGACTGAATTTTGCCCCAAACCGAGGCCGTTCCGCCCTAATTGAAGAGGAGGCTGCCATGATAATCAAACGCATTCTCAGCTGGTCCGTCTGGATGGTAATGGCGTGTATCGCGACGGCGCCGGTAGCGGGGGCGGAGCAGCCGATAATTGTACCAGTTATCTTGATCGTCTCCCAAAACTCGGACCGGTCCAACGTGACGGCACCCCCGAAGTTGCAGACCGCGGTGTATAGAATCCGGGCCGCGGGCAAGCAACCGTCTGCGAAGGTTCCCAACCTTCCTGAAGATTCCGGCACGGCACGCACCATGAGAAACGAAGTCCGATTGGAGGATTGCACTGTGCGGCGCGTCGATTTTGTCTCGTTGAATCCCGGTGTATCGAATGCGTCCGGATCGACGGAACTGAGCTTACCGGTTTTGCTGAAGGTGGTTATCAACGGCAGGGAGGCTACGGATGTGTCGATAAGCTGTGCGCTCCAAGAGCCCGACCGGCAATGGACGGAATGGCGAGAGCCCGTGATTCCGGCCACGGACCTTCTTACGGGTAGGTCGACTACCGTGAGGCCGGAGTACATGGAAGAGTATCACCGGATGGTCGGATCGAATTCAAGATAATGTTGATGACTTTGCTATGCTATGAGTTTGAGTGAGCAATTACTTGATACAGCATATGAAGCGGTGGCACTGTCCGGCATAAATGACCATGGAATTGTATCGTGTCACCGCCCTTGGAAACGTTGGGGTGCAGGCTAATTACTACAAGAAAAATTGATCGTGTACCCCAACGTTTCATAGAATCCATTGGCTTCCGATTCTCCGAAGTCATTCAAGGAATCATGAGCACAAAACAAGGAAGGGGCTACGGGGTTCTACCGTGGCTGCGTATGAGCCGGCCTACTTCGTCATGCCCTTCGTCGAGAGCCCAGGAGAGGGCCGTAGTATTCCGGTCATCCCGCGCATTCACATCCGCCCCGTTCTCCAAGAGCAGCCTTACGATTTCGATGTGACCTTTGAATGCTGCGGACATGAGCGCGGTCCTACGGTGTTCCCGCGTGGCGTTGACATCCGCGCGTCGGTCAATAAGTGCTCTGACTACTTCCTCGTGCCCTGCCGAAGCGGCAAGCATTAGAGGCGTCTGCCGATCGGGGCCCCTTACGTTTACGTCCGCGCCCGAATCAAGAAGGCTTTCGACCTTTGGGAGGTCTCCGCTTTGCGCAGCGGCGACCAATTCCTTCCCCATTGCCTCCATTTGCTCGCGGCTTGCTCCGCCGCAAGCAGTAAGGAGGAGAACCGTGAAGGCACATACGATAAGGTGTTTCCTCCACTGGTGCTCGATGAACAACTGCAACATATCGTGCCTCCACGGGTTTTGCCGGTGATTGATTCCCGAAAAGGGTTATAGCAACGATCGGAGAAAATGACCAGTATTTCGACTCCGGTTCCTAACTTCAGATGCAAACCGCCCCCGCTCGCTCAATCCGTTCCCCTAAGGGCCTCACACTGAGTTCCCTGCGGTGTCCTGAAAGGGAAAACGTCCCCCTGTGCCAGTGTGGCAGCGTTGGTATTGACCAGGGACTCGGTGTAGCAGATCCCCGCGGTGTAGGGGGAAGGATACGGATACGTGTTCCAAGAGCCGGCTTCTCCGTTACCGGCATCGGGACCACACGGCTGAGGCAGGGCGGCCAAATCGCTGCCACCCACCACGGGAACTCTGTAGACATAGCGCATATCTTGTCGTGGATGACTTCCCTTCAGAGCACATGCGGTCATGATCCATCTACTGTTGATCTGCTCCATTTTCACGAGTACCTGGCACTTGCTGGTACCGCCACGCCACCCATAATATGGCCCAACCAAGAACTTGACAGCGTTCTTCCTGTAGATCTGAGCAGCGAATTCTTCGTCGAATTTGTGATCCAGATCAACGAGCTCGACACCGAGTCGTTCCACAGATGCATGCAGCTTGGCAATATCCGATGATGCCGCTCTGTCGCAGGACCCTCTCTTGTAGGAAATGTAATAGGGGACCGCGACGGCAAGGATTATGCCTATAATGGCCACTACGACCATGATCTCCACAAGAGTGAATCCCCCTTCGTGCTCGACCGTCCTTCTCATAACCGTCCCCTTCTCGATCCGCACTTCACGTTCCGGTTTTGATCTTTTTCGAAAACCGCTTTCAGCGTATTTTTCAGTGTCGGGAAATGCTGTTATGAAAATATAACACGCCACTCGCCGTGAAGTCAAAGCCCAAATTGCCGCAGTCGTAGTGACGTCAAATGAAAGCAGGTTAGAGAGGGGTCCCCGGTGGAACGCTTTGCAAGCTTCATGTCGGGAAAGTAAAGCTATCGAGATACGAATGAAAGTGAAAACATAGGGCACATTATGTCTGCGGTGACATATGTCATGCCGGACATATGTCGACTAAAGCATAGCCGGGTAATTCTCTTCTATCGCCCAGTTAGTTAATTGTAACGTAATTCGTGTTTGAGGTATGATTTTTGTATTGACACGTTGCTCTATCGGATCTAGTCTAATAATTGAGGTAATGCGACAACCACCATTCCATTCACCGACGTCTTTGAATTCCACGCAGAGTGGAAAAAGCAAGCGGAAAGTTCTGGGTCGTGTCACGCCTCTCATAGCGTACTCTTGATCTGTTCTTGATAAATAGGAGGTTACGGTATTGGGGAAAGCGGTAGTCGTTTCCAACACACGTTTCCTCCCAGCGATCCTTGCCGGGGATTCATAGACACCCCTCGCCACAGAAAGGAGGCCGCGCAGATGAATGTGACACGCCGAGAGTTCCTCGCCGTCTCGGGTGCCTTAGGTGCGGGCCTGGCGTTATCGACACTGGGCATAGATCTGGGGCCGGCAAAGGCATATGCCGATGAAGTCCGGATCAACAAGCTCAAGAGCGCCAAGCACGCCGAAGCACGACGACATCTGTCCGTACTGCGCCGTAGGCTGCGGTAGGCTGCGGTATCATTTGCTACACGGACACCAAAGCCGGCATGATCATCAACACCGAAGGTGATCCGGATCACCCGGTCAATCAGGGATCATTGTGCTCAAAAGGGGCGGGACTCTTTCAGCTCAGTTCCAACAATCCCAATCGTCTGAAAAAGGTGCTCTATAGGGCTCCCGGCTCGGACAAGTGGGAGGAGAAATCCTGGGACTGGGCGTTGACGGAGATAGCCAAGAGAGTCAAGAACACCCGCGACAAGCACTTCATGGAAAAGAACGGCAAGGGTGAGGTTGTCAACCGTGTCGAGGCTATTGCCCATATAGGCAGCGCGGCACTTGACAACGAAGAATGCTGGCCCATTCAAGCCATGATGAGGGCGTTGGGACTCGTATGGATCGAACACCAGGCCCGCATATGACACAGCGCCACTGTTGCGGCTCTGGCAGAGTCGTTCGGTCGTGGTGCCATGACAAATCATTGGATCGACATCGGGAACAGTGATTGCATTTTAGTCATGGGCAGCAATGCTGCCGCAAACCACCCCATCTCCATGAAGTGGGTGATGAAAGCGAGGGAGCATGGAGCCAAGCTCATCTCAGTAGATCCTCGGTTCACGCGAACCTCCGCCGTAGCGGATTATTACACGGCTCTTCGCTCAGGATCCGACATTGCCTTCCTTGGCGGGATGATCAATTACATCCTGGAAAACAAGAAATACCATAAGGAATACGTTGCCAACTATACGAACGCGGCCTTCATACTCGGCGACAAGTACGATTTTTCCCAAGGACTGTTTGCCGGTTATGATCCCAAGAAGCGGGCGTACGACAAGTCCCTTTGGGCTTTCAAGAGGGACTCGAAGGGGATTCCCCAAAAGGATGCCACGTTGGAGAATCCTCGCACCGTCCTTCAACTACTCAAGAAGCATTTTGCCAGATACACTCCGGAGAAGGTTTCGGAGATAACGGGTACCCCACAAGAAGAACTGAAGACCGTGTACGAGATGTACGCGTCAACGGGAACCAAAGACCGCGCCGGGACAATCATGTACGCGATGGGATGGACGCAGCACACGGTTGGGGTGCAGAACATTCGGTCAATGGCCATCATCCAGCTCTTGTTGGGAAACATCGGAATACCCGGCGGCGGCGTCAACGCTCTTCGAGGCGAGTCAAACGTGCAGGGGTCTACCGACCATTGTATCCTTTTCCACATATGGCCGGGTTATCTGAAGACCCCTAGGGCTTCATCGGCTACATTGGACGATTACAATAAGAAGTTCACTCCCAAGGCCTCCGACCCTCTGTCGGCCAATTGGTGGGGGAATTATCCCAAGTATTCGGTAAGTTTGCTGAAATCCTTCTTCGGAGACAAGGCCACCAAAGACAACGGTTTTGGCTATTCATGGCTGCCCAAGTTGGACGACGGCCAGAACTGCTCGTGGCTGAATCTTTTTGATTCCATGTACAACGGCAATATCAAAGGTTTTTTTGCCTGGGGTCAAAACCCGGCGTGCAGTGGAGCCAATTCCAATAAGGTCCGCAAGTCCCTGGCCAAACTCGACTGGCTGGTCAATGTGAACATCTTCGACAACGAGACCGGATCATTTTGGAAGGGCCCCGGTATGGATCCCAAGAAGATCAAGACCGAAGTCTTCATGCTTCCCTGTGCGGCATCGATGGAGAAGGAAGGGAGTATCACCAACAGCGGTCGGTGGGCTCAGTGGCGATACAAGGCATGCAATCCTCCGGGGGACGCACGACCGGATGGGGATATTCTGACCGAGCTGATGCTCAAGCTTCGGGAGATGTACAAGAAAGAAGGCGGGAAGTTTCCGACCCCGATTCTTAACCTTAAATGGGATTACGTAAACGATAAGGGGGAGTTCGACTCCCACAAAATGGCCAAAGAGATTAATGGGTATTTCCTGGCCGATGTGGAAATTAAGGGCAAGAAATTCAAGAAAGGCGACCTTGTCCCGTCATTTGCTTTCCTAAAGGCCGACGGTACGACGTCCAGTGCAAACTGGCTCTACTGTAACAGCTACACGGGCAAGGGCAACATGATGGCTCGCCGGAACAAGCCGGATCCAACGGGTCTGGGGCTGTTTTCCGAATGGGCATGGTGTTGGCCGGTCAATCGGCGTATTCTGTACAATCGCGCGTCGGTCGACCTCGCGGGTAATCCGTGGAATGCAAAACGGCCGCTCATCAAATGGAACGGCAAGAAATGGGTGGGCGACGTGCCCGACGGCGGATGGCCGCCCATGACGAACAAGGAAAAGACCAAGTATCCGTTCATCATGAAGCCGGAAGGCTTTGCCAATGTCTTCGGACCGGGCCTTAACGATGGGCCGTTTCCGGAACACTATGAACCTCTGGAATGTCCGGTGCCGGAGAATGCCATGTCCAAGCAGTTCGTCAACCCGACGATCAAGATCTTCAAAGGAGAGATGGACAAGCATTTCACCTGTGATCCCCGTTATCCCATTGTGGGAACCACGTACCGGGTCACCGAGCACTGGCAGACAGGCCTTATGACACGGTGGCAACCGTGGCTCGTGGAAGCGGAGCCTCAGATTTTCGTTGAAATGAGCGAGGATTTGGCAAAGCTTCGCGGCATTACCAACGGCGAGAAGGTGAAAGTTACATCCGCCCGCGGAGAAGTTGAATGTACGGCCATGGTAACAACACGGTTCCGCCCGTTCAAGATGGGCAAACTTACGGTTCATCAGGTCGGTCTGCCGTGGTGTTTCGGATGGGTCGCACCTAAGGACGGAGGTGATAGTGCCAATCTCCTGACGCCGAGCGTAGGAGACCCCAACACCATGATACCGGAGACCAAGGCATTTATGGTCAATGTGCAGAAGCTGAAGGGAGGTGCATAAAATGTCCGGATACTCGATACTAGTGGACACCTCCAAGTGTACGGCATGCAGAGGTTGCCAAGTCGCGTGCAAAGAATGGAACCAGCTGCCGGGGACGGCCACGAAGAATACCGGCAGTCACGAAAACCCGAAAGATCTCTCTTCCGACACGTACAAGATCGTGAGGTTCACCGAAGGATCGGGAGCGAAAGGCAATGCATTCTGGCACTTTTTCACCGAGCAGTGCAGGCAGTGCCTATCACCGGGCTGCATGTCGGAAGTTGAAAACGACGAGATCGTTATCGACGAAAAAACCGGCGCGGTCGTGTACACGCCCAAAACCAAAGACCTGAACTTCAAGGCAACTGTGGAAGGATGCCCGTATAACATTCCTCGTCGGAATCCCAAGACCAAGGTCTTGGCAAAATGTACCTTTTGCAACGACAGGATCAAGACCGGTATGCTCCCCGCGTGTGTCAAAGCATGTCCAACCGGTGCAATGACATTCGGCAAGAGAGAAGAGATTCTTGCCGCAGCCGCGAAAAGGGTTTCGGAACTCAAGAAGACCTTTCCCAAGGCTGTTGCACTCAATCCCGATGATGTGAGAGTGATTTACATTCTCAAGGACGACCCGAAAACATACTGGAAATATGCTTCAGGCAAGTAGGCAACGATTTCCTCTTACTCCGAACCGCCCCACGCTCTTTCACGAATCGTGGGGCGGTTTCTTTTGTGCCGTCGGAGTGTTGTTATCTGATAAGATGGGAAGACGAATCATAGTGAACCGAACAAAGCTCACGCACCGCCGGATTTGTAGAGGAGGTTAAGATGACCGAGTCGCCGGCCCGGAAACAAGCATTCGAACGCATCGAGCGATCCGTCTCTCAAATGATGGAGGAACTCCCGCAACTGGCCGAAATATATGGGGCCTTCCGAGAGGTACTGGCGGAAGGGGCGGCCGTGAAGGCGGATTATTCCCCCAAGGACTTTTCCGACCTCGAAATCGACCGTGACCGCTATTTCCAAGGAGCACCGCTGCTGACCAAAGAGAGTTTCGTCGTGGACGGGAATTCATTTCAAGGTGCCGCCGACCGACTTCTGCCCGTCATGGAGAAGAGCTTCCCAGCTATTCGCGCGCAGCTGGGGGTTTTGAAGCAAGTGATCCACGAATCATCCATTCCATGCGAAGCTATGGCCATGGCCGTGATGTCCGGAAACAGCGAGGAGCTTCAACGGACCGTTGCGAATGTCGACGTAGCCGCGGGGACTCTTCGATTCGCAATGGCTCTCATCATGAAGCCTCTTGCAGAGAAGATCGCAGAGTCTCTTCCCCCCCTTCCCGAAAACATGGAATGGCATCAGGGATACTGTCCCGTATGTGGGTCATGGCCCGAACTCAGTATTCTCGAGGGAAAAGAAGGACGGCGTTGGTTGCGATGCTCGTTTTGCGGTCATGAATGGCGGTTCATGAGGATACAATGTCCGTTTTGCGGGACCGGCGACCACGAAAAGCTCGAAGTTCTCTTTCAAGAGGGTCGGGAGCATGAACGGGCAGAACTGTGCCGTGAGTGCATGAAATATGTGGTGGCCATGGACGCGAGGGACCGTACTGAAGAAGTCCCACATGAGGTCGCAGCACTGGGCATGGTCTATTTGGACATACTGGTTCAGGATAAGGGCTATTCTCCAGGGGCCGTATGTCCGTGGAATGTCGTCGTACAACGATGACCGGCGGTGGGGGCGACGCAAAGGACCGACTTTTTCTCGGGTTACGTCAGTTAATGATAGTAGCTTTGGCGTACATCCATTATTCGTTTCACTGTGGCGATGTCCGCTTCAAAAAGGTTTTCAACCGGTCTGGGCGGCGGCAACTGATGAGTCTCCGCAAAGGGCGTTTGGCGAAGCTTCTGGTTGTAGGCAGTAACCATCAGTGTCTCAAGATTTACCGCGTCGAGTATGTTGTAAGCGAGGAGAGTTTCTAATGCCCTGATATTACGGTTGTGCGTGAAATCTTGCCAGAGGAGCACGGCAAAGAATCCGTCGACACCATCCAACTCCTCTCGATCTATTCCCAATTTTCTCTCGCATCCTTTCAGGCCGCCTCCATAACCGAGGCTTTTCAGAACGAATCTCAGATCTATGTGGGCCTGGGGCATCCGAATGCCAAAGTATTTCTCAAGAAAGGGCACATCGAAACACCGTCCGTTGAACGTGACAATGGCCTGATACCGTTCGATGTCACGTCTGAAGCTCTCCAGATTGTGATCCTTTACGTAGTAAAGGATCGTCTCTCCATCATAGGTCGCAATGGTCGTGATGGTATTATCCGATCCGGCCAAGCCCGTGGTCTCAATATCGAGATAGACCGTGGAGTCGCGAAACTCAGGAAACATTCTCCACATCTCGTGGGCGGGCATCTTGTCTGCAAAGTAGCCGGAATCGCCGGCATCCAATCGAGTGATGGACTCGAGTACCCGAGACTTCAGGAATTGATGGTTTCTCTTCGGTAAATCACGTGAAGGAATTTTCGACACATCATCCCAGCTCCGAATGCCGCGTTTCCAAAGGTTTGCTTCCGACTTTGGACCTATTCCGGGAATGTGACAGAACGTATTTCGTAGCACAATCACTCCTCGCCTTCTTCGGTCGTCGTGCAGCGGCTCATTAACTCCGGTCTCACCAGAGGAGCGGACAATGGACGGCCGAGGCGTCGACCATGACGCGACCGAGACCATATCTTTCTAACCGATGGCGACTCGGGATCACGGACGGGAGTACACGGCATCGAAGGTCTCATCATCAACGTGGTGAAACCATAACCTCTTTACGGTCTCCCGGTCAAGCATAACCGGACAAGGTCATAAGCCTCCGGTTGCAGAGATCCGTCTTCGTTGATGATGCCGTCGAGAGCATTTCTTCGGACGAGCGTATCGATTATCAGCCCCGTAGCCAGCTTGCCCACTTTCCAGACTCGCAGCTCGGGAGCAAACCTTTCTCTCAGTTCGTCGGTAATTAAGGCGACGGCCGATCTGTAGTCATCGTGCCTGGATTCGATTTCGATTTCGTGATGGAGGATTTCACGGCCGGAGAAATCGTACCTTACTCGATCGATCGCTATCTCCGCAATGACAACCGGCTGCTCGCTTGAGAGCACATTCTTCACCCGTCTCTCGGTTACACGGTGTTGAACGACGACCATCCCATGTTCTCTCATTACCTTAACGGCGTCTACCGATGAGATGTTCCGTGCTGCAGGGCTTGCAAACGGAATATCAAGCTTATCCATGACCTGCACGAAAGCGTCCGGCGACCACGGTATCTCGAGTTCGCTGCGCTCCATAACCCCGTCCGAGGCCTCACGGGAAGGCCCTTTCAATGTGATCCACCACGTCGAATCCATTCCTCTGAGTCTCAGGATCCAATGTCGATGCTTCAGGTCCGACCCCTGGGTATCAAAATAGGTGTCGTTCAACACGTGGCATCTTTCCCCGACCAGTCGAAAAGCTCCAATGTGGGACAGATCGGCTACCGCACGAGCCGTCGACCGCGGATGCTCCGAACAGATGAGCAGAGTTGTTTCCGCCTCCACTGGAATGTTTGACGTGTCCACCATACGTGCAGACCTTTCTTCCAAACTACGCCGTTTCCTTGCCGCGGCCCGACGGCTTGGACGTGAAAACCGCCCGGTCCCCGCACGAGTTCCCTCAGTGTAGTGGCAGGCCCCTGAAAACTGTCTCGAAACCACGAAAGTGGTCGCAATCGTGCCACAGGCCTCTATTATTCGTTACGGCTTGGAAACAGCCCCGAGCCATGAAGGTTCACATGGTAACGCCTTCCAGTTCCAACAACTTCCTCTTGATTTGGATTCCCGAACCGTACCCGCCGAGTCCTCCGTCGGCCCGAATGACCCTGTGGCATGGAATCAAGATGGGAATGCGATTACTCCCGTTGGCCAAGCCCACGGCCCGTGCAGCGAGAGGATTTCCCACTGCCGCTGCAACTTCGGCATATGAACGCGTTTGTCCATAGGGGATTCGCGTGAGTTCTTGCCAAACTCGTCGTTGGAATGCGCTGCCGGATTCCGGGTCCAACGGAACGGAGAATGTCTTCAGTTTCTTGCTGAAATAGAGGTTCAACTCTTCAACCAGCTTGCCTAAGATGTCCTGGTGCCCCAACGTTGCACAGGTTGTTGGACGTGGTATAAAGGATATGGATCGTACGCCTCTATCGGAAACTCGTAGCTCCAGGGAGCCTACGACCTCGGAGAAATAGTGATGCACCGTATCGGTCTGTTCCATGTGCCGTCTCCTTGCATAAGATGGGAACTTCGACGAACGGGATGCGCGGACGGAGTTGACCCGAACACCATATTATGAAGGATTCAAAGAACTTCCACAAGGCTTCAAGGGGTGCGAACACGTTGAGGGATTCCTTCACAAACTCAGTACATATCGCACGAAACTTGTGCACGTTCTTGATTCCCTTCCTAGCCTACCACATCGCCGGACGAACTTCCCCGGTACTTGCAGGTTACAAGATAACCCACAAGTGCAATCTCAGGTGCGGCCATTGTCCCTACTGGCGAAGAACGGGACCGGAACAGGACTTCGATGGGGTCATGGGGACGCTCCTCCAACTGAGCAAGATGGGGGTCAAAATTCTGATCCTCGAAGGAGGCGAACCTCTGTTATGGAGAGCGGGGGACAAGCAGCTTCGAGATGTGGTCCGCGCGGCTCGCCGGTTGTTTTCAAGCGTATGTATCACGACAAACGGGACATTGGCATGGCAAGATGTGGGAGCGGACCGCGTCTGGGTCAGTCTGGACGGTCCCGGTGACGTTCATGACGAATTACGGGGACAACCGATCTTTGACAAGGTCATTGAGAACTTGGAACGTGAAGGTAACGGTCGGGCATTTGTCAGTACAACCATCAATACGAGGAATGCGGCAAGCATCCCGGATCTGATCGTCATGCTGAAAGGTCTCACCGCGGGTGTTACCATCCAGTTTCACTATCCGTACAACGGTCTTCCCGACGAACTCTTCATACCTGCACGGGACAGATCTCCGATTCTGGACGAGTTGATCCGTCTCAAATATGCAGGTTATCCGGTCGCGAATTCCTTCAACAGTCTCAGCGAGTTGAAACGGTCTCGCTGGACATGCGAAGACGGATTGTTGGCAAACGTCGAACCGGACGGGACAATTCTTCACGGGTGCTACCTCAAGAATCGTGGGCCTGCGGTGTGCACCCTATGTGGATTCTCCGCGCACAACGAGATGTCTCTCGCCTTCAAAGGACAATGGCAATCAATAGCGACTGGGATGAGGATATTCTTCTGACGGATGGCCGCAACCAATGCCGAAAGGATATGGCAGACAAAGGAGTTCAATCGAATGAAGATCACGGTAGTTGGCGCTATGATGCTCTGTGCGTGTTTTACGGTTTCAGCTTCGCATAATGTGTGTGCCGGCCCGGTCCTGTACAATGCCGGCGTTTGCTTCCAACGCGCTGAGGCACCAATCCACAAGACCCGGCTTGCAGGCGACATCCATTTCCGTAACGGACACGGACGAGACTCCCGGTTCGTGCTCGTAGCCGAAAGTAAGAAGCCGACCGTACGAAAAGAAAAGTCTTCGACGCGGCCCGATGTCAACGCCGTCGATAAAAGCGGGAAAAGCGCCCTGATGTGGGCGGCAGCCAACGGTCACACGGATGCGGTCAAATTGCTCCTGGAAGAAGGCGCGGATGTGAACATCCGGGACCGCCAGGGTCGCACCGCGCTGATGGATGCAGCTCTCCGAGGTCAGATAGAGGTGCTGAAGCTGCTCATTTCGGAAGGCGCAAAACTTGACACGGTGGATAAATCAGGTAGGAGTGCCTTGATCTGGGCTGCAACCGGAGGTCACGTAGAGGTCCTCAAGCTTCTCATGGGGAAGGGGGCTCGGCTGGAGGCAAAGGGAGTGCCGGCGGCCGATGTACTGATCGGCGCTTGTCAGAACGGCAAAGCAGAAGTAGTGGAACTACTGCTGTCAAAGGGGCTGAACGTCAATGAAAGGAACCGTAACGGCCGGACCGCCTTGATACAGGCTGCCGGTGCAGGTCATCCGGAAATTGTCAAGCTCCTGCTGGCCAACGGCGCGGAAATTGCCGCTCGAGACAATCAAGGGAGAACCGCAGTGCTGGAAGCCGTTAGGAACGGTCGGTCCGACGTATTGAAGCTTTTACTCGAAAAGGGAGCCGATCCCAATAAGGCCGACAAGTTCGGTCGTACCGGGCTGATCGATGCATCGGGAGCCGGAAGGCAAGATGTCGTGCAAATCCTCCTGGAGGCCGAAGCCGACGTGAATGCAGGAGACAAGAGTGGAAGGACCGCCCTCATATCTGCGGCCATGCAGGGTCAAACGGACATCATGAAATTGCTCTTGCGGGGGGCTCCCTAGGCGTCTCTTGCCCACATTCGGCGACGGATTCTTTCCGCAGCGCACTTGGTTCGGACATTCGACCCGGAATCGACGTATATTATTTGTGTCCGATGATGACCGGCCATATAAGGAACGGGTCCGCTTCGTAGGGCACAAGACTTGAGATCTTCCTCGTACGGCGGCGACATGACAAAATCCTTGCATCTTGGCATCACTATCTGTCTGTTGGCCCTAATGCACAATGCTTGCGTGTTTCGATCCGTTCTTCGAGACAAACCCGGGCCCGCCGTTGCCGTCAAAGGTTGCGGCACAATTGACAAATTGCCTTTCAAGGAAGCGTGGTACGGCACATATTTTCAAGAAGACAAGGTTGGGTACAGCCACTTCAAAATTGAGCCTGCAGGGGAGAACTTTTCGATTTCCACCGATTCCGTGATGCGACTCACCGCGCTCAAAAAAACCAATGAAATTTCGATGAATGAGAAGGTTAAGGTCCGACCGGACCTCACCATGATCGGGTTCGAATCCTCCGTCAACATGAACGGAAAAGACCTCAAGATGACAGGAAAGACCGAGGGTGACGCATTTGTGGTCAACATCAACATTGAAGGAGAAGAATTGACGCGGAAATACCCGGTGGATGATAAGCTGTTTCATTCCAGTGCAATCTCTCTAATGCCGGCGCTTAAGGGAATAAAGGAGGGAAAGAGATACGCGTTCAATGTATTTAATGCCGAGAAACAAGGAGTTGAGAAGGTTGAGCTCGAAATCAGCAAGGTAAAGGGATCTCCGGGACCAAATGATGCGGTCTGGAAGGTGAAAAATCGGCTGGGTAGGTCTCAGATCAACTCATGGCTCAACAGAAACGGGCTTACCGTCCTGGAGAAGGCTCTCAAAGGGGCTCTTATCACCATGTTGGAGAATGAGGAAACAGCCCAAGACATCTTGAAAAAAAAAAGTAGCGGAAAAGACTTGATTCTGGACTTCAGCCTCATACCAGTGGAGAAAGCAATACCGAATCCTGAGGAAGTTCGATTTCTCAAGGTGCGAATGCGTGGAATCGACTCTTCTCTTATTGCCCGGGATCACCGCCAAACAGTAAGCCGGCCCAAGGAGGGGCAAACCGGGGGGGGATTCGACGTGTCCGTGCGTTCAGAGAACCTTCGGGAGTATGACCCGGCAAAGCGCGGCACTGCAACGAAGCCGGCCGATTCTTCGGGATCGGACATTGAAGTCTCCGGAGGGAATGCGGTTTCGCCAAGACACTTGGAGTCAACCTTGGCGATACAGTCGGATCACGCTGAAATCATAGAGCAAGCCAAGAAGATCGTCCCGGCGGATGCTTCTCCTATGAAGAAGGTTGCCAAACTGGTCAAGTGGACTGCAGAGAATATTGAGACCAAGATGCAGGACTCCTTTACTGCGCTGTCCGTGCTTCGAAGCAGGGAAGGCGAATGCCAATCTCACGCGGGACTCTACACGGCATTCGCGAGATCGCAAAAGATTCCCACCAGAGTGGTGACCGGAATTGTGTATACGGACCGCGTAGGGTTTCTCTACCATGCCTGGGCTGAGTCGTATGTCAATGGATGGATTGCAGTGGATCCGACATTGAACCAGATCCCTGCGGACGCCACCCATATCAAGGTAGCGCCGGACGATACGGCCGACGATGCGCACTCGCTGATGGAGATGGTCGGGAAGGTGAAGATGGAGGTGATTCAATTCAATTGATTCGGGGTGATGCAGTCCGGGAGCAGCACTTCATCCATTGCTTGTAACGAACGGGATTCCCGGATATAATTGCTCAGTCGAGTCTTGAGACTCTTAGACACTCTGAGGAGGAGACAAACGTCATGGACATCTGCAAAATCACCTACTGCGGAATGTGAAACTATAAGCCCAAAGCAGCCAGTTTGGCGGACGAACTGAACGAGCGATTGGGGATTCATTCCGAACTGATTCGATCGGCCGGCGGCGTTTTCGAAGTGGAATACGGGGGAAACCTGGTATTTTCGAAGAAGAAGTTGGGTCGCTTTCCCGATCCCGGCGAAGTGGTCAAGCTGATCGACGAATTCCCCTGATCCTCGGTCGGGGAGCCTGAACAGGCGTCATGAACGAGGAGCTTCAGTAATAGGAGTGGAGCGGGATACACTATGGCGGAAAATGTTCCGAGAACCCGGACCACATTTGCGGCGAGGCTGGTGCCCGCGCCGTTTTACACCCTCAGAGGGGCGCTGTTTATCTGGACACACAAGGTGTTGTGGAAATATGCGGCTGCACCGTTGCTCATAAGTACCGTAGTCCTAGGGTTGGCTTACGTGCCGGCATACTACTTCATTTCCCGAACGGCGGGTTCATATGCGGACGGAGCGTGGTACCTGCAGGTGCTCTATTATATCCTGGCAGTCGTGGTCACGGTGCTCCTGCTGGTGATAATCTTTTTTTTGTTCACACGAGTCGCATCGGCCATAGCAGCGCCCTTCAATGATCTCATTTCGGAGAAAACCGAGGAGTTGACTCGAGGCACCTTCGGTGAAACTCCGTTCTCGGTGATCGGGCTCCTCAAGGATTCAAGTCGCTCGATTGCACATTCCTTGAAAATATTGGGAATATACGTTGCCGTCCTGATAGCGGGATTACCTATCCTCCTTATTCCCGCGGGGGGCGGGTTGCTTTACACCGCATTGGGTGCGGTGCTTACCTCATACATGTTCGCGTATGAGTATTTGGGATATCCCATGGACAGGAGGCGATTCTCTTTTTCGCAGAAGAGACGGTTTCTGAGATCGCACTTGGGCAGTGCAATGGGGTTCGGCTTGGGAAATCTTGTGGTGGCTTCAATTCCCGTGATCAACCTCTTGTTTATTCCAGCTGCGGTGGTTGGAGGAACTCTTTTGTTTCTCGATGTTGATTCCACCGCCAACGTATCGGACTAAGCCTTTACGGGGTCGTCCGCCCGGGGTTTGCCTCAAGATCGGTAAACGGCTAAGAAAAGATAACTTTCCCCATCGTGATTCCAGGTGGTTGCGCCTGTCTCGGTGAACGGTTACAGGAAAAGGTCTTTGACGAACATGGTCATAAGGTGCTCGCATTGCAGGGGTATGATGAGATTCGACGAAAGCCGGATTCCCAAGGGTGGAGGCGTCAAGGTCCGCTGTCCTCGGTGCAAGGAGATGGACTACGTAGAGGATCCTTCCTTGTCCAAGAGCCCTGGGAAAACGCCGCTTCCGGCTGAGGGAAGCAAGGTCTCCGGTGGGAAGCCCGTGGGCCGTGGGCCGGTACCACGCTCCACTCCCAAGCTGGGAGATGCCGCCGAGGGGTCGGAGCCTTCGATTCCCGATGACGCGTTTCAGGGGTTTCGGTTTCCCGCGGAAAAAGATAAGAAATCAGCTTCGACAAGCTCATCGAACACGTGGAGGAGGGGCCTCATCTGGGGCATTGTATCGCTGGCCATCGTGGCTTTCTTCGCGCTCTTGGTGAACGTCGTCCTTTGGGGACCGGCCGGCGACAAGCCTTTCCTCGGCGTGAAGCCTTCCGAAGCCATAGAACGTCAAAGCCCTGAGTAGCCGGCTTAGGGAGGAGGAATCTATCAGCAAGACACGAAGACGCCAACCATCATGGCTTGCGGCCGGCAACAAGCCGTAACGAATCATGAAAGTCCTCGGTATTCAGGATCCCTCCGGGGCTTCGCCTCGGAGATTGGGTACGAAGAGCGCACAATGCGGAATATTTGGGGGGGGGCTGCGGAGCAGCGTAATTGTCGCCGAAAGGTCGAAACATATCGCACCTTGTCTGAGGCACCGAGACTCGCTACGGCCATCGGGTTTGACAAGTCTCTCGGCAGTTCAAGCACTATGCTACCCCCCCCCCCCCCCCCCCCCCACCCCTTTATTAAAGGGGGGGACTGGCTGTTACCCCCCTTTGGCAAAGGGGGGCAGGGGGGATTTGCAGCGATATGCCATACAATCGTGCCACGATATTCGATGCGCCGCGAGTTTGGAGACAGTATCGAGACGCCGGTCCTACAGCGGCTTCATCCTACCGACCTCAACCCCGCGAAACGTGAGTTCCCGCCGAACCGTTTCGAGGAAACATCTTCACATAAGGTCATATGCCATGATCATGGATCGTGCGGTCCAGCAACAAAAGGAAAGAGCCTTTCTCGCGTCGTACGCCTTGCTCTCGGAAAACACCAGAGGGCGTGTGTACGAGGAAGAGGAATGTCCATATCGAACCGAGTTTCAACGTGACCGGGACAGAATCATTCACTCAAAGGCGTTCCGAAGGCTTGAGTACAAGACACAGGTCTTTGCGTATTACGAGGGAGACCACTATAGAACACGATTGACCCATACACTGGAAGTCGCTCAAATAGCTCGTAGCGTGGCCCAATATCTGGGAGCAAACGAGGATCTTACCCAGGCGGTGGCACTGGCCCACGATTTGGGACACACTCCGTTCGGACATGCAGGCGAACATGCACTGCACGACCTCATGCAGGCGAATGGAGGATTCGAGCACAACACGCATTCATTGAGAGTGGTCGATCATCTGGAACAGCGCTACCCCGATTTTCCGGGCCTGAATCTCACCTACGAGACTCGCTCGGGAATCATTCGGCACGCCACGGTCTATGACAAGGCCCCACAAGAGATGCTCGATGCGTTCCTAACCGAACCCCAGCCTTCACTGGAAGCACAGGTCGTCAACATAGCCGACGAAATAGCATACAACTGCCATGATATTGAGGACGGATTACGTTCCGGTTTCTTCGACGAGAACGATCTTTCGGATCTGGAGATTTGGCGTGAGGTAACGCGCCGAATCCACGATCGGCATCCGGGACTCGACCGAGACACGTTTCGGTACCAGGCCATCCGAGCTCTGATCGATACCCTTATCAGGGACCTCCTTACGGCCACTGAAGATCAAATTGAAAAAGGCGGCTTTACCGGCTCCGAGCAAATTGCGAATGCCGATACCCTAACGGCTACCGTCTCGGCCGAAATGAGGAAATGGAAAGAAGACCTGAATCACTTCCTCCACACGAGATTTTACACCCACCATAAGATCATGAGGATGCAGTACAAGGCATATCGTCTCCTCAAAGATTTATTCGACGAGTATATCAACAGACCGTCACAGCTGCCGCCATGGGTGCAGAAAAGGGTAAATGGAGGACAGGACCCTCCCGACCGGGTGATTTGCGATTACATAGCAGGCATGACCGACCGCTTTGCCCTGGACGAACACAGGAAGCTGTTTCTCCCGTATGAGTACTAAGAAGTACTCCGATTCATAAGTTCGGTTACGTATTGTCCTCTCGTTCCCAATTGCGGACGCTCGAGACGAAAAACCTCCGAGCACGGAGGCTCGGGCTGTGAAAGACTTTCACGAAGCTCGTTCTTGAACTTGGGGCGGGCGTCCCTGCCCGCCGTCTTCCCGGAACGGTCTCGAACGGCACCACGTCCGTAACTTGGCTGCACATCGGCTCCAAGATACCGTAGGCGGGCTATGCCCGCCGAGCGACGGCATATCCGGCGCAGCCAGTGGAGCAGTGGGAGCACGGGAGCCAGAGGGGTCCCCGGCCCCAACTGAGTGATTTTGAGGGGCTAGCGAAATCCCCCCTAACCCCCGCGAAACGCGGGGCCGGCATGCCGTTCCGAGGCAGATCCCGGGAAAGAGGAAATGGGGAACTCATGCCGGACCGTTGCTCTATTTCCGCCTTGCCGAAGCAGCCTCACGGAACGTCCAAGAGGCTTGCAGCCGCCATCTCTCGGGCTCTTTCAAGGTCCTTTGGCGTATTGATGTTCATGACGAAGCGAAAGTGGGGATCATACGGAAAGAAGTCTTCTTGTGGAATTTCTCGGACGTCAACGCGGGGAAAGAAAGTCAGGATCCTCAGATCACGACGGTTCATATACTGCTCTATGGTGGAAAGGCATCTTCGCGAATAGACGGCGTGCATGGGCTGCAACTTGTTCTTGACTCTTGGAACGAGAATATCGCGGTCCTCGGCTCTTGCCATTGCAGCCATACACGAGATGATGCGGCCGTTCAGAAAAGGCATGTCACATCCCAACAGGAACACCTGATCGGACGAACACGCGTTCAGGCCCGTATACAGCCCCCCCAGCGCGCCCTTATCGGGAATGAGGTCGCGGAACATCGGTAGGCCGAGAAATTCATACTCCTCGGGCGAGTTGGTGATGAGCAGCACTTGCGGAAGGACACTCTTCAGAACCTCCGCGGCTCTCTCGACAATCGGACGTCCCCCGACGCGAAGCAATGCCTTGTTTATTCCCCCCATTCGACGGGAGCCGCCTCCGGCCAGGATGATTCCCGAAATGGTCAATGGTCCCTCATCCATTCCGGATTCGAGTATCCGGTTCATATGCGCTTGGTGTTCAATGCCGAGGGCTCCATCAATCTACCGACGCGTAACGGCCACACTCGCGCAAGCACGACTCGAAAGCAGCCAAGGTTTGCAGGATTACCCATTTCCGGCTTATTACTTCTTGTCGTCGGTCGGCTTCAATCTCTGTTCAGCGGCCTTTTCCGAAGACGGTTTCATTTCCTTCGCCAAGGCCAGAGCCTTCCTGGACAAGCGAGCGTAGTTCTTCGTCAGTTCGGTGAGCTGTTTCTCATAGATGCTCAGAGTCCTCTTATAGTCCGCGAACCGGTCACTGCAGGCACGTTCCTTCTGGAACCGGTCGAGCGCATTGAGCACCAATGATCTCAACAGGATGAGCTGCCTGTAAATGGTCAGCTGCCTGAGTATGTTGTCATCGATGGCCTGCAAAGACGAGAACTTGCTTCTGTCGCAGATATTCATAAGGCGCAGTGCAAGCAGATCGTACCTCTCGAGCGTTCGCTTGATGTTCCAAATCTTCTCGTTGATATCAACCAGCAACGGGCTCAATCGCTTGTACTCTTCCAACTCGGTTACCGGAAGCTCAAAGACCTTGAATTCTATCTTGTCGACCCACTCAGTCTCGTCAAAACCGATGTACCCGCCGGTTTTCACCCGGTACAGCGACCCGGGATTCAAATCTCTGTCCCTGACAAGCTCGTCCACGGTCATGGTTCGTCGCTTGGGAGTCTTCATCGTTACCACGAAGACTCCGTCCCGGACGGTTTCCTGATCGACAGGCGCCGCTGCGGCTTCCTGTTTTGCGGGCTGTTGCTGCGCCGGCACACTGCCGGCTATGCAGATGCAGAGCAGGAAGCTCAGGGCAACGGTGAACAGGGCGGTATTCGATTTCATAGCGTTTACTCCTCCCGGGTCACACCGGCGGGACCGCACTCCACGGGCTCAGATCGGATGATAACTGGAATGCTTGTATTATAGCGTACATACCCACGATCTGTCAAGTTTCATTGCAAGAACAAGGGTAGTCGACCGGTTTGGTGTTGTTTTCAATGGTCCTGCGAAGAAAGATCCCACGGTACTCGTACAGTGTCCTCTCCCTCTTCAAGTGCCTTCACCTTCAGTGCGGCCAGTGCCTCCGCGTTGCCGTTTATCAGGGCGAGAGCGCCGGCGGAATATCCCGTCTCCGATGTAGCACCAACCTCGGCCCCTTTGGCGAGAAGCATTCTCACGATTTCGGCCTTTCCGGAATAGGCCGCGGCAAGAAGCGCGGTCCACCGGTCCGATCTCTCCGCCGCCACCGACGCCTTATTGTCCAAGAGAAGACGTACCGTTTCGGGGTCACCGGCCGAGCATGCGACCATGAGTGCGGTTTCGCCGCCGGGCATCACCGACCCGAGGTAGGAGACGATGAACGGAAAGCCTTTATGTTTGACATCAACCCCTACTTTCTCCCTAAGCAATAACGCAACCACCCGGGGTCTTCGTTTGGCAGCCGCTTCCATAAGAGCGGTCCAGTTTTGGACCGTCGCAGCGTCGGGGTCCGCTCCCTTGTTCAACAGTTCCTTCATGAGGCTCACGTTGCCTTCGGCGGCGGCCTCGAGCAAGGCGTAGTTCAGAGGCTTCAAATCGTATGCTTTCTCCGCCAAGGGAGGAAAACCGGCCCCGAACCCTTGTCTTCTCAGAGTAAGCTTAACCGATACGATCTGCTTGGAGGAGAAAAGCGACGCGAAAGAGGGCGTGCCCGAACCGTTGTGCTCATCAGGGGGGACATCGATGGATGCCAGCGGGATCGTGTAGTACGAGGCGGTCATCCCGGGCCGCACCTTCTCTGAAGCCAAATACGCCTTTGTACCCTCTTGCTCCTGTTGCACCTGCATACTACTCATGGGAATCCAATCGCCCAACGGAGCCAGGCCGGTAGTGACAAGAACTCCCACGGGAATCTTCTTCAGCGGATCTACATCGACCACAACCCTGGCGGACAACATGAGCGTAAATCTGCCCGGCTCCTTGACGTCAGGTTCCAGGTACAATGCCTCTTCACACATATCAATCCTGTAAGGATCCACCTTAAAGGGATCCCGGCCTCCAACCGCCTGTGCCCATGCAAAGCCGGCGAAGAGCAACAGGAGGGCCGGCACGGAAACCCATGCAACACGTTTTCTCATCACATACCTCCCGGACCTTCAATAAGACAGAAATATCAAGGCTATATTACACTATAGCGCACCAAATTTCAAGAGGTTATGCGTTTCCTGTTCATTTTTTAGGGCAAACAGCTCACGCTCGTTCAGTGAATGAAGGGCTTGGCTCCACGTTCTCGTACATCAATGCTCTAAGAAGATTCTTCAGAGTTTCATTGAGTTAGAGATCTTCCTTATAAAACGGTTCCATGGAAAGAACCCTTTCTTTGCCCTGCTTCTTTCGTCGTGCAGCGATCAATTCCGCTTTATCTACATTTTGATCCACAATACTTCGCACGCCGCCCATGATCCCATCGTACTCCTCCCGGAGTTTTGGGGGCAAGTTACTTGTTTTGACCGGAGACAAGTATATGGCCAGGCACACACTCTTGAAGGTATTCCAGAGCTGAGAATGGCGGCGTTTGAGAGCCTGTTCCAGGTCTCCGCCCAGTGGCCTCACGGCATTCAATTCAGCCGCTAACTGCTTGTTTTCTTGCTTGGGTTTGCCTGCCGGTTTCTTCTCCTCGTCAGGCTTCGGGCCGGGAGCGGTTGTGGCGGCCTTCTCGGCCCCCTTAGCACGTCCCTGTCCCCGCTTGGGAGAAGTCTTACTCACGCCTTCCTTGGGGGCCTCCGTGGGAAGCAAGTGTGCCGGACTTCCTGATTTAGCGCGTTCCTTCTTCATGTCTTCTTCGATTTTACTAAGAGCGTCCTTCAACGGCGTCAGCCCTTCTTTGACCATCGCCTGATATCGGAGGTCGAAATCTGCGTTTTTCGCAAAACGCTGACCCCTCGCAGCCAGATCAATTCCCAAAAGAACGGTTTCGGCATACTTCTTACTAACTTCGTCGGAATCCGCCAAAAGCTTCATTTTCACCCGATTTATGAGTGCAACGATCTCGTTGGCTTTTTGCTGCTTCTCTTTTTCCGGACCATCAGGCATTGCGTCGAGCTTCTTCCGGTCGATGGGGTTCTTTCCATATTTTATCTTTGCAAGTTGGTCCGGGCCATATTCCCGCCATTGATCTATCAACTCGTCTACGGTGAACGTGAACTCCCCTTTCTTTCCCAACAGCTTGCTGGAGAATTGAGGGTCTTCTTGATTTTCTAATATTTTCTTAACCTTGCCTCTAAACTCATCGGAAACAAATACTTGGTCGAATGAACTTCTCAAGGCGTTTAGGTAGTTGCCGGCCACAAACGCCTCGGGAGAATGTTTTAACGGGGGCCGACCATACTTCAAGGCGTTAACTGGAAGCCCTTTAACAAAGGGGCAGACCAAGGCACGATCACCACAAATACTTTTTCGGACTTGGCTCGACTCTATCTCCTCCCGGGCCTTCTTAATGGCCGATTCCTTTCCCGGACCAACGGGCATTTCTGCTGCCTTGGCCAATTCTTCTCTCGCGTATGATTCCGGATCCCAGGTAGAATCCATTTGATACCCTCTGCCGTCGAGATCCATGACGGTGAACGCATGGCCGGGAAGGGTAACCCCGACTACGGGAACACCGATCTTACGGCCGAGCAGCATGTATGCTACGGATCCCGTCATGCAGAAATACTTACCTTCATACTCATCCGTCTTCTTGTTTTTCGCCAACATGCCTTTTGCGGAACTACCGCCAAATACGTCGTACTTCCAAAGTATGCGATTCTTTGGATCACGCAGCCAGTAGGCGAGATCGGTAGCTTTCTTCTTCACGTCGGTCTCGCTTCCAAATTTGTGCACAACCTTTTTGGAGATTCTTTTCCACCGCTCCAGCATGTCGTTACGAATCACAAGGTCCGGTCCTTCTTCTTTCAGCGGACAGGCATCCAGGAAGCCCGCCTCATTTCGTGTTACGCTCTTGCTTGCGATTTCCAGCCAAGGCTCACGTTGTTCCTTGGCAAAAACCGTGCTCAATGCGGTTAAGCGAAAGTCGGGGGCCACCGCGGGGGTCAGACCAAGGGGGATCAATCTCCTCAACTTGGCAGTGGCTATATTGAAAAACACCCGATCAAGAATGGGGTCTCGCGGCGCAAACAGGTACTTCTCCAGGTAACGATCCAGTCTGACCAAGAGCAGTTCCCGAATTGGTTCTATTTCCGTATCGTTTCCAAAAAGGAGGTACGAGAGGACGTCCCGGCACCAGTAATTATAAGGCCCTCGTGCCATAGGGGCTATCTCGGAAAGCTTGTAAAGAAAATAGGGATCTCCAAAATAGGGGAGTTGTTGTTCAAGCCCTGCTTTTGCGTAGGAAACCGCGGCTTGGGGAAAATTCGCACGGCGCTCGAGTTTCCACCCGGCCAGTGCCACTAGGTCAATATTCTTCATACCGGCCAGATTGCCGGCTTGACCTTCGTAGTAGTCGCTCTGCCCCGCGTTTCCCTCCTGAGCCTCAAGGTAGCTCAGGCCGATGTAGGCCTCGGGTCTGTCCGGTTCGAGGATCGCGGCCCGGAGAAAGTAGTCTCTGGCACGCATGAAAACCAGGGGATCCGGGGCGGGGCGTTGGCCGGGATCTTTCCCCAACAGGTTCCGCTGGTACCGGTCCACCATAAACTTTTCGTGGTCCGCATCGTACTCGTCCAGTTTGAGGTTATAGGAATTGATTTCCCACATTCCGAGCGCGAGGAGGGTAACGTACTGGACATCCTTGATGTCTTTCCTATCGGCCTCGGGTAAGTTCTTAATCTCCTCGGAAGGGTAAGGCGACGCGATATTGTAGAGCTCAACCGCCTTGAGGATCTTTAGGAGTCTGTCTTTTCTGTCCTTTAACGGCGAAGGCGAATATTCGTGTAAATAGGGCTCCTTCCCACTCATCGTAGGGGTCAGGATGACCTTCATCTCTTCCTTGAAACCCTTAATCACTTGTGAAACCGGGTCCTTAGCGAAGGCGTCCTGCGCAAGGATAGGACTCATCATAAAGACCGGACACAAGAAAGCCGCTACCACTGCGGATAATCTCATCGACCGCTCCCTTCTCAACATACAGGTATGGACGTACCATAGCGTAAGTCTGCTGAATTGTCAAGGAAAGCCGGCATGCCGCCGCGGTCGGACGGGCTTGGACCGAATTATGTTGCAAAGGCCCGCTTTCGCACATAGAATATTAGTAGACCTTCAAGGAAGGAGCGAGATTTGGAAGACCAGACCATACTCGCCAGCGACGAAACTCTCGGCAACATCTCGGTCTGCCCCGGCGGAGTGGTACACATCAATCTCCCGCATTGCAGCCTGAAGCTCTTGCCTTCGGATTTCGTGAAGCTCTCCGAATTGGTCTCCAAGGCCAGAATGAGATTTGATCCCCCCATGCGTGGCGACGGAAAACCCCGCCTGCAAGTTGTCACCAACGACACGCAAGACAGTGCCGGCACCGAGCCAAACGAGTAAATCCATTCCCCCCGATCATTCCCCCGCAGCCCGAAGGGTCTTCATACCTATCCCCGAGGCGAAGCTCCGGAGGATCTCAAGATGGGCAAGGCCTTTCATGCGATAGTGCCGTTCGAGACATGAACTTCGGACTACCGGTATACCTTGCTTTCTTTCAAGAAATGCCTTAACATTCAACCGCGTTATGGCTCCTGCACGCGTCGCCGGTGGTTCCTCCACAAGGGCCGCCCCAGCGACGATTTAAGTTCTGATGACCGACGAGGTAAGAAAATGAAGCTGTTCGTACCCCTCTTGATCTTGATAGCCCTTTCGGCTGCCGATATATCGGCCCAGCCGCCGAATACGCCTACGGGAGGCGCTGTTCTGGCGAAAGTCGGCGACAAGGAGATCACTCGCGACATGTTGGATAGCATTATTGCTACGATTCCCGAGGAGAACCGCGTACCGTTCCTCACTCCGGACGGGCGCAAGAAGATTCTCGATGAAGTGGTGTCCTTTACGTTGTTTGCTCAAGCCGCCGATAATGCGGGCATAACGAAGGAACCGGCAATCAAGACAAGATTGGAGTACGTCCAAACCGAGTACCTGGCAAAGGAATACTTCAGACGCAAAGCGGCAACATCGGCTATTGTGACGGAACAGGAACTCAAGGATTTTTATAAGGATCACCTGTCGGAATTCAAGCCTCCGGAAGAAATAAAGGCCCGTCACATTCTTGTGAAAACGGAGGCCCAGGCGAAAAAGCTCTTGGACAAAATCAAGTCCGGTGAAGACTTCGCTGATCTGGCTAAGAAGCAGTCAATCGATCCGGCCGCTGCCAAGGGCGGCAAACTGCAGTTACCCAACGGGAGCGATTGGCTCCCGCGGGGCACGTTTGAAAAGGGATTTGAATATGAGTTGTTCAAAATTCCCAAGGGTGAAGTGGGTGGTCCCGTTAAGAGTCAGTTCGGGTGGCACTTGCTGAAAGTTGAGGATCGGCGGCAGCCCGAAACGCCGTCTTTAGTGCAGGTACGAGGACTCATCAAGAATCGATTGCAGGATCAGAGGTTTAGTGAGCTTCAAAAAAAGCTTACCGAAGAGGCCAAGAAAAGTATCCCCGTGGTACTGAAATGATACACTAACGGTTCACCGGGTTAAGAGCCGCCTCAAACCCGGTGTGCGATTGC
This sequence comes from Desulfomonilaceae bacterium, assembly GCA_963675835.2. Classification (GTDB taxonomy): domain Bacteria; phylum Desulfobacterota; class Desulfomonilia; order Desulfomonilales; family Desulfomonilaceae; genus JAVHLK01. Next base: position 304,376 of record CAXXIU010000019.1, read on the forward strand.
ACGATGCCAATGCGCCTACCACGCTGGATCATTAATTTCCGACAATGGTGACGGCCATGCCAAGAAAACTTATTCCGGTTAGCTTGATCGTCCTGACGATCGGTCTCGTGTTGTACGTTCCGGGAAGAAATTCCCTGACGCTCGCGCAAACCTCCCCTCCTTCCGGTTCGGTAACGGATCGGACCAGTGGTCCTAAGATCTTTGAGGCAGTGTCCGGATACGTCAAGGGCATGCGGGGAAAGACAAACCGACGTGACGGGGGCTCCAAAACCACGGTTAAGAAACGGAGTCACAGACCGGTTACCGCGATCCCACCGGACCCGGAACCCCAACGAATCCTCGAAACTGAAAAGACGCTGGCTCGAACGCGGCTTCAAAGGCAGGAATGGGACCTGGCTGTGAGTTCCCTGGAAAGAGCACTGGAGGCCGCTTCCAAGTCGTCAAACGAACAAGAGACTGCAGAGCTTCGGGAGAAGCTTCAGATTGCTCGGCAACGGGCCGCGCGGGTGTCCGACGGCGTTCCGCAATCGCGTGGCGAGGTGAGAAACGCGATCGGCATGAAGATGGTAGCCATTCCCTCCGGTACGTTTACCATGGGAACTCCTCGGGCCGAGCGAAGACGCATCCAAAATGTCTGGATGATTTCAGAGGATCTGGTCAACCGGGAAGGTCCGTCTCACACGGTTCGGATCAGTAGTCCCTTTCTCATCGGCAAATACGAGGTCACGGCAGGACAGTTCAAGAAATTCGTCGAAGAAACGGGATACAGGACAGTGGCGGAAACACAGGGTTGGGGTTGGGTGTACGACAAGTCGAAGAAACACTGGACGAAGCAAAGCGGCGCTTCCTGGGTCAACCCCGGCCACGAGGTGTGGGAAGACGATCCGGTGACCATGGTATGCAAGGCCGATGCAGAAGCTTTTTGCCAATGGTTGAGCAAGAAGGACGGTCGTAAATACTCCCTGCCCACGGAAGCCCAATGGGAGTATGCGGCCAGAGGCGGAAAGGATGGAACGTGCTTTCCGTGGGGTGATGAGTATCCCGACGGCACAAAACTCAACTCCGCGGACAGGCGCAGCCCGGTGCCGTGGGCCGACCGGACCCTGGACGATCGTCACGGCGGTCCCGCTCCCGTGGGATCCTACGAACCAAACGGTTTCTGGCTGTATGACATGATGGGAAATGTATGGGAGCTTTGTTCGGACAACTATGCCGGCAATGAATATAGAGGCAGGGCGTCCAAGGTCAACGAAGATCCCACGGGACCGAGAAAGGGAAAACAGATCGTCGTGAGAGGCGGAAACTGGGCTTTTGGTCCGGCAATTGCCAGAAACGCATTCCGGACGGGCGTCGACCCGGACATGAGGTCGGATGTGTCGGGATTTCGGGTAGCAGCAGATGCACGGCCCGATGACGGTACCGTTACTCCCCAGAGCAAAGAGAAAACACCGGAGGATCTCGGAGATCTATCCGGATTCATGGCGGAAATCAAGCGTCTCGTCGCGGCGGGGAAACGTTTGGAAGCGCGTCGGCTGATCGAGAAATACAGGCCGGGGAATGTCCCGGATCAAGACGCCGGGGGAGCCCCCGCTTCGTATGCGACGGATGTGTTGAGTACCATGCTCGATGTCTTGGAAGACAAGGACACCGAAACATTCACAAATGGTCTCGGAATGAAGATGGTCCGCATTCCTGCCGGAGCATTTGTGATGGGAAGTTCCGAAGCGGATATAGCGTGGGCGATCATGACGCTTGCCCAGGGACAACCGGTATCCCTGGAAAACGAGTACCCGTTTCACAAGGTAAGGATATCCAGACCGTTTTACATTTCATCTACCGAAGTAACCTTCGGTCAGTTTCAGAAATTTGTTGATGAAACGGGTTACGTGACCGATGCGGAAGACGCGGGCGGCGGTCAGGTTTTCAATGCAAAGGATCAGCGCTTTGAGACCAAGCAAGGAAGTTCCTGGAAGAACCCCGGATGGAAAACGTCGCCGGATCAGCCGGTGACCATGGTTTCTTATGACGACGCGCAGGCATTTGCGGAATGGCTCACTGCCGAAGAGAAGCTTCCGTACAAACTTCCCACCGAGGCTCAATGGGAATACGCGGCAAGAGGAGGAATCCCCATGGCCCAGTTCCCCTGGGGAGACGATCTTCATGACGGTCGGAGGGCCAACTTTGCCGACAGGAACACCGACTTTGAGTGGCGGGACAACAATGCCGACGACGGGTACAAGTACGTGGCCCCGGTCGGAAGTTACGAGCCCAATGGGTACGGGTTGTACGACATGGCGGGTAATGTACTCGAATGGGTCAGAGATTACTACGGCGAAGACTACTACCGTTTTACTCCCGAAGTGGACCCGGCGGGTCCCGGTCATGGTGAAAACAGGGTGACCAAGGGGGGGGAATGGACCTTCGGACCGGTGAACCTCAGGTGTGCTTTCCGCGGGTGGTCCAGGCCGGATTTGGCTTTCTACAACACGGGTTTTCGTCTGATTGTGGAGACGGGTAACGCGGTGAGACCCGTTCACTTCGCCGACGATTTCCTTACGAAGAAATGGGTACCGGGCCCGGATCAGAGGGCAGTGGCGGAGGCGGTTGCCAAGGAAAAGGCGATCAAGCGCAAAACCGTGGCCGCAAAACCGGTTCATGCTGCGAAATCAACCGTGCCTGCCGGACCTTTGGTACCCGGGGTGAAGATCTTAAGCTTCACACCCAAGTCTGACGGGGAAAAGGCAGGACTCCGAAAGGGTGATGTAATCATCAAATATCATGGTGCGGAAGATCTCACCACGGAGAAGTTACTGGCTCTAACTCTCGAAACCCGAAAGAAGAGAATCAAGCCTTATCTCGTATTCGTACGTGACGGCTACGAATACGAGGTGAGAGTTGCTCGGGGGTTCCTCGGAATTGCAGTCATAGACACCACACTGCGAGGTCCCTTCAAAAGAGAGGCACCACGAAGACGCCCGAAACCAAGGGACGACAGGAAGTCCACCAAACCCCTCGATTGGACCTGATAAGTATGCCGTTTCATGAATACGGTCTCGGATTCCGGACTGGGTAGCTGATAGTTGGATTCGACGCTTCAGATCCATCGTCCGACCCCCCCTCTGATCCCCCCGTCAACGGGGGGAAGCTCTCCCTCCCCAGTGGGACGGGCATCTTGCCCGTCATCGATAGGCGAGACGCCGGCTCCGGCCCGGCCGGCATAATGAATGCCAAAACCTCAAAAAAAGCTGGCTTTTTAATCAGAATGTGATAGGGGACTCGAAAAAAACCTCTGAGGTGGTGTTCATGACTAGGAGATTTGTCGCTGTGCTTCTGATGGCCCTCTGGTTCGGGACTGCCTCTTTAGCGTGGGCTCAGAATCCCCAGAAGAAGTTGATACCTGTCAAGCCAGCCTACGAAGAAGTGGTCCAACCTACTCACACAGTCCGAAACCCCAATGAACCCCCCCCGCCTGCACCGCGGGATCAACTCTACATCTTCTGGATTCTGGGTCGTATTCTCAGTTACCCTATCGATACGGCCGAGTCGTACGTCTCCGGATGGATGGGGCAATGGCGAAATCGACCCACAACTCAGCCCGCATCGGCACCTGCCGGTCAGAATCCTTTTAATTCCATTGGGATGCGAGAGATACCTCCCGCACCCCCAGCTCAGTCGTCCGCTCAGTGAAACGAGTATGCATTCGGAAGAGTGACGCCTCCACGATAGGTCCCGTTCCCAGGCAGGCGCCCATGAACGAGGGGGGAATACCGGCCCCTACGTCACGTCTCTGAAGTCGAATTCGTGTCGGTCAGCTTGTGCTTGCACAGCGGGCACGAGAGAAAGACCCCGGACTTCTTGCTGAATCGCTCTTCCATAATCGGTGAATCGCACTTGTCGTTGGGACACGCCACCGCTACGGGTTTGTTCCAGAGCGAGTAGTCACATTCCGGATATCGAGTGCACGAGTAGAACGTCTTGCCTCTCCTGCTTCTTCGTTGAGCCAATTCTCCCGTTCCGCATTTCGGACACTTCACTCCGGTACTGATCGGACGGGCCTTCTTGCATTCCGGATACCGCGAACACGACAAGAAGGGCCCGGAGCGGCTATCCCTGATGACCATGGACGCACCGCATTCGCACACCTCATCCGTGGGTATGGGGTCTTTAGCGGGCGCAGATTCGCTAGCAATATTGCGGGTATACTCACAGTCCGGATAATCGGAGCATCCCATGAACAGGCCATATCTTCCGGATCGTATGAGGAGAGGCCGGCCGCATTCGGGGCAGGGTTCTTGCGTGGGAATCCCGTCTCTCTTGATGCTCTTCATACTCTTCTTGGCCTGTTGAAGCGACGACTGAAACGGCACATAAAAGCCTTCGAGCGTGTCGGTCCAGGAAGCTTGTCCCTCTTCAATCCGATCGAGAGAGGACTCCATCTCAGCCGTGAAGTCCGTATTGAGCAGCTTGGGGAAGCTGTCCACCAAGAGGCCGGAGATAATGCGTCCAAGAAGAGTCGGCCGAAACTTTCTGTCTTGAAGCTCGACGTACTTGCGTTTCTGTATGGTGGTAACCGTTTCCGCGTACGTGGAAGGCCGTCCGATACCTTTGTCCTCGAGTTCCTTGATCAGTGATGCTTCGTTGAACGGGGGGGGCGGTTGGGTGAAATGCTGCCTCGGGGAAAGGCTTCTTAACTGCAGTACGTCGCCCTTTTTCAGCGATGGAAGCTCGCGCTGGGAATCTTCCTTTTCTCCATTCTTAGATTCCCCCTCTTCTTCTTTGGGCTGACCGTAAATCTTAAGGAATCCGTCGAATTTCATAACAGACCCGGTCACACGAAACATGAGCTTCCCGGAGCCGATGCTCAGGGTCGTCAGGTCAAAGACCGCAGGGGCAGCCTGGCTTGCAACGAACCTGTTCCATATCAACGTGTAGAGGGCCGACTGATTCTTGTCCAGGAATTTGGCGACCTTTTCCGGCGAAAGGTCCATGGAAGTGGGGCGAATAGCCTCATGCGCTTCTTGAGCGGACTTCTTTCCCTTATAGAAGTTCGGTTTTTCCGGGAGATACTTGGGACCGTACGTCTGATTGATGTACTCGCGCACTGCAGTGAGAGCCTCTCCCGCGATACGCGGAGAATCGGTCCTCATATACGTGATCAGGCCGACGGATCCCTGATTACCCAATTCAATGCCTTCGTAGAGCTGTTGCGCTATCCGCATGGTCCGGGTGCCGGCAAGTCTCAGTTTTCGCGACGCTTCTTGCTGAAGCGTCGATGTGATGAAAGGAGGCATGGCCTTTCTGGTTCGCTCGCGGCGTTTCACATCGGTTACCACAAAGGGATTCTCCCTTGCGGCTTTTGCCAGTTCCGCCGCCCGGGATGCATCCGAGATCTCTACTTTCTTGCCGCCGTCCTCCACAAGTTTGGCGTCGAACGGCGGAGGTTCGTTTGCTTCCAACGAGGCGGTAATGCTCCAATATTCCTGAGGAACAAAGGTATCGATGGCATTCTGTCGGTCAACGATGAGCTTCAACGCAACGGATTGGACTCTGCCCGCACTGAGCCCGTACTGCACCTTTTCCCAGAGCAAAGGGCTCAACTGATAGCCCACTATTCTGTCCAATATGCGTCGCGTCTGTTGCGCGTTGAATTTGTTTGCATCCAACCGCAACGGCGAGGCGACGGCTTCTTTGATGGTCTTCTCCGTCAATTCGTTGAACAGAACCCGGTAAACGCGATCGGCAGGTTTTTCCAATTCTTGGCTCAGATGCCAGGCGATTGCCTCTCCTTCACGATCCGGGTCCGTAGCCAGGTACACTTTCTCAGCCTTTTGGGCAGCCTGCCTGAGTTGTTTTATGATTTTCTCTTTACCCGGAATCACTTGATAAACAGGCTTGAATCCATTCTCTACGTCAACTCCCAACACAGCGCCTCGCTCACCTTTTTCGGCCTGCCGGGGAAGATCCTTGATGTGTCCTACCGAGGCTTCAACGTCGTAACCCGAGCCGAGGTACTTCTTTATTGTCCGAGCCTTGGCAGGAGATTCGACCACGACCAACGTCTTACTCATGAGTATCCTTTTCTCCAGTCATTTGAATCTGCTACCGCACCGAGGTCAACAAGGGGACGTGAGATCAACTCTGCATATCGAGGTGTAGGGTGCGAACGATAAGATTCTCAATATTCTGTTAAGATTCCTATGAATGTGCAAAAAGTCAAGACTCACGTGCCGGCCTAGGACGGCATGTGTACTATCATTCCTTCCGCGAAAACAGCTTGCCAGGATGCTGTCGCACTAGTCCTCTCAGTTCAAGTTCCAGTAATAGTCCCGCCAGCTTACCCACATCCATCTTGAGAGATTCGCACAAGGCGTCAATGGGAACCGGGTCCGGATCCAAGGCATTCAGCACGGCAACCTCATCCGGTGTGAGATTTTCCTCGGCTTCAATGGAGGGGAACATTAAGGTCTGAGATGCAACCGGTCGGATTTCAGAGAGAGCCTGCACAATGTCTTCCGCGGACTCTGCCAGTCCGGCTCCTTGCCGAAGTAGGCTATGAGGCCCTTCAGAACGTTTGTTCATGACGCTGCCGGGTACTGCGAATACGTCGCGGTTCTGATCGACTGCATGTTGAGCCGTAATAAGGGAGCCGCTGTTTCTAGCAGCTTCAACTACCAAGACGCACTTGGAAAGACCGGATATGATCCTATTCCTTCTGTAGAAGTTGGTCGGATGAGGGACGACCCCAGGCCGAAATTCACTCACCACTACGCCAAGCCGAGACATTTCCTCGATAAGAGGCTTGTTTTCCCGGGGGTACACGACATCTATGCCGCAACCCAGCACGCCGATCGTCCGCCCTTGTTCCTTCAGCGCGGTTCGGTGGCATACGGTATCAATTCCTCGTGCCAAACCACTGGTCAATGCAATCCCCGCACGAACAAGCCCGCCGGCAATCCTCTGAGTCATTTCCACGCCATAGTGAGTCGGGTTCCTTGTCCCAACTACAGCAACGGCTTTGCGGTCTTCCTTGAGAAATTCTCCCCTCACGAACAGCATCGCAGGCGGGTCATATATCTCCGTGAGGTTGTCGGGGTATTCCGGATCCCAACGAGTCACAATTCTTGCGCCCAGCCTATCCAAGATCTCAATATCCTTATCTATATCAGCCTTTGGAGGATTGAAATCGGCTATCGAGCGCGCAAGCTTTTCGCTTAATCCCGTCCTTCGTGAGATTTCCCTTGGATCGGCCGCCATTGCCGCCATAGGGCTTCCAAACGCATTCATGAGCCGCGCAATACTCAGCGGACCCACTCTTGGAATTCGTTCGAGTGCAAGCCAGTCGTAAATCGGAATATCTTTGGACAACTCCGGATTTGCCATCACAATTCGTAGGTTAGCGCCTCTGGGGTTTAGGGGGATTTGTTCATCCTAAGCCCGGGAACTACACTCGAAATATCGGCCGCCTTTTCAGGCACTTGCGACCACCGTTCGGTCGAAACGGGGGCGGTTCAGCCGAGTGCTCGCCAGCCCTCCCCCATGAAGGATCAGTGTTCCGACGACTTTGTTCTGTCTCTTGGTTTGATACAGTGACGGCGGTAAACTTAGAGCAACCGGGGGCGCGTGTCAAGGATTTTGCGCCGTTCAAGGGAGGAGGAGTACTCCTCGTTTATCCCCGGCGCGGGAAGCGGTGAATGATGAACATGGTTCGGGACTTACGCCGGCCCGCACGCATGCGGGCCGGCGTGATTAAACGTCCAATTCTTACCGAAAGCCCGAGAAATAAGAGCCCGGAGCAGAGCGTTGGCCGCTAATCGGAGATAGTCTTTATGACGTCGCCTGCCAGAATTTCTTCCCGCATTCGTGTTACGAGCACTGTGGCATTCTTTTCAAATGCCTTGAGTACCAGGCCCTCGCCGACATACCTGTCGGGAATGGACAGATATCTGCGCAAGAAGTACGGATCCTTTACTTTCTCCGTGGGTCTGTAAATGTTCAAAAGCATTCCGTCTCGCATTCCGTCGCACTCGCCTCGGTTGATGAACACGATGTCGTTTTCAAAGTTGTGGGAATTACGGAACCAGTTCTGTCGTGTAGCGGATTCAAGTATCGTTCCCGTCAACATGCGATGGGACTTGGAAGGAACAATCTCACGTTCCCTGGGAGCAAAGAGACAAATCTTGTCCCCTACGGCAATCTCGACGAAACTCTCCGTGATGATCGCGGTCGCCAACTCGTGGCTGGTGCTCGTCACCTCGATCTCACCCACAATCTCGCTCACAAAGCCGATTGTCTTGTGAGGATTCAGCGGATTCGTGAGAGGCCCTCTCTCGCGATAAATGCCGAAACGATCGCCGACCAGTATTGCTTGCTTTTTCGATGGTCGAAAGCGGATATAGACAAGATCTCTCTCGAGAAAATGCCCTTTTTCCACTTCAGGCGAGCTTACGATATAGCCCCAAACGCGAGTCGGACGCAGGCTCAATTTGAACTTGAAAAACTGCTTCTCATAGGGAATGCCGTGGCGCGGGACCTTGTGGACGAAAAAACGCACGTCATCGGGTATTCCTGTCGGCGGCTTGTATTCCTCATCGATCACGGTTGACGCGCTTCGTGACGAGAAAAGATTAATTTTCACTCCCGGGGTCAAAGGCTCCTTCGCCGGCGCGCCGCCCTTGTCCTTTATCAGAACAGCAGGATTCTGGTTCCACAAGAAAGGCCAGAGCGCGGGATCCGAGTAATAGTAACCCGCGATCCCGTAGAGAGTGTCCCCACGCTGCACCGTATATTGTGCCTCGGGCCTGGGAAATATCTCAAAAGCCCTGAGGGCGTGCTGCAGCCAGGGAGCGAAAGAGATGATGACTGCCGACACGGCAACAAAAGCAGATTTCTTGAACATCAAAGGCCTCCGCAAAATCGTCAATAAATTGGTTGAAGGCATGCTCTTAAAGCTCTATTTTTTTATATATTTTTTCGTACCAAAAGTCAAGACGTATTTGCTCGCGGAGTACCCCCACCCATGAGGCTCTTCCGGAGAGAATCCTCTTGCAGATAGTCTCTCCCCCCCGAACCCTTCGTAACATCAATCGCTTAGTATTCTATGAGGGGTATATCCGAATCCCGGGGCCTGCTGCGGAGCAGTACCGCGGAGGGCGGGGAAATGACGGCCGGCGGCTCACCGGAACCCTCGGATCTCATGGCGCCCCGTGGTCCAGGGCGTTAGGGTCGACCGACCTCCACCCGGTTACGGCCTAGATCCTTTGCCCGGTACAGAGCTTGATCTGCGCGGCGCACGATATCCTCGGCGCTTTCCCCTTGCCTGTACTGAGCTACGCCAAAACTGGCCGTCTGATCTCTAACGTGCTCAAACAAGTGTTCACGGATTCGTTTACGGAGTTTTTCAGCCATTGCGGTAGCTCCGTCCCGGTCGATTCCGGGACAGATTATCAAGAACTCCTCGCCGCCCCATCTCCCCAGCAAGTCCGCGGATCGGATGTTGGCTCCGAGCAGCTGCGCAATCTGTTGCAGCACCAGATCGCCTACCTGGTGCCCATGAGTGTCGTTGACTCGCTTGAAAAAGTCCAAATCCATGATGATGAGGGACAAGGGGGTGTTATATCGGTCGGAACGATTCATCTCCCTGAGCAGCACCTCATCCAAGCGGAAACGGTTGGCAATGCCGGTAAGGCGGTCCGTCACAGCGAGCCTTTCCAAGTCACGATTCTTCAGGGCCAGCTGAGCATGCGCCTCGGCCAGCCTATTCTGTGTTTCCTTGAGCTCGTTGATGTCAACCGCTATGGAGCACTTGACAACTTGCCCGTCGTACCAGCCCATGGCCTTTTCCTGCATCTGATACCAGCGATCGTCCTGCTCGTGGAAATGCTCGTACACTACCGCGGCGCCGTTGGGTCGGCCCCGTTTGTCGATGAGCTCCCCGATACGGCAGAAGGAACATTGCTCTTCTTGAGCGAAAAGTGCTCGGTAACACTTCTCTCCCGCTCGATTCCCTCGTTTCTCGCGCATGATCGTATTCATGAAGACGATGTCGAGAGTCTTCACGTTCACCACGTACACGCCGAACGGGATAAGATCATAGTGGGCTTCAACCAGAAGGTTTTCCTGCATCTGGGGCTCCGCAGTGGGCCATTGCCGTAGTGATGTGTTCGCCCAGTTTGTCCTCTTTCACGGGTTTGACCACGTATCCTCTGGCTCCCGCTTCTATGGCGTCCATGACCATCTGTTCCTGACCATGCGCGGTCACCATGAGAATCAGGGCTCGGGGCGATATTTCCAGGATGCGTCTCGTGGCCTCGATGCCGTCCATATCCGGCATGGTGATATCCATGGTAACCAGGTCGGGCTGGTGCTGCCGGTAGAGTTCAACAGCCTGGGTACCAGTCCCGGCCATACAAACCACTTGATGGCCCAGCCGCTCCAGCATCATTTGCAGTTTCTTGGAGGTAATTCCGGAATCCTCCACGACCATGACTCTGAGGCTCTCCATCTAGCTCTCCCTGTAATTCAACTGCTCGTCAAAGATCTCCTTGGGACCGATGCAGAAGATGCTCATCTCTCCGGAGTCCAAGAGCAAGCGGAGCATAAGAAACCGCGCATGTCTGCGCTTAGTGAGCAACTTACCCTCTCTGATAAAAACAGGTGGGGATAAGCTGACCGCCGGACATTTGTCACTCATCACGGACAGAGAATTGCCCACAATGACATTGATCATGTCGCCGGCCGTTTCACTCAGATACACGTCGTCATCTTCGGCCGGTTCCAGATCTCTCGTATAGATCTCACAGATCTTCCGAATGAGCGACTCATCAAACGTGAAGGCCAAGTATACTTCGAGATCGCCTCCCACCGCCAGCAAGGATGTCAGGTATCTCAGTCCCAGCCGTCGCACGTCTTCCACCCGGCGTCGTACCGACAGCACTTCCATGCCGATCTCATCACGCAGGTACTCCCGAGTACGTTCCTCCACCTGGTCGAACAGGAGATTGAGATACTGTTTGCCGTCCATACCTGCCTCACGTTGAATTTTCTGCCCAAGGATCCGGCAAGCCTGTGAGCCCTTATACCAGTACACTTTCATGCGGGCAACAAGAGTTCGGCTCCTAGAGCAATTGCCACAGGGTGAGGATGCCTTTCCGGCAGTCTATGCGAAATAATGCCTCGATTTCGACGGAGAAACAAGTCTTGAGACAGTCTCTGCAAGGCCCGGCCAACATCGCGGGTCTCTTCGAGGCGTCATAAGCCGTTCGTCGCGAATCTCCTCCACCCGAAAACAGCGCGTCCCGCAGGGGCTTGGAGGCCCGCCGCAAAAGGCACTCCACTGCGGCATCCGTCACGGGTGTGACTCCTCAAACGGAACAGGCAACCTGCATATCCATCTTACTTCCGGACCCGGGTACGCGTCGAGCTCCAATGAGCCGCCCACTCGATGCAATTCGGCTTTGACTGCACTCAAACCCACCCCGCGACCCGACACCTCATCGGCATCTTCTTTTGTGGAGAAGCCGTCGGAACAAAGGATCGCCATGATTTCTTCGGCCGAAAGGTCCCCGGCTTTCTCTTCTCTACAGAGCCCCAGCTTCACGGCCCGTTGACGGATCGCTGCCGGGTCCAGGCCCCGCCCATCATCGCTGATCGTGACGATCAGCCATTGATCCCGGCGCTCTACCCTGCACCCGATGTGAGCGGTGGGAGGTTTTCCCCCAAGCTCGCGTTCATCGGGGGGCTCGATTCCGTGGTCAACCGCGTTGCGAAAGAGGTGCAGGAGAACCTTGGCAATTGGAGCGTAGATCTGGGGATCGACGAGTACCGAATCGCCCTCGATTCGGAATGGAGCGACCTGTTTTCCTTGGCGTTGGGCCAGGCGTTGAACCGCCCTCGGATGGAAGCTCATAAGATCGTTGAAGTCCAGGTGTCCGATACGCCTGAGCTCTTCGAGCAGTTGCTTGGCGTCCCGATCAAGGAGCCCCGCAGCGGGACCCTTGAGTAATTCCGCCACCAAAGATTTCAACCGCCGCGCCGTGCTGCTGCTCAGTGTTACACACGCCCCCCTATCGAAGAAATCTCGGCCCAAGGTTTCGGTAAGGACTGCTTCGTCCTGGTGCAAAGCTTCCTCCAGGTCGTTGGTATCACAGAACCTCTCGTCACTGGACAGTTCGCATTCCTTCTCGCTTTGGCTGAGGCCGCGGAGCTTCGATTCCAACTGATGGAGAATCGCCGGCAGGTGAATGAAGTCCAGCTGGGAGAACAGGCCCTTAAACGTATGCACTTCACGGACGATCTCGCTTAGGGTCTTCCCGGGATCTTCCCCGCTGTTAAGGAGTGAAGGGAGCTTTTCGTGAGAAAAGCCTCGGAAAGACTCCAGGGCTTCAAAGAACTCGCGGGAATCCCTTACCGCGGAGACAACAAATGCCAGACGATTGCGTTCTTCGACCATTCGTGTCTCCAACTCACGCTGAAGAGTGATGTCCGTAAGAATGAGCATGAGCCTGGCGGGAGCAATCATCCGATAGTCGGCGGCCAGCCGGCGTACGTCCAGCGAGTATTCTTTCTGCATCAAAGACAGGTACAAAGATCGCACGTACTGGTCTTTTTCAGCGAAGATGCGCCAAAGGTTTTTTTCCAGAAGGTCTCCGGCATGTTTGTCTTCGGGAAAGAACAGTTCACGAATGGAAGCGCCTTTGATCTCTCTTCCGAAGATGGTGAGACATTCGCGGGAATACTCGCTGTCGACCATGAGTTCCGGACCGAATGAGAGAAATCCCTGCCCCGAGTTATCCAGAAGCGCGGCCGTTTTGTCGCGGGCTTCGGCCACCTTGCGACGGGCCTGCTGTAATTCCAGATGGTTTCGTACCCGGGCCCTGACAATAGGTGTGCTGAAGGGTTTGGTGATGTAGTCTATGGCTCCGATTTCAAGACCCTTCATCTCATCTTCGGGATCTTGCATCGAAGTAACGAATATGACCGGAATATCGCGGGTGGCGGGTTCGGCCTTGAGCCTCCGGCAGACTTCGTACCCGTCCATGTCGGGCATCATGATGTCAAGGAGAATCAAGTCGGGTTTGGAGGCGGCCTTGTCCAAAGCCTGGGATCCGCTCTTTGCAAGCACCACGGTATGATTGGGCTTCAGCAAGTCCGCCAGGAGATTGCGGTTGAAGCGTTCGTCATCCACCACAAGGATACGCGACTTCACCGTTTCCTCTGCCATTCGTCACCTCTTCCGGTCTGCGAATCATTGGGTATCGTGCGGCCGATCCCTCCGTATTCGGAAATCCATATCAGCAAAGGTTTTAAGTGCTCCATGGCGCAAATACGGTCGCACAACCTGAGCCGTCTTCCCGGCGTAGGCCGGGAACCAGTCTTCTTTTCCTGGACCCCGGCCTGCGCCGGGGAGACGGCGGGCAGGAACGCCCGCCCCACGGTCTAGACTGAGCTTCGAGGCAGTCTTTTGTAGCCCGGGCCTCCGTGCCCGGATATTCTTCTTGCCGGCACCCAACATGGCAGCGAGACGAAAATATGTGACCGAACTTATGAAATGCCGCACTAAGCACTTGTGTTCTCCGTTACTTCTTTAACACGGCGATCCCTCAACTTATCGGAAATGCGCTCCAGGAATGTGAGAGCATCATCGTACTCCAGGTCTTCAACGGATTCGGTCAGTCGGTGCAATTCATCATCCACGCCTGCTCCCCGTAATGCACGCGTAAGGTCGGGAAGTATGTCCTCGGCAAGGGAGTCGTCTTCCTGCAGAAGCCGTTTCAAACGGGCCATGAGATCGCCGGCCTTCTCGATTTCCGGACCGGCCCCCTCGTCATCCTCACCGGCATCCTCACTCGGAAGGCGGGCCAGGCCTGAAATGAGCTGGGCAAATGTGCGCGCGAATTCGGAGAAATGCTCGACAGCCTTATCGTTACGGCCTTTCTTGAAATTTGATTCCACCGCCATGGCTGCGCGGTACAAATCCACGGCACCAATGGTTCCGGCAATCCCTTTGATGGTGTGCGCGGCGGTTTGTACGGCCTGGTAGTCTTTTGCCGTGAGTTTGGCCTCAAGTCCGGAAAGAAATCGGCCATAATCCCGATGAAAGTCTCGCAGGAGGCTCAGGTAAAGCCGAACGTTGCCCGCCACCGAGCGCAAGCCGGCCGCGGTGTCCACACCGTCGATTTGTGGGAGCTCCAGGTCGTCATGCTCAGGCTGTGCCGTCGGTTCCGGGGCCGATCGTGAAGCGGGGCGGATCCATCGCAGCAACGCGTCGTAGAGTTCGTCCGGATCCACCGGTTTGGCCACATGGTCGTTCATTCCTGCCGCCAGACTCTTCTCTCGGTCGCCGACAATGGCATGCGCGGTCATTGCCACTACCGGCAAATCCTTAAGGGCGTCAATACGGCGTATGTGACGGGTGGCCGTCAGACCGTCCATTTCGGGCATCTGGATGTCCATGAGCACCAGATCGTACTGGTAGACCTGTACCATCTCCACCGCTTTAAGCCCATTCTCTGCAACATCAACGGTTACTTCGGCGAGCCTGAGAAGCTCCAAAGCCACCTGCCGATTCAGCGCGTTGTCCTCGGCCAGCAGTACCCGCGCCCCTCGGATCGGCTCCAGGCGGGTAGTGTCAATCCTGGCCATAGCCTTACGAGGGTTCGGCATAGGTTTCTCGTCGAAAATCTCCAGAATCTTGTCATACAGATAGGATTGGCTTACCGGCTTGACCAGGAGTCCATCCACCACTTGTTCTTCGTCTTTTGCAAGCACCTCTTCTCTGCCGTACGCAGTGACCATGAGAATCTTAGGGATTTGGGACAACGCATGATCGGTTTTGATCCGTCGAGATGCCTCAAGCCCGTCCAGTCCCGGCATCTTCCAATCCATGAGAATCAACTGAAAGGGCTCGTCCCGACGTGCGGCATCGGACAGCATAGGCAGAGCCTCTTCCGCGGAAGAAGCGGAACTCACCTGGAACGCCTGGGAGGCGAGCATAGAGGTGAGACTCTCACGCGCCGATCGGTTGTCATCCACCACGAGAACTCTCTTACCCCGCAGGTCGAGGTTCTTGAATGGGTCCGTGAGCCTAAAGGATTCGTCATCCGCCCTCCGCAAAGTAATGGAAAAAGAAAAGGTGCTTCCCTTTCCGGGCAGGCTTGCTACATGGATTCGGCCGCCCATCAACTCTACCAGCCGCTTGCAGATGGCCAGGCCCAACCCCGAACCACCGTACTCCCTGGTGATTGAGCCGTCGGCCTGAGAGAAGGACTGGAACAGTCGAGCCTGCTGCTCTTCGGTCATGCCGATGCCGGAATCGGTAATTCGGAACTCGAGATCCACTTCGCCGTCGTTCTGCTCAAGGAGATCGATTCCCACGACGATCTCACCTTCATGGGTGAACTTGACGGCATTGTTTGCAAGGTTGGTGAGTATCTGCCCGAGCCGCAGCGGATCTCCCACGAGGTATTGAGGCACCTCCGAGCCGGCCGAAAACACGACTTCCAGACCCTTTTCCTCGGCCTTGCCGGTGATAAGGTCGGCGAGTTTCTCCAAAACGTCGTCGAGACGGAACGGGATGCGATCTATGACGAGCTTGCCCGCCTCGATCTTAGAGAAGTCCAGAATGTCATTGATGATTCCAAGTAAGTCCGCGGCAGACGCGTGAATCTTTCCAACATAGTCCTGTTGCTTGGGGCTGAGCTCGGTTTGTAACACCAAGTGGCACATGCCCATTACCGCGTTCATGGGGGTCCGGATCTCGTGGCTCATTCGGGCCAGAAAGTCGCTCTTTGCCCGGTTGGCTTCCTCAGTTTCCGCAATTTTCTCCCTGATGGTGCTCAGCATGGTCATTACCGAGTGCTGCAATTGGGCTAATTCCGTCGGGCCGTGAGGTTCGATGCGCACATCCAGATCTCCCGACGCGACCCGGTCGGCGGCCTCGGTAACCCGGGAGAGGGGACCCACGATGCTGCCCGTAATGAGGAAAGCGGCCACCAGCCCCGCGAAGACCGAAACGAGTCCAATGGTGAGCACGATACCGAGGGTAGTTCTATTTACCGCTTCCAGTCTCGGTCCAAGAGTCTCCTGTTCGTCCTGAACGGACTGCTTGACCTCGGCCAGCTTCTTCGCGATTTGGGGACTGAGCTTGTCCAGCGATCCATGGATGGTCTCATTGCGTTCCAGCACCACTGCAACGAGTCTGGACCCCTGTTCCAGGTACTCCCGGGACTTCTTGCGCACCGCAACCAGGAGCTTGCGTTGATCCGGAGCACGGATCACCCCCACCAGGATCCTAAGTATACTCTCGAACTGCTGGAACTCGTTCTTGGCTGCCTGAGCAGAGGCTTCATCATTAGTGTCAAGAAATGTAGCCATGAGCAGACGTCCCCGGAGAATCCGGCCCAGTGCCGCCCACGCGTAATAGGTCGCGGCCATGTCCCCCCGGTCATATGCCGCGTCCACGATAGTGCCGAGTTCCGTGATCATCTCCTTGCCCAGACCGCGCATGGTTGCCGCAAGATCCCCTCGTTCCCGCTGCAGTGACCGAATTCGGTCAAAGGCCCGAGTATAGTCGTAGTGAATCCGTTTGGCCTCGGCAATGAGCCGGGCTCTGCGGGAGTCCCGGATCACCTGCGTAGCAACGTCCATCTCCCGTTCGGTGGCGCGTCGCGCTTCTTCGTACCGTACCAGGGCGTCGCTTCGGCCGGTGATGATATACTCGTTGATGTTAATGCTTTCCTGGAGTTGCTTGGCTCTCAGTTCGGCCGCGAAGTTGGCGTCTCTTGCCAGCTCCTGATAGGTTAGGAAACCGGATGAGGCGTTTTGCAGGGAACGATACGCCTGGATCACGATAAAGCTCAAGAGGAACAGGAGTAGAACGAATCCTGCTATGATTCTGGATTTGACTGATATGAGACGCATTGTTCACCGTCGTCGGTCGGTGCTCGGCCGAGGAGCCTACTGTTTGAGGTGAAAAACCGGTTTGAAATCGCGTGGACCGAACAACTGTTCAAAAGGATACTTGGCGATGTTTTGTCCGGAAATTACCGGAATCAGGGGACCGGCCCTGAACGGGAAGTCCACACCGGGCTTCTCCCCCTCCAGAAGGCGAACCATCATGTCAACCGCGATGCGGGCCTGGTCGGCCGCCCGATCCGCCGGAGCAGCTGTTATGGACCCATCCTTGATGCCTTCGTACACCGTGGGAGTCATGTACGTACCTACGATGATTGCCGAACGCCCGGACTCTTTGAGCAGTCGCGGCGCCTCGCTTGCCGCTACGGCATTTCCCACCAGATAGTCGATTTCGGGATGTTCGGCCAGGGATTCCTTGATCAGCTTACCCTGGACTTGCGCGCCGGTGTCTCCCCATTTAACGGCCAGGATACGGATTTCTCCTTCGAAGAATTCCGTGGCGTTCTTGAAGCCGGCGAGAGTCTCATCCGCCCATCCCGAGCCCTTGGGCCCGGGCAGGAACAGCACCTTAACCAGTTTTTTGCCTGCAGCCTCAGCTTGGTTCGCTAGGTGTTCGCCCGCGAAGAAGCCCATTTCGTAGAACGATACCAGTGCCTTGGCCTGAATTGCTCCGGCCTCTATGTCGTTGATTACCTCTACGACGGGAATTCCCTGTTTGACGAGTTCTGCGACCAACTCGTTATTTCCCGTATAGTTGATGGAACCGAGAATCAGGCCGTCCACTCCCTCCTTGGCAAGGTTTCGAATCTGCTCCTGCTGCCCGGCCAAGTTGTCGTACCCGCCTGCTTCCACAAGCGTGAAGGCTACCCCCAGCTTCTTGGCTTCATCGACCAGGCCGTAATTCACGGCCAGCCAATACACATCCTTGAGATGGGGGAACGAGATGCCCAGATGATACCTCTTGTTCGGTTTGGCCGGTGATTTCCACTCCTCCATCTTGGGGCCCCGGAGGCTCAGGCACTGTTGTCCCTGTTTCTTGCGCGAGACGTCGTACTTGCCGTAGTAACCTGCAACCCGGAGGCTTTCGGCCCACGAGTACTGGGGGGCGGCAAACGTCACGAGGACTGTTGCACAGATGAACAAGAGAATACGACGGGAATGGCCGAATGTCATCGGAAGCCTCCTTATGAGTGGGCTTTGGTCCGGCACGTGTTCAAAGTGGAGAATTCATCAAGGCGGCCCCGTGTGTAGGTCCCGGCTTACTTAGACTTGCCATGGTCTGACGGAGCTGCCGGCCGCTCGACGTTGGATTACTGCGGAGCACACCAACATCCATTATCACAAAAAGCCCCGTTTCTCTGAAATATCGTTTAGTTATGGATTGACTTCGGACAAGCGGCAACACCTAGAGTAAGAAAAAAATCCTACTCTGGCGTCTGCTCACTGTCAAGACTTTTGCCCTAGCCCTAGTTTCCCGGTTATGAAAAGGCCAAGGTATTTCGGTAGTGTATTCACAAAAGTATAGCACAATCCTGCTTACCCTAAAAGAGGGTTTTCTGCCTTTTTAGGTCCGAGGATCTCCAAGAGCCTGCTCTGAACAGGTGAAATCTCGGTCAATACGGATTGTGGCCCCTGCTTCTTTCGACCGCGCTTTTGAGGTTAGATATTGACTACTTCGCGGATATCGTCGAGTTCGGAAAGGAATCTCGGTATGGAGCGGCTGCAGCCCCCCGCCTTGCACTGCAGCAGCAATATCTGCCGGTTTTCCGAGGTATTTCTGCCAATCGTGCCGGCACTTGCCGTTAACCCAAGCCCATTTGGAGAAGTAGTAATACGTTTGTCCACTAATCTTTTTAGCTTCCAAATGCTATTGTTAACCATAGATAGACAAGATTCAGCCGGTTGAAAAAGAAAAGGTGTACGTGCTGAAACTTCCACAGGCCGTTCACCACCAAATAGACGGCGCCGGGAGCTGCCATGAGAACGATGAAAGCCGGCCATTTGTTTGCCATGAGCTTGAACAACCGGAGAGTTCTATCGAGAAATCGGTCGGGATTAAGAATTGGAATAAACCAGAAGTAAACTGAGGATAGCCGTCGGCTCCGTCTTGCTTGTTCAAGATTCCTTTTGAGTTCCTTCTGATACTGCCACGTCCCGAATTTGGTGCCGAGAAGCAACGCGAACCTGGCGGCTTTGTTTATAATTCTCATTGCCGCGGTCTCGTAGTAATAACCGCGGTCTCTGAGCTTCTCAATGGCCTGCGATACCGTAAGCCCTCCATTGAGCGTATCAAGTAATCGAAAGTCATAATGAGAGAGTCGAAAATACTTGTCGGAGACAGGATCCTTTACAATAATTCGCCGTTTTCCCCCCGTCTCCAACCGGTCGAACACGAGAAGATCGGCTCGAAGCTTTGGTTGTTCTCCCATTACTGAACTCAATTAGGCCCCCGGCACCTTGTACCGACCGTCGGAGAGCACATTTCACCATCAATTCACGTCAGTATAAAGTGTGAATCCGCAATTGGCAAGAGGGGCACCACATAGGGTCGTCATGGGTGGGAAAGGGGAGGAGTGGCGGACCGGAAGGTGTGCCGAGCGGCGTCGCTCGGACTCTCGAGGCGCATCGCCGATGAAGCGAACGGCCTTATCTAACCAGGGGCTCGTTGTAATTCGTACCCATTGCGCTCTTCAGTTCGGCCAGTAATCCGTTGGCCTCCCCGATCGAACGAACTCTCTCGATCTTCTCCTGCAAGACATCGCCTTCCGCGTCCAGGAGGGCCAGCTTGTCTTGACCGTCAACGCTTACCCTGTCACGCTGGATGTTGAGAACCTTGCGAGAGGCCTTCAGCGCTCTTTCCGCGTATCGGATTTCGTCGAGCCCGTCAAAGTATCTGAGCGCCGCCGTTCTTACCTGACGAGTTACTCCCATTGCCACGGCGCCGATTTCCCGGCGGGTTTTCGAGACGATCAATTCCGTGGCTTCAGATTCTGAAACGTTGCTCCCCCATTCCATGAGGTCAAAATAGACGAGTCCCCCTACTTCCTTCCAGTCTCTGTTATAGAGGTGTTTGTCCTTATCCCGTGTGTACCTCCAGAAGACCGTTACTTTGGGGAAATATTTGACCAGCGTGCGCTTTAGGTCATTAACCGATTTCAAGTGCTCCAGCCCCGCGCGGTACGCCTCCGGCCTGCTCTTGACGGCCGTCATCTCCATGTTGCAGATCGGCTCGGAGTAACACGGAGGCACGATATCCCCTACCAAAATAAAACCACCGTCGGTGCACGTGTCCGGAGACACGTTCATGGCCGACGCGAGGAGGTTCCGCTGTTGTTCGGCCTCATTCGTGAGTCGCTCAAGTATACGCTGTGCACGAATTAGTTTCTTGTTGGCGCCGTGGTAGTTCTCCACGGGAATCAGTTGCTTCTGGAACAGCCTGTCAGACTTGTTTGAAAGATCCTGACGCATCCGTACCAGATTTTGGGCCATTGGAATGACGCGTTGGAGGCTCAGAAGTCTGAAATAGGACGAATCCACAACTTCCAGGAGCTTCTGGGCTATTCTCACGCGGATGTAGTGCTGCTTGCTCTTGTCGTTTCGCGAACTTTTCGTGAGGTAGTATGCGAGTGCCGCGTCAGTAGGGCTCCATCTCGTTTCCAGCACATAGCGCCACGTCGTCCGCTCCCTGCCCGTAGAGAACTGGTTCACGCCCGTCCCTGTGGATCCCGGGTCCGGAATCTCACCCTCACGTCCCAAAACCTCGCTATACGAAAAAGCAAGGTTGTCCCGGTTACTCAGTTCCGCAGACAAAATCAGCTTAGGCAGCATCTTTGTGCGATTACTTTCCTCAATGGCTTGCCGGGTGAGGGTCTCGATGCGGGCTTGCTGAATCTCCAAGCTGGTCCCGAGTGCTATTGACCTGCACTCAGGCAACGTCAGGGGCCTCTTGCCGGTCTTAGTAGTTGCGGGTCGAAGGCGCGAATTGACGACGGTAGATACCGCCACGCCCTGGGAGAGAGCTACGGTATCGGCGCCTGCAAACGGATCCCTTAGGTACGTTTTGGTCGCATGCACGGCCCGTGCAAAACCGGACATTACGTTCGCAGGTCTGTAGAAGCTCAAGAACGAAGAACTGCAGGATGTGAGTAGAACCAACGAAGCGCACACACAGACGGTCGCAGCTACATGACCGGTTCTCAGGCTCATCAGCGCCTCCATTCCGGCTTGCCCAGTTGGAGCACGCCGGTCATACCCACTTCAAGGCCGCCGTCCGCATTGTCAATCGTCACGAAGACACGTTTGGTGTTGGACTTTGGATCGATAAGCTTTCCGATTTTCTCTACTTTTCCGGAAAACTCCTTCGCATTCCGATAGACGAAAACTCCTTTGTCGCCAACCTTGACCTGTTGCAGATATGTCTCTGGGAGATTGGCTACGGCGTAGACCTTGGCGCTATCGACTATGGCGAAAATCTTCTCGAGACGCTCCACCGGTTCGAAAGGCTGCTTGTACTTGACTGCAATGTAACCGGAGAACGGAGCGGCAACCTGGCACTTTTCGAGATTCAGATCTGCCAACTCCATATCGGTTTGAGCTTCTTCCATCCTGGCCTTAGCGACCTCGACCTGGGTCAACGCCTTGAGCACCTCCGCCTTGGTGGTTCCCTCGAGAGAAAGCAGCTCGCTCTTAAGCTGGTGATCACGCTCTGCCAAGGTCAATGCCAGCTTCAGGCCCTTCAGCGCATCCGCCGACTTATCACGCAGGAGTTGGAAGCGGCGTTTAGAGATCTCGACGACCACCTTTCCCTTTTCGACGAACTCTCCCTCACCGAGACTAAACATCTCGATGATTCCGCTCACCTCGGTTCCCACGTTGGCGGATTGGTACGGGTTGATGATGGCGGCCTCGAGGTTGATTTCGCCTTGCGATGATGATTCCCCGGACTCTTGAGCCCTAGCCGAGGCGCCCTCCACAAGATACGCACCGTCATGTTGCGGAATTGGAAGTAAAAGCGCGGCACTGAACAGCAAGCCCGTCGCTAGAACTGTGGCAACAACTCGATTTCCCATGGCCCATACCCTAAAAAAAGTTAACAGCCAACAAATAACCCGCCGGCCAGGGTGCTCTGACAGATTGTTCCACCTCGTACCGGCTTGGTGACACCCAAATGTGAATCAGACGTACCTTGCTCATCGCGAGGACAAACAATATCCTCTAAGGAAGCGGACAGCCTACCCCATCTCCCCGACGCGTCGTCCGCGATCGGGAGTGTTGCTTTCTACTGTCCCGAATCGCCTATAGATCTGAAACACGGTCGTCATGCTATCTCAAGTCGACGTGAAAAGTCAACGGAAAAGAGAAACGTAACTCATTGCAAATTCAAAGAGTTACGCTCTTAAGTGACATATAAGGGGTATGAGATCAATAGGTTAAGGTCAATGAATTAATAATTAGTTTACGTTTGGATTCGAGTGCTGAGAAAGCCCTCCATCCTCATACGGATCGCGTCAAGTGTAGCCGGCCCCCAAACATCGCGAATGATTCGACTCCGCGTACCCATTCAGAGTCCTGATGCACGTCGCATGTCCCCTTTACCGGACCTTCCGCACAACCTTGCGAGGCGGTCGCGGGTCGTCCTTTACCTTGAACCACTGTGGCCGAATGACCCTCTCTTTCACGGTCTTGGTTTGGATGATGAGGTCGGGTACTGGAATCCGCTTGGGTACCGGGACCGCCATGGAGTGAGTCGCGGGACGACACGACGGCTTCGGGAAACACTGTAGGCAGGGCCCGGAACCGTCGGCGCAGCCCACCGGGATCTCGCTTCGTAGTACGGGTACGCGCCTCTTGGACGAGAACGGTACGGGATAGACCGGAACCACGCGTCGCGGCACCGGAATATGCTTTTCGAGGACACAGGGAACCATTTTCTGATAATAGGTTTCACAGGAGCCCGGATGCGGTTTGACAAAGAAGGTGTATTGCCCTGTGAGAGCGAGAATGGCTTCCCCTTCGCCCAAAGCTACAGAAGCGAAAATCACCGATAACAACACCACCAGAAGAATTATCGTAGGTCGTTTCGCCATGTTAGTCCTCCAATATGGTACCTTAGTATATCATACTGAACCCATGGTCTCAAGTTTTTTTGATAACACATTGATACTCTACGATCTAAGCTTCAACAAAGGATGTCCCCCGGGAACAGGGTCTTCGAGCATAACTGAATGAATTCTTCTCATCCGCAGTATGCATTGCATTGAAGTAAGGTCCTGTGATATTGTGCCATTTGAATAAGGGAGAGCGAGAAACAGAATGGGATTAGTAAGAAGTGCGATTATCTTGGCCTTGGTATCTGCGCTCCTGGCGGGTTCCCACATGCCGGTGTCCGCAGAGCAGGTGTGGACGAAGTGTCATATAACGTGCCGTTGTCTCCAGAACGATTCAGTGGGGAACTTCGCGTTTGTGATCCCGATTGATCGGTCACCCGACATCCATTTCGATGCAGATCAGGCCTGCAAGGCGTACGGTGATAGAGTCTGTCTCGACGGCTGCAACAGCAGGAAGTTCACTTACACCTATCAGGTGACAAGCCCGTAATCGGGGAACCGGCGGGGGCGGCCGTCCCGCCCGTCCTGCGAAATGCGTAAGACGCACCGTTATTTTCCAGTCCCCATCAATAGTCTCGGTCCGCGTCCTTTCGTTCCCTTCCAAGAACGATCAGAATACCCGCCACTGCAAGCAAACCGGCCCCAACAATGGCTTCGTATGTGCGCCCCTTCATATGAAGGAGGTAGAGTCCCGTGGCGGCCACCGCCATCATGAGAAGAGCGAACCAGGTATTACTGATAATTTTACCGAGCATGAGCCGGATAATCCTCGGAGCAGAATCTGTTTTCCAACGGATTCAAAGTCTGAATCGTTGATCCGGGTACGCCTTCCTGTGGACAGTCATCGACGAGGCTTACCTTGACCGGGTTGTCTGATAATACCGCGCTTCACGAGCAGACGACCTTTGAGAGGTGGTTCCGCGACTCCTTCATTGTCTCGAAATGGTGTTGGGGACTCTGGACTTGCGTTTCAACTCGATGAACCGGGAATAGTCAAACTCTCTCAGGGCTTCCATTGCCTGCTTATAGAGTTTCCCGGCGAGCTCCTCTTGCCCCATTTTCTCATGAAGCAGGGCACTGTCGGCAAGCAGCGAAGCAGAGGCTCGTTTGTAGTACATCAAGGATTCGGCATGTTGTCCGCTCTTTTCATAAATCTCGCCCAGTCGGAACAGTGCACGTGTTTCCCCAATACCGTCCCCTTCCTTCCTTGCCGTCCATAGCGAGTCAAATGTGTGGAGTACGGCATCCGCTTCAAGTCCCATCCGGCTTGCCGATTTCTTCGCCCTGGCTCGCAGCGCCTCGATATCAGGTTTTGGGCCGTGACGCTCCCAGTGCGAGGGCTCTGGAAAGGTCCTCCAAGCCTTCCGCCTTGAGGCCGAGTTTCTCCCTGACGCGTCCTCGCCGTTCAAGGGCTTCACTCTGACCTTTCATGAAGCGCAAGTCGTCCCGCAGACCCAAGGAAGCATCGAGGCAGTGGAGCGCGTTGGCAGGTTCGATTAGTTTCATGTAGCGCTCGGAGAGTCGTTCCAGCACGATGACCATTCTTCGTTCATCGTTTTGTTCCTTGAGCTTTCTCAATTCATCGCGATCCTTCTCGATAAGTCTTCTCTCTTTGGATTCTCTCGACCCTCTTCGCTTTTTGGCCGAATGGCGATCCGCCGACGGTTTTGCATCCTTAGCCCAGAACACTACTCTCTTGGGCTGCGGCTCCATCTTGGACTTGTTCGTTTTCTTGTCGGCCGAACCGACGCGGGCTTTGGTTATCAAGGGCTTGTCAGTACTCTTCGTACGATCTCCCAATTTGACATACCAATCTGTTCCGGTACCTACCTTTTCCAGTTTCAACCTCTTGGAGTCAGGTCTCTTGGTTTGGGCATTCGTCTTGTTCTCGGCCTCGACCTTGACGCGGCCCCCCGTCAATTTCTGAGTGGGCGCTCTTGCCGAACCTCTCATCTTCTGCAGCACTTGCTTTGTCTTCTCGTCCCTCGCCGCAACGGCCTTTTCCGGCTTCTTTGCCTGTTTGTCCATACCGGCCGATTCGTCGCCCATAGCTCTTGCCAAAGTGTAATGACCGGCTGACACGGCCATTTCTACCGCTTTGTTAAAGGAGCCTGCGGATTCACTCTTCCCGCGTGTCGCATTCTGGTTCTTGGCCAGCTCGGTCATAGCGAGGATGGATTCGTTCTGTGCGCCCAACCGCTTGAAAAACCGGAGAGATTCCTCGAAATAGGGTGTCGCGTTGTGATGTTCCCCCAATGCCGAATAGGCTCTGCCGATTTCCAAGTCACTCCAGGCAACCCCGTAATAGCTCCGTTTGCGCCTCTCAAGTTGCCGGGTATCCTCAAACCTGACCAAGGCTTTGGCAGTGTCGGACTTTTGCAGGAATTCCCGACCCTGAGCATAGATCTGTGCGGCCACCGGGGAGAGCTTCTTCGTTGCCGTAGCCCTGATCCGATTGTCCAGGTCTTGAACCGACTTGATCTCGCTCTCCGGTCTTCGTACCGGTTCGCCGCGCTTCCGCCCCTCGGCATGGTGCGGACGGGAAACGCCCACTTGTTGACTCTCACGATGTACCGGTCCCGATTGCGATTCCGGGCGGGCAGGCCTGTCCCGGCGAACTGTTACCTGACGTTCAACCCGTTCAACTGCAGGCTTCCTCTTATTCTCCTTTGGCGGGAGGGCTCTAACGATGGTTCGAACCTCGGGGTTTTGAACGGTCGTCTCATTTCGTGACGCTCTCCGAGCGAGCGATCCCCTTTCGCTGCGACCTTCTTTGCTTGGGGAAGTTCGCTCGCTCACCGGCTGAGCGGTGCCTGAGTTTTGTTTGACGCGTGATATTTTGTCCTCGATTTGTTTCCTCACCCCCGGATCTTTGCTGAGGCCGCGTGCAAGATGATAGATTCTCAAGGCCTTCTCGGCAGCTCCTGTCCGGCGCAAAGACTCCGCAAGAAAAAGAAAGGTGCGATAATCAGTCGCCCCAAAGGAAATCGCTTGGTTGAAGTGCTTGATCGCTTCGGAGTGATCTCCTTTTGCAGCGTATGCGACACCCAGGTTATTGGAAGCCTTGGCTTTCAACGTCTCGCTCTTCATGGCCTTGGTGAAATCGGCTATCGCCTTATCATAAAGCCCCTGCACAAGATAGCCTACCCCCCGGTTATTCAGCGCATTTTCATAATCCGGCTTAATTTCAAGGGCTCGCGCATAGTCTGAAAGCGCTGCCTCGAGATTGCCGGCCCTTTTGTAAGCGACTCCTCTGTCATTGTAGTAGCGATAATTGTCGGGGTCTTGTTCAATTGCCTTGGTGAGAAGAGAAATGGCCGACGGTATGGCTCCCGCCCTGAGAGCCGCTACACCGGCACGGTGCGGATCACGGTAGTTTTCATCGGCAGCTGCTCCCGGAAGGCTCAGTGCTCCAACAGAGAGCAAGAGGATCAGAAGCACCGTTACGAATTTCATGACTCATTCCTCACACGTGATCCAAGACATGGTTGCACAAGGCGGCCGGGGCCGCTGCCAATGTTCGCATTTGCCGGGTCGGTGCGCACCGCCGGCGAGGGAGGGCCGCGTAACGATCTCTTCTCTCAATGAGAAGAGATCCAACGTTAGATTACGGAAAATTGACGTTCGTCATACTCAGGGAGTCGTATTTTTCGCAATACCGAACTGGCTGAGGATGTCCCTGACGGTAAAAACCACTTCGTCAATGACCGCGGGGTATTTCCGCACAAACGAAGCATGCTTGAGGGCTTCAATCAAACCCTTCTCAGTTTGGGGATAAATCGAAGTCCTCGATTGCTTGTCGGCCGTCGTGCCGGCGCTTTCGTACCCGACCGCCAATACACTTCCGGTACCAATGCACAGAATGACCAGGGTCGTTATAATTGCGATGAACTTGACTCTCATACCATTTCCTCCATTGAGTCTACCAACATATCGAGTATTTTATTATAATCATACCATAACCTCCCGAAAAAGAGAAGTCTTATCGAATAACAGGGAAAAGTAATGCAACTTTTCACGAGATTTTGCATCAATACAACTGAGACGGAGAAGGATTACCGTACCCGTAAACAGTACCGGGAGAGGACCACAATGAAAAGTATACGAGAACTTATGCAAGACAAAGACATCGCGAAACTTATTGATTGGGACCTTCATCCTTTCGACGCGGTGACGAGGTATTTGGAATGGGGAACCAATTGGTCTCGGGGTTTGGATCACGCGAAATCGTGTAATGAGGAAAGCGTGTACTTCAAGATCAACGCGACGGTGAAGCCGGCCAAATTGATGATTGTTCGTCAGAGCCACAAAGATTACGAGATACTTTCTGAAGTAAACGCTCCGCAAGAACTCATTGACAAGTCTGTCGAGTTCTTCGCATGTAAGAATCGGGCCTGCGGTCTCACCCGAGAACTCAGGGCTTGGCTCAGGGCCGAAGCGTTCAAGACCGCGTGAACCTCTGGCGGGTACCTGCGCCCGGCACTTGATTCCGGCGGAGCGGCCTCAAGGTATCGCGATCGATCATTGTCCGGCCGCGAATGGGGTAGTGGGCCCGGTGTATGAGTCGTATAACCGCCTCATGCGGAAAGTCGTTGAGTACGTACCAGTTCCGAACGTTGAGTTTCGGAAGGAGGGCATTGATGGATTGCCATTGTAAAGATCATCTCCCGGGAGAGTGGCACTCGCATGAAGATTGCGACTGCCGCCTCCACGACAATCCGACCTATGCGTTCGTGATAACAAAAGTGATGGAAGAGGATCCGGGGTGTGGAACGGTTTACATATCACAGACGTATATGGAGCAGATGAATTTGGAGGAAGGAGACCCGGTCGAAATAGCCGGCGATCACGGGTATGTGATTCAAGCCAGACCGCATCCCAACCGATGGATTGACACCCGCATGGTATCGTTCGACGAGCACACAATGGAACAGACCGGTTTCCAGCTCTTCGGACAAGTGAAGTTGAGGAAGGCGATTTGTAGGAACTCGGAGAGCGTGGTCCTTGAGGTGCCTTCTCATGTCGACGTTTCACGCGTGCGGTTGCGGGATAAGCTTGAAAGTATTCAAGGTTCGGTTCTGACCGGCCGGGATTACGTAACGATCAAGACGGATCGGGGCGATGAAATCAGATTACGAATCGTAACGGTTGCACCGGAAGAGGTTTCCCGTGTTTCTCGATCTACTGCGATCAGGTTTGTCGATGTGGACGGCGAGGATTATGTATCGCCCAACGACACGACATTTTCCGATGTTGGCGGCTTGAACGACGCAGTAAGAAGGGTGCGGGAAGTGGTTCAGCTTCCCCTGCGCCATCCTGAAATCTTCGGGAGGCTGGGAATAGCCCCGCCCCGAGGCGTTCTCCTGCACGGTCCTTCGGGAACGGGAAAGACCCTGATAGCTCGAGCCGTTGCAGGCGAGACCGGCTGCTATTTCAGGAACGTAATCGGCACGGAAATAATGGATAAGCACTATGGCGAGAGCGAAGCTAAACTGCGCGCAGCCTTTGAAGATGCGTATGAGAACGCTCCGGCAATCATATTCATTGACGAAATCGACGCGTTGGCACCTCGTCGGGACACGGCGGAGGGTGAAGTCGAAAGACGTGTAACCGCTCAACTCTTGGCGCTGATGGACGGAATGAAGGACCGGGGACAAGTCATTGTACTCGCCGCCACCAATCTTCCAAATATTCTTGACCACGCGTTGAGAAGACCCGGACGTTTCGATCGCGAGATTCTCATCGGGGTACCCGATAGAGAAGGCCGTCGGGAAATCCTCCGGATTCATACTCGATCCATGCCGCTGGGGGAGGTTGATCTCGACGAACTAGCGGAAAAGACCCATGGATTTGTGGGAGCCGACATCATGGCGTTATGCGGAGAAGCGGGTTACAAGGCTTTGAGAAGGATCCTACCCGGTTTGGAGGATACCGATCAGGACTTGTCCCAAGATTTCGTCGAAGCAATCAACGTTGAAAAGGAGGATTTCGAGCAAGCGCTCAAGGAGATGAAGCCCGCATCCGGCCGAGTTTTCGAGGTGGACCTGAGAGACGCGGGATGGAGTCGCATGGCAGGCTATGCTCCCGAGATCGAGTATCTCAAGGAAGTGATCCTTTGGCCGTTACAGAACATCTCGTTTCTCTCGGGCATGGGTGTAAACCACCAGGAGGGACTCTTACTTACTGGGCCATCAGGTGTGGGAAAAACCCTCATGGCAAGATCCCTCGCCAAGGAGAGCGGCTTCAATGTCATTGAAATTCACGGGCCCGAGCTAATTTCCAAGTACATGGGAGAGAGTGAACGCAATATCAGGGAACTGTTCCGGCAAGCCAGGGAAATGGCTCCTACGGTAGTTATTCTCGACGGGGTGGATTCCATGACGTCTTCCGGATGGTCGGATTCCAAGGTGATTGACCGGGTCGTAAACCAGCTCGTTATGGAGATGAACGCCATAAGCAGCGAAAAGCCCATCCTGGTAACAGCGACGGCCAATCGGGCGGAAGATATTCCTCCGGCACTCAGGGCTACGGGCAGATTCGGAACCGAGCTTCCTTTGAAGCATCCAAATTCCGCGGATCGAGCTCTTCTGTTCAGAATGTATCTTGATAAGGATGGAGTGTGTTTTTCCGGGGACTTTGAGAAAGCCGCGGCAAACGCGCAAGGTCTCACCGGCGGCGACATAGAAGAGGTGTGCCGGCGAGTCATTCTCGTTTCCGCACGTCACGCACTTGAAGCAAACCCCGATGCTGCCTGTGAGGTGAACATTACCGAAGAAGATCTCCTCAAGATGTTGGATCGTTGGAAATTGGCAGCGGGTCTTAGGGTCGGGATGTGATTCGACCGTTTACCTCTTGATTAATTCCAAGCCGGGAAACAACTTAGTGCTTTCTTGCACAAATTCGGCGACGGATGTGTGACCTAACTTATGAATCGGAGCACTTAGTTCCCCATCTCCGAGGCGAAGCATCGGAGTGTCCGGCAGCGTGAAAGGCCTTCATGATTCGTTGTGGCTTTGGAAACAGATCGAAGCCATGAGACCTCATAGTCTCGCAAAGTGTACGTTCATACAGGTGTTGTTCACGCACCGCATCAAGGTGAAGCGGTCGGCGATCCGGTCGAGAGTCATGGGAATACCGACGTTCAAAATCTCCTTGAGAATAAGCGTCGCGGTATGGCCGAAGTTCATCCTCTGCAGCACCTGATGGATCGTGAAGACCGAGGTATTGACGGGCTGAGGAAACGAACGTTCCGGATCCGGGGACACCAGATGGAAATCCAGGTTGACTTGATACGTGCCGACCTTCGTCGACAGATTCACTGCCGGGGCTGAAACTTCGGGCGCCGCGTCCGCGTTCAGGTAGCGTTGAAATATCTTATCCGTCAGATTCTGTTGGCACAGGTAAAGCGTCGACGAAAGATCATAGATGTCGAGCGGTCGCCGTTCGACTTGCTCGACATGGGTGTTGCCGTAAGGCCTGCGCGTCGTCTCCGGAAAGGGATCGTTCTTGTTGACGATGAGATCGATGATCGTGTTCCCCAGAGAACATGACAAGCAAAGAGGATTGTCCCCGGTGTCGATTCCTTGCTTCCGGATCTTGGCCAAAATCAGGTCATGGTCGTGAGATGCAATGATTCTCTGGATTACTTGTTGCATGAAGAAAGGGTTTGTGTTGAATTTCTCCGACAAAATGATCCGCTGCATCTGCTGAACATGCAATTCCACGAAATATCGCGGGGCTTCGACGTACAAACTGATGGAATCCCTTTCGACATCTTGGGGGAGGTACCGCCTCCAGATCTCTCGCAAATTGTACTCTTTCATGAGGCCGAGAATCGTTATCAGATCAAATCCGTCTATCATCCGATTCTCTTCCGTGCAGATAGGAAATTGTGAATTCATACTGATATTACTTTCTCATGGTAATTCCGCCATCGTGATTCCGCGCTGTTGCAGCTGTCCCAGTAAACTTCTGCTTCTTCCAATAGCTAATGAATTTCAACCGTCACTTCTTTGCCTCGCTCCTTCAAAATGTTGGCTATTGCCTGCACGCTCCTGCTCTTGAACCCCATTTCCTGTGGAAGGTTGGGATTTAGGTGTGCCGGATTGATTGCCTGGCCCAGCAGTATGTCGACGGAATCGGCATAGAGAAGTTCCCAGGCGAGTTTGCTGGCCCCATCTCGCTCGCCGACCAGTTCGTCAATATCATTAACCTCCTGCAATATCTCGAGGCAGTGATTGACGGTGTGAACCCCCTCCGTTACGAGGTCAACGCCATCCAACTTCCCTGTGGGAGGGATCTTTTCGGTCATGCTGGAAAGATCGACAATGACATCTTTGTCGAGAGCCTTTCCGACGATACCCGCCGTTGTCCCGCCGCTGACGATTTTTCGGCCGGGCAGGTCCAAGAACCGGTGCACGACCACTTGATCGTCTACCCTATTCACCGGAGGACCGATCATAAACGAAACGAATCGCTTGGGACGAATTTTGAGAACACCTGCGGTCGTATCATCTCCCGGTCGATTCTCGTATAGATCATTGGCCTGATCCACGAGGACTTGTGCAACCTTTTGAGCGGAGGCGTCTTCATAGACCTGCGTTTCAAGAAACTTGGCGATTTTCTCCCAATCCCACCCCAAGTTCAACAGGCCTCCAATACCTGCGTGAATCTCGCCGTCACTCACGGTCACCAGCCAGTCTCCCGCCTCCACATGAACGTGGGCTTCACGGATTTTCCTGGTGCCGAAAACCCGTTCCTTGTACTGGAGTTCGCTGACATACCCCCTTTTGAGGAAGAACGTCGGCGGGTTGTCAAACTCGGCCAGATATACTCTCCCGTCGTCCTGGACTTTGAGCAGCGTGAATGTGCTGTAGGCTATTTTTCGTACCCTGCACTCGGGTAGAGTGTCACTAAGTGTATCAACGACTTCCTGCAGCGGCAGACCTCTTTCCATGAGTCTGGTGGCAATCTTGGTGGTCAAGGTCGCCAGGATGTTTGCCTTGACTCCGCTCCCCAAGCCATCGGAGAGTACCATTATCTTTCCGCCTTCTATGGGCGCCACAGAGAGGGAATCGCCGCAGAGAATCTCTCCGTGCTTACATATATTCGCACCGCCGGATTCAATGAACAACTGGTCGCTCATCTGGCCTCTCCCTCCTGTCCAGCCAACTTGATGAGCTCGAAAAGGGCCGCCTTGGTCTCCGCAGTAGTCTCTCCCAGCAGGCCGGCAATTTCTTGCGCCACTCGCATCTGCTGGTGGATAACCTGCTGAGCTCGTGTGAGTGTTTCGGTCCTCAGCACGTCGGCCCGCTGGTCCTTCTTCACCGTGTCGGTGACGTCAAGGAGCATGAGGACTCGCAGATCTTCTTCGGGGAGTTTGAAGTTATAAAGCTTGGCTGTGCGGCCAAGTGCTTGGAGCTTCAGCCATCGGGATCCGCCCGATTCTTCGCCGGATTCCAAAGGATCTACCCCGAACAGTTCCTTGAAGGTTTTTCCCTGTACGACATCCTGACCGTCTTCAGATGCAAGATCGATGAACGCCTTGTTGTGATAAACAACTCGATGGGCTTTGTCTGCAAGGGCAATGGCAACCGGCACCCTTTGGAATATGGTCTCGGCCCTCTGTTGAGCGTGTTCTTGGCGGCTTTTATCCAACAGCTGCCTGGTTTGCAGGGCCGTGAGCACCATGAGTGAAATCTGATGTGGGCCGAAAGGTTTGGGAATGTAATCATATGCTCCCAATTCTACGCACTCGGCAGCCTCTTTCGTATCCTTGAAAGGAGTTGTGAAAATCACGAGCACTTCGGGTTGACGATACTTGATTTCTTTCAACAAATCTTGTCCCGTCATCTCGGGAACATCAACGGCCGCCACCACTACATCGTAGAATTCGCTCTCCAACTCCTGAAGAGCTTCTTTGGCGGAAGCCGTGAGCTTGGCCTCGAATCCCTCATCCTCAAGTATCCTCCGGCAGATCTCAAGAACCTTCTCATCGGGATCCAATACCAGCACTCTGCTGGAAGCCCTTCCGTCGTCCGAGTCGCCGAAGTGCACCAGAGGATCCGATATGTGCGCCATGATATGGGCCATGCCGTCTGCCATTTTCTCCAACGAAGCCAATTTTTTGATTCGTTCCACTTGCTCGCGGGCTTCGGCAAGCTCCCCGGTTTGCGCATCCACCTTGGATGCCAGTTCTTTGCCCCATTGTTCGAGTTTGCTTCGAGAAATGGCAAGATTCCGGATCATCAGGTTGAACGTTGCCGCAAGTTCTCCCACTTCATCTCGGGCAACGACGGGGACTTCGTGACTGAGGTCGCCGTCCGCGGCCCGGCGAGCGGCATGGAGCATCTGGTCAAGCGGTCGGTTGATCCAGGTCACGAGGGAGTAGGTTATGCCGCCCATGAGGATAACTCCCAGGAGTCCCACCAGGAGAAATGTGGCCAGCAGTCGGTCGATAACCGAAGTAATCGGGCCTTCCTGGGTTGCGACCTGGATCGCCCCGAGGATCTTGTCATCGGAGCTGCGAATTGTTTTCGCGGTGGAAAGATATTGAGTGCCGCTTTGGGTTTCCCAAGTCATCTCCATATGACCGTTTGCAAGAATCTCTTTGCGAACTTGCTCGTTCGCCTGGGTTCCCACGACGGGGTACCCGTCTTTTCCCCTCAGTGATGTGCTGATGGCTCTATCACCTTGGTATATGGTGACAAACCCCAGTTCCTTACCGGCATATTTGTTTCCTTTGAACAAGAGGTTTGATACGCTGTCCACAATAGCGTTATTATTGTTGAGCAGTACGCCGCCGTAGAGAGTACCGACGACTTTTGCGCCCACCTTTAGAGCATGGGCCGACTCAACGATCATTCCCTCCGTTTGGTTTCCGTCAAGAAGTTTCACCAGCGCGGGATTCTCCAGCTTAAGACGCTCCACGGTAATGAGTCTCACACCGGATGCACTGGCCCCCTGCAAGGCTTTGCCGATGAGCTTATCGGTTTTGAGATCTTCTCCGGGTCCGACCTGCGGATTATTTGCCCTGACCAGGACCTTTCCCCGAGCGTCGGTCACGGAGAGAAAACCGATATCGTTCTCAAGGGCTACCATGGTCAAGCGATCATGGATTGCCCGGACATCTCCCTTCTCAATCGAATGCGACAGCCCCTCGGTATTCACCAGCAACCGGATCTTGAGATCAAGTATCTGCTTGACATTATCGAGGACGAACCCCGCTGTCGCTATATCACTGTTCAGACGTTCCCGTGCCGTATTGATAATGGTTTCCCGTGCCAATCTCGTACCGATCAAGCTTGTCACAAGGCCCACGAGCACTACGGCCCCTAAGAAACCTCCCAATACCTTCTGCCTCAGAGAGAAATCTTGAGCCCATCCCGTGAAATCATTCCAACTTTTCCACGGCACCCGGTTTGCTCTTCCCGCGTCCATGTTTTTCTCACCTTCATTTCTTTTGGAGAATCTCCGTTTCAAAGATATGTCTGGCTTCGTCAACGTTGTTCGCGTGGTACAGTACCTCGTCTACGAGGAGGTTAGCTCCGTCCGTACATTTGTCCATGCAAAAAGTACCCTTGAGTTCCACTTCCTTTTCCAGTCCTGCCGTCCGTATAGCTTCTTGAAAGTACTTTATTATCTCGTGAGAGCCCTTCAAATGGCAAGCGCTACCCACACATACGGTGATTACTCGCATTAGTGCGAACTCCTTTCCCAAGTATGGTAGATGCCAAAAGTTTTGTCCGAAATGCAGAGGTCCGCGTCGTTCTCGGGCAAATCCCCCGGCCCCCTTTCAGCGAAGGGGGGTTAAGAGAAATTTCTCCATCTAAAGCCTGGGAACCGGACTTCAAATGTCAGTCACCCTTTTTGGCATTAGCTATGAACTGATAGTCCTGTTGATCCTACCGCTTCCACGGGAGAACCGGAAAATTCGATACTGCGACTCGGAAACCGGCCTCCGGCACCGCACATTGTTTCGACCGACGTGCGTCGGCTTGCGCATCCTCATGATGTTCCTGCAGGAGATCGGCATGTTCCGAAAAATATACCGGATGCCGGAGACTCTGTCATGCAAGAGGGGTATCCGACCGGCAAGAGTAGTCTACCACAAATGCGGGGTACGATTCTTTGAAAATCGTTTACGCGGCGATGAAGCCGGGTGCACAAATCGTTCCTGCTACATGGAACTCGCGGAGAGACGGTGCGCACGCGTCGGAGTATGCCGATGAGCAAAGTGATCCTTTACTTGCTCCATGAAAGCTTCCAACCGAGTCTTTTCATTGGTCTTCTTCAAGCCGTCGTAGACCAGGGTGAGCATGGGTGTTCCCGGTCGTCTTTTCAACTCTCTGAGAAGTGCCGCGGTGACCACGGTCCCATAAGAGCAGTTGAGCGTTATCAGATTCAGGAGCCCATCCGCTCCCTGATCCAGATGGTGCAGAGCCGTGACGATTGGAGCGGTAATCCCGGCAGGAAGTTTGGTATGGGTATGCTGAGACGCGGTCTTCCACATGTTGCGTCCCATCAGGTCCAGGGGTTCATGAAAAGCTCTCTTCATCGAAGGAGAGCCCTTTACCTTGAGTTCCGAAATCGCCAGGAGCCCATACAAAAAGCTCTTTCGCGCGGTCTCGAAGGTCAGGCCGTTCGCGAAACCCCATGTGACGTCTCTGAGCGTTCCGAGTTTAACGGAGTCGGAAAACGTGGGAGGCGGCAGAACCGTCGCACCCAATTTCTCTATCTCTCGATATACGTCATTGTTGGCGAACGGAACTACGCGCGTGTAGTAATCTCCCGTAACAGAGACTATGGGTCGCGGTTCAGAGTCGAGGACGGAAACCTTGGAGAGATCGTGGAACACCTCCTCCATGCCCTGCCGCACTCGACCGCTGCTAATGGCTTGAAAGAGCTTGTCCCGGCACGCGTGGTAAACGTGTCCAAGCTTCGCTTGGTCTTCGGCTCTCGGCCGAAGTTGGAGATAGACCCGGAGCAAGGCATCGTAGGCGTTCAGACCTTCCCAGGCCCTGAGAAAGACCCGCTGACGATTTCGCACGGACAGACCGAAGGCCTGCAAACCCTGATCGACCTCCGAGATTACTCCAATGCCCAGGCCAAGGCTCTTCCTGACCTTGTCTATGTACGCAGGGTATTGGCCCAGTCGACACTCCGTGGGACCAAGAATATGGAAGAGCGACCGTTCCGCGGCCTGCGGCGATACCGTCTCAGCCAGTTTGAGATAATCTCCCAGTATCAGTTCGTATGGGTAGCACTCTCCTCCCACCAGATGAGGACGACCAAGCCTTTCCGATTCGTGATCGGGCGGCGGAAGAACCCTCGCGTCGATGCCGACTGATTGCGCGGCCGCGGCGAATCCGTAGGCGTGTTCACACATGTACGGCAAGTAAAGGGTATCCGCGGTCCGATGTTTCCGAGCCCGCCCCCAGGCCTGAGCGTACCAGGTGAGTTCTCCTCTCTCTCCTTCGACTGAATGATCCTTAGGGGAAGGGTGAGCAGATTGCCTAGTCGCCATGCCGGCCGCAGAGGTCGTTGATTTTGTCCTCGGTTGCCTGATTCGTTCCAGGAATGCTTCGATCCTGGTGATCATGCCGGCCCTGGAGGTATGCTCGTCCATCTCAAGTACGAGCAAGGGTTTGGATCCGAGTTTGTCTCTGATGTGCCTCAGGGTGAACGGATCCGGCCCGCACCCAAAGAATGTAATCAAGACGGGAAACAACCGCGGGTCTTGTGACACTTCCCGTGCCACCTCAATCATGTGGCCCTGATGCTTCCAATAGACCCCGGGTCGACCGGAGGTAAGGTGGAGAGGGAAGAGATCCGACGGAAGTGCGCGTGCCCCCAATCTCTTGAAAATGTTTCCCAAATTCATATTGAGAAACGCGTCGCTCGTGTGGTAGGGCTTTCCCAAAACGACCAAGGCCCGGTCTTCCTCATGCAACGAATTGAGAAATTCCTCACCTGCTTTGCGAAGTTCGGCATTGTACTCGACCAGATTCTCCATCCCCTCTTGAAAAGCAGCTGCCGCTCGTTTCTTGGAGAATCCCAGACCCACGGCAAAGCGCATGTGCTCCCGTCTAAAGGAATCGGGATCGAGAGCAAAGCTGATAACCGGCTCCTTCCAATCCACGTCGAATGCTCCCCGGTAGAATTGGGACGATGCTTGGATGTATGGGCAGTGTTCCCGAGTCTTGCCCGTGTTCCCGGCCGGTTCCTCATTCAAGATCGAGGGATAAAAGAGTGTTTGCACACCTGATTGTACCAAGTCATCTATTTGGCCTGCCGGCGCCTTCATGGGAAGGCACGTTTCAACCCTAAGGAATCGCAACCCTTTTTCAAACTGTTTCCGTGTCGTACGGGGAGCTACCGCCAAAGATATCCCGAGTCCCCGGCAGAACCCCTGCCAAAAGGGGAACCATTCGTAGAACTGTGGAGACCGAATCATGCCCCATTCGGTAGATCCTT
Organism: Desulfomonilaceae bacterium; assembly: GCA_963675835.2. Taxonomy (GTDB): domain Bacteria; phylum Desulfobacterota; class Desulfomonilia; order Desulfomonilales; family Desulfomonilaceae; genus JAVHLK01. Next base: position 341,869 of record CAXXIU010000019.1, read on the forward strand.
TTTCCGATACTCCTTGAATATAGTGGTCCAGCAGTGAGCTTCTTACGGTAAACGGGTCGGTACCGCTCGTATGGCCCGAGCCCCGGTCCTCCAATTCCCATCGGTCGCACAGCCCACCCTGAAAGACGGTCCTTTCTCGGGCACTGTACTTGAAGATACGGCATCGATTGGTGCAGCCCTTGCACGTGAACTGCTCCGACGTGATCTGCCCGCGTTCCAGGACGATCTCTTCACGCTTCCGAATCTTGATGTCACCCTTCTCAAGTTTTTCCAGGGTCTTCAGTGCCGCGCCCAGGGCTCCGGATACGGTGAAAAACTCGGGTGTGTGAAACGTGCGACCAGTCTGTTGTTCAAATGCCGCCCTCACTGCAGAGTTCGCGGCCACGCCTCCCAGGAACAGAACTCTGTCGCCCAACGGTTTGTTGTTGGCTACCCGCTCCAGGTAATTGTGCACAATGCTGATACACACGCCGGCTGCAAGATCCTCGGAAGATGCTCCGTTGTTCTGGTGATGCACCAGGTCGGACTCCATGAACACCGTGCATTTGGTGCCGAGGTCGGCCGGTGCCGGAGATGCAAAGGCCGCGTCGGAGAAGCGCTCTCCCATGGGAAGATCGAGCCGCTGAGCCTGAGCCATGAGAAAGCTGCCGGTGCCGGCCGCGCATACCCGGTTCATCTCGAAATCCCGTAGGCTACCCCGGTCGAGTGCAATCCATTTTGAATCTTGCCCGCCGATCTCGACCACCGTGTCCACATCGGCACAATAGTTAAGTGCGGCCTTGGACTGCGCGGTGATTTCATCGACAATCACGTCGGCATCGAGGAGTCTTCCCACAAGATATCTGCCGCTTCCCGTGACGGCTATTGCGTCGGGCCGCAAATCACCTTTCGTAAGTGTTTTTAGGACGTTGTCCACGGCCTCGAATGTGCGTGATCTCGAAAGTTGGTATTCCCGCTCGACGATATCTCCCCGGCCGTTTACGATTACTCCTTTCACGGAGACCGAACCGATGTCCAATCCCATGACGATGGGAGGCACCTGTCCCGTGACAACGTTCGGATCGACCGAGTCTGCCGGTTCTCGCCGTTCGGCTGCGCCTAGCGGAGCTAAGCAGGAAGTTGCCAAGGGAACGTGCATCGCCTTCCGAGCAAGCTCCAAGAGGTCGTCGAGGGAACCCGGTCCGCCTGCCGGTTGCCGCTCGGCCAAAACGGCCGATCCCAGGGCACCCAGGACCTTGAAATGAGGCGGAATGATGACATGCTCGTCGGCAAGTCCGAGAAGTTTTCGAAAGGCATGTACTACCGCAGGATTGCTCATAACGCCGCCCTGCAGAGACACGAGGGGGTCGATGGACTCTCCCTTTACCAGGGTGGCGATATAATTTCGGCCCAAGGCGAACGCCAACCCCAAGAGAATGTCGGGTAGCGGCGTACCTTCCTGGGCTTGATGAATCATATCCGTTTTGGCGAAAACCGAGCAGCGTCCCGCGATGGGAGCCGGGGTGCTGCTTTGAAGTGCGGTTGATCCGAATGACTCAACAGCCAGGCCGAGTCTTTCAGCCTGTTCGTCCAGAAACGCGCCGGTACCCGCGGCACAGATCTCGTTCATGCGGAAAACCGGCACGCGTGGAATGGTACTCCCGGGACTCGGTTCAAGAGTGATGAACTTGGAGTCTTGCCCGCCGATTTCGATGATGGTTCGTATTTGGGGATTGACCTTATAAGCACCGGTCGCGTGGGCCGTGATCTCGTTTATGGCGGGCAGCTTCAAAGATCTGGAAAGGAGATCTCGGCCGCTGCCCGTAACAAGGGCACCGCTGAACCTTTGATTGCCGCCGCTCGCGTTTCTCAGTTCCTCCACCGCGGCTATGAGTTCTTTCAGCGGGCGTCCCCGAGTGCGACGGTATATGGTGATCGGCTCATGCGAGCCGTTTCCTGTCAAGACCAGGTTAATGCTTACCGATCCACAATCTATTCCAAGATACCACTTCATGGCGAAGCCCCCTCCCTGCGGACAGTTGTGCGAGTTTCACGAAAGCAGTCGGCACATGGTATTCAAGCCTCCAGTTCTACAAAGGCACGATAGGGGCTCCGAGCCTACCGTGAATGATCGGTCTGCCGATATTTGAAACGTATATGCTCCCGAGCCCTACCAGGGGCGATGATGGTTGCCCAAATCCTCCCCTTGAAAAGATAGGCTGGGGAGATTTCTCAGCTCACAAGCCGCCCATCATGGAAAATTGCCGAATCCACTCAGCGTCCATCAGCTTGCCCGGCCAACGTTCTCCACGCGTGTTCCGGAAATGGGACTGCGTTGTAACCTTGAACCATGGCTACAGAGCGCGGAGAAACTCGGGCCTCAGTGTTCGTTTATCCCGTGCTTGGAGAACCCGGTCGATTGCGCTGAGGATTTCAGCCTTATCTTCCGGGAGAGACGCCTTTATGGGTAAATAGTTTGAAGCATGATTGGACCTGAATACGCAATGAGTGAACGATGACTCGCCCACCATGATCCTCAGTTCGTTAATCAGCCCGAATGGGTCCGGAACCTGGAATCTCCCTTGTACGTACTCCTCGTGCAGGGGAGTCCCCGGAACGACCATCACGCTCAGTGCCCCAACAAAGTCGGGATCCATGTCCGTGAGTATTCGAGCGGTTTCCCGGGCATGCCGTTCGCTCCCCTCTATTCCCCCGATGCCGAGAAGCACGGTGACCGACAGGACTATCCCGGATTCCTTAACCTTGTGTGCCGCCTCGACCAACTGGTCGTAGGTGGCGCCCTTGCAGATCTTCTCCAGGAGATCGGCGTCTCCCGTTTCAACTCCCAAGTAAATGATTCCGAGCTTTCTATCCCTAAGAGCCTTGAGCTCGTCGAGAGATTTCTTCCGGATGTTCTTGGCGTTGGCGTATATTCCTATTCGTTGGACCGAAGGAATATACTCGTTCACAGCGTCCACTATCTCGAGCAAGCGTCTTTGCGAAAGGCAAAGAGCATCACCGTCGGCCAGGAAGACCCGTTCCACGGGTCCCATGAATTGTGCTTCCTCGAGGTCTCGTCGAATCTCGTCAATGCTGCGTATCGCAAATCGCTTGTCTCGGTAGCTTCCGCAAAAGGTACATTTGTTGTGGTTACACCCTACCGTTGCCTGAATGATCAGGCTTTGCGCTTCACTTGGGGGGCGGTAAATGGCTCCAATGTATTTCACTGTAATATCCTTATGATGCGTGTTTTCCCGCACCGTGATCGATTCCTACTTGATCGTGCACGATGAGCGGTAAGTTATATATATTTGATATCTTCGTTCACGAATTTCTCAAACTTCTTTCGGGCGGACTGGATTACGTCCCCGTCTGCTCTCAAGAATATGTAATATACATATGGGTCTCCTTGAACGAGATACAAGATCCTCTGTTGAGGGATGACGGGTCCGTGCAGTACCTCGATCATTTCTCCCGTAACGGGATCCTCCATCTTGGCCGCGGTCCATCCCTTGGGAATCGATTCGGGACTGATCGCAGAGTCTTTTTCCAGACGCTTTCTCTTGCGGATGTATTTTGTTCGAAACACAACCTTGTAAGCGTTCTTGCCGTTGACTTTCACATATTCTTCCCGGTCTCCGGGCCTTACTATTTCCCCACCCGGGAAGAGAGAGCGGTAGTGCACGGCCAAATGTTCCAATGGCTTGGAAACGCTTGTCTTCCTTACTTCGACGAATGTGCTGTCGTCGGGACTGCCGAATCTCGCTATGGAATCATCCTCGTAAATCAACGGGTACGGGCCGGCGGTGATTTCCTTGAAACCTCGAGATCCAAGGCAGCTCGTCAACAGCAGCGTCACGGCAAGAACCGCAAAACATCTCGGGATGATCATAGTTACGTAACGGCCAATTGGATGCTCCGTTCAACGGACACCAAGAATGAGAATCTATTTACGAACATATTTCGCGGGATCTAAGATTTTCCCCGTATCGCGTCGAGAGATTTTCGAGATGTTGACCCGCAATGCCGGGTGATCCAAATGATCCGGAGCGGATTCCCGTCCCAACAGCTTCCGAAAGTTGCCCCTGAACTTCGCGTGATCAACTTCGTTATCCTGCAGGTCGTGAACCATGTTCAACGTTTCTCGACGACTCTTCCTCAGACTCTTATCCTCCGGTCGTAACTTGATAGCCTCGGTGAAATCATCCACGACGGCAAGCAGATCTTGAGCCAGACGTTTCTGCAACCGATCTATTGCCTTGAGGAGTACGTTCACCCGATCGGCAGTTTTCGCTGCACCGCCTTTCAACACGGCGGTATCACGATGGTTTAGTAACCCCAGTCGTTGCAACCTGACGAACAATTCCCGGATATCGTCCGTTCCAAAACGCTTCAGATCGTTCTTAACCTGTCCGAGACGATCTTCGGCGAGTTTCAATCGGGCCAGAGCCCGCAGTTCGCGGACACCCGCCAGAGCAGGCTGTTGATGAATGATCTTGTAGTATTGCTCCTCTGCCTCTCTGTTCCGTCCGGTCAGTTGTAACGTCAGCCCCATGAACAGCCTGGCATCGAGATCACTCTCGTTGGCTCCGAGCGCAGCTTCAAAATCGGAAAATGCAAGTGCAAGAAGTGTTTCGCGGTCATTCACGTCCTTAGCCATGGCCATGGAAAGGTATGCAAGTCCTCTGTCGAATGTGCTCAGTTCCATAAAGGTCCGGAATTGCGAGGGGTCATCCACTTTTTGGTTGAGTTTGTGCAGAAGTTTGTAGGATTTTACGGCAGCCTCTAGGTCGCCCTTATTCTGAGATTCCACACCGTCGGCCAAAGCCCGTTGAAAGCACTTCAGAATGTCGTAATCGAGTGATACCGGAGCCTCTGCTGAAAACCGGTTGTTTTTCTCGTCTTGAACGGTCAGTCGGAGCCGGTACTTGGTTCCCGAAGTACCTGTGGCCATGATTGCCGGTATCTGAAGCTTCAGCACGGTCCCCTCGGGATGGATCTTCTGTTTGCCCGCAGGATCTTCAGATACGGCCTCCATCGTTATGAACCGTTCTTTTCCATCTTTGACGCCTACAAGCCTCGTCTCGACACTTACCGGTTTCGCGTCGGATTTTATTGCAAAGGAAACATAGCTTTGTTGGAGCGGACACACGGATTCAATCGGCTTTTCACCGTTCGGATCCCGCGTGATTTTGATGTCGGTAACACTGCCTTTCGTTCCCTTGAAGTTCCGGACGACCGGGGGTTCGGTAAATTTGACAATCCTGCGGTAAGGAAGGAAGCTGTAGCCTTCCTTTTTGGGTATGAGCTTGAAAGAGCCTTCCGCGGGAATCTCAACGGAGAATTTCCCATCTCTTCCAGACCGAGCTTCGTGGAGCGGGGCGTCTTCGTCGATTTTCGACAGCACCAGTTGGGCGTCGGGAAGGGCCGCACCGTCGGAGCCGGTTACTGTCCCTTCGACGGTAGTCGCAACGCGAAAGCCGGTGGTCTTGATCCTTTCACGATTCTTATAACTCAGTGCAGCTGAGACCTTGTACTGTCCGGCTTCGAGCTTCTTCAAGACCCGGGTCCCGCGACCGATTTGAAATCCTTTCTTGATGGCCGTGCCACGATACAGCTTCCAAGTCACTTCCGGTTTCTTTTTCTTGGCGGCGGGCACCTCAACTTTCGCTTCAAATACCACCTCTTTGGTTGCCGGGTAAACCGAATTTCGTTTTGGAGCTACTATGGTTATCTCAATCCGGTCGGCTTGGTCTTTCTGCTCCCCTTTCCCCTTGTCCGCTCCTCCCTTGCCGGAAGACATGGCCTCCGTCAAGGGTTCGGGAACCTTCTGTTCGATCATTTCCTTGGGATCGCAACCGGTGAGGATGAGCAGGACGCCGACCAACGAAAGGTATACCAGGTATCGTAACTGCATTTGCATCAAACTCCCGCCGAAGAATGCCGTGCACGGAGGGAACACGTCCGGTCCCTCCGTCCGTATCCAGCTAAAGATTACAATGCTTTTCCGCCGGCCGTCAAGGTATCTATGCAGCCCGGAAGGGGCATGTGCTCCGGTTGCGATGAAGGAATCCCGGTAACAATCCACAGGGACGGCCGCATCGGCTTCCGAGTTGCAGATTGTCTCGAAAGACTACATTATGTTCGTCACCTGCTTGAGTTGGGGTAGACACAGTATTAGTGCCATCAAGACCACCACCACGACCGAGACAATGACGAGAAATTCCGGAAGCACGGAGAACTTTGCCTCGCCCCGGTTAATGTGCCTCCTGGCCGAGAGGAAACGAATTCCCGAGACCACTACCGTTACACCGGCCAGAACAAAAGCGAGGAAACTGAGATAAACAATCGTTGAAGACGACGCGGCATGTGTGCCGGTTCCCTCGAGCTTTAGACTCTGCCTCATGAAAAGATCGAGGCGTTCCATGACAAAGCCGAATGCGAGAAGAGCCACGCTCGTCCGTGACCACGCCAAGAAGGTTCGCTCATTGGCCATATGACTACGCTGCCATGCCAAGAGCGTCCGGTCATCGGTCATGATGTGCGGGGGCCGTGAAGACGCGCCGTCGTACCTGATCTTTGGGATTTTATCTTCAGGAGTTGTCATGGTGTGTCGCCTCCCTTGAAATTGATGGAACCGTGCAGGTTCCCTCTTGAATAGATCGTATCATACCCACTATCATGTCTCCAAAGGCACGACGAGGGATGCGAGTCCTTGCGGCCATAGCCGTATTAACATTCACGGCTTGGATCTGTTGGCAAGCCGCAACGAATCTTGAAAGTCGTCGGCACCGCCGGCCACTCCGGGGCGAAGCCCGGAGTGCCTGAACCGTAGGGGCACCCTCCCTGTGGGTGCCCGGGGCAGGCATCCCGCGTCACCGCGGGTCACCTACAAATCGGAACCGCAGGGCGGGCTATGCCCGCCGTCTCCCCCGGCGAAAACCGGGGTCGCACGCCGGAGGTCTTTCATATGAACGTCATTCTCTTTCGAGGTAATCATGAGGCTTGAGTATCAGATAATCATTGCCTTTGCACTGGACCTGTTGATCGGAGATCCCAAACGGTTTCCGCACCCTGTTCGCATGATAGGTCGTCTGGCCATGTGGTTGGAGTCGCCTGTGCGCAGGTACATAGCGGACCCCAAAGCGGCCGGTATTGCGGCCGCAGTGCTGGTGATAGGCAGCACCGCGATGGCGACGGATTTCATCCTTTTCGCGGGGAATGCATTGAACGACACCGTGGGAACGGTGCTCTCCATCCTGGTGCTCTACAGCGGGATTGCGGCCAAAGACATGATCGACCACAGCTCGGACGTTCGGAAAGCTCTGGATTCAGGTGACCGCGCAGAGGCGGCGCGTAGGGTGGGCATGATTTGCGGCAGGGATACCGACCGGTTGGATGAAGCGGCAATGGTACGTGCCACGGTGGAAAGTGTGGCCGAGAACTCGGTCGACGGGGTGACCGCGCCGATATTCTTCGCCGTGTTGGGCGGTCCCGTCGGCATCATGATCTACAAGGCCGTCAACACGTTGGACTCAACCTTTGGCTACAAGAACGAGCGGTATATACAATTCGGATGGGCCTCGGCAAAACTCGATGACCTCGCCAACCACGTGCCTGCCAGGGTGACCGCCGGCATCGTTCCCATAGCCGCGTTTTTTCTGGGGTTGAGGCCGGTGTCGGCCGTTACCGTGTACTTGAGAGACCGGTACAAGCATCCAAGCCCGAACTCGGGGCATACCGAGGCGGCATTTGCCGGAGCTTTGGGGCTGGTACTCGGGGGATTGAGCTACTACGGCGGAGTGCCCTCGCAGAAGCAGGCCCTGGGGGATCCAATTGTCCCTGCCGAACCGGCCTGTATCCGGCAAGCAAACCTGCTCATGCTCGTGACCGCGGCCCTGGTATTAGCTCTGTATCTTTTCGTCAGGATCACGTGCATCGCGGTGGTCACGTGAAGCAAACTCTTCTGCCCATGGTTGAGAAGCACGCAAGATGACAGGCAGTCCCGGCACATACAGTAGGACCCCACGTCTAGCCGGGTAGGACCGGCAGAATGCCGGTCCTACCATTCAAATGAAGAGCACGGCTAAGTAAGCCGTTTCATAAATACGGTCGCGTACCGAGTTCCGTCTCACCGCGCATATCTTAATGCTTCCCGGGCCGGAATCATTTCAGTTGACATTCAAGTCCTCAATAGTACACTACCTGTTTTCCATAGAGGCGTCGATGTGTTGAAGGACACCCCGACACACTGAAGGCCGGTTACAGGCCGGCGTGCCGGCTTAGCAAGCGCTCCGGACGGACACGTTGGGTGCGAGACATGAGCCGGAAGCGATCCTCGACAAGCGGTCATGCCTCTACCCAAACGCCGGAGGACATTGGTAATGGACTACAAAGACACTCTGAACCTCCCCAAGACCAAGTTCCCGATGAGGGCCAATCTGCCCAAGCGGGAACCTGAAATGCTCAAACAGTGGGAAACTGAAGAGACGTATAAGAAGATCCTGGAAATCAGCCAAGGGAGAGACAAGTACATACTCCATGACGGACCTCCGTATGCGAACGGGCACATTCATCTCGGTACCGCTCTCAATAAAATCCTCAAGGATATGATCGTCAAGTCCAAATTTATGGCCGGTTACAACTCGGACTATGTTCCCGGCTGGGACTGTCACGGTCTTCCCATCGAGCACCAGGTGGACAAGGAACTCGGCCGTAAGAAACGGGACATGACCAGCGTGGATGTTCGCAGACACTGCCGGCAATACGCCGAGAAGTTCATCGATGTGCAACGAAACGAGTTCAAACGTCTCGGGTGCTTCGGTGAGTGGGAAGACCCATACCTCACGATGAAGTATCCTTACCAGGCTACCATCGTCAGAGAACTCGGACGGTTTTTCGAGTCCGGCGCGGTGTATCGCGGGAAGAAGCCCGTCTATTGGTGTTCATCGTGCGTCACCGCACTGGCCGAAGCCGAAGTCGAGTACATGGATGCAGGAGCGCCCTCCATCTACGTTCGGTTCCCTGCACGGGAGGGTTTCTCTCGTGTCATTCCGGAGGCGGAGGGCAAGAACACCTACGTAATCATCTGGACCACTACTCCCTGGACCATCCCGGCGAACCTTGCAATAGCCGTTCATCCGGACGAGACGTACGCGGCGGTTCAGGTGGGAGACGATGTATATGTACTCGCCGAACGACTCGTCGCGATCAACATGGAGACGTTTGGCATCACTGATTATCGGGTCATTTCAACATTCAAGGGAAGCGAACTCGAAGGACTGAAATGCACTCATCCCTTGTACGACAGAGAGAGTCTTGTAATCCTCGGTCCCTTTGTTACGCTCGACACGGGGACGGGCTGTGTCCACATTGCCCCGGGACACGGGCAAGAGGACTACGAAGTCGGTTTGAAGTACGGTCTTGAGGTGTACGCCCCTGTCGACGATCACGGAGTCTTCACCGACGAAGCTGAATTCTTTACCGGTAAGTTCGTGTTCGAGGCCAACGACGATGTCATAGCCAAACTTCGGGAGAAGGATGCACTGTCCGCGTCGGAACCCATGCAGCACAGCTATCCGCATTGCTGGCGCTGCAAGAAACCGGTCATCTTCCGAGCCACGCACCAGTGGTTCATTTCCATGGAAAAGACGGGTCTGAGAAAAAAAGCTTTGGAGGCTATCGACACCGTTAAGTGGATTCCCAAGTGGGGTCGAGACAGGATCTACGGAATGATTGAACATCGGCCCGACTGGTGCATTTCCCGCCAGCGAAGCTGGGGAGTACCCATCACCGCGATGCGATGCGCAGAATGTGACGAGGTGGTCGCGCCGCCGGAACTGTTCGAGAAGGCCGCGAAGCTCTTCGAAGAACACGGCGCGGACATTTGGTTCGGAGCGGTGGCGGAAGATCTGGCTCCGGATGGGATGACGTGTCCGTCGTGCAAGAGCACCACCTTTGTCAAAGAGACGGACATTCTCGATGTATGGTTTGACTCCGGTGTAAGCTGGTCGGCTGTGTGCGAAAGCAGGGACAATCTCGCGTACCCGCCGCAGTTGTATCTGGAAGGGAGCGATCAGCACCGAGGTTGGTTCCACAGCGCACTGCTGACGTCGGTTGGTACGCGCGGCAGAGCGCCCTACCACGGTGTGCTGACCCATGGATTTGTCGTGGACGGCCAAGGGAAGAAGATGTCCAAGTCCCTGGGCAATGTTATCCAACCGCAGGAACTCATCAAAAAGTACGGTGCGGACATTCTCCGATTATGGGTGTCCGCGGAAGACTATCGAGATGATATCCGGATTTCACCGGAGATCCTGGAGAGACTTTCCGAGGCCTATCGTCGTATACGAAACACGTGCCGATTTCTCCTCGGAAACCTCGCAGACTTTGACCCCGACAAGGATATGGTCTCTCCCGAACGTATGAGAGCCTTGGACCGGTACGCGCTCGACAGACTCAATCAGATCATTGAACGAGTGACTACGGCCTACGAAAACTTTGACTTTCACGTGGTGTTCCACACGCTGTACAACTACTGTACGGTGGATCTTTCGTCCCTCTACCTGGACATCCTCAAGGACCGCCTCTACGTGGAAACCACTGCCGGGGAATACCGTCGCTCGGCCCAGACCGCATTGCATCATATACTGGCGGCACTGGTGAAATTGATGGCCCCTGTACTCGTCTTCACGGCGGAAGAAGTCTGGGCGACGTTCAATGCCGACCCTGAGAAGCCGGCGAGCGTGCATATGACGACTTTTCCCAGTCCCGTCGAAGGCATCGGTCTCACGGATGAAGACCGTGAGTCATGGAACTCCATGGCGGCATTGAGACAGGAAGTTTCCAAAGCTTTGGAAGAATCACGCGCAGCCAAGGTCATAGGATCGTCGTTGGAGGCCATGGTCGTGATCCATGCACCCAAAACATTAGGCCAAACGATCGGATCCATGGAAGATCCGGAGGGCTTTTTTATCGTGTCGCAGCTCGAAGTCCGAGAATCGGATGAAGCCGCTGCACCGGCCGAGGAGGATGGAAATCTTCCGGGAGTCAGTATCGAAGTGAAAAAGGCCCAAGGTGACAAGTGCCCTCGATGCTGGGTATGGACCCCGCAGATTGGTTCCGACGCCACCTTCCCGGACGTATGCCCCAGGTGTGCACGAGTGTTGAGGGAGTCGGGCGTAACACCCGAATAGGAGTGAGGCGGAGTACCCCCGTTTGCCCGAATCCGGCGTCGTTCGTACCCTGGGGTGCCGTCAAGGAAAACGGCCGAGCACGGAGATCCGGAGCACCTGAACCGTAGGGGCAGGCCCCTGGAAACTGTCTCAAAAGTCGGTGCATGATGTCAATCGTGGCACAATTGTTCGGCATATCCGAGGAAATCCCCCCTAACCCCCCTTTTTCTAAGGGGGGAACCGGCTTACCCCCCTTTGGCAAAGGGGGGCAGGGGGGATTTTTCTTGGAATCCACGTCATCCCGCGTTCAGCGCGGGATGCACCTCAATCCGAGGTTCTTGAGACAGTCTCCCTGTGCCTGCCCGCCGTCTCCCCGGCGAAGGCCGGGGTCCAGAGAAAGAAGACTGGTTCCCGGCGTTTTCCTGAAGACGGCTCAGGCTAAGCAACTACATTTATGCACTGGGGCACCAAGGCCCTTTCTCACCCAGGAAAAACGGAGAGGGTAAGCATCAATAACACCACGAAATTCCTTATATTTGGGGTGATTGCTCTCGCAATCGTGTTCACCGACCAGGTGTCAAAGCATCTGATTGCATCTTCGGTGGCCGTCAACAGCGGCTTTCAGGTGATACCCGGATACCTGGACATCGTGCATGTGAGAAACAAGGGAGCCGCATTCGGCATCTTGTCTCAATCCACATGGAACTTGCGCTCCACACTTTTTCTTGTCGTACATTTTGTCGCGCTCGCGGTAATATTCCGGCTCGTGGTTTCCACGAAAGCTCCGGATCCATACCTGCTGGGAGGATACTCATTATTCTTCGGGGGCGCGGTCGGGAATCTGATCGACAGATTGCGTCTTGGGGAAGTAATCGATTTTGTCGATGTTCATATAGGAAACGCGCATTGGCCCGCGTTCAATGTTGCCGATTCCGCCTTGTGCGCGGGAGCAGTCCTTCTGATTCTCCACTTTATCCATGCCGGCCGACAGGCCGGACGCGATTCGGATACACCGACCTCCTAGTACCTCTGATCGTATTCGATTTTCCAAAGGACCAAGCCCGCTTGCTCCCTCGCTTTCGGAAGAGAGGCGGGGTGCGGGTATTTTTGAGACGCTCTCCCATGGGGTGACTCCGGCGGAACTGTCTGATAAGATACTCCACATGGAGATGTTGGTGCACATAGCGTCCGAGAGCTGGAACTTCTTCCGAGAAGCTTCGATCTACCTGCTCTTGGGTTTTTTCGTGGCCGGTATTATTAGGGTTTACTTAACACCGGATTCCATTGCTCACTACTTTCGCAGGGGAAGGTTCGGTTCGGTTCTCTATGCGTCGTTGTTCGGTATCCCGGTCCCGCTCTGATCGTGCGGCGTCATACCCGCAGTTGCGGGTCTCAAGAAACAGGGAGCGAACAACGGGGCATGTCTTTCGTTCCTTATTTCCACCCCCGAGAGCGGAGTGGATTCCATTGCCCTGACCTATTCCTTGCTGGACCCGATCATGACCCTCGTTCGCCCGGTTACTGCATTCGCGACGGCTGTGTTTGCCGGAACAGCCGAGAATTTCACCACAGGGTCTTACCGTGAGATTCAGAATACGGTTCCCGACAGGACATGCCTTGTGGACGGTTGCTGCGACGGCATTGATTGCGACCCGGTGGAACATGCCAATCATCATTCGTTCGGGGAAAAGCTGCGGGCCGGGATTCGGTTTGCGACGGATGAACTGCTCGAAGACCTCGCGACCTGGTTTCTCATAGGCGTGCTTCTTGCGGGGATTATATCCGCACTGGTTCCCGAGTCGTTCATCACTCACTCCGTGGGTTCGGGGATTCTTTCGTACCTTGCCATGCTCGTGGTGAGTTTACCCATGTACGTTTGTGCAACCATGTCCACGCCCATTGCCGCGGCCCTGGTTGTCAAAGGATTGAGTCCGGGTGCGGCTCTGGTATTTCTCGTGGCCGGCCCCGCGACCAATGTGGCGACAATCACCATGGTAGGCGGACTCTTGGGAAGGCGCACCCTTGGAATCTACCTGGTGTCCATCGTGATTTGCACGCTACTCATGGCATTCACTACCGATGCGGTGTACACAGCACTGGGGCTCTCCGCCAAGGCACATGCCGGAACGGCCGGCCAAGAGTTCATTCCCTACTGGTTGGAACTTGCCGCAGCAGTCGTTTTGGCCCTGCTGGTCGCGAGGGTTTACTGGAAGAGGATACGAACACGATTATCGCGGTCCGAGCCGCGGCAATGCGTCCAACAAGTTGCCGCCGGCGGCTCCACATGTGGCTGTGCACATGATGCTCCCGGTGGAACCTGAGGAGCCGGCCGCTCCTCGTGAGGGAGCTGTTGCAACAAGGAGGTCCATTTGCCGTGGGATGATGCTTGGCCCGAGTCATAAGTTCGGTTACGTATTTTCCCCTTTGTAGGGGCGGGCCCCGTGCCTGCCCTGGGCACCCACAGGGAAAGTGTCTCAAAACTGTCGGAGCGAAGTGAATCGTGCCGTGATAGAGTGGATTCGAATGGAAATCCCCCCTGCCCCCCTTTGCCAAAGGGGGGTAAGAGCCGGTTCCCCCCCTTAGAAAAAGGGGGGTTAGGGGGGATTTGTTGCAGCATGCCGAATCCCGCGCAGAACGCGGAATGCCACGATTGGCATCACGTAGCGACTTCTGGGACAGTTTCGAGGGGTGTGCCCCTACGGTGCCGGCCATCTTTCCAGGGGTCCGGCAGGCACACCGGGGAGGTCATTACGAACTCAATGTCCAATCTCGAATATATTCACTCCAATCGAAAACTGGTATTGATACATCCGCCTGCAATAAGTAAGCGATATCTCAAGACGAAATTCATGCCTTACGGCATGTCGGTTCTCTATGCATTTCTTAAGGAACACGGCGTTCCCGTCGAGCAGCACGATTTCCTGATGGAATACCTCTTCGACGCGGATGAAGACATCAACTATCACAACGCGGAAAAGACCTTCTCGGAAAAAGATTTCTTCTCTTTTCTGGACGGATCGGCATCGCATCCGGATTTGGAGACCTTCACCGTTAAGTATGCAAGCCGCGTGAGTTGCGATGCATCCATCTATGCATTCTCAATCGTTGCGTACCATCAGTTCTGGGCCGGCCTGCTCATGGCCCGTTACCTCAAATCGGTCAATCCCGATTCGGTCATTGTGTTCGGCGGACCGTTCATCACCATCAAGCCCCCCCAAACTTATGTGCCCTACGGCCCGGTCGATTACTGGATCAAGGGCAGCGGCGAGGTGCCGCTTCTCATGCTGTATCGTCTGATTGGCGGCGATCCGGGAGTATCCGTCCAAGAGATTCCCGGGCTCATCTCCTTGGCCGGCGAGCAGCTTCGCCAATCAAGAGTCTCGTTTTTGCCGGCTGAACAAGAACTGGCACCGGACTTCACCGGACTGGCATTGGAGCCCTACCAGTACGATCATCTCGTGACCGGCAGGCAAACCTTGTTCCTTCCCTATCGTGTCTCAAAAGGTTGCCCGTCGAGGTGCAGCTTCTGTACCGGCCGACTCGTTGACCGGTACGATCACAAATCCGTGGATAAGATCGTTGCGGAAGTCACTGCACTTGCCGACAAATATGACACCCGCACCTTTCAATTCGCGGATGCCTCGATAAACGGAAACCCGCGCCGTCTTTCCAGTCTGTGCGACAGGCTGGCGCACGAGTTCCCCGACCTCAGGTGGTACTCGTATGCCAAGGTAAACGGATTCACCAAGGATCTCCTGGAAAGAGTCAGGCACTCGGGATGCTTCGCGCTGTTTTGGGGAGTGGAGTCTGCTTACCAACCGACCATACGGCTCCTCGGCAAGCGGTTCGACATCGGTGATTTGTACGAACTGATCGATTATTCTCGGATGTTGGGCATCAAGAATTACGTCCATCTCATCTACAACACCCCTCATGAATCGGAGAATGACGTGAGGGCCCTCATGGGGCTCATTGAACGATATATCAACTCCGACAACGTGGTCTTCCTTCCGCAGCGTTTCCTTCTGGAGGCACACTCATTGATGTACGAGCATCCGGACCGATACGGCTTGTCGAACATCCGCAAGGTTGAGACCAGTGTTTTCGAGAGGGAGCAGTTTCTCTATGATGAAGCGGAAGGACTCACCAGTCACGACATCCGAAAACGGAACGACCGACACGGGGCAATGCTGGCGGATCATCTTGAATGGATTCGGTATCGAAATATCATGGACGGTACACGGGGAGGTTGGCCTTCATGGCTGCCGGCTAAGCTGCTCGTGCACTCCGGGAAGCTGGCCGGGCACTCCAAATTGGCCCGGAGAGTTCACGAAGGGCTGGTCGCGTGGATTCAGTCTCATTCTCTTCAGATTCGCGAGCAACTGTGAACGATAAGGGAACACGCGTACCATGGCCGCGGGATTACCAGGGCGTGATGAGGGGTGACTGAGTGACGCCGCTCTTGCGTTCCTCCGCCCCGTTGGCCGTGCCGTGGCTGGGCGCCTTCCTGGTCAGCCTCGACGTCAGTGCGTTGAACATCGCACTACCCACCATCTCTTCTCATTTCCGGGTGGATCTCTCGGCAACCTCCTGGGCGGCCCTGGCTTACCTCCTGATGCTCGTGGGCTCGACCCCTGCCGTGGGAGTCATCAGTGAGAGGTACGGGTACAGGCGTATTTGGTTTGTCGGCTTCTCACTCTTCGTAGTGGGTTCGGTCTGTTGTGCGCTCTCCGACGGCATCGTGCTCCTCTCGTTGTCCAGAGGTGTCCAGGGGATCGGTGGATCCGTTCTCTATGTCATGGGTCCGGCTACCATCAGGAGAGTCCTCCCTGAGGAAGACCATTCCCGTGCCTTCGGGATCTACGCCACGGCCTTCTCGGCAGGCATCTGCCTCGGTCCCGCGGTCGGGGGATTCGTAACCGGACATCTCGGGTGGCAGTGGATTTTTCTCATGAACGTGCCGATCTGCGCGGCGGGGATTGCATCTCTGGGAGCACTGCCCTCAGGCGAGAACGGGCATCGTCGGCCGGAACGATTCGATCTGGCCGGCACACTGCTCAGCTTCGTGGGATTGGCCGCGCTCATCGTGGGGCTCAACCGGGGCAGCGAGATGGGGTGGACCTCGCCGGCTGTTCTGGGCTGCTTTGGGGTCGCCGTGCTAAGCCTTGCCGCGTTTGTGCGCAGAGAGCTTCGGTTTCCGTCCCCGGCCCTCGATCTTCGCCTTCTCGGAAATGCAGCCTTCGGACTGGGCAACCTGAGCTTCATGCTCTATCTCTTCGTTTTCGGCGGAGCCATGTTTCTCATCCCCTTCCAACTCGAGTGGTTCAGGGGGCTGAGCACACATGCAGCCGGCTTGGTCATCATGATCCAGCCGCTGTCCCTGATCCTGGTTGCTACTCAGGCAGGCCGTCTCTCAAAACGGCTCAGCGCGAACCGGATGAGGATTCTGGGAGGGCTGGTAATGGCCGTCTCCGTGGCCCTGCTCGGGAATCTGTCCCGAACCGCGCCCACGGAAGTCTTCTGCTTAGCCCTGGCCGTGATGGGGATCGGCGCGGGACTATACGTTCCCAAGAACATGGAGACCATCATGGAAAGCGTTGCCGTTGACCGGGCAGGGTCGGCTTCATCGTTGACGAGTATCGTACGAAGCGTAGCTCAGCTTCTAGGTATTCTTGTCTTCGAGACGATCTTCTCCGAGTTTGTCGGCTTGTCACAAGTCGGCGGGCATACGTCGGTTTCTCAATCTCCAGCTTCCTTGGATACCCTTGGATACGCATTCAACCTTGTTTTTTGGATTGGCACCGCGACGGCATTGCTCTCGGTGGTCCCTTTCATCATCGCAGGTGCATTTTCCGGCGAGGAGCACACCGATGATTCACGATAAGAAGAACCTGATCCGACGGTTGTCGCGGGCGGCTCGACCGGCCCTATTGGAAGCTGCGTGCGAGCCGGATCTGCTGCCGTCCATGGTACTGGCAAATGTCATGTCGCCCGCGTTGTGGGACTTCCGGAACAAGATTTGGCGAAGACCGGCCGGCAAAGAGAATCAGACTCCGGATGCCAACGACCGTGTAGTCATGGAAGAGATCCACAATTACATGGACAAGCACCTCTTTCATGTGAGCCCTCTGGAGATCGAAGAGATTTGGGGGTGCGTAGATCTGAATGAGGAGAGGAAGCGCCTCGGAGCAGCCTCCGTGAACTACGCCATGGACGTGATTCGGCGCGCGGTGGAGGATCGCCGGGAACTCGGGATTCTCACCGAGAAGCAAAACATCCTCCCGCTCATGGATGCGGAGAGGTTTCCGGACTACGAGTATTCAACAATCGAACTGATACGCGCCCACCGAACACATCTCCAGAGGAAGAAGCATAGGCCGATCGGGATAACATGCTGCGCGGACGAGGCTGTACTGTCGGCCTCCTTGGCCTGGGCCGCGGGCCGTGTCCCCGTGGAGGCGATCATCATCTTCGGCTCGCCGGCTCATTACTGCACGCTGGTCCGGCAACACGATCACGCCCACTGGTTCAACGGGAAGCATGAGTACTTCGATGCCCAAGGCTGGGCGAGTGAGCATGATCCTCGTGACCCTGCAGGCATCCACGAGGCTTTCCTGGCACGGGTGCAAGGTCTTGACAGGATCATCACCACCTCCGGAGTACACCGGTTCCATACAAACGAGTCCACGATGAGCCCTGAACGACTCGCCCAAACCCACGAGGCGTTTTTTCATTTCTTCGGAACGAAACTCAGACCGATAGCTGAGACACTGAAATCGGACATTCGATTCGTTTCGGATCCTCTGCAGGAGGTCTCGCTACAGGCCCTTGATGAGGCGGCCGACGCGTCTGCGGCGAGGAGCTGCCTTCAACGCCTAGCCCGCGAGCATCCCGGTTCGATTCTCGACCTTGCTCACTACGCCTTCCGAGATCTATGGGTAGAGCACCCCCAGGCATACCTCGAGGCGGCATCCAGGGGCCACCTGGCCAGGCAGCGTGCTGCCGAGATCGCCTCCACTGCCGAGGCTCTGGACATTGTGAGGGGCATCGAGGGTGACGCTTCGATCTTCAACGATTCGGACAGGATCACGCTACCCGACGAGGTTCTCCTGTTCGGTACGGGCACTCATCGCGACAAGGCCCTACTTCTCTACACGCTTCTCATCCATGCCCCGTTCTCGAGCAAGGCTGCGAAGGAAAACATGGAGTTGATCTTCACCGAAGCGGACAGCCATGTGCGCACCGATAACATTTCGATCAGCGCGACCACATTGCTGGAACAACCGGACATTCGGGAACCCGAGCTGCTCCGGCTTCCGCAAAAGCCGTCAGGGGAAAGTCTCTGAGTGTCGGAGAGGAGAGTGAAAGGCCGGAGTTGTGCGGCGGTCGACCAAACCTTTTTGACCGGCACTGAAGTACTCGGTCTATTTTCAGCCGCCCCTGAAGAGGCTTGGAGGCCTTAACGTCCCGGAGGGACAGAGTGACGATAGACCGGTCTCTCAGAGAGTGTACCAAAACTGTCGGAGCAAAGTGAATCCCGCGCTGAACTCGGGATGGAGTGGATTCGAATGGAAATCCCCCCTGCCCCCCTTTGCCAAACTGACTGTAACCCACACTTGACGCCGTCAACGTAGTAGGTTATAGAGGGGGCATGAGGTTATGTGGCCAGGCAATAGGTTCGGAGGTTATTGATGGGATCAAGGCTACGTTGGAAGCTGATCCGCAGATTTCTCGTCGTAGGTTGTCCCGCCGAGTATGTGAGTGGCTCGACTGGCGCGGGCCCAGCGGTAAGCTGCAAGACGGGAGCTGTCGCAAACTCTTGTTGGAGTTGGATAGGCGGGAAATTGTTCGGCTTCCAGAGATTGATCCTGTTCCCGGGTTTGGGACGAATCCCAGGACCACACCGTACGAATTGCCTGCGATTTCCGAGGTTGAGTGCGAACTGCATGAATTGGGCAAGATTGATTTCCTTCCGATTGTGAATTCACGAAGCGAGGAGGCGCGTATATGGAAAGCACTGATGGAGGAATTTCACTATCTCGGTAGTGGACCGCTGTGCGGGCCACGGATCCGCTACCTCGTTCGAAGCAGAAAGTTCGGATGGTTAGCCGCACTGAGTTTTTCCGGGGCCACCAAACGGATGAAGCAACGAGATAAATGGATCGGCTGGACTGAAAAGGCCCGATATGCCAATGTTCACCGAGTGGTCTGCAATAGTCGATTTCTGATACTTCCGCAGATACGGGTAAAATACCTTGCGTCCCATGTTCTGAGCCGGACCATGGCGCGGCTGGGCAACGATTGGAATGATGAATATGGGTACATTCCGGTCCTGGCAGAAACCTTTGTCGACCCTGCGCGTTTCAACGGAACATGTTATCATGCATCCAATTGGACCTACGTAGGCGACACCGCAGGACGGTCAAGGCAGTTTCCTAACGGTAAAACCTCCACCGGCAAGAAGAAGATTTTCTTGCATCCTTTGAGGCGTAACTGGCGGGAAATCCTCTGTGCGGAGGCGCCAAGGCGTCTTGAGATGACAGACGGGCCCGACCATTTCAAGAGTTGGGCCGATGAGGAGTTTGGAGCACTGGATCTATTTGACCGACGACTCACGGCAAGGTTGCTGGAAATCGCCGAGGACTTTTTCGCTCAGCCCGGGGCATTGATTCCGCAGGCCTGTAACGGCTCCACTGCCAAGGCCAAGGGGGCATATCGTTTCTTCGACAACCGACAGATTGATATGCAAGTCATTCTCAAGCCTCACGTGGAAGCTTCGGCCCGACGGATCAAAGAGCATGAGGTCGTGTTGGCGGTGCAGGACACCACAACGTTGAACTACACATCGCACCCGAACACGCAAGGCATCGGCCCGATCGGCACGACGAAGCAGAAGGGTAAGGGACTGCTGTTACACGATACCATGGCATTCACGCCGGAAGGCACGCCTCTTGGGCTTTTGGATGTGCAATGCTGGGCTCGCGACCCTGCTGAGGCCGGTAAGAAATATCGACGCAAGGAATTACCAATAGAGGAAAAGGAAAGCGTCAAATGGCTCAAGAGCTACCGTGCCGTGGCAGAGGTCCAAGCCCTTTGCCCTGATACGAAGCTGGTGAGCGTGGGAGATCGGGAGTCGGACATCTACGAGCTCTTCTATGAGGCGCAGATTGATGAGGCAGGACCGGATCTGCTGGTCAGGGCGGAGAAGACCAGGAACAGACAGGTCGAGCAGGAACATCTTTGGACCAGGATGGGTAACTTGCCCGTAGCCGGCGGCCTGGTAATCCAGGTACCTCGGAGGGAATCCCGTGCTGCTCGCCGCGCTCGGCTGGAGGTGCGTTATGCTCCTGTGGAGCTTCAAGCGCCCAAGGGAAAGAAGCTTCCTTCGGTGAAGGTTTGGGCGGTTTACGCTCGGGAGATAGGAGTTCCTAGTGATGCGGAGCCGGTTGAGTGGATGCTTCTGACCACGGTAGAAGTAACTTCCTTTGAACACGCCCTCAAGATATTGCGTTGGTACGAAATCCGCTGGAACATTGAGATTTACCATCGCATTCTGAAAAGCGGATGTCGTATTGAGGATCGAAGGCTCAACACTGCCGACCGCCTCGAGGCATGTTTAGCCATAGATATGGTTGTGGGTTGGCGGGTATTTCGTCTGGTAATGCAAGGGCGTGAAACGCCCAATCTCCCCTGCGACGTCATTCTGAGCGAGGACGAATGGAAGGTATTGTGGGCCGTTGACAAGCAACGGCCGCATCCGGAGGAGGTGCCTTGCTTGATCTGGGCGGTTATCGCCATAGCGACTCTCGGGGGCTTCTTGAACCGAAAAGGGGACGGAGATCCCGGCCCCACAACCGTTTGGCGCGGTCTGGAGCGACTCTTGGACATGGTTCTGTTCTATAAGATCGGAATGCCTGCATTCGTTCAGAGAGAGTGACCATAATGACGGCGTCACGTACGGGGCAGAGTCAGTTTGCCAAAGGGGGGTAAGAGCCGGTTCCCCCCTTAGAAAAAGGGGGGTTAGGGGGGATTTGTTGGAGCATGCTCAGCAATCGTGCCACGATTAGCATCATGTACCGACTTTTGAGACAGTCTCTTCAAGGCCGGGTTGGAGGCGTTCCGGCCCGAATGTAGCGCCCAAGGCCTTAGCGATCCCCGCATACCCGGCTACACACTCATTGGACAGGCAGTCTCATTGTCGCCACCGAACCTTGTCCTTCAACTGATTTGATGGTAAGCGAGCCGCCGATGGATTCCGCCAACCCCAAGCACACGGCGAGTCCCAGACCGGTTCCCTTTCCAGGCTCTTTGGTTGTGAAAAAAGGATCGAAGATCTGTTCCATGTGCTTTTCGGGTATCCCCGAACCCGTGTCGGCAACATCGATTTCAATACCTTCCTCGCACCTGCGGGTCCTCAACGACACGGTGCCCCCATCATCGGGAATGGCATCAACCGCGTTGAATATGAGGTTGACGAGGATCTGCCGGATCTTTTCCGGTTCGGTCTTGACCGTTGGGAGACCGATATAGGGCACATATTCGAATGCCACCCTTCGAAAGCCCTTTCTCCCTTCGATGAGCGAACCGCACTCCTTGAGTAATTGATTGATATCACAATCGACCACATCCTCCTTGATCGGTCTGGCAAACTCGAGAAGCCGCTGCAAAATATCGTGTATTCGCCGGAGTTCCTGATCCATCCTCGGAAATATGTCTTGGACGGCATCGAGGTCGGGGCTCTTCTGTAGGAGTTCCTGGTACCCCATCACGATCTGAAGGGGATTACCGATCTCATGTGCCAAACCTGCGGCAAGTCTTCCCACCCCCGCCAGTTTTTCCGAGCGGACCAGGCCTTTCTGAGCTGCCTGCAAGTCGCGGTTTGTCGACCGAAGCTGATCCACGAGAGCTTCCATCTTGCGGCGGTCCTCGACGATTTTCACGATCATGGCTCGGAGACCCGATGAGATCTTCTGGATATCTCCCCTCGCATGCACGACTGTACTGAAGTCCCGGGATTCCGTCAGCCCCGAGGCTTTTCCCGCGAGTCGAGCTATCTCTTGGACGGGACCTATGACTGTTCGATGAAAGAGAATGTACCCGAGAAAGAATAGGGAGGCTTGAGTGATGATCAGATAGCCTCCGAAGAACTTCCATGCGGGTGAGAACACTGACGGTGGAATCGTCAGGAGAGCTCGAAACGACTTGACGCCGTAGGGAAACGGACCGGTAACGTCGAGAATCACGGTCAATGGACGGAATAGGCCCGACGGCCATCGAGCACGCTCAACACTAAGCCTTCGGCCGGCCTTGCTTTGGTCGGGCGGTGCCATGACCGCCTCGGTGCCGCATCCCCCCAGTATCTTTCCGGAAGGGCCATAGATGAGAATCTTTGTCTCCGACTCACTTCTACACACGGTGCGTACATCATTCCACAGAGCCTCGGGGGATTCGGCAGTACGCAGTCTGTTTTCAAGGAGATCGGCCAAGGCTTTCGCGTGATTGCTCCGCAACTCAATTGCCGATCTCTTCAGGGAGGCACTGAAAACGAAGAAGAGGAGAATTCCGCTTACGGCGAGGATAACGGCAAGGTTTACAAGTATGCCCCATCTCACGCGACTGATTCCTCCCGGGAAGCCTTTGAACCACTCCATTCTGCCATAAATTCCGCGAAAAGGAACAGTACTAACCTGCGACAGCTCATTTCAACCTCCACCCTGTATCGTGGCTGGGCGTTCTTCATGCAGAAGAACGGAGATCTTGATGATTCGAGCAAGATGCCGGCACGGGTCGTTGAACAATGGCCCCGCTTTGGCGATGCGTACCTGTTACTCGGCGATATTTATCAGAGACGGGATAAGAGGGACCAAGCAATAACAGTGTACCGCAAAGCGCTTGATTCCGGGGGATTGTCTTTTCGCGACAAGCGAAAAGTGAAGATGGAACTGGACAAGCTCGAATCGAGCGGAACGGAGATGAAACCATAATTTGAGAAAGCAAGTTCCTCTATGCGGAAAAACATGTGGGAGGTACTGCGCGGGGAGCACGAAGAGAGATGCGCCCGAGGAACATACCGATTGACAGATCAATCAATCTCGTGATACCTATCCCGCATGCAATTGAACTCTCAAGCACAAGAGGCCAGGAAGGACAAGGAAGCCGTTATCTTTGCCGCCGCTTGTCGAGTCATCCGTGAAAAGGGATACCATCAGGCTCGCATAACTGATATAGCACAAGAGGCCGGCATCTCCTACGGGTTGGTCTATCACTACTTCAAGAGCAAAGCCGACCTGTTCGATGCCATCCTTGAAGAGTGGTGGACCGGTCTTTTTGCCATGATGGACGAATGGGACAGAAATTCCTCAGGAATTGAAGCAAAATTGGGCGCAATTGTAATCTATTTTCTCGACGAATATGAGAGGCGGCCTGATTTGGTCCATATTTTCGTCACTGAGATTTCGCGCTCATCAGCCAATCTGACTCCCACCCGGGTGAAGTGGATAAAATACTTCATGGGCAGGTTAGAGTCTTCCTTTGCAGATGCTCAAGCCGGCAAGTTCATACGGAGTGACATAAAGCCTCGATACTTAACCCACATCTTCTTGGGGGCCATTGAAAGCTTCATTTCCGCGATGGTCCTGGAGAATCAGCCGTTGCGGGGAAGAGCTCAGAAGCAACGCATTTCAGGAGGCCTCCTGGAAGTCTTCTTCAACGGAGCCCGACCGATTGAGCTATCCCAAGAATAACAGGAGAGGAACAGAAAATGGCTTTTACTTCCGTGAAAGAAGTTTTTGAGAAAATGCCCACTGCCTTTAACCCATCGGCAGCTGCCGGCCTCACTATGGTATTCCAGTTTCACATTACCGGCGGACAGGCCGGTGACTGGAACGTTGAGGTGAAAGACGGCACGTGTCAGGTCTCCGAAGGCGTTCACGCCGGTCCTACGGTATCGTTGACCATGGCCGACGAAGACTGGTTGGCGATGTGCAACGGCACTCTGGACGGTATGACGGCCTTCATGAGCGGCAAGCTCAAGGCCGATGGGGACATCATGGCCGCCCAGCGCATCCCGTCACTTTTCCCGATGTGACGACGGGCATCGCTCAACAGGCCCGGATTAGCCACTGCATATGATGTTGGGACAGGTCGTCGAGTGTCGCTCACCGTACCTGTCCCAAACCTGTTTTCGATGAAATGAAAGATGCCGGTTCATTCCTTGAAACTATCGGCAGTGCATGATCTACCGATTGATCCTTATTACCGAACCCAATGGGGGGAAGCGTTCCTCGGTGACAGTCTCGATCTGCTCAAAGGCATCAAGGATCGTTCGGTGAATCTCATCCTTACCTCGCCGCCTTTTGCTCTGACTCGCCAGAAGGACTACGGAAACAAGAACTCGGATGAGTATGTGGAATGGTTTCTCGAGTTCGCACCGGACTTCGGACGAATCTTAGCGGAGGACGGATCGCTGGTTATTGATCTGGGAAGCGCCTATCTTCCGGGGCATCCCACGAGAAGCCTTTACCAGTTTGAACTCCTGATACGGCTTTGCAGGGAGCATCACTTCTTTCTGGCACAGGACTTCTACCATTACAATCCCTCTCGTCTCCCCACTCCCGCGGAATGGGTGACCGTAAGAAGAGTCAGAGTAAAGGACTCCGTGAACACCGTGTGGTGGCTGTCCAGATCACAATATCCGAAAGCGGATAATCGCCGCGTGCTCCGTCCCTACAGTAAGAGCATGAAACAACTGCTCAAGAACGGCTACAAACCCAAGCTTCGTCCAAGCGGTCATGACATTTCCGACAAGTTTCAAAAAGACAACAAGGGTGCCATCCCGCCAAACCTCCTGGAACTGGCCAATACGGAGTCAAACAGCGCGTACCTGCGAGCATGTCGAAAGGAGGGCATCAAGCCCCATCCGGCCAGATTTCCCGTGGGACTTGCCGATTTCTTCATCCGATTCCTCACCGATGAACAGGATATCGTGTTGGATCCGTTCGCCGGCTCCAACACGACCGGCTTCGCCGCGGAACAATGGAAGAGGAAATGGATGGCGTTTGAACTCAACGAGAATTTCGTCCGGGGCAGCATGCTTAGGTTCGGTAAAACGGGTACGGAAACGGGTATGGGACCCGGGTAGAAGGGTGCTTCTTTCGGCCGGCGCCGTCTGCGTGTAGGTTCTCGGTGCATCGGCAGCGCCTGCCTCCGTGCCGGTAACCTTATTCTTCCATGGCTCGCCGGGGCTCAAGCCTTGATTTTGCGTCGGAATGGCGGCATTATGCCGCGTTGAACCGACGTCCCGACGGCCTTACCGCGATAGGTCCTGCCGCCGATTCTCGATCCCGCCGGTAGGGCCCAAGGCCATTGAATCGGGATCACTCGAAACAACCAACGTAACAAGATTTTTCGGAAAGTTGAGGTAGTTTTTGATAATCGTCACCGGAGGAGCCGGATTCATCGGTAGTAACATCATTCGCGCACTGAATGAGGCGGGCGAAGACAAGATCCTTGTTGTTGACCGCCTGGGGGACTCAGAGAAATGGCAGAATCTGGTAGGCCTGGATTTCGTCGATTTCGAGCATAAGGACGAGTTCTTGGAAAAAGTGGAACGAGGGCTCTTTGACCACGGAATCTGGGCGCTGTTTCACATGGGAGCATGCAGCTCGACCACGGAGAAGGACGCCGACTACTTGATGCGCAACAACTTCCAGTACTCCAAACGTTTGGCTTCCCGATTCGCAGCAAAAGCCGGCATGCGTTTCATCTATGCCTCCTCCGCGGCCACCTATGGTGACGGTTCTTTGGGCTATTCCGACGATCACGATACCGCGCCGAGGTTACGGCCCCTAAACATGTACGGCTATTCAAAACAGTTGTTCGATCTGTGGGCCATGAAGACGGGCATTCTGGAGAATGCGGCCGGGCTCAAGTACTTCAACGTGTTCGGTCCCAACGAATACCACAAGGCCGACATGCGCAGCGTAGTCATACGAGCGTACTTTCAGGCGAACAGATCCGGAGAGGTCAAGCTCTTCAAATCCTATCGACCCGGATACAAGGATGGGGAACAGTGCCGGGATTTCATCTATGTGAAAGATGCGGTAAAGTTTACCCTGCACTTCCTTGAGAGGCCTGAATTGAACGGTCTATTCAATGTGGGAACCGGTAAGCCGCGCACGTTCAATGATCTTGCGGCTGCAGTATTTTCAGCGTTGGGCAAGCAACCCGCCATTCGCTACATCGACATGCCTGAAGGTCTTGAAAAGCGCTATCAATACTACACGTGCGCACAGATTGACAAGATACGTCTGTCGGGATTCCGTCACACGTTGACCTCCTTGGAGGATGCGGTTTACGACTACGTGACGGGCTACCTGCTGAAAGACCCGCGATCACGGACGGACGATTGAAACGGGCTATCGGTTCTTACGTAATACGCAGGCTTGTTGGTCGATATACCGGCAGGACGAGGTTGACAGCTTGGGCTGCGGTACATAGAATGTGGCCGGTTTAGTACTGTGGTTCATGAGTTCGGTCACCCATTCGTTCTCGTTCCCGGGCGTACTTAGTTTGCAGTCTCTCCACGGCAAAATCAATGATGAAAAGATATTCCCGTAAAGAGTTTCTTGTAGCCCTGTTTGGAGATTACTTCGAAAGACAGAACGGCTTCGTCACGGTTAAATCCACGAAACATCTGGATCGAAGGGTGAGCACTCGCTTTTTCCCCAATTTGGAGATCCTGGCCAAAGAACACTACCAGCAGGACCAGGACGTGTTCTTCGGGGTGTGCCCACGGGAGACCATGAAGCCCGAAAAGGCTCACGTCCGTTTCGTAACGGGTCTGTGGGCCGGATTGGATCTGGGCCCGGAAGGGTATTCAGGGAAAGATCGCTTCTTCTTTGGACCGGCCGAGGCCGCCAAGGCCGTCAGAAGCTTTCCGCTGCCTCCCTCCATAATCGTTGAATCCGGCAGGGGAATGCACCTGTATTGGCTCCTCAGGAAGTTTGTGGAAATCACCGACAAAGGTTACGTGGAAAGCTTATTGAGAAAGATCGGTGACTATTTCCAATGCAGTAATCACGTTGGAATTGAAGCGATGTTGAGACTTCCCGGTACGTTCAATTGCAAGCATGCCGGCCATGCCTTTCCCTGTGACATCAAATACATGAACACCGATTTCAATTACGCTCTGAAAGATTTCGAGGACATGAATCTTGGACCGGAGGCCACATCCAAGCCGCAGCTGCATACTCCGGGTGTCGAGTCCAAACCGCCGGAGGAAATCGTTGTAGAGGTAGGGACCGGGGTCGAGACTCCCATTTCCGCTTCAGAATTGGAGGTGGAGACTGTAGAATCGGGGGACTATCTGCTCACGGAACCGGAAGACACCGTGGCACGTGATATCGAGCCCCTGTTTTACGAAGCCTCGCAACCGCCCCGAGATAGGGAACCGCCTCTTCTTGCCGATGATTTTGCCGAAAATGTGGCCAACCAAATCGTTGACAAAGTCGTAGAGAACCTGTCGAAGAGACTTATGGACGAACTCGCCGACGAGATCGTGGCGAAGCTGGCAAAAAGACTGACTTCAGATTAGAGGTGCGAGGGTCAGATCTTGTTTCTTGCTTTCCCCCTTTTCCGCTGAACTACCCGGCTCTCTGAAGGGTAATGGACACCGACATCAGCTGCGATCTCCTGTCGTGAATAACCGGGGAGCACATGAGCCCTTGACAGCTTGGCGTTTGGTCTGGTATCTACTCGAAACTTCTTACGTTGTCGGAACGTGTGGACGAACACATCATATGACCTGCAACGATCACCCTTTTATTGGAACCCTTCGCATACAAAAAGTCGGTTTGGGGGATCTGCCGGCAAAACAAGAACCTCGGTGCCCTAAGACATGACCAAAGACAACTTCAGCAGTGAGTTGGATCCGCTCTCGAATTATTATGTGGTCACTGCGCAACCAAGGCTGAAGAACCTCATCGGCGCGGCGGTGTTGCTCAAAGGGAAGATCGACGAAGATGCCGCGAGATCTGCCTTCCGCAAGACTGTTTCTCGGTTCCCACAATTCATGAGTCGGGTGAAGGAGAAGAGAGGCCGGTGGTTATATCGCCTGGTCTTGGAGCCCGATCCCGATCATAGTCTCGAACTCGGCATCACCACTTTGAATCATTCCTCTGCCGGCGATCCCCCGGCCGAAGTGATCAGGAAATGCCTAAAACCGATCTTGGAAAAAGATTGGGATCCGTTTAACCGAGTGCCTGCCGAGTTCCAGCTCATTCGCGTTCAAGAGGAGCTCCATCTGCTCATCGTTGTTTTCAATCACGCGATAGCCGATCCGTGGACTCTCGCCGGCTTCGGACGGGAGTTCGCACAGTACTACGCAGCGGCCGTCCTTCGAAGCGACCCGGCTTGGTCTTCCCAATCCCACGCAACGTCAACCTTGAAGAATGTACGACTTAATTACTACCGCAGCTTCAGAGAACAGAGACGGACGAACAATGCCGTCGCTGCCGCACGTACAGTCTCCGGGGAATTTCGGCTTGCTCTCGGAATCGTCAGGACGTTTTTTACGGCCCGACCCGGAGTTGCCGCCGGAAACTGCGGCAAGCATGATTCGATCGATTCCCAAGCTCGCAGATGGTTCACGCCGGAAGAGACGGAGAAGCTGACCAAAGTGTCTTCAATGCTCGGTGTCTCTCTGACGGACCGGCTGGTCTGTGCAGGCAATCTTGCCATAGACGAGTGGAATGCGATGCAGGACCGGAAACCGCAGTCCATAAACACCTGCATAACCGTTCTCATGAGGGGTAGACAACGCAGGTCAACCGTTTCGAGTGACATCTCCGTGGTCGTCCTCAATTCGGAACCGGAAGAAAGGTCGGATCGGGAAGATTTTCTGGTTTCTGTTGCCAGAAAACGAGCCGGGAAACTGAGGAACAAAGAAGACGGTATTATGCGGGCCATTGCAGCGGGAGTGTATCACGGACTGAGGGTTGTTCCTCCAAGGATTGCCGCAAGGTTCATGCGAGTGTTCGCACGAAGGAGATTATTCTCCATCTGTATATCGAATGTCGGGATCATCTGGCCTGAACTATGCGGCTCAAAGTTCACCGGCAACTCCTATCTCTCTGAGACGGGCGGCCTGGAAATCGTCGACATGCACAGTTTCGCTCAGGGAATGGCAGTGCTCAGTAACATGTTTCTGGTGACACATATCTTCCGAAACAGACTCAACCTGGTCCTCAACACCAATTCGGAAGTTTACTCCAAACAGGAGACCGAAACCCTCGCGGACCTGATTGTCGATAACTTGAAGATGACGGTGAGGACTGATTCCCCTTAAGACGGCCCGCCGGGGCCATGGTTGCACTTTGTCTGAGGCACAACGATTCGCTGAGGCAATACGGTTTGAGAAGTCTCTCGGCAGTTCAAAGAATATGCTCCCCCCCATTTACCCGGCCGTGTCGGCATGTCGGAGGTCTTTCATATGAATAGCACTCTGCCGTCCCAACGGTCGCGTGTTCATACTCCACACTAATTCTTCGGAGGCAATAAGCTGGCGTTGTTCACTATTCCGGAAACATCGACGATTGCAGACAAGCTGATCGACCACCGTAGACTGCTGGTTTCCCTCGTCATCCTTATCAGCGCCTGCCTCGCGCCGTTTGCCGCTCGCATCGAGTTGGATCGCACGCTAAAATCGGCCTACGTCACGTCATCTGAATGCTTTGCCGACTACAAGAAGTTTACCCGAGCCTTCGGTACGGACGAATTCGTCCTGGTAGCCATCAAGGGAAACGACGGAGCGGGTGATCCGGTGCTGTTGAAGGCACTAACCACCATAACCGCGAAGCTTGAAGCCTATCCCAAGACAAAACAGGTGCTCAGCCTGGCGAACCTGCAGGTGTTCCAGAACAAAGACGGAGTATTCGCCGACGATGGGCTCGTGGTCGAGAACGAGGGCAAGCTGAGCCTCCAGGACCCTCACCGAGTGGAACGTGTGAGGGAGGCCTTGCCTCTGCTGAACTACCTACTCTCTCGCGACGGCAAGACAGTGGGCATTGTGGTCCGGATAGCGGAAAAATGGCGCTTCGACCCCTCCATGCCGCGGATCCTGAAGGACATTCTCGGCATTGTCCGGGCCGACCTTCCCTCTGGAGTAGATACCCGAATCTTGGGGGCCTTTGTTCTCAGGGAGGCCGTTCAGAACAACGTGGTTCAGACCGCATTGATCACCCTGGTGGGCGGCGCGCTCATCGGCGCTCTCGTTGCCTTGTACATTTTCAAGAGCCTGAACGTGGCGCTGATCACTATGTTTGTGTTGAACGGTTCGGTTCTGTGGGTCGCGGGAATCATGGCAATCGCGGGAATTCCCCTGAACTCGACGACCGCGCTGTCGTTCGGATTGGTGCTTATCGTCAGCGTGGTCAACGTCATCCATATTGTCAGCCGCTATTACGAGGCCTCGGGGCGACTCGACGACAAGGAGGAAGCGGTCAGGCAGGGACTGCGCGCGGTGTTTCGCCCCTGTCTCGTGTGTGGTTTGACCACCTCCGCGGCATTCGCCACGATTATGGTGAGCTCGATGCCCATGGTGAAGCAACTGGGCTTCGTCATGTCTCTCGGCGTAATGATTGCCTTTGTCCTTGCCATGATACTCACCCCGGCCTGCCTCATGCTCGCGAAACCGGTGGATAGCCGCACCAGGGAGCGGATGCGGAATGATTGGGTTGCGTGGATTTTCGCCCGCGTGGAGGCATTTGTCTTCAAGCGCTATGTGTTGTGCGTGACTCTCGGAATAGCCTTCACCGTGGCCATGATAGCCGGAACACCACTTGTGAGGGTGGACACTCAATTGCTTAATCTCTTCGTGAAGTCGAGTCAAGAGCTCGCGGATATTCACTTTGTCGAGCGCAACCTCACGTCGGTCCATGCTCTGGAGGTAATGGTCGAAGCAGACAAACCGCAATCCTTCAAGATGCCGGTATTATGGCAGGGGGTCAGGGAACTGGAAAAGGGGCTCAAGGCTCACCCTGAAGTCATCGAGGTCGACTCGGGTCTTCACTTGTTCGATTACGTGTACGAGCTCGTTGCAAAGGAGGGGAAGGACCGGCCGGACCTGCTGAGCGATCCCGCGCTGTTGAGCCAGGTCATGCTCGTCATCGGATTCAACAAGGAGGGAAGACGGCTCCTGCCGAGGTACCTCGACGAGGACCGCACCCGTACCCGCATCACCGTGAAGATACGGAACTCGCCGGAAGCAACCATCGGGGAGACGATCCAGGCGGTGAAGGGCGAGGCGAACAGGGTCTTCAAAGACAAGGCGAACGTGTACGTGACCGGTGAATTGGCGGTATTCGCGGACCAGGTTTCCGATGTTGTTCGGTCGATGTTCCTCTCCTTGTTGCTCGCCTTTGTCTGCATCACCTTGTTGCTCATGATCCAAATGCAGTCGTGGACCCTGGGATTGCTGAGTCTTGTTCCCAACATCCTGCCCGCGATGTCGGTCTTCGGTTTGATGGGATGGTTGGGAATTCCTTTGGACGGCGTGACGATCTTTGCCGCGACGATTGCCATCGGGCTCTCCGTCGACGACACGATTCACTATCTCACACAACTCAAACTCGTGCTCTCGTCCACGGATGTCGGTCGTACAGGTATCGAGGAGCCCTTGAAGACAGCGTACCGCAAGACCGCTAAGGCGCTCATATCCACATCGATGACCCTGTTCTTCGGCGTGCTGATCATCTGTCTGACTCCCACTCGTCCCGCCGGCTACTTCGGTTTCCTAGGCTCCATCGCCATCGTGGTGGCGTTGCTGGGAGATATCGTGTTCTTGCCCGCGCTCATTCTCTCATCGTCCTTTGTCAGAAAACTGCTGATTCGCAGCGTATAGCCTAAAGGATCAGGGGTCAGGTCTTGTTTCTTGCGTTTTCTCTCTTCCGCTGAACAATCCGGCTCACTGCAGAGTAATAGAGTCCCACACCGGGACAGGGTCACTGATGCGCTGCGGTCTCCTGTTGAGTACGTATGACAAACCCACTTATGACCCTCGGCAACGTCCCAAGCACGGAAAGAAATACCCCCCGGTCTAAATCATCAAGGAAACCGGCAACTCGGCCATTTCCTCGGGCTGTCGTATGGTAAAACGCTCCCGGAAACTCGATTATCAGTGGTCTCGATATGAGCTATCCTTGCCTGACCCCGGCCCCACACGATTAAGCTTTTTCGGCACCTTGTGGTAACCACTATTTTATCCGTCAAATGGAAATCGTCAAGCTTGATCTGTTTGCAGTCCCGGAATCGGATTCGAACCGGCGGCCGGATCTTCTTCTCTTACGTGAAAATCTTGTTGACAAAAAAGCTCTTTCCATGTTTCCTATTCAAATCATAGATAATATTCCGTATTGATCCTCCATAACACGGAGGCAGCCGCAAGGTTGAGGGAATCCCGTTGAAATCGGGAGCGGACCCGCCGCTGTAACCGGGGACAAAAACCGCATGATGCCACTGCCGATTCGGCGGTAAGGCGCGGCAAGTAGATGGATCCGGAAGCCAGAAGACCAGTCTATACGGATGCGCAGGCATGGATGAAAGCTGCTTGACCGGGAAATGTCAAGCCGGCCGACGATGCGCGCGGTTGCATATGGTCCTCTGAAGAGGAACACGTGCATTTGAGGGTGAAAAAGGGTGATCCTCGAAGCCAATGGGTTTCGGGGATTTTTTTTGCCCCTGCATCGAAAGTGACGGCATCTGAAATTCGCCGGATATGAAAATGGCTCGAAGGCTGAAGTTATCAAGAAGCTTTGCGGGCAGATAAAGGATTGAAAATAAACTGTTGATCCAACTGAAAGGAGAATGAGGAAATGGGAAACAAACGCCTGGAAGAAGAACTGAAGAACAACAAGAATTTTCTGAACATGCTGTACAACCAAAAACAAATCCGGGGGGGCATGCCGATTACTCCCGCGGAATTCAGCAACTGGCGGGACGAGCAGCGCGCCTGGCGGGAAACCGCTGTTCTCTTCGATCAGACCTGGCATATGTCGGAGTTGTCGATCGAGGGACCGGACGCCGTCAAACTGATCTCCTCACTTGGAATCAACAGCTTTGCCGGAGACACGGTCAACCGGGCCAAACACTTTTCGGTTTGCAGCTACGACGGAAACCAGCACGGTGAATTTGTTCTAGGTCACGGAGCGGCTGCAGACGAGTTTTCGGTCATTCTGAGGTAGTCAAAGACCAAGCGAGTGTTCCGACAAAGCTGCCGCATTCTTTGGGCTACGCTGCGTGCGCGTTTGAGCTTGATGATGCTAACGGCAAGACGGCGCAGTCGTGTGATGTTTTCCGGTCCATGGCCGGTTCTTATTCGGCTGCGGTCTTCGTCGTAGTTCCAGTCAATGATGTAATGGCAACTGTTTTCGATAGCCCAGTGGCCGCGGTTGGTGGCAAGTACGCGTTGAGGATCAGCCTGTTCAGGAGGTCGGCTGGTAACGCCATAGGCGATTTCACTGGAATACTTACCGGTTTTCTTATTTGTGGACTCGCGTTGTATGAGAAAGGCTTGTCCAACGTGAGGGAAGTTCAGATAGTCGTTGAGTTCGGTAGTGATCCAAATTTTGCGGGTTTCGATCCGGCCGTGATCAGGTGGCTCGCAATGGATAAAATCGGGGTCCTGCCGATCCTGGAAATAGAATGCGATATCTTCAAAAAGGCCGGGCTGGTTGTTTTTTACGGTGAAGTGGTAATGAGCTTTCCGCTCCCGGACCAGATACTCGGCGATCTTACGCTGGGTCAAAAGGGCATCGGCGGTAATATCCTTGCCCTCAATATCAATGGCGTCAAGGAGCGGGATGGCGGTTTTGATTTCGTTGGTGCGTTTGACTTTGTCATCCTCTACGGGCAAATCGCCTACTTTTTTTGGGTGTAGCAGGTTTTGCTCTGATGACCGATGGCGCTCATGATATGCGTTTGGTAGCCTTGATCGTCGACGGCGTTGCACATGGTTTTTCCATCAATGGCCAGACTTTCATCCTGGCGGCCATAGGCTTGGCTCCAACGCTGTAGCGCATGGTCAAGATGCACTGGGTCCACGCGGATCAGTACATCACGGATGATCGACAGGCTCGGTACGACGTAGCGTCTGTTTTCGTATCGGCAACGGAAACGTTTTCGGGCTTTTTGTCCAAGGTCGTCGGCCCAATCCGAGATGGCCTGATAGCCGCGCATCCCACACAGGGTAGCGCCGGCGGCAATTGCCAACACAGTGGACAATCGATGGCGTCGTCCTTGTGCACGCCGCGGATCGGGAATATCGGCAAAAAAGTCGGGCAAAGATTGCATATGTAGTGCACTGAGCATGATTCTTGGACCTCTTGTACGATAAGCCGGGTCGAGGATAGGACCGGATAACAATGCTTGGGCATCGGAGGTTAACGGTTTGACAAAAACCATTTTTGGTGAGTCTGCCGTGGCGCTGTAGCCTTGACGGGTCCGCCGGAAGCCTTTGGTGTCGCCCACATATATCCAGTTCGCCGCTTTGTAGATGGTTCCCTGGAACCGTTGCGGGTCCACGAAGGTCTCAAGCAGCACAATTGGATGACCGAAAATCGACCGCCAATCGGCCGTTAATCTCTTATGACACGCTGCGAGAATGCGGGAGGCTAAATTGGGAAAATGGCAGTTGGGCAGGATCAGAAAACGGCTGTTGTTTGTCACCAATTTGAGACGATCAAACTGGTGGCGAAAGCTCCACCCGATCCATTGATCCCGTGCAGAGCACTTCAAGGCTGCTGCCGAGAAGCTCATAAGCGCAACCCATTGGTCATCAAAGGAGGCGATGTACCATAGGGTTTCGCTGATCTTGGGAAGTGCGCCGAGGTAATGATGCTCTTGCATCAGTTGCTGAAAACGTTGCTCTTCAAGCGGGCCGACGCGCCGGACGAGGACTTTGGATAGGTTCAATACTGTTACCCTCGGAATGAAGTGTCCGAAGGCTCCGTATATACCCCACCCGGAGGCGGATGTCCAGAAAATTCACTAAGCACGTAGCGTCTTTGCCTAAACAGGCAAGAACAGAATCACCCTGCGGAAACCAGATCGGCGATGTCATCCTTTTTCACATGAAAAAGGATAA
Organism: Desulfomonilaceae bacterium; assembly: GCA_963675835.2. Classification (GTDB taxonomy): domain Bacteria; phylum Desulfobacterota; class Desulfomonilia; order Desulfomonilales; family Desulfomonilaceae; genus JAVHLK01. Next base: position 377,161 of record CAXXIU010000019.1, read on the forward strand.
GGTCCTTTTGGTCGGCATGAATCACCTGTATAACTGGGTGCAGTTCCACGGTGAAACCGGCGGCTACTACGTCAAACTGGAGCGGGATAATTCCTCAACAACCTTTCCCTACGGGAAGGCTGTTTACCGGAAGCAATACCGCTACGAAATCCAGGGACCGAATGCGGAAAGAATCCTGGAAAAAATCAACGGCGGACCGTTGCCGGATATCAAATTCTTTCATATGGGGCAAATCAATATCCGCGGCCGAAAGGTCAACACGCTAAGGCACGGCATGTCCGGCGAACCCGGACTGGAGATCTGGGGACCGTTTGAAGAAAGAGAAGAAATACGAAATATCATTCTGGAGGCGGGGGAAGAGTTCGGGCTTCGACCGGTCGGCGGACGCGTCTATGTGACCAACACGCTGGAGTCGGGCTGGATTCCGAATTACGTTCCGGCCATCTATACCGGGGAGGAAATGAAGGCCTACCGCGAGTGGCTCCCGGCAGACAGCCACGAAGGAAACTTTTCCATCGGCGGCAGCTTCGTTACGGACAAAATTGAAAACTATTACCTGACGCCTTACGAATTGGGTTACGGGCCCTTCATCAAGTTCGATCACGATTTCATCGGAAAAGAAGCGCTGCAAGCCATGCAAAACAAGCCACACCGCAGAAAGGTGACCTTTGTATGGAACGCGGACGACTTGACGAAAATCTACCGGTCCCTGTTTGAACCCGGCCCGATCTACCGGTATATGGACCTGCCGGTGCCGTTCAACGCCTTTGCCAACTATGACAGGGTGATGAAAGGCGAGAAAATCGTCGGTTTCTCGCTTTACTGCGGTTACAGCTACAACGAACGGGCGTTGCTGTCGCTTGGAATAGCGGATCACGACATTCAAATCGGCGACGAGCTGGTCCTTGTATGGGGTGAAGAAAACGGCGGAAGCGAAAAAGGCGCCATCGAGCGTCACCGCCAGGCCGAAATACGTGTGACGGTCGGGCCTGTTCCCTATTCCCGCGTAGCACGCGAAGGATACGCTGAAGGGTGGCGAACGGGTATTAATTAGAGGATCTAGGGTCAGGTCTTGCTTCTTGAAAGACCTGACCCCGGGACCCATGCTGAAGCTTCAAAGGAAGCCGGGATGCCGGTCCACGCCGGGGCTTCGCAAAAAAAAGCGCCGCGGCACTTGACACGCGTCGGATCAATATGCTACACGTGGCCCCACAGGTGCTTTCTTAGGCTTAATAGGGAAGTCGGTGAAAATCCGGCACGGTCCCGCCGCTGTAACCGGGGACGAAAGTCCGAAAATATCCACTGCTTGCCGCATGCAAGTGGGAAGGGTCGGACGAGTAGAACGATCCGGAAGTCAGAAGACCTGCCTGTGACGAAAGTGTCGCGAGTGACGGCCGAAAACTTGGGAACAAGGAAACAGGGGTCCCTTCCCGAGCTGTAGACGGCTCGGGTTTTTTGTTTTTGGGCTGGGAAGTTTACCGGGGTCCCGTTGTTGAGCTTCCAGGTCTATTCCCGATACCCTCTTTGTTTGAGCTTGGTGGCCGGATTGTCTATGACATCCGTTGGTAGCTTCTCCTTGTGTTTCGAGAAGGTGAGAAATTCGCCTCAAGAAACTCCGGGAGAAAACCGAGGGCCACCTAATCGCTTTCATCGTCTCCTTGAAACCTTGTAAAAAAGAAGACACGCCGCTCAATCCTATTAGTTTCTTCTGCCGTAACTCCGGGGAAAACTCAGTCTATAACAGCATCCTGCATTGAATGTGAGGTACGGTATGAGAAGATTCCGTTTTGGAGTTGCTCTGGTTGTGGTGCTCTTGTGTCTTCCGGCAGTTGCACCGGCACAAGGTCTTTATCCGTTTCAGGAACTGGGAGCCTTCAATCTTGCTGAGGTCGATATTGTCTCATCGGTCAAGTTCGGTTATCAGAACATGAGATTGAATATGAGCCTTCCGGTGCCATATATTGAAAATTCTTACTTTATATTGTGGGAAACAGGGGGAGTGGACCTCAAACTGGAGGACGCTGGAATGTGGATTGGGGCAGTCGGATTGGATGCACGGTGGGGCCCCTTTATAGCCTTTCTGGGCGGGGAAACAAACGCGCAAAAAAAAGCCCGCGTCCGGAGTCAGGAAGGGCCTCATCGGATGACCGCCTGGTTCAAGCCGGTCGAATGGACCGTTCAGGGCCTGGAATGGTGGACCATGGACGGCGGACTCGGATACTATTTCAACCAGAGTGCCGCCATTGTGGGCGGGGTGCGGCTGGAGCGCCTCTCCTTCAGATTGACTGACGCACGCGACTCGGCCGGATTTCTCGAGTTCTGGCACCGGATAATCCCGGAAGATTATAGCGCTGACTTCTTGACAAGGATGTGTGTACCCTACCTGGGCGTTCGCATTGATGGCGGCTATTTCAACGGATTGCTCCGCTTTAGCCCCTTAGCCTTCTCCTACGTCAAGTTTCCGTTCTCCTACACTGGTGACTTCATGTCCGCCGATAACATGATCGATTACGAGAGGGCGGAATACACCTTCAGTGCGCCAGGCAAAGCTTGGCATCTTCTTGCGGGGTGCAAGTCCCCGTCGGGTAAGGTCTAACCAGCCGCCCGTATCGAGTGTTGCGGACATTAGGAGGATGCAATGTAGGGCAAACGAACGAAATGTCCGAAGCGTACACAGAGAATCCTGTGGGCCGCAAGGGAGGCCGCATCTCCCTAAAGCAATTCAGCCTCGTAAGGATAGTAAAGCAGGTGGCGACGGCGTTGGTGGTCCGGAAGCCAACACAAAGGGATCGACATGGTGAGATCCTGGAGGGCCTGTCGGGGTCTTAGAGCGTGGCACGCAGGAACAGAGATGTCAGGAACCTGGGAGGCCCCCTGGTCTCCCTCGCAAGAGGGTAGGGTGTGCCAACGAAAAAGGAGGGCACCCGATGGGCCGGGAGGAGTCAGATCGCCTCATAGTACCCGCGCAGGGCAATGCCATCACGGGGAAGGGGGCGACGCGACCGCGTAGCCTGCAAAGGGAACACGAACCGGATATGAAAGGCTGGAACACTTCGTGCAAACCTCACTGTGGGGAATAGCAAATCGAGCGGCAAGCCACAAGCGGCACCGATTCCGCAATCTGTATGGGATGCTCAATGAGGCAAATCTCAAATGGTGTTGGCAATACCTCCGAAAGGATGCGGCACCAGGCGTAGATAGGGTCAAATACCGCGAGTATGGGACAGACCTGGACTCCAACGTCCATGACCTTGTGGAGCGACTGAAACGGAAGCGGTACCATGCCAAGTTGGTTCGCAGGCGTTACATTCCCAAGCTTAATGGGAAGCTTCGCCCTCTGGGAATCCCAGCCACTGAGGACAAGCTCGTGCAGCTTGCAGTGGCCAAGATTCTGGAGGCCATTTACGAGCAGGACTTTCTCGGATTCAGTTATGGGTATCGGCCTGTGCGCAGTCCATCGGACGCAGTACGAGACCTTACACGAGATCTGCGATTCGGGAGATACGGTTGGGTTGTCGAGGCGGACATCCAAGGGTTCTTCGACCACATCGATCACAACTGGTTGATGCGGATGCTTGAGGAGCGCATTGATGATAAACCGTTTCTCCGCTTGATCGGTAAATGGCTCAAGGCAGGCATTCTGGAGACCGACGGTCAGGTAGTGCACCCGGTAACGGGCACACCGCAGGGAGGGATTGTCTCTCCCGTCCTGGCCAACATCTACCTGCACTATGCCCTGGACCTGTGGTTTTCCGTCAAGGTCAACCCTTCATGTCGAGGCAGTGCGATGATCATTCGTTTTGCGGATGATTTTGTCTGTGCATTTCAGGCACGAGCCGATGCTGAGCGATTCTACGCGCAGCTCGGACAGAGGCTGTCCAAATTTGGGCTGACAGTTGCTGGGGACAAGACTCGCATCCTGCGCTTTTCTCAGTATGATCTGGAGGGCAATGGGACCTTTGAGTTTCTCGGCTTTGAGTTTCGCTGGCGCAAGACCCGCACCGGTGGCCGCACGGTCAGCCGTCGGACTTCGCGCAAGAAACTTCGGGCATCCTTAGCCAACTTCACCGCATGGATTCGCCGGGAGCGTCACCGCCGGATGCGGACGTTGCTCGCCACCCTGAACGCCAAGTATCGTGGCTACTGGAACTACTATGGGGTCATCGGGAACTTTGCGAGCTTACGGACGTTCTTCAATCAGTCCATGCGTCTCCTCTTCAAGTGGCTGAACAGGCGCAGCCAGCGCCGGAGCTACCGTTGGGAGGGCTTCACTGCCATGCTCCGGTACTTCAAGGTAGAGCGTCCCCGGATTACGGAACGCCCAGTGCTCCGCCAGACCAGCTTGTTCTGAGCCCCGTCTCGATGCGGGAGTGAGCGGTCGCGAAGAGCCCGGTGCGGGAAAACCGCACGCCGGGATCTGTGAGGGGGCGGTGCGGGTAACCCGCCGTCCTACCTCGATAACGGACGTGTCTTTGGGTTGACGCGAGTCTTGAGTCGGCAATGGAGGTCACTCCCAATCTTCGATGCTCCTTATGGGTAAAAGGAAACTGGCATTGGTTGAAAGGCAAGGGTTACGAAGAGCATGAGTATCAATATTGGCCCGAAGTGCCGCCGCCCCCGGCCACCGGATACGCCATACCCCCCCATGGGACAATGCACGGCTCGGCTGAAGGAACGTGTACCTTCTCCACGGTGGCCGCGGGAGTCGGCGGAGAGTATATCTTTTAACAGCACTTCGCGAATGAAAGATTGACATGCCGGCTTCCGGGCGCGGGTCTACTGCCCAGTCTTGATCTGGCGTTCCGCGAGATCAAGACTGGACTTCGCTCCAGTGCAAGCCCGGGGTCAGGTCTTGTTTCTTGCTTTTCCCCTTTCAGGCTGAACTATCCTGTTTTCTGTAGAGTAGTGGAGTCCCACTCGGGGACGCGAGCACGGATGCGCTGCGCTCTCCCGTGGAGTACGTATGACAAATCCACTTGTACCGCTCGGCAACCTCCCGAGGACGGAAAGAAATCCCCCCCGTTCTAAATCATCAAGGAAACCGGCAACTCAGCAGTTTCCTTGGGCTATCGGATGGTAAGACGCTCCCGGAAACTCGATTATCAGTAGTCTCGTCACGAGCTATCCTTGCCTTGAATCGGATCAAGATGAAAGACCTGACCCTGGTCCCGCGACTCTTCTTTGTCTGCCGCTGAGCTATCGGGGGTAGATGCCACTTGGTTGGCGGATGCCTTGGGAAAGGTTTCCGTCGGGTGTTTCGATCAGGCAATACGCATGACAGATCCACGACTCCTGAATCAGAACAAGATGAAGCACCTGACCTCAGTGATTGCCGGCTACAATAATTGAGTAGCATACCCGGAACTGCGATTTCATCTTAGTTGTGTTATATTGTGCTCATTGCAGCACCGTGATGATGGAGGCCTCCATGGTGAAGTTCGACCGCATTACTTTTGGCCAGGATGTCATGGGTGGTAGGGCATGCATCCGCGGCATGCGCATAACCGTTTCTCTTGTTGTCAACTTGGTTGCCAACGGGATGGACACTGAAGGTATAATAGAGGCTTATCCCTATTTGGAGGCCGATGATATCAGACAGGCGCTTCGGTTTGCGGCCTGGTTGGCGGAAGAAACAGTGCATCCTGTTGAAGTGGCCTCCGGATGAAATTCATTGCCGATATGGGGATCTCACCCAAAACGGTGAGCTTTTTGCAGGATCTTGGATATCAGGCCGTACATCTTCACCAGGAAGGTCTGGATAGACTGACTGATACTGCAATTCTTGATAAGGCACGTCGAGAGGAAAGCATTCTCCTGACCCATGATCTTGACTTTGGCGATCTTCCGGCGGCTAGTGGGGAAAACTTACCAAGTGTCATAATATTTCGTTTGCGTAACATGCGCCCCGACCGGGTCAATAGACATCTCTCTTATGTCATGACCCATTACCCTGAAGTGCTTGATCGGGGCGTGATCGTTACGATTGCTGAAGCCGGCGTACGTATCAGACATCTTCCCATCTCCGCTCCCGAGTTGTTATGATTTTCCGGAACCGTTGCGAGTCCGTTCTTGCCCACCGGTCAAACTCTCTGAAAGCGGTAAACAGACCCAAGGTCGAGAATCTGCGTGAGTGCATCCAAGGCCGTGCGGCTCTCGTCAGGCAGTGTGGGATCGACCAGGTCTTCCGGATTGAGCCGATCCCGATAGGATCGCTCAACCCAGGTTCTCAGGTCGTCGTGAAGCCTCTCGGTCAGCCATACCCCTTGATGGGTCAATGCCTTCTCATTCTCGGTCAAAACCACACGTAAACGTAAGCACGCGGGTCCGCCCCCATTCTGCATGCTCTCCCTCAGGTCTACGAACTCAACGTCCGTAATCGGATTCCTGCCGGAGATCAGACGGTCCAAGACCGCGGCGGCTCTTTGGTTCTCCCGGCATTCCACGGGAGCGATCAGGCACATGGATTGATTCGGCAAGGTCACGATCTGGCTGTTGAAGAAATAGGACGCCACAGCATCAATCAAAGGGAGTTCGTCATGCGAAACTTCGAACAGAGTCAAATCGTCGCCACAGCAATCACGGTACGCGTCGGCGATTCGATTGACGTCGGATTGCCCATGTGAAAAGGCTCCCGAATGGTACAGGAAGAGATTCTCATTGCCCACGGATATCACGTCATTGTGGAAAACGCCTGCATCAACGGCACTCGGGTTTTGCCTTATGAAGAGGGTCCTCTGAGGACTCTGACGGTGAAGCCGTGCGATTGCCGCGGATGCCTCCGTGGTCTGTCGTCCGGGGTATTTGGTTGGGCCGCGGTCCGACGGATCGAAAGCCTTGAGACCGTACACGAACACCTGAATCCCTTTCTCTCCGTGAGTTGAACTGAGACGAATGTGGTTGGCTGCTCCCTCGTCGCCAAATTGCACTGCCGCAGGAAGCGGATCGTGATGCACGAACACCGATTCATCATTGAAGATGACCTTCAACAGAGAGGAAGTGAATCGGGTTTCCAAGGAACGATGAAGATTTCCGATCAGGTTTGCCGCGGTGATGTGGACCCTCCCGTCGTTCGAGTCCGCACTTGGGGAAACCGTAGCCGCGTTGGCCGCCCACATGCTTGAAGCACTGTAACATCCTGCCAGTATCTCGGGGGCTTCCTTGGCCGCCTTCCCCAGTATCTGTTTCTCGGTACCGGTGAACCCCAAACGCCTCAAGGTCTCGATGTCGGGCCGTTCCTGGGGAGGCAACACCGCCTGACTCACCCCAAGATCCGCCAGGAGCTTCATCTTGGCGAGGCCTTGAAGAGCCGCGGCCCTAGGGTTGGAAATCGCGCGTGCGTGCCGCTCTGAAGCGATGTTGCCATAGGACAGTCCGGCATAGTTGTGGGTCGGACCGACAAGTACGTCGAAATTGGACTCAGAGGCTTTCATGCTTGGTTGTTTTTGCGAACCCATGACAGCTACTTTCACAATTCAATTCCCGGCGTTAACGAACCCGGAAACGAAACGGTTTCGGATTCAATCGAGGCGACCGGATAGGAGCAGTAATCTGCAGCATAGTAACCACTGGGCCGATGATTTCCGCTGTCCTTGATGCCGCCGAACGGCAATGCCCCCGAAGCGCCCGTGATCTGCCTGTTCCAATTGACGATTCCCGCTCGAATGGTCTTGAAGAATCGCTCGTAAAGATCCTTACTGTCGCTCAGGAGTCCCGCGGCAAGACCAAATGAGGTGTTGTTGGCCTCATGCAACGCGGCTTCGAAATCCGGCACCCTGATCAGCTGCAGCAGGGGACCGAAAATCTCATCATCGGAGCGATCCTCCACACCCGTGACGTCGATCAGACCCGGTGTGAGAAAGGCTCCCGGCCTGTCGAGCCGCATCATGGCCACGATGGGAACCGCGCCTTTGGATATGAGATCGGCCTGAGCTTCCATAAGGTTATCCGCGGCTTGAACGGAAATCACAGGCCCCATGAAGGGTTCCGGATTCTCGGTGAAGGCTCCGACACGGATCTTGGGTATGAGGGCCTTCAGGCTTTCGACAAAGGCGTCTCCTTCAGTTCCGCTCGGCACGATAAGGCGGCGGGCACAGGTGCACCGCTGGCCCGCGGTTATGAATGCAGACTGCACGGTGAGATATGCCGCGGCGTGTACATCCGCAACCTGATGAACTGCCAGAGGGTTGTTCCCTCCCATCTCCAGAGCCAGGATCTTTCGCGGAGTTCCTGCCAGTGCTCTATGAATCGCCTTGCCTCCCTCCACGCTTCCGGTGAAGAAGAGCCCGTCGACGTCCTCATGTGCGGCCAATGCCATGGAAGTCTCGCGGTTGCACTGCACCATATTGAACACGCCGGGGGGCAATCGTGCGGCCTCCCAGAGCCGGGCCGTCTTCTCCGCCACGAGTGCGGCCTGCCTACTTGGTTTGAAGATCACCGTGTTGCCGGCGACAAGTGCCGGAATCATATGAGCGTTGGGCAGGTGTCCCGGCAGGTTATAGGGCCCAAAGACCGCGACCGCGCCGTGGGGTTTGTACCTGATCCACGTACGGTCTGTGCCGAGTTCGCCGCCGACCGTGCGGCATCGGTCACGATACGCCTGAATGGAGAGCCCTATCTTTCCTTGCATGGCCGCTATCTCGGTAAGGGATTCCCAGTAAGGTTTCCCCGTATCGCGAGAAATGGCGTTGGCGAAATCTTCCTTATGGGCGGCAAGCTGAGTTTGAAAAATCTCGATATAGTCTATTCTCCGATCGGGTGCAAGGTCGGACCAATCTTCAAACGCGGCCCGTGCCGCTGCCGCCGCCCGGTCCGTTTCTCCGACCGAGGCCAGGCGGCCGATCCGGGTTAGTCGGCCGGAAGCCGGGTCTAATGAAGTGAATTCGGCACCAGTTCCCACAATCCACTCGTTGTTGATGAAATGAGACGTCTCGGGCATCACGGCACCTCCTCCGTTTAGTCGCAACACCAATGCAGGTTCAAGAAAGCAATGCCTATTTCTTAGTTGGGCAGGCATCTGAAACTGTCTCAGAATCCAGAGGAAAGTCAAAATCGTGGCACGACTGGTCGACATGCTGCAACAAATCCCCCCTAACCCCCCTTTTTCTAAGGGGGGAACCAGATCTTACCCCCCTTTGGCAAAGGGGGGCAGGGGGGATTTCCATTTGAATCCACTCCTTCGTGGCACGATTCACTTTGCTCCGACAGTTTTGAGACACTCTCAATCTTGCCTGTCTCTTCAGGCAGGCGAGATGCCTGCTTAACCATTTGCCGTCCGTTATGGTCACCTGGTTGAAATCTTATTGGCATCAAGATCGCAGGGGGCCGAAACGGATCGTATCGCCGACATGCAAATCAGTACCGTGAGCTTCCTGAAGTGTCACACGTGCGTTCGCGTCTTCATCGATCGTAACCCGGCCCATGAAACATCGAAATTCTTCCCCCAGGGTACAGACAATGTGCGACGGACGTTCACCCTGCCGGTATTGGACTTCCGCCGCCACAGCTTTGCGACTTTCCCGTACGATACGGATATCGTCAACTCGGGATTGCATTATCGGTCCGGCCTCAAAGATGTCGACCACTTCCATGTATGTGAAACCCTCCTCTTGGAGGAGCCTCAGCGCAGGTTTCGTCTGTTCATGAACTTCTCCAATAACTTGCTGAGCGGGTTTCGGCAACAGAGGAATATAAATCGGAGAAGTGGGCATCAGATCGGCAATGAATTTCTTATCCATCGCGCTGAGAAGATCCGCACTCGGATAGTCCATATCGAAGAAGTGGCGGCCAAGCGCGTCCCAGAAGGCTGAATTGCCGTTCTCGTCAAGAACCCCTCTCATCTCCGCAATGACGATGGATTCGAAGCGTTCCGGGTACTCTGCCATGAAGAGGAAACGAAAGAGGGACAAAAACCGGCCGTTACCGTGTCTGCGATATTCGGGAGCCAGGAGAAGCCCGCCGATTTCCGAAGGCCCGTCATGCTCCTTCACCAAACGAAGAGTTGGTATCTCCTTGCGGATTCGATAGGTCTTCGACTCATGAACGGAAACATCAATATGGTACATGTAGAAGGGCTGAAAGCCGCCGACCTTTGCTATAATGCAGCTGGTTCCGATGACACGGCCGGTACCCGGATCCTCCATAACAAACACATACAGCTCGCCGCCCGGTTTTTCTACAGGTTTCTGAAAGGAGTACAATGACTCAAGAATCCTCGTTCGGAGAATGCGGGCATCTTTCGGCAGAGAAGTTAATCCATGGGTTGCTTGATGCGCCAGTGCCGTCAGGCCGTCCAGGTCCTCCAACTTCACGGGGCGAACGATCATCATTTCCCGACTCCTCATGAGGACATTATTGCCAGGGTATTCTCCGTTATGGAAGCTACTGCATCAATGTCATCCGAAGTGACCGCGCCCACGGGAATCAAGAAGCGGACCCGGGCCGGATCGGCACCCGCGTAGAACCCGATCACTCCTGCATCAAAAAGTGCATGGATAAACTTCTTGACCATGGCCGGATCCCCTCCGAATGGAGTGAACGCAACCATGGCACCGATTCCGTACGGACCGTGAACCTTGTCAGGGTAACGCTTTTCCATGGCCGCCAGATGACTCACGAAACGATCGTGGAATCGAGCGATCTTCCCCTCGGGTCCCGGATAGGCGCCATCCATGAGTTGTCGGACCACCAACCTGCCCACCCGAATGGCCGCGGTGCTCGACGTAAATGTTTGGCTTAGCAGACCCGGTCTGGGAGTGAACTCGTCCTTGAAGAGTGTCGCACATACTTGAGAAGCCTTGCCCACCGTAACCAGATCCACGAATTCGTCAAGACCGAAGTATTGAAACGCGAACAATTCCGATGTACGGCCGAACGTCTGGATTTCATCTATGAGGATTGGGATCTGGTGCTCTCTGAGGACATGTATCAGTTCCATGAAGAACTCCCGATTCCCCGGGTAGAAGCCTCCTTCTCCGAGAACCAGTTCGAAAACCATGCCCGCATGTTTCCCGGGATACCGTCTCAGGTGCCGCTTCAACTGATCCACTGAACGTCGCGTACTTTCTTCGGGCCGATCCGCAGCGAAGTACGGTACATAGTCCACGGAGATTGTCCGCGGCAAACCCTCCCGATATTCAGGCTTGTCCGTCACTTGGGACAGAGCCAAGGTGCGTCCCATGAAACATCCTTCAAAAGCCAGGATCCGGTTGGCGGGAAATTTCTTCTGAAATATGACCTTCAAAGCGTTTTCGTTGGCCATGGCGCCGCTGGTGGAAAAAAAGCAGTGCTTCAGGCAGGCTCCCTTGCGATTGACGCCCTCCAGGAGCGTTCGTGCCAATTCAACACTCTCCACGTTCTGCTGGAGATTCCCCTGCATGACCGTGTCGGAGAGTGCGGCATCCAGGCATGCTTCCATGATTGTCGGATGACTGTGGCCCCAATGATGAACGCCAATACCTGAAATGAAGTCATACTTGACACTTCCGTCAGCGAGTTCCACCAATGCCCCGTTTCCGAGACCGCTGCCAAGATAGGGGTAGAAGAGATCGCCTCCTCGAAGGTTCCCATATTCTTTCAAGAGTTGGTCATAACCTATTCTCAATTCGGTATCGGGCGGACGAATACCCGTTAAGCGGGCACAGTACTCTTCACGAGCCTGCAGCAGGATTCTCTTTGCTTCACATATTCTCGGATCCGCCAAGAACTCATCTGCGATTGTTCCACTCATGTCACACCGTTCTCTTTCCTTTGTCGCAGCGAAGACATCATCTCTTTCTCTTCAGACAGTCGGCTCTGCACACGGTTGCGTACATTCGCTCGCCTATTCTTAAAGACACTTGCCGGTCAGCCTCGGCCTCAGGCGGCCGGTCCATGGCAGGGGCCCTTCCCGCGTTCCGCGCGGGATGCCGGGCTCTGGGCCGAGACGGAGGCACAGACCTCGCGGAACGCGGGGAGGGCGGCGCCGAACTTGTTCAACAGTGCACTTATGCAGGGAGTTCGTGTCGAAAGTCAGCCGGCGGAGGTGGGGCGCGTTTCAGCATACCCACATCAACGACCGGGACTTAGAACGCCGCCGCGTTTTCGACGCAATGAGATTTCCCGACCTGCACTAATGAAAACGAGACACTCCGCAAGCATTGGGGGGCGAGACGTTGAGGCGGAGATAGGCTACGGAGAAGGAGCGGGTAGACAACCCCCGTGACAATGATGTACACGGCCGCCATCCTCATGGTCACGATCACGGGTGCTCGATCGTGAAACCCCAAAAGCTCTTCTTCTGAAGCATATTCAGGATAACCGGTCGGATGCCGTCATGTCTTTCGCAAAAAAATGATCCGGTAGGATCGCACTGCCGTTAAGGCATTGCGTCGGCCGGCGCTCCGGCGTATTCTGTATGGCTAACTGAGCATTGGTGAAGAGCGGCCCCCCATGTTGCCTCCCGCAACGGAAATGGCGAATCAGTTCGACAAAGAGGATCCCTTTGCGGATTTCAGCGAAGACGTACGCTATAAGCTGCGGGAAATCGGCCGAATACATGAGTATCGAGCAGGAGATACCATCGTCTCTCCCGGAGATCCGGGACATCGGGTGCGCTTCCTCCTTTCAGGGAAAGCATCGGTCATATTGAGCGAACAGGGTGCGCCGGATGTTCCGGTGGAAACTCTTTCCACCGGCGACATTATCGGTGAGATCAGCTATCTGACCGAACGCCCCGCGCCCTTCAATACCCGAGTGACCGCGCTGGACCCATGCCGGGTTCTCGACATACCCGCGCCGGCATTCGAAGAAATGCTCCGAGAGAATCCCGACACCGCGGTGAGCGTCCTTAGGAAGCTATCAAGAAAAGTGATGAGGCTCGATCAAAGCGTGTACCACAGGACATGCAGGAAGCGGGCCCTTCAAGACCTGATCAGCCGTCAAGACCATCTCTTTCCCGATTATTTCGTCAGTGAAACGGTACGGCGCCGGGCAGGCAAGCGTTTGGATGAACTCGCTCACTCCCGGGGGCCGGTCATGATCACGGGAGAATCCGGAGTGGGCAAGGAATTCCTGGCCCACGCGGTTTACGAGAAAAGCAGCCACCACAAGGGGATTCTCCTTTACGTGGATCTACTTCGCACCTTCTCGGACGAAGACTCGGGCTCCGACTTGGGGCAGCCTTCCCACATCGACCCCACGGACGAGCAGATGAAATTGTTCTTCGGTGTCGAGGATGGGGACCCACGACAGCTTCGGACCGCGAGTGCGGGATACATTGAACTGACCGAAGAAGGCACCCTCGTGGTCAAAGGGATCGAGCAATTGACGCAGACCATGCAGGAGAGCCTGCTGGAAACCTTGCAGACGGGATCCTTCCGCCGGGTGGGAGGGAAAAACCGCGTTCACGCGGATTTCCGTCTGATAGGCACTACCAGTATCGAGGAGCAGGAGATCTCCCGTGAAAGGCATCCGCTCCTGTATTATCTTCTCGGAAATTCCCTGTCCGTCCCTCCGTTGAGAGAGCGCCGCAAAGAAATCCCGACGCTGGTGCAACATTATGTCGGTCAATACTGCAAAGAATTACGAAAACATATCACCACACTGCCCAAGGAAACAACCAAGACGCTGCTGAGCTATTCATGGCCGGGAAACGACCGCGAACTGGCCACTACGCTAAAAAGAGCGGTGTTGCAGGCAGAAGGCGGCGTGCTGCGGCCTGAAGACATCTATTTCGATCTAAGAAGAATCGAAGCGGACGGAAAGCTCAATCTGATGCGGCTGCAGACCGTCCGGACGATTCTGCGGAGTCCACAGTATCCGTTGGTGCTCCAAAGTGCCGTCGCCCCGTTCTTCTTCATCTTGCTCGTCTTGTTGTTTCTGGGACCGGCAGACCCGATTCACAATCTCGGAGGCCTTTTCTCGTGGGCGGTCGGGTGGCCGACCATGGTCTTCGGTTCCTTCTTGTGGGCCCGCTTCTGGTGTTCGCTATGTCCCATGGGAACATTGAGCAACCTGGCAAAGAAGGTGATTTCCCTGGACATCCCCTTCCCTGCGTACTTGAAACGCGCCGGCGATTGGATTATGGCCGGGTCCGTCATGTTCATAATCTGGCTTGAGACCGCCACCAGTATTCGAAGCTCCCCGTTGAATACCGGGATCCTGTTGCTCACCATCTTCTTGCTGGCGGTTGTGGTTTCGGTGATATTCGAACGGCAGTCGTGGTGTCGATACTTGTGTCCTCTCGGTTGCATGATGGGCGTTTTTGCCAAGGTGTCGCCTTTGGAACTCAGGGCAGATCGAAACGTCTGCGCTTCCCAGTGCACCTCAAACGAGTGCTTTGTCGGGGTGGGAAATCGTCCGGGATGTCCGTTCGGACAGATGGTCCCCTCGCTTCGTACCAACAGGTTCTGTAAGCTCTGCGCCACATGCGTCAAGAATTGCCCGCATGGTGCAATCAATCTTAATCTTAGGGTACCCGGTAGAGAGATCTGGGAAATGAGGCAGGTAGCGTCCGTCACTGCTCTCCTTGTCGTCAGCATGTTCGGCGGCCTCTTGAGTGAAATGATGCACAAGATGCCCATCTACGGTTGGTGGTCCAGCCATTTTCTCAACCGGCCGACTCTGCTGGTGTTCACCGTGTTCTTCGTTGCTGTGGTTTTCACTGCAAACCTGCTGGTTCATCTTGCGGCGGCAATTTCTCGCACTCAGTCGGGCGAGACTCTCAAGGAGAATTTCGCTCGCTACGGCCTGGCACTGCTTCCCTTGGTATTGACCTCTTTTATGGCGTTTCATCTCTACTTCTTGATCCATGTGGGGGTATATTTTCCCATTATCTTGTGGCAGACTTTCTCGTTTGAGATCTTTCACCAAATGGTCATCACCGTCCCGCCCTCCGTGACTCACACCCTACAAAACATCCTCATCTGGTTGGGGCTTGCCGGCAGCCTGGTGATAGGCTACCGTTTGAGCCGGGGAAAACACGATCGCTTTCTTCCGGCCTTAGGAGAGTTTCTCCCACACGGGGTGGTCACAATCTGTTTCGGCGTCGTAGTGCTCCGTGCAATCAGTGCCTTCTTTTATGGATGATCAGGAGCCTTAGCATCCATGCCGCTTGCGATACGCCGGCACCGGAACCACGAAGGCGCCAAACAGCGTTGCCCCAGGTCGTCGGAGATCGTGGCTTGGGGAAACGAAACATGCTATGCGTTTCTGGTATGATAGTTGTATGGCCCGGCCTTGTCGGCACGCGGGCCCCGTGCGCTGTGGTAGACTGCGAATGCACGGCGATGCGCGTCGCTCTTAACGGAGTCGAAAGATGACCGGTGACGATATCCTTAAGAAACTGGAAGAAAACCGTGACACCATCAGGGGCTTCGGAGTTCGTGAACTAGGTCTCTTCGGCTCATACGCCCGCGGTGAGCAAACAGAGGACAGTGATATGGACTTCCTGGTACAGTTTGAACGTCCCACCTTCAAGAACTATTTTGGGCTCAAATTTTTCTTGGAGGAGCTTTTTGACTGCAAGGTGGATTTAGCCTTCAAGGACACCATTAAGCCGCGAATCCGTACCGCTGTTTTGGAGGAAACCGTATATGTCGAGAGAAGCCAAGCCGATGGATGAGCCTTCATTGACAAGTCTATCACTTGCACTGACAATGCACGGCATGGAGGACGAAGATGTGCCGGCTTATTCCCTCGATGATTTGAAGCACGTGTTCTAATGAAGAGATCCGGGCAGATAGTGCTTTTTCTGAGTTCCCACAGACAGATCGATCTGATGCAAAACTGCAAGAGACTGGAGGAAAACCGTGACACCATCAAGAGCTTCGGAGTTCGCCGCCTCGGCATATTTGGTTCGTACACCCGCGGTGAACAAACAGAGTCCAGCGACATGGATTTCCTTGTGGTGTTTGAGAAAAAACCTTTCGCAATTACATGAACTTGAAGTTTTGTCTTGAGAAGCTGTTTGGCCGCCCATGCGATCTTGTAATCGCGGAGGCCGTCAAACCGAGGCTGCGAAAGCCGATATTCGAGGGGACAGTCTATGCCAAGGGATTATAGGCTTTATCCTGAAGATATGTCGGGATCGCTGAGAAGGTTACAGGCCCTGACTTCCGGCATGTCCTATAACGACCTCGTCAAAGACTTGACCAAACAGGAAGCCGGCATCCGTAGCCTCGAAATTATCTGCGAAGCGTCAAGGAACGTCCCTCAAGCGGTGAGATCAGCCTATCCTGATGTGGACTGGGCCGGCATGGCCGCTCTGCGGAATATTCTCATTCATGAATATTTTGGGATTGATCTGGAAATCATCTGGGACATCATTGAGAATGAATTGCCCCTCCTTGACACTCAAGTCGGGAAGATCCTTTCCGAGCTGGGTTGATGTTCTTTCCTTACGTCACAGAAGATCCGGATTAAGACTATGAGGGATACGAAAAAGGGGACGTTCCTCTTTTCTTTGTTGTTACGAGAAGCCCTTGCAGTAACCTCAGTCTATGTCGAGAACCGCACGAGCTTCAGTCGGTGAGGTCTATTACAACCTTGGTGACAGGCCCCGGCACTGCGTTTGGGACTGGAATTGCCCCTGCGGCCTCACGGACGGCCAAGAATGGTCCCGAAAAAGTAGCGTGTCCGAGGTGAGACAAGAGCCAACCTGAGCCCTATACTAGACATGAAGCAACTGGCCTCCTCAAATCAAGCGACAGCTTCCGTCCCGCTACCGTGTGGTTCCAGTCAAAAGGTCAATTCGATCAACCAGACCGACCTTCTGAGACCTTTCCAATGCCGTCTGCCCACTATTGTCCCGTATATCCGGGTCAGCTCCATTTTCAAGCAGCAATGGAATTATCTTTGAGTCATTTTGCGAGATCTGCATCAGTGCAGTCTGTCCCCCTTTATTACGGGCATTGAGGTTCGCAGACTCCTGGAGTAACAACCGCACCATGGCCACATCGCCTCTACGAGCTGCAACAATCAATGCCGTATCGCCCTTGTCATCTCCCGTGTCAACAAAAACACCCTTTCCAATAATCTCTTGGGCCGCTGCTAGGTCGCCGGACCGTACGGCCTCCATCAATTCTTCACCTCTCGCCTCTAAGATCTCAGTAGAAGCCCGAAACACCTCCTGTCGACGTTGCACTTCCGCTTCTTTTTGCTTTATGCGGACATAGGCGAGAAACTTATTCCATTTGTGTTTCCAAGGATTCTCAGCTATGAACATGGCCTGAATACAATGCTTGCGAAAATCTTTCCAGCTGCGCTGGAGCAAGGTATCGGTGTTCGGATCAAGGGTCTGGATCTTAATCCACCTGTTGTTTGCTACCGTGAGACACTTAGCTGCTTCAGTCAGCTCGTTGACGACTTCACTGTTGCGTCCATCTAATTGAAGTTCCAAATCAGCAAGAACTTTTGCAAATTGTCCGTGCGCCTTTGTCAGTTCGGAGAAGTTGATGCCCGTTTCGATCATTTTGGTTGTACGGTATACGACCCTCTTCATCTTCTTATAGGCAGGCATTGAATCTATACTTTGAGACATCGCTAAAGCTAGACCAAAGCCAATTATTGCGATAGCAACTACAAAACCTATAGCAAAAAAAAAGCTGGACTTGTCGGTTGATCAACGTCGGGATCTGATTGACTTTGACCATGAAACGATCCCGGTATACAGGCAGTGCGAGCTTCTGGGACTCTCCAGGTCGAGCCTGTACTACCGATCCAGAGGGGGAAAGGACGACCACAATCAGCACCTGATGGGTCTGATAGACAGGCAGTACACCGAGACGCCTTTCTATGGTACCAGACGCATGACGGCTTGGCTGAGAAGCCAAGGATATGCGGTCAACCGAAAGAGGGTGTCCAGGCTCATGAACCTTATGGGCATTGAGGCCATCTACCCGAAGAAGCGACTGAGCCTGGCGGATGCTCAGGCGAGGAAGTATCCGTACCTGTTGAAGGGTGTAGCCATCGAGCGACCGGATCACGTGTGGGCCACGGACATAACGTACATTCGCATGAGGCAGGGGTTCGTCTACCTCGTGGCGATCATGGACTGGTTCAGTCGATACGTGGTGGCTTGGGCCGTTTCGATAACCATGGAGGCAGACTTCTGCATCGAGGCACTCCAAAGAGCTTTGGAAGGGAGAAAACCGGAGATATTCAACTCCGATCAAGGCTCTCAGTTCACGTGTACGGGGTTCACCGGTGTGCTGCAGGCCGCGGGGATCCGGATAAGTATGGATGGTCGAGGCCGTGCTTTCGACAACATCTTTGTCGAGCGTCTGTGGCGCTCCGTAAAATACGAGGAGGTGTATCTCAAAGACTATGCGACGGTGAAAGAGGCTATCGGGTCCCTGGGGGCATACTTCAGATTCTACAATGAAAGACGCCCTCATCAAGCCCTCGGGTACCAAACCCCGTACCACCTGTACACGGGTACCCGTACCCAGGAGCTGGAAACCAAGGACATTGTCCTAGTGCCGAGGTGTACTTTTCAACCTTAAAAAAGTTCAAATTTTGTCTTGACAGAGGGGTCCACTTCAATTGTCCTTGTCTTCGAGCCTGTCCAAACCGTCGAAGACCAGAATCAGGCGTTTGTCGGCAGGAACGTTGAACAGGCTCTCCGCAAATCCCTGTCTGATCTCATCTGCAGTCTCGGGGATTTCGGCTTCGAGACCACAGCAACGAGCAATTTCTTTCATCGAGCGCGACATCAGACTGATATAGTCCGCGCTTTGTGGTGAGCTGCCGACAAAATGGAGGATACATGGGTGAGATCCGGATGACTTGCCATATTCAAGGGCCCAATTAGCTACAAGTGCCGATTTTCCAATACCCGATTTTCCAAGGATTACCAAGGGTGGTCCGTCCCCGTTCACATGATTGTCAAGCCTCCTGAAATCGTCCTCGCGCGCTATATAGACATTTGCTCTGCTCTCAGCAAAATTCAGATGTTCGAGAGCTTCCTTGTCCAGAGGGTCCGGAATTTCCGATGCCGGAAACTCTTCGTCAATAGTATGCCAGAGATCTTCGAGCACCAGGTCTGCAAGCTCAGTGGGATCAGGATAATCCTCACGGACAATCATTCCACTTTGTCGAATGCGGTCTTTGAGATTCTCCAATTTTGATTTGGCGGCGCTCTCCTCGGAAGCGAAATCCGAACACCTTTCAGCCTGAACAGTGCCGGCGTACCGGGGATCTCTGAAATGGAAGAAAGCCTTGGTGGCCATCTCAGGCTTGCGGAGCACGCCATGAACGATTTCCAATTCCGTGACACTCTTGTCGAAATGTTCCTGAAGCCATGGTTGCTGTTCAACGAGACCAGGACTGATCTCTTCAGGTACCCACCCATACCGTGCGCCTAATATCCCAATGAAGTATGGCCTACAGTTTTCGATCTCAGCCAAGCATATCGGAAGAACCTTCCCCTCTGACTTTTCCTCGTCTGTAACGCCCCACCTCAAGTCGACACCCACGAAATCAACTTGCCTTTCCAGGCACTTGCGACGCAGCTCCGGGAACGTCTTCTTGACGAGCACTTCGCGCTCCTCGTGCATATCGCGGAATGTTGAAGAAATGAACACCCGCACTACTCTTCTCCCCTTAGTAACCGTCGTGCCGGCTGAGTCTTCCATTTGCTTCCTCCCAAGGACAAACAGGAACGAGATTTTGTTAGATTGCAGGGGTGCTTCGACACAATCGGACCCTTTGGAGACCTCGTGTCGGTCTGTGCCGGCGAACCACTTCATGGAAGCGAGTTGCCCGTAGAAGAATTCTAACCCCCGGGATTGGGCTGCGAAAGTATTTGTTGACTGGTTTACACTTAGAATTATAAAGATACTACTTACCGCGATAACAAGACGGGGTCAACACTAATCTCTTCTGCCGAGCCGCTGGCCGGCGGTCAAGGTGCTTGAGAACAAAGGAATAAGATGACCGTTATTAATACTGAAACACTGGAAAGACTTGCCGAAGCAGCCCACAAGGTTTGGATGGAGGGGAAGATCCGAGACGGATGGAAATACGGCCCGGTCACGGACAAGGGACGCAAGATACACAACTGTCTTCTCCCCTACGACCAGCTGAGCGAGGAAGACAAGGAATCGGACCGGGACATGGTACGAGGCATTCCCAGAATACTGGCCACGGCAGGCTTCCGGATCGTTGAAATTGACAAGACCGACGAAGTTCTTGGGACATTGTAGTTCGAGTTGGGACAAACGACCGTTTCAGCTCAATGGCCGACCCACCGTTTTGACGATGGGGCCGGCTTTGGCCGGACACGTGTTCATAAGCCATGCTTCCGAAGGCAAGAAGGCGGCGCGAGAGGTCCATGGAAGATAAAAGCTACGTACGAAGACGTCAAGAGATTTCGCCGACCAAGCAGATGAGTGTGGGCGATGAGCACTTAAAAAGAATTTCCGGGCATTCCGTCACAGGTTCCCGAAGAAGCACCATAGCTCTGATCTTGCTCGGGCTGTTTTCGCTTGTCCCTTTGCACAATGCCGGCTGCGCGGAACCGAGAGAAGACGAACACGCCCCGTCGGTGGTGGTCGTATTCGCCGGTCATACGCAATCACTGCACTGGAACAACAACTATGAGGGAGTGCACAGCGTTTCAGGTATCCCGGAGTACAAATTCAATGACACCGTCGCATGTCTTTTTGAAGCCAAGAGCAATAACCTGGTACAGTACAAGGTCATTCCCGCAACCTTGAATATTCCTTTTCAAAGCCGACCGGCTCTGGCTGAAATGTTGGGTGCGTCCGCGCTGGTGGCAATCCACCATGATTCCGCTCAACCACAAATCCTGAGCAAGCTCGCCAAGGCCGTGGCTCCCAACCCCATGCTTGACTATTACCGGGGGTTTTCGATTCTCACATACCCTCGCACGGGTTCAATAGACCTTGCCAAATCGATCGAATCGTGTATGATAACAGCGCAAATCCCCTGCAGTCGGTATCACAAAGAGGGTATTCCCGGGGAACGTATGGTTCTTGTCAAAGGCACGAACGCGACATACGTACGGAGGAAGCTGTACGTGCTCAGGCACTCGCAGGTCCCCGCGGTGATCGTGGAGTGTGGGTGCATCGCAAACCCGACCGAGGAAGCACTCCTGCGGCAGAAGCAATACAAGCAACGCATAGTCGATGCTATCGCCGGGGGTGTTGAAAAATTCTTGAAATCGAGTCGGGGTACACTGAGAGAACGGCCGGTAACCCCTAACACGCCATGTAGCCGGCTGGACCAGTAATCGGTTTACCTGAGTCGGTTGGGGGACCAAAGAATCTCAAGAGACCAATTGGGGGTAACAATGTCTCGCGACGTCTTCGTAAGCCGTACCACCGAAGACAAGGATGCGGACCAGGCTATTTAGTGCTTACCGGAACTACAAACACGGAATCGGGGGAGTAACTTGGCCGAGTCAGTGAAGTAGTCGAGACCCATTTCCGTTACGCCAAATCTTCGAAGAGTTTAGCCACGGCGAGCGAGAATCCCGGAATAACATCCTCCCCGTCGAGAGTGTCCGCAACGGTTATTTCCGAACCGTCGCGCCGCAGGACCGTCACTGTTCGATCTTCCGGGTCAATGATCCATACGAGCCGTGAGCCGTTCTCGAAGTACTCGACAGCTTTCTTCTTCATGGCCGGGACCGTGTTGGATGGTGAGAGGATTTCAACTGCGAGATCGGGGGCGCCATGAAGGAAGCCTTTCGGATCTTGAGTCATGCTCTTGAGACGATCCTTTGCCACGAAGGATACATCAGGACATCGAAGATTGCCGTTACGCATCCAGTAACCGAGGTTTGAGCTGAAGACACGACCTAAGCCGAGTTTTACAGCAAAACCTTTGATGACAAAAATTAAGCCAACAACCAGCTCCTCATGCTCAAGACCGGCAGCTACCACGACAAGTTCTCCTTCAATGAGTTCATACTTCCCCCCTACGTCCGGTAGGGACATGAGTTGTGCTTCCGTCCATTTGTGTTCTGTTGCGAGGTTCATAGTGGGCACCTCCCTGGTCGTTACATTCATGATATCGCCATACCTCCTATAGCGTCAACCAGCTTTGTCGGATTTCCATAGCCTGGTAACCAATTCCTTTTTTTTATGTTTTCCTTGAGAACCTCCCACGTGAAGAGATTCGGATCATCCTTGAGAGCCAAAATCCTCTTCTATTTCTTCCTCAACATATCGTTCATGGATGTTCCATACGAGCATTCATGTCTAGAAAGCTCCAACGAAATATGAAAGTCCTTGCCCGTCTTGAGACCGTCCGCGGCTTCGCCCCGGAGGGACCCTGAATACCGAGGACTTTCATGATTCGTTGTGGCTTGTCGGCAGCTGCAAGCCATGAGAGTTCATGCCAACTTTTCGAAAATCGCTTCGTTCAAAGCGCGCGTGTCACATCTCTGATCACGGTATGGTAGTATGAGTGGGCAAAGAACGGAGAACAGTCTCGAACCATCATGAAAATCATGAGAACACCACGGTCGGTCGATCTCCTCATCACCGCACGGTGCAACCTGCGGTGCACGTATTGCAGTCATTTCACCAGCGGGAGTGACGTGCAAGACCTCCGCACCGACGAGTGGCTCTGCTTCTTCGAAGAACTCGGACAGTGCGCGGTCATGGACGTGTGCCTCCAGGGTGGCGAAGCGTTCATACGGGAGGATTTCAAGGAGATCATCCATGGAATCGTACGGAATCGCATGCGATTCTCCATACTTTCCAACGGCACACTGATCACGGAAGAACTCGCGTCTTTCATAGCCTCAACCGGCAGATGCAACTCGGTTCAGATCTCCATCGACGGATCTGCCGCGAGGATCAATGACGCATCCCGTGGAGAAGGCACATTCCGCCGAGCAGTGAAGGGACTGAAATTCTTACTGAAATGTGATCTCCCTGCCACGGTGAGGGTGACCATCAACCGAGAAAACGTGAAGGATCTCGACCAAATAGCTCGAATGCTTCTCGAGGACTTCGGCCTACCCGGCTTTTCCACCAACTCGGCTTCGTATTTGGGGTTGTGCCGGAAAAATACCGAGCAGGTCCAGTTGACAACCCAAGAGCGTGTCTTGGCAATGGAATGTCTCGGAAGACTGGTGAAGAAGTACAACGGCAGAATCAGCGCCACTGCGGGGCCCTTGGCGGAAGCTCGAGCGTGGGCGGAAATGGAACGCTCACGTTTGGCCGGTCTGAAAGGATTACCGGGTTACGGCGTCCTTTCAGGGTGTAACGGACCTATGGAAAAGATGGGCGTGAGAGCCGACGGGGTAATGGTGCCGTGCGTACAAATGCCCGACATGGTTCTCGGCAGGATCAACAACGATAAGCTCGAGACCGTTTGGAATGAACACCCGGAGCTCAACAGATTCCGCAAGCGCCATTCCATAGCTCTGACGAATTTCGAGTTCTGCCGGGGATGCGAATACATCCCCTATTGCACCGGTAACTGCCCAGCGTCAAACCATTCCGGAGAAGAGGACGCGTATCATCCCAGCGCTGAAGGTTGCCTGAGACGTTTTCTCGATAACGGCGGCCGGCTGCCTCTCGACGTTTATTGAGTCTCATGAACTCGTCGCGGTGGGTAGTACCTTCTTCTATCCAAACCATGAATGTTCATAGGAAACGGCCGAAATCCGAGGGTCTTTCGCCCACGAATCGCCACGGTCGCTCAAGTTTCTTAACGCTTCGTTCGCACACTCCATGCCGAACCGGAATTGTTCTTCCCACAAGCACTTCGGGATACATCAAAACATGAAATCGGAAACAATCGTTCAATGGCATGCCCTCGACAAGGATCAAGTTCTACGGTTGGTTGCAGCAGATGAGGGCGGACTAAAGGACCTCCAGGTCCAAGAGCGCTTGCGGAAACATGGGCCCAATGAATTTAAATCCGTCAAAAGCGTTAGCCCGCTGGAACTTGTTTTTAAGCAACTGAAAAGCCCATTGATCTATCTACTGGCAGCTGCGGCTGCGATTTCCCTTGTCGCCGGAAATCTGATTGACGCGGCCGTGGTCACGGTGGTTGTCATCCTCAATACCATCCTTGGGACGATTCAGGAGTGGAGGGCGGAACGGTCTTTGGAAGCGTTGCGGCAATTGGCCGCTCCCAAGGCCAAAGTAAGGAGGAACGGCCGGGATAACGAGATACCGGCTTCAGAGGTGGTTCCGGGAGACGTTCTCATCCTGGAAACAGGGGCCCGTATTGCAGCCGACTCGCGGGTGCTCAAGAGTGAGGAACTCCAGATCAATGAGTCGACGCTTACCGGAGAATCCCAACCTGTTTTCAAACATCCGGGGCGTCATGCCGAAAACCAAGCTTTGGCCGATAGGGACAACATGGTTTGGATGTCCACAGCAGTCACGGGAGGTAGAGGAAAAGCCATAGTTGTTTCCACCGGCACAAATACGGTCCTTGGTGAGATTGCGGAACAAGTGCGGACTCTCGAGCGTGACGAGACGCCTCTTCAACGCAGGCTCGGCGAACTGGCGACGAAATTGGGTGTTGCCTCGGTATTGTTGGCGGCGGCTCTGTTCGTACTGGGAGTGTTGAGGGGTTACGATGTTGTCGAGATGCTTCTCTTCTCCGTTGCTGCAGCCGTGGCGGCTATTCCGGAAGGCTTACCGGCAATAGTCGGCATTACGTTGGCACTCGGTGTTCAACGCATGGCCAAGCGAAACGCCATTGTGCGAAGGCTCCCCGCAGTGGAAACTCTGGGATCCACAACGGTCATCTGTTCGGACAAGACCGGCACAATCACGAAGAACGAGATGACCGTGACCGAATTATGGGTCGGCGGCAAGACCTACGAAGTAACCGGACTGGGATTCGATCCCACGGGAGAAATCCACTTGCAGGAGGGGGCGGAAACGTCCGGTCCCGATTATTCTCCCGATCTGAAAATGCTGTTGATTATCGGGGGAGCTGCAAACAACGCGAGGCTCATTGAGAGAGAAAATGGTTGGCAAGTGGAAGGAAACCCTTCGGAAGGGGCCATGCTGGTTCTCGCTGCAAAAGCGGGATACGATCCCGATCTGTTCCGAATCAGTCATCGTCGAAAACACGAAATACCCTTTTCAAGCGAACACAAGTATATGGCCGTTCTCAATGAAGTCAAGGGTCAAGCGAATTCCGCAATTTACGTCAAGGGAGCGCCGGAACATCTGATCGGATTTTCCACCCATATGCTGGAGAACGGCCTGACGGTTGAAATGGACGAGTCGAGACGCCGCATGGTCGAACTGGTCGGCGATTCATTCGCAAGAAAAGGTCTGCGTGTAATCGCAGCAGCCCTTAGTGAGGCGGGAAATGATCTCGAAACGCTCGATAGATCCAAGGTGGAGAACGGACTGACCTTCGTAGGGCTGTGGGGTATGGTTGATCCTGTTCGCCCGGAAGCGATCCAAGCGGCGAAGAGTGCTCAAGAAGCTGGAATTCGAGTGGTTATGATCACCGGCGATAATGCCGTGACCGCGTCAACCATCGCATCTGAAGTAGGCATGGCACGCTCCGGCGTAACCCCCGTCACGGGCCCGGAAATCGACAACATGTCAGACGAAGCACTGGCCCGGCACGCTCTCGAAACCGGTACTTTCGCGCGCGTTTCACCGGCCCACAAGCTCAGGATATTGGAGGCTCTGAAGCAAAGCGGTGAAATAGTAGCGATGACGGGCGACGGCGTCAATGATGCGCCGGCCTTGAAGGGGGCGGACATCGGGATAGCCATGGGCAGGAGCGGGACCGAGGTGGCCAAAGAGTCTGCAGACATAATCTTGACCGACGACAACTTCCGGACCATTGTCAATGCAGTGGAAGAAGGAAGGGTCATATTCGGCAATCTCCAGCGAACCATAGTCTTTCTCATCACTACCAATCTGGGGGAAATTATGACACTGGCCACGGCATTGTTGTTGGGACTGCCGCTCCCAATGACCGCCGCCATGATCCTCTGGATCAATCTCGTAACCGACGGGGCCTGTACTGTTCCCATCGGCTTGGAACCCAGGCATGTGGATGTACTGCGCAGGCCTCCCATCCCCCCTGGAGAAGGAATTCTCGACCGTCGTCAGATCTTGCGAATTGTCCTACTGGCCACATTGGTTGGCACGGGAACGCTGAGTCTTTTCGTCTACTATCTGGACGCCGGCAACGTTGCGAAAGCCCAGACAGTGGCATTTACCGTCCTTGCCGCGTTCCAGTGGTTTTACGCTTTTGCTGCAAGAACCACTCAAATTTCCGTTTTCTCGGCCGGGCTGTTTTCGAACCGGTGGATCGTACTCGGCGTTGCCTCAGCCATAATCTTGCAGCTGGCGGCCGTTCATACTACCGTTGGACATACCGTATTTCACACCGTATCTCTGACGCTCGGAGACTGGAGTCTCATAATCATGGTATCCAGTACCATTTTCATTCTTGATGAGGTACTCAAGTTTTTGGGAGTGTACCGAACGGCTAGAAAATCCATGAAAGCGAGCCCACGCTGAAGAAACACTCTCAACTGTAGGGCGAATATCAAAGAACCAATTTGATACATGATCCCCGGGTACGGGTTCCTGGAGAAAACAGTCGGGCTCGGCTGTTTTGCGTTCACCGTCTTCCCGAAGCCATTAAGACGGATTCCGGCAACAGGCGCAAACGAAGCATGCTCCAGATACCGAGGGCCGGACCTATTGCAAGCACCGTGAAGACGTATTTCCACCCGAGCAGCTCCGTGAGCAAGGGAATGATCCGGATCGTTACCATTGTCAGCAGGAATCCAAGGCTGGTCTGCATGGTGAGAGCGGTTCCCACGTACCGACGGTCGGTCAATTCGCTTACTGCGGCACTGAATTGTGCGCTGTCCGCTACTACGGCAAAACCCCATACGAAGCAGATCATGGTCACGGCAAAAGGAGAGGCAAAAAAGAAACCGACCACCAAAGCACAGCTCCCGGAAATTGCCAGACTGCACACCGTGATGAGCGTCCGGCCCACACGATCGGCCAAAATGCCTGCCGACACACATCCCAGGGAACCGACGGCAATGACCCCAAAACTCGCCAAGCGAGCGGAGTGCGGCCCGATACCGGCCTGGTCGTAACTGGCCATGAGAAGAACAGGGACCCACGTCCACATTGCGTAGAGTTCCCACATGTGACCAAGGTACCCAAAATTAGCCAGGCGGGTCGGCATGTCGATGTAGGGTTTGATCG
The DNA here is from genome assembly GCA_963675835.2 of Desulfomonilaceae bacterium. Lineage (GTDB taxonomy): Bacteria > Desulfobacterota > Desulfomonilia > Desulfomonilales > Desulfomonilaceae > JAVHLK01. Next base: position 404,337 of record CAXXIU010000019.1, read on the forward strand.
CGAAGCGCCAGTCAAACGGAGCCGTTTGCGTCAGAAAAGGCCCGACATCGATGAAGAAGGCGGCAAGAATACCGGCAATTACGGCCATGGCAGAACTTATCAGCAGTACCGATTGCCATGGAGGCATCCCGGGCCTTCCCAACAGGGGCACTGCGTTGAGGAGATGCGGCATGGCCGAGCCCACGGTGAGAGCGGCGATGAGTATTCCGATACCCAAACCGCGATCCTCTTTGCACCATGAGGCGATGATCTTCATTCCCGGAGGATACACACCGGCCAACGCTGCACCCGTCAAGACACGGAGAGCAATGGCCGTCTCAGGTCCGCAACTCGACAAAGGTATGGCGGCATTGAAGCCGGCTCCGGCGAGCGCGCCGGCTACAATCAGATTGCGGCCGTCGAAACGGTCGGCGAGGTTGAGCGTGCCGCTGAAGAGCGTGCCCAATACGAATCCGATCTGAACGCTCATGGTCAGCCAGGCCTTTTGGCCGACGCTCAGTCCCCAGTGTCCGGAAAGTTGTGGTACCACTGCCGAGGCGGAGAACCAGAGACCCATGGCCAGAAGTTCGGCCAGAGCCAAGAAACCCAAGCTGCGCCGTTTCATAACGGATTCCTAAAAGCGGAGAGGACCCAAGGTTACGTCTTGGGAACAGCCGAAAAAGGATCACAATCAGCGCTATCGAGTGGGGGTTTTTAGAGGGGAATCACTGTTCCGAGGCTCAGTGAAACAACATGCTTCAAATCGCAACAGAGGAGCGCGCCTACGGGCTTGAAGTATGGCTCGTGCGCCATCGGAAACGGACTGCCTGGGGATTCTGTTGAGCTCCCAACCGCTTGAACGCAACAGATCTTGTCGCAAACTGACCGGGCCGGAAGGACCCAATTGAATAGGGCTTCGTCTAGGCTCTGAGGCTGAGCGGTTTTTTGTCGCACCGGGTCCTCTCCTCGGAACGTTCGGATTCGGGGAACCAGAGTCCGGTGCCGACACCTCCGGCTCAAATGTCTTGCGAGGCCCCTTCAAACCCTGTTCTCCGCCGGTGCCGGCCGGTACTCGGGAGTGCCCTTCACCTTGCCGTACCGGTCCCGGATTCATCGATAGGGGATAGATGCCTGCCGATACGAATCCCAGGCGGTCGAGATTTACGCCAAGGTTGATTCTGAAGAGCCGATCGGGATTGGCTCGATCGGCCACCTTCAACACAATGATTCCGTCCCTCACCTGCGCTGATTGAATCGTTAGGTCGGAGAGGTTCGACTGCGTGCCGCCTGCATTGGCTGCGGATTCTACACGCCTGCGCGGCGGGATTTTCGGCTTCGAGTGGGAAACCGCCGGAGCCTTGGCCGTGGACGGCGTCCAGGCGGTAGGTGCTCTCCAGGTTTCGAGGAACACGATAAGGTAGTTGTCCATGTGTCGGATACGATGCGAAGGCACCGGACCTCCCCCAAAATCAAGCACCACGTGCGTGCCGGAACGGGATTCGAGAACCTGGATCTTCAATCCTCCGGTACGTTCCGGTGGAATCGTCTTGGCTTCCTTGCCCGGCCTCACTCCGTCCATATCTATGACCAATCGAGGCGGCCTCTCCAGTTCAAAAGCATTGTACCGACCAATTGTTCCCGAGGACTCAATGACTACCCGTCTCAGATCCGGAGACGCCGTCACCTTTGTAAGGTTCTCGCCGGCCGAAGCACTCAATGCCCCGAGAATCATTGCAACCAGCACTGCAGCCGGCATTGTGAGCAGACATTTTCTCGTGGATGCGATCATCATCGGTTCCTTAGGAGGATTGATGCGGCCATATCTTTGACAACCTAAGCTCCATGATTCACCGGGGCGTGCTTCGTGTACGGCAACAACACCGCCGAGGGTCGACCTCGAAGCCTGAAAACTCATACATTAGGGCCATACGATCCAAGTAACTTCCTGATACTACAATAGCATAAACGGGTGGCGAAGGTCAAGAAATGTTGTAATGGCGGGCAATTAAAGTAACTTATGAAAGTGACGCATTGTGTGTAGACAAATCAAATCCCGTTCCGGTGTACGAACGCAGGCCCCTCAAGAGATTCCTGAGATGGTGCCTCCGCGTATCCGGTAAACCGCGTTGGTCGTCCTGCTTACAAAGTCTCGGTCATGTGAGATGAGAACATACGTGAGATCGGAGTCGTTGAGGATTGTTATTAAACGCTCGGTGGTTTCCTCGTCAAGACCCGTAGTGGGCTCGTCGAGAATGAGAATCCGGGGTTCCATTGCCAGGACGGTGGCCAAAGAGACTAATCGTTTCTCCCCGCCTGAGAGTCTGTACGTTACCCGATCCGCGAACCCTTCCAATTGAAGTGACGCGAGCGTCTTGTGAACGATCCGTTCCGCCTCTTCGGGGCTCTTGCCCATGTTGAGCGGACCGAAGGCCACGTCTTCGAGAACAGTGGGGCAGAAGAGCTGATCGTCGGCATCCTGAAACAGGAAGCCAATGCGCCCGCGCACCTGCCTAAAATCGGATTCGGTCTTCCGCAACTCCCCGAAGATCTCTACTTCCCCGGAATCGGGCTGGAGCAGGCCCATGATGATATGACACAACGTCGTTTTGCCGCATCCGTTTGGACCGACAAGACCTATGCGGTCACCGGAATCGACAGTGAAGTTCAAACCGTCCAAGATGTATCGAGAATTATATTTGAAACGGATATTGCTTAACCGAATCATCGTACCACCAGCAGCAGCGCCGAGAAGATCACGCTCGTCGCGGCGACAAGATAATCCTGCCGTCTCATCTCATAATGGCCGAGTATGTAGAACCGACCCTTGAAGCCCCGGCACTTCATGGCAGCCAGGATTCTCGCGGATCTATCGAAACTTCTCACCAAAAGCATTCCGACGAGATGGGCGACGGAGCGATAGGTATGCATGTCGGTCCGGGGCCGGAACCCTCTGATCTTCATAGCATTGAGCAGTCTGTGGTATTCGTCGTGAATCACGTGTAGGTAGCGGAAACAGAAGAAGAACAGGTGAACCAATTTGTCGGGCACTCCCATATGACTCAAGGCGTGTACGAGATTCATGATGGGACATGTTGCCAGAAGAGCGATCAGTGCCATGACGATCGCATTGGATTTCAGCGTCATCAACAAGGCGAGCCGTAATCCTTCATCATGAACCTCCAAAGGACCCACTGCATAAATAACATCCCCTTGGGACGTAAACGGCAGGAACAGCCACAAGAACAATATGAAGGTGTTCACGACGGCCAGCCTGCATAAGACTCCCCTGATACTGATCCGGGACAAGAGGATCAAGACTGTAGGGAAAACCAGCGCTGCCGATGCAGCCCACAGAGACTGAACCAATGCGGTTACGACGGAAAACACGACGGCGGCCAAAATCCGCATCCGCGGATCCATTCGATGAACTACCGATTGTCCCAGCGCAAATTCCTCTATATTCATGAGCCCGTATGCCTACTTCCCTCTCATGGCGGTATGAGCCAAATCAGGTACGCTCACCGATATTGTATCCGAATCATGTCATTCCTAGCAAGAAGATGACATGCGGAGCCAAATCTTTCCATAGGGCACCAAGTACACGGTTGCCTAAACACCGGTCATGTAGCGGAGCACAATCGAGGGGCAGGGGGGCGACCGTCCCCCCCCAAACCCCCATCGTGTACCCACCGTAGTCGTATGTCGCAGGACTTTCAGGTAGAAGCAAGGAGGCTCCTAATCCAAATCGCAACACTACTGCATGGGGTGCGCGTACACCCAGATCACCGCACCGACTTCCACGCTCTTCTCCTTGCCGTCTTGTTTCATCTTCTCCGGGCCTTCCATGAGAGCCGCAAATCCCCACCAACCGGCCTTTGGCATTGCAAACGAGAACACTCCCTTGTCATCGGCCTTAACCACCTGAGTCACATGAGCGTCCGTAGGCGCTTTGGTTTTTCCCTTGCCCCACCATTCAACCTCGACTTCCGCGTTCGGCACGGCCTTACCACCCATAAATACCTGACCCGTGAAGACATTCCCCGCGTACAGACTGTACGGCCTGCTCATCGGGACTATTTCGCACGGCAAGCCGGCCTGCTCTGCAATTGGAGTATCCCAACCTTCTTCGGCACCAAGCGCGTCAACGATCACCTTGGTTGCATGTACGATAAACTTGTCTTCAGCCGGCTCCCAATAGGGTTGAGGAAGCACATAGAAGGCGTAGTCTGCGGGTTTCTTGATCTTGTATTTGGATTCCCACGTTGATTTCCCGCCGATCTTTTTTTCCTTGAGTTTCCCCAGCAGATCCTCGGCCTTGCCATCCAAGACAACGCCGAATTTCACCGGCTTGTCCATTTGCATTTGAGGCCCCCCTTCAAAGGGGTGGGTAAACTGAATGAAAAGGTCGATCTCTTTCTTGTCGTCGGCAGCCACCACGTCCTTCGATGGAATCACCATTGCGAAGTGGGCAAGTGCCGGCGACGCGGCGAGAAGAGCTATCAACGCAACCATAAGAAACATCCTATACGGTTTCACCATCAAATCCTCCTTGTCAAAATCGTAGAGATTCCAGATTGAGTAACACTATAACAACAGAGGTGCCATGGAACAAGGCCTTCCATAGAAAAAATGGCACGAAGCCTACGGTTCTTCCGCATACTTGAATTGCCTGCATATCTAAAATATAATAGGGCCTTATGAATAACGGCAGACGGGTAACACGGCACCGGGCAACCAAAACCTTTTTTTGGGCACTGGTCGTGGCAGCGCTCCTGAGCGTGACCGCATCGTGCTCTTCAGTGAGCGGTTTGTTCAACGCGACTCCTGAAAGTAAACCGCGGATGCAGGGAACTCAGGAACAGAAACGGATTCCATTGCCCCCGCTGATTGAGGATTTCCAATAGTGAGGTGAGAGCCCTCCGGGATGATATGAGCACCTTGCATCCCATGTCGTTGACAGTCTTCTAAAGGTAGTCTAATCTTGGCACATGCAGGGAGAAGATCCGTCACCATCCAAAATGAAAGGGTTGAATCGACAGGTTTTGACGAGGTCCTTCTTCTTGGAAACCCTTTGGAATTACGAGAATATGCAAAGCGTGGGTTTCTTGTTCTGTCTCTATCCGGTTTTGAAACGTCTGTACCCCGAAAGAGAGGACTTCCGGTCCGCGGTTTCACGACAACTGAAAACAGTGAATACCCATCCTGCAATGGGGCCGTTGCTGGCGGGAATCACCGCTCGATTGGAGCGAGATCTGGAACCACCCGAAGTGATGGTGTACCGGAAACGGGCGATGACGGCTCTGGCGGCGCTCGGAGATCACGTGTTTTGGAGTCACCTGAAGCCGTTGGCAGCCGTATGCGGTGTCGTGCTCTCGCTGGTTTTTCTGGGGTCCATGATTGGAAGTGCGGCCGCACTGGCCGTATACAATGTGCCCAACTTTCTTGTAAGATTCCTGGGTTTTTCCAAAGGATGGGCTGATGGACTGGATTTTTTCCGCAGCCTCAAATCGGTTCGTATGGATGCAGTGCTTCCAAGGCTTCGCGAGACCACCGCGGCGGGTCTCGGGGTTTCGGCAGGAATACTTGTCGTTTATGCAATGAAATCTCCGGATCCGGCAGGTCCGCACGCATCCGAACCTGCAGTGGGAATTTCGCTCCTTATCTTGGCGGGCATTGGTGCCGTTCTCTTAAAGAGGAACCTTTCCATGATTACGGTAGCTTACGTGCTTGGATTGGCGGCGGTTGTCACACATGTGCTGATGGAGACTGGGATACCATTTCGATGAATACTCAACGGGAAAAGTTGGAAAAGGCACTGATAGTGAACAGTCAACAGGGACTGCACGCGCGCATAGCAACGCTTCTCGTGCAAGCGATGCAGAAATTTTCCTGTGAAGTCACAGTGGTGAAAGATGGTGTGGAAGTCAATGCGAGGAGTGTGCTGGGTTTACTTCTCTTGGCCGCCACCACGGGAACGGAAATCTTGGTTAGAGCTCAGGGACCTGATTCCACGAAAGCAATCGAGGAGTTTAGTCGACTTATTGAACATGAAGACACCAAGCGGATTTGAAGACAGCAAAACGACCGAAGCTCCCATCTTGAAGAATAACCAGATTAATCTACTGATTCGGGGTATCGGAGTCTCGGGTGGCGTGAGTATCGGTCAAGCCGTGGTAATCGAGCGAATTACCACCGACATCTCCCCTCGAAGAATTATCAAACCTGAAGAAGTGTCGCCGGAGATCGAGCGGTTCACGGATGCCGTGCGAGAGGCGGCCGACCGGTTGAAAAATATCAAGCAGGGGATCAATGATGACCATCCCCTGAGCGAACATCGCTACATTCTTGATACTCAGATCATGCTGCTCCAAGACAGAATGTTCTTTGAGGGAACCAAGACGGCCATTGCTACCGAGTTCCAGAATGCGGAATGGGCCATTTCCGACGTTATTACGGAGATCACCGCCGCGTTCGATACCATTGAAGACGAATACTTGAGAGAAAGAGCACGAGATATCTATTTCGTGGGAGAACGGGTCCTGAAGATCCTCATGGGGGTACATTCGGAGAGCAAGATACATCAGCTCCCCCCCAACTCCATTGTAGTATCGCATGATCTTTCCCCCGCCGACACGGTTCAGATCGAGAAAGGGACCGTAATTGGTTTTGCCGTTGACATGGGAGGTAAGACCTCCCACACGGCAATCATGGCTCGTTCTCTGAAGATTCCTGCGATTACCGGATTGGACAGGATAAGCCGCCTGGTGCAGACCGGCGACACCGTCATCGTCGACGGCAGCACCGGGGTAGTAATCATCAACCCGGATCCTGATACGATCTTCCGTTTTCGAGAAAGACAGGAGGTCTACCGCAATTATCATCAATCCCTCCTCGCATTCGGCCGGCTGCCTGCGGTAACGAGCGACGGCGTGCGTTCGGTAAGAATCACCGCGAACATTGAGCTCCTCGATGAGGTGGAAATAGCCATCAGTCATGGTTCGGAGGGTATCGGCCTGTTCCGCACCGAATACCTCTTCATGGGAAGGAAGGAACCTCCGGACGAAGAGGAACAATACGAGGCGTATCGTCAGGTCCTGAGCCGTAACAACCCCAATCCGGTCACCATCAGGACGCTTGACGTGGGAGGCGACAAGATAGCGTATAACCTTAACTTGGCTCATGAGGCCAATCCTGCACTGGGATTGAGGGCCATTCGGCTTTGTCTGAGCCGTCGAGATTTCTTCAAAACACAGCTCAGGGCAATTCTCAGAGCGGCGGTTCACGGGTACTGCCGGTTGCTGTTGCCGATGATATCGTGCATTTCCGAAATTCATCTCGCCAAAGAGGTGCTGGAGGAAAGCAAGGACGAACTGGCCGCAGAGGGCAAGGAGTTTGTACGGGAGATCCAAGTGGGAATACTCGTTGAAGTGCCTTCCGCGGTGGCCATTGCAGACATGCTTGCAAAGGAAGTGGATTTCTTCAGCATAGGCACGAACGACCTCATACAGTATGCACTGGCCATAGACCGGGTGAACGAGCACGTCAACTATCTGTATGACACGTTGCATCCTGCGGTACTGCGATTAATTCGGCAGGTAACGAACGTCGGGCAGGCCGGAGGCGTCAACGTATCCATGTGCGGCGAAATGGCCGGCGATCCGGTCAACATCCCGATACTGCTCGGTTTGGGACTCGATGAACTGTCCATGAACGCGCTTTCCATCCCCATGGTCAAGAAACTCATCCGGTCGGTAAGGATGGATGAATGTCAAGACCTCACTCATCAAGTGTTCCAGATGCAGGGAGCGCAAGAAATCCGGACCCTCATAGAGAAATGGATCAGAGAGCGTTTCCCCCGGGACTACTTTGTTGGCCATACTTAGTATCAATCAATCAATCAATCGAAGCAACACCAAGCATGAAAGTCTTAGCCTGTAGTCAAGCACTCCGGGGCTTCGCCTCGGAGATGGGGTATGAAGAACGCACGATGCGCCATACTTGGGGGGGGCGACTCTATCTCCCCCCAAGCCCCCCCATAGGTGCCCCTAAACATCTCTGCTCCATTAAGAGAGGTTTGCATAGCAACTGAGTGATGACTGAGAGCGACCACATCAAAATCGTCTGTAAGAATCGGAAGGCTCGCTTCAACTTTGAAGTGGAGGATACCCTTGAAGCGGGTCTTGTGCTCATGGGATCCGAAGTGAAGTCACTCCGTGCAGGGAAGGCCAATCTTTCCGACTCATACGCGAAGTTCAGGAAGGGTGAGGTTTTCCTCATCGATGCCCATATCTCATCGTACGAACAATCCAATCGACAGAATCACGACCCGCTTCGTGAGCGCAAACTGCTCCTGCACAAGAATGAAATCAAGAAACTCGTGGGAAAAGTCACGGAACGAGGATACTCGTTGGTTCCCTTGAAACTCTACTTCAAGCGGGGAAAGGCGAAAGTCCAGCTCGGCCTTGCAAAAGGAAAGAAGACTTATGACAAGCGGGAAGCCATCAAGAAGAAGGATCAGCGCCGGGAACTCGAACGACTCGTCAAGTACCGCCGGCGGGAGTCGTGAGTTATTGCTCGGAACTTTCGTTGGCGTACGGTTGTCAATTGATTAGAGGTCTGGTATTGTAGTGACCATTGGGGGCGACCTGGTTTCGACGGGGATAGTTGAGGTCAAGGTTGCATGCCGAGCACTCCGGTGACTCGTTAAACCGCCGGTACAAAAACTTACTCGCCGATAATAACGAGTACGCACTAGCCGCGTAAGGCTAGCGTCTCACCGCTCTCTCTCCTGTGGAGGCGGATGGGGCGACGGTCAGCAGGATAGCCGACTTTCTTCGCCTGAAGGAGACGACGCGAAAACACATTCGGGCTGGTCTGGTCGGAACCCTTTCCGAGGGGGTCCGAACGGACGAGATACAAATCTCGGAATAAGCATGTAGACCCCTTGTCTGAAGGTTCTCGGACGCGGGTTCGATTCCCGCCGCCTCCACCAGCGAACATGTTGACTTAATTTGGATCCCTATCCATTAGAACCGGATGCAGAGTTTTTCGGGTCCATTTGGTACGTATCCAACCTCGCGTTTCCATATTTCTCTAATTGCACGAATTTAGGTGATTAATCTGATCTTAGTCCTCGTGCCTTATCCGAACAAGGCGCCGGTCAGAATGCTTAAGCCTTCAGCTGGCTAGGTATGTAGCGCCGTGAGCTTTTTCAGCCAACACCCGAAATGCTTGCATTCGCGCCGGAGCGTGAGTAATCCGATGGCTGCGGCAATCAGGGGCCCAGCAGAAGACTTCTGGTCCTTGTATGCTGGAATCTCTGTGATGATACGCTTAGATGGCGATGTGGCGTCGCCATCGTCAATCAGTTCCGGGGAAGAAAAATCTGCTCGAGCAGCTTGAAGGTTTCGCAACGCTTGCTGTTCTCCGATGAAGACAACGTCAAATTTTCGGGGGTCTGAAAAGAGTAGGGTCTCAAATTCATGCAGTTGTATGTAGGGTACTAATCGTCTATCGCCAAGGTCTTCAGCAAATGCGTCTTCAAGAATTCTAGCCCGTTCGTATGGATCGGTTCCTTTCTTGGCCTCTCCGTATTTAGGGAAATCTTGCGGTAACTTATAGAGATCGAACATAGTTGTGAAGCGTGTGTCTGCATTCTTGTCCTCTTTCATCCAACGTTCCAGGTCCCTCTTCATCTTTGCATACGTAGTCATCCCGCCTCTGTAGATTTTGCCTTTCTTGCGACTCGTCTCTACCAAACGGGCATCAGCGGTTATGTTATGGAAGCCAAGATGTTCGACCAACATGGTTTTTACAAACGTCTCCTCTGTCTGCCCCTCAACCATCATGTGCAATCGGACCATGCCTAAGGCCTCCCCCCCAGAACATTCTTCTCCCACAGCTCTGAAATCGAGTAGTCTTCTAACCAACCGGCAAGCTGGTCAGAATTTAACCTGTTGAAATAAGACGCACCTTTCACACGGTCGATTGCGACAACATCCTCAGGTTCAAAATAATCCAGTAGAGCCGTTGATTGGGTCGCAAGAAAAACCTGCACCTTGTGAGAGATACTTCGAATCAAACCTGCCACCACCTCAATAGCGTAGGGATGCAAACCGAGTTCAGGTTCGTCCAAAATCAGAACGGACGGGAGGTCGGCTTCCGGCTGAGCTAAGAGTGTGACCAAGGCTATGCAGCGCAGCATACCATCTGCGGCTTGGGGAGCGCCGAAGATCATATCATTATCTCGCTCCCGCCACTGGAGCAGCACATACCCAAACTTGTCGGCGGCAACCTCGAAATCGGCAAAGAATGGTAATATCAGACGCAAGTTCTCCACAATCCTGTGATAGTACGGAGGCTCTTGTTCCTTCAATCTCAAAAGTACGGGGGCCAAATTCGCTCCATCTTCTTTGAGCCTCCGATTGTCGTTTTCACGCCATTTCTGACGCATACGCGCCGTGTCCGAAGTGTTATGAAACTGGTAAACCACCCAAGAACGCATAAGATCCAGGATCACACGCGCCGTATTGTCTCCTGATTCAGCCCTTTCAATGATTCTCGCCTCTCTATGACCGGCATTCAGGAAGCACATTGGAGCCTTACCGGGATATTCAAATCGTGAGAAGCGAAAGCACTCATTAGTGAAAATGAATGTGTCTCCAGCCGCATAACTCAGCCAAAACTGGTACTCGTTTTCGCCGTTCTCCGTATGAAAATGCAAGTTCGCCTTGAATTTCCCGAGTAATTTGAGCGCCTTTGTAGAGCAAAGCGTTTGCACCACCCAATAACGCCACGTGCGTTTGAAGATTCCCAGGGGGAGTCAGCATCCAGCTAAGCAGCCGAAAAAATGATATGAAATTGGACTTCCCTACACCATTGGGTCCTATCAATACGTTTAATGCGTCCCGGCCTGAATTTTTCGAGTTCCTGGATCGTTTTGAATCCTTTGATCGTGATGCTTTCCAATGCTACGCTCATAAGGTACTCCCTGCATGTCTCCTGCTTAACGTAAACAGTCTTATTCTCACTCGACCGACCTGAGCAATGATTCATTGCGGCCCAAAATTGTGCGGCACCGGCCACCCTCTCAACTATTTCGGGGCAGTGGAAAAATCATTCTTGCGGTTCCGAGGCCCTTCTGGGTTGGCCTCCACGTTTTTTTCACCTGAGCCCTGCACAGAATACACTTCATGTCAGACTGGTTGGAAGGTGGATTCGCTTCCTCAGAACATACGTCCCACACTCCAAAGGGTCAATCAGATTTTCAAGCGTTAATTCCGTCACTTCTGGGGCCGCATCATCGATCTGTTGTTGACAAGGTCAACGTGTCAGCCAGTGGTCTTCGCACGGCTGGTCACTCGCGCTGCACGGCGTGAACATTATCGTGTGCGCCTCATCGGCGTTCCACGCGCATGAAGAATTTCGCCGCGGGAGATTCGCTGTTAGCTGTTTCAAGCGAGATTCGGTTACTTGCGCTCTTTACGAGAGTCACCTCGTGGTCGTAATCACCCGAAACGGCCAACCCTTTTCGGATAGTTGGGCTCGGAAGAAATGGAATGAGGCTCGGGAAAAGGCCGAACTTACCCATTTCACTTTGTACGCAGGCACGCGCCACAGCATTGCATCTCAGGCAACGAAACCGCGCGGGAGAGTCTCTATCTCATTGGCAAACTTCTCGGACATTCTGACCCGCTGCAGACCATGAGATATTCCCATTTGAACCCCGAAAGTTTGAAGCCGGTTCAGCGGAAGAGTCGAATGAAATCCCTGTCTGATGCAAAGCGGATTCAAGCGGCAAATAATGGGTCGTAACCTATTGTAATCCCTATACTTCGTCTTGCAAAAACTGGTTTCTATTCCAAGCGCCTCCATGCGTAACCTATTGAGTTTATTCTGGTTATTCTGACACAAAGGAGGATGCATTCGCTAGCACACCCCGAGTCTGTGTCACCTTTCCGGAAAATCCCTATTCTGGTGTGCGTGACCACGCCCGGTGAAGCTGGGTGTCAAGGAAAAGGATTTGTCGCATCGCGCCGGAGCGCCCTTGACTCCGGTCCCCAAGGCGGGATAACTTGTCCGCTGACAGAAGCAGTTGAGAAGAGATGAATGGCCTTCAACCCGTAGCACTTCGGAGATTCGCGATGGAACAGTGCGGCCACGAGCATATCCGTTGTCTGAATCATTACGAGTATTTCAGAAAATATCTCTGCGAAACATGCGGAAAGGTGTTCATGTGTCAATGTGAACGCGAATTGGCACTCGCCTTTCTCCCCCATCAGGTAACAGAGGGAACAGAGTATGGTACTGGGATTAGGTATCCGGTGGCAGGTTTCGAGGAAGGTATTTGTGCAACGTGTCGAGGTGAGATTGAGGAAACCCATCCGAAAGCGGCTATATATGGGCTGAAGGGCAAAGTGGAGAGATATTATTGGCGTGAAATATTCAAGACATATTGCAATTATATTTTGGAATGGATGATACAAAATGAGGTGTCTGTAAAAGACATCATCGAATTTGAGCGACGGTTCCCGGAAATAGCCAGAGAATTTGGCAAGACGGCGAAGAGCCATTGGCAACAAGTTCACAAGACCAGCCCAAAGTACGACACAAGGGAACCGTCACAGGCCGCGTTTCTCAGCAACGTGTGCGTTCCGACCACAGAAGTAGAGGCACCCTATGTTCAAATCGACAAAAACGGACAGAAAATCGGAAAGTGGGTCGGTACGCGTGGAGAAATCTGCTCCGTAGAACATTTAGCTCTGGAGCACTATTCCGTGCAAGGATACGAGGGAAGATTCTGTGAAAGAAAGCTCATTTCAGCATTGGTTGGGACGTTACTCGCACCCGTGATACAAGATAAGAGAGATCCCCGCTTGCGGGTTTCCCTACGTAATTCCACCAAAGGCTGGCGATCCGATAACCGGTCAACCCCGATGATATCGTTCGAACTCCCGGAGGATTTCGGTTCTGCTGAATATTACGTGAGACGCCAGGACGCGTTCGAGCACTATATTGGCTCCCTGGGTGATGGTAGGAATATCATCAACCTCTATGAAGCCTTGTTGGACGTCAGCACAGGTCTGAGAGACTATCTCTGGGTAAATGACGACAAGGCAGTGGCGCTGGGTCGTCTCGCTTTACGCGTAATACCCTCTGACACAGTGAAACAGGCACTGAAATGGACTGTCGCCCATTTTTGGGAACGCTATTCGGGATGGCCCGATCTGTTCGTGTTTCGGCTTGGCGAGTTCAAATTCGTGGAGGTGAAATCACCGTTGGATGAGTTATCGGCGGATCAAATGAATTGGTTCCGGTGGGCGGTTCAGGAATCAAGAATCCCTTGTGAGATTCTCAGGGTAAAGAAGAAGCGGGGCGATTAGTGTCGGCCGCTTTTTTCCAGGATGGGCATGTATGAAGTGTATTTTCTGCAAAGAAGAGAAATTAGATGCACAGTTTTCAATCGAGCACCTGTTTCCTGACGCCATCGGCGGGTCCTTCAAGATTCACAGCGTGTGCAGGGATTGTAACTCAGACCTCGGGAGAGAAGTCGATTCCCACTTGGCTGATCATCCCCTGGTAAGACTGATCAGGTGCGAATTAGATCTTGTGGGCAAGAAAGGAAACATCAAACACTTCAAAGGGGAACTTGTTGGGAGCCCTGCAGATGAGAAGGGTGGACTCAGAGTGACAGTCATGCGCGATGAGTCCGAGGGGGGCTTAAAGGGGCGAGTTATTCCCAAACGATTCGAATTTCGGGCAGTCGAAGACAGGGTAGTATGGCAAAAATCAATGGTCGATTCTGAAGACATGGACAACTTCGTGTCCATGATCCAATCGTTTTGCCGGAAGCACGGCCAGCCCCAACCGTCCGTTGATGAAATCTCGGCTTTGTGGCATCACCTGAGGGGGAGCTCAGTTGGCACTGAGTGTCGAGCAAAAAGTGAGGCCTTGTTGTTTCGAGGCAGACTCGTCAAGGCCGATCCGAACGTTGTTGAGTGTTGGGAAGACATTGATGTGGCCCATTGCAGGCGCGCAATCGTCAAAATTGCATACGAATTGGCCTGCGAATGGCTTGGAATTGACTACTTGGAAGATCCGGTGGGGGAAAAACTCAGACGTTTTGTTGTGGATCCTTCGTTCACCGTGCCGCCAGCAGAAAATGCGGTGAAAGGGAAAATAGATTCTCAGCCCATTCGCAACCTGACTGAACTATTGAGTTTTCAACCTTTGTTACATGTGGGCCACATCCGCCCGTCCGAAGGAGTGCTGGTCTGCGATGTAAGCATTTTCAATCTGATTCGTGGCTCCATCATTGTGAGTGACACTCCGGAGCGTTACCCGAGTTTTGTCCCACAGAGTATCGAAATAGACCCGATCACCGGCCAGTGGCATATTAGTTAGCTTGAAATGATAATGTCCTGTGAATCCACGGAGCTTCAATGAGAGCCGCGGCGCGAGCATGATTATACCTCGTCGGGGCCTAAGCTACTCCGAAGGTAATGAATTTCAAAATTCCGTCGATAATTCCACAGTATCGCCTGTATTCACTCATCAACTCCACTAACATGTCTCTGTGTAAGGCCCGGGCCGGACGTATCAATAGTTCCACAAAGAAATTCGATTCTCCTGCAATATCACTGTCCCGCATCGGTGGGCACTTTAGTCTCCACCACCCTGCACAATGCTCCGTAATCAATCGTTCGTAGGCCTTCCCGAGTTTATTGGATGGGCATAGATTCAGTATGAATATCACAACGGTACTCTCGTCTGGATTGAACCTAATGATCCTGGGTATTACCGTTTTTGCCTCATGCTTGAGAAATTCCGAGTAAGGATCAAGAAAGAGGAGATTGGGCGTCGCCGATGTGGGAAGAATCTGCTTCGACGCTCTGAAAATTGACCCGCCTGGGAGGACGCTCCCGTTTTTGCCCCACCTGAGACTTTCCAATCCTTTCCTGGCTCTTTGACTGAGGCTTTGAATTGAGCGACGCTCAGGAACCTTATTGTTCCTGTGAGATGGTCGTGAAAAGGCGTCGTTGCAGTGCTTGTGGTCGGCTTTTTCAGCCGTGTGCGAAGGTACTCAACCAACAATACAGTCCGGATCGTTCCTGCCAGAAGGAGCGCAAGCGCCGGTGGCAGAAGAAGAAACTCGCCGAGGATCCTACATACCTGGCGAACCAGCGAGATGCCCACAACAGATGGGCGGCAAAGAACCCCGACTATTGGCGGGACTACCGGAAGCGTCATTCGGATTATGAGCGCCGTAACCGAGAGCTTCAACGGGAACGCAACCGGCGCAGGAGGATAAGAGCTTCGCCGATTGCAAAGATGGACGCGTTGGAGAGGGAAAGTCTCGTTGTACCGGGTTGTTATCAACTGGTTCCTCTTGAGGGGACCGAAGTTGCAAAAATGGACGTGATAAATGTAAGAATTGATGTCATTCCAAGATGTTGAAGTCTGTTTTGTGGTGATTGCAAAGAGAGTACTCGATAGGTCACCGGTCCCGTAGTGTGGTAAGCCGGGGACATGGAAACCAATCAAGGAAAACCGATCGAAATCGAATTGCACAGCTTGGATTTGCGCTACGCCCATACACGGGTAGCCAATCCAAGGAGCCGGGACAGGATGACCCGATCCATTGAGCGCTACGGTCAGTTGAGTCCGGTGCAGGTGATTGCCGAGAGCAAATGTCTGGTCCTCATTGACGGATACCTGCGAGTCGGATCGCTGGGGATTCTCGGCAGGGACACGGTGATTGCGGATGTCTCCGAGACCGATGAGTGCAAGGCTCTGTTACGGCTGTTGAGCACAACCCGACAACGGCAGTGGGAGGCCGTGGAACAGGCGTGGATTATCCGGGAGATCAAGGCGCGCTTTGATGCTCCTTTGCGAGACATTGCAAAAGGCATCGGCCACGACACTAGCTGGGTTTCACGGAGACTGGCGTTGATTGACGGTCTGCCTGAAGACCTTCTCAAGCGCACATTCCGCACAAATGGGTGTTGGCTTGTAGAGCATTAGTGGGAGGTCGCAGAATTTACTGGTACGGTTAACGATAGTACGCTATGAGGATGGTACTTTTCATGAGGGGTACCATATGTTGTTCATATCTGGAGAGACGTCCTATTGTGATGTGAGGTATTTACCAATAGGTAGTGCTTACGCGCAGAAGTTGGGGGTGGTCGAGGCGGTCGATCGGGCGTGCCCCAAGAGCCGGGGGATCAGTGCGGGGCGAGTGGTGTTGGCTCTTATTCTGGACACGCTTTCGGGACGCACCCCGTTGTATCTACTGCCGAAGACTTTCGAGGATCTTGATACAGACTTGTTGCTTGGGGAACGGATCGAGGCCTCCGAACTGAACGACGATGCAGTGGGGCGAGTGCTTGATAGGATCGCAGATGCCGGAACCGGCTCAATACTGACGACCGTGGCCCTCAAGGCAGGGCGGATCTTCTGCCTGGACGGTTCTCGCGTACACCATGACACCACGAGTCATAGCGTCTATGGCGACTATGATCTATACAATGAAGCGAACCAGGCTCATCCTTTTGTAATGAAGAGAGGTTTCAGCAAGGGGCATCGTCCTGACTTGAAGCAGTTTGTTCAGTCTTTGGTCTGCATCGACAGTGGTATCCCTGTGTTGAGTAAGCTCAAAGACGGCAACGCGTCGGACAAGAAGATCAACGGCGAAGTGTTGGACCTAATAGGGGAGCTTCAACCGTGAACCGTGAGCTCAACACCATCAAGAACCTTTTTCGCAAGGCCGTGGAATGGGGATACCTCAAGGAGAGCGCGGCCAAGACGGCTACGTGGATGAAAACGAGTAAAGGAACTTTTCGTTTTCTCTCTAGAGAGGAGGCCGACCTAATTCTGCAAGCTGCTCGGCAGTCTGGTACGCAGCATTTGTATCCTATTCTTGCCGTGGCTCTGCACACAGGTATGAGACGGGGAGAGATCCTGCGGTTGAGATGGGAAGACGTGGATTTCAAGAAGCAGAGGATTCTCGTAGCCAGCAGGGAAGACGGTCACACGAAGAACTACGAGTCGAGATCAGTCCCGATGAGCAAGTTTGTGATGGATGCCCTGCGCAAACATCCGCGGCGACTGGATTCTCCGTATGTGTTTTGCGGATCGGACGGAAAACCGTTTCATGATGTGAATACCTCTTTCGGCAAGGCACTCCGACGGGCTGGTATCCCGCATGTCAGATTTCATGATCTGCGGCACACCTTTGCCAGCTGGCTCGTGATGAAAGGGGTGGACATGCGTACCGTGCAGGAACTCCTCGGACATAAGGATATCAGGATGACCATGCGGTATTCGCACCTGGCTCCCGACCACATGAGACGAGCCATACACGTTCTTGATGCCCCCGCTGAACTTAGACGGGATGAGATTCTTGATGGACACTATTTGGACACCGAGGGTCCAAACAACGAAAAACAGGATGCCGCTCGCCAAGCTTAACACCCTGTCTTCATTGAGCTTTACATGGTAGGCGGGAGAGGATTTGAACCTCCGACCCCTGCCGTGTGAAGGCAGTGCTCTCCCCCCTGAGCTACCCGCCCGGAGAAAGGTAACTATACCATTGTTTACGGGAATGTCAACCGCGTATGCGTGAAAAACTGTGAGCCTTTCGTCATGAAGGAGTGTCAGTACAATTACACCGAACCGGGAACGCAGCGGTACGCCGTCGAATGCCCGCCCTGCATCGTCGTAATCGACTTGCCTCAAGCAGGATAAAGTGGTACCACCCGTTGCGGAAATCCGAGGACGGTACCAATGAGTGATTCTCTTTCCGGTTCACACGAAGATATTACCGACGTCCCGGGGATCAAGGTCGGACACGCCGACGATCCTCAAGCGCATACCGGGGTGACGGTGATTCTGGTTCCGCAAGAGGGGGCGCGGGCAGGCATGTACGTCGGCGGAAGTGCCGTTTCCACTAGGCAAGGCGGATTCATTGCGGCCCTCACATGCGGTCGATCGCGTTCACGGTATCTGCCTTTGCGGAGGAAGCGGAAGGGGATTGGACTCAGCGGGTGGAGTCATGGCCTGTCTTGAAGAAGCAGGAGTAGGGATCAACGTCGTCGGTCAAACAATCCCCCATCCGTACCTGCTGCAGCCATCTTTGATCTCAACTTCGGGGATCCCTCGGTACGCCCGGATTTCCATATGGGCTACGAGGCTTGCCGAAGTGCTTTCCCGAGCCCCCGTCGAACAGGGCAGCGTCGGTGCCGGCATCGGGGCGACCGTCGGCAAGCTGTACGGCGCGGAACAAGGAATGAAAGGCGGCGTGGGGTCACGCTTCCGTCGTGTACGATGACCTGGTTGTCGGGGCTCTGGTGGTAGTCAATGCGTTCGGCGACATTACCGACCCGGAGGGCAACCTACTCGCCGGGGCCCGCAGTTCTCCGCAATCTCTCGAATATCGTTGATGCCCGGCGCCAACTCAAAGAAGGTAAGGGCACGGTCAAGGCAGATCTCGCTGGAGAATACCACGCTTTCGGTCGTTGCGATAAACGCCAAAGCAAACAAAGTTGTGGCTTCACGGATCGCAAGCCCAAGCCACTCTCGGGTTGGGGCGAGTGATATGTCCGTTTCAAAGCCAAGTTGATGGAGATCTGACCATAGTGCTGTGTACGGGAGATCAAGAAGTGGATCCCAACAGGATCGGCCTGCTCGCGGCTGATGTTCTCCAGAAATCGGTTGTCAATGCCATATGCGGAGCCGATGGATTTGGATTGCTCCCAGCCTGGAAAGATATCGAGCAGAGTTCCCACTGAATTGACTGAGGATTCTTGAATGCGAACCGGCTTGACACGAATCTTCCGTCTATACTATAAAGAACGGAGGAGATCAATGATGGCCTCTGCTCTCTTAAAGGGGAAGCGGGTTTTGGCGGTTTGATGACGAACAGGATGTGCTGGACATTCTCCAAGGACGAACTTGGGGGATCATCAAGTGCAGTTCGGCCGGGCTTCCACTTACGAGGCGGCCATTCAGAAAATGTCGTCGATGACGTACGATCTTGTCATTTTGGGACATCATGGGCGTACGCGGACTGGAGCTTCTTGAATACGCCGTGGCCAAGAAATATACCGGTTATTATGTTAACCGCTCACGCACTGGGGCCGGAAAAGTTGAAGGAGTCAATAGAGCTTGGTGCTCGGGCTTACTTGCCGAAGGATCAACTAGGCCGGATAACCCCTTTTTCTCGAAGACGTTTTGACCCTGAGCTATGGATCTGCTTGGAAATCGCTCTTTGTGCGGCTGGGTGGGGCGTTCGCTAAGAGGTTCGCTCCGGAATGGAGAAAATCGGGAGGAGGAATTCTGGGACGATTTCGACAGGACGATGGAAGTCGGCGAGTCGACCATTATCGAATTCTGATCCGAAGGTTTTTTTTGCCACCACTACGCGGGAGATGTTCCGTGCCCATTAAGAATATTCAGACGTCGCATCTGGTGCATGATCTCAAAAATCCGGTCAACATTATTGAAACTGGAGCAAGATCTCTTCTCGAGAAGCAAGACCGTTACGGCCCCCTGAAACGCCAAACAGGAAAAGGTCGTCAAACGCATGTTACGGAATGCGCTGAAAACCAGAGCACTGATTAACAGTATGCTGGAAATTGACAAGGCTGCGATGGGAATACTCACCATAAGCGACTGCACATTATCCAGGATCCTCAAGACTGCATTCATCGAGGTCTTTGATCTGGTGGATCCCGTAGTTGCCGATGCACTGGAAGAGAGCAATTCCCTGAAAAAATTCCGTGGCTTACTGAGTGATAATCAGGTTTATCTGGAAGCCGACGAATCTCATCTTGATCGGCGGATCAGAACCGATGAAACCAAGATGTGTTTGATCATCACCAATCTTCTTTCCAATGCATTCCAAGTACAAGCAGAAAAGTGTCTATCTGAAATGCCACGCCGATGGTCAATCGATCCGGGTTTCGGTGAAAGACGATGGGCCGGGCATCCCCGAGAATTTTCACAAGCAGATCTTTGACCAGTATTTTCAATGTGTGAAAGTCGAGGGCTTTCCCGTTCGGGGGCACGGCTTGGGATTGGCGGGAGCCCCAGGCTCTTACCGAAGCATTGGGCGGCAATCTGTCCCTTTGTAGGAGCGATCAGGGTGCGGAGTTTGTTGTTCGCATCAAGCCTTACTCCCAGTAGTGGACCGGCTGAGCTAAGCGTAACCGCTCCACCGCACATTTCGGTTCGTATCCGTTCGGTATTGACGTCGCCTCCGTCGAGAACTTGAATGACCACGGATAGAGACACGCGGAAGCCAAAGGACGACAGAAGCTTGAGGCCTGTCTTTGCCCGGCAAATACGATTGTATCCCAATCGAAACTTCCACCCGACTCGATGATTTCATGTTAAACTAACGGCGGGTAGGGAAAGAGAGGGCGGTAATACCGATTCCGCGTGACCGTCGAGAAAACGGCTTGGGATTACATCGGCTGGCGGATGAGATGTTTCGGATCATTACAGGCCCGGCTTTCCTTGGGGAAATCAAGTCTTCTTTTCCGGTAAGGAGACCAGGATATGAGTAGAAGAGGGGCTCCGGAAAACGAATCCATCGTCTTGGGTACATCTACGTTAAGCCGACTCGAAGACGATCCGGACATTACGGGGACTCTCGACCTCAGCCGTCTGTTTGCAGCCGAGTTTTCCAACTCCGGGAGCTTCGACCTGAGTCAGATGAAGTTCGCGGCATTCGGTAAACTCCTACAGGCAATGTCCGTCCCCACACTGTTGGTTTCGAGTTCCTACATCATCGATTTCGCAAACGACTCCTTCCTCGCACTCACGCGCCCTCCATTTGATCCGATCGGAAAAGAGATATCCGAACTGTTTCCCGGGGGTAAGGAATGCGACGAAACATTGGCCGCATTGGAGCAGGTTTTCAGCAAAAGAGTACCCCAGACACTAGAGGGGCGGCTACTCGTTCATGATGGGGATATGTGGGGACGGATACACCTCCGGACCATTCGTCTTGGCGGCGAACGAATGGTATTGGCGCAAATAGAGAATATTACTGCGCAGAAAGAACTCGATACCACACGCAAGTATAGAAAGCTCGTGAAACTTTTTCCCCTGGGTATAGCCGAATTCGCGACAAATTGGCCCCTGTCCTGTGCCTTACCTGCCGATCAACTTCTCGACTCCATCGTGCACGCTCGCGTAGTAGACGGAAACAATGAGTTCGCCCGGTTGTACAGATGCGGGACCATTGGGGAACTTATTGGAGCGTCCCTGAGCAACCTCTTTCCCATCACCGAGAACCGGATGGCATTCTATCGGAGATGGATTCAGAGCGGTTTTCAGAGCGGCTCCTTCGAGACCACCGAGATCGGTCCCACCCAGGGCACCAAGCACTTTGAAAACACTGTCATAGGTAATGTCGCCGGTGACGCGCTCCATGGATTTTGGTGGATGGTAAAGGACGTTTCAGATAGGAAAAGGATGGACGACGAGTTGCTCAAGACCCATAAGCTCGAATCCTTGGGAACGCTGGCAGGAGGCATAGCTCACGACTTCAATAACTTGCTGACCGGGATCCTCGGTAATATTTCAGTGGTTCAAGACCAGAAGGAACTGAGCGAAAAATCACAATCGCGGTTGCAGGACGCTGCTAAAGCTGCGAATCGTGCCCAGGACCTGACTCGCCAACTATCCACCTTCTCCAAGGGCGGCGCTCCCATCAAGACAACGGCATCGATTTCGCAACTTCTCACGGACTGCACCGGTTTCATGCTCAGAGGGACAAATGTTCGGGGAAGGTTCTCGATACCGGCCGGACTTTGGCATGTTGACATGGACGCCGGACAGATCAGCCAAGTAATCGACAATCTGATCATCAACGCATGCCAGGCCATGCCCAACGGGGGGCCGGTGCTTGTCAGGGCGTCAAACGTTGTTGTACGCAAGAAGCACCATCTACCGCTGCACGAAGGGAGATACGTCCGGGTCTCCATAGCCGACCAGGGGTCGGGAATACCCAAAGAACATCTTCGCAAGATCTTTGACCCGTATTTCACTACCAAAGACAAAGGAAGCGGACTGGGGCTGGCAACGTCCTATTCCATCATCAAGCGACACGGCGGTCTGATCACGGTACGGTCCAAGGTGGGTGTGGGAACAACGTTCTATTTCTTTTTACCCGCTTCATCGAATCAATCCGCTCAATCCCATGAAACTGCCCCGGGCGACAAGCGTGACAAGGGGCGAATTCTTGTCATGGACGACGAAGAACTGATCAGAACGCTCGCCAAAGAACTTCTTGCCCTTCACGGCTACGAAGTTGACACAGCCCGGGATGGGTCTGAAGCTCTCAAGTTGTACCGTAGGGCTATGGGCGCCGGGAAGCCTTACGATCTGGTCGTGATGGATTTGACCATACCGGGCGGCATGGGAGGAAAGCAAGCCATTGCGGAAATGATCCAACTTGATCCCAACGTGAAAGCCATTGTCTCAAGCGGCTATTCCAACGACCCTGTCATGTCGGACTACGAAAGCCACGGATTCAAAGCAGTACTTCCCAAACCGTACGACGGCAGACAGATGTGTGAACTCGTCGAAGAGCTCCTGACCGGCGTTCGGGAGTGATCCGTTTCAGGACTTACGGCGAACGGCGCCCTCATTGCTCGGCTGGGGAATTGCCCAGGCGTTGTGCAACAACCTACGGGAGGTCACGTAACCGCGGGCGCCTTCCAAGCCCGCGTACAGCCCCCCCCCCCCCCCCCCCACAACAGATACGTTCACCCACCAAGGATCTCCGGCGGCAACTACCGCAGCACGCGGCTCAGTTCCGCTGCCGCCCCGTCGTGCCTGCCGGAGCCGTTTTTCCATGCCGGTTCGTACCATCTGAGAGACTGGGCCCAAATGCGGCTCTTCCCACACTACGTCGGGACCAAACCCCACACTCGTACCTGCGTGGTGCGGTTTTCCTCACGCCGGTTCGATTCGCCGGAAAAGCCGTCCCCCCGGTCGGGCATTTCCCGACAAACCGCCTACTTTGATTTCTTCGCCGCTTCTCTGAGTGCCTTAGACGCACTGAAACGCGGGACCGTCATCGCCGGAATCCGTATCTTCTTGCGCGTTTGGGGATTGACTCCGGTGCGTGCCTTCCTCTTGCTCACATAGAATGTACCAAGGTCGGCTACTCGAATCCTTCCGGTCTTCTTCTTGAGAGATTCCTGAATCGATCCAATGAACGCATTCAGCGCCGAAGCTGCTGCTCTTTTGGTGATTCCGGCCTCTTCTGCCATCTTGTTGACGAGTTCGGCTTTTGTCATGGCAAGTACCCCCTAAAGTAGATACGGTCCCAAGGGCTTGAGACTGCAGAAATACACGGGTGCAGGGTATAATTGCTCAGCCCGATTGTCAAGAAAACTTGGGACAAAAAAAAGCGCTAAGGCAAGACTCAGTGCAAGATTCCGGGTGTGCCGACCTAAGATCACCAGGGTACGCGTGTTTCAGCGAACGCGGTCGGCACAACCTTTCAGGTTCATGGGATCGAGCCTAACCATCTCTATCTCTTATCTTTCTTCATCTTGCGTTTCTCCTCGTCACGGATTTCGCGACGCAGAAGCTTGCCTACCTTGGATTTGGGAAGCATGTCCCGGAACTCAATATAGGAGGGCACTTTGTAAGACGCCAACCGCTCGGAGCAGAAGTTGATCAGCTCGGCCGCACCGACTCCTTTGGCATCGTCTTTCAACACCACGATAGCCTTTATGCGCTCCCCCACCTTGGCGTCCGGTATGCCCACCACGCACGCCCCGACAACCACGGGATGGTCCTGCAGAGCCGCCTCCACCTCGGATGCCGATACCCGATAGCCCTTATGTTTGAGCACGTCCGCAGAGCGCTCTACATAGTGGACTTGACCGCCCTCTCCCCATTGGACAAAGTCGCCTGTTCGATAGTAGGCCTCGCCGTCGACCTGTACGAAGGAAGCCGTGGTTTCTTCCGGTTTGTTGAGGTATTGCTTCACCGAGTGTGTAGATGTTACCAGAAGTTCTCCTGATTCTCCTTTAGATACTGGGTGCAATGTTTCGGGATCGACGATCTTGATGCGTCGCGACGGGAGAGGAACTCCAATTGACATGGGGGGCGGATCGCCGGCGTCCAGACGTGAATAGGTGACATGACCCGCTTCCGTTGATCCGTAGACCTGGTAAATGGGGGCCCCTATTCTCTCCTTCCATCGTTGGAGTACTTCTCTGGGTAAGACGTCTCCACCGCAATAGCAGTACCGAAGGGTACTCAAGTCGTACGTATCCTGACGATCGTTTTCCAGAATCATCCTGTACAGCGCGGGAACTCCCAGCATCCACCGTACACCGTAGCGCTCGATTGCTTTGAGTATGGCGTCGACCTGCGGAACCGGCATCAATACGGTTGTGTTTCCCGAATTAAGACCCAGCGCGAGGAGCAGGCCCAGTGCCATGATGTGAAAAAGCGGATTGATTGCGATATACGTGTCTTCACCCACTTTCATGTGTCCGGCGAACACGTCATCGGTGATATCGTTCACATATGACGTTTGGCCCCAATGATTCCCAAGCACCCCCTTGGGAAAGCCCGTGGTCCCCCCCGTATAGAGAATGTATGACAGGTCTTCGACAGGATCTATGTCGACCTTGGGAGGATTGGCCGGACTCTTCAGCAAGGTGTTGAACCGGATGGTTTCGTTTCCACCAAGCACCTTACCGTGGGGGGCTTTGTCCAAAAGGGTTGCCAGTGCACGCTTGGGCAACGACAGCATATCCAGCAGGTTGGTTACAATTATGTGCTTGAGACGGGTCTTTGAAAATATCTCTTTGACATATCCGTAGTTCGTGTCGTGGCAGACGATTGTTTCCGCACCCGAATCCGTGAGCATGTACTCAAGCTCATGGGATGTGTAGATCGGCGAAACGAGGACAACCACGGCTCCTATTTTCTGCGCTGCGAGAAACGCTATAACCAGTTGGATCGAATTGCTGAGATAGACAACGATTCGATCCCCCTTCTTAACGCCCAAATCGGCTAGTCCCGTGGCAAAGCGGTCCACTTTGTTCTTGAGGCTTCGATAGGAGAACTTGTCTCCGAGGAAGACGATTGCAGTGTTACCGGGATACTTCTCGCACGCTTTTTCAAAGCGGGTAAAGGTTAATTCGGCCCCCATGCACCGCCTCCTTGCTATGATCCGAAATAGGCCGACTTGACGTCGGGGTTGTTCATTAGTTCGGTATTGGTCCCATCCACTACCGCGGCACCATTCTCGAGAATGTACCCGTAGTCGATAATGGGCATAATCGGTCGAGCATACTGTTCGGAAACAATGATCGAAGTTCCTCTTTGATCCCGAATCTCCTTTATGGATTTGGCCAGCATGTACTGCACCATGGGGCTCAATCCGAGAAGAGGTTCATCCAGAAGCATGAGTTTGGGCTGAGCCATGAGTGCCCTTCCGATGGCGAGCATCTGCTGCTCCCCGCCGCTGAGGAAACCGCCGAGGCGTTTAGATATTCTCTGGAGGGGGGAGAAGATCGTCATTACGTAGTCAAGGGTCTCGGACGTTTGACGGGAATCCGCCAAGTATGCCCCTATCATCAGATTCTCCATCACCGTGCTTTCGGGAAAGATCCGGCGTCTTTCCGGACACAGGATGATTCCAGCGCGAGCACGCTTTGACGGCTTTAAGCCGGTGATATCCGCACCGTTGTAGATGATCTCGCCACGAATGGTGATACGCTCTCCGCCAGCCATCTCTTCCTTCGTCCGGATATCCGACATGATGCCCGAAAGCGTATACATGAGGGTGGACTTGCCTGCACTGTTGGCCCCAAAGACTCCGACGATCCGGTCCTTGCCGCAGGTGAGGCTCACATTGTTCAAAGCAAGCATATTCTCGTAGAAGACCATAAGTCCCCTGGCTTCAAACATAGCTGAAGACCTCCTCCTCGGATCCGAAATAGGCTTCTTTCACCTCTTTGCTCTCCATGACCTCATCCGATGAGCCCTCGGCTATTTTGCAGCCGAAATTGAGTACCGCCACTCTGTTTGCAATCCGGAAAAGCTCTCGCAAGCGGTGCTCTACCATGACCAGAGTGATGCCTTCCATTTGGAGTTTCTCCATCAGCGGAACCATGCTGGCCATCTCACTCATACTCAGACCCGACAGCACTTCATCACAGATGATGATCTCAGGTCTCAGAGCCAGGCATCGGGCCAATTCCAAACGTTTGAGGTAACCGGTTGGGAGCGCTGAAGCTACCTTGTACGGAACATAGGAGTCCCGCTCGAAACCGATCTCTTCCAGGATGTCCACGGCCACGGTATCTCGACTGCCCATCTTTCCGCCTCCTCGCCAGCCCCCTGTTCGCCGGGCTCGAGGCGAAAACAGAGGGACGATGAGATTCTTGAACGCAGGGAGGCTATAATAGGGCCTCATCACCTGAAATGTCCTGGTCAATCCCATGTCCGCGATCTTGTGAGGCTTCACGTTGGTGATATCTTTACCCTGGAAGTGAATCTTGCCCCGGTCCACTTGTATGAATCCGGTCATGGAATTCACCAGTGTGGTCTTGCCCGACCCATTCGGGCCGATAATCCCCAGAATGTCTCCGGGGTACACCTCCAGGTCCACTGCCGACAAGGCCAGCACGCCACCGAAGGCTTTACTCACTCCGTCTACGACCAGTAAAGGTTCTCGGTTCACAGCTTCTCCTATTGCACACGGCGTCTGTCATCAAGCATTCGACACAACACCCCACCCGACACATCATGAGCGCGTGAGGCACTATGCCGTGTTAAATCTTCGCCCATCGTTCGAACTGCTCGTACTTCCTCGTCCCGTACATCATGATCCCCTCACTCTTGAAAACAATGAAAGCGGTAAGAATGATCGCATATACAGCGATTCGGAGAGTTCCAAAATCCCGTAGGAATTCAGAAATGGGCACGAGGATGATGCAACCGATCACGGAACCTATCAGCGTGCCGCCCCCTCCCACTACCGTTGCAGCGATGGGAATGATGGAGAAATCGAGTGCGAACTGGGAAATCCCCGCCCACATGTAGATGTGAGCCAGGCAAGCACCGCCAAGACATCCCAGCATGGACGATATAAAGACGCCGAACGCCTTGTATGTCGTGATATTGATACCCGAGGCCTTCACGGCTTGGTCGTTGTCTTTGACGCCTCTGAAGACCAACCCGATGTCCTCGTTTACCAGCCTCCTCAATATGAACACGGCTGCCAGCACACAGCAAATCAGCACGTATTGTTCAACCCAACCGCTTGAGAAGCCGTCGATTCCCATGATGCCGTCCGTGCCTCCGAAGACATCCAGAGCCTCGATAATTCTTCCCGCAAGCAGCGGAAACATGAGACTCACTATGGCAAAATAGACGCCTCGTAACGGCAGGCACGGCAAGAGGAGTATCGTACAGATGACCCCGCCCAGTACCGTTGCAACCGGAACGGTCACTGCGGGGGGCAATCCGAAATGTGAATTCAGAAGGGCGGCAGTGTAACCGCCCACGCCCATGAAGAGGGCACCCCCCAATGACACCAACCCCACATAGTTGGCCAGAAAGTCGAAGCTAATGGCCAATAATGCGTAAATGCACACGATTGACAGGACTCGTTGCCAATAGGGGAACGGTATGAGAATAACGGGGGCCAACAAGAGTCCCATGATGAAGAGGAGCCGCGGGGCGATCAGATACGACATTTCCGCCCAATGGGAGATGGCGTAGATTCCGTCGGTACGGACTTTGATCCCTCTATCCAGTCTTTCTTTGCGTAGGTCCTTCGTTTGCTCGGCCATGGCTATACCCTCTCCTCCAATTCCTTTTGTCGGCCGAACAGACCGCTGGGCCTTAATATGAGTGTTACGATGATCGCCAAGAGGGCTACCACTACCTGATAGTGAGCCCCGAGATACACTTGGGTCAGGATTTGCGCGAATCCGATGATGAATGCCGCCAGAATGGCGCCGTTCCAGCTCCCCAGCCCGCCGACGATACAGACGGCGACGGCCATGATCAGGACATGGTACCCTGATTCCACTACGATGCTTCCCAGGGGGAAGAGGACAAGAGCTGCAGCACCGGCGAGGACCGACCCAAGCGCCATGGCTACCACCGCCATATAGTCGGAGTCTATTCCCAATGTCATGGCCGCTCTTTCATCCTGTGCCATGCCTTTGAGCGCCAGACCCAATTTGGTCCGATTAACAAACAGCCACAGAAGCCCCACCAGGACGACGCCGACACCGACGACGATGAGCCTCTGGTAGTCCACCGATATGCCGACCAGTTCCACGCTGCCGTCGACGAACGGTGGGAGAGTGATGGTACCGCCCTTGAGCCCCCCCCATCGGAGGCCCTCCAGAATCGCCAATCCGATGGCATACGAAGCGATGATCTCTGAAATGGCCATTCCCCTGATTCGCACCAGGACAAATTGATACATGGCGGCGCCGACAAGGCCGGTAATGACTAGAGAGAGTACCATTGCCACCGGATAGTACAAGCCGACGCGGTACATCAGCAACCAGGCTATGTACCCTGTGAGCACATACAGCGCCCCGTGAGCGAAGTTCGGCAACCGGCTCACTCCGTAGACAAGAGTAAATCCCAGAGCCATGAGGGCTAGAGTCACGCTGTTAATGATCCCGTAGATGATGATATCCATAGAAGGAGCCTCTATCCTACAATCGTTCGTGCATCGTAAAGCGCACGATGAACCTTGAGAGTCCTCCGAGGAGGATTTGCCCCCCTCGGAGGTCGGGCAACACAGAATCGTTCAGAGATTCACGGTTAACTACTTCTTCTCCATCCAAGGCGGAAGCAGAATCTTTCCCGTGGCAATCTTAGGAGGAAAGACCACGACTCTCTTGCCGGCTTGCCACTGAAATACGGTGCCGACGGCCCCTTCCTTGGGATCGAGACTCGGGATGATCTGGTTATTCTTGGGATTGAAGCGAATTCTGCCGTAAACCCCCATCATATCGGTTTTCTTCAATGCGGCTGTTACCTTATCCGGATCCACGGAACCTGCACGTTCAATAGCGTCTTTGAGGACGTACACCGCCATGTAGCTCGATGAGGTTCCATACCCCTCGGGTTCCAGGCCATACTTCTTCTCGTACGCTTTAACGAATTTCATTGTCCAAGGCGTAGCCTCGCTGGGAGCATTCCCTGCGTTGACCACATTGGCAAGGCAGTACTGGCCCTTGCCGTCCGTTGCCTTCCAGAATCCCGGCTGCTCGGCCGCGGCAATGATAGTACCGAACGGAAGAGCGGGAACCTTCATGTCGTGCCACTGTCTCAACAAGATTGCGGTCTCGGGCATGTCCATCCAAATGATGATGACCTGTGCATTTTCTTTCTTGGCTTTCAGCAGAGCCATGGAGAAATCAGTAGCTCCAGTGGGAAACACCACCGGGTCCCCCAGAACCTTCCAACCTTTCTTAGGCATGACTTTAGCGAGGATGCCTCCACCCTTACGGGCATGGGCCACATCCTGGATCAGGATCATCATCCGATTCAGCTTGAAGTCTTTCTGGATCTGTTGGAGGCATGGAATCAGTTCGCCGACGACCATCCACTTCGCTTCACCTGAGATCCTGAAGAGGTACTTAAACTTCTCGGGTTTTTTCTCCACCATGGCGTGGTACGCGGGACTCAAGGCACCGGTGGTCAATATGGAGACCACCTTGTGCTTTGCGATGAGCGGCATGGCTGCCAGAGCGGCCTCTGAACGGACCGGTCCCCCAATGAGGAAGGGACATTTTTTTTCGATGATGAGTTTTTCCACGGACAGAAGAGCTTCACTCACCGGCACGCCCGGCTCAAGATCCCGGGTATCTATCACATCCACTTCGAACGGGCGTTTCTCGTTGCCTACCTTCACCCCTCCCGCGGCATTGATCTCCTCCACTGCGAGCTTTATTCCCCTTTCGGCGTCCCAGCCGTAAAGGAAGGCTGAGGAGAGGGGAGCACCGATGAGAATGGGGTCTGCCGCAAGGGCCGGGAACACCGGAAAGAGCAGCAGAACCAGGAAGACCGAAATCATGGACACAAGCTTTGTCTTACACTGCATGACGTCACTCCTTTACCTTTATGTGTTGAGAAGAGTTTGTGGAAAAGGGAACCCAAAAGGTGTAAACCACCCGCAAAGAAGCCCGTTTCGGGGGGCATGATCACCTTTGTGTCAGACAATCATATCTCCAAAATACCTGGACCCAGGGTGTGGAGGGTGGGTCAATCCCGGTTAAGTCACCGGCCTGCGTCGGAGACTTGGGACGATTCGTCATCGAGGTAGTTCCGGCCTCCCCGCGTTCCGCGGGATAATCTTACCCGACCATGGCCCGGCAGCGCCGGTACCCTACTGTGAACGAGGCTAACCCCAAAGCGTTTCCGAGAATCCGCGATGCCTTTCCCAAGAATGAGACGCTTAGTCCTCGGCATTTTCATTCGTTTCATGCAGTGACAAACCATGTTCCTTGATCATGCGGAGGAGAGATCCCGTCGTTACTCCCAAGATTGCCCCGGCTCGCTCCAAATTGCCCCGCGTGGACCGGAGGACCTCCTGAACATATTCCTTACGGATTTCTTTTAGGGGCTTGATGTCGACCATCTCACGGTTTCCGCCTGAGAAACATCCTGAAGTCATGGAAATCGTTCATCGGAGTTGAGGCCTGCCGGTGAGCTACTCTTCTCCTGCGGACCTGGACCTTTCTCTCGCTCTGAATGACCTACTTGGGGGCCTTACGGCGAATGGCCATGACCTCCTTCAGTTCGGAGGCAGTACGGCAAATCTGCTCGGGTTGAATCGATATTATGTTCTTGAGCACCGGAAATTTGTACTTGTCGGTGAAGAATGTTTCGCCCCAGACCACATCTTCGACTGCCTGGTGGTCATCCTTCCGCATGATCTTCCATCCTTCCGGAGTTTCCCACGCGAAGGGGTGAGCCTCAACCGCGGCGATGATTTTATCGGCATCAGTGGAACCGGCTCGCTCTATGGCAGCCTTGAGGAAGTACACGCCCGCGTAGGTCTCACCTGCCATGTAGTCGGGATATTCTCCATACTTTTCCTTGTAGGCCTGTGCGAACCGGTGATTCATCTCGAAATCGGGAGTGGTGAAGAAATAGCGGCTGGACATGAACAGGCCCTCGGGCATGTCCTTGCCGACCGGAATCAAGACTTCCAGGGCCCCTCCGCAGGGGAATGCAAACTTCACCTTGTCGAAAAGCTTTTCCGGCAACGCCTGTTTGATGAACGTTACGGCGTCCCCACCCCAGAGGGGGCACCATACTGCATCGGGTCTCTTTTCCAGCACTTCCTTGATAAATGGGGCATAGTCTTTGGCCATTAGCTTGGGCCATACCTCGCCTACAAACTCAACGTCGGGCCGGAGTTCTTTGAGCTTTTCCTTGAACATCTTCCAGGAACCATGACCGTAGTTGTAGTCAGGGCCCACTGCCATCCATTTCTTGTACGGCTTTGAAGCCATAAGATAAGCGCCTGCGCGGGCGTGCATCATCGCGTTACTGAGGGTGCTGAACAGGTAGGGATTGAATTTGGCGCCGGTCAAAGCGCCGGTGGCCGCCTGAGTCACCACAAGGATCTTCTTGTTCTTGCGGGACACTTCGGTCAGGGCCATGGCCAGCTTGCTCGATGTCGGCCCCATCAGGAAGTCCACCTTGTCTTCCTTGAGAAACTTCTCCGCCAGACCCGTTGCGATGTCGGTTTTCAGCTTTGTGTCGCCGAAGACGGCCTCGAGTTTTCTGCCTAGTACACCTCCCGAAGCATTGATCTCCTCGACGGCCATCTTGATCGCATTTTGCCCGTTGATCCCATATCCTCCAAGCTTGCCGGAACTTATGAACATCGCGCCAATCTTGATCGGGTTGTCTGCGGCAGCAGCTGGATTAACACCCAAGGCAACAGCTGCGATCAGAACGAGCAACAAACACTTAGTCTTCATTCTGGTCCCTCTTTCAATGATTGTGGTTTACTTGGAAATTGCCGAAAGACCGGGGTCACGGCTCCTATGAAGCAGCAGCTCTTCAATTGGACAGCAATTGGTATGCCATAAGCGGCTTTCGAGATGAGAAAGCTCTAAGCGGTTATTTTGGCGACACAAATCCCTATTGCCCGCTGCTTCGGCACAATGCGTCCTCTTCAAATGAATGGAAAGTTTGTTACCACTCGTGGAAAGACTGTTCCCAATGTGCAAACGTTCATCGCTAAGAAGAATAAACCACCAGGACACGAAGGCATCAAGCAAAGCAACAGGGAACAGCCCGGATCCACGGTCGGCCGTATCCGTGGCATTCAGGGCATAGTGATTCCCCGGGGTTTAACCGAGCCTACCATTTGATCCGGAAGTCTCGTTAGTCGGAAAGGCGGTCCTGAAAATTACCTGCTCAATCTTTTGTTTCTTGGTGTCCCGCAATCACGGGTTTGGAGTTTCTGAAGTTAAACCGGCGAAACGTGGGATTGCGCCGGGCTATTACCCCTGAGAAATAAGCCGGGGGTCAAACATCGTAGTACCCATAGCTCTTGAGACGCTTTCGCAATGTCGGTCGTGACAAGCCCAGCGCCCTGGCCGCTTCCGAAAGGTTCCCACCGGTTTGACTAAGAGATTGGAGGATATGCTCCTTTTCCACCTCATCCAGGGTCCTCAATCCTTTGGTTGGGGGTACTTCTTTGCACACCTCGGTCAGTGACCCTTTCACGGCATCGGCTAGAAGAACGGACCCCCTCGATTCCATGACGGCCTTGGTTAACACATTTTTGAGCTCGCGCACATTGCCGGGCCAAGCGTATGTCCTGAGGAGATCCATGGCCTCGTTCTCGACCCGCGTCACCTTCGCATGCAACTCACGGTTAGTCTCCGCCAAAAAGACCTGCACCATTTCGGGAAGATCTCCGATACGCTCACGGAGAGGAGGTACCTGCAGACTGATGACCTTAAGCCTGAACAGCAGGTCTTCGCGGAAACGACCTTGCTGCGCCAGTTCCACCAAATTATGGTTGGTAGCCGCAATGATTCGAGCCTGTGAACGATAGGTCTTGTTTCCACCGACACGAGTGAACTCCCGGTACTCAAGAAAACGCAGGAGTTTTGCCTGAAGCGAGGGAGGCAAATCGCCCACTTCGTCGAAGAATATCGTGCCTTGCCCGGCCAACTCCAAACGCCCCTTTTTGGATTCAACCGCGCCGGTAAATGCTCCCCGCTCATGGCCGAAGAGCTCCGACTCGAGAAGGTTGTCCACGAGGGTCGTGCAGTCCACCGTCACATAGGGCTGGTCCTTGAGGCCGGACGACTCGTGAATCACCCGGGCCATCAAGTCCTTTCCAGTACCGGTTTCACCCTCTATGAGTACGGTCGCCCTGTTTCGGGAGAGAAGTCCGATGGTCTTGAATATGGATCGCATTGACGGAGTCTTGCCGATGATGCACTGTCGCGGGTCCGGTCCCGGATCTTCACACACCAGCGGAGCGTTTGATTCGGAAGCAGCTGCAATATGCTGAGCCATGGCAACGGCATGGTCCAGCTCATCCACATCCAGGGGTTTGTGAATATAGTCGTACGCTCCGCGACGCATGGCTTCGATTGTCGATTCCATGTCGTGATGGGCGGTGATCATAATGACTTTTACATCGGTATCTTTCGATGTGATCTCTCGGAGAATGTCCAGGCCGGACGAGTCCGGGAGCCGAATGTCTAAAATGATGACTTTGGGCTCGTACGTGCGCCACAGTTCCAAACCTTCTTTACCGGTAGCGGCAGTGGCAACATGAAGCCCCTTTTCCGAGAGAAACATCTCCAGCGACTCTCGAATCGAAGGCTCATCGTCTATGACAAGGACTTTTCTTATTGCTTGCATGGCAATCTCAACACAAACGTAGCTCCGCGTCCTTTGCGGCTGCGCACTACCACTTCACCCGAATGCGCCTCCACGATGCGTTTGACGTTGCTCAGCCCCAACCCCGTTCCTTGTGACTTACTCGTGTAGAACGGGGTGAACAGATGGGGCCTCTGTTCGGAGTCAATACCCGGACCGTTGTCCCGAACCCCCAACTCCAAAGAGTGATTGTCGTTTCCGCGTGCAGACTTGGTCCACACGGTCACCCGACCGCCGTTCGGCGCTGCCTCGATAGCGTTCAACAAGAGATTGATTACCGCCTGTTCCAGCTTCCCCGCATCCAAATAGGCCAATGGGAGCCTCTTAGGATGGTGCTGCAGCATCATCACGTCCTTTTCCGCAGCTTCGGGCTGCATGAAATCCACGCAACCTTTAACAAGCCTCGAGAGGTCTACCACCGTCGTGACAATATTCAAGGGCCGCGCGGTGTCGAGCAACTGCCGGAGGATTCCTTCGAGGCGGGAGACCTCATGGACCGTTATCTCCAGTCGCCGCAAATCAAAACCATCCAGATCGAGTTTCCTGGAAAGTATCTGTAGATTCATCTTAACGGCGGACAACGGATTCCGAATCTCGTGCGACAAAGAAGCAGTGAGGTGGCCTACGTAGGCCATGCGTTCATTCTCTCTGACTTTGGCTTCCATGGCCACCCTGTCACTGATGTCTCGACAGATGCCTATCATCATAGGGCCCTGGCCCAAATCCACAACTCTGGCTCGAATCTCCGTTGCGGCCTTTTCAGGTAAGCAGCCCATCCGATTGTATTCGAGCTGACCTTCAATCGGTTTGCCGTTTAAGGACCCCTGGTACGATTCGAGTACTCGGTCTCGGCAGTCGGGCGCCACGAAATCCAGGAAAGGCTTTCCGAGAATCTCTTCGAGATCGGCTCCATGCATCAGGCAGAAGGATCTATTGGCAAACACGATTCGCTCGTCTTGAATGACGAAATAGCCGTCGTGAATCTCCTCCACCAGAGTCTTGTACCGGTGCTCGCTCGCCGCCAATTCCGCGGTTCTTATTCCGATCTCCTTCTCCAGATTTTGGGCGTGCCGGCGTATGGCCATCTCATGCATGTGCTGGAAATGATCGGAGAAACGGTGGATGGTGAAGGACAGACAGGCGTTGACGGAATCAATGGAATCGGCCAGCAAATCCAGTAGGCCCTGGCCTTTGAGCTTTCGAACAACAATGAAACGGAACAGTTCGAACGCCTTCTGAACATCCGAAAGGGGGAAACCCGTTTCGAGTCTCTTCTTTGTTATGAAATCAATGAACCGCTCCATACGATCGAGGCGACCCAAGCCGAGCGCCTCCAAATCAGCCTCGAAGGCTTCCGTGACCGTACCGACCAGTTCCTTCCGGGGACGTTTTCGATAAGATTCGGATACTCCGTGGATGCGATCCACCCATTCCTCGACGATCTCATAGCGGTATCGCTGCAACCAGCGAAGCATTAGAGGCGGTGTATGAGGAAACGGTACTCCGGCGTGAAGTCCGGCTTCGAGATCTAGATCGGGAGTCTGTAATCGCGCTCGCTCCGTCTGCATGGACGACCTCATTCATGCAGGGCTTTGGCCGTGTGGACCCCGAGCCCGCGGTTTCAAGAGCCGGATTTACCACAGTTTGAATTTGTGGGCGGCTGGAACTGTGACAGAGACGATATCTTGGCGTACGTGTTGAAACTCTATCAACCCGTCTATGTGGTTGAGTTTCCTGTATATAGGGTAACAGTTCACCGGGACGGCGAGTGCAGCGAAAGAGAGTCTGCCCTGTCGGCCGGCTTCCGCAGCTGTTCGGTTGCCCTCCCTAATGAACGCTTCTACGAAGTATAGACAGACATGCTCAATAGTGTCAAACATTATCCGGGGGCTTGGGAACGACCCGTCTTTCGCGAGTAGGGCATTTCCCAATGCCCTGGTGCCGGCATAAGTGTACCTAATAAACGTATTAGGAATTCCTATTTGACTTCGCGCCGCACCTTCACCAATAATTTCTTTTTGTGATGTCCGTCTGCTATTGTGACGCACAACGGGGGAGTCGAACCTGCCTGGGGGGGGGATGTCTCAAATATGCCGCTCGGCATGCAGCGCCTGGAAAGTCGGGGAAAGATGGGTAAACCAGCACGTCCGTGCTTCACAAGAAAGGAGTGATGATGAAACGTGTCATGGTGTTCTGTATCTCTGTCCTGCTCTTAACTCCTATTCCGGCGTTTCCACAGAATCCGCTCAAACTGGGTTTCATTCTCGTGATGTCCGGACGAATCGGCTTCGCCGGACAGATAGCGAAACAGGGAGCCCAACTGGCAATGGATGAGATCAACAAATCGGGGGGAATCAACGGCCGTCGGGTCACTGGCGTCTTCAAGGATTCGAAGCGTGATCCACAGTGTGCCGAGAGGGCATTTGCGAAGCTCGTGGAAACGGACCACGTCGACGCCGTGATCGGGGTATTGTCTGATGAGATAGCGCCGAACGCGGCCCGACTTGCGCTCAAGTACAGGATGCCGCTGATAATAACCGGCGCACAGGCACAGGTAGTAACGGGAGCACAGTGTAATCGGTATACCTTCCGGATTTGTCCCAACAGCCGCCAAAACTCCAAGATCGGCGCCATCTTGGCCGCACGGACTAAGGCAAAACGTTGGACTGCGGTTATGTCGGACCACTCGGCCGGCCGGGAACTGTGGAATCAGTTTAGGACCCAGATGGGGGCAATCAAGCCGGATGCGTCGTTTGTGGAAGGATCCGGTTTGGAGTTCGTGAGCGCTGAATCTACCGACTGGGTGGCCGCTGTCTTAGCGGTCAAGAAATCAGGAGCCCAAGGAGTTCTTGTCTATCTTTACGGCGGAGATTTCATCGATTTTGTGAAACAGGGTAACGAACTCGGATTGTTCGACGGTAAGCGCGAATTTGTTGCGGTCATGGGATCTCTTGCAGAATTGCTGGGACTTGGAAGGAGCATGCCGGAAGGAATCTGGTGGTCCACGCCGTACTGGTTCCAGGCAAGTCGAAACCCCATCAACATGAAGTTCGTGCAGACCTATGAAGCCCAATATGGCGTACCGCCCTCTTGGCAAGCCCATTTCAGTTATGGTGGAGTCAAAGCGTTTGCGGAGGCGGTAAGAAAAACCGGAACGAGTGAGCCCACTGCCGTGGTTGCCGCGCTGGAAGGGATGACTATCGAACTCCCGGTGGGGAAGGTCACCATCCGGCCTCAAGACCATCAGGCGATCATGCACGCGATGGCGGGAAGAACCGCCCGGATGAGCGTCACGCAGCGTAAGAGAAGCTTCAGAGGACTTAGCTCAATGATACTGTTCCGAACAAAAGAGTTTGTAGAACCTGAAACGGAGATTCGGTGCCGGCTCAAATGACGAGGCTGCACAATCGAACAATGAGGTTCGGTCTTTCTCTCGTGAACCCAAGGAGGTCGCATTATGCCTGATGAAAAGGAACACAGAGGTAGGAGTCTCGTCACCAGACGGGAGTTTCTCAAGAAAGGCGGTCTGGCCGGTGCTGCTATTGGAACTGCCGGCGTGTTTCCATCTCTTGTCACAAGAGGCCTGGCAGCCGAGAGGGATTACATTCTGATCGGACATCCCAATCCTTCAACCGGGGCAATTTCCGAATTCGGAGAGGTCTCTCCCTGGGCAGACCGGCGGGCACTGAGAGCTATCAATGCCAAGGGGGGCATCTTTATCCAAGAACGTGGGAAGCGGATGCCGGTCAAAGTAAAGGTGGCGGATACGCAGAGCGATCCCGTCCGAGCCGGGAAAGTGGCTACCGATCTCATTCTCAAGGATAAGGTCGACATGATGGTCGTCCTGAACACGCCCGATACGGTGAATCCCGTGAGCAAAGTGTGCGATCGCCTCCAGATGCCGTGTGTTTCCGGGAACGCACCTTTGGAGGCATGGCTGACCGACGGCCCCTACAAATGGTGTTATCACGCGTTCTGGTCCGTCAATTCTCTGAGTGACCTGTTCCTGGGGATGTGGGGTCAATATGCCGACCGAACCAACAAGGTCTTTGGAGGTTTGTGGCCGGACGATCCGGATGGGAAGGTGTGGGCGGACGTCTTCACGAAGAAGCTCACCGGAAACGGTTACAAGGTCGTTGATCCCGGGCGGTTCCAGTTCTGGAACCCTGATTTCACGGAGATTATCGACCTCTTCAGAAAACAGGGCGTTCAGATCATCGGCGGGGTGATCATCCCTCCCGATTGGGCCAATTTTTGGCGCCAATCGCATCAGGATGCTTTCTTTCCAAAGATGGCCGCCATCTCAAAGGCAATGGCGTTTCCCTCCGCCGTCAATGCGCTGGAAGGGAACCTCGCGGAGGGGTTGATTTCGGAGCTGTGGTGGAGCCCGTACCATCCTTTCAAGTCCACAATGACCGGTGAGACGTCAAAGACCCTGAGCGCAGCGTGGGAGAAGGACACCGGAAAGCAATGGACGATGCCTTTAGGGTTTGTCTACGCGGCATTTGAGGTGGCCCTTAATGCTCTGCAGCGGGCGAAAACGCTGAACAAGACAAAGATTCGGGAAGCCCTCGAGACGACGGACCTTGAGACGTTGGTCGGTCGCATCAAGTTTGACAAGAAACATTGCAGCGAGACCCCGCTCGTGGGAGGCCAATGGATGAAGGGCACCAAATGGCCCTGGGAGCTTGGGATCACTTACAATAAACAACATCCCGAGATCCCCACAACAGCGAAGATGGTTTTCCCACTCCCGCACTGATCGACCCATTCCGCCCCCCCGCCTGCAGAAGCCCGGGTCCGGGCTTCTCCGGAAACTCCGTGGGGGGGCCTGCCCTTCGCCAAAGTGAGAGAATGAGATCGAGAACAATGGCGAACCGTTATGCTTGACCGAGGGCGCTCGGTGGGTTACGCTCATAAGTATTGAAACGAGTTGTTCTTTCGCCAATATCGCCAGGGTATTGCTGAAGGTCGTGAGGCAATCTCCGCTAAATTAGATGAAGCGTCCCGGAGGCCCGCGGGGTCTCTGTAATCCGAATCCCCGAAGCGAGCCGCCGACTTATTGCGAAATTGCGATATCGCCGCACGATCGGGACAACGATAATGCTTTAGCAAAGAGGCATTTCAACTACAGACTCTCTGATGCGTATGATTTTGGTTTCGGTTCTCATCTGCCTGTTCGGATATTTGTGGATCAGGCAGGATTGCAAAGACTTTCACTCGGAATCCGGAGCACCGGAAGATAGGCAGCTCGGTTACTATAGAGATCATCAAGACTGATGTGGATAAAGTCTTCGATTTTATGCAGTATAAGCAAGATTTGCCGGAGGACGAGGCGAAGACCTTGATTACAAAACCCAATGACACTCGTCAACTGCTTTAAAAGGTCGGAATTGCGCCGGCCGGAGAATGACCGATGCAATTGATTGGGGAACCGATGTCGTGGTGGTGCCGTCATGAAAGACAAGGGAGAATCCTCAGATAAGCTTCTTGCTGAGAACCAAGAGCTACGCAGCCGCATTGCCGAGCTTGAGCGAAAGCTCGCTGTCTCGGGCACACTTCTATCGGAATTCCAACTGCAAGTAGCGATTTCCGACGCCGTCGACGCACTCGTGGTTTATGACGATTCCCTCAGGTACATCTATATAAATCCCGAGGGAGCCTCATTTCTTGGTTCGACCCCCGATCGAATAGTGGGAAAGACCAATCGCGAAATCTTGGGGCCGGGGGCTGATGCAATCGAGCCCCACGTGAGAAAGGCGTTCGATACGGAAGAAAAGGTCTTCGTACTTCACAAGCTTCCGTTACCGGACGGACTGCGTCTTTTCGATACCGTGTACACGCCGTCGAGGGACGAATCCGGTTCCGTGACGAGGGCCGTAGGCATCTGCAGGGATGCGACCGAACACGGAAGTCAAGTTGAGAAGCTGGAAAAAGCGGTAAGGAACGGCACTGAAGAACTCCGAAAGTCACGGGAGAATTACCGGGTACTTGTGGAACACGCGAACGAAGGAATTCTCGTTGCCCAAGAGGGGCTTGTCACGTTTGCCAATGCCAAATGCCTGGCGTTCACCGGCTATACCGAGGAAGAACTTTTTTCGAGCCGTTTTGTCGACTTCGTGCATCCCGACGATCGGGAAATCGTAATCCGGCATCACATCAAGAGAATGCAGGGAGATGTGTCTCCTTTTCAGTATGACTTCAGGATCCGCACGAAGGCCGGCGATTTCAAATGGACGGAACTTAACTCGACGCTGATCTCATGGGAGGGCAAGCAGGCTGCGCTCTGTTTTCTACAGGACATCACGGAACGAAAGCAGGCGGAAGAAGCCCTCAGGCAGGCCCACGAAGACCTTGAGATTCGGGTGGAGGATCGTACGGCCGAACTGAGAAAAGCAAACAGCGATCTCCAGGCAGAGATCACCGAGCGAATCAATGTCGAAAATGCCCTTAGGAAAAGCGAATTCAGGTATCGGGAGCTCGTTGAAAATGCCAACAGCATTATTCTCCGCATGGATTGCCGGGGCTACGTGTCCTTTTTTAACGAGTTCGCTCAACGTTTCTTTGGATACGAGGAAGAGGAGATCATCGGCCGGAACGTGGTAGGGACAATAGTCCCTAAGACGGACTCCTCCGGGCAAGATTTGGCGGCAATGATCGAGGACATCGGTCGTCGTCCTCATTTGTATACGGCAAACGAAAATGAGAATGTTCGCAGCAATGGTGAGCGTGTCTGGGTCTCATGGACAAACCGGGCAATACCTGACGAGGACGGGCGTCCCAAAGAAATACTGTGCATCGGGAACGACATTACGGAACTCAAGCAAGCCAAGGAGGCACTTCAGAAAGCTCACGACGAACTTGAAACCAGGGTGGCCGAACGAACCGCCGAACTGGCCTCACGGAACGAGGAGCTGCAAAGAGAGATCGCGCAGAGAAAAATCGTTGAGTCGGCGCTAAAGGATAGTGAGGAGCGTTATCGGCTGCATTTCGAGAACGTCAATGATGTAATTTTGTCCTATGACGCGGAACGTAAGATACGCAACGTATCTCCTTCTTCGCAACGATTTGTCGGGTATGCCCCTGAGGAATTCCTTGGCAAAACCGTCGACGAGGTGAACATCGTTCATCCGGATTACGCCTCAAAGAGGATCGAGAATGCCGGACGGCTGCTTGGTGGAAACCCCGTTGACTTGCAGGTTTACGCGTTCATTGCCAGGGACGGCACGATCAAGTATGGAGAAGTAAGCGGGTCCCCCATCCGGAAAGACGGCAAGATTGTCGGAGTCGTCTCAGTGGTTCGAGACATCACCAAGCGTGTCGAAACAGAGCGCGCGTTGCAGCGGAGTGAGAACAAGCAGCAGGCAATCCTCGAGCACATCGAGGAGGGTTATTACGAGGTGGACCTTTCAGGAAACTTCGTCGTTTGCAACGAGGCTATATCGAAGATTCTGGAGTATTCCAAAGAGGAACTTCCGGGAACGAACATCCGCGATTACATGGACCCTGCAATCTCAGAACGAGTGTTCAACGCCGTCGAAGGGGTCCACAAAACCGGTGAACCGATTGATACCACGGGCTGGGAGCTCATTACGGCGACTGGAGCCCGTAGGAACGTTGAGACCTCGGTTTCATTGATTAAGGACATGGAAGGAGTTTCGCTTGGTTTTCGCGGCATTGTCCGAGACGTTACGGAGAAATACCATGCCGCGGAAGCTCTGCGGAAGGCTCATGACGATCTTGAGAAACGGGTAGAGCAACGAACGAGGGAACTGAATAGCATAAATGAGGAACTGCAGAAACAAGTTGAAGAGCGACGACAGGCGGAAGAACGATATCGCACACTCGTCGAGGTGGCTCCCGTGGCCATTCTCATTCAGACCGACGGTGAAATAGTGTTTGTGAATCCCGAGGCCGTGAGGTCTATTTCAGGGGTATCTACCGATGAACTGGTCGGGAAAAACTTGGGAGATTTCCTGGAACCGGACGCCCGGAAAATCTCGGCGCAGAGAACTTCATGGATGCTTCAAGAGTGGAAGGCGGCACCACCTATCGAAATGAGAGGAACCCGCTTGGACGGGACTCCGGCGTGGGCGCAAGTCAGGTCTGCACCCATAATGTACAACGGCCGACCATCCGTACTGGGCATAGCCCTGGACATAACGGAGAGAAAGATTGCAGAGGAACAGCTCAGGGCATCAATAAAGGAAAAGGAGGTGCTTCTCCGGGAGATTCACCACAGGGTGAAGAACAATCTTCAGGTGATGGCAAGTCTGCTTGCACTGCAAGCCGCCCGTTCCCCTGATAAAGGTGAAGTCGCCATTCTACGGGAAGCCGAAAGTCGGATATGGTCTATGGCCGTTGCTCACGAGACTCTTTTCAGGTCGGAGAGCCTCGATATGATAGACTCCGGAGATTATTTCTCCAAGCTGACTGAAGTCTTGATGGGAGCTTATGGAATTGGGACGCCTCGTGTCATGCTGACTACGGAAATTGACGATATTCCGTTACGAATTGATTCTGCAGTGAATTGTGGTTTGATACTCAACGAACTCATTTCCAACTGTCTGAAGCATGCATTTGACGGACGGAGCGAAGGCAGTATTATCGTAAGATTCAGGCAGATCAACCAAGAGACTCTTGAATTGGTAGTGCGAGATGACGGGATAGGCATGCCGACCGATATTTCTTTTGAAAACTCGGTTTCCTTTGGCTCGGATTTGGTGAAAACCCTGGTAGGAGACCTCCGAGGTAAGGTGGAAGTAATGAGTAATCAAGGTACAACGGTGCGAATTTCCTTCAAAGAGACCGACCATGGTAAGCTTGGAGGCAAACACTGAAATGGGCGTACCGAGAATTCTCATAGTTGAGGACCAAGGCGTAACCGCCAAGCATCTTGCCCTGAGCCTCAGGCAGCTTGGATACGATCCGATCGGTATTGCTTCATCTGGAGAGGAAGCCATCGAATTGGCGAAATCCCGGAGGCCCGATCTTATCCTAATGGATATCATGCTTGCCGGTGAACTGAACGGCATTGAAGCGGCAGAAGAGATTCAAGCCTCCGTCAAGGCTCCCGTGATCTTTCTGTCGGCATATTCAAATGAGTGGGTGGTGAACAGAGCCAAGACCATTGAGCCTTTCGGCTATCTCCTCAAGCCTTTTCGTCCGGAGGAACTCCGTACAACCATCGAAGTGGGTCTTTTCAAGCACAAAGTTCAGAGTGAGGCCCAAGAGAAGCTCGAGCAAATGGTTTCGGAACGGACTGCCGAGCTGCTGACGGCAAATGAATGTCTCGAGGAAGAGATCTTTCAGCGCAAACGCGCCGAGGAGGCTTTGAAGAAGGCTAAGGAAGAGCTTGAGATCAGTGTGGCCGAACGCACCGCTGAACTCACCCGGACAAACGAACAATTGACCAAGGAGATCCAAGACCGAAAGGTGGTAGAAGATGCCTTGAAGAACGAGAAATCCTTCATAGACAAGGTGCTGGACTCCCTTTCGGACACTTTCCTGACGTTTGATTTCCAGGGTCGACTCCTCAGGTGGAACAGGGCGGTGACGGAAGGCAGCGGATACACGAACGAAGAGATTGCTTTAATGAGGCCTGCCGATTTTTTCTCGGCCGAAGATGCGGTTAAGCTAAGCAAGGCTGTTTCCTCGGCATTTAGAGAAGGACACTCGTTTCTGGACGCGGAAGTCGTTACAAAAGACGGTAACCGGATACCTTATGAATTCAGCGGTGACGTGTTTAGAGATCACGAGGGTAACCCCGCTGGTTTGTGCGTACTGGGCCGAGACGTGACCGAACGAAGGCGGGCTGAAGAAAGGCTGCAGGAAACGCTCACACTGGCATCGCAGCTGAGAATCGAAGCTGATGTGGCCAACCGAGCCAAGAGCGAATTTCTGGCAAACATGAGTCACGAGATTCGTACGCCTTTAAACGCAGTGATGGGGTTCGTCGGTTTGGCCTTGCAAACCGACTTGGACCAACGGCAGATGGACTACCTGTGCAAAGCCCGGTCCTCGGCTTCTCTGCTGTTGACGGTGATCAACGACATTCTCGATTTCTCGAAGATCGAGGCGGGCAAGCTCGACATGGAGACGCGGGATTTCGATCTGGATGAGGTGCTGAGTGATTTGGCGGACGTGGTTGCCATTAGGGCTCAAGAAACGGGTCGGCTGGAGATCATATTTTCCGTCACTCCGGAAGTGCCCGGGGTTCTCAGTGGTGACCCGCTGCGCCTAACCCAGATACTTACCAATTTGACCAACAATGCCGTCAAGTTCACCGAATACGGTGAAATTGTCATATCAGTGAAACCGGTAAGCGGAGTAGACAAACGGGTCGAGTTGCAGTTTTCCGTTAGTGATACCGGCATAGGCATGACCCAAGAAGAGGTGAGCAATTTGTTCCGGCCCTTTGAGCAAGCCGACTCCTCCATCGCTCGAAAATATGGCGGCACCGGGCTGGGATTGATCATTA
This sequence comes from Desulfomonilaceae bacterium, assembly GCA_963675835.2. Taxonomy (GTDB): domain Bacteria; phylum Desulfobacterota; class Desulfomonilia; order Desulfomonilales; family Desulfomonilaceae; genus JAVHLK01. The sequence goes on from CAXXIU010000019.1 coordinate 448,732, forward strand.
GCCGGCGTCTGGTCCATATGATGGGCGGCACCATGTGGGTTGAAAGCCAACCGGGAAAGGGCACCACGGTCTTCTTCACAGCGATCCTTGATCCAGGGAAAGCCGAGAAGGATGTGCACGCTACCCTCGGCGACGATGTGCACGGCACGCGAATCCTGGTTGTGGACGACAGTACTACGGCGCGGGAGAGCTTCCGGACAATGTTGGAGTCGATGTCCTTTAATGTTTCATTGGCTGCTTCTGCAGAAGAAGGGTTGGCTGAGATTGAAAATGCCGATCGGGAAAACCCTTTCAAGATTGTAATAGTGGACCATGGGATGCCCGGCCTGGATGGATTCGATATTGTGGAGAGAATTCGGAAACACCCGAACCTGAAACACGAGCCGTACGTGCTCATGGCACATTCGTGCCTTAAAGAAAATATTTCTGAACTCGCGGAACGGCCGGGCTTGGCCGGCATTCTCTCAAAACCGGTCACCGCCTCGAGCCTCTTCGAATCCGTCGCCGCCGTGTTGCACGGGGAGATTTCTCCTCATTCGATAAGAGGTTCACTTACGAAAGATCGGTGCAAAGAAGACCTCTTGAGATTACGAGGGGCGCGTATTTTGTTAGTTGAGGACAATCAGATAAGCAGCGAGGTGGCCCGGGAGATTCTGGAAAGAGCCGGTTTGATGGTGAGCACGGCGAACAACGGTGACGAAGCGATCAAAGCCGTATTGACCGAGCAGTTTGATCTGGTGCTCATGGATGTCCAGATGCCGGTTGTCGATGGGTACGCCGCTACGGCCGAAATCCGATCTCATGAGCGCTTCAAGGACCTGCCCATCGTAGCGATTACCGCCCATGCCATGGCAGGAGATCGTGAGAAATGCTTAAGGTCGGGAATGAACGACCATGTTGTCAAACCCATCGACGCCAAGCAGCTCTTTTCCGCCCTCTGCAGGTGGATCCGACCGAAATCGAGTCGGCGCCAAAGCGACATTGAAGCACCTTCTCCACCAGTTAAAGCGGCAGATGGATGCCCGGCGGAAGAACTGGCCGGCTTTGACACGGGAGAGGCACTGGATCGCCTGGGTATCGAGTGGGAGCTGCTCCGCTCATTCCTTTTGAAATTCAGGTCAAACCACTCCAAGTCGCTTGAGGAGGTGTTTCGCTCTCTCGATTCCGGTGATGTGGCGCGAGCCGTAAGTATCGTACACAACATTAAGGGCACATCAGGCTCTCTGGGCGCCCACGAACTTCAGCGTGCAGCCGCCGATCTGGTGACGAGTATCAACGAAGAAGAAACAGAACAGATCCAAGAGCATCTTCAAATCTTTGCGCAGGCGTTCCGACGAGTCATGAATTCACTGTCCGCACTGGAATCTCGTATTTGCATTGGAACGGCCCAAGACGAGGATTCGAACTCATGATCAACGGGAACGGACCGGCCAAAGAACTCGCCGTCGAGCTTGGCATGGGCACCAGACGATGAACCAACCGACGCCCATAATCCACCGCCATGATCGAGCGGCACCCTGGAGAGTTCTTCCCAAGAATCGGATTCATTGTCACGACTTCGTGGCTTCGGCGTATCCCTTGGCTCGATATTACCGAGCTGTGTTCCGGTGACGAGCGCTGCAGAAAAAGCGTTTGACGGGGTGATGTAGGGTGAGTTACGCTCAGAAGCACCGTATGAGGGGTCTATTAAATAACGTGACGACGGTTTCGCCTGCGTCCGTTCTCATGGGACTCTTCAGGGAGACCCTTTCGGGGTGAGCGGAGGCATCTTTCGCCCCCCGAGGGTGCCGGGACGGTCAAGCCGGCAAGACGACCGAATAATTCCGGCTGATTCCGGTTTAATCTGAAGCGCTTTACGCAAAGGAATTGTATGGCCGAACCATTCTTAAATGAAAAACATCGGGTGCTGCGCCGCAGCGTACGCGCATTTTGCGAGCAGGAACTCGGCCCCATTGCCGCCCAAATCGATCAGGAGGCCCGCTTTCCATGGGAAGTGATGGAAAAGATGGGGCCGTTGGGTTATTTCGGCATCCAAGCGCCTAGAGAGCTTGGCGGGGCCGGTCTGGACAGCTTGAGCTACGCCGTCACCATTGAAGAGGTATCCCGGGTGAGCGGCTCCATTGGCTTGTGCCTGAGTGTCCATAACAGCGTGGCGTTGTTTCCCATTCTGGCCTTTGGCTCGCCCGAGCAGCACCAACGTTGGGTGCCGGCCCTGGCCAAAGGTGAGAAGATCGGCGCTTTTTGTCTAACCGAGCCCAATGCCGGCTCCGATGCCGCCGGCATCACCGCTACCGCCCTGGAAGACGGGGATCACTGGTTGGTCAACGCCAATAAAGTGTTTGTCACCAACGGCGGGATTGCAGATGTCTGTTTGATCTTTGCCCGCACCGACCCGGCCGCCGGCCCCAAGGGCATCAGTGTGGTGGTGGCGGAAAGGGGCACGCCCGGTTTTGTGGTGGGTGATCTGGAAGATCTTTGCGGCATGCGGGCCAATCCGGTCAGCTCAATTCGCTTATATGATTGCCGGGTTCCCAAAGAGAACCTGTTGGGAAAGACCGGCATTGGCCTGAAGATCGGACTGGCGGCCCTGGATACCGGCCGGGTTGGCATTGCGGCCCAGGCGCTGGGTATTGCCCAGGCCGCTCTCGAAGAGTCGGTGCTGTATGCCAATCAGCGGCAACAGTTCGGCGTTCCGTTGGCCCACCACCAGGCCGTCCAGATGATGATCGCCGATATGGCCGTCCAGGTGGATGCAGCCCGCATGATGGTATATCGCGCCGCTTGGCTCAAAGACCAGGAAAAGCCGGTGACCAAAGCAGCGGCCCAGGCCAAGCTGTTTGCTTCCGAAGCAGCCGGCAAGGTGACTGACTTGGCCGTGCAGATCCATGGCGGCTACGGTTATTCAAAGGCCTATGCCGTGGAGCGCTACTCTCGTGATGCGCGCGTGACGAGAATTTATGAGGGCACCTCTGAAGTGCATCGCATTGTTGTGGCCAGGGAAGCACTGGCAAATGGATAACGAGGCGCCGGCAAATAGATAGCGACTCGCAGGCCTTGTCGGCGACTCGGTTTCCGGTTGAGAGCCCTATATCAGTTCTCAAAAGTTTCCGTGAATTGCTTTTTCAGAACTGGAGAGATTTCACTAACCGCCCCTCCATGGCTTCGCCTTGGACGGGTGATAAAGAGCGCACGTTGCGCCTGGATTTGAAGGGGAGACCATCTCCCCTCCAAGCCACCCCATCGTGTTCTTGGGGCTGTGGTACTGCCTCGAAACTGCCTCCTCATTTCGTGAGAAGTTTCGAGAACCACGACAAGTGCCAACCAGGAACCGGAGACTTTGAACATATTGTCGGGAGACATCATGTCCGTTCACATTATCGTCTGTATTAAATCGGTTGTCAAAGCGGCCTCTAAGGGTGTGGCCAAGCGCACACCGGAAAACAGCGAACTCAATCCCTTTGACCGCCCGGCCCTCGAAGCAGCCCTTGAGATAAGAGATCACCATGGTGGTTCGGTAACGGTGCTGACCATGGGGCCGCCGGTGAGCATGGAAGTGTTGGCCGAGGCTCAGGCCATGGGTACGGATCGGGCGGTTTTGGTCAGTGACCGTGCCCTGGCCGAGTCCGACACCCTGGTCACATCCAAGGTGCTGGCTACGGCCATCAACAAGATTGGCACCTTTGATCTGCTCTTTTTCGGCACCCGAACAGCCGACAGCGACACCGGCCAGGTGGGCCCACAAACCGCCGCGATTTTGGACATTGCCTTTGTGAGCAGAGCAAGAACCATCACCGCCCTAAAAGAGGGCTGGGAAATCGAACGCACCATGGATGCCTGGGAAGAGACCTGGCAGGCGGCATCGCCGATGGCTGCCACCATCGATCCACGCGCCTTTGCCCCGAGGCCGGTAGGGTTGGTGGGCATCTCCAGGGTATATGAAGAACCGGCGATTGAGCAGTGGTCTTTAACAGACCTTGGCTTAAAAGCGGAAGAGGTTGGTCTAATGGGCTCTCCCACACGGGTAGCCGCTCTAGAACAGATCAAGCGAAGCCGCAAATGCCACATGCCGGCGGGCGAACCTCAAGAGCAAGCGGCTGAGCTGATGGCACGGCTGACTAAAATGGGAGCCATTGATCGGTGATCGGAAAGAGCATTACGCACGAAGTGCTGAGCTGTAAACCCATAGTGCTAAAATCAAACCAATTACTGGCAAGATAGAGATATATGCACAGGAATTTAATCAGGAAAAATAGATGACTGCTAAGGCAATTTGGATTTTAGGCGATTTGCGCACTGAGCGCCTTTGGAACGAGAGTTTGAAAGTGCTGGCCAAGGCGCTGCCTCTGGCCAAGGAGGCGGATGCCCCTGTGGCTATGGTCTTGATGGGGGCTTCAGATCTCGGAAAGGTGAACCGCCGGCAGATTGACCTGACCTCCTGCTTGGCCATGGATACGACTGCGGACCTGGCTGCGGCCTGTGGGGCTCAAACGGTCCTTTGCATCGCACATGAGGCCTTGGCTGTTCCGAGGACCGATATTCACGCAAGGGTCTTGGCGGATCTGGTCATAGAGCGAGAGCCGTGGCTGGTGCTCATGGCCTTGAACGATTTCGGTCGCGAGATCGCGGCCTTTTGCGCCCAGCGTTGCAGCGCCGGCTTGATTGCAGACTGCGACGAACTTGTGCTCAAAGAGGGTCGGGTGGTGGGGCGCTGCCCGGCCTGGGGCGGTCACATCTTGGCCGATATTACACTGGCCGCCGGCCGGCCCCGCGCTTTTGTCACTGTTCAGCCCCACGGGGTGGAATTGCCGCCTCACGATGCAGCCCAAGGAGAGATCGAAAAGATCGTGCCCAACAGAGTTGAGGTTCCTAACGGATTAAAATTGACCCGGCGCCGCATGGAACCAGTGGAAGCCCGCCGCTTGGAAGATGCCCGGACCGTGGTGGTGGGCGGTGCCGGCTTGGGAGACATGCGCGGCTTCGGCTTGGTGCGTGAGTTGGCTGCTGCTTTGGGCGGCGAGGTGGGGGCTACCCGTCCGCCGGTGTTGCACCATTGGGTAGATGAGGAGCGTCTCATCGGCCAGACCGGCAAAATCGTCAGGCCCAAGCTGCTGATCTCAGCGGGCACCTCCGGGGCCATTCAATACACCGCCGGCATCATGGAGGCCGACACAATCGTAGCCATCAATCGCGATCCGGCAGCGCCTATTTTTCATATTGCCGACATCGGTATTGTGGCCGATGCAGGCACGTTCCTGCCCCTGCTAACCCGGCATGCCAAACAGTCGGCCATGCGCCGTCTGGCCGATGCCGCCTGTTACATCGGTGAGGAAGAGACCGTTCCCAAAGGCGGATTCGGCGCCATGGTGCGCCAACTGCGCGAAGCCCGCGGCTGGTCGGCAGAAGCGCTGGCCCGGAAAACCGGCCAGACACCGGATTTCATTGACCAGGTGGAATCGGATCAAATGTCGCCGCCCGTGGGCTTTATCATGCGAATGGCCCAGGCCATGGAGGTGGATCCGGGCACCTTCTTAAGCAAAGAAGAGCAAACCGCCATTCGCGACCGACGCGCCCGGGCCTTCCACCAGCGCACCCAGAACTACAGTTACACCACCTTGACACCCGATGCCGAAGAGAGCCACCTGCGCGCCTTTATGGTGACCATCGACCCCCATCTGGCTCACAAGCCGGTGGCCTATAAACATGAAGGTGAAGAGTTTATCTACGTCATGGCCGGGGACTTGGAGTTCACCCTGGGCTCCAAGGTTCAAAAACTTCAGTCGGGTGAGTCCATCCACTTTAACTCCGATGTACCCCATAAACTGAAGAGCATTTCTCATGAGCCGACCAAGTGTTTAGTGGTGCTGTATACAATTTAAATTATCGGACGGGGACGTCGATACCGATAAGAGATCTCGGCGTGACTTCGAGACCGTGGAGCCGTCGATTCTGACATTGCTCTTGACGACCGGTTGATGCCTTCAACAATCCACGCCGATTGTGCCCGGAGTGCAAAGTGGAAGTGAAGCCGTATAGAAGGCTCTCCGTAGCTTGGGGATTCCCGAGGAGGATATCGGCACCATCTCGGAAGACCGATGGCCGTCACCAATTATACGCAAAGAGCTTCTCAAGTTCCGAGCGGTCTTTGCCGTTTGCCAAGGCAAGCATGAGCAAAAGGCGAGCCTTCGGACCGTCCAAGTCCCAGGCAAGTATGGCCCCGGCCTTTTTCAGCGTTTCCCCCGCCGCCCTGATCCCCGTACACGGGATAGACAGACCCGTGGGTCACGCGGGATGTTATCACGACCACCACATCCTTTGACATGGCGTATTGAAGGGCTTTGTAAACCTCAGCGTTCACATTGCCGGCCCCAACCGCCTGGACAACGATTCCCTTGGCCCCCGTATCCACCGCATGACGCACAAACCTCCCGTCCGCACCTGCATATGTGGCAAGCAGCACCACCTGCGGAAGCTTTTCAGGTAAGGCCAGTTTGATGCGTCGGGGCCGATCGTTGAAGCGGTACACTTTGCCGCCCTGAATATAGCCCAGATAGCCTTTTTCACCTGAGTTGAAGGTCTGGACATTGGTTGTTTCGGTCTTCTTCACGTATCGTGCAGCGTTAACGTACTGGTTGAGGGTCACGGTAGTACCCCATCCTCCGGCCTCTTGGGAGCACGCCTGAATTACGGCATTGAGAATGTTGAACGGGCCGTCCGGGCTCACGTCGGACGCGTCTCTCATGGCCCCGACAAAAACGACCGGCTTGTCACTGTCCACCGTCAAGTCCAGAAAGTATGCACCTTCCGCCATGGTATCGGTGCCATGGGTAACAACTGCTCCGCTGACTTTCGGATCCTTCAGGATTTCCGAAACCTTCTTACTGAGTTTGGCCCACAGCCCGGGGGTCATCTGTGAGCTGTCAATATTGGAGAAATTAAAGACCTTGATGTCGGCTATACGTGCAAGTGACGGCACTGCCTCTATCAGATCCTTGCCGGACACTGCCGGGACCGCTCCTCCGGTTTTTGCATCCGTCTTCTCCGCAATGGTTCCTCCGGTAGTGACAATAGCCACGGTGGGCAATTGAGGGGTCTTGCCGGCCTTAACACCGGCACCGTCGGTACCTTCGGCACGGGAGAGACCTACCGGGGCAAGCGCAACGAGGATCAAGAGGGCCGAAGTCATCCCCCACAACACGATTCGATTCAGCATCGCGGTTCCTCCTAGAATTACATGACGTTGATGACTACCGTTCCCCAAACCGTCAGGAGTACATTGCCGAATGCGTAGGTCACCGTGTAGCCGATTACCGGCATCATGCTGTCGCATTCCTCTTTCACCGCGTTCAGAGCTGCAGTGCAGGTTTCTGCACCGGTCAGCGCGCCGAACAAGAGCACCTGGTCTAATTTGAGCACCAACCTGCCGAAGATCAGCCCGACGATTGCCGGCATAAGTGTCACGATGACTCCGGCGACAAATATGGACGGCCCCGCGGTCTGTAAGGCATGGACCGCCTTGGGGCCTGCATCCAGGCCGACACACGTGATGAAGAGGTTCAGTCCGAGGTCGGTGAATATCCACTGAGCAGGGCCCGGCATCTCACCAAAGGTCGGATGGAGGCTGCGAAGCCGGCCGAACACCAATCCTGAAACCAGGACGCCGCCGCCGACTCCCAGGGTAATGGGGATCCCCATCACGGGAACGGCCACGAGGCCCAAAAGGGTACCCAGCACAATGCCTATGCCCACGATGATCAAATCGGTGGTATTCGTCGGACGCTCGGGATACCCGAGCGCTTTGACCGCGCGTTCCACGTCGTTCCGTGCGCCGATTAACTGCAGAACATCGCATTTGTGGACAATCGTGGCCCTGGTAATCGGCAGTTCATGGCCCTGACGGGTGATCTTCCTGAGAAACAGGCCGTGGCCCATTGAATCGTCAAGCTCTCCCAAGGTCTTACCCACTGCGTCCGGCCTGGTGACACAAACTTCCAGGTTCTCACCGATCAGTTCCATTACCCTCTGGTCCCGGACCTCGGGGCCGATGATCTGTTCTGCCTTGAGAAACGCGTCTCGGGGGCCCAACACTGCCAGGAAATCACCCGACTGGATACCGGTTCCCGGCTCGGGAACAATGACTTTGTCTCCGCGTTTCAGTCTTTCAACGGCCATCCTACCCGGAAGGAGCGATTCCACCTCTTTCGCGGTCTTACCTATCGAGGATTGGTTCTCTACACGGTACGTGCGCAAATCCAACCGCTTAAACCAAGAAAAGACATCCGGGCTTTCCGTGCTCTCGCCCTTTCCCGACATCCGAGCTTCCAGTTCCTTGGCCTGACTCTTCAAGTCGATCCTTAGAATCTTGGGAAGCGCTTTGAAGAAGACGATCAGTCCCGCTGTCCCGAATACGTACGTTATTGCGTACGCCACGGCAACGTTGCTCTCTAAGGTCGCTTTCTCCGCAGCTGAGACGGCGAGATGCCTTATTGCTCCTTCCGCTGTGCCGATCGTCGCCGATTGGGTCATGGCTCCACTAAGAAGACCTGCGGTCGTTCCCGGATCAAACCCGAATATCTTGCCCAATATGATGGCGGTTAACAATCCGGTAAATGCTACGACCAAGGATATCCATAGATAGTTCAGCCCCTCCTTCTTGAGGCCGCCAAAGAATTGAGGCCCCACCTTGTAGCCTATTGCGAAGATGAAAAGGGCAAAGCCTACGGTCTTGAGGAGCCCCGGAACTTCCACACCGATCTGCCCTACGACCAAGGCTGCAAGCAGACACCCCGTGGTGGCCCCCAGGTTGAAGCCGTGAACCTTGATTTTCCCTATGAAATAACCGAGCGCTATTGCGACAAAAATGACAATCTGAGGATACGCACGACAAAGGTCGACCACATCATGAACCATATGTGCCTCCAAGTCCCTCTGCTGCCGGGTGCTTGTCAATAACCCCCCGGCTCTCGCCGGGGGAGACGGTGTGTGTCGTACGACTTCACAATTGGGTCACCCGCAGTCGGTCATCGCTTCAAAAGCCGCGACCGTATTTCTAAAATCCAATACTTAGGAAAAGATCACCGTCATTCTTTGGTCTTTTCCCACCGTTCGTGGTATTCGGCAAGGAGATCGCTGATTCCCTTTCCGATTTTTCCGTAGGCCTCGGTCGACAAGTTGGCAAGCGATACGCGCACCGACATGTTCGGAGCATCAAATCCGCCTCCGTCCAGAAGTACGATCGACTTCTCTTCCGCGAGACGCCAGACAAAATCTATTGGTTCGAAATTCTTGACCAGGTAATCGCCAAACTCCGCTCCGTACCGTCCACGAGCAAGGGACGGGATGTCGATAGTGGTATAATAGTCGGCTGAATAGGGGTTCTCGGGACACGGAATGCCTATGTTTTCATAGAGTATCTCGTGCCGTTTTCTTACGATTCCTTGAGCGGTCTTCTTGTAGGGATACCCCTTTTGTTTGTCAAGTAAGCCTGCCAGGGAGAAGAGCACCATGAGCACCTGCTGCGGCGTCGAGAGACCCGCGGTATGGTGGAGGGCCACGGTTCGGCTGTCGGCTACCATCCGGTCGATGAGCTTCATGCCGGCCGGATCGAGCGCAACAGTGTGGTAACGCTCTTGTAAAGCCTTTCGGTCGTTCTCCGGGAGTGCCGCAATCTTCTTGTCCAAAACGTTGTCTTCGTGGAGCCCTATGACCCCGAGACGCCAACCGGTGGCACCAAAGTACTTGGAGTAAGAATAGACAAGAATTGTGTTGTACGGGGCAACAGTAATGAGCGACTTGAATCCGTTGACGAACGTCCCGTACACATCGTCGGTAAGTAATATCAAATCCTGCCGTTTTTCTTTGATAAGATTCCCGATCTTTTGGAGCGTCGCCTCGTGCATTGCAACAGAGGTGGGGTTGGATGGGTGAACAATGAAGAAAGCCTTCACGGCCGGATCCGCCAACTTCTCAATTTCTGAATCAGGATATTGCCAGACCAGATCCTCTGATTGTTCAACTTCAAGCTCAACCAACTCGTAGTCGTTCAAATGGGGAATCTCCAGGTACGGCGTAAAGATCGGGGAACCTATTGCGATCTTGTTTCCCTTGTGGAGAAGCTTGTTCTCCTTAAGGCTGTTAAAGATGTACGCCATCGCAGCTGTTCCGCCCTCGGTAGCAAACAGGTCGAACTTTCCGGTCGGTGGATTGCCGACGCACATCTCCAAGGAAAGGTACTCGAGGATAACCCGTTCGGCACAAGTCAGAATGCGATCCGGTACGGGATAGTGGTCTCCGAGAATCGCGTCGGCCATTTCATGGATAAACACATCTGCGTCGAGGCCGATTTCGCCTCGAACGTAGGCAAAGGCTTCCTCCAGGAAGGCCGTTCCCTCTGATTGCTTATTGTCCGCGACAAAAGAGTCGAAGCGTCGGGTTATGCCGGCCCGTTCACACGTTCCTCCAAAGCCTTCTCCGAGCCCGCACCGTTCCGATTCTTGGAGTGCAAAGCTCATGAGCCGAGCATACCCTCGCCGCGGGGCGACAGCCACCCAGTTGGGGTTGCCTCTGCCGGCGTTGAGCATGATCCTTTCAAGGTGAGACGAAGCCATTTTGATGAGTTTGTCTTTCACCTCGAAGGGACTAAGGTTCTCGTATTCTCTCTCTTCCGCTCGTGTCATGAAGATGCTCCTTCAGAATGGGGGGCAACGGTTCTCAACATAACGCCGTGTGAGCTGATGAGGGCCCGTGGAAGCACTGCCCTCAGTTGGGCGTTCTCCAGAACCGGGAAGGTCCCCGAATCCCTTAACCTCGCGTTTGACGGCACCATTATGCCCTATTATTCTAAATCAGGTTTCTAGTGATCAATTTTGACCATAACACCCCATTTGTGACCTGGCAATGGAAATCTTTACATTACAAAGTCGTTGCGGCGTGATCCTCGGCACGGGACATTAGCTGAAATAGCAAATTAAAATAAGCCGTTCCGGAATTGCACCGATAGCGGTGGGCGATACGGTGCCGCGCCCGGAGACGGTGATACTCCCCCGAACTCTATGAGCATTCCGGGATGCGGGTTGGGCGACCTTGATCCGGACCCCAAAAGACATATATTTGTTTTGGAACGGGACAATGATATGTATGAAAGAAGTCCGTATCGGGTGTCCCGGCAATGAGGCGGAGGAGGTGCGACGACAATGCACCCGGTCAACACGGCACGCAAAATACATCAACTGAAAGACGGACGACCGGTGGCCTCTATACAACTTCACGTCGTTACCCCTCTATGGGAGTCCTTGTCTCTGAGCTCTGCAATGGGAGTTCCGGTTCATCTGAAAATGGAAGCCTTGCAGCCTGTGGGATCGTTCAAAATACGTGGAATAGGCCTGGCGTGCCTGGACAGTTGGGAGGCCGGTGCGAGGCGGCTCGTGTCCGCGTCGGCAGGAAACGCGGGCTATGCGGTCGCCTACGCGGGACGCAAGATCGGTATTCCGGTCACCGTGATCGTGCCCAAGACAACACCCGAGTGGCTGCGAGGCCTTGTCCGCAGAGAAGGGGCAACCGTTGTCGTGCACGGGGATTCCTGGGACGATGCACATGCCTTTGGCACTAAGCTTGCCGAGCAGGAGAACGGAGCATATATCCATCCCTTTGACGATCCCCGCGTGTGGAAAGGTCATGCCTCCATCATTCACGAGATTGCTCAAGTAGGCGTGAGGCCCGGCGCGGTCGTGGTCTCCGTCGGCGGAGGCGGTCTCATGTGCGGCCTGCTGGAAGGAATGCACGACGTCGGATGGACGGATATACCCATGCTGGCCGTGGAAACAGAGGGAACGGCCTCATTTGCCGCAGCCGTTCGAGCCGACGGTCTGGTGACTCTGGATCGCGTCGACTCGGTAGCCACCACGTTGGGGGCCCGAAAGGTTGCCGCCAAAGCTCTCGAATGGACCAAACGTCATCCAATCACTCCGTGGCAGGTCACGGATCGAGAGGCCGTGGACGCTTGCGTGCGCTTCGCCGGCGAGCACCGGGTATTGGTTGAACCGGCATGTGGGGCGTCGCTGGCAGCCGTATATGGAAAGGCCGAGCCGCTGGCGGGGTTGCAACCGATTGTCGTCATCGTATGCGGGGGAGCGGGCGTAAGTATTGAACTTATCAATGAGTGGAAGAAGAAGCTCGGCTAGTTCGAACACCTTTCACCAATTCGGCCTTCTCCATATGAGGCGATGAGTCCTTCATCCTTCCCCAAACGGCCTCTTGTGACGCTAAATCTTATCCTCGAGAACGTTGAACGAGAGGCTCGATGCCGTTACCATGCTGCGACCTGAAAAAAGGAAGGTTCCAAAGCCAACGGCCTGAAGCGCCAGAATTACTCCGGGATGCCAAAGGGCCGCGACGCCGGCAACTATGTCGGGCCGGCAAACAGCTTGGACAGGCACGAATAAGGCCAGGAGCACCGTGTAGACAATCCCCAATCCCGCCATGACCTGATACGCGGTGATTTTCCCTCCGCCCCGATAGTCTGCACGAAGTGTTTCAGAAAAAACTCGCCAACCTTGTGTCGCAGTCATGGACAAAACGAAAGCGGAGAAGAAGGCCGAGTGGAAGTAGAGCAACAGTGCCGCGAGGCCGAGAACAATGTGGACCGAAGACGTGATCGCCTGTATCGGCACGACCTCTTGTTCGTCCAATCCGCTTTCGTATGCGATTTTCTTGGTCTTTCCCGTAAAAATGAACCCATGACGTTCGAAGATGCGGCGAATCGTAGGACCACATTGTGAAATCGGCTTGCCATAGCAGCATCCAAAGCTGATACATGCCAACCGCCCGATTCCTTCTCCCATGGTGTAAGCGACGGCCATTGCGGCGAGGAAGGGAAGCATGGGAACCTGCACGCCGAATTTCGGCCCGGCCAAGGCATTGGTCAGAAATACTGCCGGGGGAGTTATCAACAAGAGCACAAAGGTTGCTCCACCGATGGTGAAGGTATGCAGTTTTTTCTCCACCAGGCGAGCCGTCAACTTTGTCGCGAGGGCCCATACCGGCAGTATCAGCAGCAGCAAAACTCCGATGATTCCTATGGGAACACCGATCGATCCCATGAGGACGAAGATCATCCATGTTGCGGCAACTACCGCGGCCGACACGAACAGCCCGTAATACGTGAGATTAAGCCCTTTCCAACGATCGGACCCTTCCTTGGAAAGCGGAATGCACCCCAGTATCTGCCATTTTTCATTGGGCAAGGCCCTAAAACACCAACGCAGCAATTGCACAAGACAGAGTGCGAGCACGGCTACGAACAACTCATTCCACATAATGGGACTCCTGCTTCATATCTTGAACGATTACGTCTCCACGCCCTGCGCTATGGGGGATCGGACGTTGAGCTCGGTTTCCACCAGAGGACGACCGAAACCCACCGAGTACCTGCTATGAATCTCAGAACGCCTCTGGTTGCGAAGGAGATCCGGAGAAAATCGGACCCTTCCCTTTTGGAAGAGCAGCACGTCCGTGCTGCTTCCGGGGAGATAGAGGCTCTTGGGTACTCCCTTTTTCAGAAACATCCCCTTGCTTAGAGGCCTGGGGGTCTCGTACCCGTCATCGCTGTAAACCTGCACGACATCGCCTATCATAAGCGCCACCACCTCGATCATGGCCACAAGACCTACACCGGTCCCGCCGGGCACGTCGGTGTCCATGATGGTGACCACTCGCTTGTTCTTTGAAAACGGAGTGACGGCCCTCACCACCGCACTGGGGTTGCATGAATGATAACCACCGAAAAGCTCGTAATAATCTATGACTTGTCCGGCTACCGGCGTGTGATTGTAATGATACTTGTCCGGCGTCAGCCTGAAGACGGCGAAATCCCCGGACTCAAACGCGGAAAGCCGGCACTGTTTGTCTTCCCCCAAGAGTTCCGAAAAGCCGAAGAATTTCTCTTTCAGAAAGAGTGCCGAGGTATCTTCAAAGGAGCCGACGATCACTCGAGAATCCGCCGGCGACACCACCTCATCAGGGGACGAGTTCATGGGGCGGCACTCCCAGTACCTAATCCGCCTTTGGAAGACTTTTCTCCGTGTGTCGTAGAAATGTTCGGGCTCTACGCATTCCGACAGGTCTATGGAGCCGTTCATGAATGACCGCCGGCAGAGTTTGTCCAGAGGATTGTCAAAACACATCATTGCTAACAGACTCGATGCACGGCTTCCGGTGAGTGCTCGGAACAACACGGGAGCCTTTTCCCAGACCACGGAGTAGAGGAGATCCACGGCTCTGTCACCGAAGAGCGATTCATCCCGAATTCGGCCGGTGTCCCGTTCAATGAACTGGTGTCGCATGCGCATCGTGGTCGGCTCTGCCGGAAAGACTCTGCTCGGCCCGAACGGAGTCGTAGTGTACGGTTGCCAACATCAGATCGATCAGTTTACGTATGTCATCAGCGGAGGCGGACTCATCAAGCACCTCTTGACGAACCGCATCCACGAATCTCCCCGCGGATCGATCACCCAACGCGTAATGAAACGTTTCCTTGTAACCCTGCTCTGAGAATACCCCACACGCTTCCAGCTCTTTCAGGTCCTCGCACAGGAAGTCCAGGGCCTCCTGCAGGTACTGTTTCTTCAAGTCGTTTCGATAATATTCTTCCGCGGCAAGGTTGAAGTCCTGCGCCTTCGCCTTCATGGGTGAATCCAGCCCCGCCACATTCAATATGCCTGCCGTAAGCTTGCCTTCCGCAGAATGAACTTGCGGCCGGTTGATGCGATCGAAGAGATCCCTGATGGTTTCCGTCAGTCCGAGATTCTCCACAAGATCCGCCCCTTCAGTTTGGATGATTTCGGCCAAAGCCAAACGGTACTGCCGGTGATAGACTCTCAAGTATCCCGGATAGCGCCGACTGTGCCGTATCCCGTTGGTTCGCCTAAGGATGCTCTTTAGAAATACATTTGTCGTGCAACCGTGCACGTAAAAGGTAGGAATCCCTATTGCAGAGCCGAAGAAAATCTGTCGTCTCTCACTTTCAATGAAAGGTTCGTCTGGGATGTCCGCGTGCGTCACGTTGCCCTGAAGCGCGTACTTGAACGCGAGTGCGGTGACGAGGGCCTGAAGGTTTGCGGCTCGTGACATGTCTTTATCGAGGCTCTCAAAAAGGCTGTAATGTCTCCCCTCGAAACCGGAGTAACCGGCCTGTTGGAATTCTCTGAGGCGGTAAAGCATGTACAAGGACATTCTCGCGTCAAAGACCCCGAGATCGGCCAGATCCCGTTTCAGGCGATCCCAGTTACCCGGTTTGCCGTCAAGCGCAGGGCTTCGGTCCGTACTCATCGGCGCAACCATATAGTCTATCAGCCTGAAATCCGGCATGAAATCCCCTTTGCAGCGAAACAGGGTTATCAATGCCTGATCGATCGATTTCAGGCCGAACGGCGTTGTAGGTTGGCCCAGTATCTTGATGGATGCCTTCTTCTTCCACCGCCGCCACATCATTCGCAGATGGGTGTAATCGAGTTCATGGGGGAGAAATCCCAGGACCCTTTCGGGGTGGAAATCCGAGAAATCCAGCCTGTATGGAGCCGCGCTGTACGTGCCCACAAAAAGGGGTAGAAAGTGCTCGACAATCTTGATGACCAAATCACCCAAGTATTTCTCGTCTGTGGGTGAAAAGTCCCTGTCGCCGGCCTCCAAGCATTGCGTGAGCTTGCGGCTGCCCAAACTCAAATGGGTTCCGTTATTTGCCAGGGATATGTTGGATACATTCGGGAGTATCACCAGATTTCGAGTGATTATACCGGCCTCCCTGAGTTTGCTCACGGCATTCAATTGGCTGCGACTGAGCACTTGGTGACATAGGCACATGTAATCATGCTTTTCCATGCCGTTGTCCCACCCGGACAGGCACGGATTCATGAACAACTCACGATAAAAAGAATCTGAAATGCATTCATTGAGCATCTTCTGGCGAACGGGCGGGTGAGGCGAAAAGTATATGATGGCTCTTTGACCGCTTTCAAGCAGTCCCAGCGCGGAGTTGGCATACATAATGACCAACTGGGTCAAGAGATAACGCTTCGACGTTTCTTTGGCTATTGCCCTCCCAAAGGAGGAATCCCTGCGCAACGGCACCACATGGAAGGATAATGTTTCAGGCGATGTGTTATCGCTCAACAGTCGATCCATTACGCTGCAACCGGTTGAATGCACTATTCCCGGCAGTGCGACCTGTGCCCCGAGCACATCTGCAAGGGCGATCTTCACGAGGTAACTCATGGGAACCCGTAGCCACTGTTGGTTCTCGCTCACGTGGAGGAATTTCTCCAGGTCCTTTCGGGGGCTACTCCATACGCTGCTGCGATCGGAACGGAGATCTTGATTCAACACCTTTTGTGCGAAGGGGCTAAGCGATCTCAACGGGAATCTGACCCAACTGTTATCCCAGATCTTGGTCTGGTTGCCGTTTATGTGTTTTTCCAGTTCCGTGACCGCGCTGGGAGAAGAGTCGCCGGACGTCGCTCTCCTGATGATATTGGCAAAGTAATTCGAACTCTCGATGCTTATAGGCAGGTCTACACAGTCCGTTTCTCCGGCCACGGCAGCCTGGAGTTCCGTTTCCGAGCCCGCCGTAACGTCCTCCCCGGAGAAGGGCAGGGATTCAGCGAACCTCTTCGAACGGATCTCCGGTACTCCAAGAGCCTCCCGCACTCGTTCCACCGAGAATGCATCCGGTATTGGGTACAATGGGATTTCTCGCGGGTTCAAGCTCAGTAGTCTCTCCTCATCGTTCAAGCCTTAAGGGAACCGCCCCAATCGATCAATCTCCGCATCAGAATAAAAGCACTACTACTGTGAACTTATGGTTAGGGAATGAATAGTTTCGCATTGTAGGAACGATAAAACCCGAATTCTTGTTGTCCCAAACGCGATTGTTACGGCTTCCTAATAATCTCGACGGTTGATGAGAAAGTCGGACCTATACATTTCAAAATCCTACCTCTGAAGGGCGAGGAACAGAACTCCCGTGATTCCGACCTCCAACCGGCTTCCTACAGCGTTTGGCGGCATTTCACCGGGGTTGCCGTACAGACTTCTAACTGATGCCTAACCGGTTCCAAACTAGCACCTAGTATACACTCCGCAACTCTGAGGATGAATCTATGAGGCCGGGCTACAGACGAATGATTCGTATGCCGCTCGGCCAAAAAGTTTTCGGAATGCCGTCGAGGCGGAGTCTGCGTCCAGTAGCGTTCTTTTAAGCTCACAGCCCCGTTATCCAGCGTGTTGCCGGGGAGAGGGTCCGAAGACTGGAAGGTCGGATCATGACTGAATGGATGAAACAAGCAACAGGTCCCCGGGACAGGCGCAACCGTCCGGAATCACGCCGGGGGGAACCATTACCAAAACGGATTCGTGACGCGGTTCATAGCCCCATGAGAGTCCTCACGCTGGGTATTCTGATTAGTCTGGCCCTCTCGGTGGCAGTGTCGGGTCTGGTGTGGCGCATGTATGAATCGCTCTCACATGTGGGAAAAGAGGGCCTTGAACTCCAGCGATTGGTCGGCAAAGTGGCTCACCGGAACGAATTGTCGACCATGTTTGCGCGCATAGCCGCGCTGACCGGTAACCCACGATGGGAGCGGCAGTACCGAAAGAACGAGGTCGAATTGGATGATGCACTGACGGCCTTGGCGCTGTCGGCCCGTGAAGAATACGAAAGGAGTTATGCGGCAAGCACGAAACTGGCTTATACGAAATTGATAGAAATGGAGTCTCTGGCATTTGCTCTCGCAAGAGACGGCCGGATGAAGGACGCTACCGAACTGATGCTGAGTCTCGAGTATGAAGAGAGCAAGAAGTTGTATTCACACGGTTTGCACAATATGACTACCGCGGTTCAGGCCCGAATCAACGCGGAGATCAGGCTGTATCGACAAAGGATCTGGAAAGCGGGACTGATGGCCCTGGTAAGTTTCACTTTGCTTGTCGCCGCCTGGATCGGAGCGTTGGTGGATTTGAAAAGGCATCTTGCATCGCGACGAAAAGCCGAGCAATCGGTTCTTGAAGAAAAGGAACGGCTTCTCGTCACGTTACAGTCCATTGGTGAAGGCGTCATAACTGCCGATACCGAGGGAAAAGTCGTGCTCGTGAATCCGGCTGCAGAGAAGCTGATCGGCCGGCGTCAAGATGAAGCCGAGCATGTCATGGTGTCGGAACTGTTTGAAATCGAGGATGAAACAACAGGACTGAAACAGGAGAATCCAGTGAATCGCGTTTTGAGAAGCGGTTCGGCCGTTAGCCTCACCAACCACAGTGTATTGATTTCCCAAGGCGACCATAGGAGATACACCGAACAAAGTGCCGCCCCCATAAGAGACCATGAACAGCGGGTTCTTGGAGTTGTCCTTGTACTTCGAGATGTTACGGAGCGCAAGCAGGCTGTGAACGCGCTTGGTGAGAGCGAAGAGAAGTACCGAACCATAATCGAAAATATGGAAGAAGGATACTACGAGGTGGACCATAAGGGAAACATGACTTTGTTCAACGATTCTATGGCGAGGATATTGGACTGTGCCCCTGAGCAACTCTCGGGAATGAACTACCATAGATTTGTCGGTCGATCGGTGGTCAAAGAAGTCAGAGAGATCTTCAGTGGTGTGTATTTCAGCCGCAGGCAGGCACAGGTCGCGGAATGGAAATTGGTAAGACGGAATGGGGACGAGAGAATCATTGAAGCTTCCGTTGCTCCGGTGAATTCTTCCGACGGCAAGTTCAGGGGATTCCGCGGCATCGTCAGAGACGTTACGGATCGTAAGTTCCTGGAAGAGCAACTCCGTCAGGCCGCCAAAATGGAAGCCATCGGCACTCTGGCAAGCGGTATTGCGCACGATTTCAACAATATTCTCTTTGTGATCATGGGATACTGTGAGTTGGCATTGGAAGAAGTCCCCAAAACCGGTCAGCTTTATTTGAGTTTACAACAAATGCTTTTCGCGACCGAACGGGCCAAAGATCTGGTGGATCAAATACTCACCTTTAGTCGCCAAAAGAGTCAACAAAAGCGGATAATTTGCATTACGCCGATTGTCAAAGAGACGCTGAAGTTCTTGAGAGCCTCGATTCCCCGGACCGTCGCCGTAAGGGAACGGATTAAGACGGTGGAGGAGACGGTACTTGCCGACCCGACGCAGATTCATCAGATTCTCATGAACCTGTGCACAAATGCAGCACACGCCATGCGTGAAGCAGGCGGCACGCTGGAAGTTGTTTTGGATACGTGCATGCTGGCGGACGATTCATCTCAAACATGTTCGGGGACGGATTCACTGTCCCATGTGAGACTCACGGTACGCGATACCGGACATGGTATGACCCCTGACATCTTGGCTCGAATATTTGACCCGTACTTCACGACAAAAGCCAGGGGCGAAGGGACGGGATTGGGATTGTCCGTCGTGCATGGGATTGTCAAAGCGCATGGAGGTCGGATGGAGGTCTGTTCCGAGCCGGAACAGGGAACCACCTTTCAGGTGCTTCTCCCCGTGGTTAAGGGCGAGGCCGCAGTATCTCCGGCCAAATCCGATGAAGCGGCTCCCGGAAATGGCGAACACATATTGTTTGTGGACGACGAGCACGTTGTGGTCAATATGAGCAGAGAGATCCTGCAGCAGTTGGGTTATAGGGTGTCGGCCCAAGCAGACAGTCGCGATGCGCTAAAGCTTTTCCGCGGAGATCCCGGCAAGTTTGACCTGGTGATTACGGATATGGCCATGCCCAACATGACCGGCAAGGATTTGGCCAAGGAACTCAAGGCTCTTCGGCCCGATATACCAATCATCATGTGCACGGGATTTTCGGACGAAATAACGGAGGAGCAGGCCGAAAAACTGGGATTGGGAGCGCTTGTCACCAAGCCTGTAAGCAGGAACACAATGGCGGGGACAATACGATCCCTGTTAAACCAGGCGATGTAGATGGAGGCATGGGATGATTTTGCGGCATCATCCGGAATTTCGGTCAAACCCCGTCAAGAACATGGCGAACGGACCGGAGCAGTTCCCTCATTTCGAAAGGTTTCGCTACGATGCCCTTGGCTTCCCTATCGAGAAAACGTTTTAAGTCCCCCCTGCCGTCAAACCCGCTTGCTATAAGAGCCTTGACCTGGGGGTCGATCTTGAGGAGTTCTTCCAAACACTGTTTGCCGCCAATCCCCGGCATGATCAGGTCGAGAATGACAAGAGCAATGTCTGATTTTTGTTGAAAATATATATCCAGTGCCTCTTCCCCGCTGCCGGCCGTAATGACCGAGTATCCCACCTGCTCCAACATTTGCTTTGCCAGATCGGCGATGAGGGACTCATCGTCCACAACAAGGATCGTTTCGGTGCCCCCGGCCGGCGTATCAACTTCCCGCGCTTCATCAGTCGTTGTCTCGGCCGGCTCGGCTACCGGGAAGTGGATGTCAAAGATGGTACCTTGTCCTACCTCGCTCCGACAAGTTATGTGGCCGCCATGCATCTTCACGATACCGAACACTGCGGACAGCCCGAGTCCTGTTCCATCGGCAAGTCCTTTGGTTGTAAAGAACGGCTCGAAGATGCGCTGAATCACGTCATCGTTCATACCGTGTCCCGAATCCGATACTCGGAGCAGAACATACTGACCCGCCTTCAGTTCACCCTGACTCCTGCTCTGCTTCTCGTAGATATTCACATTGCGGGTCTCGATGACAAGACTACCGCCCTCGGGCATGGCGTCTCGAGCATTGAGGGCAAGGTTAATGAGCAATTGCTCAACCTGGGTGGAGTCCGCCCGAATCGGCTTCAGCGTCTCCTCCAGCTTCAGCTCGATATCTATCATTTTGGGGATTGTACGATACAAGAGTCGGTCGGTGACCTCGACCACCTCGTTGAGGTTCGTCAGTTGAAACTTCGTGGAAACCCTTCTGCTGAACGTAAGAATCTGTTTGACGAGATCCGCCCCACGGAGAGCAGCTTCTCGAATCGCATCCGTTTCGGGAAGTCTCATGCCCTTCACGGCAAGTTCCATCTGGAGAAGTTCGGCATGTCCGGAAATGATATGAAGGATATTGTTGAAGTCGTGAGCGATCCCGCCTGCAAGTGTGCCCACCGCCTCCATCTTCTGGGCTTCAAGAAGTTGCCTCTCCATCTCCTTGCGTTCGGAAAGGTCTCTTAAGGCAACGGCCCGGATTTCTTTCTCTCCGATCCGTAGCAGCTTCACGCGGACTTCCAACGGAAGTCTGCCTCCATCCTTTCTCAGAGCTACGATCTCATACGGTTCAGCGGACCGAGAGGCAACATGGCCTCTTACGATTTCCATGTATTCCGGACTAACTGTCTTCTCGATTACATCGGAACCGATGAGTTCATCGGGCTCGTAACCCAACATGGCAAAAAACTGCTCGTTGGCCTCCAAGAGAATTCCCTTGTCGTGGAAGCCTATCCCTTCGAAAGTTACCCCGGCCAAATGCCGGAATCTTTCCTCACTGTCCTTCAGCGCCTCTTCGGCCCTTTTCCGGTCGGTGATGTCCGTAATGATACCTACTAAGCCTTCCAGGGTGTCGTCTTCCTTAAAGATCCGCCTCCCCGACAGATGTCCCACGAATTCCCTTCCGTCTAAGGCCTGGTATCGCCGTTCGAGACTGACGTGATCAATCTCCCCGCACATCAAGGCCTTCATTTTGCCGTAACCCGTGGATCGTTGGGCCGGATGGACCAGTTCGACGTAAGGCGTGCCCGGAAAATCTTCGCAGGGTACGGAAAACAAAGCGCCCATTTTCTTGTTGGCGAAAGTGATGATGCCTTCAGGATTCACGAGAAATATTCCTGCCGGTGAGGTTTCAAAAATCGTTTGTAGCTGTTTCCGATGCGCCCGCAGTTCCTCTTCCATTCTTTTCCGTTCGGTAACGTCTCTGGCAATTCCTTGAAAGGCCGTCGGCTTGCCGTCCTCGCTGAATAGGACGCCTCCCCGTATCTCCAAATGGATCGGTTCTCGGTCTTTGTTCAACATGACGGCCTCGAATACGGTTCCCGAACCTTCCGGGCCCTTGACAATTTCTTCGGATATGACCTGCGTCAGCTTCATGAAGTTCTCATCATCGCAATGATCCCGAAGCCTTGTCCCAATCCATTCGTCCACGGTGTAACCCGCCAGCCGAGCAATGGCGGGGTTGACATAGGTAAACCGTAGGTCAAGGTCCATCTGCCAGATAACGTCCAGCGTATTGTCGGCAAGAAGCCGGTACCGTCGTTCGCTTTCCTTCAATGCCTCCCGCGCTTTCCGCTTCTCCGCGCGAAGAGCCTTCTGCTCGAAGGCGCCACGCATCGCAGGCCCTAAGCGCTTCAAGTGCTCCTTGATTACATAGTCCCAGGCCCCGGTCCTCATGCACTCAACCGCGGTGTCCTCATTCATTGAGCCTGTCAGGATGATGAAAGGGGTTTCCGGAGCGTATTCCTGCGCCAGCTTCAACGCCGTCAAACCGTCGAACGTGGGGAGCTTGAAATCCGACAGTATTATGTCGGGCTGGAATGATCGAAGCGCATCAAGAAAGGGGTCCTGCTTCTCGACGACCAGAAACTCACAGCTCGAAAAACTGAGACGGACCTCCCGCTCGACGATCTCCACATCCGTCGGCACGTCTTCCACAATAAGTACCCGCGTCATGTCACTCATCTCCGCCTCTCAACTTCACCTCTGTAGATCTGATTAATTGCTTGGCCTGTTCGTTCACCGGCAGCCGGTAGAGGCCCAAGTTACCCATGGCATCGTTAAAGGATTCGGAATCCACGGGCTTCACCGCATAGCTTTTGGCACAGAGGGCATAGGCCGCCTTCACGTCCGGGTCCTCCCTCAAGGAGGTCACGACCACTACCGACAGAAGCCTCCGGTAGATGAACCGTTAAAGGATCTATGATGACTCCGCCCCGGTCTCCCGCCGGTCCCTCGGAACGCGGGATTGACGCAGGGGGAAGGGGAACAACAAGCCGGGCCTATTTAAGGCTTTCCAGCGGGTCGATTTCTTCAATCCCCGAGGTTGATCGGGAGAGGAACCTGAGGCTCTTTTTCAAACACAGGGAATTCGGATCCACGAACACTCCCGTGACGGAGCCGCCTTCAAAGCGGATTCCCACCCATAACAATCCGCCATGCTCGAATTCTCGGTTCCTTCTTGACACACCCGGAACATACACCACCCGACCTTCTTTTCGGAAGAAAAGATTACGCGCCGACACATGATCGCCAAGCCTAACCTCCACGGCACCATCGGCGTAGAACACGGTTGAATGGTCTGAAGGGATCGAAGCGGGAGGGTGCGTCAGCATCTCAAGGTCATCGCTGAATTGTTCAATCTCCGCGCCCTCGTGCCGGTACACAAAAACCCGATTCTCGAAGGATCCGGGCTCTGAGTTGGGCGCAACCCGGCTCTTCAGGAAGAGATAGTCTCCACATCCGTTGTTCGCAATGATCAGAGAATCCGGGGAAAGGGCACGTTGAAGAAACGCCGGTGGAGGGAATTCGATGCCCACCTCCCAATCGCCGTCGTCACAACGAAAAACAGCGCCCCCTTGGGCGATAAAACGATGAAGAGGCTCGGGGATCCTTTCGGTTGCGGATGTGACGGTCACGGGAGTTCCTTACGGGAGACTCTTTCAGCGTGCTATGGACGAGCCCGGTTCCTCTTGCAGCCCTTCTTCGCCGGCGCCTCATGTACGTATTTCCCCGGCATTTAAGGCCTAAGCCGGTAGGAGATTACGTCGGACGTGCTGCCGGGCTTTGAAGATCGGCGAAGAGCTTAATAGATATGACATCTATTCGACTTGGTATCAAGGTCGAGGATGAGACTACGCCGCAGGTCTTGCCGGCGCCGACCGTGGCCGGCGTTTTCCGGACCTCGGCACCCGTACCTGTGGCGATTGCCGGCGGCGATTGCCGGCGGGAAGAATCCGAGCGAGGCTGCGAGCGCTACAATGAAAACCATTCGAATATTGCCCGGGAAACGAAACAAGATTGCGAAGACCGGTAGGGCCCCCTTCGCAAAATCCTTAACCGCCGTGTCCCTGGAAGCGGCACCAAACGTAATACGGTTATAGAGGGTGTAAGCAGGACACCCTCATGA
Source organism: Desulfomonilaceae bacterium (assembly GCA_963675835.2). Classification (GTDB taxonomy): domain Bacteria; phylum Desulfobacterota; class Desulfomonilia; order Desulfomonilales; family Desulfomonilaceae; genus JAVHLK01. Next base: position 472,856 of record CAXXIU010000019.1, read on the forward strand.
AGCGACCTATTGATCTAGTGAAGCTTTGCGGCCGCCTGCCGGGCAGGCACGGCCATGAAATTCAGTGACAAGTACGAATTTCCGGTGCTCAAGAACATAATTTCGATCCAGCCCGAGCAGACTTGCCGCTCTGCCTCGGAACTGAAAGAGGTCAAGGCAATTCGTGAAAAGGCCTCAAAGTAGGTCACTGAGACTCCGAGAAGCGACTCCGTGAGGCCGATGAGTTGTAGTTCACCCGGCTTGAGGCCGACCCGCCACGGGCGGAGAACTACAACACTTCTGAAATCAAGGTCAAGCGGAGCCGTTGTATTCGGCACCGGCACGGCAATCACTTACCGCATACGCTTGATGACCTCCTGAGCAAAGCCCGAACACGATACCTCGGTGGAGTTGGGCAGTTGTCGTGCAAGGTCGTACGTTACGGTACCCGACTTAACCGCATCGGATATCCCGTTGACGATGAGTTGCGCCGCTTCTTTCCATCCCATGTGCTCAAACATCATCACACCTGAGAGCAGCATGGAGCCCGGGTTTACTTTGTCCATACCGGCGTATTTGGGGGCGCTGCCGTGGGTAGCCTCGAATAGTGCGCACCGGTCGCCAATATTGGCGCCGGGTGCCATTCCCAGCCCGCCGACCTGGGCCGCCAGGGCATCGGAAAGGTAATCGCCGTTAAGGTTCGGCATGGCCAGGACCTCATACTCGCCGGGCCTCAACAGCACTTGCTGGAACATGGCATCGGCTATACGGTCGTTCATGAGGATCTTTCCCTCGGGAATGGTTCCTTCATGTTTCTCGTACAGATCGCTCTCCGTTACCACCTGATCGGCAAACTCTTCTCGGGCAACCTCGTAGCCCCAGTCCCGAAAAGCGCCCTCCGTAAATTTCATGATGTTTCCCTTGTGGACCAAGGTGACGCGCCGATTTCCGTTTTCCAGTGCGAAACGTATGGCACGCCTTACGAGCCTCTTCGTCGCCCCCGGACTCATCGGCTTGAGTCCGATTCCCGAATCCCCGGCTATATCGACACCGAGTGTTTCCCTGAGGAAGCCAATAATCCTCGCTGCCTCACTGCTTCCCGACTTCCATTCGATACCCGCGTACACGTCTTCGGTATTTTCCCTGAAGATGACCATGTTGACCTGTTCGGGCTTAAGGACCGGCGCCGGAGTCCCCGGTAAATAGCGAACGGGACGTACGCACGCGTAGAGGTCCAGCTTTTGGCGGAGGGTGACATTGAGGCTTCTGAATCCACCTCCAACAGGAGTGGTAAGCGGGCCTTTTATGGCCACACGAACTCTTTCAATCGCGTCGAAGGAATAATCCGGCAGGTATTCCCCGTATGCACGATACGATTTCTCTCCGGCAGGTATTTCCCACCAGCGGATTTCCCTCGCTCCATCGTAAGCTTTGCTTACTGCAGCATCGAACACGGGTTTTGATGCAGCCCAGATATCCGAACCGACTCCGTCTCCTTCGATGAATCCCACGATGGGATTATGAGGCACTTGGGGCGTTCCCGTACGAGATGATATGGTTATCCAGCCTCCCTCAGGGGGACTCACGAATTCACTTGTCATTCATTCATACTCCATTGCTTGGTTGCAAACGACATTTAAGTTTACTGTGTCTTGGAGAGGATATCGGCATAACGATCATTGACGACCATGAACGTCGCCCAGGGGGTGTCCATTCTGTTGTGCGTCAATCGGTAACCCTGATCCAGAAACAGGCCTTGGAGAAGCACGGCTTGTTGTTCGTTGATTCCCGAGACAATCCAGTATCGATGAATCGCGGAGTCCTTCAATGGCACGAGATCTCTCAACACGTGGAATGGAAGATTCGCGGCTACCAAGTCAAAAGGCTCATTGGTAAACAGTCTTGCTTCCCCTTCGCGTACCGAGATAACGGAGGATAACGAGTTTGCCGTCACATTTTCCCGAACTGTGCACACCGCCAACTGATTCTTGTCCACTGCGACAATCCGCCCGATCCCCATAGTTGCGCCTGCCAAGGCAAGTATCCCCGTTCCCGTACCGAGGTCGAGCATAGATTCAATTGCTTGACTCCCAACGATGTCTCTCATGTACCCGAGGCATGCGACCGTCGTCGGATGATTACCGTCCCCGAAGACTACAGAGGGATCCATGACGACGGCACCGGGGGGCGGGGCTGGGTGATCCCGCCCCACAAAGTGAATTCCGGCCAACGTAACTCCACCGGCCGGAAGTCCCTTCTGCCAGTCCTCGTACTTTATTTCATGACGGGAAACCCGATCGCTAAGCCCTCCGCACACAATGTCGTACACAAAACCATCTTCCTGTTTCATGAAGAAGAGGTACACAAATTCATCCTCATTCCACAGACCGATGTATGAAGGTGGTGGAGAATGAATATCACGGCAAGCGCCCCCACGGATCTCATAGACGTAGAGCAGCGTATCCGGGGGAATCATATCCGAGTCCTTGTTTGCGCGCACTAATGAAACAGGGAAATGTCACTAACATTTTCACGCTATGGTCGTCCGGCTTACATGATTAAGGGAGGCCGCTTCGTAATCTCTCCAAGCGTGTGCGGACCATCGTCGAGGATCAGTCCTCTTCAGGTCTTATCTGGCTCACCTCACGCACAATACCCAGATAAATCTCCAAAGCTTCAAGTAAGTCACTTTTCGCGTCGGCAATATGGGCCACTTCCTCGGCCGAGAGATGTTGCCTGGCCAGGAGCAAGTCTATCTTTTGGTTGATAAGGATGATCTGTTCCGGTGCGGCGAGATCTCCCATGTCCAGATCCGGAACTTCCGCTTCCTCAACTTCCTCCTCAGGTTCGGCAACGTCTTCGGTAATGTGATCGATCCAGCCGTCGACCTCTTTCCATTTGCTGATTGTCGCAGGGCTCACGCCAACCTGCAAAGCGAGGTCCTTGTTTGTGACATTGCCTCCCTCGTCCATATACAGTCTGAAGGCTTTATCGCGAGCATCTTTCTTTCTTACAACCGCACCGGCGGCCTCTTTTGCGCCTGCATCTTCGATCTCTTTCAATTTCTCTTCCCACTGATCATCTCGTTTCCATCGTCCTACAGTAAGTGGATTAACGGTTACCGCTTTGGCTATTTCCCGATTCGTAATGTTTCCTCCGGCTTTGAGAAACTTTCTTTCCGCCTGAATGCGAGCTTCTTTCTTCATTCCTCGTTCCTCCCGAATCTTTCTTAAGGCCTGCGTGTCCAAGAAACACTTGGATGGTGAGGGAGCCATTGCCTACTATGTGCACACTTGTCGTGGTTACATAACATGCAACCCTAACGATTGCAAAACAATTTTGGCAAAGAAACGTAGTCTTTTCGGTGAAAAGAGTGCCACAAATGCGTAATGCACGCAAGCCTGTCAGGAGATGGCATGATATTTCAAATGGTTGGGGACTTCATGACGCTGTGGTTAAATTAGGTCTTTACTTATAGTTATGTATTGGACCTTCAAGGAAAGAGGCATTGGAGGAGTTTCTCATGTGTGTCGCGCTTCTTGGTCACGTATCCTCGGAAAACGGTCCGGTTTGCAGCAAAAGCACCGGATTGCGAGTATTACGAAGTGTAAAGGCCCCCCTCACCCTCTCCCCCCTTTCGGGGGTGAGGGGGGCTTGGATGAGCAGCGCGGAACAATTTCGCGCAACACACGTTTCTCCTTAAAGACCCGGGATCCGGATTCGATGTATCGGACATCTTCCTATTTAGCTTCACCGGGCTTCGGAGTATCAAGAGCGCCTCGCTGCGCCTGGATACTGCGGCCACAAGACCCATTAACCATCGACAACACGAGGTTGGAATTACAGGCTGCGGGCCCCCCTTTAATTGTGACGGACCGAAACTGCCGCTGCGCTTTTGGAGCAGGGTGACCGCCCTATTCTCCGTTCCGGAAAAAACTGGTATTGTGAGTTCGCAGCGTACTAGGGGTTTTCGTCGGCAACGGCTTTGGACGAGGCGCCATGACACTGCTATTGAGGCGGAATGGAATGATCAAGATAGAACGCATGGGTGAAATTCGCAAATTCCTTCTGGCTCGCAGCCTGGCCGGTCGATCTCTGTACTTCACGACGGCCTATTGGGTTGACGGTCTCATGGTCGACAGCGGTTGCGTCTATACCATAAGAGAACTGATCGGCGCTTTGGATGGTCTGGTGGTCACCACAATCGTCAATACCCATAGCCACGAGGACCACGTGGCGGCTAATTCCGCTCTCCAAGCCAAATACGGAGCGAACATCGTGGCTCATGAACGAGCACTTCCAATTCTGGCCAATCCAGGACTCAAGCCATTGAGACCTTATCAGCGCATAATGTGGGGCTACCCGCCGCCATCCCAAGGGTTGGCGGTACCGCCCTTTCTTGAGACGAACCGCCGGCGGTTTCAGGTAATTCACACACCGGGCCATAGCCCGGACCACATCTGCCTGTTTGAGCAGCGAGAGGGATGGCTCTTCACAGGCGACGCGTACATCGGAGGGTTTGATCGCTCTCTTCGCGCAGATTACAATATATGGGAGATAATCGACTCCCTCAAGAGATTGGTTGCACTCAAGCCAAAGATCATTTTCCCCGGAAGCGGTACGGTGCGACATAACCCCGTGGAGGAACTGGTGAGGAAGATCGATTATCTGGAGAAGACGGGCCTTCGCGTACATGAGCTTCACCGCAAAGGGTGGAGCAGAAGGAGCATTCGCAGGGAGCTCTTCGGCCCTGAGGGGTTCATTGCATACTTCACCCTGGGACATTTTACCGGAAGCAACCTGGTGAGATCTTACATTGAGGATTCTCCCCTTTGAGGCCGAAACGGCCGTGGAGTAGCAGCAAGCCTTGCGAAACGATCTTTCGGTACACATTGTTCGAAACATGAGGAATCCGGAGAATGAACAGACCGTATCTCGATGTGAAAATCGAAAACGAAACAAGGCTCCTAGCGGAAATAAAGGCCGGCAATCCGAATCTGACGGCATTTCCTCCCAGGTGTACATTCGAGATCTCTTGGCGATGCAACTACCGTTGCAAGAAGTGCACTTACTCGAAGCTCACCCGCGGGGAGAACTTCTCGGCAATTGATTATCCTGAATGGCAGTGGGAAGATATCGAACGGATTGCTCACGAGTACTTTCCCACGTGCCGACTCACCCAGAGTACCCTCCTGGGAGAGCCCTTCTTATCTCCTTATTTCAAAGACTTAATGAACCTGTACCGACGTTTCGGGGTCTATTACCGCCCCACCACCAACGGTTCACTCCTCACCGAAGAGAAATTGGACTCTGTTAACGGGGTGGTTGACTGGCTGAAATGCAGCTTCGACGGGCACACTGCGGAACTGTACGAAAAGCTTCACCTCAATGGAAATTTCTCCAATGTAGTGCGCAATCTCAAAAGGTTTTCAGACAACCGCCGCTACATGGCTCCCTTCCCCTGGTTCAGGATCGGAATGGTCCTGATGCGCACCAATATGAAGTACCTGAAGGAGTATGCGGACTTCGTGTTTCAGGAGATCGGTGTTGACGAAATGGAGGTTATGGCGCTGAATTACGCAAATGACCAGATGATTGACGAGTTTCATTGGGATTTGGCGGATGAGGTGAACACCCGCCTGGATGAACTCATTGACCACTGCATCGACAGAAAATACCGACTCAGGCTGCCTTTCACGCGGATGCCCCGTGCCGACGGTTCATGGAACGGGCCCACCGGCCGAGAGCGAGCCGATGAGATTGCCCGGACGCAACCGGACGCGGACAACGCGGGTTACGATGACTACTCGGAGGAAGTACGCACGGGAGACATCTTTGGAAATAAGCAAACTCTCGAAAAGGGATACGTGTGGAGCAACGAGATGAGGATCTCGAGGATTAAAGGGGACGACGGGAACTGGATCGGAATCTGCCCCGCACTCAATCGCCCCTTCTTCAAGCCCCCTACCGTTGAATCCGACGGCAGGGATTGGATCAAAGTGGAGAGCTGCGGCAGCTGCTCCACATATGTCTTCGGAAATCTCAAAGAGCAGTCCTTCTCCGAGATCTATACCTCGCCGATGTACCAACAGGTTCGGAAATTCCTTTACAGCCGATACAATCATCCCAGAGAGGATTGGATGATCCCGTGCAAGCATTGCCTGTGCGTGGATCCCGTGTACCGTTACGAAAGCAATGGGGTTCCCAACGTGGGGCTGCGTTTCTTCCCCGGTGCCGACCTGTATCGTCCCCCCCGGGTCTACGACAACCAGACCGGACTGTTGAGAAGAACGTGGGATCATTGGCGTGAACACGGGTTTGTGTCGACGGCCAAGACCGCGATTCGATTCATAAGGGACCACTCCGGTCATTCCTCGTAGCTTCACCGAAAACATTTGTGATTACAAGCAGATCATGCCATCTCACAGATTGACTACTCCCGGTTCATTGAGATCACGCGGGAAAAAGTCTTGACTAGGCGAGGCCAATTGCTTATTCTCCTGCCTTGCCGCGACCGGATATTTTTTTTGTTTCTTTGTTCAGTTTTTGGAGGGTTGAGGGTAACCCCGTCCTGGGAGGTATATTCCGGTGAGCGGTCTTCCAGGACGGGGCATACATACTCGGACACCGGTGCCGCAAACCCAAATGGGGCAATTTCCTTCAAAAATGGTTGCTGAGAGTCACTCCAGATGACAATCGGAGGCCGGCAGAGACGTTTTCGCTCGCTTCCGTATCCCCCGCCAATGTGGATCCGTCCATACCAAGTAACAAATCCGGTTGTGAAGGTGAACCATGATAATCACGCGTACACCGCTCAGGGTAAGCTTCTGCGGCGGAGGAACCGACCTCCCGGCATATTACCGTGAGCAACAGGGATCCGTAGTAAGCACAACTCTGAACAAGTACATATACATAACGGTAAACAAGCTCAGTCGGTATTTCGATCACCGCATCCTGTTGAAATACTCGCAGACCGAATTGGTCGATTCCGTCGAAGCGATCCAGCACCCGATCATTCGGGAGGCAATGAGGATCACCGATATCGCCGACGGCGTGGAAATCACCTCCATGGCCGACATTCCGGCAGGGACGGGGCTGGGTTCCTCGAGCGCGTACGCTGTGGGGCTCCTGCATGCCCTTCATACGTTCAAGGGGGAATACGTTTCTGCAGGGCAATTGGCCCGAGAAGCGTGCGAGATAGAAATAGAAAGGCTTAACGACCCCATAGGAAAGCAGGATCAATACATTGCAGCGTACGGGGGAATTTGCCGCATTCGCTTCAATCCGGATGAATCGGTCTTTGTGGACCCGATCATCTGTTCCTACTCCACCAAGAAGGCCTTACAAGGCAATCTGTTGATGTTCTACACCGGCATCACCCGCCGAGCCGGCGACATCCTCAAGGTTCAGAAAGAGACTACCCATCTAAACATGGAGGCGCTTACCCGAATGAGAGACCTGTGCACCGAGATCATGGAGGTACTCAAAGAGGCCGTATCTCTCAACCGCTTTGGTGAAGTGCTTCACCGAGCTTGGACATATAAGCGTGATCTTGTCGACAGCATCAGCAATGATTCCATCAACGAGTACTATGAGAAGGCTCGAAATGCCGGCGCCATAGGAGGAAAATTGCTGGGCGCGGGCGGGGGTGGATTCCTGCTTTTCTACGTGGAGCCCCAAAATCAAGACAAGGTACGCAAAGCCCTCCATGACCTCCAGGAATTGCCCTTCCTGTTCGAGCCCCAGGGAAGTAAGGTTCTCTACATATCCGACGACTTCTAGTGTTGTGGTTCGCCGGACTCGAGACAAGCTCCGGCATTGTTGGGCACTCCGTGATTTCGCTTCGGAGATCGGAGCCTTCAACCCGGCCTTGAAAGAGCGGCCTGGTGCCCCAAATGGGTACGATAGCGCCTATGCCCGTACGCCCCCCTGCTTTAAGGCCGGGGAAACTTCCCCGGCAACAATCAAGACAACCGAGTTTCGGACGGAATTCACGACAATTATTCAATGAGGCATCATGCCATGTCCACCCACTCGGGGATCTTCTCACCGACAAAGAACAGTTCCACATGTTCGGGTGCTGCAAGGAATTCATCTTCAAGCTTCTTGACGAAATCTTTGCGCTTTTGATTACCGTGCCAATTCTCCCAACGCTTCTGACTTACCCACGTGCTGATGACCACCAACTTGTTGGGGTTATCGGCGCTGATGATGGTCTCTCCCGACAAATAGCCGTTGCGGAGCGTTGCCATGGATCTGAGCTCCATAAGCAGCTTATACGCTTGGGCCAACTTATCCTTCCTGAACTCCCTGGTAATAAAGACCTTGACCGCCATTGCTGCCCCCTTTCGTGGTTGCGTCTCTGCGCTAAGGCACCGTTTCCCTTCTATGAATAAGTATAGCATCTCGAACCGCCACGAACAAAGAATGGAGTCTGCGTGCCGGCTTTTCACCGGACCCGTTGAGCTTGGAGGGGCTTCGTCGTCACGGTGACGGATCGAGTGTGAAATTCTTTTTCGCTCATAAGGCCGCGGTTACGCCTAGAAGTCGGCACTGCAATCTTTTGTGCTTGAGAAGGGGCGATACGGTGTGGTAACAGTATCCATGTGGTCACCGGTAAGTGCGGAACCGCGAAAAATCACAACCGACCCACTGGGAAGGGGAACATCGTCGCCCATTCGATCGGCGTTGGCGCATGGCCGGGCATGGATGATCCGAAGGTAATGGTAAGCTGAGCAGCGCGGATTGATTGAGTAAGGAATCGGGTGGAATCAATGACGAAGGATGACAACGCACCGTCTCTCAGTGGATCTGAACAATCAGTCGATCCCAGTATTCTCCAGGCGACTCAGGAAACCACGCAATCAATTGATCTGGACAGCTTATTTACGAAAGACGTCACAGCGTCGGGTAGCTTTGATCTCAGTCGGGTAAAGGACATATCTTTCGGTAAGTTATTGGAATCCATACCGATACCCACAGTGCTTCTCGACTCGTCATTATCGATCGCGTTTGCCAATGAAGCCTTGGGGACGCTCGCGGCGGATCCGTTCAATTTAGTAGGCTCGTCCTTCACTGCACTGGTTCCGGGCGATACGGAGAGACGGCATATGCTCGGCCTGTTGGGAAGGGTACGGTCCGAAAGAAGGACCCAGGTGCACGAGGGACTGCTGAAAATCGCCGGCAAAGTGCTGTGGTGCAGGATTCATTTCCGTTCCGTACGCTTCAAGAAACAGAGATCCATTCTTGCGATCATTGAGGACCTCACCGGGGAGAAGAAACAACTTATCCTCAACGAGAAGTATCAGCAGCTGGTCAACATCTTTCCCATAGGAATATCCGAATTCTTGTTGGAAGCCCCATTGTCTTTCGGGGACGATACCGAGAATATAATTGACGATCTGGGCGAGGCCGAACTGATTGGGGGAAACCGGCAGTTCGCCAAAATGTTTGGCCATACCGACATAGACTCTCTGAAAGGTACAAGACTGAGGCAGATTTTTCCATTTGAAGGCGATTATCGACGGCAATACCAGTGGTGGATCGACAGGGGCTTTGCCGTTCGCACGTTCGAGACCAGAGAACGAGATGAGGACGGTCGGTCGAGATACTTTGAGATCACTCTGGTAGGAAACGTGAAAAACAAGAGAATCATGGGCTTCTGGGGAATGAAACATGATATCACCCAACGCAAGGAAGCGGAAGCAGGCCTAAGGGCGGCCCGAGATTTGTTGGAAGAGCGTGTCAGGCAAAGAACCGCAGAGCTTATGGAGACAACCCAGCAGCTCACGGTAGAGATTGGTGAAAGGCAGAAAGCGGAAGAAGAACTCACAACACTTGTTCGCCAACTTCGAGATGCCTTGGCAAAGGTAAAAATATTGAGCGGACTGCTCCCCATCTGTGCGTCCTGCAAGAAGATTCGCGATGACAGCGGGTATTGGACCCAGGTGGAGGTATACGTCCGGGAGCATTCCGACGCGGATTTCACGCACAGCATTTGTCCCGACTGCGCGAAGAAGCTTTATCCCGATTTTTTTGATCCCAGCTATTGCAGGTGACTCCTGCCACGCCCCTGAACGTTGTTGCCTCTACAAACGGCCCTACGGCCCCTACGCACTGACTCTCCGAACCCGTTCTTTCCACTCTTGCGTTTTTGTGGTATAATTACTTAATAATGTCCCGCACTCAAGCGTCGGAATGAAAGTGAGAGGTAATGCCGATGTCCGAATCCGTAAGGGCAAGACTACTCGATGATCTCCACATGGGTATGACGGACAACGCCCTGATGGAAAAATATCGCTTGTCATATGCAGAACTTCGCAGCCATTTCAAGGATCTGTTCGATGCCGGCCTCCTGGGGCCGGAAGAAGGGTCCGAGTTGATGTCGCTTCCCCGTGCAAGAAGTCAAAGCGTGTGGAGGGAACGGATAGGCGGCAACGAAGTTCGACGTCCCGATCCGGCCCGCGGATTTCAGCGAGAAGTCGGTAACGACAAGCGGAAGGATGATAGGTACGACCTGGATTTCGACATGCCGGTATACGCAATCGGCCAACCCGAGGTTCAGGGGCGAGTTGTCGATATCACGGAGAGCGGAGCACGGCTGACGGGCATCCATGCCCAAATCGGCGAAGCACTGACTATTGTGGCTTTGGGAGACGCTCTTAGTGATATCGCTCCATTCGAGTTTCAGGCACAATGCATATGGATCGGCGAACCGGAAGACCAGGGTGCCGGCGTGAGCGGCTTTGAGGTTACCGCAATATCAGACGAGAGCTTGGGGGAGCTTCGCAAACTCATAAGATCCGTAAACCTGAAAATTTGAATGGGCCACATTTGCCTTGGAAGACGTGCCGGCGGGCTCTGATTGCTCCTCACCGCACACAATCTACAGATGATCAGCAAACCCGTTCCGCCATGAGTTGCATGGTATGAACAACCAACGGGTCACCCTCTTCATCCAGATTTCCTGAAAGGGTGAGGCGACACCCCGGGCATCCCGTAGCCACTACCGAGGCGCCGGTGGATCGTATATTCTCCTTCTTTCTCCCGGTGACGCCGGCCGATATCTCCACATGCTCGAACTGGAAGGCACCCGCACCACCGCAACATTGATCCGCCCCGGCCATCTCCACCAAGCGTACGCCTTCAAGTGCATCGAGGAGCACTCTAGGCTGTCTGGATATCCCCATGCTCCTGACCAAATGGCAGGGGTCGTGGTACGTGACTGCCACCCTGGACCGAGATGACCGCGTTTCCCATTCAACATCGTCTATCCGCTCGGCAACGATCTCGGTTACGTCCTTTACCTTTGCGGCAACTCGGCGCGCCTTCTCCGTGTCGAGTCCAAGGTCCTCCACCAGGTTAGGAATGCCCTTTTTGAGGCCCCCTCCGCATGTTGCGCAGTCGACCACTATGGCGTCAACATCGTCTCTGTCGAAGATGGCCAGGTTCTTCTCAATGTTTGGGAGAGCCTCTCGCCTCGCGCCGCTGAGGAATATGGGAACGGAACAGCATACCTGGTCCTGAGGAATAACCACTTCTATGCCGAGTCCCGTGAGTACCTTTACAACAGCGTCCCCCACATCCTCATTGATGAGATCCGTGGCACACCCGGTGAAATACAGGACCCGTCCACGTCGAGTACCTCTGGCCGGCACGATCTCCCCCATCCTCTGTCGAAAGGAGCTCCGGTTGAACGTGGGCAGTCTATTGACCGGTAATTTGCCAAGTTTCCACGATATATTCAGAGGAGCAAGGAAGGCCGTTTGGCCCACCCTTCCCATCCGAGCCCCTAACCTCAACAACATCGGGTTCTTGAGCGCTGCGAAAAGAGCCTTCTTGGGCAACTTGGCACCGAGAGCTTCGTGGAGTTCCATACGCATGTTCTCGAATACGCGGTCCAGGCGGACTCCACTCGGACATGCGTGCGCGCAGGACTCACACAGTATGCAGCTCATGAGGGCTTCATGCAGGCCTCGTGAAACTGTGAGGTCTCCTTCGAGGTATTTCTTGACCATTTGTATGCGTCCACGAGGTGCGTACCGCTCCATCCGGGTCACCTTGTACGTGGGGCATACCGCCTGGCATGCCGCACATTTCAGACAATTGTGAAGATCTTCTATTACGCTTTCAGCAAACATCGCATTTCCTATTCCGGTTACCATCGGACGAGTAGTGACGATTCCAGGGCGATTCGTTCCTGAGATCAAACAAATTTACCGGGATTGAGAATCCCTTTGGGATCGAGGCTTTGCTTAATACTCTTGGTGGCCGCCATGGCCACCGAGTCCAACTCCAATTCAAGGAACGGAGCCTTGGACATGCCGATACCGTGCTCTCCGGAAAGCGTTCCCTCCAATGCCAGCCCCTCGCGAAAGATCTCCCCGATTGCGGCTTCCACCCGATGCAATTCGCTTTTGTCGCGGTGATCGAAAAGAATCAATGGATGGAGATTTCCGTCGCCTGCGTGGGCCAAGACCCCTATCTGGAGCTTGTACTTTTCGGCTATTGCCGTGACCTTCCTCACCATTGTCGTGAGGTTCGACACCGGTACCGTCGCGTCCTCGATGATCGCGTTGGGCCTGAGCCGTGCCATCACTGAAAATGCGGCCCGCCGTCCGGTCCAGAGCTTTTCGGCCTGTTCGGGAGTCTCAGCGGCTACCACACCTGAAGCATTCTTCTCTTTAAGGATCGCCTCAATCCTGTCCACTTGGATACTGAGACTTTCCGGGTCGCCGTCAACCTCAATGAGGAGAATGGCCTCGACGTCCGTGGGTAAGCCCAAATGCGAGTCCGCTTCCACCGCGGCTATGACGACCTTGTCCATGAGTTCCAGGCCTGCAGGCACTATTCCGCTGGAGATGATGGATGACACGGCGTCGGAACTGTCCTCCAGACGCGGGAAATGAGCCATAATGGTTCGCGCCGCCCGTGGCTTGGGGATCAGACGAACGATGATTTCCGTGACAATCCCCAGCGTTCCCTCCGACCCGCAAATCAGTCTCGTCAGGTCATATCCGGTAACATTCTTAATCGCCTTGCCCCCGGTTTTCAAAATATCACCGTTGGCCAATACTACGGTCAGCCCCAGCAAGTAATCACGGGTTACCCCATATTTCAGGGTCTTGGGCCCACCGGCGTTGGTTCCCACGGTGCCGCCCATGGTGGCGGTCTTCCAGGAGCTCGGGTCCGGCGGGTACATGAGATTGTATTTTTCCACAGCCTGCTGAAGATCGTAATTGATCACCCCGGGTTCAACCCTGGCAAGGCGATTGTGCGGGTCTATTTCCAGGATTCCGTCCATGCGGGCCATAGCGAGGATAATCCCCCCTCGGACGGGCACGGTCTCACCGGCAAGGTTGGTACCCGACCCCCTGACCGTCACCGGTATGGCCTCTCTGTGCGCCACCTTCATTATCGAGGAGACCTCCTCAGTGGACACGGGGTAAATCACAATGTCGGGCCGATGTTCGTCCAAGTGTGGATCGAGAGAATAGGCTACGAGATCCTCGGGCTCGTCCGTGGCCCTCTCCGGACCCACGATGGAAACAAGTTCCTTCTTCAGGCTATCTTTCATGGGTGCTACTCCCTAAAATAGACCCTTTACCCCGGTGAGCAATCGGACGCCTAGAGGATTTTTCCCGTTTCATAGGAGTCACTCGCTTCTTTGAGGATCGGCATAAGGCCCCTCATCTATCGTCGGTATGCAAAGATAGTATTTGCCGCTGCCCGTCTTGCCTACTGCACCTTCGTTCACCAGATATTCCAATGCCTTGTAGTGATAATCCCTCATTCCAATGCGCAGGATATTGGGTTTTGAGTAGGGCAGTTCAGCCGCGGTGATAACGTCGATAGCGCCTTTCGATTCCAGTTCCTTGACGATTGAGCCCGCCGCGCGTCTTAGTTTCCAGGCGATGCCCAGTCGGGTAAGGATGAAAACGGTGATCAAGAAAAAGACGCCGATGACGATCTGAATGGTTTCCGACATGATATTTTCGCTGTCCTGCGTCGCGCTGCGGGCAACAACGACGGCTGCCCCGGATCGGGGGTCCGGGGGGGGGAGACGGCGGGCTTAGCCCGACCGTCTCAGAAGATGACGGGCAGAGACGCCCGTCTCACTAACGTGGTTCAAGGCTCAACACGCTTACCCGTAGACCTGGTCTCAATCCCCGGTTTCGGCCCGGCAGCGACACCGAGACTTTGCTGAATTGGGGACGCGGGGCTCGGCACAGGTCGATGATCCGGAAATGCACGACCGAATTAATGAAAACGACCACTCAGTATCCCCAAGAAAGTTGGGTAACCATGAGTTCGTTCTTCACCGACGTGACGTCCGGAAAGTTCAGCGCGATTTGACCGGCCTTCTCTTTGTCTTTCTTGTCTCCCACGCGACCGGTAAGTATCATCACTCCGCCGGGTTCGCCCGTGACTTTCACTTGCCACGCCACTGCCGGAGTGAGACGCTTCTTAATGACCGTTTCCAGCCTCTTTGCCGTCGCCATTGCCGCGAATTTTGCCAGAAGGTCCCCGGGTTCCGGCCCTACAGTCATGCTCTTCGCAGCCTTGATGACCACTTCCGAGGCGGCATCGGCCGTATAGTGCGTGGTGTTGAGAACGACGTCATACAGAGCCCAATCCCTGTCATCGTGCTCAAAGATGGACTGCATAAGTGCTCGGCGCTCCCTGTCATGCTTGCGAACGATGCCCGACGCGGCCTCTTTGCTCACTCCATACCGTTCCGCGATGCGATCCACGCGAATGTGAGAAGGGGCCACAACTCTCACACTGAAAACGCCCGGCACATCCCGCAAGACAAGCTGGGAACCACGCCCCACAATGACCACGTTTCCCTGACTCGCGAACTCATACGTCAGTGATTCGAACAACGCGGTAAACGACGGTGTGTCGAAGAAGAACCGCTCCCAAAAGCCGGGCCCTTTTTCCGATTCATAAATGGAGCAGGCGTCCTTGTACTCCGGATCGCACGAATTGGCGCGATCTTGCACCTGATCCGGACCGATGAGCTTGTAGCCCATCTCACGAGCTACAATGGCAGCAACAACATCTCCCAGGCTCCCAAGCTGCCTTGATACGGTAACTACATGCATAGTTCATCCTCTCAGTTCGGGTGTCTCAGTTGGTTTGGCCTTTCCCTGTGGCGATAATTTCCTCTTCAGAGCGCCACGAATCCGGACCTTTGATCTCCCAAGGAGGATTATATATGGGAAACGGATAATCCGAAACAGTGTTCTCTACGCCCATGTACGAGGAACAACTCAGTCGATGGTCAATTTTACGAAAGAACAGCGTGTCTCGGCAAGCCTGAACCTTCATCCGCTTCATCGTATCCTTCACTTTGTCGCTATTGAATCCGGCCGGCTTTTTGATGACCGGCCTAAACGCGTACGCAGCATCATATTGCAATCAAGAAATCAGGGGTGCATGAAGGCACTCGAACTTTCAATCTCCGAATAGCATCCTGGGAAGCCACAGGACGAGCTCGGGAAAGAATATGCACACAAAGAGCCCGGCCCACTGCAGACAAATGAAGGGAACCACTCCACGGTAAATTAATCCCATCGTCATCTCGGGGGGGGCAATGCCTCTCAAATAGAAGAGCGAATACCCGAAGGGCGGTGTGAGAAATGCCATCTGCAGGTTTACACAGATCAACGTAGCGAACCAGAGGGGATCGAAGCCCAGTTCCAAAGCGATGGGTGTAAAGATTGGAAGCACGATGAGGAGAATTCCCAGCCAGTCTATGAACATTCCCAGGAAGAAGACGCATCCCATCATGATGAAGAGCACCACATAGGGACTCACCTCCAACCCGAGAAGCATTTGCGATATTGCGTCCCCCCCGCCGAGGCCCATGAATATTGACTGAAATGCGTTCCCGCCGAGGAAGAGGATCAGTACCATGGATGTGACTTTGAGCGTGGCAATTGCCGCATCCTCAATGGCAAACCAGTTCAGTTTTCGATAACCGGCCGCGAGGATGATCGACCCGCTGGCTCCCAGCCCGGCAGCTTCCGTAGTTGTTGCCACGCCGGCCACAATGCTTCCCAGCACCATGCCGATAAGAAACAACGGCGGCACTAATGAGGTAAGCACCATCCACAGTATTTGGCCGGCAGTATAGGTCCGCTCCTCTTTCGGCAGCGGCGGTCCCAATTCCGGCTGGATGCCGCACCTGACGGCAATGTACACCATATACATGAAAGCCAAAAGCAGGCCGGGGAAGAAAGCCGCTGCAAAAAGTTTTCCAACCGACATGCCCACGAGACCGCCATAGACTACCAACATGATGCTTGGAGGGATGATGATGCCCAATGTGCCGCCTGCACAAATGCATCCTGCCGTAAGTGGAATATTGTAATTTCTTTTCAGAAGGGCGGGTGCCGCGAGGAGGCCGATGGCGACCTCTGTAGCTCCCACAACGCCTGTGGAAGCGGCAAATATGGCACAGACCATGATTACGGCAATTCCGAGGCCGCCACGTACCGGTCCCCAAAGGACGTGCATGGTATGGAAAAGCTTCTCGGCTACCCCGGAGGCATCCAGCATCTGGGCCATGAAGATGAACAGGGGCACGGCAACCAGCACATATTCCTCCATGACCCCGTACGTCTTGTTGGCAAACAGTGCAAGAACCACATCCACTGAACCGCCCCAACCGATCAAACCAAAGAACGTAGCCACGGCACCCAAGGAGAAGGCGAGAGGATGCCCGAGAAAGAGCGTGAAGAAAAGCGTCCCGAACATGATAAGGGCCAGGGTTTCCGGATCGATGCTCATATCTCTTCCCCCTTCAGCCTGTAAACGTCACGAACAAAGTTCGCGATTCCCTGTATGAGGAGCATGATCATGGCTACGGGCATTACCGTCTTATACGGATACAGCGGCGGCTTCCATGCGCTCCAACTGCGTTCCCATACCGACCAGGAATGAGCCGCATACATTGTGGCGGCATAGGACAGACCACCTACGAACGGCAAGAAGATAAAGAGGAAGGTGAACAAATTGAGCCATATCTGGACTTTTGGTGAGAATTGTTGATAGATCACATCGATGCGAACATGGCGATCGTATAAGTGCGTGTAGGCCGCGCCCAGCATGAAATGTGCACCGTAGAAATACACGGTCACTTCAAAGGCCCATGTGGTGGGTGCGCTGAAAATCCTTCGAGCGATTACCTCATAAACCACCACTGCGATGAGAGGGAGGATAAGTAAGGCTATCCATCTTCCGCAGAAATCGTTGAACTTGTCGACTGCGCGAACGAATTTCTTCATGTCACGTCCTGCTCCTTCCCTCCAGACACCCCCAAAGGAGGCCCGGGGCGGGTGAACAAACGCCCCGGGAAAATGTGATTACCGAAAAGACTACTGAGTGATCTTCCCTTCAATGACCATCTCATAAGGCCAAGGAACCACTCCGCCTCGGAGCTCCCTCCATTTGGCGAATTCCTTTTTGAACTCCTCCTGAGAGTCCAGCACCTTCTTCACGTCGGGATATTTGGCCTTGAGTTCATCCAGGTACTTCTTGGTTGTCTTGGCGAACTCGATAATAGTGTCCTTCTCCAGGACAATGTATTCGGACTTCTTGCCGATCTCATCGATGGCCTTGATGTTGAGATTCTCCTGCCAGGCATTGGTCCACAATTGGGTCTCTTTGGCACAGATCTCCACGATGGCCTTCAGGTCGTCCGGCAATGCGTCGAACTTCTTCTTGTTGAAAAAGACGTCGAATTGACAGGACGGCTGATGCACTCCGGGCATAATGATGTATTTGGTGATATCCTGGAATCCCATGGGATAGTTGACTGCGGGAGAGCTGAACTCGGCCGCGTCGATCACTCCTCTCTCGAGAGCCAGATAGACCTCCGAGCCCGGTAGCGGCGTAACCGAAGCGCCCATGAGATTCAGGATGTCCATGTACCACCCGGGAGTCCTGATCTTCATACCCTTGAAGTCTTCCATCTTGGTGGCCTTCTTGTTGGAATGCAGTCCCAGTTCCTGGCCCACATTTCCACAGAAGAAGGCGACCATGCCGTATTTTCCGTACAAGTCGTTGAGCATTTTCTGTCCGCCGCGCTCATAGTACCAGATGTTGTACCCCTCAAAATCGAGTCCGAACGGAACAGATGCGAAGGCCACGAACGCCTCGTTTCTTCCCTTCCAATAGCCCGGCCAGGAATGGCCGACATCCAACGTACCCTTTGAAACCGCGTCAAAAATCTCCATTGCGGGAACAATTGCACCTGTCTGAAAAACCTTGATGTCCAGCCTTCCACCGCTGGCGGCCCTCACGCTGTCGGCAAAATGGATGCTGATGTCGTGAAAGATCAGACCTCCCCACGGGTCACTCATTCGCCAACGAATCTTGTCTTTGGAAGTGGTCCATTTCTTGGCTTTCCAGTCCAGAGCCCTCTGGTCCACACCATATTTCTCTTTTTTCTTCTTTTCCGCGGCCGCGGCGTTGGTCACGGTAACCGCCGTGAATGCAACGGCTACCAAAATGGCCAAGAAAACAACGAAAAACCTTTTCATCTGGTCAACCTCCTGAAGAACGAATCAGTGCTTGTAGATAGTCACCCAGCCTGTTTCACATATCGGTACGGATCGACTTCTTCAGCGACCACCTCCCTTCGCATGTTGTGACGGCATTTCGGACGGCTGCATCCGGGTGGAGCAGTACGGAGCTTTTCTCACGGCCTCCAATGGGGAACCATACGCATGGGTTGACGCACGGGAGCGGGGAGGATGGGTATGCCCCCGGTCATGTCTATGTGCGCCGGCGTTGACCATTTGCCCGACCATTCAGTTTCCCCCTCACACCGCCATCTCTGCCGGCGAGAGGGATAACGAGTTGAACTGCGCGGCTCGCGCTCCGACAAGTTAACGCATGTGCCGGCCCTGATCCCCGACACGCCGAGTCGCCTTTTCAGGCCAAGGGGGGTCCGACAACAGGGGCGGATTTTGGTGTATCGTTGTGGCTTGTCAACAGCCCTAAGTCATGAATGATCGTATATGAAGAGATTCCGGTAACCGCTTTGCCCGCCCGAATATGTCACGGGGATTCACCCAAGCAACGATTTTCCGAAATACCTGTTTCCGCCGTTAAGGCATGACGGCGATGCGCGTTCATGCGATTTGCAGCGGATCGAGTCGTGCCTGCCCACGACGCGGCAGCGTGGAATGTTTAATTGGTCTGACCATACTATATGCTGGCCAATTGTCAAGCTTTTTGTCGGGTGACTCACAAAACAACTTGACAGATGGGGTAGAATGCCGTAGGAAGCCATGTATGACCATAAAACCAGATCCCCCCGCCGGAACTACCTTCAGCACCATACGTATGGAGCGAGTGTCCGAAAAAGTCGCCAAGCAGATAAGAAAGGCTATCAGCGATGGTGTCTTCAAAATGGGGGACCGCCTTCCCTCCGAGCGGGAACTTGCAGAGCAGATGGGGGTAAGCCGACCATCGGTGCGCGAGGCAATCCAGATGCTCGAACTGCGGGGAATGCTCGAGACGATTCACGGAGGGGGCTCCATAATCAAGAACATAGCGGAACAGGACATCCAGAAACCCATCGAGATGTTCCTGAAAGAGGACAGGCAACGCGTCCTCGAACTCACCGAAGTGCGCGCCGCCATGGAAGCCTGGGCTGCAAGAAAGGCCGCGACGAATCGTACTGAGGAGGAACTCGAGCGAATTCTCAGCTATCTCCTCGAAATGGAACAGGACTTCGAAGCCCGACGAATACGGTCCGAGGTCGACTTCAAATTCCATACGGAAATCGCTGCCGCTACCCACAACACCATATTCGTTCATCTGATGGACAGCATCTACCAGCTGCTCAACTATTCGGTCAAAATCCACAGGGAAGAGGTCTTTGCCACGCGCGAGGGCCAGGAAACCATATTGAATCATCACAGGAAAGTATACCGAGCCATCCGGGACATGGATCCCGACGCAGGCGAAGCCGCCATGAACGAACACCTCCAGTTCGTCGTCATCGAATTCAGCAAGAAGTTCCTCCAAGCGCAAGCCCTCACTGAGTGAACTCCGATCACTCTTGTTTTCCTTCACCGTAGTTGACTTGGCCGTTCACGTCCGATCTCTTAATTCCGTCAATACCTCTGACATGCAGGGAAAAAGGAAGCAGACCCTTTGGTCGTACCGTCATTCTCCCGACTTGTAAAACCACTGAGCAAATGCCGTACCAACGATACGACCACGCGACGGACCGATATCGTGCGCCGGACACGGGTTAAAAAAGGCCCTACTGCAGCCGGGTTCAACCAAAATCGGGAAGAAACGGATTGCGATATGGGGAAACACGGGTATACTGATAACTGTAGCAAAGAGGAGGCATGTAGACCCATTGATACGCTTTGCCCCCGGACGACACGGCATCCCCCCGAGTTCGGGTGGACAACCTGGTACGGCGGCTCGTATTTGAGTCTTCATTTCGCGGGGCGCCGACTCCGCCTGCCCCCACGGCCTTTGGGAAAGGGTCAGGGTCCGGACATTTGCGAATCGTGATAACGGTCGGGGGATGCAAAGAGGTGCACATGGCCATATCCCTTTTCGATACTGCGTCTGAGGCCGCTACTCGACTCGAGCTCCTCGATCTGATCCTCGACAACATTTTCAACGGCATAATGATCACCGATGCCGACGGGTACGTGATCCATTTCAATTCACCATACGGGCGTTTTCTCGGAGTGGACCCCAAGGACCAGATAGGGAGACATTGTACGGAAGTAGTTGAAAATACAAGGATGCACATCGTTGCCCAAACCGGCGAGCCCGAAATCAATCTTTCGCATCGGATCAAAGGCCGGGACATGGTTGTCCAGAGAATTCCCATAATGAAGGACGGCAAAGTGATAGCCGTTTTTGGGCAGGTCATGTTTACGGATGTTCGGGATGTGGGAAAGCTTGCAAAGAAGCTTTCACTCCTGGAGTCAAAGGTCGAGTTGTATGAGCGCGAGCTCATATCGCTCCGATCTACCCGCTATACTCTCGACAGCATCGTCGGAATGAGCGATTCGCTTCGTTCACTGAAAAAAGAGGCCCGAAAGGCGGCTGCCGGCCGGTTGCCGGTACTGATCTCCGGAGAATCCGGCACGGGAAAAGAACTGTTCGCCCAGGGTATACACCACGCGGGCCCGCGCAGGCTTCATCCGTTCGTACGAATCAACTGTGCCGCGATTCCCAAGGATCTTCTCGAGTCGGAACTGTTCGGATATGAACACGGAGCATTCACGGGGGCGGCCGGCGGGGGAAAACCGGGGAAGTTTGAAATGGCTCACCGGGGAACGCTTTTCTTGGACGAAATCGGTGACTTGCCTCTCGAAATGCAGCCCAAATTGCTCCGTGTCCTGGAAGAAAAAGAAGTGGAGCGCGTCGGAGGCACGAAGATAATTACCGTGGACTTTCGCCTGATCGCGGCGACGAACCAGAATCTCGAACAGATGCTCTCCGATGGAAGGTTTCGGAAGGATCTCTACTACAGGTTGAGCGTGATACCACTCCACATTCCCCCATTGAGAGAACGCCGGGAAGATATTGTACCACTGGCGCGCCACATCCTGGAACGCATCACGCGGGACGAATATGGTCGATCGCTGAGTATCCACGGGCAGACCGAGGAACTACTGAAAAACTATCCCTGGCCGGGCAATGCGAGGGAAGTCAATAATGTGTTGGAAGGAATCGCGTTTTCGCTGGAGGGAGACACCATCTATCCACATCATTTGCCTTTTCAACTCTACCGAACTCCCGCGACGCCTGTTGAGTCGACACCCTATTCACTTGAAAAAGCGAGGGAACGTGCCGAGAAAGAAGCCATCGGAATGGCGCTGGCGACTACGGGGAACAATAAGGCGGCTGCGGCGTCTCTGCTCGGCATACACCGGACCCTTCTCTACAAGAAGATGAGGAAGTACGGGCTCTCTCTGAACCAAGCCGACCGACGAGTATAATAGGCGCAGGCACGCAAAATGACGGAGGAATGTGAAGTGTAGTCATCCTGCTACAACAGGGTGTCGGTCCGTCCTGATTTGGTATGGTTTATAACGTCCCGAGGGGACATACGATGTTAGCCGGGCCTTTCAAGGCTCGGAACCTTCAACAGACGATGACCGATACACGCTCGGGACCGTGAACTCCTATGGTAAGCGTGAGTTCTATGTCCGCGGTTCTGCTCGGACCGGTGACAAACGTAATATTGGTCGGCGGTGAGTCACCGCAGGTTGCGAAGAAGTCCTCGAGCGTCGCGTAAATGTTCTCCGGCGAGAGGAGTGCAACGTGGTGAGCCGGCAGCAGGCCGGCCTGAACGGCTCGGCCGCCTTTGCTTGTGCAGATCAGACTACCCGTTTCGGCAATTGCTCCGAAAACCTCTTCAACGCAAATCGACGCGTTGGAATAATCATCGGTTCGACGCTCCTCGGGAACGATAACCGCCCTTTCCTTTTCGGTCTCGCCCGGACAATAGACGGATCCTTCCGTCCCCAGAACATCCTTCAGCGCTTCATTCATTGCATCAAGATCCGTGACGCGTCCGGTTTCGGCCGCGGCATTGGCCGCGTTACGGAGAAAGAGTTCGATGATCTCTTCGTCCATCACGACATCCTCCGTCTAAACGGTTTGTCGGCGGGCGTCGGGAGCCTGCCGATATTTCCATTTCGGTCCATTATTCCCAGGAGCGGCCAGAAGGTCTTTGACAGGCGTTGTCCCAAGGTGAAAAGTGCCGGTGATTTGGCGGCGAGGCCAAAGGCGGCCATGGCGCTTCTCTCCGACTGGGGAGTTAGGCCCGCTTCTACCCGCCGCTCCCGCAAAGCCCTGAGAAGCTTAACAAGGGGGACTTTCACCGGACAGACATCGTTACACGCGCCGCACAGTGTCGTAGCGTCCAGGAGAGGGTGCGCCCGATCCATTCCGTTGAGCAACGTGGTCAGGATTATGCCCATGGGACCGGGATAGGTTGAACCGTATGCGTGGCCCCCTATGGTCCTGTACACCGGGCAGACGTTCAGGCACGCGGCGCACCGTATGCATTTGAGCATTTCACGATATTCGCTCTCCAGAATGCGCGATCTTCCGTTGTCCACCAAGACGATGTGTAACTCTCTGGCTCCCGTGTTCTCATCGGCGTTTCTCGTACCGGTTATGACGGACAAATAGCTTGTGAGGATCTGTCCGGTGGCAGAGCGGGGAAGTAGGCGGATCAGTGCCGAAAGATCGGCGAGTTTCGGGATCACCTTCTCGATGGAGAGAACCGCGATATGCAATGGCGGAAGCGTCGTTACCATTCTCCCGTTTCCCTCGTTCGTAAAGAGCACGAGACTACCGGATTCGGCAACGGCAAAATTGGCGCCGGAAATACCGGCCCCGGCCGAAAGGAATTCTTTTCTCAGGATCTTTCGCGCTATCGACGTGAGAATCGCCGGATCGTTTGTGTACGCTGTTCCGAGTTTCTCCGCGAACAGTTTTCCCACTTGGGAACGGTTTTTGTGAATCGCGGGCACGATGATATGAGACGGCGTTTCCCCGGCGAGTTGGATGATATATTCACCCAGATCGGTTTCCATCACTTCGATTCCGTGCATTTCCAGGTGATCGTTAAGGTGTATCTCTTCCGTGACCATGGACTTGCTCTTGACGACCTTGGTCACCCCCCGATCTTTGAGTATGTAGGCAACCGTCTCCCTGGCAATGGACGCGTCTCTTGCCCGATGAACCACCGCGCCGGCCCGCGTTGCCGCTGATGCAAAGCAGTCAAGGTAATGGTGAAGATTGTCCAACGCATTTAATCGGATTTCAGATGCGCGATCTCGCCAAACCTCCACCGGTGACGAATCGAAGGACCCGGAGCGTTTGGCGGCAAAAGTTTCCGTGGCATGCTTCATGGATGCGCGAAGAGAAGCGTCACCCAGCGCCTTCCCGGCATTTGTCCGGAAATCGTTTTCCATGGCATCGGTCCTCATAATCCCGCCGCCAATACCTGCGCTATGTGTTTCACCTCGATGTTTGCGTTGCGTCGTTTTACCGCGTCGGCAATGTTCATGAGACATCCGTGGTCACAGCCGGTTACCGTGTCCGCTCCCGTGGAAATAATTGCATCTAACTTTTCATCGGCCAAAGCCATTGAGATCTCAGGTTGTTTCCCCATGAAAATTCCGCCGAAACCGCAACAGCGATCGGCATGCGGCAAAGGGATGAATTCAGCCCCCTTGAGAGACCGGAGCAACAGAAGCGGTTCCTCAACGACCCCCAGTTCTCGGGTGAGCTGACACGAAGCGTGGTAGGTGACTTTGCCCTTCCAGGAAAACGCCGTGGGATCAATCTTGAGCACATGCACCAAAAATTGGGTCAGCTCGTAGGTTCGGGTCGCCACGGCCACGGCCTTTTGCCGCATGCCGGGATCGTCCTTGAACAGCTCGGGATAGTGGTTTTTCACCATGGACGCGCACGATCCGGAGGGGATGACGATCGGATCGGTCCCTCCGAACACCTTGAGGAAATGCTCGGCGGCCTTGGTCGCTTCACGAGTATATCCCGCGCTTTCCGGCGGTTTGCCGCAGCAAGTCTGGCGGTGGGGATAGACCACTTCCACGCCGAAATGCTCGAGCAGACGAACCACGGCTTCTCCGGTCCGTGGATAAAACGTATCCACGAGGCATGTAGCAAAGAATTGTACTCTCATGACGGCTTTTTCCCGGCGAGTTGTTGGTTTCGGCAATTTATCCCTTATCGACGTAATCAGTCAAGAAAAACGTCGGCGACGACCGGGAGTTCAGAATCGGCCGGCCCGGAATGGGACGATGGTATGAGACGTACGACACGCCCTATTGAAGAGCGGACACCTCGAAGTCTTCCATGATTTCCTTGATTTCGGGCCGCCTGCTCAGAGAGATGACTTCATGACCTTTCAGGCGCCCCTTGAGGATTCCGGGCAAACCGGGTATTTCCTCCAGTCCCGACACTCCCAGGTCGGTCGCGCGCGTTTTCTTTGCGTGGCGGGCAAGGGTGACCACCACCTGAACCTCCAGTTCAGGGTCGGCTTCGCAGCGGGAACGAAGTTGATCGTCAAGATCGGCCACGTCAACCCTCCTTGTTTTACGGCGGGTTCCATCCGGGTCCCTCAAAATCATCAGGGACCCGGCACTTGTTTCAAGTCACATTATGGATTGTATACCGCTGCGTGACAATCCAGAAGCCCCGCCCCAAACATTTCGTCATTCCCCGGGGCTCCGAGATCCTTAGTAGTGACGATCAGCCGCTGCCGAATCCGGTCCGGTGTCCACGTGGGCCGCAACTCCCTAATGAGAGCCGCGGCACCCGAGACATGCGGGCAGGCCATACTCGTTCCGCTCAAGGTCCTGTAGCCTCCGCCGACATACGTGGAATAAATCCGTGCACCCGGCGCTGAAAGGCTGACGAGAAAGCCGGGACCCCATGAAGAAAAGTCAGCCTTCAGCCCTTGGTCGTCAACCGCAGCTACTGCCACGAATCCGGCACAACGGGCTGGGAGCCCCACCCAACGGTTCGGCCCTCTGCCCGAGTTTCCCGCGGCTGCGATAGGCAGACAGCCTTCCCGAATAAGCTCCTCGGCGGCATCCACGTACATGGAAGGACACGCGACGTCCGGTTTATCAACGTCACTGCCAAGACTCATGGAAACAATGTCCATGTTGTTTCGGGCAGCCCAACCCATGCCGGCAAGTATCCACGAAAACATGCCGCTTCCCTTGGAATTCAGGACTTTCACTGCATAAAGGGATACGTTCGGCGCCACCCCGACTACTCCGATGGAGTTATAGCGGGCCCCCGCGATGCCTGCACAATGGGTTCCATGACCTTGGTCGTCCTCCCACGAGGTAACGCCCGGAACAAAAGAAGCACCTCCAGAAACGGTGAGATCGGGATGATCACCATCGATTCCCGTGTCAATGACGGCAAGCTTCACTCCTCTCCCCGTGACCCTTCCCCAGACCTTGTCTGCTCCCACCATGCTGATATTCCAGGGGATGGGCTCTTTGCCGGCTTCAGGCCCTGCCGAAGGAACCGAGGCCTCTTCCAGAGGAAGCGCCTTGACTTCGAAATCCTCGATAACCTCCTTAATTCGTGAATCTTTTTCCAGATCTTTCACCTCCTGGTCAGAGAGAGAAAGCGCGCTCATGCCCAATTCGGGAAAATGTTGCACATCGTCGCTCTCCGTGAAGATCTCCGCGGTCATCATCGTGTCTACTCCGTCTTTCACGGATGCCGCGCTCCTCGAGAGTACGCCCGCAGCCTCAGGCACATCCACGGCTCTCTTCACGAAATTCACAACATACCGCTTCTTTGCAGTCTTAGCCATGTTAGTCTCCTCAATTCCTCGATGTTGGATCTCTTCTCATTCCGAGAAGGAATCGTGATACGATCCGAAGCCGGCGTGCCGTACCTGTGACCGGCCTTCCACCACATTGAGTTTCCGGGCTCATGCCTCAACCCTCCATCGCGGCTATCCAGCAGAGCTCCGTCATGGCTGCACAGACCTCCATAATGATCCTTTCCATTTCGGTAAACCGCGGCTGGAACTCATTGCCGAATTCAATCGTGAATGCCACTACTTCATGATCCGGTCCGCCGGTTTTGTCACGGCAAAACGCATAATCGGACGATGTTCCTATGGTCGGATAGAGGCCGAATCCTTGCTGCACCGTATAGCGAGTTCCGCGGACACGGGCCAGAGCACTGTTCATGCGATTGGCAGTGCCGACGGAAACCACCAAATCCATCGGAGATATGAATTCCCCGTATGCGTCTTCGTCCCGACCACGGCGACCGTCGTAATCCGCGTTGAAAAAATTCTGATCCGGATATTCAGACTGATTGACGTCGTCTCCCCACGCATGGAGGATCAGACCGGAATAGCTGTGAATATCGGTGTAGTAGCGGATATTCGGATAGGCATCGAACAAGTGGCGCACATTGCGGGTCTCGGGTTCTGAGAACGGTTCCTCTCCTTTGTACGTGTCGTCCGCGGGATCGGTTGAAGCGCCGAAATCACTCGACCAGAGAAAATCGAAGTTTCGGTTGATATCCACTCCGGGATACCGGGGGTCCACGTTAGTGTTGGGATTTCGATTCTTGCGCCACATGGGAAAGACGGTTTGACTGTAGTGGCGCCCATCCGGATTCACTAAGGGAAAGACAAATAAGTGCAGCCTGTTCACGATGGTTTCCACCTGCTGCGGGGTAAACACCTTTGCACCAAACTGCAGTGCCGACCGGCTCGTGTAGGCATTGAGAAGGTTGGTCAGGAACCCCATGCAGATGTCCGAACCGCCCCACTCCCTTGCATGAACTCCTCCGGTGAAGAGCACTCCCGGTCCGTTTGAGGCTTCGCGTCCACCGACCCGCACTGCGTGGCACGTGCGACGTTCCCAGGTTCGCTCGGGCATTTCGATGAGTTCCACGAGGTCGGAATATTGAGCGCTGATGTTACTCAGCCCGTCTGCCGCTTCCTCGACAGTCATGTAGCCTCTGACCGCGAGATCCACCATCTCTGCCAATGCCGGTCCCGACTTAAACCGATTCGTCCGGGACACCTCGGCTAAGCGCACGTCGGAGACCTTGGCAAGATCGTGAAGAATGGTGAGATCGTACCCGGCCGCTCTCACGCGCTCGATTTCATCTTCGTTCAGAACGCCGGGAACGACGAAACGCTTGGGAGCCTCTTGGCGTGCAGCCCGGTAATGCAAATCAAGATGGAATTCGGTGAGTTCTCGCAGCTGATTTCGCGACGGCGACGACACAAGCACTTCGAACAGTCTCATTGAAGTCCCCCCTTCCTTTGACCGTGCATCTAGGCCCAGCCGGTCACCACTACCGTGAACATTCCCATGTTGTCCGAGTACTCGCTGTCATTAACGGAGAAGAAGACCTCCGACACGTAGTTCCCACGAGCCGAAGCGGGGTTATGGCACCCGCTGAAGTGAACTCCGCCAACCTCGGGTACAATCTGGTGCACCTTACAATGGGGAAATTTCATGCTCGTATGATAATCGGACCGAGGGCAATAAGCCGTATAGACGGGCCATCCGTTCCCCGTTTGCCACGAGATGTTTACGACACTGTAATGCAGTTCTTGGCAGCGAAAAGGAATCCCGTTGTACAAGAGTCGAGTCCGCTTGTTTGCAAAGCAGTTCCACTGTACGGACTGCGCCACGACATCACCGGAGAAAGCGCGAATCTCCACCGGGCCTCCCTCCACATCGGTAGTGAGTCCTTGAAAAGCCTTGGCGATTGAGTCGGGGTCGGGAATTGCAACCGGGATAATCTCCGGTGTCAGAATTCTCTCTGCCGAGCTCGATAGTTTCATGCTGTCCACAAGTTGAACGAGGTCGGGATTTTGTGTCATTGCAAAGCTCCTTTCTTGGCTCTTCGATAGGGTGGATGAAAAACGACACTTGAGCAATCCGTGTGGCTGCCATAACCCGCCCGCACGGATTCGCCCGTTTGACACGCTGTGGACGGTTGTTGACCGCGCTTGTGCAGTGTCATACCAACAGCCTTGTATGACGTCGTTAGTCGTTTAATCGACCGAATCCGTAATTCGGCGATTGGTGCGCCGGCCGCCCCCACTTAGCCGTTCAGGTCTCTCGACAGAAGCGAAGCCGACTGAGAATCCGCGTACTATTCCAGATCGACATCGACGACCATTGTCGCGTCCCCCGGGCGTCCCTTCACCTTGATTGTGACGCCTGTCCAACCGATTCTCGGATGATTCAGGGGAGGATTTGTCTCTCTGCCGGCGGTGTCGTTGGTTTCATAGGGATAGAGGTCGTTGGCGTCCCCCCGGTTTCGGCTGCGAATCTTGGCGAGATCCCTACGCCCGTCCGCCTGCAAGAGTTCTATGGCCAGGTTCTCTTCATCGTTCACGTTGTCGATCGATTCATCCACTGCGTATATCGCTACCCCTTCATCGGGCAGATAGGCATCCTGCCCCCGCCTCCGGCGATATTCCACAGCCACGTACTGAGATTCCCTCATGCGCGCCGGGTGCCGTATCTCAAGGAATGTCCCATTGTAGTCTGCAGAGGGTCTGAGCAGCACATCATGGGTGGTGGACGTGATTTCGAGGGGCTTCACCCAGTCGTGAAACCTTCTCAGCATCCCGTTTGGAAGCGTGGGCGTGATCCCTCCGTTTGACCAGGATCCGGACGCCATGATGCAATAGTCTCCAAGACCGTTGGAGCGCTCGCGTTCGAGGCGGCCGGTATCATAATAGTCCGCCCACTGGGCTCCCAAGTGACCCCATTCGTGGGCGCAGACGCCAACCTTGCAGTTCTCGGGAACAGTGAGAAAGGTCTCGGCCACAAGGCGCGGAGCAACCTCCACGGCATTGGGAATCACCCACTTGCAGCTCCAGAAGTCGTCTCTATGTCCGGACTCTTCGGATCCCAAGCCCGAATGGACAATGAAGAGCGCCGTGACTTCCCCCCTTCCGAACGCGTCGAAGGGACGGAAATCGACTCCTTCCTTGAGAGCCGTCTCAACCGCATCTCGGGCCATCCCCTGGACATTTCTTGGGAAGCTCGATCCGAGACCGCTGTTGTGCGCGCTGTAGTACTCACTGGGACGGGGCATCCGCAGCCAACCGTGGACCCGACCCTGAATGTCAATTCCCGAACCCGCCGAGGGATCAAACCTGCTCACGACACGGTAGTACTCTCTCATGCTTCCCGTATGGAAAACGCCTTCGTCACCAAACAACATTTGCGTATAATACTCGGGGCTCTTCTCATGTGCGTGTGGAACATCTTCAAAGTCTACCAAAAGGACCAAGGTGTTAATGACTCCTGAAAGTTTTGAATCGGGGCGAGAAATCAGTTGGGCCTGGGTGCTCGGCCCACCACGACGCGCGCCGTCATCGAGTCCTGCGTAGTTCTCTCCCCGGCGGCCGGTTCGCCAAAAGGTGTAGAACTGTCCAAACGTCATTCCGGCAGGGATGACCCGCGTCCGCAACAGTGACTCGTACCGGGCAAAGAGCTCGGACAGAAGGCCCGGTGCAGGCGGTACAAGGGCAAGGGAATTGATCGGTTTAGCTCTCACTACAGGAAGTGTCACAAACATCTTTTCTCCTCCTCTCAGTGTGTCTCAAGCACACTACTCAATGTTGCCCCGTGTTCATCTATGTCGGCTGCGTGTAGAAAGAGATAGCTCCCGTATCTTGCGCATACGCGTCGCTTGAAGAGTTCTCGTCGCCGGCGAGATCGCCACGTGACGACTCGAATTGGGGCAAAAGCATTAATGATGATCCATCAGCTTCTTCTTCGTCCAATACCGGGGATCTATGTCACGCCGGCTCCTATAACACCGGTGTTCACACACGAAGCGCACCACATCGGAACGCCCGGGGCATGAAACCACCTGCCGGACCGGCGCAATAATGCACGGAGCCTGAGGCTGCTTTGCAGCCTAAGTGTCGTCCAAGGATCTGATCATTCGGCACGGTGTCTGAGCCACCGTGATTCGCTTCGGCAAGAGGATTTGAATAATCTCTCGGCAGTTTGATCTGCATGCTCCCCCCAAGCCCGCCTCCATTGAGAGTACCCGACCGGAGTCGCTTAACGGAGGTCTTTCCTATGACCCGTTACGGATCAAACGGTTGCAAACACAGTACGGACGTATTCACCCCACCTTTCGGTGCCCGTAAGGAGGCTTCGCCGGACCCCGCCAATCGTCTCCGGACGCCCCCGCCTTCGTCGTCATACCGTCCAGCCGTATGGTGTTGGGTTACTACCATTTACCCCCTAGACCGTCCGAGCGCCTCGTCTCGCCCCCCCACCCTTGAGTATCGTGTGCTACCGGTTGAACTCGACTCCACCCCTTCGGTTCAATGGAAAGAATCTCTTTTTTGGCGAGCACTTACCCCTTATGAAAGGCCTCGAATTTGCGTGTTGGCATGTATACGCTTACATATTATAAGTATAAAAGAGAAAATCAGGAAGTCAAGGGTTACTTATGGTATTTCCCCCTGTTTGCGTTCACGCCGAAAAAGCCTGACTTCAGACGGCGCGCCTCAAAAAGAATGAAGGAGGCATGGGTGACGGACTCGTAAGTCTCCGCCGTTGTCCGGTAGAGTGAATATGCGGTCCAACACTACTGCGTCCGGGCTCGGCATCCGGCGTTTGGGGCCGTAATGAGCCTGCCGTTATCCATTCGCCGGTAGCCGAAATCCGACTATGCTGAGGCCAACACTTAATGTCCCAGAGCCTCGGCATCCAGCAAACGCGCCCCCTCGTCCCGGCCGCGTCCGAGGCAACCCTGGTGACGGTATTCAAGTTTGTTGATGTTTCGAGTTGAATCTGGTATAGTTATCACGAAAATATTATGTAGCAGATGAGGTTACACTGTGAAACGTACGATAGTGCTTATTATCCTTGTCTTTGCGATCACTCCGTTGCTTTTCCCCGTGAACGCGCAGTCCGGTGGAATGGGACCACGACGGACACCACCACTAGACCAAAGCCTCATGCAATTCAAAGAGGCCGGAATTTGGTATTTTCTGTGCATTTCCCCAACATATCTTCAGCGGATACCGCCTCATTACCAAACCTATGGTCCTCCTCCACCGCCTTGTTGTCCAATGCCGACAACTCCGCTGATGCATCCGCCGAAAGTAAAACAGACTCTTATCAAACCCAGACTCGTGTCCCCCGTCCCCGTGCAATATCGGTGATCAGTGCTTCCCGCGCTCGTTGCTTCTTCCGAGGTTCAAAGCTAAACTGAGATGTGTGTGCCAATGCATGCCGAAACAGGGGTTTGCCTCCTCGG
The DNA here is from genome assembly GCA_963675835.2 of Desulfomonilaceae bacterium. Taxonomy (GTDB): domain Bacteria; phylum Desulfobacterota; class Desulfomonilia; order Desulfomonilales; family Desulfomonilaceae; genus JAVHLK01. The sequence continues at coordinate 504,674 of CAXXIU010000019.1, forward strand.
GGAAGGGGGTAATGTCGTCGGTCGAGAGGGTCACAGGGATGAACCGGGAAGATCTGCTGCAGGAGTTGGAGGGTCTGCGCCGTCGGGTCGCGGAATTGGAGGGTAATGAGTTTCGTCTCAAAGATTCCCAGCGGGCAAATCGGGAATGCGAAGAACAGATCCGATTGAGCTACGACAATGTGCCTTTGCCGTATCAGTCTTTGGACATGCACGGCTGTTTCTTGGAAATCAACCAAGCCTGGCTGGATACTCTGGGGTATTTCCGTGAAGAAGTTCTGGGCAAGTGGTTCGGAGATTTTCTGGCTCCTGACTGTCGAGAGCGGTTCACGGTCGACTTTCCCAAATTCGATGTCGCAGGAGAGTGGCACTGGCTAAAGTTCGAGATGCTCAGAAAGGATGGTTCCCAAGTTCCCGTCGCGCTTGACGGGAAACTGGAGCGAGACGGACGAGCTCGGTTTAGTAGAGTCCATTGTACGGTACGCGACATTTCGGAGATCAAGCAATCCCAAGACACTCTTGAAGTGCTTATGCAAAGGTACAAAGCGGTTTTCAACAACATCGAAGTCGGGATCTCCGTGCTCAACTCCGACATGGAGATCGTTGAAGTCAACAAGGCATTTGAAGATTATTTCCCTCATGTTCGACCTGCATACGGGCAGATCTGTTATGAGCACTACAACAATCCTCCCAGGTCGGAGCCTTGCCCGTACTGTCCATGCGTCCTTACGTTACGGGATGGAGGAGGCGGTCACGGAGACTCCGGAAGGTTCGGAAATCAGGAACTATCGCATCGTTTCGTCTCCAATCAAGGATTCGGACGGTCGGATACAATACGTCATAGAGATGACCGAGGACATCACTGAGCGCAAAACGGCCGAGGCCGAATTGAAAAGGTCGAACGATCTTCTCAGGGCCATCATCGAGGCCGCTCCTACGGCCATAGTCGGCTTGGATCATGACGGCAACGTACAGACCGTGTGGAATCCAGCGGCCGAAAAGATGCTTGGCTGGAGCGCTGAAGAGGTCATGGGTCGCCCGCTCCCGGCCACACCGGAGGAACGGAAGGAGGAATTTGGGCACCAGCGGCGAAGGCTGAGCAAAGGCGAGCCCCTGTCAGGCGTGACGGCACGCTGATCGATTACAGTATCTACTCTTCGCCGCTACATGACGTTGAGGGCCGAATCACCGGCAACATAGCCGTACTGGTGAACATTACCGAACGGAAGCGCGCGGAGGAGCAGCTCAATAGACTTTTCACCGCGGTCGAACATGCCGGTGAGGCCATCGTGGTGATCGATTCGCAAGGAGTGATTCTCTACGTCAATCCGGCCTTTGAGAACATCACCGGCTATGAACGCCAAGTAGCCTGCGGGAAGAATTGGCGTATTCTTGAAAGCGGGAAACACGACCAAGCCTTCTACCAAGACATGTGGGACGCCTTGCACAGTGGACGAGACTGGCGTGGACGCCTCACAAACAAGAGAAAGGACGGAACGTTCTACGAGGAAACGGCAACGATTTCACCCATCAAAGACAAGAGCGGTCGCATAGTCAACTTCGTAACCGTGAGCCGTGACGTAACCGGCGAGAGCCTGCTGCAGAAGCAACTGATTCAAGCTCAAAAGATGGAGGCGATAGGGACCCTGGCGGGAGGGATCGCCCACAACTTCAACAATCTCCTTCAGGTCATCAACGGGTACGCAGAAATGGCTCTCTTCGGCAAAAAGGAAGGGGACAAAGGTCATTCCGCTCTGTTGGAAATAAGGCGGGCCGGCCATCGCGTTCGGCATCGTCAAGAGCCACAGAGGGGGGGGGGGGCGTTTTGTGCTACAGCGAACCGGGATACGGAACAACGTTCAGGATCTACCTGCCTGCCTTGAAGACAATACACGATGCGGCGGAAACAGCGCAGTTCAAGGCTTTCACAAGTGGAACCGAGACGCTTCTTGTGGTTGACGACGAGGAGTCGGTGAGAACGCTCTCGGCAGAGATACTCACCAAGTTCGGCTACACGGTATTGACAGCGACCGGCGGCAAGGAGGCCGTGGAAGTGTTTTCTCGTGAAAGGCACCGGATAGACCTTGTGATCCTGGACCTCATCATGCCCGAGATGGGCGGTCGCGACTGCCTGCGGGAGATTCTGAAGATTTCGCCCGAGACCAAGGTGATCATAGCCGGCGGTTACGCAGCCAACGGGCAAATCGATCCGGCACTTGATGAGGGCGCAACGGCCGCCATGAGAAAACCTTACGAGGCCGGTCAACTCATTGGACTCATTCAAAAGGTCCTTGATGAGCCCTAGTCACTGTTGCATACGTGAATTGGTTAAATGAACATTCACGGCTTGGGCTGCTTCCAAGCCACAACGAATCATGAAAGTCCTCGGCACTGACGGGAACAAGGAATAATGAGTTCAAGTGTGAAAAATGGAGCGAGTGACCTGGATACGTAAGTGCGAAAATCGTAGCGAGTCGAGACACAGGACTCCAATTTCTGGAGCGAAATCGGCCTTTCTGCTCCATTCTTCACACTGACTAATTTGCTCATGCTCGCCGTGGTCGGCGAGGGTTTCGTGGCAAAGAAAATGGTTCCTCGCTGAAGTGTGTGGGGGGGCCTAAGTGCTTCTAGGCGTAAATTCGGTGACGCATTAACGTACACAGTCTCTGTTTTGGTAGCGCCGGCATCCCGCGCAGAACGCGAGACGAGACGCTATTACGCGTCCTCAAGAATACGTCACCGCACTTGTGCAACGAAGCACTAAGGGACTAACTAGTCACCCAGTCCCGATGGAGTTTGTCGCTCTGAGACCGGTGCATGAATAGCGTTTTGGAGATCAGGGGAAAGCAGAAAGGTTTCTTCTCGCCCATGCATCGGCCCCCGCCGGTGCCTCCGGGGCGCGCTCCAGCGTTACCCTATTCCCCGCGCCGGCTCTTCCGGTTCAGCATTGTTTACCCACGCACAATAACGAAAAGTCCTTTTTCTACCATACAAAGACTGGTTTCAACCATGATCTTACCGTTCACTTGTCTATAATAATAACATAGTTCATTTGCATTACAAACCAGTAATGTAAGGAACGGGGTCATTCTCGGTATCGGCAAGAGCGAGCTTACTGTGGCAGAGGTCCCGGCCGAGCAAAGAAGGAAACCTGTCATCGCGGAAGCGAACAAGCACGTTGATTTCGATGTGTCGACGACATTCAGGTAGCTTCACAATGAACTCTTCAAGGACTTCAGCATTCGGGTCTTTCCCGAGGCCAAGCAGCTGAGAATGGAAAGCGTGTAGGTGGGAATTAGGGACCAAGAAGGCACCGAGCACGATCTTGCGGCTAATGTCGTCATTCCGGCCTGTCCTGTAAGATCCCGCCGGGAGCAAACGACCCAAAGTCTTCCACATCGACATTTCGCGCTTATAGATCTTCACTGCCGTGGATTCCTAGCTCTTGGATGCTCCATCCGGAATGTTTAGGCGCAGCATTCCCCCGCAGAAGACTGTAGAACCTTTGACGATCCTATTGAACAAAAGCCTTGTCGCTCGAGACAAGCGACAAAATAACTATGAAAGGAGGCGCTGAGCTATGATAAGCAAGGCTGCCGTGGTGGGTGAGAAATGAAGGGAGGAGAAAGGGTATGAATGAAGAACAGAACATGAGTTGGTCGCTCCCATTGTCAGTCGTACTCTATGGTACGGGAACTGTGGCATTCGTTGTAGGACTCATGATGGCCGGGCTGATACCGGCCGCTTCCGGAGCAACGTCTGCCGGGTGGCTCCTCGGTCTGGCCCTCATAGACATTCCAGCGGGAATCATCATGTTGAGGAGGGGCGACACAATACTCGGGACTATTACGCTATATCTAGGCACGATTCTGTGTGTCGGCGCAGCCCTTGTCGGGCTGATTCGTATGTTTGCGCCGGGTGGTGGATCTATACCACCCGCTTTCGATGCGTGGATGTGGATCGGGATAGGAGTCTTCCTGGTGTGCCTCATGCCTGCTGTGGCGAAGCTTCCGTGGAGCGTGTTCTTCTTCCTGTGCGTGGCTTGTGGGTTTGGCCTAGTACTTTGGGGAATAGGTCTGCTTCGCGGTGCAGTGTCTTTGATGCATATTGGAGGTTGGATGATTATTGCTTTCGCCGTGTTTCTCTATTATGCGGGGACAGCAGCGTTGACGAACGAAGCGTATCAGAGGGAAATTCTCCCGTTAGGTAGACCGTTATCTAAGTAGCGTTGGGATCTAACCAAACGCACGCTGTCTCAGATCGTCTTTTCTCGACGCCTTCCGTATTCCGGGTAGGGACGGGAGCAAACGGCCGAGTTGGGGTACTTCTGCGACCAGTTGAAGATCATTGGCGACGCAATGCTTCCACGGAGCCTGTACAAAGCCTTTCACGACGGCTTCTGGAGGTGCGTATTTAGAATCTTTGAGGATCTCTTTGAAGTAACGTCTTGTCTCTTAAGACAAGCTACAGAATAACATACTAAGGAGGACGTTATGAACATTAGGGCTGCTGTGGTGAGAGAGAAGGGAGGCCGGTTTAACATTGAGGATGTAGTTCTTGATGAGCCTAGAGATGATGAAGTCATCGTCCGTATCGCGGGTACCGGAATTTGCCATACTGATTTCATACCGAGGGAAGGGGCTGTTCCCGCCCCGTTTCCAGCTGTTTACGGTCATGAAGGAGCAGGTGTCGTAGAGAAGGTCGGTTCGAAGGTCAAGAAACTCAAGCCCGGTGATCACGTGGTAATGAGTTACAATTCCTGCGGGGTGTGCAATTCCTGTAAACGTGGAGAGATAAGTTATTGTGTTGATCATTTCGGCTCAAATTTCGGCTTTGCTCGTTTTTCCGACGGATCAAAAACAATGCGGAAGGGAGATGAGGTCATCCACGGAGCGTTTTTTAACCAATCATCCTTCGCCACGCATGCCCTCGGTACGGAACGGACCGTTGTCAAGATACAGGACGATGTTCCCGTCGAACTGATGGGGCCCTTGGGTTGTGGCATTCAGACCGGTGCCGGGGCGGTCCTCAACTCGCTCCATCCGCATGCAGGTTCCTCTATCGTCATTTTTGGCGGCGGATCGGTGGGGCTCGCCGCACTCCTGGGATCAGTCATCTGCGGCTGCACCATAAGAGCCGTTGTCGATATCAACGATGAGCGGCTAAAAATGGCTTCAGAGCTTGGTGCGACCCACACATTTAATCCAACGAACACCAATCCCGTCGAAGAAATTCAAAAGTTAACCGGTATTGGAGCGGATTACGCTCTGGAATGTTCAGGTAACATAGCGGCTCTTCGTCAGGCCGTTGATTCAATCAGGCTAAGGGGAGTGTGCGGTGTAGTGGGCGCTCCCGCCTTCGGTGCCGAGGTGAACCTTGACGTTTGGGGCATCTTGCTCGGTCGTATTGTGCGCGGCATTGTCCAGGGAGATTCCATTCCCGATCTCTTCATTCCCCAACTAATAGAACTGTATAAGCAGGGCCGCTTTCCTTTTGATCGGCTCGTCACATTCTATGATCTCGACCAGATCCAGCAAGCCGTGGAGGATACCGAACAGGGTAGGACAATAAAGGCGGTTGTACGCCCGTAGCGGCAATGTCCATTACTTGGGGCGAAACAGGCCCCCCCCGTTGAGCCCGGCATGGGTTTCGAGCCAAGTGTGGCCCGTAAGCAGTTGGCCCGGGCAAGCATTCAGCTAAATCTAAGAAGAGGCACAAAGATGGTGAAAGAAAGCAAGATGTACATTGACGGTGAGTGGACTGGAGCCTTGGACGGCTCCGTTTAGATGATTTGAATCCTTATACCGGCGAGGTCTTTGCGCGAGTCGCCGCCGGTAAACGGGCCGACGCCAAAAGGGCGGTCGATGCGGCCTCGGCGGCATTTCCCGAGTGGTCACATACACTCCCGGAACAACGGCGGGCCTTGATGTTGAGGGCTGCCGACATCCTTACAAAGAGACGGGATGAAGTTGTCCAATTGCTGGCTGACGAGACCGGCGGCACCTTTGCCTTTTCCATGTGGCAAGCCATGTTTACCCCGGGTCTTCTGCTCGAAGCCGCATCGATGACCCACCAGAGTCACGGAGAGGTCGTTCCCTCCAACACGCCTGGAGCACTCTTTTTGGCCGTTCACCAGCCCCTGGGCGTCATTGCGGGGATCGCGCCCTGGAACGCGCCTCTTATCCTGTCGATGAGGGCCATCTGCACTGCCGTTGCGTTCGGCAATACCGCAGTGCTCAAGCCTTCCACGGAATCACCGATTACCGGCGGCGTCCTGATCGCTGAGATCTTTGAAGAGGCGGGTTTTCCCAAAGGCGTGTTAAATGTCGTCACAAACGGCCCCGGGCACGCCGGCGCCATCGGCGATGAATTCATCGAGAACCCAAAGGTACGTCGCCTCAACATGACCGGCTCAACTTCGGTAGGCCGCGAACTCGCGGAAAAGGCCGGCCGCCACCTCAAACGTGTCGCTCTGGAACTTGGCGGTCAGAACCCGATGGTGGTTCTGAAGGATGCCGACATCGATACCGCCGTCAACGGTGCGGTCTTTGGTGGGTTTCTCCACCAGGGGCAGATATGCATGTCCACGCGAAGGGTCATCGTCGAAAAGGAGATCGCAAAAGAGTTTATTGAAAAATTCGTGAAAAAGGCTTTGACCATAAAGGTGGGGGATCCCCATGAACCAGACACGATCGTCGGTCCCCTCATCAATGAGTATCAACTCACGCAGGTCAAGAACAGTGTGGAGGCGGCGGTTGGCGGGGGGGCCAAGATCATGTGCGGCGGCAAAGCGGACGGACCCTGTTATTATCCGACTGTTTTGACCAACGTAAAGCCCGACATGGTTTTCGCCTGCGAGGAGATTTTCGGCCCGGTGGTTTCGGTCATCGAGGTGGATAACGAAGAGGAGGCCATCGCCGTGGCAAATGGTACTCCTTACGGCCTCGCAGCGGCAGTCTTCACGCGCGATTTCGGAAAGGGTATGGCCGTTGCCGAGCGGATTGAATCGGGAACGATTCACATAAACGATCAGACGGTTGCATGTGAGCCGCAGGCGCCTTTCGGCGGGGTAAAGGAATCAGGCTGGGGACGTTTCGGAGGAAAGGCCGAGATGGACGAACACAGCGAACTGCGGTGGATAACTATGCGAACCACGCCGCGACAGTATCCGTTCTAACTATTACGCATCTGTATTTGAAATACGAAAACAGATAGAAAGTCCGGGAAGCAGACACTTTAGGTGAACTGTCTTCCCGGCCTTCTTATTTTGAAGCGGATTCCGAGACGGTCTGGATGCCTGAAAAGCCTTGCCTGAGGAAATAGAAGTTCTGAGCGATGTATTCGGGACTGATATCCCCATGATTGGATTTTACACATACGGTGGATACTCTCGAATTAAACGGGGCGGTCCGAGTCTGTTACACAACGAAGCAGCCGCCTTGTCGGTGATCGGAGTCCCGTTTACAAAGGATGAGAGCCTGCTGCATGCTGAATCGGCAAACACACGAGCCTGTTCTACTTCAGCGGCGCGGTTTCGATGTCCTGACAGAAACCTGCAAGGCGGCGGATGCCCAAAATGAGAAATCACTGGAGCTTGTCTCGGGTGCCTTTGTGCCGTCCCGTCCAAATGCCCTTGGGGCCCTTTAGTAGTTGATACGCACTCACTCTGCACACGCAATTGAAACTCCTTAAACGATGAAGCCGTGATACATGGTCGCCCGTACTGCACGCGACTGCTACGTCTCACCTACCTTGCGAGTCAGACCTTTACTTCAGGAGGGTACCGATGGCCGAGATCAAAGGAAAATTCATATCACCGGCATGTTCTCTACTCGAAACCAAACCCGAGGCCAAAGCCGCCGCGTTGTCGTCAGTCAAGCAAATGACCGGTAAAGAGTGGCACGATCTAGATCCCGAGGAATGGTATGATACCAAGGTGCTGCAAGCAGTTTTCCAGGCCATTGTAGATCATACGAGTCCTCTACTGGGTTGGGCGTCGATCAAGGTCATCGGCAGGAGAGTGTACCCGACGATCAAGACAACGGTGGGGCTCCCAGCTCATCTGTCTACTCCGCTGGATTATATCAAGTTTGCCGTGCAAGGATTCCGGGAAAACCATCGGGGCCATGATGTGATTCAGCGGAAAATCATCAAGGCCGAGCCGGGCCTAGTCGTCATTGAGGCACCATCACCCGGTTACAGTTGCATCTTCGTAGAAGGTGTATACGAAGGACTCCTCATCATGTGCAACATCAGAAACGGCAAAGTTAAGCAGTCTCAATGCATAGCCAAAGGTGATCCAACGTGCGAATATGTCATAACGTGGTAAGCGCCTAATGCAAAGGGTGGGATTCCGGCTACTGCCCGAACACGGCACAACTGGGGGAAATGGGCTCCACATTGAAACGCTTTCCAACTGAACCCTGTGCAAAAAAAGAGCTCGCAAGATCCAAGAACTCTTCTTTCAGGGACGGATAACAGACTGGAACTCGTGATCGTAATCTTTCGACTTAAGTATATTGAGGAACGAGAAGTGCAGATAAGCATTTTGTAGCAGAATTGCAACTTTGTTTCAATATGTTCCTACCATTCTTTTCAGCAATCAATAGTGTCCCGTCGTTTGCTGAGGCCGAGCTGAGGAAATTGCCTCGAAAAGTCATACCACCGCATTGCAAAAAATTTTCATTTGATAATCCGTTCGCCACGTGAAGAAGTGAAGAAACTCAGCGTATATCGCCTGGCGCAATCCTTGCATAGCGTTTGAGACAGCTAATTCTGCGCCTATTTCTGGTGACACCATACTTATTTCCGTTTCTTGAAAACCTTGGTCCCGACGTTGCCTTAAGGAGTATCCGTCCGAGAGAAGAAAATGGGGGACCTGTCGATGTTGGCGAGGGAAAAGAAGCAGAAAGATCGAATTGAGAGGAGAGGCTATAGCCCGCCGGAGGGTCATCAGCTGGATGTGGAAATTGTTTCAATGTCGGATCTCAGACAGCGGGTCGGCAAGGGGCACCTGCAACGCGTGCATCGCATCGAGTTTCATATGCTCATTTGCGTCACCCGCGGCGAATGCACGCACCTCGTTGACTTCACGCCGGTTCATTGTAGGCCAAGCTCTCTGCTCGCGCTCCACCCGTCGCAGGCTGAGCAGTTCGATGCTGACCAGGATTGGGATGGATGGCTTGTCTTGTTCCGGCCTGAGTTCCTGCTGCCTTCGCACACTAAGGCGCCGGTTTCCAATTTGAGTGCCACCCGGGGTCTTGAACACCTGCCCAAGCACTCGTCTTTGCAGGACCACCAGCTCCGCTTCGTGCTTGACGCCGTGCATCAAATGCGTGAGGATTCCAGGATTGAAGCACCGTCGGCAGAGGTACATGCTCTGTTACGCCACGACCTACATGCACTGCTGTTGCGCCTTAGCATTATGCAAGGACGGGTTGCAGCCCAACGGAATGCAACCTCCTTGGGTTTGCAGCTTTTCAGAAGCTTTCAGAAGCTCGTGGAAAAGAACTTTGCGCAGTTGCACCAAGTGGCTGATTACGCCGACCTACTGGGATGCTCGGGAAAGAGCTTGACGCGCGCGGCCATGGAGGTTGCAGGCGTTAAGGCAAAAGAAGTGATTGCATCGCGAATCAACCTGGAAGCAAAACGATTACTAGCTTATACGACGTTACCGATTGCCTTGATTGGTGACAGTCTCGGATTTGATGAAGCCACTAATTTTGTTAAGTTTTTTAAACGTGAAGCCGGATGCACGCCAGGTGAGTTTCGACGCAGGCAGGGTGAACCACGCACCCTATAATCCGTGCAAAAGGATTCAGACGGGCAACACAACACGGATTTATTCTTAACACAGGGGCGGTAATCTCGCACTGCCCCTCACCGGTTCGTCTGTCGCGCATCGTAGCGCCGGGCTATCCGAACCATGTCAGGCAGGGGCCTGTTTGCTAAGTGAACGTGTCCTATGGACGCAGCTACCCAGTCCTTCGCATCGTCACCCAAGTCTCCGTCTCTCCATGGTCGAATACCATCGTGTCAATCGCTGCTGTAAGTCTGCGTCGCCGACAGAGAGGTAGGGGCCCTGAATGTCCTTTTTCCGATTCCCGCGTCCCACCGTCATGTCGTTGTCAGGGCGAGATACTCAGATGCAAATTGGATTCGCCTCGGAGACTGGGCATGAAGAGCGCACGGTGCACCCCCAAGCCCCCCGACATGAGCCCAGGGCCGTAAAGAGAATTGATGATGCTCTTTTTCCATTTTTTTGTTGACAACATGGCATTTCTGCAATAAACAGAACACATGCCTCAGTCCATCCAGCACAATCTTGGACGTAAGATCCGAGAGCTGCGCAAGAGTCGTGGACTCACCATGCAGGAGCTGGCCGACTTGGTGGGAGTCAATTACACCACCATTTATCGTGTGGAGACCGGAAAGGTCAGTCCGTCCGTGGTGATGCTGTCCGAGATCGCACATCATCTCGGACATTCCATAGTAAGCTTGTTTGAAGACAAGCGTTCGCACCTTACTCTCATTCGCGCGGAAGAGCAGCCTACCGTAACTTCGGAAAAAATGGCACTGCGTTTACTGGTTCCCCAAGGGCTCATCAACGATCAGATCTCGCTTAGCCTCGGCAAGGCGCAGATTGGGGAATTCGTAGGAAAACATAAAACCGAGGGGTTTGAGCTCGCATACATCATAAGGGGAAAGTGCATCTTCATATACGGTGGACAGGACCATCATCTGACCGAGGGCGATCTTATCTACTTCGATGGTCGAGAATGGCATTCCGTCGTGGCCGAAGAGCCGTTGGAGTTCCTTGCAATCTATTTTCGCGATTAACGTTGTTTCGACAACTCTACAACAAAGGAGACCAGGAAATGAGGCTGCCCAGTTTGCTCCTTGCCGCGGTGTTCGTTTGCGCAACTTCTTTAATCGTTCCTCTCTCGGGGTGGTCGGCGGATGCCAAGCCCATTGTCATCGGCGTGCCGAGCTCCCTCAAGACGCTTGAGGCATCCGAAGGGCTAAAAGCCATTATTATGGCGACGGAGGAAATCAATGCCGCCGGCGGAGTTTCCCTAGGGGGAACGAAAAGACCGTTCAAGGTCGAATCGATTGATACCCGTGGAGGGGAGCCGGGGGTCCCCATTTCCGATGCGCTTATGGCCATTGAGAAGCTCTTCCTCGAAAAGAAGCCGGATGCCGTGGTGCTGGGACCGTTCCGGTCGGAAGTACTCTTGGCCGCCATGGATCTTTACGCCAAGTATAAGATGACAAGCATCAATGTGGCCATGACGCCCAAGTTCGTCGAGAAGTACAAAAGTGACCCGGAAAAGTACAAGTACTGCTTTCGGATGCTCAACGCCAAGTACGTCGTCGGATATCTCTTAAAGACCATGGCCAAACTCAAGAAGGATCAGGGTTTCGACAAGGTCTACATCATCAATCAGGATGTTCTCTGGGCCAACGCCATCGGCAAAGGAATGGCCAAGTTGCTCGAAAAGAGCGGCTGGACGGTTGCAGGCCGGGATGCCTATCCCACGGGTGCAAGCGACTTCAGCACATCCCTCATTAAGGCCCGGAAGGCCGGCGTTCAGGTGTTGCTGCCGATCTTTGACATGGCCTCCAGCGGCACTTTGGCCATACAGTGGAAGGACATGCAGGTTCCGGCCTTACCGGTGGGATTTATCTCGCCCCTTATGGGTTCCAAGGCTGCCGAGACTTTTGGCGACACGGTGGACGGCGTTGTCAATATCGTCTTTCAGGCGGGCAACATCCCTCTGGAGAAATACCCCCCTGCCACCAAATTTTTTTGACGCTTACAAAAAGCGATGGGGCGAGGCCCTCCAGGCAGGGCACATGCCTTCAGAGGCTTATGACTCGGTATTCGTGCTGGCCAAGGCCATCGAGCGAGCGAACAGTCTTGAGCCCGACAAGCTGGTGAAATCCCTTGAAGAAACCGACTATGCCGGCTCTATTGGGCGCATACGGTTCAAGGGCCACGAGATTGTCTTTGGTGAGGATCCCAAAGAAACCGCTATCCTGGTCATTTACCAATGGCAGAATGAGAAGCGGGTCCCGGTATTTCCACCGGCAGTGGCTGAAGCTCCGATTGAAAAACCCAAATGGATGAAATAGAGCGTAGGGGGCCGAATGCGGCCTCCTACTTCACTCGTCATTCCATCCTTTCCAAAAACACGTTTATCACCCGCATGAGGTGAATCTATGCTGATTTACGGATTCATCAATTCCTTGACCCTTGCACTGATTGCCTTAGGCTTCAGTATCACGTTCGGTATCAGCGGTATCCCCAACTTTGCGCACGGCGCATTCTATGTGCTGGGCGGACTTACCACCTGGATGCTGCTTACCAAGGTGGGGCTCCCCTACGTTTTGTCGGCCGTCTTGGCCGTGTTGTTTGTAGGCGCAATCGGCGCGGTCATGTATCGGCTGTTGCTTGTTCGATTGCGTGGATTGGAGCTTTCGGAAGTAATCTCCACCTTTGCAATCGGGCTTGTGATCCTGGAGCTGATGAGGAGCATGGGAGTCATGGGCTTCCAGTATCGGCTACCTTCGTTCATCCGAGGCTCGGTGGAGGTGTTCGGAACGTTCGTCGGGTACCAGCGTCTGATCATAATTGGGGCCGGCGTTGTTCTTATGGCGCTGCTCCACTTCTTCGTACACCATACGAAACTCGGGTTGGCCTTTCGCGGGGTCGCCCAGGATGATCACACCGCATACATGGTCGGCATAAACCGCGACAAGATCTCCATGCTGAGTTTGTCCGTGGGATCAATGGTCTGTTCTTTTGCCGCCATTCTGATCCTGCCGCTGGGTACTATTTCGGTCGACTCCGGCTATGACATTCTGCTCAAGGCATTGGCGGTTTGCATCATCGGCGGCCTCGAGAGCACTACGGGAGTCTTCGCCGCCGCGTTCATTCTCGGTTATGCCGAGGTGCTCACCGCGATGTACATTTCGTCGTCACTGACAATGGTGGTGCCTCTCCTCTGCATGCTCCTCATTCTGCTTATCAAACCGTCGGGTCTATTCGGAAAACACAAAGAGTTGGAAGAACGAATATGAGCGTTGACAGGAGACGAAAAGAGAGGATTGACCGAGGGATCAAGGCGTGCACGGATGACATCTATTGCGTGTCGTCCCTGCGCGAGATCTCGTATCTTCTCCTCCCGAGAGCACTTCCGGTCATAGGAGCACTGCTCCTGGTGCTCGTCTTGCCGTTTTATTGGAAGAAGGTCATGGTCATCACATTCATCATGGCCATCATGGCGGTCAGTTGGGACTTCATGGCCTCGTGCGGCCTCATCTCGCTCGGGCAGGCCTTCTTCTTTGCCATGGGCGCGTACGCGGCAGGCGGACTCAATAACCACCTCGGACTTCCCATTTACGTGACTCTCCCCCTGGGAACGGTCCTGGGAGGAATCATTTCGACCATCCTCATTTTCCCTGCCCTCAGATTGAGGGGAATGTACTTCTCCATGGTGACGCTCATTGTTCCGTTGATGCTGATGCGCATCATCGAGGCGACGAAGATTCTCGGAGGAACCGCGGGCATGAGCGCGCTCAATCCATTCCCCGGTCTCGTTTGGAGCGCCGCACTGAGCATGATCCTGATGTGGGTGAGCCTGTTTGGGCTGAGAAGGCTCGTTGTCGGCGACTACGGCATGATCTTCATAGCGCTGAAGGACAATGATCGAGCGGTTGAGGCTTCCGGTCTCAACACCCTCTGGTTCAAGGTGCAGGCCATTTTTATCGGCAGTTCGCTCTGCGCCTTCTGCGGAGCATTCATGACTCACTACCACATGAGCGTGGGAATGTCGGCCTTCGCGCTTGATTTGTCCATATTTCCCATAGCAGCTTCCGTCGTCGGCGGTGTCGGTACGTTGGCCGGACCGGTGCTCGGCGCCCTAGTTCTCGGCCCGCTATCGGAGGCGCTAAGAAGTCTCGGCACTTTCAGAATCGTCATCTACTCCGCGGTACTCGTATTCTTCATTGCCGCGATTCCCGAAGGCATATTCCCGTACTTGAAACGTAAGTACGAACAAACCGAACGATGGGTGTAAGCCGGAGCAAAGCATGTCCCTCTTGCAGGTTAATGGAGTGACCAAGAATTTCGGTGGAATCACCGCGGTCAATAATGTGAGTTTTTCTCTCGATCAAGGTTCTCTGCTGGGCGTCATCGGGCCGAACGGCTGCGGTAAGACCACGCTGGCCAACCTGATCACCGGGTTCATCAAGCCCAGCTCGGGCAAGGTGCATTTCAGCGGGAAGGACATAACCGGGTGGCGGCCGTCGAGGATCGCCAACTTGGGCATCGGCCGCACATTTCAAATCGTCAAGCCGTTCTACCGCTTGCCGGCGTTCAAGAACCTGGTCATCCCGCTGTCGTCGCCCAAAGTCAAGAAGATGGGCGGGCATTACGGAGACAAGGACTCGTCCGCGCTTGACATTCTCGAAGAGATCGGATTCGAGAGGGATTCCAGTGTGCCCTTTCAGCCTGCAAGCGTGCTTCCTCACGGGTATCTGAAACGGCTCGAGATTGGACGCATTATCGCCCTTGAGAGCGATCTCATCATTTTCGATGAGTTATATTCCGGGTTGAGCCTTGCCGAAGTTGCGAGCATCACCCCCTTGATCAAGAAGTTTTCCGCTGCCGGAAAGACAATCATCATGATTGAGCATCGACTGAAGGAACTTTTTCGTATTGCGGATCGCGTCCTGGTTATGGACCAGGGAGCCGTAATCGCCGAAGGCTCCGGCAAGGCAATCATGAAGGATGAGCAAGTCCAAAAAGCTTATCTGGGGATCGAGCTGAAAAAATGATTCAGGTAGATCAATTAACGGTGTATTTCGAAAACGCAATCGCGGTCAATGAGTTGTGCATCAATGTGCAGGCCGGAGAGGTGGTCGGAGTAATCGGCCCGAACAGTGCCGGCAAAAGTACCTTGATGAATACCATGGCCGGACTGATTCTCGATACCAAACTGCAGGAAGACCGCAAAGACGGCACACGAATCACCATCTTCGGCAAAATTACCTTTCTCGCACAAGACATAACGCTGATGTGGCCGGACAAGCGGGTCAGAATGGGCCTGGTGTTGTGCCGGGAACGGCATCCCGTCTTTCGAGAGTCCAGCGTGGAAGAGAATCTCAGAATCGCTGCGTACCTCCGCACTCGGCAAGAAATGAACGACCTGGTGGATTTCATCTATGGACTTTTCCCAAGGCTCAAGGAGCGTCGAAAGAGCAAGGCCGGTTTGCTGAGCGGCGGCGAACAGCAGATGCTGGCCCTGGGGATCTCGCTCATGCCGGGGCCGAAGTTGCTCTTGTTGGACGAACCTCTCTTGGGGCTCAGCCCCATGGTTCAGCTTGCTCTGGTAGAGGCCATCCAGAAAATTAACAAGGATACCGGCATTACTATTGTGGTTGCCGAGCAGTTTGCCCGACCCCTTATTCCCATAATTCACCGCGGCTATATACTCGAAAACGGCATGCTCACGTTTGAGGGAGAGAGCGGCCAACTCTTTGACAACCCTGACGTGCGGAGCGCCTATTTCGGAGTCGACTATGATGAATAATGGTACTGTTTATGCTGCATTCGAGGAGACCGTAAGGAAATTCGGCAAGAAGACCGCGCTGATCTATCTTGGCGAGCGGTACTCGTACCTGGATTTGCATAAGGCTGCGATACGAGTTGCTCACGCGCTCAGCGGTCTCGGCATTAAGAAGGGCCAAGCATTCATACTCTACACCCCCAATTGTCCGCAGTGGGTGGTCACGTGGCTGGCACTCCAGAGACTGCGAGCGGTTGTGGTTCCGGTGAGCCCCATATATACGATCCATGACCTGGATTACATAGCAAGAGACTCCGGAGCCGTGGGAATTCTGGCTGCGGATACGAATTTCGGATACGCGAAGAAGCTGCGCGACATGGGTGTTCTTGACACCGTGGTGGTTACCAATCTGGCCGACATGCTTCCATGGTGGAAGCGGCTCGTGGGGCGAGGCTTTGATCGAATTCCCACCGGAAAGATCGAGACGGAGCAGGTGGTTTCGTTTCACGATCTCCTCCGTGGGAGTGACCGTGCCGAAGAGGTAGAGAGGGGGCCGGAGGACGAGATACTGGAGATTCTCTATACCGGGGGAACCACCAAATTTCCCAAGGGAGTCCCCATGAACCACCGCGTGTACCTTGAATCCTTCAACGCGCAACTCAAAGTCTCAGAAGCTCTGATTCCTCTCTCGGAAAATGTCATTGTTCAGGGTGCTCCGCTCTTTCACGTTTTGGGCCAGCTGTTTGGCCTGGGTCCGATATGCCTTGCCGGAGCCACGGTCATCATCATGCCGCGGGTTAATCTCGATGCATTGATGCTCTATGTTCAACGATACAAAGCCAAGACCCTGTTCGGGGTCCCCACACTGTATCGGATGATTCTCGAGCATGATCGTCGCGACTTCTATGATCTTTCATCCCTGATATACTGCTTCACCGGCGGCGATGTTCTTCCCATGGAAGTGCTCCGGCGGTGGAGACAACACTACGGAGTCCGCATCTACCAGGGTTACGGTGCTACCGAAACATGCGGTGGAGTCACTATGGTGCCGGTTACCGGCGATCCCCCTGAAGACACGGTCGGGACGATTATGCCCCGGAAGACCATCAAGGTGGTCGATCCGGAAACCCTGGAGGAACTCCCCATGGACACAGTGGGTGAGCTCATCGTAACGTCGGAGCCAATGATCACCGAATATTGGAACAAAGAGGAAGAGACGGCGGAGTGCTTCGTCCAGATCGAAGGACAGAGGTTCTACCGGACGGGCGATCTGGTACGAGTGGACGAGAAAGGGCTCGTATACTTTGTGGACCGTACCGCGGACATGATCAAGCATAAGGGCTACCGCATATCCGCTTCGGAAATAGAATCCGCTATCAAGGACCATCCTGCGGCAATAGCGGCATGCGTGGTGGGGGTCCCCGACGCTCGTGTGGGCGAACGAATCAAGGCATTCGTGGTGCTGAAAGAAGACGCTCGAGGCGTGACGGGTTCGGAAATCATCAGCTGGTGCAAATCCCGACTGACATCGTACAAGGTCCCGAATTACATAGAATTTCGGGATATGCTCCCAAAATCCAAGGTGGGAAAATATCTCCGGCGGGAACTCCGGAAAGAAGAAAGGGACCGTGTCTCTTGATCATTCGTCAAATCCGCGTCGTCCAGGCGTGCCGGAAGTAGCCCTTCCTTGATTCCGTCGTTCCGATGCACGAACAGCACCGACGGACGACCCAGTACACTGTGGCATAAATGCGCTTAATGCGTCACCGTACTCCCGTCGTGGAGTACCAGAATCTTCGCGCTAATTGCTCCCGGTAGGAGAGCTTGCAAACCACCGGTACCCCATCACCTCTTCAATCACTGTCCCTATTCTCGACAAATAGTAATCGCGTAACTCATCGGAATCGCTTACCCCTCTATTTGGCTTTCCTATCGGTGAGAATCGGTGAAATCAGCGGATGGATCGTCTTGGATCTTCCCGGTGGGAGAAGAAGTTGAACGCTGGTAAGTACAGTGATCTCAGAAAAGACGGTCATTCTTCGTTCTCGTTGGGAGTTTCACGACCGTAAACCAGAAGCAGTCGATGGTGTCCACCACCTTCATAAATTCCTCCAGGCCCACCGGTTTTGTCACGTAGCAGTTGGCACCCAAATTGTAACTTCGCAGGATATCTTCCTCGGCCGTAGAGGTAGTCAAGACCACAACGGGGATCGACTTGAGGTCGTCGTCCGCCTTCACCTCGGAAAGGACCTCTCTGCCGTCCTTCTTGGGCATGTTCAGGTCGAGCAAAATGAGATCAGGGGTCTCGGCGTCGGCGTACTTTCCTTCCTTGCGAAGGAAAGCCATGGCCTCCTCACCGTTTTCGACCACATGAAGGTTGGTATAGAGTTTTGAGCCGTTGAGGGCTTCCTGCGTAAGTTCCACGTCCGCAGGATCGTCTTCTACCAGCAGGACGTTCAGGACTCTTGCCGTTTCCATAGAAACCTCCTTAGAGAGTAGCCTCTTATGTTGTTTCGCCGTAAACCCAAGGACGTGTGAGACAAGCTTCCAGATCAAGTAGAAGCACTTCCACCGGACCGGTAAGCTTCATGAGACCTCCTGACTTCGGGGTATCGTGAAGTAGAACGCACTGCCGTTTCCGGACTCCGATTCGATCCAGAGCGAGCCTCCGTGTCTTTGAATCACTTTTCTGCAGAGGGCCGGTCCTACGCCCGTTCCGGGATGTCCGGCCGGGGTATGAAGACGCTGAAAAATGTCAAATATTCTCTCATGATACTTTGGATCGACCCCTATACCATTGTCCTGAACGGAGAATAACCAGTCGCCTTGCCTCTCGCTCGCAGAGATGCGAATCCTGGGAGGGGCGGGGCCTTTGAACTTGATTGCATTGGAGATGAGATGTATGAGCAGGTTCTTGAATTCTCCGGGGTCTACCGTCACCCTAGGAAGATGGTCCGCGTTTATTGTTGCCTCCGCCATTTTGATTTCGTCGGAAAGCGCAGCCATGACACTGCTCAGCAGACCGTCCATTGAGGTCTTTTTTCTTGAAGGCGGCACGCGATCCATCCGGAGATAGTTTTGTAACTCGGAGATGAGCGATCTCATCTTTAAGGCCCCATCAACGATGATGTTCAGATAATGCCGTCCTTTCTCATCGACCGAGTCGTGATATCGCTGCCTTACGAGTTCCGAGAAGTTGATGATTCTTCGTAACGGCTCTTGGAGATGGTGGGAGGTAATATACGTGAACTGCTGCAGCTCCGCAGCCGCGGCTTCCAACGCTTTGGTCTTTTGCAGAACCGCAGCCTCGGCTTTCTTTCGATCCGAAATGTCAATGCCCATACCCGCCACTCCTCGTCCACCGTCCAACGGAATCGATCTTCCGGTAAAATAGTACGGTGTTCTGAGTCCGTTCTTTGCAACAAGATGGGCTTCCACACTTGATTCATTCTTCGTGAAGACTTCCTCAATGGCCAATCCGACGGCGTTCTTTTCTTCCCCGTGGAACAGATCAAGCGGGTGGAGATTGCACATCTCGTCCCCCGTCCGACCCGTGACCGTCTCGAAGTTGCGGTTCCATCTCAGGAACCGCCCTTCTTCATCAAAGACGAAAAATACCCCGGGCAGGGAGTTTAATGCCGTATCGGCAAACCGCTTCTCCTTGAACAGTTCTTCTTCAGCGTGCTTTCGGTCGGAGATGTCCTCCACCACGTAAATGAAATGGTCGGGTTCCCCTGATTCGCGCCGGGTAAGGGACACGGTTAGGTTTATCCACACCACTGCGCGGTCCTTTCGGATATAGCGCTTCTCCATGCTGTAAGTTTTGATTTCACGTCTAAGCATTTGGTTGACGTATTCCTGATCCACTGCAAGATCATCCGGATGAGTGATGTCCTGAAAGGTCAACGCCATAAGCTCGTCATTCGAATATCCCACGATATCGGACAACTTCCGGTTCACTCTTAACCAAGTCCCGTTCTGCGCCACATGGGCCATGCCTACTGCCGCCTGCTCAAAAGCCAATCGGAACCGCTCTTCACTCTCCTCTAGGACTCGTTCGAGTCTTCTTCGTTCCGTGACGGCCTCTTCCGCCCTGTTTCGTTCAACGATTTCCTTCTTCATACGTTCGTTTCCAACCTCCGACTCCTCGGTCAGAGCGCAGACCGGATCCTCCCGGTCGCCCTCGTGATCTCCCAGATCATCGTGACCCTGTTTGCGGTCATCAGAGTATCTCCTGGTGATGATGCCAACCGTTTCGAGATTCTCCGTCGTCCGAGATAAACGCTGTTTCCGCTTGAGACAGATCAAGATGAGATCGGAAAAATGTCGGGCGATCGGATGACGGATTGAGGTCTTCCGCGGATATGGCACTTTGCTCAAGCAGTTCAATGTGTCGGCATACCGTTTCCGGTTTGGCGAGTAGCTCTTCTTGGGGCCTGGATTGGTCCGCCATGGGCAACCTCCGGCAGAGCGGCGTCCAGTATCTCGGTTCGCAATTGGCTTTACATTACTAAAGGCGCCGACTCCGCTTGCCCCCTCGCCTTCTGGGAGGAGGAGGGGGGGGGGGGGTGAAAGCATTCATGAATGGCTATCGTAGACAAATTCCAATGGCTCGACCGGCAGGATCGATCATCTCTTCTTCATGTTACCCCATTGGCCTCACGGTGAACAGTTTTTGCCGGTGATTTCTCAGATCCGGTTGTGGAGCCTTGCTTCAACTTCCGGGATCAACTAAGATTTGTCATATGGATTTTGCGAAGGTATTACGACTCCAAGGCAGCCTCCGACTCGATGGGAACATCTTGTGTAATGGCAGCCGGGTCTCAGGCTGTGGAGGCGGCCATGCTCACCGTCTCGAGTGATGGACGGACAGGCTGGTCTGCACCTTTCTTACGCATCGGAAGGACACGGTGATGGGTCACGGATCGGAGCGAGAGGTTAGAGGGACTTCAGCATGCAAAGTGATACGATCAAGATACTCATAGTGGAAGACGAGCCGTATATTGGCCGGCTTCTTGCCCGTTATCTCAAAATGGAGGGTTATGTCTGCAGGACCGCCCCCGATGGGGAGACGGCACTGGAGTTGCTGCAGTCAGAGAAATTCCACTTGGTAATTTCAGATATCATGATGCCGGGTATGTCCGGCATGGACCTTCTCAATATCATCCGGACACTTTACCCGGATACGGCAGTGTTAATGGTCACCTCTGTAGGTGATCGAGAAACGGGCATTCTAGCGATTGAACTCGGAGCGTACGGGTACGTGATCAAGCCTTTTGAACGGAACGAGATCCTTATCAATGTCGCCAACGCCCTGGAGCGCCGCCGTCTGACCCTCTCGAGCCGGGGAAGAACAGAGAAAGACCGCCCGCGAGCGCAGATGATGACGCACCGCCGGGCCCCAATCAAGATCCCGGCCGGGGAAGCCGTTCAGTTCATCAGATCGGGAATGGACGATGCGTCCCTGGCAAGGAAGTTCAACTTGTCGGTAAAAGCTCTATATAGCCTGTTCGACCAATTGGTGGGGTGTGGTTACCTCAACCAATCAGAGATAGACGGGCGGGGATCCTTATCGCCGGGTACGGTCGTCTTGGATGTCGGCGATCTCAAATTCCCATGTTCGGACAGGGAGAAACCCGCCATAAACGCCAAGGATGCCGTCAACTGCATAAGGTCCGGCCTGAACGACTCTGCTCTCATGAGGAAGTACAAGATTTCCGCCAAAGGGCTTGGGAGCCTTTTCAGAAAACTCGTTGCAGCAGGGATGGTAGAGCAAACCGAACTTGATCGACGCATGTCTGAAACCCATGATTGGGCCGTGCTTGGAGAGGATGCCTAGATAATCGGAATACCGGAATCCTAATTTAATATAGTAACCTGAGGATCATGAACATCGTTGAGACCCGATTCTCTTCTCCCGGCCCCCCCTAACTTTCATGTACACAACGTGATATTATGGAATGAGACTCCAAACGGTTCTCATTAGTGGAAATCTCACCGGCTCCTCTTTCTTTATGCGTAAGGGCCTCATGTGAGAGTAATTGACATGGTGTCGGCAACTTCTTGCGGAATTCCAGTAACCGGTTGAGTCACGCTCCTCAGTCTAGAACCAGTCCGGCACTGAGAACCGCCTGGACCAGGCGGCGGCTTGGGTTCCAAAGTCTCGCCGTTCCCTCAGGCAGAGGGCAAGGTGGAGAGGATTTTGAGCAGAGACGCGGGAAGGGCAAACTCAGACCGGCCTGGGTGGTGGGCATCGGCTTCTTGGGAATGGAGGTTCACCGATCTGAGTGACCGATCTCGGTATCAAATTCCATACGATTGGCGGTATCAGAGATGACAAAGCACGGCCTTTCGGAACTGGTCGACATTCCGGCTCTCCGGAAACTACTGGACAATCTTTACGAGGCCACGGTCATTCCTACGGCGGTTCTTGCTCCCGATGAAACAATACTCACCGCGTCGGGATGGCAGGACATATGCACCAAGTTCCATCGAGTGTGCCAAGAAACCGAGCAGCTCTGCATAGAGAGTGACTCGTTCATCAAGGAACACCTGCACGAGGGTCCTTTTATAGGGTATCTCTGCAAGAACGGACTGATGGACTACGCGTGCCCTATAATGGTGGAGGGAAATCATCTGGCCACCCTGTTTGCGGGCCAGTTCTTCCACACCGCCCCGGATGAGGGTTTCTTTCGTGACCGGGCACGGCGATGTAGCTTCGACGAAAGCGCCTACATGGAAGCGCTGCGGCGTGTTCCGGTGATTGATGAATCGAGAATTGGGCACTTCATGGCATTTCTTAGTGGAATCGCCAACATGTTGAGCGAAACAGGGTTGAGGCGACTCCAAGAACTACGGCAAAAGGATGTGGATCTCGCAAGAAGCGAGCAGCGTTACCGGTCCCTCGTGAAGGCTCTTACGTCAGTCGTGTGGACAACCGACGCGGAAGGTAAATTCGTGGTTCCCCAGGAGTCATGGCAAGCGTATACGGGGCAGGGATGGGAAGAGCATCGCGAGTACGGATGGGTGCAGGCACTACATCCCGACGATAGGGAGTCGACCCCGGCAGTTTGGCAACGTTCAGGGCTTCAAAGTCCGCCGTACGAGTCTCACGGTAGGATCTGGAGCGCTTCCGCCCGGGAATACCGACACTATACGGCTCGAGCGGTCCCCATACTCAACGATGACGGCTCTGTGGATGAATGGGTTGGTACGGTAATTGATATTCACGACAGAAAGCTTGCCGAG
The DNA here is from genome assembly GCA_963675835.2 of Desulfomonilaceae bacterium. Classification (GTDB taxonomy): domain Bacteria; phylum Desulfobacterota; class Desulfomonilia; order Desulfomonilales; family Desulfomonilaceae; genus JAVHLK01. The sequence continues at coordinate 527,491 of CAXXIU010000019.1, forward strand.
GAAGCCCTGAAGGAACGCACCGATGCCGTCGAATCGGCAAACAAAGAGTTGGCACACTTCGCCTACATCGCATCTCACGATCTCAGAGAACCGCTTCGCAAGATCTCCAGCTTTGCCGAGTTGCTTGCAAAACGCTATCAAGGGCGGATCGATGAGAAAGCCGATAAGTATATCCATTATGTTGTGGACGGCGCGCATCGGATGCAGAAGCTCATTGACGATCTGCTTACCTTTTCCCGAATCAGCCGAGCGGAACTTGCGACTGAGCCGGTCAGTCTCGAATCGGTCTTGGAAATCACGCTGAACGATCTGGAGAAGCTTCTCAAAGAGACCGGGGGGGAAGTGACACACGATCCGCTACCGACAGTGCCGGCCAATCCGACTCAAATGGGACAATTGATCCAGAATCTCATCGGCAATGCAGTGAAATTCCGAGGCGACCAGCCTCCCAGGGTTCATGTCTCAGCACAAATGAAAAATGACAAGTGGTTGGTCTGCGTGCGGGACAACGGCATAGGTTTGGACATGGAGCATGCGGAAGGAATATTCGGTATTTTCCAACGACTGCACGGAAGAGGCGAGTACGGGGGGACTGGAATAGGACTCGCTGTTTGCAGGAAAATCGTGGAGAGGCACGGCGGACGAATTTGGGTGGAGTCTGAGCCGGGGAAGGGTTCGACCTTCAGTTTCTCGCTGCCCGCAGCCTGATCCTACGACACTCTCGAAAACGTCGGGAAACCCGGGGGAGGGGCAATGATGCTGAGGCGACACAAGAGAAAATAGTTACGGAACAGACAGAACCCCCGAGGCAAGTGCGTGGTCAATTGTTAAGGAGGAACGAAATGCCGACAATTACGTCTGAAGAAGCCTAATCGCTGAAATCTTCCAGTGCAATTGTTATGACGCACGTGGCCCTGAAAGCCGGCATTCGTGGAGGGCCAAATTTCTCTCGAGTTAGGGGATCTCCAAGATGAAAGACGAGCATTCCGGCGAGTCGCGGAGTATGAGAACAGAGGTCTTGGTCTTGTTGCTCGCTGCTTCGTGGTGTTTGACCGTTGCCGGGCTCCTTGTATGGGGAATAGCAAAGACCAAGAAAGAATCCAGCCGGCTGGCCGAACAGGTTGCCCAATCCTATTTCAATAAGGATTACGCGTTTCGACTCTGGGGAGCCTCCCACGGAGGAGTGTACGTCCCCATCACCGACAGGACTCCGCCGAATCCGTATCTCAGCCACATCCCGGAACGTGACCTGGAAACGCCTTCCGGGAAAAGGCTTACCTTGATGAACCCTGCGTACATGCTGCGACAAATTCAGGAAGATTTTACTCATCTGTTCGGAGTCAAGGCTCGCATCACCAGCCTGAAACCTCTTCGGCCTGAAACCGCGCCCGACGAATGGCACAAGAAAGCCCTTACATCGTTTGAACGAGGGGCAAAAGCGGCGAAGGAGTTCACGCACATTCAGGGGGAGCCGTATCTCAGGCTCATGAAACCGCTCATGGTTGATAAGAGTTGTCTGAAATGCCATGCGCAGCAAAACTACAAGGAGGGAGACATCCGAGGGGGCGTGAGCGTCTCCCTGCCCATGACTCCGTTTCTCACGGCTCAAGATGGAGAGATAAGAACCCAAATCCTCTCTCACGGCGTTGTCCTCGTGCTTGGACTCCTTGGACTCGGCTTTGTCTATACACGGTTGAGACGCCGTGAGGCGGAGCGAGATCAGGCATTCAAAGACTTGGAAGATGCTCGGAATGGACTCGAAGAGGAGGCGCGGTCCCGCACGGCGGACCTTGCCCGTGAAAGAGACAGGGTGTCTGAAATCTTGGGCAGTATCCGTGACGGATTCTTCACATTGGACGATAATTTGATAGTGACGTACTTCAACCGCGCGTCCGAGCGTCTCGTAGGAAGAAAGAGCGACGAGGTGGTAGGCAAGAACCTGTTCGACGCCTTCCCCGAGGCAAGAGGTACGGTTTTTGAGGAGCATTATACGAAAGCGCTGAAGGACAAACAGCCCATCTCTTTTGAGACATACTTCGATGCCCGTCCGTACGCGGGCTGGTATGACGTGAACGTATACCCGCATTCCCAAGGAATTTCCGTCTATTTTCAGATAATCACCGAGCGAAGGGAGGCTGAAGAGAAACTGCGGGAGAGCCGACAACTCCTCCAAAACATCCTCGAAGCTTCGCCCGTGGGCTTAGGGTATCTGGAAGGGAGAAAACTTGGTTGGGCCAATCCCGCCATGCTGCAGATGTTCGGGTTCGAATGCGATGAGGAATATCTGGGTAAGGATGGACGAATACTCTATGCGTCCGACGAGGAATGCGAACGTGTAGGGAAAATCATACGTGAGGCTTTCGCGGCCGGGCGTAATCCGGAGACGGTAGCGACGTTCAAACGAAAGGACGGGACGTTTTTCGAGGGACTTCTACGCGTAACAGCTCCCGGGTCCTCAAGTCCGTTGGAGTATGCCCTCGCGGCCATAACCGACATCACGGAATTGAAACGCGCTGAAGAAGCTCTCCGGGCCAGTGAAGAGGCTTTTCGTTCAGTATTTGAGAATTCTCATGACGGAATCCTTTTGACCGCACCGGACGGCCGGATTTTCAAGGCGAACCAGGCGGCGTGCCGCATGCAGGGCAGAGCCGAACAGGAGATCCGTGCACTGGGAAGGGACTGCATTGTTGATCTGACCGACCGTCGACTGACTCAGGCTCTTGAAAAACGGACACGCACCGGTCATTTCAGGGGTGAAGTCAATCATAAGCGAAAGGACGGCACCGTCTTTCCTGTAGAGGTCAGCATGGCAACATTCCGGAACGCAGAAGGAGAGTTGAGGTCAAACGTCATCTTCCGGGATATCACCGAACGCAAGCAAGCCGAGCACGCGGTTCTGCAAATCGAGCGCCTCAAAGGCGTTGCGGAACTTGCAAAGGGTGTATCACACAATTTCAACAATATTCTTCAGGTCATCCTCGGCAATGCGGATTTCGCATTGGGGGATTTGGAATCGAGGAATCTCCCAGAGGTAAAGCAAGCTCTTGAACTCATCATTGAGCGCTCACGTTTCGGCTCCAAGGTAGTCAAAGGTCTTCAAGATTTCACACAGGTGCTGCCGGAGAATCGGGAAGCAACCGTGAGTACGTTCGATCTGTCCCAGACCGTGGAAGAGGCCGTCGAACTGAGTCGACCCTGGTGGAAAAAGGAGCCCGGCGAAGGAGGAACAAATATTGCCCTCACGTGCAAACTCAGTCCGGGATGTGTGATTGAAGCAAACAAACCGGATATCCTCCAGGTCATACTCACCTTGATCAAGAATGCCGTTGAAGCCCTCACTAAAGGGGGAGAGCTACTGATAACCACTTCGGTGTCCGACGACGAGGTGCTTCTCCGTGTTCGGGACAACGGTGTGGGGATTCAGTCGGAACATCTGTCATCCATTTTTCAGCCCTTCTGGACCACCAAGGGTGCTCAAACCGTAGGGATGGGCCTGGCTTCCGCAGTGGGCATCGTAAGGCATTACGGGGGGGAAATCTCCGTCGAAAGCGAAGAGGGAAAGGGCGCTGCTTTCACCGTACGGCTTCCAAAAACCGACAAACCGATTGCCGTTGAAACTCCTGCCGAATCGACTGTTGATAGCAGCGTGAAGATTCTTGTAGTCGATGATGAACCGCTCATCGTCCAGTTGATGGAAAAGCAGCTGGCCAGTCAAGGTCACATTGTGTTCAAGGCCGGGTCGGGAGAAGAAGCAATCAAGAGTTTGATGGAAACTCCGGTCGATCAGGTGATCTGTGATCTTGCCATGAAGGGTTTGGACGGATTGGAGACGCTCAAACAGATGCGAGTTCAGTGTGAGGAAAGGGGTATGCCCAAACCGCGATTCATTCTCGTCACCGGCTATCCCGGCCACTTAACGGAAAGGGACAGGCTCGCAGAGGCCGGTGTGGACTGCATTCTGGAGAAACCATTGGACGGCGCCAAGTTGTTCGCAACCATAAGGGAAGGAGAGCATTAAGTGAAAGCAAGCGGTTCCCGGCTAACCATGAATCCTTCTCCATTGCGGTCTCTACCCCTCCGCATGAAGCTGGTCCTAGGTTTCGGCGGCATACTCGCAACAACCGTACTTCTCGTAGCCGTAACCATGACGTTTGGCGTACCTTTCACCAGCTATTCCGGAGCGTACCGTGAACAGCGTTTGGAAGCACGGCGGACTCTGAACCTGGTCGCGGATCTGAAGGTGGAGCGTCTATCGCTGTGGCTGCAAGAGCGGAAAGGAGATGCCTATCTCCTTGCGTACGATCCGGACGTGGCGGCCTCGCTTTGCGTCCTTGAAAAGCAGGTCGAGGCCCATCGCAAACTGGGGAAAACGACCGAGCAAATGCGGTCCGATCTGCTCGAAAACGAGAGCCGTCGTATGCTCACACGCCGGCTCAAGCTGGTTTCAGATGCGTACCGCTGCTATGCAAAAATCCAAGTGGCGGAGGCTTCGGGATCCGTGGTCGTCGCGTCCACTCTTGAGAGCGAGGTGGGGTTGCCGGTTTCCGACAAACCGTGCTTCAAACGCGCATTGAAACATCCCGGCAGAGTCTCGATCGATTTTGAGGAATCATCGATCAAAGGCGACCCTCACTTGATACTCTGCAAAAGCATAAGCCCCCAAGCTGCCGGACATGCCCAATCACGTGCTCCTCTGGGTGTGGTGATCATGTACATTGATGCGGAGCAGTTCATCAGGCCCCTTCTGTATACGGGAAAGGGACTTGGGGAAACCGGTGATATTGTCCTGGTGAACAGGGACCGACGCATCCTCATATCGTTGAGATTTCCTCTACCGGAGGGGAGAAGACCGTTGCCGTTGGCTTTCCGTATCGACGCAAAACCCGCAAGGCTTGCCGCAGAGGGAAAACAGGGATTGATTGAGAGTACGGACTACCGAAATGTGCCGGTACTGGCGGCATACCGCCACATCAAAATCTCTCCGGACCTTGGATGGGGACTGGTTGTCAAACGTGACAAGGAGGAAGTGTTTGCCGCGCAAGAAGAGGGCCTCATCAATCTATTGCTTATCGGACTGGCCGGGACTCTGGGGGGCGGCATTGTGGCACTGGTGCTTGCAGCCAGGATTGCACGACCCATTGAGAAGCTGAGCCAAATAGCCGGCAAAGTCGAGGCGGGGGACTTCGGAGTTCGGGCACCTGTGTCGAGCACCGACGAAGTGGGGAAACTGGCCGGATCGTTCAATTCCATGATCGAGCGAGTGGGCAATTGGCACAAGGAACTGGAGAAACAGGTAAAGGAACGGACGGCCGAACTGCATCAATTGACGAGAGACTTGTCCCAAGAAATCGGAGCCCGAAAGGAGGCCGAAGAATCTCTTAGCGCGAGTGAGCAGAGATACCGTACGTTGTTTGAGAACATGAGCACCTGTGTTGCCATCTACAAGTCGGTAAATGACGGTGAAGATTTCGTATTCGTGGATTTCAACCGGGCCGCTGAGTTGTCTGAAAGGATAGAACGGGATCTTCTCTTGGGCAAGAGTGTTCAAGAGGTGTTTCCCGCCGTGCGTGATTTCGGTCTCTTTGACGTGTTTCAGCGCGTGTGGCGGACGGGTGAGCCGGAACGTCTTCCCGTGGCCTCATATAGGGATGACAGGATTCAAGGCTGGCGAGATAATTTTGTATACAGATTGCCGTCCGGTGAGGTCGTGGCTCTCTACACTGATGAGACGGCGCGCAAAACCGCGGAAGAAGCCCTACGCAGATCAGAGGCGCTCCTGAACAATATCATTGAGCAGAGTCCGTTCTCAATGTGGATTTCCGATGCCGGCGGTACACTTCAGCGGATTAACCCGGCTTGCAGGAAATGGACCCGGTTAACTGAGGAGCAAGTGGTTGGTAAGTATAATGTTCTCAGGGATGAAGCTGTTGAAGCTCAAGGGCTCATGCCTCACGTGCGATCCGTCTTTGAAAACGGAGGGACTGTTCAGTTCGAGCTGCTGTGGGACAGTACTCTCCTGACGCATGTCGAGCATGATGAGTCCGCCAAACTCATCCTGGATGTGACGATTTTTCCCGTGAAGGATGAGCGCGGTGTCATTACCAATGCAGTATGCCAGCACATAGACATTACGGATCGCAAGAAAGCGGAGGAAGAGGTTCGACAACTCAATGAAGAACTGGAAGAGCGGGTGCAACAACGTACCGCGGAGCTTGAAGTTGCAAACAAGGACCTTGAAGCCTTTGCCTACATCGTGTCACATGACTTGCGCGCTCCTCTGAGAGCCATCTCAGGATTTTCACAGATCGTGGCTCGCCGCCACCGGGCAAGCCTCAATGACGAGGGGAAACGGTACGTCGACAATATTGTGAAGGCGTCCGGACAAATGGAGCGGTTGATCAACGACCTTCTGGGTTACTCACGTCTCGGTCGAAAGGCCGTCAACAGAGAGCCGGTTCCACTCCGAAATGTGCTCACCGAGGTGACCCGGAACCTATCGGATCGTTTGACGCAGTCGGGTGCCCAATTGCTTCTTCCCGATGAGATGCCCGCAATTTATGGAGATTGGGCACTGTTGAGCCAGATCCTCATCAATCTATTGGACAATGCTCTCACCTACCATCGCGATTGCGTTCCTCCAAGGATCGTTGTGGGCATTCATAAGGATCAGGATTTTGCCGTTCTCACCGTCAGGGACAACGGTCTGGGCATCGCACCCGAGTACCATGAGAAGATTTTCAATATCTTTCAGCGATTACACAGTCAAGAGAGCTATCCGGGAACGGGCATAGGGCTGGCCGTGGTGAAAAAATCGGCCGAGATGCTGGGAGGGAACGTTTGGGTGGAATCAACGGAAGGCGAGGGGAGCACCTTCTTCGTGAAGCTTCCGGTGAAGACGAAACCGGCGGAAGTCGCTGCAATCGAGAAAGGGGAGACGGATGACTAGACCGGCATTGATCCTGCTGGTGGAAGATAACGAGATGGATGTGGAACTGACTCTGGACGCATTTCAGGAGGCCCGGTTTAACAATGCCGTCCACGTTGCACGCAACGGGCAAGAGGCGCTGGACTACCTTTTCGGACGAGGAAAGTACGACAATCGAGAGGAGTTCCCGTTGCCGGACTTGATTCTGCTTGATCTGAAAATGCCGGGAATCGACGGACATGAAGTGCTTCGTCAGACCAAATCGGCCGAAGGGCTCAAGCGCCTCCCAGTCGTTATCCTTACGTCCTCGAGAGAAGAGGGGGATCTGGAAATAAGCTATGACAGGGGTGCAAACGGTTACCTGGTGAAACCGGTCTCCTTTGACGGATTCGTCGAAGTGATTCGGCAGGTGAGTGATTATTGGCTGACGCTCAATATTGGTCCGTCCAAAGAGAACATCAAACCTTCGTGTTGTGGGACATGACGAGGGTGACTACAATTTCCTGAAAGATGAGCCCCTGAAGTCCCTCTGTCCGACAGTAAGGGATAAAACGCTGCAGGGAGTGCATGACAGAGGAGAGTGGACCCGTGAAGCAATTGATAAGAGTATTGTACGTCGACGATTCTCCCCTTGACCGGGAACTGGTACGGGACGCGCTCGAAAAGGAGCATGGCGGCTTCCGGGTCATTGAAGCGGCTTCCCGGGAAGAATTCGACGCGCGGCTGGGAGAGACGGACTACGATCTAGTCTTGAGTGATTTCAACATCCTGGGCTTCGAGGGTCTCCAGGTGCTCGAGTCGGTTCAATCGCTTCAACCGGGCGTTCCGGTAGTTATCGTCACGGGGACCGGATCGGAAGCGATAGCCGCGGAGGCCATCAAACGTGGCGCAGCTGATTACGTGATCAAAAGTCCGCAACACATCCGGCGACTTCCGCATACCATCCACGCCGTCATGGAGAGACACCGCTTAGAGGAGGAACACCGTCGGTGGCAGACAAAGCTTCAGAGAAGCGAGGAGCGGTTCCGGGCCGTCTTCGAGAACGCTCCGCAGGGCCTGGTGATAGCGGATGAGCAAGGGAGTTTCGTCTCAGTCAACAGGGTTTGGGAACGCATGTTTGGGTTCACTGCTCAAGAAGCTCTGCATCTTACGTATCGTGACGTGACGTATGGTGAGGATATTGAGGAATCAAGAACGAGGTTTGAAGGGCTTATGGGGGAGAAAGCCGGTTCTTATAGACTGGAAAAACGGTTCATAAGAAAGGACGGCTCCATTTTCTGGGGCGATCTGTCCGTACAACTCTTCAGGGAACCCGGGAGCGGTGAGAAACGAGCTTTGGGCGTGGTGGCAGACATAACCAAGCGCAAGCAGGCGGAAGAGGCGATACTGAGGAGTGAAACGAAGCATCGTGCATTACTGGAAAGTGCTCCCATCGGCATTCTCGTGGTTGAAAGGGACGGACTAATAGTCGAAGCCAACCAGGCCGTGGTAGACGTGTTCGGATCTCCTTCGGCCGAGGCAACCAAGGCAATCAATATGCTCACCTTTCCTCCCGTTGTGGAAGCGGGGATTTCTCAAAACTTCACTCGGTGCTTTGAAGAAAGTTCCCGAATAGACTTCGAGGCTCCGTACACGAGCAAATGGGGCAAGGAAACGCATCTGAAGGGTCGGCTCACGCCGGTACAAGACCCTGTTGACGGCACGGTGAGATGTCTGGGCGTAATAGAAGACATTTCGGCCATAAAGAAGGCCCAGACGGACCTGGAGGCTAGTGAGACATTCTTGCAAACAATTCTCAACGGAATTAGCACCAATGTGGCTTTTGTCAACGAGCATCTGGAGATCATATGGGTCAACAAGGCCGGAGCCGATTCGGTGGGCGAGCAACCCGCAGACATGCTCGGCAAGAAATGCCATGCCTGCTGGGGGGATCCTGTGAAGCCGTGCGAGGGCTGTCCTACCGCCAAAGCGCTCAAGACACGCAAACCTGAATGGGCGGAGGTCGCCACACCCGACGGCAGGGTGTGGGACGAGCGTGGTGAGCCTGTCTTTGATTCGGAAGGCCGACTGTTGGGAGTAGTCGAAATCGCACACGATATAACGGCCCGGAAGCGAGCGGAATCGGAAAGCCGCAGGAGCGAAAGGCGATTCAAGGAGATTTATGACAAAGCCCCGGTCATGATGCACTCCATTGACCGGAACGCAATTATCCGCAATGTCAACAAGAAATGGTTGAATACCATGGGATATCAACGAGGCGAGGTCCTGGGGGAAAAGATCACCTCATTCATGACCCCGAAGACCAGGGAGATTTTCGGACGTTTCGTGGGACGCTTTTGGCGCAACCGCGAGGTGCATAACGTCTATTTCCAATTCATAAGGAAAGACAGGGCCGTAATTCACACACTACTGGACGCCATCGTTATCGAGGATGACACCTGGGGAGAGATCAGCATATCAACGGTGAGAGACGTCACGGAATTGAGGAAAACAGAATCGGCCCTTGAGGAGAGCCGGAAAAGTTTCACGAACGTCGTAGAGAGTTCCGCGGACGGAATCGTGGTTCTGGACCTCGCCGGCACCGTACTATACGGAAACCAAGCTGCCGCCGACACTTGTGGTTGCGAGAGGGACCAACTCCCGGGAACTCCGCTGGGTATCCCTCAAGCCATCGCGGATCCTTTTGAGACTGAGATATTGAGACCGTCGGGTGAGAGACGAACCGTTGACATGAGAGCTTCTTACACGAACTGGGAGGGGAGACCCGCCTATATTATCGTGATGCGCGACGTAACGGATGCTAAGGAAAAGGAAGCCCAGCACCAACGGCTGGTCACCGCCATCGAGCAGTCCGTAGAAAGCGTAATGATAACGGATGAGCGAGGGGCCATACTTTACGTCAATCCGGCGTTTGAGAGAATCACGGGCTACCCCAAAGAAGAGGCTGTCGGAAGGAATCCTCGCATCGTGAAAAGCGGAGAGCACGATTCAGGGTTCTATGCGGAAATGTGGAGCACTCTGACCCGGGGGAGAGTTTGGAAGGGACATTTCATAAATAGACGCAAAGATGGAAGCCTCTATGAAGAGGACGCAACCATATCGCCCATCAAGGACGATACCGGGCAGGTGACAAGCTATGTGGCCGTCAAACGCGACGTGACGGATGAGGTTTCGCTTCGGAAACAGCTCCAAAAAGCCCAAAAGATGGAGTCCATAGCAACGATGGCCGGAGGCATTGCCCATGATTTCAACAATCTGTTAACCATCGCATCGGGTTATACGGAATTGCTTCTCATGGACAGGACTGAAACGTCTCCCGGTTATCACGAACTGCAGGCAATAGCCCACGCCACCCAGCGTGGAGCCGAACTGGTGAGGAGGATTCTCACCTTCAGCAGGCAGGTGGAGACCTTCCCGAACACCCTTAGCCTCAACGACGAAGTGATGCACGTTCAAAAGCTTCTGACCCGAACCATACCCAAGATGATTGAGATCGAAGTCGCCCTTGCCGAAGACTTGAAAACAATTATGGCTGACGCCGGTCAGATAGAGCAGACCCTGCTCAACCTCGCGGTCAACGCGCAACATGCCATGCCGGACGGAGGCAGACTGACTATCGAGACGATGAACGTGCTCTTGGACACGGAATACTGTGAAACCCATGTTGATGCCAAACCGGGTGAGTACGTCCTGCTCGTGGTGTCGGACACCGGCCATGGAATGGAACGGGACGTGTTGGACCGAATCTTTGAACCGTTCTTCTCTACAAAAAAGGAAGGACAGGGAACCGGACTTGGGCTGTCCATGGTATTCGGCATCGTCAAAGGCCACGGCGGCCATGTAACCTGCTACAGCGAACCCGGGGCCGGAACGACGTTCAGGATCTACCTGCCGACGGGGGGGCGAGCGGATTCGGAAGCGGATGTCGCTGCGACAGTCCAAAGACCGGCCTTCGGGTCCGAGACCATTTTGCTGGTGGACGATGAGGAGATGATTCGAGATCTGGGAACCAAGATCCTCAAACAGGCCGGTTATACGGTACTAACAGCGAACAATGGAAAAGAAGCCCTGGAAATCTATGAAAGGCGCGGAAATGAAATCTCACTCGTCATCCTGGATATGATCATGCCTGAGATGGGCGGGAAGGAGTGCCTTGAACGACTCGTGTCGCTCAATCCCGAGGTCAAGGTCGTGGTCGCCAGCGGCTTTTCCATGACCGGTCCCGTCAAGGAAGCCGTGATAGGGTGGTGCAGAAGCTTCGTGAGCAAGCCTTTCGACGTGAAGCAGCTCCAACTCACGGTTCGGAGGGTGCTCGACGAAGATTGATTCGAATTTCCCATGTTCGCAAGCAAAGGGTCTGTCACGAAATACGTTGTGCATCCTTCCGGCTTAGCAACCCGGCCTTGAAAGACCGGTCTACTTTCATACCGTCCCTCCGGGACGTGCACAATGAAACTGTCTCAAAATTCCGAGAACCGGCAAAATCGTGCCACGATGAAGTGGAGCGCAAGAGAAATCCCCCCTGCCCCCCTTTGCCAAAGGGGGGTAAGAGCCGGTTCCCCCCTTAGAAAACTGACTGTAACCCACACTTGACGCCGTCAACGTAGTAGGTTATAGAGGGGGGCATGAGGTTATGTGGCCAGGCAATAGGTTCGGAGGTTATTGATGGGATCAAGGCTACGTTGGAAGCTGATCCGCAGATTTCTCGTCGTAGGTTGTCCCGCCGAGTATGTGAGTGGCTCGACTGGCGCGGGCCCAGCGGTAAGCTGCAAGACGGGAGCTGTCGCAAACTCTTGTTGGAGTTGGATAGGCGGGAAATTGTTCGGCTTCCAGAGATTGATCCTGTTCCCGGGTTTGGGACGAATCCCAGGACCACACCGTACGAATTGCCTGCGATTTCCGAGGTTGAGTGCGAACTGCATGAATTGGGCAAGATTGATTTCCTTCCGATTGTGAATTCACGAAGCGAGGAGGCGCGTATATGGAAAGCACTGATGGAGGAATTTCACTATCTCGGTAGTGGACCGCTGTGCGGGCCACGGATCCGCTACCTCGTTCGAAGCAGAAAGTTCGGATGGTTAGCCGCACTGAGTTTTTCCGGGGCCACCAAACGGATGAAGCAACGAGATAAATGGATCGGCTGGACTGAAAAGGCCCGATATGCCAATGTTCACCGAGTGGTCTGCAATAGTCGATTTCTGATACTTCCGCAGATACGGGTAAAATACCTTGCGTCCCATGTTCTGAGCCGGACCATGGCGCGGCTGGGCAACGATTGGAATGATGAATATGGGTACATTCCGGTCCTGGCAGAAACCTTTGTCGACCCTGCGCGTTTCAACGGAACATGTTATCATGCATCCAATTGGACCTACGTAGGCGACACCGCAGGACGGTCAAGGCAGTTTCCTAACGGTAAAACCTCCACCGGCAAGAAGAAGATTTTCTTGCATCCTTTGAGGCGTAACTGGCGGGAAATCCTCTGTGCGGAGGCGCCAAGGCGTCTTGAGATGACAGACGGGCCCGACCATTTCAAGAGTTGGGCCGATGAGGAGTTTGGAGCACTGGATCTATTTGACCGACGACTCACGGCAAGGTTGCTGGAAATCGCCGAGGACTTTTTCGCTCAGCCCGGGGCATTGATTCCGCAGGCCTGTAACGGCTCCACTGCCAAGGCCAAGGGGGCATATCGTTTCTTCGACAACCGACAGATTGATATGCAAGTCATTCTCAAGCCTCACGTGGAAGCTTCGGCCCGACGGATCAAAGAGCATGAGGTCGTGTTGGCGGTGCAGGACACCACAACGTTGAACTACACATCGCACCCGAACACGCAAGGCATCGGCCCGATCGGCACGAAGAAGCAGAAGGGTAAGGGACTGCTGTTACACGATACCATGGCATTCACGCCGGAAGGCACGCCTCTTGGGCTTTTGGATGTGCAATGCTGGGCTCGCGACCCTGCTGAGGCCGGTAAGAAATATCGACGCAAGGAATTACCAATAGAGGAAAAGGAAAGCGTCAAATGGCTCAAGAGCTACCGTGCCGTGGCAGAGGTCCAAGCCCTTTGCCCTGATACGAAGCTGGTGAGCGTGGGAGATCGGGAGTCGGACATCTACGAGCTCTTCTATGAGGCGCAGATTGATGAGGCAGGACCGGATCTGCTGGTCAGGGCGGAGAAGACCAGGAACAGACAGGTCGAGCAGGAACATCTTTGGACCAGGATGGGTAACTTGCCCGTAGCCGGCGGCCTGGTAATCCAGGTACCTCGGAGGGAATCCCGTGCTGCTCGCCGCGCTCGGCTGGAGGTGCGTTATGCTCCTGTGGAGCTTCAAGCGCCCAAGGGAAAGAAGCTTCCTTCGGTGAAGGTTTGGGCGGTTTACGCTCGGGAGATAGGAGTTCCTAGTGATGCGGAGCCGGTTGAGTGGATGCTTCTGACCACGGTAGAAGTAACTTCCTTTGAACACGCCCTCAAGATATTGCGTTGGTACGAAATCCGCTGGAACATTGAGATTTACCATCGCATTCTGAAAAGCGGATGTCGTATTGAGGATCGAAGGCTCAACACTGCCGACCGCCTCGAGGCATGTTTAGCCATAGATATGGTTGTGGGTTGGCGGGTATTTCGTCTGGTAATGCAAGGGCGTGAAACGCCCAATCTCCCCTGCGACGTCATTCTGAGCGAGGACGAATGGAAGGTATTGTGGGCCGTTGACAAGCAACGGCCGCATCCGGAGGAGGTGCCTTGCTTGATCTGGGCGGTTATCGCCATAGCGACTCTCGGGGGCTTCTTGAACCGAAAAGGGGACGGAGATCCCGGCCCCACAACCGTTTGGCGCGGTCTGGAGCGACTCTTGGACATGGTTCTGTTCTATAAGATCGGAATGCCTGCATTCGTTCAGAGAGAGTGACCATAATGACGGCGTCACGTACGGGGCAGAGTCAGCTTAGAAAAAGGGGGGGTTAGGGGGGATTTGTTCCGACATACTGTAGAGTCGTGCCACGATTTTCCATACTCCGAGAGTTTTGAGACACTCTCCAATCGCTTGCCCCGACAGGGGCTACTGAGAGTAGCCCGGTACTTCAGTGCCGGGTGAAGAGCCAAATGAGTCGTTTGACTCTTGTTCGCTGATTGACATAGTTGTAACCATTATTTTGTGACGGACCCAAAGATACTCCCGGGTATTTCCCGAGCGGATTCATTCTTCATCACGATACGTCCGGACAGAGCTTCTTCAAGCAATGTATGTGGAAATTCTAGCCCTTCTCGTGCTACACTGAAACCTTCATCAGGGTCTGAAAAAGGCCCCGTGGCCAATGTCGGCCGGCACGCGAGCTGTTCGGCAAAGGAGATACTGTTGGCAACCCATAGGCTGTTGAAACTTGTCCGAGATCTCAGTTCTGCTCACAGCGCTCAGGAAGTGCTTGAGCAGTCGGTTGACGCTGCCATGGAAGTCTCGGGAACGGATAGCGGCTGGGTGTGGTTGGAAGAAAAAGCTACCGGAATCTGGGAACCGGCGTGCCGGAGAGGCTTGTGGAGCACATACCCTGAAGACGGGCCGGCCCGGTTCGTGAATTCATTACAGACGTATCTGATTGCGAAGCCCGACTTGGACTACATCTACCACGAGAGCAAAGGACTCGAATTCAACGACGGGATGAGACAATCCGGAGCGACAACGTGGGGCGCGGTTCCACTCAGGAGAGATGGGCTTACCATAGGTTGTATGGTTGTTTCATCCAGGACAAAGGGGAGTATCTCAAGGACGGACGAGCAGGTACTTCAAATCATTGCATGGCAAATGGGGTTTGCACAGGCCCGCGTGAGGGCCGAGGAAGAAATGAGAGGCCATGAACGGGCGCATCGTATAGCCCTGGACGCGCAAACCGAACTTCAATGTCAATATCTTCCCGATGGAACGCTTATCTTTGTAAACGAGGCGTATTGCCGTTTTTTCGGGAGGATGAGCGAAGATCTTATCGGGACAAGCTTTTTTGCCGGCTTAGATGAAGAGGATCGTAAGCTTGCGGCGAAAAGATTGGCTCAGCTCGTTCCGGCCGGCCGGGAAGATGTTCTCGAGGTTCAGGCAGTCGTCGCCTCAGGAGATCTCAGGTGGGTGCGATGGAGCCGGCGGGGGATTTTCGACCACAATGGAAAGGCGATCAAGTTTCTATCCACCGGCAGCGACATTACTGAGAAAGTGACGATATTAAGGGCCTTGGAGGATACCGAAAGACGCTATCGTACACTGGTGGAAACCGCGAGAGATGTGATTTTTACCCTAGACATGGATTTCAAGTTCACCTATGTCAGTCCGTCGGTCACGTCGGTGCTCGGTTACCATACAAGCGAGCTGGATTCATTGTGTGTGCTGGATACGTTCACCGATTCTTCTCGGAAGCGACTCCTGGAGGTGTACGGAAATATGCTGGCAGCTGAGAGAAAGAATCGCGGACAATCTTTCTCGAGAACCGAACAGATCCAACAGTACCACAAGGCCGGCCATACCGTGTGGACTGAGGCGACCGTGACGTTTCTTAGGGATCGAGACGGGCGTCCCAAGGGGATTCTGATGATTTCCCGGGATGTCACCGAACGCAGACACATAGAGCAGATGAAAAGCGATTTTGTCACGAGTGCCGCACACCACCTACGAACACCTCTCACATCCATCCTCGGCTTTTCGGAATTGCTGCTCATAAAGGATGATCTGACCGCCCAAGAACGTGCCAAGTATCTCGAATACATACGGCAGAATTCCCAAAGCATGTCGGCCATAATTGATGATCTCTTGGACATAGCGAGGATAGAAAGCGGAGAGGGCATGCCCCTAAGGCCCCAAGTGCTCGACCTTCTTGAGATTGTGGAGGAAACGGCGGCATTCTACCGGGAGTCGTCGTCGGTCCACCGAATTGAAGTCTCGCCGGCTACAGGTCCCATTGAGGTTTTTGCAGACAAGTACAGAATAACTAGACTTTTTCGGAACCTCTTTGACAATGCATTTAGGTACTCCCCTGCAGGAGGTCTGATCAGAGTGACCTGCGAGTCCTTTCCCGAGCATCACTTGTTCGGCATTTCGGATGAAGGTGTGGGAATGAATCCCAAACAGACGAAAAGGGTGTTCGATCCGTTTTATCGTGTCGATGCCTCCGATACGGCGGATTCCGGCACGGGACTTGGACTGACCGTGGCGCGAAACATAGTGGAGGCGCTAGGCGGACGAATATGGTTGGAAAGTGAGAAAGACCGTGGCACTAAGGTGAAGTTCACATTGCCCAAGAGACGGCCAACGGACGGTAAGTAAGGAAGCGACCATGAAAAAAATCCTCGTTGTGGATGATATGAGCGAACTCAGGGAGCTTGTTGCCAAGACCCTTGCCAGAGATGGTTGCACGGTCCTGGAAGCGGAGAGCGGAGAACAGGCTGTGGGTATGGCACGGGACGAGACGCCGGATTTGATCATGATGGACATCATGATGCCGGGCACTATTGACGGCCTCGAAGCAACACGCATCCTGAAGAACGATCCCCTGACAAAAGGGTGCAGGATTATCATGCTTACGGCCAAGGGCCAAGCCGTGGACATAACCAAAGGTTTTGAGGCGGGAGCGGACGATTACTTCGTGAAACCGTTCAGCCCATTGGAACTGATGAGAAAAGTGGACGAAATTCTGGGGTGATGCATGTCTACGAGGCCGTGACTCCAAGTCCGCTGCCAAGCCCGAACATGAACAAGCGACCGGTGAAGAAGTCCTCGCGTATAGGCAGGCGCTGAAATACGCGGAAGACATGTCCAAGCTCTTTGGGGAGGAAAAGGCCAAGCGTAAGGAACTGGAGGCCGCCAACCGGAGGCTCAGGGAGGAAATTGCCGAGCGAAAGAGGGCCGAAACGCAGTTGCAGACAGAGTGAGGAACGCCTTAGAGCGACTCTTTGAGACCGCTCAGGACTGCGTATACATGAAGGACCGCCACATCGAAATACACCCACGTGAATCCGGCCATGGCCGGCCTCCTGCAATTGAGCGACGCGGAAATCCTGGGCCTGACCGATGAGAGTCTTTACGGACCCGAAGCGGGCCGGCATCTCCGGAATTCGGACCTCAGAGTACTGAAGGGGGAAACCATCGAAGAGGAACACACCAGGCCTATACGTGGAGTCTCCATGACGTTCCTGGAGACGAGAGCGCACCGCTCTACAACCATTCAGGCGATATCGTGGGCATCTGTGGTATGGCCCGCAATATTACGGACCGAACGAGGCGCGGAGTCGGCGCGGATGAACCGCCGACGGAGTATCCGTCCGGGCCCATGAGGGAGACCTTGACCAAGGCCCAAGCTGGTGGCATCTCAGGACAGTATCGTCCTGCTTCTGGGTGAAAGCGGAAGCGGCAAGGATTTCATGGCTCGCTACATCCACGACCATTCCACCCGCTCAAGCGGTCCCTTCTTCACCATTAACTGTGCGTCCGTGGCTCCCGAACTGGCTGAATCGGAACTGTTCGGCCATGAACAAGGGGCGTTTACCGGTGCGCGAGTCCCGAAAACGCGGTCTGCTGGAGCTCGCGGAGGGAGGTACTCTGTTTCTCAACGAGATCGGAGAGCTTTCACCTCAACTTCAAGCCAAGCTTCTCACGTTTCTCGACACCAGATCGTTCACCCGAGTTGGGGCGGAAAAGAGCATTTCCGTCAGCGCGCGACTCATTGTAGCCACCAACCGGGATCTGAAGAAGGAAGTCTCGGAAGGACGCTTTCGGAATGACCTGTTCCATCGGTTAAATGTGCTTTCGATCCAAGTTCCCGCCCTGCGTGATAGGACTGCGGACATCCCCGTGCTGGTCCGACAAATCACCCGGCAACTCGAAAAGGACTTACACCTCGTCGGCAAGCCCGTGTTCGACGAGGAGGTCATGGAGCGACTCAAGACGTACCATTGGCCCGGTAACGTCAGAGAGTTGAGGAACATGCTCGAACGCGCGCTCATACTAAGCGGCGGGGGCAGAGTGCCCGTGGCATGCTTTGGATTGGAGCAGGCTCCGACTGAATGGTCGTACTTCACGGATTTCCCCCACGGTCGAACACTCAATGATGTGACCAAGGAATTAAAGCGCGCACTTGTCGCGGAGGCGTTGCGCCGCTGCGGAGACAGCCCCACCCGCGCCGCGGATATGCTGGGCATTTCGCGCAACTCCCTCAATCACTACATGAAGAGCCTTGGTTTGAGGGAATGAAGTACATGCGGGCGACGGGTTCCAGCCCGGTAGAGTACAAATAAGAAACAGACGATTCCCATGCCTTGCCTATCCGACCAAAAAACCAACAACATCTCCGGTCCCTACCTTTGATTCCACCGCCGACTCTTCGATTAGCATACCGATATCACACTACAAACTGCTAATCAGTTTGTTTTTTGTGCGGAGTCCCCTCATCGCTCGGGAATCGGACGGCCCTTTCATCGTGACAGTCAAGGCCTCAACCTATTGTATTTTCAGACCAAATTTTCTTCTTACAATTTTCTGACAAGATGGCACGCCGGTTGCTTATATCACGCTGAAACGGCATCGTCCACCTCGTGGACAGAAACGGAATTTTACCATGACTTACTCGGAAAGATTGTCAAGCTGTGACAAGCCGGGGCAGGTGATGCTCCTCCCGAATGAACGGGAATTGGAGTGCGGAGGCAACAATGGGGGGGCGGCTCAAGAAACGTGGACGGTTCACCGGCCCGGCCGAACCGAGGAACGTGGTGACTGTGAGATGGAGCGCAACGATCACGCCGGACCGACTCAGGGATAGCTTACAGCTCGTGAAATACGCTGAGGACCTAGCAAGGATTTATCAGGAGGAAAAAGCCAGACGGAAGACTTTGGAGGAAGTGAACGAAGAGCTGAAAAGCGAAATTCAAGCCAGACGCAAAGCAGAAGAAGCCGTCCGCTGTGCACGGGAGGATCTTGAGAAAAAGGTTCTTGAGCGTACCGAGGAACTCCGGCAGGCAAACCGGC
This sequence comes from Desulfomonilaceae bacterium, assembly GCA_963675835.2. Taxonomy (GTDB): domain Bacteria; phylum Desulfobacterota; class Desulfomonilia; order Desulfomonilales; family Desulfomonilaceae; genus JAVHLK01. The sequence goes on from CAXXIU010000019.1 coordinate 546,415, forward strand.
GTCTTGAGACGGAGATAAGCCGGCGAAGGGAGGGGGAAGCCCAGATCAGGAAGCAACTGAAGGAAAAGGAGTGTTTGCTGAGCGAAATACACCATAGGGTCAAAAACAACCTGCAGATGATATGCAGCCTTCTGGCACTCCAAAGTTCCACCATTCGTGATGAGAAGATGTTGGCCGCCTTGAGCGACAGTGAATGCCGAGTTCGATCCATGGCACTGATCCATGAACAACTCTACCGGTCCAAGAGTCTCGCACGAATCAACATGAGACAATACATCGAGTCGCTGGTGGGAGCCTTGACGCAAGCATGCGGGAAAGATGCGGTCACGCTGTCCGTGCGAAGTGATGTTGATGCCGAACATCTAACCGTGGACTCCGCCCTTCCCTGCGGATTGATAGTCAATGAACTTGTCACCAATTGCATCAAACACGCGTTTTCCATGGGGACGGCCGGTGAGATACGGGTGGCATTCAAGAAGACGGCGGAAGGTGGATACATACTTGAAGTGCGGGACAACGGAACGGGGATGCCCGCCGGTCTCGATTGGAGAACGGCATCCTCCCTCGGGCTGAGACTGGTGAAACGGCTGGCCGAATACCAGCTCGGCGGCACTGTTAACGTTTGGTCGGAAGACGGCACGGTAATCGCCATATGCCTTCCCGATCTGAGCTGACTGAGAGAGAGGAGACCGACATGTCTGCTACACGAATATTGGTGGTTGAAGATGAGGCCGTAGTGGCTATGGAAATCGAGGAACGATTGACGAAACTCGGCTACAGGGTAGCCGGCACGATCTCTCGAGGCGAGGAGGCGCTAGAGCGAGTGAAGTCACTCCAGCCGGATCTGGTGCTCATGGACATCAAACTTGCCGGTGAAATGGACGGGATACGAGCTGCCGCATTCATTCGTCAGAAATACGATATCCCGGTCGTCTACCTGACCGCACATTCGGATGAGACCACATTGACCAGTGCCTTGGGCTCGATTCCTCTCGGCTATGTGGTTAAGCCGTTTACTGAAATCGAACTCCATACGACCATAGAGGTTTCTCTTAGGAAACATCAATCCGACCGACAATCCCGGGAGATGGCACAGTGTTTCGGCAAGGCGACAAGCGTTATCGGCGGCGCCGTTATCCTCACCGACGGACAAGGCGTGATACGACACATGAATTCCCTGGCGGAGATCATGACGGGCCGACACAGCAACGAAGCTGCGGGAAGACCGATAACCGAGGTTCTCGTGTTGAAGCGTCATGATACGGAGCCGGTAGCCGAACGGCACTATTTGGCGCAATCGGACAGCGAGTTTGTCGTACCTACCGTGTCTTGTACCTTAGTTGATAAGGATGGATCGGAAACCGCCATCGAGATTGCCGTGCTTCCCATGGGTGATTCTGAAGGACTTCCGCGACATGTCGTCTTCTCCTTTCACGAGAAAACCGATCGGCGGTCAGGTTCGCATGATTGGGTGAGCGCAACGGCTAATCTTCTCATCAGTGCCGAGCTGTCACGTTCGGAAGGCGACTCCGACCACGCCGTCTCATTTTATGAGAGGGCACTTGCCGTCCTCGAGTCACACGTGGAACGGGACAGCCCCAGGGTAGGCATGGTCTTGGAAGACCTTGCAAACGCTTACCGGAAAGCGGGTCGGGATGAAGACGCTCGGATGTTCGGGATTCGGTCGGCTCGGATTAGGTCAAGCCGCCAATCGGATAGTAGGACGCACAGCAAGTGGGCATCCGGTTACGGATCGGCCGGAGTCTGAAAGAATAAGAGAAAGGAAGCCTGATATGGTTGGCGACACTGCCCAAGAACGTTCCCGAATTCACGAACTGTCCCACGATCCGCGTCTGTTGGAACAGCAAAGTGTTTCAACGCTGACGATAGACGTCAACAGTTTGTTCGACACGGACGTACATTCTACGGGGAGTTTCGATCTGCGGTTTATTGAGTCGACTTCTTTCGGCAAACTGCTCGACGCTGTTCCACTGCCCATGATCGTGGTTGACCAATGGCATCAAGTGGTTTTCGCAAATCAGGCATGTCAAAAAGCACACGCTGACGGTTCAGTGTTGGGCCGGACTTTCGAACAACTCGTTCCCATCCCTTCCGACGCAGAGAGAGCCCAAGAACTCACGAACAAGGCGATCCTGGTGTTGGAAAACGCGTTTGACACCCGCGAGCCTCGTACCACTGAAGCCATCCTCCAGCTTGGCCGACAGCGGCGATGGTATCGTCTCCATCTGCGGTCCGTAAGGTTCGCATCTCAGAGGCATATGCTGGTGGTCATGGAAGATCTCACAACAGAGAGAACCGACCGGATGATAAGCCGCCGCGAGGGAAAGCGACTTCAAAATCAATACACCGAACTGAAGATGAGACACGGCAAGCTCCTCGAGAAATGTCGGGCCGCCGTAGACAAGCTGTACCGAGAGATCTCTCTTCGTGAAATGGCCGAAACCCGGGAGAAGGCTGAGCGGGAGAAGGTTCTGAAAATATTGCGGAACACACCTATGGGCTTGGCTGTTGTCGGACGCGACGGGACCGTCGTTTACTCCAATGAGGCATTCAAGGAACTGTTCGGCGACGGGTTCGGGCATCCGCAAAGTGACCGACAGGAATTCCCCCAGTCCGGATCGAATGCGGATAACGGCTCACCGGATCGTTTCAGGGAGATTGAGGATCTAATCAACGGTACGAACGGAGGGTCCCGCGAGATCCATATCACGATACCCGCCGAAGGAGAAAAACCCCGGGAAGTGCAGGTCAAAACCGAAAGACTCTCCAGCGGCGAACAAATCATTTTTTGCGCACTCCAGTAAGAGAAGGAAGGACGAGAAAATGTCTCTCACCGGCATAAGCAATATCCTTGTTGTAGACGACGAACCCCACATCGCCGATTTGCTTCAGCGCATTATCACCGCAGGAGGGTATTCATGCACAAAGGCGCTGAACGGTGAAGCCGCCATACAAGAACTCCAAAACGGCAATGAGATTCACCTCATCGTAACGGATGTCATGATGCCGGGGATGTCCGGAGTGGACTTACTCACGTCCGTCAAGGCGTTGTTTCCCACCACCGCAGTACTCATGGTTACCGGGGTGGACGATCGCAGAACGGCCGTAACCGCGTTGAAAATCGGCGCGTACGGATACGTTCTCAAGCCCTTCGGATCCAACGAGATACTCATCAACGTTGCCGCCGCGCTGGAGCGGCGACGAGTTACGCTGCTGAGCAGGCAATACGAGCAGGTGTTGGAGGAAACGGTACGGCAAAGAACTCGGGAATTGAGAAAGCGAGAGGAAGAAATCGTCCTCCGGCTTCTTTCCGCGTCGGAACACCGTGATGACGAGACGGGATCGCATGTCAGACGAGTGGGCCTCTTTGCGGCGGAAATGGCGCGAACCCTGGGATGGGAACCGAAGTCGGTCCATGACATTCGTCTTGCCGCGGCCATGCATGACATCGGTAAGATCGGGATTCCGGACAGGATACTGCTCAAGCCGGGAAGTCTGACCCCTAGGGAATTTGAGACCATGAAGCAACACACGGTCATCGGAGGAAGGATTCTCAACGGCACTGACATCGCGCTCCTCGAAATGGCACGGGAAATCGCCCTGGCGCACCACGAGAAATGGGATGGATCCGGTTATCCTTACGCAGTTGCCGGAAATGCAGTGCCGGAGAGCGGTCTGATTGTGGGAATCGTTGACTTCTACGACGCTCTTGTCCATGACCGGGTTTACAGGCCTGCGTTGCCGGAGGAAAAGTCGGTCTCCATCATAGCGGAAAACGGTAGAAGCCAATTCGGTGACGACGTATTCGACTGTTTCATGTCGATTCTCCCCAATCTAAGACTCATTCGGCAAGAAGAAGACGAACTCGAGGAGGCGTCAACGGCATATCAGCAGAATCAGGATATCGGATATTCTTACGCAACGGGCCTTGGGCAACTTCGCGCGTCGTGATCGCGCCGGATCGCGGCTCCGGGAGAACGGAGACGATGCCCCCAATGCACTCATCAAACAGGTTCGTGAAGCGATGAGTGAGACCTGACGGAGCCGGAAGCTGAAATTTCGCTTTTGCCGGCAGACCTCGGCAGTATTGCAAAGGAGCTGGGCCATGAAGATCTTAATTGCAGACGACCATCCCGTAACGCGACGGTTGCTTGAAGCGCAGTTGACAAAATGGGGTTATGAAGTAGTCGTATGCTCCGACGGTACGGAAGCATGGAACGTGATGGCGGCTGCAGACCCTCCGAGAATAGCCGTTCTTGATTGGATAATGCCGGAAATGAGTGGTCCGGTTCTCTGCAGAAAGATCCGTGAAACCGAATCGGATCAGCGTTACACGTACGTAATCCTCCTGACCGCAAAGAATGGCCGAGAAGATATTTTGGAAGGTCTTGAGGCCGGTGCGGACGACTACGTGGTCAAGCCTTTCGACCCCAATGAACTAAAAGTGCGTGTTCGGGCCGGTGCGAGAATAGTGCAATTGCACGAGAAGTTGACCGAGTCTTTGAGGATTTCGGAGTACCAAGCCGCTCATGATGCCCTTACCGGACTGTGGAACCGCGGTGCCATTCTGGGATTCCTGAAAAAAGAGATGGCACGCGCCGTCCGAGAAGATACGACGGTGGGCGTGGTCATTGGTGATATCGATTTTTTCAAGCGCGTCAATGACCAATACGGCCACCTTGCCGGGGACGCCGTATTGAGACATGTTGCGCGGAAGCTGGATTCCTCGGTTCGTCAGTACGACATGGTCGGACGGTACGGAGGCGAAGAGTTCATCATGGTCCTCCCCGGCTGTGACCTGCAGACCGCAACAAACGTGGCTGAAAGGGTTCGAGTTGAAATTGCGGGACGCCCTGCCCAGATTACCGAGGGGATTTTCCCCGTGACCATGAGTTTTGGGATAGCAGCAACCGAACAATTTGGGCCCGTAGACGTGGACGGTATTGTCAGGGCTGCGGACGAAGCCCTTTATAGAGCCAAGAAACAAGGCCGTAATAGGGTAGTAGTATCGGAGGAGGAATTCCAGTGGAAGCCGGAAGAAAAATCAAAGCCAGTGAAATCGTTTGCGACATCAGAGCGGGGATCTCAAATGGTGGCTTGATGGAGAAGTATCAACTCTCCGTCAAGGGATTGTGCAGCCTCTTCGACCAGTTGCTGAATGCCCGGGCGGTGCGGGAACAGGATCTTGAAAACCGGCTCGCCGCGGATACCTACGTCGCAGCTCTCAAGAGACGTCGACGCAGTCCCAGGCACTATGTGTTCGTTCCGCTGCCGGTGTACGCCTTGGACAATCTTGTGGAGGAAGGAAGCGTCGTTGACATCAGCGAATACGGACTCAGAACGGTGGGTCTGGAAGTACGCAAGGGCGAACGCAAGGAACTTCTTATCCAAGCGGACGGGTACGCGGACATCTATCCGTTTCAACTTGAGGCCCGCTGTTGCTGGGTCAATCGCGATACCGATTCCGGTCTGTGCGAGGCCGGCTTTGAGATAACCGACGCAAACCAGGGCAGCCTCCAACAACTCCGAAACCTTATCGGTACACTTTCCCTCGGTGCATCCGGTACCGACTTCTCATCAACTGTAGGTCCGGACCGTTTGGCCCTTGTCGAGGACATGTCGGACGGAGCGTATCCTCGGGACAAGACCCACCTGCCGACACAGTTGTGAATCAAAGTGTCTTACACATAAGGTAACGGTTCAGGGGAGACGGCGGGCACGGCCCGCCCTACGGTCCGACGGGACCGCCCCGCAAAACTGCGTACTGCGTTCCCGGACAGGTGTGACGTCGTGCCGCCGGTACCGTAGATATCCTACTCTAGCAGACGCGTCGGATTCCACGCGTACAAAAAACCAGCGCTTCCCGGCGCCATACAGGTGCCATACACAGAAAACCAACACTTCGCAGCCATTCCTGCAGACGACAATTCAGGACCCATACAAACAACCCCCTGATAACACGATAGAAAGATTCGCCGAGTGTTTTTTGGACGCGGCCTTACCCCGAGAGGAGGGTTCTGCTTCTCGCCACAGAGAGCCGGTGAACTAAGCAACTGATATAGGTTGACTTATCTTCCTCCAAACACGGCATCCCAATTTGGCACGCATATTGCTAATACCTAAGTAACTAAACCTTGGGAGCTGGGTCATGAAAACGTCGCTTCGGTTGGTTCCAATTTTGGTGGTATTAAGCGTGATAGTTCTAACATCAGAGCTACTGACCGTCCCACCCGATACACAGTGGCATTTCATGTACGTACAACTGGATGCCGTCGCCCACGTGGCTCTCTACTTCGTATTGGGAATCTGCGTTGCCCGGTACGTATCGGTCGGACTCCAGGTTCAAGCCGTCGGAACCCTGGTGTTGACGGCGGCGTTATGCTTGGCTCTTGGCGTAGGCGATGAGTTTCACCAGATGTATGTAGAAGGCAGAGGCGCCGAATTCCGTGACCTTTTCTGGGATTTTCTGGGGGCCTTGGCCGGAGGCTTCCTGTACGTGGTGATAGCCGGTCTGTTGAGATGGATAAGGGAGTTTCTGAGTTCCGCTGAAGTGAGTATTGGGACGATGCTGGGTAGATCCTTAGCGGCTTTGGCTCTCTTGGTGGGTGCCTTGGTCCCTACCGTTGTCTATGCCGGACAAATAGCCGACTTCTTTCATTCTGTCGTAGCAGTGGGCACATCTTCAGCATCCGCAGCGCTACAATCCTATCTGCAGAAGTCCGGCACAGCTCGGCCCCTAACCAATGGAACATTGGAGACGGCCCGGAGCGTGTCTGTCAACGCATCGGAAAAACGAGCCTCGGTGACTACGGGTGCGGGGCCAAGGAACACTCAATCAACACAAGAGAGTGCCGTGTCGCAGAAAGTCTCGCAACAAGATATCAATAAGATAAAAGAGGATCTGAGAAAAGAGATACTTAGGGAACTACAAGACAAAGCTGTTGCCGAGTCCGCTAAGAATCCCATCCAGACCCGTACTTCGAGCCTTGGACAAATCGCTGTCGATTCGGCGCCTCAACACGTGGCCGACGCTCGAGTTTCCTCAGGAACACTCACTTCGCTCAGCAGGGACTCGATGGTTCGAAACAGGATCGTTAACGCCCTTAGTGCCGGCGTGGCTCTCCATAATAAGATTGAAAACCCGCGGTCCGGTAAACGAAAAGGAAGCAAGGACGGACGGCCGTACGGAATCGGAACCCGGAATCCGGATCCCTGCGATCTCGTGGCCATAATCACTCATCTCTCCAATCCGGTAGATGAGCTCACGTTGGATCAAGTTCGCAAGATCTATTCAGGCGAATATGAGAATTGGAGTCAGGTGGGCGGACCGGACCTGCCCATTCGGGTGGTGACGGCCCGGAAACGGTCCCGATCCGTTGAGAAAAAGCTCGCAGACCATCTGGGGGTTCCCTTGTCTCGTGGTGCCGCCAGGCTTCCCTTGCTGAGCTTGGTCATTCCCGTGGTGGCCGAAACCCAAGGTGCCGTGGGATTCCTCCCGCTGAAAGACACCGAGCAATTGGACTGGTTGGTCACTCATGAGTCCTTCAAGAAAATAGCAGTTAAGAGCGGCATTGATTCAGAGGCCGTAGCGCCGAACAGGATGGCCTTGGTTACGGCTCAATATCCAATCATGAGGTAACACCCGGACAGACGGCGGGAGCATTGCCGGCCAATACGCTCCTCACCGCCTCCCCTTTTGACACGGGAGTCACGACCGGCACCTTGGAACGACAGACCCACACACCCATGGAAGTTGAAGAAACTCTTGGCGAACTTCTGCCGGAATTGCAGATGGTTAAGGAACGGACCGCGTAACGATTCCTCCTCGAAATGAAAAGAGATCCCGAGTGACCGGTGCGGAATGAATCGGAGGAACGGTCACGGTATCAAGGAGGCCCCATGTCTCAAAAGAGAAAGATCCGTATCAGGGAATTCACCAAAGACATCCGGTGCGGGATGACCGATTCCCAGTTAATGAAGAAATACGGATTGTCACCGCGGCAATGTCAAGAGGTCTTTCAACACATCGAAGCCATCCACGGGGACCCGATAGATTTGTACGGGAGAACCCCGGGGACTAACGAGACCGATCATGGTGAAACGCGGCGGCTACCCCGCCACGACATCGTTTTGCCGTTGGCCGTGTACGACATACTGGATGAAAGCAACCGAGGTCTGGTGGTGGATATTTCTGAAAAAGGTTTTAAGATTCACGGCATAGAGACTCGGCCAATGAAGGGGGGAGTATTTGCGGTTCTTTCACAGGAGGTCTTTGATATCGGTCCTATCGTTTTGGATGCCGAATGCCGTTGGGTCAAGAGAATGGGATTGCACGGAATGCATGTCGCAGGGTTCCAATTTACCGACATTTCTTCAAGAAACATGAAGGACCTGCAACTGTTGATTTCAAAGATCATGTTCATCAATCAGGGGCGCAAGTCTGCGTTGAGGAAAGACCTTAATGGAAAATCACCATCCGCGCCGGCCGATCTCAGGTTTGCCTGGCGATGTCCTGCCTGCGAGATGCCGCAAAGCAGAGAGTTCGAGGAATGTCCTCAGTGTGGAATAATCGTCTCAAAATACCTGGCGCAAATGGATGCTATTCGGAATGGCCTGAACGGTGCCCGTGACAAGACGGACCGGGTAACACGGAGGGTATCCGTTCCCACGGAAATCTGGGATCAAATAGACACTAAAGCCGACAAGTCCAGTGATGTGGTTACCGAAGCCCTCGATTTCTATCTCAAGTCCAGGAAATTGGCTAGATCCCATGGTCATTCCATGTCGTTGATTTCAGTTTCCCAGCCTTGACCGGAATCACTTGACCGCAGATTCTTGGGCGGCGACACCAGCAAAATCCAGTTTTCATGCGATGCGGAACGTGCGATTGAGGCATACTCGGACGCAAGTTGAACGACCGCCTCACCCGCTCGTCCCGTAAGCCTCAATGAGCGTCACGAAACCACATGCCCCGGCGAGACTCGACTACGGTCGGCTTGCCGTCATTCTTCGACGCATTACTCCTGACGAGGCGCACCACGTCCAAGCTGTTAAAATCTACCGGACTGCGGACGCATCGGCTTCTTGCCTGAAACGAGAGATCAACCTTGAAGCCTCTTGCACAGCGGTGCCGGCGCTCTCGGCATAGCCGTCGGCTCCGAAGAGATCGGCCACTTCCCGTGTCACCGGTGCTCCTCCGATCATGACCGATACCTTGGGCCGGCTTTCCTTAATCGTTGAAATAGCGTCCTTGAGCCCCATCATGGTGGTGGTCATCATGCAAGAGAACGCCACGATTTCTGAGTCGGTTCGTTCCAGTTCTTCAACGAATCGCGCCAACGGCACGTCTTTACCGAGATCATGGACGGTGAAGCCGGTCACATCAAGCATCATTTTCACCAGATTTTTCCCGATGTCGTGAACGTCGCCCTGAACAGTACCGATCACCACCCGACCTTGACTTATTTCCGCCTGTTCATTCTTGAGACGGGGTTTGAGAACTTCCAATCCACGGTACAAGGCATCCGAGCACATGAGAATCTCGGGCACGAAGTATTCGTGGCGGTCGTAGAGGTCTCCCACTATTTTCATACCTGCAGAGAGGCCGTTCATGATGGCGTCCAGCGCATCAATATCTTCCCTCACTGCACGCTCGGCAAATTCCACGGCGCGACCCTCTTGATACTCAACTACCGCCTGCGAAAGGCCGTCGAGGATTTCCCTCCTGTTCATTTCCGGATCCATCTCACTTCCCCTTTATCATGAGCGGCTTGGCTATCATCTACCTACAGCCGGTGATGCAATCTTCCCGTGAAATACCCTCTCCTCTGGGAATTCACCCGACCTTTCGGCGGCACATAGGTTGTTCTGAAGCCTACCCTCCAAACCCATGTGCGTTGCCTTTGTCAATGTAGTCCATAATGTTCATACGTTGCGTCATTCGGGATTCGCTCCGCCCGGGCGCCTCGCCCGGTTCTTGTTAAAGGTTCCGCAGGGTTCGTATGCACCATTGCGTCCCGGCCCACGGAATGACTGTCCGAATAGATGATCTCATCATGAGGGAAAATTCCCTCCAAATACACCGGCCCATGTCCGGTTCCGTTTCCGATGGGGAATCCCCAGGGAGAAAAGGTGCTCCCCGCAGAGATGAAGGCCTGAATCAAGGCGGCAACCAAGAGTTTGCCGTGTAACCATGCCTTGGCTCCTTCTTGGTCGAATTTCTTGAGATTCCCTAGTCCGAGAATTGACTTGAGCCTCTTGAATGCCGGTTCCAACTGCCAGCGGCAACGGTAGATCTCCAAGACCTTCTCTGCCGGTACGCTCTTGTCGAGCGTCGTGAAAACGATAACGTACTCCGCCGCCTCCAGCATCTCAGGCTTGATTTTTATTCCCTTCTTACTGTTTTCCCGTAGACATCGAACCCGTGCAGCGTTTCGCGAAGCCAAGCTTTTTCGCACCGCACAGATCCGCCCCTTGACCACCGTATCTTTGTGTACGAAACGGGCATCCCAATCCCCGGCGTTTCCATTCTTCAGCCTTCTTACACGCGCCGGGACGTTGACGGCACGCCCCCGGCTATCGTACGACGGCAGATCGGTCGGACCGGTCCGGACTACGACGTCTCCGCCGCTGTTGACCACGCCGGCTATCCGTCCACCGCAGGCGTATGTCTTATCCCCCAACACAATATCTCCGGATTTCACGGAGAAATCGTGCAACAAGTCTTCTTCAGCCGGGGATGTAACCTTGAACTCATCGCAGGTCATTGAAGGAAGTCTTATCGCGTAATGAACCCGCCATGTAGTCCCTTTGGCACCCGATTCCCGCACTGTCGAGCCGTCGATGATCTTCAGGGGAAGATCCGTCGACCACACCCCCTGCCTCGAAGGTACCAGCCATCTCTCCATCACTCCGAACGCCAGCCAACGCAGCCACTCGCCGGATTTTCTCAGGCGTTTGAACAAAGCAACGGACGAAACGTCGGAAAGATCCGCTTCCCTGGCCCGCACCGCAGTCTCCTTCAAGGGACAACCAAGCGCAAGATGGATGAGCAGCGTTCGTAACAACGCTTCCTTGCTGCGAAAGCCCCGAACGCGCTCCCAGGCGCCCAACTCTTCCGCCTTCCGTTCCCACCCATCAGGCAGCATTGCCTCAACCACCACCCAGTCTTCCGCCATCAGTCTTTCCCATTCCGTCACTGCAATTCCTCCAGGAAGGATTATATAGAAAAAGCGCACCGAGACGAGTCCCGTCGGCCTTGTAGCGTTGCGAAGCGTTGAGCAACCTACGTTTCGCGTTCATGACATCCTGCTTTCCCACCTCAATCTCTCAGTAGGGTTTGTTGATCGATTCGGCAAATCGACCGTCGACCATGGTATTGACGTCGATAGGTTTCTTGAGCAGCTTGAATTTCCTCATCATTTTGTAGGATTCTGCCAGACCGTACGTATAGACCACAGGAGGAGAGTCAAACTCTGCCAACACAAACGGTTTCTTATTGGATGCCTGATCGATGTTGTTGTACTTTGAATAGATGCGAATCGCCTCTTTGGGGTTATTCTTGATGATCTCCCTGGCCATTCCCAGCGCCCGGACAAACTTTCGTACGGCCTCCGGATGCTTGTCCAGGTAATCCCTCTTGAAGAACCAGCCGCAGGAGTTCCAGAGGTACTTGCTGGTGGGGCACGAATGTACCACGCGAATTTGATCGCCGAGTTTCGCAAGCATGGCCGGTGAAGTCATGGTGACGTCAACGTTTCCACTCAGAAGCATAGATATGCGTGCCGATTCATCGCCCGTCTGTATAATCTCGTATCCTTTTATTCCACGTTCGGCGAGGTCATATTCAAGAGCAAGCCACGGATTGGACGGCTTCTTCAGATTAGCTATCTTCTTGTCGGCGAAATCGTCGATGGACTTGATGGGCGAGTCTTTTCGCACGGCATAATCGAATGAGCGGTTCCCTATCCCACAAATCGTGACAAGATCAAGACCCTTTTCCGCAAAGAAGAGCGCCGTGGATGACGGCACAAAGGCCCCATTAACGTCGCTCCTGGGAATCATGCTCATCCGGGTCGGGAAGCTTGCCACGTCGATTGGCTCGAAGTCCAACCCCACTTTCTTGAAGTATCCTTTCTCGATTGCAATGGGGACATCCATCAGGAAGTCAAGGAATGAACCATAGATCACCTTCATCTTTTCGTTTTCCGCAGCCCGGCTCAAACCGGGTATGCTTAAGCACAACAGCAAAAGAGTACCGACCGTAATGCAGGACCAATGTTTCAGACGATTACCCATTCTTTTCTCCTCCGGATCTACAATCCTCTTTATTCCGAGTTGTCGTGGTAGTCTCACATTGAGAGTGTTTTTCCTTTTCTCCATGGCATGATCAGTCTTCCCAGGCTCTGCATGAATGCGTCAAGGAGATAGCCCAGCACGCCAAGAGCGAAAAGGACTGCAAACATCATCGCCATGTCCAGATTTCCACGGGCCTCCTGGAGGAGGTAGCCGAGACCGTCGTTGCCGGCGATGATTTCAACCATAACGAGTACAATCAGCGCGGTTGTCGCAGCCAGTCTCAGTCCGGCAAAGATCGCAGGCATCGCGGAAGGCAGAACGACGGTCGTCAGGATTTGCCGTTGGTTTGCGCCCATTGAACGAGCTGTCTTCACGTAAAGACTATCAATGTTTCTCACGCCTTCTATCGTCGGGATCACTGTGAAAAAATAGCTGCTGAATGATATCAAGAGGATCTTGGACATGTCGCCCAGTCCGAACCATACGATGAAAAGAGGAGCGAGTGCGGTCTTGGGAATAGAACGGACAAAGTTTATGACAAGATCACAGAAATTGTCCCAGAACCCGGACCACCCTATCAAAATGCCCGAACCAACACCCAGGAGAGAGCCCAAGCAAAAGCCGCCGAGAGTCCTCTTGAGACTCACATATGTGTTACTAGTCAAATCGCCGTTTCGGGCAAGAGAAATCAGCCCTCGCACGGTGGATTCAGGATCCGGCAGGATAAGCGGCGAGATCTCACCCACTTTGGTCCAGACATACCACGCGACGACAATGATCAACGGAAGTGCAATCTTGACGAGTATATTTCTCGCAGTCGTTTTCACCATGACGAACTAACCTTGCGTGGCCTATCAACGCTGTGAGGCGTTACGTAGTGGCCATTGTTGAGGAAATTCCTGATATGAGACTCTTTGACGCGAAAGCCGTGCTCAAGCCTTATTGTGCTGTCTCGAGGACGACCGAAATCTACTGAAAGTCGCTCTCGGACGGTCCCCGGATTTGCAGACATCAGGAACACATAATCGGACAGGAAGAGAGCCTCTCCAATATCATGGGTGACAAAGAGTATTGTCAGACCGGTCTCACTCCACAGCCACAGGAGCTCCTGTTGACATTTCTCTTTGGTTTGTGCGTCCAAAGCGGCAAAAGGCTCGTCCAGCAGAAGAATGTCCGGATCATTGGCCAGAGCTCTGGCTAGGGCAACACGTTGCTGCATACCGCCGGACAGCTGGTGCGGATAGTACTTTTCAAATCCGGCCAAACCAACCATTTCAATATATGTTCTGCTGAGTTCGCTCCTTTCGGATCTGGTTTTGCCTTGAATCCTGGGACCGTACTCAATGTTCTTTGCAACCGTCAGCCATGGAAACAAAGCGTACTGCTGAAAAACAATGGCTGTTTTGGTTGGAGTTCGGTCGATTGAGACGCCATTCACCGTTATTTCGCCGCCGGAACAGGGCTGAAGCCCGGCGATGATCTCGATGAGCGTCGTTTTTCCACATCCGCTGGGCCCTACAATGGAGACGAGTTGTCCGCTTTTCACGTGCATTGTGACGTCTTCCAAAATGACCATCGGGTCTTCTCCCCGGCCATTAAAGGACTTATGGAGGTTGCTGACCTGGAGAAACATCCTACTTCCCTTTGGTGTGAGTGTCGGGTGGTACAGCTGGGCACAGCTGCGGTTTCTTGGGTTTCAGAGACAATTGTGCTATCAACTTTAATAGTAACCTTCCGAAAAGAGCACCTCGGCAATGATTTCCAAGGTTTCCTGTGGGGTGTCCGGGGGGATCTCGCACTCGGGCATCAGTATGAAGCCTCCCGGATGCCTCATGCCCGCGCTGAGACATCTGCGCATTTCCTTCACAATCTGCTCCCTGGTCCCTGTCTGCAAGACGGGGTTGGAAAGATTGCCGGCCAGGATGAAATCCTTTCCAAGGAACTCGCTTGTTTCCCGCATGTCCATTTCTCCGCCTATGGAGAAGACCGTACGCTTAGGCAAAGGGATGTCGGACCAATGATGGAGGTTGAGCGTGTGGTCCCCGCACAGGTGGACCATGACGGATTTCACCCCTTGGGATTGGTAGAACCCCATAATCTTCTGAATATATGGTTTGCACAATGATTCAAATGCCTTTGGGGAAACAAGTTGGTTTGATTCCATGGGAACCGCGCACATAACGCTGCAATTTTCGGCGCCATACTGCAAAATGGTTTTCTTTGCCGTGCGAATAATGAAGTCCGTAACCTTGCGCTGTAAGGTGTGCACGGAATCGGGATGTTTGAGCATCCACCGGAGGAACTCGGACTTGCCTACGATTGACGAACTCATGGTCGTGGGAGTGCCGCCCGGCAGGGCAGCAGGAAGGCCCATTGCCCTACTCTTGGCGTTGAATTGCTTGAACAGCGGATTGCCGCCGGCCGTGTCCGGATCGGGATCCGGCAATGTAGCCACATCTTCAGGTTTGGTGATTACCGGCCCCGCAGAGAATGGTGCCATATACTCATCGTTATCGGGCCATCCGATTTCTCCCCCAAACTCCCAGGCTCCCTTGTCCGCCCAGCCATAGGCCGGGCGTGCACTCAGCCAGGGGTGCCGGCGAAGCAGATTCAGCCCGGCTTCGAAGGCCAAGTCAGGATTTCGATAGAACTCACCGCGGTCAATGCCGTAAAGCTTGGCAGAGAATCCGAGTGAGAACGGATTGAACGGTACTCGGTCGATTGGGTTACCGGCCGCCAGGGCCGCCATCCTCTCCTTGGGGGACATGGTATCTTTGGTGGAGAAATCGATCATTTATCTACCTTCTTCCCGTAATCGTGCACCGGGTTTGACGCGGGCTCTCGCCCGGCGGCCCAAAACCGATCTCGATCCTCTTGGCCCGATGATCACGGGACAAAAAGCCGGTCATCGGGCTTATCGCCGTCCGCGGAGCAACATCCGGTGAGATGTCACTTCTTCCTTTCCAGTCGGGCCGGCACTGCTCTCAGCCAAGGGAACCCAGAGACGGGATCGAAGTATTCAAGACCCGTCACATCATTGGCGTTTGCCTTTTCCCATCCATGCGGCATCCGAATGCAGTCGTGCCGCACATCGTCGGTGACTTTGGCCCTGATCTCCACCCGTCCATATTTGCTGCTGACAACAACCGGATCTCCGGTTTCCACATTCAACCGGGCCGCGGTACTCGGGTGTACATCGACAAACGGTTCGGGTTCCCTCATACGGTAGGAGTGAACTTGCCTGTACTGACTGTGCTGATAGGTGAGGACTCGGTCGCCGGTGCTCAACCACAGTGGGAATCGATCATCCGGGAAATAAGGCAACTTGAGAGCTTCAGGATCGGGCATCCCCGGATACCCGTAGGAACTCATTTGATCGGACCAGTAGTGAATTTTTCCGTCCGTTGTGTTCCATGGACCGCCTTCTCTGGGTTTGGGCTCATAGGGCAAGACCGATCCCGGGCTCGCTTCAAGAGCATCCAGGTCGATTGATGTCGATGAAAGGCGATAGGCCAAGGCCTCCCGGTTGTCTTCCCAGGGAAACAATTCCCTAAGGTCGAGCCTCTTGGCAAGCTCAAACACCAGCCGCCAGGTGGGCCACCCAATGGGTTCGTCGGACGACGGCCTCACCAGGCCCAAGTAAGGCGATCCGGTGGGGCCGTAGTCATGGAGTTCCATATTGTCCAGGTGGTCGGACGCGGGAATGACGAGGTCGGCTGCCTCTGAAGTGGCCGTCATGAAGAGATCGAAGACAACCGAGAAATCGAGTCTCTTCAAGATCCGGGCATGGGTTTCAAAATCAGGAAACGTGCTCAATGGATTCCCACCGGCCGTCAACATGCCCTTAATCGGATATGGGTCGCCATCATGGATCGCCCGGAAGAGGAACATCCCTTGACCTTCCCTTTTCTTGGTCGTCATCATCGGGGCTTCTTTGGACCCGATCGGGGCCGGCATTGCAGGATATCCGTCTGATGCGGGTAAGGGTTTAAGTCCCGCCGAGAGTACGGCGGGCCTGTTGTTCGGGTCCAGAAGTGACTGGAGACAGGCGACGGCCCGAATGGCCTGCACTCCTGCAGGTTGAAGTTCCAACCCCAAGCCGGTAGCCGACCATCCGGGTCCGGCGCGAAAGATCAGTTCTGCAGTCTCCCGAAAGAGACCGCTTTCGATCCCGGTCTTCGCCAAGAGATCATCATGCTTGAGAGATCGCACCATGCTTGTCAGCCGATCCCACCCGTACGCCTGGTCCGGCTTCGGTTGAACTCCCATTTCCTCCACGCCGTACTTGATGAACGCCAAGGCCAGAAAACCGTCCGAACCGGGCGTTACCGGCAGATGGAGGTCGGCAAGTTTGGTTGTTTGCGTGCGCGCAGGGTCGATGACCACGAGTTTCTTGCCCTGTTGGACTGCCTTTTTCAGATTAAAGTAGACTCTCGGAGACGCAGCCGCGGGATTCGCCCCCCACAGCATGGCCAACCCGAGAGAATCCCAGGCGGGAGCGGGAATCCCTCCGTATGTCAAGGAATGGCCCAGCACCATTGAGTAGTGGCAGAGGCTGCCGACGGAAATGTAGTTGGGAGATCCGAACCCGTACGAAAGATGCCGCATGTATTCGGTTATCTCCTGGTGCTTGAGGGACTCTCCCTTGTAGAACACCACGCTCTGCGCGCCATACTCCTTTTTCATGCGAGAAAACCTTGATGCCGTAAGGTCCAGGGCATGTTCAAAGGATATGGGCTTCCAAGTAGACCCGTCTTTCAACATAGGTTGCCGCAGACGATCCGGAGATGAGTGCACATCGCCGAAGTTCTTTCCTTTGAAGCAGAGGAATCCCTTTGTGATCGGATGGTCCACGTTTCCCGTGATGCTCGGTTTTTCACCGCTGTTGGACACCAATATGCCGCAGTTCTCCTTGCAGATCCGGCAGATGGTCGGTGTTGCAGCTGCTGCCGACATTATTCCTCCTATGGGATCGAGGGCTTCCCTTGAATGCGGGGCGACACCTCTATCCAGTGCCTTGTGCCGACCCGGGCCACGCGTCTTTATGCACGCGCTCTTATACACATGCTTCCCGGGAATGACTTTGTGCATTGATGGAAGGTCGGTTGATTGGAATCAAAGGGGAGTAAGGTCTCGACAGTGCCGGGCGGGGAACTTATGACTCTCTTCGACCCAATCTTGCGCGGACGCCTTCCAGGCGGAAACAAAGTCGGCGCCTCAGGTGAAACGGAAGAGAAGTCGCATGCCACACCTTTCTCAAGAGTTAACGCACATCAGCTTCTTCCTATTACACGGCAGATCCCCATCTGTCAATAGCTTATTACGATACATCGTATCGTATTTGCCAATTGAAATGTTTGTCAAGCCACGGTTGAGGTCCGGCCTTTGTAGTGTCTGAGCGATACATGACGGGGGAAGGCCGGGGCATCGACGAAGGGCTTGTTTCGAGGAGAGTTAAGGTGAAGGGCCTCGATCTCCGTGCCGGCAGTTTCTGTTTACGAGCTTCGGAGACCCGAGGCCTTTTGGCATGGGGGCGGGGGTACTTCGGATCGGGCATGCGGCAACTTATCAAAATGTGTAGGTAAGCTCTGAGGTAAGAGTCCACTTAGGTTGAGGATCGAAATTCAGTGTGCCGCTGAAAGGTCCAATGAACTGGGACGAATACTCTCTCGGCTGAATTTTGCCGGCTACAAAAGCCGACCAGCCCGTCCCCATGTAAGTCAGTTTGAAGTTGTACACGTCATAGTCCGGGGCATATGAGGGAGTCACGGCCGTGGAGCCCAGATAAAGAGGCACTCCGCTGTAATACTGGTAATAGAGGTCGGCGAGCACGCTCCTTGTGGGGCCGAAGTCTCTCTCCATATGGATGCCGCCTTTGATGATATGTTCCGGGACCAATTGCACAAGGTTCCGGCCCGCTTTCACGGGGTTTTGCACCTTTGCGTCCACCCACGCGTAATTGGCAAAAACATTTATGTTCTCGGAGGGGTAGAATGTGGCATCCACTTCAAAGCCTTTCCGCGTCGTATCGCCGACCGCGACTTGCTGACTATTGATCGTCTGAACTTCTTTCTCCATGCATGTGTGATAGTAGTCGGCCGCGAGGTACAGGTTGCCAAAAAGAGTTGCATTAAAGCCTAAATCGGACGTGGTAATTCCAGCCGGAGGGAGGCCGAAGTCTTTGTTCCCCGCCGTGCTGGTCGGAGACATTTCTGTTGAAGACGGCGAGCGAAGGCCGTTGGCTACGTTGCCGAAGATATTGAAATTCTTGGTGGGCGTTATGACGATTCCTATCTTTGGGCTGATCTTCTGCGGATAACCCTCTCCAGAGTTGACGGGCTTTGTCGTATTGAACACATTCTCCCGAAAATAATCACCTCTCACTCCGCCTACTATCTTCAGGCCTTCCACCAGCCTGATCCGGCTCTGTACAAACCATGAGTAACTGCGTAGCCCCAACTCGTAGTCATAGCGCGTGTTGTAACGCTGCCTTGCGTTGGAATTATATTGAAGCGCTTCACCGCTGTCGCGCCTGCTCTCTACACCCACAGTGAGGTTTGCGAAGTCCGCGAACACCAAGTTGTAGTAAATGCGGCCTCCCCAGTATTGTCTGTCGTCCACCTGAGCCAGCTGAGACCCTGTATTCGATCCGAACCGCGTCAGACTGTAACGGTCCCAATACGCCGTCGCGTAGAACCCTCGTTCGCCTGCCCGCGGTGCATAGTTCAGCACGATCTCGTATCGCGTCTGATCGCCTCCGTCAGTCGTATCAACCGCATGCCTTCTACTGACCAGCCCGGCCTTGACCTGATCGATGGCGAGATACGCGGGGGCGCCCCAGTCGGAAGTGGAATAGTTGAATCGCAGGGAGATGAGCCCGCCCTGGAGCGGGAAGGAAATCTTATTGAAGGTATTCCACTTTTTGCGCTGGGAATTGTCCCTGTACCCGTCGATTGTGTACAACTCGTTAACGAGATAGGGGGTCGGCGACCAGGCTTCACTGCTAAACACCCCTAAGCCGCGAGCATAGCCGAAACTGCCTCCAGAAGCGCAGGCGGTCGGAGAGACCTCACTCTTCTTCGTCACGATGTTAACGGCCCCGGCCAGTGCAAAATCGCCGTACAGAGCGGAAACGGGGCCCTTAATGATGTCGATTCGTTCAATTACTTCCGGAGTCAACCAAGCGAGATTCATCATGCCCGTGGACCCCTGAGCAGCGGAGGGGAAGTTCTGAGGCACGCCGTCGACAAAAGTTGCGACATCCTTTCCATGTTGCCCTACGAATCCTCTCATTCCAAAAGCGAATCCGATGTCCCCCTGTCCGTACCAGTTGGCGTTTATTCCGGGCACCTTTCTGAACAGGTCTGAAAGATTCCTTACATTGAGACGTTGAATGTCTTGGCTGGTCACCGTCGTAACCTGCGCTGGTAGAGAAGACGCGCCCAGGGAAACCGCGGATTTTCCGTCGACCAGGGAACGGGCGGACGCAGGAATTCCTCTTCCTGAAAACATCCCTGATGGGTCCGTACGATCCTCGGATGACAATGGACTCGTCAGCGCGGATTCATCGTAGTCCGCATCCGTCCGGGGGGCTGTCTCTGCCACAGGTGCGGGACGACGCTGTGGAGCCTCCACATCGATTCGCTGCAATTGCTGCGAGGTGTCCGAACCTTGCCCCGGTGCGGGGATCGCACCAATCGTCGTCAGTCCTACGGCAAGAAAGAGCGCGCACAAGACCTTCATAAGAGTTGAATACAAAGGATTCATAACCTCTATTCCTCAAGAACGGCAATAGACGATATGCCGTGGATACGTGCAGAACACGAGATGAAGAAAGCTCGAGAGCCTTGCCGGCCCACAGTGACCGGCATCCGACCTGAAGCTGCTTCCGTCACCGGGGAATGGGGCTGATGGGCGGGCATCTCCGAGGCCGGACGTGCCCACTGGACTGCAGGGCTCCGTCCCCCGGCCCTGCCGGTGCGAACCGGTCCGGTACCGGACGAGGAGCCACGCCGTAAGCTGTGCGTGGCGCGCACTTGCTCACGTACCCAAGGCGCGGGTGAAGAACCGGACCACACGCAGGGACCGGTACCGGGCACCGGAATCTCGGAGGACATACCGGCACGGGATGGCCCATGAGGCTTTTTCCGAGGCCAAGCGGAGCAATGAATCCCGATCTGATCATTTCAGCTGCCCTGCCGAAGAAAGGCTTGAAAATCGGGGGATTCCCGTAGCAACATCTCTTCGGACCGCAAGGCATTGGTTTCTCCGATCGTACTACAACCTCAACTCGCACCCGTATAGGCAGGGGCGGAGGCGGAGGCGCACAGCAGGATGGAGCACAACGATGCGGTGGGTAAGGCATCGGCGGACGGCAGCCGACGGGCGCACAGGGCACCGGAACATCCATCCGCACTGTGCGGGAAATAGGTGCGGGGCCGGTTGGTTTACAGGGTGCGATTCCCGGAAAGGCAGCCCGATAACAGCCGGGGATACTTTGGCAAACTCCCGACACGGCGCTTGTGAAAAACAAAACCACTAAGGTAGAAAAGAAAGCAAAACGCAACATCACATCCTCCTGAAGTGCAGAACCCGGACGCTCAGCCGCAAGACGGCAACAGCTTCATCTCCGGGCTAACATCCGACAACCGAGGCCGAAATAGTCCAGCCGGCTGGGATTTCTTGACGGGAACAGCCGAAAGAAGGAAGATGGCCGGGTAATGGGAAGTCAGACCTATTCCCACCTACTCCCGGCCTCCGTACCCGCGGAAGTGGGGTGTTTCCCCTCGGCATTCCCCCTAGGGAACCTGCCGAACGCCCGTCTTTTCTAAGACATTGGTGTAAGTGGGGGTCTGACAGAGTTCTTAGAATCGGCCCATGACATAGCACGTTTGGCTAAAACGTACTACCACTGGACGGCAGTTGTCAAGTCTTTTTGGCGAAGATTTCAAGAAGTCCGGATTCCGGCGCTTTGCCTGAAGATCCCGTAACCGACATCATGGTAAGCCCCCGGCTTGGCATGCGTCATTTAACTACGGCAAAATCGTCTTGTCGAGCCGGCGGTTCATCCCGCACAATGCGTGATTCACCACATCCTACGATACTGAAAGCGCAAAGAATACCAATCCCTAAGATCCTTACAACGAGGCCTTTTCCAATGAAGATAACGTTTCGTCAATCAGGCGGTTTTGCCGGTTTGGCTCTAGGTTGTGAAATAGATACCCGGGTGCTGCCTGCCGATGAGGCCGCCGAGATCGAGAAGCTGGTCAAAGCTTGTGGCGTCCTCAAGTCCAAATTCACACTCTTCAGAATAGCGGCGTGTGACATATTTGGCTACAGTATCTCGGTGGAGAGCAGTGATATCAGCTATAGGGTCGGATTCAGCGATCTCACGATACCCGAGGGCGCTCATCCTTTGTTGAATTATCTCAAGAGGCATGCGCGGCCCCACCATACGTAGTTTTGGCTCGGCATCCCTCACCGAACAGGGGCCGTCACCAGCCTTATCAGTATTCTTCCCGCACGAGGACGAGTTCGACTCTGGGAAGTTTGTACTGCCAGGATCGTGAGGACTCCCCCTTCTTTCTCGGCAGGGGCTCGGTTCCACCCAACCCGATTGCACGCATCCTGTTGGAATCTACTGCGTGGGTTACGGACAAGTATCTCGCAACCGAATCCGCCCGCTCCCGGGACAAAAGCTCATTCTCGGCAGGATCGCCTTTGGTTCCCGTATGTCCCTTGATGATCAATCGGAAATTCGGATAGTGGGCGAACATCTGCACCGCGTTGTCGATCACTTCCTTCCCCAACATATCGAGGTCCGCCGAGCCGTGTTGAAACATGACCGGATCCACCTTGAGCGTCCCTACCTCTATGAGAGCCTTCCACTGTTCATCGGTCAGTGGTTTGAACGTTGTCCGATCCTGCTTGAACAACGACCGTACTCCCCGGCCTTCCCCGGGTGCGGTGAAACCGGTTACTCCTTTGAGGAAAAGTTCCTCGAGATACCGAGAATACGTCAGCCTGTAGGGATCGCCGCCGGGAAGCGGATTGCCGGAAAAATCGCCGGCGCTCAGGAGAACTTTCACAGCCGATTCGATGGCGTTGATCAAACCGTCTGATGAAGCCCCCCCCGGAGGGGCTATTCCGAACCATTGCTCGCAGTTCTGTGTGAGATTCACCCACTTGACTCCTTTGAGCATGGAGTCGACTGCTTTTTCAGGCAAACCCGTTTCGGCCGTGACTTGCTCCCGCAGCAGTTGCGGCGATTCCTGATACTTCTTCAGGGCTCGAAAATAGTTCGCAAGAAGGAGTTTTACGGTTCCGGGATTATCCTCGGAGTATTTCCGGTTCACGACCAGCACGTCCACGATCAGTTTCTCCGTGTCATCGGTGCCGAGAAGTTTGATTATGCCCGGATGAGCCAATGCCCGGGAAACATCGGGTTCCCACAAAACCGCAACGTCGGTGGTGCCTGCAAGAAGCTTCTTGAGGGCCTCTGCGGATCCTTTGGTCTCGATTCGATAGACACCGGCCTGTGGGAGAAGTTCGGGAACGTTGAAATGATATGCCGCGGCCTTTGCCAGATGATGGCTGGGGCTGGCCGGCGTGAAAGCGATCCCCACGTTGCTCTTGCCTTTGAGCGCGTCGAGGTTTGCCACTACGTCGCTTCGGGCTAGGATTGCATCTCCCCCCTTGGACTCGTCCACCACCATGATGATTGTGCCCGGGAACCCCTGGCCCGCGGCGTTCAAGATGTACGAATCCACCGTGGCAACAGCGAAGTCGATCTCTCCTTTCTTCAAACGGGCCATGCGTCCTGCATAGTCGGCTTCATCGTCTTCCGTGACCAGCAACCACCCGGACCGGTGCATAAGCTTCTTCATCTCGGACGATCTTAAAACGAAATAACCTATCCAGTTGTCGAGAGCTACGGTTATCTTGCCTTTCGTGCGGCCTGCGTCACTGGTAGCCCGCTGCTGTGCATCCTGAAAGTACGGCAGAAGATACCAGAGCCCCACAATTGCCATTATCCCCAGAATAAGGAGAATAAGCGCACCTACGACCCTCTTGTTCATACTCTTTTCCCCTGCGGCACATGAGGCCGTTTCAAGTACTGCGTTGCTTAAATTCGGTCTCGTATTCCGGAGAAAGCGCGGCTGTCAACCTCTGTAGGGGCACCCCTCTGTGGGTGCCCGGGGCAGGCTCCTTGGCGTAAATAAGGTTACGTATTCTTGGAGACACCCAGCGGTCGGCCTCTTGCTTGGTAGGGTTCCGCCAACCCTGCCGAGCCATGGCGGCATACGGTTACCCCGCGTTCCGCAGGGTCTCTTTTCCGCGAGCGCCCGGCAGGGACGCTACCGCGCGTTTACAGGAATACGTCGCCATGTTTGTGCCACACTGCACTCAGTTCAACCGATCGTCACCATCACTTATTGAAATCGGTAACGTCGAAGGTTTCGGCTTCGGCCAGAACCTCCTGCAAGCCCCTGCGAAGAGACGCCGGATCCGAGGCTGTTCGGTAATACGTGCGTCCGGGTTGATTCAGCGAATGCTTCTCCCCTATGCAGAATCCGATGGTATGGATGACTATCGGAGTCCGTGTGAGAATCGAGTCAACGGCCTTGAACAGGTTACGAGGGCTGTTGGCAATACCGTCGGTAACGACGACGATATGATACTCGCCGTAGCCCAACTGTCGTCTTGCCTGGGGAGCAAGCATGTCATGAGCCTTCATGACGGCCTTGGTTAACGGGGTCTTATCGCCGGGTGTTATGCGGTCGATGACATCGAAGAATCGTTTCGAGTCGAATTTACCCAACCGGATTTCAGACCAGCCGGCGTTATGGAACGAGACAAGGCCCACATTCGCGTCCGGAGGAACGCTCTTGGACCACTCCTTGAAAGCGTCCCTCGCAACCTCGTACTTTTGTCTCCCGCCGGCACATTTCTTCTCAGCCATGCTTCCCGACCCGTCGAATATGACGACAAAATTCTTAGCCGTAAGCTTCTCCGCAAGGTCCTGTTTTTCGCCTTCCTTGCTCAGGTACGGCCAAGGCTTCTTTTCCTTGATCGGATCGGGAAAAGTAGTCCGTTCCTTGGTTTGTGATTTGGCGGGATTCGCGGATTTTTGTTGACATCCGCTGATACAGGGAACCATCAGGAGCATTCCCACGAGAAGACAAACGATCTTGTTCATGGCCCACCTCCCTCCGACGGACTAATCCAAAGGCTTGAAGACCGACTCCTCGGCCTCAACCTGGATAATTCTGAATGTGACTCTCATGTTTGATTGCCACTCTTCTTTTGTCTTAGGAGGGCAGGGCTCATCTCCGCAGATGCCGGTCTTGGGCTGCATAATGCCGTGTCCCACAACAGTAAACTGGGTAGGATCCAAGGAAACACCCTTGGTTTTGGCATGTGCCATGACGTTGTCTCTCACTGTAGTAGCTCGGGTGAGACTCAAATTCTTCGCAGCCTGTTTGATTCGCTTGAGCATGATCTCTTGGCCGCCCTGCTTCTTCTTTCGCAGATAGCCCATGGGATCGCTGTGACCTTCGACAATGATGATGGCTCCTCCGTACGTGGATGCCAGATCCACAACCCGGTCGAATTCGTCTGCATACATGTCCGGTGAAAAGGTGTTCTGATTGGGTTTGAACAAGATCTCAAAAGAGAAGAGTTCCCCTTCTCCCAATGCGCCTGCGGCTCTCTTTTTCTCTATGACCTTGGCAACTTCTTCCGTCTTGAACCGAGGTGCTTCAACCGCGGCTACGCCGATCAGTCCCTCACGCAACCGATCATAATCCCACTTGACCTGCGACAACTTCACACTCTTCTGCAGCAGGCCGAGGCTTACCAGAGTGGACTGGATGCTCCGGGTAAGGTTAGTCATATTTCGAGGCCAGTTGGGATCTCCGAAGAACTTCACGTTTCCCTCGAAACCTACGTAATCGCAGTCGCCGTACAGAGCCTCGGCGTCTCCCATGGCCTGCTCGCTGTCCAACAGAATCTTGGCCGATGCGGAAATCGTCTTCTTAAACTCCTGCATGCGGGTCTTCTTTTCCTTGAAAAGCTTTTTGAGTTGTTGCTCGGCCAGTAACAGACTATGAACAAATGACCTGACCTCGTCTCTGTTTGCCTCCAGGTAATCGGATCTGACCGCATAGACATCGGCAATGATGCGGTTTGCGGTCTTCGTAGACATAAGAATCTTGGCCCCCTTGACAGAACCCTCGGCTCCCGTACCCACGGTTCCTTTTGATGTGAGCATGAGACCGTCGGGTATAATCACAAAAGCAGCGTCAACGTCCTTGCCGGTAAATGCCTCCGCCGGGCTCTTCTCGGTTCCGGTCAAGTCCTTGGTCCAGAGGATCTTCACGTCCTTGGTCGACAGCCCCGCATCCTTGAGCACCGTACCCAGGTAATCCACGTGCGGGCCATAAGCCTGCAAGGCAACCGTCTTACCTTTCAAATCCTTGACGGTTCGTATGCCCTCCTTCACCACAAGGCAATCGCCTCCCGAAGACCAGGTCATCTGGTAGATGACGACGGGCTTGGTTCTCGGGTCTTTGTCAAGCACGCCTGCAGCCATGTTTATCATGCCCATGGTACCTCGGAGATAGGGCGTCTTTCCTTCAATGAACAGTTCGACCTGCTTCTTGAAGTCGTCCATGCGCGTGAGTTTCATTTTGAGCTTGGCTTTGGCAAGTATGCAGTCCGCGGCCGTGGCAACCGAGTTCCCATTAGCCAATATGGTGGCGATGTCCCCTCCCCATGTTATCAACGGCACCAGGGTTTCGTCGCTCTTCTGCACTTCCCCTACGCCGACTTTGATCACCTCGGCAAGGGGAACCGACTGAACGCCTTGCGATGCGGCTTGTGCAATACCAAGAATGAAAATCAGCGCTAAAAATGCCCCTAAGAACGTGGCCGATATCTTCATAGTCGCTTCCCTCCCGAGTAGGCTGTTCGCACGGCAGATCCGGTATTTCGACCGGGACGGACATTACCGGCCGGGTCGACATCTGCATTGTTCGTTATAGCAAGTGTCAGAAAAAATGCCCGATATTTCGAGTCTCGTTCCAAGGCCTTGGAACGAGAAATTCCCCTGAATCTCCCATTAAAAAGGGGGGCCGGGGGGATTTGCCCGGACACGACGGACACACCCGAATTTCGGGCGGAATCTGTGGCAAGTGACATTTGAGGCCCAACTCCCCTCGGCGTTTTTCCGGCGGTTCGAACTATTCATGGAGGATTGCGTCTTCGTAAGACATGCACAAATCCCTTGAAGCCTCAGCCGACACCGATGGTAACATCCCGGATCATGTTCGACAAGGAGTGTTCGCTCCGTGTGCGAACGCATCGGCCCTATAAGTACCCGCAATATTAGACGTTGATAAGTTTGGAAATGGTGCCCCGCATCGTTTATTCCGCGTCCAGAACCTCACGAACCGCTTGCAGAAGTCTCATCCTTTCAAAAGGCTTGCTTACGAAGCCCGCTGCCTTCGTTCCGATTGCCTCTTTCGTGGCGGCAATCGGTAACAAGCCGCTGGCTATAAGAACTTTCACCTCGGGATCGACCTTCAAGAGACCTTCCAAGCACTCCTCCCCTCCCATCTTAGGCATGATCAGGTCGAGGATGACGAGCGATATGTCGGCTCGTTTGTGCTCATAAAGCTCTATAGCTTCTATTCCATTTTCTGCGGTGAATACAATGTATCCCGCAGCCCTAAGAAGCCTTGTGCCCAGATCTCGAATCAATTTCTCGTCATCGACGAGGAGGAGACTCTCGGCCCCGCCTGCCGGTTCCTCTCGTACGTGTGCCTCCTCATCTCTCTCTATCGCCTCTATTACAGGGAAGTAAATGTGAAAAGCAGTGCCGACTCCGGGTTCACTGTAGCAGGTGATATGACCGCCATGTCCCTTGACGATACCGAATACCATGGCCAACCCGAGTCCCGTGCCTTCACCGGGCTTCTTGGTACTGTAAAACGGCTCGAAGATTCGGTCCTGAACCTCGCGTTCCATCCCGTGGCCGGAATCCGAGACTTTGAGCAGCACGTACTCACCCGGTACGACATCGACGCGGTTTGCGCAATAGTCTGCATCGAGAGCGACGTTGCGGGTTTCGATGATGAATTTCCCGCCGTGGGGCATGGAATCCCGTGCATTGACCGCCAGATTCAGGAGGATCTGTTCCATCTGGCCGGGGTCCGCATTGATCCTGTTCAGGGCGTCGGCTAGAACGAGTTCAATGTCAATCATCTTGGGAAGGGTCCGATAGAGGAGCTTATTAGCATGTCCGACCTCCTCGTTCAAATCAATGGGACGCGGCTGCGTCTCAATTTTGCGACTGAACGTCAGTATGCGCTTGACCAAGTCGGCACCACGAATTGCGGCGAGATGTATGGCTTTGAGGTCCGAATAATGTGAGGCTTCTTTGTCCGTACCCGTCAGCAGGAGTTCCGAGTATCCTTGGATAACGGTGAGCAGGTTATTGAAGTCGTGGGCTATGCCGCCGGCCAGCGTTCCGATCGACTCCATCTTCTGCGCTTGGAACAATTGATTCTCAAGCTGGATCCGTTCCGTAACGTCGTGGCCAAGTTGCACGAAATTGGTAATTTTGCCTGATGAATCCCGCACGGGTGAGATGGTTGCGTCCTCATGAAAATAATCTCCGTCCTTCTTGCTACCGATGAACCGACCGCTCCATATACGTCCGCCCTTGACGCTCTCCTCCAGATTTGCATAAAAGGATTCGTCATGGGCGTCACTTCTGAGAATCCGTGGATGTCTACCAATGACTTCCTCCTTTGAATATCCGGTGATTCTCTCAAACGCGGGGTTGGCATACAGAATATCCCTTTGAGCGTCCGTGATGACAACGGACTCGGCTGATTGCTCTATGGCCGTCGCCAATCGCAACTGAGCCTCCCGGGATCGTCGTTGCTCTGTTATGTCTCGAATAATACTTAGATAACCGACCGGAGTTCCGCTATCGTCGCGCCAAAGAGAAGAGTTGAGGAGACAGTACCGTCGGTTCCCGTCCCGTCGGCGGAGGACCACCTCAAAGTCTTTCACAAAGCCCTCTCGGTTTACGGCCTGTCGGAAAGCAGCACGATCTTCGGGATCCGTATAGAATTCCAACACGTTCCCACCGATTATTTCATCATGGGGAACGCCAAAAAGCGTTGAGCACGCTTGATTTGCATCAACGATCTCCCCCTCGTGAAGTACGATGATGATGGCTTCCGCTGACTGCTCGAAGAGTGTGCGGTATTTCTTCTCCCCGGCCCTCAAAGACTCCTCCATCTTCCGGCGTTCGGTGATGTCAACGGCATACTCAACCATGTACTTAAGAGACCCTGATGCCCCGAAGACCGGATACGCGTGGATCTCAACGATTTTGGCAGTACCGCCACTTGTGCAGCAATGCACGTGTTCCACTATCGTCGGCTTTCCGCTCTTCTTCAACTCCTGAAGAGGGCATGGATGCTTTGCGCTGTTGCATGGATCGCTCCGCCCATGAGTGAGAGCATGGCAGGTTGACTCGCCTTTGGCAAAGGCCTTAAGAGCGGCCGCGTTAGCCAGGACCACCGTGTAATCGTCTGCATCGACCACATAGAATGGATGAGTGACCGATTCCAGAAGTCCTTCGAGAAATCGTGTCTGCTCCTGCATCTCCCGTTCTTTGCGTTTGCTCTCGGTAAAATCCAGGTGGCATCCCAGCATGCGGACAGGGTTGCCTTCACCATCGCGTAGGAGTGATCCCTGAGCCCTTATCCATCGGTACGAACCATCCTTGTGACGAAGACGGAACTCGTTCACATAATCCGGCCACGGTTCTTGGAGATAATCCATCACTCTCGCCACCGTTTGCTCCAAGTCGTCCGGATGCACGCGGCTTTCCCATTCACTGAATGCTCTGGAAATCTCATCTTCTTCGTATCCGATCTGGCCTTTCCATTCGGGCGAGTAATAGATCTCGTTCGTCTCAAGGTCCCAGTCCCAGAGTCCTACATTGGCCGCCTCGACGGCTGTTCGAAGACGCCTGGCGGTTACGAGCAAGGTCTGTTCGGTGCGCCTGCGCTCGGAGATATCATGAAGTATTCCCAGTACGCACAGTTCATCTTCGATCTTGACGCATTCTCCGGAAACGACAAAGCTCCGTATTTCCCCGGACTTCGTTCTGAACGCAGTTTCAAAGTCCGTTACTCGTCCCCTTTCTTTCAACGCGGCGGCGTATGTTTCACGATCGGCCGGATTTGCCCAAAAATCCAGTTCCGTTGATGTCCGGCCAAGAACCTCCTCACGCTTGTACCCGGTCAGGCTGATAAACCTTTCATTGACTTCGATCAGCCTGCCGTCGGATAGTCTTGCTAAGGTGATTGCGTCAGGGGAATTCTGGAACGCCTTTGAAAACTTCTCTTCACTTGCCCTAAGCGCTTCTTCCACCTGCTTTCGCTCAGTGATGTCCTGCGCCGTGCCGGTCATGTAGAGGGGGCTCCCCTCCTCGTCACATACCAGTTCGCCGCGACCACTCACAAAACGGATCGTGCCGTCGGGCCGAACGGTACGAAACACCAATTCGCCGGGTTTTTTCTTTGCAATACAGTCATCTATCCATGCCTGCATTGCCGGCCTGTCATCAGGATGGATGAGGCTGAAAAAGGACGAGGAATCCGGGGAAAAAGTCTCCGGTGAGGTGCCGTAGATGCGATACAACTCGTCCGACCAGGATATCCGGCCCGACAGGTCATAGGTCCAGCTACCGAGTTTTGCTGTTTCATGGGCTTTTCTTAAGTTCGCCTCGCTCTCGCGAAGCGCCTCTTCCGCCTGTTTCCGTTCCGTGATATCCAGTATCACGCCTATTATTCCGGCCAATTTCCCTTCATGGTCCGTAAAGGCGGCTTTGTGAAACATCACGTCCCTCAGGGTACCATCGGGACTTTGAAACGCAGTCTCGTACATTTGAGTCCCCTGATTTCGGAACAACTCTTCATCCATCTGCCAATATTTGTCGGCGAATTCATGAGGAGCCACGTCGTACACGGACTTGCCGACAATGCGATCCTTCGTCAGCCCGACGAATCGACAGAAGGCCTCATTGCAGCCAAGGTACACGTGTTCGGTATTCTTGTAGAAGACCGGTCCGGGTATTGCCGCCAGCAATGTTTCCAGGAAGCTCACCTGCCTGTGTATCAGTCCATCGGCGGTCTTCCGTTCCGTCGTATCTTGAGCCATGGTCAAAAGGTGAGGCTCGCCCTGCAAAAAGATTCTTTGAATGCACAGCTCGGCGGTGAACGCGGTCCCGTCTTTGCGCTGCAATTCCACCTCGAAATCCCTGATGAAGCCTTGGGTACCGAGAATGTCAAGGAGTTCGGCTCGTTGTTCGGGTATCCGGTAGAGATTTTCCACATCGAGAGTGTTCAGCTCATCCAACGAGTAGCCGGTCAACTTGGACATGGCTTCGTTGCTTTCGACAATCTTGCCGTCCTGTCCCGCAATACCGATTCCTAAGGGCGCACTCTCAAAAAGTGTCCGATATCGGGCTTCAGACTCCCGAAGGTCATCGGTCGCTTTCTTGAGAGGCTTGACGTCTCGGACTACGGCAAGGATCAGTCCTTCTTCAGACAAAGGAAAGGAATTCCACGAAAGCCACCGAAAGGAACCGTCCCTACAGATGTATCGATTTTCAAATGCCAAAACGGGTTGCTCGTTGGCAAGCTGTCGACCGGCATTTTGCGTGGGTTCCCGGTCATCGGGATGCACGAACTCAATCATTGGCTTGCTCAAAAGCTCTTCTTCCGTCCATCCCAGAGTCTTGGTCCATGCAGGATTGACCTGCTTGAAGAACCCGTCGAATCCCGCAACGCAAAGCATGTCCAGGGACAAGTTGAACAGGCGATCCCTCTCTTCCCTGATTCTTTTCTTTTCCTCACAAACCCTCAAAAAATGTATCCCATGGCCGAGATCGTCACTCAGGTCTTCCAAGAGCCTTATCTCGTCTTCATCGAATGAGTCCGGCTCCTCTGCGTAAACGTTCAACGCGCCGATTACCTTCCCGTCAACGAACAATGGAATGGCCGCTGAGGAGGCATAGCCCCGCTTCATTGCTTCGGCCCGCCAAGGTTCGTAGCGGGGATCGCTCGCAACATCTCGAACCACAAAGGTTTTGCCGGAGGGAACGGCATCACCGGTAGGCCCCCTACCTCGCTCGGTGTCCGCCCAGACAACTCGTGCCGTATTCAGATAACCTTCTTCGTAACCGTATTGTGCAACGGGACGCACAGTCCTGGCGTGGTCGTGCTCGGCAAACCCCACCCAAGCCAGCCGATAACCCGCCTCGTCCACCGTCGTACGGCACACGTCCTGAATGAGCTGTTGCTCATCCACGGCTTGCGTCACAGCCCGGTTCACCGAACTCAAGGCCCTCATGGCCCGGTTCATCCGGCGGAGCGAAGCTTCCGCATTCCGGCGCACACGGATTTCATATCCCAATTCAGCCGCTTTGGTCTGTAATTTCCTCACGAGACGTTGGTTGTAGAGCTTAAGTGACGATGCTTCGTCATCCAACGGCAGAGGGGCCGCTTTCGGCTTCCTTTCCGTGACGCTCTCGAGGACGGCAACTACAAGACTCAAGAGATCTTCGGGATCTCCGGATCTTCTGACGAACTTGTCCGCTCCCATACGAAGAGCCTGCTCTTCGTCCTTGTCCTCAGTGTATGAGGCGGCATAGAAGAAAAAGGGGATACGGGATAATTCTCGATCCGTCTTGATCTTCCGGCAGAGTTGATATCCGTCCATCTCCGGCATGAGAACGTCGCTGATGACCAGGTCGAATCCACCCTGCCTCAAGATCGTCAGCGCTTCGACACCATTACCTGCAGGCACTACGTCGTAGCCCTTGCTCTGTAAGGGTATCTCCAGCAGCCGACGGTTCTCCTCCTCGTCATCGACAATCAGTATTCTCTTCCTCATGCCGTCCTCCACGCGGGCGGGCTTTACTCCGTAAAGAGAGCAGCTTACCCACATTAATGCCGTATCGGGTGATGTCGTTAGTGAATCGCCTTACTGAAAGTGCCCCCTGCTTCGGTCGCTCTGAAATCAGCTGCAAGAGACTCCGATCGGCGACCGGAATTACCGCCCCCGTGTTCTGCAGGGATTTCGAGACGGCCAGAAGCCCCTGTGGGAATCCTTGTGCCCGCTGTGTTTCATACCCTGCACCCTCCCTTCCTAGGTAGTTAAGCGGGAGATCTCCGGCTTCGTAGATCGGCATGCACCAAGTCAACTACTTGATGGACCAAGTGTCTTTCTCCGAACCTTGGTTTGATTCTACGAGTTGATAAGAACAGTTTCAAGGTGGAAACGGCCCGGTGGATTTTGCCCATCTCATTCACAATCCTTCTCACTTATCCCGGATTTCCGATCGGGGGAGGCCGAGCGGGAGGGGCGGGCGGTCTTTCATGGACGGGCGGAGGTTATTGGGATATGAAGATATCGAGATCAGTGCAGCAGCGAGAGTTGACCGCGCTTAGGATCCTTTCGTGTCGGCTCTTTCTTCCTTACCGGGATGAGAATTCGGGCTCCGGTACGTAATGACCGACGGAAATTTACATCCGGATTGAGATTGGCCAACTGGGAGCGACTCACACGATAACGTCTTAGGATGCGGGAGACACTGTCTCCTCTGTGGACAACATGAACAATATGGGTCTTCCCGTTTTCCGTAGGCAGCGTCTCCAGCTTGCGGGCGAGTACCGTGCTTCTGCCTTTCGGCACTCGCAACTTATACGGTTCTCCCTCCGGAGGAGTTACTCCCCTGAAAAGTGCGGGGTTCATGTCGGCGAGACGCGTGTGGGATACCCCTATGGCCCAAGCCAAGTCCTTGAGTGAACGGCGCTTGGTCATTTCCACAATTTCATAGTTATTCCGGTGCCTCTTGGGTCTCAACGGCGAGAAACCGTATTTCCGGGCGTTCTTTGCGATTAATGCCATGGCCTGGAAGCGCGGGAAAAACTCTCGTGTCTCTCGTTTGAGTCTTCTGCTGGAACAAATCTCATCATATTCGCTCGCGTCCTCTGCACAGAGCACTTTGTTCAGCTTATTTTCCCCCGAGTTGTAGGCACTGAGAGCAAGCCGCCAGCAACCGAACATACCGTACAAATCCTTGAGATACAGCATTGCCGCTTCGGTGGACCTTCTCGGGTCCAGTCGTTCATCAACCCACCGGTCCACACGTAAACCGTAGCTTCTTGCAGTTGCCGGCATGAACTGCCACATCCCAAGTGCATTTGCCGGGGACCGCGCCTCCGGATTCGCGCCGGACTCCAACATGAAAAGGTATCCGATATCCTCGGGGAGTCCGTGCTCACGTGCTACCTCATGCACCATGGGTAAGTAGTTCACGGCCCGTGCCAAGTATTTCCTCATGGATTCTCTCTGTTGATACGCGTAGTGGCGTATGAAACGTCGCACGCGAGGGGCATCGGCGTCGTTTGGGAGAGGAGGATACGTTGCGACCTTACTTGTGACGGTCTTTTTCTTTTGGAGCGGCTTCTTGGCCGTTTCGGTCAATGTCGATAGAGCATTGGAAAAGGCATTCGCAACGCGACCGGGGGAACGAAAATCACTCTTCACGAGAGTAGTCGACGCACCACATCCCCCCAATACCAAGATCCACGCAGCCAAGCCCAGAAGAACGGTTCCCGGAACTCTCGGTCGACCGGCATATGAACCGGCGGCCCTCTTCTGAATACCGGGACTCAATCTGCCGCCTCCTGATTAGACACCACGATCAGTAATCCATACCGCAACATAACAACAGCAATAATAGCACAGTCTGGAAGACTGTCAATGCGAAAAGGCCCACGATGAGCGGGCCTCGCCCCATTGGTGCTTGCTCGCTTGGGAACAGATTATCGGCATGGCACTCGACCGGCGGCCGGGCCGTGAAGATTCACGGAAAAGTTACGGAGATTGTTCTCGGTTGGGGCTGCAGATCTCCCCCGAAAGACGCAATGACCGAAGCGGCGCATGTGATTCCAGCGTGAGTCGAAGGATCGATCAAAGCCGGCTCATCGGGGCTCTCGCCTCCGTTCCAAGCGATATTGACTACAGATCGGCCCTGTTCAGACTTTAATTTAACTTGAACTCTCCTGTCGAATGAGATCCCCTCTCCATCATGCCATACCCCGATCGCTTCAACCGAGGACCTGGCGAATGCCAGTGCCTGGACCAAGACAAGCTCGGCAAGGTGAGGTTCGATGGTGAAAGGGGCCAACGGGTCGACAGATTCCCATGTAAGCTTCACTCCTCTTCCGACGAATTGCTGTCCCATCAATCCGTGTACTCTGTCGAACGAAGCCTTGAGGTCGCCTTGGGCCGACACGGACGACTTAGCTTGGCTGAATCCTCGGACCGTCTCTACGACTTGCGTCGCTCGCTGTACTTGTGACGATATTATACCCAAGCGGTGTATGAGGAACGACTTTTCCTCGTCAGGCAATAGGCTACGCTGCACCGTTAACTGAATGACCTGGGACGCTATCATGATCGCATTAAGGGGTTGGGCTATCTCGTGCGCAAATCCCCCAAAGACCTCACTCAGTGAAATAAGCTCGAGCAGTTCCTCTTGGGATAGTAGTTTGCTCAAATCCATGGTTCCTCCGCACTAGAGGGGGTTACGGGTCTCCTGTTCGTCGGCACGGCAAACGCCGGTTACTCGGCATGTGCGGCGGTAAGGCCGGGGCGATGCTCCTGAACTTCCGGTGTGATCAGGCGTTGCATTCGTGACGAATTGCTGCCGGAGACGGAGGGGCTTCCTCCATACGTTATCGGTCGCCGGCCTTCGGCCGTTGACAGCCCCCATGTGGTACACCATAACGAAATGTGCACGTATTGCA
This sequence comes from Desulfomonilaceae bacterium, assembly GCA_963675835.2. GTDB lineage: Bacteria > Desulfobacterota > Desulfomonilia > Desulfomonilales > Desulfomonilaceae > JAVHLK01. The sequence continues at coordinate 581,640 of CAXXIU010000019.1, forward strand.
AGTTCTTACTGCCAATGAACATTCCTTCTCGCGGGGGAAATGGTCGCCGGCGACCTGTCATTGATGGGACCTGAGCCTCACACCTGCAAGACATTATCGCCTCCTACGTGCCGAGATTCCTCGCGCCGGTTTCAGGCCGCACTGCAATGACAGGCCCGGACAAGACGACCCGGTCGGTTCCAGCCATGGTTGCTCATGAGACGCCGGAAGGTCTCCCTCTTCATCTGCGAAATCCCCTCATGATATATTGAGGACAAGAAGCGTGACATCAGCTATAGTCCATATGCCGGCCGTTGAATCGTTGATTCTTTGGCGTGGGCATAAGAAAGGGGACAGAGGAAATGGAGCAAGCAATACCTCTTGCAGTCATAGCCGTTGACGTACAAGCAGACTTCACGGAAGTCCGTAACGGATCGCTCAGTGTCCCGGGAACCGATCAGGAGTATGTTGACAGGGTCATAGCTCGGACGAGTTCATTCAAAGCCGAAGGTATACCCATCATTGCCACCATGGATCATCATCCACAGGATCACGTTTCCTTTCACACCAGCCACCCGGACGCTAAACCGCTTGACGTAGTTCGTATTGGAGACATCGAACAAGTCCTGTGGCCTCCGCACTGCGTGCAGGGCACACCGGGATCGGAAATCCTTATCCCTGAGAATCTCATTACGAGAGTCGTCCGAAAGGGCATTCGTAAGGAGCACGACTGTTACTCAGGTTTTCGAGATTCCGGCGGCAACGAGACGGGTCTGCACGCCGTTCTGCAGGGCCGTGGGTCAACAAGACTTGTCGTATACGGCCTTGCGACCGACGTCTGCGTCAGGGAAACGGTTCTCCACGCACTCGAGGGAGGGTTTCAGGTGACCGTGCTGCTGAGTTTGTGTCGTGGGGTTACCGCGGAGGGGACCAAGGCGGCCGTGGAGGAAATGCGGGAAAAAGGCGCAACCTTTGAGGAATGACCCTAACGCATCGTTGACCGTCACATGACGACCGATTACGGTTAACCATCAGAGGAACCGTCCAACCCGGAACACCGGGGGGCATGCCGCCTCCTTCCATGCAGGCCTGCAGATCGGCGTTCCCCACCGCAGTGGAGGCCGGCGGCCGGTATTACGGATGGGGCGCCGTAGGCCCGCACTGATCGACTAACGAGCGTATTCAACGGCCCGGCTCTCACGAATAGCCACTATCTTTATTTGGCCGGGATAGGAAAGCTCCTTTTCGATTTTCTTGCGGATGTCTCTTGCCAGCAGCGTCAGGCCTTCGTCTCCTATGTTGGAATTCTCCACAATGATGCGAATCTCCCTGCCGGCCTGTATGGCAAAGGATTTGCTCACGCCCTTAAAAGAGTCGGCGATTCGTTCGAGATCTTCAAGCCGTTTCACGTAGTTCTCCAGCATTTCCCGTCGCGCCCCGGGCCTGGCCGCCGACAGCGTGTCGGCTGCTTGAACGAGCGCCGCCAACGTGCTGGCCGGCTCTTCGTCTCCGTGGTGAGCGGCGATGGCGTTGACTATCAAAGGGGACTCTCCGTGTCGCCGAGCAATATCCGCGCCGATGACCGCGTGAGCACCCTCCACTTCATGATCGATCGCCTTTCCAATGTCATGAAGCAATCCGGCTCTCTTGGCTTTCTTCTGGTTCAGTCCGAGTTCCGCTGCCATGATTCCGCAGAGGAACGCGACTTCAATGGAGTGCTGATATACGTTTTGAGCAAACGATGTCCGATATTTCAGCTTTCCGACCAGCTTGATCAGCTCCTGATTGATCCCGTGAACTCCCACGTCGAAGCTTGCCTGCTCACCGGCCTCGACTATGGTCTCCTCCATCTCTTGGGTAACTTTCTTAACCACTTCCTCGATGCGTGCAGGGTGGATTCGACCGTCGTTCACGAGCCGTTCCAGAGCCAATCTAGCCACCTCACGCCTGACCGAATTGTATCCGGAAAGAATCACGGCTTCGGGCGTATCATCAATGATCAGGTCGATTCCCGTGGCCGCTTCCAGGGCGCGAATGTTTCGTCCCTCACGGCCGATGATGCGTCCTTTCATCTCTTCGTTCGGAAGATTTACAACTGAGACCGTTCGTTCGGCCACAAAATCAGCGGCGAAGCGACCGGTAGCAACGGAGATGATCTCCTTTGCTTTCTTGTCGGCCTGGGAAAGTGTCTCTTCCTCAATTTGTCTGATGATCCGGGCGCTTTCGATTCTGGTCTCGTCTTCAACCTTCTTCAGCAAAATGTCCTTGGCCTCTGCCGTCGAGAGTCCGGCAAGTTGTTCCAGCTTCTCTTGTTGCTGTTTGACAAGGTTGTCTACCCCCCGTTCCTTTTCCTTCGCCCGCCTCATACCCGCGTCGATTTCCTTATCCTGTCGTGCGAGTGAAGACTCCTTGGATTCCAGTTGCGTCGCCTTCCTTTCCAAATTCTCTTCTTTCTTGAGGAGTCTGGATTCCCTGGCAGACAGTTCGGTTCGGCGCTCTCGGATCTCGTTCTCCAGGTCGGATCGAGCCTGGAAAAGCTTGTCTTTTGCCTGTAATAAGGCTTCTTTCTTTATGGTTTCAGCTTCTTTTTCCGCTGTCTTGATAATCTCATCGGCATCGGATTTCGCTGACTCTAAACGGCTCTTGTCTCTAAATCTGGTCGCGACGTACCCGGCCGCGAGCCCGATTATCAAAGCGACAAAGGCAGGAACCCAAAGGGGAATCAGTTCCAAAACCCCCTCCATCATCTGTAGATTGACGGGATGCTTAATAGGGAAAAACCGTCAACGGCGTCTGAGTTCGGAAGATATGTCTCACAAAGGGGCCAAATGATTGGTCACAGATCGAATCACCCGGTTGCACTGCTTATATACTTACCCGAATGGACACCCAGAGGTTTCATTCCACATCCCGGTTTCTCGGTGGAACAAGGTAGCTAATCGGCAGAGGCCAAGTCCCCCGCAATCAGCCGTGGAGACAGAACTTTTGAACCTGGTTGCCCAGGTGGGACCCTAACGACTGCTTCAGGCTTCCTGCTTCATGGCAGGCTTGCTCACCACAGTCGGGGGCGGTTCCCATTTTTTGAGTGTTGGCTCAAAAAATTGCTGTCAATCACGCACCGCGCAGGGGACCAACCTCAACTCAAACTTACCGATCAACGGCTCTCGCAAGCCTGTCGACCTTTTCCTCCAGTTCTTTGATGGTCTGCTCTCTGACCTGCTTATCTCGAAACATCTCATCGGTGATGTTGAGGAGTGTCAATATCACCAGATCAACTGTGGAGACAACCGTGGCATTGGATTGCACTGCTTCCGCACGGTCTCTTATGAAATCCGCAAGCTCTTCTATGTACTGTCTGTTACCGTGGCCACGGATGCTGTAGTCTCGACCGAACAACCGCACCCTTACCGCTTCGGTCGATTTATCCGAACAGTTGTCAAATCCCAACGCGTTTTCAGCACAATACCCTTTCAGGTCACGGCCTCCAGCTTCTCAATGATTCTGTCCAGCCTTACCTTAGCTGCCTTATGATCTTTGTGAAGCTTCTTTAGCGTCCGATCCAGCTCTCCAATTCGCTTGTCCCGCTTCTCCAGTTCCTTTCCGAAGCGTTCCTGTTCTTTCTTCGACTGATCGTTCTGCTCTATCAGGTGCATGATTTTTTCTTCGAGCAGAGCAAGCTTATCGGAATCCATAAGGGTCTCCGTGAACTTTTTTTGAGATCCGCTTTAATTATATTTCTTTAGCAATATGTGTCAAGAAATATCTTGAAGATAAAGAAATCCCTGTTAAGATGAATGTGCCGTAGTACGTCTCTCGAAAACGTGCTTTTGCCCAAAAAGGAAATGTGAGCCCGGCCCCCGGTCTTGTCCCCCGAGACCCGTGCAACTCACCGGCTGAATCATCTCAGCTTACCGAGTTTTCGATGAAACGTGTTGCGACTCATCCCCAGTTGCCTGGCCGCTTGAAGTTTGTTGCCGCGATTCTTCTCCAGTGCCTTGATCAAGATGCGTCTTTCCACTTCGCCCATTATGAGATGGTGAATATCACTTACGTCATTGTCTATCAGGTAGTCCACCAGCCTGTCCAAAGACTGCCCAATATTGGATTCGAGAAGTGCTCTTGATTTGCCGGGAACAACCCCATCTTCCGAGGTCAGGGTTGTGGGCCCGGTATCCTTGAAATCAGAGTTCATGAAACCACGGCCTTCCCGAAAAAGTCTTCTACCGATGAGATCACGCGTTTCGGATCATCTTCCCTAAAGATCGTTTTCCGAAACTCGGTTCCACCGGAAAAACCCTTCGAATACCATCCCCAATGTTTGCGCATTCGCCTAACCGTGGTTAGGGAGTCCCACCACTCGAGATGGTAGACGAAATGGTCCCGAATGACATCGGTAAGGGATATGGTTCCGCGCGGAAACGGCGGTGTGTGCCCGAGGTGCTCGAGAATACGACCGGGTAACCACGGTCTACCCAGCGCGCCCCTCCCGACCATCACCCCGTCGCATTGGGTGTCGGCAATCATAGACGTTGCCTCTTGCTCACACTTTATTCCCCCGTTACCAATGACAGGGATGTCTACGGATCCCCTGACCTCACGGATCATCTCCAAAGAGACTTCCCCCGAGTGCAATCGAGAACGGCATCGCGAGTGAAGGACAATGGCGTCAGTTCCCTCGGACTCCAGAAGTTTTGCCACAATCGGCGCATTCTGAGTCTTTTCGTCCCACCCCGATCTAATCTTGACCGTAAGGGGAATTTGAATGGATCTGCGTACGGCCTTCACAATGTTCGCCGCCAAAGGCAAATCCTTCAGCAACGCTGCTCCCGCACCTTTCTTGACAATTTTTCTCGAAGGGCACCCCATGTTTATATCCACTGCAGCAGCGCCTCGGCCTTCAACGATACGTGCCGCTTCGGCCATGACGGCGGGGTCTTTTCCAAAAATCTGAAAAACGGTGGGAACCGTATGGTCGCCAAGATCCATTGTGGGAAAGGTCACTCGGCCTTTGATGAGACCGTCGGCGCTAATCATCTCGGTCCACAGGGCCGACACTCCAAATCGTTGAACGGTCTTTCTAAAAGGCGGATCTGTTATTCCCGCCATGGGGGCAAGGAAAACGTTCCCCAAGACCTCAAGATTTCCGATCTTCATCCGCTCTTCCAGGTCCCTGTCCTCGCCGCAATGGGTAGTTCCTTTGCTTTGCCCGCGATACTGCCAGGCTGTTTGGGGGAACATCTCTGGTGATCGTGCTGCCGGCACCGATCACGCTCCCGGACCCTACCTCTACCGGTGCCACAAACTGAACGTCGGAACCGACAAAGCAGTCGTTGCCGATGAAGGTCGGATGTTTCTTCTTGCCGTCGTAGTTGCACGTGATGGTTCCGCAGCCGATGTTAACACCGTCCCCTATAACGCTGTCTCCAAGATAAGTCAGGTGGGCCGCCTTTGTTCCGTCCCCGATAACGGTCTTCTTGACCTCTACGAAATTCCCTATTCGCGCGTTTTTGCCTATCGTGGTCTCGGGTCTCAGATGCGCCATGGGACCAATGGTGGTGCCGTCCTCAACTACGGCACGATCCAATCGAGATCCTTGCAGTATAGTGACATTGCTGCCTATCCTTGAGTCGATTATGGTCACCACGGACTCGATCACACACTCCGTGCCGATCTCGGTATCACCGGAAAGGCTGACCAGAGGATGAATCACCGTATCCTCGCCAACATTGACTTGAGTATCGACGTACACGGATCCCGGGTCCAGCAGAGTAACCCCCGATCTCATGAGATTCTCTCGACGCCGATTCCAGATATGAGCGGCCACGTCGGCAAGTTGGGACCGTGTGTTGACTCCCACCGTTTGCCACGAATCCCGTAAGACATGGGCATGCACCGTCACGGATTGATTTACGGCCTCTCTCACAATGTCCGTGAGGTAATATTCCCTCTGGGCGTTGTTGGGAGTGATTCTCTCCAGCAATTGGAACAGAAGAACGGAGTCGACAAGATAGATCCCCGTATTTATCTCTCCAATATCTTTCTCTTCCTCACGTGCGTCCCGTTCTTCAACTATGCGGGCCACGGAATCGTCGTCGGTCCTGATTATCCTCCCGTAACCCGAAGGGTCTCGGGGGAACGTCGTCAGAACAGTTAAGAGACTTCCTTGCCGATCATGATACTTGATGAAACTTTCGATCGTCGCAGGCGTTATCAGAGGAACATCTCCGCAGAGAATGAGAACGTTCCCTGAAAAGCCGTCCATCGCCGCATGGGCCGCGGCCACGGCATGGCCGGTTCCCAATTGTGGTTCCTGCAGTACGAACTCGATCCCGTCATCCCCAAAGTACTGGCTCACTTCTGCGGCCTGATGCCCGACCACAACTGCAATGTTGGTCAACCCGGCGGATCGAACCGCATCGACCACGTACGCGATCATGGGGCGACCGGCCACCGGGTGAAGTACCTTACAGAGGCGAGACCTCATACGAGTACCTTTCCCCGCAGCCAGAATCAAAACAGCACAATCTTTCATGACATCGAACGGTCTCTCCCCTTAAATTGAACCGCGCAACCTTATCCTAATGATTTCAGGCTGTCAAGGAGTTTCCATTGCTTCGGTGCGAACGCGTCGTTTGACTTCTTCGTGTTTTCGTGCCTTGGTGGCCTGATGGCGCCGGCCTCCACGCCAGCCATGAAACTTACCGCGGGAGGGACAACGTGAGCGGGGAGCGACAATTCACCATAGCCGTGCTCGGTTCGGCATCGGATTCGGAGCACTCCGAGAGCGGTCACAAGGCCCTAAGAATCGGCAGGGCAGTGGCATCTCATCAAGGTGTGCTTCTCACGGGAGGGTGTCCCGGGTTGCCCCATGCGGCTGCGATGGGAGCTGCAGAGGCGGGAGGCCTAACGTTGGCCATATCGCCCGCCGCGAATCGAACGGAACACGACTCTGCCTACCACTACCCGCTGGATAGCCGGGTAACCCTTTACACCGGCATGGGAAGGAGAGGTCGTAATGTCATACTCGTGAGAAGCGCGGACGCGGGTATTTTCATCGGGGGCGGCATGGGAACGCTCAATGAATTTACCATTGCAGTTGACGAACTTGGACCGAGCTGTGCCATCGGAGTTCTGGCGGCCTGCGGCGGCGTCTCCGACCTGCTGCCCGATCTGGTTGTTAGGGTAGGACAACAGACAAGAGCCCCTCTGATCATCGATGCGAATCCGGAGATGCTGGTGAAGAAGATCTTTGATCACTTGCAACGTCAATGAACCGGCGCCTACGCAACACATGTCGCTTCGTTGAACCTGGATCCTCCTTAGAGCCGTGCAAACACGGAGCGGTTAGAACCGCAACCAAATGGCGATTGCAGGCACCGGCGTTACGTACGACCTTGGGTTTCGCAAGTACCATCGTACTACGCAGGGGATCCGGGCGTTGCTCGTGGTTCTCAAGGGCCGAGGGCAACCAAACCGAAATCCAGGAGACGATTTCCGAAGAAATCTTTGCGGAACGACAAGATAATGAGGATTAGTGATACAGAGCAATAATTCACGGAACTATTTCCTCAAATCAAAATTCCTGATGTTTCAAGGGTCTGGGCTGGATAACCCTTGACCAAAAGGGAAAATTCTGATAGATATTAGCGTGATAAATATAGTGAGTTACATTGCCATTTTCGGTACAACTTTTTCCTTCATTGAGTACGGGGAACAGCATGAAAGAACATACAATGTCGTATTTTACTGAAGAAATAAACGGGACGTCTCCTGCGCCGGCTGATTTCTTTCGGCATGCAAAGGCGGCATTCTGTTCCCCGGTCGGGCCGGCTGTCGGGAATACCGGTTGTCCTGCAACCAGGTTCCGTTCGGGAGCAGGACGAACATGGTCGAGCCTGGGAGCCTTTTTTTCCCTAAGGGCGTTGCTCGTCATCCTGATTGTGACGGCAATCGGCTTCATCGGACCAGTAGCGCCGGCACAGAGCCAAATGGACGTGGATCTGAGGGAGGCTGTTGAGAGTCACAACGCGGGTCGCACGAGAGAAGCCATCGACATCTACACGGAAGTCCTCGAAAAGAACCCCCGTTCCGTGGAGGCCCTGAATTGGCGGGGCATGGCGTACGACGACCTGGGCAAACTCGATGAAGCCTTGGCCGACCTCAACAAGGCCCTTAAATTGAGCCCGAATTACGCGGACGCTTACAACAATCGCGGTGAAGTCCATCGTAAGAAGAAGATGTATCGCCAAGCCTTGGCGGATTATAGCAAGGCCGCGGCTCTGGACAAGAAATTCGCAGAGCCTCATTTCAACATGGCCATCGTTTATGAGCAGCAGAGAAAGAACAAGAAAGCTGCCGGGGAATTGAGCCAATACCTGAAGTTCAAGCCGAATGCCGAAGACAAGAAGGAGATCGAAGCCAAAATCAAAGCGCTCGGGGCTCCCGGACAAGCGGCGAAACCTCGGGGAGCATCAGTGGCCAAGAAGCCTCCGGTGCGCACGGCTGCTAAACCGGGTGACCGTCCGGGTGTCAAGCCGGGAGCAAAGGCATGGAAGAAGCCCGCCAAGAAACCGGAACCGCCTGGAGGCATTCCGGGACTGGAACAAGTCCCGATTCCACCCGAGGCGATGGCCGTGATCGGTGGACTGGGAATTGCCGCGGCCATTCTTCCCATCGTTTTTTACATATTCGGCGCAGTGATGCTCTTCCTGATTGCCAAGAAGACCGCCACGAGCCTTCCTTGGCTGGCGTTCATACCCATCCTCAACATTTTCCTCATGGTCATGATAGCCGGTAAACCCATATGGTGGCTGGCCCTTCTGCTGCTTCCGATTCTGTCGCCGCTGTTCGGCATGCTGGCGGCCGCCGATCCCACAGGCGGGATACTCCCGCTTGCCCTTTCGGGCATAGCAGCCTTGGTGAGCATCGTGGCATGGCTGTTCATTTGTCTGGGTATCGCTCAGGCACGGGGCAAATCGGTGATATGGGGCGTACTCTTGTTCATCCCGTGCACAAATCCCATTGCTCTGGGTTATCTGGGGCTTTCACGATAGACGTGATCCCCCATGAGGGACCCGAACGTTCCTGCTGATCGGTTTCTACGCGACGAGGTACTTCTCGGAGAGTGCGTCCTCGAAGTACACGATTTCGCAAAATGTGCCGGAGGCGTATCTTCGGGCGACGCTGTAAGGTTTATCTCAACATCGAGACTGACTCTGAAGCTACAACCCGCACGAAGTGATCTCTCCGCCTATGATCTCCTTTCCTTGAGAGTCCTTAGCCGTTCCGCCGGCGACGTGTTGGTCGGAATTACGCTTCGGCACGGACCCGAAAAAGAATTACCCCACAATCGACCGATTTCCCTATCCGGGGGACGAGAGAGCCTTCACGCCGGTCAGTGGGAAGACCTCCGGTTTCCCGTGGAATCGTTCGGCAGCTACGCTGCCCCCAAAGGATGGACCGACGTCCGCGAGATCGAGATCGGTTTCGGGAGGGAACGCAACCATTTCGGCCCCCACGACATTGACGTGTCGATCGCGGGACTGTATGGAGAATGCCGCAAAATTCCCGAGGGACCACGCTTGACCCCGCAGGGGCTCGAAACGGTTCTGGCGGTGAACCCCAACGACATTGCAGCGTCTTTCGGTCTGCGCGGGGAGGAGCCGGAGAGCGGGCTGGGCCGGGCGTGCGCAGGATCCTTCGAACCTTATACCGAGAAAGAGATCGGATTCTCGATCCCTCCACCCCATTCGTACCCCGTTGAAACCGCGGCGGAAATTCTGAGCGGACGGATCATGGGCCACTCAATCGGCCTCCCTGTGGCATGGGACTCCGATCCTCTTGGAGTCCTGGAATGGAGCCATTTTCTCAATCGACACCATTTCATGCGTCAACTGGTCCGGGGTATTGCAGACACGGGCAACATGGAATACGTGACGGCATTGGACGCCCTGGTACGACATTGGATCCGATGCAACCCCGTACCGGTGGGTTCCAACGGCGGAGCCGGGCCGGCATGGGAGACCTTGTCCGTTGCCTGGAGACTTAGGGAATGGTTGTGGATCATCGGCATTGCGTGGCGACGGAAAGGCTTTACGCGGGATACCAAGACCGCAATGATTCGCTCCGTCTGGGAGCATGCCCGGAGCTTGGCGGACCATCAGGGGCACCCCAACAATTGGATCATTGTTGAATCCGCGGCGCTCACGCTTGCCGGATTGTGCTTTCCGGAGTTTGTTGAAGCGGAACAGTGGCTCAGATCCGGGTTGGAGAAACTGAGGGAGGAATTCCACAAACAGTTCTTTCAGGACGGAGTGCACTACGAGATTTCGCCCTTTTACCACGCGATCTGCCTACACGCGTTGCTCGAGGTCAAACAGGCCGCATCTGCACGTGGGGTTACACTTCCCCCTGAATTCGATTCTCCGTTGGAGAAAACCACTGAATATCTTGTCGCGCTGTGCCGTCCGGATTTCACATGGCCCTCATTGAACGACTCCCAAGGGGCGTTCGGGGATTACTCGGCCGTTATGCGCCTGGCAGGCCGGATCTATAACCTACCGGAGCTTGCTTGGGTGGGCGCCGGGGGGCGCGAAGGCACCCCCCCGGAGGAGACCGGCCGCGTCTTTCCCGCTGCCGGGATTTGCACGATGAGATCGCATTACGGCAAGGACGCGAATTTCACCGTATTTCGTGCAGGACCGTCGGGCGCCGCGCATATTCATTGGGACACGTTGTCTTTGGACGTATCCGCGTTGGGGCACCCGAGACTCGTGGACCCCGGTGTAACATCTTACGCGCCCGGTACGCTGACCGAGCATTACAGATCGGCCGCGGCCCACAACACGATCCTGATCAACGGTAAAGGCGTCGATCAGACCCGGGTCGGTTTTCAAGAAAGAGTGAAGTCTGCCGGTAAGAAGCTCCATTGGACGCGACGGGCCGGACTTGAAATCGTATCGGGGGTCTGCACCGGTCCGTGGGCGGGAACCGACGAGGAATGTATCGTTGTTCGGACCGTCCTGTTCGTCGACAACCACTACTGGCTGGTACGTGACATGGTTTCAGGCACGGGTAATCTCGAAGTAACAGCGTGTTGGCAATTCGTTCCCGGGCAAGTTGAGATCAATCACAAGACATGTGTTGCCCGGTTCATCGACGCCCGTGGGCCCGGACTGCTCGTCGTTCCTCTCACGGGAACCCTCCCGTACCAAGTCGAAATGGCTACGGGCTTGACCATTCCTCCGAGAGGGTGGATTTCATCTCACGGAACGGATCTGCCGGCCACGTCATTGAGGTACGCCGCGGATATCTCCACTTCCGCCACGTTGGCATGGCTGCTCATTCCCGTGTTCGGCAAGACCGCGGACTCGATCAACGCGTCGCGTCGCGATGAAGATGACACTGTTCGTGTGGAAGTCGCTTTTGAGAACAAGTTCACGGACCGCATATCCTGGCAGTCGCAGGAGAACGATTCGAGGGATCCCCATCGCGCCATGTCTCACGAGGGGATACGTTTTTCACGAATCACCGGCAGGCCGCACACAGGTCTCCCGGGCTGACGACCAACTTCCGGTTCTCGTCAATCATCCGTCGAGTCCGGCACCGCCGATAAGGGCCAGGAACAGGCCGCAGACAAAGACTCCGCAGCATACGATGAGAGGCAAGAAAACAGCGGCTGCGGCGCGGGCCGTACTGATTCGGTGAATCTCCCGCACCGCCACAATGAGAAGGAACACTCCCCACCCCAGAGCTATGAAACCGCCGGCAACGGGTATGGCATTTAACAATTCCACGGCAGAAGTATAGGTCACCGCACGGAATGTCGCTTCAAAGTCCTCATTTGCTCCACCGAGGAGGTACAATGCGGCATGTAGCAGCCCGGACCACAGGTACACCCTTATGGGAACGAGGAAAGGAATCATGATACCTGCGACGACCAGGAAGACTCCCGACAGACTACTTTTCGGCAGAAAAGGGTTGTTGAAAGCCATCCCAATAACAAGTCCGGCCATAGTCCCCACCGTCTGCAGGATGAGGGCATAGAGCAGCGGATTGAGAAAACCTCCACGCACCGGTAGTCTCGAGAAAAAGTCCATAGGAGAAAAGAGGCTCTGCCGAACAGACTGCACTAATCCCTGGAAGAAACCGAGGTTTGCCAAATCCTCCCACGGTGTGTATTTGTTTTCGATGGGGCCTCCGGAGTCGCCATGAGAAGAAGACTCGGATCGGTCGACCGTCGCCGCTTCCTCATTGATGGTCTGTTGGTCTGTTTGACTCTCCTCGAAGGGTTTTCCGCAAAACGTGCAAAACCGTTGACCCTCGATGGGGGTATATTCCTGACCGCAATGGGGGCACTTCACGCCGATCTCCTTTCTCTCATCTAGCGGATCATGTGGTCTTCGATCCAATCATCCGTCGCAACATCCGTAACGGTAATCCGCCGCTCAACGGTATTCGGAGCTCGAATTCCGATCAAGGCTCCCCGTGATGTTTCCCTGGAATAGCGGCGGAGAATGCTCCCAATCCTGATCTCGTCCTGGGGCTCCGGTTGCCCTGCCGCCCAAACCAGCGGTCCCGGGAAACCTATCGGAGAGAATAACACCCCTGAGGGAGCCAACCTTTCCAGGTGCTTATTTTCCTTGTCATTGCGGCACACGACTATTTTCAGCCCCGGCCGCAGCCTGATATGCCTGCCGAAGCGGAGGAGTTCCAAGTCGTCCCGGGATACCTCACCGGCGTTCTCAAGCAGGTCCTGAAGTTTTCGTGAGTACGTCCTATCAGTCAGCAGGCATCCGCCTGCCGGCGGCGAGTAGCCATAAAGCCCGATCTCTTCAGCGAGTTGCAACTGGACTTTTCTTCCTCGTCCCGAGATACCGAGGAACTGCCGCCTGTCAACCACCCCGGCTTTTTCCGGCCCGGACTCGGGAAGGGCCTGAGCAGACAGAGGTCGCACGATTATTCCGTCACATCCTGACTGTTTCTCTATGAATCGTATGGTGTGTTTGCGCTGGGACATGGGGCGTTGCCCGGCTACTTCTCCCGTGACGAGGAAGGAGGCGCCGATCTCTTTCATGAGTTGCCCGGCCTTCACCAGCGTGTAAATGCGGCAATCTATACAGGGATTCAAATTCTTGCCGTGACCGTGTTTCGGATTTCGAATCAACTCAAGGAAGTCGTCTCCCTTTGGTCTCAACACCAGCGGGACATCCAGTTGACGCACGAGAATTCGCACCGGCGATTCCTCTTTCTCCTCATCGAGTGGTGAGAAGAACGACGTGAAATGCACTGCGGTAATATCGATGCCCTGTCTCTTGACGAGATGGATCGCAAGTGCCGAATCCAAACCTCCGGAGATGAGGGCCACGGCCTTCCGGTTGAACGTTTTCTCTACCGGGTCCGAATCTTCAGATCGGCCCGGGATTTGAGACATCTCAGCAACCATTCCGGCTCCACAAAAACATCATGCAAGGACTTTCATGCTTCGTTGTGCCTTCCCGGCCATGAAAGTTTTCGTATGGCGCGGCTCCGAGCCGTAACATGAGCCAACGTGCTCTCATCACACAGTCGCGTTAATACGATCACGCATTCGTTATCGTTCCCGGGCTCCTGCCTGTCCCGCGGTCTGCGCGGGGTTCCGGGCTCCGCCCGGTCTTGGTAGGGGCGACCGGCGGTCGCCCGGACAGCCGTCAGGCGGTACACCCGAATGGTGGAGCGGCGGGCTTAGCCCGTCACTCGGGGCCGCTGCAGCCCTGCGGTGCAGTGGAACAGGCGTTTCACCAGATTAAGGAAAATCCGGCGAGACCCGAAACCGTCTTACAAGTGCCGGGAATCCGCTACCGTAATTAACAAGATCAGCACTGAGGATGGGGGACAAACTACAGGCAAAGCACCAATTCCGCTCCGAGTCCTTAGAAAACGTCTGCCGAGAATACATAAATTTCAGCATCATCGTCCATCCATGCATCGGCAGGCAGTCCGGCCTTCCGACAAGTCTCTTGGAGAAAAGTCGTGCGATCCCAGCTTCGTTCGACGGCCACCTGAGGCAACAGAAGGCCCGACTGGAACCCCTTCCGTATCATTAATCCGTGTATGCCGACCTGCACCTCCTCCGGGGTTTCTACTTGCCGAAGCGGAGTCAGCACGGAAATCTCGATGTCCAAGTAAGGCAATTCGTCCTCGGTTACCGCCCTAAATCTTGGATCGCGGAACGCCGCTGCTTGGGCCATTTCCTCAACCGTCTTATACAGCGGTTCGTCGGCCTGAAGAGATCCGATGCAACCGCGAAGCATTCCCTTCTTATATAAGCTGACGAACGCTCCGTACCGTTGTTCGAGCTTTTCCGAGAACGCGGATACATAGGGTAGAGGTTTCCCACTGCTCTTGGCTTCGACTACGCTGCGGGCGATTCGAAGAAGTTCCGCCTTCTCGTCACTGGTAAGGCCCAGATCCGTACCCACATTCTTCTTCCGCGTCATCCTCCTCTCCCTTCCGGTGTCAGGTGACGTTAGTGTATCTTGACGGGGTGTTTTTTGCACTCCAAATCCTTCATTGGAGTGTCGGATCTCCATGAGGATTCTTCCCTTTGCATCTACGACACGAGTACTCGGGCTCATAGCTCATCTGTCCTGAAAGCGGTAACGTCACGGAAACAACGGCATTCCCTCGAGCCCATCCGTTTCCGCCAACCCCATCATGACGTTCATGTTCTGAACCGCAGCTCCGGATGCGCCTTTCGTGAGGTTATCGAGCGCGGCCATGGCGATAACCAGCCCCGTGCGTTCATCCACTTCCACCGACAGATGGCACTGATTGGATCCCCGCACACGGGCCGTGTCGGGAAACGTGCCTTGAGGCAGCACCCTTATAAAGGGTTCACTCCGAAAGTAACCGGCGTACAGGTCTCTCAGTTCATCCCCGGAGATCTCGCTTCTCAAGGGCACGTACATCGTGCTCACCATGCCGCGACTGACGGGGATCAGATGTGGCGTAAACCTGACCTTGATCGTTCGTCCGGCCAGTTTGCCGAGTTCTTGTTCCATTTCCGGTATGTGACGATGCCGTGTTACGCCGTAGGGTTTGAAGCCTTCCCCCGCCTCACAGAAGCTGGTGTTAAGCTTGGCCCCTCGCCCGGCTCCGGAAACCCCCGACTTGGAATCCACTATGGGACACGAGCAGTCAACTCGGTCGTCGTTGAGAAGGGGAGCGAGGCCGAGGATCACGGTCGAGGGGTAACAGCCGGGATTAGCCGTGAGATCCGTGCCGGCGATGGCTTCTCGGTGAATTTCCGGCAAACCGTACACGGCTCTGGAGAGGAGATCCGGATCTTTGTGAGGACCATACCATTCTGCATAGACCTCCGAGTCCGACAACCTGCAATCCGCGGACAGGTCCACGACTTTGAGGCCCGCATCGAGAAGAGGTCGAATGCAGCGGGCAGACTCTCCGTGGGGCAAAGCCAGGAAAGCCAGGTCAGCTTGCGGATCCTGCATAAGTTCATCCATTGTTGTTATGGGAAAGCTCTTCGCGGGGGGGATGAACGGAAATATATCGTCGGCTCGTTTGCCCGCCCAGCTTCTCGAACTTCCACCGACAACGACGGCTTTGGGATGGGTGGATAGAATGCGTATCAGTTCCATTCCGGTGTAACCGGTGACGCCGAAAATCAGTGTTCTGATCGGGTGTTGGTCGGTGCACGTCATCTAAGAATCCAATCGGTAATTCGGGGCTTCCTTGGTAATCACTACGTCGTGAACGTGAGATTCTTTGAGTCCCGCCGCTGTAATACGTACGAAAGTCGCCTTCTTCCTCAGTTCTTCCAGGTTTGGAGCTCCCAGGTAGCCCATTCCGGCCTGAAGTCCTCCCACCAGCTGGGTGATGGCATTGGCCACGGGTCCCTTGGCCGGAACCATTCCGACAATTCCTTCCGGTACCAGTTTGTCGTCCTGGGCTTCCCCGTGCCTTCCATAACGATCGCGGGAACCTTCCCGCATGG
This sequence comes from Desulfomonilaceae bacterium, assembly GCA_963675835.2. Taxonomy (GTDB): domain Bacteria; phylum Desulfobacterota; class Desulfomonilia; order Desulfomonilales; family Desulfomonilaceae; genus JAVHLK01. The sequence continues at coordinate 597,613 of CAXXIU010000019.1, forward strand.
CTTCCAGAGATCCCATACCCCTGTAGGACTTATAAGATCGCCCCTGGTACAATACCAGTTCACCGGGCTCTCGTCCGTTCCCGCCAGCAATCCGCCGACCATTACGGTGTGGGCACCGGCGGCCAGAGCTTTGGTAATATCTCCGGAGAACTTGATCCCGCCGTCGGCGATAAGCGGCACCCCAAGCTTTTCTGCAGCCTGCGCACAGTCCAGAATGGCGGATATTTGCGGTACTCCCACGCCGGCTACGATCCTTGTCGTGCATATGGAACCGGGACCCACGCCGATCTTGATTCCGTCCGCGCCGGCTTCAACCAGGTCCTTGACCGCATCCGCGACGGCTACATTTCCTCCGACAATCTGAAGATTGGGGAAACTACTCTTCAGGACCCGTATGGTTTCAATGACATTCTTGGAATGCCCGTGTGCGGTGTCTACTATTACCACATCCACGCCTCTCGATACGAGGGCGCTAACCCGCTCCTCCCGGTCGGGTCCTACGCCGACCGCGGCGCCGACCCTGAGACGGCCTCGTTCATCCTTTGCGGAGTCGGGGAACATGATCGCTTTTTCGATATCTTTTATTGTGATGAGGCCTTTGAGACGATAGTCCTCATCCACCACCAGCAGTTTTTCGATGCGGTGCTTGTGGAGCAGAGCCTTTGATTCCTCGATACCGATCTTGTCGTTCACGGTGACCAGATTTTCGCGGGTCATGACCTGCTCGACCTTGAGGTCCAGGTTTTCCACGAAGCGCAGATCGCGATTGGTCAAGATTCCCTTGAGGTATCCGTTTACCGTTACCGGAACCCCGGATATGCTGTACCTCCTCATGATTTCCAGGGCGTCGGCTATCTTCCGATCCGGCTCGATCGTAATGGGATCCACAATCATGCCTGATTCCGAGCGCTTCACACGATCTACTTCTCTGGCTTGTTCTTTGATTCCCAGATTTCGGTGAATTATGCCGATTCCTCCCTCACGTGCCATGCTGATGGCCATACGGGATTCCGTCACCGTGTCCATGGCGGCACTAACAATCGGCATATTGAGCGATATGCCCCGAGTAAGTTTCGTACTGACATTTGCATCCGACGGAAGGACTTCCGACTTACACGGCATGAGGATCACGTCATCAAAAGTCAGCAACTCCTGAATTGCCATATGAGCGTCTCCATTCTTTCGGGCATCATTGAATCGGATAGCCGACTCCGTTTATTGGACTGCCGGTGCGAGATGGATCAATCGAGACTGGTTGGCGATTTTGGCAAACGCGTTGGTCGTCGATTCAAGAAACATGTCCAGATAACTGTCCCAACGCTTCTTGGGATAGACAAGCTCCGCGTCATCGCCGATTCCGGCACGCTTACCGGCAATCTTCACGGCATCATAGAAGTTTCCTATGGTATCGACCAGCCCCATCTCCTTGGCCTTTGCTCCGGTGAAGAAGCGTCCGTCGGCAACGCTGCGAAGTTTGGCCTCATCGATCTTGCCTTTGCGTCCCGCTAAGACATCCTTGATGAACTGATCGTGGATTTCTTCGGCGAACGTTTCAAGGATCTTTCTCTCTTCGTCGGTCAACGGTCTGACCGAGGAGCCGATGTCCTTGTATTTGCCGGCCTTTATAACACTTACGCTCACCCCGATGTGACGGATCAATTCCTGCAAATCCGTGAGGAGCATGATGACGCCGATACTTCCGGTGATGGTACCATTGGAGCAGACGATCTCGTCGGTCGAGCTTGCGATGTAGTAGGCGGCCGATGCCCCGACGGTTTCTATTGATGCCACAATCGGCTTCTTCTTGCTGATCTTCCTGATTTCACGATATATTTCCTGAGCCGGGGCCACTGCTCCCCCGGGGGAATTGATCCGGAGAACAATTGCTTTCACGGCGGACTTTTTGCTGAATTTGCGCAACTGTTTGAGTATCTTGTCTGAGGTTAAGAGAGTTCCTTCCAACTTGATGACTCCAATCTTGTTTCCGAAGTCAAACAGACCGTCCGAGCCGGTCGTCTCATCGCCGGATTCAATCAGTGTAGAGATCATCAACACTACGACTACAAAGGCAACCATCAGGCAAAAAAGGAACAGTATTGCCAGGCCGACCCTGGATTTCTTCATGGGACGTCTCCCGCCTCATTTTTGTGCTCTATTATCAATATGTTGGTCACTTTCACCCTGAAAATTGTCAAACATTAACAGAATTCGCGCTCCCTCGCAAGATGTGTTGAGGTCGCTTCTTCGGTTCAAGTCCGTAGTCGCACTTGCCTCGGAGGTGAATAGAGAGGTATGCTCTCACCTCGGGGTACAAGGTCTATGCCCGCTCTCGCGGGCAATGCGAGCCGGCCCGGCGGACGCGAACTTTGGTTGCGTGCCGGACGCCTTGTTGACAACTCCAATCCACAAGGATTCACCCCGGAGAGGAGTAATGAGCTGCGGAGATGGAAACCTTCACCCAACTGAAAGCGTTTACGGCGAATCCTCATTTTCACGAGCAGAGGCGGAAAAGCCTGGCCGGGCTCGCCCATGTCGAGATCGATGAACCAATCAGGCAACTGATTGAACGCATGAACGGCTTACCGTGTTGTTTTACCTTACAATGCTGCTATGGACACTTTGTCTATAACGGCCAAGAGGATCCCAATAACCTCGATCCGTTGCCGGTCACTCGTACCGTGTCAACAGTGGAGTACAGGATCGCGTACATTGCCATGTGCATCGATCCTTGCGATTCCGGCAGGAGGTTGTTTGACAATCTGAAGGAAGTCACGGCCGTTGATCCGGAAAACATCCAGTTCTGTTGCGCGGAGTGGTTCTGGGAAAGACAGGTCAATTCGTATGCTCTGCAAGTTGAACCCGACAGGTTCAAGCATCAGGACACGGCCATCCTTGGCTACGATGAGGCTTTGAAAATCCAGAGCGTACGAAATGAGTTCTTTGCTCACCTCGAGAGACTAATGCAGGAAGCCGAATAGGATGGATGAATAGCGCCGCCAATTCCGCTTCCCCCCCTCGCCCTCTGGGAGCGGCTTGGGGTGAGGGCATTTGTGAATCGCCATGCTGGTTCGAGAGGCGAAAAAGGACGGTTGAATCGAACCGCCAACTCTGCGGCCCGCCATAGCCTCCTGTACTACTATCCCTGAAATTCTTGTCGTGCCGCGAAGAATCTTTGCATTCCGGCGACACGATCCCGATTTGAGGCCCTACGCTGCGCTCCGGCAAATCGGGTCATGTCCCCGAGCAATTCGGGGACATAACCCAATTTCGATCCGTGACAGCGGGGAGAAACTTGGGATTGTGTCCCCGGAATTGCGAGAACTTGGCATTCTCGGTGCTCGCTCTGCCTCTGTGGTGATTTTCTTTTGGTTGCGGCCGAAGGCTGCGCTAAGTACTCCATGGCCACGCGAACCGATCTCGAGGCCCCTATGGACGTTTTACCTGCAGCGGTTCAAACATCCCCTGATGGGGCTCACACTGCCCGCTTCGTCTACGCGGGGGAAGTGCGTTTCGGCCCGCCCTATTTCCGGGTGGAATTGAACGGACGCGTTCTCCGAAGGCGGCTACGGACACGGTACTTTGGCGACCCGTGCTTATGGTCCGCTGATTCGCGCTACCTGGCCCTTCAGGAGTGGTATGAGATCGTGGAACATCCCGACACCGAGCTGCGGGTCATCGACGTGATCCGGCGGCGAGAGTGTCGTGTCGCACGTGTGCGGCGCGGGTTCGTGGAGCCGGTTCGATTCGAGGACGACATTTTGGTCTTCTCAACCACGTCCATAGACGACACCGGGTTCAAGACCCGAAAGGAAGACCGTATATGTATGGCTGAGTTGCGATGGTGACGGCTGGTAAGGTCGGATCCGCGAGGCGGTGGAGATTCCTTGTTCTGAGTGCAAAGCGAGTTGACAGACAGGGGTTGTGCGGCAAGAATGTCATGGGCGCACCCGGCTCGAAATTCCCTGCCGAACGGATATGGGCAGTCGGATCAACGGACCGTCGGCAACAACCGGTCCCAGTGGGCCCTCAATTATGAGCGGATCCTTAAGTTGGTCTCAAACCATGGACGTTCAGACACGTTTCCTGTTAGTTGAAGAAGTAATCGAGAGCTTTTCGGCCGCTCTCGGTCGCGACCGAATTGCCTATGCTAATCATGTCCTCCGCGTGCTCAACTTCTTCCGATCTCTCTCACCCCCCGGCAACGACTGTCCTCAGCAGGTTATCATCGCAGCGGCGTTCCATGACCTCGGCATCTGGACAGCCGGAACGTTCGACTATCTCGGACCTTCCATACGATTGGCTCGAGATTACCTCGAATCAGTGAACCTCAACCACCTGGAGCCGGAGGTTGAGGCCATCATCGTGCAGCACCACAAGCTCACGAGCTACCGAGGGCCGTTCGCTTCCACAGTGGAGACCTTTCGAAGGCCGACCTCATCGACGTATCATTGGTGCAATTGGCTTTGGGGTGCCTCGGCCGCTCATCCGCTCAGTCAAGTTGTCGCTTCCCAACGCCGGCTTTCATCGCCGGTTAGCCGTGCTCACGGCCCGTCAGTTCCTCCTTGACCCATTCCGCCCACTTCCCATGGTACGCTGGTAGCCGTGAGCTTATCCGGAACTGTCTCACCGTTTTTCATGCGGTCTCAAGGCTATCCTCGGATGAAAGGGTATGAAGAAGACGAGATGATAACCTGATCGAAAATTGCTCTTGCGCAGCGGAGAAACGGTGAGCTATAATCTAACCTCGTAGTACAAGGTTTTCGCAGACCGGGGGATTCAGCCGGTTTGTATCTTCACAATCCTCGTTCGAAACATTTGCAGTGCCCGGGGGGCCGGTCCAAGGCAGCAGAGCCCCGGGACTTGCGGGGGAATTCTCGAATGAAGGCCCGTATTTCCATCATCGGCACCGACGTCCTGTGTGAATACGACCGTGCGGGACGGATTGAAGACGTTCGTATCCCTCTGACCGACGAAACGCTCAAGAGACTCGATGAGTGGAACCGGCAGTATCGGCGTGCGGTCCGCTCGGGTGATCCGGACCCGCTTCTTGGCCTTGGCGCGGGGATGTTCGATTGGCTTGACGAAACCGGTTGGGCTTCGAGATGGGCACGGGGCACGGGGGTGCGAGTGCTGGAAATCGCGGTTGACGACGTGGAGCATGAGTCCTCGCGTGCTCTGCTGGATCTACCGTGGGAGACCCTAGCCAGGGGGAAAGACTTCCTTGCTGCGGATCAGGTCCAACCATTCGTTGTCTTCCGGAGTATCGGCCGGCACGAAAACGCTGAGCCGACACAGCCCAATTTCCGCGACCTCACGTTGATGTTCATGGCTGCCGCCCCGGAAGGCCTCACAGAACTAAATTACGAGGCCGAAGAAGGGGCCATTCTCAGGGCAACAAAGCGGCTACCCGTGCAAGTCGTGGTTGAGGAAAGCGGCTGTTCCGATTTTCTGAAGGACCGCCTTGCGCTGGATGGACCGTTTGAAGTGGTCCATATCTCTTGTCATGGGGATGTCATTACAAACGCCGGCCCCGTTCTCGCACTTGAGACACCCGAGGGCAAGGTTGCTCAGACCAGCCCCGGGGACTTCTCCAGGGTGCTCGGCGAGAAGAAGCCGCCGCTCGTCTTCCTGTCCGCCTGCCGAACCGCGCAGACTGCCGCGGAAGACGGCTCCGAGGCCGTCGAACCTTTTGTCCGTGCACTGGTGCGGGCCGGGGTTCCCAACGTGCTCGGGTGGGACGGATCGGTCTCTGACTCGGACGCCATTGACTTTGCACGTTCATTGTACAACGAGTTGGCCGGACTACGCATCCGTGCCCTTCGCTGCTGCAACAGCCCGCCGGGACTTGCTGACCATACACAGGGACGACCGCAATAAGGGCCGCCATTGGCACCTGGCTCGCGTATACGCGGGACCCAACGGCACGGGCCAATGTTGCGACCGGGCACTGCCGAAGCGTCATTTGAGGAAGGAGGCGGGGTTCAAAGAGTTTCTCGACAAGGCCAACGACCGGGTTCCGGTGGCCACCGCTCAGGAGTTCGTCGGCCGGCGGCGGCAGGCCCAGGAAGTGCTTCGAGCCTTTCGTGAAGACAAGAAGGCAGGAGTACTAATCTTCGGCATGGGTAATCTCGGTAAGTCGAGCCTCGCTGCCCGCGTTGCCAACCGCATGCCGAACCACAAGACCGTAGTGGTGTGGCAACGGTATGATGCTTTGGCTGTTTTCGATCAGCTCGTCGCCGCGCTGCCGGGAAGCGAGCGAGATACGTGGGCATCAAACTGGCGGGCTAACATTAATCGCAACGGTGCAGCTCTTGGTTGGGCCGTGGAAGAGATGCTGGAGGGTCCATTCGACAGCGGCCCCATCCTCCTCATCATCGACGACTTGGAGCAGATCCTCGAGCCGCCCCGACCGGAGCAGACGGTCACGCGGGTCCAAGACGGATCGCGAGTCAGCCTTGCCGCGGTTTTGGGTGCCTTTACCGCGGCCAATACCGAGTCTCGCCTCCTGCTGACCAGCCGGTACGATTTCAGTCTGCCCGACGGAAAAGGGGGCGATGGAGCAGCGAAGCTCGAGCGCGTGCCGCTTCACTCAATGGACGAGAAAGAGCGGGCCAAACAATGGCGGGCCGCAGAGGTTGCAACAGGCCGGGCGGAGGATGAGAAAAACGAATCGGCGACCTCACTGGTCACTCGCGCCCAGGTAGTGGCCGGTGGCAATCCCGGGCTGCAGGAGATCCTCTGCCGCCCGATCCTTTCCGGGGAGCTTCAAGCCGCGGGAAATGCCGTGGACGCAGTTGAGGGCTGGAAGGCCTCCGGCGAAATCCCAAAGGAAGAGAACGCGGCGCAGGAATTCTTCCGTAGGGTATCCTTTGAGACATATCGGAACGCCTTGACGGAACCTCAGGGTATCCAACTCAGGGCAGGGACCCTGTTCACGGAAAACCTGCCCGTTCCCATGGCCGCGCTCAGAACAGTTGGTTTGGCGTTGGGGGTAGCCGAACCGCAGGCTGCCATCAGCCGCCTGGTCGGTCTCGGGCTCGTGGACCACTGGGGCGGGATTGGCGGTTTCGAGCACGCGGCCGTGAATCCCTTGGCGAGACCCCTCGCAGGCGACTGCCTGGCCGAGATAGAGCAGAGGTCTCTCGCCGCTGCAGCGATCGAGCCGATCTCGGAGGCATGGAGATCGGCGGATGGCGATTTCCCGTTCGATGCTCGAGGCGTCGAGGCTGCACGGTTGGCACTGGCAAGCAATGCACGCGCGGAAGTCCTTGATGCGGCGGCGCACGCTGCGGGATCCTTCCTGTTCCGCCGTGAGCATGACGCGTGGGGCGCGTTGGCTGTCCTGTTACCCGCTCTAGAGAAGATCCGGGGCCAAGGGGAATGGCCCCAGCCCGGACTCTCCCTGGTTGCAGCCGATTGCGCGGAACGCATCGGCGAGACTGAACTGCGGATTTCAATTCTGGAGCAAGGACTAGCGCTTCCATCGGGCGACAAGGTAGAGCAGGCCCATATCGCCGTAAAGCATGCCGCAGCGACCAGCGACCGGGACGGACTCGACAAGGCCCTTCAGAGAATGCGGGATGCAGCAGACGTGTGTAAGGAAGCAGGTGATGAGCGGTCGTATGCCGTCACGATGGGCTGGATTGCCGAAATCCTCGAGAAGAAAGGAGAGACCGTAGAGGCTCTCAGAATACGTAGCGAGGAAGAACTGCCGGTGTACGGGCGTCTCGGCGATGTTCGATCCTGCGCACTCACCAAGGCCTGGATTGCCGACATCCTCCGCCAAAGAGGAGAGACCGACGAAGCGCTTCGCATCTACCTGGAGGAAGTGATCCCCGTGTACAAGCGGCTCGGCGACGTGCGAGAGCGCGCCGTCGCCATAGGCAAAGTTGCAGAAATGCAGGCGATAATAGGAGATATCGACCTCGCCCAGGCCCTTCGCATCTGGACCGAAGAATGTCTGTCGGTGTTTCAGAGGCTCGGAGATATTGGAAGTATCGCCTTCATCCGGTTTGTATGCGCAAGAGCCCGTCTGCATCGCGGTGGCTTGGAACCCAGCGAGGCCCAGACCGTTCTCGACGAATTAAAGGAGAGCTTCGCTATTAACAGGAAGCTCCAACTTCTCAACGGGATCGCTGATGTGGGCCAATGGCTGGGGCATGTCCTTGCAGAAGCTGACTTCGTGGACGAGGCCCTCGATGTCCTCGACCAATCCGCCGCGGCCTTCGAGAAGCTGAACCGCACGAATGAGGCGGCCAAGGTGCGGGAGATGCAAGAGCAAATCCGGAGAAGCAGAAGATGACAGCTGAAAACGGTATGAGGCTGGCGTTCCGGTGCGAGAAAGCATGGGCAACGCTGCGTCGGGCTAGACTCATTGGGATTATTTTCCCCCGGTGCCGACATCTCTTTTCAGTCACCTTGACATTGCCGTGCGGCCGGGACAGAGTAGATGAAGAGGGGTGATGAACATCACCAATACCTCAATGGGGGAGACTCATCTGGCTGTACCGGTTGCGAGAACGCCGGCTGTTGAGGAAGCGATCGTCGGGAAAGCCGGCAAGCCCGCTGCCAGACTGATCCCTTACGGGTTAGGCAATGAACCCCGCCGGCCCGGGGCCTTGAGAAGGAAGATCAAAACCCGTGACGATTTCGACGAACTTCCGAGGACATAGCCAAAGCCTTGGGGTTCCGGCGGCAATGAGCCTACTGCCGGATACTCACGCTCCCCCGTGGCGGCTCGCTTATCGCCCTTCTTTGCCGGACAAGGCACTGTCCTCGAGAAGATGAGGTGAATGACATGACGTCACGAATAGTCGTTAATCCCAACATCCATTTCGGGAAGCCCTGCGTGGCGGGCACGCGGATTCCCGTACAGAATGTCCTTGAATTGGTAAGGGAAGGCATTCCCTTTGACAAGATCATTGAGGATTACTATCCCGAGCTGCAATTCGAAGACGTTCGCTCGTGCGTTTAATACGCCATTGAAGTCGTAGCGGCCGAAGAAATCCACATAGCAACGAGCTCCGTATGAAGTTCCTTATGGATCACGTCTTGTATATTGATCCGTTGAATGAAAGGAATGCGGATGGATTTAACGTTTGAGCCGTTATCGGCTGATGCTCGTCAGGCGGTCATTGACATCCTCAATTTCTATATCGAAAACAGCTTCGCGGCCTATCCCGAGGACATGGTTCCATATGAGTTTTTCGAAGTGTTCTTGGACATGTGCAGGGACCATCCTTCAGCAATTGCCAAGAACAAGGACGGTGAAATCGTCGGCTTCGGCATGCTTCGCCCGTTTAACACCATCCCGACATTTTCCCAAACAGCAGAAATTACCTATTTCTTGAAACCCGAATTCACAGGCCGGGGCGTAGGGACGGCAATCCTTGATTTCCTGACCGCCGGAGGCAGAGAGCAGGGACTCACTTCCATTCTTGCGAGCGTATCGTCCTTGAATGAAGGCAGCATTCGGTTTCATCTCAAGAACGGATTCTCGGAATGCGGGCGTTTCAAGAGTGTCGGCCTGAAGAATGGCACGGTTTTCGATGTGGTCTACTTTCAGAAGACTATCTGACCGTAACGTCCGTACCGACACGCTGCCACGGGGGACATAATTCACGATGCTTGCTGGAGCCCGACTACCGGCGGATTACCTGTTTCACGGTTTGACGTGGAGGACCGAATAGGCTGTTTGCCTCACTTTGGATTTCAGTTCGGAATATGAAGCCGCATCCGTGGTCTTTTCGTCGAGAACGCCGCCGGTCTCAACGTCGATCAGCTTACTGTGAACGCTGAACCGCTCACCGAGGGCCCGCACGGTCACCAAGACAACCTCGCCGCGGTCCAAACGCGCCTTGAGGGCTTCGAGGATTTTGGGCACGTCCGTGGCCGGAAGTCTCTTTTCAGTTATGATCCCGGTTAACTCCGCAGGCGGCACGACCTCGTACCGGTCCCGGTCCTGTTGTGAAGGCTTGAGGGCCTGGTACAGACCATCGATCGCCTTTTGAGACAAGGGTTTCTTGAACCCCTCGAAGAATAGAATGATTGCCAGGTACGGCTTGCGAACCGCGGCACCTCCCAAGATTGCTCCGGATAGGCCGTTTCCGAGGTGATTCCACGACACGGTGCTTTTACCGATTGTCGGAGGCGGCGTGTCACGAGGATACATGACCATGACCAGCACCAACACCAGTGCAACCGCACCGGCGGTTACCCAATGACTCTCAAAAAGGGAAGACAGTCTCTCGGAGATCTGTAGTAGCCTGTTGCCCGGTCTTGTGACCAGAGGCTGTGAAAGGTGACGAGGGAGTTCTGCCGTGACGCGTTCAAAGAGCCCTAACGGCATGATTTTGTGCGTACCGGAAGCACGAAGCATGTCCACCTCGTGCCGGCATGTACCGCACGTGCCGAGATGCTCCGAGATGAAGCCGGACGGGTCATCTCCGGTCTCCGTGAAATCGGAGAGGTCCATTGGGTCGGGACAAAAAACGGCCTTGTTGCTCCTGATAAGTGCGGTTAGCGCCTCAAATTCCTGCAGTTCACATGATGCTTCCGCACTGCGCTCAATAAGGTGCTCGACTTCGGCTTCTTCCCCGCGCTCGAGGCTCCCGTCGAGGTAACGTATGAGCAATTCCTTTTGCACGGTCGCCAAATCTTCCTTTGGGTTGCTCATGGGCCCAATCCTTCACGAACTATTTCGTCGTAATGCGCCTTAAGTTCGGCCAGGCATCGAATCGTCCGGACGTTCACCGTGTGTTCTTTTTTCCCCAGCATGGCCGCGATCTTCCCGTATGGCATTTCCATATGAAACCGGAATTTGATCAATTCTCGACACGCGGCCTTGAGTCGCTTCAAAGCCGCGGCAACGATGTTCAATTGTTGTGCGTTTTCAAGACGTTCATCGGGCCCTTCCATTCGACATTCAGGGGTGATCGTTCCTTCTTCGCCCTCGCCGTGATGATCGACGGGACTTGTGGGAGCAGACCTGGATGAGGCCAGGGACTGACGTACCTGATCGATGCACGATCGTTTGGCCACCATTCCAACGAAAGCCTTGAGCGGCAACTGTCCGGGGTCATAGGTTTGCATGGATTTGACGAGCTTCAGGTAGATGGTTTGCACCATGTCGTCTTCTGCATACCCCGGAACCCCAAAGCCGTACCTTCGTGCAATAACCCGTATAAGGCTGTCATAACGTCGATAGAAATCGTTCCAAGCCTCCTGCGAACCCGCCAGGCATTCCTTGACCAGTTCGCCCCCTTGATCCCCATCGTTCTTGGAACTCTGCATTGAGCCTATCCTTCACCTCTACTCTGCCGCCCCGGCATCGGCTGCACACAGGAGATTACTACGTTCCGACGACCGCAGTCCAGTGGATCACCTCCAATTGGGGATGAGTTCTTTACTCGCCGAGCGGCCTCGACGCCCAGGCGTGGTACGCCAAGATTACCCCGCGGAACGCGGGGAGGCCGGCGCCGGCACGGCAGAGAGAGCTAACGTGCATACGGCACCGAACTTGTGCGACCTTGTACTAAGCGCCTGGTAATTGATTCGGGGTGCATCAACAAATGTCACCAGAAATTTCTCGGTATCGTTCGACGAGACGGGAAGGCCGGCAATAAAGCCTTGACTGGTGGCACACGCATTGGTATCGTAACACAGAGTGGGCTGTTTTGAGGCGCGGATATTCAAAAGGCTTTTCATCGCAGCTCATCATACTATTTTGCGAGAGGATAATCGTGCACATATCCGAGGGAGTATTGAGTGGGCCCGTGCTGGCAACGGGCTTTGCCTTGGGTGCGGCCGGAGTGGCAATCGGACTCAAGAAGATGAGTTATGAGAAGCTACCGGAGGTGGCGGTGCTCGCCTCGGTATTCTTCGTTGCCTCTCTCGTCCATGTTCCTGTCGGGCCTTCATCGGTTCACCTTATCTTGTCCGGAGTGTGCGGGCTCTTGCTTGGTTGGTCGGCATTTCCCGCAATTTTCATCGGGTTGACTCTTCAGGCGGTGTTGTTCCAATACGGGGGCTTAACCGTCCTCGGGACGAATACCTTTATCATGGCGTTTCCGGCAGTATTGCTGGCGTTAATCCTTGGAAGATTAATCGGGAATGCCAATGGATACGTCCGATGGATTGCGGAATTCTCCTGCGGTGCCGGTGCGGTTTTCTTGTCCGGAGTTTTGGTGGCACTCGTTCTGATTCTCACGAACAAGGCATTCGAGTGGACCGCATTTGCCGTAGTGGCCGCACATATTCCCATAATGATCATCGAAGGCTTGATTACGGTATTTGTGGTGGAGTTCTTGAGAAAGCTGAGGCCGGAGATGCTCGATGCAAGAAGAGTGGAAGGGGGCCGGAATTGAGAATAGTGAATCCGTTTTCCGACGAACAGTGGAGATCAAGGAGCTTTCCGTTTATACTCGCAGCCGTCATCGGCATTCTTCTCGTCGCCCTTCCGTGTTGGGCCCACAAGGTAAATGTCTTTGCGTATGTCGAGGGTGACAAGATTGTAGTCGAGGGATATTTCAGCAAGAGCAGCAAGGCTATGAACTGCGTGGTGCAGTTCTTTGACTCACAGGGTAAGGAGATCCACAAGGGAAAGACGGACAAGAATGGTCAGTACAGTGTCCCCATCGCTGATTTAGGTACGGTGGCCGGAGATCTTCTGATCACTCTCAATGTCGGCGACGGTCACAAGAAAGATTACCGGCTCGGTGCCGAGGAGATCCCCAAACCGACGGGAGGAACATCCAAGACGACCCGACAAGAGCCGGCCGGAAAAGTCCCGGAGTCAGCCGATCCGACGAAGCCGGAGACCGTCGTCCAAGACCCCGGAAAGCTGGAGGCGGTCATAGAGGCCGTGGTCAAACGAGAGAACCAAAAGATCATCAATATGATCGGAAACCAACAGAGGCTGCTCCTCGAACAGCAGAACGCGGGCCCCTCAGTAAAGGATATCGTCGGGGGCATCGGGTGGATCCTCGGCATAGTCGGAGTAATCGCTTTCTTCATGGGCCGTAACCGTAACCGCTAGTGAGGAAACGTCAACACCCGATCATAATCTGCTCGAATCTCGTGACCCATTATTTCCTCACGACAAAGTGATGAATTTCGTATCCCATATTTCGTACTAAACCGAGACAAAAGAAAGATTTTTGAGACAGTTTCCGGGGGGCCGCCGTCTCACCGGCGTAGGCCGAGGTCCAAGGGAATAAGACTGGTTCCCAAATACGGTCAAACCCTTCGGCGGGGGGAATTGTGTCGTCGCCACGTCAATCCTTGATCTCCACGAGTTCGAAGGTCACGGCCTCCAAATCCTCCATGAATTCCTCCCCCAGCTCTTGGGCCGTCTCATCCTCCTTGTGGTAGTGCCAGTTGATCCGTACCCTCTTTCCGTTGGCAGCGGCCTCATCCAAGATTTCAAAAAAAATGAGGAACGCCTTCGAGCTACTGCTGTTCAAGTAAATAATTTCAAGATCTACTTTCGTGGGAGCGGTCTGATCCGAGGCAAAGTATGCCTTGAGCCAGTCAAACACGGGAGCATAGAATTCGGAGGCGTTTTCCGGATACGATTTACCTTTGATTTCCAGCGTCCTCTTTTCAGCGTCGAAGCATATCGATGGACTTGATTTGGTCGCTTCCACGGCGAAATTATCCATAATGTCGGCCTCCTCACGGGTGTCACGCCATGTATGGAGTCGATCCCTTCCGGCCTGTGGAGAGAATACTCTCCTCCAGCAGTATCCCGGGAGGGTAGTCGAATTGATTATCCGAGCGGCCGGCCTCGGCCATATTCCGAGGCGTGGAAACCGTTGACGGAAATGCTCGGTTTGGAACTGAGGCAACCGTCCATCCGAGAGACAACGGCGCGTCCCGGCGTACTCTTGCTCAAATGGTGAATCCAACGACGGTCATGTCATCCACTTGGACTTCATCACCTCGATATGCGGTGATCTCTTGTTCCAAGAATGATTTCTGTTCGGTCATGGGCTTTTCATGGTGCTCCCTAAGCAGGCGTTTGAATTGACTTCGCCCGAAAGGTAAGCCCTTGGGACCTCCGGTCTGATCCGTTATGCCGTCGGTGCTCATGTAAAATCTCATTGGCGGCGCAAACGGTATTGAATGATTAGTGTATTCGTAGTAGGGATCCGAAGACTTGTAGCCGATACTTTGCCTGTCTCCTCTCACTTCATGGATTTCGCCATGCAACGAGTAGTACAGGTAGATCCTGGCACCGGCGAATGTCACGAGACCGCGGGCCCTGTCCACGTAGCACAACCCCATGTCCAACCCGTCATTGGAACTCGCTTCGGAGCTCTGCTGGTTGAGTGATCTCTGCACGAGCTCGTTCAACTTCCGCAAGATCAGCGCAGGATTGTCATATCCTGCATCATGGAGCACGCGGCTGAGCGACGAGCCTGCTATCATAGTCATCATGGCTCCCGGCACGCCATGCCCGGTACAATCCATCACCGAAATCAAGAACCCATTCTCAAGGTTTCGGAACAAGTAGAGATCCCCGCTCACAATGTCTTTGGCCTTCCAAATGACAAAGAAATCCCCAAGGTTGGCGGCCATCTCCCCCGCGTCGGGAAGAAAGGCCAGCTGTATGGTCCGTGCGTACCTGAGGCTCGCCATAATCTTTGAATTCGCGTCCCTCAGTTCCGCCGCCCTTTGGGCTAATCGCAGTTCAAGTTGCTTTCGTTCGGAAATGTCGAGATGAGTTCCGGCAATTCGCAACGGCTTTCCATGACTATCGTGCTCTACCACCTTTCCGAGAGACAATATCCATTTCCATTGACCCGATTTGGCGAGCATTCGGTACTCGAACCGGTAGAACGGGATCTTTCCTTCCAAATGAGCATTCCAAACCTGCGTCAAACCTGCAGCATCTTCCGGGTGTACCAGCTGCATCCACGAATCAACCGTCGGTTCAATCTCGTCGAGTGAGTGACCGAGCATCTCGGCCCAGCGTCGGTTAAACGTGACGGCTTGCGTGCGAAGGTCTACGTCCCACAACCCAAGATCGGCTCCCTGCAGGGCTAGTTCGAGCCTCCTCTCGCTCTCCGCCAGTGCCGTTTCGGCCCGTTTCTTCTCCTTCAACGAGTCGATCATGGAATTGAACGCCTCGGAAAAAGCACCCATAAAATCAACCCGTTGACTGAAGTCTCCGTTGGCGACTTGCTGGGTCTGCCAGGTGAGATGCTTCAGGTTGGCATGCAACTGCTTATATGGAGAGATCAGGAGATTACGCGGAGGAACATACGCGTCAAGATTTCCTTGGCCGAGAGCAAGTATGAAATCGTGTGCATCCGCAAATGACTTGATAAGCGAATTCGTTGTTTGACAGAGCTGAAACATTGCTTCATCAGCATTTTCCGCGGGGACTATAGGCTTGGGCACCTGTCCTTGGAGTAAATCACGGAGCGCGTTACCGACCTCGGCTATCATGTAACTCTCTCCATCTCCACGGTTATTCCGATTCCTTCAACTTCGCGGAGAACCTGCACGTCCTGTCGCCGGTAGCCCAACAATCAACCTCCTTTACGGTAAACCGCCGCTTCGTATAGGTCTCTAGAATTCCCTCGATAAAACCTTCGTCGTACTCACAAACCGTTTCGCCCGTTATGGGAAGGCCGGAACAATCCAAGTCCTCGGATACCGTCAAGACGAACTGCATCTTGTCCATGTCGGCTTCTTCAATCCTCAAAATTCCCACGCCCAATGTTTTGAGCTTTTCCTGGAGGGAAGCAACGAATTCGCCGAACTCAAGGTTGGTGTCCAACATGTTCTTGCAGAATTCCGTTCCCGCGAGCTTACCCGCGCGTATCAGGATTTCGTTGGCTTGCTCCACATCGTATTTAGCGATCAAGACATCTCGCATCGTATACTGCATGAGCCTATAGACGGCTACCGAGGTTTGGCCGCCGAGGTTTGGGCGTCCTTCTTGAATGTCACCGAGATCCTTCCACTGAAATCGGTACGTGTTTGCTTTGAACATGAAAGCCCTCCTGTACTACTAATCCTCATTTTCTGGTCGTACGTGACGCCGGTGCCTGTAATCGCCATTTAGTTGCCGTTCTAACCGCTTCTGTGAAAAATAGGTGCTTTGCAAACGCACGTACGAGAACTCACTCATGGCGTTCAAACGTACTCCGGCCCCGCCAAATCATGGCACGTCGGCATTTTTCAGAGCACAAGTGTTTGGCGAGTCGGGTTAGTTGAAGAAGAATCTGTCCCTTCATCGATTCTATTTACCACTTTTTCACGTTCGAAAACAGTTCTCCGGCTGCATTAGCCCCATACCCGCCGCAGAAGGGCAAACGCTCGGACATTCTCAACGACGATCCATAAGCAGGTTGCTCCCCGGCATCTCCTTGGCTCTTTTCTTGACCTCTGCGCATGCAGATGCGACTTCAAGACAATGCTTCCATTCTCTCCGTGCGAGATTCACTCCCGCCATGCTCAGGCAAACGAGAGGAAAACAACACATTCTTCCCTGTCGATCGGTGACAACGATGCCGTCCTGCTCCCTGTCGGCCTCCTCGTAGAACGCCCCAATCCCCTCGTCGAAACTCGCCGCGATCTTCTCCCCGAGGGCCTGAGCTTGAGCGGTAGGCACAATGAGGACAAAGTCATCTCCGCCGACATGACCGAGAAACCCCTGGGAACCGCACACCTTGTCGAGTGCGTTTTTCAAGATTGTCGCGGTGTACTGAATGAGTTGATCGCCTGCCGAGAACCCGTACCGGTCATTGTACGCCTTGAAGTAATCCAGATCGCAGTAGATCACGGTGGGACGGTCCGGCAGTTTAACTGCCTCTTGAATTGATTCCGTTATTGTATTATTTCCCGGAAGCTGTGTGAGCGGATTGGCGTCAAGGGCAAGCTTACGCAGTCGGTCCAGCTCCACCAGAGCTTCGTGCAGCCGAACGTGTGTCTGTACCCTGGCGAGAAGTTCCGCCTGATTGACCGGTTTGGTGATATAATCGACCCCGCCGACGTCAAAGCCTCGAAGGATGTCCTGCACGCATGTTCGTGCCGTGATGAATAGGACGGGAATATCCGCGATCCGTTTGTCTTGCTTGAGGAGTCCGCACAGCGTGAATCCGTCCATCTCAGGCATCATGACGTCCAAAAGGAAGATGTCGGGGGCTGTTTCTTGCACGATCTCCAGTGCTTCATGGGCGCTTTCCGCAGCAAGCACTTCGTACCCGGCCCCTCCAAGGGCTTTGAGGCAAATCGCCAGGTTGTCGGGCGTGTCGTCCACCACGAGCACGCTGCGCCGACGACCAGTCATTTCACCTCCTCGACGGACGCGATCAACCGGCCAACGGCCTCCTTCATGCCCTTTAAATCCCCTCGGTTAGCCCTCCTTTTAACCTCATTGGCCGCTGTCACGAAATGATCCCACCCGTGGCGGCTTGCTTCCTCTGCCAGGCCCGAGGCCGCTTGTATGATCCTCGTGAGGCTTCTTCGTCGCAAAGCCGACTTCAATTCTTGGACCTGCATCATAGCTTGGGGGGAGCCGGCAAGAGAATGCCCGTCGGTGACGGAATCACGGGAAGAAAGGGCTTTCTCATTTGCTTCTTCCTTGTCTTTCATGGCCGCCTGCGGAGGCGCACAGTGCTTGACTATGATCTCTGCAACCGTCTTACGGCTAATCGGTTTGGACACATAGTCATCCATACCTGCTTCCAGGCAGCGCTCTCGGTCTCCCCTCATGGCTGATGCGGTAACCGCTACGATAGGGGTTTTCAATCCGCCTTTTCGTAGTATGCGTGTGGCTTCCAGTCCGTCCATATTGGGTAGGTGCATGTCCATGAAGATCAGATCGTATCTGCTGCGTTGGGCCATTTGAACTGCAAGTTCACCGTCTTCGGCGAGATCCGTGTCATGTCCCATCCGGGAGAGCATCAACATGGTCATCTTCTGGTTCAGCGGGTTGTCTTCGGCAAGCAAGATGTGCAACTCGGTCATCGGCGGCAGATGGGGTTTCTTTTTCGAGTTGCTTATCGAGCTTTCTTCATTGCGGCCGAGGACCCTTAGAACAACGGATCTCAACAAGAGCCGGCGAACCGGCTTGACCAGGTGTGCGACGAACAGTTCTCCGACATTTGCTCCGGACCTGGCGGGAGAAGAGTAGCGACTCAGTGCGACCAGCGGAGGCCGAGGCCCGGAATGTTCCGAGAGAACCCTCTGTGCGAACTCACAACCGTTCATGCGGGGCATCTGCATCTCAACGATAACCAGGTCAACCTGTCGGGCCCTCATAAAATCGAGTCCGTCCTGTCCGGTCTCGGTCCACCGACAGATCATACCCATCTCATGAATCATCTTCTGCAGGATTCGGAAAGACCTGAGATCGTCGCCGACTATCAGCACCGTCTTTCCTTGAAACTCCTCGACAGGGACATACTCATGTTGTATCAGTTCCCCACATCGTGATTCCGAAACGTTGCCCCTTTCCCCGTCAACCGCCGCCTCATTTTTCTCAGAGGCATCCGACGCGTACTTGTTCAACCACACGTGAAAGGTGAACGTGGAACCCTCACCCAGTCGACTTCTTACCGTCATGTCACCCCCCATGAGCCGGACCAGGCGCCTACTGATGCCCAGTCCGAGGCCGGTGCCGCCATGCTTGCGCGTGGTGGAACCGTCGACCTGGAAAAACATGTCGAACAGGGATTCGTATTCGCTCTGCGCGATGCCGATGCCCGTATCTTGGAGGCTTAGTTCAATGTTTATCCGCTTCTCCGTTTCGTCGATAGTGCGAACGGTCGTAACGATCTCCCCATGATCGGTGAATTTGATCGCATTGTTCACCAAGTTCGTCAGGACCTGTTGTAACCGTGTGGGATCTCCCACGACCTGTTGCGGAATATCTCCAATATCGCAGAGTATCTGAATGTCCTTCTTTTCAGCCCATGGACGAGTCAGCTCGCTTACCTCGAAGACAAGGTTTTCGAGACTGAAGGGGATACGTTCAAGTTCAATCCTGTCCGCCTCGATTTTGGACAAGTCGAGGACATCATTGACGAGGGAAAGGAGCGTATCACCGCTGCGCTTGATCGCCTCCAGGGAATCTCTCTGCTCGTCAGACTGTTCTTCTTCGAGCAGTATTTCCGTAAACCCCAGAATGGCATTTATGGGTGTCCGTATTTCATGGCTCATTGTGGCAAGGAACCGGCTCTTTGCACGATCTGCCGCCTCGGCCGCCTCCCGAGCCTCCATGAGTTCGGTTACGTCCACAAACGACACGATGCCGCCGACGATTTCCCCGGAAGAGTCCTTCACGGGAGCCGCATTACCGAGAGCCTTTATGATTCGACCATCTTTGCCTCTGATGGAGCACTCCCTCGAAAAATCGGCCCGAGACGGGCAACAGTGGAACGGGGTCGCGGTATCTTCTTGCGGAGGAATGTATAAATCCGAAAAGGTCTTTCCTATGAGGTCCTCTTTGGAGTAACCCGTGATGTAACAGAACGCATCACTCACTCGGGTGATAACATGATTGCAGTCAACAGTGAATATCCCGGTGGCGGCTGTGGCAAGAAGCTGACCTTGCAGCTGATTCGCGGCACCCAGTTTCTCGTTCAATCGGTTCAGATCATTTTGCATCAGATCGCCGATATTCACAAGCCGCCTGGTCTGAGCGAAGAGTTTCTTATACTGACTAAGCAGCTTCTCGTAAGCGAGGGAAGCTTCCGTATCACGGAACCGGCCCGAGGAAAGAAACTCCATTGCCTCTTGAATTGTCTCTTCTTCCTGTCGAAAGAGAGTGTCGCCTGCCATGGTATGCATTAATCCTCCGGGATTTCGGCTAAAATAAACTTAGCGGTTTCAAGAAACTGCCTGGAATTTCCTACCGCATTCCTACGTAACATCGCCTTTCCCCTTATCTCCAAGGGACCTGATTATGTTACCGGAGCACTAAGATTCTCCCTATTCGGTCCGTCTTCAAATAATCGTAGTCAAAGAAAAAAAAGACCTCTTTTCATCAACCGGCGTGATGTGGAAATCTAACGGTTCGCCGGCCTTGCGAGCCATGTCGATAAATCCTAATCCCGAGCCCTTAGCGGACCCCGGGGATTTTGCCGCTTGGCGTTGTTCTTTGAAGCGGGTCTTGAGTTGTGTCTTGTCCATGGATTGCAGTTCTCGCAGCTTTGAGCTTAGTTCCTCCGATTTCTCGTTTTCGATGTAATTTCCGCACCTCACATAGAACCTTCCGTTTTCAATCCCTACGATAACAATTCCAAAACGAAGCTCTTCGGAATGATCGTTCTCCGCTTTGATCTTGTCGGCTGAATGGCTCACAATGTTTTGCATCTGTTCTACGAAAATCGGAAACACTTTGCCGATGACACTGATCTCATGGCCCTCGATCTCCATTCTGTGCCACAATGTCTCACCTATCCCCTCGACAATACTCTGTGATGCAGACCCGCAGAAGCAGAAAATGATGCCGTCGCTTGTCAGATTCTTGTACAGGTCAAACATGTTGAGTTCCATGTCCCGTAATCCTCCCTGGATGTCGAAGCCGTGAATCCCGCAACCGATCCGTCGTCCCATTGGGGGTCTCGGTTTGCAGGAATTCGCCTTGGAATACACAGAGCGGTTAGAACCGCAACCAACTCGCGATTGCAGGCATCGGCGTCACGTACGACCTTGGGTTTCGCAAGTACCATCGTACTACGCCGGCAATACGGACGTTGTTCCTATATTCCAGCTGCCGGGCGCAGCCAAACCCAAATTCAGGAGCCAAGTTCCGAAGAAATCTTCACGGTACTACAAGAAAACGATGACTAGTAATACAGAAGAGAATGACCCACATGATTTGGCTGGAGTCTACTTACTCCCCTTTTCGCTGTCAAACCGTTTGTTGCATCAATCCGGAATTCACCGGCCGGCCAAGCTTCCGTGTGCCGCGCCTTTCGGTTCTCGGTAGTAAGAAAAGAGTGTTCTCCGGGACCGTTCTATACTACTAACGTTGGAATTCTTGTCGTGCCGCGAAGAATTTCTTGCTGGTGCTTTCTAAGCAGCGAGTTTTGCAAGGGAATCTGCGTCGGCGTTCAGTGCTGAGATAAGGGCCGTTACCGCCTTGGACCCGCGCTTGCTCAGTCGGTACCGATGACTTTTGGGCACTTTCGTTACGAGGCCGTGAGCGCGAAGAAGGCGAATTCTTCGAGTAGTCTTGGATGACTGTCGCTTGCGGTCTGCTTCCGAGGAAGGCGACCGAGAGTAGAGGATTGATCTGAGTTGTTTGTTTGTGAAGCCGTTTATTTTGAACTCTCCACGGGCTATTGCGTGCAAGAGATCGGCGTCCTCGGGAGCATAGGGGTTGAGTGCCCTGGCACGTTTGCCTTTCCATATCACCGGCCGGCAGAGTTTGTCTGTCCACTGTTTGAGAGGTGTCTTGTCCTGCGCGTCCGCTAGGGCTTCCAGGTAACGGTTATTGCAGGCCTGGGAGACTTCAGTCCGGCGATGGAGATCTGCTATTCCTTTGCGTAGGGGACGCCAGTCCGGGGTGGAGTGTGGTTGTGATTCCTTTGGTCTGTAGACCTTGAAGTCGGCGGGATCGTTGATGGTGGTCTCGGTCCTGAGGACACTACCCTCCTTGTCGTACATTTTCAGCGAGTTTGACTTGACCCGATGTTTAACCCTGACTCCTTCCGGACGCTGTTTGAGACTGGTGACCACCTGTCCGGCGAATTGAGGAGGAATCTTTCCACATGGATCGATCTTGCGTCCGAGGAACCGCATTACATCAGGGCTTGAAAAGCTCGTCATGGCGTGGTGAATGAGCGTCGGATACAAGCGTGCCAGATCCTTGGCGCTACGGAACATGATGTCCGTGGCCCATTCACTCTGAAAGACCGACCAATAGTAATGGGCCGGGAAGCCTCGTAGTATATCGTCATGATGTGGGTTGAGCCTATGGACTATATCCTGGAGTATTTCGGGCCAGTTTGTCTTGGTTTGGCTATCCATAAGCTCTTGAGCTTTGGCTGAATCCTGAACCCAGAGGAAGCAATTGTCGCTTTGTTGGTAAGCGATGCCGGCCTCATCCATCTGTCTGGACAGCCACATGCGGCCATTGACGCAGATCTGGATATTGAACGGAAACCAAGTCTGGATGCGAGCGTTCATGAAACCGAACACGGGATCAAGGTAATAATGATACAAGTGCAGGCACTTTTGATGGCGGATCACGGGCTCGAGCCGCTTGCTGTCCTTATTTCTGTAGATATCCCAGGACAGGCAGGGTTCAACCGATCTGAGAATGCACACCAGGCCTTCCCTGATGCGCTCCTTAACGGCCACCTCATGAGCAGTCTGCTCCTTGCTGGTCGAACTGCAGGGGAGATACAGATACGGCCGGGAAGTACGAGCTGCCAAATCCTTGGAGGCATCCTTGATTCGGCGACTCACCTTCTCCACATGACTGCCGAAATCTTTGAGCAGGACTTTCTTGGCTCCGAGATAGGACATCATACCTTCAACGAAAAAAAGCCTACGAAGCGTTCCCCGGAGGACGAGACGATCAAAGCCGCTCACTACTCCGGTGACATATGGGGCAACTTTGTGTAAGAATCTCTCCATGACGTTCCTCTCTTGATGCAGCTGGTTTTTGCGAACATCAAGCATACATCAATTTGAGGAACGTCTCCCACTGTTTGGTTGCGGCCGAAGGCTGCGCTAAGGTCATTGAGTCTTTCTGCAATCTCGGACCAATCGTCCGGATGAACAAGTCGCTTCCATGTCTTTAGGTTAGGTTCGACATCCCCGGGACCGTATCCCAACATGGTTTGGGTACGTTCCGTCCAGACGGCCTTTCCTGTTGTAAGATCCCAGTCCCATAGCCCCAAATTCGCACCTTCCAAAGCCAACAGAAGCCTGGCACGGCTTTCTCGAAGCGCTTTCTCCATTCTTCTTCGTTCCGTGATGTCCGTGGCCACGCCGAAAGACCCTTTGAAAACGCCGGCCTGGTCGAACACCGGGGTTCCGGACATGATGGCGTCTACACGTTCACCGTCTTTACGCACGAATGTGATTTCGTACAATCCGGGTTTGCCGTCTCTACGTTTGTCGAATTGGTTTAGAAGCGTCTTTTCGCTCTCTTCCTCAAAGAAGTCCGCAAAGCGTCTGCCAACAATCTCTTCCCTTGAATAACCGAGCATTTCACATTGGCTGTTATTGACGTACGTTACAACGCCGTTTTGGTCCTGTATACCAAAGCCCTGGTTCATTGTGTCGATGAGCAATCTGAATCGTTCCTCGCTCGACCGAAGCCGGTTCTCGGCCTCTTTTCGTTCGGTGATGTCGCGCAAGGCGGTAACCCTGCACAGGCTACCCTGGTACGTCAGCATCTTCCCCTGGATCTCACACGGGAAGGTTGACCCGTCTCTACGCAAGGCAACGGCCTCGTATGGCTCCTCATAGCCCGAGAGCATGTTGTTGATGACGGCCTGCCGGTATTCCGGCGCAATCCATTCGATTCCGCCTCTGCCGAGGGCTTCCTCCGCGGTGTAGCCGAACATCTTCTCCGCGGAGAGATTCTGCCCGATACAAATCCCCTTGTCCGAAAGAAAAATCGCTTCAAAAGTAGCCTCGGAAAGCGCTCGGGACTTCTCTTCACTTTCCCTCAGCCTTTCCCTGGATTCCCTTTGCCTGCTGATGTCCTGCATAAGTGCTAAAATATGGACACGGCCGGCTTCCTCCTTGAGCACCGAGGTGGAGATGGACAGAGGAACCTCTTTCCCTTCTTTGGAGGTTATCAGCCATTCTTCGGCCGCGATGTCGTGTCCCTCTCGCATCCGGGACATACGCTCGATTGCCCGTTGCCGCATTTCCGGGTTCGGATACATGGTTTGATACCATCCCAAACGATTCATTTCGTCCATAGTGTAACCGGTAATCTCGACCATCCTGGGATTCCAGTGGGTGAATCTCACGTACGGCGGTTCCACGACAATGTGGCAGGCGCAGATACCGTCGGCCGCTCTGTTGAGAATGCTCTCCAGCATGGAAACATGCTCACGGAGCGAATTCTCCACCCGTTCGCGTTGCGTGATGTCTTCACAAGTCATCAAGTGTTCACCGGTGATAAGTTGGACCGGTCTGAAATGAATAATCTTGTCAGTACCGTCCTTGCATTTGACCGTGAAGACGCGGGGTCGTTGTTCACCCGGGCCGAACTCCTCCAAGTCGTTCTTCCATGCGGAAACCACCCCATGACGATAAACGGTGTCAGCATAAGCCTTATGGAACCATTCTCTTCCATTGGGAATATCGTTTAGATCGTACCCGACCATTTCGATGAATTTCTTGTTGACGTACGTGAAGTCACCTTCTTTGGAAATCATGATCAGTCCCAAAGGGGCATTCTCTGCAAGGGTCTGGAATTTCGTTTTTTCCTTGTCTTGCGATTCTTCAGCAAGACGCCGATCCGTAACGTCCGTCAAGAAACAGAGTGCGGCCTGCGCTCCATCCCAGATAACAAGAGTTGAGTTGATTTCCATCCATTTCGTCTCTCCACTCTTGATTATCAAACGGAATTCATTACGATAAGGCAACGTATCGCCGTGCATTCTTTGTAGATGCGTTTCAGTCACGAAGTTTCGATCTTCAGGATGAACCAGCTCGATAAACGCCTTTTCCAATAATTGCTCTTCCGTATAGCCGGTGAACTCCAGGCACTTCGGATTGACGAATTTGATCGTTCCTTCTTGAGCAATAAGAATGCCTTGACCGGCATTGTCGACAAGGGCTCGGTACTTCTTTTCAGACCGCCGAAGTTCTTCCGTGCGTAATTTGACCGTTTCTTCAAGCTTCTCAACTCGGCGTCGATCCTCTGTCACATCCCTGCACATACCCGTCACCCTGGTGACACGACCCGATTCGTCCAGTACAGGTGAATAAACGGTATCAAAGAGTCGCACGCCGTCTTGCAGGGGAATCTCGTGTAGTACGAAGACACGTTCCCGATTCTCAAATGCCCGCCTGACATGGGACTCGACAGCATCCGCTCTCGGGCCCATGATTTCCCGGTTCGTCTTCCCAATCACTTGAACCGAGTCCAGGCCCAGGAATGAGGCTCCCCGCTCGTTGATGAACGTGTAACGGAGGCTCTCGTCATAAACAACCAAGACATCCACAGCCTGGGATACCGCTTTATACAGTTCGCCGCCTTCAGTCGTGCGCCCGGGAACCGACTGCGATCTCTCCAAATCATCAACGCGCCGGCGCAGCCCTCGGATCTCTGCGATCAATAGATCTTTGTCCTTTTCCGTGTCTTTCATGTCTGCCTCCGTTCGGACGGAAGGGACGGTTCGGTGGGAAAACTCTCTTGAAGGGTCGGCACCCGAGTTTCAGGGCATTCGCGGTCATGCACCCGGATCAAGGCTTGCGGAGAACTCTGAAGGCCCCCCGGGCACGTTTCAGATCAAGGAAAATCCTCGTCATGACTTGGCCCTCTCTTACAGCTTTAAGACTGGTGCGGTACGAAGCCCTCTCTTCGTGTTGAAGCGCAGTCCCCCTTAATTAGTTTAGCCGCATCTTAGGATTCAGTCAAAGAATGCCCTGCAAAACGGCAAATGGGCCGGCAAGAAAGACTCATAGGCGGCTTGTCCCCAAAAAGGTTCTCTGTGTGGAGGCTTACCTGAAGAAACAGGCCGGGTGCACAAGTGAGTCCACGATACCCTTGATTAAGAATGCCGGAAACATTTTGGATGAGGTACGCTATCTGAAGCAGCAACAAATACAGAAAAAGAGGTAGATGGTAAACGTCATACGATCATTTATGGCTAGGGGTTTTCAACAAGCTACAACGAATCATGAAAGGCCTCGGCACTGGTCGGCACCCACAGGGGCGGTTAGAACCGCAACCAAATGGCGATTGCAGGCACCGGCGTAACGTACGACCTCGGTTTCGCAAGTACCATCGTACTGCGCCGGCAATCCGGACGTTGCTTCTGGTGCTCAGGCTTCGGGCGCAACCAAACCGAAATTCAGGAGCCAATTTCCCAAAAGATCTTCGCGGTTCGACCAGAAAACGAGGATTAGTAGTACAGGGGGGGGTTCCCCTACATGATGGTTCGTGTACCGGGGGTTGGTAGGTGTATCCGGGCACACAGGATTGGCGTAGGGGCGGCCCTCTGTGGCCGCCCGCATGGTTCAACCCCTCAACACCATGGACGACCGACGGATACGGAATACGTACGCCGGCAAGGAAACATGTGGTCGAAGGATATTCATCGAGGGCACCCACAGGGGGTGCCCCTACAAATCGAGGCCGCAGGGTCCCGCGGAACGCGGGATGCCCGCCGTCTTCACGGCGAAGACCGGGGGCGCATGCCGGACGGCGGCGATTCGGTTCGATTTATTCCGAAGGAGCTAAGGGCACGTGTATCCGCCGTCAACCACAAGCTCCGCTCCGGTCATGAATGAAGATTCATCCGATGCGAGAAAGAGCGCCGGATACGCGATCTCATCCAACCTCCCGAAGCGTTTCATGGGAACCATGTCGATCAAGGGCTCCCATGCTTCTTTTGGGACACTGACTTCGAACAAATGCGTGTCGAACATGCCGGGATGAAGTGAGTTAATCCGAATATTATCGCCCACGAACTCCATGGCAGCCGATTTTGTCATCAGACGGACGGCACCCTTTGTTCCCTGATACGCTGTTGAAAGACCGGCACCCGAGATGCCGTAAATTGAGGAGAAATTGACGATTGATCCTCCTCCGGCGCGTTTCATTGCCGGTACGACATGTTTCATGCCGAGCAGAACACCCAACTGATTGACCGCGACGATCCCATGGAAGTCTTCAACAGAATGGTCCAGCAATCCCTTGTGCAAGTAGATACCGGCGTTGTTCATCAGAATGTCGATCTTCCCGAAGGCCTTTTCCGCTTTGGAGACGGCCTCTTCCCAATCCTTCTCAACGGTAACGTCCAACCTGGAGGCAATGATCCCGTCATTCTGCGCCTCAATACCTCCGGCGACCGTGTGGAGAGTCTCCATTTCGATGTCGCCCAGAAAGAGCTTGGCGCCTTCCCGCGCGAACAACTGCGCCTGAGCGGCGCCCATACCGTGGGCGGCGCCGCTGATGATTGCAACTTTACCCGATAGTCTTCCGGCCATAGTCTGGTCTCCTTTTCTTGTTAGGGCTGATCTTGGGATCCCGGCCGAGGTGAAGCCGTTGATCGGCGCCGGGTTGCGAGTTACGTCAAAAGTTCAGCCGATCTTGTCCAAAATCCGGTTGTTTCGGTCGGACGTGCAAAGGCAAAGGGGCGAGTTGCCCGCCCCTTAGTCCGGGAGCATCACGTAATCACTCCGAGTTGTTTGAACAGCCCGTAAATGTCCATCACGTCCCAGTGCTCGGCAAGCTTGCCGTCTTGAACGCGAAAGATGTCTATCGCGTCTATGGAATACTCCTGCCCTGAAGCGGCAATCCCCAGCCAGTCCTTCTTCAGTGTTCCCGCGTACGTTCCGTAAACCCAAACCTCGTCGCCTTCGGCAACGATTTTCTTCACCGAACACCGCCAATCGGGAACACACTCAAACCAGTTGGAAAAGAATTCCCGAAAGCCGTTCGCTCCCGGTTTCACCAGGGGGTTGTGTTGAATGTAGTCGGGCAGCATGTACATATCCACTGCCGACAGGTCCTTCTTGACAAAAACCGACTCCGCGAACGCGCCGAGAAGCGTCTTGTTCTCTTCTGCGAAATTCCCTTTCATGTCCGTCTCCTAAGGAACATTCATAGCTTGATCTGTTCACAAGCCACAAAGAATCGAAACGGCAATCGATGCCGTTGTTCTTGGGTATCGAGTCTCGTTTCAGGTTCCGGTTCGTCGCGACGACCTATTGACAAGTATAAGCACAATAGTTACTACTTGCAAGTAGGCACCTTTTTGTTATATAGTATCTAAATAGTAACTAATGGCCGGGTTTCTCAAGAAAGGAGATCAGATGAACTGGGACATCTACAATGAACGGTGTCCGACACGGATAGTCCTGGACCGGATCGCGGACAAATGGACGGTTCTTATCGTCGGTGCGCTCGAAGCTAAGACCAAGCGGTTTGGGGAGTTACGGCGTGAGATCGGCGGCGTGTCGCAGAAGATGCTGACCCAGACGCTGAGAGGACTGGAGAGGGACGGGATCGTCAACCGTAAGGTATATGCTGCTGTTCCTCCGAAAGTGGAATACTCGCTTACCGAACTGGGGCAAACCCTCGTGGGGATCCTTCATGCAATAGGTGAGTGGTCGGAAAACAACATTGAAAGAGTCCTGAAGGCTCGGATAGACTATGATGCGAGAACCGCGTCGGAGGCGAATCAAGAATGAGTGCTCGTTTTGTGTTGGGCAGTCGGCCGCCGCTTTAGACAAGGAAGAGAAAGCGCCCGACCCGTGCCTTTTGCTTCAAACATGAGTCAATTACGCCCGGCGGTCCTCCCCGGAGCAGCCCGCTCTCTTTCAAGATGCTCAAACATCTGTTTCTTTCGACCACGGAGCGGCAATGACGGTTGAAGCGGCACAGCAGCCAAAGACGTTGGTGGCTTTGACCATAGGATTCAGTATTCCGGAACATTCGACCATGATGATCACAGCCAATGCAGGAGGCAATCCCTGCAGGTCCGTCACCACGGCCACCAATGGAGCGACGACGGCCGTATTCCCTACGGCGGCCATTCCGACCACTCCTGAGGCAACGGCGATCTGAGCAAGATCATAGTAACTCAAATCCATGTGAAGGGTTTGAGCGGTGAAAACAGTCATGAACGCGAACAGAATGGGATACGCATGACGATTCATCGTAACCCCCAACGGAATGACCGTCTTCACAATCTGTTCAGGCTGGTGCATATATTCCACCAGGTGCTTCATGGTCAGAGGCATTGCCACGAGGGAATTGGAGAAGAACGCAAGTGTGAGGGGTTCCCTGAGCGACCTGATTATGTAGGAGAAGGATTTTCGCGTAGCCAGGCGAATCGTAACCATGTAAAGAAGCCACATGAATCCGCAGCACATATAGAATGCTATGAGGATTCGCGAAATGGCGGACAACAGCCCGGCACCCATGTTGGCCGCAAGGCCGGCCGCCAGTGCGCACAGCCCGAATGGTAGCAGATACAGGATCCAGTTCAGGATCCGGACGAAGATTTCGTAAACCGCATCAAGTACCTCCATGAGTCTGGCGCTCGAATCAGTGTTGCTCACACCAATGGCAACTCCCATGAGGAGACTGACGAAAACAACGGCCAGTTTCTTATCATGGGAAAAAGCCTGAAAAATGTTTGCGGGGATCACTTCTCCGACTAACCGTGACAGACCGGAGGCTCCTTCCATATCTTTCCGCAATTGCGGCAAATCCATGTTCAGAAGGAGGTGTCCCAGGGTGTCCCGGCTTTCTTTGTCAAGTGAAACACCCGGCCTTGAAATCATTGCTCCCGTGACCCCTACGGAAGGGGCGATGAGCGCGGCAATAGCGAAAACCGGGATGATCCGTCTGAGTAGATCTTGCTTTGTGTCTTGCCGTAGCAACCGCCCAACAGCGGTCGTAAGCGCGCCGAAGACTATAGGAGTCACGGTCATGCCCAGCAGGCTCAGGTAATGCGTCCCGAACGGCAACATGCCTTCCCCGGCATCCTTGGAGACACAGCCGATCACTATCCCCGATGCACAAGACAGCACTATTACCCAGAAGTTCTTGAGCAATCGCAGTCTGCTCTGACTGCTTCTCGATTCAGCCGGCTTCTTTTTCGCCACGTCGTTCTTCGCTTCCTTCCTTGAAGTTTCTTTCAATGAACTGCCGCATGTCGAATTTGATCTTGTTGATTCTCAAAAACAAGTTCAGAAAAGTCAGAAGGTTGGGGCTGTCAGGTCGGACTGCTATCGCAATTTCATGAGTGACATCGGGTATCACATGGAGTTTCGCTACAAAGCTGATCGATGGGTCCGATTTCGCCATCCGCAACAGCTCGGTTTCGGAAGCCGTAATCGCAGTGACCGAGCCGCCGAGCAAAGCAGCATGCATCTCGGTCAGGCCCGGGAAGAGCACAATTCGAGCCCTTGGGCATAGTTTCTTCGTAAAGGAGACGGCGGCTGTGTGCCGCCACACGCCGATCTTTGCACTCGGTCGGTTGCAGAGTTCCGCCACCGAGTTCCAAGGCTTGGCTCCGGCTTCGAAGACTCGATTCACCAGCATCGCCCCCCTCAGTTCCGTATACGGACGGGTGAAATTTACGGACTGGGCTCTCGCCAATGTGACGCCGAGATGAGAGATCCCAATATCCGCCTG
Source organism: Desulfomonilaceae bacterium (assembly GCA_963675835.2). Classification (GTDB taxonomy): domain Bacteria; phylum Desulfobacterota; class Desulfomonilia; order Desulfomonilales; family Desulfomonilaceae; genus JAVHLK01. The sequence continues at coordinate 627,923 of CAXXIU010000019.1, forward strand.
TCCGGAAGCCACCAGATGTATCACAGAGTCGAAGGTTCTTGCCGAGCGATTCAGGTTCAAGTCCACACCGAGTTCCTTGGCGATACCTCGTGCCAAATCGATGTCGAAACCCACCAATTGCCGTCCCTGAAAAATCACGCCGTTTTGTCCGTCTCCGTGGGCAAACTCAAAGAATCCCGGCTTCTGTCCGCCATACTGGGCGACAATGAGCGCTCCCCTATCCTTAATTCTCTTTATGTCCGGGGGATACGGGTCCGCCGCCTTCAATTCGCCTGCCGACAGGTAGACTAAGAACGAAAGGACTAGTACCGGCAGTAGCTTTTGGGACACTGGGCAATCACACATCATCCGGTCCCTTCCGACACCTTTCGCCGAAACCGAAAGTAGTCGTTCATGTTTTTGGCTGGATCGTCCACGGCCAAAGGCTTGCCGTCGGGATCAACCAAAATTCTTTTTTGTGCGTACAATATCAAGGCATCGTAAGTCACCCCACCCACTATGCCCAATTCGGCAAGATGATCTATGACTCCGGCATAGTCCTCATCGGATAACCTACGACATCACACGACGAGATGACATTCTGATGGATGAGGCGCCGAGCAACCGCGGGCATTATACGGGGTTTAACCGGCAAAGTGGTCGGAATGGAGTACTGTTCGGCTATGGAGTGAGCACCGACCAATCCCTTGTGTGTACCATCCTTCCACGTTGGAGCCAAGGCAGGGCATTCTCATGCACGGGGTGGACTTCCACCACGGCGGCCGCAAGCAGAGATGTGTGCAACAAGGCCCTCATAGACCCGCTCGCTGCAAATGGTGGGATAAGTGCCGGCCTCGCTCGTGCCCAACAGCCTCCACCGGATCTCCACTGGCTTCCGATTTGACCACCAATACGCCGTTTTTATCAACAAGCTCCGGGAGTTCCTTCTGAACTCGCAGACACATTTCACCCTTTTCACCTTCTTCGACAACAAGCATCATACCTGGAGACAAACCCAGACGCTCTTGCATTTCAGCCGGGATCGGAATGCAGCCCTGATTGTCGACCGACAGCTCGATGTGGTCTCCCATGTTATCTTTCTCCCTTGGTAGGTGAGTCGGTTTGATCCCATTAGTAGTGTGGCCGTGCCATGTCCGCCGGGCGGCTCAAATCTTCGGACAACGCCGGTTTGCCGAGACTACCGGTCCGTTTTCGAGTATGATTACCGGGGCCGCCGGCGTGGAGGTTCGTTTCACAGGTTCGACGAGTCCGACAATCCCTTGTTCGTCAACTGCAGCTTCAAAATCGGGGGATCATAAACTCACCTCCATAACCATAATATACGATTACCACCCGGCCCGTCGAGGGTAGATTTGGATGCAGGGTTTTCCGAGGAGCCTATGACTCTGGTTGGCTTTTCTTGTTTTTTGTTTCAGTTGCCGATCAAACTTCCGACTACTTCGTTGATCTTGTATGACGTGAACGCTCAGGGGTGGATTGCCGAGACGGTACCGTGATGATAGGATGGTCAAGTCGGCCCAAGGGAACTTACGAAAAGGGTCGAATCGACATCTTGTCAGCCCTTGACGGGGTGAAACGGACTCAAATCCCCATAGAGTAAGGACTGCGAGGCTCACGAACATGAGATATTTTTCTTTTGAAATCGTTATCGAGAGAGAGCCGGAAGATGAGGGGTACTTCGCCTATAGCCCTACCCTTCCCGGCTGTTTCAGCAACGGATCGAGCATAGAACAAGCCAAGCGCAATATTCGGGAGGCGATTGCTCAACACATCGATTCACTTGTCGCCCATGGCGAGATTATCCCTCAAAGCGACCGCATCGTACACGTCGAAGAGCTGACCGTCGGGGTTCCTGAATGAGCCGTATGCCTCAAGTCACATCCCGCGATCTCATACGATTCTTCAAGGCTCAGGGATTTGAAGAAGATCGTCAGTCGGGAAGCCACCTCACCTTGAGACACAAACAGAGCTGGGTAACGTTGACCATTCCGGTTCACACGGGTTGTGACATCGGTCGGGGCCTTGCCGTCCGCATTCTCAAAGACGCGGGTTTCTCGGTGGATGATTACCTGAGTCGGCGATAAGCGTCGCAGCTTTCCAAATCGTAACCAAATATGTGTGGGAATGCCGGCTGATCCCGTAAGGGAATCATAGCGGATTTCGTGGTTCAGGGGGAACGAGATCAGAAGAAGAAAGACGGGACTATCGAGACTTGAAGACTCCAACAGGGGCTCCTATGACTCTGAGTAAGCTCAAGAAGAGACGAACGGTCTACTTAACTCTCGGGATAGCGTTCTGGATAGGTTTTCTGTATTGCATTCCCTCGCGTCTGAGTTTTCCTTGGAACGCTCTAAGCTTGCTTCTCGGTCTCTTTTCACCTTTGTTCTGGTACAAGGCTCTCGACCTCCACCGTGTGGTTGCACATGGGGGGGCAGGTGAGTCCGTGAATAGTCCTGGTGCACGTAACAGAACAGCCATGCGGGTGGTCTACCTCGCCTTGGGAGCCGTGTCTTGGGGTATTTTTGTGTACAACATCCCGCCCTTTGCGTACAGAATCCCGCTTCCTCCGAACGATCTTTACCAGCCGCTCGTTCCTTCTGATGTATTGCCGGTGTTTCGTGGAATCCTCGGCTTTTGGGCTCCTTTCCTCCTGTTTGCGGCAGCGTATCTGAACATCGGTAACGATTCCGTCTGGCGGAATTTCGTTGGCAGCGACAGCCCCGCACGTGAGCGTGAACCTAAACCAAAGAAGGCACGAAACAGGATAGCATGGGCCTCTATCTTTCTTGCATGGCTGGTCTGGGTCATCTTTCTATCTTACATTCCATGCGATCTGTATGGTTTTTGGGCACTTCACTACACCGGTGCCGGCTCTGTTTCGCCCTTTCTTTTCCTTTGTGCCCTGTACCTGAGTATAAAGTACGAACACGAGTCAAGAGCCGCGTGCTGCAGCGAAAAGACCGGCACCTGATCGCAGAAAGAGGCCATGCCGGAGCGCACGGATTCCGGGGAACGGGAGGGAAAAGAAGAAGGAATGGATTGCGGAGATGCAAAGAGACCTCGGGAACTCAGGAAGCATGGAATAGAATGCTCTGTATTCTTTGATTTCTTGGCGGTTCGATCCTCATTCTCTTGGATTCATCCGAGTGGGGAGGCTGAAAGGTCTTGGCTTCCGACGAGGGAGACTGCTGGGTCGGATACACGGCGATCTCGGCGTTATGAATGGGAGACTCACAGCATGAAATACAAGGTACTGCTTCAGCAATCTGAAGAAGGCTTCAGTATCTCGGTTCCGGGACTTCCGGGATGTTGGTCACAGGGCGGTTAGAACCGCAACCAAATGGCGATTGCAGGCACCGACGTCACGCACGACCTTGGGTTTCGCAAGTACCATCGTACTGCGCAAGGGATCCGGACGTTGCTGCTCGTTCCCAGGCGTCGGGGGCAACCTAGCCGCAATTCAGGAGCCAATCTCCGAAGAAATTTTCGCGGTGCGACAAGAAAACGAGGAGGAGGAGTACAGGGAAGTACCGAGGAAGGAGCCATGGAGAACTAAAGCGACGCGATCCACGAGTACTTGGCGGCCGTAGACGATCTATTCCCTGATGCGGAACTCCGAGAGATAGAAGTCGCGGTATAGAGCCATGGGCAAAATCCCGGGGATAGACCACTTGGCGGCTGTACGCGCCCTGCAAAGAGCCGGATTTCGTATCATACGTCAAGGAAAACACATCGTCATGTCCGACGGTACCAGAATTCTTACCGTCCCGCGGCACAATCCGGTAAACCGCCATCACCGGAGGGTCACAACTGACCATGAAAGTCTCTCCCGAAAGGAGGTAGTCTGGCACGAGAGCGGGCAGAGCCCGGGGAATACGCATTTCCAGGCAGATCCTTGAGCATGTCTCATATCTTTTGGCCGGACACCGCAGGAATCGACAGAAGACAGCCAACCGCTTCGAGGTGATGACCGGCCAGTGCCCCGAAGGGGCTCACTATGAATAGCCACGGGTTTTCAACCCGTGGAAAGAGGCGACCACACAATTCTTTGGACCGGCCCTGAAGGGGCCGACCAATAACTGAGTGACGTATTCGTTTTCTCGTTGGTGGACCCCTCCAGGGTCTGTAATTCTTTGTTATTGTTCACCGTTTCCATGGGTTAAAACCCATGGCTAGTGCGCCTGCGAGCGTACTTAATCAGAGAGGTGCAAGTCCTCTTCAGGTCAACGCTACAGCCTGTAGCCGCCTGTAACTGCGTCGCTGTGAGGCGGGGTGGAGAGCAACAGGAGGCGAACGACCAGTCCGTAGGTTAACGAACCCGTTTCGGCAGGGTGATCTCGGCGAGCCTGCTAGCCATGTGCGAAGCCTAGACCTATTCTGACGATGGCCTGCGCTGATACAAAAGGCAAAAGGTCTTGAGATAGGAGACCTGTCGCGCTGAGAACAACGTAGCGGGTGTAAAGCGGCGACAGGGGGACACCAGGTGGTTGGGGATGGAATGGTCAGGACGGTTGAGTACGTTAAGCGGGGAGACCTGTGCGGGATGGAGACTCGCACAGGAGTCAGAGCCTCCATAGTAGCGCTGAAACGCCGTAATGGGCGTGGAGCAAAGGGAGGCAGGAAGGTGGATGCATGATGGACAGACAACGGGAAGACAAACCGGCTACAGTGTCCTTCGGGGCTAGACGGGCCGGAGCGATACGGGACCGCTGGTCCTGGGTCGAACCCACAGTCTGGACAGACCGCATGTTGACAGCCCTGGAACACGGGGTGAAAGGAGGTACGTGGTACAGCTTGATGGACAAGGTCCATACTCCTGCGAATCTTCGGTCTGCCTTTGCGCGTGTGAAGGCCAACCGTGGGAGTGCGGGGGTGGATCATGTGACGGTCCGGCACTTCGAGACGCAGCTTGAGGGTAACCTCGAAAAGCTTGCAGCGGAACTCCGGTCCGGCACCTACCGGCCACAACCCATCAGACGCGTGTGGATACCCAAACCCGGCAAGAAAGAGCGCCGTCCACTGGGGATTCCCACGGTACGAGATCGAGTCGTGCAGGCCGCGCTGCGCCAGGTCCTTGAACCTATCTTCGAGCGGGATTTTGCCGAACATAGTTACGGTTTCCGACCGAGGCGAGGCTGTAAGGACGCGCTTCGTCGCGTCGGTGCACTCCTGAGACAAGGCTTCACGTACGTGGTGGATGCCGACCTCAAATCCTACTTCGACACGATAGGGCACGATGAGTTGCTCGGCCGTGTCGCCCTGCAGATTAGCGATCAGAGTATCCTCCGCCTTGTTCAGAGCTTTCTTCAACAGCAAATCCTGGACACTGCTCAGGGCTGGACCCCCGAGTTTGGCACCCCTCAAGGTGCGGTCATAAGTCCACTGTTGTCGAATATCTATCTCGATCCCTTGGATCATCTGATGGCTCGCTCTGGTTTGGCCATGGTACGCTATGCTGACGACTTTGTGATTCTGTGCCGCAGCAAGGCCGAAGCGCAATCCGCTCTCGGTCTGGTCCAGGGCTGGACCCAATCTACGGGACTGACCCTCCATCCGGAGAAGACGCACATTGTCGATGCTACGAGTCGTGGTGGTTTCGACTTTCGTGGGTACCACTTTGAGCGCGGCTATCGTTGGCCCCGTTCCAAAAGCCTGCAGAAGTTGAAGGATACCATTCGCGGCAAAACGAAGCGCACCAACGGCTTTAGCCTTTCGGTAATCATTGCGAGAGTCAACCGGACCCTTGCGGGCTGGTTTGTGTACTTCAAACACAGTCATTACACCACGTTTCGTCCTTTGGACCAGTGGATCCGGATGCGGCTTCGCAGCATCCTTCGCCGCCGTTCCAAGCGTCGTGGTCGCGGCAGGGGCAAGGACCATCAACGCCGGCCGAATTCCTTCTTTGCCAAGCAGGGGCTGTTCTCCGTAGTTGCAGCCCATGCAGCGGCTCGTCAATCCTCTCGGAGGTAAGACCACCGACCGGAGAGCCGTATGCGGGAAAACCGCACGTACGGTTCGGAGGGAGGAGCGGCCGGGTAAACAACCGGTTGTTCCTACCCCTATTTTGCAGTATGCCCTTTCAGGGCATGAGTCCGGTTGCCGGCGCCCCAGGATATGGGTAATGCTCAGGGCAGAGCCGAGGAACGAGAAGATACCAAGGGAACCGCCACCGCCACGGATACCAACAGTCAAAGGACCAAGTTTTCGAGAAGCTCCTGGAAGAGCAGGGCAAGTTATCATGATTCCGGCAACTGCCTATCGCACAGTCGACAGAATTCCGAAGCAGGTATCGGAAGAATGCCCCGGAGGTTTATCATGGAAACTCAACGCGTCCCGGTGATCACGAAGTGGTGCCTGATAATGGCATTGGCTCTAGTGCTCCTGCCGTGCCTCGCTGTGGCAGAAGGATCGGCGAGTCTCGACGAGCAATTCATCAGCGCGGCAAAGCATGGTGACTTGGGGTTGACCAAGGCTCTGTTGAAAAAGGGCGCGCGTGTCAACGGAAAGGATCGGAATGGCAGGACGGCCCTCATGGCGGCTGCCTTACATGGGCATGCAGAGGTCGTGAAGCTGCTCACAGAAAAGGGTGCCGACGTCAATGCCAAGGACTCTCTTGATACCACTGCCGTCGACTTGGCCGCTCTAAGGGACCATGACGATGTAGTGAAACTGCTCAAGGCCCGTGGGGCCAGTCTGAGTTTGGCAACTGCGGCCAGACTTGGGGACCTTCATGAAGTTCAGCGGCTCATTCGGGACGGCGCTGATGCCAAAGCAAAGCATGGGCTCCGAGGGACGCCTCTGATGTTCGCGGCTGGGCGTGGCAATTTGGAAATGGTGAAGTTGCTCCTGGATGAGGGCGCGGACCCTAGTGCAACAGGGGGTCTTGATGACGCAACGGCCCTTATGTACGCAGTGGAAGGCGGCAATCCTGAAGTGGTAAGGCTGCTATTGGAGAAGGGTGCAGAGGCGAACGCCCAGACTGAAGTCGGTCAGACAGCGCTGGACTCTGCTGCCGGAAACGGCAACGTGGAAATACTGAAGCTGCTTATGCAAAAGGGCGATGACCTCACCAAGGCGTCGTCCATTGCTGCCGCTCATGGCCACATGGACGCGCTTAAGTTTCTCCTGGAAAAAGGCGCTGACGTCACCGCTGCCGACGAGTGGGGCCAGACCGCGTTGATGATGGCCGCTTCCAACGGACACCTCGAAATTATGAAGCTGCTCATCGAAAGAGGTGCGAAGGTAAACAGCGTCAACGAAGACGGCAAGACCGCTCTCATGTATGCTGCCCTCGAAGGCCAAGTAGAAGCGGTGGAGTTGCTCATAGAAAACGGGGCAAACGTTAAGGCAAAGGACAAGAATCGCTGGACGGCTCTCACAGAGGCGGCCCAACGTGGTCATTTGAAAATGGTGAACCTGCTTATCAGCATGGGGCTCAAGGTCAGCGATAAGACCAAAGGAGGCTGCACGCACGGCCGTGATGTTCGCAGCCCAAGGCGGTCATTTGGAAACGGTAAAGCTACTCGTCAACGAGGGAGCCGATACCGCGGCTCAGAACAACGATGGTGCCACCGCCCTGAGCTTGGCCGGTAAATATGGTAAGGCTGCAGTGGTCAAGTACTTGAAAAATCGGGGAGAGAATAAGGAGTAGAGAAGGTAAGACAGTGGGTGCAATGGATAGCACAACATCTGTATGGGGCGGGTATGAGAAATCACAGCAACGAAGATTGTTATTCCCCTCCCTAAAACAAGCGTCCTCCGATATCACCAAAGGTCGCGAAGCTTAACGATGAAATCACGACGATTGGCGAATGGCGTATTGACAACCGGGGTCCGGTGGATTAGTCGGTCTGATGAATAGAACTCCCGGAACCAAGCGGCAGGAGCTTACCATGGACCGCGACGATCAGGCACTGAAGGAGTTAGAGGACTACATTGAGGACTGGTACTATGGTGAAGAGATGCACCGATACGCCCTTGCACTGGGCAAGTATCTGTTCCAGTTCATGGACTATCTCCGCGCCCAAGGATTATCCGAAAGGACCACGCGTCAATACATCGATAACTGTTGGTGTATCGGGTACCTGGAATCTAACTTTGGGTACCGGGATGAATTTGTACCGGGAGAGGTCTTCTGCCATCCGGCCGCAAACCATGATCACGAATTTGCGAGAAAGTTCAGTCGATCGAAAACTGCCCTCGATTCGTATAGAGGGACCTGGAGAAAGCTCCATACGTATACGAAAGCGTTGGGCCATCTTGACGGAGTAAAAGACAATAGCCGTGAAAAGGATGACGTTTTTCATCAACGCCAATTCAGGGAGACCAATACGGCGTTTGACATTAGGTCCGAGTGGCAAAGGAAGGGCGGTACATTAAGCGACAAAACCGCTCGAAAGGAATTCGGTCTCACTCAAGAGGAGATCATTCAGGCGATCAAGGACGGGAAACTGCAGTACCGTCATGCCGCCATGCACGGCAACCCCTTTCTCAAATTGTTGCGAAGTGAAGTGGAGGCACTTGTGGAGGGAACACATGGGACCGACTACCTCCAGAAAAAACAGTGGAAAAAGGAGTTGTCCAAGGTCACCAAAGACATTAAGCAGCTGAAGGGCCAACTCGAGTCTCTCGAAAAACGGCAGAGCGAACTGAGAGAGCTGCTGGGTGAATAGGGGTTCCTCCGGGAAGCCGTCGCCTTATACCGAGCCGATGGAAAACCCCTTCCACCGCCGCCGGCCGTGCAGGACTTTGCCAACAAGATGCAGGACGTTGCATAGCAGCCGATTTCACAAATCCGGTCGCACAACCCGAGCCGTCTTCCCGGCGTAGGCCGGGAACCGGTCTTCTTCTCCTGGACCCCGGCCTACGCCGGGGAGACGGCGGGCAGCGACGCCCGCCCCACGTTCAAGACTGAGCTTCGTGGTGTGTTTTGGAGTCTTGTGGTTGGGGCTTTTTTCTCTTGCATTCATCGAGATCGGAGGCTGAAAGGTCTTGACTTCCGACGAGGGAGACTGCAGGGTCGGATACAGGGCGATCTCGGCCTTAGGAATGGGAGACTCAAAGCATGAAATACAAGGTACTGCTTCAGGAATCTGATGAAGGCTTCAGTGTCTCGGTTCCGGGACTTCCGGGATGTTGGTCACAGGGAAGTACCGAGGAAGAAGCCATAGAGAACATACGCGACGCGATCCGCGAGTATTTGGCGGCTGTAGACGATCTATTCCCTGATGCGGAACTCCGAGAGATAGAAGTCGCTGTATAGAACGATGGGCAAAATCCCGGGCATAGACCACTTGGCGGCTGTGCGCGCCCTGCAAAGAGCCGGATTTCGTATCATACGTCAGGGTAAACACATCGTCATGTCCGACGGTTCCAGAATCCTTACCGTTCCACGGCACAATCCGGTAAACGCCTATACGATGGGCGGAATTGTCCGTGATGCCGGCCTTACACCTGAAGAATTCAAGCAATTGCTGTAACTGCGAGGAAAAAGAGAATCAACCGCAAAGACGCCAAGGGAACTCATGAAGTGTGGAATAGGATCAGTCTGCATTCATTGACTTCTTGGTGTCTTGGTGGTCGTTTTTTCTTTCTCTTGCATCCAGCCCACCGCGAAGCCTACATATTTGTAGTCAATGAGCCCTCACAATACCAATTCGTAGCCGTCCTCTCACATGATCGTAACAAGCGCTCGCAACGCAACCTGCCAATATCAACAACTTTCCCGCCCATGCAGGCTCCTGGTACGATGTTTGCTCAATGAACTGAACGGGTAGGCTTTCCTACGGATAATCATTCCTTCGTGGAAAACGACATGGAGACAGCACGGCAGGACAGTGAAGAGCTCTATCGAAGCCTCGTGGAGGGCAGCTTTGACGGCATCTTCATCCGCAAGCACGGAAAGATCGTGTTCGCCAACTCTCGTTTGTACGAAATGCTCGGATATGAACCGGGCGAGCTTGAGGGTCTCGAACGTCCGGATATCTACCATCCCGAGGACCGGCAAGTAGTTCACGATAGGGCCCTTGCCAGACTGAACAACGAATCTGTTCCGCCAAAATACGATGTTCGGCTGCAAAGAAAGGACGGTTCTTGCTTTCCCGCCGAGTTGGATGCTCGGGTGGCCGTATTCCGGGGTGAGCCGGCCATTCAGGTCTGGGTCAGAGACATCACTTGGCGTAAACAGGCGGAAGAAGAACGTGTGCTGCTTGTAACCGCCATTGAGCAGGCGGCCGAACTCATCGTCATATTCGATAGAAAAGGCCGAATCAGATACATAAACCCTGCTTTCAGCAAGGTCACCGGTTACGGGCGGGAAGAGATCATTGGCCGGCACACACGCTTTCTCAGGCCCGGTCCCCAAAACGATCCCCTTTACCGAGCCATGTGGAGGACTCTTGCCGGCGGACGGGTTTGGAGCGGTCGGCTCATGTACAGATTAAGTAACGGAAACCAACTTGAGGTCGAAGCCGCCGTCTCTCCCGTGAGGGACGAAGCCGAGAGAATTGCAAGCTATGTCGCGGTTCTGCGCGACGTCACCAATGAGGTTGCCCTCGAAAGGCAACTTCGTCAGGCACAGAAGCTTGAAGCCATCGGGACCCTCGCCGGCGGCATTGCACATGACTTCAACAATATCCTTTATGCGATCTCAGGATTCACCCAGCTGGCCCAGGACGACACACAGTCCGATCAACGTGCCCACCGCAACCTGGGTCACGTACTTGACGCCACCGAGCGAGCCAGGGATTTGGTGAATCAGATTCTTACTTTTTGCCGCCGGTCGGAACAGGAGAAGAAGCCGATACTTTTGGCTCCTATCGTCAAAGAAGTGTGCAAGTTCCTCAGGGCTTCCACTCCGTCGACAATTTCGATCCGGTACAACCTCGCGCAGGAACTCGGAAGAGTACTGGCGGACCCGACGCAAATGCATCAAGTATTGATGAACCTCTCCACAAACGCGGCCCAAGCGATGGGCGCAAAGGGAGGGATTCTGGAAATAGACCTGCAACAGGTTCAAACCGGACCGGAATTGATTGCTCCGAATCGAGTCCCCACTCAAGCCCCGTGGCTGAAACTGACGGTGGCCGACACGGGACAAGGCATGCCGCCCGAGCTTCTGGAAAGGATCTTCGAACCGTATTACACGACCAAGAGACAAGGTAAGGGAACCGGCCTCGGGCTCGCCGTGGTCCACGGCATCGTTGAAAGTCACGGCGGGACGATTACCGTGGAGAGCGAACCGGGAGGCGGTACCGTATTCCAGGTGTATCTGCCGGTGATCCCTGAAACAACCGATCAAGAAGTCCCTGAACAGGAAGAGGCTCCCTCCGGTCGTGAGCGCATCTTGCTGGTGGATGATGAGGAAGTCATCGTGAGGATGGCCAAGGAAATGCTGGAACGCCTCGGATACGAGGTAGTGCCGTGCACCGGCAGCATGCAAGCAGCGGAGCTTTTTCGTGCAGCGCCCAATGAATTCGACCTCGTGATATCGGACCTGACCATGCCCGGCATGTCCGGCATGGAACTAGCCAAAGAACTGAAGAGCCTTCGTCCGGACCTGCCGTTCATTCTGTGTACGGGATTCAGTGAAGCAATTACCGAACAGGCGGTAACTGAGGCAGGAATCGAAGCGTTGCTCATAAAGCCCATACGAAGAAGCACGATTGCCGGCGCGATACGAAAGGTCCTGGGGAAATGAAGGATGTTGCCGAAACAGGACAAGATGACCGGCAGGATGCCGGTCCTGCTGAAGCCGGCGCCTACGGTATCGTGTGCCGCCTCGCTCTCTCATTGCAACGAGAACTGGGGGCATGACACGCCTGAGGCTATGGCTGAGCATGTCCCGTATTTTATCTTTCGGCCGGCAACCGTAGGAACCGGCTGACAATTGGCCAATCGCTTCGAGGTGATGACCAGCCAGTGCCCCGAAGGGGCTCACCTTGAATAGCCACGGGTTTTCAACCCGTGGAAGACGGCATCCACCCAATTCTCCGGGCCGGCCCTGAAGGGGCCGACCAATCACGGTACCTCCCAATGTGGAGTCCCGTTAGTGGACCCCGTCAGGGTCCATAACTATTTATTGTTGTTTATCGTTTCCATGGGTTGAAACCCATGGCTAGTGCGCCTGCGAGCGTACTTAATCAGAGAGGTGCAAGTCCTCTTCAGGTCAACGCTACAGCCTGTAGCCGCCTGTAACTGCGTCGCTGTGAGGCGGGGTGGAGAGCAACAGGAGGCGAACGACCAGTCCGTAGGTTAACGAACCCGTTTCGGCAGGGTGATCTCGGCGAGCCTGCTAGCCATGTGCGAAGCCTAGACCTATTCTGACGATGGCCTGCGCTGATACAAAAGGCAAAAGGTCTTGAGATAGGAGACCTGTCGCGCTGAGAACAACGTAGCGGGTGTAAAGCGGCGACAGGGGGACACCAGGTGGTTGGGGATGGAATGGTCAGGACGGTTGAGTACGTTAAGCGGGGAGACCTGTGCGGGATGGAGACTCGCACAGGAGTCAGAGCCTCCATAGTAGCGCTGAAACGCCGTAATGGGCGTGGAGCAAAGGGAGGCAGGAAGGTGGATGCATGATGGACAGACAACGGGAAGACAAACCGGCTACAGTGTCCTTCGGGGCTAGACGGGCCGGAGCGATACGGGACCGCTGGTCCTGGGTCGAACCCACAGTCTGGACAGACCGCATGTTGACAGCCCTGGAACACGGGGTGAAAGGAGGTACGTGGTACAGCTTGATGGACAAGGTCCATACTCCTGCGAATCTTCGGTCTGCCTTTGCGCGTGTGAAGGCCAACCGTGGGAGTGCGGGGGTGGATCATGTGACGGTCCGGCACTTCGAGACGCAGCTTGAGGGTAACCTCGAAAAGCTTGCAGCGGAACTCCGGTCCGGCACCTACCGGCCACAACCCATCAGACGCGTGTGGATACCCAAACCCGGCAAGAAAGAGCGCCGTCCACTGGGGATTCCCACGGTACGAGATCGAGTCGTGCAGGCCGCGCTGCGCCAGGTCCTTGAACCTATCTTCGAGCGGGATTTTGCCGAACATAGTTACGGTTTCCGACCGAGGCGAGGCTGTAAGGACGCGCTTCGTCGCGTCGGTGCACTCCTGAGACAAGGCTTCACGTACGTGGTGGATGCCGACCTCAAATCCTACTTCGACACGATAGGGCACGATGAGTTGCTCGGCCGTGTCGCCCTGCAGATTAGCGATCAGAGTATCCTCCGCCTTGTTCAGAGCTTTCTTCAACAGCAAATCCTGGACACTGCTCAGGGCTGGACCCCCGAGTTTGGCACCCCTCAAGGTGCGGTCATAAGTCCACTGTTGTCGAATATCTATCTCGATCCCTTGGATCATCTGATGGCTCGCTCTGGTTTGGCCATGGTACGCTATGCTGACGACTTTGTGATTCTGTGCCGCAGCAAGGCCGAAGCGCAATCCGCTCTCGGTCTGGTCCAGGGCTGGACCCAATCTACGGGACTGACCCTCCATCCGGAGAAGACGCACATTGTCGATGCTACGAGTCGTGGTGGTTTCGACTTTCTTGGGTACCACTTTGAGCGCGGCTATCGTTGGCCCCGTTCCAAAAGCCTGCAGAAGTTGAAGGATACCATTCGCGGCAAAACGAAGCGCACCAACGGCTTTAGCCTTTCGGTAATCATTGCGAGAGTCAACCGGACCCTTGCGGGCTGGTTTGTGTACTTCAAACACAGTCATTACACCACGTTTCGTCCTTTGGACCAGTGGATCCGGATGCGGCTTCGCAGCATCCTTCGCCGCCGTTCCAAGCGTCGTGGTCGCGGCAGGGGCAAGGACCATCAACGCTGGCCGAATTCCTTCTTTGCCAAGCAGGGGCTGTTCTCCGTAGTTGCAGCCCATGCAGCGGCTCGTCAATCCTCTCGGAGGTAAGACCACCGACCGGAGAGCCGTATGCGGGAAAACCGCACGTACGGTTCGGAGGGAGGAGCGGCCGGGTAAACAACCGGTTGTTCCTACCCCTATTTCACAGTATGCCCTTTCAGGGCATGTGCCCGGTTGCCGGCCTCCGTGACGGTCTCTTCTCCGCGAGCGCCCGGCAGGGTTGGTGGGACAGGCGTCTCGCCTGTCGACGGGCAAGATACCCGTGCCGCTGGGACGCTTCAGCGCGATCTCAAGGATACGTCGCCGCATTTATGCACTAATTCTTGCTGAAGGGAATATTGGGATGGAACCTCCATCCCTTTCCGTTGGTGAACGAAAGGCGAACCTCCGCGAACTTGGGTCCTCCGTGCAAATAAACAGGAACCGAATCTTCGGCCAAGGAGTCTGCATAAGTACTTTGCATTATGGGCCGGAGAGGATATTCTGCTCTCGGGAAACCAATCGCATGCCGGGAAGTTCGCCGAGAGAGGGCATGAGAAGAAGAGCGCTCATCAAGCACATCGAGAAACATGGAGCTGAGTTCAGAAGAGAAGGGCGCAAACACACGATCTATGAGCGTGGAAACAACGTGACCCAAGTACCGAGACACACCGAAGTGGATGATCATCTGGCTAGGAAGATCTGTGGGGATCTTGACATTCCCTTCGTGAGGTAACCATGCAATATTACGCTCACATAGAAAAGACCAAAGACTGGTGGATCGGATGGCTTGTCGATCTTCCGGGCGTAAATGCGCAGGAGAAGACGCGGGAAGAATTGTTGGAGTCTCTGAAGACCGGGGCTGAAGACATGTTGGACTTCAAGGGCATTCCAATTGTTGATGGTGTCGAAATTCTTGTAATGCCCATGACAATGAATGCTTAGTGCTCCTTGGCGGAAATACGGTCACGCATTTTCTTGACATTCTGAGATTGCCACGGGCTGCGCCCTCGCAATGACAACGCCGGAAATGTCTTTGCGAGGACTGAAACGACGAAGCAATCTCAGCGCGAAAAATGTGTGACCGAACTTGTGCAACCCAGCACTTAGGTGGCGGCATCATGAGTTCGCCCCCGGGCGGTTACACGATGGGGGGGCTTGGGGGGGAGATGGTCTCCCCCCCCCAATTATGGCGCATGGTGCGCTCTTCATGGCCGATCTCCGAGGCGAAGCCCCGGAGTGCCTACCGGTGCCGAGGACCTTCATGATTGGTTGTGGCTTCCAGAAAGCTCAATGCAATGAATGTTGATCTAATTCTTGCTGAAGGGAATATTGGGATGGAGCTTCCATCCTTTTCCATTGGTAAATGAGAAGTGAACCACCTCGCCCTTGAGCATTGTCATCTGCGAGATATGAGCCGTACGGGCGGCTCCGGGCCGGAAGAATCCCGCAAACATGTGTATTTCCCGCTCCTCGGATTCCCCGATATCGAATATGGACCGACCGGCCTCGGTCGTCGCATCGATGCCGAGAAGATCGTAGATTGTCATGGGAAGGTCCACAAGCACGGTAGGACTCTTTGAGATGCGTAACGGAGTGCCGTACTCGCCCGGTCCCTTCACGAGGAGCAGCGCATAGGTCTTGTTCACAATGTGCCGGGGGCTCATTCCCGTCACCGTTTGAATCCTCTTCTCCACATCAGCAGGTAACGCGTTTGTTGCGGCATCTTTGGGGCCGACCTCTCCGTGTCCGTGATCACTCTGGAAAATGATCGTCGAATCCTTGAACCTGCCGAGCTTTTTCAAGTCGGAAATGAACCGCTCCATAATTCTCGTCGCACAGACAGCGTGATCGAGGTACGTCGCGGTGCCTTCCCGGTTCTGCGTGCAGTCCCCGTTTCTGGAGCCGATCGGGTCGTGAGTAAACCAAAGGTGCACGTACACGTACTGTCCGTGAGCGGGACGCTTCTTCTCATCTTCGACAAACGCCCGTACCATGGGAAGACACTGAACCACATCGGAGCGGCATTCGCCGTCTTCCCCGTCGTTGCGTCCGGAGTTCCGGGTCGTTGACCCGAAAATACGGCCGGCTAGGCCTCTCCCGTCAACGTAGAGTTCCTGCTGCATCCAGTTGGGAACGATCCTCAACAAACACAGGTCCGTAAAATCAAAGAAATCGAACATTAACTCCGTTTTCTGCTGATCTTTGATCACATCCAGCAGTTGCCGGGCATAGGAAGCCGACTTGTGATAATAGCCCACATTCGGCGTGTACATCGACACCGCATACCCCCGATCGTGCAACGCCCTTATCATACCCGACTCAATCCGTTGCCGGTCCCACACCACAGCGCTGCCGCCCTTGTAGAACGTTCCCGTGAGATAACTCGGCAGGGATGCCCGGGTGAACACATAGTTGGCTCGATTCTTTTCGTAGAACGTAAATCCGTCGAACGCAGAAGTGTTCCCAAGTTCTTTCAGGGTATCCAAGAACACAAGGCTGCTATACCCGTCAAAGCAAATCTGGTAAATGTTTCCTCGGTCGGCGAGCTTCTCCGGGACGGCTGCTCGCGCGTCTCGTTGAAAAAAGACGTGATCTCCCCATTTCACGACCACGTCCGCGGGTATGTGGATATAGAAGTACACGGCTTGCGTGACACACAAGACCACGACAAACGGAGCCCCGACCTTGGCGACCCATTTGGGGGGCAACCGAATCCCCGCCCACAGCGCCGCAATGAGTATGATGCTCTCGACAAGGGTAAGGAAGAGGGGTTCCACGGGCTTCACGTGCCCGGGTCCGGAAGTCAGGTCTCCGACCTGCACGGGTGCGGTGATATCGGCTAGAGCCACGTACACGCCGAAAAAGAAGAGAAGGACGGCTAATCTCGCCCGAACCGTAGGACGTACCAGAAGCAGCGGCAGCAAAGCCATGAATGCCATGGCTGCGGCGAGACCCGACATCAGCGGATACAAGAGATTCGCGCCGAATTCATCCTGTTGGGGGAAGTATACGGCAAAGGGTATCATGATCAGAGCAACGAATGCCGGAAACCATGCAATCACCACATAGGACAAGGCATGCGACGGCTCTGAACGTGCCGCAACCGAATCAATCTCGTTCTTCTCCATTCAACCCCTTCGCCGGTGCTACCTCCGGATCAACCCCTCGTAATCGACGGGCCGATCCTTGTCTATCCGTTGGAATGTCACATTCATCGGGTATTTCAACCCCGATCCGGTATTGAACAAGAGCACCCGTTCGCCTTTCCCCACATCCCCGCGGTCCAAGGGCCTTCTTCAGGGCCGCGAGCACGGCCGCACCTTCCGGGGCTGCAATGATCCCTTCCTTCTCGGCGAGATCCCTTTGCTCTCTGAGAATCTCGTCATCCGGGACGGCAATGGCCGTTCCATTGGTCTCGCGGATGGCTCGCAGTATGAGGAAATCACCGATGCAGTGAGGCACTCTGATGCCCGCGGCAATCGTTGCCGCATGTTCCCACGGACGAGCACTATCCGCACCTTCCTCGAAAGCCCTTACGATGGGCGCGCAACCCTCGGACTGAACCGATATGAGCCTTGGCCGCTTACTCCCGATCCACCCAAGCTCCTCAAGTTCATTGAACGCCTTCCACATACCTATCAGTCCGGTCCCGCCGCCGGTGGGGTAGAATATGGCATCCGGCAAATCCCACCCGAACTGTTCGGCCGTCTCCAGTCCCATCGTCTTCTTTCCCTCGATCCGGTAGGGCTCCCTGAGGGTCGACATGTCGAACCACCCCAAGAGTTCCTTGCCTTCTCGCACGATTCGTCCGCAATCATCGATGAGACCGTTGACGAGGCCCACGACCGCTCCAACCATGCCGCACTCGTTGGCATTGATTTCGGGCGCGTCTTCGGGGCAGAAGACGAACACCTCCATGCCCGCCCGAGCCCCGTACGCGGCGAGCGCGCCTCCGGCATTGCCCGCGGTCGGTATGACAACCCGTCGGACGCGGAATTCATTGGCCATGGTCACGGCCATAGCCAGGCCGCGAGCCTTGAAGCTCGCAGTGGGCAATCTTCCCTCGTCCTTCACGAAGAGACGGTCCATGCCGAGCCCCGCCCCTATGGCGCGACAATGAATCACCGGAGTCATGGTTTCGCCCAGACTTACCACATTGGCCGGGTCCCTCATCGGCAAGAGTTCCCTGTACCTCCACAGTTCCGGCGGTCTGGATCCGAGTCGGCTGCGTTTGAAGACGGATCTCACGGAATCCAGGTCGTACAGCACGAGTAGCGGGCTTCCGCATGAAACGCATACGGTCTGCATCTTTTCGGATTCATGGATTTCATTGCATTTCGAGCATTGCAGGTGAGTCACGTAGCAGGAGGAAGGAAGATCTCCAAGGTTCATGGTCATCATCCTTTCACGCGGGGAGGGGGGGGGCCCGTTACGAGTTCCTCGATAAGACTCTCACCAGTTCGTCGTGTATCAATCCGTTCGTGGCCGTGATGCTCGACGTGCGAAAATGTGTGGGTTGTCCTTTTCCGTCAGATACGCGGCCGCCGGCTTCCTGCACAAGAAGCATTCCCGCTCCCTGATCCCATGGTTTGAGCCTGAGTTCCCAGAAGCCGTCAAGACGCCCGCAGGCAACGTAAGCCAGATCCAGCGCCGCCGACCCTGCTCTTCGTATCCCTTGTACTCTGGTCACCACCCGTGTGAATTCCTTCACATTGTTGTCCTCGGTATAGGCCCTGTTGTACGGAAAGCCCGTGGCAACGATGCTCGTTTGAAGGGTTTCGGCTCTCGACACTGCGATGGATTTTCCGTTCAGGAACGCGCCTTGATTCTCGAACGCGTAGAAGCTCTCTGCCCTGAGGGGATCGTAAACCATGCCGGCAACAAGGTCGTCCCCGCGGGTAAGGGCAATGGATATGCTGAAATGCGGGTACCCGTGAGCAAAGTTCACCGTGCCGTCCAGAGGGTCAACGAGCCACAACCACTTCGCGCCCGAGCTTTCCGTCACGGTTTCTTCCGCGAGAATATCGTGATCGGGAAACGATTTCGCGATCTCGCCGAGAATGAGGTCTTCCGAAGCACGATCCGCATCGGTAACAATGTCAATGCCCTTATCGGATGTGTCCTTACGCTCCACGGTGAATTCCCCGCGGTAATACGAGAGTACCGTCTTACCGGCCTGCTGAGTAACGTGATGGAGAAAAGGCAGTATTTCTTTAGGGTTGATTTGGTCTTGCATGAGAATCTTTCCATCTGATGAGATCTGTCGCGGTCAGCCCGAGCAGCCCTACGTTGAGACTAATTTCTCGTTTTCATAAGCTCGGTCACACATTTTCCCCTCGTCGCCATACACCGCCTACTTGGAACGGAAGATTTCCGGGCACGGAGGCCCGGGCTAGTGCGCCTGCGAGCGTACTTAATCAGAGAGGTGCAAGTCCTCTTCAGGTCAACGCTACAGCCTGTAGCCGCCTGTAACTGCGTCGCTGTGAGGCGGGGTGGAGAGCAACAGGAGGCGAACGACCAGTCCGTAGGTTAACGAACCCGTTTCGGCAGGGTGATCTCGGCGAGCCTGCTAGCCATGTGCGAAGCCTAGACCTATTCTGACGATGGCCTGCGCTGATACAAAAGGCAAAAGGTCTTGAGATAGGAGACCTGTCGCGCTGAGAACAACGTAGCGGGTGTAAAGCGGCGACAGGGGGACACCAGGTGGTTGGGGATGGAATGGTCAGGACGGTTGAGTACGTTAAGCGGGGAGACCTGTGCGGGATGGAGACTCGCACAGGAGTCAGAGCCTCCATAGTAGCGCTGAAACGCCGTAATGGGCGTGGAGCAAAGGGAGGCAGGAAGGTGGATGCATGATGGACAGACAACGGGAAGACAAACCGGCTACAGTGTTCTTCGGGGCTAGACGGGCCGGAGCGATACGGGACCGCTGGTCCTGGGTCGAACCCACAGTCTGGACAGACCGCATGTTGACAGCCCTGGAACACGGGGTGAAAGGAGGTACGTGGTACAGCTTGATGGACAAGGTCCATACTCCTGCGAATCTTCGGTCTGCCTTTGCGCGTGTGAAGGCCAACCGTGGGAGTGCGGGGGTGGATCATGTGACGGTCCGGCACTTCGAGACGCAGCTTGAGGG
Source organism: Desulfomonilaceae bacterium (assembly GCA_963675835.2). Lineage (GTDB taxonomy): Bacteria > Desulfobacterota > Desulfomonilia > Desulfomonilales > Desulfomonilaceae > JAVHLK01. The sequence goes on from CAXXIU010000019.1 coordinate 647,906, forward strand.
TAACCTCGAAAAGCTTGCAGCGGAACTCCGGTCCGGCACCTACCGGCCACAACCCATCAGACGCGTGTGGATACCCAAACCCGGCAAGAAAGAGCGCCGTCCACTGGGGATTCCCACGGTACGAGATCGAGTCGTGCAGGCCGCGCTGCGCCAGGTCCTTGAACCTATCTTCGAGCGGGATTTTGCCGAACATAGTTACGGTTTCCGACCGAGGCGAGGCTGTAAGGACGCGCTTCGTCGCGTCGGTGCACTCCTGAGACAAGGCTTCACGTACGTGGTGGATGCCGACCTCAAATCCTACTTCGACACGATAGGGCACGATGAGTTGCTCGGCCGTGTCGCCCTGAAGATTAGCGATCAGAGTATCCTCCGCCTTGTTCAGAGCTTTCTTCAACAGCAAATCCTGGACACTGCTCAGGGCTGGACCCCCGAGTTTGGCACCCCTCAAGGTGCGGTCATAAGTCCACTGTTGTCGAATATCTATCTCGATCCCTTGGATCATCTGATGGCTCGCTCTGGTTTGGCCATGGTACGCTATGCTGACGACTTTGTGATTCTGTGCCGCAGCAAGGCCGAAGCGCAATCCGCTCTCGGTCTGGTCCAGGGCTGGACCCAATCTACGGGACTGACCCTCCATCCGGAGAAGACGCACATTGTCGATGCTACGAGTCGTGGTGGTTTCGACTTTCTTGGGTACCACTTTGAGCGCGGCTATCGTTGGCCCCGTTCCAAAAGCCTGCAGAAGTTGAAGGATACCATTCGCGGCAAAACGAAGCGCACCAACGGCTTTAGCCTTTCGGTAATCATTGCGAGAGTCAACCGGACCCTTGCGGGCTGGTTTGTGTACTTCAAACACAGTCATTACACCACGTTTCGTCCTTTGGACCAGTGGATCCGGATGCGGCTTCGCAGCATCCTTCGCCGCCGTTCCAAGCGTCGTGGTCGCGGCAGGGGCAAGGACCATCAACGCCGGCCGAATTCCTTCTTTGCCAAGCAGGGGCTGTTCTCCGTAGTTGCAGCCCATGCAGCGGCTCGTCAATCCTCTCGGAGGTAAGACCACCGACCGGAGAGCCGTATGCGGGAAAACCGCACGTACGGTTCGGAGGGAGGAGCGGCCGGGTAAACAACCGGTTGTTCCTACCCCTATCGAAAGCCTGTACCGAGTCACACCCTCTGCCGTGGGGCGGGCGTCCCGGCCCGCCGTCTCCCCGGCGTAGGCCGGGGTCCAGGAGAATAAGACAGGTTCCCGGCCTACGCCGGGAAGACTGAACTCGATACGCGACCGCATTTGAGAAACCGACCAATAAGCCCCTCCGATGGAAAACCACGGCACCCTCATTCCTCATCCGTCCCCGTCACCCGGCATGACAGTTCCCCTCTGTACAGACGAATGCGCAGATCATCTCCGGTTGCGACCGATGACGCGTCGGTGACCACTTTCTTGCCGTCCGGCCTCATCGTGATGGAATAACCGCGCTCCAATACCGACAACGGGCTCAGACTATCCAACTGTACCGCCAGGGTCTCCGCGGCATTTCGGGCGGCCTGCAGGACATTCCGCATCGACCGTTCCATGCGGAATGTCAGTTCGTCGCATCGTGCCTTGCCTTCGAAGATGATCCGAGTCACGTACTCGGGTCTCAGACGTTCCGTGAGGGCCTCGGTGTCTCGTCGAGCCAGTGCGGTCCTCCGGGCCATCGCATTTCCGAGCCGCATGGTGAGATCATCCATTCGCAAGCGACGTTCCTCAATCTGACGCCGGGGATCGTAGAGCCGCTTGACGGTCTCGTTGACCGCCTCGGTGTATTTGCCCAGGCTGAAGGTCATCGCGTTCCGGAGTCTCGCTGTGAGGTGGCCGAGACTCTCTGAAAGCTCCCGTCTGTCGGGAACCGCCATTTCCGCCGCAACCGACGGCGTGGAAGCCCTGAGATCCGCGGCAAAATCGGTGAGGGTCACATCCGTTTCGTGCCCCACCGCGCCGACGATGGGAATCGGGCACTGCGCAACCGCCCTGACCACGCGTTCATCGTTGAATGCCCAGAGATCCTCGACAGATCCTCCGCCTCGTCCAATTATGATCACGTCGGGGTCTCCCGAACCGCACAACCGGTCCAAAGCCGCGACTATTTCATCCGGTGCGCGGTCCCCCTGAACCGATGTGGGGCTCACCACAATGTGAACTCCCGGGTAGCGACGTTTTATGACTCGAATCATATCCCTTACCGCGGCCCCCCTCGGGGAGGTCACCAAGCCTACGGTTTTTGGATACGCGGGAAGTCGTTTCTTGGCGCGCTCGTCAAAGAGCCCTTCACCGGCGAGTTTCGCCTTGAGTTGCTCAAATGCCAACATGAGGCTGCCAAGCCCCATGGGTTCCATGGTGTCCAGAATGAGCTGGTATTCGCCTCGAAGGTTGTAGACACTCAGCCGACCCCATGCAATAACGTCCAGTCCGTCCTCCAGCCTGAATTTCAGAAAGCGGGACTGAATCTTGAACATCACGCATCGTATCTGTGCGGAGTCGTCCTTCAGAGTGAAATACATATGCCCCGAGGGTGCTGCATGGAGATTCGAAATCTCCCCCTGCACCCACACCGAGGGAAATCCCCGCTCCAGCAGTTCGCGAATTTCATTGGTCAGTTCCGAGACCTTGTATATTTTTCGTTCAGGTAGCTCCATGACTTTTCCTGTCCGGGGATCGCCGTACCGCGGTTCACGGTCACCCCTGTGCCGATCCGAGCGGAAGTGACCCGGCGAGGAGGTATTTTCGAAGAGCGCGTTTTCGCGATGAGGACGAGATCGACACGTGCGCGGCATTCTATAGGCGGTATCACAAATTTTCAATGCTTTGATACGCAGACCTGTTCTCGCCGACGCACTATGGTTATCTCGGAAGGCATTTGGCCCTACCGGCAATTTCGTTTCCCAAACTCTGAGATTGCTTTGCCGAGTTCTCAACCGGATTTCCGGAGGAAACGCCACATCAGCGAAATGCGTGCCTCAAGCCTCCAAATTTCCTTTTCTTTCTTGGCCGATTGTGGGTATACTATCAAAACTGCAATTCTATTTATTGGTGTACGGAGACTGGATGCCCATGCGCGTCTTCATGAGTGTTGTGGTGATTTTGATTACCCTGGCGGCCTGTCCTCTCTTTGTTCAGGCCCAGTGGTTTGTTCCAAAGGGAATCGAAATAGACTCTTCATTACGTATGGAGCTTCTTTTCGGTTCGCAGATGCTTCGGTCCGTGGACGGCGACACAGGGCCGGTAGACGTGTTCAAGGTCCAGTACAATCCACGTTTACCTGTTCTGGCCGGTAGCGTTGAAGTGTCGCCTTTCCATCTGATTTCCGGAAGGCTGGCAGGATCGCTGAGCTTTCTTGAGGGAGATTTATCCTCTACGCGCGGAGTTGTGCAATCCTCAACCAACGTGGCAATCATTCCGATTTCACGCTGGGTGACCCGGCCCGATTATCAGTCCTGGGAAGCTGCGGCATTGTACCATTTTTTCAAGGGCGGCGGGTATCGTTGCAGCGTGTTGGCCGGGTATCGACAATCGGAGTGGCACTACCACGGGGAACTCGAACAGGGAGACGGCTCGCAGTTGCGTGACATCTTTTCATCCAATATTCCGTTCATCGGCATGCAAACCGCAATGTTCTTTCCCTGGTGGAAAGCACGTTTCGAGATTGTGGGCTCACCCTTTATGAAGAACAGTTCCACCGTGTCCTTGCGGCAGGGGACCGTCTATTCCGAACAAAACGTCGAAACCGACAAGGGCGGACTTATCGAGTTTCGTCTTGAAGGGACCGTGAGTCTTCACACAAACATCTGGTTGGGGGTTTTCGCGTGCTATCACTTTCAGGAACTCAGCGGAAAATCTACAGGCCGAAGCACTCAGCCGCTCGTCACACCGGCGAATCTGAACAATTACTACACGACTGAGAGTATGTCTTCACTGGGGCTGAACTTCAACGTGGTTTACTGAACACCTCTCCATACATGCGCGAAAGGTAACAGTTCACCGGGACAGCCGCAACCACTCGGAATCCCGATGGGCGAGGTTTGGAGAGGCAGATGGTCTCCCCCTCCATTCTCACAGGGTGCACCACGCCCAGGCGCGGAAGCCCGGTGAACCATAACAGTCAAAGCGCATTGCGTTACTCTTCCTCAAGGGCGGGCACGGCAGGCGCGCGCATCAGCTTGTACGTCGGGTAGATAGACGATGCCAGGCAGGCCAACGCGGTGAGAGCGAACGTTTTTGCAAAGACCCAAGGATTGACATGGATGTCTATCGACCAGCCGAAGGATCGGTAATTGATGGCATTGGTGATGATGTACGTGAGGATCAATCCACAACCCACGGAGATAATAAAGGACACCAACCCCATTACCAGCGCCTGGTACACGTTCATTCGTCCCAACTGAGTGGATGTCAATCCCAGATAGCTCAGCACGGTCATCTCACGGGACCGCTCCATGAGAATGGCCGTCAGCGCGGTAGCAATGCCCAGGAGTGCCACCAGCAAGGATACCCCCTTCAGGGTCGCGGTTGGAGCAAAGGTCTTGTCGAATATCACCAGGACCTTGGATCTCATCTCGCTGTTCGATGCAATCGTCCTCCCCAGGCCGGGAACTTGAGCCGCGATGGAACGACGGACCTCATCGGACGACACCCCGGGCTTAAGAAACAATGCCACGGATTGCACCTTCTTGTCATGCCAGATATTCTCGTACACATCTCGATGCATTTGAATGGTACCCTGGTCGGACGAGTAATCCCTCACGATCGCGACCACGGGGAAGGAACGTTTACCTTGCGGCGTCGCGAGTTCGACCGAATCTCCCAGGTCCAGGCCGAAACGGTACCCCAGTGATTCGGAGATAAAGACCCCGCCCTTTTCCATCCTATCCCAAGCCTCTTGGTCTCTTTTGAGAAAAGTGAAACGGGAACGATGCTTCAAGACCGTTCCGTCCACGACCCTCAGCCTGGCCGGCTTGCCGTTGATCCTGACGGGGTACGTGGAATAACGCTCGACCGCGCCTATTCGAGGATCTTGCCGCAATGACTCGATGAGATCATCCGGCAGTGAATGGGCCCACTTTGTGGTGGCCGGCGATATGTACAGATCCCCCTGCAACGACCCCTCAAGCCATGCATCAACGGATTTCCTGAAGCTGTGGATCATGGTGTCTACGCCGATGGTCATGCTCAGTGCCGTTGCGAGAGCCGCCGTGGCTATACTGGTACGGCTCAGCGAAGCCCTGATGGTTCTGGCTGCCAGGAAGGCCTCCAGTGAGCCGAATACTGTCTTGAACCACGTACCCGCATAATGGGTGAACTGAGAGAGAATGGAGGGGGTGAACAACGCAAACGCCAGCGTCACTGCAAACGCGGAAGTGAATCCCCAGAAGATCGAAAACCGAGAAGCCCAGGCCGCAACGAGAGCCAGCCCGAAAAGAACGACTCCCCCGGCCAGCAGAAAACCTTTGAGGCTCTGTGCGCGATCCTCTATGCTTTGTCGCTTCATCCCAATCACCGGCGGCGTGCCGGCTACCTCCAGCGCGGGAAGGCCCGTTCCGACGATGGTGGCCAGAAATCCCACGCCGACTCCTCTGAGCGCCACCGGCAGTGTCAGATGGACGGTTTCCACGTCGACATGGAAGTAGAGATCGCTGATGGTTGAAGATATCCGGTCGATGCCGGCCCACGCGACGAGAAAACCCAGCGCGATGCCGAGAAGACTCCCGGCAGTGCCGAGAAGCATGGATTCGGTGACGAATGCTCCCACCAAACCGGCACGGTCCGAACCGAGTGTGAGGAGCAATGACAGATCTTCGCGACGGGAGAGAACCGAAAACATTGAAAAATTGTAAATAAGGAATGTGCCGACGAAAAGGGCCAGCAGACTCATTGCAGCGAGGTTGAGTTGGAAGGAATAGAGCATGCTCTGAAGCGTAGACTTTCTCCGGTTGGAATCGGTGAGCCGGAGACTTTCGGGCATGCCCTCAAGTACCTTGTCCGCCCTACCCTCCACGATGAGGTCTATGCGATCGAGCCTGCCCTCTCTCCCGAAAAGATCCTGAGCAGCGGAAATGTCCAGAACACCGAGATTGTCTCCGCCGGTCAAACCTGAGGCCGGTATCGGGCCGGCAATCTTTGTCTTCTTCTCGACGCCGGCCGACAAGACGGTCAACGTATGGCCGCGGCTCAGGCCGCAGCGCGTCATGAGGGCTTCCGACAGGTACACCGCGGGAACGTCGCTCGTAAGAAACTCCGTCAGTGACCCCTCGTTCCTTCTCATGGAAGAAAGATCACGAAAATCGCCGTCGAGAAACGGGTCAATACCAATGAACCGGACCGGTTCGTCCGCGGTCTCGAGCGTATTCGCCATGACTTCGACGACCGGCGAGGCCGCCTTTATCCGCGGGTTCTTCCACAGCCGTATAAAGTTCTCTTCCTCGATCCGGCCGTAGTCTGAGATCACGGAATGCGTTGCTCGACCGGATAAGTAATCCACGGACGACGCAAAGGCCGATAGCGCGGAGTTGTTTATCAATTGCACTGCCACGACGATTCCCACCCCCAGGGCTATTCCCATGAGACAGAGGAGTGAAAGCATGGAGTTGCGTCGGTAGTACCGGAGATTGAACTTGACAAGGGTGGAAAATGTCATGGTGTGAGTCGATCAGCCTGATTGAAGTCGAGCGAGGCAACCATTGATTCGAATCTGCCGGGATAGTTCATTTAGTTGTCGAGTTCACAAATACGGTTGCTATTGAGTTCCGTCTTCCCGGCGCAGGCCGGGAACCAGTCTTCTTCTCCCGGGCCCCGGCCTACGCCGGGGAGACGGCGGGCAGAGCCCGCCCTACGTGCTGAAGGCACACACGAATTTAGCCGGGGGATTCATCCCCCGGAAAACATGCGAAAATGCAAGCACGATTTCCGTCCTGAAGGGACGGAGCACGCCGGCGAGCTTTCAGGTCGCATCACCAGTGTTCGCCCGTCCAACGTTTCCGGGCCTTGAAAGGCCCGGCTAACATCGCATGTCCCTTTGGGACGTTCCTCGCTCCCAATCTCCCGCCTGGGAACGAGAGTAGTTCCGGTCTCCTGCCGGTCCCGGCACGCTTTGCCCAAACGGTCAGGCCTCAACCGAAGCCGCTGCCAACGGAGGACGAAAGACAGATCAAGGAACTCGTAACGCGTCGAAGACAGCTGCCCGGCATCTCTATGCACTGGTGGGACAGGCGTCTCGCCTGTCGATGACGGGCAAGATGCCCGTCCCACCAAGACCGGATAGAGCCCGGGAAGACGGCTCAGGTTGTACGCCCGTATTTACGCCAAGGAGCACTAAGCCTTGCCGACGGTCCCGCTCGAGGACGTCTCCTCGACCAACTTACCGGAACGCAGCCGATACCTTCGATCCGCCATCCAGAGAGCATCCGCGCTATGGGTTACCATGATGAGCGTTGCATCCTTGGTGCGGCAGATCTCATCGATCAACCTAAGGATGGCTTCCCCGGTTTCCAAGTCAAGGTTCCCGGTGGGTTCGTCCGCAAGGATCAGGCGGGGATCCTTGACCAACGCTCTGGCAATGGCCACCCTCTGTTGCTCGCCGCCGGAAAGTTGCTCGGGGAATTTGTCCGACTGTCCTGCAAGCCCCACCTTGTCAAGGATGTCCGTTGCCCTGCTTTCGTCTGCTATGCCGAGCAGGTCCAACGGCAGCATAACGTTTTCGTGGACCGTCAAGGTCGGGAAGAGGTTGAACGACTGAAAGATAAACCCTACTTCTTTTCTCCTGTACCCGGCCAGTTCCCCCTGAGACAATGAGGTAATCTCCCGATCTCCGAAGAAGATCCGGCCCGTTGTCGGAACATCCACTCCGCCGACCAGGTTGAGGAACGTGCTCTTACCGGATCCGCTCTTGCCGAGCAGCACTATTCGATCCCCGAATGGGATGTCCAGGCTCACCCCCTTCACGGGGAAGATTTCGCAGGCAATGCCGCTATGGTAACATTTGCTCACATTCTCAAGACGTATCACTATTATGTGCCTTTATCCGCTTCTACTTTGCCGAAGCCCTTTCTCCCGCGTGGGAAGCGCCCGAGGTTTGCCGCGTTGCCGCTTTACCGTAAATCTCCTTGAGACGCTTGTCGAAGTAGATGCTTCTCCGTTTCCGGTAGGCCATAAAATCTTCCGGTTTGGGGAGGCGGTTGTCGTTCACCAGGAGCCACAATCGTGTGATCGTTACCTGGTCCAGAACCCACCCCAATCTCATACAGATGAGTTCTCCCTCCGATAGTTTCCCCATCTCATCGTCCAGCGCATTGGCGGTTGGTTCCACGTGCCGGTAGATTGCGTTGCGGAATTCGACTTTTGGGATCAACTCCATGGGATGCTTCCTTTTCTCGTCGGCCAGTTTCCGCGCAGCAACGATCACTCGATAGAAATCACGCTTCATCAGGGGAATCCCGTACGAGATGATCTTGTTTGTTACCTTTCGGAGCCCGAGTATCTTCTTCTTCTCCTCCGACGAAAAAGATATGGAATAGGGAAGCGAATTGATGTTTCGCTGAGCGTCTTGAAGCTTGTGAACCCATTCTTCGAGGAAGAACAAGCTGTCCAAAGGACCGCGTTCAACCTGCTTGATGAAGAATACGAGCGAAGGGTGCTTATTCAGAAGCGGCCGTGTCACGTACTTGTTCACTTCGGTCAATTCGTACTTCAGGAACGCTTCGATTATGACTCGGTTGCTCTCTTTCTTGATTTCCCTGGTAGTCTCCGCCTCGGAGAGGCCCATTGCGGAAACGGGAAATACGAACAAAAGGGAGCATGCAATGGTAAGATACCATGCCGTTCGTGCACAAAGACGCCCTTTGAGGCTCATGATTCTGAGTCCTTTCTCACATACTGCTCTGCCCGGAAAACTCGGAACCCGTACGGCGTGTCGCCTTCCTAGGGGACAAATCCCCCTACCCTCTTTTACTGAAGAGGGGATAAGCGGATTCTCCCTGTGACAAAAGGGCTTAACGGGGGGACTTGGTACCGCTGCGCATTAATTCGGTCGCATATTCCGGACCGAATGGACGATAGCCGGCTTCAACGTTTCACAGGAGCAACACACGCCCCCCTCTAATCCCCCCGTCAACGGGGGGAAGTTTTCGCTCCCTCAGTGGGAGGCCCGGCGAGGGGTCTCTTCATTCGTTATCGTATTCACGCCACGGAGCACTGGAATATCATGTGACCCGTCCCGCCCGTTGTCGCCACCCTCAAGTCAGTGGGCTAACTTCCCTGTACCTTGCCCGCAAGCCACTCGGTCAAATCACCGACGCCTTCTCCGGTCTTCGCCGATATCGGGAAAATCCGGATCTCCGGGTTCATGGCCAGAACAGTCTTTTTCAATTCTTCCATGTCAAAATCCGTGTACGGCAACAAGTCTATCTTGTTCAGAATCAGTGCATTCGATTCAGTAAACATTAAGGGGTATTTCAGGGGTTTGTCGTGGCCTTCAGGTATGGAGAGTATCATCACTTTGACGTCTTCCCCCAACTTAAATTCCGCGGGACACACCAGGTTGCCCACGTTTTCAATGATCAGAAGTCCTTTGCCGTTCAGGCCGAGGTCTTCGGCCGCGGAAAGAATCATGTTGGCATCCAGATGACACGCCCCTTGGGTGTTGATCTGCACCACGTCAACATTGGTCTTGCCGATCTTTTGAGCATCAACATCCGAAGCGATGTCGCCTTCGATTACGCCTATCCTGAACGTATCAGCAAGGGATTCGATGATTCGCAGAATCACCGAGGTCTTCCCCGCTCCCGGCGAAGACATGAGATTCATAACGAACACTTTGGATTCATCAAATCGGGTTCTCAAGCTGTCGGCCAGTTTGTCATTGGCGCTGAGAATATCCTGGTTAACATTGAGAGTCTTTATGGCCATTACCGCCTCCTCTTGGCCTTCCTGTTTCTCTTCTTACGCCCACTGACTTCCCGAACCGCAGACAACGTGTCCATGCGCCGGACGTAATCCAAATACGCGCAGTCTTCGGGCAGCCACCCAAGCGTCCGGACGAGATGCTCGGTGAGGCTTATGCAATCCGGTTCCGCTTCATGCCGATTCTCATAGACCTTGCACAAGTTGGTTTCAGTGTCGAGGTGAACGCATGGCTCGTCGGTGTAGCGGATGATGCCTCCGCCAAGGTCCACCTTTTCATAGCAGCACTTTCCGCATCTGTTGCAGATGGATTCCCATTCCTCAGGGCTCATGATCCGTGTTCCATCGCTGTTTCGGCTCTCCCATCCCAAGTACGCTCATCGTCAACGCGGTTTCGTGTCCGGCCTCAGGCATTCACATTCAATCGTGCTCTCTCAGAGAAGCATTGTGGGCAGGATCTTACCGGTGGTTCGGCTCGCTTGACCACGGCATTTGTCCACATGAAGCACGCCGAGCCGAGTCGTTCCATGAACCCGTACCGCGGCCGACCGGACTTCTCATACTCATCTTCTATAGCACAAACTACCGAGCGGAGAAAGTGCTCGGCGCACTGAAGTCTATCCCGGGTCACATCTACGGACCGCATCAATAGTAAAGAGATTGCCAATGGTGACCTTCATTGGATTTGACGAAAGCAATCGCAATCGATCTCTCGATCGCGGGATCCGCCGGAGACGAATGGTTACAAGTTAAGAGTGTCATCGACGTCATTCGTGGGAAGCAACTTCTCCTCTTGCCTTTGTAATCAGATTGAGAGCTTCTCTTGCGCTTTCTCGATTTGACGGCAGGCTGTCGTCTTGGGCTTGCCCAACGTCCGTCCGATGACGGCGGCTTTGATGAGTTGGAGGAGTCTTTCGCAGGAAGAGTAACTTCTCGTTGCCATGGAAGTCTCAGTCACTCGGGTCTTCGCCGTATCCTCTTCCGAAAGAAATCCCTTGTTTCTTCATCTTGTTCCTGAGAGTGCTGGGATGAACATTGAGAATTTGGGCTGCGCCGCCGGCACCGTGAACCCTTCCCTTGGTCCTGTTCAGCACGAATCTGATATGGTCGGCTATGACCTGGTCAAGGGTAAGGGGCTGTTCATCTTCATCCGGATGTGTCGCGGCAGGCTGATTCACGGAGGGCGGGAGGAACCGCTCAAACGTCAGGGGCCCGCTCCTGATTAGGATGAGAGCCCGTTCCACGGTGTTTTCCAATTCCCGCACATTGCCCGGCCAGCTGTGCTGCATGATCTGTTCAATCGCCGAGTCGCCCAGCGCGGGAACGTTCGCGAGCTTCAAGCCAAGTGATTTCTGTTCAACGAAATGGCGAGTGAAACCGGGGACATCGCCCTTGCGCTCTCTCAAAGGGGGGATCATAATAGGGCATACATTAAGTCGGTACCACAAATCCTCCCGAAACCGCCCGGTGCGGACCATCTCTTCCAAGGGCCGGTGGGTAGCCGCAATAACCCGTATATCCAGCGACAGGGGCCGTGTCCCCCCAACTCTCTGGACCTCGCCGGACTGCAGGACCCTGAGCAGTCTTACCTGCGCCTGGGGTCGGAGCTCTCCCACTTCATCGAGAAACTGCATATTGGGGTCAGGTCTTGTATTTTGATTCGAATCAGAGCAGGAAGTCGTAGCATTCATCTTGGGGTCATGTATCAGCCTCTGTGACTCCAAGAGGTTGCTGCAAGGTGAGCGAAATACTACGTGGGAAGGGGAGGAATTCAAGAAACAAGACCTGACCCCATACACGCGCGCGCGGAACGCGGGGCACTGGAGTCGGTTGTTCGTCCGTCTGTCTAGTCTTCACGTATCCACCTTCCTGCCTCCCTTTGCTCCACGCCCATTACGGCGTTTCATCGCTACTATGGAGGCTCTGACTCCTGCACACCTCTTCCCGGCGCACAGGTCTCCCCGCTTCACGTACTCAACCGTCCTGACCATTCCGTCCCCTACCACCTTGTGTCCCCCTGTCGTCGCTTTACACCCGCTACGTTGTTCTCAGCGCGACAGGTCTCCTATCTCAAGACCTTTTGCCTTTTGTATCAGCGCAGGCCATCGTCAGAATAGGTCTAGGCTTCGCACATGGCTAGCAGGCTCGCCGAGATCACCCTGCCGAAACGGGTTCGTTAACCTACGGACTGGTCGTTCGCCTCCTGTTGCTCTCCACCCCGCCTCACAGCGACGCAGTTACAGGCGGCTACAGGCTGTAGCGTTGACCTGAAGAGGACTTGCACCTCTCTGATTAAGTACGCTCGCAGGCGCACTAGCCCGGGCCTCCGTGCCCGGATATTCTTCTTGCCGGCACCCAACATACCGGCGAGACGAAAATACGTGACCGAGCTTATGAAATGCCGCATTAGCTAGGTGCTTCCGTCAGGCAACCCATGCGGGGCGTTCGGCCCATCGGCCCACATTGGAGAGTATGGGTTCCGGATTATCGAAAACATCCATGAAGAGTTGATGGTAGTGGCATTCTTCCGGTGACCTCAGATTCGATTTCCCGTGAAGATGCTGATATCGTACAGCCTCTTGCTTGTTCATCACCCGGGCCAGGGCCGTGTTTACGAGATCTACCGTACCGCTTCCTTCGTCGAACTGCTCTTTGTCGCGCCAGACGATTTCGTGTGGGAGAAGATCCTCGAACGCTTTTCGTAGGATCCATTTCTCGGGTCCCACGCCTCCCGGCAACTTCAGATCGGAAGGTATCATCTGGCCCAGTTTGATCATCTCAAGATCCAGGAAGGGAACTCTCCCCTCAATAGAGTGGGCCATGGTCATTCTGTCGACACGCTGCAGGTTGACGTTGTGCAGGGCGGATACGGACCGCCGGAGCTCCTCATGAAGTATGGACTGATCCGTGATGCCTTTGTAATACGTGTAGCCGGCGAACAACTCGTCGGCCCCTTCACCGGTAAGGATAACCTTCACTTGCTCCGCGGCAAGTCTCGAAGTGAAGTAACAGGGAATGGCGCTCCTTACCAGATCCTGGTCAAATGATTCCAGGTAGTAGATGATCTCGGGCAGTTTGTCCACCACTTCTTCAGGAGTAATCACGTATTCGTGATGAATCGTGTCAAGATGCCGTGCCACCACGCGTGCGGCTTCCAGATCACGACTGCCTTCAACCCCCACAGTGAAGGTGTGAAGCGTGTCCATATGCTTCCTGGCGATTGCAGCAATCAAGCTGCTGTCAAGTCCGCCCGAGAGAAACGCGCCCAATGGCACGTCGCTCATGAGCCGCTTGACCACGCAGGCTTCGAGAGTCTTTCGGAGGATCTGAATATGTTCCTCGGTGCTGCGGTTTTCGGCTGAAATCTCGGGGACTTCGTAAAAGCTCCTGAATCCGTCTCGGGTATGGAAGTACGAGCCTGCCGGGAACTCGTGAATATCGGAGCAATGAGGAGCCAAAGCCTTGAGTTCGGAGGCGAACCAGAAAGCACCGTTCTTGAATCCATAGTAGAGAGGTTTGATTCCGATTGGATCTCGAGCGGCAAAGAGGTTCCCTTGGTCCGCAATGACGAACGCGAACATCCCGTCGAGATGGTTCACAACGGACACTCCATGATCCTCATACGAGTGGAGTACGGCCTCGGTGTCCGATGTGGTGGAGAATTTGTGCCGGTTGGACAATTCCGGCCGCAATTTTGGGAAATTGTAGATCTCACCGTTTGCGACGATCGCCATGGTTTGCCGTTCGTTAAAGATAGGTTGGTCACCGCCCTCGGGGTCCATGATGCTCAGGCGTCGATGGCCGAGTATCCCCGGGCCGTCAGGGGAAAGATACATACCTTCCGCATCCGGTCCTCGATGTACCAATCGGTTCATCATCTTTGCGACCTCGGCAGGTTCATTCGCTTTCCAGACACCTGAAATTCCACACATTGAGCTATCCTCTCTTCGTACTAGTCCATATCGTCAAAGGGTTTACGTCCAAGCCTCTACAAGGAGACCCATTGCCCTACCGTTCCTACGGCCTTACCGGTGCCGAACCTTTCGGTAAAGATGCGGAAATAGTAGAGCTCTTCTTTACTGCGAATAATCGGATATGCTTCCTGAGCTTCGGCGAGATCCGCGTCGCTTATGACGTCCTCGAAATAGCCGGGAAGGACGTCTGCCGACCCGGATCCTTGCGAAAACTCTTGCTTGAGCCTCCACACCACCTGTTTGGGAAGGTCTGATTCAAAGGCCAATCTGAATATCCACTTTTCAATTTTGTCGCCGTTCTGTGGCTTCTGCTTGAATTCCGGCGGCATTGCCATTGAGTAGTTCAGCAATTCTCCGGAAATCAACGGTGCCACAACCCGTATACCGTTGCATTGATTCATGCGATCCAATCGGAGAGACGCGTTGTTGTGCAGAAATCCGATGCAAGCCATTTGCCTTGCGTGCAACTCCTCGGAAGGGTACTGCTTGAGGTAAAGATAGCCGCAGAAGACTTCGTCGCCGCCCTCCCCGGAGAGAAGGATCTGAGTTCCTTGACGTGCCGCGTACCGGGAAATGAGGAAATTCGAAGCCGAACTTCTGACAAGAGATGGGTCGAAATTCTCCAGATGGTAGATAACCTCGGGCAATACTTCCAGGATGTCGTTTAGGTCCACAATCAGTTCGTGGTGATCGGTTTGGATGTGTTCCGCTACAAGTCTGGCGTTTAGAATGTCCTCACTTTCACCCACACCGAGCGCATAGGTCTTGAGCATCGCATCGCTTCCGAATTTCTCCTTGAATGCTTGCGATGCCGTGAATGCGATGACGCTGCTGTCGATACCGCCGCTGAGCAGACTCGCGGTATTGTACGAAAAGTCAATCCGGTTATGAAAACTCTTGGTGACGATTGATTTGACGTCACGGGCCGCCTTCTGCACGTCCGAATTCGTTGCCGGCAACGGATCGGACGGCAACTCCGCAAACCTGTGAAACCGTCCCGACGCGTCCATGAAATGCCCTGCAGGAAACTCGTACACGTCATCGGTGGCTTCCAGAATGCTCTTGAGTTCGGTTGCCAGATAGAGCGTGTCGTCTTTCCGGCCGTAGAAAAGGGTCTTGATACCAAGAAGGTCCCTTGCGGCAAAGAAATCGGTCCCGTCCGAGATTACCAGGCAGAAGATGGCGTCGCCCAGGTAGGAGAGCATTCCCGTCCCGTGCTCCCTGTACAAATGCAGGAGCAGTCGTTCTTCACGAAATGTTCCTTCGGAGATACCGCCGGACATGGCCAGCTCGTTGCCGTTTCCCATTTGGCCGTCATAACAAATTCTGAGTCCCGACGATCCCGAAACGGGCACCTGTACGGATCCGTCCACGGCGGCCGAGTCGGCCGCCAGGTAATTCTGGGCCATGATCATCCGGCCGTTCTCATAGACTCCGGAGACATCGGGACCCCGATGCTTCATCTTTTCACACATCTTGTTCACGACACCCATTTCAGGACTACCGTAACCCACGGCTATTCCGGCCATAAATTCCTCCACAGGCGGTTTGCCTTAATGACTTATGTTTACAAATCGGGAGTTACTTTCTGATCTCGAATACACCGATCAATCCGTGGCCCATGCCCGCCCCCGGCTGGAGATCCATCTCGAGCTTTCTCAAGAAGTATCCCAGCATGGGCTCAATCATGTTTGCCCGCGGTTCGCACCAGGCAATGCTCGCCAATCCTTCGACCACTGCCGGCATGGTCTCCATTGCTTTCTTGACCGACGGCGGACCGGATGCGGGAATCTCCGGCGGCACGGTGATCTTTCGTGTTGCCGGGTCGTAGGCATCGAGGAGTTGTCTCGTGTATTTAATGAGATCATTGCACGCATCGAAAAAGGACTTGAAGAATGTGTTGAGATCACCGAAGCCTTCCCTCGGGACATAATCAACCAACAAACAGTCCAGATCGGTTCGTTTGTATTGCTCAAAAAGCGAGTTCACTGCAGATCGAAGCTTAGGGCAATTCTTGTTGTAATCGCCGGTCTCCATATGTCGTCCGATGTAGATCGAACGATCAAAGAAACAAAGGGGATTAATCTCGACCCCGGCGGCACCTTGAGCCTCATCGATCAGGGCCGTGATCTCGTCCCGGTTCATGAGCCTCAGTGGGAACGAGAGTACGTCTACGTGCTCCCGCTCTTCCTCGGGATAAATGTACGATATCCGATAGTCCATGAAGTATTCGCGATCGACGGGATGGTGCCAGAGATCTTGCCATTCGTACGAATAGCGGCCCAACCAATCACCGACAAAGACTGCTCCGTCCGACGCGTGTTTGCAGATGTCCGCGATGATCTTCACGCTCTGTTCATCGTGGAAATGGGACAGCGTGCCGTATCCCGCGAAGTAGGCGTCAAAGGGGTCCAGAGATTGGACGTGCGGCGGTAGGCCGTGAGAAAGGTCACCCTGCAAGAACGCTGTTTTGGGATTGTTCCCATGGCAGGCCTCTGCTTGAAGAATGAGGTCCTCATTGAGGTCCACACCAATGTAATCGTCGATCGTTTCCATGCTTAGGGCCGACGTCTGCACATCTCCAATGACGCTCTCGGCACGGGACACCCCGGTAAGCAGATCGAAGCCGTCGCCACTGCCGCAGCCCAGGTCCAGGATTCGTACGCGTTCGCCCCGAGAGGTTTTGCGAGCGGCAAGATTGCCGAGAGCCGGCGCGAGAAAATCAGCCGTTAGCCGATCTTCCCAGAAGCGTCGTACGTTGTCATACTTTCCGAGCAGTCCCGCAGGCCTCTCGTATTTTCCCGTGTTAGCAGCCTGACAATAGGCCTTTTTCTCAGACATTGCCTCTTCTCTCGGCCGGATTTAGAACTATCCCGGCGAGTGTATTCATTCTTTTTGCGACCCTTCCGGAATGCCGGCCGGTGCTAGCGGGCCATTTGCTTGAGCACATCTATGGCTTGAAACGCGTCTCTGCAGTAGGCATCGGCTCCCACTTCTTCCGCAAATTTGCTCGAAGTGGGGGCTCCGCCAATGAGGACCTTGACCTTGTCCCTCAGACCATTTTCCTGAAGTCCCGTGATAACCTCACGCATGACGCGCATGGTGGTGGTCAGCAGAGCGGAAAGCCCCAGAAACGGCGCATTCGTCTCCTTGACTTTCTCCACGATGCGTGCCGTGGGGATATTATTGCCCATGTCGATTACTTCGTAACCCGCGCCTTTGAGCATTATTGCCACGATGTTCTTTCCGATGTCGTGCAAATCTCCATGTACCGTTGCGATGACAAACTTTCCCTTGGACTCGACGCCGGCCTCCAGCATTTTGGGCCCGAGAATATCCATGGCGGCTCCCACGCATTCAGCGGCGGCCAGCATGTCGGGGATGAGGTATTCGCCTGATTCGTATTTTCCCCCGACGATCTCCATCGGCTCACTGAGTCCCTCAAGGACGATTCTTTTCGTATCAACACCCTCTTCAATAGCCTGTTCAACCAGTTCGGTCACTCCCGGTTGTCCTTCCAAACCTTGGTCGATTCCCTCGTCTTCGCTTTCGACACGTCCCTGAATAACGTTGTACGCTATTTTCTCCAGCAGTTCTTTTTCGTCCATGAGATTAATTCCTTTTTCTCTCTTTTACTTGTCCCGGTAGGCGACGCTTCATGCCGAGGTCCGCAGCCCCGGCAGAATTCCCGGCACCTCTCGGAAAATTCTGTCAACGGTCGACGCGTCGAGATTGGGAGCCGGTAAGGCATCCAGTTCAGACAGTCTTTGAACGGCCTTCTCTATCACCCGGTCATCGTACCCCTTGTCTTCAAAAAGGTACGGAACGGAGACATCTCCTGATTGAATAGCCTTGCGCGCGTGTCGGGCATAGAGTCGATTCCCTGAAGACAGGACCTTGCGAACCATCTTCACCGCATCGTTGATGTGTTCCTCGGACACCTTAGGGTCTCTGAGGCAGTGTTTCACCTTGCCGATCTGTTCGTCGTCCAACACCGCCTGCACCGGGCAAAACGTGTTGGTTCTGTCCAGCAGCCCGAACGCGTAGTGAATGTACTGAGCACCGCTCATCGCCATGTACACATGCGTCAACATCTTCTCAAAAGCCGCCTGCATTCCGGGTGTCTTGGCATCCCCCACCCCCGCGGTTGAATAGCACGGTATTCTATAGAATCTTGCCAACTGCACGCAATCATTATTATACTGGTTGAATTCCGGGCAACCGTAAAGGTCGTGCAGATCATCCATCCGAGCCCTGACGGGAACGCTCCCGTACAAAACCGGCGCACCTTCTTTGATCAATTGCGTCAGAACTATTCCGGCGAGAATCTCCGCATTGATCTGGGCTACCATACCGGCCTCTTGGATGGGCGCAGACGATCCCCCCTGAGGCGACGAGGAGATCACGACCGGAAATCCCGACTCCACTATGGCAAATACCTTTTCCGCAGTGTCGTCGACCATCTCCAGCGGGGATTTGAAGATGCACGCGATAAAGGAGATTACCGGATTCTCCCTCAGGGCCTCCGGGCCTCCGGCAATAATTTCGGCCATGCGGGTCACGTCCGGCAGACGCTCCAGCTTGGTAAGGCCCGCCTGAACGTGCTTCGTGATGTTATTGAGGCTGGCGAAGAATTTGTTGACGTCGTGATTGTCTTCCGTAATGCCGGGATCCTGAACGTTTACCGGCCGGATGAAGAAATCCAGATGTTCAAGACGCTCACACAACCGAGCTGCCCTGCTGAGCAACACCGAATCCCCCCTCAGTTCACTGTAACGGGGAATCTTGACCTTGTCGGCGGGGTCGGTGACGCGTGCATAATCCTCCATACGGGTTTCAAGCCATACATTGGTTTCCGATCCCGATCCAAAGTAGACCCTCGGCACGTCGGAATCCAGCACGAGGCGATTCTCAGGTTTCCTTGCCCCGAGTATGATTCTCGACGGTGCCTTTGCAGTAGTTTCCCTCACAAGGCCCTCGGGAAGCCTCACTCTGTAACACTCTGCGCTCCCGAGGGTGTCTTCAACGACCGAGGCTCCGTGTTGCCGATAAAGCTTGGCCGCACGCTGGCTGAAACACCAGAAGCCGGGATCATCCAGAATCTCCAGGGATGCCTTGTCGAGGTATTCCACCTGCTCCGCGTTCAGGCGTTCGTATGGTTTGACAACGATACTTTCTCGGAATGTGTCCGTCACAACAATCTCCTCATATCGGGGCGGTCGGCGTCCGGAGAACTAAGGTAAGCTCAGTCGGTACCCTTATGCCCGAATCTTGGCTATGGTGCAGCGCATTGGAAATTACACTCTTGAATCTGATCCTGAATCCTCACACCCTTGCTTCTCTCGCCGCTCCCGAGGAACGCGGGATTGACCGGAGCAGGCACGGGGGGCCGGTTTATGGTGCGGCCTTCAACGCAGTTTACAATGAAGTGATCATTTTGAACACGGTACCATTCATGAGGACCGAAAAGCCCTGCTATAACGACGGCAATGCCTGTCTCTTCCCACAAGGACTTCCGCAGTTCTCACTGCGGCCATCAGTTGAGCGTCCATTGGATCGGCAATGGCCGCATCGAGGCCCGCACTCACCGCCATGTGAAGAAACGCGGCATTGAGCCTCGGCCGATCGGGCAAACCGAATGAGATATTGGACAAACCCATGACGGTTTTCGCCCCCTCGAATCCTGCCTTGATCTTCGCTACGGTCTCCAGCGTGACCATTCCCTGGGTTATGTCCGTACTTACCGGTAATACCAGCGGATCAAAGAAAACCTTTTCCAACTGCATCCCTTGGCGTCGGCACTCCTCTGCAATTTTTTCGCACGCGGCCATCCTGCCCTCGACCGTGGGGGGGATGCCGGACTCGTCCATTGCCAAACCGATTAAGGTTCCGTCGTACTGTACCGCAAGTTCCACGATCTTGGGCAGATGCTTCTCGTCCGCTTTGGCCGAGTTGATCATGGCTTTTCCGGCGGCCAAGCCCTGCAACCCCGCTTCCAGTACCGCGGGATCCGCGCTGTCCACGCACAGCGGAAGATCAACGGCTTCCGCTAGAATACTCACCGCCCAATTCATGTGGGCGATCTCATCTTCGCGACTGCCCACGCCGGTACCGACGTTGACATCGATGTACCGTGCACCGGCCCGGGCTTGTTTCTCAGCAAGATCTTTCAGGCCCTGCGCGTCCCGATTCTCAATAATTGCCTTTATGGGAGCCCTCGTGGCGTTGATTTTCTCTCCGATAATGATCATGAGGTCCGACTCCGTGCCTTCACTGGAGAATGAAGTCCTTGATGCCCGGGATTTGTTTCCGTATCTTATCTCTGACTTCCTCAGACAGCACCGGCTCGACCGGAGCGTTGAGTATTTCGAGTGCCTTCTCCGTGGCTCTCACCCACGCATCCTTGCCTCCCGCCTCGCTCCATTGATCTCGGCTTTCCCGATCGCTCAATTGAGGATTGTACAATTCCGTCCGCATATGGCGACGCGTGTGACGACTCGAAACAAAATGACCACCGGGACCGGCTTGTTTAATCAGGTCGAAGGCGAGAGTCTGTTCATTGACCTCGATCCCTGCCACAGCGCGCATGGTCATTCCGATGATCTCGTTGTCGATTACCAGTTTGTCATACGACGCGGTCAGGCAGAACTCGAGAAATCCCGCGGCATCATGAATCCAGTTTCCGCCCGCCAAGGCAACCATCACGTTGGTCATGGCAGATTCATATCCCGCTTGGGCATCATTGACTTTCGAGTCCGACATGCCGGCGGTCACATATACCGGAAGGCCGTAGAATTCGGCCAACTGAGAAGCCCCGGCGTTGAGAAGCCCCATTTCCACGGCTCCGGAGAGATACTTGAGGTCTCTCAGGTCAGTGATGGACGAGACACACCCTGCCAATACCGGGGTGCCCGGTCTTACCAGCTGAGCCAGCATCACGCCTGCAAGGGTGTCCACGGACCAGACCACAAGATTCGCTGCAAGGGTTATCGGGGCGGTCGCGCCGCAGAGCGGCTCCGACGGTACCACCAGCGGGATGCCGGCCCGTGCCGCCTCCTCAGCTAACCGACCGTAATGCTTGTCGATTTTAAAGGGACTTATCACGCAGGTAACCATTGAGAGGAAGGGGCGTTCGCGGAAAGCCTCAGGGGATCCTGCAATGATTTCCGCCATTCGACCGACGTTTCGAACACCGTCTACGGTGTATACTCCGCCCATGATGTGCTTCCGGGTTCGATTGAGGGCCGCACCGAAACGATTGACATCCACCTGACCTGCCGACAGATCGTTCGGATAGACGTTGAGCATGTAGAAATGGATGTTATCCAGCGCATCCACTACTCGGGCCATGTCCGCCACGTCAGAGAGCTTGGACGGCCTGCGGTCCTTCGATCCGGGCTCCTGCACGTTTAGGGCAGTACCGCCGGTTCCCATGTGCACCCTGGTACCACCCACTTCACAGTCAAATTCGCCATTGGGGGCCCGGCCGCACAGCATCACGGTCGACGGCGCACGTCCTATCAATTCCATCACGAGATCCGATGAGAGTTTTACCGTCTCATCGGCCTCACTTACCTCGGCCCCGGCCTGCTTGAAGAGGTCTCTGGCGCTCTTGAGGCTGACTTGAAACCCCACCTCCTCAAAGACGCGTAAGGTGGTTTCGTGGATGGCCTTCACATCCCCGTCACTTAAAGGTCTATATTGTCCGCCGGGTAATCCCTTCCCGGTTCCCATATGAGCATCCTCCAGTCGATATAATTCTTGGTGTTAAGTAGTATTAGTGCGGTTCAGGTGGGCCGCCTAGCTATACAATTCTTCTTGCCGCAGCTTGTACAAGGGTTGTGGCGCTCGAGTTTTCCCGAAGCATTTCTTGTCACCCCGAAGATACCGGAGACGGACTTTCTCGGTACCATCAACGAGGATTCGGTGAGACGGACGCCTATCCGGCCCGGCCTCACCAATCGAAAGAGTTTGTGCTGTTCGGTAATAGGCCAATCGCAGTAACCTGGGGAGAATCGGAGGGTTACACCTTTTCCGTTTCTCCTAAGCGCCCCTTCCATTATTTTGTGGAAACGCTCGACCAGCTGTTCGGTTCCGACCGATCCGATGGTATCCACCACGAACCCTTCCGAGAGGTTATTGCCTTGGGTAAGAGTCTCAATCACATCATCGATGTCTTGTCCCAACGTTGCCACAAAACAAACGACCTGGTGAGATCCGCATAATGCTCCGGCCATTTTTACGCTGTTAAACACAGTACCGTTTTGAAGCTGGATGCGCGTTTTGGTCACGTCGGCCACAGGATGAAGGGAATAGACGATTCTGGGCTTCACAATTGAGCCCAAGCGTTTGGTCCAGTTGTGCACCTTCTTGATCGTTTGCCGAGATCCAAGCCTCCCGTTGCCTCCCCCCATAAATCGGAAAATTTCCGGTCGGGGGAAATGAGGTGCGCTCTCGAACACGCGATCTTCTTCTTCATGTAACTCGTCAACCAAGCGGGACAGAGTTTCAGGCACGACTGGACCTCCCTGAAAATATATTTGCTGACATTATTCTAACAATGATCTTATTAAGCGAGATAATTTCACCTGAAAGTATTTTAACAAACGTCACCTTTTTGTCAACCCTTGCCGGCAAATTCTTTTCTCAAGAGCGTTTGCGAGGACCTGATGAGGGATTTGCCGGTTCCTTTGTCCCAAGGGCGGACAGGTTTCCGACCCCTCGACAGACTCTCACGCCCCCCATCTGCCGGTCATGAATTGACATGAGTGCGGAGCCGGGCGAACACCTCCTCACCCCATCGATCGTGCCTCGTTCTCCGCGTTGTTGAGAATAGTGGATACCGTTGCCTTGGAGACCGCTCTAAGACAACGGAACAAGCTTGGGAATTATTGGGCAACATTCGTGCCAAACGGTACCGGAGGCAAGGATGTTCACAATGCATGAAGTATCAAGGGGTTATAGATGTGCGGCCTGCGCCGCAATAAGCATGGAGCAGTGCGGGGGAGGGGTACACTACTGTACGACTATGCGACACTAGTTCGTATGACCCGTACTTACTAACGCTTATGTAGGAATGCTGTGTCGGAATATCGGACTATTGTGGGTACATGTGTCATAGAACCGCTCATCGGTCTCAAACGACCTGAAATGCGGCCAATCAAGTCCGTCAAGATTTCAGAACCACATTATTGCTAAATTTTGTCGTCGGGCAGCTTGGACACGAGAATAGCGAGACTCTCAACAATATTCTTCACCTGATGCGGAGAAAGCTCCGACAGACTGTCCACAATCTCCTTTGGAATGGGAGGAGGGGCCTCTGCGGCAAGCACTTTCCCTGCCGCCGTGAGATCGATGGTCACCACACGACGGTCGACCAGGTTTCGCTCCCGTTTCACGAGTCCCTTGTGTTCGAGGCGGTCGATGATGCCGGTTACGGTACTCGGTTTGACCAGTATGTACTTGGCCAGCCGCGAGATCGGCATCGCGCCGTATTCGTCCAGCGCCAAGATACATGAGACCTGAGGTTGGCTCACCTGGTATTTCTTATGCAATCCTTTACTATAAATATCACCGGCTTGTGCCAATCTCCGGACGTACCAAATTATCCAGCGTATCAGTTCCGAAGAGGATTCGCCTCCAGGCTCCGGTCGGGTCTTCTCGTCCGACGCGTTTGGGCCTTCGTTATGCTTGCTGTGCACTCTTCCTCCGGGCCTTCCTCCGTCTCCGACATCCTAACCTCCCGCACATTTTGGAGGCATGATACTTATATATCATGGAACTGGCCCGTCAAGACTTTTTGGCAGGAAACTTCGCGCCGATCGGAAACTTTCTCTTGCGCATGGAGAGGGGCCGAGAGGAATCTTGCGGTCCCGACTCTGGAATCACTAGGTCCCTTGTGCCATAATGACCGCGCCTCCGTGGTGACAGCTCACTTCGTCAGACAAACTTCTGTCCGGGTAATCTCGAATATCGACGAAGCCGGCTCGTCTCAGCCGGTTCATCCCCAAGGGAGCAGACCTTTTCATGGTAGTGGAGAATCACCGTCGTTTAGCGAAACTGATCTATCGTGCCAGAGATGTCTTACCGGCCACTTTGGGAATTCTAGTGGGTCTCCTGGGGGGACTTGGAGCAGTGGCCTTCAGGCATCTTATCGATTTTTTCCAAAAGATCATCTACTCAAGCTCGGATCCGCTAAGCATCGTCACACAGGGACTCCCGTGGTGGCACGTCGTCCTTGCACCTGCTGTCGGCGGTGCCCTTGTTGGTCCACTGGTCTATTTTCTTGCAAGAGAAGCCAAGGGTCACGGTGTTCCGGAAGTAATGAACGCGGTGGCCATTGAGGGCGGAATCATCCGGAAGCGGGTGGTGGTTGTGAAAAGCATTGCTTCCGCGCTCTGCATCGGATCGGGCGGTTCGGTCGGAAGGGAAGGCCCCATCGTCCAGATCGGCAGCGCGATTGGGTCGTCCCTGGGGCAGCTTCTCAAGGTGCCGGACGATCTCATGCGAGTCCTGGTGGCATGTGGAACCGCCGCAGGCATTGCCGCAACATTCAATGCCCCTATTGCAGGTGCGATCTTTGCACTGGAGATTATTCTCGCAGACTTTGCATTGAAGAACTTCATTCCCATCATCTTGTCTTCGGTCTTTGCCACGGTAGTGTCCCGGGAGTTTGTCGGCAACTTTCCCGCGTTCCAGGTCCCTCCTTATGACCTGGAGACCCCTTGGGAACTTGGTCTGTATGTGATTCTCGGTATTCTGGCCGGTTTGTTGGCCGTAGCTTTTACCACGACACTCTACAAGTCGGAAGATCTGTGGGATTCCTGGAAGATTCCCGAGTATTTCAAAGCGGCCATAGGTGGAATGATCATCGGGATCATCGCCCTCCAGTTCCCGCAAATCATGGGGGTGGGCTACTTTTCAATCGAGAAGGCCCTCCTCAATCAGGAGGTATGGACTCTTCTCCTCCTCTTGGCACCCCTGAAGATACTTGCAACATCGATCACTATCGGGTCCGGAGGGTCCGGGGGCATCTTTGCACCTTCGCTCTTCATGGGAGCCATGGGCGGCGGTGCATTCGGATTTCTCGTTCATTCTCTTTTTCCCGAATATACCGCACAACCCGGTGCCTACGCGATCGTCGGAATGGGGGCGGTGGTGGCCGGCACCACCCATGCGCCGATTCAGGCCTTCCTCATGCTCTTTGAGCTTACTCAGGACTACCGAGTTATTCCGCCTCTCATGATATCATGCGTCATTTCGACCTTCGTCGCTCGAGGAATTAAGAAGGAATCCATCTACACCCTGAAACTGCTCCGGCGGGGAATCGACATACAGGCGGGAAGAGATGTCAATGTCCTCAAAACCATGAGAGTTAAAGACTTCATGACCCGGCATCCGGAAACGATTCCCGAACGGATGCCGTTGAGGCAACTCACGCAGGTGTTGCCCTACAGTCAACACACGTCCTTTCCGTTGACTGATTCGGACGGCAATCTCGTCGGGATGTTGTCTCTCAGAGATTTCAGGACGGTCGTTTATGAAGACAGCTTGCTTGATGTGGTAATTGCACGGGATCTCGGTACCATACCGGCCATTTCGGTTACCGACCGCGACAATCTTGCCGTTGCATTTGCGCTTATCAACGACAACGGCATAGAGCGCCTCCCGGTTGTCGCAGATCACGGCGAATCAAGAAAGGTAATCGGCATACTCTCGCAGCGCGACATCATTTCAGCTTACAACCAAGCCTTGGAGGCACGAGGTCTGAGAGAAATGATGCTGGGCGAAAAAGCGTAATATCAAGCATTATTCCTGCGGCCCCACTATTTGTTGTCCGTTATGGTCACTTGGTTGAAAATCCATTGGTACTGCCTGTTTTCAGGCTCTCCGCTGCTTCACATCGGCATCGTGAGGGGATGACTCATCGTCCCCCACATACGCGCCGCCGAACACGTCTGCTCAATGGAGGAAACACCAGGGGAAACGATGCCGGAACGAAACCCCGCGGCTACTTGTCGGCAAGGGCCGGGCCGATGTGCGCACTTGATTCCACGGATACCCGATTCGTCCATGCGATGAGAACGAGAATGGTCCCCACCAATATGACGGATACCAGGCCGAGGGCCACAAACGCGGCCTCAATGTTCCACGCGGCTTCAATGCGCTGGATCATCTTGACGGCAAAAGCACCCACGCCGAATGTCAATATGAACTTCATCCCAAAAGCCGAGTGATGCAGCCTCCTGGGCACGTACGTTGCCACCAGCGTGTTCTCAATGGGTTGCATTCCGAGGAGAAAGAAAAAATACACGAAAGACAGTGCAACGAGAGACAGATTTTGTGCCGCGGACATGAGTAGAACCGCTGGAATGCAGATCGCGTGAAAAAACAGGTATGAATATCGGTGTTCGAACCGTTCCCCCACGTGTCCCCCAACGTACTGTCCGACCATTCCCACGGCATAGATCATTGCCGTCACGCTCGTTGCGACCAGGTTGCTCGACAGTCCTTCACCCAACAATCCGGACAGTGCCTCGAAAATGCCTTTGCCGTTCAACTCTATGTATGCCGGCAATATGACAGTCGCACCCCGATAGGCAATGCCGCCGAGCATCATGGCCACAAGTAGAATCAGAAACGCCCCTATCATGCCGTTGTCTTCCCCGTTGTTCCGAACCTCTTTTTCGGAAGTATGCTCAACGCGAAGCAACATCAGAAAGACGACACCGAGTAGATTCAGCACGGCAAGAACCACGAACGCCGCCTTGGGACCCGAAAGCCACACCATGAAACCCGTGATCAAAGGAGCGATCACCAGACCCAGTCCCCCAAACATGGCATTGTAGCCCATGGCAAGGCTGACACGACTAACCCCCTTGGATATCATGCCCAAGCCGATGGGGTGATAGATTGCGGAGAAGAGGCCGATGCCCGCCAGAGCCAATGCCAACTGAGGCGGTGAATCGAGATAGATCACTGCCGCGATGCCGCCGGCACCGGATCCCAGGAACTGGATGAGCATCAGGGGCTTGCCTCCCCACCTGTCCCCCACCATGCCCCACGGCAATGCCATGAGCCCGAACAGGATATACATCCAGAAGGAAAGCCCCAGGACCTCGGGCATCGGTAGGTTCAGCTGGACGGAGAGAGGCAATATCAATGCCGGAAACACCAGCATGTTGTAATGACTCATCAGGTGACCGAAACAGGTGACAAGAAGTATGCGACGTTCTACGGAATTCAAGGCTGAAGGTCCTCCTCGCAGCGACGAACTTCGGGTACGGCAGATGACGAGATCAGGGATATATCAATGATTCAAATACCATGCCCGTACAATTCGCCCATAAAAAGCTGCCGGCGCATCATTAGGGTACCGTGACGAAATTGCCGTAACCGGCTCTACGAATAGCATACGGAATCGTGTTTGTATAGACGGCGATAGTTACCGAGGGATCCCTTTCACGTTCGCGGGTCCGACCGGCTTATGTTGCGTCTTTGCCCCAAGCCCCCATACGTGGCCCGAAGCCGCTCTGCTTCATTCAATGGAATTTAGGAGTTTCTTACTCCGGCTCAACCCTGCCGGAATAGGTGTGTACCGATCTCGAACAACACACGTCACCCAGTATCTTGGAATACTGTACGGCCGTGCGGGAATCAGTCCGTCTTGTTCGCGGCAGTCCGTCGAGTTTCCTTGTCTTTGCGCACCCTGTCAATCTCGCGGGTCACCTTTAGGCCGCGGTTACGCAGCGAGAACCAGATCAGCCGTTTTCGGTCCATCACAAAGAAACGCTGACCGTACCGTCGGAGAATCTGCTTGTCTATAGTGAATCCCAGACCCGGTAGGGTCGGAGCGTCAAGAGTTCCTTGGTCGTGCGTGAACGGTTGTTCGAGGATGGCGTCCCGAGCTTGGACGGTCCAGCCCGGCGGACTCAGAGGGTATTCGAGTTCCTCTTCACGTGCATACGGGCCGGCTATCATGATCTGCAGGTTGATGGCGAATCCGATGCCGTTGGTCCAGGTGTGGGGCGTATACGTCAGCCCATGTTCTCGGCAGAGTTGTGCTACCGCAAAAGTCTGGGCTATTCCTCCCGCAAATACGGCATCCGGCTGGAAGATGTCATAGCACCGTCGCTGTATCATGTGTTTCAGTTCAGGCAATCCCGATGAATGTAACTCGCCGCCCGCCGTGGGAACAGGACTGTAAGCGGTGAGTTCGGCCAGTTCTTCATAGGCGTCCATGGGCAAGGGTTCTTCCAACCAAGCCAGACCGGCGTCCGCGCAAACATCGGCAAATCGTTTTGCCCGCTCAAGATCCCATAGCGGGGCATCGCCGATGATGGTCACCCTCCAGCCCTGATTGGCATCCACTCCTATTTTCAGCTTGTTACCAACTGCCTTTGCGGTTTCCACCACCTGGCGGTTGTCTACAACCTCGTCAAAGTCATGGACCCTTAACTTGATTGCACGGAAGCCCTCTGAATACCGTGCTTCAGCCTCCTCGATTCTTTCCTCAGGTGTCTTCACCTCTCCGGTCGAGGCGTACAACTTGATTCTGCAAGGTTCACCGCCGAGAAGCTCATAGACCGGTCTTCCTTCCAGTTTCCCCTTTATGTCCCAGAAAGCAGGTTCAACCCAATAGTTTCTCCAGCCAAGATAAGATACTTCCCGCAAGCGCTGTTGCACCAAGCCGATATCCGTGGCGTCTTCCCCCAGGAGGTACGGTCCGAGCAGTTCACCAAGCCCCGAACGTTCTTTGCCTATAGCCGGGCCGGCACTGTATCCTTCGACTCCTTCTTCCGTGGTCAATTTGATCAACGTGAAGCGATTCTCCGTTTGCGGAAATCCTGGTATCCAGCTGGGATAGAATGTCTCAGGCAGGGGAATCGCGACGTGATGGAGTTCTATCCGGGCTATTCTGTTCACGGTCGGCCTCCCTCCCCGGGCTCGGTCGGGCGTCGAAAAGGAAAGAAACAGTATAGCAATTCCCGCAATATTTCACCGCGCCGGCACGTGCCGGCGCGGTGCGCCCGGTGAAATAATACTTACGATGAATGGAGCCACTTAAGGAACCATCCCTCTTCTTCGTCCTCGTCGAAAAGCAAATGTGCGACGGTGTTGAAAATGTCGGACAGCTTAATCAGCCCCATGAGCTTGTCTTTCGACATTACGGGAAGCAGAGAAATCCCGTGATTCGTCATGACGTCGAGCGCTTGAAGAATGCCGTCCTCCGGACTTACGGCGGCGGGAAACGGTATCACAAGTTCCGCTACCGGGTTCACCGCCCTCCCAAGTTCACAGGCCTTGTCCGTATCTTCACATAGATGCCGTACATTCCTCAGCAAGTCCGTCAGCTGGATATATCCCAAGAGCCTGTACGAGTCATCCAGGACCAGGGGAGTGTCATGTCCGTGCAACAGTTTGTTGTCCTCTGAGAGTATCCTCAAGATTCTTATTGCGTCTTTGATCTTGGTGGCGGCCCTGAACTGAGGCCACTCATTGCGGTGAACCATGAGCTTTGATACCGGAACCGACTGGGGCATCTGAGTACCTCCTGGGTGAGTGTCGGCAAGGCAACGCGGGATAGTCCTCGGCACGCTTGCTCCTACTCATTCTCAGCTGTTTCTTAATCTTTCGCAGGGATTCGGAAACGCCATTTTGTAGTATCGGCAGGAAAATGTCAATTCTTGTCATCGAGGCGGAGAGCAATTCCTAAGTAGACGATTTCATGAATATGGTCGCGTATTGAGATAACGTAGCGAACAGAGTACTTAGAATGTATTGGGATCAAGGCTCCGGACATAAGAGAGCAGTCTCCGCGCACTCTCGGAGCTCACCCCGATCTTCGAGTAGTCTATGGGTACGTTATTGAGATACTGCAATATCAAAGCATCCTGCGGCATTCCCAGAGGAAGGATTCCGCCAAAAAAGAACCCCAGGTCTTCAAACCGTTCCGTGAAAACCGCGGTGAGCGGATCACTCAGGTTCAAGTAGAGGTGAATGACGTCGATCTGCTTGAGACACAACTCCCTGACCGCTGTCTTGACCTGAGCAACCACGTTCTCGCCGTAAGCCCGGACATCGATTCGCGCGAATCCCGTACGTTGGTACGACTTCGTGCGAAACGAGGTTTCCCCTTCCGGGGCGGCAACTGTAAAGCTTCGCATCGATCTCCTGTCGCTATGGTCACTCAGATTCTCATAGATGGAACGAATCATGTCGGTGTGATGCGAAGGGGGAAAGATTTCGGCATGAGGCGGTTCGCTGAGATACTTGAAGTCAATAAGAAGAGTCTCACGCTGTGACAGTTTTTCGGATATGCCGCGAAAACGCTCGGGTTGTAGGACGTTTCCCACGAGCACCGCGCAATCCCGCATTTGAAAGCCTTCCGCCATGTGTTGTGAGTATGTATGCGTTGTAACGGGCCTTCCAAAGATTCCCGACACGCCTTCAGACTTGGCTTTTTCGACGAGGTATTCCTGCAAACGAGTCAGGATTCCGAGCGAGCGGAACTCGGGTTTCACCGCGCCCATTCCCGTTTCCGCCAGAGGACCGTCTTCATACGTAACGAGAGCCCCATGGCCTGCAACCTGGTTGTCGTTTGTGACGGCGACTGCAGAGAATATGTAACCGCTCTCGTTGAGTTGGACCAACCGTTCAGGGTAATAAACATCCTCATATGCATAGTCATAGCCGTAAGCCCGGTACATGCACCTGGATACCTCTATGGCCTCGGTTGGTTCCATGGCTCGGATTGTGATTTCAACAGGTCGCCGGGCAGGCGGTACGGGGGCCTCGTCCTTGGCATAAGGTCCGAGTTCGCACGCTTCATAATAGTCGGTGACGCTCTTGCTCTTGAGGTATTTGATCAAGACGGTCTCTTTACCGTCCGGCCCCAGATTATTGAAATGAAGTTCGTCCACGGACTCCCGCATACCGAGTATCCCGCACCCGGGGCCCGGATCCAGGCTCGGGTCGGACGGAACCGCGCACTCCGGTGCCGACTCGGGATCGAACGGCAGTCCCTTGTCCTGAACGGTTACCCGTAGTCCCAGTGCAACCCGTTCGCAACTGATGTCGAAGCCGGCACGTTCGGCAGGTTCAAACGCGTGCTCGATGACGTTTGCTGTCGCTTCCCGTACGGCTCGCTCAAGCGACGCTCGCTCACCGTGTTCGAAACCGAGCATGGCCGCCACTTCTCCCACGTAGGCCACGGCCACGTTTACGTAATTGACATCATTGGGAATGGTAAGCTTCGAGTATTCACATTTCGTGTCCACGGCACACCCCCATCAAGTAGGGGCACCCCCCTGAGGGTGTCCAGGGCAGGCACAAGCCCCCTACCACTGCAATTCAGAGAGATCCGCCAAGGGTTGGATCTCGCTCTCCATGTCGGAGTCGGGTCCGTGCCGTCCTCCGGTTAACAGATACGTCAGGAGAGATGCGAACGAAACTCCGGCAAAGGCGAACTTCAACCACACCGGAAAGGGAGCGGGAGAAAAGAACGCCTCGATGACCCCTGCGAACACGAGAAGGAGTACGCACCCTATGGCCAGCTTTCCCGCCAACCTGCCTCTGACTGATAGGTACTCGGAACGTCTGTACTGTCCCGGATCAGCGACCGCCTGTCCGAGAACAAGGCCTGCACCGCCTGCGATACATATCGCGGACAACTCGAGACTCCCATGAGGGAGCACAAATGACCAGAATTCCTCGGAAAGGCCATGTTCGAAACAGAGAGCCGTCACGGTGCCCAAGAGCAGTCCGTTGACCGCCAGCAAGTACATGGTTCCCACGCCGAAGGTAATCCCCGCGGCAACGATGAGAAACGTCACGGAGATGTTGTGGGTCATCAGGTAACTGGAAGCCATGGGAGCCACGGTGTGAAGATTGTCAAACCATACGCGCCCTTCGTCAACTCGTGAAATGATGGATTCGGGTACCATGAGTTCGATAAAGCCGGGTTCCGTTAAGCCCATGCCGAAGCCCACGAAGCCGAATACGACGAATATGGCCGTTGAAAGCAGAACATAGGGACCGGCTTTGCGGACGGTCTCGGGAAAACCCGCCAGAAAGAAGCGGCCCACGGAAGACCATCTGAACGGCTCTTTTCGATAGATCACCCCGTGGATACGAATCACCAGCGAGTTGAGGTATGCGATCTCATCACTCCCTCCATCCATTGACAGATCCGAGGATTTCAGTATGGAAAGATCGGAGACCGCTGCAGTGTAGAGCTTGCCAAGTTCCCACAACTCGTGCCGACTGATTTTCGAGATGGAAGCGGGTCCGATTTTTTCCGCTATTGTCTCCAGCCTCGCCCATTCTTCTTTGCGTTCGCTTATAAACTCGTCTATATTCAAGTGTGTACCCGGACTTTCATGAAGATCTCGGGGTCCGCCGGATCGACCGTCCGACCATCGTTCGTGAGACCCGGATTGTGGCAGACCTCGGAAGCCTGTGCCTCGTGCCGGCCGGATGCTTGATCATAACATGGTGGAGAAAGGCGGTGAAAAAAAACGTGCAGACCGTCACGGTTGAGACTCCGGAACACTTTGAATTGGAATTCAAGCTGGCGGGTATTGGTACCAGATTCCTCGCGTTTCTCTTGGATCGGATCATACAGTTCGGTGTAATATTGGCCTTGCTGGTGATGCTCTCGGTGTTTCTCGCATTGACATTTCGTGTGGACCCGTCGGCAGAAATTCTGAGACGATTGGAGGGCTCGATCGGCCAGTGGATTCTAGGCATCGCGATTCTCGTGTACGGAATTATTGTTATCGGCTATTTCATTCTCTTCGAGTACTTCTGGAGCGGTTGTACCCCGGGCAAGCGGTGGCAGGACATACGCGTGATCAGGAAGGATGGGCGGCCCATATCTTTTCTTGATTCGGCCGTCCGCAACATTCTCAGGTTCTTCGATATCCTTTTCGAGATTTATCCCGTCGGGCTGGTGGTGATGTTCATCGACTTCAAGAACAGGCGACTGGGGGATTTGGCTGCGGGAACGCTGGTGATCGTGGACAGAGAGGTCAAACGCCCGACCAGAGGAAAGGTCCCCAATCTCTCGGATGAGTCCGACCCGAACATGAGATTGATCGTATCCGCCATGAATCCGGAGGATTACCGCCTGCTTTCAAGATTCCTTGCCCGTCGGGAGAGCTTCGAAGCGGATCATCGGTTGAGTCTCGCGGAGGATATCCGTGACCGCATCTTGAAGGGCATGGACGCATCCGTAGTCGTGAATGGGAGCCTGGAGTCTTGGCTGGAGAGAGTAAGTCGGGCGTACCGCGGGAGGACGCGCGTGCTGTGACCCGTAACGTGAGAATACGCACGTTCGCCCTGCGCGCAATACTGAGTGAACCGGAACGACCAGGCAACGAAAGGAATTGTGAAACAAGACGGTAAAGGAGAAGCAATGGTCTCGGAACCACCTGAAACTGTATATACCGTGGTCATCATGGACGTACGAGACGAGACTACAAAAAAGAGAGTAGCTCATGCCCTGGAAAAAGTAACCCGAAACGCTTCCTCTGAAAATATCCGGGCTCGCTTAAACAAACTTCCTTGGACCCTGACACGAAGTGCCACCCAGAAGCGGGCTTTGCGTCTCTATCGGCTTCTGGAAAGGCTCGGAGCAACCGTCAAGATCACTCCGCCGCTGCCGCCGTCGATGATGGCCGATGTTGCGGAAACGCAAATCTTGCCGGGAGCACACATGCTCTCCGAGTCGCAGATTGCGTCCGCCACTCAATTCATTCTAGCCCCCAGGGAGGACTCGGGTACCGCCTCAAGCCAAGACGGCCCGGTAAAGAGGCCTCCTTCGCCGGAGCCGGAAGTCCCTGCGGACGCGCCCGATTTCGGTGGCGGCATTGGGTTCGAGATTGAACCCATGAATCTTGGCGGTATCTTGGATCGAGCGTTTCAGATCTGTCGCGGGTATTTCTGGAAGCTATTCGCCATTGTGGCCATCCCGTGGCTGATTACCATGGCCATGTTTGCCGTCATCGCCGTCGTAGCCATCCTGGTGGTAGGCGTTTCCATCCACTCGCTGAATTCGATCTCCACCGGGGTATTGATTGTCTTGGGAATCACTCTGGTACCGTCGGTCCTCGTAATCGCCATCGCGTTGTTCTATATGTCTCAGGGCGCGTTAATCCACGCGATTTCGTCCATCTACCTCGGCCGGGAAATCCTGGTTCGTGAAGCGTACCGGTTCGTGCTGTCGAAGCTGGGAAGATTCCTCCTCACCTCATTGCTGTTCTTGCTGGCCCTATTCGGATTCACTATCGCACCAATTATGCTGGGCGTCCTCTTCTATATTTTGTTTGCGATGTTTACCTCCTCCGGATGGTGGTCCGCAGTAACCTGGGTGCCGCTGGCCCTGTTTGCCGGGTACTGCTTCACTAAGCTTCTTGTTTTTGACAAGGTGGTGATCATTGAGGACATCGCTTACGGAAAGGCATTGAGTCGAAGCTGGAGCCTGTTGACCGGCAAGGCCGAGGGCGTATGGCCCTCCCGCTATTGGGTAAGATTGAGCCTTTTGATTTTCATCTTCATCCTGATCAATCTCACCATATCACTCCTTTTCCAGATCCCCGCTACAGTAGTGAAGTTCACCGTGCCCCAACTCCACTTCTATGCAGGCATTGTTGAACAGATTTTGAGTCAAATTGGAAACGTGCTTGCGGGCTTGTTCAATTCGGTGTGCATGGTGGTCTTCTACTACGACATCCGCAATCGCAAAGAAGGCTTCGATCTCAAGATGCTCTCAAGTATTGGACGGGCCTCGCCCGAGGCGGATTGATCGCCGGCCGAGTCGTGCTACCGGAGACTACGACGGGAGGTAATACCGGCGTAAGGATTCGGTCTCGCTTAGAATAGAGTTGAATCCTAACGGATTTTTGTCCATAATTGACCATGGTGTGACTCAATCACACTCCTTCAGGAGGAGAGATGGCAGAGAAGAAGAAAGAACAAAAGGGCAAGAAAGAGAAGCCCTTGGATCGTTGGACAATCAAAGAACTTCGTGACGAGGCCCTCAAGGTTCCGAATGTCCAGGGCATTCACGGAATGAACAAAGAGGAAATTATCGATTTCCTGAGAGAGGAAAAGGGCATTCCCGCACCGGAGAAGAAGAAATCGTCAAGTGTTCGGGATGTCAAGGCCAAGCTGTCGGAACTGCGAAAAGGTAGAGATGAACAACGCAGTCAGGGAGCACCCCGGACGCAATTGAACATTTTGCGGAGAAAGATCTCCAGGCTGAAGAAAAAGACTCGGTCATAATCTTCTGAGAGGTCGCGTCCAACTGCGTTCGGCTTAATTGCAGGACCGCACCATGCCGCAAATTCTCACCATTCCCGTGTTGCGCCCCTTGCCCCTGTTTGTCAAAGGGGGAAATCCGCTCATACCCCCCTTTAGTAAAGGGGGGCAAGGGGATTTGTCTCGTAGGGAGGCGATATTTCGCACCCTGGCGGAGCGAGGCGCGTGCGGATAGCGAAACGAAGCAATCTCAACGCGACGAATGCGAGACCGAACTGATGAATCGGGGTAACAATTCTCGGTGCTCGGGTATGCAGGGTCATTGCATGTATGACGTCGCAGTGATAGAGGATCTGCGCGGCTTTGCCGTGCAGATCCGGCCGTGTACTCGAAACTCGGCAACATGGGAATGAGGAAGCAGACAAACAATCCATCCACTCGATCACGAATCATAAGGCACATTGCCGGGAGGTCACTCCAGGGTCTGCTTCTGTTCGTCTGTCTTGCCCTCATTCTTGCCCTGTACGCTCGACTGGGACTTGACGGCAAGAGTGCCGCGCGCCTCATCGTCCCACGAATCGAATCGGCTATCGGAAAACGGGTCGACTATTCCTCGGCTACCCTCGAGTGGATGTCCCTCGCAAAAGCAAGAATCACATTAACCGACGTCAAGCTCGGTAATGGAGCCGACGCAGGACCGCACGTCTCTATTCCTGCCGTCTTATTCGAAATAGACGCGGGGACTGCATGGCGCGGATCGATCACCATAAACCGGGCGAGATTCTCCAGGCCGTCGCTCACCGTAAGATCCGGATCGGGTTTGCCGACGAAGGGCTCCAGGCGTGGTTCGCTGGTCGGAAGCTTCATCCTCGGGCGGCTTTCCGTCAAGACACTTGAGGTCATGGAAGCCCGTATCGTAGGTACCGCCGGCGGGGACAGTGCCGGACGCGGCGGTTTTGTTCTTTCACGGTTCGAAGTACGCGCGAAAGACTTGACCAAGAGAAGCGTCGGCAGTTTCGTAGCTCAGGGTGAACTTTCCGCGAACGGACAAACGGGCCTGTTGGAATTCTCCGGTACACTGGGATCCACACCGTTGGCTCGTGGAGGCTGGAAGGGACGGTGCCGAGTGAGACTGACCGGTTGCCCGTTGGCGGCCCTAAGGTCCGTCGGCGCTTGGTATGGGCACGAAATCCCGTTCTCGGAGGGCGTAGTGAATTTGATTCTGAACCTCAACGGGGAGACCGGGAGGTTCAAGATACGGGGGGCGGGGGAGCTGTCTCGGGTGGTCATTTTGAGGGACAGAGCGTTGGGCGGGGATGTGCCGGTGGAATATGCATTGGCGGAATTCGGTCTTGATAGACTTGGCGACTCGATCCAAATCGACTTGCCCAAGGCTCGGTTGCCCGGACTGAGCATCTCGGGAGAAGCGAGACTGGGAGGCATCTTCACAAAGGATGCAACGCTCACGATTGCCCTGAGAAATGCAGACATAGATCTGAAGAGAATTTTCCCCCTTGTACCGCTCAATCTCCTGGAACCGGAAGAGCGAAACCGCTTGGTCCGGGCCGGTCTTAAGGGCCGCGTACGTGTCACCGGAGGAGCCTGGAGCGGGAAGATTCGGGAATTCCTAAGGAAGCCGAGTCTCCGGGGTACCGTCGCATTGGAAGCCGTTCTGGACGGAGTCTCAGGCTTTGTTCCGGGACTTGGTTTGCCCGTTGAAAACGCCGACGGGACGGTCCACATGAACGCCGATGAGATTCTCTTCAAGGGCATAAGCTTGACCATCGGCAGTTCCCCTATCGTGCTCAACGGCTCAATCGTGAACTTGAAGGCCAAACCCACTGCCGACCTGTTCATTTCAATGAAAGCTCTGGCACAGGATCTATATCCCCTTCTGACGAGTAACGCATTCTCCGGTACATTTAAACCATTGCTGAAGCCGGTCATTGACCCCAAGGGAGGGGTCTCGGTCACGCTGGACCTGAAAGGCAATCTGCACCGGCCCAAGATGAAGGGACGGATTTCGCTGGATGATTTTCAATGCGATTTCTCCGGATTCCCACTCTCCTTGACCAAATTCAACGGTTCCATGAGGTTCCGTCGGACGGGAATCATGGTCTCTGAAATGCAGGGTCTGATCGGCGGTAGTCCTACGGTCTTGAAGGGAAGCGTGAGCGAGGACCACGTTGACTTGACTTGTGACGTGAAGCTCAAACCCCGTGATGCCAAGAAATTGTGCCGGCTACCCGCCGGCTGGGCCGTAACCGGCAGTATTCCCATAGCCGTCGGCCTCAAGGGAAGAATCCCGCGGCTCGATTTTTCCCTTGGAGTCGATCTCAAAAGAACCGGGTTGACTTTCGGTTCACTCATAAGAAAGAAGGGCGGGACGCCTCTCGGAATCGAAGCTTCCGGATCCGTGAATCCGGCCGGACTGGTGGTGGAGGAAGCCTCTCTCGTTCTCCCCGAAAACCGAATCGCCGCCAATGCCAAGATAGACAGCGAAGCAGGGACTCTCATATCCATCAATCTCCCGCCCAAGGGAATCCCAACTCGGATGCTGATCCCGTTCATCCATTCTTCTCTCGAATTGCAGCCAGGAGGACGTATAGAAGGGGACGCAACCATTAAGATCGGAAAGTCCGGAATACCGAATTTCGACGCCGGACTCCAATTCACTCACGTGTCCTTTCGGATACCGGGATTCCATAAACCGACCGTAGGGATGGTCGCGACATTGCGACAAAAAGGAAAGGCGTTTCACCTGAACGTCGATCGGGCAAAAATCGGGAGTTCCGTCTTCTCGGGCATCTTTAAGGCGACCGGGTTCAACCGGCCGAAGATCGATGTGTCACTTCTCTTCTCCTTTCTTGACACCACGGACTTTGACGCTCCGCCCGGCTACGTAAGTGACGTTACGTGGGGCGAGTGGATCCGAGCCAATCGTGCAATCAGGTTCCTGGCCCGAAGCTCGGGAAA
Organism: Desulfomonilaceae bacterium; assembly: GCA_963675835.2. GTDB lineage: Bacteria > Desulfobacterota > Desulfomonilia > Desulfomonilales > Desulfomonilaceae > JAVHLK01. Next base: position 686,048 of record CAXXIU010000019.1, read on the forward strand.
AGGATTCGTGAGCGTTATAAAAGGTAAGGCCCCACTCAGACCGTTCTCCCATTTCCGAGCCGGCATCGAAGGCAAGGACGGCCTGCTCGAGGTTGCGACTTGGCAGGTGAACATTGCCGACGGCGCCATAAAGGGAACCGCACTTTTTGACATACGACCGAACACCAAGACCCCCCTTGTCCTGGACCTTCAGGCGCATCAGCTGCGCATGGAGAGAGTGATGATGTCCGATTCCGACTGGTTGCGGGTTGAAGGGAACGCCGAGATGAATGGAAAGCTGCAATGGAATATCGGTTCCACGAGGGCAAATCACGGTGTAGAAAAGACCGGCAACATCGAGGTGCAGGTTCACGACGGGAAGATCAACAAGTTTGACATCCTGTCGAAGCTCTTCTCCTTGATCAACCTGGGTTCCATCCTGAGAGGCAGCCTTCCCGACATCATTCAGCAGGGACTTCCGTTTCAAAGTCTTACCTGGAATATGAACGTCTTTGACACCAAGTGGAAGTTCAGAGACATGAAGCTCGTGTCCGACGCGGCCAGAATAACCGCGTCGGGTATGTATTTCAGCGATCAAGACAGGATAGATTTTAAGATAAACGTCTCGCCGTTGGTAGGATTCGATAAGATCTTCGCGGGTCTATTCGGTAATCTGGTAACGAAGAATGGTAAAATCCTCACGACCACATTCAGGGTACGCGGCCTTACCAGGACCCCGGACGTGCGCTTGATGCCGTTCGAGAACTTCAGATCCGACCGGTGACGACAATTCCTTACTTTCCGACTCCTTTGAAGCACAAGCGGTGCACCGGGCACGGTCCGTATTCCACAAGCGCCCTGCGATGAGCCTCGGTTCCATAGCCCTTGTGCCGATCAAATCCGTACATTGGATACTGTCGGTGAAGCTCTTTCATGATGCGGTCTCTGGTCACCTTGGCCACAATACTTGCCGCTGCGATGGATACACTCTTGCGGTCGCCCTTCACAATCCCGATTTGAGGGATATCCAGGTCCAATGAGAGCGGACCGTCTATGAGGAGGTAATCCGGCGGGGCGTGCAGTTCGTTGATCGCCCGGATCATGGCGACCTTTGTTGCTTCAAGAATGTTGATTTTGTCGATGAGTTCCGGTGGGACGATGCCGACGGCCACAGCCCGCGATGTGGCTTGAATCGCTGGGAAGAGCTTGTCGCGGACGGTCTCGGAGAGGAGTTTCGAGTCATTCAGCCCGGGGATGTCATCGTCATGAGACAGAATAACCGCCGCGGCCACCACCGGGCCGGCCAGCGGGCCGCGGCCGGCCTCGTCTATCCCGGCTATACGCTCCGCCCCCAAAGCCGCCGCCTCCGCCTCGAATCGTCTCGACGGAGAAGTCCCCTCTGTACTACTAATCCTCATTTTCTTGTGGTGCCGTGAAGATTTCTTCGGAAATTGGCTCCTGAATGTCGGTTTATGTGCGGACGACTCTTAAGATTCAGGAGCAACGTCCGGATTGCCGGCGTAGTACAATGGTACTTGCGAAACCCTAGCTCGTGGGTGACGCCTGTGCCTGCAATCGCCGCTTGGTTGCGGTGCCCCATGGTTGCCGGCTCTCGTCAAGCTTGCCGGCGGCTCTCCGGGCGATAGACGCGTTCCTTGATTCGAGCGGCCTTGCCTCGCAGTTTTCGCAGATAGTATATCTTTGCTCGGCGCACTCGACCGCGTACAACGAGTTCTATTTTGTCGATCATGGGGGAATGCAGTGGAAATACTCGTTCCACGCCGATGCCATAGGAGACTTTCCGGACGGTAAAGCTGGTACGGCTACCCTTCCTATTAATTGCTATGACTACCCCTTCGAAGACCTGTATACGCTCTCGCGTGCCCTCCACGATCCGAACGTGCACCTTGACGGTATCGCCCGCTCTGAACTGGGGGAGGTCCAAACGCATCTGCTCTTTTTCAATCTGATCCAACACATTCATGGTCATTCTCCATAGACCCTAGAAATATTTCCGATCTAATTTCGTCGAGGAGTTTCTCTTCTTCGGCATCAAGAGCGCGCTCATGCAAAAGATCCGGACGTCCGGCAAGCGTTCTGGCGAGGGATTGTTTCTTTCGCCACCTTCGAATCCTCGCGTGATCGCCCTCGAGAAGCACCTCCGGTACTGCCATGCCCTCGAAGTTCCGGGGCCTCGTGTACTGGGGGTATTCCAACAGACCGCAATAGAAGGATTCGCCCTCGATGTGACTGTCTGCTCCCAAGACCCCCGGAATGAGCCTTATAACGGCATCCATTACGGTCATCGCAGCAATTTCGCCACCGGACAAAATGTAGTCGCCGACGGAGATCTCTTCGTGCACGAAGAATCTTACCCGCTCATCAATACCTTCGTACCGGCCGCAGACAAAGACCATTTCCCGAACCTCGGCCAATTGCTCCGCCAAGGCCTGATCGAAAAGACGCCCTTGGGGCGTCATCAACAGCACCCGGGGATTGGCCAAATGTTCACAGGTATGTCGCAACCCCCTCACAACAGGCTCGGGCTTCATGATCATACCCGTGCCCCCGCCATAGGGATAATCATCCGTCGTGCGGTGTCGGTCCTCGGTAAAGTCCCTCAGGTCGACGGCTTCGACGTGCAGCAACCCTCTGTCGATCGCCCGAGCAGGATTTCCGAAGGAAAGAAACGACTCGAATACCCCCGGAAAAATCGTGAGGATCCGTATGTCAAGCATGAGGAATCAGTCCATCAAGAGGATCTACGACTATGATACCTGTGCGAAAATCCACCTCCACTACCACGTCATCGATCATCGGGAGAAGGACTTCGCCGAAATCTCCTTGAACGCTCAGCACGTCGTTGGCGCCGGTTGGTATAATCTGAACGACTTCTCCGAGATCGTCTCCATCCTTGGTCCTGACAGCCATCCCGATGAGCTCGAACCAATAGTACTCGTCATCCGCTTTGGGCGGTAGATTCTCTTCGCCGGTCTTTACCAACCGACCGGAGAGCTCCAATGCCGCTTCAGGAGTTTCTATGCCCGCAAGGCTCACGAGAAGGGTTCCCTTGTGCCTACGAATGCCGACGACATGGTACGGGGATTGGTCAAAGACCAACGTCGAGGATCTCTCAAATGCGTAAAACGATTCCGTGTACGGCCGGATCCTTATCTCTCCCCTGATCCCAAAGGGCTTGAGAGCCTTTCCTATCACAACGAGCCTTTTCGAGGCCATGTCGATCAAACCCGCGCCCGGCATCGTGCCCGATTGCGGGGCCCGCCCCGAGGGCTACTCCAATATCTCAAGCACGGCGCGCTTCTTCATCTTTGTGGAAGCCGCACTCAATATCGTTCTCATGGCCCTTGCGGTTCGGCCCTGTTTTCCGATAACCTTCCCGAGGTCCGGTTTCGCTACCTTTAGTTCGATCACTGATGTGATCTCGCCTTCAACTTCCGACACGGAGACTTCATCAGGATTGTCCACGAGGGCCTTTGCTATGTACTCGATCAGCTCTTTCATTCGACCCCTCTCTTTCTCCAAAGGCGATACTGCTGGAATATGAACTACCTCCGGACTGGCAAGAGCCTTGAGCCTGCGGCTTTACCTCAATTTGAAGGGCATCCCGGGAAGACGAGGACAGCGTCTCAGGGACCTAAAAGACCTGAGAGATAGCGCTGCCGGGTCACGCTCTTCCGGGAGGAACCCCGTGCACCGGCCTGAAAACCTCCTCTCCCGTATTGAGTCTGGATTGCCGTTCGCTAGTCGGCAGCCTCACTTGGGTTGGCACTCTTCATTCTTTCCGATTGTCTCATGATCTTCCGGACAGTGTCAGAGACCTGGGCTCCCTTTGAGATCCACTGCCGGAGCCTGTCGAGTTCCAAGTTGAGACCGCCGGCCTTGTTTCTCGGATCATACGTTCCCAGAACTTCTAGGAATCGACCGTCCCTGGGGAAGCTGCCATTTGCCGCAACTACTCGGTAAAAAGGCTTTTTCTTGGTACCATGCCGTGCCAAACGGATTCTTACGGCCATAGAATAAAACACCTCCGCGCGAGTGGTACTCTCCACTCCATAATCGGACAATCGTAAATCAGTGTCACATGCCTGTCAAGAGAAAAAGCGCCGCGCACCACGGCCGAACCGGTACGCCGGCACTTTGCCGGTCTCCGGCCTCAGTTGCCGTGTACCCATAGTAACTGATTTTAGTAGGAAAACACTAGGTGAATTGTGGCGTCCCGAGCATCCGATGTCGGGCATACCCGGAAATCATCGGTGCACCGGTGCGTACATACGGTCACACCGTGGGTTCCGTCTTTCCGACAATACACGGCGAAACACGGTACCGCCATTTCATGGCCGGCATCTTTTCATGAGCGAAGTGCTATAATCGTCCCCACAAGACCCGCATCCCGGAAGAAGAGGCCGCTCCGTGAGACATGGAAAACAAATCGCCGCGATCATTCCCGCCCTAAATGAGGAACGTTCCCTGGGGAGTGTTCTAAAAGCCCTCCCGCCCTGGATGGACGACGTGATTGTGGCCGACAACGGCTCTACCGACGGGACTTCCCGGGTGGCTACAGAGCATGGAGCACGGGTGATTTCCCAGCCCCGCCGCGGCTACGGTTCAGCTTGCCTGGCGGCCCTGGCTGCCCTTGATTGTCCCGATGTCGTGGTGTTTCTCGACGGAGATTTCAGCGATCATCCGGAGGAGGCGGACCGGCTGGTCGATCCCATCGTTGCGGGCCGGGCGGACATGGTCCTTGGCTCAAGAGTGCTCGGCGAGCACGAACCGGGAGCGCTTACACCGCAGGCGGTATTTGGCAACCGGCTCGCCTGTCGACTCATCAGGCTCTTCTGGAACACGAGGTTTACGGACTTGGGCCCTTTTCGTGCCATTGATTACCGAACGCTCCAGCGACTCGACATGCGGGATCCGGACTACGGCTGGACCGTCGAGATGCAAATCAAGGCGGCGAAACGCAGACTGCGGGTGCTGGAGGTGCCGGTTTCCTATCGCCGTCGGGTAGGAAAGTCCAAGGTATCGGGAACGGTTAGAGGGGTCATCGGTGCGGGAACAAAGATCCTGGGGACGATCGCCCTTGCAGCCCTGGGATTGCTGCCCGGAGCCGCGGGGAAGCCCTGGGAACGGACACTCATCATCTTCACTCGTTATCCGGAACCCGGCCGGACCAAGACCCGATTGATTCCCTTGCTAAGCCCGGCCGGCGCCGCGGATCTTCATCGTCGCATGACCGAGTACACAGTTGACAGAATGCGCGGTGTTTCACGAGAGCCCTCGACCGCATTACAAATCTTCTATGAGGGTGGCGACCTCGTCCGCCTGGAACAGTGGCTCGGACACGATTTGGCCTATCAGGTCCAGGGGGGGGGTGACTTGGGGCTTAGGATGCTCAATGCCTTCCGCAAATCGTTTCGAGACGGTATGGAGCGGACGGTTATAGTCGGAACCGATTGCCCCGACCTTTCCGCGGCCGTCGTTGAACGGGCCTTTCTCGAACTGGAAAGTCACGATGTCGTCGTCGGCCCCGCGGCCGATGGAGGATACTATTTGATCGGGGCACGGCGGCCGCACCCGGTACTCTTCACCGGTATCCCCTGGGGAACGGAAGAGGTTCTGAAGACCTCGTTGCGCATTGCCAAGGACCTGGGGCTGTCCGTTGGACTCCTGGATACCCTGCATGACGTGGATAGGCCCGAGGACATCCACCGCTGGAAAGACACAGAGGCGGTTAGAACCGCAACCAACCGGCGATTGCAGGAACCGGCGTCACGTACGACCTTGGGTTTCGCAAGAACCGTCGACTACGCCGGGGATCCGGACGTTGCCCCTGGTGCCCAGGCGTCGGGCGCAACCAAACCGCAATTCGGGAGCTTATTCCCGACAAAACCTTCGCGGTACGACCAGAAAATGAGGATTAGTAGTACAGTGCCGGACGGATCGATTCAGGGAAGAAGCCGGCCTCGAAATGGGCCGTACCCCGTGGTCTCGGTGATCATCCCCACACTAAACGAAGAAGAGCATATCCGTTCCGCGTTGGGCGCGGTAATATCGGACGACCGAGCCGAAATTGTTGCCGTCGACGGAGGCAGCACGGATCAAACGGAGGAGATCTTACGGGCCAATGGGGTGGATGCGTTCCACTCTTCAGGAGGACGCAGCGGCCAGATGAACGCGGGTGCACATCGTGCATCCGGGGAAATACTCCTGTTCCTTCATGCGGATACGGTGCTTCCCGACGGTTGGTACGATCATGTGCTCGCCGCGTTCGACTCGCCCGATGTCGTGGGGGGAGCATTTCGCCTGAGCCTTGACGCGGATTTCCTCAGTTTGCGGATCATCGAGAGTCTGGCGAATCTTCGAACCGGAAGATTGCGGATGCCCTATGGGGATCAAGCCATCTTTCTGCGCAAAGAAGCCTTCGAGAGAATCGGCGGTTTTCCCGCAATTCCCATCATGGAAGACGTGGAGCTGGTTCGCAAGCTCAGGAGGCTCGGCCGACTGAAGATTCTGTCCGCCTCGGTCCTCACATCGGCTCGGCGTTGGCGAAATCTTGGAATTTGGAGAACCACGGTGATTAATCAGCTGGTGATTTTCGGGCATTCCCTCGGAATCCCGGGTGACGCTCTCGCCCGGTTCTACCATCAAGACCGAACAAAATAAATCGAGTGGCATGGGGTCACTCAGCAGTTTGCAGACTGAAAGGGAACCTTATTCATGCGTTTCTTGGTGACGGGCGGAACGGGATTCGTGGGAAGTCACATGGCGGAACTCCTCATCTCTCGAGGAGACGACGTGGTGTGCCCGGTGCGGAACATCTCTTCCGTGAAACATCTGAAAGAAATCCCCGCACGCGTAATACGGATCGATCAATTGGAGTCGGAACTCTCCCAGGATCCTCCTTTCGATTACGTCATTCATGTGGCGGGCGCCACAAGAGCGCTGGACTATGATGAATACTACCGTGCAAATGTCGAATTTACTAAACAACTATTGGAGATGATGATCCGGTTTCAGGACACGGGTGCCCTCAAACGGTTTGTTCTGGTCAGTTCCCAGGCCGTTTCAGGGCCTTCCTCCGACGATGGCACGTGTTGCGTCGAATCAGACCCTCTTCGTCCTCTTTCGCTCTACGGCCGTTCAAAGCTTGAAGGCGAACGGACGGCGATGGATTTCAGCGGTAGCCTGCCCGTCACAATCGTTCGGCCTCCCACTGTGTTCGGTCCAAGAGACAGAGACGTGCTGGGCTTGTTCAAATGCGCCCGGTACAGGTTGGCCCCCTGCATTGCAGGCCCGGACAGATTGGTCAGTATAGTCTATGTAGAAGACCTCGTGGAGGGCATACTCTCCGCGGCCCTGGCACCGGAGGCAAAGGGTGAGTGCTATTTCTTGGCCAATCCGGAGCCGGTCATCTGGAGAGAGTTCGCCTTGCTCGTCGCACGGGTGCTTGGTTTTGAAGCCGTTTCCCTCCCTGTTCCCCTGGCCGCGTTGAAGGCGGCCGCGCTCGCGGGCGACTTGGGGGGGCGCATTCGGGGTTCGGCAGCTCTCTTCAGATCCGAGAAGTTGGAGGAAATGAGGCAGCGCGCATGGGTGTGTTCTTCGCGGAAAGCCTACACGGAGATCGGCTGGGAACCTTGTACGCCTTTGGTGCAAGCCATTGAGAAGACTGCACGGTGGTACAAGAAACACGGGTGGCTGTGAGATCCTGCCGGGCATAAGAGCGGGGTTCCCGCCGGCAGTCCTTATCGACCTGTACGAAGGAGATTTACGAACTGGACGGCCTCGCTGACCGTCGAGACGTACTGATCCATAAAGAGCCTAATATCAGTAACATAGGTTTTTGGAACGTAAACAACGTCATACGGTTTCACGAGAATCGCCGAGCTCATGTCACCCACATCGAGAATTCTCTTCAGATCGAGTCGGCGTCCGATGGGCTTGCCGTGGATGTTTTTCGATATGAGGATCACGCTGGTCAGATCTGCGGTATCGCTTAAATGCCCTCCGGCGAGCGCAATGGCGTGCAGCGCGGTGATCGGTTGGTCGATGGAGTATGCCCCCGGTGCAGCGACCTGCCCCATCACGTAAACCTTTCTGGAATTGGCCGTTCTGAGCGCCAGTGATGCCACAACGTTCTTCAAGGGCCCGCTTCGGTATAATCGGTTAACGGTTTTCTCAACATCGACAATGGTCTGTCCGGCCGCAATTATGCGATCACTGACAAGCGGCAGATCAATAGTACCGTCGGGGTTAACGGTCACGGAAGACTGCTGGCCGCCGGTAAGAGTGGTAAGAGACTTTACCAATTCCCTCACCTTTTCGTAGAAGCTGACGACATGGACCGTGACCAACTGATAATTCTTGAGTGCGCCGGTCACATCTTTCTTGGTGAAGATATTTGCCTTTATGAATCGCTCCTCGATCCGTTTGGAAAGTTGTTCGGGGGTCAAGCCCGCCGCCCTGATTTCCCCAATGGCCTGGATCGTTATCATACCGTCCGGACGAATAATCACATCTTCGTTTAGCGCAGGATCAAGGATGAATTTGATCTGTATCTTATCGAGGGTATCCAGTTTGTATGTTCCTGCCGGTACGGACCACTGGGTCTGAAAAAGGACGGCAATGACGTCCGAAGGGCCGAGTCGATAGTTCCTGCACACGACGTCGAATGCTTCCGCGAGGTCATAGACTTGTGGAATCTTCTCCGGCCCCGGCGAAGGCCTGAACGGTGACGGGTTGAGCCCCACGCAGCCGGTGAGCATGAGAATGGCCATGCCGGCACTCATTACGTACCGCAGACAGATTCGATTGCGGAAAGGTATCATAAAGGCATTTACCTAATACTTTACTTTAACTTTCTATGGTAATATATCATAACTCCTGAGGTTTGTAAATATATGTTTAAGGGGCGGGGTTCAGTCGGTTCAACGGTCGCTGATTTTTTAGCATGCTTGCCGGTCAGCCCGGCACTCAGCCGGCGCAACCTATCCACCTCGAACGATGCAGTTCGGTTCGCTCGCCGCAGAAGATGACGGGCAGGGACGCCCGTCCCACGAAGATGGGCGGGCCTTTCTGTAATCTTCCGTAGCCCGGGCCTTCGTGCCCGGAAAAGTCTGTTTCCGGGTCACCGACTCGTGAACGGGAAGAAAATGCGCGACCGTATTTGATCAACGAATCACTTGGTTCAGGGGTTTCGACATCTATGGTGTGGGGGAAACGCAGTACGGAGAGATACCCGGCATGCGCGCCGAGGCATTCATCCGGGGCGGCATGCGGGCTCGGTTCTTCTGCAGCGGCGAATTACACCGCTGAATCGGCCTTGTATGCGCAGAGATCTCCGCACATGGTGCAAGTTTCGTGGTCTTCTCGGCAGGTTCGCGCGCGAATTTCCCTTGCCAGGTCGGGGTCTATAGCCAGACGGATCTGTTCTCCCCAGTTGCGCTCCTTGCGGGCACGACTCATCTTTTCGTCCCACTCCCAGGCTCCCGGCCTGCGCCTCACAAGGTCCGCGGCATGGCCGGCAGTCCTTGCCGCAAGCACACCCATCCGGACATCTTCGGTATCCGGCAATCCCAAATGCTCGGAAGGGGTTACGTAGCAGAGGAAATCAGCTCCCGCGGCGGCAGCCACTGCACCGCCGATGGCGGAAGTTATGTGATCGAGCCCGGGTGCGATGTCGGTAACAAGCGGCCCGAGAACGTAAAAGGGTGCGTTATCGCAGAGCTTCTTTTGGAGCATCATCTGAGTGGGAATCTGGTCCAACGGCACGTGGCCGGGGCCCTCGATGATCGCCTGGACACCTTTCTCTCGTGCGCGCCTGTTGAGCTGCCCTAAAGTTATCAATTCCTCGACCTGAGCAGGGTCCAGTGAATCCGCAATGGCGCCGGGTCTGAGTCCGTCGCCAAGGCTGATGATCATGCCGTATTCTTTGCAGATGTCCAACACCTCATCAAAGCGTTCGTACAGAGGATTCTCCTGTTTGTTTACTCTCATCCAACGTGCCAGAAAGCTCCCCCCACGGCTGACGATTCCGCAGGCACGCGGTTTTTGCTCGAGACGGCTCAATGCTTCCAGGGTAACTCCGCAGTGCACCGTAACAAAGCTTATCCCATCATCTCCGTGGAGGCGAATGGCGTCCAGCATTTCACCGGGTTCCATGCGCTCGCCGGCACCACGAACCCTCGTCGCCTTGACGATGGCTTCGTATATGGGAACAGATCCCACCGGAATGCTCGATTCGCGCACTATCTTACGCCGGACGGACCTCAGGTTTCCACCCGTGGACAAGTCCATCACGGCATCGGCGCCTGCTTTAACGGCCGCCTGCAATTTGCGAAGCTCCAGATCCTCGTCATAGAGGTCACCGGATGTGCCGATGTTCGCGTTGACCTTCACCCTAAGGTTGGTTCCCACCGCCATCGCTTGGCCCCCGGGAGGGGCCTTGCACAGCACCACCTCTCCGTTGCGGAGGTCCTTTTCGAGGACGGATTGGTCTACGCCTTCTTCCAGAGCGATATTCTTTATGAAATCATCCAAGTCGTTAATCTCCGTGTGCGGAATACCCCATATTATAGAAATATAATGAAACATTGTCCACTGCTGTACGACCGGAGCGAAAACCGCCGGCGCAGGCACGGATTTCGGTGCCGGTAATACGGAGTATGGCTGCCGGAATCTGCGATTTATATTAGGAATCCGACGGCTCAGTCGGAAAATTTCCTTGTGACGGTGTTCCCTAAGGGGGAAAATGATTGCCGCCGTACCTTGACATCCCGGCAGTATCCAATGAAATGGTTGACCCCATACGCCCACACCCGAAACCCGTTCCCGAACAAGAAGGCGTTTTTGCCGTATGTTTCGGGAATCGTCCTGCTCGGCCTCCATTTGGCGCTTGATCTACTGTCATCTGAGTTTGTTTATGGACGGGCTCTGGATCAAAAACCCATTGTGACCATGGTGATCATCGAGATCGTTGCAGGGACGGTGTTCATTGCGGCCGTGTGGGCGATTCGATCCATGCGGGACAACAGTGCGACGGCGGCTTGGATTATTCTTGTTGGGGCTCTTCTCCGTATAATCATGTTTCATTCAACACCCATTCTTGAGGATGACTTCTATCGCTACCTGTGGGACGGAGCGGTGTCGGCACGGGGAACCAGTCCGTACGCGTATGCTCCAAGCGAAGTGCAGGGAGCATCGGAATCGGCCCCGGACGCGCTTAGGAGCCTGGCTCGGGAATCCGGTAATGTCATAGCAAGGGTGAACCACCCGGATCTCAGGACGATCTATCCACCGGCCGCGCAGTCGGTGTTTGCTCTCGCCTACCTTCTGGGACCGTGGAGCCTCACAGCCTGGCGGCTGGTCCTGGCCCTTTTCGATGTTCTCACGGTGATTCTCTTGTTCGCTGTCTTGAAAAATCTCAAGCTTTCGTATCTTTCTATCATTATCTATTGGTGGAACCCTGTCGTAATCAAGGAAATCTTCAACTCCGCTCACATGGACACGATTGCGATTCCCTTCACGCTTGCAGCCCTTCTCTTCGCTTGCCGAAACCGGGAACTCTTGGCCGCAGCGTTGACGGCCGGTGCCGGTGCCGTGAAAATCTGGCCGATAGTCTTGGTACCGGTCATCCTCTCTCCGTTATGGAGAAAACCACGCCGACTTTTTATCTCGCTCTGCGTCTTTGTCTGCCTTTCTCTAATCCTCTATATCCCCGTCATCGCCGCGGGTTTGGATTCACGTTCCGGTTTTACGGCCTATGGTAAGACATGGGAAATGAACGACGCGCTCTATATGGGAATGCTATGGGGGGTTCAGTATGTGCTCTCAACCCTCTCGTGGGGAGGGGGCGTGGATCATCTCATCACTCGCGGGGCAATCTCACTGATTCTCGCGGGGTGGATCGCATGGGTTTGCAGAACTGTTCCGGAACAGGCAATTGACTTGTGGGACCGCGCTCTTTTCATTGTCGCCGCAGTGTTCCTGCTCAGCCCCACCCAGTTTCCTTGGTACTATGTGTGGCTCGTGCCGTTTCTCGTGATCCGCCCCCGGTACTCGTTGCTGATTCTCAGCGCACTGTTGCCTCTTTACTATCTCAGGTTCTACTTCAGGGCACACGACAAAGGGGAGTTCTTTGATAACTACGTGGTCTGGTTCGAGTACGTTCCCGTGTGGGTCATGCTCGGACGGGAATGGATGATTGCGCGTCAATCTGTCCGAGAATCATGAGAGACCGTGTTCTCATGCGGTTATCAAAATCCGGCAGTGACCGGCCTCCTCGCCGGTTGCCTTCAGTAGACCGGCATTCTGCCGGTTGTTTTTCGCCGCCTCGCATTCCGCGGGATCCCACTCGCGGGTAATGCTTATCGTTATGGAAACACGGGCAAGTAGTTGACATGCGGAACTACGTAGGTATTCAGTACAATGGATCACGGTTTCAGGAGGCGGATCAATGGAAACAAGGTGCGAGTATTCAGTCCTGACACTTCCAAACGATTTGACCTACATGGCCGTTGCGAAGCGATACGTTCGCGAGGTTTCCGTGAAAATGGGTTTCGACGGGCATGAAATGGACGAGATCGACCAGGCCGTCTCCGAGGCGGTGCGCACCGTCATTGGACAAGCATTTGCCCCTTGGGAGAAAGGGGAATTCTCGATTTCCTGTGAGCGCGTTCCAACAGGGCTGAGAATCGTTCTGAAGGATAAAGGATTACCGGTTGATCCGATCAAGGACCTCGGCAATGGGGCCGGCGAGGGAGTCGTCGAGGACAAACCGGACGTAGCTTACGGCATTCCGCTCATGAGAAGCCTCGTGGACGAACTTTCCTTTCACAATCTCGGTCCTGAAGGCAAGGAATTGCATCTTACCAAATATCTGAAGAGTCGGTCGATTGAGGACTACGTTGCCGCATGTGAGTTGGAACCTTATGAGCCCCCCGCCTCGGTGAAGCCGCGAAGAAACAAACGAATCGAGTTCCAAATACGGCTCATGAAGCCGGAGGAGGCCATAGAGGCCGCCCGGTGCGTCTACCGTTCCTACGGGTACACCTATTTCTACCCTGCGATTTACTACCCGGATCGCATGGTCGCACTGAACGAAAGCGGCCATGTCATATCGGCAGTCGCAATCGCGGAGGCCGGCGAGGTGGCCGGACATTGTTCACTGTTCCGATCCGATCTTCAATCTCCCATAGCTGAAATAGGCCAGGCCGTGGTTAAACCGAAATATCGCGGGCAGGGATGTCTTTCGAAGCTTACGGAATTTCTCATTCAGGCGGGACGCGCCCGCGGACTTACCGGAGCGTTCGTCGGCGCGGTTACGAATCACACGTTTTCTCAGAGAGTTGTGGAGAGGCTCGGTTTTTTCAACTGCGGAATGAAACTTGCCTATGCACCGCTGTCCGTTTCGTTCAAGGGTATACATGAACGCCTCTCACAACGGGAGACCTTCACCGTGGACTACCGGTATCTCAAGAATCCCGACCCTCCGACCCTTTATCCCCCCCCCCACCATGGGCATTTCATTGCCAAGCTTTACGGGAATCTTGGAGCCGTACCACGATTCGCCCCAGTGGACGCATGCCGGCAGGATTATCCGGAAGGCCCCTCGGTCCTGGAAACCAAGACCGCGTTGTTTGCCCCCGAGGGATATGCCGTTATAGAGGTTAAGCGGTACGGAAACGACATAGTCCGGCAGGTAAGCCGAGAACTGGCAAAGCTCCGGCTGCAGCGTTATGATGCAGTCGAACTGGATCTTGACCTGTCGGACCCGTTGACCTGCCGGGTGACGGAGGAGTTCGAGGAGCTGGGCTTCTTCTTCGGGGGCATCCTGCCGGGAGCATCCGGTCGGGAGACGCTCATGCTGCAATACCTGAACAATGTGGTCATTGATTATGAACAGATCAAGGTATACTCGGAGCTGGGCCGTGCTACGCTGGATTACGTCAAGGAGCACGATCCGAGTCATGGGAGCCGGCATGCGTCAACGGCGCGCACCGAAACCTGAATAATTGCCTCCTCGTAGGGGAGACCCTCATTCCATTGTGGGGCAGCCTTGCCGGCCTGCGGATTGGTCTTGCCCGCCCTGGATCAGCCGGGTCGGAAAGCCGTCCCTACGAGGGTCCCTGCGTAGTATGGAAGAGACGTAACATGTGCGGACGATTTCTCCTGACCGCGGTGGGAAAAGACCTGGCTCGAAGATTCGGGCTGCCGGAAGAGCCGGAGCTGAAGCCTCGTTCCAATATTGCCCCCACTCAAATGGTCGCGGTGATCAGGGCCGAACCCGACACGCTCGAGAGACGACTCGACATGCTCAAGTGGGGGCTGATCCCCTTCTGGGCAAAGGATTCGTCGATCGGGTCAAGGATGATAAACGCGCGTTCGGAAACCGTGGCCGAAAAACCCTCTTTTCGGGCTGCGTTCAAGCGTCGGCGTTGCATCATTCCGGCCGATGGATTCTACGAATGGACCAAGGAAGGTAGGAAGAAGCAACCGTATCTCATTTCCATGGCCGACGGGAACCCGTTTGCGATGGCAGGGCTTTGGGAGCATAGGGAGGGTACTGAGGGAAACGTGATCGAATCCTGTACCATTCTCACCACCGGGGCCAATGAAGCCGTGCGGGAGCTTCACGATCGCATTCCGGTAATCCTGCAGCCCGATGATTACGACGCGTGGTTGGATCCCGGCATGGCAGACCCCGCCATTCTGCAACCAATGATGATTGCCTATCCGTCGGACGCGATGACGGTGACCCGGGCGAGCCCGGAAATCAACAGACTCGGCCGACGTGAATCCATTGGATGAACCGAGTGCTTTGCCGGGTATGTTCGGCAACGAATCGGGAGGTCCTACCCTGCCCTCCCCCGTGGAACGCACACAGTGTTCGAGATCTGCAATTCCGAGATCATAATGTGCTGAAGGCACATACGATCCAGCCTGGGGATTCATCCCCCGGAGAACAATCCGGGACGGCACATCCCTCTATCGGAGGCCGCTACCATGACTACCCGAGGACCGTTTTTTTTTCGTCTTGAGGGGGCAACGAAGGCCGTCACACGCTTGCATTTTTTTTCATATTGGTTTAAATTCGAGGCTCCATCCATCGTTTTTCCAGAGACGAACAGACCGAGGAGACGAGTCCAATGGCAAACTTTGAGCCTACGATAGTCGCTTTTTGCTGTCATTTTTGCGCGTACGCCGCAGCAGATCTTGCTGGTAGTATGAGACTTGAGTATCCGCCGAATATCCGCATCATACGACTGCCTTGCACGGGAAAAGTCACTCCTGTTTTCCTTCTAAGGGCCTTTGAGAAAGGTGCCGATGGCGTGTACGTGGCCGGCTGCCTGGAAGGTGATTGCCATTTCATGCATGGAAACCTGGTTGCCAAGCCTCGGGTGAACTATACCAAGAAGCTTATTCAAGAAGTTGGTCTGGAGCCGGAACGGCTCGAGATGTTCAACATGAGCGCGGCCATGGGTCCAAGATTCGCGGAAGTTGCGAATGAATTTACGGAACGTATTCGGCAACTGGGGCCTAGTCCCCTCAACAAAAAAATAAGAAAAGTTGACACCGAAGCAGCTTGACGGAGCTGCCGTCGTCTCTTTTCAGTAAACTCCCTGTGGAGGCGAAAAATGGTCGTTGGTGAGCGGAAACCCTTCGAAGAAATCACCGGAATGTTGGAAGGGCATAAAAAAATCATGGTGCTTGGTTGTGGCGGTTGCGTCACCGTCTGCCTGACCGGAGGACAAGACGAGGTGCGTGTTCTTTCCAGCCAGATACGAATGGCCCGTGACAATGCGGGAAATCCCATTGAGATCGTGGAAAAGACCATCGAGCGTCAATGTGACCCGGAATACGTGGAAGAGATCAGCGAAATCATTCCTGAGGTTGATGCGGTCCTCTCCATGGCGTGCGGGGCCGGGGTTCAATACGTGGCTGAACGATACTCAGGGATGCCTGTGTATCCCGCCCTGGATACCTCCTTTGTCGGTGGGTCCACCAAAGAAGGCTACTATGTGGAGAAGTGTCAGACATGCGGATCGTGTAAACTCTTCTACACGGGAGGCATCTGTCCCATTGCCAGATGCTCGAAGAGCCTTCTGAACGGCCCATGCGGCGGATCGACAAACGGAAAGTGTGAAATCGATCCCGAAGTGGATTGTGCGTGGCAACTTATCCTGGATCGCCTAAAATCGCTGGGCAAGATGGATCTGTACGAAGAAAACATCGGCATAAACGATTGGAGAACGAATAGGGACGGCGGTCCCCGTAAGATGGTAAGGGAGGACTTTCAACGATGAGTGGCGAAGTCATAACCGAGAGCAAACTCGAGAAGATCCTGCGATCCGGTCAATTCGCCGTTACGGGCGAGTGCGGTCCTCCCCGGGGAGCCGATGCGGAAGTTATCCGAGAGAAGTGCAAATTGCTCAAGGATAAGGCGGATGCCTTCAACATAACCGACAACCAGACTTCCGTGGTGAGAATGTCATCCATTTCTTCGGCGGTTGTCATGATGCAGGAAGGAATGGAACCCGTCATGCAAATGGTCTGTCGGGACAGGAACCGTATCGCGATTCAGAGCGACATCCTGGGCGGGGCTGCTCTCGGCGTCAAGAATATGTTGTGCCTGTCGGGCGATCATCAGAAATTCGGCGATCATCCCCAGGCCAAGAACGTCTTTGACATCGATTCCATTCAGCTGATCAGCACGGTTCGCCGCATGCGTGACGAGGGGAAGTTCCTTGGAGGCGACGACATCAAGGGCGTTCCGAGGCTTTTCGTGGGCGCGGCTGCGAATCCCTTCGCGGATCCGTTTGAGATTCGGGTTCCGAGACTTGCCAAGAAGGTTGCGGCTGGTGTTGAGTTCGTGCAAACACAGTGCATCTTCAACATGAAGAAGTTTGGCGAGTGGATGAAGGGCGTTGTAGACCGCGGCCTGCATGAAAAGGTCTTTATTCTTGGCGGCGTGACACCGTTCAAGTCCTTTGGCATGGCGCGTTACATGGCAAAGAACGTACCGGGAATGGATGTCCCGGACGAACTTCTCGATAGAATGAAAGGTACGCCCAAGGAAAGTCAAGCGGACGAAGGAATAAAGATCGCGGTAGAGACGATCCAACAACTCCGCGAGATGAAGGGTATCGCAGGCGTGCATATCATGGCCATCGAATGGGAAGAAAAGGTCGGAGAAATCGCTGAGAAAGCGGGGCTTCTGCCAAGACCGAGCGTATAACCTTCGACTTCTCGAACAAATGCCGTAGGCACGAAGAACGGGGCACGAGCAATCGTGTCCCTTCTGTTGTACGTAGCGCAAGTAGTTGGAAACGTGGAACCGGGGCGGGTTTTCCTACTCAGTACGTACATTGCCCCAGAACGGAAATGGGGACATGCTTCCCGCCTTCTCAATGCTGCACCGAATTCGAGAAGGAGAGGAAGTCATGTCCACGTACGTACTGTCACGCCGTTCTCTACCTTACACGGCTGGGAATTCACGCCGTTCATGCTCAATTCAATCCGGGACGAACGCGCTGAGGCACTAGTCAAGATCCGGCGAGCCATGCGTGTACAGGAAATGTCCTTTACTTGAAATGGGCGTAGGCGCCTTTCATGTGATCGATCCAGACATCGACGATTTGAGGAACCTCGCCGGTTCCTTTTAGTATGCACTCCACCTCGATACCTTCCTTCTTGAGAGCGGATTTCCAGCTATCTTCCTCAGATCCGCACATGTCGTTCCTTGCGTGGTCGCCTGCCACCGACATGAAGGGCACGAGATAGACCTTCTTGACGCCTTTCTTCTTCAGTTCCGGGAGGAAGTCGTCCAGGGTGGGTTGACCTTCAACGGTCCCCACGTACACATTGGGGTACGTTCTCCCGAACCAGTAGTTCATGGCTGCGTACGCGTCATCAGCCGGATGATGTTCGGAGCCGTGTCCCATAAAAATAACGGCTTCATCCGGTTTTCGGGACTTGGGTATCTCGCTCATCAGACCTTTCATCACTCTTTCGCAATCCTTTCGTGAGGAGAGGAGGGGTCGTGAGACAAGAACCATTTTCATTCCGCCTCGCATCCGGTTGAAGAGATGGGCGTTGGCGTGAAGATCATGGAATTCTTCTCCTGACATGGTGTGGAACGATGCTACAACCACGTGGGTGAAGTCTTCCTCCATCATTTTGGCAAGAGCGACCACCGGCGAATCCAGTTCCTTCCCTTGCTTTTTCAGTTTGGCGCGGATGATCTTCGACGTGTATGCCCATTTCGTATCAACGCCGGGGAAGGCTTTCTTGACCTGCTTGCCGATCTGTTCGAATGCCTTTTGCGCCTCGGGAACGCTGGTTCCAAACGCAACCAATAAGATACCTTTCTTCATCGGTTTCGCTTTTCCATGCTTGCTTGCCGAGCCGCCGGCAAGGGCCAAGGCACAGCTCGTCAAAACCACGAAAACCGCCAGCACGAAAGATTTCTTGTTCATTGTATCCTCCTCATTACCTGGGTTACCCCACCTCTTTATCAAGTCGAAACGACGTCCGACCTGGAGCGAAGAAACGGAATGCATCCGCTGACTTAAGTAAGGACTTGTGACTCTTTCTCAGCCGCCTCGGCCGCTGAACGGGACTCACCAAGCCTCTGCAAAACTTGTCCTCATCGATTCCTGTTCCTGAAATCGAGCTTCACGGCAGGCTTCAAAGCAGTTGACCGTAGTTAATGCTCCGTATCCGACCATAACGATCCATTGGATGTAAGACGGCAAAGAATAATGCTTTGGGCAGGTTTGAAAGGTAGGCAGACTGATTATCGGCTTGTGGCCTCCACAGCGAAAACCGGCATCCCAAAATGGGATACGAACTCGGTTTCACCACACTCGGCCAAGCCGGTGAGGCTCTCTTGCTCAAGGCAAAAGGCCAAAGCCACGCCACCTTAATCCCGCCCTCGCAGGACTACGTGGAATACAAGAAACGGCCGGGTGTTCTGGCTTCCGCTTCATTCTACTCTCCCTGCCTTCCCGTCCGCCAAAGGGACAGTGGCTCGTGAAGGGATTTCGTAGCGGTTACAGCTGCGGGGCAGCGCCGGACTCGCACCGGCTTCCCCAAAAACCGTTTCCTCATTTCACTCAACAGGCCTGACCCTATGGTATTGAAAGGTGGGCATTGAAGTCAAGTTCTTTCTTCGTCCAAAATCCCGGCCGGCGGTTCAAAGGTTGAAAAGGTCTCCAATAGAGGGTAATTTGTTGACCATCGACACGGTCCGGATTCAGTTCTCTTTTGGGTAATGAATAGGGTATCCTGGACCGCGGACTGCCGGAAGGACCCGCTCTAACTCTTGGGAAGGCAGCCGGATCTGAAGGAGTATCACATATACCATGGCATTTACAACTCCGGTGGAAGACCGCTATTTCGAGGATTACCTTCCTGGAGCGGTCTACGAGTTTGGTAGTATCGCTGTTGAGGAAGCCGAGATTATCTGCTTCGCTCGGCGCTTTGACCCACAACCCTTTCACACGGATCCCGAGGCGGCCAAGCGGTCGGCATTCGGCGGCTTGATTGCCAGTGGTTGGCACACGGCGAGTCTGGCAATGCGGTTACTGGTCGATCACTATGTCTCCCACGTAGCCAGTCTGGGCTCACCCGGCGCGGACGAACTACGTTGGCTCAAGCCCGTGCGTCCCGGCGACACTCTTTCGCTCCGTGTCACTCAGATTGAACGCCGCATCTCCCGCTCAAAACCCGACCGAGGATTCATTCGCGTTCGGACCGAGGTGATCAATCAGCATGGCGACGTGGTAATGACCATGAAGAACTCGGGGTTTGTCCTGTGCCGGGAGACGTCCGGATCCGAGGAGATCTCGGGGAACGGGGCGGAAGATGGGCCGGAAGTCGTGGAGTGGTAGTTCAGTCAGGTGTCTGGCCGGCTGCCGTGCGAACGAAAGGCCCCTTTCGTTCTCGGTGGGATCAAGCGAAGTCTGGGTTCGCCGTGTAACGGACTCTTGGCGAGAACCGAAGTACCTCTATTTCAGGGTAGAGACCGAAGCCGGCCGCGAATACCTGCTCCGGCATCATGAATATGAGGATTCGTGGCAACTGAGAGAATCGCCGTGGTCTTCAGGCAACCTGCCGAGGTAGAATTCGTTGCTTCACGAAGTTCCCGCAGCCTGCAATATGACTCCGCCGGACGTTTCGGATCCGTTGCCGACGGGAAACCCGCTCTATCTACGGAATCAATAGAGCCCGTGCCACGCGGGGGAGAGGCGGGGATGATGAAACATGTTGCCGACTTGCTCGGATCGCGTTGGACATCAAAGTAGTACTGCTCAGCAGAAAAGACTATGCAGAATTCTGGTTTCCAGGCTCTGCCCGGCAGGAAACGAGTTCCCCTTAGGTATTGGATTCGCTGCCTTTGATGGGAGGCAGAGCCTCCCGGCATGCTTTCCCGGGCTCTGCCTGGGAACGAGGAAATGGGGAACTCACGCTAAACCGTTGCTCTATTTCCGCCGTGCTGTACTAGAGTGAGTCGTGTTCCTCAAGTCCGTACTTCTTGATCTTTCTCCAGAGAGAAGATCGGTCGATTCCCAATATGGAAGACGCGAGCTTCTTGTTGCCTCCTGTTTCGTCCAACGCTCTCTTGATAAGCTTTATTTCGCTCTCCTCCAGGGTCGACAGCCCGTCGGGGCTCTCATCGGAGGGTGTTGACCGGCCATACCGCAGGTGATCGGGCAGATGTCGTAGCTCAATCGAATTACCCGACGCCAATACCAGCCCTCGCTCGATGATGTTCTCCAACTCTCGTACGTTGCCCGGAAAGTCATGACCTTTGAGGATTTCAAAGACTGCTCTTGAAAGAGAAGCCGCTTCACGGTTCATTAGCTTGACGTGCTTCATGAGAAAGAACTGACAGAGAAGAGAGAGATCATCTTTCCTCTCTCTCAGGGCCGGAATCTCCAAAGAGACTACATTGAGTCGGTAGTAGAGGTCTTGGCGAAACCGACCTTCGGCAATCGCTTCTTCGATCTTCCTATTGGTTGCGGCAATGAATCGGACGTCGACCTCAATGGATACGGTTCCGCCCACGCGCATCATCTGCCTTTCCTGTATGAGCCGGAGAAGCTTCACCTGCATGTTGGGGGACATCTCCGTTACTTCGTCGAGGAACAATGTTCCGCTGGCGGCACATTCTATGATTCCGGCCTTGCTCGACATTGCCCCGGTGTACGCCCCCTTTTCGTGGCCGAAGAGCTCATTGGCAAGCAGTTCCTCGTTAAAGACGCCGCAATTGATCGCCATGAACGGGCCTTTGCGACGCCGGCTATTTTCATGAATGAACCGTGCCAACAGGTCTTTGCCGGTTCCCGACTCACCCGTAATAAGCACGTTGCAGTCTGCAAGAGCGGCTTTGAGCGCATTGTCGAGCATGTGTCGCATTGCGGAATTCTGGGTGACGATCTTAACCTGGGAGCCCTCCTGCAGACTCTCAAGATCCTTCTTGAGCTCGGAGATCTCCTTCTTCAGTCTGACCTTTTCCGCAGCCTCTGCAACGACCTTCCTGACCTCTCCCACGCGGTAGGGTTTTGCCAGGTAATGGTAAGCACCTCGTCTCATGGCTTCTATTGCGGTGTCTAGGGATGCAAAGGCTGTAATTACAATCACCTCCGTAAGGGGGTTCTTCTCCTTGGATTCACGAAGGATCGTCATGCCGTCGACTTTCGCCATCCTGAGGTCGGTCAAGATCACATCAAAAGCATTAGTCCGTATCAATTCCAAGGCTTCGGGGCCTGTGTGAGCAGTGACGACATCGTATTTCTCCTTACGAAGCACGTGTTCCAAATCATCAAGGGCCTCTTCTTCATCATCCACTGCAAGTATTTTGGAAACCTCGCTCATTCCGAATCTCCCTGAACAGGTAAGCGGAGCTCGACCACCGTTCCTTTTCCCGGAACGCTCTCGACCCATATTCGGCCATTGTGTGCCGTAACGATTTCGTGAGTCACGAAGAGTCCCAGTCCACGACCTTTTTTGCCTTCGTGGGTCGTGTAGAAAGGATCGAAGATCCTTTCCAGCTGCTCTTCAGGAATGCCCTTCCCGGTATCCTTTATTTGAACCTCAACCGAGCCGTCTTTACAGGCCGCCGCTTCAACGGCAATAACTCCTTTCCCCTCTATCGCCGCGGCGGCATTTGCCAACAGGTTCATGAAGACCGTGGTCAACCGGCGTTCATCGCCGTGGACTTCCACATGGTTCTCGATGTTAACGACCAATTCGATTTCCGAGAAGATCTGCGGCCCAAGCAACTCCACCGCCTTTTCCACGGGACTCCTCAGTTTCAGAGGACGCAACGCAAGATCCTTGGTCCCCGAAAGGTGTAGGAGGTCATGAACGATTTTCAAGGCCCGATCGACTTCTCGAACGCAACTGGAGAGTTTTTTCCTGAAAAACTCTTTGGACGGCATCTGCTCATCAGAGAGATCCTCCAATTCCTCCAACAGTATTTCGCCGTGTAAGCGAGTGGTGGATAGCGGTGTGTTCACCTCATGAGCCACGCCGGCAACAAGTGTTCCGAGGGAAGCAAAGCTCCGAGCCCTGACTATCTGACGCTGACGCGATCGAAGTTCATCCGTCATGCGATTGAAGGAATCGAAGATCCGGCGAATTTCGCGTTCTTCGGGTGGATTCCGAATCTGCTCGAATTCTCCTTGAGCAATTCTTTCTGTGTGATCTTCCAGAACTCTCAACGGGTGTATGATCTTTCTGAATGCCAAAATCCAGAACCCGGCGACGACGAGAATAAACACGATGACTTGAGCAATTTGGATATTTCTAACCATTACCGTAGCTTTTTCAATGGTACTCCTCTCGTTTCTCGCCATCGTGTCCGCGAAATCGCTTAACTTCGATCCGACCTCCCGTATTCTTTCTTCGGTCTCCTTTCGTTGATCTTCTACCCCGATATTTCGAGCATCTGAAGAAAGGCCCAGGTAATCCGAGACATTCTCCCCGTAGCTCACCAGGTGTCGTTTGAAATCTTCCACGACTCGGCGTGAAGTTGCCTGATGCAATTCCTCTCGGTTCGATGCGAGCAAGCGCCGGGCTCCCTCCACGAGAAAGAGGGCCTTATCCCCGTAGCTCTTGTCATGGTACAAGAAGAGATTCTTTTCCGACCGCCTGAGTTCCTGCACATGGGCCTCGAGCTTTGTCGCGTTTTCCAACACGCTAATCTTTGATTCAAGGAAATCAAGTTGATACATCGCCGCACCGATCATGGCTGCTACTACGATGCTCACAACAGTGCAGCTCATTACAATTTTCTGCTTTATGCTCAAGGTACGAGTCGGCATAGTCCGTGCCCGAAGTTGCGGTTGAGTCTCATCATCATGAGACAGTGATCCATTTGCAATTCCTGTGCCGACTCGCAGATCATGCGACGTGTCATGTACAGGTGCGACCTCGATACTTCTTGCCCATCCGCTGCGGGCCCAAAGGGCTCCGCAAGAAGAGTGTGAAGACAATTGACCTTTGAACGGCTTTCCCGGGTGTTTCCGGGGATTGATCCCCATAAGAGCAGCACTATGATTTCCGCGACACGAGTCGAGTTGTGTGTTGCACTGGTGTTGCAATTCGCGACACGCGGCCAGGTCGTCAAACCCGCGCAGAGACCACCGGAAAATCATACACTACTCCGGCAAACCACTCAAGCGTCGCGTTTTACGACACGCCGGCAGTTCATGGTTCAACGTGAAACAATGTTGGAACACTCCGGAATTATGCGCTTTTTGCTGGTTTTTTCGTCTTTGGCACGATACTTGGATCATACTAGAGGTCGCGGACCGGAGGGCTCCGTTTGCGGATAAACGGTCGTGCAGCAATCGTCCTCAAAGCCTTATAAATAACGTTGGAGGAGGAGTGTTGTGTCCCTGTACGAACCGCTCACAAGAGGGATCTTGACTGCAGAGCATGGCTGGAAGTGCAGTCGGAACGCCATAAGAGAGGTGTGATGAAAACGATCAGATTGACGAGTATAGTCCTGTTGAGTTTGATTGCGGTCGCCATGCTCGTAGCGCCTGCACTGGCCCAGAGCTCGCACGCACAAGCAGTTGACTCCGGCGGCTATCCATGGTGGATGTGGCCGCTGGTACTCTTGGTGGTGACCTTTGTGATGGGCATTGCCGCCGTACTTGGCGGCGTGGGAGGCGGAGTACTCTTTGTCCCCATTATCAGCGGTTTCTTCCCCTTCCATCTTGACTTCGTACGAGGTACCGGCCTTCTCGTGGCACTTTCCGGAGCACTGGCAGCGGGGCCGGGACTCCTGAAAATGAATCTGGCAAGTCTCAGGCTGGCAATTCCCGTTGCCCTCATAGCATCCTCGTTCGCCATTGTCGGGGCTATGATCGGGCTGGCTCTACCTACCAAAGTGGTTCAGATAGCCCTTGGAGCAACGATCCTGGGGATTTGCGTACTCATGCTGACTGCGAAAAAGTCTGAGCTTCCCGACGTTAAGCAGGCCGATAAGTTATCTTCGATACTGAACATATACGGCGTGTACCAGGAGGGAAGTACCGGCCAAATAATCGATTGGAAGGTACATAGAACCCCGCAAGGTCTCGCTCTCTTCGTAGTCATCGGGGTCATGGCGGGCATGTTCGGATTGGGTGCGGGTTGGGCCAACGTTCCCGTTCTTAATCTCCTCATGGGAGCCCCGTTGAAGATCAGTGTTGCAACCAGCAAATTTCTCCTTTCCATTACCGACACTTCCGCAGCGTGGATTTATGTAAACAAGGGATGTGTCATTCCCATGATGGTAGTTCCCTCAATCGTGGGAATCATGTTGGGGTCCTTCGTCGGCGTGAGATTACTTAGGGTTGCCAAGCCCGGTGTCGTGCGCTGGATCGTCATCGGCATGCTGGGTTTCGCCGGCCTGAAGGCTCTCAGCAAAGGACTCGGATTCTAACCTCAGGGACGGGACGGGAAGAGTTCGGGCAAGCTTTACAGAGGCGAACTGAACTGAAGACTGCTAACGGTGACAAACGCGGTGTTGCCGCACAACCGTTGCCCTTGGAACGTAATTCGGTGAGGGTTTAAACGTGACGCTCAAGAAATCTGCAGTCAAAAAGCTTACGAAGTTGGGCGGCATTCTGAACGGTCCCGATCCTGGTACTTCACCGAAGAGATACGAGATAGTTCTGCGCAACATCCGGATTCTAATGCTCATTATTACCATCATTCCTCTCTTGCTTATGGCAACGATCAACTACCACCAGTACCAATCAAGATTAAAAGAGGAAATCGTGGCTCCGATGAAGGTGCTGGTGAACAAGACCAAGCACTCCTTCGAACTCTTTCTGGCCGGTCGCCTTTCCACGGTAAACTTCATTGCATCAGCTTATACTTACAAGGAGTTGGCGGACGAAGCAAATCTCCGGCGAATCTTTCAGGTGCTCAGAGGCGAGTTCGAAGGCTTCGTTGATCTTGGACTCATCGATTCCAGCGGCCGGCAGATCAGCTACGTAGGCCCTTACGAGCTGCAGGGAAAGAACTATGCCGAACAGCCTTGGTTTCAGCAGGTGAAGGTGAGAGGAGTCTACATAAGTGATGTATTCAAGGGTTTTAGGAAGTTTCCCCATTTGGTTATAGCTGTTCAACACTTCTCCAAGTCGGGTGATCGATGGTGGATTGTACGCGCAACCATCGACACCGGAAAGTTCGACGAGCTCATTGCTTCAATGGGGCTGAGTGCCGATGAGGATGCATTTCTCCTCAATCATCAAGGGATTTTGCAGAGCAACTCCAAATTCTGCGGAGGGGTGCTCGATCGCTGCTGCATCAGGGTTCCCCCTTGGAGCTATGAACCGAATGTACTGGAAAACTTCTCTCTTCAAGGACGAAGTACCGTTGTAACATATGCGTATTTCTCGCGCGCAAACCTTATCCTGATGGTCGTTAAGCCAAAAGCCGAAGTTCTGAAGGCATGGTACACACTCAAGAGTGAAATTGTCATTGTCTTTGTGTTAGGAGTGATCATCATCGTGGCCGTGGTCTTTCGACTTACCGGAACATTGGTGAACAGACTCAAGGAAAGCGATCAGAAGAGAGAATTGGCAATGCGGGAAATGCAGCACTCCCACAAATTGTCCTCAATAGGGAGGCTGGCGGCGGGAGTGGCCCACGAGATCAACAATCCGTTGGCTGTAATCAATGAAAAGGTGGGGCTTGTAAAAGACCTCTTGGAGTATCGTTCCGACCGGCCGGACATGAAAGAAGTCTTGGTAAGACATCTGAGCGTTGTAGGTCAGGCGGTTGACCGATGCGCCGCTATCACCCATCGTCTTCTCGGATTCGCAAGACGGATGGACGTTACAATAGAGGAGTTGGATGTCAACGAAGTGGTTCAAGAGGTTTTGGGATTCATCGAGAAGGACGCGGCTTACCGTAATGTTCGTCTACAGAAGGATCTCGCCAAAGACTTGAATCGGATAATGTCCGACAGGGGACAGCTTCAACAGGTCTTCCTCAACATCGTCAATAATTCGTTAGCTGCGGTTGAAGATGGCGGGCGGATTACCGTCGCCACGACGAACGGCGGGTCGGATACGATACAAGTGATATTTCAGGACAACGGCTGCGGCATGTCCCAGGAGACGTTGAGGCACATATTCGAACCGTTCTTCACCACCAAAAAGGGAGAAGGAACGGGATTGGGCCTATCAATCACACACGGCATTGTGAAGCGGCTTGGCGGAGACATCCAAGTTAATAGCGTTTTGGGTGAGGGAACGCGGTTCGTGATTCATTTGCCCAAGACCCCTCCGGAGATGGGTGAGGAGAGCAGCTCATGAATTACCCCAAGGTGCTTCTCGTAGACGACGAACGGGACTTTGTATGCACGTTGGCCGAACGCCTGGAACTGAGGGACATCAAAGTCGATATAGCCTTTGATGGTAAAGAGGCCATTGAAAAAATCGAAGAACGCGAACATCATCTGGTCGTCCTGGATCTACTCATGCCCGGAATGCCCGGCCTTGAGGTGCTCAAACGGATCGAGAAGCACCATCCGAATACCAAAGTCATCATCCTTACGGGCCGTGGAGAGCAGGAGGCCACGGAGGAAGCGTTTCGACTCGGTGCGAGTTACTGCCTCATGAAGCCCATGAACATAGACGAACTGATCGACAAGATGATGAGAGTATTGAGATCATCAGAATCCAAGAGCGATTGACTTGCACCTTGCGAGCATGAAATTGCCGCTTCATGAGGTGCCTAGTGGATTATCGGAGGAATTCGGTGGCTGAAGCGAATGCAAAAGAACTTAAATTCATGGGCAAGATCGTGGGGAATGTGGCCCATGAAATCACCAATATCTTCGCTGCTGTTGGAGAAAACGCTGCGCTGGTCCAGGATATTCTCACGTATTCCCCGGAAGGAACAAGTCCTTCACCGGAACGTATCTCTCGCGCGTTTCAGACCATCGAACGGCAAATAGCCCGCGGAGTGGAATTGGCCACGCGACTCAACCGATTCGCTCACGATACTGATGAAACAGAGAAAACGGTAGACCTGAATACGATTCTGTGGCAGGTGGGATCTTTCGGCGCGCGACTTGCCCGCCTCAGGGGGGTGGACATGAGAGTCGTTCCCAGTGATCAACCTCTCGATCTGATCGCCAATCCCATACGTATTCAGATGGCTTTGTTTGATTGTGTGCAGTTCCTATTGGACCATCTTGAGACCTGTATCACCGTAGTCATGGAGTCTCGTGGAGGCAAGAACGGAACACTGGAAGTGACCTTTTCTCCTGAGGTTCCCGGTGAGTCTGTGGAGTCTGAAGTTGACGTACTGTTTTCTCTGCCTCAATGGACTGCACTGGAACAGTCTGTTGAACGCTCTGGAGGCAAGCTTGTATCAAGTGAAGCGTCAGGCCGGTTTTCGGTAGTCTTTTTCGCGACCTGACACGGCGCGATCTCGCAAGAGGAGATGACACAACAGTTAAGTAAATCCTCCTGATGCCTTGTGCGGAATTATGGTCTATACTGTCGGTAGATCAAGGTAGTCTGTTATGCACGGTAGACCAAACTGAGAGGTAACGTCATGAGTTCCTGGAAAGATAAGTTGGAGGCTTGGTTTTCCGCCGTCGCTTTTGCCGAAGCCGGCGAGCATGAAATGGCTCTTCAGATGACCGCGCCTGCCGTAGGTAACGCGGTAGAAGCAACTGTGAGCATTGAGAGTTTGAACCGTGTCTTCGCTGCGGCGGCGTTTGCTGAAGCGGATTGTCCCCAAATAGCACTAGAAATTCTGGCTCCAGAGAAAGGGAAAGGAAGTTTTCTCGATAGTATCGGACTGAGAAGTGTGAACGTCCGCATGTGCCGAGTGCCCGTCCCTCAAGAATCCTTTGCAGAGTTCGTGGGATTGCAGGGGGCTCACATTAGGTACGGCAAGGCCATGGTCTGATTCCGGAAGTGCACGGCGACATTTCCGGGAACGCGCAGCAGACCCGGAGAGGTGCTCAGTACACGTATAATATCAGGGTTGTGGAACGCTTACACCTTTGCGGCACGTTTATCGACGGTTCTCTCAAACGTGACCTTCCAGTCATGCGGAGAGTCGCGTGGAGCTGAAAGCAAACCCTTGAGGTTTGTACTCAATCACGTATGACGATTGGCACATCTGATCGGGGAGTATCATTATGAAAGAATTCAAAGTACTTTTGGTAGATGATGAGCAGGACTTCGTCGAAAGCCTCGCGGAACGTATCAATCTACGCGACGTTGAATCGGATGTCGCGCTTAATGGAGAGGAAGCGCTCAAAAGAGTCGATGACGAAATTCCGGACGTGATGGTTCTTGACCTGAAAATGCCTGGAATCGACGGCATGGAAGTGCTTCGACGAGTCAGGAGAGCGTATCCGGAAGTTCAAGTGATCATCCTAACAGCGCATGGCACGGACAAGGATGAAGAGGAGGCCCGTCGTCTGGGGGCGTTCGAATACCTCCAGAAGCCGGTAAAGATTGATAAATTGGTGGCCACTATGAAGGCCGCATACAAAAAGAAGATGGAAACCTCCATGGTAGCCGCCACCTTTGCTGAGGCGGGTGAATTCGAAGCAGCCCGAAAGATCATGGATGACGAGAAGAACAAGTGATTCACAAGGAACCGGCGGGCGCCCCTGAGTCACCGGAACCAAAGAGCTAATAGGAACTACAATGGCTGATCATGATGAACGATCATTGGAAGCCGGTCCGGAACAGTTGCTCTATGCGAAGATTCTGGAAAAAGGCATGTATTTTGGATTGATGGTACTCCTCGTGACGTACCTGATTTATGTCCTGGGAATCATGAACCCTTACCTACCGCACCAGGAAGTACCGAGTTACTGGAGCCTCAGTGTGCAGGATTATCTGCACAAGGCCAACATCGAACCTGGATGGGCATGGTTGGGCATGCTGTCCTATGGCGATTTCCTGAATTTTGTCGGGATCGCCATCCTGTCTTCCGTGAGCATATTCTGCTTCTTGGCCATCGTCCCCGTGCTGCTCAGGAACGGAGACAAGACCTACGCGGTTCTCGCCGTCGCCGAGGTCATCATCCTCTCTGTAGCTGCCAGCGGCATACTCGGAACCGGGGGACATTGACCGGGATAAGGAGGGGGCCACATGCCCAATGACGAGGAATCCCCCAAAGCAAGCCGAGGAGCGGTAATACGGCCGCCACAATTCCAGGGATCGCCGCAACCGGACGACGAGGCCGAGCCGTCAATAAGAGTGCAGCTTAAGGTGGATTCCGAGTCCGACGAATTCAAACGCAAGATCACCAGATTCGTCACCACGGGACTACGATCCACCGATACGGCAATTGCCGTAACGAACAAGGATCCAAACTTTCGCGTACTCGTCCATACGGTTGAAACGACTTACCCCAATGAAATCGTCCTGGCGGTTGTCTTCACCGCGGTGCTCAATCTCTCCGCAATTTACCAGATCGAGTTGACCGAGGAGAAGATTGGTGCGCTGGGGCTAAACGAAGAGCAGACCGCAGCTCTGCGGGAGTTGAAGGTCGGCGCGGACTTGCATCACATGGCCCTGGAACATGGTTTGAAGTTCCTGTACAGTAGTGGCCGGCAAAGGACAATACAGCCTTACGAGAGTATCTTGAGCCTGAGGGCGTGGACGTGCGGGATCAGGGATCTCCCCCATGTTGTCAATGAACTCATAATGGAGTTCGAGAGGAGTGTCCTCCAGCGCCAACCGGAAAATCAAGACTAGGAGCGGCAACATTCATATCTCTCAAGGCACGCCGGCTGATCGCCTCCGCCGGGGCGGGATCCGGCGGCAGGTCCCGTGTGCGGAACGGAGTGGGAAGGCAATGAGTACTGCCGGACTGTTCTTGGTGAACCTGCCGACACTCGTCTCCGAGGCAGTGGGGAGATCGTAATTGCGGGGTTTGGCCGGGCTCTTCGTAGAGATCAAATCTGCCCTTTTGATTCCGCTGTTATGAGAGGAACGGCCAGACGCCGTGAGAGGACTTGAAGGATGCGCCGCCACTTTCCTCGCTCAGGCTCTTCCCCACGTACATGGGGCGAATCAAAGACCACGGCAACCACCTCTCTGTTGTCTTTGACGTACGAGTACACCTCTTGGTCTACATCTCCGGCGGTAACGGAAATGTGAACGGTTACGTTGTTCCCGCTCACCTCCCGAAGGAGTCGGTTGACCTCTCGAGAGTGGCTCGCCAAAGAGATTCGGAGAGACTCCTCGACATCAGCTGATCGCTGATGTACTATCTGAAGCACGTCGAGCGAGGCATCCACCCGGCGGCAGAGATTCACGGCATAACGGAATGCATCCTTGTTCACTTCAGAACCGCCTATGGCCAGTAGCACCTTAGTGGTTTTCTTGGGAGTATCCACTATCTCCAAGGCAGTCCCGGCCTCTCCTGACTCGGCGAACGCGGCTGCCGCCATAAACCTTTGGAACCGCTCGCTCAAATTACGTCCCCGGCTTCGTTTCATAGGATCCCCCTCCCCCGACACGGTCCCTCCCGGAAGAGACGTCTTGTTCGGTCGCATTTTGCAGCAAATCCTCCCGGGAATACTCATCTGCAGGTTTAGTGAACGTGACGCTCGTGGGGGGCGAGCACGTGTCTCGTTTGTCCTTTTTCACCAATTTCTCCCATAGAGTCGGCATTTGTGCACTATTCACAATCAAATATCGTGCCAAAATGCCCTAAGAAAAGGGATCACGCTAACGCATTGACCTCACATGGATTATCGTCACAACCCATGAGGTCGATCAGATCGAACACCGTACCAGACTGTAACAGGAATCAGCATGGCAATTTTATACATCCGTAATATTAAGCAGTTATGAATGAGTTGCGAGCGCAACAGCTATGTTTCATGTTGAAACACTTGCTCGGCGAGCGCATGCCGGAATAATTCGTGCTATTCATATTTGTGCCAACTACGGGATTATTCATCCAAAACTCGCGTACAGTAAGAACTTGGGGATCGATCGGGAATAGACGGTCTCAGATTAGGCTTCCTAGATGTTTCATAATGAAACGTAGGGGCGGTTGTCGTTGATCCGAGCCTGAACACCGATTCTTTTCGGTTGTCGTACAAGGTAAGCCGTCGGATGTTTCAGAGTGAAACGTCTCGTGATCCGACGTAGTGTAGCCCTAAGATATTGCGTATCGGCCCCATCATGTAACCATCTGCTAATATGGAGTTATTAGAGAGTCGGCGGTGTTTCTTTTCGTTTACAATTGTTGGCATGGTAGTTGCTAATCTTAAGACTTACAACGCGGAAGAGACCGATGACGCCCAGCGAGGAAATGACATGTCTTTCGTCGATGTGACCAAGATCTTCAGTATCCGACAGAAGTTGATGATAGGGGTCTCTGTGATTATTCTCCTCATGGCTGCGGCCTTCCTCGCGACGTTTTATTGGATGCGTTCGCTGCAGGAGAAGATAGGGAATCTGGAAACGATCAGTCGACTTGAAGAATCGGTTCTCGAGATGCGCCGCTTTGAGAAGAATTTCTTTCTCTATGGAGCTGTGCAGTCCCTCAGAACGGCGCAGTATAACGCCACTCGAGTTCGTCATCTACTGGACAAACAGGAGTCTCTTTTCAAGAGGCTTTCCGACCCTTCATCCTTGCAAACGTTCAGATCGGACCTTACTGAATACGAGCGTCTCCTGACGAACCATATGCAGGAATGTGCCGATGGAGACAAGTGCTTCCCGCAGGTGGGCCGGGACGAGGTTAGCATTCGTCAGGTCGGAGCGGCGATCGCCGATTTTGCAGAGCGCCTTACCTCCAAGAAGCGTGCTTCCATTCACGAGACCGTTCGGAACACCGTCAATCTACAGTTGGGAAGTTTCGTACTGGCCGGGATCGGCATTGCGGTTATGGGGGGGCTCATGTTTGTCAAGATCACCGGCCCGCTTAGGCTCCTGGATGAAAGCACCCGGAGAATAGCAAAGGGTGAATTCGAGCCCATCGAGGTGATGCCTGCGGAAAAAGAGGTTCGTGACATCTTTCTCTCGTTTAATCAGATGGCCCGTGAGCTGAAACACGGACAAGACCAGCTGGTTCAATCGAAGAAATTGGCCTCCCTTGGGACTATGCTTGCGGGAGTAGCTCATGAGATTAACAACCCCCTGTCCAACATCTCTTCGTCGTGCCAACTCCTCCTGGAGGAAATCAATGACCCGGACCCTGAATTCCAGAAGCTCTCGCTGGAAACCATCCTGCAGCAGGTGGACAAGGCTCGCAACATCGTGCGGACTCTCCTGGAATTCTCACGCAACAGGGAATTCTGCATTGAGAGAATAAGGTTGAAGGAATTGCTCGACAAGACGTTCATGCTCCTTCAGGGAGACATACCTTGCAATGTCCGGATGCTGACGGAAATAGACGACACGATTTTCGTGCACGTGGACATTCAAAGAATGCAGCAAGCGCTCATAAATTTGATATCAAACGCAATTCAGGCCATTGAGGGCGAGGGAACCGTTGAGATCTCGGCCGGAAACGGACAGGATGGAATGGTTGACGTAGTCGTTCATGATTCGGGGAAAGGTATACCGCAGGCCGATCTGCCGCGTATATTCGATCCGTTCTTCACCACAAAGGATGTGGGAGAAGGAACCGGCTTGGGACTCTTCGTGACGCATGACATCGTTACCAGTCACCAGGGAAGCATTACGATAGACACGGGTCCCGAGCGGGGGACTACCGTCACCATAAGCATTCCGAAAGAGAGGCTTCCGACATGCCCAACCGATTAAAAATACTAATCATTGACGATGAGGATGTAGCTCTTCGTAATCTCGAACGTATATTGAAGAAGCAGGACTATGAGATCTTCACCGCGAATACCGGCCCAAAGG
Source organism: Desulfomonilaceae bacterium (assembly GCA_963675835.2). Classification (GTDB taxonomy): domain Bacteria; phylum Desulfobacterota; class Desulfomonilia; order Desulfomonilales; family Desulfomonilaceae; genus JAVHLK01. Next base: position 719,422 of record CAXXIU010000019.1, read on the forward strand.
GTTTGAAGATGATCAAGGAAGGCAAGTTTGACGTTGTACTTACCGATCTCAGAATGGAGAAGGTTGACGGGCAGAGGATTCTAGAAGAGTGCCGGAGTCTTCATCCTGAGACGGAAGTGATCATGATTACCGGGTACGCGACGGTGGATTCCGCCATTGCAGCCATAAAGAAGGGGGCCTATCACTATATATCCAAACCGTATCGCATTGACGAGGTACGCAATACCGTGGAAGAGGCGGTTGAAAAAGTTCAGTTGAAGACGGAAAACCTGAGACTGAGAGAGGATCTCAAAAGAATCCAGGGGGCCGGCAAGACGAAGATCGTTACTCAGGACCGGGGCATGTTCAAGATACTTGACACGGCCAGGCAAATCGCCTCAACGGATTGTAACGTATTCATCACGGGGGATTCAGGCACCGGCAAAGAACTGCTCGCCCGTTACATTCACGAATGCAGCAAGCGAGCCGTGGGCCGGTTGATGGCAATCAATTGCGGAGTCTTTTCCGAGCCTCTGCTGACCAGCGAGTTGTTCGGACATGAGAAGGGAGCATTCACCGGAGCGGATCGGACCAAACAAGGCATTGTAGAACTGGCCGACGGCGGAACGCTTTTCCTGGACGAAATAACGGAAATGTCGGTCAACATGCAGGTAAAGCTCCTGCGGGTCATTCAGGACAGGAAGCTCATGAGAGTAGGAGGCACATCGGACATCCGTGTGGATGTTCGTCTCATAGCGGCGAGCAACAGAAATGTCCTGCAGGCCGTCAATGATGGGGACTTCCGTAACGACCTGTACTATCGCCTGAATGTGGTCTCGTTCCACCTCCCCCCCCTCGAGCAAAGGAGAGGCGACATCCCTCTTCTGGCCGGTTACTTTCGCGATAAGCATGCTTCACTTATGGGAAAAGAACCACCGGATCTCGCTCCGGAAATGTTGTCCATATTGAAAGGCTACGCTTTTCCCGGAAACGTTCGCGAACTGGAGAACATTGTAGAAAGATCTGTGGCTCTCTCCACCAACGGCACCATTGAGCCGCACCATCTACCCGATGATATCCAAGAGTTGGAAATCACGACATTTAGACCGGAAGACGGGCGGTTGCCGACGTTGGAATCCCAAGAGGTCAAGTACATTAAGCATGTGCTCGAGGAGGCCGGCGGCAACAAGACATTGGCTGCCGAAATCCTGGGTATCGGTAGGGTTTCGCTGTGGAGAAAGATCAAGCGGTACGAGCTTGAATAGACATACCGACTATCATGCCTGCGAACAAATCATGAAAGTCCTCGGCACTGCGGGGCTTCGCCTCGGAGATTGGAGCACGAAGAGCGCATCACTGCGCCCGGACTTGGAGAGGCTGCGGAGCAGCGTAAGTGTCGCCGAAAGGTCGAATGGCCTCGCACCGAGTCTGAGGCAATCAAGCTCGCTTCGGCAATAAGGTTTGAGGAGTCTCTCGGCAGTTCGATCATTTGGCCCCCTCCAAACCTCCCCATCGCGTACCCGACCGAGGTAGGATATCGGACGACTTTCAGGTAAACATTCATGGCTTGGGGCCGGCAACAAGCCATGGATGTTCGCCGGGAAGATGGAACCCAATACATTACCGTCATCACGCTACCGTGTATTGAGGCTCGCACGCATTGGACACCTCCCCGTGATTACTCTTTTTCCCTGAAAACAAGCACGGGCCGATTGGTGAGACGAACGAGGTTGAGCGCCTCATCGCTCAATAATTTCATATACTTTGGAGCGTTGTGTCCATATGCGCCCAACACCAGCAGATCGTACCTCGATCTCGCCACGTCCTTGAGGATCTCGTCCACGAAGTCTCCCGTCTGGGTCTTGACGATCGGTTCGTGCCCTCCCTGCCGAAGCGTTGCGCTCCCGTCCAGCACACAAGCCCGGGCCGAGTCCTCGCCGGTATCTCCATCTCCGTTGTACACGTGCATGATCGTTATCTCAGGCTTCTTCCGTCCAAGAAGTGGACCGATGAATTGGAGTGCCTGTTGATCACACTGTGTCCCGCGGTAGGCCACGAGTACCCGGTTGATTTCCCTGAAATCTCGGACAATCAGTACGGGAATCGGGCTGTGATGGAGGACTTTGGCGTGCACCGTCCCCAGCAGAAAACCCTTCAAGGAGGAGCGGCCGTGGGAACCGAGTACGAGGAGATCGTATTGGCCCGAGTGAGCCTTCTCGAGAATTTCTTCAGCAGGATCTCCGCTCACGATCTCGGGCTCACACGGTACTCTTCCCGCCAAACACGTGTCACACGTCTTGTATACCTCTTCACTTATCTGAAGCGCCTCGGACTCGATCCATTGGTTCAGCCCGTCCTTGGAAAAAAAAGGAGCATAAAAACTCTGTTTCGCCATCTCAACATGATCCGGCATGACATGGAGGACATGAACGTCCGCATCGAAATGCTCCAGGAGGTGGCAGGTGTACGCCAAGGCCATGTGAGACTCGGAACTCTTATCAACTGCAACAAGTACCTTCATAATTCTAATCCTTGTTAACCGGATTGGCATACCGGCTGATCCGCCTCGGCCAATGAGAGAGTACACCGAACTACCAAAATAGGGCAAGGTGAATTGTGTACGACGCGCTCCGTGACGCTTCCCATGAGCAAGCGTGTAAGTCCGGTCCGGCCATGGGATCCCATGATGATCAGATCCGAGGCCTGATTATGGACCAGTTCGATAAGGATCTTCGCGGGCTCGCCCTCGCGAAGAACAGAGTTCGCTTCGATGCCTCTTGCTTCGGCTTCGCACGTGATCCGCTCCAAATATTGTCGTGCCCGGAGTATCATCTGATCGGCCGCACTAATGGACAAACCGTAGAGGTGGGAAGGAACGTCCGCCACAGATACGACCTCCAGCCGGGAACCGTATGAACGGACAAGCTGAAAGGCGATATCGGCTGCAGCCCTACTCCACTCGGATCCGTCGACCGGTACCAAAATGTGATTCCACATGAGAGCACTCTCATGCGGAATCACGAGAACATTGGTCTTCGCGTGCCCGATTACCCGAGCGGTAACACTGCCCATGAGAACGGTTTCGGACAGATTGTGACCTTTCACGCCGAGTACGATGACATCGTACCACTCGTCTTCGGCAAGGACCGTGATCTCTTCGTAGGGTTCCCCCTGAGCGGCAAGGGTCCGAACGGTAATCCCTTCCGCCTCCGCAACACGTACGGCATCGGCAAGAGCTTTTTCTACAGGAGCCTGCATCAAGGCGGAAATGTTTCTCACCCCTACGAGCCTCAGTTCACCATCATAAGGGGGCATGACCGAGAGCACGGTGATGGAACCATGCTCTGCTCGGGCAAGCCGACATGTTTCTTTGAGCGCGTGGAGGCTCGCGGACGAGCCGTCCACTGCGACAAGAATCCGTTTAAATAGCCTGTTCGGCATGCTGCAATTCCTTCTCTTCAACGAGATTCCCTCTCCGCTCCTCTCGCTTCGCTTTCCACATGGCGCCCAGAATGATCACGGCTCCGACCAGCAATGCCAGGCACATCGAGACGAAACTGCACGTCATGAGGAAGCCGGTCGTACCCTCGGACATCGAGATAAGCTCAAGCTTGGTGAGGTATGTCGGTATTGCCATACCGCGGCTCACGGCAACCATGAGCATGATGGTACCCATCACCACCTTGATCAAGTGATCCTTCACATAGGTTGTCCCGATGGCACCCAATTGAACGCCGAAGAGCGATCCGGCAAGAATGATAAGCGTGAGTCTGATGTCGATCATGCCATTGAGCGCCCATTTGACTGAACCGCCGAGACCCATGAGAAAAGCAATAACCAACTCCGTCGCGGAAGACATCAGTCCCGTAGCTCCGACAACGTAGATCATCCCGGGGACACCCACGAACCCGCCCACAGCTATCGTGGCGGCCAGCATTCCGGTAGCCAATCCGACAGGTATGGTGAACCATAACGACATGGTTATGTTGGCTGTCTTGAAATGGATCATGGGTGGGAGATGAATACTCTGAAGCCAGTCGGCAAGCTTCGAGGATTGCTCCTGGCTTCCCGACCTCGAAATTTTCCACGCGTCGTAGAATACGTACCCGCCGACAGTAACCAGAACCACAACGAATGACACGCTTACGTAGAGATTCGAACCGGCTTCGCCCCATTTGGCAAGTATATACTCCTGCATTTTAATGCCGATTTGTACACCAATGGTTGCGGACGCTGCCATAACGACGCCGAGCTTCAGATCGACCTGACCGTACCGCCAACGCTTGTACGCTCCGACCATTGCCTTGGGGAACTTGTGGCACATGTTGCTGGCAACAGCCACGGTAGCCGGGACGCCCAGACTCATCATGCCCGGAGTCAGCACAAAGGCCCCGCCCGATCCGATAAAGCCGCTTACAAGTCCTCCAATAAAGCCTACGACAAAGAGAAACGCGGCGGTGAGCCATGTGAGCTCAATGAATTGAAGCCCTTGCAATCCAATATCATGCATGTCAGTCTCCTTAGACGAGTTGTCGATATTACGTATTCAGATATACTCGAGGGCGCGGCCTCTTTCGTTGAGCCGGCCTGGGTTGAGCCGCGGGCCTGGTCTCCGGTCTCTTCTGTGCGGCTTCTATCCCCAACAGCGACCAAACATTTCCGGCAAAAGTCCCATGCACAAAGGAAAAGGCAAAAGCCGTGAGTATCGGTAGAGCCGCGTAGACAAATCCTTTTGTGAAGTAGGTCATGACAACGGCACTGTTCATAAATAAAATTGTGTACATAGCAACCGAAAGCGCCCCGAATGCTATGGTCTTTGCAATCTGTTTATTCCTTTTAACTGCATGTGATTGACCCATATGTTCCTCCTCGAACCGATAATGTCGTGTCTTTGTTCCCTCATGATAGGGGCTTCAAGTTCGTACGGAAGGCCGCTCCCTTCGACCGACACGCTTGACCGCTCTCCGAACCGGCCGATTCTCAATTTCCCGCATCAACTTGTGAGCGGTCTCCCATTCACCGGCTTCACAAAATGTTACGCCTACCGCCATTGCTTCCAGCTTCTTCAGCCATCTCATTTTCTAATCCTCCTGACGAGCCGCAACCGGCTTTGGTTACCCGTTGCATCATTGATTGCGCCTTCTGGGCACGGCGTCTGTCTAGTCTTCTTGTCGACGACTCCGTTGTCCGGATCACGGGTGCGTCGGTCAGTTACTAGACAAATTTCGTGCCAACCCCTGCAGACACCGTTATGTATTCAACATAACAGGATAATGTCCGGACAGTCGGCAGATGGTAGACAACCGGTCCTCATTACGAACTGTTCCAAAAGGGAACGGTCTGGGGAAACAATTGAGATAGCATACTGATGATCAGCGGTTGGCAGGTGTTTCGTATGCCGGCGCAACCGTACCACATTGGAACGGATCCGCGCATTCTTTCAGCATCCTTTGTGCCGACGAGCGACCGGCGCGCATCGCGCCATCATGACGAAAAGCCTCGTTTCATCAGTGTCTGTGTGCCGGCCTAACCGATGGGCAATGACCGTCTCTTCAATGCCCGATTTGGCCGGATCTCGTCTGTCCCCGGCAGAGCCCGGAAGACCGGCATTCCCCGACAGCAGACTGGGAAGGAGAGATCCCCCCTCTGTTTCAATTTGGAAACATCAAAAAGGTCGGAAGAATCAAGGGTTGTTGACCGCAGGAGGTGTGTGTTAGCATCCGCAAAACGGGGCCGAACGTCCGCAGACACGAGCGAGGAGATGCATGAAATGGGATTCTTCCGTAAGACCGATCAGGGACGGAACGTAGTTCCTCAAGAGATCACCGATCTTCGTAAGGAGGTAGTCAAAGCGAAACTCCCGGAGCACGTCCACGCAGTGTGCTTGAAGGAACTTGAAGGGCTTGAGCGGACGGATCCTTCGGTTGCGGAGTACTCCATTGCAGTCAACTACCTCGACTATATCGTTTCTTTGCCGTGGAATCGTTACACCCAAGACAACCTGGACATCGAAAGGGCCGAAAACATTCTGGAGAGACAACATCATGGATTGCAGCACGTCAAGGAACGCATTTTGGAATTCCTCGCGGTGCGGGCCATGCTTGTCGGAAAACAGGCGAAACTGCTCGTGGTGGATGACGAGGAGATAGCGCGGCGGAACATTGCGCGAGCCCTCGAGAAGGACGGATACATGGTAGCTACCGCACCGAACGGATTAGAGGCGCTGGCTCAAGCGGAAGTGGAAGACTTTGACCTGGCCATTACCGATTTGAAGATGGAGAAGATGGACGGAATTCAACTGCTTGAATCGCTAAAAAGGGTCTCGCCGTCCACGGATATCGTCATGGTTACCGGCTACGCAACGGTTGATTCGGCCGTATCCGCACTGACCAAGGGAGCGACACACTATCTTGCCAAGCCGTTTCGGTTCGATGACCTGAGGACTACCGTTCGACAGATTCTTGACAGGAAACGATACGCACAGGTTGTCAAGGGGCCGGTTCTCTGCTTCGCGGGACCTCCGGGCACCGGGAAGACGTCAATCGGTGAGGCGATTGCGGAGGCCATGGAAAGAAAATTCTTACGCCTTTCACTTGCCGGTCTTCGCGACGAATCGGAACTGCGAGGTCACAGGCGAACGTACGTTGGAGCCATGCCGGGCCGTATCATCAATGAAATACGTCGGATATCGCTTAAGAATCCCGTGTTCATGCTCGATGAGATAGACAAAGTGGGACAGGATTTTCGCGGAGATCCGGCGTCGGTCTTCCTGGAGATCCTCGATCCGCAGCAGAACCGGAATTTCGTGGACAACTATCTGGAAGTGCCTTTCGATTTGTCTTCGGTCATGTTCATAGCTACCGCAAACGTGGTGGAGAAGCTTCCCGGCCCACTTCTGGATCGGCTTGAGGTGATCGACTTCCCCGGGTATACGGAGATCGAGAAACGCAAGATAGCCCGCGGCTATTTGATTCCCCGCCAACTGAAGGATCACGGTCTCAATCATAAAGACGTCCTGTTCACGGAAGACGCAGTAGGCAGGATCATAGGGGACTACACGAGAGAAGCAGGTTTGAGAAACCTCGACCGCGAGATCGCCGCCATCTGCAGGAAGGTGGTGCGCACGCGCCTCAAGACAGGAGATTCGTCACATTCAGTAACCGTTGATGACGATCTGGTATCGGCACTGCTGGGACCACGAAGATTCTCTCATGAAGTGACGGAATCCGAAGACCGTGTGGGAGTGACAACAGGGCTGGTCTGGAGCGAGTTTGGCGGAGATATCGTTTTTGTGGAAGCCACAATGATGAAGGGCGAGAAACAGCTCATACTCACCGGGTCCCTCGGGGATATCCTGCGAGAATCCGCCCAAACGGCGTTGAGCTTCATCCGGAGCCGCGCGGATGTCCTCGATATCGATCCCGAATTCTTCTCGACTACCGACATCCATATTCACATTCCTGCCGGTGCAATTCCCAAGGACGGTCCTTCGGCCGGAGTCACCATTGCGGCTGCGCTCATTTCACTGCTGACGAATCGACGGGCGCGGCGGGAAACGGCTCTCACAGGTGAGATCACTCTGAGCGGGCGCATACTTCCGGTAGCCGGCATAAGAGAAAAGCTTCTGGCCGCCCAGAGGGCGGGCGTGAAGACGGTGGTTCTCCCGAGTAAGAATCAGGTCGACGCGGATTCCCTTCCGCAAGAGGTGAAAGAAGGGCTGGAAATAGTCTTTGTCGATGAGATAGCACGGATCATCGACGTGGTTCTCCTGCCTACGGGTCCCGACCGATCCGGTGATTCGCCCGATAAGAGACCGGCAACCGTGTAGTATCAAAACCCGAAGATCCGAAAGTACATCGAGCATGAAGGATGCCGAGCTTTTTCGGCGCGTCCTGGACTTCGCTTCCGAGGAGAGGTGCCGGGCCCCAACTGGACGACGGGAACAATCGGTGGACTCTTCGTGTCCCCGCATTGCGGGCCTCAATTACCCGTGCTCGACCCTGGCCGGCTTGACATGAATGTGCGTTCGTGCGAGTGAAAGCGGTGGAGAACCTTCACATGAGAGGCACCTTTGCTTGGCGGAATGATTTGAGTTCGTACAAGATTTTGATGGGAGTAGCGTTTTGAGAACCCTGATTTCCGAAACATTTTTGGCGATTGTATTAGTGCTGATCGTTTTAGCGGGATTGTTCTTTGTGCGGAATTTCATCGCAGAGACGATTGACGATATCCGGATCGCGCTGGAAGAGAAAAGACTCGACAGACGCATAACCGCCAAGCTCAAGAGATCGTCTGCTCCTGTTCTTCGTTCAATCGTTATGGGAGTAATGCTGTGGGACCCAACGGCATTCCTGGATTGGCTTCAGACCAAAAGTATTCTCCCCGACATCCGAAAGCAATCGCAAATAGAAACGTGCCGCCGAACCATAGAGGAGCGTCGCGACCACTATTCTACACAGGTAAGGCACATGGAACCAGCGGAACTCGTGAAACTCATCAGGGGGGAGATACGCGATCGTGATTCCGCCTGGCGAAGAAGATTTCTCGAACGACTGGAGAGACACGGGTCAGCGTTTCCCGTGAGCGAAGAAGGCTCCGAGAAAAAATCGGAGACCACATAATTTGCCTGACGTATCATACGAATTTGATTGCCGTGACGTAATGCGATGCGAAAGAACGGGGTCTTTACCGTTGATGTGCGACGAGCCCCCTTCAACGGAAAGTGGTTCCCGGCATCCAGGTAATAGGCCTAGTGCTTCTCATTCTTCGTTCGCTCGTGGCCGGGGCGGCCTCCGGGCAGCCTTTTCGGGCCGGGGTGAACGAAATATCGTTACTTACCATCACTTTCCTGCCGCCGGCGGCAACGAGTAGTCCATGGGACGATGGCTGGGACCAATTCTCCGGAGCAAACTGGCTTCCGTGTGGGCGCTCCTGGTACTCATGGGTCCGGGCATTATAACCTCCACAGTCGACAACGATGCCGGTGGAATCACTACCTACTCAATGGCCGGTGCCCATTTCGGTTTGGCCCTTGTGTGGTCGCTGATCCCCATCACCCTACTGCTGATTGTCGTCCAGGAAATGGGGGCTCGGATGGGTGTGATTACGGGAAAAGGCCTGTCTGACCTGATACGGGAGCGGTACGGAGTCAAGATCACCTTTTACATGATGATCTTGATTCTCTTGAACAACCTGGGGAACTGCCTGGCGAACTTCGCAGGAGTTGCGGCAGCGTTGGAAATATTCGGCATCTCACGGTACCTCTCCGTCCCCGTGACACTTCTTTTTCTCATGTGGCTGGTGGTCAAGGGGACGTATCGGAATTTGGAGAGAGTGTTCCTTACCGCGTGTGTCTTCTACGTATCTTACATTGTCGCAGGATTCCTCATAAAGCCTCAATGGACTGAGGTGTTCCATGCCGCGATAACGCCGTCCTTCACTATGGACCCCTCCTACCTGGTCTTGCTGGTCGGCCTTGTGGGAACCACCATAGCCCCCTGGATGCAGTTCTATCTCCAGGCCTCGATCATAGATAAGGGGCTTGGACCGAACGACTTGCGGGCCACTCGTGTGGACGTGATTGCGGGGTCCATTTCCGTGAGCGTGGTTGCGTTCTTTATCATCCTTGCGTGTTCTTTGACACTTTTCAAAAACGGTGTAAAAATCGAAGAAGCTTACCAGGCGGCGACGGCCTTGGAACCCATAGCAGGAAAATATTGTTCTTGGCTGTTCGCCTTCGGGCTGTTCAATGCCTCCATGTTCGCGGCTTCAATACTCCCCCTTTCCACTTCCTACACTATTTGCGAGTCATTCGGCTGGGAATCCAGCCTAGACAAGAAATTTTCGGAGGCTCCCCAATTCTATGGGATATACTGCTCCGTCGTGATTCTATCGGGCCTCTTCATTCTCGTACCCAATCTGCCTCTGGTTCCCATCATGTTTGTCTCACAAGTTCTCAACGGCTTGGTCCTACCGGTGGTGCTCGTGATCATGATGCGTTTAATCAATGATCCCGCAATCATGAAAGAGCATACCAACGGGCTTTTTCTCAACGTGATATGCTGGCTTTCGATACTTGTCCTTATAGGTCTAAGCCTCGCCACGCTTGCTTTCATGATCGTCGGATAGGTAATGTGAGAAGCCCTCTCCGATTCGCTGCAGAACACTTTGGAAGAATATCGTGCCCTAAACGCCGTGTGGGGTAACCGACACGCGTACGTCTTCGACACCGGAAAGCCCTGCGGTAAGCTTCTCTATTTCAGCAATAATGCGCGCCTCTTGGCTCAGATCCGACAACACGTCTACCCGGACAACCCCACCCTCAGCCTTTACCGTACAGGACGGATATTCATCTACAAGGCCGGTCTTCACTTTGGCGGCCAAATGGAGATCTTCTACGGCTCTCTGTGAATCGGGAGTGGTTGCGAAGTGCTCCATCTTTGAGGCAAGGCAGATGATGTCGACAGCGTTCGCAATAGTGAGCTTGTTGACGTGGAGAATTATGTCGTACAGGACCGAGTCCCAAGGGTCGTGCCCCCACAAGTTCCAGGACCATTTTCGCCTTTCCTCATCGTCTTTCTTGAGAGCCCGCAGGGCATCGTCGCTGGAACGATTTTCTCGCTGCATCTCCAGATTCACACGGTCATCCATGTCGGCTACTACCCTCACTTTCAGGCAGTGACCCACATCGCAGAGCATGAAGTGCCCTGCCAGACCGTGATAGACGATGTTATCCTTCCGGACACGCTCAAGGAATTCGGCCTGGATGAACGCGATGTACTTCTCCCTGCCATAGGTCAGCCTGTCGAGAATCGCGGGAGCGTCGTGAAGTGCGCGAGTCAGCTTGACTTCAGGGATGTTGAAGTGTTCCGACGCCTCAAGCAGTACCTCTCGTGAGATGCACGAATACCCTAATTTCCGGGCAACTTCCTCCGCGATCTCCTTCCCGTGACTGTACGAATCCCGTGATATGGTGATGATGGCCATAATCTCCTCCTGGCTGCATTTTCCGTAAACCGACCAATTCGTCAAGCATAAGATACATTACAGCATATAGATTTAACAAGCAGGGGGGGGTCCCTGGTACGAAGGTTCCCCGGGACCGGTGCCGCCACACATCCAAGTTTTGCCGTCTGAAGGTCCGTCAAGAAACGCAGAGCAGTTTACAATGGGAATTTGCACATCATCGTCTCTGATTACCATAGCTGGTACACTTTCCCCACCCCTTTCGGAGATTAGAAATGAGCTCATGTCAAGACCGAGGCCGAATACCGTACAATGAAACATTAACCCAGCCCCCAAATATTGGAGGACAGGAGATGCACCCGTACTCCGTTTACACCCGATATTTTGTCGACGGCCCGGTTGTATTCTTCCACCAACAGGGGTTCCTGAAGCAATGGAGCTTCCACGTCGACTGTGAAGACGCCGCCTTCGACCTTTACCACTTCGCAAGGGTAGATCGCACGAAGCGTGGTCTCCACCAGAGCGGCCAACCTCAATTCGTCCGTCGCTTCGTCAGCCGTGAGTTTTCGAAGATCCATCGCGATATCATGCGGACTCGCGTTTTGGGTCTTCTTGCCGGTCTGTTCCGAAGCCTCCTGCACCTGCTCAACGTTGGAACTTACGACACGCATGGTATTTTCCTCCTCTCTGATGTATCTTGGTTCGGCCTAACCTCTGACCCGAGTTAACCGATCAGCCGGTTGGCCGCCTCGCATAGTAAACACAGCAACTTTCGTGCCATAATTAGAACCAAGGCAAAGCAGTTGATATTACCCACAGTTACGTTACAGAAACTCCTGAGTTCCCCATAACGTTCGTGTCGCGTTGTAAAACATGTACGCGCCGACGCCAAAGAGTCTGGAACGGATAACTCGCTATGGGAGCGCTTCTCTGAGACGTTGCAAAATAAATCACTTTCTGCAACAGGAGATATTAGTGCAGACCAAGCCAGGCAATCTCAGCGCGTAAGAGTAGATGTCGCCGCTTCGATCCCTTTCTCCCTGCAACAGGTTGCAGCGGCTTTCTTTCTCGGGTAAGGAATCCGTTCCTTTGCCGGGTTTTCCCTTTGCGTTTCCCAATTCTGTGTGGTATCGCATAGTTCTAGTGTTCTCGACTCGCTCATCACAAAGCACCACGAAACATGGGAATCCCGGCCCATCGAGCACTGCACGGTCTCGCCCCGCGATCGAGAACCGACAAGAATCTCTGCGGATCGGCTTCGAAAACGAAGCTTTGTCGGATCGCCGTCCAAACCGGGCATTTGGATATCCATTCGTCATAAAAGGGTTGGGAGACCATTCAGTATCGTAAAGCGACGAACACAAAACGCCGGAGGACACGGGGAGCACTTAATGATTGGTTGTCGAGTTCGACACGGGGTATTGTTCGCGGCCATTGCGGCCCTAGCGTCAATGGTCTTGCTGACGGCATGCAACATGCAGGATGATCCGTTGGTGCGAGCGGCAAGGGACGGTCGAATAAAGGAAGTGCAGCGCCTTCTCAAGGAAGGTCACAAGGTCGACGCGAGGGGCAAGAACGGCGATACTGCGCTGATGTGGGCTACCTTCTACGGCCGTAAACAAATCGTGGAGATCCTTCTGAAAAACGGTGCGGACGTCAATGCCAAAAACAACAGCGGTTGGACCGCGGTGACCGTGGCCGCCGAACAAGGCTACCCCGAAGTGATGACAATCCTTCTGGACAGAGGTGCAGACGTAAATGCGAGAGAATCCGAGGGGAAGACCGCGTTGGGAATTGCCCGGCGATTAGGTCGGCAAGACTTGGAGAAGCTTCTGATTGAGCGAGGTGGTACCGAGTGATCAAGGAACGCCCGCCCACGTATGGAATGGGGCCCCATACCTTTTTCCGCAGCCTGGGCCTGCGTGCCCGGAGACTCTCTCATTGCAGCCGGCCGAAATCCTGAAGACGCGAAGCAAGCGGGGTAGTAAACAAGAATTATCGGCTGTACCTGTTCAAAAGGTTCATAAGATTTCGAGATGCCGACGAGATTCTTCCTCGACCCTTGAAGAAGATGTCGATGACCGACAATTCCGACCCATAGTACGCGGAATTCGCATCCCAGTCCGGTTCCAGCACGCTTCCCTTGACGGAAACGCCTGCAAAGATCCCCTTGGCTCTGGAATAGGACAACATGCCTGCAGACAATCCGATATCGGTAGCAGCGGACGCGTCTCTTCCAATGGGACCCGCCGCCACGGAGGCGTCCACCCCGACGGTGAACTTGTCCTTGAACAGACTTCGAAGACTGACATCGCTCATCACGAGGATCAACAGGTCGGTCGCCTGAACCCCCACCTGCCAACCGAAACTTCCTCCAATGAGGGTGAGAAAGGCCGGCGGACCCCACCTTCCCGTGGAGGGGTTCCTTCTGAGGATCACCCCCGTGCCGTATTGCCCCCCAACGCCCAGGCCGGCTTTGAGCACGGACGGAAAGATGATGATCGCGCGGCTACGCCTGAGGAGATCGGTTGGGACACCGGCATCGGGAGCTTCCATCATCTCTTTGAACACCAACGCACAGTCGGAAATGCGGTGGTCCAGAGACATGACCTGTGCCTCCGCACCGCCGGCAAGCAGCGAGCCGGTGATGCATATGAGCAGTGCGTACGCTGAAATGAGCTTCATGTATGAATCCTTTCTCGACACTCACAGCTTTAATCCAGTACCGCCTGCAAGTAAAGATCTTCACAACTAATCGTTCACTAGGACGGCAAAAACGGAGCGGAATCACGATGGGGGGCACAATTATCTTCACAGGATTTGAGATGGTGCCGATCAAGATGTGTTGCCAATGTGAGCGAATGATGAAAAAAGGACTTGTGAAGCTGAACGCAGGCTGGTAGTTTTCATGATGTATATCTCGTCTGCATTCAAAGGGGTCGGCAATGAAAACAATGAGTTTCGGGGTGGCGCTGGTGCTTGCCGTAGCCGTTATGGCTCTGGGTCCGATTCACGCAGCCGATGAACCCATCAAGGTGGGAGTCGTGCTGCCGTTGACGGGCGGGCAGGCGAAGTTCGGCGAGATTGAGAAGAATTCGTTCGAGATGGGCGTCGAAAAGATCAACAAAGCCGGCGGCGTTAACGGACGGCCCATCGAGTTGATCATCGAAGATGACACCAGCAAGCCCGATGTGGGGCGCTCGGCAGTAGAGAGATTGATTTCTCGGGACAAAGTCGTGATGCTCACCGGGGGGTACTCCTCATCGGTAACCTACGGTATGTGCGCAGTAGCTCAGCAGCGAAAGATCCCCTTCCTGGTCACGACCGGTTCCGCGGACAAGATCACCGAGCAGGGCTGGCAGTATGTGTTCAGGCTGAACCCACCCGTCAGCGAGTATCCCAAGGCTTTGAATTCTTTCTTGAAGGAAATGGTCAAACCTAAGACTGTAGCCATATTGCACGAAAACACGTTGTTTGGACAATCGGGTTCGGCAAAATTCGCGAAACAGTGTGAAAAGATGGGCATCAAGGTGATAGTGAATGAAGGCTACGAGCACGGTGCCGTAGACTTCAAGCCAATGCTCATCAAAGTCAAATCGGCCAATCCCGATTTCGTATACATGATCGCTTACGTCATGGATGCGGCACTGCTGATGCGTCAATCCAAGGAACTTAACTTCAATCCCAAGCTCTTCGTCGGAGGCGGGGCCGGTTTCACCCTTCCGGAGTTCGTGAAAAACGCCGGCGAAGCGGCCGAATTGGTCTTCTCGGCTACGCTGTGGACCCCGTCCGTACCGTACCCGGGCGCAAAGGAGTACTACGACAAGTACATAAAGAGGTACGGTACGCCGACCGAATACCACGGAGCCGAAGCGTACGCATCGATCTTCGTGGTGGCCGACGCCCTCAAGCGGTCCAAGGATCTTACTCCGGCTTCCGTTCGCGAGGCGCTGTTGAAAACGGACATAATGACGGTCTTCGGACCGGTGAAATTCACCTCGTACGACAAGAAAACTCAGCAGAATTCGTTGCCTACCTACCTTGTCCAATGGCAGAAGGGGAAACTGGAAACCGTTTGGCCGCAGAATGTGGCTACCAAAACCTATGTGTACCCGGTACCGACCTGGTCGAAACGGTAGACGCGACGGACGGTCTTACTTACCGGTTACGTGCCCTCGATGAAGTGGTTGAGCCGGCGACTTCTTGCCGGCCCGGCATCTCCTTCCGGATGGGAGGGCCCTGTTCGAGGAAATGGAAGTCTTTCTTCAGACCTTGGTTGCCGGACTCCTCAAGGGAGGACTCTACGCGCTTATCGGCCTCGGCATGACCCTGATTATGGGCGTGATGGGAATCATCAACCTGGCCCACGGGCAGTTGATGATGGTGGCCATGTACCTTACATACGTGTTGTTCCACTACCTTGGCATCGATCCGTACATGGCGTTGCTTGTCAGTATGCCGTCTCTTTTTCTTCTCGGCGTATTTATCCAACGATTTCTCCTGAATCCCCTCATGAAGGTAGAGAGCATCCTGCCGGAGAATCAGGTGCTCATGACCGTGGGGATCGCCATGGTGCTCACGGAGGTCGCGAGGTTCATCTTTACGTCGAACTATCTTTCCGTCCGGACTTCGTACTCCACCAAGGCATGGTACGTCGGCGAAATCTCATTCTCCGCGGCTCTGTGCGTCGCGTTTGCCTTTGCGACGCTGCTGACCGGTGCGTTGTTCTGGTTTCTCATCAAGACGGACCTCGGTCGTTCCATTCGCGCCACCGCTCAAGACAATGAAGCGGCTCAGCTGATGGGAATCGACTCGGAGCGCATCAAAATCATTACCATGGGCATGGGATCCGCCCTGGTCGCGGCAGCGGGAACCCTGCTTCTTCCCATCTACTATCTGTTTCCGGACATAGGGGGGCCCTTCACGCGAAAGGCCTTTGTCATTACCATCCTCGGCGGTCTGGGGTCTACGGTGGGAGCAATATTCGGAGGAGTCACGCTGGGACTTGCCGAGGCTTTCGGTGCCACGTACATGGGAATGGATTACGAGGATATGGTCGGGCTCGTCATCTTCATCCTCGTCCTGCTGTTTCTTCCCGGCGGCTTCAAGCGGCTCACCAAGGTCTGAACTCTCATGAAGAACCATTGCTTGGGCTGCATGAAAGCCCCTACGAATCATGAAAACCCTCGGCACTGGCAGGCCCTCCGGGGCTTCGTCTCGGAGATTGGGCTTGAAGAGCGCACCATGCGCAATCATTGGGGGGGTGACCATCTCCCCCCCAAGCCCCCCCATCGAGTTCCCAACCGGGGTCGCATGTCGGAGGTCTTCTCATGAAGAACCATCTTGGTCCACTTGGCTTCCTTCTCATCCTGATCGCCTTTCCCTGGGTGGTCGGGGATTCTTATTATCAGCATCTTATGATTCTCGTGCTGATGTGGGTTGCCATAGGATCCGGATGGAACCTTATCGCCGGTTTCACGGGACAAGTCTCCTTCGGCGACGCCGCGTTTTTCGGGACCGGAGCATACACCGCGGGCCTTTTGGCTCACAAGCTGGGGTTATCCGCGTGGTGGGGCCTCGGACTGGGCGGAATCCTCGCGGTGGCCATAGCGTTTCCGTTTGGATGGATATGCTTCCGTCTCCGGGGAGCTTACTTCGCATTAGCCACTCTCGCGCTCAACGAGGTCATGCGTCACACCGCCACAATCTGGGACTCGTTCACCGAAGGCATGGTGGGAATACTGATTATGCAAACCTTTGTGTCAAAGATTCCCTATTACTATATCGCTCTGTTCATAGCAGTCCTGTCGCTGGTGTCGGTCCAATTGGTGATGCATTCCCGTTGGGGGTACTATTTCGTTTCAATTCGGGAGGATCAGGACGCGGCGGAGAGCATCGGCATTGATACCCATTACTATAAGATGGTGTCGTTGTGCTTGGCGGCCTACCTTACGGGGCTCGCCGGTTCGCTCTACATGAACTATATGGGATTTATCGACCCGACCATTGTCTTTTCACTCCACGACATTTCCATCATGGCCATACTCGTGGGAATCGTCGGCGGAGTCGGCACGATATACGGTCCCGCGGTGGGCGCGTTCATCATGGTCGCGGTGTCGGAGGTCTTTCGGACCGGCGGCTTCGGCCTCCTGGAGAGCTTGACCAAAGTTACCGGTTCACCCGTTGCGGCACTTGTCACCAAGTACGTCAAGGAAGCTCATGTGCTGTCCTTCGGGCTCCTGGTCATTCTGGTCATCCTGTTCCTGCCCAATGGCGTGGTCGGAGGTTGGCAGGCAATCAAACGAACGCATCGGGCCCGGAGACGGCAAGCGGCTTGAGGATACCATGGCGTATTTTGAAACCAGGAACCTGGTGAAATTTTTCGGCGGACTTGGCGCGGTCAACGGAGTGAGCTTTGATGTGGAGCAAGGGCAGATCTGCGGGCTCATCGGCCCGAACGGTTCCGGGAAAACAACCATATTCAATCTGATCAACGGGTACTTTCCCCTGAACAAGGGGGAAATCTACTTTGAGGGGAATAAGATATCAGGCCTCAAGACGTTCAAGATTTGTCGCAAAGGTATCGGGCGGACCTTTCAGGTGGTGAAGCCCCTCAAACGCATGACGGTGCTCGACAACGTAGTTGCTTCGGCCTTCCTCCACTCACGCACGAAGCATGAAGCCGTCAATCTGGCCGAAAAGACCATCGAATTCTGCGGAATGAACGCTCAGAAGGACAAGTTGGCCGGGAGCTTACCCATTGCTTCGCGCAAACGACTGGAAATAACAAGGGCTTTGGCTACGAAACCAAAGCTGTTGCTCCTGGACGAAACCGCGGCAGGGCTCAATCCCGTGGAACTGGAGGAGGCCATAACCTTGATCAAGAAGATTCGGGATTCCGGAGTCACGATCATTATCGTGGAACACATCATGAAAGTCATCATGACGGTTTCCGACCGCATAGTAGCGATTAATCAAGGCATGGTTTTGACGGACGGAACCCCGGAGGAGGTGGCCGGCCACAAGGAAGTCATTGCAGCGTATTTGGGTGAGGATTACGGTGCTCCAAGTTGAGAATATAGACGTTTTCTACGGCGATCTTCAGGTTCTTTGGGATGTCTCCTTTGATGTCAAGGAAGGGGAAATCGTTGTACTTCTCGGAGCAAACGGAGCCGGCAAGTCCACCACGATAAAGACGGTTTCTTCACTGCTCAAACCGGCCAAGGGAACCGTGACATTCGGCGGCACGCGGCTGGACGTCATGCCGTCTCACAAGGTCATTGAACAAGGTGTAGCCCATGTCCCGGAAGGCCGACGGCTTTTCCCGGAGATGACCGTCGAGGAGAACCTCATGGTGGGTTCCCTGAGAGGCGAAGCCAAGTCAAAGCGAAACGAGACCATGGAGTGGGTTTACGAACTCTTCCCCCGACTCAGGGAGCGGCATCGACAGCCAGCGGGAACGCTGTCCGGCGGCGAACAGCAGATGGCGGCCATCGGCCGAGGACTCATGTCGCTGCCCCAATTGCTGATGTTTGACGAGCCGTCGCTCGGTCTTGCCCCCATTCTTGTTGCCGACATCTTTGATATTGTGAAGCGGATCAACCAACAAGGGGTGACGGTGCTGCTGGTTGAACAAAACGTGAAACACACGCTGACCATGTGTGATCGAGCGTATGTCCTCGAGAACGGGAGAATCGCTCTGTCGGGAACCGGAGAGGAATTCCTCAACAACGAACACATCAAACAAGCCTACCTTGGAATTTAGCACAGTGGGGAGACGCCCCCCGGTAACAGAGTTGCTAATTAACGGTCAACGCGGAGCGGGGTTCGGCCGGCTTATTGGCACCGTGACGCGTTTGAGGTATTATCCGGTGACAGGGAGACTCGTTTTTTCGAAGCTTCCCCCATCACTTCCCTCGAGGGCAAGAAATGGCTGAAAGAGAAATCCAGACTATACGCTCCAATTTGAAGGACACGGTACTCGCTCGAACATCCCTCATCTATCTGCTCACCGATGAAGATCGTCGTATGGAAGCTGAGATACGGTCCCTCGGCGCAGCCTTTAAGCCTGTGTTCCGAGTCTACGTATGGTCTTGCACAACAGGGGTAACACTCAATGACGAGCCGGTCATTCCCAACCCTTCAATCATGGAAGCGCTCGACTGGTTCATGGGGATCGATGAGTCCGCATTCCTGATAATTAATGATATCCACGTGTTTCTCAAAGACAATCCACCGGTGTTGAGAAAGCTCAAGGATACTGCCAAGCGTATCGACAATACCTATAAGACGGTCTTCATGATCTCTCCCATGCTTGAGATTCCGGCGGAAATTGCTCACGACGTTGTCCTACTGGACGTCCCCCTTCCCAGTGTGGACGAAGTTGAGAAGTTGCTGCACCAAGTGATCTCCAAAGAGAGGACAAGAGACGGTTTACAGGCTTCATTGACCGATGAGGTGGTCGATCAATGCACCAGAGCCGGAGCAGGTCTTTCCAGTCAGCAAATCGTCCAGGCATTCCGTAAGACATTCGCGGGGAAAAAGGCCATCACCTCAAGGGAACTCGACGTCCTTTTTGAGGAGAAAAGGCAAATAGTGAGGAAGAGCGGCCTCCTCGAACTCGTTCAGCTGGATATGAACTTCGATGACCTCGGTGGTTTCGGCAACTTCAAGAAGTGGTTAATGCAACGGGAAGATATCTTCAGCAAGAAGGCGAGGGAGTACGGGCTTGCGCTTCCCAAGGGTGTTCTGCTCATGGGCATTAGCGGATGCGGGAAGAGCCTGTGCGTCAAAGCCATTTCCGCTTTCTGGAACCTTCCCCTTCTCCGGCTCGACATGGGAAGGGTCTACGATGGTGTTGAAGGCACCCCTGAACAATGTTTGAGAAAGGTGATAAAGACATCCGAGGCAACGGCTCCATGCGTCCTCTGGATAGATGAAATAGAGGCGGGAATAGCCAATGCGAGTCAGAAAGTCGCTCGGTGGATCCGCATCGCGAATACTCGCCACCTTTCTTACCTGGATGCAGGAGAAGACGTCGCCGGTGTTTATCGGGGCAACTGCGAATAATATCGAACTCCTCCCTCCGGAGATTCTTCGTAAGGGGCGATTCGACGAACTGTTTTATGTGGAGCTTCCCGGACGAGGAAGAGCGAGCGGAGATCATTCGCATTCATCTTTCCCGGAAAAAACTTCCGCTTGATAGATTTGACTACCCTCCGTTGGTCAAAGCCACTGAGGGTTTCAACGGCGCGGAGATCGAGCAGGGCGTATTGGGTGCACTGTTCAGAGCTTTTACGCAAAAGCGGGAGATGACCCACAACGACCTCTTCATTGCCTTGGAAAGTATCGTTCCTCTGTCGATCACAATGAAAGAGAAGATAAAGACCCTGGAACGTTGGGCTCACAATCGAGCGGTAAGAGCCGGAAAGAATTGAGAAAGTATGGGGCGGCGGGGCGTTCATCCGGATCTGATTCACGGTAAGGACGGCTCACGACCAGGCCGTTGTGAATCGAGTTTCCGGGAACGTTTTGTCATCTTTCTTGATGATTTTGACCGGCGGGTCTTTCTCCCCGTTCCCGGGGATCTTGCCGACCGACACCCTCCGGCGGAGTCGTGTACATATAGGTCCGTGCCAAGCAACCGCAACAGAACAGGCCGAGCTGTTGTGGCTACGCAGGCGAAGCGACGCCGGGGTCGCGCGCTCGCACGAAACACCGTGCCGTGAGCCCCAAGAGGCTCGATACAAAAAAGCACTTTGATCATGGGACCAACGGCCAAACCGGCACCACGAGGTTTCGATGCCTCTGGGTACACTGAAGAAGATGGGAACGGGCTGCGCCACCATTGGGATACTGTTCTGGGTAGCTTTCGTTTACTACATTTCGTCTGATCTGGGGCCTCCCTGGAAGGTCGGCGGCGCGTTCTTTGGATTTGCTTCACTCGGCTTCTGGTACGAGGTCTTGAACATCCACCACAAGTCGAAGGATGCGCATGAAGATGGGTCCAAGAATGCCCCGATTGCGCCTGCGAGATCACCGATCAGACCTTTGATCTACAGCATGGTCTCTGGAGCACTGACTTGGGCGATGGTAGTATACAACATCTCGCTTTCGCGCAATGTTGGTTTTGAGTGGCTCGTTCCTGCCGATCCAATGCTTCTTGGAATCCAAGCCTTCTTGTCTCCTCACGTTTGGTTGGCCGCAGCCTACCTGAATATCGACAACGACTTCTTCCGGCGAAAGGTCATTGGCACCCGGAGCCCCGATTATCAAGGCGAATCTCCGCCAAAGAAGTGGCGAAACATGGCGGGATGGGCCTTGCTCATCCTTGCAGCAATGAACTGGGGCATCTTTGTGCCGCCCCTCACATTGAAGACGTTTGGACTCTGGGATCTGCTTTTCTGTTTAGCCGGTCTGCTATCGCCTTGCTTTTTGCTTACCGCCCTGTACCTGAACATCACGTACGAAGAGGAATCGAGGAGAGGTTGCTGCAGCGAGACAGTGAGCAACTGATCACAAGAGGAGGCAATCCGTCGGCGGGGTCACACTACAGTGAACGGGATAGTTCAGCGGGAAAGGGAAAATGCAAGAAACAAGACCTGACCCCGCATTTGCGCATTTGCTATTTGCATTCTCGGTGTTCGCTGTGCCTGTGGTGATTCTCTCTTGGTTGCGGCCGAAGGCTGCGCTAGGAAATCTGTGGATGGAATCTATTCTTCCTCGGCGTCTTGGAGTCTGACCTCATATTCGTGCTTATGATTTTTGCTTGACCGGCGCTGTGCTGCCTCCCTATAATCCGTGGATTGTTGGTTTGTCCCAGAGTAGCCCGTTCTTTCTTGACAATGAGTCCGTGCTTCACGTTGGGGAGTATCCGCTATGGAAGCGAAGGACAAGGCGAGAGAATGTTCATCCGGTCAGGCTCCCAAGGCGCTTCAATCAACCTCGCCGGGTGAGAATGAGACCGGTGGCCCGGCCGAACCCAGGGCAAACAGGGATGACCGTGATAGTCCGGATGCCGCAAAGCCCAATCAGCTTCGTGCCGCCCAAATAGAGCAGATCTACGGCCAAGCCTCAACTGCACTCCATGCGGCATTGATCACAACCCTGCTACTGTGCATCGCGCTTTGGGGAGTGGTCTCGCACGCGCGCCTCCTAATGTGGGGCTCCGGATCGCTGGCAGTCTACCTGGTCCGTCACGGCATGG
This sequence comes from Desulfomonilaceae bacterium, assembly GCA_963675835.2. Lineage (GTDB taxonomy): Bacteria > Desulfobacterota > Desulfomonilia > Desulfomonilales > Desulfomonilaceae > JAVHLK01. The sequence goes on from CAXXIU010000019.1 coordinate 741,572, forward strand.
TGTTAAGATTCCGTCGGATTTCTCCAGTGGGTGAGGCAACAATGCCCTGGGGCAAATGGTTTGCCGTCTCATCTGCCGTTTCCGGCCTCATGTGGGGAGCGGTGGCTCTGTTCCTGTTTCCGGATGAGTCCGTGCTCCACCAAGCTCTCTTGATAATACTGATAGGAGGCTTGAGCAGCGGCACCGTAGTGGTCTACTCGACACTTAAGACCGCTTACGTTCCGTATGTCCTGCTTGCCGGCCTGCCGTTGGCAGGGCGCTTTTTCTACCAAGGAACCGATCTGCACACCATGGTCGGCGTCATCATACTCGTCTACGTTGGCTTCCTCCTAGAGACCGGCAACCGCTTGCACACGACAACCCGGCGCTATTTGACATTGCGATTCGAGAAAGACGGTTTAATTGATCGTCTGTCGGGACAGAAGGCCGAAGCAGAGAGTTTCAATCAAACGCTGAGGACGGAGATTGTTGAACGCCAAAGAGCGGAAGATGCACTAAAGGAAGCCCGGGCAAATCTTGAACAAAAGGTAAAAGAGCGGACTGCCGAACTTCAAGAATCGGAGGCAAAGTATCGCTCCATCATCGAGAGTATTGGCGAAGCTTACTACGAGCTGGACCTCGACGGCAATTTGCTTTTCTTGAATGATTCAGGACGAAAGATGCTGGGCTATGAGGCGGACGAATTCATTGGCAAGAGTTTCCGGCTACACATGCCCAAGGAAGATGCCGATAGGGCATTTGACCTTTACAACAGAGTTTTCAAGACAGGACGGTCACTTAATGCAACTGACTTGAAAATGATATCAAGTGATGGCACCCATAGAGATTTGGAAATCTCGGTCGCTTGCACGGTAGATTCCCAGGGTAAAGCTGTAGGCTTCAGAGGAATTGCTCGTGACCTTACAGTCCGCAAACGTGAGCAGAAAGAGCTGTTGAAGATGGAGAAGCTTGCCTCCATAGGAGTGCTTGCAGGCGGTATTGCTCATGACTTCAACAACATATTGACGGCGATTCAGGGAAACATATCTTTTGCCAAGATTCTTTCCGATGCCGGCCGAGTTCGGCAGCGCTTGGAGGAAGCAGAAAGGGCAGGGCTTAGAGCGAGGGATTTGACTCAGCAGTTGCTGACGTTCTCCAAAGGCGGCGCTCCCATAAGAAAGGCCGCGGCAATTACTGAAATCATTTCGGACTCCTGTAATTTCGTACTGAGAGGCTCCAACGTTCGATGTGATCTCTTGATACCTGAAGACGTCTGGAACGTCGATGTTGATGCGGGACAGATCAATCAAGTGATTCACAACGTTATTCTAAATGCGGGTCAGGCCATGCCGGAAGGAGGATCGGTTCGAGTAACCTGTCAGAACATCTGCGTTTCAAAAGTTGATGGGCTTCCGATATCTGACGGGCTGTATGTAAAAATCACCGTAATGGATCATGGGTTAGGCATTTCAAAGGAACATATCCCGAGAATCTTTGACCCGTATTTTTCCACTAAGCAGGCCGGCAGTGGGCTAGGGCTGAGTACCTCCTACTCAATTGTGACCAATCACGGGGGGCTGATAACTGTGGAGTCGGAATTAGGCCGTGGCTCGGCTTTCGGTATCTATCTGCCTGCCGTAGCAAACGAAAGCCCATTCGAGACCGACTCCTGTCCGGCAGCCATCCCCGGAAAAGGAAGAATTCTTGTGATGGACGATGAGGAGCAGATTAGAAACCTCGTGGGAGAACTTCTTGAGGAACTCGGCTACGACGTCGTGCTTGCACAAGACGGTTCAGAAGCACTTGATTCCTACGTCAAGGCCAAGGAATCGTCCCGTCCTTTTGACGCCGTAATTCTTGACCTTACAGTGCCCGGGGGTATGGGGGGAAGGGAAACTATCAGGAATTTGCTGGATTACGATCCCGACGTTTCGGCGATTGTTTCAAGTGGATACTCAACTGACCCCATCATGTCGGATCACGAGCGATACGGCTTTAGAGAAGTGCTGCCAAAGCCCTACAACGGCAGGGTCTTGAGCACAGTCTTAAGCCGGGTAATCCGAAAAGCGGACTCACAAACCGAGGGGTCGGGTCTTTCATCTTGATTGGATTCATGTGACCCCATATGACCTGAAGGTCTACGGAGAGGTTTGGAACGGTCCCCGGGAAAGCCGGATGCCTTGAATGGTCAAGGAGTCGGACTGCGGCTCGCTCGGTTCTCTATTGCCTTGCTTGGTGCTTGGTGGTTCATTCTCCCTTCTTCGCGGGAACGTTTGCAATGGGAGATTACTCGGCCACAAATAGCCTGCCCGAGTAGGGCCTTTTCCATTCATGATCATTGCCGGTCCAACAATCCTGTGATAAAGTTCCGCCCGATTCCCATTCGCAAAGGAAAAGGACATGGCCAAGCTTCGCAAGACTTGGGTGCGCGCAGCCGGAAAGTCATCGACACCGCAAATTCCGGTTACTTTGAAAAAAGAGATTTCAACCAAGGCGCAAGAACTAATCGAGGAGCATCTGAAGCCTCAACACATCAAGCCGCCACCCGACAAGGCCGATTTCAACTACCCGATAGATCTGTTTGCCAAGTGGCGCGGCGGCTATTTTTATTTCTGCGCCAAGTACGCCTCTCCCGGGCTTCATGCGCTTTCACCAAGCTTTGAAGAGCAGTTTGCAAGGATGGAATACGCGGGTAATGGACTCTTCAGCCTGTCCTACAAGAGACACACGGGTCAGTGGCTGCAGATCTACTCAGGTCTCACTCTGGATGAGTGCCTGATGGCCATACGCGACGAGCCGCATTTTTTGCCATAGATGCCTGTTCTGAAGCGTGGGAACAACGAGCAAAGTCTCGTCAAAGTGGCCGAACGTCCACCCGGTTCAACGAATGGGCGTTTGTGTGAATGGGCTTCGTCACTCTCACAAACGCCTATTCGTTAGGTTAATTTGTAAGAGGTCACGACCATGCCGACAGCGCTCGTCACAGATAAGGCAACCGTGGACCATGAGACCGAAGAGATCCCTCCGACCCGGAGGCCCGTGCGGCCTTGGAAGCGCCGGATGATCCGGAAGACCGAGAGGACTTGATTGACCATCTGAAGGTCATCCGTCGACCCCGAGAAGGTGCGGAGAAGGCGACCCCCTGGGAAGAAGTAAAGGAAAGGCCGGTCTACTTTCGTACAGTCCGTCCGGGACGTTAAGGCTGCCAAGCCCCTGGGCAGGTTTCAAGCCTGCCCCTACTTTAGTGCCGGATGCAGAGCGGTAGGGTGGCCAAAAAGCTTATGTTGGCGCCCATGGGGGGGACGTTCTTTTCAGGACGGGTGGAGCGCCTTTCATTTCACGCAACCATTTCAAACAAGGCTTCAATCTTGGTGCGAATCTGGCCTTCATCATTGTCCGAGTAGTCGGATTCGATTTTCAGAAAGGGCAAGTCGTGATGATCGGTCACATGCCGGCCGACTTTGTAGGACTCCACGTTGTACGAATGGCACGCGGTTAAGACGAAATCCACCACTGCATCGGGTTTGAATCGGTCAATGGTGTCGGAAAGTGCTGACAAACGCCCCTCGTTGGGCGTCATACAAGCGCAGGGAATCTCCAGATACCGCTTGGCCATAGCCCTTATCGGATCCGAGGTGTTCTCTTCGATCTCGCCGTCAAAGGCCTTGGAGCCGGTGCAGGCATCCGGTGCCACGACCAGTCCTCCGGCGGCCTCAATGATTTTGAAGACCTTGAGAGCATCCCCGCCCACCGGGCAGCCGGTTACCAGCACCCTGGGAGAACTCGCGGTGCCGTAATGAAACCCCTGTGCAACCCGGTCCTCCAGCTTCGCCAGCACGGTTTCCATTATGGGTTCCATATCCTCCGCGGTGGCGGGTAAGGCCATGTACCCCACATCATACATCTCCTGCCAGTTGATCACCGGCGGATGTATGGCGGCAAAATCATAGAACCTGCGCATCAGGCGGTTCTTACGGTTTGTCTCCTGAACGGCTTTCTCGATGTCCCGATCCGAGGCCCTTTTGTCAAACGTTTTTTCAAGGAAGCCCTGAAGCTTGCGGATCATGACCGTCCAGTTGTCCAGGGCTTCAGGTTCATCGGCAAGCTGGGGAAGATCCATGACATGCATGGGTTTTATCTTGGCGGCCAGTTCAAACATCTTCTTCTTGCCGTCGCACGTGGTCTCCGCAATCACCGCCTCGGACAAGGAGAAAAACGGGCACGTGCCTTCCAGAATGAACCCGTAGCTCGATTTGATAAGGGGGCAGAGATTCGCCGGCAGCACGGCCTCCGCACCGGCAATGGGCGCGTTGGAAAAGGCACAGAGCACGGCCGGCACAACTCCCATGGCTTGAATCAGCTCAATGGGCGCATACCCGCAGTAGATTCCGACAACGGGGCGGCCCTTTCCCTGTTGGGCCTCGATGTAGTTCAGTACTCTCTTAGCCGGTTCACCGTCAAAACCGTCGTTCATCAATGGCGTCATATCCATGGTAATCGTCCTTGTGTGAAGTTGGAATTCTGTTCATATGATGGACCTCCGACACGCGATACCAGTCGTGTACACGATGGGGGGGTTTGGGGGGGAGATGGTCTCCCCCCCAAGTAATGGCGCATGGTGCGCTCTTCATGCCCAATCTCCGAGGCGAAGACCCGGAGTGCCCATCAGTGCCGAGGGCTTTCATGAACCGATATGCCTTGTTGCCGACCGCCTTTTGTCACTGCGCCTCGTTGCGTTCCGCCGCCAGGAGCGCGGCCCCTAAAGCACCTACATACTGGGGATTTTCCGGTACGAGCACGTTACAGCCCAGCTTTTCCTTCAGCAGTTTGCACATGCACGGATTTCGGGCCACCCCGCCGGTGAAAACAATATCCCCATCGGAAGAGACTCGATTGATCATCCCTGCGGCTCGGCGGATTACACTGCTGTGCAATCCCCGGGCGATTTCTCGACGGTCTTGTCCCTTAGCAATAAGCGAAGTGACCTCGGATTCGGCAAAGACCGTACACATACTCGAAATAGTGAGGTCCCTTTCCGCGAGAAGTGCTTCCGGACCGAAATCTTCAATGTCGAACCCCAACGTCTTGGCCATGATCTCCAGGAATTTTCCGGTGCCGGCGGCACAGCGGTCATTCATCTCGAATTTCTTGACCCTACCACTGCCGGCCATTGCTATAGCCTTACTGTCCTGCCCGCCGATATCCAGCACGGTCAGGGCGTCGGGAAAATGAGCCCGTGCGCCTCTGGCATGCGCCTTGATTTCCGTCACTGTCTGCGCATCAAAGGAAATCTCGAAAAGGCTTCGACCGTAGCCGGTGGCCATGATGGTATCGTAGTCCACTCCATCAATCAGCTTGTTGGCTTGGGCCATGGGATCAAATCCGGTGTCGGCCTGAAAGCTCCCAACGATTTCAGACTGTTCATCCACGACTACGAGCTCTATCGTGCGTGAGCCAATGTCTATTCCGGCAAAACGCATTTTCATCCAAACTCCTCAGTCTATCCATGTACTATCGCACTCGGCCAATCCTACGGTGAGTATAGGTAGTCACGATAATTCCGATCAATCCATCCTATCAACGAGTCGCTCAATGTCAAGTACTTCCATCTCAGGCGGGATTCGTCTTCAGAAGACATCGCCCTAATTGGCAGCCACAGAAAGAGACGGCAGCGCCGAGTAATCCGCGCATGCTCCATTGGTCCGCACTCCCCAAACATACCGAAGTGTAGCTCAGATGTCGGAAGACTACCTGTGTGTGAACCTTGCCTCCTACATCGCCTTTCATCAGCCATAAATCCTGACTGGTTTGCCTTATAGTTCCGGAATGTTATCCTCATTGCAGGCGCGGAGGAACACTTCTTGCTCCACCCTATTGCGAAAGCCGGGCAGGCTTTCTCCGTTAGTATCTTGTTCCATTTGCGCATTCACGGTTTCCGGGTGGCTCGTTCGTGTTATAACGTAGCCGCTGCGGCCGAGGTGGAGACAATTGATGCCCCGTTTCTTACTGAAAAGCCTGAGGGCGAAACTGTTGGCGCTGCTTATGGTCACCGCGATGATCCCGTGCATTGCAGTGGGCGTAGTGTGCTTCGAAGGCGGCCGTTCGGCTTTGGAGCATGCCGAATTCGCCAAGCTCGGCATTCTGTGGAATGCGAAACATCGGGAACTGATTACATGGTTCAAAGGCGTTATAAACGCGTTGAGCTCGGTTGCGGAATCCAAACGCTTCAGAGTGGGATTCGAGGAGTTGCTCAGACCCGACCCGTCTCAAGAGAATTACTCCGAAGCCATGAAAGGACTCCATGAGGTTCTCCAGGGATACCTTGATCGAAAGACTGCCGAACACGGCATCGAAGACGTCTTCCTGATCGAGGGCAAGACGGGAAAGATCTTGCGGGCTGCAAAGCCTCTTGCTCATGGAGAATCGGTCAAATCGGCCGATGACGCAGCGGGCGAAGGCGTACAACACGTCCTGAAACAAATTATGAAGCTGAACAAGTCCGCGATTTCCGACATGGGGATCAATTCAGACTCCGGGAGTGCGGGCGTCGCAATCGGCGTGCCGGTGTTTCGCTCTCGGACGAAGGATTGTATCGGGGTCCTCGCCATAAGGGTCAATCTGAACAGGATGAACGATATCCTGGACCTCGACGGTATCGCGGGCGGAACCAACGAGGCCTACCTGATCGGCAAAGACTTGCATGTGCGCAGCGGGCTACGTTTCGCGCGAGGGGCTGCCTCATCGGCCGGGATTGGGGAGACGGAGGCGGTAGAGCAGGCCTTCGACGGCAAGACCGCGAGGATCTTTTCCCACAATGGCCGCGGAGGGACAAACCTCACTATGGCCGCTCCGGCGGGGATGAACAAGCAGGAGAATTATGGTGCGGATTTCGATTGGGTCATGGTTGTGGACGTGGACGAGAAGGAGGCCATGGCCGGTGTCGGGAGCCTTGCCTGGTGGACCGCCGGCATTGCGGGTCTCACTGCGCTGGTAGTATCAATCGCAGGCTTTTTCGTTTCCGCGGGGGTATCCGCCCCCGTTGTGGCGGCGGCGAATGTCGCACGAGAAGTGAGCCGGGGAAATCTCACGGCAACTCTTGCCGATTTCGAACGTCGCGACGAGATCGGGATCCTCATTGAATCATTCGGGATTATGGTCAATGATTTGCGCGACCGGATTACTCGCATCCGTGAAACCATAGGCGTCCTGGACACATCGGCATCGGAGATTTCCACGTCAATATCCCGGGTTGCGGAAAGCACGACTCAGACCTCCGTAGCGGTTACGGAAACCACCGCTACGGTGAAACAGGTGAAACAGGCGGCTCAAATTGCCGTGGAGAGGGCCGGAAAGGTGGCACACCGTTCACGGCTTGCCGTCCGCATCACGGAGGAAACTAAGGTAAACGCACAAGATCGTGTCCGGCGCATACATCTCATCAAGGAACAAATGGAATCCATCGCTGAGATCGTCGTGAGGCTCAGCCGGCAGAGCCGATCTGTGGAAGAGATCATTGCGACAGTACAGGATCTGGCGGATCAATCGAACTTGCTGGCGGTGAATGCCTCCATCGAGGCGGCACGGGCAGGCGATCAAGGCACGGGATTCTCCGTGGTGGCCCGGGAGATCAAGCTGCTGGCGAACCAATCGAAGCAAGCTACGGAGCAGGTACGTGCCATTCTCGAAGACGGCCGAAAGCTGGTTTCCTCGGTGGTTATGGCCGCGGAACAGGGGAACAAGGCGGTTGAGGCCGGCGTGAAACAGTCCGCTAATGCGGCAGAGTCCATCGAGGGATTGGCAGCGGGCGTCATTGAGTCCGCCGATGCCGCCGACATGATCGAGGTCGCCATCGACCAACAGTTCGCTGCAGTGGATCAGGTGTTCACCGCGATGACGAGTATAGAGGGAGCCATGCGCGAGATGATGGACGGCACGGAACATGTGGATCATTCCGCTCAGCGTCTGGCCGCGGTTGGGAGCGAGCTCAGGCGGATGGTAGAGCGATACAAGGTCTGATGGGAACGGCCGGTTATCTTTTCCGGTTCAACCCTCGGGATAGTCCGCAGTATCTTCCCGTTCCCCTGAGATCTGGAACGTCTTCATGAATCTTTGGTCAATATAGTTCTTCAGCATAAAAGCAAGTCTTCCGTCCCACACCCATGATTTCCTGACAAAGATGCCGGTTCCATCCCCAAGGTTAAAGATCAGCATGTACGTCTCCTGCGGTGTGAACCGTTTCATCTCAGCGCCTTCCAAGGCTGCCATGAGGTTCGCGTGGAGGATCGGGTTTTGACGCACCGCGTACACGCCGACTCTGTCGAGCTTCCGGTCTTCCAGGCTTATGCAGTCTCCACCGCCAAATATGTTGGGATATGCCACACTGTGCAGGTGACGATTGACCAGGAATGCTCCATCCTCGGCAACAGGAAGATTGGAGTCTTTGAATAGCGGGTAGGATTTGACGCCGACCGCGGGAAATACGAGGTCGTAGGGAAGGGAATTCCCATTGGTGAGGATCACGTTATGATCCTCGACCCGATCCACTCGGACACCCTCAAGGACCTCGATATTTCGCCTCTTCAATGAGGCACGTGCCAAGGCCCTGGCCTTGTCCGGGAGATTGGGGAGCAGTGTGCTGCCTGCCACCAACGTGATGGACGCGTCTCCCTTGTTGTCGTTCACCAGCTTCCAGATGTTTCCGGTTAGTTCCAATCCGGCTGCGCCTCCACCGAGCACGACCAGCCCGGGCTTTCTCCCTCTAATTGCTTCTACAATGGCCTTTTTGGCTTTGAGAAGGTTGACTATGGGCTTCACCGGGTACACATGCTCCATTGAGCCTGTGATGAGATCGAGCGGAACGAAACTGCCTGTATTGAAGGACACCACATCGTACGAGACTTCCGTGTTGTCCTCAAGGGTAAGGATCCGTTTCTCAGGATCGACACGGATCACCTTGCCGAGGACAAATCGAGCGCCACGGTCCTCAACGAGCTTTTTCACGTTGAAACGAATCTCATTGGGAGCGTATATCCCCGACAGCATGCCCGGCCCCATGCCGGAGTAATAGTGCCTGACAATAGGGCTGATTAGGGTTACCCGATGGCCCCGATCCAAGTAGTCCTTGAGGTTAACCATCGCGGTCAGGTGAGCGTGTCCCCCGCCTACAAATACGAGATCTTTTCCCATGACTTCAATCCCCTACAATTGAGCCGCCTTGTGATGAAGATCAGCGTGCCCATTATAGCCTGAGGACATCCCTGCCGGCAATCGTGAACAAAGCCGGTTGAATGATTCCTCCGTTCGCAGAGGAGGTAAGAACACCCGGGAGCAGAACTAAGATTCGTGAAGTCGCTTTCCGAGTTTCTTGTGAACGTCCTGAGTTTCGTTTTTCTCAGAGGCACATACATATGAAACAGGGGTGGAAGAGCCTGGGAGCGTGGATTTCGGCTTCCATGTCATGAGTACAATGGCTGAGACCACGAGGGCGCACCCCAACGCTTGCGACCACTCAAACGACTCGCCCAACAGAGCGTAAGACAGAATCAGCGCGCTCACCGGCATCACGGCCGTGAAGATGCCCGCAGCACTTCCCGAGACCTGAGCTACCCCCCTGAACCAGAGCAAATAGGCGACAACGGTGAAAATGAGGCCGAAGTACAGGATGGCTCCCCACTGAACCAATGTTACCCCGGAGAAATCAAAATCCCATGCCTGGTATATCCCTAACGGCAGTGACATCGCGAATCCGATGAGACAGAGAGCTGCAGTGAGGGTGACATCGGAGACCGACGACGGAATGGCTTTCCGAAAGAGGAGGAATACCGCTTCCCCGAATACCGCGATACATACCAACAGGTTGCCGAACCATCGATACGATGCCCGGGAAGTCTCAATCTGAACCAATACATCATTGACAACCGCGATTCCGAGGACTGCCAAAAGCACCCCCATGCAGTGAACCGGGCCGGGCCGCTCCCTGAACATGACGAACGACAATATGGCCATGGCCGCGGGTGTAGTGCTCATAATGATTCCGGTGTCGGCCGCAGATGTGAACCGCAGACCCCACAGAACGAAGAGCGTGAACACGATTTGGCCGCAAAGGGCCATGAGGATGAGTGTCAGCCAAACCCGAAACGTAATACTCATAAGGGCGCGATCTCTACGGAAAGCAAGCGCAATCAGGATCACGGAAGCGACCCCGAACCGCAAGGTGGAAGCAAGAAACAAAGGAAAGCAATTCGTGACGATCTTTCCCATGACGACTGAACTGCCGACGATGATCATGGCGCCGGTGAGATCCAGGTACGCCTTCCAGGCACTTTTCATGAAAGTCCTCCTCAGCCTTATGAACGAGAGGTAACCGCCCTTCTTTCATAATGGACCGGTAGTGACCTTCAGTCTTGGACGCTATTGCTGTAAGTTCCGGGGGTTACGCCGACTATGCGCTTGAAATGTCGGTTGAGGTGGCTTTGATCGCTGAAGCCGGTCTCCAGGGCCACGTCTGCGATAGCGTTACCCCGGCCGATGAGATCTTTCGCTCGTCCGACGCGCAACTGAGTGAGGTACGCGTGGGGAGGTAAGCCCATTCGCCGGCTGAAGACCCGGAGAAAATGAAAGCGACTCAGGCCGGCTATTTCGCTCAGTCTCTCCAAGGAGGGATTCTCGTCATAATGAGCCTGGAGGTAGTCCACCGCTCTCGCCACTGCCCGATGTGAACAGCTTCTGAATCCGAGCGTAAGCCTGTTCTCCGCGTGCCGCAGGATCATCATGGTCAACACGTCCAACAGGCGAGACTCAGCTTCCAGAAGAGAGGTCTCGGGAGAGTCCAACGCCATGTGCGTTGACTGTATTCGGGAAGCCAGAGATGGATCGTGAATCACGCCCTGCCGGAAGAAAGGCGGTCGAACCGACCTGTCTGAGATCTCGGACGCGGCCTGTTCGAGGAGATCCGGGGGCAAATAGAACATCCGATATCTCCACCCGTCCTCCGAAGCGGCAAACCCGTTGTGGCACTCTCCGGGGACGGCGAGATTCACATCTCCCGGAGCCGCAACATGGTTTTTGCCAAGGTAGCTGAACCCCAGAGCGCCCCCCTCTACAACACCAATGGCATATCCATCATGGAAATGCCGGCCGAATGTGTGCCGACGATAGTGCGCCCTAAGGAGCTCCAGGTCTCCAAGTTGGGGCAAACGCCGGATTACGGCTTTGTCTTGACTCATTCTCATGCCAACGCTTCCATGACTCACATTGACTACCGTCGGCAGCGGCATCGGCAATTCCCGTTCGGTTCGGTCTGCCGGTCCAACGGTATGTTACAGGTTACCATGATTTCGCGTTTTGTCTTGAATGATATTGCTGCTGTGAGTTGGAGCCGCGCAGTTCAATGGCAATATCATGGTCTTGCCGGATAATCTCCTCGGCAGGGCGGTCCGGCCCTTGACGGCTCCGAGGGCAAGCCCGCCGATGAGGCGGTCCACAAAGAAGTTATAGAGTATGGTAATTGGTACCGACGCTATGAGGCAACGGTGAACTTCAGCTGGTTAGCCAGCTTCAGTCTTTGGCTGCCCCATCGATCTATTATCTCCAAATGGGAATCTAAGGACATACGGTCTTTACTGAAAATTACACCGATATCAAACACAAGGCGATTATCCTTGAACGTTCCGTCATATAGAGAGTATTCTGCCGGATCAAGCTTGTCACACAATCTATCAAGATCCTTTCTCGTGACTTCACCAAGAGCCAGACAATGTACTTCATGTGTCTGAAACAACCCATTAACAATTGCGGCTGCTACACGGAAATCCTCCTCTGAAACAGCCTTCTTGCCAGAACGTTCCTTGCCGGCAGGAGAAAGCCCCGTGTTCCAACGAGCGAAAGTCAAACGATCCCTGATCGGATTCATTTTGCAGATTCCCTTTGCGAACAGCGGTCAAAAGAAGCAAATAGCCGTCCACCTCGGCAACAAAAGCACAAAGCCAAGCGAACCCCTTCTGGGGTCCGCCGTATCCGATTGACCCCTGAATTACTCACAAGCTGGGGCTGACAGAGGCTCCATTATGGTCCGGAAAAGAAGATACGTCAAAAGGAGTCCCGCAAGCCGCCAAGGCTGTAGCCAGCCGGAACCACACCCGCAAGGAGCTGCGGGAGTATGAAACTGGCAACCCACGATTCTACCACCGGCAGCGTAAGACGTCCGAATACCACGGCAAAGAGTGGTACGAAGATCGTACCGCACACAAGCACTGCTACGAACTTTCCCAGCCGTATGCCCATTGGAGTCCCCCGTAACCATTGTTTCGTTTCTCAGCGGTATGATAGTAAGGGGTATAATACCTCAGCACGTGGACGGTGTCGAATGGATTCTCGGATCTCATCAAGACACCCCTCGATCACCGTTTCTTTGCTGCCTGACCAGCACTGGTGGTACTTGTCTTGCCTATCCCAAATTCTCGCCCCCCGGGCACGACTCTTCGTGAAGCCACCACTCTCTGACCGCTCCCGCCCCGGTGCCTTCGAGTTTCCGGGGCTTCCCCCCGCCTCCACTAATACCCGACAGCTATCTAGCTATTGATCTGCCAAGATTAGGCGTTTTTGACTTGCAACAAGGGGAAGAGTTCATTCATAATGGCACTCCGTTTTCCTTGAATCTTGGCTCATATTTCTTTCCCTTTTGGCTAGTACCAACGCAGCCGGGACGGCAACGCGGCCTACTCCGCACGCTTAACCTCCCCCGGTTCGAGAATCGTAACGGATAACTAGACCGGCCTGGGCCAATTCGACTTGAAGACAGGACCAGGGCTACCTGCAAAAAAGTCAAAGAGACGACCCCTTGTGTCCGGGGGGAGGCGGCAATCATGGAAGCCGAGGTAAGTGTAGAGATTGATTTTTATCAACAGGATGAGACTGGCGTCTATCTGGAGAACTCCGCCGTGGGTGATGATGAAAAGTTTGCAGAGATCCTCCTATTCTGTTGCTTTGCGAACCGTCAAATGGTTTTGCTGAAGAATGACTACAAAGGTCAGTATTCCACTCTTGCGACATTATTGAAAGGCATAGCTAAAGATCTCGACAAATTCCTCGATCTCCCAAGAGATTCCGCAGCGAGGCTCGTGGAATACCGAGGACCGCAAGGCAGAAAGCGATTCTCCGCTTATCTGAAATTCGGCGAAAACGATTTCAAGTTCAAAGTTACGCCTCGAGGCTTTGGTTTGCTGGACAGAGGAGTTGGGTATTATGCCCCCAATGCCGTGTTGGTTCTGCTTGAGTATCTTGTTAGACGGCGGAAAGTCGATCCGTCTTACTTGAAGACCTTGGGGGAAGCGGTTTGGGGGTGTGCGGTCGCGTACCTTGGAGGATTCACTACTATTAGCTCGCAGTCCAATATTGCCATGCAGGTGGCAGCCACGGCATTTTCATCGGCCCATGAGATGCAATACCGGCAAGAAGCTTCGGAAGACCTGCGTCAGGACGCGGAAGCGGGGGATGCACAAGCCCAACTACTATTAGGGCACCACCATTATGCCCTGGGCGATTATGCAAACGCCGTGTACTGGTACGCGAAGGCGGCGGAGCAAAAACACCCCACAGCCTGCCGCGGTCTTGGCGACATGTACCGAGAGGGTCTCGGAATAGACAAAGACTCAAGTGAAGCCGTATTCTGGTATAGAGAGGCCGTGAAGTATGGGGATTCCGCCGCGAAGGCAAATCTTGCCTACTGTCTTCTCCATGGATTAGGAGTTGAGAAAGACATCGAACAAGGAATGCAACTATTGACGGAATCTGCTCATGACGGTGTGGCACAGGCCCAGTTTTCCCTTGGGAATCATTTTCGTACGGGCAGGGGAGTAAGCAAAAGCATTACAGAGGCGGTCAAATGGTTTGAGATGGCCGCTGAACAGGGGGATGTCCAGGCTCAAACCTCGCTAGGAAACCTTTATGCACTTGGTAAGGAAGTTCTTCAGGATTACGACAAGGCCGCCGAATGGTATGGATCGGCTGCACTGGAAGGTTACGCACCGGCTCAGTTTTGCTTGGGGACGATGTACATGAGGGGGGAGGGGGTAGACCATGACCCGGATCAAGGCCTGGACCTACTTCTGAGGGCAGCTGATCAGGGTTTGCCGGAAGCGGAACACGCTGTAGGATTCATTTACGAGAAGTACCGCAAGGACATTCCGAAGGCTGTGGAATGGTACACGCGGTCTGCTGACAAAGGTTACGGACTTGCCATTAAAGCGCTCGAAAGCATTGCGCAAGGCATTGATTAAACAGCGCCAAAACTGGTTGCTATTGTGACTGCGATACTCCCGCGCAATACCCCCCGTCCCGGGGACTTATCGTTTGCCGGGTCCTCGCCCTCCCCCACTTTCAACCAGACAATGAAAGTTCCGATCATGCCCCGAATCGCAGCACTCACGATAGTCATACTCTTCGGATTCTTGCTCGGTCTTCCCTTCCACGCTATGGGCGGCGAATACTGGCGGGCCACATGCATCAATGTCGTGGACGGGGATACCATCGACGTGAACGACTTCCATGGGAATTCGGGAATTCGGGGGACACAAAACTGAATCTGTTGCCATCTCCTCCCTCTTCTTGACACCACCTCTGCATCTGGTCTTGATATCTGGGGACATACACCTTGGTTTTTTCTAAGATGGACGCTTACGAGGTCTTCCGGGTTTTCCTTTGCTTAGGTCTCGACCGGTGATCGTCTCGACCCTTGCCACAAACGCTGTATCTCCGGCCGGGCGACCAGTCCGAGTCCGTTTTCGCAGCGTGGCATTCGGGGCGTGGCATTCGGGGGACACAAAACTGATATTGTTTCCACATCCTCCGCTCTCGCACAGCATAGCTCCGTGGCTCGTCTGTAACGGATCGTGGTCCTCGCCCGATGGACTCCGAAGGGCTGTGAAGCGTTTTTCCCACAGTTCCGAAGGTGACGCCGGCACCTAAGCACGGAACGACCGGGGAGGCCACGGAAGCGACCGCTGTGAAAAACGGGGTTGTGTCCCCAGAATTCCAAAAACGGGGTTGTGTCCCCAGAATTCCCAGTACCGGACTCTCGCCAGAAGACAATGAAAAAGGGACCGGACGGTAAACTGAAACGCCGACAAGATCCGCGAGGGTGGGGATAATTAGCTTCAACCATTAAGGCGATTGGTTGCCCCGCCATTTCCAAGGGCTGTAGGATGATGAAGCGCTCCGGGAAACTAGTAGCCACACTGTTGCCGGTCCGGTAACGCCTGCCGGATTCGTCATCTTTTCGGGAAGTGCTTCGCTAGGTCGCGCGCCCTATGGAGTATCCTCGCTACCTCCGGTCCGGTATCCGTTACCCGATAGAAGATGAGATAGTTTCCCACTGTAAGGCGTCGCAGGCCCGGAGCAAGATCCGGACACGGGGTCCCGCGATTCGGATGTGATCTTATCGATCGGCACTTGTCCAGTAGGTTGCGGACCACCCGGGTACCTGCTGCTTCATTGTCTCGCGCAACGTAGAACCAAATATCGTCCAAGTCGGCCCGGGCTAAGCTCGAAAGGCGAACCCGGTTCACGGGCACGGATCGATCCCCTGTCCCAATCGGCGCCGGCCTTGCGATTCTATTTCTTGCACGGCTTCCTCAATGTCATCGGGAAGGTCCCACGCCTCACCCCGATCAAGCTGTTCCAGTCCGGCGGCCACTTTTTCCCGCAGTTCGGCTAGATCGAGTTCCTTTCGCCGGTCTCGCTCTTCCAGCAATCGGAGCGCTTCACGGACGACCTCACCGGCGGAAAGAAACCGGCCCGAACGGACCATCTCGTTGACGTACGCTTCAAGTTCGGGAGTGAGTGAGATGTCCATGTGATCCTCCGCGGCCATTACGAACTTCAGGTGCTCTGCCGGACCGGTGACCCGCAGATGTCGCAAAGGCCATACAGTCAGCACTAGGATACATCCGGGTCGAGGTTGAGTCAATGTGTCGATGTGAGCGGGACGGAATTCGCGGAATTCGGGGGACACAAACTCATTATATTGACAGGGGTGCGGCATCTCACAGCGTGGCTCTACGGATCGTCCGTCGTGGAGCGTGGTCCCCGGCTCTCCGCACCATCATGCCACGCAGCATGGTGTTCGCTCGATGGACTCCAGTGTGGTGATGGAGCCTTTGTAACAACCATTGACAGGATAACCGGCCGGGATCTGAGCAAGGAACGAGCGGGCAGGCCGCGAAAGCGATTGCTATGAAGAACGGTGTTGTGTCCCCCGAATTCCGATCCAAGCCGCCCCATCGTGTTTTGGGACTGTAGTAACCCCTCGAAGAGGAGCCCTCATCTTGTGAAAATCTTCGAGAACCCCTATAACTGCCGCTGCCACCGGCTTCAAAGACCGGCGATCCGTATTCCTATTTCCCGTCAAGCATGGGAGATCATATGGCGATCGGGTACAGCCGCCTCTCGGGCCGACTGGTGAAGCTCAGCGCTCACGGGAATGAACTTGACAGGATTCCGATTGTCCAATAAACTAACATCGTGAGTTGACGAAAGTCCATGTGCAGGAGACATAAGTGCTCCAGACCTTGCCGTCCGAAGGGTAACATAAGTCGCCTTGAGCGCAGCCAACCTGAGCGTCTTAGACCACGGCATAAAGGCACATGGGCTTTTGTCGTTCTAATGCGGATAGAAGCTCTGCAACACGCCCCCTTGCTTCTCCGGCCTGATGATTACCCTGAAGCGAGTTCCATCCGGAGTCTCGCCGTCCAACATGAGATTGCCATCCACGGTGGTACCGGGCGGGTCCGTGGTTTTCCTCAAGAGTTCTTTCACGCAAGGGACAAGCCTGTATCTTCCCACCATGTCAACGTCGGATTTGCTTTCAATATGATAGTGGAAATCGTCTATGAAGACCTTGCCGTTCAGCCCGGGACATTTGACGCGCACATAGGGGCGTGACCCACGAGATTCTCTTCGCCACTGCCCGATGAATCGACGTGCTTGCCGGATAGTCCGCTTGGCTTTGCGTGATTGTATCGGGGGCGTCTTGCAGCGGTACATGACCGGAAGACTACCCGGCTCATGAGGATGAGTAAAGCAGTTTTCCGCTTGTTGGTGCACTGGTGCAATCATGCGGGGGTAATTCGCGTAATTCGGGGGATACTACACTCATTTTGTTGACAAGGGGAGCAGTTCTGAAATGGTGGCGGTTGCTACGCTCGGTCTCACATTCGACAGCTTCAGCGCGCGATATCTCATAATTTTCTCGGCCTTCTTTTTTTTCATTGTCATGGAGGATTGAGAAAGATGTCCGGTTTGAGGTCAAGGATTTGGAGATAGCTGAGCTGCAGCGAAGTGAGGGTTTTTGAGAGTCGTCTGGCTTTTCCTTCCTTGAGGACAAAGATTCCTGAGAACTTGGTGGTCATCATGAAGGAGGTGGGCCGCGACGTTTGCCTGTTGACCCATCCGGTAATCTTTGATTTGTGTGCAGCAAGGTTGGCTCGCATGGTCCGCTCCATGAGACGCCAAATCATGAGGGCTAGGACCAGTATCAACCCCAGCGCTTCAATGTGTTCGGGTGACTTGAGGAACAAGGCGTTGACAAAGACGGGATCCTTTAAGAAAGCGAAGTTGCTCTCCACCGTGTGCCGGTCTTTGTAGATGGTAAGCAGTTCCTTTGGTTCGTGAGCACCGGCTCCTTCACGAGGTGTGTTGGTGATCAGCACGAAGCATCCGGCTTCGTCTCTGAGCTTGCGTATTGCCTCCTCATCGGCTTCCATCTCAAAGCTCAGGCCGTAGCGCATTTCTTTGAGGCTTCGGGTACCGTCCTTCTTCGGCCGTCCACTCCGGTATCGGGGGCGCTCTTGTGTCGTCGCATTGAGCTTGTGGAGTGAACCTGAGGCTACTCTCTTGATTGCGGCTTGGGCGTCCGGAAGACAGGCGTAATCGATCTTTTCCAGTGCCTGTTTGAGCTTGAGCGTCTCGTCCAGATCCTGTTTGATCTGTTTGTCTACCTTCTTTTGCCGGCGCTTGTCGTAAGCGTCGGAATGAACGACAATGACCCTGTATTGCTTTCCGTAAAGCGTCACCGTGGTCTCAAAGGCCTTGTAGGAAGCAGACTTGCGATTCTGCGTCGGCCGCTGGTCGGAGATGTTTCCTATCTCTTGCCAGCCATTGGCCTGGACTGCCCGGCTTATGGCATGCCTGCATTCATTGTAGGTCTGGGGCAGCAGGCTGACGAATCGGAGGTCCCACTCATCAATGATGCGCAAACTTTTTTCGGTGACCAGTGCGGAATCGTTGACGTAGATGAAATCCCCGGCCCCCACCTCGCTCATACGTTTGACCATTTCCGGAATCAGATTCTGATTGATGGTCTTGTCCGACTCGTTGCCATCGACGACCTTGGAGTAGATCGGGATGCCATAATCCACACACAGTAAGCACTGCACCAATTGCTTGAGATCCGGGGATGCTTCTTGCTGTATCCGTTTGTAATCACGAACGGTTGGCCGTGATCCTCCTTCTCATACAGGAGGTAGCCACCATAGAACGAATGACTCGTCGTATCGTGATGAGCGTGCGAGCAGTCCAGCGTAAAGCTCTGGGCGGCCCTCACCGCCACTGCTCCCAGCACTACGTTGGTACCCGTAACCGTCGATCATGGCCGCTTCCTCCAATTCGGGAGGGATTGATTTGAAGAAGCCCATGAGAAGCCAGATGGCAAAGGGCACGGTGAAGGAAGGAAAGACCACCACCAACGACCAAAGTGAATCCTGGAGCCCGAGACTCACGACAACTCTCGACATAGGGATGAAGAGAATGGTCGGGGCCACAAGGTAAGTCAGGAATATGCCTATCCCCAGTCGCTCACCAAGGCGGCCGCCAAGACGAACGAGGCTGTAGGCTGCCGGAATTGCAAGTACGAGCGTTATTGTCACAACCATCACACCCACTAAAGCCGTATTCAGAAGCCATCTGACGAACAACGTCTCCGTGAAGAGGTATCTCAGATGTTCGAGGGTCGGAGCCATGTTCAGGACAAAGGGATTCAATTTCCTGTTGTAAAGGTCCGCGTCCTGTTTGAAAGTGGTAATGAGCATCCACAGAAAGGGAATCGACGCGAAAAGGGCGAAAGTGGTTAGGACCAGTTAATGCGCAATCTTGAGCGCCCACTCTTTTGCCGTCTCTTTCCATGTCTTCATTTCACACCACCTCCGCACGACGGGCAAGTCTGAGCATCATGATCGCTACCGCCACCAGCAGTGGGACGAGGAACAACGCAATCGCAGCTCCGGTGCCAAGGTCGCCGGCGTCGATGCCGGTGTAGAACGCAAGGCTCACCAGCACTTGCGTCGAATCATAGGGTCCCCCTCGGGTAAGAACGAGGATGATGATGATGTCGGTCGCGGTAAAGACTATAGTGAACAATACGGCCACCAGGATGATGGGGAGCATCATGGGGATTGTGATTGTGAAAAGCTGTCTGAAATAGCCGGCACCATCACAACGGCCGCGTCCTGAATGTCTCGAGGGATTGAACTCAGTCCCGCGAGCATGATTACCGTAGCCAAGGGCAGCATGCGCCAGACGTGAACGGCTATAATCGATCCCATTGCCAATCGGGGTTCTCCCGGCCACATCGGCCAAAAATCCGGCCCGAACAATCCCGAGTGCTGGAGTAGCCAATTGATCGGACTGTAGATTGAATCGAGCATCCACAGCCACCCAATAACACCCAGAGAGATCGGCGCCACATAGGGCATCAGGATGAGCGCCCGTAGGAAGAACTTCCCCCGGAAATCTTTTAACAGGGCCAACGACAGTATTTTGCCCAGTATCACCACGATCACGGTAGATACGACGGTGAACAATATAGTGTTCTTAAGAGCGGTCCTGAAGTTCGGATCGTCAATGATTGCTCTGAAGTTCGCCAATCCCACATAGTTGAGTTCATCGGATCCTACGGTGATGTCGCTCGTGCTGTACAAAAAGGCCAGGACGAGCGGATAGCCTACCAATAACAGTACGTACATCACGGCGGGCGCTATCATCAGGAAGCCGAGCATTCGTTCATTGTCAAGCAGGAAACGGCCGGTCGGTGTACGTGGAGGACTCACTCCCATTGTCCCTCTTTCTGAGCCGTCCATCATTCCTCCTTACAATGGAACAGGATCTGTCTTTAGGCCCGTCTTCCTGTCAAAGAACCTGATGGTTTCTCGCGGAACGGCAAACTCGTAGGTCTGCCCGCCTTCAATGACCATATCGATGCTTGTGGTCAGCTTCGCGACTACGTGACGCCGCTTGAATCGCTCGTCCAGATTGCCGTAGAGAAGGCGATCCGAGCCAAGGTATTCCGACCGAGTGACGTGGAACCGAAGATGTTTCAGGTCTGCGTGCCCTTCATAAGCTTGTTTGGGAAGGAAGCTCTCGGGTCGAAATCCCACGATCACATCAGTCCGTTTCACCAGGTTCATGGGAGGCGACCCGAGGAAACCGGCCACAAAGGTGTCCGAGGGATTGTTGTAGATCTCCGGGGGCGTGGAAAGCTGCCACACGGTCCCTTCGCTCATTACGGCGATTCTGTCCCCCATGCCCATGGCCTCAACTTGATCGTGGGTTACGTAGATTGTGGTAATGCCGACAGTCTTCTGAAAGTTGGCAAGTTCCTCCCGGGCCGATGCCCTGAGTTTGGCATCGAGGTTGGAAAGGGGTTCGTCAAGGAGAAAAACGTTCGGTTCTCTCACCAGGGCCCTGGCAAGGGCAACCCTCTGCCGCTCCCCTCCCGACAGCTCCCTCGGTTTGCGCTTTAGGAAGCCCTCGATCTTGAACATGGACGCGGCCTTTTGCACCTTTTCCCGGATAAGATGTTTGGGGACCTTTTGGGCTTTGAGGGGAAAGGCGATGTTCTTGAAGATGGTCAGATGGGGATAGAGGGCGTAACTCTGGAAAACCATCGCTATGCCTCTGGATCGTGGCCGAAGGTGAGTTACCACCCTCCCACCTATGAGAACGTCTCCCGATGTTGGCGGGTCCAAGCCCGCGATAGTCCGGAGCAAGGTGGTCTTTCCGCAACCCGAGGGTCCCAGCAGCACGTGCATTGAGTCCGGCAAGACCTATGTTGTCGACTATCACTTCCGTGTCGTTCTTCTGCACCCATTCCTTGACATACGTGCCGTTAAACCATTTGTCGTATGCCGGAACAAAATGCACCCATTGAAGGATCTTAAGCTGTTTGGGCTTGGCCAATCCGTAGCACGGGAATACGATGTTCCCTGCGCCTGCGGCGAGAGCCGCCCCGGCAGTGGTTTTGATAAACCGCCGCCTGGAGATTACCCCTAACCTTTTCCTCTTTAAGCCTTTCGTGTCAATCGCCATTTCGTTCCCTCCCTTTGCTGAATGGGGCCCCCCCGGGAGCCATTCTAAGGAAGATTTACGGCGGGTCCTAGGTCAACTACGCTCACCCTTTTTGCAGTTGACCGTCAGAAGAAAGAGATTAGTACTGTGTGTTATGGATCCACCTCGCCGTGTGAACCAGGTTGAGCCGGAACCTATCCCTTGTGCGGGGCATATCCGAGAAGGCCGTTAACTCAGTGGAGGTCGAAAGGTCCGTCTTCACGTTTGTTGGAACACTTCCCACAGATGGAGCCGCATGATAACGGTCTCACTCAACCGGGTGTCTCGCCTATGCCGCACCCGGCGGCACTTCTTGAGATATTTGTTGGTATGCCTCAAGAAGAGCCCGTTCCAAGTAGTCCTGCCAGGCGCTCCTCGTGTGAGGACCGACGTTTCGCCATGCGTGCCAAAGCTCGGGAAACTTCCGGCAGTGCCCTTATCCGCTCCGCCGCCAGCTTATAAAACCGTGCCGCCTTCTCCTCAAGTTCTTGAGCCTTCGCAAGAATCCGGTCCCCGCTCATTCCGTTTACGCCTTCTCGGCTCGTGAGGAAAGGTGCACTGTCGAAATCCGTTATCGGCTCAAGGATCATCTCCGTAACGTTTTCTCTCCGGACTCGGAGCATGGTCTTCTCGTTCTTTTTCTCGTCGTCGGCGAATGCCAAGAGCATGGCGGCGTGTTGCGCACAGGCCGGATTTGCCGCAGATGCCTCGTAGAAAACGCGATCCTCGGCTTCCAACTGAACGGCGAAGCTTAGAATGCTTCCGAAGTTCGGCAACTCCATGAACATCCTCCTATTTCGTCTGCGCAGTCGCCTTGCGGCACGGCTGGATTGATCCCCGGCAGCGTCGCGTGAGGCCCAACTACAGCCACCGACTGATGACAACCTTGGTGTCGGTAAAAAACTGGAAGATTTCCCGACCGTGTCCCTTCAAGTCACCGAACATGGATTGCCCGGCGCCTCCAAACGGGAAAAAGCTCATCGGGGCTGCAATTCCGATGTTGATGCCTATCATGCTCGGCATTACTCTGTATTTGAACTCCCTGGCCGTCTTTCCGCCGGCGGTGTAGAGACAGGCTGCGTTTGCAAAGCCTCGGCTGTTAATAAGCTCAATGGCTTCATCAAGATTTCCGACACGGATCATACAGACCACCGGTCCGAAGATCTCCTCCTTGGCGACGGTCATATCGGGTGTCACATCGTCGAATATTGTGGGTCCAATGAAGAATCCGTTGGGGTGGCCTTCCACCCGGGCGTTGCGTCCATCAAGAATGAGGCTCGCACCTTCAGCCAAACCTTTTTCAATGTACCCGAGCACCCTCTCTTTATGCGCTGCGGTTATGACCGGGCCCATCTGAACGGCCTGATCCAGACCGTTACCCACCTTCAGGCATTTGGCGGCATTTGTGAACTTCTCCTTGAGCTCTTCATGAACGTCCCCCACGGAAACGAGAATGGAACCTGAAAGGCACCGCTCTCCGGCACACCCATAAAACGAAGTAATGAGCGACGGTATCCCCTTGTCGATCTCCGCATCGGGCATGACGACTACGGCGTTCTTTGCTCCCCCCAAAGCCTGCACTCGCTTGCCGGTCTCGGCACATGTCCTGTAAATGTATTTGGCTGTTGAGGTTTGGCCCACGAAGGAGATACCTTTAATGTCCGGGTGCCGCAACATGGCGTTTACCACGTCACGGGATCCATGCACCATGTTGAGTACTCCAGGCGGGAACCCCACCTCGTCGATGACCTCAAAGATGCGTGTCTGAGTCATCGGCACCTGTTCCGAGGGCTTAACTACATAGGTATTGCCGGCCACAACCGCGTAGGGCAAGAACCACCAGGGAACCATTGCGGGGAAGTTGAAGGGAGCGATACACCCAAAAACACCCAGGGGTTGTCTGTCGGCACTACAGTCGATATCCTTTGCGATGTCCTCCAGGCAGTATCCGCTCATCATGGTGGTAACACCGGTTGCGTGTTCCACGTTCTCGATCATGCGGCGTACTTCCCCACGGGATTCATCGATGGTTTTCCCCTCTTCCGTGACCAATATCTTTGCGATATCCTCGAAATACTCCTCAAGAAGCTCTTTCAGTCTGAACAAATAACGGGCCCGACTCAAAGGCGGGGTCATGCGCCACTCGGGGTAAGCATCCTTGGCCGCGGCCACGGCCCCGTCCAGGTCAGCTTGATTGCCGTACGGAACCTCGGCTATCTTCTCACCCGTTGCAGGGCACCAAACATCTCCTTTGGCCGAAGAATCAGATTCTACCCATTCTCCATTGACGTAGTTCTTCACAACCTCTATGGGCATGCCACATGCTCCTTCTTCAGATCTTTTCCGGACTGCGGCTTCTCAATCCGGGGGCCTTTGGGCGCAGTATGAGCTGCAAATGGGTGTGAGAGGTATTCCGACCGTGCTCTTGAGATTGACCGTTTTCAGGATCAAAGCACGCGTCGCACCGAGACAGAGGCCAATTCTTGGCTACAGGAAATCTGCTCTAATAGATGGCACAGGGGGTAGGTTGATTTTCCATCAAGGTCTCTTCGATGATTGGCCATACCAACCATCCGTAGGAGCAACCGATCTCGATATGGTTTGTCGCTCCCCGCCGTCGACTGTTCCTGAATGTTCTTGGCCCCACTACGTTCTGCTTTTTGACCTGTCCGTCCGTCGTCCCCTGTATCGCCGAATCGTCCCCCAGGCCCGGTCTAAGCCGCTTGCGCAAATATTTTCATGACCGCTACCGACGGACTTTGTTGCCCCGCACTCTGCAATGGACAGTTATGGCAAAGACTAAACGGGTCTTTTACCATAAATTTAGTCTACGTGAACCGGTTGCGGAAGTCAAAGAAGAATGTCTACAAGATTCCGCGCATTGCAGTATCCCGAATACGCGCAAGCGGGTCCTTGGGCTAACAGGAGCCGCCCTGAAGGATTTCACGGTTCAGGGACGCCCGCCCAAAGTTAAAGAGTGTGACACGGTCCTCGGAACGCGGGCCGGCCCGGGCCTCCGTGCCCGGAAGTTTCTCATTGCCGCCGTGGCGACAAAGGTTAAGTCCTTGATCGAACTTATGAAACGGAGCACTTAGTCTTGTGAGAACGTCCCTCATCCCCACTCGTTCGCGGAATGACCTCAAACAGCCCATTGGATTTCTGACAAATTCAGACGAGAATCTTTGACTCTGCCACCCGTTTTCAGTATTCTGAAGCTATGGAATTGTTCTAGAGCCGGTCTTCAACCATTCAGATGATGCCTAAGGCGGGAGAAGACCGATAGCCGCATGGCGAGCCACCAAAAGGGGGATACCAAGAACACCGCTCTGTGAAGACTCAGCCGAGAAGACGAGAGACGGAGCTGAATTCTCAAGGCTCGAGGATCTGACACTCACGTGCGGGCTCTTGACGGGAAGAATTAGTGAGAAAGTTTGATGACAGTAAGATTGCCCCTACACCCGCATAGGCTTCAAACCGGCGGACCGGTTTACGCAGACGGAACCATTTGAATATCCGAGGATCCCGGTGAGCCCAACGGACTTGAGCGGCATGAAGAAGCCTGCTCTATGAGCGTGTTGATCCGGACTTTTCTGCAGGATGACCGGAGGGTGTTCCGATATCAATCGTGCCCGAATGACGTGCTTTCCGTGGGCGGAGGTTCCAGTCCATGACATGGTTGCTTCCCAGCGTCGTAGCTACGGCAGTAGGGACATCCGTGCTCCTTATTGCATATTTGTGGTTATGGTTCGAGGAAAGAGAGAAATTCCTCTTGACTTGGGCCTTGGCCTGGGCCTTCTATTTGGGCCGATTCATTGCAGCTATTCTTGCATTGCTTTACGGTAAGCATCCGGTCATTGTTTTTGCACAATTCGGCTGCACTGTTCTCAGTGCAATCCTATTGTTACACGGATTGCACCTGTTCATTGAGAAACCCGTTTCCCGTAGCTGGTTCCTCTTGACCGGCGCGGTAACCGGGTGGGTGCTGTATGCCGTAACAACTCATCAGTCGTTCCTCCTCCTCAGCATGCCGGTATTCGTATTCAGCGGGCTCGTATTTGCGGCAACGGGCATCGTCACTCTTCGTTCGCGAGACCTGCCCCTGAGCGGGCGTTCCGTGGTCGGATGGGCCTTCATTCTCTGGGGTCTCCACAAACTCGACTATCCGATTCTTCGGCAGGTCGAATGGTTTGCTCCGTGGGGCTTCCTTATTGGAGCATTTCTGTCGCTCGTAGTTGCTGTAGGAATTATTATCATCTATTTCGGCCATGCCAAGGAACAGCTCACAAAGAGCGAGGAGAAATATCGAAATCTTGTGGCAAATATTCCGGATGTCACGTGGACCGGTGACTCCAAGGGCAACACTGTCTTCATAAGTCCGAATATTGAAAGAGTATATGGCTTCACCCCTGAAGAAATTCTTGAGAAAGACCGGCGGCCTTGGCTCGAAAGAATCCATCCCGATGATTTTAACCATGTCGGGGACGCTCTTTCGCGACTATTCGAGAAGCAGGAACCGTTTGATGTTGAGTACAGGATTCAGAGAAAAGACGGGAAGTGGATATGGTTGCATGACAGGGCAATGGCCGCCTACGAAAAAGACGGTGTCTTGGTTGCCGACGGCGTGTTTAGGGATATCTCCGAACAGAAGCGAGCAGAGGAGGCCCTGAAGCAGAGTGAGGCAAGATACAGGCACATTTTTACGAGTGCCGGTATCTTCATCTCCCTGTACGACCGTGAAGGCACGTGTCTTATAATGAACCCGACGGTGGCGGGACACTTTGGGGGAAATCCGGCAGATTTCGAGGGAAGATCGTTCGAAAGACTTCACCCTCGTGCCGGCGCCGAATACGCAAAACGCATCCGAGAAGTCATCGAATCAGGAGAGCCTCGAGAGTACGAAGACCTTGTCGAATTTCCCAAAGGCCCGCGATGGCTTCTTTCGGACATAAGACCTGTTCGGGCTCCTGGGGAAAACGTGGAGGCGGCCCAAATTCTTTCCATTGATATTACCGATCGCAAACGTTCGGAAGACGCCTTGCGGGAGAGCGAGCAACGGTTCAGTTTAGCGATGGATGCGGCTGAAGAGGGACTGTGGGATTGGAACTTGGCATCCTGTGAAGTCTACTACAGTCCCGGCTGGGGGCGAATCCTCGGTTATTCGGTATCCGAGCTGGATAAGAATTATGATTTTTGGCGGTCAAGGATACACCCGAATGATCTTTCACACACAACTAAAATTCTCGAAGATCATGTGAACGGCACCCGACCGTTCTTTGAGGCCGAGCATAGGCTGCGGACAAAGGATGGGGACTGGAAATGGGTTCTGGGCAAAGGCAGAGTCGTGGATCGGAGCTCGGAGGGCGTACCCGTCCGGATGGTTGGTACCATGCTCGACATCACCGAACGCAAGCAAGCCGAGAAAGCTCTCCGGGAAAGTGAAGAGAAGTTCAGGACAATATTTGAAGGAGCCGGAGACGGGATATTCGGCGTCGATCCAAAGACGAGAAGAGCAGTGGTGGTCAGTCCGAGTATGTGTGCCATCTCCGGCCATACTCAGTCCGAGTTACTGCAGTTGGGCGTGGAGGACATCCATCCCAAAGACCACATGCCTCACGTGCTGGATCAGTTCTTGAAACTCCTTCGTGGAAAAATCAACATCACAAGAGATATTCCAGTACTTCGAAAGGATGGACACATTGTCTACTGCGACATCTCTGTAGGTTTCTCTCGTTTTGGCGGGCGAGAGGTTTTTTTTGGATTTTTCCGAGATGTTACCGAGCGAAGGCTGGCCGAGCAGGCGGTTCGGGAAAGTCAGGCGAGATACCAGACTCTTTTCGAGCGATCCACGGATGCCATTCTCATCGTTCAGCCAGGGGGAACGATAATTGACGCCAATCCCGCCTGTGGAGATCTTCTCGGGGCTTCGAAAGAAGAGATTGTCGGTGCGGATATCCTACAATTTTATCAGAATCCCTCCGACCGCGACAGGCTTCGCGAAGAAATCGGCCTGAGAGGTTTCGTCAAAGATTTTGAATGGAGGATCAGACAGAAGACGGGCGCGGAGAGGCACTGTTTGGTCACGTCGACAGCGTGGAAAGACGAGAGCGGGACTATTATGGCTTATCTTAGCATCGCCCGCGACATCACGGATTCCAAACGTCTTGAGGAGCAGCTTCTTCAGTCCCAGAAAATGGAAGCCGTAGGTACCCTTGCTGGAGGCATAGCTCACGATTTCAATAACTTACTCCAGGTCATCCATGGATATGCGGACATGGGTCTTCTCGATATTGGAAGAGACCAGGCAGGGTACACGGAACTGTCGGAGATCAAGAAAGCGGCAAAGAGGGCGGCGGAACTGACCCAAGGTCTGCTTACCTTCAGTCGCAGGGCCGAAGGGCAACTGCGTCCGGTAGACCTAAACCGGGAACTGGTGCAGATATCCAAAATGTTGGAACGGACGATTCCCAAAATGATTGCGATAGAACTGAATCTTGCCGATGACCTTCGCAACGTGAAAGCCGATCCCGGTCAGCTGCAGCAGGCAATCATGAATATGACCGTGAACGCCAGGGACGCCATGCCCGACGGTGGAAGACTCGTCATAGAAACCGCCAACGTCGTCTTGGACGACGAATTCCGTAACTTGCACCATGGAATCGAGCCGGGGGACTATGTATTGTTAGCGATTTCCGATTCTGGTCACGGAATGGAAAAAGACACTCAGGAGAAAATATTTGACCCCTTTTTCACAACCAAAGAGGTGGGCAAAGGGACCGGACTCGGGCTTTCCATAGTTTTCGGCATAGTGAAGAGCCACGGAGGTACAGTCGAATGCTACAGTGAACCCGGTGAAGGGAGTACTTTCAAGGTCTATTTCCCGGCGATCAAGCAAGCCGGGAGGCACGAAGAGGGGAGGCCGTCAGGTCGTCCGATCGGAGGAACCGAAACCATACTGCTGGTTGATGATGAAGAGGCCGTTAGGCGCCTTGGAATGAAGGTGCTGCGAAGATTCGGGTACTCCGTCCTGACGGCCTCGAACGGTCGAGAGGCCTTGGATGTCTTCCGAGAACACAAGGATCAGATTGCCTTGGTTATCTTGGACCTGATTATGCCGGTGATGGGCGGACGGGAATGCCTAAGAGAAATCATGAAGATGGATCCTGCAGCAAAAGTTCTGATAGCCAGTGGTTACGGCGCTGATGGGCAGATTGACGGCACCCTCAAGGATGGGGCAAAGACCTCGCTCAGAAAACCCTATGAAGCTCGGCGACTCCTTGAAGTTGCACGCAAGGTGTTGGACGAACAGGACATGTGAGAATTTGTGGACGGCCGCCTCAGACGTGAAGTTCCCGGCCGCGGAGGTCGGGGCTGTCAAAGACTTTCATGAAGCTCATCTGGAACGTGGAGCGAGCGGTCTGCCCGCCGTTTCCCCGGCCGAAGCCGGAGGCCGGGAAAAGAAGACCGGTTCCCGGCCTGTGCCGGGAACCGGAGCCCAATACGCGACCACTTTTGTGAAATCGTCTATTAAATGTGACAGCCCTTCTCCCCCCAAATGGGGGTGAGGACTCCTTGGATTGGCGGCGAGAACAAATTCCGCCGGCACACCCGGGCCGGTCTATCGCTGCAACCTACACCCACCTGGCCGTAACCGTTTTCTCGTCCAGGAAGAGCCTCATGGATGCCATCCGGCTCTTGGCGCCTCCGAAAAAGGAGCGTCGCTTGGATCCCAAGGGAAAGAAAGCATAGGGCTGTGGCACGCCCACATTGATGCCGACGTTCCCGACGTTCACTTCGCGCGCGAACTTCCGGGCATCCCGTCCGCTCTGCGTCATGATGCATGCGGAATGGCCAAGGTCGGTCTTCGTGTTAATCCACTCGATGACCTGATCCAGATTGTCCGCCCGAATAATTCCCGCTACGGCGCCGAAGGCCTCCTCTTTGGCCGTTCTCATGTCGGGAGTGAAGTTATCCAGAATGGTGGGGCCCATAAAGAATCCCTTGGATCGACCTTCCGCCCCGAGCCTGCCGTCGTGCACCATGGTTGCACCTTCGGCCAGGGCCCGTTCCACCCAGCCGGCAACCTTGTCCCGCCCGGAAGCAGTACAATACGGCCCCATTGCGGTCTCCTCATCCAGGCCGTAGCCCAACTTCATACTTCGGGCTTCCGCAGCGAACCGCTCTTTGAATTCCTTATACACATCACCGACGACTACCACATTGTCCGATCCCAGGCACCGTTGACCGGTCATGCCGAAACATCCCTGGCGAACATACGGGATGACCGTTTCCACATCCGCATCGGACATGATCACCACCGTGTTCTTGCCGTTTCCGTTGATTGAGGAGTTCTTGCCGAGGTCTCCGCACAGTCTGAACAAGCTCTCGCCCGCTTCGGTGGAGCCGATGAAGCCGAGGCCCTGAATCTCCGGCTGACTGAGGACATATTTATTAATCTCTCGTCCGCCGTGGATGAGGTTGATCGCCCCTGGGGGCCAGCCTGCCTCCAGAGCGGCTCGACAGATGTAATCCGCGGCTACGGGGGCCTGTCGGCTGGGACTGACCACGACCGAACAGCCGGCCGCGAGAGCGTATGGTACGAAGGAAGACCAGGCATGCATCGGGATATTGCTGGGGGTGACGATCAAGAACGCCCCCATAGGTTCCCATGTCAGCCACATATCAATGCCTCGTGCCAGCTCGTCCAGATGCTCGTTGCGCGAGACCAGGCCGTATGCGGCGGCGCAGGCCGACTCGATGTTTTCGACCACCCGCCTGCATGATCCGACGGATTCTTTGATGGTCCGACCGTGATCTTGGGTAAGAACGCGGGTGAGTTCATCGAAGTGCTCCTCGAACTTCTGACGCATGTCGAACAGCATTTTGGCGCGCTCTCGGAGAGGGATTCTCCTCACTGCCTCAAAGCCGCGATGAGCCGCTTCTACGGCAGCTCGTGCCTCTTCTTTCGTGGCAGTGGGAAACTCGGCGATGACCTCGCCCGTTGCCGGGTTCACATTCTCGTGGACAACACTCGACACGGAATCGACCCACTCCCCGTCAATCAGTAGTTTCAGTTTTCCATAGTGTTTTTTTACTTCCGGCATTGTAGCCATGTAGCCTCCTCATATTTAGCAGTGAGAGTAATTGTCTGTTTTGGGAGACCGCCCCCTGCTGAGAGCGGTTCTCAGAAGCTCCGACGCAATGGCGGACCGGTAAGGCCGCCCCAAATAATCAGCTCAATGGTAATGGGAAATCGCTGCCGACAACCTCTCTAACGCACCATCATGTTCGGCAGGACCAGCGCAATCTGGGGAAATGCCGTCAGAATAATTGCCACCGCGAGGATTGACAGAAGAAACGGAGCGACGCCCCTGAAAATGGTTTCAACCCGCACCCCTTTGGCCACACCGGCGACGGTGAAGATGTTCAGCCCCATTGGCGGCGTGATCAAGCCCGCTTCCATCATGAGCACGGCGATGACCCCAAACCAGATGGGATCGAAATGCAATGCAAGAATGACCGGAAAAATGACCGGCAGCGTCAGGACCATCATGGAAATGGCGTCCAGAAAGCACCCCAGAATAAGGAATATGAAGAGGATGACTCCATGGATGATGTAAGGAGACACCCCAAGGGCCGCAGTCCAAGATGCGACCTGCATGGGTATGGTGGAAAGGGCCATGAAATAGCTGAAGACATTGGCGCCGGCCACCAACATAAGTACCATGGCTGAAATGCGTACCGACTCCGTCAAGGCCGTGAAGAGGGCGGAGCCGGTGAGGGTGCGTTTAACGATGGTAACGAGTAAGAGGACGGTAGCGCCGATGGCGCCGGCCTCTGTCGGGGTGAAGAACCCTGAATAGATGCCGCCCATGACAAAGAAGAATATTGCCAGCGGCTCCCACACGCCCTTCAAAGCCAACGCCTTCTCGTTCCAGGAAATCGGCTCCGGGTTCTTCGGTGCTGCTTCAGGCCACATCCTCACCCACAACACCACAATGGCGATGTAGCATAAGGTGAGGAGGAGTCCCGGCAGGATGCCGGCCACCAGCAGCTTGCCGATGGATTGCTCCGTCAGCATCCCGTACACCACAAAGCCGATACTGGGCGGAATGAGAAAACCAAGAGTGCCGCCTGCGGCAACACATCCGGTAGCGAGCTTGTCGTCGTATTTGAACCGTACCATTTCGGGAAGTGCAACCGTTCCCATGGTAGCCGCCGTGGCCACTGACGATCCGGACACCGCGGCAAACCCGCCGCACGCGCCGATCGTGGCAATGGCCAGTCCTCCCGGCAGGCGCCGTGTCCATTTTTCGAAGGAGGAGTACAGTTCCCTCGTAATGCCCGAGCTGCCCGCAAAACCACCCATGATGACGAATAGCGGGATCACGGTGTATGGATAAAATGAAGCCACGTGCCACATGGTGCTGGCCGCAACAGGTAGGGCCGCATCAACGGAAGCAAGAACGCTTAGCCCCACGAACCCCGTCAGCATCATGGCGAAGGCTATGGGCATGCCCAGAAATATGAGCAGAAAGACGCCCAGCGTTCCCAGTACACCCACTATTACAGGATCTTGAATCATTTGATTAATGCCCGAAAAGAGTCCACCAGGTTGAAAATGAGCTCGAACGCCATGAACAGTGCCGCAACCGACACCAGCAGGCGAAACGGCAACTCGGGAATACGAAGCATATCGGAAACCGCTCCCGACTCGAACGCGACAACGATGCCTTGCCAGAACACGATGACCACTATGAACAAAGTGAGAAGTGTCGTCAGTATATTCAACGACTCACGCCATTTCTCCGGCAGTCTATCGGTGAGCATGGTCACCCGAACATGTCCGTTCATTTGATGGGTGTAGGCCACCCCCAGCAGGATCAGGATCGAAAGCATGAAACTCGAAAGTTCCAGCGTGCCGGGGATGGGCCTGGACCAGAGGCTCCGGGCCGTCACATCCGCGGAGGTGAGCAGCATCATCGGTACGAGGAGTCCCATCCCAATGTAGCTCACCACCCGGGTAATCGTCTGAATTACGCTTCGGAACCTCGTGAACACGTTTGCCTCGTTCGACATGCAGCGGCTTCCCTTTTGATAAGCTTGATACCGCTTACTTCTTCTTCATCCATTCCGGCGGTGTGGCCACGCATGTGGTCCCTTTGCTCTTGGCCACCTCGGTATACATGATAACAGCCTCTTTGGCCGGGAGACCTTTCTTCTCAAGCTCGGCAACCCATTCTTTGGTCGCGTTCTGAAACCTTTCGGCCCACTTGGCTTGTTGTTCGGGCGTCAGGTCGTAAATCTTCACGCCTTTGGCGTTGAGTTCCTTCATCATGGCGGCGTAGGTCTTCTTGTCCAGGCCGTGCGTAGTGGCAAAGGGGTTGCCGACCACGTCCATGATGATCTTCTGCAGGTCTTTTGGCGTGCTTTCCCATTTCTTCTTGTTCATGACCACCCCTTCGGATACGCAACCGAAGGTGGCTTTCACTCCGTATTTTGCGACTTCGTACAGTTTGAAGGCCAATACCAGCGGCGGGCACGTTACCAGCCCGTCAATGGTGCCGGTTTCAAGGGCCAGGTACACATCACCCAGAGGCATAAACACGGGCTCGGCTCCCAGGGCTTTGATGTACATGGTCTGCATTCCGCCCGGGGACCGAATCTTCATGCCTTTCAAATCCTCCAAGCTTTTGACGGGTTTGGTGGTCCACAGAAATGCCTGAATGCAGCCGTTGAGCTCCAGGACTTTCACATCCTTGAATTCCTTTTCCAGGACCTTGTGGTACACTTCGTTGCCGATATCTGTTGCCAGATCTTTACCGTCAACCCAGGCAGCCATGGAGAGCACGTCCGTCAGAGGAAACTTGCCCGGAGTCCATGTAGCGGTGAAATACCCCATGTCGGAAAGGCCCTTCTTCACGATGTCGAAGTGCTCCGGGCCTTTTCCCAAGGCGGCACCTGCGTACATCGTGTAGGTGATGCGGCCGTCGCTCCGCTTCTTGAGTTCCTCCAGCATGGGAATCCAAACGGTCTTGACTTCCCGGCTGGCCGGGGGATGCCAAGTGCTGAACTTGATATGCATTTTTGACTTTTCTTCCGCCAAAGCGCTGGTTGCGCCGGCCACCAGCACCGTCACCATAAGTAGAGCGCAAAGAATCCAAGTGGTTTTCCTCATGGGACACGCCTCCTTTTTTTCCCTTTCATCCGTTCTCGGCCGGATGAATCCCGTTGTCGGCCGCGAAATTCATCGCAGACCGTCTTCATATTTAGCCTCTTCCTTGGTCAATCCGCCAACCCTTGGCAGCGGTCGGCCCGAATCGGTTACAACCAGGACGACCATCAGTTCGTCGGGCAGCGGTGCATCTTCCACCGCTACCGTCATGCCGTCGAAATGTGTGCGAATGAAGGCTGCGTCCTTGTGGTTGATCGGAACATCCACTGTGCAGCCCGCGGATCCGCGCTTTTTGACGGACGGGATCAAAGCAAGGCCTCGACCCAATGCATCCCGGAACGGCTTACCCATTTTGGGATGCAGAACGGCCGCTGCATGCTCCATTTCGCCGTTGAGTCCCACTATGCATGCCTTCGCGTAGCTTTCAGCTTGCTCAGGGCCGATCCTCAGGGCCTCCAGGCATTTCTTGCCCAGCATTCCGCCCAACTCGGCTCCTATGTCCATCAACTCCGTAAGATCTTCCACAAATCGTCCGGAAAAAGGGTTCTTGATGACCGCTATAGCGGCGGCCTTGCGAGTGGGCCGCGCCACAGGTTGGTCCATTTCCTTCAGTGTTTCTTCCACTACGGTGACGAGCTTGCGTATTTCCATCCTCAATTTCCTCTCAGCCGCCGAGTACTCTCAAAGCGGATAGTGGGGGGCCCGCGCTGAACGCGGGATGTCTGCCCTGGGCACTGCGGTGCCGGTAATCTTTCCGAAATCGACCCGATGGGGACGCCGGGACCCTACCATGGCCGAGGTTGACTGCGAAACGCATCCCGGAATATGCAGCCGTGAACTTTAGAGAACGTGTGCCTTGCGAACCGGCGGCGGCGTATTGCGACTCTTGGAAGCCACTACTTTGCCGTCGACCATGATCACCGATACTCCGGGGGTGTCTCCTTCGGCCAGGCTTGCCGGAAGATCCTCGCCTGCCGACCCCATTGGTGCATCCAGGAAGATCAAGTCCGCCTCCAGACCTTCTGCTATCCGGCCCCGGTTCAGACCGTAGAGCCGGGCGGTGTTGCCCGTAGCAGCACACACGGCCTCAGCCGCGCCTATTCCGCCCAACGCTGTCAGCCACGAGATGTTCCTCAAAATACCCAGGGTGACAACGCCCGTTCCGGAAGGGGCGTCATTGCCCAGAATCAGTCGATGAAGCTCTCCACGTTCCTTCAAATAGCCGGCTACTTGAGCGGCCCGGTGGACATTACCGCATTGGACGATCTCCACAGCGGCGTCGGTGTTCTCCACAACCCGCTTGGCTTCATCGAAGCTCATGGCCGTGGGGCCGCCGTTAATGTGGGATATGACGCTTGGTTTCACCGTGGTGATCTGATCCGCCCCTACTACTGAGGAGCCGGGAATGGAGGTTCCTCCCGAATGCATCATTACCACCATGCCCCTGTCCTTGGCCCAGCCGCACATTGTCGCCGCTTCCGCAGGATCCTTGACCGATCCGAGACCAATTTCGCCAACGATCTTGACCCCTTCCCGCACCATCTCATCAAAATCCGCTTCGGTCAAGCCCTTTTCCAGGATAACAGATCCGCCGAGAACCTTCATCCCTCCGGGCCGGACATTGGCCCAGGATTTGGCTGCAAGTATGGCCAAAGCCTTTGCTCCGGCCGGATCTTTGGGCCGACCGGGAAGATGCACCTCCCCGGCGGAAATCGAAGTGGTAACTCCGCCGTGAAGCGACGAATCAAGAAAATTCTGCATTTGCTGGCGGGGGGTGTAATCGCCCAACACCACGTGACAATGGGAATCAATTAATCCCGGACAGACCGCGCCGCCGCCCGCATCGATAACCGCGCCGGCTTCCGGCACATCCAAACCGCGTGCGATTCCCGTGATTTTCCCGTCCTCTATTGTCAGTGAATCTGCATCGAGAATCGGAGCATTGAGGTCGCCCGATAGCATCAAACCGACATTCTTAACCAATGTGATCGTCATTGCGTCCTCCTCACCATGACGGCGGGCTGATAACCCAAACCACGCAACATGGTTCGTCACTTTCGTTCGTCCACGAATGGGGCGCCAGAGAAGAATAGTAAAAGGATGACATGGCCTTGACGACGAGAACTTCCTCGCCCACCTTCAAGGTCATTTCCCCTTTCAGGACGAGGCCGAATTCCTCTCCGGGATGGCTGTAATCCTCACGGGTGCCTCCTCCGGGCTCGATGACCGTGTAAAAAGGCTGCATCTGCTTGTTGCCCGCGATTCTCACCAACTGCCGTACCCAAGCGTTCCAACGGGGAAGTCTCACTTCGGTCCATTCATCCTGCGACAGGACCAAGGGATCGTCAATGAGCTCGTCAATAAAGAAGTCTACCATCCGCCGATCCAGGGCCTTGGCCAATTTGCGAAGGTTGGACAGCGAAGGCGACACTTTGCCGTGCTCTATCTGCGAGATGTACGCCGGCGTTACTCCAACGCTGTCCGCCAGTTGCTGGAGGGTAAATTCCTTCTGTTTGCGAAATTCGGAGAGGATCTGGCCCAGTTTTTCGTTTGCGTGCATTGTTAAACCAAAAAGACTTGACATCAAAGATTTTCGATGTATTATCTTTTTTACTACCAGTTAATATTTATTCTGTCAATAACAAACGGACGATCTCCCGAAAATATTTCATGGATGTTCGTTCATATGATAACTTACTTATAATACACAACTCTTTCGGATTACTCTCATGAACCTGGTATTTGAAATCAACGGAAGCCGCAGATCCCTTGGCAATGTGCCGTGCCACGCTACTCTCCTTTCCGTCCTTAGGGACAGATTGGGGTTGTTGGGAACGAAAGAGGGCTGCGGTGTGGGCGAATGCGGCGCTTGCACGGTTCTCCTGGATGGAGAACCGGTCAATGCCTGTCTGACCGCCGCGTGGAAAGCCGCGGGCAGGAACGTGATTACTATCGAGGGCTTGGCTACAGAGGGTCTTCATCCCGTTCAGGAGGCCTTCGTTGATTCGGGGGCAATCCAGTGCGGGTTTTGCACTCCGGGCATGATCATGTCGACCTATGCCTTGCTCAAACGGTCTGCGTGCCCCGACGTCGAGGATATCAAGAGCGCGCTGGCGGGAAATCTCTGCCGTTGCACGGGTTACAAGCAAATACTTGATGCCGTGCGCGCGGCTGCTGCGAAAATGGATCGGACTCATGACGACGAAGTATCTGGCGGCTAGGAATGTGGAGGAGGCTCTGGCGGGATTGGACGATGGAGCGAAGGTCCTGGCCGGAGGAACGGACTTGATG
This sequence comes from Desulfomonilaceae bacterium, assembly GCA_963675835.2. Taxonomy (GTDB): domain Bacteria; phylum Desulfobacterota; class Desulfomonilia; order Desulfomonilales; family Desulfomonilaceae; genus JAVHLK01. Next base: position 778,389 of record CAXXIU010000019.1, read on the forward strand.
GTTCATTTACGCCGATTACGTTTGTGCGGCGCGGGCCTGCCCGAGTATCTTGTGGATGTGACCGGAGTACCTGAACTGAATCGTCTGGATATGGATGCAGATAAGCCTTTTCTCGGCGCCGGCGTCACGTTCCGTCGGCTGGAAAGGGACGCGGCCGTGGCCCGGCGATACCCTCTCCTGGCACAGGCCGGTGCCGTTGTCGGTTCCCTGCAAATCCGCAACCTCGCGACCATTGGCGGCAATGTGGCCAATGCTTCGCCCGCTGCCGACGGATTGACCGCTTTGGCCGCCCTCGGGGCGCGCGCTGAAGTCGTTTCATCCAACGGAGTGCGCCATATTCCGCTGGAGGAGCTTATCATAGGCCCAAACACGACTTGTTTGGTGCCCGGGGACCTCATCGTCGGTTTTAAGTTGGACCGTCCGCCGGAAGGAAGCGCACAGCGATTCTACAAGGTTGGGCGAAGGCGAGCCGTCGTGATAGCCCGGATGAACCTTGCGGTAAGCCTTGACAGGGAGATGACCGACCCTCGGTTGGTCCTTGGGGCTTGTTTCCCTTCTCCTCGGCGGATGACCGAGGTGGAGCGGCTGCTTGCTTCCGAAACTCCGGGACCGGAGCTTTGGCGGGAAGCCGGAAGAATGGCTGCCGAGCAGTTCGTCCAGGTCTGTGGTTGGAGATCGTCGGCTCCGTACAAGGTACCGGCCGTCGCTAATCTTGTATCCCGAACCCTGGAGTCGACCTGGGCGGAGTTAGGAGTTGCCGGATGACTATCGGCGAAAGCCCGGCACGGGTCGGGTCTGTGGAAAAGGCGTTGGGCCGTGCGAGATTCGGGTCCGACCAGGGTGAACCCGGAGATTTGTTCCTGGTTTGCGTTCGGGCGGACCAAGCCCCGGCAACCATTGAGGCGTTGGAACTGGACCGTGCCCTGGCGGTGCCGGGTGTGGTCCGAATCTTCACAGCGGCCGACATTCCCGGCGAGAAACTGCTGGGCATCATACCGGTGACCAAGGATCAAGAGTTTCTCGCAGAAAACATCATCAGCCACCGGGGCCAGGCCGTGGCCCTCGTTGCCGCGGAGACGGAGGGCGCAGCAAGAAAGGCCGCTCAAGCCGTCGAGCTTCGACTCAGTGCATTGAAGGGGGTTTTCGACCATCGGGAAGCCCTGGCCGAAAACGCACCTCAAGTGCACGCGGGGCGACCAAACGGTAACCTTATGGCCCGTCGGGTAATACGAAAGGGCGATTTCGAGTCTGCGCTGAACACCTGCGCAGTGGTTCACGAGGCCGAGTATACTACGTCTTTTATCGAGCACGCGGCCATGGAAACGGAGGGCGGCCGAGCTTGGATTGAAGACGATCGTCTCATTATCAAGGCATGCACACAGAATCCTCATTATGACAGGGGGGATACGGCGCGGTTCTTGGGTCTGGACCCCGATCGTGTCCGGATGATCCAAGCGGAAACCGGCGGAGGCTTCGGGGGCAAGCTGGACGTCTCGGTTCAGCCGTACCTGGGGCTCGCCGCGTTGCTTCTCAAGCGGCCGGTTCGCATGGTCTATACCCGGGAGGAATCCTTCATCGGCACGGGAAAGCGCCATCCTTTTCTGATGAAATGCGTGACCGGCGCCGACTCCGACGGACGGCTGGTCGCCATGAAAATGGACCTGTCCGCGGACACGGGGGCATTTGCTTCCTATGCCCTGGCCGTAGCCTCCCGCGCTGCGGTTCACGCTACGGGACCCTATTACGTTGCCAATGTGGAAATAGACTGCCGGCTCGCTTACACCAACAACCCTTGGGCCGGTGCCATGCGCGGCTTCGGGGTACCTCAGGCGGCGATGGCCCACGAAGGCCAGATTGACGGAATCGCAGACAAGCTGGGGATGGATCGTTTGGAAATACGCCTGCTCAATGCCCTTCGACCGGGACAGGAAACGGCTACCGGCCAGGTCCTAACCCAAAGCGTCGGGATTGTGGAATGTCTGGAGCGTCTCAAGCCGGTATATCGGACGTGGCTCTCGGAAGTCGGGCCGGACTCGGCGTCGGGACGGGGCGTCGGTGTGGGCGCCATGTTCTATGGCATCGGCAATACGGGCGTTTCCAACCCCTCCACAGCCCGTTTGGAATGGACTCCCGACGGTCGCATCATCCTCTTCACCGGCGCAGCCGACATCGGGCAAGGCTCGGATACGGTATTGCGCCAGATCGTTGGGGCACGGTTGAACGTAGATCCGGAACGCATTGACCTCGTCCGGGCGGATACCGACTTCACAACCGACGCAGGGGCTACTTCCGCCAGCCGCCAGACCTACATTTCCGGCGGCGCGGTTCTCGAAGCCGCGGTCGCACTGGAAGAGATGATCTTCTCCGAGTTTGAGGATCTCATGGAAGCGGATCGTGGAGATCTTGAAATGGCCGCTGGTCGAGTCTGGGTGAAGGGCTCCCCTAACGGCGCCATATCCGTGGAGGAGATTGTGCAGAGTCTCGCCCAACGGGACATCCGGGCCGTGGGCGAAGGACGGTTCGACCCTGCTACCGTTGCGCTCGACCCCGAAACCGGCCAAGGCGTGCCCTATGCAACCTATGCCTTTGCTGCGCAGACCGCGATGGTGGAAGTCGACAAACTGACCGGTGAGGTCCAAGTGAAACGGGTCGCAGCAGCCCATGACGTCGGCCGCGCCATTAACCCCAAATGCGTGGAAGGCCAGATCTGCGGCGGGGTGATGATGGGGGTGGGCATGGCCCTCATGGAAGAGTACGTTCCCGGAAGACATGCAAATTTTGAAAACTATCATATCCCCACCATAGCGGACATGCCGGAGATCGACCCCGTAATAATCGTAGAGGCCCCTGAAGAAAGCGGACCTTTCGGCGCCAAGGGGGTCGGCGAACCGGCATTGATCCCAACCGCGCCGACAATAGCATCCGCAGTGGGACAGGCGGTGGGGCGTCCCATGCGACACCTTCCCATAAGCCTGGAACGTGTCATGGACGCGGTAACCGGAGTGAACGATGAAAATTGACACTGCGAAGTGCACTGGATGCAGGCTCTGTGCACAAGATTGTCCTCTGGGAATTATCGGCATCAAGGACAAGAAGGCCGTTATCAATGAAGGGTGCGTTGAGTGCCGGACCTGTTTGAGGGTCTGCCCGGTGAATGCGGTTATTGAACCTGACCATCCCGTGCCCGGCGCGACGATGTGCGGCTCATGTCCGGTGGCCTGCCAAATCCCCGAAGGCATGACGGGCGCCTGTAAACGGTACCGCAACGAGGGAGGTATCTTGGTCCGCACCAGACCGCTCCTGTTCTATGAAGACGCGGCTCGCTTTCTTCCACTCGATCCGATCCCTCAAATCCGGAAGCCCATGATTACCGCCATTGGTGCGGGCGGGACTTATCCCGACTATGTGCCGGCTCCCTACATCGTTTCGGACAAGCGTGACGGCGTGGATGTGGTAACAGTCGTCACGGAGGTCCCGCTGTCCTACTCCGGCCTCAAGGTCAAAATCGACACCGACCTTCCCGTGGGCGCTGAAGGTGCGCCGGTTAAGTTTGACCGCCGAACCGTGGGCATGGTCGAAACCGAGGAATATGGTTCCAAGATATTGGCCATCGGCGGCGTGAACCGTATGACCGGCAAGGCGGGATTCGCCGTAGCCCGGGCAGTAGCCGCAATCGCTAACCGCGAAGCGGTCAGGCTGACGGTGAAAGACGGCGCCAAGCTGGATATCCAGGTGGGACGTCCGCCGGTGGTCAACGGGGAAGAGGTCGAGAAGATGCGAGTGGGGTGCGGTTCCGCAACCGCGGGTCTCTTTGCACGGTTCTTTGAGAAGGCCGCTGATGAGGTGATCGTTCTGGACTCCCACATCACGTCTCTTTTCACCCACCATGCTGCCGGTCGTTGTCTGGGATTGCAGCCCTCCGGCGTGAGTCTGTCCTTTACCCTTTCGACTCCGGGGCGCTTCTTCGGCAGGCACGGCGACGGCTGGGGCGGCACCGACATCGTGGAACCCCTCGACGTTATCTCTTCGATCGACACGAGCGTAACCCCGCCCGGATCGACATTGCTCATCACGGAAACCACCGGTCGGCGCGCGGCCATGTTCCGGTTGAGCAGTGACGGACGCTTTGAGCCCATCCCCCTGACGGACGAAGCTGCAAAAGCGGTTGAGGCCATTGCCGAAACTTGTCAGGAATCAATGGTCTCCGCTGTTTACGTTGGTGGAGCGGGAGGTTCGGCAAGGGCCGGCGTAACGAAATACCCGTTGCGTCTCACCAGAGCCGTTCATGCGCGGAAAGCAGTGTTGACCTGCGGCGGAGCACCGGTTTTCGTGCTGCCCGGCGGCGGCATCACCTTTTACGCGGATGTCGAACACGTGGCTCCCGGCGCATTCACATGGGTACCCACCCCGGCTACGGTCGCCCCCGTGGAATACACCATGCGTCTGGACGATTACAGAGAGATGGGCGGCCACGTCGAAGCGGTCCGACCCTTTTCAACATTGGAGCCCCAGCGGGTCGATCGCGATGCGCCCGGCAAATGACGCGGGCCCCATTCACGTCCTTGCCGAAGATTTGATCCTCGTAGACTGGGGTCCCATGACCTTGACCGTTTCGGCATGGGATCGGGGGATCGCTCGACCCGTTTTGGCCGTGCAGGCCGGCTGGACCGCGGTCACAAGCCTCAAAACCCTGGCCGATTTCAAGGGCTTCCTTTCCCTGAAGGTCGACGCATTACCCAACGGGCGCCCTATGCCGCGAGTCGTTCAACGTGCTTTTCAGGCCGCACAGAGCGTGGCCGACGACTTGTCGTCCATGGCCGCGGTAGCCGGTGCAAGCGCGGACGAAACGGCCGACGCGGCAATCGAACTGGGAGCGGACAAAGTCATCGTCAACAACGGCGGAGACATAGCCGTCAGGTTGGCAGCCCATGAGGAAGCCTCGGTGGGCATAAAGGTCCCCAACTCGGAGCGGCTTTCGGGTCGTTTGCAGGTCAATGGCCGGAAGGGCATCGGCGGTGTAGCCTCAAGCGGATGGTCCGGCCGGAGCTTTTCCACGGGAGTGGCCGATCTGGTCACGGTCTGGGCGGAGAACGCCTGTCTGGCGGATGCAGCAGCCACCTTCATTGCCGGGAAAACCACCACGTCGGGAATGGAGACGGAACAGGCCAAGGCCGTTGAACTCGATTACTCATCCGACCTGGGAGGCCGACTCGTCACCACAAGCGTCGGACAACTCCCCGGACGAATGCGGTACCAGGCACTGAAGAACGGAGCACGAACCGCTGAAAAGCTGCTTCAACGCGGCCTGATTCGCGGCTGTTTCATCAGCCTGCAGGGAGACTCGGTGTTACTGGACCCGGACCGAGTCGTGACCCTGCGATAGCTCCTGCGAAGACCGGGGAGGCCTGTAATACCGATGCCGATTTGCATGGGCCCCGTAACTGCAAAGTGCATCCAAGAATGCGCAATCGCCTGAGACGAGAAATCCCCCGACGCGGAGGCCCCGGCTGTGAAAGACTTTCACGAAGCTCACTTCTGAGCGTGGGGCGGTCCCGCGGAACGCGGGATGCCCGCCGTCGCCCCGGCGTAAACCGGGTCCGGGAGAACAAGGCTGGTTCCCGGCCTACGCGGGGAAACGGAACTCAATACATGATCGTATTTATGAAACCGACTACTTAGAGTTTCTCCGGCATTCACTCGAATGGTGAGTCATGCTTACGGTAAACCGAGACGCCGCACCGTCTGCGTATCAATCTCATTATTCCGTGCAGCCAAAGCGGTTTCACAAGGTGAGCGCGGACAACGACGTGTCGACATTGTGATTGTACGCAATGCTCCGAAACACTGACGGAGGTGCACATGGAAAGTGCAATTGTGCAGAACCTACGGCCGGAATTCGAACCGGTGGCAGTCGTCTGGAGTGATACCATTCCGGACGATGCGTTTCAGTTCAAGAAAGGGAAATTCGGCTGCGTTCTCTATCTCTTTGCCCAGGCCGCGCGAAACGGAAGGATCACGGGCGGCAGCCGTGAGAGCATAACATGTCCGGGCGGCCGTGCCGCACTGGGTTTCGGCGTCGAATTCGATGAATCGGATGAACTGCTCGACCATTACTCAGCCTTATTCAGCAAGGGACTCAAATCCGCCTGTGACCGGCAGGCCTATCGTGCTCAAATGGAGGCCGCACCCAAGAACTGGCGAGCGATGTACGAGTTCGGTGAACGTAGACACTGCACTGCAGAGTTGGCCGGAGAATGGATACTTCAAGGCCTGCCGCGTTACGACATCCCGCACGAATTTGTCCTGTTCAAGCCCCTGAGCCGCACGGCTCCTGATGATAATGTGAAAGCCGTTATCTTTCCGGTGAGTCCCGTAGAGCTTGCCGGTCTTGTCACACTGACAGGGTCGGTAATGTCGGGGACCGACCCTGTCCAAGTACCTCAGGGTGCGGACTGCAACAGCATCACTGCTTTTGCCTACGCCCAGGCTGAGGCGGCTGCACCCAGGGCAGTGCTGGGTATGCTGGGTGTCGACGGCCGAGAGGTCATGCATAGGAGGTTTCGGGACGATACCGTGACTCTTACCTTGCCTGTACAGCTCTTCCATCGAATGGAGCAAGAGGCAACTGACTGCATATTTCAGATCCCTTCGTGGAAGAGCCTGAAATCAGATTAGGCGTTCGAAATCGTTCCCGACACCATTGTGGAACAGCGAAAAGTAGGACGCCCTTAAATAACTGGATTGACTGAGAACACAAATGGATACAGAAGCTCTTGCGCGCCGTTTCACCCACCTTCCCGTATGTGTTCTCTGATGTTTTGGGGGGTCACGATCATGTTAACAGCGCTCGTCACGGATCAGACGGCCGTAGACCATGTGGTGGGGAAGCAATTCATCCAATGCCGGTACGTGTAGAGTCCGGGGTCAGGTCTTTCATTTTGACCTGTTTGATCACATGAACAAGGGCCGGGGGCATCTTGCTTCTTGCATCGTTCCTTTCCCGCTGAACCATCCCCCTCACTGAAGTGGCGTCCCACATGCGCTTCTCAGTGGTGACCCCTGAGATTGAGCCTCCGTCACCGTATTTCCGCCGTGGAGCGGAGTACTAGCTCCCTTCTCTGGCCGCCCGCTCGCCGCGGGCCTTGGGAATAGTCGATTCGCACGGGACTCCCGTTTGACAAAACCCGCATCCATAACCCTTGAATCCGAAATTGGATTCGACAAAGTTGTCGGTTGCGGGATGCAGATGGCCGATGCACTTGAGTTTATCGTGTCCTGCTTCGGTTATGGCTCCCACAGGGCATCTGGCCATGCACTTTCCGCACGTCCCCTGGGTCAGGAAAAGGCAATAGGCGTAATGGGTTTGGTACGGTCTCGGCGTAGGGGGAATATTGATGCGCGCGATGACCGACCCTGCCCGAACGGCTTTTCCCTTGGCCGTGATCAGTCCGTCACAAAGGCCGAAGGTTCCGAGGCCCGAGGCATGGGCCGCGTGCCGTTCCGACCAGGTGGAGGCAAACACGTATTTGACGCCCTTCTTCATCTCCCAATCCGGCCGCAACGCCGCGGCCACGGCTTGCACACCCCGTTCTCTAAGCTTTGCGATAACATGCAGACGGAGTTTCACGTTCACTTCCTCTCCAAAGATGCGAGCCCTGGCCCAGCGTTCGGCGGGGTAGAACGTCTCCTTCCGGTTATCGCGTTTGGTGGCTCTAATGTGAGGCAGAATCCAACTTATCACCGTAAGTTGATCGGCTGTCGCATCGCCGGCCGGAAACTCTCCCCGGAAGGCCTCCAACGGCGTCCAATGAAACGGACCGACGTACTCCTTATACGACTCGTACAGCGGATCGTCACCTCGTGAAAAACCCACCAACGGGGTGTCGAAGGCCTTGTCTTCTTCAGCATTTTGGAGGCGGTTTTCGCCGGAATTATCAATAAAGTCCGTAACGATCCGTTCAATCCACATCGATTCGGTGTTGGTAGGAGCAGTGTTCATATGTGTTCACCTTTGATAGCTTCTGCAATTGTCGGTTTCGGTTAGAAATGCAGCGTCAACCTCTGCCACTGAGACAGCAGGCGGGTGCTCACGATATACCACAGGGTCGAATTCATGGTGTGAATCTTTCCGATCCCTCGCATACCCACCATGGTAGAGGGAGGCGCATCGGGAAACGGTGCCCTGACTCGATAAACGTTTCCCATCCGTGGGTGTGCTTCAGCCATGGGAGCTATTTCAGACACGGTGAGGTCATAGCCGATTCTGGGGTTGCCGCTGAGGTAAACCGTGACGGGATCTTGAGTCTTTACATAGGTAATTTTGTCTTCCGGGACAAAGGTGTCGGCCGACAAGTTGCCGGGGGCAACGATTTCACAGAAAGCCTCGCCTGCCATGAATTTTTTCCCCGAGAGGCTCTCTATGTCCTTGGTGAGAACGATGCCGGCTATCGGCGACTTTATATGCAGGAACTGCTGCTGCCATTTGTAGTGCTCGAATTCCGCCTGAGCGGCTTTGCGTTTCAGTGCCGTCACTTCGCTCTCCGCGAGTTTTGATGGGTCCTGGCCTGCCGAACGCTTGAGCAAATTCATCTCCGCAGTCAGTATGGCTACCTGTCTTTCGGCCGTCGCCACCTTGTAATCAAGCTCTCTCGGGTCCAGGTCGGCGAGAACCTGCCCTTTTTCGACCTTGGAGCCTTCATGCACGTGAACTTTGTCTATGAGGCCTTCTATTCCACAGAAGGCCACATGACGGATGGTCGGGACGATTTCCGTCTCGCCTCCCACGTCAAAGGGGACGGGGACCAGCAGGAAAATGCCGGCAAGTACGCACAGCACGAGGACGGCAAGGATCCCGTACATGAAAATCTTGGAAGAACGACCGCGACGCGCCGAATCCGGATCCATGAGGGAAATCAGCGCAGGCTTGGTGTCGGTGAGCCACTTCTCCGCCAATGCCGCACCAAGGAATGGTGATATGTTGAGAAGTGTGAGAATGCTGATCTGACTGGGAGGCTGAGTTTCAAAGAACTCCAAGATGAGATGCCCGACCGGCTTACCGTCGTGGGTGAGCGGTATGCAAAAGAGAAACGTGCAAGCGGAAGAGTCAATATACGATTGAATCGCTTCCCCCGCCAACGCGGGAAGTTCTTCCTCCTTCAGGACGGAGGCTCCCGAATCGCTCGAAAGAAGGAGGCCCCTTCCTACCCCTTTCAGAGCCTGGGCCAGATGAGTCATTTCGTCATAGAACTTCGATTTCTTCTCGATGACAGGTTGCAGACCCGCAGCCGTCAACCTGGAAGTCCCTCCCAGGTGAACCACCAGCGACGAACGATCGAAATCAACCAGGTTTCGCACGTCGTTGGTGAGGAGCATATAGAGATCTTCCAAGCTCTTGGCTTCAAATACCCTCTTGCAATACTCCAAGCCCAGGGCCAGGGATCTTTGCCTGGGATCGATGATCTGTCCGACGCCCGATTCCTCGGCGGTTTGCGGTAAGCCGGTCGTGGTTTGACCTATTCCGTTTGCGGGCATTGAGCTTCCGATCCTACACAAGTGATTCTCTGTTGAACGTTCTGAATAGTCCGTCCAAGAATCGTGAAAACATGCTTTGAGGCCGCGAAGGCACCGCCAATCTTCCCGTCATGCCCAGCGGCACCAGACGGTCCTCATTCCTGAACTTCACGGAACATATGTACTGAGCTTCCAGAGGCGCATCTCTCCGGCGATCTCCCAGGACTTCGGTGGCCAATTCTCCGCCTAGACGGCTTGAAAACGGCGAGTCTTTCAGGTCCCTCTCGCTATAGTTTCTGATTTCACGTATGCGATCGGTTACCGTCATGCCCGTGCCGGCGGGCAGCCAGATTTCGATTTCTTGATCCACATGTACCCGGTGACGATCATGTTCCGGGATCAGAGCCCGTATAACGCATTCTACCGGCGATTGAACCTCTCCCACGACAATTCCCTTGCCGGGGCGGAAACCTTTCTGCATTCGGAAATCCAATGAAGTGACAATTCCATTAAAAGGTGCGGTTATTCCGAATCGAGCCAGGTTGAGGTCATCCTGAATCCGTGCCGCCTCGTCTTCGATCTGGTAGCGTTCGATCTCCTTTGCCGGTACACTCGCAATCTGCTTAGGATCCAAACGCATCTGATTGAGCTCTTTCATGACAATATCGAGCTGGAAACGCTTCTCAGTGAGCGACAATTCCAGATCGGAGGTATCAAGCGTGAAAAGAGTCTCCCCTCCCTGCACCGGAGACCCTTCCTTCACAAGAACCTTCTCGACCGCGGTATGAAACGGAACGGTCAGCTTCTGAACGAGTTCGGATCCCACGTAGCAGGGGTAAACGGATTTTGTAGACACCGGTATGAACAACGGCGCCATTACCAATGCCGCCATTGCCAGAAAACACACCACTCCCGCGGCCCTCGGTCTCAGTTCGGATCTTCGGGCATACAAACTCTTCACTCCTCTCACAAGCGGCCGTATTACGAAAAGTACGAGTGCGGTTGCGGCAAGTACCAGGCCCAGCGTCTTGTCGAATCTGAAGTAGACGCCCGCAACGATTCCCGTGTACAGGAAGATCCTATATATAAAGGCGCTCACTCCGTAAGACCCGAACAGAAGGCTGTCTCTCCGGCCTGCTGCAGTGCTCGTTACCTGGTTCATTCCGAGGACGCGATTCATGAACAGATACCGCAGGTGCCCGAGTGATTTCTGCATCAGGTTGGGCACCCGCAGGTAGTCCGCGAGCATGAAATAGCCGTCAAACTTCATCAGCGGGTTGCCGTTGAACAGTATGGTGGATACAAATGACACGGCCATGAGGTAGAAGGCCAATGAATTGATCATTCCCGGCTTGGAGAAATACCAAATGTAAGTTGCGGTAATCGCCGTGAACAATTCCGCGATGATGCCCGCCGCGCTGATTGCTATGCGTTGCCTGCGGTCGGCCAGTTGCCATGCGTCGGTAGTATTGCAGTAGAGACAGGGAAAAAAGATCAGAAATCCGATTCCCATTTGAGGAACGCGGAGTCCGAAACTCTTCGCGGTGTATGCATGTGAGAATTCATGCACAAGCTTTGTCAGCGCGATGGTGATCCATAAATAGAGCAGATTTTCGAGGTTGAAGAAGTAGAGATACTCTCGGTGGATCTTTCCCGTGCCGGTTATCAGAAGATATACCGCACCCGGAATGAAGAGTGCCGCCGTGCCGAGCGTCCACCTATTGGCAAAGAGTTTGACGATCCAAAGAGTCCGCTCGAGAAATCTGTCCGGATTCAACAAAGGAATGAAGAGGAAATAGACGCTCGAAAACCGTGCCATCCTCTTAGCGTCTTCGACGCGCTTCTTGACTAGGCTTTGATACTGAGCAGTGCATGCCTCCGTGCCCAGGATCAGTCCGAATTGCGCGGCTCTTCCCAGAATGGCCCGTGCGTCCTCTAGTGAACAGTAATGGCCTGAATCGTTGAATCGGTCTACGGCTTCTTCCAAAGTCGCAGTACCGTCGAGGGTCTGTAGAAACTGGTATTCGAATGTAGACAGCCGATAGTACTTGGCGGAAACCGGATCCTTCAGAATAATGGTCTTTGAGCCGTCGCGTTCCGGATGCTCTGAGATACTCAGGTCTTTTCGAAATTTGGGTTGAATCTTCATTTCCGTCCCGCCGCACCCCGAATATGGGTCGATGGAGGCGGGGTTCAAACCCTTCCCTCAAGTACGACTACAATCCTCATAATGGTGCGGACTCGGGATTCAGTCTACACCAATAACGCTTGTTATGCACCCTCCTCGTTTGGCGGGTCTGCGGACAAGACCTCGAACCCCGTACGAGGGTCAACGCGGCGCCGCATCCGAGTCCCTTGAATCTCGAGAATGATGACTTCAGCGACCTTCCAAACCTCGATACCCTTTCGGACGCATCCGGCCAGGACCCGGTCCTCCCGCCCGAGAGCCGCATGCATGTGGAGGGTTGGGGCTCCGGTTTCACCCGGAAATATTGTCCCGAATGCAACGGCTTCGTGCACGTTGTTAAAGGCTTGCACCATTGGAATGACGGGTTCCGCATCCCGGTCTTCCGGGCCGACGACGAGACGACCGCCTCCGATTCCACCGAGGAGCGCACAAAACGCTTCTCCTATGCCGCGCTCCGACGCGAACCGTTCAATACAGTCCGGGATTACGTCACCGTCCTCAAGCCTTAGGACGAACACTCTACCAAGGCGGCCTTGGGATGCTCTCATTTCCTTCTCCGCAGCGAATTTGGGAGGCATGCCCCTCAGCCGGGGGCATGCCTTGGGGTAGCCCCCCTAAGTCTTCGAATTATGGTTCAATCTTTGTTCCGAGTACTTCCAGAAACTTGGCCAACCATTCCGGGTGGCCCGGCCATGCCTGGGCGGTGACCAGGTTCCCGTTCACATGAGCCTTGTCAATGCCCACGTCCACCCATTCTCCACCGGCTCCGTTGACATCCGGACCGCACGCGGGATATGCGGTGCATGCTTTTCCCTGAACAACACCTGCAGCGACGAGCACCTGGGCGCCGTGACAGATGGCCGCAATGGGTTTGTCCGCTCCGGCAAAGTGTTGGACGGCACTAATAACGCCCGGGTTGAGACGTATGTACTCGGGAGCCCGCCCACCCGGGATCACCAACGCGTCATAGTCCTCAGGCTTGATTTCCGAAAAGGTGGCGTTGAGGGTGAAGTTGTGCCCTCGCTTCTCCGTGTAGGTCTGGTCGCCTTCAAAATCGTGCACGGAAGTTCGGACAATGTCACCCGCGCTCTTGTCGGGACAGACCGCGTCAACTTGGTGTCCGACCATCTGCAGGGCTTGGAACGGCACCATCACCTCATAATCCTCCACAAAGTCGCCAACCAGCATCAAAATCTTCTTGACTCCCATGACCATCTCCTTTCCGCTGCGTTCTTTTATTGCCCGAAAGACGGACAATGGATAGAGGCCTTTGAGACTGTCTCAAGATTCATCTTCTCTCTCGCCGGGGAGTACGAAATAAAGTGGATATCTCAACTTCCGCAGTTGAGAGAAGTGAGGAAAAGGTAACGAAAGCAAAGCAATGGGTTTGCGAAGGAACGTCCACTGTGCGATCTAAGTAAGTGCAACAGACAAAGGCACAGGGGGACACCCCAAGATGGAAAGTACTCCATTTGCGGGAGAGGATCAAGGCCTTGGATGTCGAATGGATGAGTTCATGGCTCAAGGGCAATCGGGGCACGGGGCCTGAGGGGAAGAATCCTTCTACCCCACCGCAATCAAGTCGGCCCCTGCACCGGAAGACCTTGCGAGAAGTGTTATCTCGGCGCTCCCGTGGGCCGGAGCGCCTTATCGGTTATGTTTTTCGCCCTCTTATGAGGACATCTCCTTCTTCATCGTCGCAGCCGCAGCCATCATGGCATCAACAATCTGTTGATAGCCCGTGCAACGGCACAGGTTTCCCGAAATCGCCCGGCGTGCCTCCCGGGTCGTTGGGTCGGGGTTCTCATCGAGTAGGGCTTTCGTCGTCAGCACCATACCCGGTGTACAAAAGCCGCACTGGATAGCCGTATGCTTCACAAAGGCCTCCTGTACCGGGTGCAGCTTAACGCCGGCGGCCAGCCCTTCTATTGTGGTGATCTCCTTGCCCTGGGCGGCTACGGCGAGGACGAGACAGGAAGCCACCGGCTTGCCGTCCATTAGGACCGTGCACGCGCCGCATTCGCCCTCATTGCAGGACTTCTTGGTGCCGGTGAGGCCGAGTGTGTCTCTCAGAACCTCGACAAGGGTCCTGTGAGACTCGACATTAACAGTGTAGGTTGTACCGTTGACTTTCAATACTATGTCCTGTTTCATAATCCCTCCGTCTCAACCGGTTATTCTCTTTAGTGTCTCGATAACAGCCCTTTTCGTGAGTACCGTCACTGCGTCGCAGCGGTAATCGAGGGATGCACGTAGGTCCGTTATGGGCCTGCACTCCATGCCGGCGATCTGCGCCGCCTCCTCCGCAACAGTCTCATTAATCTCCTTGTTCACCAGTTCGGCTTCCACCTCGGGCACCCTGATCGGGGTGGGGGCCACAGCGCCAAGGGTTATGCGGGCTTCTTTGCAGACCTTCCTATCCGAATCGAGCTTCAAGCACGCTGCAACGCCGACTAAAGCCAGGTCCATGGCGTGTCGTCGCATGAGCTTCAGATAGCACCCTGAAGAAGCCGGACCCGGTTTCGGGATCGAGATCTCAGCCAGAATCTCCCGGCTCTTGAGGATCGATGATTTCGGCCCCGTGAAGAATGTCTCCAATGGAACCGTCCTTTCCCCTTCCGGTCCCACGAGTTTAACCGATGCGTTGAGCGCCATGAGTGGAGGCGCGGAATCGGCAGAGGGTACTGCACTACACAGATTGCCGCCGATCGTGGCGAGGTTGCGTACCTGGATCGATGCCATCACACCTACTGCATCCCTGAGAGCCAGGTACTGCTTTCCGATAATCTCGGACCGCTCAATTTCCGCAAGAGTAGTCAGGGCTCCAATCCGTACCCCTGTGTCGTCCGGGGTAATCCCCTTTAGCGAGTCCACGCCGCTCAAACTGATCAGGTGGTCCGGGACGGCTTCCCTTTTCTTCATGGCTATCAACAGATCTGTTCCACCGGCAATGTATCGGCCATTATTGCCGTGCCGTTCCATCAGATCCAATGCCTCCCCTACGGAAGAAGGGGTATGATATTCGAATGCCGGCAGTCTTTTTATAAACATCACTTTTCCTCTTTTGCCTTGAGTGCGTCGAGTATCTTTTCAGCCGTAATCGGCAAGTCTTTGATTCTTACACCTACTGCGTCACTAATCCCGTTGGCCACGGCAGCCAAGGTGGAACAGGAACTTGCTTCTCCCGCCCCCTTTGCCCCGAAGGGACCAAATGGATCGTGGGTGTGTACATGCTCGACAATGCATTCCGGTACGTCCACTGCGGTGGGTTGCTTGTAATCACGCCACGAATAGTTGAGTGGTACCCCTTTGTCATCGTAGAGCGACTCCTCCCATAGGGCGTGGCCTATCAGGTGGGCGCTGCCGCCGTTTACCTGTCCCTCAAGCATGGCCGGATTGATGGGCTGGCCTGCGTCGTCGCCGTGAACGGCCTTAATAAGGTCCACCTTCCCCGTCTCTTTGTCCACCTGCACTTCCATAGCCGTGGCGATGAAGTCCAGACCGTGAACGAGGTTTCCCCTGCCCGTTTTCCAATCGACGATGTCGATGTCGAGCGCGGCCCAAGTGCCCCGTCCATACAGGGGTGCTCCTTTCTCGTAGTAAGCTTTCCGTACCGCGGAGAGCCAGTCGATTCCTCTCTCCGGCGCCTCCCGCACAAAGACACGCTTGTCGGCAAACTCAATGTCCTCGGGATTTGCCTTCAGGCTCGGAGCTACTATTTCCGCAAGTAGCTTCTTCAGGTCCCTGGCGGCGGCAATGGTGGCATTGCCGTCCCAGTAGGTGGCACGGTCTCCGAACATGCCGGAATCGAAGATCGTCGAGTCGGAATCGCTTACGCCCTGGATGATATCCTCGAAGGGAAGGCCAAGCTCCTCAGCCGCCATCTGGCAGAAGACGGTGTTTGATCCCTGTCCTATCTCCGTAGCACCCTGGGTGATAATCACCTGACCGTTCTCGAGAAGTTTCAGCATGACGGCCGAGCCGAAATGGCCTCCAAGTCTCGGGCCCGACGGGTGCGAAGCGCAACTGAAGCCGATGCCTCTGCCCTCGGGCCTTGATTTCCTCGATTCTTTCCAGCCTACCCTTTGAGCGGACTTCTCGATGCATTCGGACAGGCCCGCGACGTCGACCTTGATGCCGTTGGCGCAGGTCCAGTCGTCCGGGACCGCGTTGATTGCACGCAACTCCACCTGGTCAACACCTATGTCCTCACCAATCATGTGGAGCAAAGAATCAATGCAGAACTGGGCAAGAACAATCTCCTGTCCCCTCACTGTCCCGCAGGGCGCCCTGTTGGAGTAAACGAGCTTTCCGTGGTATTCGATGGCCGGTATTTTGTACGGGATGTTGAGGAACGCACCAAAGAAGTAGATGTTAAAAGGACCTATCCCTGAAATCGGGCCGCCTTCGAGAATGTTCTCGGCCCAGAGGGCCGTGATGGCGCCATTGTTCTTCACGCCGATCTTCAGCCTGGCGTCCATGGCATTCCGCTGCCGGTAAGCCGCCAATACCTCATCATAATTGAGGACGATCTTGACGGGCTTGCCGGTGATCTGGGCCAGTTTGACAGCTGCAAAATCTACGTCAAAAGGATCGTGTTTTCCTGAAAATCCGCCCCCCACAAAGGGGTTTACGATCCTCATTCCTGAAAGAGGGATGTCCATGGCTCTGCACATATGCCGCCAGGTAATGTAGGGGCTCTGCTTGGAAGCTTGCAGCAGCACCCGGCCGTTGGCATCGACTTCGGCGAGACATGCGTGGGGCTCTACGAATCCAACCGAGACTCGTTGGGAACTGAAAGTCTCTTCTCTTATGTGGTCCGCCTCCTCGAAGCCCTTGTCCACGTCGCCGAAAACAAAGTCGGAGAAGTAGGCGATATTACTGTCCTTGAACTCATTCACGAGAGGTGCGTCAGGCGCTAATGCATCCTGGGCCGTGAGCACAACGGGAAGCTCCTCGTAATCTACCTCGATCAGGTCTAGGGCGGCTTCCGCGGTGTCCTCGTCGACGGCGGCGACTGCTGCTACACCCTCGCCGAAATGGTGGACCTTGGTAATCGGCATGGGGAGTTGATCCCTTATGTCGGGTCGCGTGCCAAAGGGTATCCCAGGAAAATCCTTGCCCGTTATCACGGCCATGACGCCCGGCATGGCCCGCGCTTTGCTCGTATCTATATTGACTATCCTCGCGTGGGCCGTGGGACTCCTCAACAACTTGCCGTGGAGCATCCCCGGTGCCAACAGGTCACCTGCATACCGGGCCGAGCCCGTTACTTTTACTCTGGCGTCAGTCCTTTCCACGGACTTCCCTACTACTTTGTAATTCTTCATCATCGTACCTCTATCCCGAAGTTTCCCGGCTACGCCCCTATCCGCCGCTGATCGGCAGCAGCTTGACGGCCACACGGTCGCCGTCCCGCAACGACGTCTCGATGCCCTGGGGCAGGTCGGTTAAAGGGGACCCGTTCACACTGACGACCCATCCCTCATCGAGGTCCCTTCCGTCGGGCGTCAGGAAATCCAGAGAATTCGGGGAACGGGCAGAAAGTTCCTCAAACAGTTCCACTAAGGTGGCGTGAGTCTGGTCGAAGTCGATGCTCCCGAGGTCGCCGGCCCCAAGGAGCAAGAAATTGAAATCTAGATGTATAACCATGATGTTACCCTCTTCTTCTCCATTTCTGCTCCGAGTGAGGGAGCGGAGTGCCACCGCCGGCCGCGCCGGCGAAGCCAAGCCGGCGGGAAAGCCTCAACGCCGCCCCCCGTAGTTTTGACTCGACTGAGTCTCGGTGCTTGTCTTTGAAGCGGACCGCCTCCAGGGTAGCCACCAGCGCCCCCGCGATGACGCCGTGGACATTGAAGACAGGCACGGCGACCCCACAGATGCCCTGTCGATACTCCTCTTGCCCGTAAGCGATCCCCCTCGAGCGTATCAGATCCAGCTCGCGAAATAACTCTTCGCGGGCGGTGATGCTATGCTCCGTTATAGGGGACAGCGGGACCCGGTCGAGATAGCCCGAAACGTCCTCTTCCGGAATGAAGGCGAGGATGCACTTCCCCGGTGATGTCGCGTAGAGAGGTGCGAGCTCGCCCGCGTCAATGGCGTATCTGACCGGCCTGGCCGATTCCTCCTTGTAGAGGAAGAGGACCTGGTCCCCTTTTCTGATAACGATCTCGGCGTCCTCATTTATTTCGCGTACGAGAGTGTGCACGATGGGACGTCCAATCTGCACGATGTCCAGACTATTAAGATAACGGCCCGTGAGAACCAGGAGTTCCGGTCCGAGCACGTAAAGCTTGCTCTGAGGGTCGAGGGCCAGGTATTCGCGGTCTACGAGATTGGAGAGTAGGAGGGACAGGCTGCCCTTGGGGATCTCCAGCTTTTTGGAAAGCTCTCCGTGGGTCAGACCTTCGTTTCTCGAGGCGACTGCCTCAAGTATGCGCACAACTCTGTCTGCGGATTTGACTATTGCCATGTGCACTACCTAGGATATAAGTGTAAACTCTGTTTATATCCATAAACATCAGATTATGCCCACATTGCTGATATTGTCAAGAAAAAAGTGAGGACGCCGGGTATCCGTTTACTTACGCTCGGCACGAGATGGGCGCACGAAGGCCTTTGGTAATGGGAAGCCCCCCACGCTCTTGGAAATGTAAGAAGTGTATTTTGTGAGATCAGAACTTATGCTTCCCGTCGCGTTTAACAGAAAAGTAACTCAAGGTATGAGCACTGTCTCGTCTACGGATGGAAACGTCGGGTTTGATCGACCCTAACTGGGTTAACATGAGAATATCGTTATCTCACGCCCTCTGGAAGTCATCCTGATGTTCTTCCACGAACGCCGTAAAATCCGCGTAACTTTCGGGCGTGCCGATATCAAAGAACGCCCCGGCCTGAGGTAGTCCGGCCATGAGGCCGCTCCGGGCGAGCCCCGGAAAGATCTCGGCCTCCATGGAAAAAGCCCGACCTGATGGAAGCTCTTGAATGGTCTCATACGAAAGAAGCGACAATCCCGCGTTGATCAAACCCGGCCGGTGCACACCGGGCTCCTTTTCCAGGAATTCCCTGATCAGTCCATTCTCGTCCACCACCACTGAACCATAGCGGCTCACGTCGCTCACATGCCGCAATGAAAGGGTCACCCGGGCATTCTTTTCGCGATGGAAGCGAAAGAGAGCCTCCACGTCCGCGTCGAAAAACGTATCGCCGTTGACCAGGAGGGTAGAATCCACGGCAAACGCCTCGGCGTTCTTGACCGCTCCCCCGGTGCCCAGCGGCGATTCTTCCCGGCAACACCGTATGTCCATCCCCTTCCAGGGAAGACCTCGAAAATACTCTTCGATCACATCTCCCATGTGGCCGGTGAGCAACACACAACGACGGACACCCTTGCGAGCCAGTGATCTCAGGAGAATTTCAAGAAACGGAACGTTGCCCACCAAGGCCATGGGTTTGGGCCTATCCGCAACCACGGACCGGAGTCTGGTGCCCAGTCCTCCGGCCAGTATCATCGCCGTGAGCGGCAAAATCGACTCAGGCATTGCCGGCATCTCCAGCGGACCGCTCGCCGGCCGGTTTCGCCTTGATTTGGCAAACACAGTCCGGGTCGGGCTCAACGGAAGCGATCCGAAACCGTGTGCGCCACAGATCCAGGATTAGAAGGCCGCGGAGCAAATCTTCGTGACGCCCCAAGAGCAGTTTCATTGCTTCCGTGACCTGTATTGAGGCTACGGCGGTTGCCGCCGAGGAAAGCACTCCGACCTCGGCGGCGCGGGGATGGTCCGATACCTCCTCCGGGTCCGGCCACAAGCAGCGCAGGCACGGGGTCTTCCCGGGCAGGACCGTCAGCACGTTTCCCGAGGTTCCGGTCACGCCGCCGAACACGTATGGTATACCCCGGGCGATGATGGCATCATTTACGTGGTACCGGGTTGCCATGTTGTCCAGTGCGTCGACTACCACGTCAACGTCCGCTATCAGTGCGTCGATGCTGTCCGGTCCAATACGCACTTCCACGGCTTCGATCTCCACATTGGATGCCGCCGCCCTTAACCGCTTTTCTGCTGCACGGGCCTTGGAAAGGCCGCTTGCCGTGTCGGCTTCATCGTACAGGATCTGTCTATGAATGTTATGCAATTCCGGTGTGTCGCAATCGGCCACACGCAAGAATCCCACACCGGCCCTTGCCAACAGTATGGAGATGAGCGAGCCCAGTGCGCCGAGACCGGCGACAAAGACTCTTGACCTTTGGATCTTCTCCTGCCCGTTCTCTCCAAAGACCTTGAGGAGAGTGTGGCGGCTATACCGGGGAACCGGTTCTTCCATTGCTGCCTATCTCCTTGGAATCTGGATTCACGCAACGGTTCGGCGCGGCCGTTTCTTGGATCCGGAAACGAAACCACCGCACCTAGACCCTAAGGAGTCAGTAATCTGATTCATAGGTTCGGTCACGTATTGTCCCCTCGTTCTCAGGCTCCTGTTCGGACATCTTCATTGGTCGGCCCTTTCAGGGCCGTTCCGGACAATTGGACGGTTCACCCTACAGTTTGATTGTCGGATTCTCCTGCGACAGAACTTCATAGTCGGCGTTTCCACCGCAGAACCTTTCTATCAACTCAATGATTTGCCGGCACCCATCCTCCACCTCCGAGACTTCCACCGGAGGGAGCCCGTCAACGTTGACCTCCAGGTCCGTCGTAGTCGGCAAGACCAGAGTGTGATTGGCTTGCCGCCACGTCCAACGCCTGGTGAGCACGGTCTTCCCTTCCACCAGGATGATCTCGCCCGGCAGCGGATTTTCGACTTGGTCGGAGCCGAATGCCGTGAACTCCTCATCACCGACGGCCTCACGCAGAGCCACATCCTGCTCCACGACATCAATGGCGTGTCCGCCTGCGGGGACGAGTAATCGCAGGGACACGATGTTTCCAATGTCCACCAACGCGTTGATTGACGGGATTTCCTGTTGCTTCAGGACACGACGCGCCATGGCCTCCATAGAGGGACGGAATTTCGTCGGTTTAGCTCCGAACGCGCGGTATGCCTCCCGCCAGGATACCATTCGAGGATGTTCGGCAAGATCTTCGGTTTTCAGATGATTGCGAACATGGGCTTCCGCTTTACGGAGCAAAGCGACGAGCTCGTCCGAGGACGGGCCGTTCGTTACGCCGTACGCTCGTACGACTCCCCGAACGTAACCGGGGTACTTGGCAAAAATTTCGTTGGAGATCGTATAGTTGAGGTCCTTGCTTTTCACTTTTCCTCCTTCGTTCCCGTGAAAGGCTCGTAAATGCGGCACGCATGTTAAGATGATCACCATACCATTGGTCCCATGGTGACGTCGAATCCTAATGGTTCATCTCAAACGCGGCAGCCTTACCGATGATGCTTGACAGTTTCCACGCACGGCAGTAGTTCTGTATCAGAAACTTAATTCACTAGAGAAAATGATCTGCGAGGCCCTGGAGTGAACCGTCGAGCGAAGAGGAATGATGAATCAAAACCCGCATATACCTCGCTGGTTCCCGCCGTGGAACAGGCGTCGAGGATTCTCCTCTGTTTGGCTCAGGATCCATCCGTTCGACTGACGTTGACGGACATCTGCAAACGGGTAGGCATCCACAAGAGCAAAGGGTACTCTATTCTCAACACCCTCTTGCACTTCGGATTCGTCCAGAGGGACCTGCAAAGCAAGACCTATGCACTGGGTACCGGACTACTCTTTCTGTCCAGCCAAGTCTTGAAGAATCTCGACCTCCACCGGGCCGCCGAGCCCTTTCTGCAGACGCTTTCCGTCCGGACGAAGAGTACTGCGTTTCTCGCCAAGATGGAAGGCAAATATGTCTATGTAATTGCAAAAGATGAAGGCAATCAAGATATAGGAGTATTCATCACGATGGGACATAGATTTCCCGTTACCTGGGGAGCCCACGGCAAGGCAATCGCAGCATTTGCATCCGATTCCGAAAGGGAGGCCATCCTCGGTCAAGAGAAACTCTACTTCTATGGAGATCCGTCGGTATTCGACGCAAACCGACTGGAAGACGAACTGGTAATGTGCAGGGAAAACGGATACGCTGTTGACCTCGGTGAAATGCACACCGGAATACGTGCCGTAGCCGCGCCCGTTTTCGGGCCTGAAGCCCGGTTGATTGGTTCGCTGGTGGTCATGGGAACGTTTCCGAATGAATTATTGGCTACCCATGGCTTTCTGGCGGCCCAAACCGCCCGGGACTTTTCGAGATCCATTGGGGGCGTTCCTTATGAGCCCCGGTAACCTCGGACCTCCGGCTTCCATAGAGTCGCATAAGGCATCGATCCGGAAGGTGCAAGGATCTCCGGGGCTACAGGGACATCACCCGTTTGTTGGGAGGACATATGATCAGACAGGTCGTGTATTTTGAGAAGCCTGGAAAAGAGAACACAGCCACGTGTATTCAAATCGTATCGGATCTTGTAGACGAAGGATATAAACATGTAGTCGTTGCCACTACCGGCGGCGGCACGGCAGTTCTCTTCGGGAAGGCGTTGAAGGAAAAGGCGATCAATCTGGTGGCCGTGACTCATAATGTGGGATTCGGCAAGCCGAACGAGGATGATTGCAGCCCGGAGGCGCGTCGGCAACTGGAGGCCCTCGGCGTAAAGGTCTTCACCGGGACGATACTGACGAGAAGCATCGAAACGGCTTTCATGAAAAAGCACCAAGGCCTGTATCCAACGTACATCGTTGCCGAGACGTTGAGGCTCTTTGGCCAGGGTATCAAAGTCGCGGTGGAGATCAGTATGGAAGCATGCGACGCCGGACTGATTCCCGAAGGCGAGGAAATCGTGTCAGTGGCGGGAACAGGCCGCGGAGCCGACACCGTGGCGGTCATCCGTGCACACCCGTCCAATCGGTTTCTGGATGTGCAGGTAAGACAGATACTCGCAAAACCCCTGTAGGACCGGCGTCCCTGCCGGTTGGTAGGACCGGTGTCCCCGTCGGTTAGTAGGGCCCGGGTCCCATGTGGGAATACTACCGGTTCCATACCGGCACGGAGGCCGGTATTTCCCTGACTGGGACCGAGATCGGAACATCTCGCCGAGGTCAAAACGGTGGTTTTCGGAGTATGCTCTGGTCTCGTGCCGGTCCTACGGAAATAAGAGTTACGGGAACGCCGGTAAGATGCTCAATGGTTTCCACGTAATCCCGCGCGTTCTTGGGCAAGTCATCGAAGGATCGGCAATCGCCCAGTTTTTCGTCCCATCCCTTGACCTCGCGGTACTTGGGCTTCACTCTTTCGAGTTCGCCGATATCGGCAGGTACGCGATCCAAGGTTTGACCGTCCAATTCGTAGCTGGTACAAATTTTCAGAGGTGAAATTCCGGTCAGTACGTCCAGCTTTGTAACTGCAATTCCGTTTAGCCCATTGAGTCGCACGCTGTGGTTCAGCACTACCAAATCGAGCCATCCACATCGTCTCGGTCTTCCGGTCGTGGCGCCATACTCGGCACCCTTTTCCCGCATTCTCTCGCCGAGTTCGTCCTGGAGTTCAGTGGGGAAGCCGCCTTGGCCGACTCGAGTCGTATAGGCTTTGACTATTCCGAGAATCTGATTCAAACGATCCGGTCCCACGCCTGCTCCACAGCACACGTTCCCCGCGACAACGTTTGATGACGTTACAAAAGGATAGGTACCGTGGTCGATGTCCAGAAGGGTCCCCTGGGCACCCTCGAAAAGTACTCGGCTCCCGCTTGAGATCCGCTGCTGAAGCACGTGCGTCGTGTCGGTGATGTGGCACTGCAATTTCCGTCCGTAATCCAAATACCGTTCCACTACCTGATCAGGCTCCAGCCGCGGTTTCTTGAAGCGGTGTTCTATCAGGAAGTTCTTCTCATCCATCGCTGCAAGGACTCTTTCCTTGAGCCGTTCCGGTCGAACAAGATCTCCCATTCGGATGCCCGTTCTCGATGCTTTGTCCTCGTACGCCGGCCCGATGCCTCTCCCAGTGGTACCGATCTTGGCCTTGCCGAGGAGTTCCTCCCGTCCATGATCGATTATCTTGTGGTAGGGCATGATCACTTGGGCGCGTTCGGAGATCAGCAACTGCTCGTCGCTCTGGAAGTGTCCCTTGGCACGCAATTCATCCTTTTCTTCGAGAAGCACTTCGGGATCGACCACGAGGCCGTTCGCAATAATGTTGAGCGTGTTCCGGTAGAGTATTCCTGAAGGAATGAGATGAACGATAATCTCTTCACCGGCGACCTTCAAAGTGTGTCCCGCGTTGTTGCCTCCCTGGAATCTGACTACCACGTCGGCGCGACCGGTCAATAAGTCGACAATCTTTCCCTTCCCCTCATCTCCCCATTGGGTTCCCACTATCACAAGAGTGCTCAAAATTGCGTACCTTTCTCATTGTTGATTCAACTCCGACTCGTCGAGCCGTGAGCCTTCGTTTGGCGTCATGATTCTCCGCGTGATTCCAGAGGCTTGCAGATGTCCCGATGAACGGTTGCCGTACCGTTCATCTGTGAACTACCGACCGTACCGAATCTAGTACCCCAAGACGACCTGCTTGACTCCGATGATACCGGGAATATCTCGAATCGCGCTCAGTGTTGCGTCGTCAGCCGGCGAGTCGAGATTAAGTATCGACATGGCGCTCCCCCCGGCCGCGTCACGCGAGAGGTTCATCTGGGCGATGTTGATTCCACCGCCGGCCAATGCGCCCGCCACACCGGCAATCATTCCGGGCATATCCTTGTTCCTCACAATCAACATCGAACCTGCCGGTACCGCTTCGGTCAAGAATTCATCGATGCCTATTATTCTCGGCTCGTAGCCGATTCGTCGAATCAAGGCCCCTTGAACGCTGCGGCTCGTCCCATCCGTGCACCTCATGCGGATCAACACCGACGATCCGTATTCAGATCCCTCTCTCTTGGTGGTCGCGAGAACCCGAACACCTCTTTCACGAGCAAGCACGGCCGCGTTAATCTGGTTGACGTCGCCCCCTTCGAAGGTTTCAAGCATACCAACCAGTGCCGCATTGGTTATCGGTTCCGGATCCCACGATGCGATTTCACCCTGGTACTCCAGTTCGATTTCTTCTACGCTACCGGAAGCCAAGCCTCCAAGGAACTGCGCCAATCTCTTAGCCAGGTCGAGGTAGGGACCGACTTTCGCCATCAACGCCGCGTCGATGCTCGGCACATTGACGGCATTCCTGACCACGTTTTTTTCCAAATAGTCGACTATTTGTTGGGCGACGGCTACGGCCACATTGACCTGGGCTTCGTCGGTAGAAGCTCCCAAATGTGGAGTGGCAATCACTCTCGGATGCGTGGCGAGGGGATGATTTCCGGGCGGGCTGGTCGAAAACACGTCCAACGCAGCCGCTGCCACCTTTTCGGATTCAAGGGCACTCAGAAGCGCATCCTCATCGACAACCCCGCCTCGCGCACAATTGACGATAATGACGCCGTCTTTCATCCGGGAAAAGGCTTGGGAGTCTATGATACCGCGAGTGTCGTCGTTGAGCGGCGTATGCACGGTAATGATGTCCGACGCGGCAAATACCTCATTCAGCGTTACAAGGGACGCGCCCTGTTGGGCTGCAGCTTCCGGCGCAGTCACCGGATCGTATCCGACTACTTTCATCTTCAGCCCGCGACTTGCAAGTCTGCTTACCAAACTACCGATCTTTCCCAGGCCGATGACTCCCAGCGTCTTGCCGGCCATCTCGCGGCCTTGAAATTTCTTCTTCTCCCATTTCCCTTGCTTCATGGACGCGACGGCCTGCGGAATGTGGCGATGGGCCGCCATAATAAGGCCAATGGTGTGTTCCGCAGCTGCAACGGCGTTTCCTCCGGGAGTGTTCATCACTACCACGCCTCTTCTGGTAGCCTCCGGAATATCCACGTTGTCCAGCCCGGTACCGGCACGACCGATCACCTTGAGATTCTCGGCTGCGGCGAGGATGTCGGCCGTTACCTTGGTTGCGCTCCTGATTACCAGTGCGTGATATTTTCCGATAATGTCTTTCAGCGCTTGAGCGGTCAGGCCCGTATTCACGTCCACAAGGAATCCCGGACGAGAAGCCAACAGATCGACGCCTCGCCGGTGCAGATTGTCGGATACGAGAATGTGATGATCCATTGTCGCTCATCTCCAATGCCCATGGCTCATTGGGCTTGAAGCGTTTCTGCCGTAGGCACGCATTTATGAACAGCCGACACGTCACGTAAACCCAGAGGCAACCAATCCACTGCGTTATCCGTTTTTCCTCGCAAACTCTTCCATGAATGAAATGAGGCTGCGGACTCCATCCAATCCGGTTGGATTGTAGATCGATGCTCTACACCCGCCGACGGACCGGTGTCCCTTGAGACCGCCGAGAGAGTTTTCCAAAGCTTCCGCGACGAACTTCTTCTCCAGATCTTCATTCGGTAAACGAAATGTAACGTTCATCATCGAGCGGCTGTCTTTGTCCGCTGTTCCGCTGTAGAATTCACTGTCGTCAATGAAACCGTAAAGCAGGTCCGCCTTCTCGCTGTTCAGCTTCCCCATGGCATCCAGGCCCCCGATAGTCTCATCCAGCCATTTCAACACCAGTTGTACGAGGTAGATGTTTATGCATGGAGGAGTGTTGTAAAGGGAGTTCTTCTCCACGTGAGTCGTATAACGCATCATGGTGGGAATGTCTTTTGGTACGCGGTCCAGCATGTCATCGCGGATGATCACCAGCGTGACTCCCGACGGGCCAAGATTCTTCTGGGCGCCGGCGTAGATGAGGCCAAACGGTTTGGGATCGAACGGCCGGCACATGATATCCGAGGACATGTCGGAGATCAGTGGAACATCACCGGCTGCAGGGAACTCCTTCCACTGAGTACCCTTGATGGTATTGTTGGACGTGAAATGGAGATACGCCGCGTCGGGAGTAACGGTGAACTCTTTCGGAATGTAACGGAAATCCCGGTCCTCGCTGGACGCAATGACCTTGTAAGGCTTCTTGAGGATCTCGATTTCCTTGATTGCCTTTGTCGACCACGTGCCCGTATTGATATAATCGGCAGATTTTCCTTGAGGAATCAAGTTCATCGGTATCAGGAAGAACTGGGAACTCGCGCCTCCCTGGAGAAAGAGCACCTTGTAGTTTTCCGGCAGATTCAGAAGGCGTTTCACTCGAGTCACCGCGTCGTTGAGGACGTCCTCGAAGAGAGCGGACCGATGACTTACCTCCGTAACCGACATTCCGGAGCCCTTGAAGTCCAGGAACTCTTCTTTCGCTTCTTCCAGGACTGCGAGCGGAAGAGCAGCCGGACCGGGATTGAAATTGTGTATGCGAGCGGCCATTTTCACGTACCTCCTGAACTGGGACTATGAATCATTGAAAAGGCTGTGACGAGCGTAGTAATTTACCCCATCATATCTATAAATTTCAACATAAATCCTCAGTAAATGAGTGGATACGTTTCTCTCAAGTCGACATGGCTTCGACGCGGCGAAGCATTGAAGAGATGTCTCTTTTGTGTCATGATCGTTGGAGATTGTATCCGGTCCCTGGAGGGAAACGATCATGGACAAGATGGACAATATTCTTTACAGTCTGATTCCCGTGGTCATTATTATCTTGATTTCCTGGGCGTTCAGCTTCCTAGGATCGAAGAAGCGCCAACAGAGCGACGCTTCCGAGACAGAGACGCAAAAGACTCCAAGAGATCAATTTGCCGATTTCTTATCAAATGAGGACGAAAAAGACGAAGAGATCGTCGTGAGGCACGACATGAGCGGCGACAGAACGGGGTACCATGTTGACGCGGGTGAGTGGGCTCCCGATATCCCGGCCGGCGGCCCCGAGGTTACACCCAAACCCATTAAACCCAAATGGTGGGGAGCATGAGACGGTTTCGGAAATTACTTTCGGCAGTGGTTTTCCTCATCACATGCCTTGCCATGGTCGGCGATACGTCGGGAACCCAAATATCGGGAGCCTCCGGCGGGGAGGTTCTTGCTCAAGGAACCGGAGGTATTGGGACAACACTGCCACAGACAACACTGCCGCGAAACCCGCTTAAGCCGGAAGACTCACAGTTTTTGTGGGAAATGCCCGGCAGGGTATCCATCTACAACTTGGAGTTCGGCCCTGCTCTGCCGAAAGAGAATGACTGGGAATTTGTGGGCAACGGCCGCACGTTCAATGCCGGCTTGTATAAGGATCGGCTGACGTTAATGATTCGTTTTTCCTATTTCGGATCACGTTCGGAAATACCGTTGAAGTTCGTCATCAAATTGCCCGATTCAAGACAGTATGATGAGACGGTAAGCCTGCTGAGCCGTCGGGGGCAGTACGTCTATCATTTCACCATTCACCATCCCGAGGATTTTCTTGGAAGTGGTTCGGTCTACCTCTATTACGGATTCAGCATGATCGACGTGCTGGATTTCACGATCGTGCCGGGCTCGTGACAGAGGCGGATCAGCCGAATTCCTCCGAAAAAGTAATGGTTCCCCATGCTGCACCCGACCCCGGTCGCTTGACGGAAGTCTCTCCCATGAATTGTCGTCAGAAAAGTCATAAAAGTCCAGTCACATATGCCCGCGAACCAGACTAAACGCCGGTTGGACAGTCTCCTGGTAGAAAGGGGCCTCGTGCCCTCTCGACAGAGGGCCGCCGCGCTTGTCATGGCAGGAAGAGTCATGGTCGACGGGATGAGGATCGACAAGCCGGGCAAACAGGTTCTCGCCGTATCCGAGATCACCGTCAAGAGTGATATGCCGTATGTGAGTCGAGGCGGACTTAAGCTGGCAGGCGCGTTGGGTGCCTTTCACAGAGATCCTTCGGGATTGACTGTTCTCGATGCAGGGGCCTCCACGGGCGGATTTACGGACTGTTTGCTCCAACGTGGGGCGTCAACGGTGATCGCCGTGGACGTAGGCTACGGTCAGATCCATTGGAGGTTGCGTAATGATCCTCGAGTGATCGTCATGGAGAGGGTGAACATCCGTTCTCTGAATGTAGCCGAATTGCCGTGTCCCATAGATGCGGCTGTTGCGGACCTTTCCTTTATCTCGTTGAAACTGGTTCTTCCTGTATTGAAGAATCTTCTTCCGGTTCATGGATGGCTCGTGCCGCTGGTAAAGCCCCAATTTGAGGTTGGACGGTCCGACGTGGGAAAGGGAGGGGTAGTCCGCGACGAAGCCAAGATTCGTCTGGCTGTGGACGGTATCAGAGAATTCGCCGCCTCAGTTGGATTCGACGTGCTGCATGAAGTGGAAAGCCCCATCAAAGGTCCCAAAGGAAACCGGGAGTATTTTCTGAATCTGGTCAAGAGGTGACCGCTTAGCTTTTACATTGAAAACGCCGCCGGCATACGCTAAACTTCTGTCCCTCTCTGGGATTCCCGCGGATACAACTTTTAGACGTGAAAGGCAGAAGCATGTCGTTTCCAGACGTTGAGAACCAAATGAAGATGATTATGCGAGGCGTGGAGGAGATCATCCACGAAGAAGAAATGCGCCGGCGCCTCCGGAAGAGCCTGGAAACCGGTACTCCACTCAGGATCAAGTTGGGGGTGGACCCTACGGCATCGGACATACACTTGGGTCACATGGTGACCATTCGCAAATTGAAGCATTTCCAGGAATTGGGACATACGTCGATATTTCTCATCGGGGATTTCACCGCACGGATCGGCGACCCAACTGAACGATCCGACGCCCGAATGCGACTGACCAAGGAACAAGTGTGGGACCATGCAGCAACCTTCAAATCACAAGTATTCGGAATACTGGACGAGGAAAAGACCGAGTTACGCAACAACGGTGAGTGGTTTGACAGTATGACCTTTGCGGACTGTCTCGATCTCGCATACCGATCGACAGTGGCTCGCATGCTCGAACGAAACGACTTCGAGAAGCGTCACAAGGAAGGCAATCCGATCAGTATCACGGAGTTCCTCTATCCGCTCATGCAGGGGTACGACTCAGTGGCGTTGCACTGCGACGTGGAGGTTGGCGGCACGGATCAGAAATTCAATTTGTTGGCCGGCAGAGACCTTCAGATTCAACACGGCCAAGAGCCTCAGATCGTGATGATGACCCCATTGATAGAGGGCTTGGACGGGTCAAAGAAAATGAGCAAGACCGAAGGGAACTACATCGCGGTGGACGACACTCCCGAGGATATGTTCGGCAAGACAATGTCCATTAAGGACGATCTCATCGTTAAATACTTCACTCTGCTTACCGATGTGGACGAGAACGAGATCCGGCGATACGGTGAAGCCTTGACGGAGATCGAGATGCATCAGGACCTGGGCGATCCTTATCACCCGATGCAGATCAAGAAAGCCTTGGCCAGAAGCATCGTGGAGGAATATAAGAGTCGAGAGGCGGCAATCATGGCGGAAGACCACTTTGAGAAAGTGGTCCAACGGAAGGAGACTCCGGACGAAGTTCCCTTGATGTCGATGATGTCGCCTCGAATGGCGGTCTACGAAGTGGTTTCCCAATGTACCTCGACTTCCAAAGCCGAGGCGAGAAGGCTGGTAACCCAAGGGGCTGTCCGCATAGATGGATTGAGAATCTCGGACCCCATGACGGAAGTGGATTTCGGATCCGACGAGAAGAATCTCCAGGTGGGCAAGCGGAAGTACTTTCGGCTGATACTGAAAGGTGAATGACGCCGCTATCGCTATGTAGACAAGGGTGCGAATATAGTGACATTTTCTCACTCTTGAGACTCGGACGTGTGCGTGCGGACGGCTTCCGTGCATGTACATGCCGAGAAACCCCGCAGTTGGCGGTGGTTTAAAGCACAACTTGACAAATTGTCGAAAAAGGTGTCCAATAACACTCGACTGGAAATCCGGTCGTTTGGTTTGGTGTTGATTTTTTTGTTGCGAGGGTGAGATGGATTTGGACCGTTATGGAGTGGCGTTCTTCTTTACAATTGTAATCGCTTTGGGCTGTCCGCATTTCTCGGGCGCCGGTTGATGTGGGATCGGCGGCTCCTGGTCAGGAGGCCCGGGATTTTCCGGAGGACCGAGTATGTCGGCTTGGCAGCAGGACGGATATGGTGCCAACGGCGACTCGTACGCCTATTATAACGGCGGGCAGGCACAACAGGTAGAAAACGTGGAGGCTTCAAGGTCTGTGACCGATTCTCCAAGACGCTCGGTTCGCTCCGGCCGGAGTAACGTCCGGCAAATAGCGTTGGGTTCGAGGCAGTCTCATGCGAGGCCGGCGCACACGCGAACCGGGGGCGAAAGGAAAAGTCGGGTTGTTGTCGGCACACATGCAAGTTCAGCGTCCTGTCGGTTCTTGGGACCGCACTTGTGGTAGGACCGCCCCGAATGTTTTTTGCCTAGATATTTCAAGGCCTTGCGGTTCGGAATCGTTTCTTTACTGCAGGCAGCGACGATGTTTTTCTCCGGTGCTTGCGTCGGGCCGACATGACCGAGGATTTTTTCCGGGTGAACCTCCAGTGACCGGCGTGTGCGATATGATGACGGATCGGGAGCCCAGTTGCCGTTGAGTCCGGGATGAGTCATGACACGCTGCAGTCGTCTGAGGTGACCCGCAATATTTGAGTTGGAGATGAAAAGAAAGAGAGCTTCTCCAACCGAAAACACTGTGGCGGCGAGAATTCCAAACTCCGTCGCTGCATACCGATAACATAGGCCGAGAGGGCTTACTTTTGAGTGAAAAGGGCGACACGAGCGGAAAAGCAGATGACCGCTATGGCGGTTCGAAGGAGGCGAACGACCTAGAGCCGGAAACCGGTAAACACGAATCCTGGTTGGATGAAGGATCTGCGGTTTCGTTCTCGGCGGATGGACGGAGTACTATTCCGACGTTCTCCGGCGCCTCGAGAATGGACAATCGACTTGAGCGCATAAAGCAAAGTCATTCTCTACTCAAGCAGTTCACCGCAAAGGAATTGAAGGTTCTTATGAACCTCAAGAGAAACACATCTCCCAAGGCTTGGACGCTTCGGGAAGACTTAGTGGTTCTCACACTCCATTTGAGCAACCGGGAAATTGCCGAACTTCTCAAGGACCGCAACAAGGAAGCTGTGAAGAAACGGCTTCAGTTACTCAGATCGAAAGGTCTTGCCAAGCGGCAGCCGGATGGGTCGGCGTCTTAGAATTCGCGTTCAGTGGTAAGAATGGCATCCTGCGGCTTGCCCCTGACGGATAGACGATTTCCGAAAAAACCCATAGACACACAGACTTTTTCAGAGTATGATTTCAACGTCGGGACGTGGCTCAGCCTGGTAGAGCACTGCATTCGGGATGCAGGGGTCGCTGGTTCAAATCCAGTCGTCCCGACCATTAGTTTCCTCAGAGAATCAGGATGTTATGCTTGGTCGGCGTCATCCTGATTTTCTCGTTCTGGGGGTCTGGTGTCCAAATAGTGACTATCAAGAATTTCCCGCTTCCAACGCATCTTCTTGTTCACTCTCATAGTCAAGTACGCTCACAGCCTTTCTCATGTGGTCTGGTGCCATATGGGAATACCGCATAGTCATGCGAATATCCCTATGCCCGAGCAACTCCTGTACCGTCCGTATGTCCACGCCCCCCATGACGAGGTGACTCGCAAAGGTGTGACGCAAGTCATGGAACCTGACGTGGGGGATTCCCGAGCGCTTCACGGCATTCCGAAAACCTGTCCTCATCTTCTGGAATTTCTCCCCGTCCTTTCTTGCGAAAACGTACGGTGAGTCCAAACGACGTGGTATCTTGCGCAGCACCTCCACGAGAGACCTGTTCATCGGAATGGTACGCACTTGGTAATTCTTCGTATGGTGATCCTTCTTGTTGTCCACTCGAAGAATTCCTCGTTTGAAGTCGATGTCTTTCCACTCCAGAGCGGTAATCTCGCTGACCCGCATCCCCGTATTGAGGGCCACGACCACGAACGGGTAGAGTTGCGGATTGTCGGATTCACTGCACGCAGCCAGCAGAGCTTTGATTTCGTCCTTGTTCAAGTACCGAAAATGCGCTGTGCCGCTCTTGAGTTTCTTGATGCTGGCAGCGGGACTCTCTTTCAAATAGCCCCACTCCACTGCCTTACGGGTCATGTTCTTCAACGTGAAAATCTCTCGGGTTACCGTAGAGGCTACCACATGGTCAAGCCGTCGTACCTTATACTCCTCGATCATCTTCGTGGTGATGCGGGACAGGTCGTAGTCCCCCCACAAAGGCACAAGGTGCTTGTTGATAGTCGTCGAATCTCTCTCATAACTCGATTTGGCTTTGTTGGCTCGGGAATACTCCAGATACTCGTCGGCAAAGTCCTTGAACAGAATGCGCTTGGGATCGCACACCCCCAGAAACTCCTGCTTCGCCTTCTTTACCTCGATGTCCGCCAGTGCCATCTCGGCCACTTTCTTGGAAGGTCCTACCTTCCGTCTGATTCTTTTGCCCTGGTGGTAGAAATCGATCCACCAGGCACCATTCTTCTTGAAAACTGCCATTTCTTCTCCTCTCGGAATCGCTTCCGAAAGGACACCAACTGGACTAACCTGGTATCACCTCCCTTCTGGTCCTTAGAATAACCGAGCCAACCCCGTGGTGTCCATGCTGATTTATTGCCACTGGATTTCGGGAGCCAGTGAAGTTCTCCCTTTCTCGGCTCTCTCTTGTAACCATTTCTCAATCTCACTTTCTTGAAACCGCACGCACCTTCCGAGTTTGACGTGCGGGATGAATCCGTAATGTGTCCATTTTCTGATCGTCGATTCTTTCACATTCAGCCACTCAGCGACCTGAGCGGTATTCAACAACTCCTTTCTGATTTTCTCGTTCATTCTTCATCGTTTCCTCCGTATCAATTCGGCAACCTTGCGGCTACCCTGCGGGACTACACCCGCCTTGTGCCCCGTCGCCCTGCAGGAGGAAACAGGAGACGGGGCCGGTCTGCTGATCACCCGAACATATGTGGGATGGTCGAATAACGGTCGCCACAAGAGGGCCGACCACGAGGTCGTAACCCTCTGGGTTGCAAAATAGAGCGGCACTACTTTACACAAGAAAGTCTCATGATGTCAGCGCATTGTATAGGTCCTCGTAAGGGGCTTGCCAATAGTAGCGGCACCCAATATCTTCCTTCAAATCAATTATCACGCTGAAATTAGCCTCGCATCTTTCATGTAAGCGGCAGCAAAATTGCCACAGTTGATCGCAAAGTTCCGGTTCTCTGTCTTTCAGGCGATTGCACAGCTCGAATAAGTCATCTTTAACGGAATGGAGATCTCGATAGTCTTCTTCCAGACTCCTCACTTCCTCTAGCTTCTCCGATAATTTAGAGTCCGGTGCACTGTCTTTTCCAAAATTGGCCAGCCACTCTTTAAATTCATTTATGGCAATCGTCATGCATTCGCGGACTTTGTCGTTGTACCGCTCGGATTCATAGGGAACCTGTCGGAACAAAGCTAGCTCCGTCTGAAGTAATTCAAACCGACTGTCCACAGGGTTAGGGATCTGGACGAGTATCCTTTCCATCCTCTTCTCCAATAATGCCCTGTTAACGGCCTCTACCTCCTCAGCACGAACTCTGGGATCAATGATGATTATGCCGCCATTCACAAAGTGAATCATTGCTGTCTCGGATTCGTCTCGATATTCCAAGAGCTTTTGAATCATTTCTGGTCGTACTTTATCAGGGTCCGCTCGGCGCATCCAGGAGTCCATCTTTTTCAGAGGCAGACAAAACATATTGCGGTGCCTCCCGTCCGCTCCTTTCACGGACAGCATCTTCCAGTCATATACGCCGCTGTCCTTGACGTCCCTTCTTTGCCGTCTGTCGTCAATCCCCAAGATTTCACATAGCCACTTGAGAGGCACGTAGGGGGTTCCGTCAGCGTCTTGGACGCAATTGATTTGATGACCGAGGAAATCCACGGCCTGTTGGGTAGAGTTCATCATTTCTCTTCCTCCATCTTCTCTTCAGCCAAACAATGTCTGGCTCGTATACGGGCAAAGCCCGCCTTGTGCCCCTCTCGCCGCTGAAGGTAACGGCATAAGGGGCCTTCAATGAAGTCAGATCAAGGATCGTGAGACCTCAGTCGGGTTCGTATGCGTCGGGGTCGAAGTATTCTTCATCATCTTCGTAAGGAAAAAGGTCTTCGTCGTATCCGTTGTCCCTGAGGATCTCGATCACGTCCTCTTCAAGCATGCTCAAATACACGTAAATGGCTCGGTTCAGATGCTCTGTGACTGATCCGCCACGCTCTTTGAGCGAATTGTAGTACCCGTCTGGGATCACATAGTTCCTTTCATCTGTTTCGTCGGCGTCCCCCTCATTCTCAAGAAGCGGCTTCTCTTCATTTTCCGCGGTCTCGCCCACAGGAACCTGGCCGACCTCAGTCGCGTCTTCTTTAGAATTATTCGTCAAAGGTTTAGCGTTAGTCTTCTTCTTCTGTTTCGATCTTTCCTTCCGTGTCTTTTGGCACGCCTTGTTGATCGACATGTCTCCGTTCTTCATGGCTTCTATTGTCTCAGGGTCTCCATTGTTCAGCACACTACGGGTCTTTTCGACTTTGCTCGTGCTTATGCCCAAGATGTCCGCAGTTTGTGCCGCCGATTTTGACCCTGATTTTTCAATAGCGTCACCTGACGCTTTTGATTTTGCCTCTTCACTCCTGCGATCCCCGCCTCGTGGCTTCTTCTTATCTAGGGTCTGTATGCACGCCGTGATCTCAGCATCGGTCATATTGCGGCGGTTGCGTTGCAACTTGATGGCCTTCTCGGTTGCTTCCTCTTCCGTCTCGAACTCGTGAGTAAAGACGGGGACTTCTTTTATTCCAGCATCCTTGGCAGCCTGAAGCCGTGTGTGGCCATCTATGCAAACAGGCTCCTTTTGTCCTTCCCAGGTTGCCAAGATAATGGGCTGAGAAAAATCGTAACGACCTTCACTCATGTCTTGCTCGATCCTACCCAGTAATTCCTCGTTGATCGTGAATATGCCCTCGAAAGAGGTGTGGGTCTTGATCTCTTCAACTTTCATGTTCATAACTTCTTACTCCTTCGGGGCCGAGCGTGAACGCACCCGACCCCGTTTCCCTGTATTGGGAGGTGGCGTGCGGGGGCACTAACACATAAGGTGTCCCGCCCCTTGAAATTGTTGTTGAATATGTTCAGGAAGAATCAGCGGGGGCCGGTCCTCGGTGTTACACCCCGAAGGGTTACGAGGACCAACCGGTCAGGTAACTATCTGTAGATTATGAAGAAAACTCAGTGGACTATGTAATAGGATCTTTGCTGCTGTTGAACTACCGGCCCCGGTCTCCCACCATCGGAAACCGAAGCGCTCTCTCATTTTTTGTCTCTACTTATAAACTAGTACACAGATCCATCTCTAACGAAAATAACTTATTAAAGCGTTATTTCAATGAGTTAAATAAATCCCCCCTCAAATAAATACCCCGCTTTTTTCTATTTTCGAGAAAAATCCAAGGGGAATTTTGGGCGACTTTTCTGAGACCATCAATAATAACGGTAGGATGAATAAATGGGGATTTTTCGGTCCCGTCCGACGGCCCCGTCCGATTTACTCTCCCGACGCGTCGGGAGAGTAATCCTCAGAGGGGAGTTATCAGAATTCGTTATCTTCCGGTGGCTGGATGAGCGTCTCAGCCTTCTGTCTTTCCTTATTTCCCCTGTCCGTGGAGCATGTTCCCGACGGCAACCTCAACTGTCCCCGAAGGTGAGGTCCTGAATCAGTTGATGGAGCTTCTCCAAGCTGTCCTGTGAAATTGTGGTTATCTGGAATCCTGCGACAAAGTCCTGAATACCTTTACGTTCGATCCAACGACACGCGGCTTTGAACGTAAAAGGCTGGACCGAAATGAACTCGTCAGGATGGAAGCCGAAGGTCTTCTCCTCCCCAACCACAGCCTCGACGCCGCTAATTCCCAGACCTTGTTCCGTGATGTCTCTAACCTTTCCCACAGTCTTCGAATTGCCTCCTATGACGTGGATGGGGATCTGTACCACCAGGTAGTGTCTCGGGAGTTCCCTCATGCTCTGGAAGAAAATGGTGTCTGCTGCAGCCTGACCTCTAGCGTCGATCTCAGCCCGAGTCACGGCTCCTATTAACACCAGCTTCTCGAAAGCTCTCTGAACCCCCTTTGCGGAAAGGTTGTACTTCTTCATCAGCTCGTGGTCAGGCACGCCCGACCGTATGTCATTCACGATATCCTTGACTGCAACATGGGGCTTCTGGGACACGATTCATCCTTCCGCTGAAGTGGAGACAGGAGACAAGCGCCGATGGAATCTGCTGTGATCTGGTGTCATGTTACCCCATTTGCAGAGAAAGTCCATTGAAATCAAAACCCTGAAACTCCCTCATGTCTTCGACCCCGCTTCATTGGCAAGAATGGAGCCCCGGCACCCCACTTCGTTCTACGCGTAACGAGAACCCCATAGACGCGAATTCTCTGCTCGGGCAGGGGAATGTATGCCTCGATATGAAACATCGCTCAGATGCGCTCTCAGTAAGTTCTCGGCGATGTGGGTGTATTACTACTGTCACTGATGTATGGTCATAGTGTCTCTAATAACTCTAATATCATCCCCATTCGTTGCTCGCTGTGAAAATCCAAGCGAGTTTGGTCATTTTACTTGGATTTTCCAAGGAGTGATACCCTCCAGCGCTTGGATTTTCACAGTTACCGAACCCCCCGTATCGGCTTGGATTTTCACAGTTAAACTTAAGGTACCAGTTCCACTAGAGCTTGCGAGCAACCATGAGTGACCCCACCTTACGCTACCAGTTCAGTGAACAACTCTAGTTGTACAGGCTCTGGTTCAACCAGAGTGGCAGAACGACCTGAGCCTTTAGAATTACCAAGAAATTCCTGACTGACAGATGGACCTGATTGTTGTTCATTGAACTTTATGATGTTGGGGTAATGACAGACCCCGGCAGGCAATACGTTACCGGGAGATTGCTTACGCTGTGAAACAGGCTTCTGGTTGTACACAAGCCAGTTATCAGACCAGCGGAAGACTCCTGCGTTGAAAAGGGTCCCCGTCTCTACGGTCTCCCAAAATCCTGCGGCTATAAGTTCCTTTCTGACCCGTGCTATGGTGTCGGTGGCCTTGATTCCTCTTTCTATGAGCAGATTATTTGGCAATGAGAAGAGACCGTCGTTCCGTAACGGCCCTATCGAGGTGTCCCTGTGGGGTAGCCCTTTATGCTTCTTATGCCAATAATCGACCTGGCTCAGGCTCATGATAAGCACTATCTTAGCCGACTTACTCAATTCGTTGAACGCATCGGAGTCAAGGACTTTAACGGGCAGTAGCCTGAAGCCTCCCTTATCTCCTGCGTTACGGTAACGGTCTCTCCTTGCCTCCTTCCATTGCTGTACCGTTCTGGGCCGTGGTCTCGGCCGTGTTCCTTGGTTGGACATTAATGACTCCTCGGGGCCGTGTACATAGAAGCACAGCGGCCCCCCTATCCCGCCTAGCAGCGGGATACGCTTTATCAATTGTGAATGTGCCGTGTTGTGATCAGGTGCGGGGGTAGGATCAGGTAATCATGCTATAAGATCAGGCTCTTGAACTACTATATAAGAAAATCGGAGGTTGGAGGCCCCGCACAAATCTTGGTTTCTCGTTTTTTGTCTCTACCCTAGAACTAGTACACAAATCCATCTCTGCTGGCCCCGTGATATTAGTAGGTTATCGATAACTGCCTGATATCCTAACATCACTTTTTTCGGTATCCGACGAGAAATTTCCGCTGGGCGGCGGCCATACGCCCGCAACGTTGCGGCAACCCCCTTGAGGGAACATAATGATTGAACAGAGGACTGGGCTCCACCACTGCTTCGTCGTGTTTCTTGGGGGGGGCAATAGAACACCAACAATAGCAATTGGAATGAGCGGTAGGCCTCCTTGGGAGGCGTCCGACAGCTCCGTCCGATTTACTCTCCCGACGCGTCGGGAGAGTAGAATCGAGTAGGGTCGCCACAATTTTTGGATCTGCAAGACTCGCAAGCCCCTGGGGCATGACTCGTTACGGGGCAATCCTCGAATCCCTCCGCGGCCCGTATACCTGTTACGTCAACTTACTGCGGAAGATGAAAAAGACCGCTCCCATGAGACAGAGTCCTGCCCAGAGGTAGTCTCTCTCCAACGGCTCTCCCAAATAGAAGATCGAAAATGGAACAAAGACGCTCAGAGTTATCACTTCTTGAATGATTTTGAGTTGTCCGACAGACAAGACGGTGTATCCGATGCGATTGGCGGGGACTTGAAGCAAGTACTCGAATAGTGCGATTCCCCAGCTTGTCAGCGCTGCGATAACCCAAATCTTGCCGTTGAGTTCCTTCAGGTGGGCATACCATGCGAAGGGTCATGAAGACGTTGCTGCAAATCAGCAGGAATATGGTCAGTGCAACCGGATGCAATTGTTGTGGCCTTTCTTGTATTGGAGTAGACATAAGGGAAACAAACCACAGGTGGCTCATGCGGTCAAGCGTTCAGCAACACCGAAGCACTTTGGGTTATGGAATTCCCAACTCCGCCTCACCAAGCCCATATTCCCGAGGGTGGTTCCAACAGGCTGTTGTTAGCTCTACAAGTGAATATCCGACCATCCTCTCCCTAGTGTTGAAAAAATGACCATACCCAAGCCTACCCCGTTTAGAAACGTGGCTCAGAAATCGTTCTCAGGCCCCTTTTCGAACGAGTCTCACGGTGGGTCGAGTCTTGTGGTAGACTGCCTGGACCACCTGATTGAGAGTGACCCGATGAGTGACGAACAGGATTGGAACGCGCAGCGTACCCGTCTGATGGAAATTTGGCACGGGCACGGCCAGACCCTTACTTTCTGGAAACGGCCAGGAGGATGTCTCGGGGGCTGGATCGGATAACATTCAGAATTGCAATATGATACGCAACATAGAGATGTTTTGGGCCTGTCCGACGTCTCCGTCCGAACTACTCTCCCGATGCATCGGGAGAGTAGAATGAGCCGGGGCATTCTCAAAATTCGGTGCTTTTCTTGCGGTCTATACCCGCCTTGCGCAGTAAAGGGACTGGTACAAATAGGTAGGGACACCAGTGGGAAGCCGAGTCACTCCGGTGTAAATTGATTAGCTTGCCGATGGCCCCTAGACCGTCGTTTCCCACGGCCTCCTTATTCCTTCGCTCCGTGGGCTCTGAGGAGGTCTATTATTTCGGGTGGGGCTTCGAGTAGTGCGAGGCTTAGAGCTGTGTACCCACTGTCATCGCGTGCAGTGACGTCTGCGCCCCTTAGCAGAAGCAACTTAGTTACTTCTGGGTTATGATGGCATGCGGTAGGCAAAGATGGACCCGAAAATTTGACGACAACCCGCACCCGCACTAAACGCTTGGCGGGCTGAGGCTGAGCCTTTGGTCGGTGACCTCGCTCAGAGTGTTTTCATTTGGGCAACCGATCCGACAGCCCACATGAGAGCGGTGTCGCCTCCATTCGTCTTCGCGTTGACGTCGGCACCCCGATCCAAAAGCAGCTTCATCACTTCCAATTTACAGCGGGAGACGCTCCGCATCAAGGCCGTCACGCCTTCGTTGTCTTTTGCGTTGAGGTCAGCACCCCTCTCGATAAGAAGTTTCATCATATGCATGTCCACATGGGCACGGCCTGGCGAAATAACCCACATAAGAGCCGTCTTACCAGTTCGGTCTCTCGCATTAATATCAGCCCCTTTCTCCAGAAGTAGGCTGACAACGTCGGTATAACCCCAGAAGGCAGCCCACATGAGTGGGGTACTACTACCTTCATTATCTTTTATGTTGACATCAAGCGCCTTTGTCCAAAAGGTCTTGCACCTGCTCTAGATCACCCTGCCTGGCTGCCTCTATCAATGCCCGATCTTGGTCCTCGGCAAAGACCACAGCAGAGAACACCAAAAAGAACAGCAGCCCTGCTGCGATCACGGCTATTCCAGGTTTGTGCATGATGAACCTCCCCGCAACGGTTGACAGACACTTTGAAAGCCTCATTCCTTCGCTCCGTGGGCTTTGAGGAACACCTCCATTGCTTTGTAGCGCTGCTCGCGTGCTACCTTCAAGGCAGTCCTGCCGGTTTTGTCTTTTGCGTTCAGGTCGGCCCCATTCTCCAGCAGCAATTTTGCTGCCGCCACCTGATTGCTCCCACTGGGCCAGCCCAATACGGTGTCACCACGCGACGCCGCTCCCATTAGTGCGGTCCTGCCTTGCTTGTCCTTTGCATTGACATCGGCACCAGCCCGCAATAAGATTGGCAGGGCTTCCAGTTGACCGCTGCCAGCGCTCCACATCAGCGCTGTTCTGCCCGCATGGTCCGACGCATTCACATCGGCGCCTTTCTCTAGAATCAATTTGATTACCTCCGGATGCGCCTTCCCGCCAGGACTTCCGCCGTGAATGAACCCGCTGCCCCAGACAGCACACATCAATGCCGTCTTGCCGTCCCATTTCCTCGCATTCACATCGGCCCCTTTGCGCAGAAGCAGTTTCACTACCTCAAGACGTCCATATCCAGCAGCCCACATAAGTGGCGTCAGGTGATACGCACGCCCGATGCTATTGATGTCAGCGCCGTCATTCAAGTATCTTGTGACTGCCTCCACATTTCCACTAAAGGCCGCACCCCACAGACCCATTGGCGGTTCGCCTGCGTAGGCCGAGAGATGCACTAGCACAAGAACCACAGCAATCGCCGACTGTCCTATCGCTCTTCCAAGAATGCCACTAGATGCTCGGGCCATGAATCCACTCCCTGCGGTTAGACTAATTTGGGTTAGGGGGTTATTACCCGGAGTTATGCGGCGGTCTCGCCATCTTGACCGTCTTGACACGCATGAGGGGGTACCGGAATACTATGGCTGACCCCGAAAAGGGCTCCGTTTGGAGTCCCACACCGCCGGACGAAGACAAAACCATCTTCAGGTTGATCAAAAGGTCCCTTTTATCACGAACAAAGCGTACCTCACGCCCACCCCTTGGTCAACCGGTATTTCCTGCCACGACTTCTAGGATGCTTTCCCGGAGGATGAATAGCATCGACCTGAATTTCTGAAGCTACCTATCAATACTGCATTTCTGGCTCTATTAGCCAACAACAGGCTATGCCACCCCAAATGTTCAAAAAATGACCTTACTCTAACCCTCCCTCAATCCAAACATCGCTCAGAATCCATCTCAGTGCGTTTGAGAACGAATCTCGCGGCACGCAAGGAACTTGTGATAGAGTCTTGCCGGGAAGGTACGAGATGAACTACCGGAAAGATCGTGACAAGCAGGATTTGGATGCGACATCCTTGATTGAGGCGTGGCGGGGAATACGGAAAGCGGTTCACCGTATTTCTTCCCGAGCATCAACCTGTTCCCGATGTATGGGAACCCGATGTCCATGAGCATGACGAGAAAGGAAGGACCAATCCTCAATACCTCAAGAACTGGAAATTCTTCTCTCACACTCGGGATTTCCTACGGGAGCGCTACGCGGACCACAAGATACTTCAGGGACCGTCCCTCTTCTTCGATTGCCAGGTGCAGCACTTTCAAAAAAAGATGCACCATCGATGGTACGAAGACCAATATGGGCAACCCGCAGCCTATGAGGTCAAAGACAACCATACCTGGTATCACACTGCGATCCGCATGGGACTCTTCGGCGGTGAGGTCGGCTTTTCTTGCAGATCCATCCTGTGCGAGCGTCACTGGTGCATCCTGCACAGACAAAATCCCCATCACATGGTTTCCGTGGATATGTACACGCTCGTCTCCCCTCTTCGAGAATATTTCCCTCACCTCTTCAAAAAACGCCATCGGCAAGTGGTGGGGCGTGAAGCTGGGAGATCTACGAGGCAAGGGGGTCCGCACCGGCACGCGGACACGCAGGAAGGTCCCCAAGACGGCGGTTTATGAAGTGCTGGCTCAGTATGGATCTTATGTGGGGGCAAGACACTTAGAAGGTCTCATACAGGATCTCCAAGACCTGATCAGGGGATGTCCTCTCGTGGAGTGGCACGGGAGGCTCTTCGACGATGATCACGCTTTTCTCAGCAATCAAGTGATCGACAATCTGTCGAAGATAAACAGCC
Organism: Desulfomonilaceae bacterium; assembly: GCA_963675835.2. GTDB lineage: Bacteria > Desulfobacterota > Desulfomonilia > Desulfomonilales > Desulfomonilaceae > JAVHLK01. Next base: position 821,163 of record CAXXIU010000019.1, read on the forward strand.
CCGCGGTAAAGGCGTATCTGTGGCTACCTCATCAAGCAGGAGGAACTGGCCCGCAATACACGGGGACCGAAGTTCAAGGTATCCGACTCGGACCTGGCGGCTGCACTGGGAATATCCAAGACCACGGCGAGCAACTACAGGGAACATCTGACCAATCTGGGATTGGTGGAAATCACAAAAATCGTATCTAGTAATTCCAGTGGGATAGCCATCTCAAAGGTGAAGTACTAGGCGGGTACTGCAACTTGGCGGTGTCAGGCCTAAAGTGTAGTTATTTTGCTATGTTGGCCAATTACATACCTACTATAACTATAGTATGTTATCCATGAGTTTCAATTCAACCCAGCCCCTCCTCCCTCTGCCATGCCCTACCCATTATTATTATACTTATTCTTGTTTAACCCTTTGATTTATTATTATTGTATATTCCTGATTATTCTTTTTTTTTATTCAAGATCATAGATCCCAGAACTACGTATATTCATGAAGAATACTATTCATAATTCCAAGTCCTTGAATAACCTACTGAGAATTACCCAGACAGGTAATATTGGTAGCTCTCACAGCCCCTCTCATCCTAGATAATCGAGTATTGATAGGTTATTCAGACTCTCCTGAAAATTCATCCTACGTTGAAATTCCTCTGGAAGAATTCCTACCCGTATCAGAGACCTGTACCAGAGTACAAGCGCTTCCATAGCGGTACACGGACTCAAACGAATATGGGAGTACCTGGACGAATCCTCTCCCGTCTCTCATAACCCGACCGGTCATGCGTTACCTCTCCGATACGAAGCTCATGGCATATTTGCTCGACCCTGACTCCGTGAGGTCCCTGAAGAACGAATATTCCTCAGAGGAGCCTGAAGGGCTTACTCTGGCTTTTCTGGCCCGACGGTATCTCGGAGAGAATTATCCGTACAAGGTTGAGGAAATTTACCAGTCCGCCGATTCCAATTTACTGGCCGACATGCTCTCTTTTGATGCCCGTGTCGTATTTCGCCTTGCCCCTGGAATTATCCCAGAGGATGCCTCCGCGTCTCACGAGTCTCTACCGTGACGTAGAGCTGCCTTTTATGGTGGTCCTCTATGACATGCGTCGGGTAGGAATCGGATTTGACGGATTTAAGTGCATGGAGGAAATGGTACACGCTGAATGGTCTATGGCTGTGCTAGCTCAGGAAATTACCCAGGGTCAGGGGGTAGATCTCACATCCCATGAGCAGGTTTATCAATTCTTGGTGGACCGTGGCGTCCCCCCTGAACTTGAATCCCGCGTATGTGCGACGCAAAGGGATACAGAAGCATTTGGAGGCAGATCGCCCACGCCTACCCTCTCGCGCGCCGGATACTCGAATGGTGGGATATGGGCCTTGAATTGGGATTCTTACGAAAATGGGCCGGACACACTCGCATCCATCCCGTGTGGGGACAGACTCGCTCAACAACTTCCCGAGTATATGCCCGGTCTCCCGCAGTACAGAACATCAGTCGGGAGTTACCGGCACCTGTTCGTGCCCCGACAAGGACACGTGCTCATAAAGGCGGATTATTCACAGGCTCAGATGCGCATCCTCGCGCACCTCTCCGGGGATCCCCGAACTCATACGCGTATTCAACGATCCCGAAGGTGATGTACACACCGAGACTTCCCTGTGTCTCGGGCTCAATGATCGATCAGTGCCAAGGAAATTAATTTCGCCATTTGCTTCGGCATGGGAAATGGATCCCTATGCGCCAAGATTAATGAACTGAAAGAAAAACAGGGCAGGAGCGACCTTATCGACCCAAAGACCGCCCAATCCTATATTGACGGCTTTTATGGCAGATATCCCCGCGTCCGAGAATTCTTTGCCGATGAATGGAAAAAGATGACGAAACTCCCTGTTAAAGACCGAGTAGTTCGGAGCCTACTGGGCAGAGAAAGGCATTTCCCGTGGCGTCCCTCCGCTGCCGTAGAAAGACAATTCCGAGTGACCTGGCCCCAACAGATCGAAGCAGACCTCATGAAAACGGCCATGGTGAGACTGGATAGGATTTTCCGACGCAGAAACATGAAAGCCCGTATCGTGATGATGATCCACGATGCGTTGTGGGCGGAGTCACCGGAGGACGAAGCGAAAGAGGCCCGGAGACTGCTGGAACAGGCGATGAAAAATGCGGTGGAGATGCCGTTGGTGCCGCTGGAGGTCGAGTTCGAGTGATGGGACACTGCTGCACTGATGCCCATGGCCTACATCACGGCATGCCCCGGTAACACCAGATAGAAGCCAACCTGATCAAGACCGCAATGTTGCGGCTTGATCGGATCTTCCGTCGCCGGGACATGAAGGCACGGATTGTGATGATGATTCATGATGCCTTGTGGGTGGAGTGTCCCAAGGAAGAGGCTGCCAATGTGCGGCGCTTGATCGCGAGGATGATGACCACAGCGGCAAGATTTAAGGTACCAATGGAGGTGGAGATCAAGTAACAACCTTTCCGGGTTTCGTAGAAACACCTCACTCCATCCAACTGAAAGAGTGTTAGTGATAAGTTTGCCAAAGGAGAAGTCATATGACTTTGAAAAAAAAGATGATCATTGCGGGTATCGGAATTCTGACTATTCTTCTCTTCGGACTGTACGTATACTTCAGCCTGCCTTCGGTGCAACACAGAATTAGCCATGCGGAGTCCAAGGTTATCGGTCTGAATCGCACCATAACCCTGTACTCAAACGACGGAAAGCCTATCAAATCATGGAAAGGTCGCGTTCAAGTCGAACTGGAGGGTGGTGCAGCTCGATTTATTGCTGGGCGCAAGACCGTGATCATATCAGGAACCTACGTCATTGAGGAGAATTGACTCCCTAATCGTGTGAAAAGGGGAGACTCGGATGCGGCATTGAATACAACAGGCAACGGCCACCACGGGAAAGCTGTGGCGCACCAGTTAGACCTTGGTGTAATTGCTCAAGGAACTATCAGCTTTGGGCTTTCAGGAAAGAATGCCCCTGAGATGGTAACAAAACACGTTGCTCTGCAAGGAGGGTTGAAATGGGAAAGATCGTTCACACCTGTGTCAGCAAGATCGTACGGGAAGAAGGCCCGACGAGAAAGGCCATCATCAAGGGTTTTCCGGGTGAGGTTTATTACGGAGTGCACGGAGGGATCAAGGAATTCTACGGGGTCGAGCCAAAACAGGAACACCCGGCTACGTTGGATCACATGATCACCGCGATTGCGGCTTGAATGATGGGTACGCTGGCCAGGTTCCTGGCCGGAAAGCAAATTGATACGCCCAAGGAGGATTATTGGGCGGATGTGGAAGGCGATATAGAGGATGTCAACGGTGTGCTGAAAATCACCCGAATTCGCGTCAACTACCACTTAAAGGTTCCGCCGGGCAAGGAAGCAGGCGCAAGGGAAGCTCTCTCGGTCTATCTGGAAGGATGCCCTGGCGCTCAGAGCGTTATAGGCTGTATCGAGATTTTTGACAACGCCGTTATTGAGCAGCTGACTTGAGACCTTAAGGAGTGGCTGCTTTCTGTACCAGCCATGTTGGTGCCGGGGACCAAGGAGGTACAATCGATGGAAGATAAGATGCCCGTCTCGATCATCGGTCATGGTTCGCCGATGAATGTCGAGCAGGACAACATCTTCACCAGGAGTCCGGCTGAGGTGCAGGAACCATTTGCAACGACCCAAGTCCGTCGTGGTCATCTCGGCACACTGGTTGACGACCGGAACGTTTGTCACGTGATTGGAACGACCGCAGGCATTTCGACGAATTAATGTCCATGCTTCGCTTTGAAGGTCATGACCAGGTAGCACAGAGGCTGCACATTGTGTATGAGCATGCGCCTAGAAGTTCGCTTCAGGCTCTTCCAGCGGCGTACTGCTGCTGCACTATCCGTTAAAGCTGTCTGTCTCAAAAAGGTCCCTGAATTCATGCTGCAAAATCTCAAAGGAAATAACTATCCCGAGCGAGGAGATTGATGTGCAAGCGGTACGTGCTCAAGGAGCTGGCGGCCAGAATGTGAATAAAGTATCCACCGCTATCCATCTACGATTTGATATCAAGGCATCTTCACTACCCGATGTGTACAAAGAAAGGCTATTGACGCTCAAGGATCATCGTATTTCGGAAGAAGGCGTCATCATCGGGCAAACGGTAACTTCTCAATAAGTTTGTGGCGACAGGTTGGCCGGAGAGGGGATTTGATATTGCCGTGGAGAGTTTGTGATCGAAATCGCGCAGTGCTCCGAGTTTTTTTCGTCATTGTCTGAGAAATAGCGCGACAAATGGGCCGGAATATGCTTTACCATATTCATGGTTTCCAGAATCATAATACCCGAGATTCCGGAAGAGGAACGCACCCCTGTTGTGCTTGCACTGCTGGAGATTATCCGGTTGCAGCAGGAGCAGATCCAGGAACTGAAAGACGAGATTGCTCGGCTGAAGGGTCAGAAACCCAAACCCAAAATTAAGCCGTCCTCACTCGAGAAGCCCGGCGACGCCAAGGGCGAACGGCGGGGGTTCAGGCAAACGTCCGGGGTCCTCTAAGCGCAAGAAGAAGCCCCCGATTCACGAGACCATAGTCCTCAGTCCACGCGATGTCCCGGAAGGAAGCAGGTTCAAAGGGTATGCGGATTTCACGGTTCAAGGCCTTGTGTTTCAGCCATACAATAGGCTTTACCGGCGTCAGCGATGGGAAACACCGGCAGGAGGACCTCATCACGGCGCCTCTTCCGGATGGCGTGAAGCGTCTGGGCGGCCACTTTGACGCCACATTGCAGAGTTTCATTCTTCACCAATACCACCACTGCCACGTGACCCAACCCTTGATCTTGGAGCAACTCCGCGAACTCGGAGTCGATATCTCGGCCGGTCAGATCAACCGCATCATCACCGAAGGCAAGGAGCGATTCCATAAAGAGAAAGACGAGATTCTCCGGGTTGGCCTGCGTGCTTCCACGCACGTGAACGTAGACGACACCGGCGCTCGACATAAAGGGAAAAACGGCTTCTGCACACATATTGGGAATGAGATGTTTGCCTGGTTCCAGAGCACGGCCGTCAAGAACCGGCTGAATTTCTTGAAACTGCTCGGAGCGGGCGTAGATGACTATTGTGCTCAATACCGATGCGCTGGAATATATGAAGGATCGGAAGCTTCCCAAGGCTTACATTGAACGGATCATTAATGCCGGAAGGACCGTGTGTTGCCGGTGAAGCCGACTGGGATAAGATCCTTGTGTCATTGGGAATTACCAATAGTCGGCATATCCGGATAGCCACGGAAGGTGCGGTGTTGGGCGGGATTTTGAAAACACGACACCCTCAACCCGGATCTGGTCATTATCAGCGACGACGCGGGTCAGTTTGATATCTTGGTCCACGCCTTGTGTTGGATACATGCGGAACGGCCAATCAAGAAGCTGGTAGGATTCAACGAAGCGCAGCGTGAGGCAGTGGCCGACGCTCGAGACAAGATATGGGAATTTTACCAAGATCTGAAAACCTACAAGCAGAAGCCCGGCCCGGTGATGGGGTCCGAACTTGAACGGCGCTTTGATCGCATTTTCACCATGCGCACCTGCTATGCGTCTCTCAATCAAGCTCTGAGACGAATTCACAAGAATAAGGCGGAACTCTTGTTGGTACTCGAAAGACCGGACATTCCGTTGCACAACAATCTGAGTGAGACAGACATCCGGGAATACGCGAAGAAGCGCAAAATCAGCGGTTCAACTCGCAGCGATCAGGGACGTCGTTGTCGAGATACCTTTGCAAGCCTCAAGAAGACGTGTCGAAAGCAGGGGATAGGATTCTGGGAGTATCTCTCCGATAGGGTACGCAGAGCGAATTCCGTACCGTGGCTCCCCGATCTCATGCAGCAACGTTTGGCGGTCTCCCTCGAATAACATCCCTACCGTACGGACTTGCGCAGGCTATCAACGAATAAATAGCCACTCCAAGCCTTACGCACTCCCCCGCCGGGAAAAAGGACACCTATGCCCCCACTTATTGAGAAGTTACTACAGGACCAACACTACGAAGGTTCGGGGGTTATATAGATGTCGTCAAATTCGATCTCCTTCGCGTGATGAGTAAACTTAACGCCGGGGTCTGCTAGATAATTCACCATCTCGTCACTGAGTACGCTGGTGTTATCGGCACATCTCATGTTCCGCACAAAACGCTTCCACTCCTTGGCGTCATCTGATGTAGAAAAGAGCGTTCCACTCCACTTGTACGGTCTGATTTGGTATTGCTTTTGTTCAACGTCAACGAGGACTTGGTTGAATCCGAAATCCCGTTGCTTTACCCCCTTCAGCATTGTAAATATGTCCTTCAACATAATGGATAGTGGCAGTATCCATTTTTAGTAACAATACTGGCATCAGACTCATGTTCGTGGCCCGTCAAAAATTACATCACTGTGCGTTTCCAGAAAATGTCGAAGATCCCTAGCATTCTGAGCCTGAAACCAATTATATGGGTGATGCAGTATGGAAATAAGAAGATCCTGATTCGCAAGTCCAAAATCGGTAGGGATAGGAAAGAATAAGTCGCCTTGCCGCTCGTGCATGGTCGACATCCACGAGGTATTTAGACACAATATCGAAATAGTTAGGCTATTCAAGATGGTTAGGTTTTTCGACGCGGATCAACTCTTGACCATTTGAGGTATCATCTACTCGTGTAACATCAGATAACCAGCCCATGAAATTGTCTTGTACCGCTATACACTGTGACAGCATGTCGCGATCTGGAGTTGGATGCTTCTCTCTACAGTGTTTAATAACTACTCGCCTGAGTTCGGAATCTCTAGGGAAAAAAACAGTCGTGATTGCCAGGAACAGCAAGAAGTTCTGTTTCGGCGCGCGACTTCCTCTTTCAACTGTTTCTTAAGTTTTTCAAAAAAGTGTGTCGCTATTTCGTATTCTTCTTCTCGACCCGACCAGGCGATGTCACCCGTAATTAGTACCAAGACAGCGTCTATTTTTTCAGGTACTTCTCCAAAGGTGGCTATGATTCTTTCAGGTGGTATCAGATGTGACTGATCGGCTATATGAAAATCACTGAGATGTAGCAAGGATAATAATGACAAGGCACCCTCCTCGGCGGGCAGTGCAAGCGGTTTTGCCATGTCAGACATTTGTGTGGTCCCTGGAAGAGCGAAAGAGAGACAAGACCGTCACCATGTTCATGATGAAGCGGAATCCCGATTATTCTTGACTGTATCTCACAGTACACTGCTCAGTCAACACAAATGTCCTGGTGGCTCTTGCCTGAAGATAGCTTGTTGGCTTGGAGGTGAAGAAAAGGCGAAAATGGCATTAGGGTGGCCCCCCTCTGTCAAGACTGGACTTTCGATGGGTGAACCTCCATTTGGTTTGAAAGGCAATAGGGGGCTGGCGGGCGCGTGGAGAGGTTTTCCGACACGGAGCTTGACTCTTCAATTTCCTCGGTGCTGCGGTCACACCCGACTCATGGCTCTATAGGCCACTAATCGACGCTCCTATCCCAAATGTTCGAAAAATGACCTTACTCTAACCTGCCCTCAATCCAAACGTCACTCAGAAACCATCTCAGTGCGTTTCAGAACGAATCTCATGATTGAGTCGTGTGTGGCTATGGCGGGAACATGTTGATGAGCCAACCTCCATCCCTGAGACAAATAGACTGAAGTCATGACAAGACTGAGTCACGACCGTCGTGACCGTGATCTTTGTCCTGTGATAACCATCGCTTGACCACCTCAATTAATTCATCCTGCGTGTTCTTGGTCATCCCCTCAATCGTGATTTTGGTTCCGTCCATTGACGGCCGAATCCGACATTGACCTACTGAGAAGTACGTGGGCTTTCTTCCCGCCTTCTTCTGTTTGCCCTGCTTTCGCTGCCGCAACGCTTTCACCTGCTTCTCAAGTTCCTCGGTCGTTTGAGAAGCTATCTCATGCTCGTGCTGTTCCACGTATTCGGCACAGTCCGGTAAACGAGATGCGATCAGGAGCTTTCTTATCCCGAGCGCTGCAAAACGAGGAAGCCTGCCGCCGTACCGTTCATACGCTTGCACGTAACTCTGAGCAGTGCCTCTCGGGATACCCGCGTAATCAAGCCAAGCGTGATACAGCTTGTGCGGTCTGAGCTTTGCCCGAACGCCGTGCAAGAAACCCCCGAGTTCGTACAGTCCGCTCAAGGTCCTTTCCAGAATGGGGTAGCCTTCCTCGAAAGCC
>CAXXIU010000020.1:0-241362 GCA_963675835.2 Desulfomonilaceae bacterium
CTCGAGGGGCGATTCGGGCTCTTCCACAAAGTTGGTCAGGAGAAGTTCAAATTCTGCGTCCGTCAAGGAGAGGGAACTTAGGCCGACTGTCCATCGTTCATCAAATGCTCCGCCTTTCGACGCAGCCTCTCCATGGGAGACGGTTAAGGTCGTCGACTCGCATGGCGAGGCCTAATATTGCTGTTTCGCACACACCTCAATAACCCGATTTCCTTATCCCCACGTGATAACGTATGTGCAAGAGTCGGCTCCGTTCTTTCTGCATGGCTGAGAGTCGTCGTGTCGCACGAGAGCGTCGGTTATCCCCATAGGTCTGAAGCGTTTTGCAAAGCCTTCCAGGACGCCTCGGTCAAACGCACAACAGTAGTGGTTGGTACTGATCATTGTTCCACGCATGAGCCCCCCGTCGTTCCCGTGGTGGTGATACGTCCAACGGCCGATCTCACCGCCTCGATACTTGGAGTGGTAGGCTTTGTCCAAGCTTCCCAATGCGGCTTCCAGGGAATCCCAGGCCGGCGGAAGTTCAACACGCATGGCTATCTGTTGTCCGATTCGTGTCATCATGTTCCGACCGATGCGGTGAGCGACGTCCCGCATCGCTTCAAGAAATGGTTGCGCTTTGTAGAATCGCTTTGGATCGGGATCGCGAATGCCGTGTTTGTCCAGGACCGCAGGCCCGAAATCACGTATATCTGCCGGAAATGCCGCGACAAACGACTCAATCACTTCTCCGGTCACTTCAACCCGTTCCGGTTCATATGAACTGAATTCAGCCATGATTTTTCACCCTTCCGAGTATTGACGAAGACGGCTCGCGCTGTTCTCTAATGCCTTGCTTCCTAAGAAAGATCTCCGGTAAGCAACCCCCTTCGGGTACTCGATGGATAGTTTCATGGATCCCCGATGGTCTCGAGGAAGCCATAACCCTTAGAGCAATTGCCATAAATTCCGTCCGAAATTCGTGTTTCCGTCGTTCCCGGGCCAATCCCCCCAGCCCCCTTTGTCAAAGGGGGGATGAAGGGGGATTTCTCTTTTCAAAGCCTGGGAACCAGACTCGAAATATCGGTCATTATTCTTGACACTTGCTATAATCCCTCAGACCACCGGTCGATTGCCGTTGAGGCTCTCGGATATGATCTGCGGGACGACATCCGACCAACCCAGCGGCATGAAATGGACCCCTTGACACATGGGAGCGATCTCCCTGAGCAACTCGGCCGTCATTTCAACACACTTCTTTTTCCCCTCGCCTTGCGGGGTTTCCTGGAGCCGCTTGAGCCAGTCGGCAGGAACCGAGATCCCGGCAACGCTGCTGTTCATGAATTGAGCCATCTTTGCGGACTTCACCAGGACTATCCCCAGTTGGATGGGAACCCCAAATGCTTCGGTCCTGCGAATGAACCGCTCAAAGAGTGCCGGATCATAGACCGTCTGCGTCTGGAAGAACTGTGCGCCGGCCTCGATTTTCTTTTCCATTTTGATCAGTTGGAGATCCAGGGGCTCGAAATTCGGGTTGACCACTGCTCCCAGGGCGAAGTCGGTAGCCTGACTCAGTTCGTTCCCCGCCATATCGTGTCCGTTCTTCATTTGGTTTGCGATCTTCAAGAGCTGCACTGAATCAAGGTCAAAGACCGGCTTGGCCGACCGATGGTCGCCAAGGGTCGTATGATCGCCGGTGAGGATCAGCACGTTGTCGATCCCGAGCGAACACGCATTGAGCAGTTCCGACTGTAAGGCAATACGGTTTCGATCCCGGCATGTTATCTGGTAGATCGGTTCGATGCCCTGTCCCTTGAGTTTCACCGAAGCCGCCAGTGACCCCAAACGCATAACTGCGCTCTGGTTGTCGGTTACGTTTATTGCGTGAACGTGCTTGCGCAGCAGTTCGGCTTCTTCAAGGCAATGGGGGACCTTCCCGTCTCCAAGATCCCTGACGCATCCTTTCACCGGACCGACTTCACTGGTAAGTACATATGTCCCATTGGAAAAAAGGTCTGTAATTTTCATGAAAATCCCTCTTATCAGGCCAGTTTCAAAGACCGTGGCTTATTGAATGTTTCGTAATTCTTGGGTTCCCGATAGCCGGAAAGCGTCTTCAGTTCACCAAGTGCTTTCAGGCGTTCATAGATGAGTATCCACGCACAATCGCGATCCGGATCCACCTCGCATTTCCCATTTTGTGCCCCACCGCAGGGTCCGTTGAGCAAGCTCTTCGCACACTTGGTGACCGGACAAATGCCCCCTGTTTCGTTAAGCACGCATTCACCGCACTCCTGACACTGTTCGATTGCAAGAGTCCCCGCAATCACCGTATCCATATGCCCAACCGAATCGAGAGCGATTTTCACCGGGATGGTGAGCCCCAGTTCTTCCGTGGCCTGCCGCACCACCTGCAAGGCGCCGCCGCAGCCGAGGACGAGCATCGAGTCGGTCTCCTCAAGCTCCTTCTCTTTTCCACTCAAGGCACCGAGAGTATGATTGATGTAGCATGTCCGCTCCGGGGTAACCTCAAGCACCACATCCTTACCGTTATTGCGAAGGACTTCCGCCATCGCTGCCACTTGCGGCTCTCCACCAGTGTTGCAGACCTTGGCGCACCCGTTGCAGCCGACAACGATAACCTTGTTATACGCCTTTACCGCTTCCAGAACCTCGTGTTCCGGCTTGTTCGACGTTCCGATCATAAAATCCTCCCGGCCTTCCCTCGACACGAATCGAGGCTAGGCAACTTTCCGTATTATTCCGGAATCTTCTTCATTACGAAGATTCGATAGTACCCCTCCCACTCGAGAAACCCCAGGAACTCATGTCCGACTTTGCCGGTCCAAGCCAAGATGTCTCGCCGTGCTTCCGGATCATGAGAAAGGATTTCCATGATCTCACCGGCGAGCATCCCGCCAATGCTCTCCTTGGCCTTCAAAAGGGTTCCAGGGCATGGAGACCATCGTGCATCTACTACCTTGACTGCTTCCAATTCTGCCAACTCATGGTTTTCCATGATGTTTCCCTCTGGGAAGGTTCCCACGGAATGTCCGATGATTAAGCAATTGCCGTGCCAATATCCCTCCGCATGTGCCTCCAGCTGAATCGGGCGTGATATTAGTCTGAAATTACTGCCGTTCCCGGGTTCCGAAACGTTCCGGGTAACCTGCCTAACCCGGTCAGTGTCAACCTCATGCAATCTCTATGGTTGACTAGTGTAAACTCAACGGTTAACCTTCCGGTTGACCTTCACGTTCCCGCGAAAGGTGTAACAGTGATGAATCGTGAGGAGATGGTGACCTTCTGGAAGACGATCGTTGAAACCATGATGGACGGCCTTATGGTAGTGGATGCGGAAGGGATGATCGTTGCAGTCAACCAGGCGACCGAACAGCTCACCGGGTTCACCCGAGAGGAACTCATCGGAAGTCCCTGCACGATCCTCAAGTGCAACAACTGTTCTGCACGGTGTGGTCCCGGTGAGAACTTCTCTTGTCAACTATTTGAGACCAAGCAGATCGAAAGGCGCAAGTGCATCCTTACGAGAAAGGACGGGACCAAGCTTCCCGTCATGAAGAATGCCTCCGTCTTGATAGGAAGAAACGGGACGGTAAACGGTGGAGTGGAAACGCTGATGGATTTGAGTGAACTCGTCTCGAGAGATCGACAGATAGAACGATTGAGTTCCATTCTCAAAGGCAAGGATCGGTTTCATGGGATAATCGGCAAGTCGCGCGTAATGCAGGAGGTGTTTGATTTGATAACCGATGCCGCTCAGTCCGACGCGCCGATCATCGTTTACGGCGAAAGCGGTACCGGTAAGGAGCTCGTGGCCGCGGCAGTCCACAAGTTGGGTAAGCGCAAACACGGTCCGTTTATCAAGGTAAATTGCGCTGCCCTCACTGAGACTCTGCTGGAAAGCGAATTGTTTGGACATGTGAAAGGTGCATACACCGGCGCTGATAGGACGAGAAAAGGGCGGTTCGAACTGGCCCATGAGGGGGATATCTTTCTCGACGAGATCGGCGACATACCACCGTCCATGCAGGTCAAACTACTGCGAGTGCTCCAGGAAAAAGAATTCGAGCGAGTGGGCGACAGTACCCCCATTACGGTAGATGTGCGCATCATCTCCGCCACCCATCGAGACCTGGGAGATATGGTTCGTCACGGCGACTTCAGAGACGACCTTTTCTACCGCCTCAACGTGATTCCCATTCGACTGCCTCCCCTGCGTGACAGACGGGAAGATCTGCCCCTGCTCGTCGAGCATTTCCTGGAAGAGAACCGACTCAAGACGGGCAAGGACATTTCCGGCATTACTCACGATGCCATGGAACACTTGCTGGCCCACGAGTGGCCCGGGAATATTCGAGAACTTATCAATGCGTTGGAATATGCTTTTGTCGTGTGCCGGGACGATCAGGTGAATACGGCTCACCTCCCGGAAAACATCGTGCCCGGCGGTCCTCGCCGCCGCCCTAAGGATGCTTCCTCCAAGAAACGTCCCCGCGACGAAACGAAACGCATCCTCGAGGCAATGAGGCATGCCGAGGGCAAGAAATCCGAAGCGGCCAGGCTGCTCGGGATCACTCGGCAAGCCCTCTGGAAGAAGATGAGGAAACTGGGAATAACAATGGACTACACCGCCGGCGGGGACTGAGGTTTCCGAATTTGGGACAAGATTTGTTAGGACATGATATAAACAGTCTCATAAAGAAGGGGTATGGGTCCCGGCGTACCGAGTGATCCTTCAGGCCCCTGAAAGCAAAACAGGCTCACACTGCCCCTGAACCCGAGCCTTGGTGAGCGTGCCGCCCTTCGAAGCTTGGCACATAGTTTCTCAGGTATTGTGAACCCAATGCCCCCCACCCCGTCGGCAGTAACGTGAGAGGCCGGGATGAAAGACGAGGCCGGTACCGTTCAACACACATCTCAAGACTCACAGGTCCGGATGCGTCAGCCATTGCTCAACCTTCGCAGCAAAATGGCACTCAGTTTCGGAGTTCTGTGTGCCGTAATTCTGATTTTGGTCAGCGGTCTCAGGACGTTTGGGCTGCCGTGGACTTCCGATCAAGGGTCGCACGGAGAAGCGCAGGACCTGGTGTTGAGGCAGCTGAGTCTTCTGGCGGACCTCAGTAAGGAGCGCCTGCGGCTTTGGCTGGGCGAGCGCGAAAGCGATGTAACGGCATTGGCTCAGAACAAGATTGTTGTGTCATCCGCGAAAAGGCTTAGCGAGATAACTCAGCGAGATGCCGATGAGGGACTCACGAGAGCCCGGCTTCGTGCCGATTTGATGGAACAGGATAGCGGTAAGGCCCTCATGGAAGCGCTGCGTGCTGTCCGCAAGACGCACAAGGCCTATTGGAAGATACAAGTAGCAGACGCGCGTCAAGGGGTCGTCATTGCCTCAACCGACACTCGGGAACTCGGCACTCCACTTCCTTGCCGCCAACTTCTTGCCGGAACTTTGGACCACGCCGGGAAGGTGTCCGTCATCGTCGCCAAGTCTCCGGTCAACGGCAAACCCTTTGCGGCGCTCTCCAGCGCTATTTTGGACAGATCTTCTCTGCAAGATGTTGAGCCGACGACGGTAATAGGGGTCGTGGTCGTGTATGCCTGGGTGGATCGGCTCATAAGGGCGCTGTACTATGGGGGAGAGAGCATCGGAAAGACCGAGGATATTGTTCTCGTGAACCGGGACCTGAGGATTTTGACCACGCTGAAGTACCCCCTCCCAAACGGGTCTCCTGCCGTCCCCTTGGAATACCGCATCGAAGCGGAACCGGCGAGGCTGGCCGCCCAAGGAAAAGAAGGGCTGATGGTAAGTCGGGACTACCGCGGGGTGCCGGTTCTGGCTGCGTATCGTTATATCGAAATTGCGCCGAGTTACGGCTGGGGCCTGGTGGTCAAGGTTGACCGGAACGAAATGTTTGCTCCGACATGGAGACGGCTGTTCCAATCCTCGCTCATTTCTCTTCTGGGAGTCCTTGCCGCAGCGTTCATGGCCGCCCTCATCGCCGGGAGAATAGCCCGGCCCATTCGAGACTTGAGCCTCGTTGCCCAACAGGTGGAAGCGGGCAACCTCGATGCAAGGGCACCGGTTGTCCGCTTGGATGAAGTGGGGAATCTTGCCCTCACCTTCAACTCGATGATCCAACGGATCGGAAACTGGCACAGGGAACTCGAAGAGCAGGTCAAGAGCAGGACCCTTCGCTTGACCGAGTTAAACGAAGAACTGACTGAAAAGGTCGTGGAGCGCAAGCGTTTGATAAGAGAGCTGGAATCCAAGAATGCCGAATTGGAACGGTTCACCTACACAGTTTCCCATGATTTGAAAAGCCCGCTGATCACCATCAAAGGCTTTCTGGGATATTTGGAACGGGACACGGCTTCGGGTAACCTCGAACGAGTAAAGGCGGATTCGGCGAGGATTCAAGGTGCGGTGGAGAAGATGGGCCTACTACTCGATGAACTCCTGGAACTCTCCCGAATCGGTCGGGTTATGAACTCTCCACGGGAGGTCTCTCTGACCAAGATCGTGGAAGACGCAGTGGAAACATTGGCGGGCCGGATCTCGGACCGAGGGGTAGCCCTGGTCATCGCGGATGAACTTCCGGTGCTGTATGGCGATGCCGCCCGTCTCCGTGAGGTGGTGGAGAACCTCCTTGACAATGCCGTCAAATTCATGGGAAATCAATCGCAACCGCGAGTGGAAATTGGCGTGCGACGCTCTGCCGATGGAACAGTGGTCTATGTCAAGGATAACGGCACGGGCATCGATGCGCGATATCATGCCAAAGTGTTCGGCCTGTTCGAAAGACTGGAGCAAAGTACCGAAGGAACCGGTATCGGGCTCGCCGTCGTCAAAAGAATCGTCGAGGTTCATGGAGGTCGGATTTGGGTAGAATCCCAAGGGGTCGGACACGGCAGCGTTTTCTGTTTCACACTTCCGGAGAAGAATAAAAATACCTAAGGGTGAAGGTCTGAATCATGAATGGGGAACCATTGATTATCTTGCTCGTTGAGGACAATCCGGACCATGCCGAGCTGATCGTACGGAGTTTCGAGGAACACCGGGTGGCCAACAAGATCATCCACGTGTCGGACGGTGAGGCGGCCTTGGATTATCTCTTCCAAAGAGGAGTGTACGCGGATGAGCAGTCGAGCCCCCGGCCACACGTGATCCTCCTGGATCTCCGCCTCCCCAAGATAGACGGGCTGGAGGTATTGAAAGAGATAAAGGCCTCTAAGGACTTGCGCCGCATTCCGGTTGTGGCGTTGACCACTTCGGAGTCCGAACGAGACATGATGGGCGCTTACAACCGACACGTGAACAGCTACCTGGTCAAACCGGTGGATTTCGGCAAATTCGGGAAATTGATGGACGACCTTGGTTTCTATTGGCTGGCATGGAACCGTAAGCCGCTTTGTGAACCGAGTGAGGGCGGCCCCCAAGACAGCCCGGAGGAGGCATGAAGCCACGGCGCATTTTGGTTGTTGAGGACTCAGAGGCGCATGCCGAACTCATATTCCGCGCGTTTGAGGAAGCTCAGGCCGGTGAATATGAAGTCACCGTTGCCGGCAGTGTTCGAGAGGCGCGAGAGTATCTTGACGAGTCGATTCCGAATCTGGTCATAGCGGACCTTTTGTTGCCGGATGGAAAGGGTACCGAACTCGTGGGGAACGGGAGGACAGGAGAACGAATCCCCCTGATAGTGATGACGAGTCATGGGAACGAGCAGGCAGCGGTTGATGCATTGAAGGGAGGAGCCCTGGACTATGTCGTGAAGTCTCCCGCGGCTTTTCTCGACATGCCGCGTTTTGCCGATCGGGCTATTCGAGAATGGGGCCTCATCGTCGAACGTCAGGTGATGGAAAAGGCGCTCAAAGAAAGCGAGGAGCGCTTTCGCGCGGTTTTTGAGAGTGCCGAAGAATGCATATTCATTAAAGATCATTCACTGAGATATACCCACGTCAATCGCTCGATGTCTCGACTGCTCGAGCTCGATCCGTCTGGAATAATCGGAAAGCAGGCAGAGGACCTTTACGGCGAGGAAACGGGGAAAACAACTGGCTGAACGGGAAGCCCGCGTGTTGGCCGGAGAGTCAATCGAGATCGAGCATACCCGGAGCGTGCGGGGCACATCCATGACGTTCCACGACACCCTGGTACCGCTGAGAAGCGATACGGGGGACATTATCGGCATTTGCTGCATCTCTCGTGATGTCACGGAACGCAAGAAACTCGGCGCGGTTTCGCTCGGCAGGGGCCGGGATTACTCTTCGGAAGCCATGCGTGAAACTTTGTACAAGGCCCGTATCGCTGCACAAACAGACACTTTTGTCCTGCTTCAAGGGGAAAGCGGAAGTGGAAAGGACTACCTGGCCCGTTGGTTGCACGATCACTCGAAGAGAGCCGGAGGGCCGTTCTTTTCGATAAACTGTTCGGCTTTGCCCCGAGACCTGGCAGAATCCGAGCTCTTCGGACATGAGCGCGGGGCCTTCACCGGAGCGGTGAATCTGAAAAAGGGAATGTTGGAACTAGCAGAGGGCGGAACCATTCTACTGAACGAAATAGGGGAGCTCGATCTGCCGCTTCAAGCCAAACTCCTTACCTTTCTCGACACTCAGTCCTTCTTGCGGGTGGGAGGACAGAAAGAGATTCGGGTCAACGCACGGTTGATTGCAGCCTCCCACCGGGACCTGGATGCGGAAGTCGACCACGGACGATTCCTCGAACCTCTCTTCTATCGTCTAAGTGTTTTTCCTATCCGGCTTCCGCCTCTGCGTGAGAGAAAAGACGACATTCCGGTACTCGTCGAAGAAATGATGCAAAATCTCGCGGTCGAAATGCAGCTCACCGAAATTCCCCTACTTAAATCCGGTCAGATTGCCGCCCTCGCCGGCTATCACTGGCCCGGCAATGTGAGAGAACTGCGGAATGTACTCGAACGGTCCTTAATACTCTGGGAAGGCGGCCGCTTCGAGATCGTGCTGCCGGGCGAGGCGAAAGCCGAGGACGATTGGTCGTACACCGTCCGCTACGTCAAAGGGAAGACAATTCGCGAGTGTACGACGGAGGTCGAGAATTTTCTGTGCACCACGGTCTTGCATGCGTGCAGAGGAAACAAGAAAGAAGCGGCACGGCTGCTCAATATTTCTCGAGATGCATTGTATAGGTATCTCAAGAGGATATCGAAAGGGTCGGATAAGCGGATAAACTAACCGAGCTTCCGGTCACTGATTCACCTATCAGTCTTCCTCGCGGTGAACAGTCATGGCTTCTTGCCGGCACCCGGGCATGTGTGTTCAAACGGACATGCGCCAAAGATGATCTCAAAAAATCTCTCGAAAAAGGCACGGCCAAGGCGGACGCCGTCAGCCAAGTCCGCCCGGCCGCCTGAGCCAATGGAGAAAGACTCCTGAATACGCCGGCGTATTTTGGCCATGGAGCGGTAAGTCGTCGGCAACCGCGTTTATGAACCCGACTACTTGGGTTCAAATGCATAGAATACGCGAGGAACCAGTACTGTTTCTCTGCCCATTTCCTGAGGTACCCCGGTCACATCGAAGACGGCGAGGTTGACCTCGTCGCCGGACTTGAGTTGACCCTCCCTGCAGTTTATAATTCGCACGAACAACTTGGTTCTACCCTGCAGGTCAACCAGGGCGTGAATGAGCGGCGCCGGACCGAAGCCTAAAGGAACGCCCGCCACTTCCTCGGTCAATTCAATCACCGTTGCCGTCGTCGGCCAGTCTATCCATTCGAGGTCGGTACTGTAGCACTCCGGACAGAGCATCCTTGGGGGAAACGGTTCATTGCCGCAATCCCTGCATCTGGTAGTGGTGAAGCGCCCTTCTCGCAAGAATTCGTAGAATTGATGAACGCCGTTGAATTCCTTGGACTGTTGCGGGAACAAGTCCATGGTGACCATGTATTTCCCGTCGAGCATAGGCATTACCGTAGTACTCACGTTGCCTCCCTTCCGTAAATCACGACCGTATTACCTGCTATAAAGCCGCTGACATTGTGGGTCAGTCCGACTGCTGCATTAGGAACCTGTTGAGTTGCGTCGCCGCGCAACTGTTTCATCACTTCAATTGCCTGTCTGATTCCGGTTCCCCCAAATGGATGGCCGCAGCCAAGAAGTCCCCCGTCAGTATTGGTGGGGACCTGTCCTCCCAAGTCGTTCTCTCCGGCGGCAATGAACGGACCGCCTTCTCCTTTTTCGCAAAATCCGAGGTCCTCCATTTCTATGATCTCCGAGATGGTGAAACAGTCATGAGTCATCGCCACGTCGACGTCCTTCGGTCCAATGTTGGCCGTCTTGTAGGCCTGTCCCGCTGCGATCTTGAGAGACTCCCAGGCGGTCCAATTCGGCATGTTCGCGGACATGCTATGGAGAGCGGATTGCCCTGCTCCGCGGACGTAAACCAGAGGCGCTTGCGTCAAGTGCCGAGCTTTCTCCTCGACTGCCAGGATTACGGCCGCCGCACCGTCGGTAATGGCACAACAGTCATAGAGACTCAACGGCGGCACGATCATTCGGGCATTCATTACCTCTTCAATGGTGACCGGTTTCTGAAACTGAGCGTTTGGATTGAGGGCTGCATTTCGCCGGTTCTTCACGGAAACCTGGGCCAACTGCTCTTTCTTGGTGCCGTACCGGCTCATGTGCAGTTTCGCCGTCATGGCAAATACCGGCGGCGGAAGGCCCAAACCCTGTGGACCATCCCAGTCGTGGTCGACCGATGCCAACTCGCTGTAGAACACCTCCCACCTCTGAGGTGTTTGAAGTTTTTCTCCTCCCGCCACCATTATAACATCGGCTAAACCGCTCTTTATCAGCCCGTAGCCCAGAATTATTGCGGAGCTACCGCTCGCGCAGAGGAGCTCCACGCGGGCGCAGATACTTCTGGGCTTTATGCCGAGGTATTCAGCAACCATAGGTGCCAAGTGAGTCTGGTAAGAGGTACGCTCCGTATAAGCGGAGGCCACCAACAGACCGTCTATATCCTTCGGATTAACGGCAGGATTGTCCTCGTGGCAGGCCTTGCCTGCTTCCTGATAGAAGTCCCTTTGGTTCCCATTTCTTATTCCCCACTTTGACATGCCTCCGGCGATTACGCATACGTTCCGATCCATTCGTTCTTTCCTCCGCATTGATCCGTTTGTCGAGTGCAACCAGCCACGGTTCAAGCCCTTGACGGGCTCCGGCTATCCAGGAGACGGCCGATGAGCATTCTCTGTATTTCCGACGTTCCCTCCACGATTTGCAGCAGTTTTGCGCTCTTGTAGTATCGAGACACGGCGTACTCTTCCATGAAGCCGTATCCGCCGTGAATCTGCAACGCGTCGCTTGCAGCTTTTTCAGCCATTTCGGTGGCAAACAGTTTCGCCGTCACCGCCTCAAAGGTATGTTTTCGGCCTTGGTCTTTCAGCCAAGCCGCCTTTAGGTACTGGTTCCTAGCTAGTTCGATGTTGACCGCCATGTCGGCCAGCTTGAACTGAACGGCCTGGTGGTTGAAAATGGGACGCCCGAACTGCACTCGCTCTTTTGCATAGGCCTTTGCCGAGTCGAGGCAGGCTTGGGCCAGCCCCACGGCGGCGGCGGCAACGCCTATTCGTCCCGTCTCGAGAACCGCCAGATGTTGAGCGAACCCTCGGTCGGGATCTCCTAAGAGGTTTTCCCTCGGGACCCTGCACTCATCGAGTATCACCTCGTGGGTGGCCGAAGCGTTCCACGACAATTTCCGATATCTCTTGCCCAACCGAAAGCCGGGCGAATCCTTGGGCACTATGAACGTGGAGATCACGCTTCCTTTTCCGTTGCGGGCGCATTTGGCCGCTACCAACAGGATTGGAGAATTGTCGAGTCCGATATTGGTGATGAACTGCTTGGTTCCCGTCAGTACCCATTCGTTGCCGTCCAAGACGGCAGTTGTCCTTAATGCGGCCGCATCCGAACCCGAGTCCGGTTCGGTTAGGCCGAAAGCGCCGATGTATTTCCCCTTGGCGATAGGCACCAGCCATTTCTTCTTCTGTTCCTCAGTACCGAAAACAAATAGTTCTTGCGCTACCACCGTAGTGGTAATGCTCAGGAGACCTCCCAGCGTCACGTCTCCTCGAGATATCTCTTCGATGCATATCTGAGCGCCTACCCAATCGCCGCCGCTGCCGCCGTATGACTCCGGAAAGGGGATACCCATCATCCCGAGTTCCGCCATTCGCTCTATGATGTCATAGGGATATGCACCCGTCCTTTCCATCTCTTCCGCACGAGGGGCGACAACCTCGTCGGCGAAGTCTCGTGCCATGTCGCGAATCATTCTATGTTCTTCTGTTGGATCAAGATTCATCTTGGTTTTCTCCCAAAGCATCTCAGCCGAGTCAGCCACGCTCCTTGAACCCCAGGACGCCGTGGACGTGTCGACTCACTCTCACGCCATTCGTAGGCTCGCGTCCAATCTGATATTGGTTCCGTTCAGGAACGGATTCCCGATGATCTCTTTGGCCAGCTTTGCGAATTCGTGCGGCCTGCCAAACCTTCGAGGAAACGGGATTAGAGACGTAAGACCTTCTTTAACCTTTTCCGGCAAACTTGCGGCCATGGGCGTTTCAAAAAGGCCCGGCAAAATGGCGACAACCCGCACGCCATACTCGGCAAACTCTCGAGCCGCGGGAAGAGTTAAGCCGCAGACGGCCGCTTTGGATGCGCTGTACGCGGCTTGGCCTGTCTGACCTTCAAATGCCGCGATAGATGCCGTATTGATAATGACTCCTCTCTCGCCGTCCTCGTCGGGCGAGTTTTGTGCCATCTTTTGCACCGCAAATCTCATTACGTTGAAGGTACCGATCAAATTGATATCGACCACCTTAGTGAATTTTTCCAACGGCATCGGTCCCTTTTTGCCGAGAATCTTTGCGGCCGGCCCGACGCCGGCACAGTTTATGGCTACGTGAACCGAACCGAACGACGCCGCAGCCCTATCAATCGCAGCCTGAACGCTTGTCTCGTCCGTCACGTCGGTTTTGCAGAAAATAACCTCCGGTTCCAGTTCCGAGACAAGTGCGTTGCCGCGTTCCTCATCCACGTCCAGGATTGCCACTTTTGCCCCATCCTTCACTAGCTCGCGTGTACAGGCTTCCCCTAGACCTGAAGCCCCGCCGGTAATGACGGCCACGTGTTTGCGTATTTCCATTTTTTCTCCTCGCAGGGCTGGGGCCGGAAGGCCCCAAAAAGATTACAATCTAGAGTCTCGTCGAGCATCTCCGATACTCACCGTAAACCGACTCGTCTCCTCAAACGTATATCGCCTCCATAGCTGTCCCCGGCACATTAGACCGGCCATATGACCTCCTTTCGCACTGCAACGAAAATGCCGTGAGTGTTATCTGTACAAGCCCTCCCGGCAAGAACACCGAATCCCCGAGATTACCGGCCCGTTGTTTCCATGGAGGGTCGTGCCGACACGGGCCGGCAAGTCTATTTCCTCTTGTTACCCCACTTTGCGTTGTTCTTCGTCTTTGAGTTCTCTGCGAAGAAGCTTGCCCACCTTAGACTTCGGCAACATGTCTCTAAACTCTATATACTCCGGTGTCTTGTACGGCGCGAGTCTCTTTCGACACCACCTTATGAGTTCATACCCGCTCACGCCCTTCACGTCTTCTCTCAAGACTACAAATGCCTTGATTCTTTCCCCCACTTTTTCATCCGGGACACCGACAACACAAGAAGCGAGCACAACCGGGTTCTCCTGTAACGCCGCTTCTATCTCCGAAGCCGCAATCCTATACCCCTTGTGCTTGATCATGTCGACGGATCTGTCCAGGAAGTATATCCAATTGTTTTTGTCTATCCTTACCATGTCTTTCGTGCGATACCAGAGCTGTCCTTCCAGTTCCACAAAGCATTGGTCGGTCTCCTCGGGCTTGTTCCAATAGCCTCTCACCATGTGTTCGGAGGTGACGAGCAACTCTCCGCCCTCTCCCTCGGGAACAGGCTCCAAGGTTATGGGGTCGACTACCTTCACTTTCCTCCCCGGCAGCAGTTTTCCGCAACTACCTTCAGGCGCCTCCTCGTTGGCAGGAGTCAATGCCACCCCCGCGCACGTTTCGGTAGCTCCGTATCCCAGTGATATTTTAACCCCAAACATTCCCTTCCATTTCTTGTCGATTTCCGAAGGCAGCACGTCTCCCGCGCAGAAACAGTACTTGAGCGAACTTATGTCGTACCGCTCCCTTCTTTTGTGTTCCAATATCATCCGATAGAGCGCGGGTACCCCAAACAACGATGTTGCTCTGTGTCGATGTATGTGATCCAACATGCCATCCAACTGAACTCGAGGTAACAATACACACGTGTCGCCGGACAGAAATCCCCCAATACCCAGTGCCTGACCGAGAGCATGAAAGAATGGGGCTCCCTGGACCAGAACGTCTTCGCCACAAGGTATGACCGGTTCGCTCATAGATCTTTGGTTGCGACAGGCTTCCACCAGATTTTGGTTGGAAAACGGCACGCCTTTGGGCACTCCCGTCGTACCTCCCGTGTAGAGCATCTCTACCATGTCCTCCCCCGTGATTCCCAACTCGTCAAAAGGGGGCAAGGGCGAAGCGGCTTTGTTGAGAAGTTTCTTGAACGACACTCTTGGGCCTCCGGCGGTCCACTTTCCTTCGGGGACGGTGTTCAACGCCTTGCCCAATAGCCGTTTCCAAGGCGGCAATAGCTCTACCAAGTTCGTTACGATTATCCTTGCCAGGTCGGTTTGGTCGAAAACCTCTTCGACGTATCCGAAATTGGTATCGAGACAGATGATAGTCCTTGCGCCGCTGTCACTAACAAGATAGCTGAGGTCCGTAGGAGTATATATGGGGCTTATGGGAATAGGCACCACACCGATGCGAATCAGGCCGAACCAAGAAATTATCCATTGCGGGGTATTGGAGAGATACAGAAGAGCCTTGTCCCCTTTTCTCAGTCCCAATTCATATAGTGAGGCCGCAAACCGCTCAATCAGTTCATGGAGTCCGCCGTACGTCCAGACTTTCCCGAGATAGACAACCGCCGGTCTGGTCCGGTTTGTCCTCGTCGCCTCTTCAAAACACCCGTAAATGGTGTTGCAGGTCCTTTTCCGCCTCAACATAGACCTCCTTCTACACTCCGAAATAGGCTGCCCTGACCTCGGGATTGTTCGCCAATTCGGTTCCGCTGCCCGAGAGCGCGAGCATGCCATGTTCCAGAACGTATCCACGGTGAATATGCGGTAAAATAGGTCTGGCAAACTGTTCGGTAATAACGACCGTGATATTCTTACTGTTGATATCCCTTATTGTGGACACAAGGCTTGCCTGAATAACGGGAGCCAATCCGAGCAGAGGCTCGTCCAATAGTAGGAGGCGAGGCTTTGCCATCAACGCCATACCGACTATGAGCATTTGTTGCTCGCCGCCGCTCAGGAATCCCGCCTTTCTGTTCTTCAGTCTCGTGAGAACGGGAAAAATCTCGAATACGGAATCGATCCCTTTTTTGACCTCGGAGTTCTTTTGCAGGTAACCGGCTATCCTCAGGTTTTCCACCGCATCACTGTCCCGAAAAATCGGATGTCTCTCCCGGCTGAGGACAATTCTTTTCCTGACGCGCTCTCTTGGTCGCAGCTTCACTATGTTCGTGCCGTCAAATCTTATCTCGCCGCGAATGGTAATCCTAACGCCGCCCCTCCGCTCTTCCTTGATCCTCTTGTCTTCAAGCAGACCGGCTATCGCGTTCATCAATGTGGTCTTCCCCGCACTGTTGGATCCTAAGACTCCTATGAACTCCCTTTCTTGAACCTCCATGCTGAAATCATTGAGAGCCAAAGCATTCTCGTAGAAGACCATGAGATTCTTCACATCAAGCAGCGCTCCCATCCGATTCCTCCTCTGACCCCAAATACGCGGCCTTGACCGCGTCACTGTTCATGACCTCGGCAGGCGTTCCTTCTGCGATCAAGGCACCAAAGTTCAAGACTATCACTCGATCCACAAGACGAAAGAGCTCTTTCAATCTGTGCTCCACCATGAGGATGGTTTTTCTTTCCGTCTTGAGTTTCTCGACTATGGGGAGTGCGGTCGCCACCTCGGACATGCTCATTCCGGAAAACAGTTCGTCCAAGACAACTAGATCCGCACGTAGAGCAATGCAACGCGCCAACTCAAGCCGTTTGAGGTATCCGTGCGGAAGGCCCGCCGCAGTCTTGTAAGGCACGGCTGAGTCACGTTCAAACCCGACTTCTTCCAGAAGATCCATTGCGATGTCGTCTCTCTCGCCGTACTGACCACCTTTGAATTTCTTCACCCGACGGGAGCAAAGGGGGATTATCACATTCTTGAAGGCAGGGAGGTGGTCAAACGCCTTCGCCATCTGGAAGGTTCTGGCAATACCACGATTGGCTATTACGTAAGGCATTTTGCCTGTTATGTCCTTCCCCTTAAAGACGACCGATCCGGACGTCGGCTTCAAAAATCCCGTGATCAGGTTGACCAGAGTACTCTTTCCGGAACCATTCGGCCCGATTACTCCCACGAATTCTCCCTTAGCGAGCCGAAAGTTGATACCGTGTAGTGCTACTACTCCTCCGAACCTTTTGCCAAGGTTATTCACCTCAAGAATATGTCCAGCCTCCATCGCTTCACTCCATCTCCACCCATTTCTCGTATTGGTGGTATTTGCGAGCTATATAATGAAAGATACCTTCCGGTACGGTAACGACGAATATCACCATCGAGAAGCTATAGAAGACTATTCTCCACGAGCCGATGTTCCGCAGGCTCTCGCACAAGGGTACCAAAATGAAGGCGCCCAAGAGCGCGCCGGCAAACCCTCCGGGTCCCCCTACAACCGCAGCCGCAACCGGAAGCACTGAATTATCGAGGGCAAACGCCGAGATCCCGACAAATCTGTAGTAATGAGTCATGAACGCTCCGGCAAAGGCTGCCGCTGCGGCACCCAGAAAAAGCGCCTGAGCCTTATACCAATAAATATTGATCCCACCGGCCATGACGGCCCGGTCATTGTCCAACATTGCCTTCAATATCAATCCGTAATCCGAATCCATAAGTCTTCGGAAGCCGAAAAAGCACACGAACATCCCGCCAATGATGACATAGACGGCCACCTGGAGATTCGGAAGAGGGGACAGTCCGCTCAGACCTTCCAGCCCCTGGAAGGCCCCGGTCGCCTCAATCAGTGCCCGGAAGATTAAGGGCAACACAAATGTAACCATTGCGAAATAGACCCCCCTCAGCCTCAACACCGGCAAAAGCAGAATCCCCGAAAGAAGCCCTCCTAAACCGGTTGCAATGGGAATCGTTACAACCGGCGGCATTCCCAGATAATGATTTAACACACCTGCCGAATACCCTCCGATACCAAAAAATAAACCCTGCCCAAGGGAAAACATTCCGGCGGATGCAATGAAATCCCAACTGAGGGCAAGAACCGCGATGACACAGGTAATAACCAGCACTCTCGTCCAGTACTCGTCCAGTACCAGCGGAAGAACAAGTATACCGACAACGGTCAATGCCCTTGGAAGTATCAAGTAAAGCGCTTCTCTGTACGACGTAAGCGAATAAATGCTATCCGATCTGACTTTGATGCCGCGATCAAGTCTTTCCTTGCGATACTTCACCGACTCCGCACTTTTGTCCAAATTCCACACCATATCCGCCTCTTGCCGAAGTTTTCGAAAGTTTACACAAGTATTTCCAAGAATGGACTTATGCGTCAGACTCGCTCTTCCAGCTCCTTAGAGCTACCGAACAGGCCCGACGGCTTAAGCGTCAGTATCAGGACAATGGAGACAAGGGTTACCACTGGACTATAAAGGGGTGAAAGATACGTTGACACAATGATCTGGGAAAATCCGAAAATAAAGCTCGCCGTAATGATGCCAAACGTGCTTTCAAGTCCTCCCACGATACCTACGGCGAGAACAAGGATTAGGATATTGCTTCCGTCCTCGACGTTAAGCAACGAAAGCGGTAATACGGCAACGCCGGCCACAGCCGCCAAGCCCGCTCCCACACCAAAGCTTGCCTGGGCGGTGCTTTCAGGCTCAATGCCGAAAGCAAGAGCGGTCTCTTCTTCTTGGGCCATGCCTCGGAAGGCAAGCCCAAGTTTGGTGTGATGCGTGAATACCCACAACAACAGGAGTAGAACGATCCCGAGACCTATGATAATGAGCCTCTGATAATCAATGTATACCCCAAAGAGTTCCAAACTGCCGTCCACGAAGGGCGGCAGTTTGTACCCGTGGCCCGTCAATCCGATACTCCGGTATGCTTCCAACATACCCGTCCCAAGGCCGAATGTGACGATGACTTCGGAAAGGGGAATGCCCCTCACTCTAAATAGAAACCCCCTGTAAATGACGACGCCGATCAGTCCGGTAATCAGCACGGATATCGCGATTGACAGAGGGTAAAACAGTCCCAATGAATTGAGAAAGTGCCACGCCAAATAGGCGCCCGTAATGTAAAGTGCGCCGTATGCAAAATTCGCAATTCCGCTGATACCGAAGGTCAAACTGAATCCGATCGCCATAAGTACGAGGATACAACTATTCACAGTGCCATAAACGAGCATTCCCATCATTGGCTGTTCCTTTGTGATTTACTCAACCGGCAGCCTGCGGTCAAAACTGAGTTTCGTTACGAATTAAGACGTGTTATTTTATTTCTTTTTCATCCAATCTGGAAGCAAGATCTTTCCGGTAGCGGCAATTGGCGGGTAAACGGGAACTCTTTTCCCCGGTTGTTGCCATTGGAAGTCAACCGACAGCGCTTCTTTTTGCGGATCTTTCCCAAAAATCACTTGATGGTCCTTTCCGAACCTCACTCTCCCAATGCTGCCCTTTCTGTCCGTCTTTTCGATCTCGGCTACGATTTTGTCGGGATCCAGAGTCCCCGCACGCTCTATGCCATCCTTCAAGATGTAGACTGCATCATAGGTTGCCCCGGTGGCATGAGATGCTTGCGGAGCCTTGCCGAACCTCTTCTTGTAAGCGTCATAGAAGGCTTGGGATTCCGGAATGGCCTTCACCGGTATGCAACCAGCCTCCACTACGTTCACAATACCGTTGATCTTTCCGCTGTGAATCTTCCAATTTTCGTCCCCGCAAAGGGCCGGGAGAAGCCCGGTAAGCAGCGCCGGTACCCTCATGTTGCGCCATTGGTCTGCAAATATAACCACCGAGGGCATGCTGCTGATAAACACTATGACTTGTGTCTGAGTATTCTTGATCTTAAGAAGGGTACTCGAGAAATCGCTCGTCGCTTTGGGGAAACTGTGATTTCCCGTTATCGTCCAACCCTGTTTCTTCATCCATTGCATGGAAATGTTGCCGATTGCTTTGGCCCATAGAGCCTCTTCCGTCATCACGAATGCCCTATTGAAGCCAAAGTCCTTGTTGATGAGCTGTAAGGCTCCTAGATATGTTTTGGTGAATGACGGCGCATCGTAACAGAGCCGAAAACAGTACTTGTAAGCATCATAATTTTTCGCTACCTTCTCCTGGAATTTCGGGCTCATCGGAATGGTTGCAAGAAACGGCAGCTTATGCTTTGAGGTGATGTCCATGCTCGCCAATAAGGCTTCGGAGGTCAGGAATCCTGCGATTATCGCAGTCGGGGTATGCTGCAGGATCAACTTCTCATAGGCCATCAGTGCTTCACTAATGGGTATGCCGGGTTCAGAGTCCCTCGTGTCCGCCCACACCAGTTTGAGGGGTCTCATCTCACCGCCCACCTTTACTCCTCCCTTGGCATTTATCTCTTCTATTGCCAGTTGGGCGGAGTTCTTGGACTCATATGCTTCCAGATAGCCCAGAGAAGACGGTAGCCCAAGAACAATAGGCTCGCCGCCCGCACCGCACGGAACAACGTAGATCCAAAGCACCAGAATCGAGCAGACAGCCCACAATGGTTTCTTTTTCATAACGACCTCCATTCGGTATTCAAGCCTTTCGGCAAGTTCAGACCCGGCCGCGACCTTGTCCATTGATCGGCACTATGCGCCGGCAGATGAACTAGTCACGGGGTTCAGGTCACACTGCCACGTCATATCTTATTGCAAGACATCTTCCTCCGTTCGGGCAAACGTTTTTTCTGTCGGCACAGGCAATCTAATCTGAGTGCACCGTGCCGGAATCTCCTCGTGTAGGCGTCGGAAAGGCCTCGTACCGGTCGATCCGCCGTCAAGAAACGGACCGACAATGACCGCACGAATGCCCTGAATCAAGACCACCCTGTTTGCGTGAACGTGGGAGGTAAGCTTCAACATGCCGGCGATTGTGTAGTCGCACAGTCCGGTTCTTGGCCTCAAGCATTCTTCCGAAACCCTTCCTTTGCCAGACCGCGGGCGAAGACCTTCATGGCCAAATCGAGAGTGGGCTTCAAATAGTCTTTCCTGGGATTGAACATCTTTTTGCTTTCCTCCCAGAGCACAAGACCGCTGAAAATGCACCATGCGATGTCGACGATGGCCACTGGATGGTGTTCCTCGAAATATCCCTCTCGCACGCCCTCCTCGATAATCCTGGAGAAGGGAGACAGCGTCTGGGACAGGATGCCGTTTATCATGTCCAAGGTTTCCTGGGAAAGATTTTGAAGAGTCTCACTCGCTTGCAGGTGCAGAACGTTTCTCGTCATGGACGGGGCGTACTCGTAAATCTCGTAGAGTACCTGCCCCAGTGCCTCGAGCTTTTCCGCCGGGTTCATCTCCTTGATGTCGGCCAGTTCCTGAACGCGCTGTTGCATGTACTTCTGCAATTCAATGTTCACCGTGGCATAGAGCTCGTCCTTACTGCTGAAATAGAGGTACAGAGTTCCGCTGCTTAGCTCTGCTTCTCTTGCTATATCTTCCATCGTCGCCGTGTTGAAGCCTTTCGCAGAAAACACCTTTCGTGCAGCCGCAGTGATTTGTTTCCTGCGAAGTTCTCGCTGGATTTGCCGTTCGCGCTCTTCCCGTTCTTCGATTCCCAAGGTGAAATGCTCCTGATCGACCCGATATGCTAAACGACATTCATGTAGCTTAGTGTCGTTCAGCGGTCTGACTTGTCTTTAGTCTACTAAATGACATTCAGTTGTCAAGAAAAATTTTTGACCCCCCCCCACTAAGTTAAAGGGTCAGGTTAAACCGCCGAAGAATGATAGGGTTAATAGAGGTTGCTTGATTCTTTGGTTGGGGTGTGCGGCCGAGCAACAATGCAGCAAATAGCCCGCCGGAAATCAGAGTGGGGGTATACGGATACGCGTGCATATCGACATCATACCCAATCACGGATCAGGGCACTTCATTCTCCTTCGCCGATCCCATCGCGAGGGAAGAAGATTCCCTAAAGGAACACTCGCCCACATGGGATAGGCCCTCAAGAACTCATTGAGGCAATAAGGACTCTTCACCGGCTCCCGCCTCCCCATCGTGTACCCGACCATGGTCGCATGTCGGAGGACTTTCAGGTTAACGACTACGTTCAGGCATTGTCGTGAGGCCTATCGCTGCACAGCCCGGATATACCGGGCATCGGCTGCTTTGTTCAGGTCGGGAATTTCCCGAATGCGATTGCCTGCCTTAAGAAAATGTGCCGTCTGTTCAAGGCTTTGCATGATAGGTTCATCCAACCGCAGCGTATACGAATGTTGACCCATCGCTTTCTGTACGAGTTTTTCGTCCAGTCCTGTGGCTTTGCAGAGCAGTTTCGCAGCCTCCTCGGGCCGCGCATTGACGAATGCCGTTGCGGCGGCCAGCGCTTTGAGGAACTTTGTCGCTTGTTCGGGGTGCTCCCTTAACAGTCGCGTTCGGGCGACTATAAGGATCGGATAGACGTTGCCCATGCCGCCCAGTGTGGCCAACGGTTGAGCCCCGCGGGATTCGGCCAACGAGGGAGTGGGTTCACTGGCTACCAGTGCATCGATGGTTCCTGCAGCCAAGGCTTCGGGCATGTCCGCGGGTCTCATGTCGATAATGCGGAGCTTGCTTGGGTCCAGGTTATGCTTGGTGAGAAATAATTTCAGTCAACACGTTCGTTCTGTGACTTCACTTCTCAGAAAAGCCTTGTCGGACCTTGCCGAAAAGGCTTGTCGACTGGTGAGATATCTTCCTTCAAGCGGGATGCTTGAAGACCAAGCGGCTCGACGTATTGCAGGACAAGGCCCTGATCGACCTTGAATTCATCACAAACCGAATGGATGGAGGATGCCGGCAATCGTTTGTCGTGAAAAGGGTTTTCGGCTAAACTAACAAAGAGGGAGAGTGTGCTGAATCAGGTACCGTTTCCCTCGAATACGAGTATGGGAGAGTGGATCAATAAGGGCAAAGATATGGATCGGAAGAATGTGCCGGCTGAGATTGAGAATCTGAGACGTCGGGTACGGGAGTTGGAGGGTGTCCAAGTTCGCCTTGCAAAGACGGAGCGAGCCTTGCGCGAAAGCGAAGATAGATTCCGCTCGTTGTTTCATAGGTCGTCTATCGCATATCAGTCCTTGGACGAATCAGGCTGCTACGTGGACTGCAACGAGCATTTGTGCCGATTACTTGGATATTCCAGGGAAGAATTGTTGGGTAGACGATTCGACGAGTTCTGGGATGAGAAAACGAAACATCTCTTCCCGGCCAAATTCGGTCATTTCAGGAATTGGGGTTCGATTCGTGGGGAACTGCAACTGGTTCATAAGGATGGTTCCAGAGTAACCGCGTTGCTTGCCGGGATAATACAAAACGATGACCAAGGTCGGTCCAGAACCCATTGCGTTTTGCATGATATGACAGCGAGGAAGCACACGGAAGACATGCTTCGAGAGACGGAGCGTCGCTATCGGAGCCTTTTTGAAGATGCGCCCTTGATGTACGTCATTACGCGGAACCAAGGGGGCATCCCTTTGATCAAGGACTGTAACGAATTGTTCTTGCGGTCTGTGGGACGGTTGCGAGAAGAGGTGGTGGGTAAGTCCTTGGGGGACTTCTTCTCGGCCAAGTCGAGATCTGACCTTCTCGAGGGCGGAGGCTACGCGCGGGCTCTGGCCGGGGAATACTTGATGGGTGAACGAGAGTTACTGATGTCCGACGGCAACCTTATCTCTACTCTCTTGTATACCACCCCGGAGAATGATGCCGACGGTCGGGTAGTCGGTACGCGCGCCATGTTCGTGGACATTACCGACCGCAAGCATGCCGAGGCAAAGCTCAGCGATGCCTATGACGTCATCAATAGAAGCCGTTCCGTAGCGTTCCTCTGGAGAAACGCCCAAGGATGGCCGGTAGAGTTCGTCACGGAAAATGTCGAAGACCTGTTCGGTTACACCGCGGAAGAATTTACATCAGGTGAGATGCTTTATTCCGAGACCGTTCATCCGGAAGACTTGGATAGAGTCGCCAACGAGGTCGAAGCGTACAGTAATGAGGAGTGGTTGCTGGAGTTCCATCACGAACCGTACCGTATTATCACCAAGGACGGAATGACAAAGTGGGTTGAAGACAGCACGGTTATAAGAAGGAACGAAGACGGCGAAATTACTCACTATCAAGGTATGCTTCACGATATCACCTCAGGCGTTCGTGCGCAAGAACAGATCCGGGCGCAAAACAGATTCCTTTCCAGTCTGTTGGAATCGGTGAGTCATCCCTTCTATGTAGTAGATGCAAATGATTTCACCGTCGTTATGGCGAATACGGCTGCTCGACGGAACTCTTCATTGGGCAAGTCCACCTGCTATGCTCTCACGCATGGCCGCAGCGAACCATGCTACTCCTCCGAACATCCTTGTCCGCTGGAAGAGTTGAAAAGCACCGGCCGGCCCGTGACGGTGGAACATGTCCACCATGACAAAGACGGTAAATCCCGGTACGTCGAAATTCACGCCTATCCCATATTCGGCGTGGACGGAACAGTGACCAAGATGGTTGAGTATGCCGTGGATGTCACGGAACGAAGGCAGATGGAAGAGTCTTTGCGGGAAAGCGAAGAGAAGTACCGGGTCCTCTTCTCCAAGGAAACGGATGCCATTCTGGTGTCTGATGCCGACACGACCCAAATTCTAGACGTCAACGAGGCCGCTGAAAGACTCTACGGTTACTCGAAAGCCGAATTGTTGTGTATGAAGGCCTTGGACCTCAGTGCCGAGCCGGAACGAACGCGACTGACGCTTCCCCTTGGAGCCACGCCTGATGGAGTGAGAGTTCCCTTACGGTGGCACAGGAAGAGCGATGGTACCGCATTTCCCGTCGAAATATCAGCCGGTCCTCTGACTCTGAAAGGTAGGCCGGTCGTCTGCTCAATTATCAGGGATATTACCGGACGAATCAGGGCCGAAGAGGCGCTGAAGAAGAGCGAAAAAAGGTACCGGGCCCTCTTCGATGAATCCATAGACGGAGTCTATGTTGTGAAACGAAACGGCGAGTTCGTTGAAGCCAACCAGGCCATGTGCCATTTGTTGGGCTACACGAGAGAGGAACTCACAAACGTAAGCGTTCCGGAAACGTATTTCAGTTCCCCGGATCGTGCGCATCTTCAGCGAGCGATCGAGGAAGCGGGGTTCGTCAAAGACTACAGGGTAAAATTACGGAAAAA
This sequence comes from Desulfomonilaceae bacterium, assembly GCA_963675835.2. Classification (GTDB taxonomy): domain Bacteria; phylum Desulfobacterota; class Desulfomonilia; order Desulfomonilales; family Desulfomonilaceae; genus JAVHLK01. Next base: position 24,595 of record CAXXIU010000020.1, read on the forward strand.
AGACGGTTCGCTGATCGCTTGTATGGTAACAGCCAATTTATGGACGAACGACCAAGGTACCGTTCTTGGATACCGAGGAATCATTCGCGACGTTACTGATTGGAATCTGCTTGAGGAGCAGTTACGCAAAGCACAGAGACTGGAGTCAATCGCAACCCTGGCCGGAGGCATTGCCCACGACTTCAACAATCTGCTCACGGTCATTTCCGGGTATGCAGAATTGGGGCTCGCCGACAATGATGAGAACCGACCCGGTTATGAAGAACTGGGAATCGTGTTGAATGCGGCAAGACGCGGGGCCGATCTCGTCAAGCAAATTCTCACGTTCAGCCGAGAAGTAGAGACCAAACCGAAACCCACCAACCTCAACCATCAAGTGGAACATGCAGAGAAGCTTCTGTACAAGACAATCCCCAAAATGATTGAAATCCGGAGTCACTTGGCCGATGACCTGAAGGTGGTGATGGTGGATCCGACTCAAGTCGAACAGATTCTTCTCAACCTGGCGGTGAATGCCAGAGACGCAATGCCTGAGGGCGGAACACTAACGTTCAAGACTGAAAATACTCTGCTCGACGAGAACTACTGCCGATTTCAAGCGGATGTCCACCCGGGCGAGTATGCTTGTCTTACGATCTCGGACACGGGACAGGGCATGGAAAGCGAGGTCCTGGATCGCATCTTCGAACCGTTCTATACTACAAAAAAGTCCGGTGAGGGAACAGGGTTGGGGCTTGCCATGGTGTTCGGCATCGTGAAGAATCACCGCGGCGATATCACGTGCCATAGTGAACCGGGTGTGGGGACTACGTTTAAGATTTGCTTCCCCGTCATAACAGGAGACAAGAAGAAGCCGGAAGTCTCAGCCTCCGGGGAATTCGCCGCACTTGGAACGGAGACTATCCTCCTGGTAGACGATGAGGATCTGATAGCAGATCTCGGAAAAAGGATTCTCACGAAAAGTGGCTATCCGGTTCTCACCGCTTCCAATGGTCAAGAGGCGCTTCGCGTGTATATGAAGGAAAAGGCGGTGATCTCGTTAGTCATCGTGGATATGATCATGCCGGTAATGGGTGGTAAGGAATGCCTTTACAAACTGCTGAAAATCAATCCGGAGGTAAAGGTGCTCATAGCCAGCGGCTTCGTACCCGATGCCGAAACGAGAGAGGCTATCGAGACCGGGGCCAAGGGATTTGTAAGCAAACCTTTTCATGTGGACAAGCTTCTTCGAGCGGTACGTGAGGCCTTGGATGAGTAAGGACTTGCCGTGCTCAATAACGCCCGAGAAGGTCCCTGATCTCCTTGTGACCCTTCAGCTCCGGGAACTCGACCACGGTTTTTCCCGCTTTGTTCCTCACGTTCACATCTGCTCCGGCTTCCAGAAGCAATTTGACCAGTTCAGTGTGAGCCGAGCTCGCTGCAAACATCAAAGGTGTCCATCCTTTGCTGTCTTGGGCGTTCACGTCGGCACTGTTTGCCAACAAATCCCGAACCTTCTGAAGGGCGCCGTCCCTCGCTCCGTCGAGCAGTTCTTGGTCGCGTCCGGGCTTCTCATACTGCAGCAGCAGTTTGATCATGTCCTTACGGCCTTTTTCTTCAGCCAGATCCAAGGCTGTCTTGCCGGAGCGGTTCTTGATGTCGAGGGCGGCATTTGCACCAAGAAGCAGTCCGGCGATGGTTGTATCGTTGCCCATAGCGGCTTTCATTAATGGCGTCATCCCTTGGCCGGTGGGAACATCGGGATCCGCTCCCATATCGAGCAGCAGTTCCACAAGATCCGAGTGCGCGGAACCAACGGCAAACATCAGCGGCGTCCAACCATTCGAATTCTGAGCGTTGATGTCCGCGCCTTCCTTAATGAGGTCTTCCACTTTGCCCAGGTCCCCGTCTCTTGCTGCGTCGAGCAAGGCCGCATCGAGGTCGAAGCTTCCTGCGACCACTCCCCCCGTTGTGATGATTAACACCACGGCGAGCGTCGAGATCACCCTCCCGATACAAGGTACGGAAGCCTTGTGTCTTATCATCGTCCACCTCCTTCCGGTCGGCGTTGCCGAGCCCAAGTCTTCAACTCGTTTGCAGGCGTCGCGGAGACTACTTGTTCACGCCGCGGACCTCGACCCCCTTTACGTTTTTCATCAATTTGAGAAGTTCCGGAAGCTGCGATTTACCCATTGCGTAGTGATAGGGGTAGAGATATTTGGGCCTTATGGTCTTGACCGCGTCCGCGGCCATTTCTCCGGTCATTGTGTACGGCAGATTCACGGGAAGAAAGGCCACGTCGATGTTCTTGAGAGCCTTCATTTCAGGGATATTTTCCGTATCTCCCGCCAAGTACACCCTGAGACCGCGGAACGTGATCACGTACCCGTTGCCTCTTCCTTTCGGGTGAAACGGCTTCCCCCCATCCCTCTTGTGAACGATGTTGTAAGCCGGCACGGCTTCGATGCCGAAGCCGAGTTCGGTCCTTGTGTCACCGTTCTTCATCACCGCGTCGGCTCTTGCCTTCTTGGACGCAGCTTCGGAGGTTATTACTCTCGTCTTCTCCGTCCTGATCTTGGACAGGGCCTTCGGATCGAGATGATCTCCATGTTCATGGGTTACGAGAATCAGGTCCGCTTTGGGAAGCTTGCCATAATCACCCATCTTTCCGAACGGATCGACGTGAATGACTTTGCCGCCGAATTCCAAAACTACGGAGGCATGGCCCACCAGTGTAACTTTCAAGTCACCGGCCGGCCCCTTTATCACGTCAGCAGTTTGAGACCCGGCCCAAACCGATCCGCATAGAATGACCGGGATCCATAAGCCGACTAATGTGCGCATGCTCATCTTCTTTCTCCTTGTCATTCGGGATACATTTCTTGAAGCAGGCTATGTACCGTACATATCCGTCGGTCCCTCGGCTAAGAACAATCTTGCGGCGATTTGGAAGGAGAGTCAAGACGTCATGCGAAAGTCCTGCGACCCACGACTTCGTAAGGGTACTCGGCCATTGTTCAAAACTCTATCCCGCCGGCATCAAGCGGGCGCGGTTTCCGCCGAAGCTTCCGACAAACGCCGGTCTTCTCTTGAGAACAGTACCTTGTAGAGCGATGGGACAACCAGCAGCGTGAGGCCGGTGGAGGCAGTCAGGCCTGAGATCATGGCCCAAGCCAAGGGCGGCCAGAGATTGGATGAAGAAAAAGCAAGGGGAAGGAGGCCGCATACGGTTGTCGCCGTGGTCAGGAGTATCGGCCGGGTTCGCATCGTGACCGATTCCGAAATTGCCTGAGAAAGGCCCATCCCTTTGGAGCGCTGAATCTCTATCCTGTCGATGAGAACGATGGCATTGTTTACGACCACGCCTGCCAAAGCGAAGATGCCGAGTAACGACGTGAAGCCGAAAGGCTGTCCGGAGATGAGTAGTCCCGGAATGACTCCCGTGGCTGCAAACGGTACGGTCAACAAGATTATGGCGACGCGCCGAAACGAATTGAATTCCATGAGGAGGATGAGGATGAGCACCACCAGTCCGATGGGCAAGGCCTTGAACATGGCCGCGTTGGCTTCTTCGGAGGATTCCGCTTCCCCGCCGTACTCGATGCGAACGCCCTTTGGTAGGTTCAAGGCCTTGATCTTGGGCTTCAAGCCGTCCAGAATCTGACTGTACGTGGCGCCTTCGGCCAACTGCGCCGACACGGTTACGACTCGTTCCCGGTTACGATGATGAATCACCGCAGGAAGCCACTCGATGTTGGATTTTGCCATCTGCGCAAGAGGCACTGCCTTTCCGCCTGATCGAGCCACGTCTATGGAATCCAGATCCTTCTCCGGATAATTCTCTCCCGCCTTGGAACGTATCAAAATGGGAACAGGGTCGTCTCCCGCACGGAATTTCCCAACTTCCAAACCGCGGGTGCGGCCTTGAACCGCCAGCGCGACATCCGACCTGGAAAGTCCATGCCGGGCTGCCGAGGCATCATCGATCTTGAAACGGATAGTCGGGACCCCCAGCCCCACGTTGTGGCGTACGTCAGCCGCCTGCGGGACGGACTTGAGACTCGCCATGACCATGTCCGCGCTCTTGCTCAGGTCCCCGAGATCCCATCCCGAGACTCTCACTTCAAAAGGCGCGTCCAAAGGTGGTCCCTGCTGGAGTCGACGCCCAATAACCTCCACCTCCGGAAGCTCCCTCCTTACATATCCGCGTGCCCACTTGAGCACCGGCTCTACGGACTCCCGGTTCACGGTTGTCACAACGATCTGTGCCAAATGAGGGCTCTCCGGCAATCGAGGGAGATTGTAATAGAACTGCGGCGTGCTGCGCCCCGAGAATCCCGCGACTGAGACGACGTCGGGACGCTTGGCCAACTCAGCCTCCACTCGAGCAGCTGCCGAATCGATTTCCTTCAGATGAGCCCCTTCGGGTAGCCTGAGTTCGACGATGAGCTGATTCCTGTCCGATCCGGGAAAGAACTGATTATCTACAAACTTGGTCGCGGCCAAAGACACCGCCACCAGAAGTGTCGCCGTGATGAGAACGGATACATAATGCTTTAGAGACAATCGTCCGAGGAAACCTCCAAACGCGCTGAAGCGCGACTCTTCGGTTTGCACGGATCGTTTGAGGAACGATGACGAAAGAATCGGCGTCACGGAAACGGCAAAGAAGTAGCTTACCGTAAGGGTCACCATGATAATGACGGGGAGCGCCCGGGTGAACTCACCGGTGGTGCTTTCCGACAGGTACATAGGAATAAAAGCGGCAAGGGTCGTACCCGTGGCTGCGGCCAAAGGCAAAGCCAACTCCTTGACCACTTGAATTGCCGCCCGCTTTGGCTCCTGTCCTTGATCGATGAGTCGCTGCACACTCTCGGATACGACAATGCCATTGTCCACGAGCATCCCAAGGGCAATGACAAATGCCGCAATGGACACTTGTTGGAGGACTCCGCCGGTCCAGTGGTAGAAGGCGAGGGATGTCAGCGCGACCATCGGTACGATGGAAGCCACGATCAGTCCGAGACGCAGTCCCATAAATAAAAGAAGCACTCCGGCTACGGTCAGTACGGAAAGCAGAAGCGAACTACCCAAATTGAGCAGCCTATCGCGGACTTGAGTGGGCTGGAATGCCATTTCTTCAATCTCGAGATCCGGGTACCGGGATCGCAATTCGCTGAGCTTCTGCCTGACAGCCTCACCAAAGCCCACAACGTTGATGCCTTTCCGAGGAATAATTCCCAGGCCGATCGCACTCTTTCCGTTGAATCGCATTTTGGCCGACGCAGGCTCGTCCGGTCCCCTCCTGACGTTTGCCAGTTCTCCCAAGGGGATGCCGGCGCCTGAAGGCAGCACAATCGGCGTAGATGAAATGTCCCCGGTGGACTCGTATTCATCGTTGAGCCTGATAATGACCTTTTTGCCTCCAAGCTTAATGGAACCGCCGGGAACGGTGAGATTGCGCGACGCCAGTTGGCCCTTGAGGAGGAGCGGGTCCACTCCTAGCCGACGCATCAAGGAATCGTCAAGTTCGATGGTGATCTGTTCTCCGGGATCCGCGATCAACTTGACACGAGACACGTCCCGGAGAGACAAGAATTCCTTCTTAATCGCTTCGGCAACATCCGCCAGGGCGACCGGATCCATGGCTCCGGACACGGCAAGCACCACCGATTCCTGACCTTGGAGCTTTTCGTCCAGAACCGGCTCGCCCGCGCTCTCCGGAAATTCCCTCTTCGCTTTTTCAAGGCTGCGGCGAACTTCGTCCCAGGCATGATCGACGTCGTCCTGGGGGAATCTCAGTTCAACGAACGTAATAGCCACACCTGAGCGGATCGTTGATTCGACCACCTTGATCTCGTCCACTTCCGCGAGGTATTCCTCGATGGGATCGACAACCAGGCGCTCAACCTTCTCCGCATCCGCTCCCGGAAACGAGGTGACCACCAATCCCCAGTGTTCGGGAATCTGCGGATCTTCCTGCCGGGGCATGTCGGCGGCCGACATGATGCCGATCAGGCTCAACAGAATCGCGGAACTCAATATCAGTCTGCGCTGCCCCACCAGTTTTTCATAAATGCTCATCTTCCCGGACCTCTACGGAATCACCGTCCAATAGGGATAAATGTCCTCCCGAAACGACCAACTGATCGGATTTCAGGTCTCCTTGCACCGTGACTCTCCGGCCGACGACTTCGCCCACCTTCACCGGGACCTTACGAACCTTACCCCCTTGCACGGTGAACAGTTCCGGGATCTGCCCTCCCGGATTGATTACCGCGGCCAAGGGCACACATAGTGCCGTGATCTCTTCCGTTTGAAACACCACTTCCGCGGTCATTCCGGGCGAAGCCTCAGAGTCGTTGTCAAGCGATACCAGTACGGGAAAGAGACTGCCCGGGCCCAATGCCGTTTTTCCTAAATATTCAATTTTCCCCTCGAGGCCCTTGCGGTCTGCCAGGGGCAGGTCAATGGTGACCGGGCTCCCCACTGAAAGCTTCAGGATCGAGGATTCGGGCACCTCCACCTCGATCTCCACATCACCATCGCCGCTAAGAACCACCACAGGATCTCCGGGAGTCGCGAATTCTCCGGGCTCGATGCGCACTTCGGTTACAACGGCGGCAAACGGGGCCCTCAAAACACTCTCCTTCAACGTACGTTCCGCTTCCTTGAGTCTGGCTTGAGCACCCGCCTTGGACGCAACGAGCACGCGTTCCTTCTCGACGATTCTCTCCAATTCAACGGCAGCGCTGGCGCTCGCGTTCACAAGACCCTGGTAACGTTCATGGTCCTTCCGAATCTGATCCATTCGAGCATCGATCTCACGCAATGCCGCCTCGGCCACTGCAACGGAATTGGAGATCTTCCTATCATCCAGACGAGCCAGCACCTGCCCTTTTGCAACATGATCGCCCACTTCCACGGGTCTCGAAATGAGCCGCTCACCCTGAGTGAAGGAGAGTTTTGCGCGATTCACGGCCCGAGTCACTCCAGAGAAGCGAATCTCACGAACATAGTTCGCCGGCTTGACCCTGGCTGCCTTCACGATGCGAATCGGGTCATCACGCGCTCGTCTTGGTTCGGCCGGCACGATCCTATTGGCAAAGGTAAACGTGCCGGCTGCCAACGCTCCAACCAACGCAGCGAATGACAAGATCTTCAGGGATGTTTTCATGGCAATGCTCCTTGCCGTGGAGGGGTGTTAATCGGTCGACCGATCAGGTTCCGGAGAAAAGAGAGACCGAATCGCCTCGGCCCCATACTGTGCCGATTGAATTGCTCGTTGCTCCGATGCATCAACGAAATGCCCGGCCCTGTCGCCATACATGCTGTCGACGATGGAGTGGACCGGGAACAAAGACGCCCCGTACGTGCCGTCTTCGGCGAGGTGCCGTTGCCAATTGTTCATGCTTGTAAGCTTGAGCGATCGTACTCTCCGTGAGGACGACCTGGAAACAGGGTTCGGCCCTTTACGAACCGCTCTTGAGAGCCCCATCCGTTTCAAGGTTTCCTTGATTCCTTTCATGCCATGGAATAGTATTTCACTGATAGACATCTTATGATTCTTTCACCCGCAGGCTAAGCAGCACTAAGCCCTTGCGGGATTGTTCGTGATCGGCCGACCGACCAAGGAGTGAAACCAAAAAAAATTGGGCTCCAAATCACGTTGCCGCAATCGGTTTCTCATTACCGGATTCCGCCCTGTGCCGGTAATTCCCGGCACAGGCTTCCCAAGCCGGATCATGGGACCGAGAGGATTTTGAGGAATCGGTCATCGAGGCAGTACTCCCTGAAAAAAGATCTTCAGCATGTTATTGAGGTATTCATCGTCTAAGTTGGTTGAATCCTCCGATATTCCAACCCATTTTACATATTCGTGCTTCGCCATGAACCAATGAAACACCAGGCAGAAGAACGAAATCAACATGAAACGGGGGTCCATGTCCTTGCGCACATAGCCGAGCTGTTGGCCTTCCAAGACCTTGGCAAGCCCCATCTCGGTCAATTCCTTCTCGTCTCCATGTCTCTCGGTCTGAGCCCTGTCCAGCAGATGCCAGCTAATGAGCCTCACCATCTCGGGATTATTCTTCAATACGTAGAAAAGATTAATGATACACGACCTGAAGCTTTCGATTCCCGTGTCTGCTTTTGCCAACTGTTCCTTTTGGAGGGAGAAGTACTCGTGAAAGCGTCGGTTCTTTACCTCCATCCAGAGTTGCTCCTTAGAACCAAAGTGGTGATGTATGAGGCTTTTGGTTACACGTGCCGCACCGGCAATTTTACTCATTGATGTGTCGGAGAATCCTCTTTCTACGAAGATGTTTTCAGCTGCGTCAAGAATGGCGTCCCTTGTGGAGGATGCAGCGCTGTGTTTTTCGGGTTGATCCATGATCCGCCTTCTGCTGACTGGTCGATCGGTCAATCTTATTTTGGTAACTTTTCCACGAGATGTCAAGGGCTTTCTTAGCATGGTCGGCGTCCGTTCAGTTACGCATGAGGAGCTATTCTCCCGAGATGAGGCAGCGTCTCGGGGCTCGCACCGGGTGAAGCAATCTCAGAGCAAAGGGAACGAGGTTACCTGCCCGCAAACTTCCGGACCCCGCCGCTCGAAACGACATGTTTCATGGGGCTGTCTCCCCCCGAGACCGAATGTTCACCTATTGGCAACTTCCAGTTTGTTTCCCCCTTTATCCCGCGCCCGTTGAAGTGTTTCCAGGACCTCCCTGATTACGGAGTTGCCGGACGGTTTCCCTCCTTTGCCGGCCCCCACCCCAAGGCTGAGCGAGATATTGAAGGTCCCCATGGGTGTGTGCAACGGCTTGCCGGAAAAGGCCGATTGCAATCTTGCCGCGGTCTGTTTTGACGCTTCAATACCGCAACCGGGGAGTACGATGAGCAGTTCATTGGAGCTGTAACGGCCCAAATAGTCATAGGACCTGAGTTCCGCGAATATCCTCTTGGCGACATCCCGCAAAAGGGTTTCCCCGGCGAGGTACCCGTGCCCATCGGTGATCTCCTCGAAGCCGTCGATGCCGACAGCTATTACGCCGACGGAAGCCCGTTCTCTTTTGCTCCGGGCCATCTCCCTCTCCAGCATGTCAACCACCGCGGAACGATTCCACAGCCCGGTAAGTTGGTCCCGCGTGAGCCCCAACTGAAACTTGACCCAGGAGTCCTCCACCAGATCCTTTGCATTGGGGCTCTCCGCAGCATATGCTTGGCTGGTCGGGCCGGTGCAAACTTGCCGACGCTCCTCGGTTTCCGTCCCGTCCTGGATCGGGATGACAAAGGTAAACGTGCTGCCCTTGCCGACTCCCTCGCTGTGGGCCCAAATCCGGCCGCCATGCAATTCCACCAGCTTTTTTGTCAGGGCCAACCCCAGGCCGGCTCCATCCTGTTTCCGAGTGAGAGACGAGTCCAGCTGCTCAAACGTACCAAAGATCCGCTCGCAATCTTTCGGGTCAAGGCCTGCACCCGTGTCGGATACGCGTACGACCATGTTCTCCCAAACCTTGCTTGCCTGAACACTGATGTGCCCACCGTCCGGAGTGAACTTGACGGAATTGGAGAGAAGGTTGGCCAAGATTTGTTTGAGTTTGATCTCGTCTACACAGATCAATTCTCCGAGCAGATCTTCATCGACCTGTAGGTCGATTCTTAGATTGCGTCTTAGGCCCTCATCTCTAATCATCAGGAGACTGTTTCGGATCAGCTGATCGGGATTCACCGAGGCCGTCTGCAATCTCATTGTGCCGGATTCCACCTTGGCAAGATCTAAGACGTTGTTTATCAAGTGGAGGAGATGACGCCCGCTGTTTGCGATGTGGCCGACGTATTTCAGCTGAGTCGTGTTCATCTCCCCAAGCTCCTGGTCTTCCAGAATCTCCGAGAATCCGATTATGGCATTTAACGGTGTTCGGAATTCGTGGCTCATATTTGCCAGGAATTCGCTTTTTGCCCGGCTTGCCGCTTCAGCATCAGCGCGAAGCATTCTCGCGATCTTGAGCGCGTCGGCAAGCTTCTTCTGGGCCTGTTTCAGATCGGTAATGTCGGCTACGGAGACCAGCACTTTTGAGTAATGTTCTTCATGGCCGGGTACGATCGACCATTTCAAATAGATGTTCTTCCTCTCAGAGAGGAACGTTTGATTCACGGATTCCGCCTCGAATGCCGTCTTACCCTGCCAAATCGCAACGCACTCATCCTTTAGAGTCTCTAAAGACTCTTCGCAGAGCACTTCGGCTAAGCCCTGTGAGAAAGCCTCCTTACTCTCGGCTTTGTACAAGCTCAGGGTGGACTCGTTCACGTCAAGGATTCGGATCTTTGCCCCACATTCCCCGAGCGCATCCGGATGACCCGAGAAGTATTCCGCCGGATCCTCGACACCTGAATCCCGTAAATCATCCAGGTAAGCCTTTAGGCCGAAAAAATCTTCCTCCCAAAGGGATATTGGCGAATGCTCAAACAAACTCCTATAGCGCTTCTCGCTTTCTCTCAATGCGTTGTCCGCTCGCTGACGGATGGCTATTTCATCCTGGAGCTTTCTGTTTGCATCCAGCAATTCTGCAGTCCGTTCGGCAACGCGCCGTTCAAGTTCATCGTAGGACTTCTTCAGCATCTCTTGGGCCAGTTTCCGGTCGGTGATGTCCAAGACGTTGCCCATGACGGCTTCACGCCCCTCATAGTTAATTGCCGTCGCAAAGACTTCCACCCATTTGACTTCGCCGTTCTTGCACAGGACGCGGAACTCGTGCGGACGGACGCAGTTTTCTTCCAAATAGCACTCTGCAGTCTCTTGGCTTACCATGTCTCGATCATCCGGATGCACGGAGTCGGGAAGCGGCATTGTCAGCATTTCTTCGAGTGAGCGGCCTGTTATTTCGCCCAGGCGCTTGTTCGCGTACACCCTCTCCCCATCCTGATGGATGAATATTCCCGTGAGCGAGTTCTCCGCCAATTGTTTGTATCGTTGTTCACTCTCCTCAAGGGCTTTCTCAACGTTGCGTCTGTCGGTAACGTCTCGTGCGATCCCGCATAACCCGGCGATTCCGGCTTTGTCATCGTGAAGAGGCGCCTTGATGATGTGAAAGGTCCTAGGCACTCCCCCAATGGCTCTCGTGCATTCCTCCTCGACCACTTCTCCTTGAAAAACTTGGCTGTCACTTTTTTTCACGTGGGACGCGACTTCCTCACCAAACAACTCTTCATCGGTCATTCCGATCAGTTGTGCAGCGGGCATGCCGAACAGTCTCTCAGAATAGGGATTGACATGAGCGTACGTGAAATCGAGGTTCTTTAGGAAAATGCAAGCCGGAACGGTTTCAACGATCGCTCGGACGCGCTCTTCGCTCTCGCGCAATGCCTTTTCCGCCAGTTTGCGGTCGGAAACGTCATGGGAAAGACCGCACACGCCAACGGGTCTTGAGTCGCCGTCGCGAATGAAACTCAGTACCGTTTCCAGGCACACCGTGGAACCATCCTTCCTCAAGCAATCAAGCTCCAAGGTCATGGTCCTGTCCGGACGCGCCCCGTCTTCAAGATCACGCTGCAGTTCCTCTTGCAAAATCGACATTGCCAATTCAAACGAAGGCCGAGTGAGTTGATCCGAAGCCTTTTGTTGCATCCTTTCTTCCGGAGTGAAGCCAAGGATTTTCGTGACTGACGGGCTTACGTACGTGGTGTTCATTCCGAGGTCGACGGTCCACAGAATTGCGTGCATGTTTTCAACCAGAAAGCGAAAACTCGCTTCACTCTTTTTCCGGACCTCGTCACACGGAATCCGCTTTTCCAGTTCCCCCCTCAGCCGGTCGTTCAACTTCTCCAGTTCGGCTACACGTCTTTCAAGCTCGTGGACAAGTTGCCCGGCGGTCGTCGCTTCGCTTTTCATGAAAGCCCCCCGTTGCTCAACAGGCGTTGCGGCACACGGTACGTCCGATACGACGGACAGAGATCAATGTCACCTTACCTCATGTGAACCGTAAGATCAAAAGAAACTTCAAGTTGATTGCCATGCCCGCCCCTTCATGGCTCGATAGCCGGATTCAAGCACGGAAGTCCTTCCCCGGCTGTCGAACCTTCCGTAGCTTTGCCTGGAGAAGGGGTATGAAAGGAGCGCTCACGGAACCGGATTACAGAAAAGGGACCGTTGCAGCCGGCCGTTGGGATTTGACGGGAAAGGCATGCGCAGGCCCCTATTCGGACAGGCGGTTCTTGAGATTCTTGACCCGCTCCTTAGGTTGCCTGAGAGGCCATGACATTCAGGGCCACTTACACAACTTACCGTCTAACAATCTGTTTTCTCTGAAGCCGTGCAAGCTCCTGGAGATCGACGGCCTTGTCCATTTCATCGACAATCTCGGCTCCCAGTATGGTCTCCACGATATCTTCCAGGGTCACCAATCCCGATACGCCGCCATACTCGTCGACCACTACTGCGAGGTGAGTCCTGTGACCCAGAAATCGGGTGAGTGCGGCGAGCAAATCCTTGCTTTCCGGGATAAACGTTATGGGCTTGGCAAGAGTCCGCACTCTGATGGTACCCCTTTGGGAGTGCCTCATGTCGTAGAGATCGCTCATGACAACGTAACCGATGATGTCTTCCCTATCGTCAATGTATACTGGAATTCGGGTGAATCCTTTTCCCTGGAGCAGGTCGAGGGCCTCTTCGACGCTCGCGTTTCCGTCCACGGAGACGATGACCGTGCGCGGGGTCATGATTTCCCGCACGGATTGGTTCTCCAAATGGATGATGTTATGAACGAATTCGCTCTCTTTACTGCTGATTTCCCCTTCTTTCTCTCCCATTCGAACCACTGCGAGGATTTCTTCTTCGGTAACGCCCGGTGCGGAATGTCCTTTGGTGAGCAAACGGGAAACCCACTCCGTGATGATGATTATGGGATAGAGCCCATACTTCATCGCAGTGAGAGGCCAAACAATCAGAGGCCAGATGGATCGCCAATGAACCGCCCCCAACGTCTTCGGGAGAATCTCCGTGAGAAGCAGTATTGCCAGCGTGAAGGCCACAGAGAAGAGGGGCATCCATGCCTGGCCCAGAATCTCGACTCCGTAGACCCCTGCAAAAGTTGCACCCGCGGTGTGTGCGATCGTGTTGAGGATCAGTATGGCGGCTATCGGCTCTCCGATGTTCTGTTTCATCCGGATGAGCCGCGCGGCAAGCGACTCTTTCTCGCCTTGTGCTTTGGCCGCCTCAAGGGAGCCCATACGGGTTGAATAGAGCGTGGCTTCCAGCAGAGAACAGCTTGCCGAAACAAGTAGGGTCAGGAAGACGATTGAGATCAGAACAGTCATGGAGAGGCCTCCTCGTCGCGGTACTCCGAGCGGTTGAACCCGGCCTTGGGCAGGTTACAGAGACTCTCCCACACATGCAACAGGAATCCCCTCGATTCCGGTTCGGTCCGGGAGGGCTCACTGAGTTGATATCCTTCACTGAAATTCTCCGGGCCTTAATCGTCCTACAAGCCTCCCCATCGAGTACCGGGCCGTGGTCACGTGCCTTGAAAGAGAAGTCTGCCCTCTGGCTTAGCCGGCGGCTTCGTGGTATAAACTTATGTCAAAGCGGGAAACCGCCTGCTTTCATGCTTCGTTTTAGCGTTTCACGCAATGAGAGCTGATGGAAGAGGAATCGCATGGAAAAGAGGAGAATAACGGCCCGAGAGATCTTGGCCGATGTGAGGACAGGAGTCGGCGACCCGGCGCTGATGGAGAAGTACAAGCTTTCCGCACAGGGACTCCAAAGCGTTTTCAACAAATTATTGAAGGCCGGCGCACTCACTCAAGCGGAATTGGACGCAAGAGTTCCGATGTCTCAACGGACCGTGGACCTCGGTCTGAATGTGTGTCGCGCCTGTGGGCACATTGAATCGAAGGAGTTTGTCGAGTGTCCTCGCTGTGGGTTTGTTTCCCCCGACGCCGGAACCGCGGTCGCGAATCGCGATGTTGACAAGAAAGGCCGCAGTCTGAAGAAAGGATCCAAGCAAACCACGACGGCGCGTAAGACCACGGCATCCGTTACCAAAAGCGGAAGTGCGGCGGCAGCTGATCAGACCGATGAAGCCGGGGAAGTTCGAATTCCGAGAGTTGAATCGCTCAAAAGGTATTGCCTCACGATGGCCGGCATATCTGCGGCCGCATATGTTCTGGTAACGGCGGGCCTCTTCATCGTTATGGCCGTTGCGGTTCAGGAGGGATCCCCTTCGATGACACAGATTCTTTTCGGCGGATTGGCCGCGGCGCTCGGCGCGTCGATTCTGGGGTTCCTGGCACTTTACACTCTACGGACGCTGAGTGAGTTGACGGAGGTGCTCGATCATGTCGCGTACGTGGTGACACGTGAGCGGTGGTCGGATTTGGACCGGCCGATTTCGTGACTCAAGGCGGAGTATTTATTTCCTTGACTCGTAACGAGAAATCCGGTTCGCGTTGAAGAACGCGGTGTCTTGAGCAAGTAGTCCATTCCTGATCTGAGGCGTTTTTCCGAGTTCAGGGCATCCGAGTTTGTCGATACTTCTTCTGCTTGTTTCGGTGTGCATTACGTGAACTGGAACGGGAATATCCTGTCTTATGAAAGAGGAAGCAAAGAAGATCATTTTACGATCCGTCCGAGCTGCCTGCGGTAGTATCGGTTGGACTATTCTGGCAGGGATCCTAGGGCTGTTGCAGTTTCTTTTGTTGATGGCGTTGTCTATGATGGTTCCATCCGTGAGCTATTCTGTGGCGGACGCAACAAAGACAGGAGTGTTTCTGTTCTTTATGATGGCTATCGTCGCTTCCTTGGTCTTGGATTACTATTTTTCGAGCCCGAGGCTCAATCGACCTGCTGAAGGACTTCTCTTCGGATTGTGCCCGTTCATCGCGGCAATTTTCGTGACTCTTTCCTATGGGGTCCTTTGTCTTGTGGACTTTAAGAATGTGGACGCTTCCTCTTTCGTGAACTTCAACAAGGTGCTCTTTACATAACTCTGTTATACGCGCTGGTCGCCAAATTCGTCATCTTTTTCAGGTCCTGGAGCAGCCAATGATTACTATTATACACGCAATCTGCTTGATCTTTACCGTGGTCCTGCTCATTGCGGGCTATCTCGCAGTGAGAAGCACCATTCTGGAGGAGAGGCAGCTTTCCTCGGAAGCAGAGTGTGAGGTAACATTCAAAGAGACGGCAGTGCCCTTCAGCGATCACCGCATGACAGGAAAGCGTGCCGGTCTTCCGAGTGAGACCTCTACTCGTCATGGCATTACTCTTGGTAATGGCAATCTCCCAAGAATAGCTCTTGTCTCCGATTCAGGGGTCAACGTTCCGCATCCCAACAACTGGTACATGTCGAATAGGGGATTGACGGATGATAATCGTGAGCTATTTCAATAAGGCAATGTGCTCAGAATGATCGCCGGACGATGAGATCGTCCTCAATAAAGGAGCCACTTGTGCCTCCATAGGCGGCGACACCGGAGGAACACAATGGAACGGAGAATAATTCAGCGGCTGAAATCTTTGATCGCACAGTCCGAAAGCGACTCAGCATCGTCTTCCGAGTTCCTTGACTTGCTGACGGCGTATTTTGAAACCAGGCGGGAATTATCGGGCTGTGCGTCACACGGAACCGACCCCTCTGAATTTCTGAAACAGCTTGCCTCAGAGCGAGAGAACCAGACTCAGGCGAAAACGCTTCCAGCAAATGAAGTCGCTGATATTCTGGAACGGAGGTTTGATCTCCTTGCCATCAAGCATGATTTCAAGGCAGGGGACTTGGTTAGATGGAAACAGGGTCTCAAGAACAAACGGAGTCCTCTCTATGATCAACCGGCTATCGTAATCGATGTTCTCGAGAGACCTTTACGCGACACTGAGTCAGATGCGGGTTCCCCGTATTTTGGGGAATCCCTCGATCTCGTTTTGGGAGTCCTCGTTGACATGGAATTCTTGATGTATCATTTTGATAAGAGACGGTTCGAACCCTTTCCCAAGAAACTGACAACCTGAAGATATCCGCAGTAAATGTAGGTGTATTCTATTACTGTCCGGGATGGGTCATGTGCCGTAATTCTCCGGACCCTGCCGACTTTTCTAACAGACCAACGCCGTTTAATCTTCTTGGCGAGCCGGCAAACTATTCAAACCCCACTGCAGCCGTATCTCCGAACGCTTTGGTCACCTCTCCGAGAAGACCATCCGAGATTTCGCACGCCAACGGACCCAAATTGATTACGGTTTCGCTACGGTTCGGTATGACGACGTGGAGTTTCACGGGCGTTCGGCCTTTGTAGCGAGTCAGAATTCTTCGTAAATCCTTTATCTGTTCCGGATCGGCGCCGAGAGCCGACAATCGTATGAGAAAGCCGGAGCTGAAAAGGCGCCGGGCGTGCTCGAGGAGATGAATCTCGTTCGCCCTGACCTTGGGAGCATCGTTTTCGCCCTCTTTTATTCCGGTTATCATGAGAGGCTCTCCAGATTGAAGCAGATCTCGATGGGATAGATAGAGATCCGAGAAAACCGTGACTTCCACCGTTCCCTTGAGATCCTCAAGTTCCACGAACGCCATTCGATCACCCTTCTTGGTAGTGATCTCTCTCATTTTCTTGACGAGGCCCGCAATACGAACCGGGGACGATGCGGGCAGGTTGCCCAGGCTCGATGCGGACGCATTGGCAAAGCTCTTGATGACGTCCTCGAACTTCATCAACGGGTGACCCGTGACGTAGAAGCCCATGAGATCCTTCTCAAAAGCGAGCTTCACGAGCTCTTCCCACTCCTCGGCTTCCGGAATGGGGGCATCGGCAAAGGTGCTTTGCCGGCCGGGTAGACATTCGCCTGCGAACAGATTGAACTGACCGTCGATCTTCTCTCGCTGAAAACCGGCGGCTTGCTCCAATACGGAATCAAGAGCCTCGAACATGGCTCGGCGTGCCGGCCCCAAGCCGTCAAAGGCCCCACATTTGATCAGACTTTCGATGACTTTCTTGTTTACCTTCCGGAGATCGACTCGCCGGGCAAAATCCTGCAACGAGCAGAATGCCCCGTCCTCGTTCCGGGCGTGGAAAATTGAATTCACTGCTCCTTCGCCCACGTTCTTGACCGCGGACAGTCCGAACACGATCTTTCCGTCAACTACGTGAAAGTCCTCCAAGGAATCGTTGACATGCGGCGGCAGCACCTCTATGCCCATATTTCGGCATTCGGATATGTAGATGGTGATCTTGTCCGTATTTCCCGATTCGCAGCTCAGCTGCGCGGCCATGAATTCAGCCGGGTAATGAGTCTTGAGGTATGCCGTCTGATACGTGACCATTGCATAGGCCGCGGAATGTGACTTATTGAACCCGTATCCCGCGAATTTCTCCATGAGGTCGAATATGTACGTTGCCTTATCCTTATCGATCTTATTCTTCTTGGCTCCTTCTTCGAATCGCGTCTTCTGCTCGGCCATTTCACCGGCCTTCTTCTTACCCATCGCTCTTCGAAGAAGATCTGCATCGCCAAGGGTGTAGTCGGCCAACGTCACGGCGATGTTCATCACCTGTTCCTGGTACACGATGACGCCATAGGTCTCACGCAGAATCGGCTCGAGTTCGGGCAGAGGATACTCAATTGGAGTTCGACCGTGTTTACGGTTGATGAAGTCGTCCACCATCCCCGATTCAAGGGGCCCTGGACGATAGAGTGCCAGGATGGCGATGAGATCCTCGAAAACCGACGGTTTGAACTTCATCAGTACGTCTCGCATACCGGACGACTCCAACTGGAATACTCCCAGTGTGTCTCCATGGGAGAGCCTCTCAAAGGTTGGGGAATCGTCCAAGGGAATGGCCTCAATGTCAAACTCCGCTGCTCCTGCTTTCTTGATGAGCTTCACGGTCTGGTCGATAACCGTCAGGGTCTTAAGTCCAAGAAAATCAAACTTGACCAACCCTATCCTCTCGACCCACGTCATGTCGAATTGGGTCAGTATTTCCTTATTATTACCAACATATAACGGGAGGTGCTCTACTAAAGGCTTATCGGAGATGACAATGCCTGCGGCGTGGGTCGAAGCGTGCCGGCTTAGCCCTTCCAAGGATCGGGCCGTCGTAATCAGGTCCTTGATTTCAGGAGACTTGTCCATCATCTCCCGTAACTTTGGTTCGATTCTTAGGGCTTTCTCCAACGTCATCTTGAGCGCATCGGGTATGAGTTTCGCTATCTTGTCCGCTTCTGCGAAGGGGAGCCCCAAGACCCTTGCCACATCTCGCACGACGCCTTTGGCCTGCATTCTTCCAAAGGTGATTATCTGGGCAACGTTGTCCTTGCCGTATTTTTGCGACACATATTCGATCACCCGGTCACGACCCTGGGTGCAGAAGTCCACGTCAATGTCCGGCATACTCTTGCGTTCAGGGTTCAAGAACCTTTCGAAGAGCAGTTTGTACCGGATGGGATCGATGTCCGTAATACCGAGACAGTACGCGGCCAAAGAGCCTGCCGCCGACCCTCGGCCCGGGCCCACCGGGATCCCATGGTTCTTGGCAAAGCCGATGAAATCCGCCACGATGAGAAAATATCCGGAGAACCCCATTTCCTGAATCAATCGGATCTCGGTCTCCAATCGCTCCGCGTAGATCTTCTCCTTATCGGCGTCGATATGTCCCGACTCCTTGAGAGACGTGACACGTCGTTCGAAGCCCGCCTTTGCATCCTTTTCAAAACGCTCCCGCAGTGTTTCACCGGTACCGAGATCGAAACGAGGCATGTGAATCTGATCGAAATCCAGGAGAAGCGAACATCGTTCGGCAATCGAAAGCGTAGCCTTCAGCGATTCAGGAACTTCCCTGAATTCACGCGCCATCTGCTCGGGAGGTTTGAAGTAGAACTCCTCCGTGCTGAAACGCATGCGGTCTTCCTGGTCGTACTGTTTTCCCGTCTGAATGCACAGTAAGATGTCATGAGCACGGTGATCGGATTGGTCGAGGTAATGACAGTCATTGGTGGCCACCACCTTCAGATCCAGTTTCTTGGCCAGATCAATCAGACCTCGGTTCACCTTGAGTTGTTCACTGATGCGGTTTTCCTGCAATTCCAAATAATACCGATCAGGTGTGAAGATGTCGCGAAACCAAGCGGCAGTCTCCACGGCCCCTTTCTCGTCGCCGGCAAGAATCTTGCCCGGTACCTCGCCGGACATGCATGCGCTCAGGCAAACAAGTCCCTCGTGGTACTGCTCGAGCAACTCCCGGTCGATTCTCGGTTTGTAATAGAAACCGTCCATGTAGGCTGCGGACACAAGACGGCAGAGATTGCGGTATCCGATCTTGTTCTCGCAGAGAAGAATGAGATGATAGTAAGCGCCTTCACCGGCTTTAGCCGAATGCTCCAGTCGGGAACCCGGAGCCATATAGACCTCGCAGCCGATTATTGGTTTGATGCCGGCAGCTTGCACTTGAGAGTAGAACTCCATGGCACCGAAGAGATTGCCGTGATCCGTGAGGGCTACGGCAGGCATATCGTATTCTTTGGTTCTCACTATGAGATCGGGAATCCGAATTGCTCCATCCAGGAGTGAATACTGACTGTGCAGGTGAAGGTGAACGAACTCCGCATGAGGCATGCCGACTCCTTATGTGGTTAATATTATTACTACTTTACCACTTATGTAGCCTACCATATCATTCCGAGGCGCTCAGTGCAATGGGATTTTGTCACGCGGGTTTTCGTCCCGCTCTCAGTTGGTTCATCCAGAATCGGAATGTTCTCAAGTTCTTGTCCGGCAAATCAAAGGTTTGCCCTGAATAATATACTTTATCACAAACATATTGACATTCTTTAAAAGGATGCATTAGAATACGCAGACCACTTGTCTCTGGTGACGCAAGAGGTTTTCTTGTGTTTCGTGTGCCTACTTGACGCATAAGTCATTGGGTACGCGGAACGGTCGTATGGCATCCAGAGGCCGCAGGAGAGTGCCGATAAGCGTTTTCACGGCGGGCTCGAGAGAAAGTGGAGACGATAACGGCCGCGGTCCGAAGCGCAGTCGTTTTAGGAATGTAGTACTCGAGGATAGCCCTGGTGTTGCGGTTTCTGGGATCGATACCGTTGGGCGCAGTGGAGGCCCTCCACCTGTTCGTGGAAGAAGTGGGCCGAATGCTCATTCTGCTGGGTCTGAGCGCGGTATGGCTGGTGAGACCACCGTTCAGGGTGCGTGAGTTCGTACGACAACTCGACTTTGCCGGTGCCCAATCCGTGCTCCTGATCGTTCTCACGGGGGCCTTCACCGGGATGGTGAGTGCCCTGCAAAGCTATAACGGGATGCACCGGTACGGTGCGGAGTCCATGGTAGGGGCAACGGTTGTACTGGCTCTTACCAGAGAACTTGGACCGGTATTGAGTGCGTTGATGGTGGTCGCTCGCGTAGGGTCGGCCATGACCGCGGAACTGGGAAGCATGAGGAATACCCAACAGATTGACGCCTTGACAAGCATGGCCGTGGAACCGGTCCAATACCTCGTGGTTCCACGGATCTTTGCCGTCACGTTGGTGCTGCCGCTGTTGGCATTGATCTTCAGTTTCACGGGAATGCTCGGAGCGTATTTCATCTGCACGGGTTGGCTCGGGATAGACGTCGGCTCGTTCATGTCCGGCATTCGGGCCTATCTCGATCCCGAAGACATCACCCACGGCATGATCAAGGCCGCGGTGTTCGGGCTGATGGTCTCCCTGACGGCATGCTCCAAAGGGTACTACGTTACCGGTGGAGCCAGAGGAATAGGCAAGGCCACCACGAGATCGGTCGTGCTGTCCTCGGTGATGGTTCTCGTAACCGACTATGTGATGACGACGCTGATGTTCCGAAGCTCGTGAGCGGATTTGTGGTCCTTTATGATCGTTTTGGAGGACGTCTACAAGCAATATGGCCGGCAGGTGGTCCTCAACGGGATAAACTTCCGTATCAGGGAAGGTTCCGTGACGACCATTATAGGAGAGTCCGGTTCAGGCAAGTCGGTTCTCCTTCGCCAGATGATCGGGCTGGAAAGACCCGATAGGGGATCGATTTGCATAAGGGGCGAGAACATCGTGGATCTGAGATCACGTGAACTGAACAGGATTCGGCGCCACATTGGCGTGTTGTTTCAGGAAGGAGCCTTGTTCGATTCATTGTCGGTGAAGGAAAACGTAGCGTTTCCCGTACGGGAGCATCTGAGGTTGACGGAGAAGCAGATTCAACAACTCGTCGACGACAAACTGTCACAGGTCGGGCTGCGTGACCATCAAGACAAGTTTCCCTCGGAGCTGTCCGGAGGCATGCGCAAACGAGTCGGACTTGCCAGAGCATTGGCACTGGATCCGGCCATCGTGTTCTTTGATGAGCCGACGAGCGGATTGGACCCGATTTCAAGCAATGTCATATATCGACTCATTGAAAAGACGCATGCAGATTATTCCAGGACGTACGTTCTGGTGAGCCACGACGTTGGGAGATCTCTGAAGATCTCGGACGAGGTCATGATGCTTAGGGACGGCAAGATCACCTGGTCCGGGACACCCGACGAGTTACGAGCGAGCTCGGATGACGCCGTTCGGCAGTTCATTTCAGGCTCGACGACCGGGCCTTTAACGATCGAGTAGTTTGGGAAGGCAATCCGGCATGAACAGGTTTTCCCTGGAAGCCAAAGTGGGACTCTTCTTTTTGGTGACAATCGTCATCTTAGCCTACGTTTGGTTTCACGTCCTGCATTTCGGGGAGAAGGAAGGTTTTCCTCTCAAGGCCCGTTTCCGTACCGTGGAGGGGTTGGAGCAGGGCGCCCAGGTTCAGATCGCCGGCATCAAGATCGGGAGTGTCAAGAACATCACGTTCGATCCGGAGGCCGGTAAGGCGCTTGTCGAGATGACCATAAGGGACCAGTATCTCGGGACTATTCCTGAAGGATCCCGAGTGTTTCTCAAGACCAAAGGCCTTCTCGGCGACAGGTACGTGGTGATTGCCCCCGGGAAGCCGAATGAGCGTAAGCTCAAACCCGGCGAGGAATTCACGCGTGTTTTCGAGCCCACGGATACGGAAAAAGTGATCGAGAACATGGGCATCGTTTCACAAGACCTCAAGGTGTTGACCCGTCAGCTTCGCACCGAGGTCATCGACAAGGGTGGCTCCAAGAAGGTTGACAGTGTCTTAACCAATTCCGACGCCGTCTTCAAGGATCTCAGGGCCATCTTGGCCGGGAACAGAGACAAAATCAATTCCACAATGGCGAATGCCGCAAGCGCCACGAAAAGACTCGACGCTCTGGTCGCGCGAAACGAAAAGAAGCTCAATCGAACCGTGGACGACTTCGAAAAGTTCTCGAGCGGAATGGACAAGACAGGAGAGAAGTTCAACAAAGCGGCATCGGGATTTGAAGATCTTGTCAAGGAAATACGGTCGGGAAAAGGCACGCTGGGCAAGCTCGTGAAGGACGACACACTGTATCGAGACGCGAAAAGCCTCATGCGAGAAGCTCGTCAACTTTCCAACAATATCCAGTACGGCCCGGGCACGATGGGACGGCTCATCAACGATCCCGAGATCTACTATGAGGCTCGTCGCGCAATTCGAAACATGAACAAGACAGCTGAAGACGTTTCTGAAGCGACGCCGGTCAGCACGCTGGCAATCATTTTGGGATCGGTCTTCAGGTAAGGCGCGAGTAGGAATGAGTCAGGCGATTCGCGTATCTGCCGACCAACCGTTGGAGCCGTGCAGGGAACAACATCCGCACCGCTCTCCATTCCCGGGTGAAGGGGTGGTTGGACCGGTACATTCAGCCGGCTCACTGTCCTTCCTTCTTGTGCTTGTCTCCCTGTTTCTGGCACAACCTCCTGCAGCCTTTTCATCAGCCTACGACTTCCTGAGAATGACCACGCCGGGCACACTCTTCGCCATCGATCCTGACTTGACGATACGGCGAATTAATCCGCATGCACCCTCCAATGCTTGGACTTTGGGAGAAGGGTGGGGAATTCCCCCGCTATTCTACCACACCCGGGTTCCTGGGCTGTTCCAGCGCGTGGACTTCTTGTACCCATTTGGTTTCAGAGAGGAGTCGACATTCCAGAGTAAGCTCAAGTTCTCTCCTTTTTTTGAGAGCCGATGGTCGAAGATTCCGCCGTTAGACGGCTCTTCCCGTTGTTTGACGCTGTATCAAGGCCGATCCGACCTCGGACAAGACTACTGGGGCTTTTTCCCGTTTTATGGTTACACGTACCGCCGCTATGGGGTGGACAAAAACTTCTTCTTGCTTTTCCCGCTTTACTATGAGAGCACCACGGACGACAACCGGACAATTCGCATGCTCTGGCCCATCATAACCTACGCGGACAGCCCGGGGAGATCGTCCTTCAAGGTGTGGCCCATTATCGGCAAGGATGTAATTCGCAACGAATACTACAACCGGTTCGTCCTCTGGCCGTTCTTCCAGTGGACCGACAAGCATCCGGGAACCGAACAGTTTTCTTCCTACCGGGCTTTGCCGTTTCCACTGTACATGAGCCAGGACGATGCATACTCGTGCACGACCCATCTGCTGTGGCCGCTGATCTCCTATTATCATCACTACCGGTCGGGACACACGCGCTACAGCCTCCGCCCCCTTGTCACCTATGGCACGGGCGGTGGAATTGAGGAATTCAGTTTTCTCTTCTTGTACTCATATAGGAAGGACCGACGCAAAGCCTCCACCACCAACGATTCGGACGGCTATATCTCGGTAGGAGGGGATGAGGTCGTCACGGAACGTACGTTTCTCAAGATTTCCAAGATTAGAAAGCGGTTTCGAAAAGGCTGCCTTGTCCATGCGCGATACAAGTTCTGGCCTTTTGCCGACTACACGTGGGACGTGAACACGGGGAGTCACCTCAAAATTCCCTATGTGATCACCATGAAAAGCGACTGGTGGGATCTGAATCTCGGCCGCCTCCTCAGTTTCGTGGATTTTCGCGATACTCCAATCACCAGAGAGTTGAGCATGCTTTTTGGGTTGAGCCGGAGAACGGAAATCAAGAAAATTCCGTCCATTCCTCGTCCGCCGCGGCCGGGGGACGACAGCTGGTCGGAGCTCATCCAAGGCTCTTTCGGAAAGCGGTGATCAGTGATTGCAAGCCCCTCCCTTGCCGCCATGGGCGCTGTTGTTCCGAGGCCGGGGCGAATTGTTCCAGCCGTTTCTCCCCCTCCCCCCCCCCTTTTTTTGGAATAGGAGGCAGGGGGGATTTTGCTCCCGGACGGGCGAGCATATCACTATCCCGCCGGTTCCTTTTCCGTTCGCCGGTTTCTCAACAGTTCTCCCAATAGCTTCAACTAAACCTGTCCAATTCTTTCCCAACGGCTTATACTGGATGGGAGAAGAAATGTAGCACGGACACGTACTCGACAACGAACACTCCACGAATCGGGGAAAGCGGCCATGGAGAGACTTAGGGCGCTTCTGAGGCAGACCGAATTTCACGTGTTGTTGTTTTTCGTATGCCTGTTCCTGTTCGGGTGGCCTTTGGCAACATCAGCGGATTTGGAGCAACTGGAGTTGATGTTCGTCTACATCTTCGTTGCCTGGACGATTGTAGTCCTTCTCCTGTTTCTCGTAAGCAGGAGTCAAAAAGACGTAGATGACTCGGAATGACGTAGGACCCGCAACGACGAGGAGTTGTCAATGCTTGACTCCTTTTCGGTCATCACGGTTCTTTGTATGTATATGGGGTTTCTTTTTCTGACCGCGCTCTGGGTGGAGAGGAAATCAGCCGAGGGCAGAAGTCTTGTCAATAATCCCCTAGTCTACTCGCTTTCGCTTGGAATCTACTGTACGGGCTGGACATACTATGGCAGCGTAGGTAAGGCTGCAACGTCCGGGTTACTCTTCGTTCCCATCTATCTCGGCCCCACACTGGCCATCGTTCTTTGGTGGACGGTGCTGCGTAAGCTCGTGCGGATCAAGACGTCCCACCACATCACGAGCATAGCGGACTTCATCTCCGCTCGGTACAACAAGTCCCAGACGGTGGCGGCATTGGCGACGGTAATTGCGCTGATCGGGACAATGCCGTACATCGCGCTTCAGTTTAAGGCCATACTGTCAACCTTTTCCATAATAACGCGTCCTGCAACTGGGATGGATACGTGGATTGCCGGCCACCTGGGACCTGTTGTGGTCTGCCTGATGGTGGTCTTTACCATCATTTTGGGCTCACGTAGGCTCGACCCGACGGAGAGACATCCGGGCCTGGTCATGGCCGTGGCCGTGGAATGCCTTGTAAAGCTCTTTGCCTTTCTTGCCGCAGGAATCTTTGTCACGTACTTCCTTTTTGACGGCTTCGGAGACTTGTTCAAGAGGATAGAAGAGACCCCTCCGGCGGCGCTCGCCGGCCTGTGGCAGACCGACAAGTCCCATGCCGTCGAATGGATGACGTACCTGATTCTCGCCACGTCTGCGATTATGTTCCTACCCAGACAATTTCACGTGCTCGTCGTGGAGAATTTCCACGAGAAACATATCAAAACCGCGATGTGGCTGTTTCCGCTTTACATGCTCCTGATCAACATCTTCGTTCTCCCCATTGCCATGGGAGGACTGCTCAAAGGATACAACGCTCAGCAGGCCGACACATTCGTTCTTGCCTTGCCCCTGCATGCGGGTCAAACGTGGTTGTCCGTGCTGGTTTTCCTCGGCGGTGCTTCTGCGGCCACGGGAATGATCATGATCAGTTCGATTACCGTTGCCACCATGATTACCAATCATCTGCTCCTGCCGGTAGTCGGATGGATCAAGGCTCTGGCCTTCCTGCGGAGGCAACTTCTCAAGTGCCGTTGGGTAGCGGTGGGAGGCGTCATCCTGATCGGCTATTGGTTCGAACGTCAGGTGGGCGAATCTTACATGCTGGTGAACATCGGCATTATTTCTTTTGCCGCAGCACTACAATTTGCACCCGTCATACTTGGAGGAATATTTTGGCGGCGCGGCAACAAGGCCGGCGCCTTGATGGGGCTCGGGTCGGGATTTCTCGTTTGGTTCTACACGTTGCTGCTGCCCGCGTTCGTGAGAAGCGGTTGGTTGCCGGATACTCTGCTGCAATACGGTCCTTTCGGCATCACACTCCTGAGGCCGGAAAACCTGTTTGGCATTACCACACTGGCCCCCCTGACTCACACTGTTTTCTGGTCATTGCTCTTCAATATCGGCCTGTACGTGCTCGGTTCACTCTACTTTCCTCAGAGTGAAGAAGAACAAGGCCTGGCTGAAGACTTCGTGGGAGCCCTGACGTCGAGTCCGCCGATTACTCGTTCCGGAAATCGGGAATCGTACATTGATTTGGCCGGAAAAACGAAATCGGTCAGGGACTTGTTCGGTCAGTACTTCGACTCGCATGAATCGCTCGTCATGACCGAGAAATGTCTCGATTTGGGAGGGATCGAGCAGAAGAGTCGGATATCCATCTTGGAGTTGGCCGAACTCCATAATGCCGTGGAGAAAACCCTTGCAGGATCCATAGGATCTGCCGAGGCACGCAGGGCCCTTCATCAGGCAGGCCTGTTCACCGATAGAGAGGCCAAGGAGCTCTCCGAGGTGTACGCGGAAATTCTCGCCTCGTTGAAGGTAACACCGCAGGAATTGGAGCGCAAGATTGACTACTACCAAGAGAGAGAGGCTCTCCTGACTCAGCACGCTGCGGAACTGGAAGAAAAGGTTACCGAACGGACCCGCGACCTGAAAGCCGCCCAAGAAGAGCTGATCAAGCGGGAGAGGCTCTCGGTATTGGGACAATTAACGGCCATCGTGAGCCACGAGCTGCGCAATCCCTTGGGAGTGATCCGATCGTCGGCATTCTTTCTGTTCCGAAAGCTTGGCGGCGGAGACGAAAAGACGAAGAAGCACCTGCAAAGGATCGAGCAACAGGTAGGTCTGTGCGACGCGATCATCGGGGAGCTGCTGGAATATACCCGCGGCAGAAGGTCATCAACTCTTCCGGGAGAAATCAATCCCTGGCTGGAAGATATTCTCGACCAAATGAGCACTCCCGATAGTGTTGCCTTGTTGCGCAGTCTTGCGCCGTTGCTTCCACCGGTACATTTTGATGAGGAGAAAATGCGTCGGGTGATCATCAATCTTGTGGAGAATGCGGTCCAGGCAGTAACCGCCAAGGAGAATGCGTCGGGAGAGACCGGTGCCTCTTACAAGCCGTCCGTAAAGGTGACGACATCAATTGCCGGACGAGGAATCCGCATAGAAGTTCAGGATAACGGCGTAGGTATGGATCACGAGACCGCGCGACATGCGTTCGAGCCTCTTTTCACTACCAGGGCCCGGGGCACCGGATTGGGGCTGGCCATCGTCCGTAAGATCGTGGAAGAACACGGCGGCAAGGTGTCCCTCCAAACCGAATCGGACGCGGGGACAACGGTGGCCGTAGTGATACCCGGCGGCTCGCAATCGGCTGAGGAATCCTAGCCCCGGGTCGCCGGCCCATACCATAAAGGAGGAAATCAACAGATCCGATAATCAGTAGAGCCGGAGACGCGGTGGTGTAGAGGAATGTGCCGAGTGCATGGTGGTATCACCCCTTGCCAAGACCTACTCGAAGGGAGTCTGTTGTGAGTCCGCAAATCCTTCTGGTCGATGATAACGAGGATTTTCTCGACAACGTTAAAGACGTGTTCGAAGACGAAGGTTACGAGGTTCTCACGGCGACGAGCGGTGAAGAAGCCGTCCAGCTGGTGAAGACCGAGTCTGTCGACGTGGTTGTCATGGACATAAAGATGCCGGGAATGAACGGTGTGGAAGCCTTCATCGAAATGAAGAAGTTCTACCCCGATGTGAAAGTGATCATGTGTACCGCGTACATTGTAGAATCGACTATCCGCAGGGCCTTGAGTGAGGGGGCTCAGGCGGTTCTGAACAAGCCGTTCGAGATGGATGTGTTGCTTCGAACCATCGAGACGGTTCTTGAAGGGGGGCCCCCCTGTAGGATCCTTGTCGCGGACCGTGATGAAGAGTTCTGCAACCGACTCGGTCAGTATCTCAGTTCACAGGGGTACCACACCGTTACCGCTCTGTATGGACCGGAAGCGGTTACGAAAGCCGGCGAGACAAGTTTCGACGTGCTCGTTTTGGACAAGGGATTGCCGCTTCTGGATGGAATCGAAGTGTATAAGCGGATTAAGGAGACGCAGGCGAACCTCATTGCAGCCATAATCACAGGTGCCGCCGGCGAAATCGACTCGAAGACCCTGCGGGACTTGCGGCGGCAACCCGGTGTCGTAAGCATGGAGAAGCCTTTTGACGAGGTCCGATTGGTTCATTTACTCCAGGATCTGTGCTCGGCTGAACGCCGTGGAAACAACCAATAGATGGAGAGCCAACAATCATGAAAGCCAAGACGTTCTTTCGAAAACTTTTCCCCATCAGCCGACCGGCGGATGAAACTACAAGAACAGTGCTCATCGTGGACGATGATGAAGGGCTGTGCGACAACCTGAAGGATATTCTCGAAGGTGAAGGGTACGAGGCCCACTGCGCTACTACGGGTTCCGAGGGAGCTCGAATGGCAAAGGAACTGAGGCCGTGCACGGCCCTTGTGGATCTGAAACTGCCGGACAGGTCGGGCACCGCGCTTCTCTCCGAATTGAAACGCATGAATCAGGACTGCATCTGCATTCTCATGACCGCGTATGCCGATGTGGATTCAGCGGTGACTGCGTTGGAAAGAGGTGCCTTCTACTACCTGCAGAAGCCGATTCGTCCCGCTGAATTGGTCGAACTCGTGGAACTTGCTTTTGAATCAATTCGGCTCAGGGAGGAAAAAAAACAATCAGAGGAAGAATTGCGTGCCAGAAATCGTGAGCTGGAGGAAACCATAGCCCGCCTCAAGAACATTATCGACCAGTAGTAGAAAAAAGGTCGCAGGTCCTCTATACTAAGACGCGCGAAGAGACGGGCATCACGCCAACGGTGAATCAGGTCATTTCTCGAGTTAAGGATCCGTCACGAAATAATGGTTACCGCAGCGTTCAATCATGGAGCCTTCAAAGCCGTGTTGTCGGCACTGCTTGTTTCCCTGGTTACCGGGTGTGTCTTAACTACGCAATCCAGGACCGGCAGCCACGGTCAACAACCGACCGGCGGCAACCTCATAAAGCCTTACATCCCTCCGGGTCCGAATCCGTCCATCTCGGAAAGTCCGGTACCTCCCGGAGAGCCGACCCCTATGGCGCCGGCGGGTACCTCTTCCCGGTCCGCTCTACGGGAGACCGCCCCCAAGGCGGAAGTCCGACGGTTCCCGAATGCGTCCCCCGGTGCGGGACTGAAGAAACCGGAGCTTCAGAAGCAGCCGGCACCGGAGCAACCCGAAAATGTACTCTGGGAGGATCAAAAAGTTAAACGAACTGCAATGCAGATGCTAAAAAAGTATCCTTCGGTAAGGAAAATCAAGATATGCTACGCCGTGAAGGATGACGAATGGTGGGTTATTCTTTATGATGACCTCGGCAGCCATTATGAATTGAGACAGTTCACGTGGGATCGGGAACAGGGGCGGCTCCAACCGTTCCTCGTGCTGAAACGGATTGCCAAAAATCAGCTTAGGGAGCATCTCGCCGCGTCCGAACCGGACAGAGCCTGCGAAGTGCTTGATCCTACTCCTACCCGGGCGGGTAGGGTTGAGACCCCGGCGGATTTCTGAAGACTGTCTGCAATGAGTGGGGAGAATTGTTCATCGCGCTCTGGAAAGCCGATCGAGACGGGGAAACAATCATGACACAAGGGGACACCCGCGTCCCGGGAATACGGGATTTTGCACCGGAAGCCGTCCGCCGAGCGATTCGAAACGAATCGCTCACCCACCCCGCTACCCTGTATCCCGGCGTGGTCGGAATCCTGGGGGCCGTGGCGTGGGGTCTCTTTGGGGCTCCGGTGTTGCTGGGGGTTGCCTTGGGTGCTTTCCTCGTGAGTCTGACGGGCTTGACCGTCAACTATTGCTTCCGCGACAAGATTATTGCCGGTCGTTACGTCGAGGTCCTCAAGAAACAACTCGCCGACAAGGAGGAACGCTTGCTGAAGAACCTGCACCAGGATCTCGTCGGGTGCGGGGAAATTGTCGGTGCCGACCACTATGCCGATCAAGGGTTGGTTCAGTTTGAGAAAATTCGACGCAAGTATGACGCCTTGAACAACTTGGTTGACGAGAAGCTGGGAAGTGGAGAACTCTCACTGGGCGGAGTCTGGGCTGCAACGGAACAGGTCTACCTCGGCGTGCTTGAGAACCTCAGGAATGTGGTCAATTCACTCCGGAGCGTCTCCGGCATCGACCCAGTGTACATAAGTGATCGACTTAGTTGGCTTAACGGTCTTGAAAAACCCGACGACGCGGACCTGAGGGAAATTGAGACCCTTCGCAAGCGAGAGGAGCTTCGTACCGACCAGCTCCGGAGAGTGAATGAGTACCTGACACGTAACGAAGAGGCGCTGACCCGTCTTGAAGAAGCGACCATTGCCGTGTCGGCCATTCGCTCCGATGACGGTTTCACCGGCGTAGACACCCAACAATCGGTAGAACGGCTCCGAGAATTGGCCCGGGAAATCAATGAAAGACAGAGTGGGCTCCGAGCCTGAACACGGGCCCCTCCAATTTGACTGCAAAGGAGGTTCGTTTTAATGAAGAGGTATGTATTGGTCTTGGTCCTCGTTTCGATCATGGTCGCCGGCGCCTGCTCCGACGGAACGGCCGGTGCCGAATTCAAGATAGCGTGGTCCCATTACACCGGCTGGGAACCGTGGCAGCTGGCAAATCACAAGCAAATCCTGAAAAAGTGGGCGGAAAAGTACGGCATCGAAATCGAACTCGTATTGATCAATGATTACGTGGAATCGATAAACCTCTTCACTTCCGGCAGCTTCCACGGCTGTACGATGACGAACATGGATGCCCTTACCATACCCGCGTGTGGCGGCGTTGATTCGACGGCGTTGATCGTAGGGGACTTTTCGAATGGAAACGATGGGATCGTAATGAAGAACGGTTCCGCGGTGAAGGACTTGAAGGGGAGAGAAGTCAAGTTGGTCCAATTGTCGGTGTCCCACTACCTCTTGGCCCGAGCCCTTGAGATGAACGGCATGAAAGAACAAGATTTGACGTTGGTCAATACATCCGATGCCGACATCGCCGCGGTGTTCGCCTCAGACCCCAAAGGAGCGGCCGTAACGTGGAATCCGCCCCTGATGCAATGCCGCAACGTGAAGGATGCGAAATTGGTCTTTGACTCGAGTAAGATCCCCGGAGAGATCATCGACCTGATGGTGGTGAAGACCGATACGCCGGATACATTAAAGAAAGCGCTCACGGGCGCGTGGTACGAGACGATGAAGCTCATGTCCGGTAAGTCTAATGAGAGCAAGGAAGCGATCCGGTACATGGCGAAATTCGCGGGCGGCACGGATGCGGAATTTCGGGCTCAGCTCTCCACGACAAAGATGTTCTACCAGCCCGCCGAATCCGCCAAATTCGCAGAAGGCGATCAGCTCAAGAAGACGATGGAATACGTTCGTACCTTCTGTTTCACTCACGATCTCTATCCCAAGGGAGCGAACTCCAAAGACTACGTTGGTATTCAGTTTCCGGATGGTTCGGTCCTGGGAGACGACAAGAACGTGAGACTCAGATTCAACGCACAATACATGCAGATGGCGGCCGATGGAAAATTGTAGGTCGTGGGTATACCGTCTCAAAGATTCGGTCGCGGGTACCGGTCCCCCTGACAGTCAGGCACACGGCCGGAATGCCTGCAATCCGGTGAGACGCCTCTCCCACAAACAGCGGGATTGGAGTGAGATGTCGACACGCCGGGGCCAATGGCATTCGCCCACGGGCGACCGCCGGTCGCCCCTACCAAGACCGGCCTACGCCGGAAAGACGGAACCGAATACGCAACCATATTCGTGAACTGAAGCACCACCAAGCCCGGGGCAAGCAAGGGGCCTGCCCCTACTAAACGGGATATCGGCATGATGAGAAGAAAACCTTTCTTTTTGGGAATCCACGCAGATCCGCCAAGACTGTTGCGACCGGCGCTGGGAATACTGCCGTTTGTCTTGTTGATCGTGTTGTACCTTATGGTTTCGCATGCACGCCTGCAGGAGAACCCGAGAGACAAACTTACCCCTTCCGTGTCGCAAATGGTGAGCGCCATGAAGATCATGGCATTCACAAAAGACAAGCGTACCGGAACCTATTTAATGTTGGCCGATACCCTGTCGAGTCTGAGACGCATTCTGATCGGCTTAGGGTCCGCAGCTTTGGTAGGATTGTTTCTCGGCCTGCATATGGGGATGCTGCCGGGAGTGGGCGTTACACTGCTGCCCTTCACGACCTTTCTTTCGATTATTCCTCCATTGGCCATCCTCCCGGTCTTATTTATTATTTTCGGGGTGGGCGAGCTCGGCAAAGTCATGCTCATCTTCATAGGCGGGATGTTTATCATTACCCGTGACATTTATTACACGACGCAACGAATCCCGAGGGAGCAGATTGTAAAGGCGCTAACACTTGGTTCGTCTCAGTTCGCGTTGATCTTTCGGGTCGTTCTGCCTCAGATCATGCCGAGATTGCTTGTAGTTGTACGGCTTTCCCTGGGGGCGGCGTGGCTATTTCTCATTGCGTCCGAAGCCATTGCATCCACCGATGGTCTAGGTTACCGAATTTTCCTCGTAAGACGCTATTTGTCAATGGACATCATTATTCCCTACGTTCTCTGGATAACGTTGCTCGGCTATCTTATGGATACCGTTCTCCGGTATGTCGTGACCTGGAAGTATCCCTGGTATGCGGCCGTGCAATGAGAAAAGACGGTTTCGTGTAAATCGTCTCCGCCGTGAGAGACTCAGTGTTTGGATTGAGAGGAGCCCCTAATGAATTCAATGTGGGACCCCGACAGCCTGCTTGTAGCGCAGGACGTCTACAAAGCCTACGGCGACAAGGTGGTTCTTGACAATATCGATCTGGTCGTCAAAGGCGGAGAGTTGTGCACGGTCGTAGGCCCCAGTGGATGCGGAAAGTCGACACTGCTCAGGCTTGTACTTGGTCAGGAAACTCCTACGCGGGGAAAGGTGCTGATCGATAAAACGCCGGTGGGTTACCCGAGTCCGGATCGCGGGGTGGTGTATCAGCGGTACTCACTCTTTCCACACTTGTCCGTGGTCCAAAACGTGGTGCTGGGAAAGCGGCTGAGCGCGGGAATTCTCGAGAGGATCACCCGTCGCCGGGAGTTCTTTGATGAAGCGATGTTCTTTCTCGAAAAGGTACGCCTTTCCGAGCATGCCGACAAGTACCCTCATGAACTCTCCGGCGGAATGCAGCAGCGTACGGCACTCGCACAATCCCTCATTATGAAGCCCCGGATTCTTCTCATGGATGAACCATTCGGAGCACTCGATCCCGGAACGAGGGAAGATATGCAGCTTTTTCTTCTGGAGCTCTGGGAAGAGTTCGGCATGACCATCTTCTTCGTAACTCACGATCTGGAAGAGGCCGTGTTTGTCGGTACGCGGATCATTGTACTTTCCCAATTCTACTCGGATGACAGAGGCGACGGCTTTGACAGGAGAGGTGCACGAATCGTTGCGGATTATCCTCTCTCTCGTCGAGCATCTTCCACGGTAGTCAAAGAGCGGGCAGAGTTTGGAGAACTCATTCAGCAAATCCGGCAAGAAGGCTTCAATCCGGGCTACCGGCAGCATGTAAGCACGTTCAATCTCATTCATAATGATTCGTTCCAAACATTGACCGAGGACGAGGACGGCATAAACGGCGGTGCTCAACCGCGAGTGCCGGACTAAAGTAGGGGTTCGGAGGAGGTTATCAATTTTGATCTGGTCAGTCCCTCGAATATTGTGGTATGGTTAAAACAACAATTGTCATTGTCAAGAACATGTGACGGGAACCATTATACTTATACTGCTTAGCGCAAGGGACTATGCAGTATTCCGATTCGGGACCGGTAAGGGGATTAACGCTTCTGACGGGGCGCCGGCTTCCGAACGTTGGGCCGACACGCATTTCCCGGCAGAGCCCGGGCACAAGGGGATGGCAACTGATTTTAGACCGTTGATCTATAGTTGCCTACTAGGAAAAATCCGGAGGGGAGACTGCGGGGCAGCCAAGGAGACGAGCACAATGAGTCCCAAACGTACTATCAAAGCAAAGGATTTTGTCAAGGACATCCAGGGGGGAATGACCACAGCTGAACTCATGGAAAAGTACAAGCTGTCGACCAAGGCCTTCCAAACGGTAATGAAGAAGTTGATCGAAGCTTCCACCAAGCCTCCATCGAATGCGAGCGGCGCCCCGGAGCACGTCACGCCTCCTCCGCCTGCTGAAGACATGCGACAGTTCCCGCGCAAGATTATCGATTTCCCACTGATGGTTTACGGTGACCTGGAGCAGATAGAACAGGGGCTGGTTGTGGACGCGTCTGAAAAGGGCATCCGTGTTCGGGGTATTGGAGCAAGAGTCGGTGAAAGCAGAACCTTCATCGTCCGCTACCGCCCGGGGGATCGACGTCAACCTTTTGTGTTCGATGCGACCTGCCGATGGGCGAATGGATCTGACCGTGATCCCCGTAAAACCGTGGCGGGTTTTGAGATAACGAGGATCTCCAGCGTGGATGCTGAACGGCTACAAGACATACTTATTTAAGTGGTGCACCACCGAAAAAATTCATGATTCGTCTCCGGAATTGGGCGGCCGTCTCGTGCCGGGAGATATGGTAACCATGTTTCCTCGGCGCTCAATGAAACCTTCCTGAACAAGCGCGTCGAGCAAGATCCCGGTTCTGTCCCTGTGTTTACCCACTGCTTTCAGCAAGTCATCATCGGATAGTGCGGCATGGTCGAGCAAAGCCTTGAGAATGAGGCCCCGGATTTCTCGGTTGGAATCGGCGAACGCAGCTTGGCGGTGATGATGAGCGCTCCGCCGGTTCGGGTTCCGAATCTCCTTCTTCAGCATGACTCCGTAGTCCATGAGAGCATAGTACCAGGTACGCACTCGCTCACCGTCCAGCGTCTTCTCCACGAGAGGGAGTATTTCCGTATCCCTTACCCCGCTTCTCTCGGGGAAGAACAGGTGGAGAAAAACCCGGCGAATGTTTGTCTCGATGAATACCGTGGGCCGATGAAATGCGAAGGCCGCTAATGCGCCCGCCGTTGCCTGCCCGATACCGGGGAAGGTCCTTAACGTTGTCGGGGAAGCGGGAAGCAGGCCTCCGAATTCACATACTACTCGTTGTGCTATTGCATGCAGCGACAACGCCCGACGATTGTATCCAAGCCCTTTCCATACCCTCAACACGGTTCTGAGGTCGGAATCGGCGAGAGATGCGAAGTCCGGAAACGTCCCCAAGAACTCATCATACTTAACAAGGACTCTCTCCACCTGCGTTTGCTGCAACATGATTTCCGATACGAGTATCCGATACGGATCATGAGTCGATCTCCAGGGAAGATCCCGCGCGTTCTTCTCGTAATATTGGAAAATAATCCGTTGAAAGTTGCCGATTACTCGCTGTGTGAGTCCCTCCGATTGAAATAGGGCCTGAAGGTCCTTAGGAAGGGTACTATCAGTCAATCTTCGGAAATCTTCCTTTTTCTTCACTGAAGCGGGAGGCATTCGGTGAGACTTATTTGGGTGGTAGCGTGGATGCAAATGACTTTGCTTGGTCCAACCAGTTTCTTAAGGATTCCTCAGTCGTAAGTCCTTGCTCTTCAACCATAACCCATCCCTTCATGGGACGACCGGTAATATCAAAGGGCCCAACAAACGGTAATTCCATAGAGATCTTAGCGTGCTCCACACCCAGCCGTAGGATGAGGAAATCCTTGTACACACCACAGAACATGTTCCCCCGTATCAAATGGCATATGCCGCCGAACATCTTCTTTGAATCAGTGTTGTCCCAGTCATTGACGATGTTCAGAATACGCTTCTCAATATCCTCGTTGTACGGCATGATTCATGCCTCACAGCCACGTACTCCTTTGGAGTCAGCCGGCCGGAATCACTCTATTGATCCGATCAAACGGCCCGTATTTGCCTCTTTGAACACAAAGCTCGGCGTGGCAGGGGGATGCCAACCGGGAGCAAATTCTTCCAGCTGCTCCATACCGATCTTACGGACCTTTCCCCACCATGGGAAGAGACGGAGAGCCTCTTCTCCCCCGTTCGAGCCACAGTTCGAGCACCATATGAGCAGCCCCTCAGGGCCTTGAAAAACGTTTCCCATTCTTGTCACCCTTTCCGAAGCCGTCTCGCTCCGGCAATGAAGTCCATGCGCACACAAACGCCGGCCGCTCATCTCGATGAGCACCGTGTCGGAAGACCGTATTGCTGCTTCAGGAATAGCACACTTGGCTTCCGGGGACAATGCGGTCGGTTCACCGGACCTCCATCGTTCTTGACCGCACGCCCCAGCTCTGTCATATCCTTTATCATCGTGTAACATACCCTCAAGGAGGGCGTCGGTTTTACACAGCGGACGAAACGGCGGGGGCCACATGGAATCAACGATCATATGCGACTGGGCGGTGACGTCCGAAAAGGTTGGCAAGGTAGTGCGGAAGATCATTGAGATCGGGATGCCACGGAAGGTCATCCTATTCGGATCTTATGTTAAAGGCAGCACAACTGCCGCCGGCGATTTGGATGTTCTCATAGTCACCAGAGATGATACGGTAAACCCGAGGGAGGAAAGCGTGCGTATCCGCAAGGCGCTTCGAGGCATTTCAATGCCCATGGATATCATCGTCATCCCGGAAGCGAAGTGGATGGAACTCAAAGACCACCCCGGAATGATCTTCCACGAAGCTCAGCGCGAGGGAAAGGTCGTTTATGAAACGTGACGGCAGCAGAAAAATTCCAGGAACTTCAGATGAGTGGATAAGCCATGCGAAAAGCGACTTGCGAATGGCGAGCCTGGCATCCGCTGATAGACTTGTCCTCGGAATTCAGGCTTGTTTTCATGCTCAACAGGCTGCTGAGAAAGCTATCAAGGCAGTGCTGTTGTCCCGGAGCATACGATTCCCTCTGACCCACGATATCGAAGATCTGTTTGAGATCGCTGAATACGCCGGCATGGCATTACCGAAGGACGTGGCGGATGCCGGCAGGCTAACTCCGTATGCAGTTGAAACCCGATACCCCGGGTATTGGCACGAAATCACCGTCAAGTGGGCCGACGAACTAATCGAGAAGTCATGAGCTGTCTGCCGTGACCGGCCACGTATTTTGATCTAACGCCGAGCCTGAACTCCTCGTTGACGAACAGCCCGTAACCTCACCATTCTCACCGCAGAGACTGTGAACAAAAACTCCCGGCAAAACGCTTGTAGTTCCTGACGTAGTACGATATTGTGTGACGTGTTACGATTGATCGGGCCACCGTCGGAATCCGATAGGGCTCGATCTGTTTTGTGACTATCAGGGGTCTCAAGATTGCTGACCGATAAATCATCTTGAATGGGAGTACGATCATGGGTGCCTTGCCGCAAGTAAAGTATGCCGGCGAAATACGCGAAATCAAACTGGGAAAACCTGGGTGTGAAACGGCTGTTGGGGGTGAGACTGCGTACAGCTTCTATTTCTTCGAAGGCATGATGCCCCACGTCCCTAAGCTGGCCCTTCAGGTGCTGGATGTCGAGCCTGACGAATGGGCCCCCGAGGCAATAGAACCATTCAAGGATGTCATTGGCGATCCTGTGGCGTGGGCCAAGAAATGTGTTGAAGAATACGGAGCGGATTTGGTGTGCCTCTGGCTGGCGGGCACGGACCCGAACGGGCGGAATCTCTCGGCCGAGCACGCGGCCGAGGTGGCCCGCAACGTGGCCGAAGCCATAAGCGTGCCGTTGATCGTATGGGGAGTATCCAGCGATGCGAAAAATACAGAGGTGCTCAAAGCGGTTGCGGAAGCTTGTACTGGCTTCAACCTGGTTCTGGGGCCCGTGACGGAGGGCAACCATAAGCAGGTGGGTGCGGCCGCCATTGCGTACAAACATATTGTTGCCGCCAATTCTCCCATTGACATCAATCTGGCGAAGCAGCTGAACATTCTGCTGGAAAACCTCGGGGTGCCGGCCGACCGAATTCTCATCGATCCCACAACCGGCGCGGTAGGTTACGGCATGGAGTATTGCTACTCCATTATGGAACGGATACGACAGGCCGCGCTCACGCAGAATGACGACAAGCTTCAGTACCCGATTATCAATAACATCGCCGAAGAGGTATGGAAGACCAAGGAGGCCAAGCTCAGTGCGGAAGACGATCCTAAGCTGGGAAGTGCGGTCATCCGCGGCGTGAATCTCGAGGCCGTCACTGCCTTGAGTGCCCTTCAGGCGGGTTCGGACATCGTCATTCTCAGACATCCAAAGACGTTGCAGCACTTACGGAAGTATCTTTCCGAAATCACCGTGACTACGGATCTTGATGCAATGGACGTGGATTTATCACTCGTTGCCGCACCCGAACCCCCACGCGCGCAAAGCGCAGGGCCCCCCGCTGGTTCGCTTCCAAAGCAAGAGATACAGAGCCCGCCCGCGACTCCGGTGAGCGAACCCGCTCAACCGGAACCGGCTGTGGATGAGCCGTCTGAAACTCTTCAACCAGCGGCATCCGAACCCGAACCGGCTCCCGCTCCTGAACCGGAAACAGCCAAGAGTGAAACCGTCGAACTCAGCGATGAAGACATTGCCGCTTTGAGGGAAATGATAGGTGCTTTCCGCGCTCTAAGGAACGTCGTTTCGGGTTTGACGAGACTTATGTCGGGTTGACGGAGAAGGGCGAGAGGCTTCAGCCGGAAACAGTGTACGTGCCCGGGGCAACATCCATCCGAATGGTGCCCCGGGCCGTTCCAGTTGTATTTATCGGCACATCGCCACGTCAGTGGGCATGGTCGTGAGCCTCCGCGTCGTGGGTGGTGTGAACGTGATCGTGAGGGCCGTGGTCGCCCGAGTGATCATGGTCGTGGACCGAAGGGTCCCCATGATCATGATCATGTTTGTGCTCGTGACGATGCTCGTGCGCATGAGCGTGTGTGTGTTCATGGGTGTGAGTCTCACCTCCATGGGTATGTCCGTGTGCATGGCTGTGAGTATGCTCGTGAGAATGCAGGTGCTCATGTTCATGATCTCCGTGCATCGTGACCTCCTTTCATAAGGCGTACGGTTTTTCGGCCGAGCCGACTTTCCTAAGACTAAGTTAAGCATCTGATCATATATTGTCAATAACTTAGCATAGTTATAAGATCCGTGATACTCACGACTCACGATTCCTTCAGAGGGTCATGGTTGATGTCATGCAATCTTCGGAAGGTCACGTTCCAGGCAACGAAGCGCGTATCGGACCGGCGGTCGTTTACGGAGACAAAGCCTTCACGGCTTTTGAATCCCGGAGGCCCCCGCTTAACGTGCGGGAACAGGACTCAAGTAATCGTTGGTCTTCTTTCGACTATCGCCATGACCTTTGGCCGTACATAAGAGGAGAATAAGTATGAGCAATACGATTACTCTTCCGCGTCCGCCGACTCCCCCCAGGGAGACCGCGCGGACTCGGCAGGCACTGTCGGTAAGAGTAGATGCGGGATTGGTCTCGGCGTTTCATGAGACCCGCAAGCGCCTTGGGCTTGGTCAAAGCGCTCTAATGGAGATCATTCTATGGAACATTCTTGACAAGCCGCCACTGAGTTTCGAGCCCGAATTTGCCGAACACGGAAGAAGCAAACGACCTGAATAGGCAGGCACCTTGCCGAGAGTTGGTACTCCGTGGCAAGAAGAGTCAGCCCAATACTCGTCTTCGCTTCCAGGCAAATCCCCCTCGCCCCTTCAAAGAAGGGGGAGGCAGGCAAGAGTCCGGGAGAAGAAGACCGGATCACGGTCTACGCCGGGAAGACGGAACTCAATACGCGACCGAATTTACGAAAGGCAGTACTTGGTACTGTTGGTCGGTCCTGATTCAACATGATTAGTAGCGTCCCCAAGGGACGTGGGGTGTCGGCCGGGCCTTTCAAGGCCCGGAAACGCTATAACTTTTCCCTACTGCTTGGTGTTCGCGAGGCCTGCCCAAGCATTGCTCTTGAAGCCGCCGACTTTCCCGGGTGCCGTGCACATACATAAGACATCCTTCATCATGCCGGCCTGCCCGGTCGCAAACCCCCCCGTAACTTCGTCGGCTACCTTCGCATGACGCCACGGATCAAAGGGGGGCCTGGTTTGAGCACACACAGTCTCGAGGAAGGCTCGGCTGAACTCGTAAGAAAGAGTCACTGTTCGCAATGCCTCTAAGATGCAGTTGGATGCATTGACCAAGCACACACTTACCGAAATGCCTCCGCTGAGATCGTGCAAATCAAGCCACGGATCGGGCCGCATTACCGGAGCATTGATCCACCAATTATAGTAGGACGCGTTCCAAGGAAGCCGTCCAAATTTGGCCAAAACGAAAAGCGTTGCCTCTTTAAGAAATAATCCGAATACCGCCTCGTGCTCCTGAACCGCTTCAATCTCATCACGGGTGGGATTGACTGCGCTGAGAATCAGTGTGTGCCCGCCGGGTGTGTAGTTGTAGTACGTATCTTCCTCGAGGCTTGTAAGTCCTTGAATAAATGGCATTCCAACTTTGACCAATGGCATGTTCCCTCTCCCGACCGGCCGGAGCTTTTCGACCCTAAATGCCTCAACTGGATTTTAGAGAGATTGGAGGTCTCCGGCCGGTCGTGCTACATCGTAGCGGAACGTGCTACCCAAGTCAAGGACGTTTTTGGGATGCGACGGCAGGGAAGAAAAGAGATCTAACCACCAAGGCACCGAAGACACCAAGGAAGAGAAGAAGAAAGCCTCGGATGTCAAAGTGTTGCACAGATTAAGAGTTGACGAGAAGAGAAGCAAGAAAGCTATCTTCTTGTACCAATGAGCGTTCAAGAGGAGTAATCTGACAACACAATGAGCTGGTAGCCGAGCTGTATGGAGCAGATAGGACGTGCTCTGGAACTCGGATTGGCTCAACAAAAAAGCTGGACTCTGTCGGTTGATCAACGACGGGACGTGATATGACTCTTGACCATGAAGCGATGGCCGGTATACAGGCAGTGCGAGCTTCTGGGACTCTCACAGGTCGAGCCTGTTACCGAATCCTTGAATGGGGGAAAGGACGACCACATATCAGCAAATCCGGGATGTCCGGTCTGATCAGACAGGCCCGTATCACCGGCAGACAGTCTCGATTTCTATCGGTACCAACAGACGCAGTTTGCCACGATAATTGAGGCTGAGAAGCCTGAAGGAATGCCGGGTACCGAAAGAGGAGTGTCCACGGCAGTCATAGAAGTCTCTTATAAAGGCCCGCATTGAGTGTTTCCTACATCTTACCCGAAGTTCGGCGTATTCTTCGAAGCCTCGGATTCTCAGGTCCAGGAAGCCTATCCGTGTACCTGTTGAAAGGGGTAGCCGGATCGAGCAGACCGGATGGATTGTGAAGGACCTTCCGGACATAACGAAAGAATTCAGCATCCGAGGCAGGGCGTTGCTGTACGAGGATGAAGCCTCGTGGCGATCAATCAGGAACTGGTTCAGTCGATACGTGGTGGCGTTAAAGGGCCGGTGCGAGGTAAGGAGCTTTCCCACTCGCAAGAGCGTCAAAGACTTTGGCGCTGTCAGGGTCGACGGAGCACTTCCCAAATGGCACTTCCGCTTTGAGAAGGGAGAAAACGGAGAATCTTTCATAGGCCTGCTCGATCAACTGGCTCGTCAGTTACACGGTACAAGAAAGTTCACCGGTCATCACTGACAAGGCCGCGGGGATCCGGATAAGTATGGCCCCACGGTCAGGAGCTTGAAACCAACGGCAAAAAAATCCGGCTTCACTTTCTGCCAAAATATTTCGGAATACGTCTGGCGCAAAGTCAAGCGGTTAACAACGCACAATCGGTAGGCGGATCTCTGACTTTGTCAACCGCCTTCAGGGTAATCCGGGGCAGTACGGATTCACCGCAGATTTCAGGCAGCGGATCTTCTTGTACAATGAGCGTTCAACTTCTTCACGGTGGAACAATCTCGACTGTCTCTTGACGATTCACCTGACTTTACATCAATTAAATGCGAAAATCTTTTCCCCACCGGGAGGGGTTATGAACAGTTGCAGTCCATTGGGCCCGGTGGTCTGAAAGTAGTCGAGAAACATCTCGTGGCTTCCGGCTTTTAGATCCGCCTTCCCGGATGCCTCGCGCACCTTGCCCACACCCTCTGCGTTTAGAACGACTTTCTTGCCTATGATGAGGCGGGCTCCGTCCCTGCACACGACGCGGAATCCGTAGGTACCTGATTCCTGCTCTGAAAGCGAGAATTTCACATAGAATCTCAACCCGAACCACCGCTCGCGTTGGGGAACACCTGGAAAGGTAGTGGACCCTCTATCTACGGGATAATCGACCGCCTTGGTGAAAAACATGCCGGCAGGCGACATCTTATTGAAATTCGGGAGTTTCTTTGTTCCGGCCTTGAGAAAATAGACAAAAGCAGGGATAAGACTCAGTTTTCCGCTGTCACCCGCGTACCCGGTCAGCGTACGCGAAGGTGCGAAGACCTCCTCCTCTCTTCTCGGCTGAGTGACGAAGAGTTCCAGGCGTGGCGCACCCTTGTCGTGGAAGTAATCCACCCCGATGGGATAGCTCCCCTGCTGAAGGAACGCCCACCCGAGCTTACCGTTGGCTCCTCGTTTCTCTCCATCGGTCACTTCGAGGATGGCGTCCTTGCCTATGGTGAGTCGAGCGAAATTGTCCGTAGCGAGCCTGAAGGCAAAAATACCGGCTCCCTCCACGTTAAAGAAACCCTGGTACTTAATTCCCACCTTGTTTGTTCGTCCCGGCAGACCTTCAAAGCCTTTGTCCCCGGAAATGCTCAGATCGGGAGTAATGAGACGACCGATTGGGGTGAGACGGCTGAAATCCGGGCCGTCGGGGTACGAGTCTTTCGGCATGAAATAGACCTGGCCCCAGAGTACATCGTAGGGCTTCTCAGGTTCCTTCCATCCTGCAAGTCCCTTGCTGATGGAGAACATCTGTTCAGGTCCCATGGGAGGCTCAACGAGAAGCTTGAGCAAGGGCGATCCCTTGGAATTGAAACTGTCCACAATGATGGTGTGAACGCCCTCGGCCAAGTGGACATAGCCGGTTTTGGTGGATACTTCATGGATTCCGTCGTTCTCTATGAGGGTTTTGTCGTCAATGTGCATGCGCGAGCCGTCTTTGGATTGCAGCCTCCACCTGAAGATACCTTCTCCGGCCACGAGAAAGACCCCTACAAACCTGAGTCCCATGCCCGAGGCATCTTCGGGCATGCCGTTCAGAGTTGTCTTGCCCGGTTCAAGGTCAATCGTGTCCGTGACAAGCGTCGCCTGGGGACGAAAAGCGCTGAAGTCCGGCAATGCCTTTACATTGTCGGGAAGTTTGTACACATTCACGGAAAAAGTGCCCTTTCCTCCGGGGGCTGCTGCAGACACGGGCCCTGTGATCGGTCTTGTGACTGCATCGGACGGGGCCTCGGTCCTTTTCGGTCCCACGGGTCCTCTTCCCGGACCACTGCGGGGCGGGGCGATTTGCCTTTGATCCGTCGGCTTGGTTGGAGGTTCCTTTTCGATGATGAACGGGCTCGAAGAAGATGGTTCTTGAGGCTGTAAGTCCGACGGCCGTTCATCGGTAGGAGCTTCTCGGCGAGGAACGGCCGGTTTTCCGGGAGCGACTTCCGGTTCCGGTTCGGCTGCGGGTTCGGAAGGCCGACCGGTCGGTTCAGCTTGATCCGCAGGGGCCGACTCTACGTCGAAGGCGTCAATCTCGCCGGCAGGGAATTTGAGCGGCACCTTTTGCGTGGATCCGTCCTTCTTCTTGATGATCAGATAGTCGTCACCGAAACCGGGGCCGCCCCCTAAAAACACGGCAAGAATCAAAGCCGCTGCGAGAACCTTCAGAAAGGATGTCTTCATCTGCTCACCTCACCCCCATCGGACCGGGGGCCGGATGCCGTCTGCTCAACGACCCGTGTGTTGGACTGCCGTTCCGGGTCCATGGTATCGAAACTCTCCTGCTTGGAGCCTACGTGCCGAGGGCTGCAAACCCCGGCGTCACTTCGGAAATCCGCGGCACACCGGATTGCGATCCGTCGTTTCTCGACGGCGTAGCCGTATAACTTGTGTTTATCATAGCATTTTGTCCGTAACCGTCAAGATCGCCCGCACCGGTGCACCCTAAGGAGCATCCCGACGCTAACGCAGTCTTTGGAACCATATACTCGATAACCGGGCTCAGGCCCTTGCGGGAGGCCCGCAATTTTTCTTGATCTCTTCCGTAACGGCCGGCTTTGTGAACTCGCAAGGTACCGTTCACTTTCGCGCATCCGCCTGCTTCCGGTACCCCTTCTTGTAGACCGGCCGCTTGGACGCACGAG
The DNA here is from genome assembly GCA_963675835.2 of Desulfomonilaceae bacterium. Taxonomy (GTDB): domain Bacteria; phylum Desulfobacterota; class Desulfomonilia; order Desulfomonilales; family Desulfomonilaceae; genus JAVHLK01. The sequence goes on from CAXXIU010000020.1 coordinate 69,052, forward strand.
AGCCGGTGGGAATCGGAACAGCGGCAAAACGATTATACACTCGCAGTACTTTTTTCACGAAACGTTTCGCGGAATCGGACCGCTTGAGTTTTCTCACAGGACCCGGCCCAATGTTGTACGCGGCCAAAGCCAGAAAGGTGGACTCGGGATATTCTCTGTAGCGCTCGAAACAGTGACGCAAGTATGCCGCACCGGCCATGATGTTCTGGTATGGATCGCAAGGATCGGTCACTCCCAGAACATTTGCAACGAGCGGTTTGATCTGCATGAGCCCCAGTGCGCCACACCTCGAACGGACTTTCTCCCGGAAATTTGATTCCACAAATGTCAGTGACGCAAGAAGAACCGGGTCTATGCCGAATTCGTGACCTGCCCCGAGGAGCATGCGCGCATGTTCCGGCCGTCCGCCCAGGACATCAACCAGTTGAACCAGCCTGCGCAACTCAGCCGAGTCTCTTTGAACGCCACGGGCGGTAGAGACCGTGCGCCCCGGTGTCCTGCTCGCCGCCACCGCCGCCGTTTGAACCGGATCGGCAACGACGACCGCCAACAGGCTCCCCAAGGAGAGATAAATCATGCCATGCCCTATCATCGACAAGCACTCGAAGGAACGGGTGTTTCGGAACAAGCGTCCTGAGGAATCCCGATTTCGGCCTCGCCGGCGGCTACGACTTGCTGTTCTTCGTCCTCGTCCGTTTCTACCTCGGGTTTCCACGAAGAGGGGTACCTTTCAAGGAAGTTAACCTGAAAAGGAAGATACTTGAGCCTTCCCACATCCTTCGCCAGCCGAGCGGATGTCTCCAGTCCCACCAATTCTCGCACGCCGTCCGGGGTTATGGCTTCGGAGATCCCTTCCGCGGAGAAGTAACGCACGTTGAACGCTCCGGAGCTCACCGGATTGAAAAGTCTCTCCGGAGATACGATTCCCTTGAGATCAGGAAGCACCTCCCGTGAAAAATCGCCCTTGGCCTCAACGTACACAAGGCTTGATCGAAACCGGTATATGGCCATCAACGAACGTGCCTGCTCTATGAAACTCTTGCCGATGAGAATTATGGAAACGTTCAAGATGATATCAACGATCAAGCTCAGGAGGTACAACCGAAAGAAATCTTCATATCCTACGGAAAAGGCGGGATACTGCATGAGGAGGATCTGGAGAAAACCCACAAGGATCATAGCCGATCCCAGCAGCAGGCTAATGAGTGCCGCTGGTCGTGAGGATGTCTTCACATACTCTGGAAAACTCTCGATGAGGGTTCCGATCAACGTCTCTCGATCATTGCACTCCACCGCCCGGGATCGCGAAACTCGATTGGAGAACCCCTTATGGGCGAAAATCTTGGAGCCCTCTTCCAGAATCGCGAAGAAGACCGACGGATGCCCCTTGCCTTCCACGATCATCGAGTCCATTTCCCGTCCGGCACCGGGCTTCCTTAAAGGCACGAGACTCAGCGTGATCAAGAACTTGAGAACACAGGCCACGATGAGAAGATTGTAAAAGGGCGCGGGCGACGGAACCACGTAACCGCTGCCGACACCTATCTCGGCAAGGTATGGCGGCAGAAGTTCGAGTAGTCTGAAGACAAAATGGACGGCAATACCCAAAGCAACAGCCTTCCAAATAAAGCGTATGTTACGTCTGACAATTTCACCCGGAATTTCGGCAATATACCTTGCATTGGACCACAACCTCCCCAAGATGAAGAATATGAGCGACGGACTCCGGTCATACGATCGAAGCCTTCCTTCCTTCAGACCCAGAGATACGTTTTCAGGTCGATAGTAGTCTCCCGGAACTCGCAGCAAGACTCTCAGGTGAGAGATCTCTCTCATGCCGCCGAAAACCCAGTTCAGACCCACTATTAATCCGGCCAAAGCCGCAACGGTGGTAATAAACGTTCCCAGTATGAACGGCACATAGGAAAGAATGAACTCGTTGACCTGTTCCGGGAGCCGCAAAGGAAAGAACTCCCTCAATTCGTACAGACGTGTCAACGAACCCATTGAAACCAGAACTCCCAACGTTGTCAGGATGACGCCGTAGAGAAACGTATGATTGGGTAACTTTACCGTGTCGCCGGATCTGCCTGAAAGAAAGGAGAGCATACCTCACCCCGGATCAAGTTCTGCGGGATAGATACCAGAGATAATATGCCCTGTCAAACAAAAAGGTTAGCTAGGTTACCTCAAGTAGCTTGTCATGTTTTGAGCGTGCTGCAACGGGGTTCGCCCGCCGGATTTTCCGGAAAAAACACCCGATCTTGACTTATGTCAAGGATCTGTTGGATATTCTCAGTCATCATCAGTCTGCCGCTCTCCTGATCAGTTGATGAGCCGGCCGCGGAGTTCGGCGTACCGGAGGATTGCATGACCGATAGAGATGTTGAAGTCTGCGTACCCGTTGACATATCCGATGAGGATATCTACGAGGCCATGACGGAAATCCCCGGATACTTGGACATCACTCCGGGCGATTTCAAGGAAGTCTATCTGAAAGCCTATGTACACGCGCTGCAGCGCCTTGCCCGTTCGGCCAAAGTCGAAGAAGTTATGACCGCTGAGGTGGTCTTCGTGGTCAGGAAGACTCCGTTGAGGGAGGTGGCGGATCTCATGGCCCAGAGGAGAGTCTCGGGAGTGCCTGTATTGGAGCCCGACGGCACCGTTGCAGGCATCATTTCGGAGAGGGATTTCTTGTCCCGAATGGCAAGCGAGGAATCACGGACGTTCATGGATGTTGTCGCGGACTGTCTCAGAGGGGGCAGATGCTTGGCCGCTCCCATGAGAGCGCAAAACGCAGAAGACATCATGAGCAGCCCCGCCGTTGCCGTCTCACCGGGGACACCGCTCATGGAGGTGGCAAACATCATGGCACGGCAAGGTATTAACCGCGTACCCGTAGTCGATGAAGCGGGAAAACCGGTAGGCATTGCCTCTCGGGCGGATGTCGTCGGTTCGTCTTTGGTGCGATAATGCTCAGGAATTACTTGACGAAAATGAGAGGGACGACCAAGAGTCCGCCACGGGTTTCAGCCCGGGAGATCCTGCTGTCATGGGTCGGGTCGTTTCTCGGGATTGCATCGGTCGCCCTTATCAATTTCCAGATTCTGGAAGGATCCGATCTTGTCATGATTATTGGGTCTTTTGGGGCGTCTGCAGTCCTGGTCTACGGCGCAATCAAGAGCCCGTTGGCACAGCCCAGGAACCTGATAGGAGGACATGTGCTCTCCGCCGTGATAGGAGTGGCGACCTTCAAGATTTTGGCGGGCATCCGTGGCCGGCGTCATCAATAGCCGTAGCAACCGCCATCGCTGTCATGCACGCCACGAAAACACTTCACCCCCCCCGGCGGTGCCACTGCGCTCATAGCCGTTATAGGAACGGAAAAGATTCACGCTCTCGGCTTTCTGTATGTGCTTGTGCCCGCAGGGGCCGGGGCCGTGATCATGCTCCTGATCGCCTTGATCTTCAATAACATTCCCAAGACCCGTCGATATCCCGAATTCTGGTTGTGAAATTCGAGAGCCTTCGTATTCAATCGGCAATGCCCGAAAGAATACATAACCGTGGAACACCTGCCGGGGTTGATGAAGATGGAAGATGTCACTCTCTACAAAGACCGATTCGAGAATCTTCTCCGAGTTGCCGAAAAGATCACGGCCACGCTCAATATAGGAGATATTCTCGAGACAATCAGAGATCAGGTCAAGATCACCATACCTCATGCCAGGGAAGCGTGTCTGATTCTCGTCGACCCGGAGGCGCCGTCGTACACCCGTCCGTTGCACTGCACCATGAAGAAGGATCAGGTCAACTGTCATCTGTGCAAGAAGGGTAAGGGAATAATAGCGAAATCGCTTGCCGAACCGGTGGCTTTTCATTGCAGTATGGGAAGCCCAACGCCTGAACCGGTCATGGAGGGAGGAGATTTCCGGTTGATATGCGAAATCGCCTTGCCTATTTACGACGGCAGCGAACCGTTGGCAGTCTTGAATGTCTTGACCGAAAAGGGGTACATCCTTAACGACAGGGACATGGTCTTGCTGAAGGATCTCGCCAATCTTGCGACGAATACCATCATCAATGCCAAGAACCACTCGAAAATGGCCCGCCAAAAGCTGACCCTCGAACGGATCATCGCTCACATAAGACCCTTTGTGCCCGAAACCGTTCAAGAAATTATTGCCAGAAATCCTGAAGCGCCGGCGTTTGAAAAGAGAGAAATGGACGTGTCCATTCTGTTTCTGGACCTCGCCGACTACACGAGAATCAGCGAAACCCAAACACGGGACAAGGTTCAATTCATCATAGAAAAGTTTTTTTCAGCCTTCCTCGATATCATTTACGCCCATGGCGGCGATGTCAATGAGACGGCAGGCGACGGACTCATGGCGATATTTCAGGGAGACGAAGATGAACATGCATTGAACGCTGCCGCTGCTGCGCTCAAGATACGCAGGAGGACTTCCGATACGAATCTGGAGCTGGAAGGTATGTTCCCTCCCGTGGTCGTGAACATGGGGATCAATTCGGGCAAAGCCCTGGTGGGTATGAGCAGGTTTGTGGGCGATTCCCATACGAGAATGACTTTCACCGCTTCGGGCTCGGTCACCAACCTGGCGGCTCGGCTTTCCGGGGCATGCAGTGAGGGAGAGATCTTTGTGGGAGAAGAGACGGCTCGACGGATCAAGAATTCAATGGTCCTTTGGGATCGCGGTGTCATGAGGTTCAAGAATCTCAAAGAACCCGTCCATGTGTTCAGCTTGGTGCCTCCCGCCTGAGTCCCGGGGCATGCCGGATCGTCCTTCGGGAAGCACGGCTTTTTGTCTTTTCTCTTCGCCGCAATCCCTGCAATCGTCGCTCGAACCGTGGGAGTTTTGGGCCATCGGGGCTGCGGCTATTTGAGCAAGAGCTTGTATCCAAAGAAAATGGCCGGGCTTTGACTTGAGTCAAGGCACTGCTTGCGGACTGCCTTCAAACTAAAGAAAGGAGTTCGGACTCCCATGTCGGCGAATAGAGACGGGCCTGGAGAAAGGACACGGATGCAGCCCCCGTTGGGTGATTCAGAGAAACTCATCTTGAAGGGAGACTCAGGAGAAATACGTTACGGAGAGCCTGAATGATGACGGCAAGACAGTTCACGAGAAAGGGTCCGATCATTGCAATCGCATTGGTTGTGGCTGCGGTGGTTGCCTATCGGTTCTTCTTCATGGCGGTTCCGGTTTCCGCGGTTCCCGTTGTGAAAGGGACGGTTGTCCAAGAAGTGATGGGAACAGGAACGTTGCAGGCCCGAGTGCGGGCCACCATAAGCGCCAAGATACAGGGACGTTTGGTAGAGACACTTGTGGATCAGAATGAACGAGTCAAACAAGGGCAACTCATGGCCCGGTTGGACGACGCCGAATTGCAGCAGTCTGTCCGGGTTGCGCAGGCAAGTCTGAGTGCAGCGGAGGCAACCGTAAGACGTGTGCAGGCGGATCAGGCCCGTGCGAACGCCGTATTCGATCAGGCTCGTAAAGATTATGACCGCTATCTCGCCTTGAAATCTTCCCAAAGTGTCCCCGAATCGGATGTGGACAAGAGGAGAGAAGCGCTGTCCATAGCAGAAGCGGACTTGTCAAGAACAGCCGCGGCCATAATCGAAGCCGAGCGTGAGATCATAACTGCAAAGGAAAAGCTCCGATTTGAGCAAGCCCGCTTGTCGGACACAAGAATCGTTGCTCCCTTTGACGGCCTCGTTGTGCAAAGAGACGGCGAACCCGGCGATGTCATCGTTCCGGGGGCTTCGATCTTTCAGATCATATCCACGGAGGAAATGTGGGTTTCCGCGTGGGTTGATGAATCGGCCATGGAGCACATCCAACCAGGGCAACCGGCAAGGGTCGTGTTTCGCTCCGAGCCTGAGACCGAGCATCGGGGAAGAGTCGTTCGTATGGGCCGTGAGGTGGATACCGAGACTCGGGAGTTTTCCGTCGATGTCCGTGTTGACAATCTTCCCGCCAATTGGGCCGTGGGGCAACGGGCCGAAACCTACATAGAGACGTCCAGGAAGACCGGGGTGCTCTTAGTTCCTTCGACCGCCGTTATCCGGCGGGGCCACAAACCGTGGGCATTCGTGGTGCGCGGGAACAGGGCAGTCGGACGGGAACCCATGCTGGGGATTCACGGTATGGGAGTGATCGAAGTCAAGGAGGGCCTTGCCGAAGGGGAGGTGGTCATTACCAATCCCAACAATGGCGCACTTCATGACGGAAAACGGGTGACGGTGCAATGAACTTGGCAGTGCGGGACGTAAGGCACAACCTCGCCCGTTTCTCATTGACCACGGTCGGCATCGGCATGCTGCTCATGGTGGTTATGGGCATGGGAGGCATCTATCGAGGATTGATCGAAGACGCGGTGTTACTCGTCGACAGGATCGACGCGGATCTTTGGGTCGTTCAACACGGGACCAGGGGTCCGTTTGCCGAGATCTCGCGCATTCCGAGAAACCTGGAAGACCGGCTGAGCGTGGTTCCCGGAGTTGAAAGCGCACGCGCTTTCGTGTCTCACACCGTGCAGCGCGATCACCGGGGAAGGCCCTTGCGAATGGTGGTGAACGGCCTTTCGTGGCCGCAGGACAACGGATCGTGGTTGCCGCTCGTTGCGGGAAGGCCGCTTGGTGCGGCCCACTATGAGATGATTGCCGATAAGCTCCTCGGTCTCCAATTGGGGGAAACCATGGAGCTTGGGAAGGACATATACAGAGTGGTCGGCCTTACCCAAGGGATGATCGGCCAAGGCGGGGACGGATTGGCTTTCTTTACCGTCCCGGACGCCCTGGCTATTCAGTTCGACTCATCGGGCGAGGCCATTCGACTGGAGCGATCCGCGCGAAGAAGCAGGGCGGTACGGAATGACATCGGCAGAGTGCAGCCGATGCTCATGGAAAAGGCGGACCTCCCGTCGCAACAACTCCCTGCATTGCCGAGGGCCATGATAAGCGCCGTAGTGGTGAAGGCCGCCCCGGGGCATGATCCAGCCAAGGTTGCCGAACTCATTTCGGGTTGGAAGGATGTTTCGGTGCACTCCTCAAATGAGCAGAAGGACCTGCTCCTCAAGGGAACCGTCGACCGGGCCCGGCGTCAGATCGGCCTGTTCACCGCACTCCTCGTCCTTATCTCGGCGATTATCATGGCCCTTATCATTTACACCCTAACCCTGGACAAGACCCGCGACATAGCCATGCTCAAACTCATGGGCGCGCGCAATCGAGTCATACTGGCACTCATACTGCAGCAAGCCCTTCTTCTCGGCGGCCTGGGATATTTCCTGGCCTACCACTTCGGCGAACTGATCTTCCCCCATTTCCCTCGTCGGGTCATCATCGTGCATGAGGACCTGTTTCGGTTGGGTATCATCGTCATCGTGATTTCCGTGCTCTCCAGTCTCCTGGGAATATGGAAGGCCATGAAAATACAGCCCAATGAGGTCTTGTCGTGACGGCGTCATCTCCGGCCATACAAACAAGGGAACTTACAAAGGTCTATGGGAGCGGCAACACCGAAGTCGTGGCAATGCGCGACGTGACCCTGACCATAGGCAGGGGGCAAGTGGTAGCTCTGCTGGGGCCGAGCGGCGCCGGAAAATCCACGTTGCTTACGGCAATAGGACTGATCAATCCTCCAACGTCCGGGTCCATTGCCATCGGTGGTGTCCCCGTCATGGAGGGCCCTGCGGCCCTTGTCGATGTTCGCGCGTTCCGTCGCCGACAGATAGGATACGTTTTTCAAAAGGCAAACCTGATTCCCTTCCTTACGGCACTGGAAAATGTGCAATTGGCATCGGAAATTAACGATGTCCCGCCGCGTGAAGCCCGGACTCGGGCCGTGGAACTGCTCGAATACCTCGGGGTCGGCGATCGCGTGAAGAATCTCCCGCACATGCTTTCCGGCGGTCAACAGCAGAGGGTTGCCGTGGCTCGGTCCCTGGCCAATTCACCGAGCGTTGTCCTGGCCGACGAGCCCACTGCTGCGTTGGACAGCGTTCGGGGACGTCAGGTCATGGAACTGTTCGGCAAGGTTGCCCATGAAAAGGGTGCGGGGGTGCTCGTGGTCACGCATGATCACCGGGCCTTGGATGTCTTCGATGAGATCCTGGAGATGGAGGACGGGGCCTTGAGAACGCCCAATCAATAATCCCTTGACCTGTGAGGGGTTCCAACAGAAAGGACAAACATCATGAAGAGCGGAAGAATAAGAGACGGCGTTTTCCGGATGGGGGCAATAGACTGGGACAGACGCCTATTCGACTCACTCATCCCTCTGCCGGACGGAACAAGTTACAATTCATACCTGGTACGGGGGACCGACAAAACGGTGTTGTTGGACAGCGTTGATCCGCCCATGGCCGATGTACTCATGTCTCAGCTGAACACCATTGAGACCGTCGATTACGTCGTGGCCCATCATGCGGAGCAGGACCACTCCGGAACCATCCCCGTCGTCTTGGGCAAGTATCCCGACGCAAAGGTCGTTTGCACGCCGAAGTGCAAGGGAATGCTCATGGATCTCCTCGGGATTCCCGACCGAGCGTTTATCACGGTGGAAGACGGCGAAACGCTGTCTCTGGGAGACCGCACATTGGAGTTTATCCACACGCCGTGGGTCCATTGGCCGGAAACCATGTGCACCCATCTGCGTGAAGACCGAATTCTCTTTTCGTGCGACTTCTTTGGGTCACACATTGCCACAACCGACCTCTACGCAAACGGATCAGGGGCGAGTGTACGAGGCTGCAAAACGCTATTTTGCCGAGATCATGATGCCGTTTCGAAAGATCATTCAGAAGAACCTGGATAAGCTGAAAACCAGGAATTTTGACATCATCGCTCCCAGCCACGGTCCCCTGTACGATCAACCGGACTTCATAGTGAATGCGTATGCGGATTGGGTGTCGGACGAACCCCATAACGTCGTGGTCATCCCCTATGTCTCCATGCACGGCAGCACCGACAAAATGGTCGCCCATCTGGTCGATGCCTTAGCCGTAAGAGGAGTAACGGTTCATCGCTTCGACCTCTGCGTCACCGACATCGGAAAACTGGCCATAACACTGGTCGATGCTGCAACCATCGTCATTGGCACCCCGACCGTACATGTAGGTCCCCATCCTCTGGCAGCATACGCCGCTTATCTCGCCAATATCCTGCGTCCCAAGGCAAGATTCGCATCCGTAATCGGTTCGTACGGTTGGAACACCAAAGTGGTGGAGCAAATCGCCGGCCTGATCCCGAACCTGAAAGTGGAAGTCCTTGAACCGGTTCTCTGCAAAGGACATCCTTCAGAAGCAGACTTCAACGCGCTGGATCAGCTCGCCGAGACTATCGGTAGGAAACACGGGGAGAACAACTTCGAGCCGCCTATAAAGCTAAGTTTAACCTAGCCGGAGAAAGAAAACGGCTCATATTTGACCTTATCAGGCCTTCTCGATCTTCACTCGTACAGCCCCCTCGACCGGCGCCAGGTCCGCGGGGTTGACTCCGGCCCCACGAGTCGCGTCCGGTTCACGCGAGATCCCGTCCACCGCTTGCGGGAGCGACCCCCGCTTCACGGTAACCAAACCCTCGGGCTAGAGCGACCACTCCCGGTCGTATGCCCGGCATGACCTGGGCCCTGCATTTCAAGGCCGTCTTGCCGGCCAAGGACATCACAGTCACCTCGTCTCCTTGGCCGATTCCTTTCTTGCGTGCATCGCCGGCATTGATCAGCAGATTGTTTTCCGGGAGTACTTCCAGGAGCCACTGATTGAGGCCCGACTCCGGGGATCTGTGAAACGGAAGCGTGTACGTGATCAGAGTGAGAGCATCGCCGTGAGAAGTCCCATCACCCGAATGGGCTTTGAGCCTCTTTGCATCGTAGTGGAAAGGTCCGACGGGCGCAGGCTTGCCGACACTTGGCGATACCGGTTTCCCGAACACGCCGCCTCGGGCCAACGCTCGAGAAACATCCGCCGGTGAATTGGATACGGGAAATCCTGCTTGGTTCATTGCTCCCAAGACAGCGGGGATGGCTTTCCGGTAATACCCCCATTGCCGTCTTGAGCCCGTCGGTTGAATGATCGCCAAATCCGGGGATCTTCAGCGCAGAGGCCGCGTCGATGAGTATGTCCCTCCATTGGCTTGGTCTCGGGGAGAAGGGGAAAATACCGCCCGGTTTTCGGATCAAAACCGCCGACTACGGGACTTCTCAAACCAATACCCGGAACGGCCGTCGCGGCGGGTGATTGACAGATATCCCACCGTTCCAGGTACGTCGTGTCCGGTAAGATATAATCGGCAAGTGCCGCGGTTTCCGTAATCCGGGTGGATATGGCGACGAACAGCGGCACCTTGTTTCGATCCTTCAACTGAGGCACGGTTCTGTGAGGACGGTCATACACGGGATCGCTTTGCCAAACCAACAAGGCCTTGCATGAGTCATCCAGACCCTTTGGCTTCCAGTCCTTCTTGGAGTCCATCAGAAGTTTCTTTTCAGCCCGTAGGAGAAACTCCTCGTTCTTCTTCAGCAGCCCGCCGGATCCCGGTACCGAACCGACAATCCGATTGAGACTGAGGATAACCGTTGCGGCTTCCAGTCCCTTGGGTTGGGACAAAATCCCTCTTCCGGCAATCACCGAGGAATGGACGCCTGCCTCGGCGAGCATTCGTGCCAGCCGCAATGGGATCTCGGCAGAGATCCCACATGGTTGCGTGAGACTCTCTACGGTGTGACCGGCAACCATTTTCGCCACGGTTTCCCGCGGAACCCGTAACGCGTCGGGATGGTTATCCAGGAGAGCCTTCACTATTGCGAGAGCCAAGTTAATGTCCGTTCCGGGAACGACCGGGACCCAAAGGTCGGACTTGGATGCCGAAGTGGAAAGTCTCGGATCCATCCCGGCCCATCGCATACGGCCCTCGATACGTGCATCACTGATTTGACGCGCAACGGACACCAGAGGGATGCCCGAATCAAGGGGAGCATCCCCAAAGCTCAGAAGCAGTCTCGACCGGGCATAGTCCGGGGCCACAGATCCGGTTCCGGGTCCGAAGACCGTATCCGACGCGGCTGCGGCAATTTCTCCGGTCAAGAATGCCGCTTCTCGGGCAAGAGATGCGCCGGGAAACGAAGACAGAAACATCTTGATCGCGTTGAGCGACCCCCAATCCGCACGGCCTACGAGGAAGCTCAGTTTCTCACCGGAATCTTTGATGCTCCCGAGGCCGGCGACGATTCCCTCGCCGAAGAGATTTCCGCCTTTGGTAATTTCCGCGATCGCCTCTTTCCAGGCGACGGCCTTCCACTTTCTCGAGCCGCGAGGGCCGACTCGCTTCAGAGGTTTGGCCACTCGGAAAGGATCGTACAACGTCTGGATACCGCTCCCGCCTACTGCGCACACCGCTCCTCCCATTGCAGCGGCATCTTCCACAGGCGTGGAAAACGGAAGAGGGGACTGAACCGATACGGGATTGAAGGGGCTTCCGCCGATCTTGATTAGCGACCCTTGCGCCGACCGACAGCAAATGCCGCAATTTCCCGGACACAGAGCGCAAACCGTGTAGATATTCTTTATGCCCTGGAGGGTCTCAAGAGGATCGACAGCGGGCGCTCCTTTTATATAGTCCGGAACCGGGCCGGGTTCATGAAACAGGGTGCACCCGGCGAAAAGGGAAACACCTCCCATCAGGGTTGCCGTGCGGATAAATTCTCTTCGGGTAACGTCGGTCATTTTTTTCTCAGCTTCGGATGTGTCAGCTCAACGGTATATCAAAACCAATATAAACAACGGAGTATCGCATCAGGAAAACCCCGCCGATGATCAGCAACGATGCCGCGTACAGCCACGCTCGGTGTCGCTTCGTCCACGGCAACACGAGAAGAGCGAGCGGTACGAGCATGCCGCACACAATCTCGCCGTACAGGTAGAGTCTCTCATGCAACGCGAACCATATGGACGCAATGCCGTCAGCGTTGGAAACCATAAGTGTAAGCCAGAAACAGCCGTTCCAGAACAAGTCGATCAGGAGAATTCCTATCATCATGAGTCGTAGGCTCGTAAAGAGTTCCGGATCGAGCTTCTCCTTGCGGTACCGATCCATGATAAGGGCCACGACGAGGAGGAGTGCGATCCCCGACAGCAGTGCCGAGGTGAGGAAGAAACCGGGCATGAGCGCGGAATGCCACCACGCCCGTGCACGGACCAGGGCAAAGGCAAAGCCCGTGTAGGCATGGACGAATATTGCCAGCGGAACCGTGATCATTCCGAGCACTCGGGTCACCCGGTCATTCTTGACGAAGATGAAATAGATGTAGATCAGATTGGCTATGGGATATGCCGAGAGCAGCCACGAGCCGAAAGACAGAGCCGATGTCCGGTTGAAATACTCCGGCACGAGTGTGTGCCAAAATCGAAGCGGCTGATGCAGATCGAGAATGAGACATGCCGGCGCCAACAACAACAACAGGAACGATATGATCGCCGCAGGCAGGGCCATAGGCTTGAAACGTTTGATGCCGAAGACCGTAGAAAGCGTGGACAATATGAACGATCCTGCCGATAAGCCGGTAAAATAGAAGTACAGAGGGATGTACACCTTCCACGGGATTTCATGAGGTACGTTGTAAAGAACGGTAGCTTCCATCTATCGGCCTTTTTTCCAGTACGATGCGTCGGGACTTGGAATGTACTTGTGGTAATCGAGGATCTCTTCCTTGAAGTCGTCGGAGTACTTGATACGCCCTTTCAGTGAATGATCCGCCTCGATGTAGAAGACTTTGGGACGCGTACCCAGCTCTGGCTTGAGCACGTCGGCGCCTATGGAGTTGAGCTTACAAGAGATCTCCGACGAAGGATCGTCCAGGTCGCCGAAAACCAGAGCCCCGGTTAGGCAGGCCTCAACGCATGCCGGTTTGAGTCCTTGATCTATTCGTGTTACGCAGAAATCGCATTTATCGGCCGTATGCCGAAACGGATTGAAGAATCTTGCGTCGTACGGGCACGCAGCGATGCACATTCCGCAACCGATGCACTTGCCGTAGTACATGACTACGACGCCGTCCTCTTCACGACGAACCGTGGCCTGGACGGGACATACCTGCACACATGGAGGAACGTCGCACTGATTGCACAGTCGACGCAGAAAGAAGTTGCCGGCATTTGGGAAGGCTCCCTTCTGAAGCCCTTTTATCCACGACCGCCAGTATCCGACGGGGACGTTGTTCTCGCTCTTGCAGGCAATCGTGCAGCTTTGACAACCGATGCACCGCCGCTGATCTACGAGCATTCCCCACCTTCTTGGTGCGGCTTTCTTTGAAGCAGGCTTAGGATCTGTCACGAAATAAACCTCTCCTAGTTCCGGATCCTTATCCATGGGTGGACGTTGCTGCCCCGCAAGACTCAAGCTTACAGTCAATCCGCGGTCATTTGGCCTTGTGGCATTGCAGACAACTCAATCTGCTGAAAGACTCCTTGCCGTCATGACAGTTACCCGTCGCACACGTAGCGCATGCCCTGGGAACCTCGTACGTCACGAGAGCCGTCTCTTCTTCTTGCAGGCTCCCCGACACATAAAGCGTCGAAGTCTCAAGGCCTATGCGCACTTTCCTGGGCGGCGAATCGCGCAATGCCCGCAGCACGTAGGTTCCATACGCCTGTGCTGCGAAGATCTTGTCGTGACAGGTCTTGCACTCTTTGTATTTTCCGTTTTCGAACCGCATGTGTGTGTAGTGACGGAAAACAACCGGACCCGGAGATCCTTTCGCTTCATACGTGATGCTCCCGCCTCCGAAGACTCCGGAAAGGCTGAGGAAAGCGAACAGGAGTCCGGTGCCTACAAGAACCGTGATAATGATGCCCCATGCCGCCGCCTGCACGCGCCAGTACGGTTCGGGGTTCCGGAGATTCAGGAAGTAGTCCTTCACTTTGGCAATCCTGCCGACCTTTTGGGGTTGCAGAGTCATTCTTCTCCAAATGGTGTCTACCGAGTGCGGCGTTCTTCCGTCATGGGCCGCTTGGGATCTAAGAAATCCCTCATACCCTCTATAGGCGCCAACGTAAGCGTCTTGATCACCCCGGCTGCTCTCTGCCCGGCACCGAAGTACCGGGCCACGTTCAGTAGCCCCGCCGGGACGCGGGCCTTGACATCCCGAAGGGACACGCTATGTTAGCCGGGCCTTTCAAGGCCCGGAAACGTCGGACAAGCGGACATTGCGTCCTGAAGGGACGCCTGACCGTTTCTCATTCCGAATACCTCTATGTGCGGCGTTCCTTCGGGGCGGAAATCCTATTTGAATTCTCCCGCCACGTCCGGGGGATGAATCCCCCGGCTAAATTCGCATGTGCCTTCAGCACATTACGATCGCGAAACTCAAAGCCCCGAACAGTTTGAGCGTCCGCCGAACTGTGTACCAGGCCACCGTGAGCTGCTTCCAAAACTGGGAATCCGCCTTCATCTCCCTTTGGCAAAGGGGGGCGGGGGGGGGGATTTTCGGCCCATTCAACCGTGCAACTCATTCTGCGAACACTGTCTCGCCTTGCCTTTGGCCGGCAGCCGGTCGAGCCTTGACCCTCGCGCACTACCCTCACTTGCGGTGCTGTATCACCGCGGGTTCCGTGGGTATTCCCGCGGCCACTGCTTTGTCTCGAAGCCGAATGGCTTCGTCAAACGTCAAATCGCTCCCGATCACAACCTTGAAGAAGGGGTTTTCTCCATAGGGCCGGTATACGACTGCGTTGAACTCTTTGAAATCGCGGTTCATCTCCTTAGCCTGCTCCAGGCCAAGTTCCATTCTTCTGTAACCCGCGGCAACAACGTACCACGTTCTCTCACGTTCTATTCCGGTTATGGCCCGGAGGAACTTGAATCCAGGACTTTCGAGCCGAGGCATCGGAAACGTCCGCACAGTCCCTTGATATGCCGGCTGCGCATACGGTGAAGTCAAGGTGGTGGTCGCAGACCTGGGATCGGAAACTTGATACAACCGATACCTGGCCTCGCCCAGTTCCGCTCCGTTCATCCAAGCCAGATACAGTGCGGGTATCAGTACCCCGAATTGTACCAGCCTGAACGGCTTTGTTTCATCTCTTTGCGCCAACGCCCACAAGCCGCCCACGAGCAGAAACGGAAGTGCTCCCACAACCGCAGCAGTGTAGGGCAAGAATTCAAAACTCACCAGACTGTCGAGGATCCGAGCAAATCCCACGTTGTACAGGTCCAAGAGGTAAACACACAGGGCTCCCAAGACGCCAAGACCGATTCTATGGCTCCAACTCATGGCATCCGTTTCTCCTATCGGTCAGTCTCCCCACAAACAGCGGGGGCGTACCTTCCGGTAACACCGTATTTGTGAGTCGCTGCACTTAGTGCTTCGTAGCTCAAATACAGTCGCGTGTTCTTCTCCCGTCCGCGAGTCGGAGTCCCGGGCTACGGAAAGGCTCACCCATCTTTATGGGACGGGCGTCTCTGCCCCTCATCTTCCAGAGAAGAAAGTCTGGTTCCCGGCCTACGCCGGGAAGACGGATGGCCCTCCGGGCCCCCTCAGCAGGACATTTCCTCACCACCGCAGGAAATGCGTCATCGTATTTAAGCCGCGGAACACTTATGCCTTTCCGGATCATTCGTTGTTCCAGGCCCGGAATCTATCTCCACCGTTTTCCGGGCTACCTTAGAGTACCCACGTACGTGGTCGTCCACTGCCTCTTTCTCACGTCCGGATTCCCGTAATCGGGCAACACCATGGGGGAAACCCGGTCGGTATCGATGCCGGCTTCCTCCAACTCTTCGTGATATCGTCTAACATGGTCGACTGAGAGCTTTGCGATCTCGCCGCGCTCTTTCGCGAATTTTCCGGCACTCTCTCCCGCAAGTCGGCCGAACACGGTAATATCCAGAAGCGAATTCCCCATGAGCCTGTTGGCGCCATGCACCCCGCCGCCGACCTCACCGGCCACGTAAAATCCCGGCACTGTGGTGGACCCATCGGATTCATACGCAAGCCCTCCGTTTTGGTAGTGGAGGGTCGGATAGATGAGCATGGGCATCTTGGAGATATCTATATCGTAGCGTTTAAACAGGATGAACTTGGCCGGGAACTCCCTTTCGACGGTTCCTTCACCTTCCAGCAGGTCGATCATGGGCGAGTCCAGCCAGATTCCGAATTTTCCCGCCTGCCCCGGGACCGGGATGCCCTTTCCCACCTTGGTACACTCACGGATGATGCTCGCGGATTCGATGTCCCTCGGCTCCCGTTCAAAAACGAACTGCTCGCCGTCGATGTTGACGAGGTTTGCTCCCTCGCCTCGGACCTTCTCCGTGATCAGCAAGCCCTCGGCCTGTTCCGGGAAGACCGCACCGGTGGGATGGTACTGGGTCGCATGCAGGAAACGAACTCCCACGCCCATACGGTACCCCATCACCAGACCGTCGCCGGTGGCTCCATAGTGATTGGTGGTCATGAACTTCTGAACATGGAGTCTGCCCGACCCCCCTGTTGCCATCACCACGGCTTTGGCCTTGACCAGGAAATACTCTTCGGTCTCCAGGTTGTAGAGGACCGCGCCGGAGCATGCGCCGGACTCATCTACAAGCAATTCCACGGCCGGGGAGAATTCCAACACGCCGATGTCCTTGATTCGGTTCCGTGTTTCGTCTCTCAGAGTCCTCATGATTTCCGCACCGGTCATGTCTCCTGCATAGTGCATCCGTTTCCGGCACGTTCCGGCACCGTGCAATGTGAAGAGCTTTCCATCATCCCATTTGTTGAACATGCACCCGAGACGTTCCAGCCAACCGATCACCTTGGGAGCCTCAGTGACCATGGTTTTGACCAGTTCGGGATCGTTTTCGAAATGACCTCCCCCCATCACGTCGAGGTAATGATAATATGGGGAATCCTTCCAAGCCTTGGTCGCTGCCTGGATTCCGCCTTCGGCCATCATGGTGTTCGCGTCGCCGAGACGAAGCTTGGTTGCGATGATCACTTTGGCCCCAAGCTCTTGAGCGATCAACGCAGCCGCAGCGCCGGCTCCGCCGCCGCCGATGACCAGGATATCGGTCTCATAGTGGACTTCTTCGAGATTGATCGTGTCGGGGTCAACCCGGCTCCGCGACTCGAACGCATCGGCAAATTCCTGGGCCAGTGAGTAGCCCTTGCTCGGGCCGACCCTCAACTCCCTGAGAGCGTCCGGTCGAAAATCCGGGTGATATTTCTCGAGCCGGTCTCTCCGTTCGTCCAACGTCAGGGCACGAAACTCTTTTCCGGCCTTCTTACGTTCGACTCTTTCCGGCCTGGTCTTGTCTACCTTCTTAATAAGTTCCATCAATTCAGGGGTATATCCCATGACTGCCTCCGGTTTTGCGGAAATCAGAGTGCCTTTCCGGCTTCAACTGATACCGATGAGCTTTCACACAGGCAACATAGATCCGCCGCAAACGGCTCTCCAATATGACGTATCCTCTATAGATACTGCTTTTCCTGCGGTTCCCACATTTCATCGGCAGTGTGGGATTCCATTTCACGTTCAACGTAGAGCTTACGCAAAGTCTCCGCATCCGCGGTCATAAGCTTTTTGAGGGGCTCCTCGTATCGCCCCGATTCTACTCTTTGAATCATGTCCTGAAGATGTTCGGCAAGAGGCCAAATGTGGCGTCCGGTGATCCGCCGACACATGATTGCGATATTGTATTGACCGAGCTCGGCAGGACATCGAGAGGCACAGATGCCGCACATTACGCAGGAGAAAGATAGATCCGCAGCCTTCTCGATGTCCCCTCTCAGTGCGGCTGAAATGTACTCCATGACCGGAATGTCCATCGGGCACGACTTGGTACACGTGTTGCACCCCATGCATTTGGCCAGTTCCGGATAGTATTTCATGAGAGTTTGCGCGTCGGGCTTCAATTCCTCGAGGTCGTAGACCGCCCTGTTGGCAGGGAAAAAGGGAACCATGGCCAGGTACATGTTTGGCTGTACAATAGTCTGACACGCCAACCCTACGTGAATTTTTGCACTGCCCGGCATACGGTAAACCGTTGCGCACGCTCCGCAGATGCCGCCGCGGCACCCGCATCCGCGAATTAGCTGGTAACCCGCGAATTCAAATGCCTTCTGAATGGTCAAGGTGCTGGGAACATTGTACCTCTTCCCCATGACAAAAATGGGAATGAGGTCAGTACGCCGAGCCCCTTCCGCCGGGCCGGTCTCAGCCCCCTGGAGCTCCGTTTGTTCAGCCGTCGACATGATCTCAAATCCTTTCTTGGTCCGTGATCACGATGGGTTATCCAAAGAGTTACCTGGCGATAAAGATGCCGATCACAACTCCGAGTATGAGGGCCATGATTGCCATGAAGTAATTGTCCAGCGATGTTATCCTCGGAGCCGGTTCAATGGTTTCAGGCACAACTTCGTCTACGATGTAATCCTTGTACGCTGTATCTACCTGGGGACAGGCCAGCACGCATGAGTAACACTGCTCGCAATCCTCTCCCACACAGGCTTCAAGGGCGAAGGAGGTACGTTGCTCGGTCTGTTCAAACCGGCTTGGATCCTTGCGAAGCACCGGGCAGGAGTCGATGCAGTTTCCGCAGGCTAGGCAGCCCTTGTCTCCGGTGACGTCTGAATTCTCATCGAGTATGTACAGCCGGTGATACGGCTCCATCCCCTTTGAGAGAAGCCGAAATCGAGCCACCGGCGGTTCTTTCTGATCGAGGATATAGTCTGCGACCTCTTTGTTGAGCTTGTCTTTGCTCTCGTCTCTGGTAGTGGGCATGCCTGGAACTCCTGTTACCGCGTCACGGGGACGTGTGCGGTCATTCTCTCTCGGAACGGCCGACCCTGTTGGGTGGAACTTTGTCCTTGTTCCACCGGCCCTTGATGGTTGGGCTCACCCGTTGTAAACCGACGCGGTGAACGGCTTTGTCTCTTCATTTCCGTCGACGCGCTCTGTACGCGCTCTTTCCTGTAACGGTGGAAGTACTCCTTGGTCATAAGTGGATGGCATTTCGAGCAATTCTCGAAATTGACGCCTTCCCGACAGTTTGCCAAGAATATCCTTGTCTTGTAATGGATCTTTCCGTTGTGGCATTTGCGGCACGTTCTCTCCGCGGGCATGGCAACCATCCACCGAGGATTGTGGGCCAGTCTTTTCCAAGCGGCCTCCCGTGCCTGCACATATTCTTTCTCGGCCATAGGAAGAATCCGGTCCGCGCGATACGCGTGGGATGCCTGACTGTGACACGAGTCGCAGGCGAGATGGTTCACCTCCGCGTAGTTCACCTCTTTGTCGGCCTCAAGGGAGTCGGGTCTTTTGAACCGCTCATGACACTTCGCGCACGTGTCGTCCCGCGCGACTACATGTTTGCGATGATCCATGCGAAGGCCGATCTTCTTGAGTTCACCGGGCAAATCCTTTAGGTACACGGTTTGGCGTTGCACCGCGGCCAAATGGCAATAGTTACAGTTCTCCGTTGGGATACGACTTCGATTGAAAATTCCCGTGACCTCCGGTCGCCGCGGATCGATCTGAGGGACCAGATAGGTCACCGTATGGAGCAGGCCTCGCATTTTTGACATAAAGGTGTCGGCCGGGCTTCCCTCGATATGACAGTCTGCGCATGCTATAAGTGCGTGAGCAAAACCCTTCTTCTCGGCCTTGAGCTTGTCGCCCATCCATCGAGCAAACGATGCCTCGCGGCCATGACATGCCATGCATGTGGCGCTCCGAACCGAAATTTCCGCGGCGCTTACTACGATCAGCAGCACTGCCGCGGTTGCGAGGATGTAAACGAAACCGCGTCGCATCAGGCCGATCCCTCCTGCTCTCGGAGTCGTTCTTGTTGCTTCTGCTTGTGAGCAGCCTGGAACGCGGCCGATATCACCAAGGGACCCGAATTACCGATCGGGCATTTCGCCGCGCACCTGCCGCATCCCACGCAATACTTGGACAACTCCATTACCCTTTCGTAGTCTCCCAGGCGTGTAAGCAGTACGAGCCCCATGGGCATCTGAACGCCTTCGACTTCCTTAACGGGGCATGCACCCACACACGAAGCGCAGTTGTAACAGTTGATGGAACGTCCGGTTCCCGGTGTGAGCATGGATTGAAGAGCATATTCAAAGACGATGAAGACCGCGAACAGAATAGCCAACGCATTTAACGTTACCCTGTCGGGGGCCTTTCCGATGAATGACCCAAAGAAAGCTCTGGAGAACACATTGTATTGGGGAAAATCCGGAATACCCTTGGACAATGCGGATTCAATCGCGTTGGTGTAACCGGTGAGGGTCAGCGTGGCCCCGCGATACATCCCCGGCTGTTCCGGACGTTCCAGCCTGCCTTTTTCCAGGAGTTCCTTCTTAAACGCGGTAACCTCGTTGTCCTTTACCGAAATAAGATCCGGATACTTGAGGGTCCGTATGTCCGTTATGCGATGGTTCTTGACGTCCACCCGGACTTCGATCGGCCCTCTGAAACCCTGACCTTCCCCGACATACGTTCCATCCTCAACGTGCGATATGCCTTTTCCCCATGGGCTCTTGGCCATGCGAGCTTCATCCGTCGATACGACGTTGACTCGGGCAAGACCATACCCGATCACCAGAATCGCCACGGCAGCGGCGAGGTAGAGGATCTTGCGGTTCCCGCTGCGCCGGAAATCTTTCGTCCACATGACTCCCAGGGTGATGAGCAGAACCAACAGGAGAATGAACCTGCTCGCCGGAAAAAGCGCGGCGGTCAGTACCAGATAGAACGTCAGCCGCACTCCTCTGGTGCTTATCGCCTCCCAGAGGAAGCTTTCAGGATCTTGAAAGAGCCTTGACCACGTCATCTATAAATTCCTTTCCGACCAGCCCCTGTGAGAGTGCCTTTTCCAGGGAGCTGCGCGGAATGATTCCTTTTGCCATGGCTTCACGCGTGTCTTGCTGCATTGTTCCGAACATCCGGGGGAGCGGAAGGTACTGCACGCAATAACTTTGGCAATTTCCGCAACGTATGCACTTGAGGCCCCCATTGCGGATAAAACGGTCATAGTCCGTGACACGGCCCGCCACAACGAGCTCGGCTTGATACGCTATACCAACGGGACAACGGTCCTGCGTGGCGTAGCATGCCCGGCACTCGTAACAGTAAATCGTGGCCGCGTTCCCTCGGAGAAGCGGTTTGATCACGTCCGCCAAGAGGGCCCCGACGATTCCGAACACAGCCACTCTGTCCAGGTTGATCGTCCATCCGCGGTCCTTCAAATTCGTGAAGAACTGGTATCGATGTATCCCGGGCAACACGACGGGTTGAGAAGTGTCGTCCCTTTTGTGTTGAGTGATGTCGGGCTTTTCCTTATCTGCCATGAACGTGTCTTTCCGTGCCGTTCAACCAACCGGCAGAATGCCGGTCCTACAACCTAGTGTGGAAGCATCGCGGACATGAGCAGGCCAGCGATGAGACCTCCCACAGCTCCTTGGACCAACTCCCTGGGGGTTTTCATGTCAAGAGCATAGGCTATGATGACGCCCGAGAGAGCTCCCACGAATAAGAATATGAACCATGTCAGCAAGAGAGAACCTCGAGTCCGCCTATCTGTTGAAGAAGTAACACCACTTCAAGCACCGGCTTTGTGTGATGGGCATCCCCATCGGAGTTAAGGACCGCTCAACGTAGCGGTCATACGACGAGAAAGCGTTCCGGGCACCATGAGCGCAATCAGAAGCGCTGCAACAACGCCTCCGGCAATCCCCTGCAGAATGGCGGAGACATTTTGCTCGAAGAGCGCAAATGCCAGAATTCCTCCGGCCATGGCACCGGCCAGGAGGAATCCTACGAGCTGAATGAGGAAATTCTTCGAGGGATCGGTTCCGAATAGACGACTCCCGAAGACAATGAACAACACATTTACACCGGCAATAACCAGGGCAAACTCAGCGATGGTCACGATGTCTCCGACGAAGTTCTGGTTGGACGGATCGAAGACCGAGAGGTTCAGAAACTTCATGTAAATAGCGGCCAACGGTGCCATAATCGCCATGGAAGAAAACGTGTACGCACCTTTGATGAACCCCGTTTCCGCTCTCATGGTTCCCTCGCCCATCATGCCGCCGCCGCCGAGTGGAGACGGCCCGCACGAAGTCGTTGCGTTGATCATATACGCGGCCATCACGATGGCCAGCTGAGGCCAGGAGAGAAATCCGAACTTGGCCGGGCCAAAGAGGTACAGGACGGGGACCAGCGCGGCCGTCAGAATCCGCGAACAGGAGAGCGGGAGGATCGTCTGGAACTGGACGAATATGGCCAACATTCCGGCGACCCCTAGGAACGGAACGGCCACGAGACTATTGAGCATCACTCCCAGTGCATCGAAACCACCCGTGGCTGCGAGAGCTCCTGCCGCGAGAAACCCGGCCGCCATGGCGGTTACGGGGAGAAGGATTATCCCTTCCATGAGATCGGTCAAACGTATTCTACAGACAACTATCATCAATAATGCACCGACGACGAGCACCGATTGCACCGGCATCTTCCCGAAAGGCTGAAAAATCGCCATCAAGAGTGAGGCGACAAAGAGCACCAACGCCAAGTACCCTTCGAGTGGAGCATCGATCTCAGGCTCCTTTCTCAAATCCATCCCGGTTTGAGGAGCATCTCGTAACGCGACGTCGTCCGGATAGAGCCTTTGACTGACCATTTTGAGGAATAGGGCCGTTAATGCAGTTCCCAGCATGAGGGAGAATGCTTGAGGAGCCCTCAATATCCCCTCAGACGCGGTTGCGAAGAAACTCCCGAGAAAACCTTCACCGATCTGTCCCACACCACCGATGGGGGACGGCCCACACGATCCCATGGCGTTGCGGGTGAATGCCCCGATCAACACGATGAGCTGAGTCCTTGTGAGAATTCCCAACCCGCCCTCAAAACCGAAGGTGAACAGCAACGGCAAAAGTGCGGCGGCGAGGATTCGTCCGCAAGGTAAAGAACTGATGACCGGAAGATTGATGAGGATGACCAGAGTCCCTGCCAGTCCTATGGGACTTCTGCGAAGATACTGTAGAATGACTTTGAGTGCCTCGAACCCTCCGGAAGCTTTCAAACCGCCGGCAAGAAAGAGACCGGTGAGCAGAGCGGTTATGGGATGCAGGATTATGCCGCCCAGGAACTCATTGGGCATGAGCATTACCGCGTCCCAGCCCGAGTACGCAAAGCGAAATACCGCCCCGACCAGAAGACAGAGCACGGTAGAGAAAACCAGAACGGTTTGTACGGGCGTACGAATGTATCCGAAGAGCGTCAGGAGCATCAGACCCAAGAAAATGCCCAGCGTTATGTATCCGAGGATCTCCACCAGATAAACTCCAAATGGGGGTCGGTGTTACGACCGGCCGTTCACTTCCGGAAGGTAACAACCATCCGGCTCATCGATGCACGATTGTTGCTCATGCTGCAAAAAATCCCCCCTAACCCCCCTTTTTCTAAGGGGGGAACCGGCTCCTACCCCCCTTTGGCAAAGGGGGGCAGGGGGGATTTCCATTCGAATCCACTCAATCACGGCACGATTTACTTCGCTCCGACAGTTTTGACACACTTTGCAGGGGCCTGCCCCTACGGTTTAGGCGCTCCGGGCATCGTCCCGGAGTGCCATTCAGTTCCGAGGACTTTCACAATCCATTGAGGATTTCCGACAGCCTCCAAGCCTTGAATGCCGAAACCAGGGTAAGTCGATGACGTACCCGTCCCGAGAGTCGGATACCCGTACTTCATCGCCTATGTTCAGCCTCCCTAAACATGCAGTGCAACATGTCATCCGGGCCGTAACTTCGTCGCCTCGTTCGAGCATGACTCTCACCGTCATTATCGGAAGGGCCACCGGTCCTATGCAGCATTCGTCGGCAGAGGTGATTGTGCCTCGCAGGCCGCGGCGCGCCCGGAAGATCTCTGCGCCGACGAAGACACAGATGAGAAAGAGAAGGGTTACATGCTCGATATTCATGATCCTCGTACTAGTTGGCGAATAGAGATCAACGGTTTAGAATCGGTTCCCATTCCCTCGTTCCCAGGCTCTGCCATCAAGAACGGTGAATCCCTTACTCGCCGGGAATACGTTTCCGCCCGGGCAGAGCCTGGGAACCGGAATATTACGGTGCTTCTTGTGCTGAGCAGTGCTCGGCTTGTCTCCGATCATAAGTGAAGCAAAAACCGCGCGGCTCTCTCATCGAACCCATACTAAAATCCTACCCCTTCGGTTCCGACGAAGCCGGCATGGGCTTTCCGTTCGTCCGTGTAAAGATCTGTATGCGGCGGTTTCCATTATCCGCCACGTAGATCCTGCCGTCACGGCAGGCGATCCCGGTGGGGCCGAGGAACTCGAGAGGACCCGAGCCTTGCTTTCCTACGACCGAGGCAAGCTTTCCGCGGGAGTCGAATTCCTGAATCCTGTTGTTGCCTGTGTCCGCGATCCAGACATGACCATTGGCGTCCAACGCCATGCCTTGGGGCATGTTGAGGAGACCCGGTTTGTTTCCTATGCCGCCAAAATCGTTTTTGAATTTGTGTTCCTTGTCGAACACTTTGACCAGTCCGTGCTTGCTGTCCAAGACCAGCATATCGCCGTCCGATCTCACAGCGCAGGCAGTGGGAAGACGGAACTGGTCATCCTTGTCTCCCAACTCGCCAACGACTGAGATCAGTTCATCGTCTCGGAAAATCTGTATGCGGTGGTTTCGGGTATCCGCCACGAGGAGTCTATCTTCTTGGTCTAGCGTTATTCCTTGGGGCGTGGCAAATGACCCGGCTACGGATCCAACGGACCCGATGATGCGCACGACCGCCCCATTCCGGTCGAAAACCTGCACACGGCAATTGTTTGAATCTACTACATATATTCGGTTGTCCCTACTGACCGTGATCCCCTTGGGAAAATTGAGATATCCGGGTTGTGCACCTGGTTTTCCAAATGAGGCCACTGGGATGGGGGAGGTATTCAGTCGGAGGATGCTGTACGAGGGTGGATCCGACACCAAAAGATTCCCGGAAGCATCAAAAGCCACGTCGAAGGGGCCCTGATAACCCAATTCACCTGCCGTTGCACGGTTTGGATCGGACTGCCGGGGAAACCTCTGATTTGCCGAACCGGTTCCGCGCAGTGGAACGATGCCAAACAGAGAGACCGCACCCACCGCGCCGACTGTTCTAATAAAAACACGCCTATCCATGGCGTTACTTGGCTCCGAAACCGTCAGCCCTGGTGCACTTTTCCCAAAGTGTTAGCGGTACTTCGGGTCTTTTGATGTAATCCGGTAATTTTCTTTCAAGCGACGGGAACAGCGTGATCATAAACCCACGAGCATCCCGTGTCAAGAAAGTGATGATTTTTTCTTCATCCCTGGTGTTTCCTCTCGTTCCCAGGCTCTGCCCGGGAACGAGACTTAAGCCGGCGGACCATGTCCCCCGTCTCCCCGGCGTAGGCCGGGGCCCGGGAGAAGACGGCTGGTTCCCGGCCTACGCCGGGAACGCGGAACTGAATATGCGGCAGTACTTACCTTACCCTGAGCTAAGCAAACTTAAAGAAATCGTCCACAGGGGCCCGTGAGCTTCTAAAGAGACTTGCCGGCGCGTCGGGATGGGGTGTTCCCATAGCGATACCGATCACGACCTTCTTCGTTTCCGGAATATCGAGAACGCTTCTCACTATGTCGGGGAAGTGCATGGACGCGGCCAGATATATGGTACCCAAGCCTTCTTGCAGAGCCGCATAACAAAGAGTGGTTCCGAAGGAACCTAAGTCGAGGCACGAATAGGGTACGTTGAGCTCCTGATCGATAATGAGATAGATGCACGCAGGTGCGCCGAAGAACTTATACATGTTCAAATAGTGTTCCGTACGTGCGGTCTTGTCTCCTCTTTCCACGCCCATGGACGTGAAGAGGGCCCGCCCCAAATCCATATATCTGTCCTTGTAAGGGTCCGGAAACGTTATGGGCATTTCGATATCCGGGCGGGGGTTGGTCAGGGCTCGGCCGGCCTCCTCGAACTTACGTGCCAATTCCGCCGCTTTTTCCCCATCCGCCGCCACCACTTCCCATGGTTGCGTATTACCCCATGAAGGGGCCCATCGTGCCAGGTCGACTATCTTTCTGATGGTCTCTCTCGGAACAGGGTCCGGAAGAAACGCTCTAATGCTTCGTCTGCCATGGATAGCCTCATTGAGGTCCATTCCCACACCTCCACAAGTAGAATTAGACGCACTGATTGACCGTAACACGAACCGCTCCCAGGTGGTAAGAATTTCTTTGTGTGAATCGTACGGCCTACCCGAAGGTTCAGGGAGGTAATAGCCCCTCATAGTGATTCCAAGCAGTTGTGGAGATCCCGGTCAACCGTTGCCTGCGAAGAACACATGTTCAGCCGAGAGAACTTCGTAACTCGCCGCGGTTCACCGGAAATCTACGGGCAAAATTCCGATATCTATATTATTTGTCAAACAGCCGGCCCGGAATGGTTTTGCTTTACAATTCTCCAGAATGAATGATACCTTAATTGTCGGCTGACGTTCACGTGTCATCGCAATTTCCGAAAGTGACCACGGTAAGGAAGTGAAGGACCCGGATACTGTACGAACCGGTTCGTCGCAGGCCGGTGCGAGTTCTCGGCACACGCCGGATACGAACATTCATTGGCCCAAAGACACAACAAGGCCGGTTCCGGTTCGTTTTCAGATTTTTCGTGGCTTCGCGTCGGAGATGGGTGTGTACATCCCGCGGGACGCGAGAAATGATTGAGTAGGGGGAACTCATCGCGCCGAATCCCCCATGCGTATCCCCAACCAAGTGTTTTCCATGCAGGAGACTTCATAAGAAAATTACCTCAAGGAGGACGGTAAATGGCGTTTTCGTTTCGTGGTCGTACAATCAACAAGATCGGCGTAATCGGTTCCGGCCAAATTGGTCCTGATATCGCCTTGCACTTCGCAAACGCACTGCACGGTTATGGCGTGCAAGTAGTCGTGGTCGACGTCGCCGAGAAGGCCCTGGAAGCGGGGAAGGCAAAACTCTTCAAGAAGGTGGACAAGGCAGGCCAAAAAGGCAAGCTCAAGCCTGATCAAGTAGAAGGGATCAAGAACTCCGTCGTGTTCACGTCGGATTATGACCAGATCAAAAGCGCTGATCTCGTCATTGAAGCCGCCACCGAAGATCTTCCGCTGAAACGCAAAATCTTCAACCAGGTGGAAGCGCTGGTGTCACCCCAAGCCATTCTGGCAAGCAATTCCTCCCATTTGGAGCCTGAGCGAATCTTCAGCGAGCTTCAGCACAAGGGACGCTCCTTGGGTGCGCATTACTTCTTTCCGGCTGACCGTAATCCGGCCATTGAGATCATACCCGGCAAGGACACTGATACCGGCCTCGATGAATTTATGATGCGCTTGTACGAGCACATCGGCAAATTCCCCCTCAAGGTGGGGTCTCGTTACGCTTACGCAGTGGACCCGGTCTTCGAGGGGCTCATGGTGGCTTGCATTCAATGTATCGACGGGGGCCTTGGGGATTCGAAGCAGGTCGACTCGGTTGCCGGCAAGTGTTTGGGGATGGGCATAGGTCCACTCACCGCTCAGAATCTTACGGGCGGCAACCCGATCTGTGTTCACGGTCTGTCTCAAATGCACGAGTTACTCGTCCCATGGTATAGGGTGCCGGATAGGCTCCAGAAAATGGTGGACACGAACTCCGACTGGGAAGTCGCCGCACGGGGCGAAACAGTTGAAATCCCCGAGGATAAGGAAAAGGCCATCACTGAAGAGATACTGGGGGCATACTTCGCCATGGTGTGCGAAATATTGGACTCAGGCATTACTACCGTCAGTGACTTCGACTTCGCGGTCAGAATAGCCCTGGATATGAAAGCGCCGTTTGCACTGATGAACTCCATGGGTGTGGATAAGGCATTGGCGTTGGTTCAGGCGTTTGCCAAGAAGTATGACGGCATGCCCGTGTCTAAACGTCTGCAGGAGCAGGCCGCTTCAGGCAAGCCGTGGGACGTCAGAGACGTGCTGTTTGAGAAGAAGGGCGACATCGGGGTAATCACCATTCGCCGCCCGCAAGCACTGAACGCACTCAACACCAAGGTCTTCAAAGAGTTGCTCGAATACTGCGATATCATCAAGAACGATCCCGAAATCAAAGCCGGCGTCGTCACCGGGTTCGGAAACAAGGCGTTCGTTGCAGGTGCGGATATCAAGGAGATGGCCGGCCTGACCGCTCCGAAAGAGGCCGAGGAATTCGCTCGAAAGGGACAGATCGCATCGGCCGAGCTCGAGAAAATCGGCAAGCCCATGGTGGCCGCAATGAATGGTTTGGCCTTCGGGGGCGGTTGCGAACTGGCCATGTGCTGCTCGGCGCGGGTGGCCCCAAAGGGCCTCAAGGTGTTCGTCGCTCAGCCCGAGGTGAATCTGGGACTCATCCCGGGGATGGGGGGAACTCAGAGGCTCCCAAGGCTCATCGGTTTTGAGAAGGCTTCGGAGATGATCCGCACGGCCAATCCCATTTCGTCCGCTCAGGCCTTGGAGTACGGTCTGATCACCGAAGAAGTGGAGGGGGACGTGCTGGAGCGCGCGGTGGAACTGGCTCGAGCACTAGCCCAAGGGAAAACCCAAGTGAAGCTCATGGAAATGAATCCGCTCGCGGATGCGCCCGATTCGGTTCCGGATTTGGATATCGGACATCACTCCAAAGTCATCGACAACCTCGCAGTCCAGGCTATTTTGGAAGGCGCAAAGACCACCGTTGAGGAGGGGCTCAAAATTGAGGCCGGACGATTCGGTGAGTGCTGGAACTACGAAGACAACCGCATCGGCCTGAAAACATTCATAGAGAAAGGGGCACGGGCCAAAGCGGAGTTCGTTCACAAGTAGCGCAACTACGCATGGTGACGGCACGGGGCCAAGTGGGGTCGGCATCGACCACCGGCACCGTGCCGTTTCCCTAAGACCTGCCGAGACCATTATTCCTCAATGGAACCTTTGCACGGAAAAAGCGTGCCAAGGCCAACACCTCACAAGAAAGCCCCGTATCCCCGGTGGGGCATTTCCACCCCATCGTTACCTCTGAAGCAAAGCACGCCAAAGCAAGTCCGGGTCTGTATTCAGGGTGGGACCGCCATGCCGGATGATGCATTTCGCGACACCGGCAGTGGCTAAAGAATTATGATGTTGCATCTCGAAACAGATTGACTACCCGGTCGTCTTCGTATATGTTATGGCACGATTGGAAATCCTTTCATAGATCATAATATAGGTCCGTGTTGCGTTCGCGAAGTCAGAATCGTTGTAGATTCCAGGGGTCGGTGCCGACATGAATGCGTGGTGATTTTTGTCAACGCGCCGCCTTGGTAAAGATTCAGGATCCGTAGCAAGTTTGCAACAGCGGAACTGTGAATTTCGTGACGTAACCGGTCGCAGCGAGAGTAGCCGGCCTGCATTGGAACAGGCCCCTGCGTGCCGCAGGTATGACGGGTAGAGATGCTTTTGCCATGACTGCGGATTCAGGATGTGAGGGGATATGTGTGCCGACGGGAGGGATTAAGTGCGCGCGGTCTTAAGGGCGTAATTTAGCTCCTTTGGTGAGTGTTCCTGCAATCAATGGAGAGAGCTTCGGAGGAGATAGAATTCATGAGTAGGATAAGTAACGAGGTTGGAGTTCCACACGTTGCCTGTTTCGCTTTACCGCGGAATGATTGGCCCGGGGGCAGTAGGGAGGAGACGGGATGAAAAGATATTTCAAGTCTCCATGGCGGGAAATGTACGTTATGCTGGGTATCATCGCGATATGTTACGTTGCAATGATGCTCATATCGGCGGGCACCGAAACCCCTCCCGGGGCGCCCATAAGTGCCATGAAGATTTGCGGACTGCTCCTGGGCTTCTTCTTGTTGAGCTTCGGAATTGCCCTGGTAGCAGTTATCGCCGGTATTGGCGGGGGGGTTCTCTTCACTCCCATCATGCTCGCATTCACCTCGGTGGACAGCCTCATCGTCCGGGCAACCGGACTCATTGTAGCCATGTTCAGCGGCTTGGTTTCTACCGGCCTCTTCATGAGGCAGGGGCTGGCGAACCTGAGAATCTGTATTTTCAGCGCGGCGGCGTACGGGATAGGAGCGTTTACCGGAGCCAAAGGAGCCATCTACGTAGCCAAATACCTGGGACCTACCGGTGACGGACTTGTCCGAATAGCCTTGGGCGTGATCCTCTTTCTCCTAGCCCTGTACTTCATCATCGGAGGCAAGAAGATCGAATGGCCCGAAGTCAAAAAGGTCGACGGCTTCACCAAGTGGCTTGCCTTTTCGCAGCCCTACTTTGAGCAGTCTTTGGGCAAGGTGGTGGATTACCCGGTTACCAGAGCCTGGTTGATGCTTATCGTCATAGTCGTGGTCGGTATGCTCTCCGGCTTTTTCGGGCTGGGGGCGGGATGGGCCATTGTCCCCGCGCAGAACCTCGTGATGGCCGTCCCTCTGAAGGTGGCGGCTGCCAACAGCGGAGTTTTGCTCGGTATGGGAGACTGTGTTGCAGTGTGGCCATACCTGCTCATGGGGGCCATCATTCCAATGTTTGCCGCACCGTGGCTGGTCGGCCAGGTGGTAGGCGGGATCGTGGGCGCTCTGATCCTGATCAGGATAAAGGCGGGATTCGTAAGGAACATTTTGATCGGGATCATGTTCTTCACCACCTATGGACTTGTAGCCAAAGGTCTAAACAACATGGGGGTGATAGGAGAGGCCCCAACCTGGCTGACATTGACCATATTGGTAGTAGTCGTTGTAGGTATCGTGCGCAGCGTCATCAAGACCATCAAGGCCCAAGACTAAGCAAGTGAGGTAACTTCAATGGAAAAGATTCAAATGCCACGTGCACAAATTTGGTATGGTGAGGTTGTATACTGGCTCTGTCTTGTGTCGGCGATGATCTGTGCCGTTGGTCCGGTGATTTCAATGGCCTCGATAGACAACAATATAATGAATCCGTTCGCAATGTTCGGCGCCATCTGGGAAGGAAAGAAGGCCGCCGAAGTTTGGAAAATTGCAGGAGGAGGTTTCCCGGGAGGTCACTTCTATCTCAAGAACATCCTGGCCGGTGACGGCATTACCCAGGCCGGGATCGCTCTCGGATGCGCTTGCGCTCTTCCGGCACTGCTGGTAGCCGCTGTTTGTTTCCTAACCGAGAAGCGGAGAGCTTGGCTTTGGGCAGTTTTGGCCGTCTGGGTAGCCTTCATGATCGCTTACTCCATGACCTCGGGGGGACCTCCGAGTCATTGATCGCTACACACTTGCCGGATCGTCACCTGTGGCGGTCCGGTTTTTTTGTCGTCTCGCGACCGGGGGTGACTCGCAAGCGTATACCTGAAAGTCTTCCGAAATACGACCACGGTCGGGTACACGATGGGGAGGCTTGGAGGGGAGCATGCCGGCTGAACTGCCGAGAAACTTCTCAGACCTTGTTGCCGAAACGAATCAAGGTTCCTTGGACACAGTGCGAGGTGACATGACCTTTCGGCGACACTTAGGCCGCTGCGCAGCCTTCCCTCCAAATCCGGCCCCGCGTCCCGCGGGGTCTTGATGCACCAATCCCCGAGGCGAAGCCACGGAGTGCCCATCAATGCCGAGGACTTTCATGATTCGTTGTCGCCTTGGCGGGTTAAGCGGGGCTATGCAAACACCCCCTGTGACGTTATACTCGTACTATCAGTGCGTAGACGAGACGCCGTGAACACTGGGCAAGAAAACAACGACTTACCACTACGGACACAGATCACAGAATAACAGGAGTCATCCATGTCCATTATCACCATTTCAAGGGGTTCGTTTAGTAAGGGGAAAGAGATTGCCGAAAAAGTTGCCAAAGAGCTGGGGTACGATTGCATTTCGCGGGAACTGCTCATCAAGGCGTCCAAACACTTCAACGTATCCGAGATCAAATTGGCACGTGCAATGCATGATGCTCCCTCGATTTGGGAAGCGTTCACCTACGGAAAAGAGCGGTACGTCGCCTATCTTCAGGACGCTTTTCTGCGTAGAGCCGGGAATGACAATCTCGTCTATCACGGACTGGCGGGACATTTCATGCTCCAAGACATTCCGCACGTCCTCAATGTGAGGGTGGTAGCGGATTTAGAAGATCGTATTCAGTTGGAGATGGAGCGAGAGAACATCGGCAGAGACGAAGCCTTGCATAAACTTGAGAGGGACGATCACGATAGAAGACAGTGGAGCCTTTCCGTGTGGGGCCGGGACAATTCCGATCCACGGTTGTACGACATGGTGATCCACATTCACCGATTCACCGTAAACGACGCGGTGAAACTCATCTGTCATACGGTCCAATTGGAGCAGTTTCAGACTACGCCCGAGTCTCGGAAGATTCTTGAGGACAGTGTTCTTGCCGCGGACGTTCGTATCAAACTCGTCGATCATTTTCCAAGTATCAAGGTAACCGCCCGCAGCGGGATCGTTACCGTCTCCGTGAACGCCCCATTCATTCAGGAGACCCAGATCGCCGACGAGATTAGCGGGTTGGCCCAGGCCATTAACGGCGTCCGGGAGGTACGGGTCAACGTAGTTCCGACCGATATGCGGACGTGACTCCCGGGGAAAGTGCAGAGCCCCTCGAGTGGGCACGAGACCGCCAATTGCCATGGCGAGGGCACCGGCCCTCGCTATGATACATTTCACTCTTCCTTCTTCACCAGGACGGCCTGGAGTACTCTTGCCAGTTGGTACATGAAAGCCCCCACACCCGCAAATATGAAGAAAACCAGCCAGAACTTCTGATGTAAATCCACACCGATAAGAAACAGGAATCCTACGATACCCATTGAGACTATGAGAAGAATAATCCCGGAAAGGATGAGGATTGAGCAGCCCGGATTCGTCCGTACGGGCGGTGGATTCCGATCTCGACCGTCCGTAGTTTCGGGAGGATTCTTGTCGTTTCTCTGTCTTGTCGTCGATGCCATGCTCTTCTCCACGTTCGTTCAGTGCGGCAGTTTGTGAATTCGGTCACGTGTTCTCAACCGTTCTCGTTCCCGGGCTCCAGCCTGGGAACGCTTGCCGGGAGGCTCTGCCTCCCACGCCACCGGCAGGATATCGGTCCCGTTTTCAGTAATCGGCATACCGTAGGGCGGGCTGTGCCCGCCGTCTTCGCGGCGAAAACCTGTGTCTCATGTCGGAGGACTTACATATGAATCATGGCTTTCGGCTGTCGACAAGCCACAACGAATCATGAAAGTCCTCTGCATTGACGGGCACCCACAGGGGGGTGCCCCTACATGATGGCTCGAGTACCGGGGTTGGTAGGCGTATCCGGGCAGACGGGATTGGTGTAGGGGCGGCCCCCGGTGGCCGCCCGCATGGTTCAACCCCTCAACACCATGGACGACCGACCGAACGTGGCGCAAGCTTGCGCCACAATCAGGTTGTGAGACAGCACTTCGGAAACGGAACACTAGATCATTGTCCGTCGGTCCACACCAACCCTTCCGTAGTACCCCGGAGTTTCACGACAAGGTTGTGGCGCTCGCGGGCAATGTAAAGGAGCTTGTCTCCATGAACAAAGTTTCTGTTCCCGTCAGGATTGATGACCGACCCCTGGTTGCCGAGTATCGCAATGGGTATGATCTTGGGATCTTCCATCTCCTGAAAAAGCCGTAGTACTTCTCCGTACTTCCTTCCTGCCAAGTGTGAGATCTCCGTTACATAGTACCTGGCTTCCAACGCGATTCGATGCCAATTCCGCGGTTACCTCGGCGACTCCGGGATCGAGGAATGCCTGCACGAGTATGGGAGGGATTATGCTCTCCAGGCAGATTACGTCTTCCACTCCCGCGGCTTTCAGGGGACCGAGGGAGTCTCTGCTTACGGCTTCCGCGACCGTATAGATCTCACTTCCGAGATTTCGGTGCATGGTCTCGAGAGTCAGCGCAATCTGGGTGGTAGACCCGTCGGAAGTGGGGTCTTTCGAGTCATTGGCGAGGATGATTGCCCTCAGCGGCTTTCGTTGCATTGGCCCTTTCCAGTACCCGATGGAGGAGAGGATTCCCCCGAACAAAATAGAAGTCACTGATGTCATAGAACTCTTCCGGGCACTCGGAGAGATTGTCTGCAATCAGCACAATGCGGAACATCGCGGTTAGCCGTGTCGAGGCGGATCTCCTCGGTGATGGTCCGGACCTTCTCCACATTCGGACAGTTGATGATGAGAAAATGTCCTTCGCACGTCACCCGCGCAAATCCTTTCTTACGCCTCGTTTCTCCCTCAATGAATGTGGTGGCCAGCAGAGTGGCGACATAGGCAACGACCCCGATGCCGCCCGTCATCGTTACGATTGCTCCGAGCAAACGCCCACCCGACGAAGACGGATACAGATCGCCGTATCCCACGGTGGTCATGGTGACGTAGCTTAACCAGAGTGCGTCGAACAAAGAGAGTTTCTTCTCACTTTCAAGGACCCAGAAACCCAGGGTGGACACGGAGAGAATGCCCACCAGCATGAGAAGGCCGATCGACGTTACCCGCGACTTCCTGGTTCCCATGAGTCTTTCGTCGAAGAAGCGTAATAATGATGTTCATGGTCATTGCCTTAGAGATTGTCGGTCGGGTGCATCGGCCCGCCTGACTGCGCGCTTGAGACATGCCGCAAAGGGCGTTTCCACAATGCCGCCTCCTTGATACCACATCGGCACCAATGATGAGAAGCGGTCTTTCCTCACCAACCACGGTCCGAGTAACTTCGATTTGGCCGGCACGTGACTTCAGGTCAGTCTACCGGAAAGATATGTACCTTTCCGGGGTCTACCGTGAGAGTCACGGCATCTCCCAGGGAAAGGCTTAGCCCGGGGGAGACGCGAACAACGAACCGCTCCCCACCCTCTAGCGTCACATGAACATACCGGTCGGACCCGGTGTCTTCAATGAATTCAATGCCGCCGCAAAGCGTGCCGGCAGGATCGACGGCAATATGTTCCGGGCGAATACCCACGATTACCTCGCCTTGCGTGCTCCCATGAGGGCTGTGCGATGTTCAGGCTCTTGGATTGAAAGAGCGTCCGGCTCCCGTCCTCGTCGCGATTGATTCGACCCCGTATGAGATTCATTGCAGGAGACCCGATAAACTCCGCCACCATGATATGTGCGGGACGGTCGTACAACCCTTTAGGAGTATCAACTTGCCTCACCATGCCGTTGTGCAGCACCGCGATCCTATCTGCCAAGGTCATTGCCTCGACCTGATCGTGGGTGACGTATATGGTTGTAGCCTCCAGCTTGCGATGAAGCCGGGCGATTTCCATACGCATGCTCGTTCGAAGTCGTGCATCGAGGTTCGAAAGCGGTTCATCGAAAAGGAATACCGTGGGGTTTCGTACGATAGCACGTCCCATGGCCACCCTTCTGTCGCTGACCGCCCGACAGCTGTGACGGCTTTCTTTCAAGGAAGTCGTCCAATTGCAGCAGCCGCGCCGCTTCTCGGACCTTGGCCTTTATTTCTCCCTTGGGCAGCTTTCTCAGCTTCAGCGGAAACGCTATGTTATCGAATACGGTCATGTGAGGGTAGATCGCGTAATTCTGAAAGACCATCGCGATGTTGCGATCACCAGGAGAGGTGTCGGTGACATCCATACCGTTTATGAACACACGGCCCTCCGAGGGACTCTCCAGACCGGCAATGACGCGAAGTAAGGTCGATTTTCCGCAACCCGACGGGCCGAGCAGTACGCAGAATTCACCTTGGCTAACTTCCAAGTCTATTTGCGACAATGCCCTGGTTTGTCCAAAGTACTTGGAAACGCCCTCCACGGACACGCGGACATCTCGTGAACCCTTTTTGGAACCGGGCGAATTGTCCGGCGGTTTCGGGTCTTCATGCATTTTTCAGCCGCTCCGCAGGGGCATATCGTGTGTAGGGGCAGAGCCCCTGTGCCTGCCCTGCTGAAACCAGGGTCATCCTGCATTTCGTTCCTGAGACGTTGCGGGGTATCGCCTCCCTACGGGACAAATCCCCCCCAGCCGCCCTTTACCAAAGGGGGTATGAGCGGGGTCTCCCTTTGACAGAAGACGGCAGGGGTGGATTTTCTTGCTCTCATCGCCCCCGAATCCCCAACCGAGATCCAAAATACAGTACCAGCTCCCGGCAAACCCATCATCCTTTTACCGAGCCGGCGGTCAAACCGGCAACAATCCGTTTCTGGAAAAACAACACGAGAACGATCAATGGAAGAGTCGCCACCGTGGACGCTGCCGAAATCTCTCCCCACGGCATGGTGAATTCCCCCGGAAAGAGCGCAATACCCACGGGCAGCGTCTGCACATCGCTTTCGGTCATGATGAGTAGGGCAAAGAAAAACTCGTTCCACGAGTAAATGAACGTCAGTAACGCTGCGGTGAAGACTCCCGGGGCAGCCAACGGCATGATTACCTTCGTTAGGACCTGGAAGAGCCCGGCACCGTCAACCCGAGCCGCCTCTTCGAGCTCCGCGGGAAGTTGATTGAAGAAGTTTGCGAGTATCCACACGCTAAGGGGCAGAGTAAGCGCCAGGTACGGGATGATCAAGCCCTGGTACGTGTTGAGCCAACCGAGGGCACGGAGTATTCGCCAGACCGGTCCCGCGATGGATATCTGAGGAAACATGGCAACGGCAAGAATGCTGAGGAGAATGACTCTCTTGTAACGGATCCTCAGACGCGCGAGGGGATATGCCGCCAAGCACCCGACGATCATGCAAACGATCGTCGTGGAACCGGCCACAACGAAGCTGTTCTTGATAAAACGCGTCAAACCGAATTTGAAGATCGCCGCGTGAAGAGCTG
Source organism: Desulfomonilaceae bacterium (assembly GCA_963675835.2). GTDB lineage: Bacteria > Desulfobacterota > Desulfomonilia > Desulfomonilales > Desulfomonilaceae > JAVHLK01. The sequence continues at coordinate 105,899 of CAXXIU010000020.1, forward strand.
TGAACGAGAGATCGTGGGGAATAAGCCCGGGCGGTATGGCGGTGATTTCCACCTGCTGCTTGAACCCGATTGACGCAAACCACAAGAACGGCGCGAGGGAAAACACCACGCCGCAGGTCACGCCAAGCACCAGGAGCAGTCTTTCCGTAACCGTTCGTGTCACGGCCTTGCCTCGCTTTTTTCCAGGATGCCGGCCCCGATGAATTTCAGATAGATTATGGATACCCCAAGAACCAGGAGAAAGACTACGATTGAAACAGCGGAACCGTACCCGACCATGCCCTCTGCGAACAGCTTCCGATAGCCGTAAAACTGGAGGACATTGGTGGCATCCCCGGGGCCGCCTTGAGTCATGACGAAGACCAGATCGAAGACGCGGAATGCGTCCATGGTTCGAAAAAGCAGAGCCACGAGAATAGCGGGCTTCAGCAACGGCAACGTTATCTTGAAGAATCGTTGAAACGCATTGGCGCCGTCGATCCTCGCAGCCTCGTACAATTCATCCGGGATCGTCTGGAGGCCGGCAAGAACGATCAATGCGGCAAAAGACGACGTCTTCCAGACGTCCGCAAGAACCACTGCCGCAAGAGCCTCGAAAGGAGAGGCCAGCCACGCTTCATATGCGACCACATCCGCTCCGAAAACCCAGGTAGTTGACGATTCCGTACTGGTCGTTTGAACGCGAACCGCCACATCTGAGACGCAATCACCGTAGGAATGGCCCAAGGGATCAATATTGCCGCTCTTACCAGGCTTCTGTAGCGAAAGCTTTGGTTAATGGTAAGCGCAATGATAATGCCGAGGCAGATCTCCAGCACCGTGGAAGCGCCTACAAAGATCAGCGTAACGAACAAGGAATTCAGGGCAACCGGATCCACGGCGATCCTCACGAAATTGTCGACCCCCACGAATGTTTCGCCCAAACCGGGTAGACTCAGGATTATCCTGTGGAGACTCAGGAACAGGGAGTACACGACCGGGTAGAAGCTGAAGACCAAGAGTATCAGTGCGAGCGGGAGCGAGGAACAGATACGCGGTCAGCCCTCTCTGAGCGGTCCTTTTTCATGCCCATGCGAACGGTCTCCCTGATGTAGAAGTCTGGTTCAAGGGGGAATGTAAGCTTCCAAACCGGCCTTGAAAGATCGGTCTACTCTCATGAAGTCCCTGCGGGACGCATATGCTCCCGAGGCCCCGGAGGGGGCGGCTGGAAGTAGACCGGCACTTCAGTGCCGGGCAGAGAGCGGCCTAGGTGACCAAGATGATTCACTTTGCGCCCATAGACCTCTTGCCCTGGGAACAAGGAACACCGCAGGGCCGGCAAGCCTGCGCCACATGCACCATGATCTTCAGCCGGCATCTTGCCGGCCTGACCGGCAGGATGCCGGTCCTACTAAATCACCGAGGGATGCCCGGACCAGGGCTACACCCGTCCCTACATCCCCGCTTCCTTCTCGAGCTTGAACAGGTACCGAACCTGGGCGTCCGCCTGATCGGCCAACTCATCCAAACGAGAATCCTCGTACGAGATCGCCTTGTGATAGAATCGTTGGAGTATGTCCGAATAGAGCGGATAGAGAGGCATGGCGGGCCGTGGCCGCGCATTCTCGAACACCGCGGACAGTTTCGCAAAATGGGGGTTGTTCTCCAGCACCTCAGGGTCGCTGTACACGGATTTGCGCGCAGGGGGCCTTGATGCCTCGATTGCGAGAATCTTCTGAATGCGGGATGATGTCATGAACTCGATGAACATCCAGGCGAGCCGCTTCTTCGTGGAAAACCGTGACATTGCCAACTGCCATCCTCCCAATGTGGAAGCGCTCCGGTTTCCACGGAAATGCGGCAGTTCCGTGATATCCACCAACCCGGCCACACGCGACTTATTCGGATCGTTTGAAATCCCCCATGCGTACGGCCAATTGCGAAGAAAGACCGCGTGTCCCTGGATGAACACATGGAGCGATTCGGGTTCTTCATACGTCAAGACGCCCCTGGAAGCAATCTTGCCAATTATCCTGTCTCGAACGAACCTGATTGCCTGCAGATTGGCCCAGGAGTTGATCGTCGATTCTCGAGACGCTGAAGCCGGCAGTCGGCCGCCATTGCTCAGTACGAACTCCTGCATGTTGCACACAAGCCCCTCGTACTGCTTGAACTGCCCCGAGTAGCCCTTCAGTGCCGGAGTATCCTCGATCTCTCCGCGGACGATTGCGTCGGCTTGTACCACGAGATCTTCCCAGGTGGTCGGTGGATCGAAACCGTATTTTTGCAGAAGATCCTTTCGGTAATAGAGGAGCCCTCCGGAAGTCCAGAAGGGTACGCCATAGATCTTCCCCCTGAACGTGCACGCTTGAATCGCTCCCGAAAAGAAGTCGGCCCGTTGATCCACGGGAAGGAACTCGTCAAGGCTCGCCGCCCAACCCGCGGCCGCGAATTCCGGCGGCCAGGTAACGTCCATCAAAAAGACATCAAGTTTCGGATCGCGGTTCTTCAGCTTCTGCGTAACAAGCGCGTGAAACGACGTTGACGAATGAGGGCCGATTTCCAGTATGACGTCGATGCCCGTCTGTTCCTTGAAGGTCTCAATGATTCGATGCCACAGCTCGGGTTGATTCGGCTTCCAGGTGACAAAACGGATCGACTGGGATGCGACGGCCTGCGATACCCACATGCACAAGCACAGAACGGTTAGAACCGCAACCAACCGGCGATTGCAGGCATCGGCGTCACGCACGAGCTTGGGTTTCGCAAGTACCATCGTACTACGCTGAGGGTCCGGACCTTGCACCCGGTTCCCAGGCGCCGGGCACATCCAAACCCAAATTCAGGAGCCAATTTCCGAAGAAATCTTCACGGTACAAAAAGAATACGAGGATGAGTAGTACAGAGCGGCGACAAGCCTAAGCGGGACCATCTTGCGGACTTCCTATTGAGCCGGCGTGATCGACGCCCCCTACCAGTCTCGCCCCCTGCCGGCTAAGTTGACCACATTTCTCGGAATGAAGACCTCGGGATTACGAGCCGCCCTGGGGCTTTGAATCCATCGGTGAAAATGCAGGCTCGTGGATGTGACGTTGAACCCTGTCCGTGCCGTGATCCTCAGAGCGGGATAGTTGCTTGCCAGCGTGCGAACCGCGGCGAATTGCACCTCTTCCCGTGCCATTCGGCTCAGCGCTACCCTGTTGAGTTGAGCTCCCAGGCCCCTGTTACGGGTTTCTGGCCGAACTCCGATCAAATCCAGGCTTCCGGACTTCAAGCCCACCACCTCTGCAAAGGCCGTATTGACCTTGCAGATTATGAAGCCTTCAACCGCTCCTCTGGAACAGGCCACTGATACGTTGAATTGATCGTCTTCAAAGAGGTTTTCAACCAAGCGCCGATACAGTGATCGGGCTAACCCGGCGTCTATAAGGGGATCGTACACAAAACGGTTGTGAACATGCGTCGCTTCGACGATTTCCAGGACTTGTCGTCGATCCGCCCGTTCGCAGTTCCGAATCTCAAGGCCCTGAAGGGGAGGCGGATGTTCATAATTCCCCAGTTCCTGCCCGAGGTAGACTTCCGTTCCCACGTAACGAAAGCCGCATGTCTCCAAAGCTTGAGCGGAAAACACGTCATCAACGGCTATTCGGCAGTCCAGGAAATCAACGTCACGTAGTTCCTCAACAACATATCGGAGCAGTCTCGCCCGAACAAGGGGGCCGTCGGATTTGGCCAAAAGGTGAGGCACGGCATACATCTTCATGTTGAAGTGCTCACTCATCCATGGCAAGGATTGCAGGGCCACGAGCCCGACGAGTCGCCCATCGTCTCTCAGGCAAATGCTCTGAACACCGGGAGCTCGGAGAGTCCCTTCCAGATAGTTTGCCATGCGGTCCTTGGCAACGCCCATGCTGCGGAGCTGGTAGTCTTTGTGCGGATATTCCTTGAACAGTTGCCGCACTTCTTCATCACGATTCGGATCATAGGGCGCGAACACAAGGCGACTCATCGACATCTCATTCCTCCATCGTATCTATTCTTACTCGAGCTTCCCAGAGCGTTGTTTTCAACGGTATGCGCGGAGACCAATTTTGGTAAGGAACGTGGTCCGGGCCGGGAGCCAGAATCAATGGGATTCCGGTCGGTGTCACGGATGTGGACATCCATCCTCTACCGGCGAGGTAGACGATGGAGAAGAAGTGCCCAAAGCGACCCGCCGTGAAACACGGAACCCCCCGAGCTCTGAGAAAAGCACACTCCAACAAAACCGTGTCCGGGCAACAGCCCGTCTTCCGCATAAGCGTCTCGTCGACATTCTGGTACATCATATCAATGTCGGCATAAACCATCTTTCCACCGAAGTAGGCAGCTCGCTTATCTTTGTCGTACGTCACCGATCTCTCGATGAACTTGGTTAGGCGTTTCCATTCCTTACGAGCGTCCAAAGGACCGTTACCGCCGGTTCCCGCCCAAGAGAGCGCAGCAGGCATCCGAGGATTTATCTTGTAACCGGGCTTGAGAAACTCTCTCACATCCGGCGGAAGTTCCCCGCCGGCGGGGGCTTTCGCAAGAAGCAGATCATGTTTCAACAACTCGTCCATGTTCACCCGATAGTCAAAGCCGAAGTGGAACCTGATTGTCTGATCTGCATGGACTTCCGGGAATTCCGCCGCCAGCCACTGGTTACCGGCGGAATCGGTCCTTAGTGAACTTCGGCACTTGGGACGTACCACGTACGCCGAGTAATCAAGCTTTCGGCCAAACCCGTCACGGGGTGCGGTCACTTCAATCTTCAGGGGGCCTACATAGCCGTCTGCCTGAACTTTGAACGCTACCCGATATATCCCGGACATGTAGAATCGATCAAGCAGCTTCCCTTGCATATGGCTTGGCAGGCATTTCCCATCCCGCCATTTTTCAATCTTGGTCTGGAATACCGCGCTCATGAGCCCCAACACCAATCCCGGATCCCGATCGGCGGGTTTGAGCCCTCGGTCGGAAAGCAGCGCCAAGTCCTTCAGGGAAATCGGCTGTTGAGATTTCACCAAAGCGAGGACTTTGAGATTGGGTTTGAGTTGCGCAACCCGCTTCCAATCGATCCGACCATCCTCTCCGCCAAAGGCGTCGCCGGCACACCAGAGCACTGCCCACACGAGTACCGGAACGAGGAGTTGCCGTAATTTTGAGCCTGAACGCGTCATTTCTCTTATCGATCAGGGGCCGCAAGCGGGACCCCTGCGAGAGATACCTGCTAGTCTTCGTGTATCATTTCGAGGTGGTGGAGTCAAGCATTTGCAGGTCTGTTTGCAGCACAAAAGAGCTTTTGTGTCAACTACTTATAGTAATAACTTAAAGTTCATAGAGTCTGGTTGGGTACGTGATGGGTTTGAGCAGGTCTATAGAGAAACGCTGAAGATTCGCCCGGAGCAAGGTTGGTCCGACGTTGAGTCCATGATGTCATTGGCATACCTGAATCCGGCGAACGGGTAAGTCATGAGCGACTTCGAGATTCTGGAAGCACATGAGGAGTTTTGTCGGGTGCTGCGAAAGTAGGTGGGGTTCGGAAAAACACGTCGGGAAAGACGGTTACCGGAGAAGAGGATGCGTAGGGGTCAGTCTAGGTCGGTGCCTTCTCCGTCTTCGATGAAGCGCTATTTGATTAATCGGGCTATCCTGATGTCACCGCCAACCACAACATATTGTGGTCTGCGCCTTGCTTCCGGCCGGTGACATACAACATGGTCCTAAACCATAGCTGCATCCGTTTCCTGGTGTCTTGGAAAATAGTACCTGCCGTAACGGACGTCTGGAAACGACACCCACCACATAGGTGCGGACCCCGTTTCAAGTCCCGGGCTGATGTGTTTCCGCATCGCGGGCGCACAAACCCGGCCGGCCGTCGAGGCTGAAACAGGTAGCGGCGGCACGCCTCTCTAGAATCGAACCGTTTCTTCATCTCCAAAACCGTCCTCGGGTAGTCTTCCACACTGCAATACTACATATTGCGTACGGTCCTTCTTCTTTGCCGGTCAACCGAGGTTAAGATAGTAGGTCCCACGCAGCTCATTGTGCATGTACCGGCGTACAGCGGGCGAACCCAAGAAGAGGTCATGCAATCATGGCAGCAGGGCATGATCGGCCTCCCGCCGGAGCCTTTACCCTGACTATGCCATTCGAGCAAAGGCCGTATCCCTACGGAACCGGTACCGAGGCCGCGTCCGTCGGTCGTTTCCGTATCAAGTCGGCCACTGATTCGAATCTGCAATGCCGGCCTTGGTCGAGGAAGTCCAGCTCCACGTCTTGATCCTGGGCGACATGCATGATCTCGGTACGCATCATCTCGCGGACCACCACCCGCCGGGCGGCGACGGAGGCCGGGATATGGGTGTTGGGTGCCGGTCAATGGGAGCTATAACTTCAGTCTTCCCTCTCGAAACGCGCCGAGGTAGCTCGTACAGAAGTCATCTCTTCCGGACAGGGCTTCAGCGGCAAAGATCGCGGCCATCATATGCCTGTCCATGGGGTTAAGGATTGCTCCGTCCAGGCCTTTGGCGATGGCCATTGCCATGAAGGTTTGATTCAGGAGCTTACGCTCGGGCAACCCGTACGAGATGTTGGACAAGCCGCACATGGTATGCACTCCCGGCCTTCCGGTCACGATGCGGTCCAGCGAGTTCAGGAACTCCATACCGAAAACGGCGTCGGTAGCCACCGGCTGTACCAGGGGGTCTACGTAAATATTCTCAAGTTTGACGTTGTTCTGAACTAGGCCATTGATCAACTTGTCGGCGACGGCCTGTCTCTGGTCGGCGGTTTGGGGCATGCCCGCGTCGCTCATGCAAAGAGCGACCACCTTGAGATCGGCCCCCGCCATCACCGGCATCAGCTTTTCGTAGCGCTCCTTTTCCAGGGAGATGGAGTTGATCATAGGCGTCCCCTGATGTACGGAGAGCGCTGCCTCGATAGCCGCCGGGCTTGGGCTGTCTATGCAACAAGGAGCGTCTACGGTTTTCTGCACAATCTCCACGAGCCACTTGAGGTACTCGGGCTCCTTGCGTACAAAGACACCCGCATTAACATCAATATAGTCCGCCCCTGCCTGGCGCTGTTCCCGGGCCAACCGAGCGATGTAATCCTCGTCCTGTTTTTCGATGGCCTCACCGACCTTTTGCCGTGAAGCGTTGATCAACTCTCCCACAATAATCATAATCGGCTCCTTTGTTCAAAAACGCCGGTGCGCTCTATCTCCCGAAAAAAATTGATGCCAAAAAGTGGCTGAGTAATGCCTTCTAACCGCGAGAGGGTGTTGTCGCCTTGATTGAAATGCGTTTACAGCCTCTTCCGTGTTCGCCCACAGTAGGCGCACAGGCCCCGCATCCCTTCATCCACTTGAAAGCTTGCCGTCGTCGCAGACCCTAAAGCGGGAGGAAATTACCGTGTACACTTCGCCGCACCTTCTCAGAGCCTACGCATCTCGAAGGCTCAAGAGAGTGTCGGCCACAAGCGTCTTTACCATCTGAACTTTGTAACGGTTACCTTTGAGAGGCTTTGCCCCGGCAACTGCGGACTCGCCGGCCGCTTGAGCGCTTTGTAGGTCCAGGGTCGACCCGATTAGCGTTTTCGCACCGTCGGAAGCAACGTAGGGATTGGGATGCACCGCGTTCATGCAAATACTTGCTTCAGTGACTTTGTCATCCTCGAGGCGTAACCGGACGGCACAGTTGACGATGGCGAAATCGATCGTCTTGCGGAATGCCAGCTTGCTGAAGCCTGATCTGGTGCCGGGTAACGATGGGGGCAATTTGACCGCGGTTACGATTTCGTCTTCGGCCACCACTGTGGATTTCATACCGTTTTCGGCTGAAAAGAAATCGGCTATGGGAACGGTCCGTCGCGAAGTCAGCACGTCGGCGCCCAGAACCATAAGGGCAGGCGCAGTGTCACTGGGATTGACGGCGATGCATTTGTTCACCGATCCGAAAATTGAGTGGTAGCGCCTATCACCCGTCATGGCGAGGCACTTGGTTCCTCCCTTGCGCGCGCAATCTATCCGTCCGCCGAGATTGGCCGGATAGCGGTAGTACCAGCAGCGGTTCTCCTGACAGATGTTGCCGGCCAGGGTCCCCAGATTCCTAAGTAAGGCGGACGCCGTGCGTCGGGCCGCCTGAGCCAGGGCGGGATATCTCTGTTGCACCGCCTCGGACTGCTCAATCTCGGTGAGAGTGGTCATAGCCCCGATGCGCAAACCGCCTTGGTCTTCCTCAATGTACCTCAGCTCGGGTATACTTTTTAGGTTTATCACCATCTTCGGCGAATCGGGCCAAATCTCGTCGCGCAGGCAGCCTATAAGGTCGGTTCCACCCGCGTTCACCCTTGCATCAGGCCCATATTTGCCGAGGGCTCCCAGCGCCTCGTCCAGCGAGGAGGGATTGATGTGCTCGAAACTTTTCATTGCTCAAACCTCTAACTTTTTCCCAAGGCCTCGAGGATCCTGTCGGGCGTGAACGGAGTTTCCTTCATACGTACGCCGATGGCATTATATATGGCGTTGGAGAAGGCCGCCAAGGTAGGGCAGGCAGCTCCTTCTCCGCAGGCGGTCGCTCCGAAGGGGTGAGTGGGATCTCCGGGCTGCTCTACGATGATCGGATCTACCTCACAGTCCATGATGCTGCAGTGGCGGTATTCTATCCAGTTGTTGTTCAACAGTCTGCCGGATTTTGCGTCCACGATGCAGTCACTAGCCAGTACTGCATGGTCGAATCCGTGACGCACGTTGAGAAACTGTCCTTCCACCACCTTGGGGTTGAGTGCCCTGCCCACGTCCTGGGCATTGATCACGTGCACGTTGTCGATCATACCGGTTTCAGTGTCCACCACGAGAGATACGAACTGGGCCCCTTTTTCTTTCGGTATATAGATCTGGTCCGGTTTGCCGTCCTTCATGCATTTCTCGTGAGGGGTTTGGTGATAGTAGTAGCCCACGACTTCGTGGTACCCGCCGTAGATGTTGAGCGGACCGAAGGCCTGTTCGAAGGTCATGGTCTTTTCGGGGCAATCCTTCAGAAAGATGACGCCGTCCTCAATGTCCAAATCATCAGGAGCGACTCCCAGTTTGGGGGCGGCCAGATCCAAGACCTTCCTACGGGCATCCATGGCGGCCTCGTAGGTAGCCCAACCCTGAAACCACGTACCGCAACTGGAAGCCACAATGCTGGACCATGGGGTTGACTCCGTATCTCCGAAGGTCAACCCTACATTCTTGTACGGAATGCCCAGAGCCTCAGCCGCTATCTGACATTGGACGGTATGTTGACCTTGCCCCAGGTCCGCCTGGGCCGAGATGAGCTTAGCCGTGGCGTCGGGGAACACCTTGACCATGGCCGAAGTGGTGTTACCCTCCCCGGGTCTTCCCGCGCCCATGCAGAAGATGGCAACCCCGAGACCCTCTCGGAACCGGCCCGTTTTTTGACCGGGCGGCAGCCGGCGTTTCTTCCATTGGATGCGTTCCGCGCCGGCGTCGAGGCATTCGCTTATCGCGCTTGAGGAGATGTAACAGGATATGTAGGAGAGCGGATCGTAACCGGCGTCGACATCTCCCGCTCGCATATGGTTCATCTTACGGAGATCCACCGGGTCAATGCCCAACTTCTCGGCCGCGGAGTCCATGGCTATTTCCACCGCGAAGTGGCCTTCCGGGGAGCCGTACCCCTGCCAGCCGCTTGACAGGAACCGGTTCGTGTAAACGTATCGCAGCTTACCCCTCATGTGCTCGCAGTTGCGCGAGTACAGGGCGGTCCCGGTTGCCAGCAGAGAGTTCTTGACGGTCCACTTGTCTCCGCCTGAACCTACTTCCATCCAGTTGTCGAAGTCCATGGTGGTAAGAGTACCATCTTTCTTGAAACCGATCTTGACGGCGGAGAGACTGCCCCGAGACCAACCGCAGAGCATTTCTTCCTCGCGCGTGTATACACTGCGCACCGGCTTTTTCAGTGCGATGGTTGCAAAACCCGCTATGAGCAGATAATGGGCGGGATTGTTGAAATTTTCGGGCTCGGCGATCTTGCCGCCGAAGCTGGAGCCCACAAAGGGAGACACGTAGTTCACCTGCGACACAGTCAGGCCCAGCACGCCCGCCAGCATCGTCTTTTCGTGGTGCATGCCTTGGCTGTGAGTATACACCGTCAGTTTGTCGTCCCTGAAGCTCATCACGCATCCGCGAGGGTTCATGGCCGGAGATTTGCAGTAGGCGTATTTGAGCCCGGTCTCTTCCACAATCACATCGGCTTCGGCAAATCCTTTTTGCACGTCGCCGAAGCCATGAAAGTCATTCAGTTCCTTACGCTTGAACAGACGGCTTTCCGGGTCTCTTTCGCTCAAATAGTACTGGAACTCCCAATTATGGACGTTGGGCTCTCCGGCGAACACCTGCGGAGACTCAGGGTCAAGGCCTTCCTCCAGGCTCAGCACTGCCGGCCTCTCCTCGTACTCCACCTGGATCAAGCTGCAACCCTTCTCAGCGGTATCCTCGTCTACCGCGACCACCGCAGCTACATGCTCGCCCGCGTAGTGGATATCCTTGCGGAAGGCTCCGGGGAAGTTCTTGTAGGTCATTACCAACTCGACGCCGGGCAGGGCCTCAGCCTGACCGGTTTCGATACGAAAGATTTCCCCCATGCTAATGGGGCTGCGCACCAAGCGAGCATGGAGCATGCCGGGCAGGTATACGTCCGAGTAGTATTTTGCTTCACCGGTCACGCGGGGAAAGCCGGTCTTCTGTCGGGGGCTGCAACTGATCGCAGACAATTTCAGGTTCATCATTTATGCCCTCTCGCCCAGCTTCCTCGCAGCGTTTTGCACCGCGGCTATGATGTGGTCGTAGTTGCTGCAGATACACAGGTTGCCGGACAACGCTCGTTTTATGCGGTCTACGGAAGGATCATCTTCTTTGTCCAGTAGGGCTTTGGCCCCCATTATCATCCCGGAAGCGCAGAACCCGCATTGGGCGGCGTACTCCTCCAGCCAGGTCTCCTGCAGAGGATGCAGGTTACCATCCGCCGCCAAGCTCTCCACGGTGTATATCTTGCGTCCTTCTTGTTCCACGGCCAACATCAGGCAAGACGGCACGGCCAATCCGTCTGCAATAACCGTACACGACCCGCACGCTCCTTGACCGCAGGCGACCTTGGTCCCGGTCAGGTTCAACTCATCCCGCAGCACCTGAGCCAGTGTCCACTGGGGCTCCACTCGAAGCTCATGATCGCGGTCATTTACAGTCAGGGTTATCGTCTTGCGATTCATCGGTGTTCCTCCCGGAAGTTCTCGTCTCGGCTATTCGCCCAAGTAAGCCTTTTTCACATCTTCGCTGGTGGACAGGTCTTCTGCCCGCCCACTGATGACGATCTCGCCGGCGTCCATAATATAGGCTCGTGCGGCCACTCCCAGAGCCATACGAGCGTTTTGCTCCACAAGCAAAATGGATGTACCTTCCCCGTGAATATCCTTGATGATTTCATAGACTCTTTTGACAAACAGAGGCGCCAGGCCCAACGAAGGCTCGTCAAAGAGGATGAGCTTAGGCCTCGACATCAGGGCCCTGACGATGGCAACCACCTGCTGCTCGCCCCCACTCAGGCTTCCGCCTTTCTGATTGCGTCGCCGGGCTAGAACGGGAAACATCTCCGTATATTTCTTCAGGTCGGCGCCGACCCTGGCCTTGTCCTTAACCGTGTATGCGCCCACTCGAAGATTATCCTCCACTGTCAGGGTCGGGAAAATCTTGCGCCCCTCGGGCACCTGGCTAATCCCTTTACGTTGTATCGCAGCCGCATGCCGGCCGGTTATGTTCTCTTGCGAGAAGTTGACCATGCCGGATGAGGGGCGGAGCAGTCCACATATGGTATTGAGCAGGGTAGTCTTCCCCGCGCCATTGGGCCCCAACAGGCAAACCAGCTCGCCGTCCCCCACCTCCAAGGATATGTCCCGTACGGCCTCTGCTTCGCCGTAATGGACTACAAGATTCTCCACTGCCAGCATGTCACTAGACCTCTTATCCCAAATAGGCCTCAATCACCTCGGGATCTTGCTGTACTTCCCGCGGTGTGCCGTCTGCAATTTTCACGCCGAAGTTGATCACGACAACTTGGTCGCTGAGCCCCATCACCGTTTTCATGTCATGTTCGATCAAAAGGATGGCAAGACCCCGCTCTCTCATCTTGTTGATCACCACGACCAGATCTTCCCGCTCCCGCGTGTTTAACCCGGCCGCGGGCTCGTCCAGAAGAACCATGTCCGGCCGGGAGGCCAAAACCCTCCCCAGTTCCACGGTTCGTTTCTCTCCGTACGGAAGGTTGCCGCAAACAATGTCCCGTTTTTCTTCCAGCCCCAGAAAACCGATCACTTCTTCAGCGACCGAGAGCGCCTTTTTGTGCCTGCGCTTCTCCCCGGGCGTGTGGAACATCCCGTCCAGCAGGCCGAAATGGAGATGCGAGTGAGTACCCAGCATAATATTTTCCAGAACCGTGAACGATTCAACGATCTGGGTGATCTGGAAGGTGCGCACCAATCCGGCCTGGGCGATCCGGAAACTCGACATGGAGGTTATGTCGCGCTCCTTGAACAGGATCTTTCCGGAGGTGGGCCTGATAAAACCGGTGATCAGGTTGATCGTGGTGGTCTTGCCGGCACCGTTGGGACCGATCAGCCCGGTGACCTTGCCCGGTTGGAGGGCGAAGCTCACGTTGCTGACCGCAGTGAGCCCCCCGAAATCCTTGGTGAGGTTCTTAACCGCGAGTATGTCCATTTCATTTCTTCCTGCGCTAAACGTGACCCGTCTCAGGGCATATGCTGTTGACTTCCGTTTTCGGCGGACGCAAATCTTCCTCCCAGTTTCTCGGTAGCCTTCTTTATTATTCCGTCCAGTCCTGTCGGCAGGAACAGCATAAAGAGCAGCATGAAGATGCCGTAAACCAACATCCGGTGCTGCGCCGCGTACGCCGCGATATATTCGGAGCCGAGATACACTGCGAAAGCGCCCAGCATGGCCCCCCGCAGACTGCCCAAACCGCCGATCACCAGCATGAGGGCAAAGAAAATCGACTGCCAGATGTTGAAGGGCTCCGGACTGACTATCCCCTTGTAATGGCCCATGACGGCCCCTGCAATACCCGCCGCTAAGCACCCCACGAAGATGATCTTCATTTTGCACAGGGTGGTATTGATCCCTGCGGCCAGCGCTGCAGTCTCGTTGTCTCCGATAGCCCTGAGAATTTTCCCGAAGCCGGTAGCGGAGATGTTCTGGAAGAGCCGCCACTGGAGCCAGACCAGGATTATGGTCAAGGTTAGGAAGTCGCCTGTGGAACTGATAGTGATGGGACCCAAGGTCGGGAACGGTATGTCGATAATGCCCTTGGTGGCTCTGGTAACCGCATCCCAGTTGGAAAAGACTACCGACAAGGCTATGTTGAAGGCCAACGAGGCCATAGCGAAGTAGGCTCCCTTGAGTCGCACGATGGGACTCATCATCAACCCGCCCAGGCCCGCCATAACCCCAGCTGCCGGCAGGGCCAACCAGAACGAGATACCGGCCTTCGTCATGATGGCGGCGGTGTAGGCCCCTATGCCTACAAAAGCGGCCTGTCCCAGGGAAATCTGGCCCGCGTACCCCATGATCAACTGCAGCCCCAACGCCACCATGGCGAATATGAGCGAATTGAGGATGAGGCTCTGCCAGTGCGGTTCTCGAACAATGAAGTTGATACCGAAGGCGACGATAAGCATGGCCGCCAGTTCCAGGGGTACTCTTAATGTCTTGCTGATATTCGCCATCTCTTTTCCCGCATTGCAGGGCTCTCGCAAGCTTGTCTCTCGGCTGCCGTGTGTTTAGGTCGACTCGCCTCAATCGAGCGCTCGAGCGACTGGTATTCCGCTACTAGGCCTTGAAAATGCCCGAGGGCTTAAAGAGCAGGACGGCAATGAAAACCATGAACACAATGGCGTCCTTGTACGCTGTGGAGATCGTAATAGCTACCAGGTTCTCGAAAACCCCGATGATCAATCCACCGACCACCGCGCCTATGATGCTGCCGAAGCCTCCCAAGATCGCCGCCGCGAAGGCTTTGAGTCCGAAGCTGCCCAGGTCGTATGCCGCGTAGTAGATCTGAGCCAGCAGTACTCCGCCGACAGCCCCCAGGGCGCCGGCCAGGAATGAAGTGGCGCCGGCCACTTTAACGCCCTCTATGCCCATGAGACTTGCGGTGGAGGCGTCGTCCGCGTACGCCCTCATGGCCAGGCCCATATTGGTTCGAAACAGGATCAAATTCAGGCCCACCATCACCACGGCGGTGACCGCGATCACCAAAAGATAGGTGGTGGACACAGAGAAGCCGCCCCACTTGAGCACCGATCCAACCTGGGGATAGGAGAATGCATCTGAGCCCCAGATGGCCTTGGCCCCATTGGAAATGATGATGAGCATCGCGATGGTGGCAAACACCGAACGGGATGAAGCCACACCTTCTTTCATCCTGATGGGAGCATAAACGAGGCGCTCGATAGCCAGGGACACTCCCCCCCCGACGATCACCGCGACCACCACTCCCACGATGTACGGTTGACCGAGGGTAACGATGACCGAAAAGCCGACGAGGGCCCCCAGGGACAGCATTTCCGACTGGGCGAAGTTGAGCAGGCCCATGGCTCTGAAGATGAGACTGAACCCCAAGGCCACCAACCCATAGATACACCCTAAGGCGATACCGTTGACGATAATTGCAAAAAGCATGTCTTGTCTCTCACTTAGGTTGGCCCGGTCCCGACCCGTTTGGAGGACACGGAGGGGCCGATTCACCGGCTCCCTCCGGCCTGTTTTTTATCGTTGTTACCTTAACTCCTAGTCCTTGACCAGATATGTCTTCAAGGGAACCAGCTTGTCTCCCTCTATCTTGACGATGACTACATCTTTCTCCACATCGCCGTCGGCGGAGAAACTCTTGATGGTTCCGCTGACTCCCTCGAAATTCTTTACGGCGAGCAAGTTCTTCTGGATAGCAGCAGGTGTAGGCTCCCCCATTCTGATAGCTTCCAGGATTACCGCCACCGCGTCGTAACCGTGAGCCGCATACACCTCGGGATCTTTTCCATATTTTTCACGCCATGTCTTGAGAAAGTTCTCGGCTGCCTTGGTCTTCACCACTCCGGGCAGGTAGTTGGCAGAGAAGACGGCGCCCTGGCAGGCGCTGCCGGCTATCTTGCGATAGCTGGGCGCAGTCATGGTATTTTGACCCAAGATCTGTGACTTGATCCCAAGCTCACCCATCTGCTTCGTGATCAGACCGCAATCTGCGAAGTAGCCTGTGAGCATAATTGCATCGGGTTTTTCGGCCTGAGCCTTGATCAGATAGGCCTTGTACTCTTTTTCTGCAGGACCGTAAGACTGGATGGTGGCGACGACGCCGCCCAGCTCCTTCACCTTTTTCGCGAAGTATTCCGTGATGGAATTGCCGTACCCGTCATTGCGGTTCATGATCGCGAACTTTTTGAGACCCATCTCTTTTACCGCGTAGTCGGCAATAGGATAGGCGAGACCCAGCGCGGTTACGCAGGCGCGGAAGGCATAGGGGTTTCCCTTGGTGATCTTGGGATTGGATTGGATGTGGCCCACCATCGGAATCTTGTACCGTTTCGCGACGCGTGAAGCGGCCGAGAAAGTCGTGCTGGTGCCAAGGTTGGCGATCGCTATGACCTTGTCTGCCTCGATGAGCCTCCGGGCCGCCTCTACCGCGTCGTTGGGATCCGCCTTGTCGTCTATGACCACCAACTTGATCTTCTTGCCTTTGATGCCGCCGGCTTTGTTGACCTGCTCGACCAGGAGTTCCGCTCCCTCTCTCGCCTTGTCGCCAATGGCCGCCGCAACACCCGAGAGCACGCCCTGCACTCCAATCTTGATCTCGTCTGCGGCCATGGCGGCGGTCCCAGCCGCCAGGCACGCACAAAGACTGATGACCAGAACCAACATTCCTTTTCTCATTGCAGCCTCCTCTCCATAAACTTGATGACTTACGCCGTTAACAGCGAGCGGACGATCGTTACGGCCATCGGGGCGTCATCGCCGTAGGCGTCCGCGCCTATCTCGTCCGCAAAACCCTGAGAAACCGGTGCCCCGCCCACGATAATCTTGCATGTTATTCCCGCCTCCCGCAAAACGGATACCGTTTCTTCCATTGCGGGTATGGTAGTAGTCAACAGCGCGGACAGGGCCACCACGTCGGCGCCCGTCTCTCGGGCCTGCTGAACGAAGGCATTCGCCTCCACGTCCACTCCCAAGTCGATCACATTATAACCTGCCCCCTCCAGCATCATGCCGACCAGATTCTTACCGATATCGTGCAGATCACCCTTTACCGTGCCCAGCACAACCGTGCCCGCCGCTTTGGTGTCGGCGTCGCCGAGGAGCGGCCTTATGATCTCGAGACCCAATTTCATAACCTGGGACGCCTTGAGCATTTCGGGGAGGAACATTTCGCCTGTGCTGAAGCGCCTGCCGACTTCGTCCAAGGCAGCTATGAGGCCCTCGTTCAAGATCTTCCCCACCTCGGTTCCCTGGTCCAGCGCCTCTCGAACCAAACCGGCTACGTTCTTATCGTCCATGTTGATGACTGCGTTGAAAATCTCTTGCACACCCATTTGTGAATCCTTTTCTCTGTCTTAATTGATGACGTTGGTCCCTTTGCGGCGGCGATCCACAGTAAGGGCCGGAGGTCACCGGTCAGCTCGCGAGCTTCGCTTTCGCCGCCTGTACGATTCCGTCAAGCTCTCGGGCCGGTCCGGCATCCAGCAGGCCCGGATTATCCCGTTTCATGAGGTCCCTGTAGTTCTCCAACACCCGAGCCATGAGATCCGCGGCGCCTTGGCGCTCCCAAGTATCGCGCGCTACGCGCACGAAATTGATGGGATCCAAACCGTCGCGGCAGTGCCTAACCGTATGATCGGCCAGCATAAAATGATCGCCGGGTTTGGTTTTGGTGATAACATCCCACGCTAGCTGATCGTCGTCTATCGTGTAGCCGGCGACCGTCCTTCTCACCATGCTCAGCACTTCGTTGTCGATAATGAGCTGGAGTGGGCTCACCGCCGTGGCCACCTCCAGTTGCCCGGCGCCGCCCAGAATATCCAGCCCCGACATTCCCATCAGCATGCTGAGCAGCGCTCGCTCGCTCATGCACTGCGCATCGACGATCGGCGAGTCCGCCCCTGTGCCGTAGTTGTGCGTGGGCAGATTGAAGGCGGTCTTGATGAACTGCACAGCCCCCGAGGCGCCCCTCATTGCTTCTACGCTGGATTGCAGGCTACGGCCGCTTCTCATGTCTGTGGCGAAGATGATAGGGCAAGCCACCACCGGCGTGCCTGGAGACACTGCCTGAGACATAGCGACCATGGCCAAGATCTCGGCCGCAGCCATTACGATCACGGCAGGCAAAGTGGCCGGCGCAGTTCCACCGGCCCCGGGCAGCGAGCACGCTTGGATAGGGAGCCCTGCTTCCGCCGACTGCAAAATGATTTCCAGGTCCAACATCTTGAAGGCACGGGGGGCCAACGAGCACGCTATCATGCTGATGACGGGGTTCTTCTTGAGGGACTCTTTGCCCCCGGCCACCGCCTCGCCCAGCTTGATCAGGTACTCTACCGCTTCAGGGCTGTAGGGCTGTACCCAAACATGCTTATCCGTGTTCTTCAGCACGGTGGCCAAGCCCGCAACATCCGCCACCTTTACCGGCACGTCGTCACAGAAAAGGTAAGACATGAAATCGATGCCGTTAAGCAAGTTCACCAGCTTGGCCCAGTCGGCCAGATCATCGCTGGTCAGCTTGCGGTACTCCGAGGTCTCAGGCTCTATCCAGCCGTGGGCGCCGGTGACGGTACGCGTGTAAAAGGTGCCGTCGGGTCTGGGCAACGTCAGAACTTTATCTTCCGATCGTGCTCCCAGTTTGAATTCGCGCGGCGCGAAGGACAGCAACTCCTCCATCGTGCGCACGGGAAAACGGACCATTCCCGAGCTCTCGTCCACATCGGCGCCCGCCTTGCTCAAAAGCTCGAAGAGTCTAGGATGATGGTCGAGCTTTACGCCGTGCTCGGAAAGCAGCTCAAACGTCCTTTTGCGCAAAAGACCAATCTGGTCGTCGTTGAAATAGGTGAATCGGGATCCAAGCATTTCCGTCTCCTTTTGTCCATTTACGGGCATTTCTTCACTATTGCAGACACGAGTCACGCGCCGGCGTCTACCAACTCGGCGGGGTAACCACCCAGACTACGCGAACTTTCTTGTTTCCTTTGTTCTCCCAGGAATGCGGCAGGAGAGAAGAATAGTAGAATGCCAAGCCCTCTCCGACCTGATGCGTACGGTCGCCCACAGTAATCGTCAATTCCCCTTCCAGGACGAATCCGAACTCCTCTCCCGCGTGTGAGTAAGGCTCGCGAGAGCGTCCTCCCGGCTCGATCTCCGTAAAGAAAGGCTGCATGCGCTTGTTGCTGACTGTCCGCACTATCTGCCTGACATCAGCCTCCCACCCCGGAAGCCTAACTTTGATCCATTCGTCTCGTCCGATTACGATGGGATCGTCAAGCAACTCGTCGGCGAAGAAATCGACCGTCCTCACTTCGAGGGCTTGGGCGATTCTCTTGAGGGTCGCCAGGGACGGAGAGCATTTGCCGGTTTCTATTTGGGAGAGGTAAGAGCGGCTCAAGCCTGTCCTGTCAGCGAGGTCCTTGAGGGTGAGCTGTTTCTCGAGGCGCGTCTCTCTAACCCGCGTTGCGATGTACGAGGTGTCCGTAGTAGTCATGGTGCAGCGTTTAGTATTTCTGAATTTTGTCGGTATAATAAAACCTGAAAAAGGAACGTGTCAAGCTCTTTTTGGTGTCGAAGCAAAAAAAGAAGTTCGATGTCTACGGATTATCTTGCCGGCCTGGGGGTCTGCAGATGGTCAGAGAAGGGCGCCGGCTCCAAGGCGAATCGGTTCGGACGATCGACCGTGGCCCGAGAGGGAACTATGCAGTAACCCACATCAGGAAACCCATATTCCTCGTGGTACAACAACGGATGATCAATGAGGGTAGCGGCATGCCGCCCCAAGTTCAGGGTGAGCTTCGTAGAAGTATTCCGTCGCCGGGCCTCCGTGCCGGGAGGTTTCTCGTTTCAGGCAGGCGCAATTGGGAGCGAGGCGACAATAAGTCACTTAACCAATGAGTTGGAGCACTAACTAGTGGAGCTTCCGGGAAACACTCCTACGCCTTCCGACTCTCCGGGAGTCCGGAAACGGCTTCCCGTATCAACTCTGCCGCACGACGCGGCCCGCCTTGCCTTAGTATCTTTCGACCGTACGTTTCATTCGCCTTTGCGTAAGCGGGATTGCGCAACTCACGAATCGTGTCGAGTACCTTTGCCGGCGTGAAGTCTTGCACTCCGCGACATAACCCTGCACCGACCCTTTCAATGGATCGTGCGTTGAAGTACCTCTCGAAATCGTGACCGGGGAATACAAGACTCGGCACCTTGTCCATGATTGCGGACATGGCCGTGTTCTGGCCGCCGTGAAAGATCACCGCTTGACTGCATCGCAGCATGGACCGCCCCGGAACGAAACGAACCCATGTAATGTTGGAAGTTGACTCGGGAAGTTCGGGAACCCGGGGATGGTCTCCCACTGCGACGACCGCATGAAACTCGGATTTGTCGAAAGCCTCCGGGAGTACGCGCGTGTAACTATCGGGGCCGATTTCCCCGGAACCAAGATAGACAAACACGACCTGCTTAGCTCGGGTCCGTTCAATGAGGCCGGCCGACAACGGAGCCAATTCCCATCGATCATAGAGAAGGTACCCCACGTAGTGAAGATCCGGCACATCTGCAAGCAGCGGCTCCAACTCTTGTATTGTGGGGGCAATTTTCATCCTACTTCGTGTAAAGAAGAGCTCGGATACGTCCTTGACCGGGGCCTGACCATGTTCATCGAGAATCCTGTTGAATCCTGTTACGGCCCCGTCATGGTTTGGCGACCGCCCCGGCTCGAACAGATCCGAAACGAATCGCTGATCGGCAGGACTGCACGCGGTCGAAACCAGGGGTATTCCCGTCGCACCGGCGGTTATGGCCGCGGTGAGCTTAAACTCGCTGAACAGCACGTCCGGCCTGAATTGTTCTACAGCTCTTTGTTCAGCGGCTAATGCGTGTCGGAGGTAGTCCTCTTTGGTCAGGTTCAGGTGGACCGCTACCTCCGACAGGTCACGTAAGGGAGTGAGCGAACCAGGAGCGTCCGGAACTACCCCTTCCATGTACGAATAGCCGCCTTCCGCGACGTGCTTTGCACCTTCGCCGTTGGTCAGAAAGAAACACTCGTGGCCTAAAAGGCGTAACTCGTCGGCTATGGCGAGACATCGGGTAATCGTGCCGATGGCCGCGCCTCGAGTTATGATCGGTAAGAAAAGGATTCGCATGCTTCAGAGTCTCCCGGTGAATACGTTGACAGGCGGCGGGCTTGTTCCGTGGGGCTGCCTTTCGGCACCCACGTGATGAGGACTTCCGACAACCCGGCCCGTGTATGTGGAATGCTCGGATGAAGTGACCTTTTCCGATTCCCGGGAATTCGCGTACTGAGGCTGACTACGCCACTATCATAGGCTGTTTCTGATCCGCAGCCACAGGATGCCAAGGTATTCATGAATGGCCCACTGCGTCAGCCTCAAACCTTCTGCGCCGGGTAGGAAGGCATGAAACCCTTTTCGGTGGTCTTCTGCGTGGAAGTCCGCGGGAGCCGCTACGGGGTTCATACCCAAGTGCTGGAAGATCTTGAGGGATCGACTCATGTGTAGGGCCGTGGTGACCAGGGCAAAACGGCTATCTCCCAACAACGGCTTGAGGTACCTCGCTTCATCCAGGGTATCCAGGGATCGGGTCTCTTGAATTATGTCGCTCGGCGGCACCCCCATTTTGCGGGCCGCCGCGGACATGGCTTTGCCGGAAGTCATGGCGTCGGAAGACAAGCTGCCTCCCGACAACACGAGCTTACTTCCGGGAATTGCCTTCCACAGCCGTATTCCCTCAATGACCCGGGACAATGAATCACAGTCGGTTAATCCAAGGGGCTCGACCGGGTTTGTACGAATGCCGCCGCCCAATACGACGATGTATTTCACGTGCTGCGCGGCCAGTTCCCGAGGGTCGGCATAGGAGCCGGCGGACCGCTCGAGTGGAGATGCGAGAAGAGAAGCGGTTATGCCCAACGATGAAACAAACAGCCAGAGTGCACCCGCAACAACGAAGACGATACCGAGCCTGCTGCGGGGCTTCCGGGTCCAGACGACAATGCCCAACATAAGAAGCGCCAGGGTGGTCCCCACCGGATAAAAGAGTATGCTGACGACCTTCTTGGCTACGAAAAGCCCCCAATCCATGCAGACCTCGGTTTTCTTGTGATTATTCGTGTCTCCAAAGATACGACTAAGTACACCGTTTCATAAATGCGGTCGCGTATTGAGTTCCGTCTTCCCGGCGTAAGCCGGGCCTCCGTGGCCGGATTTAAGCAATGGGACACCAAGCATCATGGCACTTGCCATATCTCAAGCTCCCCCGGTCCCCGGTGTTTCGCCCGTCATGGATCGAATCTCTTCGAGAAGAGCGTGCAACAGATCCTTCTCGTCATAGGTACCGATACTCTTACCCCTTTTGAAGATGATGCCGCGTCCCTTTCCTCCGGCTACGCCGATATCGGCTTCTCTTGCCTCTCCCGGCCCGTTTACGACACACCCCATTACCGCGACCTTCAACGGAGTGTGTACTCGGGAAAGGGCCTTTTCCACTTTGAGAGCCAACCCGATCAGGTCGATCTCGGTGCGGGAACACGTGGGACAAGAGATGACCTCCACGCCCTTTTCACGTATACCGAGCGCCCTGAGAATCGAGAAGGCCGTTTGGATTTCGCGTTCGGGTGGAGCCGTCAAGGACACACGGATCGTATCGCCTATCCCGTCGGCGAGAAGCAGGCCGATTCCCACGGCTGATTTCGCCGCACCCGGCAGAAGCGTACCGGCTTCGGTAATGCCAACATGGAGCGGATAATCCACGCGGTCGGCCATCATTCGGTACGCTTGCACGGTTCTCATAACGTCGGAGGCCTTGAGCGAGATCTTTATGAGGTGAAAGCCCTCGTTTTCGAGCATGGCTATGTGATTTAACGCGCTTTCCACCATTGCCTCGGGAGTCGGACCTCCATATTTGGTGAGAAGGCCCTTCTCAACCGATCCGGAGTTGACCCCCACTCGAATCGGCACCCCCCGTTCCCCGGCCGCCTTTGCAACTTCGCGGACTTTTTTTTGGCCCCCAATGTTGCCCGGGTTCAACCGTAACGCGTCAATCCCCTGGCGAAGAGACTCCAGAGCAAGCCGGTGATCGAAATGAATATCCGCCACCAGAGGAATGCGTATCTTGGCCTTAATCGAGCCCAGAGATTTTGCCGCATCCATGTCGGGAACCCCCACACGAATGATTTCACATCCGGCGCGTTCCAACCGGCGTATCTGCCGAACCGTGGCTCGGACGTCCTTCGTGTCGGTGTTCGCCATTGATTGAACCGCGATTGGGGCTCCGCCGCCTACTGAAACAGATCCTATTCGTATCTCACGGGTTGTTCGTCTTTGAATATCCATTGTCGTTATTTGGTACACCGTTTCATAAATGCGGTCGCGCATTTGCCTCGGTCGTGGGGATCTGTCGTTCCCAGACCGGAACCGGAGAACGACAGTAGGACCGGCATCTTGCCGGTCTGACCGGCAGAATGCCGGTCCTACTCAGCGGAAACCGATTTTATGAAGGTCGGCACGCCGTATCCCGTTTCACCCATACGCAATGAATGCCTGCCTCGACGGTATTCCCGAAAACTCAGCGGTTCCCGTACCATTTCTCATAGTAGTCTAGATACTCCCCGCTCTTTATGCGTTCCCACCATGCGTCGTGCTCGATGTACCAACTGATTGTCCGGTTCATTCCTTCTTCAAAACCCACAATGGGCTGCCATCCCAGTTCCTCTTGGAGTTTAGAGAAATCCATGGCGTATCTTCGATCATGCCCGGGCCGGTCTTCCACGAAGCGAATCAGAGATTGGGGTTTGTCCAGTCTGTGCAGGATATACTTGACGATGTCGATGTTGGGATATTCGCTCGCGCCGCCGATGTTGTAGATCTCGCCCGGTTTCCCCTCGCGGAGGATCAGGTCAATGGCCCTGCAGTGGTCGTGAACGTGTATCCAGTCTCTCACGTTGCCGCCGTCACCGTAAACCGGAAGCTCCTGATCGTTCAGGGCATTGCTGATCATCAACGGAATAAGCTTCTCCGGAAACTGGTACGGACCATAATTGTTCGAACAGCGAGTGATTGCAACATCCGTTCCATGGGTCTTGTGGTAGGCTCGTACGAGCAGGTCCGCTGCGGCTTTTGACGCGGCATAGGGACTGTTGGGGGCAATGGCATGCCCTTCGGTGAACGCGCCGTCCGGTCCCAGCGAACCATAGACTTCATCGGTGGAGATTTGTACGTAACGGTTCACCCCGTACTCCCGGCTCGCATCAAGAAGTACCTGCGTTCCGAGAACGTTGGTGGTAATGAACGCGGAAGAATCCATTATGGAACGATCCACGTGGGATTCTGCGGCAAAATTGATCACCGCGTCGGTTCCTTGCGATATCAATGAGCGCACGAGATCTCTGTCGGTAATGTCGCCTTTAACGAATCTGTGGCGCTCGCCATAGGGTTCGGCATCCTGAAGATTTTCGAGGTTGCCCGCATAGGTGAGGAGATCCAGGTTGGTGATGTTCACATCCGGATGAGACTCCAACATGTACATAATGAAATTGGAGCCGATGAACCCGCATCCGCCGGTAACAAGTAGTTTCATGATGCTTCCGGTTGTTGAAATGGACAGCGAACATGGAAGCTCGCTGCCGTCGTAAGCCCGCTAATGCTCTACTTGACATTGTGGTACGAAAACCCCGTGACAAGTGAAAATACAACATTTGGCGTAAGCGTTACCCAAGTTGTCTATCCGTCCTTCCTTGCCCAATCGTACGGAATGCCCCCCTCATGGGGATCGACACGATACTCATCAGGATCGGCACGATTGTAGGGTTCCGATGGAATATTGATTACATACGCCTCATACTCACTAACGCATTTCCAGCCATGGTACACTCCGGGGGGGATGACGACGAGTCCCGGATTATGTTCGCCCACGTAGAATTCGTTGAGGAGTCCTCGCGATGACGATGTTTCGCGGTCATCGTACAGTACCGCCTTTACCATTCCCCGTATGCAGGTAAACCGATCTTCCTGAAAGCTGTGGTAGTGCCAGGCTTTCACGACACCGGGGAAAACCGTGGAGAGGTAAACCTGACCAAAACCCGAGAAGAAATGATCGTCACGCCTCATAATCTCCATCAGCCTTCCTCGTTCATCAGGCACCACTTTGAGGCGTTGCACGATGACTCCTTCAATGAGTTCCGAATCGGGCTGCTTGAACTTCGTCCTTTTCGACATGGATTCTAATCCTTGTTGGCACCACCTTCCGCCACCAGGTTGGAGGCTCTCAGAAGCGAGTCAAAGGTGCCTGCATCGGTCCACCATCCTTCCAGCTCGGACCAGGTCATGGTTCCCTGGCTGATGTAGAGATTGTTCACGTCGGTAATCTCCAGCTCTCCTCGCTGGGAAGGTGACAGTGTTCGGATGAAGTCAAACACCTGAGAATCATACAAATAGATGCCCGTAACGGCAAACTGAGAGGCGGGATGTTGGGGTTTTTCCTCGATTCGCACGACCTTTTCTCCATCGAGGACGGGAACTCCGAATCTTTGAGGATCCTCCACCTCTTTGAGCAAGATCTTGGCTCCCTTTCCCTGCTTCATGTACTCATCAACGGCCGGTTTTATGGTCTTCTCAAGGATGTTGTCGCCGAGGACTACGCATATGGGGCCGCCCGAGGCATGAGCCTCGGCCAGTGCCAAGGCTTCCGCTATGCCGCCTTCCCCTTCCTGATAGGCATAGTTAATGTGCTCGACGCCATAGTGCTGACCGTTGCCGAGTAATCTGAGAAAGTCTCCGGGGTTGTTGCCGCCCGTAACCACCAATACGTCCGTGATGCCGGCCTTTACGAGACATTCGACCGGGTAGGTGATCATGGGACTATTGTACACGGGTAGGAGATGCTTATTGGTGATTTTTGTCAACGGGTACAATCGTGTACCCAACCCTCCGGCCAGTACTACACCCTTCATGACATCCTCCGACGCAGGGATAATCGGGACTGAATCCTACCACCTGCGTATTGCCGAGTCAAATGGCTCGCATCAAGCAGCTCGTTTGAACTTAGTGATCTAATTCATAAGTACGGGCGTGGCCCGCCGTACTGTCTGCCGAGATTGCCGCGGAATGAGGCCTTCGGAATGACAACCCGGAAAGACGAGAGATTCTCTTTGAGCAGATCGTTACGAACGGCTCCGTCGGCGGGGAGGTATCGGGTGAATGCCCGAGGTAGGCCGATAGCGGTTCACTTCTTGATTGTGGCCAAATACGTTGAGATGAGGTGATCCAGGACCATGTGGATGTCCTCTACGGGACCATATTCACCTTTCTCGGTTTCTATGTGCACGACGTGGTTGGCGATCTTCTTCATTTCGCCTCCATCGAATCCTACGAGAGCCACCGGGATGCCTCCGTTGTTCTTGGCATATTCAAGGGCCTTGACTGCGTTGGGAGAATTTCCGCTTGCCGAAATTCCCACCACCACATCACCGGGGTTCATGAGATTTCTCAGTTGCCACGCGAAGACGTTCTCATACCCTATGTCGTTTGCCAGACACGTGATAAAGGCCGTGTTGGACGTGAGACTCAACGCTCGAAACGGCCTGTGTCCTTCCGGGGACGAACAGAACCCCAAATCATTCGCGAAATGGGCCGCGGTGGCCGCACTGCCGCCGTTACCAAGAAAGAATATGGTGTTGCCCCGGCCGCGGGCTTCAAGAAACGCGTCGATTACGCCGGCCACAGCGCTGCAGTCCAAGCGCTGAAGAAGTGCCGTGAGCCGGGCCACGTAGCCGCGCGCGAACTCCACGCTTGAAGACGAACTATGAATTCTCTCGCTTGATACGGCCAATTTACCATACCTCCAATTGGGCCTTCACGTTCAACGGCGATCCCGTCGGTCGGCGGATGAAGTTCCTTGGAGTCGACTATAGTTGAACATGTGCCTGTTTTCAATGCCTTGCCAAGAGCTTGATACGGAAATTCATGTCTGCGAAGGCACAACAAAGCATGAAACTTAATATCAGACCCCTTTTTGCCGGAAGCGGATATGTGTTAGCTTGAGGACGCCGGACTTCCCCCCGAGGAGGTCCCGACACGGGCCGAGGAAGGAACGAATATGCACAGAATCAACCCTCAGTATGCCGAGATGGTCAAGCGGATAACAAATCAATGCCCCTACTTCCGGCTGCTCTCGATGGAGTTGCGGGAATTCGATATTGGCACATCGCTCTTGGAGATAGAACTTCAGGAAAAACATCTCCAACCTTTCGGGGCCGTTCACGGTGGAGTCTTCTCTACAATCATAGACGCGGCGACCTTTTGGGCGTTGTACGGCGAGATTGACGAGCAATCGGGCATGACCTCGGTGGACCTCAAGCTGAATTATCTCGCCCCCGCCAAGGCACAGGGCAAACTGATCGCCAAAGGACGGAGAATCAAGATCGGCAGGACGCTGGGGCTCGGAGAAGCCGAGGTAACGAATGAAGAGGGCAAGATAGTGGCCCACGGCGCATCCACTTTGATGGTGATGGAAGGCTGGAGCCTTTCCGATGAGGAGCGATTTCCACCAAAATTCATCCAATCATAACAGGAGAATACGGTGACGAATCTCGTGCTGGACGGACACACGCACTGCGGCTTCACCGTACCGTTCGATGAACTCTCTCATGAGTGGCAAATCGCCGGCATAGACGGCGGTGTCATGTTTTCACCGGTAGAAGAGATCTACGACCGGTATGACCCGTGGTTCACCGATTCGGATGAATACCGAGTGAGCAGGGGGAAAGTCCATAAGTATCTACTCGATCTCACATCAAGGGATCATCTGTATTCCTACTTCTTTGTGTGGAATGATTTTGTGCCGGTGCCGGATGGATTCGTGGGGATCAAGTGGCATCGGCACGGAGGAGAGCCGAAATATAATTACCACACTCGGGAATGCGACAACGTCGTCGAAGAAATTTGCCGAAAACGCCTCCCTATAGTGTTGGAAGAGGAATTCGGCAACACGCTGAATTTCATAGAGAGAATTGACGACCGTACCACCATTATCATTCCCCACATGGGAGGCTTGAACGGGGGCTACCGTCGGTTGCGGGACGCGCGGGTCTTCGACCGAAAAAGCGTTTGGGTGGATACCGCGCTGGCAAGTACGACCGAAATAGCAGATTTCGCGGAGCGATACGGCGTTGACCGGATCATCTTCGGCTCGGATTATCCTTTCGGGGTCCCTGCTCACGAGAAACGGAAGGTTGCCGGCCTGTTTACCGGGAACGACCGTGAATCGGTGTTGTCGGGAAACCTCCTCCGGTTGCTTGGGGAGAGTCCAACGGCTAAAGAGGGGGACATGTGATTCGAGTACCAAATGATTATTCGTGACATGTTGGCTGAATGCCCCGATTCATAAGTTCGGCCGCCGGCCCACAATGTTAAACAGTTTTTCTTGCAGGCAAAACAAGGGGGAGCAGAAATGAAGAAAGCAATGAAGTGGCTGCTGAGAACGGTGAAGTCCGGAATGCAGCGAGTTCCTTTTTTCAGGGATGCCATGAGGGAGGTCCAACTGGAATCCTCTTATTTCTCCTATCTTAACATACACGAAAGCATGCTCGCTGACAAAGTCAGGATGGATTCGTATGCCAAGGCGATCAATAAACATGCGAAAAAAGGGGATGTGGTTGTCGATTTGGGCACGGGTACCGGGATACTCTCGTTTTTCGCAACCTTGAGAGAGCCGAAAAGGATTTATGCCGTAGAAGTCTCACCTATTATTGAGATTGCCAAATACATCGCGGACCGTAATAAGTTTGACAATATTGTCTTTGTCAATAAACACAGTAAAGAAATGAATATCCCTGAAAGAGTCGACCTGATATTGCATGAACAAATGGGCGAGTTTCTCTTTGAGGAAGAAATGGTTCCCAATATTCTTGATTTACGAAGTAGGATTCTAAAAAGGAACGGGAGGATTTTGCCGAGCAAGTTCGAAGTGTTCCTTGATCCGGTCAAGCTTAAGGATGACTGTAGGATTCCTCTGATATGGGAACATGACTTCTTCAATTTCTCTTGTCTCAAAGAATTCGAGAGACACACGGTAAGAAGGAGAGAACTCCAACCCGAAGAGATTGACTATTTTCTGTGTGATCCGGAAAAGGTTCTCTCATTTGACTTGGAGACGATCAAAGATGGGGATTCGCTCAAGAAGATTGTTTTCACAAAAAGGATCATGCGGAGAGGACGTTTGGACGGCTGTTGTCTCTATTTCAGAACCATTTTTGATGAAGAGATCTCCTTCAGTACCTCGCCACTAGAAGAGAAAACCGTTTGGGGATCACGGTTGCTTGCATGTGAAGCGCGTGAATATGATGAAGGAGACGCGATCAAATTCGAACTGACGATCAATGATCCTGGAGATCACTCTTCGTGGGAGTGGCGTTACGAGAAGATCTAGAAGGACTCGGTAAAACGGCTGCGGCAGGCCTGCAACTTCTTTCCGCTTCGCGGGACCGCCGTGGCAACCGGTATCATCGATCGGGCTTCAGTAGAGAATTCTTTCGGGAAACGTTTATCCCAAATGTCCGGAAAGAGGTGCTTAACGGCACGATTTCTCCGGGTTATGCGCTACTATAACTTAGTTCCGGTTTGCTGATCGCCGTACTTGACTCCGGCATCCGAAATCTGGTACTAGTATATTTTTGAGTTCGATCATTCCTTCCGGTTGCCCCGACGGAAACGGCCGTCGCCGGTGATCGGGGGAGGGCGACCTGGAGTTACTCACCCCGTCAGGTCCGGGAGGAAGCAGCGGAAGTAATCTCGGGGGTCGGCCCTCAATCCCGTTCACCGGCAACGGCCGTTTCCTTTTGTTGTGAAAATCGCAGAGCCATGCCTTCCTATCTCGTCCTGGCCAGAAAATACAGACCCGCCTCGTTCACTGACGTTGTCGGTCAAGATCACGTCATCAGGACATTGGCCAACTCCATTCTCTCCGGCCGAGTGGCTCACGCGTTTCTTTTCTGCGGCGTCAGGGGGGTGGGCAAGACCACCGTCGCCCGAATACTCGCCAAAGCCCTCAATTGCTCCGGCCGGGCCGCCGATGAGGCCAATCCGTGTAATAAATGCACCTCCTGCCGGGAAATCAATTCAGGAATCAGCGTGGACGTTCAGGAGATCGATGGAGCCTCCAACACTTCGGTCGAAAACATCAGAGAGATCAACGAGAATATCAAGTACCCTCCGGTCAGCTCTCCGTTGAAGATCATTATCATTGATGAAGTCCACATGATCTCCATTAACGCGTTCAATGCACTGCTCAAGACCCTTGAGGAGCCGCCTTCCCACGCCAAGTTCATGTTCGCGACCACCGAATCTCACAAGGTTCCGGCCACCATCAACTCTCGGTGCCAGAGGTTTAACTTTCGGACCATTTCAGTGAGCGACATCATCGGCGGGATGTCACGGATCCTCGAACAGGAAAAGATAGAGGCCGATGAGGACGCTCTAGCTCTGGTAGCAAGAGAGGCCCGGGGTTCCTTCCGAGACGCCTTGAGTCTGCTCGATCAAGTGATATCCTTTGGTTCGGATCGAATCACTGCCGATGACGCGATAGAGATCCTTGGCATTGCCGGGAGAGACTGCTTCGGCCGATTGATGAAGGCGGTTCTGTCCAGAGCCCCGGCTGCAGCACTAGGAGTCGTCAATGAACTGTTTCATCAGGGTTATGACCCGGAGCAGTTTGTCCTGGACATGATTCAGTTCATACGCAACCTTATCGTTGTCAGGACGGTCCCTGAAGATCAGAGGCCCGAGGGAATGATTGACGCACCGGCTTCCGAATTGGCAGAGATGGGGGAACTCGTGAGTGGTACCTCGCCCGAGGAGCTTCAGAACCTCTTCGGTATGCTCATGCGCAGTGAAGGTGAGGTCAAGCGGTCTTCCAACCCGTGGGTCGCAGTGGAAATGACGGTCTTCAAGATGTGTTATGCCCCTGATCTCAAGGACTTGGCCGAGTTACTCCGCCGACTGGATGCCAACGTGCCCTCCGGGGGTACTGAGAGGCGGGGGATTACGCGGCGCGTTGAAAAGAATCCTGCCCCACGTGTCGAAGCCTCGTCGCCTCCCAAGCGAGACCCATCTCCCATTGTTGACCCGGTTTCCCCGGACCGGGGCGAAAGTGCGGATCAGGGGCAAACCGAGCGCTTCACCATAACCAAGATCACTCCACTTCCCACGGGTACGCCGGACGAAGTTTGGGCAGACCTGCAACAAGCCGTCATCAATACCGACCTGGGGCCTGCCGTTACCAAGAACCTGGAACACGGGAGCCTCATCGCGTTCGGTCCGACCGAGGTTGAAATAGGATTCAACAAGAAGGTTTATAGAGAACGCTTTGAGGGGCATCTCGAGACCAAGGAGGAGTTGAGAAGGATTCTTGAAGAGTTTTTCGGCAACGCTCGGATCAAAGTCCTCACCCTGGCTCAAGAGACGACGTTGACTACGGGCAAACCCTATGCTCGGCAGAAAGATGGAAACACGGATCTTGACAGGGCCCTGAAGAACGAGGCCATGGAAAACCCGCTGGTAAAGGCTGTGCTGGGGGAATTCGAGGGGAGTTACATAGAAGACATCAAGATTGGGACATCCAAACCCTGAGTGTTCCGGTACACAAGTGCGGCCGCGCGTGTCCCGCCATGAGCTTCGGCACCGACTTGACAGAACAATCACAAAGCCTTAACTTGGTTTGTACGTTTACCGGCGCGGATTCCTGAGCACCGGTAGGGCCATGGCGGCACGAGACTGATCGGTGAGTCTGTTGCGAAGCTTCGGGTGCCTGCATGGTAAGCGGTTATCATTGAGATTGTACCCAAATCGTTGTAGGAGAACGAGATGTCAGGATGCAGAAGTTGTTCGAGTTGCTCGCCCAATCCGAGGCCTCAACCGACCAAAAAAGCTGAGAAACTGGAAAAAGGGGAACGTTCGGACAACCCCCGTTACCCGCACGTATTTGTAGGAAAGCAGGCAATATTTGTCGATGAACGCGTACAGCTGATCGTGACGGTCATGGAAGATCAGTGCGACGACGGCTGTGACTGTTTCACGCTGGATCCTCAGAGGATTCTCAAGGATCCCCGTGAGGAGCATTCGGTAGGCACGAGTTTCAACGTCAGTAAGGCGGTCGGTGAGAATTGCTGGAAACTCAGTGCACTTATGTAGTTCACATGGAGATTCTGCCGTAACAAAAGACCTTCCCCCGGCGAGATTCCGTCAGGGGCTGGAGAGGCAGGCATGATCTGCCGAACCTCCGACGGAATGAGAGTGGATTCCGGGGGTGTCTGTTGGTCCGGCTGCCCTGCAAGTGGTCACCTGGACCGCCGATCGTATTGACGTGCCGGCGACCCCGGCAAGGAATAATTGAATCCGATGCCCCCTGCTTATCCCTCCGCCGGTCGGTGGAAAAGCCCCCTGACCCTAACCTAATATACGCGGTTCGGTAATCGGAAGGGGCTTTGGCGTGGGCCCATAGCTGATAATTCTTCAACTACCGTTCACCCGGGTACCGGCTTCAACCCGGAAAATTCGTACCAAACAAAGACTTGCCTATCCAAGTCTACTCTTGTATTGCTGTCTTGAATGTGGTTCCGGACCACCCTTCGACGTCCCAAACGCCTCCAAGGAACCTGCTCATGAAAGTCTATACCTCTGATAAGCTTGCCGAATGTAACGGCAAGAATGGTCGTGTTACGCTGGTGGCCGTCGACGGAAAGGTGTACGATGTGTCGACCAGTAAGAGATGGGGCGACGGCAATCATATGAAACGTCACAGCGCAGGGGGCAACCTGAGCATTGATATCAATTCCGCGCCTCACGGCCGCGAGGTTCTGGAACGCTTTGAAGTTGTGGGGGTTTTTGATGAGGTTCTGAGTGAAACCCCTCCGGGTACTCGCGGCAAGGTCGAAACGTGGTTGAACAAGCAGCCCTTCTTCAGGCGGCACCCTCACCCGGCAATCGTCCACGTTCCCGTCGGATTAATGGTCGTGTTGCCGATTTTTGAGATTGCCGGTCTGGCGTTTCAGTCGGCCCGTACTGAATGGGCCGCCTTCTGCTGCCTGCTTGTGGCGATTCTTGCCATACCTGCCGCGATTGCGACCGGGTACTTTACGTGGTGGATCAACTATGAGGCTCGGGACTTCCCGACAGTTCGGAGGAAGCGGCAACTCGCATGGGTATCGCTTATCCTGGGGATTTTCGTCGTTCTGTTGAGGTTGGCGGTCATTGTCGATCCCCTCAACATTCAGCAGCCCTACGTAATCGCGTACCTGGTCGGGATCTTCACGCTCGCCGCATTGGTCGGTTATGTGGGCTTCCTCGGAGGGAAGCTGACATTCCCGTACGAGTCCCATTAACAGCACCTATTTCATACCAACACTCATGTCCGGCAAGGCACGGCGGAGCATGAAAGTCCTTGCCCGTCGTCAGATCCTCCGGGGGTATTCATCATGACAGAATCCGACGTTCGCATCAACAGCCCCTTGGAACTCCGAAATCCTGCAAGCTGGAAACTCTTTCTGGGCCTGTCACGCACACCCCACGGCGTGCTCGATCTCGCCACACCCGCAATGGCGGCCATGTTGTGGCTTGGTCAGTTCCCGCCGGCATCCATTGTTATCGTGGGAATCATAACCGCCTTTTCAGGGTACACCGCGGTATACGCACTCAATGACCTGGTGGATCATCGCGTGGACAGAGAGAGGCTGCGTGTGCGGGATCAGACCAAGAGACGGTTTGATGTGGACGAAATCATGGTGCCCCATCCTGTGGCTCAGGGATTGCTGTCCTTCGGGAGCGGGCTTTCGTGGTGCTTGTTCTGGGCCGTAATTGCACTGGTGGGCGCCTGGTGGCTCAATCCCCTGTGCGCTCTGTTGTTCATCGTTTCAGCTGCTTTGGAAGCACTCTACTGCAAGCTCCTCCGGATCACGCATCTCAAGATCATCGCGTCGGCCGCGGTGAAGTCTATTGGTGGAGTCGTCGGAGTGCTGGCTGTTGATCCTCATCCTTCGCCCGGATTTGTCGCTTTGTTGCTTCTCTGGTTGGCGGCCTGGGAAGTCGGCGGTCAGAATATTGCCAATGACATGGTCGACATGGAGGAGGATTCCAAAGTCCTCGCCCGTACTACGCTGACCGTGAAGGGCACGCAAGAGGCCGTATTCCGGCTGGTTGCGGCCGTATCCATGGCCGCGGTAAGCGGATTGGCGATTTACTGGTTCGCAGGGGACGGTGTGGGCCTGCTGTACCCGGTCGGAGCAGTGATTCTCGCCTGGAAGCTTCTTCTGGAACCTGCACGGAGAGTCTACTACGATCCGGGGAACGCGTCGGCGGAGACGCTTTTCAACCGCGCAAGCTACCTACCGGTGAGTTTTCTTGTGCTCGCGGTAGCCGCCATCTATATCAACATCTAGCTCATGTTTGCCACTAAGAAGAAGGAACGAACCACCAAGACGCCAAGGAAAGCCACAAAAAATATAATGGTAGGGTCCCTTCCCGCGTTCCGCGCGGGATGCCGGGCCGCGGGGCCGAGACTCGGTTTGTCCTTGACGATTTAGGGCACCCGCCTAAGCAGGGACCGTCACGGAGGCCGGCGCTACCAAGGCACCGTGTACGATGCTCGTCCCGTAGGGCGGGCCGTGCCCGCCCTCTCCCCGGCCTGCACCGGTATGACGGCGAAGGATATGTGACCGAACTTGTGAATCGAGCAACAAACTCTTCAGGAGGAACCGATCGACCACCGGGCGAAAAAAACGGAAATGCTCATGAATTGGCCGGAACGGGTCTGGATATACAGCCCGGTTCGCGTCTTCTTCCAGAAGCGTGAAGTGTCCAAATGGTTGAAACTGACCGGTCCGGTGCGGGTCGAGAATGCTTTGGAGATCGGGTGCGGGCTCGGTAAAGGGGCTCAGCTTCTTGTCGAAACAATGCGCTTCCAACGGGTTTGTGCGTTCGATCTGGAACATCGTCTGGTTCGCCGGGCCCACCGCCGGTTGCCCGGCCGATTCCGGGAACACATCTCGTTTTTCACAGGAGATGCCCAGGATCTCCCTTTCGCCGATTCAATCTTCGATGCGGTGGTCAATTTCGGGATCATACATCATGTTCTGGACTGGCGGCGATGCATTCGGGAATTGAGCCGCGTTACCCGGCCCGGGGGCCTCTTCTATTTTGAAGAGATCTATCCGGGACTCTATGCCAACTTTCTCCTCAAACACCTCGTAAGGCATCCGACCGAAGATCGTTTCCACGAAGATCAGTTCCTGGAAACCCTGGCCGAACATGGTTTTCATTTGTTCGAAGGCGTGAAAACAGGATCCAAACACGGGATTGTAGGTGCGGCACGAAAGGTGCGTTAAGTCCGATCATGGAATAACCCTGGTGCGGCGGCCGGCATTGTAGAGTGAGGACTTACCGGAAACGTGATATATCTGATGGATATCGAGATGTCACTCACTCGACATTGAGGATCTTCAACCATGCAAGGCTTTTTGCAGGAGTGTCGCAAACTAAGACTGTCCGTTCTGGAAACCGATATCGAGGGCTATCTCAAGGACGAATCTCGATTCACGGGGCGTGCTTCTGCGGTAGTACGGGCCCGAAATGCTCAAGACGTGGTTTCCGTCTTCACGCTTGCAAACCGATGGAACACGCCCGTAACGGTTGTTTCCGGTAAGACTTCGGTAACTGGAGGACCCGTTCCGTTGGGCGGGATAATACTCGATGTAAGAGCCCTCGATGCCGTGAACCCCTACGACCCCACCGAGGTTGGCCCGGGAGTGATCCTTAAGGAGTACAAGCAGCGGTTGGAAGCGCAGGGGCTGTCATATCCTGTTGACCCGACTTCTGAAGACTCGTGCACGTTGGGCGGCAATGCGGCCACCAACGCGTCCGGGGCATCGAGTTACCTGTACGGTCCCACCCGAACCTACATCCGGGGGTTGACCATAGTCCTTCCTTCGGGAGCCTTACTGAGCTTCGACCGAGGCGATGTGGTGAGCGAAGATGGCTTCTTCCGTGTCCCCGGTGCGTTGTTGAATCCTCACCGGCAAAATGACCTGGTGATACCCGTGCCGAAAACGGGAGTATCCCCATGGCATGTGTGCAAGAATTCCGCCGGGCTGTTCTCGGAAGAACCCATGGATCTGGTGGATCTGTTCGTAGGAAGCGAAGGCATCCTCGGGACAATCGTAAGCATCAGGACCACATTGCTACCCCAAAGCAATCCCCGCTTCTCGCTGATACTCTACATGCCGGATCTCGATACCGTCGTCGAGACGGTACAGCTCCTTCACAAGTTCAAGAGGTTTTTCCGCGAATGCAAGGACGACGTGCACGGAGAAATCGATGAATCGCTTATTCGACTCACGGGCCGGCCCCAGGCGAGATGGGAAGAGCGCTTTTCGGCCCTGGTGCCCGTTTGCTTGGAATGGTTGGGTTCATCCACGGCGCCCTTTGTCTCCGCCGAGCGGGCACGAAAACTTAAGTGCTCGTATGGAGCCTTGTGCATGGAACAGGAGTATCCTCGGGGAAGTGACCCGACGGACATAGCTTCCCAATGGGCCGATCTGCTGGACGAGATCAACAGTCATCAGGCTTCGAGGTCGGGTTTCGTCTCGAGCGAAGTGGCCATTGACGAGAAGCATATGCGGGGCATCAGAGAGGAACGACACAACATCCCGGAAAAGCTGAATGAGTCCATCAAGCCCGGCATGGTGAAAATCGCTACGGATTTCGCGGTACCCATGAACCGGCTCAAGGATCTCATGTCCTTGTACGATACCGAACTCCCGCCGGGCAAATCTTATGTATTCGGCCATATCGGCAATGCACACCTTCACGCAAATATTGTCCCTGAAAACGACGATGAATATCGGGAATTCCGCGAGATCTATCTGAAATCGGCACGGGAAGTCTGCAAGCTCCGCGGTAGTGTGGCCGGAGAACATGGTATCGGGAAATTGAAACGCGAAGCCCTCAAGATGATGATCGGGAGCAAAGGCATCGAGGAAATCCGGCACGTGAAGCGAGTCCTCGATCCGAAAGGCATACTCAATATCGGCAACATGGTATCGTCGGGGTAAACAGGGGGCGTCTCTTGCAGATAGAGAGCCCTCGCGAAGATCTGCCGTTCGGACAGGCTTACGTCAACAGTTCAATTCAACTCTTGCCAATGTCAGCGCTCTTCCGCCGGGACAATCTTCGGTAAAGGGTACTGAGGCTGATGCCGAGGTGTCGTGCGGCTCGACGCTTACCGTCCGTTGTCTCTCCAAAGGTTTCAAGGGCCAATCGAATTTGCGCGTATTCGCTTTCGGCCAATGATGTGAGTTCCGGACACGCCGGGCCGGCAGAACATTCTCTCGTGCTTCGCAACTCAATGGTGGAGGGCAGGTCCCGGATTGTGACGACCCGTTCCCGCACCATGTTCATGACGTATTCCACGGTGTTTCTCAGTTCCCGGACATTGCCGGGCCAATCATACCGCATGAGAAAATCCAACGCCTCCGAGGAAAACCCCCGGAAATTGCGTCTCGGCAAGATCTTTCTCAGTTGTTCCGTGAAATGCTCGATCAGTAGAGGAATATCCTCGACTCGCCGCCTGAGCGACGGCACATGGATGGGAACAACGGCCAGGCGGTAATACAAGTCCTTTAAGAAGCGGTTCTCTCTTACGGCTTGTTCCAGATTGATGTTGGTGGCGGCCAGGACCCGTACGTCGACCGTCTGTTTGCGCTCATCCCCCAGTCGCTGGAGTTCCCCTTCATCCAGAATCCTCAGCAGCCTGGCCTGATTGTCCAGCGAGAGGCGTCCGACTTCATCGAGGAATATGGTTCCGTGGTGGGCAAGCTGGAATTTGCCGGCCTTTCCCCTTCTTCTTGCACCCGTGAACGCTCCCGGCGCGTAGCCGAACAGCTCACTTTCGAACAGTGCATCGGGAACGGCCGCGGAATTGACTGTTTCAAAGGGCCCCGCCCACCGTCGGCTCTCCTGATGAATGTACCGTGCGGTGACTTCCTTTCCTACTCCCGTTTCCCCAAGAATAAGCACGGTGGAATCGCTTTCCGCAACGGACGAGGCCTGGTCCTTGAGCCGGACTATGGCTTGTGACGTCCCGACAATCAGGGACAAGTTCGGCGCGGTGAGCGGACATCCCTTCCACGTTCGCCGGGGCCTTTCACCGTGGTCCACAACAATGAGCCGGCCCACCAGGTCCCGGCCGTCGGATATGGGATAGTCTCCGCTTCTCAAGTCCTTCAGACCGAGCGACCAGTCGAGGCTCAGTCGACCGTCGGCCGCGTCCCCAGGCCGACCGGCCGTCCCCCTGTGCAGCCGGATTCCCGTTTCATGAGCCGTGTTCTCCGCTCGCAACAGGTGCTCGGATTTTTCGCTCATGTTCAGTACACGATAATCGGGTGATGTCAGGATGATACCCTCGTCAATGGCGTTGATGAACTCCCTGGTCCGAGGGTGGGCGAGCACCTGGTGCACATCGAGGTCTTCCGTTCCCCATACGAAATCCAATCGTTGAGACAACTCGGACAACGAGGAGGACCGCTCTATCATGGCCTTGCGTTGTTCGCCGGAAAACCCCAGGAACCCAATGAGCCCTTTGATCCGGTTTTCCCTTGTGATGGGACGACACATGACCATTGAATACGGACAGAGCTTACGGTATTCGCAACGATAACACTGTTTGGTGTATCGCGGTTCCGTGACCAACTGGCTT
Source organism: Desulfomonilaceae bacterium (assembly GCA_963675835.2). Taxonomy (GTDB): domain Bacteria; phylum Desulfobacterota; class Desulfomonilia; order Desulfomonilales; family Desulfomonilaceae; genus JAVHLK01. Next base: position 143,976 of record CAXXIU010000020.1, read on the forward strand.
TCCGCGTCGCTGATGGTAAGGTCCACGTACGAATCCGTCGGCCGCTTGGATCCGATATTGACCCTGTACGGTCCGGTCCCCGCCACGGCTACCTTCCTGTCGTCCACAAAGAAAACTTCGACACCCAGGGACAACTGAATCACCTCAGAGAGCACCTGCAGGGTTTTCTGGTGGCGAAAGAGATCGCTCATATCGGATTGCCCCCCATCGGGATGAAGATTGTACTTCTTAAAAGAATAGCCCATATTTGTATGAGTTGTCAAAATGAGAATTTTCTATGCATTTCTCACGGCCAATTGTCATTCTGCGAAGCGCTTGCCTCGTTACCTCTCTTATTCGCTCCACCCTCGCGCGGACAGCCGGTTATCTGTTTGTGTTTAAACACGAAAACAGACCGGGCATTCGTCGCGGAATCCTTGTGCCGGCGGCACGGAATTTGCTCTATCATGAAATGTTCTGTTTCATGGGTTTGGCTACATATTCTCTCCTCGTTCCCGGGCTGAACCTTCGGAACGACAACGAATCCAAAACCGTATCTAATCAACGACGTCTTCTCGAACGCTATTAGTCCCCCATCGTGATTCCAGGTGTTTGCACCTGTCTCGGTGAACGGTTACCTCAAACGCCACAGAATTCGTTTTGAAGGAGGTTCCACTATGGTCCACGAGGAATACTACAAGCTTCTCGCGCCCGAGTACAAGTACACGCGGGCATTTTGCAACGAAGATGAAATCCGTATGGCCGAAACGATCCGGAAGTTCGTGAACAAGGAGATCATGCCTCGCCGACAGGATTTGGAAGGCGGCTGGCACCGCGATGAGAAATTGGCGCTTGAGACGCAGCACGCACTGTATGCCAAGCTGGTGGAACTTGGGCTCACCAAGTCCAGCCTCCCAACCCAGTACGACGGTTTGGGACTTTCACCCGTGGTCCGGCAGATGGTCAATGAGGAACTATCCCGAGGAGATATCGGCCTGGGAACGTTGGTGGGCAAAATCCATTGGATCGTTTCCTTTATGCTGGCCGCCAAACGTGATGACTTGCTCAAGGAGTTTGCACCCCGCATCGTCGGAGAAGAGTCCTGGACGGCATGCGTGGCCATTACGGAACCCGCGGGCGGAGCCAATCTGGAGGACCCGTCTCAGGAGTTTCGCACCGTCCGGACGATCCTCAAGGAGGACGGGGGAGACTACGTGATCAACGGTCACAAGATTTGGCCCGGCCCATCCGGCCCTCTGGAGCGTTTCCAAAGCGCTGCAATGCACGGACACCTCGGGTACTGGACCGTATGCACCACGGATCCGGCCGAGGGGCCGAACGGAGTGGCCCTTGTCCACATTCCCGCGGATGCCAAGGGCATGTCCTTTTCAAAGCCTTACGAAAAGATGGGGTTCTGCTGGAGCGACGATAACGTGGACATCTACTTCGACAACGTGCGAGTGCCCAAACGGTACCGGATTGATACCGAGCCGGGCCAGGGTGCCCATATCGTCAAGGGCTACGTTATCGGATTGGGCAGACTCGCTGGAGCCGCCCGTCTGACCGGCCTGTCGCAGGCCGCTCTGGAAATCGTCCTGAACGCGTCGAAGCACCGGGAGATCGTTGGTCAACCTCAGCGGGATCGCTCCCTGTTCGCAATGTACCTGGGCGAGATGTACCGTTACATAGACATGGCTCGGCAGTATTACCTGTCCGTGACCTGGCAGGTTATGAACCCGGATATCTACGGGCCTCCCTGGTCCCCGGAAATGATCGCAAAATTCTCCGCGGCCCGTTCCTTTGCCGGGGACTGCGCCCGATTCGTGTGCAACGTTGCCATGGAGATGATGGGTTCGTACGGGTACGCGTACGAGTTCAATCTGGAAAAGTACATGCGTGACTACAAAATAGTCCAGATGTGGCTGGGAGGCGCTCACCGGGATCGCCTGGACATTGCCCAAGGCCTTTACGGTCCGTTCAAGTGGGGCGGTTTCGAGGAGTGGGAGAAGAAGCAGCGACTAGGCGGATGACCGTCGCCTGAGAGCACGCTGCGAATCCCGTCACATCAGGAGGTAAACACATGTGGGAACAAGTGAAGGATCTCATGCACGGGGCCTGCGACCTACACATCCACTCGGGACCCGACACGGCGCCTCGCCAACAGGACATCCTCGAGGTAGCCCGGGACGCGGCCCAAGCAGGTATGAAGGCCCTGGCCATTAAGGATCACAACACCATTACTGCAGATAGGGCTGCGTTGGTACATTCAATATTGGGCGATTCAATCCTGGTCCTGGGTTGCATCGTCTTGAACTATTCCGTAGGCGGATTCAATGTCGAGGCCGTCGAAAAGGCGCTCGACATGGGATCCCGAATCGTGTTTATGCCCAGCATGGACGCCGCCCTGACCATCGAAAAGGTCCATGTCACGGGCGACACCCCCTGGCTGCTGCCCTTTGTCAAACGTAAGAATCCACAGGAAGGCCTGACCGTACTCAATGAGTGGCCGAACGGAGACCGCGTCCTCCCGGAGGTCCAAGAAATCCTGAGACTCATCGCGGAGCGGGACGCCATACTGGACACCTGCCACCTGTCGGCACACGAGTGTAACGTTCTTATCGATGCCGCCAAAGAAGCCGGCGTGAAACGGATTATCGTCACCCACCCCAACTGCAGCGTTAATCCGATGACCATTGACGAGCAGAAGGAACTCGCGGCAAAGGGCGCCTTCCTCAGTTACGCATTTCTGACCTGCATGCCGCTCTTCGACCGGCAACACCCCGCGGATATCGCCAAGATGATGTCCGCGGTGGGACTTGGCCGTTGCCTTCTATTCTCGGATTTCGGTCAGATAGTCAATCCGCCGCCCGTAGAAGGGTATCAGATGTTTCTGGCGAGCCTGTTGGCGGTCGGGCTCAAGCCGCAGGAAATCAGGAAAGCCGCATCGGAAAATCCCGCGCAGCTTCTCGACTTGGTCTAATCATCGCTTCATAAGGTGCTTTGAATGTTCGAGATAACGTGAGAACCACACAAAGGAGGAAGGACAATGAAACTTCGGTTGATGGACTATGGAACATTGCAGGCCGACCTGGGCTGGACAATGGAGGCGGCGGGCGTTTCCACCCACAGTGATAAGGCTCCGGCAAGCCCTCGCCGAGATTTTCAATTGACCGGGGCATTAATCGAACACCCCAAGCACGGGGTGATCTTGTACGAGGCGGGGCCGGCTCCCAATTGGCCCGATCTGTGGCCCGATCCGGTAAAGGAAGTCTTCGGCATCACCCGATACGGCGACGAAAACCGCTTGGACAACCTCCTTGAGAAAGCGGGATATGGCGTCAAGGATGTAGCGGCGATCATCATAGGCCACATGCATCTGGACCATGCAGGCGGTCTCGAGTTCTTCAGAGGACTTGACGTTCCGGTGTATGCCCATGAGGAAGAAATAAAATACAGTTTCTACGCAATCGCCACCAAACAGGACTTTGGGGCCTATCTTCCCCACTACATCGATAGCGCGTTCAATTGGAAACCGGTCTATGGATCTGAGATGGAGTTGTTCGAGGGAATTACGGTGTACAATACTCCCGGTCACACGCCCGGCACTCTGTCGATGAGAGTAGACCTCAACGACAAGGAATCCTTCCTCTTCACTTCGGACACGATGTTCTTCAAAGAGAATTACTTCGATGGACAGCCCACCGGCTGGCTGACAAGGGATATGGGCGCATGGTGGAAGAGCCTGGCAAGGCTCAAGGGTATCGAACGACGTTACAACTGTAGCGTCGTCCTGGGGCACGACGGCGACATTTTCAAGGAATATGCGGACAAAGGGGTGATAGGCGGGTGAAACCGTCTCACGGGGCGACCTTGACCGGTCGCCTCGCTACTTGATCGGCTTGTACTTTCCCGTCTTGTTGGAGGACCTGGACGATGCCCGTTGCCTGAGCCACAATCCGCCCGCCCCTACGACCCAGGTGAGTACACCTATCCAGCACGCGATGGATAGGTGAAAGGGCGCCCAGAACTGCCTGAAGATAATGCCGTGCAGCACCGCGGCGATCACCGTGCAAATTGCCAGATACTTGCCCAATAAACGAATAAAGTTCAGCACCTTGTCGATGTTCATCCGATCGGCCTCCAGGCGCGGGGGTCTCGGTAAGGACTTACCAACCTATCATACGGGTTAGGTGGCCGGCAACCGGAACTTTGAGCGTCATGCGAGCTCTCGTGTCCGTCGGAGCCGGCGACCCATTGCTGTCGGGTCTCGCTACTCATTACTCTTCCACAAATGCTGTGACGTATTCCCTCAAATGTGCTGAGCGTAGCGATCCGTCCCGATCTCCAAGGGCTCGGATTGGGCCGGAAGCTTCTCAGCCGGGCAATCGAATTTTCCTAGAAAGCCGCTTTTCGCAAAGTGATCCTCTGGACCTTTCAGGCATTGGACTGCGCCCGGAGTCTGTACGAGCGTGCCGTGTTCGGCTGACGGCGCTCTGGAAAAAACGGTTGACGGAGTGACGGAGGGTGAGGTACGCTCAGAGACAGGCCTAAAGGGCCTTTGCATCCACAAGAAGATGGTTTTGCCTCTTTCAGGCGGCGTGGGACACTCCACGAATACCTTGAATACTTTTTCGGGGTCGGAGGAGCAATCCCCCACCCCTCGCGGATGCCAAAACGACCGAAACGGCAAGCCCGCCGCATGATTCCGGGCAGATTCCAACAGACAGAGACCCCCTGCAAAATGGGAACAGAAGGTACGGATGACTCACATTGAAATATCGAAAAAGGCGTCCCCTCGTCTGGCCGTTGATCAAGCGGGTTCCAGATTGAAGGACAAAATGATCGTAATCGAAAAGCGGTTCCAGGGACCTCCGAAATCCGGAAACGGAGGCTACGTTTGTGGGCTTCTTTCGCAGTTCGTTGACGGCCCCGCTGTCAGGGTTCGACTCATGCTTCCAGCGCCCCTCGATACCGAGCTGGACGTTCGAGAAATAGAAGGGGGGGTCGCTTTGCTCGACGGTGACATCGTTCTCGCCGAGGCACGACCCGCAAAGGTCGTGCTCGAACCGCCTACGTGCCCGAGCTACGAAGAGGCGGAGGCGGCATCGCGCCGATACCGGGGATTCACTTCACACTGGTTCCCCTGCTGCTTTGTATGCGGTCCGGATCGTGATGATGGTCTTCATGTATTTGCGGGACCCATCGAAGGGGGCGAACGAGTAGCCTGCCCCTGGATTCCCGATGCCTCCGTCGCCTCAGCAGGGGGTTCCGTATCTCCCGAGTTCTTGTGGGCCGTACTCGATTGCCCGGGATCCTTCACCTTTCCCCAGCCTGCAGGTCAAGCCATCGTTCTCGGAGAATTCCACGTGGAACTCTTCGGAAACGTGTCCGTAGGTGAGCGTTGTGTGCTTGTCGCATGGCAGATTGCCGGTCATGGCCGAAAACACCACACCGCCACAGCCCTCTTCGGCGAGTCCGGGGCATGTCGCGCTCTCGGCCTTGCGACTTTCTTAACGGTTCCGGAACAGGCGTGGAGGCAATCCTGAAATAGTCGCCAATAAGGGCTCTGCAAATTACTCCGCAGTATTGGCAGAGGTCGCCGAGACGGAGTGCCTGTATGATGTTCAAGGCGAAGACGTTGTCTCATATCCATTTACTCATAATGATATGATTCAACTTACAAGGAAAACATAATGGACCGGACTAAGTGAATAACGACAAGCACTGCTCAACCCCGTCCCGCCCTTTGGTGACTTTGGTTGTGGATTTGGGATTTGATTAAGCGGCGACTTCGGTCTGCAGATAGGAGATCAGGCGGGATGCGTCTTCACGAGTGAGTTGTTGGAAGCTGTCGGCCTCGAGGGGGCTCGACGTGCTCTCAATCTCCTGTTCGGTACACTGAGCCTTCTTTGTGAGCGCATACAAGGCCCTCACCTGTGCAGTTGCGGCGTCAATTCTCTGTTCCCCGCTGTGGGACCATTTGCCGCCTTGGTATCTGCGGTCGGCGGGGGATCAATAGCACCATGTGATGCTTTCGTTCTTTCTTTGCCGTTACCGTCGGGGAACGCTCTTTCGGGCTCTGCGGCGGCTACGTGAGAAACGTCTTCGGCTCCCGTGTACTCAACCCCAATGCCGCCGAAGCGCATCGCCCCGGCGATAGCCCGTGTTTCAGCCAGTCCAACCAAAGAGTCCGCGAGCCTCACGTCTCTTTGGCTGGAAGCAATGCCCGTGCCGTTGAACTTTCCCCTTTGGTTCTCGATGGCTGCATTTACCACCACGAAGTCATTGTCCAGCCTTACGATCTCGGTTTGGATGCCGAGGTGGTCGTAGTTTTCGTGAAGAATCCGCAATCTCCCTCCCACCACAGGGAATATTCGGGTTTGCCATTCATTGCCTACTTTCACTCTGCGGCTTACCCGGCCATTCTCGAAAAGGCCCCGGAGGTCTTTGTGACACCACCAGGCTAATCCATCGGTGCGAAGCTCAGAGGAGGGAGGCTGAAAAATACCCCGAAAGGCGATGGTTACCCTGTACTACTAATCCTCATTTTCTTGTCGTACCGCGAAGATTTCCTCACAAATTGGCTCCTGCATTGCGGTTCGGCTGCACCCGGCACCTGGGAACCAAGAGCAACGTCCGGATCCCTTGCGTTGTACGATGGTAATTGCGAATCTCAAGGTCGTGCGTGACGCCGGTGTTTGCAATCGCCATTTGGTTGCGGTTCTAACCGCCCCTGTGGACTGTGTGGCCAAACGTGTGATTAGGGCACGAAAACCGGTATGTTACGAGAGAGGAAAAGAGAGCGTATATCATCGTAATCAGTTAGTTGTCTTACGAGGACGATTCGATTCACGCTCTGTTCGGAATTCCTCATGTCATTCATCGGCGTGATCTCATACCTGCGGCCGACATGATTGTACAGAAACCAACGGCCGGCATGGAAGAGAAACCCCTTGGCACGGACGACATCGCCGGGAATGTGCTCGGCAATGTACTGAAAATCTTTAAGTGTACCCTCATTCCAGTGAAAAGTAGCCGAGGTTAAGAGGTCGGGCGGGGTGACCTGTGCCGCTTCGTCCTGCAAGATGTCGTCAACTATCTCATCCAATTCATCCTCGGCCATGACGAGGTTGGCAGCCAATTCATTGCCTGCAGACGGCCGGTGCCTTTCGGGCAAAGCGTTAACAAGCCAAGTCAAGTCAAGTTTCGCGTATGACGTTTCAATCAAAGACGCCTCGGGATTGAGTACTCCAACCGATGTCTTGATGGCTTCCATTTGACTTGGATCGGCCAAATCGGTCTTGTTGATTACCAGTATGTCGGAAGACTCAACTTGCTTCTCTACCGCGGTGAAGACGCTTGAGTGCCCCAGGTAGTTCTCCGCGTCCAACAGGCACACCGTTGTAAGAGAGGCGAAACTATTCTTGAACAAGGGATTGAACAGATCTCTCCTCATGTCTGCCGGATTTGCCGCGCCGCTCGCTTCGATGACGAGCAGACAAGGCTTCAGAACAAAGGCTATCCTGTATAAAGCCTTGAGATAATCGCCTTTGACGCATGCGCAAAAGATTGAGCCTTTGTTGATCTCCAGCAACTCGAGTTGAGGATCCGCCACCAGAGTCCCGTCAATTCCTTCTTCGCCAAACTCATTCACAAGCACTATGAGCTTGATGTCTTTGGGGACCTCTTTGAGCATACGGTTGAGCAGAGTCGTTTTTCCGGCCCCCAAGAATCCGGAAATCAGAAAGACTTGTATACCGTTATGATCCACCACCTACCTCCGATGACATGTGAGGACGAGTGAGCCGTGGCGTAATCGCTTCGTACCGATCGACGGGACGGACTTCCGTGTCGCATCCTGCTCGGCGTACCCTGCATGAGTTTCTTCATGAACTAAAAACCCGGCAACCATAATGCTCAGGCCTCTTCGGAATCATCCTTGAACTCAATCCGTACACGCGCAGGTACGTTGAGCCCTAGGGCCACTTCTCCGGCTTTGATAATCGCGATGCCCACCGGGCATGAAGGGTGCTGAACGACCTTCGCCACTTCGTCAAGAATCCTGTTGCCGCTCCGGTCGGTCTTGAGGAGATCCCTAACCGTAATCGGACTCATTGCATCCGTGTTAAGCGCCGCTACTGAGTCACAGTCGGACTCAAGTTGAATGACCGCCTCACCCGCGCTCGTCCTGTAAGCTTTAACAAGCGTCACGAAACCGCATGCTCCGGCGAGAACCTCGACTACGGTCACCTTGCCGTCATTCTTCACCGTACTACTCCTCACCGGGTGCATCAAACCCCGGCTGTTGAGATCTACTGAACCGTGGGATTACCCGCTTCCCGCCTGAATCGAGAGATCAACCTCGAGGCCTCTTTCACTGCGGTGCCGGCGCTCTCGGCATAGCCGTCGGCTCCGAAGAGGTCGGCCACTTCGCGTGTCACCGGTGATCCGCCGATCATGATTGATACCTTGGGATGACTTTGGTTGATCGTGGAAATCGCGCCCTTGAGCCCCATCATGGTGGTGGTCATCATGCAAGAGAATGCCACGATTTCGGAGCCGGTTCGCTCCAGTTCCTCCACGAATCTTGTCAACGGCACATCTTTGCCAAGATCGTGCACGGTGAAGCCGGCCACATCGAGCATCATTTTCACCAGATTCTTCCCGATGTCGTGAACGTCGCCCTGAACCGTCCCTATCACCACCCGACCTTGACTCATTTCCGTCTGTTCATTCTTGAGATGGGGTTTGAGTACTTCCAATCCACGGTACAGGGCATCCGAGCACATGAGGAGCTCAGGCACAAAGTATTCGTGGCGGTCGTACAGGTTTCCTACTATCTTCATACCTGCAGAGAGGCCGTTCACGATGGCGTCCAACGCATCAATGTTTTCCCTCACCGCACGCTCGGCCAATTCCGCAGTGCGATTCTCTTGGTAGTGAACTACCGCCTGCGAAAGACCGTCAAGAATTTCCTTCCTGTTCATTTCCGGATCCATCTCACTTCCTCTTAATCATGAACGGTCTTGCCTTCATCGAGCTACCGCCGGTGATGCGTTCTTCCCGTGTAACAGCGATCAAAGAGCTTCCTTGGCTCGTTCTGCAGGAGTCATCCTTCAGCCGGGGTCACGCACCCTAGCCTTCGCCAGGTTGGTCTCTATCTCGTCGAAATCAAAGCCGCCGTCGCGAAGGTCTCGAATCAGGGCACTCAATTCTTTCGTGGGAGCACGTTCGGCCATCGCGTCAATCAGTTCTTCATATTGAGGAATCATCGACTCGAAAAGCAAATCGCCTTGGATGACGATGGTAGGCAATACTCGACCCTTCATTTCCACGAACTTGTCAACGCCGACCTGGTTCTTGATTGACCACTCCCGGTAACGAATGACTTCTTGAATTTGTTTGGGCAGGGCCGCAATGGATTCCATCATGTATGCGCATGCCGCGCATTGGAGACTATCCAGAGTCAGTACGTCTATCACTATGGTGTCGGGCATCATGTCTCCTCTGTGATTTTCCGTTAGACCTGATGTGGATAGGACGCATAATTCGCGGCGAACCATTCCACGGCCTTGATAACCTGGTCAACGTTATCGGGCGGCACGTCATACGGCATGTCACACCCGGGAGCCAAGACGAATCCCGTGTTGCCTCCTGCGGCCATGCACGCAATGGCGTCTTCTCGTGGGGAGATAAGTCCCAGGGAGAGGGCAAGGGTGAGTTTGAGGTTACCCGCGAACCCCACGCCATGCTGCAGAGCCACATCTCGGACGTAAGACAGATTGAGTTGTTCATCGATGGCAAAGCCGTCGGTGCCGATCTCGGCAACTTCATGGAGCACCTTGGTTGCATCCCCGCATATGAAAAAACTCGACACTTTGCCGGCCTTTCCAGCTGCTTCTATTGCCGGTTGGGAGGCAGGTACGACCAGGTCTCGGAACGTGGCCGGACTAATCTGTGAAGCCACAGGGTCGGTAATGGCAATTACATCGCAGCCTATCTCCTCGGCATAGATTCGTGCAGACTCTCCCGCGACTTGGCCCGCGAAACGGACAATCTCTGCCGCCAGTTCCGGATTCTTGTATACGTCGGTGAAAAGTTGAACGCCTCGAAGGTGGCCGGCAAGAGTCAAGGGGCCGCACAGGATACCGAAAAGGGCCACATCTGATAGTCCCGCCTTTACCTTTTTCCCTGCCTCAATTACAACCGGCCAGCGCCCGTCATCGGGGCTGGGAATCTTGATCCCGGAATCTTTCAGGCTCTGCTTGGCCAAAGGATGCCCTACGATGGAGGGTGGGTTGTCCGGCCACCACCGATGCGAACAGCCCATGGAAATTGCCTCGACACTGAGGTCGAAGATGAGCGGAATCCCGTCGGCCTTATAGCGTTGCGCAGCGTTAAGCACCCCTCGGGCTATGGTGTCCGGATCCTGCAAATAGGTGTCCGCCGGTTCTCCAATGAGAAAGGCAGAGTGAACTCCGGAGTAGGGAACCCAAGGAACTCGTTCTGTGGGCAACCCACGTATCGCGTTTATGACATCTTGCTTTCCCACTTCAACCTCTCATGGTTCTGCTGTTTATAAGTTTTCTAAGGCAATTCTGTGACCATCTCTAATAGTAGCCTTCAGAATAGAGCACCTCGGCGATAATTTCCAAGGTCTCGGGCGGCGTGTCCGGCGGATCTCACACTCGGGCATCAGTATGAAGCCTCCCGGGTGCCTCATACCCTCGCTGAGACATCGACGCACTTCCTTAACGATCTGCTCCTTTGTCCCTGTTTGCAGGACGGCGTTGGAAAGATTGCCCGCCAGGATGAAATCCTTTCCAAGGAACTCACTTGTTTCCCGCATATCCATTTCTCCGCCGATGGAGAATATCGTACGTTTGGGCAAAGGGATGTCGGCCCAATGACGGAGGTTGAGCATGTGGTTCCCGCACAGATGGACCATGACTGATTTGACCCCTTGGGATTGGTAGAATCCCATGATTTCCTGAATATAGGGTTTGCATAATGATTCAAATGCTCTCGGGGATACAAGCTGGTTTGATTCCATGGGAACCGAGCACGGAACGCTGCAATCTTGCGCGCCATAGCGCAAGATGGTCTTGGTTGCCGTTCGAATAATAAAGTCCGTAACCTTGCGCTGCAGCATGTGGACTGAATCCGGATATTTGATCATCCACCGAAGGAACTCGGACTTGCCCACAATTGCCGAACTCATGGCTGTGGGGGTGCCCCCCGGCAGCATCGCAGGAAAGCCCTTCTCTCTACTCATGGCGTTGAATTGCTTGATCAGCGGATTGGCACCGGCCGTTTCCGGATCGGGATCCGGCAGTGCAGCCACATCTTCAGGCTTGGTGATGACCGGCCCGGCAGAAAATGGTGCCATATACTCATCGTTATCCGGCCATCCGATTTCTCCCCCAAACTCCCAGGCTCCCTTGTCCGCCCAGGAATAGGCCGGACGTGTATTCAGCCAGGGATACCTTCGAAGCAGGTTCAGCCCTGCTTCGAAGGCCAATTGAGGATTTCGATAGAACTCCCCGCGATCAAGCCCGTAAAGCTTGGCCGAGAATCCTCGTGAGAACGGATTGAACGGTACTCGGTCGATTGAGTCGCCGGCCGCTAGAGCGGCCATCCTCTCCTCGGGAGACATGGTATCTTTGGTGGAGAAATCGATCATGGACCTACCTCCTTGCCGTAATAGTTCCCCCAGCGTGACTCCGAGCGATTGCACCTATCCCGTTGAGCCGTCACTCCTCCCTTTCAGGTCCGGCCGGAACTGCTTTCGGCAAAGGGAAACCACAGACAGGATCAAAATATTCAAGTCCCGTCACGGAATCGGCGTTTGCCTTTTGCCGTACATTTGGCATTTCAAGGCAGTGGGACCGTAGGCATGGAGGTTCATATTGTTCAAGTGTTCGGCCGCGGTAATAACGTAGGCGGCCACGTGCCCTTATTACACCACGGTTTCCCATCTGTCAACATATCCCAACACTGCGCGGTATCGGAGCCTGCGATCCGGCGACTGCTTGAATCTGCTCCTCTAAGTCCCGCCTCTCAAAATGCCTGACCAACAAAATTCCATTTGGTTGACAAGAGAAGGTCCAAGTATTGACGGTCGGTTTGTTCGGCAGAGTAGGAGAAGAAAGGTGCTCGGGTTTATGTATGACGACGGGCTTCCGAGAGCGACCGAACTGTTGTAAAGGCTTTCGGGCTGAACTGCACGCAGTAATGAAGTTGACCGAAGAGCCTATGGTGAGGTATGCTGGATTCTCTATAGCAGCCCGGCAGTGGCTTGCACAAGCCTATCACCAATTTGTCTCGGCGTAACACACAAATGATGGACACGGACGAATCGACTCGAGCATTGATACTGAAACTGACGGAATTGCAGAATCGCGTCAAAGAACTGGAACAAGCCGAAAAGTCTCTTCAGGTAACCCGCATCACCCGTGAAGCCATCCTGGACAACATTCCCGATATGGCTTGGCTGAAGGACAGGGAAGGCCGGTTTCTTGCGGTAAATGAGGCGTTTGAGAAAGCCTGCGGTTTCTCCCGGGAGATCTTGCTCGGAAAAACGGACTTCGATTTTTGGCCGAAAGATGTTGCGGAACGTTTCCAAAAGGATGACGAAGAGGTGATCCGCTCAGGCGTACAGAAGCGCATCGAGGAGACCCTGGTGCGTGAAAAGCCTCTGAGGACGTGGATCGAGACCATAAAATCCCCGATCTTCGACAAAAACGGTCACGTCATAGGCACTACAGGCATTTCTCGGGACATAACCGAACGAAAGCTGGCACAGGATGGACTGGAGAAGGCGCTCGACGAATCTCGCCGTCTCCTGGCAGAAGCTGCCAAATACGTGGGGACCTTGCTGCCGGACCCCATTACGAACGGCCGCGTTTGCACGGATTGGCGGTTCAAGCCTTCCACTGCTCTGGGAGGGGACCTTTTTGGATACCACTGGTTGGATGAGGATCACTTTGCACTCTACCTTGTGGACGTCTGTGGCCACGGCGTAAGCGCTGCGCTGCTGTCGGTAACGATAATCAACGTCCTGCGTTCACGCACTCTCAAGGATACTGATTTTACTCAACCGGACATGGTTCTGAGTGCTTTGAACAAAGCCTTCCCCATGGAACAGCAGAACGGGATGTATTTCACAATCTGGTACGGAATTTACAATAGAGCGTCTCGCAATCTGGTCTATTCAGGGGGCGGCCACCCTCCGGCATTGCTGGCCACAGGCCTCTCGGAGGGGACTCCTCGGATTGAGCAGCTCCATACCCCCAATCTATTCATCGGCGGCATGCCGGATGTAGCTTTTGAAAAACGCTCCGTTCGGCTACGCTCTGCATGCCGGCTTTATGTATTCAGTGACGGTGTTTTCGAGATAGAAGGAAGGGACGGATCAATGTGGGGTTTTGGAGGGTTTGTGGAGTTCATGTCTCGAATGCTTGCCTCGGAACAATCCGTCTTGGACGGACTGTTCCGCCATGTTGTCGATTTGAACTCGTCCGAGGATTTGGACGATGACTTTTCCATACTCGAAGTGCTCATTCCTTGACGAGGAGTCGTCATCAATGAAAATACTAGTCGTATCCCCTCATGCCGATGACGAGACCATTGGCATGGGAGGAACCATAGCTCGATACGCCGAGGAGGGGCATGAGGTCGTCGTAGCGGTCATGACCGGACATGGCGAGGACGAACCCCATCCCCTATGGCCGCGAGAAACCTGGGACACCGTTCGGGCTGAGGGGAGAGAAGCCTATGAGATTCTGGGTGTCAAGCAGGTCGTTTTTCGGGAGATACCCGCCGCCCAAGTTGCCGACCAGCCGGTATGGAAGCTAAACAAAATCACGGATGAAGTCCTGAAGGACGCGCAGCCCGATATCCTGTACGTCCCTTTTGCATTTGATCTCCACAAAGACCACAGAGAATTGTTTCATTCATTCTCGGTGGCTTGGAGACCGTGCTCCGAGGTCGGCTCACGAATTAGGGAGATATACTCGTACGAGGTCATGTCGGAGACTCATTGGAATGCCTCCTCCGTTGAACCCGGATTTCTGCCCAACGCCTGGGTGGACGTCTCAGCGCACCTGGAAAAAAAACTGGAAGCTTTGAAGTGTTTTAGGAGCCAGATTCTTTCGGCACCTCACGCACGTTCGATTGAAGCCGTAAGAGCTCTGGCGATTTTTCGGGGAGCTCAAGTGGGGTCGGCGGCTGCCGAAGCTTTCGTGACTGTGCGAATACTTCGATGATCCTCAGGGGTCACAAGTTAAACAGGCAGCACTCGGTGTGAAGTGGAATATTCCGAAGAGGCGAGGCGAAGATGGGGGGGCTAAGGAAGTGACGAGAGATGGATCAGTTGATCGGCTATTTCATGGATGCGGCAAGATGGCTTGTCATTTTCATTCTTGCAACCGTGTACCCCGAGTCGTATTCCCCTTGGTACGGCAGGGTAATCGAGATCGTCCGCCCTGACGAGTTTAAGGTAGTACGATCGGGGGACATACTCGGGGAGCCGGTCAGTGTACGGTTGTACGGCGTGGACAGTCCCCTCGACGTACGGCAACAGCCATTCGGAAAAGAAGCGAAAGAATACGCAGCCCGCAAGCTGTGGGGCAGCATCGTCAGAGTACAACCCCTACCCGGGCTCGTTAAGGGCAAGTGGTACAGGCCCAAGAAATTTGTGCCGCTCGACGATTTGCACTGGCAGGGCAACACCGACCAAAGATATCAGCGGGTGATTGCCCTCGTGCACCTCGATGGGATCAACATGAACGAGGACTATCTGACCAATGGAATTGCGTGGTGGTATAAGCCGTTTGTCCCGTTCGAGTTGGGGTACAAGCATCTGCAGGATGAAGCCAAAAAGGCCCGAAGGGGACTGTGGGCGCTTCCGGCCCCGGTCCCGCCGTGGCAATGGCAGAAAACCCCCCTCGCGGAAGTGAATCCTTGGCAACGCAAGAAGTGGACGCTTGTTGCGGTGGCAGCTGCCGGCATCATGGTCGTCGTACTGTTGGGCATGTTGCCGGTGATACTGATTCGCCGAATCATCCGGCCACTACGGCCGGCGGCACGAAAACAAGACGCATCGGATGCACATGCGTGACGTGTGCCACCGTTTCCGACTCGTCTCGGCTTCACGCCCTTAGAATACGTCCACATCTCCCATGGTCATGTACCACGTGCGCCAATCTCGATATGCGCCGAGACCATCCGGGCTGCGCAGGGGTATGACGCCGAAATAGAAGATCGGTTCCGAGGGCACGTAGCCTCTTCGCTCCAACATGTGATGGCGAGGATAGTCGTGCACGTTGTGCCATGTGGTGACGGGCAATCCCCGGCTTGCGGCCCATTTCTCCAATTGCTCGAGCCCGTGATCGGCTTCCGCACTCTCCGGGTCGCTCAGCCATTCCACGATGTTTATGACTTCGGGCTTATCCGCCGGAAAAAGTTTGAAAACGATAAGGGAACGCGCAGCACCGCCCGTACGATTCTCGATTGCATAGTACGTCGTATCAGGCCAGTATTTGTAGCGCCAAGAGAGGTATTCGGGTGTGCGAATATTCGAGAATAGGCAGGTTCCGCTGGTCTTTTCGGCAACTTCCTCCCATTCATGGAAATAGATCGACCTGGTTTCAATGAAGGGCACTGCGTACACGGTACTCGGCGCCTTTCCTCTGGGAGTCCATTTCATCACGGGTATCTGGTAAACGTCCTCGTAGGAAGTCCTGTTGCGTTGCATTGGATGACTGTTGCGATTCGGCCAGCTCAAAACCATGTCGGCCCCGGTTTCGGCAAGACCGTTGTTGGCCCAATGGAGCAACTTGGAGTACAGCCCAAGACCGTGATAATCCGGGTGGGTCATGGAGGTGTGCTTTGCCATGACCAATCCTTTGGAACCATTGACCATCCAATCACGAGGTGAAAATCCCGCGTGAGAGACTATTTTGCCTTTAACCCGTACGAGTGCCGACTTGAACCCTCCGTAACGCGGGTGATGAAACTGCCGGCGGTAGTATTCGGGGAGCATGGGTCTTTGAAATACCAGAGAAAAAAGGGACGTAATCTCCTCAACATCACGGTCTTGAACCCAACCGATCTCGATTTCCTCACCTGGAGCCAAATGCTTTTGCCCTCTGTACCACTATCCTCGTTTTTTGGTCGTATCGCGAAGGTTTCTCAGGAAACTCGCACCTGAGCCTCGGTTTGGTTGCGCCCGACGTCCCGGGACCAGAAGCAACGTCCGGATCTCCGGCGTAGAACGATGGTACGTGCGAAACCCAAGGTCGTGCGTGACGCCGGTTCCTACAATCGCCGGTTGGTTGCGGTTCTAACCGCCCCTATGCCGCAATTCTTCTGAAGTGGTGAAACCTTCCGGACGCCCCTTGTACCGAACCCACAGCGCCCCAAGAGTTCGGAAAACGATCTTCATGTCCAGCCCGAGACTCCAATTACGGACGTACCAGAGGTCCTCTTCAAACTTTTTGTCCCAGGGCTTTTCTTCACGCGAGTAGTTTACTTGCGCCCATCCCGTGAGTCCGGGTTTCACGTCATGCCTGTGCATCTGTTCGGCAGTGTAGCGAGGCAGGTATGCAACCGGTAAAGGGCGAGGCCCGACAACACTCATTTCGCCCCTGATTACGTTGATCAGTTGCGGTAGCTCATCCAAGGAGGTCCGGCGAAGGAATCGCCCCAGACGGGTGATTCGTTCCGAGTCGGGCAGCAGCATGCCGTCTGCGTCCCGCTCGTTTGTCATTGTCCTGAATTTCAACGCGGTGAACGCCTTCCCCCCGAGGCCTGCACGCCTGCTCCGGAACACCACGGGGAATCCATAGGTTACAATGATGGCGGTCGATACTACCGCGAGCACCGGCCAAAATGCAGCTAAGGCCAAAGCGGCGGTTGTGAAATCAAACAATCGCTTGGCGGCTAGGGTAAGTGGTTTCACGCTTCGGTATTAATACCTTGTAAACGTTCATAGCGTCATCGCGCTCGTTTGAACAAGAAAATCTAACCACAAGGGCACCAAGACACTAAGGATTTAGGAGGTGGTGTACACGGCAGCGTTCTTGACTCATGGCGCTTCCTGATCGAAATGCAGTCTCAAACCAGACCTCACATGAAGACGGTGCCCGGACTCGTCATGTACACCACAAGCCCTACCCTACTCTTTTTCCAGCGGTTTTCCTTGGTGCCTTTGTGTCTTGGTGGTTCATTCTCTTTTTCTTCGCGGTGAACGCTTACAATACCTTTATAAGTTCTCTTGTTGCCATTCCGCTTCGAAACCGGGGACGCACTTCTCGCGCATGAGGCGGAGGTACTCTTGACGGAAGGCATCCCAAATCCGCTCGGGTTGGAAATCCCGGACCACCCAATTCCGGCCTGCGCTCCCGTGTTCTCTTACGAGGTTCGGGTTCTGCAAATACGCGGCCACCGCATCGGCGAGGGACCGAGGATCATGAACAGGTACCAGCGTGCCGGTGACGCCGTGTCTCACGGCATCCACGCAACCGGTCACGCGGGTTGCCACAATGGGGATTGCCATGGCACTTGCCTCCAGCAGGCAAAGAGGAAACCCTTCACGATACGTGGGGAGGACAAAGACGTGCATCAATGAGTAATATTGAGGAAGTTCCGAGTGATCCACGAAGTCGGTCATTATCACTTGGGGATCACTTGTCAGAGCATCGAGAACCGATTGGGAGACAGGGGCGTCGTTGTCACGAGGCCCTATCAAGAGCAAGCGGGCATCATGTCGGAGATCTCTCAACAAATGCCAGGCCTGCACCAGTTCAACGATCCCTTTGTCTGCGGACAAGCGACCCACATAGCCGATAACCGGACAATCGGCCGGCAAGCCGAGTTTGATCCGAACCGCCTGTACCTGGTCTTCCTTGACCTTACTCGGGTCGAAGAGATCCGTGTCAATGCCGTTGATGCTGCCGGCGCCGAGCACCTTGATCTTGGACAACCGGCACAATCGTTGTTCGATCATGCTCTCGGCAACGGAATTGCTCACCGACAAAACGCTATCGGCAATAAGGCACGAGACCTTACTCACCAGTCGGAGGACGATTCCCCACCCTCTCATGCGCCTTGCCGTCAGTAATCCGTGCAAGACCAACACCCGGACGGGAACCTTGGAGATAGCGGCCGCAAGCGTACCAAGGAGTCCGGCCTTGGGCGTCGAAGCGTTGACAATTGTAGGTCGAATTTTCCGGAAGAGCCGAACCAACTTTATCAGAGACAACAAATCGGAAAACGGCGAAATCCGCCTGTTCATTGGAATCCCGTACACGGCGACCTTTTCCCGTTTCCCAACCTCATCAAGCATCGGCCCGGGCGATGCGACGGCCGCTACCTCGAAACCGTGATCCTTCATGAAACTGAGTTGTTTCTCAAAGAAGCGATTCATACTGAGAGGTATGGTCGTTACGTACACGAGTGTCGGTCGGTCGGTCGCCATGAAGGTCGCATCCCATCTCGTCTGTCTGTAGGGGCGACCGGCGGTCGCCCGTGGGCGAATGCCATTCGCCCCTACCTTGACCGGACAGAGCCCGAGAGCGAGGGGAAATACAATACCTCGAACCGCAGGCTGCTCTCTTTCTCCTAATTCTTGCTTGGTGCCTTCGTGTCTTGTGGTTGAATTCTTTTCTTCCCTGCCGACGTTCACCCCAGTTTCTTACCCGCGCGTTGCGCCAGGAGCTTCCACAATGCCGGCAAGACAAGCATTCCCGGATTATGAGCAAGGTTGAGACCAAGACTCGCTGCCTTGGCCAGTTGGGGCACCGGCCAGGGTGAGTCGGTGTACGGCACGGAGTCTCCCCAACATGCGGCCAAGAACATAAGGCTCTTCTTGGAGGGGCTCAAGTCTTTGTCTTTGGCCCATGCCCAGACTTCTCTGAATACTCTCTTATTGTCTTCAAGATCTGCAGCACGGCGCATGCGCGCAGTGATGCTCTGCCCGTACATTCTCCGCATTGCAACGGGTTTGTCCAGACTGCCGGGTACGATGTTACCCGCAGCGGCCATCTTGAGTTCCATTCCAAGTACTGTCCCTGTCTTCACGTTCTCCTCGAATGGACCGGTTTTGTCCATGAGGGATCGCTTCACCACCATCCCATCGAAATGGAACCAACCCTTGTTGTCTATGAGATCCTGCAAGAGGCTGTCCGGCTCAAAGCCGGCAATGATCGTGTGCATCAATCTATCCGGATCACTGAAACGCCGCTTGGTCTGATCGTCTTCAAACGAGATTCCCACGGCTTCCCATACCCCGTCCACCTTAGGATCTTCTGCAAATATCCTTGCCGCGTCGGCAAACCTACCGGGCAAGAAATAATCGTCCGAATCGAGAAAGGCAATGTAATCACAACGAGATTCGGCAATGGCTAGGTTGCGGCCGACCGCAAGGCCGCGGTTTTCACCGTTGGGGTGGCGAAACAAGCGGATTCTCGGGTCTTTTCTTGCGAGTTCTTGACAAATGGTCCAGCCGGCATCCTTGGATCCGTCCTCAACAATGATGAGTTCGGCTGTTTCCGGCTGAGCCAACGCGGACTCGATGGCCTGTTCAACGTATGGCTCCACGTTGTATACCGGCATGGTCACACTGATTTCCATTCACAACCTTCCCTAAAGGCAACAGAATGAATCCACAGATTGCACAAACATGAAGACAATAATTTGTGTTCATTGGTGTTTATTCGTGGTGGGAGTAGAACCACGAATGAACACGAATGCACTCGAATGAAGTCAAAGAACCAGTCGCTCCCATTCGAGTTTCGGCTTTTTGAAATTCAGGATCAGCCCTACTCTGAATTGGGTTATTTTCAAGTAGTTTAGAACCTGCCCTCGCTCCATGTCGGTAATACGATCAATCGTCTTGGCATCCACTACGATCTTATCGAATGCAACCAAGTCAGGAATGTAATTACCGACCTTGACGCCCTTATAGATCACATCAAAACGAGGTTGCTGCTTGTAAGGAAAACCTCTTAGCCCAAACTCAACAACCAAGGCATTTTCATAGGGCTTCGCCGGCAAGCCGTGCCCAAGAGTATTGAGCACTTCCATGGCACAACCCACGATCTGGAACACTTCCTCTCTTAACAATAATTTGTGTTCATTCGTGTTCATTCGTGGTAGGAGCCATTTGGTTGCGGCCGAAGGATGCGCTAAGGACTCTGTGGATTGTTCGCTTTCTCTTCTTGGTGTCTTGGTGGTTCATTTCCTCTTCACGGCGAGTGACTACTCGGCTTCTATGATTTTGGGTTGCGATTGGCTGCCTCTCGTAGGGCAGGAAGCATCCGCAAACGCTGCTCCACCGTCTTGGCTGCGTTTCTATACAAAATCGGGACCATTGCCAAGATCAGCAGGGCGGGAACTGCCTGGACTCGCTGGCGGGCGAGCAAACCCTCGTTGGCAAGGAAGGTGAAGAATAGTGAGAAATAGGCGCAAGCAAGAAGAGCCAACTTCACGTGCGGCATCTTGAAAAAATGACCCCATTGTCGAGGAGGCATGCTTAACCAGATCCAAAGCATGATCAGAGTCATAGACCATGTTTCCAAACAGCTGAGCAGCAAGCCGAGGTGTCGGACGCGCCAAGGATACGGTCTGAAGAATAGGCTTTCAAAACCGGATACGAACAGAATCGGTCGCCCTTCTTCATAGTGTATGGTAGACCCCCCGCTACGTTCACTCAGTATCTTGGCTTGTCCGTAGGCCCTGTCCAAAGCACCGGCAACCGAGGGAGTCTCGATCTTTGCCACTGAAGATATTGCCGTGACCGCGAGGGGTAGGACGACCAAGATCATCACAGCCAAAGGGGCTCTTCGTCTCTGGAGCAGATTCACACCGAGGACCGCTAATGCCCAACCCATTATAATGTGCGGCCTAAGTAAGCCCCCTACAATAATTCCCGTCCCCACGCGCAGTATGTCGCCCGCAGCCAGTTTCTTCGTACCCGCGCCCGAGAGAACCAAGCAAATAGCCCAATACATGAAGCCTTCCTTGAGGTTCCAAGTACACCAGTAGATAACTGATGGAAAGAAGACAACAAGAAGCGGCCACGTTCTCGGAGGGACGGGGGGAAGAATCTTGACAAATTCTCTCACCAGTATCAAGCCTCCCCAGAAGGCAAAAAGCATGTTTATGATTGTTGACCCTGTGTTGGAAACCCCGGTGAAACTGTAGAGAAGTGCTAGATAGAGCTGCCAGGCATTGGTTCCGGGCTCCGCAAATGCCCATACCTCGTCCCATTTGCCCAGGGCGATTAACTCCATGACACGCCGGGCCTTGATATTGTGCATAATTTCGTCGGTAGTCCAGATACCAAAGAGGGTGCCCGAGATCATCTCATGACATACTGCGTAGGCGAGCCATATCCATCCTCCAAGAATAATCTGATGGCGAAGACTCTTCGAAAAGATCCTACGGTCCAGTGTATTCTCGACCAGGACAGCGATGGCTGGGGCAATCAAGAAGATAAGGGGAATGTCAGCGAGATTCATTTCCGGATGCCGCACCGACCAAGTTCTTGTAGCATTGCTCCAGCCACGCGAGACAACGCCGTGTGTCGTAGTGATCTTGAACGTGACGTCTACCCGCACGTCCAAGTTTGCTTCCCAGTTCAGGGTCGCTCAGAATTCGGACTACGCTTGCCGCACCGTTTTCAAGACAGTCGTGCTTGAACATGAAATGGTGCAAATCCGCCGCCAGTGCCTCTCTGTTTGCCGGGATGTCGCTCGCTACCACAGGCACTCCCACCGCCTGGGCCTCGAGGAGAACATTGGGCAGTCCTTCGCTTTCTGAACAGAAAAGAAACACCTTAGCCGTTCTCAGGAGTTTCAGTACTTCACTCCTCTCACACAAACCAACAAAATCCACTGATTCCGCGAGCCCCAGTTCATCAGCCAATTCTCGGCAATCCTTTTCATAGGTTCCATGTCCTACAAGGATGAGACGGGCTGAAGGGACGCCGGCGCGAACCAGCGAAAAAATCCGCAGTGCAAGGTCCTGTCTCTTGGACCGTAGAAAGAAGTTTCCCACGCAGAGCACTTTGGGAACCGAGTTAGTCTCGAAATCAGCTTTGCCTGGTGAGAAGTATTCAGTGTCCACACCTGCAGTCCACACCCTGAAGCGCTGCGAGTTTGTGTGCCGGCCGGGCCACCGGGCATCGAGCGCCGCCTTGGAAACGCCGAAGACGTGAGTAGCGTATCGCTTTATCCAATGCAGTCCCCAGCCCACCACAATGCTTCGACCAATTACCGCCCGATAGCTATTGGGGGCTCCCATGCCCTGGGCGCCGGAGGATCTCACATGGGCTATTCTCACTGGAACTCCGGCCCGTGCTGCTCCCCGCAGAATTGGTCCGCTCCAGGCCTCGAAATGCGCATGAATAATATTGTACTGTTTTCCTTGGATCTCGCGGGCCAGACGCCGCGAAAAAGAGATTAGATTTACCGACTTTGTGCACGAGATTACCTCCGCACCCATTTCCTGTGCCAAAGGTGCGAGGTGACCCGGCTCCGAACCGACCGTGCAAGCGTCCATGTGAAAATTATTTCGGTCGTAGTCCTTCAGTATTTGCAGGAGTTGAGTTTCCGATCCTCCCCGGCCAAAGGAGTTTATTACGTGGAGGACGCGTATCACGAGTTGAAACCCGAAGATTGCACCACCAAGCCACAAAGACACCAAGAAGAGAAAGAGGTAACCACAGAGACACAGAGGAAACGGAGACAAGAAAGAAAAGAGAGAAGAAAAGAATCATCCACAGATGACGCCGATTCCACAGATAGAGAAAATTCTCGATACCAACAATGTCTTGCTTCTCTTTTCATCTGCGAACATCTGTGCCATCTGTGGATAAATTCTGGAAGGTCTTGTCTTCTTCGCGTTCTCACCGGCTCCGCGTGAGATTTCCTTGTCTTTATAATGGACCCCGAAAACTGGACAGGGGGTTAAGGTTGAGAAGCCTACCTTGGAGGTGTAGAACACCGGGGGGAAATTCAAGGAGGCTTGGAAGTCGGATATGCGAAAGAGGTATGACGCCCAGTTTAAGGCGCGAGTAGCGCTGGAAGCCATCAGGGGTGAGCGAACGCTTGCGGAGCTCGCCAGTGCATACGAGGTTCATGCGACCCAGATAACGAAGTGGAAGAAGCAGGCTCTGGAAGAGATGCCGAAAGTATTCTCCGGGTCCCGGGAAAGGAGTAATCAACAACACAATGAGCTGGTAGCCGAGCTGTATCAGCAGATAGGACGGCTCAAGGTGGAACTGGATTGGCTCAAAAAAAAAGCTGGACTTGTCGGTTGATCAACGTCGGGATCTGATTGACTTTGACCATGAAACGATCCCGGTATACAGGCAGTGCGAGCTTCTGGGACTCTCCAGGTCGAGCCTGTACTACCGATCCAGAGGGGGAAAGGACGACCACAATCAGCACCTGATGGGTCTGATAGACAGGCAGTACACCGAGACGCCTTTCTATGGTACCAGACGCATGACGGCTTGGCTGAGAAGCCAAGGATATGCGGTCAACCGAAAGAGGGTGTCCAGGCTCATGAACCTTATGGGCATTGAGGCCATCTACCCGAAGAAGCGACTGAGCCTGGCGGATGCTCAGGCGAGGAAGTATCCGTACCTGTTGAAGGGTGTAGCCATCGAGCGACCGGATCACGTGTGGGCCACGGACATAACGTACATTCGCATGAGGCAGGGGTTCGTCTACCTCGTGGCGATCATGGACTGGTTCAGTCGATACGTGGTGGCTTGGGCCGTTTCGATAACCATGGAGGCAGACTTCTGCATCGAGGCACTCCAAAGAGCTTTGGAAGGGAGAAAACCGGAGATATTCAACTCCGATCAAGGCTCTCAGTTCACGTGTACGGGGTTCACCGGTGTGCTGCAGGCCGCGGGGATCCGGATAAGTATGGATGGTCGAGGCCGTGCTTTCGACAACATCTTTGTCGAGCGTCTGTGGCGCTCCGTAAAATACGAGGAGGTGTATCTCAAAGACTATGCGACGGTGAAAGAGGCTATCGGGTCCCTGGGGGCATACTTCAGATTCTACAATGAAAGACGCCCTCATCAAGCCCTCGGGTACCAAACCCCGTACCACCTGTACACGGGTACCCGTACCCAGGAGCTGGAAACCAAGGACATTGTCCTAGTGCCGAGGTGTACTTTTCAACCTTAAAAAAGTTCAAATTTTGTCTTGACAGAGGGGTCCACCTCAGTCAACCGAAAGAGGGTGTCCAGGCTCATGAACCTTATGGGCATTGAGGCCATCTACCCGAAGAAGCGACTGATCCCGGCGGATGCTCAGGCGAGGAAGTATCCGTACCTGTTGAAGGGTGTAGCCATCGAGCGACCGGATCACGTGTGGGCCACGGACATAACGTACATTCGCATGAGGCAGGGGTTCGTCTACCTCGTGGCGATCATGGACTGGTTCAGTCGATACGTGGTGGCTTGGGCCGTTTCAATAACCATGGAGGCAGACTTTTGCATCGAGGCGCTCCAAAGAGCCCTGGAAGGGAGAAAGCCGGAGATATTCAACTCCGATCAAGGCTCTCAGTTCACCTGCACGGGGTTCACCGGTGTGCTGCAGGCAGCGGGGATCAGGATAAGTATGGATGGTCGAGGCCGTGCCTTCGACAACATCTTTGTCGAGCGTCTGTGGCGCTCCGTGAAATACGAGGAGGTGTATCTCAAAGACTATGCGACGGTGAAAGAGGCTATCGGGTCCCTGGGGGCATACTTCAGATTCTACAATGAAAGACGCCCTCATCAAGCCCTCGGGTACCAAACCCCGTACCACCTGTACACGGGTACCCGTACCCAGGAGCTGGAAACCAAGGACATTGTCCTAGTACCGAGGTGTACTTTTCAACCTTAAAAAAGTTCAAATTTTGTCTTGACAGAGGGGTCCACCTCACTTCTTGGTGGCTTGGTGTCTTGGTGGTTCATTCTATCTTCTTCGTGGTGAACAGTCACCACGGTTTTCGGTTCAATGCTTTCGCAAAATAAACACATTGCTCGCATGCATGCCGAGCATGGCAAGCAACCGCCGAAAGTACCACAACCGATCACCAAACAATTGATGGTTGGAAGCTGCAAAACCGCTTTTCCTCACATCGATCACTTCAAATCCGTTTTGGGCAAACACAGCGGACCATTTCAAAGAGCGCCAATTCCAAATCTCGTGCAACGCGGTTTTCCCCACCCCATGTGGAGCGGGGAGTATCCAACGAATGGTGAGCGCCTCGATCAGTTTCATTCTGAAAGACACCCGCTTCGGCACAAGAGGGTTATTGCAGGGGGTTCTTTCCAACAGGTCACCAAGTCCCAGGATTGGTTTCAGGTGGATGAAAAGCCTTCTCATGTTCCCTGCCGGTTGAAGGATTATGGTTAGTACCATCGCCCAGCTCGATGGAAGAAGAAGGATCGCTTTCCCCGATGGTTTCAGTATTCTTTCGACTTCACGAAAGGTTGAACTCAGGTACGGCTCCGGAATATGTTCCAGCACGTGCGCCCCCACGACGAAATCAGCCTTGCCATCAGTTACGGGCAGATCGTCGGCAAAGGCCTTCTCGACAGGAAATTCCAGCGGTTGCCTTGGATTCGGATCAAAGGACCTGACCGATAGTCCCATGGCCGTCATCTCGCGGGCGAGGTATCCGGAACCGCCACCTAATTCCACGACGGTAGCGTTACCTCCGGAATTCTCGTCCGAGGCTCGAAGAATGTCCTCAAAGACCTCTAATTCTATTCGGCGAATCCGCTTGAGTAGAGAATTCTCCGGACAAAGCCTTCGATCGTTCGGTAATACCTTTTCACGGTGTGCGGCTGTGGGACTTTGAAACATATGACTATCCGGCATGGCAGTGGTGAAAAGCGATGCTTGGTATCCGCAACGTCGAGGATAGAACCGAAACGAGGAAGCAACTATCTAACGAATTTTACCCTGCCGTGAAGGAACCCGGCAGTGCAACAACCGATAGTAGTCGTAGCCATAGTTTTGTGACACATCTTTACCCGAACGCGATGTCGAGGTACTTGCGGGCAATGGTGTCCACAGAAAAATCTTCCGCCCGCTTTTTGAGCAATTCCGGGGGAAAGAAAGAATCTAAAGCCCTCAGAATTCCTTCTGCGAGCGCTTCAGGGTTGCCCATAGGCACCAAGATACCGTAGCGCCCTCCGTCGAGCACTTCCCTGGGCCCATTCGGACAGTCGGTTGACACCACAGTGATGCCACACGCCATAGCCTCCACCAAGACAAGCCCGAAGCCTTCCCATCTTGATGAAAGTACGAATACATGGGCGCGCGTTAGATATGGAAAGGGGTTAGCAAGAGAACCAGGCAGGCTCAAGAACTCGGAAATGCCGAGTTCACGTGCCAGCGCAGTCAACTTGTCACGTTCAGCGCCTTCTCCCATAATGAGCAACCTAGCTTCACGATTAGCTCTCACGGTCCGAAAGGCCTCCAGGAGAGTGCCGTAGTCCTTCTGTGGATGAAGCCTTCCCATAGAGACAATGACAGGAGGGGAATCAGGAACGAACCAGGGGTGATCAACATGTTGGGTACTGGCCTGGACCACCTTTTTCACTGCGCACGGGTTGTAGACGGTTTCGATCTTCTGCCGCGGTATGTCCAGGAACTCTGACATGTCGTCGGCAACGCCATTTGAAACGGCTATGATAGCGTCGGCCTTTGGGTACATGATCCTGGCGATCCATGGAATCCATTCGCCTCTCACTGTGGGAGCATTTCGAGCTGCACGGCTCATCGTATTCTCTTGCCTGATCAGAACACGAGTCCGGACCCTTGCCAGGGATCGTGCGAGGAGGGCTACTATGTTGCAATGGACCATGGATGCTATGAGACCGGCGGGGCGTCTCCGGCGAAGATATGAGATCAAGGGGAACAAGGCCGTCAGAGTTCTGTTGGATCGAAAGTCGACAACCGTTACTTCTGGAGATACGTCGTGCAGAAACTCACCCTCTTTCTTCACCAACAAGAGATCAACGGTGTACCCTAGTGCGGAAAATTGGTTGGCGAGCAGCACCATGGCTTTCTCAGCTCCGCCTACTTTAAGTGACGGCAAGAATAGGGCGATTGAGTCCGACATTGCCGCGTGACATTCCGTTGGCTCCATTTGGACCATCCTAGCCTCTGCCTCAGTAGTAAGTGCTTGGGTTAGGGTGAAGAGTCAGGAAGAGGCCTTTCTCTTCTCAATCGGGCAAAATAGACATTTGAATAGGCTAACGGCCAAATCCCTTCCCACCTTGCAAAACCTGACGGAGGTGAAGACACGGTCCCGCTCCAATCCACCTTGAATACCACAACATCTCCGAAAGTCTTGCCGGCCGGGAAGCGGGCCACCTCCTCAAGGTGGTGTCTTGTCCAACCTGGAGCATCTCGCCAAAGGTGGCCTAAGATGGATTCGTAGTCTATCAAGAAACTCACTTGCCGCGTCTCAAGGTAATTTGCCATGGTCCTTTTGGAAAAGACAGATTCTATCTCGTTGTTTGCCAGTCCGTCGAGGTTTATCACTTTTCGTTCTGAGAACATTCCCAGATAACCGGAGCTGTACCCTCCTATCACTGCATCCTGGGGAAGGTTGGTCTTTGCCCATATCGCCGCCTTATAGAACGGAGTAGGCGATTCATGTCCGGAATACAAAGAAGAGTAACTTTGGAAGAGGCCTAGAACGCCTGCAATGACTATGACGACCGCCAGACAATATGTGCCCGTGCGCAACACGCGGTTCTTGCGGGTGGGGGCACTC
This sequence comes from Desulfomonilaceae bacterium, assembly GCA_963675835.2. GTDB lineage: Bacteria > Desulfobacterota > Desulfomonilia > Desulfomonilales > Desulfomonilaceae > JAVHLK01. The sequence goes on from CAXXIU010000020.1 coordinate 171,759, forward strand.
CGATCATGAGAGGACAAAGACCTCTCTATCTCCTCAATGCCTGTGGCTAGGAACCAAAGTGTCGTAATGGATGCCGAAGAGTAATACCACGAGAGAATGTGGGCGAAGTGAGTTGCATAATAGAGGCCCATTGCCACGGTCGAGCAGATGCCGATGGAACCGACCAAGAATGGAGCGGAAGTCATAATTCTTCTCCAGTCGTTTATCCCAACCAACAATACACCGAACAAGGCTATCAACAGTGAGTTGAACCCGAATCGCGCCGATGTCCTTCCGGGTAGAGTCTCGACCACATGCCAAGCGTACTGAAACACTTGTAACATCGTCATCTTGGCAGATGTTTCCCACGATTGGTCGGAAAGCATGGTTTGTCGCCAGAGCATTTTCATCTGACCACTGTTCTGCATCAATTGGTCGAAAGACACCCAGTTGTAGAAAATCCAGGGGAGGGTTAAGCAGATTGTCGACAGGAAAGCTACGTGCAGACCGTAGATACGCCATTGCCATGGTTGTGCATCGTGTTTCAGCCTGCACTGCAAAAGGAGTGGGAAGTATAACAAACATATGAGAAAGGCACCATCCGTCCGAGCCAGAAAGTGGCACCCTCCTGCAAGTCCAAACACTGCTGCAGCCCGGGACAAGCCTTCCGGCTCGACTCCTTCCTGTGTCGCTCGCATTACCCTTTCGAGATAGGAAGTTGCAGACCAAAGAAGCAGCACCGTAGTGAGACTCACCAGTGGGCCTTCCAGACCGTACGTTGTGTTCACTGTCGAGTAGGGGGAAACTACGAACAGTAGTGCAACAAGTGCACCCGGCCACAGCCCGGCCACCCGGAAGAGGGCCCATGACAGAGTAACGCCCGTGGCCAGATACAACAACGCGGAAACCGTTGCGATCCTACTTATCAGTACGTGGGGATCCAGAGGAGGGATCATTGCGAGGGCAATTTGCATGAGCATCCAGAGGGGATGGTACCCGTTCGTGAGAGCTTCACCGTCAAATGTGGATCCGTGGCCTTGAACGATGTTTGCTGCAACAACGCTGTAGTAGTAAGCATCATCCAACAATGACGCCACGAGTCTCTCTGGGGGGGAAGTGCTCCAGAAGCGCACGAACCAAAAGGCCCATGCCCAAGCAGCAAGCCCTGCAATGGCATACCAAATAGCACCCGGAGGAGCTCTGAAGCGAGAGTGAGTTTCTTCTGAGTGGGGCGACCTGCCGCCTACGTTCTGGCTAGACACGAGTTTCCTGTTCCAGTAATCAGCTACCGATCTCATGGAGCGAGGCCGATTTCAGATGCGGCATACCTTTGCATTTCAAGGGGAAGGTGCCTTTGGACAAGCAGATTCAGGGGGGACACGTGCCGGATTGGTGCTGGATCTTTCGACTGTTTCCGGCGTCTCCCGACGCCAAGAAACTCGTATGATTCACGCACGGTATGCTTCACATCTCTCACGACCGGTTCAAGAAGCATAACTTGAATCTTTTCACACGGTAATAACCCCAGCGATTTTCTTAGTGACTCCGGAAGAGGCCTATAAAGAACAAATTAATGGGCTCAGTCGAAGCACGTCTATTCCAATTAGCTATCTTACGGCCCCTCTCTTTCCTATTCATCTGGTGTCCAAATGCGACCTCAGCTATGTCTTACAGCGCTCAACACTTTTTTCCAAGACTCTTTCCATCTCTTGAGATTCAAACCGAATTTTGCGGTTTCCCGGGCCCTTAATCCGAGATGTAACCGTTGTTCGTCATCGCCAACGAGTTCTCTCAGGGCTTGAGTCAAGGACTCCACTTCCGGTTGCACCAGCCGTCCATTGTAGCCATCAATGACCATATTAGTCATGCCTCCGACATTGGATGCGATTACAGCGCATCCTGCTGCCATTGCTTCTGCAACAGCGAGAGATGTTCCTTCAGAGGCCAAGGACGGAACCACGGCTATGTCGTGTTCAGAATGAATTCCAACCGATTCATGGGGCAGAAATCTCGTGAACAGTACTCGAGTATCACTCGAGAAACAGTCTCTCAATCTTTGCAGATCGGGACCTTTGCCTGCGAAGGTTATCCGGACTTCCGCATGACTTGAAAGGAGTCTTTTGGCGGCTTCCTCTATAAGTCGTGAACCACGAATTTCAAGAACACGGCGTGCAACAATGATCTTGACCGGTGTCCTCCAGGGGCGTGGAAGTTGAGGTTCCCAATCATCAGGTATTTCCGCGAAGTTTGGAATTACCCATACCTTGCCGCTGGGAGTGTCCGGAATTTGGGTGCGATACCAATTGAGGAAGTTGTAATCAACGCACACGCGATTTGGACAATTCTCGAAGTAGCGCTTAGCCCGATAGGCAACCCAGCGCTTTCGCCAGTTCATAGGAAACGGTACCCAGAGCGGGATTCTCTTGAGAAAAAACCGAGATGGAGCGTCCCAGCTCAATCCGTGCTGAATGGATATACACTTCGGATTTGGTGCGGACACACTGTCGTGATCTGCGCCGAATATGAGGATGTCCCTTCCATAATCGATCCTGGATACGGCAGCGTTGAAGAGATCTCGCCTGAAGTTGGGTAAGAGGGTTTTCGAGGGTACTACCCCAACGACAACGAGAGGGCCGATTTGCCGCTCGAACGGCACGCCGGCGCATTGGAAGACGAGAGGCTCAAATCCAAGCTCAGCAATCAATGCGGTGAGATGCCAGAGGTACGTTTGTATTCCTCCAATTGTCCGCTCCTGGCCTTTGGAATCGAGGAAGTTGTTGTAAATGATGCCAACTTTCACTTGGCTCTCAAGTCCTTGTTGTCTGTGAACACGACATGTCGCCCAAATGGAATTGGGTTCCGTAAAGGAATTTCACTTCCCGGCAGGCCACTGAATCATTCCCGTGAGTCCTAAGAGCAAGCCCATCAGCAATTGACCGGCAAACAGCAATCCCAGAACTACTAGTGTGCCTTTGGAATTGCCAAGCGAAGGCCTCCATTTATGGTCAATTCCTACTAGAGCGCCAAGAAGAACAACGTACAATAGAGGTGTGAAGTCAGTGACGTGCCGCGCAGTGCATACTACGGTTGTCGAGAGAATACACAATACGCCCAGCGACGCGAAAATACAAAACCTGGTGACCAATCGGAACTGACTGTTCCTCCAGAAATCTTGGTTGATCCAGAGAAGCGCAACGCAGCCCAACAAAAGAGGTGCTGTCAAGAATATCGAACACGCGAGCTCCACGTGCGTGTAGATTTGCCCATAATAGCGTTCACCAAATGGATACCTCACAAAGGGAAATTTGCTCGTAATCTTGGGGAACGACAAAAGATAATTGTATAACTGAAACGGGACTCGATCAAGGCTAAAGTAGCTTCCCTGCAGTGTTGTGTGCACGTAGGTGAGGTGCCGAGGAGACATGAGATACGATCTGCCGAAATCCAGGAAGCTTCCAAACCTGAGGTGGTTGTAAGTAAGCAGAGCCGCAACAAATATTCCTACGGGCCCCCCAAACAAACATAAACGTTTAAGCAGTAACCAAAACCTGTCATTCTTGGTGACGGACGACACAAGGTAGACCATGCAAAAAGTAACCGGATAGATAACCAGTTCTGCTCTGCACCCGATTGCAGCTCCGAAAAGAATCCCTGAAGCAAGGAAATTCATTTTGGATCGATGTTTCCCGACCAATCCCCTGAACAAAAAATACGATCCGGCGAGAACAAAGGAACAACCCATTGCAACAGACTCGTTGTAGACAACCGGTGCGCTGCTGATATAAAGCTGTGGTGCTGATATGCCAAAACCTGCCCAAGCGTAGTAGAATACCCAGAGACTCGAAGTTGGCCAAACGGTTTGTCGAATCTTCCATAAGATGAATCCCATGAGCAGAAAGCTTACCCAGGCACATATGATCACTATCGCGCCCGTCGAATAGGAACTACCGGTAAGCTTCATCCACAATGCGCGAAAGACTGCCGGCAATGGCTCGTGAGTAAAGTAGTACTTGCCATTAAATATGAGTCCATCCATCAAGAAAGGATAAGGCAAGCTGGGGTCCAGAGGATTACGGGCGTTGAGCCGAGCCGGATCGACCGGTTTCTTGAGGTAGAGTTGGCCCGCCAAGAAGCTTTCGGCAAGCATCTCGTAATTGGGCACTCTAGGTCGCTCGGTAAACCGGAATGAGAACGACGTGTTGAGCAAGAGGTACACCAGAAGCATCAACCCAGCAAGGGTAGCCGGCAAGACCATCTCACTGAGGCGCTTGCGAACACGAAGATTGTCGGAAGAAGACAAGAAAGTCACTCCACAAAGACATTAAGACACGAAGAAGAGCAAGCAACTAATCCACAGATTACACGGATGGACACAGTTAAGAATAAGAAAATGGTCTTTTGTGTCTTCTCATCTGCGCGAATCTCTGTAATCTGTGGATAATTCTTCTGCCTTCCCGTTTATGTAATTGCGCGGAATCGGTTCAGGACCCGTGTGTCCCTCAGAAAGGTCAGGTAGCCGACGGGCAACAGGATCACCCAAAGCAGTCTGGCCCAGCTGTTCTTGAGATCTCTTACCTGTTCCGTCAGGCCGAGTCCCCTGTGAAAAGAGAACCGGCTGTAATGGATTGCGGATCGGGAATAGAAAACCGGAGCACGGAAGAACCAGTCCAATTGCTCATTCAGGCGAACCAAATGCAGCATTCTCACAGGCCCTGCAATCACCGACGGATCGAGCTTACTCGAGATCGATTCAGGATGGACCCAGTAGATTCTCAGAATCTCGTTCACCCATCTGATTTGGTATTTGCGTGCCATCCTGAATAGGACGACACTTTCCGGGATGCTGCGGAATTCAGGTATTTCGGGAAAAGGGAATTCCTTCATGACTTCCGTACGGATCGCCAACCATTTCTCGCCCCTCACCTTATGCTTGTGCCAGAGTTCCAGGAAGTCTGCGTCAGTTACATCACAAGGGAACTTTGAACCCACCAGGCTGCCGTCTTGATCCCGGCACAAAACTCCAACTCCCCCGAAGTGATTCTTCTTTTCTTCGGGAATGGCATTCCAATGATGATTGAGCCTTTCCAAAGCTTCGGGAACGCATTCGTCATCTGCGTCGAGAATGATGAAAAATCTGCCGAGGGCCTCTTTCACGCTGAAGTTGATTGCTCCGTGCTTGCCGGTGTTCGGCATGCGGAAATAGCGGATTGGAAAGAAGCAGCCTTCTTCCTGCCAGGCTCTCACGATGACGTTGGTCCGGTCTTTTCCCATGTCCACCACAAGCCATTCGAAATCCCGGCAAAGTTGCTTCTTTAGGCTTTCAAATGGTCTGTGGATGGTGTCCGCAGCATTGTACGCGGACGTGAAAACGGTGAACGAGTAATCATACTGCATTGTCCGCACGGTCGAAATCCGGGTTCTCAATTTCTCCATGTCCCCGCGTAATATGCTCACTTTACCGGATCATGCTCTCAGATCTATCCCGAAGCGAAAGAAGTTAGGAGTCCACAGACTCGGCAATTGCACTTATGGGATTATGCCATAGGCTAAGGGTTAGCGAGCAAGCTCTCTATCTCACATCTTACGCCATAATCGTCTTGCGTAGTAATTCCATCTGAGGAACCGTCGTAAGACAAGCAGCGGCCTTACGAAGAAATCCAAAATCGGATAGTTGAGAGCAAGAGACAAGATGTGGTGTCGCCACATGTTTGCACTCCCACAGTCTGCCAATTCCTCAACCGCAACGGTGGCTGCCCGCCGATCTTTGCACCAGTACGCTGCGCTTAGCAGCGGTCTATCAACGTGGCATTTGAGGGTACGCAGAACTTCGCCACTGATGCCGTATTTTTCCCCCAAGTGTAGATACACTTCTCGTTTAGATTGCTGGAAGGCGAGATTCCTCAAAGGGTGTGTGAAATGACACGCTGATTCCGGCAAGACTCTATAGGTGCACAGGTCAATGTCCAGATACTTCACTCGCGTTCTCGCCGCTAGGCCCACCATGAGTTGAAGATCGCCTTGCTTGAATCTGTCGTCAAAGACCTCGCGATCTTCCAGGATGACTTGTCGCACGAGTGGTCCTCTTGCGCAAATGGTCGATGGTTTCCATGGGTAATCTCCGGCGAGCAACTTGACATGTACGGCATCCTCAGTATCTGTTATTTTCTTACTGGGGATCCACCTGCGAAAGGCCTGGGTTTCCTCGAAGAATGCGAAAAACGCTCCGTGTACCATTCCGTAATCCGGGTGATTTTCCAGAAAATCAACCTGGATCTGCAATTTCTCGAGATTGTGCCAGTAATCATCGCCATCACAAAATGCTATATACTTCCCGTGGCATGCCAAGATAGTGCGAACGAAATTCTTCATCATGCCTACGTTCGTGTCGGAAGTCACCACGCGGACGATCTCTGGATACTTTTGCTGAAATTCTTGAACGATGTCACGAGTGCGGTCAGCGGAACAGTCTTCGCCAATTACGATCTCGAAGGGAAAGTTCGTTTCTTGGGCGAGCGCGCATGATATCGCCTGGGATATGTACCGCTCTTGATTGTAGGTCAGAATGAGCACGCTGACGAGTGGTTGATCAATCATGGAATGCCCTCTTTCATGCAGGAATCGGACCCAATATCCATTTCCTGAATAACCTCCAAATCTCGGTAAGTGCGGAAAGCCTAAATAGTCGGCAGGCAGCGAAATACACTACGGCACCCGCTACGACCTGGATGATCAACAATGGCGCCGCGACTTCAATAGGGCATAGTGTAGGAGCGTATACAAGAAGTCCCATTACAGTTGCTACTCCCAAGTACGGGCTGATGTCTCGGATCTGGTTCCAAAAGGAATAGCCAATCAACTTTCCCGCAAAGTGACTGTTTAGGAAAAAGCAGATTACGGAGACCACAATCTGCCCGCAAATGAGCCCGCTGATTCCGAATGGCCAACTTACGGCAATTCCCAAGAGTACGAGTGCGTCCTTGAAGATCTCCAGTCTCAGCACAATGTCCGAACGTCCTTTTGCATACAGGACATTGAGGTTGATCACGTGGAGCGGATAGCTCAATCCAATCGCGCACAGGAGCTGCAAGTACGGAACGCTGGGTAGCCATTTGTCGGTGAGGAGAAGACTCACCAGCGGTCTGGCACAGGCGGCCAGTCCTATCATGAGCGGGAAGTTGATGAAGACCGCGGTAGTCAAGGCCTTGTGAACGCCCTGCCTCAACCGGGCACCATCATCCTGAACCTCTGAGAATGCGGGAAACGTTACCCGACTGATGATCCCGGTGAATCCCTTAGCTGGGGCCTCCTGAAGGCGCCGAGCCTGACTATATAGACCTAGCTCGGTCGCTGAGAACAGCTTGCCGATTATCAATGAGTGCATCCGGTCCACCACTGTGAACAGCGTTCCAGCGGCCAGCAACCGGGACCCAAATGCGAACATGCTCTTGAGGGCAGGAACGCTAAACGTCCATCCCGGCCGCCAATCGCTCACAAACCACAAGCCAATTGTCCTAACCGCATTGGAAAGCAGGCTCTGAGCTACGAGACTCCACACACCGAGGCCATGAAGTGCCATAGCGATCCCCATCGTACCGCCCAACACGGCGGCAATTGCGGCTACGATCGTTTTCCCTCGAAATTCTATTTGCCTGGTAAGGAGGTTCGCCTGAACCAGGCCGAATGCATTAATGATGAGGTTTAACGCCAGAACTCGGGTCAACAGGGTGAGTATGGGTTGGTCATAGAATGCAGCGATGGCCGGCGCTGCCATGCCAAGCACTCCGGCCAGAAGCAAGGCAGCAAAGATGTTGAAATAAAAGACGGTGGAGATGTCCGTCCGGTCCAGGTTGGGTTTCTGGATCAGAGCCGCACCGAAACCACTGTCGACAAAACTTTGGGATAGACCCACAAACATTGTGAGCATGGCCACCAGACCGTACTCAGCCGGCAGCAGCAATCGAGCGAGTACGATACCCACCACCAGTTGAACGCCTTGGACCGAGACTTGATTGAGTGCACTCCAGACTACCCCCCGGAATGCTCTAGTATGAAGATCAGTACTCATCTCTAAGACCGATGCCTTGCCATGGTCGAATTCTCCAAATCAGTAGGAACGACATCGCGCACTACCTCAATTCGTTCAACTGCAATAGGAGCGCCAGCAGGGGGCTGGAAAGATTCCTGCTCCTGTAGCCTTACTTAACTGCCTCCACGATAATCTCGCCATGGAACGGACGGCCCTCCAAGCCTGTCAGATTTTGATGCGCGCTTTCGCGCCAAGCAACACGCGTCACCTTTCGGAATGCCGCCTCTTCTAACACCCGAGTCAACTCTTCGGCATCATAAATGAACTCGTGCCCCCATAGCCGCATTCCGTCGTTCATCATCTGGCAGGGCGTAGAAGGTATCCAACCCACGTCAGTCCATTCGCACAATCTGCCGGCAAGATACTCATCAATCAGCATCCGTAAATCGGGAGTAGATATTCGGAGGATCCCTTCAGATCGTAGAACTCGGTGGCATTCTCTCAGTATGCTCTTTGCCTGTATTAAAGAGACATGTTCAATGAAGTGTTCGCTGAAAATATAAGAAATTGTATCAGATTTAACTGGAAAACGATGCGAGAGATCCCATGGCACGACTCCTGGCCGACCGTTCAAATCAATGTTAATCCATCCTTCAAGGATGTTGCTGCCGCAGCCGAGATGCAATTGAGCGCACGTGTTCCAGCGCACCTTCGAAGCAGGGTATAAAGTGACGGACCTTAACCTGCGAACAAGCGATAATACGATAGGAGGAGTGACGGCGATAAGCAACCGCCTGAGTTTGCGCTTCCACATACTTGGAACTCCGTGAGCGTAATAAGATGACGTGAATCCGACGTGATTATGGCAGATACTCGCGAAACCGTTGTCATCGATGGGTGAGATGGAGCATCCAACGAACTCGTTTGCGACTTGAAGGGCTGGTCCCGAGTCACCGTATTGTGGACGTCATCGAAGCAGCGGCCTGTCCATCATAGTGCCTGGTTCATAGCTGCAATGAGACGAAGAACCGAACGGATCTCGCTCCACGGATTTCTTAATCCTCCCCAACATTCCGGGTGAGCCATAAGAGAGCAGAACTGAATCTTATTTCGACGTACCTACCTAACAGGATTCATCTAAGTGTACGGTTCGAAAACACATGTGAGTTTTTCAGTGTGGTGCGGATAATCGCACAAACCAACTCGATATGCTCGGGTGTGACAGCAGTGCCCGTGGGAAGGACAAGGACCCGCTCGCAGATCTCTTCAGTCCTGGGCAACAAGAGGCCGGCGTGGGGAAAATATGAACGGTACGGCTCCATCCGATGGCAGCCCGGGTAGAAATAGCGTCGTGCCAGCACGTTTTCAGACCACAGGACCTGCTGGAGCTCGTCTCGAGATACCCCCCCGGCGGTTCGGTCCACCTCTAGCACAACATATTGATAATTGGACTTCTCTCGGCCATCGTACTCCAATAATCGTATTGCCGGAAGCCCTGCCAGGCCCTTCTTGTATGCCAAGTAATTGCGTCGATTCGCTTCAACGAACTCGTCCACGGATTCGAGCCCTGTCAGCCCCATGGCTGCGCAGATTTCGGGCATCTTGCCGTTTGTGCCTATATACTCAACCTGATCGTACCCTGTGAACCCGAAGTTCTTCATTAACCGCATTCTCGCCGCCAAGCCGTCATCATTGGTGGCCACAGCTCCCCCTTCAAACGTATTGAAGAACTTCGTCGCGTGGAAACTGAACACCTCGGCATCGCCAAAATTGCCTATCATGGTTCCTCGCCGTGAGCATGCAAAGGCGTGGGCAGCATCGAAAAGTAGCCTGAGCCCGCGCCTCTGGGCAATGTCGCCAAGCTCTTCCACTGCGCACGGTCGACCCCATGTGTGTACTCCGATGATTCCTGTAGTTCGCGGGGTGATCATTGCCTCCACGCGTTGGGGGTCGATAGTGTGGTCGTCAGACCGGATATCACAGAACACCGGCGTAATTTCCTGCCACTGCAAGGCATGTGCTGTTGCAATGAATGTGAATGATGGAACAATAACTTCCCCTGTCAACCCCAATGCCCGAATCGCTATCTCCAGAGCAATCGTGCCGTTGCAGAATGCAATACAATGTTTCGCTCCGAGGAAGGCTTCCAATCTGCCCTCGAACTCCGAAACGAGCGGACCGGCATTTGTCAACCACCCCCGGTCGAGCAGGTCTTCAAACCGGTGTAACAAGGCTTGGCGATCACCTATGTTCGGACGGCCAACGTGAAGAGGCCTCTTGAAGGTCGCTTCGCCTCCGAGAATAGCCAAAGTCGCAGAGCCGAGTTCAGGGGAATCTCCGCAACCCTCTTCGTTGCTTGAAGTCATTGAACGATGTCCTTGATTGATTGCGAGAAGTCGGGGAAATTCGGGTCCATCACACGGTAGTTGAGCAACGGATAGCGGAGCCTCTCGCCGTTTGAGCTGGTCAGTACCAGTTGCACAATCCCTTCTCGATGCTTTAACGTTGAAGGATCGACAAACTGCGAGGGCATTGCACGCAGGAAGACCAATTTGTTACATGAACGAAGCTTGAAATGCTGCTTCCCTTCGGAATCACTCGTCTTCTCACCTTTCATGAGTATGCTTTCGGTTGTTCCCCCACTAGTCAAAACCACCCCCACATCCCGAATCGATTTCTTGGATTCAATTTTCATGACGAGTCTCGTCTCGAGAGTTCTCTGAGTAGCCTTTAGTCCGCCTACGGACAGTTGACGAGGCGTCACCAAAACGTAGCCCACATATGGGTTGATTCACCGAACGAATGCAATTGAGATTTCCGCGGAGACGCCATCGGACCGAAATACGTGGTGAAGGGAGTAATACGGATCGGCTGCTCCTTAAGACCAATCCGTTATTGAGCCTCCTAATTAAAAGCGAAATGGCCTCGGTGTTTACCTTGGCCCGACACTACAAAGCCGTGTTCGGGTAAGGTCCGACCGGAAAGATTATCGTTGACCGAGTGTTTGCAGTGAATTATGCTCAATAACTGAAGACTACCGGCTTATTTCGCAATGTGAGGACAAAGTTGCCTTTCTCGGATCTTGTGGGAAAGGATACGGCGACTTTCGGGATCCGGGAACGCATCCGCAGCTTCTCACCGGCGGCAAGACTCTCGAGACTGCAGGGAGGCCGGAAAGTTCCTGAGTTCACTTTTTGCATTCCTGGAGAAACATGAACAGAACGCCTACAGTCTTGGGCTGGCTATTCGTCATGACAATCTTCGCGGTCCAGATGGCAGTATATTCGCAATTTCAACCGACTATCTCAATCGGAAACGGTCGAGGAGATGACGGTATCACTTACGGTGCCGTCGCAGAGCAAATTTTGCATGGTCAGCCTATACTGTAAGTGGGCCTGCCCCGTTCGTGTATAGGATAGGCGGCTCGTGGATCGCAGCACAATACGCCCTATTAATGGGAATTTCCGTGGATCAAGCATTCCGGCAGACAAACGCCATTATGATGGCAATCCTGCTCACACTCATCTATGCGATGGGCATCCGTTTCGCTAACCCTCTCTTTGCTTCTCTTGCCGCCATATGTTACAGCCTACCTTGGTGGAGCTACGCACGAATGGTCTGATTCTATCCGGTCTTAAACGACTTGCCGTGGCTCATACTCATGATGATTTCTCTCTGGCTGATTATATGGTGGAGGTCGGCAACCTTTTTCTCTTGGCAAAACGTCGTCTTTGCAGCTCTGTGCCTCGTCTCTCCGCTGACCCGAGAGACGGGCTTTCTGACCCCAATCATCTGGATCTCTTCCAGGGTGTGGATTGCATATCATGAATTGCCGAGGCGGCTTGCACAGAATAGTGTTGGGTCCAAGAACCTCAAGAATCAATCGATGTTCAATACAAGCAATGGAGAATTGCTTTTCTCAATCATGTTTCTGGCTCTTCGCTGTCTTTGGTAGGCTTCGGCATCACCAGGCTAATCTGAACCAATACAGGTTCCTTTGAAATCCGTTCAATGCCGTATAGCTTCGTAGCCGCAGCGATGGCCTCTGCAAGAACTATGACGATATGGCACTTTGTCAATAGTTTTTGTCTGGCATATGGCGGCCCTCTTCTAGGGCTCTTCATCATTTACAAAAGGTACTTTCTTGAAAAGGTCGTGCATTACTGGGCGGCAATTGTGGTATTGGCGTTCCTTGGCGGCGTAAATACCATCAGGTTTTTCTCATGGGCCTCACCGGTCATTCTCATCTTGGTTGCCCACTTGGCGCAAAAATTCTGGAACGAGCCGGACACCAAGAATGCTAGACCATTTGGACGAATTCTCCTAATCATCAGCGGGTGCTACTACATTTTCATGATTCATCCCTTCGACGGATATTATGATAACTACGGAGCCTGGGTAGACTGGGGTGGCCTACAGTTTTCGTCTTTTCGGAGCATAAGATTCTTGGTACCGTATTTGATCCTTCTCTTTGGGTTTGTTGTTCTCGGCCGTAAGCTCGTACCTGATGCAATGGGAAGATCGCGTGAAGGGAATCCACCGTACCCCGAAGCCGTTCCCCGGCTTTAAATTCTTCCTTTTCCTGTGGTCCTCTGCCGAGATCCGAAGGGAAAATACGCTGACATAGTGTTTTTCGAAACGGACCTGACACTGCCTCAGCCAAGTACATCTTTGCACGGTACGCAGCCCGCTGGAGCATCGAGATCACCAACCGGGGGACGAAGCAGCTCATTGGCGCGGAAGACCCACAGTGTCGCAAGGAGAATTCGGTCATTCGTGCCCCCCATGTTCGCATACTGGGCCTACTCCTTCCTGGTCTTCTGATTTGTCCGACAGTTCTCCTCCACAAAGAAATCTCGTTGCCGAGCCTGCACCTTGGTTCAGTCAGAAGAAGGACTTCACCTTCTCCGACATGCTAGGAGCCTCTCCCTCCAGTCTGGTCTTATGTCAGGAATTGCCGGGGTCAATCTTGTCATCAGGGACCATCTTTCGAGGAGTTGCTATGCAGTACAACACTCTGGTCATAAAGAGCCCGCCTCTCGTGAGGCAGATCCGATAGCTCTTGTTGCAGGGTCCGTCAGTGGTAAGCTTTCAGATGCCATCCTGGAAGTCGAAGTCCTGACGATCCTGCCAGGTACACCCACAACCGTCGTATTAGGGGGAACGTCCTTGATGATTGTGGCGCCGGCCCCAATAACGGACCAATCGCCTATAGTCACCTTTTCTATGATGTTGGCACCTGTACCCACGTAAGCACCGACGCCAATTGTTACGTTTCCCGAAACGTTCACTCCTGGAGCGAGGGTGGCAAAATCGCCCAGCTTCACATCGTGACCGATCGTACACGCCAGATTAATCTGTACAAAATCACCCAATACAATATGGTTCGTGAAAATACATCCAGCTGCAATCACAGTGCCTGTGCCGATCTCCATCCACTTGGTCATCAGGCATTGAGGATGTATTACCCCGCAATATCGAGCTTCAAGCTTCCGACATCGTGTGACAAGTTTGAGCCTCAAGCCAGGGTCTCCCACACCCATACAAACAGCGACTTCTTTGGCACGTTCAGCTAACCACGAAAAATCCCCCAGTATGGGCTTATCGTTAACGAGGTCTCCAGGTCTTCCGTACTTCTCGTCTACGATGAACCCTAAGACCTCGAGATCTTGTTTGTGTTCACGGCAAGTTACAAAGATATCCAGAACTTCTCTGGCAAAGCCGGATGCGCCCACAATTACTACGCCGTCAGCCACCGAAAGGCCTCTTCAAATATAGCCAGAGGCTTCCCACATAATTGTGGATCGCCTTTTGGGACAGGGACAATGCACTCTCACTGGGCAGGAACCAACTGTAGAACGGTGGGAGCACTCTTGTGGCAAAGTCACACGGACATGGTATTGGCAAGAGACCACGTGCTTTGAAATGTTGTACTGCCCGCGGGATATGCCGCGCCGAAGTGACCAGCGCAACCGGTTGCTTTCCCACGAGTTTTGACAAGCGCTTCGCCTCATCTGCAGTATCCATGGCCCCGGTTTCGAGAATAAGGGCTTCCCTGGGGACACCCAGTTGCTCCGGCAACTCGGCCATGGCCTCCTTTTGGCTGTGCCTTCCGGGAACACTCCCTCCGGAGAGAACCAGTCGGCTTCCCGGCACGCCCTTCCACAGACGTATCCCCTCCATGACTCGTACGAGTCCTGAACCGTATCGTTCCGCCGGTGGCATGTCCGGAGTAGGAATGCTTGAACTCAGCACAACGATATACTTCACTCCCCGGCTCCTGAGCTCTTCCGGTTCGGCATAGCTTCCTGCTTGAGCTTCTAATGGCCTCATGAGGAGATAGCCTGTGATAGGGAACGAAAAAACGACTAGAATGATCAAGCCCGCTACAGTCAGAGCGAATCCGTAACGGCCGGTGGTCTTCCGACGCCACACCACAATCCCCAGGAAGATTATTACTATTGAAATACCGAGTGGATAACAAAACGTGCTCACAATTCTTTTGATGACAAAGCCTATGGCATCCATATCTACTGGCCGAAAAAACTGATCATGGCTAAAGAATAGATTGTTTGCTTCTCAACGGCTTCGGCACCATTCGGTCTTCCGTTGCACACTCCGACACGAGTTGATATATGACTGCTGTACAAAACTCCGTCCCATCGGATGCCATATATCTCATTGATTTCGCACAAGTTACCTGACAGCCGTTCAATAAGTTCGCTGTCCGTTCTTCGAATAGAAAATTCGGTACCATTACATCTTCCGAGAATAATTATAGGGATAACTGGCCATTTGGTCAAGCTGTCCGTTGACGGCAGCGGAACACATTCTGCTCGACCAGGGGAGAATCTGTCGTGTTACGATCAGAAATAGGCGAAAAGAGTCCTTTTCGACGGCAGGGCGATGTGTCGTTTCGAGGGGACTTGGGGCTAATTGTAAGGCTGTCTTCCGTGAGGGGAACCATTCCTCGCCTTGCTACGGTTACGGAGACCCGAAAATGGCAAGATTGCCACACATTTCCTGACGGTGCTTCCCCTTTGGACGAGGGCTGAAGATGAGAGATAAGCAGTGGGGAAAAAAGCGACAATGAGATCGAACCTTCCTTTGAACGTGACTACATGGATTATCCTTATGAGTGCGGCTACGATCTTGTTTCTTGGCGTTAAAAGCGGGCTTCCGAATGCCAAACGGTCTGAGTTGCTCACATGGGGTCGGCCACTCACGGCCGATCAGTCCAGGATGCTGAAGCAACTTGGCAATGCGTCACGAGAAGGCCGAAACCTCGATGAGTTGTGCGGTGGAAACAAGCTCGAAATGCCGAAGCCCGAAGGAGGCTTACCGGAAGCACTCCGTGGCCCCCTCTACTTTGCAGAAAAGTGCCTGATCTTTGACTTGAAGAGGTTCATTGTTTCCAGCAGCGTGATGGACGAATTCTATGTTTTTAGTAAACTCTCCGATATGAATCCTTCTCGACTGGATTTTAATCCCCGCGGTCGGTTCGAACACGGCAATTCATTCGTTTTTCCGTTGGGAGCCTTACTGTATGTTCTAAAATCGTTCGGCGCGCTGCACGTTACGAAAGACATATCTCAATACCTCGTCCATCCGAACAGCATTGAAATCATGTACATGGCGGGAAGATCCATCGGCATAGTCTCGTTCCTCGCCATCCTGTTTCTCCTGAACGTGATGGGAAACCGAATTGGCGGAGCCATGTGTGGGATAGCCGCAATGCTCACGTTCGTATTCTCTACGTTGCCTTGGAGTGAGTGCGTGAATAGTAAACCTCACCTGTACGCAGCGTTCTGGGTGCTTCTCACGGTCTATTTGGTCTATCGTTTCATGGAAGCAGGCTCCAAGAAACACATGTATCTTGCTGTTTTCACCGCGGGTTGGGCAACCGCTGCCGTACTGACCTCCGGCGTGGTAACCCTGTTTTTTCCGGTCGCACTCTTCGACGGGAAGAATGTGAAAAGATCCCTGGCCTTTATCTTCCTGGCTTTCTTAGGTGTTCTCGCCGTCTTTTTGGTCGTCAATCCTTACACGATCATTGACTTCCAGGGTTTCCGACGGAAATACGAGAGCCTCACTTTCGGGGTTGGAACATCACCTCAAGCTTCCTCACTGCCGGCAATACTTTGGTATGTGAGCACCATATTGCCGGTGAAATTACTCCATTATCTGGCGACTCTATTTCAGAAATCGTACTGTTTTCCGGCGGCCATTTTCGCATGGTTCGGCCTCGCCGCAGCATGCGTGAAAGCCGAGAGACCTCTTCGTCTGGCGGCAGCGGGGACCCTCGCCCTCGTGATCTGCTCATCCTGTGTTATCGCAGCTACACTGGCCTGGACAAGATACACCCTTTTCATGGGGCCGCTCATCTGCTTGTTCGCAGGGTACGGTATCTCTTTGGTCTACAATTGGTTGCGAGAGCGGAGTGTTTTGCTCCGTACCACGTTCTTGATCGCAGTGTTTCTTCCGGGTGCCTGCTTCGCCGGACTGTTTGCCGGAGATCTCATTTACAGTGAAGCTTGGTATGCACCCACAAAGGCCTGGGTAAGTTCGATCCCAGCCCGAACGCGTGTAACGGTAGGGGTCCTGACTCGATTGAGCCCGATATACTCGCCGCCGTTTCCCTTCATCGACATGACCGTTTTGAACCTTAACCGGTGGGAGCATGGTCAACCGGTGCCCGACTATGTGCTAATCGGAAAATACCCCCAAGATCGAGTCTTGTGGGAACGGCATCCCCTCCGAAATCAACTCGAGCTTGCTTTCAACCTTGGACACCGGGAATCGTACGAGTGGTTCAAACGATTTCGTGAGGAGAGCCCGTCTCTTATGTATGGATGGGTTTACAAGCGCAAGGACGGGCTTGCTCAGTAGTTGCCTTCCCTCTAAGGCCCGACGGCAAATCACCCCGGATGCTTGTCTTGTTGTATTTCTTTGACCCAAGGTTCATGGCCCGAAGCGGCAGACCGACCACTGAGCCCCCTCCTGCTCAGGCGCTTCCTCATGCCCCGTCACGTTGAACACCCACCCTTGCATAATTCGCGAAGATGTTCCATCTTGAGAGACGGAATTGAACCGGTTCCGGCTCGACATGACCGGATTGGAGATGTATTCTTTGGCTGATGAAGCTCTTAAACGCGCGGTAATCATTGTCGCTTCAGTGAGTTCCTTCGTGACCCCGTTCCTGGCCGCCGGGGTTAATGTGGCGCTCCCGGGGATTCAAACCCAGTTCCGTATGGATGCAGTGCTCCTGGCTTGGGTTGCAACGTCCTATCTCTTATCCACTGCGGTATTCGTCCTTCCTTTTGGAAAAATAGCCGACATTTACGGCCGCAAGAAAGTGTACGTGTGGGGGATGGCCATTTTCACCGCGTCGTCTCTCTTCGCCGCATTGGCCGGCTCACCGTATCAGCTCCTCTTGGCCCGCGTAATTCAAGGTATGGGAGGCGCCATGATCTTCTCCACCAGCATGGCCATCCTGACTTCAGTGTTTCCCCCGGCCGAGAGAGGCAGAGCCATCGGCATCACCACGGCCATGGTCTACACCGGCTTGTCTGCAGGACCGTTCCTTGGAGGAATCCTCACACAACATTTCACATGGCGCAGCGTCTTTGGAGCTGTCGTGCCGCTCGGCATCCTCTCGGGATATTTGGCCGTACGGTACTTCAAAACGGAATGGACGGACGCTCGAGGCGAAAAACTGGATGTGGTGGGCTCGGCAACGTACGGCGCGGCAATCACACTCATAATACTCGGTGTCGCCGGCCTGCCGTCGGCAATGAGCATTTGGGAGATCGTCATCGGATTCGGGCTGTTCAGTGTCTTTGCACTCTGGGAATTCAGGGTCAGGTGGCCGGTTTTCAACCTCGAATTATTCGCGACAAATCGTGCGTTCGCATTCTCCAGTCTGGCCGCACTCGTGAACTACAGTGCCACGTGGGCGGTAACCTTATTGATGAGTCTCTATCTCCAGTACATCAAAGGTCTCGACCCCCAGTCGGCCGGAATGGTGCTTGTCGTGCAACCTATCGTGATGGCCGCGGTCTCGCCGCTTGCCGGCAGATTGTCGGATCGAATCGAGCCGCAGAAGGTGGCTTCTGTGGGGATGGCACTCACGGCTCTCGGTCTGTTCGGAATGACTTTCCTGCAATCAGGGACGGGCTTGGTATTTATCGTAGGGAATCTATTCCTCGTGGGCCTTGGATTCGCGATTTTTTCTTCGCCGAACATGAACGCGATCATGAGCTCGGTGGAGAAGAGATTCTATGGGATCGCCGCAGGCGCGGTGGCCTCAATGAGAATTGTCGGGCAGATGTTCAGCATGGGTATTGCAACGGTGGTATTGTCCTGGTACGTGGGACGGGTGGAAATAACGCCTACGCAGTATCCCGCGTTGGTAAAAAGCGTGGACACGGCCTTTGTGATCTTCGGCATCCTGTGCGTCGCGGGGATCTTTGCATCCCTGGCGCGGGGCAAACTCCGCCCGGAGGGCCCGGCCGTTTCGTCAAGCGACTCCTGATCACTCGCCGGACTGTGGAAAAGCGAAATCAGGTATCCCGTTTCATATATACGGTTGCGGATTCCGTCGAGGGTAGGTTTGGAATCAGCCGCCACCGGGGAGTATGCCGATTGCTCATTGAAAGGTCGGGAACCACACCCGAAAAATCGGTCATTCTCTTTTGACAATCACGATACGGCCCAGCCGACATTTCCGCCTCCGCGAACCGTGCTCAACCTATGGTATCCAATACCTTCCGAATCGTACGAAGCAAATCGACCATGTTGAACGGCTTGTCGACGTGCCCTTTTGTACCGGAACGCACCAGTCCCCGTGTTTGGCCGTTCATGGTGAATCCGCTGGCGATCAGTACCTTGACCTGCGGGTTGATTTTCATGAGTCTCTCAAGACACTCTTTCCCACCCATCTCCGGCATAATCAAGTCGAGGATTACCAGAGAAATGTTGGGATGCTCTCTCTCGTAAACCTCCAGGGCCTCTTTCCCGCTCCCCGCAGTGATGACCGAGTACCCGACCCTCGTCAGAATCTTCACGGCCAGTTCGGAGATCAACGGCTCATCATCCACCACAAGGATTCTCTCGGTTCCGCCTTCAGAAGGCTCTTCGGCGATCTCACCATCCCCGGGCTCCTTCTGCTCGGTCGCCGGGAGATAAATCTTGAAGGTCGTACCGTGATTCGGTTCGCTGTAGCACTGAACCTGACCTCGATGACTCTTGACTATCCCGTAAACCATAGCCAATCCGAGCCCCGTTCCTTCGCCGAGACCTTTTGTGCTGAAGAACGGTTCGAAAATCCGTTTGCCGACCGTCTTATCCATCCCCGATCCGGTATCGGAAACGCTCAACAAGACATACTTCCCGGGCTCGACATCCAAGTGCGTTCCTGCGTATTCCCTATCCAGGACGATGTTGTCAGTTTCAAAGACAAGCCTTCCCCCGTTCGGCATTGCATCCTTTGCATTGATGGCAAGGTTCATGAGGACCTGTTCCATCTGACCCGGATCCGCGTAAATGTTCCAAAGTTCTCCATTCAGGTGCAGTTCAATCTCAATCATCTTAGGGATGGTTCTGTACAAGAAGCGTTCCACCTGGAGTACTTCATCGTTCAAGCACATGGTACGGAATTCGGGCTCAAGCCTTCGACTGAAAGCGAGGATCTGTTTGACCAGTTCATTTCCGCGTACTGCCGCCTGATGGATCGCCTTGAGATCGTTGTGGACCGGGGCCTCCTTGTTCACGTTCATGAGGAGCAATTCCGAATACCCTGCAATGATCTGGAGAAGGTTATTAAAATCATGGGCTATGCCGCCGGCAAGGGTGCCCACCGCTTCCATCTTCTGGGCTTCAACAAGTTGTCTCTCCATGTTCTTGCGTTCAGAGACATCTCGTATGGCAACGGCTCTAATGCCCTTTCCGTCAATCTCACGCAGACGTACTCGGATTTCCATCGGAAAATATGTCCCGTCCTTTTTCGCGCCGACGGCCTCGTACGGCTTGGAAGACCCTGAAGCGATATGCTTGTTGACGACCTCCAGAGATTCGGGGCTGACCGTTTTCTCCGTTACCATGGTACCGATGAGTTCCTCCGGTTCATAACCCGTCATTTCGAAGAACTGGTCGTTTGCCTCCAGAAGCACTCCTTGGTCGTGAAATATGATCCCTTCGAATGCAACTTCGGCCAATTGTTGATATCTGTCCTCGCTTCTCCTGAGTGCCCGCTCCGCCTCTTTGCGTTCCGTGACGTCTCTGGCAACGTGGACACAATGGTTGAACCCGCCTTGTTCATCGAAGATGGGAGAGGAGGTAAGGAAGAAAGTCCCTCCAAGCTTCGGTTCGTCCATCTCCACTGAATACTCCTTGCCGTATCGTATGGCTTTGACATGAGGGCAGAAGTCCGGCGGAGAGGCCAATCCGTGAACCGCTTCGTAACACTTGAGCCCTATGGCTTCAGACGGAGAGATCCCCAACCTGTCCGCCATGGCCTTATTAACCCTAATTAGGCAGTGCTCCCGGTCTATGAGGGCCATCAGGTCCGGCACGGCATCAAAGGTCCTTTCCCATTCAACCTTGGCTTGGACAAGAGCCTTCTCGGCGTTCTTGCGATCGGTAACTTCCGAAATAAAACCTTCCAATCTGACGAGACCTTCATGGACAATGACTCTTCTTCCTTTCTCCCAGACCCATCTCTCTTCACCGGATCGAGTCCGGATCCGATATTCCAATTGGAAAGGTCGGTCCTTCGCCAGGGCCCTCTGAACCTGACTCCATATGTCGTGCCTATCGTCGGGATGTATGAGATCCGAGTAAGAGACAACTCGATTATCAAGGATATCGGCGGTCGAATACCCGGTCAGTTCCAGGCATCCCTCGCTGATGAATTCCATCGTCCAATTGCTGTCATTGAGGCATCGATACGCGATGCCCGGCAAGTTGGCAAACAGGGTAGACAGACGACGTTCATTCTCCTCCAGGGTATGCGTCCAACGCCTTTCCTGCGTCACATCTCGGAATGTCAGAACCACCCCCAATACGTTGCCCGCGTCATCCCGAACAGGTGCCCCGTTGTCTGCGAGAATCCGTTCCGTACCGTCTTGCGCAATAAGTACCGTGTCATTTGACGGACCCACGATGCTCCCGGTTCTCAATACTTTTTCGACAGGGTTGTCGCATCGATCTCGGGTCTGTTCATTGATTATGTGGAAGACTTCTTCCACCGGCCTCCCAATCGCCTCCTCCTCCGGCTGACCGGTGAGTTCCTCCGCTTTTCTATTCAGTGCGATTACCCTGCCTTGAGTATCCGTGGTAATCACTCCGTCACCGATTGAGCGTAGAGTGACCTCCAGGCGTCTCTTCTCCGAAGCGAGCGCATCCTCCGCCTCTCGAGCCCGTACAAGAGTGTCGATGTAGGCGATCAATACCGCCGGTTCTATCGGTTGGGTCAAATACGCCTGTGCCCCTCCTTCCAAGCCGTGCACCTTGGAATTTGGATCCCTATACGCGGCTGACAGATGAAGGACGGGAATCCTCGCGGTGGCAGGATCTGCTCTAATTCGACGGCATACTTCAAATCCGCTGATATCGGGAAGGTTTACATCGAGAACGATTGCATCGGGCATTTCGTGAGCCAGGCTGAGGGCCTCGTTGCCTGTGGACGCCTCCTTGACCTCAAAGCCTGCCCTCTTCAGAATCCGGCTGGTTGCACGGCGTCCAGGCTCATAGTCATCAACGTTGAGAATCGTGTGTGCCATGGTTCCTCTCCCTGCATCACAGTTCACACCCTCAATTGTGTATCCTTTTGCCTTGCCCGGATTCCGGGCCCGTGATGTGCGTTACGCCGTAGGATTGAATCGTCCCTCGAAGAAGACCGACGAACCGTCGGGACTGCTCCCGAAGGTCCGCGTCCGACATGCGATCCCTGCGGAGAGTAACGGCTTCCAATTGTTCCTTCATCCAATGCTTAATGCGTTCATCCTCATACTTCTGCAGAATTTCAGCGAGAGCTTGCTCATACAGCCGCTTCGCATCTGCACCCCTGCTTGAGTAGCTATGAAAGTGACACCGTGAATCACGGAAATCTGCCGGCCATTTGTACAACAACCACTCAGCGGCCTTGCCGGTTCGTGGTGTGACAGACGGTTGCGGGGCGGGGGAACGGCACCCGCATACTCGAAAAGCCCCCACCATTGCACGGAAGACAGGACAGAACAGCAATCGCTGTAACATTGGCGAATAAAAGGTTTTTCCTTGTTGCCTATTCTACGTTGCGGATCATTCTAGGGTCAACCGGATATCGTTGCCGGCGCTCAGCCAAACACATCTTTGGTAACATCCCACCCCGAGGCAACCCTCAGGCAAGACTGAGCAGGCGCCATCTCGAGCACAGAATGAACGGGGTTTTAGGAATGCCCCGTTCCCGGCAGATTTCAGCGATTTCTTTTCCCGTCCGGCAACATTCATTTCCAGCGGACGGGGGCGGGCTCCGGTTGGCGGTTGCCGTCCCCGCACCGTTCATCAGGGCCGGCGAGGCAGCGTATTGTCCCAGACTTTGACCCATTTGCCGTCCTGCACCTGAAAGACCGGTACACTCATGGTAGGTCGATGATCGTCCGGTGCAAAAGTCACCGGTGGAACCAGACCGTCGGGCGAATAGTCCTTCATCGTCTCAAAGGCCCACTTGAGATTGGGACCGGTAATGGGCCGACCCGCCGCCTTGCATCTTCGCATCGCCTCGGCGGCAACCATTGTCTGGGCCCAGCCTCTGATGAAGTTGGAGTTCCTCTTCTCTTCGCTGTCCGATGCCATGAGGGCCTTCATTGCAGGCGTTTCGATACTGCCGTACGGAGCGGAGCCGTATATGGCATAGTGGCCGTCGGCAGCCTTGCCCGCTGCTTTGATAAACGCCTCGTTACCTGCATATACATTACCTATGATCTTGATGTCCAGTTTCTGTTTTTCGAGGTCCTTCGCGACAACCGCCATGCACGAGTCGGTGTTGCCCATCCAGACGTATTCGGCACCCGCTTTTTTCAGTTGCTCCACTTCCTTTGTTGCGTCGGAGGGCATGTAACCAATGTGCACATCGGCGACGATTCTTACACCTTGTTTATTAGCCTCGTCCTTGATGTCCGGAATGGGGTCTATACCATAGCCGCCGGGATTGTAAAGCAGCCCGAGACTCCCGCCGTTCTTCTTGACGAATTGAACCGCGCTTCGGCCGGCGACGCTGTAATCTGCGTTCGTCATGAAGTAGTACGGCGCCCTCTTTGGATTTGTCATCTGCGCAGCGTAGGACACCGGCATGTAAATCACCTCGCTCCGCGTGGAGAACGGAATGACTGCCAGGCTGTCCGGCGTGCCGAATCCATGTATGAGGGGCACTTTGTGCTCACTCACCAACCGTTTGAACGCCGTCAGTGTCTTGGGAATGTTGTAGCCGCACTCCCGCTCGAGCACCTTCACCTTCTCGCCTTCGATGCCCCCGTTTGCGTTGATCCATTCCCAAGCCTGAAGAACCCCGTCCATGTGGGGAATGCTGGAGTCGGATGTGGCGGCAGTACGGTTCGAGATGCCGCCGACAACTATCTCGGCCCGGCCTGCGGCACTGAAACTTAGTATCATGGCGAACGCGGTCATCGCCGCCAATAGGATTCTCACCTTCATTCATCTCTCCTTCTGAGTAATGCCCTGATCTCCTCCCACAGTAATATTGAGATCGGCACCTCCACTACATTCGGTAATGAGCGACCAATTGTTTCAGCCTTTGGGCCAAGTCCGTCAATTGGTCGACCGAAAGTTCAAGCTTCCCGGAGGCGTCCCGGCCCTCCCGCATTGCCTGGTCGATCTGGGCCATGGCTTCGGCCAATTGGTCGAGGCCCTGCACCTGCTGTTCACCGGTAGCATCGATTACGCTTGCGGCCTGTGCGGACTCATTGACACTGTGGGCAAGGGTTTCAATCGATTCGCCGACATGACCGGATTGCGCCACACCGGTGTCGACAGCTCCTCGTCCCCGGTCGGTTGCCGTCACGACGGCGTTGATGGCCTCCGAAACTTGCGCCAGAATCCGTCGAATCTCCTCGGTCGCTTCGTTGGATTGATCGGCAAGGGACTTGATTTCTTGGGCCACAACCGCAAAACCCTTTCCATAGTCACCTGCCCGAGCCGCTTCAATCGAAGCATTCACTGCGAGGAGGTTGGATTGGTCCGCGATGTCGCGGACACTGGAAACGATCGCGCCGATTGTCCGGCTGTGTTCGCTCAACCTCGTCACTGTGTCGGCAATGGAGTCCATTTCATGCTTGATCGTACCCATCTGATCAATGGTGTCTTGGGTCGCCCCTTTACCGGACTCCGAGGCCGCCACGGCTTTTTGAGACCTTTCCGAAACAGTACGAGCCTTCTCTCCGGCAAGTTTCGCGGCCTGTCTCACTTGATTTACCGTGGTAGCGGTTTCCGACACTGCGGTACTTGTTTCGGACGTGCTCGTGGAAAGCTGTGCTGCAGTAGCAGCTATCTCAGAAGCCGAAGTCGTCAGCACTCCAACCGTTTCCGCAATGTTCCGGGCCTGATTTCGCAGGTTCTGCAGCATGGTACTGAATGACCTGGCCAATGTCCCGATCTCGTTGACTCGTTCCACCAGCGGAATCTCGACACTCATGTCTCCACCGCTGATGAGGTCGGCTCTTTCGGCCAACGTGGCTATGGGCCCTGCTATTCTTCGTACCTGCCAGACCGCGACGACCCCGAAGATAAAGCCTATCAATACCACGATCACGATGACTCGATATCCCAAGGCGGCAGCCGCTTCAAAAGCCTCATCCGAATCTATCTTGCCGACCATGGCCCATTTGAAGTCCACTGCGAGCTGCTCGTCGCCCTTGATTGCAAGAGGGGTCCACGAAGCCAGCACCGGTACCCCTCGATAATCGGTCACGATTCCGGTTGCGCTTTTTCCATCCAACGCCTGCTCAACGGCCTCCGTTCGCACCTCTTGCTTGAGGACTTTGCCGGGACTTAACCTCGAATTGGTACGCATCAGGAAATCCTCGCCCACGATGAACGCGTCTCCGGATTTCCCCGCGGCCCCGGCCTCCTTCATCACGGTATCAAGGAACTCCGTTCCGATGCGGACTGCGAGCATCCCGGCGAATTTGTCCTGTACCAAGACGGGATACCCGACAAACATGGCGGGCTTTCCGGCGGGCTCGTAAAAGCTGAAATCAACGATTGCAGCCTTTTCGTCTTGCGAGACTTTTCTCCACAGTTGGGCAAGGGCACCAGGCTTCGAGTCGTCCGCCGCAAGGGTCTCTCCTCGATCATTCAGCTTTTGCTGGGTATAGACAACGAATCCCTTACCCTTTCCGATAACGATTAGAAAGTCTTGATATCCCTTCTTGTCCTTGAACAACTCCAACCACAGATCGAAAAGGGGTTTAATTTCAGCCACCAGCAGTTCGTAATCCGCTGAATCCAGTTTGATGGCCTTCCCTTTGCCTTCATTTTCTTCATTGGGAGAGTAGAAAGAAAGCAGTTCGACGGCTGCACGGACAAAAGAATTGCGTGCAAGAAGGGAAAGATCGGTTGTCACGCCCTGCAGGAAATCAAGGACTTGTCCGACGCGTTGCTTGTTGGCACCGGCAAGCTGTTCCAGTACCGG
The DNA here is from genome assembly GCA_963675835.2 of Desulfomonilaceae bacterium. GTDB lineage: Bacteria > Desulfobacterota > Desulfomonilia > Desulfomonilales > Desulfomonilaceae > JAVHLK01. The sequence continues at coordinate 197,453 of CAXXIU010000020.1, forward strand.
CTTCTCCACTGCCGAGCGTGCGTCCCTGTAGACGAAATACCCGACACATGCGGTCTGTGCCAGCACCAGGATCGTGACAATCAGTACGACTTGTCGCCTTAAACTCTTCTGGAAGAAGCTTCTCATGCTTTTCCCTTTGCTTCAACGCACAACTAGGCTTTTCCATCCCCGGAACGGGCAGGGGCTTACCGTTACCAGGTTGAACTCCATCATACGTCCATGGGTGTGCGCAATGAAGCTCGCTGCACTCCTCATGGACAGAGGTAAACCCTCCGTCGAGACAGAAGCAAGGTTGCGTTAAAGTCCTCTTATATTGGTAGCGTACTTGCGGGGAGTTATTGTATTGGTCCGCGATGAAGATCCATGCGCCTCTGAGAACGTATTTCGAGAACCATCTGCGAAAAAACGGTTTGTCCCCGCAATTCTCGAAGCTTACTTCTCACTGCGACTTGGCCCTCCGTAGACGTGAGTTGCAGTGCACGGACTTCCTAACGTTGTGTTATACTATAAATGAGAGCGGACGGCAAAGTCCCAAATAGAAGATTTCCTGCCGAGAGTCGCAATGGCGAACTTTTCTTGAGTTTTCATGAACGGAGACAACTAGGGATGAACGACACCTTTTCCCCGGCCTTGATGGCAAGGCTGGAGGGACTTGTTGTAGAGAGAATCCAAGCCAATACGTATACGGCACTGACGCCGATTCCTGATTTCTTCAAGAGGCTGTTTCCCGGGGCAGGCCATGCAAGGCGCTATGTTCAAGATGGCTTTTCAGTCCCTCGTCTCCGAAGGGCACTCACCGTCAAAGCTCCTGACTCTGCTCAACCGGCAGTTCGTGAACATCATACCGGAAGATGACTTCTTGACGGTCTTCTATGGTGTGATAGATCCCGCGGCCATGCGGCTCACCTACAGTAATGCCGGTCATCCCAAGCCTCTTTTGTGTAAGGCGCGAGGCCGCGAAATCGTGGAATTGGGAACCGGCGGCACAATCATTGGCGCGTTTCCGGGCATGCATTTCGAGGAAGCCCACGAGGATCTGGAACCCTGTGATAGATTGCTGGTGTACACCGACGGTCTTACGGAAACCTGTTCGGATCGAAGTCGTTTCGATTTCTACGGCGAGTCGCGGCTCAAGGAAGTTTTTCGGTCCTCTTCTTATTTGGATGAGACGACGGTTCTCCGGCGTATTCTCGATGACGTAACCGCGTTCCATGGTAATGCCCAGGGTGATTCTGTTCTTGCCTGTTTAGGCAAAGACGCTACGTGCTTAGTGAATTTTCTGGACATCCGCCTCCGGGTGGGGTATATACGGAGCCTTCGGACACTTCATTCCGAGGGTAACAGTATTGAACCTATCCAAAGTCCTCGTCCGGCGCGTCGGCCCGCTTGAAGAGCAACGTTTTCAGCAACTGATGCAAGAGCATCATTACCTCGGCGCACTTCCCAAGATCAGCGAAACCCTATGGTACATCGCCTCCTTTGATGACCAATGGGTTGCGCTTATGAGCTTCTCGGCAGCAGCCTTGAAGTGCTCTGCACGGGATCAATGGATCGGGTGGAGCTTTCGCCACCAGTTTGATCGTCTCAAATTGGTGACAAACAACAGCCGTTTTCTGATCCTGCCCAACTGCCATTTTCCCAATTTAGCCTCCCGCATTCTCGCAGCGTGTCATAAGAGATTAACGGCCGATTGGCGGTCGATTTTCGGTCATCCAATTGTGCTGCTTGAGACCTTCGTGGACCCGCAACGGTTCCAGGGAACCATCTACAAAGCGGCGAACTGGATATATGTGGGCGACACCAAAGGCTTCCGGCGGACCCGTCAAGGCTACAGCGCCACGGCAGACTCACCAAAAATGGTTTTTGTCAAACCGTTAACCTCCGATGCCCAAGCATTGTTATCCGGTCCTATCCTCGACCCGGCTTATCGTACAAGAGGTCCAAGAATCATGCTCAGTGCACTACATATGCAATCTTTGCCCGACTTTTTTGCCGATATTCCCGATCCGCGGCGTGCACAAGGACGACGCCATCGATTGTCCACTGTGTTGGCAATTGCCGCCGGCGCTACCCTGTGTGGGATGCGCGGCTATCAGGCCATCTCGGATTGGGCCGACGACCTTGGACAAAAAGCCCGAAAACGTTTCCGTTGCCGATACGAAAACAGACGCTACGTCGTACCGAGCCTGTCGATCATCCGTGATGTACTGATCCGCGTGGACCCAGTGCATCTTGACCATGCGCTACAGCGTTGGAGCCAAGCCTATGGCCGCCAGGATGAAAGTCTGGCCATTGATGGAAAAACCATGTGCAACGCCGTCGACGATCAAGGCTACCAAACGCATATCATGAGCGCCATCGGTCATCAGAGCAAAACCTGCTACACCCAAAAAAAGTAGGCGATTTGCCCGTAGAGGATGACAAAGTCAAACGCACCAACGAAATCAAAACCGCCATCCCGCTCCTTGACGCCATTGATATTGAGGGCAAGGATATTACCGCCGATGCCCTTTTGACCCAGCGTAAGATCGCCGAGTATCTGGTCCGGGAGCGGAAAGCTCATTACCACTTCACCGTAAAAAACAACCAGCCCGGCCTTTTTGAAGATATCGCATTCTATTTCCAGGATCGGCAGGACCCCGATTTTATCCATTGCGAGCCACCTGATCACGGCCGGATCGAAACCCGCAAAATTTGGATCACTACCGAACTCAACGACTATCTGAACTTCCCTCACGTTGGACAAGCCTTTCTCATACAACGCGAGTCCACAAATAAGAAAACCGGTAAGTATTCCAGTGAAATCGCCTATGGCGTTACCAGCCGACCTCCTGAACAGGCTGATCCTCAACGCGTACTTGCCACCAACCGCGGCCACTGGGCTATCGAAAACAGTTGCCATTACATCATTGACTGGAACTACGACGAAGACCGCAGCCGAATAAGAACCGGCCATGGACCGGAAAACATCACACGACTGCGCCGTCTTGCCGTTAGCATCATCAAGCTCAAACGCGCACGCAGCGTAGCCCAAAGAATGCGGCAGCTTTGTCGGAACACTCGCTTGGTCTTTGACTACCTCAGAATGACCGAAAACTCGTCTGCAGCCGCTCCGTGACCTAGAACAAATTCACCGTGTCCTATGAACCTTCACGGCTCGGGGGACTTCAATAAGCCACAACCAATCATGAAAGACCGTGCCTGCTCAGGCATGATGGTTGCCTTAACAAACAGCCAACGTCTTTTCGCTCAAGGAACTTGCGATTAGAGGTTGCGGGGGGGGACCGTTTCATGGTACCGATTATTCACTAAAGGAGGTATGCCATGAGGCTATGTTTTGCGAGAAAAGCGGCGATAGTGCTGGTCGTGACCGTGTTCCTCTTCGTGTCCGGATTGTCGTTCGCGGCCGGGAAGAAATGGGTCGTAATCAAAGACTCTAAGGGGGTTTGTAAGGTCATTCAGGCAAAAGACAAGACGCCCAAGACCGTAGCCGGTCCGTTTGCAACCAAAGATGAGGCAATGAAGGCAAAGGCCGCCAAGTGTGGCAAGAAGTAACCGGAATTCCCGGTGTTCGGGGCGTTCAGCCCGACCGAGCGCCCCGAGTGCCTTCCCGTCCGGCATTGCAGGATGTCTTGAACGCTGTGACTAGTACCTGTAGCATGAATGTGGGTGTCATATTCTTGACAACGAGAGATATCGTCCCTGCCGCTCGTGGAGAAGAGACCGGCACGGAGGCCTCCGCGCTGCCAAGACAAGGACAGCTTTCGTCAATACGTCATTGCACTTCCGCTGTGGGGTACTAGAGGTACCCCAGGTCAGTCAGCCGTTTCTTGACGATTTCAGCTTCCTCGGAGGTATATCCCGCCGCTTCCTCCCGGGAGTGGTCTTGCGTCGGCATCTTGGTCCGGGGACTCTTCGCCGTATGCATTGCCGCACGGAGTCCGCCGCTATCGAGATGGATGACCCGCCCGCCCAGATCCGCGGGCTTCGGGTTTCCGAACTCGTGTAGGATCGTAGGCGTGATGTCCATGCAGGATGCGCCTTCGACCCGAGTGCCGTTCCTCTCCCCCGACCTTAGCTCAGACATTCGAGTCCCGATGAAGATGCCCTGGAAATCGTGATTGGAGTCGTCCGGGCCCCTGTCGTTTTCCCGGGAGAGTATGTCGCCGCCCACCGTGCCCACGGACCGTCTCTTCAACCCGTCAAAATAGACTATCAGATCCGGTGGGACGTTATTGCAGGCACGGTATAACTGCTGCGGTCTGAGGACCTGATTTTCCATCGGTCGGCCGTCTTCATCGAGAAGCGAGCCTAGTTTTTCGGCCAACTCGTCCCGCAACGTCTCATAGTCTTGGGAATCTACTATGCCTTGCGGCTCTCGTCCTTTGACATTGAGAAACACCCTCGCGTAGTAGCCGCCTTCACTCCATGCCCGGGTCCGTGACCAGTCGATCATGGACCACGAAAGCTCGCCCCCCTTGCCCGGTTGTTGCCCCAGCGTGAGATATCCGTTGCGAATCAACCACTCGTTGATATGAACTCCTCCGACCATGCTCTGAACACCGTGATCGGAAACCACCAGCACAGTGGTATCGTCACTGAGCAGTGCCAACAAGGATCCGATGCGTGAGTCCAAGAACTTGTAGAATTCATTGATCACATTCTCGTAAGGATTCCCGGGTTCATAGAGACGATGGTCTCGTGCACCGAATCTCCAGAATCCATGATGCAGCCTGTCTGTGGCGATCTCGACCATCATGAAGAAATCCCACGGACGATGAATCAGCAGATCGGATGCCAATTGGAATCTTCGGTCCACCATGGTGTAGAGGTCTTCGAGCAAACGATCCTTGTCGTCGGTCCTGAAGTCCCTCACGTCCCCAAGATATTGACCTCCGGCAAGATTGTGGAGGTCTGCCGACAAGCTTTCCGGAAAAGTGGATGGAGACTCTATGTCCGGGGATAGGAAATCGGAGACCGTAATACCGTTGTGCGGTCGAACCGGATAGGTTTGGGGGATCCCGAGGAGAATTGAAGATTTGCCGGTTTCTTCCAGATGATCCCACACTCGCCGAGCGTGAACGTGTACCCCGTTGAACACGACCATTTCATCGTAGCCGTGATCCACACGATTCCTGAATCCGTAAATGCCGAGTTCACCCGGGTCTTTTCCAGTGGTGATCGTCGTCCAGGCCGGAACCGTTATGGGCGGATCCGTAGACCTCAGTTCGCCCCAGACTCCGTGGTTCATCAGCGCGCGCAGGTTGTGAAGGTCTTTTCCCGATTCTTGAAAGACGAGATGAGGCGGAACGCAGTCGAGACCCAATACCGCCACCTTTCGTCCCCGTCTCCCGCCTCCCCTGCCCTTCACCCCGGATAGTCGCAGATCCGGGTATTGCCGCTCGAGGAATTTTACAATCGCATCCAGAGATTCTTCAACGGTCTGTTCCGAGGTCGGGATCAAGAGGTCCGCGGCCGCGGGGCGCTCAAACGGGGAGGAGATTCCCGTGAACTCCGGGATCTCGCCGCTCCTGGCTCTACTATAGAGCCCCTTGGGATCACGTTCTTCGCAAACGGTAAGCGGACAGTCCAAGAATATCTCAACGTAGCGTCCCGGTTCGAAGATTCCGCGAACCGCTTTTCGAATGCTCTCGAAAGGCGTAATGAAGGCCGCTAGTACCGTATGACCTGTTTGAGAGAGTAGTTTTGCCGTTTCACCGGCTCTTCGGATGTTCTCAGCCCTATCGACCGCGGAGAAGCTCAGGTCTCTGCATAAACCTTCTCGAAGAAGGTCGCCGTCGAGAAGGATGACCGGGACTCCGCGTGATTCGAGGACGTGTCTAAGCATTTGCGATAGCGTTGACTTGCCGGAACCGGATAGCCCGGTTAGCCAGATTGCTTTTCCGGAGTGTCGAATCATGTCATCATACCTTGCCGCACGAATATCATGGAAATAGACTATACCATAGAGCGGATGGAATTGTCCCCGCCGTGGAGCACTCGGATGTTCGTCTGCGGTTCCCGGGGCCAATAGTACACTGTGGCACTAAGCGCTGAGGTATCTTTGAGAACGCGCTGCAGCGTCCCGGCGTTCCTGCCGGGCGCTCCGGAGAAGAGGCCGGCACGGAGGCCGGCGCTACCATGACAGGGGCAGTCTCCGTTAATTGTCCCGTACTTCCACCGTGGAGTACGATTTCCCGAAACCGTCAATCCAGCTGAAGCCCGTATTCCGACGTCCGCTCGCCTAAGCCGACATCGAATTTTTTCTTCACGGCCCCCGGCCTTCGCCGGGGAGACGGAGGGTATAGCGCGGCCTACGGCCTGCAAATGCAGCGAGATCTTAGGTGCATACGGCACCGCTCTTGCTCAACGGAGTATTTAGTACTCAACATTGCTTGCTTCAATCAGGCGTTTTGTTAGAATCAAAGAACAAGGAGAGCGCCATGTCTGTCACCGCGGATAGGGCCGGCAAGGAAGATTCGGCGGGGGAGGCTTCTTCTCAGTCGTTGAGAGTCCTCATAATCGGCAACGAAGAGGCGCTTGAAGGCGGTCCCCAAATCCTCGACTCTCTTGATCCGATGGGATTCGACCTCGACGTCATTGGTTTGGTTTACATGGGTTCCGAGCAGGCGCTCAAGGATGTGAACTCGGAAGGCGAGATCCCGCTGTTTCGCGACTATGAGGAGATCATCCGATCAGAGATCCCGGATGTCGTCATTGTAACGTCCGATGACCATGAGTTGCGCCGGAAGATAATGCGGGTCATTCCCCCACAGACGCGATTCCTTGATTCTTTTGCCTTGCAAGCACTTCAAACTCTCAAAGCGTTGTCCGGACAACTCGGGGCCACGCAGGATAAGATCAAGAGCCTGGAATTGATCAAGGAAGTCCTCATGGCAGGTTCTGAAGTGAGCATCATGGTTGTGGATGAGGATTTCAAGGTGCTCGACATAAATAACGCGATTTTGAAGAGGACAAAGATGTCCAGGGATGGTTGCCTTGGGCGTGATTGTCATTGGGTGGTTTTGAGATCCATGGAGCCGTGTCATCTCAAAGGCGAGAACTGCGTCGTGCTGGAAGTCTTGCGTACGGGAAAGTCCACTCATTCGGTTCGAGAAGAAAGACGCGCCGACGGAAAGGTCCGTTACTTTACGCGGAGTGCATATCCCCTGAAAATGGATGAACGCGGAAAGATGAGCGTGCTGATCGTCTGGAAAGACGTGACCAAAGGTATGACGCCGGTAGTGGATCGGCAAGTGCAAAGCCTCAGGGAGAATTTCCTTCACTACCTGCATCAAGACAAAATGACCGCGCTGGGTAAACTCGCTGCAGCTGCGGTTCATGAGATCAACAATCCCATTCAGGGCATTCTCACCTTTTCGAAGCTCATGAGAAGCAGCGTGGAGGGAGATAGCCTTCCTCAAGAGGATTTGCCCAAGTTCCGAACGTATCTCGATCTCATTGCAGGGGAATCAGCGCGATGCGGTCAGATCCTGCGCAACCTGCTGTCGTTTGCGCGCCAGGGGGATCTGAGAAAGTCCCGTTTTCACATTAATCCCCTTCTCGACGAGGTCATCTTGCTGACCGGCAACCGAATGGAATTACAAGGCATTAGTCTATGCAGGGACATCGAGGAACAAGTCCCGCCTTTGTACGGCGACCGGAACCAGATCAAGCAGGCCATTCTCAACCTTATACTCAACTCGGTAGAGGCCATGCCGAAAGGCGGCATCATCAGTGTGGCTGCGGATCCCGACCCTGCAACGCGTTCGGTGAGAATCAGCATAAGCGATACGGGCCCCGGCGTTCCCGAAGACCTTCAGAGCAATATTTTTGAGCCGTTTGTCACCACCAAGCTGGATGGTAAGGGAGTCGGTCTCGGTTTGAGCGTGGTCTACGGTATTGTCACTCAGCATGGAGGGAGCATACGGCTGGAAAGCGAACGAGATAAAGGAGCCACTTTTATTCTGAACCTGCCCGCATTCAGCCAAGACACAGAAAAGAATGTGTGTTGAGCTCGCACACACAGGGAGGCAACCGTCTTATCATGGCCCGCAAAAGTAGAATCATGGTGGTGGACGACGAACTGATCGTGAGGGAATCATTGGCGGCATGGCTCGAAAAGGAAGATGTGGTCGTTGACCGGGCCGAATCGGGCGAACAGGCTATGGACCTCATGGAGCAGGGTCTCTACGATATCCTGTTTGTTGACATCAAGATGCCCGGAATGGGGGGGTTCGCGCTTCTTGAGAAGGCGAAGAAAGCCTACCCGACGACGGTTGCAGTAGTCATGACCGCGTACGGCACGGTCGATCATGCGGTAGAGGCAATGAAACTCGGAGCCAATGACTTTCTCGTCAAACCCTTTGATCCGGAGGGCCTGAGCCTGATCGTGGCCAAACTTCTCGAGCACAGGAGGTTGCTGGAGGAAACTCAGTACCTCAGGGAGGAGATTACCCGCTGCTGGGGAGGAACCGACGAAATTATAGGCCGCTCAAGGGTCATGATCGACCTGTTCGACACCATTATGGAGATTGCGCCGAGCGAATCATCAGTCCTGATACTCGGTGAAACCGGGACCGGTAAGGAACTGATTGCAAGAGCCATACATGCCCACAGCAAACGAATGGGAGGCCCCTTCGTTCCCATCAACTGTGGAGCTATTCCGGAAACACTCATAGAGAGCGAGGTTTTCGGACACGAAAAGGGCTCCTTTACCGGGGCTCACCGCCCGAAAAAGGGTTTGATCGAAGTTGCCGACCGCGGAACGTTGTTCCTGGATGAAGTTGGTGAAATCACGGCTAAAATGCAAGTCGACTTGCTGAGGGTGCTTCAGGAAAAGACCTTCTTTCGAGTCGGCGCGGTCGAACCTATCCAGGCTGATTTCCGACTCATCAGCGCCACTCACCGTGAACCCGATCGGGAAATCACCGAGGGGAAGTTCAGGCAAGACTTCTTCTACCGAATCAATGTGATAACACTGCGAGTGCCGCCCTTGAGGGAGCGAAGGGATGACATTCCTCTCCTGACCGACTACTTTCTCAAGAGGGTCGCCAGAGAGACGAATCGCCAAGTGGATGCCGTAAACGATCAGGCAATGAAGATCCTCACGGATCACGATTGGCCGGGAAACATAAGGGAATTGGAGAACGTCGTCGAACGCGCCGTGGTTACCTCACGCAAACGCGTCATAGGTCCTGAAGCTTTTGCCTACTTGAATCCGGAGGCACCTTGCGGACCGACTGACTCCAAGCCGAAATCGCTACAGGAAGCCGAGATTCTCCACATTCGCCGCATTCTCGATGAGGAGGACTGGAACATAACGCGTGCCGCTAAAGTCTTGGAGGTCGACCGGAGCACGCTTCACAAGAAGATTCGCAAGTTCGACCTGCACCGTTAGCCGGTTCCGGAAGGAGCGAACGCTGCCGCATACTCCGACAAAAGGTCTGATAACGGTAATTCCGCTCGGCAGAATGGACGAAGACGTGCTTCACGTGGTCTCGGACAGTTTGCAGGGTATTTTGAGACTCCCCGTGGATCTCCACGATGTGGTTCCGATTCCGGAAGATACGTTCATGGAATCTCGAGATCAATACAACGCCATGGCAATCATCAAGCACCTGGACAAGGAACTGTCTCCGGACAGTCTGAAGATTCTCGGCATCACCAGGTTGGACATCTGCAATCCGATTCTCACTTATGTTTTCGGTGAAGCGTACATGGGAGGCCGTTCCGCGGTCATGTCTTCAGCGCGTCTGGGTGTAGGGGACCGGGGACTGCCCGTTTCCCGGGAACACTTCCTGGACAGAGTGGTGAAGGTAGCCATCCATGAAATCGGGCACACCTTTGGAGTACCCCATTGCCACACCGATCGGTGCGTCATGCGCGCATCGAACAACATCCCGGATCTTGACGTCAAACTGAACTACCTGTGCACCTACTGCGAACTCTTCCTCCAAGAATCGCTCACCAAGTCACTCAAACACCTCGAAGACGAGAGTGGTACGGACGCTACGGAATTGGAGCGCGCCAGGGGCTGACCAGCCTACCGCCCGCACTGCCGCCTTCCGTGAAGGACTCCTTGTAGGATTTTGCCACACAGGTATGGCGCTTTCCCTCATATGCAATAATAGTCCATTATAATAATATGTTAGTTCCTGCAGATTGCCGTGGCAACCGAGCTTATGTGGTATTTTCCCTCTCCCTTGCCGACAATGGCCTCATGTGCACAACACCTTATATCTCATGTTAAATCAACATGTTACCCAGTGTGCTGGGTTTTGGCATGGCTGATGCACACTCAAATGGACAGGAGAACGAGACACACAAAAGATCGTAGCTAATCCGAGAGACGATTCAACGAAATAAAACCCAAGAAGGAGGCCTGTCATGGCAACAAGAGTGGAAATCAGCGTAACGCGGCAACGGAAGGACGGACAACTTTGCAATCACGCTCTCACCGGACGGGCCCCCCTGACCAAGATGTGTGCTCACAATTACGAGTGCGGGTCATGTGCCTACGATCAAATGCTGGACGATGTGGCTGAAATCCCGCAGTGCCGGCCGGAACGCCCTCAAGCAGTCACCAAAGCCGCCTGACGGCAACATTCTAATCTGCAAAGGCACAAATCCTCGGCACTGACGGGCCTATTTCAGAGAGATTACCGGCACCGTAAGGGCACCCCCGTGTGGGTGCCCTCCAACGTCCCCGATCCGAAAACTCAGCTCATCCGTACCACATAAGGAGGCAGAAATGGCTAGTAAGATTACCGGGTTCAACTTCTCTCAAAAAGAGTGCATCTGGATGAAGGCCAGGGTCATCCCCGTGAAGTACTGCGACAATGCATTCGACTGCACCACCTGCTTATTCGACAAGGCAATGGCCAAGCGCATGTCCAAGGAATCCGCGGACGCGGGCTGGAACACCAAGATGGCGCAACTCCCCGGTGAGGACCAGCGCTGTCGTCATGCTCTCACGGGTCGGGCTCCTCAAAACAAGCTGTGCGCAAGAAGCTTCGAATGCGGAACATGTCCGTACGATCAAATGCTTGACGACATGATCCAGGTCGATCACACACTGTTCGGTCCGCCGCAATACCTCAACGCCCATGGATATATGGTGCCCCGTGACTACTACATACACACCGGCCACGGCTGGGCTCGGGTGGAATACGGAGGACGCGTCCGCATCGGACTGGACGATTTCGGTAACAGATTGGTGGGGCCGGTGGATAAGATGCGTTTGCCCTCATTGGGGACCAGATTCAGGGTAGGAGAAGAGTCTTTCATTATGGATCGGGAGGGTAACGAAGCCTCGGTCAGGTCACCCATTTCCGGAGTCGTAACAGCGGTCAATCAGAAACTCATGGATTATCCCCACTGCACCAACCAGGATCCGTACAGCGCCGGTTGGGTCATTCTTATCGATCCCATGGAGTTGCGGTCCGACCTGAAAGGACTCAATTTCGGCGTGGAAAGCGTGAAATTCATCGAATCTGAAGCCGAGCGCCTGTTGTCGATGATAACCGACGATCCCGCGGCTGCGGCCGCCACGGGTGGTGAGCCCATCAACGACGTCTACGGCTCTTTTAAGGAGATGGGTTGGAGAACCATTGTGGGAAGTTTCATCTGATGGGATTCGGCTAAGAACGTTTTCGCTGTTGGACCGGCTACCGAATCAGTTTTGCGCGGCCCTTTGGACACTCCAAAGGGCCTTTGCCTTTTCTTGCCGGAAGCGTGGGCACTGCACGCACGCATTCCGAAACGCAACTTCTTGGCCGCGTGTCGGTACTTGACAGCATCCGGCCGATCAAATGCTCGGTTCAGGCCCGGATTCGATGCCTGACCTCTTGAAAGGGCGGCACAAATCAGCCGATGCCCCGCCGAACAGGCAGGCGAGACCCGCTTTTCGAACTACTGAGAGACGCAAACAGAACTCTTGAAGTTTAGAAGCACCAACCGCCCCAACCCCATCCCCAACCACAAGCCGGATACATATAGTACCCGTAGTAATAAGGATAGTAGGCGAAACAGAGCATAGCCAGTGTCAGTAATTTCTTCATGTTTCCCTCCCATTTTTCACGAACCGGACTAGGCCCTTTCAAGAGTACGGCACCTATAAAAGATTAGCAGTGCCGTCACAAGGTGTCAAGAAGGACATAAAACCTTAACGATAATAAGAACCTACCAATGTCCGCGAATCCGTGGACAGTTCAATGAAATTCACCCTTTGTCTTTTCATCGGAAGGGACAACGATCGCGTTTCATAGGAGACTGTTGTGTACCTACTGAATTACACATAATCGTGCCACGATCTTCATTTTCCGGTGTGTCGCGGGAGTGCCGAATCTTCATAGCCGTTCGATACCTTGGGATCACGATTGCGGCCCTTCACCAAACAACAAACGACGCAACTTCCGGATACCACATCTTGACGGTTACGCGGAAGGCTTTTAGCTGATTTTGGACCGGAAAGTGCTTACGCGCATTCGGAGCCGAGGTACTTTGCGTTTGGCAGCCGACTTTCTACGCTTATCGAGCCAGCCCCGTCTCACGAAAGCCCGGCGCACGTTATTTCCATCCGTGCCCACGATTTCACCAATCTCTTTCCAGTGAAGGCCTTTGTCCCGGAGACTGCGAGCCTCCTCGATGTCCCATTGCATGTTTGGCTGTCGCCTGGGGTTGTGCAGCCCCTGACGAACAAAATAGTGCCTCACGGTTCCCGGAGTGAGATTCATATCCTGGTCAATGTCTACCCACTTCATCCCCTTGGCTCGCAGCTTCTTTGCTCGCTCCACGTCCCAGGTCACGTGACGACCGCTTCGCTTGTACTTGGGCTTCCACCCGCGATTCTTGAACCCCGATCTGACCAAATCCTGAGGCAACCCCATAATTTGAGCAATTTCGAATATTGCCTTACCTTGGTCGGCCAGGCGCTTTGCACGGTCCATGTCCCAGCTGGGTTTGAACCCTCGCCTGTCGGGAACGATCTTGAGGTTTCTGTTTCGAAACGCGTCATACACCTGTTCTCGGGTAAGCTTCATAATGTCGGCTATTTCCCTGCAGGTGAAGCCTTTCTTGAGCAGTTTGACCGCATTGTCCAGATCCCATTTGATCCTCTTTCCCATGTTTCTCACTTCCTCACTAAGCGATTTATTCTGCGGGTGACTTGTGAGTCGACCGGCTGAGTCCGCAACTCGGGGGCAACATTATTTCAGTGGCCAGTTTCGAGCATAGCAATTCCAACATGTTACAACATTTAATCCTAAGGGTCAATAGCCGGTTGCGTCGAAAGATATCTCAGCGGCCACAGATTAGCCCACTTTATTGCCATAGCCTAACCAGGCCGGGAACTTGATCGGCAATCCGCGAGCGCGCCGGATTCCTTGAATTCTTTTTTCAGAATGCGCATCTAAGTTTCATGAGCACTAGACGGACGTCAAGGAGGTGAGCATGGTGGAGTGTTCCATAGCCGAATCAGAGGCGGCGAAGAACTGGCCGGAGGGCATTATATCAGTCAAAATGACGATGAGTCCGTATCTGCTTGCAATGGCAATCGAGAAATCTCTCGAAAACGGAATGAAGCTCTGGGAGTTCATCAACACGGCTCTGTGGGAGAAATTGGGCAAGCCGGATCACGGTACCTTGATGGAGTTCGCTGCAAACATCGAAGTCTTCGATGAAGATCCAAAATGGAAGAAGCGTCTCAAAATCACGGCGCGTCACGAAGTTGAGGTGGCGGCCTACAGGAAGGCGTTAGAGGACGCTAAGGAACTCGAGTCAACACCGTCCGACGGGAACGGTCAAACAGACTGATGACGAAAAGATCCGTCAAGTACCGCAGGTGCCGGCGTACTTGTCGGCCAAGCGGCGGCCAAACGGACCGACCATGGACGGCATTTCAGAGAGGTGCTACATGCCTATAAATAAATACAAATGCAAGGACTGCGGCAAAGAATTCTCAAAGATTGTGATAAGCCCGGAGAAGGCTCCTTCGCAATGCCCCGTATGTGGCGCACCGGAACCCGAAGAGATCGGCGCGGCATTCAATCCCGACGCGAAATTGGCTGAGCGTCTCTCCTGTGTCTCCTGCGATTCATGCACCGAAGAAGCCGGATGCTCGGCAGTGAGGCCTTCGTGATGAGGTTTTCCTGAAAGTCCCTGGACATGTGACCACGGTCGGGTACTCGATGGGGGGGCCTTGGGGGGGCATCGTGTTTGAACTGCCGAGAGACTCCTCAAACCTTATTGCCGAAACAAATCTCGGTGTCTCAGAGATGGTGCGAGGTGATTCGACCTTTCGGCGACAATCACGCTGCTTCGCAGCCCCCCCCAATTATGGCGCACCGTGCGCTATTCATACTCCCATCTCCGAGGAGAAGCCACGGAGTGCCATTCAGTGCCGAGGACTTTCATGATTCGTTGTGGTTTGTCGGGAGCCCCAAGCCATGAACGCTCACCGGATAGGTCTCTCAGGGTAATCGACCCGGAAACCGGTAACGCGGGCCGACGGCAACGGATTTGCCGATGGACCGGTGAAGAGCTTTACATACCGAAGGCGGTACAGCATAATAACGGCCTTCTCAATCTGTGCGGAAGGCTCGATGAGAGCCTTGAATCCTCGTTTCGTGGTCCGGGAACAAGATTGGCATGAAGACCGGAAGACACTTCAGGTTTGGCGGATGGATCCTCGTGGCGGTGGGCCTCCTCGTCGCTACTGTTGCGGCCTTTCCCGGTCTTTGTGCCGCGGATCTTTCCGCTGATGCGTTTGTCGAGCGGTATGACCTTCCCGTAGATCCGAAAACTGCACTGGAAAGTGTCCTAACCCGCGACGAGTTCATGAATCAGGGGGAGTCATGGCCGGCACTGGTTCGCCGATTGATGGAGGAAGCCTTCATCAAGGCCCTTAAGTGGATCATTCATCGCATACCGAGCTTCGGTCCCTTTGACATTGACGATGACGTGAGTCGGATGATTCTCGACGCTCAGTTGATCGGTATCATTGTATTGGTTGCGGGCCTTGTTGCGTGGCTTGCAGTAAGGCTGATCAAAGCGAGAAGACGTCGCGTCGTAGTGCGCAATGCCTCCCAAGATCGTGATCTACCTCACTCGCCCGGAAGTTCCGAAGCACTTAAAGCGGCACGCAAAATGGCGAAACAGGGCAATTACCGCGACGCGCTCATCTATCTGTTCAGATACGTCTTGACCCGGCTCGATGAGATGGGAAGACTGACCATGGGCCCCGGCAAGACCAACCGCGAGGTTCTCGATAGTATCCCGGTTGAAGAACCTTTGCGGGCACCACTGGCTGAGATGATTCCGATCTTCAACAGAGTCCGGTATGGCGGTGCCGATTGCGGCGAGAATGAATTCCGACGGTTTCAGGCTTTGTGCCGGAGAGTCACCGAGGGGACCTAGCCGCAATGTCCTCAAGGCAGAAACTCTTACTTCTTCTCTGTTTCGTGATAGTCGGAATCGTCTCGTATGGTCTCCTCAATTACGATTCGGACCAATCCCGCCTTCTCCCTCCTTCCACGTTTTCAACACGCCCAAACGGTTACAAGGCGTTGTTCCTGTTACTGAAGGAATTGAACCTCCCCGCGGTACGGTGGCAAAGCCGTTACACGAGATTGGACTCCACCAACGGCGTATTGATTGTGCTGGATCCTCAGGTGGTGCCGTTTGCCAAAAGAGAGATCAAGAGCCTCAAGAAATGGATCCGCGCCGGCAATACGCTGATGGTGTTTCACGGAGGCCCCAAAATTCCCACTCCTCTAATGGCCGTTTGGGGCGAACGGGCTCAATCGAAAAAGAAAAAACGCGGCGAATCGAAGAAGGGAGAACAAACGAACGGGAGTTCCTTGACCGATACGTTCAAGCTCGTGCCGAAACGCACCGGTAAGGCCGGCCGGACCACCGTGGAAATATCGACGCCGAGGCTCTACAAAGTCAACGGACTCAGCGTTTCAGGACGGACGAGATGGAAGAGTACAAAGGATGAATGGACCGTCATAGTCCAGGACAAGGGGGGGCCCATCATTGTGTCCGCGAAAATGGGAAAGGGAGAGGTGATCGCCGTATCGGATGCGAGCATCGCGTCGAACCGGATGCTTCCGTTGGATCAAAACGTTAGACTCATTCCCGCTCTTCTGCTCCAAAAGGGGAGGCCCGGCAAGGTGCTGTTCGATGAATATCATCACGGCTATGCAATGGCGAAGAGCTTCCGGCACTATGCGGCCTCTTCGGTTTTCGGGTGGGTTCTCCTTCAGATCCTCGTTGCCGGAGTCCTTGTTCTCTACTCGCGCAGAGCCTCGCATGCCGGACGATTCCGATCGTTGATGCAGCCCAAAGGTCGCTCTTCCCTGGAATACGTTCAGTCCATGGCAAATATCCTTGAATCTTCCAAAGCCGGTACTGTGGCATTGGATGCCATAACGCGTCGCTTCTTGACCCAACTCTCACGGAAGGCCGGTATTCCCTTGAGAAGTTTGGACAAAGACCCGGATGAAAAGATCGGGAGTCTTGTTGAATCTACGGGTGAATCCGGCGACCTTATACGGGAATGCCGGGAAGCGGTCCGGTATGGAAAGGAAACCCCGCAGACGTTTGTTCTGGCTCGACGCCTGGGTGAGATGCGAGCAAAGTTAAGACATGATCCGAGACGATGAATCGTCGGTGAGTCACAGAGGCGGTTAGAACCGCAACCAAATGGCGATTGCAGGCAACGGCGTCACATACGACCTTGGGTTTCGCAAGTACCGTCGTACTACGCGGGGGATCCGGACGATGCTCCTGGTGCTCAGGCGTCGGGAGCAACCAAACCGAAATTCAGGAGCCGATTTCCGGAAGAACCTTCGCAGTACGACAAGAAAATGAGGATTAGTAGTACAGGAGGAATGATGCAGGATCTTGAGACGGTCCGAAGAGGCCTGAAGACCGTCAAGCAGCACATGACGCAAGTTATACGGGGCCAGGGGGAGGCCGTGGAGCAGCTCCTCACATGTTTCACCGCCGGGGGGCACGTGATCTTGGAAGGCGTTCCGGGACTGGGAAAGACGTTGCTGGCACGGACCTTGGCAAGGCTTGTCAACGCCGACTATCGGCGCATCCAGTTCACTCCGGACTTGCTCCCCAGTGATATTGTGGGAACAAATGTCTTCAACATGCAGACGTCGAAGTTTGCTCTCCGCAAGGGACCCATTTTCACCGAGATCCTGCTTGCCGATGAGATAAACCGCACGCCTCCCAAATCCCAGGCCGCTCTCCTGGAAGCTATGGAGGAAAGGCAAGTCACGATTGAAGGTACGACCAGACCCTTACCGGATCTCTTCTTTGTGATGGCCACCCAGAATCCGATCGAGTACGAAGGAACGTACCCGCTGCCCGAGACGCAGTTGGACCGGTTCATGATGAAGATCACCGTCGACTATCCGGAGCCGCAAGCGGAACTGGACGTGATTCGTGCCTACGCTGAAGGGAAGGATTTGCATGACCTGGAATCGCTCATCCCCGCCGGGGTGGTGGCCAAGGACAGTGTGCTCGAAATACGGAAGCTTGTAATCCGCGTAGTTGTGAAGGACCCAATTCTGAGGTATATCCAGTCTATTGTGGCCGAAACCCGTGATCCGGTCTATGTTCAGTTGGGCGCGTCGCCCCGGGCGGCTGTGGCTGTTCTCAAGGCCTCGAGGGCGTTGGCCGCATTGCGCGGTGAATCATTCGTCACTCCGGACGAAGTAAAGGATGTTGTTGCGCCCGTGCTCCGCCACAGAGTCATCCTCCGGCCGGAAGCGCTCATCGACGGATTGACTTCGGACTTCTTCCTGCAAGGCATCTTGCAGCGCGTTCCGGTACCCAGATGAAATCAAGAGACCGTCCGGAAGTAAGAAGGGGAGACTTGATACGTACCTGGCCGTTCTTCTTTACGGCAAGGTTTTTCGTACTGTTCGGGATTGCATCCGCTCTGCTCATCCCGCTCTACTCGTTCCGACCTTCCGGACTGCTCGTACCGCTGAGTCTCGACATTCTTCTCGTTCTCGCGGCAGTCGTGGACTACCTGATAGGACCGTCTCCGGACACAATTCGGATCGAGAGGCCTCTTCCCTACCCGTTGGCCGTCGATCGATCCAACGACATTCATCTGGAAATCGCCAACAGGTCGGGCGCTTCGGCTTCTCTGATCATCAAGGATGACTTTCCCGCGCGATGTTTGCAGCGATTGCTGCCCATACGGTCCGTCGTGCGCGCCGGCACCGGTACGAGGCTGAAGTATCGTTTGAAGCCGCTGGAACGAGGCAACGGGGAATTCGGGAACATTTATTTCTGGCTCAAGGGCCGAATGGGACTTGTGTGGAAGAGAGGAGTCTCCCAGGCATCGTATACGGCCAAGCTCTACCCGGGATTGGCTTTGATCGAGCAGCGCAGGCTGCATGTTCGGCACCCTTCGGCGGAGGATCCGAGACGGGCGATGAGAAGAACAGGCGGAGGGTACGAGTTTGAGAGCTTGCGTGAGTACGCGGTGGGCGATGACTCTCGACTGATTCACTGGAGAACTTCCGCAAGAAAGGGCAGGCTCATTGTTAGGCAGAATCGGTTGGAGCGGAGCCAAAACATCTTTCTCGTCCTGGATGCCGGGAGGATGATGACCGCCCGCGTGTTCGGCAAGACCAAGCTGGATTACAGCCTGAACGCGGCGCTTCTTCTCGCCTATTCAGCGCTGGAACTGGGAGACAAGGTGGGGGTGATGGTTGTGGGCCGGGAGGTTCAGGTATTCCTACCACCGTCAAGAACCCCCGGTCACTTCGGTCGAATACTCGACGCAACGTACGCGCAGCCCCCCAGGATGGAGGAGCCGCGTTTCTACCGAGCCCTGTCAACGGTTTCCACGAAGTTGAAGCGACGGTCCCTCATCGTGATCTTCACCGACCTCATTGACGAACGAGCTTCTGAAGGCCTGATGCGATATGGTTTGGGGATGTTGCCCCGACATCTTCCCGTTGTCGTAGCCATGTCCGATACGGAGGTGGCCGAGGTTGCGGACGGCATCTCGGAAAACAAACGGGACCTCTATCGCCGGGGGGTGGCGGCGGAGATGCTGGACCGTCGGGAACGGCTTCTCGCTCGTCTCGGTTCCGTCGGGATCTTGGTTATCGATAGTCCCCCCGACCGGGTGGCCGCGGATGTGGTGGATCGTTACCTGGACATCAAGAGAAGACAACGCTTGTAGAGATGGAGGTTCGACGGCAGTTTTCGGAAAGAATTGCCGAAATATCGAGCCCGGTTCCCTTAGGGTGAGAACGCCTCTTGCCCGGCTTGAAAGACCGGTCTACTTTCATACTGTCCCCTCGGGACGTATGTGCTCCCAAACTCCGACAGGGGCCGCTGGATGTAAGGGCGGGTTTCAAACCTGCGCCTATGTATCGGATCCCTCTTCCACCTACATCAGTTCAGCAGCCTATGGTAAGATGTACACCGGGGCGGGAAGCAGCCGCGGTGAAATCTTCACCCCGGTCCTGCGCTAGACCCGTTCCACGGTACGTGCCCACAAGCACGCAGGGTTCGAAACCCTTACCAAAGCTGGGCCGGGGAGATCAACCCAAAGGTATCAGGCCGGCGGCTCTGCAGGTTAAGCCCTCCGCCGGCGGCCTGCGATTTCTCCGGTCGGGCTCCTCCTGCGAGAGGTTGTGCATGGAATTACTCATCTACTTGATTGCTTTAGCAATTGTCGTTGGGACCGGCGTGTTCCTGGTCAAGCACACGATTTCCATTGTCACGGTCTGGGAGTACCAGAAAGGCCTGAGATACTACAAAGGTCGATACCAAAAGCTCTTGGAACCCGGCCAGTACTGGATATGGAAATTCACTACTCACATCACCCCGGTGGACATGAGGCCCCGACAGATGATCTTAAGCGGTCAGGAAGTACTGAGCGCGGACGGCATTACACTCAAAGTGAGCATTGTGGCCGTATACCAGGTTATTGACGCGGTTGCCGCGGTCAACAAGATCGAGAGTTATTCCGATTCCCTGTACGCACTGGTACAACTTGCGCTCCGCGCGGTTGTCGGATCGAAGCCCATCGATGAGCTGCTGGAGAATCGCAATTCTATGAACACAACACTCATGGAACAATGCGGAACCTCCGCGGAGGAGTTCGGGCTCAAGCTTCTTTCAGTGAGCGTACGAGACATCATGTTCCCCGGAGATCTCAAGAACGTCTTCGCTCAGGTGGTGAAGGCCCGAAAGGAAGGAGAAGCCGCCCTGGAAAAAGCCAGGGGGGAAACCGCCGCGCTGAGGAATCTCGCCAATGCGGCCAAGCTCATGGAGAAAAATCCTGCCCTCCTTCAATTGCGAGCTCTGCAGACGCTTGAAAAATCGGGTGGAAATTCCATTGTCTTTGGAGTACCCGCGCAAGACGGGGTAGTCCCTCTCAAACGGGATGACGAACCACGGTAGCATCGGTACCGGTCCGAATCAGGATGCAACGGGAGTTTTCTGCGGGGGGTGCTGTCATGGCGATGCCGGCTTGTAGGGACAGGCCCCCGTGGGTGCCGGCAAGAAAAATATCCGGGCACGGAGGCCCGGGCTAGTGCGCCTGCGAGCGTACTTAATCAGAGAGGTGCAAGTCCTCTTCAGGTCAACGCTACAGCCTGTAGCCGCCTGTAACTGCGTCGCTGTGAGGCGGGGTGGAGAGCAACAGGAGGCGAACGACCAGTCCGTAGGTTAACGAACCCGTTTCGGCAGGGTGATCTCGGCGAGCCTGCTAGCCATGTGCGAAGCCTAGACCTATTCTGACGATGGCCTGCGCTGATACAAAAGGCAAAAGGTCTTGAGATAGGAGACCTGTCGCGCTGAGAACAACGTAGCGGGTGTAAAGCGGCGACAGGGGGACACCAGGTGGTTGGGGATGGAATGGTCAGGACGGTTGAGTACGTTAAGCGGGGAGACCTGTGCGGGATGGAGACTCGCACAGGAGTCAGAGCCTCCATAGTAGCGCTGAAACGCCGTAATGGGCGTGGAGCAAAGGGAGGCAGGAAGGTGGATGCATGATGGACAGACAACGGGAAGACAAACCGGCTACAGTGTCCTTCGGGGCTAGACGGGCCGGAGCGATACGGGACCGCTGGTCCTGGGTCGAACCCACAGTCTGGACAGACCGCATGTTGACAGCCCTGGAACACGGGGTGAAAGGAGGTACGTGGTACAGCTTGATGGACAAGGTCCATACTCCTGCGAATCTTCGGTCTGCCTTTGCGCGTGTGAAGGCCAACCGTGGGAGTGCGGGGGTGGATCATGTGACGGTCCGGCACTTCGAGACGCAGCTTGAGGGTAACCTCGAAAAGCTTGCAGCGGAACTCCGGTCCGGCACCTACCGGCCACAACCCATCAGACGCGTGTGGATACCCAAACCCGGCAAGAAAGAGCGCCGTCCACTGGGGATTCCCACGGTACGAGATCGAGTCGTGCAGGCCGCGCTGCGCCAGGTCCTTGAACCTATCTTCGAGCGGGATTTTGCCGAACATAGTTACGGTTTCCGACCGAGGCGAGGCTGTAAGGACGCGCTTCGTCGCGTCGGTGCACTCCTGAGACAAGGCTTCACGTACGTGGTGGATGCCGACCTCAAATCCTACTTCGACACGATAGGGCACGATGAGTTGCTCGGCCGTGTCGCCCTGAAGATTAGCGATCAGAGTATCCTCCGCCTTGTTCAGAGCTTTCTTCAACAGCAAATCCTGGACACTGCTCAGGGCTGGACCCCCGAGTTTGGCACCCCTCAAGGTGCGGTCATAAGTCCACTGTTGTCGAATATCTATCTCGATCCCTTGGATCATCTGATGGCTCGCTCTGGTTTGGCCATGGTACGCTATGCTGACGACTTTGTGATTCTGTGCCGCAGCAAGGCCGAAGCGCAATCCGCTCTCGGTCTGGTCCAGGGCTGGACCCAATCTACGGGACTGACCCTCCATCCGGAGAAGACGCACATTGTCGATGCTACGAGTCGTGGTGGTTTCGACTTTCTTGGGTACCACTTTGAGCGCGGCTATCGTTGGCCCCGTTCCAAAAGCCTGCAGAAGTTGAAGGATACCATTCGCGGCAAAACGAAGCGCACCAACGGCTTTAGCCTTTCGGTAATCATTGCGAGAGTCAACCGGACCCTTGCGGGCTGGTTTGTGTACTTCAAACACAGTCATTACACCACGTTTCGTCCTTTGGACCAGTGGATCCGGATGCGGCTTCGCAGCATCCTTCGCCGCCGTTCCAAGCGTCGTGGTCGCGGCAGGGGCAAGGACCATCAACGCTGGCCGAATTCCTTCTTTGCCAAGCAGGGGCTGTTCTCCGTAGTTGCAGCCCATGCAGCGGCTCGTCAATCCTCTCGGAGGTAAGACCACCGACCGGAGAGCCGTATGCGGGAAAACCGCACGTACGGTTCGGAGGGAGGAGCGGCCGGGTAAACAACCGGTTGTTCCTACCCCTATCGAAAGACTGCCCTGAAGCTCAGTCTAGACCGTGGGGCGGGCGTCCCTGCCCGCCGTCTCCCCGGCGCAGGCCGGGGTCCGGGAAAAGAAGACTGGTTCCCGGCCTACGCCGGGAAGACGGCTCAGGTTGTACGACCGTATTTGTGCCATCAAGCACCAAGCAACTCTGCTTCATTCACTATACTTCCATTCAAACACTACCAGTCGTACAGTACCTCCCAATGGTCGCTGAATGAAGGGTCTTCTTGTGTATAGGTGTGGGAGACGGTCCTTCCCGTGCCGGGTTTCAGGCCGTCGTCTTCTCTCCAGTATCGGAGGATGACGGCAGGCATGAGCTGATGGAAGCCGGATTCTCCCGCCTGCGAAGGAGATCCCTCGGCCCACACTTCCCTCTCTTCGATGACTTTCCAGACCCTTCCCGAGCCTTTGCTTCGGACACGTTCACCCACTCTCGGCAGCCCGAGTTTCTCTCTGAGCTCCTTGAATCGGTACGCGGATTTCTCGCCGGGTTCAAGCCACTTGGTTCCCAGCAGCGATATTCCTATTGCCCCCAGCGGCGCGGTCACCAGTATGGAGAGCACCGCGACCGCGAGGATTACGTCGCCGGACGCTACGCCGGCCGCCAACGGGACCGAGCCGATAGCTGCCTGCACCGTTGCTTTCGGGACGTAGGCGACCACGCAAAAGAGTTTCTCTCTCATGTTCAGGTCGGTGCCCAACAGGGAGAGGTACGTACCGACGCTTCGAAAGACCAGCCCCACGGTTATGATGATGATGCCCGCAAGACCCGCATCCCACGCGACGTCTATGTTTACCTGAGCTCCCACGAGTATGAACAGGAGCAACTCGGCAAAGATCCACAGCTTTTTGAGCTTTTCCGAAATCAGGTGCGCGATGGCCTCGGATTTCTCCAGTATGATGAATCCAATGGCCATTACACCCAAGAGACTTGCAATGGGAACCCAGTGCTCGGTGACCGACTCGATCCACGTCAACACGATCGCAGTTCCCAACACCATGAGGGTCCGCTTGGGCGGTCGCCAATCATATTTGGCAAAGAGCCGATAGAGGAAATACCCGGGAATCAGCCCGATGATAATCCCCAATGCGATGGATAGCGGTATTTCCGCAAGCTTACTTAGAATATTTACGTCTCCGCCGCCGTACCATCCCAGAAAGACCGTGAAGAGTACGATGACAAAGACATCGTCCACCGAAGAAGCCGCGAGGACGAGCGTGGGTATTCCTTTCTTCACGCCGAGGCCTCGATCCATAAAATCAATCATGAGAGGAACTACCACCGCGGGTGAGACCGCAGCGAGAATGGATCCCAGGATGGCTGCTTCCAGCAGACTTATGTCGAGCACCAACGGGGCGATCCACATAATGCCAAGAATCTCGAAGACGGCCGGAACCGCACTCATTATGACCGCGGGCCTGCCCACGCGATTGAGCGTGTCTCTCCTCAGCTCGAAGCCGGCGCGAAGCAGGATCACAATAAGGGCGATTTTCCGGAAATCACCGGAAACCTGCATCATCGAAGGCGCCATTAGGTTGAGCAGTTGCGGGCCGCAAAGAATGCCCACGATGAGCATCCCCACCAATCCGGGAAGTTTCATTCTCCGGAACAGATAGTCCGCACTCAATCCCAGGATGATAATGACCGCCAAACTAATAGCCATTCGCCGTCAATACTCCGCTGAAAATGTAGGCGCGACCGCTCATACCGCTCCATCAACGGTATTCGACAGCCGAACGAATTACTTGTTGGTTCCTCGGGAATCGTTCAAGATATGGGGTTGATGGTAGCCCGGCGGGCATCTCAAGTCAATTGACAACGAGACCGGGTTGAACGACGTTGGCCGCCGACACGGGCCGGCAGGTGACGGCGAATGGCCACTCGATGACTCATGCGGATGCTTTGCGTGCGGAAAACGGTCGAACGAATGCTCACATGGTCCCAATTGTTGCATCTTTGATGGAGTTCCTATAAGAGTCTCCTGAATAGACTTTCATACTCTGTCGTGCCTCACCGGCATAAGAGTTGGTATGGGATCTCATGGACTTGTTTCTGCTGATGAAGGGTCTTGCAATCGGCTTTTCGGTAGCGGCCCCGGTGGGGCCGATCGGTGTGTTGTGTGTAGTGAGAACGTTGACCGGCGGGCGATTGTCGGGGCTGGCCACGGGCCTGGGAGCTGCGACCGCAGATGCCGTGTACGGATGCATAGGGGGATTCGGAATCACCTTTCTCTCGCAGATCCTCATCGATCAACAGATGTGGTTTCGAGCCTTTGGGGGCGTATTCCTCCTTTACCTTGGAGCACGAACTGTTGTCTCCCAACCCGGTGAACCCGCCGGACTCTCGGAACGTAAGGGCCTTTTGGGCGACTTCGGCTCGACGTATGTTCTTACGCTGACCAATCCCATGACCATCATTTCTTTCGGCGCGGTGTTTGCCGCACTCGGGGTAGGCACGGCCCGCGCGGCATATTTGGACGCGTCACTGCTCCTGATCGGGATTTTCAGTGGTTCCGCGCTCTGGTGGATTATCTTGACCTTTGGCGTGAGCCTTTTCCGCAACAGAATGGACTCGGGTGGTCTTCATTGGATCAACCGAGCGTCAGGCGTAATCATTGCTGGATTCGGGATTGCAGCGCTATTGAGCACCTTGGGAGGTTCCTGAAATGGGCGAAGCCGAAGACAGGACTCTACTGACGATTGCCGCGGAGGGAGGGCCGCTTGAAGAGATTCAACGATTGATCGATGCGGGTGCAGCGATCAACGAAGCGGATGATTATGGACGTACCCCTTTGATGTGGGCCGCGGTATCCGGGAATGCCCTTGTCGTGAGAGCACTGCTGGTGGGGGGAGCAATCGTCGACGCCGTAGACGAAAATGAAATGACGGCCCTTATGATGGTTTCGGCAACGGGGCACGCAGAAGTCGCGGAGGCTCTGTTGGCCGGCGGGGCCGATCCGTGCTTCCCAGGGTACTGTGACAGGGCCGCTTTGACGTACGCCGCGGAGGGAGGATACGAAGATATATTGAGGCTGCTTCTGGACAATGGGGCGGAAATTGACGCACTTGACGATCATGACAGAACGGCACTGACCTATGCCGCCGAGCATGGCCGCATGGAAGCAGCTGAACTCCTCTTGCAGAGGGGCGTGGATATCCACCGTCAAGACGGATACGGAGCAAATGCTCTAATGTGGGCCGCAGCCGGAGGGCACGATCACTTGGTGAGGCTCTTCCTGGAAAGCGGTGCCGACATTGACGCAGTAGACCATAATGGTGAAACCGCGCTTATAGGTGCGGCAGGAGAAGGGCATAGCAAGGGGGTTAAGCTGTTGTTGGAACATGGCGCCGCGATGGATCTCAGGAGCCGATCAGGAGAGACCGCATTGGCGTTGGCCGCTCGGCAGGGGTTCACGGAAGTTGTGGCACTGCTGAGTTCTCATGGAGCCGAGGCCTCTCTCATCGATGCCTGTATTCTCGGCGACATCGAGCTCGTGCAACGACTGATAGACCAAGGAAGCGACGTCGATACCAGTGACACCATGGGAAGACCTGCCATCAATTGGGCTGCCGAAAAAGGCCGTGCGGACGTAGTGGGACAGCTTATCGCCTGCGGCGCTTCGGTGGAGGTCTGCGACGATCTGGGTTGCACTCCGTTGTCCACCGCAGCCTTCTTCGGAAACGTTGACGTAGTGCGTGTACTGTTGGACCACGGTGCGAATGTCAACACCACGGACAGTCACGGAAGGACCCCGCTGATGGAGGCGTCGTCGGAAGGCCATGTACCGGCGGTGCGTGTCCTGCTCGACGGCGTGGCCGACGTGAACGCGGAAGATGAAGCCGGCTCAACCGCATTGAGCACCCCGGCATTCAAAGGAGACCTGGAAGTTGTGAGCCTGATCCTCGAGCGGGAGACGAATGCCGTGGTCAGGCAACGGGCTCTTGTAGCCGCCTGTTTCGGAGGCCGGGAAGATGTCGTCCGATTGCTTATTGCAAAAGGTGCCGATCCGACCGGAGCTGATGACGAAGGTGAAACCCCGATGGAAACGGCCGTGGCGGGAAAGCACAAGGCAGTAGTGGATCTCTTGAAGATGTACGGTGCGGAGAATTAGGGCGGTTGACGGAAGTTTCGTCCGAATGGCGGATCGTCGGGGGACTCTCTTTTGCAGAACGCCGCACCCGGTTCCACAGGCGTCAACTTGGTGTTGTTGATCCGTCCTGATTCGGCACTGTTTTTAGCGTCCCGGAGGGACACGCGATGTTAGCCGGGCCTTTCAAGGCCCGGAAACCTTGACCACCCAAATTCCCCCGCTTTGGATACGGTTCTCCCCGGGAGGTTCAATACCTGCACGTCGGCTGGGGTGTTCCGTACTTGGTAAGAACCAGTTGCCACAGTTGATTGCTTCGCGCCCTAAATGCTCCGGCACATGAGAGCAGATAGTATTCCCACATGCGTTTGAAACGTTCATCGTAGCTGCTCTTGAGAGTCGGCCAAGCCTTCTGGAAGTTTCGGTTCCAAGCCATGAGCGTCTTATCGTACTGTGGCCCCAGGTTGTGCAAATCTTCGAGAACGAAGCGCCCCTCGATGGCCTTCATGATCTGAGCGAGGCCGGGAAGCATTCCGTTCGGGAAAATGTACTTGGTGATCCATGGGTCCGAATCGAATTGGCACTCATTGGCCCCAATGGTATGGAGAAGGAAGGTGCCGTCATCCTTGAGACATCGGTGAGCAACCTGCATGAACTCAGCGTAGTTCTTCCGGCCCACATGCTCGAACATCCCGACGGACACAATCTTGTCGAACGAGTCTTCTATGTCGCGGTAATCGCAGTGAAGGATACGAACGGGCAGGTCTTTGCAGTATTCCTTGGCGAAGTTGATCTGCTCTTGGGATATGTTGATTCCCGTGACGGTGCAGTTGTACTTTTCGGCAAGGTACTTGGCCAGTCCTCCCCACCCGAAGCCTATGTCCAGAACGTGGTCCTCGTCCCGGACCCCGAGTTTGTTCGCGATGAGATCGAGCTTGTTGCGTTGAGCCTCCTCCAGGCTGTCGGTACCGTTGAAAAAAGCACAACTGTACTGATTGTAGGGGTCGAGAAACGACATGAACAGGTCGTTGCCAACGTCATAATGCTTCTCGGCGACCTGTCGCGAAAGCGATTTTGATTGCCTGTTGAAAAGTAAGCTCGGCAAGACAAGTGCGAGGAGCTTCAAACTCCCCTTTACCTTCTTATCCAGATTGGCTCCCAAGATACGACATATGAATTCATCGATCTGCTCGCAGTCCCACCACTCGTCCATGTACGCTTCTCCGAGTCCCAAATTCTTGTGGCGAAGCACTCGTGCATAGAAGCGATCGTCATGGACTTGGATATCCCATGGATTGGACCCGTTCACCGTAATCCCGCAATGGGAAAGCAGCTCAATGACAACGCCGGCGTAGTCGGCCATGCTGATGTCCTTTCATTGCGTATTTGATGACGTATTGTCATGAAGTGTCTTACATGAAGCGAACTTGCTCGGGGCATCGTATGGGGGGCTTGGGGGATATGCGCTGACTTACCCGGCGTCGGTCAGGTAGTCCGGATCGTTATTCCCCCTTTGTTCCCCCTAATACCGGTTATTCCCGACGTTCCGCCGGGTCTTCGTATGCTGCGTCCGAGGTCGAGCCTCGGTAGGCCTGAAAACCCGCAAGGCCTTTCATTCTTGGTTGTGCCCTCGCAGACATGATGGTGGATATCAGAACCATGATCTGTGGCTCCAGATATCCTGTTCCAAGCTCTTCTTGTCCTCCTGGAGCGTCAGATAAAGTGACGCGTTCCGAATTGCGAGACCGCCTTGGTTGGCGAGCGCGTTGGCCAGCTTGATCGTGTCTTCGGGAAAATCCTGTTGGATTTCACTGCACAGGCCCATGGTACCGATGACTTCATCCCCGGCCTTGATGGGTACGATGAGCATGGAGGCAATGCCTTCCTTGATGGATTGCTCTCGATACATGACACGCTCATCCTTAGCAATATCCTTGATGACCACCGTCTCCCCTTTGAGCACTTGCCCTGCCACGGTCTTTTCCGCGGAAACGGGACCTTTGTTCAGGAATTCCTCACTGAGTGCATAGCCGGCAACAATGTCCAAGTTTCCGGTGTCTTTGTTCCACAGGCGAATGTCAACTCCCTTCAGTCCGAGAGTATCGGCTATGTCTGCCGTGAGGATGTGCAGAATCTTCTTGATGTCCAGACTTGAGTTTATCGTGGACGCGAGATCGTAGAAGAGATCCGTATTCCGGTTGATCCGCTCGAAGAGTCGTGCCCGCTCAATGGCCATTGCTCCTTGTTCGGCCAGTGCTGACTGGAATTCCACCTCGTCATCGGAGAACGCCCTCTTGACCGCAGTGTACAATGATAGAACGCCTATCGTCATACCTCCGGTATTAACCGGAACCACCAGAATCGAAGCAATGCCTTCGGCCTTCTTCTCTTCGTGGTTTTCCAGACGGGGGTCGGAGACGGCATCGTAGATCGACAGGCGGCCTCCGTGGGGGATTTCATCCACCACTTTCTTCGCGTGCATGGGTTTTGCGTGGAGGTAATCTTCGGACAACCCTTTCTGAGCTACCGGAACGAACACATCCCTCTCTTCATCGGCCAGGAAAAGACAGGCGGCCTTCCCTCCCAAGGTGTTTATCGAACTTTCAAGAATCACATTCAAGATCTCGTCCAGTTCCAGAGTTGTTCCGAGTGCTCTACTCACTCGGCAGAACGCCTTGAAATAATCCTCTTCCTTGGTCATGCTGCTTCTCCCGATCTCTGTCGTGAGGTTTCCGTCAAGCGGACGAAAGTCACGGTGCCGGCGTACCGGTTACGGCCCCCGGCTCATGCGACCTGCGACCGGACCTCCGCGTCGATGTCCCTATCCCTGAGCCATTGCACAATCCCGGGAGCAAACTCCTTTTGGCTTTTCCCGCTGACGTAGATGCCGATATGGCCGGTTTCGATGCAAACGTCCCGAGTATCCGTACTGCCCACCTTGCTCGTGAGCAGATTACACGCACCGGGAGGAACCAAGTGGTCGAATTTCCCATAGAAATTGAGGACGGGCATGGTGACTCGCTGGAGATCCACCCGATTGCCCCCAATCTCCAACTCATTCTTGATGAGAAGGTTCTTCTGATAAAGATCCTTTACGAACTGCCGAAAGGTTTCTCCCGGCACGTCCGGGCTATCGAAGATCCACTTCTCCATGCGGATGAAGTTTTCCACAAAGGATTTGTTGTCCATATTCTCCATGAAGCCCACATACTTGTCTATCATGAGCCGGGCAGGATTGAGAAGCAGAAAACCCAGGTTCATGATGTCTCCGGGCATGTTGCCCAAAGAATCCACGAGCTTGTCGGCATCCACATTCTTCATCCAGATGTGGAGGAGACCTTGATCGGTATCAAAGTTGGTCGGGGATACCGTCGTAATAAGGTTCTTAATCTTCTCGGGATGAAGCGCGGAATAGATGACGGAAAACGTTCCCCCCATGCAGATGCCCATTAGGTTGACCTTTTTGGCATTCGTCTTCTCACGTATGAAGTCTACAATGTTGTCCATATAGCCGTTTACGTGGTCGTCAATCGTGAGAAACTTGTCCTTTCGCGTCGGGTACCCCCAGTCGATCATGTACACATCAACACCATTGTTGAGAAATGTTTGTACCACGCTCCTGTCCGGCTGCAAGTCCAACATGGTTTCACGGTTGATCAGTGCGTAAACCACCAGCAACGGGTAGTTGAACGTTGATTCCCCCAGGGGTTTATAGTGCTTGAGTTTAACCCGATCCTCTTCGTACACCACATCATAGGGAGTGACGGCAATATCGGTTTCAAGTTTGTCCAGTAATACGTCGGAGGCCTTTTGCGCGCGAACCTGGGCCCTTTCGGCATCCTCAGCCAAACTTGCCAGCAGAAGATCCACGGGAATCTTGGTTTGAGTCATGAGAACACCTCCTCGGAAAATGCACATAATTCCTTATCGGTCATTGGTGGGGCTTTCAGTTCTTTTTACTTTTTTCTCAAGGTCTTTGATCCGCTTCTTGAGTATGTACATTTCCTTGTACAAATCATCCATGTCCTTCTGGGTTGGAACGGGAAGCATTCTCAGAGCATCCTCGAGAATCTTCCGTCTTGCAACGGCGTACTCGGACAATGCGTTGAGCGTCCTGCAAAGGTCCTCCGTATATTCCGAGGATTTGAACAGAGTCATGTAATGGCCTTCCAGGGTCTTTATCCAGATGCGGTAGTAATCCTTGGACTTCTCGGGGAGCTTACCCTGATCCGCCATCTCCGCCAACTGTTCCCGCATGACCTTGCTCGACTTCTCGACCGGCAGGAACAAAAGGCTAATGAATTCAGCCATTGTGGCCTGAAAAATGTTGAACTTGTCGGTGGCCTCGCTCATTCTCTCTTGATAGAATCTGGTCAATCCCAGGTGGGGGATATTGAGAAACTGACGGAACTCTTTCTCGTAAATCTCACTCCAGGCCCTGAATGCCTCCTGGTCGAGATTCTCGAAACTATAGGCTGCGGTAGACTTTCCTATTCTGCCCGCCTTCTCCATCCATTCCTTCTGCAAATGAACCAAGCCTTCCATGGCAGGCTGAACCATCTTCATCAGTATTTCCGGAAGGGTATTTGCGCCTTTGAGCAATCCTTCCAACGCATCCGGTTCGGACATGGCAGCGGAAAGGGCTTGAAGTGCCTTGAGGTTGGCCGGCCACGTGTCCATCAGCTTGTTGCCTCCGCCCCTCTGCCCGGGTTCCCCGGCACCGGCGCTCCGTCCCGCACCGGCATACATTTTCAACGAAGCTTCCCACATCTCCGTCGAGGCTTTCAACCAATTTTCCATCATTGATAGCGGGGTATCGGCATCATTTTCCTTCATCATTCACCTCGTTCAGTTGGACGAATCATCGAACCGAACGTCTCATCCCCCCTCGGCCGGACGGATCTCACAATTTGACCCGACCTACTCGACTCCGACGACGGCAATCAGTCGTGCCTGAGAGTGTTTTTCAAAAAGACCGAGAACAACAGTCACTCTCTCCGTGAGCCCCATTCTCACTGTTCAGGCAAACGATGTCAAACCAAAAACAAGGTATTACAGAGCATCAACTTTTGTACGGGGGAAATAGTACCCTATCGTGATTCCGAGGGGTTAGAATCCGTCCCGGTGAACCGGCGGCGTTCAGGATCGCTACGCGACGCTCCGATCGCTCACCCGGGAGAAGTAAGAACGCAGGAACTCGCGTGCCACGCGCAGCGTCTGTAGAAGAGGTTCTTCGGCTCTCAATTCCAACACCCACCAGTCACACAACGGCAGTTTGGACAATCGCCGAAGGCGATCTTCAAGGTCGGAAAGCTGCTGGGGAGGTACATGACCTTCCGAGGTTTCTTCGTGGTACACATGAGCATTGAGAAAACGCTCGGGATGCGGAGAAACAAAATCGTTCAATTCGTGGTGCCGATCCACAACCATTGGGCTCACCCTTGCATGTCCAATGTCCAGCGTTGCCCAGCTGCCGGTCTTGCGGATCACCTTCTCAAACAGATTGGGCCGGCTCGTCCAACCCCATGCCAGGTTTTCCACGCAGACACGTATCCCGAGATTCGCTGCAAACCGCACAACGGACGCAATACCGGTGAGGGTCTTCTCCCAGGAGAGGTCGCTCGTCGAATCCCGCCCCAAACCTATGTGAATTGTGACGACCTTGCCTCTTAACTTTGAAATAAGGCGACAGGCGGAGCGGTACATGTTCATGGCCCCGTGTGCCTCCTCCGGGTCAACCGCCCCCACGTCGGTGTTGAGGAAAAAGCAGTGATAGCGGATGTCAAGAGGATACAAACCGGAAATCGTCTTGACAAGTTCCGCCTCTTCGGTTCGCGTCCGAGGAAGGTTTTCCGCTGTGAAACTCCAGTCTATTCCGTGAAAACCATAGTCCAATGCGAATTCTTTGAGACGTGTCTCCGAAGAAAAGAAATTGCAGCATGCCAATTTCGGGGGATTAATCACTGTCTTTTCCCTATCTTCCCCGACGCTTCGCGAGGTTGAGCCCGACATCAGGCGAGTGTTTCTATGAATGCTTCCACCCGTGTCTTGATTTGCTCCACATCTTCCATACTGTAGTCCGTGTCGATCCTCAGAGTCGGAATCTCGTTCGTCTCCAAATCCTTTTCAACCGAGAACGATTCCATCTGATACGGCTGGCAGAACTGCAGGCCGTAGTGGATCACCCCGTCTGCTCCATACGTGTTCTTCATTTCCTTAACGTGATTCAGCCGATCCGGATTCGGGGTGAAGATCGCACAATCCACCTGGAAATGGCGCTCGACAATCGCGTCCATCAGTTCGTCGACGCTCGTGCCGGAGTCATCGGTGAGATTTCTTGTCCCCCTCTCACCTACGCAAGACTCCTCGCCCACAATTGCCGCGCCGGACGTTTCCACGATCCAGGGAAGCTTCCAGTTTGGTACCGCCATTGGGCAGCCCGACATGAGTATTCGGGGAGCGCCTTTGGGAAACACCCCGTCTCCTGCCGAAATTCTCCCCTCCAGTTCGTCACAGATCTTGTTCACGGAATCCGTAAACCTGATTGGATCGTCGTAGAAGTAGACCTGATTGATCAGGAGCGCATCGAGACCCGAGATGGGAACCGGGTCGGCTTTTCTCAATTCCGCGAGTCGATGAACAGCCTTCCTCTTGTTGTTAACGATCTCGATCCCTCGCTTCAGACGTGAGGCATCGATTTTCACTCCCGTAAGCTCCTCGACGGACTTTTTGAACCGTTCATATTCCGCTTTCAGGAGTGCCCGGCCTTCCTGAGACTTGGTTTGGGGCAGATCCATGACGTAGAGATTGGGAACGAGTTCATTGAGTACTTCGTATGCTTTCTTCTTGCCGTCACAGGTGTTCTCTCCCACGATCATGTCGGCTGATTCGAGGTACGGACAAACCTGGCCGAGTTTGAATCCGAAAGCGGACTTGATCAGCGAACAGGTATTGCGCGGCAAGAATTTCTCCACTTCCTCCACGGCAAAGTCCGCGCCCGTACAGAGGCCCACGAGTGTCGCGTCCGCGGCTCGAACGATCTCTTCCGGAACGAAGACACAGAACGAACCAATGACCTTATGCCCTTCCTTTTTTCCGTCAATGAGTTCCTTGATGCGGAGCCCATGGACTTCGGACATGACGAAATTGAAGTAATCCATGCCTGCTGGACGGCCGGATTGGCTCAAATAGATATCTTGGTAGCCCTTACCCAGAACCTGCAGTAGTGCGTCATGGGCTTCAAGATTCAGGCCCAGTTCACTCCACATCTGCTCGTAATCTGCACACATAAGTATTTCTCCTCCATCGGCCGTTTTCTGAACGAACCCGGCGAAAACATCGGCATGGCCGATAGCCGACATCCCACATACCGATTCATTGTACCGTACGACCACGAGCTTGGAATGTCAAGGCATAAACCGGGAAAGTGCTGCAAAGCTCCTCTAAATCAGAAAACACGGCACGAATCTTCCGGCATGAGACTATCTGGGGAATTTTCCAAGACATGGATTATGGGAAAACGTGATTCCGAAAGATAGGGTTTCTGAATGATACGAATCCCTTTGCCTCATCAGGAGAAAGAAACGCCGAGTGGATGAATTACGACGATACTGAAGACGACCGCAACCACACAGCCGAATTGAGCGGTGATCTACCTTCGTGGGTGGGCGGGTTGTACGCGGCCCTTCTTAACGATCTGCTCAAATTCAAACTCTAAGAGCGAGACTCTCGGCGCTTGTCTTCATTGAAGACCACAGTCCACAAACTCGAATTATTCGGGTGGGCCTTGACCATCTTGAATTCGCCCAAGAAGTTGTAGACCGGGTTGCCCTGAGGAGCCCATCCATCAAAGTCGCCTCCAAGCCCTACCCCATTTGCGATTAGTCCCGCTAAAGGCAGAAGGCGTTTGAATCCCAATCTTACGGATCAGCCGGGGGAAAACCACTATGGGAGCCTAACCATGAGTGCACTGCCCGTTGATTCCGCCGGCTTGATGAAGAAGCGGCCCCATGTGTGATATCGTAGAATAATGCCTGGTATCGTTGTTGGAAAAAGAGCAGGATTAGGCAAGTTCTTTGCAGGATTGTGTATTGTCTTTCCGGACAAAACCCTTAGGCTGGATGGTATGATCATCGAGCTATGAGGAACATGATGAAATTCAAATCAAGCCGATTTATTTGGTGGAATAATAATGACACGGCGTACCCGAGGCCGTTGGATACGGGGGGCTTCAAACCGTAATCGTGGAGATGGTCTAACCTTACCAACGACTTTCGAACAGCAATTGGAGTAAATCATGGGAAGCGAGTCGGAAGAGAAACAGTGTTCCTGCAAACACCATAAGGAACGCTCGGACGAACGAGAAGGCGACGGCGGGCAAGGAATCTCGCGACGCGGGTTCATCGCGTCCATGGGCGCAGGCGCGGCGGCGATCGCTACGGCCGGCCGACTGTCGGCTGAACAGAAAGAGGAGGCAATCAAATCCGGAGAGCTCGCCAAGATTTCGCTCAGAGTGAACGGCAGAACTCATCGGATGCTTGTGGAACCGCGATGGTCGCTCCTCTTCGTAATTAGGGACCGTTTGGGCCTCACCGGAATTAAGGAAGGATGCGAACGCGGCGAGTGCGGTTCGTGCACCGTACTCATCAACGGTGAGCCGCGCTACGCGTGCATGACGCTCGCGGTGGAGGCGGAAGGCATGGAGATCACGACGCTCGAAGGTCTCATGAAAGGCGAAGAGCTCGGACCGGTACAACGGGCGTTCGTGGAAGAAGACGCATTCCAATGCGGATACTGTACGCCGGGACAGATTATGGCCGTCGAAGGTCTCCTGCGTCACAGTCCCAATCCCACCATTGAGGAGATCCGTGTCGGAGTCGGCGGCAACCTCTGCAGATGCGGCGCATACCGGAACATCTTCAGGGCCGCACAGCGGGCTGCCGAACTGAAGAGCGGGAAGGGAGGAAAATCATGAAGCAGACGGAAGACAAGATGTACATCGATCCGGAACTCGTGGTCCCGGAAACCCCTCATCCGGGCAAGCCTCCCAAGCCGTGGGAAAAGACCCATGTGATCGGCAAAAAGATCGTGCGAGTTGATGCATACCAGCGAGTGAGCGGAGCCGCGCGGTACCCATCCGATATGATCCTGCCCGACATGCTTTACGGCGCAATCTTAAGATGCCCGCATCCCAACGCCCATATAAAGAAGGTGGACACGAGCAAAGCTGAAAAGATGCCCGGAGTTCGGACCGTGATCAGCGGGAACACACCGCGTATGAATCCTGACTTTACGTACCAGGGACAGGGTAAGACAAAGGTCTTCGACTCCCACTGCAGGTTCGAGGGAGACTGTGTGGCGGCCGTTGCGGCGGAAACGCCTTATCAGGCGTGGGATGCGGTTCGGGCCATCGAGGTGGAATACGAGACGCTGCCCTTTGTTGTTGATGAACTCAAATCCCTGGATGCGAAGGCGCCCAAAGTTCACGGCACTGGGAATACGGTCAAAGAAGAGAAATACGAGCGGGGCGACACGGCAAAGGGCTTCAGGGAAGCCGACAAAATTCTGGAGATGGAATTCCGCTCCGAGTGTCAACTCCACACTCCCTTGGAACGGCACGGATGTGTCGCTCGCTGGGACGGGGATCTGCTCACCCTGTGGGAGTCCACTCAGGGCGCCTTCATAATTCAAAGAGAAATGGCGCAGTTACTCAACATGCCCATGGCAAAAGTGCGGGTGATCGGCCACTATATGGGAGGCGGATTCGGGTCCAAGCTTCAGGTAAGCAAATTCACGGTCATCGCGGCGTTCCTGGCCAAAGCCACGGGCAGACCGGTGAAGATGTTCCTCACCAGGGAGGAAACCTTCCTCGCCGTCGGCAATAGGCCCCCGGCGAAGATGAAGCTCAAGGCCGGCGTAAGAAAGGACGGTACGCTTACCGCCTTGGAGTTCTTCGGCATCGGGGCGAGCGGAGCGTACCCGGCTGGCGGTGTCCAGCTCCTCGACTGGCAGATACGGGACCTGTACAACTGTCCGAACGTCCGCTGTGCGGGTACCGACGTGTACATCAACGCCGGGCCTGCCCGAGCGTTTCGCGCGCCTGGGCATCCCCAGGCCTCATGGGCCCTGGAACAGATGATGGACGCTCTGGCCCAGGCCTTGGCCATGGATCCGGTTGAACTCCGGCTCAAGAACGTGCCCGCGGTAAGCCAGGCGAGAGGCGGTATCCCGTACACCTCAACGGGACTAAAAGAGTGCCTCAGAGAAGGCGCGAAAGCGTTCGGTTGGGACAAACGTAAGAAGGAGCTTGCCCGGGAAAACGGCAAGAGCCACATCAAGACCGGAATCGGTATGGCCGGCGGACTTTGGTTCCTTGGCGGCGGGTTTGGACCCGCCACGGTGATCGTCAAGCTCTACAGTGACGGGAGCGCGAATCTCAACATGGGCGCGGCCGATCTCGGCACCGGCTTCAAGACCGTGGCGGCGATGATCGTCTCTGAGGAGTTGGGCTTGCGTCTTGACAAGATCCAGATCGAAAACGCGGATACGGGGACCACTCAGTTCACAATGATGAGTGGTGGGAGCAAGACGACTCCTGTTGACGGTTCCGCTGTCAGGCATGCGGCGGCGCACGTGAAACAAAAGCTCCTGGCCATGGCCGCGAAAGACCTCAAGTTGTCGGTGGCCGATCTTGCCATCAAGGGGGGCACCGTGGTCTCGAAGACTGATTCATCGAAACAGAAGAAGATCACCGAAATATCCGAGTTCAAGGAACTCTCGGTCATCGTGGGGATTGGGAACAAGGATCCCAACCCAAAGGGCAAGGCTATTGAGCCGTTCGCGGCCCAATTCTGCGAGGTCAAGGTGAACACCAAGACCGGCGAGCTTGAGATCGTGCGGTTTGTCGCGTCCCAGGACAGCGGCCGGATCATGAACCGCTACACGTACGACAATCAGGTGATCGGCGGCATTACCATGGGTATCGGATTCGCCGCCACGGAGGGCAGGGTGTTGGACGGCAAGCAGACGGGCAAGCTCTGTAACAAGAGCTGGCATGATTACAAGCTGCCCACGGCCCTTGACGTTCCGCCGGACATTGAGTCCGCGCCTGTGGAACTGATCGACAATGAAGCGAATGTCATCGGAGCCAAGGGGCTCGGAGAGCCGGTCACCATACCGACGGCCGCAGCGATCGCGAACGCGGTATACAACGCTGTGGGAATCCGTTTCACCGAGACGCCGCTCAGTCCGCTCCGAATATGCCAATTGCTCGCCGAGCGCTCCAAGAAGGGATGAGCCATGATTCCGCAATTTAGCTATATGAAAGCATCTTCACTCGATGAGGCAGTGAAGCATGCGGCCGGTAAAGGGGCCTGCATCCACGCCGGGGGTACGGATCTGCTTGGATGCCTGCGCGATGGAGTCTTCAGCGCCGACACCCTGGTGAGTATCAGTAGGCTTGCCAAGCTCAAAGGTATTCAAGAGACGGCTGACGGCGGCCTGCGGATCGGCGCGCTGACCACCATCGCGGAGGTCGCCGCAAGCCCGGTCATGGCCAAGTCGTTCACTGCGCTTGCTCAGGCCGCGTCTGAAGTGGCGAGTCCTCAGCTTCGGAACCAGGGCACCATTGGCGGCAACCTTTGCCAGAAGCCCCGTTGCTGGTATTATCGGGGCGAATTCCATTGCGTCCGCAAAGGTGGAGATACCTGCTATGCGGCCGAAGGCGAGAACCAGTACCATGCCATCTTTGGCGCAGATGGGACCTGTTACTATGTGCACCCATCTGATACTGCTCCGGCCTTGATTTCCCTCGGCGCCGTAGTCGTAACCCAGGGGAAGAGCGGCTCGAAGAAGATAGCTCTGGAGAAATTCTTTGTGCGACCCGGTGATGACCCACTAAAGGAGACCGTCCTGGAGCCGGGCGAGATCGTAACTCACATCCTCTTGCCAAAACCGACTCCCGGCCTCCGTAGTTCGTACCGGAAGGTGAGAGCCCGCCGATCATGGGATTTCGCTCTGGCCGGCGTTGCGCTCGCGGTCGGGTTCACGGGCAAAAGGGTGCAGTCGGCCCGGGTCGTCTTGAGCGGCGCCGCTCCAACGCCGTGGAGACTGCCTGAGGTGGAGAAGGCGATTGTCGGGACCGAGCTTGACGACGCTACCATCGAAAAGATCTCGTTGTTGGCGGTAAGAGGCGCGGAACCACTCGAGAAGAACGCATACAAGATCCCGATGTTCAAAGGAGTAATCCAAGAACAGATCCAGGCGCTACGGGGGGCTTGACGCGGATTCAAGAGCCCAATCATGCCGCCTTGGGCGTTTCCGGGGGCGATGCTTGTAATCGCCCCTGTATCATCGGAAGACCGGATGGATACAATACCCGCGATCATGAGCCGCCTGGAACTATAGCCGCAATTACCTCAAGATTTTTTTACAGCTTTCGTGGCGGTCAAAGGGGTCTCGATTCTTGCATTTCGCCCCGAGTCAAGTGCTGGAAAAGCGGGCATGCAGAAAGGTGATGTGATCATTGAGTACGCCTCAGAGCGAGATGTCACGCTTGAAAAGTTGTCCGCTATCGTGGCAAAGGGAGGGCCTGAAACAGGTCAAATGCCTGTGGTCTTCGTGAGAGACGGCCGACGGTATTCCCAAACGCTGCCACCTGGCTCTCTTAGCATTTCGGCAATGAACACAACCATTAATGTCCCTCTCAAATCACAGTGAGTCCGTTGCACTACCAACACGGACAATTATCTTGCCAAGTGGCCGGCAACAGGCCTGTCAATCTGAGTGACCTCGGCGCCCACCCATGGTCCCGCTCGCGATCAAGCGTGTTTACTGTAATCTACGCATTGGTAGAGTCAAATATTTCACGTCATGGTAGAATACCGGCTCGGTCCAAGGACCTGACCGAATAAAACGTACTCACGCTATGGAGCCCTACACTATGGACCTCACGCCGTCTTTGCGACACAGTTGTGGATACCCGATAACACGTGTCCTTCCACGCTCTGTTCACCGTCGAGAACTGATGCTCTGGTATGACGCCAAGAAGAACAGTCCGACTTACCGAGAAGAAATTACGGTTTGTCCGGGTTGTGGTGAGAAGCTCCCAGAGAAGTGAGAAGGGAGCATGCGATGGAAATCCCTGGGCAACGGGGTCAGGTCGGCTCTTGGCGCACCATGACATGATGACATAGCCGGTTCATGTCACGACCATTACGCATTCAATATCCGGGCGCTTGGTACCATGTGATGAAAAGGGGCAGGCGCGATGAAGTGATTTTCCTCCGGCAGGATGCTTGCCGGCGATTCCCGGAACGCTTGCAGGAAGGCTCCTCCATGTTGAATGTCCCAATTGCTCCGTTTTGCTTCAGAAGGAGACCGGGGCAGCCGGGTCATGGCCTGGACACACCGGCGTACAATGGGCCCCACGGAACTGTCAACATCCGGATGCCGGCGCACGGATGAGTCAAGAGGAGACGTGGCCCCTATCCTATCTCTTCGGCATCTCGGCAATTTCCTGATTTGCTCCGATAGGGCCTGCCCGAGAGTCCGGCCGGACTCGTTGAATGCCTCAATCCCGGGCATGCGATGATCGACATCGCCGTGTCCCCGAAAAAGATCCTCGAAAAATGACCTCATATGACACACGTCGGTGCGATGATGGGGGGCTCGGTTCATGGCCACGTCCGAGGCAGAACAAGACACTGAAAATGCTTGCTGGGAAAGGGGAAATGCGCGAAAATTTTAGGTTGACTAGGCGACGAACTCATGGACGGGCGGGCCAATTCGTCAGTGCAAGCTGATCATATCGACTTGTGGAGGGATGGTTGAACAATTTCGGCGAGAAAGTCTCCTTCCTTTGGAGTGTCGCGGGCCTAATTCGGGACACGTTCAAGCGGAGCAAGTATCAGGACGTGATCCTTCCCCTGACCGTGTTACGTCGGATCGATTGTGTCCTTGCGCTGGCAAAAGCTGATTGCTTCAGGGTGAGACTTGACAAATCCAGGGTCCTGCCTGAGTTCGCAGTTCACTATCTGTCTTCACACGCTGCTCGCTTCAGTGTCATATGGAACGTACACGGTGCCACCCCAAAACGAGTCAATTTATCGGGCGTCGCATCAATATTGGTAATCGCACCCTCGTTAACTGAGCAGCATGTTATAGTGGAATTCATTAACGCACCCTGCAACCGCGTTAATCTATTGATTGACAAGGTCCTCAAGCGCATAGAATTCTTGCAAGAATACCGCACGGCCCTCATTTCAGCTGCCGTCACGGGCAAGATCGACGTGCGTAATCATGGCCCTTGAGCAACCGAGACAGAACTCGAACAGATCATGGAAGGTTCAGCCTGATGACCAAAGAATCCCGACCATCGGTTCCAAAGAAAATGCTGCCGGTGTACGAGTCCGTCACAGAGTGGACGGATTCCTTTTGTCAGACAAACCTCTCGGAAGAATACGCCGGCGTTGCCCGTGATATGACGGCAGCCATGGCACGCAAGAGACCGTCACCGCTATTGCAGGGACAAACGAAGAGCTGGGCATGCGACATACTGCTGGCCGTCGGCAGAGTCAACTTTCTGTTCGATCCCTCTCAGGAACCCCACCTGACAGTAGCTGAATTCTGTAAGAGGTTCGGTGTCAGTCAAAGCACGGCATTCGCAAAGGCGGCGCAGATCGAAAAGGCCCTGAAGATGTCGCCGATGGACACGAAATGGATCCTTCCAAGCAAGCTCGATGACCACCCGCTTGCCTGGTTGGTTGAGGTCGACGGCATCGTGGCGGATGTGCGGATGTTGCCGCGGGAATTCCAGGAACTAATTCTCCGAGCCGGCTTGATACCTCGATTACCGTCTACGGACGATGAGTGATTCCGAGCGATCTGACAATAGAAGAAAGGATCGCAACCCATGAAGGTATCGGAAAAGAGCTTTGAAGACGCCGTAGAGGCTCACTTGATGAATGCTCGGTTCCTGCAACGGGACTCGAAAGAGCATTATGACAAATCCTTGTGCCTTGATCCGCAGCTGGTGATCGACTTTATCATCGCTACATAGAGAATTCACCTCTGACTTGGAGTATCCAAATGCCGTTTGTCCTTTTTCATGATCTGTTTCCCGAACTCGCGGAGGAAGAAGCAAGGACCATCAAGCTGATGGAAGAATCCGAGTTGAATTTGCCGGCGGGAGATTATTCGTTTGCCTAAATGTTTTGCAATGAGAAAGGATGTGACTGCCGACGAGTCCTGTTCCGGGTCGTGTCCATTGCCCATGGTGGCCCTGTAGCAGTCATCAACTGGGGATGGGAGCACGAGAGCTTCTACGCCAAATGGATGAAAGGGAGTAATCGAAATCTTGCAAAGGATCTAAAAGGCCCCAGCCTAAACTTAGGCAGTCCCCAATCCTTGGGAGTATCCAAATGCCGTTTGTCCTTTTTCATGATCTGTTTCCCGAACTCGCGGAGGAAGAAGCAAGGACCATCAAGCTGATGGAAGAATCCGAGTTGAATTTGCCGGCGGGAGATTATTCGTTTGCCTAAATGTTTTGCAATGAGAAAGGATGTGACTGCCGACGAGTCCTGTTCCGGGTCGTGTCCATTGCCCATGGTGGCCCTGTAGCAGTCATCAACTGGGGATGGGAGCACGAGAGCTTCTACGCCAAATGGATGAAAGGGAGTAATCGAAATCTTGCAAAGGATCTAAAAGGCCCCAGCCTAAACTTAGGCAGTCCCCAATCCGACCTCGCTCCTGCACTACTGGACTTGACGGAGAATGTGCTCTTGAAGGACAACGCATATAGGGAGCGAATCAAAGGTGGTTCGAGAGACCCCGTAGCGGCACCGCAGGATCCGACGGCCACTGGTGTGGCTCTGATACTGAATTTCCAATCAGAATTCGTGCAGTTCTACGAGATTACCGCCGCACGGAAGGGCTATGCTCAGAAAATGGTGGCGGCCGTTTTGGATGGTCTTCCGGAGCACTGGGAGCTTTGCATAGTGACGGACTGGAGCGGCGGGTTTTGGGAAGCAATGAAGGCCAAGTTCCCTACGGCAAGATGGAATTTCCTTTAGAGTCTGCTCTCAGGAGAGCCACATGAAGAAATCCAAGCCAAGTTCTATGAACCCTGCAGACGTCATCTTTGGGGCCAAATCAATCATCAGCGGCATGTTTCGACAGAACCGAGAAGAGCCTGAGATAGACGACTCTTACTTCATGCCAATGCTAAGGACGTGCATAAACACCCTCGTGGAAAACTCCCGACAAGCCGGGGTTCCGAAATCGGAGGTCAAGACCATACACGATGCGCTGTACAGGAATGCGCTTGACGAATATGTGAAGGGATGGCTGCAAAATGCACGTGAGGATGGCTCAGACTTCGATGAGGAAGAAGAGATCGAAGAAGCCACTGAGTCTTTTGAAGGCTTCTATGAGGATGATGAGGACTGACAGATGATCCGCCGATGAGGGCCGAGCACTCCATTGTACCCGTCCTGATTGATGAAGAAGGCCTCTCGCCACAGATTGGGACAATGCCATGACCAAAAAGAATAAGTACGATTCTTCTTGGAATCAAGGGAAGGAGATATTATGGAACGAGAAGTACGAAGAGTGGGAAAAACGTGACTGGGAGGAATGGTTGAATACCAATCTGTCTTTTCCGTTTCAGGTGGAACGCAAGAACGATGAGGAAGATGCTAAAAGTACGAGAGGGACGTAGGATCGGGTATGTGCCTCTAATAGACACAGAGGTGGTTTCTCGGGACGACGAGAACTTTTGGACGGTACGAGAATACGCTGTCTGGTTTGCGAACAGATGAAGTCATGATTGAAGAACACTGTAGGTGCGAGCCACGGCCTTGATCCAATCTGATTACGTGTCCCAACAATCGGTCTCGTGGAGGCAAGATTTCTCATGTCCAGCCCTCAGCAGTGCCAAGTCGGATTTCTTCGCACAATTATCATAATTACGGATATTTTTGCGATCACCCTTTGTACAGTCACAGTCATGGCCAAAGACCCGACCCGGGACTTAATAAGAGCTTCTATGACGGGCGATCTTCAGAAAGTGGAACGCCTTCTGCGTGATGGGGCGAATGTCAATGCAAGGTTTAACGACGGCTTCACTGCCTTGATGTTAGCGTCCATGACAAACCGCCCTGCTGTTGTGAAGCTACTTCTACGCAAGGGAGCAGATGTCAATGGTAAGACTTCCCATGGCGTAACAGCGCTGATGCTTGCTTCTGGAAAGGGTAACATCGAGATTGTAAGGCTTCTTTTGGAGTCGGGCGCCGAGGCAAACGCCAAAGAAACGTCGGGTTGGACGGCTCTTACC
>CAXXIU010000021.1:0-1648209 GCA_963675835.2 Desulfomonilaceae bacterium
GAAGCCCCGTCTTCGGCAATTACCCATTTGAATGGCCTGAACCTCAGTCACATCGCTCTTGTGATCGGCCAGCCTTGCCCTTACTCACCGCAGCTGCCACTCTGTCCCGGTTGCTCTCTTTCTCACCGACCGCCGTTCGCATTTCAGGGCCGTAAAGGTGTCTTTCCCTCGACACGTGCACCGGAAGCAGCCGCTCTG
The DNA here is from genome assembly GCA_963675835.2 of Desulfomonilaceae bacterium. Lineage (GTDB taxonomy): Bacteria > Desulfobacterota > Desulfomonilia > Desulfomonilales > Desulfomonilaceae > JAVHLK01. Next base: position 199 of record CAXXIU010000021.1, read on the forward strand.
CAGAAGGTCTCGGACTTCACGGCTTTTGATACGAGGCCCAAATCCTTTAAGCATAAGTACGGAGAGAAGGCCGGTGTGGTTGCCGACATGTGCGAGGAGCTCCTTCGTTTGGTGCGGGCGTACCAGATTGCGACCGGTTGGTTCCCAGCGGACAGTGTAATTTTCGGGGGAACCGATCAAAGCCACATCCGGAACGGCAAACGATTTGGAACTCAACAGCCTGATCCGTTGCGAGCTTGATGCCGCCTTCTTCCATCTATACGAAATAGATCGTGACGACGTGGTCTACATCATGAGACCTTCCCCATTGTCAAACGAAAGGACGAGAAGGAGCACGGCGAGTACCGCACCAAACGAGTCATCCTGGAAGTCTACGGCGATGGCCGAAGCCATGCGAGCCGGCAGGCCCTACGAGACGATCCTTTCGCCCCCGCCGGCCGACCCGAGCGTGGCGCATAAAGAGAGATAAGATCTATGGCAGCACAAGACGGGAAGACGGAAGAGCACCGATTCATTCAACGGACCATGCAGAAGCCCGAAAGTGGAGAGGTAAGGCGAATTGCCGCTACATACTAAACCATTGCACAAGGAACGATTGGTCACCAAAGCAGTATAAGAAAGAAAGGATTGCTGACCCTGTCCTGGAAGGAGAAGGAGGCTGAGACGCAGGTTTTTCTCCGCTTCGATGACGTTGTCGCACCCATCCGGAAAGACAGGACATTTGATCCCGGCCGTTTCGGTCTTCCTTCCCCCCCCCCCCCCCCAAAACAATTGGCTGGCCTCAGGCGTCGCAGTCGCTAAACCTGATGCGCCGATTTGTGCATCTGACGGATCCAGGTACGCCCCGTTCGTCGTCCCACTCCAATTCGGTCCGAATTTTCCGGTTAAGCCGTGTATTGACAGGGAGGGAGTTGCTTTTTCAGCCTTTAGGGCATCATCCAAGCAAATATTGTGAGATTGCATCGGGCCCTGATCGACAACTGTCCGATGGCCATCGACCTAGATGGATTGTCGTGGTGTCACCATCTACGGATGTTGCTGAACGAATGTGTCACGGTGGTGGACATAACACTTCATCAAATGTATACCAGAGCAGAAAATGGACCATGCCCCACAGGATGGAGATTCGACGCCCTGGAACTCGGTCTAGCGCATGAAGTGAGGCTGACGGAGCAACTGAAATGGGTGGGTAAGATAACCGGGAAGCCTCTTCATGACGCCTCGCGACGAAGTCGCCAGCCTAGTGATTATGAAGGATATACGAAACCATTGGAACCCATTTTGACCCTCCTTGCGTTGCTTACACGATGGAAGATGTCGTCACATGGGCTCAATCGTGTACCTGACATCGGAAGATTGCTCTGGAAAATGCGAATACGTATGGGAGCGCCATTGAGTAGCAGGCTCCAATCCAGCGTCAATCATCGAGCGGAACAGCAAACCAACGTGGAACCGCTGATTACCCAAGTTCTCAGTGCTCTTCTCTTGATCATCTGCAACAGCCGAATCGGCCGGCTCGATACGTGAAGTCCCTTTCTTGGAGTCTCTTTGACGCGTTGAAACTGCGCCGGAGTCAGCCGGAACACCCGGCAGTTCTTGATCCGTATAATCGTTTCCAGTTGTCTCGACTTGACTACACTATAGTATGCGTTCAGACTGGCGTTAGTGGGTTCACCGGAGCAACAATCAAATATGTGTATCATGCCGACCTTGCCTGCACCATGGGGCAAAAGTTTGGCAGCTCGCTGAGGAGCTACGAAGGTTCTGATCCCCCCTGGGGAATCAGTCCTAGAATGCCGTATATGTGGTTCACGCGTATGTCGGGTGGGGATGTCATTGTCCCCGTCAATCCATTCAGTCCTCCTTGCAAATCGGAACCAGGACGGGTCTACGCCTTTGTACATTGGGAACATGGATTGCTCATCCGACATACTCCTGCCAATGGCCGAAATTCTTGTCGAAATCGTGTAGCGAATAGTAGACCTCATTCCCGACAGAGCCACCTGTCGGAGTACGGGAAGGACGGCGGCAGGGGTGATTGCTACAAGTGATGTGAATCCAAATCGATTCCAATTCTCTTGAACACTTTCTCTGTAGTAACGTTCCAGCATGGCAACGGTATGGTCGGATGTAAGGTCGGTTCGCATACCGTCCAGAGCCCCGGTGGGCTCGCCGTGGTTGTCAAGTGTCACAGCGCCGCTATAAGGGGATCTATTAGCTCCCGTTTTGATGCCCAGCATCTGTAGAGCCGACGAGGTCAGTACAAAGGGCTGTGCGGAGGCCGTTAGAATGGCAGGTTTTGCCAGATTCTCGGTGGCCATTTTGGCTTTGGAGGGAAAGCGTCTGCCGACAGGCTTGTCCTCACCGGCAGAAACACAGGGCACATGAACCTGCTTCCACTGTCTCCCAGAATCCGGCAGCGATACGCTCTTTTCTCACTGTGGCTATGGTAGAGGGGCTTTTGATGCCCATTTCCTTAATCAAGTTACTCGGCAGGGAAAAGTTTCCATCATTGCGGACCAGACCTACACTGGACTCTCTGTAGCCGTATCCTAAGCTGGGCGGGCGGGTGCGGGTCCTGCAGGCGTGGGGTCAACTTTTCCCTTGGCTTACATAGCTCTACGGTGTTAATGCCATGCAGGGGAAGAACTACATTCCGCTGCCCGGAGGTGAGTTAAGAGAAGACGTGACCCCAATTCACTTATCTCCGATTCCGATTCCGGTGACAGGGAGACCGGCTGGTCCGAGAACCTGCCGAGTGGCAATGGGGAAAGGGTCATCACATGGAATTCGTGAATCCTCTGAGGCGGGAAGGATTTGGGAAATCGCTGCTCGGAAAGGGGCCCCTATCCCATGGGCGGCTCAAGGGAGAAGCTCTATTGCGCGTGGTACGGTTAAACGAATCCCTTTGACGTCATCCTGACCGCGTCATCGAGAATGGTTGCCGATCCGGGAGATGATGAAAAGATCGTGGCAGTGATACCCGGTGGCGTTTCGGGACGAACCTTCAACCCCCATATGACCGATCAGGTCGAACCCTTCATGAATGGTGAAAAAGTCTTCTGGTGGTTCAGCGACCGGGCCATCGAGCAACACGAGCAGAGTCGCCTCCTGTTGATTCCGTCTCCCAAGTGAGCCGTTGAGTATCAACCCGAGGCCTCCCCTCTCCCCAGGACGAATGCCTTTTTCAGCATCCATCGGGCCGGATTGGAACGACGAATCAATCCCGGTATTCATTTCCCGTGAGAGTGGCTTCACTGCCTGTGCAATGCTGTTTCGTCGGCGGCAACGTGCCTCTAATGATTGAACAGATCCCTCCACAAACCGCGTACTCTCTTGACAAATCGACAATCTTAACGTATAGATAGATACGCTCTCCTAATTCTGCCGATGACCTGTGGGCGACTCCCTTCTCTTTTGGAGGTTTGACCGTGAGCCGCAAATGTGTTGTGGTAGCAATCACCGTGTTCTTCGCCTGCCTTCACACCCTCCTCCCGGCTCAGGGTCCGGTTCTATTGCCACGGGCCTTGGAACAGTTGACGAGTGGCCGTGTTCCTCTCCTGGTTGTTGACAAGGAGGTTGAACCCGAAGCACCGGCCACAATGGTCATCAACAGTCTCAGATGGCGACTCGGGTGGTTACAAGGACATAGGGGTAAGGGCGAAACCTTTGAATTCAAGGCCAAGAATAGCGGTCCGGCCGGACTCCATGACTTTACCCACAGGCAGGGCGTCAGTGGTCTTTGGGTCAAGCGGGAATGGGAATCCGTAATCTCCGACCGATGCGTCTTGACCATCAGTGGCTCGTATGTGCGCCCCGTTTATGGAGAGTCTCAACAATCATACAACGGAAGCACGCTTCAGCGAACCTGGAATGCAAAGACTCAGTGGTGTAACCTCAACAGCAGTGTTGCATACTGCCCGTATGACTCAGCTTTTGTCAGCGGGGGGCTGCGTTACGACAATATCGCCACGAACTTCTCTGATCCCGGAGACGTCTTTGGCATAGCGAGTACACCGTTAGACGAGGCTGATACGACCATAAGCATCGTTCAACCATATGTTGGAGCAAGCGTCCGCCGTGTGTCGCCCTGGTCGGGATTGACGGTTGGAGTCCAGGGATTTCCCTGTTTGACCGGTTCCCTTGACTACAAAGAGACCATAGGTGCTGGGAATCAGAGGCTTCACGGGTACGGCCGTTTCAGGAATGGGTATTTCATGGAAGCGTACACGGAGTGGATCACACGCTTCATGGGGTTTCAGGTAGGGTTGTTTGGGAAATTCCTCACCATGCACGGAAAGGGAGACGCGACTTTGGAGTTGAAACAAGCCGGTGGTTCAGTACCACTCAGGAACGATTTCGAGATCACCTATCAGAGAAGTGTGTGGATCTTTGGAGCAGGATTCCAGGTCTCATTCGCTACCATCTTCTAGCGAAGTTTTCGACCTCAACTCGACAAGTGAGGCCGGCGCGTCGGATATGATTGAGGCTCCGGGAGTCTCGGGTTATTGCGAGCAACTATGCCCGACATAAACGATCTCCTGCGTGACCATGTGACTCTTGAGGTGGAGTGTATGGACCGTATCTACCTCAACGGGTATGTGCCCGGGCTTCAGACCGGCGGCCCGTTGGTGCAATTCATGATTGAGGGTCTGCAGCGGCCGATTCCGTCGCCTGCGCTCTTGCGGAAGATAACCCGGAGCTTCGCTGCTGCTGTGAAGCAGTTTGCAGAGGACAATGAAATTCCTCCAATCACAGTCGAACACAAGCAGCGCAAGGACGACATAGCCAATCACTTGCGAGTCAAGCGAGCCGTGAGAGACGAGGTTGTGTTCATTGGAGTAGCTCAAGACAAAGCAAAGGCGTTCTCCGGTCGCAAGCGTGACAAGAAAGGCTAGGTGGGATTTGAATACGATCAGGACAAGTCCGTGTATGTAAACCATTACTATATTTTAATATAGATGACGATGACTTCGGGCCGGTCTTCATAAAAATCTGCAGTTACGCACCGTGAGGAATCAAAGTCTGTATCAACGGCCATGAGTGGGCCAAACGGCAGTTGGAAAAAGCCAGTGTCAAGTTTGAGACGTTGAGTAATGGCTTCCGAAGCTGTGATGATCCGAAGAAGCTGCAGGAGATCTGCGCTTCTCTTGGCCCGGAACAGATTAAACTGTTCTTTTATTACTTCTAAAATGCGGATGAGTCATGTGTATCAGCCCCTGTTGATAAGGGCCCTCGTGAATGCCGGAGGCGCGGCCACTCTCAGGCAGTTGGCTCAAGTGTTCATTCGGGAAGACGAAAGCCGGCCCGTTTATTACCGGGAACGAATCAAAGCTATGCCTGTGCGTGTGTTAAGAAAGCACGGCGTGGTTGATCAACGAGGCGAACTGATAACGCCGGCCGTGCCAAAACTCAGCCTGGAACAAAAGGCTCATATCAAGGTCCTGTGCGAGAAAAAACTACAAGAATACGTTCAAAAACGCGGGATCGGAATTTGGAATTACCGAATGCTTGACGAGAGTCCGGTGCCTGATAGCCTTTACTATGAAGTAATGACTGATTCCGGCGGGCGATGCCGGCTCTGCGGTGCGACGAAAAAGGACCGCCCCCTTCAGATCGATCACATAAAGCCAAGATGGAAAGGCGGCAAGACGGTTAGAGAGAATCTCCAGGTGTTGTGTGACAAGTGTAATCGAGCCAAGAGCAACAGAGACGAGACCGACTTTTGGAAGAGTAACAAGGAATCTCCAGTTTTCGGATGCCCCTTTTGCCCTGGTCAGGTCGAAGATCGGGTGGTGGAAGCCCTCGGGACAGTGCTGGCGATTGAGGACAAGTATCCCGTGACCGCCGGCCATCTCCTCATCATTCCACGCCGTCACACGCCTGATTACTTCACGATGCACGCGGTCGAAAAAGAAGACACGGATGCTCTCATCAGAATCTTAAGAAAGAGGGCAATGGAGAGGGATTCTTCGATCGCGGGTTTCAACATCGGCACCAATTGTGGTGCCTCGGCAGGCCAGACTATTTTCCACGCTCACATCCATTTGATTCCTCGACGTGAAGGCGATACGGACAGGCCTCGGGGAGGGGTAAGAGGGGTGATCCGGCAAAAGATGTCTTACTGAAAGCACTGTGCCGCAAATCTGATGCCTTCGATCCGTCTGAACAGCTTCCCCCCCACTGGATTCGATCCAGTACAAGACCTGCAAGTCCAATGGCTGACCGGCAAGGGATCACTCACCCTGAACGCCATTTCCATCACCGGGACCGCTGAGAAGAGGGCTCCGGCCATGGCGAAGAAAATATGGCCGGCAAAGGCCGCCAAGGGGCCGGCCCGACGCATGGGATTGGAGCACGTCATGGACGTGTACCTCATTTGGAAGTTCGCAGAGAACATTAAAGGTGCGAAGAAATTCCTGATCGATTATACCGTCAACTTCAAGAAAGGATTCTTGGCGAGCGAGTACTATAACTTCCCGTGCTTTCCACAAACCGTTCCGGACCTGAAAAATCTCGTTTCGCATGACAAGAATGCAGATCCCCCGGACAAGTACGCCGTACTCGATGACGTGCTGGATTGGGCCACAAACATAGGTTACCCTGGTTACGCCAACGCCGCCGGTTCCGAAATCTTCAGCACGTGGCTTATTTCCACGATGTTCAGAAAGTGGCAACAGGTGATTTGAAATCCGAGGAGGCAGTCAAGGTCGCGCAAAAGAAATCAGAAGCCATATTCAAGAAATGGAGGGCAAAGAGGCCGGCTTGACGGCATCGCGAATTCCATCCGATGCCCTTGTTGCAGCACGTTGCTCCGTGAGTTCGGTCAGGTATTGTCTCCTTGTTCTAACGTTGGGGGGGGGGGGGGGTGCAGTGAACGATATCCCGGCATTGAGGCCCGGGCTGCGAAGAACCGTGTTGAGGTCGATTTCAAAACGTGGGGCGGGCGTTCCTTGCCCGCCGCACAGTCTGCTGAGATTGCCGTGGGTTACCTCCCTCGCAATGACAACCTCGCCGATGTCTTTGCGAGGAGTAAAACGACGAAGCAATCTCAGCGCTATGGAATCCGCGACCGTAGTTAAGAAAAGCACCACTGAGATTCCCTTCTCGTGTTTCCGATATGGTAGGCTGTAAGTAACGCCTTATCTTCCGTCACGTCACCTCAACTTTCGCGGTTGAGAATGGTGAGGAAAAGGTAACGAAAGCAAAGCAATAGGCTCGCGAAAGTGCGTCTACCGTGCTATCTAAGTAAGTGCAACAAACAAAGGCACAGGAGGACGCCCCATGATGAAAAGTACTCGATTTGAGGGAGATGATCAAGACCTTGCCGGTCGGATCGACGAGTTCATGAGTCGGTTCAAGATGGGCACGCTACTGAGTCGGGCCGGGATAAGAAAGATTTGTGGCCGCAGTCCTCTGCTGATTCTCAGAACCATCTTTGAGTTGGCCCTCGTTGGCCGTAACGTCTACACGGGTGTGCACCACTGCCCCACGACCCCGATAAGAAAGGATGTTGTCCATCCTTTTCTCTCTGTCCCGAGACGCAACCGGCGCCGGTTCCTTGGACTGTTGTCTGCTGCGGTTATTAGAGACTTTTTCCAACCACTGACCGATGAGACAAGACGTCCTGATCCCGGACGACACACCATACGACCGAAGCCGCTCAAAGAAGGTGGAGCTTCTGTCGAGAGTCCACGATCATAGCTCACAACGGTACCTCAACGGAAATAGATCGAGGTCCCGGTCCCGTGGGCACCCCAGCGTTGAACAGGACCTTCTTCCACGCTCACCCCGTTCGAATCAAGTCTTGAACGAAGTTTTTCCCACTCAACCTTGGCAACAGCGATACAGAAATGATTGAGATTCTCACGGCCCTCCCCGCGTCGAGAGGATTGCTCCCAACCTCTTCGGGAACAGATCGATAATGGTGTGTGCATTGAGCCTCAATGACGGAAACGGGATCTTCCCCCTGCGGTATTCTGCAAGTCGCTCGTGGGGCAGTTCCAGGACATCCGAGTAGAAATCGATCATCCTCTCGTGATCTTCGACGTTCAAGACAATGTGGTCCATATCGCAGTTCATACGATTTCTCCCTGAGAATGGGGAGCCTGATGGGCCGGCATTTTGTCTCGCAAGCTTGAATGTACTCCAAAGCCTACAAAGGCTCCACCCGGCAAGGCACGTACCGGTGATAGGGCGTTGCCGCCAATCGGTCCCGATGAGTGTTCTTGGTCAGGCGATTCACATTAGCGCCGTACTTCTTCCCCTGGTAGACCAGACCGAACCCGTGAGCGATCACGACCTGTCCCGGGCGCGCGTCTTCGGTCACTTCGACGAGTATCACCTCTTCCCCGGCTTGGGATATGACCTTAGCCATGCCGCGGTCGGCAACGCGGTACTGCTCCGCGTCTGCGGGGTGGATCAGCAGAGTGCAACCCTCTTTGCCGTCATTCCATTCGGGGTTCCGCATAACGGTATTCGCGTTGTAGTCAAAGTGTCGGCCCGCAGTGAGAATTAGCGGATACTCCTTATTGGGAGCCAGTTCCCTTTCCTCGCTCTCCGGGTCTATACTCTTGAGCCAGTCGGCAAGCTCGGGTATGAGCACGTTGATTTTCTTGTCTTCCGTCTTGATCTCTGCGAACCCGTCTTCCGGATCGCATTTGCCTATCCGGAGCCCTTCCGGGTGTTCCAGGACGGCACGGAAGATCTGTTCTCCCATGGCCATACCGGGATCGAAGCCGGCGCGGGCGGCTTTCTCTCTGAATGCTCCCGGAGCGGTTTGCAGGAGTCCCCAGAAAGCGGCGAGGTTATAGGATCCGAGTACCGGACCCAGCGTCTTTGCCAAGACAAAGGGCAGCATCTTCGTTGCTTTCGGCTCGGACCGGGCGTACTGCATGAGCGCCATGCCGTACTGCATGCGGTCTCCTTGAGCCGCTTCGTACAAGGATTCAGGTATCTCCGGTAGGAGCCCGAGCCGATCAGCAAGCCCGGTCATGATCTCGCTTTCTTCACGGAGATCTCCTTCGGGTTCCACAACGGGATGTCGCATCTGGAAGTATACTTCGGGGTATGTCCATGTGAAGAAGGTTCCGTCCCATTTCTCGTACGCGGATCTCGCGGGGAGCACGTAGTGAGAGAGCGCTGCGGTCTCGCTCATTGCCGTGTCGATGGTAACCGAGAGGTCGAGCTTCTCGAATGCTTGCTCATACGCCGTAGTATCCGCGTACGAACGGAGGGGATTCGCACCGCTGACAAGGACGGCCCTGAGTCTGTCCGGTCCGTCCGCCATGATTTCCTCGGGCATCACATTGGGAGGGAACGTGCCCATGATCGCAGGGAAATTCGTGGCCGTCGTGCGCCAGGTCCGTTCATCCCGTTCGTCGGAGTGGGATCCCAAAGGCATAAGATGCCCCGGGAATACGTTTCCTCCTCGTATACCCAGCCGGCCGCATATGGCCATGAGGATGATTGCAAGGTATGAGGTGACCGTGCTGTGGCGGTTCATGAGGATTCCCAGATCGGAATGCATCGACCACTTGCGGGTAGTCAGGATACTGCTCAATCCCCTAACCCGGTCATAGTCCAGCTCGCATACTTGGACGGCTCTCTTTGCATCGAAGTGCTCGAACCAGGAAAGCACCTCCTGAAAACCGCTCACGTGCTCTGAGATGTAGGTCGTATCATGCCGACCTTCCTGAACGATCAAAGCGATAATAGCCTTGAGTAGAAGCGAATCCGTCCCGGGACGAACGGGTAGATGGATATCGGCACGTTGGGCGGTCTCCGAGTTGCGCGGGTCGATTACCACCAGAAGCTTGTCCGGGTCTTCAGAGATCCTTTTGAGATGTCGCCGTGCCTGGGCCATTTGGTGGCTCATCCAGCCGTTCCACCCCAAGGACACGAGGACGTCCGTTTCGTGTTCGTCCGGGAGACAGAAGACATATTGCTTACCAAAGGCCCGCCCGTGAACCCAGAACATTCCGGTGAGTTCCTGCGCAAGCGCGCTGTAATGGTAATGTGACCCGAGGCCTCGAAGAAGACGCACGCCGAACGCGGCTTCAAAATGGCACCCCTGGCCTCCGCCGCCCATGTAGGCAAACGACCGGGGACCATGCTCGTCCACGATCCCTCGGAGTCTAGACCCAATCTCGTCCAGCGCCTGATCCCAGGATATTTCCCGGAAACCGTTTCCATGACGCCTGAGCGGGTGAGTGAGCCGGTCCGCATGGTGCTGATAATGAGCTACCTTGAGCCCTTTGCGACACACGTAGCCCTCGCTTTTCGGGTTATCCTTGTCGGGCCTTACCTTGACGATGCGGTTGTTTTCAACCTCCACCTCAAGGCCGCAGTTCTGAGCGCAACAAACGCAGCCGGTCTTGTGCCAAGTTCCCATGGTACCCTCCTGAAAAGAATTGTCGCACCGGCGCGAAGCCGATTGTGTCGGCCTTTCTACCGGCCCGAAGCCATGGATGTTCGTATACAAACTCTGTGATCAGGCTCTCTTTGTCAAGCAAAGGCGTGCCGACTCGATTGGCGGTAGGCCGCGTTTCATTAAGCAGGCTCATCGGCGACACCGGCTCACGTTGCAGAACCTCCGTCAGTTGGGCCGAAACGATAGAGAAGTGCCGCCCCAATGAATGCGGAGGTCACCGATCCGACGAGTACAGCTAATTTCGCCTTGTCCGGAATGGCTTGGTCTTCAAACGACAGACCCGTCATAAATAACGACATAAGGATTTCATTGTATAGACTTACCCACGCACAATTGGCCGGCAAGAGCGCAATTGCGGCCGTACCAATCAGGAGGATTCCCCCGGCGGTTTCCAGGCGAATGAACGACTCAAACGGTCCTACGATGTGAGCACCGACTGACTCCCAGCGGATGAAGAACTGCTTGACCTTCGATATGCCGTCCATTTGTACCCCTCTCATTATCGGGCTTGTTCGGTTCCGGGCCCGAAAGAATGTGTAATTCATCATAATTCCCGTGTTACAATCATTGGTCAAGCAATCTTTCCGGCAGCGTTGAGTCAAACACCGTTTGGCGGCATCCGGACAAGCATGTCGGAAAAGTCGACCATCCATTTCCGAGACTATTACGCAGGGCCGGAAGAACTTCACCGCCTCGGCGTTAAGCACGAAACGCCTGTACATGCCGCCTTCCAGAGGCTTCTGGAAGCCGGCTCCCAGCGAACCGAACAGACGATCCTCGAGGTCGAAATGATGTGTTCCGCCCCTCACTCGTTCTCTAAACCGGATTCAAAGGAGGTCATCGCATGAAAGTGATGGGCCGGATGGTAGTATCCCTATTGGCGCTAGTCCTGACCGCTCCGGGCTCCTATGCCGAGGGTCGACCTGTCGAAGGAACAGGTATTTCATTTTCTCTCCCTTTCAGCTGCGGTGGCGAGGCGGGTGACAAGAGGAAAGCCAATGAAGTGATTTGTTTGGCGGATTCGTTCAAAGCCGGACTCAATGTGGTCTTGGTTAGTGGAAAAGCACGTTGTACCGGCAAGACCGCAGGCACATTCGTAAATGAGCACCTAGGTCATGAATTCGATGCCACCTATTTAACGGGGACCGCAGAATGTCTTACCGAGGTTGACAATACGTGGTATGAAATTGCGGTTGTCGGGGTTGCTCTCTCAGGGGTCCATGTTGTCGAAGCACGGAACGACAAATCACCTTTATCTCAAGAAATGGAAGCGAAAGCTCGTAAAGTCGCTAAAACAGGATATAAGGCTCTTTCCGCTCCAGGTGAGCATGTCAAGGATGTGGCCGACTCCGCTCCGGAAGTGTTCCGGGCAGGAGATGCTGCGTTCTTACTGTTTAAATGCACTGATGAGTTTCTGAATCAAGACGGGCTTCCCGTATTGGTTCTTAACAACAATGCCTTTTTATTGGAGGGGTCCTGCGCATTTAGGTCGCCGTTCTTTTTCACCGTGAACAACAAACTGCATGTTTCGTATGGGGCAACGGTTGCTTGTTGCGGTTGTGGTGATTCGAATCTTTTCGTGTACGATTTGTCCGGGGAATCGCCGGAACTGGTTTATCAGAACAGCGATTTTTCCGACTGACTCTTTGGGCAATACCTGCAGGAGTTCCACCTGATGCCATTGAATACGAACTCGGCAACCGTTCAGCCTTGGACTGGGACATTGAAGGCTATCAGGTCCGGACGGACAAACGGAGTGTAAGAGGAAGACTATAGAGGGAAGGTAGATCGTGGATTTTCACAATGAAAAGTCATGCCGCTGAATGTTTCCATCCTTATAGAACTGGGTTTTTCCATCAAGTGTTATGCGAAAAACGTGTCCCGCCCGTTGTCGTTTAGTCTTGAAATCAGCATGATGAAAAAGGCGCTGCAAAAGTGGGGAGATCGAAGGCGCATCCTTATCTTGGGCGGAAAAGCAAACTACACAAAACCCCGAATCAACAATGTCGCTTCGCCAAAAATGGCGGACATTAATTGTTATGAAAGCAGGTTGTCGTTCTCTTCGTAGAAGTGAAGGAATGACATCATCTTTGATGATTGTATTTGGTCTCAAGTCAAGTATGAAACACACATGCCCCGGTACCACGCCCCAAATTGATGCTCTACCCCCAAGCCCAACAACTGCTCATCGATTACGATCATCAAGCAACCATATTCTTAGGCAGATTTCGATACAGATGCTTGCCTATTTTGTGAGCAATCTCTATAGCTTCCTGAATGGCTTCCTTGGGTACTCGTCCACGATAGCCTTCAACAATAGAATCGATATCTTCTCCGGCCGTAACTCTTGTTAGAGTGCCGGCGATCTCTATTCTGGTATATTTGAAGGTGGGGCGCCCGTCGCAGACACCTTTGGCCCGGACTACGTACTTACCCAGAGGGTAGTAATCATAAGCCTCGCCTCCAATAATTTCTGTGACCATTCTTGACCTAGGCATAGGTCTTTCCTTCCCGTTTGAGGCTTGATAACAAGATGTTAGACTGTCCTCTCCGTGATGTCAATGAGCGAAGACCTGAAAATCAACCTCTATCTGGAAATCGTCCTGCCGCCCTGTGAGTCTCGACACAATCTCCGTGTTGTAGTCAATTGGATCCTAATCTCCAGAGGTCTGTTGCGCAATCAACATGATTCCGTACTCTGCAGAAAAACGGCAACCCTGCTTCAATACTGTCAATTGGCGTCCAATCATGCTACATAGCGTCGGCACTCCTCGTATGATACGTACCTACGGGGTCACAGTACTTCATGGCCGGGAACGACCGAGAGAGCAAGTCATGTCGGAAAAATCGATCATCATTATTGGTGCCGGGCTCGCGGGTTTGTCCGCAGGCTGCTACGCCCGCAATGAGGCACTTCACCGCCGAATCTTTCCGAGTCTCTTGTTCACTGACTCTACGTCGAACCTCTCCGGATCCAGGTCTCCGGGGAGCCAGGCAAACATGTGATCGTGTTCCGGGTCTGATGGGTCACTGAGAATTCGCAGAAGCTCTTCGTATCCCGGAGTGCCGCCGCAGTCCTCGGGAGGGCATGCCCTCTTCCCTGTCAGACAAACAGGATAGCGAACGTCCTTCTCAACCGGGAGAATCTTCTCAACAAGAATCTCATGTTCCCAGCAGTCGCCGAGGTCGTACATGTAATGGAACTTTTCCTTTTCATTGGCGATCAGGCCGCCCAAGGTGACGCCTCTTTCGTCCACCCCGTCTCCTTCCATTGCTCCGGCATCACCATAGAATTCTCCGTGGACCTCGAACTCGTGGAGATGGCTGTCTGTCCAGCCCATTACTGTCTGAAGAATCCTGTCCAGGTTGTAGAGAGTAATGTCATCGGTAACCTGGATTCTCCTCCAAATAGGCGGTTTGATGTCCAGGAGCGTCACCTTGAGCTGATAGACTTGTTTCTCACCGGACTTCTTCTTCGGGGGCATTTCTCCCTCCTGCTGAAAGTCTTGCCGTTGCTTTGTACCTGACCACGGGTCCCGTGTTCTATATCGAAACCGGTATGGGTGGTCAAGAACCGAGAACGGGGAAAAATCTCTGCTTAACTGTCCCCACTTCGGGTATCATCAGCCACATGGAGGGAACAACGCCACGTAACCTGGGCTCCACACTCTTCGGCACGGTTCGGTCGTCAGTGTTTGCCGTGCCGTTCAGTAACAGTGACAAGGATTTAAACTTCCGAGAAACGGCCGGCTGGTGAGACGGTTCGATCTATTCGTAAGAAAAGGAACGTCGAAGGCTATGAGCGGGCTATTAGAGTATCGGATGAAGAAGCAAATGAAATCATAGACCTGGCCGAGTGAATCCGACAGGAAGTGAAGCGTTGGCTGGAAGCCTATCATCTTGAGTTTTCTCTAACGGACTGATGAAAGGAGAAGCCTATGACATCGAGCGTCTATCAAAAGCTCCGAGACCGGTTAAACCTCTATTCTGTCGGCTATCCGCAAACCAAATCCGGAACGGAAATCAAGATCCTGGAGATACTCTTTACCCAGGAAGAGGCACAACTGTTTCTGCAACTCAGTCCGATACCCGATACCGATGAATCTATCGCTTCACAACAAGGCTCCAGTCCCTCACATATCCGTGCTCTGCTTGATCGAATGTATAACAAGGGACTGATATACCGTCGTGTGAAAGGCGAAACGGCAAAGTACGGGGCCATTCCCTTCTTGGAGGGAATTTTTCAAAATCAGGTCAAAGGCATGGACGGGGAGTTGGCCCATCTGTTCTACGAATATTTTGAAGAATCCTTTCATACAAGCGTTACAGCCTGCAAGCCCGTTCTTATCCACCGGACCATTCCGGTCAACAAGGCTATAGGCGTCTCATATCCCATGCCGACTTATGACAATTCCCGTAGGATCATGGAAAGTCAGGAACTCGTTGTAGTCACGGACTGTATCTGTCGCGTCCAGCAGGGGTTGGTCGATAAAGGATGTGACAAGCCGCTCGAAACTTGTTTTATGTTTGGATCTGCTGCCGCCGGATTCCTCGACAGAGGGATAGGACGCACCGTGTCGGTCGAGGAGGCACTTCATATCCTGGACGAATGCGAAGAGGCAGGTCTTGTCACACAGCCGTACAACACCCGGACGCCGGTGAACCTTTGCAACTGCTGCCCTGACTGCTGCATGATTCTCCGGACATTGAAAAGATATCCTCGCCCGGCTGAGATGATTGGAGCGAGTTATCGGGCTGTAGTCGATCCTCGGAAATGTGAGGCTTGCGATCGCTGCCTGGAACGTTGTCCAATGGACGCCATATCCAGAGGCAATGCAGGAGTGGAAAGCATCAGCGACGAGCGATGTATTGGATGCGGTCTTTGTGTCTCGACCTGTCCCGCCGAGGCTCTTTATCTGGAAATAAGACCCGTGACTCAGCGGTACGAGCCTCCCGAGACGGGTCAAAGGCTTTTCGAAGAGATGGATAGGAGACTTCGAGGAAAAGGCTGATTGAGGTGCCCCCCTCTGTCAAGACGGAACTTGAACCTTCTTAAGGCTGGAAAGTGGTCGGCAGAACTGACGGCCTCTTGAAAGCGATACGCTGAGAAAGCTGTGAAGGTGCTTCTCCGATCTCCGTCTGTTCCATACGACGGCCATACATCGGATACAGGAGATGCCGTTCTCTTCAAGAAGCGTCTCGACCGGGAACACGTGCTTCAGGTGCTCGGTACCGATGGGCAGCTGTTGATTTGGCTGCACTGGAGACGGGAGGAAGAAAGTTCCAGGCTCGTCCTCACTGAACGAGAAATAGCTGAAGCACTTGGGGTCAAGCGGGAAACCATTCAAAGAAAGAGCCAAGCGAACGTGTCTCAGGTCGTCTCGACGAAGGGCGAGGCCATACCGCGGTTATTCCAGATGCGCTTTTGAGGATCAGTTCTTTCTCTCAGTTCTACTGCTCCGGTCGGACATACTCCCACACAGAATCCGCAACTCCAACATCGAGCGTCGTCAACCACGATTTCTTCTTCCTTGCCGGTGAAGATCAATGCATTGTAGATACACGCTTTGGCACACGTCCCACATCGGGTACATCGGTCGGGATCTATCACCGGAACGTAGGGACAATCGGGAGGTATGGCGAACGGATAGTTCTCCGTGGACTTCAAGTCAGATGCATCGCGGATGAGGGGGAAGACCTTTCCCGTGAATTGAGAAACCGCATGGTAAGCTTTCTTCTCCATCCAATCCGTCAAGCCTTGATAGATGAGATCCAGTCTTTCCGGACCATGGAAATAGAGAGCAGATCCTACTCCGACGAGTGGGCAACCGGCGAGAAGGTACTGCAAAGCACCGTCGCTATCCTGGATCCCGCCCACACCAATGACAGGTATGGTCGTGACTCTTCGGATGCGGATTACCCTTGCCAGGGAATAGGGCAAGAAGGATTTTCCCGACACGTAACCACCGATGCAGGGGGCTCCGAACGGAACCATGTTGTCCACATCGATGAAGACGCCGCCGGGAGCATTGTGCGCTGTGATGAAGTCCAAACCGGCATTCGTCCAGAGTTGAATGAGCTTTTCGAGTGGTTCCAGGGTCGGGCTCAACTTCAAGCCCACCGGGATGGATACGGATGATTTTGTTCGTTCAACGATCTCCGCTGAATAGTTCACGTTCCCGGCAAAAACCTTCACCGCAGAAGGCGAGGAGAAGTTGAGTTCCAGCATGTCGGCGCCCATGTCCTGGAACTGCGTCGCCCGATCGAGCCACAAAGGCATATCGTGAGGGTCCTCAAAAAAGCTGGCAATGAGTACTCGCGACTCCCTGTGACAGACTTCGGCCATACGACGCACGCGGTGAAAAACTGTCTCCATGTCTTCGACATGAGGAGCTGCCAAAGAAAAGAGAGCGTCCCCGTATGCCCTTCCGAAACGCTTGAGAGGGAATTGATAGGGCCGAATCCGAATCCGATTCGCCGGGTCTGAGGTGAATGTCTTGGTGATGATTCCCCCAATGGGCAGGCGAATCAGGTCCGAGCATTGGGAGGCATCGAAGGCCGCTTCAGACGAGGATACGAGAATCGGGCTCCTGAACCTCAGCGCCAAAACTTCTACAGAGGTATCTGCGGGTTGCATGGCTTCTCCTGTCCAAACAGATGAAGGCGCGGGACGGAATGTAATCCTTTCGTCCGATTCTGTCCACACCCCTTTCATTGGGTGCCGACACACAAAGACACCTCAGGTAGACCTGACTGTCAAGCCAAAACGTAAATTCTCTGTAACGCCTCGGTTATGCAAGGCTTGGATCAGGGCGCAAGCGTATTATTGCGTGGAGTGAAACGCCAGGTAGTCTCAAAGCCCAAGATTGAGGAAATTGGATACGGCTATGGAACTGTAAGGCATTCAAGGAAATTTTGGTGTCCGAGAGACGCAGCGAAAATTTTCGGATTGAATTCCTTGACACTTCCGCAAGATCTCGTTAACCTACCCTTTTCTTATTTCGACACTATTCCTAGAAGTCCATGGGGGTATGAGATGACCAAAGCTGAACTGATTGGCAAGATCGCGGAAGAAGCCGGTATCACTAAAAAGGCGGCCGCCGCTGCCCTCCAGGCTGTGGTTGGGGCAGTTCAAGATACGCTCAAGAAGAAAGACGGCACGATCCGAATAACGGATCTGGGGACCTTCAAAGTTTCACAGAGGAAAGCCCGTTCCGGCGTGAACCCGCAAACCGGAAAGAAGATCAAGATCCCGGCCGCCAAGGTCCCTCGTTTTGCGGCGGCCAAGGCCTTGAAGGAGACAGTGAAGAAGGCCAGATGAGGCCTGCTCCGGTGACGGCGATGAATAAATCGGATCTCACCAAAGCCTTGAGCAAAGAATACGAGGGTTACACCGGGCGGAATCCAAAGACCGGTGGAGAGATTGCAGTGGAGCCCAAGAAGCTGCCTTTCTTCAAAGTCGGCAAGGATATCCAGGATCGCCTCAACCATTGACAGGAGTCCTCCAGGATTATGGCCGGCTGTCTCTCATGTTGCCACACGTTCCGCACCGCATGAATACCGGATTTTGCTAATCTCCCGTCATTTGAAGAGTGCCTCAAAGAAAGACTTGTACTTTTAATGGGTTAGTGATACGCACATGGAACCGTTTATCAGGAGGTACTCCAAGTGCATTCACAGCGAGAACATGCAGATCACCGATGCACGATTCTTGCCGATATCATCTGCATATGCGCAGAAGATCGGTCTGGTTGAACGGATCGACACATTACTTCGTTGCGAGATGGAAGTGAATTCGGGACGCATCGTGTTGGCGATGACCCTGGATGCCTTTTCCGGGAGAAGCCCGCTGTTTCGCCTGAACGAGATCCAAGCCGACAAGGATATCGAGCTTCTGCCGGGGGAACCGATCCCTTTGTCGAAGCTCAGCGACGACACGCTGGGCCGCGTCTTGGACAAACAACTTGACGAGGACCGCAAAGAACCCGCGAAGATTAAGACAAAGAACTTGAGAAGATCGAGTTCCCTGTCAACGCACTCTTCCTGAAATCTCCCAAACGGATCGAAGCACTCGGCCTCGTCTTGGTCCTCACCTCGGCAGAGAGGCGATCCTTGGCTCTGCCTTTAGCCAGCGTTCAAATGGCTTACTTGGCCATTCTCCAAATCGTCCCGGAGGTCTTTATGACACCACCCGGTTAAACCAGCGGGGGGGAGGGCCGGAGGCGAGAGGTCGAAAAATACCCCGACAGGTGACTGCTACCCTGGGGAACGTGTGTCACGTGCGGTATGACCTGTGCTTGGAGAAGGGCTATCCGATCGGCAGCGGAGTGATCGAAGGGGCGTGTCGCAATCTGATTAACGATAGGTTGGAACCGACCGGCATGAGATGGACGTTTTCAGGGGTGGAAAGCATCATCCGGCTCAGAGCAGTCTATATCAATTCCGACTGGAAAGACTTCCCGCGTTTCCATCGAGAATCGGAAACGACTCGTCTTTACGGAATCTCCCACAAGGAAACAATAAGGGCTCCCGGAATGCTTTGCACGTTCGTAGACATGACTCCCCTCCCTCCGCTGATTGATCCTGATGGTCGGTCCGAGCAACTCCTTTCCATAGAAGGCCGCACTCCCTCCCTTCCGTGCAGCCCCGATCAGGCGAACACGTCACCATTCTACGAGCAAGGTGTCCGCAGTATTTACGGCATACCAAGCCTTACCCAGGAGATCAGCTGCCTCCAATTTGGGTATGCGGTTACTTTCAATAGGTATTCCATGCGGATGAGGTTGAAATGAGGCAAAGATCGCGAAAATCCCCGGTCTCATTGACCGGCCTATCCCCCGGTGCTAAAAGGGAGTATGGGATAATTCGGGCTTTTTATAGTGTCTCCGCCATGGCTCTCTTCTCCGGAAGCGACGGTGGTACCTTGGATTGCCCAAAAGGAGAAACCACAATGTCAAAGAGGATAGGACGACGGGCGTTCATGAAGGGAGCAACATCAGCTTTCTTGGGACTGGCAACCGCTCCTTTAGTGACAGGCGCGGAATCATTCGCAGGAAAGGCGGAGAAAGGGGGGGTTGAGTATCGGAGTCTTGGAAAGACCGGCTTGAAGGTGTCCACCGTCGGAATGGGAGTTATGAATTGCAGCGATCCGGCCGTTCTTCATCGAGCGTTTGATCTGGGCGTCAATTTCTACGACACGGCACGCGTCTACATGCGTGGTAGAAACGAAACACTCTTGGGATGGGCGTTTGAAGGAAGACGGGACAAAGTGATCATACAAACAAAGGTTGTGATGTCCACCAACGAGAAGAAGAATCGAGCGACTGTTGAAAAGAGCCTCAAAAGTCTGAGGACCGACTACGTTGATGTGCTTCTCGCGCACTCTCTCAAGAAGCCGAGCCAGGTTTGCGATCCCAAGCTCATTTCGTTTCTACAGGACATGAAAAAGGAAGGAAAGGCCCGGTTCACGGGATTCTCCTCTCATTCCAACATGGCGTCTCTCTTGAAAGCTGCGGCGAAAGGCGGTTGCCACGATGTAGCCTTGGTATCCTACAACTTCACCCATTCGAACAAACTTAAGGAAGCAATTGCGTTGGCCGCCAAATCCGGGATAGCCGTCGTGGCGATGAAGACTCAGGCCGGAGGCTACAAGGCGGCCAAGATGGGCGGACTCACACCTCATCAGGCCGCACTGAAATATGTGCTCATGGACCGGAACGTTTCGACGGCCGTACCGGGTGTTAAGACGATAGAGGAGATTAACCAATGTGCGGCAGTTATGGGGACACTGTTTTCAAGACGAGACGCGAACGCCCTGCAGCACTACGCCGGCTACCTTCAAGGTCGGATCTGTACTATGTGTGGAGGTTGTGCGGGAGAATGCCCTCATGGAGTAAATCATACCGATATCTTGAGAGTAGCCGTGTATCACGACGGGTACGAGGACGACCGACTTGTCCGGGAAGTGCTTCATGAGACTGATCTGCCGGCAATAAGCAAGAGGTGCTATGAGTGCTCGTCATGCGCCGTCACATGCAGGAGAGGCCTCGATATTCGAGCCCAAATCCAGTGGGTGAATCGTGTTTTGGCTTAGATGTGAGACCGGGCACACGCGGGAGTTGCGAATGACAAGACCCAACCGTATGATTCTTATGTGGTTATGTGTCTGTCTCTGCGTCCCCGGGGCGGTAGTCTCAGAAGCATTGGATATGAAAGCACTTGTTCCGAGAGAAACCCCTGACGGCTGGGTCACGTCGGGTTCACCCCAAGTCTTCACGAAAGAGTCTCTGTTTGAGCACATTAACGGTCAGGCGGACCTTTTCCTGCAATATGGATTTGAGAAGTCGATTTTTGCAGTCTATCGGAAGGATTCGGGCCGGGAGACAATAGACGTGGACGTTTACGATATGGGGGACAGTGTTCACGCATTTGGGGTCTTCTCAAGGTTCAGGCAAGATAACCACCCGGCAGGCATAGGTCTGGATTCATATCTGGATGATGATTATGCGATCTTCTATAAAGGCAAGTACTTTGTTGTACTGCAAGCCGACGAATCCAATCCTTCCGGTCTGAGACGATTGGCGAAAACGGTGGAATCGAGGATCGTTGACGCTTCACCGCCGCCGAAAGAGATAATGTATTTCCCGAAAGTCGGACTCAAGCCGGGCTCCATAGAATACTATCCACAAGGACTCATGGGGCGTCAATTCCTCGGAAAGGGCTTCAAGGCAACCTACGTGCCGTCGGAGAACAAGGCCTCCAAAGAAAACACCGGGGATGAAGGGCCGGATTCCAACTTGTTTATAGCCGTTTTCGACAATACGGACGAACTGGAGAGTGCACTCGAAAGTTTCAAGGAAGTTCTGTCCAACGGGAAGAGTGCCCGGGGGGCAAATCGGGCGCTTCACGGGCTGAAGATGGTGACGGGGGAAGACGCCTATCAAGGGAAGATCGTGATTGTACACAAGGGCCGCTACCTGGCCGGAACGGCGGGGTTTAAGAGCAAGGAGGTCGCCGAAGGCCTGTTGGCTGATTTGATGAAGAAGATGGACTGAGGTCTCTCATGATTCGTTGCGGCTTGATTGCCGGCAGGCCGCAGAGGCGGTAGGAACCGTAACCAAACACCGGCCTCACGCACGACCTCGAGATACGCAAGAAGCATCGTACGACGCAGGGGATCCGGACGTTGCTCCTGGTTCCCAGGCGCCGGGTGCAACCAGACCGCAATGCAGGAGCCAATTTGCGAAGAAATCTTCGCGGTACGACAAGAAAATGAGGATTAGTATTACACCGGGTCCGCCTCAAGCCGGTGAACCAGTACGTTACCGGCACGAAAGCCCAATCACTTGACGGCTTGCCGGCTGGTTTCGGAAGCGGGCTCTCCCAGGGTCAGCCCCAGGAGCTTAGCCATCTTCTTGGGGATGTCGGTGTTGTCGAATGATCCTTGAAATTCCTCCGCCCCCGGCCCGACGGCTAATGTGATAACCGGTTGAGCCGTGTGCACAAATGAGGTCCAGCCCACCTTGGCTCGGGAGCTTTCTATGGAACCGAGCGCATATTGCACCCACGAGGAGATATACTTGTCGAGTTGCTTGCCGTAACGGCAGAGTTTCCGCGTGCAGCTAGGCTTTGCCGAGAGTGAGTTTTCGGTCAACACCATGCGTTCCTCGCATTTCAGGTCGAATCCGGCGGCTTTGAGAATGTCTTTGATCTCGTCGGGTTGTTCCTTTATCCTCTTGTGGAGATACTCCGTACTGTGCTTGATCGGCTTTAACGCCTCAAGGTCAAGAGCATACTCTGTTCCTCTCCCGAGGCCCAGTCCGCCCGTTTCATGATCCGCGGTGACCAGAACCAGAACGTCGGGATGGGTCTGCCGATACTCCAAAGCTACTTTCACGGCCTCATCAAATGCGAGGGTGTCATAAATCGATCCCTTTATGTCATGAGTGTGGCAGGCATGATCAATGCGTCCACCCTCAATCATGACAAAAAAGCCTTTGGGATTGCGTCCGAGGATGGCCAATGCGACCTTGGTCATTTCAGCGAGAGACGGCTGTGTAGCCAATTTGGCGTCATTCAACCGATCAAGCTCGTACGCCATGTGCGACCCGGAAAACAGTCCGAGCAACTTATCCGTGCTTGCGGGATTCACCTCGTTGAGGGAGGCCTTGTCTCTCACAAAGGTATAGCCCTTTTTCGTCATCTCCTCTACGATATCCAGCGCGTCTTTCCTCTTGCTCCCCTTCTTCTCCCGAGGAATGAAGTTCCCCAAACCACCTCCCATGGCAACTTCCGGGGCGAATTCGCGCACTTGTTCGGCAATGAAATTCTCCTTATCGCGATGGTCCGAACGGCTGTAGACACCGGCCGGGGTTGCATGGGTCAACCTGGTAGTGCTCAGTACTCCCACCGACAGGCCGGCCTCCTTGGCTGCATGGCCTATCCCGGAAACCTCTGTGCCGTCCGGATGAACATTGATCGCCCCGTTGTTGACCTTATGCCCGGAATACAGGGCGGTAGCGGCCGCGGCTGAATCGGTTACCTCGGCATTGGCCGAGTGAGTGGTGGTGGTTCCTCGGATGATGATGGAGTCCATTACCAACGTCTTTCCAAGGACCTTCTCGGCGTAGCCCGCTGCGGAGCGAATCTGATTGATTCCCATCCCGTCGCCTATCAAGAGAATAATACTCTTAGGTTGGCGAGAAGCCTCTGCGTACGAGTGCGTTGCGCCAAAGGTCATGACGAACACAACCACGACGAAGATCCCGATGACGGCTTTGCGTGCTTTCACGGCAGCGACCTCCTTGGATAAGGGAACGGCAAGGATCGTTTGCTTCTATTCAGCGGACCGCAACAATCCTGAGCTACGGCATTGCCTTTGATATACTTGCCGTAGTGCCGGACCGTCCCGGATATAACGGATTTCCGACACGAACCCTGGCAGTCTTTTGTGAGCGGTTTGTTCGCGGATGGCGAATTTCATGTTAGCCGATCTCATTTGATGGATTCCGACCGTATCCTGAAAGGGTACCGGCGAATTCCGAGCAATCTGCCGGGAAAGAAAGGCCGCAGACGGTTAGGAAATGTTCTTCAAGCTCAAGAATCGCGACAAGGCCGTGGACGGCATGTTATACTATCGCCGCAAAGCCTAACGGATATGAGCCCGGGCTGCAAGCAACAGCGGGACGGTTCGGTCGGAGGCATCCAACCGGAAGATCGAAGGTGAAGTTACAAGGCTCCGCCTATCTGCTTTAGGAGACCGTCGGACGATAGACCTCGATAGGCCTCGGAAAAAGGCCGCCCGATCTGTGGAACTCAAACTCGCTTCGTGAATCCGGACGGTTTGAAGGAAAAACGTATCCGGCCAATTCCCTCTTAACCAGGAGAGTGTGAGATGACGAAAACCAGGCGCCATAGAATCCTTGTTGTCGACGATGCCCCCGAAGTTTGCCGCTTGATTAAAAGTCACCTGATCCGGGAGGGACACGAGTGCTCGGGAGCCCACAGTGGAGAGGAGGCAATCAAGATCCTGGAGAATGAACATTTTGACCTTGTAATAACCGACATCATGATGCCTGGAATGTCCGGTGTTGATCTCCTCACTATCATCAAGCAGCTGTTCCCGAATGTGGCAGTCATCGTGGTCACGGCCATAGACGACAAAGACACCGGACTTATGGCCATGGAACTGGGTGCCGCCGGATACATCATTAAGCCGTTCAAGACAAACGACATTCTTATAAACGTGTCTCGGGCTTTGACCAAAGCCGACGGGAACGCAGCAATTCATACATATCATCCCAGGGCATCGGAGAATAGCGGGAGAGGTTTGCAGCAAACAAAACAACGTCGCGAGGTTTCGGCAAATGACTTGCTGCAGTGTGTGAAATCGGGGATGAGTGATCTAGAACTCATGGAGAGATTTAATCTTTCCAGTGAGGGCCTCCTGGATTTTCTCTCCCAAATGGGAACGTGCGGAAAAATGGATCCAAAGGTATTGGATGAGAGAGCTTCTTTGGCTCCGCAGACCGTCGCCGTCGACATCGATCGGGCAGAAGATGCGGAGCCCGACAAACCGGTCATCGGCGTGGGTGAGGCGGTGGAATGTATAAGGTCCGGCATGGATGACCTTGCATTGATGAAACGGTTCGGCATCTCGGCTAAAGGATTGAATAGCCTCTTTAGCAAACTGGTGGGAGCGGGTCTTATTTCACCTGAGGAGTTCTATGGGAGACCTCGGCCGGACCATGAGTTTGTTCTTGACATGCGAGACATGCACAGGCGGTACTTGGCGGTCACAACGCCTATTTGGGAGGTTGATCGCCCCGAAACAAAGGGGTGGTTGCTCAATGTTACGGAGCGTGGATTAGGCACGGTCGGAATCAGGGCCCACGTAGGTGAAGCCAAGCATCTTGTAATCGATGCCGGAGACTACGGCAAGATAAATCGCATAACGGCCAAGGCTCAGTGCATCTGGACCGGGTGTCAAGACTCCGACGGGCAACCAACTGCAGGGTTTCAGCTGACGGAGATTACCGAAGATGCTTTGGCGGACCTCAGAGACCTGGTGAAGCGTCTAACTCTCACTGAATGAGGAGGCGTGTCTGAACCATCCCTTCATTTGGCGCACGCAATAGTCCTCAACAGATCCGGTGTCGCGTCCCGCCGCCGCCCCGGTCCTCGCCGGACCGCACTCCCTCGAGGCGCGAGATGGCGTTTTCCACATCGGTTGCAAACATTTCGGCCATATCCCGCGAGAAATTTTCCTTCACCACCACCCGCATCACCTCTATATCCTGAGCATCCGGCGGCAGAGTGTAAGCCGGTACCACCCACCCGCGTTCCCGCAGGATTCGGCAGATTTGGAAAACGGTGTACTTGCTGTTATCCTTTAACTTCAACACTACCACGGGCAAGTATTTGGTGTCGGTCAGAAGGTCGAACTTCTCCAATTGCAGAAGGCGTTCTTCCAAATAAAGGGCGTTCTCCATGATGTTGGTGATGATTCGAGTGTATCCCTTGCGGCCCAGGCGCAGGAAGTTGTAGTACTGCTGATAGATCTGAGATGCGGATCGTGAGAAGTTCAGGCTGTAATTGAGCATCTCCCCGCCGAGATAGTTGATCTTGAAGACCAGTTCATCGGGCACGTCACTCTTGTCACGAAAAATCACGGTGCCCATTCCGGGGTAGACAAGGCCGAATTTGTGGTTGGAGACGTTGATCGATCGAACGTGTTCCAAGCGGAAGTCCCACGGCACCTCAGGGTGTGCAAACGCCATCACGAAGCCCCCGCTTGCACCGTCCACGTGGATGGGGATGTCCCACCGCCGTTCGGCCTTGGTCTTCAGCAGCAACTCATTGAGCCCTGCGAAGTCGTCGTTTTGGCCCGTAAACGTTGTGCCCACCACGCCTCCTACGGCAATGGTATTCTCATCCAGGAGCGGCTCCACGTCTTGTGGGCCAAT
This sequence comes from Desulfomonilaceae bacterium, assembly GCA_963675835.2. Taxonomy (GTDB): domain Bacteria; phylum Desulfobacterota; class Desulfomonilia; order Desulfomonilales; family Desulfomonilaceae; genus JAVHLK01. Next base: position 26,095 of record CAXXIU010000021.1, read on the forward strand.
GGTGTACTTGCCGGGCTTCAAAGGCACCACCCGCATCTCAACATCGAAATAGAGCGCGAACTTCTCCCAACAGGAATGAACGTCCGCGCCGAAGATGACATTGGGGTTGCCGGTGTCCTTGCCCAGAGCCTGCCGACGTTTCTTCCACGTCCATTTGTGGGCCAGAAGCGCCAGCATAATCGCCTCCGAAGACCCGACGGTGGCCGTGCCGACCGCACCCTCTTCTTTCGGAGCGTTCAGCAAGCGGGCCAACATGTTGAGTACCCGCTGATGTACCGCAGAAGTCATTGGGTACTCATCGAAGTCAATGAAGTTGATGTTGCAGGTTCGTAAGAGCAATTCGTCGGCCTCCGGTTCCATCCACGTGGTGACGAAGCTCGCAGTGTTCAGGGCGGGGTTGCCGTCCAAATTCAGCTCGTCCAGGATCAACTGTTTCGCTGCATTGGAGGGCATGCCTTCATCCGGCAGCTCATATTTCGGCACGGGCTCGGAAAAGTACCGTGTACTGTAGGTGCTCGCATGGCCCTTTTGGGGGGCGTCAAGCCGATCAAGATCTACCTTTTTCGTGAGCATAGTCGTCCCTTTCTTTCCAGGGCATGAGTTTCAATGAACATTCATGGCTTGCGGCTATTAACAACCCACGACGAGTCATGAAAGTCCTCGGAACCGTAGGGGCACCCCCCTGTGGGTGCCCAAGGCAGGCATCCCGCGTTCAGCGCGGGATGCCTACAAATCAGGACCGTAGGGCGGGCTAGGCCCGCCGTCTCACAGCCGAAGACCATGGTCGCATCTCGGAGGTCTTTCATATGACGTGATTTATTCCGGTAACTCCGGATATGATTTCTCCTCACCGGTTTCCTGGTCGACGAAGCGTCGTGCGACGAGCTGACGGTACAGGTTCCAGCGCCTGTCTCGTACGTAATTCGTGGCGGCGACCTTATCGTGAATCGTGGTCTCGGGATGAGTAGGGCCGTAGAACCCCGGCACGCAGTCGGCGATCAACAGCATGTGGTCATCCCACCCGGAGCCCGGTTGATCCGCCCGTTTGGGCGGCAGTTGATAGGCCGGAATGAGGAAATTACCGTGTGGATCGGCCAGACAACTGTTGCCCAGATACTCGCCGACCAGCTTACCGTCCAATGTCTCACCACCGCGACGGTTGCTGTAAGCACAAAAAATTCCGTTGTGGTATGCGTTAGCCCTAATCAGAAGATGAATATCAGGATACGGCGTCTTGGTTTTCTCGCCGGTACGGAGAATGGTATAATCGTCCGCGGCAGTGGGTATCACTACCAGCTGAGCGCCTCTCAAAGCCAGAATGCGAGACAACTCCGGAAATTCCGCCTCGTAGCAATTCAGCACCCCCACCCGCATACCGTTTACCGTGAACACGGTATACGCCTCCCCCTCTTCGGGATAGACGTACCCAAAAGACCAGTTGGCACGCTCGTCTCCACCCCAAAGGTGAGTCTTGCGGTAGTTCTTCAGGAGTTCTCCGTTGCGGCCGTAAACAACTATGCTGTCATAATATCGTCTTTCCTCTGCTACGACGGCAGCCTCGGGATAAGGGCAGATAATGGCCAAACCGTTGCTCTTGGCCGCGTCGGCAACTCGGCCGAGAACGTTTTTGTTCCGGATCGACTCAGCCAATTGGTGGGCTGTCTTGGCATCGGTGACATCGTAGCCGGAGAGGAACAGTTCCGGAAAGCTCAGCAGGTGAACGCCTTGGGCCTTGGCCCTTGCCGCCGTCTTTTCCAGCACGGAGAGGTTTGCGTTCACCGCTTCCATATCCCCGGCCGACCCGAACCCCTGGTACATCCCCAATCGAATGTGTGACATGTCCGCGGGGATACTGTCGCTTACGAAACTCTGAATGATCATGTGCGCATCTCCTTGATCCGTCGGGTGCGGCCGGATGAGACGGCTATGGTGCGGTAGGCCCGCTGCATATCACGGTAACGTGGGCAGCGGTTGCGGTGAGAACCTGAAACACGTCTCAAGAAATGTTCCACAGGCGTGTCATGGTTCCGCTTGGAATGAAATTTCTTGGGAACGTCCTTCCCACGAGTGTGAAAACTATAAATCAAGATCGCCGACGTGTAAAGGCCGTTACGATGCCAAAATCCACCACCTCATTTTCGCGGAGTGGTGTTGAATGACCGTGTTGGACGATTTTTCCAGATTCTACCTTGTCAGGCTCGGTCCCCAAACGGTCTGTAGCACGCTATGTCAGAACGTATGCACACCCCCTGGTTTTCGGCAACACCTTCCCCTTGAGGCTGCCGGATGCCCCCGCCCCCATGGACTGACTCCCCATCTGATGAGTCGTGGGTGCGAATTAAGCTGTATCATAGAGACTCACCATCTTCTCCCTGGCCGCAATGAGCGTTTCATTGGACGGATGTCCCCCGATTAGGCGAATGATCAATCCTCTCCCGCCCTTGGCCACACGACCCGGCAGGTTTATCAGCCAGAACCGAACCGCCTTCAAACGCTTGTTTACCCAATTTCCTCCAAGAACCAGATGCTTCATTGCAGAGTTGAGATTCAATGCCAGAATCATTATCTGCCACCAAGCGGCATTGGCTCCAAACTTGCCCGAAGGAAGTCTGCCGCCGGCCAAATCCTCTTTCATCACTGAATGTACTTCTTCACTCTTACCGCACCGCTGACGATACCACCAGATCAGCTCATCAGCCGCTATGTCACGGTTTGTCACGATACCGGTTACTTTGTATTTGGTACGACCAAAGTCCATAGTCGGAAAAGGAAAACTCTGTTGGAGATCCATCTCAGGGAGATCCGGCTGGGAGAGAGGCTCTCGAATAGCAATGTACCGATATGACGGACCATCCTTCTTCTTGGTAAGCTCGCTGGGCACGTAACAGATCTCGGCATACTCTTGTCCCGTGGCGCAAAGGACCCGCATCTACCAATTCGTCGTCTACCTTACGATAGATCCGATGCCAATCGGGCTCCTCCATCAAACTGATTTCATACTTGAATGGGTCGCTCATCTTGGCACCGATGGCGAATTCTATGACCCCGAAGCGCTTGTTTTTCGCTTCAGCACAATAGCTCATGAGGTCGTGTTGGTACCCCGCAGTGTCCGATCTCAAAAATACCTTCTTCACTCCCGCAGGCAAGAGACCCAACGCCTCCTCAAAGACTCGCTTCTGTTCAAATCCAGCATAAACGTTACCATCTCGAAACTCCGAATGGAGCACCTGATCTAGCTCGAACCAGTACGTGTTCAAAGGTTGGTATGCCTTGAAGCCTTTATAGCAATGCAGAGCCTCGGCCTTGTTGGTAGGGACCAATGTGGCATCCATGTCCAAGGTAGCCTCGGGCTTCGGATCACGACTGTAAACACGAGCCACAAAACTCGCAATGAGCTTTGTCAGAGCACGCAAACACTCATTGGGCTCTGGAATGAACGAAGTGGCCGGAACCCGCAACTTCTCTTGTTCACGATCGTGAAACGCCTCCAAGTATCTCAATATCACCGTAGGCGACGGAAATGCCCGCCTACGATCCTTGCGCCATCTACGTTCAAGCGCTCGGCGCTCTGGCCGGGTCTTACCCTGTGCTTTCATCCTATCGAGAATCCTGCACAGTCCGTCGTCCCCTTCCAAGATCCGTATGTCATTAACACTCTCACCAGCAGTCAGATTCAAAAGGACAAGAGCCATCACAATCTCAGCGTCAGTGTACCCTTGGTCACCACTCCGGATCTTCAAGTGATCTTCGATGGATTTCCCCAGCCCCATAACGTACGCAAGATCAAGGTATGGTGGCAATCCGGCAAATGCGGTCATCCCCCCGCTCTCTTTTTCTTCTTCGTACTTGTAAGGAAGAACGCCTTGATTCATAATGGCTTGCACCTCGTTGGTGATAGAATCGTTCTCTCAAAACCATTCTATCCTCTTGATCTCTCAAGAACAACGAGGTTTTTCACTTTTTTTGATACGCGATTTGGGACTTTTTTGAGCGGTTTCAAATCTTCCGGCATCCGAGTCACAAAGAAAGCTTGATGCCGGTGCTCCTACGATTTAGAATAGGTAGGGTAATCTTAGCGTGTCGGTCGCCGAACGGGCTTCGGATCTTTATTCACTGGATTGCCCAAAGCCGGCCCGGGCGACAAGTACTGCGGCGGGTCTTTCTTCAGCGACGCGTTACCGGGCTGCAATACCGGACGTCCGATGACTCAATCGGGCCGGAGTGATGAGGAGAGCCGCCGGGGAGGGGACGATGGACGGAAGCGAACAACATTTCTGGATGGCGATAGCAGCCATTGCAGGGCTCGTATTCATATTGCTGGTTTTCGGGCCCACAGTCACGGCCTATAGGGATTGGAAGACCAAGAGGGCATTTCGGCAAAGAAGAGCATCATATGAGAGAAACGCCGCTTCACGGCTGAAACCCAATACCTGACTTTCGTGAAACCGCTTCAGGTCGGCGGATTCCAACGCCTCCAAGTCTCTGTATCAATTCTCCGGGTAGAGGAGGAATTCGGATCTTACTTTGTTGAACTCTTGCAGATCCTTCTCCCAATTTCCCTCCACTTCGATCAACGACCTTCCTTGCTCCAGGACCGTCCTCACGGCCCCATCGCCGATGATTACGTCTGCGGGAAGCTTGTCGTACACATATTCGTATGGCGGCTGAGACCATTCGAAGTCATCCTGATAGAGCCTTGTAATCGCTGCCAAGAGTCCCAAGGTCGTTCGATACGGCCGAAACGCGTCCCGGTCGATCACATGGATCTGGAAGCCCCTGCAGACGCGGCCGGCCCACTTGTTGGAGGTCGGTCTGAACTCGATCTCTCTCAACACGGCACCGGTGACGGCACCCGGTTCAACTTCTTGCGCGACGCGTTCCGGCTCCAGATACGGTGCGCCGAACATCTCGAACGGTCTGGTGGTTCCACGCCCTTCGGAAAGATTCGTGCCTTCCAAAACAACTTGTCCCGGATAGACGACTGACGTTTCAACGGTCGGCATGTTCGGAGACGGCATGACCCAGGGCAATCCCGTTGCCTCAAAGTAGTCTCTCCGGTCCCACCCCTCCAACGGGATGACTTCAAGTCTGCACCCTATATGATGGATTTCATTGTAAAGGTTCATGAGTTCGCCCAGGGTCATCCCGTGTCTCATGGGAAGCGGATACGGGCCCACGAACGAAGAATAGTGCGGATTGAGAATGTTTCCCTCAATTTCGCGACCGTTGATGGGGTTCGGACGGTCCAAAACAACCACGGCCTTTCCCGCCTTTGCACACATCTCCATGACATGCAGGACGGTTGTGGCGAACGTGTAGACTCTCGTCCCAACATCCTGAAGGTCGACAATCACCGTGTCTACGGTCTCGAGCATGTAAGGGGCGGGCTTCCGCGTATCCGAATAGAGACTAAAGACCGGTACGCGCACACCTGGATGCACTCGATGGGCGGTCTCGATCATATTGTCCTGTTCCGTGCAGTATACGCCGTGTTGCGGGCCGAATAGGGCCTTGAGACGGCCGGGAAAGGCCTTGTCGATGACCTCGGGAGCCGACCGCAGCTGCGAATCAACGGATGCCTGGTTGTACAGCAGGCCAAGTCGACCACATCCCTTGATGAGATCCGGCCGGCGAAGAATCTGTTCGAGTCCTGTTTTTACCATAATGAATTTTATGCAGGGTGCGCGATGAAAAATTTCGGTGCCGTGTTTTCGGCAGCCTTCGCAGAGTGCGCGGAGTAAACTCCACAGTTCGATCTGCATTGCAGCGGCGGGCGGCAGGATGACCGCTAACGTCGGAGCCAGAACGCCTCCGACCCGGCCTTGAAAGACCGGGATCCCAGCGTACTGTCCCTCCGGGACGTCATAAATCGTACTAAATCAAAACCGACCCATAGATCTAAGCCGGCGCCTATGGGGGCAAGGGGATTGTCTACCCGGCCGGCCGTGCACCTCAATATTCGTACAGAACTGCGCCGGACCTTGCCCGGACGTTGGAGCCCCCTATTGCCATTTGTCACCCTGATCGCGGCGCAGGTCAATGGTATGGGTATCCCACCGCCTCACCACCACGGTCCGTTCTCCGGCTCCCCCGGCGATAATCCAGTTTGCAAGCCAGGACACGATGCTTACGATGATGGCTCCGAAGAACGCAGACCAGAAGGAGTCCACGTGCAGTCCCGGGACAAGGGCTCCGGCGAACTGGAACATGAGTGCATTGATCACCAGCAGGAACAAACCCAGCGTGACAATGGACAACGGCAGTGTCAGTATAATGAGAACCGGTCTCACCAGTGCGTTGAGTATCCCCAAAATGGCCCCGGCAATCAGCGCGGTTTCCGTTCCCTCTATCTTCACCCCGGAGACAACGTACGGGACCAAGACCACGGCAAGCGTTGTGACAACCCAACGTATCAGGATTCCACGCATGGGTCTTCTCTACTTCCTTGAAGTTTTTGCAATGTGTCGGAGTCCTCCTCGTCATGCGGTTGCACCTTGGGAACCGGAAGGACTCCGAGTTGCCTAAGATTCCCCTTTGGCCCTCTTGACGAATGGCTCAAGGAGGTCTATGGGCACCGGAAAGATAGTGGTCGAATTTTTCTCGGCAGCCACTTCAACCAGTGTTTGGAGGAACCTCAGCTGCAACGCGGTCGGCTCCTTGGAGATGATGGCCGCGGCTTCGGACAGACGCGTCGCAGCCTGGTATTCACCCTCTGCGTTGATGACCTTGGCCCTCCGCTCGCGTTCAGCCTCGGCCTGCCGTGCAATGGCTCGCTGCATTTCAGCGGGGAGGTCGATGTGTTTCACTTCGACCATGCTCACCTTTACCCCCCAAGGGTCTGTGTGACGGTCGAGGATTTCCTGAACTTCCATGTTGATCTTTTCTCTTTCAGCCAGCAATTCGTCGAGTTCCGACTGACCGCACACGCTCCTCAGGGTGGTTTGAGCGAGCTGCGATGTGGCATAGAGATAGTTCTCAACTTCGATAACGGCTTTTGTAGGATCCATGACGCGAAAGTAAATGACCGCGTTCACCTTCACCGAGATATTGTCCCGCGTGATGACATCCTGTGGTGGAACGTCCATCGCCACGGTTCGCAGACTCACCCTCACCATGCGGTCGATAATCGGTATCAGGATGATCAAGCCGGGCCCCTTGTGATCGATGACACGACCAAGACGAAAGATGACGCCTCGTTCGTACTCATTGAGCACCTTGATGGCCATGAACAGGAAAATCACAACAAGTAGTATGATGATTCCCAGGGGATAAACCATATGTCTCCTCCTTGTCGGCAGAGTTGAATTCAGAAAAATCAGCTACCCCCGCATGGGGGACAAGCGCTCAATGAATGGACGATTCCGGAAAACCGAGAGTGACTCCCAAGAGCCGTACCGGCTCAAATCGTCGACGAAACAGCCCTGTCACTCTCTTGACGCTTGAGGCGGCAATAATGCCCAAAGCCAGTCGGCCCGCCTCAAGCTACTCCCTGCTTGGACATGGTTATCATGACCGAACGGCCAGTAAAGGTCAATCATCCCGTCGAGATTTTACGTTCTTATCATGGAGCGGTCTTGCGGCTCATCCGCCGGCATCCCGCGTCACTTTGAGGAAAAGGTTCTCCACTCGGATCACTCGTACTCGTTCGCCTTTAGGTATACGGCTGTCCGAAGCGGCGTTCCAATACTCTCCGTGGACTGCCACCTTTCCTTCGGTGTCCAGGTCGCTTATGGCTATTCCGACTTCGCCGATGAGTCCTTGTCCGCCGGTACGCGGTTTCGAACGCCATGCCTTTACGGCCAAACCCAGAGCGAAGATGAAGAAGGCCGACACCATGCCTACCGTGGGGACAATAACCGCCCAGGAAACCCTCATGGCTGTTTCACCGGTTTCAAAGAGCATTACCGAACCGAGGGTGAGACTGATGATGGCTCCGATGGAAAGCAGGCCGAAAGACGGCACTTTCAGTTCCAAGACAAAGAGTACGACTGCCAAAATGATGAGCAGAATCCCCACGTAGTTTATCGGGAGCACCTGCGAGGCGAACAGAGTCAAGAGCAGACACAGACCGCCCAGAACCCCGGGGAAAATAAGTCCGGGATTGTAGAGTTCCATCATAATGCCGAGCAGCGCCAACATACCAAGGATGTAAACCACATTGGGGTTTGCCACAACGTCCAGGATCTTAAACCGATAGCCTTGGGCAATTTTCTCGACACGAGCGGAGGCCGTATTGAAAACCATGGTTACGCCGTTTTTCCGGATCTTCTTCCCATCCAGCTTTTTGAGGAGGTCCGGAACCGATTCAGCTACGACATTGACCACATTGAGTTCCAATGCCTCCTTCGCAGTAATGGAAACGCTCGCCGTGATCGCCTTCTCGGCCCACAACGCATTCCTGCCCTTCTTGGCGACGACTCCGCGCATGTACGCAGTGAGGTCGTTGATAACCTTCTCCGACATCGTTCCCCCGATATCTTGGCCTCCTCCGGCAACGGGGTGAGCTGCGCCAATGTTGGTTCCGGGGGCCATGGCGGCAATATCGGCCCCCATGGTAATCAAGGCACCCGCAGAGGTGGCCGACGACCCACTTGGATACACATAGACCACCACGGGAATCTTCGCGTTCAACATATCCTTGATGATGGCCTTGGTAGTGGTCAGCACTCCCCCCGGCGTGTCCATGGTGATTATCACGCACGTAGCCTTATCCTCTTCGGCTTTGGCAATTCCCTTCCTCAGGTAATCAGCCACAGCGGGGTTGATCGTACCGTCGACATCAAGCCGATAGACGAGAGATTGGCTCGTGGTTGCCTTCATCTTTTCGGCAGCACCGAGTCCACCGACAATAACGATCGCTCCCAAAGCAAGTGCCGAGAAAAAAACCGAGATAATCTTTGGCTTCATGATTGATCTCCCGTACCCGGCACAGGTAGGCCGAGCAATGTCATCACCTGCTTCAGATCGGCCCACGCCTCGCCCTTCGGTCGTCTGTCAGGTTCCCGTCTCAGCAGGTAGGAAGGGTGATATGTGGGCATCACCGGTACACTCTTCCAGTAATGGAACGTTCCTCTGATCTTCCCGAGAGGTTCCTTCGTAGCGAGGAGGGTGTTTGCGGCGACTCTGCCCAGCGTCACGATGACCTCGGGATCGACGGCTTCAATCTGAGCCTCGAGAAACGGCACACACGCCGCCTTCTCTTGAGGCTCGGGGTCACGATTCTCAGGAGGCCTACATTTGACCACGTTGGCGATGTAGACTTCCGACCGATCCAGCCCCATAGCCTGAATCATCTTCGTAAGAAGTCCTCCCGCTCTACCAACAAAAGGCTTTCCCTCTCGATCCTCGTCCGCGCCCGGTCCTTCACCGATGAACATGAGCCTCGCTTCGGGGTCACCCTCGCCAAATACGATGTGTTTCCTGTTTTCGTGCAAAGGGCATCTCCGGCAGTCCCCAACTTCCCGTCGCACTGCTTCAAGGGGAGCATCCTCCGCCGTGACCGCGGGAGGCCCCGGAACAAGGACTTGGGTGAAGCCGGCATTGACTTGATATTCGAGATAGTTGCGAACCAGTTCCTGCGACATTTCAGCGTGTTCCGCCATTCTCCGCTTCTTTTGGACCATCAATGGTATTCCATCCTGCCCTGACCGCCCATAAGTATGTTCTACGTGTTCCGACTCTCCGAGCTTCCCCTGAGTTTCAATACCCTATCCAGAATACGGTCGGCCACCTTATCCTTCGACATTATGTCCAGTTGTTCTTCCTCGCCGCACTGGTTGAAAAAGCTCACAATATTGGTGTCATGGTCGAATCCGGCTCCTGGTTTGCTCACGTCGTTCAGTACCAGCATGTCGAGATTCTTTTTCTTGAGCTTGGCGCGGGCGTTAGCCGCCGCATTGTCCGTCTCGGCAGCGAACCCGACGAGAATTTGGTCTTTGGTCTTGATCTTACCGAGTTCCGCGATTATGTCCGGATTCCTGATAAGACGCAATGACGATCCCACGTCCTCCTTCTTTATCTTTCCCTTTCCCGACACTTCCGGCCGAAAATCGGCCACTGCTGCCGCCTTTATCACGACGTCAACGTTGGGAAACTCGTTGAGGACTCGTTCGTGCATCTCGCGAGCGGTTTGCACGGAAATGTGGTTCACTCCAACCGGCGGCCGAACCTTCAACGGCCCTGCCACCAACACTACGGACGCGCCCCGATAGGCGGCCCTGCGGGCCACTGCCACTCCCATCTTGCCCGACGACCTGTTGGTAAGCACCCGTGCCGGATCAAGAGGCTCTTCGGTCGGACCGGCAGTCACCAGGATCCTCATTCCTTGCAGGTCATGTGGAGTCATCAGGGCGAGGATTCTCTCGAAAATCATGTCCGGTTCGGGTAATCTGCCTTCACCCGTCCAGCCGCAGGCCAAATGACCCGCCTCAGGTTCCATTACCTGGTAGCCTACTCGCTTAAGTTTGTCGAGGTTCTGCTGGAGAACGGGGTTGCGGTACATGTTTACGTTCATCGACGGACAGACCAGCAGCGGGCATTTCAGGGCCATTACGACGGTGCTGAGCAGGTCGTCGGCTATCCCGTTGGCGACCTTCCCGATGATGTTGGCCGTTGCAGGTGCGATTACCGCCATGTCCGCACTATCGGCCAGAGAAATATGTTCCACCGACGGCCGGTCCCGTTGTCCCCACATGTCGGTCCATACAGGGTTTCCACTCAAGGTGGCGAGTGTCAACGGCGTAACGAACTGGACGGCCGCCTGGGTCATGACCACATTGACCCTCATTTCGGCTTGATCCAACAGGCGCACCAGACCCGGAATCTTATAGGCTGCTATGCCGCCGCTTATGCCCAATAGTACCGTCGAACTCATGAGTGACCCTTTGAATCCGGAGACCGGATCTTGACTCTGTCCTTGCATGACCGTCCGAGAAGAAGGTCCGGTAAAATGCAACACCGCTTGCTTTCCCGCGATCCGTGGATTGTATATATCAATACCCCGAAGGGGTGTCAATGAAGTCACAAATGGAGCTTCTCTTGACCCTCGAGGGGGGGGGGACGAGTTCGGTTACAAGACCGTCATTTCAGAATTGTCCCTCTCTCTCGCTCCATAGCATGATGCATCCTGCCGCTTAAGGCAACCGGGAAAGACACGGAGAGACTTCTTCATCGACCTGTTGACAGCACTGCAGTCCATGTGTATGAATAGCTGGTGCGACATTGGGGTCCCGACTTCACTGAACCGTAGGGTCCCGTTATCACTCCGATGCGCCCGTAGCTCAGTTGGATAGAGCAACGGACTTCTAATCCGTAGGTCGCAGGTTCGAATCCTGCCGGGCGTGCCAATCTTTCAATGTGTTAGGGATCCTCAAGAAGACGCATGCGTGGCTTGGTGTCCATGTAGGTGCTACTCAGCGGAGCTTTCCATCCCATCCCTCCACCGGATTCCTTTCAGCCCTTCTTTCGTTACAACGTTGTAGCGCTTGAACACACCGGTAGTCCTTGTGGCCGCTCATGGCCATGATTTTGAAGTAATCGTTCTTGGCCGGCCGCAGGTTGTTGATTGCGCAGTGCCTCAAGTCGTGAAAACGGAAGTTGGTGATAGAAGAGCGTCTACACGCTGCAGAGAAAGATTTCTTCACGTCATGAAAGGGAACTCCGCGATGCAGGAAGACCCGATCCGACCTCGGTTCCCGAGGAAGCGTCCTGAGGGACTCGACAACGCGTGGATGGAAAGGGATGCCCCTTGAGGTCCCGTCTTGGTCCGATCCCCCGTTAGCCTCATGAACCCCTGTACAAGGTCCGCTTCGCTCCAGGTCGGGAAGAGGATTTCCGACCTTCTCATGCCGGTATGGTAAGCCATGAGCACCACGGGCTGGAGGTGGGGCGTACAGTTTTCGATCAGCCTTTCAAACTCCTCCGGCGTCAAAACTCTCATCCCTCACGTTGTTCTCCGGTAGTCTTCGTGCACGGGAGACGGGGTTGAGGTCCAGTTGTAGGAAGTCACACCGGGTAGTCTGAAAGGGCTTGAAATGTTCAGAAGAGGTTGACCTGACGGGTAGGATTGTCGGAATAATTCTACGGGATGAAGAGGGCGGCAGCTTGTCCGAGCTGCCGCCCTGGTGGCCCGGAGGCCCCAACAAAGGTGTTTCGACGAACTGTCCTTATCGGGACCACTTCGTTGGGGGGGCAGGTCACTTTTAGCCAACCTGAACGGATACCACGAAGGATGATCCGGACAAGATTCCCTCAAGCATCCTGCCGAGCATTACGTGCCATACTGTATCCCAACCAGCAGAAATGGGTACAATGGCATTGCCCGTCCTCGATACTCCGGACGGCATCCTGCCACCGCGCATGCCCTAATAGGGAGTTCACATTATAGTCGATTTCCTCAAGACTTATCAAAGGCATTTCCTTGGTCTCACAAGGCCTTATGCGGCCGTCATGGTCAAGAGCTACAATCTCCCTGCCCCCATAACATTTCACCACTTGCGCTTCTGTCCGAATCGTATCTATTGCTGCCTGATATGCGTCTATCCAAAATGGCTTGGTTTGGCGTATCGGCTTACCGCTAAACCGCAACAGTTTCTGCTGCAACTCAGTCAATTCAGCCAGAGACAAGGGTGACGTCGTACTGGGGTCGAAGTTACCCCTCACCGGTTCAAGAACCCAACGGGCGTCCGGCATCCGGCCGGCCAAATAGTCATGCAGGAAATCGATTTCGGACAGATTGCCTCTTGTAACACAGGTATTTATCTGCAGTTCCAGACGAGCGCCGTAGATTGCTCGGAGGTCACTTAATCCGTCATAGCATTCGGATACCTTTTCAAAGAGGCCAGGTACCGACCTGTTCGTGTCATGATACTCGCGACTTCCGTCAAGAGATAGACTTACGAGTAAATTGCCTGCACCGTAAGATAAAATGTTTCTGGACGTATGATAGAGTCTTCCCGGGAAGCTGCCATTTGTGGCTATTGTAATACCGACCCTTGGGCTTACATCAAGTAAGGAAGTGCAGATTTCGTCCAAATCGTCCCTGAGAAACGGCTCCCCTCCACCAAGGGTTACGTTTTCCAGTTGCCTCATGGATTGGAACAAACGACGTATTGCGTCCACGCTTATCGACGAAGCATTTTTTTGGGCAGCCTCGTGTTGAAAACACATAGGGCATGCCGCATTGCACTTGTTTGTGATTGAGAAGATCACTACTCGTACCGGATAACACAAATCCGTTTCCGATGCCAGCCGCCGATTCAACTCAATTATGCTTTTGCGGGGGCGCTTTCTTATACGATCCATGATACGACGTTTGCGAATAATACGTGGTAGCCATGATACTAATCGTCCCCAAACGATCAATGCACTCTTGGTTTCATTCCAATCCACTCGCTTCAAACCGCGTAATGGGATGCTTCTGAACAAAGAGAGAATGAGTTCGTCCGTGAGTGCGAGAAAATGTCTTAGCGCCGTACCCCTGGGGTAATTTTCCAGTATGACCAAAAGGCGGTTACGTCGACTGAAATACTCATTCTTCTCAGGTCGTTCCCGCATCGTTGCGCTCTGCATGTGGCATGATGAGAGACTGGGACAGTAGACGATATCATACCCGGCAAGATATATACGGATGCTCAGATCAAGGTCCTCGGCAAAGTAGTAGTACTTCGCGTCAAAGCCGCGCACACGCTCAAATACATCCCGCCGGACCATCGATGATGCGGAGCATGCCCCAAGGACCGGCCTCTTAGTCAAATGCTTCCCGAAAACATGGTCCACATGCTTTCTCGCAAACACGCCTTTAAACAGCCCGGCAGGCTCCTCATGGATACCACAGTCAATCAGGACTTCCTCGTCATAGGCACTCATAATTCTCGTGGCTATCTGGCCGATGTTCTCGTTCTCACTCATTATGGTGTGAGCCTTGCCAAGCCAATCAGGGTCAGGCAAATAGATGTCATCATCAAATAAGCAAATATATGGCGAACTCCCCCGCCCCGCCGCTAGATTTCTATTATGCGCCGGTCCGTAATTGGCGGTCTGTTGTATGAAACGGACCCAGGGAAACCTCTCCATAATATATTCGGCACAACTCTCCGGCGATCCGTCGTCAATAACAAAACACGCATATTCGCGATAGGTTTGTTTCTGAATAGATTCCAGAAGGGGCACCAGTCGCTTTCCTCCGTTGTATGTTGGTATGATTATATCGATTCTGCCGAGAGAACTTTGCGACATCTCTTTTCCCTCCGAACAATTGCCATCATGATCCTCTCGCATCACCCTGGGCTGGAATTATACGGCGGTTTTGCCATTTTGCCCGTTTAGGCACCCTTGAGGGGCAGAGAGGTCGGCCCGCTGACCCCAGAATGATCTCCGTGGAGTGTAACACGCGACCGGATGCAGGCAGGATCCTCGTTACGTTGATGAAAAGGCCCATTTTGTCCTGTTTATGAGCGTACCTCACGCTTCACCACTCCGTCAACCGTTTTTCCCAGCGCGCCCGTCACACGAACACAGCGCGGTAATGTCGAACCGAGGGAAACGCCGAAGGCAACTGGAGCTACCAAGGAAATCGATCAAAATCAATCTCTTAAAGCACGTCCAACTCTCCTGCCTCGTTCATGGCGGATTGTACGAGTCAGCTACAGTGAGGAGGATAGTTCAACGGGAAAGGAAAAATGCAAGAAGCAAGACCTGACCCCGGGTCCCCGTATGGGAAGTTTCGCTTGGCAATCAATATATCACCGAAGCCCTAAAGCAGGTGTCCATAGCCACGCTCTTCAAGGATCTCCTGCAGTTTTCGGATGTCCTGGGCTTGATTTTTCCTACACACCATCAGGGCATCGGGGGTGTCTACAATAATGAGGTCTTCCACTCCGATCAACGTGGCAAGTTTGTGAGGAGAGTACACAATACAATTCGCGCTTTCGATCGATATCGCGGCACCATCGATGGCGTTTCCGTCCTCGTCATGTTCCCAATATTCTTCCATGGAGGACCAACTGCCGACATCGTTCCAGTCCACATCCAGCGGGAGACAGAGCACGTTCCGAGCCTTTTCCATGACGCCGAAATCAATGGATGCGGGTTCCAGACGTTGATACACCCGCTGAATCGCCCGGGCTTCTCCATGCGTGTCGAAGTCCTCGCATATCCCCCTGATTTCAGCGCTCAGGTCCGGAAGATACCTATCAAAAGCCCGGATAATGTCTGCGACTTTCCAGACAAACATTCCACTGTTCCATAGGTAGTCTCCGGACGCGAGGTATTCTTCCGCTCGTGTTTGATCAGGTTTTTCCACAAACCGTTCAACGGAATAAAGGGTTGCGGACCCGATCGTACTGTGAGCAGCCCCCAGTCTGATATATCCGTATCCGGTCTCCGGGCGATTCGGCACGATACCGAAGGTGAGGAGGCTCTCGTGACGGGAGACAGCCTCAATCGCCGCTTTCATCGCAGCCGAGAATGCGGTTTCATTGCCGATCATGTGGTCTGCGGGCAATACCACCATGATCGCCTCCGGGTCCTTGACGAACAGCTTGAACGCGGCCAGGGCTATGCATGGAGCAGTGTTTCTCCCAACAGGCTCAGCCAGCACCATGTGGTCCGGCAGTTCGGGCAATTCATCTCGCATCCTTTGCGCGTGTGAATCTCCGGTAACCACCATGATCCGCTCCGCGGGAATAACTGAACGCACACGATCCACAGTGGCTCGGATCAGACTCTGTTTTCCTGTAATGGTAAGCAGTTGCTTGGGTTTGGATTTCCTGCTCCGGGGCCAGAATCGAGTGCCGCTCCCGCCTGCCATGATGACGCCATAGACCATACTGTAACTACCTTTTCTATCTGCTGCCTTCGGCAACACGCTAATGTTCTCTACAAGGAGGGGCGTGGAGCATTCAGGCATAAACTCACCAGATCATCTATCACCGCCGTTCCCATGCACACTACGGTATCAGCCCCACCCCAATAGATCTTCACCGTGCCGTCGTCTTCGGGGATCGCTCCGCAGGTAAAGACCACATTGTGTACATAACCCGTGACCTCGCACGGCTCCTCGGGTTGAAGAATCCAATCGTCGGCAACTCCCAGAATCTTTGCCGGATCCTCAAGATCATGCAGTGCCACGCCCAGTCTATATATCGCTCCACCCATGGTTTCGAAGACTCCGTGATAGATATGAAGCCACCCTTTGGATGTCCGAAAAGGCGTCGCTCCCGGGCCGATTTTCATCTGATCCCAATGGTAAGGGGCCGGCTGCATGATCAGGCGAGAATCCCCCCAGTGGATCAGGTCGGGAGAATACGAAATCCAGATGGACCATGGCGCTATCTCCGTGTGCGGACGATCTAGACGGGCAAATCGTCCACGAAACCTGGCCGGGAAAAGCACCACATTGCGATAATCCGCTTGCGTGATCAGGGCTATTCGTTCAACGGACCTAAAATCCGAAGTTTTGCCGAGACCTATCCTTACACCGTGCCTGGAATAAGCGCTGTAAGTGATGAAAAAATCATTTTCGATTTGACATATTCGCGGATCTTCAATTCCGAATTCTTCGTACTCGGCGAAGATACCTTTTTGAGTGGGCACCAGAAAGGGTTCGGAGTCAACAATAAAACTGCACCCGTCCATGCTGGTCGCCGATCCCAGTATGGACCGGCCATTTCTGAGATGTGAACGGAAAACCAGAATATATTCACCACGGACTTTGACGGCCGCCGCATTGTGAACCGTCTCAACTGCGTATGGCACATGCCCCTTCGTAAGGATCGGATTCCCCTCGAAACGGCGCACCATGGGGTTCGTAAGGTTCATGACCATCCGCTATACCCTGTCAAAGTCGTCTTCAAAACGCTTTATGTCATCTTCGCCAAAGTAATCGCCTGTTTGTACTTCCACGAAAACCACATCGCTGGAACCTGGGTTGAAGATGCGGTGTTTCGCTTGCTTGGCAATCTGTATAGAATCGCCTGGATTTAACGGGATCTGTTCATCGCCGAGGGTCACGAGCGGGCGGCCTTGTACAATCGTCCAATTCTCACGACGGCGCTGATGGCTCTGTAAACTGAGTCTCTTTCCCGGGTAGACGACAATACGTTTCACCTTGTGATCCGGAAAGTCGGAAAGGATTTCATAGTATCCCCACGGACGGCGATCTTCCGTTGTCGTTTCTTCCACAATCCGCTCGTACACCTTCAAATAATCTTCAACCATGCGATCTTTCGAGAATCGTTTTTTCGCGACTTCCCGGCAATCAGGACGGGATATGGTGTGAATCCTCTTCACTGCGTCGACCGCCTCGGCAGGGCTTGATACCAGGAAACCATTGACGCCGTGCGTTACGATTTCCGGCATGGAACCCCTTGAGAAGGCTATTACCGGCGTGCCGCATGCGTTGGCCTCGACAATGGACAAACCGAACGGTTCATCAAAGCTGATCGGATGCAAAAGACACGCGGCTCCGCCGAGAAGGCTGTCCCTACGTTCCGGGCCGACGCTACCTATATATTGCACTCTGCTGCCATCCAGGTGCGGCTTAACCTCAGTTTCAAAGTAGTGTTCGTCCTGTATTATCCCGGCAATCAGTAAATCCCGTTTGGCCAGCCGAGCTATCTCAATGGCCTCTCGAACCCCTTTGTCGGGATGAATTCGACCAAAGAAGAGGAGGTATTCTCCACCCAAAGGGTTGAAAGTGAACGCTTCCACGTCTATTCCATGATGGATGGTCGCAACATAGGTAAGGTCGGGTGACCGATCGGCATCGCTGATCGACACATAGTAGTTTTTCCCGTTGTATTTCTTGTAAACCGGCAGAATCTTTTCAGACGAAAACCCATGGATCGTGGTAAGAACCGGTGTTTTCACAAGGCCGGAGTATGTGAGAGGCAGAAAATCAAAGTGATTGTGCATTAAGTCGAAATCTTGGGCTCTCTCGAAGACTTCGCTGATATGGAGAGATTCCCAAACCTTCGGAATCAGGCCTTTGTCTTCCTCATAGGGTCTTGGAACAATTGCGTGAGATTTCCCGGCCGTTTCCGAATCCGCCGTGGCGAAAAGCGTGACGTCAACGCCTCTCGCAACGAGACCTTCTGTGATGAGGGAGACAACTTGTTCCCATGGTCCGTAGTGTCGCGGGGGAGTTCGCCACGCTATCGACGATAACATAGCAATTCGCATATTGAGAATCTCCTTCCGCACCCGGTTGTGTGATCATGTTCCCGGTTTGGTAACCATAACAGAGAGATAGGCACCTCGAGTACAAATTGGCGCTTGTTAACTATGCACTCAGTGTTGACCGGAAAGCCCTGAATGTCAAGCTCCCAATGTGACCGAACCGCGTCCCGAAACCATGCGCCCCTGCGTACACAGGGCTATTGCTCTCTGCGAGGCCCGTGCGCTTGACAGAAATTGCTCAGTGTCGCACTATGCGTCATCTCAAGGTAACCGTTAGACGGCAGGAGCGCTCAATTCATGGACTAAAAACCAACCATGGGGCCTTCCAAGCAGGCGATCAAAGTGTGCAGGAGCAGACGTGGCAAGAATCAAACTCGAAAACCCTATATTGGCTTCAGATCTTGATGTAGTGTACGTGGGAACATTCGTTCCAAAAACGTGTGGGATTGCGACGTTTGCCAATGACCTCGGCACTTCAATCGCGCAAGAAATGGGAGGAAGACCATACCGTGTCGTCGCCGTTACCGACCGAGCGGAAGGTTACGATTACCCGTCTGAAGTCACGTTTGAAATTCGGCAGAACGTAATTCGCGATTATGCTCGGGCCGCTGAATACCTTAACGGTTCATCGGCTCAGATAATCAGCCTACAGCACGAATTCGGAATCTATGGGGGCGATGCCGGAAAGTACCTTTCAGTGCTGCTGGCCCATTTGAAAAAGCCCGTAATAACAACAGTACACACGATTTTGGAAAATCCTTCCTCAGATTATCGGGAAGCATTTGAGGATGTTATCAACTGCTCTGAGCGACTGGTCACAATGAGTCAAAAGGGAGCCCGGATGCTGGAGGAAATATATCTCGTCCCTCAAGACAAGATCTCGGTCATACATCATGGTGTCCATGACGTTCCTTTTGTTGATTCTAATTTCTATAAGGAGAAGTTCAAAGTGGAAGGCCTGACGGTTCTTCTCACATTCGGATTGCTCAGTCCCAATAAAGGCATAGAAACAGCCCTGGAAGCGTTACCCTATGTTGTTGAGAAATACCCGGATACCGTCTACATCATTCTCGGCGCAACACATCCCGGAGTTAAGAAGGTTCGCGGCGAGCAGTATCGCTTATCACTGGAACGAAAGGCCATTGATCTGAACATAGCGGACAATGTAGTATTCCAGAATAGATTTGTCGACCTGCAGGAATTGACCGAATACATGTCTTGTTGTGATATTTATTTGACTCCATATTTGTCGAAAGAACAAATAACTTCGGGCACACTTGCCTATGCCGTGGGGATGGGAAAAGCCGTAGTGTCTACGCCCTATTGGTATGCGGAAGAATTGCTCTCGGATTCTCGGGGAGTGCTGGTGGATTTCAACGACGGCAAGGGTATGGCTGAGGCACTAAACGGCTTGATCGGCGATTCCGTGAGGCGGAACAAGATGCGGAAGGCGGCTTACGAGTACGGCCGCACAATGGTGTGGCGGGAGGTGGGGCGTCAGTACGTTGAAATGTTTGCGCAAATGCTGAGCGACAGGAAGGACTTGGAAGTAAAATCTTCCTGGAAGCAAAAGATGCTTCCCGTGATTACTCTCCCGGAGATTAATCTCGACCATTTACTGTCTTTGTCAGACGATGTCGGCCTGTTGCAACACGCGTGTTTTGGTATACCGCACCGTGATCACGGGTATAGCGCTGATGATGTCGGTCGGGGACTTGCCGCAATAATGACCTGCTACCATCAACAGAAAGAGGAGCAGATCCTCCCTTTGATCCGAACATACATCGGCTTTCTGAACCACTCACAGACGGAAACAGGCCATTTCCACAATTTCATGTCCTATGATCGAAGATTTCAGGATCAGCAAGGAAGCGACGATACGCTGGGCAGAGTCCTTTGGGGCCTCGGAACTGTCGTGAGATGGGGTCCGAAAGAGCTAGTAAGGGCTCTGGCTCAAAGCATGATGGTAAAAGCGGCTCCCAGACTGCTCGAAATTGAAGCGCCCAGGGCCAAAGCCTATGCCATTGTAGGAATGTACCATCTTTTGCAAAAATTCGTTGGGGCAAGCCAATTCAAGCGACATCTGATCCAGTTGGCTGATGATCTTGTTGCCTTGCACAAAGGGAACCGGAGTGATGACTGGCACTGGTTCGAGGACGTAATAGCTTACGGAAACGCTAAAATCCCTGAGGCATTGCTGCGTGCTTACCAGGTAACCCATAACGAAGAATACCGGGAGGTTGCTCTGGAATCGTTGGATTTTCTTACGAAAGAACAGTGGAATGGAGTCTATTTCGAGCT
Organism: Desulfomonilaceae bacterium; assembly: GCA_963675835.2. Lineage (GTDB taxonomy): Bacteria > Desulfobacterota > Desulfomonilia > Desulfomonilales > Desulfomonilaceae > JAVHLK01. The sequence goes on from CAXXIU010000021.1 coordinate 46,573, forward strand.
TGTCGGCAATGAAGGTTGGTACCCGAGAGGTGGGGAAAGAGCAATCTTTGGACAACAGCCCATTGATGCGGGTTATCTTGTAGAAGCGTACGTGGCGGCATCAGAGGTAACGAACATGACCGAGTACCTGGAACTCGCTCGGCTCGCTTTTGACTGGTTCCTGGGCAGAAACAGACTAAATACTGCGCTCTATGATTTTGCCGACGGCTCGGTGGCCGACGGTATCGATTCCAATGGAATCAGTGCCAATCAAGGGGCGGAATCCGTGGTGTGCTACCTACTTGCGGTTCTCGGTCTTTCCGAGCTCAAGGCTCAGAGGATTTTGGCTTCCAAGTGAGAACGTTTCTTTTTCTGCGCTGTCTTGTTGATTGATGGTGAACATCTCTAGACGACGACTCCCGAAGTTTCGGAACCGCCCACGTCTTCTCGACTCGGTCACCAACTATTTTTTCACGAGCTTTGCCGGTTGCAAAAGTAAACTCGTTGAGGTAAAAGCGCCGTGAACGGAAAAGCTTTGCCGGCAGCCGGCGTACGACGTCGTCTGAGATACCGGGAAGAAGTCTGCATACGCCGGTCAAACACAGTCACATTCACTCGGGTCAACCGGCGTGCCCCAGACGTAAGGAAAAGGACTTTCGATGAGCAATTCAGACCCTATAGTTATCATTTCGAGTTATCCTCCACGCCTGTGTGGAATCGCGACGTTCGCCGAAGAAGCAAGAGAATTTATTCAGAAGGCCAATCCAGGCAGGGAAGTGCTGGTAATAAGCCACACGGATGGCCAAGGGGAAGGCGTATTTCCCATAATTGACATGTCCAAAGGAGACTGGTGGAAGACGGTAGCCCGAAAAGTGTTCCAATTGCGCCCGTACGCAGTTCATCTGGAACACGAATACGGCCTGTACGAATACCATGACTCGCGGGGTCAGGGAGATGGAAACGAAGGATTCCTGGATTTGCTCACCGCAATCAATGAATTCCCCACTATTGTGGAGCCGCATACGGTCCACGGTAGGCTGACGAATTTTGAGGCGAATTTCGTGTTCCAGATGTGTGAACACGCAACGGTAGTGCTCTTCAAGTGTCATTATCAAAAGTGGCGACTGGAATGGAATTTCGTTGGTCGAGGTTGGCGAACCCCGAGAAACGTCATGGTGGTCCCTCATGGGGCCAGACCGGATCGACGTTGGGGAATCCAGGATATCCGGGCCCTCAGGGAAGAGTTGGGCTTGGACAAGGTCCCATACCTGGGTGAGCACCTCGTAGGCATGGTCGGATGGATACAATCAAATAAACGTTGGGATATCTTGACTTCCATGTGGGAAGATATTCATGCGGAAATACTGAAACGGTCCGGCCAAAATTGGGATCTCCTGGCAGCCGGTGCCATGAGAGATCCGAATCACTTGACGGACTATAACAATTATCGAGATCAACTCGAAGTCCTGGAGAAAAAAGGACTGGCCCACTATTTCGAGTTTGTTCCACGCGGAGAAAGATATTACAAAGTTATGGCGATCTGTGATTTCATCGTCTTGCCCTCTACAGATGAAACCCAATCCGGAACACTTGCACGGATTATTGCATTGAACAAACCATATATAACTAGTGCCCCGATGGAAGGACTCACTGCTCAGACGCTCGAAAGCGAAGGCGGATTGCTTTTTACCACCAAGCAAAGGTTGAGGGACCAGGTAATCACGATGGCCTGTAACGAAAAACTCCGGTTGCAGCTCGGAGAAAACCTCAAGAAATATCTTGATCAGGTAGTTTCCTGGGAACTGGTAGCCGGCCAGTACAACGAAGCGTACGAGTTGGCTCGTCAATCCATTGCGTCCGAGCGGCCGGTCGAGCTCCCGCTCGAGTTCTGATGGATAGCGCTGAGGATTCAGACACATGAGACACGGCCCGGACAGCTACTATCGCGAACTCTTCAAAAGGTATGAGGCGAATCCTATTCTTACCGTTCGCGACTGGCCATATCCCATAAATTCGGTGTTCAATCCAGGCGCTACGATGGTCAATGGCCGGTGCCTGCTGTTGGCGAGAGTAGAAGATCGTCGGGGATTCTCCCATTTGTGCGCCGCACGCAGCACCAATGGAGTCACCGGCTGGAAAATTGATCGCGCTCCTACCTTTTGGCCGCAGCCCGAAGAATGTCCCGAAGAGGCCTGGGGAATAGAAGATCCTCGAATAACATGGATACAGGACCCTGGGCTCTGGGTTGTCGCGTACACTGCCTATTCGGAGGTCGGCCCTCTGGTCGCCCTTGCCTCGACCAAGGACTTTGTCAACTTTCAGAGACTTGGTCCTGCTATGCCTCCCGAGAACAAAGACGCCGCACTTTTCCCTGTCAAGTTCAAAGGCAGATATGCGATGCTGCACAGACCTGTGCCGGCGATTGAGAGCGTGGGAAAGCACATCTGGATATCTTTTTCGCTGGATTTGAAGTACTGGGGAGATCATCAAGTCGTATTGACCGCGAGAAGAGGCGGCTGGTGGGACGCCAACAAGATTGGACTCTCCACACCTCCCCTTGAGACTTCTGCGGGCTGGCTGATCCTGTATCACGGCGTGAAAGACACCGTTGCCGGGAGCATTTACCGACTTGGGCTCGCTTTGCTTGATAGGGAAGATCCCACCCATGTGCTGAGACGGAGTGATCCGTGGATATTCGGTCCTGAAGAGCCCTACGAAAGAAGCGGCGACGTTGGCAACGTTGTCTTCCCGTGTGGCTGGATTCTGCAGGGCGATGAACTGCGTCTGTATTACGGAGGTGCCGACAGTTGCCTAGCAGTTGCCATCGCGAGCCTGAGTGACGTATTAGACTTTCTTCAGCACTGCCCCTAATCATGATCAAGAGATCGACCTCCGAAATTTGGGCTTCGCTCAGCTCTGCGGTTTGAGCCCGATACTGGTTGTCGTTTCAGCGGGGAACCTGACATCACGCCAAGAAATATCCACTGCAACAGAGTGTGATCTATTTTTGACTCAATTTTCCCCGGCGTGCGCTCTCGATGGACCCCATTTGGATACCAAGACAAGTAGAAGGCTTAAGTAGGCTCTTCGCTGTTTCGTGTGGGTAACCAATCGAGACATTCCTGGAGATGAGTTGATTTGGTGGTATCGGGAGCGCTGCGTAAAATCCGAGGAAGCCCATTCCATCATGAAGGAAGATCTTGCAAGGGGGAGGCTTCCTTCAGGCTGTTTCGGGGTAAATGCAGCGTGGCGGCACATCATGATCCTTGCCTTGAACCTGAATTCGGCGATGAAACGTTTGGTTCTGGGGGGACCATGGGTGGTCAAGCGTATGAAGGCCATACGGTTCCAGCTGCTTAACCTGCCGGGTCGAGTGCTCACCGGTTGTCGTACCTTGACCGTTCGACTGGTAGGGGGGCATCCGTCGAACGATATACTGTTCGAAATGAGGAGGAGGATTATGGCTCATGATTTACGTTGACGGTGAGATCGGGACGGAGTATTCTCCCTCCGCCCGAGAACCACCATTTGTTGAACGCCGCCGGATACTGCTTCTGTCACAGGAGGCCGTTAAATGCAAATCCTGAGAATCGGCGCTGATGATGCCATTTCTTACGAGTACGAAGCTCCTTCGTCAGCGAAGGGGTGCACGTTTGTATTCTTCAATGCCTTGACCGGTGATGCCGGCGGGTGGAAACCGGTGATCCAGCCCCGTCTCGGGGGGGAAGGGCACGGATTTCTCGTTTTCAACCTCAGAGGGCAAACCGACAGCCCATTCTCACCGGATGTGAAACTCGGTCCCGACCTGATTGTGGACGACGTCCTTAGACTTCTGGAGCACGTCAAACCACCGCGGCCTCTGCTGGTAGGGCTTTCCATCGGTGGGTTGTTTGCAGCGAGGGCTTGGCTCAGAGGAGCCCAAGCTCAGGGCTTGGCTCTCATCAATACTCTCAGGAGGGACGGACCTCGGCTCAAAGTGGATTGGGGACGCTCTCGTCCGGGCGGTTGAAGTGGGTGGACTGGATCTCTTCCGTGATCTCTTTCTGCCATTGCTCATGAATGAGGGATGGATCAGGGAAAACCGGACCAATTTCCTGAATTCGAGCTATTCATACACTCCGCTGCCTCCAACGAGCGGACACTACAAACTGCTTGCCGAGGCAGGTCGAGAAGCTGATTGGAAGCTGCCTTACGAAGAGTTGACCCTGCCGGTGTTCGTGGTCACCGGTCTGCAGGATCATGTGTTCCTGGATATGGATGTGGTGGACAACCTCTTTTCCCAACTTCCTAACGCGCGGCGGATCGACATGCCCGGCGCCGGTCATCTCATCCCAATGGAACAACCCGACGAATTGGCTCAGGTCCTACTCCGGTTTGCCGAGGAGGTGTAGTGTGGGTCTTTGGCACAGGTACGCCTGGGCGGCGTATGGAGCGGTTCTTCTCGGCGTGTGTGGACACGCTTCCAGTGAGTTCGTGGCAGTTGCATCAGGCGTGAAAGGACCGGAACTCTCCGTCTGGCGATTTGTCCTCGGCGGCGCGGGGCTCGTAGTGCTCGCCCTGATTGTGCCCTCCTCCCGAGACCTCGTCACACCGCTCCGTACCGATGGACTGAAGCTGGTTTGGCTCTCATTCATGGGGGTCACCCTCGCGTATCTCCTGTTTCATTGGTCACTGGATTTTGCGACAGTGCCTCAGGTTGCCATCATGGTGACCACGATTCCGATCTTCGTGGGTCTTGCCGATCTCTGGATCAACAAGCAGCCGTTTACCGCTCCACGGATCATAACCGGCGCCTCGGCGGTAACGGGAGTTGCGCTCCTCATCACGGACGGATACCTTGCGGAATTGGCCGGGTCGAGTCGATCGCTGATCGGTGTGTTCATGGCCATGGGCTGCGCTGCGCTCGTGGCCTCTTACGCGGTGCTCGTCCGACCCATCGTGGCCAAACACGGAGCGCTTCGCATCACGGCCCTGAGCATGTTCATGGGAGGCATCGGCCTATGGATTCTGGTTGGACTATTCTGGGACATATGGGTTAATCCTGCTACGGTGTTTCAACGCTCCTGGAATCAGTCGTTGTGCCTGCTTACCATAGCGTTTTTCAATACAACGCTGACCCAGTTTCTGTGGATCGGCGGTTTGGCCGCGGCGCCGGACATAACCCGCGCGAGCTACCTCTTCTTCCTTAAGCCGGTAATCGCATCGTTTCTGGCAGTCGCATTCCTCACCCAGATGCTCACTGCCTGGCAGATGACGGCCATTATTGTCATTTGCTCATCGGTGGTCCTGGAGGCCCTTTGGCCTAAGGCGGCGGGCCAATGACAATGGTCGTTCAACGGTCCGCGGGCGTGGAGATAGCGGAAAGTACCGATAAATAGTGTTCGGCTTTCCCTTGGTAGTGGGCTCCTTGATGCGCCTTACTCAAGTAACCTGCATCGTCAAAAACACTTCCAAGATCTACTACGAGTTTGAGGGCCGGTTGCTCACCCGGTCCAAGATCTACCGCAAGATTCGGAAACCTAATAGCCGCGCCAAGAACAGGGGATCGGTGACAGTGGGAATCGGTGAAGGCAAGTAGGCCAAGTTGTTTCTTGTCCGGCCTCGTAACCGCAAAGAGGGAGTGAGATAAAGGCCGCTGACTCTTAGTTGCCGCCGTTGCCGGATTTTTTGTTGACAAAGATGCCGTTACTGGTGTACGGTCATGCCACGTTAAATTTTTTTGGTTTGATCGTATTCAATGAGGAGGGGTGTGATGACCCTGAGATGTGGGAGGTTATGGTTATACGTAATCGTGTTGGCGCTTGCAATAACGCCGACGACTATATTTGCGGGAGGACCACCGTCCGCGGATATCGCCCGTCCGCAGGATCGCGGTCCACAGACACCGCAGAATATGGCTCCGCCGCCGGCAGCAACAAGTGCCGAATCACAAGGCTTCGGCATTTCGGGTGGGATCGGATTAGCGAGTGTTGCAGGGGGGATTGGAACCTCGCCGCAGCTGAACCTGGCGTACACCGGCGAGAGACAGTTCGCTTGGTATACGAGAGTTTATTCTCCGTGGCTTTCCTTCGGCGGTATGATGGATGGCCGTGTTTCGGGGGAGTTACTGTGGTTCAAGTTCAAAGGCCCCGATACGTATACGGGCGCGCCTGTACCCGCTACTCCCTCGTCAATCGCACTGAATCAAGGAGACCGCATTGAGGCCACTCTCGACGCGCACTACTGGAGACTCAACGGTGATCTCGGAGTCAACGCGGGCAATCTCGGGGGAGTAGGGGCATTCAGATTTGGGCCGCGGTTCCAGTACTTCATTTATAGTGATTTGTACAGGATTCAGAATTTCACCGTCGTTGGCAAGTCTGAGGAACAGCGCAACTACTCGATGCCCGGCATAGGGCTTTTCGCATCGCTGGATTTGGGAAACTTATCCCCTGGAGCGGCCTCGTTCAATCCGCGGCTTAACCTGGCGGGTACGTACGGTAAAGGCAACGGTATGCGGTACAACGCCTGGGAGGTGGTTGCAGAAGTTCTCCTCGGCGCCGGAATGGGGGGGTACTCGTCGCTGCCGTTACCTGGTGTGCTGCTCCAGGCAGGCTACATCTTTATCAACATAGTCGAAACCGAGGAGCATTTTGAGCTACTCACCAGCGGCGCGCTGCGAACCGACAGGGCCGACTACCAGGTGCAGTATCCTCTCGTGAAGGCAAGCATAAGCTTCTAGTTTTTTCTTGCGGCACAGTTTAAACGGGTTTGGGTTTGTTGCGGTGGGTGGGGCAGATTCTGAAACACCCATCACGCACCCAGTCCCGGAGTGATACCAGGGTACCCGCATCTTGCGAGAGATTAAGGTCATGGTGCTCGGGTGCTTATAGAAAGGCGAATAAGCCTATCCTCATAAGGGTCCCTCTGTGCATCAGGGGCCTTTTTTTTGTTCACCCGACAGCAACGCGCCGGAGCGCGTAAATGATCGCCGGATCCACTTACCGCTCGTTTGAGGGTCAGGATTCGCACAAATGTGTCGCATTTTGGAATACACGACACACCACTTCTTCCAACCCGAAAGAAGTCGGCCCTGCTCGGCGTGGTACGTGGTTATCACGGTTGAGGTATGTCAAGTCACATCGGCGGCACCAACCAGTGGTTGGTTTCGCAAATACGGAATCTTTCAAGGGAGCAGTTATCGGCTGCTCCATTAGCCGATGTCATTGGTAGCCGTCTACGTCGATAAGGGAGCCCCGCAGTCGAAATTTGTTCATTTGGAATAGCGCCCCCACAATTCAGTTATCACTCGACCTCACCGGCCAAAACAAAGGCTGCCCAGTAAAATGGATGCTCGTAGCCGTCTTTTCGAATATCCCGTCGGGCGAGCTGCAACGCTTCCGATTTTTGCTTTCCCGCCTTCAAGTGCCGGAGGAAACTCTCGACGAGCTTCACGGACGAATCCTCCGCCACAGACCAAACGCTCATGAGGACTGACTTGGCTCCGGCATATTGGAATGCTCTCCCCAGGTTCAATACGCCCTCACCGGCCAAGCGTTCTCCTAAGGCGGTTTGGCAAGCTGTGAGAGCTACAATGTCCGCGTTCAAATGGAGATTCATTACCTCGGTCATTCGCAGATAGCCGTCCTCTCCTTTTGGCAAGTCCACCATAGTCAGTGCCAGCATCGGCTCTTGGATGCCCGGGAGGTCGGTTCCGTAATAGCCGTGTGTTGCCATAATGACGGCTGCGTATTGCTCGAGAGAGTCATGGAAGATCATGTCCTTACGAGCCCGAAAGCCCTCATAGACCTCCGCACGTTTACCGTAAAGCAATCTGGCAGTATCCGCGAGTCGGCTGGTGAGCGGTAATCTCTCCCATTTCAAGCCTGCTTCTCGTTGGAGCGCCATGAGTGTGGGCATGGCTTCTTTCAGGATGCGCTTTCTCTTTCGTTGAGCGACCCTGCTTACGCGCTCGTCACTTGCATCGAAAACCGGATCGGCAACGACCAGGATTCGACCGCCGGGTTGCCTGCTCTTGGAAAGGTTTCTGGCCAGGGTGAGGGCAGTCACGGAATGATAGTAACTAACCGGAAAGAGGTCGCCAAAATACACGGGTTCCTTGTGTTGTGAGTTGTCCCCCCGTTCCGATTTCCACTCTTTGCCGGGATCATTAACTACGAGCATCTCGAACGGCAGAGATCCGAGACAATCATCAGGTATGATGATGATGGGGCATGCGGTCTGCGCTTTCGGCAACACGTCCGCCAAGAGGAGGTCGAAAAGCCATTTTGAAGTTTCTCTATCATGGGTTTTGCCTCTCTGAGAAGCCGTCGAATCCGACCAGTTCCGAAGCGGCTCCAGGAAGCGCTGCACGGTACTCCTCAATTGATGCCTCGTCACTTCCTTGAACCGGACTGCCTTCAACTCCTTACCTTTTACGGCATAGATCAGTAGACCCGAATCGGTAACCAGGTACTCGATGATCAATTCCTTCTCGCCAACTGCCGACTTGTTCAACACAAGGGGCCTCGGAAATCGCATCTCATAGAACAGTGGGCACCGCGCTGCAAGATTCCCTTTGACATTGGCGAAATGCCTGTTCAAACGCTTCTTTTCGCTCTCAAGTTCAGAGATGCCGCACATCATTGCAGTGCCCTTTTCACGGCAGGCCTGGATAGCCTTTTCGTTTGCAGCGATCCTGGTCTCGACGTTTTCCAGCCCCTTGACCAGCTCACGGGAAATCCCAAAGTGTGTTTTGCCTACACAGAATCTGAGGTGGTCTGCGAACGCCCGTGCCTTAGCGAGCTCTGATACTTCCAACGATTTCGTTCTGTCTCCTCTTTTGAGTAAAACTCTGGCTAGACCTTCGTAAGGAAGTATGTGCTTGACGCCGAGAATTTCCTCCCCGTGGAGGAACGATCGCTTCATGCGTGGATCGAGTGTCTTTCTAATTTCTTCGGCAAAGTCAATAGCCTCCTGAAAAGCTTGCTCAGCGTCATCCAGTTTGTTCAAGGCCTCGAAACTGAGTCCTAGTCCCACGTTCGCCAAGAAACCGAATCGACGGTTTCCTCTTTCTCGCGACTGGTTTCCGAGTCGTGAGAAGTGAGCAACTGCACGCTCGGGACGCCGGGGCAAAAGCCATTTACCTTTTACGTATTCAAGGAGTAACATGTCCGCGAATGCGTCTGCACCTAATTCTTTTTCCGCCTCATCAATATACTTCTTTGCTTCCATCAGTTCCGCTTGTCGTCCGGCCTTTAGGGATGGTTGATGAACGAGGACCTTGTTCGTCCGGCCGGCGTTCTTGACCTCGACTTTTCGACTGAAGTCCCTGGGAATGGGTTTCATCAAAGGCTGATTTGAGAGGTTGCTCGCCTGTTCCGACGAATCCCTCCCGGCGGCATAGGCTTGGCCTTCTATGAAGGTAAGGGCCAGTTTGCAGAGAAGCTCCGTGGTCGGAGCCCCTATCTCCCTGCTTATATCCAGTGCCCGCACAAAATCTGACCGGGATTCTGGGATCTCCCCGCGCCTGGCGAGAATCCCTGCGATGTCGGCAAGAGTTACACTGGTGAAGAAGCGGTCCCCGATTTCAGTTTGAATATTAAGAGCCTTGTCATAGTCCCTTATAGCTTTGTTGAAAACACCGAAGTATTCGTAAAGATTTCCACGACGCACGAGAGCTGTGCTCTCGAGCCTTCTGTTACCTATCCTTCGGGCCACATCTATGGCTTGGCCCGAGTAGCGTAGCGACTCGTTAAACGCCCCCCTGAACTTGGCCAGGTTCGCCATGTTGTGGAGCGCCAATCCCATGGTCTCAGCAGACCCCGTATCGGTGGCGATTTGGAGTGATTGTCGGAAATGCTCTTCTGCCTGAACATACTCTGCCCTGCCAAGGCTTGCGGCTCCTATGTTTCCCGTGGTCGTCGCAACGAGCCACTTCAGACCAAGACGTTTTGCGATGCTGTTGGCCTTTGTGAAGTAATCGGCGGCCTTGGTATAGCTGCCAAGTTTGTAGTGAATCTCCCCCAGGTTGTTTAGAGCAACGGCTTCTTCTCGAGGGTTGGCGTTGTCCAGTGCCAATTGCAGAGCTTTCTCATAGCTCGAAGACGCCTTTTGATATGCCGACGTGGCTTCGAAAAGCTTCCCAAGGTGGTTCAGAACGAAGCACGTTTTGTACTTGTCGCCAAGTTGGCTGTAGCTTCTCGATGCATCTTTGAAGCACCGCTCCGCGTCCTTGTACTCCTGACGCTGCAAGTGAACACGGCCTCTCGTGTCCGACAAATCCCCCCTTATTGTTGACTCTCCCCGGCTTGCGACGCATTGTTCGGCCCGATCCAACGCATCGAAGGCCTCGTTGTAATTGCCCAGTTCTGCATGTACTATCGCCATGTTGCACAGGACGTTGAACAACTCCGCCTTCCGCGAATGCCGCATGAAGAATGATTCCGATTGACGGTAGTAGGCAAGTGCTTCCCTGCAATTCCCTTGCGAAGACGCTATTCTCCCTTTGGTGTAACGAATCGTGGCAATCTCCTGCGGCTTATTCAGCTTTGAGTAAATGCGTTCCGCCCGTTCCACGAGATCCCTTGCAACGGGAAAATCAGACTGCTCCAAACTACACCGTCCCAGATAGAATAGCGCCGTAGCTCTACACAGATCGTTATTTCCGCATGCCCCTTCCATTTGCCGAAAGGTTCGTGCGGCATCAAGAATCAGTCCTTCTTCGATTTGCTTCTGACCCGCCTTCCACAATGCCTTCGCCCTTGCGGTGTCCGACCCGGCCTCCGCTGCCGGTAGGGTCGATGAGAGGTGAGCCAAAGCGAGCAATACAACCATTGTCCTCAGATTGAGATGAACGGTCTTAACACGGCCTTTCCGTCGCACCCTTCCAAGGTTGCTCTGTTGGTAGGTTTTGATAAGCTGTCGTCCAACTGAGATAATCATCGTTCTTAGAAATTCCATGATATCCATTACGCGCTTCTTCCGGTATGTATCCCCCTCACGCTCTCGGTAGGGTCCTTCCGGCTGATTACGGTACGCTTCCTTGCCCCAAAAGAGGCCGGCGTGTCTTTGCTCCAACGTCCCGGTCCTATTCCTCGCCTTCAACCTTTTCTAATCTCGAAAACTCCACCCGCCTGTTGAGTGCCCATCCCTCTGCATTCTCCTCCGGCGAAAACGGCTTGCGGGGACCGTACCCCTTAGTAAACACCCGAGAGCCATCCAGGCCGAAGTTCTCGACAAGGTAATTCTTGACGGCTTCAGCCCTCTGCTCCGAAAGCCTGTTGTTTCTTTCCAAATCACCCCTTTTGTCTGTATGCCCTTCTATCATCAGCCCAGTTAGTTCACTGGCGGAAAGGATTTCCTTGAGCGCCTGACCGAGCGGCTCCAATTGCCCCAGCGACTCCGGCTTAATGGTGAAGGACCATTCATCAAAAAGGACACTGTTCATCTGGATGGCGTTCTTGATCTCGACCTTCCTGCCGAAGCTCCCGGCAATAGGCGCCATTTTGGGGTCTTTGATGAGTTTGCGCACCTGATCTTTGGTGATGGGGTTCCCGAGTTTGTAGGACTCCATGAGCCTGATTGCCACAGTCAGGAGCTTGCGGGCATCCTCGTCCTCTTTTAGCTTAAGCCCTTCCCGGTAGGCTTTCACAGCCATACCGAACTGTCTTTCCTTGAGATACAGGTCGGCAAGCCTGAAATAGTACTTCTTGCCGTGCTCCGGACACAGACGAATGATGACCTCTAAAGCGAATATCACATCCTGGATCTCTTCTTCTCGGGCTTTGAGGCCTTGCAGCTTCTTGTCGGCAAGCCGCTCCAGCCGATCTCTCAGATCACCGGAGCAGCCTCGAGCCGAGGTTGCGAGCAACAGGCTTTCGTGCAGCTTTTCTCGGAGGTACTCCAGAAACTCTCGCTTCTCTCCCCGGGAATTGAGTTTCTCCTCGATGACTGCGATACATTCCTCAGCGGTTGCAGGATTTGCCCGAACGAAATCTGCCAATGCGGAGGCCGGTGCATCCCCCTTCTTCAGAATCCGTACTGCTTCCACATAGAACGCGTTCATCCTCTCCTTTTTGCCGGCCGGTGCCGAGTCGGCTGCAGCAAGAACCAACAGTACTGCGGCCAAGAGACCGAGACGTGTCTTCTTCATCTCTACTGACTCCCGAAGAACTCCGTTTGCGGGACAATTGAAAGATGCACCTGTACTACTAATCCTCATTTTCTTGTCTTACCGCGAAGAATTCTTGCATTCCGGGGACACGATCCCGATTTGTGTCCCTCCGCTGCGCTCCGGCAAATCGGGTCATGTCCCCGGAATGCGTGCCCCCGAGCAATTCGGGGACATAACCCAATTTCGATCCGCGACGGCGGGGAGAAACTTGGGATTGTATCCCCGGAATTGAAAAGCCTACCTTGATTTGTGCCAAAACCAAACCGTCTTCACTGCATCGAGAGATTCCGAGCTGATGAGCTGGGCAAAGGATTCGAATGATTCCTCTTTTGAAGGCGGTCCGGATCCGGATTTCACTTTTCTTTGCACTTTGCGTACAAGAGACTTGGTCGGCATCATGAGTCTTTCGAGATTCTTCTTCAGTCCTGCAATCGATTCCTTCGCACTTTCCCCGTTACCCTTTTGTCTGGACTCTTCGAGCGACCCGTAAAGATCCTCCAACTTGGCGTTTCTACTTCGACTCGCCACCACATAGATCTTCTCTTTTCCGAGGTGGTCGTCATGGCGCAACCAGAGATTTCTGGCAGGAATCCAGTGGATCTTCCCGGCCTTCAAAGGATTTTCAATCTTATTTCCGGGGGCAACGAAGTCTTTGCTTGGGAAAAGTCTGTAGATCTCACCGCTCGAAGCCTGTTGAAATACATAGACATAAGCTCTCTCGGATGGCCGAAAACCAATCTGATAGTTCTGCCCCGTATACATGGTGGAGCCGTCCTCAATGGTAACATCTCCGCAACGCGGGTCGGCACATTGCGAGGGGCCGGCCGCAGGGTCGGTGCAGTTTGAATCAGTGCACCTCGGATCCTGTGCCGTGAACCAGACCTCAAGCTCAATGGGATTATCGAGCTTACCAAGCACCGACACCGGGAACGAGCCCACCACCTTACCCTCAAACTGAGGATGCTGTACCCCGTTTGTCTCATCCTTTGTGGAATCATATACATAATCATACGCTTCCCTCAGCGTCACCACTCCATCTCGGTTGCCGTCGGCTTCTCCTTTGAGACCTTTGATGAGATAATGAGTGAAAACGCTGTTCTGGAAGCCCGGTTTCTCCACGGAGTATTCATCCGGTTTACTCGAAGAAAGGATGGCACGTCCCGAAGAGCGGCTGAATTCTCGCATGAACGTTTTCATGGAGGGCTCCAGGGCCTTGGTAGTATTCCGTGAAAAACCGCCTGCATGACACGAGTCTGCTATCAATACCACCCGATTCGCGTCCAACTTCTGCAGAAAGTCAAGACCATTCATTTTCACCGCGGTGCCTTCCAGATTCTCGGGATCTGCTTCGTGAGTCAGAAAGAAGAAATCTCCGGGCTTCCTCGGATCGTCCGCGCCGTGTCCACTGAAGAAGAGGATGACCGTGTCGTCCTTACCTGCCTTACGCAGCTCGTAGTAAAGCTGCTTCGTAACCTCGGTCTTGGTTGCTTCCTCGTTCAGCATCACTTTGACGTGAGTATCTTTGAACACGTCCTTCTGAGTCTTCAAGAACTCTGCAAAATCTCGGGCGTCTTTGTCTGAAACCGTCAACTTGGGGATTTTCGGGTTCGCGTATTTCGCGACACCTACCACAACCGCATAGAGGTCGCCGGCACCAACCTCCGGAGCTGGAGTTTCCGGGACCTGCTTGCGTCGCTCGAGGGATTTGCTCACACCGAAAGATAATGCCGGAAGGCACAGTGCGAGGGCCAGCACCCAGACCGCCACGAACTTCATCCGGAATTTCCTCTCATACCATGCGTTGAAGTGTTCTTGGAATTCCATGGTGTCCTCTCTTACGCTTCGTACGTTCAGCCGGTCTGTTGGCCTTCAATCCAAGCTCGGCAAGATTTTCTCAGCCCGCGGACCGGACGCTAAGATCACTCACTCGATTTCATGTACCGTGATGAACGGAACAGCGTTCCTGCAAATCGTAATTGGCTTAACGCTTCGGACTACCGACCGCACTGGGATTGCGACTGGATCTGCCTGATCACATCCGCTTTCTCAGCGTTGTTCACCGGCCCGTAGTTCCAGATGACCACTCTGCGGTTGAATTGGTCCACCGTCGGCCATTGGTTTCTCGAGTCGTTTCTCCTCTCCATGGCCGGGATGTGAAATCCTCGGCCTAAGGCTAGGATCGTAGAGTCCGCGAGGTTCCACTTCCGCTTAAGATAGTTCGCTGCCGTTTGCGCCCTCTTTTCGCCCAGGCGACAGTTATACTGTTCGTCTCCCTTTTGGTCCGTGTGTCCTTCGATGACGATGAGACAGCCGGCGAAGGGGCCGTCCTTGAGTGCTTTCCCAACCGAATCGAGATTCCTCCTTGCCAAGTGCGTCAACGATGTTGAAGCAGAATCGAAGTAGATCTTCATACCACTGAGCTTGGATCTCTGATCGGGAGAGAGGGAGTTGGCCGGGGCTAAGGCAGCTTTCACGGTCCCGGGCTCATAGATGACGTCGAGCAGTAACCTCGAGTTTTCGAGCAGTTCCTGCTCCAGCTTCTTGTCAGGGTAATCGATGAGGGAGCGGTACACGTTCAGGTGGCGCATCGCCTTCTGCTCGTCACCCTGACTTTGAAAGATTCTTCCCAGGCGAAGATTGGCATCTGCCACGATCTTAGCTGACCGCTGAAGCATGACTGCCCTGAATCGGTTCGCCTCAAGCAGCCATTCGAGAGCCTTCTTGGTATCGCCTTTCTCCGAGTAAAGCTTGCCCAGGAGATAGTACCCCCGAGCATGAGCTCCGTGGGAAGGGCAGATCTCAAATGCCTTTTCCAGCAGCTTGATCTGTTCCGCGGGAGATGTTTCTTTGCAGGCTCTCTCGTATACCTTTTCGGCCTCCAGGAACTTCTCGTCCGTGCACCCGGCCCCGGATGGTGAAGCGCACAGAACTGCCGCAGCAGTGCTCAATAGGACTGTCAGGACGTATGGAATGGACTTCATGTTCTTCCTATTTTTCAAAAGATTGCATGAGAACCATGCCGGCGGCCCAATCCCCAGAGGGTTTACCACCAGGCATAAACTTCTTCTCGAGTAAGTCGAGGAACTGTTTCTGCTGCGCCAGTCCCGGGCTGTTCTTGTCCCCTATGTCGTTCCGGTTCCACAGGTTGTCCAGGTCTCTGATTGTGTCACCCGAGAGCAGCGCTACTACGACTTCCTTTCCAAAGGGCTCGTTGATTATGAAGGAGCCGTCCGCGCCGATGTCCGTGATGCCGCCGGCCTCCAATTTCTTAGAGTCTTCCTGGGGAATAGGATAGAGCGGATGGATGATCCCCATGGTGTCGACACTAAAGGTGTAGAGATAACCCGGCTTACCGGCCTTGATCCGAAAGCCTACGGCATCACCCTTGACCACTTCGCCTGGAGAGCGGGGTGATGGGCTCTGGACGTTAAGTCTCATTTCCATAGAGACCTTGGAGCCGGGATTGTCCAGGGAAGCCAGGCGGGAATGGATGTAGAACGCTTTGAGGTTGCCCGCCACTCTCTGGAGGACGTCATCAAGGCTTCGTCCTTTTTGAGTCTCCCAGTACGTCCCGGAGGCATCGGACAGCCTGGCCCCGTACTCATCTTTGGTCTTCTCAAGGGCGATTCGGCAGGCAGCCTTGGGCTGCTCGTGAGTCCAGGAGATCAACGGGACTTGGCGGCTCAGGGCTTTCTTGGCCGTCTCTCCTTCAGCGGGAGAAAGGCCCTTTCCCAGTTCGAGCAGGCACCCGATCTCCTTGGCCGGCTTCGATGAGACCACGTTGGAGTCTGATTTCTCCGAAATCCCGGTGCTCAGAGGCTTTTCTTTGACCTCCCTGCGGCCTTGCCTTCTCGACACTACCGACATACCGGCCATCGAGCCGGGACGAAATTCTGCCTGCGGTATCTGCGCGAATCCGGCTTTCCGGATCTCTCGGCCAACATACCGGTGCAGCTCCGACACGGTAGTCTCACCGTCACCGTCTGCGTCCGCCCCCCCCATCAGTCCCTTGTAAAAGTAGTACGAATAGATACTGTGATAGCCCTTATGATCCTGCCAGATGTTGGCTATTTGCGCCGGCTGGGAATCCTCTGAAGCGGTCAGGGCAATCAGGTTAACTCCGTCCGCGTTGAGGTCTTCCCCTATGCTGGTTGCGCTCTTGCGTACCGCGCCCTGTGGTCCGCGATCGCTGGTTCTCGGGTCAAAGATACTTTTGTAAGCTATGGGCTCTTGTAGAGTCTTGTTGATAACGAAAAAAGGGTCTATGCGCTTGAAGACCGATCCCGAATGGCATGAATCGCTAATGAAAACAACTGTACGGCCTTTCAATCGTTTCAGCAGCCGGCCTATCTCGTCATCGATCAGGAGATTCTTGCACCGGTTCGCGTCGTACGCATAACCAGGCCGCCCTCTAAACTCTTTCCGCGTTCGGAGCTTAGGTACTTTCGCATCATAACAGAGGAAGGCTTCGTCCATCCCGTCCTGGACTTCGTCCCCGTTAGTGTCCCAAACCTGAATCCCATGCCCGCTGTAGAAAAACAGCACCGTATCACCCGGGCGAGTCTTGTCGATGAGCCACGTCTTGAAGTGCGACACGATATTGTTTCTGGTGCCCTGACGGTCGGTAAGAGTCTTGATCGAGGATCTTTCCATCACTCCCTTTTTCACAAGAGTATTCACCAAGAGAGTCAAATCGCTCTTAATGCCCGGAAGCCTTTTCTCCGGATCAGGGTAGTTGCCGACACCGACGAGTAACGCCTTGTCAATTGTCTTAACGGCCAGGGCTGCCGGAGCAAAGGCAACAAGGGTAACCAAAACGAGGATGGCTCCCAGGAGCACTCCGGACACAGGGTGCATCAACGCAGATGCGGCCTTTGCAGCAAATTGGCATCTGCGCCACGCAAGTGTCTTCATCCGGGCGGAAAAACGATTGCGGGGAGATGGAACTCTGAGCAGCCCTGAAAACTGCTCCGGTTCCAGGGAAGGGATTCGGTATACACCCGAACAAGTCGGTTTCACGTGCAAGATCTTCATACGGGTCATCTTGGTACCTACAATCCACTCTTTGTGCTTCTGCTGTCTCATCACAATTTCGATAGCGCTTCGGCAGCTAGGGGTGTCGTCGTCCAGCCCCTCCCGGAGATTTTTCAACGGGCTATCGCGATCTGCCTCAATTGCATCGAACAGCCGACGTTTTCGTGTGGTTCAAAGTCTGATTCCGATCAGGAGCGAAAGCCTGGAACCAGTCGAATCCTTCGAATGGAACCCGGTTTCGCTCCCTACTTCAATGCCTGGGTCAGCGGACTCTTTTCCATCCCTTGGGGGCGTCTCGTTCTTCTATGCCTTGCGTGCCGCTTTTCCCGAATCCCTTTGGGCTGCTCGAACTACCGGAGCCCTTTTGGACGGTAGTCTCGGCCGTTCCGGAGCTTGATCCGGTTCCGGTACCAGGAATGTAGATCTTCTTCCAGCCTTTGGGAGCTCCGTTTCCTTTATCTTCCACTTCCGCACCTTGTCCAGGCTCCTCGGAAACCGTGCCGGATGGGGGAGGCGTCTCACTCAAACCTCCAAGTGAGCACCTATTCGCAATGTCTTGCGGGGTCTCATCGTGTCCGCTCTTCAGAACAACCCGCCGATTGAGCTGCCTACTCTCCTCCGTGTCGTTGGAATGTGCAGGAACGTTTTCGCCGAAGCCTCGAGCTTTCAGCTTGGTACTGGGAATGCCGGCGCGGCTGATCAAGAGGTCTATGACGCTCTGGGCTCTGAGATTGGACAGCTTACAGTTATTCTCGTTGGTACCTATGGAGCACGTGTGTCCGTCCACATAAAAGTAAGGCACGTCCTTCAGCTCGGAGTCTCTTACTGCCGCCGCGATCTCTGCGATCTGCTCTTCCGTCCCGGCACGGAGCTGCCATGATCCGTAGTCGAAGTTGATGGAATCGCTCTCAAAAACTGCTTGCCCTTGTTCCTTGATCTGCCGGACGATCAGATCCTTGCTGATTACCTTTCTGGCGCCCTTGCTAATGAGACCGCCTTTGGCTTCATCCACCTTCTTTTTCTTCAGGAATTCCTGCCAGCTTTCCCCAAATGAAACGGATGGTAATACAACTAGTAAGCCCGCCAGTAACGCTATCAGAAATCTCATGGTTGCCTCCTTGTCAACGCCGGTGCTCCGGGCTTCCCCCTTCCCTTGATGGATTGAGCCGCGGTTGGGAAAGCAGAGAGCCCTGAGTCATCGGCTCGGTTATGATGTAAGCCTTCAACTTGTAACGCTACTTAGAGTCTGCCTCTATTGCTAGGTTCAGCTCGGTTTCCGTCCAGTTCTTCTCCGGAAGCTTCTCCGCTTCCTCAGCCATCTGCTTTGTCACCAAGAAACCTTTGCTGAAAGTGGCGAACCCGCCCTTGTTTTCGATCTGGCTATTCACATCCGAGCCGAGACTCTCGAACATCGGCTCAACAGAAGCAAATGCCTTGACAAGCTCGGATCCGGCAGGGCCTTGCACATCTATGGTGAACCCTCCTCCCTCGGGAGGAATAGTGATCTCCTGTCCTTTTTGCACCCAGTTGGATTTGTGGAACTCATTGGGAAAAAGCACTGCCCAGTCGCCGGAACTCCCACGTATGTCGATGATGTATACGTAGCAGTCTTCCTCGGCACTGAACTTGAATTTGATCTGCTCACCGATCTTGTAGGTGAGCTTCTCACCCTCCGTCCAGAGCCTTATTTTAAAGCCCGGGTTCTTGTTCTTTATGCTGCTCATCAGCTTGAGGGTCCGGACCTGTTCCGGGCTCAGCTTCTGAGCTTCCGCCATGGAAGTGGAAATCAACATCACCGCACCCAGAGCCAATACCCACATGTGTCTTTGAATGCTTGTCATACGTTTAGCTCCTCTCACACATTAGTTTGTTCGAGTTAAAAAGACCTCTTCCAACGCCGGCGTGTTCAGGTGGTCCTTACTTGCCGTCACAGGAACCATCATCATGCGATCAATTGGCAAAGCGGCCGGGCTTGTCTCTACCTAACTGGCTCATCACATTTACGAATTCCTTGTATTCCGGTGAATTCTTGACCTTATTCCATGCCTCTACCGGGCTGAGATCCTTCTTGGAAGCTTGAGCCGTCTGTTGCCGCGCAATTTCAGTGGTATTGGCTTCCGTCCCGGTGCCCTGCCTGGTCTCATCTCTGCCGGGCGGTTGATCGACAGGCATAATGATCAATTCATTAGAAGCGTTCTGACCTCGCTTGCGAGGTTCCAATGGAATTTCCACGCCGAGGTCCAACAAGGTCTGCCTGCTGACACCTGCCTTCAGAAATCTGTCAACGCCGAATCCTTGGGACCCGAGGACGGCGAAGTCACTCGGACGCAAATAAGGAGCAACTTTCCTGAGCGTTGAATCGTCAAGTCCTGAAAAGACCTCCTTCGGGAAATCAGGAATAACCGCGTTTTCCGGATGGAGGATACTTGCAAGAGCGTTATCCAGGTTGCCGCCGTGCAGTCTCCGGAGAAGCTTGTTCCGGTCTACGTCGGGAAGGATCGCCATCAGTCGGTCAACATCTCTTTCCGCTAAACCTTCAAAGACTTGTCCAAGTTTCACGTTACTGAGGTTGCCGAAATGCTCGACCAGCTTACTGGAATTGCCGGTCTCTATGTCGCTCTTCAACTGTTTCGTCAATTCGTATATTGGATTGGCAGTTTCCCGGGCCTGATCGAGTGAACGGTCTTGATCAAGGGGTTTAACGGCACTGAATTGACTCTTGGACTTACCCAGGTTGCGAAACTTGTTTCCCAGAGCAATTTGGTCATTGGCTCGCTTACCCTTTTGGGGTTTAGTCCGCTTGATTGTCCTGTTCGCGAGCTTCCGCTGGAGAGCCTGATCGAACTTGGTTACCCCGAATTTGGGCTTGGGAGGTCTTGGCACATAGACTTCGCCGCTGGAGGCCCCCGGTACACCAGAGATATCGAAATCCGGATCGTATGGGTCTGCCGTCATGTCCTCATCCATAGAGGAATCATCCCCTTCCCCCATACCCGGGTCCATGTCTTCCCCGGAGCCCATATCATCCCCGGAGCCCATGCCGAGTTCTATCCCAATCGGCGGAAAGCCTTCGGGGGTTACCTGGCTTATGATGCTTCCTATGCCGTTGAATATGCTGCCGATAATCTCACCGGCTCCCTTGGATACTACCATGTTCTTGCTGAGCGATGCCCTCTTGTCTCTCATAGAGTCGGCCAAGGATTTCTTGCCGAGTACCTTGTACAGCTTCTCAAGACGAGACGCCACCTGACACTTGAGTTTCGTAGTCGAAACGGAGCCGTGTTCTTCAAGACTTCTCAAGGCCTTCTCGTACAGATCGGCGGCCTCCGCAGCATTCCCCCGTTCCAGTTGCACATTGCCAAGTCCCACGAGAGGATACACTGCCAATGCTCTGTCGTTGTCTCCGGCCTTTTCAAGTAATGCCAGAGATTTCTTGTACAGCTGCTCAGCTTCCGCATTGTTGGCCTGAGATCTTTTCAACTCTGCCAATTGGTAGTACAGGGCCGCCACAATAGGGTTCTCGGGGCCTAAGCTTTTCTCGGCCGCCTCCACGGCTTGTTTGCCGGCATCGTTTGCTCCGTCGTTTTTCCCCAGCGCAAGAAGCTCGATCGCCTTTAAGCTGAGACCGCTCCAGTCTTCTTGCTTGGCGGCCGGAGCAGTGGCGGCAATGGCTAGAGACAAAACCACGGCCAAGATCAAAGTCATCTTCTTCATCTCGCCCTCCTCTTATGTCTGCGCAATAGATTTCCTTGAAGCATCGCCGGCGCAGCACACGTTTTTGTGTTCATCCGTTGTTCATGAATCTGATCGTTCAAGTCTCCCCGGGCCGTATCCCCCGGTTGATTCGAGTTGTGCTCCTGAAGAGTCTCTGCCGGCTCAGGCTCTTGAACGGCTGCATGTCCCAAGTGCATCAGTTTGAAAAAACAAACGCTTTCGAAAAACCATAGGGATCCGTCAATTGAGGGGTTTGAGTACCAATCCTGCCTCCCGTATGAGCCGAGACCTCCTGTATGAATCGGTGTGTCTTGTCTCTTGCATCCCAAAAAGCCGTTTGCAGGTCAGGCTTCCATGTGTTGATGGCCTCCAGCAGGAAATGAGTGAACACCGCTCCCTTCCACCCCTGGTGTTCGAAAGATGACTCGCTGTCGAGACACGCGGATAGCAACGCATGATGTTCGGTGTCGGCATCCACGCCTGTTCCTTTCGAGTGCACTAATCGTAGACTCTCTCCCGTTTCCGGGTCCGCCAGAGGATAAAACTTGCTGATCAGATACTCCGGGAGAGAATCTTCCCCCTTGCTAATGGTGCCGCTGTGGCATGAGTCGACAATGAGCAGCTTCTTCCCGGCGGGAATCCGCTTCATGAGTTCGCTGAAATCGTCATCCAACATAACGATCCTCTGTTTAAGGGCTACTTCGTAGTCTCTCGGCTTCTGCTTGTGATACAAAACAAAAACCTCGTCCCTTCCGTCCTCTTCATCGAAGGGGGCACGATCCGGAACAAAGGCGCCGTGCCCACTGAAGTACACTACGACCTCGTCCTCAGGCCTTGTTTTTGAGATGAGCCATTTCATTCCCGCTACCATGCCGTTGTACGTAACCTGGGGTCCCCTGAGTAAACGGACGTTCTCTCTTTTGGCCCCTGTCGTACGCTGCAAAGTGCGCGCGAGTCTCCTAGCGTCCTCCTCGCAGTATTGCAGTCTGCCCGTTGACACTCCGAAGGCGAGAATGTGCAAACCTTTATCCGTGACAAGCCGGCTGCGCCCGCGCTCGGGATGTTGTTGGGAGGGCACCACGGACACGGCTCGAGAAGTTGAGAGGTTCGGCTTCCTTTTTCCTCGCTCAGCCAACTTGAGTCTTGCCACCATTCTGGGGGATAGGCGAAAAGAACCGTCGCGCCGGCCATGGAGTCTCGAACCATTTCCTCCGGATCCCCCGTTGCGGCTTCCAACGGAACGACTCCCCGTATGGTGGCCGGGTATTAAGCGTCGTGCCAAATCGCGTAGGGATCGTATTGGCGACCGGGGGGAAATCACGGACTTGGGTTCAAGGGGAGTTGGTCCAACCACGCAGAGGTTCAGTTGCGCGGTTCCCCATCTTGTCGACGCCGGCAATGAGTCGACCTTCTTGCGGAAATCTAGGGCAAACTGCGTCCCTGTTGACTTGAAGATTTTGAACGGAGTGTCCGGCAAATCTGAAAATCCATCGGCATCAAGAATGCAGCCCTTCTCCGATGTAGCCACAGCGATCAGTCTGTCCACCCCGCCCGGACCGACTGCAACGATCTCGAAATCGTCACCGGGGCCGGGCAATTCTCTTGGGGATTCAGGGGAAATCCGGCATTCATCTCCGGAGTATTCGTTCGGCCAAAGACGGACTACTTGCCCCGTGGAATCCACATTGAGGATTGTTACGTAGCATTGCCTGTCGACACGGATCTTAATCACTATTTTCTCACCCGGAGCAACTTCAGACTTGTCGGCAGTCAGCGCAACTTGGATGTCCGTATCGTGATTGCCGTTCGCCGACAGGATAGGGGTATTCGCCCGGTCATCGGCTGAGGGACATGGGGCCCCGACGGCTTCACGGCATAAGGGGAGACAGACCAAAACCAGCAGAGTTATTGCAGTCCTTGCGAAGCTCTTATCCCACGGCATGAAATACCTCCCCCTATCGGTTATCGTTCGTGCTCGCCTTGATCCATCAGCGATAGAGCCGTGTACTTCAGCTTTGACGGGAGATCTCTCCCGCCAAATCCTCTGACTTCCTTTCGCCCTAGTGACTTGCCGGACACGGCGTCCACTATTTCACCTTTCAGGACCACGAGTTCACCTTCCGCCTTAACCGTGAGCAGCAAAACCCGCGAAACCCCGAGGTCCCCGTCCAAACGATTTACCACGCTCCGTCTTTTGAATTCCGTCCCTGTCTGAGACTCCAAGGTCTCCTTGATCCTATGAGGGCTGACGAAGGCAAACCTTTGCCTCAATTCCGGGGCCGGTCTTAGGGCTTCATAGAGATTATCCAGTTTGTATTGGGGCATCCGTGCTTCCGGGCCCTCAAAGAGTAAGATAACGGCAACCAATGGTTTCCGATCATCCGAGGAGAATCCTTTGGAAATAATGCCCTTATACTCAGCGTCCCAACTCACGGAACTCAACCCTATCTTGGGCTCCAATCCCCCGCTGGGACAAATCAGCACGATCGTCAAGGCAACGGCGACCGCCGCCGCTAAACCGAGAGCGGACGGCCTGAAAAAGAAAGCCGTTCGATCCCTCAGGACCTGGAGAAAACTTGGGGACTGCGCGTTGGGAAAACGTTTCTTCACGGCTGTCCTGAGGCTATTGGGCATATCCTCTTTCTTGCCGGTCGCCCGGAACGCTCGGACGCGTTCCTCGCATACGCCACACGAAGCCAGGTGTTTGGAGATTCTCGCGTCCGGATCTGCTCCGCTCTCCGCAAAATCGAAAAGCTGCCACGGTTCCGGACAGAACACCTCTTCTCCCAGTTCCTTGAGACCTCTTGTGACATAATCGAGATCCTTCAACTCCCGATTGCAGCGCTCACATGACCCGAGGTGCTTCTGAAGCCCTTCCTGCTCGTTCCCTCGAAGCCGATCCTCCAGGTAATCGAGGAGAAGTTCATCAGGATGATCCGTGGTTTTGGCTCGGCTTTCGCCTCCCATGACATGCTCCGTAGCTTAATTTCGGCTCCTTCATTCTAATATTTGCAGAATCTCGCAAAGTACAACAGAGAAATTCTAGTCCTCGCTTTTGAGGTCTGCCGCCCTCTTCCCTCGCGTCAGTCGTCGAAGAACCGTCCGAAGTTCGCCCAGACAGCGCCTCACCTGAACGGATAAGGTCTTCTCCTTGGACCCGAGAAGGTCGGCGATCTCCTTGAACGAGAATTGCTCGAGGTACCTTAGTCGGAGTAATTCCCTGCACTTTGAGTCGAGGGTGCAAAGCCCCTCACGCAGCCGGGCCTTGAGTTGGGCTTGGGCCAGTGTGTCCTCAAGCGAGTGAGAATCTGAGATCATCTCCGCTGCGGCCTCTCCGGAACTCTCCTGATACTGGACAGGGGCCACCCCGCCTCCCCTCTTAGCTGCCGTCCTCCGGCGGAACTCTTGACCGACTGTTCTCTCTGCGATCACGCAGATAAACCTGGCGAGGGAATGACCGTGGTCGTAACCGGGCAATGACTCAATCAGCTCAAGAAACGTGCTTTGCACAAGGTCATCTACATCATGAGGGGGTAGGGCTGACTTTCTCTGAATAGTGTCTCGAACGAGGGCTACGTAACCTTGGTACAAATTATTCCAGGCCTCTTCCGAACCGGAAAGGCAAGCTGAAACTAGTTGGATCTCGTCGGATCGGTTCCTCATCCCCATGTCAGCGAGACAATGATTGCCGTATATATGTCAACGGTTTCGAAAATTTACGCGAAAAGATCCGTCAAGTCCAGACAATTCTGTGAGAAGCCCGCTCTCCATTAGTTCCCTCTCTTTTTGACGTTCCCTCATTTTCTCCACTTGACGCGAAAGTTGATCCGAGAATTCATGGCCGCTAGGTAACCCAAGTCCATGATTTGGTACGAATTCCAACGGGTATCATCTTCTATCCGCCGAACGGCACACCGGTTCATTTCGTTTCTCGGAAACGGCGCGCAGGTTGGCGAGTAACACATCCGAAGGCAAGCGTTTATCAGGATGGCGGCAAAAGCTTGGGAATTTCGATAGGGAAGGATTGGAGGGCATTTCCCATTCACTCACCGCACGTGACGGCGCGAAGTTCAGACGGGTTGACACATGGAATGCTTGCGTTTCTCATGGTTTTGTTCTTAGAATTGCCTGGAACACGACACGACAATCATTTTGGAGATTTGCACATCATGGGAATGCCTTCAAGCGCACCGTTGTATATCATTGATAAGGGGATCGCTTCGACTGCGCCTTATATGAGCGGCTTGTTTAACACCGTCTCCTTCTCTGCGGAAAAACCCTCAAACACCCTGAGAATATTTTGCTTTGGCGGTTCTACGACCTACGGACGACCGTATGACGCCGGCGCGGCATATCCCAGGTGGCTCGAACTCCTGCTCGGTGACCTGTGCCCGGGAAAACGTTTTGAGGTTATCAATGCCGGGGGAATCTCCTATGGATCGAAAGGAACTGCTGCGTTGGTTCGAGATGTGCTTCGATTTGAGCCTGACTTGGTGACTGTCGAAGTAGGACATAACGAGTTCATTGAACAGAAGATCTTGAAGGATTTCCGAACCACGGCCCATGACGCGATTGAGCGTATGTCGATGCTTAACGGCCTGACCGATGATCAGGTTTTGCAGGCACTTCTTGAGGATTCTTCTCCCGACCGGGGCTCATGGGGTGGATCCGGAACCCCGGCAGGAGGTGACGGACGGGACGAGACGTACCGTCATTCCCCGGCACCACAACGCTACACCAACAGAGCGATCTTTCCGGATAATTTGGATACCATTCTCGATATTACGATACCGAGTGAGGACTGTTGGTTTGATTCCGAGTCGGCCGAAGACGGCGTGGGTAACTTCTTCCTTAACATGCATACCATCGTCGGTCTCTGCAAGGATGCCGGTATCCCGTTGATCCTTCTGGAACCGATCTCTAACCTCAAAGACTTCTCCCCGATCAGGTCTGAACATCGGCCTGGTTTGGAACCGACTGAAAAAAGGGAGATCACGGGACTATTGGAGCTTGTGTTCGAACTGGTCGATTTCGATCGGTGTCAGGAAGCACTTACTATTGCAGACGATCTCATCCAGCTTGATTCACTCTATGCGGAATCGCATTACGCCGGAGGACAAGCTTTGTTGGGCCTGGGGCGCAGCACGGAGGCGATGGAAAGCCTTGTCAAAGCCAAGGATCTCGATGCCGTCCCATTGAGATGCACCTCACGGATCAAAGAGCGGTTACTTGGAATGGCGCAGCAGGAAGGGGTCGACATGATACTTTTGTCGACCGCAATCGAGCAACGGGCCGGACGTAACGAAGGGCACGGCCAGGTGCCGGGCTATGAGACATTCGTGGATCACATTCATCCGACAATTGCTACGCACCAGTTGGCGGCTGAGCTCATCCTCGATTGCATGACCGAGCGGGGCATGGTGCGGCCGTCTTGCAGCCCGAATGCCGAACGCTGCAAGAAAGTCTATGACGAAGGAATGGCATCTCTTGATTCCCGGTATCCAGCCCGTGCAGATCTTAATCTGGCCTGTTTTTTCGCATGGGCCGGCAAGCCGGAGGCTCTCTGGGCCCTTGAGAGGGCTACGGCAAACCTGGAGGAGAATAAAGCGGTGGTGCACGCGCTGAAGGGACACGTTCTCATGAACGAGGGGGCTCACTGGGATGCAATTGGTGAACTTGAGAAGGCTGTTGAGCTTTCGCAAAACAACCCGGACGCGTTGTCTCACCTGGGAACGGCCTACTGGCATTCCGACTTGACCGATGACGCCATGGAATGCTTCGAGAAATTGATGAAGAC
Source organism: Desulfomonilaceae bacterium (assembly GCA_963675835.2). Classification (GTDB taxonomy): domain Bacteria; phylum Desulfobacterota; class Desulfomonilia; order Desulfomonilales; family Desulfomonilaceae; genus JAVHLK01. The sequence goes on from CAXXIU010000021.1 coordinate 73,251, forward strand.
GGAAGAAGGCGTGTCCGACCCCTTGGCTCATAAGAATATGGCACTCTTATACCTCGAGGCCGATGAGGTTCAAAAAGCCAAGGAAGTGCTTCAAAGCGGTATGAGAAGGAACCCGGCATCGGTGACGCTCTTAGCGCCATACGCACAAGCACTGGCTTCTTCCGGCGAATACGCCAAGGCAATCAGCTGGATGCTTCGAGCCGCACATCTGGAACCCGATGATTCCAATCACCCTGTGGACCTTGCAGCCTATTATGCTCGTTTGGGCCGGAAAAAGGATGCAATGCAGCTGTTTAATCTGGCTGTCGAAAGAGGCTTTGATGACGTGCACGAGATCGCGGAGAACCCGGAAACCGAGCTGTTTCTCGCTATGAAAGAGAACGGCGTCCTTTTTCAGCAACTTGGGTATGATCCATATTCTCCTGCAAGGCGGCGTTGGCAAGCATCTCTAGACGTCTCCGGCAGCTACCCGAAGCCCGTGCCGTCCGACGCATCCGACGAGCCGATAGTCTAACCGATTTGCGCAGCGAAGCCCTCAGCCGCAGCAGTCTCGTATTGCCGGCTTAGCTTCGCCCGAATTTGGCGAGGTCTCGTCGAATTTCCGTCACTTTGTCCTTTAGAGTCCGAAAAATCTTCTTGATGTTGGTGCACTGGAATTGGCAATCCGGCACCTTGAAATATCCACCGCAATTTCGGAAGAACCCGCACTTGGAGCACTCTCCAAGCTCCAAGAGCAAATCATCTTGAAGGCGTTCGACAAAGCCGGCTAGGTCGCCCCCGGCGTCCAGCTGAGACAGACGTTGGGAAATCACTTCAGTTCCGTCATCCATCACGTACCGGTATTCACTCGGATCTTCTCTCATGATGTGCCACATGGTAATGGGCTGCTGAGCAAAAAACGCGCGGCTCATTGAGTGGAAGAACTCGATCGGTTGGTTTTGCCCGGGCGAATGAGCGTAGAAGTCCAAGAGCTCCAGAACCTTGTCACAGTCAAAGTCCTCAAGAGCATCAATCCTCAGCACGACAGGCAAACCGCAAGAAACGGCGTCGCGCACTACACGATCAAACCCAGGGACAACGGGCACTACAGCGACGACATTATGAGCCTGACGGAGTTGGCCGTATTGTTCCAGCCACGTCAGGTCCGTGCCTATATCCCGCAGCATTAAATCTACTGCAACGTTTGGACCGAGGCTCGTCAAAGCCTCTGCATCCACGTCAGGTGAAAGCAACTCCACGCCCATCAATCTGTGGGAATCCATTTGAGAGAGGCATTCCGAAATCTCAGAATTATGGGGCAGCCGAGCGATTACGTATTTGTCTCTGTATGTATTCAGCATTCTCGAGGGTATATTGTAAACGATCATCTGTCAGAATACCTCTTGATTTCAAATACTCAAAGAAGAATGTTATCCCTTTGCACCAGGCGGTCTTGCCGGTTTCATCGTGAGTCGGAAGACAGCCGGACCCACACAAAGACACAAATTGGCACTCCAAGCATTCTGCCGGCAGGGTTTCCCGTTTCTCAGTGATGATGTAGGTCATCCTATGTGCCGCGATATCCTCAATTGACATGTTGCGAAGGTTTCCAATGGGAAATAGTCCGGCATCTTGAATGGTTGGACAGGCACCCAAATCACCGTTCGGGGCAATGGACAAAGGAAGAGTAGTCCTTTCCCACGGCGTGCCATACTCGCAGTTGGTGACGGGGCCCCCCTCGATAATGGCATCACGCCATTCTCCCAACGGGGAAATCTCCAAGAAGCCGAAATCATCATCTTCCCACGTCTCCCACAACCGCTTCAGGAAGACTCCCCAATCTTGTGAGGTTAAACTGTAATCTCCATGGCATGCAGCGAAATGTTCATCAGCAGGAACCACCCACAGTGAGTCGCTCCCAAGATTCCTGCAGATATTATACAAATCGACTACCGTTTCGATCGACTTCTTGTGGACCACGTACCCCAAACGCAGGGAGAAGCCATCTTCCTTGAGAGCCAGACAGCCTTTCAACGTAGCCTTGGCAGAATCCTCGCCGCCGGCAAAGGGCCTCGTAGGATGACTAGGGTCCCAACTGATCGAGAACGCTTCATCGTTGTCACCAAACAGATGCAGGAGGACTTTTCTGAGCTCACCTGTATACAAGGTCAGGTTGGTTGTCATGGAGTGGTTCGCGCTCAGATGCGGCCAGTAGCGCGTTTGGAACTCCATGGCCTTGCGGTAGAAATCCGCTCCAACCAGCATCGGTTCCCCACCATGCCAGGCAACATCGACGGTACCAATGTTGTGTGCCCGGGTAAAACGCCCGATTTCTCTGAAGATATGCTCCAGCAACTCGTAAGGCATATCCGGGATTTCCGGCCTTTGCGCGAAACAGTATACGCATCTACAATTACATTGAAGCGTGGGCTTAATTATGAGCCTAACATTCTCCATTCAAGCCTCCGTCATTGCTAATACTGCCGAGACAAGCACAGGGGGTTGCTCAGCACTGCCGATCCCTTATTCGCACCAATCTTCCCCCTGGGAGGGAGCGCAGCTTCTTCTCTACCCAAGCTCGTATCCATGCCCACTCAAATGCATTGAAGGCCTGATTGGATTCACGGCACACATGCCCTTGAGCCGCCCCTTATCGAAAGGGGCACGAACACTATCCCAAAAGGGTTCCATTACTGGAAAAGACCAGCAGTGGAACCCTTCCTCAATCGGTCACCATTTCCAGCGCCGTTACACGATCTCCTCATGGCACTCGAAGACCGGCCAGCATGTCGGGCGACAGTGACCTACTACCCCCATGGGCCGCATCGAGGGCCGCACCTGGGGCCACATCGAGGACCGCACCTTGGGCCACATCGGGGACCGCACCTTGGTCCGCATCGAGGGCCGCACCTTGGTCCACATCGAGGGCCGCACCTTGGTCCGCATCGAGGGCCGCACCTTGGTCCACATCGAGGACCGCACCTTGGGCCACATCGAGGACCGCACCTTGGGCCACATCGGGGACCGCACCTTGGTCCGCATCGAGGGCCGCACCTTGGGCCACATCGAGGGCCGCAGCGGGGACCCCAAGGCTGGGCTTCAGCGTCGTCAACTGCCCCGGTGCTTCCCACTCCCAATGTCACGGCACCGAGAATTGCCAAAGACCATTTTCCTGTCGTTCCAAGAAAGCCGCGTCTGTCCATCGTGGCGTCTCTGTCGCCTGAGTCCGGCCCAACAAGGGCAGCAGGGTCTCCCTCAGTATCATCCTGCTGATTCGGCTGATTCTCGTCCTCATACTCGTGGCTCATATTATTGTTCTCCTTACTGAGCCCCCCCCTCAATGCCACTGCATGCGCTCGGCCCGCTCGGGCAAGCCGTTGGCGAGGGAGGCAATAAACACAAGTGGTTGTCCCATATTGCCGGGATTACTTGGCGGCGTAACGAATCATTTGCTATTGGGATGGGGCGTCTTCGTAGGCGCTTTCTTCGTAAGGGCCACCACCGTACTCCTCAGTGAAGGTCTCGCTTGAGAAATGGGCGAGCCGGAAAAGCCATTTGCCGTTCTTTTTCGTCAGCACGGCGCTCCAGTTGATGGGGTACTCATCCCTCCACCCTCGATAAGCCGACTCTACCGAGCAATTGGCTGCGAACCAAGCCGTGTCCCCCTCGGTTCGGATTTTGGTCCAGGTTACGTGGATAACTTCCTTGTCAAAGGACTTGAAGAACTCTGTGTGAGCCTTCTTGATTGCCTTTGCGCCGACCCACCGCTGCATGGGGGTGGTACCGATCAGGATGGCGTCCTGAGCGTACATCGCCATTACCGCCTCCATGTCTTTCGCGCCGAATGCCTCGCTATGTTTCTCTATCAATGCCTTGATCTCGGCAACGGCCTTGCCGTCCGGTTCCCCTGCCAGGCCGGCAGTGACCGTCATGATAAGAACAAGAAAGACCGCAAAAACACAAGATAGCGTCCTCATGAACAATTCCCTCCCTTGCAGTAAGGATTTATGTGATGCATCATGCATATTACATGATCTCATGTTTGTTCACATCTGTCAAGAAATTGTCACGCCCATAATCCTCGGTCTAGGAGCCTGTCGGACCGGGAATTGGAATCATCCGGAATTCCCGCTCCTATTTTGTCAAGAGACTGCCTCACTGAACCCGTTCGATTCAATTGAAAGTCGAACGGGCCGAGGTGCGTGGCTGAAAGGACGTACGAAGTGTCCTTCTTTGCCTCTTCCCGCTGTTCTCGCTCTTTTCCAACCTATTTGGCCAAGGCGTAGAACCCTTTGAGCTTAAAGGAATACACACGAGATTCCATTCGCCTTTCACTGCATCCAATCCGCGTAAGAGGAATTGGCGAAAGCCCATGACCGACTTGATAATGCCAAAGACAGGCTCGATAGTGCTCTTGCGCGTTGCATAGACAGCCTTCCCTGATTGTGTTTTGAGCCGATGCTTCATGGTGTCTACGGCATGGGCTTCATCAGGCAAAGATGCAGATTCTTGCAACCTCTCCATGAGCGGCTCATGGTGCTTTTCACGCTTAACGGCTATGTAAGGGGTGACCGTGTTCTCGTCGCAGAGGGTTACGTTGCCTTCACTGAAATGGCCGTTATCTGCCGGAATGTCTGTGACGGTTCCCAACTTTTGGAGTAACTGCTTCAGGTTGGTCAAGGCAGGTTCCAACTCTTTTTTTGTTGTTGGCTTCATCTAACGGAACTTCATTCTAATGAAGCAGACGGAGATCACTTTTTTCGTCGGACTCCCCACGGGCTACAGACCCGAAGATCTTAACATTGCTCGCTCCGTGCCGGGCGGCCACCCTAAGAATGTCTTCCCGCTTCTCTTCCAACAGTTGGTTCAGCCTCGTGAGTACGGCGGTCTTCGGCCGACCGTCATTCTCGGTTATCTATAGCACGATCACTCCGCGCTTGAGGACAAAGTCGAGTAGGTCTCGAACACTGAATCGTTCTTGCCGCCTTTCTTGGCTTGGTACATGACCCGGTCCGCCCTTTGGATCATCTCATCCACGGATTTGGGCGCAGTAAGAAATGTCACGGTACCGATGCTTGCAGTCACCATCCCGTCCGTCCTGTCCAATTCCTTCGATAGACCGACCTGCAATCGGCTGATTATCCTTTGAGCGAGCTTTGGTCTCGTCTCAGGAAGTAACACGGCAAATTCATCGCCTCCCAAGCGAGCTACAATGTCCGTGTTGCGGAGATTATCCTTCAGCACCGCTGCGACTTTGACCAACAGATCATCACCTGCGCTATGGCCGAAGGTATCGTTGATTTCCTTGAAGTTATCGAGATCAACGTACGCCACACTGAGCGGCCGGCCGTGTCTGATAGCTCGTTCCATCTCTCTGCGCGCCCTTGAGCGAAATCCTCTCGAATTTGCTATTCCGGTCAGAAGGTCCGTCTGGGTCGACTCCTTGAGCGACTCGATCAACGATCTCGTTCGGACAAATGAAGTACTTATAGTGAGAAAGAACCCAAGTCTCACCAAGGTGTTCCAAGTAGGCAACACGCGGTGCGTATACGGGTGGCCGGATGTATAGTCCGCTATAAGCCATGTTATTGCGCCCATCACCGACATGAAGATTGCGGCTTTCATCTCTCCTCGGCGGCTTACAATCGCAATTGGGATCAGATAAAAAACCGAAAACGAAAGCTCATAACCCGTGTAGTGGTCCAGAACCCCAATAAGACTGAGCTGAAGGATGCCTACAATTAACACCAGCCTTGTGGGCAGTTTGTCCAAATACTTCAGGGGACGCGAAAGAGTTGTTTTTATGGTGTCCGGCAGGTACATATCTTCATCGATCTCCATTCCTCCAACATTCTAATAACTTTTCCGCAGGTGTCGAGGAAAAAAGCGGTGAGTCGGTTATTCCGGTGGGTTGCGCCCGGCGCCTAGGCACCAGGAGCAACGTCCGGATTGCCGGCGTAGTACGATGGTACTTGCGAAACCCAAGGTCGTACGTGACGACGGTGCCTGCAATCGCCGGTTGGTTGCAGTTCTAACCGCCTCTGTGTAACCCAATGGCGCGTACCGCTGCGTCGTGCTCCGTTTCCCGATTTGTGGCCCGCCCCAAAGGCCTGGATCGGGGAGTCCGAAGCACGAATGGGTAAAGATGGAGAATTGCGTGCGGATCCAGTTAAGTTATCGCTGCGGTCAATACTACCCATTGAGTGAAGCTATGGTTAATGATAAAATGGCTTCACATATCATTGACAAGGAGTTGCCCATGATCAAGGTAATGAAAGCGGTTGCCGTTCTTCTCTTATTGCTCATCCCTATTCACGGGTTGGCGTCATCACAATCCGGAACGATCGTGATGCAGTTCGATCTTTCCGCTCACAAACCCGGTGAAGAGGCTCGCCTTTGGATCCCGTACCCCATTTCCGACGAGCAACAGCTGATTACCAATATAAGTATAGACGGTAATTATACCAAGGCAGCCGTATATACGGACCGAAAGTATTCCACTCCCATGCTCTGTGCTCAGTGGGGCAAGAATTCCAAGGAAAGAAAACTCAAGCTCTCTTTCGATGTCGACCGCAAGGAAGTCCTGGACAAGAAACTGCCGGACAAGGAAGCACCATGGTCGGCGGATGATTTTCGATCCTATCTTGAGCCCGGTAGCCGTGCCCCGTTAGAAGGCACGGTGAAGGAACTTGCCATGAAGATTACTAAGGGCAAGACAACCGTCAAAGATAAGGCCGAAGCCATTTACGATTGGGTTGTGGAAAACATGTACCGGGACCCCAAAACGCGAGGCTGCGGTCCCGGGGATGTGTGTACTTTGTTGAAGAAGCCCGGCGGCAAATGTGCAGACATTCACTCGGTGTATGTTGCACTCGCCAGGGCCGCGGGAGTACCGGCTCGCGAGATTTTCGGGATTCGTCAGGGTAAAAAAGACGGTCAGGACATAACCACATGGCAGCACTGTTGGGTGGAATTCTTTCTCCCGGGCCACGGTTGGGTTCCCGTAGATCCGGCAGATGTACGGAAGATGATGCTCAAACAAGACCTGAAACTGACCGCTCCCAAGACCAAAAAGTATCGCGAGTATTTCTGGGGCGGCATCGATCCCTATCGAGTGAAGCTTTCGACCGGCAGGGATGTGACCCTCAATCCGCAACAGGATGGAAAGCCGGTGAATTACTTGATGTATCCTTTCGCCCAGGTAGGAGACGAGACACTGGATTGGCTGGACCCGAAATCGTTTGCGTACAGCATCACCTGGAACGCCAAGTAGACGGCGGCCATACATCATCCCCGGGTGAATCGCTCCGAGTTCTTTTCCTGAAAATCCCCCCTTGTCCTCCCTTTGTCAAAGGGGGGGAACTTCGGCCCGGAGCGCCGGTGGATTTTCATAGTCCGTTGTGACCGAGAGGCCATGGCGGTTCGCCGGATGCCGTTCCCAACGGGTGATATGCGTTGCCTGCGAGGCCCGGTTCGGGCCTTGCATTTTCTACAAACGAATCATTCTTTTCAGTGCCTTGAGTGTGTCCGGGCATGCGAGCGGGCGCTTCTCGGTTTGGATGCGTGACCGCTCCGACTGAGGCTTGCCCGCAAGAGGATACCGCGTTTCGTGTCCGTCCCGACGTTCCATTCAATTCAACCATCATCCTATTTCAGTGGAGCCATTCATGATAGCTAGACGAAGTTTTCTCAAGAAAGGCGGATTGGCAGGGGTTCTCGCGATTTTCGGCTGGGGAATCGGTGAGGAGGCTGCGCGGGCATCGTCGCCGCATAAGTGGGCAATGATTATCGACTTGAATCGATGCTGCGGATGCCAATCGTGCGTAATCGCGTGTAAGGCGCAGAATAAAACGGCATCCGGAGAGTTCCTTACAAATGTATTGTCCTTTGAGGAAGGAGTCTATCCCAAAGCGAACAACCTCTTTGTGCCGGTGCAGTGCAATCAGTGCGAAGACGCCCCTTGCGTCAAGGCTTGTCCGGAAAAGGCGACGTATCAACTGGCCAACGGTATCGTTGTTACCGATTGGAATGTTTGCACCGGAGAAGGCGACTGTATAGCCGCCTGTCCCTATGGCGCACGATTTCTCGACCCGCGTTTTAATAACCGGTCGGACAAGTGTGATTTCTGCCTGAACCGCCTCGAACAGGGCCTGCAGCCGGCATGCGTGGAGGCATGTTCGGAAAATGCGCGGCTGTTCGGAGATTTGAATGACCCCGAAGGTGAACTGAAGACCTATCTGGAGAGGAAGGATCTCGTTCACCGCAAACCGGGGTTGAACATAGCTTCACGAATTTGGTACGTGCCGATCGCGTCGGGGAAGGGAGGAGGCCTGTCGTGAAACATATTCCTAAGTCAAGCAAGACGAGCGCCGGCGGGGTTTCACGGAGGTCCCTGCTCAAGATCACTTCCGTGGCCGCCGGCATGGTTGCGCTTGGTACCCGTGGCGTCAGGGCCGCAAGAGATCTCCTGAGCGCAAGGAAACTTCAAGAAAGCGCACCCTTGGCATGTGACCCGGATGTCAATGTAGTGCACTCGGTGTGTCTCGGCTGCAATACCCGTTGCGGCAGTAGGGCGGTGGTCCGTAACGGCGTTATCGAGAAGATGTCCGGGAACCCGTTCCATCCCTATAACAGCTTCTGGCATGCCCCCTCCCGTACGACACGCCGGTAAGCAAGACTGTTGACCGGTCGAGCCCATTGTGTGGAAAAGGGCAATCGGCACCGAACTACGCATATAACCCCTATCGTCTCGTCAAACCTCTCAAACGAGCAGGGGAACGCGGCTCCGGAAAATTCGAACCCATTGAATGGGAACAGCTGATAGGGGAGTTGTCCAAAGGAGGGCGACTCTTTTCTCATATCGGTGAAGAACGAGAGGTGAAGGGACTTGTTCAGATCAACTCCGATGAGGCAATTTCCTCCGAAGCGCCGGAATTGGGGTCCGTGAGAAATCGTTTCGTGTTCATGACCGGGCGACTTCAAACGGGTCGGAAAGCTCTCATCGACCGCTTTGTAAAAGGTTCGTTGGGGTCGATAAATCGCATCGGACACACCGATATCTGCGGGCTTGGATTTCGCATGGGCAACTGGGCTCTTACGGATCGGAAACAGGTAGAGATCAAGGCCGACCCCTGGAGCGCGGAATATATACTCGTTTTCGGCGCAAACGTGTACGAAGCACTGCAGCCGGGCATCAATGTGTATGGTGCTGCTCTGGCCAAGAGACACAGTGAGGGACAGGTCAAATTCACCATTGTCGACCCCCGTGCACAGCATGCTTCTTGTCACGCCGAAGACTGGATTCCCATTAGGCCCGGTCAGGATGGAGCTTTTGCCATGGGCATGATCCGTTGGATCATCGACAACAAGAAATACAACGCGGGATTTCTTTCAGCTCCCAATGCAAAAGCGGCCAAGAGCAACGGACATGTGTGCAGTTCCGACGCGACGTTTCTCGTGGTCGCGGATCCCAAGGATTCACGGTACGGTCAGTTCCTCAGAATGAAGGATATCGCCGAGGCGTCAGGCGACCAAGCCGATCAATGTGTCGTACTATCCAAGGCGTCCGACAAACCGGAAGCCTGCAATACGGCCGAGGTCGGCGTCCTGGAGGTCGATAGCGTCATCAAAGGCGCAAACGGCAAGAGCATTGCCGTCAAATCGGCATTTACCCTATTGAAGGAAGCATCACGGGAACATTCCTTGGCGGATTACGCCCGGTTCTCCGGGGTCAAGCCGCCGGACATCGAAAGAACCGCCGCGGAATTCACCAATCATGGAACCAAGGCAGCGGTTTGTCAGTATCATGGGGCCGGAAATTACGGCAGCGGCACGTACGCCGCATACGCGGTTGCCGTTCTGAGTGCCCTGATAGGGAGCGTAGACAGAAAGGGAGGATACAATAAGTCGGGAGGCGTGGCAGCTTCCTGGAAGAAGGGCTGGTACAAGCTCAACGGTTTCAAAGGCAAGAGAAAGGCCTCCGGAGTTCGGATCTCCCGGGAAAAGGCCGCGTACGAAAAGACGTCCGAATTCAAATGGAAAAAGGCCTCCGGGAATCCTTATCCCGCTCAACGGCCATGGTTCCCCTTTTCGAAAGGCGGTCTCAGTACGGAGGCGTTCAGCGGCATGGATGAGCAGTACCCCTACGGTTGCGAAATGCTGGTGACCTATTTCTACAATCCGGTGTACAGCACCCCCGGGGGATACCGATTCATTCAGACACTCAAGGACACCGCCACGATTCCGCTACACGTCTCGGTTGACATCACTGTCAACGAATCCAACCTGTATGCGGATTACATCATACCGGACGCAACCTACCTGGAGGGTCACTACGGATGGCTCAGTCCACATGCCCCGGCACTGAAATTCACCGGCATCCGGTCGCCTGTCATTGAACCGTTAACAGGCAAGACGGCCGATGGAAGGCCTTACTGCCTCGAGACATTTCTGATCGATCTCGCGGTAGCCTCGGGACTGCCGGGATTCGGCGACGACGCCATTGCGGGTGAAGACGGCAAGCACTATCCTCTTCACCGGGCAGAGGACTTCTATCTGCGGGGATTTGCCAACATTGCGCGCAATGCAAAGCTTCCCTCGGCTTCGGAAGAGGAAGTGAAATGGGTGGAAAAGAACTACCCCGTCGCGAAGTTCAAGGACATTCTGCCAGCGGATCAGTGGAAGCGAGTTTGTTTTATGCTTGCCCGTGGGGGTGTGTTTCGGACGTACCAAGATGTATTTGAGGGCGAAAACCACAAATACGGCATAAAAAGCGTGAGCCTCTACAGCGAAAAGCTTGCTCGAACGGTCGATTCGCAGACTGGAGACCACTTTGACGGCACGGCACGATATGTGCCCCCCAAGGATTCCCGGGGCCGGGTAATCGCCGACGTGGACCGGAAGTATCCCTTCACCATCATAAGTCACAAAATGAATCTCCATACCCAATCGAGAAGCACGTCCTCCAAATGGGTCATGGAGGTTTTCCCGGAGAACTTCATTCTTGTCAACGAAGCCGACGCGAAGCGGCTGAATCTTTCATCCAACGATGAAGTGGTCCTCAAGTCTCCGCAGCAACCCGGACGGAATCTCCGGAAAAGTGAAGCCGACAAAGCTTGTAAGAGAGGGATGTGTTGCCGTCTCTTTTCATTACGGCCACACGCAGATGGGAGCCGCTCCCCTTCATGTGAAGGATGCCGAGAACGTATTCCTGGGCGGTAAAGAAGTTACGAAAAGGGGACACGGTTACCGCAGACAAAGCGCTCGGGACCGGTCTGAACCCCAATATGGTTGCAAGACTGGATGAGAATCTCAAGAATACGCCCATTGTGGACCTTATCGGCGGCTTCCCGGATTTCAGCAGCACGAGAGTCAAGATAGAAAAGATGTAGCTTGGGAATCCCACCCCGCCCTACCGTTACATCAAATCCCAGCGGATGCCCCCGCAAACCCGGGGGCATTAATACCAATTACCCGGAAGCTGCTTACCAGTTCGCCGGGCTTGCGCAGAGCCCTCCAGCCAATGAAGAGACGTGTGCTTATGTTGCGACCCGGTTGAAGGTCAACTAGGGCGTTCCGTCAAGAAGGCGCCGAATCAACAGGTTCATACGACCGGTTAGAGCCATCTCCATGGTTCACCAATTTCCGGATTTCCTGACTACAATCGACCGGCGTTGTGAAAAGGTGTGGCGGAGAGAGAGGGATTCGAACCCCCGGTACGACAAGCGTACAGTTGATTTCGAGTCAACCCCCTTCGGCCTCTCGGGCATCTCTCCGCCGGGGTAGGTGTTTCAGTCGGCATTTCCGCGCAGCCCTCTATAAAACCGTTGAAGCAGCTCTGCAGCTTCCTTTTCCATGACTCCGGCGACGACCTCTATCTCATGGTTGATCCTGGGGTCGTGCGCCAGATCGAACAAACTGCCCATTCCGCCCCATCGGTAATCCCGGGCCCCGTACACCACTCGTTTGACCCGGGCGTGAACCAGTGCGGCCGTGCACATAATGCACGGTTCCAATGTAACATATACGTGGGCGTTCGGCAATCTCCAATCACGCATAGTGTGCGTTGCTTCACGTAAGGCCGTGATCTCCGCGTGGGCCGTAGGATCCTTCAGGGTTTCGACGAGATTGTATCCGGTCCCAAGGACTTTCCCATCCCGGACAACCACTGCTCCTACAGGGGTTTCGCCGTGATCCGCGGCTTCCCGGGCTCTTTCGAGCGCGAGGAGCATGTATTGGATATCAGACTCATGTATTCCGTGCATAGAATGCCGGCCAAGCTGGTAAACGCTTTTCCTTACGCATCAGTAGTATCGGATTAGTGGATGGGTCTTCCTAGAAGGTGCTTTCTTTAAGTGATTCCGCGATGTCGAGGCTGCCCCGATAGATGGTTGAATTCACAATTTGCCTACGGAAATCCTTGAAGAGTTGAAAGTTTTTGGGGATGGGGGTCCGGGGGAAGGGGCTTTTTTCAAAAAGCCCCTTCCCCCGGAGGTCTTCATCCTATTTCACGATAGCTCCGTGCGCAGCGGAAGTGACCACGGCCGCGTAACGGGCCAAGTACCCTTTTGTTACCGAAGGTGCGGGTGGTTTCCATTCCGCTCGACGTTTGCTCAGATCGGAATCGGAAAGATTCACGTTGATGCTCTTATCCGGGATGTCGATACTGATTTCATCGCCCTCTCGAATCAGTGCTATCGTCCCTCCGTGGGCCGCTTCCGGCGAAACGTGTCCTATGGCCGCTCCTCGGGTGCCGCCGCTGAATCTGCCGTCCGTGATGAGCGCCACGGAATGGGCCAAACCCATACCCGCGAGCGATGACGTGGGATTGAGCATTTCTCTCATTCCGGGACCGCCGCGCGGGCCTTCATAGCGAATGACCACTATGTCACCCGGATTGATCTTACCGTCCAGGATAGACTCTACCGCAGCTTCTTCCGAATCAAAGACCCTTGCCGGTCCGGAGTTCTTCAACATCTTGGGGTCCACCGCGGATTGTTTCACGACTGCTCCGTCGGGTGCGAGGTTGCCCCGCATGATTGCAATCCCCCCGAATGGGCTGTGCGGATTGTCCAGGGGCCGAACTACCTCTGAATCAAGTACCCTAACCGGTTCCAGGTTCTTTCCAAGCTTCTCACCGGTGACGGTGAGGACTTTGGGATCGACCAAGCCCTTTTCCACGAGCTGCTTCATGACCGCGGGAACGCCGCCCGCTCTATCCAGGTCCGCCAGACGATTCGGGCCTGCCGGGGACAACGAGCAGATGTGAGGGGTCTTGGCGCTGATTTCGTCAAAGAGATCCAGCGTGATTGAGAGATCCGCTTCATGCGCAATGGCCGGAACATGGAGCACGGTATTGGTTGAGCACCCCAAAGCCATATCGACGGCAATAGCATTCTTGAACGCTTCAAGGGTAGCGATGCTGCGTGGTCGGATGTCCTTCTCGAAAAGTTCCATGACCTTCATGCCGGCGGTTTTTGCAAGCCGGATTCGGGCGGCATCTACGGCCGGAATCGTCCCGTTTCCCGGCAAACCCATGCCCAGAGCTTCCGTAAGGCAGTTCATGGAGTTGGCGGTGAACATTCCTGCACAGGAGCCGCATCCGGGGCACGCACACTCTTCAAGTTCCGCGAGATCTTCCTCGGTCATGGCACCGGCCTTGACTTTGCCGACCCCCTCGAATACCCCCACCAAGTCAACCGTCTCGCCGCGAAATAGGCCGCCCATCATTGGACCGCCGCTCACGACCACTGCGGGGATGTTCAGTCTCAGGGCAGCCATGAGCATGCCCGGGACGATCTTGTCGCAGTTCGGTATGAGGACCAATCCATCGAGCGGGTGGGCCTCGAGCATGGTTTCAACCGAGTCGGCTATGAGTTCCCTTGACGCCAGCGAGTACCGCATCCCGGAGTGTCCCATGGCCAAGCCGTCGCAGACTCCGATGGTGCAGAACTCCAGCGGGGTGCCGCCCGCGGCTCTGATGCCGGCCTTCACCGCCTCGGCAATCTTGTCCAGATGGATATGGCCGGGAATGTACTCGTTGGCGGAGTTCGCAACCCCTATCAGAGGCCGTGAAATCTCCTCGTCAGTCATACCCATGGCCTTCATGAGCGACCTGGAAGGTGCTCTTCCAAGTCCTTTCGTCATTATGTGGCTTCGCAATCCAACCTCCGTTCAAGACCTCTCGGCAAAGCGAGGCTTCACAAAAGCGTTGTCTCCGCTCCCTTAGTCAGAATCGGCTCTACTTTGGGAGCATGAATGCGCTCATAGACGGGAAGCTGCCCCATCAAGGGTCTCGCGTAATTTTTGAACTCCGTCGTGACATTGTTGACTCCATCGATGAAGGAATCCGGCATAGACTTCGTCTCTTTTGCCACATCCTGAAGAGAGGAGAGTTTGTACCGTACGCTGTAATCACCCACTCTCTCAATCGTAATCGATCCGTCAACTCTGTGCCACGCTGCTATCTGGACGGCACGTTCACCCACTTCCCTGGCTTCGTTTGCGTCAACTTCGCTCACGCAGCCGAGGAACGATCTCTGAAGATATCCGAACGTGTCGGACCGCACCCTCTTGATCTTCAGATTCGTCTTAACGAGATTCATGAGTGCATCGCCCAGGCTTGTGCTGCCCGACAGCTGAATATTGCCGTGCGAGTCCCTTTCAACTTCTTTAACCAGCGTCGCTGCCACCGGTACGTTTTCAGGAGTCTGGATTCCTTCCGACACGGCCACTACCGCTCTGCCGTATTTCTTATAGGTTTCTTCTACGCCGGTGAGAAACTCGTCACTGTCAAAGGGCCGCTCGGGAAGGTAAATCAGATGAGGTCCATCGTCGTCGTATTTCCTGGCAAAGACGGACGCTGCGGTCAGAAATCCCGCGTGTCTGCCCATTACCACCCCAATATAAACGCCGGGAATGGAACGATTGTCCAGATTGGCCCCGGAGAATGCCTGGGTAACGAATTTGGCCGCGGAGCCGTATCCCGGACAATGATCGGTCACGAGCAAGTCATTGTCGATGGTCTTGGGAATATGCATGACTCTGAGTTCATAGCTCTCCTCCAGGGCGAACTTGTTGACGATTCTGCACGTTTCCGCTGAATCGTTTCCGCCGATGTAGAAGAAATAGTGAATTCCGTGAGCCTTGCACACCTCGAAAATGCGCTTGCAGTGTTCCTCATCCGGCTTGACTCTGGTGCTGCGGATGCCGGCACCGGGGGTACGGGCCACCATCTCCAGGTTGTGTCCGGTAGCCTCCGAGAGATTCACCAGCTGTTCCTCCACCAGACCTTCTACTCCTCTAAACGCTCCGTAAAACTGAGTAATATGTGGATATTGTCGAGCTTGAAGCACCGCGCCCACAAGTGACTGGTTAATCACTGCAGTGGGGCCTCCACCCATGGCAATAATAGCCTTGCCGGTCAATTTTTCCATCTTCGACTCCTAGACTCTTAAGAAATGGACGGCACTCGGTTCGGTCGATCTGATCATTGCCTTGATTCAACGGCATTGCAGCTCAATCTAAACGATGCGCCCCGGGGCGTCAATATGGGTTCCCGTGGAAATCTGAATTTGAGGCCGGTTACATGCCATAATCTATTGCCTTGGGATTGTGGGAAGGCTACACTATCAACATGGAAAGCAGAGACTCTGTGGAAGAAGCAATTCAGATTGTGGAGATCTTCAATACGCTTCCGGTAGAGAAGCGGGTGAGCATTTTCAAGGATCTGTCTGCCGAGGCCCGTGAGGGATTGATAAGCTCCGTGGCTCGACCCGCGGAAATCATGCGCGCGCTTTCTCCGGAAGAGGTTTTTTTCACTATCAAGGAACTGGGCGAAGAGAACGCCCCGGGCCTGATCTCGGCAACCTCGGGGAGTCAACTCCTTTACTTGCTCGATATTGATCTGTGGAAGAACGACATGTTTCATACGCCGTCCGCGGTCCGTTGGTTGGAGATTATCTCGTCAATCGGCGAAGACAAAATGCTACATCTGTTGCAGACTTCCGACCCGGAACTTGTCGTAACCGCGATGAGCCGGTTCATCAAGGTGCAGATCAGAAACCCCGATCTGGATCTGGTCGAACAGAGGGACACGCTTCCGCCGTTCACTCTCGATGACGTCTTCTACGTTGATTTCGCAGTTCATGAGTCGCAAGGAGCGATCAAGAGCTTCTTGGAAGTGATGTTCGAGTGGAATACGAAGTACTATTTCGGTCTGATGGAAGAACTGGCAATGGGGTTGAATCTGGAAACCGAGGAGATGGCGGGAAAATGGCGCAGGTCTCGTCTTGCAGACAAAGGTTTTCCGGAGTTCGACGAGGCTCTCGAGATTTATCAGTATCTGCTTCGCGGACAGATCACTGAATCCTCTCCACTCTCCGAAGAAGAAATCCGGGAAGAAGCGGACGGTTTCAATCCTTGCGTATGGTACCCTTTGAAGGTCTTGAGTGAGGACACTCTTTTCAAGAGATCGCTCAAGGAGATCTCGGATTCCCGAGAAAACGACAGACTCTCAGTTGAGTTGGCTCATTTGGCCAACAAGGTCATGGTCGCGGACGGGAGGGACCCGGGATCGGTCGATCAACTTCAGGGGAGTTTAAAGAAGGTAGGCGGGTACATCAATATCGCGCTTGAAGAGTTTTGTGAGGATGACGCGTACAGAGCTGCCGAACTCCTCAGGGCGAATCATGTGGAATTCCTATTCCGGAGGGGGTTTAGTCTCATTCTGGACTTGCGCAAGGAAGCTCAGAAGTTGCTCAGAGACTACGATGGGGGGATCGAAAACGTCGGCCGGCCGTTGGCCGAACTTCTCAAAGGTCTTCTGCAGAAAAGACCGTATTATGCCGGAAACGTCATGGGTGAAGCCAAGGTACGCAATTTTGAGACCTTGCGTGATCTGGAAAGCATACGGGACCTTCTGGATAAGCAGACGCTTGAAGAAAGCTGGGAGACGCTTTAGCGCGTTACGCGTTCATAGCGATATGCCTGTCTTGGACGAAACGGCAACGAATGAGAGCCCAGCCCGTTCTGAGACATTCCACGGCTTCGCTGCGAAGATGCGGTAGGAAGACTTTGCCGGATGGGGGGAGTAACTGGAAGGGTGTCGCCTTAATGCAAATTCTGCACTGGTTCCAAGGGGGGGGATATTCCATTAACCTCGGACGGCGCATCACGCCGGCGTGTCCGGAACACAGGCGTGCTTGGGAAATCACCAAGAATAATTGGACACATAGGGGGGTGAACAACTTTCAAGAGGCTATCATTATGAAAGCTGCCGTTGAAACGGCAACGATCGAGACTAAGGTCGCATACTACCCGACCTGCACGAGCATGAGAGTATGGCTCGCGCGGAACCACGTTTCCAAGGTAACTGAAGGGGGCCTGTGGTTTGATGGCTTGCCGCATCGCGATCGTTTTCTTGTGATGTCAACTCACGCCTGCACGCAATGCCGCCTGTCCGAAGGTTCGTAAGATTACAATGAAAACCGACGAGGCTTTGATACTGGGCATAGGCGGTCAGGACGGATTTTTCCTGAGTCAACTGTTGGCCGAAAAGGGTTACAAGATAACAGGGGTGCTACTCCCTTCGGATATGTCCTCGGACACCCTCAATCATCTCAGTCGCTACAGCGTTCGTCCGGTTCGGGGCAGCATCTGCGACGAGTGTCTGATGAGACGGATCATCAAAGAAGTGAAACCTGCACAAATCTATAATCTCGCAGGAATAAGTTTCATCCCCTATTCTTGGGAATCTCCCCAGGAAGTTGCAAATACAAACGGATTCGCAGTGGCTCAACTTCTCAGCATTATCAAGCAGGAGCACCCTACGGCCAAGTTCTTTCAAGCAGGAAGTAGTGAAGTTTTTGGACACAATCCGGCCTCGTTCCCTCAGAATGAGAACACCCCTTTCAACCCGGATAATCCGTATGGATCTTCGAAGGTGTTTGCAGTCCATTTGGTCCGAAATTTTCGATCACAGTTCGGTCTGTTCGGCTGTTCCGGGATTCTTTACAACCATGAATCTCAGTGGAGAGGTCGTCAATTCGTGACAAGGAAAATCACTTTGGCGGCTGCCTCAGCACGACTCGGCAGAAATATTTCTCTGAGATTGGGCAATCTCAGTGCCTCACGGGATTGGAGTTACGCCGGAGACGTGGTTGAAGGTATGTGGCTCATGATGAACGCAGACGAACCTAGGGACTACGTTATCGCGTCGGGAAAGCTTCACAGTGTGAGAGATATTCTCGATATAGCGTTTGAGCATGTCGGGTTTTCCTGGGAAGATTTTGTGCAATTTGATGAGTCATTGAATCGCCCTTTGGAATCCGTCCCTTTGTGTGGGGACCCTGGTTCCATTAGGAGGGAACTAGGTTGGAATCCGCGCATGAGCTTTGAAGGAATGATACGGATGATGGTTGAATCGGACATCAAGCTACTAGCCGGGTAATTCATGCGTTAACCGGTGGATTCGAATGTGAGAAGAGACCGCAGAATCGAGTCGGACAAGAGCTCGAATAGGGAGGTTGGAATTTGAGGTCGGCGATCTTTACGATATGTTCCTGCAACTACTTTCACTATGCGGTGACATTGATGAAGTCGCTGGAGGCGGCGGGATCGGATGAACGACGATACGTCGTCCTGGTTGATGAGCATTACGATCCTTCGGAATTCGTCCATGCGGCTTTTGATACGGTGTCGGTGAAAGCGCTGGGAATTCCGAGAGCCGGCCGATTCTGTTTCAAATATGGCCTGCTCGAACTTAACACTGCGGTAAAGCCATCCTGCTTCGAGTATTTCTTTAAGCTGGGCTTCGATGCAGTCGTCTATCTGGACCCCGACATATTTGTCTATCGCCCCCTCGCGAGAATATGGGAGCATTTGTTTCATAATGATGCGGTCCTGACCCCCCACATTACCAGCCCCCTCGTGGATGGGTACAAGCCCGACGACCTGGATATTTTGAGGGCAGGGACCTTCAACCTGGGATTCATCGGACTCCGCCGGTCCCCGGAAGCAAGTGCGTTCATCGATTGGTGGAAAGGCAAACTCGAGGACGAGTGCATTGTGGCCCACGACAAAGGCATTTTCGTGGACCAACGTTGGTGTGACCTCCTCCCCTCGCTAGTTGAGCGTACCGTTATCGACCGTGGTCCGGACCTCAATGTAGCATACTGGAACTTGGCGCATCGCGAAATCTCGCTAAAGGATGGCTCTCCTTGGGTTGGCAATAGGCCGGTGGTCTTTTTTCATTTCAGCGGACTTGTTCTTGGAACGTCGCGAATCTTCAGCAAGTACGAGAACAGGTTTGAACTCTCGGGACTTCCCCAGGCCGTTTCGTCCTTAATCTCGGTATACGAGTCCCGTTTGAGAACGAATGGACTCGATCGGTATGCCGGTCACCCCTATGGGTTCGCGTTCTTTTCCGACGGGCGGACCAAGGTCCCGGAAATCCTGCGAATAATCTATCGGACTAAACCCGAAGTACGGAGTATGATGCCGGAAGATCCGTTCGACATTTCCCATGATCCCTTATTTACCAAGAGCCTCAATGCATTCGTCGACAGAAAGAGCGGCAGTCCGGTTACTCTTTTGTGTCGCGAAGTGGTCCTCCATCGTTCCGATCTTTTCCCAAACGCACCTGATTTCGAAGCGGACGGAGGCATTGCGCCGGCTTCCTGGTTCGTCGGAGTGAGTAAGCTGCTGGACATGGACGACAAGTTCGTCGCACCCGTCTCCAATGCATTAGCCAAACTACCGCTGACGAAATCCGCATCACTGAAGATCCGGCTGAGGCAGATTGCCGCTCGCATCGATGAGATCGGCAGATTAAGCTCGGAGAGCTGTGACCGCACTGCAAAGTCTTTTCCTGAGCGCGTTTTCCTGAAGGCCTTCGGGAACGTTAGGCGGTTTCTTAAGCAACGGACTTCGGAAAGCTTCAGACGCAAAGTGAAATGCCGGTTGTTCGGAGCGAGGTATGCGCGACCGGTCTCCGGCGTTCGACTCGGCCATTGCCGACAGATTCAACCCCAGCGGCAATTGGGCCTGAACATCGTCGGTTATGTTTGTGCGGAGTCGGGAGTTGGAGAGGCTGCTCGTTCGTCGGCAAGGTCTGCTTTCCATTCGGGTATTCGAACGGCAATCATTGATTTCAGACAGGAGTGTCATTCGAGGATGGGAGAGGAGAAGCCGAAGTCCACAAGTGACGGCATCGATAACGCAATAACCTTGCTCCACATAAATGCGGACCAAATGATGGAGCAAGCTTCGTTATTGGCGGACGGCTTTCTGTCACCCGGTTACAACATTGGTTTCTGGATGTGGGAGACGACGGACTTCCCCGATAAGTGGATACCCGCGTTTGAACACTTGGACGAGGTTTGGGTGGCTTCTACATTTTGTCTGGAGACGATCGGCAGGAAGGCTCCGGTTCCGATGGTCAGGATCCCGCTCTGCGTAGAGCCGGAGACTCCGGCGCTCCTCTCCCGGGACGAATTGGGGCTTCCCCGGAACGGCTTTCTTTTCCTCGCAATGGCCGATTTTCTGAGCACTCCGGAACGTAAGAATCCGCTCGGGGCTTTAGAGGCATTCCATCGAGCGTTTGGGGCGTCATCCGAAGAAGTATATCTCGTGCTCAAGGTCATCAATTCCGAGCATCGACCGGAGATAAGGGAAGTCATGGATCAATGGGCGAATGCCGATTCCCGCATCATCCTTGTCGACGGCTACCTGGATCGACTGAAGCTCAACGCACTGGTTAACCAATGCGATTGCCTCGTTTCGCTTCACCGAGCCGAGGGCTTCGGTCTACCAATAGCCGAAGCCATGTTCATGGGAAAGCCGGCTGTTGCAACCGGATGGTCTGCCAATATGGATTTCATGAATCCTGACAATTCGTTGCCGGTTAGATACGGACTCATTCCGGTGAACCGGGAGTCGGGGCCGTACGCCGGCAACAGAGGGGTCTGGGCGGATCCCGATGTGGATCATGCTGCGTGGCAGATGCAGAGGTTGGTGTCGGATGAGTCACTGGTGACGAGGCTCGGCGAGGCTGCTCGGAAAACGATTCGAGAAGGATATTCTTCGGCGGCGATAGGAAGGCTCCAACGCGAACGGCTGGAGTTTATTCACAAGTATTTATTGCCGGGATGTGCGTACCGAGTAAGGGGATAAGATACCATCGGCACTCCTGCCGATTACTCTGCTCGCTTTGTTCGGGACGATAACCTTGAGCTGATTTAAGCCTTGGAAGGGTGAATGCCCGGCTTGCGCAATCCCGGGAACAAGCTCGGTAGCTTGCTCTGCAAGTGGAGAATCTGCAGGCCCGGCTTAGGGCTGTTTACGAGAGTCTGTAGCGGCGAGTTACGTTGCCTTTGAGAGCTGCGTGCCACACGCTCAGCGATAGAGGTCGATTCGTGGAAACCACACTTGGATGGATCAAACGAGTGACAAAGGATTCGGTACGGGATTTGCTCCAGTTAGGGATTCGCTTAAAACGAACCCATCCCGGGGCTTTCATGTTCGCAAAAAAACTACTTGGCCGATTCCCCTGGATGGATGCTCGCATTAGGACGATAATGGCCCGTCACGCAGGTGCCGGCGCCTATGCCCGGAGGAGCCGCATCTATTCCCTACCGATAAGGCCGAGCGGTGTTGGAAAACTCGCAGGATCTGTGGCTTATTTCGGAAAGCGCCGGCACGATAAAGGCTCTGAAGTTGATTTGCAGGATCTCCCGGCGGAGGTACGCAAGGTATATCTGGACCTGAAGCGGGAGCTCGAAGACCGGCGTTTTTAGAACGCCGATATAATTGATCCCGAGATTCCCGGAGACCCGTATGCGAATAGTCGTTGATCTTCAAGGAGCACAAACCGACACGAGTAGATTTCGCGGAGTTGGGCGATATTCCCTGGCCTTTACTCAAGCTCTGGTACGAACTGCCCGGAACCATGAGGTTTGGATAGCGCTGAACGGAGCGTTTGAGCAGACCATCGAACCAATTCGCGCCGGCTTTGACCATCTCGTACCGCAATCACAAATAGTAGTGTTTGACGTTCCGGGGCCTATTGCCGAAGTGGACCGAGCCAATTACCGGCGTGTCCGCTCGGCCGAGCATCTACGTGAACATTTCCTGGCCTCCCTTAAACCCGATGTCACCCTTATAAGTAGTTTGTTTGAAGGCCAATTTACCAATGCCGTTACTTCAGTGGGAACTTTCGTTCGTTCAGGCCTTTCTGCAGTAATACTGTACGACCTTATTCCGCTTCTCTACGAGGAGGCCTATCTCTATGATTCCGGAATGAGAAATTGGTACTTTCGCAAATTGGATTCCCTGAAACGCGCGGACCTTTTATGTGCAATTTCGCAATGCACTCGCCGGGATGCCGTCAACGCCTTATCCATTCCTGATGAAAGAATCGTCAACATTTTGGGTGCGGTGGATGAACGTTTCCGGCGACTGAAGATCACTCCGGACGAGATTGACGGTATCCGGGCCAAGTTTGGTTTGAACAAGCCATTCATAATGTGCACCGGCGGCATCGACTATCGCAAGAACGTCGAAGGGTTGATCAGAGCCTATGCTTTGTGTAGTGCGCAACTTCGTGAGACTCACCGGCTGGCTATTGTGTGCGGCATTCCGGAGGAGGATCGGGCACGTTTGGAGGCCCTGGCCGCCGGCACAGGGCTGGGAAGGGATGAAATCGTCTTCACGGGATTCGTTACAGATAGGGAAATGGCCACATTGTACAATCTTTGTGCCCTCTTTGTGTTTCCGTCATTATATGAGGGGTTCGGATTACCCGTGCTCGAGGCCATGCGTTGCGGGGCTGCAGTGATCGGATCGAATGCTTCCAGCATACCGGAAGTGGTTGGGCGTGACGATGCTCTGTTTGACCCGACCCGGCCACAGGCGATGGCGGAAAAAATCACTGAGGCCCTAACCAATAGGGGGTTCCACCAATCTCTCTGCGAATACGGTCCAATACAGTCAAAGAAATTCTCCTGGGAAGAAACCTCCCGAAGAGCCTTGGCGGCTCTGGAGGAGGCTCACGCTCAACGTTACGAAGAAGGACGCATCGTGGCGGCAGTTCCACGGTACCGCTCCAAAATGGCATACATTTCGCCTTTGCCTCCGGAACCCACCGGCATAGCCGATTATAGCGCAGATCTCTTGCCCGAGCTGTCCAGGCACTATGACATAGAGGTCGTCGTGGACCGGAAAGAAGTCTCAGACTCATGGATTAGAGCGAACTTCCCCATTCGCAGTTCAGAGTGGTTCGACCGGCATGCCGACCGATTCGAGCGAGTAGTCTACCATGTGGGAGACTCTTCGTTCCACGGCTATCAATTCGACCTCCTCGAAAAGCACAAGGGAGTCGTTGTGCTTCACGATTTTTTCTTAAGCGACCTAAATAGTTATATTGATAGGTACATGGACCGACCGGGTTGGTTTACGGAAAGCCTTCTGGACTCCCACGGCTATTCGGCTCTCATAGCTTTAGGGCAGAATCCACATGCCGTCACGTGTCCCTATCCGGGCAACAAACCGGTCTTGGATGAAGCCGCCGGCGTAATAGTGCATTCACAGACATTCAAGCAGTGGGCTGAAGACTATTACGGGGAGAATTACACCTCAGACTGGCACGTGGTTCCCAGCCTCAGAGGACTGCCCCATCCAATTCACCGGCGTTCGGCGCGAGACGAACTGGGACTGGACGCCGGCGTGTTCCTCGTATGCTCATTTGGGGTGCGGGGCTCGACGAAACACAATCATTCTTTACTGGAGGCTTGGCTGGCTTCGCCGGTTGCAGGGAACCAGGGTTGCCGGCTGGTTTTCGTTGGTGCAACCGATTCAGGTGAGTATGGCTTGCAGCTAACTAAGCGAATTGAGGAATCCGGCCTTACCGACCGGCTCAAGATCACCGGCCGTGCAAGTCCCGAGTTGTTCCGGAACTATCTGGCGGCAGCAGACATGGCGGTCCAGCTCCAATCGCCATCGAGAGGCGACACATCGAGGATCATACTTGATTGCCTAGCCCATGGTCTGCCGCTGGTCACAAATTCACACGGCCAAGCAGGCGAGTTACCCGAAGGTGTGGCTGTCAAACTCCCCGGGCAGTCTACTGTTAAAGATCTTTCCTCAGCCATCACCAGCCTGTGGAGGAACAAGACCGCTCGGGAAAGACTTGCCCGCTCCGCTCTTAAGTACATTCGCGAGCGGCACTCCCCGGTGAGGGTGGGGGAACTCTATAGGGATGCGATTGAGAGCGTCTACGAGCATGGATCTTTTGCTCGCTATCGCCGGCTGATTTCGAGATTGTCTTGCATATACTCTTGCGACAATTCCCCGTCTTCAAGCGATATCATTCAGGTCGCGCAGACCGTCGCGGCAAATCAACCTCGCCGCAGTTTTCCGCAGTTACTCATCGACATTTCGGAGCTGGCAAGAAAAGATGCAAAGACCGGAATACAGCGAGTAGTTCGTAGTGTGCTTCGAGAACTTATCGTCCATCCACCGGCAAACTGGAGAATAGAACCGGTCTATTATGACGGCAAGGCATATCGCTATGCCGGAAATTTCACATTGGATTTCGTTAATTGCCCACAACCGACCCGGAGGGACGAGATCTTGGTCCCGAAAGCCGGGGACATCTATCTCGGTATTGACCTCTTACCTGATATTGTGCCTGCCGAAGAGCCACTGTATGCTGAATGGCGTAATCGAGGAGTGAGAACATACTTTGTCGTTTATGATCTATTGCCGATTCTTCGACCGGACACCTTTCCCCCAGGGAGTGCGGATTGGCTGGGGGCGTGGTTGGCAAGCGTCTCAAGGGTGGCCGATGGTTTGCTATGTATCTCCAGGGCCGTAGCCGACGAAGTGATGCAGATTCTCGACCGGCTTCAGCCGCCGAGAATGCGGGATCTGAACATCGGATTTTTTCACCTTGGTGCAGATATAGCTGAAAGCACGCCTACAACAGGTATGGTCACTGATGCCGAAGCCGTATTCGCCAAGATCCGCTCTCATCCCAGCTTCCTGATGGTGGGGAATATTGAACCTCGCAAGGGTCATCGACAGACTCTTGCGGCGTTCGAGCGCCTCTGGGCTGAAGGGTTGGGTGTAAACCTGGTCATTGCCGGCAAGATCGGCTGGATGGTTGACTCTCTTGCAAGAAATCTTAGGAATCATGATGAGCAGGGCAATCGTTTGATCTGGCTGGATCGATGCAGCGACGAGATGCTGATGAGACTGTACGAGGAGTGCACCGCACTCTTGATGGCATCGGAAGGCGAAGGCTTCGGACTACCACTGATCGAAGCCGCACACCACAAGCTACCTATAATCGCGAGGGATTTGCCGGTTTTTCAAGAGGTTGCGGGCGAGCATGTATACTACTTTCACGGAATGGAACCGCAGGATCTTGCCGCGGCAATTCGCGAGTGGATAAGATTACAGAGATCCGGCACCATACCCGGTTCATCCGAAATGCCACGGCTCACGTGGAAGCAGAGTACTGCAAGGCTGTTGGACGTGATCCTCGGCGAAGAATGGTATGCGAAATGGACGCCGGAAACCCGTGCCCGATAGGTCTGCCGAGTGCCGGGATAGCCGGTACGGCATGACATGAGTCGGACGACCGTACGATCTTCGAGCCAACGGCTGCTCTTGTCGGCCGACGATTACCGCTTTCTTATCCCCCCCAACATGCTCTTTCCAAATCCGGCTTGGAGTATTGTTGGTCTCAGTCGCAGGCAAACGAGAAAGCCTTTGACGCAATCATGGCCGAGATATTCACGCTGTTGACATACTCAGAGGCCGATGCTAAGGTGCGAACCGCTCTTCTCAGACCTGCATGCAGCCGGTAAACGGCTCCGAGACAGGCGATTGGATCGAGCGCAGGGCTGGAAAGACATTTGGCACCCCCCATCCAGGAGTTTCGGTTTGTGGAAATGAGGGGGAGTGGAACAAATTATTGCGCACTGGAAAGAAAACGATAAGTGTAGTTATATCAGTGACCTGTGCTTATTCGATGGGGACGGAGTCTGCGCTGTTGATTGCTCCGAGCTCCCATACCCTTCTTTGCCGTTGGACAGGGCATCACGTCGTGGTGTCCGGAACACCTGCGTGCCCGGGAAATCACCAAGAATTATGTTGACACCGAGGGTGCGCAAAGCGTTCAAGATCTCCTCATTATGGAATTTTCCGTTGAAATGGTAATGATCGGGACAAGGGCCGTGTATGCTATCCGACCTGCACGAACATAAGAGTATGGGCCTCCCAGGGAGGTATCTCCAAGTCGAATGGGGGGCTGCCTGCAATGTGATGGATTGCGACGTCGGAAACACTCCTGCAATTCAACCCGTCTTCCACAATGAAAGGGTTACTTGGAGGCGGCCGTGAGTCAATCACTCCCAAGGGTTGCCGTTCTCTTGCCGACTTACAATGGGGATCGCTATGTCTCCGAGCAAATCCAATCCATTCTCGAACAATCATGGCCCCATTGGCGTCTCGTGACACGAGATGACGGTTCTCTGGACGACAGTGCTTCCATTATATTGGATTTCGCTCGTCGTCACCCCGGACGTATTCACGTCGTTGATGCAGGCGGTCCCAGGCTGGGGGTAGACGCAAGTTTCTCTCGTCTTCTGGAGTTGACCGATTCGAAATATTATATGTTCTGTGACCAGGACGATGTCTGGTTACCCGACAAGATGGAGAAAACGCTCGATTGTATGCGGTCGGTAGAGACTGAAGTCGGAGACGGGACCCCGGTTCTGATTCATACCGACGCAAGCGTGGTAGATTCAAGTCTTCGCCGGCTCGATGCATCGGCCTGGCATTATGGATACAACGATCCTGCATTCAGTACCAGCTTCAATCGCCTTTTGGTTCAAAACATGGTGTTCGGTTGCACGGTGATGATTAACAGCGCTCTCAAGAAGCGGGCAACGCCGATTCCGGGAAACGTGGTTCAGTATGATTGGTGGCTGGCTCTCGTTTCCGTCTGCTTCGGCCGAACGGCCTACGTATCGGAGCCGACGGTGTTGTATCGTCAGCATGAAGCCAACTCAGTCGGGGTCAGGCGCTGGGGTGCAGCGTACATTTTCGACAAGATTATGAACATCCGTGATCGGACGCCTCTTGTCGCTTCTCGCAGACAAGCCGCGGAGCTCCTAAACCGTTACGGGGATTCTCTGTCTTCGCGTCACCGGGAAATGCTCGAGCATTACTCGTCCTTGGGTGAAAAAGGTATCTTGGCAAAACGTAGGACGCTACTGAAATACCGGTTTTTCAAAACCGGACTGGTGAGAAATCTCGGTCTGTTCGCAAAGATTTGATCTGTTTCCGAACGACAGAACATCCTGTTCATCATCATGAAACTGCTGCAAATCATTGCCGATGGGAGGCCCGGTGGCGGTACAACCCAGGTGCTTGCCCTTTTGGAAGATCTGCAAGGGCGCGGTCAGGATCTCCTTTTTGTGTGTCAGAATGATTCGTATGCTGAAAAGGAGGCCGGTCGGATGGGGATTGCCGTCTCCGGCATTGACTTCTTCAGATCTCGTTTGGACCTGAGCGTTACGATCAAGTTGCGGCGTCTGGTGAGAAGTTTTGGGCCAAATGTTGTTCACGTCCACGGCGGTCGCGCGGGATTCCTTGCCGGAATGTTGTCGTCGAATCGCAAACGCTCACCGGTCATATACACGGTTCACGGGTATCATTTTCTCAGAAAACCCTGGGGAGTACGTCACCTGGCCGCCTTGGCGGAAAGACGCATCAGTGGATGGGCCGACATGACGGCATTTGTGTGTCATTACGACCGGCGTCTGGCAAAGGAATGGCGCATTTTGCCGGAGGCCGAAAGAGGCACGGTGGTCTACAATGGAATCAAGCTCGAGGATATACCGCAAAAGTCCCTCACGGATCCAACTTCCATAGGCTTTTTCGGACGTCTCACCTACCAAAAGGATCCTTTGCTGTTTGTGGAAATGGCAAGAATCTTGGCGGCTGAAGGGTATACTGCAAAGATCGTGGGCGGCGGAGACATGGAACGAGATGTGAGAAGAGCAATAGAGATGTACGGCCTTGCCGATTCCGTGAAGCTCTGCGGCTCGTTACCCCGCCGAAAAGCTCTGACGGAGATCGCGGATTCAGCGGTTGTAGTCTTTCCCTCACGATGGGAAGGGCTTCCCATTGCACTGCTGGAACTCATGTACATGGGAATTCCCATCGTGGCAGCTGATGTCAGCGGGATACCTGAAATCATCGAAAACGAGGTGTCCGGAGTTCTCATTGAAGAACGGGATCCACGGCAATACGTGCCCGCAATAAGAAAGCTGGCCGAAGACTCCGAGTATCGTGACCGTCTGGTGAAGAATGCGAGACGTACGGTGACCGAGCAGTTCATCCAGCAGCGGACGACGGAACAGTACATGCAATTGTATGAAGCGCTGTGGTCGAAGCGAAGCCACTAATATCAATACCAAATTATTGGAGAGCATTGCATGAGTATATTTGGCAGAAGCAGCAAAGCCTCTCCCGGAAGCCCTTTAGTTGTAATCGACTCGAATAGGCCTCCGTTTCTCATCAACTGGGACGAATACCGGGACAAGCTCGACCTCTTTTGGTTTCTTGCAGTCAGAGATCTGAAAGTGCGATTTAAGCAGACAATCCTTGGGAGTGCCTGGGCATTCTTGAAACCGCTGTTGCTCATGATTGTATTCACGATATTCCTCGGGTATGTCGTCAGATTTCCAACCGATGGGATACCTTATCCGCTATTCTATTATTCGGGACTCGTGTTCTGGAACTTCTTCGTTACGGGCATGAGCCTTTCCTCGGAGAGCCTGCTCACAAACGGATTTCTTCTCAACCGGGTATACTGCCCGATCCTGTTCATTCCCGCGGCCCCGGTTATAGCCCAGTTCGTGGATCTGGGAATGGCTTTCATCACCCTGATAGCCTTAATGATTTACACAGGCATCTGGCCGTCGGCCCGTCTGCTCATTATTCCGGCACTCTTTGTGATAGTGTTGGCGGCAACACTCGGGATGGGGCTCTTGTTTGCCCCTTTGATAGCCAGGTACCGAGATTTCAAGAATCTCATGGCAGTGTTGACGCAAATGTGGTTCTTTATGAGTCCCGTGATCTACCCGGCCAGTCGAGTGCCGGAGCGTTGGAAATCCATTTACTCGCTCAACCCCATGGTTGGAGCCATTGAGGGATTCCGCTGGACCATCATGGGAACTGGTCCGTTCCCGATGATCGAAGTAGGTATTGGCACGATGTCCGCCCTGGCTATGTTATGTATTGGATTTCTCTACTTCGTGAAGAAGTCCGAAGGGTTGGTTGATGTCGTCTGAGCCCTCATGCCTATGGCCACTTCTTCGTGTAGAAGACAATGGAGAGCCCACATTTGAGTGATGTAGCAATCCGAATTCAGGGTGTTGGGAAGCAGTACAGGAGGGGTGAAACGATCTTTCATCAAGAGTCCTTCAAAGAAGGGCTCTTACGAATGGTCGGCTTATGCGCATCGCCTGCGCGTAGAACGTCACCGGCGACCGAGGATTCCCATTTTTGGGCTTTGAAGGATGTTTCTCTTGACGTCAAGAAGGGACAGATCCTGGGGCTGATTGGAGCAAACGGCTCGGGAAAGAGTACCCTGTTAAAGATACTCGCTCGAATCACCAAACCGACCACGGGACGCATCGAGATTTTCGGAAAGGTCGGCAGCTTGCTGGAGGTGGGGACCGGGTTTCACCCGGAACTAACGGGGAGGGAAAATGTGTACCTGAATGGTGTCATCCTCGGCATGAGCCGGAGGGAGATTGACGAGAAGTTTGATGCCATCGTGGAGTTTTCCGGTGTAAAAGATTTCCTCGATACGCCGGTGAAGCGGTATTCGAGTGGGATGAAAGTTCGTCTGGCTTTTTCGGTCGCAGCCCATCTCGAACCGGAAATCCTCTTGCTCGACGAGGTCCTTGCCGTGGGAGACGCGTCTTTTCAGAAGAAGAGTCAAAACAAAATGGAATCGGTAGCACGGGATGGAAGGACGGTGATCCTCGTTTCTCACAGTATCCCGTCCGTGCAATCTCTGTGTAGTGTAACCGCTGTCTTGAACCGGGGCGAACTGGTTTTTGCGGGACCAACCAATGAGGCTGTGTCGGAGTACCTGCGCATCCTGGAGCGGGACCAAGGTATTCCCCCTGAACGTCCAGTTCTCCAGGGTGTCAAAATCGAAAATCTCAGAACTGTCCTGAACGACGAAGAGTCACACCACCTGACTCCGGGATTACCCCTAACCGTTCGCATGGAGGTGCGTACCGAAACTCACCTTCCGCAAGCACGCCTGGATTTCATGCTGGAAGACAAGTCGGGCCGACTCCTGATCCATCATCAGACCGATCTTACCCAGCATTGTCCCGCTCTTGAGCCGGGGGCTTATGACGTCGAGGTAACTTTACCGGCTTTGGCACTGGGGTCCGGGTCGTATAATCTGTGGACCCGTATCAACGAGTCCTCCAATGGCGGAGGAGGACACATTGCCTCCGAAAAAATACTTCTTGAAGCCCACGGCCCGGCGGAAACCCGTGGGGTGCTGGACGTGCCCTGCCGATGGAGTTGGCAAAAGAGGTGACGTCATCGGGATCAGGCTGAGACCAAGCGACTTCCCCTTCTTGCATCTGAAATGCGGAGACGTGTTATGGAAGTGAGCCCACGTTCGGTTAACACGCTCACCGCAGTGCTTTTCATGAGTTTTCTGGCGGCATGGCTTATCGTCGTTACAACCGTCAAGTACGGGCCCGGGTTATCCCCGGACTCGGCAAGCTATGTTTCTGCGGCGAACAACGTGGCTTCCGGAAAAGGTTTGATAGAGTTTGACGGTGCACATCTCCGTGGTTTTCCTCCCTTGTTTCCGTTAATACTCAGCATCTTTTCTCATGTTGGAATAGACCCACCGGCGGGAGCGCGATTCTTTAATGCGGTTATGTTTGGTTTGATTGTATTTCTTTCAGGCCTAATGCTTCAGAGACTCGTTCACTCGGGGGGCATAGTGTTGGCAGGCTCCATGTCGGTGTTATCTGCCGCCCCATTGGTTCACGTTTCGTCGTGGGTGTGGACGGAACCTTTTTTCATAGTACTCTGTATTCTACTTGTTTTCACAATCTCCGCCTTCTGCCGTGAGGGGAAGAGGATCTGGTTGGTTGCAGCGTGTACGGTCGGTGCGCTTGCATGTTTGCAACGGTATGCAGGGGTCGGGATTGTGCTCAGCGGCATGGCCTCGATTTTTCTGATCTCTCGATTGGGAGGGGTGGCTTCGAGACTCTTTCATTCGTGTCTCTTCGGGGTAGTCGCCGGGATTCCTGTTGCTGCATGGCTTGCTTACGACTGTTGGGTTACCGGGCTTATGTGGGGAGAAGGCACACAAGGCATACCTTCTCCCAGAAGCTTGGTCGAAAACATGCGATGCGTGTTTGAAGTTTGTATATCATGGTTTGTTCCTGGACAGATACCCCTTTTACTGAAGGTGACTGTCGGGTTGGGCCTGGTAATAGCGTGTGCATTCACAATCGGGAGGCGGTGGGGCAGAAACACCTCCGGTTCTTCTCCTTCGTCAGCTGAGACACTTGGGGACTGCATAATCATATTTGCAGTGGTCTACACAACCTTCATTGTTGCAGCAGCATCCAGGGTGGCGATCGCACCTCCCGGCAATAGATACTTGGCGCCTCTCTATCCTTTTCTGATAGCGTTGTTGTTTCCAGCTGCGGACTTCGTAAGAGACCGCCTGCAGCGACGCTGGTCCCGGGTTGTTGTGAGACCGCTGCTTGTGGTTATGTTCTTTGTCTGGTTGATGTATCCACTTAAAGAACTGTCCAATTCCATAGGTGCGGCCCTTGACCATGGCGTAGGAGGTTACAGCTCGAGCGCCTTTGCCGAGTCACCGCTGATCGAAGCCTTGAAGACCACCCCCATACCGGGACTGGTCTACAGCAATGCTCCGGACGGTATCTATCTCCTAACTGAGCTTCCATCGAAAGGGGCCCCAGTACGAACCGAGGCACTTGTAACAATGAGGGACCGCCGAGATACCAAGGAACGGAGCTATCCGAGTATGGCCGGATTCAAGCAATCCCTCGGTTCAGGCCGGAGAACATTCCTGGTATGGTTCAAGGCAATGGAATGGAGAACGTATATTCTCTCAATTGATGAACTGGCCCGAGAAGTGCAGCTAAGCAAGACACTCTCCACCACTGACGGAGATATCTATGAAGTTCACATTCGGCCATAACCAAGTACACCTGAAAAAATGGATTAGCATTGTTCCGATCAAGTAGGGTCTTGCAACAGTGCGACAATCGTTTGTGCCTTCCGAATACGGCAATGGAAGGTATCGGGGGGAGGTGAATGCTGAGTGCCGGCGTTTGATATTATTGCTCAGGTTGTCTTCTCCGTCACGTTGCTTTCTTTTCTCCTCATTTCTTTGGAACTGGTGAGCGCTTGGACGCAAAAGAGGGGACTGCGATTCGATCACCTGGGCTTGTCGGCTACGGGTGTCCTCGGTTTCTGTTCACCGACTGCTTTCGTTTGTCTGAAATACCATCTCTCCTATCAAACGTTCTTGCTGCTGACAGCGGTCAGTCTATTGTCCTCTCTGGTCGGTTGCTTTCCTCTTAGCTCGACGGGGCACGGCTTCAGAGGAGGAGGGCCTCCCGTGCCGGCACCGCACCGTATTGTAGTCGTACGTGCACCGAGTACCAGAACAATCTGGGAAATGGCGATATCAAGGTATGCTTCTTCGTTGTCGTCGTTATGTTGGCTGTTGGGGTGTCGGTGCTGAACACCGTTTGATGCGGACGACGCAATGTACCTTTCCGCGGCCCTGAGAATGATCGACTCATCGAGCTTGAACCAAATGGAGCCTTCGTTTGGCGAACCCGGCATTCCGGCACACCCGGCTTGGCGGTATCCGGCATGGGAGTTGATGGTTTCGGCAGTTGCCAAGGTCACGGGCATTCACACTCTGATCCTCTTTCATTTGGTCGTGCCTTTCGTCGTTGCGATACTCAGCGTATCCGCCTATCTGCGGTTATCGGAATATCTGTTCGGTCCCGACAAGGCCTACCGGGTTGTATTTGCCACTACTGCTGTTTAACATCATGTTCATGGGAAGTCATTGGTCATGCGGGCTGTTTCTTCTTTACCAGGTTGTGGCAGGGAAAAGCGGTTTTTTTTTGCATCTCGTATGGCCGGTGCTCGTGTTCGGATTGATGCGCTATATGGCGGGCGGTCGTCTTGTTGATTACCTGGTGGCTGCCTCGTGTCTCTTGGCCTCTGCAGCTGTGAGCCAATCGGCTATTTTTTTTGTCGTTGGCAGGGAGCGGCCTAGTCGTCGCATCCTTCGGGGTAACCAACTTGAGCCGTCCCAGTTATCAAGAGGGTATTGGCACTGGCCCCTGTGGTGGTGTTTTCACTGGTGATACTCTCGGACATTGTTTTCGACATTCTGCCTTATCTCGCCACTTCACAAGTGTCCGCTACAAGGGAAGGGCTTTCTTGGACAGCGCTGCTGAACGGATACATAGGTGCCGACACAATACTGCCTGCCTTTCTACTGGTGATACCGCTCATCCTGGTGGTCGACAAGCGTCCTAATGTTAAAATATTTCTCGTCATTTTTCCCGTTCTTCTTTGTGCGATAATTCTCAACCCTTGGGCCGGAGAATTCATCATCAAGCAGCTCAGGGTAGATGGAAACTATTTTCGCTTCTTTTGGCTTTTTCCTGCTCCCTTTCTCATGGGCTGGTTGCTCAACCAGGCGGTGACGGTACTCGCCGGCCGCGTTCGCTCAAGACCCATCAAGAGACTGGCATTTTCTTTGTGTTGCGGTGGCCGCATTCCTAGCGATTTTCTTCACGAGCGGAATGAATTGCCGCTGCGGCGGCATAGACCGAAATGAATATGTCATAGGGAATCCTTACCGTATCTCATCGGCCGTGTTGCCGATACTGGATTACATAGATGCCTTGAAGGCCCGGCCGGGACCTCTGGTCCTTGCTCCGGAAGCCGTTGCGTGGATAGTGCCAACCTACTGCAGGAACGCTCGCATGGTCGCAGCGCGACCCCCAGTATATCGACTACTCCTTGGGGTTCCCATGGCAGCGGGAAGAGCGAGACAGCCGAAAGAGGCTCTTGCAGGCTCTCCTGTCGTGCCCGGATGATATTCGGCAGCTCAAGGCGGATCTGGATCTACTCAAGGTTAATGTGGTAATCACTGAAACGACACGTCCGGATATCATATCGGTATTCCGTCGGTTGGGATTCAAAGAGCAGATCGTTTCAGGCACGTATGCTGCTCTTAGTTCACAGTGAACATAATTTCTAGCTGAATTCGTGCACGATAGGGGCATCAAAGATAATGCGCCGGGATAGAAAGAAGCTGTTTTTTTTATCTCACTATGTTAAGCCTAACGTGCTCGGTCATTCTTTTCCTAAGCGAGTCTATCCTGCGTCTTGCGTTACCCCTCCTTCACTCATCCGGGGCAAAGAAAGTACTCTATGTTTGGCCGCCAAATATAGAGAGAAGATTTAAAACAACCCAAAGGAGTTTTGCCCGGCATAGAAGGGTCAACTCGTTTCTCAACCAATTCGCTGGGCATAAGAGGCGATGAGATCTCGGATACCGACCACTATCGCATACTCTGCATCGGAGGAAGTACCACCGAGTGTATCTATCTGGATGACGATACTGCTTGGCCTGCATTATTGGACAAATATCTCAACCGCACATGCGGGAGTCACGGCAAGATATGGGTGGGAAACACAGGTAGAAGCGCTCTTAACACGCTGGATCATATTATTCAAATGAAGTGTCAGGTTCCTACTCTACCCAGAATCGACTGTGTAGTGCTCCTCATAGGTATTAACGACTGTGTTCAAACCTTAAGAGGATCACCTGATGCCTTTGACCCGGAAAAGAAACAAGACAAGCTTTTTATGAATGTCGGTGAAAATGATTTCTCGGCACGGCCAATCGGACAATCGGCGATTGGGGCGCTGCCCCGACTACTGAGAGGTATTTGGAGATCTGAGGGATACCAAGATTACGCGGCCGAGTTTTATGTCCGGGAGAGGAGACAAAGAGCCTCCGCCCGTAGAATTGTAGACACGCTTCCCAATCTGGATTTTGCACTGAAGCGGTATAGACATTCCCTGAGGCGGATTAAACAAATAGCCGACACCAGACACTGGCGACTAGTTCTTATGACTCAGCCGACGATGTGGAAAGAAGGCCTAACTAATGAAGAAAAGGCGCTCCTTTGGTTGGGTGATGTCCGTGATTCTCAAGGCAAGACACGTGCCTATTATTCAGTCGCAGCACTAGGCAGAGCAATGGATTTGTTCAATTCCACCCTTGGGGACTTCTGTGCCGTAGCAAACATTGAGTGCATTGACTTGGCAGATCAGGTACCGAAAAGTACCAAGGCCTTCTACGATGATTGCCACTTTAACGAAGCAGGAGCAAGAGTTGTGGCCAAACTCATATGTGATCACCTTGGTGAATCGATTTGCAGCCATATTTCCAACTCTTCCATAACAGAGGCAACAATAAGTAGTAACCATCGAGGTTGGGGAGAATAGATGAACGGAACCGGGGCAGTAATCCGTAGGCGCGGCAGATTTCCACGGAAGATTGGCCGCTGTGAGAACCCGATTGAGGGAGCTCGGGCGCTTGTACGTATGAAGATTCGGCTGATACCCCACGGGTCAAGTTCTTGGAGACCATCAACCCCGAGACATGGCGCTTGAAGTGCTCAAAGTCGTGGGTTCAGAAAGGCGTTCCGAACACATCGAACGGTTCAACGAGTCTTTCGTGAACCTCAACGACCATTTTCTTAGACACATACGTCCTTGTAGCGAACTACTATAACGCCGTCAATTCGCGATTACGGAGTCTTCTTCTATGCGCCCGCTACGCTTTTACATAATGATATCGCAACCAGGGCCTGTGGCACAGGAAGCCACTGTGCCAAACTTTGGTCTGTAATATGAGCAGCACACCATCGAATCCGCGAATCCTGGCCATAACGGAAGAACCTCATTTTGTGAAAGAAGCTCGGATGGTTATGCCGCTTCTCGCCATGAAGAGAAGCCGCATTGTCGACGATTTTGTCGTCACCAACTCGTTTCTGGAAAACGTTCCGGAGGAGTTCACTTTCGATGTCGTCTGGCTGCAACGCACGTTAGACCCGATCTTCGTGAAGTTCCTGATTGAACGAGTTGGGAGCAGGTTCATCTATGATATTGACGACCTGTTACTTGGTAGAGCTTCGTATTTGGATCGATCCTTACCTTCGATCAGCGGTGCCTTGAACTGCTTAGCGGAGTGCCGTGTGTTGACCTCCACGTCGCACAGGCTGGTCAACCTGCTCGAACGCTATTGCGGCCAACGCTTGATGCGCAAGACCTTAATCTGTCCCAATGGGGGAGAGTTCCCTTCCGCTACAAGATCGCCT
Organism: Desulfomonilaceae bacterium; assembly: GCA_963675835.2. Classification (GTDB taxonomy): domain Bacteria; phylum Desulfobacterota; class Desulfomonilia; order Desulfomonilales; family Desulfomonilaceae; genus JAVHLK01. Next base: position 109,748 of record CAXXIU010000021.1, read on the forward strand.
GCACGTCCCACTGGAATCATTTGGACAAGCAGCGACCACGTGCCCCTTACAACATCCGAACATGCGGTGGCCAGTGCTGTGCGAACCTTTGCAGAACGGCACAATTTACCGGTGTACTGCATAGGGAGCACCATTTCTTCCATCGGCCAGGAATTCCCTAATGCGGTAAACTTGGGCACCATTTCTTTCTGGCACTATAGGAGTCTATTGGCGAGTCTGCCGGGGATGATCGGTGTAGCACCGCTGGAGACCCGGCGGACGAGGCAACCTTGGACTTCGTGAACGCCAAATCGGACATAAAACTCGTGGACTATGTGGGGTACGGCCATTGCTGTGTATGCAGCAATGCCGCCCCTTACGCAGACACGGACCTGCACGGGATTGAGAGTGGAGAATACGGAAGCCGCCTGGCTCGACGGGCTTGACGAGGCGTACCGGTGTGCCTGGGCGGATAGCGCCCGTCAGCAGAGAAACGTGACGGAAAAGCGACATATGGATGTTCTTGCGGTCTCTTGTTGGCGAAATGCAGTGTACGAGGCGCGGCTTCCGAATAGCCTCCGAGCCGGTAACCTTAGACGGGGCCTCCGAGAAATTGGGCTTCTGAAGGCAGCGGCAAGGAATTTTAGGAGATTCGCCTACGACACGTATATGGCATCCCCGTTGCTCCAAAAGGTGAAGCGGGGAGCCCGAAGGATTGTGAGAAATGCCGCCGGATAGAGGTGAAAAGCTGTTACCTGCCGGTAGTCGGCCTCAGTGGGCGATTGGGGCAGGGCCGGACTTATGTTCTCGGCAGGCGAACCGGGTTGTGTTTTGGTGGTGTAATCGGCTTTAGTGGAGCGTCTTCGGAAGCGATGTTGGATTTGGAGTAGGTTTCGATCAACTCGAGGACAAACTTGTTACGGACACGTCAATCGGCAGACAGGGGAGCCTCGCTCACTCCAAATCATCGGATGACCTCATTCCTGAGGATCAATACGGTGATAATACCGGCAACGACGGCTACCGGTAAAAGCCCACTGCCGGGTCTCAGACCGTTGGGATGCCGGAGATGGTCACTCAAGAGAAGAATAATGGGTTGTTGGCAGTGCCACAGGAGTCACAGAGCCTGCAGGAGGGAATGTAAACGGTTAGTACTAATGCCGATTTTGACTGCCGGGTGGACCTCGAGAACCCGGCGGAACAGCCGCGTGGCGATTACGGATTGCTGGGTGATAACTTGAAGCAGTACCGGCAAACCTTACATGAAGGAGCCACCAAATATCTGCCCCGCAGGAGACGGAAGTGATGTGGTCTTTCTATTCTCGGTGCGGGTCGGCGGAGGATGTTTCAACAGCTATAGCCAAATACCGCCACGAGGTTGACGTAGTTACCTTTGATGTTTTTGACACACTTCTGCAGCGTCGCGTGATGGACCCGGATTGGACGAAGATTCCCGCGGCACAGGTGGTCAGCAGAATTCTGGAACTCAAGAGCGTAGTTGTTCCCGTGCGGGGGACCTTGGCCGATCGTCTGGCCGTGGAGCACGCTCTCCGGCAGGCCGCTGCAGCGGAAGGAATGGACAATGAATGCCACGTAACCGACGTATTCAAGTCTTGGCTTGAGTGCTATTTCGGATCCGAAGAAGCGGCCGGGTACGTTGGTCAGCTCCTTGAAGAAGAGATGCGACGAGAGTTTTCCGTCTGTGAGGCGGTTCCCGGAATGTTGGAAACGGTGCGGGAAGTCAAATCCTGGGGCAAGCGAGTGCTACTGGCCTCTGACATGTATTTGGATAGTGCTCACATTGCCGATCTTCTCAACGCCAATGGTTATGAGGGATCGTACGAAGCACTATACGTCTCGTCAGTGCACAAGCTGACCAAGGGAACGGGCCGCCTCTACGAATTGATGATCGATGAGCAGGAGTTCGATCCTACTCGATGGATCCACATAGGCGACAATCGGTGGAGTGACGTTCATTCGCCTGCGCGATTGGGTGCAAGAACTTTTCTTTTTGCACCGAAATGCCTTTCCGTACGCAGGAAGAAGGCGCGTTCCCTGAAGAAGCTATGCAGCGTCAGCCCGCGGTGGCATGGGGCGGAATTGATGGAAGTCGTAGCTCTGCACACGGGGAACCGGGCGTTTCGCAGTGTGGCGAGTGAGATTGGTTACTGGGTCCTTGGGCCGATATTTGTTAACTTCATACACCAGGTAATCGAAAGAATTCAGCGAGAAAACATTGGCTTGCTCTTGTTTCCAGCTCGAGACGGTTTTCTCCTTCGCTCGATTTACGATAGATTAAAGCCGATCTTGCTTTCCAATCTGAACGTGCGGACAGAATATGTGTTTCTGAATAGGAAATCAGCTTTTGCCGCCTCACTAAATGAAATTGGACCTCGCGAGATACGGTATGGTCTGTCGAGTGGGGAACCGTGCCTTCGTAATCTGGTGAAGAGGTTCAATCTCAATCCGGACGATTTCATGGACTTGGCTCGTGAGGTCGGAATTGACTCCCTAGATGACCCGCTGGATGTGAGGAATGTCTTTTTTGATCACGATAACGTCCTGCTTTTCCTTCGTCATCCTCGCTTTCTCGACGCTGTCCGACGGAAAAGTGCCGAAAGCCGCCGATTGTTGAAAGACTACCTGGATCAGCTGGGTTTCTGGAAGACTGACCGAGTTGCACTTGTGGACGTTGGTTGGGGAGGTACCACTCAAGACTGCCTGACTTTCGCTTTTCAGGATGATCCAGCTTGGCCGAATGTCTTGGGACTTTACATGAGCTTCGTACCCTGGATGCCCCTTTGCCGTACAAGGCGCTCCAAGTACCGAGGAGTGTTTTTCGAGGACCGGCGAGATCCGGTGGGGCACGCTCCTTTCGCTTCATTTCCCGAACTGTTCGAGATCGCATCCCGTGCTCCACACCCTACGGCAGAAGGATTTAGGAAGAGCGATACCGGGGACAATGTGGTTCCCGTATTGCAGAGCACCGATGCTCAGCCATTCCTCAACGAGCTCAATAACAAGTCGCTCACGCTGGATCTGCAGGCAGGCATATTTGCCTTCCTGGAATCATATGCGGCGGTATTACCATTCTTGGAGCATCCACCTGGGACATACGGGTCTTTCTTTCTCAGCCAGCTTGACCGGCTAATCCGCTTTCCGAGTGCGAAGGAGGCCAAGTGCTTTGAGGATTTTTATCATCAGGAGGATTTCGGCGTTGAGGTTTTGACGCACCACGTACACCACAAGCCTAACGCGGCCTCTTGGACCAGTTGGAAGAAATTCCTTAGGACCGCATCGCGTACGCTCTGGAAAGAAGGATTTGTGGTTGGTTCCGGCTACCCTGGATTGATTCACATCTTCAATTTGGGGAAAGCACTTTACATGAAGAAGTGGTCTTGATGCATTCCATCGATTTCAGCAAGCAAAGGCTGACTCGACTCCGGATGGCATTAGCCCAAACAGAGTCCGGAATGAACGATTTGGTAGAACGAACACGGTTCGAGCGCCTTTTGGAGGATGCCGGCATCCTCCTCGATGAGCTCGACGCAAAATCAGAACGGTACGGAGAAGGCTCGCACTTACTGGAACTGGATCCATTTCTCGCAACACGCCTAATATACTGCCTGGATCAGTGTGAGCATATATTTCACAAGAAGGACGAACCACGCACCAAAAATCAGTTATGTATCGACGACCCGGAACGCCTCTTGTATCCGTCGCTCATGCAAACAACTACTCGGCAACTGCTCAAGGTCATACTATCCGTACGTAAGAAACGGTCGGGCGATGATTTCGGGTACAACCAACCTACTTTTCGGGAAGTTCTATACCTAAAGAGTCCGGCATCATTGCAGCCAATTACAGTATGCCTGCTAAAGGAGCCTAAACGCCGGTGGCGGCAATGCGTGACTCAACCCATGCTATTGGCTGCCAAGGTTATTCATCGTATGCTCTCGTACGCCAAAACAACGTGGGAAAACTACCGATTCCATATACGCCGGAAACGAAAGTCTAGGTCAGTTTGGCAGAAGATGGTCGGGCTTCTCCCCCCGTGGTAATAATAAATGGTAAACCCCCCCGCTTTGCCGGGGGACTCACAGAGTTTGACTTTGGACCCATTCGGAGCAACGTTCGATGAAAGAATTGTACCGGACCAATTATGAGGCGTCCAAAAACTGACCAAGAAAACGGCGTTGCAGTAGAGGTCTCACGTACTGAACGGCATCAATGCAAACACCAAAATACTTTGTAATTTGAAATGACGAAAGAACATAAGACCATGGAACTCCCCGATCGCACAAGAGGAAAGTCATTTGAATGCTGCTTCTGTAAGCATCGATGCAAAATCAGCGACCTGTTACCTATGGGTGTGCAAGGAAGGCTGGTTGTTTGCCCAAATTGTAGATCTTTCGACAGGGAAAGGAATGTCTTCCTTTTCCTCAAAGATCACACAAACTTATTCTCCGGATCCAACCTTAGACTTCTTCACTTTGCTCCCGAGAAGAATCTTGCGGACCAGATTGCAGCACAACATAACATAAAGTACATAACTGCTGATCTAGATGGCAATAGAGCTGATGAAAAGCAGGATATCACTCAACTAACGCATGGTGACGACTCTTTTGATGCCATTATTTGTGTGCACGTGCTTGAGCACGTTCCGGACGATAACAACGCTATGAGAGAGATGCTGAGGGTGCTTCGGCCCGGCGGCTGGGCGCTAATTCTAGTACCTATCAAGAAGGGCCTTGATAAGACGCTGGAGGACCTGTCGGTGACGGATCCGGACGAACGCGCTCGACTCTACGGACAGTCCGACCATGTACGGTACTACGGTAAAGATTTCTATGACAAGCTGCATCACGCAGGATTCCAGGTTTCTGTTTATCCCTTCGATAGTATAATATCTGCATCGCAATATACACAATATGAGCAGTTCACGAGAGATGACATGTGTCTGGCTCGAAAGCCTATTCTTCCTAATCAAGTCACTGGAACCAAACGATTGCCTCTCAGTTCGGCTAGAAACGTGATCTCTAGAATAAGATCGTTTGTCAACTTTCGCGGTAGATAAATAGGGTGAAAAATTAACGTAAGCAGCCGGCTAGGCTAGAGGGGGCGTCTACTGTACATCTCGGTAAATGCAAAGCATTCACGGGAGGACGTCCCATGGTGATAATCACCGTTTCCGCGACCGGCGGACAAGGGTCGCCCGGTCGCAATAAAGAAAGAAAAATGCAGGAGAGGATAGGCTCGTGACGTCAGAAGGAACGAAGCCGTTGGTATCAGTCGTCATCCCCTCATACAATCACGAGAGGTTCATCGGAGAAGCGATCGATTCCGTGCTCAATTCCACGTTCACGAATCTCGAGCTGGTAGTAGTGGATGACGGATCGCAAGACAGCAGTGTAAAAGTCATCAACAGCTTCAGTGATTCGAGGGTGAGACTAGTCTGCCAGGAGAACGCCGGTGCCCATCGGGCAATGAACAGGGGTGCCGCCCTTGCACAGGCACCATTCTTGGCATTTCTCAATAGTGATGATCGGTTTCAACCCGGCAAACTGGAGCAGCATTTGGCCCTGCACGAGCAAAATGATGGGATCGAAGCTTCAGTTGCAAGAATACGTCACATTGATGAAGAAGGAGCCCCTCTGGATGAAGATCACTGGGCCAAGCGGTGGTACGCAGGGGCTTTAGAGATTTTTCAAGAGGAACCTTCTTTGCACCATTCCCTTATGGTGATTAATCATCTGGTTACCTCATCGGTACTGTTCGTCAAACGTGATGTATTCATGGAAATAGGCGGCTTTATAGAGCTCCGATACACCCACGACTGGCAGATGTTTCTAACTCTGGCCTCCCGCAGAAGATTCACCGTCATTGAGCAGCCACTGACGGATTACCGGATTCATGGGGCAAACACTATTGCGGAAGATACGCTGAGAGTCGATGTGGAAGCGAATTTCCTAGTCGCCCGGCACCTGTATCAACAGTATCAAGATAGAAACCCTCGGGTTTCCCCCAGCGAGGCGGTCCGGTATGTGTCCAAGAATCCGCGCCTTTCGCCACGCTTGCTTCTTCTGTTCGATTATGTTCTCAGGACCCAAGGTGTTGATCTTGGGAATGCGATAACAACTCTACTGGGTGACGACCATCCGGTGATGCAGTTGGGCAAACAGATGGTCCGGGAGGATCGGGACTATGGGCAGGCCGTCACCAGTCTACAGGAACGACTAAGCAGGGAAGAAGCAGCGCTGATAGACACGCGGAGACTTCTTGCACAGAAAGAAGCTCAATTGGAGAGTGTCGTAGGCTCCTATTCATGGAAGCTGACGGTGCCACTGAGGTGGACTCTCGATCATCTCAGGACTCTGAAAGCGAAGACCTTTTGGCGCAAAGCCACGCCTGCCGCTGTTTTGTCACGTCGGATTGCTCTGAGTGCTCTCCCGGAGACACGCGGAGACTTTCCACTGGCGGTTCTCGCGAGATTCTATGGGGCCAGTTCGGAGACCTTCATTCGTAGACACATGTACGACCTGCTGCCTGAAAAAACGCTCATAATAGCCATGGAGGAGAATAAACCGTTCGGATGGCCCCAGCGAGCCCAAGGCCCGGTGCTGATTCTCGATAGGCTCCCCGCCGGTTCCGATTCGTTCGCTGCGGTTGCAGAGATGCTACGAAGGTGTAACGTCCGGGTTGTGCTCGGCGAGTTCCTTGATATTGCATGGTCGTGGATAGACACTGCCCGGAAAGCAGGTGTTAGGCTCTTTGGACATGCCCACGGAATAGATGTTTCACGGTACCTTCGTAATCTGGATTGGCAGGAAAGGTACCGGAAATACAATGAAACCTCCGGGATCATCACGATGAGTCGACTCAGCAAGAGTCGCCTAATTCAGATCGGCATTGCAGAAGATAAAATCCACGTAATCCCGTACGGTGTCGATGTTCCGGTATCACCCGTTCATCGGCCCGATCGAAAAGCGGTGACCTGCCTTGCCGTGGGCAGATTTGTGCCGAAAAAGGCTCCATTGAATACCTTGGAGGCCTTCCGGATCGCGTGTGAGCAGAATCCTCTGCTGAACCTGGTATACGTTGGGGACGGCCCTCTTTTGAAACGCGCCCACACCTACGTCGAAGAATACCACATTTCCGACAAGGTGGAATTCACGGGCGTGATTCCCAACACTGAGGTGCGCGAGCTTATGATCCGCTCGGACATATTTGTTCAGCACAGTATAATCGATCCGGAAACCGGTGACGAAGAAGGGCTTCCTGTCGCCATATTGGAAGCAATGGCAAGCGCCATACCGGTTGTTGCCACAAAGCATGCAGGCATTCCCGAAGCGGTAGTCGACGGTTCCACCGGTTTTCTGGTGGACGAAGGAGACACTACCGCCATGGCGAGCCGCATTCTGGAACTGAGTAGGAGCTCGGGATATCGCCGCAGCTTGGGCATCGAAGGGTGGAGAGAAGCATCAGCACGATTCTCGTGGAAAAAGGAGAAACAAGAGCTACTAAAAGTGCTCGGATTGTGATATCCTAGGTAAACTGTTTTCTGAGACGGTCGGAGAGATATGGTGAATAAAAACAAAAGTTTTCATAGGAGACATTACATTCGCTATCCATTGGCAATGTTTTCGCATCTCTACGGTGGGCCGTCGGGAACATTCATTCTTCAGAATATACGAGAACTGCCTATTGAATCTGCTCAGCAAGCCAGGCAAACATGAGAGATTCCCAATTGTTGAGGGAGCCAATAACACGAGTGCAACGGAAGGTTTCCCATGTGTTTGCACGTTCTGTGGGACGTGTGACGAACACATAGAAGTGTTCAATCGGTTAATATCATGGCGAAACATCTGCCCGGACTCTATTACGTCCCGGATTGTCCAGCAACTATCAACACAGTTTCTGCTGAGGCAATTCAATAGGCAATTCGAGAAATATTGCCCGGCAAAATACTTGTGACCCTTCAGTTAGGGAGTCCGCACTTTGGGTAAGCTTGAGGAAACATTCGGGAGTAGCTATTCAGGAAAGGATGGATAACCCGCCGAGAATAGGCATGATCGTAACCTCTCGGAGAACCGTGGTGATCGCTGCTTGGCTCAGCGCGTGCCTGCGTTTGTGGATCGCACGTGGAGGAATCCGATGTCTGAAACAGTAAGAACAATCCGTATTGCCGTGATCAGCCGTTCGACGGCGGTATCGGGAGGCGCCAGTCACATGGCGGAGGAACTGGCCAAGCTGCTCATTACGGCTCCGAATGTTGAGGCACACCACTGGGTCGGATATCCAGGCAATGAGTACAAGAGCCACATGAGGATGCTGTTCAATGGTCATAGATTTCAAAGATTCCATGCGTGGTGTCGCAACTTTTCGATGAGGGTCGGCTTGCCGGACTTCCTGACACCTGAACTCCTCGCCTTTCTGCGAAAAGGAGGCCTGCACTACGATCTGTATCATTTTCACGACATTTCACGCACATTTTCACCCATGGCTCTTAAATGGCTCTCCAAAAGGAAACCGGTAGTCTGGACCCTTCGCGACTGCTCCCCGTATACCGGTGGATGCTTATTTCCCATTGACTGCACGGCGTTTCATTCGCGCTGCGGGAATTGCCCCAAGCTCAGTGAGTTCCCCCTGCAAACGACGATCGACAGAACAGGATTCATGCACGATTACAAGAAGAAAATGGGGCGGCAACAACTTTTCGTTCCGACAGTAGCCTCTGAATGGGCTGCCGACCAGGCAATGAAATCCGGGATGTTCATCCACCGACCGCGAGTAATTCGAAACTTCGTGGATTGTGCCCTCTTCCGTCCCTTTGACAAGAAAGCACTGCGCAATCTGCTGGGTCTGCCCGATGGATTCCTTGTATTGATTTCATCTCCACACATGGAAGAGGAGCGAAAAGGGATCAGGTATGCGTTGGCGGCACTGCATCAATTGTCTCGGCAGGTCAAAGTCATCACGATCGGAAGGACACCTCGGCCACACACAGACCTGTTCAGCCTATTCAGCGGTTTAGATGTACTGCATCTTGGTTACATTCGTGAAGCTCGACTGTTAGCGCAATACTACGCTGCAGCAGACGTTTTTCTGTTCACATCCTTGGCCGAAACCTTCTGCAATGCAGTGGCGGAATCTATGGCTGCCGGAACTCCTGCCGTCGCTTTTGATGCCGGAGCGATTCCGGAGTTGGTAGAACACCAAGTAAACGGCTGGCTTGCGCAGTCACGGAATGTTGGGGGGCTTGTTGAAGGTCTACATTATTGCATCGACCACCAGGATACATTGATCAAATGGGGCTCAGAAGCTCGGAAAGCCATGAAAGCCTACAGCCCCGACCGTTTCCTGGTCTCCCATTTGAATCTATACAATGAAATACTTGAAGCCCGAATTCGGGGATTCATCACTTGAAACATCAGCGGTCCAACAAATGAGAGAGCACTTGATTTATCCGAAATGCCTCAACCCAGAGGGCGTCGTTTCCGTGGTGAGGACGTTGCGAGACGAGATCGATATGGTTACGTTCGATATATTCGATACTCTTGTGAAGCGCCGTATTTGGCCTCCTGACCGAACTAAGATCCCGGCAGCTCGGGCAATTCAAAGAATTCTGGACTCACGGGGACGGAGATTGTCTATCGAGGAAATCCTCGACGGTAGAGCTCGAACTGAGAAGGCATTGCGCGAAATTTCACGAAAAGCCGGCAACGACGGAGAAATACACATTCGTGATTGGACGTACGCATATCTTACCGATTTGGCGGGTCCGGAAATTGCCTCTGCCTACGTGGACGAAGTAATAGATGCAGAGCTTCGAGGGGAATTATCGGTTTGTATTCCGGTTGACGGCATGCCGGAGGCACTAAGGGATTGCAGAGAATTAGGCAAAAAAACGGCTCTTATATCTGATATGTACCTTGGGGAATCCGAAATCAGGGCAATCGTGGAGAGCTGTGGATATAAGGACTTGTTTGATAATCTCTACGTTTCATCTGAGCATAAGCAGGCCAAGCATTCGGGCCGCCTGTTCAGACTTATGCTGAACAGCGCGGGCTGCTCGCCAAAGCGCTGGGCCCATTTTGGGGACCGCGAGCATTCGGATGTGCTCATGCCCGAAAAGGAGGGAGGCAGGGGATTCCACTTCTGGCCCAAACAGCATGACGGTTTCGTGGACCGGGTGAATCGGCTTGCTCGACTTGCCCAAATTCATCCCCAATGGCTGGGCAGCGATCTCATGGTGTGCCTGCAGGACAACTGCAAAGAGAGCGACGATAAAGACCTTCCCTACCAAATAGGATTTTGGGTCGTGGGGCCCGTCATCGCAAACTTCATCCATCAGGTCATCGAAACGGTTGAAGAGCAAGAAATCCAGGTCATTTTTTTTCCTGCAAGAGATGGGTTTGTCTTAAGAGAAGTATACTTAAAGCTTGCCCCCATCGTCGGCCTCCGTGGAACGGTTCCGTCGGAGTACGTATTCCTGAATCGCCAAACCGTTTTCGGTTCATCGCTGGACCAATTGGGGCCGCGGGAGTTTCGGAAGGGCTTTATTGCCCACCAGAGAACTCTTCGGACACTTCTTGGACGCTTCGGGTTGTCACCCGAGGATTTTGAGGAGTCCGCACAAGAATGCGGCATCCCTTCTTTAGATGCTCCCATAAGACGTTGGTTTGATGACCCGCCGTTCTTTCGATTTGTCAGGCACCCCAAATTTGTTCGCCGTCTACGTGAACGCAATGAGGAAATTCGAGGTCTTCTGTACGATTATTTGACACAGCTTGGTTTCTGGAGTGCCGGATCCGTTGCGCTTGTGGACGTTGGTTGGTCAGCCACTGTTCAAGAGACTCTCACACTGGCCTTCAAAGATCACCAGTCGTGGCCCTTTCTATTGGGCCTCTACATTGGTCTTTCGGATAGGAGGTGGCTCCAGGACACGGGCAAGAGTCAATACCGTGGCCTGCTTATGGAACGGCCCAACGATCCAATCGGAAAAGCACCTTTCCTGCGATATCGCGAGATCTTTGAGCTTGCCACTAGAGGCCCTCATCCCACGTCAACGGCATTGGGACGGGATCCTCAAACAGGTCGGGTGATCCCTGTCTTTAGGAGCACGGAGAGCGAAGCATACCAGTTGGAGAACCGTGATAAGGTTCTCGTCACGGGAATGCAAGCAGGCATTTTTCGATTTTGTTGACAATTACGCTGAGCAGGTCCCCTTTATGAACGCCCCCGCCAAGGAGCTGTTGCCGGGAATTCTCAGCAGACTAGATCGATTTCTTCGACTACCGACCCGGGAGGAGGCCACAGCGTTCGCCTATTTCCATCACCTTGAGGATTTTGGAACTGATGTGGTAGCTTTTCAACCGATCGAGCTTGCCAAGCCTACCCCACCGAGAGAGGCTCGAAGGCTATATTCGCAAGTGAAACACTCTCCCTGGCCCGAGGGGGCAGCCGCCACAAGGGTTCCGGGACTGGCCTTTCTCTGGAACATAAGAAGACTACTCAAGGAGCGAGATTACTGATGGACGTGAATGATTTCATCGACCGGCGAGTAACATCGGTCAGCAATCGTCTTCAAGCGGCTAAAGAGTCTGGCGGGAAGTATGAGGTCGTTCAGACGATTGAAAGGGCGGTGGACGAGATCAATCGGCTCCTCTGTGAAAGAATAAACGTAACAGAAGCCTCGGGGCACTCAGCTCATCCTCTTGGTGAAACCCCGTTTCTGAATACCAAAATATTGTATCTCTTGAATCGAGCTGAGCAACTCCTTGATGTCTCTGAAGGCCGGACAAGTTCACTCGTGAACGGACGCACAGCCTCTTCGGAGGATCTCATTTTCCCGTCCGTAAGGGATTCGGTGGCCCGGAAAGTGTTTGCATGGGTGCTTTGTCGCAAGGGTCTCTGGAATGGAATTTCAGTGATGTATGACCATCCGGGTCCCTTTGAGGCCCTCTACCTAAAGGTTCCGCGGTTCTTGGAACCGTTCGCCAGAAAGCTGCTGCCCAAAAAGCGTCGGATTTGGGCATACAGGCAGCGGAAAAAAGCAACACCTGTACCTTGAATTTTCTTCAGCTTTGGAGATCTCTCCAACTATTGCACAAGTCTTTACTACGATGTCGAGAGACCTCAATTGAGTTTTGGAAATGTGAGAGGAACCTTAGGGTTGGATTCACCGTTATCCAGTGAGGGGAATTCCCGGACCGGCAGAAGGGCGATTCGAGAGCGCAAAATCGGGGCTGACCGAGGAGCAAAAGGCTGAATTGTCATGCATCAGTGCGGACTATAGATGAGGATACGTGAAACGATTTATTTTCAATCTTGATGGCACTGTCACTTCAAGGCTTATTGTACCATACCTCGCAGAACGACTGGGAATCGCGGGTGAACTCTTGAATCTGAGAGAAAGTTGTCTCCAAGGCCAAACACCATTTCAAGAATCGTTAAGGCAGAGTTTCAGTGTTTTCCAGCGTTTCAACGAAGACGACATCAAGGGCCTTCTAGCAGAGATTCCTCTGCACCAAGATCTCGCAGACTTCATGAGGGAGCACTCATCAGAGACATTTGTGGTCACCGAATACCCTGTTTCTTGGGTCAAGCCGTTGTCTCAGATCCTGAGTGTGGATATTATGAGCTCTCTGAACGACACAGCAGATCTCCTAGACCGGCCGGGGGTAGCATTCAGAGAAAAAAGCGATTTCTTGAAGGGGTTCGCCGGAGAATCGGTTGCAGTCGGCCAATCGTACAGTGATGCTGAAATGATCAACCTCGCAGACATCGGTATTGCCTTCGGAGCGGTTCATTTTCCAGCCCCTCCCGTACTGAATGATGCCGATTACGCTGTCTTTTCTGAGGACTCGCTATGCCGACTACTAAGACGATTGTCATAAATGCAGCAGGAGTGGGATCGCGCCTTGGACTAGGAATCACCAAGTGCCTCTTAGAGGTGAGAGGCAAGAGTATCCTTGCACGGCACTTGACTGCACTCCAGGGCTTCACGGACATCCGAATAGCTGTGGGTTATCGTGCAGAGGATGTCATGCGGGAGGGTTTACGGCAGTGCAGGGACATACTTTTCGTTTTCAACCACGACTACAGGAACACCGGCACACTGTGCAGCCTCGCAAACGCCGCACGGTTTGCAAGACATTTTGTCATTTCTATTGATGGGGATCTTATTCTTCGGGCAAGAGACTTGCGGGCCTTCTGTGAGATGGATGGCCCGGTCATTGGGGTCTGCCGACCATGCACAGCAGAACCTGTTTATGCATCGGTCAAACACCGAGAGGGGTCAATGTTTGTTGACGCCTTTAGCCGGGAGAAAAGCGAATGGGAATGGACCGGCCTGCTCCAAGTGCCTAGACAGTGGATCAAACACGGCCCTACTCACGTGTATGAGACGCTCATGAATTGGCTCCCCATAAAGGCGATTCCTGTCGAAACACGAGAAATAGACACTTACGAGGATTACAAGGAGGCACTGCGATGGGCAGAGGAAATAGATCTATGATGGATATTCGGTTCTCACTGGAACAAAAACGGCGAATCAACGATTTTTTGTGTAGCCGGACCAAAATATCGGATCGCAAAATTGCTACTCGATTTCACGACTCCGATGCCCATGTCTACGATCTGGCTTTTATCCGTCCTTTCCTTAGGCCCAACCGGTACGCACTTGACCTGGGAACCGGAAGCGGCCTATTGGCGTACGAGATGGCTAAAGTGGTAGAAAAGGTTATTGCCGTCGATAAGTATGAAAGCTTTTTTTCGCCGCAATACCGCTCAGACAATTTGGAGTTCATTGAGTGTGATGTTCATGACTTCAAATCGAAACACCGATTTGACATTGTCCTACTCTTCGGGGTGATCACATACTTGGATTACGAACAAAGCATCCGTGTCTATCAACTTGCTCACAATCTCTTAAACGACGATGGGGTGCTGTTGGTAAAACATGGGTGCGGCCTTAAGGAGGATGTTCTTGTAGATGGATACTCAGAGCACCTGAACTCCCATTATGTTGCTCTGTATAAACAGGTAGAAGTCGAAAAACAGCTTCTTGCAGAGTACTTCAATGTGGAAGTTGTGGATATATATCCTCAACACCTTAATCGTTGGGAAAACACCAAGTATTTTGGGTTCATTTTGTCGAAAAATTAGCAAATGAAAGGGCAATGACTCATGGACAGGTGGCGTGTGACAGCTATCAAATTGATGACGGCCATCAGAAACGCTGTATGTATTCCCGCCAGGATAGTTGCCTATTTTCGTTGGCTACGAGCCGCTTGCACTGAACTCGCTGCGCGCCTGGATGACATCACCGCTAGCCAGGAGGTGGCAGCCAAGCGTCTAGATGATATCGCAGCCGATGTTCACTTTGTACCGCTGGAGGAAAGGGTGGAGCGCAGCTGGGTATTCGACAGGTCGCGTTCCAAACATCACCCTGTAAATGTCTTTACCGAAATAGAATTTCTAGTGCACTTTTTGACTAGCCTCTATTTGAGAGAATCTTTAGAATCAATCACCGTCCTGACAACCAATGAATATGCATTCCCACGAGAAATTGAACTGGTCTGCTCAAAAACGGTAACCGTTGTGCGGGTTACAGCAATGGGCACGCTATTTGGGCTGCATAAATACGAACGGACTGAAGCGGGGTATGTCAAAACATCGTTCCATACCGAGTCAGGCAGTTTGGCAAGGCTATTGGAGGAAACCGTTTCGTCCGATGCGTTCGTTGTTCCCTGCCAGAAGCTCTCGTCTTTCTTGGCCAGCTCTCCTTTCCTCTTAAGGAGATTGGCACGGAGTGCGGCACAACTGGCACTGGTCCTGCCGATCAGTTCTCCTTCAATAGACGAAGCTGCAGACCATGATGAGGCCAATCTGCTATTTGTCGATTATCCTGATGAATATGTAGGTCCACTGTTCGATGACGGGTACGTCCGCAACGTTCTGCATAATAACGGATATTTTGAGGTAGGGCTTTCACTAAACGAGCACGAGTTCACTAGGACATTCAAGATTAGTCGATACTTCGAAAAGGGTTGTGGCTACTTCATTCTGGGAGCAGCTGAATCTACTCGCCCGCTGAACCGAAGAATGGATGTCGGATTCTATGTGGCATCAAGATTCCCAAGAACGTTGTCTTGTCTGGAGGGATAGCTAAATGGAGATTTGCTTTTTCTTTTACGGATATGGCTCGGAGTATGTGTTGCATCCTTTCTTCAGATACGTTCGGTCCATGGGATTTGATGCCTTCGAGGTGAATCTCTTTGAAGGGGGCGATCCCACGACAATTCTTCGAGCTTTGAAGAACCGCGATGTGGTTTTCCTTACCAGCGCGCATCTATTACGCGGTGCTTATTCTCTGCAGAAGATCTATCCGGAAATCGCCGGAGCCTGCTTTGCTCCGGTTGAGCTTATTTCTGAGCTTAGGCCAATCTGCTCCGTTTATTACCCGCATGACCTGGTGGAACCGATAGTATTGGAGGAAGACCTCTTCATCGATTGCTTTGACATATATTTGATTCCTGAGCCACATATGGGTTTTTACGAAGATCGATTGTTTTGTCAAAATGTTGGGTGGATAAAGCACCGCGGAGTTCCAGTGACTAATCCCAAGGTATCTCGCGTTTGGCCGATATCAGAATTCATTGGCCTGAGAAAGCAAGGGCTTGAGCGGTCATCAAAGCTCCTAGCCCCGCTACTGCAACAGGACGTTGCTATCAAGTTCCCGCAGTGGTGGGGCCATCAAGAGTTCGAGGATTATTATCGTAGCCTGGGGCTCCAAGTCATAGATGCTGGGACAAACACATTTGATTGCATACTCAACGCGGACCTGGTTGTTTCAAATGGAATGTCCTCGGTAGTGGCCGAGGCCTACTTGAGCGGCAAAAACGTAATCCACGTGGGGTCTAGCCACGTTCAGCGCCAACGCTTTTCGCACTACTCGGACATCTATTTTGTTAGTTGGGACAGTTTGAGTGAGATCAGGCTTAACGAAATTGCCTTCCGGGGTGGCAGACAGCCTTCGCTGAAACCTTTTGATTTTGCTCTCGCGTTAGAGACGATCACGGGATGGCTGGAGGGCAAGGCGTTGAGGGGGGCTAGTCCGTAGCGTTTGGTCGAAATTAAGGTCCTTGGATATGTTTTGGACAGACAGGAACCATCTGAAATATAAACTCCTGCTCGTGTGCGCGCAGTGCGAACTTGTCAGTTCTGGTTTTCATAGAAGTCGTTGCCAAACTGATAGGCTTCTGATTCCTGTCGAAGACTCGATAGAGTCATCCCTGTCTTTCCCGGTAGCTGCAATCAGTTTGGAGCAGCATTTACACCGGAGCCCGACCGGAAGTGCGGTAAGTATTGGCGTCACCAGGTCACGGATATTCCCGAACCCAAGCTGAGGTCACTGAATTCCAGTTTCAGTGCATCCGATGTTCCTGCGGAAGCGAGAATTGGAGGAAGATCCCGCAATCAAGCCCGGTCAGGTTTCGGATCCAGGTTCGATGCATTGCCTCTCCATCTGACAGGTCTTCACCGAGTAACCCCCCCGCGGATGTCTCAAAAGTGCCAAAACCATTTTCTGGATAGACATCTGCCTGGGCTCGGTCTGCGAGCTTCATCAGGAAGTCTCGGAATCCCCGGCCCCAGGCCATAGCCGAGATCGTGAGGCTCTGCCCGAACTGCGACCGGTACGCTTCGGACTATATTCTACCATTAGACCTAGGAGGAGGAAACGTGCCTCACATACCTACCGGTTTCGCAGAGGGCTACCTTACCAGGCTGACGGAAACTGTTCGGCTCTTGGACATCGCACAAATGGATCGTGCTCTGGACATCATCAAGACGGCCTGGGAAAATGGTAATCAGGTGATTTGTTTTGGAAACGGCGGTAGTGCGCTCACCGCGCAGCATTACGTCAATGACTGGAACAAGAGCATCTATTTGGCCACAGGGCGTCCGTTTCTCGGCCGGTGCCTCGCAGAGAACATGGGTCTTGTCATGGCCTATGCCAATGACTTCTGCTTTGAAGACGTCTTCGTGGAACAGCTCAAACCGATCATGAGGCAGCGAGATGTGGTGATCGGGATATCGGGAAGCGGAAATTCCGAGAATGTGCTCCGGGCCGTTTCGTATGCCAATTCGCATGGGGCAATCACTCTCGGAATTTGCGGCTACGATGGCGGCAGACTGAAAGAATTGGCACAGTATCACATATGGGCTGCAGTGAATGACATGCAGCTCTCCGAAGATATTCATTTCTTCTTCGGACATATCGTGATGCAGGCCCTGTGCAGCGTGAGTGAATGACAGATCGGGAATGGCGGACCCGGGTGCTCATGCGATGTCGCGGTATGGCCGGAGATCCGGTGCCTCAGGATGCTTCGCTGGGAAGCAGCGGAGAGATATGGAAGTAGGTGGTTCCCTGGCTCTTGATCGAGCCACCGAGTCGTTCCATGAACACTCATGTAACATTCGCTTACCGAGTTGGTTCGACCATCGTTCCGAGCGGTGGACGATAGACTGACGAGATGCACACCGACGGCCATGAAGATCGAAAACTGTCGTAAAGCATTAGTGCACCATTGGTTCCTCAATATGAGCGGGGGGGAAAAGGTTTGTGAGGCTCTTTGCGAGATTCTCGACTCACCGGACCTATTCACCATCCTGGCCGATCCGGATGTGCTTTCCGCAGGGCTTCGAAAATCATCCCTAGCCACAAGCTTTGTTCAGAAAATTCCCGGAGCTCTGAAGCGGCACAGATACTATGCGTGGATGTTTCCATTAGCCGTAGAACTGTTCGACTTGAATGACTACGATCTTGTCATCAGCAGCGACTCCAATACCGTTAAAGGTGTCATCACTCGGCCGGAAACATGTCACATCTGTTACTGTCATTCGCCCATGAGATATGCGTGGAGCATGTTTCAGGAGCATTTGAACGGAGCGGGGCCTGCAAGACGAGCCCTGATATCGCTGGTGATGCACTATCTGCGACTCTGGGATTATTCCGCCGCGGCACGAGTCGATTTCTTCGCAGCTAATTCCCGTGCAGTCCGGGACCGGATCCGAGCCTACTATCGGCGGGATGCAAAGGTAATCCATCCTCCCTGCAACGTTGATGCATTTCAGGTCTCAAGCCAATCACAAGACTATTATCTGTGCGTAGGCCGGTTGGTGGACTACAAGAATGTTGCGCTCGCCGTCCGGGCCTTCTCCGAAAACGGCATGCGGCTGGTCGTCGCAGGGGACGGCCCCCAAATGAAGTACTTGAAGTCCATAGCCAAGAAGAATATCGAGATGGTAGGATGGGCTTCGGGCGAGGAACTCGGCACACTCTATGCGGGGTGCAAGGCACTGATCTTTCCCGGTGAAGAGGACTTCGGCATCGTACCCGTCGAGGCTCAGGCCTGCGGAAAGCCTGTCATTGCTTATGGTCGCGGTGGAGCACTGGACACGGTCGTGCCTGGGAAGGACCGGTCTCTTCTTCAGAGATCAGACACCGAAGGCGTTGAACGAAGCGGTTGCAGAGTTTGAGTCGTCAAGGGATCGCTTTGATCCTCACGCTATTCGCCAAAACGCCGAACGCTTCGGCACGAAACGTTTTCAACGTGAATTCCTGGAATTCACTCAAGTGTGTCTTGACGAGCATAGTAATCGATTAGCGTAACCGTCGCGCGGAAATCCTGTGAATGCATCAAGCAGGGGTAGGCGTTCACCGCGACATTAGGCTTGCTTGAACAAGAAAATCTCACCACAAAGACACCAAGACACAAAGATGTGGGAAGCTGTTTTCACCGCCGCCTCCTTGACTCACGGCGTTTCAGGATGAAAACGCAGGCTCAAGCCGGACCTCATGAAGCCGGTGTCCGCACTCGTGACGGATACGGCAAGCCCGGCAGTGCGTGAATATTCGGTCTCCCGGGCGAGAGAGTCGCTACACTTGGGTCATTGCGAGGAATCCCGCGTCCCCCGGGAAAGCAATTTCGATGTCCCTCGTACGGATCCATATCCCTCGCGTTAACTTCTTGGCTGCGCTCGCAAGACACGTCCGAAGAGATGCTCTGCCCATGTGACTGAATGGTTGGCTGCAGTGTTCTCTTTGCTCTGGTTCTTCTTGGTGCCTTTGTGTCTTGGTGGTTCATTCTCTTTTTCTTCGCGGTGAATGCATCGCGCAGGGAGCAGGTTGGCTCAGGTCGGCCGCTCCCTTGTTTTTGTACATTGTCTCTAGAACCCCTGATACACGGGATGGAATCCAAGATACTTCAAAGGGAACCCGGGGGGTAACCATCCACCAAGTACGAACCCGGCCACGAAGATCCCTATGATCAGAAAGGATTTCACGAGAATCGACCGCGTGCTTTGCAGTGAATCGTCACGGGCCGGCAGCGTAGTGGGGATGAGGCCGAGAAGTATGTGAAAGAACCAGCTGAGGTGCGGGTGGATCATTCCATCGAGTACCTGATAATGGACCAGCGCGCCTGCAATAGGAAGCATGAGGGCCATCGGGTGGAATACGTACTTCGCCGGCGGATGGAAGACCGCCCTCAGCAAGAAAAACAGAAGCGCCAGAATGACCCCGGAATAGAGAATAAAAAAGGGAAATCCCAGATCGGCCAGACATGTGAGAAAGATATTTTCAGAGGTCCTGAGCTCGTCCGTCCACTCGTCAAGGAGTTTCTTCCCAATATAAGGGTACTTGGGTTCATAATCGGCCAAATACTCGGTGCGTGGAGCAAGGAGACCGTTTCCCAGCAACGGGTGCTCCGTGGCGATTTTCCAAGATAAGAACAGGTTCTCCACCCTGTATGCCACCGATATGTGACCCTTCGTGAGGCGCGAACCTTGATGAGAAATGTGATTTCCCAGGCTCAGGGACATAATTAAGAGCACCGCCAACGTGATAAACAGACGCAGGGTGCTTTTTGACCGCACTTCCCAAATGAAGACCGCGAGAAGGACCATCCCGACCGGGATGAAGACGGCCGACTCCAAACCCGACGTCAATCCTCCCAGCAAGAGAACAATATAGCTCAGGGCCAGGAGACAGATTCCCAACGCCTTTATTCCTGAAGACTTCATGAACAGAAGCGCCAGTGGGGCCGCGGAAAAGAGAATGACTTTATCCGCCACCGGGTGCCAGTGGGAGTCAAGCAGAGGAAATATCATGCCGGTGGTCATATTACCGATATAAGCCAGGGCGAGTATGCCGACGAGTATGCCGACGCTCATCCAAAGATAGTATCTCTGCCGGGCCGGACTGTACATGAGCAGTCTCGCACTCCAGAACCCGCCCAGTGCGGCGGTGACGGCGACGAAACCTCGGACTGAAGACTGCGCGGGAGTTTCGCTGAACAAGCCGCTGAGGATGACGAGTGCGGTGAGAACTATGGATACGAGGACGGGAAGCGGCTTGACTCGACCGGATTGCTTTCCCGCGAAAGCTGCCGCAACGACAAGGCTTAGGCCGCAGAGCAGTCCTGAAAACACTTTTGTCCTCTCCCCCGGGATGATCACGAGGTACGGCTGGAGAACGGCTAGATGGACGCTGACAGCACAGAAGAGTATCCATGCGAATGTCTCCCCGTAAGAGATTTCAGACTTGCCTGAATTCTCTATGGTTCCCGGAGTCTCCGCGTTGTCCGTTATCGGTGTTGTGTCCGTGCGGATTCCTCGCAATCTCAGCGCCTTTCAGTTCGGAGACCACGGCAGACACTGTCTTCGATGCTCCGTGGGCGGGAATACGCACGGCGGTCATCACAGTCGTCGCGAGGGGCTCTTGGTTGGCCAATTCCTCGACGGGTCCGCGGTGTGGTGTAAACGTTGCCGGATATGGAACAGGTCTTCAAGGGCTATTATTCCCCAAACTTCTTGCTATTTTCCGTGGGTTGTCCCAAACCGTTTCGCGAGCTTCTCGACTATTTTGTCGGCAAGCGAGTCGAGCACCTTGTCGGAGAACACTTCTATGAATCGTTCAGTCAATTTCTCCAACGAGTCTGGGTCAACATCTCGTTGACGATCGAGGGGCGGGAGGGAAGGAGGTTCGTGCGCTTCCGAGACCACGGTGTCCACGGACGAAACCGTGACGATCTCCTCTTCTTTCGGGAACGAGGGGGCCTCAGGTTCACGGATCACCCGCACGCGGGACTGTGGTAACGGCGGCAGCTGAACGGGTTTGGGCGGTCTCTTGGATGGGATGAATATCCTCAGGTCCAGCTCGTCGAAATCATCGAGTTTGTACCGCTGTTTGGCGTCAATATGCTCTACGTAGCAGGATTTGGTGTTTAACGGGTCCTTGGCGTTCGTCGTTCCGGGCAACCTGAGCACGGCATCTATTCCGACCTCGGATTTGCACTGAAAATAGTCGCTGATTCGCCTGAGCATTACCTCGAGCCACTCAACATCCGCTACGGCTTCAATGTCCTCAAGCAACCAATAGAGGTGCATTCCTCTCCCGGAGCGAACGAGAATAGACGGTTTCAGCGGAAAGTCTTTGAGCGCCAAGAGCGCTTGTTTTTCGCTCGCGAAATGTCTGTCCCTTCCGGAGTAGCCGTCGGGTCCAATGTCCAATCCCGCCCAAATGGCAGTGATGTAATAAATGTGTTCCTTGCCGGGCTTCATCTTCTCACGGGGACAAGTCCCAAAATACACATTGTGATCATTGGGATACTGTTCTCTCGACAGCGTATCGGTGTTGGGAAAATAGCGGGTGCTCGTCTTCTGCTCGTTGCGACTGACGGATTTCACCATGATGAATCCGTCGCAATTCTTCACGTATGAAGAAAAAAGCGCGTCAAGAAAATCCTTGCGAGAGAACTGATCTGTCATCCACCAAGTCCTTTAGCTTAATGGAAAAATCGATTCCGGGCATAACTTTATGATAAAAGGAACAAAAAGTCAATGTTTCGTGTCCTCTTGGAGATTCTTGTCGTTACGAAGACGATCCGTGCCGTTTCAGAGCTTTCATCAACACCCTTCTTGATCTCCCCAAAAGTCTCCTTTTCTTCATAATCATTGCTTTATAGCAGCTGCAGCAATTCTTGTCCGGAATGGAATCATGCAGTGGTTGCAGTACATGCGGGGCCTCGGGAGCACTCTGTTCAGGGGCCGGTTGTGGGCGCGTTGTCGTGCTCCTGCCGCTTCGGGGTTGATCGGGCGACCCGATATATCAATATTCCCAGGACCGCCAGCATGGCCAGAAGTGCCGCCCAAATGATTCCCGAATGGCGTTCGCTCCAGGGGATCGAGGGGGTAACAGGCTTGAACGCAGGATTTGCCGTCACTGCTCCAAGTGTTAGGGTCGATACGTTTTCCCGCCGAAGCCGGCTAATATAGCGGCCTACATCATATTTCGGGCGTTTAGCCTTGGAATTTCCGAAGTAAAGCGTGAAGCCGCCGGGTCCTTTGGCGGCAAACCAGACCTTTCGGCCATATCTGCTCACGGTTGCACCGGAGAAGGCAAGAGGCGGATCGTCGTGGTTCATGATCTTGATGAGAAGATACCGGTATTTGGTTCCCTTAAGGTCCAGTTCAAGGGATTCGTCAACGCCGGTGCCGGCGGAGAACCGATAAACCGTCCCCATGGCGATGTGGTGCCACGGTACGGGAACCGACTTCTCCAACTTTGGAGAATCCTCCACCACCGTACGGACGACCCGCACAAGACTGTTTCGGCCGAATACCTGCACTTTCCGAAAGAAATTCCCATCGCTAAAGGCCGGCTTTAGATTGCACAGCGGCATATTGCGGAATCCCAGATCGAGCGATAGCTCCGTCACCCGCTTCCTTTGCCGGACCTTCGAGGAAACTATGGGAACGGCAACGGTCTCGGGATAGGTTGTCTGGTACTGCCACGCCTCGACATCTTCGATCTTGATCGCTTCCGTGTCGTCGGTCCCCGCATACACGGTGATCTTCAGGTACCGCTGGTTGTTCTCCGGGAAGTTGACCGTATTCTTTTGATATACCCGGTCTCCTTCCTCCCGAGTCCGAAAAAGAAACGCGTTGTCCCGGACGATCTCCCAGCTCTGTTGGTCATCGCTCCCCTCAATCTTCACCTTCCGCAGAAAATTCGCGCCGGTCGTTCTAATGTTCAGTCGGTTCTTCAGGTCATTCCCACCGAAATCCACAGTGACGGAACAGTGTTGGCCGGGCAGGTACGTCCGGTTAAAGAGCCTGGTCTCGAGGGAGACTTTGTGACTGCGGCCTTTCGACTCCCACAAGTAGTAACCAACTTCCGTGTCTCCTCCCTGAACGAGTCTTAGATCGACGAGGCTCGGGCGGGACAAGTCCATGACTTGCGGAGAGAGCGAGAATTCCGCGGCTCCCTCCTTTTCGGAAATCGTCCCCTGCACGGGTGCCGTGTGAGACCATTGAGCGAGATCCAAGGGCTTTGCCGGCAGCGGTTCCGCGATGCCGACGAGAAGGGCTGAAATCATACAGGCAATCCATGCGAACATCCATGGCTTTTGGCTTTCGGCAAGCCGCAACGAATCTTGAAGGTCCTCGGTATCCAGGGTCCCTCCAAGGCTTCGCCCCGGAGAATGGGTAACAAAAGCGCACGATGCGGAATATTTGGGGGGGAGCGCGGCGAGTCGAACTGCCGAGAAGCTTCTCTGACGCTGTTGTCGAGTCGAATCGCCGTGCCTCAGACAGGGAGCGAGGTTACACGACCTCTCGGCGACACTGAGCCTGCTTCGCAGCCCCCCAAGCCCCCCATCGTGTACCCGGCCTTGGTCGCTTATCGAAGGACTTTCACGAAAATATGTCATGCTCAATCTCCGGATGTGTCGATAAGGCGCTTTTCCAGCCTGTGATAGAGATAAGAGGCCGAGATCATAATCACCCCCAGAACCACGAATGAAATGATGCGATAAATCTGTTGGACCGACGACATGTCCACAAGGACGACTTTTAGGGCAACGATCGCGAGCAGGCCCAACGCGGCAATTCTGAATTCACGGACCTTTTTCCAGAACCCGACAAGCAGCCAAATCACCGCATAAAGCCCCCAGACTACCGAGAGTGCCATCAAACCGGTCCAACGGGCTCTGCGGCGATTCCTAACGACTTCCCGGCAGTACGTGTACGCTTCGGCACTCAGCAGCGCAAGGGGAAATACACTTGCAACGACGAGGACAGCCTTGGCAAGCATACGGTAAGGCTCCGAAAGCGTTTCCCACTCGTGGTAGGCCGCCCAAGCGAACCCCGCGGTCACAAGTGACGTCAAGAGGCCCACTGCAAACCGAAGATTCAAGAAAATCAAGTAATTTTCATATCTCTTACCGGAATAGGATGCCAGTGCAATGATCAACGCCACGCCCAAAGCACCGAGCCCCGCGCAATAAGCCGCTTTCGACTTTCTCCACATTGCAACGGCAAGAAATCCTGTGGCGCCGATAGCCCAGACGGTCCCGATTGAGCAGTATGACAGATACCGCCGGCACGCAATGGTTTTTCTCCCTACGGCTCCCCATTCCATCCACCAACCGATCTCCCCGCTCATGATTACCAGAGCCAAATAGCCGGCCGAGACCCCGGCGGCAACCATGAGGCACCGATCCACGTCGGTAGCTTGACTTCCACGTCTATGGTGAATTATCGCATAGACGGCCGCAGTTGCCGGTACAAACATCGCTGCGGCAAAGTACCGGTTGAAGAATAGCACGTAGAAATCTGCATGGAGCGGCCAATGCGCATAGAACAATCGCACCGTCGCCAGGGCCAGAACAATGAATCCCGCCATCCTTACGGGTCTGTAGGCATAGAGATACCCCAGATAGAGCAGAACCGGCCCTTCGATTGCCCATGCCATGGTTACGCCGTGAAGCTTGAGATGGAGAGGGACCGCCAGGGTCACGAACACGACTGATAGCCCCACAAAACCGAACAGTGCGCGGGCGTCCTGCGGTACCCGTCGCCTCAAGAGTACGGCCAAGAGGACGTAGCATGCAGCCATGGCCAAAGCCGTAAAACCAAGGACGTACTGATAGTCGGAACGCAGGATCCAGTAAGCAAACGCGAAGGTGACCACCGCGTTGGCAAGAGCCATGGTGAAGCTCTCTACTGAAGAGGCGGTGCCGCTGCGAAGCTGGTACACGAACGGTACGATCAGGAAGATGAGGAAGAAGGCTGCGAGCCACGCAAGCGCGGGTACCAAGGCCTCCTCGCGGTAAAAAGTCATGAACCAGCCTGCAAAGAGGGCCCAACTGCATAAGAATGCGAGTATGTCCTGGGCCCTCCACTTCTTGAAAAGGCAAATGCCCAGCACTCCCAGGTCCAAGATCACCAGGTATGCGAACAGCGCGTCTCGCGCGTCCTGCCCGGTAGAAACCATCAAGGGAGTGAGAAACCCTCCGAGGAGTGCGAGAAAGCTCAAGGGCACCGCGTCGTGAAGTATTGCCAAGGTCATTCCCGCCGCGGTTACCACCACCATTGCAGCGAAAGCGGGAATCTGAGGGAGAATGTCGTACAGTGAAAAAGCTGCAAAGAGGGAAATGTAAAGGATGGCAAGGCCGCCGCCCATAAGACCTTGACCCAATGCACGCATCCCGCGTCTCAAGGACTGATCGCCCAGGATGAGCACCGCAATTCCGGTGACTATCCCGAGAGCGATACGCCCGGTAGGCCCCAGCCACTCATTCTCGAAAGCGTATTTCACGAAGAAACCGGCGCTTATGAAAAGGGCCCCGGCTCCGGCCCAAGTTGTCCATCGCTTTCCGATGCTTTCCTCGAGCCCGGCCCACCACGGCTCCGCCTCCTCGTGTCGATCCGGAAGACGCGGCTTGTCCTCAACGGCGTTTCGCCGAGAAATCACCGGTTCCGGCTCTGGTCCGCCGGCACGTAAGTCGGGATCGTCCACGTGCAGGCGATCTTCCGGAAGAATCTCTCCGGGCTGCCCGGCTTCAGGTTTTGCGGTTGCCGGCGGGCGTTCGGCGCTGTCCTCATCTTCAAGAACCAAGCCCTCAAGATCGTGCGCTTCCAGGAGTGACTCGAGCCGGTTGATCCGTGTTTCGAGAATCCGGCCACGGTCCTCAAGTCTACGCAACCGCGCTCGTTGTGAAAAGAGCAGTATCAGTCCTGCGATGACTAAAAAGGTTCCGCCTGCGAAGAGAATGGCAAGAAGTTGAAAGAGTCCTCTCATGTCCCGCCCCTTACGAAAAACTGTCGCCCGGAGACGACAAACCACTTTTTAATCATACCATTAGCGGCCAAGGATTTGCCAAATTAATTAACGCAGGAACAATAATGGCTTGAAACGCCGGAATTCCGCCGGGAAGATTCCGGCCGTGGATATCATGATCCGGTGCAGGATGTTTGCCCGCCCTCGCCGGCAGTGCGGGCCGACCCGGCCGCTGCGAACTTTGGTCGCGGCTCTAACCGCCCCTTTGGAAAAGGTACCAGTTGAGTCCCCGTCCGCTGGTGACCTTGAGGTTGGTGAGGTTGAAATCCGGGTATTCCGATCTCACAAACTTGAAGATCTCTTCCACCGTAGCAAACTCGTACGGGTAACCTCCCAGCCAGTCGGTCGCGTCCGTCTTCCAACTCATCCCTCTATGCGATTTGTAATTTCTTATATGCGTCACGGGGTTTTCCAGCCTCGCAACCAGCATTGCTATGTACGCCGACATCGCGAGCGGTTCGAGCACGTACGCGGCAAGCGTGGGAGACGAATTATAGAGTCGCTTAATCCCGATCCAGAAGTCGTGTATCCGGGAAGCGGAACCGTTTCTCGAGAGTATCTTATTATAAAGGGCTATGTAATAGTAACCCCCCGGTCGGACCAACGCAGCTGAATTCCTAAGGCCGGCCCACATGCTTCCGGTATGATGCAGAACCCCCCATGAGTACACGATATCGAAATCGCCCAATCCTCTTAGAAACTCTCCGTCAAGCACCGATCCCTGATGAACTTCCCACCGCTCCGGGTTTCCCTCCCTATCTCGCAAATATTTGCAGCACTCTACGCTGAAGGGGTCTATATCGAAGCTGACAACGCGATCCGCTCCAAGTCTTACGGCTGCGAGGGAGAACAGCCCGCTGCCGCAGCCGATGTCCAGAAAGTTCTTGCCACGCAGGTTGTCCAAACCGAGGAATTCCGTGAGAGATGCTTCGGACGTTCCAATTCGTTCTTCATCAATGGCGGCCAGAAATTTCTTCCAGTTCTGACCGAAAGAAAAGGACTGTTCGTGCATACGGTTCTCCCTTTCGTTTCCAACCGAGAAGAAGATGCCAGACCTTCAAGAGATTGACAAGACAGATGCATCCGTGCACCGACATGATCAGTCACTGCCCACAGCGGATCAAAAAGAATGAAAAGACTGGTTGCCCAAAAGTTTTCAAGGAGTTAGCTCGCTGAAGCACGAATGAGCATGCCTTACTTCTGCGATTCGGCTCAACAAGGAACACCGGGGGGCAAGACGGCTGTTGGGGGCGGGTGACACGAGCCCGGGAGGGCGGCTCGTTACTTGCCGCTGTACATCTCCTTTATAAGGTCTGCAAATCGCTCGTTGATGTATTTTCTTTTGACTTTCATGGTAGGGGTGACTTCGCCGTCTTCTTCGTAGAGCTTCTTGGGAACGATCTTGAACTTCTTTACGGTCTCCACATGGGCGAGCGTCTTGTTGACCGACCGAATCTCACCGTCGATCAGTTCCACGATCTCGGGGGATTGGGTGAGGCTTTCGTAGGTGGTAAACGGGATCTTCTTGTCCTGGGCATACTGAACAACATTCTCTTCGTCCAACACAATGAGTGCGCTCAAGAACTTCAGCCTGTCGCCAATAACAATGGCGTCGTTGATGTACGGACTGAACTTGAGCTGATTCTCGATGTTCTGTGGGGCGATGTTCTTCCCGCCGGCCGTGATGATGAGGTCTTTCTTCCGGTCGGTGATCCGGAGAAATCCTTCTTCGTCCAACTCTCCCACGTCTCCGGAATACAACCATCCATCTTTCAACGTATCCGCGGTGGCCTCGGGGTTGCGGTAGTATCCCATGAACACATTCTGGCCTCTTACCAGGATCTCACCGTCGTCGGCGATTCGGACTTCCACCCCGGGGAGAGCCGGGCCCACGTTTGTCGGTACGATCCGTTCAACTCGGTGAATGCAGGTGGGGCCGGAACCTTCGGTCTGACCGTAGACCTGTCTCAACGGGACACCGATGCCATGGTAGTATTTCAGTACATCCGGTGAGATCGGGGCCGCCCCGGAGATTGCCATCCGGCATCTCTCGAATCCGAGACGCTCCCGAAGCTTATAAAAGACGAACACGTTCGCCAGAGATCGAAGCAGTTTCAGCGTTACGGGGACAGGCTTTCCACTGAACATCCGTTCCGAGTACTTTCGTCCGATCTTTTCCGCGATTCCGTAGCAGATCCGTTTGAACCACGTTGCATTGGCGATCTGAATCCTGATTCCTGAATAGTATTTCTCCCAGATCCTCGGAACTGCAAAGATGATGTGAGGCGAAATCTCCCGGAAGTTGGTCATGACGGTATCGGGACTCTCCGTGAAATTTACCGTATAGCCGAACCGGATCGGAAGGAAGACGCTGAACAGCCTCTCGGCTATGTGACTGAGTGGGAGGAAGGACAACGCTTGATAGGACTCCGAAAACTCGAGCGACTCCCCGAGAGACCAGGTAGTCCAGGTGACATTCTCGTGGGACAGAATCGCCCCTTTCGGTGGTCCGGTCGTACCGGAGGTATAGATGATGAGGGCCGGATCCTCCGGTTTGATGTTGCCGACCATTTCGCCGTAGAGCTGCGGTTCCTTTCGGTCCAGTTCTCGTCCCTGTTCCAGGAAATCATCAAAGGTCATCACCATGGGATCCGAGAAGTCTCGCAGACCTTTGGTATCCACGACAATGATTTTCTCAAGATCCGGTGCTTCCTTTCTGAAGACCAGCGCCTTGTCGAGCTGTTCGTCGTCTTCCGCGATGTAGACTTTGGCTCGAGAATGGCACGCGACGTACCCACATTGGTTTGGCGAGCTGGTGGTGTAAATCCCGACGGTAACAGCCCCAATACTCATGGAGCCCAGGTCGGCGTACAACCATTCGGGACGATTCTCCCCGATAACCGCCACGGAGTCACCCGGCAGAACCCCAAGAAGCGTCAGCCCGAGAGCGACATGACGGACCTTCTCCATGTATTCGTTCCAGGTGATGTCTCGCCAAATGCCGAGATACTTATATCGCATGGCGACTCTCTCGGGCTGTGAGGATCCTCTCTCCAGGAACATTCGTGGTACGGTTTTCGGGATGTATTCATCCATATCCTTTTGCCAACCTCCATGTCCTCGAGGCATGGGGCACAATGAACAGGAAGAACTTCAACGTCAACCCGTCCGCGGCCGTGCCCCGTATAGAGAGCCACGTCACACGCGTATGATGCGCTTAGGATGCAAGGTGGAGACTATCCGTCTCCCGAGGATTCAGTCAGTGTACCCTGAACCGTGAATCTCCGGGGCGAAGTCACGGAGCACGCGTCAACGACTGATGACTTTCACACTCGTTGCGGCGCGTCTCGGCATAAGACTCTCTACTATCGCCATCTCTTCTTCCGTTTGTATCGAGCCTCCCCTCGAACGGATTCCTCTTTTTGAATGCCGAGATAGAACTCCTGCACGTCTTCGTCGTTCAGTAATTTTTCGGGAGGCCCCTCCAGCACAAAACGCCCTGTCTCCATGATGTAGGCGTGATGGGAGACGGCGAGCGCTTTGTGGGCGTTCTGTTCAACGAGAAGGATCGTGGTGCCGTCATGATTTATGGTTTTGATGATGGAAAAAATCTCGGTGACCAACAGCGGCGAGAGCCCCAGCGACGGCTCATCGAGAATCATGAGCGGTGGGCGAGACATGAGCGCACGACCAATGGCCAGCATCTGTTGCTCGCCTCCGGACAGCGTTCCCGCCTCCTGTTTCAGTCTGTTCCGTAATATCGGGAAATAGGCGAACACTCGTTCCAGGTCGCTCTTGACCTCCCGATCACGTCGGGTAAAGGCTCCCATCATGAGGTTTTCCCTGAGCGTGAGTTCGGGAAAAACCTCTCTGCCCTCGGGTACGTACGCGATACCCAGACGAACGATCTGTTCCGTTTCGAGCCGATCGATACGTTTGCCTTTGAACCAAATCGTTCCTTTGTCGGGTTGATCATCCAGATAGCCCATGATGGTTTTCAGCGTGGTGCTCTTCCCCGCGCCGTTGGCTCCGAGGATTGCCCGTATCTCTCCCTGTTCGACACTCAGCGAGAGTCCGCGCACCACCATGATCTTACCGTAATAGATTTCGATGTTCTTTGTTTCCAGCATTGTCCTTTACGGGTAAGAGCCGCGGTTGTGACCGGACTTCTGAAATGGTGCACTTATTCTCCATCGGCAGCCGCCGGCAGGTCCTATTCCCTGCCCAGATAGGCTTCGAGCACTTCGGGATGTTTCCGGACTTCCTCGGGCCTGCCCTGGACCAGCTTGACTCCGAAATTGAGAGCCATTACCTCGTCGGATACGTCCATCACGAGATTCATGTCATGTTCGACCATGATGATGGTTACCTGGAAATCATCCCTGATGTCCCGTATCCAGAACATCATGTCCCGTTTCTCTTCCTGATTCATTCCTGCAGTCGGTTCGTCCAGGAGCAGCAGCTTGGGCTCCATCGCCAATGCTCGTCCCAACTCCACGAGCTTTCTGGTGCCGTAGGGTAAGGCTACGACCGGTACGTCTCTGGCGGCTTCTATTTCCAGGAACTCGATTATGCGCTCAACCTTCTCCCTGTGTTCGCATTCCTCTTTCGCTGCGGGGAAACTCTTGGCCAGGAAGGAGGCCCCCGAGACCACACCTGTCTTCATGTGAATGTGCCTGCCCAGGAGCAGGTTATCCATCGTGCTTAGGCGGCTGAAAAGTTCGATGTTCTGGAAAGTCCGAGCGATGCCCAATTCTGCTGAACGGTGCGGTTTTTTTCCGGTGATATCCTTGCCGTCGAAGACAATGGTGCCCTTGTTCGGCTTGTATATTCCGCTGATACAGTTGAAGATCGTGGTTTTGCCCGCTCCGTTGGGTCCGATGATCGAGAAGACGCGCCCCTCCTCCACTTTCATGGAAACATCTCTCAATGCGGTTATGCCACCGAAGGAGATCGTCAAATCGTGTATGGATAGCATGGCCATGGACTACATCCGTCGATAGACACCGGTGAGTCGGCGACTGCACGTTTCCATCCGGACCCGGCAGGCTGAGAGACCGGAAGCGCCCTGAGGCGGCGCCCCCGGTTCATCGTGATCGTAAGCCTCTATTTTCCTTTGTATGTCAACCAATCGGAAATCTTAATCGGTTTTCCTTTGTCGCCGCATTTGGCCAAATAGACCGATTTCATGCCCTGATGCTCGGTGGCCGAATAGGTGAGGTCATGTCCCAGCCAATCGTTCCAGTGCTTGATCGATTCCATTGCCTTGATGAAGTTATCCGCGGTCAGATCCTTTCCGGTGAGTTGAAGTCCCTTCACCATGGGCTCGGCAAACATGAATCCGGCAAGGTAGAAGACTCCTCTGTATTTCTCTGCCGGAGCGAATTTGTCTGTGGCCGCCATGTACTTCTTCACCAACGGGCTTTCCAGGTTGAGGAAGTTGGCGTAGATTACGCCCTTCCATAGACCCTTGGTGATCTTATACATCAGATGGGAGTCGGAAAGTGTCGAGGAAGAAATCCACTGAGGCTGGAAGCCTGCAGCCTTGGCCGTGCCCAGCATGATCGCTGCATGCTTCGGCAGGACCCACAGCACAACGGCATCAGCGCCGGCTTCCTTCATTTTGAGGGCATGGGATTTGAGATCCGTGTCGGTCACCTCCACCGGGACTTCGGCCACCAGTTTCAAGCCTTTTTCCTTCATGTACATCTTGGCGCCCTCAAGGCCCTGTTTCCCGTAATCATCATTTTGATAGAAAAAGGCGATCTTCTTTTTGCCCATTTTTTCGGCGGCGTACTGAGTGAGAACGTAGGATTCATGAATGTACAGCGGATAAACCGCGAAAATGTATTTTTGGAGCGGTTGAGTCCAATGGGTTGAACCCGCGGTCGGCCCTACCCATGGAACCTTGTTTTCCACCAGATAATCTCGGACCGCCATCCCGGTGGAAGTTCCCACCCCTCCTACGACACCGAAGACCTTGATCTGGTCCACGAATTCCTTTGCCACGGCTTTGGTCTTCGAGGGCTGATAAGAATCGTCCCTCAAATAGTATTTGAGTTTGCGCCCGTGGATTCCGCCCTCTGAGTTGACCAGTTTGAACAGAACCCCGGTTCCTCTGGCCACGGCACCCCATAGAGCAGCTGGACCGGTTTGCGGCCCCCACTGCCCGATCCGGATCTCCGTGTCGGTAACTCCGCGAACCTCGTCGGCGCTCATGGATACGCCGGAAAGTCCCAGAAGCACCACCATGACAACAATCGCCGGCACAAATCCCTTTTTCATGCGTACTCCTCTCACGTAAAGAGTTGTTGAGCCTACGGCCGTCGCACTACCCGAACCACCCAACGGGCAAGCGGCCGTAGCGGCCCACCGGTTAAAGCTCATCCCAGTATTACCCTTTGTACCACGTTCCTCCCTCCTTGAGGAACGTGAAGATGCTCCAATGTTCCGAGTTCTTCCCCTTATCATCCGTCAGATTGACGTGTACTCGTATCAGTCCGATTTTCTCCACATGAGGCAACCGCTTGGGGTCGCTATTGTCTGATATGTCCATCACTTCTTCCACATCATACGTGCTCACACGAATGCCGGAGGCCTGTGCGATCTCCACATATTCGGCGTAAGAGTAAGTGTTTTTGAAAAGGGATGACGGGGCCAACATCTCCCACACTCTCTTGTAGTCGCCGGTCATTTCCGCGTCGAAGTATTCCTTTGCCCTGGCAATCAACCGGGCTCGCTCTTCGGCATCGCCGGAGTCTTTACCGGCAAGGCAGTTCCATGGAACGGACCACGCCAAGGCGAAGATAACCAACCAGAAACTCGTTTTGCAGAGTCGCCTGGAACGATTCACGATGCACCTTCTTACCGGCCGCCGTACGCCCGATCCGGGCGCAGGGGGAATCAGACTTTCTTCTCGAAGTGTTTTACGAACAGGCCCGAAGGTCGGATGCACAGTACCATTACAATTACGGCAAAGGCTACGATGGATTTGAATTCCAGAGAAACGTATCCGCCAAAGAAGTTCTCGATGAGTCCGAGAAGATACCCGCCGATGGCGGCACCGGGGAGGCTGGTCATGCCGCCCAGAACGGCGGATGCGAAACCCTTGAGCAGGGGATCGAGCATCATGTTGGGATCCAGAGTCGCCACCGGTGCGATCAGCATTCCGGCCACGGCGCCTGTTACCGAACTCAAGCCCCACGTGAACGTGAGAATCCGTCGAGTAGGAATGCCCATGGCTCGCGCTGCGAATGCGTTTTGCTGAACGGCCTTCATGGCGACACCGATCTTGGTGAACTTGAAGAAGAGAAACAGGAGAAACATTATCAGCAGGCTGGTGACGAAGGTCCAGAGGTTGATCTCGGTGATCATCGATCCTGCGAGACGGAATCCCTCATACTCGGAGAACGGCACCGGGAAAGGATTTTGATTGGCGCCCCATTTCCATCCGGCAAGTCCGTACAGTATCATCTCTGCTCCCAACGTGATGACGATGAGGCCGAGAACGGTAGGATCTTTGGCCGGCCTCAAGAACGCCAACTCGAGCACGCATCCGAGGAGGAACGCGAAGATCAGGGTCACGCCCACCGTCGTCCAAAAGCCAAGACCGTATCCCTCCAGCAGGGTGTACGCGATGAACGTGGCCACCATGGCCATTTCACCCTGTGCGAAGTTGGGGACTTCCGATGTCTTGTAGATGATGACCATGGCCAATGCCACCAAGGCGTAGCATGAGCCGATTGAAAGACCTCCTATTACCAGGTCGAGGAAGAACTGCATCGTACCTCCGCTAGAACGGCCACATCTTCCAGTATCGTTTGATCCTAAGATAAATCCCGTTCATTCCCAGGGGCTCGAATATGACAATGGCGATCATGATGGCCCCGATGACGATACTCTGTATATTGGGCAGGCCCTCCGGCGTGAAGTACCGATTGCTGATTTCGAGGAGGAACGGCCCCACCAGAGGAGCCTCCTGGATGATTTGAAGCTTGATCTGCAAATAGGTCAACAGAGCAGCGCCAAGAATGGAACCCATCACCGATGCCAAACCGCCCACAATCACCATGGCCAGGAAGGTGATCGACAGGATGAGATTGAAACTGCCGGCGCTCACATGCTCGAGAGCGAAGGCCATCAGCGCCCCGCCAACCCCCGTATAGAAAGCGCTTACGGCAAAGGAGAGTGTTTTGTAGTACGTCAGGTTGATCCCCATAGCCTCTGCTGCCGTTTCGCTGTCCCTGATTGCCACGAAGGCCCGCCCCACCCTCGTTTTCATCAAATTGACGGCCCCACAGGCCAGCAGCACCGCTATTGTCGTTATGACGAAATACTGTTCAACCCCCGAGTCCGCAACAAACGGACCGATGGACATGGGCGGGGCTCCGATGCCCATGTGGCCGCCGGTGAATTCGGAATGACTGATGATCTGGGTAACGGCCATGCCGAATCCAAGCGTGGCGATGGCCAAATAGGGACCCTCCAGTCGCAATGACGGCAGCCCCAGCACGAATCCGAAGACCGCGGATATCAGCCCTGCGGCCGGTAGCGCAAGAACGAACGGAACATGCGCCTTGACCATAAGCAGGACACAGGAATACGCGCCGATTGCGAAGAAACCGGCATGTCCGAGCGAGATCTGGCCGGTGTACCCCACTAGGATGTTCAACCCGATGGCAACGATTGAGTTGATGGCAATCAGATTAACGATGTACAGCGTATACTCGCCGACGAAGAACGGCAGAATCCCCAGGCAGACAAAAAATAAGCACGAGGCGATCAGCACGGTATATGTGCTGAATAACCGAATGTCCTCATAGTAGTCCCGCTTCATATCCATGAGGGACCTCGTACTGTTACGGTGTTATTCCAAAACTGGCGTCATGCAGGACCGTAGGCGATGGACCACATGGCTTCCG
The DNA here is from genome assembly GCA_963675835.2 of Desulfomonilaceae bacterium. GTDB lineage: Bacteria > Desulfobacterota > Desulfomonilia > Desulfomonilales > Desulfomonilaceae > JAVHLK01. The sequence goes on from CAXXIU010000021.1 coordinate 144,839, forward strand.
ACGGTCGGGAAGCTATTTTCTAACAGCGTTTCCGCAACCTGTCAAGCTTGAGCGCACACCATAATCAAGCATTCGCTTACGCGCAGGGGCAATGGACGCACGGAGCCTTGGGTTGATAAGGACCCGGGGACGGCGGACGTAATCCCCCATCGAGAGATCGAATCAGAGGGGAATGTGGAGGCCAAAACAAGACCTCAAAGCGATTTTTTCTTGACAGTGGCGTTTTCCGATGGTTTAATGATTTGTTATCTTTTTGGGAGGCCGTAATTTATGTACGCCATAGTACAAACCGGCGGTAAACAATACAAGGTGCAGCCGGGAGATCAGGTGAAAGTCGAAAAACTCAACGGAGAGCCCGGCTCCCTCGTAGAGTTGGATCGTGTCCTCGCAGTGGCAACCGATGACGTGATTGATCTGGGAACACCGTTGATCCAGGACGCGCGAGTCAAGGCGACCATCCTGAAGACTGCCCGGAATCGTAAGATCGTAGTCTTCAAGAAGAAACGGCGACAGGGCTATCACAAGAAACAGGGACACCGCCAGTGGTTCACTCTGCTTAGAATAGACGAAATCGCCCGGCCCGGACAAACCCTGGAGATGGATGCACCGGCACAAACCTCACCGGATCAAAGCCCCGAGGAATAAAGGACAGGAGGAAACACCATGGCCCACAAGAAGGCAGGAGGAAGCTCCAGGAACGGACGGGACAGTCCCGGCCAGAGACTCGGAGTGAAGCGGTTTGCCGGACAAAAGGTGCGGGCCGGCAACATCCTGGTCCGCCAAAAGGGAACCAGTATCCATCCGGGAGAAAACGTCGGAATGGGAAGGGATTACACGCTCTTCGCCAAGATCGACGGGATTGTAAAATATGAACGGAAAGGCCGCGAACGAAAGTGCGTTGCGGTTTTGCCGGCTCAGTAAGGAACGTTGCTTGAAAGCCATGACTGCCCCGTTATTAAAGGACTGATCCGCGCTGTTGTCGGATCGGTCCCGGACGAGGGCGACGTCTGACAAGAACCGGCCCTTCATCCCCCCGATCTCACCGCGAACGGAATATCCGTACCTTCCCTTTCTTGACCCCATCTCTCAAAAAGCTGAAGCGCTTACTATGAAATTCGTCGACCAAGCCCGTATTAAGGCCGTTGCCGGTGAAGGCGGACGAGGATGTCTGAGTTTTCGCCGGGAGGCCTTTGTTCCCAAAGGCGGCCCGGATGGGGGCGACGGCGGAAAAGGCGGCGACGTCATCGTCAGAGCCGATTCCTCGCTGCACACTCTCTTGGACTGTCAGTATCAGCAGATCTATAGGGCAAAGAGGGGCGTCCACGGGATGGGTAAGGATCGGCACGGCCGCTCCGCTCCGCCGCTTGTGATCAGGGTACCGGTAGGCACACTGGTACACGACGAGGAGACTCAAGAATTAATCGCGGATCTCGACAAACCGGGAAGAGAGGTGGTCGTCGCAGTCGGCGGTCGAGGTGGCCGAGGAAACGCCAGATTCGTGAGTTCCCGAAACCGTGCTCCCAGGAGATTCGAAGAGGGGTGGCCCGGAGTCGAACGATTGATCCGGTTCGAGTTGAAACTCATTGCCGACGTGGGGTTGGTAGGTTTGCCCAATGCCGGCAAGTCGACCCTGATCTCTCGGGTAAGCAACGCTCGGCCCAAGATTGCGGACTATCCATTCACCACCAAGGTTCCCGGTTTGGGGATCGTGAGAATAGGAGACAATTTCGACTTCGTGATGGCCGATATCCCGGGGCTGATCGAGAACGCGCATAAGGGAGCCGGTATGGGAGACCAATTCCTCCGCCACATTGAGAGAACTCGCCTCCTTCTCCACCTCATCGATCCGTCGCCGCACCTGGACATGGGAGCTGAAGAGCGATTCGACATTATTATGAACGAGCTCGCTTCGTACAGCGAGGATTTGTTGGAAAAACCGTTTCTTGCGGTCATCACCAAGATGGATCTACCCGAAAACAGGGAGCCGGCCGATGAACTTAGGGTACTATTGAAGAATCGTGGACTCACTGTCTGCGAGATCTCCGCGGTAACGGGTGCCGGGCTCAAGGAACTTCTGCGCGGGATTGCACGAATGTTGAAAAGGGGCCGCAGGGAGACATGAATCACGAAGCCATCAGGCAAGAGGCACTGTCCTGTGTACGAAGGGTGGTTCTGAAACTGGGATCCAGCGTGGTAACCACCGATGAGGGCCTGGACTACAAGATAATCGGTGGTCTTGTTGATGATGTGAGCCGCTACAAGAAGCAGGGCAAAGAATTCATTATTGTCTCCTCGGGAGCCATTGCAGCGGGTGTGCGCCACATGGGATTGAGGGAGGGAGCGCGAACAATACCTCAGAAACAGGCCGCTGCAGCCGTGGGACAGAGCCGACTCATGGCCGTCTATGAGGAGGCATTCGGCCTGCATGGAATCCGAGTGGCTCAGATGCTTCTCACCAAGGACGACCTATCCCATAGGAGGAGGCATCTCAACGCGCGGAACACCCTTACCACGCTTCTGTCGTGGGGAGTAGTTCCCATTATCAATGAAAACGACACGGTCATGGTGGAAGAGATCAAGCTGGGGGACAACGACAACCTTTCCGCCCTGGTGGCCGTGGTGGCCGACGCAGACCTCTTGGTCACCCTTACGGACATCGAAGGGTTCATGGACTGCGATCCGCGGTCCAATTCCGATGCGTGTCTCATACCTCTTGTCGACGACATTACACCGGATCTCAAGCGACTGGCCGGATCGAACTCCTCCGGTGCCGGCAGGGGCGGAATGGCCTCGAAGCTGGACGCGGCTTCAAAGGTGAGGATGTCCGGTATACCCATGATCATCGCCAAGGGTAAGTCGCCTCAGATCATACTTAAGATCATGGAGGCCGACCTGTGCGGCACTCTCGTGCTCCCGGCCAAGGAAAAGATCTCCTCCCGGAAGCACTGGATACGCTACAACCTGGATACTGAAGGAGATCTGGAAGTCGACCAAGGAGCGGCCCGCGCGGTGAGTTCCAGTGGAAAGAGTCTTCTGCCGATAGGAGTGATCGGCGTTCAAGGTCATTTTGAACACGGTGCGGCCGTGACCGTACGGGATTCCCGGGGAAACAAGCTGGCAAAGGGGCTGGTTAATTACTCGTCGGACGAGATGCTCAAGATTATGGGTCACCAGACCGCAGAAATCGACTGGATTCTCGGCTATCGCAGAAACGATGAAGCCATTCATGCAGACAATTTGGTGCTTCTCGATCGTTAGATTAGTATCCCGTTTCATAATTACGGCCACGCATGCCGGACCGAGTGGACGATAGCGGGCTTCAACGTTTCCGGCCCGTCGTCCGCGAAGGCCCGCCTCTGATCCCCCCGTCAACGGCCCGTCTTGACAGCAACCTCGTCGTGTAGACATATTAGAGAAAAGAACTGCAGGGGAATGAATATGGCAGTGCGACAGATCGTAGTCGTTCCTCACCGGGCTTTGAGCCGAGAGGCCGATGAAATCAAGAACATTGACGACAACGTTAGGAGTCTTGCTCGTGATATGGCCGAGACCATGTACCAGGCCCCGGGAATTGGCCTTGCAGCAAATCAGGTAGGGGAGCCGATCAAACTGATCGTCGTGGATGTGGACTATGCGTACGGCGATCCCAAGGACAGACGCAAGAATCCGCTCGTCGTCATTAACCCGGAGATCGGGCTATGCGAGGGGACCGATACGTATGAAGAAGGATGTCTGAGCGTTCCGGACTTCAATGTGGACATAACGCGTCCGTCGTGTATTCAGCTCACCGGTGTGGATCTCGATGGGAATCCGATTAAGATCGACGCAGAAGGGTTGCTTGCACGGGCACTCCAACATGAAGTCGATCACCTCCGAGGGACAACCATTCTTGACCATGCGTCGGTCCTCAAGCGGAACATCTACCGGAGGCGCCTGAAGAAGAAAGACAGGAGGAACCGGTGAGTCTTAGAGTGGTGTTTATGGGATCGCCTGAGTTCGCCGTGCCGCCGCTCCGGGCAATCCATAACAATTTCCGCCTGATCGGAGTGGCGACCCAGCCCGACAGACCCAAGGGACGAGGACGAAAGACCGTGCCTACCGCGGTCAAAGCTGCGGCTCTAGAGATGGGTATTCCCGTGACCGAGCCGGAGAGGCTCTCCTCTCAGGGGACTATTGACCTGCTGAAACAGTGGAATCCGGACGTGATCGTAGTTGCCGCGTATGGGAAGATTCTGCCTGCAGTTGTCCTGGAGTTTCCCAGAATGGGTTGCATCAACCTCCACGCTTCACTGTTGCCGCGCCACCGTGGAGCTTCTCCCATATCCGCAGCGATTCTGGAAGGCGACAAGGTTACCGGCGTGTGTACCATCATCATGGACGAGGGGATGGATACCGGCGACATTCTCCTCATGCAAGAGGTTTCCATAAGCGAACGGGATACTGCCGGTTCACTGCACGACAAGCTTCTGCAACCCGGCGCGGACCTTGTGGTCGAAACATTGACGAGAATGGTCCGCGGGGATATTCAGCCCAAACCTCAGGACAACTCTCCGGCTACCTATACCCGGCTGCTGACCAAAGAAGACGGGCGCATTAACTGGACTGAAGATGTCGAGACTCTGCATCGACTCGTGAGAGCGGTAAATCCGTGGCCGGGGGCTTTCTTCCCCTTTGCAGGGGAGAACGTGAAAGTCTGGGAAGCCTTCGTCGAAGACGGAAACTGCTGTCCAGGCTCTGTGAAGGCAATCACGCGGGACGGTATTTCCGTGGGAACGGGAAACGGTCTCCTCCGGTTGTCCGAAGTGCAGGCTCCGGGAAAGAAACGGATCAGTGCCGGGGAATTCGCGCGGGGCCGCGGATTGAAGGCGGGGGACCTCCTCGCTTGATGGTTTCTCGGGACGGAGTCGCTCATGCCGGCAGGCAGTAAAGACCATGCGGTATTCCGGTTCCCGGGCTCTGCCATGCCGGAAACGAATTCACGGTGTGTAGTGGATTCGTTGAGAAAATCCCCATAACACGGGTTCCCCAAGATGACACGGTGTCGGAAGACCGAGGTCGCCGGCATCAAGTAATTCTGAAAGCATTCAATGGAGAAGAAGTATGAATCAGTTTAAGACGTTGATTCTTCTGGCGGCATTGGGAGGTCTCCTTGTCGTTATCGGGGGATTCATAGGCGGCAGGAACGGTGCCGCGATAGCTCTGGTCATAGCCGTAGTCTTGAACTTCGGAAGCTATTGGTTCAGCGACAAGATCGTGTTGAGCATGTACCACGCCCAGGAGGTTACCGAAGCAGAGGCTCCGGATCTTTATCGCCTGATTGCCAATCTTGCCCAGCACGCGGGGCTCCCCATGCCAAAGGTCTACATCATACCCGATGAGTCCCCCAACGCCTTCGCTACCGGCAGGAACCCTTCGCATGCCGCTGTGGCCGTAACGCAAGGAATCATGAGACTCCTGTCGTGGGAAGAACTCGCGGGGGTAATCGGGCATGAACTGGGGCACGTGAAGAACAGAGACATCCTCATTCAGAGTGTTGCCGCAACCATAGGGGCGGCCATTACCTATTTGGCTCATTTTGGTTTCTTCTTCGGCGGGCGCTCGGATGACGAGGAAGGAGGCGGGTCCATAGTAGGCATGATTATGATGATGATCCTTGCACCACTTGCCGCGGCCGTCATTCAGATGGCCATCTCCAGGTCCAGAGAGTACCTCGCAGACTCCACGGGAGCCGACATTTGCGGTCATCCCATGTGGCTCGCGTCCGCGCTCAACAAGTTGCAGCACGGTGCCGAAGCAGTACCAATGCATGGAGACCAGGCAACCGCGCACATGTTTATCGTGAACCCGTTTCTCAGTGGGGGGATTTCGAGCCTTTTCTCCACTCATCCGCCGACGGAAGAACGAATTGCACGACTTCAGGCAAAGGCCGGTTACTGAGCGTTTGTAACGAAACGCAGATTTGTGTCGTCCCCGGGCCCTTTGGCCGCCGCTTCCCTGAGGCCTCCCGGGGACGTATCATTGGCCCCTAAGGTCCCTTAACTCCCCGCAACAACTCAGCGATAGGTCCCCATGAACCGCCGGCCGGCAAAACGATTCAACAAACAGACCAAGAAATCCGCCATTCCCGCATCTCCGTCGAGGGACGCTGCACTGGACGTGCTGGGATCGGTCGGCCCGGGGAAGTTTGCCGAAGCCGAACTCTCTGCATGCTTGCAGGCTCGAGCCTTGTCGCCGGAAGACCGGGGCCTTGCCACGGAACTGACGTACGGCGTGCTGAGATGGCGCACGCGGCTGGACGAAATTATCGATCAATGCCTCACCAGGCCGGAAAAGCGGCTTAACCCGACCATCAGAGAGATTCTCAGGATGGCGTTGTATCAGCTGATCATGTTGGATCGAGTTCCTCGCCGTGCAGCTGTGCATCAAGCGGTGATTCAGGCACGGAACCGACTCAACGATGCCGCCGCGGGCTTTGTGAACGGGGTATTGCGAACGGCCTCGAGAAACCTCGATACAATGGATCATGATGCGTCCGATGAATACGCCTCACTCGCCGCCTACTACTCATATCCCGCCTGGTTGGTGAAGAGATGGTTGAAGAAATACGGTGTGGAGACCACCCGCCGGATTTTGATGTTCGGCAATTCCCGATCTGAACTCATTGTTCGTACCAACTCTCTGAAGACCGAACCAAGCCGCCTTCTCGACCTGCTGTCTGCCGAAAGCTTCTCGGTGGTTCCTACCGAACCGAAGCCGGACGCGTTATGGGTTAAAGCGACGAGGCGTGCAGTGACCGATCTACCGGGATTCGATATCGGATTGTTCGCTGTTCAGGATAGGGCTTCACAGATGGTCGCGCCTCTATTGAAGCCTCAACCGGGAGAGAAGATTCTCGACGCGTGCGCGGCTCCCGGAGGCAAAACCGCTCATATTGCGGCATTGACGATGAACGGAGCCCAAATTACTGCCGTGGATGAGCGCGTTCAACGGCTTGACGATACCCGCCGGAACCTCGACCGGCTCGGAGTTACGTGCGCGAGATTAGTTCACGCGGATGCGACCGACGCATCGTCGATCCGCGAACTGGGCAAGTTCCAGAAGATATTGCTGGACGCACCGTGTTCCAATCTGGGGGTACTCAGGCACAATCCGGAGGTCAAGTATCGCTCAACCCCTCAAAATCTAGGGAAACTGGCCGGAATACAGCTCCGAATGCTCAAGGCGGTTTCTTCGGCCCTCCGGGCACAGGGAACCATCGTCTATTCGGTCTGCACGACAACGGAAGAAGAGACCACGGAAGTAGTGAAGCGTTTCCTGAGAGAATGTCCGCAATTTTCGATAGATCCCATCCGTCCCGAGGAGGTCCGGATGCCGGGTGTTGCCCGCTCGCCGGGTTTCATGATCACCTTTCCCCCACCGGAGGATTTGCCGCTGGATGGTTTTTTCGCAGCGCGTTTGAAAAAGTCATAAACCCCTGAAACAACACAAGTAGTCCGGAGTGACCGACGACTTCTTCGTGGATCCGTTGCCGGATTTCAGACGCGAAAATCAGTGCTTTCATCTCGGGCGCGTTCATTCGGCAGCCCCATCTCGGACTGCATTTTCCCATCAGCTCTGTTCTTCGGGCCGTACCGGGAAAATGATCCATGTGTCATGGCAGTAAAATGAAAGGGCCGAATAACCGCTGTCATGGTCTTGCTGCGAAAAAAGTTCCCACATGTCCTCCAGACTATGAAAAAGTGCGAAAAAAATTACCGGCCATGCGCGGGTACCACTCAGGTCGGAAACGAGAAAAGACCGGTCTTTTCTCTAGTTAGCACTGTTGGCACGCGAGTTGCTCTATAATAAGACGAACAACGACTCCTAACCATACCCTCTTAGCAATCCTCCTCATTTGGATTGCTTTTTTTTTGCCTGTTCACGGAAGCCACGACCGTGATGACTCCATAGTTGCCCATCAACTTGGAAATCTTGGCCAAAGCTACTCCTAGAGCCAAGTCAATCGCGTCAAGGATCAGGTCGGCGGGCCCCACCGTCCTGAGCACTTCGGACAGCCATACGCCGAGATTGGCCTTGATCTGCTTGTTACGGAGGAGAGCCACCGACCTGTTCCGGTACCTCGTGCATCGGGTCTCCCTCCCCCTTAGGCTTAGAAGTCCGTACCTGAGAAGCCCGAACGGGTAGGCGGTGTAGAGACTGTCATCGTGGTAGATTTTGCGCACCTCCATCCCATGGTTGTTCAGATGGGCCTTTACTGCTCTCTGCGTGAAGAGGTGCAGGTGCCTTGGTATGTCCTCAGTGCATGAATGCCTCATCCCCGGGGCATCGAAGTTGGGCACCACGAATACGAAGCGACCGTCTTCTCGGAGAAGTCGAGAAATCTTGCGAAAAAAAACCGACGGATTGCGTACGTGCTCCAAAACGGCCCAGGCCGTAATGACCTTGTAATACCTCTCGGGCAATTCCATGCTCAAGAAATCGCCCACTCTTATGGGAACGGTATGAGGCGTTTCCCAGTTCAACAGATCAACGCCCTCCACTCGACGGCCGAACCCGGTTGCATAGTTGATGAAATCCCCGCGGCCGCAGCCGATGTCCAGCAGCACCCCGTCGTCCGGTTCGGGCAAGAAACTCATCATGCGGTCGTACATGGACTGCATGTCCCGTTTGTCCTCGAGATAGTCATCGGGGTAGAGCATTGGGATCGAATGTGCCGTAGGCATGGGGTTGACAAAGGCCATACCACAACGGCACTCCACAAGGTGAAACTCTTGCTCGGTTATGGGGTCGAATTTTGTGTACAAAATGTCCTGATCGGTCGACCCGCACAGATCGCACGAAACAATCTCAGTCGAGATTCCGGTTGCACTCATAATCTCCCCCTGCAATTACGTCACGTCCGTCCGGCAATCGTTTTGGTCAGGGATTCGGACTAAATATCATCTCAAGAGGTGAAAATAAACAGCAATTGTTCGAATAAGTGAGGAGATTCGATCACTGCCAAGCAAGGGCTTGACACCTTCTCTGGTTGTGTGATAAAAGGCAAATATAATGAAAAGTTAAAAGAACAAACTAGATTTATGATGAAGCAAACCACACAACCACTGATACTCTTGTTGATATCAATGCTACTAATTGGTTGTGCCGGCAAGTCGGCAGTTGTGAAGAAACGGGTTCCCGGTTCCTACACCATCAACGGAAAAACCTACCACACCATGAAGAAGATCCGGCCCGGGTATTCTCAGAGCGGCATAGCTTCGTGGTACGGTCCCGGATTCCACGGTAAGAAAACCGCGTCGGGGGAAGTATACGACATGCATGCACTGACCGCGGCTCACAGCACGCTCCCGCTGAATACTCTTGTCCATGTTACGAATCTGACGAACCGGAAAAGTGTGTTTGTTCGGGTCAACGATCGCGGTCCGTTCGTGGGTGAGCGGGTGATTGATCTTTCGTTCTGCGCCGCGAAGAAACTCGACATGGTAAAACCCGGAACCGCTCCGATCCGTTTTACCGTGATCGGGCCTGCGAACTCCAAGCTCGCGTCGACGGCCCGCGTGCCCCCGGCCGGACACTCCAACAGGCCTGCAAACTCGAAACTGACTTTGATAACCTCTGCCGGCCATGCCAAGAAGATGGCTGCGTCGGCTCCCAACCCGTTTTACCCCGGAAAGTTGAGCGGCTTGTTTGCGAGACTCATAAATTAGAGCCTGCATCGGCCGCCGCCATTTCATCCCGGTTGTCCCACTCGGCGGAATGACCGGTCTCCCGGGATTCTGCTACAATGGCAATGCGTTTTCGCGCGAGCAACAGAGGATCGGCACGAATTGAATAACCTGAGGGGTGCGCATGAGAATTACGGTGTTGGGAGGCGGGCTGGCAGGTTGCGAGGCGACCTGGCAACTTGTGAAACGGGGAATACCGGTTCTGCTGCTGGAGATGAAGCCCGAGCGCTTCTCACCCGCGCATGAGTCGGAAAACCTTGCTGAGTTGGTATGCTCAAATTCGTTCAGGTCGGCGTCCTTGAATTCCGCGGCCGGACTACTCAAAGAGGAAATGCGCCTGATGGATTCGCTCATCATGTCTGCGGCCGATGCCGCCATGGTGCCGGCGGGAAAAGCCTTGGCCGTGGACAGGGAGCGCTTTTCTTATTTCATCACCGAGCGAATGTCCCGCAATCCGCTGGTGACTTTGGAACGCAAGGAGGTCACGAGGATTCCAGGTCCGGAAGAAGGCATAGTGATCGTGGCCACCGGACCGCTGACTTCCGACTCCCTGGCTGATGACATAAGCCGTGCCCTGGGCTCCCAAGGGCTCTCGTTCTACGACGCCATCGCGCCGATTGTAGATGCCGACTCTCTGGACATGAGCAGGCTCTTCACGGCCTCTCGTTATGAAGAAGGTGAGGGAGATTACCTGAACGCACCGATGGACCAAGAGACGTACAGAAACTTTGTCGATGCAATCCTCACCGCCGAGAAGGTCGACCCGCATCCCTTCGAGAAGATACCCCATTTCGAGGGATGCCTGCCTATCGAAGAAATCGCTCGACGGGGACCGGAAACCCTGGCATTTGGTCCGATGAAGCCCGTCGGGCTCATAGATCCGGCAACGGGGAGACGCCCCTACGCGGTGGTCCAGCTTCGTGCCGAGAACCGTGGGAAGACCCTATACAATCTTGTGGGGTTCCAGACCAAGATGACTCATCCGGATCAGGAGAGGGTGTTTCGTACCATACCCGGCCTGGAATCGGCCACGTTTGCCCGCCTGGGATCGATTCATCGCAACACCTATCTCGACGCACCCATGCTGCTCGACAGACTTTCCAGATCCAAGGCATTGCCGCATGTCTTCTTCGCCGGCCAAATTACGGGCGTGGAAGGGTACATCGAGTCGGCGGCCTCAGGTCAGATTGTCGGGATCATGGCCGGGCTGTCGGCCCGCGGCGTTACCCCTGACCCGCCGCCTTCATCCACCGCCATGGGGGGACTTCTCAAGCATACGAGAGACACCCCTTCCAAGAAATACGAACCAATGAACGTGAACTTCGGCCTCATGGATCCCCCACCCCCGGGAACGGGCAAGAAGCGCAAGAAGGAAGTGGTTGCGGCCGGGGCCATAGCGGAATCCCAAAAGTGGATTGACCGGATAAACATGTTGTGGCACGAGGCGACAATCCCGTAGGGCGGGCCGTGCCCGCCGTCTCCCCGTCACGCGGTGGTGTAGATCTCGGTCTTGTCGACCCCTTCGGCCTTTATCCTCTCAATGACCTCCCTGGTTGCCTGAAAGACGTTCTCCCTGATGTCTCCTGCAACCACCACATATAGCAGATCTTCTCCCACCTGGAAGTCCCCCTCCAATGCCTCGATAGCCACCGCGACTATGCCCGGCCGTGATTCACCCCACAAGCGGATCTCTTCGATCCTCTCCCGGTTGACGCGTACACGAAGGGATTCAACGAGATTCGCGCCGGATCGGTCTGATTTCCTCACGACACCGTTGTGGCACAGAATCATGCCGGCCTCATGGATTTTGGAGGATTTCTTCACTCTTGCGATAAGTTCGTCCATTGAAACAGCCTGATGAGCCATTCTCCTTCTCCTCTTTCAATCAGCGTTTGCCCTGACGGGCGCAACCACCCGGAATCACGACGAGGGACTCGTGCCTTGAAGCCGGGAGACGTCATGATTCGCAAAGCATTGGAACATAATACCCGATATGGGGAAAAAAAAGCCCGTTCGAAAACGGGCCAAAGGAAGGATTAGGTTTGGTTTGTCGCTGAAAACAAAACAATCATGTTATAAAGAAGTTGTCAAGTTTTTTTAAATAAAAATATGATCTTTTTTTGCACATAAAGTCTCTGCAGATGACATAACTCATTAAAATAAGAAGCGAAGACTGAGATGTCAAAGAACTATGAGATGCTTCGACAAGACATGCGAACCGTCTTGAACGGCCCCCAAGGGGGGCTGAACGTTCCTCCGGCAGGGCAACCAAACGTGGCGGAATATCGAGCGGCCTTCTTAACGGAGTATACGGAAGCGCAGATACGGTCGGGTACTGTTCCGTCTTACCGGCGGAGGCCGGACAGCGATGCCGGGCCTACATACCGAGATTGACCGCGAAGTGTCCCCAAGAACACGTCCCCGCATTAGCGCCAAGGAGTAAGTATTCGGTCGCGCAAGTACGGTAAAGAATCAAGAGCCCCCACCCCGTCCTGGTGCGGACGGGCGGCTCGCCCGTCGTGACGGGAAAGATGCCCGTCCCATTGGCGGAGAGAGAACTTCCTCCCTTTCACGGGGGCGACCGGAGGGGGGCTTTCGGGGATGACGAATCCGGAACGCGGAATCCATGCATCCGCTACATGGCCGAAATGGTTAATCGCATTTGTGAAACCGTCTAAGCCCCTCCCGCGTAGGGACGGGGCGGCGATTCTCCGCGAAGAACTTTCCGAGAGAAGAAGCTTCCAAATTCAGCGTTATAGATGTAAAATGTACCGTTCGGATGTTGACTCGTGGAGGTGGAAGAGTCCTGGTGGGCTCCGCGGTCTTCAAAACCGTCAGCAGGGCGCTAGTACCGTTCTGGGTGGGTTCGATTCCCATGCACCTCCGCCACCGTTTCGACGCGCACCGACGATCCGGATGTACCATTGCCCATTGCAACAGGCCGCCACGGGGAAGATACCACTGCGAGGAGGGAATTTTCATGCCTGAGTTATTCGAGAAGACAGCCGTCAAGTCACTCGATCTTGACAATCGATCCGTTCGGAGTGCCACGTGGTCGGGCGTGGGGGATGCGAAAGGTTATGTTACCGAGAAGGCTTTCACGCTGTACGGAGATTTGGCCCGAGGAGGTGTCGGGCTCATCGTAACCGGATTTCAGTATGTACTGCCCAACGGTATTGGAATACAGTACCAGGTGGGGAACTACCACGATTCCCAGATCGAGGGGCTGAGTCGAATGGCATCCGCGATCCACGCGGAGAATGGCAAAGTAGCAGCTCAGATCGTGCACACGGGTACGAAGGCCGATCCGAAACTGTTTCCTGAGCCGGGGCGAACCTGGGGACCTTCCGCGGTGACCGACCCGTTGACGGAAAACCCCGCCGAGGAAATGACCGGCGCGGAGATTACCGAACTCATTGAGGCATATGCCGCCGCCGCATCCCGCGCGAAGACCGCCGGCTTTGACGCAATCCAGCTTCACGGCGCCCACGGTTATGGGATCAATCAATTCCTCTCCGGATTTTTCAATCGACGGGGGGATAGTTACGGAGGCGAGATAAAGAGTCGCTATAGATTCTTGGGGGAGGTCATGGAAGCCGTTCGCGGCCAAGTGGGGAATGATTTTCCCGTCATGATCAAGCTGAGCGGCCACGATTTTTTCGAGGGCGGGCTGGTGCCCGATGAGTCGCTGTACGTGGCCAAGCGCCTGGCGGACGATGGAATTGACGCCATTGAGGTAAGTGGAGGGAGCCGGGCGGCCGGTGAGGACTTCACACCCTCTCGCAAGAAGATTCGCAAGGAAGAAGATGAAGCGTATCTGCTGGACCTGGCGGCGATGTTCAAACAAGCTTTGCGTGTCCCGGTCATAACTGTTGGAGGAATCCGATCGCCGAGCGTGATTTCAAGAATTCTTTCCGCTGGAAAGGCTGATTACGTAGCCATGTGTCGTCCGCTCATTCGCGAGCCGCATCTCGTTAATCGCTGGAAGTCCGGAGACATTTCCAAGGCCGCGTGCATTTCGTGCAACGGGTGCTTTGAAGCGGCGGCCGAAGGGAACGGGGTGTACTGCATGGTGGATAAAAAGCTCCGGGAGAAGCGCGAAGACGCATAGGTCAAGGAGATCCCCTGATGGACATGCCGCTGGAGAACATGAAACGTCTATTAGAGACAACCGTCGCGTTCGTTGGGAGGACGGGAGTTAAGGCATTGGAACTGGAACCGCGTCGCGTTAAGCTCATGGCGCCGCTGCGGGGAAATGAAAATCATATTGGAACCATGTACACCGGTGCCTTGTTCACCCTGGCCGAAATACCGGTTGGCGCACTCTACTTAACCACATTCGACGTATCCAAGTACTACCCCGAGATCAAGGAGATGACGATTCAGTTCGTGCGTCCGGCGAAGACCGATGCGACCATCGAAGTGGTCATATCGGAGGAGGAGGTCCAACGAATTCAGGCGGAAGCGGATGCCAACGGAAAGGCGGAATTTGTCCTTTTTGGAGACGTCAAGGACAGTGCCGGCGAAGTTGTTGTCACGAGCACAGGGACTTTCCAACTGCGGTTGACCGGGGCGTGACGTCATTGCGGCATCTCGAAAAACTTAAGAATCCGGTCCTCACATGAACGAATTATGAGTGACGGTTCACCGGGACAGGTGTAACCTATTGGAATCATGGCGGAGGACCGGCGCAATTGTGAAGGTGCCGGGTGATCCGTACTGCCTTTATTCCTGCGCGGGGAGGCTTGCCCTAATTCAGCGCCTATGGGGTTTGCCCGCGACCGTCGCCGGCCGTGTTCCCGAGGTGAAGGAACCGAATCAATCAATCATTGTCCCATATGCGTAAGTCCGGTTGCACATATTAGCTCCGGTCGTAGACCAAAGCTTGACGTATAAGTCCGGATTCGATACTGACCGGACGGCCGGGCGTAAGTGAACGAGAAACGCCGATTCTCGGAGGAATACGACCCGACACTCGGACAGAACACTCGTCGGTGGCGGGTACTACTTAGTGGAGGCTTCTATGAGAGCAGTTTTTCGGAGAAACTCTATCCATGCACTGGTTATCTTACTCGCTCTGCAATGCATGATACCATTACACTTGGAGGCAAACGACAATACGTTGACTCGATTCACTCTACCCAACGGACTCGATGTACTTATCAAACAAGACCCGTCCCGAAAGGTGGCCACCATTCAGATGTGGGTCCTTGTAGGGAGCGCGGACGAAAACGAAAAACAGCTCGGTATCAGTCACCTGATCGAACACATGGCCTTCAAGGGAACCGAGAGGAGAGGAGTAGGCCAAATAGCCTCAGAGGTTGAAGGCCTCGGAGGCAATACCAACGCATACACCAGTTGGGATCGGACGGTCTTTTATGTAACGGTCCCATCGGACAAGGTCTTGCAAGGTATTGATATTATAACTGATGCGGTTCTCAATCCCGTTATTGATCCGGTTGAATTGGAGAAAGAGAAGAAAGTCGTACTCGAAGAGATACTTGAAGGCGAAGAACGCCCGGCCAGGAAGGTGAGCAAGCTGATTTTCAATACGGCATACACGAGTCATCCTTACAAGTACCCGGTTATTGGCTACAAAGAGATCGTTGAGAAATTCTCCCGCGACGATATCATGGCGTTTCGAAAGAGGTGGTACGCTCCACAGAACATGTTCATGGTTATCGTCGGGGATGTGGACCCGGATAAGCTTCGTCCGGAGATTGAGCGGATGACGGCAGGTTCTGAAGCCACCCGGTTCGTAACTGCAACGAGAGCGGTCGAGCCTGTGCAGAAAGAAACGCGCAGTGCGCTGGTCAGAGATGCAAATGCGCGCGAGACACGACTCATTATAGCCTTCCATGGGCCCTCGGCACGGGGAACCGACGTCAATGCACTTGATCTGGCTGCGGACATTCTGGGATCGCGTGAAAGCTCCAGATTGATCGAAGTCTTGAAGAAGGAGAAGCAACTGGTCAACTCGATTCAAGCCTATGCCATAACACCGCGTGATCCCGGGCTGTTCGTGATTTCCGCAACTCTTGATGCGAAGAACCTGGAACCGGCCGTCAAGGCGACAATGGAGGAACTCCGGAAGCTCGCCGACCACCCTCCCACATCAAGGGAACTCGAAAGGGCCAAGATCAATATTGAATCGTCGTATCTCTATGACAGGCAGACGGTAGGAGGAATTGCTCGAAACATCGGCAGCTTCGAGGCCGATATGGGCGCAGCGGAACTGGAGGGGCAATACCTCAAGCTCAACTCGGCAGTGACCGACGCTGAAGTGTCCCAAGCAGTGAAGAAATATCTCACGGCCGACAACGCTACGGTTACCGCGTTGCTGCCGGAGAAGCACGCCCCAAATCTTCGCATCGATCAACTCGCCGAAATCATACAATCATATTCACCGTCTCAGACCAAGACGGCGCGTCAGATCTCCAACCCGGAGGAGGTCACCCGGACGTTTCCCAATGGAATGCGGGTCGTGCTGATCCCCGACCATTCCAATCCGGTCGTTTCCTTCAGGATTGCGAGCTTGGGAGGGAAACGCTTCGAAACGGAGCAGACCCAGGGGGTCATGAATTTCACGGCGCTCATGCTCGACAAGGGCACGGACACCATGACCGAGGAAGTGATAGCGCGCAAGGTCGAAGACATGGGCGGTCGGCTCGACACGTTTTCGGGTTATGACTCCTTTGGTTTGGATGCGACTTTTTTCAGCCGGAATTTTGAGGATGGTCTGAAACTCCTGTTCGAACTTTACTCCACGCCTTCGTTTCCGTTGAACAAGATGGAGAGGGAGAGGAAACTGATCGTCAACAGCATAAAGACCGAACCGGACCGCCCCATTCAGTTCGCGATCAGAAACCTGAATGAGACGATGTTTAGGAGCCATCCGTACGGGTTTAACAAACAAGGAACTTTGGATACCGTTGAACGATTCACCAGAGACGACCTGATACAAAACCACCGGCGTTTTGCCGTGCCGTCCAACACAGTCATTACCGGTGTGGGCGACATGGATGTAGACAAGACCCTGGATGTGATCACCAAGCTCTTCGGACAGATCCCGGCGAAGCCCCTGGACACCCCTGAAATCCCCGAGGAGGAGGCTCTCTCTAAGGTGCGGGAGAAGATTATCCGCCTTCCCAGGGCCAAAGTGCACCTTGCAATCGGATTCCGAGGCACCTCTCTCCAGGATGATGATCGATATGCCCTGGAAGTGCTCAGCAATATTCTTTCCGGCATGGGAGGCCGGCTCTTCACGGAACTGCGGGACAAGGAATCGCTCGCGTACACGGTGACGTCATTTGTAAGGCCGGGCAAGGATCCGGGAATGTTCGCCTTTTACATGGCTACGGATCCCGCCAAGGCGGACAAGGCCTCAAAGGGACTTTTTCGGGAGATCGAACGATTAAGGGAAACGCCTGTCGGCAAAGAAGAACTCGACCGCTCAATAAGCAATGTGATCGGGCGACGGAAGATAGCGCTCCAAAGCCCATGGGCAAGAGCCGATAATGTCGCATTGAACGATCTGTACGGGCTCGGCTATGATTACGATCCGGAATTCGTCAAGAGAATATCGCAGGTTACTCCCGACCAAGTGTTGAAAGCGGCCCGAAAATACCTTGACCCCGATCATGCGGCAATTGTGAAGATCTTGCCCGAGAAAAAGAGTTAGGATCATAACAACTATCGGGAGAAATGACCGATACTTCGATTCTAGTTCCCAGGCCTTGAACGGAAAAATCTCCCTCCCCCCTATGCGAAGGGCGTGGGGGGGCCTGGGGACTTTCGACACGACCGGGTATCGGACTTAGTGCGGTATTTCATAAGTTCGGTCACACATTTTCGTCTCACTGCCATGTTGGGTGTCGGCAAGAAGAATATCCGGGCACGGAGGCCCGGGCTACGAAGGATTACGGAAAGGCTCGTCCGTCTTCGTGGGACGGGCGTCCCCGTCATCTTCCGGGGCGGGCTGTGCCCGCCGTCTCTCCGGCGCAGGCCGGGGTCCAGGAAAAGAAGACTGGTTCCCGGCCTACGCCGGGAAGACGCCTCAGGTGGTGCGACCGTATTTACGCCACTGAGCACTTAGTTCTCTTTGGCGTAAATACGGTGACGGATTCACAGACCCCTCCCCGTCAACAGCTTACACTCGGACACACTTGACATTGCGGGTGCTTGGAAGGGCGCATTAGGAGACGATATGCAGTTGAGGCAGCTGCGCCGAAAAGCCTGTGAATATCCATGTAACGTGCTGGAATGATTCATGCCACGGTGTCACGTATGGGTAAGAGTAAGCCGTCAACAGGGAGGGAGAACTTCCCCCCGTTGACGGGGGGATCAGAGGGCGGCTTCCGTGTGCGACGGATATGAAACGTTGAAGCCGGCTATCGTCCACTCGGTTCGGAATTCGGGACCGCGTAGTTGTGCCAGAGCAATTAGTACTCTGATTCATAAGCTCGGAGACGTATTGTCCCCTCGTTCCCAATTACGGCCGCCTGAAACAAGAAATCTCCGGGCACGGAGGCCGGCGGGAAAGACTGGTTCCCGGCCTAAGCCGGGAAGACGGCACGGACATAACAGACCGCACAGTCCGACGAGATTGAAATGGTCTACCCCCCCTCCCAATCACATGCTTACGAACGGACCGGCAACGTAATCTCGCCGCTTCCCAGCTTCATAAGGAGAAGCGCGGTAAGTTTTGAACGCTCCAACAGGCTGTCCAGAAAGACGTGCTCTCTACGGGTGTGGATCTCCGCACCTCTGACGCCGAGGCTGTCTATTGTCGGCAGCCCGGTAGCGGCCAGATTGTTTCCGTCGCATGCTCCGCCGCTTGCATGCACCTCGAGAGATAGACCGAGCTGCCGGCCGCACTCAATTACGTTTTCCAAGACTTCGCGAGAGATCGAGTCCAGCATCTTGGGGGGCCTCGCGAATCCTCCATGGAGTTCCATGGAGAGGCCGTCGATCAGTTTAATACCTTTGGTAACGCGTTCGAGGAACTCTTCCATGATCCGTTGATCTCTTCGTGATACCACGCGAACATTGAAGCGGCACTCTGCACGGTCGGGAACCACGTTTACCGGACCGCCGCCTTCCAGGTACCCGACGTTCACCGTCAAACCGGCTTCTGTTGACGCGAACGCGTTCAACACCACAATAAACCATGCCAAAGCTGAGATTGCGTTTCGACCAAGGTGTGAATCCTTCCCGGCATGTGCGGCTTTCCCCCTGACTACGAGCTTAAAATTGCCCGATCCCTTGCGATTTCCCACGAGATGCCCGTTAGGGAAGCAGGGCTCGAAAACGAGACCCAGATGATTGACTTGGGCAGACTTGGCCAGAAGACTTGCTGAACCCGGTGAGCCGATCTCTTCATCCGGGTTGATCAAGACTTCCCATCCCAGATTCGTATTCCAAGGACTTTTCTCAAAAGCCTGCAGCGCCATAAGCATCACCACTATGCCGCCTTTGGCATCGGTGACGCCCGGACCCCTCATTGTGTTGTCATCAATCCTTTTCGATTGCTGAAAAGGATGATCCTGTGGATAGACAGTGTCCATGTGACAGCACAGAAGTACTCGCAACGGTGCGGCCGGACGCTTTCGTATGCGAAGGGCCGAGCCCAATTGAAGCGACGAATCGTTGTCGAGCAATGCAAAAGCCTTGTGGTCCGGGAGATCGATCTCTTCCGCTTTTCCGCCGAGTTCCTGAAACTCCTTCTTCAATGCGCCGAGCATTACCTCCAGGCCGCCCGTGTTGCGGGTCCCCGAATTGACGTCGGACCACTCCAACAGAAGCTCGCACATTCGGTCGTACTGGGAGTCGAGCCAATTGACATAGGGAGAGTAATCCGTCATAAGGCACCGCTCATCCTGTCCCGTGACCGGTTTGTCACACAGTTGTACTCATATACCGCAAATCAATCATAAACAGTAACAGAATAACACGTGATCAGTCCCTTAGTCACTGCCTTTCTCTGCATAGCCCTATGGCCGTAGGCGTGCAAAGAAGACCTAGATTCCGACATATCAAGTTGCGTTGAATATTCCAATTGTCATGCCTGCCAAGGTACAACGAAACAGGAAAGTCCTTGCCCGTTGTTAGGCCCTCGGGGCCTCGCCTCGGAGAGAAGGTAAGAGGATACCGCCGGACGCGGAGAATCATTGGGGGGGGGGATACCCCCCCATACGTGGCACGAAGCAACTCCGCTTCCTTCAAAGGACTTCAATAGGAATAATAGTGCATTTTCAGGATAGTGCCGTTGCCGGGAAACGGAAGTGCGAGGGAGAATTCGGTCGGCTTGGCATGAACGGTTTCTCGACGTACGAAACCTACCCGAAATTACATGGTGTGTGATGCGTAGCGATCCAGGATATCAATGACTTCATAGTGGTCTTCCTCGCCGGCGAAAGAGGCCGCCGTCGATCCCCGTTTGTGTTCTGCGTTCGTGTCCGCACCGGCTTCCAACAGTAGTTCCACGATACGCACGTACCCCTCTCCGCATGCAGCCATCAAAGGAGTGAAGCCGTCCTTTGTAGCGGCATTGGGGTCGGCGCCTGCATCGATCAGAAGTCGGACCATCTCCGTCTGTCCTTCCGACGACTGAATGGAAAGGTTGGTGCCGCCGCGAGCCATTGCCAAGATCGTCGGTCCGGAGAAGCATGCGAAAAACAGCGCGGTGAACCCGTTCCTGTTACCGCGATTCACCTCAGCCCCTCTTTCCAAGAGCAGCCTTGCCGTCGCCGTGCGACCTTTTCGAACGGCCTCCATAAGAGCCGTGCAGCCATCCTTGGTCTTTGTCAACTCCGTTTTCGCACCGCGGTCGAGGAGCAATGCAACGAGCTCGATCATCCCGTGGGCCGAAGCCCATATCAGAGGAGTTCTCCCGAAAAAATCCATTGCGTTTACGTCGACACCGTGTCCGACGAGGAGAGCGGCTACGGACTGATTGCGCTTGCGAATTGCCAACGAAAGAGCGGTTAGACCATCAATGTCTCTCACTTCCGATTTCGCCCCTACAGACAGCAGTATCTTTGCGGTATCCATGAGACCTCTGAATGCAGCTTCCATAAGGGCCGTACAGTTCCTCAGGCCGCAGCGATCAATGTCCGCGCCCTTCTCCAGGAGAGCCGTCAGGACTTCCGTGTGATTCCTTAAGGCGGCCCAGATCAGAGCGGTTCTGCCGTTTTGGTCGGAAGCGTCGGAATCCGCACCCGCGTTCAGCAACAGGTTAACCAGGTCGCATCGACCCGACATTGAAGCGCGGATGAGCGGGGTAAAACCATGTCTGTCCCTTGTCTCAATCTCCGCTCCATTGGCAACGAGCACCTTCGCTACGTCGTAGAGCCCTCGCAGGCAAGCCAGACTCAGGGCCGTATCTCCATCCTCGTCACGGGCATTTACGTTGGCCCCCGCTTCAAGAAACAGCATTACAAGCGGCGTGTGACCGGCGCCCGATGCGACCATAAGAGCGGTTCTTCTGAAACGATCGGGGGTGTCGGGATTAACCCCGGCTTCTAGAGCCTGTTTGGCCGGATCAACATCTCCCGATTCGGCCACATTCACCAGATAGTCATCCATCAACTGATTTGGGCTTACCATTCGCCTCTCCCGGCAACCGTGTCGACCATAACTTCCCCATTTCATGAACCGATCAAGTCCGTCGGCAGACGCCGGCCAAGTCATTGATTCCACAACAATTGAGGCGGGAAACCGGACCGGGATAACTCCAATTCTTCCCGGTGCGGTCTCTCGCCTTGCTTTCTCGGCTGGTACGGGGCCTACATTCGGTTTCCTTTTAGAGTTCGGCCGCCATGTCGGGGGTCCGCTTCTTCATCTGCAGACGTACGTTGCCCAGATTGGCCCCCAGTTGGCATACCAGACAAAGCAAGGCGTCCTTCCCGAGAGTGCCCATCACGAGCACGCCCTTGTCGAATTCAACCAGTGACTGCGTGAGGGCCCCGACATTGAGTTCCCGGCCCATCACCTCCGAGGAACCGAGACCGGTGGAAATTACGGCACCCACCGCCTCGACATCCAGATTACCATCGTTAGACAATCCCTCGATTACGAAGCCGTCACGGCCGACGATCACTGCCGCCGAGACGCCTTCCACTTTTAACACATCGTTGAGTTGGCTTTTCAGACTAGCCATCTTGGTCCTCCTATTATATTTGCCGTTTCTTAACGAAAGGAACTTCAATTCAATCCGTGATTTTGGATCATTTCTCCATGAGTTCCACGACCATCACCGTATCGCCTGGAGCACTCCCCGCTTCCAATTTCTTTAGCCGAGCCCTTTTCCCCAGGTTTTTCTCCGCTATAGCGATGGTCAACGCTGCAAATGGACACCCGAAAGGCGGCACTCCTTCTTCCTTGAGCCTACTGGTCAACCCGTAAAGAGAGCACTGGGTGATGTTCGCGGTGAGTTCGCTGCCGTCGAGCGAGAACTCCATCTTTTCGCAGAGTCCCGCCTCCACCGCTGTTTCCCCAAGCTTTTGGGAAAGCTTGTCCACATCGTCGACGCACGAGAAATCCACTCCCAGTTTCCCCAATTCGTCGAGAATGTCGGGCGCCGCTTTTCGCATGACAGCCGCAGCATTATCCCCTACCAGCCCGTGAAGGGCTTTGTAGACACCGTAGAGAATCCCCTCAACAGCTCTCGTATCTATTTTGTCTACCATTGCTTGATCTCCTTCTTCTGTTGCATTTACGTTTGTTAACAGACCGGCCTCGGTCTGTTGCTCTTGCCTGTAGGACCGCATGGGGCATCCCCGGTCCCGAGTGTGTCGTCAGTGCGCGTGTCTGATTATCGGAGAGAGACGGCGAGTTTTCCCACGCTCATGGAGACCGCGCCCAACGATGCGCCCTGTTTCGCTATTACGATGAGGCCTCCCCCGTCCTGGAGCCTCACCAGTACCACCGTGCCCAAATTATCCTCGATTAGGATGCGGTTGAGAGCGTCTCTGGGGTAGAAGTGCATAAGAGAATGCAGAGCGGTACGAAGCTCGTCAATCCCTTCCGGAGGCTCTTCGTCACCGTCGGCCGAGGCCCTGACCCTTCCATCGGGGTCGAGCACCGACGCATGCAACGCGGAGTCGTTGGAATCGAGGAACTCCTTCAGCTTTCCGGTGAGAACATCGTCCGTGTCGCCTTGACCCTCGTCCGTGCTTACTTCTCTTTCTTCTTCCGCTTTAAGTTCGTCGTGAATCTTCAACGCCTGCATTACCGCACGGTGAAGATCGAGATCGATACTCCTGGCTTCCGGTTCCATATCCGGAAGGAATTCGAACGTACCCTCACTCCAGTCCACGACACGGACCAGCGCGTCCATGCCGGATACATCTCCCAGGGTGGCGTGAACCAGTGAGCCCGTTTCATAGACGAGCCTTGCCTCCCCTTTTGTTCCGGTGATGATGAGATGCCCGGTCTTGCGTCCGGCATGAGGAAACTGGATAAGGTCGATAATGGCCATGTCCGCCAATGATCCTTTGAGTGCCACTATTCCATCTCCGTGAAGTTTGTTTGTCAGACTTGAAACTTTTCGATAACTTGTCGGCTTGCCATCCGGATCGTCTCCAGCACACCGCGGCCTTCCACGGCCACCGCCTCAAAGATCGGGATACCGTTGAAGTTCAGTTGCTTTTCCATCGTACCCAATGGTAGAGGGTTTTGGAGATCGCGCTTGTTGTATTGGAGCACAAGCGGGAAGGTGCGCCAATTAACGCCAAAACTTTCCAAGCTTGATTGAAGCATGCCAAAACTCTCGAGGTTTTCGTCAAGCTTGTCTTCTTGGGAATCCGCCACAAAGACCACACCGTCAGCCCCTTCAAGGATCAAACGACGGCTCGCCTCATAATAGACCTGTCCCGGCACGGTGTACATATTCAAACGAACTGAGTAGCTTTCTATCCGACCGAGTTCCAGGGGAAAGAAATCAAAGAAAAGAGTTCGTTCCTCTTCCGTGTCGAGGACGATCATCTCTCCTTTGCGGTCCTTATCCAGGGCTCTGTGGATATACATGAGATTCGTGGTCTTGCCGCTTAATCCCGGCCCGTAATAGACGATCTTAAACGCAATTTCCTTATCCTGATAATTGATGTGCGGCATGTTCTTATCCTCTACTTGGCCTCAAATATTCGGTCGATCAAGTTCAACGCATACTCTTTGAATTGCGGTGTGGCTATGTCCTCTCCGGTCTCCTCGCCGTCGTTTTCGCGTAGGACTTCATCAAGGGCTTGTGCCGCTTTGCGTGCCTCGTGTCGCACCAGGCCAATACGCTGATAATCCTCAAAGATGATTACCATCATCTTTGATTCTTGTATCAAGCTGATGTGGATGTGACGATTTTCCCCCTGTTGAAGCAGTATTGAGAATTGTTCCTCACCCACGAGACGAGCTACTTCACGGGTTGCCGAAAACATTCCCGCCACCAAAGCCGCCATTGCCGTAGTATTGAGGTACGAGGTATCGCCGGCTTGGGTCATTGAAACCCCTTCCTTGGTAACGAGCATGGCGGTCAACGCACCGGAGTCATTGACCAGGTTCTGAAGAACTTGCTGAACACTCCCGTTGTGGTCCTTTATTTCAAAATTCATTCTCGAACTCCTTGCCGAATTCATGGTCGAGATCGACTTGAATGTCACCTGTTTTCCATGCCGGCGAACCTGTTTCGCTCTCCGCATGATCCGATGGGGTGGAATCTAAGGGCCGGTTCACCTTTTCCCTTATCTTCACCACCGAGTTGATGTTCGCCAGAAATACCGCCACAATCGCGGGATCGAATTGCTTACCGCTCTCCATTTCAATGATTCCGAGGGCATCTTCAACCGAGCGCGTCCGTCGGTAGGGGCGCGATGAAGTGATGGCGTCGAAAGTGTCCGCCAGTGCGACAATTCTGGCGGCCAGAGGTATGCCATGAGCGGAAATCCCCCTGGGATAGCCCTGTCCGTCCCATCGTTCGTGATGGCATCCGGCTATGTGCCGAGCTATCTGGAGCACTTCCACTTCGGCGTCCGCCAGGATTTTCGCTCCAATGATGGTGTGGGTCTTCATGATCTCGAATTCTTCTTGAGACAGCTTGCCGCGTTTCTTCAGGATACGGTCGGGAATTCCTATCTTCCCAACGTCGTGAAGAAGAGCCGCGTAGTATATGGTCCGAACCTCTGCATCCGACAAGCCGAGCCTTTCCGCAAGCAACGCGCTGTATCCGCCCACGCGGACGATATGAGATCCTGTGGAGTCGTCCCTCAATTCGGCAGCCAGCGCGAGCCTCCGTATGGTGTGAACATGGGGCTGGAGGGTCGAAGGGGCCCGAAGCGCCGGAAGACCGGAGCGAGGAGATATCCCTGCATTCTCAAGTAGTTCGTCCACAAAGGCCTTCCCGTACATGTCCTGGCAGCGAGCTGAGCCCTGGGCTCTGCAGGTGGACCGGTGAACAACTTCCAGAACCGCGGAAATAGCGTCGGAGTCGGCCCCCATGCGCCTGATGATCTGGGTTGCGACACTTCTGGCGAGCGCGGAGTAACTCAGATCGTCCAGGTGAAGGTTCTTATTGGGGAGTTTTCTTCTCATTGGATCCTGTTTGGATACTCCGTGTAGAAAAGGTCAAGCATTCGAGACGCGACTGCACACGCCGTCGAGGTTCATTCGTCATCCGCCGCCGGGAGAGCCTACCTGCTGATCAAGATCCGACGGGTCTCCGGTCATCTGCTCGTCCCTCCTGCGCGATGCTTCCATGAGGAGGAATTCCCCCGGCTTGTCAATGGTGACATTTGCCGGATCATGCCAAGGCAGATGAGCAAAATTACCGCCCTTATAGGCGAGGCAACGATACAGCGCCTCTTCTCCTTCCACATCTCCGCAGATCGCGTGCAGCACCCGGCCCCCATTCAGGAATACCACGCCCCTCTCGCTCCCTTCCGAGGTCACCTCGAGAATCACCTGCTTGCCCGTCAACATGATGAATTGGAGATAATCGATGATATCAATCCCATCAATGCAGCCGGAAAACGAATCCGCGTTCTGAGATGATGAAAAGAATTCAACGATGTTTCCAATGTCCACGGGCTTTTCGAGAAAGAGGTTCGCCCCTTTGCGGAGGCTTTGACTTCTTAGGAAAGATGACGGTGAATCGCTCGTAACTACTATTCTTAAACCCGGAAGCAGACTTCTTGCCTGGGGAATGAGGTCCATCCGATTCGTGCGGGAGCGCATGAGATCCGTGATCAACATGTTTACCTCACCCAATCTCAGTATCGACAAGGCCCGCTCTGCATCACTACACGTCACCACTGAGAAGCCCACCTTCCTGAAACTTTCCGATAAGGAATGTCGGTGAGGGTTGTCTTCGTCCAATATGAGTATGGTCGTCTCTTCAGTACCCATTGTGCCGCTCCATTGTTCCGTTTCTCCGCAATTGAGATGCGGCGGAGTCGAATACGATAACTTGCCAACCTAACAGCAATTGGCGTGCCATTATTGGCCTGATGAGAAATGCAGTTGGAATTACGAGAGGTTATCGGTTCAGCTAAGAACTCTCGGTGGGGCGAAGGCGGGTCGATGTCGGAGTGAATTTCTTAACAGTCTCAGACTGTTTCTGATTAGGTCAACGATAGTAGGCAGTTATGGCCATGTCTTCCTGTCAGAAAAGCGCGACAAGAGACCGTAAGGCGTCGGATTATCTGACAACGGGTCCGTCACTCTTGATAAGACGGTAAATTGAGTCATGGGATATTCCCAGAAGACGTGCCGCCTGTCTCTTGTGACCGCTCGATCGGCGCAATGCCTCGACAACGAGAGACCGCTTGAGGTCGCCGGTGATGTCACGGAGTGTTTGGCCTTCCGGGAACGAGACGGTATAAGACCACTCCCGGGTGCTTGAGAGCAGACCGAGGGCGCTGACGTCAAGGCTCTTACCGTCGGACAATATGAGAGCCCGTTCCAGCACATTCCGCAATTCCCTCACGTTTCCCGGCCAGTCATAGCCTGCAAGAGCATTTGCCGCAGCAAGGTCTATGGAGGGGATTTTCTCAAGCTGCATTTCCCCTGCAAGCTGGGAGATAATCTGCTCAACGAGGAGGGGGAGGTCCTCAATGCGTTCCCTCAGCGGGGGAACTTTTATGGAAAAGACGTTTAGGCGATAGAAGAGGTCACGCCGAAACCGCCCCTGAGAAACATCCTTTTGCAGATCTCTGTTGGTGGCTGCAATCAACCGGGCGTTGACGGTGATGTTTCTTTCACCGCCGACGCGGGTGAAATTTCGGGTGTCAAGGAAAGTCAACAACTTAGCCTGCAAGGGCATGAGAAGCTCTCCGATCTCATTCAATAGGAGAGTGCCTCCCTCAGCCAATTCGAGTAATCCTCTCTTGCGCCGCGCCGCGCCGGTAAAGGCGCCGGCCTCATGCCCGAAAAGCTCCGATTCAGCCAGTTCCGGAGGCAGGGCTGCGCAATTTATCGAGAAAAAGGGTCCTCCCGAACGCTTGGAGTCATCATGGATTATCTCTGCCAGATAGTCTTTGCCGCTCCCACTCTCACCGGTGATCAGAACCACGCTGTCACTGCGAGCCGCTTTGTGAGCTGATGCCAAGGCAGCGCGCATTGCCTTTGAGGTATATTCGCTTTCCTCAACCTGAGCCGATGCAGGACTCTCTTTGCGGTCGGTAATGTTCCGGGCAATGCCGCAGACCGCCGAGATGTCCCCACGCGAATCGTACAGGGGAAACATGGTTCGCAGAAACGTCGTGGAGAAGCCTCGGATCGACCGAGTAATCTCCTCTTCCACCAGTTCACCCTTCAGCACCCTTGACTCGACGTCCCGCATGTGATCGCCCGCCTCTTTTCCGAACAAATCGTCTTCCGTCTTGCCGAGAATGCTCGCTGCAGGCAAATCCAGGAGAGTTCTCATTGCAGGGTTCACCAGCGTGAATCTTCCGTCGAGGTCCTTGATGAAAATGCAGTCGCTTGCCGACTCAAAAATGGTCCTAAAGCGCTCTTCGCTTGTCTTCAGTGCCTGTTCCGCGTCCTTGCGGTCGGTGACATCGAGGGCATACTCGATGATCCGCGTTACGTTTCCGGCCCGGTCGAAGATCGGGTACGCGTGGATTTCGACTACTCTGCGATTGCCCTTTTCGTCATGGTGAATATGTTCCACTGTTACCGGCATTTTGCCGTTCTTGACGTCCATGACCGGACAGGGGTGGTCGGCGGAACCGCACGGTTTGTCCCTTCGGTGGGTGAGGGCGTAGCAGGTCGATTCTTGCACGGAATCTTCCAGTCCGGAGGCCGAATTGGCAATCACCACCGTAAAATCGTTGGGATCAATGACATAGAAGGGGTGGGTCAAGGACTCCAGAACGGTGTCGAGAAACTCATGCTGCCGGCTGATTCGAGCCTCCGCTTCGGTTCGTACCACTATTTCACGCCGCAGATTCTCCATGGCCGCAGCAAGGTCTTTGGTACGCCGATTGACCCTCAGTTCAAGTTCATCGTTGGCTCTTCGCAATTCCTCCTCCGCACGGCGCTTCTCCATGCGAATGAGGTGGTTTTCGAGAGCCCGCTCTATCACTGCGGGCATCAGTTCCAGATACCCGTTCTGCGTGTCTTTGACAATATAGTCGCTTACCCCCAGCTTCATCGCTTCCACTGCGATGTTTTCGTTTCCGGCACCGGTGAGCATTATGGTGGGAGGCAATTCTCCCTTGGACAGTAGGGTATCCAGCACCTCAAGGCCGTTTTTGCCCGGCATCTGATGGTCCAGAATCACTATGTCGTATGAGCCCGCCTCGTACATGGCAAGGCCCCGATTTCCATCGGCTGCGAGATCAACTACGTACCCTTCGCGACTCAAATTCTTCTGAAACAGTCGCGCCAATGCTTCCATGTCCTCCATATAGAGAATTCGCACGGGTTGAGAATGTGACATCTTGCGCTCCATGGATCGAAGGGGGGGGATACGCCTTGATCTAAACGGCAGGATATTTGCTGCTTATTCACTATCCGTCTGGGATCGTTGCACAAGATCGCGCAGTATCTGAAGCAATCGCCCCACATCAATCGGCTTTTCAACGATCAAATCCACGCCGGGCGCTGAGAGTTCCTTTCCTTTGACCGCCTCGGACATCAGTACGAACAGGGGCTTTGAGATCCCGGTTTCCCGGCAGAAATCTTCGATCAGCTCGGCGGCTTGTAGCCCGTTGATCTTGGAATCGGTCAGATCGCAGACAATAGCGGAAAATTCTTTGGCTACAAGTGCCTCCACGGCCTTATGGCCCGTTGGGACGACGGCGGCGCTTTGGCCGAGCCTGGTCAGTCCCTTTTGCAGTATCCCGGCTACCACCGGAACGTCCGCGATGAGAAGGAGATGCAGACCATGCTCCCGAAATTGCGGCAGCGTATGGTCCGAAACCTGTTCCCTACCGGCAGGGGCCTCCGGCGGCCAACCATCGACAATGGTTTTTTGTATCCCGCGCTCCATGTGTTTCAACTCGGTGATGTCCTCAAACGATACGCCTAAGAGCTCACCCGGCATGGAGAAGGCTCTGAGCCTGAAAAACCTTTCGATGTCATCGGTCTTGAACACCGCGCACTCCATGGCAAAGGTCTCGCCGCCAGCCATGGTGTTCAAGAGGGCTTGAGTCAGACCCTGGATCCGGGCATTGGGCCACATCTCATCGAATTCCTGACCGCGCCACTTTTCGACTGTGATGCCCGTGAGTCGGGTGGCCTCGCGATTGACATTCACGAGAAACAACTCGCTGGGTACTTGGTACTGGTAGATGAGCAGGCCCGAGGGAATATTCTTTACGATGTTCGAGAAGGTCTCCAACAATTCCTTCAGTCTGTCTTCCGCCTCCTTGCGGTCGGTAATGTCCAGGGAGTACTCGATGATTCGCGTCACGTTGCCGTCCCGATCAAGGAGCGGGTACGCGTGGATTTCGACCACCCTTTGTTTGCCCTTACCATCGTAGTGAATGTGCTCCACAGTCACCGGCTTCTTGCCCTTTTTGACTTCCACGACGGGACAGGGACGGTCATGAGATCCGCACGGTTGATCTCGATGGTGGGTAAGGGCATAGCAAGTCGTTTCTCCCTTGGAGTATTCGACTCCGGCGGCCGAATTAGCCATAACGACCTTGTAATCGTTGGCGTCAATGACGTAGAAAGGGTGGGCCAGAGATTCCAGGACGGTGTGGAGAAACTCATGCTGCCGGCGGATCTCTTGCCCGGCTTTCTTGCGCTGGGTGATCTCGAGTCGGAGTTCTTCGTTGATTCCGGCCAGCTCTACGGTTCGTTCCTGAACTCTCTGTTCCAGCTCGTCATGGGATCTTTGCAGGGCTTGTTCGGCCCGACGTTTCTCTTCGACGAGGCGTTGCTTGTCCAGGGCTCCCGCGACGACGGAAGGAATCAAATCAAAATACCGGTTCCCCGAATCCTTAATGACGTAATCACTTGCTCCCAGTTGGATGGCCTCCACGGCAACGTTTTCGTCCCCCGCGCCGGTAATCATGACAATGGGGGGCAATTCGCCCTCCGAGGAAAGGATGCGAATAATGTCCAGTCCCGTGAGCCCCGGCATATGATGGTCGACACACAGCACGTCGTACGATCCCGACCTGTACAAGGTGAGGCCCTTCTCTCCGTCATGCGCAAGATCCACATGGTATCCGGCGTGGATCAATGTTTTCTGTAGCAACCTCGCCGTTCCCGGGTCATCGTCCAGACAGAGAATGCGTGCAGGCTCTGATCGTGACATGCTGATACACTCCGCTTCAGTAGGTTCTTACGAGGTCCCTCCGTCTTCCGTGAGCCGGTTGGAAACAGTGAAGGTGAACGTTGAACCGATTCCCGGTACGGACTCGCACCAAATGTTGCCTCCGTGGCGCCGGACGAGAGTTCGGACGTGAGCCAAACCCATGCCTTCGCCCGGTACATCTTGCTTCCCTACGCGCTGGAAGACGTGGAATATTCGCGTCAAATGGGGCTCATCAATCCCTCGGCCCGTGTCGCGGACTACGAAGACGTTCTCATCGGGAAAGTGATAGCCGTTGATTTCCACTGTTCCCGGACGATCGGGCGACATATATTTGACCGCGTTGTCCAGCAGGTTAAGGAAAATCTGCTCCATGGCAGTTTGGTCTGCGACGGTATCCGGCAGGGAGCCCACATTTACGCTCACTCGGCGATCACTGAGCTGATGGTCCAACGCCTTCAGGGTTTCGCGGACCAGTTCATTCATGTCCAATTGTTCCAAGGAAAGGCTGCGGCGACCCGATCGGGACAGATCAAGAACCGCATCAATAAGACGCCCCATCTGTTCCGCGGAGGAGTCGATGAACTGCAAAGCTTCGACGATATCTTCTTGCAGCGTAAGCCGTACTCTTGCCTGTTCCTCAGGATCCAAGAGCGGCAACGCCTTTTCAACTGCGGGACGAATGATTTCCATCCCGGTCCTGAGTTCTTTGGAAAAGCCCTTCAGACTGCTCAGGGGTGCCCGGAGATCATGAGACACAATATAGGCAAAGTGTTTAACTTCTTCGATCAGCTGAGCCAGTTCCTCCTGGTCCCTCTTACGTTGAGTAACGTCACGGGCCACGTGGACGGATCCTCCGAGTCGACCATCACCGTCAAAGATGGGAGAGACGGAGACATCGAATGTGCCTCCCAGATATTCTTCCGAGACTTCGTGAGCATGCTCTTTGCCGTCGTAGATGAGTTGGGCGTGGGGACACCAGGTCGGAGGTGCGCCCGTGCCGTGAAACAACCGGTAACACTCTCTACCTATCATTTCCTCCTTGGTGAGTCCCAACCTGACGGCCGTGGCTTTGTTGGCACGGACTATTTTGTGATCGCTATTCAGAATCATTATGAGATCGGGCACTGCATCGAAGGTTCGTTCCCACTCTTCTTTGGCCTGAATGAGGGCCTTTTCCGCCCTTGCCTTTTGAAGAGCCATTTCCACCGTACTGCGCAATTCTCTTTCAGTGTGCGGCTTGACAAGGAATCCAAAAGGTTCCGACTTCTTAGCCTGCTCCAGAACGGCATCGTCCGCGTGGGCCGTGGCGAACACAATGGGCACGTTGAGAGATGAACGAATGGTGGCCGCCGCTTCAGTTCCCTCCATGTCTCCGTCCAGTCGGATGTCCATCAGTACCAAGTCGGGGGAATGCTCTTCGGCCTGCCGAATCGCATCTTCTCCGGTTGACGCAATTGCGCAGACTTCGTACCCTAACTTTCCGAGTTGATGTCTCAGGCCCCTGGCGATAACGGGGTTGTCCTCAACGACGAGGATTCGGGGAAGCTTATTGAGGTCAAGCTCATTCACGGACTAAATCTCCTTGAATTCCAACCGTACTATCGTACCATTCTCTCTGAGGACTTCCATGCGGCCTTTGAGCTTTGTTGCGAAGGCATCCACCAAATCCATGCCCAACGATTGTGCATTTTTCAGGTCGGTCTCCTCCGATATCCCAACGCCGTTATCCTTGACCACAAGCTCGAATTTCTTCTCACCAATGGACTTCAGAGATATGCCGATCTCACCCTCGCCGCCGTGTGGGAACGCATGCTTCAGGCAGTTGGAAACCAATTCGGTCAGGATAAATCCCAGGGGGATGGCCGTATCAAGTCCGAACGAGACGTTGTGTATATCTTTGCTCAGCAGAACTGACCTTCCCAGGTCGGTGGACCCGACCAAATGATTAATCAGTCCGCCGATGTACTCGCCCACGTTGAGGTCTGCCATGCCCTCCGATTTGTAGAGATTTTCATGGGCCAGAGCCATAGACATCACTCTCGTCTCCAAAGCCTCGAACAGTTTGCGATGGGCGGTATCTGCTCGTCCGGCCTGAAGGGTGAGGAGGCTGCAGATGAGAGCGAGGTTATTCTTGACGCGGTGATGGATTTCCCGTAGGAGGATGTCCTTCTCCCTGAGAGACGCTTTGACTTGTTCCTCCGCCTTCTTGCGCTCGGCGATTTCCCACGCGACGTCTGCCAGGTACGCGACCGTTTCAACATCCTCATGGGTGTAATCCGACGGCTTGTTCCCTAGACCGAGGATGGCTTTGGTTCGGCCTGATCTCATGATGGGCACAATAAGTTCTCGTATCACCGGCGCATGTCCTTCGGGCAACCCTTTGCGATGAGGCAATGACTCGTAATCATTATGTATTACCGGCTTTCCGTCGCGAACACAATCGGCCCAAACACCCGCCCGGGCGATAGAATAATGTCGGCTCTTGGCTTCTGCACTACAGAATTCCTTTGTCGTTCGGGTAGACCAAGCTTGAAGTGACAGGGTTTCTTGATCGTTTTCGACAAAGTGGTAAAAGCCGATAGGGCTTTCGGTTAAGAAACCGACTTCATCCAACGTCTTCCGGAGCAGTTCATCAAGAGAATGGGACGCTGCGAATTGCAATAATTCCAAGCGCAAGCGGAGAAAATCGTCCGATCGTTTACGCTTGCTGACGTCTGAGATTACTCCGATACTCGCTTGATGCTCTCCACGTGAATTGCGGATAGCGGTGACTGCAACGTCTGCCCAGATAGTCCTTCCATCCTTTCTGATATACCTCTTTTCCACTTGGTAAGAGACGGCTCTTCCCGACACCAGGGAATCCAGATTCTCTCTTGACTTATCTAGATCATCGGGATGGGTTAGGTCAAGAGGAGTGAGTTCGAGCAATTCCTCACGCGTATAACCGAGCATGTCGGCCAGGGTTGAGTTCGCCTCCACAAATCGTCCGGATGAATCCAGTACGGCAATTCCCACGCCTGCATTGTTGAAGACCGCGCGAAATTTCTCCTCGCTCTTGCGCAGCGCTTCTTGCATCGTCCTACGTTGTGCGGTCTCGTATCCCTCATCTATCATGGTTCCACCACCCGGTTCTAAGTCGGAGCACGTGAGTCGGGACGCCTCCCCCCCCAATATTCTATATAACCTCTTTACGAGATGCCGGGTCAAATGAAAAAGGCGAAGGCGCTCTCGCGGACTTGGAATAACCCAAGGAGGCCCCCCCTGAGCGGTGAGCGATACGGAAACTAAAAAAGGCTACCGAACCGGTAACCTTTTGTAATCGTTGGTAGCGGGGGGAGGATTTGAACCTCCGACCTTTGGGTTATGAGCCCAACGAGCTACCTGGCTGCTCCACCCCGCGGCATCCTTCCAATATAACAAGCCACGGATTTATTGTCAAGTCAGAATCGCTTCGCGAAGATGCGGTACCGCTTGTAAACACGCGCTCCGACCGCCTCTTCGAATTTGTTTATGGCATCGTTGTCTTCGAGATTCCATCCAAACTCAAGGTAGTCGTAACTCCTGTTGCCCTTGAGGACCCGGCGTAAATGGTCAAAAGCCACCAGGGGAAGGCCGAGTTTCTGATATCTTTTCTTGACTCCAAAGATCGTGCCGCGCACTCCCCGTATCTCGCGTTTGTACAACAGATATTTGAAAACTCCAGTCAAACCTATTTTCCCGTTCAGACGTTTCAACAGAGGATTCATGTCGGGAAGCACCATGACAACTCCTGCAGGTTCATCCCCGTAATAGATGAAGAACGTCAGATCCTCCTTCAGGATGGGGAGAAGATTCTTTGCCATTTCTCGCTCTTCATCTTTGGT
This sequence comes from Desulfomonilaceae bacterium, assembly GCA_963675835.2. Classification (GTDB taxonomy): domain Bacteria; phylum Desulfobacterota; class Desulfomonilia; order Desulfomonilales; family Desulfomonilaceae; genus JAVHLK01. Next base: position 179,185 of record CAXXIU010000021.1, read on the forward strand.
CATGGGTACGAATCCCCAGTTTTCTGCCCATGCTGATCGGTAAATCTCCGACATCAGAGCTATTTCCGATTCGACGTTCTTTCTCGACCCGTTCCTCGTCCAGACCTTCCCCTTGCTCTTGATGCGACCGGCCAAACGCTCCACGCGTTGACCCAGGTTGTCCTCTTGGAGGATATTAAAGGCCACCAGGTCCTTTTCCTTGGACAGGCCGCATCCTTCCACCAGCGGCAGATAGTACGGATGGTTCCACGGCATCATAATTGTGGGCGGGTACTCGTATCCCTCTATGAGCGTGCCGATCTCGTAATTCGTCGAAGGATTCAGCGGACCCATGAGGTAATCCATGCCCTTGCCTCGGACCCAGTCTTCAGCGGCCGCAAACAGGCCTCCGGCGGCCTCCGGGTCGTCCAGGCACTCGAAGAATCCGAACGCGCCCATCTTCTCCTTGTGGTACGCGTTATAATTGCCGTCCACTATCGCGGCAATTCTTCCCACGACTTCCGAGCCCCGTCGTGCCAGGAAGAGGGTGCGCTCGGAAAACTGCCAGTAGGGGTGTTGCTCAGTATCGAGGAGACGACGAAGGTCCTTCTTGAGAGGCGGAACCCAGTTGCTCTCCCTGGGATATATCTTCCACGGAAGATTGATGAACTCCTCAAGGTCGGACTTCGTGGATACGGGGGTTATCCCCACTTGGGGCATCTACAGCTCCTTTGGTCGGAAGATGTTGAAGACAGTAATCGAATGGTTGGATCAACGCGAAGGCTCTGATTTTAGAGATGGACCGGCAATCGGCCGGGCCTAGCCGGTGAGGTCGGCATTCGTGCACACCACTAAGGTTGGTTTGTCAGGTCTTCACGCATGCGTGACCGATCGTCGAGTCGGTCCCCAACGTCCCCGAAGGATTTCTTCATATGGGAATCCAATTCGGGATTGATCGGTTCGACACGAGGAAGTCTCCTATCAATCAGATCCCTGTACCTGTGAGCTTTCCCACTCGACATACTATCCATTCGATCTTCCTCGGTCATTTCTTCTTGAGAAACGGTTTCTTGAACGGGTTGCGGCCGGCTGGATTGTGCAGCCTTTCTGTGTTTATCGACGAGGACAAGCGCGACCATGACCGCCAGAATGAGCGCAAGAACAACGATGGCTTTGACGCCGCTAAAATTAGGCCGGGTTTTTTCCGGCCACACTTCGATGACGGGTTTCTTCTCACCCCCGGGCACAGGCAGCTCCGTTGGCGGTGGGTTCTTGGGAGGTTCGTATTTGGAGACGACAACCCCGCAGCGAGGACATTCATCGAATTGGTCTCCCCCACTGAACCCGCACGCCGGGCACGCGAAAAAGGAGTAATCAATCGCAGCTTCTCCCACGGGAGCGGGCTTCTCCGGTTCGGGGCGTTCGAGCAATCCGGCAGCTTCAAGTTTATTCATGAGGCTCTTGAGCTGCCCGGGGGACAAATCGTACTTACCCATGAGGGCATTGTCCCTCATGCCGGCCTTGATGTCGTTTAGCACTTCCTTTGCATTAATCTTCTTCTTGGCCACTTCTCGGACCCTCATAAGGGTATTCCGCTGCACTCTGTCCAGCATCTCTCAGTATTATGGATAACGTTTCGCAAGGCAAGGGAAAAAGAATCAAGGCCCTGCCGCATGGATTGTCCGGGAACGACCGAAGCCATTGAATTTCGAAAAGACTTCAGGCAACTGTTCCAAACCGTCACCGGGCTTCGCACTGCAATTCATGCAGTATTTCAAGAACCGCCTCATTCCAACCCCGTGGTCCGGGGCTCTCGGTTTGATGAGCATCCCCGAGTGAGTCCGGTAAATCAAGAGACTTGCCGCCGGCGCCTACGAGAACCGCTCGGTCAACCAATTCCAGGAAAGGGAAGTCGTTCGGACTGTCTCCCAGTCCGAGGGTGAGCACATCGTCGTGCATGGTGCGGTACGCTTGGATGAGCATTGCCGTTGCCACGCCCTTACCGGCATGGCCGATCAGATGCCAAAATCTCCCACCCTGAACGGCCGTAAGGCCCTTGGCGGCTGCAATCCGTCGGAGATCTTCCTCCTTGCCGGCCGCCGAACCCTGGATTACGAATGGTTCGTCAAAGAGTCTCTTTCTTGCTTTGGCCGCCTCGTTGAGATCCAATCCGGTCAGATCGGCCACCTCGCCGTCGGTCATGGACGAGAATCCCTTGAGAGGAAGGCCCAGCGATTGGGAAATCTCTTGAAGGCTTTGTACGAGGGGTTCATATTCCGTTCCAAGTGAGAGCAGCACAAAGTCCCCGTACTGCCGGACCGGGTACCGACTAAGGTTGGAAACATGCGAGAGTACCGAAGATTCCGGACGGAAGAAGATCCCGCCGCCGTTTTCGACAACGAAGGGATCCTGCAGTTCAAGTTCGCGGTGGAGAGACTCCATCTCCGCGAACGTCTTGCTCGACACAAGGATTACTGCCGCATCACACTCCTTGAGAGCCGTGAGGCCGGACCGTGCGGGCGCCCAGGAGTAGGTCTCGGAATCCAAGAGAGTAGCGTCAAGGTCCGTAAAGACCACCATCTTCATTGCCGTAAGCTCCCTTGGGGTACTCATACCAGTGCTCCCGAGAAGATGCAACACGTCGTGACTTAACAGCCGTCCGCGGTTATGGCACAAGGGTTTATCGGATGAGAGTGAGTATCGCTCGTGATTACGTTCCGTTGACTAACCTGTACCGGCAGGGGTTCCTGGACCGTGGTGCGAATTGGTGCGTCATTTTCATACGCTAAATTGATATGTTGGAATATGAATCTAGCCATCTGATATCAAAATTACTTTTCATGACAACAATTGAGAGATCGGGGGGATTTCCCATTTGATGTGGGCACGTTTCACACATTGCGGCAGTCCTTTCACTCATTCGTGCTGCACGAAATGGGGTAGCGCATACCTTGAACCTCTTCATAGTATTGATGTTATTTGTTCCGCCATGCTCAGTTGCCGGGAAATGGCACGATATATGCTTTGATACCGACTTGGTAATGCAGTAGTATGGTGACCGGGAACCGGAGGAATGAGGTACGATGAAAGACGGTATTCGATTTGGCTTATCAGCAGTGGTTTTCTTGATATTTCCGTGCTTTGCCCCAATGGGAAGCGCGATGGATTTGACGAGCAACGGCTTCCGGATCGTCTCAGCCGGATTGCCGAGCAACCTTATAACAAGCTACGAGAAAGCTTTCCGGGGTACTTTTGGGGATTGCAGACTTGTGACTTTTGACGACACCATTCAACGAGGATTCAGCAGCTTTATTCAAGGTGACGCCGAACTCCTGGCAGCTTCGCGGAAAATGACCTCAGGCGAAGCTGCGAAAGCCGAACGGAACGGCATTACACCAGAGCCGAAACTCGTCGGCACAATGAGTATCGCGGTGATTACCGACTCACGGAACCCCGTCAACGAGCTCACCATGGAACAGGTAAGAAAGATCTTTTCCGGCGACATTGTGAACTGGAATCAGGTGGGCGGCAACGATCAACCCATCTGTGTGGTTGCACCCGCGGTTCCGCAAAGGGCGGTCGGACTTGCTTTCCGGAAATGCGTGCTGGAAGGGGGCCCCTATGCCAAGAAAGCCGTGTCGACAAGCTCTTGTTACACTATGGCGGACCGGTGTTCAAAGCCCGGCGCGATCGGATGTCTGCCCACGGCGTTGCCCTTTTTCAAGAAGTTGGGCAAAAGAGGAATCAAGGTCCTTGCCGTGCGTCTTTCCCCTGAGGCGGAAGCGATTATCCCGGGTAACGGAATTGTCAAAGAAACGGCTTATCCGATCTCCATGCCGGTCTACCTTTACTACAACGCGAGGGACGAAAACCCCTGCGTCAGCAAATTCGCTTACTTCTGCGCGTATCTGAACCAGACGGCATGCCTTGAAAGGGAGTCCACGGATGACTAAGTGCTCGTTGGCGCAAATACGGTCGCACAACCTGAGCCGTCTCCCCGGCGTAGGCCGGGAACCAGTCTTCTTTTCCTGGGCTCCGGCCTTTACCTGAAAATCCCCCCTATCCCCCCTTTTTTTCTAAGGGGGGAACTTAGGCCCGAAGCTCCGGTGGAGTTTCATATTCCGTTGTGACCGAGAGGTCATGGCGGTTCGCCGGGGAGACGACGGGCAGTAATGGCCGCCCCGGAAGATGACGGGCAGAGACGCCCGTCCCACGAATATGGATGAGCCTTTCCGTAATCTTCCGTAGCCCGGGACTCCGACTCGCGGACGGGAGAAGAATACGCGACCGTATTTGAGCAACGAAGCACTAAGGAATTCCGCTACGGCAAGACCTGGATTGCGTCATCGAACGGAGTGAGTTTCTCCATTCCGTTGCCGGTCACCACATATGTGTTCTCGATGCCGGCCAGCCCTTTGCCCGGAATAATGAACTTGGGTTCAAAGGCAATCACCATCCCCTCTTGCAGCACGTGGGGAGATTTTTTCCCAATGATCGGGAACTCGTCAAGTTCCAACCCTACGCCATGGCCGACGAATGGAACGGGCATCGGAAATCCCAGGAAGCCTTCCGCCAAACCGGCTTGTTCGGCCATGCGAATGGCCGTATCATACATGGCCTCCGCTCTTTCACCCGGTGTCCCCCGGTCTACGAGGGCCTGCTGGATTTGCAGCGCAACCTCGTGAATCTTCGCAAATTCCTCCGGCGGTTCACCGAGATAAAATGTTCTGGCCTGATCGACCATGTATCCGTTCACGTTTCCCACATAGTCGATCTGAACCGGTTCGTGTCTCTGAATGATTTTGGTACCAGCCCCATGCGGTAATGACGCATTGGCACCCGGTCCTCCCGTGGGTCCCACCGAGCAGCTTGGAACGGCAAGATTGGATCCGGACAAGACGTGACCGTATACCACCTGCTGATTGAAGCTCCGCACCCGGACAAAACCTTGATGCCCCATTCTCCGGTATTCAGCCTCCAGGAGACCTGCAAACTCCAGCTCCGGCATGCCCTCTCGGAGAATGTCCTTTACAAGGCCGAACAGTTCATCATTCATGGCGGCTGCCCGACGGATGAGGTCAAGCTCGTACGGCGACTTGATCATCCTCAATGCCTTGACGAGGGGGGATACGTCCTTGATTTCCACGTTGGGAAAGAGTGAGGCGTAGATCTGAAAATTATTGACCGGCAAGACATCCAATTCCATGCCGAGACATTTCAACGATTCTTCACCGTCGTTCAGAACGGCGCTCTTGACGTCGGCAAAGCTCTTGATCTGCACGACGCTTTCGATGGGGGATTCTTCCACGGCCCTTTGGAAATTCTTGCGAACCAGGAGCCGAGGTTCTCCCTCGACCGGCACATGCAGGTGAGCATCCTGCGCTGTCCCCGCAAAATAATAGAGATCCGTCTGATGAACAATGAGCGCGGCGTCGAAGCCGTGCTCCGCCATGGCTCTTTGAAGCCCTTTGATGCGAAATTGGGCTTCTTCACCGGGAGTAGAAGGCATAAGGCTCTCTCATATTCTTAAAAGGAAGGAGATCAACGTTGAGGGTTTATGACGACCTTCATCGATTCGGACGCATCTACGACGAGTGCAAATCCCTTACGCGTATTCTCCAACGGAAGTCGATGAGTGATCATGTCGTCGACATTGATGCGTTCCGACGCGATCAATTCTATTGCAGCGAAGATATCCCTTTGACTTCCCGCGTACGAAGTAGTGATGGTCACTTCCTTACGCCATATGTCGTTAAAGGGTACCTCGACGTGTGCTCCGGGATCGGAAGGTGCAAAGAACAGGATGGTTCCGCCCCGGTCTACGGCCTGATAGGCCTGTCGGATAGCCGGCACCGCACCTGTTGCCACAATGACGAGATCAAACAGACGACCTTCATTCACGTCTTGAAGACGGTCGATGAGGTCCTCGCCGGCGGGCAGGGCGGCATCCGCGCCGAATTGAACCGCCGCGTTTAGACGCTGTTCGGATATGTCAACTGCAACGACCCGGGAGGCACCTGAGACCCGTGCGAGCTGAATGTGCATGAGTCCGGAAATGCCGCTCCCAAGAACGAGTACCCGCCGCCCGGGGAGCCACCCGGCATGAGACTGCCCTCGATATACGCACGCAAGCGGTTCTATGAACACGGCCCGATCATAGGACATGGAGTCGGGTAAAAGGTATGTACCGTTCGTTACATTGATTGCCGGGGCTCTCACGTACTCGCAGAAACCGCCCGGATCGAAATTCGTCGAGGCCAGCGTATCGCAACATGATTCGTGGCCTGCAGCACAGTACCGGCACAGGTTACAGGGGACATGGTGTGACACGAATACACGGTCGCCGACCTTCCACCGTTCTACCGCGTCCCCAACCTGAGCGATCTCGCCGGCTATTTCATGACCCAGCACCAAGGGCGCACGGGGAACGCGATACCACTCCAGCACGTCGCTCCCGCAAATCCCGCTGGACCACACTTTTACCAGAATCTCATCAGGACCGATTCGAGGGATCTCCATCTCTTCGAGCCTGATGTCCCTATTGTTGTAATACATCGCCACCCGCATACGTTGCTCTCCTTGCCGTGTTTGCCTGATCGTTACCCATATCCCGGGCCGCCGGCAACCGGGCTCGTGTCCCGTATTGACTCGAATCTCTCTTCGGAAAAGAATACAGAAAGTTTCCGGTAACCAGTGTGGAGCGTACGACCACTTCTGCCTTGAAGGGGCACACCCTGAATAACCATGGGTTTTAACCCATGGTAAGGATGAACGGAATGCTCAATCCCGGACCCCGAAGGGATCCACCGACAGGACGGCAAGCGTGCCGCGGAGGGCTACACATAACAGCGTCATCGTGATTGGTCTGCCCCTTTAGGGCCGCTCCGGAGACTTGGGCGGATGCCCTTTCCCACGGGTTGAAACCCGTGGCTAGTGCGCCTGCGAGCGTACTTAATCAGAGAGGTGCAAGTCCTCTTCAGGTCAACGCTACAGCCTGTAGCCGCCTGTAACTGCGTCGCTGTGAGGCGGGGTGGAGAGCAACAGGAGGCGAACGACCAGTCCGTAGGTTAACGAACCCGTTTCGGCAGGGTGATCTCGGCGAGCCTGCTAGCCATGTGCGAAGCCTAGACCTATTCTGACGATGGCCTGCGCTGATACAAAAGGCAAAAGGTCTTGAGATAGGAGACCTGTCGCGCTGAGAACAACGTAGCGGGTGTAAAGCGGCGACAGGGGGACACCAGGTGGTTGGGGATGGAATGGTCAGGACGGTTGAGTACGTTAAGCGGGGAGACCTGTGCGGGATGGAGACTCGCACAGGAGTCAGAGCCTCCATAGTAGCGCTGAAACGCCGTAATGGGCGTGGAGCAAAGGGAGGCAGGAAGGTGGATGCATGATGGACAGACAACGGGAAGACAAACCGGCTACAGTGTCCTTCGGGGCTAGACGGGCCGGAGCGATACGGGACCGCTGGTCCTGGGTCGAACCCACAGTCTGGACAGACCGCATGTTGACAGCCCTGGAACACGGGGTGAAAGGAGGTACGTGGTACAGCTTGATGGACAAGGTCCATACTCCTGCGAATCTTCGGTCTGCCTTTGCGCGTGTGAAGGCCAACCGTGGGAGTGCGGGGGTGGATCATGTGACGGTCCGGCACTTCGAGACGCAGCTTGAGGGTAACCTCGAAAAGCTTGCAGCGGAACTCCGGTCCGGCACCTACCGGCCACAACCCATCAGACGCGTGTGGATACCCAAACCCGGCAAGAAAGAGCGCCGTCCACTGGGGATTCCCACGGTACGAGATCGAGTCGTGCAGGCCGCGCTGCGCCAGGTCCTTGAACCTATCTTCGAGCGGGATTTTGCCGAACATAGTTACGGTTTCCGACCGAGGCGAGGCTGTAAGGACGCGCTTCGTCGCGTCGGTGCACTCCTGAGACAAGGCTTCACGTACGTGGTGGATGCCGACCTCAAATCCTACTTCGACACGATAGGGCACGATGAGTTGCTCGGCCGTGTCGCCCTGAAGATTAGCGATCAGAGTATCCTCCGCCTTGTTCAGAGCTTTCTTCAACAGCAAATCCTGGACACTGCTCAGGGCTGGACCCCCGAGTTTGGCACCCCTCAAGGTGCGGTCATAAGTCCACTGTTGTCGAATATCTATCTCGATCCCTTGGATCATCTGATGGCTCGCTCTGGTTTGGCCATGGTACGCTATGCTGACGACTTTGTGATTCTGTGCCGCAGCAAGGCCGAAGCGCAATCCGCTCTCGGTCTGGTCCAGGGCTGGACCCAATCTACGGGACTGACCCTCCATCCGGAGAAGACGCACATTGTCGATGCTACGAGTCGTGGTGGTTTCGACTTTCTTGGGTACCACTTTGAGCGCGGCTATCGTTGGCCCCGTTCCAAAAGCCTGCAGAAGTTGAAGGATACCATTCGCGGCAAAACGAAGCGCACCAACGGCTTTAGCCTTTCGGTAATCATTGCGAGAGTCAACCGGACCCTTGCGGGCTGGTTTGTGTACTTCAAACACAGTCATTACACCACGTTTCGTCCTTTGGACCAGTGGATCCGGATGCGGCTTCGCAGCATCCTTCGCCGCCGTTCCAAGCGTCGTGGTCGCGGCAGGGGCAAGGACCATCAACGCCGGCCGAATTCCTTCTTTGCCAAGCAGGGGCTGTTCTCCGTAGTTGCAGCCCATGCAGCGGCTCGTCAATCCTCTCGGAGGTAAGACCACCGACCGGAGAGCCGTATGCGGGAAAACCGCACGTACGGTTCGGAGGGAGGAGCGGCCGGGTAAACAACCGGTTGTTCCTACCCCTATCTTATGGTGAGCCCCTGCGGGGCACCGCTAGTCGTCACCTCCAATTGTTCGGCACAATGTCACTCGGTTCCTTCGGTGGCAGGCAAAAAGATATGGGACATGCCGCGTCCCCAAAAGGGGGTGCTCTCACCTTTCCGCCACCTTCGAATAGGGTTGGCGTTCGTCGGCCCATCCGAGACCCAAGTGACCCGAGGCAATGGTCGTTAGGCTGCCGAAGCCTTTTTCTTTTCGTCTTCGTAGATTTTTATGGCTGACTCGGGTTTCTCATTGCAGTGAACCACGGCCCGTACCGCGTTGATCATACCTATCGGGCAATCGGACTGGAAGATGTTCCGGCCCATGTCGACGCCCACTGCGCCTTCAGTAACCGCGTTATACGCCATGTTCAGGGCATCGATCTCCGGGAGCTTCTTCCCTCCCGCCATTACGATGGGAACGGGGCAGGTGCCGGTGACTCTCTCGAAGTTTTCGCAATAGTAGGTCTTGACAATGTTCGCGCCCATTTCCGCGGCCATCCTCGAAGCCAAGGCAAGATAACGAGCATCCCGGACCATATCTCTGCCGACCGCGGTTACCGCGAGTATCGGTATGCCCGCGTCGTACCCCGCGTCAATCAGATCGGAGAAGGCGACCAGGGTTTGATGCTCGTGTTCCGCGCCGACATAGATGGACAGGGCCATGCCCGAGACATTCAAACGAACGCAATCCTCCGCGGACACGTTCCATGTCTCATTGGAGAGTTCGCTGAGCACGCTGTTTCCACCGGATACTCTCAATACGATGGGCGTCTGACATCCGGGAGGAACCGAGGTCCGGAGTATGCCCCGGGTGAGCATGAGGCAATCCGCGTACGGGATGAGCGGTTCCAGTGTTTTTTCCATTACCTCGAGGCCGGAGGTGGGACCTTGGAAGTAACCGTGGTCAACCGCCAGCATGACCGTTCTACCCGTATCGGGTTTGATAATGCGCGAGAGACGGTTCTTCATGCCCCAATCGAGGTGGTCGCTTCCCTTGATGTGGAAGCCGGCCGCCCCTTGGCTTCCCGAAGACTTCACATCTCTAGCTTCAACCAATCCTTCTATGTCCGCCATGGCTGATCTACCCCTTTGCTGATCGTTGCAAGCATCGAATACTAGCAAACACCCCATGGAGTGTCAATGAGCGGAGAATGCCGGTAGTTGCTCGGTTTGAAATCTTGTGAGAGGGTTCGCTCAAGAGTTCAGTGGTCAGCATGGCTGCTATCCTGTAACGCCGTGAGTTATAATTGCTCAGATCAAGACGTGCCATTGCTTGACCACTGCGTTGACTTTCGCTAGACTGCATGCAACGTGAAACCATTCGGTCTGTGTCAAGCAAGAACTCAGGTACGTTCAGAGGTGTCTTATTTGTACGGGGTGCGGTTAAGCGAACAACCTGGGTTGACTATAAGTACCCATATACCTAAGGTGTTAAGTGTCAAAACGTATCAAGAACTTGAATTATGCGATTGATTCAAGTATCTAAGGTTTGGAAGAGAGGAGGCTGATCGGAATGATTCTTGACCCAAACCTGCAAAGAGGTCGGATGGGCGAAAAGATTCAAAACGTTCAGGCATTATCGAACGCTATTTGTGCTGCAGAACCCACGTTCACGGAGGCGGACTGCACTGCCATCGCCGTGAGGATCTATATGGCTACCGAACTTGAAAGATGGATTGAGGCCACCTTCCGGAAACGTACGTCCGATTGGGAGTGCCGCATGGAGGACTCATGGAACAGATTCATGGAGAGAGCCCTTGACCGAACAAGACGACAGAGATAGTTTACCTGAAAGCCCGCCCCCTGGGACTCAGGATCAAGTGGATTCTCCCAGTAAGACAGAGGAACTAACGAAGCTTGGTTTCCCTCCAGAGTTGGCAAAACAATTGGAGGGCGCCCCGCGGGAAGTCATTTCAAACATCACGGCGGTGGCACGCGGCACTTGTCTTCATGTTTCTGGTATGGTTTCTAATGCCCGGTCACGCTGATCTGGTTACTCAGATACTGCAGATCGCGGTCTCTATCGGCGGTGGGTTCGGCTTCGGTTACGGATATCGTGCGTTGCGATACGGAAGTGGCTGACGAAAAAGAGGCGGAAATTTCAAACTGACCCACTACCAAAATGCCCGTTTCAGCCATAACGTTTGGAATCATCCATCGCCCTGTAGCGGGAGAATTGGGGCACGTACCGTTGCCGTTTCCCGACTCGTTCTTCACGAAGCCAAACACTCACGGTATTCAATCCTCGCCCAAATATGCCTTTCTGATTTCCGGATTGTTCCTTAGCGCATGTGTTTCGTCTTCCAAAGTGATTTTTCCCGTTTCCAGGAGAATTGGACACTTATTCCATCGAGTCTAAGCTGCGTCATTGATTTCCCGCCATGTGATCTTTGAGCCGCGGGACGTGGAGTTCAGGCGACGAGCAGGCGACAGTTAACGGGAAATGAGGCCCCGTTCAATCGCAAAATCGGTAAGAGCCGCGGAGGAATGCAAGCCCAACTTGCTCATCAAGCCCTGACGGATCTCAACCACGGTTCTCACGCTGATACTCAGCATGTCGCCGATTTCTTTGTTACTGTGACTCTCCGCTATAAGTTTCAGAACATCCTTGTCTCGAGAAGTGAGCGAATCCCAGGAGGATCGGCACATGGTGCGTCGAGTTCCCTTCACATACCCCGTCATGATCGTCCGTGCCACCGCTGAACTGAGGTACGCTTTTCCGTCCATTATGGTCCTCACGGCCCTCACCAACTCCTCCGGGGCCACGTCCTTTACGCAGTACCCGCTTACTCCGGCTTCTAAAGCCGCCAGCATGCTTTCTTCTTCCTTGTGAATCGTCAGTACCAGGATCTTTGTCTCCGGTGTCCGCTCCCTCATCTCTCTAATGGTCTGGGAACCGCGCATCTTAGGCATGGAAAGGTCCATGAGAACCACGTCCGGCCTCAAATCCTCAACCGTCTTAATTGCCTCTCCACCATCTGCCGCCGTGCCTACTACTTGAAAATCAGATTCCAACGACAGAAGACCGCGCATCCCGTCCCTGACGATAGGCTCGTGCTCAGCTATCACAATACGAGTCGTGTCCTTCATACCGTACCTTTTCACCGTTGGGCCGAAATGGGATGGACTCCACCTCGGTCCGTCTCGTCTTACCGCGTTTCCACTATATCCAAAGACATGTTTACCGGCAACTCCCCTCCAAGCGTTAGCCCGTCCGATTTCGTATTTGTAGGGCTTTAACCAGTTGTAGTTCCGTCATACAAACAGGAGCGAGGGAAAGATTGTTGAGTGCAGCGAAAAAAGACTTGACGGTCCGGAAAAGGTCGGGTAGTGTTAATGCAACTACGACGCAATAGCGATAAGGAGAGCGCGCCGTGATCGAAAGACCTTCTCGAAGAATGACCAAACAGCGAAAGATTATTCTCGAAGAACTGAGAAAAGTGACCTCTCACCCCACCGCGAACCAGCTTCACCAAATGGTACGGAAAAGGCTCCCCGGGATTAGTATCGCCACGGTGTACCGAAACCTGGAAACTCTAACGGATGAGGGCGAAATCATGAAGTTGGGTGTTGCAGGTACTCAGAGACGCTTCGATGGTAATTCGCTGAACCACTACCACATTCGATGCACACGGTGTGGACGAGTGGATGATGTTCACATGGATTTGGTCGCTTCTTTGGAGCAGGCTGCGGAACGGTCGTGCGGGTACCGGATCCAGTCTCACAATGTAGAATTCACCGGGATTTGCCCGGAATGCGCCGAAAGTACCTAAGCGCATCACGATGAATTTCAACTCCAAGTAACATTTTGGAAAGAACATCAAAGGAGGAATGAAGAATCATGTCTAAAGTAGAGGATTTTTTGAGAGAAGCTTTTGCCGGGGAGTCCCAGGCCAATCGGAAGTACCTGGCTTTCGCAGTCAAGGCGGACAAAGAGGGCCATCCCCAGGCCGCGCGGTTGTTCCGGGCTGCGGGTGAGGCCGAGACAATCCATGCACACAACCACCTGAGAGTGCTCAAGGGTATCGGAAAGACCGCCGAGAACCTGGAGGTTGCCATTGCCGGAGAAACACACGAGTTCGAGCATATGTACCCTGAAATGATTGAAGCGGCTCGGACTGACGGAAACAAGGACGCACTGAGGACGTTCGAATATGCCAATGCAGTAGAGAAGATACACGCGGCACTTTACCGGAAGATCTTGGACGGTCTGGGCTCATCACAGGAGGAGTATCCGTATTACGTCTGTCCAACGTGCGGGTACACCGCGGAGAGCAGTGCCCCGGACAGCTGTCCCGTCTGCGGAGTCAAAGGGAAAATGTTCAAGAAAATCGACTAACGGTGTCAATGGAAAGAGGAGGTAGGATGTTATGGATGCGGTCACGCTGTCTCGATTGCAATTCGCCGTGGCGACGTACTTCCATTTTCTCTTCGTGCCCCTGACTCTGGGTCTTTCCGTCCTCACGGCTATCATGGAGACTCGGTTTGTACGGACAGGTGACGAAGAGTACAAGAAGATGGCGAAATTCTGGGGCAAGCTGTTTGTAATCAATTTTGCCATTGGCGTGGTAACGGGAATAACGCTGGAGTTCCAGTTTGGGACCAACTGGTCCCGTTACTCCAAGTACGTAGGGGATATCTTTGGTTCCCTGCTGGCAATAGAGGCAACCACCTCCTTTTTCCTCGAATCCACCCTGATAGGGGTATGGGTATTCGGTTGGAAGAAGTTGTCGCCTAAGGCGCACGCGGCATGTATTTGGCTCATTGCGGCAGCTTCGAGTTTGTCGGCGTACTGGATTTTGGCGGCAAACGCCTGGATGCAGCATCCGGTGGGATACGTAATCCGCAACGGTCGCGCGGAGCTGGCCGATTTCTGGGCTGTTGTGAGCCAACCATACGCGATTCTGATGTTTCTGCACGTTGTTGCGGCAGCGTATATCCTTTCGGGATTCTTCGTAATGGGAGTCAGTGCGTATCATCTGATCCGAGGCCGGAATGTACCGTTCTTCAAGAAATCGTTCAAAATCGCGGCCACCTTTACCGTGATCTTTGCCGTCGCTGAGATCGGAATCGGTGATCTACACGGAAAGGAAATGATGAAAGCCCAGCCCACGAAGGCGGCGGCGGCTGAGGCCGTGTGGGAATCCACCAAGGGAGCGCCCATGTACCTCTTCGTGGTCCCGGATGAGCAGAATGAACGGAACAGCGTGCAAATTCTTGGGATCCCCAAACTCTTGAGCTGGATTGCTCTGGGGGATGCGAACGGTTTGTACAGAGGACTCAAGGAATGGCCCAAGGAGGAGAGACCTCCGGTTGCGGTGACCTTTTGGTCCTTCAGGCTGATGGTAGGGTTGGGAATGTTTTTTGCCGCGGTAAGCATTGCCGCATGGATCAAGCGGAACAATCCGGAAACCGCACCGGCCTTGCTCAAACTGCTGGTCCTGTGCATACCGCTTCCGTACCTGGCTGCAGGGCTCGGCTGGACCGTAACCGAGGTGGGGCGGCAACCATGGATCGTGTACGGAGTGATGAAGACTTCCGATGCGGGTTCCACTCTGGCCGTGTCGCAGGTCGGACTCTCTTTGGCCGCATTCATACTGGTCTATTCCGTGTTGGGCATAGTCTGTTTCTGGTTGATCGCGAAATACGCGGGCAAGGTCCCGGAACCGGTAAACCGGCCCGGAATGGCGGATCTCGCTTCCGGGCAAGCCGCGGCCGCCAATAAATAGGGAGGGGAGGAAGACACCATGTTGGAGACGATCTGGTTCTTGCTGTGGGGCATTCTTTGGGCAGTCTACTTCATGCTCGACGGCTTCGATCTCGGGCTGGGCATCCTCAGCCCGTTCATGGCGCACAACGATACGGATAAGCGAGTAATCTACAACTCTATGGGACCGGTTTGGGATGGAAACGAGGTCTGGCTCATCACAGCCGGCGGTGTTACGTTTGCGGCTTTCCCGACCACGTATGCGGTCATGTTCAATGCCTTGTACACCCCGCTCTTGCTGCTGTTGTTCGCCTTGATTCTGAGAGGGGTCGCTCTGGAGTTCAGGAACAAGGTAGACGATGACGGCTGGCGAAAGACGTGGGACACATGTCTCTTCATCGGGGGCTTGGTCCCGGCACTGCTGTTGGGGGTCGCCTTTGCCAACATATTTCAAGGACTGCCAATCGATGCGGACGGGAATTTCCAGGGCAACCTGCTCACCCTTTTGAACCCGTACGGACTCCTGGGAGGGGCGCTGTTCGTCCTTTTGTTTGTCGTCCATGGCGCTTTGTGGCTGGCCATTAAAGCCGAGGGAGACCTGGAAATACGCGCGGGAAGAGCCGCCGGAAACCTATGGTGGGCGTTGCTGATAGCGGCCGTGGCATTTTTCGCGGCTACCCGGTTTGCCACGAAGTTGTACGACAACTACCTGACCTATCCGGCGCTCCTCCTTATCCCACTCGTAACGGTTATCGCCCTTTTGGCGGCGCGTCTGTTCATGATGAAAGGGGCTTGGTGGAAGGCGTGGTTTGCTTCGAGCCTGACTATCGTGGGAGCGACCCTCTTCGGCGTGATTGGGTTGTATCCGAACCTGTTCCCGTCAAGCCTGAACCCCTCATATAGCCTGACGGCCTTCAATTCAGCCTCCAGTCACCTAACCCTGAAAATCATGCTTGTCGTGGTACTCATCTTCGTGCCAATCGTGATCGGCTATCAGGTGTGGAGTTACTACCTGTTCAGAGAGAAAGTGACGCTGGATGGCCTAGCCTCTGATGAGGCGTACTGACGCCATCCCTAATGAGGGGATGCGGTACCGTACCGGTACCCTCCGACATGCAACTCCGGTCGAAAAAGCGATAGAACGGCTTGGAGGGGAGACCAGTCTCCCCTCCATAGGTGCTGAATCCAGGGCAACAACGCCTTGAACCCGGCCTTGAAAGACCGGTGTACTTTCATAGGGTCCCTGCGGGACGTTAAGGCCTTCAAGCCGCGGGTAGCCTGACAACTATTATGAACCGGGGATATCTAATTCCGGGTGTCTTCCCGGGTCGTATCAATCTCGGAACGCGTGATTCCTTGAGACGCTACGCGAAACGGAAGAATCTTTCCTCCTGCATCGGAGACGGCCCTTTCGACTGCCGATCTCTTCCTTCCGGACGTCAACGTGATCATGCAGCCGCCTCCGCCGGCCCCGCAGACCTTGTTGGCCGCTGCGCCGGCCGCCGTGGCCGCGGCAGCTATCCGGTCAATACGGGGAGTGGAAATTCCCGGTGCCAAGCTTCGCCTGACGGTCCATTCAGCGTTCACGAGCCGCGGAACATCATCCCATTCGCGGGAGCGCAAAGCGCGCGTGAGATCTCGTGCCGTGTCCCTAATCTTCACCAGTTTCTCCTTGATTTCCACCAGTCCCTCGACGAAGCTCCTGGTAACATCCCAATTGTTCATGCCCGAGAAACGACCTTCCCCCGTGAAGGAGAGGATCAACATATCCTCCAAATGCTTTCGATCATCCGTCTCGGAACAGAGCGGCGATCGAGAGAAACCGCGGTAGCCGAACTCAATGGAGGATGTACCGCCGAAGTATGCGGCAATATGATCCTGTTTGCCCGTGGGGACCCCAATGGCTGCGGCCTCGATGTTCGCGGCCAGGTCGACGACCTTCTCCGGTTCGACCGATTCCAAGCGCAGTTGCAGCAATCCGGTTACCAACGCTACCAGGAGTGCGCTCGACGCGCCCAGTCCCGAACCCGCCGGAGCGAGATTGTGGGTAGTAATTTCCATCCCGGTGTCCGGTGGAAGAGCGCGTACGGTCCTTCCGATAAGGCCCAACGGGCCGTCTGTGGGCAGGTGAGCGGCATCGGTCGCTTCCACCGCTTCGCCGAGATCACGGGATCTGAGCCGGACAGTCCGCTTACCCAATTGTCTGAATTCCACGGCACTTTCCACCGTTATACCCACATTCACGGTGCAGCCGCCCTCCAAGAAGAGGTACAGAGGGTAGATGTCCGTTGTTCCACCTGCCAGATCAATGCGATTCGGAACAGAGATGCGCAACTCCATGTTCAGTACCCCAGATCCTCATCGACGATGACTACCGTGATATCCGTAAACACGGGCTTACGATGAATGATGCTCGTCACACGACAAATTCTCTCGGGTGAATCACAGTCCATGCAGTACCCCGTCTTTGTACACGGCGTCTTTCTGCTGAGGCTCAACGCTCGAATCGGTGCCGCGGTCTCTTCGATTCGCGCAAAAGCGGCGTCCAGGTCGGCGACAACCTTGTTTCGTCCCACGACCAACACAACCTTCTTAGGGCCGAACGTCATGGAATTCGTTCGATTTCCGCAACCATCTCGGTTGACGATCTCACCGGTCATAGTGACTGCGTTCGCGGATGAAAGGAACATGTCGGCGCGCAATTGATTCTTGCGGCATTCCAGTTCCTCCGGGGTTCCCAGAGTCATCTTCCAGTGATCGAACATGGTCTTGCCTGCTTCTTCCAATCTGGGAACAACTCCCAAAGCCCTAACGGTGTGGGTACCGGCTATGCCGACCGATTGGCAATCTTGTGCGGCCTTCACTACGTAGTCAGCGGCCTCCTGTTTGGTTGAAAAGAAGTGCGCACCGAAACCGTGTTTTTGCAGAGACTCCAGTGCGGCATCCAGTCTAATCTTACGGTGGGCTTTGACGAACTCATCCATGGTTTCCTCCTTAGCTTCAAACGCAAAAAAAGCATTATTTGAGTATCCTTATGGTCAGGGTTTGTGGGCTTTCATTTTGCCGCCGGAGCGTACAGCTTTCCGCCGGTGACGAAACGGACACCATTCGGTAGGTTGGGAACCCTTGAGAAAAGGTACCAATATCACATGAGGACAGATAGAGGTCGCACGAAGACCCGAATCAACGCATATTTTTCTAAATACCACCCCGGAGGGGACGCCCGGAAGTTTTCCCACCGATTGTTCGGGGGACGGCAATAACCGGAGCATCATCTTCTCCACGCTGCTCGTTTGGAGGTCCGTGCCCGGAATTCTGAGCAGGAGCAACGTATCCGCTCGGTACGCGGTGCCCCAAATTCCCCGGTCGTCGTGGGAGACGAAGAAGGAGGGTCTGTGACCCACTTCCTCCAGTCCGTAACTCATGTCTTCCAACGGAGGCAGGTCCTTGAGGAGATAGTTGATGAGAAAGAGAGAAGCTTGGGTAAAGGAAACCCGTGTTTCCTCCGATTGGGAGTGAACGGCACCGTCCGGAAGAGCCCGGATTCCAAACCCAAATCGACGTTTCCGTCCCAAGGAGGCCAATACCGCATAGCTTCGCGCCATTTCAAGCGGAGAGATGGGAGCCACGACAATGGAACGGCCGGATCCCGGTTTGGCAGGTAACTCAAACTCCTCGAGCACACGTACTATACGCTCTTGACCGATCGAATCGACCAGACGTTTCATCAGGAGCGGTCTCGCTCCGCCAAATGCCTCTCTTAACGTAATCGGCCTTCCACCGGGAATCAAAGGAAACAGTCGAGAGGTGAGGGTAAACCTGGCACTCCCGGAGTCGTCGGGAATGAGTGCGGCTACGGTTGCCACGGGCAACACACTTGCCAAATCTCCTCCCTTTCCATCCCAGCCGGCCGGTCCGGGAGCGACCAGAGCTTTGATGTCGCCGGTTTGGAGCGCCAGGACTACCAGGTGCGTATTGCTTTTCCGGCCACCCAGGCGTCGCACTTCCAGATTGGCCTCGTTCTGGACCAGTGGGTCAAGAGAGGTAACCACATGATGATTCTTGCCGCTTCCGCCGGTCCTTCCGTCGGCGATCTGCTCGTTCACCAGATCCACGAACGCTGCGGCCCGTACGGGGGGGGGGGCGGGCTTGCGTACTCGCACCGGTGCGGCCCTTGCCCGTTCGTACTCGTCTCTGCCGATTTTACCTTCTTTGAATAGAAGTCCGAGAATCATGTTGCGTCGGCCCCGGGCTCTCTCGGGGTGCCGTCGGGGAGTGATGACGTTGGGGGCCATGATGGTAGCGGCAAGGAACGCGCACTCCTCGGGAGTAAGCCGGCGAAAATCCTTACCGAAAAAGTTCCTTGAGGCTTCCGCCACCCCATGGATGGGGAACTGTCCCCAGTGGCCGAAATACACACGATTGAGATAAGCCTGCAGTATTGTCCGTTTGCTGTATAACGCGTCGGCAATGACCGCGAGGAAGATCTCATTGATTTTCCGAAAAAGAGTCTTGCGAGACGTCAACAACGTCATCCTAATGAGCTGTTGAGTGATGGTGCTTGCGCCTTGAACGTAACGCCGGGCCCTGATATTGGCCTTGAACGCCCTAAACATGCTTCCCACGTCAATACCGTGGTGAGTAAAGAAGCGTCTGTCCTCCGTAAAAACCACAGCGTCGGTAAGAAGACCGGTAACTCGGTCCAGGGGAACTGGGCGACAGAGTACTTGAACCGTCCCTTCGGCCGGGAGTACGCTGAGAAGTTCCGGTTCCAAAACAACCTTGTCAACATTCTGATGAGACCGTACCAGGCGAATGGAACGTATCCTGTTGAGATCAAGGGAAAAACTTATCGGACCGCTCGCTATTCCCCTTCCGGTAACGGGACAATACTTCAGGTGTAGGTCGAGTCCCGTCCCGGACTGGCTCCACTGGCCGGGCTCAGCCACCATTGTAGGACCTTGGACATACCCCAGACGCGTCAATCGCTCGAACAGTCGGGTTTTGACAATGTCGTCCCCCACTCGTACGGTAGACGGGGCACCATAGATGTATGTAGGCCATTTCTGGAACTTCACTTCAAAAGCCCACAGGACGACCCCCGTCAACACGAGCAGATAGGCTGCAAAGATCATAAGCGCCGCCTTGAGCGCTTTGTTTACCGCGCCGATGATCTTTCCCGAATTGAAGGCCACCTGCCGACTCTATCTCCGTTTGTGTGAATTCACGTTGAAAGAAGCGGCATTCATGATGCCGGTACTATGGTTCCAGGGGCCGCCGCACATGATCCAAATCTCACGGCGGCGAATGACCCGGCGGTGCGGCGGATCATGGAAGCTACGTACAACAAACATCTTGACAGATCAAGGCCGGGTTGGAGGCAGAGCGTAACACGAACCAAGCATTTCCGCCCGCCGGCTCCGTCCCTTCCCCTCCCGTCCGTCCCGCGATCTACGGGACCGGCGGGAGAAGGAAGCGTGAGGGAGGAGTTTGAACGGTCGGCCGAATATGATTAATGTCAATGACCGGTAGGGTTCGGAAGAGACATGGAAAGCCTTGTTCCACGTCTTCATTCGGAACCGACAAGCCGTGCGCGTCCTTACCGAAAGGCATATCAATTACGGCTCATTAGGTGGGTAACCGCCCTGTCCAGTCCGTCGAGAGTCAATTCGAACATGGGGAATATGTTGGCAACGATCCCTATGGTTCGCGTCATTGGCCACAGACGCAGCGGTGTGGGATTAAGCCAGCTCGTGTGTCGGAACAATTCCGCCAGCATGTTCAGCCGATCGATGCTCGGTAAGCCGCTGCGTTCCTCAATGTGAATGGAACCGTCGGTGGCCATGAGTTCGTACGGGGCCATACTTGCGTCACCCACAATGATCAGTCTAGTGTCCGGGTCCCATGAAGTGAAATCCTCTACGCGCTGCGGTTTGTAGCGTCGTGGGGGGTCTTCCCAGACAAAATCGTAGACAGTATTGTGAAAGAAGTAGGTCTTCACATCCTTGAATTGCGAACGCGCATAGTCGAAGAGTGTTTGAACCACTTCAATATAGGGGTCCATGGACCAGCCGCCGTTGTCAATCATCAGGATGACCTTCAACCGATCACGGAGGCCTCTGTCGAAGACAATTTCGATCTCTCCCGCATTCTTGGTTGTTGCGCGTATCGTCTCATCAACGTTGACCTCATCCCGCGGCCCGACGGGTACCATTCGCCTGAGCCGCTTAAGGGCTTCCCCCATCTGGGACTGGGTCAACGGCCCTTCCAGGGAATAGTCTCGGTACCGGCGATCCATGGCCACTTTAATAGCCGACCGGCCCATGGAACGGCCCCCTACGCGCATGCCGCCCGGATGAAAACCCGAATGCCCTACCGGAGAGGTTCCTCCAGTGCCTATCCACTTGCCCCCCCCATGATGAGCCTCGGTCTGCTCCTTGAGGCGATCAAGAAAATACTTCAGCAGATCTTCCGGAGACATAGACTTCAATTCTTCCTGGCTCATCCCGAGGGCCCGAGCAAGAGCTTCCGGGTTTTGGAGCCATTCGTCCAGAAGCTCCCGCGCTGCGGCCTCCAAATCAATTCCTCGGAAATCGGGCAATTCAGCGCCGTGAAAGAAATGGGCGAAAACGCGGTCATAGATGTCAAAGTAGCGCTCACTCTTGACCAGCAAGGTTCTCGCGGCGGTGTAGAAATCGTTCAGACTTTCGACAAGTCCCATTTCAAGAGCCTTGTGAAGTCTGAGGAACGATGTGGGGGAAACCGGCACCCCCGACTCTCTCAGCAAGTAAAAAAAGTCCACAAACATGATATGAGATCGCTTTCGCGTTATCGGCGCATACGACGGCTCTGTTGAACCGCCTGTTGATAGTCGGAGCTCTTTTTGAACAGCACGCCCAAGAAGGGGATCTTGCCCTGGATCATGTCCCGCGGCCTGAAATCCGGATCGGCCCGCAAAGCTCTCACCCAGTTGATCAGCTCCCGAGTAGCGGGCTTCTTCTCGATACCTTGGAAATCCCGGAGTCTATAGAATACTTTCACGCACACGTCGAGGAGTTCCATGTCAAGTTCCGGGAAGTGAACGCGGATGATCTGCCGCATCATGTCCTGATCCGGGAACGCGATGTGGTGAAAATTGCACCTCCCCAGAAATGGATCGGACAGGTCCTTCTTGGCGTTGGAGGTAATGATGATCACCGGCCTGGTCCTTGCCGACATCGTCTTGTCTATCTCCATGATGTCGAATTCCATCTGATCCAGGACATCCAGCATGTCGTCCTGGAAGTCGGTATCGGCCTTATCGATCTCGTCTATGAGCAGTACGCTCTTAACATCGGCAACAAAGCTTTGGCCGATCTTTCCCATTCTGATGTAGTCCTCGATGTTACTCACATTCCTGCTTGAGTCTCCAAAACGACTATCGTTCAGTCGCGTCAGGGTGTCATACTGGTAGAGAGCATCTACTAATTTGAGGCTCGATTTTACGTTCAGGACGATGAGGGACATGCCGAGACTCTCGGCAATGGCATGGGCCAGCATGGTTTTGCCGGTTCCCGGCTCCCCCTTGAGTAGTAGCGGCATTTCCAATGCAATGGAAATATTGACGATCTTTGCAAGCTCTTCGTCGAGAACGTATTTTGAAGCCCCCGTAAACGTGGGTCCAGCGGAATAGTCTGCCATGAACTGTCGCTCCTCTTTTCTTCTGAACAGCATTGTGTCGAAGAGTTTTTTCAACATACTGTCGGGACGTCCTTCACAGGGATGCCAATCCTTCTCGGGTTCGCTTCCCCGAAAAAATTTCCTGCCTCTTACTTAATAACCGGCCGGCCCGAACGAGTCAATCCCCTTTCCGATCCTTAACGATAGTTCCCCCGGTCAGGGATCTCTCCTGAGATTCTGCCGTCCCCAATTTCAGCCCACTGAATATGATGACAAAAGCCCTCGAAAGTGTCTCGACGGACCCTGGCGACGAAATAGGTCGGTGGATCAAGGGCTCTTGCGGAATCTTTGTGCGAGCGGGTACGGCAGTCCGGGGAATGAGGGCCGAGCGTTCCCCTTGCACCGTCAGCTTTCCCATCCAGGACCACCGGCAACCAAAGTAGTTCATGATCCGCCCCGGGGGCCCAACAGAGCTATAAGCGCGCGAGAACTGGATTTTTTCCTTGACATACCTTTTTCAGCCCCGCTAAGTTACCTCCCAGACAGGAGACCCCCCGGGGCCCCATGTCGAGCGGATTGCACCGACAAAAAAACAGTTGACAATGGGTGGTATTTCTGTAATAAACGTAGAAACACATCCGGAGTTTTATGTTTTTGGAGGCAATCCAAAACTGGTATGTAAGCTTCCTTGATAGAAGGATTGATGAAAGGAGGATGAGGGTATGGTTAAGAGAACTGCGGTTGTTCTCGGTATTGTGTCACTTGCAATCATGATGACGGGGAGTGCGATGGCCTTTGTAGGCGGTCTGCCGACCCCACCGTGCTTCGGCGGATCGATGTGCGATAGTGCCCCGCCACTCTTTGTCCCTGTAGACTGCCCGGACCCGATTCAAAAAACCATCGTCAAGAAATGGGAATGCAAGATCGTCGGCCCCTGCCCGCCCGTAAGCCCCCCGGCGGCTGTCGGCGGTTGCGGTAAGGATGACAGAATGGGCTTGCTGCTGTCTCTCGCTACCGCTATCATGACTCCCATGGATTTATTGGTCGCCCCCTACGATGGCGTGTACGGCTGCCTGGAAATGAGTAGCGGCGGCGGCTGCTGCGGATCCTGCTTCGGCGGACCCCTTCCCAGAGCGCTGATGGCACTGGGTAGTGTCGGCGGCGGCTGCGGTGGCACTTCCCTGAGCTTCTTTGGAGGCCTTTGGTAGGAACACACTACTACCGGTGGCTTCGTATTCTTTGCATGGAAGGACCGGGTCGTGCCTACGTCCGGTCCCTCCAACGGAAGTAACCGAAAACACGGTCAAACCCGGCAGGCAGCACATGGCTCGGCTCAAAAAGAGCTTGACATCAGACCGTTTTTCAGATAATAGAAACCGTGATATCAGTTTACAAGTAGCAAGAATATCACTTTATTTCCGGTTCATGACTGGAAGGTCTTTGATGAAAGGAGGATGAGGGTATGGTTAAAAAAACCGGCGTAATTCTTGGAGTCCTTGCGATGATGCTGGCACTAGGTGCAGGGATGTCCTGGGGTTACACAGTAAGCAAATGGCCGGTGCCCGGCATTACCAACCAGGCATTTGAGATGACCGGTGCATGCTTGCCTGGACCCGAAAGTTACACGCTTCGCGGCCCGGTGGCCCCGGCCTGTGAGCCCCCGCTAATTCCGGGAGTTCTGCACGCTGCATTGAGCGTTCCCTTTATGGCTGCCGGCATGGTCGCCACTCCGTTGTTCACCGGTTCACTGCCGCCCTTCGGCGGCGGCGGATGCTGCGACGTGGAGCTTGGACCGCCTGCATATGTTATGGCGGCAGTTCCCTGCACCGCGGTTAACCGTTACATCCCGCCTTGCGGATACTAGCAGAGTTTATACACCAAGATCGTAACGAGGCCGGGTTTTTCCCGGCCTCTGCTTTTTGGGCCGTACTAATCCTTCATTCTCGCCGCTCCTTCCGATAATCGTCCCCCCCCCGCTGGAACCACTGCCTGCCGCGTTGAAATCGAAAGAACTCCCAGTTCCGCCGGCAAGACAGTCGATGCAGGCCTTTGTGAGGCTGCGTCCTGGGCACCCGCATTCGGTACCATCTCCCCAGAGCGCGGTTCCCTACCGGCGCGGAGCCGGGCCGGCACGGGGGCATACACGGGGAAGTTTCATTTTCGTCCGATTTAATTGGAAGACTCCCCAAGCGAGGAACACCCAATAGGCGATGTCGCAATACGGGTAACCGTGCGCGTCCTCACAGAAGGGGGCGTGAGCGGAATAACGAGTACGTGCGGCATAGGGCGAACGCCGAGTTAAGGCGATCAGACTGCTGCGACAGTCCGGGCGGGCTCGCTGGTCAATGGGACCTGCGTCGCGGGGTAGGAGGGTTACTTGAGGACAGGGCTCCCGCCACGTGCCGCAAAAGGAGCCAAGCGAGCAATGGTTTACGGGCAGGTGCGGTAGTGCGAAGCGTGCGCCATAAGGCATGGTGATTTGGAGGAGCAGAGTGAAGGGGGCATCAGGGCTGAGGGTTTGCGTGATCGGCCGGTACTGCCGGTCAACCCCACCGGCGGTTGCCGGCTAGGCATTTCCCCGTGTGCGGAGTCGATGGACGTAATACACTGCTGCGCTGATCAAGGCGCTGGCGAGGATCAGGGCGCTTCCAAAGGAAAACATGAAGGACAGACCGCGCAGACTAGCTATCGTGCCCCAAAGAAAGGAGGAGAGATGTATGCCTATGCCGAACGATCCGGTAAACAGCGAGACAACCACGGCTCGATTGTGTTCTCGCGATCTGTCGAGCATTCGCGCCATCATTGCCGGGTAGGAGAGAGCCTGAGTGACACCGAAGAGTACACCCAGAAGCGAAGTCTCCACGAGGAGTGTTACTCGGGCCGTAACGGCCAGTATAATGCCGAATGCGACAAGACAGGCGAAGATCAGTCGGTCCTTGTTGAGGGCGTCGGCAAGCCTGCCCAGGAAGAGGCGAACCACTACCAGAGCGGTTCCGTAGGAGAAAAAGAAGAGGCCGGATCTAATGCGGATTTCCTGCGCGTAAAGTGGAAAGAAATTCAGGAGCGCGGAGAATCCCGCTCCGAAGACCGCGGCTATGACCATCATGGGAAGATGACCGTCCCCGATGGCCGTGGAGAAGAAGCCATGGACCTTCTGGTGAGTTGCGGCCGTGTGCGATTCGGGAACGACCAGTGAGATGAAAAAGCCGGCCAGACCGAAAAAGACGAGCAAGGAAAAATAGGAATCGAATCCCCAGTTGAGTATGAAGGTTTCGGCGACGTACGGCCCGACAGCCATCGCCAGCGCCCCTGAGATACCAAACAGGCCGATGCCTTGTGCTCTTCTGTGCCTGGGCACGGTGTCCACCACTGCTGTTGCACAGGCGTTGAAGCAGGCTGCAAATGCCAATCCTTGAAAAAGACGTACCAGGATTATCAGAGGAGAATATTCGCCGAAGAGCAGGAAGCCACAATTACTCAGCCCAACTGAAAGGATGCCGATTCTGATGAAGAGCCTGCGACCGTAGCGATCCATGAGAGGGGCCAGGAACGGGAGCGATCCGAGCGAGGTAATACCAAGAGATCCCATGACCACGCCTGCATCGATCTCGGACCCTCCCACTTTAACAACGAATACAGGCAGAAAATTCCACGCCGCTACAATAAGGAAGAGAGTGAAATTAACGGTCGTTATGGCCATGAAACGGCCGCTGAGTAAAGGGTTGTGCATTGCCGACCGTACCCCCTAGGGCCGGGTGCCGTCTTTTTCCGGATCCCCCGGGGACCATCCGTCCCCGTGCCATTTGATGTGACGGGGAGGACGCTCGGCAGGAGGGACAGGCGGCAAGGGCTGCTCTACCTGCGGGGCCGGCGGCCCGTCGGTGACCCTCGGTGTCTGAGACGATGTACCGCGCCCCGGGCGCTTGACTTCATCGGAGACATCTTCTTCGACGACCTTTTGTTCCCTGGGGGGAACGGTGGTAAGCTCCTTGATCGCAGTGCAGCTCAGGATACCGCATATGAGAACCCCGCAGAGGATCAATCTGACCACGATGAAATCCATGGGAACAACTCCCTTTGCAGGACGATTTGTCGACGGAGTGTCATTTCATTTATGAGCCGGCACGGTCGCAAACACGGGGTGGTTGATTCCCGTAACCCGCCGGCGAGACCGACGGCTCAGGTCGCTCAGGATTCTCCCCGACCTGTCCGAAAAGACCTGGGTGGCGTAACCAATCCTTTCGAGGCAACCGACAACGCCCACTCCGAGAAAACGGTGCCTACGGTTGAGGATGTTCTTTTTGTGATGACCCTGTTTGCTGTTCATCCAGCCCAGGACGATGGTTCGAGCCCATCTGTCAAGATCCGGCTCCAGAGTACGGCACGCGATATTCTCAGCCCCGGAATACAGATCCGCCTTGCGAAGCCTCTCGCCGAAGCGCTGCCAGCCTTCCGGGAACAAGTCCGACTCGTGATTGAAATTGGACAGGGAACACTTATTCCTCGTTCGATCCCGGTTAACGGCCGTGAGGGCAGCACACATATTGGCACTTTGTGCTTGAGCCAAGTAGTTCAGCGCCGCACTCGACCGCAATGGCGGCAAGCCTCTCCGAGCTCTTTCCCGATTAGTGTAAACCAGAATGCTTTTCCGGGCCTTTGCGATTTGTCCGGGGCTCATCGAAGCTCTCCCGCTCGGGACGGCGGCATCTCGTCCGTAAACCGTCCCCGCGGCCAAAATTGACACAAGCACCACTACGGCAGATGCCCTTAGGAGAATGGAACGCCTCTTGCTCCGCATATTCAGCCTCGAAATCCACGCGTGTACGGGCGATTCCTGCTCTCGTCCTCAACAAGTCCGTGAAGCTTCATCCGATGCCTCCTGCCAAACAGTAAAACCCAGGAATTGCAGTGCCATTGCTCGTCTCAATTACGGTGTGCCCGGAATTTTCCATTTGCCATGGCGATCCGTCAAGTCTATACTTGGCCCGGTCGCCGTGATATTATGGCAGAATGTCTGAACAAAACCTTCGCACAGGCGGTTCCCGGCGTCACGTAGGTCCGGTCTTACAGGGTCGTGTCGAAACTTCTCACACCGAGAGCCATAAGTGCTCTCTTGACCGACTACCGACACATTCAACTTTACCACTGGGCCGTTTTATTTCAACTGCTAAAATGCTCCAGGAACGGCGACGGAGTGCATCCATATGAGGTTAGCCCATTTGAGAGTAGGCCGGTCCGACGCATCGCTTATCATCCGGCGAAGAAGACTATGTGCGACCGCGGACGGAAATGGTGAAAGATGATCGCGTTCACTTACCGGCCGGCCGGCCGTACTAAGAGTTCATTTGCGACTCTCCTTTTTTTTCTGGCAGTTCTTGTGTCGGCGTTCATCTCGGAAGGCACTGCTTCCGGTCCGGCCAAGCCAAGAGAAACCGCCCGCATCTCCGTACTCGTGGCAACAGGTATGCCCGGCGGCACCTATTATCGAGTCGGACTCGGAATGGCGTCCTTGTGGACGACGCAGTTGAAACGTACCGGAATCAGGGTATCAGCGGCAATATCAGAGGGCTCTCGCGAAAATATCGAAGCCATTAGAATAGCCGACGCCGATCTGATCCTTGCGGAGAGTGCCTTCTGCTCAATGGCATATTCAGGAACCGGGATTTTCCAGGACAACCCTCTGCCCGAACTCCGGAGCATCACGTCTCTTTGGCCGGATGTCGTTCATTTCTTGATCCGTTCAGAGGCGGTCCGAACCGGCACCTTGGCGGATCTCGAAGGATTGGCTCTCGCGACGGGGCTGCCCGAGAGTGGAACACGATATACCACGGAGGAATTACTCCGCACGCTGAAGTCCCGCGGCAAGAAGGTCCGACTCAGATCAATGAGCAACATGGCCGCAGCCGAAGCGCTGAGAAACGGGACGGTTCAGGCTTTGACGGTTACCGGGGGGATACCCGTGCCGCTTGTTGTGTCACTCCTTCGTGAGAGCCCCGGGCGTTTCGGTATGCTTGAAATTACCGACTCGCATGTCCGGGTGCTCAGAGAAAAAGACGTGATGAACGTTCGTCGGTCAATCATTCCACCACGCACGTATCCCGGTCAGGTCAATGCGATCAAGTCGGTGGGACTCGGCAACATACTCGCGACGACATCCTCACTTTCGTCTCAAGTGGTCTATGAGTTGACCAGGACGCTCTATCAGAATCTGGACTATCTGACGGAAGTTCACCCCGCATGTAGGGAAATAGCACTGGATCGTGCCCTGAACGGGGTACACATTCCGCTCCATCCCGGAGCTGTACTCTACTACCAAGAAAGGAACGTGCATATTCCGGAACGCTTGCTGCCACGCTAGTGATGCTTGCCGTTGATGCACCGGGGATTCCTCTCCCGGCGATTGATTTCAAGCAGATTAAGATAACCCAACTGAGCTCGGGCCGGCAGAGGCTATGCCTTGAGCTTGATTAAGTCTCAGAACCGAGGAGGTTTTTTCATGAAGGAAGTGGTCATAATTGATGCCGTGCGCACCCCGGTGGGAACGTTTGGCGGATTATTGAAGGATGTTCCCGCGGTGGAACTCGGTGTACTCGTCGTCAAGGAACTGATCAAAAGAACCGGGATCGATCCCTCCGCCGTAGACGAATTGGTTTTCGGATGCGTCCTCCAGGCCGCCTGGGCCAAAACGTCGCCCGTCAGGTGCTGATAGGTGCCGGGCTGCCTCAAGAAGTGCCGGCCATGACCATCAATAAGGTGTGTGCGTCCGGTTTGCGATCCGTGACATTGGCTGCTCAAATGATCAAGGCAGGTGACGCGGACGTGGTCATCGCGGGAGGGACGGAAAACATGAGCGCCGCACCGTATGCAACGAACAAGGCCCGGTGGGGTGCGAGAATGAACGACAGCGTCCTGACGGATCTGATGATTCACGACGGACTGTGGGATATCTTCAATAATTACCACATGGGAATCACCGCGGAGAACATAGCGGAACAATACGGTCTTTCCCGCGAGCAGCAGGATGAATTCGGCCTCAGGAGCCAGCAGCTTGCCGCTAAGGCGATCAAGGACGGCCGGTTCAAGGACGAAATTGTCCCGGTGGTAATTCCTCAGCGAAAAGGGGATCCCAAGGTCTTCGACACGGACGAGCACCCCAGGGCCGGCACGACCGCCGAAGGGTTGGCAAAGCTGCGACCGGCATTCAAGAAGGACGGCACGGTAACCGCCGGCAATGCATCGGGGATCAACGACGGCGCCGCGGCGATTCTGGTGATGTCCGCGGACAAGGCCAAGGAGTTGGGCATGACCCCCACGGTGAAGGTCGTTTCCTATGCAGCAGCGGGGGTGGATCCGAAGGTCATGGGACTCGGCCCGATCCCGGCCACGAGAAAGGCTCTCGAAAAGGCCGGTCTTACCATGGACGACATAGATTTGGTCGAGGCAAATGAAGCCTTTGCCTCTCAGTCCTGCGCAGTGGCGAAGGATCTCAACTTCGACATGGATAAGGTTAACCTGAACGGAGGAGCCATAGCCCTGGGCCATCCAATTGGAGCATCCGGAGCGAGGATTTTCACGACTTTGCTTTACGAGATGAAGAAGCGCGAAGATGTCAAGAAAGGCCTGGCCACGCTCTGCGTAGGCGGAGGCATGGGGGCGGCCCTGATAGTGGAGAAGGTATAGAATAGTCCGGGGGGGGAGATTCATCTCCCCCTGTGCTTTTTCCTATAGCCTAAGACGCATGTTGTGCCTGGATCTTCCCATAACGGATTACGCACGAGCCCTGGACATTCAGAACGGGATCGTCGACGGGATGTTGTCTCGCGGGGATGCGGCCGTTTTGATCCTTTTGGAACATCCGCCCACCGTAACCCTCGGCGTCCGCGGCTCAACCTCACACCTCCTCATTCCCACTGATGCGTTTCGGAAAAGAGGGGTCGCACTGCACACGGTTGACCGTGGCGGCGAGGCAACGTACCACGGCCCCGGACAGTTGGTCGGGTATCCTCTGCTGAATCTCAAGACCTGGGGGCTGTCGGCTCGGGATTACGTCAACCGGCTTGAGGAGACCATACTGCTCGTTCTCGGGTCCTTCGGAGTGAGGGGCTTTCGCAAGAAAGGTGCGGCAGGAGTCTGGACCGGTGAAAACAGCAAGATCGCTTCCATAGGCGTCCGAATCCGGCGGCGCGTAACCTCTCACGGATTCGGATTGAACGTGTCATCGACAGATCCCGGCGATTTGATTATCTCGTGCGGGAAACCCGGGGTACGTATGGTGAATATTCATGATCTGGTGCCGGTACCGATATCCATGGAGGCAGTGCGGGAAGCGGTGAAATCATGCTTTGAAAAGGTATTCCAGGTCCGACTCGAGGAATGCTCATTGGAACACCTCGGCTTGGCGTCGAGCACAGCGAAACAAGAATGCCCTCAACCGTCGGCCGATAAACCGGATCACGAGACGTAATGACCGTCCCGTTCAATTACAGTCTCCGCAATCTTTGGACCAGGAAGCTTACCTCGACGCTTACCGCTGCGGGAATGGCGCTGGTGACCTTTGTGTTCGCCGCAGTGCTCATGCTCGCGGAAGGACTGGAAAAGACCTTGATTGATACCGGATCTCCGGAGAACGTTATTGTTCTCAGAGGATCCGCGGAAACGGAAGTCTCCAGTGTTATCGATAGGGATTCCGCCCATATAATTTGCGTTCAGCCTGAAGCGGCTCAGGACCTACGAGGCGATTCCTTGGCCGCCAAGGAGACGCTGGTCCTGGTTACTCTTCCAAAGGCCGGTACCGGAACCCCCACCAATGTCGTGGTTCGTGGCGTAGGTCCACATTCCATGGATCTTCGGCCGCGGCTCAACATCATAGCGGGGCGGAACCTTCGTCCCGGCTCGCGTGAGGTAATTGCCGGACGGAGTGCCGCAAATGCCATACAAGGCGGATCGATAGGATCGACGTTGAATTTTGCTCTGTCGGAATGGAGAATCGTCGGAATATTCGACTCCGGAGGGTCGGCCTTTGATTCCGAGCTCTGGGCGAACTCCGACCAGCTCATGTCGGCGTTCCGCAGAAACAGCTTCTCCGCCATCATTATGCGGGTACCGGGGAAGCAAGCGTTCCTGCGCCTCAAAAAGCGATTGGATTCGGACCCTAGATTGTCGGTACAAGTTCAGCGTGAGATCGATTTCTATCGAGGGCAATCCGAAGTAATGGCCAAATTCATTCGGATTCTTGGTATGGCCATGACCCTGTTTTTCAGCATTGGTGCGGTCCTTGGAGCCATGGTCACCATGTACACGGCGGTGGCGAACCGAACTCACGAGATCGGCACTCTCAGGGCCTTGGGGTTCCGCAGGACCAGTGTTCTCATAGCGTTTCTTATGGAATCCGCACTACTCGGACTGATCGGGGGCGCTGCGGGGGTCTTGGCCGGATCCTTACTGCAGTTGGTGAAGATATCCACCATGAATTGGGAGACATTCTCGGAGCTGGCTTTCGGGTTCACACTGACGGCACCAATAGCCCTCTATTCGGTGGCCTTCTCGGTATCCATGGGGTTGCTGGGAGGGCTTCTGCCGGCCTGGTGCGCCGCTCACCTGGAGATCGTCGATGCACTCAGGGCAAGCTGAGACCAGGGTTTCTTGGTAACGGTTCACTGGGAGACTGAGTGCTCCATGGCGCAAATACGGTCGCACAACCTGAGCCGTCTTCCCGGCGTAGGCCGGGAACCGGTCTTCTTTTCCCGGACCCCGGCCTGCGCCGGGGAGACGGCGGGCAGACGCCCGCCCCACGGCTAAGACTGAGCTTCGAGGCAGTCTTTCGTAGCCCGGGCCTCCGTGCCCGGATATTCTTCTTGCCGGCACCCGACATGGCAGCGAGACGAAAATATGTGACCGAACTTATGAAATGACGCACTTAGCGATTCTCCGGGTAAGTGAAATGGCCGCATTCACCGGATGAGTAACTGATTTGAAGTCCGGGAACTCCTCGGCTATTCACTCAAGAGGTATGATAGTATGTGTCGGTGCACCGGATACCGGCACCGAACAGAAGTTTCAATCAGATGTAACGCCGGGCGAAGCGAGACCAGGATCTTTTGAGCCGGGTCGGAGGCTTCCCCCTCAAGCCACGTAACGATTTACATTGCCGGCAGGAACCGCGGTCATGAACCGAAAACAACTGGAAAAGATTATACGGACGATTGTCAATAAGTTTGACCCGGAGAGGGTAGTCCTGTTCGGGAGTCACGCCCGAGGTCGGGAAACGGAGGAAAGCGATCCGGACTTGTTCGTGGAAATGGAAACGGATCGACCTCCTCCTGAAAGAGCCATTGAGGTCAGTGCAGTGTTCGGACTCAGGCCATGGTGCATGGATGTGGTGGTATACACGCCCGCGGAGGTGGAACGTTTGAAGAAGGTACGCGGCACCCTGCTTTCAGCGATTGAAGCCGAAGGAAAGGTGCTGTATGAACGTTCCTGTGTCGAACTATCCGGCTTGGATTGCCAAGGCCGAGAACGATCTCCTCAATGTGGAAAACAACAAGAGGGAAAGGCCGGAAACGAGGTTCGCTAATTTCTTCTCTTGCGCCGAGAAGTCCTGTCGTCCTCACGATCGCTCCGCCGTATCTTCTTCTTTGCTTGGGACATCCACCACTTCACCACCGATCTCCATTTTGAGTCCGTTATGACCTTCAGCGCCTTGGAATAGAGATCCACGGCTTTGGAATACTCACCCTTGCTCTCATAGAGCTTTGCAAGATATTCCATAGCCAGGTAATAATCAGGTTTCAACCTAAGAGTCGTCGTGTAGTCCGCAATGGCCTCATCGATTCGATCCGCCATTTCCAGCACCGCAGCACGTTGCATGTACGATTCCGGGTTGTCCGGATCCAATTCGATGGATTTTGTGTACAACGAGATTGCGGAATCCCATTCTCTGGCCATGGAGGCCATGTAACCCTCACGGAAGTATTCTTCGGCTTTGAGATTGCTCGCACAGACAACGGCAGGCAGACTCATGGTCACAAGCAAGACAACCGCACTCAAGCCCCTTTTCATGCACATCTATCCATCACTCCGGGTCTCAAACGGCATCAACGACGCGCAAAGAGGGCGCCGCCGCTCCGCATTGAGTCTGTTCCACGTCAAATTCCGGTTGGATTCGTAGTCCATGATGAGAATAGCATGAATGAGGCCAATTGGCTATCAAACTTGCACTGCCGGAGTCCCGGCGCTCTTAGAGGGTGAAACCTTTGAAGCGCAGTTTTCCCGGACCCTCGTTGGCCGCGCACGCGTCGACGCATCGGCCGCAATTGGTGCAAAGCAGATTGCTTCCTTCTCGAAACGGAGACAGACCCATGGGACAGGCCGCCGTGCAGTAGTTGCCCTTGCAGCAGGGAGACTTCGGATTGGCCGTGTTGGTCCCCACCCGCAGTGTGAACGGCAGTCTGAACAGGGGCAGGAACGCGCCGGTCGGGCAGAAGAGCCTGCACCAAAAACGGGGCAGCACGAGCAATTCCAGAAGCAGAAGCAAGGCAATGAACCCCAGTTCCAGAGACACGGAGCGTTCTTTCACAAACATCATAGCTTCCGTGCTGATGATTCCCGGTGCGCCGACATAGTTCAGAATCGGTATGCCGACTGCTCCGGCGGCCACCGTACCGAGTAGGAGAAAACCATATCTCCAGGTGTTGGCTTTGAATGAACCGGCAACAGCGAGCGATTCCCGTGCATCTTTCCGGAGCAGCTTCGTCTTGACCTGAACACGTATCCACGAAACCCCGTCGGCCAGAAGATGATACGGACACATCCACCCACACCACACCCTGCCGAACAGCAAGGCCATGAATATCGAGAACAGCGCCGAGCCGAGCAACGCCGCAGTCAAGCTTCCCGACGCGAAGAGAGCCTGAAATATGACCACGGGATCGGCTATGCCGAGTCGGCCTATGTTGACCGCGTAGAACGTCCCCGTTACCGTGTATATCTCGTAAAGATTCAGTAGGGGTATGAGGAACATGACGACGAACACCGAGATCTGCATCACGCGGCGGTACGGCTTGTACATTAGTCCCAACCCTCAATGGAATTCGGAACTTCGTAAGGGAATTTGAATTTAGGAGGCTCGGCGGACCCTTCAATGTTGTATTTTCGATCGAGCAGTTCCTTTCCTTTCAGCACCCGTGAAGGGCCGCCTGCCTTGACCGACGCCGACGTCTCGTAGTGCTTCTTTGCCTTCCGGAAATAGAAGCCGGCTTCATCGACTTTGCCCATCCCGGTGGGAGTGACATTGATGGCTCGTTGCGGCCGTGTCGGACATCTCTCCGTGCAAATGCCGCATCCGACGCATCCATCGAGCACAACGGGAAAGAGGTTATCCTTCAACATGATGGCCTTGTCCGCCAAGGGACAGACGTTGTAACAGGTGTTGCAGAGTGCGCCGATCTTCCGGCCGGCAGTATCCGGAAGCACGTCATGCCGGAGAAACAGTCGGCTGTAACAAATCGAGGCGTCGATGGAGGCTTTTCCCATGCGCACCTTTTCAGGATTACGCAGTTGCGGGTTCAAGGCTCCGGTGGGACATAGGCGGGAGCATGCCATACACAAGTAACACGCCTTGGTTTCAGGCAAGACGTAGGGCGTGCCGATGGCCGGTCCCCATCCGGCACGCTTGATGGATCCGTACGGACAGACCTCCAGACATCGGTTGCAGCGGATACACAGAGCCATGAAGCGCTCTTCATTGACTGCGCCCGGTGGTCGAAGCCTGTTGACCGAGTAGTGATCGACAAACGGATTCTCACCGCTCAAGAACACACGTTGCAGGAAATTCCGTAATCCTTCGCTCAATGGTTCTCTCTCTTCCGGAAGCTTCCGATTTCCTGTCCTTCCTCGTTGCCGGCCTATGACCTGAGCATGTCCCATATCGGCTTGATACTCACCTTGATGACGGCAAAGGCTAACGATGCCGGCAACATAGGTGGAGCATGTGAACGCATTTGCCCTGAAAGGGCACACCATCAGTAGCCATGGGTTTTAACCCATGGGAAGCGGACCACCATGAACAGGTTCGGACCCTGGAGGGGTCCACCAACTTCAATTACAGGGTATGGTGATTGGTCGGCCCCTTCAGGGCCGGTCTGGAGAATTGTGTGGTTGCCTCTTTCCACGGGTTGAAAACCCGTGGCTATTCAGGGTGAGCCCCTTCGGGGCACTGGCCTGCAGGCACCTCGCATTGGTCTCTCGGTTGCCGCCCGAGAAGACCTCGAATCCCGCGCATACGCGGGACGGTTCGCTTCGCTCGCCACATCCTACGGCAAGACGTCACCGGATGTACGGAATAGGCTTCTCATCGTTTGTCGAAGAACTTGGGCTTCTTGAGACGGCTCTTGTCAACCTCTCCCGCCTGAATCTTCTCGATTTCTTCTTCAAAATTCGCGTAGATGTGTGCGATGTCGACAATCTCGGAGATCTCTTCTTTGATACGGGTACACAGATGTTCAAGCTCGTCGAAGTCGTCTGCCTCGAAGTTGACCACGAGTTCGGTCCCGGCATCGGAGCTGACGTGATAAGTCACCTCCGGATATCGTTTCAGGTGTTCCAAGACGTCCGCCGCCGTTCCCGGCTCTACAAGAATGGCACTCCCGGTAATGACCATAAGACTTTGTCCCGACCTACGACAGCTTCTCGGGGAAGGGAGCGTCCACATTGGATATGATGGTCATGTCGGCCACATCCTTGGGGTCGCCCACCCTCTCGATTCTTGCCGCACAAATCTTGAATTCCGGTTGCTTGGATCCTGCGTCAAAGGCATCTATGGTTACCCGGTTTATCATACGGGCCCAATTCTGATCGAACCACGGTACGAACAGTATCCCGGGCAACGAGTTCTTTACCACGCGGGCAGGTAAGATGTTGAACCCGCGACGGCTGATGAGTTTCACCAGATCTCCGTTCCTTATGCCATAGGCCTTGGCGTCCTTGGGATTGATCTCCACGTAGGCATTGGGCTGCGACCTCGCGATTTCCGGCACCCTCATGGTCATTGTACCGGTATGCCACTGTTCGATAACCCTTCCGGTCGTCAGGAAGAACGGATACTCCTTATCCGGCGGTTCGACAGCCCCGACGTACGGCCTGAGAAAAACGTTGGCCCTGCCCTCATGCTTCTTGTCCCCATAGAAGTAGATCATGGCCGTCGGGGGCACCTTGACGATCTCCGGCATGTCCATGATCGGATCTTTGCCGCGAACGTAACGCTGAGCCGTTCCCGGACTCTTCTCGTTGGGACACGGCCATTGGAGTCCTGCTTCCAGTTTCTTCAGCCGGTCGTAGGTGATGCCGTACAGCGTATGCTCAGTCATCTTTACGCAGTTGCGATAATCATCCCACGCCATCCGATAGTTTTTGGGAGCATCGTCGCCGTTCCACGGGATGAGCTTCTCCAGCCCCATGCGCTTGGCAATCTGAGCCGCGATCCACAGATCGGGCTTGGCCTCCCCGGGGGGCTGAACGCATTTGCCGGTAAGTTGGCTTCGCCTTTCGGAGCAGCCGTATACGCCGCCCTTCTCGTAGATGAACGCGGCCGGCAAAATCACATCGGCAAGCTGTGTCGTTCGCGTGGGAAAGATATCAAGGACTACGAGGAATGCGTCCTTCATTCCCTTATAGTACTTGTGCCCGTTCGGCAGCGATTGAGCAGGGTTGGTGGTGCTGACCAGCATGGCCTTGACGGGTTTGGATGAGTCTTTCTCGCCGCCGAGTGCGGCAAACATCTTCATTGTGTGAAATCCGGGCTTGGCGTCAATGGTTCCTTGCGGGATGTTCCAGGCTTTCTCCACCTGTTCTCTCACCTTCGGATTCGCCACAGGACGCGTGCCGGGGAGAAGATGGCAGAGGGAACCGGTTTCCCGAACACCACCGCACGCGTTGGGTTGACCTGTCAATGAGAAGGAATCCGCGCCGTCCTTACAGATATTTCCCGTGATGAGGTGGAGGTTGTGAACCAAGTTGTTTGCCCAGACGCCCTTAGTCCGCTGATTGAGGCCCATGGTCCAGAGACTCATGGTCGGTCCTTGGGATCCGAACAGGCGTGCGGCCTCCTTTATATTGGCTGTGGGACAGCGAGTGATTTTCTCGACGTTCTCCGGGGTGAACTGCTCCAGGAACTCGACATAGCCTTTGAAATCAACTACTTGCTTCCCGGTCGTGAATCGGCACAAGTTTTCGATATAGTATTTGTCGATCCAATTGTTCTTTATGATTTCTCTGGCCATGCAATGAAACACGGCCAGGTCCGTACCCGGGTCAGCAGGAAGCCAGACATCGGCGATTCGCGCAGTTGAGGTCAGTCTCGGTTCGCAGACTATGACGTTGATACGGTCGGGCTCCTTGAGCTTCTGTCTTGCTATGCGCCTGAATATGATGGGATGACACTCCGACATGTTCGATCCGCAGAGGAAGAACGTGCGCGCCTTCTCGATGTCGGCATAAGATCCTGCCGGCTCGTCGGTCCCGAATGTCGTGACATATCCCCCGACCGCAGATGCCATGCACAGCCTGGGATTCCCCTCCACCATATTCGACCCAAAGCCGCCCTTCCACAGTTTGTTGAAGGTGTAGCTTTCTTCGGTCATGCACTGGCCGGACCCATAGTAGGCTACGGCATCCCTTCCATAATCGTCCTGGATCTGCTTGAATTTCGCTGCAACCTTGTCCAGTGCGCCGGCCCAGCTCACTTTCTTGAAGCTACCGTTGTCATCTCGGATCATGGGGTATTTGAGCCTGTCCGGATGATACATGCTGGTATAGCCCTTGAACCCTTTCACGCAGAGAAAGCCGAAATTCGTGAGCGCCTGGGGATTGCCTCTGATGCCTGCAACCTTGCCGTCTCTTACACCTACGTACACTCCGCATCCGGTACCGCAGAAACGGCACGCACCCTTTATCCACTCGTCGACCTCCACGGCATCCCCTCCGGCCGCAGTCGCTCGGCCGGCGAACGGTATATTCAGCGCCCCGGCAGCGAAAGCAGCTGCAGACAGTTTGATCATATCTCTTCGCGTCATATTCATAGCGTCCTCCCAAATCGTGTAGGCTGCCTGGACGGATTTAGAATCCGGGAACTCTCAACCGTTTTCTCTCTTTACCCAGTGCAAATCGCTCGTATTTATCGACATTATGGACCGTAAACCAGTGTCCCTTGTGGCAGAACGAGCAGTTAGTCACAAGGCTTTGCGCAGGCATGTGCTTGACCTGATACGAATGACACCCTATACAGATATCCTTGCCGGGATACGCTCGATAGTTATTCACATCACCGTGACAGACCCCGCACTTGACGTTGTTGATGCCGTGCTTGGAACCGATCCACGCCTTATAGCTCTGCGGGGTCTCTTTCTTGTGACATTCCATGCAACTCTGTTTGCCGAACTGTACTCGATGGCAGTCCGGCAGCCTGCCGGGAGCCAGAGGAGGTGCCGTGAATTGCTTCCAACCAGGGTCGAGCACGGTGGTCTTTGCCGGTCCCTGTTTCGGACAGTCAGGGCAATCTTTGTCCTGAGCCGAGGTCACCAAAGGCATCCCGAGCAAAAGGGTCAGGATCGTCAAGAAATAGACCGACTTTCTCATTTTCTTCTCCTCCTCGTTCCTGCGTGAAGGACGGATTCCATAGCTTTATGCCCCCGGCGGGTCGAATGTACGTGTTTCAGGCCGGCGGACATGTTCCTGCTCCAACGGCGCACTCAGGCAACAGCCTTTCCGGCTCTCGTGAACTCTCCGGTCTCAATGGGAATGATGATTTT
Organism: Desulfomonilaceae bacterium; assembly: GCA_963675835.2. GTDB lineage: Bacteria > Desulfobacterota > Desulfomonilia > Desulfomonilales > Desulfomonilaceae > JAVHLK01. The sequence continues at coordinate 218,170 of CAXXIU010000021.1, forward strand.
GAGTATGAGCGTGAGGATCAACAATCCAATTGCCCATATCCCCATGGAGACGAGCACCTCAACCGTGGTGGGAGCATACTCCCACACTCTGCCCAGCGGCGACGGGATGAATCCGGGAATGATCAGGCCCATTCCCTTTTCAATCCATATTCCACAGATTATGAGGACCGCACCGAGATTCAATGTCACGAAGTTCTTTCTGGTCTTGGGGATCAGAAAGATCACGAACGCGACGATGTTGAACCCCATTGCCGTCCAGACCCATGGAACAAGGTTGCCCTTTCCGTGGAGTCCCATATAGAGGTACTGCAGAGGAGCTAGATGCTGAGTATCCGAATAGAGTTCCTTGAAGAATTCAGCGCCCGCCAGAAAGAGGTTTATGGCCATGGCAACGGCAACGATCTCGGCGAGTTTGAACAGAGCCTCGTCCCTGACGTGGAATTTGGTATATCTTCTGATAATCTGAAACAAAATGATGATGAGCGACGGTCCCGAGCAAAATGCCGACGCGAGGAATCGAGGCGCCAGTATTGACGCGTTCCAAAATGGTCTCGCCGCCAGCCCGTTGTAGATGAACGCGGTCACGGTGTGAATGCTCACGGCCCAAGGAATGGACAGGAGGATGAACGGCAGAATGAACTTCATGTTCACTTCTTTGGCCTGGTATGCCCTCACCAGGATGTAGCCCGGGATAAACAGGTTGAGAAACAGGTATCCGTTCAGCACCACGATGTCCCATCCGAGCATGGAACTCGGAATATTCAGTATGCCCAATCCCGGTATGAGGTGCCAGATCCTGTCCGGCCTCCCGAGATCCGCGGTCACGAACATCATGCACATCAGCAGTGCGCTCACCGCCAGCGCCTCACCGACGATGACGATCTCCTTTATGGGACCGAATTCGTAGAGATAGGCGGGAATGATGAGAAGCACCGCTGCGGCCGCCACGCCGACCAGGAAGGTGAAATTTCCTATGTACAGTCCCCACGAGACATAGCTGGTCATACCGGTGACCACCAGGCCCCGGTTCAGCTGGGTGGTATACATGATGACGCCCGTTACCGCCGTGACCAGCAGGAGCAGGACCCAGGCGTAATACAAAGGAGGCCCTGTAACGAGTCTCTTGATTGCCGCGGGAATGAAACCGGATCTCTCCATGGTGATCCTCACCTATCAGGTAGCGAAGAAGTAGTAGAATTTCGGTTGCGTGTTCAACTCTGATTTCAATCGAAAGACCCTCTTGGTTGCGATGATCTTTCGGATCTCACTTTCGGGGTCCAACAGGTTTCCGAACTTGCGGGCACCCACCGGACACACCTCCACACACCTGGGGTATCTTCCCTTGCGCACCCTCTGAATGCAGAACGTGCACTTTTCCACGACATTCTTCATTCGCGGGCGATTGCCCAGGTAGTGGGTTTGGGTGTTCACCTCGTCTTTGGGCACGTACGGTTCCCCCCAGTTGAACCACCTGCCTTGATACGGACAGGCTGCCATGCAGTACCGGCAACCGATACACCAATTGTAGTCCACCACGACGATGCCGTCCGGCTCGGTCCAGGTGGCGCCCACCGGGCATACCTTGGTGCACGGAGCGTTTGCACAGTGCTGGCATTGTACGGGCATGTAGTAATAGCCGTCTTGGGGAACTTCTTCGGGATCATAGTAGAGCTCGGACTCCTCGAAATTCATCGTGCCGTCTTTGAACCTGAGGACCCTAATATATTGTATCTGTTGTGGTTTTCTGGAAAGGTTGTTCTCCTCCACGCATGCGTACACGCACCTTCGGCAACCGATACAACGCTGAATGTCCAAGGCATAGCCGAAGAGAGTCCCGTCAATAGGCCCTTCAGTGCCCACTACGAAATCTTTTCCGTACTTCTTCTTGTAGTCGGCCTGCAGACGCTCGACGACCGCCTCAAGCTCTTCCTTGGTCATCCTCGTAAACTGCTGCTGAAAGAACTCTTCCCGGGAACACGAGCTGACCGCCATCATTCCCAACAAGCTCGCTGCTCCGGCCAAGAAGGTTCGGCGGGAGGGAAGAATCCTTTCTCTTTCCGAATCGGTTGGTTCAGGTCCATTTTCCGGTCCCGAACCATCTCTTTTCGGTGAGATCGAACCTTTCTTCGTGACTTTGTCGTTCTGTTCACTCATGGCTCGGAACCTTTAGTGTTTAGCGCTTCCGGACACGTTTTCTTTCGGCGTCCGAGGCTTTTTCGGCGGCGGCATGGGTGGGATCGGCAGGTACTTCGGCTGGTGAGGATTATGGCAATTTGTGCACAGGAGGTACTGCTTTTTGCCGTTCCAAAAACCCGTCCTCTTTCCATGTATGCCGTTGCGCCAATCCCTGAATTTGGTCCCGTGACACTTGCCGCAAAGCAGGTAAGAGTGTTCGAATGTAATCAGCTTCCCGTCACTGAGCGGAAGCAGGTAGTTGCGTTTGTCCGGATGGTGACAATCCAGACACCAGACGCGGACGCCCCCGTGGTTCAGCTGAATGTTACGGTGCACCAACAAGGCTTCTCGGCGTTTGAAGTTGACCGGGAAGTCCTTTTCCGGCCCGTGACACGCGCGGCACGGAGTGATGGTTTTCGGCAGGGGCTTGAACGGTACGGGGAATTCCTGTTCGGCCTTCCTATCCGGTTCCTGACCGGTTGCCTGAGGAAAGCCCTGAATCCGTGACTCATCAATGGAGAACACTCTTGTCAGAGCCGGCCCGGTCAGTACCAACGCCAACGGCAAGGCCAAGAGAGCGACTTTTCGGATTCCGTTGATTCCTTTCATGAACTCGCCCTTGTTTCAGTAAGGCCTGGAGACCCGACTATTTGGCCTCCTTGCCGCCGTATCTCTTTTGGTAGAAGTTTTCGAGCTTTTTGAGCTCTTCCTTACTCATGCCTTCCTTGTACCATCTGTGTTGGGGATTGCTGAAGACCAGTTCGTCCAGAAGCGGAGCCGCCGCGGCCTTTCCGCCCATGACTCGTTCCACTTCGGGCAGATAGTACTCGTAGAAGTGTTTGGCCACTTCGTACATCCCATGCCACCAGGTATAATCAGGGCCCATCATGGAGGCGCCGTGTCTGGCTCGACGGCCCTCGTGGTGCCAGAGCTCCCAGTAAATCCAATCGATTTTGTCATCAAAGTCGGCCTTGGAGATCTTGCCCATGTCCATCAGCCGCTTGCGGATCTTGGTGGCTGGAATGGCGAATTTGTTGTTATACAGATTAACCAGATCGTCGAACTGGGTGTAGAAACCGTCGACCATCGGGTCACCGTGACACTGTCGGCAGACGTCCTTCATGTTGGCTCGTCGCTGTTTCCAGTTCGTCAGTTTCTTGGATATGGGGGGCCTGAGAGTCCACGATATTCTGGTCCCGACATCGTGGGAGGCTTGCTGGTTCGGAGTCGCGGAAATGTGACAGGTGGCACAGGTCGCCGTGTCTTGGTAATCTACGCCGACCACCCAGTCCACCCGATCCATATTCAATTTATCTCTGAAGGCCTGGTACAGTATTCCATGCTTGGATTCCGTGTACACCTCCATCTGCGGATGGTCGGGGCCCAAGTGGCATTTACCGCACGCGTCGGGCCGTCGTGCCTGCTCGCGGGAGAAGCGATGCCGCGTATGGCAAGCCGAACAGCTGCCCTTACTCCCGTCGGGATTGACTCGTCCAATACCGGTATTGGGCCATGTGGAAGGATCGAGCCTCCCGTTCTTAAGCACCTTTATGTTGGAACCGTGGCATTGACGGCAGCCTGTCGTAACGCAAGGTCGGCCTCCAACAACCGTTCCCAGATAGTTGTCCAGGGAGTTGAGAATATTCGCTGCTTTGGCATGGTGAGAAGGCTGTTGTTGCTCGAACTGCTCCTTGTGACAGCGTGCGCAATCTTTGGGGCTCACTACGGTGGCGATCCAGAAGCCCCGGTGGTCGTACCCGTCGATATCTCCGGGCTTCTTCTCGGTCTTTTTTTCGGCCTTGTGGCAGTCATAGCAGTTAACGCCCGCCTGCCCCATCCGGCCGAACTTCCACATCTTGAACAAGCCCGGCGTCTTCAACTCATGGCACTTGATGCAGACCTGCCCTTCCGGCGACCCATACAGTTTGGGATCCACCTTCACAGCGGCCATGGCTTGGAATGAAACGAAGAAAAGCGCCGGTACGATAAGGATGAGAATTCTTCTCATGGCTCCACTCCCTGTATCCGGAATAATACGGTCGCTAACGTTTTTTCGCCGTGTCTCGGCTTCGCCGGATGCGGGGGGAGGCTCAAAAGCCGCCCCGCGGGCCCCGTTTCCCTCAAGTTCCTGAGGGTGACACACACTCTCGACCTATAGTATGCCCCGGGGTGCCCGTAAAGGTCTTGTAAAAGTGTGTTAAGAAACTGTAAAATTGAGGAGTCCATCATGCAACGGTTAAGCGGGGAATCCGATGATCCCATCCGAGGGCGATGACACGTCATCGGATGATTCCCCCGTAATCAGCCCTGTCTTCAAATAGTTGCACTGCCATGCTTTCCCGATTGAACATGCTTTCAGATAGTAGAATCTCGCTCAAGTTTCTTGTGAGCACGTCGATTACCATTATTGCCATCTTTCTCCTGGTATTTATCTGGTTTTCTCGGCAGCAAGAAGAGCACATCATGAATCAGGTGAAGAAGCAGGCGATTATACTACACAAACAGATTGTGCTAACCAGGCAATGGGTAGCGGATAACAAGACGGTACTCGTTCCGAAGACCGAGTCGGTCCGTTCCAGCCCCTTCCTCAAGGAACCGGATGTGAAAGCCTCGGACGGTTCGGTTTTCACGAAGGTAAGTCCCTCCATCATTACCAGACATCTTTCCGATCGCGCCACACAAGTCGGCCTCTATTCTTTCAGACTGGCCAACACGCCCTGGCTCAACCCGCAAAACGCGCCCGATCGCCTCGAGGAGGAAGCGCTGGAACGATTCAGATCTTCGCCGACCGACGGCATTTTTCGGATCGAGCACCGAGGGGGACGGAGGGTCTTACGGTACATCGCTCCCGTGTACGTGAACGAAAACTGCATGCAATGCCACATGGTTCAGGACTACAAGCCCGGAGAGGTCGGCGGTTGTCTGAGCGTACTCATCCCCATGGATGAAGCCCAATCCGCGATAACCCGTAACAGGGTGATTCTCATAGGGTCGGGCCTGGCTTTTTCCGGGGCATTGGTTGGTCTGCTCTTCGTGACCACTCGCTCCCTGGTCTTCAAACGCATCCGGGACATACGGGCCTTGATGGGCAAGATGAATCTTGTCAACAAGGACGATTCGTCCGCGACCGAGCACGGCGACGAACTCAAAGAAATAACGGACTTCTGCTATGTACTCGACGAGAAGCTCAAGCATCAGCACGAAGAACTGGAACGCAAGATCGCGAGCGCCACGGAGCATCTGTGCCGGACCAATGAGGACCTTGAATCCGCCAACCAGGAGTTGGAGAGTCTCAACAGAGCCAAGTCGGACTTCTTCTCGGATGTTTCCCACGAAATGCGAACACCCTTGACCAGCATCAAGGGCGCGGCCGACATCCTGGCCCGCAAGGACTCGTGCGCTGACACCGTTTATTTGGATATTATCAAGAGGAATACCGATCACTTGATTAAGACCGTGGTGGATTTTCTCGACTATTCGAAAATCGAATCCGGACAGCTGGAGTTGGACACAAAAGAGAATTGCCTCGGATCCGTTGCGGAAGATGCCATCCTTTCGCAACAGGCCGTTGCCCAGAAGAGATCCATCAATCTTGTACTGGATGCACCTGCCGAGCTCACAGCCACCTTTGACGAACAACGGATCTATCAGGTTATGACGAATCTCCTGTCCAACGCCATCAGGTTCTCTCCCGATCACGGAACCGTTAAGGTGGAGATTGCCGACATCGGCGACCATGCAGTTGAGGTCGGTGTCCAAGACCAGGGTCCTGGTATTGAGGAGAAGTACCATACGTTGGTGTTCGAGAAATTCTATCAGGTAACGGACAAGGGCGGTTCAAAGATTCATCAAGGCTCATCGGGAATAGGACTGGCCATATGCAAGGGCCTGGTAGAGGCCCATGGAGGAGAAATCCGGGTGGAGAGCGATCTCGGTAAGGGCTGCCGCTTCGCGTTTACCATTCCCAAGTAGTGGAAATTATTGGCTCGGTCATGCGTTGTCGCTTTGTCGCAAAAACCGAAACGTGGAACGAAAGGTATCCGGGCACGGAGGCCCGGGCTAGTGCGCCTGCGAGCGTACTTAATCAGAGAGGTGCAAGTCCTCTTCAGGTCAACGCTACAGCCTGTAGCCGCCTGTAACTGCGTCGCTGTGAGGCGGGGTGGAGAGCAACAGGAGGCGAACGACCAGTCCGTAGGTTAACGAACCCGTTTCGGCAGGGTGATCTCGGCGAGCCTGCTAGCCATGTGCGAAGCCTAGACCTATTCTGACGATGGCCTGCGCTGATACAAAAGGCAAAAGGTCTTGAGATAGGAGACCTGTCGCGCTGAGAACAACGTAGCGGGTGTAAAGCGGCGACAGGGGGACACCAGGTGGTTGGGGATGGAATGGTCAGGACGGTTGAGTACGTTAAGCGGGGAGACCTGTGCGGGATGGAGACTCGCACAGGAGTCAGAGCCTCCATAGTAGCGCTGAAACGCCGTAATGGGCGTGGAGCAAAGGGAGGCAGGAAGGTGGATGCATGATGGACAGACAACGGGAAGACAAACCGGCTACAGTGTCCTTCGGGGCTAGACGGGCCGGAGCGATACGGGACCGCTGGTCCTGGGTCGAACCCACAGTCTGGACAGACCGCATGTTGACAGCCCTGGAACACGGGGTGAAAGGAGGTACGTGGTACAGCTTGATGGACAAGGTCCATACTCCTGCGAATCTTCGGTCTGCCTTTGCGCGTGTGAAGGCCAACCGTGGGAGTGCGGGGGTGGATCATGTGACGGTCCGGCACTTCGAGACGCAGCTTGAGGGTAACCTCGAAAAGCTTGCAGCGGAACTCCGGTCCGGCACCTACCGGCCACAACCCATCAGACGCGTGTGGATACCCAAACCCGGCAAGAAAGAGCGCCGTCCACTGGGGATTCCCACGGTACGAGATCGAGTCGTGCAGGCCGCGCTGCGCCAGGTCCTTGAACCTATCTTCGAGCGGGATTTTGCCGAACATAGTTACGGTTTCCGACCGAGGCGAGGCTGTAAGGACGCGCTTCGTCGCGTCGGTGCACTCCTGAGACAAGGCTTCACGTACGTGGTGGATGCCGACCTCAAATCCTACTTCGACACGATAGGGCACGATGAGTTGCTCGGCCGTGTCGCCCTGAAGATTAGCGATCAGAGTATCCTCCGCCTTGTTCAGAGCTTTCTTCAACAGCAAATCCTGGACACTGCTCAGGGCTGGACCCCCGAGTTTGGCACCCCTCAAGGTGCGGTCATAAGTCCACTGTTGTCGAATATCTATCTCGATCCCTTGGATCATCTGATGGCTCGCTCTGGTTTGGCCATGGTACGCTATGCTGACGACTTTGTGATTCTGTGCCGCAGCAAGGCCGAAGCGCAATCCGCTCTCGGTCTGGTCCAGGGCTGGACCCAATCTACGGGACTGACCCTCCATCCGGAGAAGACGCACATTGTCGATGCTACGAGTCGTGGTGGTTTCGACTTTCTTGGGTACCACTTTGAGCGCGGCTATCGTTGGCCCCGTTCCAAAAGCCTGCAGAAGTTGAAGGATACCATTCGCGGCAAAACGAAGCGCACCAACGGCTTTAGCCTTTCGGTAATCATTGCGAGAGTCAACCGGACCCTTGCGGGCTGGTTTGTGTACTTCAAACACAGTCATTACACCACGTTTCGTCCTTTGGACCAGTGGATCCGGATGCGGCTTCGCAGCATCCTTCGCCGCCGTTCCAAGCGTCGTGGTCGCGGCAGGGGCAAGGACCATCAACGCTGGCCGAATTCCTTCTTTGCCAAGCAGGGGCTGTTCTCCGTAGTTGCAGCCCATGCAGCGGCTCGTCAATCCTCTCGGAGGTAAGACCACCGACCGGAGAGCCGTATGCGGGAAAACCGCACGTACGGTTCGGAGGGAGGAGCGGCCGGGTAAACAACCGGTTGTTCCTACCCCTATCGGAAGAAGGAAGCGAGGATCACTCAAGAATCGTGGGGCGGGCGTCCCTGCCGCCATCACCCCGGCCACCTTATGCCCTGAAAGGGCATACTGTGAATAGCCATGGGTTTCAACCCATGGTAACGGTGCACAATAACAGAGACTTATGGACCTCCAAGGGGTCCACCAACGAGACAACGAATACGTCACTCAGTTATTGGTCGGCCCCTTCAGGGCCGGCCCGGAGAATTGTGTGGTTGCCTCTTTCCACGGGTTGAAAACCCGTGGGCTATTCAAGGTGAGCCCCTTCGGGGCACCGGCCGGCATCACCTCGAATTGGTCGGCCGTTTTCTGCCGATTCTTAGGGTACCGGCAAAAAGATGGGACATGCTGAGGCCTACGCCGGGAAGACGGAACTCTACGCGTGACGGCATTTGCCCACCCATGAACTAAGCAGGTCGGAGATGGAAGATTCAAGAATACTCCTGGTTGATGATGACGTGGACATCCTCCGTATTCTCGAGGACAACCTGAAACTGGACGGGTACCAGGTGACCGCGGTATCCACCGGAAGGGCGGCTTTGAGAGCCTTCAGGGAAACGGAACCCGACCTCGTCATTCTCGATCTCACCCTTCCCGACATTGACGGCATTCAGATATGTCTTTCCATCAGAGAAGTATCCAATGTGCCGATAATCATGGTTACGGCACGGGACCGCATCCCGGACAAGGTACTGGGCCTGGAAACCGGTGCGGACGACTACATGGTGAAGCCGTTCGACTATCTTGAGCTCGCCGCCAGAGTCAAAGCGTGCCTCCGAAGGCGAAGACCGGTGGTCGCCTACTCGGAACTGCTGAAGTTGGGCGAGATCGAGATCGACGTCGGCCGGAATTCGGTCAGGAAAGGAGGCATAGAGATCAAACTGACCCAGCGACAATTCACCTTGCTGGTGCTCCTGGCACGCAATTCGGGGAGAGTCCTCAACAGACAAGCGATTCGCAGAGTCCTGTGGCCTGACGGGGATCTCTATCGAGACAGTAGAGCCATCGACGTCCACATTCAACACCTTAGGTCGAAGCTGGAGGATAATCCCGCGGAACCCCGATACATAAAAACCATTCAGGGCGTTGGGTACATACTGTCCGTGTAGGATGGGGTCTTGTTGCTTGAATTCCTCCCCTTCCCACGGAATCAAAATACAAGACCTGACCGCAATGTGTACGCATCCTTCGTGTTCACTTCAGCGCCTCCATGAATGAGGAGCCTGAAAATCTCCTGCTTACCGGCCCCCGCAGCGGTCACGAGAGGCGTACGGTTGAATCTGTTCATTACGTTTGCGTGTCGGCCCCGTGATCGAGCAACAGCTTCACGAGTCCCGGCTTATCCGTCCAGGTTGCCAGCATGAGCGCACTCCGGCCATAGGAATCTCCGGCATTCACATCCGCGTCCTGCTCGAGCAGCAGTTTCGCGGTGTCGAACCGCCCTGCCCAGACCGCTTGCATCAGGGCTGTCCGGCCGTACTGGTCTTTGGCATTCACGTCCGCGCCCGACTTGGTTGCATGTAACACTGCCTCGTTGTCACCGGCCATTGCTGCGACGGCCAGCGTCTGTTCCGCTCCGTGTGCCTTGAGAATCTTCGCAATCTCCGGCGGATCTTTTCTGAGAATATTAGCGTAAGTCTGCGTAAACACGAAAGCAAGTGCCCAAAATGACTGCCATTTGTTAGCATGTAATTGAAGCTTTTGGGCTTGACAGAGCATGCGAGATGTGATATTAGGCTCGCATGTTTGTGCATACCGTCCCCAATCGCAATTCTCGCCCGGCCGTCTTACTTCGCGAAGGCTATCGAGAAGACGGCAAGATCAAGATGCGTACCATTGCCAACCTGAGCAAATGGGCACCCGAGCGCGTTGAAGCCCTCAAGAGATGTCTTAGGGGTGAGTTCGACGGTATCGTTGGCGATTTGGGCCCAACTACCGGTCGTACATTCGGTACGCTCTTTGTACTGGCGCAGATGGCGGATCGGCTCGAAATAACCAAGGCCCTGGGGCGTACGCGGTTTGGAAAACTTGCTCTGTTCCTTGTTCTGGCCAGGGTTTCAGACCAGCGATCTCGTCTGTCTGCGGTGCGTTGGGCAAAGGATCACTGTGTAGCCGAAATACTCGGTCTGGACGCTTTTGACGAGAAGGAACTCTACAGCACTCTTGATTGGGTGGCCAAACGCCAGGACAAGATAGAGAAAAAACTGTTCAAGGCACATGCGAGGAAGAAAGGTGCCCCCAATGTACTGGTGCTCTACGATGTGACGAGTTGTTACCTGGAAGGGGACTGCAATGAACTGGGAGCCTTTGGATACCCTCATGACAATATAAAAGGCAAGAAGCAAATCGTGGTGGGGCTCCTGACCGATGCCGAGGGTGAGCCTCTCTCCATACGAGTCTTCGAAGGTAATACCGCAGATCCCTCGACGGTCTCAACCCAGATTGAGACGTTGAAGAAGCGTTTCGGCGTTACGGATGTCGTGTTCGTGGGCGACCGGGGCATGATAAAGAGCAAAGGCAAAGCCGCACTTTCCGAGTCTGGTTTGAAGTACATCACAGCGCTGACAAACCCACAGGTGCGAAAGCTGATACGAAAAGGCATCATTCAACTGGGGCTGTTTGAAGAAACGGTTAGCGAGGTTCAAACAGGAGGGCTTCGGCTGGTTTTACGGCGGAACGAATTGGTCCGTCGTAAGGAACAAAGGCGACGAGAAGATAAGCTTGCCAAGCTGAGGCGCCTGGTGGACGAAAGGAACGCCTTCGTGGATAACTCTGATCGAGCCAAGCCCGAGGCAGGCAAGAGAAAGTTTACAGCGTGGGTCAAACGCCATAAACTGGGTTCTTTTTGCACCATAGAACTTCAGGCGCGTCGGCTCACGGTGAACGTCGATGCGGACAAAATGGCCGAGTCTGCGCTTCTGGACGGCTGTTACGTGATGGAAACCGATGTGTCGGCAGAGATGATGGATGCCAAGACCGTAGACGAGCGGTACCGGTCACTCCAGAAGGTGGAACGAAATTTCAGAACCCTCAAGAACGGCTTCTTGGAGATCCGCCCCATCTTTCTTCAGAAGGCCGCTCGGACGCAAGGACACGCGTTGATCTGCATGCTCGCTCTGAAGATCGTCAACGAGGCGACCCGCCTCCTCAAAGAAAACCTTCCCTCCGGCCCGGCGGCCGGCCAAGACAGATGCCTACTGGACACAGCCCTGCGGACCATGGGGCGTCTGACCTTCGACCGATACAATGTCAACGGCACCGAATTCCTTCGCCTCCCAAACCTCGATGAGAATCAGATTGCCGTCTGCAAAGCCCTGGGGATTCCGTCGATCACGCATCGTTCCCAAGCCGTTTGTTAGCAGACACTCGATTCCGAACTGCGGGGATTAACGTCAACTATTCAGACTAGTTGGCGGTATCTTATTAAGTTGTTTCCCGGGAAAGATCCGTCCGGCCTGCCGAGCATCTCGGCCCATCTGAGGGCAGTAGACCCGTCCCTGAGCCTGGCATTGGGATCGGCCCCCTTCTCGATAAGCAGTTTCACGAGTTCCGTCTCACCAAGTACAACTGCCCAACTCAGGAACGTTACCCCTTCGTCGAGGGTTGTTATGCTTTACAGATAAGCACCATCGTCAATCCTACCGATCTTGAACCGGCGGTTAATACTCGCTCCGCCGGCCAGGAGAATCTTCAGCACCTCCAGGTGCTTGGCGTCCAGAGCAATGTCTTTTCGGGGCCACTCGTAATCAGAGCAGATACAGATGATGTTTGTCCGGGTCCACATGTACTTGGGCGAATTCACATCAGGTCGGGCGTTCAGGAGGACTAGACTGTTGAACCGGGCTGGAGCACTTACCCATACAGTGTACGGCAAGGCACTCCAGCCGCGACGCCAGCCGTGGTCTGTCACTGCATCGGGATCAGCTCCCTTTCCTGTAAGGATCTTGACTATCGCCGGGTAACCTCTTCCTGAGGCGTGCACCAGAGAATAGGTAAGATCCTTCGGCGTAGCATGATCCAGGGCCCCTTTTTCTATGAGGAACCGGGCTACCGCGAGGCGGCCGCCGTACAACACTCGCTGCAAGGCCGGCAACCCACGCTTTCGGTGTGTATTGACGTCAGCGCCCTGTTCCACAAGGTACTTGACGACATCCAGATATCCGGCCTCGGCGGCTTCGGAGAGTGCCTGTCACCATCCGAGACTCTAACGTCAACGGGAACACCTTTCTCGACGATAGACTTCACTATTTTGAGGTAGCCCTCTCCAGCGGCCCGTATCAGATCTCGGCGGTCATAATCGCTCATGTCATTCCCATCAGCCGTTTTCTGCTTGCGGGCCATTGTCAGATTCGGATTCCGTCCCGCCGGCGCCTGATGCCGGTGCACCACCAACTGCAGCCAAGGCTGTCACGGCTGCCAGCAACACTGGGAACCACCGAGCTGTAAGAGGCAAAATGTGACCATTCCTCATGGCATGACTCCATGTAGTCTAATGAATGACGTCCTTCGCGGTTCATCGATGCGGTTCGTCTCGCCGGTATGTTGGGTGCCGGCAAGAAGAATATCCGGGCACGGAGGCCCGGGCTAGTGCGCCTGCGAGCGTACTTAATCAGAGAGGTGCAAGTCCTCTTCAGGTCAACGCTACAGCCTGTAGCCGCCTGTAACTGCGTCGCTGTGAGGCGGGGTGGAGAGCAACAGGAGGCGAACGACCAGTTCGTAGGTTAACGAACCCGTTTCGGCAGGGTGATCTCGGCGAGCCTGCTAGCCATGTGCGAAGCCTAGACCTATTCTGACGATGGCCTGCGCTGATACAAAAGGCAAAAGGTCTTGAGATAGGAGACCTGTCGCGCTGAGAACAACGTAGCGGGTGTAAAGCGACGACAGGGGGAACAAGGTGGTAGGGGACGGAATGGTCCGGACGGTTGAGTACGTTAAGCGGGGAGACCTGTGCGGGAGGGAGACTCGCACAGGAGTCAGAGCCTCCATAGTAGCGCTGAAACGCCGTAATGGGCGTGGAGCAAAGGGAGGCAGGAAGGTGGATGCATGATGGACAGACGAAGGGAAGACAAACCGGCCACAGTGTCCTTCGGGGCTAGACGGGCCGGAGCTATACGGGACCGCTGGTCCTGGGTCGAACCCACAGTCTGGACAGACCGCATGTTGACAGCCCTGGAACACGGGGTGAAAGGAGGTACGTGGTACAGCTTGATGGACAAGGTCCATACTCCTGCGAATCTTCGGTCTGCCTTTGCGCGTGTGAAGGGCAACCGTGGAAGTGCGGGGGTGGATCATGTGACGGTCCGGCACCTACCGGCCACAACCCATCAGACGAGTGTGGATGCCCAAACCCGGCAAGAAAGAACGCCGCCCACTGGGGATTCCCACGGTACGAGATCGGGTAGTGCAGGCCGCGCTGCGACAGGTCCTTGAACCTATCTTCGAGCGGGATTTTGCCGAACATAGTTACGGTTTCCGTCCGGGGCGAGGCTGTAAGGACGCGCTTCGTCGCGTCGGTGCACTCCTGAGACAAGGCTTCACGTACGTGGTGGATGCCGACCTCAAATCCTACTTCGACACGATAGGGCACGATGAGTTGCTCGGCCGTGTTGCCCTGAAGATTAGCGATCAGAGTATCCTCCGCCTTGTTCAGAGCTTTCTTCAACAGCAGGTCATGGACACCGTTTAGGGCTGGATCCCTGAGTTAGGCACTCCTCAAGGTGCGGTCATAAGTCCTCTGTTGTCGAATATCTATCTCGATCCCTTGGATCATCTGATGGCTCGCTCTGGTTTGGCCATGGTACGCTATGCTGACGACTTTGTGATTCTGTGCCGCAGCGAGAGCGATGCGCAATCCGCTCTCGGTCTGGTCCGGGACTGGACTCAATCTACGGGACTGACCCTCCATCCGGAGAAGACGCACATTGTCGATGCTACGAGTCGTGGTGGTTTCGCCTTTCTTGGGTACCACTTTGAGCGCGGCTATCGTTGGCCCCGTTCCAAAAGCCTGCAGAAGTTGAAAAATACCATTCGCGGCAAAACGAAGCGCACCAACGGCTTTAGCCTTTCGGTACTCATTGCGAGAGTCAACCGGACCCTTGCGGGCTGGTTTGTGCACTTCAAACACAGTCATTACACCACGTTTCGTTCTTTGGACCAGTGGATCCGGATGCGGCTTCGCAGCATCCTTCGCCGCCGTTCCAAACGTCGTGGTCGCGGCAGGGGCAAGGACCATCACCGCCGGCCGAATTCCTTCTTTGCCGAGCAGGGGCTGTTCTCCGTTGTTGCAGTTCATGCAGCAGCTCGTCAATCCTCTCGGAGGTGAACCACCGACCGGAGAGCCGTATGCGGGAAAACCGCACGTACGGTTCGGAGGGACGGGCCTCCGTGCCCGTCATCTTCAAAGGCGGGCGTCCCTGCCCGCCGTCTCCCCGGCGTAGGCCGGGGTCCAGGAAAACAGGACTGGTTCCCGGCCTACGCCGGGGAGACGGCTCAGGTTGTGCGACCGTATTTACGCCAATCAGCACTTGGACTAAACCGCTTCGCGGTGGTTTTGATTCCGTCCGGTAGTAAATGTCCAGTCATTCCTTCCTCAAGAAAGCCTCTTATATCAGTCTGGTAGCTGTCCAGCCAGGTTAAACATCCCATTTGTGTGAAAAAGGCGTACCTTCCCTGAATGGAAAAAGAAGACCAATGGAGGTCCCTTATGGGAAGGCTATACGATCAGATGGTATCAGACCTGTAGCTGAAAAACTTCAGCCCAAAGACCGTCGAATCTTACCTCCGGTACCCCCGTAATCTTTCCAAGCACTACATGCGATCATCGGAGCAGTTGCAGGAGCAGGAAATCCGAGCTTTTCCGTTCCATCTCATACAGGAGCGCAAGGCCTCGGCCCCCGACTTGGCGATGCACTTGCCGGCGATCAAGTTTCTGTACCGGATCACACTGAAAACACCACACAAGGTCGATGAAATCCCCCGGCCGAAAATCCCCAAGAAACTCCCCGAAGTCTTCACCAAATAAGAGATCTTCCCACTGCCGGACCACATTCGATCAACAAAATACAGAGTCGTCACGGCAACCGCGTATGCTGCCGGAATGAGGATCTCTGAAGTCTGTTCACTTCGTGTGCCTGAGGACATCGACACCGACCGCATGCTCATCCATGTTCGATCCGGAAAGGGACGCAAGGGGTAATTTTCAAGAGCACAAAAAAGCCAATTCCTGAGTGAGTCCAAGCCGAGGGGAGGATTCTCGGCCGCGCGACCCGGCAGCACCGGATGCTCTCTGAGAATAACTCGTCGAGCGTCGGATGATCCTTGGAGAACTTCAATCCGTATGGAGACTTGCGTCCGGAGTTGTCAGGCTGAGCGCAAAAAGAACTTGACAAGCGTAGATCTATCAACCTATCGTAGGCATGTCTAATAGAAACAGACCTTCCTTCTGTTTGGCTCGGAGCTTAAGGGAAATCAATGAAGCACTCAAATGGCCTGTCCTCAAGCCGGCAAAGTTACTTGGCCCGAAGCAACTCCGGTTCATTCAATGGGTTTTCATAGGAATGGAGGTACCTGTGTGGGAACTTGCCTTGACGACAATAATGGTAGTCGGAGCCTTGCTCTTAGTCATCGGTGCAATCATTCGCTCTTGGTGTTTCGTCAAAGTCACATCGGGCTTGGTCGCCGGCTGCAGTTGTAAGCAGTGCAAGTGCGGAAAGGTTTCGTGTATTTCCAAGACGAAGGAGGCCGCACGGACCGAATCGACCATGTCGGTGATCACGCGGGGCATTGCCGTGGAAAGGTCGTCTCTTAAGGAGTTAGGAAATGAATGACAACAGAGTACGGTCTCTTAGCCAACTTAGGCCCGGAGAAAAGGCCCAAGTAGTGGCACTTGCAGGAGGCCGGTCCGTTCAGAACCGCCTGGTCGGCATGGGGCTCAATGTCGGCTGCCTTGTGGAACTGGTGAGATCTCCGAATGGACGCGGGGGACCGGCACTTGTTGCGACCGGAGGAACGCGTCTTGCCATCGGTCACGGCATGGCTTCCAGAATCATCGTGGCCGTCGATGGAGAGTAGGGAATACTGGGTGAATGAATTTTGGGAGGGTACACATGACGTTGAATGAACTGACGCCCGGTCAGGAATGTACTATTAGCGATCTCAACCTCGATGGGGCCGTCCTTCAGAGGTTGTTGGACATGGGGTTCATAGAAGGGTGTACGGTGGAGGTGATTCGGAACGCACCGCTTCTTGACCCCCTTGACGTGCGCATCCGTGGAAACATGGTTGCCCTGAGACGCAATGAAGCCGCAGGCATAGAGGTTGAACTGGTATGAACGATCAAAGGAACGATTTCTTGGTAGCCCTGGCCGGGCAGCCAAATAGCGGCAAGTCGACGGTCTTCAATATGCTCACCGGCGCGCGACAGCATGTCGCTAACTATCCCGGGGTTACTGTGGAAAAGAAGTGGGGCCGTTTCAAGACAACAGAGCACAAGATTCAACTTGTCGACTTACCCGGAACCTACAGCCTCACGTCGTACACCCAGGAAGAAAGGATAGCCCGGGATTTTATTCTCACGGAAAAGCCCGACGCGCTGGTGACGGTGGTAGACGCCTCCAATCTGGACCGCAGTCTCTATTTGGTTTTTCAGCTTCAGGAGATGGAGATCCCCATGGTTCTGTGCCTGAACATGATGGACACGGCCAAATCAAGGGGCATGGAAATCGACGTTGAAGCACTCGAAAAGGAGCTGGGCATCCCGATTGTGCCGACGGTCGGCAACAAGAGTCGAGGCAAAACGGAACTCATGCAGGCCATTGATCGCGCTGCCGATCTGAAAACCGCAGGGTGCCGACTCCCCCGATACGACACCGCATTGGAAACGATGATCGAACGCCTTGAGACGAGGTTGGTAAACTTCGATCACCTAGCCGAAGCCCTCCCACCCCGCTGGCTGGCAGTGAAGCTCATGGAAAACGATGAGGAGGCGCGCCGAAGACTCCTGGAACACGAACCGGTTTCAGAAGGCCGGACTGTCAGGGAATTGGCCGACTATGTCGACGTCCTGCGCAAGGATTTCATTCAAGCCGTCGGTAAATCGCCGGAAAAGGCCATAGCTGCGGCCAGGTATCGTCAAGCAGGGGAGATCGTTCAAAAAGTCGTCGGTGGTAAGGGATTGTCCCGAAAAACGTTTACCGACAGAATTGATTCGGTAGTGCTTCAGCCTGTACTTGCCCCCATCATACTTGCCTCAGTGCTCTTAGTGTTCTATCAGCTTACCATGGTGTACGGCACCATGCTCGCCGACTGGTGCTTTCCGTTCCTACATAAGGGCAAGGAACTCATCGCGGGTCTGTTCCCGGCCTCCTCGGACCTCATTCGTTCCGGCCTGTTACAGTCCCTTACGGTGAACGGCCTAGTGGGCGGTGTGGTTGCAATCCTCTACTATGTCCCGATATTCTTAGTTCTTTTCGCACTCATAGCGATTCTGGAAGACAGCGGATACATGCCGCGCGTGGCGTTCATCATGGATCGTGTCCTCCGGACTTTCGGTCTTCACGGCCAGTCCACCTTACCTTTAATCCTTGGGGGCGTAGTGGTGGGAGGCTGCGCCGTTCCCGGCGTTATGGCGACCCGAGCCATGAAGGATGAAAAGGCTCGACTCGTAACCATCCTCATCATGCCCCTGATGAACTGCCTGGCGAAGATTCCCTTCTATGTGCTCATCGTCGGTTTGTTCTTCGCTGCCAACAAAGGATTTGTGCTGTTCGGGATTTCTTTGTTCAGCTTCGCAACGGCACTCCTAATGGCCAAACTCTTCAGCAGATATCTCGTCAAGGGTGAACCGGCTCCATTCGTCATGGAACTGCCCACGTATCATCTCCCGACCCTGGGAGGCATCATCCGGCGGTCCATCGAGCGCTCCTGGCTGTTCGTGAAGAAGATCGTCACCATCGTGGCGGCCGTGATGATCGGAGTCTGGTTCTTCGTGACGTTTCCCGGGATCGGCGTTGAGCGTGAAATGTACTACGATGCGCGGTTGACCGACGCGGAGAGGCAGCCGGCAGCCGGTGTTGCGCCCTCCAACCCGTATCGTGAGTATCTGTCCGGCGTCAACCTTATGGAGCTTGTACATTTCCAGAAGAGGCTCAAGGCTGCACAACAGGGCGTCATAGAAGATGAGGCTGCGCTGAAGACCGTGAATGAGAGGTTCGCATCGGAGAACCCGGCCTTATTCGCCATTGCCAATAAGGGAGTGACTACCGCCGGCGCGGTCGACGGAAACGCC
Source organism: Desulfomonilaceae bacterium (assembly GCA_963675835.2). Classification (GTDB taxonomy): domain Bacteria; phylum Desulfobacterota; class Desulfomonilia; order Desulfomonilales; family Desulfomonilaceae; genus JAVHLK01. Next base: position 236,601 of record CAXXIU010000021.1, read on the forward strand.
CGGAAAGCGAGCTTAGCGTTGAAGCGCTTCGATCGGTCGGTTCGAACAATTGCCCGGGACCGGAGGAAGGAAATCATCGATGGGAGCTGGGCCGGCCAAATAGGGCGGGCATTCGAGCCGATAAGCCTCCTGGCGGGATTCAATTGGCGTATAAACATCGCAATTATCAGCTCTTTTGCAGCCAAGGAGAGTCTTGTGGGTACACTGGGCACCATATACAGCGTTCAAGACGGCGCCCAGTCGAGTACGCTGGCTCAGTCCATACGGGAAACCGAAACCGGTTGGACCGTCTGGCATGCACTCGCCGTATTGGTTTTTGTCGCATTGTTTCCGCCATGCCTGGCGACGCTGATCATGATCAAACATGAGACGCAAAGCACCGGCTGGATGGTATTCGCAACGGTGTATCCCATTGTAATCGGCTTTCTCTTGGCATGCTTGGTCTACCAGCTTGGCCCGCGAATCATCTAATCGAAATACGACATAAGGCGGCCGGCGCCGCAACCAAAGTTCGCAACTGCGGGTCGGCCGGCGCCGCCGGTGAGTGCGGGCATACATCCTGCAACGCGTAAGAGGCAATTGCAGGATGTTGCGAGGATAGCGCAACGATTTCTACTCGAAACGAGAAGAGATCCAACGTCAGTACTACTAGGAGTCTCTCATGTCACGATCTCATACGCTGATAGCGGCCGTGGCCGCGACCATGGTCCTGTTGCTCGCCCATGTTGCGAGCGCACATAAGCCTTTGCTTGCCGTGGAAGACAACATGGACGGCACCATCTACATTGAAGCGGGTTTTTCGGACGGTTCCTCCGCAGCAGGTCACAAAATCTTGATCAAGGATCAGGCGAGCGGGAAAGTGCTGTCCGAGCACCGAGTAGGTGAAGACGGCACCCTGGAACTGCAGAAGCCTTCCGTCAAGTACACCGTAACCCTCGATGCGGGTGAAGGCCATATGGTGTCCCAAGACGGACCCGCCCCTGCCGCGGGGCCGGCAAAGGCCGATGCAGCGAAGAGTGAGGGGCCGGCGACTGCTCCTTCGCCGGAGACAAAGCAAACACAGTCTTCCGCCGCTCAACAGAAGCCCGGGGCACCTCCGGCTGCTCCCGCCCCTGCAGCGAAGGTCTCGGTGGCGATGCCCGGCTTTTCCGCTCCACAGGCGGGCATAAGCCCCGGAGTGGTCATGGCTTTCAAAATGATGATGATTACGCAGGTTGTGACCGCCGTAGTGTTGATTGTCCTCGTTGTGATCGCAGCCTATTACGTAGGCTACAGAATGGGGAGAAACTCAGCGGCCATGACTCGAAGAAAGGAGGTGTAAGCCGCAACGAGCACTAGGACATATTCATTACAGGGCAAACAGGCCGACGACGCGGGTCACGACCCGCCGATTCGGACCGTTCACCGGGACGGGTTACGCCCGGGGGAGTCCATGTCGGCCTGCTTGGAACAAGAAAGACCCGCTTCCCTTTCGCCAAAAAGATGAGCGGATCGTTTCCCTTATTACCCATAGTTTAGCTCTTCCTTCCCGGCAGTGCAACCTTAGGCTGCCGGTGGTAAACGAAAAGGAGATTTGAATGCCTTCAACCGCGCGAACCCGCGTTGCAGTATCCATAGCGGTATTGACCGTACTTATGGCCGTTCCGGCTTTTGCACATTTCCAGATGGTATATACGCCTAAATCAGCCCTGACCCCGGAGGATCCGAGCAAGGTCGATTTGCTCCTGGTCTTCACCCACCCGTTTGAAGCAGGTCACACCATGAGTATGGGATTGGATGCCGCGGGCAAGATTCACCCGCCGAAGATGTTCGGTTTGCTTCAGAAGGGAAAGAAAACGGATCTTCTCGGCAAGCTGAAGCCCATTGAATTCACCAGTCTCACGAACAAGGGCCAAGGGTATGAACTCAAGGGCCTTCGGCTCAAAGGAATGGGTGATTTCATATTCTATTTGGATCCCGGGCCTTACTTTGAGAAATCCGAAGACGCCTACATTCAGCAAATCACCAAAGTAATCGTGAACCGAGGCGGAGCCCCTACCGGCTGGGAACAACCCGCCGGTTTGCCGGTGGAGATCCTGCCTCTTGACAAACCGTATGGTTTGTGGACGGGCAACGTGTTTCGAGGCAAGGTCGTGCGAAAGGAGGGTGACAAGTATGTACCCGTTCCGGGTGCCGAGATCGAAGTCGAATACATGAACCATGCCGTCAAGGGGCAGGCCTTTGAAAAGAAGGCTGCGGTGAAAGCCCCCCAGGATGCTTTTGTAACCCAAACCATTTTGGCCGACGAGAAGGGGGAATTCGCCTATGGCATTCCCAAGGCCGGTTGGTGGGGCTTCTGCGCCCTCGGAGCCGGAGGAGACCTAAAGCATGAGGGAAAGGAACTCTCTCTTGATGCCGTGATCTGGGTTCAGGCTCAGGACATGAAGTAGCCGAATTCCACATAAGAGGGCGCGTTGTACGCCGTCGGCTTTTCTGCTGAGTGAGGTCAAGAACGCGGCAACATGCCCTCCTCTACATTATAAGTAACCGGTATGAATGAAAAGCAATAGCGTTGAGATTGTTCGTTCGGTCGACGCACGGGAGGGAAGATGGAAGTCCCAAATGAATATTCCAGATAGTTCGTCCAATCGAACCCCGTTTTCCTTGGCGATCATTGTCGTTGTTCTGGTTGGTTGGAGCGTCGTGGTGTTTGGCCTGGGCCTCATCGAGGTCTCTTACTCGCAAGGCGAACAACCGTACCGGTGGGCGGTTACCCTCCTTTCTCACGCGGGCATATGGATTCTCGGGTTGATCGGCCTTGGCGAGCTCGTGCGCCGAAAAAGGGAAGCGTTGGAAACTGAAGCCCGTTTCAAACGACTGGCCGAAGGATCTCCCATTGGTCTTTCATTGGTGGACAAGGAGAGAAGATTTCATTACGTCAATCCCAAATTCGCCGAGATCTTCGGATACTCCAAAGAGGAGGCGCCTGACGAGTCTACGCTGTTTCTCAAGACTTCTCCCCGCACTGAACAGGGGGAAATCGGTATCGCCGAGTGGCACGACGTGACCACGTACGGCCTTCAAGAAAGCGGGACGTACACACAAGTTTTCAGGTGCGCTCGTAAGGACGGTTCGGCAAGGATAGTCAGTTTTCAAGCGGTTGCACTGGATAACGACGAACTCATCGTGACCTACCAGGATAAGACCGTTGAGACAAAGGCTCTGCAAGAGCTTCGGAGGAGTGAACACCGATACCGTCACCTGGTAGAGAATGCTCCGCTCGGCATTTTTCTTTGCGATGTAGCGGGTGAAATACAGGAAACCAACCGGAAATTGGAGACTCTGTTGTCGCCGGTTTCGAACGGCGGCTTGCGGGGGTGCAATGCTTTCGAGTCTCCCGCTTTGTGCCGAGAAGGAATTTCCGACGCGATTCGGGAATGCTTCGAAAGTGGAGAAGGAAGCGTAACCGAGCATCCCTACTCCACGGAAGACGGCTCGCACAAGTATCTGAGGTTTTTCCTCACCCCATATCGGAATCCCGAAGACATTATGGAAGGCGTTCAGGCACTGGTTGAGGATTTTACACCCCGTAAGAGAGCGGAAATGGAGATGAAGGCGGCCCATGAATTGGCGTCCGCGGAAGCCCGAAAGCTTAGGTCGCTGATAGAGGGAATGGCACAAGGCGTCGTCTTCGCGGGACCGGATGATGTTGTGACCGAAACCAACAGTTGGTTCCTCGAGTTGACCGGTCTCGGCAGGAGGGAGGTTGTAGGTCGGTCACTTTTGGAAGTCCAATTTGGAGCCTCACTGTCGGCAACAATCCAAGAAGGGATACGGCGTTATCGGGAAGGCCTGGAGAGAGCGGTTCTGGAGGTAAATAGTGAGCGCTGGGATCGACACCTATCCGTCCGGATTCAGCCCATATTCGGGACGCAGTATTACGCAGGGGTAATCGTCAGTCTGATTGATGTCAGCGAACTGGTAGAGGCCAAGCGGAAGGCCGAGCAAGCGGATCGGTACAAGAGTGAGTTTCTTGCCAATATGAGCCATGAAATCAGAACACCCATGAACGCGATCATCGGCATGGCCGAGCTGGCCATGGGAACCGAGATGACCACGGTGCAGACGGACTACCTGCGAACAATCGAGATGTCCGCTCATGCCTTGCTGGCTCTGATAAACGATATCCTGGATTTCTCCAAAATAGAGGCAGGCCGCCTTGAACTCACCTCAACCGATATGAATCTGAGCGACATCATATACGGAGCGGTCCAGACCCTGGCTGCACAGGCGCACTCGAACGGTATTGAACTGGCTTGTCACGTAGATACGGACATACCCGACGCCCTCGTAGGAGACCCTGAACGAATACGGCAGATCATGCTCAATCTCCTGGGGAACGCGATCAAGTTCACCTCTGAAGGGGAGGTTGTCGTCGATGTGGCCCTGGAAATGCGCAACGAGGATCAGCTCTGCCTGCATGTTACCGTTTCCGACACCGGCATCGGCATTCCCTTTGAAAAGCAGCAGGTAATCTTCAGTGCCTTTCGACAGGCCGATGGCTCAACGTCGAGGAAATATGGAGGCACGGGTCTCGGTTTGGCCATCACCTCGCAGCTTCTGGAGCTGATGGGAGGCAGGATATGGGTTGAAAGTCTGGTGGGCCGAGGCAGCTCGTTCCACTTCACGCTGCCGCTTGGGATCCAAAAGGCACCTGCCGTTCAAGAGCCCTTTGAGAGGATCGAAGAATTACGGGGTCTAAAAGTGCTCATTGTTGACGACAATGCCACCAATAGGAGAATTCCGGCGGAGTTGTTAAGCCGTTGGGGGATGTCGCCTTCATCTGTGGAATCCGGAGTGGAAGCACTGTCCGTTTTAGAGGAAGCTTACGCAAAAAATGAGCCTGTCGGGCTGGCCCTTGTTGATTGCATGATGCCTCGGATGGACGGATTTGAACTTGCGAATCGGATAAGGCGCGCGCCGCATCTGAAGCACACTCCCTTGTTGATGCTCACTTCAGCCAGTCCGGAATTCTCTGCTGAGAGGTGTAGAGAAGTCGGCATCGACGACTGCCTACTGAAACCGATCCACCATTCGCATTTGTATAACGCGATCACTTCGCTGATTCTGGGAACGAAGGAGAAACAACCAGGCCTCCGGAGCACACCGCCAGGAGTTCAGAAAAGCGCCAACCCCTTGAAGATACTTCTGGCCGAGGATAACGCATTCAATCAGAAGGTGGCTGTGGGGCTGCTTAGGAACATGGGGCACCGGGTTTCCGTGGTTTTTAACGGCCGGGAGGCACTGCAGGCCGCCGAGTCCGAGCGGTTCGACCTCATACTCATGGATGTGCAGATGCCCCAAATGGACGGCTTTCAGGCAACGAAAGCCATAAGGGCCTTGGAAGGAAGCCTTGACTATCGAACCCCCATCATTGCCATGACTGCGTACGCAATGGCGGGCGACAGGGAGAAATGCCTCTCGGAAGGTATGGACGGTTATCTGTCCAAACCAATAAAAGGAGCGGAACTGTACAGCACAATAGAAAATCTCTCGGCCAATTGGGCGGCGGGAGGGTCAACGCCAATCAGTGAGAGACATGCCGACAAAGTGGTCGATCTCCAATCACTCCTTGACGGGGTTGGAGGCGACAGGAGCATGCTCGCGGAACTCCTCCACATCTTCAGGATGGATTGTCCGAACCTGCTTGCGGAGATGAGGACTGCGGTAGACCAAAGAGAACCCGAAATGCTTCGGAGTGCCGCCCATTCGCTCAAGGGAATGCTCGGCGGGGTAGGGGCGGAGGCGGCCTTTCAGATGGCCCTGAGGATGGAGAATATGGGCAGGGGGTTGGTGGAGAGCGTCGAGTGGTCGGAAGGCCTGGCAACCCTGGAACAAGAAGTCCAACGGGTCATGGCTGAGCTTGACTCGGAAGTCGGGAGAGCTTGAAATGAAAATACTGCTGGCTGAAGACAATACGTTTTTCCGAAGCTTGCTGGAAGTTCATCTTCGACGATGGGGCCACGAAATCGTGGCTTGCGACAACGGTGAGCAAGCTTTGGAACATCTTAAGCAGCCAATCGGACCGAGAATAGCGATTCTCGATTGGGAAATGCCCAAGATGCATGGAGTGGAGGTTTGTAGAAGACTACGGTCGCTCAAAGATCACCACTACGTTTACATCATCTTACTGACGTCCAAGAGCGACAACGAACATATGGAGGAAGGATTGGATTCCGGAGCGGATGAATACATGGTCAAGCCTTTCAATCCCGTCGATCTGAGGGGACGGTTAGGCGTAGCCTCGAGGATAGTCGAAGAAAAGGAGACCCTGCGTGCATCACCGAGGCCGGTGGTGAGCCGAGCCAAACAGGATACGTTGACCGGGAGCCGGCATCGCTCGGCAAACTCGAAGTCTCTGGAATACCCATTGGTGCGACTAAAACACCGCCCGCCCCACGTTCAAGACTGAGCTTCGTGAAAGTCTTTCACAGCTCGGGCCTCCGTGCCCGGAGATTTCTCGTTTCGGGCGGCCGTAATTGGGAACGAGGGGAAAAACGTAACCGCACTTATGAATCGGAACACTCAGTCTTTTCCACCGGGTGCGAGGAATCCGATCCAAGTTGCTCTTGCAACGTTACCTCATAGCCGTTGTCGGAGAAGATGACCGGTATTGAGACCCCGATTGCCGGGATTCGATGGAGTAATTCTTCCCAAAACCCCTTTGCCGACGAGAGTCCGCCTTCATGTGAGCCGATACCGCTATGATCCTCAGACCCGATCTCACTCTCTGAGATTCGGTCGGGGAGTTAAGTCCGCCTCCGGACCGTTTGGTGCGGCACTCGTCTCGGAAAACAACTGAGCAGGATCCATTTTTAGACCGTCGAGAATGGTTTGCACAGGCTTCAATGTCGGAGTCGTTGCGAACCGTGAAGGAGACCCTTACCCTTTACTAATAAAGTTGGATCTCTTCTCATTTCGAGAGGGAGTTGTTGTGCGATTCCGGGAGCATCCTGGTATTGCTCGTGAATCGTTGCAGGATGTTTGTCCGTCCTCGATGTCGGTGCGGGCCGTCCCGGCATCTGCGAACTTTGGTTGGGGCTCTGGCAGCCCTTTGAAACTACACTCACCATATACTTGTAACCCGGCTTTGCCGGGTGTTCGAAAAGGAAGCGTGGCCGAATGGAGACCATATTAAGCAACGCGGACATCGAAACCCTGAGGCGACTTGCCTTAGCAGCTGAATGCAGAGACAGCTATACGGGAGCTCACATGATACGAACCGGAGTATTAAGCGCATTTCTCGGGGAACGGATCGGTCTCGAAAACGAGGTTCTTGAGAGCCTTCGGCATTCCGCGCCGATGCACGACCTGGGCAAGATAGGAATTCCGGACAATATTTTGCGAAAACCTGCCGGCTTAACGCAGGAAGAGTTTGAGATTATGAAGACCCACACCACTATCGGGGCCAAGATTCTTGAGAACTCGCAAAACCCGGTTTTGCAGATGGCGAGGGAGATCGCTCTGTCTCACCACGAAAGGTGGGACGGAAACGGGTATCCAACAGGTCTCTCGGGTGAACGGATACCGTTGATGGGGAGAATTGTCGGCCTGGTCGATGCCTTTGACGCCATGACTTCGACTCGGTCCTATCGATCTGCGAAGTCCGTGGCGGAGACCTGCCAAATCATCGAAGACGAACAAGGCAGGCAGTTCGATCCACAACTGGTTGAAGTGTTCCTCGACAACATTGATCGTATACTGGTCATATGATCGGAATTGTCGAGCGTTTTTCGACACATGGTTGGAACCGTGAAAAATGGGTAGTGCTTAGTACAAGTCTGCGGAAGTCCGGTCCCGTATTCGTTCTCGTTCACAGGTTCCGGCTTGCGAAGGACAAGAAAACTCGTGACCAATCTCATGTTGGAACCGCAACCAAACCGAAATTCAGGAGCCGATTTCCGAAGAAGCCTTCGCGGAACGACAGGAAAATGAGGAGTAGTACAGAGGGAATGATAATAAGAACAATGGTTCCCTATAGAGATCGGTGTCCCCTCGGCCGTGAACCTCTCCCTCCCACGCGAAGATCCCAAGAAATCTGTCCACGGATTTCACGGATTAACACAGACATAAGGCCTAAGAGAGTCAGAAAGCAATCTTCTTAGGCCCTTCTTCATCTGCCTAATCCGTGTAATCTGCGGACAACCTTGTTCCGGCGAGACGGTGTTCGGAGGGCAAGAACGCCGCATCCGCAAGCTCGAATCCGTATCAGTCCGTACCCGAGGTAGAACGGCCTACGCCGAGGCTCCCTCTCAGACTGTCCATCTCCTCATGTCCGGTGAGCTTTAAGAATGCTTTTTCCAGGTTGCCGCCCGTGCGGGAGATTGTGTCCTTTATGTTGCCGGGCGTGTCGGAAACAATGATTTTCCCCTTGTGAATGATGGTGATCAACGTGCAGATTTCTTCGGCCACGGCCAGCGTGTGGGTGGAGAGGAACACGGACATTCCCCTGGATCGGGCCATTTCCGAGAAGAGATCTTTCACCAAACGAACGCCTCGTGGATCGAGTCCCACCATGGGCTCGTCGATGATGAATATCTTGGGCTCGTGAAGGAGTGCGGAGCTTATGATGAGCCGCTGCTTCATACCATGCGAATAGCCCTCGACCAGTTCATCCTTCCAGTCCACCAGCTCGAACATCTCCAGATACTGCATGCCCCGCTTGTTAAGATCCGCCGGCTCGACTCCGTAGATGCCCGCAATGAATTCGAGGAACTCCCAGCCGGTGAGCTTCTCGTACAGATACGGCCTGTCCGGCACAAATCCCGTGATCGCCTTGGCTTGCTCCGGCTCGGACATCAGATCGAATCCCGATAGAACGATGCTGCCGGTGTCGGGTTTCATAAGTCCCGCCATCATCCGGATGGTGGTCGTCTTGCCCGCTCCGTTGGGCCCGAGAAATCCCATGACCTGGGCGGGGGGCACATGGAGGCTGATGTGGTCAACAGCCTGCGTCTTAATAAACCGTTTTGACAAGTTCTCTATGGTAATCATTTTCTAACAAAATGCCCCTTATCCAACTGCTTTAATTCAGAAAGTCGAAATACGTCACCTTGTTGGTGAGACCGTTTACCGATCACACAAAATCCCTTTTTCCGCCGGCGTTCATATGTGAGTCCTCCGTCATTTGACCCTGGTCGGGGACTCGATGCGGAACATTTTGGGGGGGAGCACAGTGTTTGAACTGCCGAGAGACTCCTCAAACCTCATTGCCGAAACGAATTTCGGTGCCCCGGAGAGGGTGCGAGGTGATTCGACCTTTCGGCGACAATTACGCTGCTTCGCAGCCCCCCAAATGTTCCGCATCGTGCGCTCTTCGTACCCAATCTCCGAGGCGAAGCCCCGGAGGGAACCGGAATACCGAGGACTTTCATGATTCGTTACGGCTTGTTGCCGGCCGAAAGCCGTGAATGCTCTCGTGAACAACTCACTCATTACAAGCAACAAGCGGCAGTCCCTTCAACCGGCTCGCCTTGTCTTGGTCTCCAGTACCTTGAGTTTCAGTCGTCCAAGGAACGATATCACGTTGGCGTGTTTGTCGACATCGCCATAGAGGAGCGTCACGTGCGTCGGCCCGACGGGCATTTGGTTCATGAGGGGATCTCCGGTGAACCAGGTCTTACCGGCCCAGTAAGCAACCCAGGCATGATAATAGAACCCCTCGCCGGAGTAGACCAGCCCCACTGCGATCTTTGCGGGAAGCCCCACCGCCCGAGCCAATGAGACGGCCAGGACGGCATGCTCGTTGCAATCACCCTGTCTGCTGAGAAGCACAGTGTGGGCATCGGGTACGGCAGGGGTAGGTACCTTTTTGAGATTCTTGTACACCCACTTGTTGATCAGCTCGGCAGCCTTCACCGGATCTTTTTCGTTTCCAACGATCTCCCGCGCTGTCCGTACGATCTCCTCATTGTCGCTTCGAATAAAACGTGACGAAGTCAAATAGCTTTCCATTCCCGGGTCCTTATTGGGGAGCGAATAGGTAGCCTTGGGGATGTCTTCCCGCGTTATGGTCACTTCCGACTCATGGTACTTCTGTCGAAAGTCGTCCGCGGGAATGCCCCAATCACCGGTACCCTGCACCTTCAATCGAACGACTTGCAGATCCTCCGCTTCCGGTATGGATCCTTCCACGGGGACCGCAGTGAGGGAGACCAGTTCCGGGAGTTCTCTGGTACCGCTCATCTCATTGGCGATTTCCTTGCGGTCCGAACGCACAACGGTAATACCCAGGGGCATTCGACCCTTGAGGAGTCGGCCCTCGTCATCGATCCACATGACGAGCTCGACCGCGCGAAATGTTGCCCGTACCCTCCATGCCGCCACCTCTTTCCCGCCGATCATCAGGTCGGCCCGCTCAACTACCTTGATGAAGGCATCGGATTTGTTCCCGTCCATGGGATCGAAAACCGGAATTTTGATTTCGTCGCCGACCTTCAAACCGGTCAATGGCAGCGGCAAGCCCAACGATCGAGACATCCTTGGAACCTCGAACAGCTTCAACCTTCTCGTGCCGGAATCCTTGGTGCCGGGAACGTCCGTTATCAACGTTCTTCCGTCCATTTTCCCCTTGTGTTCGAAGCCGATAAGTCCCGAAGAAACCTTCAGACGAAACGACATGAGGCGGAACTCATTGTCGACGTCAGACTCACTTACGATACGGATTGGTTTAATCCGACCCTGGATATTTAGGGAAATGCGCAGGTCGTCTCGAAGTCTCCAATTGGCCCCGTCCCTGATCTGACGGGATCTTCCGAATCCCGCGTATTGGCCGCCCAGACGAATGAGAAACCAGTCATCCGTCTCAACCGCGGAAAGTTCGAACGCGTCGCTTATCTCAGCCACGCTCGGCAGATAGTGGTCACGAAGGAGGATGCCCATGAGTACCGCCCACGTTCCGACGATAACGACCGTAACCAAAATGTTGAATCGCGTCCTTGAACCGCTTGCGAAGGGAGAACATAACGACCTCTTATTCTTGACTCAATTTGTCCTGAAATACCCGAAGCAGCTGCTCATTATTCGTCAGGACCGCATTGGCCCGATCGTCGTCAAGACCTGCTCCGACCAATATTTGAAAAGCTCTATCACGGGTAATGAGATTGTCGGGGGTATGCGTATCGGTGTCGATCACCAGCCGAGCCCCGGCCTCCAGAGCAATCCGAGCCACGTGCCCGTTGGTGAGGCTGTGCCCGGAACGCGATGTTATCTCCAGGTGGACCCCCTTTTGTGCGGCAAGACGCGCATCTTCCGGAGTTATGAATCCGGGGTGAGCCAATATGTCCGCACCCGCCTCAATACCGGCACGATTGGTTCCCGGAGCGACGGGTTCCACCGGAGATTCTCCGTGAACTACCACGAGAATGGCCCCCAGCCGTCTCGCTTCCTCTACCAAATGACCGATTTGTGCCGGAGGCGCGTGGGTGATTTCAACTCCGGGAATTACCACCGTATCCTGGTAACGATTCAGGTCCCGGGCTACCTTGAGAATTCTTGGGACTATGAAGTCCAGGCTCGAAGCATCCACATGGTCGGCCAGCCCGATGGCCTCATATCCAATGACATTGGAGCGACGCACCAGCTCGCTGGGATTCAACACTCCGTCACTGAATAGAGTATGCGTATGAAAGTCAATCAATTGAAAACCTCCGATTACCGGTACGGCATAGTTGGCGTAGGCACAACGTTTTGATCGTACACCGGCCCTGAGACACTTTTACCATAAGATATACCGTCGTACCATCTTCGCCAAGGGATATGGCACGCCGATACGTTAGAAATCGGCTCGCCGTGAGACAAGAACAAAAAAACCTTTCCATCGGCTCGTATCTATTCTAAAATTGCCTTTGTCGTTGCCCTGATCGCCGTCCGACGCGCAGGAAACGCTTGGCTGATCGATGGATCCGCCGCACCATAGTGCCCGTTCATGATACATTGTAGTACGCATGAGACGGCTACCGCACAATCACCGATCCGACTATGAGGCCGCCCGATAGGTAACCGGGCGTGCACGCGATGAAAGATGGAAAAGAAAGAGGCTCGAATAAAATGCAGCGGTTGCGGGACATCGTACAAGATACGAATTCCCGTGACCGACAAACCAGTCAGTTTTAAGTGCAAGAAGTGCGGCAAGGTCTTGAAACTCAAGGTGAAGGCACCGGAAGCGCCTGCCGCCCCGTCTCCTTCTGCGCCGCGGGAAATGGACTTCCGGCCTCCGGCGAATTTCGAGACCACCCAACTGCCGGACGAAGACGACTATCAAGATCCGGGTGGAGATACTGCGTCCAAACCTGCCGACTTCGTGGAACATCACGAGTTTGAGCAAGCATCGGCCGCACCGCCCCAGGACGACAAGGAAAGACACTGGGTCGTGCTGGCCGGCGACAGGATCAACGGACCGTTCAGCAACAGCGAAGTTGTCAAGCTGATTCAAACGGGAGAGGTGACGGCCCAGGCCTCGTTGCGTATGGGGGAACGCCCATGGGTGAGAGCTAGTGAAATAGCCGAATTTAAAGGTTGTTTTGCCGAGCCGCTCAAGGGTGCCGGCGGAGCGGCCCTCGAGACAATCTCGTTGCTGGATAAGGAAGAAGGGGAAGACGCCTCAGGGGCAGTCCCCGCAACCGGTTTATTCTACAAACAGTTTCCCAAGATTGCCGCGTATCCCATTTCCGGCGGAAAGCCCATACCTCTGGGAATATTTACCGGTATCGCGTTTGTTGCTTCCGCCGTGCTGTCGTCCTACCTCGGGGTGGGTTTTCTTGTGAGCATCGTCCTCTGGCTCCCTCTGTACGGGTACTTGTCGGATCTCATGAATCAGAGCAAGGTGAACCCGCAGAATCCGCCCCCTAATTGGGACTTCTCGAAAATCAAAATCATGCTGACCGACGGGCTGAACATCATTGTGGTGTTTTTGATCTTTGCGATCGTTCCCGTTACTGTGATTCTTCTCGGTGCGACGTATTTCTTTCTTAACAACGACTACACACTCGGATACGCTCTTGGTTTCCTGAGCTTGATTGTGTACATAGGTTCCCTCTTTACCCTCCCTGCCGGCCTGGTTATCGTGGACGGTACTCGGAGCATCGGAACGGCACTGAATCCGGGCAAAGTGATCGGTATGGTAACCAAGGGCGGAAAAGCCTACCTTATGCTGGCCGTGCTCTCTTTGCTGGTAGGTTCGATTTGCATGGCGATAACCTTCCTCAGCGTTTGGATTCTCCCGGATGTCATACCGGTCGGGTTCGTCATCTCAGGTTTGCTGATGGCGATTGTTCTCTCGTACTCACATTTTGTCTGGTTTCATGCCTTGGGAAGATTCTCTTCAGAGAATAAAAAATTGCTTACCGCCAAGTAAGCCTGCTTCCATGGAGCATCGGTTACAAGAATGCAACGCAGCCGCAGCCGTGACCTGAGTCTACTTCTAAGGGCGCTCCCTGCCGTGTTCGTCCTGATGTTTCTCTTTCTCAACCACGGAGAGGCGCTTGAGGTTTTTGATCTACTGTCCGGAGTGGTGGATTCGCCCCGGTTCAAGGGCAAGGATCCTTTAACAAATCTTCGAACCGCTGCCGATCTGCTGCGTTCGAACAAAGTGCGACAGGCAGACATCTCGTTTCTCTTACTTGATTGGGGAGATCAGTATCTCAGGGAGTCGTCGGATCCGCTCGAAAGACTCAAGAAATGGTCCGCGTTGATGCGGGACAAGAAACTTAGTCATCTGAAGCTTCCAAGAGATTACCTCAATCGTATCCTCCTTGCGGAATACCTCGTAAGAAAAACTCGTTACCTGCAATTACCGCCCGGAAAACGCCTGGAACTCATTGGCAGGTTGCAGGAAAAGGACCTAGTGGATTGGTCCGTCGCGCTTGCCTATTCGAGGCTTTACGCGGGGTCCGTCGTTTTCGGTGCAAAGGGATTCCAGAAGCGCTCCCCCGAGCAAGCCTTGACAGCCTTGAAGAAGCTCAGCGATGAGGGGCTCGTTGGACGGCACTATCGGGTACCGACCGAGGCTCTTCTCATTGCGGAAGCACTGGCCCGGGATGAAAGCTTCCAAACAGCCACTCCTTTGGACCGTCTGATGAAGCTGAGGGATCTCGAGCGCAAGGGACTGATAGCCCCGCTCAACAAGAAAGAGGCTGAGAAACTTCCTGCCTGGCGTCTCTTGGTAAGTGACGCCTCATTTCTCAGAGACGGCCCCAAGAGGAAAGAGGAACGGCTTGAGAAACTCAGGAACGACGGATTTATTTCCGCTGCTACGTTTAAGGATCTCATCCAGATATTCAGCCCCAAGTCAATGGAATCCCCCCTGCAAAGTTCACCCGCCCCCATTCCCCAAGCAATCGCTCCTCCGGAACGTTAGACGAGAAGGAAACCGTGGGGGAATGCATGTCGTGTCTTGAAACTCACGTCCACTTTCAGGTAAGGATATGATCGCCGTCATCGGCTCGATCAATCGTGAAAGGATGCTCTCGTGTGCGGAATAGCAGGTTTTATCGGTAACTCTCGCTGGTTGGAGGAATACGATGCCACTTGGTTGGAAGTCGTAGCTGAGGATATGGAGAGGCTCTTGACCGCATCCGGGAATCCGGAGTCTCTCGGCGATCTCCTTGATGCCTTGGCCGGCCGATTTGACGAGCTGATGTCATTCGGTTTGCATCTGGAATTGGTCGAGGAAAGAAGATCGCTTCAACAGGTCCGGAGACTCATCGAACTTCTTGATCTCGCGTTGCAACGAATCGAGCGGTCAGTGGCCGAAGAAGGCCCGTCCGAGTTGCTGGAAGGGATCGCAGAAGACACAAGGGATTGCATCTGGCAACTCCGAGAAGAAATCTTGGGAAACGCGGAAGGTGCCCGAGATTTTCTGCCGACCGGTATCCCGCATGGGCCCGTACCACGGTCAAGGCGGTTCACGGCATGGTCGGTTCAGCAGGTCATGCAGAATCTTGGCCGTCTGGAGGTTCGCGGCCGAGATTCGGCAGGCCTTTCGATTCTCTGTGTTGTCTCCAAAAACGGGGTAATCGGACCGGAACTTGCCGAAGGTATGCCGTCCACACTCGAGCCCATCATCGAGTGGGTGAATGGAGTGGAGCAACGGTGTTACCGAGCTGAGTCGTTGGAAGGCGAAACCGTTGTTACATTTGTCTATAAGGTGGCGAATCTTGTTGGACGATTAGGCGACAATACGTCTGCATTGCGAAGGGCAATACGTTCCGACGCGCGTCTTTGGAGGGTTGCCGATCTGACGGAGCAAGTCAACGTCTTAGCTCACACGAGGTGGGCTTCCAACGGTATCATCAGTCTCGCCAACAGTCATCCCGCTGATGGGAGCCTTTTGGGCGAGGATCGGAACGAAACGAGCCGGGACCGTGGAGCTCAGTTCGTTCTCAACGGAGATGTGGATAACTACCAATCGCTGCTCGAGACGGTTGTTCATCGACCGGGATATTCAATCGATCCACTGGTCACGACCGATGCAAAGATACTGCCGATGGTCTACAGACTGGGAACAAACCCTGAACAGGCTCCGGAGGAACGTTTTGCAGAGGTAATGCGCACCTGCAAAGGTTCCCTGGCAGTGGTCATGCAACATCCTCTCTACCCGCGGACCCTGTTTCTCGGACAGAAAGGCAGCGGGCAAAGCCTCTTTGTGGGAAATCTCAAAGACGGCTTCATTATTGCATCGGAAGTTTACGGTCTTGCTTCGCTGACCCGTTGCTCCTACAGCCTTGCGGGGACACTCAAAGGCGGCATGTGCACGGTATTGACCGCGGACGGCGACCTTGAGGAGAATCATGTCGGGTATCACCTCGATGACGGAGAAACTTCCGAGATCAAACCGGAACAGATTTACATTCATTCCCGAGACATCTATCGGGGAACTTACGACTACTATTTCGAAAAGGAGATCCATGAAGCACCGTCGAGCGTGAGGAAAACAATCAAGGGTAAGTATCGGAAAAGTGAAGGGAAGGTTGACTTCGCTGCGGGTATGCAGACTACTCTGGGCAGGTTGATGAGCCGTTTTCGCGATCCCGGTTTGCCTCCAATTCGGAGGATTATGGTCATCGGCCAGGGCACCGCGGCGGTAGCGGCCGCAGGAACGGCATTTCTGATTAACGGCGCCCTCGAAGGATCCGGTATCCTTGTGAGCTCGTGCAAGGCCTCTGAAATGTCCGGGTTCTTTTCGGATCAATCCCTTGATGACATGTTGCTCATTGCGATTTCCCAGAGCGGAACAACCACGGACACCAATCGAACAGTGGACGTGGCCGGATCGAGAGGCGCGTGGATTCATTCAATAGTGAACCGAAGAAATTCTCCTCTTGTCTCGAAATCGGATTCACATTTCTATACCAGTGACGGCCGCGACGTAGAAATGGCGGTTGCTTCGACCAAGGCCTTCTACTCCCAGATAGCTGCGGGAAAGCTTACCGCCTTGCTGCTGGCTTCCGAACTCAAGACCCTTACCGATGAACGGATCTACACTGAAATGGAAGACCTGGAGCGATTACCCTCTGACATCGACTGGGTTTTGGCACAGCGAGACGACATCAAAGAGATTGCGCAAAAATACGGACCGAGAAGCCGCAATTGGGCCGTCGTGGGCAACGGCCCGAATAAGATTGCCGCGGATGAGATTCGAATTAAGTTGAGCGAACTCTGCTACAAGTCCATTCCTTGTGACCACACTGAGGACAAGAAACACATAGACCTGTCGACGGAACCCCTGACACTGGTCGTGGCCAACGATCTTCCGCAACAGATAATCCAGGATACGGCAAAAGAGGTAGCCATCTTTCGAGCCCATTACGGCAAACCCATCGTATTTTGTGCGCGCGGGGAAACACGGTTCCGTGAACAGGCCGAGCGCGTAATCGAGCTTCCTCGCACGGGAAGTGGACTGGGTTTTGTGCTTGCAACAGTAGCCGGTCATTTGTGGGGATTCTATGCGGCGTTGGGTATCGATGCAGGGGCGGAAAAGCTGAGAAAGGTCCGCGGGGAACTCTCAGAGATCATGGAGAATCCCTCTATCGCCGAGGCAGAGGACCTGGAAACCAAGTTTGCGAAGGTCATCGAATACTTTGCCTCGGGCGAAATGGACGCATCTCTGCCGGCTTCCACCGTTGGGCTGTTGGCGGCCTACACGGCAAGACTAAGAAGCGATTTCAGCGACGGAACAGAAGGAAAACAGGTCATCCGAGAAGGGATCTTGATTCTGAATAAGGCCATAGAGGAGCTCACACGACCGATCGATACCATCCGTCACCAGGCCAAGACGGTAACGGTAGGAATCTCCAGGCCGCAAGAAATCCTCCCGGAAAGCATGATGAAGGCATTGGAGGCGCTTTCCGCATCTTCAGATCAAATCAGGGAGATGGATCGGCGAATGTTGCGAAGTCTTTCCCCCGTTGTGGCCGACATCAAAGGCGGTATCTACTATTCACTGGTGATGACCATAGACGGCGTTCCCGCAGATCACAAGAACGGTCCGTGGCTGCAGATCAAGGCGCGCTTTGGTTCCAGTGTGGGCAAGCCGTCTCGCTTCGACCGGCCCGCACAGGCCATGGGAAGCAAACGAACCGCGTTGCGACTGGGGAGAGCGGTTTGGAGTTCCGGCCGCTTGGGCAGGGAAAACCTCCTTGTCATACCCCTCGCCGATGAAGATGCCGACAAGTCCGGCGGGGTAGTGCTCTTCCATGTGGGCTTCGTCGACCACGCATCGCGGGATGAGAAGCTGGAGATTCTCAAGGCCCTGGGAAACCGGTACCACGAATTGGTTGAGCGCTTCCAGGAGATTTCCGGCTCAAATGCTCTCGACGACTTCTTGGAGCAGGCTTCCCCGAGAGACCTAATACTGGAGCCCATTGACAGCCTCGTCTTGTCCAAGACCGGAAGCGATCAGACCCCCGACAGGGCATGAAAGGCCAAGAGGCCTCATGGTGTATGGGTGGTCACGCCGGCCGCTCTTTGCCCGGCACTGAAGAAACTGTCTCAAAAGTCGGTGCGTGATGCTCGTCGTGGCACGATTGTTCGGCATGTCGCAGCAAATCCCCCCTAACCCCCCTTTTTCTAAGGGGGGAACCGGCTCTTACCCCCCTTTGGCAAAGGGGGGCAGGGGGGGGGTTTTCATTGCGGTTCACTTCATAGTGGCACGGTTTTCCTTTCTCCCCAGGTTTTGAAACACTTTCTCCGTGCCCGGATATTCTTCTTGCCGGCACCCAACATGATAGCGAGACGAAAATATGTGACCGAACTTATGAAATGCCGCACTAAGAGCTCCGTGGCGTAAATACGGTGCCTAATGAAGAGCCCCCTCCCCGGCCCTCCCCGCCGACAGGGAGGGAGAACTTCCCCCCGTTGGCGGGGGGATTAGAGGGGGGCTTCCGCGTATGATGGATGTGAAACGTTGAAGCCGGCTATCGTCAACTCGGTTCGGAATACGCGACCATATTTGTGAAGTCGACTACTATGCGAGGACATGGGACACATCGTGTAACCATGAGTTCGAGCAACTCACAATCTGATTTGTTGTCCGGGCGGAAAGGCCGCCAACGGGAACCCGTGGTCGGGGATGTCTACAACCACGGCCACGCGGCGATCCACTTTGACCACGCGGAAAGCCTGTATGCGGACTGGCCGAGTCCGACGTGCATCGTCTCCGATGGTCCGTATGGGGTGAGCGGTTTTCCCGGCGACAGCCACAGGGCCGAATCCCTTGCCGAATGGTATGAACCGCATATCAGGCGGTGGAGCGAGCAATCGACCCCCGAAACGACTCTCTGGTTCTGGAATACGGAGTTGGGCTGGGCCACAGTCCATCCGGTTCTGGCGGCAAACGGCTGGGAATACCGTTGCTGCAGCATTTGGGACAAAGGACTGGGACACATCGCCGGCAACGCGAACACCCAAACTCTGCGTAAGTTTCCGGTTGTTACCGAGGCGTGTGTGCAGTACGTAAGAGCCGCCGCGTTCCAATCCGGCGATGAATCGCTAAGCATGCAGCAATGGCTTCGCTCAGAGTGGAAACGAACAAAGTTGCCGTTCCGTTTGGCCAACGATGCCTGCGAAGTACTCAACGCAGCGACCAGAAAATATCTTACCGCCGATCATCTCTGGTACTACCCCCCGGTTGAGGCCTTTGTAAAACTGGCGGAGTACGCGAACAAACATGGCGACCCCGCGGGACGTCCTTATTTCAGTACCGACGGGAAGAACCCTCTATCGGGGAACCAATGGGCTAGGCTAAGAGCAAAATTCAATTGTGGCGTGGGCGTAACGAATGTCTGGCGGGAACCGCAAGTCAGTGGGGCGGAACGGATTCAGGGAGCCAGAAACGGGATGAAGTACAAGTTCCGCAGCCTTCATGGCAGCCAGAAACCTCTGAGGTTAATCGAATTGGTCGTCCGAGCGTCAACGGATGAGGGCGATGTGGTCTGGGAGCCTTTCGGCGGGCTGTGTCCCGGTGCCGTTGTTTCCCATCAGCTCAATCGTCGGTACTACGGGGCCGAGATCATCCCCGAGTTTTTCCTTGCCGCAGTAGAAAGGCTTGGCACTCCAAGGTGAAGACTCACGGCCTCTTCTCAAAAAGCCCGCAGCCCCACTCCGACCTCGTAATCTCCTTCTTCAGCCGTACGTGACCGGACTGAAGCATCTCCCTTACCTGATCCCACTGGTCCAGCGGCACTCCGGAGACGATCAGGAAACGTTTGAACAGCGCAGTTATCAACTTCCTGTTGGCCAGTATGGTCATGGGATCGAGGTTGGCCGCGGTGATGTCCGCGGGTTCGGAACACTCCCTTAGGGGCTGATTCCTGAGATCCAAGTCATTTTCGAGCTTATTGAGCACTGCATTCCTACGGGCGGACCGTATGGCCATGGGATCGATATCAATGCCGGTCACTCGGGAAGCCCCGAGCTTCTTGCCGGCTATGGAAAGAATCCCCGAACCGCAGCCGAGATCGAGAATGCTGAATGGAATGCCTGCCGGTTCCAACTCTCGAACTGCTTCTTCGAGAAGAAGGAGGCACCCTTGAGTGGTTTCGTGAGTCCCCGTTCCAAATGCTTCGGCGGGTTCGATGAGTATCGCTATACGGCTCCCCGGTTCGGGTTCTATCCAGGGCGGCGTCACGATGAGACGCTCTCCGACGGCAGTGGGTTTGAATCGGCTTTGCCAGGCTGTGGCCCAGTCCTCGTGTGGCAGCGGCGATACGGTCAATTCAGCCGCGGGAAGATCGGGGAAGATCTCTTTGAGCGCAGCAAGGAATCCGCGCAATCGAGACTCCACGGAGTCACTTGCATCCGCGGGAAAGTAGGCCGTGATGCGCACCGAGCGAGTGCCTGCATCATCGAGGACCACTCCGCCGCTCCCCTCATCAATACAGAAGTCATTGATCGGATCGACAATCTCGTTGGGCGCGGTGATTTCGAACGTCATCCATTGTTCTAAGCGTGAAACGGGCACCGTTAATTCTCCAAGCCTAATGAACGTCATTAAGAGGCCTGCCCCTATCGAGGCGCACGGTGTGCTCTTCATAAGTACGGTAGGCACCTTCCGTTTCGTGCCGGAACAGGAAACTCGGAACGAGAACGAGCTCGCCGCGGTATCGCTCAGCTAAGGCGTTTCACGGGTCCGTAAAACGGAAAAGCCGGTCGGTACCACGCAAGAGGTGAACTGCTACCGTCCGGCCACGTGACGCCGCCCCGTGAAATGGAAGCCGGTCTTGGATTCAGCGAGATCTCAAGCCCTCAGTCTATTGAGCTCATACACTGTTGGGCTTCCTCGGTAATCTGCCGATACAGCTCCCTGAATTTTGCTTCCATCTTACGATTCTGGTCATACTGGGCAAATAGGTTGTCCATGGCCGTTATCGTGGCCTGAGTCTTTTCAAGCTTTGCCATGTTCTCAATCTGTAGCTTGTAAGATTTGGCAATCCGATCGTGTGCCTCGGCACGCGCTTGGTAGGCACGCGCGGAAGATACGAGCTCTTGGCAGACCGACAAATACCAGGTGCGATCACAGTAAGCGGGATTCGCGGGCCAAAGGAGATTCAGGAAAAGGAACGTGAAGACGATGAAAGATGACCTAAGGTTCATCGTAAGTACCCTCACAATTTTTCTTGTCATATAGCAAGAATAGTTAAAATATTCAAATCATTTTTTAAGAAAAGGTGGATAACTATCCAAATTAACGCGAGTCTTGTGGAACTCATGCGCCGGAACCTGCTCTTGGTGCCCAAAGCTTGACCGTGGTCGGAACGCATGGTACACAAAACAGTTGCAGCCGCAACCCAAGTTCGCACCTGTCGGGTCGGCCCGCACCGACATCGAGGGCGGCAAACATCCTGCAAAGCTTCAACAGCATTATCAGGACCTTACGAGGTCTCTGTGACCGTTTCTTCTCGAAATGTAAAGAGATCCAAGGTTACCGGCATAAAGGTTTCTTGGGCTTTTACACACCCGGCATAGGGATCGAAAGCGGGTTGCCGGTCAAAGGCGACTGAGTTTACCGAGGAGGCACATTGGAAGATCCATTTCGCACGATAGAGTGGAAGGGTGATCATATCCGACTTCTGGATCAAACTCTCCTGCCGTTACAGGAGAAGTACATAGAAATCCGGACAGTCGACGAAATATGCAACGCAATCAAACGCCTGGCGGTCAGAGGAGCCCCTGCCATAGGAGTGGCGGCGGCCATGGGGATAGCCCTGGGAATGCTCCAGGCTTCCAAAAACGAAAAAGAGGCTTTTCACAAGCGCTTTGATGAGGTCTGCCGGCAAATCGCGGCGACGCGGCCGACAGCGGTGAATCTCTTCTGGGCGGTGTCGAGAATGAGGGCCGTGCTGGAGAAGGGCGAGACCGCGGGAGTTCTCGATCTTCCACAAATGCTGGTCGATGAAGCAACGTCCATGGAACGAGAGGACCGGGCCTTGTGTGAGAAGATCGGCGGCCATGGAATGGACTTGTTGGATGACGGTGACACGGTACTCACGCACTGCAATGCCGGAGGGCTTGCCACAGCGGGCTACGGCACTGCGCTGGGAGTCATCCGGTGTGCATTTGAGAACGGCAAGAAGATACGCGTTATTTCCGACGAGACGAGACCTCTAAATCAGGGAGCGAGAATCACGTCCTGGGAACTGATGAAACTGGGGATTCCCGTAACGTTGATACCGGACAACACGGCGGGTGCCCTCATGCAACGAGGTGAGGTTCAGAAGGTCATCGTCGGGGCCGATCGCATAGCCGCCAATGGGGATGCCGCGAACAAGATCGGGACCTATTCGGTGGCCGTACTGGCCAAGCATCACGGCATCCCGTTCTATGTGGCCGCACCGCTTTCGACCATAGATATGTCCTTGCGTAGTGGGGAAGAGATCCCCATTGAAGAGCGAGATGCAAGCGAAGTAACCCGGATAGGGGGGATAGCCATAGCGCCGGAAGGCGTGGCGGTCAGGAACATTGCCTTTGATGTGACTCCCCACGAGCTGATCCACGGAATAGTTACGGAGTGGGGAACGGCTTCGGAGCCCTTTGAGAAGGCGTTCAGGGATTTTTTCGACAGGAAGGAAAGGGGCGCCGACGTATGAAGCCGATTTTGCGCGATCCGGCAACAGGTAAGATTCTTGACTCCGTTGAGCTTGTCGATTCCGACACCGATTCGGTGCTGGGGAAGTTGAACGCGCCCCGCGTTCTGGAAGGTCTGAGATATCCCAACCTTACACTGGACACCGATCTTTACGAGCTCACCATGGTGGCGGGCTACAACGCACTTGGGAGAAGCCGTCAGAAGGCCTGTTTCGATCTCTACTACAGACAGAACCCCGATGACGGTGCATTCTGCATTTTTGCCGGACTTGAGAGCGTTATCAGTTACGTAAACAATCTGGGCATGTATCCGGACGATGTGGAGTATCTCGAAAGCCTCGGCATCTTCCCATCCGATGCGCTGGCCTCACTTGCGGCCGGCATGAAGTTCACCGGAGACATTTGGGCGGTACCGGAAGGGACCGTGGTTTTTCCCAACGAACCTCTCATTCGTGTCGTCGGACCCATTGCGGAAGCACAGATTCTCGAAACAACCATGCTGGCTCTCGTGGGGCATCAGACACTCATAGCCACGAAGGCGGCTAGGATGTGCACGGCAACCAGAGGGGCACCCGTGGTGGACTTCGGGACTCGTCGCGCCCACGGCGTTCAAGCCGCTCTGTACGGAGCGAGAGCTGCGTATATTGGTGGTTGTGTAGGTACGTCCAACGTAAAGGCGGGAAAGCTTTTCGGTATCCCTGTGCGGGGAACTCATGCCCATAGCTGGGTCGAGAGCTTTGAAAGCGAGATCGAGTCCTTTCAAGGATTCGCCGATACCTTTCCCGGCAACTGCGTCTTGCTCGTAGATACGTACGACATCATTCACGGGGTACGCCACGCAATTGAAGTCGCGCGTCAAATGAAAGAATCCGGCAAGACCTTGAACGGCATTCGGATAGACAGCGGCGACCTTGCGTACTACTCCAAAGCTGCTCGCTGCATGCTCGATGAAGCCGGATTTCCGGAAGTGAAGATCCTGGCCAGTAGCGACCTCGATGAGTGGATCATCGAAAGCCTGAGAGCTCAGGGTGCCTGCATAGATGTCTGGTGCGTGGGTACGAGGCTGATTACATCGTATCAGACCCCGGCACTGGGAGTGGTTTACAAGCTCATGGCAGCCGACAAGGGCGACGGGGTCCTTTCCCCCAAGATCAAGATTTCCCAGAATCCCAGTAAAGTCACCAATCCCGGCGTCAAGAAGATCATCCGCTTCTTCAATGGGAACCGGAGAATGATCGGCGACCTGCTGGCGGAAGTGGACGAGCCTTTGCCTGCAGGGGAGCCCGTAAGGGCCCATCATCCAATGTACGACTACATGAAGAAGACGTATCGGCAGCCCTATACGGCAGAGGAACTCATGGTCCCCATCTTCCGGGAAGGCCGACAGGTTTACGACCCACCGTCACTGGAAACCGTCAAACAGAGAGCTGCGAGCCAAGTGGATTCCCTGGAGCCTGAATACAAGCGGTTGCCGAACCCTCATCTCTACAAGGTGTCCTTGTCAAACAGGCTTCACAGGATAAAGATGGACCTGCTGAAGTACTACGAGGAGAAGAACCACGTTTCGCGCAAGTGATTATGGTGACCGGTCGTCCTCGGTTCGGTGAAGATCCGGGCCGACGGCATCACCTTAATACGATTACCACTATTCTTGTCCTTGCTTCAGGATCCCGGGTCGTTTCCAAGTGAATCTCTCGAAGGGCGGGTTTGCAATCCGCCCCCACCGGGGGCATGGACGCCGGAATAGGGAGAGAGGGCCTCCAAACAGGCCTTGAAGAGAGTGTCTCAAAACCGCCGCAGTGGTCGCAATCGTGCCACACGGTCCGCCCTCACCCAGTCAATGCGACATCTTGCGGGACGCGGGATCTTCCATGCGCCCCGGCTTTTGAGACAGTTTCTTCAGTGCCGGGGCAACATCTCGATATGTAGGACATTCCTTCCGCCTGCCGCTCTCAAACAACGACCTTTCCAGAGCCGACCACGTCCCTCGCTTTGGCCGTTCCGCAGTACTGCATGCAGAGGCCGTTTCGTGAAACAATCCGGAGCATTTCCCGGTGAACCCTGCTCAGTGCACTTGACAGCCGGGCACACGGTGTCCAAATAAATAGCCGTGAGTGGTATTGCGGGCTAACTTACGCATATAATTATCATACTTCAACAAGCCCGTGCTCGGCGTTCGCAGGCGGTACCGTTTGAGGAGGGCCTGAAGAGCCACGCGGGGAGAGGGAAACGTGACGCGGCGGCGGGCCCGGGATGGCCGCACGTACCTAGAACCGAATAGAAGTCGTGTGAGGGCGCGTTGAGGTTGGCCTTCTGCGGCAGGCGTGTACAGGATAGCGTCGGACTCGGCACGATGAGATTTGTGCCGACGAATGGTGTCATGGGAGGTCATATTGAACGACAAAGAGGGTACCAAAATAGAAGTACATCCGACATCTGAATCGAACCAGGAACGGGAGGGCACCATTACCGCAGTAGAAGAACATGCCCCTTCACAGCCGATGAAGGTGTCGGACGACACCTCCTCCGCGGGTGAAGGTGAAGACGAAAAGGTGCAGACAGACCCGCTGGAAGCGGCCCGGAAGGAAGCCGAAGAGAATCGGGAGCGGTGGGTGCGAGCCGTTGCAGAGCTGGAGAATTTCAAGAAGAGGACAGCGCAGGAAAGAAGCAGAATGCAGAAGTATCGGTACGAAGGGTTACTTCGTGACCTTCTTCCCATTGTGGACAATATGGACCGGGCGGTTCGTCACTGTTCCGAGACCGGTGCATCGGACGGCGTGGCGGAGGGCCTATGTATGATTGCCGGCATGTTCCGAGATCTGCTTCAGAATTATGGAGTGAAGGAAATTGAATCTCTCGGGGAACCCTTTGACCCGCAATTCCATGAGGCCATTGCCCGGCTCCCTTCAGCCGACAAACCGGCCAATGTAGTGGTGGAAGAGTTGGAGAAAGGTTACCTGTACCAGGATCGCTTGTTGCGGCCTTCCAAGGTTGCGGTCAGCGCCGGGCAGGAGCAATGAGAGGAATCGAAACAGATAAGGAAGTCAAAGAGATAGAACATGATTTCAGGAGGCAAAGATGGCCGGTAAAGTCATAGGTATTGATCTGGGAACCACCAACTCTTGTGTGGCCGTTATGGAAGGTGGAGACCCGGTCGTAATCCCGAATTCGGAGGGTGGACGAACCACTCCGTCCATGGTGGCGTTTGCCGAATCGGGCGAACGGCTGGTGGGTCAGGTAGCCAAGAGACAGGCGATCACCAATCCGGAGAACACCCTGTTTGCAATCAAGAGGCTGATAGGGAGGAAGTTCAGCTCCAAAGAGGTGCAATACGACACTACCATCAGCCCGTTCAAGATCGTACAAGGCGCAAACGGCGACGCTGCAGTCGAAGCACGAGGAAAGACGTACTCTACTCCGGAGATATCGGCGATGATTCTCCAGAAGATGAAGCAGACTGCGGAGGATTATCTTGGACAACCGGTCACGGACGCGGTGGTCACGGTGCCGGCTTACTTCAATGACTCCCAGAGACAGGCCACCAAGGACGCCGGGAGAATTGCGGGTCTGAACGTACAGAGAATCATCAACGAGCCCACCGCCGCGTCGTTGGCATATGGGCTGGACAAGAAGAAGGAAGAAAAGGTTGCGGTATTTGACCTGGGTGGTGGAACCTTCGACATCTCCATACTGGAAATCGGTGACGGCGTTTTTGAAGTGAAATCGACGCACGGCGACACCCATCTCGGCGGCGAGGATTTCGACCAGCGCGTCATGGATTACCTGGCCGATGAGTTCAAGAAGGACCAGGGAATCGACCTTCGCAACGACAAAATGGCGTTGCAGAGACTCAAGGAAGCAGCCGAAAAGGCCAAGATCGAACTCAGTTCATCCATGGAGACTGACATCAACCTCCCGTTCATAACCGCGGATGCTTCGGGACCGAAGCATTTGACGATGAAGCTCACCAGGTCAAAACTGGAGAATCTCGTTGCAGATCTCATCGAGAGAACCTCTGAACCCTGTCGAACCGCACTGAAGGATGCAGGGTTGCCGGCGGGGGAGATCGACGAGGTGATACTCGTCGGCGGAATGACCCGGATGCCGGCCGTGCAGCAGAGAGTGAAAGATCTCTTTGGGAAAGAGCCTCACCGGGGAGTCAACCCCGATGAGGTCGTGGCGATAGGTGCCGCAATCCAAGGAGCGGTGCTAACAGGTGACGTCAAGGACGTTCTCCTACTGGACGTCACGCCGCTGTCCCTGGGAATTGAGACATTGGGTGGAGTCTTCACCAGATTGATCGAGAAAAACACCACGATTCCCACCCGAAAGAGCCAAGTCTTCTCGACCGCCTCCGACAATCAGCCGTCCGTTTCGATTCACGTGCTCCAGGGCGAACGTGAGATGGCCCAAAACAATAAGACCTTAGGCCGATTCGAGCTCGTCGGTATCCCCCCGGCCCCCAGAGGCGTACCGCAGATCGAGGTAACGTTCGATATCGATGCCAACGGGATTGTCCACGTTTCGGCCAAAGATCTGGGAACAGGCAAAGAGCAGTCCATTAAGATCACTGCGTCGAGCGGTCTGTCTGAGGAAGAAATTCAGAAGATGGTCAACGACGCGGAAGCCCACGCGGAAGAAGACAAGCAGAAGCGCGAGCTCATCGATGCCCGAAACCAGGCCGACTCCATGGTGTACGCGACCGAGAAATCGCTGAAGGATTACGGAGACAAAGTTGATGCAGCTACCAAGAGTGCCATAGAAGCTGCCATATCGAAAACAAAGACAGCCATGGAAGGCAACGAGCTGGGCCAGATAAAATCCGCAATGGAGGAATTGCAGCAGGCGTCCCACAAGCTGGCGGAAGCGATGTATCAGCAGGCGTCGGCAGGTGCCGAAGGAGCGGGCCCCCAAGCCGGTCCCGAAGGGGCGGGCCCATCGGGGAAACCCGATGAGGACGTGGTTGACGCCGACTTCGAGGAAGTGAAAGAAGGCGAAAAGAAATAGTTCTGAAAACGTTTACCTGAAGATCCTCGGCAATGATGGGCCCATTTCAGGAAGATTACCGGCACCTACAAATCAGGACCGTAGGGCGGGCTGTGCCCGCCGTCTCCCCGGTGAATGCCGGGGCCGCCTATCGGAGGACTTTCAGATGAACCGTTGCATCGTTCCCAGGCTTTGCCTGGGAACGCGTTTCGGCCCCGTGCGCGGGGGTCCCCTCATCAGAAGCGGTGAAGCCATTGCTCATTGGGAACTCGTTTCCAGCCGCTCAGAACCCGGCAGGCGCGGGTTTCCGGAAAGCGTCTGGGATCCGTGATACTGCAAAGTCTCTTATGTCGGCAGTAATTGCGGTCGATTCACCGTCTAAACAGACTTCATGAGGTTTGTCCATGTTCACCTCCACGAAATTGCAGACATTGCTTCTCGCACTGGTGCTCGTGTCGGTCTCGACGATCTGTGGGGCTACCGATGCCGTCAAGGGACCGAAAAAGGATTTGCCGGCAGGGCGCAAGACCGAAACGGCTCCGGTCAAAATCGATGCGCCGTCTGAGGTGACGCCGCCCCGGCCCGGGGTCGACTCCGGTTCTGAGAAGAGCAAATCTGTGTCCTCTCCTGCGGCGAAGACGGCCGAACTCGGTTCGCATCAGACCCAGACCTACGCCACCAAGATGCTGAACGAGATCATTGAGGGGATTTCGGAGGGCGATTACAATAAGTATACGCGCAATTTGTCGCCTGAAATGCGCAAGTTTCAAACCAGACAAGTATTCCTTGAACTCCAGAAGAAGCTTCAGAAGAATTTGGGCAAGCTTCAAACCTTGACTTACTTGGGATTCTACGATCAGTTGGGCAAGCGGCTGGGGCTCTTCAAAGCACGGTTCGAGAAGGACAAGGACGATGCGCTCATAACAATCGTCCTGGAAGTCAAAGACAAGGAACCCAAAGCCAGTGGACTCTGGTTCGATGCCCCTGCGCTCGAGAAGAGATAGCTTGTTGGGAACTAGAGAGAACAAAGAGCCCGTAAGGCAGCGTTCCATCCTAATAGAGGCAAACCACCGGCCGATGGTTCCCGTTTCGTCGGTGATCCTCCCCTTTTCACCCCGGATATGATATAGTCTCGGCATGTTCGAAGTAACCAAACAGGCTACGGGCTATAAGGGTGCTCTTGTGAGACTGGTCCGGCTCGATACGGATGACTATACGGTAATCGTGCGTCTTCCTAAAGACGCCAGATTTCACCATCGATACATGGGGCCGGATCTGGTGAAGGCTGAAGAGGTCTTCCAGCAAGAGGTGAAAAAGCTCCCTGCTGCAAGAGAACAGTGATCTTCACCTATTCAAGCGGCCTGCAGGGGCAGGACCGAATGCTCAAACCATAGGCATAGCGAGGGTAGGGCGGGTCCCGGAGTGCCCGCAGCAAGATGAGCGGTCGTCATTCACGTCTTCATCCTTTTATAGACATAGCTGGATCGGACTTGATACTCGGTGTGAGGAGAGTATTGGATGGCCAAGTTACGATTGAAAGACGAATGGAAAATGTGGGGGGCTCTGGCCGTAGTCGTTCTGATTCTGGTGATCTACCTCTATATTGCCAGCCGCCCCCCCATGGAAGGCGGCGAATACCTCTGGAAGGTAACAAAGGTCGAGGGTCCCAATGAACTGGTGATGAAAGGATCCGGCGACGTGATCCGGGTAAGACTGATAGGACTGAAGGTACCTGCTTCTATGGACGAAGCCGCTCGTGAGTACCTGGACAAGACGCTTATGAATCAGTGGGTGCGTGTGAAAACGTTGCGACAAGAAGGAGATGACCTGAGAATCGGTTTTGTTTACCTGTCCGGGGACGACCTCAGCGCAAGGATGGTGCGTCAAGGTTTGGCAAAAATCGACCGAAATGAAAAGGGATTCGATGTCAGGCCGTACATAGAACTGGAACAGGAAGCCATGAGGCAGAAACGTGGCTTGTGGGCAACGGCAGGACGGGGAGCGGGAGTGAAGTGACATGAGAGTCCTTATTGTCGGGTCGGGAGGGCGAGAACACACGCTTGCGTGGAAGGCCGCACAATCGGAATCGGTTACCGAGGTGCTCGTTGCACCTGGAAACGTGGGCATTGCGGCAGAGCCCAAATGCAGAATCGTCGACATCTCTTCCGATGACGTGGAGCGTCTGCGGCAACTGGCCTTGGACGAGAAGGCGGATCTTACAATCGTGGGACCGGAGGCCCCGCTAGTAGCCGGTTTGACGGATGAATTCTCCCGAGCGGGCCTGAGAGTCTTCGGCCCTTCACAAACTGCCTCACGGCTCGAGGGGAGCAAAGTATTTACCAAAAGCCTCTTGAAGAAATATGGAGTGCCCACGGGAGACTTCCAGGTCTTCGACGAATACGATGCCGCGTCCGCGTATCTGAAGAGTCTTACCGGTCCCATCGTTGTCAAGGCCGACGGCCTTGCCGCGGGTAAGGGGGTCTTTGTCTGTAGGAATCAGACTGAGTCGCTCCAGGCTCTGGACGCCATAATGAAAGAAAAGGCCTTTGGGGATGCGGGAAAACTTGTTTTGGTGGAGGAATGCCTCATGGGCGAAGAAGCCTCCTTCATAGCGTTTACCGACGGCAAGACCGTGCTTCCTCTTGCAAGCTCTCAAGACCACAAGCCCATATATGACAATGACGAAGGCCCGAACACCGGCGGCATGGGAGCCTACTCCCCCGCACCGGTGGTCACCCCGGAAGTTCACGATCGGATCATGGACCAGGTCATGATTCCGGTTGTACAAGCCATGGAAGAAGAGGGTGCTCCCTATCTCGGGTTTCTCTACGCAGGCCTCATGATCGCCGACGGCGTGCCCAAAGTCCTGGAGTTCAACGTTCGCATGGGGGACCCGGAAGCGCAGCCGCTCCTTTTCCGAATGAACAGCGATATGATCCCGCTCATGACCGCGGCCATTGACGGAGAACTCGCAGGTATGGAGATCGAATGGACTCCGGACGATTCAGTCTGCGTGGTTATGGCTTCCGGAGGGTATCCGGGTTCGTACGAGAAGGGAAAGCCCATTACCGGCATTGACGACGCGTCGGCCTTTGACGACGTAAAGGTCTTTCACGCCGGTACGGGACAAGGCCCCTCCGGCATTGTTACAAAAGGGGGGCGCGTGCTCGGGGTTACCGCCAAGGCTCCCGGAATTGCACGGGCCATCGAGAAGGTCTACGAGGCCGTCGAGAAGATCACATGGGATGGGTGCTATTACCGCAAGGATATCGGCAGGAAAGCGTTGAATCGCAGATGAGGGGACGGTATGCCGTCGTTCGGCGGGCACGGGCCGCCCCACGGTATCGTGGAACCGGCGTATCGCCGGATTGCAGACAAGATACTGTTCAAGACCGTGCGGGAAGACGGCACAGAATATGTAACCGAATTTATGAATCGGAGTACTCGGGGCAATGGGCCATGACAATTCCTAGATTCGATATGTCTGTACCAAGTGCTTGAGTTCGGTGCCTAATTCCTCCAATCTTTTCGCAGCCGATTCCAGCTGAGAAAAGCCTTCGAGATTCCCGCGCAGGGCTTGCTCAATACTCGCCATGGAACTCGCAACCTGTTCCGCGCCGACCACTTGCTGCCGGGTGGACGCATCAATAGTGCTTGCCGCTTGAGCCGACTCAGAGACGCTTTGCGACAATTGTTCTATGGACAAGCCTGCTGAAACCGATTCCTCAACTCCCCTCTGAACAGCCTTGGAACCCTGGTCGGTGGATGTCACCGCCGCGGAAATCCATTTTTGGGTCTCGTCCAGCATAGATCTAATCTGCTCGGTAGCCTCTTTGGATTGGTCGGCAAGCGACTTGATTTCATGTGCCACCACTCCGAAGCCTTTGCCGGAATCCCCTGCTCCGGCTGCTTCAATTGACGCGTTTACGGCGAGCAGATTGGACTGATTAGCCAGATCCCGGACGACGGCAACGATTTCTTCTATGGTCCGACTTTGATCGCTAAGCTTGATAACCGTCTCCGCTGTGGAATCCATTTGTTCCTTGATTGAGTTCATCCCTTCGACCGTGCGTCGGGTTGCATTCATACCCGACTCGGACACGATAACCGCCTTACCCGACATATCGGCTACCTGCTTGGCCTTTTCGCTTACAACTCTGGCCGATTGCTTGACCTGTTCCGCGGTAGTGGAGGTTTGAGCAACTGCGGCACTGGTTTCTGTAGCAGCTACGCCGAGCTGAGTGACCGTGGCGGAAATCTCCGATGCAGACTCGGCCAGCACGTTTACTGCGTCAAACATCTTCCTGGTCTGCGCCTTCAGGTTTTCCACCATGCCGGCGAAGGAGCGAGATAGAGAGCCGATCTCGTCTCTACGGTTTCCCTCCGGTACACTCACGGACAAGTCCCCATCACTTATATGCTCCGCTTGTCTTGTCAGGGCTACAATGGGCCGAGCTACGTGTCTCGCGAGGAACGACGCGGCCAATACAACCAGGAGCCCAAAAGCCATGGCCACCACAAGAATCCAGTTCTTGAGGCTCGTCACCGGTGCAAATGCCTCTTCAGAAGCAACCTGAACAACCAACCCCCATTCAAAGTCGGCCCCTAGACCGGCAGCGTCCTCCAGCCCCACGCTCGTCCAGGCATTGAGTACGGGCTCTCCTTTCTCATTGGGCAACTCGCCGATGCCGCTCTCACCACTTACCGACTCCCGAGCTGCTCGGGTATTTCTTATCATCTTCAATAGTCCACGCTCGGAACGGCGGGAATTCGAGCGCATGACCAAGTCCTCTCCAACGAGGAATGAATCCCGCGTCATGCCGATGTCTCCCACCGCCCTCACAAGATGGTCCAGCTTGTCGTGCCCCAGTCGCAAGACAAGCATACCGTATAACTTGTCCTTCTCCCCAAGGACCGGCACGCCCACGAATGCGGCCGCCTCACCCTCGGCCGGAGGATAAATACTGAAATCCGAAATGGTCGGTTTTTTCGTTTGCCGCACTTTAGTCCACATCCCCGCCAAGGAAGAGTCCTTCAGCACGCTTGACGTTAGGACCGTGCCGTGATCGCCGAGTTTCATCTGGGTGTAGACGATGTAACCCTGCTTCTCTCCTACCACCAAGAGAAGATCCCTGTAGGCCTCGGACTCGTAGAGCTTCAGCCAACGAGAAAACAGAGGAGCTATTTCCCTGACCACCCATTTGTTATTTGCCGAATCGATCTCAACGATCTTAGAGCCGGAAGCGGTACGAGATGTAGCCTCAAAAGCAAAAAGACGAAAGGCCGAGACTACGGACCAAGTCTCGGAGAGGACCTTGAGGTTAGTGACCGAGGTCTCAAGATACTGTACAATCGCCCTCCGGGTGCGCTCGGCCGAACTCACCAACAGCCCGAGTTCGCTTCTTTCAAGTGCCGTCCGCGCTTTGCGAAAAGAAAGATAGCCGACCGCACCAACGGGAATAAGAGCGACAACCAGGAAAAAGACGATCAGTTTGGCCCTGAGACTCCCAACGAGAATTCTCATCATCGGACGTGCCGTTGCAGGCCGGAAAGTTGGGATTCCCGTAGGGAGGTTAATGTGTCCGAAAACGCCACTTCGGAGATTCCATATATATTTGGTAAAGTTTGTTTGCCTTGCATCGACACGTTACACCAGCGTCGGAAGACAATGCAACAACAACCGTCAAGGCTTATCCAATACTAACCTTTTCCGGTGAAAAGGCACAATTTTGAAGCCATGGAAATATAAGGCACGTACCGGCGAAGTACGAGATCCGGCTTGACCGGGGTAGGCCGGTAGGGTACTATCGAATTCTCGAAAAAGTCTCTTTCATGAACCAATGGACGGATATGCGTCCATCGGACCTTCCGGGCAGGCACGCGGGGGCCTTTTCACGCCGGGGGCGAACCGCTCCCAGCCGACGTCCCTGAAATCCGCAGACGGTGAGACCGCGACATGATTCCGGGTCATGCCCCATCTCGATCCCCATGGGAGGAGTCGGACAGAAGATGGAAAGGATGCTTCTTCACACCGGAACCGTGTTTATGGGGTTCTTTGCCATAATGAATCCCATTGCTAATGTTCCGATCTTCCTCGGTCTCACCGCCGGTGACGATCAACGGACGACCAGGGCCGTGGCCTTGCGGTCGGTGCTGTTGGCGTTTGTGATCGTTGCCGTATTCTCCCTTACGGGAAAGGTAGTCTTTGAACTGTTCGGCATCACTCTGCCGGCCTTTCGGATTTGCGGAGGTCTTCTGGTCCTCCTCATCGGCTTTCATATGCTGCAGGGTAAGCAATCAAGCGTCCATCAGCTAAGCCAAGCGGAAAACCGGAAGTGCCGGGATGCGGCACTCAGTGTTGCCGTTTCTCCGTTAGCGATGCCCATACTCGCAGGTCCCGGCACCATCGCAACGGCAATGAGTTACTCTGCAAAGGGCGGTTTTCCGGAGGTGGCGGTGACTATCGCCGTGTTTGCAGTTCTCTGTCTCATCACGTACGTGCTTTTTGTCTTCGGCGAGAAGTTCGTCACCTTTATCGGTACCGGCGCTTTGGGAGTAATCACTCGTATGATGGGTTTGATTCTTGCCGTAATTGGAACGCAGATGGTTATTGAAGGAGTACGCGGTGCTTTCAAGTTTTCCGGCTAAGCCCCGTGAGGACGGTCGTTTACATTGTCTCAGAACGAGCATGTCCGGGAGGCTTACGCCGGACCCCGGACGTGCTCAGGAAAATGCTCGCCTGTTGATGCTATTATAGCCGATACAGCATCCCCGTCAATATATGCGCTAACTTTGACGATTTGTTTGGCTGTCCGATTTGCCCCTCTCCCGCCAGGGGAGAGGATTCTATACTACCAATCCTCACTTTCTTGTAGCAGCGCGAAGATTTCTTCGGAAATCAGTACCTGGGAACCGGGAGCAACCTCCGTATCCCCTGCGTAGTACGATGGTACTTGCGAAACCCCAGCTCGTGCGTGACGCTGATGTCTGCAATCGCCGGTTGGTTGCGGTTCTAACCGCTCTATACTACCAATCCTCACTTTCTTGTAGCAGCGCGAAGATTTCTTCGGAAATCGGTACCTGGGAACCGGGAGCAACCTCCGTATCCCCTGCGTAGTACGATGGTACTTGCGAAACCCAAGCTCGTGCGTGACGCTGATGTCTGCAATCGCCGGTTGGTTGCGGTTCTAACCGCTCTATACTACTAATCCTCACTTTCTTGTAGCAGCGCGAAGATTTCTTCGGAAATCGGTACCTGGGAACCGGGAGCAACTTCCGGATCCCCTGCGTAGTACGATGGTACTTGCGAAACCCAAGCTCGTGCGTGACGCTGATGTCTGCAATCGCCGGTTGGTTGCGGTTCTAACCGCTCTATGCCAGACGCCCGGCCACGAGTTCGGTGATATCCATCACCTTGATTTTCCCCTTTTTCTCTTTTCGAGCACGGGCCGCGGCCTGGTTGAAGGTTCCTTTGCAGGACGGGCATGCCGAGACAATGGCGTCGGCACCCAGGTCAATTGCTGAGAGGAGCCGTTTGTAACCAATGTCTCCAGCCATCTCGTTGTCGAAACCTTTCATTCCACCGCCGCCGCCGCAGCATTTCGCCTTTTCGCGATTCATGGTGAACTCGAGCAACTCCACCCCGGGCAAGGCCTTGATTACATCTCGCGGGGGTTCGTAAACCCCCATGTGTCGTCCCATGTCGCAGGGGTCGTGATATGCGACCTTCATCGGTTTCGCGTCCGGGTTGAATTGAAGTTTTCCTTCCCTCACCAGTTTGTCGATGATCTCCACCGCGTGTAAGACTGTGTAACCGTTGCCTCCCCCGTAGTGGGGGTACAGGTCTCTGAAAGTCTTCAGGCATCCCGCGCAGGTCGTGACGAGCTCCTTGGGCTTAAATTTCGTCATCCGCTCGCCGTAGAGCTCCATGGCCTTCTTGAAAGTTGCCATGTCGCCCACCAGATACGCCAGATACCCGCAGCAAGTTTCCTCTTCACCCATGGCCCCATAGTTCACTCCGGCCTTGTCCAGGATCTTCATGACTGCCGGGATTATCTTGACGTCCTGAAAGCTCGTGACACAGCCGAGGTGGAGTATCGCCTCGGTTTCTCCCGGAACGGCCTTCTTATAGTCGGTCGGATAGCTGTCGGCGCGTTTCTCCGCCGGAGCGAGGAGGGGGTTTGCAGCCTCGATCATCGAGGCGAGAGCGGGTTTGAATGCCTCCGGCAAATACCCCTTCTCGACCAGCCGTTCCCGGGCGCTCCTGACGATGTCCGACACTTCGACCTTGGCCGGACAAACATACTTACAGTTCAAGCACAGCATGCACTGATACAGACGTTTTGCCAGATCCTCAGACGGCTCCAGATCGCCCGTCAGCATGTTGAAGGCCAGAGTGACCCGTCCTTTGGCGTTCAACGACTCCAATGTCGTTTCGCCGAACGTCGGGCATCCGGCTCTGCAGAATCCGCATTGAATACATGCAAGGATTTCGTTGTCCACCCCGCCGGGGAAATGCCGGATCTTCTCGGGTTCCGTCAAGTATTTCTGAAAGCAGTTCTCATCGAGAATATCTCCAATCGCGTCGTCAAACCCCATTTTCCCCGGGTTGAGGATATTGTTGGGATCCAGAGCCTGCTTGATCGTCTTCATCACATTGAGCCCTTCACCCAACTGTCGGCCGATGTACGGCGACTTCGCGATTCCCACTCCGTGTTCCGCGGAAACGGTCCCCTTGAACCGGAGGGTCATCTCTATGAAGTCCAGCGCGATATTTTTGACGCGGACCCACTGCTCCGGAACGGTCGGATTCATAATGAACGTGGCGTGAAGGTTACCGTCGCCGATATGGCCGAACGTGGCTACCGGAAAACCGTGTTTCTTGCCGATCCGTTGTATCTCGGCAATGGTCTCCGGGATGCTGCTGATGGGAACCCCGAAGTCTTCGACAAGCGGGACGAGGCGGTACCCCGGTTGCAGTCGGCTCATTGCCGGCACAAGGGCTCCCCGTGCCGCAAAGAGATTCGCCTTCTGCACGGGATCGTCCGACCAAATGTTCTCGATCCCCCCCACGGACTTACAGATCACGTCAATACGCTCGATCTGCTCCTTCACCGTGCTCTTGGGGCCGTCGATTCCCATGAAGAGCTGGCAGTTGACTTCTTTGGGTATATCCATGTTGAGCGCGTCCCGGCACACATCCAAACACACATTGTCCAGGATCTCGCAGGTGGCAAGCTCCATTCCCGAGGTAAAAATTTGCTCGACGGCCTTGCCCGCGGTATCCACATCCGGGAAGGACGCCTTGGCAAAAGCCTCGTATTCGGGCATGGGAAGGATTTTCAACACGGCCTCGGTGATGATTCCCAGGGTGCCTTCGGAGCTTGAAAACAGGTGCGTAAGGTCATACCCCGCAGAACTCTTCGGAGCGATGTCCCCCGTATGAATGATCCGACCATCGGCCATCACCACGGTGAGAGCCCTCACATAATCTTTCGTGGTTCCGTACTTGGCCGCCCGTACACCGCTCGCGTTCGTAGCAATCATGCCGGCGATGGTTGCTATGGGCGCGCTTCCCGGGTCGGGGGGAAAGAAGTGGGAGGGGGCCAGCTTGGCGTTCAACGCGTTGCAGATGACTCCGGGTTCGACTACCGCATACCCGTCGGCAGCGTTGATTTCCTTTACGGAGTTCATTCTTGTGAAATCGAGTATCACCCCTCCTTTGGCCGCGAGGACCGCGCCGGTGACGGACGAACCGGTCCCACGTGCCGTGACCGGCACCTTTTCAGTATTCGCTAAGGCGACGATCTTGCCGACCTGTTCCGTACTTTCAGCGAAAACAATTGCATGAGGCACGGCTGCGTGGATGGACATATCTCTGGAATACGCGAGACAATCCACAGGGGATGCAGTAATGTTCTCCTTCCCCACGATTTCGGTCAATCTCTCCAAGAAATCCATGATTTTCTTCTCCTAAAGCGGAAATCCGCACCCGAGGTTAAGGTGAGTATTGTATGATCTATCGACCTTGCGATGGAGTCTAAGACAGGCTTTCGTGAGTCATCCGATCACTTCCATGATAGCCCAAGTCCCAAAGCAAATCAACTTTTTGGAGGGAGGGGCTCGGTTCATCTTTACTTCGTAAGGGGTTTGTGGTACTAATATTAGATTAAGCTGAAATAGCCGATTAATGCCTGTTCAGGAGGAACTCGAGAGTTGGCTTTCCCAACCGAAAAGAAGAAGACAATAATCGAAAAGTACCGCATCCATGATGCCGACACCGGGTCGCCGGAGGTTCAGATCGCTCTGCTGAGCGAACGGATCGGTTACTTGACCGAGCATTTCAAGATTCACAAGAAGGATCATCATTCCAGAAGAGGGCTGCTAAAATTGGTTGGGCAGCGGAGACGCCTGCTGGACTACCTGAAATCGAGAAGTGTTGATCGGTATAAGACGATAATCGCCGAATTGGGTATCAGAAAATAGAACTGACGTCCCGTCGGACCTGTTCGCTCGCTATCTTAGCGACAATGAGGACCATCACAATTATGGTGCATAGTACTACCGCTACTGTTTCAGACAAGCAAATTGTATTCGAGACGGGACGATTAGCCAAGCAGGCTTCCGGCTCCGTACTGGTGCGAACCGGGGAAACCGTGGTTCTCGTGACTGCCGTGGCAGAAAAAAAAGGTCGCGAGGGCATAGATTTCTTCCCTCTGACCGTAGATTACCTTGAGATGACCTACGCTGCGGGTAAGATCCCCGGAGGTTTCTTCAAGCGTGAAGGTCGCCCCACAGAGCGAGAAATCCTGACATGTCGATTCATCGACCGTCCCATACGCCCCCTCTTTCCCGACGGGTTTCGTTCCGAAACGCAGATCATTGCTACGGTGCTCTCTTCAGACGGAGAGCATGACCCGGACATGATGGCCATTAACGGCGCTTCTGCAGCGCTTCACATCTCCGACATTCCTTTCGATGGGCCCATCGGCGCAGTTCGCGTTGGCCGAGTAGAAGGTAATCTGATTGTTAACCCGTCTCCTCTGGAGGATACCTACTCGGACTTGAGCTTGATCGTGGTGGGATCGCGAAAAGGCATCGTGATGGTCGAAGGGGGAGCGGACCGCCTTCCCGAAGAGACCGTTCTCGAAGCGATCTTCAAAGCTCACGACGAGATCCTGAGGATTATAGAGGCCCAGGACGAGCTTCGCAAACAGGCGGGAAAGCCGAAAAGAGAAGTTTTTCCCCCGACAAAGGATGACGAACTTATCGGGAAAATCCGGACCGAACTCGGGGGCAAGATTGAACAGGCCCTGAACATACCGGAAAAGCTCCGGCGCTATGCCGCTCTTGAAGAGATTTACACGGAATTTATGGACTCACTTGGAGAAGACGCGGTAACGCGACGCTCGGAGATTCTTGGGTACATGGAACATATCCAGGGCGATTACATTCGTCGCATGATTCTCGACCATAATACGCGAATCGGTGGGCGTTCGTTCACCGAGGTCAGACCAATATCATGCGAAGTCGGCGCGTTGCCTCGAACCCACGGGAGTTCCTTGTTCACGAGGGGCGAAACCCAGGCTCTGGTCATCGTGACCTTGGGCACGTCATCGGATGAACAGAAGATTGAGGCGTTGGAAGGTTCCAGCTACAAGTCTTTCATGCTCCACTACAAGTTTCCCCCGTTTTGCGTGGGTGAGGTTAAATTCCTCAGAGGGCCGTCTCGCCGTGAAGTCGGTCACGGCGCGCTCGCGGAAAGGGCACTAGTCAATTTGCTCCCCAACGACGACGATTTTCCCTATACGATTCGCGTCGTGTCGGAGATACTCGAATCCAATGGCTCTTCATCTATGGCAACAGTGTGCGGATCCTCCCTGTCACTGATGGATGCGGGCGTTCCATTGGCGGAACCGGTGGCGGGCATAGCCATGGGACTGCTCAAGGGCGACGACAAGACCGTGATACTGTCGGACATCATCGGGGATGAAGACCATCACGGAGACATGGACTTCAAAGTCACGGGAACGCAAGACGGCGTGACCGCGCTCCAAATGGACATCAAGATCGACGGAATCACGCGGGAAATTCTAACGGAAGCCCTGTACCAGGCACGTGATGGGCGCCGCCACATTCTCGAAGAGATGAACAAGACTCTGGATAAGGCTCGGGACGATCTCTCCCCGTATGCACCACGGATTCACGTAATGTATGTAAATCCTGAAAGGATTCGCGACATCATTGGACCCGGAGGCAAGGTGATACGAGCAATCCAGGAAGAGACGGGGACCAAGATAGAAGTCGATGATACGGGGAAGGTCCTGATCGCTTCGGTGGACGGCGCGGGTGCCAAGCAGGCGCAAGCCGAGATTATGATGCTGACGCAGGAAGCGGAATTGGGGAAAATCTATCAGGGTACAGTAAGAAAGATCACCGATTTTGGCGCGTTTGTAGAGATTTTTCCCGGCACCGACGGCTTGGTGCACATTTCTCAGCTCGCACCGGAGCGTGTGCGAAAAGTGACCGACGTGGTGCGAGAGGGAGATTCCTTTCCCGTGAAGGTCATCGGAATCGATCAACAGGGCAAGATTAAGCTGTCTCGGAAAGACGCGATCGGGCAAACCCCGGATGCCTGATTCCAGGGAATGTGAAAGATTCTTTGACAGAAAAATACGACGACGTTGGCACCTACCGTAAGACCATCCTCGATAACGGCACTCGCATCGTCACGGAGCGCGTTCCCTATTTGAAGTCCGTGTCGTTGGGTATTTGGGTACGCTCGGGTTCCAGGTTCGAGCACCCGCAACTCAACGGCATCTGTCACTTCATTGAGCACATGTTGTTCAAGGGGACCGAGCGTAGATCCGCGTTTGCCATTGCACAAGAGATCGACTCCGTTGGCGGGGTGATAAACGCATTCACCAGCAAGGAGTTGACATCCTTCTATTGCAAGGTTCTGAGCGAGAATCTCGACCTGGCAGCGGACTTGCTGACCGATATTTTTCTCAACCCCTCGTTCCCCCAAGAGGAGATTGAGCGTGAGAAGCAGGTAGTTTGCCAGGAAATCCACCAGATGGAGGATACCCCGGAGGATCTGGTACATGAGATTCTCGGTATTCGGTTCTGGGGAAACGACCCCCTGGGCCAACCCATCCTCGGCACCGTACCCAGCGTCAGCGGATTGGACCGCGAGACCATGGTCCGATTTAAGAACGACAACTACACGACAGGGGAGAGCGTGATTTGCGCCGCAGGCGATCTGGAACACGACAAAGTGGTTGAATTGTTTGCCAAGGGAATGAGTCGCCTCAAAACCGGCTCCACGCCGGTGCCCGGTCCGGTTCCCAAGAACCGAGGATCGTCCCATCTCATGTCCAAGGATCTTGAGCAGGTGCACATTTGTTTCGGTACGGATGGTCCGAGCGCCGTCGATGATACTCGTCACGCAGGGTACATTCTCAACTCGATTCTCGGCAACGGAATGAGTTCCCGGCTGTTTCAGGAAGTACGCGAAAAGAGGGGGCTGGCTTACGCGGTGTACTCATTCCTCTCTTCGTATTCAGACACGGGAATGTTCGGCGTTTACGCCGGCTGCGATCCGAAGCGCCTGGAAGAGCTGCTCACGACGGTCGGCAAGGAGACGTTGAGGCTGGCGGAAAGCATAACTGAGGAAGACGTCCGAACCGCAAAGAGTCAGATCAGGGGTAACATCATCCTTGCCATGGAATCTACGGAAGCCCGAATGAACCGCTTGGCGAAAGGCGAGTACTTCTTCAATCGCTACATCACCTTAGACGAGATAATCAGTGCGTTGGAAGCCGTGACCGTTGAACAGGTCCGAGACATTGCGGAGCAAATGATCAATTCCAACGGACTTACGATTGTCGCACTCGGGCCGGTGGATGAGTCGACCGACCTGGTCGGCCCCTTCAAGAGTTGAAGCGGGACACTCAGAACCAATACATCGTTTCGTAGTTTGCTCCGTATTTCTTAAGAGGCCGCCTCCGTTTGCCTCCTCGCCCTGGAAACGCTCTATTAGTTCGTCGCACTCTTCCGGCTTATTCTCACCTTTCCATTTAAATTATCTATATGGACCTCAATATTTGCGAGACTCTTCGTACCAAGGAGATTGATGATACGATTTTTCGTCGAATTGAACACATGGACTTCGATTGCGCCGAGCGGTAGGCCGGCAAGAAACGCGTTCCCGATCCTGTACCTGGTAACCCGATGTCGTGAGCCGTCCGCTGTTGCCACGACCTCGTGACCAATTTGTGTCACCGTGGTATCTCGACTGATCACGGCCATCAGGTTTTTGGATACGAGACTGTACGATGCCCCCGTGTCAAGAAGAAATCGGTGAGGCTTTCCCCGTTTGCTGAACTTGACCGGAACAAATATTTGGCCGAAACGATTCACATTGACCGTAACATTCAAGGGGCCGGAAGCCTCTATGGACAGTTCCTTGAGTACGCCTTCGGCCATCCTTACGGTTTGTTTGTCCGGATTCAGCTGCAGCGCTTTGAGACTATCCCTTCGCGCTCGTTCAATCCGGTCCGCGCGAAGATGGGCGAGGGCCCTACCGGCGTATGCGAATGCGAAATTGCGCTTCAACCGAATCGCCTGATTGAAGTCACTGACGGCTTTGTCCGGCAGGTCCATATTTATGTAGGTAATCCCTCGATCGGCAAATGATCTTGCCCTCAGGGGTTGATTATCGTGGGGCATCTTTATCGATTTCGTGAAATCCTGGAGAGCCTTGCGCTCTCTTCCTCTCTTGCTGTGGATGAATGCTCTCAGGTTCAGGCACGCGGCACGAATGTCGCCCTCGGCCTCGGGGGACCTCAGGACCGTATTCACGTCATCCCACGCCTTCTTGAGGTTGCCCTGCCAATAATAGGCCTTGGCCCGATCATGCATCACCGCGTACGCATTGCGGGTATGCGGTAGGATCTCACCGAGTATCTTTGAAAAGGTCGCGGCGGCCTGCTGATGGTCGCCCACTCGCATTTGAGCCTTGCCCTCCTCATAC
Organism: Desulfomonilaceae bacterium; assembly: GCA_963675835.2. Lineage (GTDB taxonomy): Bacteria > Desulfobacterota > Desulfomonilia > Desulfomonilales > Desulfomonilaceae > JAVHLK01. The sequence goes on from CAXXIU010000021.1 coordinate 279,241, forward strand.
ATGACCGCGATATCGGCCTTTGCTTGCGCAGAGCCGGTGCTTATGAGAAGAACCATGGTCAAGAGAGGAACCATCGTGACGATCGGCTTCAGTGTCCGGCCGGGGAACGGCCATGGGAAATGAGTAGTGAACATTTTTCGTCCTAAGGATTTGTCACAAAATAACCCTTTACTCCTTCTTCGGTCGGTTCTTAAACCAGTCCACAATTTCTTCCAACTCGGCCAATTCTCTCCCGGAGAACTTCCTCACGAATACGAGCGCTTGCTGAGACAGCCAGAAACGTTCTTCCGCTCGGGCTCCATCCGCTACAGTGAGAAATTCCGCCAAAATGGTCGCGATCACACGTATTTGATCTAGGATGGAGTCAGCCACGATGGAGTCAAGTCGTCGCTGCTTGATGTCCAAGATGCTCACCACCTTGGACAGATCCATCGACCGGTCCGGGGATATCGGAGCACCTGATTTCAGAATCGCTCCGGCGAAATCCTCCGGGAGAAGGTGCCCTCTTTCGAGCTCAACCGGCTGGAGAGAGGGATGAATATCCCGGACTTGCACGCCGGTCCTCACATCGAAGAATGCCGGAGGATTCTCCTTGTCCGCGTGACCGCATCCCCGCCGAATTCGTACAAGGATGGCGGCATCTCGAATGAGGAAATAGTCGAAGTCGTTTTCCGTGCTCATGCCGCCATCATACCATGGCGTAACAGGTAACGTAATAGTCAAAGACGTCTGCGTAGGCAACAATGATGCCGTCAAGGACAAAGGCCGGCCGGGCAAATTTTCTCTTTACAAGAGTTGTCTCCAAAGATAGTATCCGGCCGATTCCTCTGTAAGAAGTAACGGGACAATGAAGATCAAGCGCCTGGAAATAAAGGGGTTCAAGAGTTTTCCGGACAAAACGGTCATTGAACTCAAGCCGGGGATCACCGCGGTGGTCGGTCCCAATGGATGCGGCAAGAGCAATGTGATGGAAGCCATTCGTTGGGCAATGGGAGAACAACGGGCCAAGAGCCTGCGTGGCAAGAAAATGGAGGATGTGATTTTCAACGGATCTGAAAATCGCAAGCCCGTGGGAATGGCCGAAGTCCGGCTAACGCTCACGACCGTGGAGGGCTTCCCTCACCCTTCCATGGCCGACTATGACGAGATTATGATTACACGCCGTCTGTTTCGGGACGGCGATTCTCAGTACGAAATCAACAACGTCGGCTGCCGCCTTTCCGATATCACGGATTTCTTCCTCGATACGGGAGTCGGCCGGAATTCCTACGCAATTATCGAGCAAGGCCGCGTCGATATGGTAGTTGCCTCAAAGCCCGAGGACCGGCGGGTACTCATCGAAGAGGCGGCGGGAATCAATCGTTACAAATCCCGACGAGAAGCGGCTTTGAAGAAATTGGACCAAACCAATCAGAACCTTCAGCGAATCAGCGATGTCATCGGCGAAGTCAAGCGTCAGTTCTCCGCACTGAAACGACAAGCCTCCAAGGCCGAACGCTGGCGGAAACTCAGTGAGCGGCTCACGGAACTTGACTTGAATCTCCATGCCTTCAGATGTCGTTCGGTTCAAGAACGACTCGCCGGATTACATGGCGATCTCGAGAAAGACGGATTGCTTCTCGCAAAGCACGAGTCCGATCTGGCGGCTGTAAACGCTCAACTCGAAGAGGACCGATTAAAGGCCCTGGAAACCGAGAGAGAATACAAGACGCTCCTTGAGAAACGCCACGGAATTGACATCGAACTTACCTCGATTCGGAGCCTGAGAGAAAAGGACCTTACTCGCATAACTCAGTTGAGAGAACGCAAGGATCGTCTTCGGGAAGACAAGATTGCCGCGGAACACGAACTCCAAACCTTCTCGGTACAACGGGATGCCGTGGAGAAGGACAGGGCGTCCGTGTCTCAGGAACTGAGCACGGCACGCACTCGACTCAAACAGGCTCTCGCGGAAATGCAGGGAACCGATGAGGCCTTGAAGCACCAATCCAAGGTACTGGAGACCGTCAAGGAGAACATCTTCCGCATACTCCAGCAATCCGCACAGGAAAGGAATCGTCGGGACGGCCTCAGGAAACGAGGGGCGGAGATCGAGACGGCACTTCGCAGGATTGAGCAGGATTCAGAGGACGTATCAGACACGATATGGACACGGAGCGACGAGAAGGATCGCCTCATACGAGATCTTGACGAGGTGGAGCAAGGCAAGCAGGATGCACAGGCACGGAAGGAAGGCCTCGTTGACTCGCGAAAACAGGCCCGGGAACGTGTAAGTGAATTGAGGAGCGACCTGGCGTCTCAGGAGAACCTCCTGTCCGCAGACAAGGCAAGGCTTGAGTCCATGGAGGAGATGCAACGCAGCTACCAGGGGTACGATCAGGGAGTCAGGTTCCTGATGAAAAACCGGGAATCAACGGAACACAAGGACCTGCTTGGTCCCCTTGCGGAGATGATCGAAGTGCCCCCTGAATATGAGCGAGCCGTGGCGGCCGCACTGGGGAATCGTCTCGGGCATGTGGTGGTCTCATCTCCCCGCGGTGCCATTTCCGCGGTTAACCGCCTCAAGGAGGCGGGTGCAGGGAGATCCACCTTCATCCCGATGGCTCCCCGATTCGGTTCCGAGTCGCACAATGGGGATATCCTGGAGGGAACCACGAGTCTTCACGAAGTGGTCCGATTCCGAGAAGGCTTTGAAGGCCTAGGCGATTTCCTGTTGCGGCGGTGCTTCGTCGTTGACGACATCGACCGGGCCGTCGAGATATGGGAAAAAAACGGTGTGCAGGTTGATCTGGTTACGATCGCGGGTGAAGTGATCAACCGGCATGGAGAAATCACCGGCGGTTCGCAAGACATGAAACGCGACCGGCTCTTTGGAGAACGCCGCAAGATCTCCGGACTCAAACAGAGCATTGACTCATTGGAAAACAAGACAGCGGATCTGAAAACGTCGTTGGATGAGCAGGAAACCGTATCGGAACGCCTCTCCGCCGAGATTGACGAAGAAATCCGCGTCATGAACGAACTCGGCATGAAGCTGGTTAGGCTCAAGAAGGATCTGGAACGCGTTGAGGCACAATTGGCTGCTTCGGAGAGAAGATCCAACGTACTCCGATTGGAGAAGGAACGTTTGATAAAGGAGAAGAGCAGCCTTTCAACCGATATCCTCAACGTTGAGGAAACTGTGGCCAAACAGGAAGCCAAGCGAGCCGACCTGGAGAAGGAGAAGGAAGAAGCGAACCGAAAAGCCGAAGAACTGACCGCTCTGGTCGCGGAAAGGGCCAAGTCTACCGGAGAGATTCGAGTGCAGGCGGCTCAAATGGAGGAGCGAAGCCGGTCTCTTGAACGAGAGCATCGGTCCGTCACCGAAAGGATAGAGCATCTTGAGAGACGGATAGCTCAGCTCAATGAGGAAGCCGACCAAAGTTCGGCCGAAGAAAGCAGACTCTCCGGCGCGATAGATGATGCAAATACACGCGAAGAACAACTCATGCGCGAGCACTCGGCTCAGGAAGGAAACATTGAACACCTGACGACACGATCCGCCGAACTTGCACAATCGGTAAGTAAGCTCGACGCAGAGTCCACTGCTCAAGGAAAGGCCGTTCAGAATTTGAGAGAGACCGTACACGGACTGGAGGTCGAATCCGTCAGAGTGGAGCAGATGCTCGAAGGGCTGATTGAGAAGATCCTGGACCGCTATCACGTGGACCCGCGAACCGTTCCTTACCCTGAATCGCCCCCTGAGGAGAGCGAAGTGACGGAACTCAAGGCTCAGCTCGAATCAATGGGCGAAGTCAACCTCGCCGCTATCACGGAACGAACCGAGACTGAGGAGAGGCTCAAGTTCCTTCAGGAACAGGAAGCGGATCTAAAGAACGCCGTTGAGTCGCTGTACGAAACGATCGGAAAGATTAACCGAACTACGCGGGAACGCTTCCGGACCGCTTTCGACAGCGTCAATGAAAAATTCCAAGAGATCTTTCCATTCCTGTTCAGGGGCGGCGAAGCGCGCCTGGAACTCACGGACGAGCGGGACTTGTTGGAAACCGGGGTAGACATCATGGCCCGCCCGCCGGGTAAGCGCAAACAGAACATGGATTTGCTTTCCGGAGGTGAGAAGGCCCTAACGGCAGTAGCACTCATCTTCTCCATCTTTCTCATACGCCCCTCACCGTTCTGTCTGCTGGACGAGGTTGACGCGCCGCTTGACGACGCGAACCTCGCACGTTTCAATGAAATGATCAGAGACGTCTCCAATCGGACTCAGTTCCTGATCATCACCCACAACAAACGGAGTATGGAGGAAGCCGATTCACTCTACGGGGTGACCATGGAAGAGCCGGGTGCATCCACGGTCGTCTCCGTCAAATTCATGAATTGACGAACGGTCCCGTTCAACGGCTTTTGGCTTGACAAAATTGCGTTTAAGTTATATTACTTAGCCCGCTTTGTTAAAGTAGTTTATGCGTCATCAAGCCCACAGGCCATAATCATGAACCGACTTGCCGTAACAACCTGGCTCACCGCCCTCTGCTTTCTCTTGCTGAGCAATGCGCACGCCTGGGAAATCCCTTCTTACGTGCGGATCGACGGCGGCGCGAGGATGTGGTTCACCGTGCTGGACGGGGACCTTATTCAGCCCGACAAGACCAAGCTGGACCTCATCGAGAATCTGGGACTCAAGAAGAATCAGATCACCTGGGAGTTCTTCTCGAGCTTTCGCCTAAACAACATCCACGTCTTCCGGATACGATTAGAGCCGTCCACTGATTATAATGAGTCTCAAAGCCATTCTCATCAAAGCGTACGAGATCTTAGCGTGGGGTACGACTTGGATTTCTGCATGACTCCCCAGCTCCTGTTCGGCGTGAACGCGGATCTTGTCGTGTTGGGCGCGGACAGTCGAGTGAGGAATGTCATGGTGGGGAATGAGCTGTTCAACTACCAGACGAGCGATACGCGGTTGTACCCGGCCGTGGGCCTACACGGAACGTTCTATCCCATTCTGGAAGGGATTGCTCTTCGTCCGAATGTGTCCGGCCGCGTCAATTGGTGGAATTATCAGAACTTCGAGACCTGGGACTGGGAGGTCGGTGCCGCAGTGGACGTCCCGATAAATCGGCTGTGGACCTGGAGCGTTCACGGAGGGTATCGGTGTTGGCACATCAAGTTCAAGCGCTCGATGGACTGGCTCGACATGAACCGGTCGGGCTTTTTCGTTGAAACGTCGCTTCTTTTCTAGAAGCTTCTCGAGATACCCCCCTGTCGACCCCTAGGAGACTCCGGCACTGAACCGGCATAGGCCAAGCAGGTCTTGATGTCCTCACCGGTGATACCCGGGTAATTCTCCGTTATGTCATCTTCGGGCCATGGCGGGACAAGATTACCTCACGAAACGCGGGGAGGCCGGCAGCGCCGTTGCAGATCAGCAGAGAGGGGGGGGGCATTGTGCCTGTTCCGGCCACCCACAGGGGGGCCCTATGGAGCCACCGGTTTCGCGGTCAGCTCCGCATCCGGGCCGGCCGATTTCAGCAGGCGGCGCGCTCGATTTCCGCTTCGAGAGCATCCATCAACTTGGCGAGGATCTCTCCCGAGCTACCCGGAATGAGGATGTCCGTTACCTGACGGTGTAGCGCAGAGGGTTCTCGATTTACTTCCACAACCAAGGCCGGCGGCTGCTTGGCCTTGACGGTAATGGGAATCTGGGCGGCAGGGTACACCTGCAGGGACGTGCCTATAACGAGCAGCAGGTCACATTTCTGTGACTGGACGTCGGACATCATCAATGCCTTTGAGGGGATGGGTTCGCCAAAGAACACCGCGTCCGGTTTAAGCAGGCCTTCGCATCTTCTGCATCGGGGTGCATCGCTCCCGTCTTCGAGCATTCTCCCTTCCGCGTCTTCGATGGGCTCCAGATCCCCGCACTTCATGCAGCAAGCCCGGAGGAGGTTGCCGTGATATTCAACGACCTCGATTGATCCAGCTCGCTGGTGAAGATTATCCACATTCTGCGTAATCACACACTTGAGAATCCCCATCTGCTCCATTCTTGCCAAGGCATAGTGTGCGGGATTGGGATCCGCCGCGGCAAGATCGAAGTCACCGGATGCCTTCAAGCCCAAGTGTAATTTCCAGAACCTGGCCGGATTCTGAAGAAAACGATCTATGGAAAACTCGCCTGGATCGATACGAGTCCAGAGGCCTCCGGGACTTCGGAAATCCGGTATGCCCGATTCGGTGCTAATGCCCGCTCCGGTAAGGGCTACCACGTTCTCCGCCTTGGCCAATTGTTCGGCCACTTTTTGTATCAAATCTTCCATGTGCTCTCCTCACGTTGATTGATGATATAGGGGGTAGCGGGTTCTCGCAACGGATTTTTTGTGTATACGAGGGGCTTTTTGCAGGAGATCCAGGGAATTCCGTCGCCGTCGGCGCGCCGGGGCAAACGGTTGGGATCACTGGGAACCGTCACGAGGGGCCGACGTCTGCAACGGCGGCGGGCCGCTCGGTTCGCTTGGCCGTCACGGAGCTTTGCCCTTGACACAGGCAACCCATCGAGACTATGTACTAGGTGTATGGGTGGATTTTGCGAATCTTTTTTTGGCGGTGTGCATCTTTGTAATGAGAAACGGAATGGTTGAAGATCAGGCAACCATAGACCGGATACGTGACGGAGACTATGACGCCTTCGAGGATTTGGTGGAAAAATACCAAGGGCGTGTCTACCGGCACTTGAGGAAAATGGTTAAGGACGGGCGGCAGGCCGAAGACCTGCTCCAAGAGACCTTTCTTAGCGCATACAAGGGACTGAAAGGATTTTCCGGATCTTCGTCCTTCTCTACTTGGCTGTTTAGGATCGCAACCAATGCGGCGCTCATGTTTCTCCGGAAAAAACGGCCCGAAAGCGTAGAGTATGACGATCAGATCAATAGTACTGAAGATCGAGGCTTTATGCCGGCGTCTCCCGAGTTCATTCGGACCCCCCTCGAGATTCTTCTTTCCCGGGAGGGCCGTGATAAGATAGAGGCAGCTATCGACAGCCTGCCGGTACTATACAGATCCACGATCGTCTTGCGTGATGTGGAAGGCTTTTCGCTCAAGGAAGTGGCCGACATCATGGATACATCGGTAGCTGCGGTGAAATCTCGCCTCCACCGGGCACGAAACTCGGTGAGAGAGACGTTATCGTCCTATTATACGGAACGAAACCTCTCCGCGAATTAGGGGGCGCGAGACGATTATGAAGACGTGCAAGCAATTCTGTGACAAACTATCGGATTACCTTGACGGCGAGATTGCCGCCGACGAGTGCCGACTCGTGGAGGATCATCTTGAAGTATGTCCGCCGTGTGCTCTCATGTACGAATGTCTCAAGACAACGGTAGACATTTGCGAACAGGGCGTATCCGACGATATGCCTGAAGATGTGAAGACGAGACTCAAGATGTTTCTCAGAACCCACTGTAAGTCCGATTAATTTTAATCCAGAGAGGAGTAATAGCATGGCAGAAAGCGAACATCTCTTGACTGTTACCGACCAGGATTTTGAACAGGAAATACTGAAATCCGATGTCCCTGCCCTTGTCGACTTCTGGGCTGCTTGGTGCGGGCCGTGCCGGACCGTGGGGCCGGTGGTCGAGGAGTTGGCCGGTGAGTACGTGGGTAAGATAAAGGTGGCCAAGCTCAATGTGGACGACAACAAGCAGACGCCGACCAAATATGGAGTGCGAGGCATCCCTACGTTGATGCTTTTCAAGGACGGACAAGTGGTGGATCAGATCGTTGGGGCAGTGCCGAAAACCCGTATAAAAGAGATCCTGGACAAGGTATCCTAGAATGCTAACCGATCTTATAATTCTCGGGGGTGGGCCGGCAGGCCTCGTAGCAGGAATGTATGCAGCTCGAGCGCGTATTCCCGTCATCCTGGTGGAAAAGGGGCTCCCTGGAGGCCAAATGGCCGCCACTGAGATCGTGGAAAACTACCCCGGCTTCGTAGACCCCATCTATGGCGCGGAACTCAGCGCCAAGATGGAAGCCCACGCGAAAAAATTCGGCCTGGAGATCATTCAGGCCGATATTCGCAGCGTGGAACGCGAGGGCAAAGGGTTCAGACTGTCGGCGGACTCCGGGAGCGAATACTCGTGCAAAGCATTGATTATTGCAACAGGAGCATCACCGGGGAAACTCGGTGTCCCCGGAGAACTGGAACTTGCCGGGAAAGGTGTGAGTTACTGTGCCGTCTGTGACGGGCCGTTTTTCAGGGATTTTGAAGTGGCCGTGATAGGCGGGGGCGATTCCGCGGTCCAGGAGGCCGTTTACCTTACCAGGTTTGCATCACGCGTCCACCTGATACACAGGCGTGCTGAGTTGAGGGCCGTCAAAGAGCTTCAGGAAAAGGCCTTCAGCGAGTCGAAGATCGTGATGCATTGGAACCGTGTTCCCGTGGAGATCACTGGTGCCGGGGAGGTCGAAGGTATCAGAATCCGATCGGTGAAGGACGGCTCGGAAGAGAACCTTCCTGTTGGAGGCGTATTCTTCTATGTCGGCCTCAAGCCGAGCACCGAAGGACTCAAGGATCTGGTGGAGACCGACCCCGCGGGATTTATCCTCACGGATGACAAAATGGCCACTTCTACGACGGGAATTTTCGCGGCAGGCGACGTACGGCGCAAGGAACTGCGGCAGATTTCCACAGCTGTAGGGGACGGCGCTACCGCTGCGTACAGCGCTCAACACTACCTTGAGAGACTCTGACCACAGATTGACGGGAGCAAAGGCCTCTTTAGGAGAAGACCTTTGCATACCGTCACGTGGATGACACGAACTCGCCGCAACGCCGGTTTGGTCGGCGGGTAGTCTCTCTTGCAGTTACGGTCGGCACTCACCGGTTCCCCACGATCACGACGTGTGTCTAGTACTGGGCCGGGCCGATGTACCAGAAAGGTTCCGACTCAAAGAAACTGCCGTCGGCACGATTACGCGTACCATACACCGGATCCAACGTCGGCCCATATTCGGGCTTCCAGAACGTTAGGATCTCCAAAAGGCCGGTGGTCAGACGCTTGGCTGCACGATACGATCCGTCAATGCTGCCGGCAATGAAACCGTTGGTCGAGCCTGCAAGATATCCTTGCAAACCGCCGTCATAAGCCCCGTAAGCCGCACCGTCGGCTGAAGCATTGGTCACGGTGGCAATCATTTCGTAGGGTGCTGAAAGGACATTGACCACCCCTCGTCCGAATTTCCATGCCGGGAGGGTTCTGTCGAAACGCCTCAGATCATCAAAGTCGGTCTCGTAGGCGAAAGACGGACACACCGTCCCCATGAGCAGAATTGCGGCAAGTAAAGCTAATGAGAGATTCTTCATTGCATCCTCCGGAATCAGTATGCCCTCAGGCCGTTCTCAAGGCGGGCAACCCGTCCGTGTAGTCCGGCCGAAAAAAGATTGACGCGTACCTTAAGCCTAGACGGGGCCGATTCACATTCTGATCGTATCATACCTGAATCTATTTGGCAACAGATTAACATTGAATTCCTTGCAGTTGAGGCTGCTTGTGAGAATTTGGTTTGAAAAAGTGTTCGGATACCGTTCCTTTGTCCTTGCGATCTATACTGAATTGCGGCATATTCCCGAATTAGATCGTGAACGGTTTCCCGTGCGAGGAACGGTATGAAGAAGTGGCTTCTCATTGCATTGACTCTCCTGCTTATCTCAGGGTGCTCTCTGAACAAATTTTGGAGATGGATCGATGAAATAGACTGGGAACGGGAAGATCAAACCATTAAGATCATGAGAACTCTGATACGATAGGAGCATATGACGTTTCCGGATCACGAGTCCGATACCACGACGAACATTCATATGAAGTCTGCACAAGGTCGGCAGATAAAGCGCCGGGAGGTGAGATGTCGGAATATGGAATAGACAGAGCCAGACTGGACGAACTTTCCACCGAAGAGATAGTGAGAATTCTCAGGGAGGAGAAGGACGACTACACTCGGGATGCGATAAGTGTGTTTCAGGAAATTCTCTCAGAGCGAGGGTACGCGGATGATGGTTCGAGCTTGGACCGGTCCTCGCCGGGATCTCACGGGACTGGGAGGGCCACTCGGATTATGGCCGGAGAAACGGTACGAAGTCCCACCGATGCAATTCGCGTCCTCAATAGTGTCCTCACCGGCGTTTTGGACGGCAGCTTGGAACCTCAGACGGCTCAGGCGGCAACAAACGTGGTGTTGGGCATCCTTCACGCGCTGGAGCAGGAATTCATGACCGGCTCACGGGAGGAATCGTGATGGCCGAGGACTCATTGGGCATGGCTGAAATCGATTTTGACAAAGGCGGCGGGCTGGTTCCGGCCATTGCACAGGACGTGCGGACAGGAAAAGTGCTGATGATGGCCTATATGAACCGAGAGGCCCTTGAGACTACCTTGAGGGAAGGTAGAGCCTGCTATTGGAGCCGTTCCCGCAAGGAACTGTGGCGAAAGGGAGATACATCCGGGGATATCCAGATAGTAGAACAGGTCTTGGTAGATTGCGATCAGGATACGATACTCCTTCTCGTGCAACAACGCGGGAAAGGGGCCTGCCACACGCGAAGGTGGAGCTGCTTTTTCCGGCGTCTTACCCGAGAAGGAGAATTGAGGGACATTGATGAATAGTGAACGGTTGAAATTGGTAATTCCCAAGGGGAGCCTCGAGCAGGCCACCATCGATCTGTTCCGCAGAGCAGGATGGAATATAACCGTGTCTCCGAGGAGCTACTTTCCCAGCGTCGACGATGACGAACTCATTATGGCCCGCCTAAGGGCACAGGAAATATCCCGTTACGTTGAGGCGGGCACCTTTGACGCGGGCTTGACGGGAAAAGACTGGATCCTGGAAAACGAATCGGACGTCAAGGTCATCGACGATCTCGTTTATTCAAAGGTTTCTCAGAATCCGGCACGTTGGGTTTTGGCCGTGGACGCAGAGTCACACTACCAGGCTCCGGAAGACTTGGCCGGCAAGAGAATCGCCACCGAACTGGTCAAGTTCACCACGAAGTTCTTCGCCGATCGGGGAGTCGACGTAGAGGTGGAATTCTCATGGGGAAGCACTGAAGCCAAAGTGAATGAGGGGGTGGTAGACGCGATCGTCGATGTGACGGAAACGGGCAGCACCTTGAAGGCCAACGGCCTTCGCATCATTCACAACCTTCTCACGACCAACACCCAGTTTATTGCCAACCGCGGGGCGTATGCGAATCCCGCAAAGCGCGAAAAAATCGAGCAGATTCATCTGCTTCTTCAGTCGGCTTTGGAAGCGCGCAAAATGGTGGGGCTGAAAATGAACGTCCCACAGGAGAGTGTTGAGTCGGTAGTGGGCCTGCTTCCCTCTCTGAACGCCCCCACTGTTGCCGGTCTGTACAAAAGTACCTGGTTCTCGGTAGAGTCCGTGGTGTCTGAGGAGGTAGTTCGATCTCTGATACCCAAGCTCATGAAGGCCGGCGCTACGGGAATCATTGAATATCCGTTAAACAAGGTCTTGTGAGCCGGGCTGTGACGGCGAATTAGGACACGGCAGTGCAAACACGGTCACGCAGTCGGCGCCGTCTGCCCGGTAAGGGGCGGGAACCATTCTTCTCATCCCAAGAAGATGACGGGACACCCGTCCTGCGAAGATGGACGAGCCTTTCCGTAATCTCCGTAGACCTGGCCTCAGTGCCCGGATATTCTCTTTGCCGGCACCCAACATGGCAGCGAGACGAATACATGAGACCGAACTTGCGAATCGGAGTACTTAGCATCCCGATTCTCTGCTTGCCTGCCCGCGTGCATCGGATATCGACCGCGCAACAAGATCGAGGGCCTTTATTGCCTTGAGGCCCCTCTCGCCGTCCACTATGGGTGCGCGTCCTTCCCGTATGGCCTGAACAAAGTCATCGATCTCTTTCCGGAGCGGCTCTTCATCCGGCACGGTGATCTGCTCGCAGCGAACATCTCCCATGGCGCACACGCCCGGGCCTTCCGCCGGAACCTTTTCCGCAGTATAAAGCGTAAGCGAACGAGACAGAGTATCGGCCGTGAAATACCGGCCGGGAGTGGTGACCGTTATCTCCCTGACCTTTCTCGGGGAACACTTGGCCGTCCAAAACGTCGCAACACTGCGGCTCCGGAACTCGATGGCGGTGTGAGCGACGTCGTACTGAGCGGAAAAGACCGGTCGTCCCGTTGCCGAAACACGTTCTATATCGGAGTCAACGATCTCCAGGGCCAGGTCGATGTCATGGATAAGGAGGTCGTGGAGGACGTCTACGTCGAGACATCGAGAGCCGTCGAAAGGCATCAGTCGACGGGCATCGAAAGAGATGATCTCTTCGGGCACCTCTCGAACCATCTCCATCAGTTTGACTATTGCAGGGTTGTAGCGCTCTACATGGCCCACCATGAGGACCGCGCCCGAGTCCCGCGACACGGCGAGAAGTCGAGCGGCGTTTTCAACATCGTGAGCAAGGGGCTTCTCCATAAGAACGTGAATGCCCCTTTCGAGAGCGAGCTGCCCGATCTCGGCGTGCAATGTGGTCGGTGCCGCCACGGTCAACGCGTCCACGTGGTCCAGAAGCTCTTCAAGGCTTCCAACACGAGGGCAATCATGGCGCCGGCCGATTTCCTCGGCGCGCTCAGGGTCGGGATCGTACAGACCGGTGAGCTTCACGCCGGAAAGCCGGGACAATATCCTCACGTGATGTTGCCCCATGGTTCCCACGCCTACCACGCCGATTCTCATGTTTGGGCTGTCCGTTTTCATCACCAGGAAGATACACTCACTCGGTGGTTTCGTCAAAGGCTAAACCGTAGTTTCCCTCCGTCGTGATGCTCCGTGTTGCGGCTTTCCCTGCAGCCGCGTACAAACCGTTTACTTCGTCAAAGCCTTTGTGTTTAAATACGTGGGGGAAAATTCATCGGGAGGTTCGGGATGATGAGAAGAGTGCTGGTCGTCGTCGTGGCAATGATGGTTTTCGGCGCACCCTCGTGGGCCGCGGATCCAATCAATGTCGGCGTGTACCTTCCCATGACGGGAAATGTCGCCGCATTCGGTCAGATGGCGTGGTCGGGGATTACCACCGCTCACAAAATGGAACAGAAGGTCTTGGGCCAGCCGGTGGATCTCAAACTGGTGGATACCAAGTCGGACAAAGTGGAGTCTGCTAATGCAGTCTCAAGACTCATAGAAAAAGAGAAGGTTGTCGCCATAATCGGTGAGATGATTTCGGGGAATACCATAGCCGGATCGGACCATGCGGAACGGCGCAAGATTCCAATGGTCTCCCCCACCGCGACGAACCCAATTGTGACACATAACAAGAAGTACATTTTCCGTGTATGTTTTATTGATCCCGACCAGGGACGGATCGCGGCAAAACTCGCCGTTCAGGAACTCAAAGCCAAGTCTGCTGCTCTGATCTACGATATTTCGCAGGATTATTGCGTTGCATTGGCCCAGTTTTTCAAAAGGGAGTTCAAGAAACTTGGCGGTAAGATTGTTGTCGAGACGAAATTCAAGACCGGAGATAGAGACTTCACTCCTCAGCTGAGTGCCATACTTGCCTCGAAACCGGACATCGTGTACGCGCCGATCTACTACACTGAGTGTGCCCTCATTGCCAGACAAGCGCGTGAGATGGGATTGAACGTTCCCATACTTGCCGGAGACGGCGTCCAGACGCCGGAACTCACAAAAATCGGCGGCAAGTCGGTGGAGGGTGTCTATTTCACTGCACACTTTCACAGGGAAATGATAGACAACGAGCGCGGCAAGACATTCCTGAAGACGTACGAAAAGCAAACCGGAAAACCCCTTGACGCATTCGTGGCCATGGGAGCCGACGCGTACTTCATTATCCTCGATGCAATCAAGCGCGCGGGCTCAGCCGATTCCGTGAAGATACGGAATGCACTCGCTTCCACAAAGGACTTTGAAGGGATCACCGGGAAGATCACACTCAAGCCCGACGGAAACGCTATCAAGGCCATGGTAATAAACAAGGTGAAGGATGGGAAATTCAACTATGTAACGACGATCTATCCCTGAAAAGGCGCTACAGGTGAAAGCGTGAGTGCGTGCTCACTTCTAGACGGCCCCGTTCGTCGAGTTATTGGGGAGTGCAATGTACCATGTCAAGCACTGGCAGTAGTGCGACGCATTGCCGATTCTTCGGGACCCCGATTGCGGATCAACGAAAAATGGAATACCTTCCGGTTCTTGGGAGATCAGGAAGGTAGAATACTTTCATAAGTATTCTTGTCAGCGACGAAATGCAGGATGTGTGGCACAAGCTGTTCTTCTTTCTGAGTACGAAGGTGCAAAGCCATTTCAATGCACAACGTCATTGTCCGGTTAGCCCTTGCATTTAGATCCAGCGGTCGCCCGAGACGTGGCCGGCCATATTCAAGGGCCTGTGGTATGAAACAGGCGGTAGAGTCGGGGGAGATATATGGATGCTTGCTTCAATCTCGCCATCTCTCAGTGATTACGATTGAGTCAAGCTGGAAGGACTGCTTTGAATGGGAGAGGTCGAACAACAACATACGTACCCGCAGAAGGCGGACTACCGATGATGCGGGAATTCATGAGCCCACGAGGCCCGGTAGTTGTTCCTTCCCCTGTCCGGATATGTAATGCCTGATTCTACTCCCGAGAATAGGTGGGAATCTCAGCCAAGGATTCGGTATGTGATGGCCAGGTACAGGTGGAGGCTGACTGCTATTGCTGCAATCGCAGGGGGGGTAGGCACAGTCGCAATGTTTGCTGCGGCAATGTGGGCTGTCGATCCTGCATTCTACTCGGCCAGAGACGATGCGATAATAACGTTGAGCCATGCTCGAAATCTTGTTGACTTTGGATTTGTAGGGGTCAACCCTTCCGGCGAGCGCATCGACGGTTTTTCGGCACCTCTTCAGTTCGTGCTCTACACAGTGACATACGCAGTTTCCGGACTCGAATACCGACTGTTCTTTAAGATACAAAACTATGGACTCACGTTTCTCCTCGGCATAGCACTATTCTACTTCATGAAGAGCATAGATCTGCAGGGAGTGACGGCACTGGCGGCCACTCTGTTTGCCGTAGCCATGATGACGTTTTCAACGCACTTTCTCATTTTTCACCACTGCGGTCTCGAAAACCCCATCACCCATCTCACCCTCGTAGTAATGTTTGTAGCACTGACCTTTTCCTGCCGTGGGGGGCGTGTATACTATGGACTCATTCCTTTGGCGCTATTGGCGGCATGCTCCCGCTACGAGAGTATCTATTACGTGCTGCCACTGTTAGGCGTCTATGCACTCACATATTCTCGCCGACATGGCGACCGTAGGGCATGGATCGTGCCGGCAGGATTTTTGGTTCTGTGGTCCATCTTGTTAATGGTGCGGATCCTCTATTTCAACGATCTTCTGCCTAACACCGCCCATGCACAAGACATTTCGATTTTCCGTAACCTGCGAAGGTTGTTTGCGTTTTCAGGCCTCTTGAAAGGCGCCAAGACCTCGTACTTTTTCGTATGGCACCTTACCGGTTTCAGCCTTCTTATTGGATCCGGCCTGTTGTTAGTTGCATCCACTAGACAGCGGGAGCATCTCTTCACCATCGCCGGCATGATCACAGTCCTGGTGCTGGGGATGTCTCACGCCTTTGTCTTCGGACCTGCAAGATTGGCCGAGCACCGCACCGTGAGTTTCTTGACGATTTTCTCTGGGCTTTTTCTCACATATGCAATCTTCACGAGCCGTCTTTCTGTTACAGTGAGAATCATCGTGGTCATTGCCGTGGCGCTTCCCGCCGGTTTCTTTTTCCGGCAGGTTGTGCCGCCGTTTGACCTGTGCTGTAGAACCGAAGACTTCGCCCGTTTCCGTTCCATATTCCTCGATCTTATGGAAAGACATGGCCTGCCGCGACCGTTCGTCGCGAACCCGGACCTGGGGCTTATGTCCTTCCACAAGAATTTCAACGTGATTGATTTGGGCTATTTGGGGAGCCGAACTCTCACGGATCTTAAGCGTGCCCCGATTCTGAAAACCGAATACATTCTGCGCATCGCCAAACCTGACTTCATCGAAATTCATGGCTGCTGGTCCTGTAGGGAATATGGTGAGCTCTTCAGAAACAGCAAGTTTGCCTCAATGTATGAGGCTATTGCGCAACGCCCCACTGTGGATGAGTGTAGCGAGCAATGCCCGGAAGCGAAAGATGGCATCTTCATGAGAACAGCCGTTAAGAAAGGAAGCGACACTCCCGTCCGTCGATTCATCGATGACTTGGCCGAGGAGATCAGCTTGGAGAGGATAGCACAGGAGTTAAGCGAATGTAGAGGCGATAGAAGCCGGGACTGTGTGGACGTGACCAAGACAGTCTTTCGGTTCCTGCCGGAAATACGCCGGCTCGGCTTGGAAAGCGCGGTCTTGGGATTGTTTCAGAATCTTCCACCGAGCCCTTACAAAGAATGGTCGATGACACTTCTCCGAAGCTCCGCGAAAGGCACCATTGAAGATGTCGAAGCAGCCTTCCTGAAACATTTACTCGGCACGGACCACGCGCATTGCGATTCTGAACCCTTCAAAGATACGGAGACAACTGTCAGAAGCGTATACCAACACCAAACAGCGGCTCCGTCCCGTCGCGGACAAAACGGAGTGTACCGTGGAGATTGATGAACCCCGAAACATTCATGCGCACCCATTCTTCAGCCGGGAGGCGGCTCAAGGAAGATCTCTCCTTCTCAGCTAACCTCACGTCAAATCTTATCGTGGATTCTGAGGGACAACAATCGTTGCTCAGCCGTTAGTATTGTGCTATATGGATGAGCGTTCCGAGAAATGACTGTACTCCGAGTCTCCTCCTCATCAAAATTCTGAATGCGAGGCGTCGGTTAGCCGAGCAGGAACACTCCGGCCAGTGGATTACGCTTTCTTTCTGCAGCAGATCGTGTTTGGACTCACTTTGGGCTGTTTGTACGGTCTGATCGCCATAGGCTACACCATGGTCTACGGTGTGTTGCGCCTGATCAATTTCGCTCACGGCGATCTACTTATGGTGTCGGCATACATCGCGTTCTTCGGCATTGTGATGTTCCATCTGCCCTGGGTCGCTGCAGTGGTGATAGCCGTAATTCTCACCGGAATATTTGGTATACTTATTGACCGAGGAGCGTACAAGCCGCTTCGGAGAAGCCCGCGAATCAGCGCCCTCATCACCGCCATAGGCGTGTCGTTCCTTTTGGAAAATCTCGGTATTGTGATCATTGGGGGCCGACCCAAGTCCTTTCCCGTTCCGGAGGTCTTTTCCGGTTATGTCATGGCGGGCGGGGTACGTATTCCAATCTTGTCCTTCTGGGTACTTTTGGTCACTGCGGTCCTGCTCATTGGTGTGGTGCTGGTGGTGAACCGGTCGAAAACCGGTATGGCGATGCGCGCATTGTCGCGGGATATGGAGACGGTCACCCTCATGGGGGTGGACGCGAATCGGATAATTTCATTCACGTTTGTTCTGGGATCCGTCTTGGCCGCCGTGGGAGGCATCCTGTGGTGCATGAAATACCCCGCGGTAGAGCCCTTCATGGGCGTGATCCCCGGCTTGAAGGCCTTCGTGGCAGCTGTGTTGGGCGGCATCGGCAATGTCACCGGCGCTGCCTTGGGCGGGCTTATCCTCGGGCTGGCGGAAATCCTCATCGTGGCCATTCAGCCCGAATGGTCGGGATACCGCGATGCAATAGCGTTTTGTATCCTCATCGTAATTCTGCTGACGCGTCCAAGCGGGATTATGGGCGAGGATTTACCGGATTAGTGCCGACCGATCACGGCGCAACGCCCCATGTCACAGCCGACCGGCGCGAATAGCTCTGGTGCCCAATGGAAACCACGACTCGATCAACCAAGCCGCATGCCCGTCGGGATAGCCTGCTCACCATCTCAGCCGTGGGAGCCTTCCTGGCATTTCTCTGGTACGCGGACAACCATTTCAGCCCATACAACATTAGAATACTGAACAATATTGCCATATTCATCATTCTAGCGGTCAGCTACAATCTGATAAACGGGGTCACTGGCCAGTTCTCGCTCGAGCCGAACGCTTTCGTCGCGGTGGGTGCGTATACCAGTGCGATTCTCACTCTTTCTCCCGAAGAGAAATTGGCCTCTTTCATAATTGAGCCCATGGTGTGGCCGTTGTCGGAAATCAGTGTATCGTTCCCGCTTTCACTTCTGGCCGCCGGTCTCGTGACGGCCATGATGGCCTTGCTCATGGCCTTACCGGTTTTCCGTGTGCGAGGAGACTATTTGGCAATCGTGACACTGGGCTTCGGAGAGGTGATCCAGGTGGTTGCCAACAACATTGTTCCCGTCACCAACGGTCCTCTGGGGCTCAAGGGACTCAATCCGTACACGAATCTATGGTGGAGCTGGGGCATTTGTATCGTCACGATCTTCTGCATCGTGCGCCTCGTAAATTCGTCGTATGGTCGAGCCATGAAGGCAGTGAGGGAGGATGAAACCGCGGCCGAGGCAATGGGTATCAATGCGTTCCGCATCAAGACCCTCGCGTTTACGTGCAGCGCGTTCTTTGAGGGGGTTGCCGGAGGCTTGCTCGCGCATCTCATCACGACCATTTCACCTACCTTATTTACCTTTCTGCTTACGTTTCATCTTCTCATAATCATTGTGGTTGGAGGTTTAGGCAGTACTACCGGAGCGATCATCGCCGCAGCCGTCTTCACGTACGGAAGTGAGTTCTTGAGGATAGTGGAAGAGCCTTTTAGTTTCTATGGATTCGACTACGAGGGTATTCCCGGAATGCGGATGGTAATGCTCTCCCTTTTGCTCATTGTGGTGATGCTGTTTGCCCGCCGCGGCATCATGGGAAGAAGTGAATTCTCATGGCAATGGTTTTTCGATATACCCGATCGAGTGGGAAGCCGGCTACGGAGGAGTCGATGAGTGAACCGCTCCTGAAGATCGACGATCTTACCGTCACATTTGGAGGGTTGACTGCGCTCAACGGCCTCGGCATGGAGGTCCGCAACGCTGAGATCGTCGGGCTGATCGGGCCGAACGGGGCGGGAAAGACCACGGCGTTTAACACGATCACCGGCATCGTGAAGGCCGAACGGGGCAGCATAACGTTTCGAAACCGCGATATTACGGGATGGAAAACACCTCACATTGCTCGAAACGGAATTGCCAGAACCTTTCAGAACATCAGGCTCTACGATGATTTGACTGTTGTGGAAAACGTTATGGTTGCGGGCCACGCCTCCATATCCTACAACTTCCTCGAGGCGATAATCGGTTTGGGCCGGTGTGAGCGAGACGAGCGACGGATTCGTGAGAAAGCCGAATACCTGCTCGAACTGATGGGCTTGAGCGACATGGCTCGGGAAAAGGCCAATGCCCTGCCGTATGGAAGCCAAAGAAGACTCGAAGTAGCGCGGGCCCTAGCTCTCGACCCTGCGCTCCTGCTTTTGGATGAACCCGTTGCCGGAATGAACCCAATGGAGACTCGTGAATTCGGCGAACTCATTGAGAGGCTCCTTAAAGATCTGAAGCTTGCTATTGCACTCATCGAACATGACATGGGATTCGTCATGGACGTCTGCCATAAAATCAGAGTCATCGACCATGGGGTTCCCATAGCATGGGGCACGCCCGAGGAAATCCGGAGCAACGAAAAGGTCATCGCAGCATACCTGGGCAAGGAGTAACTCCGGGTAGGAGTAGTTCATGCTGGAAATTGAGGAGCTTCACGTAGATTACGGTGCAATTCACGCCTTGAAGGGGATAACTCTGAGTGTGGCGGAGAGGAAGATCGTAAGTCTTCTTGGAGCGAATGGAGCGGGCAAGAGCACCACGGTCAGAGCTATTTCCGGTATCCTCCCAATCAGATCCGGTAAGGCGGCGTTTCGAGAACGCTCGTTGATAGGGTTGCCTGCTCATGAGATCCAGAGACTCGGCCTGGTTCATGTTCCGGAGGGTCGGAGAATTTTTGCAAATCTCACCGTTCGAGAAAACCTGATTATGGGGGCGTATAACAACAACGACGCCGGCGACGTGCTGAGGACCATGAAGACGGTTTTTTCCGCGTTTCCCATATTGGAGGACCGTATCGGTCAGCTTGGCGGTACGCTTTCCGGAGGCGAACAGCAAATGCTGGCCATCGGTCGAGCTTTGATGTCCCGGCCGATACTTCTTATGATGGACGAACCGTCATTAGGATTGGCCCCGATGGTGTCGGCGGAAGTCTTTCGGGTGATCAAGGAGATTCGAAGCGAGGGGATCACCATTTTCCTGATCGAACAGAACGCCAACGCAGCGCTCAAGATTGCAGACTACGCATACCTTTTGGAGAGCGGTTCGGTTGTTCTCCAAGGTTCGGGTGCGGAACTCCGCCACAATCCCAAAGTCAGAGAAACCTACTTGGGAGAGGCGGCCGGCAGGTAAAGAACGGATTCGGTCTGAGAAGTTCTCGGAAATGAGCCGCTTGCGGCGATCCCCCCTTCAATGGTATTGTGGGCCTTTCGCAATGCGCCGCGCCGTGGTGCAGCCAATGGTCGTTCTAGGAGGATTCTTTGGACCTGCTCGATTCCATTCAGTTCACAATGCAAGAGCTCGAGCGGGAGCTCATTGCACAGCTGAAAAGCCGCGTTCCGGTAGCCTTCGAAATCGGGGCTCACATCATGAACAGCGGCGGCAAAAGGATTCGTCCCCAGATGGCAATTATTTCAGCCAGACTGGGCGGATATGAGGGCATTGACGCGGTGAAATTGTCGGGTGCCATTGAGTGCATCCATACGGCCACACTCCTCCACGACGACGTGGTGGACGAAGCCGACACTCGACGAGGTCGACCTTCCGCCAATACGTTATGGTCCAATGAGATGTGCGTGTTGGGCGGGGACTTCATTCTGGCCAAAGCGTTTTCGGCTCTCACTTCCATCGGAAATCTGAGAATCCTCGAAATCGTTTCCGCTACGACGGAACGCCTCAGTGAGGGTGAACTCTTCCAGATGATGAATATCGGGAACATGGACTTGACCGAGGAAGACTATGTCAGAATCATTGCGGATAAGACCGCGGTGCTGATGGAAGCTGCGTGCCGGGGCGGTGCCATACTGGGCGGACTGGACGCGAAGAGCGAAGAAGCATTGGCGCAATTCGGCTTCAATCTGGGGATCGCGTTTCAGATGACCGACGATGTCATCGACTATAGGTCGGACAAACAGACCATGGGCAAGACTCCGGGTAAGGATCTTGAAGAAGCTAAACTGACCCTACCGTTGATTCGTGCACTAAAGAACGCCGATGATCGAGAAAAAGACAAAGTCGCCGGAATGATTCGGGAACACTCACCATCTCCCGAAGATCTTGCGTGGGTGAGAGACTTCCTTCATCGACGCGCCGGTATTGAAGAAGCACTTGACATGAGTCGAGGCTACCTTCACAAGGCCGTTCAACACCTTGAGATCTTCCCCGATTCCGAAGAAAAGCAGGCTCTCATGAAGCTTGCGGACAAGGTCCTTGACAGAACGTATTGAGTGATTCATTGACGGCTAATCGAACGTTTGATATAGACCGAGCGGCCTTCAACGGGCAGAAGGACAAGATATGGTCAAACGCAACGCAAGCGTTCTTCGGGACGCCTGCACCAGCTCGGAGTTACGACGGGGGGAACTAATGCAATGCCGAGTCCTCATGGTCGTGGTAGCCGTTACGCTAGTGGTTCTTACCGGCTGTAGGCCCTTTTGGGTCTCAACCGTCAAGGAGGAGGCACCCAGTGCCGAGGAATTGTACA
The DNA here is from genome assembly GCA_963675835.2 of Desulfomonilaceae bacterium. GTDB lineage: Bacteria > Desulfobacterota > Desulfomonilia > Desulfomonilales > Desulfomonilaceae > JAVHLK01. The sequence continues at coordinate 301,066 of CAXXIU010000021.1, forward strand.
AGAAAGCCGAGGCTCTTTACAAGGACAAGGACTATGCAGCGGCAATAGAGAAGTACCAACAATTGAGATCCGGACATACCGATTTTGAGAAAATGCCCGAAGTCTATATGAAGATTGCCGACGCATACTACGACAACGGAAGCCTGGAAAAAGCAGCTTCGGCGTACCTTCAATTCGTTGAACTCTACCCCGGTGACAAACAGGTGGCACGAGCCAACTTCAGGGTCGCCATGTGCTATTTCAAGCAGATCAAGACGACCGACCGTGACAGCAGGGCCGTGACGATCGCAGCCGAGCGCTTCAAGGCACTGCTGGACAATCCGGACGCCGGGGAATGGGCAAAGAAGGCCTCGGAAAAATACGATGAATGCATGAAGAAATTGGCGGAAAAGGAACTATATAAGGCCAAAACCTACATAAGTATGGGCAAGTACAAAGCGGCCCGTATAGCTGCGAAGCGGGTTCTCGAAGAATACGGAAAACTCGGCCTGAACCGGGAAGCCGAGGATCTCATCAAGAGCATTAAAGGAAAATAGTGTACGGGTTCCCGGGCAGAGCCCGCCCCGGAAGATGACGGGCAGGGACGCCCGTACCACGAAGATGGACGAGCCTTTCCGTAATCCTTCGTAGCTCGGGCCTCCGTGCCCGGATATTCTTCTTGCCGGCACCCAATTCACAAGCAGCCCCGAGTTGCATGGGGAGACGGTACTCCTATACGTCATCCCAATTGCGCAACCGTGCACTAGGCAAGAGGTTCTTGAGAGTCGCGTAGCGCATTCTCCAAAACCTATTGCTTAACTGAGGTCGGAGAGTCTTGAGCTTCTCCCGGAGTTCCGGCCCTACCGCGTTATCCACGATGCACTGGACGATTCATCCGAGGCCATAAGACCAAGGTTTGGTGATACACCGGTCGACCTGTGTACAATCGGCTTCATGCTTGTTTTCATGAGTTGTCGCAACGCCGATTCCCGCGTTCCTGTTGACTCACCGCATGTGAAGACACAACGTTACTACGGGTTGAATGAGGCGGAGTTGGTGTACGTCGAAACTGCCAAGGTGCAGGATTAATTGATGGGAGAAGGTCATGGAAATACCGAAACGCACGCTGGGCAACACGGGAGTCGAAGTCACCATTATGGGGCTGGGTGGAGAGGGCATACTCAGGACTTTTGGATACGATAGGCCGGCATACGATCTGATCAATCGTGCAATCGATTTGGGAATCAATTACTTGGAGTCCGCCAGAGCCTATTCGGGCAGCGAAGCATATTACGGATCGGCATTACGAGAAAGACGCAAGAACATCTTCCTCACGAGCAAGTCACATGCAAGGGACAGGAGAGGTGCCGAACTCCATCTTCGGGAGACCCTGCAGAACATGCGAACAGACTATCTGGATCTGTGGCAGGTCCACGACGTGAGGACGCAGGATGATATCGACCGAATATTTGGACCCAACGGCGCTCTGGAAGCTTTTGTTGAGGCAAAGAAGGCAGGTCGTGTCCGTTTCGTAGGGGTGACCGGCCATCACGATCCATATATTCTCGGGAAATGCATCGAACTGTTTGATTTTGATACGGTGCTCCTCCCGGTCAATCCCGCGGAGCATGCCTACAAAAGCTTCATCGAAACCGTGCTCCCCATTGCGGAAGAGAAAGGCATGGGGATCATAGGAATGAAAGCCTATGTTCGCGGCCGGGTGCGGGCACTGCCATGGTTTGCCTCAATGGAACCCTTTCTCCATTTCGCGTTGTCCCAGCCCATCTCAACGGCCGTAATCGGATGTGATTCCATCGAACAATTGGAGCAAAACGTGAGCTTCGCCCAATCATTCAAACCCATGTCCGATCCGGACCGGCAAGAATTGACCTCGAAAGTAGGCCGGTACGCTGTTCGCCTGATGTACTACAAACCGTGATGCATACGGCCGCAACGTCGACCATCAAAACGCGTTGAACACGATATGGATGCCCACCAGTGACAGCCCGTAGATAAATATCTCCTTCAAAGTCTGATCGGGAATCAACTTGGCAATTCGGGGACCGATCTGTCCTCCGGCTATAACGCCCAATGCGGCGGAAAGGACAAGCCTGCCCGAAAAGGTCTCACCGCCGGCCACATGCAGAGCGGATGCGACAGCGGCATTTATCGCCATGAGAATCAAACACGCGCCGATGGCTGAGTCCATTTTCATGTTGAGTCGGTTGCGAAGAATAGGAACCAGGAAGTCCCCTACCCCTACCGACAGGAGTCCCGTCAAAGTCGACAGAACAGGAACCGGCCACAGGTAAGGAGCCAGGAACCGGAGAGGAACTTCTTTGACGGGTACGTCCCCGAAATCCTCCCTCGACGCAACGAAGACCAAGGCCGTTGCCAAGCAAGCGACCCCAAGAAGAAAAACCATGTAATCCTGAGGCACGACCGTTGAGAGCCAGACCCCGCCGGCTACTCCGGGAAAGGCGGCGGCGGCAAGAATGAGAGAGATGCGTGGGTCCGTCTTCTTCTGGACCGCAACGGCAATTCCTCCTGAGCCCATCCCCGCTATCTGGATGATCAGGGACGTCAAGACCGCATCCGGAAGGCTCAAACCGGCCACGAAGATCAAGTAAGGCGTCCAGAGGATGCCGCCGCCGAGGCCTACCATTGTCGCGAGCGTGGCAATCACCAGTCCCACAGGGAGGGCCGTCCACTCCATGGTTAGACTTTCCCATCCTTATGAGGGTCGGCAGGTGGGGCGGGGAAAAGTTTGAAATCCTCTACCAGCCACTTGAATCCGTCAAGCTTTGCCTCGATCTCGGCCACGTATCGCAAGGATTCAGGATCTCCGCGCACACGCTCGCGAAGGTCCTCAATGAGGGATCGCAGGGATTGCTCAGTAGTCTGTCCCAGGGCCACGATCTCCTGGATATTGCTCGTCAGTCCGTTGATGGTCTCCCCCAACAAACCGATTTCGTCTCGACCTCGAACCGGAATTGTTTGCCGCAGGTCGCCCTCGGAGATGATCCTTGAACTTTCCACCATCTGCTGCAGAGGCCCGGTGATTCGCCTCATGAACATGATCAACACGATCAGCGTCACGACGGCCTGCACGACACACATGAGGAGAGCTTTGTTCCGTAGTGACTTCAAGGCGTGGACCACGCCTTGGGCCGATTCCAACAACGCTTCAGGCGAGCGGCCGCAGTATTCTATCTGCGGGGCGGCGGCCCGAATCGCCCATACGAACTCGATGGTTATCAACAGCGATGCCGCAGCGATGAGTCCGAAATAGGAAAGCATCTTTCTTTCAAGAGTGTAGCTTGTTTTCACGAGGAGTTCCGAGCTTGGCGTTGAGTTCCGAGAGCGCATTCTAACACAGTTTTCATGGAGTAAGTAGGAACGGACAGATCGTTCCGGCTGCCGTTCGGGTCTCTTCAAAAGAGGCCCAATGGTGCCGATGAAGTGAGATGTTCGTTACCGAAAATCCGGCTCAAAGCAGGAAAAGTGCCCCCCTAAACCGCAATTCGGTCTCCGGTCGATGTGTCCAATCCGAGGTATTGATTCCGCTTCTACTTGGTGCTAGTAGTACCGTACAGCGTCGACACAAACAGAATCCTCCAAGGGAGGGATATGACATGAGTGATTTTCTTCAGACAGGTCCCATCAGCACGCTTCACCTCCTGGGTGAATGCGAAGTGGAAGGAATTGAAGCGCAACTCCAAGAAGCGGTGAAGCTGAGGCCCGTGGCTCTCGTTCTCCCGTGCCTGGTTTCGGAGATGGACGGGCCGGCGCTCAGCATTATCATGAACACTTTGGATTCCATTACCTATGTCAGAGAAATCATCGTTACTCTCGGACCAGCCGATTCAGCGGATTTCGCCCGAGCACGCGAGTATTTCAAGCCTCTTCAGAAAGAAGGCCGTATCGTACGCATAATCTGGAATGATGGGGAGAGAATACGGTCCTTATACGACGAAATAGCCGAGGTCGGTTTATCGGCCGGACCTCACGGTAAGGGTAGAAGCGCCTGGCTGGCATATGGATACGTAATCTCCAGGAGAGAGTGCTATGTTATTGCGCTCCATGACTGCGATATTCTCACGTATTCAAAGAGTCTGTTGGCTCGTCTCGTCTATCCCACGGTCATGCCCAACCTGGACTATGAGTTCTGCAAAGGGTACTACAGTCGTATCACGGACCGTATGCACGGCCGCGTTACCCGTCTGTTGGTGACTCCTCTTATCCACGCCCTGATCACCATTTTGGGGCAACTCCCCCTGCTTCAGTACTATCGGGCATTCCGTTATCCATTGTCCGGCGAGTTCTCCATGGTTGCAGACCTTGCCCGAGTCAATCGCATTCCAGCCGATTGGGGCCTTGAGGTCGGAGTACTGGCGGAAGTCTTTAGGAACTGTTCTCTCAACCGGATCTGTCAGGTTGCACTGTGCGGAAATTACGAGCATAAGCATCAGGATCTGTCCGTGGAAGATCCGGAAAAGGGGCTAAATAAGATGTCCATAGACATCTGTAAGACCATTTTTCGCGTCCTCTACTCCAGCGGCATTGTGCTCAGCTCCGGATTCTTCAACACCCTTCAGGCGACGTTTCTCAAAGAAGCGCAAGATGTCATGGCAATCTATCACGACGATGCCCGGATCAACGGGCTCGTCTACGACCGCCATGCGGAAGCCACAGCGGTGGAGACCTTCACACAAGCCGTACAGATAGCCGGGCAGACAATCCTGGAGAATCCGTTGGGCCCCCCGCAGATTTCCAATTGGAATCGCGTCTTCTCCGCTGTTCCGGATTTTGCCGAGAAACTCAGGGCGTATGTGGATGAGGACAATAGAGGAGCATTTGACACTTGATCGGGTACGAATGAGAGGAGTGAATCGGTGAAATACAGCAGCGGCTTGAGAGCGTACATGATAAAGCGTCTGGAAGAGATTGAAAAGGCGGATGTCGTGGTGGGCATTCCGTGCTTCAATAACGAACAGACCATAGTTCACGTCATGCGCATGGTCTCTCATGGACTGAAAGACTACTTTCCGGACATGAGACCCGTAATCATCATCTCTGACGGAGGATCGACCGATGACACCCGCGACGTGGCCAAAGAGTTCCAGCTCAAGCCTTGGCAAGAGAAGATCGTGTCGATCTATAGAGGCCCGGGAGGGAAGGGAACGGCATTGCGGATGATCTTTGAGTCCGCCCGGACTTTGCAGGCACAAGCCTGCATGGTCGTGGACTCGGATCTAAGAAGCATTACCAACCGTTGGGTCAAGATGCTGCTGGAACCGGTGATTGAGGGGAACTGCGACTTTGTGGCCCCCATCTATTCGCGTTACAAGTACGACGGCACAATCACAAACAATATTGTCTACAATTTGACTCAGGCCGTCTTCGGGAAGAAGATCAGGCAACCCATCGGCGGAGACTTTGCCTTCGGGAAAGATCTCGTGAATTTCTATGTTGAACAGGACGTATGGGAAACGGACGTGGCTCGGTTCGGCATCGATATCTGGCTGACGACACAGGCCATTATCAATGGATTTCGAACATGCCAGGCGCACTTGGGAAGAAAGATCCATGATGCAAAGGATCCATCGGCACATCTCGGTCCCATGTTTCGCCAGGTTGTCTCCACCCTGTTCGCCTTGATGGAGAACACGGAACAGTATTGGAAGCGGGTCACCGGTACCGAAGAACTACCTGTGTTCGGTGAAGTGAGTCAGGAAGAACCCGAACCGATAGAGGTCAATCTCCGGAAACTGGTGAGTTCCTTCAAGATGGGCTTAACCCATTTCGGTACTCTCTGGCAAGAGGTCTTCTGCCCGGATTGCTTCGACGCAATCCGGGCGGCGGCCGAGATCGATGAAGATCGCTTCAGGCTTCCTTCCGACACGTGGGTACGCATTCTCTACGAGATTGCAGCAACCTACCACCACTGGCCGGCAAATCAGCGGAGACTCGTGGATCTCATGACACCGCTCTACTATGGCAGAGTAGCTTCATTCATCAATGAGACCTGGGACATGAGTTCCTTTGAGGCTGAACGTGTCGTAGAAGAACAAGCGGGTCTCTTTGTCGATGCCAAAGATTATCTCATCGACGTGTGGGACAATCCTCGGGAGTGCAGCACTTCATTCATGCAGGAAGCGGAAAAGCTGTGAGGTGAGTGATTGGGAATTCATCTATTCCATGGTGGAATGCCGACCGCATAAACTCCTTGAACCGCCCGGGATCAGTTGTCAACTTCATCATCATCGGTGGTCGGCCTGTTCGGATGGAGGATGGCATGGATGGACCGTTCGACCTCACTCTCTTCCATTTGCTGCGCAATGGACAGCTCCTTGATTAAGAGATTCCTGGCCTGATCGAACAGCTTGCGCTCGCTGAGGGAAAGGTCCTTGGTTTCCTTGAGAAGGCACAAGTCCTTATATACCTCGGCCGTCTCAAAAATGCTTCCACTCCTCATCTTCTCCTGATACTGGCGATACCTCTTACTCCAAATCTGCGGTTCGTCCTGACGCATCCGTTTCTTGAGAACCTCTATGACCAGAGGAACCTCCGCCCCGGTCACGACTTTCCGCACTCGGTTGGACTCCACCTTGTCTATGGGGAGCTTTATGACAGGTCTTTGAGGGGTTGATTCACTTTGGAGAATGTAGCACCGTTGCTCGGCTCCTCCAATAACCTCATCCTTAATGTCGATAATCCGCGCGACTCCGTGGATCGGGTACACAACCATCTCCCCAATCTTAAGCATTTTCCAGCTCCATTCTCATGTTCATGACAATAATGACTAAACGAAAGGGGCTCCCAGGAGTTTCCGAGCAGTTGTCGTTCCGACGGCAAAGAGCGACAGCCGGCGATCCTGAAAACCCTCATTGCAAATCGATAGTGAAACCACCTACCTCTACCCGGCCAACGTCTTCCATACGCACCTGACTCCCGGATTCCGGGGGGGAATATATACAAGGTATTGTGGTATGTCAATAGTAAAACTCTACATGAAGTGTTCGCGGCGCTAAGGTAGGGAAAGTGCATGTCTTTTTTTTAAACTTACCCATCTTCTTCTATATCACACGTATCCCGCTCCTGTCAAGCCCCCCGGTTCTTTTCGGCAATTACCGGTCTTTTCTTTTGAAATCAGGTATGATATCGTATAATCGTTTCATAGACTGAAGTGATTTTCTGAGGTGTGCAAATGAAGAACAAGGGAAGGATCATTGTTTCTGCATTGGTGGTCGCGGCAGTCTTTGCTCTGTTCGCGGGTAACGCTTTTGCGTGGACTTATTGCAGGCCCTGCGTTCCGCCTCCGGTGTACTGCGGACCTCCGGTCGTTGTGTGTGTCCCGCCTCCGGTCGTGTGTGCACCGCCTCCGCCGGTCCCATGTCTTCCGGTTCCACCGCCGCTGTGCCTGCCTCCACTGCCCCTTCCGGTAGTGAACTTCTGGGCATGCTGGTAGACGCCGGCGTTTCTCGCACGCGCGGGAAACAGTGTTCTGTGTCCCGCGTGCGAACTCTTACCGGGATTGGATTGTAGCAGGGCTGCGGACCTTAGGACATCATGCGGGCGGGGATGCGCCTTCAGGCCGCGGAAAGAGTAATTTGTACGGCTTTCGCGAGCCGGGCCCGATAGATTCGCTCTTGAGAGCCTGTTGGAACCGGCAGGATCGCGCTTCTGATAAGAACATCATGCATCGGTCCGTTTCTCACGATGAACCAATTGAAACGACGAGTACAGTGGTGATTTCCGGGCCAATTTGATTATTCGTAACAGCCGGCCCATCGCAATCTCGAGCGGTTGGAGCTATTCCGATGAATTGTCGTAGGTAGTGTTCATGCCCTGCAATGTTGTTTGCACCTGAGATCATGCCTTGGCTTTTGGCCAAGGTCGGGGAATCGTAGAACCAGGGGTCCGTGAATGGTGAAGCAAATGATCAATGCCGGCGAATTGAGAGAAGATATTCGCTCGGGAATGGGTGAAATACCCATAATGGAGAAATATCGCATCTCGCCGGGGGAATTCATGGACATCCTCGAAACTCTTAAGGAAGTCGATTCGAACGATCTTGAAATCATCGAAGCGCGTCTCAATGAACTGAGAAAGAACTGCGACCCCTCGGAGATGCGATCCGTGCCGAGAAACTACATGGTGTTTCCGGCAACGGTCCACGATGCGCATGATCCTTCCGTGTGGGGCTTGGTCAACGATATCACGGCAAGTGGTCTTCAGGTCGAGGGCATTCGAGCCTATGTGAACGAAAAAAGAAGTCTCATATTCAGATGTGAGGACTTATCCTCGGAAACAGAGATTGCATTCGAGGCTTTATGCAGGTGGGCCAAACGCGGACACGGCGGGGACAAAGACGTTGCAGGATTCGAGATAACCTCGATTTCCGACTCGAGCCTCGCCGGGTTACGCAACCTGATGCGATATCTTTCGTTGGGCGAACAACCATAATCTTCCGATTACATCATAAGTTGCGGATATGCCGGTGAACACACGCGTCGGTGTGTAAGTGGCGGAGCGGGATTGGTTTTTTTGTGTGGCCAATCTCCCGGGATTTCGTTATATAGTAATACTCATGTCTCCGCCGGCACAACGAAGCATGAAAGTCCTTGACCGTCATCAAGACCTTCGTGGCTTCGCCTTGATGACGGGGTATGAAGAGAGCACGGTGCGGCATCATTGGGAAACGCTTATCCGCCCCCCCCAAGTGCTCCCAAACACGGCCCCAAGCAGGTGTGCTTCATGTGGGAGACTTTCATAGGAAGATCAGGCATTTCTTAGGGGAAGGCTGATGCGAGCGCGCGACATAAAGCCGAAACAAGCAGTGGCAGACATCCGTGCCGGGTTGGACGACCAGGCATTGATGGAGAAGTACAAGCTTTCCGAGAAGGGTCTTCAGAATCTTTTCGACGAACTCGCCTATCTTGGATTCATTACGCAGGCGGAACACCGTGAAGTCAAGCCTCCCAAGCGAAAGATCAGCGCCGCGGAGTTTGTGGACGACGTCCGTGGAGGCATGCCCCAAGGCTCGATCATGGAAAAGTACATGCTGTCTTCCAAGGGACTCGAGAGTGCTTACCGAAAGCTCGTAGAGGTCGGTATTCTTAAGCCCGACGAAATCCCCCAGAGCCTTGATCGGGAGAAAGACGAAGCAGTGGACGAACTCCGCGAGGAGGTTCGTTGTTTTCTGGACTTCGAGTTGCCGGTAATCGACGTGGGGGCGGTCGATACCCAGGGGAGAGTCAGGGACATAACGGTGAAGGGGCTGGGAGTCATTGGAATTCCGGCCGAAGTGAATGAGCTGAAGACGCTCATGGTGTACCATGAGAAATTCGCTCTTATCAAGCCCTTCCTTATCGAGGCCACGTGCCGTTGGGTGAAGAGAGAAAGCGAAAACGGTCACTACATAGCGGGGTTCGAAATTACCAACACGTCTGAGAAAGACCTCCAGCAGTTACGTAAGCTCGTAAAAATCATAAGTCTGTGCAGTTGAGAGGGGATCTGCAAAACGGCTGCAGATATGGCCGACGTCCCGCGGGGGCTTCATGCCGCATCTCGGACGCGAAGCCCCGCAGCGCCCACTAATGGCGAGGGATTTGATGAGTCGTTGTGCCTTTGTCCACAGGAATGTTGCTCTGCTCGACCGGTTGCAGCCAGTGTGTGATGGCGTTGGCATAATAGCGTAGTACGGCCTCTTCCCCTGGTGCCGCCCGCAACCGGCCGCCGGACGATGTAATGAGCCCCCGCAACATCATAAGGTCAACCGCTTCTGCAACGGCACGAACGCGGGAACTGCGGGGAGTATCGAGAACGGGTGCCCCGTGATCCTGCAATTCTTGTATCAACTGGTTGCTCAGGGTCTCAACATCACGAATATTGAGATCCTGGTCCATGGAACCCAAGAAGACCGTGGAGACCAGAGACATCGGCAATACCGGCACAACCTCCGCTATGTCGGCCATCAGCCGCCGACAAAGCTTTTCAATTTGCAGGAATCGCTCGTCCTTCTCCAGTTCACTAAAGACAATGCCGTGCCGGCGGCAATACGTCTTCACCGACAGGGGGGTTCCGAAATTCACGCATGCGTACCCGTAGCGGCGCCAACGGCTGAGAATCATGAGCATGATACTACGCATGATGAAGTTGCCCGTGGTTCGGAACACAAACCACAGACTCCTCCTTTCAGACGTAGGGTCCAGGGCCCTGAGCAGACTCCGGTCCTCAATGGTACGGTCGTAGTTAATGCCGACCGGGATGAACACGACATCTCGATCGGTTTTCGGATCGAATCTGCGCAGCATGTAGTCAACAAGGCCAAGTTTGGGTTTCTGCAGCTTGCCGTCACGAGTCAGGCCGCCTTCGAGAAAGACCGCCTGGCAGACGCCCTCCTGAGTTGCCATATGAATGTAGCGCTCCAAAACTCTTCGGTACAAAGGATCCCCGGAGTTTCGACGAACAAAGAAGGCCCCCATGAAGCGGATCAGCATATGAAGCGGCCAAATCTTGGCCCATTCGCCTACGGCATAGGAAAGGGTTGTCCGCTCGGCCGCAAGGAAGGCGACCAAGATATAGTCCATGTTTGACCGGTGATTCATGACAAATACCACGGTAGAGGCCGGGCTAATGGACTTGTATTGTTCGTCCTTGAGAATCCCTACCCGCACCCTGTACAGAAGCCGTGCGATCCGTTTGGCAATCCAATACCCTGTCCTGAAATAGAAATACGCGTTAAACGAAGGAACAATCTCGCGGGCAATTGTCCTGACATTGCCTTGCACAACTTCCAGAGGCATGTCGTGGTCTCGAGCGTAGTCCTGGATCGCCTCAATGACTTTGGGGTCATAAACCAGTCGGTCAATAAGGACCTGTCTTTTCGTCAATTGGAAGGGCCGTATCTCGATATCCAGGCGCGTGCCGATCTCTTCGATTACCCGGTTGACGCGCCTCCGCAAGAACCAGCGGCTGCTGGGGATCAATACTCTGTCGAGCACTGCCACGGCTGCTATGACCACGAGTACGATGAAGAGCCACAAGGAGATAGTGATTTGTCCGGACATGTGATCCACCCTCGGGATTGATAAGGATTAGGTTGGGTTCTGGGCTATTTACGGGGTCGCCATGCCTTGCGGGTGAAGGCCTTCCTGCTTGTCCACGATTTCCCGGAAAGAGGTTTCAATTCCGGTAGGTACCGGAGAAGCTTGGCAGGTTCCAGGGTTCAAACACGTGTCCCTTTGTTGGTCCGGCAAGAATTCGCGCAAAAAGACATACCGTTTAAACCAGGGTCCTCCACCTTGGGAGCACATGACCGGTATTGCATTATCTACAAACGGTCTTCTCGCAGCCGTCACGCGACAGCCGTCTTTTCCTCATTCTGAATAACGATTCTGGGGTACGGATTGAAAGGAGGAACTGGAAGACCGTGCTGCTGAAGCAACGCAATGTGCTCTTTCATGCCCCATCGTGCCTTGTAGATACAGTCTTCCACCGAGTGTCCGATGCCGGAAAAACCTTCCAGCTCGGAGGAATAGAAGCCGAAATAGTCGGGTTCTTCAGTGGCCTCAATGATAAGTGTGTACGGAAGATCGATCATTTTCTCTTTCTCCCTACGTACGTTCGATGCCGGCAGCTTTCAGTATGGAGTGACAAGTCCCTGTAGGAACTTCCGTTGAGCCATGGAAATCCACGCGAATGAGTCTGTTCCATCCTTGCTTACCATAGTACCGAACAGATCCCCTCTCTTTGACGAGTCTGAATCCGTTTTGTTCCAACATCCTTACGAGTTCTGAAAACTTCACCCATGTCTCCGAATACTCGTTGAGAGTTCATCGGGCCGCGGCATCAGTGCGCAATGAGGATGCGGGAGGTTGCGGCGGAGAGATGGTCTCTTCCCCGTTCCTAACGGAGTCCGCCATGCCGGTCGTGGAAGCCTGATGAGCCATTACGGTTCACGAGACATAATAGGCTGCACGGTCCGGGAGGTCAAGCAGTGGGTAGTCCGGACCGATTCGACTGATCCGCGCCGGCCCCGTTATCCTCCTCCCCGGGCCAGTTCTTCCTCGACTGACGCCACTCGCCTTCGGACGGCTATGATGCTGTCGGGGTTCAGGGATATGCTGTCAATTCCCTCTCGGACAAGGAATTCGGCGAATTCCGGATAGTCACTCGGCGCTTGACCGCAGATGCCGACCTTGGTTCCCGTCTCCTTGGCACTCCTGAGAAGCATGCGAATCATTCGCTTTACCGCTTCGTTGCGCTCGTCAAAAGCTTCTACGAGCAATCCCGAGTCCCTATCGATTCCCAGAGTCAACTGGGTGAGATCATTGCTGCCGATTGAAAAGCCGTCAAATCGTTTGGCAAATTCGTCGGCGAGGATGACGTTGGACGGGATCTCGGCCATGACGTATATTTCCAGTCCGTGAGCGCCCCGTGAAAGCCCATAGTCTTCCATCACCTTGAGCACGGAGTCGGCTTCTTCCAGCGTCCTGCAAAAAGGAATCATCAGTTTGACATTCGTCAGTCCGATGATTTCTCGAACTGTTTTCATGGCCCGGCATTCAAGGGCAAACCCCTCTCGGTAGTGCTTGTCGCAGTAGCGAGAAGCCCCACGATACCCAAGCATGGGGTTCTCCTCATGAGGCTCGAACTGCCGCCCGCCAATGAGATTGGCGTACTCGTTGGATTTGAAGTCGCTCAATCGAACGATGACCGGCTTGGGGTAGAACGCCGCGGCTATGAGAGCAACTCCTTCGGCCAGCTTGTCCACGAAGAACCTGCTGCGATCTTCGTATCCTCTCGTCAGAATGTCGATTTCAGCCCTGGCCTTTCGGTCTTGCAACTCATCGTACTTAATCAAAGCAAGAGGATGGGCCTTGACAACGTCATTGATGATGAATTCGATTCTGGCTAAACCCACTCCGTCGCTGGGGGCCTCCCACCATTTGTGTGCGGCAGCCGGTGAAGCGATGTTGAGCATGATTTTGGTTTGGGTTTTGGGCAGGTCGGAATATGAGATCTCTTCTACCTCAAACTTGCGAATTCCGCCGTAGACCTTTCCAATATCTCCTTCTGCGCATGACAAGGTGATCTCCAGGTCGTCATCCAGCACTGTTGTGCCATTGGTGGTACCGACAACCGCGGGAATTCCCAACTCCCGGCTCACTATGGCCGCATGGCAGGTTCTACCTCCGTGATCGGTAACGATTCCCGCTGCCTTCTTCATGATTGGAACCCAATCAGGATCGGTCATTACCGTGACCAAGATGGAACCTTCCTTGAACAGCGCGATTTCATCCGGGCTGTTGATCCGACACGTCTTACCTGCCACGATGCTCTGACCGACGCTTCTGCCGGTCACCAGAACCCCGTCGGTTTCTACAAGACGATATGTCTTGACGGAGCCGCGTTGCCGTGTTGACTGAACCGTTTCCGGTCTTGCTTGAACTATGTATAGTTGCCCGTTGACTCCGTCCTTTGCCCATTCTACATCCATTGGTGTCTTGAAGTGCTTTTCAATCAGGAGAATCCAACGTGCAAGCTGCAATATTTCATCGTCGTTGAGAACCGGCATGTGCCTTTCTTCACTATTGACGGCCACGGTCTGCGTGTGCCCCCCGCCGCCGGTTGCGAACACCACCTTGGTCTCTTTTTCTCCCAGAGTCTTCCTAAGAATCGGACGATAGTTGGCGTCTTCCAAAGTTGGTTTGAAGACCACGTACTCATCGGGGTTGACGATTCCCTGGACGATGTTCTCGCCGAGTCCCCAGGCTGCGTTGATGAGGATGACGTTGTCCAATCCGGATTCCGTGTCCAGGGAGAAGGCCACTCCCGAACCTGCCAAATCGGAGCGCACCATTCTCTGAATTCCCACGGAGAGAGCCACACGATCGTGGTCAAACCCCTTTTCCTCACGGTAAGCTATGGCTCGATCTGTGAACAGGCTTGCAAAACAGTTCAGACAAGCATTGAGTAAGTCATGGGCATTCGTGATGTTGAGATACGACTCCTGTTGTCCTGCAAAACTTGCGGTCGGAAGGTCTTCGGCAGTTGCGCTGCTCCTCACCGCGACCGACAGGTGCGGAGTGTCGTAGATCTTACCGAGCCTCTTGTATGCATCTATAATGGCCATGGTCAATTCATCAGGCAACGCGGATGCCTTGAACCTTAGACGGATGTTGAGTCCGGTCGTGCCGAGGTCCTGATCACCTCTGCGATAACGGTCCAGCTCCGAGAAGACAAATTCGTGAAGATCGTTCTCCTTGATGAGTAACCGATACGCATTCGTCGTCAGTGCAAAACCGCCGGGAACCCGGACGTTCATGGCGCTAAGTTCTTTGATCATTTCACCCAAAGACGCATTCTTGCCTCCCACGAGGGGTAAATCGTCTCTGCCGATGTCCTCGAACCACCTAACGAACCGCTCACTGTCTGCCATCTGTTCCCCCTTTCAACATGGTTGCCGTTTTCCCGTTCCTACCGAGCCGATCAACACAATTCTCGTACCATTATATGGTCGCGAAGGATTGACTCCAAGCAATAGTTGGTCAGGCCTTGGTCCTTTGGTCCCCGGCGGGTGATCCGGTCTGATTCGTGAGGGTGGAGAAATACGAGACAAAAAAAGCGGAGGCCGCAGCCTCCGCTTTTTTCTTGGTTTCACGTGAAGGCCGGAGGTTAGAACTCCCCGTTAACCGTGAGTTGCATTTGCCAAACCGGGTCGATGGTCCGGTTGGGATTGATTCCCCACTGACCGGGGTCGGTACTTCCCGGTGTACCGGCGACACCCCAGTTGACCACGGACTTGTCAATGCACGCAAACTTGTACCACTCGCCGGGCTGCCAATAGCCGAAGGTGGTGGCGACGACCAGTCCCTCGAGAAGTTTCCAGTCAAAGCCTGCATTCACTTCCCATCCGAGGAACGTGTCGGGAATATTCGGCGCGCCAATGCGATCACCATCTGCGGTTCCACGCATGACGATGCTCCCATCGGTGGCCCCGGTGTTCGGCGAGATACAGCCCCATCCGAAACCGCTCTTGGATTGACGGTCCGCCCAGAAGAAGGTCCCGTGAACGTTGAGGTTGGCTGCCAATGCGTAATCGGCCCGTGCTCCGTAAACGACTGCATCCTCCAAGTAACCGTTTCCGGTATCGCCGTTGATGAACATGCCGGTTCCATACTGATACGCCATGATAAGGCTATACGGGCGGAAAAGACCCGAGTTGGAGAAGGAGTTCGACCGTAGGCTTCCACGGCGGTCGATATAGGTAACGTTGCCCGCAGCTTGTGCCCCGTTGGCAAACTGCCCGCCCCGACGATCATCGCCTTGCAGCCACGCATGAAGAACACCGACTCTGAGTGGTCCTGCGAGCATGGAAGCCTCGACCATGTAACGCCAGTGCTCGATATAATCGTCCCTGACGCCCGGCACGGCAGCACCACCGGCAAGCTTACGCCTGTTCCGCGTGGTTTGTCCGTACCACGTTAGTTCACTGTTGAAAAATACTCTCCCGTTGTAATACTTGAAGTACGCGCCGGCATACTGGTCGTCCCGGTCTCTGTAATTCTGAGTGAGTCTGGTGTCCGGGATACCCGGGACTCCATTATCGATCGGTGGAATATAGGCCTCTCCTCCGCTGTGTCGGCTCACCTGGACGTACTGAACCCCCATGTCAACGGGTCCGCAGCGATAGACGATGTTGGGGACGGTTATATCCCAGATCCGACTGTTGTTCTTGTCAACATCGCGGTTATAGTACTGAACCGACCCGAGATTCCCCCGTCTCGATGGATAGAAGGAGATCTGGAAGCTCAAAGGCCCGTAAGAGGTTCTCAGGGCCAGCGACTCGGAACTTCTATTTTCGTCGCCGTTCCATGAAAGGCCCGTGCCCCAGGTGGAGGGCCTTTTGCCGAACGCCATGGCTCCCCAGGGAAGCTGAGCGGTGAGCCACAGTGTGTTCCAGTAGCCGGGGGAGAAAGACTGCTGTATGCCCGGGCGACTATTGTTCAGGTATTCCGATGCCACCAAGATGCCGGTACCGTCGTTGTTCCAGGATCCGATATAGTAATTTCCCCGTACCCTGAGAGCCTTGTTCATCCTCAGCTGCATGTTGACGCCCATGTACTGGGTGTTCCATCCTGCATCGGAACCGGACACCACACCCGGCGTCCCCACATCGGGGCTCCCGATCCAGAAATTGTAGGGTGCAAAGTAGCCGGCGGCGAACCCGCCTCCCGCTCCCGCGTCGACATCATACTGCCCGAAGAAGCCGTTGCGGCCCGTCTGTCCCATTTCCTCGAGTTCCCATGTAAAGGCGCCGTCCATGGTGAACTCCCACGCCTGGACGGGCGAGCCGCACAAGCAGAGTACGAGGCTCAGCAAGGCGGCAATAGTGAGCAACCTAATCCTATACATTCGATTTTCCTCCTAATAGTTCACATAAACTGCAAAAGCGTAAAACTAAGACTGCAAACACATGACAATTCCCCGCTTGTCGATGCACAACGGGTGTAGACGCATGTTGCTGAGTTCACAATACATTGACGGATTTATAAACATCCTAGGAAAACGAACGGCGCAAGTCAAGTGACTTCTCGGTGCCGACGTCAAAAAAACTCACAGTATTGTAACATTACGCCAATTACGTACCACGAAACTGAACCGTGTCACACGACCCATCAATGATATACTATTTTGTTAGTGTGGCTTATTTTGATCGATGGAATGAAATGAGCGTCACTGCGGCCGACGCGCACGAATGGGCGCTAGGTTGAGGCGGTCGAGCCTGTCGAAATTGCGTGCGGGCCGAAGTCGCGCCCCGAACCCCGATCTTTCCTGTCGTAGCTCCTTGATAAGCCGCGGCGATCAAGATACAGTGGGGTCGGTGGGGAGGGCATGCGAGAGTAAGGATTGGCATAATGGAGATCACGGTTCTGGGCAGCGGTACGGTCACGCCGAGTCTTAAACGCAACGCATCCGGGCTGTTCATCCGATCGTCTCAGGCCCGGGTATTGGTTGACATGGGACCGGGCACCATTCGCCGAATGTGCGAGGGCGGCATAGACGGGAAGGGCATAGATGTGATTCTCATCACGCATTTCCACCCGGACCACGTGTCCGACCTCGTGCCTTTCCTGTTTGCGTGCAACTACGAATACAATTC
Source organism: Desulfomonilaceae bacterium (assembly GCA_963675835.2). GTDB lineage: Bacteria > Desulfobacterota > Desulfomonilia > Desulfomonilales > Desulfomonilaceae > JAVHLK01. The sequence goes on from CAXXIU010000021.1 coordinate 318,218, forward strand.
CGTACGCGAAGAGGAATTCCACCTGATCGGACCACAAGGATTGGAACATTTCTACCAAGCTCAGGTCGGAATCTATGGAGATTGGATCGTCCCTAAGGGAGATCGGCTGGTGACAAAAGAGATGAATGCCGAGGCGCCCGACACGTTTAGGATCAAGGGACTTGTCATTCGCTCGCGGCCTTCGGCTCATGCGTTCCCTTGCGTGTCCTATCGTGTTGAAGCCGACGGCTCGTCCGTAACTATCTCGGGAGACACGGATGTTTCGGACGAACTGGTATCTCTCGCACGAGGTACCGACCTGTTGATTTGCGAATCATCCATGCCGGACGATCTCAAAGTCCGGGGACATCTGGTTCCGTCGGAAGCAGGAAGGATCGCAGCTTCAGCAGGAGCGAAGAGGCTTTTGCTGACACACTTCTATCCGCCGTGCGATGAGGTGGATGTCACGGCACAAGCAGCATCGGTCTTTTCGGGAGAAATCATCAGTGCGGAAGACCTTATGGTGCTGGCGATTTAATGGAGCGTATTCCACGGTGCCGGCAATCTAGTGGGAGTCATGATAAAGGTTCACGGTAAATTCGCGGTACGGTAACAGACCGTAACGCTGAATGACGGAAAGAACATGAAACGATCCGGCGGACCGCGAATCGCGGCAGATCGCCAACGATGCAAGCATCTTAAAGTTACCATAGGGAAGCACGATGCCCACGTTTGTGAGAAGAATTCTTGGGCGGGGTCTGTTTAGTCTGTTCTTCTTGATCCCGCTTGTCATACTTGTGGAAATCCCAATATTTTGTGCCGGGGTAGGACTTGGAGCATATCTCGTCTATTCCAACGATCTTCCCCAGATACCTCAGTTGGCCGCATATCGTCCAAGGACGGTTTCCACTTTCTATTCGGATGACGGGACCGTGATCGGGGTGTTTTACAAGCAGAAGAGATTCGTCGTGGATTTGGAGCAGATCCCCCCTCATGTGATCAACGCGTTTGTAGCGGCAGAGGACTCCCGGTTTTATAAGCACTCGGGTGTGGATTGGCAAGGCTTTGCAAGAGCCGCACTTGCCAATGTGAAGGCCGGTAGATTCGTGCAGGGAGGAAGTACGATCATCATGCAGGTTGTACGCAATCTGTTCTTGACCCGTGAGCGAAAGCTGTCGCGCAAGATCAAGGAGATTCTGCTTGCGTCCGAATTGGAGAGATTGTGGGGGAAAAAGAAGATCCTCTATATCTACCTCAATGAAATATATCTCGGTGAGGGCTGCTATGGAGTGGAGGCGGCGGCGCGGGGGTATTTCGATAAACCCGTCGAACAGCTCAGCCTGCCGGAGGCCGCGCTCATCGCGGGTCTTGTTTCAAGCCCGTCCAAATACAATCCGTTCAAGAGCGAAAAGCTCGCACGCAGAAGACAATTGTACGTGTTGGGGAGATTGCTTGTAAACGGTCTGATCAGTAAGGAGGAATACGAAAAGGCCAAACAAGAGAAGATTGTGATCAAGAAAGATAACACCAAACCGTTCGACCTGGTGCCTGACTTTGCCGAGGCGGTGCGACGCTACATAGTGAAGAAGTACGGAGCCGACAGGCTGTACAATGAGGGACTGAAGGTCTTCACCACGTGTCGCGTAGAATACCAGCGCATGGCTCATGAGGCCTTGGCCAAAGGACTCAAGGAAGTTCGCGCAAGGCAGAAGGACCTTGCCATTCTAAGAACGTTGCCGAGGGATCAAATCGCGGAGCGTCTGAAGAATCGTTCCACGCCGGAGCTGAAGCAAGACAAGGTTTATCAGGGTGTTATTGTGAAGATCGGCCGCTTGAAAAACCAGCGGGAGCTTCATGTGGCATTGAGTCCGCGCCTGCGGGGACGTGTCCGGATCCCCAAATCAAAGGCCGCTCCTTATAGGGTTGGGCAAGTGCTCGCGCTGCATTTTGACAAGATCACGGATGACACGGCGTTCTTTACGCTGGACAACGATCCGAAACTCGAGGGAGCAGTGGTATGTATCGAGAATAGGACCGGTTACGTGAGAGCCTTGGTGGGGGGAGCTTCGAGGGAGCGCTTCAAGTTCAACCGGGCCACCCAAGGAAAGCGACAGCCGGGCAGTGCATTCAAACCAATTATCTACGCCGCAGCGCTCGAAAAACGCAGCTACAGTCCAGCAACCATTATTGTGGACGAACCTATTGTAGTGGATCTCGAGAACGCAGCAGAGGAAGAATGGGAACCGAAGAACGCGGGCGGCCAATTTCTGGGACCGATAAGTTTTCGGAGTGCACTGGAACTGTCCCGAAATATCTGCACGATCAAGGTTCTTATGGACACGAAATTTGATCCGGTAATCGAAATGGCTCACAAAATGGGTATTTCCGAGCCCTTGGGACGCAATCTTTCCCTGAGCCTGGGGACCTCGGGAATGAGTCTTTACGAAATCACTTCTGCGTACACGGTATTTCCGAACAGCGGCGTCTACGTGGAACCGATCTTAGTAAAACGAATCGAAGATAGATTCGGCAATGTCCTGGAAGACAACACCGACCTCCCTGTTCTGAATGATGCGGAAATCCCGCATCCGGCTCTCAGAGAGGAATTCAAAGAGATCGCAGCGCAAGATCTGCAGGAACGAGATGTGGAGGATGACACGGCGAACCGAGAAGATTCGGCCGTGGAAGATACGAACCGGTCGGATGCCGACTCTGCCGTTTCGGATGCAAAACGGCCGTCGAGAGACGTAAAAGCTGCCATGTCGCCTCAGACCGCATATATTATGACATCGTTGCTTCAGGGAGTGGTTCGACGGGGAACAGGCGCCCGATTGCAGAGAATTCTCAACCGCAGAGATCTGGCGGGTAAGACGGGGACGACCAACAATGCGGAAGACACCTGGTTCGTCGGTTTTTCTCCCGGGTTCACGACGGGTGTGTGGGTCGGCTTCGACGAAAAAAGGCCTCTCGGCAGGAGAGAAGGAGGAGGAAGGTCTGCTCTTCCCATCTGGGGTTACTTCATGAAGGATGTGCTGAAAGGTGTTCCCGTGAAAGAATTCCCTGTTCCCCCGGACATATCGTTTGAGGAGATGGAAACATATGTGGGCAATCCCAAGGACGGGTTTTTTCCCGGCATGGTAACCGAGCCGGTGTACAGCGGGACGGCCGGGTTTACCCTTGTCATGTCGCCTTTGGACGAGCCGGAATCGCTCCGGGATTATGGACCGGCGGTTCCCGAGGATGATCCCCAGGCACAGACCTATGTTGAGCAGGGGGGGCGGCAGTACGGCCCCGGCACTCAGATCTATTCTACGCCGCCGCAGCAAGCGGTTCCCGTTCATCCCATGTACGGGAGGAACTCTGTTCCGGGACAAGCACCGCCCAATACCGCAGCGCCCCGGCCCGGCCCGGTGCAACCGCCTGTGACGAGGTGGAATCAGCCGCCGGGTCCGGCGGATCCGCGGTTCAACCATCAGCAGCAGTCGGCACCGCCTTCCAGGTACGATATGCCGCCACAGGAGGCCCCGGAGGCCGCGGGCAACCGCCGGCAGTCCGGGGATATTGAACTTCCTCAACTTCCTGATTTTGAAACGCAGCCCGGTGTCGCGCCGTACTTCCCGGGGAGCCGTTGATGCGACGGGCACGCCTAGATGCGGTAGGGCAGGGGTCTGAAAGTGTCTCAATACCGGCAGATCGAAGTGAATCCCGCGCTGAAGGCGGGATGAAGTGGATTCCAGCCGAAATCCCCCCTAACCCCCCTTTTTTAAAGGGGGGGACTGGCTGTTACCCCCCTTTGGCAAAGGGGGGCAGGGGGGATTTGCAGCGATATGCCATACAATCGTGCCACGGTTTTCGATGCGCCGCGAGTTTTGAGACAGTTTCGTATTGCCTGTCCCACTGCATTTGGGAAACATCGCACGAGGCGAAGCGGGAACGAGCCGAATGAAAGTTGCCGTAGCCATGAGCGGCGGTGTGGACAGCACCGCGGCCGCTTTGTTGCTGAAGCAATCGGGTTTTGACGTCATCGGGCTCCACATGAGACTGCATCGGCACTCCGATGAAGCCGGCAAACTTGCCGACAATGCTGCGAGACAAATCGGTGTTCCGCTTTTCGTCGTTGACCTGTCCGCTGATTTCAGAGATCTGGTCATCGAACCGTTCCTTCGAGAGTATTCCCGCGGCCGGACTCCTTCCCCCTGCCCACTCTGCAACCGGCTGATAAAGTTCACGCTTCTTTTTGAGAGAGCGAAGTCTCTGGGATGCGACAGGTTGGCTACGGGCCACTACGCACGAATTGAAGAAGTTGGCGGTAAGCCGGCTTTGTTGAGGGCAGGCGATCGGACCAAGGACCAGTCTTATTTCTTGTTCGCGCTGACTTCGGAAATCCTCGAGCGGACCCTTCTGCCCCTTGGGAAGCTCACTAAGTCATACGTGCGGGAATTTCTCCTCTCCGAGGGTATAACACTATCTCATTCCGAAGAATCGCAGGAATTGTGTTTCATTCCCGACGGCGACTACAAGGCGTTTCTGAGGCGACACGCAGTAGTTGCGAGGCCGGGCCCCATAGTCGACCTTCGCGGAAACGTCTTGGGCCGACACCGGGGGATATGTCGCTACACCGTCGGGCAGCGGAGGGGATTGGGAATCAGTGCGCCCAAACCGTACTACGTGGTAAGAATCGACGCGGATAAGGATACCGTGGTGGTCGGAACGCGGGAACAGACGCTTGCGTCCGCAGTAAGCATCTCGAAGATAAACGCGTTGGAACCATACGGTTTGCTCCCTGGAGCACGGTTTGAAGCGAAGGTCCGATCCACTACTCCACCGGTGCCCTGCACGTTGGCGCGCATATCCGAGGATGCGCTTGGTCTGGAGTTCGATATGCCTCAGCCGGCGGTTGCTCCCGGCCAGGCGGCTGTTCTTTACCAAGGAGAGAGGCTGGTGTGCGGAGGGTGGATAGGAGGCACAGACCTCACGGAGTACATTGGCCGGAGTTGAGCGGGCTTCTGTTGGGGACTTTACATACGGAGCGGACTCGCTTCGGGTCAGGTAGTGGGGGCCGGAGGATGAGTCCCCCCTTTTCAAAGGGGGAACAAGAGGAAATGTCCTTCAGGATAGGTGTCCTCCTGACCAAGGACATAAAAGTTAGCGCTTATGCCCCCCGGAAATCGAATGATCTCACGGCGCGCTCGAATTGAGGGCTTCTCCGCTCGTATCAGAACCGTCACAGCCTTGAGAAATGTGTCTTTAGGTGCCTCAAAAGGACGGGCAATCGGTTCCTTTCTTGATCTGACGGACAAAGGCAGGTTAGAATAGTACGAAGTTTGCGCGGAGCATCCCAAAATGATTGAAGACGACGCGATCTCCACGCCCATCAAGTGGGACTATGTGCCGGACTCGAGAGATCCGCTCGTTGTGGCGGTTTTCCATGGATGGTCCAACGCGGGCGGCGTCTCCAGCGACACTGTTGCATACTTGATCGACGCGCTGAAGCCGAGGTTGTTTGCTCGGTTAAGCGAGGAGCCGTTCATTAATTTCACCCTGGAAAGACCCATCGGACACATAGAGGATGGAGTCATTCACGAACTGGACTCCATGGACACCGACCTGTTCCATTGGAGCAACCCGGGCGGTGAGCATGATCTCATCCTTCTGCTTGGGAGAGAGCCTCATTATAACTGGTCCGGCTATTCGCGTATTGTACTGGACGCGATGACCAAACTCGATGTAAAAAGGCTTTATACCATAGGGGGAGTTCAGGACACCATATCCCATACCGCTCCACCCATTGTTAGTGTCGTGGGCTCGTCTCCCTATGTTGTTGCCGGAACGGCAAGGCTTGACGAAGGAATTCGCGCGGCGGATTACTATGGTCAGGTGAGCATACACTCCTTTCTCATACGGGCCTGCACGGAGGTTGGCATGGAAGGGGTGAGTCTGTGGGGACACGTGCCTGCTTACCTTCAGAAGAGTCCGCGTGTGACGGCCAAGTTGGTTACGATTCTGAATAATGCTCTTGGGATGCAATGCCCCGTAAAGGAGTTGAATCAGCAATCCGTTGAAATGGACCGTAAAATCCAGGATGCCCTCCTGAGGGACCCGAATCTGAAAAAATTCGTGGAGACGGTCGAACGCACAAACGATCCTGTCGATCCTGCCGGTCACGCTGACAAGGTCATTCGTTTGAACGACTTCTTGCACCGTACCCCCCAGGACGACCACGACGGGTAACGCAGGGGACTCCTAAGGGTTACCTGCAATCAATGTGGGCCGATGAACTCGAGCAATTACGCCATTCAAATAATTCCCGACCTGACAATCGACGAAAAATACTCGGCGATTATAGGTGAAGCACAGAACCGCATTGCTCATTTTACAGGGAATGCACTCAGAGACGATCGCGTCGGGGAATTGTTCCTCCTCGAGAAGAGCAAGATGGATGCAGGGAAGGCGACTCGGATTCTGAAAGCAAAAGGTCGTCTCGTGACGGGATTCCAATTCGAGGCTCGTGCCGACTCTTCCGATGACAATTTCCGAGTTTACGTGAGGAAACTTTCCGGTGGGGGAAAGACCTTTAAGTTCTATTTGACCCCGGCGGTCCAAGAGATAATGCTTCAGCTGATTTCTCTTGAAGATCGCAGAACGGTGGCCATTTTCTCGATGCTTAATAGTGCGCTGGATGTAGGTTACCGGATTCTCACCACGTTGTACGGCAATCAGCTCAAACGGCTCGTAGACAGGGTTCCTGTGTTTCTCACCGAAGGTCTCACCGTTAAAATCGAAAAACTCAGTGCAAGGACCCCGGCTGATTCGGATTTGTGGAAAGAGGCGGCGGACGCGGACACCCCCTCGTCGGAGGCGGCCAGGTCCGACCGGCCGGGTTCGCAGGACAACATCCTCCAGGTGCTCGCCGACGACAGCGTCTTTGAAGAAATTACGCATTACGTTGAGAACATTATATCGAGGAGCGACCGCATACGCGAAAAAAGGATCAAGCTCGAGCAGAACCCTGATATGCCAAGACTGGAAATCTACGAGAAAATGATTCGGGAAGACTTGGATCAGCTGGAAAACTGCTATGCCCGCATTCACATCTACTTGAAAGCCTTTTACAAAAACAAGGATAGAAGAACAGTCGCTCAAAACAGAATTCTCCGCCAATTCTTCGCAGGGGAGATTGAACAAATCTCCGGGGAAACAGGGTTGCTGGAAGATCTACTCTCCCTCAACGAGGACGAATACTTCAGAAATATCGATCGACACCACGAGCTCTCATCCGGGTGAGACACCCGGTAAGCAAGTCCAAGACGAGCCTACGATTCCGAATCCGTAAGTTCGGGGGAGGGGGGGGAAGTCTTAACGTCCCGGAGGGGCGGTATGACGGTAGACCGGTCTTTCAAGGCCGGGTTGGAGGCCTTCCCCTTTTGGCAAAGGGGGACCGGGAGAGACCTGTCCCGCAGAGAGGTACCACCGCGCACCATGCGATAGCGAGTCCCGTGTGGAAAGCACAAAGCAATCCCATCGGCGACATTTGGGCTGCCGTGCGGCCTTCCCTCCAAACCTTACCGTCGTGGTTCCACGCTGTTACGGCAGGGCCGGAGAAATCCTATCCTATTGAGAGACCGCATTGTAGCGCTGCGGGGATTCTTTTTGGTTGACAGCCCGTATGGGGGGCTGGTAGCATGGATTTCATATTGATGGTACATACGTTTGTCTTTTGGTGAACCGCTCTCGTTTGAGGAGAGGGACCGGGCCAAGTAGAAGCGTGCCCGTTTTGAAGTCACACTTCAGAGCAACTCCTGATTCGCCAAGAATAGGAGCGGCCCATAGGTACTCTCAACTCGCCGGTGTCGATGACTCCACCGGATCTATGAGGACGTAGACGGTCTCCCCGCGGGAGCCGCTTCGGAACGACACCGGTCTGTGTGGGGACGAGTTATGTCTTTGTTGACGTAGTTCTTGTTGGCCGACCGGAACATGTGGGTCGGCCTAAGGAGGAAGGGTGATGATTGGAAGAAAAAGATATCGGCAAACACTGGCCGCGGTGGTGGCTATGTGTTTTGTCTTAAGCTCCGGAGTTGTCCTGGCCTGGGAATTCACCATGGAAGGCGCGCTTTCATGGGAGTTGGAGGCTATAGGACAAAACGGTACAAACGGATTCTTTGGCCGGTACGACGTGGATGCGGGAAGCGGAATCGTCGGAGCAACGCCGGGAACCTTCGCGCCGCTCAATGCCTGGCTCGGAGAGCAAGGGGGAGGCCTCGTTTCCGGCTCGGACGGTTCGTGGAACACCCAGTACATGGCCATTGACATGCAGCTCAGGATGAACAAGGCACTCCGTATCCGTGGCCAGTACTACATCGGCGAGTGGAATCCGCCGGCGGACGCTGCCACCGGCAGCCTGGTTGCTTCGGAATACCTGAACAACCGCCATTTCGGAATTCAACAGGCGATGTCTCCAGGGTACTGGAACTACGTGCAATTGAGCGCACAGCTCCCCTGGGGTTCCTTATCCCTCGGCAAGAGGCCGAGCGTCTGGGGAACGGGTCTCAGCTGGAATGGAGATGAGTCCCGTACGTCGGAGTCCTTTTCCATAACCGCGCCGTACGGGCCGCTGCGTGTAGGCCTGGCGTTTTATCCGTCCCGGAGAGGGTCTACGGGAGCCTACTACAATCCGGATATGGACAAGAACAACACACGCATTTGGGATGCAACGGCACCCAACGTAACCTACCGCTGCGGCGCGCTGGATACAGGCGTCATCTTCGTAACCAACAACCGGCATCGCGGTGGGGAAGGCATTGTTGACACGCCTGCGAACCGTCAGACCACGAGTTATCGCGATCAGTATGACACGTACGGCGGCGCGTACATCAAGTATTATCCGAGCCCCATCTTCTTCAACGCGGAACTAACGTGGTACCAACAAACGATCAGGAACAGAAGGAAGGACGCTTTGGGTGCGGCCGCGGCCAATGTCAGGGACACCTATATCGAGCATTGGCGCTGGATGTCGGAGGTTTCCACTCTGGCAGGTCCAATGAAAGTCTCGTTACTCTATGCGTGGTTTTCCGGCGGAGACCGGAGGAACGGCAGGCAGATCGACAGAAACGGTATTCTGAACGCTGACGCCTTCTCCAATACGGGACTGTTTAGGCCGTACAGCTACCTTCAGGTTTATGGATACGGGGTCGGTCACTTTGTGAACGGTTCGACAGGCAACGGCTACGTAGAGGATGCCTCGGTATACGGCGCTCGAGTAGACTACTCGGTCGCAGCCAACCTCAATGTTTACGGCAGCTTTTTCTATGCCGACAGGGTATCGCAGAGCGGCTTCGGCTGGGGCTGCATAAGGCCGGACCTTGACCCCGACGTAGCGTTCACTGCCGGTGAGTATGGCGGAGGAGTAGAAATGGGATTCGGTCCCAACGGAGCGCCTTCCATACCGGACTCGAATCTTGGATGGGAGTTCAACGCTGGGTTTGACTGGCAGTTGTTGGAAGGATTCGTGGTCAACGCGACCTTTGCCTACTGGCAGCCCGGTAACTGGTACAAGTACGCATGCATCGACAAGGGCGTAACGGATTGGGCCAATCCTGGGGGAACCCTAGGAAGCACCAATCCTGCAGACTGGGGCATTAATCCCAACCGCTCGATTGATCCCATCTGGGGCATGGAGATGGTTGTCAACGCGGAATTTTAGAGCTATAGATGCGGGGGGCGGCGAATCGTGAAGGCCGCCGTCCGCAGGTCGACTTTTCATCGATGTTTCCGGGCAATTCCGCGAAGCATCGCTGTTAATGCCCACTATTCAAAGCAGAGGAGGGACGGGCACAATGAAAAAGTTGTTCATAATCTTCCTAGGGGTAGCCTTCGTGGCAGGCCTGTGCACGGCTATGGCCCCCGGAGCCTTCGCCAAGGCACCGGCCGATACCGGCACCGCTGCAAAGCAGGTCAAATGCTGCATTAATGGTGAATGCAAAACCATGGCGGAAAAGGCCTGCATCGACGGAGGCGGAAAGCCTGTCGGTGACTGCAAGCAATGCGCGAAGACTAAGTAGCGCCGATGTACCGGGTTCGATGAATCCACGATGCGGACTGCCGTATAGCGGCAATCAACGGTAATTGCGGCGATACTCGGAGGTCTTGGCGGTATCGTAATAGTCCCCCGTCCCCCTTTTCGATAAGGGGGACGGGGGATTTTGCCTTTTGAGGTACGGTAGGGATGCCTTTGCCGTCCGTCGCGTGTTCCGACGATGGTCTGCACGGGCCGCGCGGCGGGACTCGAACGCGCGTGTCGGCCCCGCGACACACAATTCTTTGCATCAGCACGTAATTCTTGATAGTATAAAGAAAGATTGCAATTAAAGTCTCTTTGACTCCAATGGGGGAAGCCTTTTGCATCACTTACTTCTGGTGGCGGCTACCTTGGTGTTGTTGTTTTTTATACACTTCTGGGTCATGAGAGCCTGGGAGCTCATTCAGACCTGTAGGAGGGATCCGCATATCAATCCTGAAGCCGGCGTCGAATTGCCGGATTGTCCACCGCTAATCTCAGTAATCGTCCCGGCCCACAACGAAGAGGCGAGTATTCGCGACTGCCTGAAATCCGTTCTGAATCAAGACTACCCGCGGTTTGAGTTGATCTGCATTGATGATCGATCCGGGGACCGTACCGTGGAGATCGCGGAGTCGGTATGCCGTGGAAAATCAAACGCCGAGGTGCACTCACTCCATGAACTTCCGGAAGGTTGGACCGGTAAGTGCCATGCCCTGGATGCCGGGATCAAACGTGCTTCAGGTGAATGGTTCGCCTTCCTCGATGCAGACAGCACTCTCCACGAGAGTGCCCTAACACACTGTTATCACGCGGCGATGGATCGCGGGGTAAACATGATTACGTTGAGCCCCAGGTTCGTGCTCAAGACTTTTTGGGAAAGGGCCTTACAGCCGACCTTCGCCGCAATGTCCTGCATTCTGTTCCCCCTGGGCAAGATCAATGACCCTTCCAGTGCTGTGGCATCCGCAAACGGCATGTTTTATATCATCAGTCGTCAGGCTTACGAGAGAATCGGCGGGCATCACGACGTCAAAGACTTGGCCGTTGAGGACATCGGCATCGGTAAGAGAGTAAAGGCATCGGGACTGGGCCTTATCTTTGCCAACGGCCGCAGGGTCCTACGGACAAGAATGTACACAAACTTCAGTGAGATCATGGATGGGTGGACGAGAATCCTTAGCGCTTCCATGAACTATGAAATGAGCACGGTACTCTGGTACCTCCTGGTGCATGTACTCATGAGCGCCCCGGTCTTCGCTTCGGCACTCCTCGTATACATTCCCGCCGCAAGGGCTCTGTGGCCGCAATGGTGGTTTGTGCTTCCCCTTATCTGCGGCGTGTGCATGTTTACCATTCCCTGTTTCTACTACGAGCAACTTGGAGTTCCCATGAAATACTCGGTACTTCTAGCAGTGGGAAATCTCATGCTGATTTGGGTTTTCGCAGTAATCGTGAAGAAGATCATCTGCAATGATGCGCTTCAGTGGCGGGGAACCACGTACGACACGAGCCGTTACAAGCCCAAGCGTCTCGATCCCTTGCCTTCCGGAGTTTGCGGGGCTTCAGTTCCCTCTGCCTTGAAGGAAGTTAACTAGAAGAGGACGGCCCGCACCCGGTTGCAGTCTCCGGAATCTCAATAGAAAGTAATCCGGTCGGTTACGGGTTCAAGAATCGCCTTTGCGGGATTTGACTTAAGAATCCGGGCAACGGGAAACCGGTTGTTCCTGATCGTGGGTGGTGGAGTGATACCGCCAGGGTCAAAACACGGTTACACATTTCCGGCAAGGTGTCCCGCTCGGTCCCAAGCTCTTGTCTGAGAACGAGGGCAGGACGCCGCGAAACGGAGGGCGGACCACGCGGAACGCGTGGCCCTGCTCATCGAGTGACAGTGTACCGGTGAACTGTGCGGAACTACGTCTCCAGACGTTTCTTCTCTTCCGAACGCACTTCTCTGCGCAGAAGTTTTCCGACCTTTGACTTGGGAAGCATGTCGCGAAATTCAATATACTGCGGCAGCTTATACGCTACCATCTTATCCCGGCACCAGCGGATGAGTTCATAACCCGTAATTCCCTTGACATCCTTTTTCAAAACGACGAACGCCTTAATGCGTTGGCCGACCTTCTTGTCGGGAATTCCCACTACGCAAGACTCAATCACTGCCGGATGCTCTTGAAGCACGGCTTCAATCTCCGAAGCTGAAATGCGGTAGCCCTTGTGTTTGATGGTGTCAACCGTGCGGTCGACAAAGAAGAGAAAGCCGTCCTCGTCCTGTCGCACAATGTCGGACGTGCGATAATACAGGCGCTGGTCAATCTCTACAAATGCTTCTTTCGTTTCCTCGGGTTTGTTGATATAGGATGAGACCATCATGTCCGACGAGACCAGCAATTCACCCGGATCTCCCGGTTTGGTCGGTTCCACCGTATCGGGAGTAACGATCAAGATCTCCTTGCTGGGAATCTTCAATCCCATACTAAGAGGAGGACAGTCCCTGTCCGTCGGGGTCATGGTCACTCCTCCGCACGTTTCGGTACAACCATAACCCTGGTTGACCGTCACATTGAAGCGACGGGTCCATCGCTTTCCAACTTCCACCGGCATCACGTCTCCACCGCTAAAACAGTATTTGAGCGATGAGAGATCGTACTGATCGACACGGACGTGTTCGAGAATCATCCTGAAGAGCGCAGGCACGCCAATGAATGTGGTGGCCCGCAACCGTTGTATTGCATCGAACATGGCGTCCAGATTGACGCGGGGCTGCAGGATGAGCGTGCCGCCTCCCACGATCACCGTAGAAAGACTGCAGGTCTGGCCTAAAACATGAAACAGGGGCGCACCGCCGACGATAACGTCTTCATCCTTGGGAAAAAGCGGATCTCGCACTGCAAGTTGCTCGAAGGAAGAGATGAGAAAAAACCCGTGCGTGAGCGGTACTCCCTTTGGATGCTTCGTGGTACCGCCGGTGTAAAGGATTTCGGCCGTGTCATCCGGCCCGGTCTTGGGAAGCGGAGCCGGTGGGTTGGATGAGCCGATTAGGTCGCGCATGAATGACACATTCTCCACGCGTTCTACGTTACCTCTCGGCACCTTATCCGCCGCCCACCCGAACAAACGCTTCCACCAGGGAAGCAGGTCGGCAATGTTGGTTACCACGACCTTTTCAAGTTTCGTATGAGGCGTCACCTCCTTGACGTATCCGTAATTCCTATCGGAACAGATGACCGCCTTTGCCTCCGTGTCCGAAGCGATGTACTGCAAATCGGTCGGAGTGTAGATGGGAGTGATGGGAACCGCTACTCCGCCGAGACGTTGTATACCAAGCCAGGAGACGACAAACTGGATGGAGTTGGGAATATAAAGGATTATACGGTCACCCTTGGCGAATCCCTTGGCTGCGAGGGCGCCTGCGAAGCGTTCGACCAGTTCCTTGAGCCCGGCGTATGAGTAGAGGGTCCCCAGAAAGGCTACCGCATTCTTGTTCGGATTCCGAGAAGCAGTCTCGTTGAACGCTTCAGATATATTCGGCAGTTCCCACACGGCCATTCCTTCAATCCTCCTTCTCAGACCCCGAAATATGCGGACTTTACTTCATCGTTGTCCATGAGATCGGCTCCGCTTCCGTCCATGCTAAGCATTCCGTTTTCAATGATGTAGCCATGATCGATCATGGGGAGTATGGGACGCGCGAACTGTTCGGTGATAACGATGGTCAATCCCGAGTCATCCCTTATCTTCCGGATCGCCTCTATCAAAGTCTTCTGCATTACGGGACTCAAACCAAGGAGCGGCTCATCCAGGAGCAGCAGATCGGGTTTGACCACCAGAGCCATTCCGATGCTCAGCATCTGTTGTTCCCCTCCACTGAGGAACCCGGCCTTACGCGTTTTGAGGCGTTGGAGGGTGGGGAACAGCTCAAACACGTGGTCAATGCTCGGCTTGACCTGATCCCTGGGCCTTAAATACCCTGCAATCCGTAAGTTTTCCACAAGGTCCGACTCGGGAAAGATCGGATGACGTTCTCGGCACAGGACCATGCCCCGTTTCACTCGCTCACTGGGCTCCATGTTCGTGATGTCTTCACCATTGAAGGTAATGGTCCCATACAGCGTGATTCTTTCGCCCCCCTTACGTTGTTCCTTGATCTTGGTGTCAATAATGAGGCCGGAGACCGTGTTCATCAAGGTGGTCTTACCCGCACTGTTGGAACCGATAACTGCGACGATCCGGCCGGCTTCAACGTTCATGCTGAAGTCATTCAACGCCAGAGCGTTCTCATAGAAGACCATCAAGTTCGTTATTTCCAGCATTGTATTTCCCGCTCAGGGCCTCTCCCCGTCATTCGTCTTCCGTGCCGAGGTAGGCGTGTCTGACTTCGTCCTTCTTCATGATTTCCTCGGGCTTCCCGTCTGCTATCACTTGGCCGAAATTGAGCACGATTGCCCGGTCCGCGATACGGAACAGTTCCCGGAGACGATGTTCGATCATGAGGATTGTTTTGCCGCTTAACATGAGCTTCTCGATAATCGGCAGAATGCTCGCCAGTTCGGCAATGCTCAAGCCGGAGAAGAGTTCGTCGAGAATGATCAGATCAGCGCGCAATGCCAGGCATTTGGCAAGCTCCAGCCGCTTCAGGTAACCGTGAGGCAAACTGCCTGCCGCCTTGTACGTTACGGACGAGTCTCGCTCGAAACCGACTTCTTCCAGGAGGTCGATGGCAACCGCATCGCGGTCGCCGTATTTTCCGCCCTGCATCTCCTTCACACGGGGAGAGAACAGCGGTATGATCAAATTCTTGTACGCCGGGAGATCGCCGAAAGGTCGAGCCATCTGGAATGTCCGGGCAATCCCCAAGCCGGCTATGCGGTTAGGCGTGCATCCGATTATGTTCTTGCCGCGGTAGAGCACCGATCCCTTGTCGGCCCGAACAAATCCCGTAATCAGGTTTACCAGTGTGGTCTTCCCCGATCCGTTGGGCCCGATGAGTCCCAGCAACTCGCCTTTGTACAGATCGAAATTGACGCCGACCACAGCCTGGACGCCGCCAAATCGCTTACTCAGATTCTCCACCCGTAAGAGCAGTTCCCTGTCTTTTTTTTGTCCATTGGCACCCATGTGCACGGCCTTTCAGTATAATACTCTGCGCCTTCATATGAAGAGCGTTCCCGTATGGCTCGGCGAAGCCGTTACGCCCGCTGGAATCAACGTGGGTACTGCACTACTCGTCGACGTGCACCCATCTTTCAAACTGCGAATATTTCCGTTGCACGTAATGGAATATACCCTCCGGGAGTGCAACGACAAAGACTACAAGCGCCACCGCATAGAGTACCGTTCGTAGGCCGCCGACTCCGCGAAGAGCCTCGGAGAGGGGAACGAGGATAAACGCTCCGAGCAGGGAACCGGCAAAGGTACCCATTCCGCCCACCACTGTCGACGCCAGCGGGAGTATTGAATAATCCAAAGCAAATACGGGCATGCCCACAAAGAGATAGACATGGGTCATGACGGCGCCGCAAAAGGCACCGAGACAACCTGCGATGAAAAGGGCCTGTGCCTTGTACCAGTAGATGTTCAATCCCGCGCTCATCACGGCTCGGTCATTGTTACGGATTGCCTTAAACACGAGCCCGTAATCCGTGGACATCAGCCTCCGAAATCCGAATAGCACGATCAGCACCATGCCGCCGAGAAGGTAGATCTCAAGCCACTTGCTCGGGAAGGCCTGGAGGCCGGTCAGGCCCTCTGTTCCCCCGAACACGCCGGTAGCTTCCACGATACGTTCGAGCATCAGCGGCAGGACGAGGGTCACCATGGCAAAGTATACGCCTCTCAACCGAAGTACCGGCAATAGGAAGACAGTACAAAGCGTGCCGCCGATGACCGTACCAAGAGGAATGGTCAACCATATGGGCAGGCCGAGGTAGTGGTCCAGCACTCCGGCTGCATAGGCTCCGACTCCGAAGAAAAGCGCCTGGCCCAAGGAAACCATACCTGCCGATACGAGGAAGTCCCAGCTCATGGCGAGCAGGGCAAAGACCGCAGTCGATACGAACACCTTCTGCCAATAGACGGGCAAGAAGAAAGGCAGGACCAACAGCAACACTACCGGAATTGCCGGAGGGAGGGCCGTGTACACCATTTCACGCCAGGAGGTCAGTGCGAAGATGTCGTCGGACCTCGCTTTGATACCTCGATCGATTCGCTCTTTACGTTTCGTTTTCACTGCTCTTCCGTTCCAAGATATGCACATGTATCCGTATCACCGAACCATGCACTCCTATGGCAGAGTCCGCTACCGGTGACCGGTCTGACTAGATCCGCTCTTCCAGTTCCTTTTGTTTTCCGAACAGCCCCGAAGGCTTCACGACGAGGATCACCAGTATCGCTACCAAGGAGACAATCATCTTCCAATGGGGTCCCGAAACAGCGTCAGTGATCATCTGAGCGTACCCGATGAGGAACGCGGCCACCACCACCCCGGCCGTGCTTCCCAATCCGCCCACGATACAAACGGCCATGGCATTGATCAGCACGGAATATCCTTCGTTGACCGAGATGGTTCCCCGGGGAAGAATCGTGATCGCCGCCACCGCAGCCAGGCCTGCCCCCATTGCAACGCTCAACTCGGCAATTCGGTCGGAATTGATGCCGAGGGTCAGTGCAGTCCGCTCGTCCTGAGCGATTCCGCGAAAAGCCAAGCCCAGTTTGGTGTGATGAGTGAAGAGATAGAGCCCCACCGCAAGTGCCACTCCAATACCAACTATCCAGAGCCTCTGATGGTCTACGTACACGCCGGCGATCACGAGCGTACCGTCCGTGAAGACGGGAATGGTGTACTCAAAGCCGGTGAACCCGAGATACCGGAAAAGCTCGGTGATGGCCAATCCCGTGCCGAAGGTTACGATAACCTCTGAGATCTCCATACCTCGCACCCGCAGAAGGACAAATCGGTATAGGAGGGCACCGAGCGCGGCCGTAAGAAACACCGAGATCACCGCGGCCGCTATGAACGGAATACCGGCCTTGTGCATGAGAATCCACACTGCGTATCCAGAGAGCACATACATCGCGCCGTATGCAAAGTTAGAGACCCCGCTTATCCCGAAGGTCAAACTGAAACCGAGCGCTACCAGGGCCAGTATCACGCTGTTGATGAATCCGTAAACAATCGTAACTTCAACCATTGAGGACACTCCGGTGTTGGCGTGCTCTACGGTACCGGCACTTGTCCGGTCGGGGCACAAGGGATCTGCTTCACACAAGAAAGGGAGGTCAAAGCCTCCCTTTCCGTGCACTCTCACCGTTACTTAGCCGCCTTTACCCAGTCGGGCAGCCAAATCTTACCGTCGGCCAGGGGCTGCGGGAACACGATGGTCCGCTTGCCGTCTTTGGTCCACTGCCACACGCAGGCGGCTGCGGTCTTGGCGGGATCGTCGCCGTATACCGCCTGATGTCCCTCGTCGAACTTGATCTTACCGATCACGCCCTGTCGATCCGTCTTCTCGATCTCTGCAACGAGCTTATCCGGATCCAGTGTGCCGGCCCGTTCGATGGCCTCCGCCAGGATGTATACCGCATCGTAGGACGGCGCGGGACCATGGCCCGCCTCCATGGGTTTTCCATATTTTTTCAAATACTTGTTGTAGAACTCTTTTGCAGGAGCATACTTGTCGGTGGGAATCGCACTGCCGATCTCGAAGTCCATATTGATCAATCCTGCGATTTTGCCGTCAAAGGTTTTCCATGCGCCCGGTCCTGCCATGGGCGAGATGAATCCGGTAAGCATGGCCGGGATCTTCATACTTTGCCACTGTTTCAACAGAATGCCGCTTTGGGGCATATCAAAAACCGTGAGAATTACTTGAGCGCCTTTTGTACGGGCCTTCTGCAGGCTGGCTGAGAAATCGGAAGCACCCGTAGGGAAAGCCTCAATGCCGACCTGCTTCCATCCCATTTTCGAGCTCGCAACTTTGGCGGTAATCTGTCCCGTCAAACGCGCCCAGAGCACATCCTGATGCATCACATAGAGCTTGTCCCACCCGTACTCTTTCTTCATGGCCGCCAAAGTCTTTGCAAGGTATCCTACCAGGTACTTGGCGTTTAGGCAAACCCTGAAACAATATTTGTACTTATCGGGGTTCTTTTTAATTTTCTCTTCGGACTTTGGAGACATTGCGATGGTCCCCAGGAGCGGGACCTTGTATTTTGCAATGATGTCCATACCGGCCAGCAGAGCTTCGGATCTGAAAGGTCCGACAACGAGCGCATGGACTTTCTTGTCGGTGATGATCTTTTCGATACCGAGGAGCGCTTCAGATACCGGCACACCCGGTGAAGAGTCTCTCAGGTCAATTGTTTCGAGAGTGATGGGGCGCTTCGTATCCCCCACTTGAACCCCTCCCCGTGCGTTGATCTCGGTCACGGCCATTTGAACCGCTTTGAGAGCTTCTCTTCCCTCTAGTGCGGTTAGCGATGTGGGGACGCCCAGGATGATGGGTTCCGCGCTAAGGGCCGGATTAAGCCCCCCGCAGTTCCAGGCGAGCAAGACGAATACCAAGAGAACCAAAATCCTTTTCATTCCGTTTCTCCTTATGTTAGGGTGTGACAGGAATCTATAGGGCTAACCCCAGTGCGCGGCAATAATGCCGCGCACTGCAACCGCCCTCCGGTGTCGAGGAACTATACGGTTATGAGTGAAAAGAGGATCTGGGTTTCCGGTGTACCGGAAAAGCGTTTTCCCGGCTACACTGGTGTAATCAATAAAATTGCATTGCTTTAGTGATTCTGTAAATACGGTCAATGCAGTATTTTGGGTCTGAAGATACAGTATTTCCGGACTAGGCGACCGGAATCGGACGTACCCGAACCGTCATTTCATGACGTGATACCACTCCTGCACCGGAATAATGTTTGCTCCTCGGCCGCCGATGAGGATGACGGCTCGGGGCTGACGCTTCTTTCTGTAATGTGTTCAAGCACGTGAGGTTTGGTTCGATATCCCAAGATGCCCAAGAAACATCGCATCGTACTGGCGGAAGACCACACGATAATCAGGGAAGGCCTGAGATCCCTTCTTTCATTGGATCCCGGCTTTGTGGTGGTGGGTGAGGCCTCGGACGGACGAGAGGCCATAGAATGCGTTGAAAGACTTACCCCCGACCTCGTTCTAATGGACTTATCCATGCCTCGAATGGACGGTTTGCAGGCAATCAGACACTTGAAGAGGCAGTGTCCCGACACAAAGATCCTCGTCCTCACGGTGCACAAGAACGAAGAATATATACTGGCGACGTTCCGCGCCGGAGTCGACGGATACGCACTCAAGTATGTCAGCCACACCGAGTTGGTCTCGGCCATTCAGACTGTCCTGCGAGGGGAGCCGTACCTGAGCCCGGCGGTTTCCCAGGTGGTGCTCGAAGGGTACTTGAAGGGGACGCACTCGCCGCAACCCGCATCGTCGTGGGAAACACTGACGTCTCGAGAGAGAGAAATACTGAAACTCATTGCAGAGGGGTACAAGAACAGAGAGATCGCGGAACTCTTGTGTATCAGCGTGAAGACCGCGGCTACTCACCGTGCGAATCTCATGAAGAAACTTGATCTCCACAGCGCCGCGGCTCTGACGACGTATGCCATGGAAAGAGGACTCTTAAACGGATAGGTCTGCTTTAGCCGGACGGCCAGGACGCGTTAATTACCGTGCCCGCCCCCGTTCGTGTTCGAACCGAAAAAGAACCGCCCGAAAGCTGAGTTCTCTCCTTCATACTTGCCAAACCGAATCCAGGTCTCTCGTTTCCGGGGGAATGGGCCGACTCCCAATCGAACCCCACCCCGGTGTCTTGGACCGTCAACTCCGTCGATCCGTTATGGTTGCGCAAAGAGACACGGACTAGATCCGCACGGCCGTGCTTTGCCACATTGTTCAGCGCCTCCTGCAATATTCTGAAGATAACGATCTTCTGATCCTCGGAGACACCACACTCTTGCATCTGAAGCTCCGTTACTACCCGAATGTCGGGATGTGTTTTCTGAAATTCCCTGCAGAGCCATGTAATGGTCGCCATGACACCCAGGTCGTCCAGGATTGACGGCCGCAGGTCCATTGCGATCCTACCCACGTCTTCCACTACTTCCTGAATCATTGAGAGCAGTGATTCCAAGGGCGCAAGATGCTCTTGAGGAACTTTCTTGGAGGCTTCTCTTATCACGTTCTCCACTTTGAACTTCATGGCCGTTACAGACTGCCCGATACCATCATGCAGCTCGCGGGCAACGCGTTTCCTTTCATGCTCATGGGCGCGCAAGAGCTGCCGAGAGAGTAATCTGAGTCGTTCCTC
Source organism: Desulfomonilaceae bacterium (assembly GCA_963675835.2). Taxonomy (GTDB): domain Bacteria; phylum Desulfobacterota; class Desulfomonilia; order Desulfomonilales; family Desulfomonilaceae; genus JAVHLK01. The sequence goes on from CAXXIU010000021.1 coordinate 338,600, forward strand.
CGACTGAGCGAGCGCTTCCTCCACCTGTTTCCGCGTAATCTCCATAGCAGCCATATTGCCCATCAAGAATAGGAGATCTCTATCGGATTCTGAAAAGGATCTTTCCGCACGGCTGCCGACATACAGGATACCGAGGTCCTTCTCTCTTATCCTGACCGGCGCGGCGATTCCGGATCTGAAGCCTTTTGCAGGGAATCCATCGTCCCCGGAGCCATAGAGGACATTCGGCCCCCCTTGCCCCCAACGTGTCTGCGTGGGGTGAGGTTCCTGATCGCACATGAGAAAGGACAACTCTCCGTCCAATGGATCGACTTCCTCCGCGTCAATACCGGAGCACGCCCGCACACGAAGAGCCTCTGTCTTTTCATCACGGACCGCGATGAATGACGCGTCCGCTCCCAGCAACTCGCGACTCTTGTCGACGAGGAGTCCCAGGTTTTCCTCAAGTGTGTGTTCCGCGGTCATAGCCACGGCCAGGTGATACATGGCCTGGAAACGGTTGAGTTGGGTGCCGAGTTCCTGCTCCGCACGTATGCGCTGGGTAATATCGAGAATGGTACCGATGACTGCCGGCCGTTTGTGGTACTCCATCCTGGAACCGTAGACTTCCAGATGCACGAACTCTCCGTTCGGTCTCTTTCCCATGAACGAGTAATTGATGGACTCCATTTCGCCCGAGATGCGCTTGCGTAAGTAGTCGCGAACCATCGGCCAGTCCTCATCGGTTACGACGTCCACAGGTCCCCTCTTGTCAACCAGTTCCTCCACGGTATATCCGCAAATCCCAGCCATCTTGGGATTGACGTACCTGAACAGATCGTCCTGAATGAGGTAAACCCCGACGATGGATTTCTCAGTAATCTTCCTGAACATGGTCTCGGACTGCCTCAGCGCGTCCGCAACACTTTGCAGTTTGAACTCTGCGGCGTGGAACTCCGCGACCCGTTGCCGCATCTTCACGAGCTCGTCTATGAGTTGCTGTCTCGTCTTGTCTTGATCCTGCATCTTGAATTCCTCTAAGGAAAATGGGGCGGCAACCTGACGGTATCTTGAATAATTTCTGTTGATATCTCCCTAATGAATGTTTGGATCGGCCTTTTTCGCACCGGCAGTTTGAGCGCTTTCCAATCCGACCGTCTCTTCGTGCGGCTTCGACAGTTTCACGGGAGGCATCACTCGCATACGCTTGCGCAGGTGCATGTTGAGCATCTCGACACATACGGAGAAGGCCATGGCGAAGTAGATATATCCTTTCGGCACATGATGACCAAAACCGTCTGCGATCAACACCACACCTACGACGACCAAGAACGACAATGCCAGCATTTTGATTGTCGGGTGTCCGCCGACGAATTCTCCGATAGCCCTTGCAAAGACCATCATTAACCCGACCGCGGCAACCACTGCGGCGATCATCACAGGGAGCTTATCGACCATGCCCACGGCAGTAATAATCGAGTCCAAGGAAAATATGATATCAATCAGCATGATCTGAAGGATGACCCCCCAGAATCCCACGGTTACCACCTTCTCAGTCTCTTCTTCCCCTTCTCCAACGAGTAATTCATGAATTTCTTTGGTACTTTTCCAGAGCAGGAACAGGCCGCCGCCGATGAGAATCAGATCGCGGCCGGAAATGCCGTGCCCCAACACGCTGAAAAGCGGCGCGGTGAGTCCTATGAGCCAGGAGAGCACGGACAGAAGCGCGATACGCATGAACATGGCGGCAAATAGGCCCAATCGTCTCCCGATTTCACGTCTCTCCTTGGGAAGCCTGTCAACCAGAATCGAGATGAAGATTATGTTGTCGATACCGAGGACAAGCTCCAAGGCAGTCAGGGTGAAAAAGGCGATCCAGGCGTCCAAGCTTAACAGTAGATCCAACATGACGACCCTCTTATCCGTTCAGTTCTGCAGATATGGTTGAGGCCCTCGAGAGGCGGCCGGCAATCAAACCCGATAATCCTGGTACTCCACGCCGGAAGTGCGGTGACGTATTAGCGGAGCTGCCCTTGTCTTGGTAGCGCCGGCCTCCGTGCCGGTCTCTTCTCCGCGAGCGCCCGGCAGGGCTTGCGGGACAGGCGTCCCCGCCCGTCGACGGGCAAGATGCCCGTCCCACGGGATGCTGTCGCGTGTTCTCAAGAATACGTCGGCGCATTTGTGCCGTAGTGTACTAGGCTGTTGACGTCGCACCACCGTGCCCAATGACCGGACATGTACTATATTTCATAGAAGACGTCGAGTGCGCGGTCTGCAAGAACCGTTTGAATAATGACTCGGCGGATTCCACCGCAAACCGTGGTGGAGTATTTCTGCGCCCGATGCGCGGTAAGTCGAGGTTGTCCCAATGATCGCATTATTGCTGAAATTAGTCATTGCAGGTCTGTTTCTTCTCGCTCCCCTGGCGGTGCTCGTGCACGGGCAGAAGGCACGCGAGAAGGCAACGTTTGCCGGTGGATGCTTCTGGTGCATGGAAGCACCGTTTGAAAAACTCGAGGGTGTGGAGTCGGTGGTATCGGGTTATACGGGCGGAACCGGTAGCGACCCCACCTATGAGGATTACGGAAAAAAAGGCCATATTGAAGCCATAGAGATTACCTATGACCCATCCCGGGTCTCCTATAAGGATCTCCTGGATGTGTTCTGGAGACAGATAGATCCCACCGACCCGGGAGGTCAGTTTGTGGACAGGGGACCCGGTTATCGGTCCGCAATCTTCTACCACAATGAGGAGCAGAAGAGGCAGGCCGGAAAATCGAAAGAAGATCTCGCAAAATCCGGAACATTCGACAAACCTATCGTGACCGAAATAATTGAGGCTTCCACGTTTTTCAAGGCCGAAGACTACCACCAGGATTACCATAAGACGAACCCGCTTCGATACAAGCTCTACCGGTCCAATTCCGGCCGCGACCGTTACCTGAACAAGCTGTGGGGCCAAGATTGAACATGTGAGCATTTATGGCTTGCGGCTGTCGACGAGCCACAACGGATCATGAAGGTTCTCGGTGTTGACGGGCACCCACAGGGGGGTACCCTCACATAATGGTTCGTGTGCCGGGGGTTGGTAGGAGTATCCGGTCACACAGGATTGGTGTAGGGGCGGCCCCCTGTGGCCGCCCGCATGGTTCAACCCATCAACACCATGGACGACCGACAGATACGGAATACGGACGCCGGCGAGGAAACATGCGGTCGCAGGATATTCATCGAGGGCACCCACAGAGGGTGTTACAAATCGGGGCCGTAGGGCGGGCTATGCCCGCCGTCTCTCCGGAGAATACCGGTGTGGCTCGTCGGAGGTCTTTCGTATGAAGCACTATGGCAAGACATGCGAGGTAGGAACAATATGAACAAGGAAGAGATCAAAAAGAAGCTTACATCGCTCCAATACCAAGTGACCCGGGAAGAGGGAACGGAACCGCCGTTTCACAATGAGTACTGGAACAATCACAAACCGGGGATATACGTAGACATCGTCTCGGGAGAACCGCTTTTCAGCTCTGTGGACAAGTTTGACTCCGGGACAGGGTGGCCAAGCTTCACGAAACCACTGGAAGCGGAAAACGTCGTGGAAAAAGAGGATAGGAGCCTCTTGATGTCCCGCACCGAGGTGCGGAGCAGAGATGCCGACTCACACCTGGGGCATGTCTTCAATGATGGGCCCAAGCCTTTCGGCCTTCGTTACTGTATCAATTCGGCCTCGCTGCGGTTCATCCCCAAAGAAGATCTGGAAAAGGAAGGCTATGGAAGGTATAAAGTACTCTTTGAGGAATGAAAGTAGTGGTTGCTTTTCTTGCAGAGGAATTTGATGAATAGGACAACATTCACCACCCCGATTGATGACCGTTATTTGGAAGACTATATCGAGGGTGCGGTATACGAGTTCGGCAGCATGGCGGTTGAGGAAGAGGAAATCATATCGTTTGCCCGACGCTTCGACCCGCAGCCGTTTCATACGGACCCGGAAGAGGGAAAGAAGTCGATGTACGGCAGCCTGATTGCCAGTGGGTGGCACTCTGCCTCGATGATGATGCGACTGTTCGTGGACCATTACCTGTCCCAGACGGCAAGTCTGGGCTCTCCGGGAGTGGATGACCTGCGTTGGCTGAGACCGGTGTGTCCCGGGGACGAGCTTATCATGCGCGTGACCGTTGCCGAAGTTAGACGTTCACGGTCCAAGCCGGACCGCGGGGTTCTTCGGTCGTACGTTGAGGTGCTCAACCAACGCGGGGAAACGGTAATGACCATGATGGCGCTCAACTTGCTGCTGTACAGGGACGCGTCCTGACGAGGATCCCTTTGTGCCGCATTTCGCAAATTCGGACGTGGATTGCCTACAATCCGGTGAACGCCGGGGGCCGGTCGTGTTCTGGAACCGGAAATCCAACCACCAAGAAAGAGAAGAAGTCATCCACGGATTTCGCCGATTTCCACAGATTCAAAGGTCCAAGAGAAGAGATTTTCACCACAAAGGCACCAAGACACCAAGAAATCCAGGAATATAAAGATGGTGGCGAGCCGGGTTTTGAAAACCGCTCTTCCGGAGCCCAGGGGAAATCCCAAGCAGCGCAAATGAGAAACCTGCCCTCCGTCATCTTGCTTCGGTCCCCTTGGGGTCTTTGTGTCTTGGTGGTGATTTCTGCTTCTCTCTTGTTTCCGGGCACGACCGTCATTCGTCATAAACGGACGTTGTGGCTAACCGTATCACGACCGATGCGGTTCGTCCCGCTGTCGGCGGGACTCACCACCTCCTCCGGAAGAAAGCCGCCCCGCAGCATTCTATCTTGTCGGCGGAGAAAGAATCGGATCAAACGTCTCGGTGCCGAAGTACGTGCAGTAGGGAACGCACTTGCTCATCAGCATGAAGATGATCTTGTCGTGGAGAGACGTCTCTTCCTCAAGACTGTCGAAATTGCCCCCGCCTTTGGAAATGATGAGATCGGCCTTTTCCATGAGGTCCCGCACCTGTTGAGAGCACCTGGCAAGCACCGTCCCCGGTATGGGACCGTCCGTGCCGTTTCCAATCACTTCGGCAACCTCCTCCAAACCCACACCCCGGGCATCTTCCAGTGTGGCGTCGTTGAGCGCGGGAACGTTTCTTACCACATAGAAGATCTCAGGATCGCACATTGTACGGATTGTCTCCAGGAACACCTTGTCAAACACGATCTCGCCGCAATTGTCCCCAAGAACCACGACTGTACGGCTTTCCTTGAGCCGGTTCTCCAGAAGAAGGAGGTATTCCCGGGATAACCGCTGTTCGAGCTTCTTTCGTATAAGCGGCTCAACCTCGATGGAGCCACCTGACCACATGAGGTCCAGAGAGTTCCCAATGATGGAAAGATTCGCCGCGGTAGAAAGCGGATCGTCGGATTCCTTGACAAGGTTTTTCAGCCAGGGCAGGAGTTCGATCCCCTTTTCATTCTGCTTGTCTTTCATGGACCGGAAGGGATCGGGAGTATCGAAACAACGGGAAATCAGCCCAAGCACGGGCTCAAATACTTCAGGACTTGTCAAATTCCAGGCCGGTGGGGTAATCCCTGGAATGCGCTGAATATCCGTAATGATTTCCCTGGTGAGACGCTCGTCCGTAGTCAGAGATCTGATCCCTGCAAGAGCGGCCTTGTACATGCATCCTATACAATCGGGCTGGAGCAGCATGGTTCAACCTCATAGCTCTGGTGCCGGTTACCTGTGAAATCACGGCTCCGGCGGCTTGTATCTTTGCAGATAGTCTTGTACGCCTTCGTGAATTGAGTCGTATATTCGATTCACGCCTACCATGTCAGTGAGTCCTGAGCGCCGGAATATCTCTCTCACCTCTCCGTCAATCTCTGCGAAGGAAATCTCGATACCGGACGAGAGGGTTTCTCGTGTGACCTCGAGGAGCACATCGACTGAAGAAACTCCCATCGCATAATTAGCCTTCATGTCTATGAGAACAGCCTTGGTCGTCACGTTTTCGTGAAGCAGCGAATGAATCCGGTTGCGAAGCTGTTCTGCGTTTGCGAAAAACAGAGGCACTTCCAGGCGCATAATCACAAGACCGGGAATCGGTCCACTCTCCGGATTTCTCCCGATGCTCGTGTAAAGCGCTTCCTTTCCCGCAACCTTACCGAGAATCGAAACTTGAAGGTCTCTCACTCGCCAGATCAGCCGGAACAACGAAAGCACTACTGCGATGAGAAGTCCGGAGAGTAAATTCAGCGTGACAACGCCCACAATTGCCGCCATTGCCATCCAGAAATCTTCTCTTCGCCAAGTGTAGAAACGTCTCAGTTCGTCAATCCTGATCAGATGCACGACCGCGTGGATCACGATCGCTCCGAGCACTGCATCGGGCAGCGTGTAGAACAGGGGCGTCAGTACGAGGAGAGTGAGGAGCACCAGCACCGCTGAGACCAGTGTTGACACCTGAGTTTTCGCGCCCGCACCCACATTCACCGCGGTTGAAGACATGCTGCCGCCGGCCACCAGCCCCCCAAGCATGCCGGAACCGATATTCCCGACACCCATCCCAATGAGTTCCCGATCCGGGTTGACATGGTATCCGTGCTTGGCTGCATATGTTTGGGCCGTGCCCAGAGCTTGGGAGAACGCTACCAAGGCCACGGCCAAAGCACCCGGAACGAGTACCGCTATCTCGTGCAAAGTGAAGGAGGGAAGGCCGAGCCCGGGGAGACCCGAAGGAATATCCGCCACGATCCGAACGTGATACCTCGTGTCGAGGTGAAACACCCAAACCACGACAATTCCCGATACGAGAGCAACGAGCGCGGACGGTATTCTTTTAACCCTCCGCTCGGTCACGACCATGAGAAGCAAGGCTCCAACCCCGAGCGCTACGGTCATCCGGTTCCAGTTCCCGAACTGTTCCACTGTGTGAGCCAGCTGTACGAACGTATCTCCATGTATCTTGTCTATGCCCACGACCTTCGGGATCTGACTTACTGCTATGTAGACGGCCATTCCGAACACAAAACCCGTCATGACCGGCTTGGAGATGAACGTTGCTACAAAACCGAGCCTGAGCAGGCCGGAAACAATGAAGATCACCCCTACCAGGAGCACCAGAAGCGTCAGCAGCCGGAGATAACTTGAGGGATCGTGAAGAACGAGAGGTGCAACGACGGCCGCCATCATGATTGACGATGAAGAGGTCGCCGCGGATACCATCCGACGGCTCGTTCCCAGGAACGCATACGCGGTCAACGATGCCAACAAGGTATAAAGCCCTGCCTGGTGGGGAGCGCCGGCCATGGCGGCATAAGCGATGCCTTCCGGGACGAGCATTCCCCACAGGGTCACCCCTGCCAGGATGTCCGGACGGAGCCAAGCGAGGTCATATGTTGAAATCCACCCGGCGATGGATGTACGGAAGGCGGCACCGTCGGCGGCGGTTCGCTTGTCTTCCATAGGCATCAACTATCCTTTGAGTAAGGCCTTCAGCCTCGGTGTTACATCATGAACGTATCGTGAGACCCTCGGGAGAGTCAACTGAAAACCCGGACAACGCCGGCAGAGGTTTACTAGTCCGTCAACAATTGGTAGATTTGAAGCTCGCTTGAATAATACGATCCATCATGCCTGCTGCTTCATTCGATGGACTTCATCGGAACGTCTGCCGTCGATTGGGTACCTGTCGATGAGGACGCTTCGCACGCGTATGGTCTCAAGGGAGTCCTTATGCCCATTTCCATGAGCCAAAGAGTTTTTAGGTACAGGTGGCTGATATTCGGCGTTATGGCGTTAGCCTATCTGTCGGCATTTTTCCATCGGGTGTGTCCGGCCGTGGTGGCAGTGGACATTCAGGAGTCATTCGGAATTTCCGCAAGTCTTATGGGATTGCTGGCGTCCGCGTATTTCTACAGCTACGCTGCCGTTCAATTTCCTGCCGGGCTTCTTTCCGACTCTCTCGGACCGCGAAAGAGTGTGACGATTTTTGTGCTCATCGGAGCGGCCGGGAGCTTTCTTTTCGGCCTCGCACCCACGCTTGAAATCGCGTTGCTCGGCCGGGTGCTCGTGGGTTTGGGTGCGGGCATGGTCTTCACCCCGACGATGAAAATTATCTCCGGATGGTTCCGGGTGAACGAGTTCACTCGAATGAACGGCACATTGCTGGCCGTAGGCGGACTCGGGGCGCTGACCGCGGCCTCACCGCTTGCCTTTGTCACCGGCTGGGTGGGTTGGCGGGCCTCGTTTGAAATCATCGGGGTAGGAACCTTGGGTCTGGCATGCCTTGTCTGGCTTATTGTCCGCAACAAACCAGAGGACATGGGATGGCCTTCATTGGACGCGATAGACCCGGTGTATGGAAAGGCTCTCAAACCACCGAAGCGAATCCCTCTCTGGGAAGGGGTGCGTCAGGTGCTTTCCGAAAAGTACTTCTGGGCTGTCACGGTTTGGGCATTTTTTTCCATGGGCGTATTTTTTGCGTTCGGAGGCCTCTGGGCAGGTCCCTACCTCATGCATGTCTACGGCATGACAAGAGAGCAAGCCGGCGGAATACTCAGCATGCTGTCGGTGGGAATCCTGGTGGGTAGCCCGTTCATGGCGTACCTTTCGGAACGGGTATTTCATAGCCGCAAGAAAGTCTTGATGTGGTCCTCGGCAGTTCTCACCTGCCTTCTGCTGCTCATGAATGTGTTTCCGCAGGGGCTCCCGAGACCGGCTCTGTATCTCCTGTTTCTGCTCATCTCAGCAAGCTCCGTGGCACCCGGTGTGATAAGCATAACCAACGTCAAGGAGCTGTTTCCCGTTGAAATAACCGGAACGTCGGTTGGTACGGGGAATCTCTTTCCTTTTGCCGGGGCAGCTGTGCTGCAACTCCTCGTGGGGTTCTTGCTGGACAGCTATCCGAAGGCCGCGGCAGGAGCCTACCCGATCGAGGCCTATTCCCGCATGCTCATGGTGTTTCTCGGAGGAGGCGTGATCGCGTTCGTGAGTTCGTTCCTGGTAAAGGAGACGTACCCCGACCTGCAGGAGGCCGGCCCGAAATGACTTTCCCCCACAGCATCCCGGACTGCCATGACTGGTTGCTGTAACCTATTAATCTTATAGACGAAAGGGCTCGTAATCACCCGGCCAAAATGCCTGGTCATTCGGGGTCTGCATGATGCCCCTCAACTTGCACCGATCCAGGTAATTGAGAACGAGCAACATGAACTCCTTACCCCGTACGGTTCCCAATGCACCGCCTGCGCAGTGAACCTCGTCAAAGGACTTCACGTCATCCCGCCTTACACCTTCACCGACAATTGTCATTGGAACAGGCTCTCCCGAATGAATCAGGGGTCCGCCGCTGGGTGTTGAATGGTCTGCGGTGACGGTGATCAACACATCGGGATCATTGAGCAACGGTCCGATAGCGCGACCGATGCCCGCGTCAAGTGCCTCGATGACCGACCGCTTGGTTAGCGGGTTCTTCGTGTGGGCCGCCTGGTCGGGAGCCATACTGTGAACATGTATGAAATCGTAGTGGGGTACCTTTTCCACGGCAATGGCGATCCGATGGGCAATGTCTTGACCAGGGTCTTGAGAGTCCTTCACCCGTTCCGTGTCCATGCCCAGACTCTTACTTACGCCCCACTGCACAAGTTTTGGACTGATCGACAAGGCCTTGAAACCCCATCGCCGGCGGAACGATTCGATGGGCCGAGGTGCATCGGCCAGGTGTGTGATGAGCGCATTGAGCGGTTTCTCTCCTCGGGAGAGCCTGACCTGGTTGATGGGATGATCCGAAAGCTTCTCGTGAGCCCAAATCAGGTATTTCGTGAGAGCTTCTGCGGTATTCCGAGCAACCGAGTCGCACTCATGCGGCGACAACGGCTTCACGGCCGGCGCGGGCAGGCCGTTGCACAGCGGGTCGGTGTCGGTGATGTGCGGCGACACGTCACCGGAGAGAACCAGAATACCTTCCAGCTGATTGATTTGGGTGAAGCGGAACCCAATACCATTGGTCTCGTACCGGTCTATGGCACCAATGAGTATCGAGATCTGTTCCGGGTCTGCCGAAGGCCGTCGGTCGACAATCCTCAGTATTCCGTCTTCAGGGGTGGCGGTGATCAGCCTCCCGAGGACGGCTACATCATTGGGGCCGACTTCCAGTCCCGATCCGACAGCCTCCAAAATTCCTCTACGGAGTGTTTCCTGTTTATCGTAACCGTACAACGCAAAGTGGGCATCCTGGCTGGACAACGCGACCCCCAGCCTGTCTGCATGGTACAATCCGTTCGCACCCGTAGCGGCCAGCGCATCGAGATGAGGCGTCGACGCGGCTTGAAGAGGGGTCATATGATCCAGGGAAGCGTATGACCGGTCTCCCAGACCATCCAAAAGGATAAGAATACAACGAGTTGGCATGGTCCTCCTCTCAGTACGCCGCTACTGCAATGGACACAATTCATGTCCGAATCGCGAATCCCCGGGGGACATCTGCTGCAACCGGCCAAGCCGCCGGCAGCCCGAGTGGTTGGCGTTCAGCACGACCCCGCGTTTCGCCGGGTTGAAGTCAGAAAATCACACCACAAAGGCACCAAGACACCAAGCATTAAGAAGACTATCTCCAGAGCAGCATTCTTGACTAATGGGACTTGCGGGTCGACGGGGGAGGTTCGGGGTGGTCCCGGAGAAGCCGGATGCCCTGAATGGTCAACGAGCCGGACGGCGGCTCGCTCTGTTCCCTACTGTCTTGCTTGGTGCCTTGGTGTCTTGGTGGTTCATTCTTTCTTTTTCGCAGTGAACGTTTACCCCGATTAGGCCTGGATCTCAGGTTAGGATCGCTCTTCTTCCCCGTGTTCATAACCCCCGTCTTCGTCTCGAACAGCAGCGTCGTACTCCCGTCTGAGTTCCTTGGCCGCACTCGAGAGAATCCCGAGCAGTTCGCGGACGTGGGAGCACGAAAAGCTCCTGTCGGGAAACTTGAAGTAACCCAAGCAGTTGGTGAAGAACGGGCAGGTCATGCACTCCCCCTGGTCGGTAAGGAGTTCCAGCTTCAGGTCATCCAGGAAGGTACTTTCGGGTTCCCCCAGGGCAATTGAAGGAAGACGACGGGAGAGGACCAGGCGGCCGTCATCGGTAACGAATCCGTTCATGGTTGGGTCTTCGCCCTGAATTTCCCAGAGCGTACAATCCGAGTCGTCAAAGAGCACAGTAAGTAAACTGTGGAAGAAATCAACAGGTTGGTTCACCTCGGGGTTGTGCAGATAGTAATCGAGCACTGTCTTCACCTCTTCCACGAGGACCGCATCGGGCTGCGTAACCTCCAGTGCAACGGCAAAACCCAAAGAGAGCGAGAGCTTGACCGCCTCGCTGAATCCGGGCGAGGTCCGTATACCGACACGGATCGGATGCCGTTTGCCCACCTCGGCATAGTTGTGGAGAAAGCTCACATCCGGAATGAAATCTTCGACTACGAGCTCGATACGGACCGGCTCACCGATTTCGAGTAAAGGATTCGGCGTGCAGTCCGGTTGCAGGATCTGAAGGTACTGAACCCCGGCGGAGTTCACCTTCCCATAGGCTTTCACAAGCTCGGTAGGAACATCGCTTCGGACAATCAGATGTTTGTCGGCGTAATCCTCTACAATCGACGCGGGAACATTGTAGATAAACATTCTTGGGAACCGCTTTCTCTTTATTTGTGGCGATTGTCGGAAAAGATGACCGGTCTGTCAAGGCCGGGCCAAAGGCTTGGAGAAATCGTTCAGCCGGCATGAATCGAATCGGGTGCGTCAGGTCGAAAATGAGCTTCGTCACCACAGCAGCACCCCTGAGGATGTATCTCGAAGTAACGATCTTGACGTTCGATCATATGCGCGTAGAATTCCTTGAGGCCCTCGCACCAAACCGTCCTTCCCGTTTCATTGTGTGCGGCCACGCAACCGGTATTGCAGATCCCAAGAAATGTGCAGGTGCGACATTCGTCCGGCATGTTTTCTTTTGTCTCCGCGATTTGGTGAATCAGCGGGTGCTTCAAGATTTCTTCAAACGACATGCTCGTTATGTCGCCCAGGCAGTTCTTACCCTGATCCATGAACACATGACACGTGAAGATCTTTCCCTCAGGAGAGATCATAACCATCGGAGCAGACCGTTCCCTGATGCCGTACTCGCAGGACTCGGGCAGCCTGTGACTCTCCAACGACTCGAGCCAGTGCTCGAAAAACGATAATCCCACCGCGTAATCATCTTCTTCCCACACATCCCACATCTGCTTGAGGAACTTAGCCCAATCCTGCACGGAGAGCCCATACTCGGGGTGGTCGAAAAAGTCAGCGGGAAACAGAGCCACGTCCGCCGCACCGCAATTCTTGAAGAAGTAGTAAAGATCCCGCACCCTTTCCAACGATTTCCTGTGGACAACGTACACCAACGATACGGTGAACCCATCCCTGATCAACTGTTGCATGCCGCGCAAGGAATCTACGAAGTTGCTCTTACCATTGGTATGAAGTCGAGTCGGGTGAAAAGGATCAAAGCTGACCGAGATGGACCGGTCCTTGAGCAGCTCACGTATGGCTTCTCTCACCCGGCCTTTGTAAAGGCAGGCATTACTGTACATCTGGTGCATGAGATTGAGATGACTCAAATGCTCCTTCACAACCGATCCCACGTGGTAGTAGAAATCGGCCCCTACCTTGAGCGGCTCGCCTCCGTGCCAGATGATCGTGGCGTAGTCAATTTCTTGTTCTCTCGTGAACTCGCCATACTTGGTTAATATCTCGGTAATCAGATCCTGAGACATGACCGGCGCAATCTCATCCGGTTTGATTGCATGGCAGTACACGCATCTGGCATTGCAGCCGATGGTCGGTTTGATCAGAAGGTCTACGGTTTCGAGTTTCATGAATCCTCAGGCTGCCTCCTCTCACCACGTCATGTGGCCAATTATCACACGAATACCTTTGGGGGCGAAGTCTCAATCCGAGCATGCCCTGCGGTCAGGCGGTAAGGTGCGACAACTCTCGGCTTCTTGGCTCGGCCAATAGGTGCCGTATTTGCGCTCCCCGACTCGATCCGAGGCCAAATCACGATGAAATCTGCGAGAACAGTCAAGTTGTTCGTCGAAACCCGGATCCCACGCATTCAGGCTCCAGTGAAAGCTCCCGCATCATCACCATTTGACGACTAGAAGGGCCAGCAACCTCTGCATCCCCTGCATCCTCGTCCTCTGCATCCCCTGCATCCTCGTCCTCTGCATCCCCTACAGCCACGTCCTCCGCAGCCTCTACAGCCACGACCTCCGCAGCCTCTACAGCCTCGTCCTCTGCATCCCCTGCAGCCACGTCCTCCGCAGCCTCTACAGCCACGACCCCACCACTGGTTAAGGTCTACGTCGGAATCAACGTCGCCTACACGCGGTTCTTCCTTAACCGTACCGTCATCCTCACCCCCGGCGGATTCCGACTCCGAGTCCTCGCGCATTGCCCGTGCGGAAAACGGAGCGGCTGAACCCAAAACGACCGCACCGATGACGATCTTTGACCATTTTCCCAAGAAGCGCCTTCTCTCCAATGTCTCTTCGCCGAAGAGATCTTGGCCCCCAGTACCTTTCTTGACATCCTCCGCCATTTCCCAGTCTCCTTTCGTTGTCCTCACATCCTGCCGGCCGGTTCACCGGACGTCGGCCGCTCCATACCCCTATGCACATCGGAACCTGAAATGAGCGGCCCTTCCCGTCGGCCGCGAGTTGCGGGGAACTCGGATCCGAGCTTCTTCCGCCGCCTCATCTCAGTACGGCCGCAAAGCCGAGTGAAATCCTATCAAGATCATATGAACTTGTACAACCATATTATGGAACACCGTGATGTGACCCGGACGATCCTACCGGGACATACGCCGTAGCTTTGAATTTTCCCCCTGTCCAACAAACAGTACGAAAATGTCCTCTTCGCCCTAATGCAGGCGATCCCCAATGAGCGTGACGAGTATACATTATGAGATAGTCGGTTAATTTTCGCACGGTGAAATCCATCCAAATCACTCCCCTCTTTGGTCGTCCGCCGTGCACATCTACTCACACCCTGTCGATTATCGACTCGTTACAAGGTGGATTAAGACCTCTACCGCAACTTACTACTTCTTCCTTTTATAGTAGCAAGATCCACCGAGCTGTCAACCAAAACATTCTCGTGGAGACCACCATATCCGGAACTCAACCCCGTACAGCAACATTCATGGCTACAGGGGGGCAACGAAGCATGAAGCCCTTGCCCATTGTCGGTTACTTCTCCGGCTCGCCGATAAGAATGAACCCCGCCCAGAAGAAGGGGTGCTCAAAACCGGCCTTCCTAATCCTATTTCTGGCTTCGGTCCATGCCTCCAACCTGGTCTTACCTTGGTCACAGACTTTGAAGAACTCTTCCATCAGCCTCACGGAAGGTTCTTCAGCTACGGACCACAAGCTCATAATGACGGACTTGGCTCCTGCACATTGGAATGCCCGCCCCATGCTCATGATGCCTTCACCGGCCAATATCATGCCTACTCCCGTCTGACACGCAGTCAAAGCGGCCACATCAGCATTGAGCTTCGTGCCGGCAACGTCACTCATTGTCAGCAGGCCATCTGTCCCGGGAGGGACCAGGGTAAGCGCCATGATAGGTTCCATAAATCCGGGAACCTCGTTTGCGAGGAACCCGTGAGTCGCCATGACGATCGACTTGTATCGATCCAACTTCCCGGCGAGCTTTTCGAGCAACATGCTTTTGGTGCATTTCAACCCGGAATAGATATCACAGGAGGCTCCATATGAGTTCTTGAGTTTGCGAGCCAGATCCCAGGTGGCATTCAGCCTCGCCATACGCCGGGAAGTACCGGAACGGCTACCGAGAATCGCCTTCACACGGGCAAAGCGGTTCTCCTCTCCGGCGGCCACCGTGGTCTCGGGACCCAAGCCTCTTGCGCGAGGGTCGTTCATTTCAAATACGGGATCGGCCATGACGAGCATGCGCTTTCCGGGGGGTGTTCTTCGCACCTGCTTCCTTGTCAGCGACATGGCGGTCAAAGACTGACCGTAGGAGATTCGATAGAGGTCACCGACATAGGTCACTTGTTTAGGGTAGGGTCCGATGTCGTTTTCAGCCCACTGCCCGCCGCCGTTTTGAATGAGCGCCTCGAACGGCAATAGGGCAAGGAAACCGTCGGCGATGATGGTCACGGAACTTTCTTGGGGAACCAGTGCCGATAGGTCGCCTAACAGCTTTCGACGCAGTTTGCGCGCGAGGTCAACATTAAAGTCACGTAGTCGGAACGCCTCAAAAGGACGTCGGAACGCCCGCACATTCTCTTCCAGGACCCCGGGTTCCCACTTCGACAGAAACGCCTTGAGCACCTTCCGTTTGTTGAGCAGCCTCACTGCAACGCCTTCTCCAACCAGGTCAAGCACGAGTACGTACTCGTTCGAGTGCAACGAGGTCTCACTCAGGTGCAGCGGCTTGGGGTATTTCACGTCCGCATAATCGGGATACCGTTGTCTGAGCTTCTTTAGGAAGTCTTCCCTGCGCCGTTTCAGGCGCCTTATCTCAAGGGTGAGTTCAGTGAAACGTGCCTTGTCCGCATCCTTGGGTAAGACACCTCTCGCCGTTATTACTGAGGCCAGCTGATTGGCCAGGTCCGCTTCTTGTTCCAACACGTGGTTCGGAACGCCGAAATAGCCGGCTTCGACCCTTATCGCAAGATTGTCTGCAAACGCACGAGCTCTTACCGTCTCACCCGGATAAATGCTCCGTTCGGGCCGACCTTGCATGAGCGTGACCCTGATAAGCCCCTTCGCCGGTTCGGACCTGGAAAACCCGTTAATCGAGACGGCGTAGAAGTTCTTTCGCATCGAAGGAATGAGACTCTCCCTCAAAGCCTCCGTGATTTCCAGCGCTTTGGCGTAATAGTGCTCTGCCTTTCGATAGTCCTTCAAGGCTTCCGACACCCGGCCCAAACCGGTATGCGCGGCAAAGAGCTCGTCGAGGTTCTCATCTTCTTGAGCAGCCTTCACAACGCTTTGAAAATGCTGACGGGCCGTTCGAGGGTTCGACTTGAGCAGGCAATAGCGACCCAGGGAGGAGCCGTAACCGGCCTCTCTCACATAGGGTTCCGCACGATCCAAATTGCCCGCGTCCATATGGAGATCGCCCATCAGTTTCATCACGGGTGCAGTAGGGACTCGGGCCTGTTTCAAGGCGTCGAGAGATCTCCCGGCATACTCCAAAGCCTGTTGTTTGTTGCCGGTCATCCGGGAGCAAGCCCGGGCAAGTTCCACCAGCACTTCACCTTGTCCTCGAAGGTCACTAAGGTTTTTGGCTGCTTGTACCGATCGTTCATAGTGAACCATTGCTTCCTCGCTCTCACCCCAATATCCGTAGAAGCGCGCAATGTTTTTCAGGATCAACACTCGCAGACGACCGGGACGCACATCAGTTTCCAGCGCTTGCCGGTACGCACTGAGAGCGCTCTCGTACTTTCCTCGATATTTCTCCAGAACTCCGAGATTGTTCAGGACCATTTGAGTTTCAGGCGCCGTGCCGGCTGCGGCGAACAGGCTCAATGCTTCCGCATTCATCTCTTGGGCAGTGCCGTATCTTCCCCATGCAGTGTTCAGAGATCCCAGGCTCATCAAGGAAATTGCTTTCCAATGGCGATCTGCGTACCCGCGGGTGCGCTTCAGAACGTCCTCGTACGCCCCCTCGGCCTGCCGGAACCTTCCCGTCAGGTAGTAGAGATGTCCTATTTTCGTCAAGGCCCTGCTTTCAGCCTGTCGGTTGCGTGACCTGTCAGCCCTGTGCAGGGCGGACTGCAGCGCGGCGAGGACTCGGCGAGGGTTCTGCCTGACCCGGTCGGCAAAATCTCTTGAATAGGGCATTGCCAATTCAGAAAGATAAGGTACTCGCGGTTCGACCAATTTGGCGGCCGGTCCCTTGGATCTCCGATGAGGAACAACCCTTGGTCTTCTCTCGCGAGCCCTCGGCGGTTGCTCCATCTCCCTAAGTCTCCGTCTCCTCCGCGAGCCCGGCGGCGGTTGCGGAGCCGGCAGCATCATATAGGGAGGTCGCGGGAAATGCCGTCCAGGCGGAATCCGACGGTACCTCTGCCAAGGTCTACGTCGCCCTTCGGGTACCCCGAAACCGTTTTGCCTCGGGTGAACACCAAGAGAAGGATGCATACCGCGACCCCTGGGGGTCCTCCGATAAGATCTCGCACGGTCCGTCAAATACGCGTGCCTGGGTGGAGACGCAACTGCGGTTTGTTGTCGGAAGCTCCGAGGGTTGTGAGCATACGGTACGCCGCCTGCCGAACAGGCATGCGTTTGAAGCAGAAATGCCGAGCACACTACGGCCAGGACCGAGCAATAGTGGGACAATTCCCGGCCGGACGCAACTGTCCTGCATAGGAACAATACTCTCATGACCCCATCTCCCTAATTGTGCGCCAACGTATTGCGGCGTCCTTTAAGCGGTTTTTATACCCGACGTGGGCTCATAAACACCATTCCGACCGGGCCGGCTCCGACGGAGTGAAGGAGTCACCTGCTTTCGAGGACCGACAGAGAGGCATCCTTCAATTCGGAAGCAAGTCGGGCCTCGGAGACGCTCGATACATCATGGCTCCGGAGAGTTTTCAGAGTGGTTGGATCCGTCAATTTCGCTTCGATATCGAATGAAGTGCCGTGCTTATATATTGTGAGCAAGACAACCCGAGTCGCGCGGAGCTTATCATTGAGCATTTTACAAAGGTCATCCCTCTTGAGCACTTCCAAGCGGTTCTCGATCACCGACTGCTTGACCTCCAGGGGAGATATCAAGGTGTATCGTCTGAGCAATCCTTTGGTGGGTTTCAGGGATCGGTAGAGTGAGTCAATCCGTGTCTGGGACGGTGTCCTGTCGAATCCTTGGAATAACAGAACGATGGCAAGACGTTCCCTTTTCGGACCGATGGCTTTTGCGACCGGCGGCATTTCTCCGGGCGCCATGAGTTTCACACCCCATTGGACCGAACTGAGTCCCACCTCAGGGGGCATGCCGCGGTCCGTTGGAAAGTGGAGAACCACCATGAAGAGGATTGCCGCCGCCGCGGCCGCCGGTACGGCGACACGAAAGATCCCGGACCAGGATGCCGCCAACCTACGTAGATATGTTTCCCAGACTGTGGGCTTTGCCTGCTTTTCGTGCTCGGCGGAAAGGCCGGCAATCTTCTCCCAAAGCTCCGACGGAACGCCTTTCCGGTGCGGTTCGACTTCGAAAGCCGCAGCATCGCTGCGGCAAAGAGCACATTCATCCACATGCGCACGCAACGTGCCGTGCGGATCTTGTCCGGTGCGGACATAATCAAAGAGTTCCCAGGGTTCCGGGCACATCGAGTTCTTGTTGGTTCGCAGCGTATTCTCCCACTGTTTGAGATCCTCCAACTCTTTCCGACATTCGGCGCAGATTTGGATGTGCCTTTCCACGGCTGCCATTTCCTCGGGCGTGAGGAGATTCTCCAGATAAGCCAGACGAAGGTCGCCGATATGTTTTTCAGACAGTTCTTGGTCCAGGGTCTTCATGGCTGTCTTCCCCTATTCTCCGCCCTCAAGTACTTTACTCTCAGTTCATCGATGCAGCGGCCTGTCTGAACGGCGAGAGTCTTCTCCGCTATCCCGGTTACGCGGGACACGTCCTTGAAGGGGAGTTCTTCCAGGTACCGGAGCCGGAGAATTTTCCGGCATTTCGCACCAAGGTCTCTAAAGACCCGTCTGAGGATCTCCACCATCTCAGCCTTGGCGACCGATTCCTCAGGAGCATCGGAAATCGATCGGACCATGGCCGCACCTTCAGCTCCTCCGTCGTGATGATCCACCGGAACCGTCTCCCCATTCCGTTTAGCCGTCTTCTGCGACCTGTACCTGTCAATGCAAACTCGTTCTGCAACAGTCCACACGAATCTCGAGAGGGGGTACTGTGAATCGAATCTGCGAAGTGAGGTGTACAGGGAGAGAAACGTGTCTTGAACTGCGTCCTGGAGGTCACCACCTCGGTCTCTGACGTGCTTCCGGGCAACCTTTCGGACCAAGGGAAAGAATCTTTCATAAAATTCATCCCAGGCCGTCTTGGAGCCTGCAAGGCACTGTTCGACCAAGGTGCGGTCATCCGTCTGGAGGGATAGGTCCATGAGCCGCACATCTCCCTGAAAATGAGTCTGATTTCCGTATCGAGATTCACTATAGCACTCCTTTTTTGGAGAGTCCATGAGGGCGCCGGGGGCCTGACGACCGTCGCGGCGGACGGATTTGATTATTCTCTTGTTGCCGCTCATGGAACTCCGCGGATTACGATTCGGTTCGGCCGAAGTCCCGACCGATCCTTCTCTCTTATAGGGACAGTTCGGAGGATGGAAAAATTTACAACAAAAAAGATGTTGTACTTTGACGAAATAATCGAATCGTCAGGGCAAGGGCAGACAGCCCGCATCAAGACAAAAGGAGTCGGAAGATGAGAAAACTGGTTGGAATCGCGATGGGCATTCTTTTCCTGGGAGTGGCGGCATTCACATTCAACGGTTCAGCTCTTGCGGCGCCGGGACACGGCGGACACGGCGGACACGGCGGACACGGCATTCACGGTGGACACGGCGGACACGGCGGACACAGAGGTCATCACGGGCACCACGGCCGCAGGCACTATGGATTTCGCGGGCCGGCCGTCTATTGGGGAAGTGCATGGAATTACGAGGATTGTTACTGGGTTCGACGCTGCCGCACGAATCGGTGGGGAATCGTTCGCTGTCGCCGAGTGCAAGTATGCGATTGACCGGTATGGGGGACAATCCAAACCGCTTTCAAAGTCAGACAATTGGCCGCAAGAAAAGAGCAGAGCATGCACTCTGCTTTTTCTTTTTTCTCTTTCGAGATTCGAGCACGCCGGAATACGGGACCGTATGTGCGCAATCGAGTAGTTCTAGGACTCGGGGTAATCAGTGCGATCCGGCGCAGCTCGATTCACCCCCCTCACCAAGCCCAGACCGAACAAAAGATAATAGTAGACCAGGGCCAACACAATGAAGAGCACGATGTTCTCCGCCGCGTCTATGTTGGAGCAGAAGAGGATCGATTCGGTATTGAGTGCGGAATCCGAGTAATTGACAATAAGGGCCGAAAAAAGGTTGACCGACGCGTGTGCGCCGATCGCAAGTTCCAGGCTGTTGCTTTTCAAAGTGATCAGTGCGAAGAGTAAGCCAATGCCGAAATAGTAGAGAATCACCAACCAGAATCCGTGAGCCAACTCCGGGTTAGCCAAATGGGGAACCGTGAAGATTGCCGCGGAGATCAGCGCGGGGAAACCAAACCGCCTGAACAGAAGACCTGCTCCCTGCAGTAGGTATCCCCGAAAAACCAATTCCTCCGTAGTTGTCTGAATGGGGGTCAGTATCAGCACTATGGGCGCGAGCATCAAGACTCGCTTGGGATTTCGGGTGAGTTCGTAAGTTTCGGGACTTCTCACGTAGTCAAACAGCGTGAAGACGATCAGCAGGGCAAAATACAGTCCAAAGCCGAGTCCCACCATTCTCCAATTGATCCGAATGTCCGTTGTGATGAGGGAACGAAACGGCCTTTTGTGGAGGAAACGCACGGCCAAGAAGAGGCCCAGCAACATGGCCAAATGGCCCATGTTCAGGATGATGTAATTGACGAACGGATCTATCCCTACGAAAGAATGGCCCTTTGAGTCTACGTATGTTGACGGGTCACCGTCAATGACCGTCCAGACCCCGAGACACATGAACAGTGCCGTGGTCACCCCTAACCAAAGAACTATGGTAATGAAGATTCCCAGCGCATAGCGCCACCAGTTGTTCTTTCCTTCCAGAGCCAGATCGAGGTATTGAGAAGCCATGACGTTGCTTTCGACTCCGAAACCTTTCCACGATTTCGAGTATATTTTTCCATGGAGGCTCCTGTCAATTGTTAGTGCTCCGTTGCGCACTTACGGTGGTGTGCCGCGCTAAGCTGTTCCGCACTACCAATCCAAGGAACCCTCACCCCGGCCCTCTCTCAAAGCGATTTGAAGCCGGCCCTTTGGGCCTTCCATTACATGACGCGCATCAAGGCCATGGACATAACTTAACCAACACGCCGTTTGTGTGAATGGGCTTCGCCACTCTCACAAACGCCTATTGGTTAGAACCGCAACCAAATGGTGATTGCAGGCACAGGCGTCACCCACGACCTTGGGTTTCGCAAGTACCGTCGTACTACACAGGGGCTCCGGACGTTGCTCACAGTTCCCAGGCGTCGGGAGCAGCCAAACCGAGTTTAGGAGGCAATTTCTGAAAAAATCTTCGCGGTACGACAAGAAAATGAGGATTAGTAGTACAGGGGCCGATTCCCCGATGCAGGGGGGGGTCTCCAAGAAGCTCAGAGGCCGGCGGGTGAGATTTCCTCCGCATAACGGACATTTCTCGTAAGATCGACACTGGTGATGCGGAGAAAGATCTCCTGTCGGGTTGAGCGCTTTGGCGGTTCAGCTGCTTGTGCGGGGCGCCATCAATCCGTCGTGCCGAATCTTGACGAATCGTGGCGGGAGAATGTGGAGCAGAAACCTCCTGATAAATTCACGTGCTTGGTGATGCCGGTCTTGTTCAGGGCTTTCTTGAAGACCTTGTAGACCGATTCGGCAGTGGGCTGATTCCGCCGTGATGCTTACGAACGCGAAGAGCCTTCTTTGCAGCCCTCGCCCGGCGATCAGTCGGAGCTCCTTGAAAGAGCCTCAAGGATATCTCGTGAGGTCCTTGTGCGAAACCACTCTGTTTTGTACGTCTCCAAGTACTCTCGTAACCCTTCAGTTTGAGCGCCTTTCACATCCTTGAAGGCATCGGTATAACGCTTGATTCTGGCCGGCGAGAACTTGTCCAGCCAATCGGCTTCGAATACCAAAGTGGAGTTGAGATCGTCGAGTTCCCGAATCGCTTCAGGAATATCGTGGACGGAAATGATAGAGACTATGGGCTCGATTGACTCCTGATCGAAACCCAGTTCCGTCAAAATTTTCGATGCAATCCGGGCCCCGTAGAGCATATGGAGTCGGACGCTCTCGACACCTGTCTTTCCCTTGGCAGGAGCCGTCGCCAAGTCCAAATAGTCGACCCGTGACCACCCCACATCATGCAGGATGAGCGCCGGAATAACCACCAGAGGGTCCCCTCCTTCATTTGCCGTGAGGGTCTTGCCGTATTCAACCACGGCGAGGGTGTGCTCGATGTCTCCCGGACGACCGGCTCCGAGGAAGGGACGGGCACGAGCCCAAAGTTCACGTTCATCTCGTTTGGAAATCATTCGCATGCCCTTGCGGCCAAGTGCTGCTAGGGAAGCCGTGAATAGAGAAGTAGCTCTGAGACCGGAGATGTTCCACTCTGAAGCATGTTTTGCAAGTATATCATGCTTCGGACTATCCGGGGAGTTGAGAACACCGACCTGGTGTTGCGGTGGAGTGAATCGGATTTTGGCACACTATCAAACTCTCACCCCATTGTGATTCCGAGCGGTTGCGCCTACCCTCCTGAATAGCTTATACTGCAGATGTTTCTCATGCGATCCGAGAATCGGGAGCTTATTGGAGCAATTGCGAGCACAAACATGAGAATACCCAACAGTTTAGCTCGGATTGGTCTTTACGCCGGACTCTCAGCCGCACAATATCTTGCCGTAAAGCTGGGCCTCCTCATGGGCGTTGCTTACGGGAACGTCTCCCCCGTGTGGCCTGCAACGGGATTTGCAATTGCCGTACTGCTACGATTAGGGACGAATCTGTGGCCGGTAACGGCAGTCGGTTCGTTTCTTGCTCTCGTGCAGACAGGGGTGGGAATTCCCGTGGCAATGGGGGAGACGGCAGCCGCAGTTCTGGAAGCAGTGACTGCAGTTTGGCTGGTAAAGCGCCGGCTCGCAATTGATGATCCTTTTTCCAAGCCCCGCCACGCTATAAGCTTTTTCATCGCGGCCGGGGGGGCGGCGACCGCGGTCGGCGCAACGGTCGGAGTGACCGGTCTATATCTTGGGGGTGTCGTCCCCGGGGAGTCGTTCGTCTACCTTTGGAGGACCTGGTGGTTGGGGGACATGGTGGGAGCCCTTATTGTCACTCCCCCTTCTCGTAGTTTGGACGGATTCCGACGTGGGGAAGTTCGATCGAGCAACATGGGCGAAGACCGCGTTGACGTTTATCCTACTCACATTCGTGGGAGTAATCGCATTTCGGGGGCCTTTCGTCGATTTCAGAGGGGTCAGTGACTATCCTCTCGCGTTCGTTACCTTGCCCTTGGTGGTATATGCCGCCTTTGTAGCCGGGCGCAGAGGAGCAACAGCCGCCTGTCTTGTATGCTCCGCCATAGCCGTTTCGGCCACGGTTCAGGGGTTGGGGCCCTTTTTTCGGGGCTCGTTCAATGCATCGTTCCTGCTTCTGCAGAGCTACCTCATTGTGATTTCGACCACGGCCGTAATCCTGGCGGCCGAGTTGAATGAACGAGATGTGAAAGCCGTTGAACGCATGGAACCGGAAGATTGCCTGTATGACGAGAAGGAGTTTACCCAGGCCATACTGAATTGCCAACGGGACACGTTCATTCTCTTCGAAACTGCAACCGGAAAGGTCATTCGCTGGAACCGGGCATTCAATGATATCACGGGATATACCGACGACGAGATCGCCGAGATGCCGGCGCCGGAGTCCTATTTCAACCCCGAGAATCTCGGCCGGGCAAAGACGTTCATCCAAGAGGTCTTTGACACAGGGGGCGGCAGAATAGAACTGGACCTGATTTGCAAGGACGGCCGCACTGTTTCCACCGAGTATAATGTTTCGGTGGTCAAGGATACGGACGGCTCACCAAAGTACTTGATCTCCATCGGAAGAGACATCGGCAACCGCAAGAAGGTCGAATCCACTCTCAATGCCGAAAGACAGAGATTTCAAATCCTGGCGGAAAACTTTCCCTTCGGTTTGGTGATGATCGCCGCGGACGGCACGTTTCAGTACACGAATCCCAAGTTCAAGGAGATTTTCGGCTACGACCAGACGGAAATCCGTTGTGGACGGGAATGGTTTCGGAAGGCTTTTCCCGATCCGGCTTACCGCCGCGACGTAATATCAGGCTGGATCGAAGAGGTGGGGCGAATACGCTCCGGTGAACGGCGGCCTAAAGTCTTAAGAGTCATATGCAAGGACGGTACCGAGAAGATAATTCATTTCAGGACGGTACAGCTGGACACGGGCGAACATTTGATGACGTGCGAAGACATCACTGATCGTCAGCAGGCCCAAGAAGCGCTCTTTGAGAGTGAAGAGATGTTTCGGCTACTTTCCGAGCAATCCTTGATGTCCGTGGCCATCTTGCAGGATGGCGTGTATAAATACGCAAATCAGGCTATGGCAGACTTGGTTGAATGCTCCTTACACGAAATATTGAACTGGCAGCCCGAGGAATTTCTGAAACGTGCACATCCGGAAGACAGACCGTTGGTCATGGAGCAAGCAAGACTCAAGCAGTCCGGTGACCCTCGTCAGAAAACGAGTTACGAGTTTCGTGTACTAGCCGAGTCGGGCGTGACGAAGTGGGTCGAGATCTACTCCAAAACCGTTCAATTCAAAGGCCGTAACGCCAACCTTTTAACCATGATTGACGTTTCGGGGCGTAAACAGGCTGAAGCACACCTTCGGCAGTCTCAGAAGATGGAGGCCATAGGGACGTTGGCGGGCGGCATAGCGCACGATGTTAACAACCTCCTCCAGATTGTGTTGGGGCAAGCCGACATGCTTCTTCTGCGCAAGGGCATGGATAAGAAATTCGTTAACTCAGTGAAGGCCATCCGTCGGTCCGCTCTCAATGGAGCAGATTTGGTAAGAAGGATCCTTACGTTCAGCCGCCAAGCCGAACCCGAGATGTGGCCCATGAAGTTGAGCGATGAAGTGCGTCGAGTCGAGGAATTGCTTCGGCGAACGATTCCGAGAATGATTCGCATTGAAATGGCTTTAGACGACAACCTGTGGATGATAGAGGCCGATCCCTCTCAATTGGAGCAAATTCTCTTGAACCTTGCCGTGAATGCAAAAGACGCGATGCCCGATGGCGGCAAGCTCCTCTTCGAAACAAAGAATGCGACATTACGAGATAAGTACTGTCAGACACATCCCGAAGTCCAGCCGGGAAAATATGTTCTGCTGACCGTCTCTGACACCGGGCACGGGATGCAGACCGATACCATGGCGCGGATTTTCGATCCGTTTTTTTCTACCAAGGATCCTGGTAAGGGAACCGGCCTGGGGCTTTCGACAGTGTTCGGCATCGTGAAGAAACACGGCGGACACATCCACTGTTACAGTGAAGTAGGCGTCGGTACTTCGTTCAAGATTTACTTTCCCGTGGCGAAGGAGGAACTGCCCAAGGCCGTGATGGACACCATCGAGATGCCTGCGGGCGGAACGGAGACCCTTTTGCTTGTGGACGACGAGATGTCCGTGCGAACTCTGGGAGCGGAAATGCTCGAATTGGCCGGCTACACCGTCTCGACCGCGGCAAACGGACGTGAAGCTCTGGAGATTTATGGCCGAAACAAGAAGAAGATAGCTTTGGTCATTCTAGATCTGGTAATGCCCGAAATGGGCGGAAGAATGTGCCTTGATGAACTGCTCAAAATAGATCCCAAAGCCAAGGTACTGATTGCAAGCGGATTCTCCCCCGACGGGCCTACTAAGAATGCTCTGCAAAGTGGAGCCGTCGGGTTCATCGGTAAACCGTTCGATCTTAAACAGATCCTTCTGGCAGTAAGGAGATGCTTGGATAGTCCCGTTAATGATTTATCCCAACACTGAAAACACGTGAGGACGCCGGAGCGTCAAATATCGGTTTTAGATTGAGGAGCGACGTCATGAAAACAGGGACCTTCACCATACGGCAAATGAATCGCAACGAGGTTGAAACGGCCATAGACTGGGCGGAGACAGAGGGTTGGAATCCGGGCAACCATGATGCAGAGTGCTTCTACACCGCAGATCCGAATGGTTTCTTCATTGGATTGCTGGATAATGAACCGGTAGCCATGGTTTCTGCGGTTGCCTATGGTAGTTCCTATGGATTCATGGGCTTCTACATAGTCAAGCCGGAAGTTCGCAACACAGGTTATGGGGTGCAACTATGGGATGCGGGCCTGCGCCGGTTGGCAGACCGCTGCATAGGACTCGACAGTGTGAGGCCGGACCTTGTTTCCTTCAAGAAACCTGAATTCAAGCCATTTTACACCAACTATCGCTTCAAATGGATCAAAGACAAACAGTGGACCCCGAGTCCTGAAGTCATCAAGCTTGCCGATCTGCCGTTCTCCGTCCTTGCGGCTTATGATTACGAGGTTTTCACGTTTTCGAGGGAACCCTTTCTCAAATCCTGGATAAGCCGACCGGGTACAACTGCTTTGGGCATTTTGAAAGATGACAAGCTCTCGGCGTACGGAGTCATCAGGGTATGCCGAGAAGGGTTTAAAATCGGCCCCCTGTTTTCGAATACACCGGAGTACGCAAGGTCTTTGTTTGAGGCTCTCACCAAAGACGTCCCAACCGAGGCTTCGGTCTATCTGGATACGCCGGAACGAAACGGTGAATCGGTTATCCTCGCAAAGAGTTATGGCATGACCGAAGTATTTCGGACTTCCAGGATGTACAACAAAGATGAACCAAGCATCCCGTTGAACAAATGGTTTGGCGTAACGAGTTTTGAACTCGGATAGATGAATCGTGCTCGGCTGCCGGGCCGAAAATCCCCCCCTAACCCCCTTTACCAAAGGGGGGAACCGGCCTTAGCCCCCTTCTTAGTAAAGGTGGGGGGGGATCTGCCAAATGACCCATGACGCAAAGGCGGGGCAATCGTCATGAAGTCTCAACCGGAATCGACCCCATATCACCTGGAGGAGGATTCTTCGCCGAGATCGACGGGGTCAACCGTGTTACCCGTGGAGAGTATTTCTTTTCCCTTCACCACCAGCTGTTGACCTTGTTTCAGTCCTTCCAGGACTTCAGCGTACCTTCGGTTGGTGATGCCTATCTTAATCTTGGTGAACAAGGCTTTCTTCTCGGGGGTCACCACAAATACGGTATTATGATCGTTTTCTCGGATGGGATCGAGCAACGCGGAGCGGGGAACCCTCAGCACATCACTCAGCGTGTCGAAAATTATTGCGGCCCGAGCGAACATGCCCTGAAGGAATGTCATCTCTGAATTGTCCATATGGATTCGTATCTCAAAAAGCTTCTGTTCATCCGCGACCGGCTCGATGTACGAAAGGTTTCCTTTGAAGACCCGGCCGGGATAGGCATCCACTCGAACTTCAGCGTCTATTCCCTCTTTGTAGATTTCCTTGATTGGGAGCTTGGCCAAGTCGATGTCCGAGACACGAGCTTCCAGATAGACTTTACTATAGTCACTGATTTGAAAGAGTTTACCGCCCTCCGAAACCCAATCCCCTCTATCCACGAAACGTTTCGAGATACGCCCTTTGATCGGGCATTTTACTCTTGTCCTTTTCATATCTTCCATTGCCTTGGCAAAAACGGCCCGATCCATCTCAACCTGTGCACGGGATGTCTCATAGGCTGAACGTTTCTGATCGTACACGCTTTGGCTGACCGAACCGGACTTGATAAGTTTCTCGTTCTTCTCGAACTCGGCCTTGTTGAATGCCAGCTCGGCCTCGTTCTTCTGAAGCGTTGACGCGGCATGAATGGCATTTTCGTTAATTTTGACGTCATTGAACACGAGGAGTAATTGCCCCTGCTCCACTACTTGGCCGTCCTCCACGGGAATGGACTTGACTTGAGCGGACACCTCCGCGGAAACGGTGGTATGCCCGATGAAACGGAGGGGGCCTGAGACATGAAGCCTTTTTTTGATCGTACCCTTTTCAGCCGTGGCCGTACCTACCTTCACAGCGGGCGGTGCAATCTTGTTGGCTTGCTTTTCAGAGCAGCCAGCAAGAATGAGAAGAAGAATGGCCAAGCCAAGGTACAGGTGAGCACGCGTCATGGAGATTTCCTTGTTTCCATTGGGACGGGAGATACATTGAAGAATTTGTCCGGTCTCTCGTTCCCAGGCTCTGCCCGGGAAGGTCCCACATCCTTTTGCAGGCAACCGTAGGAATAGGCTGACACTTGGCCAATCGGTTCGAGGAGCCTGCCGGCCAGTGCCCCGAAGGGGCTGACCTTGAATAGCCACGGGTTTCAACCCGTGGAACAGGGCATCCACCCGATCCTCGGGAACGACCCTGAAGGGGTCGACCAAACACGGTACCTACCAATGAGGAGTCCCGTTAGTGGACCCCTTCAGGGCATGTGTGCGGTTGCCGCCGACCGAGGATATGGGCAATGCGCAGGCCAATGTCTGGGAGCCGGCATGCTTCATAGGTCATTGTGCTCTGCAACACCAAGGATTCATTCAAGCATTTGTCCGGCAATGGTAGAACCTCCCGCTAATTTCGGTCCGTATTCACCTCATCGAACACTATCGGTTGGACTTTCCAGAAGCGTTGCTTCAGGTCGTCCAAGATGGTGTACACCACAGGGATGAAGACAAGGGTGAAAAAAGCCGAGACCAGGAGACCGCCGATGACGGCGGTGGCAAGCCCGTTGTAGATCTCCGACCCTGCGCCGCTCTTCACGGCCAGAGGAACCATTCCCAGCACCATGGCGATAGAGGTCATGAAGATGGGCCGCATTCGTCTACGGCTTGCCATCAGCAGGGCTTCATCTCGGTTGACGCCTTGCCCTTCCATCAGCTGCACTGCGTAGGTAATCAACAGTATGGCGTTCTTCACCACCAGGCCGACCATCATTATGTAACCGAGCATGGTGAACGAGTCCAGAGTAATGCCCGTCAAGGCCACAAGGGCATTTGCCCCGATTATGGACAACGGTACGCTCAGCAGGATGGCCAACGGACTGAGGAACGACTGGAACTGCATGACCAACAGGAGGTATACGAGGACTACCGACAACGGAAAGACGAATTTTATGGCATCCGTGAGGCCCTTGAGCTCTTTGACCGCTCCATGAGGAACAAAACCGTACCGAGGCGGAAACGCGACCGTAGACCGTATCTTGGCATTTACCTCGCGAAACACGTCTGCCAGCGGCCGTCCTTCGATTGTGAATTGGACACGGGCACTACGTTTGGAATTATAATGGCTTATGCGGAGCGGCCCGAAGGTCGTCCGCACGGATGCGACACTGGTGAGCGGGACTTGAACTTTGGGGTTCCGGGAAGACGTGAGGTTGATCCTGCCGATGTCCCGGACGGTTTTAAGGCCGCTCTCTTGTCCCATTACACGGATGTAGAAATACCGCCCGCCAACGTCATATTGGGACTTCGTCCTCTGACCTCCGATTGCGGCCTCTACCGCGTCCGCTATCTCTTGGACCTCAAAACCATAATGCGCAGCACGGTCATGATCGATGCGCACCTCAACCTCGGGTTTTCTCAGGGCCAGGTCCGTATATTGGAAGATGACCCCTCTGATGTCGTCTCCCAACTCCATTATTTGATCGATGATCTTCTTGAGCACCTCATAATTCGTCCCCATGACCCTAACGTCGACCACGTTGGATCGTGTGTGGATGTTGCCGAACAAAGGGAACTGGATGGGGTTGACTCCCCTGAGCGGGAGATCCCTGGATGTTTCATAGGCCTTTTTAGCAATATCGACTATTCGCGCGCCGCTGTCTTCCTCACGGTCACAGACGAGAAAGATGCGATTTCTGTGCGCCTGCCTGTTGGGAATGCTTACAATGTGCCGAACGCCGGGAAGGTTTCGCCAGCGTTGCTCGAGGATACCCATCAGTCGGCTCCTTTCGTCAAGGCTGGTGCCCTCGTACGTGTCAATGTCAACCTGGATGAGATTCGTGCCCCCGGTCGGAAGATACCCTATGCCGGGCAGGAACCACACGGAGAGGCCAAAAAGTGCGATCACGACGGTAATAAGCAAGGCTTTTCGTGCCGACCCACCGAGGAAGAATACGAGTGACGCCATTATGAGCCCGGATACGGATCTCCCCACTCGGTCAACCGCTTCCAGGGGCGCAAGAATCCTCCTCAGGATGCCGGTGGGTTGCTTCTCTTCGGTCATCCAACGGGAAGCAAGCATGGGAACCACCGTGAACGCGTCGAAGAGTGACACGAAGATTGCAAAGGAAATCACGAATGCAACAGGACCGAACAACTTGCCGACTTCTCCCTGCAGCATGAGAACCGGCATGAATACCGCGGCAGTCGTGAGAGTGCACATGAACGCGGCCATGCCGACTTCGCGTGTGCCGTCCACGCATGCGGTAAAGACCGGTTTGCCTTCCTCGTACCTGTGCCGGTAAATGTTTTCCAGAACCACGATCGCGTCGTCCACGATCAGTCCTATGGACAGCGCAAGGGCGGCCAGTGAAAGCACGTTGATGGAATAGTGGAACAAGTACATTCCGATGAACGTCCCGACGACGGAAACGGGTATGGAAGTGGCGACAATGAGAATGCTGCGCCATCTTTTCAGAAAGACGAACAGCACCAGGAGAACCAACAGTATGGCCTCGACGAGGCATTCCCGCACGATTCGGACCGCATCCCGAATGTAGTTGCTCTGGTCGTAAATCTTCCGGAATTTGGCACCGAACGGCTTGAATTCCTTTTGCAGTGCCCCAAGTTCACGATCGGCCTTATCTATGGTGTCTACAATGTTGGCGCCGGTCTGTTGATAGACGCTGAAGACAATCCCCGGCACCCCGTTGATACGACAGTACGAGTCGGGGCGTTCGTATTTGTCTTGTACAACGGCTACATCTGAGAGCCGTACAATGGGCTCGCCGGGTTTTGAGATGATCACATTGCGAAACTGTTCCGCGTTCAGGAGTTGTCCTACGGTTCGAACGGTCCATTCCCTGTCTCCTTCGACAAAGTACCCGCCGCTCTGGTTGAGATTTACCCGGTCTATGTAATCCTTTATCTGCTCGACGGTCAGATTTCTGGCCTTTAAACGCTCCGGATCAAAGGTAATCGTCATTTCCCGTTCTCGGTTTCCGTCGAATTGACAGTCACCGACTCCCGGGATCCTCTTGAACGCCGGCGCGATCTCCTTTTCCGCCCATGTAGACATGGTTACCAGGTCTGCATCGCCGGTGAGCGCGAACTGGTACACCGGCAGGTTGACCCGTTCACTTGCTTTGAATATCTCGGGTTTTTCCACCGCTTGAGGCAGATCGCCGACACGGTCCAAGTTGCGTTGAAGTTCCGCTGCGGCAATGTCGAGGTTGGTCTCCGGGTTGAGGAACACGACGACGAATGATTGCCCGTACATGGCATAGCCGAAGGTGGTACGCACACCGGACACGCCGCTGATCGCCTCCTCGAAGCGGGTCGTGACCTCACCTTCAACTTCCTCGGGAGCGGCGCCGGGGAAACGGGTGCTGATAACGAGTATCGGCGGTTCGGTTTCCGGTTTCAATTCTATTACCAGGAAGGTCAGACACACGTACCCCAGCACGATTACCAGGAGCACCCGAACGATCACCGTTATGGGGAACCTGACCGACGATTCGGCTATGTTCATGCAGCATTGACCTCAAATGAATTACCGTTTGCCTGCCGATTCCGTGCGTCGGCAGCAAAGAATGTTTTCGCAATCAGCGCCGGGTGCCTGCCGCTCAGGTCGTCATGGTATGAGTAAATTCTCATCCGACGCAGCAAAGAGGAGAGACACGGTCCTAGTATAATCCCTTACCGAAGCGAGGTCTTGTTCTTTTTCGAGGATTTTGGGTGAGGATAATCGAGCCGAGGATGCTCCTCACGACCCGGAAGGAGCCACACAAGATTCACCGCAGTGCGTTGGGCTCGAAGACCGAACGATATGACCAAAGAATCTCGATCGTGATGTCGACGGACCGAGAATATCAGAGCGATCCAGTCGTCATTGAATTGGAATTCCCGGGACACTATGCATTATTCGTGATCCGGACAAGAAGTCATGGTATTCTCATCTCATGGCCGGATTGGCCCGTGTAGCAGCTACGGGAGTACCACACCATGTGACGCGACGAGGAAATCGTAGGCAGCGGACTTTTCGCTCGCCCGAGTGTTTGGATACCCGGTCCGAAGTGTTTCGTAGGCACGCCCGCACAGACTCCCCGTTGGGAGATGATCACTTCATCACGAGGCCGGCGTCGGCTTTGGGCGGATCGATGCGGCGCCAAGAAACTATCCCAAAAGGGTCGAGGAACGCCTCACCAAATTAAGAATGGTCAACCCGGAATTCCGTGATTCCATCGCACGTGGGAAGCCAATGTAAGGAAATGAAATGTATAAGATCAATCGCGTCAAAATCTGTGGTTTTCGACGGCTGAACGATGTCGATTTACAGGTCAGACCCTTCATGGTGCTCATCGGCGCCAATGGTGTCGGTAAGACATCATTGCTGGATGCTCTCTCGGTACTCTCCGCTTCGGCCTCAGGAAATCTAAACAGTTCCCTTTCTCATCTCGGAGGTATCACGAGTCTCCTGACACGCGGAAAAAGTGAGGAACTCCGATTCCTGGTCGATATGAAGGTCCCCGGCGGATACGAACCGCTCGAATACGATTTACATCTCTCGGCGAGGGGGACGGGGTATTCTATCTCAAGGGAGACTCTTTCGCAGGACAGAGGGTATCCGGATCCCTTCAAACATATCGATTCCGCGGACGGCAACATCCGCTATTACGAGACGGACGAAAAAGGACTCGTCCGTCCCGACTGGGACCACAACCCGCAAGAGACATCGCTTTCGCAGGTACCGAAGATGTACCGTCAACCGGAGGAACTGCGGCGCATACTGGCTACGGCAACACAGTATCATGTTCTGGACGTCGGCCCGCGGGCGCCGGTGAAAATGCCACAGCAGATGAAGCCGGCGACGCTGCCCGGTCCGGACGGGGAGGACCTGGTACCGTATCTGTATTACCTTCGTGAGAGTGACGGCAACAGATTTGACATAATCGTAGATTCTCTTCGGTCGGCTTTCTCTGATTTCGAACAACTGAGTTTTCCCCCTGTTGCTGCAGGCATGCTGGCGATGACCTGGAAAGATAGAAGATTCGCCAAGCCTATTTATATGAATGAACTGTCCGAGGGTACGCTTCGTTTCCTTTGGCTCGTATCGTTGCTGCAAAGCCCCAACTTGTCGACCATAACCATGATAGATGAACCGGAAGTCAGTCTGCATCCCGAGCTGCTCAGTTTGCTCGGAGATCTGATGCGCGAGGCTTCCAAGAGAACCCAATTGATCGTAGCCACCCATTCCGACAGTTTCATCCGTTTTCTAAAGCCTGAAGAAGTGGTGGTGATGGACGTAGCTGAAGACGGTGGAGCGACCGCGAGGTGGGCCGACTCCCTGGACCTTGACCAATGGTTGGCCGAATACGGCCTCGATGAAATCTGGCGACTGGGACGCATGGGGGGCCGGTCATGAAAATCTCTCTCATCATTGAAGGGAAAACGGAAAAGGCTTTCTTGCCGGTCTTAAAGGATTTTCTGAAAAGCCGTCTTGCCGGCGGAATGCCCAAACTTGATGAGGTTCCACAGAGCGGACGGATACCCACGGGAGAAAAACTGAGACGTTTGGTGAAGAATCTGTTAACCGGACCAAGAGCAGCTGATCATGTAATAGCGCTTACAGACGTGTACACCGGCACACAGCCGCCGGACTTTCAGGACGCGGCGGATGCAAAACAAAAGATGAGGCAATGGGTTGGCACTAACTCGCAGTTTCATCCGCACGCCGCGCAATATGATTTCGAAGCCTGGCTTCTCCCTTATTGGCCGACGATCCAGCGGCTGGCCGGTCACAATAGAACGGCGCCTCGCGGCAATCCTGAGAAAGTCGATCACAACAATCCTCCTGCGTACCGGATCAAAGAAATCTTCGAGGTCGGCAACTGCAGGGATAGCTATGTCAAACAGCGCGACGCTCTGCGGATTCTCAGAGATAACGATCTATTGGAAGCAGTCAATCAATGTGAGGAACTGAAGGCGCTCGTGAACACCATTCTTTCAATATCCGGTGGAGCAACCATTCCATGATGCGCATTGCGGAAGTGAGGGAATTTTGAGGACCCAACGGTAAACGTTCACTCACGAGCGGGGGGCGGTGTTTGAAATTCCGGGTACACCATGTCATCCACCGCCGCAATGAGGAGGAGCACGGCCCCAGCATAGTCATTTACCGAAGCGAGGTCTTGTTCTTTTTCGAGGATTTTGGGTGAGGATAGTCGAGGCGAGGATGGTCCTCATGACCTGGAAAGAGCCGCACAAGATTCACCACATTGTCCCGGAGAAGCACGGCCGTCACCAGGTGCGGGTGCGGCTACCCCCGTAACCCTTTCATCTTACGCACCTTTCCCCATTCAAAATCGGCATTCTTCGCCGCGGCCGCAAGAATTTCTTGACAAGATCGTACCCGCCCGTTATAAACTTGCCATAAGGTCCATATTCTAGCGGCCTAAGAAACCGTTTTCTCTCGACAGAGCCAGGGGGCGATTCGCCTTGGGACTGCCGGCTGAACAACCCGATACCACAGGATAGGCTCGGCAGGGGGTAGTCCAAGTAGTTTTTTGGTAACCGTTCAGCGGGAAGCTCATACGAGTACCGGAGCCGGGAGTCCGTTTCGGTGAGCTTCTACCGATTGGATCAAGAATTGGAAGGGGTTTCTCTTCTGGAGAATGCAGGTTCTTTCGGCAGTCAAGAGTCGAGCGGTCAGGAGTTCTCCTTCGTCGGACTGGTTTCCGAAGCAGATCTTTCGCCACTGTACAGCAGGGCGAACTGCTCGCTCTGCGGAGTTGTTGGTTGGTTCTACTCCTTCGTACTCGATGAACGTGAACAGGCCGTCCCAGTGGTTCAATAGGCTTTTGGCGGCTTTCCTGACATCATAATCGGAGCTCTGCACGTACTGCTGGAGGCACTTGTTCATTCGAGCTCTGACGGGGACCGATCTCAAGACGAGGGTCTTCCTGTCCAAATCTCCTCGCTTGAACGCATGCCAGAGCGCGAACATTCGGCCTGTCTCGGAAAGCATCCACGTAGAAAATTTCACCGCATCAGGGCTTCTGCAGGCATGCTTGATTCCCTTGATGGGTCTGATGATATGCGCCCAGCAGAATTGCCGGACGCCGTTGTGAAACGCCTTATAGGCCGAGTACATGTCCGAGCACAGAATTCCCTTGTACTCCTTGCCCAGGATCTCTTTGAGGACCTTTGCCCCCCGAGATGCGGCTACATGGTAGTACGCTATGAGAGGCGTGACGACGACCCAGAGCCAGCGCCTTTCCGCTTGCTTTTTCCATCCGGTCTCGTCGATGTTGAGGACCGGCTGTTTCGGCAGCGACTGATTTGCCTTTTCATGGACGGGTGCGAGGGATTCGGAGACCTCCTGATGGAGCTTGCAGACTGATCCGAGACAGATGTCGATCCCGAAAATTGTCTTAGCGATTTCCTGACAGCCTCGGCGAGTTACTCGGTGCAGACCCGTTAGATGGGCAAGGAATGCAGTGAGCCTGGGTCCGAAACCTGACCGAGCCGCTTGTGGAATTTTGGCCCAAGTTTCTGCTCCACACGAGCATCGGATGCAATGGAGCTGGTATTCGGTGGTCTCCGGCTTGGGCTCGGGAATATCCACGACCTGGTGGCGCCAGTATTTTCCGGCTGTCTGGTCCGGTGGCGGTGTCAGGACTTCACCGCACTGTTCGCACGATTCAGGAAACACAGGGATCACTTCTTTGGCTTGTTCGGTGGGTATCAAATCCCTGTTTTTCCCTTTGTGGCCGGGTTGGCCACCTGGCTTGCGCTTCCTGCACTTCATCGGACGTCGAGCCCTGGGCTTGGCAGCAGGTCCATCGGATGAGGGAGGTTTCGAGGAATTGGAGGAGTCTGTCGTGAGTGAAGCTACCTTGCGTTGAAGCTCTGCAACCTGCAAACGAAGTTCGTCGATCGTCTCGCTCATCCGCAAAAGGATTTCGACGATAGTTTCAGGATCACCGTGAGCAATGGCAATGGCTTCTTCCCTCGTCATGGGGAAGTGTCAAAAACCATTTCAAATATCTTGTCAATAGGGTACGAAAAACGTGCGCGATATCGCGCGACTACAAATGCTCGGAAAAATCCAAAACTGCGGATTCGAGCCAAACCGGGGGGATCGCGGTGAACGCTTACAGACGGAGTTCCTGGCCAGTCGTGGCCCGGCAGGAGAGCTGGACATCTTCTACATGGGTCCTCGAGAGGCCGGGTCAACAGGTGTTTTCAATCTGCAGCGAGAACAGGATTCGCCTACAGGATGGCGCTACACGGATCTCGCCAATGACTTCACACCTGCTCAAATAGCCAGTGGGCTTGATCCGGAAGCCGGCAACATGCAGATTGCTTTCGCAGCAGAGCTGAACGACTACGGCATATCTATCTACTGGATACAGGAATTGAAACCCGGCGAATGGGGGAAATGGCAGTTTCTCGATCCGCAATTGCTTGAAATGCCCGACAAACGTGTAAAGGCGATCAGGTCCGAACAAATTGACGGAAAACTCCATCTGTTCGCGGTGTTGGGGGTCAAGCCGGGAAAGCCGTTTGCTCCTGACGAAGTATGGGCGATTCCCTGGAAAAACGGTCTTCGAGAATGTGAGTGTCTGGGTGAAGTATCGTCCGATTTCATGAAGTACATCAATGTCAAGGGCCCGGGAGAGGGACTGCTGGTTACTACCTTGCCCGAGCATGGATCAACGGGGGAAGACCTGGTCTTTGTTAAGCCGGGAGGTGTCCGCGAAAAAATTGCCGCAAATGCTCGCACGGCTCTATTGGGCGTGGAAGAGCAGATTTCCGGTCACTCTGTTGTCTTCATGCGCGCAGATCCTGTCATGCATAAAGGCGAAAGGGTGGAGTATATCGACTGTTCCACAAAGGAAAGGGTCGTCAGCTCCATTGAAGGGACCGAGAACATTGTGCCCAAACAGCTTCTTCCGGTCGATGAGGAAGGGTTGCCATTAACGCTCTACATCTTGGACGATCAGAACCGCCTGTTCATAACCAAGCGCACGGTCACCCAAGAAGGAGCCTCAATCGAGTGGATGCCCCCGTTGCCGCTCGGATTCAACTATCATTATGTGGCTGGCGGACTCAACGAAGACGGGTATGCTCAGATCTTCGGTCTCAGCGCCAAAGCGGGAGCCGAAGACCGACTCGAATGCATCTTCAAGTCGCCCCCGGTGGAGGAGGAAGAGCTGGCCCCGGGCTGGCAATGGACCACCGTCGACTTGCCCGTCACGACGATGGAGAAGATTTATGTGTACGGCACTGAAATAGCCGTGTGTGACAAGGAGGAAAACATCCTCCCGGAAACAAAACTCTGGTTATCGGCAAGTGAACTGGTGGATGTGGAAATCAACTATCAATATCACTATGTGGGGACCGGCCGGTGGGTGCCGGTCACTACCGATGCCGCAGGCCGCATCACCATGATTGCACGGACCCAATCCTTGACAGCGCCCAAGTGGATGATTACGGCTACTGAGCCCCGAAACATAAATGCGGCAGCAGTGAATGCAAAGGATGCGGATCTTATTGTTGCGTCTGACGAACATACATTCTCCCTCATGAAGAAGATGAGCCTACCCGAGACCAGAGATGTCCTGCCTGAAGCACACAAGAAGGACGCGGAGCACATCCATGAGACGATCCAGAAGCTGATGCAAATTCATGCAGCAGCGGTCCCCGACAAGGGCAGGTCTCTCTTCACCCGTCTCGACACATCAAGGCTCCCGGAAGAAAGCTGGCACCTGACAATCGACGAAAGCGGCGCGAGGTTTCGGAAAATCAGTAAAGCGGAATTCAGGAGTATTGTTACCGACGCGAAAGCAATTCCTGACGGTATTTTCAATGACACTATCGAATTCTTCACGGATGCCGCTCACAGTGTAGCCACGGGCATATGCGATGTCTTTGACTGTGTGGTGGATGTAGCGGAACAGATCACCGTTCATATCACGCTGTTCATTAAAGAAGTGGGGACATACGTTTTCGACGGTATAGTCCAATTTGCCGAACAGGTGATCCAGATCGCGGAATCCGTCTTCAATGCGTCCAAGGCATTTTTTGAGGACCTCTTCATAAAGGCCTTCGGGCTGATCTTAGGCAACTTTCTTGAGGGAACCCGGAAAGCTGCAGAATTCATGGAAAACCACTTCGAAAAGGTTCTCAACAACTTGATCGACACAGTAGGCAAGGCAAAGCCACATGTTCGAGTCTTCTTCGACCAGCAGCGAACTGAGCTGAAGGAAGGGTTCGACAAGGTGCTAGAAGCTCTGGAAGGCAGAAATGCCGACTATAGGATCTTGCACGCCTCGACGAATAGTGGCGACTGGCAT
The DNA here is from genome assembly GCA_963675835.2 of Desulfomonilaceae bacterium. Taxonomy (GTDB): domain Bacteria; phylum Desulfobacterota; class Desulfomonilia; order Desulfomonilales; family Desulfomonilaceae; genus JAVHLK01. The sequence goes on from CAXXIU010000021.1 coordinate 377,020, forward strand.
GGAGGTGAGATTGTTGATGACTGCCAAGGAATTAGCGTTTTCTCCGGGTTTTTCATGAGAAAAGCACTGTCGCCAAAGGGTAACGAACAGAAACCTCCCTTTGATCCGGGAAAGGAGATCCTTGACGAGATCACTGAATTCATAACCAAACTGAACGAAAGCATCACTGATGCATTCAGGGACCAGATTGATGCATTCCTGGAGTTTCTCGGGACAGAATTCCAGAGCGCTGAAGCGGTTCTGGCAGCCAGTCTGAAACTGATCGTCCAGACAGTCCGCAATCTCCTTGATACGACCCTTGATTTTGGAGAGGAAATGGCGGTTGGGTTTCTGAAAGTAATCGAACTCATACTCAAGGGCTTCAAGGCTTTTGTCCTCGACATGCCGCTTGACAATTTCTTTCTTAAGGCCATTTACAAACTGGCAGACCCGCAGGCTGACCCCGAGGAACCGACCATAGGACGACTGTTGTTTCTGCTGGCCGGCGCGCCGGTGGCTATCGGATGGCGTGTTCTTTTCCACAACACGTTCCCGCTCATGAAGAGCCACGTGGCCCTCCCTCTCTATAGCCCAGATGCCGAAAATGGTGCCGAAACATCACCTGAGGAGGACTATGCCATCCTGAGAATATCGGGCGGGATCATGAGGATTTTCCCAACCTCAATTGTGAGGGTTGCTATGGACTGCTTTCAGACTCCTATGACGACAGAGCCGTTCAGATTTCTTGCCATCTCGGCTGCCTTCTGGCCACTCGTAGTTGAAATACATGACATACCGCAAACATTCTTTACCGACTGGGATCCGGATTTACCCTTCTGGGACAACTTGGGTTGGTTGTGCAATGTTATTGTACCTTCATTGATGATGGTATTGGCCTGTGTATCGCCATCGGTAATGGTATCACTACCAAGTACAATTCTCAATGCGATTTCCGGAGCGTTGGCCTTTTCGGGGAATCTCACTAGACTCGGCGTCCATCTCGCTCACCAGGAATATGATGATATCATGCTCTACGCAGGGATAGTTGCGCCCTGGTCTTCTGTCATCAAGCCGCTGAAGTACCTCAAGATACATGGCATACCGGTTGGTTTGGTACCAGTGCTGGCAGGTGACGCTGTTTGCGATCTGGGCTGTGGGGTTTGCGATATTATTGGCGGTATAAAGCTCATTGAGAGTCGCACCTGAAAGAGGGAGGGCTGAAAGATGTCCAACGCCGACCCTACCTTCAAGAGTGAGGGGGGACTGATAATCGGGTTCATAAATGACGGCTGTGCCTATTATGTTGATTGCGTGAAAGGTTCAATCACATGGCCGCACACACCGCAACACCCGTGGGTTGAAGGAAAAGATTACCGCCTGAAAGCATGGGATAAAGTAAACCAGAAGCGGGTTCGGGAAGGCTACATGAGAGCCTTCGTCGATGAACGGGGACCTGCCAAGGTGGCCAAGGACGACATCTATCAGTATGAGGTCGAGCCCATGAAAGACTTCTTCCGCTTTCGCATCGACATTGTGGGCGTGGAGGGAGGATCGGTACTTCATCCATTCGTGGCACACTATGACCTGAGCAGCCTAACACCGAAGTGGAAATGGTTCCATCCGGAAAGGTTCACGGGTGAATGGGGAATTCATGTTCAGAATAGGTGGTTCATTCTGCCTGTCGGCCTATCCGTGATCTATGATGCCGGAGAGCCTGCTGGTACAGGTGGCAGGTGCTCAACGATCCTATTCAGAATGGAGGATGTGTATTTTCGCGTCATGGCGGGTGAAGATACCCCGTTCATGGATGCCCGGAACATCGGTTCGTTGGCGGGTCAACAAAAAACCTGACTCCTGTTCATCGGTCTGCTGTTGATGGCGACCGCAGCGAGGGGGCCTCGGAATAGTACGGTTCACCTGATGGCACTGCCCAGCGTCCGCATCCTCCTCGCTGAACGGTTCGATCGAGCCGAGAGAAGCTCTATAATGTGCCCCATAATCGTCGATAGGCGGTACGTTTCACTGATAGCTCTGTGGCGTTATCAACGCCACTACCTCATTTCACAGAATCGAAATCCAAGAAGAGTGGGTTATGAGTAACATTGACCCTACCTTCAGAGGCTACAATGAGAGCATGGAAATTTGGTACATTAACGCGTGTTCCATACGGGCAGTCTGGGACAAGTCCCAAATATTTTTTCCACCAGGGCACGTCTGGGTTGAGGAGAAAGACTACAAGCTGTTCGGATCGTATGTCGAAAAACAGGCATTAACGTGCTGTTCTTACCGTGTCGGATGGGTTAATGAGCTGGGGCCGGACAAAGTGCCCGAAGGTAAGGACTATGTTATAGATTTCTATGCGAGCAAGGGCCGTAATGCTTTCAAGTTAACAATCCACGGGGTCCAAGGGGGATCTGTACTTCGGCCTTCAATAGGGCTCTACAATCCACTCATCAAGCCGAAAGAGTGGACATGGTTCACGCCTGAAAAATTTACGGGTGAATGGGGTATACAATGTACCACCCCGGACTATACGCTGCCTACCGGGCTCTCTGTGACTTTGAATAGAGGTCAGAGACCCAGAAACGGAACAAGAGGTTGGACAATAATCGCCTTCAGGCTGGACAATGTCTTTCGGGGAGGGCACTGGTCCGACCGGCCTGTGGCCGGGACCCGCCAGAGGTCCGCACCGCAGGAGGTGTTGAGCAAGCGCCAATGAGGTGCAACTCTGCTGAACGTGAACTTGTTCATCCGGGATTGGACAGACGCCTTTGCCCGATTGCATGGATAGTCTCATGAAACCAGAAGGAACAGGAGGAGAACATGAGTAACGCCGACCCCACCTTCAAGGGCCCGGGGGAGATGAGGATTGTACTTGTCAACAATGGGCTTGAGAGTTTTCCGCACTGGGAAAAGGGCTCAATCACGAATCCCACACCCCCAAAACACCGTTGGGTTGAAGGAACAGACTATGTACTCTATAAACAGCTATATCCGAAAAAGCGTCAGTCCTTTAGCTGCCTCACGTACGGCCTGGCATGGATACGGCAGCGAGGGCCTGATAATGTAGCCGAGGGTGACACATATAGCTGTGAATTTGAGCCAATAAAAGACCTGTATCGCTTCAAGGTTGATATCGTGGGCGTAAAAGATGGATCGGTACTTCGACCTTCAATCGGACTATACAATCTCATAAACGAACCGGGTGAGTGGACATATTTCGCACCCTCAAGATTCACAGGTGAATGGGGTCTACAGTGCATTACACCGTGGTTTTACCTGGTTACCGGGCTGTCTGTAACCTATAATCCCGGTCAGAGTCCCGCGCCTGGACGGATTGGTTACTCCAACCTCATATGCAGGCTGGACAATGCCTTCTCGTATTGGCCTGACAGTGAATTGCCTGTGCCCCGCGACGATCTGTCGGCACCGCAGCAAGTTTTGATAGGTGGCCGGTAATGCTGTGCGTCTGCTCGACATACATTGGTTCAGCGGGAAATGGACAGAGATCGCCGTGTGTTGGTGCGTGTCTGAACGATGTGCCGAACTGGTCTGTTATAGATTGGTGTTTCGTGTAGTGCTTCTACTCCGGTGGCCTCCTCTCTTGTTGAAAGAAAAGAAAATCAGAAAGAAAAGAAAAGGGGTCAAGTCGGATCTTGACTTATGCCTCGCTCCATGATTGTTGGGGACATAATCCGTTTTGAAGGCCGCATTTGGGCTGTGTCGCACAGCCATTACTCTATCGCTCGTGTGTCTTGCCGGCCGCTCCATGGATGTGTTTCGTCCGGATCTGAATCACTGGATCCGATCCGCTGGTAACGCATCGAATGCTTCCGGCACCTGTCAGCGGGGGAGGTAGGGACACCTGCACTCCGTCAAGGCAGAGTAAGCCCTCGAGAAATGCAAAGCCAACCGCGAACCGGTGTAAGAGAATACCACATACTTGACTGACCGCCGTACCTGTACAAAATTGCTCCTCATGACGAAAAAGGGCAGGCTGTCTGAAGTAGCCTCGCCGGCTATCGTGATGAGACATTCCCCGAGCCACCACTCGTGTTCTTTACCCATAAGCGTATCTCAGAGAATCATACTCGTTTGTCAAGAATGACGTATGTGTACCCGGAACTTCCGACATTAGAACAAGAATAGCTACGCGCGGTATTTCCCCTGCCCGTCTTGGGGAACAGATGTTATACTCAAACGAGGAGAGAAACATCGTGCCGTTCCATCACACAATAGGGAACATCAAAATCTCAATCTACGACAGAGAGAATCATGGCCCCCCTCATGTGCATGTTCGGTGTGATAAAGATACGAAAGGACGAGTCGTAATAGAAACCCTGGAACTCTTCAAGAAAGACACTCTTCCGTCATCTTGCCTGAAAACGGTAAGAGAGTGGATGGAAGGACAAGAGGCTGAACTACTGAGAATCTGGAGAGTGGCTCGTGAAAGGCAATGGCAGGAGGGCAATAAACCATGATTGAAACTATGTCTGGTACCGAAATGAAGAGTATTACGAAGGTTATCCCCGGAGACGACTTCACGCTCATCCTGCAATTTGAGTCCGGAGAAGTGCGCTTCATCGACATGAAACCGTTTATCGGTGGCGAGGTCTGGGCCGAATTGCAGGACCCTGAGATGTTCAACACAGTAAGAATTGATGATTTCGGCGGTCTTGAATGGGGCAATGGTCTAAGCTACTGTCCCGACTCGGCTTTTATGGATTCAACCGAACTACCCCTTCGACTCTTGCAAGAGTTGATCGGAGTCTACCACGACGCAAGACAGAAACAGCAGAAGACAGGAACTGACGGCGGATAAACCCGAACGCATAGGTGAGGCACTCCGGAGATCCGGGTACACCATCTCACTTCCCTTTGGAGGTCCAAGTTTCAGCCTATTCAATATTCCGGCAAGCTCGCCTTCCAGCCGAGTTATGAAATCATCACTCCCGAGGGGTCTATTGGTTCGTTCGCACAGGCGCAAGATCTTAGCTTCGTCGGCTCGAATCCCACTGTTTAGGAATTCTCGCCAATCGCTTACCATCTCCGTGAGAGGACACCAAATCTCCCAAGAGAAGCATCCCAATAGGCTGAGGTCAGTTGATGAGTTACTTAATTACGTAACTCACATCTGCGTTATGCCCCTATACTACTAATCCTCATTCTCTTGTAGCACTGCGAAGATTTCTTCGGAAACTGGCTTCTGAATTTGGTTTTGGATACACCCTGCGCCTGGGAAGCATGAGCAAGGTCCGGCTCCCCTGCGAAGTACGATGGTACTTGCGAAACCCAAGCTCGTACGTGACGCAGATGCCTGCAATCGCCATTTGGTTGCGGTCCTGGCCGCGCTGTGTTCGACTGACGAGTAGAGTGGAGATACCGTTGACACACTAACGTAGGGAGTGGTACGCTCGGGACCCCTACAAAAGGGGCTATTTCATCAACATGACAACGGTCTTGCCGTAGTACAGGATTGGCGGCAACCCCGAATACTGGAAATTTGGCTGCCTGGTCCACGTTGCTACCAGGAAGGAACAGCAATGAAAGCACTACGCACTTGGCCGAACATGCTCATGACCGCCGTTGTATTGGCTTGCTTTGTCGCGCCTGCGTTGGGAATAGCGACCGAGCTCTCGGTGAATGAACAACTGCTGCAGGCCGCCCAGGACGGTGACCTGGAGCTGGTCAAGACCTTGACGGCAAAGGGTGGAGACGTCAATGCCCAGGAAAGTAACCGGAGGTGGTCTGAAGTCCGAACAGCTCTCATGTACGCTGCCGAGAAAGGACATCTCGAAGTTGCGAAATTCCTGGTGAATCAGGGAGCCGATGTGAATGCAAGGGACTTCCCCGGCTACACCGCCCTCATGTTCGCGGCTCAGAAGGCGGATCTCGCAATCGTGAAGTTCCTCGCCGACAAAGGAGCCGACGTGGAGGCAAAGTTCAAGAGCGGCAGGACGGTCCTCATGGAGGCTGCGAGGTCCCGAAGTGTTGGAAGTCTCGATGTCGTGAAGCTCCTCATCGATAAGGGAGCCGACGTCAAGGCCAAGATGAACTATGGCGAAACGGCCCTCACGGGCGCGGCCGAGTCGGGAAATCTCGAAGTCGTGAAGTTCCTCGTCGAAAAGGGCCTCGATGTGGACGCAAAGGGCTATGACGATAAAACTCCCCTCATGGTCGCTGCCAAAAATGGACATCTCGAAGTTGTGAAGTTCCTCATCGGAAAGGGAGCCGACGTGGAGGCAAAGGACCGGCATGCCAAGACTGTCCTCATGTATGGCGCCGGGTCGGGAAATCCGGAAGTGGTGAAATTCCTTGTGGATCAGGGAGCCGATTTTCATGCCAAAAGAAATTGCGGCAAAACGCTCCTCATGTTCGCAGCCGAGGGGGGAAATCTGGGACTCGTGAAATTCCTCATTGATAAGGGCACGGATGCAGAAGCCAGGACCGACACGGGCTATAGGGCGCTCATGGGAGCAGCACGGTCGGGACATCTCGAAGTTGTGAAGTTCCTCGTCGATAAGGGCCTCGACGTAAACGCAAAGGAAGAGGACTCACGAGGAGGCTACACGGTCTTCATGTGGGCTGTGAATCCACGGAAACTGGGTGTGTTTGAGCTCTTGTATGAGAAGGCCGCTTTGAAGGCCTACCGGATAAGGTCCATGAATCTCGATCTCGTGAAATTCCTTGTGGATCAGGGAGCCGACATCAACGTCAAGGACGAGGATGGCCGAACCTGCCTCATGGTCGCTGCCAAAAATGGACATCTCGAAGTTGTGAAGTTCCTCGTCGATAAGGGTCTCGACGTGGAGGCAAAAGATTACTACGGCCAGACTGCCCTCATGCACGGTGCCAGATACGGAAATTTCGAAATAGCGAAATTCCTCGTTGAAAAAGGAGCCGACGTCAAGACGAAGGACTCATGCGGCCGAACAGCCCTCAGGAAGTCTGCCGAGGCTGGAAATTTCGAGATCGTGAAGTTCCTCTTCGATAAGGGCGCCGATGTGAAGGATAAGGACAAGAACGACCGAACAGCCCTTATGGACGCTGCCGCCAGAAGGATAAGCTTTTGCGGCTTCATGGGGTTGCGGTACCTATCCTATAGGGAAAAGGCAGGCGCCCGGAAGAATTACGTCAAAGTCGTGCAGTTTCTCATCGAAATGGGAGCCGATATCAATGCCAAGGATGAAGACGGCGAAACAGCCCTCATGGGCGCAGCCCAGTCCGGAGATCTCAAAGTTGTGAAGTTCCTCGTCGCCAAGGGAGCCGATGTAAATGCAAAGGACAAGGATAGTAGAACGGCCCTCATGAAAGCTGCCTTGGCACGACATTTCGAAATCGTGTGGTTCCTCGTCGACAAGGGAGCCGACGTTCACGCAAAGGACAACAATGGTAGAACAGCCCTCATTTACGCTACCAAGGGGGGGAACCTTAAAACCTTGAAATTATTGATCGAGAGGGGTGCAGACTTCAACGCCAAGGACTAGGATGGCCGAACGGCTCTGAGCAGTGCTTCCCTGAGTGCCGAGATCATTCAAATTCTGAAGGCCCACGGTGCGAAGTGAGTTGGGGTAGTCTGCAATCCCTTCCAGTTGTCTCGAGTTCTCTGTTTGTAAACACTTGGGAGTTCCGGAGTTCCGGGTACGGAGTTCCGGGTACACCATACCCAATTGCCCTTGTGCTTCTTCTTTGGCCCCGGTTTCTGTCCACTGAGCCTCCGGCCGGCCATTTTCATACGGCGGGTTATGAGATCCTCGGTACCGAGCGGTCTGCCGGTTCGCCCGTGCAGACGGAACAGATCGGCCTCCTCGGCAGGCGTTTCTTGTTGAGGGTCAGCATACTGCGGGGCCGTCGGACCCGGCGGACATTTTGGTTGACCGAGGGGCTGTCGGTGAGGTACGCTTGCACACGGAATGGTCAGGGTTTACTGCAAACGTTTATACGATGTTACCTCGCCCGGGTGTGGCGACGAACTCTACCGCGTGCTCTCGAGGTCAACGGCGACATGCCCGAGACCGGGCACGCTCCAATCATCCTCATGAAGATAAGGCCGTCTTGAGATTCAGACAGTACCGGAACCAAACACCAAAGCGGAGTGAGTAGTATGCCAACGCCTTCCGATCCCTCCAGTGTCGATCCCGCAGCGGTTGTCGAATTTCTGAGAAACACCGTTCCTTTCACTACCTTGGAGAGCGAGACCCTCGAGGATCTGTCCAAGAGTTCCGGGTACACCATACCTAACTGCCCTTGTTCTTGTGCTTCTTCTTTGGCCCCGGTTTCTCTCCACTGAGCCTCCGGCCGGCCATTTTCATACGGCGGGTTATGAGATCCTCGGTACCGAGCGGTCTGCCGGTTCGCCCGAATAGGGGTCAAGTCGGCTTTTGACTCATTCATCGGACGATGATTGTCGGGGACATAATCCGTCTTGTAGGCCACACTTGGGCCGTCTCGCACGGCCATAGGTCTATGGCTCGTGTGTCATGCATCCTGGTGCCGGGTATCTCCTTAACGCCACGCAACGTTGCGTTCGCTCGACGGATGTGTGTCATTCGGGCGTGAGAAGAACGCGCAAGAAAACCACTTTCCCCCGAGTCATCACAAGGATTTCTTCAGTCAAGTTGATTGAGTCCCGAATTGGCCGGAGTCTTTCGTTACGAATGTGGGGGCCTGGTATTCGTTGCACTTGGGACAAATGAGGCCGTCGGTGTGGTTGCCCAAAGATTCGCTGATTCGGTTCCGGGAGTTGCATGACCGGCAAAGGTACGTGTTCTTGATGTTCAGATCCCTTCTCAATTGCCACAAGATGGGCGGTATGGTGCGATGGCAAAATATCTGCAGCATCTTCCGTGCTCTTGTAATGGCGACGTATAATCGATTCTTGGCTGTTCTTGCCGCAGATTCGGTTTTGGGACTGTGAAGGATCTTGTTGACGTCGCTAATGGCCACGGCATCAAACTCGAGCCCCTTGACGTCATCCAGGGACACTACATGAAGAACCTCAAGCCTTCTGAGATCCGTTCCTTGAGAGAGACGGCAGTCGATTACCCCTGATAACTGCGTGGAAAGCTCGTCCGCATACTGCTCCCTTACGGACTCGTCTTCCACAATGACCGCTATGGTAAGACACATCAGTTTCACCATGTCTTGAACCACATCCACCATGGACGCAATTTCGCGTTCCAGTCGCCGCACTACCGTCAGTCCCGGTCTACTTCCCTCCATTCGCTTGGCCGGCACAAAGGGCGGTTCCCCACCGAAGGCCTGCGGTTCCAATTGGGCCGGCATCCCAATCCTTATAGTCGAGTCGCATTTGAAAGGGGTTTTTCGTTAGTTCCATGAGATCTTGAATCTTAGGAGATGATTCCAAACTCCCGTGCTCTTTTTCGGCCGCTTTAGAGATGGAATGGATCTTTCGCCGAGCTTCCTCTACCGCCGACCTTCCGGCATGGAGATCTTGCGCTGCAAACCGTTTCAGAAGTTTCGGATCCATCAGCCCATACCCCTAGAAAGATTCTGATACAAAGGAAGACATTTTCGGCATCCTATCATAAGACAGTAGAATTGCCTATCTCAGGCGGAGGTCGGTACCGTGCTGAACCGCCAGAGAATCATTCTCTCTATGCTGCAAGAAGCCGAGGGGACGGCATCACGAATCCAACTTATGATGTGGACGATCCTGTTGACACGGGAAACTTCGTCACGTGGAGGAAGGGCCTTCTATGACTTCTTGCCGTACACATACGGGCCGCACTCGTTTCTTCTGCGTAAAGAGATTCGGAATCTCGTAAAGATCGGTCTGATTGAAGAGCCGCCTTGCACCTGAATTATCTTCACATCTTATACTAACGACCGCGCCAATAGCCTGGTTTCCGGCGCTGGTGTGCGAGTGCAATGATACGAATCTCCTGATGCGTGAGCTGATAGATGATGTTGTATGGGAAGCGGCGAAGTGGAAGTCGACGAGTTGTCCCTCGCCAGATCGTGCCAATGCGCGGATGTGCGCTTAGGAGATCTACTGCACGCTCAAACTCCTCGATGAATGCGAGGCCCAATTCGTGCTCACCTGCCTGAGCGTAGAAAGCTGCAGCTTCAATGAGCTCACGCGCTGCTTCAGGACCGACAGATGCGATCACTTCAATTCATCACGAGCGCGAGCTATGGCCTCAGCCGCGGGGATGACATGAACTCTACCGCTCTCGATGTCGGCAATGCGCCGCTCGACCTCGGCCGCCCAGGCCTCCTCAATGTCTGCATCTGCGGAAAGGCTTGCAAGCAGTCGATCGGCGAGGTATGCTCGCTCTTCGAGGGTTAGCTTCATCGCTTCCGTTTCCAAAGTTTCGAGTTTGGCTGACACTGAGAACCTCCGTTGGCCTGGTCCTTCCGAACGACACTACCTCAATTGCGCCGGCGGCTCGCGGGAACATCGAGCAGATGCATCCAATCATCAATGCCGCCTTGCTTTCCGCCCCTGATCCAACACCTGGACCGAAGCAGCGGCTATTCCCGCAATGCCCTTCAGATCAACCCGGCACCACTCGTCACACTGGGTATCATGCCGTCTTTGCGTGTGTCAAGGCCGACGAATCTCCTTCCTCATCTTCTTCGCTTTTCATCGTTACCCGAAATGCAGAAGCCTTGACTGAACCCTGTCCCAGTGGGAGAATTGCTTAGCTCGGTGGGAGGTCGGTACCGTGTTGAATCGGCAGCGGATACTACTCGGCATGCTGCGGAAAGCCGGGGGGACGGCATCACGAATCCAACTTATGAAGTGGGCGTTTCTCTTGACCAGGGAAACCTCATCACGTGGAGGAACTGCCTTTTACGACTTCTTGCCGTACAAGTACGGCCCGTAACTCCGTCAAGAGATACGCAACCTCGTGAAGAACGGTTTGATTCAAGAGCCTGAGACCTGGAGCTTGCGGTCCGGTGAGGTGCCACTGACGCCCCCCGACCAAATTCAGGATGTGGCAAGAATAATGCTCCGTTACAGGGACAGTACCCTGGGCCGCATCTCGTTTACTCACGATATGCATGGTTTACCATCAATTGCGATTCGGTCAAAATCTCGCTGCAGGAAAGGCCCGTTGCCCGAGCTCGTGTACACGATGGAGGCACTTCCATTGATGCTTTCCTGAACAGGCTGCTGGAGTCGGGAATCAAGACCCTGGCCGATGTGAGAGACACGCCGTATTCCCGGACCTTTGGCTTTCACCGGGGAATGACGTGGCCATCTGCGGAAACGTGAGAATCGAATACCAAGGCTTCCCTGAACCGGTATCCCGTCACATGAGGGCCGATCTTCGGATCGCGATACTGTTTGGCGTATCGAAAACGAGTCTCACAAACCCGGACGGAGCATCTCGCGTTGGCAGGGAAGATGTCGGAAAGGACCGCCTTGATGTGCATGGAATCCGACCCGGACTCTGCCACAGATCGAGCTTGCCCTGGTCTCAGAACTCACTATCCGGTATTCCATTTGTAGGATGATGGGTTTCCTTTACGAGCCAACGAAAGTAATTGTCCTTGTAAAGACCTATCCCCATCCGTCTACGAAATATCAAGAGGTCGTTTGCACCGCAGGAGTGACTGAACAAAGTGAATGGGTGAGACTTTATCCAATAGACTATCGTTCATTACCTCCGGAGCAGCGGTTCGAAAAATACCAGTGGATCGAAGTCAACCTTTCTCCGAGCGGCGCTGGAAACGACAGACGCAGAGAGAGTCGTAGGCCGGATGTGACTTCCATAAGTATCCTGGGTGATAGACTGTCGTGTGATCGCGAATGGGGATCGAGAAGACAGATTGTGGACAAGCTCCCGGTTCACACGGTGACCGAATTGGAGCAATTGTACGTGTCTGATGGAGTATCTCTTGGGGTAGTAAGGCCGTCTGAGGTTCAAGACCTGGAAATAGAGGAAACGGATGAAGACTGGGATCCCAAATATCTGGAACAACTAAAGCAGCTCCATCTGTTTGGAGAGCAAAGAAAGTATCTTAGGAAGATTCCCTACAATTTCACGTACAAGTACAAATGTGATGATGACCTCAAATGGCACCGAGCTCGTCTTCTGGATTGGGAAATGGGAGCGTTGTGGTTGAGAGAGGTAATTCGTTCAAACGATGAGAAGAAGGCCGCCGAGAGTGTTAGAAAGAAATTTCTTTACGAGATATGTGGCCCACGGAAAGACACACTCTTTTTCATGGGAACCAGGCTTCCTTTCAATACGTGGATGGTTCTAGGAGTTTTCTGGCCTCCCCGAAGGGAACAACTTCAACTCTTCTAGCACTGCAATCCCAGGTTTCGGACTCTTACAATTCACGCTTCAAGGAGAACCGAAATTGGCAAGGATAAATCTTGAAGACATAAGGGATCTTGCCGAGGACGTCGAGCTCGAAGCGAAGAAGGCCGTTGGAAGTCACGGGCGAGGCGAGTTGCCGACGAGCTTCTTTCAGACCTACAGTGCTCTGGCCAACACCAACGGTGGGATTGTGCTCTTCGGCGTGGAAGAAAAGCCAAAGGGCGTATTCTCCGTGATTGGGTTAAGCGATTGTCGCAAGGTCATCCAAGATCTGTGGAATGGACTGCACAATCAGCAGAGAGTCAGTACCAACCTGCTCCGAGATGAAGACATCGAGGTAATTGAAGTCGAGGGCAAGCAGGTTCTCAAGATATCCATACATCGTGCCGCACGCCGGCGACGCCCCGTGTTCATAGGCAAGAATCCATTTCTCGGTACCTATCAGCGTCGCAATGAAGGTGACTACAAGTGTGAAGCAGAGACGGTTAAGCGTATGCTTGCCGAGCAGGTAGAAGATGCCAGAGATGCACGTGTCCTTCCCAATTACGGATTGAATGATCTTCAGAAAGAGACTATTACCGCCTACCGCAATGTATTTAAGGTGACCAGGCCGGATCATCCGTGGAACGAGTTCGATGAGCTTGAATTCTTGCGAATGATCGGGGGATGGGGTCTCAACCGGGATACCAAAGATGAAGGGCTCACTATAGCCGGACTCCTCATGTTTGGAAAACTGCGACCCATATTGGACGAACTGCCGAATTATGTTGTCGATTACCAGGAACGCCCGGAACCCAAAGCTGAACCAAGGTGGATAGACCGCCTGACAACTGACGGCATGTGGTCGGGAAATCTATATGACTTCTATCGGCTTACCATTCGAAAGCTCTATACTGACCTGAAAGTGCCTTTCAAACTGGAGGGCGACCAGAGAATGGATGACACTCCAGTTCACGAGGCGCTTAGAGAAGCCTTGGTGAACACCTTAATCCATGCGGATTACTCGGGGCGTTTGTCAATCCTAATCGTGAAGCGCCCTGATATGTTCGGATTCAGAAACCCCGGCACGATGAGGGTTCCAATTGACATCGCTTTGCAGGGTGGAGAAAGCGATTGCCGCAACAGGAACCTGCAGAAGATGTTCCAACTCGTTGGTCTTGGCGAGCAAGCGGGTTCGGGACTTCCGAAGATCTACAGGAACTGGGAAAGACAGAGTTGGCGGAAGCCTCTGCTTTACGAGAAATTCGACCGAGATCAGACGCTGCTGGAACTGAGAATGGCGAGTCTTCTCCCCGATGATGTACTCGTAGAACTTGATCACCAATTCGGTGACAGATTTCGGTCTCTTCCGGATGTCGAACGATTGACACTGGCTACCGCGGCAACAGAGGGGCAGGTCACTCATTCAAGACTCAAGAGCATAACAGACTCCCATCCCCATGACCTGAGCAAGACCCTTTCAAGTCTTGTCCGTGAGGGGTTCCTTGAATCAGGCGGTGCAGGACGGGGAACCTATTACTACCTGCCGGGTGAGGAGCCTCAGGAAGGTGAGGATCCGTTCGTATGGCAGGCCGTGGGTCGGATCAATCGTGTGCATGATACCGGCAAAGAGTCCGAGAGTTTTCAACAGGTGGTGCAAAGGTCCCAACATTTGGCTCCGGACTCCCAACATTTGATCCCGGACTCCCAACATTTGGAGAAGCTCGAATCTTTGGCCGGCGAGATTCGTACCACAAGAAAGGCGCCGAGAGCGCAAGTTGTTCAGATCATTCTGTCAATCTGCCGGGAACACTACCTCTCGTTAAGAGAACTGTCGCAAATCCTCGCGCGAAAACCAGCCACCCTTCAAAACCACTATCTGGCAAAACTGGTATCGGATGGGAGTCTGGAACTCTTGTATCCCGACAAAGTGAACCACCCGAAACAGCGATACCGGACCTCTGCCCGATGTTTTTCGACAACTGACGAAGAGTGATTTGTAGTAATTCGATGACATAACATACATTTGTTTGTGACGTACGGTCAGTGTTCGCTGTGCCGTCGTTACCTTGCTCGTCCATCGATCATCGCCCTCGAGGAGCAAACTGACCATGGCACGCAGCACGGCCTTTACCTCAAAATCCCCGCTGCCCCCCTTTTCCTAAGGGGGGAACTTTGGCCCGGACCGCTCGAGGAATTTTCATATTCCGTTATGACCGATAGATCACCGCGGTCGCCTGACGAGGCCGGCACGCGATGGAGCCCTGCAAGCGCACGCCGTCAAGAACACTACAATACCCCCGAAAAGCGTGGTCTCAGACCTCACTTATTTGTCGGTGTTCCACTTCTTCACTCTTCCCAGTCCGGGTACTGCTCCGGGTCACTTCCAATTTCCTCAACAAGTCTGGGATACTTCAAACCCTTCTCAGGGGGATGGGGTTTCTTGCGGCTCATGGCAATCCTGAAGAGCCAGTTGTCGCCATAATCGAACAAGTAATAGAGCTTCTTGCCTTTTTCTAATGGATAGAGATCTTCCAGGCTTGTCGTATGAATCCGTCCGTTTTCATCATCGAACCGCAGCCTGTCCCGGCTGGTATCGCTCTTTGCAACGAAGAATTCATACAAATGATCGTTGTCAAAACCCACTGCATCCTGGATGGCCGTATGAAGCTCACCCAGGGTTGCGGAAGACTCCATTTCCAGGGCCCGTACACACTTTCTTGTTGCGTGCGGGCCGAACACCAAATGCACCCTCAGAGTCCAAATCATCGGGTCCGCGTTGGGCTCGTCACCCTCCTCCGCGTACTGTGGAGGGCTTTCGCCGATTCTTTTGACGACTTTCGGGTACTCGCTCTTCGGCGTCTTCTTCTTCACTGATACCACGTTGATTTGGTGCCGCCAATCATCGCCGAAGTCGAACCAATAGCCAAACGGCTGATCCTTTTTCAATTTCAGAGCATCCAGGGTGGTCTTGGAGGCATCACCGCCCATTCCGTCAAACTTCGACTTTTCGCCAACCTCGACCGGCAATCCAAATCGTTTCGCCCGCGGGTCATCAGGGCCTTCCCCTCCGATTTGAAATTCATACATGTGCTCATCTTCCCGGTCGAATGCACTGAAAACGGCCCGATGCAAATCATGCAGGGTTTGGTCGCCCCGAATCTCTATGGTCCTGCAAACCACCGGGTTCTTCTCAACAAACCGGGAGGTGACCGGACCTTCCAAGAGAAACACTTCCAATGTGTAGAGGCTCATCGCCGCATCCTCGTCTTGTCTTTCCGTAACTGCTCTTGTTCAACCCCTGTCGGCTCTCGAGATCTTCAAGCATCGACCCATATCACGCGGTTCGACTTCAGGTCAATTTGAACTCTCGATCATTTCACGGTGAATTTGTTCTAGGTCACGGAGCGGCTGCAGACGAGTTTTCGGTCATTCTGAGGTAGTCAAAGACCAAGCGAGTGTTCCGACAAAGCTGCCGCATTCTTTGGGCTACGCTGCGTGCGCGTTTGAGCTTGATGATGCTAACGGCAAGACGGCGCAGTCGTGTGATGTTTTCCGGTCCATGGCCGGTTCTTATTCGGCTGCGGTCTTCGTCGTAGTTCCAGTCAATGATGTAATGGCAACTGTTTTCGATAGCCCAGTGGCCGCGGTTGGTGGCAAGTACGCGTTGAGGATCAGCCTGTTCAGGAGGTCGGCTGGTAACGCCATAGGCGATTTCACTGGAATACTTACCGGTTTTCTTATTTGTGGACTCGCGTTGTATGAGAAAGGCTTGTCCAACGTGAGGGAAGTTCAGATAGTCGTTGAGTTCGGTAGTGATCCAAATTTTGCGGGTTTCGATCCGGCCGTGATCAGGTGGCTCGCAATGGATAAAATCGGGGTCCTGCCGATCCTGAAATAGAATGCGATATCTTCAAAAAGGCCGGGCTGGTTGTTTTTTACGGTGAAGTGGTAATGAGCTTTCCGCTCCCGGACCAGATACTCGGCGATCTTACGCTGGGTCAAAAGGGCATCGGCGGTAATATCCTTGCCCTCAATATCAATGGCGTCAAGGAGCGGGATGGCGGTTTTGATTTCGTTGGTGCGTTTGACTTTGTCATCCTCTACGGGCAAATCGCCTACTTTTTTTGGGTGTAGCAGGTTTTGCTCTGATGACCGATGGCGCTCATGATATGCGTTTGGTAGCCTTGATCGTCGACGGCGTTGCACATGGTTTTTCCATCAATGGCCAGACTTTCATCCTGGCGGCCATAGGCTTGGCTCCAACGCTGTAGCGCATGGTCAAGATGCACTGGGTCCACGCGGATCAGT
Organism: Desulfomonilaceae bacterium; assembly: GCA_963675835.2. Classification (GTDB taxonomy): domain Bacteria; phylum Desulfobacterota; class Desulfomonilia; order Desulfomonilales; family Desulfomonilaceae; genus JAVHLK01. Next base: position 393,588 of record CAXXIU010000021.1, read on the forward strand.
ACATCACGGATGATCGACAGGCTCGGTACGACGTAGCGTCTGTTTTCGTATCGGCAACGGAAACGTTTTCGGGCTTTTTGTCCAAGGTCGTCGGCCCAATCCGAGATGGCCTGATAGCCGCGCATCCCACACAGGGTAGCGCCGGCGGCAATTGCCAACACAGTGGACAATCGATGGCGTCGTCCTTGTGCACGCCGCGGATCGGGAATATCGGCAAAAAAGTCGGGCAAAGATTGCATATGTAGTGCACTGAGCATGATTCTTGGACCTCTTGTACGATAAGCCGGGTCGAGGATAGGACCGGATAACAATGCTTGGGCATCGGAGGTTAACGGTTTGACAAAAACCATTTTTGGTGAGTCTGCCGTGGCGCTGTAGCCTTGACGGGTCCGCCGGAAGCCTTTGGTGTCGCCCACATATATCCAGTTCGCCGCTTTGTAGATGGTTCCCTGGAACCGTTGCGGGTCCACGAAGGTCTCAAGCAGCACAATTGGATGACCGAAAATCGACCGCCAATCGGCCGTTAATCTCTTATGACACGCTGCGAGAATGCGGGAGGCTAAATTGGGAAAATGGCAGTTGGGCAGGATCAGAAAACGGCTGTTGTTTGTCACCAATTTGAGACGATCAAACTGGTGGCGAAAGCTCCACCCGATCCATTGATCCCGTGCAGAGCACTTCAAGGCTGCTGCCGAGAAGCTCATAAGCGCAACCCATTGGTCATCAAAGGAGGCGATGTACCATAGGGTTTCGCTGATCTTGGGAAGTGCGCCGAGGTAATGATGCTCTTGCATCAGTTGCTGAAAACGTTGCTCTTCAAGCGGGCCGACGCGCCGGACGAGGACTTTGGATAGGTTCAATACTGTTACCCTCGGAATGAAGTGTCCGAAGGCTCCGTATATACCCCACCCGGAGGCGGATGTCCAGAAAATTCACTAAGCACGTAGCGTCTTTGCCTAAACAGGCAAGAACAGAATCACCCTGTCGATCATTTACCCACGGATCTAAGGCCAGGCGTCTCGCCTGTCGATGACGGGCAAGATGAAAGTGTCTCAATAACCGAGGACCTGGGAGAATCGTGGCACGCTTTTGCCGGTTTCCGGGATTTTGAGACAGTTTCAGATGCCCGTCCGACTGAGGAAGGGAGGACTTCCCCCCGCCGACGGGGAGGATGAGAGTGAGGCTTTCGGGCATAACGAATCCGGATCGTGGAATCCATGCTTGCGCTACACGGCCGGCTTGCGGAACGTATTCATGAAACCGTCCACTAAGCCTTGACCGCCGCCACACATTCATCGGTTTCGATCAATTGCACGCCGATGTCGTGAAGTTCCTCCTTCCCTCGGTCGTAGATCCCCGAGATAGCATCGATAACGGCAACGATCCTGAAATCTCGCTCACTTGCCTCGTACATGGTGGTTCGGGGACAATTGGGGAAGTTACAGCCGGCCAGAACTACCGTGGTCACTCCCATTTCCCTGAGATACTCATTGAGGCGGGTTTGGAAGAAAGCCCCGAACCGAGGTTTGTACAGCACCCACTCCTTGGCCCCGATCCGTTGTTTCCCTCCGGAGAGAAGCAAGTCCGGATCGAGACGGATTCCAGGGGCCGCCGGCAGTTCATCTACCAGTTGGGAACCGTCGGAGCCCGGGACGGCCATTGTAGCCCCGGCCTCGATAAGGCCTCTGCGGCAAAGGTCCGCGTTGGAACCGTCGAGTAAGTACAGGCGCACAATGTGGAAGATGGGTAATTCGGCTTTTCGATATGCCTCCGCCAGACGCTGCATCGCAGGCAGGACCTCCATGGTTCCCGGAACCGGCAACACGGCACCCGGCAGCGTGAAATCACGCTGCACATCAATAGTGAGAAGCGCGGAATGGGCCCACTGTGGGCTGAGATAGTCGTTCAAGGGTCGCTCCTATTTTTTCGCGGTGAACCCTTACGAATCACTATCCTCAATCTTCCTGAAAGACTTCAGGTGTCGTCTCGTAAGGTCTTGATAGATTGTCAGTCCGTGCTCGATCCGTGCGATTTGCGCCTCGGTTATCGGCTTGACCACCCGAGCGGGCGACCCCAGGACCAGGCTGTTCTCCGGGATCTCGAGTCCGGCCGGAAGAAGGCTCCGTGCACCGATCAGGCAGTTGGAATTGACCTTCACGCCGTCGGCTATGACGGATCCCATGCCTACAAGAACCTTTGAACAGATTTCACAACCATGCAGTATTGCACCATGACCAATGTGCACATTTCCGTGAACCACGGCAAACTCATCCACGTCCGCGTGGATGACGCAGTTCTCTTGCACATTGGACCCCTTTCCAATACGGATCGAACCGATATCGCCTCTGAGCACCGCTCCGGCGCCTACGTAACAGTTTTCCTGAACTTCTACACTGCCGATCAGTACCGCGTCGGGATGCACAAACGCTTGGGGATGTATTGAGGGGATTCGACCCTCGAACTCGTATAATGACATGACAAACCTTCCTATTTGCATAGTACCGGATCGCGTTCTCTCTCAAAGGAGAACAGCGCCGGCCGCTCACGGTTTCAGAAATCGATGAAAAACGATGCCTCCAGTGCGTGTATCGCGTCGCGGCTTTCGAGCACGCCGGTAGTGGTCACCGATCCTCCGGGTTCGACGACAACCGACTGATACGTTTCTGCAAACCAGTCTCCGGGTTCCCAATACGCATATCGGCCCTTAAAGGTGAAGCCCTCCAACAGCTTCCAGTCCATACCGAGGTCTGCCTCCCAACCTATGAATCCGTTGGATACGTAGTCCGCGCCCTCGCCGAACGGCCGGCCGGCCGCAAGATAGAAACTACTCAGATTGGGGATGCTGCCGGCCGCGAGAGAACCGCTGCTCTGGTATAGGCCCATGTAGGTTCCAAACCTTTCGAGGCGATGTGCCCACAGGTAACTGCCCCACAGGTTGAGATTCGATGCGAGCGCGCAATCCAGTCGGCCTGCAAAACAGTATGCGTCGGCCATCATGCCGTGGTCGTCCGCGGTAAGACCGAAATCCAGAGCATTCCAACCACCGTTGTTTCCTCCCGCGTAGGTTCTAAACATGAGGAGCTCGTACGGCTCGAGTGCCTGATAATTGATCACCCACGGGGTATAAACCTTGGGGTTCGGCCCGGGATTGAACGGTGCAGGGGTATTGGGTCCTTGGAAGTACCCGCCCGCGTACACATTCCGCAATCGGTTGCGAGTATTGAGCACGGGCCCGGAGGCAACAGCGTACATGAGGGAGAGTTTGGCCGGGCCCACGATCGCGCCAACCTCCCCGAAGAAATGATAGCCTTCGATATACAGGGTTTGAGACTGGGTACCGAGCACGTCCTCGCCTATCAGCGGTGCCTTCGACCGGTACCGATCCAGCGTCAACCACGAATATTCCGCATTCGCAAAGAATCTACCGTCAAAGTACTTTGCATAGACCAGACCAATCAGGGTGTTTTCATCCTGAAGACTCGCGTAAGGATTAATCGCGTCACCGTGATATCGCCGCAGGATCGTTGCGGCTCCGACATTGAAGAGGCGGTCGTCATAAGTAAAGAAATATCCTTGGAACAAATTGTTCTTCTGCGTGCCGTCAGGCACGGTGGCCCATGCCTCGGCAAGCCTCGATCGAGCAGGCCAAACCCCGAAACTGAACTTGAACGGCCCGTACGGCACCATCAGCAGGAACATGTCGGATCGAGTGTTAGTCCCCAGGGTTGCTCCGGTGCCGAAGGGGAGACTTCGGGCTCCCATTGAGAAGACTCCCCACGGGAATTTCACGGTCGCCCAGAACTGCTCCACACTGATGAGCGCTGCGGTGTCCGTGGCGTTCATGCTGGTTTGCGATACGTAGTACCGTTCGAGAGGCGGTATCAAGAGCGCTTCTGAGCCTTGGGCTGCATTTTGATTGTACTTGTTCCTGAAGCCGCCGATATTGAGGACGCTCTTCACTGCGACCGCTTGATTTACTCGGATGATGGGTCTCAGGGTCAGCCGTGAATCGTTATAGAGCGCGTCGGAACCGCCCGAAGAAAACCCTCCCCGGGTGATGAGCATCTGCCTTCCAGTGGCATTACCCAGGTTGAGCGTGAAGTTGCCGGTGGGCATAGGAACCGTAGGAAGTGCGCCGGTGTTGTAGATGTTCGGGCCGGCAAAGCCGACCAATCTTGCACCTGAAGAAGCCTCATGAGCCTTTACGGTACCGAACAGATCGTTCTCGCCGAGTCGGCTGAACCAGCGGATACGATTCTCGTATTCACCAGTGAGTCTAAACTCCCACGCTATCGCTGAAGAGCATGCCAAGCCAACTATTGCGACCAAAACGATCAACGCCGGGAATTTTTTCATCGCCTACTGTTCGCCTCCTTGGCAAGGTTCTCCGGCGCCGTCAACGCGTCCGAGTCCTTTGGTTCAACCCGAGTGCTACGTAGCGGCTACGCCATTTGGGGTATGAGCGTCAACACAAAAAGACAAATGACGCCAACCGGCCTTGAAAGACCGGTCTGCCGATACTCTGTCTCTCCGGGACGTATATGCACCCGAGCCCCGATAGGGGCGGCTGGGAGTAGGCCGGTACTTCAGTGCCGGCTCGAGAGCCGCAGGGGTGACCAAACCACCTATCTTAGCACCCATGGCCCTTTGGGGGCCGCCTGCTCATCGCTCCGTTTGGTGGTGGATCAAGACTCCATCCTTGTACCAGAGCGGTTCACAAACACCTGAAATCAACCCGTCCGCTACCCTACGGCGGATCGTGAACACTACATATCTCCCTCTCCGAGAGAGTCCCGTATATCATTTTCGACATGGGTGTGCAAATCGGGGCACCGGCACAGGGGGGGCGTCGCGTTCAACGGGCTGTGGAGTGCATGAGGATTACGGGGAGGCGAGGTCACCGCGTTGCGGACAGGGGTTCCATGATCCCGAGGCGGTCTTTGCGGGAGTTCCCATGGATCCGGGAAAATACATAAACCGGAGCGGAGTCCGTGAACCGCTACAACCCGTTCCCGTCTCACGTGGCCGTCTTTTCGTTCACGACTTTCCGTCTCCAGGGTGCACGATTGTTTCCTTCGGCAGTCTTGGAAAGGCCGTACTTCTTCATTCTTGACCGGAGAGTCGGCCGTGAAACTCCTAATTGTTTGGATGCGTTTCCCAGATGCCAGTCACATTCATTCAAAACGCTTATAATATGCTCACGTTCATCCGTGTCCCCGAGACGGGAGTCGCCGTCGGTCGAGGGGAGGGTCGGCGAATCTTCAAGGCAGGCCTGCAAGTACTCCTTGGTCAAAATCAAAGACTTGGTCATGACTGCGGCACGGGTCAGGAAGTTCTCGAGCTCACGGACATTTCCGGGCCAGTCGTAATCGTGCATGAGCTCAAGGGCCCCCGCTGCCGGACGCTTCTCCGGCGAGCCGCAATCACCGGCGATTTTTTTCAGGAAGAAACTCGTCAGCAGAGGAATGTCCGACTTTCTTCGGCGCAACGGCGGAACATCAATCGTCACGACTTTCAGCCTATAGTAAAGATCCTGTCGGAATTTCTTCTCCCCGACGAGTTCGGTAAGATCACGATTGGTGGCCGCGATGATGCGAGCATTTGATGGAATGGGGCGATTTCCCCCAATGCGTACAAACTCTCTGGCTTGAAGGAAGCGAAGGAGCTTACTCTGCAAGAGGATGGGAATCTCTCCTATCTCGTCCAGGAAGACGGTACCCTCGCCGGCAAGTTCGAGCCTGCCCTTTCGTGCCGCTTCGGCTCCGGTGAATGCGCCTTTCTCATACCCGAATAGTTCACTCTCTACCAGTGGTTCCACCAATGTCGAACAATCCATCACCGTGAACGGCTCATTGCTCCATTGGCTGTTGTGATGAATGCATCCGGCGATCAGCTCCTTGCCTGTCCCGCTTTCTCCCTGTATGAGCACGGTGACTCGAGACTCGGAGACGAGGGCAATGCTCTTGAATACGTCTTTCATGCATCGGCTTCTCGCTATGATCCGGGGCTGGTTGCCTTCCACATCCACGGTGTGATGAGTGTCATCAACGTCATCAGGGTGACTTGCATCGTTGATTTGTTCGAGCTGTTGGATAACCGCTTCCATTTCGTCAACGTCAATAGGTTTATGGATGTAGTCAAAGGCTCCAAGCTTAATTGCTTCAATTGTAGTGTCCATACTCTGGTAAGCGGTGATCATGATGACGTGCGTTTCCGGAAATCGGGCCTTCAATTGCTCCAGTACGCGAAGCCCGCTCGTATCCGGAAGCTTGATGTCGAGCACGACCACTGACGGGCGTAGTGTTTCGACAAGCCGCAACCCTTCCGCTCCGGTACCGGCGGTGTACACCTCCCATCCCCGCAGCCTGAAGACCATCTCCATGGATTTCAGAATGGCGGGTTGATCATCAATGACTATGGCCCGTGAAGTCATGGAACTCTCTCACTCCCGGGGCAACTTAAGGGAAAAGCATATTCCCCTGGGTCGACGTTGCGTTACGACCACCGTTCCCCCATGCGCTTCAACTATCTTTCTTACGTTTGCCAGGCCTAAGCCGACGCCGCCGGCTTTCTTACTGTAAAAGGGGTCGAATACGTAGGGCAATTGTTCCTTGGGAATACCCGGACCGTTGTCCGCGACACGCATTTCGCTCCAGCGGCCCCCATCGTCATACGATTCTTTCGCACCGATAAAAATCCGGCCTCCTCTGGGGAGCGCGTGCAATGAGTTAAGGAGTAGGTTTACGAGCGCCTGCTCCATTCTGTCAGGATCCAAATAGATCTCCCTCGCTTTCGGACTCAATCTGATGGTGGCCGTGACCCCCTGGTAATTCATTCTCGATTCCAGGATCCGCAGACAGCCCTTGACAAGATCGCGTGTCTTAGCCCATTTGCGTTTCAGACGAAACGGGACCGTAAGGTCCATCATATCGATGACACATTTCTTTATCTGTTCCACCTCTATCAATGTCGTCGCGATGATTTCCTCAAAGTCCGTCCGCGCCGGCATTTGCTTCGAGAGCAATTGGATGTTCATCTTTACCGCGGTGAGGGGATTGTTTATCTCGTGAGCCAGCGAAGCCGCCAGCTGAGCAAGTGCGTTCAGCTTGTCCGCTTCTCTGGCTTTTCGTTCCAACTCGACTCGTTGACTTATATCTCGGCAAACGCCTATGTTCGCCGTTTCTTCGTCGTAAGAGGAAATCTTGGCCATGATTTCAGTCCAGAGGCGACGTCCGTCTTGGTGTAGTCTGAGATATTCGAGCCGCGCCGGGTTGTGGGAATCTCCTTTGCCGGCTTCATACGCCACCCGAACATCCGCCTTGGACTCCGGCGCAACAAGCTCCAGGTAGTGCCGTCCTATGATCTCGTCGGGAGCTAACCCGTGCATGCTTGCGAACGTGTTGTTGGCGAACACGATGAGCCCCCGCACCACGACAAAGAATCCGTCGTTGATACCTTCCACTAGGCTCTTGTATTTGCGTTCCGACTCGGCCAGTTTTCGGGTCCGGTCGGCCACCTCCTTTTCCAGATACCTGGCCTGATTTGCTAGGAACTGCTCGTGCAGTTTCTGGTAATAGGAGCTGAAATGCGTCACCGCGTAGACCATGAAGTTCTGCAAATCGAGGAGTTCCTGCCCGAGAGAAGCGGGTTCCATCTTCGCTACTATCAGCGCCATAACCGTCTGCCGATAGTATTCGAATCCCCGTTGCACCTCCGGCAGGGTGAACCCCCCTTGGAGCCTTTTGTGGGCGATGAGACTTATCAGATCGCGCAAGCCCGACCATTGATTGTCTACAAGTGCCGAACGGAATGCCGTGGCACCCAAATCCACCAGTATGCGCAATTCGTCTTCCGGCTCTTCGGCATATCTCGTGGATTCATCATGGCGCATATGATGAGTCCAAGTGTCCACGATCTGATCGTGATAGTCAAAAAGCAGTTCCGACAGATCCACCTTGCCTTCCTCGCGAAGGTGCTGCACGCGTCAAGTGGCAGATTACCGATACCGTTGCATCAGTCGGTTGAAAATGCTAACCTGCCAATACTCTTGCGATCTTGGTATTATATTGACCAAGTGCACCTTTTGCAAGGCATTTTAAGTTGGATTGAAAGGTGCCTTTCAATGCTTTTCAACAAAGGGTTGAAAGGTATCGGTAGTTATAACAAGGTCGTAACGGAGCCAAAGGTACCTTTGCGATGACAATGAAGAGAAAGCCTTTCAATGCGTCACACAACAGAGACGGAAATCATTGAGGAATTTCCGCTGGACGGAGTGGCATGATATTTGCTCAAATTCAAGGATTTGATTGAATCAGCTCCCCCGAACTTTGATTTATAGGTTCGGCAAAAGATCGGAAGCAAGGTACTCGGGTTTCGTCGGGATCAAGGAGGGTTGCATAAATGGAAGGGTTTACCCCTTGGCCAAAGGAATTCGCCGACAAATATCGTGAGGCGGGATACTGGCTTGACCGTACCATCAGCGAGGCTATGGATGAAAGCTTCGCAAAACATGCCGACCGGACGGCCCTTATCAGTTCGGACGGGCAACGATACTCGTACCGGGAACTCGGCACTCTCGTTACTCGCCTGGCCCTTCACATGAAGGAGCTGGGGCTCAAGATGTACGACCGTCTTGTACTGCAGATGCCGAACCAAGCTGAAGTCGTGATCACCTATTTGGCAACCTTGAAAGCCGGCGCCATACCGATAATGGCCCTGTTTGCCCATCGTGAAGCGGAAATCAGCTATTTTGCCCGGCATTCCCAGGCGAGGGCCCTCGCGGTCAGGGCCGACTTGAAAGGATTTGACTATCAAGAAATGGCCGCTCACGTACGGGCTGAGAATCCACAGTTGGAAGTGGTTCTCGTTTCCAACGGCGAAACGAAAAGCGGTTACCATTCAATCGACGACCTCTTACGGGATCCCATTGAAGAACGTGTCGATCCGAGCACATTGCCACGCCCGGACCCGTCTCTACCGGCCGTGCTGCAACTGTCCGGCGGAACGACGGGAGTCCCCAAACTTATTCCCCGCACCCACAACGACTATGTGTATACCTTCATGCGCAACGCGGAGATCTGCCGGCTGAACGAGGAAACGGTATCACTTATTCCGATCCCTCAAGAACACAACTTCGCCATTGCTACGCCGGGACTGAAAGGGGTGCTTTGGAAAGGCGGCTGCGAGGTTCTCGTCGACGATCCGAGACCTCAATCGATTATGGAAACCATACAGAAATATGGGGTGACCCACCCACACATAGTGCCGACGCTGATTCTCGGAATGTTGAATCACCCGCAACGCAGCCAATACGACTTGAGTTCTTTGAAAGTCATCCTGACGGGCGGTTCCAGGCTCAACCCGGAAACGGCTCATCGCATCAGGCCCGAGCTGGGATGCGAAGTCCAGCAAGTCCTGGGTATGGCCGAAGGCCCTCTTTTTTGGACACGTTTGGACGATCCTGATGAAGTGAAGATGCATACTCAGGGGAGACTTCAGTCTCCGGCGGATGAATTCAAGGTCGTGGATCCCGACACCGGGGAGGAAGTGGGCCCCGGGGGCCTCGGCGAAGTCTGGTGCAGAGGGCCCTATACAATCAGGGGTTACTATAGGGCGCCCGAACACAATGCCCGGGCTTTCACGGAAGACGGGTTCTATAAAACCGGAGATCTGGTGCGACTGCATCCCTCGGGAAACATCATTGTCGAAGGCAGAATAAAGGACACCATTAATCGCGGGGGAGAGAAGATAAGCGCGGAAGAGGTGGAAAACCACCTATTGGCCCATCCCGACGTGGCAAACTGCGCTTATGTGGCCATGCCCGACCCCCGTCTCGGAGAACGGGGATGCGCCTACGTTTTGCCGCGTCCGGGAAAGACCATTACGTTGGAAGGACTCAACGACTTCCTTACCAACGAAAGAAAGATAGCCAAGTTCAAGCTTCCGGAAAGGCTGGAAGTGGTGGACGCGTTTCCTTTGACTGCCGTGGGGAAAATCAACAAGAAAAAGCTTCGCGAAATGGTGACGGCCGTGGTCGAGCAAGGGGCAAAATGACATGCTCGCGGGGATAATCTTCCCCGCGAGCCTACATGCTTGCCTCGGCTCATGCTTTTTGGTTGCAACCGCAGGGTTAATCAGTATAATGATGACGCTCATGTGAGCACTTTTTGTTTGTTGGTTCCGCTCAGCGGGTCGTCGCGTTTGGTTGGGTGTGGAGTGCATTTGGGGAAGATTAACGGAGGTGCACTATGCTCCCATCGCGGTCGGGCACGCGGTTTAGCTCGTTTTCTTCACGCCTGCTTGTCATGCTCACCGTTTGCGTTATCCTAAGTTCCTTCTCCCTCCATGCCGCCGCGGCCGGAAGGCCCTTGAGAAGTCACACAGGCATCGCCCTTCCCGACATGGATTCACTGCAAAAGACGAAATTCGATCTTTACCGGATCAATCCTGGTTCAGCCACTGTGTTTCCGCAGTTGCCTCGGCTCGATCCGGAAAACGTGCACATGCGGCCGTTCACGCCCCGGCCGATGCTTCCCGAGACAACATCTCCTTCTCTGTGGCTCGGCGATGATCCCCTGGAGAGGATCGACAAAGAGCTTGCGGAGATAAGCGCTTCCAAACTGAAACCCTCGTTTTTCCCCCAAGCGGCAAGGAATCGACCGTCATTGTGAGAAGAGGTACCCGCGCGTCGGGCAACCTCCACGAAATAGTGGTACCATTCAAACCGAGTCTCTCGGGCGGTGCGATCTACTACAAAGGTGAAGAGAAGACGGCCGGCCGTTTCGTCATGGATTTGCTCTTGCCGGCACGAATGGGGAGTTCCTCTTTGCTTTTCTTCGAGTCACGAGCAGAGTACCAGAACTCGTTCTCTCCCATCCCAAGCGGAGCGGACCGTCGATTCGACCTTGGCCTCGGCCTGGGATGGCGTAAAGTGTGGGATGACCGCGTGATGGTTGGGGCCAATGTGTTCGCGGATACATCGCGGCTCTATGGAGAGTGGTCTTCTTCTCCCGGGTTCGGTTTTGAATTCGCCCTGTCCCCGTCAGTGTTTGTGTGGGACACGGCACTGAACGTGTACCGGGGAGGCGGCATCGATCTCCGGAGCGGCCTCATCTTCCCCATCCTGAACGAGCATCTGGACATGCGGCTCTACGCGGAAAAGTACCGATTCTTCGACGGGGAGTTCATCCTGGGGTCCAAGGGCGGAGTGGAGGTCTCGTTACCGGGGCGTTTGCTTGCCGTTACCTATGAATACGGGCAAGACAGCCGAAATCCGGAATACCATGCCCTTGGCTGCTCGCTATCGCTCCCGTTCTCCGTGGAGAAGATGTTTTCCGGGAAGAATCCCTTCGCTCTACCTGAGCCCAAGAGTCGAGCCACTCGCTATGCCAAGCGGTTACAGGCGGATAGGGTGAAACGCACCTGGAACAGTCCCGACACCGTGGTGGAGGCGAGGCATACGCCGCAGGGCAAACGCTGGACCACCCCCGGCAGATTGACCGACACGATTTTCCGGTTCGAGAAAGCATCTACGGAGGACGACACCACCACCAAAGCTCCGAAGTCCGACACGGACAGTTGCCGGGAGCACAAACGGTGTTGTGAATGCGAGCGGGATAGGACATCGGAAAAAGAAAGCACCTCGGACTGCGCCTCGACGCTAAGCGCCTTCAAAGCCGCGGTCCTCGTCGCCATCGGCTCCTACTTTGCCGGCGATTATGCATATCGGAACGCGTTCGGCCCGTTTGAGTTGGAACCCTATGAATTGGAGCGCATCAGGAAGGAGATGCCCAAGAAACGCCCGCGGTAGTAGGTCACCTGAGAATCCATGGGAAAGTGACGGGATGCAATGCAACTCATTCCGACATTTATCCAAGTTTCTTCCGCATGGGGGCCGCAGCACCCAGAGTGTTGTCAACCGTTCGTATTACGCCATGTTCTACGCGGCGATTGCCCTGTTGGAACGAATTGGACGAGTGCCGTCCAAGCATGCCGGCGTGATCAGTCTCTTTGATACGGAATTCGTGCTCATCGTATTAGCTAAATTTCACCGTGCGGAGGTGCTTTCCCACGTATCCCACCAGCAAACGCCCGGGTCCGACAGCCGGGTCAAAATAGATACGCCAAGAGCCGACTTTTGCGTGCCAACTGAACAGACGATGTGTCCCGTCGGGGCACAAAAAGGTGCGCTCCGCATAATATTTCTGAAGGGTTGCCTCCGATTCGGGAGACACGACACACTGGATTTCCTGCGACGTGAACCTTCCACTTCGCCAAGTCGCACAAAAGGAATTGAGGCTGAATAGCCCCCCAACAATCCTGGGAAGTGCCGCGGCAGGCAGCTGCGCCATTAGATCCTCCACGCTGGAGCACCAATCAAGAGCCGGAAAGAAGTCACCACGCAAGCGCCAAAGTTCTTTGCCATCTCTGACTGCAACTCGAATGCGCTGTTCGATCCAAGTCAATTGAGGCTCTATGTGACTGGTCGAGGAAGCGTGATGAACAACTTCTGTGCGGCACTCGACATCCTCTCCCACCACCTCATGTATGTCGCATTCAATCAAAAAGTTGCTCCATTCCTCCCTGGAAGTCATGCTTAATGCCAGACCGTCGGAAACGTATGCCGCTTTCAGCCCTAATGCAAACCGGCCATACCACAGACAGTCTATTTCGCTCCAAACAGCCTCGATTTCCGGTTGGTCTCGCAAGAAGGGTTCTTTGGTGGCAAGTGAAAGAAAGAACCTGCGCAGTTCACGTTCAACTCGATTATCCCCTATCCAGTCTTTCCAGTAATAATTTGAGGCAATTGGACGAGCCACGAAGTCCTCCGGAATCCTAAGCGTACGCCTCACCCCGCGTGCTGTGGCCTCTCTCATCGTGAGAACGAATTGCATCACCCGATCGCGGCCCGTTGTGACATCAGCCGCAGCCGGCGAAAGTGACAGTTCATTGACAAACATTTCCAAGAGCATGGCTATTGTTCCCTGGGCCCAAGCAAACGTTCCAGACTCTTATCCCATTCGTCGAAGAATCCATCAGGCCACCGGTCGAGTCGACCATCTCTATCCAGTACCGGCGACTCTACAACGGCGTGTACACGTCCCTCTTCTTCCACTCGATCAAAGTAGTGAATTGCGACTGCATCGGGATCAAGTATTCCCCCATGCACTGCGACACGTATTCCGTTAAGCACGTGATCACTGTGCGTCTCCACGATGACCTGGATTCCGCTGCCGGCAGCTCTTGCGAGCAACTCAGCCAAACGTACCTGTCCCCTCGGGTGTAGATGGGCTTCGGGGTTTTCCACGAGTACAATGCTGTCTGTTCTTGACGAAAGCACTGCGACGAGAATCGGTAGTACGTATGTAATACCGAATCCTACGGAAGTAGATCGGTACCAATTACTCCTCTGTTCTCCCGAAACAAAAGAGTATCGTAAATTCACTAGATCCATCTCCGAATGCATTTTCAAACGCAATTCAGTTCCAGGACTAATCTCCTGAAGCCACGCCCTTACTTGGCTACGCAAATCTTTGGCTTCAGACTCCTCATGAAGAAGACTGTCGTGTCCAACGCTTTCGCTCCCATATACATGAAGGAAATGTTGGCAGAATTCTCCGGTGGTCCCGATCTGCCGATGTTCCCGCACCTGGTAATCGGAAACTGCATTGGTTGTTCTGGGGCCGATTCTTTCGGCTTGAAGATAATGAAAATCGTCGTTGAAGGGGACTTTGGCAAAAGTGCTATCCGGAAGCTTCTGGTCGGCCATCCTAAGCACATCGGCTTCCCTGTGGTACTGCAATATGAATTGAACACGAGCCGCATCGTCCCACTCAAGCCCGATCTCGAACTCGTCGCTTTGCGCGTCCTCATAAAGAACCTCTTGGGCAGTCCCCATCTTGACTAACGATCCGTTAAGTTCCAGTCCCGTCTTTGGTAAGAGGCCATCCAAATAGGACTGCCGTATGAGAAGCAATGCTTGGAGAAGCGACGACTTTCCCATTCCATTGAGTCCGGCCAAGAGAGTCAGGCTACGCATGTTTATAGATTGTGATTCAAAGCACTTGAAGTTTCTTAAATGAATTCTCGCAATCATGATGCTGCCTTCTGCACCTCCTCTTGAAAACGGCGAAATCGATACTTGACCTTGCCCGCATCACCTGTGCCCTGGGAAATAGCGTTGAGGAAGACTGAGTCGTTTCGAATGAAGCTGACAACCTTTTCAGTCACCTCCTCATGCGATGCCGCCAAACGTCTTAGAGTCTCATCGCTCTGGTAATCCATAACAACCGTCCACACTTCAAACAAAGCCTTATTAATAGGGGAGAGCCGGCTCCCTTGACCGGGTTTGCGAAAAGCTGCCTCTCGGAAAATCTCATGGGCCGCCTTCAATGCCCTCATGAAACGGCCAGCGAGTTTGTCCCTTTCAGTGTCTGACATATTGTTGACAGTTCCCATTGCATCGCTCAAAAAAGAGTCAAAATCGGCGGCCTTGTACTCGTCCGGAGGGGTAATCGTGAACGCCAGAAACCTTAGAACGCATTCCCTAGCAGCCATGCGGTTGTCGCTCACACCCCCGTAAGTCGCCTGCTGAAACCCGTCCGAATGAGCCAAACGCTTTAGATATTCCGTAACAGGGCCTTGGTTAAGGGCGTGGCGTATTTCCTGAGAGGAAAGCGGCAGTCCACCAGTATTGATCCGTTTGAAGATGTTGAACTTAACCTCGGGTGGTGTGCCTTGCTCGATAAGATAAACAGTTACCTGCGTTTCCTCTATACGCCGCTGATAGTTTCTCGGCAAGTCATCGTAATTACATCCCCGGAACTGCGTCAGAAACTCAAGGTCCTGCAGCCTCATTGTCTTCCCGATCACGAAATCCCGCAAGGTAGAAAGTCTCTGTAGTCCATCGACTACGAGCCAGTAATCGTCGTCTGTGGCATCCATGTAAAACGCCGGCAGCGGTATGCGGATCAGCAAAGACTCGATCAATCTGGATTTCGCTGTAGCCTTCCAGACTTCGCTCCTTTGGAAGTCGGGAGCAAGATTGATCTCACCCTCACGCATGCGTCTGATGAACGTGTCCAAGCTCATCTGTTTCGTCGCAATATCTATCAGTGTAGGATTGAACGGCTTAGTGATGCCGGTGTCCTCGTATTCAGTACCGTCAGGCGTAATTTCGAAATCAGATTGTATGTCGGACGAGAGTTCGGGATCTCTCCGAGACGCCTTGGTGAAACTATTGGGTATGCTCTCTTCAACGGTGTTCATGCTGCCTCCGATCTCAGCCTCCCCCCATCTTGTCTACAGGAGGCCGGCTTCAGACCGCTCTTTGTGGATTCGAGGAAGTGTCCAGGTCACTATCACGCCGAGACATAGACGGCTTCCTCGTCCAACAGAAGACTGACGGCATGTCCAAACAACATCAAGCCTCATAAGCTCCGCCTGTCTCTACTAAACAAATAACACGTTTCCTCGTGCCGGACCAGGAGTTCCGATAACCACAATTCACGGTCCGATCAAACAAGGATTGTTTCTGCCGTTTTCCGGTTGCAGTGGCTCATTCATTTAGCATAACGGTAACCTTTGAGTAAACATTCCTATCTAAAAGGGCCGATCCCAGAGCAGTCCGCCGTGTATTATTCCGGCGGTGCCATCAACGAAGTTCAGAATGACTTGCCTCCTTTCACTTCCCGGTTTGCCTTGTTCGGGCTACCTGCAGTAAAACGTGCCCTTGATTACGGACGGAAACCATTGATTGTCTTTCCCCTTCTTCCGTTGCACCCCATCACCTCCATCCCAGCCCAACAACCACGGGGTAGTGGTCCGACCCGATGTCGGATCCTGAGGTGAATTCCTTCACGACCAAGTCCTTGGAAACGAGGCAGTGATCCACCGGGATGAGCATCCACGGCATGGTTGCAGGCCAGGTGACCTGGACTCCGAATCCCTTTCGGCCGTCCCGGAGGCCCGTGGCGGTCAGCAGGTCTCGGAAAATGGGCGACCACGGAGTCATGTTGAGATCCCCCAGGACCACGACGTTTCGTTCTCTTGCCACCAGCGCCGCCAGGTTCATCATTTGCCCGATCCGCTCCTGCCGGAACAGACCGACCACGGGCGGCGGCGGATGAACCACGAAGACCGTCAGTGGTGTACCGGCCACAGTGACGGAAACCCTGACGGCAGGGAAACCCAAGGTGCCCAAATCCAGGATCGTAGGGCGTTCAAGGGGCGTCTTGCTGAACAACCCGATTCCGAACTGGTCCTCCCGTGGTCGGGAAACAACGTGAGGGTAGTCTTGGAGACGCCGGCGAAGATTGGTCAACCAAGTTTCGCTCAGCTCGGCAACTCCGAAAAAGACCGGATCGATGGAACGAATGAATTCTGCAGCCTTGTCGTACTTGCGGTTTGTCACCGACAGATTCATGAAAACAGCCTCCACGGGAGGATCCGCGGTCGGTGAAGAATGATCGATCACGAACAGTGGAGCGATCAACGCGACATTGGGTACCGCGAATAGAACAGCCACGGCAGCGATCCGGAATCGTTTCATAAGAAGGAAGATCGTTCCGGCTGAGATGAGGACAACGGCATACTGGACCCGAAAGTGTGTAGTTAGTTCAAAGGGCCACCAGGCAGCACCCAGAAAACTCATTACAGTGACCACGCAGCAAACCATCACTGCCGCCCATAGGGTGCGAGAGATCAGGATCGTGCGGAGCATATAGTCCAGAAGCTCTTTCCTGATTTCGTCCATTAATCCTCCACCTTTTTCGGATCTTCCCGCTATACTATCATTGAAAGGCAATTGAATCTCCAAGTGAGGCTCGACGATTCTTTGAAGGCAACGAGCGATTTCGTTCACGGCTCAATAGGGAAGCTCACGACGTGCATCGGCTTTCCATAAGGATCGGGAATTCGGGCGACACGGGTCGGGTGATCGTCATGACACAATCCAAGCCGTTCGATCAACCATCGCAAGGCAAGCAGCGCTTCCTCATACGGGACCGCATTTCGGGCGAAACGCTGTATAGTGAGACTGCAGGGTCGCTTACCGAGCTTGTGGAATCCGCTGCGCGTGATGGGGTTTCTCTTGCCGGCGCGGATCTTCCCGGCAGGGATCTCAGGGGCGCAAACATCCCCGGCATAGACCTTTCCCACGCGGACTTGTGCAATGCAGACATGACCGATGCCGACATAAGCAGATCCGATCTCAGCGGCGCCAAACTCGTCGGGGCCAAACTGTGCGGTGCCAGTCTGGAAGCAGCGGACTTGATGCGTGCGGATCTCACCGGGGCTGACCTCACCGGAGCCAAGTTGCATCGGGCAAACCTGGGGGAAGTGCAGCTGGCCGGGGCAATCCTCAAGAACGCAGATCTGTCCTACTGCAACCTTGACGGCAGCAATCTCACCGGAGCGGATCTTGACGGCGCGGACTTACTGGGTACAAGCCTTCTGAAAGTGAGCAAGGACAAAGTAGCCGAGGACAAGGAGGAGCGCCGGAAAGAGATCAAGAGGCTCGTTTTCAGCCCCGCGTCGGCGATCCTTCTGCAGGTGGGCCTGATGGGCGTTCAGGTCCTTGCCTTGCTGTTGGTCGGTCCCTTTCAGTTGTTCTGGTTTGTGGGGGTGACGTCGGTCAACGTATACCTCATGTTAACCCGGTCATGGTGGTGGGGTTTGGGCCTTCTTTGGCAAACGTTGTTTTTTGCTCTGCTCTGGAGAAGCGCCCGAATATGGTTGATGGGCTATTGATGCGGATTCGCGGAACGCCGGCCTGAAAACGCCTTCAGAAGCCGGGACTTAAGGATGAGTTCCGGCCTGTACTCAAAGTGCATCAAATCGTAGTGATGCCACTTCCCTCCCCAGATAAAGCCGTGCTTCTCGAAAACAGACACGATGCGTGCGGGGTACCGTTTTCTGAGATCCAGCAGGTTGGGCGGCCTCTTTCCCCACCGCCAGTACGCTCCTCGTTTGGGATTGAGGTCTATTGCAATACCGTATGAATGGGGGCTGAGTCTCTTGGTCCCCCTGACGTACCGGTAGTTAAAGGTACCCCCGACCGGAAGGATGTAGTCGGCCAGAGCCGGCGTCTCTCTCACGAGCCGTGCCAATTTCATCGCGACCCGTTCAAGAGCCTGTGCCGCTCCATTGCGTTTGGTGAACCACACCCGCGTCCCAAGGAAATCCACCGAGGTCAGACCTGCCCTGACTTTGGCCTTGTCGGCCCCGTAAACAGCCTTGAGGAACGCATCCACACGGAACCGTCCGGGATCGAAATTCACTGGAACCCCTCTTCTCACGGGGCCGGGATCATACACTTGCGCGAGGGTGTCCTCCAGGTCCGGGTCTTTCAGCTTCCGTTCGAAGCTCTTCTTCTTACCGTCATCGTAGACGATGCGTGTTCCATCCCGCATGACCAAGATTACCCGCTTATCCCCGGAAATCCTTATTTCTGCGCAGCTTTTTGGGTAAGCGAAAAGCACGGCAAGGAGATCGATCCCCACGGCCGGGCAATCGAGATGAGAAACGTGTCGCCGGCCCGTAGTCGGAAACTCTTGGCCATCCCAGGCGAGGACCGGCGCTGAAAGGACCATGACAAGCACTACCATTTTGAAAGCTGTTGCCACAATTCTTGTCCGGCATGCGCAGGTCTTGGTGATCCCCGCGCAAGTCCCGCCTGCCGCTCTTTGCCCGGCACTGAAGTACCGGGCTACTTTCGGCCGCCCCTGTCGGGGCTTTGAAGCCATGACGTCCCGGAGGGACAGTATGACGGTAAACCGGTCTTTCAAGGCCGGGTAAGAGGCGTTCCCTTGTTCACGAACGACATCAAGAGAATCGCCCATTGATTTCTTCGTGTCTTGGTTCCCTGGTGGTTTGATTTTCGCTGTTCTGCCGGCAATTCTGCCGGCCGCCTCGGCGCTCAGCTGCGGTAATCCGCGTTGATGCTCACATAATCCCGGGACAGGTCGGTCGTGAGCAACCGTGCTTGAGCATCTCCGCCCTTCAGATCCAGCGTCACGGAGAACTCCCGTGTCTTCATTACCGCGTGAGCCGCTGATTCCCAATCCCCTTCCACGAGAATCCCATTCCGTACGATGGGGACATTCCCGATGAGCAGATCGAGCCGATCCGGGTCAAAGGGCACTCCGGCCCGGCCCGCGGCGCAGATGATTCTCCCCCAGTTCGGGTCTTCTCCATTGAACGCGGTCTTGACGAGAAGCGATTCGGCTATGGTGCGAGCCACGTGTGCGGCGGAGTGTTTGTCGACTGCGCCGATGACGCGGATTTCGACGACCTTGGTCACTCCTTCGCCGTCTCCGGCCAGCTGTCTCGCGAGATCGAAGCAAACCTCGTTCAGAAGTGCGGAAAAAACCTCTTCGTCGGCCTTGTTTGTCACCGTGCGTGGATCGCGGCAACCACCGGCCATGACGATCAGTGTGTCGTTCGTGCTCATGTCGCCGTCGATGGTGATCGCATTGAAGCTCGATGTGTTGGCTTGAGTCAGCGTTTCGTTGAGAAACCCGGGATCCGCGGAGACATCGGACATGATCACGGCGAGCATGGTAGCCATATTCGGCGCGATCATTCCGCTTCCCTTGGCAACACCGACCATTCTCAACGGGCCGGATGAAAGCTCAACATCGCGGCAGACCGTTTTCGGTTTGGTGTCGGTAGTCATGATCGCGCGTGCAACATCCGTGAGTCTACCGGGAGCCAATCCGTTCACCAGTTCGGGAATACGCTGCATCATTCGCTCGGAGGGCAAGGGATTCCCGATCACCCCCGTGGACATGGGGATGACCAATTCAGGGGCAATGCCCAGGCTTGTCGCCACAGAAGCCGTGAGTTCCAAAGCGTCTTTCATTCCCCGGTCACCGGTGAATGCATTGGCGTTTCCGGAATTCATCAATACTGCCGAGCATTTCCCTCCCGCCAGGCGTTGGCGCGTGACGGCAACCGGCGCAGCGTACACCAGATTGGTAGTGGTCAAGCCCACGGTCACGGCCGGGGAGTCGGAAACGATCAATCCCAGATCGAGCCTGGTCGAACGAGCGTCCTTGATACCCGCGGACACGGCACTGAATTGGAATCCTTCAATCTCACAGCTATCGTCGATCAATTTTCGTACTCCGTAGAATCAGGTAAGTAACGGTTTACCGGGACTATTATTCAGGCACGTTCACGTCCAGATGCTTTAGCTCTTGGACGAGTTCCTCCCGGCCGTGGAAGACGATTCCCTTCATACCGAATTCGATTGCCCCGTCAACGTTTTCCTTCAGGTCGTCGATGAATACGGCGGTGTCGGGTTCGATGCCGAACATGTTCAAAGCCCTTCGATAATATTCCCGGGATGGTTTCATCGCGCCGAGTTCAAACGACAGAGCCGCCTTTCCGTAGAAAACAACCTCCGGGAATTTTTTCACAATCCAATCGTAATGGGCTTGACTGGTGTTCGACGCCAGCCACGTACGGTAGTGTATTGAGAGCCGGCGTCCGAGAGAAATCATTTCCCTGTCCGGCCTGAAGATGTCGCACCAGATCGTTCGGAACTCTTGAACGGAAAGCCGAACCCCAAGAATCTCCGTCACGGTGTTCCCGTATTCGCCAAAATCGATCCGTCCCATTTCCAATTCGATGGAAGGTGCGTGGACAAGATCCAGAAACGCTTTCCTATCATGATCGAGAAGTACCGCAATCTTGGGAGGAAGGTGAGGTCGGAGTCTTTGGAATCCAATATCCCAGTCAAACGGGACCAAAACCTTTCCAAGGTCGAACACAATGTCGGTAATCATGGTTCCGTCGGTTTTCTTTCCTTAGTGCTTCGTTTCATAAATGCGGTCGCACAACCCGAGACGTCTTCCCGGCGTAGGCCGGGAACCGGTCTTCTTTCTCCGGACCCCGGCCTGCGCCGGGGAGATGTCGGGGACGCCCGCCCCACGTTCAAGACTGAGCTTGGTGACAGTCTTTCGTAGCCCAGGCTTCCGTGCCGGTAATCCTGCCTCCCCCCGTTGACGGGTGGACTGAGGGGTGTATCGCCCGGCAGCGACGCCGGGACGCTACCGAGCGCACTGGAGAATACGCCGCTGTACTTGCCCCGGCCAGCACTTTCAATAGATACCCAGATCCAAGCCTGCAGCGATAGTCTCACCGAGTGTCCGGCAACTCTCCAGATCGGATTCCGTCACCTCACCACGGTAGATCACCGGCTCCTGGACTTTTTTCAAGCGATAACCGAGAATGATCCTTTCAATGGAGCTCAGTGCCCCCGTGCCGTCATTGCCGGCACAAATGACCACACAATATGACTTGCCGGTCACATGGTCCCTGACCTCTTCATACGTGCGATCGAACAGATCCTTGACCGCACCCGCCATATACCCGAAGTATTCGGGACTGCAGATTATCAGAAATCGGCACGACTTCAGGTCTTCTCCGGAAACGAGCCCGGCCTTCGTTCTTTGGACACGAACCCCTTCTATCCGGAGCGCTCCTTGTTCTACAGCTTCCGCAAGCTTCTCGGTAGTGCCGGATTGGGTATGATAGACGATAAGAAGAGTCTTGGTACTCCGATCCATAAGTTCGTTCACGTATTCCTTACCTTGGAGACTACTTTCCCGAGAGACAAGGGATTTCACTACTCCCCGAGTGCGTCCGAATAAGCCGTGGTGTACCGTTCCCACTGATCGACAAAATCCGTCACCACCTCGGTCAAGGGCTTTCCGGAACCTTCGACTTCTTCAGTCAGCATCACCCAGAGTTCACCAAGCACGGGGTATGTCTCGGCGGTGAACGTGAGCACGAGCGTGTTGCCGCACGAACAGTGACGGTAGGTCATGGTAAAAGGTTCCCCCATGACCTCTTCGGCATTGTCCAGCGAGTGGCCCTTTCCCACGGTTCTCAACAGGTATTCTGAAAGATTTGAGTAGATTCTCCCGCAGGTTCGGCACTCCTTAGGAAAGAGCTTTTCATGAGAGTCTATCGGAATAAAGAGCCTGATGAATTCCAGAAATTTCGGATTGAAATGGTCCTCGGAAATTTTCGGCAAAACGACGCGATCTTCCATGATGCAAGTTCCCCGCAAATCAAGTTCAGGGACGATTCCGAAACGATCAGTTCATCAAGACCGGGAACACGGAGAAGCCGACGGGTCTTTCCCCGATTCCGGGCTTCACGAAGTCCCAGAGAAAGGCACCCGTTGCTCAAACCTTCTCGGTACGTTCCGCCGGTTGGTCTCGCTTGCGTTTGAGCCAGGAATCGATCTTTGCACGCCAGACAAATACCGCTCCTAATACCACGGCACAGACCGCGGATAAGATAATCAAGAACGTCCAGTTCTCGTTGTACACCGCGGAGCCGCTGAAACTCAGCATAATGGTTCCCGGAATGCGGCCGAGTGCACACGCCGTTACGAAAGCCGGGAATCCCATCGGGCTTACACCGAGAATATACGATAGGATGTCTTTTGGAAAGCCCGGAATTGCAAAGAGGATCAGGGCGAGGAGAGCGCCTCGACGTTCCGTGAGAAAATGGAATTTTTCCAGGGACTTCTCGCTTACTACCAGCTGAACCAGAGGCAGGCCCATGACCCGTGCCGCGAGGAAAGCAACGATCGAACCAATGGTCAGGCCCAGCGAGGAATAGAGAGTTGTCGGAACACCACCGAAGATGAACCCTCCAATGGCTCCCGTGAACTCACCGGGGATAGGAGCGAACACGACTTGAAAGGCCTGGATGACAATGAAGGCAACCGGTGCCCAAGCGCCCCAACTCTCCACATAGCTCCTCAGGTGATTTCGGTCTTTGAAAAGTTCCCACACCTCGGCGACCAAAGGGGAGAGTCGACCGGACAGCGCCAGATAGGCAACGAGTGACGCCAACAACATCAGCAGCGTCACCGATATGACGAGTCGCGTTCTATCCTGTGGGTTGATGTCCTGCATCAATTCACTCCCGGAGGAGCAGTTGGCGACTCCCCCTGCTGATCGTGGTTCTCCCGCTGCGATATGGCCCTGAGAATCTCATCCTCCATGCTCCGGATCAGCGGGGGAAGTGTCCTCGAATCAAGGGCTGAGACGCCTATTCCATTGAAGCGCTCGCAAATGTTGTCGACAACTTCCGGACCGAGGAGATCCGTCTTGTTGAAGACCCTCAAACTAGGAATGTCTTGGAAATCGAGATGTTCCAACAACTTCTCCACAGCGGCCATTTGGCTCTCAAATGCAGGATTGGCACAGTCGATGACGTGCAACAGCAGATCCGCGTCGGCAAGTTCGTCAAGGGTTGCCGAGAACGCAGCCACGAGAGCCTCGGGAAGATCCTGGAGAAAACCCACGGTATCCGTGATAATCACCTCCGTCTCCCGCGGAAATCTCAGTCTTCTGCTCGCAGGATCCAACGTGGCGAAGAGTTTGTCCTCCGTAAGGACGGATGACTTGGTCATAGTGTTGAGCAGCGTAGATTTCCCTGCATTGGTATACCCCACTATGGAAATCACGGGGACATTCCTCCTGTTGCGCAGTTCGCGGCGGAGGGTACGCCGTTGCCCGAGCTTGTCGATTTGTTTCTCCAGAAAGCCGATCCGGCTTCGGATGCGCCGACGGTCGATTTCCAGACGGGTCTCTCCCGGGCCCCGGCCCCCGATTCCGCCGGTGAGTCGGGACAGGGCGTCATCCTTCTCCGCAAGTCTCGGCAGAGCATACTTGAGTTGAGCCAGTTCCACCTGGATCTTCCCTTCCCTGGATTTGGCCCGTTGCGCAAAGATGTCGAGTATCAGTTGAGACCGATCGATGACCTTGAGTTCGGTGAAATCTCCAATAGCCTTCACCTGAGTCGGGCTGAGTTCCGTGTCGAATACGAGTAGATTTGCCCCTTTCTGTAAAGCGTCTATGACGATCTCCTTGAGTTTTCCCTTTCCCACGACAAATCTTGGGTCCACTGAAGTACGCGACTGAACCGCGGAACCGACAACCTCAAGTCCGCTCGAGTGAGACAGTTCGACAAGTTCCTCGAGGGACGCGGTAACCTCCCAATCTCTTCCGACGGCACGGCCGATCAGATATCCTCGGTCGCCCCCGCCGGCCACGGAAAGACCACCCATGGAACGCGCAATCTCATCTTCCAGTGATTTGACAAAGCCTGTGAAATCCAAATCAAGCTGCGAGGGCGGGACCGGGTCGAGTATTTGCCACACCCGGTCCGACGGATTGTCGGGGAGCACATGTGCCATTCGGACGACAGTCGGCAACCCTTCCGAATCCATTCCAACCGATGCGATGAGATCGAGCCTCAGCAGGGCCAGGTCGCTCAGGTCCTCAAGACTTAATGCTTCATCCTTGAGATGGGTATGAATGAGGCGGAGACCTCTCAGTCTCCCCGATCCTATGCGCCACCCTTCCAGCTTCGGGATCAATATGGATCGGGCGTCTCCAACGAGAACTTTCCAGATCTTGCCCTTGCGATCTACCAGGATGCCGATTTGCCGACGAATCTCAGAGGACAGTTCAGTCAATTGCCGTGAGATTTCATGAGTAACTACGTTTCGCGGGGGTATCTTACGCAGACTCAGTTTTTCCAGTCGATATTTTTGCGAAGGTTTCAGGCCTTTAATGGATCCGAATACTACACTCAATACGGCTCCTCAGGAACTAAGCCCTTGTATCACTGTTTCTTTTCTTCCGGTATGATTTTCAGGACGGCACATTTGTCGGGATCAAGGTACTTTCGGGCCGCGTCAAGCACTTCTTTGGCCGTGACTCGACGGATTCTCTCGATGTACTCGGCATCAAAGTCATACCCCAGGCCGTAAAGAACATTTAGCGCTCGATTCTCGGACCTGGACCATGAACTTTGCAGCGCGATGAGATGATTGCCGGCCAGATTCGTGATCGAGTGCCTCAGTTCCTCTTGGGGTACCTCGGATTCTCGAATTTTCTTGATCTCATCAAAGAGACCGGCGACCGCCTGATCGGTCTTGGAAGCGTCACAGGCCATGTAGAGTGCAAAAATGCCGGGATCGAGACCGGGCCTGACAAAAGACGTTACAATGTACGCCAAGGATTGCTCGTCCCTGAGTTGAACGAAGAGACGACCTCCCTGTCCGGCCAGAATGTTATTGAGCACATCCATAGCGTACCGGTCCTCTTCGGAAAGAGTCGTACCTCTGAAGCCTACGGCAATATGTGCCTTTGCTCTGGGTATGCGGATGACCCTCTCTCGTACCTGGGAAAGGGGATCCTCAAGGGGAACCTCCGGCCTGTCGAGATCCTCCGCGGGGATTTTCCCGAAGAGTTCTTCGATGAGATCCTTCGTCTTTCGTAGATCCATCTTCCCTACACCCGATATTACGGTGTTTGAAGGAACGGAATATCGCTCGTACACACGTCTCAAATCGTTCCGATTCATACCGGCAACCGTTGCGAGCGTGCCCTCCTTATCATAACCGTACGGGTGATGGGGAAACACCTCACTCACAAGTTTGGTGATCGTATACGTCACAGGTCGATCGGGTTCCGTCTCAATTATATTGATGATCAGTTCGCGTTCCCGTTCGACCTTGTCTTCAGGGAAATTGGGGTCGGTATGAATTTGAGCCAGAAGTCTGAGCCCTTCTTCTATGTAACGACTGAAGAAATTGGCCGATATTCCAAATGAGTCATATCCGGAAAAACCCGAAAGCCTCCCTCCCATGGAATCGACCTTCGCAAGAATGTCCCCCTCGGTCATGCCGGCGGCTCCCTTGTTGAGCATCCTGGCGATGAAGTTCATGATGCCTTCATCGTCCTTGTTCTCGAACCGCTTGCCGCCAAGATGGGCTATGCGAAAGGACACCACGGGATTCGAATCGTCGGAAACCAACACAACCTTGATGCCGTTTGACAACGTATCCACGAGAGTCTTGTTTTCGGATTCCGCAGGAGCCGACTTGGTGGAGGCTTGCCCTCCAAACTCACCGATGATTTCGGTCAGGTCCTCAATCCGAAGATCTTTGGCGTGTTCTTGTGGGACGAGCACCGAAACGGTCACGTTGGGTACCGTCAAATACTTTGCGGCAACCCGGGAGATCTGCTCTCCCGTTACGTCGGCATTCAGCTTCAAGTACTTCTCTTCGTAGAATGGATCACCGAGGTCTGCATTGAAGTTCCCAATACTTCGGGCAGTTCCTTGTACTGTCTCTCGGGCGTAGATATGCTGTGATTCAATGTGTATTTTCGCTTGTTCCAGTTCTTCGGCCGAAGGCGGCTGCTTGGCCTGCAACGCGATCTGTTCCATGACGGCCCTCGTCACGGGCTTCAGATTCTTTGCGTCCAGGGTAGCCGCTACTACCATGAGCCCCGGGTACTTGGGGGTGAGAGCATACGAAGAAATGGAATTCACCAGACCTTTTTCCTTCTTCAAGACCCTCACAAGTCGGGAATTCTCCCGCCCGCCGAGAATGTCGCCGGTCAGATCCAGTGCGTTGATATCGTTTCCGTTCATCGACGGAATGTGGAACGCCAGATAAAGCCATGTTTCCCTGGCGTTGTCGTCTCGAACCAGTGAACTGCGGATTTCCTTTTGGACCGATTCTTGAGGTCTGGGGCCTCTGAAAAACCCTCGAGCCGGAAGATCGGCCGTATGGCGTTCAACTTGGGCTCGTACCTTGCCCGGGTCCACGTCTCCGACGATGAGAAGAAACATGTTCTCAGGTACGTACCATTTCTCGCGGAAGGCGAGTACGTCGTCGCGTGAGATCTTCTCTACGATTTTCTTGTACCCGATGATAGGGTACCTGTAAGGACTGGTCACGTAGGCGGTGTCGAAGAGCAACTCAAAGGATTTCGTAGACGGACGTTCGGAACCCTCGAGAATTTCTTCCAGCACCACTTGTTTTTCCTTTTCAAGCTCTTTCTCATCAATCACAGGTCTCAGCACCGCGTCCAGGAGAATGTCAAGTCCCTGATCCGCGGCACTCGACGGAACAGTAATGTGAAACACGGTTTCATCCCAGCTGGTGTACGCGTTTATGTCTCCACCCAACGCTTCCACCTCGGCTGCAATTGCGCCCACTCCTCTGCGCTCCGTGCCTTTGAAGGCCATGTGCTCGATCAAATGACTTATTCCCCGCTCGGTCGCCCGTTCGTCGGCACTGCCCACCTTGATCCATAACTGGAGAGCGGCAACCTTTCGCGAGTGGTCCTCCTTAACCAAGACATCAAGACCATTGTCGAGTCTGAACTGTGTCAACTTGCCCTCCCCGGCCAAAGCGTTTACCGACGCCATAATAAGAAATGCGAGTGCAGCCGCGAAGTATCGCAGGCCGTCACATCGAATGAATCCATGCATTACCGTCACCTTTACCGGCTATTTAGGATTTGTGCACCACAGGCGAATACTGCAACTCCAACGGGTCGCCCGTCGTGCCGACCAACGACAGGATTCTTCCTGCTCTCGCACCATTTACATGTCCCGACCCCTACAAGTCAACCGATTCGCACGATGCACCACGCGCAAGCGCCCCGGCGCGGTGAGTTCAAACCGCTCCCCCCATCGCAATTTCACGCTGTTGTTATACGCTTTGCGAGAGTATCTTGCCGGTTTATTGGTAACTGTTGTCCACTATTGGAGCCAAATGTGGTAATAATGAAAGTAAACTGAACGGATCAACGCTGTCGACCCGTGAGGAAGACAAACGAGTTTCGGTCCGACATCATTGTTGCAAGGTGTGCCGAACGCCGTTATCATGGTATTTTCAAGCTGATGCGCCGACGTTGGGTCAGCCGGGGTTATCGTATGGTAAAACCGAAAATAGATGCATCCGAAGTCCTCAAGGACATCCGTGCCGGGGCCAGCCATTTCAGGTTAATGAACAAGTACCATCTTTCGGCAAGAGGGCTCAACAGCCTCTTCAAAAAGTTGTTGGATGCGGGAGTCGTCAAACAGGGAGATCTCGGTCCAACCTACAAAAAGGAAATAAGGGCATCGGAGGTAATCAGAGACATTCGATCGGGAATGAGCAAATCGGATTTCATGAGCAAACACAGGATTTCCCCGACGGGTCTCGACAGCCTGTTCAAGAAACTGGTAGCGGCCGGCGCCATGACCGAGTCGGAACTCGAACAGTGGTTGGCTTCATGTGACCAACTTGACCGATGGTTGAGCCTGTTGGAGTCGGCACCGGACACGGACGATTGAGAGAGCCCCCTTTCATGAGAATAGGCCGTGGTGAATCAGCAAGAACTCGGCTTCTTCAAGAACATCAAAATAGTGCTCGTGCAAAGCCTTAAACCTTACGGCCATTCCCGGTCCCAATTCGTGGGATTGCCCTGCTACGGTCGCCCTGACCTTACCTGAGAGGACCAGGCAAACCTCGGCCGTGTTATCGTGATGCTTGGGGTCTGATTCCTTCCGGACTCCGGGTCGAGCCTGAATGCGGTAAACCTCGAAGTTTGGAAACCATATGTGAAAACCTTCGATGTTTTCTGATCTTAACCGTTTCGTGCGACCCGTCTCGCATTGCGCGAGTTCGGCCATTCGTATCAACTCGCCTGCCGAAAGCTCAAAAACGTTGCCTAAGGCCGCGATGGTCTCAATGGTCGGATTGCCGGTTCCTCCTTCGATTTTAGCGACCGTGGCCCGTGTGAGATTGGCCCTTCCGGCAAGTTCCTCCGCGCTCAGTCCCCACTTCCTGCGGAGATTTCGAATGACGGAGAAGTCAAATCTTCTCATCCGACTCTCATTCACTCGTGACTTCCATTTCAAGCTGTTTGTACAAAGGGGCATTGAAATCAATCGTGTCCGGATCAATCAACCAACGGAATTCTCCCTTTGCCTCGGCTTCCTCCAAAGCGATTCGGTATCGGCGGTAGTAATCCGGTGCCATGCGAACCAACGGTTCCCAATCGGCACCGATTGCCTGAACCGGACACACGATGGTACAGTTCCAGCAAGAGATGCAGGGGTTCTGCATTCGCGCAGGATCGACCGCAATGTCAATGCCGTCTACCGGGCACTGGTCTTTACACATCCCGCATTCGGTACACTTCTCGAGGTTGATGCGTAGCTTGGGCATGACCTGTTTGAGAAGCTCGGGGCTGAATCGTTTGGCCGCGTCGAGCCATTCTCCCGTGGACACCGGGCCGGGCGGCGGAATCAAGTCCTTCCGGCCTTCCGAGATCAGCCGACTGCGGTCTACAATCTCTCGGCCGAATCTGATTGCCTCATTCAGGTCATGCTCGTCCGGATGCCCCGACGTGTAGCTTGGCCTGGGATAAAACGGTACGGAAATGTTCGCGTAACTATGGTGGTAACCGATGACCGTTGCATTTACGTCACTGAGCTTCTTGCTCACGGACGGGAAGACATTTCCAATGACGTTGCCGTGAGTACAGAAAACAAACCAGTGCTGTCCGTCCAACTGGGGCAACGATTCGAGGAAATTCCCCACATTGAACGGCTCTCTGAGATAATATACGGGGCACCCAATGCCCACCAGATCGTAACTTCTTACGTCGCCGAGATTTACTTCCTTCAGCGTCATGAGATTGCAGTCACTATTCGCTTCAACGATACCCTCTTGGATACATTTCGCAATCCGCCTCGTGTTTCCCGTCTGGGAAAAACAGATCAGCAAGGTTTTCACATGAGCTCCCATAAACGTGAGGTCGAAGATAGATGGGGACATTCTCTGCCGGATTGTAACCTAAAGTAGTCAGAGTGTCCATTAAAAAAGACGAAAACGCCGAACATCCGAGCACGGGTGGAAACGATTAAGCATAGCAGTCCCGTCGGCTGCATTCTGGTGGTCAAAGGGACCGTTCGTCACAAGTCGTACAGGTAGTGGCACACCCTGCAACCCTCGGCGGCTTGCGGCATAGCCTCCACGGCCAGTTTCAGGAGTCGGTCATGGCTCGGCCTCGGTCCCCCGGTGAGGCTCTCGATGAATGTATTCTCGTATGCTTTCGCACGTTCGGCGAAACGGTCTCTGTAGTACCGGCACTCCTCGGTTTCCCAGAGCTCCGGCAGTTCGGCATCGGTCACGTTTCCATAGTGGACCGCGGGCATGACGACATCGTTACCGAGAAAGGTCGTGGGTCCGCCGATAGCCAGATTGATGCAGGGTGCGGCCGTGCCGTCGAACCGGATGAACATCGAATCGCGCGGATCCTGATCGCAAACCGGCTTTTCTTGGGGGGTGAACGGGAAGGACGTGGTTTGCAGCCCCAACTTTTTTGCAACCGACACGGCTCGCTCAAGTTTCTTTTCCACATTCTTCAGCTCTTTGGATTCTTCGGATCGAAAGAGGCCAAACCCCTTACCGTGCTCTCCCCGGACCACGTCGCATTGCTTGAAGTTCACCTGATCCACGTCCAGACGATGAGCGAGCCGGGCAATTTCCTCGACCTCATGGAAGTTGAGATGCATGAGCACGAAGTTGATCATGGTCTTGGGCTTGCCGCGATGTCTCAATTCAGCGATACGTCCGAGATTTCGGCACACCACGTCGAAGTCCGATCCCTTTCGGATGGCTTCGTATTGCACCTTGGATGCACCGTCCATGGAGACACAGACCCAGTCCCAGCCGGCTTCGAGCAGCTTTTCCGCCATATCTTGGTTCAGAAGCAGACCGTTGGTGAGAATTCCGGTCTCACATCCCGCGGATTTCGCTTCAGCCATCCATTTGGGGAGATTCGGCTGTAAGAGCGGCTCCCCGCCGCCGGTGAAGTCTACCGATTTAACATCGTGCAAATGCGGACGAATGGCCTCCCATACCTCCTGAGTCATTCTGCCCTGATTCGAAGCCTTTTGGCGAATTTCCGTCCATGGGCACATAACACACCGAAGATTGCAGGCAATCGCGGATTCAACCTGAAGCAGTCGCCAACGTCTCTCCTTGAGCGATTTGTTTTCGACCACGCGATCCCGAATCGAGGACAAGCGACGGTCAACATAGTTCGGCATAACAAGAGCCGCTGCCGAAAGCCACCTTGCGCTCCTTTCGAGCCAAACCTCACCGGGACGGCCTTTTGCCGCCTTCATCACCTGATCGGCGATGTCCGACTTAGGGTCTCCGCAGCGGTCTGTGGGACAGAGGCCGGGTCGATCTTCCTCCCGAAGCGCGTTCTCTTCGAAAGAAGAGTCGATGGTGCCGGGGCATATGTTGATGACATCAATGCCGAACGGCTCAAGCTCCAGCCTCATGGTATTGGTCATGACAGCGAGAGCCGATTTGCTTCCGCCGTACACGCCTACACTGGGAATGGGGACGCGACCCGCCGCAGAGACAATGTTGACGATCCTCCCCTCTCCCCTTTTCTTCATGTGCGGGACCAGAGCCTTGATCAGAATAAGCGGTGAGAAGGTGTTCACCTCGAACAAACTCCGGATATTCTCTTCGGTTGCTTCCTCCATGAGCGCAAAGTATCCGATTCCGGCATTGTTGAAGAGTACGTCGATGTGGCCCATACCCTTGATCGCTTCTTCGGCCAGACGTGCAGCTTCTCCGGGTTTTCCCAGATCGGCCGTGATCGGCAGGCTGCGTATCGTCGGGGGTAGATCCGCGCAGAGTTCATCGAGCGCTTTCATGGATCTTGACGTCACAACCAGGTTGGCGCCGGCTTTCGCAAGCAGCCGTGCAACGGCCGAGCCAAGGCCGCCGGTGGCTCCCGTAACAATGACGTTCTTACCTGAGTACGAAAACTCGTCCATAGACTTCTCCCGGGAAGACACCCTGATTCGGGTAACACCCGCATAATCTAGCGATAGTGAACCGCTTTTACAATAGCTCGGAAGCCGACTTCCCGAGGGACGACGTTGCCCAATGCTCACGGAATAACGGCTTCATGTAATCGTGCTTGTGCAAACCCGCTAACTCGGGATTGACATAGTGCGGTGATCGCATGAGAATACGTGGATACGAGACTCATCAGCGACATGGGTGATGAGTCGAGACATGTGCCGTGTGGCTTGTTGCCGGCCCCAAGCCGTGAAAGCTCACTGAAGGGATTTCCGTATGGCCTATCATCGTGTCGTTTGGGACCACGAGAAGTCCCAGTTCAATCGTGCCGCCCGCGCTCTCATAGATGGAAAGCCGAATACGAGCGGTTGGCGATTTATCCTGTTGCCGTTCCTGGCAGGACAATATTTAGGTTGGCGGCGCAGAGTACGATTCACCGCGAAGAACCTTCTCCTGACGAAACAATTTGCGTTCAACGTTGCACGAGAGGTTATGGACGGCAAGGACAGACATTTTGCACTCGGGTCGGTAGACATCAAGACGAGAGAGCTTCTACGTTCCGAGAAGCAGGGGATGTACTCTGAAAAGATTCGCAAACGTCAGCTGGAAGAGATCGCCTTCTTGACGGATCATTACACCCTGCTCCTCAAGACGCCGGGAAGAAGCTTTAGAGATATCGTGCAGACGGCCTATGGAAGCAAGGCATCCTGGCTGAACTTCCTCCGGGACCTGGAAGAGAGGGAATCGGTCGTGATTCAGGCCGCCCTGGCAACCGTGCGAAAGGGGAGTAAACGGGAGCGTTCCGAGTGGTTCCGCCGCGTGCAAGAAACCACGAAGCAAATCCGTAACGACGAAGCGGATCAGATGTTTGCCGAGGATGACGGTTATTCGTCATGATTATGGCCGGTGGCTGATTACGGAAAGTGGGACCAGCATCTTGCCGATCCGCCCGGCAGGAAATGTGCAACTCAGCCTGCATGGAGGAACGTCCGTCTTCCCGGCGTAGGCCGGGAACCAGTCTTTCTTCTCTGGACCCCGGCCTTCGCCGGGGAGACGGCGGGCAGGGACGCCCGCCCCACGTTCAAGACTCAGCTTCATGAGAGTCCTTCGCAGTGCGTGCCTCCGTGCCCGTATATTCCTCTTGCCGGCATGCAAGATGGCAGCGAGACGAAAATATGTGACCGAACTGATGAAATGCAGCACTAATTCTTGGGAGGAGCACAATGCCGTACGTGCACGTGGACAAGGGCATGGTACACTACGAGGTGTTCGGCAATGGTCCTCCCATCGTTCTCCTGCATGGTGCGTGGGCTTCGTCCCGTTGGTGGAAGCACCAGGTCCCGGAGCTTCTGAAATCCTATCGCGTATATGCCTTGGACATCCGTGGACATGGGGAATCAAGCGATCTTGATGAGGTGTCTTCGATTAAGGCTTTTGCCGACGACCTCCATCGGTTCGTGCAAAAGGAGCGAGTCGGCAGACCGGTTCTGATGGGCTGGTCCATGGGAGGAATGACGGCATTGCAGTTTTGCATGGACCACCCGGACTCGGGCTCCGCGTTGATTCTTATTGCCTCCAGAGCGCAGCGCAGCCGAAAGATGAAGACGCGGGTGACAATGCAATACCTGCACATGATGTTGGGCATGTTCTCGACGTTTGCCGCGCCGCGGAACTACGATCCGGCTAAGGCTGAGAGACCGCTTTCTCAACGGGGACTCCTGCTTCGCAGTGAAGCCCGACGCATGCTGTCCCCGGAGGCACCTGAAGAGCTTATTCACTGGGTCTCAGCCGAACTTGCTCGCATACCTGCGCGAAATTACTTTCAGATCGCCAAGAGTATTTGGAATTGGGAAGCAGGCCCGGGACTCTCCGACATCGAGGTGCCCACACTGATCATCGTGGGCGAGAATGACACGATAACCTCGCCGGAGTATTCACGATTCATGTACGAGCGGATTCCAAAATCGAAGCTCGTGGTTCTGGAGAGTGCCAATCACTATGCGGCTCTGGAACGACCGGCGCTCGTGAACAAAGCAATCCTAGGTTTTCTGAAGGATATCGAGTATCAGTGAGATTTCCGTTTTCAGAGCTTGCTCATAAGCTTTTGGAGATCGAACATTTTTCTCTGAACGAAGACCGATTCGTGCGATACAAAGGGCACGGCACCCCATTTTGCCTTGAACCGCCGGATCCCGGGATTGATGCCGAGACCAAGATTGAGGAATCGTTTCCCCGCCTCGTAAGCCAAGCGTGCCATTTCGAAGAAGAGCAAATCGGATGCGCCGGGAACATGCGTCTTAACGGATCGAACATTGAACATGTACAAGCCGTAGTCCTTGGTGCCGAGATCCACTAAGGTGAACGCGACGAGTTCCTTACCCTTTCTTGCATCCAAGACCAAGGCCGAATCGGACCGCTTCAAATAATCGGGAATTCGCTTATAGATAGTTTGTCCCGGTTGAGGAAGTTTCCTATTGGCCAGGAAGGACTTCACGAGTTTCCGGTGCTCACGGGAGAATCCGCCTTGGCAGACGGTCAGTTCCCGTTGGGCCCTTCGTAACATATAGGCCGTGTCCGACCCGACATCACCCAGGGGAAGCTCCAGTCTGAAGTACTGGTCGCGCCCCCGGTCCTCTTCCCGGAATTCGGCAAGCCAAATTTCCGGCGCCATCAGTCCTACCGTGTCCGGTTTGAAGCGCTTGCAAGCCGAATCGTACGCGGCTGCAGTGTCGGGAACATCGGGGCCCAGCGGGTACCCGACAAAGGTCATGTGCTTCTTTCGAACAAAGCAGAGATGTGACTCATGCAGAAACGATTCCTCACCGGAAACGGCTGTGACATAACTCGGCAGATGCTCGGGCAGATACCCGTGCTCGTATATGAATCGTTCCTCGTCCGTTGTGAGCATTTCGACTCGCCGATGTTCTTCATTTCGTTCCCCGGCGAACCGCCATGACCTCTCGGTCACAACGGAACATGAAAATCCCTCGAGCGGTCCGGGCAAGAGTCCCCCCCTTAGAAAAAGGGGGGATAGGGGGGATTTTCAGGTAGTAGCCGGGGCTTGGTGTTCTATGGCGTAAATACGGTGACACATTTACGTACGCCGTCTTTGTCTTGGAAACGCCGGCCTCCGTGCCGGTGTCTTCTCCAGGAGCGCCCGGCAAGGGAAGCCGGGACGCTACCGCACGTACTCAAGGATACGACACCGTACTTGTGCAACGGAGCACTTAGCCGTCGAGATTCCGGGCCTTGAAAGGCCAGGCTAATACCGCATGTCCCTTGGGGACGTCACAAATCGTCCTCTCGTTCCCAGACTCCAGGCTGTCCCGCGTTCTGCGCGGGATTCCGGGCTCTGTCCGGTCTTGGTGGGACGGTCCCGCGTTCCGCGGGATTGCCCGTCATCGATAGGGGAGAAGACGGAACTCAATACGTGACCTTATGATGTCGTCTACGGATCAAGCGGAGAAAATTCGGTCGGCCGCGGCCTTCCTAAGCCTCGCGGCATGTCTTTCCATACGTGCGGTGAATTCCGGATCCCCGCGAGATCCGAGTGTTTCCATTGCCGCGGTGCTTACTTCCTTTTCCGCGTTCTTCAGTTTATCGAGAAAGTCATCGTATTCCCATCTCTCCATGTAGGCTGTCGTCACAAGGGATCGGTAATCCGTGCCGTTTGAACGGAGCAGTCTGCAATAGTGGTCGACG
Organism: Desulfomonilaceae bacterium; assembly: GCA_963675835.2. Classification (GTDB taxonomy): domain Bacteria; phylum Desulfobacterota; class Desulfomonilia; order Desulfomonilales; family Desulfomonilaceae; genus JAVHLK01. Next base: position 428,998 of record CAXXIU010000021.1, read on the forward strand.
AGCAGCTCGATTTCTCTCAGTTGGCTGCGTTGGATGTGTTCGGAGTAAAGTCCGTTGTGCTCGGAATGGAGGATTTCGTCGGTCTTGGATCTTGCCTGCTCCATGGCCTCCTCCCGTGAAGTTCCTCGTTTCACGATGTCCATGGCTCCATCCAATGCCAACTGCTTGGTAAACATGAGGTTTTGGGCAAGGAATTGACGATCGCCTCTGGTCTTGGCGAAATTGAATACGAGAAATATGGGTATGAGCACTTCCCATACCGTGATGGGGCGTTGAGCGTGAAGTGCCGAAGCCGTTCCGTATGCCCACGCGGTTTCGTGGGTTAGAATCGTGTCGTATTTGGCATCCGCGGTATTTTTCGGTTTTCGTCTCAGCATAGGATGATCAACATGCTCAGAAGATTGAGTTGGTATCTTTCACGCGAAGGTCTTCCTTGACCTTCTGTTTAAGGAACAATTCCTCCCGGAGTGTTTCATCGTACTCGAACTTTGCCAAGACAGCTCGATCCAAAGCATCTTCGAGCCGCGCCAGTTCGTGAAGGTATGCTTCGTAACGTTCTCTGGTTTCGTACACGGCGATTACGAGATCCGCGTACGATGCCCCTTGGACCCTAAGCAGCTTCTCGTAGTGGATCCTGAGGCTGTCAACGACCGCGGAGGCGGCTTCAAAAACAGTGTCGTCATACGCGCCGGCCGAGCTCAGCCACTTCCGTATCCGTTCATGGGCCTCATCGGCGAGTTCGTCCGGATCACCACCGGTGACGCGGTGCTCGGCGAGCTTCATGGCAATCCGCCGAGGGTGCATGAAATGTTGAGCGAACAACCGCCGCTCTCGACTGCGCTTGTACGCTTCATATATAAACATTCCGGGAATCATCTGAAGCCACGGATTCACGGGACATCGAACCAACGAGCCCAGAGCCGTGCGGCTGCCGAAGTATTCCTCCGACGCGAGGATGAACCCCATTTTCTTTTTCATTGATAGCCCTTACGTGTGACAAGGTTTGCCGGCGTACAGCTCGCACATCGGTTCGCAATCGGTCTTGTATTTCTCGAGGCGCCAAAACCACTTGCTCCCTCGCCCTCCGGGAGAGGGTTGGGGTGAGGGCCATAGTGAATCGGCGTATCGGCAGGGCACGTCACCGGAAATGTCTCGGGAATAGGGGTTGCAGGGGGCAGGAGCCCCAGAGAGCCCCTGCCGGATCTCTACATAATTACTAGCGCAGCGCGGTGGTGAAGATCACTTCCCACAGCAGCCATGCCACAAAGAGGGTCCAGAAGGCGTTCGCCGTCTGGGCCAGCCAGTATGCGATGGCCGGTCTTCCGCCACCGACCGAGATAAGCTCCTTGAAGTTGGTCTCCAAACCGATTGCAACGAAGCAGAAGGTGAAGAACCAGCTTCTGTAGGCCTTGGAAGCCTTTCCGGCTGCCTTGGCCACCTGCTTGCCCCACGCAGGCTCGACGATGAACGACACGATGAGAGAAGCTACGAGGAATCCTACGACAAACTTGGGAAAACGGTACCAGACCTCCATAAGGGAGGGTGCTTCCGCATCAGGGTGCTCCTTACGCTCCAGGGAAAGTGTTGCCCAGAGAGCCATCAGAAATGCCGCCAAACCGATCAGCACGTTCTGGGACATCTTGACCATGGCCGCAGCCTTGACGGCAATTTCCTTGGCCGCCGGATCCGCAGATTTGGCCCCGATGACCTCGCCCGCGGCAATGACCGCGCCGGTATTGTCGATGACGCCTCCTACCCACGCTCCCGCCCATGCAGGCGGCAGATTCAGCCAAATGGCGATCGGCGGCATTATGAGGATAAGCACGACAGCGCAGACGAGGACCCAGGCCACCATATAGCTGACCTCTTTTGGGTCGCCCTGCATGGCTCCACCCGCGGCAATGGTTGCTGAAACGCCGCATATGGAGTTCGCGGAGGCAATGATCGCGCTGAACCGTTCGGACACCTTGAAGGCTCGACAAATGTAGTAGGTCATGAACCAGACGACGGTCGCCACCAATAGGGCCTGAATCAGGCCGACCAAGCCGCCTTCGATAACGTCGGAGAACATAATGGTCGCGCCCATGCAGACTAGACCGACCTTCACGAAGAACTCGGTTTGACCTCCTGCTCTGAGGAACTCCGGGACCCTGAAGAGGTTGCTGATGATCAAGCCGAAGACAAGAGCAAAGAGGACGTAGGAAATGCCCCATTTCTTGATGAACGCCTCTTTGGAGATCACCATCGCGATGAAGGAGAGAATGAAGATGACCAAGAAGCCGAAAATGTAGTTCTTCAGGTCAAACTTCATAAAAATGCCCGCAATGAATGTGACCACGAGAGAGAAGAGGAAGAACTTGACGGTTTGGGCAATGGTGCCCGTTCCTTTGGGAAACATCTTCTCAACTTTGTTAAAGGTCCATGTGCCGATTTTCGGGGCGTGCGGTAACAGGTTGGAATACTTCTTTTCGTAGCTCTTTTTCTTCTTCTTTTTCACCTCCGCCTTGGCAGCGGATTCCTTCTTCATATCCGTCGTGGCGGCTACAGGCTTCGCCGCAGCCTCTTTCTTAACTTCGGCCTTGGCCTTGTCCGCCGGCTTGGTCAGGGGAAATTTTGGAATTGCCGAGACGATGGCGAGCAATATGATGAACCAACCGATCCAACAAGCCCACCAGTCCTCGCTCTTATACAAGCCGGACCAGTCTGAACCGTTTCCGTTACTCATGCAACCATCCTCCTTTCGTACGCATCAAGGTGAGCTTGCCCGGCAAAGGTTTGCTCGGTATATGACTTATCGTCCGCAGGACAATCCGACGGAGACAACAAAATGCCTGGTATTCCGTTTCCTAAATGGTCCATTGCTCAATTACGATGCCGTATTCGCGTAGGCTCTCGGTGCACTGGTAACGTCGGCCTCCGAGCCGAATTTCTCCGGGGCCCGTCGGGGTTGGTGGGACAGGCGTCTGAGAGTGTCTCAAAACTGTCGGAGCAAAGTGAATCGTGCCACGAAGGAGTGGATTCAAATGGAAATCCCCCCTGCCCCCCTTTGCCAAAGGGGGGTAAGAGCCGGTTCCCCCCTTAGAAAAAGGGGGGTTAGGGGGGATTTGTTGCAGCATGTCAACCAGTCGTGCCACGATTCTGACTCTCCACTGGATTTTGAGACAGTTTCGTCTCGCCTGTCGACGGGCAGGATGCCCGTCCCACCGGGCCCCTACCAAGGCCGAGGCAAACCGCTAATTGTCTCCAAGAATACGTTACCGTATTGCCGCAAACTCTTGCCGGGTAAGGCCGGCACGCAGCAGCTAATCGAGGGAGCCCGCGAATATGGCGTCCCCATTGATCCGTCATCCAAGGAGCAAATCGTCCTATGGAAGGGCCGTCGATTCTGTTTCATCCGGGTGAACATCGTTTATTGACCCGTCGCTGTTTCATGGCTTCGAATCACCGAAACGGAATCACAGCGATCAAGTGCCCCGGCGGGGCGTTCATCGTCGGTGGATCTCGACAATGTTTCTCACGCGAAACACTGAAAGAACTCCGGATATCCTATTGTTGGTCTTTCCGCGCTTCGCATGATTTCCTATCCTGACAGCGAGGTCTGTGTATAGGGTTATTATGCAATATCCGTCCGGAATTTCAAGCAGAGTTTAGAAATACATGATTTCCTAATCTCTTGCATGCTACTCTAACCTCAAAATCATGGAGCCGAGGGCTCTGTTCGAACCACGGCCCAAGCCTTGTGCGATAACCGAGGCCCCGCAAATGCACGAAAGCATATTTGACGAAAACGATGGACAATTCATTATTCGCTTTGACTGATAGTCTCTCCAATTGAGTCCAAATATTCCCGTACCCGGACCGGAGTAAGGGTACGGTGATTATCCGGCGGTAGCTGAGTCATGATAACAGCAGAAGAAGAAAAGAAAATACTTGGAGACGCGTATGTTCCCGAGCATAGTATCCGTCTCATGACAACGGTCTCCGGGGCCGAGCCCTTCTTTGTGGACGGCTATCTCTGCTGTTTACGGCAAGATTGGCTGATAATCGTCGGGTACCCGCTTGAGGGTATTCGTACGGTGAGACCATTCGAAAAGGCGTATTCATGTCTAGTCGAACGCTTTGCACCACGTCGGATATCAGTGATTGCGCCTTCGTTGCCGGATTCGTTCAAAGCGTCGTGCTCGGAGCACGAGACGGACAGGTACTTCGTTCTGGATCTCGGGCAAAAGGAGGTCCGAGCGGGATTGAAACGCGCTGCCGGCAGAGCCCTCGAGCAACTATCTCTGGAGCGCGGACATACGATGACCAAGGCTCACGAGGATCTCTCTCAAGAATTCATTGAGAGAGTGAACCCTCCCCTGCGGGTGAGGAAGCTGCTCACAAGAATGCCGTCGTTCCTGGAAAAAGAGCCTCGCTCCGTGGTGCTCAACGCTTGGGACCGGAACAACGAGCTTTCCGCTTTCTATGTTGTCGATCTTTCCGCGGCCCGTTTTTCAACATACGTTATTGGAGCGCATTCAAAAAAGCGCTTCGTGAAACACGCGTCCGACGCGATTTTTCTGGACATGATCGAACTCAGTCGAGAGGCCGGAAAAGAGTATATTCACTTGGGGTTGGGCGTCAGTAAGGGCATTCGGCAGTTCAAGAAAAAATGGGGCGGTGTTCCCACCCGTGACTACGTTATGTGTGAGATCACCCGTGGAAGAGTCGGTTTCCTTGATGCCGTGATGAGCTACCTCAAGATGAGGTAACGGAACAGGGGTAAATTGAAATGCTTTTCAGTCGGAAACGAGAAAAAGAGCTGAGTACCGTCTGGAAACTGGAAAAAAACGGAAACACCTCGTTTCTCGTCGGCACCGCGCACTTCTATCCGTACAGCGTTCGCACTTCACTTGCAAAGCTTTTTCGGGACAACCACACGGTCATATTCGAGGGACCGCTTGACGAAGAGAGCATGGGCCGGGTAAGAGCCGCGGGTGCCTGTCGAGCCGAGGGAGAAAGCCTGTTGGAGCTGCTCGACAACAAGACCCGCGACAAGATCCGTAAGATCTTAGCGCCGGAACGCCAACGGACGAGTTCGGCCGCCATGCTCAAGATACTGACGACAGGGGCTCCGGATCCGGTTGTTCAAGTTCTCGGTTCGATGAAGCCGTGGCTGGCGTTCTTCACGATATACACGAAGTTCCTGGAAAAGATCGGATGGAAGCACTCTGTTGACCGAGAGGCTTATGAAATTGCGATGGAAATGGGAAAAGAAGTCGTGTTTTTGGAGACGATCGAAGAACAAGTTGAAGTGCTCGAAGGTCTTTCAGTCCCTCAGATAGTCGATTTCCTTACACGGATAGATCAGTGGGAGGGGTACGCCAAGCAATTCGTCGCACGGTACCTCGACGCCGACGTGGAGAGTATCAAGTCCAACCGCATCGGATTCCCGACCCGTCACCCAATGGTGATTGACGGCCGTGACGAACTATTTGTTGAAAGAGCCGGAAGGTATTTCCGGCAGGGTGATGCGGTATTGTGCGTGGGAGTGCCGCATGTGGTCAACATGAAACGAATGCTCCGTCAAGCAGGCTTTAGCGTGGACCGATGCAGGCCGTGAGGAAAAGGTTTTTTGTTGAAGGACCGTAGGGCGGCCGGTGCCCGCCGTCTCCCCGCGGAACTCGGGGAGGCCTATAATACCGATGCTGATTTGTAAGAGCCTGCACCGGTCCCCGAGTACACCTTCATAAATACGGTCGTTCCTATAGGCCGCCGTGAGGGAGGCAAACCCTCCTTTGGAGCGAGGGCCTAGTACTCCACGGCAGGAGTACGGCGACTGATTAACGAAGCCGGTCCTGTCTTGGTAGCGCCGGCCTCCGTGCCGGTATCTTCTCCATGAGCGCCCGGCAGACGCCGGGTCGCTACCGCGCTTTCCCAAGACTACGTCGGCGCATTTATGCCACGACGTACTAGCCTGTCTACGGTTAGAAGTATCGATATCCCAATCTTGCCCTTCAATTACGTCTTCATTGAGTGCCGGTGAGCGCACCTCGTGCGTGCGAATCACGCGGTGTTTGGCTTGGATCGCTGCTTGCCTCCTGGGAATACTTCGCACGACGGGGTTCGCTTCGCTCACCACATCGGCACGGGAACTCGACGCCGTATATGTGAAACCGACCTTTAAATGACTCTATTTCCCGTCGGATCCATCCGTCGATTTCTCAATGGAACGGCCCGGATGTGTGGGTATCACTCGCCTCCGGACACAGGGCAAGTGCGGTTTGCGCACTTCAGTAACCTCGGTACCTCCTCGACTAAGCCGACAGAACATCTGCGATATGTTAACAAACTGATCTGATTGATAAAAAGAAACCGTCTCTAGTGAGCCAAGCGTGGCATATTTCCTGCAATAGGAATCTAAATTGCTTCGAATTGCTCATTCCAAGGAGGATCACATGAAAAGAATAGTGATGAGTTTCATAGCACTAGCATTCCTTGCCCCCGCTGCATTTGCTCAACCCGGAATCGTAAAAATAGGCGGGGCGGGGCTTTTGAGCAACCTGACCGGATCTATGATTGAGAAATTTGCGGAAAAGAAATCAGCGTGCAAGTTCGCACTCGTCCCGTCCACGACGGGGGGCGGATTCAAGAAATGGCTTGCGGGACAGGCACAGTTGGTTCAGGCAACTCGCAAAATGACGGACCAAGAGATGAAAGCAGCTGCGGAAAAGGGCCTTAAGCCCGAATTCAGATTCATTGGGGTAGTGCCTGTAGCAGTGGTCACCAAGGCCGACAATCCCGTCCAAGACCTTACTCTGGAACAACTGAGGAAGATCTTCGCGGGGGAGGTCACCGACTGGGCAGAGGTGGGCGGACCGAACGAGAAGATCGTGGTGACTACGAGAGCCGTACCCAAGACAGGCACCGGCGTCGTCTTCCAAAGAGAGGTCTTGAAAGGCGCACCTTATGCGCCCGGCCACAGGGTGATGTCAAGCTACCGAACAACGGTAACCGTCTGCAGTAAGTCGTGGGCCATCGGGTATATTCCCACATCGACGGCGTACTTCAAGAACGCGGAACGAGAGGGCATCAAAATACTCGGCATAAAGAAGACGCCCGAAGCTCCCCCCATGAGGCCTAAGTATGGAGCATCCAAACAATCCGAGTATCCTGTAACAACCATGTTCTACTATTACTGGAATGCCAAATCGGATAACAAATGTATAGCCGATTTCGCGAATTTTGCCGTCAATGAAGTGAAATGAGCTCGGCGCGCCGTCAATTGTAGACCATTGGATAGACTTTGCCCTGAAGCATTCAGGGTAATGCCGAATACCGACCCCGACGGTTGATGTTGAACCGGCTGAATTTGATTAACCGGCCGGCTCGAGCTGCATGGCCGGTTAGATTTCTCGGCGATTTGGACGCTTACCAGGGCGGCATTTCATGCAAATTCCCGTTGAAATGCTCTTTGATTGTTCCGAGAAACGCTTCTGCAACAGGCGACAATCGTACTTCCTTGTTGACCAGGACGTCAATGGCCCCCATCTTGATCTCGCCGTCCTGAAGGTGGATGATCCTCAGGTCTCCCCGAACAAACTCTTCTTTGACATTCGGTTCGAACATGAGAGCGACACCCTTTTTCTGCCGAGCCAACTGTTTGGCGAGTTCGATGTTGTTCACTTCCGCCCCGATCCGAGGGGATAGACCTTTTTTTTCAAAATGACGAAGCGCTATGGCCCTGCCTGCGGACCCCTCTTCCTCAACGATCAAAGGATGAGAAATCAGTTCCGTCCACGTCACAGGGGTATCCAGAGGTAACGGGTATTCCGGACTGGCAACAAAAATCAACTGCTCGTTTCTGGGGATGCGGTACAGGCGAAGTCTGTCGCTGTATGGGGAACACACTCCTATGAGGCAAATGTCGTGCTTAAGATCGAGCAATTCATCGGCCAGCACTGAAGAGGGCCCTTCCCGAATAGAAACCCGAACGGTTGGATGCAGTTCCTTGAACTTGTCGATGAGGGTGGCGAGATACATAAGCAACGGGCATGCGATCCCCAGGGAAATATTATTATACCGGTAGCTCTTGAGGAAATTCTCCGTCACAACCGCCTGGTTAAGCAGTTCTTCCGCGTAGAGCAAAAGCCTTTCCCCGGCCTTGGTCAAGTGAACGCGCTTCTTCTTCACGTTTACCAGCTTCACTCCGAATTGTACTTCCAGCCCGTGTACATGCTGAGTCACCGCAGGCTGGGTGATTGAAAGCTGCTTGGCGGCGCGACTGAAGCTTTGTTCCTTAGCCAGGAAATAGAATGAAATAACATGGTGAAGATTAAGCTGAAAACGGCCCATAATGTGAAAGTTATCACGTGCATAGGCGGCAGTCAAGACAAAAATACCCGCTCGTCTTATGAAATTATTAGGACTTCTCTATTGAACTTGGCGTCCCTCTCGTCAAAGATGTATTCACGACACGCCGGCAACATCGGAAACTTCAGGGCGACCCGCCGAGTAATGTCTTCGAGACAAGGAGGCGAGAATGAAACGAAGGATCACGGAGAACCTCGACGTCGATTTGGAACGGGAACTGTGGATGTGCCGTTACTGCGATAAGGAACTGATTTCGGCGAGGGAGAACTTCAAGAAAGGGTGTCTCGTGTATGCACGGGATCCCCGAGAGATATATAGGCCGCTGGTAGATGGTGAATACAGCTTTTCGCCTAACCCCGAGTGGGTACGTATTGTCGAGTTTTACTGCCCCCGGTGCGGGATAATGATCGAGAACGAAATATTACCCATGGGCCATCCGTTGACCTACGAGATCGAATTGGACGTGGATGCACTGAGAGAAAAGTACATGAAGAAAGAGGGTGCATGATATGGCTGCGCACATCGATATTGATACAGGGGGAACATTTACGGACGTTGTCGTTGCCATGGACGGACGTCTCGTATACGCCAAGTCGCCGACCACGCCCCACAGACTTGCCGAGGGATGCATGAGCGGCCTTGAGACGGCAGCTCAGGATCTTGGAATGTCGGTGGAAGATCTCCTTGGAAACACGGAAGGCTTCATATTCTCGACAACTTTTGCCACAAACGCATTGATACAGAGAGTCGGACCCAGGCTGGGACTGATCACCACGGAAGGTTTCGAGGATCTCGTGGTGATAGGTAAGGGATCCACCTGGGCGGACAAGATGACGGTCAAAGAGATGCGCAATATCGCTCGGGTTGAAAAACCGAAACAGCTCATACCACGGGCGATGACCGCGGGCGTAAAGGAGCGTATCGACTCACGGGGAGAAGTCGTCAGACCGCTGGACGAACAGGATGTTCTGAAGAAGGTAAGAGATCTCCTCGAGAAGGGAGCGGAAGGCTTTGTGGTGAGCCTTCTCTATTCCTACTTGAATCCCGAACACGAGCAGAGGATCCAGAAGCTCATTCAGGAGGAGTTTCAAGGATACTGCTTGGGTTCGGCCTTTCCCATAGTGCTTTCTTCAGAAGTTTGCCCGAAGCGCGGCGAATATACACGTACTACCACCACCGTCTTGAATGCATATCTCCAGAAGCCCATCCAATGGGGAATGATGGATCTGGCGGGGAATGTGCGGCGGAACGGGTATAAAAAGAGTCTCCTTGCCATCCATTGCACCGGGGGGATGGCCCCGGTATACCGTTCAACTCCTCTTCAAACCTATAGTGCAGGTCCGATTGCAGGTCTGATGGCCGGTTCCTATTTGGGAAAAATGCTTGGCTTCGATCACGTAGTCGTGGGTGACATGGGGGGCACGAGTTTTGACCTTTCACTCGTAATCCAGGGGAACCCTCGCTTTTACGAGAACAAACCCGTTATCGAAGACTGGTGGGTAGACATGACTATGCTGTGGCTCCGCTCCATCGGGGCCGGCGGCGGATCGATAGCCTGGATCAACGAAACGCTGAACGATAGGTTGGAAGTCGGACCGCGCAGTGCGGGCGCCTCGCCCGGTCCCGTTGCGTACAACAGGGGCGGCGTGGAACCGACCGTCACCGATGCGGATATCGTGCTCGGCTACATCAACCCCGACTATTTCTTCGGCGGTAAGATGAAGCTGAGCAAGGATCTCGCATGGAATGCACTGAAAACTCGGGTAGCCGACCCGCTGGGTATCGATCCCGTCGAGGCCGCTCGTCGCATAAAAATGGTCGCGGATGCAAACATGGGAGACACCATCGTCAAGGAGACATACTTGCGGGGCTTCGATCCAAGAGAGTTTGTCCTCTTCGCCGCCGGAGCTGCCGGCCCCACCCACTGTTGTGGTTTCGGGTTCTATGGGAAGCTCAACAGGATCGCGATCTTTCCGTTTTCTCCCGTCTTCTGTGCCTTGGGATCGGGTGGAATGGACATAATCCACATATACGAACGCTCCCGAAGTCTGACGCTTCTCAAGCCGGCGGACGGCGGCTACTTCGAAGATTATGACGAGTACAATTCTGTGGTACGGGATCTCCGGAAAAGGGCCCTGAAGGATGTGAGGCTGGAGGGATTCAACTCGGACGAAGTAATGTTCAGGCTCGAGCTGGAAATGAAGTTCGGAGGCCAGGTCCACACCCTCAGAATCATCTCTCCCCGTCTGCAACTCTCGAATGAAGAGGACGTGAGAGCAATCTGTGAACAATTCATACTGAACTTCAGCGACGTGTACGACAAGATAGCACTTTATCCCGAGGGAGGCATCGAGACCCAGCACTTCATCCTCCACACCATACTACCCCGCCGCAAGATCGATCTTCCAACGTATCCGTTTGCCGGAGAATCGATTTCCAAGGAGGCGATTAAGGGTAAAAGAGACGCATTCTGGGAAGAGTACAACGACTTCCGGCCCACGACGGTCATAGAACAGACGGGACTTCAACACGGGAATATCCTTGAGGGGCCGGCTATCGTTGAGTCGAAGAATACGACACTGGTGCTGCCTCCCGGTGCACGGATGAAAATCGACAAGTATCTGAACACGATCATTGAAAATATGGCGGCGCAATGATGAAGCCGGGTCGGCCCCTCTCCTCGAGCGCGACGCAATGTACGGAGAGCGACGACATGGGCAATTCCACTGAATCATTGAAGACGAAGCGGGAAGAAAGACTCGTGATGGAACCAACGGGATCAATTCAATTAGTCAGTCGAAAGACTGCGGCAAGGAGGCCCTAATGCGTCCAGGATTCGACAGGCTGCTGGCCTGGATGAAAGTTGAACCGGCAACCGAGGAAGAAAAGGAAGGGATGAAACTCCTTAAGCCGGGAGATATTGAGATTTACACCGAGAAGCTTAACCAGTTTCTTTCCGAAGGGTACATCGTATTCGAGAGGACGGGCATCAGTATGATGATTCGTTCCGGTGACTGCGTACTCGGCCTTTATACTGCGAACGGCGATCTCGTGAACTGCAGCACGGGTCTGCTGATGCATGCCATATGGCCTCAGCTGCCTCTGAAATGGTTGATCGAAAATTACGTGATGAACCCGAATTCAAACGTGAAAGTCAAGCCCGGAGACATCTTTTACTGCAACGAGCCGCTCTATGGAGGAGTTCACTCTCCCGACCAGACTGCGATCATGCCCATCTTCAACGACGACGAGCTCCTTGCCTGGGCTTTGGCGGCAGCTCACACCCCGGAAACGGGAGCGGTAACTCCCGGTGGGATGCCGCTCAAGGCACTCAACCGATTTTATGAGGGGATGAGACTTCCCCCGATACGGATCGGCGAGAACTACGAGCTGCGTGACGACATGATGGAGATGATCTCCGATTACATGATGAGGGCATCACGGGAGGCAATGAACGACATCAAGGCACGAGCCACCGCCTGCCGTCGTCTTGAAATGAGGATGAGCGAGTTTGCGCGAGAGAAAGGCAACAAGTTCATTAAAGGAATCATGCGCCAAATGATAGCGGTAGGCGAAGAAGCCGCACAGAAACGCATTGCAGCCATCAATGACGGGGTCTACAGAGCCGTCACGTTGATCGATCACGTCGGTACGGAGGAAGCCCTCCTTCGGTGCAGCATTACGGCGAGAAAGAAAGGAGACGTCATAGAATTTGATTTCACCGGATCGTCCCCCGAGCATGATGCCGGTTCGTACCTGTCTTTTCCCCACGTTGCCGTAGCGCACACCGCGATTTATGTGTTGCAATACATCTTTTTCGACCTTCCGATCGGGACGGCCGCATATTCTCAGTTCAGGTGGTATTTTCCAAAAGGTTGCATCTTCAATGCCGACGAGATGGCGCCCACATCCAGAGCGCCATCCCTTTGTGCCATCGTTTTCAACGGTTTTTATGAGATCTTTGCGAAGATGCTCTTCGACACTGAGTTGAGGCCTCAGATTGCCGCCGCAACCGGGGTCGGTTCGTCCATGAACATTGCAGGGGTAACGCAAAAGGGCGTTCGTCTCTCCGACATGCTCAATTACCCGTTCAACACCGAAGGCCAGGGGGCACGGTACGAACTGGACGGCTGTGACAGCAACTCCTTTCTGTTCACCCCTGTTTCGCGGGGATACGATGCGGAGGAGACGGAAGAGGAGATGCCTCTTCTGCACCTATATCAGAGACACAGGACCGACAGCTGCGGTTTCGGGAGGTTTCGCGGAGGATCCGGCGTGGAATCGGCCTATGTAATTCACCAGGTCCCTGAAGTGGCCATGTTCAGCGGCGGAAGGGAGACCCATATCAAGACGACCGGCGGGCTCTTCGGCGGGTACCCGGGCAGTACCAAACCCGGAATCGAGATCCACGATACGAATATCTGGAAGAAGATGGCAAACGGGGACCAAGATATCCCGATTTCCACTGCGGAGCTTATCTCTGAGAGAAAGATAGGCGGTGACTACGAAGTCACTCACAACACTCGCGAGTACCATCTGGTGAAGAACGGCGACGTGATCGTTCATGTGAACTCCGGAGGCGCAGGCTATGGCGACGTACTGTTGCGTGATCCCGAGAAGGTGATGGAAGATGTACGGGATCAGATCATATCGCACTGGACGGCTCAAAACGTCTATAAGGTGGCATATGATCCCGAGACCCTCATTGTCGACATTGAAGCTACCGAAGAGAAACGGCGGAAGGAGCGAGACAGTAGGATAAAGCGCGGAAGACCCTACAGTGAATTTGAACGGGAATGGCTGGAAAAACGGGCGCCCGAGAAGGCGCTGAAGCATTGGGGGTCATGGCCGGAAGGGAAACAGATGAAACGGATTGTGAGGATCTGAGAGGGATGCCATGAAATTGCACGCAACGGTAAGAATACTGGACTCGCAAACGGAAGCGGTCTTCGAGGATAAGCAAGGAAGATCGGCGCAGGTGGAGTCTGCCAATGAGGAGACTAATTCATTTGATTCTTTTGTTAGGGTTATCAAACAAGGGGCGGCGATCCTGAAGATACCCCCGGAAGAAGTGGTCAAGAACCTTGCCGAAATTCGAGTATCCATACCGGCAGTGGCGGATACGATCGTGAAAAACATGACGGGGGCCAGAATAGGGCTGATAGTCACTGAGAAGGACGAGGCAGCCTTTCTCTCGGAGCCGGCCGATCCAAGCGCGGTGTTCAATACCCTTGTTCCACACGAAATGGTGGTCTCGGTGAATGAGGAGATAGACGACCGGGGGCAACAAGTGGTTGCTCCGGATCGCGATGAGATCAGGGACAAGGTGAGGTACCTCCTGGAATACGGGGCCGGTGCGCTGGTCGTCGGCTTCAGAAACAGCGGCCTGAATCCCGTGAACGAGAAAACAGTCAAGGGGTTCATCGAATCGGACTACCCGAGACATTATCTTGGTGCGGTTCCCGTATTCATCTCCAGTGACTTTGCCGGCCGGCAGGACGACCTAGGGAGAATGAACTCCTGTCTGCACAATGTTTATTGCTGGGCCGGTGTAGACGACACCTTGAGCAAGATGGAGACCTACCTCAGGGAGCGGAAATTCGTAGGCGCCTTTCTCATAACCCACGGCAATGGAAGCTTAGTTCCCAGGGCCGGCGTGACTCCCCTCAAAACATCCGACGAGACGGCATCGCATGACTAATCGTACACGGGGCAAACACCGTTAGGCGGGAGACCGGAACGCTATGAGCAAGACAATCGTAATAATCGGCTCTCTGGACACAAAAGGAGAGCAGCTCCAATTCTTGAAACACCGGATCAGCGCCAGGGGTCACCGTGCCGTGATCATGGACGTCAGTATGGGGTCACACGCCGAATTCAAGGGCGACATTACCCCGGAGGAGCTTGTAGGACTGGTGGGCAAAGATATTGCCGAGATCATGGGATCCAAAGACAGGCTTTTCAAAACCGAGATCATGACCGCGGGTGCTCGGCAGAAAATGCTCGATCTGTTTGCCGACGGAAAGATTGACGGAGCCGTGGCGATGGGCGGAGCCACAATAGCCCTTCTCGGGTCTCGGGCGATGGGGATGCTTCCTTTCGGAATACCCAAGGTGATTGCCACGTCCGCAGCCATGCCCGTCTATGTCGGTGAGTGGTTCGACGCAATGGATGCCCTCGTCATGCAGATGATTGTTGAATTCACAGGGCTGCACGGGTTGTTGACTCACGCTGTCGGGCAGGTTGCAGGCGTCATTTCGGGAATGGTCGAGGAAAGCCTTCATCCTTCATCACTCAGCCTGCCCTACCCGTCGGTTGCCATAACGGAAATCGGGTTTTCCCCGCAGTGTACGCGGCAAGTCGAGAGCCTGCTGGAGGCCGGCGGAAATCACGTCTTCGCGTTTCATGCCCAAGGAATCAGTGACAGGGCGATGGATCGTCTCATTTCTCAAGGATTCTTTGACGGGGTAATCGATATCGTGCCGGCAGGCGTGGTCGAGGAGATGTTCGGCGGAAACCGCGCCGCGGGAAAAGAAAGGCTTGATCCGATCTGCGAGAGAGGTATTCCAATGGTGCTCGCACCGTGCTGCCTCAATCTCACCGGATGCGGGGCAACCAGAACCAATCGCGAAAAGTATGCGTCCAGGCCCCGTATAGAAATAGACGAATTGCGGGCCATGACCCGTTTCGACGATGAGGAACTCATAGCGGCCGCACGCGTATATGCAGACAAGCTGAACCGTGCAAAGGGACCTGTGCGGTTCGTGGTGCCCTCAAAGGGCTGGTCGTCGTTGGATAGGGAAGGTTCCGTTTTATACGACCCGGAACAAGATCGGGTATTCATAGAGGAACTGAGGAAGAATCTGACCCAAGGCATCCCAATCGTTGAAGTTCCGTACAACCTTGAGGACATGGAGTTTGCCCACGCTCTTGTCAAGAACTTCGGCGAAATCTTCAAGAAAAGCCATTGAAGCTGATCGGAAACGCACAAGGCAGGAAGCGCATGAAAAAAGAACAACCAGGCCGGTATCCGGGCGACGGAGGAATCTAATGGCAGGCATCATTTCATATGGAACATACATTCCCTTATGGCGACTGAGCCGGGCAACAATGGGAGCAGGCCGGAAAGGGGAGAAAGTTGTTGCGGGTTACGACGAGGACAGCGTTACCATGGCCGTTGCGGCCGGCGTGGAATGCCTCAAGGGATTCGACAGGCAGTCCGTCGACGGCCTCTTTTTCGCTTCCACAACTTCTCCGTACAGGGAGAAACTTGCGGCCGGCATTGTTGCGACAGCCCTTGACCTGAGGCGGGAGGTGCTGGTCGCGGACTACACCAATTCCGTGAGAGCCGGGACGATAGCCCTCAGGGCGGCGATTGACACGGTAAAGGCGGGGACCGCGGACCAGGTGCTGGTGGTTGCCGCGGATTGTCGTCTTGGAGCACCCGGTTCGGAGTGGGAACGGAAGTGTGCCGACAGCGCTGCAGCCATCCTGGTGGGAAAATCAGAGGTGATTTCCGAGGCCGGACATTCTTACGCGGTCTGCGATGAGATGCTCGACGTGTGGCGGTCCGAAGAGGACCGCTTCATCCGATCGTGGGAGAGTCGGTTCGTCGCCGGCCAGGGTTACGTCAGGGTCACACGAGACGCAGTGGAAGGTTTGATGACCAAGTTCGGTCTCGGCGCCGGCGAATTCTCCAAATGCGTGATTGCCGTGCCTGATAAGAAAAGGCAGGCTGAACTTGCCCGGACGCTCGGATTCGATCCCTCAAGCCAATTACAGGATTCGCTGCTCGATTCGGTTGGGGACTGTGGAGCTGCGTACCCTCTCATGCTCCTGGCATCTACATTGGAAAAGGCTGTCGCGGGTGACCGCATCCTCTTGGCTGCCTACGGAAACGGTAGTGATGTCAACACGTTCGAGATAACCAACCGAATAGACAACCTGAGGGACAGGCGCACCATAGAAGACTACCTCAGGTCGAAGAAAATGATTTCCGGTTATACGGTGTTCCTGGACTGGAAGGGCCTTTTGCCGCATCAGAAACCGCCGTATCCTCTCGGCGAGATAGCGGCTCCCGCGTTGTGGAGGGAGCGGGAGCAGAACATGAGGCTCTATGGAGGAAGATGCAAGGCCTGCGGCGCCATTCAGCATCCTCCCCAAAGGATCTGTATCAAGTGTCGTGCCAAGGACCAATTCGAGCATGTCAGGCTCTCCGACAAGACGGGAAAACTATTCACCTATTCGGTGGATCACATGGAAGGAATCGCCGGGCTCCCCGAAGTGGTCTGCGTAGTGAACTTTGATGGAGGGGGCCGGATTGACTGTACAATGACCGACTGGACTTCGCTTGAAGAGGTTAAGATCGGTATGACTTTGGAGATGACCTTCAGGAAACTCTATGTGAGGGAAGGAATCCATCAGTATCTCTGGAAAACCGCTCCCCCGAGAAAGAGGGACTGAACAAGGAGTAGCGCATGGAAAGCATAAAGGACAAAGTCGCCATCATCGGGATGGGATGCACGCAGTTCGGCGAGCTGTGGGATAAAGGCCCTCACGACCTTATAGTGGACGCCTGCTCCGAGGCGGTTGAGGATGCGGGAATCGAAGCGACGGACATACAACAAGCCTGGTTTGCCAGTCTCGTGTCCGGAGCCTCGGGAGCCCGCCTTTCAAGTGCATTCAAGCTTCCCTACATTCCCATTACGCGGGTCGAAAACTTCTGCTCCGGCGGCAGCCATGCGTTCGGGAACGCGTGTTACGCGGTTGCCGCGGGTGTGTGCGATATCGCTCTTGCCTGCGGAGTGGAGAAACTGAAAGATCGGCCCGGGGGTTTTGCCTATCCGAACCCCGAGCCGTTTGACTCAAGCAAGATCATATCGGAGCTCTTGCCTGCAAACATGTTCGCTCATATAGCCGTGAAATATTTCCACGAGAACGGTTGGAGCGATGAAGAAGGCAAGAGAATTCTGGCAAAGATCGCAGTGAAAAACCACCATAACGGAACCCTCAATCCCAAAGCCCACCTTCATCGGGAAATTACCGTGAATGATGTGCTGAAGGCTCCCATGGTAGTCCATCCCTTCGGCCTTTATGACTGCTGCGGCGTCAGCGACGGTGCTGCGGCGGCAATTATCTGCCGAGCCGATATGGCGAAAAACTTTCGTGATGACTACATCCTGGTCAAGGCCGTATCGTTCGCTTCCGGCTCCGGAGAATCACGTTTCTGCGACGACTACGACTATGTGGATATCCCCGAGACGACGATAGCCGCGCAAAGGGCCTATGAGCAAGCCGGGATAGACAACCCTCGCAAGGAGATATCCCTGGCCGAAGTGCATGATTGCTTCACCATCCATGAACTCATCCTGTACGAACAACTTGGTTTCAGCCCTCGAATGAGAGGCGGGGAAGACGTGAACGCGGAAACCTTTGCGTTGACCGGGGATCTGCCGGTCAATTGCAGCGGCGGCCTGAAATGTTTCGGCCATCCCCTTTCCGCTACCGGCTTGCGTATGATTTACGAGGTATACAAACAGCTTCAAGGAAAAGCAGGCCCTCGACAGATCAAGAATCCTTCATTGGGACTCACTCAAAATGTCGGTGGAATGGTCGGTTTTTTCAATGCAGCGGTATTGATTTTCGGCAATAGGAACTAGCACTGCTCAGCACGAGAAACTATTCAGAATTCCGGCTCCCGGGCAGTGCCTGGGAACCGGATGCCAAACTGGAGACACGTATCGGGTGCCGTCATTCCGGTGGGAGCAAGAATCTTTACGCCTCAGCCTTCCGGCTCGGTAGGGGCGACCGGCGGTCGCCCGCGGGCGAATCCCATTCGCCCTTACTTGAAATAATGCGATCAAAGGGCAAGAAAACGTGAGGTGATATGTGATGGAAGTGTCCGTACCGAGAGTCCTGGGCGAACTTATTGAGGATAGGGTAAAGAAGAACGGGAACAAAACATTCCTTCGTTTCAAAGACCAAGAAGTAAGCTACGAAGAGATACATCTTCTGTCCAACCGGTGTGCCAACGCCTTTCGAGATTTGGGAATAAACAAGGGGGACAAGGTCAGTATCATGCTCCCCAACTGCCCGGAGTTCATCTATCTATGGTTCGGCCTGGCAAAGTGCGGGGCCGTGGAGGTTCCCGTCAACACGTCTTACAAGGGAGAGTTTCTGAGGCATATCGTCGACCAGTCGGATTCGAGAATCCTTGTTATAGCTCATGAATTCCTGGATCGTGTGAAACTGATACAAGACGACCTGAAGAAGGTGGAAAGGGTAATAGTCCTGGGAGGACCACGAAATCCTACGGCCGGCGGATTCAAGATCCCGATGATGGGACTTGATGAACTCTTCAACGCCGGCGATGCTCCCGTGGATGTAGAGGTCCTGCCGTCGGACCCGATCAGCATAATCTATACTTCGGGAACAACCGGCCTTTCAAAGGGCGCACTGGGATCCCACAATTTCTGGATCGTCTGTGCGGAAAAGATGCTTGCGTACCGGGAAGGCCGAAAGGACGATATATTTCTAACCTTCCTCCCGCTGTACCATTTCAACGCCCAGGTCCTCACCACACTTACCGCACTGGTAGCGGAAGCGCAGATGGTTCTCCTGGATCGCTTCAGCGCATCTCGCTTCTGGGACGAGATCCGCCAATACGGGGCCACTCAGTTCAACTACCTGGGAGCGGTTATGCCGATTCTCGCCAAGCAGCCGAATCGGGACGACGACTTGGACAATCCCGCACGGATTGGGTTGGGGGCGGGGTGTCCCCCCTCAGTCATGGAAGAAGTGGAGAAGAGATTCGGCATAACGTGTTTGGAAGGGTACGGAATGACGGAGATAGGTATTCCCATCCATGTACAGGTTAACGACAGGAAGTTCGGTTCCTGCGGTAAGCCGATGGACATCTACGAGGTAGCGCTGTTCGACGATCAGGACGAAGAAGTACCGGTCGGCGACATAGGTGAGATCGTTTTCCGACCCCGGGTGCCTTTTGTGATGATGTCCGAGTACTACAACATGCCGGAGAAAACGTTGGAGGCTTATGGAAACCTTTGGTTTCATACCGGCGATTTAGCCAGGAGAGATGAGGAAGGTTATTTCTATTTCGTTGATAGAAAGAAAGATGCGCTGCGGAGGCGAGGTGAAAACATTTCTTCATTCGAGGTGGAGAGGGCCGTCAATACGCATCCTAAGGTTCTCGAATCGGCAGCCGTGGCCGTGCCTTCGGAACTTGCCGAAGATGAGGTGAAAATCTGCGTGGTCCTGAAGCCCGGAGAAACCGTCTCCCCCGAAGAGCTGATCCATTATGCCAACGACAGGATGCCGTACTTCGCCGTGCCCCGCTATGTAGAATTCATGGACGGTTTGCCGAAGACCCCGACCGAGCGCGTGCAAAAATACTTGCTCAAACAAGCGGGCATTACGGTGAACACATGGGACAGGGAGAAAGCCGGTGTAAGGATTTCCAGATGAACTTCCGTGGCTTTAGGCTGTCGACAAGCCACAACGAAACATGAAAGTCCTGGGCATTGACAGGCCCTCCGGGGCTTCGCCTCGGAAACAAGGCATTAAGAGCGCGCCTTGCGCCGTTATTGGGGGGGGGGGAGACCATCTCCCCCCCAAGCCCCCCCATCGTGTACCCGAAGGGGATTGCTTGTCGGAGGACTTACATATGAAGAATCCGCACTCAGAGGAACAAGTCAATCTGGTGTTCGTGTGTGTCTCCAACCGCGGTCGGAGCGTCCTCGCCGAGTTCTTGCTTCCAAGGATCGTCAACGAGACGGCAGAGGATCTGCTCGATCGCATCAAGGTAACATCTGCCGGATTTATTCCACAGGCCATCAAAGACCATCTGGCGGAACTGAATATCGACATTCCCGCACCTTTCTACGGCCGCCCCATGGCCGAAACGACACGTTCCTTCTTAGCCGAGAGAGGCGCAATCGTCCCGCCGGACTGGAGGTCGAAAGAGCTGACCGCAGCGACGGTGGAGGAAGCGGATCTCATTATCACGGCCATACCACAGCAAAAGGAGGATCTTAGCAACCTGTACCCGGATACTCGGGCCAAGATCTTTACTATCAGAGAGATATCCCGGTGGGACGGGCGCCTCAAGTTCGAGGATTTCACGAGGCTTCCCAAAGACAACACCTACTGGGAATATGTGGAGGAAAACGAGGAATATGTGACGACGATATTGTGCGAAATGGAAGAGTGCTTGACCCTGGCATTCCCGCACATTCTCAGACAACTCGGCATGGACGAATAGGGCGAACTAAGCTTGTCTTATGGTATCCGATGGCGGCGATGAGGAAATGGCGTAATAAATCATTCAACAAGAAGCGTCAAAAGCCCAAGGAGGATCAGATGGACGAGAAATTCAAGGCCGGCACAAAACTATGGGATTGGGTGCCGGGGTTCGATTTCAATGAGGAACTGGACGTTCCCGAGCTGCGCTCATGGTTCCACGACTCAACCCACAGTGTGCCGCGGTGGACCCCCATGTTTGCTTGGTTCTGGGAGAGGTATTGCGGGTACGGTTCCCAGTACGTCTGCGAGGCCCTGAGCATCCCGACCAGTAAAGGCTGGGTCCACAGGACCAAAGACGGTGCTTCCTATATTGCCATGCGTAACGTTCAGGACGAGGCGGAAATAACGAAACGCACGGAGAAATTTAAGGAAGCCCTGGTTCCTTGGATTGAGGACTTTGACGGCATATGGGCCGGCTATAAGTCCGAGTTATTGACCATGTACGACCATCTAAAAGCCCTCGACACAGCCAGTGCGACGAATGTTGAACTCATGCATCACCTCTGGGAATTGATCGCGACGTACCGCAGAATGTGGGAAATCCATTTCCTCGGATTGTATGTATCCGGCTATGCCTTTATGCTGCTTGAACAACTGGTCAAACCTTACGGGCTGACGTCTGAGAGCCCCGAGTTCCAAAATATGTTCGTAGGCTTTGATAACAAGGTCTATCAGGTTGACAAGCAGATGTGGGAATTCTCTCAGGCCGCTATTTCCGATGGTTTGTCCGATGTCTTCAAGAACAACAACCCGGAGAATGTACTCCCGGTGCTCATGAAAAGTGAGGCCGGCAGAGAGTGGAAGAGAAAGTTCGATGACTTTCTGCAAGAGGAGGGGTGGAGGATGGTTCGCATGAACGACTTCAACGAGCCGTATTGGCTCGAGAGTCCGCCCTCAGCGATATCCGTTGTGCAAACCTGGATTGAAAAAGGCGCAGACTACGACCTCGACAAGGTAAGACAAAGATTGGCCCAACGACGGGAAGTTGCGATCAAAGAATTGCTCGACAAGGTACCAGAGCAAGACAGGGAATGGTTCAGGAAGCTGATAGACTTGGGCGGGAAGTTCAGCTCATACAGTGAAGAGCATGATCTTTATTGCGAGCTGTACAGCCATGCCATGATTCGCCGCGGACTTCTTGCAATAGGAAACAGGCTGGCCAACGCCGGGACTATTGACAAGCCCGATGATGTCTTCTTTTTGAATCCGGACGAAGTAGAGATGGTTATGCTCGGCCCCGAATTCCACAAATTGCAATATATAACGAGCCGGCGTCGTCCTCTGTGGGAAGAGTTGAAGTTCAAGGAGACTCCTCCGGTTATTACGAACAGGAGCGGCATCGAGGAAGCGGTGGGAACGGACCTCATGCCGTCGGGAAATACCATCATTATAAAGATTGTTGTCGGTGAGATGCCGCGAATGAGGCCGGAATTAAAGGCCGACATCTATGGTGTTTGCGGAGCTTCGGGTGTTGCCGAGGGGCCTGCACGAGTAGTCATGTCCTATGACCAGCTCGGTGAAGTCCAGAATGGCGAAATCCTTGTTTGCCCGGGCACGAATCCGGCATGGACCGCGACCTTTGGCCTGGTTAAAGCGGTTGTCGCCGACAGAGGAGGGACCCTTAGCCACGCGGCCATTGTGGGCCGGGAGTACGGGGTGCCGACAATCGTGAATTGTTTTGAAGGCACGGCAAAGATCAAGACAGGCATGATGATTCGGGTTGACGCCACGGAGGGAGCCATCTACTTCCTTGATAAATAATGGGCTTAAGGATGAGACTTGACTTTTCCGAGTCCCCCGCCCAAGCCCCCTGAAGAAACGTCTGATTCACGGGAGGACGCATGATGAGACTCAAAGACAAAACGGCTATTGTTACCGGAGCTGCGCAGGGACTCGGAAAGACTTTTTCAGTTGCTCTCGCCGGAGAGGGAGCAAAGGTTGTGCTCGTCGACATCGGGAGCCTCGACGGTACAATGGGAGAGATTGAATCCTTGGGAGGGACGGCCAAGGGTTTTTATGCGGATGTTTCGGTTGAAGACGACACCATGAGGATGGCCGAGGAAACAGTCAATACTTTTGGAAGAATCGACATCCTGATCAATAATGCCGCGGTTGTTTATGGATTGACGAGACAGCCCTTCCACGAAATCAAATCGAACGACTGGGACAAGGTCATGTCGGTGAACGTCAAAGGTTCTTGGCTGTGTACAAAGGCCGTGTTCCCTTATATGAAGAAGCAAGGAAGCGGAAAGATCATCAATCTCTCGTCGGAAACCTTCTTCACGGGGTCTCACGGGTTCGTGCACTATGTGGCCTCAAAAGGAGCGATTGTCGGATTGACGAGAGCTCTTGCCATAGAACTCGGCCCCCACAACATTAATTGCAATGCTGTAGCACCGGGGTTTGCGGACACGGAATCGAGTCGGACCATCGCGGATGTCCATAAATACGATGTTGACCGGACTCCTCTGAAACGCCTACTGCAGCCGGAGGATCTCGTTGGGGCCGTCATCTTCCTTGCATCCGACGAAAGCGATTTTGTTACCGGTCAGACCTTGTTGGTGGATGGCGGCAGGGTCATGCATTAGTTTTCCTCCCTGCAGACCATAGCGTTCATTGTGCCGGTTTGTTCCTGTGTTATGGCAAGTGTCGGAAAACATGACCGTTATCTCGAATCCGGTTCCCGGGAGTGGAACGGAGAAATCCCCCTAATCCCCTGTAGGGGCGGGTTTCAAACCCGCCCTTGGGGGAACTTACACGGGAACGACCGACCTTGTTTCCTCCAGGTAAGCTCCAAATAAAGGAGGAGTTGTCAACATGGACCATTTGCAGTCATTTGATGTCGTGGTGGTCGGAGGCGGGCCCGGCGGTTCCATGGCTGCCAAACGTTGTGCAGAGAGCGGTCTCACAACACTATTGATTGAGAGGAAAAAACTTCCACGCGACAAGGTGTGTACCGGCTTGGTGATGGGCGATTGGGCGCGTTGCACCGTGGAGGAAGAATTCGGCGAGATCCCGGAAACCGTATTGGTTGATCCGCCATATGTTGCGGCACACCGGATCTATGTTGCGGGAGCGGAGCCGCAAACTCTCGAATCGGCTACGCCGTTGGCATGGAGACGGGATCTGGATTTCTGGATGGTTCAAAAGGCCAAAGAGGCAGGAGTAGTTGTTAGAGAAGGATCACCCGTTGTCCGTGTCACCTCGGAAGCGGGTGCATGTCGCGTCACATGCGGTTCGGCCGGCATGACCAAAGACATTGGGGCAAGGTTTGTCATTGGAGCCGACGGAGCGATTTCAATTGTCCGGAAATCGATCTTTCCTGAATTCAAAGTCCGTTACGCTGCGCCCGCCAGGGTATGCTACGAAGGAGCATTGGACCTGGAACGAAACATGATCCACTGGTTCTTTCCCAAAGGGCGGTCAA
Source organism: Desulfomonilaceae bacterium (assembly GCA_963675835.2). Lineage (GTDB taxonomy): Bacteria > Desulfobacterota > Desulfomonilia > Desulfomonilales > Desulfomonilaceae > JAVHLK01. Next base: position 453,098 of record CAXXIU010000021.1, read on the forward strand.
AACCACGGTTTAACGTTAATCACAAGGATGACGGGTTTCTTATTGAGGGTAGAGCAATTCGGGAATTGCGTCCGGAGATCGAGGAGACGCTTGCACCTCATGGTTTTCAGCCTCAAGCCAAACCGAAATGGAAGGACGGTTGTGCCATCGCACTGATGCACGAGGAGTTGACGTCGGGGAAGTTTGTCCCGGCGGAAGGGAACATTCTCCTGATAGGGGACGCAGCCGGGTTGGTACTGCCGATCACCTTTGAAGGCATCGGCACTGCACTCACGAGCGGAATTTTGGCGGCGGATTCCATCCTCAGAAGCACGGAGACCGGACGGGACGCGGCATCCTTTTATCTAGAGGGAGTGAAGCCTACCGTCAAGGTGATCCGACGCCTTTGCGCTCTTCAAGAGGAATTGGAAGAGATCTCGAGGCAAGGCCCGGGCCCTTTGGCCGCAGCCATGCTCGCCGCTTACCGAGAGACGCTGACCATCCAGACTCGATAGTCTTGCGGACAAGGTGCGGCCGTGAGCCGACGAATGAGGGGCCGGCGGCCGGATATAGGTTGGGAATAAAGGCGGCATGGTTCAGGTTCAAGAACACAATGCAACCAATGGAGGTGACCTTGAGATTCTATGCCTTGGAATCGGGTTTCGGCATCGAAAATTTGAAGATGCTGAAACGAGACGTACCCAAGCCGGGCTTAGGACAGGTGCTGGTCAAGATTCGGGCGGCATCGTTGAATTACCGCGATCTCTTGCTGGTCGGCGGCAAGTACTCCAACCAAGCCCTTCCGCTCATCCCGCTTTCCGACGGAGCAGGGGAAGTCGTTGAAATCGGTGAGGGTGTGTCACGCCGAAAAACCGGTGACAGAGTGGCCGGGAACTTCTTTCAAGATTGGACGGCCGGAAGAATTGACGAATCCGCTGCAGAATCGGCGCTTGGCGGAGCCATAGACGGTGTATTGTCCGAATTCGTGGTGTTTCATGAGGACGGCTTGGTCGAAGTCCCTCCCCACCTCTCTTATGAAGAAGCCGCCACTCTTCCCTGCGCCGGGGTCACGGCTTGGAACGCTCTTACGAGCGGAGCACTTGCCTGCGGCCAAAGCGTTTTGACGCTCGGTAGCGGCGGCGTGTCGACATTTGCCCTGAAATTGGCCAAAGCAGCCGGCGCTCGTACTATTGCCACCTCGAGCAGCGACGAAAAGCTCAGCCGTCTGATCGATATGGGGGCAACCGACGGGATCAACTATAAGGCCGTACCAGACTGGGATCGGCGAGTTATGGAACTGACGGAGGGACTCGGCGTAGACCTAGTGGTTGAAGTCGGGGGTGCGGGAACGTTCGGGAAATCGCTTCGAGCCGTCCGCATGGGCGGACACATCAGCTTGGTCGGCGTGCTGTCGGGCCGGTCCGGCGACGCAAACCCGCTGCCGGCAATCAGAAAGAGCGTTCGAATACAGGGAATTTTCGTCGGTTCCCGGGAGATGTTCAAGGCTATGAACCGGGCTGTGACGCTTCACCAAATCAGGCCGGAAATCGACCGAGTGTTTCCCTTCGAAGAGGTCAAGCAAGCCCTCTATCACATGGAAAGCGGCAGTCATGTCGGTAAGATAGTTATCGCTTTCCAAACATAACCAATCGCTCCGAATGCAGAGTAATTCACGGCGAGAATCCGAGACTGATTTTCGCGAGACGATCAGAACCGTTACGTGCGCCCCTCCATCCTCGGCCGGCCCGTAACCATTTCCTGGTCGGAGCGGTCACATTTTCTTGGCAGTGATAAAGAGCGATCTTATCGGGAGACGGCCCGTCGTCGCCCGAGGAAGTTTCGTGAGGTAGGAAAGGCCACCCGGAGATCGCACCTGTTTTCACAACATGCGGGCAGAGGAGAGGCAGATGGATTCAGACGGACTACTCTTTTGGTTTGAAGAGTTGGGGGATACGCACAACGACATCGTGGGCAAGAAGTGCGCGAATCTCGGTCGAATGACTCGATTAGGCCTGAAGGTCCCACCGGGTTTTGCATTATCTATCGATATGTATAGGAAATTCATCCGTGAAACTGGTGCCCTAGGAGAAATGTCACGATATCTGGACGGGTTTGGAGAATTGAAAGGCCAAGGTATCCGCATTCTGGAGGAAATCAGTCGGACGATTCAGCACATAATCGAGAGCAAGGAAATGCCCGAGGGAGTGAGGAAGCCTATTGGCGGTTACTATGAGGAGCTTTGCGCCAACGCGGGTATTCCCGATATGGCCGTCTCGGTGAGATCAGCGGGCACTGAAAGCAGGCCAGGCATGTTTGAAACCTATCTCAATGTCAAGGGAACGGATGATCTGTTTGACAAAATAAGGAAGGTTTGGGCCAGTGCGTACACGACCAGGGCCATTGCGTTTCGGATTAATAAAGGCCTGCCGGTAATGGGGGACGAGTTGGGCGTTGCGATTCCCAAGATGGTCAATGCACGCTCATCGGGAATCTGCTTTACCGTCGATCCCGTAACGGGCGACGACTCAAAAATCATTCTCGAAGCCAATTGGGGTCTGGGAGAGGGAGTTGTCAGCGGAGCCGAGAGTGTCGACGGATTCGTAGTGGACAAGGCAACTCTGGAGATAGTTACCGTGCAAATCGGCAAGAAAGCAACGTGTGTCGTGAACATGGAAAAAGGAGCCGGCTGGGCGGAGGTCCCCGCAAAAATGCAGAGCATTTCCTGTTTGAGCAATGAGGAAGTGACGGAAATTGCCGAGATATCCAAGTCGGTTGAGAGACAACTGGAATGTCCGCAGGATATGGAATGGGCTATCGATAGCGATCTCCCGTTTCCCGATAATGTTTTCTGGCTTCAGACTCGACCTGCAAAACTGCAGGCAACCAAACCCGTTTCAGCCACCGAACGGATCATTGATCTGATCGTCAAGAGACTCTAATGAATAAGGAATAGGCCTATGCCAAACAGTTGTGTTCTCGTATGTGGAAACGTTAAGGATCGTATTCTCGATGAAAGAACCCTCGAACTGGTGGGCGCAGGCAAAGAGCTTGCCGACAATCTCAATGTGGAGCTTGCCGTTGTATTTCTCGGGGACGAGATCGACGGTATAGCCGAGGAAATAAGCGCCTTCGGTGTAGATAAGGTCTACAAATTGGCACATCCTTTGTTGGGAACCGTTTCTCCCGAGCTTTGGGTTAAGGCTCTCCAGGATCTATGCAAAGAAATCGATCCTAAGATTGTTCTTATGCTCCATTTATCCACATGGTCGGACATAGGGACGAGATTGGCCTTCAGATTCGATTCTGTTCTCACCACGGATTGCGTCGATTTGAAGATTGATGCCATAGACGGCCTCTTGCTGAGAACAAAACCCGTCTATGGCGGGAGCGCCCTTGCCGTACTCAAATATGAAGGATTTCCGCAATTCGTTACGGTGCGTCCACATGTGATGAAGGCTGCCCACCGTGAAGCCGTCAAAGGACGGATTGTGGATATTTCGGTTGATATCGATCCTTCCGCGGTGAAGCTCAAATCGGTCAGAACCGTTAAGGAAGAGGCGCTTGCCTTGGATAAGGCAAATGTCATCGTAGCCGGAGGAAGAGGAATGGGCGGTCCCGAGGGGTTTGAGGAGCTTGAAAGCTTGGCGGAATCGCTCAGGCAGTCATTTGACGAGGTCATGATAGGGTGCAGCAGACCCGCTGTGGACTCAGGTTGGATGACGTCCAACCATCAGATCGGTCTCTCCGGAGCAATGGTTCAGCCGGATCTCTACATTGCGGTCGGAATATCGGGAGCCATCCAGCATTTGGTCGGCATGGCACGGTCGAGGAAGATAGTGGCCGTAAATTCCGATGCAAACAGCAGCATATTCTCAGTAGCAGACTACGGTGTCGTCGATGATTTTAAGAAGGTCATACCGGCACTCAAAACCACATGGGAGGAGCTGGGGCGTGAAAAGGCTTAAGATAGTCGTCTGCGTAAAGGAAATTCCCGATCCTGAAGCCCCTTTAGGGAGCGCGAAAATCGACCCTGAAAATAACCGCATGGATGTTTCCGCGCTCCGTCGGGTCATTAACCCGTTTGACGAAAATGCCCTGGAGGCGGCCCTCCGAATGAAAGACGAAATCGGCGGTGAGGTGACGGTGTTGAGCGTGGGCTACAAACAGGATCCTTCAGTATTGAGAAAGACCCTGGCGGTAGGGGCCGACAGATTAATCCTGTTGGAAGACCCAAGCTTCGAGGACGCCGACACTCTTTCCACGGCCCACGTGTTGTGCCGGGCCATCAACAAACTCGACGGATATGATCTCGTACTTGCCGGCAGACAAGCGGGAGACTGGGATTCCGGGCAGACCGGAATAGTCCTGGGGGAAATGTTGGGTATTCCGACCGTCAACTTGGCTCGCAACGTCAGGATCGAGAATCATCACGTGTTCGTGGAGAAGATTGTTCCGGACGGATACGAAGAGGTCGAGGCCGCATTGCCGGCATTGGTAACGGTGAGTAACGAAGTCGGAGGACTACGGTTTCCATCGATGAAGATGATACTGCTGAGTCGAAGACATCCAATAGAAAACTGGAAGGCCGAGGAAGTCGAAGTGCACTCGGAGAAGATGAGAAAGCCGGCGATCGTGCACTTCATGCCGTCCCCGGACATGACCCGGGTGTGCGAATTCATTGAAGGTGCTTCTCCAGACGAAAAGGGTCAAAATCTAGCGAGAATTCTGAGGAGGGAATTTGGCTGAAGCCCGGACACGAAGAGAAAGCGACAACCAATAGGCTGTTTCACGTCAATCAGGAAAGCTGCCTAACGGCACGTATGCTCAACTATGAAAGAGGAGTGAGAAAATGTACCAGAAGTCATATGACGCTCTAATTTTCGGCGGCGGCCATCACGGAACAATCTTGGCCGTATACCTGGCTAAGGCGGGCATGAGTGTTGGCGTCTTTGAGCGAACCGACCGGCTCGGGGGAGGTGCGGTGACCGAAGTTGGACCGGTCCCCGGATTCAAGCAGGATTTCTGTGCACACTTTACCCGATTCTACGGCCATCCTGCCTATCATGATTTCAACCTCTACGATGAGGGGCTTCACTATGTCGTCCCTGAAACGGGTACGGGCATACTCTTTGATGACGGCAGTCACATGCTTGGATATCCGGCCTGGGCGTTGACGGATCCCGTGAAAGGGAAAGTGGAGTTTATTCAGGAGAACGTGGAAAGAACCTACAAGAATATAGCTCAAATCTCAAAGACCGATGCCGAGACCTACCGAGACCTCACCATGAAAGCAAGGGACAAGTGGGGACCGGCGTTCAACCGGCAGCGTTACTCGGCTCCCCTGCCTTGGGGAGCCCCCGGTCCTCTGGAGAAACTGTGTGACGATCCCGACAGCGGACTGGAACACGTGATGAAGTATATGACCGTGAAACAACTTGCGCGCTATTTCTTCGAAAGTCCCGAGTTGAGGATTCTATTCATGCGCAATGCCATTACCAGTTGTTGCTGTCAGATGGACGACGTGATGGGGCTCCAGGGCCTGTTCGGCACATTGACGATATGTCTTTCATGGTCTCCGCCATCCATTGCCGTTGGGGGAACTCGGGCCGTCACGGATGCCCTCGTATCGGCCGGCAAGAAGTTGGGGGCCGAATATTACACTGATTTGCCGGTTGCCAAGATCAATGTGGAAAACGGGACAGCCAAGGGAATCACCTTGCAGAACGGCGACGAAATAACAGCCAAACGAGTGGTGGTTGCGGACGTTGGAATACCCCAGTTGATGTCGCGTCTGTTGGGCGGAGAGCACGTGACCGAGAAGACGAAGCGCCTTATGAATGCTACTCTGTTCGACCGATCTCAGGTATTATGGGGTCATCTGGCGGTACACGAGGCTCCCAACTACACGGGATCCGATGCAGAGCCGGATCTGAATCGAATATATCGACTCTATCTGGCTCCGAAAGATCTCACCTATTTCGAGGACAAATACTGGCATGAAACGTGTCTCATGGGATTTCCCTCCCGCCTCAATCTGTTGGCCACTCCGGACAGCATTTGGGATCCTTCCCGCGCAGCGGAAGGCAAGCACAATCTCTGGATAGAAGAGGTTTCTTGTCCGTTGAGGTACTTCTCGTACAAGGAATGGAGGGACCTGAGAGACGAATTCGTCAACAATCACATGCTGCCCACGTGGGAGAAATTCGCTCCCAATATGACAAAAGATAACGTCATTGGGACACGCATATACACTCCCATGGATCTCTTTGAAACGCATCCGGACATGATTGAAGGGAGTTTCACCAGACAGGCCCACATCGCTTCGCAAACGGAGTCCTTCCGCGGGCTTCCGGAACTGGCGGACTACCGAACTCCCGTGAAGAACCTTTATGCGTGTGAGTCATCGCTCCAGGGAGGTCAGGGCATTGCTCGAGGTTCCAGCTATCAGGCATATCGATCGATAGCCGAAGACTTGGGGTTGCCGAAAGTTTGGGAAGAATGGGGCTACTAATCTACGCCTAGTGTAGTGCTTGGATATCAGTCGAGGCCTTGTGCCTACCGAGCGGACCGTCCGAATGAGGGTCCGAAAGGGCTGGATTACGGGGTCTTGGCTGAAAAACTACACTACCGAATGCTCAGTCTTGTGAAAGGCTGTGGTTTCTGTGCGTCGATTGCAGATCGACTTCACCTGTTGTCGTTACAATCAGGTACCACGGTGTCTCTCGATCTCGTGCTGCATGTCGAGGGGCTGGGAAATCACCTCATTCGGACCGTATCAAGTCTCTATAAGGTGGCTAAATAGTCGCGTTTGGCGTCGGACAGAGGTCGAAACAGTAATCCGGAGGTAACATGGAAATGGGCGAGAGGAGTCCTTTGTATGGTAAGGTCGTATTGGTGGTTGACGATGAACCTGATGTGCTTGAAACAGTAGCGGAAATCCTGGACATGTGCGTGGTGCACAAGGCGGGAGATTTCCCCACGGCACTCAGTCACCTTGAACGGCATAACTATGACCTGGTTATTCTGGACATTATGGGGGTGAACGGCTTTGAACTTCTCAAGGATGCCGTAGCCAGGGGATTCTTGACGGTTATGCTGACGGCGCATGCCGCCACAACGGAGTCATTACAGAAATCCATCAAGCTGGGGGCCGCCTCCTTCTTGCCGAAAGAATTCATGGGCGAACTCAGAGAGGTGCTCGAAGAGGTAGTTCAAGGCACAGGGAAACGCTTCTGGTGGCGCAAGTCATTTGACCGGACTGATGCTTACTTCGCCCGAGAGATCGGATCCGACTGGAAAGAGAAGGACGCGTTTTTCAGGGAGTTTGAAGAAACGCTCAAGAAGAATGAATAGAGCAAAGTTCGCCCAGGGTGATTCTGTTCTTGCCTGTTTAGGCAAAGACGCTACGTGCTTAGTGAATTTTCTGGACATCCGCCTCCGGGTGGGGTATATACGGAGCCTTCGGACACTTCATTCCGAGGGTAACAGTATTGAACCTATCCAAAGTCCTCGTCCGGCGCGTCGGCCCGCTTGAAGAGCAACGTTTTCAGCAACTGATGCAAGAGCATCATTACCTCGGCGCACTTCCCAAGATCAGCGAAACCCTATGGTACATCGCCTCCTTTGATGACCAATGGGTTGCGCTTATGAGCTTCTCGGCAGCAGCCTTGAAGTGCTCTGCACGGGATCAATGGATCGGGTGGAGCTTTCGCCACCAGTTTGATCGTCTCAAATTGGTGACAAACAACAGCCGTTTTCTGATCCTGCCCAACTGCCATTTTCCCAATTTAGCCTCCCGCATTCTCGCAGCGTGTCATAAGAGATTAACGGCCGATTGGCGGTCGATTTTCGGTCATCCAATTGTGCTGCTTGAGACCTTCGTGGACCCGCAACGGTTCCAGGGAACCATCTACAAAGCGGCGAACTGGATATATGTGGGCGACACCAAAGGCTTCCGGCGGACCCGTCAAGGCTACAGCGCCACGGCAGACTCACCAAAAATGGTTTTTGTCAAACCGTTAACCTCCGATGCCCAAGCATTGTTATCCGGTCCTATCCTCGACCCGGCTTATCGTACAAGAGGTCCAAGAATCATGCTCAGTGCACTACATATGCAATCTTTGCCCGACTTTTTTGCCGATATTCCCGATCCGCGGCGTGCACAAGGACGACGCCATCGATTGTCCACTGTGTTGGCAATTGCCGCCGGCGCTACCCTGTGTGGGATGCGCGGCTATCAGGCCATCTCGGATTGGGCCGACGACCTTGGACAAAAAGCCCGAAAACGTTTCCGTTGCCGATACGAAAACAGACGCTACGTCGTACCGAGCCTGTCGATCATCCGTGATGTACTGATCCGCGTGGACCCAGTGCATCTTGACCATGCGCTACAGCGTTGGAGCCAAGCCTATGGCCGCCAGGATGAAAGTCTGGCCATTGATGGAAAAACCATGTGCAACGCCGTCGACGATCAAGGCTACCAAACGCATATCATGAGCGCCATCGGTCATCAGAGCAAAACCTGCTACACCCAAAAAAAGTAGGCGATTTGCCCGTAGAGGATGACAAAGTCAAACGCACCAACGAAATCAAAACCGCCATCCCGCTCCTTGACGCCATTGATATTGAGGGCAAGGATATTACCGCCGATGCCCTTTTGACCCAGCGTAAGATCGCCGAGTATCTGGTCCGGGAGCGGAAAGCTCATTACCACTTCACCGTAAAAAACAACCAGCCCGGCCTTTTTGAAGATATCGCATTCTAAGGATCGGCAGGACCCCGATTTTATCCATTGCGAGCCACCTGATCACGGCCGGATCGAAACCCGCAAAATTTGGATCACTACCGAACTCAACGACTATCTGAACTTCCCTCACGTTGGACAAGCCTTTCTCATACAACGCGAGTCCACAAATAAGAAAACCGGTAAGTATTCCAGTGAAATCGCCTATGGCGTTACCAGCCGACCTCCTGAACAGGCTGATCCTCAACGCGTACTTGCCACCAACCGCGGCCACTGGGCTATCGAAAACAGTTGCCATTACATCATTGACTGGAACTACGACGAAGACCGCAGCCGAATAAGAACCGGCCATGGACCGGAAAACATCACACGACTGCGCCGTCTTGCCGTTAGCATCATCAAGCTCAAACGCGCACGCAGCGTAGCCCAAAGAATGCGGCAGCTTTGTCGGAACACTCGCTTGGTCTTTGACTACCTCAGAATGACCGAAAACTCGTCTGCAGCCGCTCCGTGACCTAGAACAAATTCACCGTGAAAGTTCGCCTTGATTTCTAGGTAAGTGCGGCGGTATAATTTATGATGTCATAAGCAGATCTCCATTGCGCAAATCGTTGCCTGTGCTAAGAATGTTGCTCAAATGGAGGCCTTGTGCACGGACTCAAGACTTAGTCCGGGTGACGGAAGGCGTGTATTGCCTCCGTCGGCATTTGACTTTTCGGTTGTGACGTCCTGCACGGCTCGATCAGACTAACCGATACCATTCGGATGAATCGAAATGGCGAATCATCCGACCCTCTATATAAGGCCCCGGCTATCCAGCACAGATTATCGGAAAAGTGAAAACCACAGTGATCACGGTTTTCATTTTCCGGAAACGATAGTTAACCCTGTAAGCAGTCGATAATCACCAGTCCTTGGTGCTGGATCGAAAAGACCTGTCCACAGAACCCGGAATGTGTTCTCTCTGACGAATCTTCAAAGCGCGTGTCCGCGCGTTCCTCAGAGGTTTTCCGGGTTCCGAGATGATGAAGGAGGGAGGCGACATGTCGGGAAGATGGTTATACCCGTTCGAGGAGTTGGGCAAAGAGCATAACGACATGGTGGGAAAGAAGTGCGCGAACCTTGGCGAAATGGCCAAAATAGGTCTTCCCGTCCCCCAAGGTTTTGCACTCTCCCTCGATGCCTACCGAAAGTTCATGGGCATCACCGGTGCAGCGGAAGAGGTGGTCGCGTGCATAGAGTGCCGGGGCAATTCGCTCGATTGTATAGCGGAAGTAAATGATCTCAGCAGGGCCATCCGCGAAACTGTCGAATCAAGGCCGATGCCGCGGGAGATGGATGAGACGATAGGGTCCCATTACACGAAAATAGGCACTTGTTGCGGTGTTGCCGACCCTCCCGTCTCCGCTCGGTCGGCAGGGGCCGTCAGCTACCCGGGTCAATACGAAACCCATCTCAACGTGAAGGGGAAAGACGACCTGATCGAGAAGATCAAGAAGGTCTGGGGTAGTACCTTTAACCCTACCTCACTCTCCTTTCGACACAAGAAGGGGTTGCCTTTGGAAAGCGATCCAATCGGCGTGGCCGTTCTGAGGATGGTCAACGCCCGCGTCGCCGGGATTGTTTTCACCGCGGATCCCAATACGGGCGATACTTCGCGCATGATGGTCGAGGCCAACTGGGGCCTTGGTGAGAGCGTTGTCGGGGGGGAATCCATGCCCGACACCTATATTGTCGAGAAGAAGACATTGAAGGTCCTTGAAAAAAGACTGGGCACGAAGTCGAGGATCGTCGTTCCGAGTGAAAAGGGCACAGTGGAGGAAGAGACACCGGAAGAGATGTCGTCCCGCTTGTGCTTGTCGGATGAGGAGGTGGCGGAGATCGCGAAAGTGGGAGTGCGCTTGGAAGAGCACTTCGGTCTGCCCCAGGACGTGGAATGGGCCATTGACGGCGATCTTTCCCTCCCTGACGCCGTTGTCTTGTTGCAGACCAGACCCGAAGTTTTGGCAAAGAAGAAAGAACCGGTGGACCAGTTGCTCGATATGATGATGAGCCGCTTTGTCAGGTTGTAAGCAAGCAAGATACAAGGAGGGAGCATGTTGCACGACGCGTATGACTTGAGCTTCTACGAATTCGATGAAGAGAAGGACGTGAAGGAATACGGGGTACTCCTCTGCGACGTTGTCCATGGGAGACCACCGATGAAGCCGGCGTACATGGGGATCGGCTGGTATTGGTACTATCATGGAGTCCGCCACGGAGCTGCGACCCTGTGTCTGCCGACCACACACGGATGGGACTCGAGGTTCGTTAAAGGCTACCCGTACATTACGGCGATAAGGACAACTCCCGAAGAGGCTGCGGCACGTGAACCCGTTTTCAGAGAAAGGATTAGACCCTTTCTCGAGAAATTCGATGAGGTGTGGGACGGGTACAAAAACGATCTGCTCGAAATGTACAAAACCGCAAAAGAGTCTCGAGGCCTCAAGGAATGGCAAGATATAAGAAAGTTGGATAACAACGAGCTACTTTCGTTCTTCTTGGACTTCGCCTTTGTCCTCAATCGGAAAGAAGGAGAAGTCCACTTCATCATGCTCATGGCGTCGTACTACATAAGCGGCCTGTTTCAGGAGATGTGGCGGGAACTGTTCGGTAACGAGGCTTCCATCGACCCTGATTTTCATCGTGTAATGGCGGGTTTCGAAGCGCAAGACACCAGAGTGGTTAGAGACCTGTGGCGGCTCGGCAGGAAAGCGATGGAGATGGGCCTGGAGAACGTATTCAAGGAGACTGCAGATGATGAAGTAATTGAAAGGCTCAAGTCAAGCGACGCGGGAAGGCAGTGGACCGATGAGTACCACGATTTCCTCTTGGAGAGCGGGTGGCGATGCGACCGGATGCATGCCTACGACACGCCCGCGTGGATAGAGAAGCCGGGTCTTGGTATCGGCAGAATAAAGATGCTGATGTCGAGGGAAGTTTTTCCCTTCGATGCCGAGCATGAGCGAGTCGCTCGGCAAAGAACACAGACGGAGAAGGAAGTCCTCTCCAGGGTTCCTGAAGACAGGAGAGGCGCTTTCGAGCTTCTCATGCGAGCTGCCCAGAAGTCCGGTTACTGGAGCGAAGATCATACTTTCTACTGCGATCTCTACATCGGCTCCCTGGGAAGATGGATCATTACCGAGTTCGGCAGGAGATTCGCCGAAGCAGGGTGCATCGATCAACCCGAAGACGTTCACTATCTCCATCCAAACGAGATACGGAAAGCCGCTATCCCCATGGGTAGGATAAACCTGCGCCCATACGTCGAACGTCGAAAGAAACTTCATGAGGAGAACCTGGAGATAGAGCCGGAACCGTTTTTCGGGGACATCGCCAAAGCGCAGGAGGTGCTGCGAAGTGACCCCACTCTTGTGGTTTCCACACAACTTCCCATCGTAAGAGAGGAACTCAAGGCAGACCTTTACGGAGCAGCGGCAGCCCCGGGCGTGGTCGTCGGAACGGCCCGGGTGATCATGAATGAGAGCCTGCTGCCGGAACTGCAGTCGGGTGAAATACTGGTGGCACCCGGAACCTCCGCATCGTGGGCGGTGGTGTTCAGCATCGTCTCCGGACTTGTAACCGACGGGGGCGGCGCTCTCTCTCATCCCGTTATTATGGCTCGAGAGTTTGGGCTTCCCTGTGTGTCCGGCTGCGTAGAGGGTACCCGGAAGATTAAGACCGGTGACCGAATACGGGTGGACGGCGATCAGGGAGTGGTGTACATCCTCTCCAAATAGCCGGGGAACCGACCTGCAGGCAGTGAAGGCAAGTTCACGGCAGAGTATTGGATGCCGTCTTCCCGGCGGCGGGCATCACTTACTCCGCGGTGCCGCGGGAATCTCCGATGCAACGCCGTCATGGGTCACCGCAAGTACCCGAACGTGCTTCCTCCCTTTGAGGACTGCAGAGGGCACTCTGATTTTGAATCCCGAGAGCAAGAGTTGAGGTACGTTGAAACGCTTGGCGATGTCCCTGCGGAACATGGTTGGTTTTCCGGCAACTACTGAATCACCGCCGGCTACGACGAGAATTTTATGAGGTACCCGTTGACGGTTCGCCTCGACAGCCCATCCGGTGACGACCAGGTCGCCGTCTTTTTCGACCGTACTCTCCACCCGACCGTCCACGGCTCCGGGCTGCACAGGGATTCTCACCCCGTTGGGCGCGGTTGCGATTTCAGGTTCGGCGGCCTTGCCGGTGGAGACAGTGAATCGACCCGACCGTGGGGCCCACTGATAGCCCTGAAAATAGGTAAGTTCCGAGGCGATCTTGGGATCCGAACGCGAAACTGCAAAGAGGCGCAACTCCTTCACGTTCTCCAGAAGCTTGGTCGGCAAGCTAAACCAGAATCCTGAGTTGACGAATTCGGGTCCTCCGAGAAACCGTGCCACGGCCGGCATGTGCCAGTTCGTGGCTGCCGTACGGACAAGTTTCCCGTCCGCGAACACGAGCAGTTCACCTGCCGTCCCACCGCGGGTCTTGTCTGCCGCCCATCCGATGAACTCGGTGTCTCCGGACTCTCCCTGCACAACTTGACCGATCCGACCCACGAGGGATCCGTGAACCACGGGGATACGATCCCCTTGGGAAGACTCCAACACCTCGGTGGTGCGTCCGGGCGGCATTATGATGGTGAATGCCTTGGTTTGACCCTTTCTTAACGGCGCCAGGGTCACCCGGCCGTCGGTCCCGGATACAATCGCGAATACGTCTACGGTATTGTCGCCGGATCGAAAGGAGTTCTCAGGCACCACCGCGGAGAAAGCTTCGACATCATTGCGTACGGATATGGTTCGGGTAACCGCCCGTATTGTGCCGTTTACGGCAATCGCAAGGTCGGCCGGACGCGGCTGAGCGTTCCTTGCCTTAAAAACACCGGAGATGTTGCCGAAGAGGAAATCCGCTGCAGGATCCATCTCTGCATAGAAGCCCTCATCATCCAGCACCAATTCAACGTCCCGATCACGATGCCCGACCCTGAACCGTGAAACGTGTTTGCCGATGAGATCACGATGAGGGCCAAACGCGAAGTACCGGGTGTTGAGGTTCGGGTTGGAGCCGAAGATCTCCACCTTTCGTTTCAGGGTATGACTGCTCCGGTTGCTCAGTGCAGGCGCCTGCTCGAATTTCTTGGAGTCGTTTACTCGCTCCCCGTAATGGAACACCGTTCTCTTGGTCCGTGTTGGAGAGCTGCGCATCAGGCTTACGCCGTCGACCGGCCACGGCACCTTGATCCCCAGTATGGCGGCTATCGTGGGAAGAATATCGATGGATTCCACCACACGGTCATCAATAACGCCTTTACGTTGAAACGGTGCCTTGATGAAAAGCGGTACCCCGACTATGTCCTGGAAGTTTCTTTCCGAGAGTCTCCGTCTGTTGTCTCCGGACACAAAGCTCACCCCGTGATCGGCCGTGATAACGATCAACGACCGATCGAAAAGATTTTGGCTCTTGAGTTCTTCCAGAAGTCGTCCAAGCAGTCTGTCCACGAAGCTCACTTGCAGCAGATGCCGCTGATATGCACGGTTGACGACCCATTCGTCATCCTCCCACTCCTCCTCTTCCTTGAGTCCGAATATCCCTGCGAAGCCCTTGTTGTAGTCATTGTAGCGCTTGCCCGACGGATAGTAGACCCACGGCACGTGGGGTAACATGATGTGGAGAAAATTGAGAGACGGCTCGGCTGCAGGACGGATCCCTTGGAGGAACCTGTCAAAGTACTTGATACGGGATTCCTTGCTTCTTTTTGCTCGGGAACCATCTGCAAAGTTCTTGAGGGTCTTGGTAACGTCGGGCAGCGTGCCCGTCCAGTCTATCGGCAATACATAGTGCAGATAAATCAGGGAGATATCGGATCTCAACGATTTGAAGCGCTCCACGAAGGATCTACTTTCGGCACCATCGCTCACCAGGTATGCGGGACAGAGGTCGGTGAACGGTTCAATGACGTTCATGCGGTACGAGCGGCGGAGCAACGTGAAGAGATTCCCCGGATAGTTGGAAACATGGGGGAGCCGATAGACGCCGGGATATGTTCCGGTCAGTATGGCCGGGAGTGCGGCGGTGGTATAGTCGGATACGGTCGAAGCATTTCTGTACCATGTACAAGTCTTTGCCAGTGCGGCGAAGTTAGGTACCGCGCTCGCGTCGATGTTCCCGTCTTCATCCATGATAGATGTCACCGGGAATTCGTCGAATACGATGAAGACAATGGGAACGTCCGAACCCACCGTCCCTTGTCCATAGCGAGATCCTTCGCCGCCCCCAAAGAGGATTTGCGACACCGGACTGAAGAACAGAAAGTTCAAAGGGAATACTACGACGGCAACTGCGGACAGAGTGAAAAAGGTTCGTACCGCAGCGAAACGGACATAGCATAAAGTCACTAATAATCCAGCGAGGAGAGACAGTACGACACCATATGATGTAGGCAGTTGGGCGTAGCGTTTCAGCAAAGGTGAGACGATGAGCGCTACCAGACCGATGACAAGGACTCGGTGCAGACCTGTTCCGACTCGGGTTCCCAACAACAGGGCTGCTGAAGACTCCGAGAGTATCAGTAGTGCAGGGGGCCCCAGGCACAGGATGAGAGTGAAAATGACTACATCAATCGAACTCAGATGGTGAGCTGTGAGGAAATCCGCGTTGCGGGCTATGAGATCGTAGAGGGGTTGGGCAATGGCAAAGGCACACAGTGCGCAAAGATGAACGGCAAAAACGGTGCGCTCTTTTGTTAATACCGAGCGCAAAAAGACCAAGGCATTCGCCATTCAGATCTCCAGTTCGAGAATGCAGCACTGCTCGGCAAGAATAGACACGCAGCAAAATTCCGGTTCCCGGGCTCTGCCTTGAGCATGTCCCATATCTTCTTGCCGGCAACCGTAGGAACCGGATGACAATTGGCCAATCGGTTCGAGGTATTGACCGGGCAGTGCCCCGAAGGGGCTCACCCTGAGTAGCCACGGGTTGAACCCCATGGCTATTCACTGTATGCCCCTTCAGGGCATGCGCCTGGTTGTCGGCGACCCGGGATATGGGTAAAGCTCAGGGCTCTGCCCGGGAACGAGGCCAAAAAGTCCCTTCCCCCGGTGGACATTTTCACGTAACGCTCTGAAGGGATTCCTTCTCGAGAAGCACCTTGACCATTTTGGTTGCATCGTCGATGTAAACACCCGTCTCCGAAGCCGCTGTTTCCGAGAAACCAGAGGCTTGAGATACATGTGATGCATTCCACTGTTCGGAACCGAGAAGTATGAACGGGACGGGTTCGGACGAATGCAGCCTTGTTGCAACAGGTGTCTGGTGGTCCGGCATCAAAAGAATCCGCCATTCGTCAAAGGTTCTTAGTCCCCTCAGGATCGGACCGACGATCCGTTCGTCGAAGTCTTCTATTGCTTTGATCTTGAGATCGCGTTGTCCGGAATGGCCCGCCTCGTCCGGAGCTTCCACGTGGAGGTAAACGAAGTCCTTTTCCTTCAAGGCTTCAAGGGCTGCTTCCACCTTGCCCTCATAGTTGGTGTCAAGATACCCCGTGGCTCCCGGGACACTTACACTTTCCAGGCCCGCGTAGCTGCCGATACCGCGAACAAGATCCACCGCTGCGACTACGCTTCCCGTGATATCAAATCGCTCTTTGAAGGTCTTTATGCGAGGCGGCTTCCCTTGGCCCCACGGCCAGACCGAATTGGCCGGTCCCTGATGCCTTTTGATTCGGCGCAGGTTGACGGGATGTGATTCAAGGATCTTCCACGACTTGATGATGATTCTCAACAGGACGTCGGAGCCGGGACCTGATGGAAGCCGTTCATCAATAGGGCGACCGGGGAAATCGTGCGGTGCGTTGGTCACGCATCCTTCAGGCCCGTCGCTCCATACCATGAGATTCCTATATGAGATTCCCGCCACGAGTTGCAGCCCGAAAGACTCGATGGCCGGGGCGAGGGATGCGATGATTTCCCTGGCTTCCGACGAGGATATGTGATCTGCGCTGTGGTCCGCCATGACCGTATAATTGCGGTCCAAGGTAACCAAGTTGAGCCGAAAAGCCAGATCATCCTTCCCCAGCCCGATTCCCATCGACGCAGCTTCAAACGGGGCTCTTCCCGTGTAGACCTCTGCAGGGGAATACCCCAGTATCGACAGGTTTGCCACGTCACTGCCGGGGTCTATTCCCTGTGGTACGGTGCGTACAAGGCCAATGTCGCCCGCTGAGGCCATCTTGTCCATCCAAGGAGTCTTTGCGGCCGAGAGAGGGGTCCCGTCTTGGATATCAGGTTGCGGGGCGTCCGCCATTCCATCGGGGACAAGTATGAGGTATTTCTTCCTATAGTCCGAGGACATCCAGCACCTTCCTCATTACGGGTTCACACGTTGCGGCGGGCTCGCGGCCCTCCGGCTGCGTTGAAACCTTGATGGCATTGTCGGGATCCTTCAGGCCGTGGCCGGTCAGGGTACACACGATACGCTCACCGCCGTTGAACAAGCCGGCCTTGTCTTTCTTGATGACGCCGGCTATGGATGCCGCGGATGCGGGTTCACAGAACACTCCCTCCAGCGAGGAGACCATCCGGTAGGCTTCAAGAATTTCCGTGTCGCTCACCATGTCTATCAATCCACCCGATTCGTCCCGCGCCGCTTCAGCCTTCCTCCAGGAGGCCGGGTTGCCGATGCGGATGGCAGTGGCAACGGTTTCGGGCTGCTCGATGGGGTATCCGCGAACGATTGGTGCGGCTCCCTCGGCCTGAAAACCGATCATTTTGGGAAGAGAATCCATCTTTCCCGCATCCTTGTACGCCTTGTATCCGGCCCAATACGCCGTAATGTTTCCCGCATTACCTACCGGCAATGCGTGGTATTCCGGCGCGCCGCCAAGATCGTCGCATACCTCAAAAGCAGCGGACCTTTGTCCTTCCAGTCTATAGGGGTTGATGGAATTTACAAGAGTCACCGGATACTCATCCGACACTTGCCTCACTATTTTGAGTGCTTCATCAAAGTTCCCGAGAACCTTTACTATCTTTGCCCCGTGTATCATGGCTTGCGCGAGTTTTCCCAACGCAATCTTTCCCTCAGGGATTACCACAAATGCCCGGATGCCCGCCCTGGCGGCATACGCGGCTGCGGCCGCGGAAGTATTTCCCGTGGACGCGCAGATAACCGCTTTGGAACCGGCCTCCACAGCCCTGGAAATTGCCATGGTCATGCCGCGATCCTTGAAGGAACTCGTGGGATTCAGGCCTTCGTACTTAAGATAAAGAGTGAGCTTGGGGTTGATCTTTTCAGCCAATCGTGGTGCGTGAATCAGAGGGGTATTCCCTTCCAGAAGCGTTACGATGTGCCTTTCGTCTTCAAAACGGTAGAATTCGGGGTAGGCTTTTATGATGCCGGGCCACATTTCCCATCTCCTGTCTCGGATGCGTGCCGGTCTTCCCGGCAAGCCCATTTTTTCCTCATGATAACGTATCGTCTTCTATTCGTATGATCACGGGGCGACCTTCAACCGCATCCAGTCGACCGATCTTGTCACTTGCCTCTTGAATGTCGGCCTCCCTCGAAAGATGGGTAATGAAAACAACCGGCACGGTCCCGGATCTGTCTCTTCCCTTCTGCATGACCGAGTGGATGCTGATCGAATGTTCGGCCATGATCCCGGCTATCTTTGAGAGCACTCCGGGTCGGTCGTAGGCTTGAACACGCAGGTAGTAGTTGGTCTTGATCTCTTTCATGTCGAGAACGCCGCCGGGGGCTACCCAATCCTCTGCGTATCCGAGAGGCGGCACTCCGCCTGCTTCCCCCCTAATGACGTTGCGGGCGGTTTCAATGACGTCTCCGATCACCGCGGATGCCGTGGGTTCCTTGCCCGCGCCGCGTCCATAGAAGAGCTGCTCGTCAACCATGTCTCCCTTCAGGTAGATCCCATTGAATACGCCGTCCACACCGGCCAACGGATGAGATGCAGGGACCATCGTGGGGTGAATCCTGGCCTCCACGTCGTTTCCGTGACTTATGATGACCGCCAAAAGCTTGATCTTATAGGAGAACTCTCGTGCCATCACCACATCAAACGTGTCGATGTTGCGAATCCCTTCCACGTGGAGTCGTTTGACCGGAACGCGAATCCCGTGGGTAAGGCCGAGCACGAGAACCAGTTTCTGCGCCGCGTCGAGTCCGTCGATATCGAGAGCCGGATCGGCCTCTGCATATCCCTTATTTTGTGCTTCCCGAAGCACTTTCTCAAACGAGATTCCCGGATTTTCGGTCATCGCGGTCAGGATGAAATTGCACGTCCCATTGAGAATGGCCAGGACTTTCTCAAAGCGGTTGGCCACCAGTCCTTCCCGCAGCGACCTCAGAATGGGGATGCCGCCGGCAACCGCGGCCTCGAAACCAATGTCAACCCCGGCTTCATGTGCCGCTCGAAAGATCTCCGGCCCATGTTCGGCAAGGAGAGCCTTATTTGCCGTAACCACCGGTTTGCCGTTGCGAAACGCCTCGAGAATAAACGTTCTCGCCGGTTCATAGCCGCCGATGAGTTCAATGACCAGTGAAATCTCGGGATCTTGGAGCACGCGATGAACATCGGTGGTCAACAAAGACGGATCCACTCGTACGCCCCTATCGGATTCAGTGTCCAAGTCCGCAATGCGAGCCAATCGGAGCGGAATGCCAACTCGTGCTTCCAGAACATCCCGGTTTTCCTGAAGAATTTTCACCACGCCGGATCCGATGGTCCCGAATCCGATCAGACCGATAGCGATTTCATTCATGGAGCGTCCTCTCCTCAGTCAAAGCGGATCAAACAGCTTCCCTCAAACGATGGCCGACTTGGCTGTTTTGTCGACGGGCTCGCTGTTGGAAACTTCATGCGCCAAGAAGGATCGGATACCCCTGACTGCTTGATTGATGCGCTTGCGGTTTTCAACCAACGCGAATCTCACGTGCTGATCGCCGTACGGACCGAATCCGATTCCCGGACTCACTGCGACTCTTGCCTTTTCCGTCATAATCTTGGAAAACTCCAGCGATCCGAGACTCAGGAATTGCTCGGGGATCTTTGCCCAGAGAAACATGGTGGCCATGGGAGGTTCGACCTCCCAACCGGAGTCATTGAGGCCTGAACACAGGGCGTCCCGTCGATCTTTGTATTCGTCGACGATCTCCTTCACGCACTCCTGATCTTCGTTCAGTGCGATAATTGCGGCAATCTGTATGGGTTGAAACATACCGTAATCGATATAGCTCTTGAGACGGCGAAGTGCTTCGATCATCTTAGGATTGCCTGCCGCGCAACCCACACGCCAACCTGCCATGGAATAGCTCTTTGACAGGGACAGGATCTCCACGCCGACCTCTTTTGCTCCGGGTACGGAAAGGAAGCTCGGGGCCGAGTATCCGTCAAAAGTCAGATCCGCGTAAGCCAGATCGTGGACGACCATGATCTTGTACTCGTAGGCGAATTCAACAATCCGTTTGAAAAAGTCCCGGTCCACCACCATGGTCGTAGGATTGTGCGGAAAGCTGATGATCAGCATCTTAGGCGAAGGCCACGTAAGACGTACCGCGGTAGTGAGATCCTCGAAAAAGTCTCGATCCGTGCTGATGGGCACATGCCTGAGATCTCCTCCCGCGATGACCACCGAGTATGGATGAATCGGATAGGTGGGAGACGGGGCAAAGACCACATCACCGGGAGTTATGGTGGCCAGCACCAAATGTGCCAATGCATCTTTTGCACCCATGGTGGCAACAACTTCCAGGTCAGGGTCCAAGTCCACCGCGTGTCGACGCTTCCACCAATCGGCAAATGCCATACGAAGTTTCGGAATTCCCGCGGACGCACTATAACGGTGGTTTCTTGGATTCTGAACCGCCTCCACCATCTTCGCCACGATGTGATCGGGTGTCGGGATGTCGGGATTCCCCATGCCGAGGTCGATAATATCCTCACCCGCACGGCGGAGCTTCATCTTGAGATCGTTAACTACTTGAAAAACATAAGGTGGAAGCCTTTTGATTCTCCTGAACTCTTCCATGTTCATCTCCAATCAGCCGCTTACCTCGCAATGTCTTCTCACCGGACCATACTTCGCATCAGCCGGTGATCCCGTCGAATTGTCCGGGGACTACGCTGAATAAAGGAACGGTGAGAATCCGCGGTATGCCTTCGGCCTTTCCATAGTTACTACTAGACCGTGAGTAGGGACCTCAACCGGGATTCCCGTGAGCGCCGGCCGGAATCTCGAAAAATTCCTCGCCGGCCAGAATCGCCTCCGCTTCTCGGGATCTCTCGCCGGGACCACGATAGAGGTAGAGGTGATCTTCCCTTAACTCCGGACAATGAGCCTCCGGCCGTGCCTCCACACATACCAGGCCGGGTTCGGCTCCTTTTTGCGGATGAATCCATAACACACGTGAAGGCTTGAATCCAGCTGCTTTCATTGCCTCATCAATCTTACGACGTCCGTCGGCCGGATAGATCAATGACAGATTTCCCGCCGGCTTGAGTATCCTCCCGGAGACACGGAACAGATCGGTCAGAGGCATCATAAGCTGGTGCCGGGATAACGCCTTCTCGTGCTCCAGGTTTATACGTCCTCTTCCCGGTTCGTAATACGGCGGATTCGACACCACGGCGTCAAATGACCCGTTCTCAAAGAACCGGTCTGCATTTCGGACGTCTCCTCTCACCACAAGGACCTGGTTTTCCAGCCCGTTGAGCTTGACGCCTCTTCCGGCCCGATCGGCCAGTCTTTCCTGAATCTCAAGACCCAACACCCTTACCGACGGGTTGCCCACGGCAAGTCCGAATGCGATCACTCCGCAACCCGTGCCCGCGTCGAGAATCAACCGGCCGGGGTTGGGACGGGCAAACCATGTGAGGATGATCGCATCCTCGGAAACCCGATATCCCCGCCGTGCTTGAATGACACGGACCTTGTTACGGAACAAGCCGTTGATCGACTCACCTGTCTGCTTCAATTCCATGCCATTCAGGACGCCGACGTTACGGACCCTGCGCTGCGGACGTAGTCAAGGCTTCTCAGAAAACATTGAGAACAAGCCCTGAGGAAAGTTTGGGGAAGAAGTAGGTCGACTTGTGCGGCAACTTATGTCCCATCTCCGCAGCGGTTCGCATTTGGTCAACGCGCGTAGGGTTAAGGATAAAACTCACCTGGACTTGTCCGCCGATCACCTTGTGAAGTGCTTCCGAGATCAACGGCGTGTACTCGATGTGTCCCTCCGGATTGTCTCTATCCAGTCCAAGTCCGCGGCCGATAATAATCTCACGGAGGATCGTTACGTCCAATCCTTTTAAGTCATCGGGAATACCGGAATCCATCAAGGGTTTTATCGCGTCGAAGTCCTTGAGCCTCAACAATTGAAAACACAATTCTCCCTGGACTACCATTCCAAACTTTCCTCCGATATCGGAGAATGAAGCTATTCGTTCTATCAACCGTTGAGATACCTCTTCCCGGTTACCGTCTCTGAAGCAGAGTTCTTCACTGTCAAAATACGGTTCCAGCTTCTTCAGGACGAGCGGTACGTCCACGTCATTCAGGCCTTTCACCATGCGGTGAGCAGGCAGGATGGTGAGTCCGGGATGTGTCATGGCGGTGAGATACATCATGACATATTCACCTTCACCGTTGTCTCCCGACCGACCTGTACCCCGCACCTCGTTTCTATAAGCCAGAGCCGTTTCGTAGCGATGATGACCGTCCGCAATGAAGATACTCTTGTCCTTGAGGCTCGCGACAATCTTGGAAATGGTTTCCTCATCCTTCAGCGTCCAGGTCTGGTGAACGGTTCCGTCCGCATCCGTGGTTTCCTGTTCCGGAGGGCCTTGCATAACCCGGTTGTATGCTTTCATAACTGCATCGTCTTCATCATTGAAGAGCGCATGTATGGGGGTGATATTGGCCCTGCACTGCCGCATAATGTTGAGTTGATCGGCCTTGGGACCGAGATAGGTCTTCTCGTGCGGGAGCACCTTTCCCTTGCCGTACTCGTCTACCTTGACCAGTGCCACAATCCCGTCCAGTTGACGGCGGCCGCCCTCAGGTTCCTCGAAATCCATCCGGTAGACCGTCATGCCCGGGGCGTCTTTTCTGACGAGCGTTCCGTCCGTCATCCATTGCTTCAACGTGGTGCCGGCCCGTGTATATCGATTATTCCGGTCAGTGTCTTCCGGATACTGTTTCCCCAAAACCAGCCTGATGATGTTGCTGGGATGCGCATCGTAAAAGGCGTTTTGTTGCGCCTCGGATATCACATCGTACGGAGGGGTAATGAGTCGATCCAGTTCTCCGGCACTCTTGCCATTATATTGAACCATTTTGAATGGTTGTATATCCGCCATCCTGGTGACCTCCGGCCGTGGTCTCGTCTCTATTCTAGGGAGCGCTAAATTCCGAGCGATCAGGGTGCGAGGTGGAACGACAAAGGAAATACCACACCTCTCACGACCCCAAATCACGGGTTCGCTGCTGCCCCAAAAAAAGTTATCATATCTATGTAACACCTGGTTTACATACAGTCAACCGTCAAAGATCGGAGATGTTCGTTGGACGGACGCCTCAGGAAGATGGAGCCTCGCTGCAGCGCCGACGGGAGATACTCGAAGCAGTTAAGGAATCGAGGAAACGGGTCTGAGAACACGGTCCGGTTTACACCGGCCGGCCCATACAAGATTATCCGTTAATCCTCGCCATGCTCATCAATATCTTGCATCATTTGATAGAAATGGGCAAGAAATGCTTCACACGCTGCCTGGAAAGAGACCCCATTCCGTTGTTGGACTTCCGCGACCGACTCCAGCCAAACGCGAAAATTCTGGATTACGGATGCGGCTATGGTCGAACCTGCGCCGAGTTGTCCGATGCCGGGTATCACAACGTGATCGGAATCGATATTTCTGAGGAAATGATTAAGCGTGGAAGATGTCTGAACGGTCACTTGGACCTTCGCACATTTGACGGTCGGTCGCCGCAATTCGATGATTGTTCTTTCGATGCCTGTCTCTTGATTGCAGTTCTGACCTGTATACCATCTGATGACGGCCAAGAGCGAGCCATCAAGGAGATACACAGATTGTTGCGACCCGGCGGTATTGCTTTTATCAGCGACTATCCTTTGCAGTCCGATGCGCGAAACCGGAAGCGATACCGGGAGTTCGAGAAAGAATTGGGCACATTCGGCATGTTTCGTTCGGAGGGGGCAATATTCCGACATCATGATATCAAACGGATACGCCGACTGCTTTCGTCGTTCTCCATCACCCGGCAAGAGCATATCAGGGTTTCTACGATGAACGGCCATGAATCAGACGTGCTCCGGATAGTGGCTCAAAAAAGAGAATGACCCCAAACTTCTTGACATCTCAGGCGCAAACACGAATAGACGCGGCCGTCATCGACGGTCTTCAATGGTCGCGATCTACACACGCCCTCAAGAGACGAATCAGTTGGAGAGGAGTCATGAGCGAACACCTGGAATCGGCTGCGTCATAAGCATTTTGGTCGGCCTGATGATTTGTCTCTCTTCGGACGCCTCTGGGAATCAAGACAGAGTGTTGATGGAAGCTGCCTCGAAGGGTGATCTGAAACGGGTGCAGAGCCTCTTGGACAGGGGAGCTCATGTCAACGCAAGGAATTCGTATGGCAGGACGGCCCTCATGGCGGCTGCATGGAAAGGGCGGCAGGATGTGGCAAAGCTACTCCTGGACAGAGGGGCTCATGTAAATGACGAGGACAACTATCGCTGGACCGCTCTTGTCTGGGCCATAGATAGTGGGCATACGGATCTGGTGAAACTGCTCGCGGACTCCGGAGCCAACGTCAATGTAAAACACGAGGAAGGCTTGTTCGCCTCCATGGACGCCGCACTGAAAACGGGACCTGGTCTCGCAGACGACGTGACGCCTCTCATGTGTGCCGCCGAGAAAGGGGACGCGGACATCGTAAAGCTACTTCTGGACTACGGCGCTTATGCTGATGCAGTGGACACTCTCGGCTGGACGGCCATCATGTATGCCGGCTGCTCCGGCCATGCTCATGTCATCAAACTGCTTCTTGACAAGGGGGCTTACATCGGTACAACCAACGGCTCCGGCGAAACGCCCTTAATATCGGCCGCCGCGTGCGGACAAGGCCGGGCGGCAAAGGTGTTGCTTGACCACGGGGCTAATATTAATACTCAGGACAGCGGTGGAAGGAGCGCCCTTATGCAGGCTGCCATGAACGACCGCGCCGGTGCCGTCAAAGTGCTCCGAGCCCGGGGAGCCGAGGTGACATTACCCATAGCCGCACTACTCGGCGACACGACAGAGCTTCAACGGCTCATTGATCGAGGTGTAGACATCAATGGGAATGGGGTCAGGCTTGACATATTTGGATTTGTGCCAAGTCTTTCCTTATCCTCTGAAGTTCTGCCGCCAGACGGGGACTCGTTTCCGCACGTTTGCGCAGACGATTGACCGTTTAATTCAGTCTGCTGAGATCACGGCCCAATCGCGTGCACAGGTCGGTCAGGGATAGGTGATCTTCACGCTAACAGATCGCAAAAACGAATCCGGTCCGGCTCGTCAAAGAAAAGATCCTGGCCGGCGTTCCCGCGCAGCATCATACGATACACACCGCCCGGATAGAGACTGCGTGCTCTTCGTGCCGTCAAACTACCCCATACTCAAATACCAATATGTCAAGCCTGACCCCAAAACACTACCGATCTGTGTTTGGATGACAAGTGCGGCGGAAAGACGGTTGACGGATTGGCAGAGGGTGAGGTACGTTTAGAAACAGACGAAATATGCCATTTCATGAGCATGACGACGGTTTTGCCTGCGTTCGGTCCCGTGGGACTCCCCACAGAGACCATTTCGGGTCGGCGGGGGAAGCTCTCTGCCGCCAGGGGTGCCGGAAAGAGATCGAAATGGTAACACCTCGGCATGATCGTAGTTCATGGGCCCCTATCTGTATTGCAAAGGAATGTGCAATGGAAAGCATTATCGAATACGTGAAAGCCAAGGATCCACACGAGAGAGAATTTCATCAGGCAGTTTCCGAGGTAATAGAGTCCATCCAGCCCGTCCTGGATTGGAACCCGCATTACCGGAAGATCAGGATTCTTGAGCGACTGGTTGAGCCCGAAAGGGTGATCATGTTCCGCGTTCCATGGGTGGATGACCAGGGCGAGGTTCAGGTGAACCGCGGTTTTCGAGTGGAAATGAACAGCGCAATCGGACCCTACAAGGGCGGGCTTCGCTTTCACCCTTCGGTGAACCTCGGCATCCTCAAGTTCCTTGCATTCGAGCAGGTCTTCAAAAACGCTCTCACTACGTTGGCCATGGGGGGAGGCAAGGGCGGCGCGGATTTCGATCCCAAGGGAAAGTCGGACATGGAAGTGATGCGCTTCTGCCAGAGTTTCATGTCGGAGCTCTACCGTCACATCGGCCCGAACACCGACGTGCCGGCGGGAGACATCGGAGTCGGAGCAAGGGAGATCGGCTTCCTCTTTGGGCAGTACAAGCGCCTTGCAAACGAGTTCACCGGGGTGTTGACCGGAAAGAACCTCACATGGGGCGGCAGCCTCATTCGTCCTCAGGCCACCGGCTTCGGCTGCGTATACTTTGCTGCGGAGATGTTGGCGACACGGGGAGAGACCCTGGAAGGCAAGCCCTGTCTTGTTTCCGGATCGGGCAACGTCGCCCAATACACCATGGAAAAGCTTCTCGAGTTAGGAGCCAAACCGGTGACCTTTAGCGACTCTTCCGGCTATATCTACGACGAGGAGGGGGTGACCCGAGACAAGCTCGAGCACCTCAAGATCATCAAGAATGTGAACCGCGGCCGGGTAGCAGAATACAGCGAAAAATACAAGGACGCGGTCTATACACCGGTGAATCCCCGGCGATCCTCCAACCCGCTCTGGGAGCACAGGGCCTATTGCGCCTTTCCATGTGCCACGGAAAACGAGATCAACGCGGGCGACGCTCACAACCTGCTCAACGGTGGTATGAAGTTGGTGTGCGAAGGGGCCAACATGCCCACCGACTCGGAAGGGGTTGACCTCTTCACAGCCAATGGTCTTCTCTACGGACCGGGAAAGGCCGCCAATGCCGGCGGGGTGGCTGTGAGCGGCCTGGAGATGGTGCAGAACAGCATGCGGCTTTCTTGGACCCGCGAGGAGGTTGACAACCGGCTCAAAGTCATCATGGAAACCATCCACCGTACCTGCCTTGACGCTGCCGACCAGTACGGATGTCCCGGGAACTACATGGTAGGAGCCAACATCGCCGGCTTCCTGAAGGTTGTTGATGCCATGCTGGATCAAGGTGTGGTATAGGACGTTTTCTGATCACAGTGTTCACCCCGAGGTACCGGTCGTGATCTTTTTCAAGGGAGAAATCGATCCTCAATTCAAGGTGTTCCACGAGCTCATGGCGTGGAAGGTTAAGAGGATCCTCGTGGTTTCCAGGCCGTACGACGCGTGGATAATGGAGAAAGACCAGCCCCTGGCCGAACGAATCATCCACGAATACCGCGGCTTGAACCTGAGCCATCCACCCCGCCTCAACTGGGTATCGTCTGCAAAGGATGCCTTGGAGGAACTGGACAAGCAGGAGTTCGATATCGTAATCACCATGCCGGGTCTTCCCGATATGGACCCGTACGCCCTGGGATTGGAAATAAAGGCCAAGAACCCGGGTCTCCCGGTGATTCTCCTGAGCCACAGCCCCGTGCCTCCCCCGGAGTGTTCTCGGGCGGAGGTGTCCGGAGGAATCGACCGGACCTTTGTCTGGGCAGGCAATCCGGACGTGCTGCTCACGATCATTAAGAGCACGGAAGACCTGAGGAATGTGGAAAAGGACACTACCATCGCGGGCATCCGAGTTATCCTGTTCGTCGAGGACTCCTCCGCCTACATGTCGTCGCTCCTTCCAACCCTCTATCGCGAAGTGGTGTTGCAGACGCAGCATGTGATCGAGCACAGCCAATCGGAGGAGCGCCGCCTGCTTGCAATGCGTGCCCGTCCCAAGATCCTTTCGGCCGGGAGCTACGAAGAGGCTTTCGACCTCTACAGGCGGTACGAACCCCAGGTTCTGGGCGTCATCTCTGACGTGAGCTTTCCACGGTGTTGCCGACCTGATTCCGGTGCCGGAATCGACTTGTTGAACCGGATTCACCATGAACGCTTCGACATACCGCTCTTGCTGATGAGCAATGAGCCGGGAAATGCCGAAAAGGCAGCGGAGATTCCGGCTCAGTTCGTGGACAAGAATTCCGCTGAGCTACAAAGTGAAGTGCGATTGTTCCTGAAAACACGACTGGGGTTCGGGGACTTTGTCTTCGTCACACCAGGCGGCGAGGAAGTGGATCGGGCAACCAACCTGGGGACCTTTGAAAGAGCCTTGGCCACGATACCGGCCGAGTGCTTCCGGTATCACTGCCGGAGAAACGACTTCTCCCGTTGGCTCTTTGCCCGCGCAGAGATCCGGTTGGCCTCGTATGTGCGCGACCTGAATGATGACGATTTCCAGTCCATAGAAGGGCATAGACAGTACCTTCTCGGGGTCTTGCAGGAAGCCCGTCGCAGCCGCCACAAGGGGGTCATCGTTACCTTCAACCCGGAAGAATTCGATTCCTTCACCGAGTTTGCCAAGATTGGAAAGGGATCCATGGGAGGTAAGGCTCGTGGCCTGGCCTTCTTGTCCTCCCTTCTGCACCACACCCCGTACCTCCACCGTAAATTCCCAGAGGTTGAGATCGGTGTCCCGCAGACACTCGTGGTAACGACTGAGGGGTTTGACGAGTTCGTGGACTCCAATGATCTTAGACACTTGGCACGTACAGACATTCCCGACGACGAGGTGGCGGCCCGATTCATGGCCGCCGCCATGCCGGACTGGATCGTCGCGTTGCTGGAGGCCTACCTCGAGCAGGTGAAGTACCCCATTGCCGTGCGTTCATCGAGCCTTCTGGAGGATGCCCGGTTCCGCGCGTACGCCGGCCTCTATAGAACATATCTGCTGCCCAACATCAACGAGGACCTTGAATCACGAAGGGAAAGTCTGCTCAGTGCCGTCAAATTGATCTACGCATCTACCTACTTCAAGGCTCCCAAAGACTTCTCCATCCGAGTGGGTAACCGAGTGGAGGAGGAAAAGATGGCCGTCATCGTCCAAAAGGTTTGCGGCAGCAATTATGATGGGTATTTTTATCCGGCCGTCAGCGGTGTAGCCCAATCATACAACTACTATCCCTTCGCGGGGATGAAATCTGAGGATGGGGTAGCAGTGATCGCCTTGGGGTTGGGCAAGACCGTCATGGAGGGAGGAAAGGCACTGCGCTTCTCTCCCAAACACCCGGAGCTCGCTTCGCAGGTCTCCCGGTTGGATGACTTTCTCAAAGGTGCGCAGCGGGAGTTTCTGTCTTTGCCGCTCAATGAGGAAGGCCCGGCCGTGGGTGTGGAGGAGACGACAACCCTTGCCAGGCGCAATGTCTATGATACTCGTGATGAATACCCGGTCAGATTGTTGACAAGCACTTATGTGCACGAAGAGAACCGGCTAAGCGAAGGTCCGGTCGCCGGGGGATATCCCGTGGTGACATGTGCACAAGTGCTTAAATATGGGCTATTGCCACTGGGCGAGATCATAGGTGATCTCTTGGCAATCGGTCTGGAGGGAATGGGGTGCCCGGTGGAGATAGAGTTCGCCGTGAATATCACCCCCGGTTCTAAGGCGCCCGCCGAGTTTTGCGTTCTCCAGATCAGGCACATGGCTGCGCGGGAAGAGACACAGGATGTTGACATCCCGCCGGAAGAGGTATCGCAGTCCTTCCTTGTGTCGCACACGGCTTTGGGCAACGGGGTAAATCAGACCATGTGCGACATCGTCTTCGTGGATGCTGAGGGATTTGAGAGGGAAGCCACGCCGCAGATCGCTCAGGAGATTGGCAAAATCAACAGGAGCCTGATTCAGGATGGGCGCAAGTATCTGCTAATCGGGCCGGGAAGGTGGGGCTCCGCGGACCGCTGGTTGGGCATCCCGGTCCAGTGGCAGGACATTTCAGGGGTAGGCGCCATAGTCGAGACCGAGTTGCAGGAACTCCGCACTGAGCCGTCCCAGGGATCCCATTTCTTCCACAACGTCGTCACGCTGGGCATCACCTACATAGCCGTGCGAAGTGGAAAAGGGGAATACATTGACTGGGAATTCCTGCGAGCCCTTCCGCAGGTGGCCCGCACGCGGTATGTGCACCATGTGCGTCTTGATAGACCTATGGTTCTGAAAGTAGACGGCAAAACCGGGCGTTGTGTGATCAAGATAGAGCACACGTAATGGACCCCTGAAGCAGTTCCTGCAATAGCAGGTCCCCGTCTGATGCTGCTGTGCACGACCTCGCAGCGGGCGGGATCACAGGCGCGAAAAGGAGGTTATATCATGCCTCGCAAACGTGTGCCGCAGTTCTGATTGGGAGGTTTGGACATGGGGTCATGGACATGGTCAGGCTTGACACATGGGTATTTGTTCCAGGTCTTTTCTTATTCTTTCAAGTGCTGCCGCCGGATCGGGATTCGTTTCCGCTCGCTTGCGAAGACGATTGACCGCTTGACTGAGGCCTCTCAGATCACGGCCCGGTCGCGTGCCGAGGTCGGTCAGGGCTAAGTGATCTTCATACCAACCATCGTAGAAACGAATCCGGTCCGACTCGTCAAGAAAAATCTTCCGGCCGCCGTTCTCGCACAGCATCACATGATACACAGCGCCGGACAGTGAATTCGTGCTCTTCGTGCCGTCAAACTACCACATACTCAAATACCAATATGTCAAACGCGACCCCAATATGACCCCAATACAACACAACGGTCTGCCTGTGCGCTCGTGGCCCCGAAGCGCTTCGGACCCGGTATCCGAAATCCGGTCGAAAGAGAGATCACCTCCTCGTCCCTGAAGTTCTTTCTGCCGTCAATCCCGCCTCTCATCTTCTGGCGGAGAGCACTTGGAGGGCGTCCACCTCCCCCTCTGAAATCGTGTAGTTTCTCAAAGAGCACGGCGCAAGAGAGTAGGACGATTCGGGAAGGACGCCCAGTACACAATGCTTCATTGCCTTTGCTTTTGTCCCTAAATTGACCGTGGAGCCCGAGCAGGTGAGCTCGGGCCACGAATGTCTCTAGAAACCATCGTCATGAATCGCCATGACAGAGAGGTCTTCGCTCTTGATGGCAGTAGCTACGCTATCCGCCTGCGGAAGAACATGCTTAATAAAGAATCTGGCACTCTTCACCTTACCGTCATAGAATGCGGCCTCTCGGTTCGTGCTCAGAAATTTACTTCTCTTGTCGCCATCCTGTGGATCTATTCCGTTGCCACTTAATATCTCGGCTAAACGTTTCGTTGCTATGCAGGACTGCCAAAAAAGGAGCCACCCGACGCAGATATTGCCAACAAAATGTGCGAAAGGAGTCGCATTGGCAATGGGGATTAGGAGCTTCCCTGCATTGGCGGACTGCGCAAAATACCCGCCCATCTCTGCCAACAGGTTTACTCTCTTTTCAAGATCCAGAGCCAGATCTTCCATGCCCTCCAGCTTCCTGTGTCTTCCGATGGTGTGGTGCATTTCACCCAAAAGGTTTACAAAATCCCGGCCGTCGTGCTGCCCCATGGTCTGGGCCACATAGAGCAGAGCGTGCACTCCGGTGGATATCTCCGTAATTGAGGTGAATTTGATGTCTCTCAAGAATTGCTGAACAGGATAATCGGAGAAGAATCCATACCTGCCGTGCACCTGAATTGCGGTCTCCGTAACCTTGAAGCCTGCGTCGGCGGTGTAGATCCTGCAGATCGGCAGTAGCAAATCTTTCAACCCCGACCATTTCTCCTTTTCATCTTCGTCCAAAAGCGCCCGGGCTTTGTCCATACACATGCCGGTGTAACACAATAAGGCCCGCATACCTTCCACATGCGATTTCATCCATAGCAGCATGCGCCGGACATCCGGGTGAGCAATAATCGGTACCCGTTGCGCATCGGGATTTTGCACGTCTGCGATGTGCGCTCCCTGAACGCGCTTCTTTGCATGGTCCAATGCGTGAAGAAAAGCGGCAGACGCAATGCCGGTGGCCATTGTACCGCACAACATGTAGCCATATTTCAGGATCTGCATCGCCATGTCCATGGCTTCATGCTCGTTACCCACGAGTTCTGCGAGGCAATTGCCATTCTCGCCAAAATTGACCGAGCAGGTTGCGCTTCCCTTCAGGCCCAGCTTTCGCTCTATTCCCACGATCGATAAATCGTTCCTCGGTCCCAGTGAGCTGTCGCCGTTCACGAGATACTTGGGAACCAGAAAAAGAGACAGTCCGCCAGGAGTGGCGTTATCTCCTTCAATGCGGGCAACAACCCAATGCACTACGTTCTCGAACAGGTCGGCATCTCCAAAGCTTACCGGGCTCTTGGTCCCCTTAATCAGGTACGTGCCGTCGGGCTGCTTGGCCGCGACGGTCGTCTGCAACCCAAGGTCACATCCCGATCCCTCCTCATTGACACAGGCCGTCGATCCCCACTTTCCGGAAATCAAGTTCGGCAAATACTTCTTCTTTTGCTCTTCGGACCCGAACCGTTCAATAACACTCAATCCCGAGATGGGAGTCGCCCACACGAACAGGAATGCCGCATTGTGCATGAATCCCTCATACAATGAGGGCCAGAGCGCCATGGGAAACCCTTGTCCTCCGTTCTCACGAGACAGATGTGCGGAGGTCCATCTTCCTTGGTCAAAGTAGTTTTTCAAACGATGAAAGCACTTGGGTGCAAGTACGGCGCCGTTCTCGAGCCGGCACCCTTCTCGGTCCGCTTCTGCCATGATGGGGTAGGATTCCTTCACGGCCAACTTCACGGCTGAATCCAAGGACGCGTCGATCACATCCCTTGATAGATGACCGTAGAGGGAGGTCTGGGTGAGTTCTTCGACTCTGAGCATCTCATGAAGAACAAACTTCTGATCCCGTTCGTCAACCAATAGGTTCGTCATAGTGTCTCCTTTCACTATCCTCGGCGCTCGTTATTTCGGACGTCCTTTGACAGAACTCTGTGCAATGACACTATGAAGGTCTTCCTGTCGCGTCAAAGCAAAAGGGAGGAAGTGGAAAAATCCGGGTATGAATGGTAAATTTCTGTCGTGAAGGAATTCGTGAAGTTCCCGAATACCGAATTCATGGAGTAGCTTTCGACTGGCTGCATCAGAAATATTTCCTTCTTCGGACGTATCCTGACTGGAGAGTGATTCTCGCGTTCCCCTACGCCTGGACGGAGGTATTCAGCATGGACGTTTGGAGATTGTCACAGAGGGTGTTTGCATAATGGCCAGTAGACGAGGCATAAGAAGGAAGATCCATAAGCCAAAGAAGACCAAGAAGACCTTAGAATCTCGTATCCTCGAATCTTACCTTGATGAGTTCCTCCCTGGCGAGACAACGATGTTAACCGTTGCTCACGACCATGAGTGGCGCGATAATCTAATCAGGCTTATCCAGGTGCAGTGTGAACGGGAGGGGCTGGACTATACGATTAGTGATACGTTGGGATCGAGCACTACGGAAATCGAAATCACGAGACGAGTTAAGCACTCGGATTGTCGCTGTACTATCGGGAAATGATGGAACGTCCAACCGGTTGGACACCGAGCTACTCAGCAACAGACAAGGTAGATTCTTCTTAGCATCTTTCACTTTCTCGCATCGGTAGATAATCATCCAGCAATATGATGAAGTTAGAACTTGACAAGCACCATGCGCTCTATTATTCTCTCACGGCAATTAGTACTAAGGGGGTAGAATGTTATGGAAAAATCTGATTATGGGCGTTCAATGAGGGTAGAGGCACCTTACCGGAAGATACTGGACTTACCGCTACCGGATAAACAGTCAAGGCTTGAAGGAGCCATACTGCATTTCTTGTCGCTCGATGAAGCCGAGCAGATTGCCGAACTGAAAAGGACAAAAGACGAGTATAGGTCTATACGTCGTTCAAGAGCTATCCCTCTGTTGGGAACATCTTTACCCATTCGTGACGATCTAGCACAGCAAGTGATAGAGCAAGTGGCTGCTCTTGGATATGATGACGACACCTTGGATAGCACAATCCTTCGGTTGTGCCTAGAGGAAATCGAGTCCAAGAAGGAACCTACCTTGTAAGCGACATAGACGGACCTCTTGGAGCAGGTCCGTCTTCTTCCTATGTAGGAGGATACAGTGTCCGAGGAGATAGACCAGACGAAAAACAAGTCGGAGAAATGGCTGACCCCATGGCGAGATGATAGATTGTGGAAGTTCGTCCGGACTAATCCCGCCCTAATGGTATCCGGAGTGATACTGACAGTGGTGGTGAGTGTCCTTTCTATCAAGTACGAGTCCTTCGTCAAACTCCTCGGGGTTGTATTTTCAGCACAGGTTGTCATTGTTGCGTTTGCCTTGTACTTCGTGAAGACCTATAAGGAAGAAATTCGTCTTTTTATTGGTCGTATACGTCAGCTTAAAGGTCTGGGGATCGAGTTCTTCGCTGAATCAGTTAGCGAACGCCTTACCAGAGAGCAGACTAGACTACCTGTCGAAGATGAACCGCCGAAAGTCTCTGAGCATATGACAGGAAATGAGAGCCAAGTGAGCAGGTCATGGTTGTTCAAATACCTGGATAAAGGACTACCCGTAAATACTCTGGCGGTATTACAGTATATCGCGGGAGAAGTCCCTGATGATACATTGTTTCAGGCTTGGAGGCGTTGTCCAGGATTTCAGGTCCTGGAGAAAGTCGCTCTTGACCAGTTAGTAGACATGGGATTGTGCTATACTGATGACAAGGATCAACTGCAGGTGACTGACGTAGGGCGAGAGTACTTGAAACGGTTTCCGGAAGGGATAAAGAAGAATATCATTCTTGAGTTTGAAATGAGCATTAACGAGACTCTAATGGCGTGGGGTCAAAGAGAGTATATAGCCTTTCAGGGTATAGTTAAGGACATCAGGTTGACAAAGAGATGGCAGCAATGATTAGTCAGTATTCAAGTACGTCATCTTGCTATTCCTCTAATAGACTATTACGCTTAGGGTGGTGACCAAATGGACTTCATTCTTGATACAAATGTCTTTATCAGTGACCCTTTCTTTAGATCAACATGGGCGACGATCTTCTTCGATAGTGCCAGGCCTTGAAAATCGCGGGTAGCGTAACTATTCTCTTTAACGCGGAATAAGCGCGGCGTAGATGTTTAAGACAACTGGAGGTCTCATGATAAGACATGAAAGGATTGTTACTGACGCGCCATGAGCGCGAAATGTTGGAGCAGGAACGTGATCTGGCTCGGAGGAACAGCAATGTCGATCTGTTTCTCAAGACCACGTGTATACTCTTGGTTAGCGATGGCCGCTTACAAAAAGACGTAGCCCATACGCTCACAGTGGCGTTGCGAACCCTTGAATGGTGGATAGAACAATATCGCAAATCCGGGATGTCCGGCCTTATCAAAGGCCCGTATCCCGGCAAACAGTCTCGATTGACATCGGACCAACAGAAGCAGTTTGCCAAGATAATTGAGGCGGGGCCTGAAAAAGCCGGGTACGAGACGGGAGTTTGGACGGCAGTCATAGTCAAGTCTCTTATAAAGGCCCGGTTTGGTGTTTCCTACAGTCTTTCTCAGGTTCGGCGTATTCTTCGAAAACTCGGTTTCTCGGTCCAGGTGCCTCGCCGTGTCCCTTCGAAAGAGGACCCGGAGGAGCAGAAAGAATGGATTGAGAAGGACCTTCCCGAAATAAGGAAAGAAGTCAGATCCGATGAGGGCGCTTTGCTGTACGAGGATGAAGCCTCTTTCCAACAATCAGGAACACTTACCCACACATGGTGCGTTAAAGGGAAAGGGTGCGAGGTAAGGAGCTTTCCCACTCGCAAGAGCGTCAAAGCCTTTGGCGCCGTCAGGGTAGACGGAGAACTTCCCAAATGGCACTTCCGTTTTGAGAATAATGGACCCCGAAAAGAAGTTTAACGGAGAATCTTTCATAGGCCTGCTCGATCAACTGACTCGTCATTACAAGGACAAGAAAGTCCACCTCATCACCGACAATGCCCCTTACCACAAAGGCCCCACGGTCAGGAAGTGGCTTGAAACCAACGGCAAAAAAATCCGGCTTCACTTTCTGCCAAAATATTCCCCGAAGCTCAACGCAACGGAATACGTCTGGCGCAAAGTCAAGCGGTTAACAACGCACAATCGGTACTTCGCGACAGCGGATGAACTCGCCGCTGAACTCTTTCGAAGATTCAACCGCCTTCAGGGTAATCCGGCCTCTCTGAGAACTACAGTAGCCGGATTCACCTGACCGCAGATTTCAGGCAGCGGCACTAGAGCATATCCGTAAGACTGGCAGTCGAGTTGTAATGCCTCAGATCGTGTGGGAGGAATTAGAAGCTAGTTATACTCGTAAACTGAAAGAACGTTGGGAGAAGTACGAACAAGCAAGAGGCAACTGTAGGGTTTCAAATTCAATGGTCTGAAACGGGGTGTTTTTTTCAGAATAGACGGGACCGTTGGAGGGAGTTTTCGCAATAGGTGGACGAGAAATTGGGTTTATTCAAGGGGGCTGTGGTATGAAGTGGGCGGTTGGCTTAGTAGAGCCACCGCCCTGATGGTGTACGGGACCAAACGGACCCGACAAAGTTGCGAGACGATGATACACGCCGTCCCTGTTTCCCTCAATGAGATTTTGAAGTTGGGCGATGATTTTCCTTGGTCCAAACCCTCGGTCTGCGGTGAATGCGACGGAAGGAGGTTGTGGGGGCATGGTTTTGTGACGGCCTTCTTTGATGCGGTGGATGAGCCTGTCCGGCTGCGGTTGTACCGGTGTCCGGAATGCCGTGGTGTACACAGAGTTCGACCCGCGGGATACTTCAGACGGTTTCAGGCCACAGTTCAGACGATACGCTCCAGTATTGCCATCCGTCTGCAAACCGGCAGATGGCCCCCAGGCATCTCACGGTCCCGAGCAGGTCACTGGCTCAGGTCGCTCAAGGAAAAGACAGTGGCTTACTTGGGACAGGGCTGGCTCGGCGAGCGCCTGCTTGAGGCATTCGACCTGCTCATCCGTATGGGCAAGATACCGGTAAGCCGTTCATTCAAAGCGGTGTTGAGAGCCGGTGAAACGTACCCCATCGAAGAGTGCCGTTGTGGAGAAGCTCCATCTGGGATAGCGGGACCGGCATCACGCAACCAGGAGGTATTTCATGCACAACGACAAAGCCCAACAGATTGCAGCCTTCCGATTCGGGGTCATCCACGACCTGGTAGGAGGCGTAGTGCTCGGTCCAGGGGAACAGGAGCGTCTGATCAGGGAGAAGTGCGGGCGCAAATACATCATTCCGGGCTCGGACAAAACTCTGATAACCCGGAGCACGATCCTTAGGTGGATGAAGCTGTACAAGGAGTCCGGAGGAAAGTTGGAGGCGCTGACGAATCAGGACCGATCCGACCAGGGCAAGCCCAGAGTCATCGACCAGGAGACCGCTCTTGCCTTGATGCGGCTCAGATCTGAGATGCCCAAGGCCACCGTTACCCGTCTCATCGCTGAGATGAACCGACGAGGACTCGTCTCGCCGGGCCTGTCTCTTGCGCCCACCACCGTATACCGTTTTCTGGCCGGCCGAGGGCTGATGAAGATGACACAGCCCGCACCTGAAGACCGGCGCAAATTCGAGGCGGAACTGCCCAACGACCTGTGGCAGGTCGATTGCATGCACGGCCCTCGGATCGATCATGCCGGCAAGCAGAGGAAGACCTATCTCATCGCCTTCATGGACGATCATTCACGGCTTGTGCCTCACGGTGAATTCTTTCTCTCAGAATCGGTAAAATCGTTCCTTGTTGCTTTGGAAGAAGCCCTTCTGACACGGGGCCTTCCCAGAAAGATCTACACCGACAACGGTGCGGCATTCCGTTCACTTCATGTGGAGCACGTGGCGGCCTCGTTGGGGGTCGCTCTGATCCATGCAAGGCCCTACAAGCCGCAGGGAAAGGGAAAGATCGAGCGTTTCTTTCGCACGGTCAGAGCCGACTTTTTGACCGGCTTCAAAGGAGAGAGTCTGGCGGACCTGAACCAGACCTTCCACATCTGGCTCAATGAGATCTATCACCAGAGAAAGCACTCCTCCACCGGGCAGAGCCCTTTCAAACGCTTCACGGCAAAGATGGAGTGTCTCAGGGCAGTTCCTGACAACCTCAAGGACCATTTCCGCAAAGCCGCAAGGAGAAAAGTGGCCAATGACAGGACCATCAGCTTGGGCGGCAAGATCTTCGAGGCTCCCGTTCCCTTGATAGGGAAGCAAGTGACCGTCCTGTACCATCCCGAAGAGCCGGATCGAGCGGAAGTCCTGTTCAAGGGAGAGTCTTACGGATTCTTGGTGCCCGTAAACCTTGCCGTCAATTGCCGAGCAAAAAGAGATAGGAACAACAACGTGCAGATCGAGTCCTCCCAAACCGGAAAGGACTACAAAGGCGGAAGCCTCTGGGGAAAGGGGAATGATTAATGAGCACGACCTACCGGACCTTCTTTGGCATGAAAAAAGAGGCCTTTGCAGCCGATCTGAGCCTGAAAGAAATCTGAGAGACCGATGATATACGCTCGGTTCAACAGCGTTTCGACTACGCTGTAAGGCTCGGGGCTGTGGCCCTGGTCACCGGTGAAATAGGGGCGGGGAAGTCCACTGCGCTCCGGTACGTGGCGGCCAAGCTTCACCCATCGGAATACCGACCCATTTATATCACGGCCTGCGCCGGCTCCATCCTCGAGTTTTACCGCATGCTCCTTGCCGAGATGCACATCGATAAGTCCAGCACATCACGCGCAGTCATGATCAGACTCATCAAAAAGGAGATAAAGGAACTGGTCCTGGGAAAGAAACTCAAGGTCGTAGTGATCGTCGATGAAGCCTCCATGATGCGTCTGGAGGTCTTTGCCGAGATGCACACAATCACCCAGTTTGAGCAGGATTCAAAACCGTGGCTGCCGATTGTCCTTGCAGGCAAAACCAGCCTCGTGGACCTGCTCACCTACCAGACATCCATGCCCCTGGCTTCAAGGGTCGTCGCCAGAAGCCATCTGGAACCTGCAAACAGATCACAAATGGAAGAATACCTCAATCACCATCTGTCGATCACCGGCGTCACGAACAGCCTGTTCGACGATGCGGCAATCACCGCCATTCATCAAGGATCGGGAGGGCTCTTCAGAAAGGCCAACAACCTGGCAAGAGGCGCTCTTATCGCAGCCGCTTCCGACCAATCCATGACGGTCACCGCCGAACATGTGCGACGCGCCTCAACAGAGATCTTCTAAACCATAACAGGCCGGGCGCGATTCTCAGTATTCGGCCCGGTCAAACAATCTGAAATTCACTCCGTCAGTCCAAAATAATCAGGAAAAACAAGACCCAATAATGTGAAAATCAACACAACCTCCAGGAATTCTTGAAAGATGGGCATCAGAAGTTCAGCATTGACATTGACGAGAGTGTGACTGCGTATATGAAGTTCTTGAAACAAGAACTCCGGTTGTTTCTTTACGACGTTGTGGATTACAGAGACGGCTATCTGAAGGAGATCGTTCATAGGGCGGCATGGAGGAAGAAGCCTATCACCCCCAAGGGAGAAGAGTTCAGAGACGCTCTACTGTGGCTTATGGTTTTGGATTTCGCTTCGACCACGGAAGATAAGAGAGTTGTATTCATCTCCGATGATAGCGTTTTCGGTTCGGACGGTGCAAAAACTCGTGGTGAATCCGGTGAGGAGAAGAAGGCAGAGATGCATCATGAGCTAAGAGACGAAGCAAAAGAACGTGAAGTCCAAGTCCTATACTTCAGGTCAGTAAATGACTTTAATAAGACTACCTCAGATAACATCGCATGGATAACTGATGAGTGGATATGTTTTGCTTCAGTCGGAATTGGACATTTCCCCTTGATCGGTTAGCATATGACCGTGAAGGAGGATTTGGCCGTGGCAGGAAGAAGGAGGAAGTTTTCAGCCGAGGATAAGGTGCGGATTCTCAGGCGGCATTTGGTTGACAAGGTTCCGGTTTCGGACCTGTGCGATGAACAGGGTCTTCACCCGACGTTATTTTACAAGTGGCAAAAGGAGTTTTTCGAGAACGGTGCTGCAGCCTTCGATCGTGGAAACGATGGAAAGGTGCGACGTCTGGAGAAGGAAAACAACGCTTTGAAGGTAAAGATCGTCCACAAGGACGAGGTGATCGCGGAGATCATGGAGTCTCACGTGGCACTAAAAAAAAGTCTTGGGGAAAACTGAAGGGTTCTTGGATGGAACCGGACAAACGCGATGAGGTGGTGGATTACGTTCGGTACTGGTGCGACCGGACTTCTCTTCCGGCCACTCGCCTGGTGGGATGGATCGGTATCGGCCGAGGCAAGTTTTACCAGTGGCGGCAACGGTACGGCATGGTCAACGAGCACAACGCCTGGGTTCCTCGGGACTTCTGGCTGGAAAGCTGGGAGCGGGCCGCAATCATCGCCTATTTCAACGATCACCAGGACGAGGGCTATCGACGTTTAACGTATATGATGATGGATGCGGACATAGTTGCGGTGAGCCCGTCCAGTGTGTACCGGGTGTTAAGGGGAGCGGGACTTCTTCGACGCTGGAACGGCACGCCCTCGAAGAAGGGCACGGGCTTCGTTCAACCGCTCGCTCCGCACGAACACTGGCACGTTGACGTGTCATACCTCTTGCCACTTGTAAAATAACGTCGGGTGAAGACCCTGTTCATCGCACAGGTCCGAAACCGGAACCTTGTCAACCAAATGCCGCCTGAGAATCCGCACCTTATCCTCGGCTGAAAACTTCCTCCTTCTTCCTGCCACGGCCAAATCCTCCTTCACGGTCATATGCTAACCGATCAAGGGGAAATGTCAATTCCGACTGAAGCAAAACAAAGGCAGTTGAGATCTCAGTATCAGGATTCTCGTTTTGCACGAGACTGTTTGTCTCCCGTTCTAAATAGCGTAATAAACTAGTTTTGCCGATACCACCGATACCGTAGAACGTGAGCACTTGTAATGACTTGGTTTGATTGCGTAAATGTGAAAGAGCTGTGAAGTAGGTTTGTATGGGTTCCTCTCGGTTGGTGAAGTTTTGCATCGCCCTAGATTGACCCTTGGCTTTGAGTGTAGTTAGCGAACTCAAGGACATAGGACGATACCTCTCTCACCAATGTCAGGAGTGAATAAGAGTTCATGTAGACATCTGCCATAGTCCAGATTATCTGCACGTTCCTTGATCCGTTGAGAAAAATCATCAAAAACCCCAACGTAATGGTTGACTAGACGTGCTTTTGTGCCGGATAGGTCAGCCATAACGGTGCGCGCACCGTCAGTTGCAATGTGATGAACAGATTCGTTAGAGTGATCCAATACAATTTCCTGGAGGGTTTCAGCGAAGTACAACCTAGTGAGTTTACGATTAATCCCCAGAGTCCAATTCGTATCGATGTAACCTCTGCCCGCCCTATCGGAACGATCTATAGAATAAGTGAAACTCAGGGTACCCTGGAGTTCACTACACGGATAGATGGATGGGAGTGCTATAATGGACCCCG
Organism: Desulfomonilaceae bacterium; assembly: GCA_963675835.2. Classification (GTDB taxonomy): domain Bacteria; phylum Desulfobacterota; class Desulfomonilia; order Desulfomonilales; family Desulfomonilaceae; genus JAVHLK01. The sequence goes on from CAXXIU010000021.1 coordinate 494,520, forward strand.
AAAACTGGACAGGGGGGTTAAGGTTGAGAAGCCTACCATGGAGGTGTAGAACACCGGGGGAAATTCAAGGAGGCTTGGAAGTCGGATATGCGAAAGAGGTATGACGCCCAGTTTAAGGCGCGAGTAGCGCTGGAAGCCATCAGGGGTGAGCGAACGCTTGCGGAGCTCGCCAGTGCATACGAGGTTCATGCGACCCAGATAACGAAGTGGAAGAAGCAGGCTCTGGAAGAGATGCCGAAAGTATTCTCCGGGTCCCGGGAAAGGAGTAATCAACAACACAATGAGCTGGTAGCCGAGCTGTATCAGCAGATAGGACGGCTCAAGGTGGAACTGGATTGGCTCAAAAAAAAAGCTGGACTTGTCGGTTGATCAACGTCGGGATCTGATTGACTTTGACCATGAAACGATCCCGGTATACAGGCAGTGCGAGCTTCTGGGACTCTCCAGGTCGAGCCTGTACTACCGATCCAGAGGGGGAAAGGACGACCACAATCAGCACCTGATGGGTCTGATAGACAGGCAGTACACCGAGACGCCTTTCTATGGTACCAGACGCATGACGGCTTGGCTGAGAAGCCAAGGATATGCGGTCAACCGAAAGAGGGTGTCCAGGCTCATGAACCTTATGGGCATTGAGGCCATCTACCCGAAGAAGCGACTGAGCCTGGCGGATGCTCAGGCGAGGAAGTATCCGTACCTGTTGAAGGGTGTAGCCATCGAGCGACCGGATCACGTGTGGGCCACGGACATAACGTACATTCGCATGAGGCAGGGGTTCGTCTACCTCGTGGCGATCATGGACTGGTTCAGTCGATACGTGGTGGCTTGGGCCGTTTCGATAACCATGGAGGCAGACTTCTGCATCGAGGCACTCCAAAGAGCTTTGGAAGGGAGAAAACCGGAGATATTCAACTCCGATCAAGGCTCTCAGTTCACGTGTACGGGGTTCACCGGTGTGCTGCAGGCCGCGGGGATCCGGATAAGTATGGATGGTCGAGGCCGTGCTTTCGACAACATCTTTGTCGAGCGTCTGTGGCGCTCCGTAAAATACGAGGAGGTGTATCTCAAAGACTATGCGACGGTGAAAGAGGCTATCGGGTCCCTGGGGGCATACTTCAGATTCTACAATGAAAGACGCCCTCATCAAGCCCTCGGGTACCAAACCCCGTACCACCTGTACACGGGTACCCGTACCCAGGAGCTGGAAACCAAGGACATTGTCCTAGTGCCGAGGTGTACTTTTCAACCTTAAAAAAGTTCAAATTTTGTCTTGACAGAGGGGTCCACCTCATGCAGTTAGCCTGACTTCTTCTGTCTTCAAAGAATCCACAGATATAAGCTGGCCGATGACGCTGAGCGCATTGATGCCACTATCTATCCAAGAACCCCCTAAATTGAGAGCAGCTGGCAAGAGGTTACCATCCAGTATATACGGATCATAGAACCCACAGCAAAAACTGGAGATAGGGCCAAGCTTGTATCTTAACTCTCGCAAATAGGATGCCTTAAACCAAAGTAGGTCCCTAGCGAAGGCTGCATGAAAAGCTATCACGAGGAGCGTGCCCATCCTTCTTGATTTTGCGTAAAGAGAGTCGAATTCATCCAGCGTCGAGGTTGCTGGCTTCTCTAACAGTATGTCCTTTCCTGCATCCAAAACCTGTCTAGCAACAGAATAGTGTTCCTTATTCGGCACAGCGACGAGAACTGCTTCGATACCATTAAGTTCCAGCATCGAAGTAACGTCATCATAGAATCGCACGCCATTGGGCAACGCAACTGCTTTGGAAGGATCTGTGTCACATGCTGCGATTAGTTCAAGGCCGTCAACACATTTCAATGCCTCAAGCTGGAATTTCGCCACATGGCCAATCCCGACAATCGCTAGATTTGTCTTTTTTCCCAATTCCTTCCTCTTTTCTGTAACCAGAACTATCGATCACCTCTGACGAACCATGCCAGAGCCTTTCGGCCTGCGCTCGGAGTGAATCGGGGTGTCCGGTTGAGAACATAGCAAAGGTCCCGAAGTCTTGGAAAAAACATCACATTCGTCTTTTATCTTCTGCGCCGATTCATTTCTATGCGAATCCGCGACTCTATCGATCCTCTTGTCCCGGCCTTGCTGGATAGTCTCCGTCAATTAAGTCTGAGGGAAACTGGAGGCCCATGTTATTCCCGGTGGAACATCTCGGCAACCCATATGATTCTGCGATCCGTATAAAATGCAAGGATGTCTCGATCACTTGACGGCGGGAGAAGCCGGTCGTGGAATTGGGCCTTCCAGTGACGCTACCACTCTTGCACAAACGGTTTCAAGACCTCACAGTTGACGAACGGAAACAGGAGCATCTTGGAGAGTCGCTCGCTGTCGGGCTTTGGCTTGGTTGGTCTATCGCGCGGAACAGCCTGTGCGACCTTCTTCGGATGCATCGATGTTAATAAATACCTACCGGCCCGGCTTGAGGCTGCAATAGCGTTCAACAAACCGTAACTTGCCAACCGGCTGAATCATTTTCGATGGGGCTCCAGCAGTTCAGTGAGTGCTCACTGACATTCAGAATAAACAACTGACGGGAAGCTGGCGAAGCCCACCGGAAAACCTCCGCTCGGTTGGTGACGGTCAAGTACTAACTGGGCCACTGTGCGAAGATTGAATACCCACATTGGGGACAATTTACATCAAAGCCTTGCTTGCCTTGGTAGTCCGTTCCGTAAGCAATTACAAGTTCCGAATCACAGGTCCGACAAATCGCCTTGAAATTTCTTACGTCTTCCGCCTTGTCCATTTCGACATTCTTGCTTTTGACCATGACACAAACTCCTTTCACTGAAGCAACAAGGTTGCTTACGCTTACGCTAAATCTCTTGCGGACCGCATAACGGCCACTCTGGGTTAGTCCGAACAGGAGCCCGCAAGAAGAAACGAATGGGTGTGCGGAGCACCGCTACGCAGCATATGGAACACAATTCAATTGAAGGAAGCGGTGAAGATTCTGGTCCATTCAATAACCCACCACCATCACATTCATTTTCTGAAAGAACCCTCCAGGGGTCCTCAACCACCGAGACTCAAAAAACGTAAGCGTTCACCGCGATCCCCCCGGTTTGGCTCGAATCCGCAGTTTTGGATTTTTCCGAGCATTTGTAGTCGCGCGATATCGCGCACGTTTTTCGTACCCTATTGACAAGATATTTGAAATGGTTTTTGACACTTCCCCATGACGAGGGAAGAAGCCATTGCCATTGCTCACGGTGATCCTGAAACTATCGTCGAAATCCTTTTGCGGATGAGCGAGACGATCGACGAACTTCGTTTGCAGGTTGCAGAGCTTCAACGCAAGGTAGCTTCACTCACGACAGACTCCTCCAATTCCTCGAAACCTCCCTCATCCGATGGACCTGCTGCCAAGCCCAGGGCTCGACGTCCGATGAAGTGCAGGAAGCGCAAGCCAGGTGGCCAACCCGGCCACAAAGGGAAAAACAGGGATTTGATACCCACCGAACAAGCCAAAGAAGTGATCCCTGTGTTTCCTGAATCGTGCGAACAGTGCGGTGAAGTCCTGACACCGCCACCGGACCAGACAGCCGGAAAATACTGGCGCCACCAGGTCGTGGATATTCCCGAGCCCAAGCCGGAGACCACCGAATACCAGCTCCATTGCATCCGATGCTCGTGTGGAGCAGAAACTTGGGCCAAAATTCCACAAGCGGCTCGGTCAGGTTTCGGACCCAGGCTCACTGCATTCCTTGCCCATCTAACGGGTCTGCACCGAGTAACTCGCCGAGGCTGTCAGGAAATCGCTAAGACAATTTTCGGGATCGACATCTGTCTCGGATCAGTCTGCAAGCTCCATCAGGAGGTCTCCGAATCCCTCGCACCCGTCCATGAAAAGGCAAATCAGTCGCTGCCGAAACAGCCGGTCCTCAACATCGACGAGACCGGATGGAAAAAGCAAGCGGAAAGGCGCTGGCTCTGGGTCGTCGTCACGCCTCTCATAGCGTACTACCATGTAGCCGCATCTCGGGGGGCAAAGGTCCTCAAAGAGATCCTGGGCAAGGAGTACAAGGGAATTCTGTGCTCGGACATGTACTCGGCCTATAAGGCGTTTCACAACGGCGTCCGGCAATTCTGCTGGGCGCATATCATCAGACCCATCAAGGGAATCAAGCATGCCTGCAGAAGCCCTGATGCGGTGAAATTTTCTACGTGGATGCTTTCCGAGACAGGCCGAATGTTCGCGCTCTGGCATGCGTTCAAGCGAGGAGATTTGGACAGGAAGACCCTCGTCTTGAAATCGGTCCCCGTCAGAGCTCGAATGAACAAGTGCCTCCAGCAGTACGTGCAGAGCTCCGATTATGATGTCAGGAAAGCCGCCAAAAGCCTATTGAACCACTGGGACGGCCTGTTCACGTTCATCGAGTACGAAGGAGTAGAACCAACCAACAACTCCGCAGAGCGAGCAGTTCGCCCTGCTGTACAGTGGCGAAAGATCTGCTTCGGAAACCAGTCCGACGAAGGAGAACTCCTGACCGCTCGACTCTTGACTGCCGAAAGAACCTGCATTCTCCAGAAGAGAAACCCCTTCCAATTCTTGATCCAATCGGTAGAAGCTCACCGAAACGGACTCCCGGCTCCGGTACTCGTATGAGCTTCCCGCTGAACGGTTACCTCCGTCTTAGCGGTTACCGACGTACCCGTACGGAACTCTTCCATGAGACGCGCGCTTACCCTTGCCTTAAGATCGGTCATGACTTGCACCTCCCTTGAGCGCACAGGTCCACATCATGTCCCCATGGCTCTGTTGATTTCACTCGTTGCGAAGAAAAAAAGTGATATCAGACCCTGACAGCCAGAAACAGTTGTTGCCCATGCCGGCACTAGACAGCCGGACCTGCAGGGGGGATTTCACGGAAAAGTGGTTTACAAAATTCTCAAGCGTGAAACGTGGTGTGGCGCAAACTCAGGATTGCGTCACCGCATCCGTCCCGAAAATTCATATGCCGCTTCATCGCCTCCACTTTACTCTTCAAACTCTTGTCGTCCGCGATCCTTTGCTTCATTTGATCACTCACAATGCCGGCGCTGCTTCAGTGTTCCAGTTCAAAGGCATCCTTATATATTCCGACGTCCGGACAATCAGCCGGCACAGCACTGCGGCAGATATCCATCGCCGGCTCACCGTCCCGTCCGGTTGAAACATCCTGCCCCACCGAAGACACATTCTAATGAACCACCACTGGCGGTCTCACCTCAAGCACTTTTCGGCCCTCCGAGAAGCCATTTCTAAGATCGCGGCCGGCGTTTCTCCACCATTGCCCTGCATCACGGGTCCCTTGCCGGCTAGAAGCGCCATCCGGTCGCCGGTTTGTAGATCTCCTATGCCTCTCCAGCCCTCGTGCAAACAATGAATGTGTCCTGTTTCTCCTGAAATCAGGAGCCTCTAATCGCTGACAAGTGCCGGTAACGTTCATGGCTTTGCAGCGAATCGTATTCAGCTTCCCTATCTGGATTCCGGCATTAGCCCCCCGACATTGTTTCTCATAAGCGACGGTTTGGTCTTCTGGAAGAGTTGAAATACAGTCTGCCTGTTGAGACTATTAACAGACCTGATCTGACCTTGCGGAGCCGAAACACTTACCTGTGGGAGACAAAATCGAATTCCCCAAATTCGATCAATCCACCACTCAGAGCACGAGTTGTGCGCAAGAATCTACTCGGTCTTATAATTCTATTTTGGGACCACACGCATGCGTAGGTCAAGCAAAAAGCGTCTATTTTACTGAAATAATCGAGCAACGGCGCGTGAGCCCATTAGCGTAGACCCGGCATGCATTCCTCACAGGGCCTCTTGAATAATCCGGGCAAATACCGAAGCCAATGTTATTCAGTCACCCCAAGAGCACCAGATTTTGCCGGGCCTGTAAACGCACATAAGCCCGATGAACAAAGCTCTTAGCACTTCCCGGGAATAGATCGGGAGGTTGAAGGGAAATTCACGATCAACTCTTACCGCGCCACAAGAGTTCCGAGACGCGCCCCTCCCTCACAATCTTCCTCACTCTCCCTCGGCCTCTTCGAGTTTCTTCCTCAGCGCCTCGTATTTCTTGGTCCATTCTTTGGTGCGCGCTGTCATCTTCGCGGTTTTTTCCAGAAGTCGCTGCCTGGTTTCGGTTCGCATCCGTTTCAGGTTGGTTGTGTCGGAAATGAACGCGCTCCGTTCAGGGTGGTCGAATAGTCGGGAGGGATTTTCGATGTGGCGTTCGATCATCATCGGCGATCTACCGGCCTTGTGGCCAAGTTCCTTCCTGACTTTCTTGATTTCTTCCGCGAGGTAACGTGTTGAAAACGAACCTTCAAGCACTTCCCCGGCAAGCTCGAGCTTGACCTCGGTGTTGGGCAGCTTGACCAGTTCCGCCTTGTGCGTGTACGAGAGCCCCGCGGAGTTGAACTTCCGGTCCCGGAAGAAGCGCTCCTGCGCAGCGACCCGAACCATGACGGACAGGGTGGCGGGATGCACCGCGAGGTCTTCCCGTTGGCAGAGTGCGGTGTAACTCGCTGACTTGTATGGGTTCTTGGACGTTGCAAGCTCGATATCGTCCTCAAAGAACTTCTTAAGCAGGTAGGCCCCGATCTCCTCCGAGCCCTTGTAAACCGTTTCGTTGGCTTTCTCGTTGATGTACCGGACCGCCTGTGTGACGAGTTTCTTATCAACGGTTTGGACGCCGGATTGCCGGTCCTTTGGCGGGGGGAGGACTTCCTTTTCTTTCACTCTCTTTTTGCGTGCCATGCAGGTCTCTTTCGGATGTTTGATACTTCCTCAGCGTGAGGCATCACTGTGCGGCGGACACATGCCGTGTATCCGCGAGTTGCTTGTCGGCCTCACACGTGCGGAGTTCTTCTCATAGCAAGAATTGCACCACACCGGGGGACAAATGAGCCGCCATGAAGGCTTGGGTTTACCCCCTGATATCAGTCTGTTAGCAACTGCCGGATCTGCGGGGGGAGGTCCGGATTCGCCATTATGGGTGCTTTGCACGGTTTGTCCAATTAGCGATGAGTGATAATCACTAGTGTTGTAGTCTGAACCCGCTCTGTGGGCGTTCCCATGGTCAAGCGTCATTATGACACGCTGTCGGCTTATTGGCCGGAGACCCTACGGAATGTAGGGCCGACATGCATTCGCCGGCAAGGTCCCGCAAGGGCTCTCCTTGTGTAGGGGCAGGGCCCTGGAGAGTGTCTCAGAGGTCCCTGAAAGCCCGGAATCGTTGCACGGGGAGCGAAAAAGAGGTCTGTTAAAAAGGGATCTCATGCGGATGGTGTAAGTCTGACCATGTGATTTCCACTGGTTACCCAAATCGCCCCTAACCCCCCTTTGCCAAAAAAGGGGGGGGGGTGCCTTTTCCTCTTTCCTCGGCTCTGCAAGGCAAGAAACAACTCGGCTCGAGCAGTGTATTTAGCGTCTTAGATGGGAGGCACCCCGCGGAACGCGGGGCCGAGATGCGTCCCCAGGCAGAGCCCTGAGCATTACCCATATCCCGGGTCGCCGGCAACCGGGCACATGCCCTGAAAGGGCATACTGTGAATAGCCATGGGTTTCAACCCATGGAAACGATGAACAACAATTGGTAGTTATGGACCCTGACGGGGGCCACTAGTGGGACTCCATATCGGGAGGTACCGTGATTGGTAGACCCTTTCAGGGTCGTTCCGGAAACTTGGGTGGATGCCTGTTCCACGGGTTGAAAACCCATGGCTAGTGCGCCTGCGAGCGTACTTAATCAGAGAGGTGCAAGTCCTCTTCAGGTCAACGCTACAGCCTGTAGCCGCCTGTAACTGCGTCGCTGTGAGGCGGGGTGGAGAGCAACAGGAGGCGAACGACCAGTCCGTAGGTTAACGAACCCGTTTCGGCAGGGTGATCTCGGCGAGCCTGCTAGCCATGTGCGAAGCCTAGACCTATTCTGACGATGGCCTGCGCTGATACAAAAGGCAAAAGGTCTTGAGATAGGAGACCTGTCGCGCTGAGAACAACGTAGCGGGTGTAAAGCGGCGACAGGGGGACACCAGGTGGTTGGGGATGGAATGGTCAGGACGGTTGAGTACGTTAAGCGGGGAGACCTGTGCGGGATGGAGACTCGCACAGGAGTCAGAGCCTCCATAGTAGCGCTGAAACGCCGTAATGGGCGTGGAGCAAAGGGAGGCAGGAAGGTGGATGCATGATGGACAGACAACGGGAAGACAAACCGGCTACAGTGTCCTTCGGGGCTAGACGGGCCGGAGCGATACGGGACCGCTGGTCCTGGGTCGAACCCACAGTCTGGACAGACCGCATGTTGACAGCCCTGGAACACGGGGTGAAAGGAGGTACGTGGTACAGCTTGATGGACAAGGTCCATACTCCTGCGAATCTTCGGTCTGCCTTTGCGCGTGTGAAGGCCAACCGTGGGAGTGCGGGGGTGGATCATGTGACGGTCCGGCACTTCGAGACGCAGCTTGAGGGTAACCTCGAAAAGCTTGCAGCGGAACTCCGGTCCGGCACCTACCGGCCACAACCCATCAGACGCGTGTGGATACCCAAACCCGGCAAGAAAGAGCGCCGTCCACTGGGGATTCCCACGGTACGAGATCGAGTCGTGCAGGCCGCGCTGCGCCAGGTCCTTGAACCTATCTTCGAGCGGGATTTTGCCGAACATAGTTACGGTTTCCGACCGAGGCGAGGCTGTAAGGACGCGCTTCGTCGCGTCGGTGCACTCCTGAGACAAGGCTTCACGTACGTGGTGGATGCCGACCTCAAATCCTACTTCGACACGATAGGGCACGATGAGTTGCTCGGCCGTGTCGCCCTGAAGATTAGCGATCAGAGTATCCTCCGCCTTGTTCAGAGCTTTCTTCAACAGCAAATCCTGGACACTGCTCAGGGCTGGACCCCCGAGTTTGGCACCCCTCAAGGTGCGGTCATAAGTCCACTGTTGTCGAATATCTATCTCGATCCCTTGGATCATCTGATGGCTCGCTCTGGTTTGGCCATGGTACGCTATGCTGACGACTTTGTGATTCTGTGCCGCAGCAAGGCCGAAGCGCAATCCGCTCTCGGTCTGGTCCAGGGCTGGACCCAATCTACGGGACTGACCCTCCATCCGGAGAAGACGCACATTGTCGATGCTACGAGTCGTGGTGGTTTCGACTTTCTTGGGTACCACTTTGAGCGCGGCTATCGTTGGCCCCGTTCCAAAAGCCTGCAGAAGTTGAAGGATACCATTCGCGGCAAAACGAAGCGCACCAACGGCTTTAGCCTTTCGGTAATCATTGCGAGAGTCAACCGGACCCTTGCGGGCTGGTTTGTGTACTTCAAACACAGTCATTACACCACGTTTCGTCCTTTGGACCAGTGGATCCGGATGCGGCTTCGCAGCATCCTTCGCCGCCGTTCCAAGCGTCGTGGTCGCGGCAGGGGCAAGGACCATCAACGCCGGCCGAATTCCTTCTTTGCCAAGCAGGGGCTGTTCTCCGTAGTTGCAGCCCATGCAGCGGCTCGTCAATCCTCTCGGAGGTAAGACCACCGACCGGAGAGCCGTATGCGGGAAAACCGCACGTACGGTTCGGAGGGAGGAGCGGCCGGGTAAACAACCGGTTGTTCCTACCCCTATCTAACGGTGAGCCCCTGCGGGGCACTGGCCGGCGGGCACCTCAAATCGGTTGCCCAATTGTCTACCAGTTCCCACGGTTGCCGGCAAGAAATGTGGGACATGCTCAGGGCAGAGCCTGGGAACGAGGCGTTCAATTGCATGGTCTCTTGTGCTGAGCAGTAGGAGTGCGATAGGCTATACTTTGGCCTGAGAGTACGATAAACAGAGCCGCATTTCCGACCGGCACAATGGCCGGTGCTGCCATACCGGCACGGAGGACGGCTCTACTATAGCGGAGGAGACGGAATTTGAAAACATTGCTGGGCCTTTTGGCCTCACCCCGAAAGATGGGTAATTCCGAACTCATCGTGAAGGAAATCTTCAAACAACTTCCCCAAGGATGGAATCTTCGGCTTCTCAGGATTCCTGAATTCAATGTGAAGCCATGCCTGGGATGCTACCAGTGCTTGTTCAAGGAAGGGCGATGCGTACAGAAAGACGATTTTCCAATCGTGCTGGATGCCCTGGTTCAGGCCGATGCATACGTCGTCGCCGCGCCTACGTATCTGTTCGGTGCCCACGGAAGCCTGAAGGGATTCCTCGATCGGGGATTGACCTTTAGCGGTCATGTTGACCAGATGTGGGGAAAACCCGCCGTGGGGGCCGTACTCGCCGGCCTGAACGGAATGGAAGGCTATACCAAGCTCACCGTCGACAGTTTCATCAAATTCACCCTTGGCGACCACAGGGGCTCGGAAGTCGTGTATGCCGCACTTCCCGGGGAAGTGCTCCTTTCCGATGAAGGGAAACAGGCGGCCAAACGCCTGGCAGACGCGCTTGTCAACGGGGCGCCCGGCCGGGAAGCCGACTCTCCGGTCCCGAGATGTAATCTCTGCGGCGGCGATACATTCCGCTTCCTGGACAACGGAAACATCCGTTGCATGATCTGCAGCAACGAAGGCACCTACGGTTGGAAGAACGGCGCCCTGCACATAGAGACGGCCCGAGGAGGACATGCTGCATTCCTCACGTACGAGGATGCATCGGATCATTTCGCGTTTTTGAGGAGCATGAAGGACAGGTTCGTTGCCAAGAGAAAAGAGCTGAAGGCGGCCGTTGAGGGATACCGGGAAATCGGCGACTGGATTCGGCCCCCGAAAGAATAATGGATATTTCGCGTCCGGTTTATGGGTGATACCAATGCGCGTTCAAGAAAGCAATGACTTCTTCGTGGTGGGACAGGCATCTGAAACTGTCTCAAAATCCAGTGGAGAGTCAGAATCGTGGCACGACTGGTTGACATGCTGCAACAAATCCCCCCTAACCCCCCCTTTTCTAAGGGGGGAACCGGCTCTTACCCCCCTTTGGCAAAGGGGGGCAGGGGGGATTTCCATTTGAATCCACTCTTTCGTGGCACGATTCACTTTGCTCCGACAGTTTTGAGACACTCTCATCTTGCCTGTCTCTTCGTGCAGGCGAGACGCCGGGCTTACCATTTGTTGTCCGTTATGGTCACGTGGTTGAAATCTCATTGGTATGAGTGAGGGATTAACCGCTCCGGAAGGGAGGCGCGGCACGCCTGCTCGATTTGCATCCGAGCACGCTCACTTCCAAGATGGACAAGCTTGGAATCAAACGACAGGTCATGCACGTTGCGCAGGACAAGGATTCGCTCCAGCGGATTTCGTGAACCTGAAAGCCTTATCCTGCTGCTCTATTGGTTAATTCGAGGCAAAGACGAAGGTCGCACCACAAGTTTATTGTTGGAGTCCAAGAGGAACATGCGCGTGCCGTCCGGCGTGAGGGTCCAGCGGTTGCACCAATCGTTTGACGAACTCGTGGGAATAACGTGCCGGCCTGAGTAGTCCACGAAGTAGTGGGTACCGGCAACCCACATGCTCACCCAGGGGGCTGCGGCCTGCGGTACCAGATAGAGGTGCGGCCACTGCTCGTTGGACACGCCGAGGCGTTCCAATGCAAGCCGCGCGGTGCGGATCACCTTCCACGGCCGAAGTTGCACAAGGCACCCTTCCAACCCCTTAAATCCGTACATCACCACATATCGGCCGTCCGGCGTCCACAACGGTGCAAGCTGCGGGCGAGAACCGTAAGGGTCCGTGCCGAAGGTTGATTGAACGTCCCGGGTCAGGTCCGTCACCGTGCCGGAATCCGTCTCGATCAAGAGCGTCCGGACCCCATTGCGGCATACCACGGCCGAGTCGTCGAGCTTCCAGGAAACCTGCGGCGCTCCATTCGCCTTTTCACCGAACTCCCGTGTTTTACCCGAGCGGACATCCAGCATCATAACGACCCCGCTTTTAGGCGCACGGCAAATGGCGTAGAGACCATTTGGCGACCAGTACTCAGGCCCGCCGATTGACCAGTACTCGTCGGTATAGATCACGGAACGCTTCTCCAGACCGTGTTTCACTCCCTGCCGGACAAATGACCGGACGGTAATCTTGCCGCTCGGGCCCTTGCGATCGCGACGAACAACGTACCCAATCACATCGTCCCCAATCCATGCGGCGGATGTCACGGTCTCGGATGGCCGAGAAACCAAACTCATCTTTCCGGACTTCGCTTCCATCAGACGCAGGTGATGTGGCCCGTTGGCCAGGACATGCCTCCCATCAGGCGAAATACGGATGGAAACGCTCGTCTCATTTTCCGGAGAGCTCTTTGGACCGAACGAGCCGATAGTTGCGATCGTGGCGTGCTCAGGCCGGTTAAGCTCGTACACGCACACCGAGAGTCTGCAGTAGATCGTCGGCAACTCCGGCGGCAGCGGCAGATCCACTTTCTCCGCTCGCACGTATGCAACCCGCGAACCGTCTCTAGAGAGCTCCGTCTCAGGACCGTGGGTTGTGTATGAGCACCCTCCGACCGCGAGGACCGAAACGGCGATGAAAGCCAGAGCTGTCAAGTGGAGCACGGAAACGTTGGCGGTTCTTGGGCGACATTGGACGTCTGCATTCAGCGGCATCTCCGGGCGCATGGCAGTACCTCGGCACGTATCCACTCACGGGGACTTGACGTTCCCGGTTCGAGAGTAATCTGAAAGGCAGCGAATTTAAAAGAAAAATCTTTGCCATCGCTTATCCAAAGTACGAGAATGATCCGCGAGTCTGTATGGCGGCGCCGGCAGAGTTCCGCGATCTTCTCGCTTTGGCACATCCATTCGTATCATGTTCATGGGGCTCCGGTTTACCGACCGGCTCGGATTGCGGTCGCCACACCGCACGGGAAAAGGCTGCGGAAAACCTCAGAGAAGAAAAGAAGGTCAGGCAGGTACCTGACCTCGTTCATTCATCTGAGGTGGTCGGGACGACTGGATTTGAACCGGCGACCCCTGCATCCCGAATGCTTGAAACAGGCTAATCCCAAAGCCGTCTTGCCGAGATTCCCCTATAATATCAATACCAATGGAGTACCACCGTGATACATGAGTTCTCACGGGGGACCCAAAAGGGGCCCAAAAAGTGCCAAAGGATTTTGGCGTGGACCTATTGACCACCTGTCTTGGTCTTTTCCCCCCCTTTCTTCTCGATGAAATATCATCCCACCGTCACGGATTGCCTGTAGTCTGCTTGTTGAGCTTGACTGACTTTCCCTTCCGAGGATCGGAAGGTCCTGGAAAAGACATTTCGTTTCTTGCTTCAGTCGACGGGGCTCGAAACCAGCCACTGGGTTTCTGTCTACGTCAACCAAGGCCTCGTAAAGGCCAGCATGGTATGGTGGTATCGGAAGTATGCTCCTGGGGATGTAGAAATGCAGAGATTGGAACATGCGGCCCGGGAGGCTTCCCAGGGGTTGTGGGTTGACTCAAATCCGGTTCCGCCGTGGGAATGGCGGAGAAAGGGGAGGTGAAAGGTGGATATGAATAGAGAAGCTATCAGACTGATGTATGCTCAACTAATAGGAATATCGCGGCAAACCCCAAACGTTGAAGGTAAACAACCTTATGCAAGTGTTAGCGTGGTTAAGCTCTACAACGAAATTCTGACTGAGTTGCTGCCACTTTTGTCATATAACCTCACTCATCTTCAGTGTGAATCTCGTGAAGACGCTCCCGAACTTGGCGGTCCTGAGTATCTGGCACTGTTTCGCTCAAAACTTGGCGCACTTATTGAAGTGCTCTATCGCTGCTGTTTCAGTGATGAGCCGCACCCGTTTGGTGGGGCACCTGCAATGAGCATCTCGGTGAATCAGACAGCAACTCAGAGCGCAAAACAAAGCGTGCATCAGGAACTGAGAGTGGAGTTGCAGCAATCCCTCGATGAGAAAATCAATGCTCAGCCAAAAGATTCCAAGGAGCGGGAATTCCTTGAGCAGGTCAAATCAGGTTTGGGGAAAGTGAAAGACTACATGGGGTTCGCCAACCTCGTGTTGGATTGTGCTCACAAGATGGGACTCAGTTACCAACAAATCGCTGGACTATTCTCATAGGAACCAGCCATTTCCCCCGTGGCAGTGGAGGAAGAGACAAATAAAGCGGAAACCCGCTTCAGTGCATACCGGGAAAATGTTCCACGGGTAATTTGTCAGTTAAAATCTTTGAACAGTTCACTCACCAGGAGTGAGAATCCCGGCAAGATATCCTCTCCGTCGAGGGTTTCCGCAACCGTCAGGACCCTTTCCGATCCGTCGGGCCGGAGCACCGTCACGGTTCGACTATCCGGGTCTATAATCCAAACGAGTCTTGATCCATTTTCAGAGTACTCACGGGCTTTCTTCTTCATCGCCGGGAGCGTGTTGGACGCATAGACAAGCTCAATCGCAAAATCCGGGGCACCATAGAGGAAACCCTCTCCTTCTCGGATCATATCGGCAAGACGGTCCTTGGGCACGAATGAAACGACAGGGCACCTGAGATTGCCATTGCTCATCCAGTATCCGAGGTTTGAGGCAAAGACACGTCCCAAATCCTGTTTCTGGACAACATTGCCAAGCTCAGCAATTAACGCAGCAACTAGCTCTGCCTCCTTGAACCCGAACAAAGGCATCACGACGAGCTTACCGCCAACGAGTTCATGCCGGCCCTCTTCTTTCGGCAGCCGCAAAAGCTCAGCTTCGGTCCAAACCTTCTTCTCGCTTGTCATGTTCATGGCAATTCCCCGACATCAAGCAGCAAAGCGCAAGACCTCAATTTCAGCGTTCCTTTTCACCGCTTCTTCAGCCATGGACAGGACGCAGTCGGTGGTATCCTCATCGAGGTAGTATTCACCACAATTGACGCAGACCTCGGCGGGTACGTCCTTGATAATGACGATAGTCTTTCCCCTTTCAAGAGTGACGGTGGCTGTACCGGGTCTTGTCTCACCGTGTTTACAGATTACGCATTTCATAGGGGCCTCCTAGTCTTGAGATCCGATCCCCAAATTGTTAAGTCCGGAGTGTACACAGTTATAATGTGACACGTCGGGCAATTACGGCAACCACGACGTGAAAAGGACGGTCCCCAACGAATCCGAGTATGAGATAACTCGGAAAGGGTGTATCATCGGGATACTCTTCAATAACTTCACCAGTCTGAAGCACGTGTCGAACATCCGATTTCGAGACAAATCGCTCAAACATTCTTGTAATGGCATGCCATGCCTACTGAAAGTAACTCATTTGCACTGCACAGTGTCTTCCGACCATATCATTTCGCCACACTCCCTACGGCGTCAACAAGCTTGGGCGGATCGCCGTACAGCTCCGATCTCAATTCCGGAATGGGTTGTCGGTCAATCGTAGCATCGCTTATATTCGATCTAAGGAGACCGGGGGTCTGGTTTTTGTGTCTTTCTCAGTTGTCGCTCCACCCTTTCAACGCTCTTTCGGAGCTTCCGGTCATGCATGAGTGTCTTCTTCATGCGAGACACAAGGCTGCTCACGCTGCCGTAATTGGAGAGATGGAACTCTTTTGCGATACGTGCCGGTGTTTCACCGGACAGGCGCCGGCACTTTCGATTCGGGAATCTCAGGGTGATCTCTCAGGTTGCAAAGTTTTGCCTTCAGCCGGTCGATGAACTTGACCCTTATCTCACTCAAGGAGTCTTGAATGTTACAGGAAAATGTCTTCTCAATCGGTACGCTCAATCAGATCCATTTTTTCCAAGAAATCTGAAGCCTTGTCCAATTCTTGTTCCGTTACTTCCCAGCCGAGATCTCGAGCTACCTTCTGAATTTCTTCGAAAGTTGCAGTTGCTCCGTGATTCTTGAGAATGAAGAAGGTCTTTGCGGCAATTAACAGCTCCCAATAATTCAGGTCACCGGCAGCCTTAATCGCGGCAGCAAGCCGCTGGATTTCCTCGTAAAGTTCGGGTTGCCTATTTCTCTTTCGATTGCAAAGGCGGTTCCCTTCTTCAGTCAAACTGTAATCATATCGGGCAATTTCGAACCAGCGCTGGTCACTTCCCCAGCTTGTGGAGCATTCGCTGAGGTACCCCAATGACTTCAATTCAGAATTGGCTTCTGCTACAGCCGCCGAGTACGGGCCGTAATAGTGAGCACGATAACCGAGTTTGGATTCTCTTCCCAGCCCGACCCCGAGAAAATAGACCTTTTTTTGTAGGTTTGTCTTGCCTGAGATAGCCCCTCCAAAGGCCCCGTAGGCGAGCACTACAAAATCACGTGTTTTCATTGGCTTCTTCCTCTCTAATCGGAAACCGGGTCAAAATCTGTAATATCGGTTGATGTAGCGCCATTAACAGCCTTCGCTTTTCTCCGGGACTATCATAAGTAACGGGAGCATATACCTCAACATAGGCTTCGCTGAGACTTTCGTCAATCGAGTGAAAGAGGGCCGATTCCTCTTCGAACATCTTGGGCTTGGGAATCCGGTCAACAAGAATGGGACCTTCGCTATTCCTTGATTGTTCTCTTACGGACTTGAGCTTGTACGAGTGCACAATGACCGAGGAGGCGTCTTCTCCCCCATCAAGGTGGTCCTTGAAATCGTTGGCAATCATTCTGTAAATATTATCCTCCAACTCTGTTCGCTCGGATTTGGCCTTCTTCTTGTTTATTTGCTCAAGCGGTTCGATGCAATGCTCCGGGAGTTCCTTAACACGGATCTCCGCATGGTGTAAAACCAGATTTTCCCCCCTCTTCCCAGGAGTTCAGGTACAGCATAGTTAATTGTCTCAGCGTTTGTTCTTTGGTCCAGGTCCGCTTGTTCTTCTTTGCCTTCGGCCGGTCGTGTTTCTACGGTGACCCCTGAATTCATCAGTATTGAGCGGCCTGCCCGTCCACTGCTGTAGCCGCAACAGATCAGCGTATTCGGTGATTTTGTAGTGTAGTCGGAAATCGCAAACGTATCGCAGAAAAGCAGACACGTTTGAGTAGGTGTACCCGGAATGCCGTATTTTTTCGGAACTTCCGGCCTGGTGATAGGAACTAAAAGATCAGAGAATAGAAGACTCAAAGATTACCCAAAAAGAGGAACCGTTTGTTCTTTCTTTTGCAGATTTTTCGCTTGACAGGCGCCGGCACAGATAGCCGGCGACGTTTCCGGACTCGTTGGTGGTCCCCCTCCGACTCGATGCAAACTACTCCCGTCTATCTTGTCGGCCGCACAGAGCGATTGAAGCGTTGGGTGTATACCCCATCCACATGCCTCATAAATCGAGATAGATTCCCATCAGGAGTCTGCACCAGAAGATGATAATGGTTCGGCATGAGGCAGAATGCTGCTCCGCCGACGTTCCACCTGAGTGACCCTTCCTGCAACACCTTCAGGAAACTGAGATAATCGTCGCCGCCCAAAAAGATGGATTCGCGTCGTCTTCCCCGGTTCATCGCATGGCACCACGCGCCCGGATACTCTATTCGCAATGGACGAGACATTTGGCACCTCCTCCAAGCCCCTTAACACCGATCTCCGCATGGTATAAAACCAGATTTGACTCGTGCCTTTTAATGGGTGACCGCTATCTCTATCTGCCGATTACGGCAACTGTCGGAAAGTATGACCGATATCAAGCATAACGACTAAGTACGATGTCGGCGATTTCTCGCTCAGCCCCGGATTCGAGGGAGACCTTTTTCCTAACATCAAGAAGATGGTCACTCGGTTCGCACCCCTCGTTCTTACAGAAAGTGTTGCTCGTCTCCGAGGTCTTTGGCGAAGTTTTCCCACTTGGCGTAGCCAAGCGGTTCTTGGAGGTCCCTTGCAAGCCAAAACTCAGTCCCGGTTTCGGTGTGGACCATCTCTTCAAAATCGGAATGAAGCTTCTTAATCACATCCTTCTTCATGAATCCCCTCCTCTGGAGCCCGTCTCTATGCCACCCCTGAGGTCAGGCATCCACGAGCTGGGTCCAGGGTTAGGAGTGCTTCCGGCCGTAAGAACCAGAGTGTAGTTTCCCACAAAACCCAACACAGGCAAAACCGCTGTCACGTTTGCCAAGAACGCTTACTTTATCCTGTTGTTGGTAACCCACCACGCTCCGGCGTTTAGCGAGTTAGGCTCGACTCGAACCTTTGCCGGTGCAGGTTCTCGCTTCAAACAGATTTGCCGGAGATCTCGAATTCGTAGGTAGATTTGTCCGGTGCGTTTTTCAACCACGTCCTGTCTGACCGTGATATTCCCCGTGGGTTCACCCGCTTGCGGCATTCCACTTTCACATTGTTGTCGGTCACTGTGATGATGTTGTATTGCCACAAGCTTCCCGGCGTCACTTCGTCTTCGTCCGCATCCTGGGTGCCTGCTCCCACAACATGAAGTTCGTATTTCTTGGTGTCCGTATCCACGGAGAAGCACCAGGCTTTGCCTTCGTGTGCATGCCCGTGCAGTATCATGCTGAAGCCCGCCGTTGCCAGCCGTTCCATGAAGCCGTCGTCCTTGATGAAGCTTCTGTTCGATTCGGTCTCCACGGCATCACCGGGTTTGACCGGATGGTGCCACACCGCGATCTTCACCCAGTCGTCATATTTTTCGTCCGCGGCAATCTCAATGGCTTCGTTAAGGGCCTCGGGATGAAGTCTGGATCGCCGGGTATAGTGGTGGTCGAGCATCCATGAGGAATTCAGACCTACCATGAGCACTTTCTGGTGAGGATATTCATGCCGGGTTACCTGCTGAGCGTATTGCTCCGGGAAATCTCCCAAGCGAGCTTCTTTACGGAAAGTTTGAAAGTCGTCGAATCGTTTTCTATATCCGGCCTCGTTCTTCACTTCGACGTACTCGCCCTTGTCAATGTGAAGACGTTCATCAATCGGCCCCTTTGCTTCTTTCCGGCGCTTTGGCGTATATGCAGATTCGGAAATGTCAAAGCTCACGTCGTGATCGCCCGGAACCACGAAAACTTGGCCGGAGAGAAGATTGAATTGCCTTAGGATATTCTCCAGAAAAGTGTGGGCTTGGGCGTAGCCTTCCTTACTGCATTTGTTCACGACATCACCGGAAATGACCAACGCCTCAAATCCATCCAAATCCAGGTCCTTCTTCAATTCCAGCAGCAAGCCTTCATACAATTCACCGGCGTTTTCCACCCCGCCGAAATGGAGATCGGAAAGGTGAATGAAGCAGAATCTCCGGTCAACCGGTAGGAGGGCAAGATTGTAGAACCCGCAGCTTTCTTGAACAGAGGCCAGTCCATCCAAATAGTGAGTGGTGTTTCGCCGGGGCCCCCCCCTTGTCAACTCCAGCAGTGCCTTGCGGGCCGGCGGCATCTCATGGGCGCTGAAGAAAAGATCCCAAGGCAACGTGAAACCGGTATCTCTGGTCCACATCAGCAATCCAATGGCCTCGTTGGTCCCGATTCTTCCCAGCCTATACGCTGCGGCAAAGCCAACGGTTGCGCTTTCATCCCCCACCAATGCCTCTACGAGGGGTATTGCGGTTTCAATGGTCCCGATATTCCCCAGCGCTCTGACCGCATTTTCTCGGACGATCGAATATTGGTCTCCCAATGCCTGAGAGAGATATTGTATCGCCTCATGGCCGCCGATGTTGCCCAGCGCCTCGACCGCACCGACGCGGATAAGCCAATCCTCGTTCTCTAATGCCCTTATAACGTGGTCAAAAGCCTCTGGACTTCGGATCTTCTGCAGCGCCACGACTGCTTCCCTGCCGACGTGCGGATCTTCATCTGCCTGAGCCTTGACGAGGTGTGGAATGACCAGCTCGCTGCCGGTTTCCCCGAGTGCCAACGCCGCGCTGCTGCGAACCGACTCTTCCTCGTCTTCCAATGCCTTTATAAGGTGTGGGATGACCTGGCCGCCGCCGATCTTCCCGAGTGCCCGGGCCGCGCTGCTGCGAACCGACTCTTCCTCGTCTTCCAATGCCTCTATGAGATGTTCAATGATCTGCTCGCCGCCGATCTGTCCCAGTGCCTTGGCCGCGCAGCTGCGGACCGACGGTCTCTCGTCGTCCAGTGCGTAAACGAGAGGCAGTATGGCCTCGTTTCCGCCGATGACTCCCAATTGCTCGGCTGCCCATATGCGCATGTTCTCATCCGAGTGCTCCAGAAAATCAATTAGCATGAGAATTGCCGCGTCAGAATGCGTATGTCTGAGGAGACGTGTCTTGAACTCCGAAGAACCGCGCATGTCGGCCACCAACCTCACGGTTCTTTCCTGGAACTCCTTTTTCACACAACCCGCCAGTCGTGCTCCGAGCATGGGATCGACACTGAGAGCCTGCCGGACATACTTGAAGGCTTGGTCTTCTTCATTCAAGAATTCCATCATCATTGCTACGGGTTCAGTCCATTTGAGACAGTTGAGAACATCGCATTTGAACCTCTTGGGCGACATACCCGGCAGGCGAGTGAGGAGGTGCTCCGCGGCATAGTACTGCTGTACTAGCTGATGAGAGAATTCTATGTTACCGTAAGTGTCGTCCCTGAGCAGGTGATGACCGATGAGGTCGTCAAGAAATTCGGCTGCCTTTGGGTACGGTCTGTCCTCCTTTTGCTCTTTGAGGTACTCGCCAAGTATCGTTTCGGCTTCATCGCGAGGGAGTACGTACCTCGCGTAAAAGGGCTCTTCACCACTCTCCATCATGTGGTATGCCAGTTTTGCGAGAAGACCGGGCCACCACCGCCAGGATTCCAGGGAGACGGTTACGTCCGTATTCTCCCCTCGCTCGTATGTCTTGGCAAAAGTTCTGAACAGTTGCCCCGGTCCGTCAGGCATCGTCTTCTCGGCAACATAAATGGAGCACAGCATTCGGAGAAAAAGAGGTGTGTGAGCCAGGTCTTGTTTTCCACCCTCGAGGTATGCCGGCATTTCGTCCGCTTTTTTGCGATCGTCAATGAACGCGTGCGCAAAGCTCTCAATCTGCCGCGGGCTCAGCGGCATCATTTCCAGTCGCCGGCGAACGTCCAAGTGACCTCTAGGTCCCGGGCCTCTGTTGGAGAAGACCATTCGTGTCGTAGTATGGTGGTACTTGTGTCGAAAGGACTCCCAATCTGCACGGGCCTCCTGTGTGGGCAACTCGTCTATACCGTCGCACAGCAGAAATAGTAGCCCATCATTGAGAAGTGACTCAAGCTCGGCTGTTTCCACCGGGGCACCATGACTTTGGAGGCAATCACGCACCAGATCAATAGCCGAAGTCTTGTGCCTCCTGAGGGACACAAATACGGGAATCTGTGCCCTTTTGGCTTTCCTCGCCTGCTTGGCCTTCTCGATGAAGAGCTTGTGGAGTGCGGTGGTTTTTCCGGAGCCGGGCGTTCCGCAGAGAACCACATGTGCTGTCGCGAATTCTTGGAGGCCTTCCAAGGCATTGTATTTTTTCAACTCTTTAGGGTAGGGGAGATTCCTTTCCTCTTTGGCATCTTGGTAATCTCCGAGGTCTTGAACCATCAAGTCCAGCTGAGTCCCCACAATATCGCCTTGCACTCCCAACGGGGTGGATCTCCGCTCCCATTCCGTGTAAGCCGGTTCTTGACAGACCGAGTCCAGGTATCGGTTCCAATTGATCATCGCATCATCCTGTTCAGAGAAGCGTTTGGCTGGTTTTCTCCACAGCCGCCCCGGCCTTGAAAGACCGGTCTACTGTCTTACTGTCCCTCCGGGACGTTAAGGCTTCCAAGCCCCGACAGGGGCGGCCGAAAGTAGTCCGGTACTTCAGTGCCGGGTCAAGAGTGGCCGGCATGACCAAACCGCGTATGTTGGCGCCTATGCCCTTGACCCACTTACGGTCCCTTTCAGGCCTGCTTCGAGATTCCTGGAATACCCAATCGCTGTTTCGTTGCTGAAAAAGCCCTGTTCCCTTGTCCTTGAAACGTATCTTTCCGTTCGGTTCCGGTCAAGCATATTCTTTGCCGTGGGACAGCGCTGGTGAAGGTTCCGCAAGCCTTCCCAATTCCAGGACGGGGGGAAATCAGAAGTGACTGGACTAAGGTCATTGACAAGACCCGTCGCAAGCAAGTCGGACTCGCCCAGAAAATGCTCACGAAAGATCAGCCTGTGCGGATTTGGCTATCAGGTTTTTTCATGTCGTGATCATTTGGATGCCTCGAGGAATCTGAACAAACATATTGTGGACAAATCCGTGAGATTTTCGTAGAATTAGTCATTTAATAGACAAAAAAGGGACCCCCAATGCTAGTCGAGTTCACCGTAGGCAATTACCGGTCATTCAACAAACCGGTGACTCTGAGTATGGTCGCGGCAAAGATCAAGTCAAAGGATAAACAGCTGGACGCCGACAATGTGTTCGAGGCAGGCCGGCGACTGCGACTTCTCAAGAGTGCGGCTATATACGGCGCCAACGCAAGCGGCAAGACTAATCTTGTAAAAGCGCTTTCCTTCATGCGTTCCTTTGTTCTCACTTCATCCATGGACAGAATAGCGTCGGAACCAATCCATGGCGAAGAATTCCGGCTGGATTCGAGCACGTTGGGCGAGCCGAGCCTCTTTGAGGTGGTATTCTTGATGTCCGGCCGACGATTTCGGTACGGGTTTGAGGTCATTGGGGATCGTGTCGAGTCTGAATGGCTGTTCTGGGTTCCTTCATCACGTGAAGCGCGGCTGTTTGTTCGTGAAGAAGACACCTTCAAAGTTTCTAAGAAGTTTTCCGAAGAACCTAGGTTGCTGGAACGCCATACGCGGAAGAATGCTCTCTTTCTGTCTGTCGTGGCGCAGTTCAACGGACCTGTTGCAATGGAAATCTTGGAGTGGTTTGGCCAGATGGAAGTAGTCTCCGGGCTTTTCGATCCGCCCCACCGACGTCGCAGCTATGAGTACTTGAAAAAAGACTCGTATAAGAAGGACGTTGTAGATTTTGTGAAGCGATTGGATCTCGGGATAGCCGACATCAGGGTCAAGGAGATCCCTTTTTCGGAAGAAGATCTGCCGGCCGAGATGCCCGATGAGATAAAGAAGTTACTAGGAATCCCCGCGGATGCCAAACGCATCACGATCAACACGCTTCACCAAGTCCGCGACTTCGAGGGCAAAGCCCAAGGAACGGTCACGTTCGATCTGGATCGACATGAATCCGACGGCACGAAGAAAATCTTCTCCCTTGCGGGCTTGATGGTGTGGGTCTTGAAAAGAGGCAAGGTACTTGTGGCGGACGAATTGGATGCGAGGCTGCACTCGTTGATTACTTCGGCAATACTCGGCATGTTTCACTCTCCGACAACGAACCCAAACAATGCTCAGATCATCTTCACGACGCACGATACGAACCTACTGGATTTCGACCTATTGCGTAGGGACCAGATATGGTTCATTGAAAAGGATGAGTTGGAAGCATCACACCTTCATTCGCTGGTCGAGTACAAGGTAAGGAACGACGCTTCTTTCGAAAAAGACTACATGAGTGGAAAGTACGGGGCGATACCGCTTGTCGAAGATATCGGTCTTTTCGAGAGAGATTCAGATGTCTGATGGTAGAGCCTATCGGAGAGCCGGCCGCAAGCCCCGTTCGAGGCTACCTTCAACCCTCGATCCGCGGCAGAGCTTTCTCATTGTGTGCGAAGGTGAGAAAACCGAACCGAATTATTTTAAGAAATATCGGGCACCTAAGACAATAATCGAACTAGTCGGCGTCGGAGACAATACAGTCACAGTCGTCGAAAAGGCTATCGAGTTACGAGACAAAGCCGTCAAGAAAAGGGATGGCTTTGATCAGATTTGGTGTGTCTTCGACAGGGATTCGTTTCCCGCACGGAACTTCAACAAAGCTCTCAAACTCGCAGAAAGCGAAGGGATCAAGACAGCTTACTCCAATGAGTCTTTCGAACTGTGGTATCTCCTTCATTTTCAGTACGTTGACAGCGCGATTGCCAGGAACTTCTACATAGTTAAGCTGAAGGGACACCTGGGTCGGTACGAGAAAAATGATACAGAGATGTTTGACAAGCTATTGCCTTATCGAGCTACTGCCATAAGGAATGCCCTCACGTTGCTCAGCCGGTATGATCCTCCCAGACCGGAACGCGACAATCCTTCAACCACAGTTCATCTCTTGGTACAAGAACTACTCAAGAACTCCCCGGGATCGACCGGCATCACTTAATTTCTGACAGAATAGTCTTTATCAATTGGACCCCTTGGGCACGTTGAGGCGACGCATGTAGTGTCTCAAGGAGCCTCGGGAAATTCCCAGCATGGAAGCGGCTCTTGTGATGTTGCCCCCGGATTGCTTCAACCCCTGGGAAATGAGGAACTGTTTTGTTCGGTCCATCGCGTCATTCAATGTGAAGCCGTCGGAAAGATTGGCGAACAGATGCTTATAGGACATGTCCAAGACATGAGCCGCTTTCTCGCGGGGCAGTGAAAGCAAGGAACGGGATATGATTCCACGCGGCCTTAGGATGAGAGCCCTTTCAAGTATGTTCTCCAATTCCCTCACATTCCCGGGCCAATGGTAACCGGCAAGCGCTTCCATGGCGGCCGGCTCAACCTTGGGAGCCGCGCTCAAACCGAAGCGGACCGCAAGCCGAGCCAGGATCTCCGGAACCAGGGCCGGCAAGTCGTCAATTCTATGCCTCAGGGAGGGAATTGTGACGGGAAACACATTGAGCCGATAGAACAGATCCTGGCGAAATCCGCCGGATTCCATTTCGCTCTTGAGGTCCCGGTTCGTCGCGGCAACGATTCGCGCGTTGACCGTCACCGCCCTCTCGGCACCGACTCGGGTGAGTTGCCTCGTATCCAAAAAGGTGAGCAGTTTCGCTTGAATGGGCAAGGCAAGCTCTCCGACCTCGTTCAGGAGCAACGTTCCTCCCTCCGCCAACTCCACGAGTCCCCGCTTGCGACCTCTGGAACCCGTGAAGGAACCAGGCTCATGGCCGAACAGTTCCGATTCGACAAGCTGGGGAGCCAATGCCGCACAGTTGATGGCAAAGAAGGGGCCTCCCGAACGTCGAGAATGATCGTGGAGGAACCTTGCCAGGAAATCCTTCCCGCTGCCGCTCTCTCCGAGGAACAGCACGGTGCTGTCGCTCTCTGCGGCGAGGAGTACTTGTTTCAGGGTGGCCTTCATAATCTCGGAGGTGTACCCCGTGCCGTCACCTTTATCCAATGAGTCCAATTCCTTACGTTCGGTTACGTCCCTCAGTATTCCACACAGACCCACGATGCTCCCCGACGCATCTCTCAAAGGCATTCTCGTGGAACTGAGGACCACTGCTTCGCCGTCCATTTCCATGGAGTATTCAGACTCTATGGTTTGCCCTTCAAGCACACGAGATTCCACGTTGCGTAGATTGCGGGCGAGATCTTTGTTCAGGAAACGTTCGTCGGTCCTCCCGATGATTCGGTCCGGCTCGCTTCTTAAGAGGTTGACCATGCCGGCATTGAGATGAGTGTATCGCAATGATAGGTCTTTGACGAATATGCCGTCCCTGGCTGCTTCGAAGATTGCGCGGAGTCTCTCCTCACTGATCTGTAACTGCTCGCCGGAACTTCGGATCTCTTCGACGAGCCGCGTCTTCTCCGAGACCTTCAGGGGGATACGGTTATCTCCTCGGCTCAAACCCTCAGTGTTCCGGTTGAGGCCTGCCGCCGGCTCATTGCATTCCACTCTCGACCGGTAAAGCTTCACTGCGTTGTCAATGACCAGTCGCATTTCCTTCTCATCCCACGGCTTCTGAAGGTAGTAATAGATTTTGCTGCGGTTGATGGCATCAATAACTGCATTGATGTCGCTGTAACCGGTCAAAATCATACGTATGGCCGCGGGATACTGAGAAACGATATTCTCAAGAAACTGTACCCCGGTCTCGCCGGGCATTCTCTGGTCCGCTATCACGACGTGGATTTCGTGTTGTTTGAGAATTCCGTAGCCTTCTTCAGCAGACTGCGCAATGTGCACATCATACGTGCCTCTGAATACGTATCTGAAATTCGTCAGATTTTCTTTTTCGTCATCCACGTAGAGAATCTGAGGTTTGCTCGATACCTTCCGCTGCATCGCCCTTCCTTTCCGACTTCAAAGGCAGGTAAATCCTGAACACCGTTCCGTTCGGCCGGTTGGAGTCAACTTCGATTGTTCCTCCGTGGCTTTCCACAATACCCAAACTGATGGATAGCCCCAGCCCGTTTCCCTTGCCGACTTCCTTGGTAGTATAAAAGGGTTCGAATATGTGATCCCGAACCTCGTCGGGTATTCCCTTACCGGTATCTCGGATTTCGATCTCAACAAAACGGTCTTTGTTCTTCTTCACCAGTCCGGTCCTGACGCAAATTTCCTCATCAGGGGAAGGATTCTCCTTGCTCTTGATCGCGTCCACTGCGTTGGAAAGGACGTTCATGAATACCTGGTTGAGCTTGCCCGGAAAGCACGGGATCGGGGGAAGATTTCCAAAGTCCTTTCTGATGCTTATTACGTCCCTGTATTCATTTCGGAGCAACATAAGGGTCGATTCTATGTTCTGATGAATGTCGACGGTTTTTTCGTCATTTTCGTCGAGTCTGGCAAACGTGCGGAGACCTCGGACGATTTCCATGGTGCGTTTTGCTCCGGTCTCCATGTTGTCTATCAGTTCACACAGCCCGTTTTCGATTTCATCAAACGCTATTTCGTCCTTGAATCGGTCGATTTCCTTCAACGCTTGATCTGCGTTTCCGGCATCCAGACCGGCGTATCGCTCCATTACCCCCATGAGATCGTCAACAAGCCTCCGCAAGGCAACAATCCCCGAGGTGATGAAGTTGACGGGGTTATTGATTTCGTGTGCGATCCCCGCGGTCAGAACGCCCAGGCAGGCCATCTTCTCGCACTGCACGACCCTCGTCTGAGCGTTTTTCAACTCATCCAGGGCCCGCTCCAGCTGCTTGTTCTTCAGTTCCATCTCCATCTGATACCTCGTCACTTTCAGATGGGTTTCAACACGGGCCACAACCTCTTCCACATGGAACGGTTTGCTGATGTAGTCCACGCCGCCGTATTTAAACGCCTTTACCTTATCAAAGGCCTGGGTAAGCGCACTTATAAATATCACGGGGATCTTCTTCAGAGTTTGGTGATTCTTGAGTTGTCGGCACACTTGGAAGCCGTCCATGCCGGGCATGAGTATGTCCAGCAATATGAGATCCGGCGGCTGCTTCTCTGCGGCCTGCAACGCGAGTTTACCGCTGGTGGCCGGTCGAACCTTGTGTCCGCACTGTCTCAGCATTTCGGAAAGTACATCGAGGTTGGCGGGCTTGTCGTCCACTATGAGAATATTTGCTTGGTTTTCGACGGTGCTCATGGGCGTTCCTCCGTTACCCGGAGGGCCTCTATGAGTACCTCGAGTTCGTATCGCTGCATCAGAGTAGATATGGTCTCGGCAGCCTGGTGATTGAGTTGCCGGACATTCACCAGAAGTTCATTGAGACAATCAATATCAAGGCTCAGAGCTGCTTCGTATAGATCTTCGATCAATTGGGGCGGAAAATCTGCCAGAGTATCCGGTGTGAGTGTCTGCGGATTTCTTTTCAAAAGCGATGAATCCTCCGCAGGTTCCCGGTACTCCTCGTATACGTACTCCAAACCAAGATGCTTGTGGAGAACATCGAAGACGTCTTCTTCTCTAAACGGCTTTCGAATGAAGTCGGACGGTCCGTCGTCGGCAAGAACGGTCTTTCGTTCCTCTTCCAGCGCACCGGCGCTTACGGCTATAATAGCGGCCCGCCGGCCGCCCGGAAGGGCTCTGATGGTCTTGGCGGCCTGACGACCGTCCATTACCGGCATCTTCATGTCCATGAGAATCGCATGGGGTTGCCATTGCCGGAAGGTTGAGACGGCTTGCTTGCCGTCATCCGCGGTACGGACGGAAAAACCCACGGCTCCCAGCAGGGTGGAAAGGATATCCCTGTTGGTCTTGATGTCGTCCACCACCAGAATACGGTACTGAGCCAAGCCCGGCCGAAGTCCTACAACCCGTCTTCTCCGATCACACCTGGTGCACGCTTGGGCGCTCCCTTTTTGCATTGGAATCGCGACCCTGAACACGCTCCCCTGACCGGCTTGGCTCTTAACGGTAATATCGCCGCCCATCACCTTGACGTATTCTCGACAAATAGCCAGACCGAGCCCCGTTCCCCCATCCGAGCCGTTGTCCTTACCCGCCTGCTCAAAGGGATCGAACACCCGCTCCACATCCTGTGCCCTGATTCCTACCCCGGTGTCCTCAACTTCCAGAACCAGGTCAATGACCTCTTTGGCCCGTGGGGGCCCTCCGTTGTCTTCCGCCTCGCAGCCGTCGCCGTTCTCCTCAAAGATGCGAAGGACCACCCCGCCTTGTTCGGTAAACTTCACCGCATTGCCGAGCAAATTGATGAGTACCTGGCGGATCTTGCTCTGATCGCCCACCACGTAATTGGGGAGTTTTGAGGACCTGCTCACCTCAAATTGAAGGCCCTTTGACTCGGTCCGCAATCGGAACATAAGTTCGACGTCCTCCAAGAGCCGGTTCAGGTCAAAACTGCCTCGATTGAGCGCGATTCGTCCCGATTCAATCTTGGACATCTCCAGGACCTCGTTAATGAGGGCTAATAAGTGTTCCCCGCTACGGTTGATCGTCCCCACGTTTTCACGCTGCTTGCGAGTGATGGAGGGATCGCGAAGCATGAGTTGGCAGAATCCGAGGATCGCGTTGAGCGGTGTCCGAATCTCATGGGAGATGTTGGCCAAGAAAATGCTCTTAGTCCGGTTCGCCACCTCGGCCGCGTCCCGCGCTCGGCGAAGCTCTTGCTCTTTCTTCTTTCTTTGGGTGATGTCCACTCCTGAACTGAGCGAACCAACCGGCCTTCCATTCGTGTCGGTCAATACGGTGTGCTGCCATGCAATGGTCAACGGGACTCGATTCTTGGTGAGGACCGTGGTCTCCACATACTCAACGGATTCGCTCCCTTTGGCCGGCAATTGGTCAAAGAGCGCCCGTTGAGTTTGTCTATCCTCTTCCGGAAAAACCAGGTCGAACCAATCCCTTCCAATGAGTTCCTCTTCATCGTACCCTAAGACTTCGCATCCTTTCTTGTTGATCAGAGCGGTCTGATGCCGTGCGTCGATCATCACTATTATGGCCCCTGCGATATCCAGGTACCGTTTGGCTCTGTCACGCTCGGCGCGAACTTGATACTCCGCTTGTTCGCGGTCAAGAATTTCTCTGTGCAATTGTTCGTTTGCCGAAGTGAGATCGCGCGTTCGGTCCCGAACCAGAAGTTCCAGCTGATCGCGATGTCTCCTCAATTCATGTTCGGCCTCTTTCAACTGAGTGATATCACGGGCTTCCAGCACGAGGTTCACGACATTGCCCTCGTCGTCTTCGAAGGGCTTCAGGGAAAAATCATAGTAGTGCGTCGCTCCGAGAGGAGAACGGCCGTTGGCCTCAAAGCGGAGAAATCCTCCGGCGGCTGCTTTCCGAACCGCCTCACGAACCTCCTGTTGCCGTTCGGGAGAGTCCGACCACCAAGGGAGGGTCCAACATGCCTTGCCGACGAGCTCGGAGGCTTTGGCTCCGAGGAACTGCTGCAAGGCGGTATTGGCCGCCAAGAGGGTTCCGTCGGGGCTGAGGAAACCTGCGAGCTGAAATGTCTGATTGAATATGGCTTTGAAACGGTGTTCGCTCCTGCTCAACTCTCCGTACGAGGTTTCGATGCTCCGAGCCATCTGGTTGAACGCTTTGGAGAGCTGACCAAGTTCATCCCTGCTTTTCACGTCGAGTCGGTGCTTGAGGTTGCCCTCCTGAAACTCTCGAACTCCCTGGGTGACGGTTGCGACGCGGTTGCGCAAAGCCGTGCCGATCCAAGTGGCCATTCCGATAACGATGACCACCATGAGGCCCGTGCTCTGGGTCAACTTCCTGATGCCTTCGGCAACGCTCTGAGAAATTGTGCGATACAGTTCGTCCTGTTGATGGGCTAGGTCGGCATCACGCCCCGTGATGTACTCATCTATGAATTTCTTTGTCGCAAGGATTGGGCGACGGAACTCTTGAACATTGGTTGTAATCGCCACGTGCCCGAACCCCCGGGGTTGAGACCCATATTGACCGGTGAAATACGGTATGGCCGCAGTGGCGTTAAGTTTCCAAAGACCGCTCCAGAACAGGCGGAACGATCCGGAGCCGCCGTGTTGAGTGATGGTTTGGAACCCCTGACACTGTGGGGCGAAATTCAGATAGCGATAGTCGAGCCCCATCCGGCCGGCGGCTGCCTGGTCCAGTGAGCGGCTCTTCTGCAGCGATGGGTTGTGGTATTCGGGAAAATCTTTCGCAAAATCCTCGAACTCTTTGCCGCTCCGTTTCCATTGGGTATAGGTTTCCTCATCCAACCACGGCGGGACTCTCTTACCGGTCCGTGGATCGAATCCTACGATATGATACTGCCTGGGGTGCGCGATGATTCGACCGATGTAGTCGGCCATGAACGCGTAATTGCCCGTACTCGCATCCGGGATTACGGAGGTGCGCTCTTCATTCGGAATCAGAGGGTTCGTGAAATTCATAAGATGGGTGTGATTCAACGCAAGGGTGACGTAACCAATCTTGCGGACGCCTCGATAAACCGGGGTCGCCCATCTGATCAATCCTTTGAACCGAGCCCCGACAGGATTTTCCCTACCCGCGTACCCCGATCTTTTGGGGGCGAACGCTATGCCGAGCGCGTCCGTAATTTTGGGGACATACAGGCCCTCGACGCGTGACGAAACGTACGGGCCGATGACGCTCGATACGTACATCTCACCCTTCTCCAGGGAACTCAACTCCTGGAAATAGGTCTCCGCCCTGCAGTATGTGTTCTCCTTTCGGGACACATCGAGGAGCCGGTCGGGCACGAGTTCCGAAGTAGTAATCTTCAGTTTCTCCATGCCGTCAAGATCGACAAAGGTCATCTCCAGGTAGAGCGGACGCCTTTGCCTGATCCCGACGATATCGGGCGGCCGATAATGAAAGTTGATCCGGTTCTCGACCAGAACGGGAAACACATTCGGTTGGGGTTTTGTTTCCGCCGTAACGGGAACCCATGATTTCTTGTCCGGCGCCAATTTCCAGGGCCCGTGGTCCACTACTTCCCGTGTTCGGCATGCAAGGAAATTCCTGAAGGATTCCTCAGTGAGCGGCAATTCCGCCGCAAGCCGGAGATCGTCGTCGCGATCGTAAAGGAACGCGGCAATTTCACGGGCAAGGTCCGTGGACAACCGCTCGATCTTTTCCCTTGAAAGCAATTCGAGAGCATGAATTGCATCGTTCGTGGTTCGTCTTCCCACGGTCGTCACAGACTCGCGCATCTCCTGCGTCATGGAGCTGGTTCGATTTGAGACCCTCGTACCCAGAGACCGGGCGTTTTCGCGCGCTGTCCAGGAAGAGACCAGAAGTGGAATCAACATGACCGCTATAAGGAGGCCAATGAGCTTGGTGCGAAGACTCGGGCCGAATATCCTCCCCATCAGATCTCCGAGGAGTGTACGTCTTGCCATTGATCACACCTTTTGGAGCTTGACCCTTGACTCGGGGAGAATCCCTCCAGTCAATGTCTCAACGCCGACCGGGGCGGGGGAGATATTGTCAAGCCTGAATCTCACCACCCGCAAGAACGAGTGCGGAAGCTCCCGGATTACCGGAACTAGGCTTCAATAAGCGGCATACTGCGATC
The DNA here is from genome assembly GCA_963675835.2 of Desulfomonilaceae bacterium. Taxonomy (GTDB): domain Bacteria; phylum Desulfobacterota; class Desulfomonilia; order Desulfomonilales; family Desulfomonilaceae; genus JAVHLK01. The sequence continues at coordinate 526,171 of CAXXIU010000021.1, forward strand.
TTCCGGGAACGCTCACTTATCTGAAATCGCAGCACACTGCGCTAGGAGTATACCACACCGTCGGTCGCCCTGTCGTGAGGTTTCCTCAAGGAGGCATCATGCTCCGATGTCGCCTCTTATTATTATTGGGCTTCCAGTTCATCCAACCGAGGTCGGCCTATCAAGAAGAAACCTCGGAACTGCGTATTTCTGGTTTCCGGCAAAGAACCGACGCGGGTTGACGCGTTCTGACGTGGGTCCGAATACCACAATAACAGTGAAGACATAAAGCAGTATTAGACTTGTGATATTAGGCCGAACACTATTCGGGGCTATTGCCATCCGCTCTCCCTCGTTCGTAAATTCAACATGACCGGAATCGCCATATGACGCTCAGTAAGCCACTATTGGACTGGAGCGCCCTCCAAGGACCATCCGTGCCCGCACATTTCTTCTTGACAACCTAATTCTATTCGGTTACTTGATTTAGAAAGCTAACAAGTAGCGGTTATATCATGCCGAATGATCCACTAGTATACGGAAAGAAGGGGGAGAATCTCCCAACAGACACCCGCACCAGGGTGATACGTGCGGCTACCCGGGTGTTTGCCGAACACGGGTACCAGAAGGCTACCATCGCGGAAATCTCCCGGCTGGCAGGTTTGTCGGAAGCAGGGATCTACGAGTACTTTCAGGGCAAAGAAGACCTTATGCTTACGATCCCGAACGTGTGGGTGACCGAGGCAATCGAAGCGCTCGAAGAGCACCTGTTCGGGATCAAAGGAGCGCTTAACAAACTCCGGAAATTCCTCTATTGGTACGTACGTTATATCGAAAGGGAACCCCTCGTTGCAAAAGTAGTGTTTCTCCACCTGAAGGGAAACCGCAGCTTTCTCGACACTCCAGTGTACGCCAACGTCAAAACGTTTTACGGTCAACTTCTGTCCATTTTCGAGGAGGGCAAGAAGTCCGGGGAGTTCCGGCAGGATCTCAATCCGTACGTTGCCAGGAGCATATTCCTCGGCACCATCGAGCATATTGTGATCCGTTGGCTCCTCAAAGACATGTCCTATTCGCTCTTCGACAACCTGGAAGCAACCTTCGACCAGATCGCAACCGGGCTGGCGCCTGCAGGCGACGATACTGCACGCTCAACTTGAGGCACGCCATATGGGAACACTGCGGAAGTATGAAGAGCTAAGAAACAAGACAGTCCCGGGCCTTCTTTTCGAGCGGGCTCGCTCCACTCCCCGCGAAGTTGCCTATCGCGCCAAAAAACGCGGAATTTACCGAGAACGGACGTGGGAACAGTTTGCACGGGTGATTTCACAATGTGCGATGGGCCTCAAAGAGCTGGAGCTTGACGCAGGAAAGCGGGTCGCCCTCATGGGTGACCCCTGCGAGGAATATGTCATCTGCGAAGTCGCAGCGCAGGCATTGGGTGCGGTAACGTACGGCATTTACCCTACGTCGTCGAAGAAGGAACTCCTGCACCTCATGCAAAACGGAGAAGCGACCATCTTCGTCGCAGAAAATCAGGAATATGTGGATCGTCTCCTTCCCTTGCTGGAGAACCTTCCCCATGTTGAACATGTGGTCGTGATCGATGACCGCGGAATGTTCATGTACGACCACCCTGCCCTCGTTTCCTTTGCCGATCTCATAAGGAGCGGAGAAGCCGCGCTGGAACCGGACCAATCCGTAGTTGAAGGCATCGCACGGCGCATAAAACCGACCGACGATCTGTTCATCGTGTATACGTCGGGAACCACCGGAAACCCCAAGGGTGCGTTGATGAGCCACGGCAAGCACCTTGCCGCAGCGTATACGCTGATAGATCGTTACCCCCGTTCTCGCTCAAATGCCGCACAGGACCGTCGTGTACCTTCCGCTATGTCACGTATTGGGGAAGGATGTTGCGGTGACTCTGCCGCTCATGACCCGGATCGTCCCCCATTACGGCGAGGAGATCGAGGATCTGGCCCGGACCATCTTTGAGACGGCTCCCACGGTATTTTTTTCAGTGCCCCGTTATCTTCAGAAATTCGCATCGAACATTCTCGTGGGTATTGAAGCGTCAAGCCCAATCAAACGGACGGCATATAGATGGGCGGCCGGAATCGGCAGAAGACACATCAGAAATGTATGGGACGGCAAAAATGATTACTCTATGAAGCTCCTCTATCTGCTTGCGTATCATATCGTCTTTCGCCCCATTCTCAACAAAATCGGGTTTGATAAACTCGAACTGGCACTCTGCGCGGGGGCGCCGTTGCCTCCCGAAGTAATGGCCTTGTGGCAGATTTACGGGCTCAACCTTTCCGAGTTTTACGGGCAGACGGAAACCGGGGGAGCCATCATCTCAGCGCAAGGGGACCGGTTTCCAAAACCGGGAGATGTGGGCCGGCCGCCTACCGGCTGGGAATTGCGATTCGGTGATAAAAGCGAAATCCTCATAAGAGGGAACGACGTATTTGAGGGTTACTGGAAATCCCCGGATAAGACCGCAGAAGTTCTGGACGGCGAAGGTTGGCTCCATACGGGCGACGTGGGCGAACTCGGCCCCGACGGTAGATTGAAGATCATCGATCGAGTCCGGGACATCATCGTGACTTCGGGCGGAAAGACCATCAGCCCCACACACATCGAAAACACGCTTCGCGCCGGCCCGTACATCAGCGAGATAGTCGTGTTCGGTCACATGAGGAAGTACATATCCGCACTCGTTGAAATCGATTACGACACCGTGGCTGCGTGGGCACGTCAGAATAACATTTCATACGGGGGATTCACGAGTTTGGCGGAACATGCTCGGGTCACGGACCTGATAGGCTCGGAGATTGAGCGCATGAACAAGGATCTGGCCAGAGTTGAGCAGGTGAAGACCTTCAGAATCATCCCCAAGGAGCTAGACCCGGAAGAGGAAGGAGAGCCGGTAACACCGACACGCAAGGTGAAACGGCACCTCATGTACGACAAGTTCAAGGATCTGGTGGAAGCCATGTACGGAACCAAAGAAGAAGACAGGTTGGCGTCGGAGATCGGTAACCTGCTCGATGAGCAGGGGTAAGGATCATACGAAGAGGAGGTTTTCATGTCCAGGAAAATGTGGCTACTCGTCACAGCACTTGTCGCGACCGTAGCGTTCGCCGGTTCCGCCGGCGCCGAGGACGCCTATGTAGTGGGCTTCAGTGCGGCACTAACAGGCCCCGGGTCCGGGAGCTACGCTCCCATAAAAGACGCGTTTGACATTTATTTCAAGGAGGTCAATGCCAAAGGAGGCATCAACGGTCATCCCGTAAAGATTATCTTTTCCGATAATGCGGCACAGCCTTCCAAAGCCGCGGCGGACGCGAAAAAGTTCGTTACTCAGGATAAGGTGATCCTGATGCTCAACGCGAGCTTTTCGAGCACGTACGCTCCCATGATGAAGGTTGCCAAACGCAACAAGATCCCGATCTTTTTCGCAGGCTCCGTGTGCCCGCCGGAAGTCTATCCTCCCAAGCCGAATGCGCTGGAATTCTGTTCCACATCCTTTGCGGCCAAGTATGACAGCAGGTTTGCCATATCGTTCATCAAGGCAACGGCAAAGGGTCCGGTGAAGCTGGGCTTGGTAGCCATGAACATCCCTGTGTCCCGCGGTGAAATCGACTTTGCCGCAACGCTCGCAGAGAAGGAAAAGGACTTCTCCGTGACCGGTAAGGAAGCCATCCCGCCGCCCACGCCCGATTACACGCCGTTTGCGACAAAGATTAAGAGCGCCGGAGCGAACTGGGTATATGCATGGGCGCCGTGGGTTACCCAGGTGAAGACCCTCGAGGCCCTGCGAAAACTCGGCTGGGAAGGCAACTACCTAGCGTTCGCACATAACCCGGCTGAACAGGATTTGGAGCGTCTCAAGGACGACAAATTCTATGTCTTCGGGGCCAACGCGCTCTTCGTGGACGACTCTGAAATGCACAAGGGCATTAAGGAGTCGAGCAAGAAAGAGAAGACCATCTACCCGCACCAGAAACTGACCGAAGGTTGGATTGCGGCTATGGTTCTTGAAGAGGCCCTCAAGCGCACCTCGTGGCCGGCTACCCCGGACAAAGTTCGACAGGCCATGAACAGCGTCAAAGTTGAATTCAAGGGATTGAGAGGCGGCCCGCTGGTGTGGACATCTTCCAACCACTTCAGGACCGTGAATTATTACCGAGTGTACAAGTGGGATGCAAAAACCAAGGGGATTAAGATTGTGAAGGATTGGACACCTATAGAAATCAAGTGACTCTCATTCCGGATCTCTTTCCGGGGCGCCCGTGTAAGCCGACGCTGCATGCACGGATGTGCGGATGAGTTGACGAAAGGAAACGCCCCGGGATATGCGGATTTGAGGTCCTTTGTCCAACCGGTGACAACGCGGGGTTCGCTCGCTCACCAAGACCTACGCAGATTCACGATCATATTTTTATCATCGCTGCACCAAGGATTCCTCAGGGAATAGATCGGCCCGTCCGTGTAGCTAAGGTGTGCGGCCGAACCCCCAATGTTTAGTCCTGTTTTTACCGTGAAACCGTATGAAATCCCGGCAGGGAGTGGAATCGAATGCAAATCGCAGTAAACATCCTGGTTATCGCTTCACTCTATTGTCTGATTTGCTGTGGGTATGTTCTCATCTACCGATCGAGCCGAGTTCTCAACCTTGCCCACGGCGAGATAATGACTCTTGGAGGATACTTTCTGCTGTCCGTTGCCATGGCCATGCCGGGACATCCGATTTTTTCACTTGGCTTGGCCCTGGTATTAAGCCTTCTCCTGGGCATGGCGATCTATTTCTTCCTCATGCGCTTCATGACCGGAGAATCGGTGTTCGCGGCAGTGCTCGTTACGGTTGCACTGGGCATTCTCCTGAGAGGAGTGATGACCCTGGTCTGGACCTCACAGTCCTGGCACCCCTTGGAGAAGATCGGCCTCGAAAATAAGTCGATCATGCTGTTCGGACAGGCCGCGATATCAACCTTCAGCCTGGCCGCCGTGGTTTGTGCCATTGTTCTCTACGCGGGACTTTTTCTGTGCTTGAAATATACTAGGTGGGGCTTGAGAATGCGCGCGGTCGGGGAGAACCCTCTATTGGCTGCGCAACGAGGTATAGACCTCCACCTGTATTACGGGCTTTCATGGGCAATCGCCGCGCTCACGGCAGGAACGGCAGGAACGATTATGGCCTGCGACGGCGGTTTGTATCCCAACATGTTCGTCATAGCACTGATGGCTTTCCCTGTGGTTCTCGTAGGCGGACTCGACAGCCTTTTGGGGGTCATCCCCGGTGCAATCGTGGTTTCCATAGCCCAAGTGACTGCAATTTCCATCAGCCCTCAGGCCAGTGAAGTGGCTCCCTTTCTGGTGTTGCTCGTGATGTTGTTGATTCGTCCCTGGGGTTTGTTCGGAACAAAGGAAGAGTGGGAGAGAGTCTAAATGGCATTTGCCAGCGGATACTTCAAGACATCGTACGCCGAGGATTTCAGTATAGTCGAGACCAAGACACGATGGGGAGCCTTGGTGGTGCTCCTGGCGGGATTGGTAATCTTTCCCGGCTTTGCCGGCCCTTTCCTCCTGGATCTCGCCAACCAGGTCTTCATTGCCCTCATCGGCGCCGTGGCGCTGATGCTCCTCACAGGTGTTGCCGGCCAAATATCTCTCGGCCACGCAGGTTTGATCGCTGCAGGGGCCTTTACTACGGGCATACTCTTCCGGGAAACCAGTGCTCCAATTTGGATAACCCTGCCTGCTTCCGGTGTGGTGGGCGCGGTCCTCGGAGTGGTATTCGGACTGCCCTCCTTGAGGCTGCGCGGGCTGTACCTGGCCCTCAGTACGTTGGCCCTCCATTTCATCGTTACGTACTTGGGTTCTGAATACGAAACCAAACGTGGGTTCGCTACGGGCATCGTGCTCGATCCCCCTCAGCTGGGTCCGCTGCTTATAGAGGATGCCGTCGTATGGTACTTCTTCCTGCTCGTGTGGTGCGTTGCCGTGGTTATCTTCGCTTTGAATCTCCTCCGATCAAGGACCGGCAGAGCCTGGATGGCCATCAGAGACCGCGATGTGGCAGCCGCCGCATTCGGCATCAAGGTAGGGATGTACAAGCTGTACGCGTTTGTCGTCTGCTCGGTACTGACAAGCATGGCCGGGTGCCTGTTCGCATACTATCGAGGTTTCGTTTCGGTGGAAGCCTTTTCGCTCATGATGACAATCGAGTACATCGCCATGGTGATTATCGGAGGGCTGGGGTCGATTCTCGGGGCGATCCTGGGAACCATATTCGTCGTTGTGCTCCCCTACGGCATAGATTCCGTCGTGGACCTGTTTGCCATACCGACCCGATTCACCACGTACATGTTTGCAATCAAACACAGTTGCTTCGGACTGATCATGATCCTGTTTCTCGTACTTGAGCCCAGCGGACTGGCCGGCGTTTGGACGAGGATTCGGGACTATTTCCTGCTTTGGCCGTTTAAGTACCGGTCCACGGGAGGATAACGCCATGGCCGATGTCCATGAACCTCTTCTGAAGGTAGAGAAGCTGGAAGTCGTTTACCATAACATCTCCGCAGCGGTTCAAGGGATTTCCCTGGAAGTTCGACGGAACCGGATAGTGACCCTCCTCGGTACCAATGGTGCGGGGAAAACCACCGTGCTCAGGGCGATTTCGGGATTCCTGGGCGTTGATAATGCCAAAGTTGCCGACGGGATCATTGAATTCGAGGGGAAAAGGATCCAAGGCAGTTCGCCGAGCGCTGTGACCAAACAAGGTATCGTGCTTGTCCCGGAGAAGGACAAGGTCTTCGACAATATGACTGTTGAGGAGAACCTTATGATATGTGCGGGCTATCACGACAACGGCGGAGGAGATGCGGGCGTGCTTGCCCAGGTCTACGATTACTTCCCGGGTCTGAAGAAACTGCGCAACCGCGTTGCCGGGTATTTGAGCGGCGGCGAACGCCAGATGCTCACGCTCTCCGCAGCGTTGCTCTGTCGTCCTCGGCTCCTGCTGGTGGATGAACTCTCCCTGGGATTGGCGCCGCTCGTGGTCAAGGAACTGATGTCGGTCGTAAGGGCCATACGAAATGAACGAAATGTGGCGATACTGCTCGTCGAGCAGAACGCAGTGGCCGCGTTGGAGATTGCAGACTATGGATACGTTATTGAAAACGGACGTATGGTCTTTTCAGGAGACTCGGAGCGGTTGAAAAGCCATGAGGACATCCGGGAATTCTATTTAGGAGCGGGAGATTCGGAATCCCGAAAAAGCTACCGGGACGTAAAACAGTACCGGAGAACGAGACGTTGGTATGGCTGAGAATGTTTATCTCGCTCTTGACCATGTGGCCCTGGCCTTCGGTCAGTTGAGAATACTGAACCAAATTTCCTTCAACGTGAACCGGGGCGAATTGACGGCACTCATCGGTCCGAACGGAGCCGGGAAGACCAGTTGCCTTAATTGCATCAACGGCATCTACCATCCGACCGTGGGGTGTATAACCTTTGACGGGTTTGAACTGACCCGCGCGGAACCCGAGACGGCCGCACGTCAGGGGATTGCCCGGAGTTTCCAGCACGCAGAGCTTTTCCGGCATCTTACGGTGCTCGACAACCTTCTCGTAGGGTGCCATACGAAAATGCACACGGGCTTGATCTCGAACGGTTGGTTCTGGGGAAAGACCTTCAAAGAGGAAGTCCGTCGGCGAGAGTCGGTCGAAGAGATCGTCGAGTTCCTCGAGCTGGAAAAATATCGAAAAACGCCGGCGGCAATGTTGCCCTACGGAATCCAAAAGATCGTGGGCTTAGGGCGTGCTTTGGCCATGGAACCCCAAGTGCTGCTGCTGGATGAACCTTCGGCGGGTATGAACCGGCAGGAAAAGGAGGACCTGGCTCGATTCATCCTGCGCATACAACGCGAACTGGGTATCACCATGGTGTGGGTGGAGCACGATATGCAATTGGTCGGTGATTTGGCCGACCATGTGGTCGTGCTCAATTACGGCGTCAAGATCGCCGACGGCAGACCCGAGCAGGTGCTTCGCGATCCCCAGGTGGTAAAGGCCTACATAGGCGGTTGAATTGGCTCGTGTTTTTGTGACATTCCCATGCCCCTTGAGACATGGAGTAAGATATGACTGAAATGAACTCGAAAGAGCGCTTGCAGGCCGTATTGAAAGGGGAGATCCCCGATCGCGTCCCCACGCTGACCTTTGGTATCGATCCCAAACTCCTGAAGCACATTGGCGGTGGAGGCTTAAGTCGGACCTACGATGCGCTCGGTTTGGACGTCTTCCCGGTGTTCTGCCAGAACTGGTGCCAAGGCGTGCCCCTGAACGCGAGCTTGAGTCAGGACATAGCGGAGGATCAGCAAACCTCCGGGGGAACGTACGGCGGGTGGGACGGAATCGACGAATTCGGCCGCGTCTGGAACCGTGGCTCGTATGCCGGCGGGGTGGTGAGGACCGTGGAGGACCTGGAGCGGTACGTCCCTGAATTGGATCTGGATAAGCGCATGGATCCGGAGAAGACCCGGCTCGCGATTGCCAAGAGACCGGACAAGGCCTTTTGTCTCACCAGCCACACCGGTCCTTTCGGCCTTACCCTTGAGAGCATCGGGTTCGAAGAGTTCTTCTACCTCTACATGGATGATCGTCCGTTCGTTGAAAAGCTGCTGTGGGCCAGAACCAAATGGTTTGCGGAGATCGCGGCGCGAGGAGCGGAACTTGGGGCCGACCTCGTCCTAATGGGTGATGATGCCGCATTCAAAGGTCGCACCTATATTTCCCCGGTCGAGTTCGAAGAACTCGTAACCCCATGCTATCGGTACATTGTCGAGAGATCCGGTGTTCCCGTCATCTGGCACTCCGACGGATACATAACGCCGCTCCTGGATGCCGCGGTCAAGGCCGGGCTCGCGGGGGTCCACTCCCTGGAACCCAAAGCCGGTGTCAATATGGGGGAAGTGAAGCGTGAGTACGGAGACAAGCTTGTGCTCGCCGGCAACGTTGATTGCGGAGAGGTGCTTTGTCAAAGTGATCAGGAGATTGTTCGACGGGAGGTCCGTCGATGCATGGATGAAGCCAAGAAAGGCGGGCGATACATCCTCTCTGACAGCAACTCGATTCACGAGGGATGCAAGCCGGAAGCCGTAAAAGAAATGTACCGGTATACCCGGGAAATCGGTTGTTATGAATAGACATGGTAATGGAGTGTGCGATGGCACAATTGGACGAACTGTTTGATAAAGTGGCTCGGGGAAAAGCCCCGGAAACCAGGGAACTGGTAAGCAATGCCGTATCAGAAGGGGTATCGGCGGATGAGATTATTGCCGTGATGAATTCGGCCATGGAAGAAGTTGGCCAAAGATTTTCCAGGAACGAGATATTCCTTCCCGAGATGATGGTTGCGGCTCGGGCGATGAAGTTTGGAATGGAGATTCTGGAACCGCTTATCATAGGACGGTCCGTTTCCACCAAGGGCAAGATACTGATCGGAACCATCAAGGGAGACCTTCACGATATTGGTAAGAATCTTGTAGGCATGATGTTTCGAGGAGCCGGATTCGAGGTAGTGGATATCGGCGTCGACGTTCCCAAACAAGCGTTTCTTGAAGGCATCCAACGGGAGTCTCCGGATATCGTCGCAATCTGTGCTCTGCTCACAACGGTTTTGCATGAACTGTCCGAAGCTGTCTCATTCTTGCTCGAAGCCTCGGGCGGCAACGGCTTCAAGATCATGGTGGGCGGTGCTGCGGTTGACGCGGAATATGCCCGGAAGATCGGAGCGCATGGGTACGCCGACGACGCAGGTGCCGCGGTTCAGGTTGCAAAGAGACTCTTAAACAATGGGGGCTGAAGCCGTCCTCTTACCTGAAAATCCCCCCCGGCCCCTTTCTTCCTGAGGGGGAAACTCGGCGTAACACGGAACGCCGGCTGCGCCGGCACCCTACCACACAGTGCCGCCTCAGTGCCGAGCCTGCGGCAAGTGACCTCAACAAATAGTTGCCGTTTTTGCGCCCCAGAGCCCTTTATTTAGGAAAAATCTATAGGAGAGAGAATCATGTCCCAAGATATGAAGGCACTGTTCGAGGAACGGCTGGGCCGATATCACGCGGCGATAGCCCTGGAACCCCACGACCGTATTCCCATTGCCACCGGCAGCAACTATTTCGCAGAAGTCTATTCGGGAAACACAAAACAGCAAACAATTTACGATCCGGAGGCGTGGCTGAAAGCGGAGATCAAATTCTGCGAGGACTTCCCCGAGGTGGATGTCCTCAGGGATAACCGTATCTACGGACCGCTCTACGATGCTCTGAACGTCCAAACCTACAAGCTGCCGGGCCGCGATCTGCCGCCCGACACGCAGTTCCAGTTCGTTGAAAAAGAATATATGAAGGAGGACGAATATGATGATCTGATCAACGATCCACCGGGATTCATGATCGACGTCCTCTTACCGAGAATTCTGGGCGAGTTGGGGAATCGGGGCACGGGCCGCTCGTACATTGCCATGCTCAAAGCCGGTTTCGCGCAGATGATGCTGGGCGGCATCATGCGTAACCGCACCATGGTCCTCGAACGGCAATGCGGCATGCCTCAGCCGACGGCCGGATTCTTCCTGGCGCCTTTTGATGCCATTGCTGATGCCATGCGGGGGATGACGGGAACCTTCACGGACATGTTCCGCCAACCGGACAAAGTTCTCGAGGCCTGTGATGTGCTCGTTCAGGAAATGGCCCACATGGCCCTCTCCATGGCTGATCCCCTGAAAAGGTATCCGGTTTTCGTGCCCACGCACAAGGCGATCTTCATGTCTCCTGAGCAGTTCGATACATTCTATTGGCCGTCGTTCAAGAAGGTCATGGAAATCATCATTGATGCCGGATACAACATTCGGGCATATTTGGAAGGGGACTGGGGAATCCACTGGCACCATATGCGGGAAATGCCCAAGGGCAGGGTCCTGTGCGACATTGACAGCCAGGGAGACATCTTCAAGGCAAAGAAAGACTTGGAGGGTTATCAGTGCATAGCCGGCGGCGTGCAGGATTCAATGTTGATTCTCGGCACACCCGACCAAGTGAGGGCCCACGCAAAAGAGATCTGCGAGAAGGCGGGGAAAGGCGGGGGATACATCCTCAGCGCAGGGTGCTCGTTCCCGTATGATGCCAAACCTGAAAATTTCAGAGCCATGATCGAAACGGTCTTGGAGTACGGTTGGCACGACAAGAGCGTCAAAGCCCTTCCGAAACCTGCGCCGGCCCCGCGGGAGAATGATGCTCTGAAACCGCGGAGGGTATTGACGCCGTGGGACGTCAAAAAGGGCGAACTGGGTCGAATCGAGGGCGACGAGGGACTCATAAAGAAGAACTGGGAACAGCTCGAAGCAATGGCACATGCGTTTATGTGGCAGTGGACGGCGTAGGATAGGAGGCGATTACGATGGGAGAATTGGCTCAGGCATTGGCCGATCTGCAAGAGAAAACCGTACACGAGATCATTGACAAGCAACTCTCGGAAGGGGTGAATCCTCTTGACATCATACAGGAATGCAATGAAGGAATGATCAAGGTCGGAGACCTCTTCTCCGAGCAGAAATACTTCATAAGCCAGCTCATTTATTCAGCGGAGATCCTAAAGAAGGTGATGGCGAAACTCGATCCCTCCCTCGCGGGAATTCAAACCCCGGACACGGAAGGTGGAAAAGTCGTCATCGGAACGGTTAAAGGAGATGTTCACGATATTGGCAAGAATATCGTCATCACATTGCTGAAGGGTTCGGGATTCCAGGTTATAGATCTCGGAGTGGATGTGCCCGTCGAGAGGTTTGTGGAAGCGGTCAAAGAGTCCGGCGCGAAAGTCGTGGGACTGAGTGCGCTCCTGAACTTCACCTATCCGGCTATGAAGGAAGTGGTAGACGCTTTAACCGCGGCAGGATTGCGTGATCAGGTGAAGGTAATCGTCGGGGGAACCCCGGTGAACGGGCAGGTTCGGGAATATTCCGGAGCCGACTACTACGCGGTGGATGCGGTTACCGGCGTTCGCATCTGCAAAGAAATCTATGATTGACCGGTGCCAAGGCGAGGTCGACATGTTCATAATCGGCGAGAAGATAAATGCCACCCGCAAGAGCATCCATACTGCCATAGAGGGCAAGGATGCCGCCCATATCCAAAAGACGGCAAAAGCACAGGAACAGGCGGGCGCGCATGCTCTTGACGTTAACTGTGGAACGGTTCCCGCGTCCGAAGAGCCGGATGTCATGAGATGGCTGGTCAAGACCGTTCAAGAAGTAACAGAGCTTCCGTTGTGCATTGACAGTCCCAATCCGGAAGCTTTGGCGGCAGGACTTGCGGAACACAAGGGTAAGCCCCTAATTAATTCCATCAGCGGGGAGAGCGCCCGGTACGAGGGCGTCTTGCCGCTCGTGAAGCAGTACGACGCGGGAGTTGTGGCATTGTGCAATGACGATCGCGGTTTGCCGTCATCCAAGGAGACGGCCTTGAAGGTTGGCGACGCCCTTATCAAACGGTTGATGCAAGACGGGATCCCGGTCGACGACATTTACGTGGACCCCCTGGTCCGGACCCTCGCGACGAGTCCGAAGGCGGTCGTCGAGACGCTCGAGGTCATACGGGAGTTGTCGGGCCGTTATCCGGGGACCCATTTTGTGAGCGGGCTGAGTAATGTCTCGTTCGGGCTTCCGGAACGGCGTCACCTCAACCGGGCCTTCGTGGTGATGAGCATTGCATACGGTCTCGATGCGGTCATCGCGGATCCTCTGGATACCCAACTCACGGCACTGATGTACGCGGCCGAGGCCCTGGTGAACAAAGACCGCTTCTGCCTCAATTACATTGGAGCATACAACGCCGGCAAGCTCAATGTGTAGAGTGAGGCTGTTCGAGACTGACAGTAACGTTCCCGGGCATTGCACGGAGAAATTCCCTCAGTAGTTGATTTTCATATACTTCCATGGCTTGGGGCCGCCAACAAGCCGAAACGAACAATGAAAGTCCTCGCGTGTCGTTAGCTCCTCCGTGGCTTCGCCTCAGAGATGGGGTACGAAGACACCGTTGGAGGCGTTTATGCGTCGCCGCATTCAAACCAAGGAGCACGCAGCCTGCTCCGTTGCCCGTCATTGACAGGCGAGACGCCTGTCCCACCAAGCCGGGGTCCAGGAAAACAAGACTGGTTCCCGGCCTACGCCGGGAAGACGGCTCAGCTTGTGCGACCGTATTTACGCCATAAAGCACTAAGCGAATCCCCGTCTGTAACCGGAGATATTTCTACTTCAAAGCCTTGAGACCATGCTGAAAAAATCGGCCATTCTTTCTGAAACCTGCTATAATTGGGGCTTGTGGGACCGGCTAGACTAAGACCGCTGGTGGTCACGGAGTGGCCGTAGGTAAGTGGTTGGGTTCTGATGGTCTTTCCGTTTTTTCCGTAACTGCAGGCCAGAAACTGGCCAATTGCAGTCTCTATCGCCGGTCTCAAAGTTTCCACCCCTGATTGGCCCGGAGACACCCAACCTCCAAGAATCAAAGGTACATGCCGGTCCGATGCAGAAATGACCCATTGTGGCATTATCTTTGCTCTTGTTTTCCGGGCAACATCCGGCTACAGAAAGGAGTACATTCAATGAGAGTCCGTAGTGTCACGACGGGCCGGCTGATGGTCCTCACGTTGGGACTGGCCCTCTGTCTTTGCTTCTCGGGCAATGTTGGGGCCGAAGAAGTCTACAAGATCGGCGTGCTCCAACCATTCAGCGGCCCCTACGCAATCTATGGGGAAGAGGCATACGCAGCGTGCCAAGTGGCTGCGGACCAGCTCAATGCGGCTGGAGGGATAAACGGCAGGAAGGTGGAGCTCTTCAAGAAGGACACCAAGTGTAACGTGGAAACAGGGGTCCGTCAGGCTAACGACCTGATTCTCCGAGATAAAGTGGACGCCATCGTGGGGCCGACCTCCAGTGGAGTCCTCCTGGGGGTTGTCGAGGTTACCAAAGAGCAGAAGGTCATCCACATCTCGAGCATTGCCAACACCGAAAAGGCCACTCTGGAGCGCATTCATCCGTACTATTTTCAGGTCGTCCCCAACTCGCGCATGGAGTCTCAGGCAATTGCAAACTATCTGAAGGGACTCGATTTCAAAACGTACGTAACCATCGCCCTCGATTATGAATGGGGCCACTCAACCATTAGCCTCCTCAAGAAGGAGCTTGCCAAGACCAAGCCGAACGCGAAACTAATCGGCGAGTTCTGGCCTCCTCTGAAAGAAACCAACTTCTCATCCTATATCACCGCTACCCTTAACAAGAAACCCGACCTGGTAGTCGGCATCCTAGCCGGGAGCGCTTATCAGACCTTTATCCGCCAAGCGCGCGGGTATAAGTTTTTTGACAAGGTAACGTTTCTTTCGCACGGTTTTGAAGGTGACGTAATGGCCTTGGGCAAGGAATTCCCGATAGGGATGACCGTTTACAGTCGAGGCGCTTTCTATGCCATCAACTCCCTTGAAATGAAAAAAGTCATAGAAGCATACAAGAAGGTGAAGAAACAATACCCCACCTGCTGGGCAATTCTCAGCTACGACTCGGTAATGGCATTAGCGGAAGCGGTCAAGAAGGCGGGAAGCTTCGATCGTGATGCCGTAGCGAAGGCTCTGGAAACATCCGAATTCTCTACCCTCCGCGGCAAGCTCACCTTCCGTCCTCTCGATCATCAGATGAACAGTCCGGAGTATTTCGCCAAGAGTTATTACGACCCGGACAAGGGATTCTGTCTCGGAAAGAACGCCAAGGTGATCCCGGGTGATTCGCTGCTGAGAAGTGCTGAAGAAGTGAAGAAAATTAGAGCGGAAAAGGGAATCGAATTCGTTCCACTGTCAGGCAAATAGCCCCCCGACTCCCGTCTCAGAATAAATGCCTGACACGCAGAGCCCTGCCCGAAGGGATCGGGCTCTGCAATTCCAATTCAAGACCTCAACAGCCATAGAGAGGACGCACGGTGGATTTATTCATCAATCAAGTGTTCAGCGGGCTCGTCAGGGCATCGCTGTACTTTCTGGTAACGTCCGGCCTTACGCTCTTGTTTGGCGTCGTCGGTACCCTCAACATGGCTCACTTCAGTCTGTACATGATTGCATCGTATCTTACGTGGACGTTTCACCAGGTATTGGTGGACTACAGCTTCTCGTTTTGGGCGGCCTTCGTCTGTGCAGGACTTGCAATGGCGGTCCTGGGCCTGATCATAGAGCGTTTGGTGATGCGGCATCTCTATGACAGGGAACTCGGTGAGCAACTGCTGATCACGTTTGCAATGGTCTACATATTGGATGACCTTACGAAACTGGTGTGGGGCTCCAATCCATTGTTTGTCCCTCGACCCGAAATCTTGACCAATATCGTGAGCTTCGGAAATATCAACCTCCCTGCGGCCGACATCTTTGTCCTATTGGTAGGGTTGCTGTCGGGAGCTGCGACGTGGTATTTGCTGTCCCAAACCAGCACGGGCAGAATACTGAGAGCAGCGTACTCCCATAAAGAGATGCTGCCGGCCCTGGGGATCCCCATTCATCGAACGTACATGGGGATCTTCGTCTTCAGTTGCGTCCTGGCCGGCGTGGCCGGGTCGGCATGGACCATGGTGGGTGTAGTCGACTTGGGTCAGGCCCACTCACTGCTCATCGAGTCTTTCTGCGTGATGGTCATCGGCGGCATGGGCAGTTTTGCAGGAACCGCACTCAGCGCAGTCATCTGCGGTTTGACGTATTCCTTCGCGATACTGTACGTCCCCAAGCTTGCCACGCTGCTCATATTCGTCTTGACCGGCCTCATACTGGTGGTCCGGCCTTGGGGTCTGATGGGACAAGCGGGGCGTTTGCACTAGTGGATAAGGAGTCGGTATTCTTAATGAAAAGGACGTGGCAGGTTGCTTCGGCGGGTGCCGTGCTTTTGATCATGCTCGGTTTTGCTCTGGGAGAATTCTGGCTGAAGGTAGCTACGGAAGCCCTCATAATGGTTCTCTTGGCCGCAAGCTTCTCACTCCTGTATGGGCAGACGGGGCTGCTCTCTTTCGGCCAGGGCGCCTATTTCGCGTTGGGGGCTTACGGCTTCGCTCTGTCTCTCACAAAGCTGGAGGTACCGTTTCTTCTGTGTCTTGTGATCGGCGTCCTGAGCGCAGGCCTGTGGGCATGGATTACAGGGTATCTTTGCGTGCGCCTGGCGGGAATCTATTTCGCGATCATGACGGTGGTCGTGGCACAATCAACGTTTTACATCATATTCCAGTGGTACAGTTTGACGGGTGGGGACAATGGTATTCAGGGACTTCTGCCGCCGGAAGTGCTGCAAGACCCGAGAGCATATTACTTCTTTGTGTTGGCCGTAGTTGCAATCGCCTACTATGTGTACCACAGACTCATTACATCACCCTTCGGGCTTTCCTTACGATCGATACGTGAGAACTCCGTTCGTGCCGGGTTCGTTGGCATAAACGTCAGAAGGCGAATGCTTCAGGCTTTTATCCTGTCAGGTGTGTTCGCAGGTCTCTCGGGGGTTCTGGCCGCTCCGTTCACCCGAACCGTGGTGCCTCAAATGGCCGACTGGATGGCGTCCGGTAAGGCCGTGTTCATGGGAATTCTTGGCGGACCGGCCTACCTCATCGGCCCGTTGGTGGGAGCTTCGGTCTGGGTGTTTCTCGATGCCTTCGTATCGGGTTTCACCGTCCATTGGCCTTTGATCATAGGACTTCTGGTCTTCTTGGTAGTGTTCTTCGTTCCCGGTGGATTGACCGGACTTCTCGCGTCATTGGCCGCTCGTAAGAGAGCCTATGACCAAGGGAGGCCGTCAACATGACCGAGATACTCCGTACGGATAATTTGACGAAACGTTTCGGAGGGGTAACGGCGGTTTCCGCGGTCGATCTTCGAGTCAACCACAAGGAGATCTGTGCGGTTATCGGCCCCAACGGCGCGGGCAAAAGCACTCTTTTTAACCTCATTACCCATTTCTTGGAGCCCACTGCCGGTAGAGTATACTTTCAGGGAGAAGACATAACCGGCGTACCGGCACATACCATCTGTCGTAAAGGCCTCGCCAAGTCATTTCAATTGACCAACATTTACCCGAGACTTACGGTCTTCGACAGCGTGCAGATGTCTCTCTTTTCTAAGGCGGGCCTTGACGGCAACATGTTCCGAAGCTCGAGCCTAGTGATGAGGGAAGAGACGGAGAGGATCCTGCACATGGTGGGTCTTGCTTCGCAAGCCGAGGTCACCGGCGAGCTTCTCTCTCACGGGGACAAGAAGCGCCTGGAACTTGCCATTTCCCTTGGAACCAGGCCCAAGATGCTTCTCATGGACGAACCGACCGCAGGTATGGCGCCGGACGAAACATGGGCGCTCGTGGAACTCATGGACAAGCTTCGAAACGAAGAGGGACTGACCGTGCTGTTCACCGAGCACGATATGGACGTGGTATTCGACATTGCAGAGCGGCTTGTCGTGCTCCACCAGGGAATCAAGATCTGCGAAGGATCTCCCGAAGAAGTGCAAACAGACGAGCGGGTGCGCGAATGTTATCTGGGAACTTCTTAACGTGTCGGCGGAGTGCGGCGTCCGAGGAGAAGGAATGATTCTCAAGGTTGAAGATATTCACACCTTTTATGGCACGAGCCACATTCTGTTTGGGGTGAGTCTCCATATGGAGGAAGGCGAGGCGCTGGCGTTGTTGGGTCGAAACGGAGCCGGGAAGACTACTACCCTAAGGAGTATCATGGGGCTTACTCCGCCCCGTGACGGCCGAATATACTTCTTGGAGAAGGAGATTTCCGGGCTCCCGGTTCATCTGATCTCGCGTATGGGTGTGGGACTCGTCCCTGAGAACCGCATGATATTTCCCGATCTGACCGTCATGGAAAACCTCATGATAGGTGCGAACCCGAAAAAGCCCGGAAAATTCACCATTGAGAGTGCATTCGAGATATTCCCTCGGCTTCGAGACATGAGTAACCGTCCGGGAGGATTGATGAGCGGCGGAGAACAACAGATGCTTGCCGTCGCCCGAACCCTGATGATCAATCCCAGGATCCTGCTGCTCGACGAACCGTTGGAGGGTCTGAGTCCCATTGTGGTCCGGGAAGTGGGAAACGCCATAAAGCGACTGAAGAATGAAAGTAAGCTCTCCATACTCCTCTCCGAACAGAACGTAGGCTTTGCCCTGGAATTGTGCGATCGGGTTTATATCGTGGATAAGGGAGAGATCAAATTCCAGGGTTCAACCGACGAATTGAGGGACAACCTCGAGGTTCAGCACCGGTTCCTGGCTGTTGAAGGAGGCAGAGGACGGCGCCGTGGGGATGCCTGAGGACGTGAGCATATCCCATATTTTATTGCCGGCAAACGTGGGAACCGGCCGAAAATAGGCGAACCGATTCGAGGTGTCTGCCGGCCGGTGCCCCGCAGGGGCACACTGTTAGAAGTGCCACGGGATTTCAACCCGTGGAAACGGGCATCCACCCAATCCTCGGGAACGACCCTGAAGGGGTCGACCAATCACGATGCCCCCGTTATTGAAGTTGGTGGACCCCTCCAGGGTCCGAACCTGTTCATGGTGGTCCGCTTCCCATGGGTTAAAATCCCGCGGGACGCGGGACTATTCGTGGTGTGCCCTTTCAGGGCAAATGCGTTCACATGCTCTGCCTATGTTAACGGTAACGTTAGTCCTTGCCGTCATCTAGGTGAGCATCAAGTCGATATGGGACTTGTTCCCGGTTGCCGGCGATCCAGGATATGGGTAAAGCTCAGGGTGGAGCCTGGGAACGAGTGATCGTACACAACAACCGAATCGAAACTTTGCCGGGAGACTCAAGCAAAATGATGCAGACGATTAGTTCCATGCTGGACGTAACGGCTCGAAACGATCCTGAGAGGATAGCCGTTTACTTTGATGAACAAGGTATGAGCTACGGTGAACTCAATAGAGAGGTCAACAAGCTCGCCAATGGGTTGCGGTCCAAGGGAATCGGGCACGGTGACCGAGTCATGCTCTTCATGAAGAATTCACCCATGCTCGTGATCGGGTATTTTGCGGTCCTGAAGGTCGGCGGAACCGCTGTTCCGCTTAACGTGATGTGTCGGGCCCACGAGATAAGCCACATCGGTACCGACACATCGGCAAACGCAATCTTGGCGGACGATGACCTGTGGCACGGGGAGAGCTCCGTCAGAGACGTGCTGCCCGATCTGAAGCACGTGTTCGTTCATGGGGAGGTACAAGGCCCCCATGAGGAAGCCGTTGCTCGGATCGTTTCCGACAACACGGAATCTCCCCAAGTCATGGTGGGATTGGACGACATCGCAAGCATTATCTACACGTCGGGAACCACCGGTCAGCCCAAAGGGGCTACGCAAACTCATCGGTCGATCCTGTCGAACGTTATGGGGTGTTGCACGAGGAACAAATTCGAACGTGACGACCGTTTCTTGTGTGCACTGCCCTTGTTCAACAATTTTGCCATAAACGTCGTCATGATGTCGGCTTTTGCCTCGGGAGCAACCATGGTGGTGGTAGACCGATTCGACGCTCGAAAAGTGCTGGATCAGGTCAACCGCAGGAAATGCACCTATTTCGCAGGTACGCCCACCATGTTTGCATATTTGCTCCAGGAGTACGATCCCGCTCGGGATAATGTCGAATCCCTGCGGGTCATGAACACGGGTGGAGCCCCGTGTCCGCCAAGCATCATCGAAGAGGTGGAGCAAACCTTCGACACCATACTTCTCGACGGGTACGGCCAGACCGAGGCCTGCGGATTCACTACGCTCAATCCCGTCGTTGGAGTACGCAGGGCGAATTCCGTTGGAGTGCCTATTTCCAATCTCTGGGTGAGGATCGTCTCGGACGACGATCAAGATCTGCCGGTAGGGGAAGTGGGAGAAATCGTGGAAAGGGGCACCCCCTTTTCCATTCACCGATATTGGAACAGACCCGAAATCAATAGTGAAGTCTATCGCGGGGGTTGGTTCCATTCCGGCGACCTGGGATACGTGGACGATGACGGATATCTCTACGTTGTGGATCGAAAGCACGACCTCATTATCACCGGAGGAGCCAACATCTATCCAGCGGAAATTGAGGGAGTCCTCTGTTCGCACCCCAAAGTGTCGCTGGCGGCCGTTGTGGGAATACCGGACGATGTGAAAGGGGAACTGGCAAAGGCATTCATTGTATTGAGAAAAGGAGTAACGGCCACTGAGGAGGAGATCATACGGTTCGCCCGGGAGCGTGTGGCGAAGTATAAGGCTCCGCGTGCCGTAGAGTTCGTCGAATCATTGCCCCAGGGCCCGACCGGAAAGATCCTGAAGCGCGAGATTAGGGACAGGATTGCAAGAGGAGATAGCTGACCGGTATGAAGGATGGAAAGATGAACGTGGGAAACATTCTGCGATTCGCATGCCGCAATTTCCCGAACAAGGAATGCCTCATTTGCGACGAAGAGCGGTTTACTTACTCACTACTCAACGAGCGTGTGAACCGGCTTGCCAATAGCCTCATGGACATGGGGTTGAAAAAGGGCGACAACGCGGCCATATTGCTCCAGAACTGTTCGCAATATATTGAAATCTATTTTGCGTTGGCAAAGATAGGTGCGGTAGCCGTGCCCCTGAACTTCATGCTCAAGGGCAAGGGATTGGAATTCCTGGCCAACAACTCCGCCGCGCGGATCATGTTTCTCGAAGAAGCAACCCGTGAGCAGGTAGAAGACGTTAGGAGTCGTTTTACGTCAATAGGGTCCGACAGCTTCATCTTCATAGGATCAACCGTTCCCGAGGAGTACAGGCCCTACGAAAAACTCATCTCGGAAGGAAGTCCTGAAGAACCCGATGTCCCGGTGGATGAAGACGACGACCTCATCATCTTGTATACGTCGGGCACGACGGGCCTTCCCAAGGGCATCGTGCTGACCCACCGGAATCGGCTGACCTACTTCAATTGGTGCGGACTTGAATACGGGATGCTCTTCGACGGGATCCACATGGTCACCACGCCCCTGTATCACAACGTTGCCTGTTTTCTCTCCCAAACCCAGTTCTACACCGGCGGCACCGTTGTAGTTATGCGCAAATTCTTTGCAGAGCATAGCGTGGAGTTGATCGTGCGCGAGAAAGTCACCTCGACTTTCATGGTACCGACGCAACTGAATCTTGTTCTCCGGATGAGCGGAGTGGAACAAAGAAACCTTTCCTCGGTGCGCACAATCGTGACCGGAGCGGCCCCGCTGGCGACCCGAACCAAGGAACAGATCATCGGCCTGTTCAACTGCGACCTGCATGAAATGTACGGACTTACGGAAACCGGCCTTATCACCAATATGAAGCCCGGGGACGCTCTGCGTAAGGTCAGGTGTGTGGGCCGGCCGTTCTTTCACATGGAGATGAGAGTGGTGGACGAGCACGGTCACGACGTTTCTGAAGGGGAAGTCGGCGAGATCATTGCACGAGGACCGCTTCTTCTCAGAACCTATTATAACAACGAGAAAGTCTATAATGATGCGATGAGGGACGGCTGGTTTTTCAGCGGCGACCTCGGCCGCGTCGATGACGAAGGCTTTCTGTATCTGGTAGATCGCAAGAAAGATATGATCTGCAGCGGCGGTGTCAATATTTACCCCATGGACGTCGAAGAAGTACTTCATACGCATCCCAAGGTGCATGAATCGGCCGTAATCGGCGTGCCGGATGAAAGATGGGGCGAGTCGGTACTGGCCATAGTCGTTTTGAAACCGGGCGAATCGCTGACGGAAGAGGATCTCATACGCTACTGCAAGGATAACGTAGCGAGCTACCAGGCCCCAAAACTTGTGGAGTTCGTGGAAGAACTTCCGCGGAATCCGTCCGGCAAGGTTCTCAAGCGGGAATTGAGAGAACCCTACTGGGAAGGGCGTGAGTCGAAGATTTAGGACGACGGGCAAAACGGCTTTCTTTTAAAGACCTAAGGGATCGTGTATACCGAAAAAAGCACCGGCTGATGTCGGTTGCCGGTGGGGTTCAAGAGGAACCCTCATATGACGTGAAAACTCAATGACCGGCGGTTCGGTCGGCACACGTGATTGGCGGTGTTCCCGGATTGAGATGCACGGTCGAACAGGCATGGGAGGTATTCAATGACGTTAAATGGACATACGGCCCTCGTCACCGGCGCGGCCCAGGGAATCGGGCGAGCCTGTGCGGAGGAATTGGCGGCCCGTGGGGCTAATTTGGTGATTGTAGACAGAAATCCTGAAGGTTTGGCTGAGGTTTCCGAAGCACTTTCCGAAAAGGGTACAAGTATCAGATCCTTGTCTCTCGATCTGACCGATCGGGACAAAGTAAGAGTCGAAGTAGGCAAGCTGGCCGAGGAAGTACTCGTTGACATTCTCGTGAACAATGCGGGATTCGATCGCCCCGGAACCGTAGCCAGGATAGACACGGAGGACATGGAATCGGTCCTGGGGATTCATATCACGTCCGCGTTTTTGCTGATAAAGCTTCTGCTCCCTCGTATGAAGACTGCCGGCTGGGGCAGGATAATCAGCATGAGTTCCATCTATGCCCTCATGGGCGCCAAGGGAGAAGTGGCCTATTCCACGGCCAAGGCGGCGATAATCGGAATGACAAAATCCGTGGCCAAAGAGGCAGGGAAATATGGGATCACAGTTAACGCGATACTTCCGGGTTTGACTCTGACCCCGACAATAAACCAATTCATGGCGGATAAGTATAAACAGGAGATCATTGACAACACGCCTTTGGGCCGTGCCGCACAGCCTCGGGACATAGCGACGGTGGTTGCTTTCCTGGCATCGGACGATGCCTCGTATATTACCAGTGCGGGCATACCGGTCTCCGGCGGCTGGGGGGTTTGATCCTCAGTGCGGCATTTCATAAGTTCGGTCACATATTTTCGGCTCGCTGTCATGTTGGGTGCCGGCAAGAAGAATATCCGGGCACGGAGGCCCGGGCTACCAAGGACTGTCATGAAGCTGAGTCTTGAACGTGGGGCGGGCGTCCCTGCCCGCCGTTTCCCCGGCGCAGGCCGGGGTCCGGGAGAAGACGACCGGTTCCCGGCCTACGCGGGGAAGACGGCTCAGGTTGTGCGACCGAATTCACGCCATGGAACACTTGGTTTCCCAGCCGGCGTAATCGTTTTCATTGAACAAATCTCCGACAATCAAGGCCAAGACTAATAGAGTACGAACGAAAGGAGTTATTGGCGGCATGTTCGCATTGAATGATGAAGAGCGCATGATTCTCGAATCAGTGAAGAAGATCGTTAAGAAGGAAATTGCTCCCCGTGCAGCGGAAATTGATGAAACGGCCGCTTTTCCGGAATACGCCCGCACGGTATTTGCCGAAAACGGCATACTGAACCCGTTACTTCCCGCCGAATATGGCGGCGTAGAGACCTCGCTCCTCCTCTTCTCCATGATCCTCGAGGAAATCGCCCGCGAATGCGCGGCTTCGGCTCTGATGCTCATTGCTCAGGCCGATGGAACGTTACCCATGGTGCACGGTGCAAGTCCGGCACTCAAGGAGAAGTATCTCAGTCAATTGGGTGAAGATTCAAAGGTCCTTACCGCGCTCGCGGCCACGGAGCCGGGAGCCGGATCGGACGTGCTTTCCATGAGAACTCGAGCCGTACGGAAGGGCGACAAATATATCATCAACGGTCAGAAATGCTTTATCACCGACGGTTCCCTCGCGGACTTCTTTGTTCTCTACGCTTTCACGGATCCGGAAAAGAAGGCCAAGGGACTGAGCGCATTCGTTGTGGAAGCGGGATTCCCCGGCTTATCCTACGGGAAGAATGAGAACAAGATGGGCATGAGGGGTTCCGTTAACTCGGAACTGGTCTTCGAAGACATGGAAGTGCCCGAAGAGAATCTCATCGGCAATGAAGGCGAGGGGTTCGCGAATCTCATGGAAACATTGGCCATGAGCAGGCTGTTCTCGGCCAGCCAAGCCGTTGGGTTGGCCGCGGGAGCGATTGATTGTTCCATCCGATACGCCCGGGAGAGGATCCAGTTCTCCAAGCCCATAGCCGCGCTGGCTCCGATCCAGTTCATGATTACCGACATGGTTGCGCCGATGGAGGCGGCAAGATTGTTGAATTACCGAACCGCAACGATGTTCGATGAAGGCGACAAGGCCCAAGCCGGGACGTTCGCTGCATTGGCAAAGGTCTTTGCCTCGGACACGGCCATGAAGGTAACGACCGACGCGGTGCAGGTCCACGGCGGATACGGATACATGAAGGACTACCCGGTGGAGAGAATGATGCGTGACGCAAAGCTCACGCAGATATACACCGGCACGAACGAGATCATGAGACTCGTTGCGGGCCGCGCCCTCTTGGGGGTCTAGAGCACGTGGCTGGAACACGAAGCTGCCGTTCTTTGTTGGTGAATTCCGCCGAACCCATCTCGGATAGATTTTCCGCTGCTTAGGGGCACGCCCCTGGAAACTGTCTCAAGACTGTTGGCTCGAAGCGAATCCCGCGCTGAGCGGGGGATGAAGTGAGCCGTAAAGAAAATCCCCCCTGCCCCCCTTTGGCAAAGGGGGGCGAAGGGGGATTTTGATAACCCTCAGATCATCTACCGGCAAACTCATTCGGGTTGAAACCGTTCGAGGGAATCGGAAAAAGATTCCCAGTCCGCGCGAACGGCTTCTGAGAACGGAGAAGACAAAAGCCATGAGTGATGACAATAACATCATTTCTTTTGAAGAATTTAGGCGTAAGAAGACAGGAGACGCCCCGTCGGATAGCGCTCTTGAACGTGTGCTGGGTAAAGACCTACGGGAACAAGACGACCTCATCACCTGGTATCAATATCATAAGGATTTCAACAAGTACAAGTTGTTCTTCCACACCATGTTCTACGGTAATCACGTGACTCGACGAGGAGAGAATCCGAATGCGGGCTTTGTTCTGATCTTCGATCCGGACAAAATCGAATCAATTGTCCAGCGTACGGAAGACGCTCTGAAATGGCTCGGGCGACCCGGTCTCATCCTTGATTTTGAGGGGAAAACTCTCCGGCAGATCGGGCATTCCTTGCCTCTCGGAGGCTGCGGAACCTATCAGAAGCTGTACTCACACTTGACCCGGTTGCTGCTGCATAGCGACTACGTGATCGTCGTCAAAGGATTGTCGCGATCTCAGATACGAACCGACAAGATCGATTTTGCCCGCGGCTTGATAAAGACGCTTGATGACGCCCACTTCCATAACATAGTCCCTTCCGCCGATCTCGTCTTTGTAGATTACGCCTCCTTCCTGCAACAGGCTTGGACTTCCATTGGTTCCTACTTGGATATCTTGCCCTCGGATTATCATGATTGATCCGTAGCCTCGAAAGTCAGTTCTCAGCACCATTTCCAGCATTCGTGAAGGGACACTGGTCCGACTCCAGCCCCTTGTCCCTCATTCCAGAATCGCCATTCCTACTTTCCCCAGAGTCCACATTCACCGCGCTGCCAGTTTTTCATTGCCCGGCACCGACCGGAATGATAGTCTCCGGACTGAGAGCTAGTCCTTTGGCCCGGACCCCTCAAGGAATTTTCATGTTCCGTTGTGACCTAAAGGTCATGGCTGTTTATGAAAATACCTCGGAAAAGGGTTCCGGTTCAAGCTCTATATGAGTTCGCCGGTGTCATCGGTGAAAGAGAGATCCTTTCCTCACGCCGGCACTTTGAACAATGGACCTTGTTTGTCGGAGAATGTGTTAAGGGGTAGCGACTGCTGGAAGGTTGGGCCGGAGGCACTTGTGCAGGGTGCTTAACGAAAGGAGGGCCGCCCGGACGGACCGTTGTGGTCGCGGGTCGGAGCCCTCCCCATCGTTGACGGAACCTCCGGTTCCGGTATTGAGACATTGAATAATATCGGTCGGAGACGAGGGTGATTCATTCATGGGAATTCTCCTCCGCCTCAGTAGCCCAGTTCCTCCCCGATGATGACAACGGTAATATCCGTGAATATCGGCTTTTTGTGAATGATGCTCGTGATTCTACAGATCCGGTCGGGAGAATCACAATCCATGCAATATCCGGTCTTAACGCAGGGGGTCTTTCGATTGAGACCGATCGCCCGCACGGGCCCCGCCACGTTTTCCAGGCGGGCAAAGGCTGCGTCCAGATCGGGAACGATCTTGTTGACACCGACGCACAGAATCACCTGTTTTGGGCCGAAGGTCATGGCGTTCACGCGATTTCCGCACCCATCCTTGTTGACGATTTCTCCCTTCATGGTAAGGGCGTTGGACGAAGCCAGAAAGAGATCCGCCAACATCTGCTTCCTACGGCATTCCAATTCCTCGGGCGCACCTTGCTCGAGTTTCCAGTTGTCGTAGACCGTCTTCCCGGCCTCCTCAAGTCGTTCACTCAGTCCCAGTTCCCTTACCGTCTGAGTCCCGGCGATACCTACGGTCCCGCACTCTGCGGCCTCATCCATGACATAAGCCGCGGCTTCCTCTCCCACGGCAAAGTACCTGGCCACAAAGCCGTTTTTCTCCAAGGACTTGAGTGTAGCGTCCACAATGATACGCCGGTGGGTTTCCAATTGCTGATCCATCGAATCCTCCTCCCCAAGGCATTACTCGGTCGGTCTTTGCACAAACTCTACCAGTATGCCTCCCGTACTTGCTCTGTCCGCAAATGCGATCATGCCGTCCGCACCCTGCTTGGGCTTTTCGTCAATCAGATTGACGCCCTTCTGTTTGAGAGTTCCAAGTGTCTTTTCGATATCTTGAACCTCATATGCGATATGGTGGAACCCCTCGCCGTTCTCGGCAATGAATTTGGTGAACCCCATTACATCGTCATCTCGGGTAGGCTGGATCAGTTCTACCAGTACTCCGCCCACGTTAATCAAGGCCAGCTTGACCCCGTATTGTTCCATTTCCTGGATTTTCGCCTCCAGTCCCAGGACATCCGTATAGACGGACAGACCGGCGGCAAGATCGCTAACGGCAAAGGCGACATGGTGTACTGTCTGAATCATCGTTGTTCCTCCACAAAGGTCCGTAAGTACTGAATCCGCGGTAGGGACTCATCTCAAAAGGAAATGAGTCCCCGCGCCTTGTTCGGTTACGCGTCAGAAGAGCAGTAAACCGAGAGCGAAAATGATTCCTGAGACGATAAAGGTGAAGAAGCAATACCCCATCAGATCCCGTACCTTCAACTTCGTGCCTGCCAGGAGAACCGGCGCGTACATGAGCATCCAGAAAGGCTGGATCATGTTCGTCCATGCATCGCCGTACGCGATGCTCATGGCAACTTTCGCAGAGCTCGCGTTTAGGGCTTGTGCCGCCGGGATACAGACGGGCGCTTGTGCCGCCCACTGGGCGCCGCCCGAGGGAATGAAAACGTTTACTAAACCTGCCGAAAGAAACGAGTACAGGGGAAACGTAGTCCCGGTTGAGAAAGACACGAACCAGTCGGTAATGACGGTTGCAAGACCTGCCTTGATCATGATGCCCATGATTCCGCCGAACATGGGGAACTGGATGAGCACTCCTGCGCACCCGCCGGCATACTTGGCAAAAGCCCTCATATATGCCATGGGACTTCGGTAAGCAAGCAGTCCCAGGCCGAATATTGCAAACCCGAGGTTGTTGAGGTTTAAAGCCTTTCCAAAGCCCAGAGTCGCGAACACGTATACAATGTACCCGAAAACGAGTATTCCGAAAATTCTCCCCAGGACGGGATTTTCTTCGAGAAGGGACGCGAGCGAGAAGCCCGATGCCGCCTGCTCATCCTTGGTCGGCTCTCCGGCATTCCCGTCTTTTCCAATCTGCGCCTTATCGATGTCGCCCTTTGTGCTTGGCGCAGCCGTAGGCATATAGTCTCTTATGCCTCTGATCGCGGCCCCGTCTCTGGGAGCCATCACATAGAAGACAATGCCGATGACGACCAACAATGCAATGGACACGGTTATGTTCATACTCGAGAAAACGGTAAGATCCGTGGAGACCATGCCGCCCATCAACTTCTCGAATTTGTTGCCGGGGGTATTGATTACCAAAGCCACACTGGATGACAAACCATTGTGCCAAGTAATGAATCCGGAATAGGCCGCACCTGCTATCATGGGAAAATGCGTTCCCTCTACTTCCTCTGCAACGGTCCTCGCGAAAATCGACGCGATCACCACACCGGCGTACACGTTCAACCAACAGACTATTCCGCTGACAATGAACACCGCTGCGTAAGCAACGCTGGGAGAACCCACCTGCTTTGCGAACGCGGTTATGCCTCTGTGGACCATAGGGGCGTTGACAAGAGTCAAGGCCATGACCATGAGCCAAGCGACCTGAAAGCCGAATTTCATGAGCCATCCATAGCCTGTGAGCCATCCATCGAAGATTTTTGTCGTGCCTGAGTCAGTCAACAGGTACGCAAGAATCATCGTCAAAAAAGTTAAGAGCACGGCGAAAAGAAATGCGTCCGGCATCCACTTGGAATACTCGTCGGAAAACCTAGATGAAAACGACTTCCCACTTCCACTGACGTGCATGGTACCTCCCTGCAAAAGAGTTTTTTGAAACGGCTCTTACGGCCTTAATAAGCTCAAACCTACTCGTGCGGCTAAATCACCACCCTCCATGATTTGCTTGCCTTCCCGTTAGATCGGACAAACCTCCCCCATCGTGATTCCGAGCGGTAGCGGTTATCCCGGTGACCCTGTACGCCCCCGTCATTCCCGCCCGCTCTAAGTTGTATGTCTCAATGCGTTATCTGCCGGCGGCGGTACCTTGTACTCCACGGCGGAAGTACGGTGACGTATTAACGGAAACTGTCCCTGTCTTGGCAGCGCCTGCCTCAATGCGTTCCGCAGGGTCTCTTTTCCGCGAGCGCCCGGCAGACGCCGGGACGCTACCGCGCGTTCTCAAGAATACGTCAGCGCATTTATGCCACAGTGTACTAGTTAGTACCGTCCCAGTTGCTTGGCCAGCGCAGCAAGGAGCAGCGGCACTTTAAGCTTCTCGGCCAGGGCCAGAGTCATATCGTTGTCTTTGTAAATGAGATCCATGGTGCCGCCTTCCTTGTAATTGTCTTTCCAGGAAGTTACGATATCCCAGTTCTCAATGATCCAACTGTTCCCGGTGCTTGTCCTGATTAAGTCGAGCAGCACATCGATATCGGCACCGGCCTTTTTCGCCAGAGTCAAAGCTTCGTACGCTGCGTTCATATGAACCAGTAAGAGCAGATTGTTCGTTAATTTGGCGACTTCACCCATTCCACTGTCACCAAGGTAGAAGATATTCTGACCAACCACGTCAAGTATGTTCCTGACATTTTCAAATGCCTCCTTGGAACCGCCGGCCATAATGGTCAAGGTCCCTGCCTCGGCCCGTTGTTTCGCTCCGCTTACCGGGCAATCCAACAGTGCCGCCCCTTTCTCTCCGGCAAGTTTTGCCATCTCTTGAACCGCACTCGGCGCTACCGTGGACATGAGTACTATCGTTGATCCTTCCCGTGCGCCGGAGAGAACCCCCCCCTCCCCGCAGACTACTTGTCCGGCCTGTTCCGTCGTTCGGACCATAACGACCACAACATCGGAATCCCGGGCGGCCTCTTGAGGTGAATGAGCGATTTCTGCGCCCTGTTTCCGTAAATGAAGCAAAGGTTCTTCCGCTATGTCGTAAACCTTTAGGTGGTACCCTGCTTTAATGAGGTTGGAAGCTATAGGAAACCCCATTTCTCCTACGCCTATGAATCCAATTGCTTGCGCCATATACACGTCCTCCGTTCTCTCGAGATCATGTGACAATGCCCGGGGTCGGCTCAGGCCCCGCCCGTGGGACGCAAGACTCTTGTCCATGATTCCCGGTTCTTGTGGAAGCCATGAAAGTTCAGCCGTGTCTTGGTTCAGCCTTACTTGGAACGTGCTCACTCACAACGTAAGAGGAGAGCAACTACCGTGCCAACAAGGTCCAAGTCTCAAGCAAGAGGCAATAACCCTAATTCCGGCAAAGGGTTGTGTCCATGTGTTCATGAAGGAAGGGGGGCGAATGAATGAGAAACGCTCCTCATGAAATGGCCAGAAAATGAACGACGGCAATCATGAGCATGCCGAACGCCTTCTACGGCGATTTTGTGTTGGTCAGAATCTGACCACTGAAAGTCAGGAATCTGACCACCCGTGTCCTGCGTGTACAAAACGGCCTATCGACGTATACCCCGCCTTCTCAGGTAATGATTGAGGGAGTTTCTCGAAATGCCCGGCTACTAAGCCGCCTTGCTAATGCCGCCGCCGGACCGTAAGTGTTCACCGCGAAGAAAAAAAGAATGAACCACCACAAGACACAAAGGCACCAAGGAAAACAGCCGGAAAGAGAGCAGTGCGGGGCTCATGGTGTACATGACGAGTCCGGGCACCGTCTTCACGAGGTACGGCTTGAGACTGCATTTCGATCAGGAAGCGCCATGAGTCAAGAACGCGGCTGTGTACACCACCTCCCAAATCCTTAGTGTCTTGGTGGTTAGATTTTCTTGTTCAAACGAGCGCGATGACGCGGTAAACGTTTACCTTTGACTTTGGCATGCCTCGACAAGTGCCGAGCCCGAATTTGGGGACGGCCCGTCGCGGACATTTTCCTTGACCGGTCGTCGTGCTATAAGATAGGTTCAACACCTGGGAACTACTGCCTTTTCATAGGCTTGACGCAGGCCTTGCCCAGGTGTGACCTTGTGGGTGTCCATGCAGGTGTTTTCGCGATCTGCTTCGAGGTGAATTTATGAGGGAAAACGATTGAAGTTCAAATTGTTCCACAAGATTTTTGGCGCCTTCATGATTACGATTCTGGCCGCGATCGTCGTTCTGGCCTTGACAATGTACTATACGGCAAATCGGCGGTTCTCCGAGTATGTGACCAAAGTGGAAATGAAACAGCTGGACGACCTCACGGCCGCACTTGGCTTGCTGTATGAGGAGAAGCAATCTTGGGAACAGTTCCGTGAAGCCCCCGGCGTTTGGTTCCGATTCCTTTGGCTCTATTTACCCGAAGGCTCCGGCCGGCTTTCTCCCCCTCCACCCCCCGGCATCCGACCTCCCGATGGGCATGGGGCGAGAGGCTTTTCGTCCGGAGGTCGGCCACCGCCTCCAGACAACAGTTTCCACGACAGTGGAAAAGGAGCATTTCGGATAGGACCATTCGGCCCGCCTCCCCCTCCCCCCGGGAGGGGATCGATTGGGCCGCGTCTTGCTCTCTTCGACGTGAACAAACAACTCGTTGTCGGGACTCCCGGGGTTGCCGTCCGAAGTTACGAGTTTCGCCCGATCAAAATCAATGGACAGACAATAGGCCTGCTTGGACTCGTGCCGTTGAGGCATGGGTCACATCCATTGGAGCTTGCCTTTATCCGGGAGCAGACCAAGGCCGGCCGGCTTGCCGGTTTGTGTGTGTTTGCTCTGGCGGGCTTAATCTCATTCTTCCTCTCAAAGCATTTACTCTCTCCGATTAAGAAATTGACCCAAGCTGCTGAAGAGCTGAGTTCACTCCACTTCGGCACTCAAATTGACGTGCGAACCGGCGATGAGCTGGGCCAACTGGCAAACGCTTTTAATTCCATGGCAAGAGCTCTGGAAAAGAATGAAACACTTAGGAAGCAATGGACCTCTGATGTGGCTCATGAATTGAGAACCCCCCTTGCCATACTTCGGGGGGAAATAGAGGCAATGCAGGACGGCGTTCGAGAAATCAACGTCGAGAGGCTGGGCTCACTTCATGATGAAACAAATCGAATAGGCAAACTCGTGGACGATCTCCACGTACTCTTCGTGGCGGATTCCGAGAATCTTGTACAGCGAGAACAGCCGGTCAAGCCGCTGGTCATTCTTCGAGAGGTCATCGGCGCATTTGAGACGCGGCTCACGCAAGCCGGAATTCTACTTGAGGCCCATTCTAATGAGGACGCCGGCGCGGTGATTATTGGGGATGAAGATCGGTTGCGACAGCTGTTCGCAAATCTGATCGAGAATACCGTTCGATACACCGATTCTCCCGGGGTTCTGCGCATCAATCACTATTGCTCGCTCGAAAAACTCACTCTGGTTCTTGAAGACTCCCCTCCGGGAGTCCCGTCCGAGGCTCTAGACCGTGTTTTCGACAGACTCTATCGCGTGGACCGATCAAGAAGTCGGGCTTTGGGGGGCAGCGGGCTTGGCCTATCAATATGCAAGGAAATCGTTAGAGGGCATGGCGGTGCGATTCGTGCCTCACATTCGTCTTTGGGAGGATTGCTGATTTCAATCGAGTTTCAGCTTATGAGAAAATAAATCGATGGTTGAGGTAGGCATGACCGGGAAAAAAGTGTTGATCGTAGAAGACGAATCCAAAATTGCAGTGTTGCTGAGGGACTATCTCGTTGATGCGGGTTTCCTTGTAACAATTGTTGAGCGTGGAGATTCGGCTATTGCGGAAGTGCGCAACAACACGCCTGATCTGCTGGTTCTGGATCTCATGTTGCCGGGTATGGATGGAATGGATGTGTGCAGAGAGATCAGAAAATCGTCCACCATTCCCATCATAATGCTCACTGCGCGTGTCGAAGAGATTGACCGGATTCTCGGACTTGAATTGGGCGCGGATGACTATGTGTGTAAACCGTTCAGCCCCCGGGAAATAGTTGCACGCGTAAAAGCCGTACTCAGGCGCAGCGGGCCGCAGCCCGTAGAACCAAGGCTGGAGGCGGGACCGATCTCCATGGACTCCTCCACGCGTCAGGTCAGTGTCAAGGGAGAGCTTGTAAGCCTCACTCCGAACGAGTTCGCCCTCCTCAAGGCCCTCATGACTCGTCCGAATCGGGTATTTACCCGGGGGGAACTCCTGAATCTTGTCCAAGGTTACAGTTTCGACGGATATGAGCGAACCATCGATTCGCACATTAAGAACTTGCGCAAAAAGGTGGCCGAAAGGCTGCCGGAACAAGAGATCATTAGTACGGTATACGGCGTCGGTTACAAACTCAGTGTCGCTACCGGCTCTTCCGAGTAAGTGTACCGTTAGCGGCCCGGCTCTTGCCGGCCGTCTGCCGGTAACTATCCTGACCACTCCTCGACCTTAACACGGATCCTCCATATTCCCTCCACATTTATCCTCTACTCTAGTCATGGATGGGCAAGATCCTTGGGCTTACGGCCGTAGAAGTCCGCCAACCGGGTCAATCAACCATCACACCGAAAGGAGAACTTACAATGAAGAAGACAGCCGTTGTGCTGATCATTGGGCTCTTTACCATTGCATCGGGAGCATCTTTTCTTGCTCTTGGCACACCTCCCGGACCGCCGCCTCATGGTGGGGCTATGTTCGGTGGGCCTCCAGGACCACCGCCTGGTCCACCGCATCATGGTGGAGCAATGTTGGCCGGCCGGCCTGGACCGCCCCATCATGGCGGGCCATTCTTCGGAGGGCCTCCAGGACCGCCGCCCGGACCTCCCCCGCATGGTGCGATGTTCGGCGGACCTCCCGGACCGCCGCCGGGTCCGCCGCATCATGGAAACCTGGTACGTAGTCTGTTAACCGCGCCCCCGCCCGTCATCGACAAACTCGGGTTGACGAAGGATCAACTCAAGGAGATGCGGCTTGCTCTTGTTGCGTTTCAGAACAAGACGAGAAAAGCCCGAAGCGCTCTAATGGCGCTTCACGATGAGAAACACACAATGCTGATGTCCGGCAAAATCGATCAGGCCAAGCTTGCCAAATGTGACGAAGACATCGTCAAGCTTGCCGGGGAAGTCATGAGTGAGGATTTGAAGCTGAACAGGGAAGTACTCTCCATGCTCACTCCGGAGCAAGCGGAACTGATGGCGCAATTCCCGGGTAAGATGGAACCAGGCCCAGGCCCAGGGCCAAAGATGAAGGACTAATAGTTCGTCTTACGGTTCTATTGTCTTCCGCGCTGAGTTCTGCGCTTGATTGCGAATCTAAATGTGAGGGCACGGCACGCCGTGCCCCTACAAGGGCGCGAAACTCGATGCGGAACACTATAATGGAGCGGCGTTCCTCAGACCCGACAACAGGTTGTCGCGCCGCTCCACAACCATGAGAAGGAAGTTCCCGTGTCCCAAGACGCTTCAACAAAACCTGAAACATCAGCTTCAATGGAATCCGCCGAAACGGTCTCCGCGGAGGGGGGGTTACCGGATGGTCCTTTTGATTTTGATATGGAACATGCGATAATTTCCGAGGAAAAGAGACGGCACATAGTTAAACTGATTGGTCTGGGTCAAAGCCTTGACCTCAGAAATTTGGAGCTTTTTTACCAGTGGATGGATGATTCCTATGATGCATTGGGATTTGAGCCCCTTTGGCAACAACGGTTTGACATCTCCTGCCGTTCGTTCTGCGGCTCCACCTTCACAAGGGTTTGCCTCGGAGTGTCGGTACTCAAAATGGCTGTAGGGGAAATTGTATGAGTGGTAGGGGGAGTTACGGGATTAGGTCATACAGATTGATCAAAGGCATGCCCTGATTTCCCCGAAAGGCAGCTCAGGTCTCAAACAGAAAGGTAAAATAGTCGAGCCTACGAGTATGCACCGGTGGGATTTTCCTGTCCGGGCTGTGATTCTGGGTGAGGAATGACCGAGGTATCGCTGAGGTCTCAGCCGAGAGACAGTCTCCTTCTCAGAGTCTTCAACCTTGCATCACCCGCCCAAATAGGCTTTTTTCACGTCCGGGTTTTCCAGCAAGGTATGGGATTCGCCCTCCAGAACGATGTGTCCGTTTTCCATCACGTACCCGCGGCGGGCGAACTTCAGGGCCATGCGAGCGTTCTGTTCCACCAGCAAGATGGTTGTGCCCGCCTTGTTGATCTGTTTGAGGGCTTCGAACATGGAGAGCATGAGTAACGGCGCCAGGCCCATGGAGGGCTCGTCGAGCAACATCATTTTGCGGGCGCTCATGTAGGCTCTGCCGACGGCCAGCATCTGCTGCTCGCCGCCGCTCAGGGTACCGGCCGGCTGGTTTTCACGCTCTTGAAGGCGGGGAAAGATTGAATAGACCTGATTAATGTCTCGTTTGAAGTGTTGCCGGTCTTTGCGGGCAAACGTCGCCAGCTTGAGGTTCTCCTTGACGGTCAGATTGCCGAACAAGCGTCGGCCTTCGGGCACGTGTGAGATACCCAATCGACTGACCACCTTGTCCGGTGGATATTGAAGCAGGTCTTGATCCATGAAGGTCATGCGGGAACCGGCTTCGGCCGGCACCATTCGGGAGACGGCCCGTAAGGTGGTACTCTTGCCGGCTCCATTGGCGCCGATGATGCAGACAATCTCCTCCCGGTCAATGCTGAAGTCGAGACCATGCAATGCTCGTATATTTCCATAGGAAACCTTGAGTTTCCCGACCTCCAATTGCATCAGGCTACTTCCTCCTTGCCCAGGTAGGCTTCGATAACCTTGGGATCGTTTTGAATCTCTTCCGGCGTTCCCTCGGCAATGACTTCTCCGAAGACCAGAGTCTGGATCCGTTGGCACAACTCCATGACGAATTTGAGCCGATGTTCGATCAGAAGAATGGCCACGCCGAAGTCGCGGTGGACTTGGCGAATGGTGCCGATCATTTGGACGAGCTCTTCGGGGGTCATGCCGGCGGTGGGTTCGTCCAGAAAAAGAATCTTGGGGTTGGTTGCCATGGCACGGGCGATTTCCACGCGGCGTTGGGCGCCGTACGGCAAGTTGCCGACGAGCTGATCGGCGTACTTGGCCACATCCAACATTTCCATCAGGCGCTCTGCGTTTTCCTCTACCCGACGCTCCTCGGCATTTCGCCGAGGAGTGCCGAACAAGGCACCCATGAATCCATAGCTCAATTGGGAGTAATGGGCCACCTTTACATGCTCTTGAACCGTCATGTGACGCCAAAGCAGAAGGTTCTGAAACGTGCGTCCTATTCCCCAGGCGGCTATTTGATGGGGCCGTCTGCCGACCAAGCTGCGGCCCTCAAGTTCCACCGAACCTTCAGTGGGCGTGTGCATGCCCGTGATGAGGTTGAATACGGTAGTCTTGCCCGCGCCGTTGGGGCCGATAAGGCCGCAAATCTCACCTGGTTCAATGGAAAGATTGTACTGGTGCACGGCCCTGAGGCCGCCGAAATAATGGGTCATGTCGGATACCCGAAGTAGGGGCATGCCTGACTCTCCTCAGTTATCACTACGCTTTAGGTTTCAGGATCTCCTTTGCATCAAACTCACGAAACGCAAGGAGACCGGTGGGTCGATAGATCATTACCAGGATCAGTATGAGGGGAATCACGATCCATTTGTATATTTCCAAAGGCCGCAACATCTCGCTGATCAGGTTGATGCTTACCGCTCCGAAGATGGAGCCTACCACCGAATTGAGCCCGCCGAAGTAGACCATGGCCAGAATCTCGGCCAGACGTTGAATGCCGAACGTGCCCGGATTCACGAAACGCATGACGTGTGCGAAAAGCCCACCGGCCACGCCGGCCCAAAACGCGCCCAGCATAAAGGCCGCCATTTTGGTCCTGCGGGTATTGACCGTCATGGCATCGGCCGCGATTTCATTGTCCCGCACCGCGTTGAGGGCCTTTCCCAGAATAGAGCGCACGAAGTTGTTAATGACCCAGATGCACACTACCATCCACACGAAAACAACCGGCAGGCTGGACCAATTGGGCTGGCTGGACATGCCGCGAGGACCGCCTACCCATTCCAGATTTTCTATGAGGCTCTTGACGATGAACATAAACGCCAGAGAGATGATGGCCAGGTAATCGCCACGGGTACGAAAAGAGGGAATGGCCACGACAAGCGCACCGACCGCAGCAACAAACCCGCCGATGACGAGGGCCAACGGGAAACAGTATGGCCCCAGAGCGGGCGGCAGTATGGCTTCACCGAACATACGGTCATTGGTGAAGAAGAGCAGGGTGAGGGTGGACGCAGCGTAGGCGCCCAAAGCCATGAAGCCGGGGTGGGAGCAGGAAAATTCTCCCATATAGCCATTGATGACGTTAATGCTCAGGGTCAGCATCACTGCAATCATGGTCAGTTTGAGTACCAAGAGTCGATAATCGCTTAAATCCGCCCAATAGTGCAGGGCAAGATAGAGCAGCCCCAGATGGAGCACCGCGGAGAACCACAAGGGACCGCGGTCCAGGACAGCCGCGACTCGGTTGGTGACGCCGGTCCCAAGACGCGCGACTGCTGCGATGGGAACCACATAGATCAGAGTCACATAGGCCAAGACGCCGGGGATCAGCGAAGGCTTCTTCAGCATGACCAGGCAACCGAATAATACCGGTATTTTAGGGAGATACAGTTCGTACGAAAGTGGATCTCCGAAATAACGCTCTATGAATACCGCGCACAAGATGCCGGTCAGCCAGCCGAGCACCGGGACTTTGGCAAAAGTCGCTCGAATGCGGAATTTTCCGGACTGAGGGGCCTGGGGCTGCAGAGTAGTTTCGTCCATGGCTGTCCTTGTTATTGATCACTGACGGGGAACAGACCCCCCCTTGACTTCTACAATCGCAGTTGGGTGCTGTGGGCCTGACCGAAAAAGCCATAGGGCCTAAAAACCAAAATGAGTAAGATGATTGAATACGCGATCAGATCGCGCAAGGTCGATGGAAAGACCATGGGTACAAAAATTTCGATGAATCCGAGCAGAAAGCCGGCCAAGGCCGCACCTAATATGGACCCGCGGCCGCCGAGAATCGCGGCCACAAATGCCTTCCAGCCGAGCAACACCCCCATGTACGGATCGAGAACCGGATAGGCCATTGCATAGAGAATTCCTGCCGCTGCCGCCAAAGCCGAGCCGACGGCAAAGGTCAGGGGAGCGATGACATTAAGTGAGACGCCCATTAGCGGCACTATCTCAAAATCAAAGGACATGGCACGCATGGCCATGCCCCAGCGGGTCTTCCGGATGAACATATGCAAGGCATACATCAGAGCCAATGAGACCGCCACAATGAGGATCTTCTTGTTGGTTACGAAAACGCCGCCCAGATCGTAGGTGACGGACTGGATCAATTCGGGGAAGCTCAAGCGTCGGGCCCCCAAAATAGCCAAATTGCCGGTTTCCAGGATGATGCCGATCATCAAGCCGGTGATGGCGGCTGATGCCCTGGGGGCATAGCGCAATGGACGATATCCGATGCGCTCGACCAACACTCCGAGGAAAGAGGTCAACACCATGGAGATGACAATGGTAACCGATAGGGTCATCCATCCCGGCACGTCCAGGCCCAGAACCGCCGCGAGGGTCAGCAGAAGCGTGGCCGTGCCGAAACCGATGTACGCTCCGGTCATGAAAACATCGCCGTGGGCAAAGTTGAACACCATCATGATACTGTAGACCATGGAATAACCCAAGGCGATGAGGGCATAGAAACTGCCCCATTGCAGGGCGTTGACCACATTCTGGAGGAAGAAGTCCATGGTTGTGCTCCTGTTGCGGACAAGACGGAGGTAGCCGCGCGGGGCCTCTGGAAGAATTCTCGGCCTGACACGAATTGGCGTTCAGATTGTCCGGTAGGGTGGCCTGCTGGTCGGCCTTCGCTCGCGTGCACTACCTTTTCGGCGCAGTAACGTATATCAAGGTGCGTTTCGTTACAACCCTTAAGTATGGTCATCCAGTAGTTCGATCACGGATTTTAACTGGGTGAGACTGCCATTTCCAGTGTTCGGAGCCGGACCTCTCCCTTGACGGGAGAGGCCTGCGGAAAGCCCGAAGAATGAGTTGAGTCCCGGTCCACATGTATCGGGCTGCAGGTGGACTCTATACTATTAGTCCTCATTTTCTTGTAGTGCCGCGAAGATTTCGTCGGCAATCGGCTCCTGAATTTGGCTTTGGAAGCGCCCGCCGCCTGGGATCTTGGAGCAGCGTCCGGATCCCCCGCGTAGTACGATGGTACTTGCGAAACCCAAGCTCGTGCATGACGCCGATGCCTGCAATCGCCATTTGGTTGCGGTTCTAACCGCTCTATGGGCAGACTGATTTGTAGAATTCGTATTCGCCCTTGTCGTTTATACGAACGATGACCGCACATTTGATGGGATCGCCGTCTTCGGTAAAGGTCATCTTACCGGTAATTCCGTCAAAGTCCTTTATCTTGGCCAAGGCATCGCGGACGGCCTTGCGGTCTTTCTTGGGTTTGCCGGTGATTTTGCCGGCATCCTGGATGGCCTGTTGGATCAGGTGAAAGGAATCCCAGGTCAGTGCGGCCACGCTGTCGGGCACATAGCCGTATTTCTTTTTGTACCGGTCAATGAATTCCTTGGTGGCCCCTTTGGCCCCGGCCGCGGCATAATGTGTACTAAAAAAGAGCCCGTAACAGTCCTTCCCGCAAAGCGCCACGGTTTCCGCGGAGCCCCAGCTGTCACTGCCGACGATGGGCTTCTTCCATCCAAGCTCATGGGCCTGTTTTACGATGAGGGCCACTTCGTTGTAATATTGAGGAGTGAAAAGGAACTCAGCTCCGGAGTTAATGATCTTGGTCAGCTGCGAGCTGAAGTCCGT
The DNA here is from genome assembly GCA_963675835.2 of Desulfomonilaceae bacterium. Classification (GTDB taxonomy): domain Bacteria; phylum Desulfobacterota; class Desulfomonilia; order Desulfomonilales; family Desulfomonilaceae; genus JAVHLK01. The sequence continues at coordinate 565,708 of CAXXIU010000021.1, forward strand.
GTCCTTGGTAGTGAAGCTTTCATAGGCAACTACCGAGCCGGGCCCGTTCAACTTTTCCCAAGCTTTTTTGAACACTTCCGCCAGTCCCTTGGGGTAATCGCTGGCTATGTCGAACAGGACCGCGGCCTTCTTGAAGCCGAATTTGTCTTTGACAAAATTGGCCACCACCGGCCCTTGGAACGGATCCAGAAAACAGCCTCGAAACACAAAGGGGCGATCCTTTGTGGTGTTGGGATTGGTGGACCATGGGCTGATCATGGGGGTCTTGTAGTTATTGGCCACATCTCCGGCCGGTATGGCTTGGCTGGAAGCCTGCGGCCCCACGACGGCAATGACCTCGTCCTCGGTGATCATCTTGGTATTGGCTTTGACCGCGGATTCGGCCTTGGACTCATTGTCTTCGATAACCAGTTCGACCGGGTATTTCTTCCCGCCCACTTCCAGGCCGCCGGCCTTCTTGATGTCTTCCAACCACATCTGTGCGGCGAATTTGCTGCCTTCCCCCACCTTGGGAATGTCGCCCGTGATGGGTGCATTGAGTCCCACCTTGATTGTCGCCGTACGACTACGGCTCCAAACGCCGGTTGAAAAGGCCAATAACACCGAGAGTACCGGAACCAGACACATGGCAAGTTTGCGCATCTAAATCTCCTCTGTTGTTTGTTCAGGAATACGCCGGCGGGGGGCAAGGTTCTGAGTGGTTTTGAACCTCGTACCTGATCAAGATCTCTGGTTTTCTTAGCACGACCCAATCCGATTTACAATGCTCTTTATCATATCGAGGTAACCACTCAGTCTTTCGGAGGAGATGGGGAGGAGCGGGCCGGTTCATACCAATGCGATTTCGGTAATGTGACACAGTGGCCGGCTCAATGATGTGAGAGTCCACCGCTTGCTTTCCGAATACCCGGCATCTCGTTCAAAGGGAAATAGATCCTCGGTACCCGTTTCCCTTTCACCGGACGACCAATAGGACCCAAGGGGGCGAGAAGGACTCTAGTTCCAGGATAGCGAGGACTTCCACTGCCCGTTCTTCAACAACTCCAAGGAAAAACTGACTCTACCGCAACCGAAGTCACCCGACAAAACGTTGGACACAAATGCTATGGTTCTGTTATCTTTAAGCAACACCCTTCCTAATCGACACTATGATTGAACGCGGGGAGGTTCCGTCGTGCCGCAGAATCAGAAGACATCGGTTTCCGCTAAGGCAGTTCTTCAGGACATAAGAGCCGGAATGTCCGATCCCGATCTCATGGAGAAGTACCGGCTTTCGGTTCAGGGTCTTCAGAGCCTTATGAAGAAGATGGTCGTCGCCGGTATAATTGACCCGGGCTGATATCGGCAGCCCGCACCTTCTTCGCTCGCGACTAAACCGAAACTCAATGCCAAGCAGGTTGTCGACGAAATACGGTCCGGGATGTCCGATGCGGATCTGATGCGAAAGTACTGCATATCGCAAAAGGGTTTGCAGAGTCTCTTCAACAAACTCATTAAGGCAAACCTCATTAGTCTAGTCAATCTTGACTCTCGCGGCATTGATCTGGACGGGACCGTCGGCCTAACCCCGCATACCTTTCCTGAGGAGCCTCCTCTACCTCAAGAGCCTAAGTCTGCCGAGTCTCTTCTCCAATGGAGGTGTCCTTCCTGTCGGGCCCCGCAATCCAAGGCATACCATGTTTGCCCCCAATGCGGAGTCATCGTTTCCAAATTTCAGAACAAACAGTCAAGGGAGGAAGCTCGGCGGAGAGAAGAACAAGAGCAGGCCGACCGGGAGAATCTTCTTCTAGAGGCCGGAGATGCTAATGAGGAAGCCGTGACGGATTTGTTGGACCGAGGGACTCCTGTTGATGCCTCAGACCCAACGACCGGACGGACACCCCTTATAGAGGCCGCCGCCAATGGACACTGGAAGGTGGTTGAACTCCTACTGGCAAGAGGCGCCGATTCTACTCTGACCGACACCAAGGGCCGTTCAGCACTTTCCGAGGCCAAGCGAAAAAAGCATCCGGAAATAGTTACGTTGTTGAATCATCTGGTTCCGCATGAGGACCGACCCCTCGAAGCGGAGCCTCCCGAGCACCGATCTGGAATAACAAAGGAAAACATTAAAAAATCAGCAGTCGGTATCGGTTTACGGGTCGGTTCCTTTTTGGCCGGTGCGGGACAGTCTTTGCAGGCAAGATCCAACCGAGATCACCCCGCCAAAGTAGATTCGGTCAAAAACAAAGGGCAAATCGACGAGGCGGTGCATACGAATCAACAAGCGCCTTTACCTGAAGCCGTTACCGGGATTGCAGAAGACCCGGAGCTACTAAGCAAGTTGCAGAAGTTGCAGGAAGCTTTCGACGCCGGGATACTTGATCAATCCGAATTTCTTCAGAAACGATGCGAGGTTTCCATTGAGGCCCAATTGAGCTTGGCCTCGGATAAGCTAAACCAAATTCATTTCTTCAGAAACGATGCGAGGTTTCCATTGAGGCCCAATTGAGCTTGGCCTCGGATAAGCTAAACCAAATTCATCAAGCGGGTCTGTTGACCGAGGCTGAGTTTGAGGGCAAACGAGCCGAGATAGAGGAGCGTGCGACCAGGTTCTCCAAGATGCGGGATGCTTATGCCTTCGGAGTACTCACCCAGGCCGAGTTTCAGGAAAAACTGCAGTCTCTCGGAGGTTTTACTCCATCAGGGGACGTTTCAGGTGATGTTGAGGCCGTCGGGGACACGATCCGTTCATGGGTACCCTCCATGAGATCTCTAACCTCTACCGCAAGATCACTTTCCACATTGTTTGGTGACGAAAATGACGATGAAGAGATCGGAGAGTAGAGAAGATCGCTCAACTTACCTTTGCCCAAAGACATCAGCGGATTTTGAGTGATTCAACGCGGCTTACAGGGGTTTGCTATGTGGCTCTCGCCTACGCCCAGTATCAAATGATGGCATCGGAAATCCTTTGGATAGGGCTTCCCGTTTGGGACGATTCGCTGATGATCCGAAGTCTTGTGGTCACGATTGGGGAAATCGGCGTGATGAATGAGGGTGCAACCGAGCTTTCTCTCAATATTCTTGAATGCCTTGGACGGCTTGCCCGTGAGCAGATAGCCGAGCATTGCTCCTCCCGGTGAGAAGGGACCGTATCGGCAGATGAGGAAGTTTGACTTGATTTCGCCGACGTACTCGGCCAAATCACCGTCCGAATTCAGCACCTTTGCCTCGATCGGCCACATACTTTGAGGGTCTTCGCGCAAACGGAAGCCGAAATCCGGCGTTGGAGGCTGTGCAGCATCTGAGTACATAGTTTCCGTTTCCGGGGGCTCATGCTGAAAATAGAAGGGGCTTGCTGGTGGGATCTTGTTCTGAACCAAGGGATCTAGGAGAGCATTGAGTGACCGTTCAAGGCTCCTGTCATCAGGCGAGGCCCCTCCCACTGATTTTAGATGGCCGTTTAATAGCTCGTCGTATCCGTTCCACACACAACATAGGAGCTTGGATACTGCCGCAGCGGTCCACACCTTACCCAGTGCGGTCAGTTCCGGGGTCTTGGAAGAAATTCGTTCAAAAAGGGTGCGCCGTTGGCTCAACAGTGATCTCCTTATCCCGCCCCGTACCCGAATCGTTCGTCCCCCAGCTCAGAATGTCCGCTGCTACCTCGTCAGCGTCTCTAAGTGCCATGGACCTTGTCCAGTAACGAACTTGGTCGGGCTTTATGATGTAGACCGTGGGAACTCTTCTGCCCTCCATTTCTGTGACATCATATAACCGAGCAATCCGTTGGAAGAAAAACCCACCCGAATTCGAGGATCTCAGATCCATGAGATTACTATGCAGTTTAGCTAGAAGGGCATATAGCTGCTCGTTATCGACGTCTTCCGTTTCGTATCCGATTTCAAACGGCGAATCCAGGTAAATGGCCATTAGTCTGACTGGTAGCTTGGTTTGGTGGTTGTTTTCGGTATACGCTACGCATGTTATTTGTTTGTCCGCACCAAACCCGGCTTTTAGGACTCTTGCAAAATACTCCGCGTAAAGCTCTAGCTCAGAATCACCTGTCTTCTGACGTCTAGTTGGATCAGCTGGATATGATTTGTCACTCTTGAAATACGGAATGGTATATTTCGTCATGTCTTGAATCAAAGACCATTCAACCTCTGAGAACTCAAATCCTTTGCAGACTCGATCATCTATGTCATTGAACGTGTCCAATTCATGGAACAAACCTTCCGCATCTGGAATTATGGGGATGTTCATAACTTCATCAACAAGAATGTTCGGACGTTCGCCAGCGAAACGGCCACTTGTGAGCAGCAAATAATATACCGAAAATATGCTGTTAAATGTAACACATGCGGATTCTAACGTTTTAACTTCGTCATTTGGAGCATTGATACTGATGAAAGCGTTTGTGGTCAGGACTCCCTTGCCTGATTCTTCCGGTATTATCAGGAAAGCGCGAAAACGCTCTTCCTCAACAAGCCAACTGCATCTGATAACCAATTGGGGAATACGGAATGCCATGAGGTCAGTTTTCCGGTGAACGAATGGATCCGTTCTGATCCGGAGATTCTCTGACTCAATTTGCAGAAAAGACTCCTTAATGTCGTCGTCGGCTGTGAGAATTCGCATACCCACGATATCCGGATGCTCAACGTTATCTTTGCCGCCTCTAATCCCAAGACGATATGACATACGTTTGCAGTTCTTAAGCCTTGCGTATTTCTTGGTATCAAAATACTTCTTAATGAAAAGCAGGTCTCTTCGTCCACCCCACATAAGCGCAGTCCAAACATGGCCTTGTTCTGCAGCTTCATGGGGAAACACGGTATTCACGTCTTGGGGGTCAATGATGATAAGGTTCTTGTCGTGGGCAGCCTTTGCCGGCTTCGGGCATATGTAAGTAAAAGGTTCACCGGATGGAGTCTTGGGCCGTAGGGTGATGATACATGTTGGGGAGTCCGAACCCTTGAAGTGCTCAAATCGAACGGCCGCCAAATTTGTAACCTCTTCCACTTCAAACTGTCGAAAAAGTTTCCTCCGGAAGACTTGAGCAGTGCCGCTTCGATTGAAAAGTAGGGCTTTTGTAGGTTGAAGCATTGACACGATGCCTTCGTGCCTTGTTAATGCCGCGCATTTCGGAATAAACAGCGGTCCAAAGTTTTTGTTGGATACTACCCAGTCTCGGCTTCTTGCCCATTCTTTGGCCGGCTCACTCAGCGATCTTGCTCCCCAGGGTGGATTGCCCACGATCAAATCGTAGGTGCCGGCATCTTCAACAGTCCGAAACCCGGGTGTGTCTTCTGAAAAGAAATCAGAGCACACTATTCGCTGCCCTCGCAGCTTAGGGAAAGAAGTCTCATTCCAGAGATCCGCAGGTTCAATATGGTCGCACATGGCCAGATACAGACTGAAAGATGCTACCTTGACGGCGTGATCGTTGCTGTCGACCCCAAAGACATTCTGATCGAGTAGCTTCCGCAGCACATCGGGTGAGGGCTGTTGCCAGTCGTGAACAGCCCTCCAGCGATACACTAGGCGCTGAAATGCCTTAACAAGGAATACCGCTGATCCGCATGCGGGGTCCATTACCTTTAGGTCCCAGGTGTCCCCGCTCCAAGGCAGCACCCCATCCAGAACGAAATCCACCAGGTGCTGCGGCGTATAGTAGGCCCCTTCTTTCTTGCTCACTTTTGTGACAAACCCCTCATATATACTGCTGATGAATTCGAGGGGAATCACGTCAAAAGCGTACTGTCTCCACAGGCACAACTGGCCTGACTTCATCTGTAACTTGCCTTCCACGAGGTCGGCCAGAAGATTCAGATGCCTCTGCTCAACCCGCGCTTTTTCCCTGAGGAGGCTGCCATCCTCATCTGAATGACCGTTTCCGGCAAATAAGTCCCCGTTGAATCGCTTATTCAGGTCTCCAAAGAGTCCATAGGCGTCTTCTTTGTGGCGCAAGACTTGTTCAAAGCTCTTGTGACCCGTGATCTGTTGCAGTCTGGATGAATCCAGTGCCGGGGTTCCGTCTAAGCCCTTTCGATCCATGAGAAATTGAATGAAGATTACCCGAGCTAGGAGATCATGGCAGATATCTCGGTCTAAATCGTACTCCTCTGACAACAGTTTGTTCCGTACGTCCTCCAGGTTTGAAAGGAGAAGATGGTCGGCACGCTGATCACGTTGGAAACGATGTTCATTGATCTTGAAGAATTCCCCGGAAATTAAGCTTACCCAGTGGAGCACCCGTGCAGCCTCTTCCGAGAGCGACAGTTCTTTCTCGAGTATCGTTTTCACCACATAACGATCCGGATGCACCTTCTCCGACGTCTGCTCACAACATGTGAAGCTCCGGATGATGTGGGGTTCAACGGTGATCAGCATCGGTGATAGCGAGAAATTCCAGGCGAGCCTCTGGGCTTCACGAAAGACCCTTTCAGAAACAGGCCTGGGAAACTCGCACACCAACGCCAGTGGAGATTCCGTCGTGTCGCTTGCGGGATTCCCAGAAAGAATTCCCACCCGTGCACCTGCGGCTTCTTCGAAACGCCTGACCGAGTTCCCGATCTTTCGGTCAGCCGCTTTGGCCATGACGCTCTTCGCTGCACCCGATGGATTAAAGAGGTCCTCGCGCCTGGGCCATCCCAAGATCTCATGGGCACGATCAAGAAGCTTCGGTTGCACTGGGTTTCCTCGTGGCGGGTGGAACGGAACATCCCGTTCGGTCAAGGCCTAACCGGCCTTTGCTTATGGGCCTAATCTTGTATCATACAATGCCAGAAAATCAATGTCTTGTCTCAAGAATGGAGCCTGAGGAGCGAAAATCGTGGGTGTGTGAACTGCACGCCCGGAGGCCGGCCATCGCGCAACTCTATGAACTCTATGGGTCTTGTTTCTTGATTTCTCCGTTTCACGCTGCATGCTTAATCACGGAGCCACCCCCATGAGAGTCGGACCCCAACAGTGGCCTATCATGTCGGTCATCTCCAGAACCCTTATGGTACTCTCCCAGATACTCGCCGGTGACCCGCGGGAGCCGCAGTTCAAGAATTCCATTATGACACTTGCCGCAGACGCAGCAATCCTGGCCGCCGAGGATCCCGTAAGAGCTGTCACCGTCTTCCAGGAAATACTCGAAGAAATTCGTCGAGTCATATACTACCGTCCCAAGACGCCCAGACCCTCTCAACCGAGAGTCACCAAAAGGAGCAATAACAAATGGACATTAGCAAAGGTCAAGAAGGTGATAGCTGCCTAAGTCACCGGCATTGCCCCTCTCAGGAGAGCCGTTCGTTGGGCCATGACGGGCCCGATTCCCTTGATGAGCCCGGACCCCGAGATACTTCTCAATTGCTGAGACGGTCGCGGGAACAAGTGTCGTGTAACGGGTTATCTTGAACTGTTCACCAAACTTCGGGTGATTCGTCCATTCGCCTACGGCCCGCACAACCTGTCCCGGCGTCGGGGCCATCATCGTCCCGACCGGCGTGATGAGATCCCTGTGACCGGATGCCCTCAAACGAGCGATTGCAACATCGGTCTCCTCGTTGTAGAACGTGACTCTCTCTATCTGACCCCGGACGGTAGATTGCCGTGATTCGGAACCTGTGGTGGTTGGCCGGTTGCACATTATGAGGAATTCATATCTGAAAAATGTGGTCTCCCAGGATCGGACTCCTTGAGGGAAAGGTTTTTCCCTTTCCAACAAGTAAGCTAGAAAGGTTCCCACCTTACCGGCTCCGCACTTTATCAAATCTGCCGGCCTGAAGCCGGCGAGTGTTCCAACGTTTGGGATATCTTCTCGAGAATAGGATGGACAAGCCATGACCTCACGGAGTGATGACGATTCCCAGGGCGCCCGAACATCTGATATGACGGCCACCGTGTTATTGGAGAGCGTTCTTGACATCTTTTCAGGTGGTTACCGATGAGTCCTTGGTATGTCTATCTGCTCCGCTGTTCGGACGGAAGTCTCTATTGCGGCATCACGAAAGACCCGGACAGGCGAGTTCAGGAGCACAATGACGGCATCGGGTGCCGGTACACAAGGTCAAGGCGGCCCGTTCAGATCGTCTGGTCGACAGACACACTCACCAAATCAGAAGCTTACAAGGAAGAATACCGGATCAAACGGCTGAGCAAGACGGCCAAAGAAGAACTGGCGGCCGAGGGGATCCAGCTCAGGTTTGCGGATTGAATTCCTTGACAATAGCGCAACATCTCGATAACCCGCCGCTCTATTTTTCCGGACTTCCGTGACTTCCGGGGACACCATACTTAATTCGTGCCACGGACTAGGGCATCTGCCGTTCTAGGCATGTTGCCGAAATAGCTCGTATTATCGGTTCGGGACTTTCTTGCAAAGCCACATAAGGTGGCAACCATCGGCACGAACCAACCGATAGCCCCTTGGGCGACGACGGCTTCCTCGCAAGACTGGAGTAGGCCGTGGGGAGATGGGTGAGACGACGGAAACTTGGTCGGAAGGGCTCCCCGAACTTATTAGGAAGTTAAGTATGGTGTCCCCGGAACTTGCCTGCCTTTGGGGGAGTCGGCCTCGTTGATGCGGTACTGTCTCAGCTAAGTGCTCCGCTTCATTCGGCGGCAGACAAATTACGTATATTCCCGCCTTGGGCCTGGATGGCGGGTGCCGTTTTTCGACGGGTATCACCTGCCATTCTCGAATTCTCTGAAATGGCTTTGCTCTGGTAGCCTCGTTTCGGAGCGATGAGCTGAGTTCATTGCATGTCAAACGAGCCGATGCTATCATAATATGATTGCACAGTCACGAACCGGGTGTTATCGTTACTTCATGAACAAAGCGCAACGCAGGACGCTCGAAGCCATTTTCTCACAACCGGCTCCCGCGACTCTGGAATGGCGTCGCATAGAGTCCCTGTTTCGAGCACTCGGCGCGCAAATCATCGAGGGTGAGGGGTCGCGAGTGCGATTCCTCCTGAATGGCGTAATCGCAACATTCCATAGACCCCACCCTGCAAAGGAAGCTAAGCCATACCAAATTCGTGACGCACGAACATTCTTGGAGACCGCTGGAGTGAAGCCATGAGCACAATGACTTACAAAGGATATGCAGCCGGGATTGAGTACAGCGATGAGGATGGTTGTTTTGTCGGCCACATTGCGGGAATCAAGGATATCATCGGTTTTCACGCGGAATCCGTCAAGGAATTGCGCGCTGCCTTTGAGGAGGCCGTAGACGACTATCTAGCCACGTGCGAAAAGTCCGGACGGGCTCCGCAAAAGCCGTATTCAGGCAGGCTGATGCTGCGAGTGCCGCCTGAGGTTCATGCCCGGGCAGCCATGATGGCCGAAGCCCACGGAATGAGTCTAAACCAGTGGGCAACCGAGGTTCTCTCGAGAGCTTCTTGATAACACGGAATCAGCGGTCCGGGGACTCATGTGAAGATTCCTCGTCCCCCAAACAGATGAAGAGCGGCAGTTCACGCTCGAATGAAAATCTATCCTCAGCCTGGATTATCCAACGCACTCGGTTTCGATCGTTAGCCTGCGTCCGCGGGGGTCTCAAATCCGTATTCGATTTCTTCGCCACTGAGCGGAAAGCCGCGGTAGGTATGGAGCCGGGAATGAGAGTCAAATCCACGACCTGACGATTCTTCGGCAACCATGACCCAAATCAGGAGGCAACGATAATAACTGGTCCGGATCTCAAATCCTGAAGCGACGATCTGTCATGAAATGGCTTCACATCCAGCTCATATCGAATTCTGTAGGGTTGACGGACTCCAAGATCCCGGTGAAAGCAAGTAAGGCCTTTATGCCGACGAAGGCCGCAAGATTCAGTAACGCGAAGAACACCGAGAATGCAACGCCGAAACGCAGTGCTTTGGTCAGCTTGCCTTTCAGTTCTCTCTTGACGAGCCACGTACCGGACAGCAGCGCGAAGACGACAAGGCTGTCTCCCAGTCTTGCCGATCTCACCAATGCAGAGAAGAATTGCTGCAACACACCAAAGTAGGAGAATACGCCCAGGATTACAAAGAGGTATGAAAGTGCGTCGCTGTACGGCATGCCGTCGAGGAAACGGCCAATGTGCTTTCTCTTGAGAAACGTAACGACCGCAACCATTCCCCAGAGGACGATCACCGGAATCAGATTCCCACCTGAAATGCTCACGTCTCCCGGGCGGAGCCACACTAAACCGCCACCGAATAGAATCGCTCCCACGTGCGTTAGGATACTACTCACCGGATCCGGCACCGACCCTAGAATCGCCACATTGTACGCCAGGATTCCACTCACCGGAACCAACACCAACAATCCTGGAATCGCCACAGACAATAGCGAAACCCGAACATTCGTTGAGCTCGGAGCCGACGCTCCTTGCCCGACAATCCAGCACGCCGCGAGCAATAGGCCTGTGATCGAACCGAAGCATGTAATCCGCAGTACTGCTTCGTGGTACGACATACCGTGGGAGTCGACAATAGACACGGCCAAGACCATCGCGACTATGGAAGCCAGGGCCCCGAGAATCAATGCCACTGATTTTCGGTCCGTCGAGGTCTCAATCGTGCCTTCCGGATCGATTCTATTTCCAGCGGGCTCTGTTGATACGTTTTTGCCGAGAAGCCATGATACGACGAACAGTGCCACAGCGGTCACAATGGGCAAAAGGATGAGCACCCAGACTGGGATCGAAACATGAGCAAAAAGAAAACCACCGGGAATTTCGGCCATGAGAAGAAGCACTCGCAAAGCGACAATTAGTACAACTGCACTAGTGCACATCAGCGTGACGCGAATAAACGATTCCCTAATTCCGCGGGGTGCGAGCACCCATCTGACTCGACCGTTGATTTGTCGTCCATCCGCCCTGAACAACCCTGGTCGCGACACGATCCATGCCGCCAAGGCCAGTTCCACGACGAGCAACATAAAAACGGGCGTAGAAAGAATCTGGCTGCACTGTATTGGATAGCGATAAGAGAAGAAGTTCGAGAGTAGGATAAGCAAGGGAGCCAACACAAAGGCACCAAACGCCCCAGCTTCCCTTCGTCGCGAAGTAGTGGCTTTGTCGCCTCCAGGATCGGGGTCTCTGCCGGCAAGCCATGCCCCGGCAACGAGAGCCGCTATGGTGAGGCAATTCCAGAGGCCGATGCGGGCCCAGCGCTTCCATTCCCCGAAGAGTAACGCACCGCCGATTCCTCCGCTTACATACGAAAGCACCGCCAAGAGTAGTATTCCCAGCGATACGAAGACCCATCGCGAAGTGGCAATCGCGTGCATAATGTACGCTTGAGAGTTCGGCGAAAAAAAGAGGTCCTGGGTGAAGTTCTCTGCGGGTGCCCGAATCACGACCCTCGTTAAGGGCACCTTCCCGTCCGGAACAGCCGCAAGGAAACTGTCGACCGCCTTGCGCTGCCCATCGGTCGTCTTGACGTCGGTTGCCGCGGCATCCTTCTTCCGCGCTGCGAGAAAGGCACGATAACGGCGTTCGAGGCTTTGCTTTGTGCCGATATGGTAGTCCACGTCGGGATGCATGGCTTTCTTCTCGGAGGCCGTCCAGGTAGCCGTGTCAGGTTTCAGTAAGCCTACGAAGTATAGAGAGACTCTGACGGGCGTTTTCCCGTATCCGCTGGTAGGTCGCATGGGATAGAAAGGCTTGTGGGTAGGAAACTCAACATAGAGAGATGGCCGCCGGTCTCCTTGCATCTCATTGTAATGAGGGAACTTCTTAATGAGATCGTCGTACGAGCTTATCCATGCCGCCACCAGGGCATATTTGTCCGAAAGATACGGGACGAATGGGCTCAGCACGTCTCGTGTCGCCTTCACGTTCTTTTGCTGCAGGTATTCGCCGAGCCTTTCCACGGAATCCGCGGTGATCAACGCCGCATGAACTCCCCACCTGTCCGCCGTCTTGTGCGTGGTGACTCCCCCCGGTGTTCCGACGAGCACTCCCGCCATGGATCTCATGGGCCCGAAGGGGTATGCGAGGAACGGAAAGAGATGAGGTTGAGATGCCATTGGTATCAGGAACACTTTGTTCATTGCTCGCTTAAAGGCACGCCTCAAGTCCCTGCCCTCCAGTTCGGGGACAAAGTCCGTGACCTCCACGTCGGCCCGATCCGGGCCGCCGGGAACCGGGAAGATCCAAACCGCCGGTTGGTAAGCATCCTCAGCGGCCCCGGGCTTTCCCAGCGTGATGCTGATGAACATCCGCTGCATGCCTGCCTTGTGCTCTATGATGGCCCTTTGCTCATTGACTTCAAGCGATTCAAGGGATGACGCGGGGCGATATCTGAAGGCCATCCCATCAGCGGTTCATTTCAGAGTACGAGCGGTCTTTAAGGAAATAAGCGGGTATTACTCGTTGGCACAATCATGACGATCCAGGGACAGGTTTTCCTACCGGAACCCCCAAGCACCATACCACAAAGCCATGGGTGGACCGTACTCGTTTGCGAATCTATCAATCATTTGCGTCAGGTCGACCGTTTCGTGTGTCAGGACAAATCAGATCTTCTCTCGGCTGAATGACAGAAAACCGACGCACTCCACTCACCCGCAGAAACAACGCATTCTATTGGCCCGTAATACCAAGCTATCAGACAGCGGTCGCCCATCGACAAAATCAGTGTTGTGTCCCCCGAATTCCCCGAATTCCAATGTGGCGTTGGCTCAGCTAAGTGCTCCGTTTCATTCGGCGGCAGACGAATTACATGCATTTCCGCCATGGGCCTGGATCGCCGGGGCGGTTCTTGACGGATACCACTCACGGGGCATATGGTCCTACAAGGCACGTTTGATCAAGGAGGTTTTGTGATGCCTAAAGTCTGGAGAATCAATCTTAAAACCGGCGGAGAGAAATGCCAAGAATTTTGCTTGGAAAGGAACATAGTGGGAGTAGGTTGGCCGGTGGAATGGCAAGGTCCCAACAACTTGGATTGGGAGACCTATGTCAAATTGGGGACGGAGGATTATTACAACAAAGGAGACAAAGGCTGGGGGCCTGCTGTTAATGCCATGAAAGAGAGAATGCGGGAAAACGACCTTTGCTGGACGCGGAACAACAAAGGAACGTATTTCTTGGGACGGATCAAGAGCGATTGGCGATTCGAGCACACGCCGGAATTCAGAAATGCCGACATCCTGAATGTCCGGGACTGTGATTGGCAAGAGGTCGGGACCTTGGATAAGGTTCCCGGTAAAATCATTCGGAGTTTCATTCCCAGCCGGACACTCCAGGAGGTTCATGACAAGAACATTCAGATCTTCAGCCAATTTACCTACAACATACTCGCGGGTACCGAGGTTTATACGATCGGGGACATAGGGAATCCGGATCTCTTCTCCTTCTTGTCTCCGGATGATTGCGAGGATCTCGTCGGATGCTATCTTCAGGTCAAGGAAGGGTATATGATCGTACCAAGCACGTGCAAAAACGATACGATGGATCACGAATATGTTCTGATGGACCGCGGAACGGGCGATCCGGCTCTCGTGCAGGTCAAGACCGGGTACGTCGATCTATCGTTGGCCGAGTACGCGAGATCCACGGAGAAGGTCTATCTATTCACGTCGGATGGAGCTTATACCGGGGACTGTCCTGAAAATGTCAGATGTGTCGAGAAGCAAGACCTTCTCGAATTCGTCAACAAGTATGAGGCAGTCTTACCGCAGAAGGTCCAAACGTGGGTTAGACTGATGAGAGACCTGGCTCACCAATAACAAGTGGGAAGAGAAAGGGTCAGTCAATTACTCTTCACAACGGTTTGTCCCACCAAATCAGGGCATGGAACAGTGGTTGACCGCTTAGGAAGCGGTGCAAGGAGTTGGTGCCATGGCGATCTACACTCGAAGAGTCGCAGCCATTGTGTTGTTTTGTCTTGCATTCGGAATTCCTTTAGTCGTGTGGGAACTCGGACGAGGCGGATTGTTGAGTTGGGCGGCCCGTCATGGCACGCCCACACTAATCGAGTTCCTTCTCGCCGCAGGAGCGGACCCCAATCAGAGGGCTTCTAATGATTGGCCTCCACTCTTTTTCGCAGCTTGGCATCGAAATCCGGGAACAGTAAAGGCTCTTCTGGCTGCCGGGGCCCGGGTCAATCTATCTTACAGCGGGTTGACACCGCTTCATTGTGCGGCAAAGGGTGGGAGCCCGGAAGTGGTGAAGACCCTGCTCGGAGCCGGCGCGGACGTCAATGCAGGATCCGCTTACGACTGGACGCCGCTTTCGGAAGCCCTGTTTCAGCTCGAGGTGCAAGCAGATTCGATACGCCGAGGATTTATCAAGTCAGAAGAGAATCCATACAAAGAAATAGAGGAGATTCTCAGGGCTCACGGGGGCACATGAATAGGGCTGACCAGCGAAGCTTCGATCAAGACTGAGACAAACATTTGCGTGGAATAGGGGGACGCACCCAGGAAACTAAGCCAGCGATTTTTTCTTACCTTTCAGCGACAGGCTCGACTTAGCAGTGCCCGGCTTCGACCCGACTATCTCCATTCCTTCCTCCGTACAATTGTGTGGTGAAGATTGGTCCAAGCCCATTTTCCTTCATGCGGGCATGGACCATTTACAAATTGATCACCTTCCCCAAATTAGTTGGGCCTTTGAGGACGTCGGCATGTTCCGCGATCGTTCCACACATTCTCGTCATGTGCTATAAAACCGTTGGTGCCGAATGTGACCCAAAGCGACCTCATAAGCTGTCCGGGGGGCACCCTTCGGTCAAGCGGGAACTGTCGGCCGGCTTGAACCTTAGAAACTGTTACGTGATGCCGGAGGTACCATATGTCTTCCCTTCTAGAGAGTTACCGTTGATCCCAACATTTGCCATGGCCGGCCATGTGTGAAAGGCACGCGGGTCATGGTGTGGCGCATTCTTGATCTCTTAGCAAACGATAATTCCATTGAGGACGTTTTGGCCGTGTACCCCATTCTCAGCCGAGATGACGTTCGGGCCTGCTTGTCTTATGCTGCCGAGACGGCCAAGGAGCGGGTCGTGTCCATCGAGGCGAGCCGTAATCATGCGGTTCAACCTTGAGGAAAACACGGATCTGACGCCTTGTTCGCATTTCAATATGCCAAAGGAGACCAACGTGAAAAGGATCGCCTTCTTGATTGCTTTTCTGCTGCTCATCGCTTCACCGCCGGCACAAGCGAGTGACGCCACCCGCCAAGAATCGGCCCAGGCACTGGAATGTGATAGACGGTGCGCGGCGACGGTCGGCAAGGCCTACTTTGCCCTGGAACGCTTAAGAAACGAAGCCGAGGATCTCATCCTTCTATTCGATGAAGATGCCGTACCTGCTTTCGTGAAGGCCAAGGGCCTGAAGTACATTGTCGGCCCGTACTATGGGTGGAGGGGATGCGACAAAGGATGCGGCGTATTGGTCCGATTGAGCAAGCACGAGGGCAGATGGGTGATCGAGGGCTCGGCGCTCAAGGGCACGCAACCTGAGCCCGGAGCACACTATGTGTATAGGATGTATGTAACGGGTGGAAAGGATCTTCCGGCTACGGTGAAACGGGACATCGTTGATGCCGATAACGGTGACCCACTTCAGTGGAACAGCCATCCGGCGGGCGATTTCGCCACAGGGCAATGCTACGTAGAGAGCGTGATCAGCACCGAAGTGTCAAAGACCGGCCGGCCAGTTTTCAGGATCCCGAAAGGAATGCCCTGCGGCAAGCTCACGGGGAAATGAAATGTTCTCCGGGAAGTCCGCTTCCGGTCCTCCAGGGGGCCCTATGTTGAAGAGACCCCTGATGCAAGTAGGTATACCTGAGATGCCGATTTGAGAGAGTAACGAGGATCATACTAGGTTTCGCCGGCTAACATTTATCAGCGGCGACAACATACTTAATCCGTGCCGTGGACCGGGGGCTCTTCACCTCTGATCAGGAGGCCGGCTCGTCTCGTGTTGAAGGTTCGGACGATTTGATGCGGGGCGGCAACCATTGTGGCAAGCCCACCTGAAGCCTCCTGAGTGACGATGACTTCCTCGCAAGGCTGAGGGGGCGGGTGAAGCGACGCAAACTCGGTTGGGCTCCAGGAACCTCTTAGGCAGTTAAGTAAGGTGTCCCCTGGATGCGGAATGCGTGAATGCTACCACTTATTCTCTTTGGCCCGGACCCGTCGGGACCGGCCGTTCGGATCCGGAACCATGTTCGATATTGGGACTGAAATCAGGAAAAGCGGCTCAACACCTGTTCTCTCATGTACTGGCCCAGATAGTAGGGCCCGCCGGCGTTCTTTCCGGTCGCACCCGATCCTTTCCAGCCCCCAAAGGGTTGATAACCGGGCCATGCGCCGGTGGTGGCGCCTGTTGACCTGTTTGCATAGGCGACGCCCGAACGGGTTCTCTCAAAGAACCAGAGGGCCTCTTCTTCACTCCCGTACAGGCCGGAGGTAAGCCCGTACTCCGTGGAATTGGCTTCTTGCAGGGCAGTATCCAGGTCGGGAACCTCGGCAACCATGAGAATAGGGAGAAACATTTCTTCCTTCCAGAGGCGGTGATCCAAAGGAACCTTGGCAACCACCGTGGGAGCGCAAAAATAGCCCTTGGAGTATTCCGGCCCTTCAAGAACCCGGCCGCCGCACAGGATCTCACCGGCTGAGGACAACTCCCGTATCCGGTTGGGATAACGCTCGAACGCCGCTCGATTAATTACCGGCCCCATGTACGTGTCTCCGGCGGTGGGATCGCCCACCACCATCTTTTCCACAAGCTCCAGGATACGTTTCACCATCTCATCGTACACGGGCTCTTCGATGTATGCCCTGGAACACGCAGAGCACTTCTGGCCTTGGAGACCGAACGCGGACCTCACGATGCCCATGGCCGCTGTCTCCAAGTCGGCATTGCGGGAGACTATGGCGGGGTTCTTACCACCCATCTCGAGGATAACGGGCCTGACATAATCGAGTTGGGCACGCTCCCTGAAGATCTTCATCCCAACGTCATAAGATCCGGTAAAGGTGACCCCGTCAACGTCCCGGCTCGATATGAGAGTCTGTCCAACAGACTCGCCCGGGCCGGTTATGAAATTGAACACCCCGTCAGGTATGCCCGCGTCTCTGAAACATTCAGCGAGGAGCCGCGCGGTCCACGGCGTATCTGAGGAGGGTTTCAGCACCACGGTATTGCCCGCCGCAAGCGCAGCCCCCATGGGCCCCCCGGACAAGGCGGTTGGATAGTTGAACGGGCTGATCACGAGCCACACGCCGTGCGGCCTCAGCACCGACAAGTTGGACGAGCGCCGATTGGGAATGGGATCCGGGTTCATCTCCAGCACAAACCCGTTGTTCCTCTCCATCTCGTCACAGCAGTAGGATATCAGGTCCGCGGTTTCCTGAACCTCTCCCACCGCTTCCATGCGGTTCTTGCCCACAGAAAGGACCATGGCCGCACTGATGTGAAAGAGGCGTTCCCCTATCAGTTGGGCCGCCTTGCGCAAAAGACGAACCCTTTCCTTCCAGGGTACGGCCTTCCACATGGGAACAGCCTCGCGGGCCGCCGCTATGGCGTCAACGGCGTCATTTTCGTTCCCTTGCTGGAATCGACCCAGGACCAGGTCCGTGTCAATGGGTGAGACCTCCACGATTTTCTCATCGGAGAGGCGCTCCCGACCATTGATGATCATTCCGTACTCCTTGCCCAAGGTGCTCCGGACACCGGCCAGCGCCTCCTCGAACCTCAAGTGAAGCTCCTCCGGCGGATCAAACATGGTTGCATATGTCAGCTTAAACGAATCGTTCATTATCATAGCCCTCCACTGCTATTCCCCCTCGCTGTGGTTAAGAAACAGTCCACCGCGAAGAAGAAGAGAATGAACCACAAAGACACTAAGGCACCAAGAAGAACCATATAGGAAGGGAACACTGCATCCATCCTTCATCTACATGGAGGGAGTATCTTCTTGGGACATGTCATAGCGAGCACGGCGAAGCAACCTCGGCGCGTGGGATATGAATCTGCACAAGGGGGCATTGAGATTGCTGCGTCACTTCGTTCCTCGCAATGTCACAAGTGTCGGGACTCTCTCGCCCGGGAGAGGGGTTGCGATCTCTTCTTCCAAAAGCCTGCCGAGTTCGATCCATATCGCGTGTGTGATATGCGGTTGACCACGCAGCCCGAAACATCCTTCTTCCGTGTGAGAACGCATCTATCTTACCATAAAGGTCGGTCGGGACGGTCACCGTCTCTTCTGCGGTTTCCTATCACGGTATGTGGAGAACCCCTGCAAACCAAACAAAAGCAGAATGAATGTAACAAGATATGATATGCTGAATTTCTCCCGGATGAATCCCTACGGAGGAGGATAATGCCAGGTCCGGTGTCGATCTTCGGTTCACAACGGTAGTGCCGTCGTTCTGGTCTTTGGTCTCGCAACCGGAACGTCCCAAGCCTCGGCTGCAGACCGGCTGCCCTACACGGTAGTGGACACGGGCATTGTTTGCTGTTACGGCAACCTGGGAGCCATTAGGTGCCCAAAGCGGGGAAAGCCGTTCTTCGGGCAGGACGGCCGGTATATAGGCAATCAGCCGGCTTATAGGGACAACGGCGACGGGACTGACCTCAACACCGGCCTGATGCGGCAGAAGACGCCGGATTACGTCAAGCGCAGTTGGGAGGAAGACGGTGCATTGGCCGTAGTAGATATTGATACGTTATGGCAGCACAAACAAACAAGAGAACATTCTCACTGGAAAGGACGCGTGGGTAAGATTTATACCAAGATGGCGAATGGGGAATGGAAACTGATAGCCCATACGGGAGCTTTCGAATATTCACCAAAGAATGGACTGTAGCAAGTCATTTCAACAGGCCGAAAAAGCGTCGCGCGATGCAACGGCAATGAATCATCGGCCAAGTGTACGAAGCCGGGGGACCTCAGACCTCAAACGGTTCATGGAATAGTGAGTGTAAGTGATTTCGGGTGTGCAGACTGATTGCACACAAGATTCCGGGGGGTCTGGACTAATAATATCAACAGCTTATTGGTCGAGGCGGCGGGAATCGAACCCGATTGACGTACCGATAACTCTTTATATATCAATTAGTTAATCGCTCATTCCGCGCAACGCAGGCATTTGGTCTGACGATTTTTTTGGAGGTCTTTTCCGAAGGTGATATTTACCTATTTGGTTAATGCAGAGCATGAGATTGAGAGACTGCCGAGTCATTGCTTTGCCATATCATGGATTTCGCGCATACGTCAGACGGTGCGCTTCATACGTTTTTCGGTTCACACAAGCACCTGAAGGTCGAATACCTTGTTGCAGAGGCCGGTTGGCAATATTCTCTTGGAGACATCGGCGTCTATCCGGTGGTTTCCCACGATCTGAGCCCTTTGGGTATGGCCGGTCTCAGAGTCGTGTATGGGTTTGTGAAGACGTCCTCGGGCAGGCCGAGGCACGCCACGTATTGTCGCTGTGTTGGGTTCAGCGGTTTACCGAGGAAGCGGTCTGAGCCGGTTCGGACCACGGTGATCGAGTGAAACTCGGTTGTCATCATGAGTGATGTGGGGCGCGAGGTCGGTTTCCTGTCCCAGCCGGGTATAGTGGATTGAGTCCTATCCAGCGCCGCTCGCATTGTCCGCTCCATAAGACGCCAAATCATGAGAGCAAGCACTAAGATGAGTCCCAGAGCTTCTATGCGTTGTGGCTTCTTGAGGAACAGACTGTTCACGATCGATGGATCCTTGAGGAAGCCGAAGTTCCGTTCCACCGCATCCTGAGCCTTGTAGATTGTGAGCAGATCCTTGGACTCAATCCCTTCAGGTCCTTCTTGGGGTACGTTCGTGATCAGAACAAAGCACCCGGCTTCTTCTTCCGCTGCGGCGATCTGATCTACTTTGGGCTTGATATCCAGGTTGAGTCGGTAGACGAACCTCTTGGGTTTGCGTGGGCCGTAGTGTTTGGTGCGTCCCGGGCCGTACTTGGGTACTTCCCGGATCTCCCCGACCATCTCGTGGAAACGCCCTTTGTCAATCCTGGACAGCGCAGCCTCGGCATCAGGCCGGCATGCGAACTCAATCTTCTCCAATTGGGTCTTGGTGTCGGTCATAGCCGTGCAGTCATCCTGGAGCATCCTCTCGAGCTTCTTCATGCGACGTTCGTCATACACGTCCGAATGAACTACCAACACCCTGTAAGAGTGGTCGTAAAGCAAGACACCCGTCTCGAACCCGTGATAATGCGCCGCTTTGCGCTTGCGCGAGGAAAACTGGGGAGAGATGATTCCGAAATCCGTCCACCTTCCCTGTACAACGGCTCTGTGGACGGCCTGTTTGCATTCGTTGTAGGTCAGAGGAAGTCTGGAGACAAAAGGGCATCGTGTTTCCCCATCCGACATCAAGGTCAGGTTCGACTTCGTTATCAGTGCTGAATCGGCCACATACACGAAGCTCTTCGGGCCAAACTTCCTCATGTACTCCCCTATTAGGTCCAACACTTCGCCGTTGATCTTCTTGTCCGACGCGTTGCCGTCTTTGAGCTTACTCAACACAGGGATACCGCTGTCGATGCAGACCAAAGACTGAACAAACTGCTTCAAGTCCGGACGACGAGCCTTGCTGAACCCCTTTTTGATTTCAAAAGGATGAGTTTGGTTCGCTTCATTGTATAGATCATAGTCGCCATAGACGCTATGACTCGTGGTGTCATGGTGTACGCGAGAACCGTCCAGGCAAAAGATCCGCCCTGCCTTGAGGGCCACGGTCGTCAGTATTGAGCCGCTTCCGGCATCTGCGATCATATCAAGCACTCGCCCCACTGCATCGTCGTTCAGTTCGGAGGCCTCGATCCGTTCCCCAAGCAACAACTCGGTATCAAGGTCCTCGAAAGTCTTCGGCAGTAGATACAACGGAGTGCGTCCCGAAAGCGTGTCCAGAATAAGAGCCAGCGCCACTCGCCCCGCACTGATGCCCCGGCTCCTGGGGCAGGCCCGATCAACCGCCTCCACCACCCCCAACTTCCGCGCGTAAGCACTGACTATCGGTAAATACCTCACATCACAATAGGACGTCTCTCCGGATATGAACAACATATGGTACCCCTCATGAAAATTACCATCCTCCTAGCGTGCTATTATTAACCGTACCAGTAAATTCTGCGACCTCCCATTAATTCTCTACAAGCAAACACCCAATTGTGCGGAATGTGCGGTTAATAGTTGCTTCTTTTCAGTTGCATCCGATTTGCATCCGGCAGGGTTATGATCGTTCTTTCGGCTGAATTAAGCCGAGTTCCTCCGGCCCAGATTTTCAGGAGCCCAGGGAGTAGAGATTGTCGCAGCACTTCTCCCAGCTAGCAAAGACTTTGACCTGTCGTAGATCATTTTGATAATATAGAAAAAAATCCGCAACGGGGGCGACTAATGAGTAAAATGAGCTTCGACGAGAAACATAAGGTTGTCCAGGGGCAATTTAGCCATGTTTTTGAAGGATACGTGGTCAAGGATATAGACAATCTGTTAACCATCCAGCCGGATGAAGAAGGTTATGGTGGGTGTGCTGCTCCTTTGGAGATGACGTGTTTTGCAACGATGAATCGCTTAGGATTTCTGACCACCGAGAGAGAAAAGAAATTGCAGTTATCCGACACGGATACTTGCATCGAAGAATTTTGCAAAGACTGGCGGATCTTTTCTGAGAATATTAGCGTAAGTCTGCGTAAACACGAAAGCAAGTGCCCAAAATGACTGCCATTTGTTAGCATGTAATGGAAGCTTTTGTGCTTGACAGAGCATGCGAGATGTGATATTAGGCTCGCATGTTTGTGCATACCGTCCCCAATCGCAATTCTCGCCCGGCCGTCTTACTTCGCGAAGGCTATCGAGAAGACGGCAAGATCAAGATGCGTACCATTGCCAACCTGAGCAAATGGGCACCCGAGCGCGTTGAAGCCCTCAAGAGATGTCTTAGGGGTGAGTTCGACGGTATCGTTGGCGATTTGGGCCCCACTACCGGTCGTACATTCGGTACGCTCTTTGTACTGGCGCAGATGGCGGATCGGCTCGAAATAACCAAGGCCCTGGGGCGTACGCGGTTTGGAAAACTTGCTCTGTTCCTTGTTCTGGCCAGGGTTTCAGACCAGCGATCTCGTCTGTCTGCGGTGCGTTGGGCAAAGGATCACTGTGTAGCCGAAATACTCGGTCTGGACGCTTTTGACGAGAAGGAACTCTACAGCACTCTTGATTGGGTGGCCAAACGCCAGGACAAGATAGAGAAAAAACTGTTCAAGGCACATGCGAGGAAGAAAGGTGCCCCCAATGTACTGGTGCTCTACGATGTGACGAGTTGTTACCTGGAAGGGGACTGCAATGAACTGGGAGCCTTTGGATACCCTCATGACAATATAAAAGGCAAGAAGCAAATCGTGGTGGGGCTCCTGACCGATGCCGAGGGTGAGCCTCTCTCCATACGAGTCTTCGAAGGTAATACCGCAGATCCCTCGACGGTCTCAACCCAGATTGAGACGTTGAAGAAGCGTTTCGGCGTTACGGATGTCGTGTTCGTGGGCGACCGGGGCATGATAAAGAGCAAAGGCAAAGCCGCACTTTCCGAGTCTGGTTTGAAGTACATCACAGCGCTGACAAACCCACAGGTGCGAAAGCTGATACGAAAAGGCATCATTCAACTGGGGCTGTTTGAAGAAACGGTTAGCGAGGTTCAAACAGGAGGGCTTCGGCTGGTTTTACGGCGGAACGAATTGGTCCGTCGTAAGGAACAAAGGCGACGAGAAGATAAGCTTGCCAAGCTGAGGCGCCTGGTGGACGAAAGGAACGCCTTCGTGGATAACTCTGATCGAGCCAAGCCCGAGGCAGGCAAGAGAAAGTTTACCGCGTGGGTCAAACGCCATAAACTGGGTTCTTTTTGCACCATAGAACTTCAGGCGCGTCGGCTCACGGTGAACGTCGATGCGGACAAAATGGCCGAGTCTGCGCTTCTGGACGGCTGTTACGTGATGGAAACCGATGTGTCGGCAGAGATGATGGATGCCAAGACCGTAGACGAGCGGTACCGGTCACTCCAGAAGGTGGAACGAAATTTCAGAACCCTCAAGAACGGCTTCTTGGAGATCCGCCCCATCTTTCTTCAGAAGGCCGCTCGGACGCAAGGACACGCGTTGATCTGCATGCTCGCTCTGAAGATCGTCAACGAGGCGACCCGCCTCCTCAAAGAAAACCTTCCCTCCGGCCCGGCGGCCGGCCAAGACAGATGCCTACTGGACACAGCCCTGCGGACCATGGGGCGTCTGACCTTCGACCGATACAATGTCAACGGCACCGAATTCCTTCGCCTCCCAAACCTCGATGAGAATCAGATTGCCGTCTGCAAAGCCCTGGGGATTCCGTCGATCACGCATCGTTCCCAAGCCGTTTGTTAGCAGACACTCGATTCCGAACTGCGGGGATTAACGTCAACTATTCAGACTAGTTGGCGGTATCTTATTAAGTTGTTTCCCGGGAAAGATCCGTCAGATCGCGTCTCAGGTGCCTTCTCGTTTATTTCCTTGTTCGTGACGTGAGCGGAGTCTTTACGCCCACGGGGAGTCCTTGGCGTGAACAGCACGTGAAATCAAGCAGATATGCTAAATAGCAGTTATTATTTATGATAGTCCGCGAAGCGGGATGCTGGACTATTGCCGTCTCCAGAAAGTCGCTCAGAATTGAGATGAGGGGCCTTCTCGCGCGGATCTCAGGAGGAGCACAATCCCGTTTCGTGGAAGACGACGGCGTGATAGACTCTCGTAGCAACAGTGCCCGGGAGCTTTCAGATGAACGATGCTTTAGATCGTGACGAGCAACGAAACAACTTGGTGAAGGCTTGGCACGCTTACGGAGCCGAATTCGGTGGATTTGTGCCCCAGCAGCAGCCCGCGCCGACCGTGTGGGACCCTGACGTGGAGGAGTTCGATTCTTGAAAAACTCCGGTGAACTACAGATTGCCGGCTTCATGAGAACACAGGGCCGACCGTGCGTGGATCAATTTCTTGTACTTCTCCGCGAGCTTGCCCACATCACCTTTGGCGAGGGCCGTCAGCATGTCGCCCTCAAGTTCGGCCACTTCGAGCCTCAAGTAGTAGTCAAGGGTTTCTTTGAGATGCGCCAGCACGATCTTTCCGGTGAGCAAGGGGTGGTTGTTCGTTACGTTAGCATCCGGGAACTGCAGCCCGTGCTCCAGTTCGACTTCAAGGCCACCGCAGAACTCATCCGCAGTGATTTGGGTCGCTTCCCCTCCGACAGCGGCCTGTATGATTCTAGCTTCCTTAAGGGGGACGCGGGCCTCTGTCAAAGATGTCCAGTCCCGAATGCCGAGTTCACGGCACTCCCTTTGCACTTCCTCGGTCGTAATGTATTCAGGCAGGTTCATGCAGTCCTCCTATCGCCAATGAAGCCGTGCAGTTCTGAAAAAGCTTGGCTGTGGGGCAGTCAATCTCACTTGCGCAAAGCCTTCTTAGCCTCCGCACCCGTACTTTCCAGTTTGATCTTATACCAGGCGCCCAGAATTTTGCCAACCTCATCGATGAGAAAAGATGACCGGACGATTCCCATGAAAGATTTCCCATAATAGTCACCCATGGAGATTCCAATAGGTTGTTCTCATCGCTGTGAACGGTTACCGAAATGGTTATCTCGACTGTTCCTGTCCCAAGAAAGTCGCTCAGAATTGAGCCGAGACGTCTTCTCGCGCGAATCTCAGGCCTATGACAATGCCGTTTCGCCCTGGATGTCTCCATGGTAGACTTGGATACCTAACGCTGCCAGCAGGGACAATGAAGATGGACAGAGACAAACTCGTAGAGGCGTGGAAGCAGTACGGCGCAACCTACAACGTGTTCGTGCCTGATGAGCAACCCACACCAAAGGGAGAAGGCTGGGATCGCCCCCTGCCCGAGCCCAGTGATACGGGGACCATCGATCCTCAGATCTTGAAGCACTGGCGTTTCTTCACAGCCACGAGGAACTTCCTGAGGCATCACTACGCCGAGCATGGAATCCTCCAGAGCCCCGCCCTCACCTTTGACTGTCTGGTCCCGAAATACCAGAAGCCTATGAAGGTGTCTGAGACAAAGAAAGGGAGGCGCAAGAAGAAAAGCGATCCTGAAGAGTGGTACGCCGGGGCCGTTAGGATGCTCATGACCGACGATGGAGAAGTGGGATTCACCTGCCGCTCCCGGGAATGCCTGCGCACCCAGTGCAAACTCAATCGCCAGAATCCAAAAAGGAAGAGTCCTGCAGACATCTTCAGTCTCATCCAGATCTTCCACGGATTTCGCTCGGTGGCGAAAGCCAAGAAGATCGTGGCTGAAGCGTTTGAGGTCCACATAGGGAAATTCGAGTTCAAGGACGTGGAGCAGAAGCCTCTCATCAAGCGATATGCTGTCCCGAAGTGGGCAGTTCACGATCTGATAGAGCGCTTCTCAGGAATGCATCACCAAGACATCCTGAGACTGGTAGACGAAGCCGTGAAACTGGTCCGATCCTCTCACGTGGTGGAACTGCAGCACGGACGAGTATTCTCGAACTATTTCGCGTTCCTATGGCCCCAGATTATCGACAACAAGGTCTTGCAGAAAATCAATGGTGCCTCAATCAGGCTCTACCTCTGGCTGCTGGTCGAGCAGGAAGAGCGGGCGAGGAGGAATGAGTTCGCAATGAGGCTCACCGATGCCGAGATAGCCAGAGCCATGAGCGTAACTCGAATGACAGTCGGAAACTACCGCAGAGAGCTGGAAAAGCTAGGCCTCATCAAGATAAAGTGGGACATCTGGACGGTCGGGTACACCCTCAAACCCCAATTTTACACGTGACCCTGCTTTGTGTTGGAATATCCATTCGTTGTGGACATCGGTACCAACCTTATAATGTATGGGTATGACCCCGGCGCCTCCTCCTTGGGTCCTACCTCTCTCTCTCTCTATATATATATATATATATATATATATATATATAGAGAAAGAAGTAGATTGATAACCGTATAAGTTCCTGTCTCAATGTAGGTAAACCGAGTCCATAAGCAAAGGAATCCCAGGTTCAAAAGCTACAGATCACAGGAGTACAGACCCGGATTAGGAACATGGAAGTCTACACCGGTACAGAACAGATCAAGCGCCTGAGTATATTCAATCAGTTGGAGCACCCGGTAGCTTTGACACCTCCGTTGATAGCCGATCAGGAAGTACTGGTAGGTTTGCACTGTGAACTCACCGGCTCCGCCTGCGTACACGTAGATGTACATGAATTCTCAGATCTGAAGAAGTTTCTGTACGACCCTCAGTGGTTCCGACTATTGAGCCACGGCATAAAGCGGATTTGGGAAGAACTCGAAATCGGATCCCTGGACACGCACACCCACTTGATCGCTGACACTGAGATAATGGCGTTCTTGCTCGATTCGGGTCGTCCAGAGCACCATTACTCCCTGAGCTACTTGGCCCGCCGGTACCCCGGTATCAACTATCCGAATCGTTCGGGAGAGATTTACGAGACGGACTATCCCGAGTCTGTGTACCAGATCTTGGCGGAGGACGCCTACCTGACATGGGAACTCGCCTCGGTACTTCTGGATCAGATGGACGCTGATCAGCACTGGTTGTACTTCTACGGGGAGTTGAAGATTGCCCTGATTCTGAACGAGATGAGTCGTTACGGCATTCCCGTGGATGAAGAAGCGGCTGGGCAGGCGTACAGAGATACACTCACACAGATGAGTAAGTTGGGCGACGACATCACCGGTGGCAAGGACGTAAATTTGTGGGATGCTTCTCAGGTGTTCCTGCTTCTGAAGGAGCATAGAGCGCTCTTCCCCGGGCGCGCTGTTCATTCCGAACAGGAGGTGTCACACGAGGTGTTGAAGCTCATGGCCAAGTGGAATTGGAGGGCGGCTCGGATACTCGAATGGCGTGACCTGCACACAGATCTGAGCTTTCTGAAGGCGGCCGCCGGGCAGTCTCGGATTCACCCGAGATGGAACTTCATGACCAAGACCTCCCGCATTACGGCATCAAATCCGGCTGTACAGAACGTCAACAAGCTCAGGTGCAGACCGCTAATGCGGCCGTGGCCGGGCTGGGTGATGATAAAGGCAGACTACAAACAGGTGCAGATGCGGATATTGGCCAATATGACCAAAGATCCTGAATTGGTCGCCGCTTTCCAGCAAGGCCTGGATGTACATTGGCTCACCGTCGAGATGTGCGGGATTCAGGGCACGACGGACAAAGAGAAGCGGGATAAGGCGAAAGCGGTCAACTTCGGCATCCTCTTCCAGATGACCGCTGACGGCCTGAGCCGGGAGATGCAGACCGACCGTAGGACTGCGCAAAGATATATCGACGCTTTCTGGGCCAAATACTCCGTAGCGAAGACGTGGCTGAATGAGTTCGTGGAAGAGCTGAAGGACAAGCCATCAGGTGACCGGCTTGTGCGATCCTCGTTGGGTCGAACTAGGCGCTTCGATGAAGAATTCGGGCTGAGGGAGCGCCGACGAGCTAAAGCGACGCTACTCCAGCAAGAAGAGGCCGACCTACTGAGAATGGCTGTGATGAGGCTGTGGGCCAATTTCAGAGACCAGGGCGTGCGAAGCCGCGTGGTCATGACCATCCACGATGCCGTGTACGTGGAAGCTCCTGATGAAGAGACCGAACAGGCAAGAAGAATTGTGAAGGAACAGATGGAAGCGGCCATAGAGATGCCTGTGGTACCTTTGGAGATCGATATCGTGTGACGAACATTCGGACGTTTCGGCCAGTTCTTATCCTTAAGGCGATGGTTGAGTGGTGCAAGCGATATGGGAGCTGAAGAATGAGAAATCGAAAGAGGATAGGAAGGAACACACCTTGTCCTTGCGGAAGTGGTCTGAAGTATAAGAAATGCTGCCACCTGAGGAAAACGGAAGACAAAACGGATTTGGCTGGAGCCACAGATACCAGCCCCGGCAAGCAGAAACGGCGACTCTACTTCTTCCAAATGGAGCACGGGGATTGGGGACACAACGCTGCAAGAGACCCTAGCGTCGTAAAGTGCTGGGCAGACATCCGAAAGGAGATATCTGATCTTTCAGCTCGGTTTGACCGTTTGTACGTTGATTCTGACGGCGGAATGCCAGACTTCCACAAAGATGGAGTTTGGATGACTCCTAAGAAATGCCGATTCTTTGAAAGGTTCAATGCAGGCCCGATGTGGCCTTTCTTTGCTTGGCTAGGGCGTGCAAATCCAGGCATGAAATGGATGCCTTGCGATCAACACCAGTTACTCATGGAGTTTCAGAGCCTTCGGAGGAAGATGGCAAGAATGGCTAAGGAAGTTGGTGGTGACCGACCGGTCCCTGTCGAGACTTGGAAAAGAATAAAGGACCTCATCGCGATGCGAGACCAGTTCATCGCCGAGAGAATCGACAAAGATCTGCAACATGGCGAAGTGGGGATATTATTCTTAGGGGCGATGCACAACGAGCAGAACCGGCTCGTGGACACCCTGGAATCAAGGGGAGTCGAAGTCGAAATAATAGACGTGAGGACTGATGACCGTTGCAGATAGACAGAGCAGCAGAACGAGACCGCTAGATTTGGTCTTGATGGACTCGCAAAAAGTGATTTCCCAACAACGCGCTGATTATTTTAAACAAACATAGCATTTACGCTTGCACGGGCATGGCAGACTTCAAAATCGCCGCCTGAGGTTTTTGCGCGTCCACCATTAGATAAAACTGCAAACAAAACAGCGATACGTCGCGGTGTACGGCTACTTGATATAATACCCGGACACTCTCCATTTCCCGTCCTTATCCAACATTGGGGTGATGGTTTCCACGGCCGCATTCTTGTTCTGAAATGAAGTCTTGAACTGAATCACCACATACTCGCCGTCCGGCGCCCCGGGCAAACGTGCGGCATAGGTTGCACTCATGAGTTCTCTTGACAACGCCTTTCCCAGCGGCTTTCTGACCGCGGTCAATGACTGTTCCCATTCCTTCTTGGAAATTGCGTTCTTGAAATACGCCGCTGCGTCATTCCAACTCGTGGCGTATTCGCCGTCGTCTACGAGCTTCAGCCAGGAGAGCGCAGCGGTTTCGGCTCCTCGTTTCTTGTCGGAGTCGGCAACCGCCGACTGAAGCGTTACCACCATGATGCCGAGTACCAAAAGAATAACGGTGCCTTGCTTGAATCTCATGCTTCTTCGCTCCCTTCTCTTAATACCGAACTTGGATTTACTATTAACTATAGTATTCGGATGCGCCAGGTTTTCCTCACAACGATTGCCGCCGGAGGTATCTTGAAGCGTTCGGCAGAAGGTGGGTATTTCGCGGGTGAGGTCGGAAGTCGGCCGTGGGCAACCGACATTCCCCCAAGACAGGGGGGATGGATCAAGAATACCGATTCCTCCAGGTCCCGGCTATCGTCCTAACAACCGACTGCCGGAGTTAGATCGCAGCAACGGACAATTACGCGCAATCGGCGGAAGACCGAACGGGTGTCGCTGTTCAGGTTGCAAAGAGACTCTTGAACAATTCACCCTGCCCCCGTGCCTCGAATTGTGTTGAACCGGCCGTACCTTGCTGGTAGTATGCGGAGTATTATGAGATCTCAAAAAACAGGTAGGATATGCGACGGATTGTATTACCTCGGGCGTAAGGAAACCGGCGTATATTGGTTGGAAGGGAACGACTCGGCCTTCATAATAAGCGGCGGAATGAGTTACATCGCCCCCGACGTCGTGCAGCAAATCAAAGAATTTCAACTGGATGAAGACAAACTCAAAGGACTCTTGATCCTCCATGCTCACTTCGATCATGTAGGGATCATTCCCTTTCTGAAGAGATTGTACCCGCAGATGACCGTGTACGGGTCCGAGCGGGCATGGCAGATTCTGGCAAGCGCAAAGGCTGTTGAAACAATCAATCAATTCAGCCGCATCGTATCCGAACAAATGGGCACTCTCGACATACTGACGAGTCACGATCTCGATTGGCCCTTGGGACTCACCGGTAAACCGGTTCGTGAAGGCCAACGCATCAGCCTCGGCGACCGAGACATGCAGATCCTTTCCACTCCGGGACACTCATCATGTTCCGTAACGGCCTATGCGGATGGGATCAAAGCGCTTTTCCCGTCTGACGGCGGGGGCATTCCGTTCAACGACATGATCGTGAGTGCCGGCAATTCGAATTTCACTCAGTATCAAGCAAGCTTGGAAAGGCTGGCTCAGCTGGATGTTCAATACGTCTGTGCGGACCATTTCGGGTACGTGTATGGCGAAGAAGCCGTAGGGTACATGGCCCGGTCGGTCGCAGCAGCGAAATCGGACCGTGCAAAACTGGAGGAGTGTTTTAGGCGCGAAGGTGACGTCGACCGGGCTGCGAAGCTCTATACCGAGACATTTTTCGGGGAGAATCCCGACTACTTCCTCTCCTCTGAAATCTACGTAGGTGTGTGCCGCCAAACCATGCGACACATTGCCAAATGCCTCGAGACGTGACCTCGGCGACAATACGGAACCGTATTTACGCAACCTTATACTTAGCCGGCTCTATTCCTCCCACGCACCCAGCCGGGTGGCCGAAACGAACTCCTCGTTGAAGTCGTTTTGCTCGGCAAGGTCGATAACCCGAATCGTGTGTGACAATCGTTCAGCCTCCTCGCGGACACCGACATCGAGCAGACTGAGAACCGCGCCGTGTCCCGCGGCGTTTTCCACTATTTCCGCTCTCTTGACTACGACATCCGGCGGGAGCATACCGATGTATTCCGCGCTCTCTCGGGCGAAATTGGCCCCAAAGGTGCCGGTCAATACCATTCTGTCAATCTGCGAGACACCCGCCTCCCGCAGAAGGAACCGTATGCCCGTGGAAACGGCGGCCTTGGCCAACTGTAAATGCCTTACGTCGGCCAGAGTAATCTGTACGGGATAGCCTGTCCCGGTTTTCTCCCGAGGGACGAGCACAAATTCCCTGCCGACTCCACGTTCGTCGCATAGTATCCCCGGCGCACCCTCCTGAAGCCGACCGTGGGGCAGCAATAACCCCGCCTTCAGCATCTCGGCTACGGAGTCAATGACACCCGAACCGCACAAGCCTATCGGTGGTGCCGAGTCTTCCGAGCCAATCAGCCGATACGAGACGGCTTTGGTGCGGGGATCGATCCTCACTTTGTGAATGGCTCCCGCAGTAGCCCGCATTCCGCAAGAAAGGTGGCCTCCCTCGAACGCGGGCCCGGTTGCGCAGCTCGTCGCCAGGAGAAAGTCTTTGTTCCCCAGAACCAGCTCTCCATTGGTCCCGAGGTCGACAATAAGGCTGATCTCGTCACCGGCATGGGGACGCTGAGACAAGACGGCCCCGAGCGTATCGCCGCCGATGAATCCCGAGACTACCGGAAGAACGTGGACCGTAGCGTCCTTCAGCAAGGTGAGGCCGATTTCCTCGGCACGGGCATCCGTAGCCGAGCATTTGACGGGAAGGTACGGGTAACGGCCTAAGGCCTTGGGGTTGATCCCCAGGAAAATCTGAACCATGGTCGTGTTTCCCACTACCGTCATGTCGTCAACATCGTCGGGGCTTGCGGATACGCGCTTCAAACAGTGATCTACGAGAGTGCTCACCTCTTTGACGATCAAATCATGCAGAATCTCAGTACCTTGGTCATGGCTTTGGCAATAGGAGATGCGGGCAATTACGTCTTCGCCGAGACTACGCTGTGGATTGGAAGAAGCGGCCGAAGTCAGTACGTTACCGGTTTCCAGATCGCATAAATGCGCGGCAACGGTGGTGGTTCCGATGTCCACGGCAACTCCGAGGCTGCGGGAATTCTCTCCCGGTCGGAGAGCCACGATTCCCATCCGATAGTGATGAGAAACGGTCAATGGTCCGTTGAACTCAAGCGTGTGAGAAATTTGTTTCAGCGCTGCCGGGCCGGGATCGGATCGTCCGGACAAACGGCCGGTTTCGACTCCGATGCTTTCCTCAACGAGGCTCAGTAGGTCGCTCGCCGCTCGCCTCTGTGCGTTCGGTCTGTAAATGGATTCGAGTACGGAGCGCCGCACTGCAGGTTCGAGATGTTCCGAACCCTCCACTTTGGTTTTTCCGGAGGGCCCGGACGCGTCAAAGGACTCGGCCGGTATTTCCAACGTGACCGGCCCGGTCAATTCCGCCTTACAGGCCAGTCGCCATCCCTCGGCTACCGCCTCATCCCCGAGGACACGTCTTTCCTGATCGCTGAGTGGTGAGACACCTCCGGCAGGAGTCACACGTACTTTGCACTTTCCGCAAACACCTCTGCCCCCGCATTCCGACCTTATGACGATTCCATTCATCGCGGCCAGTTCGAGTACGGTTTGTCCCTTATCCGCATCGCAGCGGACATGGGTGGGTTGGAATACCACTTGCGATACATTATTTCGAGATGTGCTTTTCAAAATGCGCTCTTTCTTCCTCCGCGCTTCACAATCGGTCTCAAGCATTTCCAGCACGTGCACAAGCGCGAATTAACGGCCAATATCAAGACCGATAGAATGTATGTCGGCATCTATGATGCGACTTGGGAGAATATTGTAGTGCCGGCGGGCCTCATCCGACCGCCGAGCCGTTTTGCAGCGTAAAGACTGAAAAAATGAAAGTATAGACCGGAAAGCTAGAGAAAGCAACCGGTTATTCGCCAACATTTGCATTGTGCGCTGATCGATCTCGATGTTTTGGTGTGATTCTTGTCTTGAACGGCCTCATCGGTACGAACCGGGAACCGACTGCCGAATCTACGAATGCACCGTGGAGACCGAACGATGTTGCTTGAAGTCTGCTTGCCGTGGTGTGCCCGGTTAGGGTATTATCGGAGTATGATCGTATCTCCTGGGTAGTAAGCCGTCCCCTCCCACCGGGAGTTGCAGCTTTCCGGGGTCCTTGTCACAAACCTTTTGGGAAGGCAAACAAGATGCCTTGACAAGGAGAAGGATTTCCGTCCAGGTCGAGAGGCAAGGGGAGCATGAGAATATATCTCGACAATTGCTGTTACAATCGTCCGTTTGATAACCAAGAAAAGCTTCGCATTCGGCTCGAAGCCGAGGCGAAATTAGGAATTCAGGAAATGATCCTGATGAAAACCGTCGAGCTTGCTTGGTCCTACATCCTCGACTTTGAGAATGAGCTGAATCCTTTCGAGCAAAGAAAAATGGTGGTCCGCCAATGGAGGACTCATGCCACGGTCGATACCGATGAAACAAGGGATATCATCGAAAGGGCCGGGCAACTGGTCCAAATTGGATTGAAGAGTAAAGATGCTCTTCACGTTGCGTGCGCTGTTGCGATGCAGTGCGACTATTTCGTGACAACGGACGATCAACTCATCAAGAAGGCTGCGGGCCTACCCGGTATCAGGGTGACCGACCCTGTCACCTTCATAAGGGACAAAGGCGAATGATTACGGATACCGAAATAAAGATAAAAGGATTCCAAGTGCTTCTTGAAGCGCTCGGAGCGATCGAAGCAGAGAGGTTCATTTCTCTCATAATCCGGGAGCCTTTTGATTACACACAATGGCAGAGATCGCTCTTGGCGGACCGAACAGTGCCCGAAATCAGCAGATCGGCCATGCGCTTTCGGAAAGAGGCGAATTATAGTGAAGAAAAGCAATAGCCCCCATCCTGATTGTCCCTGAAGATCCGTCTGCGTTCGATCCCACGTATCATCACGTGGTGAAGCGCACCAAAGGAGTCCGTTCTTGCACGTCTCGGCGTGCAAATGGTTCCCCATCTATTTGGTTCTGTTGAAAGCGTGCCTCCGTTACTTGAGTGGGTATGTGAGAGTCGTCGAGATTGCTTGGCCGCTACGCTTCTCGCAATGACATACACGGGGCCTCCTGCCAATAAGGCCAGGCTCAGCATGTCATTGCGAGCGAAGCGAAGCAATCTCAGCGCGGCTGTTTCTCCGAGAAGCATCGGGATTGCTTCGTTCCTTCCTCCGGATAACAATTCCCATGCTATCCACTACGCCTCCGGTGCGAATCCTCTTCGCAGTGTGTTCTCACATGTGCTTCTCGCGTTCATGAACTGGAGCAAGTAATCCGGCCCACCGGCCTTTGAGCCCACACCGGACATCCCGAATCCGCCGAAGGGCTGTCTCCCCACCAGCGCTCCGGTGATCTTTCTGTTGATGTACAGATTACCCACCATGAAATCCTGCTCGGCTTTTCGGATATTCGCGGGGCTTCTAGAGTAGATGCCGCCGGTAAGTGCCTGAGCGGTACAATTGGCTATGCTCAACGCCTCGTCCATGTCGCCGGCCTTCATAACCGCGACCACCGGTCCGAATATCTCTTCTTGAGCAACAACCGCGTGAGGGTTCACGTCGGTGACGATGACCGGTCCTACATAGAAGCCGTCCCCTCGGACCTCCCTGACAAGGATCGCTTTTCCTTCGGCTCGAGCGATTTCGATGTACCCGCGGATCTTGTTCAATGCTTCCTTGTCCGCCACGGGCCCCATGAAGCTGCCCGGATCCTCGGCCGGTCCGATGGTGATGCTTTCCATTGCCTCTTTCAAACGTCGGCAGAATCCGTCATACACTTCGCCCACTAAAATCACCCGGGAACAGGCCGAACATTTTTGACCCTGGAATCCGAGAGCCGATTCCAAGATTCCCTTCACCGCCTCGTCAAGATCGGCCGTTTCATCCACTATGATCGCGTTCTTGCCGCCAAGTTCTGCAATGACTTTCCTGATGCTTCTTTGGCCCCGTGAAGTCTTGCCGGCCAGTTCCACGATTCGCAGACCCACGTCCCGGGAACCGGTGAACGCTACGAAGTCGATTCCCTCGTGACCGGTCAAGTAGTCGCCGATGCGTGCCCCGGAACCGGGAACGAAGTGCAGAACTCCCGGCGGGAGACCGGCAAGCCTGAAGATTTCGTAGAGTTTCCAACCGCATATGGGGGACAGGCCCGAGGGTTTGAAGATGATACTGTTCCCGGTTACCAGACCTGCCGATACCATGCCCGTCGGTATGGCAAGAGGGAAATTCCATGGCGAGATGACCGCGCCCACGCCACGCGGCTCATAGAGATACTGATTTCGTTCTCCCGGATAATCTCCAAGAATGCCGGGTGTGCCGAGTCTTACCATTTCCCCGGCATAGTATTCGAGGAAGTCTATTGCCTCGGCAACATCACCGTCTGCGTCTTTCCAGGACTTGCCCACCTCATAGACCTCCAGGGCCATGAGGTCGAACCGCTGCTTCCTCATCCGATCCGCCGCACGTCGAAGAATAAGAGCTCTCTGCTCCGGAGGCGTCTTCCTCCAGGCCTCGCACGCTTGGCAGGCCTGTTGGATGGCCCTGTCCACATGCTCGATATCGGCTTCGCATACCCGGCCGACTACCTCATCGGGATTGGTGGGATTGATTGATGCTCTGTCCGAATCCGACAGGATTTCCGAGCCTCCGACGATCAGGGGATACCGTTTGCCGAAATCTTTCTTGATTCGCTCCAGAGCTACCGTCATTCTTTGTCTGTTCCCGGACTTGGAGAAATCCGTGGTCGGCTCGTTGCGAAACACATGCGCAGCATCGGGCCTCTTTGGCTCGGCATGAGTGCTCGACGTATCCGGCGGTCGGGTTTCGGAAGCCTCGTAAAACGTTTGCCTCAGAAAAGACTCATTGGACGTATTCTCCAACAATCTTCGAATGAGATAGGCCATGCCCGGAATGAGCTCCCCCACGGGCGTGTACACACGGACCCGGTACCCCATTTTCTGCAAAGCAGTGCGTACCGGTTCGGCCATTCCAAAGATAACCTGGAACTCGAAGGCTTGCTTGGGAAGGTTCAGAGACTCAGCCATTGCAATTGCGCGGCTGA
The DNA here is from genome assembly GCA_963675835.2 of Desulfomonilaceae bacterium. Lineage (GTDB taxonomy): Bacteria > Desulfobacterota > Desulfomonilia > Desulfomonilales > Desulfomonilaceae > JAVHLK01. Next base: position 601,536 of record CAXXIU010000021.1, read on the forward strand.
TACTCCGCACATTGTGGGTCGCGAATGCCGGACGTATCGTGTCGGTGTTTTCCAGGAGAATCGTTGTCAGTTCTTCAAAGTTCGCGTCCGTCTCCTCCTTGTTCAGAAATACCGGCACCGGCCAACCCTGTTGGCGGTTCACTATTGTTTCATAGTCCCAGTATGCTCCCTTAACCAGCCGAACCGCGATCCTTCCGCGTCTGTTCTCGGCCCATTCCAACAATCTCAGCACGTCGTGCTTCGCGTCCTTCAGGTAGGCCTGAAGCGCTATGCCGCCGAATCGGAAGTCCTTGTGTTCATCGAGCAATGCGGTGAAGATCTCGATGGTGAGATCTTTCAGGTAGTAGTGCTCCATATCAACCGTCAATGAGGCCTCGAGTCGCCCCGCCTTCTCAAGAATATCGGTGAGTCCGGATACCGTGTTGCGCACGGAGCCTTCCCAATCAATGGGATCGAGTTGGGAATAAAAGGAGGATACCTTCAGGGAGATGTCCAATCGCGGGATTGTGCCTTTATCATCCATGTCGAGCATAGGATTCGGGGGCCAATTCTTCGTCTCGGCACACAGGAAGTCCAGAAGGGTCATGTATCGCGATGCGTATGCTCGGGCCTCATTGTTGGTCAGCACGGCTTCACCGAGAAGATCAACCGTAAAAGCGAGTCCTTGGTTCCACATCTGCCTAAGCGTATTCAACGCATCTTGAGGATCCGAGCCCGCAATGAATTGACGGGCAAATGACGCGACGCGGCCTCTGATGATTCTGCCGGCAATGCCGGGAAGTATGCCCGATCCGGTGAGTGAACCGAGGCCTCGTTTCATCATCAATGGGGTGTCATCAACATCGGCAAAATACTGGTTGAGCAAATTGACTACGCCCGCATCGGATTGCAGGCACGGAAGGGCATCAATGAACCGGAAGAGTTGGACCTTGACGTCCTCGTCCTTCATGACCCACTCCACGGCTTTTCCCTTCCATTTCCTTTGGTCAAATAGAGACGGGATCTCCTTGCCGACCAATGAATAGATCTTGCGCTCGATGTCTCTTCGGGTCTCTTCCACGCCTTGAAGATTTTTCATTGGTCATTCCTCATCCCGATGATTTGAGGTGTCTTCATGCGTTCCGCGCGGGAGTCGCACCGACATCCATCTGAAGGCCCCCTCCCTGTACTACTAATCCTCATTTTCTTGTCGTGCCGCGAAGATTTCTTCGGTAATTGGCTCCTGAATTCCAGTTTGGTTGCACTCGGCGCCTGGGAACCAGGAGCAACGTCCGAATCGCCGGCGTAGTACGGTGGTACTTGCGAAACCCAAGGCCCTCCGTGACGCCCGTGCCTCCAATCGCCATTTGGTTGCGGTTCTAACCGCCTCCGTGTAACTGAGTGGATACTGCCTGCCCGAAATTCGTGACCCTATTTCAGCGAACGGTCGGAATCCTCGGCAGGATCTCCTCCGTAGAATTCTTGGAGTTCGGCGTACAGGTCGGGCAATTTTCTTTTCATCTGGACCGGCTTTTCGAAGAATGCCTCGGTGGCCACCGCGAAGAACTCGGCCTCATTGGTAGCCCCGTACATTCGCAGCACCGACGCCTCGGTCCGTTTTCCCTCTCTGAGCTGCAGGAAATGAAGACTCATCACCCGGGCCCATGGCTTGTAGTCCGCCATGGCCTTGAGCTTGGGCGTACCGTCAAATACTCCGTCTGCTGCACGGTCGAGGACATGAGCGAATTCATGAATCGCGGTTTCATGCCCATCTCTGGGATCGGCAAGCCCCTCCAGGACCGCGGGCCATGAAAGCACCACGGTGCCCCAATCGTCTGCCTCTCCAAGAATCGCATCTTCCTCGTCAGGATGTGCATAGACATACGGATAGACCAGGATTTCCGAAAGCCTGTCATAATATGACACGTCAAGGTTCAGTACGAGCCGGATCGCGCACGCCGACACCACCACCCGAACCTCATCGGTTATCTCCATGCCGCTAATGCCGGTAAAGGTCTTTTCCTCCGCGAAGATCCTGAGCATCTGGAGGAACCGCTGTTTAACCTCTCCGGAAAGGCCGCGATAGAATGGGACCATGTCATGCAGAATGGTCAACCACTTCTCGGGAAACGGCTCCTTGAGGAGTTTCCTGCGCCTGAGTTTACGAAACATGCCGAACATGGGAATAGGCTACCAGGAAAACGGGACTGTGACAACAATGTGAGAAAGAAAGCAGGGAAGCATGCAGCCTCGCCGGGAGGTTTGCATGCCTCTTTGGCGAAGGCTTTCCAGCCTGCGGTTTTCCAATCTTGTATCAGGCAGGCTGGAAGAAACCGTCTCAAAATCCTTTTTGACTTGGGCGGCTTAGTACGAAATATGGGATACGGAATTAATCACTTTGTCTCGAGGGAATAATGGGTCACGAGATTCGAGCCGATTATGATCGGGTGTTGATGTTTTCTCCATGTGTTGAGGATTGGGTTGGACCTGAGCATCCAGCGTGTTTCATTCGCGACATTGTAGATGATATGGATTTAGAAGCTATGGGATTTTGTGTTCCCTCGACTGAGGTTGGGCGGGCGGGGTACGCGGCAGACCTCATGCTCAAGGCTCGGCTCTACGGGTATTTCAACGGAATTCGGACGACCCGCAAGCTGGACAAGGCTTGTCGAGAGCATATGGGCTTGATCCGGCTTACCGGCATGACAACATCGGATCACAACGCCTTGTGGCGGTTCCTTAATGCGAATAGGAAACTTATCTCCCAGGTTTTCAAGCGATCTGCCAATCTCGCCCTTTTTTACCCCGTCGCCATAAATTTTGACACAGTTTCCAGGAGGTGGCCCTACGGTGCAGGTAGTCTTTCCGAAATGGGTCCAATCCGGCCTCAAGTCAGGTGCCCCCTTACGCATGGAGAGCTTCCGGTAAGGACTCGCCCTCCTCCTCGTAGAGTCTGATTGCAGATTCCCCCACGATGCGGGTTACCGTGGACGCGGAGATTGCAGCGGCCGGCAATCCGTACAAGGGATTGAGCTCGAAAACCCTCACCAGAAAAGGAGCGGCAGCCGCCAAGCCTACTGCAGCGACTACTGCGGCAATTTCCGGCAAGCGAGCCTTGTCGTCGATGTCTTTTCCATACAGCACCGCGATTTCCAGAATAAGGCTCAGGTGCATACGGGTCATCATTGAAGTTGCACCGACGAAGCCGAGAAATTTGAAGGCTTGTCCAATGCCGGGAAGCAGCATGGGCAAGTGAGTCAAGGTTCCTCCGATGAAGGATAGCCGAGTCTTTGCACCTATGATGCGAAACGCCAGTTGTTTCGGGGTCTCATCAGGGTGCTGATCCGCCAACCGCTTTGCCAGTTTGCGGACTCTGTCTTTTCGCACTCTCAGGAAGTAATAGAGGAGTTCATCAGTGAATTGGCTTTGACGTTGGCGGTCTCTTCGAATCTCTTTCGACATTGGTTTTCTGTCCTTATTAAATTAAGCCACATCGGGCCGGTTGAAGCTCTGCCGTAGTGTATGCCCAAACCGCGTTGGAGTTCCGGGCAGATCCATACTCGCAAGAGCGATGCGCTCGACGTGAGATTATCCGAGTCCCATCGTTCGAGACGTTCCGGCCAAGAATAGCACGCCGCCGGCGAAGTGGGGACCCCAAATGGATACAACGGGAAACCTCGGGAGAAGAAGCGACATATCTTTCCAAGGCAGGCCGTCCCGGATCGTCCGGCTGATACGTGAAAGCTGAAGTGCATCCGGAGAGAACCAAGGAAGACAAGATGCCGCAGCCCCCAATCGTCATTGTCGGATATCTCGTGCACCGCATCGGTATTCTTCTTTGGGACCTCGGGACCGTCTATGAAGTAGGATGGAAGGTGTGGCAAAGGGAAACGCCCCTATCTCATGCCTACTATTCACAGGCAGTCCTTGCCGTTTTCATTCATGTCCCTAACTACCGACACGGTATAACTCATCATAGTGCCGGGGGAATCTCCGCGAAACGTTCCTGTCGGCGGAGCGGCTCCTGAAGGAACCGAGCCGGCCGCGGCAGCCACATGGCGGTCTGCGACGGCCAATCCCAAGGTCGGGTCGAAACCGCGCCAGCCGCCGCCGGGAAGATAGACTTCCGCCCATGCGTGAAGTTCCCCCCCGCACGCCGTCTCGGGCAGACTCCGTGTATCCGCTTACGAACCGCGACGCCAGTCCCAGCGAGCGACAAATGTCCATGAAAAGCAGAGTGAGATCCCGGCAAGCGCCACTCTCTTGCGCAAGGGTGACGGAAGGCCGCAGCGGCGATCCGTCTCGACGAACCACGACTGAGAATCTACGGGCGATTTGTGCGGCCAGAGCACACAGGAAAGAGACCGTTTCGCCGTCGGTTGCTCGAATCACTTCTTCCGCCAAGGCGTCCAGTTCCTTGCCCGAGTCTATACGTCGGAGAAAGGGTTCAAGGGACCCTCTCATGATTTCAGGATAGACTACCGGGACCCTGGCTGCACTCTCTTCCGTAATGATGTACGCAAAGTGATCGGTGCACAACGTCTCCACACGGGAAGTCGCGACAAGGGAAAGTTGACTGCACGTACCGTCGAACCACACGGACGTGCTCGAGTTTCCGTCCAGGTCCATGTTGTCGCTTCGGCCGGCGGGTCGGGGAAGGATATCGAGATCAAAGGCGATCAAGCGCTGAAAGACATCCGAGCGCGGCCGGAGACGCAGAAGGATCGGTTCGACAAAGACCGTCTCTTCATACTGATACTGAATCGCGTGTCGAATCGTGAACAGCAGACAAACCTCCATTTATCCCGGGTAATAGTTATCCTATTGTTATTCCGAGGCGTTGCCGCGGCTCCGATGAACGCTCCCACCCGGTGTTTCCGGGACACGGGGGATCTGCTCAAAGCTCGGGCAGGCCAAACCGCGGCCCACATCTAATTAAGAACATCCTTAGGCAATTTGGCGATGGCCTTGTCCACCCACTGGGATGGGATTAATTCCATGGATTTGAGCAAATGTTCTTGCCACCATAAGCCTACGGATTCGAGGTCCTCGCGTTCGTACCGGTGCTCTACCATGGTGTACGTGTCACGTTTGTACAGCACCACGTCAATGGGATAGTCTACGTCGGTCGCGGCCACACGGGTTGCGTTAAATGCGAGGTACCCCATTTTCAAGGCCATGTCTATCGATGTCTCGTAAGAGAGAAATCGATCCAACAACGCTTTGCCGTAACTCGATTCCCCTATGCAGAAATACGGAGTTCCGCGGGTGACTTCAATCCAGTTGGCCTGCGGATACAAGAGATAGAGCTTGTGCTCCTTGTCGTCTTCCAGTTGCCCCCCCACGATGGAATGGAGATTGAACATCAGGCCGCTATCTTCCAGGGAGGCTTTGTCTTCCTTCGCAACTCTGCGTATCTGGTCGGCCAAAGCGTTAACCGCCCGGTAGAGCTTGCTGAAGGTTTCGCCGCTGTCTTCCAGCACTTCTTCGAAGTACGTAAGGGCCTTGTCTCGGACGGCACGTAAGCCCGACGTCATCACGAACATTGAGTGCCGGCCTTGTTGATGTATGCTGACCTTCCGGGCCATCGTGCGTTCGACACCGCTGGTTATGCGCGTGTCGGCAATGCCCACAAGGCCGTCAATCACTTTCATCGATACACAAAAAGTCATAGCTGCATGTTTCCCCGGAGTTCACGGGAGAGTCCATAGTGTCTCTTCATGGCCCGGTCCAAGTCCTGTGAAGGCTCTTCCGAAAGCAACAGCCCTCCGGGAGGGAGGCGATTGGAGACTTTCGGCGAGTTTTGTGCCCGGAACAAGGTCATAGGGCGGCCCGTTTGTGGAACCACGGGGCAGGTAGGGGGCGCATAGCAAAAAACGTTTCAAAGACGGCATCTCCGACTTCGTTCAATTTAAGCTGAAAATGATCCAGAAACTCATGAACTCCCGAATATACCACGGTTTCCGCGTCGGTGAAATGGAGATCCGCGCCCAATCTTCCCAGACGTCGCTCGGCCGGATTACCAAACGTGCCGGGATTCGTCCCGCTGATACCGTGCAGCGATTCTTCGGCCTTCTTGAGACAATAGGCAATGGCCCTGGGGAATTCCAAGTCAAAAATAAGGAATTGGACCACATGACCGGGGGTAATACGGTGAAATCGTTTGCGGTACATCTCCAGGCCGCTGGCGGACTTAAGGACTGCCGACCACTGGATGTTGTCGTACGGCGTCCCCACGTATTCCACCCTGGGCAAAAGCATGAAATATTTGACGTCGAGAATCCGCGTTGTCTTGTCCGCGCGTTCGATGAGTCTACCCAGGCGACCGAAATGCCAGCCTTCCCCGTGGGACATGGTGTCCGCAGTGAGACCGGTGAACAGATGGCTATGGCGTTTGACCTCGTCGAAAAACATGTGAGGACGGTCGCGAACACCACGATCCCCCGCTGCGTCTCGGACGAACAAGTAAAATTTGTTTACCTGTTCCCACATCTCCGAAGAGATAACTTCCCGGACAGACCGTGCGTTCTCCCGCGCGATGGCCAGACATGACAAAATAGAATGTAGATAATCACGATCAAAGGTCAGAAATTGAATCACGTTCTCCTGATTTGCCTGCGCGTACCGTTCGAGGAATAATGAATCGTCTCCGGTAACTTTGACCAGAGGCAACCACTGCTCGTGTTCGAACATCACCAGATCCAACACGAGGTGAAGATTAACATCGATGAAGCGAGCCACATTTTCTGCACGCTCTATATATCGACACATCCAATAAATCGATTCGGCCACCCGGCTAAGCATGATGTTGGTACCTCCGAAACGTCACGACTGTTGCTGTTGCCCCAAGGTCGCCGGAAGCCGGTCGAGCACCCAGGTGTCTTTGCTGCCGCCTCCTTGGGAAGAGTTCACAACCAGGGACCCTTGTTTCAGTGCCACTCTCGTCAGGCCGCCCGGCAGCACATAGATGTTTTCGCCATACAGAATATACGGTCGGAGATCCACATGGCGTCCTTCGAAGTGATCGTCCACAATGGTCGGAACTCGGGATAACGCTACGGTCGGCTGCGCTATGTAATTGCGTGGATTGGCACATATTGCTTCGGCAAATTTGTCTCGCTCTTTTTGGGAAGAATGCATTCCGACGAGCATCCCGTACCCTCCGGATTCATTGGCCGACTTCACCACCAACCGCTCCAGGTTCTCCAGCACGTACTTCCGGTCCTTATCCTCCCAGCAAACGTAGGTAAGGACGTTGGGCAGTATCGGTTCTTCTCCCATGTAATACTTGATAATCTTCGGCACATAGGCATAGATCACCTTGTCGTCCGCTATTCCGGTGCCCGGTGCGTTTGCGAGGCCTATTCGGCCTGCCCGGTAAACTTCCATGATTCCCGGAATCCCGAGAACACTGTCCGGTCGGAATGCCAGCGGGTCGAGGAAGTCGTCATCAATCCTTCTATAGATGACGTCCACCCGCTGGAAACCCTTGGTAGTCCTCATGTGGACATAACCGTCGGAGACCACGAGATCACGTCCTTCCACCAGTTCTACGCCCATCTGACGGGCCAGAAAAGAATGCTCGAAGTAGGCGGAGTTGTATATTCCCGGGCTGAGCACAACCGCGGTGGGTGCCTCGGGGCCTGGTGGAGCAACGAATTCCAGTGTCGCGAGCAGACGGTTCGGGTAATCCTCTACAGGACGGACTCGGGATGCCTCGAAAAGCGCCGGGAAGTTCCGTTTGAGTATCTGTCGGTTTTCCAGGACGTAGGAAACCCCTGACGGGCACCTGAGATTGTCCTCGAGCACGAAAAACGACCCGTCTCGGTCTCGTACCAGATCCGTTCCCGTCACATGGCACCAGATGCCTTTCGGCGGATTGAATCCTACACATTCCGAACGGAAAGACGTCCCGGAAAGAATCAGTTCTTCAGGGATCACCTTGTCTCTGAGGATGTGTCGCCCATGATACACGTCGTGAATGAATGTGTTGAGCGCATAGATTCGTTGCCTGAGGCCTCGTTCGATAATCTTCCAATCAGAGGCCTCAACGATTCGAGGAATGAGGTCAAACGGCCAAATCCGTTCCGTCCCTTCGTCGTGGCCGTAGACGGTGAAGGTAATACCCATTTGGTAAAGGGTCGCCTCCGCGGCCTTCTGCCGACGGAGCAAGTCTCCTTGAGGCAATGATGCGATGCGATCCACGAGAAGAACCGCACCGGGTCTCGGTTGGCCGGATGTTGCGAACAACTCGTCGTGAAAATCCCCGGGATCGTATTGTGAGAAATCCATAATCAACATCCTCCGCAGTACCCGGAAGTCCGTAATCCAATCGGACAGGTGCGGACAGGACTCTCTACAGCCTGTCCTCATCTTCTTGTCTTAGTGCACCGATTCATAAATGCGGTCGCACATTCTCAACCATTCTCGTTCCAAGGCTCTGCCCGGGAACGAGAACAAGTTCGCCGGCGTATTCATGAACTCGAGTCATACGGTAGCAACAATCGTGCCGCGGCCGACAAGCTGCCTCCCGCCCATTCCACGCAAACCGTTCGAGCCCCCCAATATTCCGTCGAACCCGAGTGAAAAGGCCAAGGGTTCCGTCCGCGACCGGATGCGAAGTCCCCCCCCCCCCCCCCCCCCAATGCCGGTGACTTAGGCCAAGGCAGTTGATTTTTCATGATTAATCCATCCGAATATAGAGTGAATTATGTTGACGCGGAGCGTTCTCCGCGCGATAAAGTATTTCATAACAATCTGTTGGGAGGTTTTTATCATGGCACAGTTTATGCACGCAATTATCATGCCAAAGTGAGCAGCTTGCGCAAAGATTTCTTGACCTTATCCCCTCACAAATCGACCCGTGCAAGAAGCGTTCGCCCAAGGATTTTACCCGAAACAGAAAACTACCTTTTCCAAAGCTTATCACCTTTCTACTCTCCATGGTTGCCGGCGGAAAGGGCAAAGGAGTGGACGTGAAATCGGGTGAATTCTTTCGTACTGCCAAGAGAAGTGGCCTTTGGCCTGAAGCCGAAGCCGTACACCACAGTGCGTTCACCAGGGCGCGCAAGAAAGTCTCCTGGCATGTACTTCGGGATATATTGAAGGATGCCGTACTCCTGGCCTACGAGGTATGGCCTCAGGACGCGCGCTTTACTTGGCACGGTATGTCGGTGTTCGCCTTTGATGGGTCCAAATACACTCTTCCTGCAACGAAGGAGATCCGAAACGCCTTTGACCCCAACAGTGGCCTCCAATACCCTGGAAAGGGACACTATCCCCAGTGTCTGGTTACCACCGCGTACGATGTCTTCCGACGAATTGCCATCGCACGAACCGTGGTCCCAGCCCATTCTTCCGAACGCGATGAAGTGGCTCCCCTCCTGAAGTACATCCCTTCGGCAAGTGTGTTGCTCTTTGACCGAGGGTACCCGGGCTACGAATTGATTCGTCGGCTGATGAGAAGATTCAGAGGCCATTTCGTTTTTCGATGTCCCGCTCAATGCACGTTTCCCGCCGTACAGGCGTTCATTGAGACTGGAAAAGAAGAAGACGAGATATGTATTGATCCGAGCAACAATTACCTGAGCAAGATTCCGAAGAAACAGAGAAAAGGCCTCAAGGCTCTGAAACTCAGGGTCATTCGACTCGTCAGTCCTGATGGAACCGTCTCCGTGCTGCTCACCAACCTTTATGATACCGAGCAATTCCCGGCGCAGGAGATTACTCTCCTCTATTTCAGACGCTGGGAAGTCGAAAGCTACTACCGAGACGAAAAAATAGTCCTGGAAATCGAGAAATTTCATGGCAAATCCTACAATAGTGTGCTTCAGGAACTCTTCGCAGCCATGATCATGTCGGTCATCTCCAGAACCCTTATGGTACTCTCCCAGATACTCGCCGGTGACCCGCGGGAGCCGCAGTTCAAGAATTCCATTATGACACTTGCCGCAGACGCAGCAGTCCTGGCCGCCGAGGATCCCGTAAGAGCTGTCACCGTCTTCCAGGAAATACTCGAAGAAATTCGTCGAGTCATATACTACCGTCCCAAGACGCCCAGACCCTCTCAACCGAGAGTCACCAAAAGGAGCAATAACAAATGGACATTAGCAAAGGTCAAGAAGGTGATAGCTGCCTAAGTCACCGGCATTGCCCCCCCCCCCCCCCCCCGATTTGTCGCTTGATAGGTCGTTGACCGGCCGGTGACCGATATATGGTGTGGAATCGGACGCGAGCCTTCGGCCGGAAACCTACTTCGAGGTATCTTGTGGCTCAGGGTGCTACATGAATGTCGGTAGGTGCAGTGCGTATCCGGTCCCATAAGGAGTCCATGGCTATGTCTTCAAGGACTACGCACCCCCCCTAGGCCATCAAGGCTGCAGCGGCGCCGGCTTTTCAACTACCCCGAGCATCTCGGTATCCGCTTGATGCACCTCTATATTGGGGGACCTGTAAGGAATTTCATTTGACAGCCTCCTAATTCGGGTCGGTACAAGAGACTATGCAGTGTTCCGGTTCCGGGACGGACCCGGGGAACGAGGAAGTCTCAGCCCCGTAGATGTCAGAGGTCGAGTTCGAACTTCTGTTCCGGGATGGTGCCCCCCCACTGTTCTGCCGAGTGCTCTTCGGTCATCCTGAATCCGGCATCTTCGTAGAGACTCCGGGCGCAATCCAGTCCCTGAAAGGTCCAGAGGATGACTTTGTGAAAACCGGCTGTCTTTGAAAACTCGATTGCCCGGCTAAGGAGCTTTCGTCCCAATCCGAGACCCTGAAAATCAGGGTGTACGATGAACCAACGCAGACGCGCCCGACCTGCAACATCAGGTTGGCCGTTGACGGCTACGGAACCGGCAAAATGTCCGTTCACCAGAGCTGTTGCGAGGAGATCTTGATCTTCGCGGAACCCCTGCATGAACTCCGACAGTTCCTTCCCGACCTGGGATTCGAAGGAGACGTCGAATCCCCAGTGTTCGTGGTAATAGGTCGCGTGCAGTCGGGTTATGTCTCCGATGGCCCCCGGGTAGTAACCGCAGAAGGTCACCTCAACGGAATCGAGTTTACACATCCGGTACTCCTCCTCGTTTCGCCGAGCAGGTCTTAGAATAGGGAACTAAGTTGCCTATGTCAACTAAATGGCTGGGTGTCATGAGCGATCATAATTGTGAACTGCGTCCCCAGATCCACTCCCCATGAGGTCTCAAGCCTGGACGAAACGGCCGGGACCGGATACCTCTTCCGGGATTCTTCATTCGTTGACCGCGGCAACTATGTCTGGTATTCTCGCCGGTGAGGAATGCAACGGCATGAACCCCCGTACGGAGATCAGACGATTCAACAGGTTTTACACCCGGCTCCTGGGAGTGTTGAACCACCATATTTTGGACAGCCCCTTCTCGCTTACCGAAGCGAGGGTTCTCTATGAGATGGGAAATACGGAAAACTGTACCGCAACGGACCTCATTTCACTGCTGAATCTGGATCGCGGCTATTTGAGCAGAATGCTGAAGCGATTCCAGACAGCCGGACTGGTCCGAAGAAGAAAGGCAGGTTCGGACGGCCGTTTCTACTTTCTGCATCTCACGGATCACGGGAGGTCGACCCTTGCCGAACTGGAGGAATCCTCCGACCGTCTGATCTCTCAACTCATTGGGGGGCTCACGCCGCATCAGCAGGTCTCCTTGGTGAACTCCATGAAACACATCGAAACCCTTCTGTCAGAGAGTTCCCATTGTATCGGCCGCATCGCGGTTCGGCCGATTCAGACGGGAGACATCGGCTTCCTGGCCCAGAGGTTGTGTGAGGCATGCAGCCGAGAACACGGCTTTGATTCGAGTTTAGAGAGCTATGTGCTTAGCGGTTTGGCTCAATACGCGGAAAGACGGGACGTCGAAAGGGATCGGATTTGGGTGTCCGATGCGGACGGAGTAAGCGTGGGATCCATAGGCGTGGTCGGGGTTGATCGGAATTCGGCTGAGGTTCGCTGGTTCTTGGTCGATAACGGTTTACGGAACCAAGGGATAGGAAAGGAGCTGTTGCGGCACGCCGTGGAGTTTTGCAGAGGCAGGTATGCACGGATCCTCATTCGGACATTCAATTCCGCTGATTCGGCGTGTTACTTGTACCAACAATTCGGATTTCGGCTTCAGGAGACTCAAACGCTTTTCATATGGGGCAGGAATACGGCCGTGGAGCAATGGCACATACAACTTCCCTCGTGATCGATGGAACCGCATACTGCCGAAAGGGCTTCAAGAGAACTCAAATGGACGGATTCACGGCTGGGTGGTCGGTCTTTATGGAATCTTTACGAATGTGATTTTGCCGTCCTCATGTTGAGCATAGCCCCCGCGAAAGATGATCTTGGCTCCCATACTTCGGTCGATGATGAGTGGTTTCTTGATCTTCTTAGAGGCAACCATGTTCTCGAATTATTCCGCAAGATCCTCGGTGCCGGTCGCGATGATCCACTATAAGCAGTTCTGCCGGAATTCCAAGCCACTTATTGCTGATTAGTCCGGCAAATCGTCGGCATCGGCTACGCGGTTTCTTCCGCGATCTTTTGCCTCGTACAGGGCCCTATCTGCACGTCGCATTACCTCCTCAATCGAAGCGTCATGCGGCTCAATCGACGCCAGGCCAATGCTCACCGTGAAATGGATGGTGCCATCAGAGGTGACCACCAATAGCTTGCCGAGTTCTTCCCGCAATCTCTCGGCCAGACGCAAACCGTTGGCCGGCTCGGTTTCTGAAAGAATTACTCCGAATTCCTCTCCACCCAATCGACCGAAGACATCAGTCTGTCGCAATGTGGCCAAACACTTCTGAACCATCTCTTTGAGCACCGCGTCGCCCGCTTGGTGTCCATACGTGTCGTTGATCGGCTTGAACTGGTCGATATCAATCATTAATACGGAGAGGGGACGGTTGTAGCGACGAGATCTAATGAATTCCGCCTGCGCTTTCCTGAGGAAGTGCTGCCGGTTGTGTGCGCCGGTGAGCGAGTCTGTTGCGGCAAGTCTCCGGAGCTTCGCCTCCAGATGTTTCCGTTTGGTAATGTCATGGATTATGGAAAAGAGCAGTTGTCTTCCTTGAACAACAATCGGTCCTGAGTAAACCTCAACGTCTCTGATTTCTCCGTTTCCCAACCTGTGCCGGAAATTGAAGTAATGGCGCTGCTGGGACCTAGCGATCTGCATCTCCTGGTACAGCCGTTTGATGGAAAGCAAATTTATTTCGGAAATACTCATGGATGTCAGCTTCTCCCGCGTGTACCCGTAGAAGTTACAGGCGGCCGGATTTACATCCTCGATGCGGCCGGTGCTTGGGTCAATAATGAGCATCACGGCATGGCTATTGGAAAAGGAAGACCTGAAACGCTCCTCACTTTCTCGTAATTCATCTTCGGTTTCTTTTAGATCGGTAATATCAGTTCCGAATACCAAGGCTCCGGATTTCCCCTGCCAATCTGTCGGAACAATGCTGAAGAGTCCCCACCAGATATTGCCAACTCTGTCGATAACCCGAAACGAGTAGGTACTTGAGACATCCTCACCTTTGATCCACTTCACGTAGCGCTCGGCAACCATTCTTCTGTCATCGGGGTGTATGAATTTCCGGAAGTACCCTTTGGCAAAGTCCTCTTGCGAATAACCAGAGCGCCTGATCGCCTCTGAGTTGGCAAATATGATTCGCCCGTTCTGTACTACGAAGATCACTTCCTTCGTGTTCTCTACCAGAAGCCGGTATTTCTGTTCTGATTCTCTGAGCAGCATCTCTGTTTGTATTCGGCACTCAATTTCACTCTCCAAGGCTTCCTCGTGCTTCTTTTTCAGGATGAGCTGTTCCTTCTGAGGAGTGAGATCCTCTACCAGTGCCAGAACATACCTCTCACCCAAAATTCTGACCGATCGAAAACTGATTCGTGTCCATAGGCGTCTTGAAGCAGCCCCCAGCCATGCCTCACAGGCACGTGATTTTCTATCGAACAACACTGCCTTGACAAGCGAGCTTACGTGTTCTGCTATTGAAGGATCCGGAATCAACTTCGAAAAGGGCGATCCGAGCATGGCTTCATGATCGTGGATAAGTCTTCCACACGCTTCGTTTGCTTGAAATATTCCGAGGGAATCATCCAACAACAGAGCGGGAATCGGCAATGCCTGCAACAGCTTGCCGAAAGTGGTAGCCCAAATGTCCCCTCTGACATCGAAACTTCCCGAATCGGTCAATTCTCTGGAGAACAGGCTACTCAGATCGACCGTTTCCGTAGTGTCTTCAGTCGAATAACGCAGTGCCGGCTGACCTTGTCCGTCACTGGCCCGACCGAAAGCGGCCTCTTCGTCATCTCCTGAAAACTGAGATTTCTGATCAGCCATTCGACCACCCGATACGCTGTTCTCTGATTGTGTGACGTGGCGTCGTCTGTGTCTCGATTCTTTGAGTCGTTGTTCTTTGGTCCTGTTCTCGTCTTCCATGGATGTCTCGACTGAGATCAATAACAATCTCACGTGAAATGGGTCTATTGATTTGCACTCGTCAGTCCTTAAGGTTTAATTCTAGAAGAATTAAGAAGTTAACACAAACGAATTCCCTGACCTCGAAATGGAAAAAGCTCTTCCCGCCGCCTGCATAGTTGTAGAGAAGCACATTGAACAGCTTGAAACTGGTAGATATTTTCAGAACGGTCGGCCCCGTGCCTCTATCGTTGCGCCGTGACATCTTGCTTGACTCTGCACTCCGATGATATGATCCCCCTCATTATCAACGCAACGGTGAACAACAGATGACACAGCACAGGCATTCAGGCTCCCACAGACATGCAGAGAAGAGCGAGGGCGAGTCAAGCGACAAGAGACTGCATAAAGACTGGCGGGTATGGCTCATCGTCGGCATAATGTTGACGGCCATGATCACTTACGTTCTTACTCTGGACGAGTCGGTCGTTCCGATGCTCATGCTTCGGTAAATCCCGGACGTACACGGCGGGGCCACGCATAAACCGGAATCAAACTTCGGCTTGTCGTCCCGCCTCTCTTAGGCCTGGGATTTCTCATCGACCTCGGAGAAGGGTCCATGCCCGTAAACTCGGGCTCCATCGATGAGCTTGAGCCGGATGGATGGGAAGCCCTATCGGACACGATTGAATACGCGAAGAACGAGGTTCTCAGGCTGCGGGGAAGGCAGCAAAGACAGCGAATCCATTACTTAATGGGAACTCGTTTTCGGCCTGGCAGAGCCCGGGAACTGGAATACTTCGTAGTCTTTTCTGCTGAGCAGGATATGACGGGGCCGGCCGAAGTATCAGCCCTTGGGTACTCCAGTGAGGATGTGACAAAGAAGAATCAGGAAGAAAGCTGTCTTTTCCCCTGTAGAGCAGGACGAGGAATTGCGAACTGCTATCCGAGGGCTCATTGCGCCGATGTTGAAACAAAGTGACTGCTGAAGTGCTGTTACGCGTTCGTTGCATTGGTTTGTCGGGCATTTACACGATTCAAACCGCCTACCAGTTTTTTGAAGTATGCCGGTACCTTCGCTTCAAAAACGACATGTTCGCCGGTGAAGGGGTGTCTAAAGGAAATCGACTTGGCATGCAGCGCCAGACGTTGGTGAGCCTTAATCTCTTTTCCGTACTTCCGGTCACCCACAACCGGGTGTCCGATATCGGCAAGATGCACGCGAATCTGGTTCTTCCTGCCCGTCAGGAGATCGACTTCCAGTAACGTAAAGTCTTTTGTCTCCTTGAGCACGGTGTAAGCGGTATGGCTCAATTTCCCTTTGGCGGTGTGGGGTGTGGAGTACACGCGGCGAGCCTTGTTCTCCACCAGGTATGTGGAAATAGTCTCCGAGGCCTTCTCACATCGACCGTGAACTACTGCGAGATACTTCTTCTTCGTTTCGTCCCACTGGCTCTGCAATGCCATCTTTGCCCGTTGGTTTTTCGCGAAAACGAGTACCCCCGAAGTATCCATGTCCAGCCGGTGAACGATGAAGATGCGTTTCTTGGATTTAGCGCAGCCCTTCCGGATGTAATCAGTCAGAATGAAGTAGGCTGTTCGTAATTTCTCCGTATCCGTAGCCATCGTCAAAAGGCCGGGCGGCTTGTCTACGACAAGAATATCCTGGTCTTCGTGGACGATCGCGAGTCTTTTCGGCAGAGGTTTGGAACTCGGTTTGGTATATTTACGCATTATGAGTGCCTTGTGTGTCGTTGTCGGCAGCCCAAAGCCGGGAGTTCAGCGGTGGGGAATGAGGAGTGACGTCTGTCGGGCGCAAAACGATACCGACCAACCGTAAGTGGACCCGCTGCGGCTTGTTGCCGTGGGAGCTTCGCATTATCTTCATCACGAGTGTCGCTTTGCTTTGAAAGCAGCCTGGATCACTTCGTCGAGATATCGTAGGAAACGAGAACGGTCTCGTTTTTCAAATGGAGCCGGGCCTCCCGTGATATTTCCCAATTCCCGGAGATGGGCCATCAGGTCTCTATTCGCAAGCGCAGACCCAATGGAGTCCTCGGTGAACACACGACCTTTCGGGTCCAGCACTCGAGCGCCTTTTTCGATACACCGCGCAGCAAGTGGGATGTCGGCCGACACCGCGACATCGTTTTCATCAACATGCTCCACAATCCAATCATCTGCCGCGTCAAATCCTTCGTTAACGATCACAAGCTCGAATAGCGGCTCTTGAGGAATTCTCTGTCTGGAGTTGGAAACCACATAGACTCTCAGCCCATAGCGCTGGGCAACTCTAAAGACCTCGTTCTTTACCGGACAGCCATCTGCATCAATGTAGATCTTGATCAAGTATGTCCTTTCCGCGTCTGAAGATCCCGTATTCTTCAAAACCAACCAAGGTTCTTTATGACCCGAGGGTTGCCCGATGTCAACCACCTTTGGTGAGGACACAGGGTCGGGCCCAACCATGGCATAGCTGTGCGGCTTTCTCTGTGAGGCTTGTGGATTCTGGGCGATCGGTACTACTAATCCTCGTTTTTTTGTCGTACCGCGAAGAATCTTTGCATTCCGGGGACACGATCCCGATTTGTGGCCCTCCGCTGCGCTCCGGCAAATCGGGTCATGTCCCCGGAATTGCGAGAACTTGGCATTCTCGGTGTTCGCTGTGCCTCAGTGGTGATTCTCTTTTGGTTGCGGCCGAAGGCTGCTCTGTGATACGTGGTATTATCGATAGTAAGTAGGATCTTGACCCACCTCAAGGAAAGGTAGAGTAGGTTGAGGCACTCGATAAACCTCTCGGCGTCGATCCGTTTCCGGAGGATGGCAATACGCATTTGAGGCATAATGACTTGGGAAATAGAACCATGAAATCGCTCTTTCTCAATCCACGATCTGTTGTCTTCATCGGCGTTCCCCGCAGGAGCGGTCCGGGCGCCTTGAATCCCATAGATAATCTCAGGAACTGGGGCTACGAGGGACAAATCGCGCTTGTCCATCCCCACGCAAAAGAAATAGCGGGGATTCCGGTATCCCCGTCAGTCTCCGACGTAGAGATTGACGTCGATCTGGCCGTTGTTTCCGCTCCTCGAGAAGCCGTTCCTTCGATCATAGGAGAATGCGGCCGAAAGTCCATCAGAGCCGTGGTCGTCACGAACCAGGGTTTCGCAGAGGCCGACGAGAGAGGCAGAGAACTGCAGCGAGAAATGATTGCGGAAGCCCGCAAGTTCGGAATCCGCATTATGGGACCTAATACGTTGGGGGTTTACAACGCATTTCACCGGTTCAACTCCTCGTTCATGCCGCTCGAACGTCAGGAAATCCCTGTCGGGGTGATTTGTCAATCAGGCGTTTTCTTTGTCGGTGCGAAACAACTCCTCGGCGGCATCGGCATCGGCATCGATGTGGGAAATGCCTGCGATGCAAACATTGTGGACGCACTCGAATGGCTGGACGATGAAGAAAAAATCAGCGTCATAGCCCTCCATGCAGAGGAAATAGCGGAAGGAAGTCGTTTCCTGGAAGTTGCAGAAAAAATCGGCCGTCGAATTCCCATAGTAGCGCTGAAGACCGGCCGGTCTCAGGAAGGAGCCAAAGCGGCTGCATCGCACAGTGGATCAATGGCGGGCGATGATAGGATAATCGGTGCCGCTTTTCAAAAGGCCGGGGTAGTGCGGGTACAGGATACCCAAGAACAAGGCGATTTGGTACGGGCCTTCGTCAGACTCCCGGAAATGAGGGGCCCCAGAGTCGCTGTGGTGACGCTCACCGGAGCAGGGGGAATCATTGTCTTGGACGCGCTGGAAAGACACGGTCTGCAGCCGGCGAGTCTTTCGCCTGCCGTCACCGCCGGCATTCAAAGTCTGTCTCCGGAGTGGATGCCAATCTCTAATCCGATGGATATATGGCCCGCGGCAATGAAGAACGGTATGCGAAAAGCTTACGATAGAGCCTTGCGAGATGTGTTGGCCGATCCCAACGTGGACGGCGTAATCTGTATTGCGCTGGGGCTGGCCCATGCCGAACAGCAACATCTCGGCGCGGAGGAAGAAATCGGGCGACTTTCCGAGGAGTTCGACAAACCGGTGGTGGTGTGGGTTTATGGTTCGCACCCTGATGAAACAATCAATAGCCTGGAGCAACATGGTCGTGCCTTGAGAGTTGCCGGCCTGGAAAGAGGAGTTCGGGTGCTGGCTGCAATGATGCAGTACAGTAAATGGAAAAACCGTACCAATGCGAACGGGGCCGCCGGCTGAAAACCCATTCTTACGGAAGACCGACCAGATGAGCCGAAAAAGAGTCGGGGATTCGGTCGTGTCGTGAAGAATAGCTATGTGTGATCAGAGATTACGGGGTCTTTGCGCTCTTGCCGTGAGACTCGAGGAATCTGCGTACCGCTTCTTTGTGCTCTTTGGACTGGAATAGTATTGCCTGGTGAGCCGCTTCCATATCAAGGACTTCCTTAAGTGTCATTCTCAGGCCCTTTTCCAGGTTTGACTTTATGAGGGCCATTGCCCTCAATGGTTTTTTCGCCAGTTTCAAGGCCAGCGACTCCACGGCAGAGTCAAGGTCTTCATCGGATACCGACTTGTAAATCAACCCTGTAGACGCGGCCTGTTCTCCCGTGATCGTTTCTCCCAAGAGGGCAAGTTCCCTCGCTTTGACCAAGCCGGCCAGCCGCGGTAGAAAATAGGTGCCGCCTCCGTCCAGACCTACTCCGAGGTCTACGAATACCTGACGGAAGCGGGCATCATGACCGGCCACAACAAAATCGCCGGCAAGCGCAAGGTTTGCGCCTCCTCCGATCGCGACGCCTCTGACCTTGGAGATCACCGGCTGAGGAATCTCCCTTATCGTCCTTATCAGCAACCCGAGAAGATTCATTATGGGTACCCAATCAGGCGAAGAGAGCCCTTTGCCGAGGAGGTTCATGTCCGCCCCCGAGGAGAAATTCCCTCCCGCACCCTGGAGAACTACGATCCGAATGTCCCGGTCTTCATGCAGTTTCGCGAGCCCGTCTATCATCTCGGTCATCATGGGTACGTTCAACGCGTTCATGACGCCGGGGCGTTTCATTGTTAGCCTGCACACTCCTTGGGCTTGCCGAACATCAATACTTTCGTAGGAATTTGATTGAGAACCGGTCCCATTCATTTGGTTACCTCTCGAAGGCCCGGGATTACCCAAAACACTCGGCGGCAAGTTCCGCGAGTGACTTGTCTTGTTCCGCTATGGCACGTGCTTTGGATGGAACCAGTGTGAGCACGGTAGCGGCGAAAAACTTCGCGGCTGCAATTTTGCCCGTGTAGTATGCTGCGTTGCCGTTTTCCCGGATGAGTTTTTCCTGTTCTCCCTCACTGTGGGCTCGTTTTTCCCGGAAAAGCGTTTGAGCCTTGCTATCGGCAATCGACGCCTGCCACAGAAGCTGCCAAGCGACTATCAGGTCTCCGAACAACTCCAAGAAAGGTTTTGCCGCAAGCGCAGGGACGCTGAGGTCATGAGCCGAGGCGTTTCGTAGAAACTCCGCGGTCTCCGTAACAGCCTGTCGTGCTTCCCTAAGGCGCTCGATTTCGTTCCCAAGACAGTGGGAATCGGCGGCGGAATCCACAAACCGGTCAACCTCTTCAAGGAAACTCTCAAAGACCGCTCCATCTCTCATTGTGATCTTGCGAAACACGAGATCCACGGCCTGTATACCGTTGGTGCCTTCCCAAATGGAGCCGATCTTAATGTCCCTCAGGTACTGTTCAACGGGATATTCGGATGTGTAGCCATATCCTCCATGGACCTGAAGCGCATTCTCCACAACCCTGAACCCCATGTCGGTAGCGTAGGCCTTAACCACCGGCGTCAGAAGATCCAGGTAGCCTTGCCATTTGCGCTTGTCCGAATCATCCGCGGCAATCCTGATGCGATCCAAACAGTAAGCCGTGAAGTAAATCATGCCCCGGATCCCTTCCACCAGGCTCTTCATGTACATGAGCATGCGTCGGACATCAGGATGCTCGATGATGGCCACTCGCGGAGCTTGGGGATTGCGGAATTCCCGCAAGCTTGGACCCTGTATTCGCTCTCTTGCATAATTGAGAGCCTCAAGGTACGCGGCCGAGGCAAGCGCAAGGCCCTGAAGCCCCACATACATCCGCGCTTCATTGATCATGTTGAACATGATCCGCAGCCCCTGATTCTCCTCGCCTAGAAGCTCGCCCAAGCACAGTCCTTCGCCTTCAAAATTCAGCACACATGTCGGCGAGCCGTGAACCCCCATTTTGCTCTCGATACCGGAGACGGTAATGCCGTTGAATTCCCCGAGTGTTCCGTCATCGTTCACTCTGTATTTGGGAACGACGAACAGTGAGATTCCCGCCGGTCCCGGAGGTGCTCCCTGCACGCGGGCCAGAACCATATGAACGATGTTCTTGGTGAGGTCGTGATCTCCGTCGGTGATGAAGATTTTGCCGCCGGAAATGGAGTATGTTCCGTCGGGATTGCGCTTGGCGGAGGTTCTCAGCACACCGACGTCACTGCCCGCATGAGGCTCCGTCAGACACATGGTCCCCGTCCATTCACCGGAGAACATCCTCAGCATGTATTTTTGCTTCTGCATTTCAGTTCCAAATCGAAGCAAGAGACGAGCCGCGCCTCGGGTGAGACCCGTGAATGTGTAAAAAGCGTAGTTCGCAGCCATGGTGTGCTCATGACACGCTATTCCGATGAGATCGGGCAATCCTTGTCCGCCGACTTCCTCCGGCTGACAGGGAGCCATCCAACCGGCCTCTGAGAAGAGCTGCCAGGCCTTGTGAAAATCCTTGGGCACTCTTACCCCGTCGCGGTCCTTTGTGCATCCCTCACGGTCGGCCACGGAATTGATCGGCATGAGAACTTCGAGCGCCAACTTGCGACATTCCTTGACGACCATCTCCAGCATATCCGGTGAGAAATCCTGAAATGGCTCATGGCGACAAAATTCTTCCAGATCGAATTGTTCGAAGAGTACGAATTTCAGATCTCTTTCATCTACGAGCACGTTAGGCATGGTCCGCGTATGTCTCCTATTTCTTCCGTTCGTTGTCAGTGTCGGGGTTGCGTCTTTTTCGTTTGTCCCCGGCAATATCCATAAGAAGAGATTGTCCGGTTTCGTACGGCATGGGACTGTCTTCGCGCCCGGCCATTGACAGGGCATCTTCAGGGCAAGTTACCGCGCAAAGCCCGCAACCGTAGCATGTATCCTGACTGATTTCCGCCTTGTCTTCCTCATTCAAAGCGATTGCATCGAACGGGCACTTCTCTGCGCATTCCCCACAGCCGATACATGCGTCCCGATCCACTCGTGCAATGAAACTCGATGCGGCAAGCGTGCTCTGTTTGAACTCGACAATGCCTCGAAGCATGAAACAGCAACAAGTGCAGCAATTGCAGATGTAGGGCACAGGCCCCTTCGTGTTCGTGCAGGTGGAAACCAGCCCGGCGTCACGCGCTCGCTGCAATGCGTCAAAGGCCTGCTCTTTGGACACTTCTACGGCGAGACCGCGATCGATTGTGAAATCAGCCCAATTGTTCAGCATAATGCACACATCCAGCGGCGCATCACACTTCCCAACGGAGAAGCGGCACTGACACTTGCCGAGGGCTACGTTATCGCTGCTTTCCACGATCCGTACGGCATGTTCGTGCGGAAAGATATCCATACCTTCGTACGGTACGGTCTTTTGTATTGGTATCACACGGCTCATGGGGACGGAGGTGCCGTGCATTTCGTCGGCAAGCGCTTTGTTGAAGTAATCGTTCCACAGCCTGCCCATGCGTTCGGTACGAGGATTCCTTTCCCCTTTCATCAGCGAGAACTCGAAGAACCCCGGCATCGGGGGCATCAGTGCATATCGCGCTCCCTTATGGGTCTTTATGCAATAGATAATGCCCTTATTCGCCATTTGCTCCAGGAGACGGGATGCTCTGTCCGGAGAAATGCCCGCTTCCGCAGCTATCGCGTCGGCTGTGGATCCTTTCAAACTCATGCTCAGTGCAAGCTGAGCCTCATCTTGATCGAACAATTCCTCAAGGATGGCCAAGACGGTCTCATCCCGAGGGGCGCCCATGGGATGCTCGGCGATTTTTTCCAGTAGCCGTTCGTAGAGTTCCATAACTTGTCCTGCTCCCTGATTCGTGTTGCCGGTAAGATCCCTGGGGAAGCCCTTCCCGGAGGAAAGCGCTCCCCAGGTTACGTTCCCGTGGCGATACGACGTACGTGAGGAGCCCCAAGAGCAAACGAGAGCCGCGATTACCTTTTTACTGAACGCTGGGAAGCTGGTAATCGGTTATCGGAACCCATCGTCCTTTCTTCAAGTCCGCCTCGAAAACCCGTCCCATGCATTTTGAGGAATGCATTTTCGGTCCAAAGCTGATCACGCCGGTGAGGCCTTCCGTGTTGAAGTCTCTGATGGACTCCATAGCCTTGATCCAGCCGTCACGAGTAAGGCCTTTGCCGGCGCGTTTGAGCGCTTCAGCGAAAATGAGACTGTTGAGGTACCCCAGGACATGGTAGTGCTGGAGATCCTTGATGTCCGGCCTATATTTCTTGAACACCTTTCGAAGCTGTTCCATTCCCGGCACATCTTCCCATGCTCTGGCGATGTAGTTTACCGTGTAGAGTTTCGTGATCTTGTCTCCCAGGAGCTCAAACATCTTCTCATCACAGATGGCGGAATTCGCAAGACATGTGGGTTTCCATCCCAGTTTCGCGGTTTCGTTCATGAAGGCGGTAGTTTCCCGTACAACCGTCCCCATAACGATCAAATCGGGGTTGGCTCGTTTGAGGTTAAGCGCCTGGGTGCTGAAATCCACCGCACCACGCTTGTAGGTTTCTTCTCCCACTACTTTGAGACCGTACTTTTTGGCCGCCAAACTCATGCCACGTTTTACTTCTTTGCCGTACGCATCGTCCTGGTAGACGATTCCCAGTGTGGGCTTCTTCTTTGCATCCTTCATGAAATAGTCTATGCCGAGTATGATTTGGTCGCCATAGGGCATACCAAAGGTAAACATAGTAGGCAATTCTTTCATGATTCCGGGAAAGGAAGGCACAATGCCCGACAATGCGGGCACATGATCCTTTTCAAGCAAAGGCATCAATTGCAGCGTCTGCGGAGTTCCCGATGTGGTGAGGAACGCGAACACCTTGTCCCGATCCATGAGTTTCCTGGCCGCCGCGACCGACCGAGTAGGATTGTACCCGTCATCCTCGAGCAGGCATACTACCTTCCGGCCATTAACGCCGCCCTGGTCGTTGAGCCACTTCCAGTACACTGCCAATCCGTCTGCAGCTGCCGTACCCAGGACTGCGATGGGACCGGTAATGAGCATGGGGCCGCCGATCTTGACCTCGTCATCGGTAACTCCCGGTACCTCGCCGGCGACAACCGGTGTAAGACAAGCTCCCAGAACCAGAGCAAAGACGGCAAGCGCAGCCAACAAAACCGGAGCCTTCTTCATGATACTCTCCTCCTTCTGTTTTGGTGAGTGATTCGATAAAGACTAGACAGCCTAGAAACAACCTCGACCGTTATGAGAACCGGACGGAACGGAGTCCCGTGCATTAGGGAGGCCGGCTCAATGATATTCTTTGTCGACCGGAGGCAGAGGGCTCAATAGGTAAAAGGCCAATTGGTCCAGTAGGCCTTAATCTTTTTCCATCGGCCGTACATCCCATCCGGCTCGAAAAGCAGAAACAGGACTATTATCAAGCCGCTGATGACGGTTTTCAGAGCGGCAAATCGTGTGGTTAACAGAGGAAAGTCTTCCCTCACAAGGTCGGTCAACGTTTGGACTGCTTCAGGAAGCAAAGTGATGAACGCCGCGCCGAAAATGGATCCCAATATGCTGCCGAATCCTCCCACCACGATCATCGCCAAATAGTCGATTGACAGGCGGAGCGTGAAATGCTCAAACGTGATGAACTTGAGATAAGCCGCGAAAACCGCGCCGGCTACACCTGCATAGAATGAGCTAATGCAAAAGGAAAGGATCTTGTATTTTACCAGGTCGATCCCCATGACCTCTGCCGCCACGTCATGGTCCCGAATGGCAATGAACGCGCGTCCGATACGAGTGCGAAAAAGATTTCGCGCAAATGCGGTCAGGCCTATCACCAGCGCAAAGAGAAAGTAGTAATAGCGGCCGTCCGTGTCGAGCGATATGCCGAACAGATCCACCGGCGGGGCCGTGAGCCCGTCGGGCCCGCCGGTCATGCTGTCCCAGCGTACGATGACGTGCTGAACAATGAACCCGAAGGCAAAAGTCGTGATCGCTATGTATAGACCTTTCAAGCGCAGGGAAGGTATTGCTACAATCAATCCCGCGCCGGCGGCCGTGATACCCCCGAGCGCGACGGCCAGTATGAAAGGGACGCTGAACCTGGTCATCAATATCGTGGAACTGTACGCGCCAATTGCCAGGAATGCCGCATGCCCGATAGAGATTAATCCGGTATAGCCTACCAATATGTTGAGCCCAAGGGCTCCTAGGATGGCTATCATGGACAAATTGGCCAGATAGATGAAGTAACGATCCGCTATCAAAGGAAATACGAGGCAGAATGCGAGGAACGAAAACAACCAGAATTTCACGAAGCCGGTCTGGAAAATCTTGACATCGTCCCTATAGGATACCTTGTAATTACCGTTTAGCATGTTGTTACACCCTCACTATTTCCTTTTTCCCGAACAGGCCGTAAGGTTTGATCATCAGAATGACTATCAGAATTACGAAGGAAGTGATTTCCTTAACCCCGCCGCCGAGCATCTGGTCCAGGTAGGCCCCGGCCAGCGTCTCGCAGACGCCAATGATGAGGCCCCCAATGATAGCGCCCGGGATACTGTCCAAGCCGCCCAGAATAGCTGCAGGAAAAGCCCTGAGACCTATGTGGCTCATGTCGGGACTGACGAAAAGCAGATTTGCATAGGAAATACCGCCCACGGCAGCGATAACCGCAGCTACGGCCCAGGAGAGGGAGAATATCCTGCGAACACTAATACCCATCAGCATCGCCGTCTTCTGGTCATTCGCGGTTCCTCGCATGGCAATGCCGACTTTGGAATGTTTGAAGAAGAAGAGAAATGCAATGACAAGCGCGAGAGTGCCGGCAAATACCCATATTTCAATCGGTCTGAGATGCACGTTGTGGATGCTGAAAACATCACTGGAAAAGAACGCCGGGAAGTTGTGAACATCGTCGCCCCAAACCAGAGAAGTCATTCCCTGGAGCATAACCGCCAGGCCGATGGTGACCATGATCACGGAAAAGATCGGTTTCCCGACAAGAGGACGCAATACGGTCGTCTCGATCACTATTCCCATGACAAAACACAAACCAAGCGTCAGCAGAAACGAAGTGAGATACCCCAATCCCACCATCGCAATCAGGGTGTAGCAAAAGTAGGCGCCCAGCATCATCAGTTCGCCCTGGGCGAAATTAAACACGCCGGTGGCTTTGTATATCAGCACGAAGCCGAGCGCGACCAATGCGTAAATGCTTCCCACGGCCAGGCCGTTGAACACGACCTGCACAAATATCGATAGTGACGAATCGGTCATTGTGACACCCTACCGTAGATTGAGTTGATCAAGTCTGCGTATTTCTCTTCGATGGACTTCCGCCTGACCTTCATTGTTGCAGTCAGTTCCTCGTCATCATGGTCAAGCTCCTTCTCCAACAAGATGAACTTTCGTATGTTCTCCACTCTTGCGAAATGTTCGTTGGTATTGTCGACTTCCTTTCGGATCAACTGGTACACCTCACGATTCTGAGCAAGAGTCTTAAAGGTGGTAAAAGCCATCTTTCTGTCCTGAGCCCATTTGGCCACATTGTCGAATTCGATTTGGATCAATGCGGAAAGGAACTTCCTGCCGTCGCCGATCACAATGGCCTCCTTGATGTATGGGCTGAACTTGAGATGATTCTCGATTTCCGAGGGCGCAATGTTCTTTCCGCCGGCAGTGATCAGGATATCCTTCTTTCTGTCCGTAATTGTCAGGTGGCCGTCTTCGTCGATGCCGGCAACATCACCCGAGCAAAGCCAACCGTCGCGAAATATTCCGGCTGTTCCGTCCGGATCGCTGAAATAACCCTGAAACACTCCCGGACCTTTCTCCAAGAGCTCGCCGTCGGGGGCGATTTTGAACTCCACCCCCGGAATGGCTTTACCGACGGTTCCTATCTTCACGTCATCGAAATGATGAATGAACGTGATGCCCGACATCTCCGTCTGACCGTATCCCTGACGAATTTTCAGGCCCATGGCATGAAAGTACTTCAGTACATCGGGAGATACCGGAGCGGCGCCCGAGATGGTAATCCGCGCACGGGAAAGACCGAGAAAGCGCCGCAGGCTCCTGAATAGTCCCAGATAAGCGGCCCAATAGAACGCCTTATCAACTGCATTGATCCGTTGTTTGGCCAGACTTTTTTCGGTAATCTTCATGCCGAGCGGCATCAAAAGCCGGTACATGAGGCGTTTGACAAGAGTCGCATCCTGTATCTTGATCGCTATGGACGACTGCATCTTTTCCCAGATGCGAGGAACGCCCATGAAAATTGTGGGAGCGATTTCACACAGGCTCTCCTGCACGGTATTGATGCTCTCCGCGAAGTTGACCACGGCACCGCTTTTCATCGGGATCAGAATCGAGAATATCCTCTCGGCCGCATGGCAAAGGGGTAAGTACGACACGAGAGCGTCCTTTTCGGTCACGGGCATGACTTGGATGACCGAGTCGATCATTGCCATCATGTTTCTTTGATTGAGGATGGCCCCTTTCGGCGGCCCGGTAGTTCCCGACGTATAAATAATTACTGCGTGATCGTCTGTTCGGGTGCTCTGAATCATTTTCTCAAACAGCTGCGGGTTCTCTCTGTGATGTGCCTCTCCAAGCTTCTCCACGTTTTCAAAACTGATCAGCTTCTGAGACCGGTAAGTACGCAAACCCTTCATGTCTATGACGATAACCTTACGTAAATCCTCCAAGTCGTCCTGGACTTCGAGAACCTTGTCCGCTTGCTCCTGATCTCCCGCGATCATGAAACGAGATCGGGAATGACCCACCACGTACTTCACCTGGTCCGGGGGATTGGTGGGGTATACGCCCACGGTCATTGCTCCGGCCGCTTGTATGGCCAGATCGCCGTAAAGCCATTGCTGATTGTTTTCGGACAGTATCGAGACCGCATCTCCCTTTTTGAGTCCGAGCTTGACCAGACCGAGGCTGAAGTTACGCACGTGCTCCAGGTATTCGTTCCACGATATCTCTCTCCAGATACCGAATTCCTTTTCTCGCAGCGCTGTTCGTTCGCCGAATCTCCGGACTTGGCTAAGAAATAACTTCGGTAATGTGTCGTTTTTCATGGACTTTCCTCTGAATCGTGCCTGGGATTTCTCTTTCACCGCAAGACAAGCCTCACGAAAGCCAACGTTTTCTTCTCTTGTAATGCTTTACGTCGCGATAGCTCTTCTTCTGTCCTACCTCGGTGAGGCCGAGATAGAATTCCTTTACGTCGGAATTCTCCGCCAGTTTCTCGCTTGTACCATCGAGCACGATCTTGCCGTTTTCCATGATGTAGCCGTAACTCGCCAATTCCAGCGCAATGTTGGCATTCTGTTCAACGAGCAGCACTGAGACGTCCTCTTCTCCGTTTATGCTTCTCAATATCCGGAATATCTCTTCCACAACTATGGGAGCCAGTCCGAGCGAAGGTTCGTCCAGCATCAGCAGTTTCGGCCGACTCATGAGGGCTCGGCCTATGGCAAGCATCTGCTGCTCGCCCCCGCTGAGGTAAACCGCCAAATCACCTTTTCGCGGGACCAGGACGGGAAAGAAAGAGAGAACCTTCTCCAGGTCACGGTGCACTGCAGTCTTATCGGACCTGATGTGTGCTCCGATTTTGAGGTTTTCTTCGACGCTCAGCTCATCAAAGACGCGTCTGCCCTCCGGGACCTGGGAAATGCCGAGATGAACCACCTTTTCCGGCAGATGATTATTGAGTAGCGTATCCATGAACTGTATGGTGCCGTCCACTATTTCCCCGTCTTCGGAATCCAGAACCCGAGATATGGCTTTCAGTGTGGTACTTTTCCCGGCCCCGTTGCTCCCGAGGAGGGCAACAATACTCTTTTCCGCGACCTCCAAGGAAATGCCCTTCACCACCAAAATCACATCGTGGTACACAATTTCCACATTGTTTAGCTTGAGCACGAAACTCACCTCCATCTCAGGCGCTTTTACCCAAATAGGCCCGAATCACGGCCGGATCTTGCCGAACATCCTCGGGTTTGCCTTCGGCAATCTTTTGTCCGAAATCAAGGACGCACACGTTGTCGGAGATGTCCATAACGACTCCCATATCGTGCTCAACGAGGAGAATCGTGATCCCCATCTCATCATGGATGTCCAGGATAAATCTGGCCATGTCCTCGGTCTCCTCGGCGTTCATTCCCGCCGCGGGCTCGTCGAGCAACAGCAACTTTGGGTGAGCTACCAGCGCTCTTCCCAGTTCAACCCTTTTCTGGATGCCGTAGGGAAGTGAATGGACCGTACTCTTTCGAACATGTTCTATCTCGAGGAAATCGATGATTTTCTCCGCCTGAGCACGCAGGGTCATTTCCTCTCTCACGGCTTTGCCAAAGAATAATCCTCCGGAGAGGGGGCCGTACGAGAGTCGATGGTGCCCGCTGAGCAGCAGGTTGTCCAACACGGTCATATGACTGAACAAAGCTATATTCTGGAACGTTCTGGCAATACCCAGCCCGGAGATTCGACTCGTCTTCTCCTTCAGCAGTTCATGTCCCTCAAACCGAATCGAGCCTGCAAGAGGCGAGTAGATTCTGCTGATGCAGTTGAAGATACTGGTCTTACCGGCGCCGTTGGGACCAATAATGGCGAAGATCTCGCCCTCATCCACATTGAAACTCACGGATGATAGGGCTTTCAGTCCTCCAAAGCTCAAGGAAATATCGTCGACCTCAAGATGTGCCATGCCGAAGCTCCCGGGTTGAGTGTTGAGCCTTAGTGCTCGTTGGCGTAAGTACGGTGACGTATTAACGGAAGCCGTCTCTGTTTTGGTAGCGCCGGCCTCCGTGCCGGTACTCTTGGTTTTTCGCCCGGCAGAGACGCCGGGACGCTACCGAGCGTTCTCAAGAATACGTCACCGCATTTGTGCCACAGTGTACTTAGTGCAGAAGTTCACAAATACGGTCGCGGATTCGTTCTCGTTCCCAGGCTTCAGCTTGGGAACGAAATGAAAGATGCCCTGCGTCATGCGGGGCCGGCGGGCAGAGACGCCCGCCCCACGTTAAAGAGCGTGACTGGGGCCCGCGGAACGCGGGATAGCCCGGGCCTCCGTGCCCGGAAATCTTTTGCTTCACGTTGCCGCCGTGGTGACTACGGAGAATGCGCGACCGAACTTATGAACCAGAGCACTTAGTAATCTTGTTCGTAAGTTGGATCATGCTTTTTGGCCTGCGATTTCGGCAAGAAACGCCGTAACCTCCTTGACCATTGCTCCGCGGAATACCTTCTTCACTCCCATCTCGATCAAAGGCTCCACATCGTGGGGAGGGAATATTCCGCCGATGATCACCATGATGTCCTCCGCATTCCGCCGTTTCAACTCGTTCATTACCTTCTGAGTAATGCTGAGGTGTTCACCTGAGAGGAAGCTGAGTCCGATTATGTCCACGTCCTCCTGGATGGCGGCCTGCACAACCATTTCCGCCGTGTTGTACAGACCCGCGTAGATCACTTCAAAGCCTTCTCTTTCAAGCAACTTAGCCAGGACCTTGGCACCTCGGTCGTGTCCGTCCAGACCCGTTTTTGCTATCAATATCCGCAGGTTACCCGGCGATGCCATGATGAACCGATCCCTATTCCATTCTCGGTTAGTCCCGGGAATAATCCGGGAGAATTTCTTCCACGTAATTCTTTCCGCTTACTCGCGCGGCCGCAATGATGCCCGCGTGTATGGCTGCGTCATTCGCGGCCATGGAACATTCCGAGCTATCTGAGGCATGGTAAAGACCTGCAACGTACGGGCATTTGGCCCTGGGCCGTGCGTTTCCCACCTGAAAAGGCGCCTGGGCTACAGGGACCAGGTTGTCGGATACGGTATACAGGGTCCATTCCAGAGCCTCTTTGAAGCCCGGGTAATTATGCTCCATGAAAGACTTCATGCGATCGTATGCAAGACCGACCAGGCGCTTGTCATAGCACTGCGTATCCGTCAACGAAACGTAAGCATCCAGGAGTTGCTTGCCGGCAGGCGCCCGTTCCGGGTCCATGCCGGAGCTTTCCCAGAACCCCATCCGAACGTCGCCGTCAAATCCGTCTTCTTTGCCGGCAATCTTGGGAACAAAGGTCAAGTGCTCCTGGACAATCGACTTGTTCAATGCGAAGTAAACCGCTCCGATTCCGGCTCGCCAGAATCCTTTTACCCGACTCACGAACGTGTGGGGAAAATGTCTCTCGGGAATGTACTTGAACATGTCGTTGACCAGCCCTGAATTGACCACAATGGGGCACTCGATTCTCTCCTCGATTCCGTCAATCTTGACGCGAACCCCTTGGACCTTCTGATTCTCGATCAGTACTTCCAGAACCTCCGCTCCCGTAACCACCTTGCCTCCGTTCTCTTGGATCACGTTGCAAAGCGATAGAGGAATCTGTACAAAACCCGGCACCGCGGGAGTAGAACATCCACCAAGCGAAAAGCGCTTGCCTGCCCTCGCTACGGCACGATTCATCAGAATATTGTCCCCTGCCGAGATGTTCGCGGGGTCATTGATGGTGCAGTTCATGGTGGCGTTCACATAGTGAAATTCTTGGGTGTTCGCATTGTCGGTGCGGGCTTCAATCCATTCCTTCAGGCTGACATGATCGTACGCATGGGACTGTTCCGCGGACATCCTGACCATTTCGCTGTTGATTCGGCCGCAGGCTTCCCGGTCTTTCTCATCCATCCACGGGAAGTTGCCTCCTTTTTCCGACCCATTTTCAAAATGGTATAATTCCCCGGCATGCCACCATCCGGCGCTCACCGCAGGATAGAGTGTCAAAGGCTTGCCCAAATAGGTGAGGCACGTGTTTGTTCGGCCCTTTTCGGTGACCATGAGCGTATGTATGCCCGCCTCGACGGTGTACCCGTCAAGGTACCCTTGTGTGAAAAGCTCCGGTAGGTCCGGTTCGGACTTCACGAACCAACAATAGGCGGCTTTTCCCAACAAGCTTTGATAGTCGGCAGGGTCCTCGTCTTTCAGGTCAAAGGATATGTCACGCCCACCGATCCGGGAGGCCTTTTCAAGGACCAGCACCTTCATGCCTTCTCTCTGGGCAAGAATAGCTCCGGCGGTCGGTCCGCCGACACCGGCTCCAATAACGATTACATCGAACGATTCATTTTTCATCGGATCCTCCCGAAATGGCGGTTCAGAATCAGAAGAAGGGATGGGAGATCACTCCCAGAGGATCATAGGACTCACCCACTACCAGACGAACGGTTCCCAGGACCTCGCCCAACGTGGCATAGGCTTTGGCCGCATCGATCATCGGCGGAATCAGATTCTCTTTCTCACCGTTTTCAGCTTTTGATTTGAGGGCCAAGAGGGCTTCCTTCACCTTTTTTTCGTCACGGGTTTCCTTGAGCTGCTTCACCCGTGCAATCTGCTTTTCTGCAGACTCCGAAGACGTGCGATGAACTGATCTCATGCTCGGTTCCTCGTCGATGGTAAAGGCGTTGAGCCCAACGACGACCCGGTCGCCCTTTTCCACTTCCCGTTGATACCTCAGCGCGGCTTCTTCGAACTGAGCATCGAGCCACCCGGTTTCGATAGCCCTCCTCATTCCGCCTTCCTGCTCCACTTTTTCCATGAGAGCCCCGACTTGTTCTTCAATCTGTTCGGTGAGCTTTTCCAAATAGTAGCTGCCGCCCAAAGGATCGGCTACTTTGGCAACCCCCGTCTCATAGGCAAGAATCTGTTGGGTTCGAAGCGCCAACCTGACCGACTCTTCGGTGGGCAAGGAGATCGGTTCATCATAGGAGCAGCAGTGAAGAGACTGCACGCCCGCCAGAACCGCGGCCATCGCTTCGTAGGCTACGCGAATAATGTTGTTTTCAGGCTGATGGGGTATGAGCGAACAACCGGCAGTGTGCACGCCGAACTTGAACTTCAGCGACCGTGGATCCTTTGCGCCGAACCGGTCCTTCATGAGCCTTGCCCAAATTCGACGGGCCGCCCGGAGTTTGGCGATCTCTTCGAAGAAGTCCATCTGAACCGAACAGTAGAACGCGAACCTCGGAGCAAAGGAATCTATGTCCAGACCGCGTTCCAGGGCTTTCTCAATATAGAGAAGGGCAAGAGAAAACCCGAATGCGATCTCCTGGGGAGCGTCAAGCCCCTGCTCCCGGAGATCATAAAGATTCACGTTGATCGGATACCAGCGGGGCATATTCAGGGTGCAATACTCTATGACGTCAACAGCCGTCTTCAGGGCGAGATCGAGCGGAGAGGATACCTCGAAGCCTGCGTATCGGCAGTGAATGGAATCGTTCTGGGTGGTGCCGGCAAGATTTGCAGGACTCACTCCTCGTTGCTCCGCAAGAGCCAGATATTGGGCAAGCGTGACGGGCGTCTGAGTCGAGGATATGATCAGGGACATGCTGATCTTGTCCATTGGGATGTCTCGCATGAGCAATTCAATGTCTTCGAGTGAACACATGGGAACGCCTTGAACGCCCACATCGTCCGCCGCCCGGGGATGATCCGAATCAATGCCCATTATGCTCGGGTTGTCGGGAATAACGTTGAGGCCGCCCACGCCTTGTTTCATAAAGAATTTCAGGCGATCGTTGGTATCCTCCGGGGTTCCGTACCCGCACACTTCCCGCAGGGTCCAGTAACGTCCCCGGAACATGTCGGAGTGAATTCCTCTCGTAAAAGGGAACTGCCCCGGATTGTTAAGATCACGATCGTATTCAAGAGACTCCAGATCCCATGGGCCGTAAAAGTCGTTCAAGGGGAGACCGGACCAGGTTTTGCGACTGGAAACTTTTTCGTTATACGAGCTCCGGGTCTTGTCGGGACTCTTTTCTTCCGTCATCTCTCATCTCCAACAGTGGCCAATTACTGCGTTTCGTAAATGCGGTCGCACAAACTGAGCCGTCTTCCCGGCGTAGGCCGGGAACCAGTCTTTTTTTCCTGGACCCCGGCCTGCGCCGGGGAGACGGCGGGCAGGGACGCCCGCCCCACGTTTAAGACTCAGCTTCATGACAGTCCTTCGTAGCCCGGGCCCGCGTTCCGCGCGGGATGCCCGGATCTTATTCTTTCCGGCACCCGACATGGCAGCGAAACGAAAATGAGGGACCGTATTTAGGAAACCGAGCACTAAGTCAGCGGCCATGAAAGTTCGGCCGTCGCTTCTCCAGAAAAGCGGTTACGCCCTCGACTGCATCCGAAGTGCCGAGAAGCCGTTTCAAACCGTCCATTTCCAGTTTAAGCCCTTCCTCAAGCGATATGTCGATTCCTCGGTCTATACATGTCTTCACCACCGAGATGGAGCAAGCGGCCCGGTCTTTGAATTGTCCCGCGTACGCAAGACACTCGTCCAGGAGGGATTCCTTCGGGTAGACCCGGTCCACAATGCCAAGCCTCAGGGCTTCTTCGGCGTCAAGCAGGAGGGCATTGTAGATAATCTCTTTTGCCCGCGCCTTGCCGATCAAACGTGAAAGACGTTGTGTACCGCCTGCGCCCGGGAGAAGCCCCAGCGTGATCTCGGGCAGCCCGATTTTGGCCCCGTCCGCAGCCATGAATCGGAAGTCGCATGCCAGAGAGGTTTCCAGACCTCCGCCCATTGCATGCCCGTTAATGGCCGCTATGACGGGAAACGGGAGCGCCTCAATCCTGTTGATGACTCCCTGCAGCCGCCCGTTAAAATGGAGCATCTCCTCCTTCAGGTTGGGACCCTCCATGAAGCGCTTGATCATCTTGATGTCCGCACCCGCGATGAATATCTTTTCGAGTCGACTCGCCAAAATGAGTGCACGAACCTGGGAAGACTCTTCCTCGAGCCCGTCGATTGCTCGAGACAACTCCTCCACGATCTCCATATTCAGTCCGTTCGCAGGTGGAGAGTTGAAGTAGATTACCCGGACAGCGTCGATTCGATGGGTTTCCAGCATGGTCACATCCACCCTCCGTCTTCATCTCAAGTATTCTTTGGCTATGATGATTCGTTGCATTTCAGAGGTACCCTCAACGATTCGAAGCAGACGAACATCTCTGTAAAAGCGTTCGATCATGTATTCCCTCATGTACCCCATGCCTCCGTGAATCTGCACTGCACGGTCGGCAACTCGACCTGCCGTTTCCGAGGCAAAGAGCTTGGCCATGGCGGCATCCGCACCTCGTGCCCGGTCTTCCTCCATGGCTTGTGCGAGATTGTAGACCATGAGGCGTGCAGCGCTTATCTCGGTTGCCATGTCCGCTATCATGCCCTGAACGAACTGACGCTTTGCAATGGGCTTGCCGAACTGAACCCGTTGCTTCGTGTACTCGCATGAGAGTTCAAAAAGTCTCTGGGCCGCCCCCAGCGCTGTCGCCGCAACACCCAGGCGACCAAATGCCAGGGTCTTCCGTACAATGGAGAATCCGTCGCCCACTTTGCCCAAAACATTCTGTACGGGAACCGTGCAGTCTTCCAGGAGCACCTCGCCCGTAGGCGAGCCGTTCCAACCCATCTTCTTTTCCGACTTGCCTTGAACGAGCCCCGGCGTTCCCTTCTCAAGCACGAACGCGGTGATTCCGCCGCGGGCTCCCAGGCTCTTGTCGGTTTTCGCGATGAGCGTGATGATGTCGGCCACCGGTCCGTTGGTGATAAAGTGCTTTCTGCCGTTGATTACGTAGCGATCGCCGTCACGAACCGCCGTGGTAGTGATGGCCGCGGCATCGGAACCCGCCTCCGGTTCCGTTAATGCGAAGCAGGCGATCTTCTCTCCTCGGGCAAGCGGCGGAAGGTACGTGCTCTTCTGCTCCTCGGTTCCCTCCAGGAGAATACCCTTTGAGCCTATCCCGTTGTTTACGAGGAAGATGCTGCCGAATCCCAGGTTTGTTCGGCCAAGTTCCTCTCTGAATACTGCGTACCCCAGAGGTCCGATACCTGAACCGCCGTATTGCTCGGGGATCGTCATACCGAAGAATCCCAACTCTTTCGCTTTGGCCGTCAGCACATCCGGGACCTGTTCCTGAGACTCGATGGCCTCCGAGTGCGCGGCCACGTCTCGCTCCACAAATCGGCGGACGGTTTCCCGGAGGATCTTGATTTCTTCGGGTAAGTTCATTTCCCTCTCGTTCAATCTTTGAAATCTCTATCTCGCCACTTCAGAGCGGCTTTGATGCCCTGTGCGTTGAGGATGTCCCAGAATTCCTTAACCGGGGGGGTGAAATGACTGATGCTGTCCAGCTCGCATGCATTGCGGATCGACTGTCGCAATCCCATGTTTTCGAGCACGCGATTAATCGCCGTCTTGTTGATTGCCAGGAGTTCCACGGGAATGGCGGCCATTCGGCCGGCCAGCCGAAGTACTTCTTGCTCCAATTGATCCGAAGGCACCGCTGCGGCGACCAAACCCCATTCCGCGGCCTGCTTTCCCGTAATCGTATCTCCCGTGAGCATGAGCATTTTCGCTCGCATGGGACCGATCAAATAGGCCCACATTTGGGTAAGCTGCGTCCCGATGCCTCGAACTCCGGGGTGTCCTATCCGCGCATCCTCGGCTGCAATGACCACATCGGCCAACAGCGCCATATCGGTGCCTCCGGCCAAACACATCCCATGGACCTGAGCAATGACCGGTTTGGAACACTCCCACAAGGTCAGCCATCGATCAGCCACGGCTTCCAGGCGGGTCTTGTCGGCCAGGATCGTCCGCTCTCGATAGGCGACCGCGCCGCCGGGCTCGATGTCATACCC
Organism: Desulfomonilaceae bacterium; assembly: GCA_963675835.2. GTDB lineage: Bacteria > Desulfobacterota > Desulfomonilia > Desulfomonilales > Desulfomonilaceae > JAVHLK01. The sequence continues at coordinate 637,973 of CAXXIU010000021.1, forward strand.
CGCGGAGAAGGCTCTGCCGGCACCCTTGATGATTGCCACTCGAACGTCGGGATCCGACTCGACCTCTTTGAGGGCTTGGACAATTTCCTCCTGCAGCTCGATGCTCAGCGCATTGAGCTTCTCGGGTCGGTTGAGGACAATTGAGGCCAGACGGTCCTGTTTTTCGAATATGAGGCAATTGAAAGCCATGCTCACTCCACTTCGATGATTGCAGCGTCTCCCTGGGCCAAACCGCCGCAAATGGCCGCCGCACCAATTCCGCCGCCTCGCCGGCGCAGCTCGAACATGAGCGTCAGGACAATGCGGGCGCCGCTGGCGCCAACCGGGTGACCTATGGCAATGGCACCGCCGTTGACGTTTGTGATCTCGCAGAGAGCCTTGATACGGTCTTCATCTCCATCTGCAAGGATCTTCAGGCTTACCAGAGGAACGGCCGCAAAGGCTTCGTTGATTTCAATGAGCTTGAGATCCGCCGCGGCTAAGCCCGTTGCCCGGAGTGCTTTCTGAATGGCGATGCCCGGCACTGTGGCCATATAGTGAGGATCCGCGGCTACGCTTTGTACCGTGAGAACCCGTGCCTGAGGCTCGATTCCATAGGCTTCCGCAGTGCTGCGCCTCATCAGCAAGATGGCTGCCGCGCCGGCGTCCAATCCCGGGGAGCTTCCCGCGGTGACCGTCGGCGATCCGTAGATTGTTTTGAGCTTGGCCAGGACTTCCGGCGTGGTATGGGGTTTGGGGAACTCATCATGATCGAAAACTTTGGTTTCGCCTCTCTTGTGAGGAATGTCGAGGGGCACGATCTCGTCTTGAAACTTTCCCTCTTCCCAGGCCTTTTTGTAGCGCATTTGGCTGCCGTAGGCCCATTCGTCCAGGTCTTCTCGAGAGAATCCATACTCCAGGGCCACCTCTCCCGCATCCACTGCCACCGGCCCGTATCCTTCCCCGGGAGCCATTCCTGAAAGGTCGTCTTCGAGTACCACATTGCCCAACCGAACCCCCCACCGCACATCCCGAACCAGGTGGGGAACTCGACTCATGTTTTCCATTCCCGCAGCGAGCACCACGTCGGCATTGCCCGTGAGAATGTCCCTCTGGGCCGCCTGCACCGCGGCCATGGATGAACAACAGGCTCGGTCCAAGGTCAGACTCACCACATGTTCCGGGAGCCCTGCCTTAAGCAGCGCCTGCCGAGCTACAACCGGAGCAAGCGGCTTGACCTCGCACTGTGCGCAATTCCCCAGTATGACCTCGTCAACGGCAATATCTTCTCGACCCGTCCTCTGGAGCACCTCCCTGATCACGGTGACCGCAAGGTCCAAGCCCGGCACATCCTTGAGCAGGCCGCCGAACTTGCCAAAGGGGGTCCTGACCGCACCGACTATTACCACATCGTCTTGTGTTCTTTGTGGGGACACTGATCGTCCTCTTCCGCCTCAATACATTTTCAGGAGGCTTCGGCTGATTAGAACGCGTTGGATCTGATTCGTTCCTTCTATGATCTGGGTCGCCTTGGCGTCCCGCATCATCTTCTCTACCGGATATTCCTTGGTGTAACCATATCCTCCCATAACCTGAACCGCATCGGTAGTAACCTTCATTGCCATGTCCGATGCAAAGCATTTGGCCACCGCGGCAAGGTAGGGCTGGTTCCGGTTGCCCGCGTCAATTTCGGCCGCAACCTGGTAAATGAGGGCTCTGGCGCACTCGATCTGGATGCCCATGTCCGCGAGCATGAATGAGACGCCTTGAAAATCGGCTACCGGCCTGCCGAATTGCTCCCGTTGCTTTGCATAGCCCACCGCGGCTTCCATGGCTCCTTGGCCGATTCCGAGGGCCATTGCGGCAACCAGGATTCTCGTTTCCGTCAACGACTGCAACACGATCTGCCAACCTTTGCCCGGCTCCCCGAGGAGATTGCGCTTCGGCACCCTCATATCCTCGAAAGTCAACTGACACGTGGGAGAGGCTCGGAAGCCCATCTTGTCTTCCGCCTTGCCGATCGTCAGACCCGGCGTATCTTTTTCAACGAGAAACGCGGTGATTCCTTCACGTTTGCGAGCCGGGTCGACGGTGGTGAAGAGCACGTACACATCGGTGAGCCCGCTGTTGGATATGAAGCACTTGCTCCCGTTGATCACATAGTCGTCACCGTCGGGAACCGCTCTGGTACGGAGCGAAAACGCGTCCGAACCCGTATTCGGTTCGGTGAGCGCAAAACCGACCAAGAAGTCTCCTTTGCCTATTTTGGGCAGATATCTTTGCCGCTGCTCCTCGTTTGCGGCATCGAGAAAACAGACGAGGCCTGCCTGGTGGTGAGCCACCGTGTTTGCGCAGGTACCGTCAACCTGCGCAAGGCCTTCCACCACAATGCACGCGGTCGTGAAATCCGTCGCGGCGCCTCCGAATTGATCCGGAACTCGAAGCTTGAACAGTCCGGTCTCTACAAATAAGTCATGGAGATCTTTTGGATATTCTTTGGTCGCGTCGGCCTCGGCGGCGCGGGAAGCGATCTTTTCCCGAGCCAGTCTCCTGACGGTGTCGCGTACTATGGTCTGTTCTTCGGTGAAATGCATTGCCGGTCCGCTCCCTTGGTTATTGGCCTTTACCGACGCTCAATCCACCATGGTCAGGCCGCCGCTGACGCTGAGAACCTGCCCTGTAATGAAATCCGATAGCGGTGAAGCGAAGAAGAGCACGGCATTGGCGATCTCTTCGGGAGTCGCGGTGCGGCCGAGAGGAATCGCCCGTTTGAGCGCCTCTCGAAGCTTTTCCGTGGTCGCCTCAATATGGCCCGGCGTGACCGTGGGGCCGGGACACACACTGTTGACGTTTATCTGGTAACGTGCCACCTCTCGGGCCAAGGACTTGGTCATTGCGATGACCCCGCCTTTGCACCCGCTGTAAACCGTCTCACCACTGCTGCCCACTCTGCCGGCGTCGCTGGCAATGCTGACGATCTTACCCGAGCGTTTCTCAATCATATGGTGAATGGCGCTGAAACAACAATTCAGCGGACCCCGGTAATTGATGTCGATGACTTTGTCCCAGAAATCGGGTGTGGTTTCCCAGAATTTCTGCGCGTCGTCCCATCCCACGTTGTTCACAAGAATGTCCAGATCCCCGAATTGACCGATCGTGTCATTCACCATCTTCTTGGTTTGATCGAGGCTTGTCACATCGACCTGCATGGGTACGCTTCTCACGTCGTATTTCCCCAAGATCTGCTCACTGGTTGACCGGGCCGTTGCTTCATCTATGTCGGCCACGACCACATCGGCGCCATATTCCGCAAGTTTGAGGGCTATTGCTTCACCAATTCCCCTGCCTGCTCCGGTAACGATAGCTATCCTATTCTTTATATTCATAGCTCACTCCTGATTTCCTCGCCGGATCATTCCTTCGTATGTTGTCCAGTGATGCCCGTCGCCTTTTCATTTCCGGAATTGCCTGAAATCCGGTTTTCTCTTTTCAAGATATGCGCGTCTTCCTTCCAGAGCCTCATCATTCTCATAGTACTGCCAGAGGCCCTCGCCCCCAAGCCTCTGAAGGCTGTAAATCCAATCGGTTGCGGCGTTCATGGAAATCTTCAGGAACGCAAGAGCCGTAGGGCTCCTGTCCAGGATATCTTGACACCACGCATCCACTTCCTCCATCAACTTGTCGGGGGGAACCACCTTGTTCACAAGTCCCATGTCCAGGGCTTCTTGAGCCGTGTAAGCCCTGTTCAGGTACCACATCTCTCTGGCCTTCTTTTCCCCGATGACCCGTGCCAAATAAGCCGCGCCGAACCCGGCCTCGAAACTACCGACCTTGGGTCCTACCTGAGTGAATTTAGCCTTGTCCGAAGCAATGGACATGTCGCACAGGACGTGCAATATGTGGCCGCCTCCAACCGCCCATCCATTGACCGCAGCTATCACGGGCTTCTGTATCATTCGCACGAGCCGTTCCACCTCGAATATTTTCTTGACGCCGCGGTGGTAACCGCCCCGATCTTCTCTGGCATCACCCGCGTCGCCTCCAGTGCAGAAGAACTTTTCGCCCGCGCCCGTAACCACCACGACTCCAACCCGGTGATCCCACGTTGCGTCCTCCAGGGCTTGGACCATTTCCGACAGTGTCACCGTGCGAAGCGCATTGCCTTTGTCCGGCCGGTTGATGGTAATCTTTGCCGTCCCGTCGGCTTTCTCGTACAAAATATCCTCGAACTTCATAGTATCCTCCGTGCCGCAGTTACTGCGTCATATCCGGACTCCCTCACGGAGCGGGAGTTTAGAGTGACTCAGCAACAAGCCTTCGGTGAACCAAGAGGTTTGTTCGGCTACTGATATCCAATTTCTATTCTGTTAGCTCCGGGGCTCGAATGCTATTCGGCCACACTCGCACGACGATGTCAAGTTCTTTTTTTCAAAAAACGTGACCGGCGAGGCACGTCTGTAGAGCACTTTGATCGGATCGTGCCGTATAGATGAAGGGTTCCTCAATGGATTCAAGTGTCTTGCCGCCCTGGAGGTCACCGATGGTTCATACCGCAGAGGATTGGCTTACAGACCGGCGATCAGCGGACTTTCAAAGATACCCGAAAACCATTCGATTGACGTGTAGCCCGACTTTGATGCTGAACTGAACGAGCATGGCCGGGAATTCGCTTGACATCTCCCCGACGCCGCATATAATGGAAATGTTCGGTTACAGTGATATACCGAATATCATTCGTACTAGAACGGCCAGGCCTCAGACGAATCCGCAAGGGGTTGTCGCCCGGCCGGGAAATCCGAGCCGACTTAAGAGTCCTCCTCTGGAACCCATGTGAGGATGGACCGTATCGAAGGGCTTTCCAACAATGGGAAACCAAATTCCAACAAAGGCGCTGATACTGGAGGCGGCAGAGGAGTTGTTCTCGGTCAAAGGATTTGAGAATACAACCATCTCGGAAATTTCCTCGGCCGTGGGTATCAGTGAAAGCACCGTATATGAACACTTCAAGAACAAAGAGGACATTCTGTTCTCCGTTCCGCTGGCACGGACCCGAGAGCTGATTCAGATCAATGAGGATCATTTGAGGGGGCTTACGGGTGCTCGGGTAAAACTGCGGAAACTTGTCTGGAATTACTTCGAGTTCCTGAAGAATAATCAAAATTACACCAACCTGCTCCTGTTCGAACTGAGAGGGAACAGGGATTTCTACAAGACCGAAGTATATGAAGAATTCAGGATATTTTACCGATCCTTCAGAGATGTGGTGCTCGAAGGGCAACAGAATGGAGAATTCCGATCCCGGGCCGATTCCCGGATCCTCCTGAGCCTTATCTTCGGCGGGATGGATATGCTCTTCATAACGTGGATCGTCAAGGAGGCGCCTGAGAACCCGTACGAGTACCTTGAAGCGCTGCTGGATTTCCTGGACCACGCTATTGTTAACGAGGGGACGCCGCATGTCGTTGACGACAAGAGGCAAAGAATTCTCAACGCTGCGGCGGCGGCATTCTCCAAGTTCGGGTACAACAAGACCCGCGTCCAGGAGATTGCACGACTTGCCGGAGTGGGAGACGGAACCATATACCAATATTTCAAGACCAAGCAGGAGATTCTGTTCACGCTACCGGTCGAGCACACCAGGAATCTGATTTCCATCCACGGTGCGCCTTTCCAAGACATCAAAGACTGTGAGCTTAAACTGATCGTCCTGATCAACGATTACCTCAACTTCTGTGAAATCAACCGGGACTACTGTTCCATCGTGTTGTTGGAGCTGCGCTACAATAGGCAGTTCTACAAAACCGAGGTCTATAATCTATTTCGCGAATTTGCCCGCATCTTCTATGACATCATAAAAGACGGGATTGCTCGGGGCCATTTCCGCGAAGACGTGAATCCATACATAGCGTTGAAATGTATTCACGGCGCGGTTGACCACTCGATGCTCTCCTGGATCGTGTTCAACAAGCCGGCCAGGCTTACGAGCCTTTCAGTTCCGCTAAGTAGGCTGATTCTGTTCGGTCTTAAACCGTGAAAGCTGCTCAAGAAACGGGCGACCGAATCGGACTCGCATTCGTACGAGGAGGAAATATTGTGGCGGACAAATCAAAGGTGGGAATGACGTTTCCCCCTACTCTCTTCAGGGTCGAACGGGTCAAGATCAAAGAGCTGGTTGAGGCCATAGGCGACCCGAATCCCATATACGTCGATGCAGAGGCCGCTGCACGTGAAGGCCACCCGGACACGCCGTGCCCGCCCACGTTCTTTACTCTGGCGTTTCAAGAGTTCACCGGTCACTATTTTCGTGTGCTGGAAGAGTTGGGAATGCCGTTGGAACGGGTTCTCCAGGGAGAGGAAGAGTACGAGTACCTGAGAGATGTCTATCCCGGGGAGAAGCTTACCCTGACCACCACGGTTGAGAGCATCACGGAAAAGAAAACGCGATCCGGGCTTATGGACCTGGTGGACGTGCGAACCACGCTTGCCGATGAATCGGGAGAAGCGGTTCTTCGTGCCGGATCTCTTATAATCGAAAGAAAGGATGACGCGTGAACCATGGGGCAGTACCTTGATTTTCAACAACTGAAAGCAGGCGACCCTCTCCCGTCCGTCACCAAGGAACCGATCACCAAGGTTCAGCTGGTGCGATATGCCGGTGCGTCTGGAGATTTCAATCCCTTACACACGGATGATGCGACTGCCCGGCAAGCCGGGCTGAAAGGCGTGATCGCTCAAGGGCTCCTGGTGATGGGGTTCGTCGGGCAGGCAATAACCACATGGGCGCCCAAACGATTCTTGAAACGGTTCAAGGTCAGGCTGATGGGCATGACCTTTCCGGGCGACGTCATTACCGTACACGCTACGGTTGTCGAGAAACACAGCGGACCGGAGGGTCTTCGTGTCGTCTGCGACACTACGGCAAAGGATCAAGAAGGAAGCACAAAGCTCTCGGGCCAATTTGAAGTGCTGGTGCCCGAGTAACAGGAGGAAATGAATGCGGCTCAAGAATAAGGCAGCTATCGTGACGGGTGCGGCCCGGGGAATCGGCGAGGCGATCGTCTATCGGTTCGTGGAGGAAGGGGCCGGGGTCACCCTGTGCGACATGGATGCCGATGCATTGAAGAGCGTCGAGGCAAAGGTCAAAGAGATGGGCGGAACCTGTATGACCGCGGTGGGCAACATTGTCGAGAGAGATTTTGTTCAGAAGATGGTGAACGATACCGTGAGTACATTGGGGTCACTTGACATACTGGTGAACAATGCGGCCATAACTCGCGACGCGATACTGCACAAGATGACCGAGCAACAGTGGGACGACGTTATCGAAGTGAATCTTAAGGGCACTTTCAACTGCCTCCAGGCCGCGGCCGTTCACATGAGGGGGGCACGATCCGGATCGATCATAAACATCTCGTCCACATCGAGATACGGGAACCCCGGGCAACTGAACTATGCGGCCGCAAAGGGCGGCGTCGTGGCCATGACCCGAACCGCGGCCAAGGAACTGGCACGCAAGAACGTCAGGTGCAACTGTATTTCACCCGGCACTATTTGGACCGATATGCTCAAGGCGGTTCCCGAGCCGATCCTGGAACAGATGAAGGCCGTCATCCCCGCGGGCAGGTTCGGCGACCCGAAAGAGGTAGCCGATCTAGCGGTCTTCCTCGCATCCGATGAATCGACTTACGTGATCGGGCAAACCATCAACATCGACGGCGGCTCGTTCACTGTTTAAGCTCGTCCTAACAAATGGTTGCGTGAATTCGGTCACACATTCTCACCTCGTAACCACGGCGCTCCCGAGAACGAGACATCTCCGGGCACGGAGGCCGGGGCTACGAAAGACCGTACCGTAAACATTCAGCGCAGTCTTCGAGTCTGGTCCGTTGATCTTGCAGAAGTCCTTCTTTTGAGGCGAAGTTTACTTCGGTGGTTGATATTAGTCGCGTGTTTGAGATCTTCTTGACTCATCGTGTCGTTATAATTGAGATTTGTGCCGTATCTGACGCGTTGTGCTTCATCTGTATTCCATCTCACGGAAGCGATGGATGTTCAATAGCCCTCCTGGCGCAATCGGCGTGTGGGCGAGCATGCTTGGGACACATCTGCTCCAAGAAGTCAGACGGTGGGTCGATGCTGTTGTGACGGCCACTCAACAAGGCATTACGGCTGTCGATAAGGGAGTGGAACAATCAGTGGTCGCCGGTGAATCCATCGTGGTGTTAAGCTCGATTGTTGAATCATCCTCACAGGCGGCAAGCGTGATCGAGGCTTCGAGCGAGCAACAATTCGCCGGGGTCGATCAGGTTTCCACTGCAATGAAGAACATCGAGCAGGCCGTGGACCAAAACCTCTCCGGTATGGAGCTGTTGCGAGAAACTGCTAACAGGGTGGGGGCCTTGGGCAAGGCACTCCGGCAGTTAGTGGAGGAATATAAGGTATAGGCAAATGGGCGGCCGAAGACCGATTGTGAAGAGGCCGGGCAATTCATACTGTCGTTCCTTCCTTGGGAGAGACATGTCCGCGACCGGAGGAAGTCGTTGTATGTGTCACGTCATTCCCGGCGTAGGTCCGAAGTGACTGCAAGCCCGATTGGTTCGGATCCAAAACAGGAGAAGCGTTCACCCGTCAAGCCAAGCTTCGGCTTCGGCACGAGATTCAAAGGACTTTCGTTTGGCGGCGTACTCATCGGAGGCGGCCGCGGCTGCTTGCTCGGTCGTATATCTGCCGAGAATCTTCTTCCCCCAGAACACTGCTACCTTCTTCACCGCTGCATCGAATACAACCTTCATACCGTCCGAAAACTCGCCCTTGAGGAAGTGTGCTCCGACCCGAGTGTAGTCACCGAGTACAGTGAACCCGGGACGCATCTGTGAACACGTCTTACTCCAGTCATCCGGAATATGTTTGAAGAGTTCCGGCTCAACGATGTCACCCCAGGCCTCGAAAAATGCCCGGTTCTTCTGGAGATCGATTGAAATTTTGTACTGTTCTCTTTCGACGACGACTCTCATCATGGCATTCCTCTGATTCTCATTACTATCCGTCAGTCAGTGTGACGTGTGTTCCTTCCCCTTGCCTGAAATGTGGCTGATTCCTTCATTAGATAGATAGCAGAACAGCGTTGTCGTTACAATATTTGAAATTCATGGTTCCTCTCGGCAACCATAGGGCCGGCGTGTGCGGCAAGAACCGCCTGCATGGCTGCGGCTCCTGCTAAGCCAAGGTACTTGTCAGGCTCACGGGGAGCTTATCCGGTTTGATCCCGCTGACCGGACTCCATGTATCGGTCACTTTCTCCAACAACGGCAATACTGATCCTACGCCTTACTCCCACCGCTTTCGGGCCGATTTACCAGGTAAAGGCCCGCGGCGACCAGAATAAGCCCCGCCAATAGGAAGGCCGTCAAGGGTTCCTTCAGCAGTAGACCGCTCAGTACCACCCCGGATAACGGCGAGAGAAAGGTGAAGGCTGCCAGGCGGCTCACTTGATACCGATGGATCATCCAGAACCACAGGAGATAACTTGCGAACGCTATGACGACGGCTTGGTAGACCAGAGATCCGACGACGAGCTCGTTTAGCATCAGGGGCCGCCCCCATTCGAGGATCAGCCATCCTGCGGCAAGCACCGGAATGGAAAAGAACAGCTGAGCGAATAGGGTCTGATAATGAGTAATGGGTTTGTTCTGCATGAACCTTTTGATGTAGATGTTGGTTGCGGCCCAGAGTACTGCTGCGGCAACCTCCAAGAGATCACCCACCCAATAGAGCGGGCCGAGGTTGGCGGGCCTGGTGGCAAAGACCGTGACCAGCCCGGCAAACGACATGATTAGCCCCAAACTCTTCGTCACGCTCAGGCGCTCCGAAGAAAGAAAGAAATGAGCGCCCAGGGCGGTCCACAACGGCTGCGTATAGAGAAATATTATCGCCCTGGAGGCGTTGGTAAGGCCGATTCCATAGTAGAGTACGAGGAACTCGGCCCCGAAGAGAACTCCGATGGCCGCTCCGTGTTTTAGATCGGCTCCACCAAAAAAGACTCTCTGCCCCAGATACCACGCGTAGCCCCAAAGGCAGATCGCGGCAATAATCGACCGTAGCATCGCGGTCAGAATGGGCGGAATCCCCTGGTTGCTGAACTTGATGCTCACCATGTTTCCACCCCAGAGCAAACACAAGAAGACCAGGAGCACGACACCGGTGGCCGGTATATGGGCCGAATCCCCCATTGATTTGGCGCCCCCGAAGTACTGTCGAATATTCAAGAATCGTCCTCCGTTACCGGAAATGAAATGACTTCAAGCCCGCCCCGGGGCACCCACAGGGGGTGTACCTGCGAATTAGGACCGTAGGGCTACACACCCGCGGTCTTCCCGGCGAAGACCGGTGTCGCATATCGGAGGTCCTTCATCTCAACCTACCGGTATTCCGCTTCAGCGGTTCTTAGCCCTAGGACGGCCACAAGACTAATGCATGCCAGGAACATCAGATAATAAGCCGGAGCCGCAAGGTCGCCCATACGACCGGTGAGCCATGTGCACACCATGGGAGCAGTGCCGCCGACCACTCCAACCGTGAGGTTGTAAGCGAAAGCTATGCCGCCCAGCGTATTGCGTTTCAGCTGCAGTTGCCGTGACATGCAATCGTCCTTGTTCGAGTCCTGTTTCCGTGGTCCTCGGGGCATAGGGCAGTTGTCGCAAATCTGGTCCGACACTGGCACCATGTAACAGACCTAGCCTACGCCGTGCCTCATCCGATTGGTCTTTCCTTGACTTCTACACGACCATACCGCTTCACCGGCAGTTCTGTCAAATGTGCTCTTCCCCACGGAATTTCATTCGGATGCGGCCCGATAAACGGACAAGGATCCCTCGACTTCCCAATCCCGGCGGTAGGTGTAAGCGTTACGTAGTACAGTCGCGAGTCCCGGATGGAACGCGCGTCGAAGCAATTCCTCCCCCGGCCAAAATGCGTGACCGAACTTATGAATTGGAGCACTGAGGCGCTTGCTCCCACAGCCGTGCCGGTTCCGTCCGAACCGGCAATCGTTTAATTACGCGCGCGGCTCTTCCGTCCGAGCAGATGTTCTGCCGACTGCTGCCATTTTCGCGGCATCGTTTTCATGAATAGTGCTTATTCGTTCTCTATAAGCTTGCTTGTCCTCGTACATGTTCTCATCCGCCGCCATGAGCACCTCATTGACATCCCGAAAATCTGCCGACATGGCGTACCCGATACTCACCGTCAGGTCGAATCCCGGAATAGGATTCGCTCCGGCCACGTTGGAGCGAATCCTCTCACTCACCATTCTCACATCGTCCGTTCCGCAGTTCTTAAGCAACACCACGAATTCATCTCCACCATAACGGAACACAAAGTCATGATGACGTATTGATTGCCTGAGAACCCTTGCTGCGGTGGTGATAATGAGGTCGCCCGCCATATGTCCCAGGTTATCATTTACATGTTTTAGGCGATTGACATCTATCATAATGAAGGCATACCTGCCGTTCCGGGTATCCAACTGACGTATCATCTGCTGGAAGTACTGCCTGTTGTACACCTGAGTGAGATTGTCCCTGATCGCCAGATCCTTGATCTCGGTGAAGAGAAGATGATTCTGGACGGCGCTTGAAGCGTAATTGCATATTACTTCGAGCAGTTCCAATACATCAGAGTTGAACGAAACCCCTTGATCTATTTGAACGGCTATCAAGCCGTTGTTGTTCTCGAATCTCAGAGGTACGAGGATCAGCACTTTGCCTTGGATTTTCAGTACCTGCGATTGCCTCTCGCGGCTCTGGAGAATGCTTTCCTTTTGATCGTCAAGGTACTGCTTGATCCGATCCGTGAAGCGATCCGGTTTGCCCAGGGTGTAGCTCTTGACTCCCTGATATCGTTGAATGATCATCACGTCGTTATCAACTTTGATCAACTGATTGACGACGTCGGAAAAACGCTCCTGAGTATTTCGAAGATCACGCACTTCGGATAAGAGTTCATTCGCTTGAACAAGTATGTTCAGTTGCTCAATATTTGTCTGGAGCAGCTTGAGAAGTTTCTCCCGATCGTCAACATCGTTTGTGAACATCAGCAAACCATAGTAGTTACCCTGCTCATCGCTTATCTTAATATAGGTGTTTTCAATACTCCGACTGTTGACCGCCATGACGCGTTGCCAACCGTTCATCTCTCCGGCTTTAATACTTGCCAACCGTTTTTCCACAAAAGGTCTTCTGTGCGGGCGATGGAAATCCAGGAAGTTTGTACCGACAATGCTTTCACGACGGATCTTCCGTATTTCGGCAAAGAACTTGTTGCAATACCGGATCTTGTCGTATTGGTCGATAAACACGACGCCGACATTCGGCAGTTGATCGAGGATCACATGCCAGTCGACGTGATCTTGTCCTTTGGCCGGGCTTCCGGCACCGATCGCGAATGGTCTTGAAGGGATCGCGGGAGCTGTTTCGCAATTGACGTTGTACACTTCATCGAGAATGCTCAAGAACGAGTCAACGATTCTTCCGTCAAACTGTTTATTGCTCTGGCTGAGCAGTTCCAACCGTGCTTCGTCAATGGCCAAAGACCGCTTGTACGACCGATACGAAGTCATTGCATCGAAACTGTCGCAAACGCTGATGATCCTGGCTTCGATGGGAATGTCCTCCCCTCCAAGGCCGTTGCAGTAGCCTTTCCCGTCATGTCTCTCATGATGGTACAAAATGCAACTCCTCACCGTTGAGAAGTTCTTCGAGTGCCGGATAACGTTGATCCCGACCAAGGGATGCCTTTCGATCAGCAAGCGTTCGTTATCTTCCAGTTTATCCGGCTTGTAGAGTATTTTGGAGGGGATGTTCAGTTTTCCGACGTCATGCACGAGTCCCCCCAGTGCGATGTGAAGGCGATCTTCCTCCGGTACGCCCATTTCGGCAGCCAGGACGTACGCGCTGTAGGAAACGTTTGCACAGTGCTTGTAAACCGCCTGGTATTTGTGTTTGAGAGCCAACATAAGGGTATAAAGGATTCTGTCTTGCTGGATGATCTTGTCGAGACGCAGCAATAGCGGGCTTCGGGAATACATCGTTTTGAGTCCGTTGAATGAGTTGCTTCGCGGGGAGGAGTCGTGGTGTTTACCGCTAAGACGCAGAACCAAGAAACCCTCCCGGGCGGTGGTCGGAAGGGTCCGTCTTACCCTTTCATGCCCGCCCGCGCGGACCTACTCTTCAGGGCAACAGAACCCGGATACGTATTCTGGCTCCCGGATCAGCCTACTCTTCGCGCCTTCCCGGAGTGATCTCCAGTGGCATATTGCGAATTTCGTCCCCGGTCACAGTTGCGGGGCAGCGACGGATTCACACCGTCTTCCGTACTCCAAGCTCAGTTAAAATCCTAGTTGTACGAATACTGACGTCATGCTATCATTGGGGTCTCAAACTTGTCAACTGAATTCGTAGCACGTAATCCACGGTCCGGGCTGACTCGGGCACCTATCGGAACGTACACATCAACCGGAGAAGATAAGGGTCCATCAGTGCCTACCCGTCGAGAGCTTGTTACTTAGTACTCCTTGGCTCAATACGGTGACGTATTCCCGGCAGTGTTTCGGCGTCTCACGTATGCAAGATTGACGACCGCAATTCGGTGGGAAGGGTATGACATTTTAGCTAGGGCGGGCCAAGGAGCAGAGCTCCCGGCCCACCGCTGAAAGCCTATGTCGCCGGTAAGGAACGTTACGATCGCTGAGTGGGTTACGAGTGGGATTGCGGAAACAAGAGTACGTGAAGTTGATCGGTCATGCAGATTCATTGCGAATTCGTGTCATTCGCATTCGCAGCCATGACGGCCCACAAGTTCGAGCCATTTTTCTATGTCCAGTCCACAGGCATAATGATCCCCGCCCAAGCTTTGACACGAGCATTCCTCAAAAATCATGTCACTATTCACCAAGCAGACCGGCCAACCGGGCACATGGTGGCGGAGTCCGCCGTTATCGTTCACACGGTACACCATGAAGGCTTGTTCATCACATGAAACTCGGTAGCGGTTGCCTTCATATTCCACGACCAGATTTCTCCCCAACAGGCCCATCCCCCGAAAAGTGTCCCGTATGCGACAAAAAACTCCTTCCGCAGATCCGTGAGGGTCACATCCTTTGTGTCCACCCATTGAGTTGCCGATGCGATTCGCCATGAGCCGCCTCCAATTCGGGATATCCAGCGGTGCTAGTACTCCACGGCGGAAGTGCCGTGCCACATTAACGGAAAATGTCCCTTGTCTTGGTAGCGCCGGCCTCCGTGCCGGTCTCTTTTCCGCGAGCGCCCGGCAGGAACGCCGGGACGCTACCGCGCTGTCTCCAGACTACATCAGCGCATTTATGTCGCACTGTACTAGTCTGCTTTGACATCACCACTATTGTGAAGTCTCCCCGCCAATCATGCCGCATCATGCACTCTTCGCACTCCGCTTCTCGGAAACCAAGCTTCGGCCGGCATGAATCAGCAGGAGCACTGCTCACCGAAACAAGCCCTATGCCTTTGCCAAAAATCCTCCCGGGAAAATCTATGGCATTGAGTGCCCTCGCATTCTACTCCGAAACTCCCGCAAACTGCGCCCATCAGAGCTGCTTCCGACAAGTCCTTCCCCATCACGAGCCCTTTGATCAATCCCGCCCTAAATGCGTCGCCGGCACCTGTGGGATCCTTGACATCGCGTGGTATCGCTGGTGCTATCTCATCTTCTCCGTCTTTCGTACACACGACGGCGCCGCGTTCGCCCAGGGTAGTAATAACGGCCTGCGCACGTTGGAGTATGTCATTCTTCTGCAGCCCCGTAGCCCGCATAACCATTTCCAACTCGTAATCGTTCGAGATGAATAGTCTGGAGCCGGTGATCATCTCGACCATATTCTCCGCGGACAACACCGGGACTTGTTGGCCCGGGTCAAAGATATACGGTATGCGTTTATGCTTGTAAATCCTTGAATAGGTGAGCATGTCGTCCGTGTTTCCGGGGGCGATTATGGCTAGGGCGTCTTCCGGAGACGTTCCGTCGATCTGATACAAACACGGATGCTTCATTGCTCCCGGGTTGAACCCGGTGATCTGATTGTCGGCCTTATCGGTAGTGATATAAGCCCCGGCAGTGAACTCTTCCGGCACGCGGCGGATACCGTCCAAGGGCAGGCCGAGGCCGCTCAACCAACTTTCATAGCTGTCAAAGTCTTTTCCCGCGGAGGCCAGGATCATCGGCTTTTCGCCCAGAAGAGCCAGGTTGTAGGCGATATTCCCGGCTGTTCCGCCGAACTGCTCCTTAATTCCATTGACCAAGAAACACACATTTAACATGTGGATTTTGTCCGGGAGGATGTGGTCGGAGAACTTTTCCGGAAAATCCATTATCCTGTCGTAGGCCAATGATCCGGAAACAAAAATCTGCATAAGTAATCTCCTCGAGGCGAATCCATCTGCTCGCCCGCACGAAAAACCCCTTCCGAAGCAGTCGGTAGACTCTTTCGAGGGGATTGGAACCGGTTATGATGAGAGTTTATGTGGCACTCAACATGCAACTATATGGTACAAAGGATATTTGAATGTCTTGCCGGAGTCAAGACCGGCTAGGACATCAATATGATATTTCGGCATAATCGACACACCGTTGTGAGGAGCCGTGCCGTGAAAAAGGCCGTCGGCAAAGCTAAAGGCGGACTCCCTTTCAGAGGCCTTTCTCGCCCTTGGTCCGGACGAATTTTACGAATTCCCTCACATCCGGTTCGGCAGTGGGACCTTGCCAGTAGAAGTAAAGCGGCCTGACAAGCGGATAGGTCCCATTCTTCAGGGTTTCCGAGGAAGGAAATACTGCAGGCGATTCCGCTTCGATCTTGATGCGGACTATCTTTACCATACCGGTTTTCTGCCCTCGTCGGGCATCCAACAGAGAGGCATATCCGATCGCGGACGGCTTTCTTTGGACCTCTTTCATGAGTTCATGATACCGATGCTTGATGACCGCTTCACTGGCGAAGTAACCGTTGTTCATCACAAAAGTCCGGAGAAACACTGAGGTCCCGGAAAAGCGCTCCATTGCAACCACGACCACAGGCTGGTTCGCTCCTCCCACATCGCTCCAGCTCTTGAACTCGCCGGCGAGCAATTTGCCGAGCTGCTCGAGGTTCAGTTGAGACACCGGGTTGGAGCGATTGACCAAAATGGCTACAGTATCCCGTCCAACCTGAGTTTCCACCGCCGTCATCCCGCACACGGCCGTCAATTGCCTTTCCTTGTTGTTGATTCTTCTCGTTGCCATCACGATGTCGGCCTTGCGGTCGCAAAACGCCTCAAATCCTTGGTCCGTTGTCCCTCCCTGTACCACCACCGACACTTGGGGGCGAGTCTTGCGGAATTCCTGTCCGATTGCGTCGCACATGTTCACCATCGCATTCGCACCCTTGAGCCTAATGATCCTTCTTTCCTGGGCTTCCGAGCAGGCCGGAAGCCCCCCCATCGCCACACATACGAAAATGAAGAAAAAAAGACAGACTGGTCTACAAAATCTCATGGTGCCGGCTCCTTTCCATTGAAGCCCGATCGGGACTCCGTGCAAGCGATGCTTTTCCGAAGAGCTACGACGGCTGCACAAAGCGAGGGAGATTGTCAACCATTCACTCCTTGGAGTTGATTATTGGTAAACCTGAACAGACTATCAACTTATACGAAGGAAGGTCGGTCGGTTCCAGGATACCTTTGTGGCTCCTCGTCCCGGATAGTGCATGAGTTTGTACCAGAATTAGAGCATATTTTGAGGCTCTTGACAACTATTTTGGAGTTTCGAGAATGGTAGAGTGGAAGACGAAGGGACTTGGTTCGGGAGATGAGCCTCCCTTTCCCCGGGAAGCCTCGTACCCTTGAGATCGGACGCGTCAATGGTGCGCCTGCCGGATTCATCTCGATGAGCATTGAGGGGATGCCCAATATCAGGATGTTATGGGACCAGTGAAGCGAACTCCGTTGTTCGCGTGCAATCTTCACCTCGACATTTTGTGCCGACGGGACACACCAGTGAAACCCGGCAATTGCCTTGTCGCACGAAATCGATTTCTCCTCGTGCCAGAACACCCTCTACCTCATGTGTGTCACTATTGAATACGGGTGAGCCCGAATTACCGGTAAACGTATCCGTGTTGGCCACGAAAAGTGCCGTTGCTTCGTTCTCCCGTACGGCTGCGCCGTCCGCTACCTTCTTTGGCAGACCCGATGGATGGCCGATCACATATACCGCCTGATCGTCGTTGATTTTTCCCTCTTTCCGGATCTGCAGTACCTGATGATTGACAACCGGCCGATCAATGCGTACCAAGGCCCAGTCAGGCCCTTTGCGAGTCATTCGATGGTCGATGACCTCTACCCAGCGATAGATTTCGTCATTGTTAATGACCAGTCGAGGTGATGCTTGGTCCAGCATCTCGAACCCGAAGATGAAGCTCATAGCGCTGAAACTGCTTAGGGGCACTGCGTGCCCCGCTGTTGCCATGATGTCGGGTGCTACGAGAAAGCCGCTAAGGGATGCACCCACCGGTTGTTCTCGAAATAGCTCTTCAGGACACAAGTCGAAGGATGTGCCGAAGTTCTTCGTAACCAAGGTGGAGGTTCCGTCGCGGTTATCGACAATGCGGTCGGTATCAAACACTGCAACCACGCTATCGGCGGACAGCCTCATGGGATCATCCTCAGGAAGTTGCCACACATCCTTTCGGTCATCAACTACATAGATGGCCCTTTGGCGGGCTCTAAGCACGTCGATGATGGTTGCATCGTCGATATTGCCGAGTGATTCACCGGCCGAAAAAGCCGACATAGCCTTTTTTTTGTTCTCCCTGGCGGCCAACTCGGACCTCAGTTCCTCAATGGACATGGATTCGAGCATTGAGATGTCGGTCATGAGAGCTCCCTCCTTTTTGTCAAGCATCGGTCATGTGTGAATGCATTGTTCCTGCAGGCCGGTTTTCCCCATACGTGCCCGTGATCATTCTGTACTACAAATCCTCATTTTCTTGTCGTACCGCGAAGATTTCCTCGGAAATTGGCCCCTGAATTCGGGTTTGGTTGCACCCGGCGACGGGGAACCCGAAGCACCGTCCGGATCCTGCGTAGTACGATGGTACTTGCGAAACCCAAGCTCGTGCGTGACGCCGATGCCTGCAATCGCCAATTGGTTGCGGTTCTAACCGCTCTGCGCTCCTTGGCAATGACGAGCGAATGTTCAGGGCTTCCGCTAATCGAAGATACCGATCCCCCGTCAGACTTTCCAGTTGGGAAGTGGCTCAAAGTTAACACGCTCATGCTAAATCAAGCCGGTCCTTATTGTCAAGTCGGAAAATCGTCTCTTTTACGGTGACGGTGTGAACCAGGGGGGCCTTACCAATCCCGGCATAGTCGATGTTGTCGCATGAGCCGGCCCATGGTAGGGTAACTTCATGGAGCAAAAACGTGCGGACTGCCTAACAGTTTGATGCCGGTTCGTACAGAACAGGATCTTTGAACGGCCCTGCCGGCGGTGCGGGCCGACCCGCCGGATGCGATCTTCGGTTACAGGTCCGGCCGCTTCGTGACTCTGCCGAGTCTCGGCAACGTCCCGGAGAGAAACGCGTGACCGAACCTATGAATCGGGGTATTTGGGACTGCGGTAACGACTGATGATTCGTAAGACCGTCCTACCTGTCGTTCTCCTCATTCTCCTGACCGTGATGTCGGCCGGCGGCGAAGAACCGTCGCAATCCTTACCGGCTTCATCTGCTTCCCCAATGCCGTGGCCGTACCGCATAGATTTGACCAAGATTAAGTTCACTCCCTCATTCAAACTCGGTTATCAGCGTATGGGAATGAATTTGACCGTTCCCATTCCGTTCCGGATCTCTCTCGGAGGCGAGGACACGTACGAAGGAGATACGGTCAAACTCACGCTGCCCGAGGTCAATTTATGGATCGCCGAAGCGGGGCTGGACGTACGAGCAACTCCCGACCTTACCATGTACGTGAGCGGAGCTGGGAACCTGATACAGAATCTTTTTATGTCTTTGTCCGGTGGAAGTGAAAACAGTGCCGATGCGTCTACGTGGAAAACACATTCTTTGACATGGTTGGAGATTGAAGGGGGCATGCGGTACAATCACTGGAGCAGCTTAGCGGTAGTCTCCGGTCTAAGGTGGGACCATTTTGATCTCACCATTAAAGATCCCGACGTCCTAACCAAAGTGAACGTCGGAGCGTACCGAAACTTGAATTTGCTCACCGGCGATATTCTTAGTGGGCTCTGGATACCGTATGTTGGAGCCGAACTGCGCTTCAAGGATCTCAAGGCAACCTTGATCGGCACCACTTATGCACCGGCCCTCCTGCGAGTCCGAACACGATTACGGGCGGATATTCAGCAGACGTACAATTTTCTGGGTGAGAGCACCATTACCATGAAGAGCGCTGCCATGTTCGTCGAAGCACGATTGGAATACAAAATCAGGATTCGCGATAAGACCGGGTTGAGCCTGTGGGGAAAAGGCAGCTGGTTGACCACTCAGGGCGGAGGTAGGCTGGAAAGCGGTTACGGCACTACGCACTCCGGATTGACGGTCGGCATCGGCAGTGACCGACATTTGAGGTTCAGCAGATTCAGTCTCGGTGGAGGCACGGCATTGAAGATGTCCTTTTAAAGGTTCGTCGTTAGTATTGACTGACGAGCCCGCCTTAACGTATTCTAAATTAATGGAAGTGATCGACCTGACTTCGTTTTGAATACAATTAGGCCGGATGTTGAACATCGTTTTCATGTTCAACTCGCGTCGGTAAGTCAGGCGGATGTTATACTAGGAGAACCTCTCATGCCGAGGAGGATCAGTATCCACGACTTAACTGCGGATGTTCGGAGCGGCATGGGCTATACCGCTCTTTCCCGTAAGTACCGTGTGTCTCGTCAGAGACTCGAGGAATTCCTGCAACAACTGGTGGACAAGGGAATGCTGGATGAGTCCGACATCGCGGGCATTGCGCCTTCCGCACCGACGGCTGTACTGGACATGCCGCTGCCGATCGTAACAAAATCGAGCACCGATGAGCTTCATTTTACACCTAAATCGAGCACCGATGAGTCTCCGGCGGAGACTCGTCCGACCACGACGGCACCCGCCCGAGTTACAAGCAGCCGCGGGACGACCGGCCGCGGGTACACCATTGACGAATTTGTCCAAGCCACGGAACAGAAGGATCGAAAGGAAGGGCTTTTCGAACTGGAAGGCGACCGTGTACTCGAAATAAACCTTAACGGTAGGGTGTGGACCAAAATGGGGTCAATGGTCGCCTATATAGGCTCCATTAAGTTCATAAGAGAAGGCGTTTTGGAGCACGGCGTGGGAAAGCTTCTCAAGAAGGCCGTTTCAGGGGAAGGCACCAGTTTGACGAAGGCTGAAGGCAAGGGGACTCTCTACCTCGCGGATTCGGGCAAGAAGATATCCATACTGAAGCTGGAGAATGATTCCATTTACGTGAACGGCAATGATGTTCTCGCGTTTGAAGACTCCATTGAGTGGGATATCAAATTGATGAAGAAGATCTCATCCATGCTTGCCGGAGGATTGACCAACATAAGGCTCGAGGGTACGGGCATGGTCGCCGTCACGACCCATTACCAACCGCTTACACTACGAGTGACCCCGCAAAGGCCCGTGATCACCGATCCAAATGCGACAGTTGCCTGGTCGGGGTCTCTCGAGCCGCAACTAAAAACCGACGTATCGGTGAAGACGTTTCTGGGAAGAGGCAGTGGTGAATCCATCCAGATGCGTTTTCAGGGCAAGGGCTTTGTCGTGATCCAACCGTTTGAGGAAGTCTATTTACAGGGTTAAGCCGAAACCCGTGGAGCGGAAAAATGAAGGTTCTCGTAACGGGAAGACTGCCCGACGCAATCATGAATGACCTGAACCGGGAGCACGAGGTTGTTGCCAACCAATTGGATGTCCCAATGTCGCGGGAGGATATCCTCGAACATGTACGAGACAAGGACGGCCTCCTGTCCGTGATCGCGGATAGGATCGATGACGAATTGATGGAGCAGGCTCCCAATCTGAGGATGATAGCCAATTACGGAGTCGGATACGACAACATCGATCTCGCGGCGGCTACCGCTCGGGGAATATGGGTCTCCAACACGCCGGGAGTCCTTACGGATGCTACGGCCGATGTGGCTTTCGCTCTGATCCTTTCTGTTGCCCGTCGCGTTGTGGAAGGCGATGCCGTCGTGAGAAACGGCAAGTTCAACCATTGGGCGCCCATGCTCTTTCTCGGAACCGAGGTTACCGGCAAGACGCTGGGAATTGTGGGCCTGGGGCAAATCGGCAAGGCGGTGGCTCGTCGTGCCGCCGGCTTCTCCATGCGCATTCTCTATCACAATCGCTCAAGAATCCCCGAGGCCGAAGAGAAAGCACTGAACGCCGTGTACGTGGATCTGAAAACCCTGTTGTCCGAGTCGGATTTCGTGAGTCTCCACGTTTCGCTGAATCAGCAGAGCAGACATTTGATCGGCGCCTCGGAACTGCGTTTGATGAAACCGACCGCGTATCTCATCAATGTGTCCCGCGGACCGGTCGTTGATGAGGCTGCTCTGGTGTCTGCGCTGCAAGAGGATCGCATAGCGGGGGCAGGATTGGATGTGTACGAAAACGAACCCAGACAGGCTCCCGGGCTCACGGCTCTTTCCAATGTCGTGTTGCTTCCCCACGTGGGAAGCGCAACTCGTGAAACCAGGACCCAAATGGCAGCCCTGGCCGTGGAGAACCTCCTCAAGGGACTCAAGGGGGTCTCCCCTCCCAATTGCCTCAATTGCGGTGACCGATAACAAAGCATCATGAGCGTAGACGTGCAGGTGTCGAGGCTGCGGATGTGCCAATGAAGGGTTACGTCAATCCAACAGCTTGCGGGAAAGCGGTCCAGTCCTTTTGAATCCTTATCTTTTCTTGTTGACGAATTCCCCGAAAAACGATAAGAATGATACGATTCCGTAGTGTACTTCTTCTACGTCCAACCAAGAGAATGGAGGCGGCATGCGCGTGCATTGTTGTTTGTTGACTATCGTTGTTGCCATACTGCTTGCGGTTTTGCCGACAATTTCCTTTGGCCAAGGAGCGTGCGCTGTTCCGGTCCTTTATACGGGATATTTTTTTCACGACAAAGGAGCGGAATTCTCCATTTCTTCACCGGACACGCCTAATTCTTTGACGTATTTGCAGCATAAGTTCAACCTCCAGGGCATTTGGTTGGAGACAATCGTGCCTGTACGTGGAAGTGGTCCGCTGGGGATGGCTGTCGGCGTCGCCTTCCTTTTTCCGTTTGACGAACGGTCCCGCGAGATCCTTGTCAGTTCCACGGGTCAAGCAGTTGAAAGAACGTGGCTGTCGGACACGCAGTGGTGGAACTTACAGATGTTTCTGACCTACGATTTCGGGCCGGGAATCACCGCCATTGCGGGATTTCGGTACGAATCGTTCCAGACGAATTTCACGAGCCCGAGTGCGGAAGTCTTCGGGGGAACCACCTTCGAGGACACGTCCAACCTGACCGTTAATTCTTACATCCCCTTTCTGGGTTTGGCCGCGGCTGCAACTCTGCCAAGGGTGGGGCTCAACGCGGAGTTTGGGGTAATAGGCTTTCCAACGGTGATGGGGAGTGTCGACTTTGTCGAGACCGGTCTGTTTACCATTCTGGGGCAGACCATTGAAGGAATTCCGGTCTCCGACGGGTTCGACAACGGCTTCTTCCTGGAAGGGTTTGCCGAGGCTACCGTGCCGTTGGCGTACGGCGTTCGGACCGGAGCATTCGTCAAGTTCTCCACCGTCCAGGCGGAATCCAACGTCAATGTGGGAGCGCGCCATGCCAACATCCCAAATGTGGATTACGATGCCGACTTTTCCCGAAAGAGTTGGGTTCTGGGTGGTTTTGCAAGCCTCGATTTCTAGCTTGCCCGCCTTGGCTTGAGTATCCGATCGCCTCGCCTCTTCCGTCCCGTCAAAATTCCTGCGATTAGATTGACTTTCAATCGGAATGCAGAATGATCCATGCAATAGCTCATGAAGCCGAGGGCTCTTACCGTTATCGCCTCAGCAGGAATCCCCATGTGAAGGCCCCCTTGAGGAAAACGTAGTAACGAGGATACCGTAGATTACACTGATCGGGCGCTACGGGAATCTTGGAATCCGCAATGGGACGATACGAAAGTCGGGATCAGTAATTGTAGCCGGCTCCCCTCAGCGAACCGACCATGGCTCCGGAAAGCGCCGGCTTCTGTTTCGGTCCTCTTTTCAAGACCTTCATGGTCGGCTGAGACTTGTCATAGAGGGCTGCTTTGTTGTGGGTTACCAGGTCCCCGCCGTTCACGTACACGATGGCGGCAAACATTGAGGCGATTAGTGCGGATGCGATTCTTTTCATGGCGTGCTCCCTATTGCGGACTTGCTTCTGTCGTGAAGAGTACGCAACAAGGATGCCAGGCTTTTGGACCATTTTTAACTAACTAAACTTACTGGGGAATCAACCGAATGGCTGCTTTTTTGGGGACGCGAGCCGGAGGCGGACAAGGGCTTTCTGAGTAAAAAACACGCGTACTAAATTCGGCAGTCAATGATTTCAGTGGGTTTGCTAATTGTTGCATAGAACAAAATCGCTTCGCTAAGAAACCAAACCAGATGTTCCGCATCTCCCCCACGTAAGTGAATGGTTACGATCGAGACAGAAAAGGGCTCGACAGGCCTCAACGGTGCGTGGTAGAGTTCGGTAACTGCGTCACGTGGTGGGAGGCCTTTCCAAGGGAACGATGTGATGAGGGGACTATTAGTTGTTCGCCGGAGCCGGCAAAGCGGTGGGCTTGGCGGTGAAGAGTTTGCGGTGTCCTTGGTGTCGGGTCTGTTTCCTGAATCATTACCTGATCGCTTTTCAGTGGAGGGGGCAAGAATCAAGCTAATCGTGGATAAACGTTCCACAGAGCGAAAGGCCTTGCCTGTGAGTGCCTAATTACTGAGAGCTTGGCTCAGAAAATGAAAACCGCACCCAACGAATCTTATTTCAAACGTACAGCTCAGCGCTATCTCAAGATCTATTCTTCGGAGTTCCGTGCGTTTGTCTGGATAGCTTTCATCTTCTTTACGGGCTATGCACTCAGTACGGACGTTGGTTTTGCCGCTGATTCCCTCTTCCTGAACCGCAGTGACCCAGACCATCTGCCGGCCGTACTTCCGAAAATGTTCTTGATTGTGGCGCTCCTGACTCTTTTGTGCCAGACCGTGATCGACCGACTGTTCGAAACCCTACCTCTGAAATGGGTAGTCGGTGGACTGACATTTGTTTACGCTGCTTTGCTGGCTTCCTGGTGGTTTTTATCGAACTCATGGAGTTCACCAGCGTCTAGTTATTCGCTGCTGTACGTCGCTCATTTTGTCAGTCAGTTTCTCTTCATTGTGTACCTCTGGAACACGGCCGGTGAACTATTCGATGGTCGACAAGCGAGGAGGCTCTTTCCTCTTCTCGTAGTCGGCCAAACGTTGGGCGTCACTCTCGGTAGCTTCGTAGCAAAAGTAACTACATCCCGGGTCGCTGTGGACAACCTGCCGATCTGGTGTTCGATAGGGCTATTCGGGTTGGCCTTCTTTGCAGTGTTGATGGCTCCTCCTTCCGTGCAGCACCGGAGAAAACAGAAAGAGCGACCCGATCCGCAAGCGAAAGATGCCTCCCTGGACGCCGGCCGAATCCTCAAGAAGAATTCACTGTTGATGTATCTTACCATAGGGGCATTTGTGGCAAATGCAACGCTGACGATTCTCTTCATCGAGTATAAGTTGATACTGGCGGAGAGTTTTGAAACCGCCAAAGAGATCGTCGAGTTTTTGGCTCCCATCGAGTTCATGCGAGCCTGGACGGCACTGGCGCTGACCCTCGTTGCGGTACCGCTGTTCAGATATCTGGGGGTGGCCAATGCGGCACTTATCCAACCGTTGAATGTGACAATAGCACTGAGTGTCATGGCCATATGGGTCGGACCAAACGCCGCGGCCTATGCGTACGTTACCGTCATGGCCGGATTCAGGACCCTCTATACTTCTGCCGAAGGTGTACTGCTCGGGTCGGTATCGTCCGGCATCAGAGCCTGGAGTCATCAATTCATCCGTGGCCCGGTGTCTCGGCTGGGCGTTATATGCGCAAGCATTCTCATGGTTATCGTTGCTTACTGGTTGCAGAGTGATTCCACGCTCATCGACTACTTCTGCAGAGGGAGGATAGAAGAGCTTCTGTACGAGAACCTCGGGGTGGAGTTGTGCGCTAAGATTCACAATCTGTTGCCTCTGCTCCTCGGCGCGAGCCTCAGCGGCTATTGGATGGTGCAAACGTTGAGGCTTAAGCGGAGTTACCGAACCGTTCTCAAACAGGCCGTGCTGGTGGACCTGAAGGACGAGATCATACCCCCGTCTCGGGCGCACGGTGACGGGACGGAATTCGACTCGTCGGACTCCACACATGATGAAGGCGAACAGGACGAAATTCCCTCCGGTATAGATCCGCCTGCAAATGAGGAGGACTGGCTTGATCTGCTGAAAGCCCCTCGCCGGCAGGCGAGACGAATAGCGGCCGGCCATTTTGGCGAGACACGAGACGTGAGAGCCGTGGGCAAGTTACTGCCTTTGTTAGCCGATCCCGATTTCCGGGTGAGCATTGCGGCAATAGAAGCGCTTGCCAAATACGGATCTGAGATACTGCCCCTGCTGGAAGCTGTTATGTTGAGGTCGAATTCCCGCATGCAGCTGAAGATAGTTGAGGTGCTTAGACGTGCCGGGTTATCTAAGTTCGACGTGGAGTTGTTCGTTGCACACCAGTCGATCAAGATATATGAGGATCTTCTTGCCGAGCAGGTGCTCAAAGATATTGGGCAGACACCGAGCGTTGCAATGTTGAGGCAAACCCTCAGAGAGCACATCGAGCAACGCAAGGAGTTAAGTTGTCTCGGCCTGTGGGTTTATTCCCATGATATGCCGCTGATGTATGAAGCGTTGAAGTCCGATACCGCATCGGTGGCCGTAGAGTTCATCGAGGAGACGGTGCCGGCTGATATTGCAAGATACGTCATACCCATAATCGAGCCGACGCCGATTGACCACAAGATTGCGGCCGGCCGCCGGCTCTTTCCTCTGATAAAACGGCCCGATGTCCGGCGGATCCTGTTGGAACTCACCTATTCAAGAGATCCCCTCATCAGGATGTTGAGCCTGTGTGTCATTGGCGACCTTGGTTTGAACGGCGGTTTTCTCACGGCAGTGGAGAATTGTCTGGGAGCCGAGGACCCGTATGTAAGAGAGGCGGCTTCCATCACAGCTGCTCGGATGCGAGGTGAAGTACAAGGGATGCCTGCATTGATCAACACAATCGAGAGCCTGAAACGTTTTGTATTGTTCGCCGGCTTAGGTATGCAGGAGCTGCGCGCAATTGCTACCGTCGCGCGAAGAGAGGCTATAGAGCCCGGTCAGGTAATCATCTCGGAACAAGAAGAGAATCGGTTTATTTACCTCCTCATATCAGGCGACATTCGAGTGTTCAAGAACTATGGAACTTCGGAACAGCGCGAGGAGCGGCCTCTGAAAGCCGGTTCGTTTCTGGGTGAGTTGAGCCTCTTCACCGGACGCCTCCCGGCTGCCACATGTGTAGCGGATACGCCATTGGACATTTTGCTGTTGCCGCACGCCCAGTTCAAACATATAATGGGTTTGTACCCGCAAATCGGGATCAATCTTTGCCGGTTTTTCAGTACGCGATTAAGCGAGGGGCAGTACTGAAGCCGTGTCGTACTTATACGAGGCCTCGACCTTCAAGTAGGGTGCATCCATGCCGTGTAGAGAAGGTAACCGAAGGCGTAGGTACAACGATGTGTCGGACGAAGTGACTGGTACATTATTTCGCAATTTGCTTTGCATTTCCCAAGGCGCCAACGCCGATTGGCTCCTTGAGAGGGCTGGGGAGCCAACAGGTATCCGACAACCGGGAGGCAACGTTTCCTCCAGGGGGCACCGTCAATGGAATCCAAGACGTTCAGACGCAAGTTGACAGCGGTACTGAGTGCTGATGTCGAAGGTTTTAGCCGCCTCATGGATGAGGACGAGGCCGGGACCCATAAGAAATTGGTGGAATACCGCGGGATTATCGAAACGCTTTGCCAAATTCACCATGGAAGGATGGTAAACACGGCAGGTGACGGATTCCTCTTGGAGTTCGCCAGTGCCGTGGATGCGCTGGGTTGTGCGGTGGAAATGCAGCGTGAATTTGATGCTCGCAATGCCGGAGTTCCCGAGAATCGGGTGATGAGGTTCCGGGTGGGCATCAATGTTGGCGACGTCATTGAGGAAGAGGACCAAATCTTCGGAGACGGCGTAAACATTGCTGCTCGGTTGCAGGCTTTGGCGGAAGGCGGCGGCGTATGTATATCCGGAGAAGCATACGATCAGGTCAAGAAGAAACTTGCACTCCCGTACGACTTCTTGGGTAAGAAAAGAGTGAAGAATATCTCCGATCCGGTGCGAATCTACCGGGTCGGATTCAGAGAGGCCGAAATCCAACTACCTCCGGTCACTACCACGCCGTCCACTGCGACTCGGCGGCAATGGAAGTGGTGGTTTCCGGCCATCCCTGTTGCTTTAGCGATTGTCGGGTCCGTCTCCTGGTATTTCGTGTATCGGCACGGTCCAACGTCACATT
The DNA here is from genome assembly GCA_963675835.2 of Desulfomonilaceae bacterium. GTDB lineage: Bacteria > Desulfobacterota > Desulfomonilia > Desulfomonilales > Desulfomonilaceae > JAVHLK01. The sequence continues at coordinate 665,722 of CAXXIU010000021.1, forward strand.
CTCCCGACCCTCCCAGGGACGCGATTATATTAGTAAAGGAATTCCACCCGGTCACAGGAGACAAGGTTGAGGAAGAGTTAAGTAAACGGATTCATGACGAGGCCGGATATCACTTACAAAACCTTTCTCGAATTACCGTAACGACTGACGAGAAGTCGGAAAAGAAGGCGGATTATGTCTTTTCCGGAAGTGTCCAGAAGCTTGGCAACGAAGTGAAGGTGAAAGCCTATCTGGATGGGAAGACGTCTGCAGACAAGTGGCAGAAGGAATATCGGTTTCCGTTGGAAGACAAGGAAGAGATACCCGAGGAGACCATCGCAGAAATAATGAACGGGTTGCAAGCCAGACTGGCCGTTCCTGAGGAAAGACTGCGGGGAGAGGTCGATCCGGCCCCTGCCGGGGCATACCTGAAGTTCCGGGAGGGTATGGAGCAAATGTTTTCGAAACGAGATCTGGGCGCGGCGAGAAAAAGCTTTGGAGACGCTCTTCGCATTAAGCAGGATTATGCTTCCGCTTATGGAGGACGCGCATTCAGTTATCTGATGGAGTTCAGACGCAATGCCGACGAGAGTGGTTCGGACAGACTACTGGATAACGCTTTTGCGGATGCGGACAAAGCCGTTAAGTCGAACGAGAAGGTGGATCTCGGACATATCGTCCTCACCCACGTCCACCTGCAACGGGGAAAACATGACCTGGCAATCTACCATGCAGAACAGGCGGCAAGAGAATTCGGGGCCGTGGGAGTCTATAGCAATGTTGCGCTGGCCACTGCTTATATCTATTCCGGTAAGCCGACGTCGGCGCTAAAACCACTCAGGAAAGCGGCGGGTAATGCAAAGCGCGTGTCGGGATACCTGAGCTTTCTACGTGGTGAAGCCTTCAGAGGGATGAAAGAATACGAGAAAGCCGTTCAGGAATATCGAAAAGCCGTTCAGGGATCAAGCCGGATTGCCGGTCCGGCCCGTGTTGGGTTAATCGTCACATACGACGCAATGGGAGAAACGGGGAAGGCTCGAGAAGTTGCCTCGGAACTGGAAAAGTCTCTAACAAGGACGCCTCTGAACGTCATATTGGTTCGTATGCCGTACAAGAACTCGAAAGAACACGACAAAATCACCGCTGCCCTTAAGAGAACGGGACTCATTTCAAATAACTAATCATAGGCCGGGTCTACTTGAAACCTCGTATACGTTCCCTCTTTATCTTGAGTATCGCGGGGCGCTTCAAGCCGTACTCATAATTGTAGACGGATCCGTCCCAGGATCCGTAGAAAGGGTTCGGGAGCAAGAACCATTTCTTTCCCCATTTGTCGGCATTTTTTTCTGCAACCTCAATTCGTTGCGTGGGAGAATAGTCTGCCGCCGAAACAAAGTCACCCAAATCATCACCAATTAGAAGTAAAATGCGATAGGTTGCCGCCACTTCAGATCTGCGCAATGATTTGTCCGAGCTGCTCCAAGCTTTCTTTTCCTTCTTGGTCAAAATCGTATCGACCGATTCGGGAATCTTGACGCCGAGTTGAATAAGATTGTTACGTGTTGCGACCTCCACTGAATGATCTCTGTTGGTCACAAAAAAGAGGGTCACGTCTCTTGATTGTGCATATTGAACGAACTGCAAGGCACCCGGAATACCTTTACACTGTTCCAATTTGGCCCATTCCGTCCAGAGTTGTGGATCGAAGCCTGTATCCCTTTTCACCACTTCGCCCTGAAATGGGGAGTTGTCAAGGACCGTCTCATCAATGTCCACTATGACGGCCGGCGGTAGCTGAGAATAGTTGTTGGTTTGCTCTAAACAAGCTGTCCAATCCTTATTCCCGAGTGCGGCATCAAGGGCTTGTTTCGCTTGATTGAACATAATCTTGCAGAGGATACGGTATTCCGCCGATGTTTGCATCCACAGCGCAGCCTGAAGTCCCTCGTGACTCACAGGTACTCTTCCGGATTGGGTTTGTTTCTGCAGATCACTTTGAGCATAAGAGATGGATCCCGAGCAGATCATGCACGCAATGACAATACACCTTATAGTCGAATTTTGCATGTTTCCTCCAAGCATTGGAAGAGCCTAATCTATCGGAAGGAACTGCCGGCCCGTCCCCTCACAAACTGTGACGTGTAACGCCATTTGCCCGATTTCCAGGTCTTCCCCTGTCACCTACACCGAGAGGGGTGACATTCGCTGGAGATGAATAGATGATGAAGCGTTCCCGGAGGCTCGATTCTTAGTGGTTTCGTCATGGGCTATCCCTACCATGAACCAGATCAAGATAAAAGACCTGATCACGGCGCTTCTTGTGGATCTCGACAAATCTCAGGGTAAATATTCGCAATCCGAACCATTGTACAAGAAGTTTCTGAGGACCCTTGGAAAGGCGCCGGCTCTGGAAGCTGAGAGTGAGACGGCACCCCGACTGTGGTTTAATTGATCGCGAGGGGAAGAGAATGTGACCCGAACATTCCCCCAATTGGCATCTTTCGTGCCAACCCCGGCCTTTTCTGTGGAGTGCTTGAAAATGGAGGTACCTTCTACGTGTTGACAGATAGGTATTGTGGTAAGAGCAGACGCCGTATGAAGGGAATTCATTCCCAATAAAAGGGGCAAAGCCCCCATGGTCGCCGGAATCTTCAAACAATGGCGCAAAATCAAGAACATCAACCGGGGGGGGCTCACTGAACTATGGATTCGGGTCAATATTCTCCGCCGACTATGGTGACCTCCAACAAAAGACAGTCATGGACGAATCATTCGGCCGACTGAGAACGAAAGACGGAGCCGAATCTGATCAGCTCCGCTTCATGAGTTAAGAAACTCATCTTTATTACGACAGGAATTCCCGTCGTATGCTTTTCCCAACACTTATGTTTTGAAGCCTCTGGTATTCTCTGCCATTAAGCTCCTTTCGTTGGTCGGGTAAAAACACTTTCGAACCACATCGAATAACAACTAGATCTATTTTACCAAGGCTACTCTTGAAGTCAATGAATTTCTTAACAACGTCTTAGTACACGCCGACAAACGCCGAACGGCACATCAAGACTACCGTCGAGATCTCTTTGGGCCTCTCGGCAAGAAAGCCGTCCCGGAACGGACGGCACCGGGAATGGCTCAGATCCAAGTGTGCGGCCGAGGGAGGAGCACCCCCACTCAAGCAAAAATATCCGGTCTCAAATCAAGCAAAGCAAGCAAGCCGCGCAACGGTTCTCGTCGGCGGAAACGGTGAAGTTGGTCGGCAGGTGAGAGAAGAGAGGTTGATGCCGATGCTTGAAATATGGAAAAGACTTCAGGAGCGTCTCTTTGAACGACTTCCCGTACAAAACCGCTTCACGTCCAACCCAGTGCACGCCCCGGCCGGACGGGCTCATTCGAATATGCGGAAACAGGACTAGACTTACCCTCTCCTGCATTCCGCCGTGGAAATGTGCCGCAGAACCGTCACATGGCACTCATCGCGTGCTTCCGCAATTATGATCCCAGGTTGCCCCGGTTACTACCGACAACAAGAATGCTCACAGTCGTCAGTGCTCAACAAACGCGTACGTGCAGAACTCCAAGAGGGAATCGAGTATGACGCACCCGGCGCTTCCCCGGGAAACGCCGCGGGGACTACGGCTTCTGCTTGCGGATGATCGTTCCCACGTGCTCCCCGTTGAGGGCCCGGGTAATGTTGCCCGGCTCCAAGCCGTTGATCACCTGGACCTCGTCGATCACCTCGCTGTTCTGGATGATGTCCAGGCAGGGACGCTCAATCACGAGGTCGTCCTGGTCCATTTCCATGAGATCCCTGGCGCCGATCTCCGGGATGAACTCCGCATCGGGGTTCTTCTTGGGATCGTCCGTGTAGAGCCCCTTTTCATCCTTGATGAAGAGTATGTTCCCTGCGCCGATGAGATCTCCCAGCAGCACCAGGCCCACGTCGGTCCGGTGGATGGGGATTCGCCCGGTGGCCGGCCGCATGGCGAAATAATCGTAGGGCGGCATGCCGTGCATGACCGGGATGATCCCCTCGGTGAAGTAGGTGGGGAGCTTGGAGATATCGCTGTGGGAGATCTTGATCCCGCCGTGGGAAGCCAGGAGGATCGACACCATGAGGGCGTTCTGCTCGGATATGGTGCTGCCGAACCTGGCGATGACGCCGGTGGGCATGCCCAGTTCGAGGCCGATGGTGTAGATGTGCCGGCTCCTGGTACCGCCCCCCGTGGTGATAAGCATCTTGTGCTTCTTGCGGTTTTCGACGATCTCCTCAATGATCGCGGGCAGCGCCTTGGCGCCCCGGTCGCAGATGGACTGCCCGCCGATCTTCATGATGGTCACATCGGGAAAAAGCCGCTGCTGGGGAGCGATTTCCAGGTTTTCTAAAAAGGTCTTGCCGACCAAGCTCTCGCCCATGAGCTTGCTCTTGACGTGCAACCGCTTTCCGTCCTTTTCCCGAACCAGTCCCATTTCAGGCCGCCTCCAGAACCCTACGGAATAACAAAGTGTTTTGGATTTTTGAGGGGCTATTTATCGTCGGCCGCTCGGTGTTTCGGTCCCCGGGGGAGCTCAATGAGATCGGCGCCCAGATCTTGGGCGATGTGCTCGAGCTCGCTTTTCCGGAGATGATCGGCATACACCTTCAAATCCACGTTGGCTACGGCGGTGACCCGATACCTCGGCTTCTTCTCGCCGTCCCGGCTCTTTCTGCGGGCCCGATAAAAAATCTTTCCAGCCATAGATGACCTCCTTGTGGGTTGGGTAATTCGACGGGACGTCCGGCCTCAATTAAGAAACAACACGGAGCGACCTGCAACACCGAAAAACCTGAAGAACTAATCAACCCGAAAAATGAAGAAATTTCTCTCACTCTCAATTTCTTAAGAGGCACTTCAATTATAAGATCTGCGGTTTTTAAAGTCAAATGACCGGCGTCGTCGTTTGCCCGAGGTCCACGTTCAACGCGGGACTGTATCGCAACTGCTGCAAATCTCGTGACACCCTACGTTAACACCCTTCACGTCCTTCATGAGCTCCGATTCCAACGTATAACCTGAACCCAAAGTGGAGTGAGTATAGGCAATACGTATGGGTTTCACCCTTTCAAAAAGTGTCTTTTCGATAACAAATGTCACACCTCTCTCCGTGAAAACCTCATCATCTTCCTTTGGCTCATCCAGAGCCATCACGAGATATGGACCTCTCCACCCGCCTTCGGTCATTAGGACTCTGATGGCCTGAAGTCCCTCGCTTCCTTCCAGGAACTGTTTGATGTTTTCCGATGCTTCTTCACTCACTTCAAACATATTGAACCCCTTTCAGTAGATTTGCCGTTCGCTGTCGACCAATCAACCGCAATTATTCCGCATTCTTGCCAATTCCGGGGTGTTTGCGTCGGCTGATTCTCCTGTCCGAAGAAGGCTCCGTATTCCGTCCCCGGCAGAGTCGACATCGGCAGAAACGTTGTCAAGTTCTCAAGAATCAAGATTATACCCGTTATTGAGCATACCTTACCGTATGCGCTTGCGTCAACGAAAATGGCGTCGGCATCCGTAGAAAGGAAAAGCGGACATACCTCATCGTGGGGCCATCCTGCAAGACTTCAGGAATCGCCGACAATCATCTTGCTCGGGGAGAATCACTCCATGGCGCCTGCTCCTGTTCGTCACATTGTACCAAGCGTCCGCATATTGAATGCGTAATGGCCGGGACATGGACCGGCGTTCACACGATGTCCGATATGAGCCGAGAAACGAGCTGAGCCCTTGCCCGACCCCTTACAATGGCTTGCGTCTGTCGACAAGCCTCAACGAATCATGATAGTCCCCGGGATTGGTGGGAACTCCGGCGCGAAACCCGGAGAGCCTGAATCGTTGGGACAGGCCCCAGGGCGCTCAAAAAGGGGGGGTATCCCTACAAATGGGGACCGTGAGGCGGACTGTGCCGGCCATCTACCCGGAGAAGAGCGGGGTCGCTCACCGGAGGTATATGAAATGAACGTAAGTGGGTTATACTTCGATGTAGGCGGGACAGTGTTTGATTGGAAAGATACGGCACGAGACTGGATTCGGGTACCGGCCCATGCCAAGGGTCGCATCATCGACAGCGAAGCCTTTGCAAACCACCGACGAGGAGAGATGTTTAAGAGTAACCGTTCAGTTGGTTCGGCCGGGCTAACCGTATCTTGACAATCCGTTGCTAATGATAATCCTTGTCTTAACACGACCAACAAGCGGACCGGGGGCTCTAAGGTCGTCTGCCCATCCGGCGGAAGGAGTCTTTCGGCATGAGCCGAATTGTCATTATCGGCGGAAGCGATGCAGGGATCAGCGCAGCTTTGCGAGCACGCGAGATAGACCCGTCCTGTGAAATTCTTGTTGTCACGGCCGATGCTTACCCGAATTTCAGCATATGCGGGTTGCCGTTCTATTTGAGCGGGGAGATCGCGGACTGGCGAACCTTGGCCCATCGCACGCTCGCGGACCTCGAATCGGAGGGGATACAACTCCTGCTCAATCACCGTGCGGAAGCCGTCGATCCGGATCGAAAACTCGTCCGTGTCGTCGGCGGCACCGGAACACGCGATCTGAACTATGACAAACTCGTGATCGGGACCGGTGCCGAGTCCGTGAAACCCGACATCCCGGGAATGGACCTGCCGGGCGTCTTCTTGCTGCGGTGGATGGACGATTGCTTTGCCGTGAACGATTACCTCTCGGCATCTCAACGGCGGTCCGCGATCATCGTCGGCGGCGGGTACATCGGCATGGAAATGGCCGATGCGCTGACCCTGCGAGGGTTGGCGGTCACCGTCGTGGAATTCTTTGACACGGTTCTTACCACCTTTGACGACGTGCTTGGCCGTGAGGTTGCAGCCGAACTGCACCGGCACGGCGTCAACGTGGTTACGGGAACAGCGATTGAAGCAATCCGGCGCGTGGACGAGGGTCAGCGAATTTCAGGATCCGCGGGATTTGATCTCCGTGCAGACATGGTACTCGTTTCGGTCGGGGCAAAGCCCTGCGTGGACCTTGCCGTGAATGCCGGCATTTCGACCGGATTCAAGGGAGCGATTCAGGTCAATTCGCGTATGCAAACCAACCTGTCCGATATCTACGCAGCCGGAGATTGCGTGGTTACCCGGCACCGCCTGATTCACGATGACGTGTACCTCCCCCTGGGAACAACTGCTCACAAGCAGGGCCGGGTTGCAGGCGAGAACGCTGCGGACGGAGACCGAGAGTATGCAGGGTCATTGGGGACACAGGCCGTGAAAATCTTCGACCTGGTCGCAGCGAGGACGGGCTTTCGAGACGATGAAGCGGCCGGAGCGGGATTCGATCCGTTCACTGATGATTTCGAGACGTGGGATCACAAGGTCTACTACCCCGGTGCCCAAAAACTGCGTATCCGTATGACCGGGGATCGCCGGACCGGTCGCCTCCTTGGGGCACAGATCCTCGGCGGGAAAGGTTCGGAAGTCTCCAAGCGGGTCGACATATGCGCAACGGCACTCTTCCATGAGATGAAGATGGAGGAGCTTGCCGACCTTGACCTCAGTTACACGCCTCCTTTGAGCAGTCCCTGGGACCCGGTACAGATGGCGGTGCAAGCGTGGATGCGTAATGCAAGGTGAAGCGGGAATCGGGGGAAATCGCACAAAATGAGTCAGGCGGGCCGTGCCCGCCGATCAATCTATTTGCAGTCCTTGCAACTCTTCACGATCTTCCCGCCAAGTTTGATGCATTCCTTGAGATCGTGATGCCCGTCGCATTTTCCATCGTGACAGCAAAGCACTTTTCCATCCTTCTTGGGCTTCTCGGCAGCGGGAGCATAGACCACGCCAAAAGCCAAGACGAGTGCCAGTACGAACAAAATGATCTTCTTCATGTAATACCTCCCTTGTGTATCATGGTCACCAGGCCAATGCCCGGTGTTTGCAGGCTCTTTCCGATCTCTGTTGAGATTCGGCATGATTCAGGATGTCCCGGAGCGACACGCGATGTCAGCCGGATCTTTCAAGGCCCGGAAATGTAGGACAAACGAACATTGAGGCCGTCGCCCGGCGGGACCCTGTGGGGCGGGATTCAAACTCGCCCTTACCGACCGACCGATCCCAGCTTCTCGTTTCCGTTCCAATTCAACATCTTGTACAACCCCGGAAGCACGAAGAGCGTTAGACACGTGCTCGATATAAGGCCGCCGATTACCACGGTGGCCAGCGGTTTCTGCACTTCGGCTCCGGTCCCGACGGACGTCGCCATGGGCAGGAAACCAAACGACGCGACCAGGGCCGTCATCAGTACGGGTCTTAATCTTGTAATCGCACCTTGAATAATGGCATCGTCTATGCTCATTCCTTCCTCCCTGAGCTTGTTGATGAAGGTGATCATCACCAGTCCGTTCAAGACCGCCACTCCTGAAAGGGCTATGAAGCCGACGCCCGCTGAAATGGAGAGAGCCATGCCTCGGAACCACAGAGCAGCCACCCCCCCCGTGAGCGCCAAGGGTACGCCGGTAAACACGAGGCCTGCCGGCCTAACGGCTCCGAATGCAGCGAAGAGCAGGGCAAAAATAAGCAAGAATGCAATGGGCACGACCAATTTGAGACGCTTTGCCGCCGAGATCATCTGCTCGAACTGCCCACCCCAGGTGATCCAATAGCCCGGCGGAATCTTCACATTTGAAAGGATCTTCTTTTCCGCAGCGGCTACAAAGGAACCCAGATCCGTGCCCCGCACGTTGGAGGTAACAACCACCCGGCGCTTCGTATTTTCCCGGCTAATCTTGTTGGGGCCGGGTTCCAGACTGAAGTCGGCAATGGATCCAAGCGTCACAAAGGAACGGTGCCGGGATGCATCGGTGTCGGTAACCACAAGCCTCTCACCGGCCGGCTTCTCCTCGGCCTCGGGAAGAGGAATGGGAAGCTGTTCGAGAACCTCCAAATCTTCTCGGAGTCTCTCCGGCAGCCTCGCCACCAGCTCGAAGCGTTTGTCTCCCTCAAAGATAAGACCCGCGCTCTTGCCCGCGACCGCGATCTCTATGATCTCCTGAACATCGGAGACATTCAAACCGTACCGGGCCATTTCCTTTCTATCGAGCTTGACGGTGAGAATGGGCAATCCCGTGATTTGCTCTACCTTGACATCCGCGGCACCGTGCACCGTGCCAAGCACCGCGGCGATTTCTTCGGCTTTTTTCAGAAGAACATCCATATCGTCGCCGAATATCTTGACGGCAACATCGCTTCGCACCCCTGCGATCAAGTGGTTGAAGCGCATGCGAATGGGTTGACTGAATTCAAAGACACTTCCCGGAAGTTTCTTGAGTTCGGCCTCCATCCGCCGCACGAATTCTTCCTTGGGAAGCCCGGGATCGGGCCATTCAGACCTGGGCTTGACGATGATCGTATTTTCCGTGATGCTCGGAGGATGTGGGTCGGTGGCGATTTCCGAGGTGCCTATTCTTGAGAACGTGGTGGCAACCTCCGGGAATTTCTCAAGAATGATCTTCTCTACTTGGGATTGCATCTGTATCGCCTGGGTCAAGCTGGTTCCCGGTATACGCAGGGTGTGCAAGGCCATGTCGCCTTCATCCAAACTGGGAATGAATTCACGGCCCATGTTGCTTGCGAGGATAACGGAAACGACAACAAGCCCCGCGGCCAAAGAAACAACCGCGACCCGGTATTGAAGAGCCGATTTCAATAACGGCAGGTAGAGCTTCTTGGCCCATCTGGTGGGACGGTTCTCCTTGTCGGAAAATCTGCCGGAGAGAAAGATCGCCACGGATGCGGGAACAAACGTGAAGGAGAGGATCAGCGCACCGGTGAGTGCCATGAGCACCGTAAAGGCCATGGGGAAGAACATCTTGCCCTCTACGCCGGTTAACGTCAGGATCGGGAGATACACGATCATGATGATTAGCTCGCCGAACAGCATCGGTTTGCGAACCTCTTGGGAAGCCTGCACCACGACGTCGAGCCTCTCCTCTTTGGTCAGGGTCCTCCTTCTGCGACCTTGTTCTTCGCTCAGGCAACGTGCACAATTTTCCACGATCACGACCGCGCCGTCCACGATGATCCCAAAGTCGATGGCCCCCAAACTCATCAGGTTTGCACTGAGTTTGGTGTTCACCATGCCGGTGATCGTAAACAACATGGAGAGCGGTATCACCAGCGCGGTGATTATGGCGGCTCGGATGTTTCCCAGAAAGAGAAAAAGGATTACGACAACCAGCACAGCGCCTTCGGTCAGGTTGTTTCGCACCGTGTGAATTGTCTTGTCTACCAGGGTTGTGCGATCATATACCGGCTTGGCAACGACTCCCTTGGGCAGGGAACGGTTGACCGCGTCCATTTTTTCGGCCGTGTTTCGTGCGACTGTCCGGCTGTTGGAGCCCATGAGCATGAAAACCGTGCCGAGAACCGTTTCCTTGCCGTCTTTGGTGGCAGCCCCGGTTCGCAGTTCCTTGCCGAGCGACACCTCGGCCACATCTTTGACATGAGTCGGGATGCCCCGGTAATTGCCCACAATGATTTCGCGTATGTCGTCGAGGACCTTTACTTGACCGGGCACTCTGACCAGATGCTGCTCGCCGTGTTGCTCAATGTATCCGGCGCCTGCATTGGCATTGTTCTTCTCCAGGCTTTCGAGAACATCCCGGAAGGTGAGCCGGTGCGCTATGAGGTTCTTGGGGTCCGGCGTCACGTGGAATTGCTTCTCGTAGCCGCCGATGGAATTGACTTCCGTGACGCCCGGGATGGTCCTCAACTGAGGCCGGATGATCCAATCCTGTATGGTCCTGAGATCGGTAAGCGTGTAAGGCGTGCCGTCCTGCTTCTTTGCGCCGGGTAGAGCCTCCACAACCCACATGAACACTTCCCCGAGCCCCGTGGATATGGGGCCCATCGCCGGCTCAATTCCCCGTGGAAGGCCGCTCTTGGCTTCCTGAATGCGTTCGTTCACCTGTTGTCGAGCAAAATAGATGTCCGTCCCGTCTTCGAAGATAACCGTGACCTGGGAAATGCCGTATCTGGAAACGGATCTCGTCTCTACCAGGCCGGGAATTCCGGCAAGCGCTGTCTCGAGGGGAAAGGTAACCCGCTGTTCCACTTCCAAGGGTGAGTAACCTTGAGCCTCAGCGTTTATTTGAACTTGAACGTTGGTTATATCGGGGACGGCGTCAATATTGAGTATGCCGGCATTATATACTCCCAGAGCCGCTACGGCTAATGTGGCGATCAACGCCGCCCAGCGCTGGGTTATGGAGAATCGCAAGATGCCTTCTATCATATTCGGTCATCATCTTTCTGCTAAAGCAATTGCCATATATGTCGGCCGGAATTCCGCGGTCGCAGTCGTTGCCGCGCAGATCCGCTAATGGGCGTGGCCGCTGCCGCACACCGCGCCGCTTCTTTCCAACTCGGCCTTGAGTGCGAAGCTGTTGGCGGACGCGTATTTTTCTCCGGTGGAAAGGCCCTTGACGACTTCCGTTACTTCCTTGTCACTCCGGCCCAACACGACATTGCGTATTTCAAAACAGTCTTCTTTTGCGACAAAGAGTACCGGCTGTTTGTCGTGATACTGGATTGCATCGTTCTGGACGGCCACATCGGCCGATTTGTTATCCTTCAGGAGTTCTACGGTGACAAAAAGGCCCGGGCGCCACTTGCCCTCCGTGTTGGGCATGACAATGCGAGCCTCAGCCGTACGACTCTCCTCGCCTACGATGGGCCCTACGTACGAAACCACGCCGGTTGACTGCAAGTCGGAAGCATCGGATTTCACCACGGCCTGTTGGCCGAGGTGGACCGAGGCGAGGTACTTCGGGTACACGATCACGTCCACCCAAACATCGGAAAGGTCTGCAATACACATAATCTGACGGTTCTCGGTAATCCATTCTCCTCTCGTCATGTGCTTGGTTATAACCGTTCCATCCAAAGGAGCGACCAGGCTGTAACGCATCATCGGCACGTCGGGATCGTCGGCCAACTCCTCGATATCGGCTCGAGCCAGGCCCAGGGCTAAGAGTTTCTGAGCCGCGGCCATCCTTTCGATTTCAGCTTCTTCCAGTTTCTGTTTCGCGTCGAGATAATCCTTCTCCGGGGAGACGCTCTTCTTCCACAGATTGTCAATACGGTTGAAGTTTGTCCGGGCAAGCTCCTCACGCTTGAGTTCCACAAGGTACCGGCTCTTTGCCTGAGCCAGTTCCCGGCTGTCGATTACGGCTATGACCTCACCCTTCTTCACGCCGTCCCCCAGCATCTTGTGTGTCTCCGCGACGGTACCGGATACGTGGGGCGCCACATGGCAGACTTTTTCAGCGTTCAGGTTGACTTGACCGGGAAGTTCCAGATACGACTTGATACGTGCCGGTCCTGCTTCCGTCATCTCGATTCCTACATTCAGGGCATCCGTAGGGTTGATCGCCAGCCTATGCACGTGTTCGTCGGCTCCAACTTCACCTTCGGGCTTGGCAGTCTTATCAGGCCGGTCCGAGTCATCCCCACGTTTCTTAAGGGGCAAGACATCCGAACCTTCACCGGATATGTTCCCCAACGACGCAATCGTCTCTTGGGGAATTCTCTTCAAGAAGCCGCCTCCCATCGTCATTACTACATAAGCTGCCGTCATAGCCGCCGCAATCACCAGCGCGGGTTTTACTAATCTCATCGTTCTCGCTTCCTCGTTGATGTTTCCGTGTTCATTAATTGGGTAATATTTCAAGGGGCTTCCATGCCCGGGCGTGGTATTTCCCGTGAACATGGAGGGGGAGATGATCTCCCCTTCCATGCCTTTCCACGGTGTGTCCGACGGTCGCCGCATGTTGATGGTCTTCATGTGACGCTTCCGGCTCGAGGAAGTAATCGTTACGGGTTCCACACGTTAAACCAAACCCGTTTCCACCATTCCGGACACGTTCATCGGGATTACCGGGGGATCGGCGCTATTTCGAGCCTCGTTTGCCGTCCGCCTTGGCCGTGGATGTCCCGGAGTCCTTTTTCAGGACATCCATTTCCGCATCGAATTTGTCCCATGTATTCTTCATTTTCTGATTCCAGGCTTCGGCATGCGCCCGAGTCCGACGCTGGGAGGAACGGTATGCCGTTCCTCCCGCAAAGGCAGGAATAACTGAAGCCGATAAGACCAAAAGAGCCGCTAAGGTTGCAAGTTGCTTTTTCATTGAAATCTCCTCTACTTTCTTGACTTGTACTCTCAAGATACCTCGCGCTTGATTTCACGGCGGAGGACATCCACGTTGTTTCACCAATGATTTCGGTCACGTTTGAGATGGGAATCGCACGGGAATCATCCCGAGGCTCCAGGCATGCGGCCGCTTGTAACACGGCAACGTTCCCTGAACAGACCGGTCTGATGCGGGCTTACAATCCCCTTCTCAGAGTGAATCGCATTCCACCAAGCTGAAGTTTCAAGGCGGTCTTGGGTATGGCTTAGATCAGAAGTACAGTAGTTCGGAGGGATGAAATGGTTGAACCGGCCGCCGGGAGGCTTCGGAAAGAGATGGGATTCCCCCGGTCGGTCGAAACGGTGTCGGAAAGCGAAACCGTAAAAGAAATCGCTTTGAATGCAGGTAGGGTTGCCGCGTATCGGGCGGGTAAAGCAAGTCTTGCCGGGTCCATCGGAGCCAGCCCCGGGTGATGACAGCAACCCGCGGAATCAAGGTACGTATCTTCCGGTGCGTTCGGACCACAACCCTCTTCTTGTCGGTTACAAACAGGCGGGATATGATTGTGGCCAACGTCTTCTTGCACTGAGAGCGATTTTGCGGCCCCGGCTTGCTTTCCTTCATGGTGTAAATGCCTGCAGCATGTCTCCTTGATGTTCGGGATTCCAAGCACCAGGAAATACGCCGACAAGATGATGAGTGTTGCAATTCTTTTCGTCTGCATCGTCTTCATGGCATCACATACATGAATTCCAGGATTGAAGCGACCGAGGTTTTTCCCGGTCACGGTCAACCTGAAATGTACATATAGAACATCTGCCGGAGGAAATCAATAGACACACACGTCCTTTGAGTTGAGGAAGAGCGGCTGGCAGTAGTTGGCGAATATACATCAACGGTTTAGAATCAGTTCCCAGGCTCTGCCCCGAGCATGTCCAATATCTTTTTGCCGGCAACCGTGCGAATCGGCTAACGATAGGCGAACCGATTGGAGGTGTCGGACGGCCAGTGCCCCGAAGGGGCTCACCGTGAGTAGCCACGGGTTTCAACCCGTGGAAAAGGACATCCACCCAATTTTGGGAACGGCCCTGAAGGGGCCGACCAAGGACGATGCGCCGTTGGTGGACCCCATCAGGGTCCAAGACGGTGGATGTTGTCTACCGTTCCCGTGGGTTGAAACCCATGGCTAGTGCGCCTGCGAGCGTACTTAATCAGAGAGGTGCAAGTCCTCTTCAGGTCAACGCTACAGCCTGTAGCCGCCTGTAACTGCGTCGCTGTGAGGCGGGGTGGAGAGCAACAGGAGGCGAACGACCAGTCCGTAGGTTAACGAACCCGTTTCGGCAGGGTGATCTCGGCGAGCCTGCTAGCCATGTGCGAAGCCTAGACCTATTCTGACGATGGCCTGCGCTGATACAAAAGGCAAAAGGTCTTGAGATAGGAGACCTGTCGCGCTGAGAACAACGTAGCGGGTGTAAAGCGGCGACAGGGGGACACCAGGTGGTTGGGGATGGAATGGTCAGGACGGTTGAGTACGTTAAGCGGGGAGACCTGTGCGGGATGGAGACTCGCACAGGAGTCAGAGCCTCCATAGTAGCGCTGAAACGCCGTAATGGGCGTGGAGCAAAGGGAGGCAGGAAGGTGGATGCATGATGGACAGACAACGGGAAGACAAACCGGCTACAGTGTCCTTCGGGGCTAGACGGGCCGGAGCGATACGGGACCGCTGGTCCTGGGTCGAACCCACAGTCTGGACAGACCGCATGTTGACAGCCCTGGAACACGGGGTGAAAGGAGGTACGTGGTACAGCTTGATGGACAAGGTCCATACTCCTGCGAATCTTCGGTCTGCCTTTGCGCGTGTGAAGGCCAACCGTGGGAGTGCGGGGGTGGATCATGTGACGGTCCGGCACTTCGAGACGCAGCTTGAGGGTAACCTCGAAAAGCTTGCAGCGGAACTCCGGTCCGGCACCTACCGGCCACAACCCATCAGACGCGTGTGGATACCCAAACCCGGCAAGAAAGAGCGCCGTCCACTGGGGATTCCCACGGTACGAGATCGAGTCGTGCAGGCCGCGCTGCGCCAGGTCCTTGAACCTATCTTCGAGCGGGATTTTGCCGAACATAGTTACGGTTTCCGACCGAGGCGAGGCTGTAAGGACGCGCTTCGTCGCGTCGGTGCACTCCTGAGACAAGGCTTCACGTACGTGGTGGATGCCGACCTCAAATCCTACTTCGACACGATAGGGCACGATGAGTTGCTCGGCCGTGTCGCCCTGAAGATTAGCGATCAGAGTATCCTCCGCCTTGTTCAGAGCTTTCTTCAACAGCAAATCCTGGACACTGCTCAGGGCTGGACCCCCGAGTTTGGCACCCCTCAAGGTGCGGTCATAAGTCCACTGTTGTCGAATATCTATCTCGATCCCTTGGATCATCTGATGGCTCGCTCTGGTTTGGCCATGGTACGCTATGCTGACGACTTTGTGATTCTGTGCCGCAGCAAGGCCGAAGCGCAATCCGCTCTCGGTCTGGTCCAGGGCTGGACCCAATCTACGGGACTGACCCTCCATCCGGAGAAGACGCACATTGTCGATGCTACGAGTCGTGGTGGTTTCGACTTTCTTGGGTACCACTTTGAGCGCGGCTATCGTTGGCCCCGTTCCAAAAGCCTGCAGAAGTTGAAGGATACCATTCGCGGCAAAACGAAGCGCACCAACGGCTTTAGCCTTTCGGTAATCATTGCGAGAGTCAACCGGACCCTTGCGGGCTGGTTTGTGTACTTCAAACACAGTCATTACACCACGTTTCGTCCTTTGGACCAGTGGATCCGGATGCGGCTTCGCAGCATCCTTCGCCGCCGTTCCAAGCGTCGTGGTCGCGGCAGGGGCAAGGACCATCAACGCTGGCCGAATTCCTTCTTTGCCAAGCAGGGGCTGTTCTCCGTAGTTGCAGCCCATGCAGCGGCTCGTCAATCCTCTCGGAGGTAAGACCACCGACCGGAGAGCCGTATGCGGGAAAACCGCACGTACGGTTCGGAGGAAGGAGCGGCCGGGTAAACAACCGGTTGTTCCTACCCCTATTTCAAGGTATGCCCTTTCAGGGCAGAAGTCCTCATGCTCTCCACCCAAGTTGCCGGAATCTTGCCATTTTGCCGCAATCGAGATTGGGAACGAGTCAATAGGCGACACGAGTACGGTGTCCCGCGACCCAAGATATGGGAAAAGCTCAGGGCTCTGCCCGGGAACGAGAATACTGCGTGGTTTCTTGTGCCGAGCAGTACTACCGTTCGTCCAAGATCTCTCTCACCTTGCTTGCCAGGCTGTCCAAGGTGAACGGTTTTGCCAGGAAGTGCACTCCGGGTTTGAGTACACCATGGTCGACAATGGAGTCCCGCGTGTAACCGGAGACATAGAGCACCTTGATTTGGGGCCTAAACTCCTTGATTGCACTGAAGAGACGCGTACCGTCCATTTTGGGCAGGACGACATCGGTCAGGAGGAGATGTATCGGGTCGCCATAGTCTTGACTCAATCGAATTGCTTCGACAGGATGCGCGGCCTGCAAGACCGAGTAGCCGAGAAGTTCCAACAGCTCGCAGGCAAGACTTCGCACGACCTCTTCGTCCTCGACCACGAGTACCGTTTCATTGCCCCGGCGTTGGCCGCCCGCAACGGCGATTTCCGATGCCGGTTCCACGGGCTGGGCCAAGCTGGGCAAATAGACCTTGAATACGCTTCCCCCTCCCGGCTCGCTGGATACGGAGACATGGCCCTTGTGCTGCTTGACGATGCCGTACACCGTCGACAACCCCAATCCCGTGCCCTTTCCCAATTCCTTGGTGGTGAAGAACGGATCGAATATGTTGCTGCGCGTAGCCGCATCCATTCCTATGCCGGTGTCGGCAACCGAAAACATCACGTACTGTCCGGGCTCGACATCCGGATGGGTTAGGGCGCACTTCTCGTCAAGGGCAACGTTGGCGGTCTCCATAGTGAGCTTACCACCCTGGGGCATTGCGTCACGGGCATTCACCGCAAGGTTGAGCAGTATTTGTTCGATCTGATTGGCGTCGGCCATCACTTGTCCCAAGGAGGGATCGAAAATCGTCATCAGTTCAATGTCCACGCCAAGCAGTCGTCTGAGTATCTTTTCGAAATCGGCTATCACGGGATTGAGGTCGAGCGGTCTCATCGACAATACCTGTTTGCGACTGAAGGCAAGGAGCTGACGCGTCAGTTCCGCAGCCCGTTCCGCAGCGCCGCTGATCTGGAACACTTTCTCCCGATCTGAGTTATTCTTTGGCATGCGCTGGAGCAACACGCCGGCATAGCCGAGAATCGCGGTAAGAAGATTGTTGAAGTCGTGTGCCACGCCTCCGGCAAGTCTTCCGATGGCTTCGAGTTGCGCTGCTTGGCGAAGCTGTTCCTCCATGCGAGCGCGCGTGGTAATGTCTTCCACCACCTCGATACATCCGGTAATGACGCCGTCCTTTCCAAAAGTTGGAAAGGCTTTGATCCTCAAATTCCTTGTCTTTCCGTCTCCGACCAGTCGTTCAACCTCAACCTCCGCGGGTTGGCCGTCACGCATGGCACGGCCGGCCGGGCAATATGCGCATGTCGACGTAGAGTCGAAAAAGGCATCGTAGCACTTCTTTCCTACAATCTCGTCGACATGTTTGGAGAATCGACGTGATTGTGCCGCGTTGGTCATAATAACTTTGAACCGGGAGTCTACAAGCGTGACGCCGATGTCAATGTTATCCACCAGAGATCGGTAACGTTCTTCGCTTTCCCTCAAGGCTTCAGCCGTGCGCCGCCGCTCCTTGCGGATCTCGGCATCACGGAGTTCCCGTTCAATAGCCGGGACCAATCGCCGAAGGTTGTCCTTCATGATGTAGTCGTTGGCACCGGCTTTCATAATCGAGACAGCGGTCTCTTCACCGATCGTACCGGAAACAACGAGACACGGGACGTCCAGTTCCATGTTCGTCAACACGCTCAAAGCGCCTACCGCACTGAATTGAGGCATGGCATAGTCGGATATGACCACATCCCAACTCTGTTGAACGAGCGCTTCTCTCATGGCGGCATCGGTTTCTACACGCCTGAACTCCGGCTGATAGCCCCCGCGACGCAGTTGTCGGATCAGTAGAAGAGTGTCGTCTTCGGAATCCTCGACGATCAACACCCGCAGCGTCTTGCTCATCGCTTACCTCTTTATGGGAGGGCCTTGGTTCAATACCAGCCAATAGAGCTCCAAGTGGCGAATCGCCTCGGCAAAGCTAATGAAATCGACCGGCTTTCTGACATAACTATTTGCTCCCAAGCGATAACTCTCAACGAGATCCGGTTCCTCGTCGGAAGAAGTAAGCACGACCACGGGAACCAGTCTCGTTCGATCGTGAGCACGAATCCTTCGGAGGACCTCCAATCCGTCGACCTTGGGCAGCTTCAAGTCGAGAAGGATAACCTCGGGCAACACGCCCGGGGGGGCGGCATCATCGTGTCCCTTTCCAAAAAGATATTCCAGTGCCTCGACCCCGTCACGCGCCACAACAACTTCGTTTACGACCTTGCTCTTGCTCAGTGAGCGCAGCGTGAGAGTCTCATCGTCGGCATTGTCTTCCACGAGCAGGATTATCTTTCTTTCCATGAATCCGTTCCTCATTTCATGACAGGGTGAAATAGAAGGTTGCCCCATCATCCTCCACACCCTCTCCCCAGACGTCTCCGCCGTGCCGATGAATAATACGCTGTACCGTGGCAAGGCCGATACCGGTTCCGGAGAACTCGTTTGCCCTATGGAGGCGCTGGAAGGGGCCGAACAGTTTGTCGACATACTCCATATCGAAGCCGGCGCCGTTGTCTCGGACGTAATAGACAGGCCGTGCGACCCCGTCTTTCTCGCCCTTTATGATTTTATGAACCACGCCGAACTCCACTTTGGCATGCTCGCGTTTACGGGTGAACTTCCAGGCATTCTCCATGAGGTTCTGGATTGCCACTCCGAGCAAATGCTTGTCGCCGTTAACGACCAAACCGGGGGTTATGGTGAACTCCACCTTGCGACCGACGTCACTCTCTTGAAAACTCTTCGCAGTGGTCCAAACCAGTTCACTGAGGTCTACTCTGTCGTGCTGCATGTCACTCCTGGTTACGCGGGACAGTTTCAGCAAGTCGTCTATGAGTTGTGCCATTCTCTGGGAGGCGGCACGCACTCTCCGGAGATAGTCTTGGCCGTCGGCGTCAAGAGTCCCCGAGTAATCCTCCAGGAGTACCTGACTAAACCCGTCGATGCTTCTCAACGGGGATCGCAAATCGTGTGAGACCGAGTAGCAGAAGGCTTCGAGTTCTTGGTTGGCTGCTTGAAGTTGCGCTGTTCGTTTGAGGACCCTTTGTTCGAGTTCCGCATTTAATCTCTGAATTTCCGCTTCCGCGAACTTACGTTCCGTTATATCCCTCCCCACGGTCATCAGTACCGTGGAACCCCGAAAGGTGAGTGGAATCGTTGTGAGCTCCACGTCAATGGTCCTGCCGTCAAGCCTCACCAATTTATGCTCCGCCAGTGGTGCGACGTTACCGTTGGCCTGAACTTGGTCAATTCGCACCTTCGTCTGCTCGAGGTAATCCGGATGGACGAAATCCGAGATGAGCTTTCCCTCAAGATCGCTCTTGTCGTGTCCTCCCAGGAGCCGTACTGCGGCAGGATTGGCAAGAAAGACACTGCCGTCCACGTGGACAGCGATTCCGTCGGGAAGATGTTCCACAAGCTTTCGATATCGCTCTTCGCTCTCCTGCAGAGCTCTTTCCGCTCGCTTTCTATCTGCGATGTCCGAAAGAATTACAAGCATTCCCGAAGCGTTCCCCTGGTGATCGTGATAGCGGCAAGCCATCAGGGTCACTTCCAGAATTCGGCCGTCTCTGGTGTACCGTTTCGTCTCAAGTCCCGTCACCGGCACGCCGGTTCCGATCACCTGTTCGCCCAGGCGATTGTCCTTTTCACGCTCGGAATCGGGAACGTAGGGTATTTGTCTACCTTTCAGTTCGTCCAGGGTCCATCCGAAGATCTGAGTGAACGAAGGACTCACATGGATCACCCTCGCGTCCATGTCATAGAGTACGATTGCATCGGCCGACGAATCGATCAAGGAGCGGTAGATCTGTTTGCCTCTCTCCGCCCTCTCATAGAGGCTTCGATATCGTTCCTCGCTTACACGTAAAGCGTCTTCCGCTACGATTCGTTCCGTGCAGTCCTCGCAGGTCAGAAGGCATTCTCCGGTATCGAGCTGTACCGGCGTGAAGTGCGCGATTCTCTTCTTGCCGTCTTTGCAGACAACTCCATAAGTCCGGCAGCCCGATTCGCCGGGTTTGGCCTTTGCCACGATGTTGACCCACGTGGAGATAACTTGATGTCTGACATCGGGATCCGGAAATGCTCTTCTGAGCCATTCTCTGCCGTTGGGAGCATCACGTGCATCGTAACCAAACATCTCCGTGAACTTTGGGTTGATGTACCGATACGTACCGTCGTCTCCGATCATGACCACTGCAAAAGGCGCATGTTCCACCAGAAGCCGGAATTTCTCCCTCTCCAATCTCAATGCTTCCTCGGCTTTCTTGCGGTCCGTAGTATCTCTGGATATACCGAGAATTCCCGTCGGTCGGTTCCGGACGTCGCGCAGAAACGTTATCGTGGTTTCTTGCCACCTCAGGGAGCCGTCCTTATGATGCCGAGCCGTTTCGAACATACGTGAGAGGCCATAGTCTCCGGATCCCGGAGTCTCCTCTGCCGGTTCCACGTCAAGAACTTGGAGTAGTCTTCGGCGGGCCGGAGGGGACAATCCTTCCAACGGATCGGTACGCATCATTTCGTCAACGGTGAATCCCAGAACCTTCTTGACCGAAGGGCTTACGTAGGTGAACCCAAGGTTCGTGTCCGCGGTCCATATGACATCGTCAGCTGTTTCCACAAGGAGGCGGTAACGGCTTTCGCTGTCGGCCAGTTCGGCCTCAATGCGTTTTCGTTCGGCAATCTCTTGTTTGAGCTTCTCGTTGGCTTCCACCAATTCCGCGGTTCTCTCCAGCACCCTAACTTCAAGCCGGTCTCGAGCCTCCTTGAGCGCCTCTTCCGCCTGTTTGCGTTCGGTGATGTCCCGCAATATGACCACGGATCCCGAAGGATTACCACCCACATCATGATATCTGAAGGCACTGAGACTGATGGAAAGGATCCTGCCGTCTTTGGTGTACCTTTTGGTCTCGAAATTGCTGTAAGGTTTTTGTTCTTCAACGAGCCCCCGGATGACCGCCATGGTTTGCGCCATCTCCGTATCCGGTACGAATGGTATCCTTTTGCCTTGGACCTCTTCGAAGGTCCACCCGAAGATCGCGGTAAACGACGGGCTTGCGTACTGGGCTCGTCCCTCCAAATCATAGATCACGATCGCATCGGCAGACGAGTTGAGGAAGGAGCCGTAGATCTCCTCAATCCCTCTTGACTGTTCTTCAAGTTTTCGATAGTTGATTTCACTCTCTTGGAGAGCCTCCTCAGCTTGTTTGCGCTTCTCTTCTGCTGAGATCCCCGCAGCGATGATATCGATGAGGTTCAAGTCTTCCGTACTCGGGCCAACGCTGGTTTCCAAGAAGGCGCTGAGACAACCTACATGGATATCCCCCATTTTGACGGCTCTTCCCACGTACGTGCGCACGTCTTGGGAGGCTACGATGGGGTCGGTCCGGGCATACTCGGACTGGGGAAGGTCGATGACCACCCGGACCCTATCTTCCGCTTCACGAATGACGTCATGGCAAATTTGCCCGTCGGGTTTCGACACCGGCTCATAGCCTTCAGGTGCGTTCCACAAGCCCCAAGAAACAAGCATCCCGTCCGTGAGCCGATTATAGAACGCCATGGTCGCTCCGGTGAGTTTACCGAAGAGAGCAGTGAAACGACGGATATTTTCGAGCGGGTCCGGTTCGAGGCTGCAAAAGCAGTCTCTCAGCATGGCCGGACGATCTTCGAGGTGTTGAGGCTCGACGGCACCCTTACGGCCTCGGGCCTCGCCTTGGTCCAATGGCTCCGGTTCAATGCGAGTTTCCGCTGCAGTCTCTTTTAGATTGTTCATGGGAGCCCCTTACGCAGAAAAAGGTCGTATGTTGATATCGCAAGAGGGGTAATTCAAAGCAAGTCGGTCACTGCCGCCGTATCCCAGCCAAAAATGTTCAACCGACCATATGAATCATATTCGTTAGGCTCCATACTGCCTCAAGAGTTCCGCCATATCGTAGTGAGCGTTTGAGAGGGCAAGATCAAGAGCCGTTGCCCCGTTACGGTTTCTTGTCTGAGGCTGAGTTCCCCCTTCCAGCAACAATCGAACGATTCCGCCAAAACCTCTCTCTGCAGCAACGATCAGAGCGGTGTTTCCGTTTGCATCCACGCTGTTTGGATCTGCCTTTCTCTCCAAGAGCAGCCTAACCAGTTCAGGCTGTTCGGCTGTACCGGTTGTTGAAGCCGCTTTGTGCCCGATTGACGTGAAATGTGCTTGTGGAGGGGTTGTGGCCCGTGCAGGGCCGGCTCCTCCCGTGCACGCACACATGAGCGGGGTCCTTCCAAAATCGTCACGCGTATCCGCACGTGCGCCGCCGTCCAACAGAATCTTGGCGGCACCTATCCGGCCGCTTTTGCAAGCGGCCGTCAGCGCAGTACCGCCGAATTCGTCCTGCCTCTCTACGTTGGCTCCGTGCTCGAGGAGCAACTTCACACTTTCCTCATGACCTGCCCCGGAAGCGTACATGAGAGCGGTGTAACCGTTTTCGTCTCCGACGTTGACATTTGCCTGATGCTCCAGAAGCAGACTGATCACTCCCGCGCTTCCGGCCTCCGCTGCTCTCATTAACGAGGTGAACTCACACTGATCCCCACGATTGACGTCCGCACCGGCTTCCAGAAGGAGTTTAACGCACTCCTGGTGTCCCCCGCGGGCGGCTTTCATCAGGGCCGTGGAACCGTAGCGATCCTGCGAGTCCGGACGTGCGCCTCGATTGAGCAGAATCCGTACCACTTCCGTTCGGCCCATAGTACAAGCCCACATGAGTGGAGTCCAACCGCCCGAATCCTGTGTGTCAACATCGGCACCCACGTCCAACAGGACTTGAACCGTGTCCTCAAACCCTTGTCGACATGCCAAGGTCAGGGCATTGAGCCCTTCTCCGTCGCCTGCACGAAAATCCGCGCCTCGCCCCAGCAGAAGGTCGACCACTCCTGTACGACCTTCGTCGGCAGCCTTCAGCAAAGGCGTATATCCGTGGTCGTCGGCACAATTGACGTCCGCTCCGTGGTTCAGGAGCAGCTCAACGATATCCATGGATCCGTCACCAGCGGCATAGTAGAGCGCCGTGCGATTCTCATCGGTTCGAGCATCTACATCGGCATCATGGTCGAGAAGAATTCGAATCGTGTCCTCACAACCGTCGTCCGAACTGCACCACGCTGCCGCAACTACCAAAGCCGTTGCCCCGCCCATTTGATTTTTCGTGTTCACCTCGGCCCCATTGTTCAGGAGGAGTTCCACAATCTCATTGCACCCGATTTCGGCCGCGCACATCAAAGGCGTAATCCCATAAGCCTTGGAAACGTTCGGATTCGCACCATACTCCAGCAGGAGTTCCACGAAGTTCTTTTTCCCCAATTCGGAAGCCCTCAGAAGGGCGGAATTTCCTACACTGTTGAAGGAGTCGACGGCGTCACCGCGTGAGGAGAGAATCTCTCGAAGCCGGGCCTCATCTCCCCCCTCGACGGCCATCACCAGATGGTCCGCAAGGTCTTCGGCCGAGCAACAGGACAGACAAATATCCCCGCAGTCAGCCATGCTTTTCCCGCATTCAGGACACTCCATCGCTTGACCTCCGCCCACAGGTGAAAATCATTTGCCGGAGAATCTATCTCTCAGGATACGAAAAAAACGGATTCAGTTCTAGACAAACCTTGTAACAGTGTTCAGAAGTGTTCGCGAAGTACTTACTCCCAGCTGCGGAGATGTGACTGACGGCCCCTCCGCGGCTTCGCCTCGGACCGGTGATCTAGAGCGCACGTTGCGTCTGGAATTGGGAGGGGCTGCGGAGCAGCGTGATTGTCGCCGAAAGGTTGAATCACCTCGCACTGTGTCTGAGGCACCAGAATTCTTTTCGGCAACAGAGTTTGAAGAATCTCTCGGCAGTTCGATCACTGTGCTCCCCTCCAAGCCACCCCATCGTATTTTGGGGCTGTGATACTCAGTCGCAACCGGCTCTTCATTTGGTGGCAATCTCCGAGAACCGCTATAGCACGTCTCCCACCCTAAGCTGATTTCTGAAGAGATGGAAGCGAGAAGTCCGGATAGGGCTACCAAAACTTCTTTTGATCAGATTTGGGGGGATGAGTCTGATAAGGGCCGCCGGAGAGAACCTGATCCAGAGATTCCGGAGGGGAAGTCCTCATGAGACTCGCGGGTTTCCTTGAGGAGACGCGAAACGGTCTCTTTTCGAGAGGGTTTGGAGAGTAACGTGACGAGCCTTGCGGAAATCTCGGGCAGCCTGTTCGTAGTCGCCTTTGTCCTTGAATGCAACCCCGCGGTTGGCATAAGCCAGGCCATAGGTCGGCCTGATTCTGATGACCTGGGTGAACGCATCAACCGCTTGGTCAAGACTTCGATTGAGAAGATACGCCTTAGCCAGATCGTAGTACAACTCGGGGTTTGCTTTGCCGGGATCTATTTCAATTGCCCTGGAGAAGTCCTTTATCGCTTTGGAGAAGTTTCTCTGCTCTAAATAAGCCCGGCCGCGATAGTACAGTGCCTCCGCGTTATTCGGCTCAGACTCAAGCACCGCGTCGAGGTCTTTGACGGCCCTTTTCGGATGACCGCCCAGCAATGCGGCACGACCTCGGAGCGCTTTCACCGAGGCATCCCGCGGTCGTTTCTGAAGAGCGCGATCGAAATCCTCGACCGCATCATCAAACTTGCCCAAATCCAGAAGCGTCCGACCGCGTGCCGTGAACAGCACGGGATCCGGCTTGTTGAGAGCCAGCAATCGGTTATAATCCTGCAGTGCCGACTCATTGCGTTCAAGCCTTCTGTAGATCGCCGCCCTGTTCGTCAAAGCCCTGACGAACTCCGGATCAAGCTCAACAGCCCTGGTCAGATCCTTCAACGCGGCATCGAGATTTCCCAGAACGGACTGCGCGTAACCTCTGTTGTTGAATGCTTCCGGGTTATTGGGGTCAAGGTTGACGGCCTTGTTATAGCTTTCAACCGCGTCGGCGGTCTTTCCTTGGGAGAACAACGCATTGCCGAGTCTGAACCAAGCCCGGGAATGCTTGGGGTTCATCTCCAGGGTCTTATTGAGATCCGCAAGTGCCTCGGAAATGTTCTTGGCCTTTAGGTGGGCGGTTCCTCTCAAGTAATATGACTCGCCGTCAAGCGGGTAGAGCTTGAGAGCTTCGTTCAAATCCTTGATCGCGGAATCCGCATTTCCGAGGGCCAGCGACGCTTCCGCTCGGACTCGGAGAGCACCCGCATGTTTTGGTTCAAGTTTGAGGACCTTGTTCATGTCTTCCACGGTCTTCTTGAACATTTGCTTGTGGAGGTAGATAAGGCCCCGACCGTACAAAGCATCTTGAATATCGGGAGCTATGGAAATGGCACGGCTGAAATCAGCCAGCGCACGGTCTTCGTCACCTTTGGACCGATACGCCACCCCTCGATTGAAATAAGCTCGTGCGTGGTTGGGGTTGAGGGCAATAACGCGGGTATAGAGGCGAATCGCCTCATCGAGATTCCACTTCCAGTGGGCCTCCACCGCCTCTGAGTAGAGCGATTTCGCGTTATCCTCAGCCGGTGCGACAGAGGGCTGTAGCGAGCCGATAAGGACGGCGGCCAGGAAAAGCGCAACAAGCCTGCCGAATATTTGGTTCTTATTTCGTGTCCGTCCGCTGAAGCTTATCACATTATTCCCGGAGGCCGTGTCTGCATGCGTCGATCATTTGAGGACCCGTTTACCTTGAGGCCCCAACGCAGTACCGGCCGTTTCATTTTGCTCTCTTGGCATGCCCTCGAAAACCGAGGGGCAGTATCACAGAGCATCGGTTACTGCAGTGCGAACCCGTCATTGAGCGGAAAGCATCTCCCTGATGTGAGCAATGCTGACCGGCTGCCTGAAGGAGTAGCCGGATTGACTGGTTTCAGGGAGGCGTAACGCCTGACCGAAATCGTTTCTGGATCGGGCGATATCGCCCAAGAATTCATATGCGATGGCCCGGTTCAGATAGGCCTCACGCCGGCGCGAATCGATTTCGATGGTTCGGCTGAACTGCCGAATGGCTTCCCGAATGCGTCCCTGCTTTCCCAGGGCTATTCCGAGGTTAAAGTAAGCTGCGGGATCATCGGGTCGCTCGGAAACGAGTTTAGAAAAAATCTCGACCGCTGAAGCGTAATCCCCGGATAGCTCCTTCAATCCTCCTAGAGACAGTAACACCTCGGGATTGCGCGGGTCCAGCTCTGAAGCTATTTCCAGATCCTTCACAGCCTTTTCGAGGTCTCCGGCTTCTCTATGGCATTCGCTGCGATACGCGTACACAGTGGGATTGTCCGGCTCCAGTTCCAGGGAACGGGCGAAATCTTGTATTGCTCTCGCACATTCACCCCGACTCTTGTAAATCCATCCCCTGTTGACATAGGCACGCGCAAGCTGCGGATTCATCGTGATTGCTTTAGAGATGTCCCGCAATGCCTGGACAACATTACCTTTCTTGAAGAAGACCCACCCGCGGTTATTGTAGAGGTCCGGGAAACGAGGATTGAGCCGTACGGCCTTCTTGTAGTCAGCGATTGCCTTATCGAGATAATTCTTGCTGAAATGCGCATTGCCGCGCTGATAATAAGCCAAAGCATAATCCGGGTTCAGCTCTATTGCCTTGGAAAAGTCCTTGATGGCCCCTTCGTTGTCTCCGGTTTTCATCCGCGCGTTGCCGCGGTTATAATACGCTAGGGTGTAATTGGGATTGATGTTTAAGGCCCGGTTGAAATCCTTTATCGACTTCTCAGGTTCGTGGTTTTGGAGCAGCGCCCATCCCCGGTTGTTGTACGCATCGGGATCCCCGGGATCGATTTCTATGGCTTTCGAGAAGTCTGCAATAGATCGCTTCAGATCACCCTTACCGTGGTATGCATTTCCCCGGTTGTAGTAAGCAAGAGCATACAACGGATTTAGTCTGATGGCGCTTGTGAAATCTTTGATGGCTTCATCGTACCGTTGCAGTCGGTAGTACGCGCTTCCCCGGTTGTTAAATGCAGTCGAAAGCTCGGAGTCGGCTTTGATTGCCCTCGTGTAGTCGCCAATCGCCTCTGTGTAATTTCCGATCTTCTCATACGCGAGTCCTCGACGGAAAAACGTATCCGCGTCGGTTGAACCGGCCCGAACAGCTCTCGACAAGAGATCGATTGCCTCGTCGTACTCGCCCAGTCTCTGCGCAGCCTTAGCCTTTTCCAGGTACTCCGTGGCCGCCCCGTTTCGGGAATACGCCTCTGTACAGACTATCAGGACCAATCCAAGGATGACACCGGCCCATAATTTTACTCGCATCAGAAAACTCCCTTGTTTCACAGGGACATGCTCTTCATGATGTTACCACAACATGAACATAGTTGTCTACCGCAATGTTTCTCAATGAATTTTATGGTCTAAAAAGAGCCGGCGGCGTTGTGTCTCGCTTGACCGTACGCCCGGCCCCCGGTCGGTAAGTCCCATGCGCGTTCGAGAATGTCTTGGAATGGAATTGAACTGAAGTTCCTGTAAACGTTCACGGCTCGTTAAGAGCCCCAAGCCATGAAAGTCCGAACGAAAGCGCATGAGTGTGAAACATCGTCGAGGTCTTTCCGTTAGAACGTGCGTAAGCGCTTCTTTGTTGTGAATCAACCATTCGTGTTTTGAATATCTTTAATGAAAGACACTGGTTTCACGCGATTGTTCCCGAGTTGCGGGAGGTTCAATCGTACAACCGGTATTTTCTATAGAACAGCGGTTTGAGGATCTTGAGGCCAAGAAGAGATGCGGTAGGTTTGATCAGCGAACCGAGAACCGTTGAACTCCCCAGACAATTCTTACAATGCGGGGCCACAAGTCTGCCTTTGGCAAACCCGACCATAATCCTTTCCAAATCGGGGCCGGCGAGAATCTTGATCAGGGGAGTTGTTGCGATATTTCCCAACGCTGTTTTTCCGTCAAAGTCGATGCAGCAGAGCGTGACGTCGCCATTATACAGTATAGCGAAATGGTCCCTCATTCCGAAGCAATACCCCCTCTCGGCTTCAATAATATCGCTGCCGGAAAAGGCATTGCCCCAATCGGTGAGAACATAGGTTTCGACAAATATCTTTGGGAGTATCTCTATTACGTTCCATCCGTGAATGCCGATCTTATTGATGCTTGCCGATACACCTGCGCGGTCCAGGGGAAGCCCCAGCCGCGCGTGCACAAGCTCGGTCCATTCGAGAATCGTCTGTCTCAATACGGCAGTGCTGCCCAGGAAATCGGGGATTCCCAGCTTCTCCCTCATCTTGCCGGCGAATTTCGTCGTCATGATCCGTATCTTGAAGATCGGCGGAGAAGGCCTGCCTGCGCAGGCGGCAAGAAGGTCCAAGAGGCGTCCGCGATACTTCTCGAATTCCATTCGCGTGCCTCTCGTTGTTCGAAAACTCTCCGAGTCCGGGGTTTGAAGGGAAATGTCGATTTGGTGGAGGTCTCGTTCGGCAAGTCTTAGGATTGTTTTTTCCGTGAGGAGCGCGCCGTTGGTGGTGAGCCCAACCGGTAGACCCAGGCTTCGAGCATGATCGAGGATCTCGAAAAGTCGCGGGTGAAGTAGCGGCTCACCCATAACGTGGAACGTTACCTTTTCCGTAATGCCCAGAGCGGAAATCTGATCGAGGGCGCTTCGGGCAAGATCCTCGGCCATGAACCCTCGCTTTCGAGTCATTATGGAGTCCGGACAGAACACACAAGAGAAGTTGCACTTGTTGGTCAGTTCAATATGAATGCGTTGAAATTTCTTGGGAAGATATGACGGGAGCGCTTCCATCGTTGTCGGTTGCATGTCGTTTTTCATTACTCCATCTACGTCACTGCCGGCTCAAGCTCCCTGCGATTGCCGCCGTCAGGAAGCCGGCAAGAAGTCCCGCGGCCAATGCCTTCAACCCCAGGCCGGTGACTTCTTCCTTGCGCTCCGGTGCCAGTGCGGATATTCCCCCGATCAGGATGGCAAGGCTCCCAAAGTTCGCGAATGAACACAAGGCATAGGTCAGAATCATTACCGAGCGGGGAGAAAGTTCGCCCGCAGTAACCATCTCCTGCATCCTGCCGTAAGCCAGCCACTCGTTGAACACGGTCTTCAGGGCCAAGAGATTCCCGGCTTTCACGCAGTCTTCCCAGGGAATTCCGATCAGGTAGGCAATGGGGGCGAAAAAGTACCCTCCGAGGCTTCCGAAGGAGGTTCCAAAGACGCCGAGCAACGCGTTCAGCATATGGATGATTGAAACGAAGGCCAGCAAGATGGCTCCGATTGTTGCGGCAAGTCTGAGACCGTCCATCGCCCCGTTCGCTGCGGATTCCACAAAGCCTCGATCCCGAGGAATCAAAGTTTTCCATTCCACCCGTCCTGCAGTTTCCGGAACAGCGGTCTCGGGAATCATAATCTTCGACAACGCCAGAGCAGCCGGAGCACTCATGATGCTCGCAGCCATGATATGGCCCGCGCTTGCTCCGAAAATCCCCACGTACACCGCCATCACCGAGCCGGCAATCGTGGCCATGAAACATGTCATGACGGAGAACAGTTCCGACCGCGTCATACGTCCGATAACCGTCTTGAGTCCGGTAATTCCCTCGATACCCATGAGGATGAAGACGGCTGCGGCCAGCGTTTCAGCTCCTGATGTACGCATGGTTTTCTGCATTAGTCTTGCCAGTCCGTAGATGACGACGGGAAGAATGCGCGCGTAATTCAACACCGCCATTACGGAACTAACAAATATAATTACGGCTCCCATGCCCAGGATGACGAAATCCTTCTTCTCGGCCAACGATCCGAAAAGGAATTTGGCACCCTCGCCGGAGAATGCTGAAATGCCGGCAAATAGTCCGTTCGCCAACTCGAAGAGCCGGTCCGGGTAAGTCTTAAGAATCAGCAGCCCGAATATGCATTGCAGGGCAAGTCCCCACGCCACGGTTATCCAATTGACGTGTCGGCGATCTGAAGAGACACCGTAGCAGAACAGCACGATGGCTCCAATCCCGATAAGGCTCATGACGCGTGGGGGCATGCCGCAATGTAGGATCGGTGTTCCTTGTTGTCAAGTTCCGATTGATGAAGAGCGTACCCATCCCCTTCCTCGCGGAGAGAGTCTTTGCCGGAGATGTCTTTGCGGGCGCAGCGAAGCAATCTCAGCGCGTGGAGACGAGATTGCCGCTCCGCTCCTCGTAATGACATGTTTGAGATTACTGCCCCCCCCCCGAGACCGCATGCTTACTGAAGAGTCCTCGTCCGAATTAACTTACCGAGTTCTCAGAACCCTGTCGAAGAGAGCGATGTAGGACTCCACCCTTTTGTCCCATGAGTGCTCCGTTGCCATGAAGCGCATAACCGAGTCTCTCTTGTGGACGGGAGGATCGCCGAGGATCTGTAGGGCCCTTACCACAAGATCGTCAACATCCCCATGCCTGAACGTTTTGCCATATCCGGTTTGCTCGATCAGTTCGTTGTTCACGATGGGGTCTTCGGAAAGCACCGGAAGTCCTCCCCGCAAGTAGTTCAGTATTTTTGATACGTCATTGTCAAAGGCGTGGGGTCCCGTGGCAAGGGCCAGTCCGCAGTCCGCGTGTCGAATATATGCCCAGACCTGCACTTCGGCCATCTCGCCGTGAACCTCAATGAGGGGATCCAAGCGGCACTCGCCGGCTCCACCGTAAAGGCCGGTCTTGTTGCGACCTATGAAATGAACCCGTGCCGTGCCTTCAAGGCGCCGCGCCGTGCCGTTCAGGATTTCCGCCATACGAGGTGCCGCAAGGCTTCCCAGGAACAGGATTGCAGGCGCTCCTCCCTTGAAGGGGTTTTCCACGGCTTCAGGGATTACTGCGGGGCACCCCGTGGGTATGAGGGAGATCGGAAGCCGGTTCCCGTACAGCACGTGCCACCTCGTGCGGTTTTCCGCGTTGTTGAGCACGAGAGCCGAGGCTCTGGATCCGATCAATTCCTGGCAATCCAGCAGTTTCCTTCGAGAAGCCTCGTCACGTTCGGGAAGCCGTTCGTCCACGACGCGTACAATGCGGGACACCACCGGTCCCTTGTAACACCCGAGTAACATGATGGAATCATGATAAGACGTCTTCACCAGATCATAGTACCCCGGGCGATCCAGCACCGACGTATCCCGAACCGGAATACCGTCGTCCACGGTCCCTTCAATTACTCCCGGGCTAATGACATGTGCCTCGATCCCCTTTCGACGCAGTCCCGCGGCAATGGCACGGATGCGGACCAAATCGATGCCCGTTGCCGGACCGAAAGGATTCTTGTGAAACAGGATTCCTATACGCATAAGAAATTTCCGTCTATTCCGGCGTTGGCCTGCAACGCTCTACCCTTGTTCCCCGGCTCTGCCCTGAGTGCCTCTCGGGGTAAATACGGTCGTACTACCTGCGCCGGGGAGACGGCAGGCAGTGCCCGCCCCGGAAGATGACGGGCAGCGACGCCCGTCCCACGAAGATGGACGAGCCTTTCCGTAATCCTTCGTAGCCCGGGCGGCCTCCGTGCCCGGATATTCTTCTTACAGGCACCCTACATCGCAGCGAGACGAAGATGTGTGACCGAACTTATGAAATACCGCACTAAGCATGGGAACCGCAACAAATCCTCCCTAACCCTTCCCGACAGTATGAAGAAAAGGTTCCACAAATAAGTTCATCATACAAGCATGCGGTCCTGCAGAGGCAATTGTTCTTGATCCTTCCACTTCTTCCCCGAGAATGCTAGAAAGAGATCGTAAGTGGGCCGACCGAGTGCGAAGCGCGGCCTTCATGCAGTCTCGGCGCTTCACCATGGCATGCGTCCATATGCCCTGCACCCTGTGAGCAGCCGGAATGCGGAACACCTCAGTCAAAGTCTGTATCGTCACGCCCGAGTATCCTCCGGATCAATGGGGGGGCCTTGCGCGCACCGTAAGGAACGTGGCCTTTCACACCCGAAACATGGGTTATGAAGCCCATGTGGCTCATTTCACCGTGGACTCCCGCGTCCCGGTTCTCCTTGACGAAAACCGTGAGACGATCGAACTCGACGGTATCACCATTCATCGACTCCGTGTGGGAAAGGAAAAACCTCATGATGTGGATCGTGAACTCTGGGACTGCCCGCACACGTTGACGATCCAGATGATGTATCAGTCCCTCGATATGTTGCACGACGCGCTCGGCTTTGATCTCTACGTGTCCTTCTTTCTTTATCCCGTCGGATATGTCACGGGACTGTTGGCCCGAAGGATGCGCGTTCCTTCAATCACCGCGGTGGTGGGGAACGACGTGAAAAAATATATCTTCAGCCCGGAAAAGGCCGCGGTTTGCAGAAGCGGCCTGGAGAATGCCGACAGAGTTGTGGCGCTCAGCCGGGATCTGATGGAGATGGCCCATGCTCTGAGCCCTGTTGCCGAGAAGACCCACATTATATACAACTCCGTCGAGATACCGGCCGTGGCCTGGGGAACCGGCCGCAGCCCTCAGGAACCCTTTCGTATCGGCTGTGCCGGGATCTTCAAGTATGCCAAGGGCCTCCCCTACCTTTTCAAGGCCGTGGCCGAGATCGGGGATACGAGGCCGGTGATCTTGGAACTCGTGGGAACGGTCAGGGAATCTGAAGAGGAAACGTTTATGTACATGGTTTCGAGGACGGGTATTGATGACATGCTCTTGATGAAGCCTCGGCTGGAACATGACAAGATTCCAGACTGGCTTCGAAGTCTGGATGTGTTCGTTCTTCCGTCGGTAACGGAAGGATGTCCCAACATTCTCATGGAAGCCATGGCCGTAGGGGTTCCCTCTGTGGCAACGCGCACGGGTGCCGTACCGGACCTCATGGAGAACGGCTCCTCAGGTCTCGTTGTCCCATGGGGAAATTCCGGAGCCTTGGCGAATGCCTTGCGACAAATCATGTCCGATCGAGGTTTCGCAGAGACATTGGGAGCGGCTGCACGGGTGAGAATGGCACGGTTCTCATTCGGGGCGGAGCGCCGGGATTGGGAACTTTTGTACCGAGACGTACTCCATAACGGGGAGGGTGTTTCACGAGCCAACTCGGCTCCATCTGAGGGACTTTCATAGGAAGAGGCATTCCGACGCGATGCAGAGGCAACGAAAGCGATACTCAGAGGAACACTGGTTGAGGTCCAGCGACTCCGAACAGGTTCTCGCCGCGTACATTGAACAGCAGGGCAAGGCGTACAGCAGAGTCAAGAACGCCTATGTCAAAGAGCTCCTCGGGGATCTTAGAGGAAAGCGTTTTCTGGATTACGGCTGCGGTGCAGGTATGTTCACCGTCCATGCAGCACATCTGGGAGCTTTGGAAGTCGTGGGGGTGGATGCGGAGGGGAGTGCTCTTGCGGCGGCCAAGTACTTTGCGGAGCGTGAGGGGGGCGACACCGTGTGCAGCTTCGTTCGGAGCGACCGTTTTCCCGTTCTTGGAAAGCGACCCCGGTTCGACGTGATCTTGATGAAGGACATCATAGAGCATGTGCAGGATGATCAGGCCCTGCTCTACGCCGCAGCCGAGGCCATAGTCCCGGGGGGGCTGCTGGTCGTCGGCACGCAGAATTCAATGTCGCTCAACTATCTCATCCAGGGAACCTATCGCAGGCACGTGTTGGGAGAGAAGGATTGGTTCGGCTGGGACGAAACGCATCTGCGGTTCTATACTCCCATGAGTCTCACCAAGAAATTGGCCCGGGCGGGCTTCACCAGTGACGGCTGGCGGTCGGTTTACTTGATCCCGTACAAACTTCCCGGGGTGCCGGGTTCGGGCAAGAAGTTCCTCAGGATCGACCTATTGAGTTGGATCGACAAAACGCTCGGAAGCGTTTTTCCGTACAACCGGTTGGGGTGGAATATGATCGTCCGTGCTCGGGCATCCACGATCGTACCTCAACGCATGCCGCTGCCCACCCCGGTCGAGGCGGTGTCGGCCGGCCCCATGCCGGCAATCTGCCAATCACTCTGTTTCCCTTAGAAGCCCGCTACCCGAAAGCCCTGAACCGGAAACATGCCGAATGTCCCGTCTGCGCTCGATGACATAGATCGTGGCATGCGGAGATCGAATGGTCATGGCCTCCAGTGGATCCAAACCCAGCAACAGCTTTATCAATACACGGTTCACCGAAGCATGCCCCACCACGAGAACGGCTTCTCGGTCGGCCGGCACGAGAATCTCCTCGATCAGCGAGGCTACCCTGGTTTCCCCATCCTGATAGCTCTCGCCGCCCGGCGGCCGGAATTGCCAGGTGCGCCGGATGGGACCGGATCCGGTGATGACGTCCGCACGAAGCCTTCCTTCCCAGGAACCGAATGATAACTCCGCCATAGCCTCTCGGAATGATATTGGGACCCGCAAGTGTTGCGCATGGATCGCAGCGGTGAATGCGGCCCGACCGAGGTGACTCGATATGACGGACTGAATGCGTTCTCGACCGATGATTCGCGACATCTGTTTGACCGTATCGAGTCCCTGTCGCGTCAATGGAGCATCAGACTGCCCCATGATGAAGCCGTCACGGTTGGACGCGGTCTGTCCGTGTCGTGCCAGTACTATTTTCACGCTACGGGTATCCAAAACCACACTCCTTCTCCGACAACATTCATATCTACAAAGTCACGAAGAAGCATGCAAGCCCCTGCTGAATGGGGACTATCCCCAAATTGGGAACTTCCTTTCGAGAGTCGCCGTGGACTTTGAGACTTTGTTGTCCCTTCACAGACATGATACTCTTTGTCGGACTATAGTGGGAGTAAATGAAGCCATGAACCGCATACCGGATTTCGTTCGAGCTGCCTTGAGCACCGCCCTTGGATTCGGATATTCGCCGTTCGCGCCGGGAACGGTCGGAACATTGCCGGCCGTGGCGATTTTTCTTGTCATAGCGACCATTGCTCGGCCTCAGGATCAGACCGTGCTCATCGGTGTGGCGCTCGTCGTGAGCTGTATCGTCTCGATCCCGTTGGGAGGTTGGGCTGAGAAATACTGGGAGCGAAAGGACCCCGGACATTTCGTGCTCGACGAGGTGGCGGGATTTTTCTTGACCGTATTGCTGTTTCGAGTACCCAACCCTCTCATCACCGCGGCTTGGGCATTTATCGTGACACGAGCATTTGACATCATCAAGCCGTGGCCCGCGTCCAAATGTGAGGCGTTGCCCGCGGGATGGGGAATACTCCTGGACGACCTCGCCGCCTCCCTTTATGCCGCGCTCGCGTTGCATGTCGCCTACCATCTGATTCCGAGACTTTTCTTGGTATCGTGAAGAAGGCCTTGTGTAAGCACATCATAAGAACATTCACGGCCTGTTGACGGTCCTAACCAATGAATGTTCCCTTGTAACAAAATGTCGGGGGTTGCGAAATCCTTTTTGAAGCCGGCCCGCCGTCCGTGAAAGAAGGTGACAGCGGCAACGGCATAGGCTATCGGACCTACAATAATGAGGGAGGCTTGATCATGAAACTCGTTGTCGGTATCTTTTCCTTGGCTATGGTGTTTCTTGTAACGGCCGGTTCGTTCGCGAACTCGACCGTCACGAGTACGTCCAACGAGCAAACCGGTATGGAACTCACGGTGTATAACAATGACCTCGGCCTAGTGAAGGAAACGCGCAAAGTCGAACTTCCCGGGGGCAGAGGAGAACTGAGATTCATGGATGTGGCCGCGCATATTATGCCCGTCACGGTCCACGTGAAATCGACCAACGCGGCCGGAAACTTTTCAGTACTCGAACAGAATTACGAATACGACCTCATGAATCCGCAGAAACTCCTGGACAAGTACGTGGGGAAGAAGCTCAAGATCATTGACTGGAACAGGTATCAGGACAGAAAAGAGGTGGTGGAAGCCGTGCTGCTGAGCAACAACCAGGGCCAAGTCTATAAGATCAACGACGAAATCTACCTCGGCCACCCCGGAATAAAGGTCTTGCCGAAACTCCCTGAAAACCTCATCGCCAAACCAACACTCACGTGGCTCTATGAAAACGGTTTCAAGAAGCCTCACCAGCTGGAAGTCTCTTACCTGACCCGGAAGATCAACTGGCGGGCGGACTATGTGGTAGTCCTGAACAAGGATGATACTCAAGCGGACGTTTCGGGATGGGTGACGCTGGATAACAAGAGCGGAGCCACGTACAAGCAAGCGCGTCTCAAACTGGTAGCCGGGCAAGTGCATCGGGTGGAGGAGGAGTCAAAGGTAGTACGAATGGCTATGCGAGAAAAGGCTTTGGCCATTCCCAGTGCCCCTCAGTTCAAGGAACAGGCCTTTTTTGAGTACCACATATACGATCTGCAACGAAAAACCACGGTCAAAGATAATCAGACCAAGCAAGTGAGTCTACTCGAGGCCAATGACGTGAAGGTGAAGAAGGAGCTGTTGGCCTACGGCATACGAAGCTGGTTCACCGCACAATACCGTGAGCGGAATCCCAAGCAACCCGTGAACGTGTACGTAAAGTTCAAGAATTCAAAAGACAACTCACTCGGAATGCCGCTGCCGGCAGGCATTATGCGCTTATATAAGCAGGACGGCGACGGAAGCAGCCAATTCATCGGCGAAGACAAGGTGGACCATACACCCAAGGATGAAGAGGTGAAGCTCAAGGTCGGTGAAGCCTTCGACGTGGTGGTGGAGCGACGGCAAACTGATTTCAAGCAGCTGACACGAACGCTGTACGAATCGGAATGGGAGATAAAGGTTCGGAATCATAAGGACCAACAAGTCTCGGTCGGGCTTGTGGAACCGCTCTTCGGGAACTGGGAGGTAATCTCCAAGAGTCAACCGTACACAAAGGTTGATGCACACACCATCAGATTCGACGCGAAGGTCCCCAAAGACGGACAGGTCAAGGTAACCTACCGGGTGAGGGTAGGGATATAGAGATCGATGGGGTGCGGGCGGCAACCGGGCACATGCCCTGAAAGGGCATACTGTAAATAGCCATGGGTTTCAACCCATGGAAACGATGAACAACAATAAATGGTTATGGACCCTGACGGGGTCCACCAACGGGACTCTACATTGGGAGGTACCGTGATTGGTCGGCCCCTTCAGGGCCGGTCCGGAGAATTGGGTGGATGCCCCTTTCCACGGGTTGAAAACCCGTGGCTATTCAAGATGAGCCCCTTCGGGGTTCCGACCGGTCATCACCTCGAAGCGATTGGCCAATTGTCAGCCGATTCCTACGGTTGCCGGCAAAAAGATATGGGACATCCTCAGAGTCTGAGTCTGGGAACGGGAGAGCCCCGCGACCGCTACAAATACGTGAACGTATTTATGACACCGACCACTTGGCATTGCCTGCGCAGCTAGAGACTTCGGCATCAGAACTCGTTTCGCAACGAATCTGCAAGAACACCTTTGTCGAGGTAGAGAATCCTTTTGGATTTTTTGGCCGCTCGGGGATCATGGGTGACCATGATCACGGTCTTCTGGAAATCCTGGTGCAGATCGCTCAGGAGACCCAGGACCTCGGTCGCGGATACCTTATCCAGATCACCGGTGGGCTCATCGGCCACGAGAATCATCGGGTCGGTGACCAGAGCCCGAGCGATGGCCGTTCGCTGCTGCTGTCCTCCGGAAAGCTGAGACGGATAGTGGGCCATCCTGTCGGCGAGTCCAACAGCTTCCAAAGCCGCTACTGCGTGTTCGCGACGCTCTCGACGTCCCAGCCGCGTCAGGAGCAGAGGCAACTGCACGTTCTCCAGGGCATTCAGTACCGGAATGAGGTTGTAGAACTGAAAAATGAACCCCACATGGCGAGATCGCCAATGACTCAAAGCCGACTCTCCCAGTTCCCCGATATCCACCCCGGCAACTCTCAGAGTACCGCTGTCGGGCCTGTCTATGCCGGCAATGAGATTGAGCAATGTGGTCTTTCCGGAGCCGGAAGGACCCATGAGCGCGAGAAATTCCCCTCGCCGCACATTGAGAGAAATACTCCTCAATACGGGAATTTGTTGCGCGCCTCTCCGATATGACTTGGAGAGGTTTTCAATCTCCACCAGTACGGGTGACCCGGAAGGCGTCTCCGTCATTCCAACACCTTGATTCCGGTGCCGTCTTCCAGGTGCTTGTCCGGCCGGAGGACGACCACATCCCCCTCCTTTAGGCCGGATACGACCTCGATCGTATCGTTCCACCGTCTGCCGATGGTAACGGCAACCGATTGGGCCTTTCCATCCTTCACCTGAAACACGGTTCCCTTGTTGAGGGAATTTCCGAACGCGGTTGAGGGTATGCCGAGGACCGGCTTGTTTTCGTCCGAAGTAAGGGCCCTCGAAAGAAACGCCGCCTTGGCGCTCATTTCAGGGAGAATCTTCTCATCCAAATGGTCGAATTTGATTTTAGTGAGCACTGTGGCCTTTGACCGATCCGCGGTGGGGACGATCATATGAACTCTTCCAGGGAATCGATCCTTAGGAAACGCGTCCAGCCTCACTTCCACAGGCCCGCCTACCCCGACCTTTTCCAGGCTTGATTCGGCAACGTCAACCTCGACCATGAGGGACCTCATGTCGGCCATCGTTACCACCGCGGCTTTCGCATTCAGAGATGCTCCAAATGGAGCAACTACTTCGCCTTCATCCGCATTCTTGGTAAGGATGACTCCGTCGAAGGGGGCTCGAATGAATGAGTACTCCAAATTGACCTCTGCCACCTTGATTGAGGCAGTGGCCCTCTCAACCTCAAACCGGGCTCTCCTGTGGATTGCCGTAGCCTTCCTGTAACGAGCCTCTGCAGTGTCGAAGGCCTGCGTAGAGATGGATCCGCTCACCTTTAGCGCTTTCATCCGGTCGTAGTTGAGGGTCGCGTCCCGCAATTCGGCCTCCGCGTTCTTCAAGGACGCCTGCGCTACTCTCAGACTTGCTTTCGCCTCCTCGAGAGTGGCCCTGAGATCCTGGTTCTCGAGTTGAGCCAGAATATCTCCTTTCTTGACCGCCCGCCCTTCTTCTACAAACAGTTTTTCGAGTCTACCCGTTGCCTTGGACGATACCGCGGCTTTTCTCTGTGCGACGACATACCCACTGGCGTTGAGAACGGCAAGCGCCCGTGAAGGAAACATCTTGGCAACCTTCACGGACCGAACCTCCATGGGAGGTCTGAGCACCCCCGACCAGAGAAGGAAGATCAGTGCCGTCGCACATGCCACTGCAACTCCGCCCCAGAAGAAGAGACGCTTACGCCCGCCCCCCGTCCGGGACCCGCGTTGCTCCATTTCAATTCTTAGTTTGGACAGGTTCCGGGATTCCATCTCGTCCGCCTCAATTCGTCCATGGTGGAGATTCGCGCTCGCCCTTGGTCGGGGCCCGATTCCCGTGCAAGTGTAATCCACCGGTGCACGGTAACGCAACAGCGCCGACTGCGAGTCTAGGGATTGGTGCATTGCACGGGCGGAACGGATCCCAAGCTAAGTGCTCGATTTCCCAAATTCGGTCGCACAACCTGAGCCGACTTCCCGGCGTAGGCCGGGAATCAGTCTTCTTTTCCCGGATCCCGGTCTGTGCCGGGGAGACGGCGGGCACAGCCCGCCCTACGTCCCTGATTTGTAGGGGCACCCCCCTGTGGGTGCCCAGGGCAGGCACAGGGGCCTGCCCCTACGGTTCAGGTGCTCCGGGCCTCCGTGCCCGGACATTCTTCTTGCCGACACCCAACATGGCAGTGAGACGAAAATGTGTGACCGAACTTATGAAATACCACACTAAGGTAACCCTGTCCCTACGAGTGGGCCTCGGTATCACAACCTCCTCGAGTTCACTTCTCGCCACAATTTCATGCAGAGTACGCATTTCAATGCTATACTGAATGTGTCAAGAACTTCCATTCATGTACGGTGACCGTGGTCGGTTGCCGCCGGATCCGTCGGCTGTGTGCAAGTTGGCGTCCTTAACTATCGGCAGCGACATCGAACGATTCGAAAGACGTCCGAAGTCTTCCCGGAGCAGGACATGCCGGCGCATCGACTCAGGAGACTAATGTGCGATTCTCTCTCCGATTGTTGCCCAGAATGATACTTACGGCTGCGGCTCTGCTCATCGTAACGCCGCTCTTCACCGCACCCATAGTTCTGCTAAGCTTCTTTGCGTCGTCCGGAGGGCCTACTTACAGAATCGCCGTTTCGTGGGCCTGGGTAGTTCACAAGTGCATGGGGCTGACCTTCTCGGTAGAGGGGGCTGAGAAGGTGGAACAGGGGACTTCATACATTGTCACGCCCAATCATCAGGGCAATGCGGATATCCTCGCCCTTTTCCTTACCTTGCCGGTACGTTTCAGGTGGGTTATCAAGAAGGAGCTTCTTAGGATACCGGTATTCGGTTGGGCTCTCGACGGAACCGGGGCCATAGCATTGGACAGATCGAACCGGGAGAAGGCCATCAAGAGTCTGAAAGCCGCCAAGAAGAAGCTTGCGGGGGGCTGGTCCGTGCTTATATATCCTGAAGGGACGAGGAGCTCTGATCCCTATCTTCAACCGTTTAAGAAGGGAGCATTCATGCTGGCGGTTCAAACGGGTGTCCCGATTCTGCCTGTCACGTGCAACGGAGCGTACCGTATCCTGCCCCGGAAGACGATTACCTTCCGACCGGGCCACATAACCGTTACCATTGGCGACCCCATACAAACTCAAGGGCTTACGGAAGAAGATGTGCCCGAACTCATGGAGCGAACCCGTAATGAGATGACGAAGAGTCTCGATCCCGAATACAATCCCTTTGAAGATCGGAAGACGCAGCCGGCTTCCCCCGTCCTAACCGTTACTAAGCCCAAGGAAGATTGAAATCCAGGCAATGGAAGGCGGCCGGCACCGTCCCGTGTCCGGGACCGGCCAGCCGCCTTGAAGACGCTTACACCGTTTACGATGTTCTCAGACCATTGATTATTGTGCAGAGGGTCTCATGATGTTCCGGTAGAAAGCCTATACCAAGGGCCGGTCTTCACCGACAATCTCCTCCATCGGTTCCCTACCGTGTTTCCTGACAAAACTCTCAAGAGCCGCCTTGTAGCCTTCTTGCGGGCTCGCTAGGTTCTTTTTGGAACTTAGTTCGGCCTCCAGGGCTTGCCTGGCTTTGGCCAAGCGTACCGAATCGCCGTCCTTTGCCGTCTGATCAACCCACTCCAGAGCTTTGAGAACTTCGGATTTGTTCATCGGAAGGCCTCCTTTGAAAGTCGTCCTTTTTTTCCGGGCCGCAAGACCACGTTAGATCATTTGGCCGCAAACGGCAAGAACCGTTAATCGGTGAGGCAGCTTCCTACGCCCGGGGCATCGGGAGTTCCCTAAGGGTCCGTCGCAAAATAGCGGCTACAACTACTTGCAGCCGGTACTTCAAGGCAGGGATTAGAAGCCGAAAGGATGAGAAACTCATTTTGCGACGGCCCTTCAGACGTCTCTGCCGTCAGAAGAGGTTCCCCCCGGTGTCACCGCTAGTACTACCGCCATTCTCTCCGTTCACGATGGTTTTCCCGGGTTTACCGGCGGCGAAGTGCGACCTCAAGTTTTCCACGTCCTTCTGAGTGACCCCGCGTACTGCAGCGATGGATTCGTCTGAAGCCGCGAGCAATTCCTTAACGCTGCCGAAGGTCGTGAGCAGAGCCCGGCGTTTTTTCGGGCCGATCCCGGGCACGTCGTCGAGGGTTGAACGTATGACGGTCCTCTCACGTCTCCGAGAGTGGGACTTGTGGGCAAACCGGTGCGATTCATCCCTCACCCGCATGAGGAGCATAAGTCCCGGGTCTCCCCTGGGAAAGATCACCGGATTCTTTCTGTTGGGCAAGTACAAGCGTTCCTGTTCACCTTCGCCCCGTGCCTTCGCTATCGCTGCCACGGGAGGGGCCTCATTGCCGAGAACATCCTGGAGGGCGGTTGTTGCCGCGTTGAGCTGAGATTTTCCGCCGTCGATGAGAAAGAGATCGGGAAGAGGATCTTCTTCCCTGCGGCGCAAGCGGCGAGAAATGGTCTGATAGATCATGCCCGGGTCGTCCTGATCCTGAAACCCCCGTATTTTGTACTGCCGGTATTTTGAAGTGTCGGGTTTTCCATCTTTGAAGCTGACTTTTGCTCCAACCGGCTCACCACCGGAAGTGTTTGAGATGTCATAGCCTTCTATGATTTTCGGTGGTCCGGGCAGGTGGAGTCGTGCTGCAACGCGTTCCAGGATGCTTTCTATAGTATCCTTCTGCTTTTCCCTCAACATCGCGTCGTGGGCATTCTTCAAAGCCAGCCTCATCAAACGCGTGCCTAGTCCTCTTGCGGGTACTCTGATAACCACCCTATTGCCTCGCATTTCCGACAGCCAGGCTTCAATTGCTTCGGGATTCTCTATCGCGTGGGATATGAGCACTTCTTTGGGTACAAAAGCGCCCGCTCCGTAGTACTGCTTGAGCGATGAGGAGAGGACCTCTTCTTCGTCCAATGCGGGATTCCTAATGAAGAAGGTGTC
Organism: Desulfomonilaceae bacterium; assembly: GCA_963675835.2. Taxonomy (GTDB): domain Bacteria; phylum Desulfobacterota; class Desulfomonilia; order Desulfomonilales; family Desulfomonilaceae; genus JAVHLK01. The sequence continues at coordinate 708,642 of CAXXIU010000021.1, forward strand.
TCCGGAAAGGAGATTACCTTTGCGAAAGGAGAGCACAGCGACGACGAACAGGTTTGATTCCGCCGCGATGAGAGAGAAGACGTCCTGGTCCTTGAGATGAAAGAAGGAGACGTTTTGGGCCTCCAACGTGCGCTTCACGGAAGCCAAACGGTCCCTGATCCTGGCTGCTTCCTCGAAACGCAGTTCCCCGGCCGAGGCTTCCATCTCGCGATTCAGGCTCTTGATCAGGTCTTTACTCTTCCCCTGCAGGAGCAACGTGACGCCGTGAACCATTCGCGCGTACTCGTCGAGGCTTACTCTCCCGGCGCACGGGCAGAGGCATCGTTTCATTTGGCAGTTCAGGCACGGTCTCTTGCACGTCTCAAGTTGCTTGTCGGTGCATTGCCTCAAGGGGAACAACTTGAGGATGAATTTCAACGTGATGCGCGCGTCCCGAGCGGACGAATAGGGTCCGAAATATCGTTCTCCGTCCGGTTTGATCCGCTGTGTCCTGACGAGTGTTAGTCTTGGAAAGGGGTGGGACGTGTTGAGTTTCAGGGAGAAGAAGGACTTGTCGTCTCGCAGGTCCACATTGAATTTCGGCCGGTGTTGTTTGATGAGATTATTTTCAAGTATCAACGCCTCCTTTTCCGTTTCGGTCAACAGCGTACGGACACCGTCTACGCGTCTTATAAGGTAGGGGATTTTCGGGCGTTCATCGCCTCCCCGTACAAAGTAGCTTCTCACTCGATTCCGCAGGTTGGCGGCTTTCCCGACGTAGAGGACTTTGCCCTTACGGTCGGTCATGAGATAGACTCCCGGACTCGCCGGGAGATTCTTGAGGAATTCTTCATCGACCGGCATGGTTACCTTCGCACACAATAAACCTTGATTGCAGGTAATCTGATCTGCTATTACTAAATATTTGCGAAAGCGTTCCATTGTCAACGGTACATTTTCCACCACGGTTTCCGGAGCAATCTATGAGAAAGAACGAAGATCGAAAGCTGGCCGAAGAAACTTTCTTGAGGGACAGGGGCCGCGTAACGAACAAAGATCTGGCCAAAGAGCTTGGTGTTCATCCCGCAACCGTTGCCCGGTGGAAGAAACTTGATGAATGGGACTTGAAACTGGTTCAATCGATCTCGGAAGCTGAGGGACCGACTGACGTGGATGATTTGTATCACGTGGATTTGAAGCATTTGGGGCAGCTCAACGAACGTATCGACGCGTACCTGGAAAAGAGAGAGCTCTTACCGTCTGAAATTCTGGAATTGGCCCAAGCCAAGTTTCACATAATGCATTGCATGGAAATTATAAATGATCAGTTGAGGTATCCCCTTGTTCAGGACTTTGATGAAGAACAACATGATTTCGATTGATCTTATTGCAAAGGAGCACACATGATCGAGATGAGGTTTCACGGCAGGGGAGGCCAAGGGGCGGTTACTTCCGCGGAGCTTGTGGCTCAGGCCGCGATTGACACGGGAAAGTACGCTACGGCCTTTCCGAGTTTCGGTCCGGAACGACGAGGCGCTCCCGTTGTCGCCTTTGCCAGGGTGGATGATCAACCGATCCGTTTGAGATCCAAGATATACAACCCTGATGTAGTAATCGTTTTGGACCCTTCGCTCCTCGACATAGCCAACCCTGCCCAGGGAATTCGGAAAGAAGGTATCCTGGTCATCAACACGTCTCATGATATCGGGACAATCAGGAAGCAGTTGGACTACCATGGTCGCCTTGCGCTGGTGGACGCCGGTCGTATAGCCCAGGAAGTCATTGGATTGCCCATCACCAACACCACAATGGTTGGAGCACTGATCAAGAGCACCGGCCTGCTCGATGTGGAGAATCTCAAAGAACCTTTCAGAAAGCGGTTCGGCAAGATTGCGCCAAGAAACATCGAGGCAATGGAACGAGCCTGGAATGAAACCACCGTATCCGAGTAGGGGTTGGAATCCGAGTAACAGGCAAGCATGGTTCGTCTAGCGACCATTTTCTTTACGTGGAGGATATTGTGACCAAATCCATGGACGAGATGACATGGCAGGATATAGAGCCGGGAGGAGTTATCCTCGAGCCCGGGAACGCATCGTGTTACCACACGGGAACGTGGCGATCTCAGAGACCCAAGTGTGACGAAGAGGTCTGCATCAGATGTTGGAGATGTTTTGTGATGTGTCCGGATGCAGTCATTTCCCCGGATTACGAGAAGAATGTGTTTGTATGGAATTATGACTACTGCAAGGGCTGCGGTATCTGCGCGCATGAATGCCCCGTAAATGCCATAGCCATGGAAGAGGAGGGGAAGTAATGGGCGATAGAGTCGGTATCGAAGTATCCATCGCAGCCGCCGAAGCCGTGGGGTTGTGCGATGTGGACGTAGTGGCGGCATATCCGATCACGCCGCAGACCCACGTGGTGGAACACCTTTCGGAATTGGTAGCCGAAGGCCACCTGGACGCGGAATTCGTTCCGGTGGAGTCCGAGCATTCGGCGATGAGCGTATGTTGCGGATCAAGTGCTGCGGGTGCTCGTACGTTTACGGCTACTGCGGCGCAAGGTCTGGCACTCATGTCCGAGATCGTATTCATCGCGTCCTCCATGCGACTCCCTGTTGTCATGTTTTTGGCAAACAGGGCCATGAGTGCTCCTCTGTCGATCTGGAACGATCACTCGGATACCATGATGGTGCGCGACTGCGGCTGGATTCAGGTGTTCTGCGAAAACGGGCAGGAAGTCTACGATTCAATATTCCATTCGTTCAGGGTGGCCGAGGATCCCAAGGTATCATTACCCGTCATGATCAACGTCGACGGCTTCACGCTCACGCACGTCATTGAGCCCATTGAAATGTGGACCAAGGACATGGTTGGGCGGTATCTGCCTCCGTTCGAGCCCCTCACCCGCCTGCATCCGGATAAGGTAGTCTCCATGGGCGCTTTCGGTATGCCCGAGATCTACGCGGAACAGCGGTACGCTCATGATGTGGCGATACTCAATTCCAGGCCGATAATCGACAAAGCATGGGACGAGATCGCGGAGTTGACGGGAAGAAAATATGCTGCCGTGGAATCATACAGAACGGAAGATGCCGAGACCATCGTACTCGCAATGGGTTCCTTAGGTGCAACAGCGTCCCTCGCCGTAGACAAGTTACGCGAAGATGGCAAGAAACTGGGCTTGGTGAGGCTTCGGCTCTGGCGGCCTCTCCCCGTGGACGATCTCAAAAAGGCTTTCGCCGGGGCCAAAGATGTCGTGGTCCTTGACAGGGCGGTATCCCCCGGCGCGGGCATAGCCCCCGTGGCATCGGAAATCCGAGCTATCATGTATAACGAGCCGCAACGGCCCAATATCCATTGCATGATTGCGGGAATCGGCGGTAGGGATGTCACCCCGGAGAACGTATGCGAGATGATCGAACTCGCGTCGGCAGGGAAGGGCAAGGATTATCACATCTATGGTGTTCGCAGTCGATGACGAACACGCGTACGGAGAATCGCATGGCCGAAGCAAAGAAAAAAGAAATCAAGCCGTTAAAGAACTTCCCTACGGAAGAATATATAAACTCAGGTCACCGCGCGTGCCAGGGATGCGCCGAAGTATTGGCGGTGCGGCACGTCCTCAAGGCTATCGGACCGGACATGGTACTCGCCATGGCCACGGGATGCATGGAGATCATCTCATCTCCGTATCCCCTTACCTCATGGAATGTGCCGTGGATTCACGTCGCGTTTGAAAACGCGGCTGCCGTGGCATCGGGAGTTGAATCCGGTTTGAAGGCACTGAGACGCAAGGGCCGCATCCCGGACAAAGACGTTACCGTGGTGGCAATGGGCGGCGACGGCGGCACCAGCGACATCGGTTTCCAGGCACTTTCGGGAATGATGGAACGTGGCCACAAGGTCATTTACGTCTGTGTGGACAACGAGGCGTACATGAATACGGGCATCCAACGTTCATCTTCGACGCCGTTCGGTGCGACGACCACTACATCACCGGCAGGTAAGGTACATCCCGCCGGGCAGATGACCTGGAAGAAGGATATGACGGCGATCGCTGCTGCCCACGGGATACCCTATACCGCCACAGCGTGTCCCTCGTACTTCACGGACCTCGGCAACAAGGTACGAAAGGCCAAAGATGCCGACGGCCCGGCTTACCTCCATATCCTCTCGGTATGCCCCACGGGCTGGAGAATTCCTCCTCCAAAGGCTATCGAATACGGAAAACTCGCGGTGGATACGGGGATCTTCCCGCTGTACGAGGTGGAAAACGGAACGTGGAAACTCAATCGTAAGCCCAAGGAACTGAAGCCGGTGAACGAGTATTTCAAGGGGCAGGGGCGATACCGACATCTCGATGAAAGACTCACTGAATATATTCAGGGACAGATCACCGAGCGATGGGAGCGCCTGGTCAAACGCTGCGGAGCAGACGAAGATAAGGGCGGCAAGTAGGTAGGTTCAAGGAGACGTGTAGAGATCGCGTAAAAAAGAAGCGGCCGGCACTGGTTGCCGACCGCTTTTCTTGTTTGACTAGAAGTCGTCCTCATCGTCTGGCCAATCGATGTAGGGCTTTTCCTGATCCACCATCGCGTTGACCATAAATTCCACCAGCCCGGTGTACCAGATACCTGTCTTTTCAAAGACCTCGTAATGCTCCAGCATGTCACGGATCATTCCCTTGCAATTGGAGCAAGGACTGCAAACCATCTTCCGAATGGATGGGTCCATCTCTCCCTGGAATGCGTTCAATATCTGCTGCAGTTTCTTCCTGCCCGATACGAGACGTTTCCAGTCCGCGAAATTGCCCGAAGACATGATGGCAAAGCCCGAGCCGCCTCCACAGCAGTAGTTCTCCACCCCATGCGGCGTCATTTCTCTGAATCTGCCCGGAGGAAAGATCGCGTTGAGGACATTCCTCTGAGGTTGGACAATCCCCATAAGCCGGACGGCATTGCACGGATCGTGAAGCGTTACGGGAAAATCATTCTTGGAGGGATCGAATTTGATCTTGCCGCTCTTGACAATGTCCCAGAGCAGCGTGTACGAACTCTCCCTAGGTATCATCATTTTGCCCGGCAGGAGGCGGTCGGCAATCACGGATAGGGCTTTGTGTGCGTGGCCGCATTCGCCGATCACGATTTTCTTGACGCCCAATTCACGCGCCACGTCCAAGTGCTTGAGTGCTACCCGCGCAAACTGCACATCGTCGTACCAGAGACCATAGTTGACCGCGTCGTACCCGACAAGATCGGTCGAAATCGTGTAATTGATACCCGCTGCGTCGAACAGGATGGCAAAGGCCATTGGATTCTCCGGCCATGCCATGAACTCACCGGCATTGTGCACCAGGAGAATATCCGCATCCTTTTTATTGACCGGGATCTTAATCTTCTTACCGGTCTTTTCTTCGATATCGTCTTCCAGGTATTCAATGATGTCTTCGACAGCTGCCTTGATCATCCCGGTACTGGACCCGAATTTGAGCTGTTTGACGGAGCCTTTTTCGTGCACCTCGTCCGATGCGATACCGAGTTCTTGGCTGAAGACCTTCCTGAGTTCGTGGGTGAGCAGTCCGTTGTCCACTCCTACGGGACACACTTGCGTACACCGTCTGCACAGGGTACACCGATAAGCCAATTCCGCCAGACGGGCTACGGTTTCCCAGTTCAGGTCGATGTCATGGCCTCGAAACCCTGCAAGAATCTTTCCACCCGGAGTCAGGTACTTCTTGACAATCTTACGGACCACATCGGCTCGGAATGTGGGCCGATAGATATCTTTGCGGCCGCTCATTTCAAACACCGGACAGGCGTCGGCACACGTCTGGCACTTGGCGCAATACTCAAGGGTAAGCGCAAGGGGCTGGAGAAACGTCCAGTTATTCTCTCTGGTCAAGAGTTTTTCCAGTCCGCTCAGAAAAGCCTTGACAAGCCTTTCCTCTTCTTCAGGGCTCTGCGGCTTCGGCAGGGTGAGAGCACTCACGCCGTCCAAGGAATGTTCCCACCGCTTCTTCTGGTCTTCGCTCAATTCGGCAATGGGCTCGTCTTCGTAGTCATCGTAAGGGGGAGGCAAACGTACAACACCCTCCGGCGTAATCTTTTCCAACTGTTCTGCATGCTTGGTAATTTCTTCCGGTTTCATTTTGCTTTCCTCCGCTCACTTTTTCTCTTCTTCGGCCCAGGGGTTCGCTGTTGCCACATCAGCCCATGATTTCTTTCCACCTTCCGCCCCTACGTGAGGAGCGGCCCAGGTAACGGGATAGGCCAGATACTTCTTTATTCTGGCATCCATTCCCGGGTCGCCGACATTGGGGTCGTCATCCCATTTCACTTTGTCCCACATAAAATACTTGGAGATCATGTGGGTCATGTGGGTGAACGGGAAGTACGCCCAGAAGCCGAGAAAAAGCAGGAGGTTGATGACGTGAAGACCGGTCATTTGAGGGAAGGGCTTGAACGTGAGCAGACTTACCAGGAATTGACGCGAAACATCAAATCCCGGATCCCTCAGCCAAACCAAGAATCCGGTTACAAATATCGCGGCCAACCACAATAGGTTCATAAAATCAATTGGGGCCGAGTGTTCCGAAAGGGCCTTGTCGGTAAGTCTCTTCGCAACCAGACCCAGTGCGCCTACGGTTCCCAAAACAAAACCGATGACTGCGAGGACCTGTGTTATGGCTTGCATGAATGATGCCACGGCGGAAGTTCCCGGTGTGAGACCCAGGATGGTGAGGACGGCACCGATCGCCAAGAATGCAAGACCTCCCAGGCTCAAGTACAGTCCCATGTGAAATGGAAACGACCAGTACCAGAGCGACCGGTTGTCTTCATACAGTGCCTTGATAAAGAGAATCTCGGGCACCATGAATGTGTATTGCGCAACGTGATCTTTGTGTCGGTCCTTCTTCCAGTGGTCAATTTCCTCGTAAAACGAACCGCCATACGGTTTGCCTTCATGAGGGACCGGATAGAGCTCCCAGCGCACATGCATGGGCATAGTGAAGTATTTCAGCAGCTTGACGGCAAATGCCGTTACGAAGACGACGCCGGCGGCGTACGTCAACAACCTAAGAATGATATCCATTTCCTGCTCCTTCAAGGATGTTGTTAGTGGAGAACTTTTTAGCGATGGGAGAACAATCCAAGAATTTTTTGTAGCATGTTCCTCTATTTTTTTCTAGAATTTTCCGTCCGACCCGACTTACTTTTCTCCGTCCGTCCCGCGTATTTTGAAAGCCGGCGAGTAGGGATTTCTTCCTGTTTTGCGGGGCAAACCGTACTTGATGACTCAGTACTCTCTTATGCTTAAATTTCGGTCACATATTCCGGACTACCGTAATTCCGGCGATCCTCCGGAATTCCGGCCAAGCATTCCTGTACCTGCTCTCCCGGGGGAAACGGTGTGCGTCGTACGTCTTTACAGCCGAAACACCCGCAGACAGGCCTCGAGAGGGAGTCCGCGACCGGATTAAGAAACGGGATACTGGGGTAGTCAAGGAGGGCTCGCTCGTGACGAGCAGTGTGGGAAACGGAGTACGAAAACTCCAGGTGCACAATCTGCAGAACAAGATCAGAAGACGTTGTTGGGGCTGCTCGGATTAGTACTCCCCGGCCTGATGCTCCCGACCGTCATCGTCCCAGTCGGTATACTCGTAGTTTTCAGACTCTTCGGTCTCAGTACCAATGTCGGCGAGTGGTTCATCGGCGAAATCAGCTCTGAAGAATCTGTTTATCCACTCTATCCCCCACGGATCATCCTCCAGAAAGTCCCTAAGTTCCGGAACATCCTTGAGGTTGCGGAATTCCACCCAGCCCGCGTTCTCGTTCATCAGCGTCAATTCCTCCGGCTTATGGTCGGACCAGTCGATGAAATACGGAGAATGGGAACTCATGAGGACCTGCTTGCTTGGGTGGCCTTCCGCGAAGCGGTGCATCAGACCATAGAGAACTCTGAGCCGGTTCGGATTGAGATATGTCTCCGGTTCCTCCACGAAAAAAATCCTCGGCTGATCGGGAAGATTGAAGAGCGTGCATAGGGCGAGAAAAACGAGAAAACCGTCGGATAACTGCGGCCCGACAAAATACCCCGACTTGGAGTCTTCTTCAACGCCGATGCCCACTTGACGAGGATCCCCCAAGTGAGGCGTGAAGATACGTCGAATCCCGGGAATGGTCCGGGTGATCTCCTGAACGATCCGCTTGAAGTTGTCCGGATGATTTCTTTCCAGGTGGTGAATCACTGCGGCAAGGTTTTCACCCGTATGGTCGAGAAGATAGGAGTCCTGAACCGCGGAGGGTTTCTTGATGAGATCGGGCACGAAACGATATCTCTTAATCTTGGACAGGCATTGGGCCACCGACCGTATTCGCTTCTCCGCGTCGTTCCAGGCGTGGCCCTTCCTCATCTGGGCCATTTTGGATTCTCTTGCCTTGATATCGGAGATCGTGAAGAGAATCTCCCCTTGGACTTCCTGGAGCGTTTCCTCTTTTATCAGATACTCGTTGCGTCGAATCTCGGTGAAAACTAGTACGTAATTGTAGTTTGTTCCGTCCACCTCCACGGTGACCTCAAAATAAAGGTCCAGCTCCTGGGGATTCGAATCGCCTTTCTGTCTCCTGCTCAGGGTCTGTCTGAAAGTGAAAGGCCCAGGTCCAAATGCACTGCTGAAAGGGCCTGAAGCGAGGAAGCTGAGCATGAGAAGGAAATTTCCCAGATTCGATTTTCCGGAGCCATTGGGACCGATGAATATGTTAAGGGGCCGTACGTCGAATTCAGCCTCTCGGAAATTCTTGAAGTTCTTGATGCGAATACTTTTAATCATTTCGCAAAGATTCCTTTCTTCAGCCCGTATCCATACCCGACGCTTATGGCATTTGCTTCGCATCGTACCCGGCAGCCAAGATGCTCGTCCACAGGTACACTTGCGGGAAGGCCGGAGGGGTGTGACCTCCTGCGCTCCCGGAGACACAATGCCTGAGTGAGAACGCCGGTCGATTGAAAGGGCGTTGATACCACTCTCGACGGCGTAACCATTTGTAGTCCGCAGTGTTACACGGGGCCTCAGCATTCAAGATTCGACGTTCCCATTGCCTGCCGGTCAATGGCAACCTGCTCCGCAATGAGCATGCCGTGTCGGCTCCACACTTGGCCGGAGCCCGGACACAATCGAACAAGGGTACGATTACGGTCCCCAGGATAACAATGTCGAGTCCTCAAGAACCTGTGCGACGCAAGGCGTACTCAGAATCATTTTTCATCGAGAGAGGAGGAGATCCAGCTCATCATGGATCGGAGTTGTTTTCCAACAGTCTCGATGGGATGTTCGGCGCCCTGCCGTTCGAGAGCCCTGAATACGGGACGCCCGGCGGCATTTTCCAGGATCCATTCTCGGGCGAATTCGCCGGAACGAATTTCGCCCAGTATCCTCTTCATTTCGGCACGAGTTGCATCATCTATGATTCGCGGGCCGCGAGTCAAATCTCCGAACTCGGCCGTGTTGCTTACCGAGTACCGCATACGCTCGATGCCGCCTTCGTAAATCAAATCCACAATGAGTTTGAGTTCATGCAGGCACTCGAAATACGCTATTTCGGGTTGATAACCGGCATCGACAAGGGTTTCGTAGCCGGCCTGAATCAAGGCGGTTACGCCACCGCACAATACCGTCTGCTCACCGAAAAGATCGGTTTCCGTCTCTTCGGCAAACGTGGTTTCTATGAGGCCGGCTTTGGTGCATCCGAGTGCGTGAGCATATGCCATAGCGGTCTTTCGACAGCCGCCGCTTGCATCACGGTGAATCGCCAGAAGTCCCGGAACTCCCTGGCCGGTCTTGTACATACGCCTGACAAGGTGCCCGGGGCTCTTGGGTGCGATCATGAAAACGTCGATACTCTCGTCGGGATCGATCTGCCCGTAGTGTATGTTGAACCCGTGAGCAAATGCGAGACTCTTGCCCCTTCCCATCGCGGGTTCAATCTTCTCTCGGTACAGTGGGGCCTGCAGCTCATCCGGAACGAGTATCATCACGATGTCCGCTCGCGATGCCGCTTGGTCTACCTCCATAACCTCGAGGCCGTCTTCCTCGACCTTCTTCCAACGATGACTCCCTCTGCGCAGTCCCACCACGACATTCACGCCCGAATCTTTAAGATTGAGCGCGTGCGCGTGGCCTTGACTACCGTATCCCATTACCGCAACAGTCTTACCGTCCAAGGCCGCAGGTTCTGCGTCCCGGTCATAATAGATTTTAGCCAATAGCTCTCTCCGAAACTAAAGATGAATAGCATTCCGAAAATAGTGTCCGGGATTGTAACAAAAACCGTGGATACCATCAAGATTTTGATATCCCATCCTTCCTTTTTCTTATGTTTCCGTATTACGGGGACCCGTTTGGCGTCAAGTTGCCCGGCACCGGGCTTATGCCGCATCACCTCAAGCATTCGCCGCCTACCTTTTTTTCGGCACTGAGCGGTCCTCCTTGAAGACATGCCTCGGCGGTTCGATGAGAACGGTGGTGTCCGGAGGTATCGATGAAGTCAGCCAAACGTTACCTCCAATCACACAGCGGGCACCTATTACCGTCTCTCCTCCGAGTATCGTAGCCTGAGCATAGATGGTTACGTCGTCTTCAATGGTAGGGTGTCTCTTGCGGCCTCTGAGGTAGTTTCCTCCTTCGGACTCGCGAGGCACGGACAGGGCCCCGAGGGTTACGCCTTGGTAAATGCGGACCCGGTCCCCGATCTCCGTGGTCTCACCGACAACGACTCCCGTACCATGATCTATGAAGAAGTCGGACCCGATCTTTGCGCCCGGATTAATGTCGATCCCCGTCAGAGAGTGCGCGTGTTCGGTCATGATTCTCGGAATCAGTGGGATGTTGCGTACGTATAATTCGTGGGCCACGCGGTAGACAAAGATCGCGTACAGCCCGGGATAAGAGAACACGATTTCGTCCAGGCTTTTCGACGCGGGATCGCCGTCATAGTGAGCTCGCACATCATGTGCCAGTTTTTCCCTTATGGACGGTAGGGTCTCCATGAGGAGAATGGCTTCTTCCCGTCCTTTCTGGACACATTTGACACAAAGGCTGTCCATGCGCCTGCACTCGTGTCTGATACTCTTGGAAATCTGGGCCGACAGCAGCTCAAACGCAATGGTCATCTCGTTGCCCAGGTGGTAGAACAGTGTAGACTGGGTGAGTTCTTGTCTGCCAAAATAGCCCGGGAAGAGAATATCCTGAAGAATTCCAAGCAGGCGGATGATCTCATTCTTGGAAGGAATCAACGCGGCCCCCACGTGATTCACATTATCTTCGTGTTCACACGAACGTACCATTGCCTCTACCGCTGCCTTCAGCCGCTCGTCCTGAGCCGGAATCAAGACGTCTTCTTCGTATTCACAAATGTTGTCCGCTTCTCGATGGTCGCCCATGCGCGTCTGTTCTCCCGAACTGATTCGTTAATCCTATTCTCTATGATACCACAAAGATCAGCTTAACGGGTAAAACAAACGTTGAAGGGAAACACGGCAGGCCTTTGCATTGAGGCCGACGATCATTTGCGGTCTTCAATACCATACAGAGGCGAGCCGATGCTCTCCGAACGGCAGACGGGACATCTGCCCGGCGTGGTAAAACGTCGGCGCTTTTTGAAAACAAAGTCGCAATCGAGGCAACGTGCGGGCTCAGAAATTATGGAAATCCCATTGCCGACGGTCTTCTCTACGTGGGGGAGGTGATCGTAGACTTCCCGTTCCCGTATGCCGAGAATGCGGGATATGTCTTTGGCCGAATAGACTCCCTGATGAAGCATCATGAGTATTCTGCGGCGGATGGTCAGGGCGGCCTCCTGGAGTTGGTCGTGTATTTGAGCTTACCACAAAGGACGGATACGGTCACGTTGCACCGAGCGGGCCGCCGGCGGCGAAGAGACAATGCCGAGGGGGCAACACGCTTTGATCTTGACAAGCCGTCACATTTTCGGGGAGGATACTTCGTCCATGAGTTGAGGTAACCTCCCCCATCGTGATGCCGCGCTGTTGCGCATGTCCCGGTGAATGGTTACACTCGAAGATCAATTTTTCTCGCAATCGGCAATACATCCGTTCAGGGAGGCAGGCATGGCCCAGAGGTCTTTGAACAAGGTAATGCTGCTCGGAAATCTGGGCAGAGATCCGGAGGTCCGGTATACCGGCGCAGGAAAGGCGGTCGCAACTTTTACCATAGCGACATCCTTTACTTGGCGGGATCAGGACGGCAACGATCAAGAGAGAACAGAGTGGCATAGGGTAGTAGCCTGGGGCCGGCTCGGAGAGATCTGTGGTGAATACCTCAGCAAAGGCCGACAAGTATACATCGAAGGACGTATCCAGAGCCGGGACTGGGAAGATCAGGATGGAAACAGGCGAACCACCGTGGAGATTATTGCCAACGACATGATAATGCTCGGAGGAGGTGCCGGCCAGAGCCGCCCGAGGGATGGCGAACGGAAAGCCCCCGCTCCGAGCCAACCGCGCGGGAAGGCGGAACCCTCAAAGCGAGATGATGATCGTTCGTACTACCCGCCTCCGCCGGAGGATGAGATTCCGTTCTAGAGGAACGTATCGCGGGATCCGATCGAGAAATCGAATTAACTGCTGCAGCCGGGTTTGCATTCAGGTTCTCTCAAAATCCCATATCATCAGCTGCCCGAGTAGGTTGATGATGATTTGAGCCGGTTTTTTTGATGCGAACCGTGTCAACGGCTTGACCCCTGGGTGTGAAGGACTAGATTACGATAATACCGTGAGGAAGTAATTGGAGTGCACGGGGATGATCCCGATCGAGTTTGGAGCGAAAACAGCCGGGGTGGGCTGCCCGCTCTACTATTCTTGATGCAAAAGCCATCTCATGTGAGGAGCCAAAGGAGAAGCCATGCAGAAACGGTTCGGGTGGTCTGTGGCGGTAGCGGCGCTGACTGTAACGCTGAGTTTGAGCTTAGGTGCCGTCACCGGTGAAATCTGGGCATTCAACGAATCGCCCATGTTGGCCGAGAAGGTCAAGGACGGCAGCCTCCCTCCCGTGGACAAGAGGTTGCCTCCGTCCCCCGCCGTGGTGAAGCCGCTTGAACGGCCGGGAGAATACGGAGGCTCGTGGAGACGAGCTTACACCGGTCTTTCCGATTTGGTCGGGGCCCGTAGAATCCTCTACGATCCGCTGGTCCGATGGAGCCCGGACTACAAGATTCTGCCCAATTTGGCGGAGAAGTGGGATATCAGCGGGGACGGCCGCACGTTCACGTTTCATCTGGTCAAAGGAGTGCGTTGGTCTGACGGAGAGCCGTTCACAGCGAATGACATCATGTTCTACGTTGACGACGTTCTCTTCAACACGGAACTTACGTCCACAATTCCCAAGTGGATAGCGCCGGATGGAAACCCTCCCAAGGTGACCAAGATCGACGACTATACGATCCGCTTCGAATTTGCCGAGCCGTATGGGCTGTTCCTGGAACAGTTGGCTTGTCCTCACGCCATGGCTTTGGTGACAAAGCCAAAACACTATTTGAAGCAGTTTCACAAGAAATATGCAGATCCGGCGAAGCTCGAAGATCTCATGAAAGAAAAGAAAGTGTCCTCGTGGGAGAGGCTCTTCCAGGACGCGTCCAGCCTGAGACACGCGCTGTTCGTCAGTACCAAGATGCCTTCCATCTGTGCCTGGATCACGACGGTTCCCGCTCCGGCGAAACGGTTTGTCATGGAACGCAATCCTTATTACTGGAAGGTCGACACGAAAGGCAATCAGCTTCCGTACATCGATTCCATAGTCCACGACCTTCAGGCCGAGTCTCAGACCATTCTCCTGAAGGCCATAGCAGGAGAGATCGACTTCCAAGGCCGCCGCCTGGGTGGAATGCAGACGTCCGTACTCCTTCTGGCAAGCTTGGCTCAGGGTAATTACAAGCTCATCCCCAAGAAGTCCACGGCTTCGGTGGGCCTGCTCCTTGCTCCCAATCTGAACCACCCCGACCCGGTAATGAAAAAGATTTTGTCCGATCCACGTTTCCGCAAAGCTCTTTCCTACGCAATCAACAGGAAGGAAATAAACAAGATTGTCTATAGAGGAAAAGGTGTGCCCCGGCAGCCGGCTCCGCTGAAAGAGTCCGCTTTCTTTAGTGAGTCGTACGCCAACGCCTATACGGAGTTTGCCCCGGACAAGGCGGAAGCGCTGCTGGACGAAATGGGACTCAAGAAGGGACCGGACGGTAAGAGGGTTCGGTCGGACGGCAAGACTGTGCAGATTGCTCTGGACGTGATGGTGAATGTGCAGAGTTGGGTTGACAGCGCCGAGATCATCGCCTCGAATCTCAGCAGCGTCGGAATAGAAACCGAAGTGAAGTCGGAGACGCGCGAACTCTTTCGGCAGAGAACCCAGAGCGCGACTCACGATATTGCCCTGTGGCCGGGTGACGGCGGGATGGAATGCCTCCTGGAGCCCAGGTGGTATTTCCCTTACAATTCAGAAAGCCTGAACGCACCGATGTTCGCCAAGTGGTATCAATCAGGCGGCAAGAAGGGCGTAGAGCCTCCCGCGGAAATCAAGGAACTCATGGACGCATACAACCAAATCCTCAAGACCGTGTCCAAGAAGAAACAAGAGGAACTCTTCGGAAAGATCATTGCCGCCAATGAAAAGAACCTTTGGGTAATCGGTCTGGTCCATGATCCCCCCGACTACTACGTGGTAGCGACCAACATGTTCAATGTTCCCAAGAAGGATTTTCAGAGTTGGACGTATCCCAATCCCGGGCCCGTTCATCCGGAACAGTTCTTTTTTTCGAAGAAGAAGTGAAAGGACGAATACAATACCCATAGATCGGGAATAAGTGCTGAGGACACACAAGCCGTCATGCCGGCAAAGGCCGGAATGACGGCATAGCGGGATCGAGTCTGCTGCGTAGAGCGGCAAGCACGTGTTCTCTGTGCTGGACACTCTCTCGGGAATGACCTATCATGGATGCAGCAGGTGGGAATACCGTTTTTCCAAGGTTTATTGAGAGAAAACCGATTTCGTATTCCGTGACGGAGGGAATTGCCGTACGACGCTCCGACAAGAGTCGATTCGGCGGCAGTTGAAAAGGCATCGGTACTGGAGCAAACACGCGCATCCTCTTCTCGTAGGCGTTCACCGAGCACTTGCTGACCGGTAAGGGTTGCCGAATCTTGCAGTGCGCAGTACCGTCGGAATATTCTGAAAGTCCCTGAAGGAAGCCGCAATGTTGGCCTACATAATTCGTCGCCTGTTAACAATGATTCCCACGCTCATCGCAATCTCGATTATATCTTTCATTATCATTCAGTTACCTCCGGGGGATTTTCTCACGAGCTATGTTGCAGAGCTTAGTGAGAGTGGGGAGCATGTCGATCAGGTGGAACTTGAGACGCTTACCCAGCGATTCGGCCTCGATCAGCCCATGTACATTCAGTATCTCAAGTGGGCGTGGAATTTCGTGAGAGGCGACTTCGGGCACTCTTTTGAGTGGAACAAACCCGTGTCGGAACTCATCGGGGAACGACTCGGTTTGACAATTCTTATCTCAGTGGCGACGCTCCTTTTCACCTGGGCGGTTTCAGTTCCCATAGGGATTTACTCTGCAGTACGACAGTATTCGTGGATGGACTATTTTCTCACCGTCGTGGGATTCATAGGCCTCGCTACCCCCAATTTTCTCTTTGCCCTTGTTTTGCTCTGGGTTTCGTACGCGTATTTCGGCATGAGTATTGGGGGGCTGTTCTCTCCCGAATTCAGTGAGGCACCATGGAGCATAGCCAAAGTGCTGGACCTCATGAAACACCTCTGGATTCCCGTGGTCATCGTGGGAACCGCCCATACGGCAAAGTTCATACGAATAATCAGGGGAAACTTGTTGGATGAGCTGAAGAAGCCTTATGTTGTAACCGCAAGAGCTAAAGGCCTTCCCGAGACCCGCCTGATCCTCAAGTATCCCGTTCGAGTTGCGATCAACCCTTTGGTCAGCACCATCGGATGGACGCTTCCCGAGCTGGTGTCCGGAATCGCCATCACCGCGGTGGTCCTGAACTTGCCCACCACCGGTCCTTTGTTGCTCAAGGCTCTGTTGAGCCAAGATATGCAGCTTGCCGGGACATTCATCATGCTCCTGAGTACCCTGACGATCATAGGTACCCTTGTCTCAGACATCTTGTTGGCCTGGGTTGATCCTCGAATTCGGTTTGGAGCGCGCGAGGGACTATGAACCAGGACAAGAAGCGAGAAGAGAAGTATCTCAACGCCTCCACGAGGCAACTGGTCTGGTGGGCTTATAAGAAGCATGTCCTCGCCATGGTGGGCTTGGTCTGCATAGTGGGGCTGTACGTCGTCACCATATTCTGTGAGTTTCTGGTACCGTACGACAAAGACACCCGTCACGTGGACGCCATTTACGCTCCTCCGTCATCCGTACGGCTCTTCGATAAGGACGGGAAACTTCACCGGCCGTTTGTGTATGCGAGGAAGCTGGAAATCGACCTCGAGACGCAGCGGATGTATTATGAGGAAGTCCCCGAAGAACGTTACCCGATTCGGCTGTTCGTGAGAGGCGATTCGTATGAGTTTTGGGGGGTATGGGAGAGCGATCTCCACTTGTTCGGGGTAGAAACTCCCGGAAATCTCTTTCTGTTCGGCACGGACAGAATGGGACGAGACATGTTCTCCCGGTGTCTGTACGGAAGCAGAATCTCACTTTCCATAGGCATGGTTGGGGTATTTCTCAGTCTGGTCCTGGGGCTTACTCTCGGGGGCATTTCCGGGTACATGGGAGGATGGCCCGATGGCGTGATTCAACGTATCGTGGAAATCATTCGGTGTTTCCCGAGTATTCCGCTGTGGATGGGGCTTTCTGCAGCCATGCCTCCCCATTGGCCCGCAATGAAAGTCTATTTCGCGATTACGATCATACTCTCGCTCATAGGGTGGACCGACCTGGCACGAATGGTCCGCGGCAAACTCTTTTCCCTGCGCGAGGAAGAGTTTGTGCTGGCAGCCCGTTTTGCCGGCGCCGGTCATGTGCGAATTATTTTTAGACATTTACTTCCATCGTTTATGAGCCATATAATAGTGACGGTGACCCTGGCTATCCCCGGAATGATCTTGGCCGAAACTGCGCTGAGTTTCCTGGGGATAGGTCTGAGGCCTCCCATCACCAGTCTGGGAGTGCTCCTGAAAGAAGCGCAAAACGTGACAACCATTGCCTTGTACCCTTGGCTCCTTATTCCCGTATTCTTTGTCATTCTTATTGTGCTGTCGTTCAACTTTGTGGGGGACGGGCTCCGAGACGCTGTCGATCCCTATTCGAGGTGAGTTATTTGATGGTGCCGACGCTGGAAGTTCAAGATTTGCGAGTACACTTCATGCTGGATGAAGGAACCGTCAGAGCCGTTGACGGTGTTTCGTTCTCCCTCCGGGACGGCAAGACGCTCGGCATAGTGGGGGAGTCGGGGAGTGGAAAGAGTGTCATAGGACAGTCCATTCTCCGTATCGTTCCTCCCCCCGGACGTATTGTGGAAGGCAAGATCCTGCTGAAAGTGGAAGACGGAAACGGCACGACCAGTCAGTTGGACCTTGCTCAGCTCAACCCTCACGGTAAGGAGGCCCGGAACATCAGGGGCAGCGATGTGGCCATGATATTTCAGGAACCCATGAATTCGTTCAGCCCCCTTCATACCATAGGGAACCAAATTATTGAGGCATTGAGGCTCCATTCGGATGTTTCCAAGAATGAGGCTCGAAACCGGGCTATCGAGATGTTGGGAAGAGTCGGTATACCTCGTCCGGAACATAGAATCGACTCGTATCCTCATCAACTTTCCGGGGGCATGCGGCAGCGTGCCATGATCGCTATGGCGCTGGTCTGCAATCCGAGAGTGCTGATCGCGGATGAGCCCACAACCGCGCTGGATGTCACCATTCAAGCTCAGATCATAGAATTGCTCAAAGATCTTCAAGAAGAGTTCGGGATGGCGATACTCTTCATCTCCCACAATCTTGGAGTTGTCGCGGAGATAAGTCATGACGTGTTGGTGGTGTACTTCGGACGAGTAATGGAACAGGCTCCGGTTGATGTGCTGTTCCGGGAACCGCTGCATCCGTATACGAGGGCCCTCCTGAAATCCGTCCCCGGCATCGATACCCCCGTGCGCAGCAAACTGGCCACGATAGACGGTACCATTCCCGATCCGCACGAATACATTCCCGGTTGTCCCTTCTTTGGGAGATGCGACCAATGTGGCGGAGACACGGTTTGCAGAGACGATGCCTATGTTCTGACCAAGGTGGCGGAGAACCACTCCGTGGCCTGTCCTATGGTCTGTGTGACTGAATGAGGAGAGTCTGTGTCTGAATCGCTCGTACTGCTCGAAGTGAAGGACCTCAAAAAGCATTTTCCCATTCATCGGGGGGTGTTTAAGAAGGTGGTGGGACATGTGAAGGCTGTGGATGGGGTGTCCTTTACGTTGAACGCCGGGGAAACGCTGGGGCTGGTGGGGGAATCGGGATGCGGGAAGACCACGGTCGGCCGTATGCTCATGGGTGCGTATCGACCAACTTTCGGTAATATATGGTTCCAGCCCCCAAACGATGAACCGAGAGTTGACCTGGCCGAGATCCGCCCCGAGCAGATGAAACCGCTCCGACGACACATTCAGATGGTATTTCAGGACCCGTTCGCGTCGCTCAACCCAAGGATGACGATCCGACAGATCCTGGCGGAACCTCTGGTGGTGAACAAGATTGCCCGAGGAAGAGAGTTGGAGGCCCGGGTACGAGAACTCATTGAACTCGTGGGGCTGAAGCTTATCCACTTGAAGCGTTACCCCCATGCGTTTTCGGGTGGTCAGAGGCAGCGGATAAGCATCGCGAGAGCTATGGCGCTCTTTCCAAGTCTCCTCGTAGCGGATGAACCCACATCCGCTCTGGACGTTTCGGTTCAAGCCCAGATCGTGAATCTCTCCTTGGAAATCCAGGACAAGTTGGGTTTGGCATACTTGTTCATTTCGCACGACCTGGGTTTGGTGAGGCATTTCAGTAAGAAGATAGTCCTGATGTACGTCGGACGCGTAGTGGAATACGCTCCCGCGGAACCTCTCTTCGCCAGACCGAGACATCCATACACCGAGGCTCTCATGTCCAACGTGCCCAGCACGAAACCTGAAATGGCCGGACGCAAGATTATCCTCAAGGGCGATCCCGCGGACCCGATCAATCCTCCGCCGGGGTGTCCGTTCCACCCGCGTTGTCTCTATAGTGAGGAGGTGTGCTCGACTGTGGAGCCGCCCTTGAAAGAAGTGGAGCCCGGGCATCTGGTGGCATGCCATAGGGCCGAAACGTTGAATTTGGCAGGATGTGACGCTCTCGGATGTGCCGTCTGATTGCATCCATTACGAGGATAGAGGCGCAACAAAGCACAAGAATGGCTCAAAATCACATCAGAAGGATCTTGGTATATACCCACAATTCCATCGGCTTGGGGCACGCCTTCCGCACTCTCGCCGTGATAACGGGAATGAAGAAATGGCGCCCTGACATAGATTTTCTTGTTATCTCGGGTACATCAGTCCCGCAAATCTTCTTCGATGAGGGCATAGAGGTCATGAAGCTGCCGTCCATCAAACTGGACATTGACCGAGAAGGCAGCCCGATGCTCTCGCGATACCTTTCCGGATTCGACCTGGAATCAATATTCGACTTTCGCCAAACCGTCATCATGGCGAGCTTCAATTTCTTTCAGCCGGACGCATTGATCATAGAACACAATATGACCGGACAGATGAGCGAACTGATACCATTGCTTATGAAAAAATGGGTCCGCAAAGGCGGGCCCGTGGACTTTCCCCTCGTGCATGTATGCCGCGGAATTATGAAGTGGGTACCGCTTTTGCGCATACCATACCAGAATCCCAGACACAGATCGGAATCCATCAACATCGGGTCGCTTTACGATTTCATGTACGTATTGGAAGACAGGGACGTGATTGACATTAACAAGGCGTTCCTTGGAGACGACCCGGAACTGGAGAAGAAGATACGATACCTGGGCAAAATCACCAACCGTGTACATGGAGAGTTCCCCCCTAGGAAAGAGGTCCTTAACCGCTTCGGTCTAGACGACCGCGAAATCATTCTCGTATCGTTGGGAAGAAACGGCCAGGTTTTCGATCTGTCCGTCAAGCTTCTGGAAATACTTACGAAGAGTCGAACAGTCAATGGTAAACAGGTCGTGTTCGTCCTGGATCCTTATCTCGATCGAAGCGTATCCGAGACAATCCGTTCCCATCCCCTCTGCAAGGATTTGAGATTCCTCGAATTTTTTCCGGACATGGTGGATCTTGTCAACGAGGCTGAAACGGTGATATCCAGGGCGGGATACAATACGGTGAATGAAATTCTGCTCACGGGGGTCAAAGCCGTGCTGATCCCGGAGAGCCATGGAGGTGGAGAGCAAGAGCAAAGAACAAAGACTATCGCAGCGGAACACGTCTGTGTTCTGAACGAGAATGAGGTTCTCAACGGGAACGGCGGCCAACGACTATTGGATTTTGTGGAAAGACGGGTTATCGCGGTGCCGCGAATGTTCAATAAGTATCAGGTAGGCAAGACAATTATTGACGATCTCGAGGCCTGGAAGACCAACGCGATTGAGAGAAGAAAAGAGTGCTTACCGGATTGATACGACCGATTGCGGCAACCGGCATGCCTGTGAAGACACCGCGAAGCCCGTAAGGCACTCGTGTCTACGGATAGATCCCCCGTATTATAATCGCATCTGATATACGCCGAATGGCAAGAATGAGAGCGGCATCTCTGGCTGAAACGCCATGGTTGTCGGCGCAGGCCATTACGCTCCGGAATGCCTTGTCCATGAGGGTCTTCAGCTTATTGTTGATCTCCTCGACCGGCCAGAAGAATGATTGCAGGTCCTGAACCCACTCCAGGTAGCTCACGGTTACCCCGCCTGCATTGCACAAGATGTCGGGGATTACAAAAACCTCCTTGTCGTTGAGTATTTCATCAGCAGCCGGCGTAACCGGGCCGTTTGCCCCCTCTGCAACGATCTTGGCTTTGATGTGGTCCGCGTTGCGGGCGGTGATCTGATTCTCAATGGCTGCCGCTATAAGGACGTCGCATTCAACCGTAAGAAGTTCCTCGTTGGTAATGACGTCACAGCCGGGAAAACCGGACACACATCCCGATTTCAGTCTGAAGGTGTTGACCGAAACCGGATCCAGTCCCCGGCTATTGTAAATACCCCCCGTGGAACCACTTACCGCTACAACTTTCATTCCCATCTCATGTACGAGTTTCGCTGCAACGGAACCAACGTTACCGTATCCCTGAACGGCCACGGTGGCTCCCGAAGGATCCATTCCCTTGAGCTTCAACGCGTCCGCCAACGTGAAGGCCACTCCGCGGCCGGTTGCCTCAGTACGGCCCAAAGACCCGCCTATCTCCACGGGCTTACCCGTGACAACCGCGGGAACGGAGAATCCGCGATGCATGGAATACGTGTCCATGATCCATGCCATCACCTGTGGATTGGTCCCCATGTCAGGGGCGGGGATGTCGCTGTCGGGACCGATCATGATGCTGATTTCGGTGGCATAGCGACGGGTGAGGTTTTCCAATTCGGTTAGGGACAACTCTTTGGGCTCGACCACCACGCCTCCCTTGGCTCCGCCGTACGGCAAGTCCATCAGAGCGCACTTCCACGTCATCCACATGGCCAGAGCCCTGACTTCATCGAGAGTTACGTCCGCGGAGTATCGAATGCCGCCTTTTGTGGGGCCCCTCACCGCTGAGTGGTGAACGCGGTAACCGCGAAACACCTTGACATCGCCGCTGTCCATAACCACAGGAAAGGTCACGGAGAGTTCTCGCTTGGGATACCGCAAGGTCTCGGCTACCCCCTGCTTGACCTCCAGGTATCCCAGCGCCTTGTCAAATTGGGCCAACGCGTTGGCATACGCGTTCTCATCAGGGTCGGGTCTCTTGCCGGTCAGATCTTCGGAGATGGAGAACGAGCAAGAGGAACCGCTTCCACCATTCGTATTTGTCTGGTCTGTCATAAGTCGCCTCTTCAGCATATTCGCGGCAAGAGCTCGCCGGATGGTTCGGCCACGACACGCGTACCGCCGATCTTGGTGGTCATCACGACCTTCGAGGGATTGTCCGAGGTCATCTCGCCGATGACTGCCGCACCCATTGCCAATGGGCAGCCTCGAAGGATTTCCAGAGCTCCGGCGCCCAGCCCCTTTCCCACCACCGCGACGATCTTTCCTTCATTGGCTGCCTGCAGGGGATCGATGCCAAGCATTTCCGAGGCCGCCGCCACGGCCCGGTCCAGGGGGATCGCGGATTCCTCTATTCTCAGTCCAAGGCCGGTTGATGAAACAATCTCGTTGAGTGTCGCGGATAACCCCCCGCGGGTGGGATCCCTCAAGAACTTGAGTCCCGATCCCAGTTCCGTGAGACGCTCCACCACCGGCCACACCGATGCCGAATCCGACCGTAAATCAAAATCAAAGGAGAAATCCGCCCGGCTCAGCATCACGGCCATACCGTGGTTCCCGACCGGTCCGCTGACAAGGATTTCGTCTCCCTCCCTGATTTCATCCGTCAATGCTCCGTGTGATCCATCCACGCCGCCCAAACCCGAGGTATTGATGAAGATCCCGTCGGCACTCCCTTTGGGTACAACCTTGGTGTCGCCCGTGACGACTTCCACCCCGGCCTCGTCCGCCGCAGCGCCAAGACTGTGAAGGATTCTCTCCAATTGGTCCATCGGCAGGCCTTCTTCGATGATCAGACCGAGCGACAGAAACAGCGGTCGTGCCGCGGAGCATGCAAGGTCGTTGCATGTCCCGTGAACGGCCAGTGAGCCGATATTTCCCCCCGGAAAGAACAGAGGGGAAACGGTGAAGGAATCCGTCGTATAGGCAATGCGATTGCCGAGACCGGACAGCACCACGGAATCGGGCAAGGACCCAAGGCGTCCTCGATCCAGTGCCGGTACGATCACGTCCCGGATCAGCCGCCCCGTCATCTTTCCTCCGCCCCCGTGGCCGAGGAGAACGTTCTTCTCCCGGTTCTTTGCCATTTCGTCAAACCGCTCCATACTTGAAGTAAGCCGCGCATGTCCCTTCGGATGATACCATGCACGGGCCCACCGGATCCTCCGGCGTACACTCCCTGCCGAACAGACCGCACATATCCGGCGTGCGACTCCCGGTCAGAATGGCCGCGCATTGGCATCGGGGATCGTCCTCGGCAGGGGGAACATCCACTGGCAATTGCAGCGACGCCTCAAAACCGGCATACGCCCCTTTAGGAATGAGCCCGCTTCCCGGAATCACGCCCAGTCCCCTCCATGACGTATCACATGGAGCAAATACTTCATCCATGATGGCACGTGCCGTGGGGTTGCCGTCATTTCGCACGACTCTCTTATAATCGTTGACGATTCGTGGAGAATCACCGGCCGTCATCTCAACCAGGTCCCCGAGAGCCTGCAGAATGTCCAACCCCTCGAAACCCGCTACGACGCCGGCCTTGTGGAAATCTCTCGGCAGATATTCAAAACATTCCGACCCGAGAATCGCGGAAACATGGCCCGGCAGCAGGAACCCGTCCAGGTCGTCCTTGGCCGCGAGGATTTTCAGCGGGGGATGGATGGTCTTGAACGCGGATATGACGTACAGATTCTCAACCCCTTTGGCAAG
Source organism: Desulfomonilaceae bacterium (assembly GCA_963675835.2). Lineage (GTDB taxonomy): Bacteria > Desulfobacterota > Desulfomonilia > Desulfomonilales > Desulfomonilaceae > JAVHLK01. The sequence goes on from CAXXIU010000021.1 coordinate 732,401, forward strand.
GGCAGTCTTCAGAGTCGCGGCTATGGTGGGCACGGTGGTCTCGAACCCTACGCCCAGGAACACGGTTGGTCGACTTCCTTGCTCCTCCGCGATTCCAACGGCGTCCAGTGGGGAGTAGACGATCCTGATGGTTCCGCCCTCGGCGCGATACGACGCGAGGGATCCGAAGGATCCGGGCACCCGCACGAGATCGCCGAAGGTCACCAGGCAGGCATCATATTCTTTGCCGATGAGAATGGCCTGGTCAATGAAGCTCTTCTCCGTAACGCATACGGGACATCCCGGACCGGAGACGAGCTTGAGGTTGTCCGGGAGGAAACTCTTGAGCCCGGCCTCGTGGATGGCCATGGTGTGCGTACCGCAAACCTCCATGAAGCGGATTTCGCGAGACACCTTGCCGGCGGCCATGGCTATCGCTCGGGCAAAATTCCGGGCTGCGAGGCTTTCATCTCCGGGTATCACGATTCCTCCAGGTTGCGGGTGGCTTCCGCGAGTTCTCTGAACAGGTCAAGGCGAATGCGCGCCTCTTCCTGATCGAGCACCTCGATACCAAACCCTGCATGAACAATCAGGAAATCACCGATCTTGGCGTGAGGGATCATCATGAGACTCACGTCGGTCCTGATCCCGCCGGAGTTCACCTTTCCCGTTCCTTCGCCGGTAATTTCAACAAGTTCCATGGGGATTGCCAAACACATGTTTCGCCACCTTTGCGTACGAAAAAATCCAATTCTACCATATCATGCGGCATCTCGTTCGGAGAAAGAGCGATCAAAGCCAACCTATCTCCCTCCTGTTAACGAGATCCAAGAAGGGAAGAAGACAGAAATCAAACCACCAAGGCACCAAGGCACCAAGACACCAAGAAGTCTCAAAACGATTTTCTTAATGCCGGCCTCCGCAGCGCAAGCCACCGTACCGGCCATCTCCTCATCTTTCCCAGGATCCGCATGGTCTTTGTGGGACGGGCGTCCTTGCCCGTCATCTTCCGGGGCGGGCCGTGTCCGCCGTCTCCCCGGCGAAGGCCGGGGTCCAGGAAAAGAAGACTGGTTCCCGGCCTACGCCGGGAAGACGGCTCAGGTTGTGCGACCGCATTTATGATATCGACTACTTCCTCTCGCTGCCGGGCCCCTACTTAGAGAATACCCCCGCCGCGCGCGGGCCGCCACGGCCTGACCGAGAGCGATGCCGCCGTCATTGGGTGGAACCTTCTCGTGGAGCAACACCCGAAAGCCTTTTTGCTCCAGGAGCGTGAGGGAACGTTCCGTGAGGAGTCTATTCTGAAAACACCCTCCGGTGAGCCCCACCGTGGAGAGACCGGTTCGTGCCGCCAGATCTCCGACGGCCTCTGCTATGAGTCCGGCCACACTGTTGTGGAAACGGGCTGAGGCCCGTTTTGCCGCGGTTCCCTGCACGATGTCCCGGACTACTTCCAGAATCAGTGGAGCCGGCTCCGCAACCAGGGGATCGGTTTGCGTAATTCGTATGGGATACGCTTCTTCCTCTGTCGTATCCGCGATGCCTTCCAGCCACATTGCCGCCTGGCCCTCAAACGAAACCGCGCGGCGGAACCCTATGGCCGCGGCTGCAGCGTCGAACAGCCGCCCGGCGGAAGTGGTAAGCGGTGAATTGATCCCCTTTGCAGCCGCCTCGAGCCACATCTTGACGCGATCAGCGGAAGCCCCGAGGACAGGAATGAACTCATCCGGGATTTCTCCATCTATCGCGAGGTCCAACAATCCGGCCAGGATCCTCACCGGTTCACGGATCGCCGCTTCGCCGCCGGGGAGAGGAAAAGCCCCAATGTGGCCGGCCCGTTGGAATGTTTGACGGTCTGCAACCAGGAATTCGCCGCCCCAGATCGTGCCGTCCGTACCGTACCCGGTTCCGTCGAACACCGTGAACAGGGCGGGGCCGGTCAGTCCGTGCTCACACAGGAGGCTCACCGCGTGGGCATGGTGATGATAGACCTCTTCCACCGCGGCATCCATTTCTCCGGCGAGACTGCTGCTGAAGTATTCAGGGTGCGGGTCCACCGCAACGACATCGGGAACCGCCTCCAGGTAGTTTGAAAGCACCCCGGCCGATTGTATGAAATACTCCTGTGCCACGGGTGAGGCAAGATCTCCCACATGAGGCCCCGGAACAGCCTGATCGCCCTTGATGATGGTCAATGAATTCTTGAGGTCCCCGCCCGCGCCGAGTATGACGAGGTCGCAAGGCTTGCCTTCCGAGTCCGGGCTGCCGGACCCGGAGATCTGTAGCTCGGCACCTTCGTCCGATACGGTAGGACGTTGCGCAAGTTTGAACTCACCGGGGACCATTCCTCGTGACCGCCGGAATACCGTCTTACGGCCTGCGATGACCCTGAAGATGGAATCATCGGCCCTGAGCACGATCTCGCGGTCGTGGAGGAGAAACGCGTCCGTGAGTTCACAGAGGCGGGTCAGGGCCTCTTGGTTGCCTCGGACAATGGGCTCTTCGCTACGGTTGCCCGATGTCATCACCAGCACGGTGAGGCGCTCCGCGTGCGGCACTCCCGGATGCTTGAAGAACAGATGATGTACCGGAGAATAGGGGAGCATGACGCCGAGTGTTCCCATGTCCGGGGCGACCGCAGGTGCGACTTGTGTCTGTGAAGCATCCAACAGTACGATCGGTGCCGTAGGCGACAAGAGCAGCGACTCTTCGGCCGCACTGACGGAACAGAAGCCGCGGACGGTTGACACGTCGGGCATCATCACCGCGAACGGTTTTTCCGCACGTCCTTTACGGTCGCGAAGCAACGTCACAGCGTCGTTATTGAGTGCGTCGCACGCGAGGTGAAAGCCGCCGATCCCTTTCACCGCGACCGTCTTTCCCTGATTAAGGAGCCGTATGGTTTCCGGGATGGGGTCGCCGTCAAGAGGCTTCCCCGCAGAATCGACGAGCCGCAGGGACGGGCCGCATTGGGGGCATGAATTGGTCTGTGAATGGAATCGCCTGTCGAGAGGGCTTTCGTATTCCTCCCTACAGCGGGGACACATGGTGAAGTCGGCCATGCTCGTCCGTTCTCGATCGTACGGAAACGACCTGACCACGGTGAATCGCGGGCCGCAGAGGGTACACGTGGTGAACGGATAGAGGAACCGATGATTTCCCGGATCGAGCAGCTCTGCCGTGCATTCAGGGCACATGGCCACATCCGGGGGAATGGGAGTTGTGGTGCGCTCGCCCCCCAGACTCATGTTGATCCGAAAGGATGTTTCCCCGAGAGCGGGCACTAATTTCTCGGAAGTCGTGTCAATACGTCCGGGAGACGGAATGGCCTCGGGAAGGATCTTCAGGAATCGATCGCACCTCTCAGCTGTGCCCTCGATCTCGATGCGCACCCCGCTCGCGGTGTTGATAATCCAGCCGGCCAACTCCAGTTGAGTCGCAAGACGAAACACCGTGGGCCGACAACCGATACCCTGGAGCACGCCCGTGAGCACGACATGTTTGCGGACCCTATCGCCGGCAAATGCAACGGTCGGGTCCGGGTCGGTATTCCCTGATTTCAAAATGTCTCCCCGGCTCAACGTAAGGAATCTTATACTAACCATTCCTGTGGACAAAGTGAAGGGGGGGGTAGGGTAGGGGAGAAGCCCGGATGTGATCGTTCACCGAGACCGTGAGTTTCGTCCGGTTAAGCCAAGAAAGACACACCACAAAGGCACCAAGACACCAAGGAAGACAATTCATTGCGTTTAAGCGCTTCCCTGCATAATCACCCTGATTTTTCTCCGGAAATTCTCGCAGGCAATAACTGGCTTGACGAGGTGAGGCATATGAAGCAGGGTAGTTGCCCTGAAGGGGCAAACCGTCAATAGCCATGGTTCAACCCATGGGAACCGGGGCACCAAGTACAGGCCCGGACCCTGGAGGGGTCCACTGATCCGAAAAGGCGCCGTTTGACGATGTCCACATACACGCAAATCTACTACCATATCGTCTTCTCCACCAAGGAGAGGGCTCCCGTATTAATTCCAAGCTGCCGTACAAGCCTATTTCGATGCGCGTGGGGCATCATCCGGAGAAGAGACAGCCGTCTGTACCGAATCAACGGCACATTAGATCACCTACACATTCTGACCAATCTTCACCCGAGCGTTTCCCTCGCCAATCTGGTCAAAGAGATCAAAGGTGGGTTATCGCACTGGATCAAATCGAACCAATTGTGCCCGGGGTTTTCCAACCGGCAGAACGGATACGGCGCATTCACGCATTCCGGATTGGATAAGGAACGGTTGATCGAATACATAAGAAATCAGGAAGACCATCATAGGTCGACCCCTCCAGGGTCGGTCGGAGAATTTGTCCCTTTATTTCCATGAGTTGAAACCCATGGCTATTTATGGTGAGCCCCTTCGGGGCACGATTTGCTCGGCATATCAAGTACCTGGCTGATCATCAAATTGCGATGGAGTTCGGCGTTGGATTCAAGCAGCAGTCAGTACCCCACAGCTTGCACCACAACGCACCTATATCCCTTATCATAGATGTTTGCCTTCGAAATCCTGAAGTATTTCCGGAGTCCTACTCCTTCGCTCCATATGCTTTCAGTACTTCAATAACTTTGGTGCGACCATACTTGGTGGCTATCATCAACGCGGTCTCGCCCGCCTTGGTTCGCACGTTGACATCAGCACCGTTTTTCAGGAGAAGCTCCACTATTTCCGGACGGTCTGATTCCACGGCAAAGGTCAGTGCAGATTGGCCTTCGTCATCCACGGCGTTCACGCCGGCCCCTTTTTCGAGGAGCACTCTCACAACGTCCAACGGAGCTCGGCGAGCAGCGAACATGAGAGCTGTTCTGCCGAATTTGTCTTTTGCCTTAGCGTTCTCGGTCTTGCTCACCAGCAGTTCGGCGATTTCCCAACGACCCTGCATGGCAGAGTCAATGAGCACTGTGGCTCCGGAAGTGTCCTTGGTATTGGGGTCGGCTCCTTTTTCCAGAAGAAGTTTCACAACCTCCAACCGGCCTTCCTTGACAGCGTCCCAGATAACCGTGGTGCCCGACTCGTCCTTTGTATTGACGTCGGCACCTTTGTCCAGGAGTAATTGAACTACCTGTGTATTGCCTCTATGTACAGCATTGATAAGGGCCCTCCCGTTACCGGCATTCGCGTCGACGCCCATATCAAGAATCCGTTTCACTGCTTCTGCGTTCCCTTTCAACGCATTTACAAAGAGTGTCCTCTCGAGGGCTTCTGAACCGATCCGGGCACCCTTGTCCATAAGCGCTTTCATCACAGCCTCGTGACCTTCGAATGCGGCCGACTGCAACGCGGTCGAGCCATCTTTGGCTTTTGCGTTAACATCTGCATTGTTTTCCAAGAGCAGCTTCACCACTTCCAGGTGACCTGCCTCGGCAGCAGAGATCAACGGCGTCCAACCGTGGGCTCCACGTTCATTCACGTCAGCCCCCTCATTCATCAAACGTTGAACTTGTCTCAGGTCGCCGCTGCACGCCGCGGCTGCCAAGTCCGCCTTGGCTCCCTTCTCTATGAGAGCCTTCATCACTTCCGGCCGACACTGCATTGCCGCAAAAGCGACCACGGCCCGGCCCTCGTCATCCATTGCATTGACATCAGCTCCTCTGTCGATGAGAAGCCTCACAACGGCTGTGTCAGCCAACCCGACAGCAGCCATGAGGGCAGTAAAGCCGTCTGTCGTCTTTGCATTGACATCCGCGCCGTTATCCAGCAGGAGTTCCACCACGTCAAGCCCCAACGTGGTAACGTTCATGAGGGCCGTTCCGCCCGATTTATCCTTTGCATTCGCGTCGGCTCCCCTGTCGAGGAGCATTTTCACCATATCCAGGCTGCCTCCTCCGAACGGTACACTTCTCATCGCCCACATGAGGGGTGTCATACCGTCTTTGTCTTGCGCATTGACATCAGCTCCTTTGTCCAACAAGTCTCTGACCTGCTTCAAGTCTCCGCTATGAGCAGCTTCCAACAGTGCCCGGTCTTGTTCCACGGATGAACGTTGACAAGAAACCGCACCGAAAATGAGAAGCACGGTCAGGACTATGGTTATTCCAATCGAGCGCATGGTGAGCTCCTTTTCTGCCTTCTCATTGTAGGGGCACGGCGAGCCGTGCCCACGGTGAGATCACGACCTAGTATTAGCATGCAAGGGGCGAATGGTATTCTCCCAAGGGCCGGCTATGCCCGAGGGCGACCGCCGGTCGCCCCTACAAGACCGGGCAGAACCGGAAATCAGACGTCTTCCCCTCAGAGGTCGGAATCCGCGACCACCTCTGTGAAGCCGAACCCGAAAGATGCAGCACGTATGCCCGGCACAACCACGTTCAACCCGCACCCCGTGTCGTCAAATGCAGACCTCGACGCTCAGCACGGCCTTGGGCCCGGGCTCATAATCCTCAATCTCTATCCTCACGGCTTTGTCTGAGACCAGTCGACGGCTTTTCGGTCTGTCACCTCCAAGCCCCGCCGAGAAGTGCTTGGAGCCGCCGATTGAGGATCCGTCCACGGTAAAGGCAGCCTTGCGGATACTGTCCTTCCAATGGGCACCGGTGCCGATAATGTACGTTATGTGGCTTCCACGGTAATAGTCTGCTTCGTACACGATTCGGATCACGGTTGTCGCGTGTCCGGGGAAGGTCACCCGTCCGGCCAACCACCGGTCGCCCTCCTTGGAGAACTTGACCTCCTGACCGTCAATCCACGCGCGTAACAGATTGAAGTCCGGAAACTTCCGCATTTTGGCTTCGGCCAGGTGGTGTCCGTTGGGAAAACCGACCCATTCCGTCGTGATCTCGCCGGAATTGACCATCTGAAATACCGCGTCTACCGTGTAGCCGCGTTTGTTCGGGCGGACAGTGACCTCCTCGGTATCCATGCGAATGCTCTGGTGCGGTGACTTTGCCGCTGCAGTTCCTCCACTTGCCTGAAGCGGTGCAATGTCGTCTCCAGCGACCGCACACGGAGCAAGATAGAGGCCTAGTACGAGCAGAGTGAGAAAGAACATGGGGACGCGTGTCATGGGGTTCTCCTTCGTGCTGCATTTCATAAGTTTGGTGGCGCCTGCTCTGCGGCGCAAATCCCCCCTGGCCCCTTTACGAAAGGGGGGGTAGGGGCATAGGCACTAACATTGGGATATTCGTCCATCCCGGCTTCGCATCGTCCTTGACGTCCCGAAGGGACACGCGATGTTAGCCGGGCCTTTCAAGGCCCGGAAGCATTGTGCAGCCTGATGGTGCATCCTGAAGAGACGCCGGAGTCTTCCCCGTTTTGAACGCGTCCATGTGCACCGTCCCTTCAGGACGGAAATCCTGTTCGAATCCTCCGTTCCTCTTCCGGGGGATGAATCCCCCGGCTAAATTCCTTTGTGCCTTCGGCACATTCAGATCGGAGCATTTGAAAGTCAGGACGCTGTACGCGTATGTCGATGCGTGTGCCGCCCATTTTCAACCGCTCCTCCGGAGCCGGAGATCATATGCGTCCCAAAGGGACTGCATGACAGTAGACCGGTCTTTCAAGGCCGGGTTGGAGGCTGCAGAGCAATCAATAATCGGCTCATCAATCGCTCTCCTCCGACGTCGGTTTGTTTCAATTGGTCTGCTTAAGTACATGAGCCTCCAGCAGTTCGACGATCTCCGAGTTGCCTCTTCTCCGTGCCTCTTCCAAAGCACTATTGGAAAATCCACTCGGCTTGAGGCTCGGATCCTTCTCCAGCAGAGCTTTGACGATCTCTCCGTTTCCTTTCCGGATGGCTTGTATGAGAGGCGTGTCTCCCCCCCGTGCCATTGCATCGACGTAGGCACCCTTCTTGAGGAGCATTCGCACCAGGTCTGGATCGCAAACGGAAACCGCGTGGTGAAGGGCCGTTGCACCAACGCTGTCCGCGGCGTTTACATTGGCACCTTTGTCCAAGAGCGCCTTGGCGATTCCCGTGTTGCCGTCATTGACGGCGTCCAAGAGAGCCGTACCGCCGTATGATTGCTTGAGGTCGATACCGGGACCCTTGGCCAGGAGGAGCGTCACCACTTCTACACGGCCCTCCCGCACAGCCGTAAGAAGAGCCCCGGGGCCGTCGATTCGCGTGCCGGTCTTTTCAGCGTCTTCGATAATTAAAATAGGTAAACCCCCGGCTCTGCCGGTGGACTCAAAGAGTTTGACATTTCCGGGAGTATTGATTCTTCTCCAGGCCACGGGGTATCCGAGAGGCAGCGAAGATCATCTCCTTACGTTCCGGCAACCCCTGGCTTCTCCTGGGCTGTCCAGCGTCTTATCGCGGCGATGCCCCAATCCATGAAGCGATGCCACCCACCATACAGGTGAGCAGGCAAGTAGCATGGGAAAAGCAGCCAAGCTGGCCTCACGTCAACCGCTTTGAGCGGTTCCAACATTTCATGCCTCCGGCTTTGCCGGAGGTCACTGACTTCCGAGCATTTTTCATAATACTCCGTTGCCTGGGACTTTTCTTCAGCTTTCTCCCGGTCCTCCTCGGTGCGGGCGGCAGCCGCCAAGCGCTGCCCTTGACGCTCCAGCCGGAATCCCTCTATCACTTGGGCTCTCGAAGGCAGAGCATGAGCATGGACGGCACACAACGTCGCTGCAACGAGTGAGACGATGACCATTCGCTTGAACATGGGGAATCCCCCTTCAGTTGGACGTCTGATACAGGATCTGAGATTTTATATCACGCCTTGCCTTGGTGTGCTACGAGGCGAGAGGATGTTCTGTAACCTTTCGGTGTCGCGGGTGAAGCTGTGGCTTTGAGAGCGGCTTTTCGGGGAACGGAGCGACACGGCAGGCATCGTGCCAGCGTATGTTTCATACAATGAAACCGACACGGAATATGCCATGATCTCGAATCAGCCCCCAAAGAGCAATCTCCATTCACCACGGGAAAGGTGAAGACACTCCGTACCCTTATCTGGTAGGCCGCTTTGAGGGTATCATTCTTCGGACGGTTGCGAGCTATACGAGGAAGAATTCTCGACGGGACGCACGGCATCCATATTCGCTTGGGGGTCTCTCGTGAAAATCCCATGTGGAATAACAGGCTTGACGCGGCAAGAGATATGAAGCAGTGTACTTGCCCTGAAGGGGCAAACCGTCAGTAGCCATGGGTTTCAACCCATGGAAATCGGTGCACCAAGTACAGGTCCGGACCCTGGAGGGGTCCACTGATCCGAAAAGGAGCCGTTTGACGATGTCCACATACACTCAGATCTACTACCATATCGTCTTCTCCACCAAGGAGAGGGCTCCCGTATTAATTCCAAGCTGCCGAGAAAGCCTATTTCGATACGCGTGGGGTATCATCCAGAGAAGAGACAGCCGCCTGTACCGTATAAATGGGACATCGGATCACCTCCACATGCTGACTAGTCTGCACCCGAGCGTTTCCCTTGCCAATCTGGTGAAGGAGATCAAGGGCGGGTTATCGTACTGGATCAAATCGAACAAGTTTTGCCCGGGATTTACCAATTGGCAGACCGGATACGGGGCATTCACGCATTCCGGACTGGATAAGGAACGGTTGATCGAATACATAAGGAATCAAGAACAGCATCATAGAAGAGTTTCTTTTGCCGATGAACTGCGGGCTCTGCTCATCGAAGCAGGCGTAGAGTTTGACGAAAGGTATCTGATACCGGGTGGCTCATGATTGGTAGACCCTTTCAGGGTCGTTCCGGAAACTTGGGTGGATGCCTGTTCCACGGGTTGAAAACCCGTGGCTAGTGCGCCTGCGAGCGTACTTAATCAGAGAGGTGCAAGTCCTCTTCAGGTCAACGCTACAGCCTGTAGCCGCCTGTAACTGCGTCGCTGTGAGGCGGGGTGGAGAGCAACAGGAGGCGAACGACCAGTCCGTAGGTTAACGAACCCGTTTCGGCAGGGTGATCTCGGCGAGCCTGCTAGCCATGTGCGAAGCCTAGACCTATTCTGACGATGGCCTGCGCTGATACAAAAGGCAAAAGGTCTTGAGATAGGAGACCTGTCGCGCTGAGAACAACGTAGCGGGTGTAAAGCGGCGACAGGGGGACACCAGGTGGTTGGGGATGGAATGGTCAGGACGGTTGAGTACGTTAAGCGGGGAGACCTGTGCGGGATGGAGACTCGCACAGGAGTCAGAGCCTCCATAGTAGCGCTGAAACGCCGTAATGGGCGTGGAGCAAAGGGAGGCAGGAAGGTGGATGCATGATGGACAGACAACGGGAAGACAAACCGGCTACAGTGTTCTTCGGGGCTAGACGGGCCGGAGCGATACGGGACCGCTGGTCCTGGGTCGAACCCACAGTCTGGACAGACCGCATGTTGACAGCCCTGGAACACGGGGTGAAAGGAGGTACGTGGTACAGCTTGATGGACAAGGTCCATACTCCTGCGAATCTTCGGTCTGCCTTTGCGCGTGTGAAGGCCAACCGTGGGAGTGCGGGGGTGGATCATGTGACGGTCCGGCACTTCGAGACGCAGCTTGAGGGTAACCTCGAAAAGCTTGCAGCGGAACTCCGGTCCGGCACCTACCGGCCACAACCCATCAGACGCGTGTGGATACCCAAACCCGGCAAGAAAGAGCGCCGTCCACTGGGGATTCCCACGGTACGAGATCGAGTCGTGCAGGCCGCGCTGCGCCAGGTCCTTGAACCTATCTTCGAGCGGGATTTTGCCGAACATAGTTACGGTTTCCGACCGAGGCGAGGCTGTAAGGACGCGCTTCGTCGCGTCGGTGCACTCCTGAGACAAGGCTTCACGTACGTGGTGGATGCCGACCTCAAATCCTACTTCGACACGATAGGGCACGATGAGTTGCTCGGCCGTGTCGCCCTGCAGATTAGCGATCAGAGTATCCTCCGCCTTGTTCAGAGCTTTCTTCAACAGCAAATCCTGGACACTGCTCAGGGCTGGACCCCCGAGTTTGGCACCCCTCAAGGTGCGGTCATAAGTCCACTGTTGTCGAATATCTATCTCGATCCCTTGGATCATCTGATGGCTCGCTCTGGTTTGGCCATGGTACGCTATGCTGACGACTTTGTGATTCTGTGCCGCAGCAAGGCCGAAGCGCAATCCGCTCTCGGTCTGGTCCAGGGCTGGACCCAATCTACGGGACTGACCCTCCATCCGGAGAAGACGCACATTGTCGATGCTACGAGTCGTGGTGGTTTCGACTTTCTTGGGTACCACTTTGAGCGCGGCTATCGTTGGCCCCGTTCCAAAAGCCTGCAGAAGTTGAAGGATACCATTCGCGGCAAAACGAAGCGCACCAACGGCTTTAGCCTTTCGGTAATCATTGCGAGAGTCAACCGGACCCTTGCGGGCTGGTTTGTGTACTTCAAACACAGTCATTACACCACGTTTCGTCCTTTGGACCAGTGGATCCGGATGCGGCTTCGCAGCATCCTTCGCCGCCGTTCCAAGCGTCGTGGTCGCGGCAGGGGCAAGGACCATCAACGCCGGCCGAATTCCTTCTTTGCCAAGCAGGGGCTGTTCTCCGTAGTTGCAGCCCATGCAGCGGCTCGTCAATCCTCTCGGAGGTAAGACCACCGACCGGAGAGCCGTATGCGGGAAAACCGCACGTACGGTTCGGAGGGAGGAGCGGCCGGGTAAACAACCGGTTGTTCCTACCCCTATTTCATGGAGAGCCCCTTCGGGGCACTGGCTGGTTGCCGCCTCTAACAGATAGGCTCATTGGCATTGGATTTTCACGGCGCCCACCGAAGTGCATTCTGGCTTGAATATGGTCGCGCAAGCCGAGACGTCTTCCCAGCCTACGCGGGGACGGTGCATGGCCTCCGGCCTACGCCGGGGAGACGGCGAGCAGGGACGCCCGCCCTTGAAGATGACGGGCACGGAGGCCTGTCCCACGAAACGTCTCTAAGGCTTCGGGACAGTTCTTCGTAGCCCGGGCCTCCGTGCCCGGATCTTGTCTTGCCGGCACCCAACATGGCAGCGAGACGAAAATGTGTGACCGAACTCATGAAATGGGGCACTAAGCCGGACGAGATCGCACGAGGGCGTCATTTCATCTTCAACAGAATACAGGAAGGGGCACGGCCGTGGTCAATGCATCACGGCCATGCCAAGAGGCCGGGAGGTAGGAAGGTCGGCCTCGACTGGCCGGCTAAAATCGTTGTGGCGTCTATTCCGCGAGGTGAAACGTTACTAACGTTCGTTTTGTTGTCGTACCGCGAAGATTTTTTCGGAAATTGGCTCCTGGATTTCGGTTCGGTTGCATCCGACGTCTGGGAATAAGGAGCAACGTCCGGTTCCCCGCGTAGTACGATGGTACTTGCGAAACCCAAGCTCGCTCGTGACGCCGATGCCTGCAATCGCCATTTGGCTGCGGTCCTGACCGCTTCTGTGCCGTGTTTACTTTGCGTCGACCGACGCCGGCTCAGAAGCCTCACGTCCTTCCGGTGGGGCAAGAACTCCCCGAGTACCATCCCTGGTTGCTATTTTGATACGGATTGGAGTAGTAGGACGAACGTGTCGATACCCGCTGCCGTGGAGCGTAGGAGCCGTAGTACGAGGCAGCCGGTTGCCCGGAGTACCCATACGGCTGAAAGTATTGCTGCCGTGCCGGGCTCGGCTGCCGGTAGGTCGTTCGATTCCGTACCTGAATCTGTTGCGCACTTTGATTTCGGTTCACGACAACGCGTCGCTGCGATGCTTGGGGATAAACGGCCGTTCTGCTCACCGGACCTCCGGGATTCGGCACCACGGTTCTTTGCGGAGTGACCGGCTGATACTGAGGATAGCCCTGTGCCGGGGAGGCTGAGGCGTACCGGCCGTTCGCATTCGGAGCAGCCTGAGAGGCCGGCTGATTCGTGGCGGGCCCATGATAGGTCACCTGGTATTGATACCCCCCATTGCCGTTAAACTGAGGGTAATTTCCCGACGTTTGGCCGGCGGACGGGTCGCCCGAGACATACGACATTATGTCTCCCAGCACACCGGCCGGTGCTTCAGAAGCCAATGCAACTGTGATGATCAGAGACGCGGCCGTGAAGAGAATACGAGTAATTGACAAGATTCATCCTCCTTAATTTTCATGGGCCAGTTAATATGCAGTCATAGAAATATAGGAGGATATAGATATAGTCAAGACCTTTTTTCCTGGTGTCCGGGCAGAGCCCGGATGCCGGGCGTTCCCAGGCAGGAGCCCTGAGCAATACCCATATCTTGGGTCGCCGGCAACCGGACTCATGCCCTGAAAGGGCATACTGTAAATAGCCATGGGTTTTAACCCATGGGAACAGTGAACAATAACAAACAGTTATAGACCCTGAAGGGGTCCACCGGCCGTACAACGAGTGTGCTGCTCAGACCGGGGGACGCAAAGCTCCACATAACGGCGGGGTATCACGATTGGTCGGCCCCTTCAGGGCCGCTCCAGACAATTGAGTCGATGCCCCTGCAAGGGCGGCTGAAGGTAGCCCGGTACTTCAGTGCCGGGTGCAAAGCGATTGGGCGGCCCAAAAGGATTGTGTCGGTGCCTATGGGGGCAGGACGGGGGATGTTCGTGATTCCCGGCAGCGTGTGAACAGATCAAGCCATGAATGTTCAGATCGGCAAAGACGGGGCTTCCACCAAGGTAACCGTCACAGTGAATTCACGGTCTCCCCGGAGCACTTTGAGCGTGACCGGTTCACCCACGTTCCTTTCCGCGAGGACGTTTCGGTACTCGTCATAGGATGGAGTGGGGACGTTGTTCACGGCAAGAATCACGTCACCTCCCAAAACGATCGGTCTCCCCTTGTCCGTCACCGGCAGTCCCCTATGGACCAGCAGGCGGTCGCCACCGCGGAGACCGGCCGTTGCAGCGGGGCTTCCCGGAGCAAGCTGGTAAATGAGCACGCCGCTGACGGGCGGCAGGCCCATCTTCTGGGCAATTGCAGGCTCAAGGTCCATCCAGGATTTTATCCCAATCCATGGATAAATGGCATGCCCCCACTTCAAGATCTGTCTGGCGACCTTTTTTGCCCTGTTGATGGGGAGTGCCACACTGATCCCCATGAAGCCGCCGGTCTGACTGATCAAAGCCGTGTTAATGCCGATCACCCTGCCGCGAGAGTCTATCAGAGGGCCTCCACTATTGCCCGGATTGATTGCCGCATCCGTCTGGATCATCCCCATCATGGTCCTTTGGCCGATTGCAAGGTCGCGGTTCAGCGCACTGATAAAGCCGGCCGTGACCGTGTGCTGGAATCCGAAAGGATTGCCTATGGCGATCACCCTCTGGCCAACCTGAAGCTTGTCGGAATCACCGAGAGGAGCAGCAACCAAGCCGGGAAACGGGGTCACTTCGATTACGGCCAGATCGCTGATCGGATCACGACCGACCAGTCTCGCTTGAACCTTCCTCTCGCCCATGAGGGTGACCTCGAGGTATTCCGCGTTGGCCACCACGTGATTATTGGTGAGCACATGTCCCTTAGGGTCGATCAAGAATCCCGACCCTTGGCCGAACTGCGGGACCGGTTGCATGAAGTTCATCCAATTGGTGGGCCCCTTACGGCGTGCGACAATGTTGACCACGGCCGGACTGATTTCACGATAAACTCGAATGACCACGTCTTCGGCACTCTCAAGGGCCGTAAAACCCGGGGGCGGAGGGGGCCTGCGGTTCAACCACAACCCCAGAACCGTCCCCGCCGCGAAAATGACGAGAACAGTGACAACCATCGACCACGTGCGGGATCGAGACATCAGTAGTTCCACCCCTGCTGATACCATGATGGATTGGAACCCGGTTGACTGCGATGCACCGGGTCGTTCCCAGGTTGATGAGGCCCGACATACCGTGGAGGCATCGCCGTTGGCGGGACAGACGGTCCCCAACCCTGCACGACCGGATGTCCCGGCGAGTCGTTTCTCCCCGGTTGTTGCCCGTATTCCGGGTAGTCGCTTCTGTACAGGGTCATTCGGCCCTTTTCGTCCACTGAAGGGTACGCGATTCCAAGTGATTCACCCGTGGGGGAAAGGACCCGTATCGGTGTGCCATAGAAGGTTGAATCGAAAGCCGCGGGCATGGGAAACGCGTTTACGGGAACCGTTTGGACGGGAGAAGGAAACTCCTGATTTCCGAACGGGTCCACTTGGTTCTGTGCGGGAACCATGCCGTTGTCCACCGGGCATACCGGTTTCGCATCAGAACCCGGAGGTATATCGGGAGCGGCCTGAATAAGATCGTCCGGTCTTGCGGATGCTATGGGCATATTCAAGCCCCAGAAGACGATTCCCTGAGGAACCGGATATCCTTGGGACGGTGCACCGCCGAGTGCATCCTTCATGAAATCCATCCACACGGGCAGAGCGGCCACGTTTCCGTATTCCTTCCGACCCAGGGATTTCTTGGTGTCGTACCCCACCCATACCCCGGTCGTGTACCGAGGATTGAACCCAACGAACCATGCGTCGGTGCAGTCATCCGTCGTGCCGGTTTTGCCCGCCAAATCCCGTCGACCGAGCCGCGACGCCTTGGCCGCGGTTCCGGACGTGCACACTTCACTGAGCATGCTTGTCATGAGGTAGGCGCTCTGAGGACTCAACACTCTCCGCACCGGGGCTCGCCTTGTTACGGCTTCCGAGGGAAAAGAACCGGACAGGACCGATTCCATGCCGGCAGAGGGACTCTGGCCTGATGCAGGCGGATTGACCTCTCTCCGTGGGGCTTGCGGTGGAATGCTCGACCAATCCTGCCGGTTGGCCGCAACGTGGTGCGCGGCGTAAGATCGCGGCAAGGGAGCGGTTTGAGCCTCATGTGCCACAGTCCCTGCAATGTCCAAGGGTTCCATAGTATTGTCCTCGAGGACATTGCCGAAGCGATCGACCACCTTCTTCACAAGGACGGGTTGGATTTTGATGCCCATATTGGGAAAAACAGTGTACGCCGCGGTGAGTTCCAGCGGAGTAACTTCCGATGCCCCCAGACACAGCGACAGGTGCTTTCCCAGAGGAGATTGTATTCCCATGTTTCCGGCCATTCGAATGACGGCATCGATTCCTACATCCATGATGACCTTTACCGCGGCAATGTTTCGTGAGTACGCCAGGGCTTGCCGGACGGTAATGGGCCCTTGGAATTGTCCATCGGAATTGGCCGGCATCCATTCAGGCTCGGTTGGGTTCACCTCAACCGCAATGGGTTCGTCGACAACCAGTGTCTGGGGTCCGTAGTGTCCCCACTCAAGGGCCGCGGTATACAAGAACGGCTTGAATGCGCTTCCCGGCTGCCTTCGGGCCTGGAGTGCCCTGTTGAACCTGGAACGCTCGAATTCCGTTCCTCCCACCAAGGCTCGGACGTACCCGGTTCTGTTTTGTACGCACACGACCGCGCCCTGCACCGGTGGAAGCGTGACGGGTTCCAACGAAAGGAGAGAACCGTCGATCTTCGTGACCTTGAAGTGGAGGAGATCGTTTTTCCCGTAGCGGGTCTTTCCGGCAAGCGGCATGGAGAAACGAGCCCCTCCCCGAAGTGCCAGGGAGCATACCTGCGGTCCAAGGTCCTTCTCTTTTTTGCGTTTCTTCCTCTTACGCTTCTTAGGGGTCTTGTTCTCCAGAACAACGACCTCAACCACATCGCCGACCTCATAAGACTCCGGCGGGGGCCCTGCGAGCATGGCCCGGGTTTCCGAGGATTTCAGGCGTCGTACCAACCCTACGGGCCTTCGATGGCGCTCTTCCCAAGATCGAATGCCGTTGACAAGCGCTTTGGATGCCTTTTTCTGCAGAGACAGATCGCACGTGGTCCAGACTTTGAGTCCGTCATTGTAGAGACGGTCTTCCCCGTACCGTGCAGTGACGTACTGCCTGACCGCTTCCGCAAAGTAGGGTGCCCGCTGGTACGTATTGGGAAGGTTTTCCCTGAAACAGGGCTTTTCGGCGAGTGCCTTTTGATATTGCTCCCGGGAGATGAAGTTGTTGCGGAGCATGCCTTCCAACACGAATGAGCGTCTACTCAGTGCGGTATCCAAGTTCTTGTGGGGGGCGTACTTGGAGGGGTTGGCCACCAGTCCGGCAATCAGAGCCGCCTCGGCAATCGTCAGATCCCGGGAGGTTTTGCCGAAGTAATTTCTCGCCGCGGCTTCAACTCCGTACGCACCCATGCCGAGGTAGATTTCGTTGAGATAGAGTTGCAGGATTTCTCTTTTGGTGAGCGTCTTTTCGAGTCTGAACGCGAGTATCAATTCGCGGATCTTTCGGGGCAGTTTCTTTTCTTTTGAAAGAAGAAAATTCCGCGTGACTTGCTGGGTAATGGTACTACCGCCCTGAGCAAAGCTTCTCTTCATGAGGTTCTTGATCGCAGCTCGAACTATGCCGATCGGATCCACCCCGGTGTGAGAGAAGAAGCGGGCATCCTCCGCGGCAAGAAACGCGTTGACGACGTGGGGCGGTAATGAATCCAGGGATACGGGGAAACGCTTCTCCCGGTAGAAGATACCGATGACGGTTCCGTCTTCCGCATAAAACGTCGAGACGGTCTTGGGGCGGTAACGTCTCAAGTCGGGGATTTTGGGAAGGCCCTCGGAAAAGGAAAGGTATCCCCCGATGAGTGTTCCCAGAGCTCCCGATCCCAGAGCACACATCAGTAGTATGGGCATACCTGCACCAAGCCACGCAATGAGGCCTCTCAATGAACGGCGTTTCCTGCCGCTTGTTTTTCCGGAAGCCGTTGGCACTATCTCTCACTCTCGCACGCGTTACAGCCGCAGGAAGCGGATTGCCTGCAGTGTATGACAGGGCCGAGCTTCCGTCAAGAACGCATGAGGCGGTTAGAACCGCAACCTAATGGCGATTGCAAGCACCGGCGTAACGGCGGTTAGAACCGCAACCAACCGGCGATTGCAGGCATCGGCGTTACGCAGGAGCTAGGGTTTCGCAAGTACCATTGTACTACGCTGGGGCTACGGACGTTGCTCTATTTCCCGGCGTCGGTGGTGCCAAACCGAAATTCAGGAGCCAATTACCGAAAAACTTCGCGGTACGACAAGATCAGGATTAGTAATACAGAAGCGTGACGCCGGCTCCGACCGATGAGTGCATTACGCGCCGGCCGTTCTTGACGAACCCCGAGCGATCAATTAAGCTCCGTGTATTCATTGAAACAGGGGAGAATCTTGAGAATAGGGCAAGGATTTGACGCACACAAGTTCGCCGAGGGCCGTAAGCTGGTGCTCGGGGGTGAGGTGATCGACTATTCCCTGGGCCTGGAAGGACATTCCGACGCCGACGTGCTCACGCATGCCCTTATAGACGCGTTGCTCGGCGCTGCGGGCTTGGGCGACATAGGCATGCACTTCCCTGATTCCGATCCCACGTACCGGGATGCCCATAGCCTGGATCTGCTCAAAGTGATTTGTGAGGCCGTCCGTTCTTTGGGGTTTCGCATCGCCAATGTTGATACCACCGTGTTTGCGCAGCATCCTAAGATTGCGCCGTACCGAGCGGCTATGGTGGGGAATCTGGCGTCGACCTTGGACATAGAGCCGGAGTGTGTCAACGTCAAGGCAACCACCACGGAAGGCATGGGTTTTCTTGGACGAGGCGAGGGCATCGCCGCGGCAGCCGTGGTTCTCTTGGAAACAGCCTGATGGAGACGAAGGTTGAACACGCGTGCAGAACCGTTGCTGTGTCCTCTCGGATGCACGCCATGAACAGTGCATATTGCACCAAGGTCGAGCGAACGGCTTCTTAAGGAAACGACAACGCGGGAGATAGCGATGGGCCTGAAGATATATGACTCGCTCACTCGAAAAAAGCAGGAGTTCGATCCCGTTGAACCGGGAAAAGTGGGCATGTACGTTTGCGGTGTCACGGTCTACGACATGTGCCACATCGGTCACGCTCGTTCAATAGTACTCTTTGACGTGATCTACAGATACCTCATGAGGAAAGGCTATGAGGTAACGTATGTCCGTAATTTCACGGACGTGGACGACAAGATCATCAATAGAGCGAACGATTTGAACGAGGACTGGAAGAGTCTTGCCGAGCGGTTTATCAATGAATTCTATGTTGATATGGATGGGTTGGGAGTCCTGCGTCCGACTCACGAGCCGCGGGCTACGGAACATATAGCCCGGATTCAATCCCTGGTGGAGAAACTCATCGTTGCGGGAAACGCCTACGAGGTTGAAGGGGATGTGATGTTCTCAGTGGAAAGCTTTCGCGGGTACGGGAAACTTTCCGGGAAGAAGATCGACGACCTGATATCGGGAGCGCGGGTACAAGTCGACGAAAAGAAACGGAACCCCCTGGATTTTGCCTTGTGGAAGGGAGCCAAACCGGGCGAACCATCTTGGCCGAGTCCGTGGGGACCGGGCCGTCCGGGATGGCACATCGAGTGTTCCGCCATGAGTACGGAGTACCTTGGGGAACGATTTGACATTCACGGCGGGGGAGCGGATTTGGCATTCCCTCACCATGAAAACGAAATCGCGCAATCCGAGGCCGCAAGCGGCTCCCAATTCGCCAAGTACTGGATTCACAACGGGTTTGTAAACATCCGCTCGGAGAAGATGTCCAAGTCGCTCGGTAATGTTCTAAACATACGCGATATCCTTCAGAGAGTTCACCCGGAGGCGCTCCGGTTGTTCCTCCTATCAAGCCACTACCGCAGCCCGTTGGACTACAATGAAACTTCCATACGAGAGGCTTCCGCAGGTCTGGAGAGACTCTATTCCGCCATGGCCGCGATGAAGGAGTTGATTCGTGCGGACGGCACGGGCGATGACCTCCCGGAGGAACTGCGCCGTGTGACCGAGAGGTTCTCCGAGGCCATGGACGACGATTTCAACACACCGAGAAGTCTGGCGATCCTCTTCGAGGCGGCCCGGGCCGTCAACAGAATGGCGTCTCACGCAGACGGGGAGCGGGACGCTATACCCTCGGCGAGCAAGTTGACCGATATCAACGAAGAAATTTTGGGACTATCGCGGCAAGTGCTTGGACTGCTCAATGAGGATGCGGAGGAGTTTGTCGCCTCGAAGCGGAAATCCGGAGCAGCCGATCTCGAGATCAACGAGGAGGAAATCCTTGAACTGATGGACCAGCGTGCGCAGGCTCGGAAGCAGAAGCGCTTTGCGGATGCCGACAAGATCCGGGACGACCTTCTTGCAAAGGGAATCGTACTTGAAGACGGTCCCAAGGGTACGGTGTGGAAAGTCAAGGAATCCGACTAGTACACTGTGGCATGAATGCGGATGAACCTCCAAGACCGGGCAGAGCCCGGAATGCAAGAATTCTTCGCGGCACGACAAGAATTTCAGGGGTAGTAGTACAGAGGTACCGAAGAACGTGGAAATCCGAGCCGACCGTGTAGACTATGTGTATAATCCGGGAACGGTCCTGGAACAGCACGCGTTGAGAGACATAAACTTCGTGCTCCCCACCGGTAAAATCCTCGGACTCCTCGGCGGCACCGGTAGTGGAAAGACAACGCTGATCCGGAATCTGAACGGCCTCCTTGTCCCGACGCGCGGCGTCATACTCCTGGACGGTGTGGACATCGGGACATACGGTTCCGACTTGCGTCGAAAGGTCGGTGTAGTATTCCAGAGGCCCGAGCGACAGCTTTTCGAGGACACGGTCTTTCATGACATTTCCTTTGTCCTCAGACGATTCTCTCAATTGCCCGAATCGACAATTCGGTCAAGAGTGGAAAAGGCCTGTAACCTGGTGGGACTGGACATTGCCGAAGTAGGTGAACGCGCCCCTTACGCACTGTCGGACGGGGAAAGGCGGAAGGCGGCGATAGCGGGAATACTGGTGAATGAGCCGATCGTACTCGTTCTTGACGAACCGGCTGTCGGTTTGGATCCGCCGGCAATTTCGGACCTTGTTTCCATGATCGGCTCCATGAAGGCGCAGGGAGGAACGAGCTTTGTCATAGCGTCTCACGACATGGACCCGTTCCTTGAAGTCCTCGATTTCATGATGTTGCTCCACGAGGGCAGAGCCGTGGCGTTCGGAACTCCTGATGAGGTGTGTTCGGAATTGGCGGACGAGGCAATGTTCAGGCCATGGCTGCCCGACTTGGCCGTGTTGGTTCACGACCTGCGCAGCGTGGGCTATCCGATGCAAGCCAATGAATTCCGAGTGCGACATCTTGTGAAACAACTAACGGATATCGTTCAATCCCCGGGAGGCAACTCTTGAAAAAGGCAGCTGCCGTCTTGTTTGTCCTGCTTCTCGTGATAAGTGGATCGCCGGCGAAGGCCGGAAACAACCTCCCCTCGGTCGATCAAACGGTTCGGCGAATTCAGGAAGTCTACGCAGGCTACTGCTGCTTTCAGGCTACGTTCGATCAATTGACGGTGAACGTGTCAATGGACCTCAAAGATCGCTTCAAGGGCACCATGTACGTCAGGAAGCCCGGCCACATAGCACTCGATGTTGATTGGCCCGAAAAACAAAAGGTCGTGATTAAGGGAAGATCCTATACCGTCTTCTTCCCCGATGACGGCAATGCGGCTCGAGGTGAAATACCCCCGGAAATAAATGTCGAACACTTTTTCGGCTTCTTTGCGAACATAGGCAATCTCGACCGGAATTTCGTGATCGAGTTTCCGGCAAAAGCTCAGGACGAGGCTGAGAATCTCCTCTTCCTGGAACTCACCGACAAGAAGAACCCCGCCAGCACCTACCGCATCCTGCTGGGAGCCGACCGCAGCCACTACACCATCAGACGCGCAATCATCTATGATGCACTGGGAAACTACAACCGCTTCGATCTCTCTGATATTACCTTTCTCAACTCAATACCCGATTCCCGGTTCAAGGTCGCTCCGGGTCCGGCGGAAATGATCATTCCATCCAACACTCGGAAATCGAAAGAACGTGGCACAAAGTAAATATTTCAGCCTGGTAAGCCTGGGATGTCCCAAGAATCGGGTGGATTCCGAACATATCTTGTCCGTCATGCTGTCAGCAGGCTTCATCTTTACGGCCGAGCCCTCCCAAGCGGACGTCCTGATCGTCAATACCTGTGCCTTCATAGAACCCGCGGTGGAAGAATCCGTCGAGACCGTACTGGACTATCGAGACCTCAACGGTCGCGCAGTCCTCGTTGTTGTCGGTTGCCTGCCGCTGCGCTACGGAGACGACCTCAAAGACTCTCTTACCGAAGCAGACATCTTTCTCACACCCGCGGAGATGTCGAAACTCCCCAAACTCCTGGGCTCCCCTGATGATCCCGTACCGGGGAAAACCGAGTCGACGGCGCCTTGTTCAATTCCCGCGGCTCACCGGCGAGTGCTCACGACTCACGGTTATGCCTACTTGAAGATCGCCGAGGGTTGCTCCAGAAATTGTCGATACTGCACCATCCCGGCGATTCGAGGTCCGCTGCGCAGCCGGACTGTGAGCGAACTTGAGCGGGAGGCACGGGATCTGGCGAATCGAGGAGTCCGGGAGCTTGTCCTGGTTGCACAGGATGTCACCTGTTTCGGACTCGACCTTGGCGAAAAAGACGCTCTCGTCAGGCTCTTGGAGCGCCTCAGAGACATTCCGGGATTCGAGTGGATTCGCCTCATGTACCTCCACCCGGACGGCCTTCCGACCGACCTGGCCGCAATTATCAATGAATCCCCGAATATCCTGCCTTACCTCGACATTCCCTTTCAACATGTCTCCGAGCGTGTACTAAAGGCCATGGGGCGTCCGTGGAAGGGAGAGCGGATAAGAAAACTGGTGGACAAGCTAAGGAACCGCATCGACGGGTTGGTCCTAAGGACAACCCTCATGGTGGGATTCCCGGCCGAAGGTGATAAGGAGTTTCTGGATCTGAGGGATTTTGTCCAATCCTACTCCATCGAACACGTGGGCGTATTCACGTACTCTCCTGAAGAGGGGACTGCCGCCATGGACCTGGGCGATCCGGTTCCCGCCGAAACCAAGGAAGCCAGGGCACGTGAACTACGCTCCATTAACCTGCAGTTCCAGGAGAAACGTAATCGCGCCAGAGTGGGATCCGTCGAAACGAGTATCGTGGAGGGTGTATCGGCAGAGTCGGATTTGCTTCTCCAAGGTCGCACCTGGGACCAGGCACCGGAAGTGGACGGCATCCTCTACATTACCGACGGCATCGCGTCGATGGGAGAGATACGCAGAGTCGAACTGACCGATGCCAACGGCCCCGATCTTTTCGGGAAGATCCTGTAGTGTCGGCGGCCCCTATCCACTGCGGCGCCGAAACCACTTCCACCCGCGGCAAGAACCGTCTCCTCGATTCCAAATCCCCGCGCCGCCGGTGACCCGAGTCTCTCGGCGACCGACCTCTTCATTCCCGTACATTCTCCGTTTGCTCGCCGGGGCCTGAGGCTCACTTGTACACGTATTCATAGAGAGCCACGGCAACGATGACGGCAACTACGACTAAGATTTTGACAATGAACGCGCCTTCCATGGCGAAATCATAATGTAGGTGGGAGATTTTTCAAACAAGAAAATAAGCACGCTATAAAAAGCGTGTTAAAAGGAATAGTTATAAGGCTAATTCAATAACGACGATTCACAACAAACAATAAAATACTTCAACAAAAACTCCTATCACACCGTTTTTTAGATATTTTTTGTTGACACAATTGCCCCTGCTCTGCTATCATCCCTTCAGCCTGTCATCCGGCAGAGGATTCAACTCCTCATGAAAGATCGGCCGGACTGGGTCGCTAAATTTCATCACCCAGGGCACCGTGACTTCCGCATGGTCTGGAAAGCCTCCACACGGTCTTCGGGAGAGGATAAAAATGAGGTCACCTGTAGCAAGTTTCAAATCCCTCTGGCTTGGATGCCTGCTTCTTACGTTGATGTGTGTTCCGGCGTTAGCCGGCGTTCCCGGTGAAATCACCGGAGTCACGCTCGGTCGTGACGGGAACAGTTTAGTCATCGATGCGAAGGGAAAAGTGGGCAAGTACTTGGCACGTGTTATCGGAATGCCGAATAGGCTCGTGATGGACTTTGACGATACGCGTGTCGGCAACGTACCCCGCGCCGTCTCGGTTGGCAAATCCGGCATCCACGAGATTCGCGTAGGACAATTCAAGTCCAGGGCCCGTGTGGTGGTCGATTTTCGTGATCGGCCCGTCCCCGCGTTCAAGGTAAGGCGCGAGAAGAATCGAATCACGCTGGTCCTTGGAAATTCGCTTGCCGGTTACCTTCCCAAGGCCGAGACGCGCCGTGGACGAAGGGCTTCCGAGAGCGCGCCCGAATCATCGTCCCTGACACCCAAGTTCATGCCGGCGGCAGCCAATGGTATTGAGGGGGCGGTACCCGGGGGAACGGTGAACGGCAAAACGGCCGGTTCTCTCCCCGGAGGCAAGCTCGCATCGGGCAAACGAATCTCGTCTCCAAGGACTTCGACAAGCGGGCGAATTGCCGTTAACAATGCAGATCCGGGTAAGCGTCGGTCGAAACGCGCGAAGATGGACGTAAAAGAGGTCAGATTAGCTCAACGCATGGACGTGGGCAGGCCTACGGCTCCGCGAACCATACAGCCGGTTCGGCCGAGCAGCCGGGCTGATCGCCAGAAAACCGCTTCCGTCAACATTCCGTCATCAACCGGACGCGGAAACAACCGGCGAATGGTGCGGGAAGTCCGGCCTCCGGTAACGCCGCCCACCCCTGACCCGCGGCTTCTGGTCCAGGAGATTACCGAGCTCAGGTTTTACCAGGTCGGTCACAATTCCAGGTTGATGATCCGAGGAGGAGATCAGCTCGATTACCGCCTGAACAAAGTCTCTCCAACAAAACTCAGACTGGATCTCATCAATGCCGAGATTCCCAAGCCCCATCAGAAACCGCTGCGAACGGATCTCTTCTCGACATCCGTTGAGATGATAGTTCCCGGTTCGCAAACGATATTCATTCAGCTCAAGGATTCGGTACCCACGCAAGTGCAGAAGAAGAAGGGTGTCTTGATGATTGATTTTCCGCCTCCCAGGTTCAGGACCCAGCAATCCGGCGATCGAGAAGGCGGCGGAGAGGCAACGAAAATCATGCAGCAAGAGCAAATCCGTAAGAATCTCGACGGACGCAATGAGGCCATTAAAGCAACTGAGAAGGAACTCCAGCAACTGCAGAAACAGCGTCTCGAAATCCTGAAGAGCTTTCAGGTCACTCCCGATCCCGAAGTCTTTCAGAAGCCGGTCACCATGGATTTCCAAGGGATATCTCTTAGGAACGCGTTTCGACTCCTTGCCGAGCAGGCCGGCGTCAACATTATCGTCGGGAACGATGTGGGCGGCACGACAACTCTGCGGTTGTTTGAAGTGCCCCTCGGCCAGGTCATAGACACGATATTGAACACCCACAATCTAGACAGGGTCATGGTCGGTAATGTTATGCGAG
Source organism: Desulfomonilaceae bacterium (assembly GCA_963675835.2). Classification (GTDB taxonomy): domain Bacteria; phylum Desulfobacterota; class Desulfomonilia; order Desulfomonilales; family Desulfomonilaceae; genus JAVHLK01. Next base: position 757,744 of record CAXXIU010000021.1, read on the forward strand.
TCGGAGCGAAGAATGCGATAACGAACTTCAAGGCGGAGCGGCAGCAGGAATACGTGCAGCGTATGAACGAGGTGGACAAGCATATCGAGACAAAGCGCCGGGAGATTGCAAGCAACCGGCAGCAGATTGAACGGTTGCTCGAGGAACTCAAGACGCTTCAAGAGGCCCCGGTGGATGACACTAAGGCTGAAGAGATTGGTGAAGCAGGTTGTATACAGTATGAAGGCGAGCGCATTTGCTTCCAGTACGCCACAGTACGGGTGGTATATGCACGACCGTCGCAAATCGTGACCACGCTTGACTGTCTGTTCCGCTTGAATTGCCCCGGTGCCCGTGCAGTGGGCCGACGTACCACGACGGTGAACAGTGAGGAAATGGCAGGCCTACAGGCCCAGCAGGCCGCGGGACAGGTGGGACGTCGGGAATATGCACGGGAGATGGCCGACCAGGGATTGCTGGGGCCTGCGATACGTAGAGGATTGGACAGGTACGACCAGGTTCAGTCGTCACGGCTAAGGGCCGCCGCCTCGGCCGCCGTGGCTGCCGGTGTTACTCAACAGGGCGGCGGCGTCCAGGTCGCACTGCCCTATGGTGAAGATCCAAAACTGGCCAGGATCCTGGCATACGGAATCATCTGGGCCAACGACAATGATCGGATGATATTCATCAAAGATACCCCCGAGCGTATTGCACAAATGAAGAAACTCATCTTCTCGCTCGACGTACCAACCCCGCAGGTCCTTATCGAGAGTCGCCTGGTGTTGGCCAACAGGACTTTTGGTCGAGGTTTGGGCATCATCTGGGGCGGTCGTAACAACCAGGTCGGGCCGCTGTCGAACAGCCGGCAGAATTTCTGGGGATATACGGGTAACTCCGGGACAGCCAGAACCGCTACGGGAGCCGAGACCGAGGGAGATAACATTGATCCCCTCCTGGCGATCAACCTGCCGCCCACCATTTCGGGCTTCGGCGAGTCCCAGACAATTCCGGGCTTAGGCATGCAATTCGGTTTTCTCGCCGGCAACTACCTCACTGAATTGGATGCCCGCCTCTCCCTGGGGGAGACCTCGGGACAAACCAAGACGATCTCACGTCCCAAGGTTCAAGTAGCGGACGGCCAGAGTGCAAGTGTCAGCAGCGGCACGCGGATTGCCTACCAGGTGGAAAGTGCCACGGGGACCCAGACCCAGCTGGTCAATGCAACATTGTCGCTAACGGTTGTCCCCAGGATCTTTGCGGACGGTCGTATCCAGATGCAGATCAATGTAACCGACGACTCGCCCGATTTTACCCAGAGTCCTCCATCCATCAACACGAGAAGGAGCACCACCACCCTGACGGTGAAGGACGGCGAAACCACGGTCATCGGCGGCATTCTCAAGAATGATGGAGGTGAAAGTAGGCAGGGTGTCCCGGTCCTGATGAACGTTCCGGTGATCGGGTACCTCTTCAGCGCAAAGCAAGCCAGTAAGACACTCGAGGAACTCCTCGTATTCATAACCCCTTCAATCGTCAGGCGCCCGCCGCCGGCATCATAAACTCCAAATCCACAACACACCTGCAGAGCGTCTCCCGTCCAAACGGGAGACGCCTTTTTTTTGCCTCGTCCCGGGCCTCCCGTGCCGAGAACAGGTACGACGGCCTTTCAACGGGTGCCCCTTGTATGAAAATACCGGCACTGATTTCACCGTGGGCACGGCACGCCGTGCCCCTACAATGAGAGCCGGAGGGAGGAAACGAGAGGGATCGGCATTTAATCGAGACGTTCAGGCAGAGGGTGCGGCAGTTTCGAGGAGTCGGTCCCTGAAGTTCGCGATCAAGCGGGCAAGCTCACCGCCGGCGTCTAAATCCGGGGGAAGCTTGGGCACGACGGCACTTCCTGAAATCCCCCACGTCGCAAGCTTCTTTTTCTCGCGCATGAGAATTTTCTTTCTGTCCTTGGTCCTGAATTTCGCAGCGTTCTTGAACGATTCACGAGCTTCCCTGAGAATCGCTTTGTTCTTTTCGGCTTGCGGCATTGTTTCCAGAAGGTCCAGATGGCCTAAGATGCGCGCGTCGAGCGGCATTTCACCGACCAACTCTTCCCAAAGCAACGATTCAAGGAGAGTGCGGTCCTCTCCGGTCTCCTGCCCCACGGCCGAGAGGATGTCATCGGAGGCGGAGGGATCGTCCATCAGTCTCAGGCGAAAGCCTCGCGCCTTCTTACGAAAGTCTTCCTTGCGAAGGTGTTCTTTCTCGTCCTTGGAAAGCGACATCCCCCGCGTACGTTCCATGATCAGATCCATCGTACTGCGAATTTCACCCACTGATTACATCCTCTTCTCTTTCGTTCCCGGGCTAAGGTCCGGGAAGAAGATATGTAGGGGCACCTCCCTGCGGGTACCCTCCATCACCGCCGTGTGAGCCCGTATGCCGGTTGTATGTGATGAGGGCAGGCACGGGGTCTTGTCTTCCGGGGACGCTCCGCCGAATACTCCTGTTTGAATTCTCCCGTATGTTTCGACGGATCTCAGTGCCCGTACACGCCCACTCGAACCGATGGAAAGAGCTCGCTGCGCGTATGGGGGAGAAAGAGCGCAGCCATGAAGTTGTCCATGTACGTAGGATCCTCCGAAAGCTCAACGTTTGTCATGGCCCGAGCGATTTCCGCAGCCCTACCGAACAGTTGCCGAGAGGTCACTGCCAGTCGCGCACCCTTGAGGGAGGAATTTCCGAGAAAAGAGAACTTCTCACGATCTATGTCCGGCAATAGGCCGATGGTGACTGCGTGGTCGAGATTGATGAAGCTCCCGAAGGCTCCGGCTATGATCACTCGATCCAATGCGTCGACGCTGAGACCGATCTTATCGAGCAAGCACGTGTAGCCGGAAAACATGGCGCCCTTGGCTCGCAGAAAATTGTCAAGGTCGACTTCGGTCAGGATGATATCTTCGTCGATTCCAGTCTGTGGCGCCCGGCAGATAACGTATTCGTATCCGCTCCGGCCCCGGCGGATTCTGTTGGTCGGCAAATCTTGCGCGTATTTTCCGTTTTGATTCAGGATACCGATTTTGAGCATCTGAGAAACGATGTTGATAATTCCCGATCCGCAAATCCCCAAGGCAGGTTTGGCGTCAATCGTTTTGATCATGGGTTCCAGGGAATCGGGATCAATGAGAATTCCTTCGATTGCACCCGGAGCCGCTCTCATGCCGTATTCCAGCCCTCCGCCTTCAAATGCCGGTCCCGCCGAGCATGATGCGGTCATCAGGAGATCTCTGTTGCCCGCGACGATCTCTCCGTTTGTCCCAATGTCTATAAAAAGGGTCATGTCGTCCGAGTCCCACATTCCGTTGGCCAGTACTCCGCTCACGATATCCCCGCCCACATAGGAAGCCACCCCCGGGAACACGCGAACAAACGATCCCTGCGGAAGGTTCAAGCCCAGCCCTTGTGCGTCGACAGGCCCAATATTATGTGCAGCCGGCACATAAGGTGCTTCCCGAAGGAACTTTGGATAGAGGCTCAGGAACAGATGAGTCATGACGGTGTTTCCCGCCGCCACCATGTAATTGACGCAGTCTCTCGGTTGATTGCTCTTTTGAAGCGTCTCGTCTATGATCTCGTTGAGACCTTTGACCACCTGTTTCTGAAGCTTCTCCAGTCCGTCCTTCTTGAGTGCAAATACGATTCGGCTGATTACGTCGTCACCCATTGAAATCTGCGGATTGTATCGCGAGGCTCGGGCCAAGACTTCTCCCGTGTTCAGGTTAATCAACTCTCCCCAGAGAGACGTGGTGCCGATGTCAACGGCAAACGCGGTGGGAGGTGCGGAGAGATGTCCGGAATGTGTCCTGAAAAGCCGGTACATGGGCATGCCCGAGTCGAATACGTCTTCGATTCTCATACATGCGCTGATCTCCCAGTTGGCCTCCCGTGCAACCGAGGGGAGTTCACGCAATACGTCCAGGTCCGCGCTCACCGGATATATTTCGTGGTCAACCTTGAGCGTGCGTACAACTCTTTCGAAATCACTCATATTATCTTCGGGGGTGGGAGCCGTGGGTTCCATCAGAACGCGAAACGTCATGGGGTTGAGTTCAGCAATTATCGGCGATTCCATCGGCTGCGCTGAGATGCGCATGCGCTCGGCCTCGTCTCGAGGAATTACCTTCCGCCCCACCTTGGCTTGTGGAATCTCGACAGTGGTATCGGTGGTAAGACGCGATTGGCATGCGAGGACGTACCCCTCGGATCTTGCCTGGTCAGGAATCTTTTCCAGCATGTGAGCATCGACGGATCCTTCGACGACTTTGACCGTGCACTGGCCGCAACCGCCAGTACCTCCGCACGCGGCGCGGATAAAGATACCGGCATCGAGAGCCGCATCTAGAAGCAGTTGTCCTTCTTCGACTTCAACCGTAACGTCATCGGGCAGAAATCGTACCGAAACTTTTCCCAAAGCATCCCCTCCAGACCCGGCAACGTGCCGGTTGTTACTCCTGTCTCCCGTCTTGAGGGATCACGAGTCCGTTCAATGAAAAAACCATCTTATCACCAAGGGTGACTTTTTCAAAACGATCTGGTATTCCCTTGATGAGGAATACACCTGAACCCTCATCAGGTCGACTCCGCCTGCACGTGTGAGGCTCAACGGCCGCCGCGGCACGAAAATGCAGCGGACGTGCCTGCCCTAGGCTTCAGGAAGATGGAATTCCCCGTTGGCCCGAAAAATTCAAATCATGCATCATGTTTGCAAAGGCATAACGGAGCATGAACGTCCTAGCCCGCGGTCATGCCTCCGGGGCTTCACTTGAGATGGAACGCGAGGCCCCCATGGGACGCGGGCATAATTCGAGGGAGATACGGATGCAGTTCATGGTCAGTGAAATCTTCGGAAGCATTCAGGGTGAATCATCATACGCCGGATTACCCTGTACGTTCGTGAGACTGGCAGGCTGCAATCTCAGGTGCCGGCATTGCGACACCCGTTACGCTCAGGAAGGCGGCACTGAGATGTCGCTTGACGAAATACTCAGCCGGGTCTCGTTCTTCGGCTCGAATCTCGTGGAGATTACGGGTGGGGAACCACTTGTACAGGAGGGGACTCCGGCGTTAACCGCGCTGCTCAAACAGCGAGGTCACCAGGTTCTTGTGGAGACCAATGGGTCGCTCGACATATCAGCGCTTCCCGAGGGCGTTATCCGCATCATGGACATCAAGTGCCCTGCAAGCGGGGAAAGCAAGCACTTCATGTGGGAGAATATTTGGCGACTCCGGGATTGCGATGAAGTGAAGTTCGTCATTTCCGACCGGCACGATTACGAGTGGGCCCGAGGAATCGTCAAGGAACGCTTCGGACATTCAAAGATTCAGGTTCTTTTCTCAACGGTTTTCGGTGAACTTCCGCCGCGAAATCTCGTCCGGTGGATTCTTGAGGATCGACTGGCCGTTCGGTTTCAACTCCAGATACATAAGTACATATGGCCGCACGACGCGCGAGGAGTATGATATTGTGGGCGGGAACAGGTACGTTTATCCGCCGAAGGAAGGATGGATGAATTCGACGCGATCTCCTTCGTTGATCTGAAATACCTTGAAGTCCTTACGATAAATGAATCGACCGTTGATTTCCACAATCACCGCGGGATCATCTTCCTGGGATCTGTCCAGCAGTTCTTGAACCGTTAATTGGGAGTCGGCGCACCCCTCGGGGAAACCGTTGAATATGAATCTCAATGAAGACCTCTCATCAGTAACCGATCTCTCAGAATAATTTATGCAGTATTATTTGCCGAGCAACCCAGGCGTCTCAGAACAGGCGGGTAACGAAAATCGAATCAATTCGACCATGTACTCTGTTTCACCACTACGATTACAAATCCCGTCGCTCGAAAATTGCTTCGCTTTTCCCCCATTTCCGGGCATAGCCGTGAGCATGTCCCATATCTTTTTACCGGCAACAGTGGGAATCGGCTGACGATGGGCCGGCAGATTTGAGGTGATGACCGGCCGGTGCCCCGCAGGGGCTCACGGCGATTAGACCCGCGTCCCGCGGGGGCAACCCGTGGTGGAATAGGGCTGATGCAGTCGTTGTCCCGTTGGTGGACCCCTTCGGGGTCCATAACTCGTTATTATTGCACACCGTTTCCATGGGTTGAACCCCATGGCTATTCAAGGTATGCCCTTTCAGAGCATGAATGCTTTGGTGATCCACTTAGTCGCCGGAATCTTTCTGGTTTGCCGTATTTGAAGTGAGCCTCGTGTCAATAAGGGACATGAGCACGGTTGCCGGCGTCCTACGATATGGGGCATGCTTAGGGCAGAGCCCGGGAACCGGGAAAAAGCGGGGAGAGTCGCGTTATGCGACTGCTCACCGCTTTTTTTTCACGCTTTTTCTTTTTCCTTCAAGGCGATGAACAACCGTTCGGACGATACCGGCAGCTCATTGACCCTGATGCCGGTGGCATCTGCGATCGCGTTGAGGATTGCCGGAATGGTAGGCATAATGGCTCCTTCGCCGACCTCCTTGGCTCCGTACGGTCCATGAGGTTCACCGGATTCCACTATGATGCATTTCACATTCGGCATATCCAGCGCCGTGGGGATCCTGTACTCTCCCAGGGAAGCATTGAGAATTCTCCCTCGGGAATCAAACTTAACCTCTTCGAAGAGGCACTCACCCAGCCCCATGGACAGTGAGCCCTGCATCTGGCCTTCCACGGTCGAACGATTGATTGCCAGGCCGCAATCATGCGCGTCGGTCATGTTGTCCACGGTGACCTCGCCCGTTTCCAGGTCGACGGTGACTTCCACCACCTGGGCCGAACAACCGTAGGCAGGAGACGTGCCCACGGCAGCCCCTTTGTACGATCCACCCAGTCTGTGGGGCTTGTACTTGCCGGTGCCGACTATGGTGCCTGCCTTGAGGTAAGCCACCCGAGCAGCTTCCTTGAACGTGAGGTACTCGCCCGATGGGGGATCCGTCCAACCACGGTGCTCCTTGATGTACTGCCTACGGATCTTTTCGAAATCTCCCGGTTGGCCGTCGAACTTCACGATCCCCTCGGTAAAGGATATGGAGGCCGGATCGCAATCCATCTCTTCCGCCAAATGCTTGGCAATAGTATCCCTGACTTGTTCCGCGGCTCCCTTGGTGGCGTGCCCCGTCATCAGGGTTTGCCGGCTGGAGTATGCCCCGAGGTCGACACTCAGGTCGGTATCTCCCGAAGCGACGCGAACACTGGAGAGAGGAATCCCCAGGGTTTCGGCGGCGATCATCGCCATCGCGGTATCAGACCCTTGGCCTATCTCGGCCGACCCGGTCAGCACGTTCGCGATTCCACCGTCTTCGCTCATCTTAATCACTACGGTGGAATGGTAGGTATCCGACCTGTAGATGGGATATCCGGCCCCGGAGACGAAGAAACCGCACGCCATGCCGATCCCCTTGCCCTTGGGCAGTTTACCTTTCTTGTTCTTCCAGTCGGAACCGTCACGAACCGCCTCAACGCACTCTTTCATACCGAGACTCGACATGTCCAGTTCGTTAATGGTCATGTCTCCGGTGGCCATGATGTTCTTGAGCCGCATCTCTACCGGATCGATGCCCAGCTTTTCTGCCGTCAAGTCAAGAAGCTGCTCGAACGCAGCCCGGTGAGCCACTCCGCCGTGCCCCCTCTGAGCCCCGCAGCAGGGCTTGTTCGTGTACGCCCGGTACCCGTCATACTTCATGGCTTTGAGCTTGTACGGGCCGCCCAAGAGCGAACCGGAATAGTACACGGTGGCTATCCCGAAGCTCGTATACGCGCCGCCGTCGAGAACGGCCTTGTTCTTCAGGGCCACCACGGTGCCGTCGTTCATCACGCCGAGACTCATCTCCGCATAGAACTGATGGCGCGCACGACTGTGGAGAAAGACCTGTTCCCTCGAATAGGTCATCCTCACCGGTTTTCCCGTAATTTTTGCCAGCAATGCCGAACTCATCTCCAGCGGTGTAGCCTCACACTTGGGACCAAACCCGCCGCCCACGTACGGCTTCACTACGCGTACGTTGCCGACGGGAATCTGAAGCACCATCGCCACGGTGCGCATCACGTAATGCGGCACCTGGGTGGACGTGTGCAATGTGAGCCTGCCTTGGTGATCAAACACGGCAATACAGGAATGCGGTTCGATGAACGCCGCATCCTGGCGCTTGTTGAGAAATGTGTGGTCCACCACCAGGTCACACCCGGCCAGAGCGGCCTCGGTGTCCCCGAATTCCTGGTGAACTTCGCCGTTTAAGTTGCCTGGGAATTCGGCGTGAATCTGGGGAGCACCCTCCTTCATCGCTTCGAACATGTCGAAAACCGCAGGGAGTTCCTCATAATCGACCTTGATCAACTCGAGGGCTGCCTGCGCGGTTGCCTGGTCCACTGCTGCCACCGCGGCAATCTCGTCACCCACGTAGCGGACTTTTTCATGAGCAAAGAGGGTTTCATCGTATCGAGCAGGCGAGACCCCATACTTGACGAGGCCGGCCTCCTTGGCCGTGACCACCGCTTTGACACCCGGCAGTTTGAGGGCCTTGGACGTATCGATATGAAGGATTTTGGCATGGGCGAGAGGACTCTGCAGAATCGCAGCGTGGAGTGCTCCCGGCATGCTCAGATCGTCGGAGTACTTTGCCTTGCCCGTGGCTTTTGCCGGCCCGTCGATTCTGGGGGCATAAGTACTGAGAAGCTTATGTTCGCTCATGAGGACACCTCCGTTCCCTCGATTACTTCTGCAGCCTCTTTGACGGCCTCGACTATCTTCTGATAGCCCGTACAACGGCAGAGGTTGCCCGAAATCGCCGTACGGATTTCAAGTTCCGACGGTTTGGGGTTCTCATTGAGCAGAGACTTGGCTGAAAGAATCATTCCCGGAGTGCAAAATCCGCACTGAATTGCCCCTTTGTCAACGAACGCTTGCTGTATGGGGTGCAGCTTGCCGTTTTCCGCGAGTCCTTCTATGGTGATCACTTCCCTGCCGTTGGCCTGCACCGCCAGCACCAGGCACGAGTTCACCGGCTTCCCGTCGAGAATTACGGTACACGCACCACAATCGCCCAGACCACAGCCGTGTTTTGTGCCGGTCAATTCCAAGTCATCCCTCAAGAACTGCAAAAGCGTCTGGTTGGGCTCCACTGCCGATTCTACCACTTCACCGTTGACGGTCACTTGTATAATGGTCTTCATTGCATACTCTCCCTGGAGTCAGAATTGAGCAGATCCGTCACAACTACCGGACCGGTTGCCAAAAATCCTGCCTCAAATGAGAAGCGTCCGCCCGACGCAAGGCCGGTGCCGGGGGAGTCCGGACAGGATCCGTCGGCGCGATCTTCACAAACACTCTCGGATGAAACGAATGTGACGGCCGGCTCTGCAAGATCCGCCGTACCGGTTCGGACGTGATGAGATCTCACGGTTTCCAAGACCTCGCCCTTTCGAGTGCCTCTTTGAGTGACCGCTTGATAAGCACCTCGATCATCATGCACCGGTATTCCATAGTGCCTCGGTGATCGGTAATGGGACTACACATTCCAACTCCCGTCTGGCCTGCTCGTTCAAGCACCTCTTCGGTGGGCTTCTCTCCAATGAGCAACTCTTCGGCAGCGTATGCACGAACCGGGGTAGGAGCCACGGCGCCAAGGGCGATTCTCGCATCGGTGATAACGCCGTCCGGCGACTGAAGCGTGATAAGAGCGGCAACGTTCACCATTGATATTTCGAGTGTTTTTCTCGCGCCCAACTTGATATAGGCCCCCCCGGTCCACGGTACCGGAGTCTCCACATTGACCGACACGAGCAGCTCATTGGGCTCGATATCCGCCTCTCCCGGCCCACGGAAAAAATCGACGGCCGCCACTTCCCGCTCGCCCGACGCGCTCTTCATCTTGAGTGTCGCGTTAAGCACCATACACGCGGGGGGCAGGTCCGCAGCTGGGCGGGCGTTGACCAGATTGCCGCCAATAGTGGCCCGATTGCGAATCATAGGGGCCCCCAGTCGTCCTGCTGCCAAAGCCAGGGGCAAGAACCTATCATTCAGGAGTTCATGACGCGAGATAGCAGCCGCGCTCACCGCACCTCCGACTGTTACCCCATGGCCGTTTCTGGGGATGATTGCATCAAGGCCGGGTACCCTGGCTATGGAAATCACGTGGCTGGGGTTGTCGACTTTCTGCTTCATCCGCACCAAGAGATCCGTACCACCCGCCAGCACTTTCGCGTTGCCTCCCAGTTCCGAGAGGAGCTTCAGAGCATCCTCGAGGGTGGACGGCTCATGGTACTCAAACTTCGGCAGGAGCATCTTCACTTACCTCCTGTGAAAAGATTGAAGGAATGGAAAAACCGGTCCCATGGAATGGGGCTGCGACGAGAAACCACGGTAACCGTCGCAGTCAGATTTCCCCCTGCTCTCTACGCGATCTGAGTTTTCCCGCTATGCGCCGGTAGATTGCACCTTCGCATGCAGCGGAACACCCGCGCAGAGATGTTTCGTAATAACAGAGCCCCGGGCAGGCATGGGTCCCGATCAGCGATCGCCCCCCGTGCCTGATCCGCGCAAACCTTGTCACCGGAACGTCAACCTTGGTACCGCACTCGTGGGAAAATACGTACCGTCCCAAATGAAAGTCTTCCGAGCAGGCGCGGTATTTCTGCAATTTCGTTCCCGGGTCTCTGATCAGCTCCGACAAACCTTTCCATGACTTTCCGCATCCCGGACAGTTAATCGGCCTGCCGTGGTAAGAAGAGGATTCGCGTCGTGTTTCACTTATGGCCGGTGAGTCATGGACCTGCAGGTCGGCGTGCAACCTCGCCTCGATTTCATATGACGCCAGCCAAGAAATCAACCGTGCACCGGTCTCGCGAGCCTTTTCCTCTCTCAAAGCCTCGTCGTCGTAACCTTCGTCTTCGTACGGGGGACACCTGAAGTAGAGCCAACCGGCATACCCCCCAAACGGGGTGCCGTCCGTAGGGCGGTTGCAGGCCATGACCCCGCGGGCAATTTGGACGTCGACGGGCACCACTACGTGATATTCATCGCCTCTAGGCGAAACGCCCATCCAACCTTCATTCCCGGAGCGAGTGCTTAGGGTGGCTCGGACCACATCTGAAATTCTCAATCGGAGCATCTTTAGCCTAACTAATTTCTCTATAAAGAACTTTTCTTTCCTCTAGGATAGCGGGGAGATGAACATGTGTCAAGCCATAAACCAGTATTATTGAAAACTATTGACAACAGGTGCCTAACGGGCTTATAAGTGTGGAGGTTCATTATCATGAACAATCAACCATGTGCCGCGACGTTGCAGTACAACAGATGCGCGACGCACGCCGCCGCTCGCGTTTAAATGGATTAAATTATGGTCGGGAGAATAAAGTCCACCCCCAATGCATATTCGGCACCCATTGTTTCAAAAGCGATGCGGGTACTGAAGATGATCATCACCTCCCCGAGCAACCCGGGCATAAGTGAGATTGCGGCCAAGCTGTCTCTGGCCAAGTCTACCACTCACGGCATCCTGGCTGCGCTGGAGGAATCCGGTTGGGTGTTGCGGGATCCCGTTACCCGCAAGTATACGGCCGGTCACGCCGTCAGAGATATTGCAGCAAATGCGTCGGTCAGAATTCCTTTGGTGGGACAGGCTCGTCCCTTCCTTGAAAAGCTCGGTAGCGACCTTGATGAAGACGTCTTTTTCGGAATGTTTACCGGCCGTCACATCTTGATCCTGGACCAGATCGAGTCGACCAAAGAGCTCAGAGTCACGGCAAAACCCGGAACAAGGATTTCGATGTTCGCGGGCGCCGCGGGCAAGATGTTTCTTGCGTACCTGGACCGTGACACCCAGCGAAGAATTCTCAGACAGCAGCCCTTGCCGCAATTCACCTCAAAGTCCATCACCGACCCCAATGAGTACCTGGCCCAGCTCGATAGGGTCCGGGAAGCCGGCCTGGCTCTCGACGTCGAGGAGTACATTTCCAACGTGCAAGCCGTGGCCGTACCCGTATTCTGCGGGAAGAAGAACAGGAGGCGGATGGTAGCCGGAATCTGGCTGGTTGGATTGGATTGGCACCTTATTCCGGGGAAAATGGAAAGGACTAAGGAACTCTCCAAGAGAACTGCCGAGGCACTCTCCAAGGCAGTGAGCGGCGATTATGGCGAGCCGCGCTGACGAGGATGTTCAGGGCATACGCTCGAACATTACCGTTTGGTCACTCCGGCCGTTCTTGCCCGGCACTGAAGTACCGGCCTACTTTCGGCCATCCCTGTCGGGGCTTGCAAGCCTTAACGTCCCGGAGGGACGGTATGACAACCGGTCTTTCAAGGCCGGGTTCGAGGCGTTCGTGTCCTAATTCAGCGCCTACGGGGGGCGAATGGGAATTTCCTAGATCCCAAGCCGACCCTACTGTCTGATTTGTCCGTCTCCCAGCACGATGAATTTGGTGGTAGTCAGGTCCTCGGTCCCCATGGGACCGAACGAATGAATCTTGGTCGTGCTTATGCCGATCTCGGCTCCCAAACCGTACACGTACCCGTCACTCATTCGTGTGGACGCGTTGACGATTACCGACGAAGAGTTCACCTCTTTCAAGAACCTGCGTGAGGCCTCATAATCGCGTGTCACGATGGATTCGGTGTGGAGTGAGCCGTACGTGGCGATGTGATTCATGGCTTCGTCGATGTCGTCAACCACCTTCACCGCGAGAATGAGGTCGAGGTACTCCGCGTACCAATCAGCCTCGACGGCCGGTTTCATCTCGTTGACTATGGACCGTGATCGTTCGCATCCTCTCAGTTCCACGCCGGCCGCGGTCAATTGCTCCGCGGCTTTGGGCAGGAACTCCTTGGCTATGCTCCCATGCACGAGGAGGGTTTCCAGGGAGTTGCAGACACCGGGTCGCTGAACCTTCGAATTGAGGGCCAGATTTACCGCCATGTCCACGTCGGCTGCAGCGTCAACGTACAGGTGGCATACGCCCTTGTAATGCTTGATGACCGGTATGCGCGAATTCTCCGCCACGAATCGTATGAGTTGCTCGCCGCCCCTGGGTATGATGAGATCCAGCAGATCTTCGAGTTTGAGCAGGTGCAGGATTGCCTCCCGATCCGTGGTGGGGAGCAAATTGACCACGTTCTCGTTCACCGAATTGTTCTTCAACACCTGTTTGAGAAGCGATACGATGGCCGCGTTGGAATTAGCCGCCTCGGATCCTCCTCTCAAAAGGACCGCGTTGCCGGCTTTGAGGCACAGGGCCGCAGCATCAGCGGTCACGTTCGGTCTGGATTCGTAGATGATACCGATCACACCGAGTGGGATTCGCATTCGCCCCACTTGCATGCCGTTGGGACGTGTCCACATACGAACGATTTCTCCCACAGGATCGGGAAAGGCTGCGATTTCCTCAAGGCCTGCCGCAGTCTGATCGATCACTTTGTCGGAGAGGGTGAGCCTGTCGAGCATGGCTCGTGAGAGGCCTTTGGCCTGCCCCGCTTCCAGATCCTTGTCGTTTTCGCGCTGAAGATAGGATCGGTTGTCCCGAAGGATTTGTGCCATTTCCACCAGGATCTTCTCCTTGGCACTCATCGAGAGTGAGGCCGCCACCCTTGCCGCTTCATGGGTCAGCGCCGCTACGCTGCGAACTTCTTCCTGTAATGTCATAGTCGTCTCCAGGCCATTGCGTTATCTTCGAGGGTCGCCCCTTGTGATTCCAAGCCGTTAAGGCCGGCATGGTTAACTTGCACCTTTTCGTTATGGCAATCGCCGGCCGAGTTAATTATTCTATGTCTTTTGCATCCATATCGAAAGGGTTTTTTGATGATTCCCATTCTCTCCATCGTCGGCAAGTCGGACTCCGGAAAGACCACTTTGCTTGAAAAGGTCGTACGGGAACTTACGGATCGCGGGTATAGGATCGGAACAGTGAAGCACGATGCGCACAGTTTTGAAATCGATCACGAGGGGAAGGACTCATGGAGGCACAAGCACTCGGGCGCGAAGCTCACGGTAATCTCTTCCGCCTCCCAGGTAGCTTTGGTGTCCGACGCGGATCATGACCAAAGCTTGAATGAGATTCGAGACAAGTTCATTTGGGGGGTGGATCTCATAATCAGCGAAGGGTACAAAAGGGAAACCCATCCCAAGGTAGAGGTTTTTCGGAGCGAACTGCGAAGGGAACTGCTCTGCAAGGCAGATGAAAACCTCATAGCCATTGCCGGTGATCCGTCTCATCCCCCGGCGGGCATCCCGGTTTTCGACATCAATGATCCGGGGCCGTTGTGCGACTTCATCGAGGATCGATTCCTGCGTTGAGAAATGCGTGGCCGAACCCATGAATGAGAGTGCTCAGTACACCATTTTGTAAACACGGTCGCATATTCAGTTCGGTCTTCCCGGGATAGGCCGGACACCGGTCTTCTTTTCCGGGACCACGGCAGGCGCCGGGGAGACGGCGGGACGCCCGCCCTTGAAGATGACGGGCACGGAGGCCCGTCCCACGATCAGAAGTGAGCTTCGAGGCAGTCTTTCGTAGCCCGGGCCTCCGTGCCCGGATATTCGTCTTGCCGGCACCCAACATGGCAGTGAGACGGAAATATGTGACCGAACTTATGAAATGCCGCACCTAGTTGGACGGGCATCTTGCCCGTCATCGACAGGCGAGAGGCCCGTCCCACGGACTACGGAAATCGCCTCCGGATACTGCTATCGCAAGAGTTTTTCAGGGATGAAGTCTTTTTCGCGAACTTCCGTCATCGAGATGGCGCCCGAGGGACAGGTCACCTGGCATAATCCGCATCCCATGCACTTCTCTCCATCGACCTGCGCGGTCTGCTCCGGGTCCAGTGATATGGCTCCGAAGAAGCATCTATCCAAGCAGGTACCGCAGGCCGTGCAAAGATCCGGGTCGATCCCCGCTGCGAAGCGACTGGGTTCAATGACGCTCACATTGTGTTGAATAAGTACGGGCATGGTTTGGCAGCAGCACGAGCAGCAGTTGCAAATGAAGTGGTCGACGCTCTGCTTGTTCATGACAACATGTATGAGACCTTCTTCCTCGCACCGGCGAACGAGATCGAGTGCCTCCTCCTTGGTCAGCTTTCGTCCGGTACCCCGTGCAATAGAGTAGTCCGCGGCACGATTGATTTGGAGGCAGGCCTCCAACAGCTTGTCGCACTTGTGCGCGGTCAATCTGCAGGTGCACTTCGTTACGCTCAGGCTCGTGGAACGTTGAATAATTTCCTCGACGTCCTCGTATGCCAGCACGTGCGACCTGGCCTGAATAGTGAGTCCGACCGGAATAATTCGGGTAAAGGGTCGTGACAAGACTCCGCGGGCTCGCTTTGCCTCCTCGAGCCATTCTACTTCCATGTATTCCTGCCAGAGATCCAAGAATTCCTGAGGAGCATAGGGCCAGAGTATCGTAGCGTCATGAAACTGCACCAGATCGCGACACATGCGATACGTGGGAGGATCGGTCTTACCTGAAGGAAACGCCAACCCCTTCACAAAGAGCGTCTCCAACGCAACAGAGACATTCTCGACGGGAAGTTTGAACTTCTCCGCCAGAGAAGGCGCGGTCCCCGGCATGGCGAGAAGCATCTCGGCTTCATTCCTATCGGCAATTATCTGAAACAGCGCGGGAATTCTTTCTGAATGACCCAGACCGATTCTCTCGGCCAGTTCATTGTACACGGCATCCATTCGGTCGCCCTCCGTTTCGTTTCCGATTTCCGGACTTACCCTGCGAACCTATAAAGGCCGGCTTGTACGGGCCAAGGGATCCACGATCCGGCGGCCGCCCCGTACCCGGAGCATTGCGAAAGTCCGGACAAGTGTGTGCTACCCCCTACCAGGAAGTCACAGTTGGTGCAACAACAAGTATTCAAAACCCCCCCTGAATCCCTATTGAGACGGATGGAGGGGGGATTTGTCCGAAAGCGACCGAAGTCTCCCGATTTGGAACAGGACTGCCGGCAGCTGCTCGCTCAGAGTAGACACAGCGCAGCCTTCGGCCGCAACCAAAAGAGAATCACCACGGAGGCACAGCGCCAACGAGAATGCCAAGTGTTCGCAATTCCGGGGACACAATCCCAAGTTTCTCCCCGCTGTCACGGATCGAAATTGGGTTATGTCCCCGAATTGCTCGGGGGCACGCATTCCGGGGACATGACCCGATTTGCCGGAGCGCAGCGGAGGGCCACAAATCGGGATCGTGTCCCCGGAATGCAAAGATTCTTCGCGGCACGACAAAAATTCAGGGATAGTAGTACAGAGGCGTTTAGAACCGCAACCAACAGGCGATTGCAGGCACGGGCGTCACGTACGACCTTGGGGTTCGCAAGTACCGTCTTACTACGCCGGCGATCCGGACGTTTCTCCTGGTGCCCGGGAGCCGAACGCAACCAAACGGAAATTCAGGAGCCAATTTCCGAAAAGATCTTCGCCGTACGACAAGAAAATGAGGATTAGTAGACACAGACGGAGTTGCAAAAGAGCACTCTCTCGGAAACCTGAGGCTGCACAATGCACCTCGTTGGTCTTCAAGAATGGTCACGAAACCGCATTTCAAGGCCGCAACCCGCACAAACCGGCGATCAAAGGGCTCATGCGGTTTTGGCAAGGTCATTGCAAAGCCTCATAGCGGTTCCTTGGGGCTTTCCATTGGATTTGAAGAATGGTCCGGAGGAAGGCCCCGCTTTCCACTACCTCCCCCCTGTCGAGAATTCTTCAGCTACCCCTGGCCGGATGTAACATGTTGATGTATGCATCTTGTTCACGTGGCCGGTACCGTGGAAATGTGCTATATAGGCAGTCATGCTCAAAACGAAGTGTGAAAGTCCTCGGCACTGATGGGCATTCCGGGGCGAAGCACGGAGTGCCTAAACCGTAGGGGCAGGCCCCTGGAGAGTGTCTCAAAACCGGCAGATCGAAGTGAATCCCGCGCTGAACGCGGGATGAAGCCTCCAACCCGGCCTTGAAAGACCGGTCTACTGTCATACTGAGCCTCCGGGACGTTAAGGCTTCCTAAGCGCCGACAGGGGTGGCCGAGAGTAGCCCGGTACTTCAGTGCCGGGCGAAGAGCGGCAGCGACGTGGCCAAACCGCTTATGTTAGCGCCTATGCCCCTGCCCCCCTTTTGGCAAAGGGGGGCAGGGGGGATTTGCAGCAATATGCCATACAATCGTGCCACGATTTTCGATGCGCCGCGAGTTTTGAGACAGTTTCCCAGTGCCTGCCCGGGCACCCACTGGGGGGTGCCCCTACAAATCAGGACCGTAGGGCGGGCTGTGCCCGCCGGTTCCCCGGGGTAGACCTGTGGCGCTTGGAGGTCTTTCATATGGACCGGCAGTGTAAGAGAATACCGTTGCGCAACGGGGTCGTTGGGATGGAATTCCCGTCGCGCGAGGCGTGAAAAGCAAAGCGGAGGAATGCAATGGATGTGAAGGTTTTCGGTGTTGTAGGCGCAGGTCAAATGGGTAACGGCATAGCTCATGTAGCCGCAGCTTCGGGTCTCCAGGTGGTGATGAACGATATCAAACAGGAATTCGTGGACCGTGGAATGGCCGTGATTGAGAAGAATCTCGGACGGGCCGTAGCCAAGGGCAAGATGACCGAAGAGGCATCAATGGAGATCCTCGGGCGTATCAAACCGAGCGTCGACCTGAACGATTTCAGGGAAGCCGATTTCGTAGTGGAGGCAATCATAGAGGATCTTGGTCTCAAGACAGACCTGTTTCAGCGCCTGGACGAGATTGTTCCGGCCGGCGGCGTGCTGGCCAGCAATACCTCGTCGATCTCCATTACCAAGCTGGCCTCGGTCACCCGGAGACCGGGGAAGTTCATCGGCATGCACTTCATGAATCCCGTGCCGGTAATGAAACTGGTCGAGATCATCAACGGTCTTGCAACGGATAAGGAGACCACTGAATTAACCGTGGAACTCAGCAAGAAATTCGGGAAGACTCCCGTGGAGGCATACGACTTTCCGGGATTCATATCAAACAGAGTCCTTATGCCGATGATCAATGAAGCGGTTTTTGCGCTCTTCGAGGGAGTCGGGACCGCGGAGGCCATCGACGAAGTGATGAAGTTGGGTATGAACCACCCCATGGGTCCGCTGACATTGGCCGACTTCATAGGTTTGGACACCTGTCTGGCAATACTGAACGTCCTGTATGAAGGCTTCGGAGATCCCAAATACCGACCGTGTCCTTTGCTGAGAAAGCATGTTGATGCCGGATACTTGGGTAGAAAAAGCGGCCGTGGATTCTACGATTATTCCTCGAAATAATGCCTGCGAAGGGCATAGGCGCCAATATGAACTCTCATGGCTTCAGGCTTTCAGGAAGCCACAACGAATCATGAAAGTCCTCGGTATTCAGGGTCCATCCGGGGCTTCGCCTCGGAGATGGGGTACGAAGAGCGCACGATGCGGAATATTTGGGGGGCTGCGAAGCAGCGTAGTTGTCGCCGAAAGGTCGAATCACCTCGCACCCTCTCTGAGGCACCGAGATTTGTCTCGGCAAGAAGGTTTGAGGAGTCTCTCGGCAGTTCAAACACTATGCTCCCCCCCAAACCCCCCCATCGTGTACCCGACCGGGGTCACGTGTCGGAGGACTTACATATGAACGAATCGGCCACGCCGGCCGTTCTTGAGCCGGCACTGAAGTACCGGCCTACTCTCAGCCGCCCCTGTCGGGGCTCGGGAGCATATACGTCCCGAAGGGACAGTATGACAGTAGTCCGGTCATTCAAGGCCGGTTTGGAGGCAGTCCCGCTTTATGGTAACGCCCATACCGGCGAGGGGGGCATGAATCTTCCTCCCTCAGCGCAAGGGCCGCGGACCCCATGAATCTCTGCCGCCCGGACACGAACAAGTCGTGCGCAGCGTGCTGTGGATTGTACAATGTTGCCGACGGCACTCGCCCGACACTTCACAAGAAACTCACGAACCGAACGGATCGTTTTCGTGACGTGAAGCGAACCCCGGATGCCTTGAACGAATTCGAGGCCGAGGTTCGTGCTCGGGAACTGACTCCGCCTCATGACGAGGGCATCCATGTGTGTGAGTTCACAGGTTTTGTGGATGCCGGGCGGAGATCGGTGGGGTGTATGTTGCACCCGTGTGCCCCGGGAAACGAAGGCGTGGACTTGAGGGGCATGTGTCACTATGGCAGCATGGCCTGCAAATCCTTTTACTGCCCGGCCTGGGAAGAACTCTCTCCGGACCGCACGCAAATTATTTCGAACACCGTCCACGATTGGCATCTCTACGGTCTCGTTGTCACCGATACGGATTTCGTCCTCTCCTTGTTCGAACTCCTGGAAGATCGCCTCCTCGCCCCTGTCGACCAAACGTTCGTGAAATGCGCTCCGGTTCGCTCGGCCTTTCTGGAAATGCTCAAATGGAAAGACTCCCGGTTCCTGTGCGGAGATACCTCGGTGCGACTTCGGCTCGGCAGATACTACATGAACGTGTCGTCTTCCCGGGAACTCGCTCAAGGAGCAGGACCCATGGACCGAATCCTCAACTGCCTTCGATTCACGTATGGGAATTCCGGACTCTCGCCCGGTGCCGAGACGGTTCTGTTTAACGACATCGACCGATTTGTGACAGCGTATGGGGACTGGGTTGACCGGGGATCCGAGTAGACGATTTCATAAATGTGGTCGCGTATTGAGTTCCGTCTTCCCGGCGTAGGCCGGGAACCGGTCTTCTTCTCCCGGACTCCGGTTTACGCCGGTGAGACGGCGGGCCGCGGGCCGCCCGCCCCACGTTCAAGAGTGAACTTCCTAAAGGTCTTTCACGGCCCGGGCCCGAAGGTAGGCATCCCCGGAGAGGATCCCTGGAACGGATAAGATATGGGGAGAGTTCAGATGTGCGCTAATTATACTCATAAAGATAAAGGGTTGCCACGATTAAAGAGAAGTAACTTTAAAAAAATGCACCCCTCGGCCTGAAAACGCTTGACGCACCTCTCTGCTTTTAGTATGTTTGATATACCGATATGCTTGGAACACGATTTTGGTGAATTTGTCGGGGTGATTTCATCGAGCCCCGGAATAGAGGTGTGGTTTGCGGTCTGTCGTTACCATAGCGCGGATTGTCCTATTTGTGATGGCCGCCGGTGTTGTGCTGCCTTTGTCCGCCGGTGCATACATGCCCCCACCGCATCCCTGTGAGCTGGTTCCCATGACCTATGCGGCACCGGCGCCCCCAACGTGTGCGGGTCCCCCGCCAAATGCCATGTGTGGTCCGGTCCCGCCGCCGAGGTGTTACCCGAGACAGATCGTCGGTCCTCTCCCATGCGGAATTACCCTTTGTGAGTGCCCGCCGCCTCCCGGTCCGGCTGCGTATCGTTGCAGTCCCCCGCGCGCCTGTCCCCCTCCACCCGCTTGCGTATCCAAGGGTGTCTGCGGGCCGGTCGGTTGCGCCCAGTCTTGGCCTGCTCGGTAAGAGTCATCATACATCATGGATCGATTTGGGCGGGAGTGTCGAACCCACATGCCCTCGCGAGGGACATATGCGCCGGCATACGGGATATGGGTAATGATGCCGGCTGGGTATCCCCCTCCTCCCGTCAAAAGAGGGGGACCCGAAAACCCTTTCCCCTGGCTGGACAGGGCAGGGAGAGGGGACATCAACCGAACCGCCAAATGGTCAAAGTTAGCGCCTATGCCCGAGGGAGTAGTGTGGTGGTGAGCTTTAGTGAAACAAAGCGAGGGGTTGGCCAGAGTAGTTAAGATAATTGTTGCACAAATATCAACATGTATGTTAGTGTTTTAGTTGACACCGTTGGAAATAGGTAAGTTTAGTGGTCGAGTATCGGTGTGCCCGACAGAGCTTTATTCAATCTTTTACGAGGCACGTGAGCACCATATGTCGGTAAAGGCCGCCGGCAAGAAAGCCGGTTCAACACGAATGCACACGATTTCGGAGCCGTTGGAGCGGTCCAACAGGAAGGACTATACGGCAATAGTCCTCGTTGCTGCTGCCGCATTTCTTCTCCTCTGCCTGTTCTCCTATGACCCCAAGGACCCGTCATTTAATGTGGCAACGACTCGTTCGAATGTCTCAAATCTGTGCGGGCTGGTCGGGTCTCACATAGCCGATGCATTGGTGCAGCTGATGGGCCTTGCCGCCATTGCCGTGCCTATAGGATTTCTCGTCCTCGCGTTAAGACTCTTCATGCCGTCCCCGTCCTTGGCAAGATGGACGGATGCTTGTTCATTGATGCTGATACTTTCAGGGGCTTCAGCGCTTCTGGAGCGCTTTGAGATAGGCTCGCCGTTTGGATTGCAGATTCAATATCCCGGCGGAGCGTTAGGCGTTTTCCTTCATGATTCATTCTTCAGACTACTGGGGAGTGCCGGCGAGATCCTCCTCTGTATCACGCTTCTCTTGGTCAGTCTCCTGCATCTTTCACGCGTCTCGGTGAGCGACGTGAGTCGTCTTGCGTCCTCGGCCGCCGCGGTACCCCTAAGAATGCTGAATACGGTGGTACAGAAGGTAACAGCCTACCGGGAGAGGCGAAACGCCGCGGTATCACGATTGGAGGAACGACGACTACAGGCGGGCAACGAGCGGCCAATTGCTCGTAAAGAACCTGCGGAACGTTGCGTGTCGACCGGGGAGAAGGAATCCGGGATTCCCGTACCGAAACGGTCCGTGGAGGAACAAGCCGTTTCCGCAAAGGATGATGCCCCGACCTTCACGGAGTTCGAACCCGACACTCCCAATTGGAGCGTCGATGAGCATGACATCGGTTCTCCGGACATCCATTCATGGAAAAGAATCTCATTCTTGCCGGAAGACCCGGAACGGGGCGAGGACAAGGCATGCTCGGAAAGACCGACCCAACGCGCGGAACAGGATGCCGCTGAGGAAACTGAGAAGCAGTGCGAAGCGGCGTACGTGGAAAAGCCGGCGTTAGTCGCAGAACCGGAGGCTTACGAGGAAACGCCCTCCGGACCTCCTATGCGACCGGAGGAGACGGAATCCGTACATGCCCTCTCAGCCAAGAAGACCGACGCGTCCGATGGGACGAAAAGTTCGGACGTGCCAAAGGTGACGCCGGAAGAATTGGAGGCCGCGATAGAGCAGTATCTTCGTGAGGAAGTCTCTCCGAGCACACAATGCGCGGCGGCTCAACCGGAGATAGAACCGGAACCTTGCCGGCACGATCACACAAAGCCCATACGTGTGACAAAGCGGGCCGATGAGGACCTGGAGTCGGCGAGTGCGGTCGAGAAGCGCGGACCTGAGGAAACCGACGATTTCAAGCTCCCTCCTACGGACTTTCTGGACACGCCGGACACCTCCAATCGTTTCGTTGATGAAAGACTTTTGGAGGAGAACGCCAGAATTCTTGAACAGAAGTTGACGGATCTGAAAATCAGCGGCGAGGTAGTCGAGGTGCATCCGGGACCCGTCATCACGATGTACGAATTGACGCTGGCGCCGGGCATACCTTTGCGAAAAGTCCTCAATACGTCCGACGATCTCGCCATGGCCTTGAAATGTGGTTCCACCAGGGTAGTTGCCCCGATTCCGGGCAAGGACACCGTGGGAATCGAAGTGCCCAATGTAAATAGAGAAATTGTCTATTTCAGGGAAATCATCGAGTCTCCGGCGTTCAGGAAATCAGGCGCTCCTCTGAAGATCGCCATGGGGAAGAACATTGACGGCGAGCCCTTTGCCAGCAGCCTTGCTCGTATGCCTCATCTGCTCATTGCAGGGGCTACGGGGACGGGAAAATCGGTAGGATTGAACTGCCTTATCTGCTCGTTGCTCATGTCCTCTCATCCTGATGACGTGAAGTTTCTCATGGTTGACCCTAAGAAGCTGGAGCTTTCGTACTATCAGGATATACCCCACTTGCTCCATCCGGTGGTGACCGATCCGGAAAAGGTGCCCAAGGTACTCTCGTGGGCGATCAGGGAGATGGAGCGGAGGTATGATCTCCTGAGTGCCGCGGGAGCCAAGAACATCGAAGGGTACAACAAGAAGCTCCTGTCGGGACAAGTTGCCCTCGATTCGGAAGACCTCGCTTCAGAAAAGCTGCCCTACTTGGTCATCATCGTAGATGAGTTGGCCGAGTTGATGATGGTGGCCGCGAAAGACATAGAGATCTCGATAGCCAGACTAGCGCAAATGGCCCGTGCGGCCGGTATTCATCTCGTTCTGGCTACCCAGAGGCCGTCGGTGGATGTCATCACCGGGGTGATCAAAGCCAATTTTCCAGCCCGTGTCTCGTTTCAGGTCTCTGCCAAGCCGGATTCTAGAACCATCCTTGACACTACGGGAGCAGAGCACCTGCTCGGCATGGGCGACATGCTGTTTCTCCCCCCCGGAACATC
This sequence comes from Desulfomonilaceae bacterium, assembly GCA_963675835.2. Taxonomy (GTDB): domain Bacteria; phylum Desulfobacterota; class Desulfomonilia; order Desulfomonilales; family Desulfomonilaceae; genus JAVHLK01. The sequence goes on from CAXXIU010000021.1 coordinate 781,108, forward strand.
CAAAATGAGACGTCTCCACGGGGCATTCGTTTCGGAGAACGAAATCAGCAAGATTGTAGATTTCATCAAGGCTCAACGATCACCGGTCTATCTCAAGGAGATTGCGGCACACGTTGCCGAGGAGGAGTCGAAAGCCGTTGCTGCGGAACTTATTGACGACGAAAAATACGATGAAGCGGTGGAGTTGGTAACCCGCCTGGGGCATGCGTCAATTTCATTGATTCAACGGCACATGAGAATCGGCTACAACCGTGCGGCGCGTATTATCGAGGCGATGGAGTCGGAAGGAATCATCGGTCCTTCCGACGGCACCAGCCGTCCCCGAGAGGTGCTGGCCCGATCGTTGGCCTCCGTGGCGGACGGCCCCGCGTAGCGCAACGTTTGAAAATACGGGGTCGGCGGGCGACCCTCTCCCAGAGGGAGAGGGCGCGATTAGATATCCATCCCCCGACAGAGCGCGAGAGCGTTTTCTCCCAGAACATCGGTGTTATAGCCGCCTTCGAGAACCGCGAAGTACCGCCCCTCACAACGTGCCAGAGCGTGATCTCGGACATTGCGCCCGATGGTGCGGTAGTCTTCCGTAGTGAGAGTACCTCCCCAGTCTTCCCGATGACGGTCGAACCCGGCACTGATCGCGATAATGTCGTACTCATGAGTGCTCAATGCCCTATCCACCTTGCTCAGAAAGTCCTCTCGATTGTCGTCCTGAATGTTTGCAACCGCCACTCCCCGGTTGTCTGCAAAGAAGTTGTCGGTGCCGTCGCCGAAGTGCAGGTCGATGTCCAGAATGAGCGCTTGCGTGATAAGCCGTTGTCGCCGGAGTCTCTCAATGGCAATGGCAACATTGTTGAAGAAGCAGAAGCCCCAGTGACTTCCGGGACTCGCATGATGCCCCGGGGGGCGAACCGCGGCAAAGGTCGGTTCGCTGCGATAGGCCATTTCCGCAGCCATAATCGCGCCGCCTGCAGCCATTGCCGCGGCGGCATAGAGGCCGGCATCCTGCTGAACAGAACGCAGAATGGATTCCGTATGTACGTGGAGTATGTCCGTTTCGGATGCCGCTTCCGGTTGAATGACCGGATAGTGCTCTTTGAGTACCGCCATGATGGAGCCGACTCGCTCAGGGGTCTCGCAGGACGCGGTCGCGTAATCGGTAAGGTAGAGATCATGATAAATCACCTGCAGAGGTTTGACTTCCATGAACGCATCCTCCGTACTGGGGTTGGGTCTTGCTATTTGACCTTAGTGCGGCATTTCATGAGTTCGGTCACATATTTTCGTCTCGCGGCCATGTTGGGTGCCGGCAAGAAGAATGTCCGGGAACGGAGGCCCGGGCTACAAAAGACTGCCTCGAAGCTCAGTCTAGACCGTAGGGCGGGCTGTGCCCACCGTCTCCCCGGCGTAGGCCGGGGTCCGGGAGAAGAAGACTGGTTCCCGGCCTACGCCGGGAAGACGGCTCAGGTTGTGGGACTGCATTTGCACCATGGAGCACTTGGGCTCATGTCCTGACCCCGAAAAATAGTAACCGTCCACTGAGCAGAAAAGTTCGTCGGGAAAGAAGAGCTCAAGAAGCAAGACCTGACCCCAGTGCCCCGATCCACTCCCGCATGAGATTCGTGCCGCATGCCTCGACCATGACGTCCGCTATCTTCGAGGGATCAGACGTGATGTCGGAGTCCAGATGCGGTAGGATTGTCACCGGGATTTCCCCGACGAGTCTCTCAATGTCGCGACGGGTGAACTGCTCTTCAGGCCCGGTCTCATCACAAAGACTTGAAAGAACGATGCCTGCAATGTCCAGTTCCCTTGCCCTAAGCGCTTCAACGCTCAACAACGTGTGGTTTATGGTTCCCAGCCTGGAACGGGCGACGAGTAGCACCGGAAGCCCCAACCGTTGAATGAAATCGATCATCATCAGTTGATCTTCAATAGGCACCATCAGACCGCCTGCTCCCTCTACCATCACGAAGTCGCGAGATTCCGCGATGGCGAGCACGTGTTCCACCAGATCGGACACGAAGATGCGACTTCCCTCCATGGCCGCCGCCCGCGCCGGTGATGCGGGAATCGAGAACCGGAAAGGAGTACACTCGTCAATGCTGAGATCTTCTCCGGCTGCGGCTCTCAGAAGTGTTCCGTCCTCCGGATGGAGGGTACCGGATCGAATCAAACATCCGGTCTCAATCGGCTTGACCGCTACACAGCGAAGACCATTATTCCGTGCAAAGCGCACCAGCCCCGCCGTTACCACGGTTTTTCCGACACCCGTATCCGTCCCGGTTATGAACAATCCCTTCTTGAGATTCTTGTTGGACAAGGTTTCTCCACGTTGATTTTACTCTCGTTCCCAGGCAGAGCCTGGGAACGAGATGATGGCCGGGCTGTGCACCCTCTTCAGTAGGACCGGCATTCTGCCGGTCATCCAGCGTTAACTCGCGCCGCACACCGTGGATATGGATCGGGCCGCGGCAGAGACCAGGAGATCAATTTCATCAATGGAAATCGCAAGGGGAGGCATGAGAATTACCACATCGCCCAACGGGCGGAGGATGACGCCGTGGTGCCGAACAGCCTGACATACCTTGGCCCCCATTCGACTATCTATGGGGTAAGGAGTCCGGGTGAGGCGATCCTCGGCCAGCTCGATACCCACCATGAAGCCCAACTGCCGCACCTCTCCCACATGGGGTAGGGGCTCGATTTCCTCGGCCAGCCTCTTTCCCAGGTGAGCCATCTTGGGCTGAATGCCCTGGAGCGTACTCTCTTCGTCGAAGATGTCCAGGCACGCACATGCAGCGGCGCAGGCCAGCGCATTGCCCGTGTAGCTGTGACCGTGGAAGAACGTCTTATACTCCCCGTATTCTCCGAGAAAGGCACCGTAAATCTTATCTGTGACAATGGTGGCGGCCAGAGGCAAGTAACCGCCCGAAAGGCCCTTCGCCAGAGCCATCATGTCCGGCTCGACTCCCTCGTGCTCGCATGCAAACATCTTTCCCGTCCGGCCGAATCCCGTGGCCACCTCGTCGCACACAAGGAGGATGTCGTGGTCGCGGCAGATCTGCTCGAGTCCCTTGAGGAATCCCGGTGGGTGGACGATCATGCCGGCGGCCCCCTGAATCATCGGTTCCACGATCAGTGCGGCTATTTCATCGGAGCGATTCTCCGCGAGGGCTCGGAAGTTGCTCAATGACTTCTCTTTGCACTCCTCCGCGCTAAGTTCGGGATAGCGGTATGGGAACGGCGTGGGAACGGAAAGCGTATGGAACAGGAGCGGGTGAAAGATGCTGTGAAACAAGTCGATTCCGCCCAGACTGACGGACCCGATCGTGTCTCCGTGGTAAGACTCGGAAAGTGTTGCAAACAGCCGTTTCTTCTCGAATCCCCGATTCTTCCAATACTGAAAAGCTATCTTGAGTGCGACCTCGACGGCGGTGGATCCGGAATCGGAATAGAACACCCGTTCGAGCCCCTTGGGCGTAATGCCGACGAGTTTTTCGGCCAATTGAATGGACGGTACGCCTGCCAGACCCAGCAGCGTGGAATGAGCCACCTTTCCCAGTTGACGGACTATCACGTCGTCGATTTGCTTCTTTCGGTGACCGTGAACGTTTACCCAGAGCGACGAGACTCCGTCAAGGTACCGACGGCCGTGCGTATCTATGAGAAAGTTGCCTTCAGCCCTTTCGACGACCAAGGGATCGGTCCGCATCCACTCTTCCATTTGGGTGAATGGATGCCAGACATACTGCTTATCGAGATCAGTCCAATTAACCACACTCTACTCCTTCAGCCACCTTGCGTTCAGTGGTGTTGACGGGCCCCACGATGACGGCTCTGTCGAAGCGAAAGTCGCTGGTCACGTACGATATGAGTCCCAGCAGCAGGCACGCAAGAAGGCTGAAGAGATGATACACCGTGGCAAAAGAAACAGCCACCACGGCATGTACGCCGAAAAGTGCCAGAGCGTACCGGCCTGCCGCATGAAATGTCCCGATGAATCCCGGTGCCGAGGGGAGAGCAACACCGAAACAGATCAATACCTGTATGGTCACGGCAACGAGAAACGGTGCCTTGATGGAAAAGGCCTGCAAGAACAAATAGGTCATGACGGAAAAAAGAACCCAGAGCAGGATCGAGTAGGAAAAGATGATGAGTGCGCGCCTGAAACTCGCCATGACCCCGAAACCGTCAATCAAACGCTGTAATATACCTCCGATGAATTCACCCGCTCGCCGGGGAAGCAGAGACAGAATAGTTTTCATGAGAGATTCCACAGTCTCGCGTCTGGTCAGGATCAGCAACACCACGGCGTAACCGAAACCCAAGGTCACCAGGAGGACCAGGCCCACATATGAGTACAGCTGGGGCACCTTTGGGGATTTCCACAACACGACGGCCAGCAAGAGAAGCAGGCCGGTGAGATCAAAGAAACGCTCGACCATGACGGCGCCGAACGTACTCGAAAAGGACGCGCCTCTGCGTTGGAGCAGATACGGTCGTACGAATTCGGCCAGTCTCGCCGGCATGACCATATTGGCCGCGCCCCAGATGTTGAGAATATCCCAGAGAGACTTGATGCCGAGCGAACAGAAAGGGCTCAAGATGACTCCGAACCGTAGTGCCCTCACCAGTTGGACCAGTATTATGAGGATTGCACACGGCGCCAAGTAAATCGGCTTCATTTCCTTTATACCGGCCACAAGGTCGGCCCAGGAGACATCCCGAAACGCCAGGTACAAAAAAAACAGCCCCAGGAGAGTCCCGCCGACGATCAACAGGTTTCGTTTGAGATTCCGAGCATTGTCGTTGCCTCGGCTCATATGGGAAACCTCCGACATGCGATCACGGCCGAGTGCACGATGGGGAGGCTTGGAGGGGAGATGGTCTCCCCTCCAAATCCAGGCGCAGTGATGCACTCTTCGCACTCCAATCTCCGAGGCGTAACCCCGGGGTGCCTATCAGAGCCGAGGCCTTTCGTGATTCGTAGCGGCTTGTGGCCGGTTCCCAAGCCATGAGAATTCATATCAATCCCTCAAACGATCCTTGAAGTACTCGATGGTCGCCTCGAGACCTTTCTCAAGGGGAACCCTTGGCTCCCAGTCGAGAATCTCCTTGGCACGGGTGATGTCCGGTTTACGCCGTTTGGGATCGTCCTTGGGAAGATCCGTTTCTACTATGCCGGATCCGGTGCCGGGAATCATTTGCAGCACGGTTTCAGCCAGAGTCCGTACCGTTACCTCATGAGGATTTCCCAAGTTAACCGGCTTTGTTTCCTGGGATTCCATCAGCCTGATCAAACCATCAACCATGTCGGAAACGTAACAAAAGGAGCGTGTCTGTGAGCCGTCGCCATAAACCGTGATGTCTTCACCGCGGATGACCTGACATATGAAGTTGCTCACCACCCGGCCGTCATTGGGCAGCATACGCGGGCCATAGGTATTGAATATCCGGGCGATGCGCACGTCAACGCCGTTGTAGTCGCGATATCCCACCATCAGGGTCTCCGCCGCACGTTTCCCCTCATCATAACAAGCCCTGGGGCCGACCGGATTCACGTTGCCGCAGTAGTCTTCCTTCTGTGGATGCTCCTCGGGATCTCCATAAACCTCGGAAGTTGAAGCCAGAAGAATTCGAGAGCCGACCCGTTTGGCCAACCCAAGCATGTTAAGGGTTCCCAAGACCGAGGTCTTCAGCGTCTTGATAGGATTATTCTGATAATGAACGGGGGAGGCCGGACAGGCCAAATGGTATATTTGCTGGCTCTCCAGAAGGATCGGCACTACCACGTCGTGCCGAATGAACTCGAAGTCGGAATTGTCTCGAAAACGCCGTATATTTGCCTTTGATCCAGTGAACAGGTTGTCGAGACAAATAACGGAATTTCCCGCGGCAAGCAACGCTTCCACCAAGTGACTGCCAATGAATCCCGCCCCGCCGGTTACGACAATGGTCTTCATAAGATGTCTCCAGGCTATAATACACGAACAGCGCCCAGTATCCGACACCATGCGTTTATTGTCAATCACCGTAAATGGTTGGGGGAAGTCGGCGGAATGATAACGGACTCTTCCGGTGTGTTTGGGGAAGGGAGATAATCTCGTGCACAAATGCGGTGCCGTATTGTCGTAGGATGCCGGTCCCCCTTTCAGTAACAGGCATACCGTAGGGCGGGCAGTGCCCGCCGTCTACACTATTACGACGTCCCGAAGGGACACGCGATGTTAGCCGGGCCTTTCAAGGCCCGGAAACGGTTTCGGGACGGAAATCCTGTTTGAATTTACCGTTCTTTCCGGGGGATGAATCCCCCGGCTAAATTCGTGTGTGCCTTCGGCACATTAAGATCGCGTGTAGCGCAGGCTTTGCAGCCTAAGGATTCGCTCAGCCTCTGTTCCCCGCAGGCCGGAAAGCCTGAGCCACAAACAGGTTATGCGACCGCATCTAGGCCATAGAGCCTGAGTCGGGCCTTACTTCCTGATTCTCAGTGCATGGCAGCCAACCGCATGAAATCAGGATCAAAGAACGGACAGCGAAACACTGAAAGCAAGATACCACCGACCCCACGGCACTATTTGCACATCGGATAGGCCTGCACCAAATAGGTTTGCGGCAGCATAACCGGCCGGCATACGGGCCTGTAGCAGATATTGTACGACCGGATCGTCTTCTTATCGTAATAGACGTAGGGGACCTTCTGTTCAACCACTTGGCAGAACGGCCGGGGGCAACACTGGGTGCAGGGACCCATGCCGCAGGGTTGACCGACGGGGACTCCTTTGAGCATGACCCTCTGCGTCCTGTATCCAATCTTCTTCACTGGTACGCATCGCTCATAGGGAACCACGTCCGCTACAATCTCGGTTTTCATGCAGGGGACCATTTTGGTCACCAGTGTCGAGGGCGGGGCGCACTGTGGAGCACACGGATTCTGTGGCGGATAGCAGTTCCAGGCGTGTACTGGACTCGTCAATGCTGCAATAAGAATCAACCCTGTTACGACGGCAACCATAGCCCTTTCCATGATGGACCTCGCTTTGATCTAAAATAAAATGTTATATGAAACATTTAACATCGTAATTGTATCAAATGGACAACAAAAATTCAACAACTAAATTGAAAAATGAGGCATCCTTCTATAACTATTAGTGTTTGGTAGAAAGGCGTGGTCCGTACAAACGAAAAGCCCGACGACAAGACATTAGAAGCCGCCAGGCTTCCCTCGGTACGCATATGCGGTATGGTGATAAGATGTGGCCTCCTCATATCACACTGGGGGACCAAAGCAAGAAAAAAATGCCGGCCATTCGTAAATCAGGTCATGATCCGGAATTATGACCTGAGATTTCCACATTCGTGAACAAGATCAGTACGGTGACTCCAGAACCGGGAAAACAACGGTCTCGGTGAGTGAGAACGTGTTTCTGATCAATCCCAGGAACTGCGTGAATGTGGATCCGGAAACCGGCTGAACGCCGTGGGCCAGGATTGAATGGTTGCGGGCACTGAGAATCTTGTTGAATTCTTCTTGAATCTCGAAGAAGGTCTTTGCAGCCGGATCGTCCAAGGCCTTCAGGACCCTGAACACGGCAAGCAGCGGTATCTGGATCTTGCCTGTCCGCGCGTCCCTGTAACGGTCGACGTATTCCTGCCGTAGTTCCTCGGGCAAACAGTCTTCCGGGACATCCGACGTGCCGGCGCCGGTCCGCTCCATGAACGCGACCTGGCCATGCATTTCCAAGGCCCTGTAGAGGCGGGCCGTGGCGTCGTCGTACCGGCCCTGGGCGGCGCGTCGTTCCGAATTGGACAAAAGGTCGATTACCATGTGACGCGACGGACTCTTGAACCCTTTTGTGGCCGCGGCCATTCCCTGCAGAAACGCCAGGGAGGTCTTGCCCTGACTGATAAAGGTTTCAAGCCTCGTGTCCTTGCTGATCTGAGCCCATTCCTCCAAAGCCTTCATTCCCGTCTGTAGTTCTTTGAGCGCATCCTTGTGGATGAAGTTATCCCATTTATGCAACCCGTGAACCACGCTCCGAAGCCCTTCCCAACGGAGCCGTTCACGTTTCGGCTGCATGGTGAGCGTTTCAGCGATCAGGTCCAGTGCGGCTTCATACTGGTAGTGTTCCAGAAGCAATGCCAGACGATACCACTCCTCCACGGCAAAGATCTGCCACGGGCTCACTCGGGTGTACACAATCTCGGATCCGCTCTCCACGATTCCGAGCCCCTCTTTGGTCCGCGTTGTTCCTCCCACGTAGGAAAACAGGTAGCCCTTGCGGGCCGTGGCAAAGGCCAGTGCCGCGGTCATGTTCTTGGTTCCGCCCGTGTAGTCAACCACGACCCGATCCCGCGGCACATCCTTGCCGTCCAAGAACCGCCCGCACTCCAGCGCCTTCTCAAAACAATGGACCAGATCGTTGGCATCATCCACCAGGACCGTTTTGGTATCCCGGATGTCCACGTCCTGGTCTTTCAGCATGTCCTGAACCTTTCCGAGGACATAGACTGATTGTTGCGAGGCCAGGTAGCACACAAATTGCGGTTTGTGTTCCGCTATCGCTCTGGCCACCGGTTCCGGCGTACCTCCAAGCGATACGATCATGGCATCGGCCATGGTTCCTCCTTTCAAGGCTGAAGATTGAGCGAACCACCCTTCGCTCACCTATTTCAATCCCCTTTTCGCCGAGTGGAGAGACATACTACTTATCTCAATGGCTACCGTCGGTCACAACGGAAATGAGTATTATGTTCCCCGAGCACGTTGAGTTTACGCATAGCTGCCGTCTGAACCTTGATTTTGTTGATTTCTTGATGGCATGATTCCTACTTTTCGACTGCCGTTGCCGGCACGTGAGTAATCACAGTCTTCAATCAATCAGTCTAATCATAGTTCAGGACCTTTATCGGGTCAATCGTTCGGGGTTTTGATAAAGTAATCGTGCGTGAAGAAAGGAGAAGGGGGGTTTCAATTCCCTTTAAGCCGGGTCAATCGTTCGGGGTGTCGATGTTACGAGATCCGCCTAGACGGGGTTCCAAAGTTTCAATTCGCTTTAAGCCGGGTCAATCGTTCGGGGAATGCTGTGACATCGCCGGTGTCGAATCCGGCGAGCGTGTTTCAATTCCCTTTAAGCCGGGTCAATCGTTCGGGGGTGGTACAGCATGACGTTCAAGAAGGTGTCAAGCTCTGAAAAGTTTCAATTCCCTTTAAGCCGGGTCAATCGTTCGGGGCTTTGTAAAGTACAAGCGCAAACAGAAAAGTGGTAAAAAGGGTTTCAATTCCCTTTAAGCCGGGTCAATCGTTCGGGGTGGTTCATGCGACTCAAGAGTTCTGTGTAGCCAGCAACGCCTGTTTCAATTCCCTTTAAGCCGGGTCAATCGTTCGGGGTCGCGGCTTCGTACCGCGACTATTCTGATATCCTCCCACCGGTGGTGTTTCAATTCCCTTTAAGCCGGGTCAATCGTTCGGGGGAGTCTACCTCGGCCTGAACTGTTACTCGAAGTAACCGGTTTCAATTCCCTTTAAGCCGGGTCAATCGTTCGGGGCAGAGTCTACCTGTACCAAGACTTTGCTCCATATAGCTGTTTCAATTCCCTTTAAGCCGGGTCAATCGTTCGGGGCCGAGGGCGTCATCCCGAGAGTCACCATGAACCAATTCCGGTTTCAATTCCCTTTAAGCCGGGTCAATCGTTCGGGGTTGGGTCTGGCTCGAAAGGTTCGCCCATCGCCTCGTCCATCATTTCTGGTTTCAATTCCCTTTAAGCCGGGTCAATCGTTCGGGGGCCGTGTCCCATACCAGGTCAAAGGTCTGGATGGTTGGTTTCAATTCCCTTTAAGCCGGGTCAATCGTTCGGGGAGTGGTTTCGGTGATTGGAATAGAGCAAAGTGGGACGGTGTTTCAATTCCCTTTAAGCCGGGTCAATCGTTCGGGGGCCCGAAGACTGACGAGTTCCTCAACAAGCTCGTTGAGTTTCAATTCCCTTTAAGCCGGGTCAATCGTTCGGGGGCCCTCGACATGGGCAGATTGCGACTGCCCCATTTTCCGTTTCAATTCCCTTTAAGCCGGGTCAATCGTTCGGGGGTGGCACACGGATTCATGGCGGCGGCAACATAGTAAACAGTTTCAATTCCCTTTAAGCCGGGTCAATCGTTCGGGGTTGCCCAACGAAGGATCGCTTGCTGTCCGGGGTGGGAAGTTTCAATTCCCTTTAAGCCGGGTCAATCGTTCGGGGTTACCCCCTTTGTCGTCTGCTCCCTCAGCGGTCGGGATGACCGTCTTTGTGTTATCCCATTTTTCGGGGCGGTTTGCAAGGTCATTGTGAGCAATCCCATGACAGGTAACCTTAACTAACATATTGAGTTACCAGCGGATATTTAACCTGTGTTATCTCCCTCGTTTTGCGGGGGTTCGGAGATAACACAGGTCTCAGATGACAATCACGTCCGGGTCTCCCGCTATCTCTCCCAACCCTATAATGGAGGCCTTCTCCAGGCATGCCGAGCAGACCGGGTAAATCCGTATGGAGTCGTTCTCATGGTCTATCAAGGGCGTCAACTTCTCAACCATTCTCCGATATTGAACCGCGTTGATGTCGACTTCGAACACACTCATTTGAACGCGATCCCCGTAGTCTTCCAAACAGTCTGCGACCTTGGTCCTGAACTTGTCCGAACCGATATCATAGGCTACCACGTATTTCACAACACACCGTCTATCTTAATGTGACACGAAACGGCTCATACCGTTCCCGAGTCTCAATGGCCTTTGCCAGGCGTTGAATCTGCCGTTTGATCAGCCCGTTGAAATCCGGATCGGGATCGTCGAACACCGCGAAACGCGTCTTCATGTACTCCTCGAACTTGGGGAAGTACTTTCTTTGTCCCGCCCGTGTCAGACGTATCCCGCCGGATTCTTCATGCACGTGAAAGTGATCCGCATTGAGAATCCTCTTGTTCACAAGAGTCAAGGTGAACCGGTCCACCAGAGGCGACCGGAACTCTTCCAGGAGATCCGCGGCCAGAGACGGCCTCCCATAGACCGGTTGGTGGAAGAACCCTATAAACGGGTCCAGCCCTACGCCGTCCAACAGGCCGTGGATTCGAGCGAAGACCAAGGAATACCCGAAACTCAACAGAGAGTTCACCGGGTCCTTTGGCGGCCTCTTCTGCCGTTTTTCAAAGGTAAGCTCTCCACGGCACATGGTCCCAAAAGCTTTCCAATAGACGGACGCCGCGGTTCCTTCCACACCCAGGAGCGAGTCGGGCGAGGGAACACCCGAAATCTCCGGGAGCCGTGACCGCAATGAATCAATGGAATCCCCCAGGTCCACGTCGCGATGATTCCTCTGGAATTCCCTCACGAGGACCAGTGCATTGGCGATTTTCGCCTCCACAATGGTCCTGGACATATCAAGAACAAACTCCGGATCGTCGAGTACCTTGACCTGGGCTATCCGCAAGAACACATTCTTGGGAGCAGCCGGTGTGAGCTGCCCAAGCAACCTTCCGTTCATGGTGAGCATGGCCATCTCGATACCATGCTCCAAGAGTTTCCGCGCGGCCTGAGTGGTGAACTGAACGTTGCCGAAGAGGAGAAGGGTGTCGAGCTTGAAGCACTCGATCTCCAACAGTTCCTTCCCCTCTTTCTCGACAACGATCCGCTCACCTCTCTTGGCAACGCAGGCTCCCTGTTCAGTCACGTAAAGCACTGACATAACGTCTCCTATTCAGTTGTCAAAGAGCGGTTAGAACCGCAACCACATGGCGATTACAGGCACCGGTGTCACGTACAACCTTGGGCTTCGCAAGTACCATCGTACTACGCAGGGGGTCCGGACGTTGCGCCTGGTTTCCTGGCGCAGGGTGCAACCAAACCGAAATTCAGGAGCCGGTTTCCGAAGAAATCTTCGCAGTACGACAAGAAAATGAGGATCAGTAGTAAAGAGCAGTTCTAAGACGGTTTCAATGGAGTCTCGGCCTTGGGGGCCTCACTCCATTGCTCCTCAACCCAACGTCTTCAAAGAGTACCAGCCCATGCCGTAGGCCGTGCCCTTACCCACGTGAAGGGCCTTTCCCAGTTCGAGATAGGTCAGAAACTCGTACAAGTCTCCTTCAAAGACCATCCTCCCGATCAAACCGCCCATTTGGACGATCATGTTCTTGCGTTGCGAGTTTCGGCTCCATTCCACCCACCAGAGGTTCTCCGAGACTGTCCGGACATGAGCGGCCAGTGCGACCAGCTTCTCGTGATTCATGTTGATTTCGCCTCGGCAGTGGAGTTGATCCAGTATGTGAATTCGCCGCAAAACGTTCTTTAGGAGGAGTTCAAAGGTCAACTCATCGGTAATGCCGCCGTGCGACTTTATCCTCAGGGGAGTCTCAAAACACACTTCTACGAGGTTGACAGTACCGTCGCTCGTGGGGGCGGCTTGGTCCGCACCCGTGAGCACCCGGGGAATCGGACCGAGCTGCGGTTCTTCACGGGAATAGATTTGCTCCCAATTGCCGCCCACGGGAGCGGACACACGCTGAACCTTGAATGAGCCCTTCCGACTGCCGACGCCCCTCTTGCCGAAGTCCTCGAACGCGCACACAACCTGCGGGAGAAAGCGAAGGGCTTCACCGATCAGGATAACCTCGCATTCAAAGGGCTCGCCTTTTTCGAACATCCGTTTACTTGACCGAGGAGGCCGGAGCACCATCGGGTGCGGGGCATCACTCATACCTTCGATCAGCCCCTTATCCTCGGGACGCACCGGCGTCTCGAACACCCGGGCGTACGCACAGTCCTTGCTCAGAATGCAGGAGGCACAGGGCCCGTTGCGGCCCGGTGAACACGATATCTCCCTCAAGGCACGGCCTAACCCTCCCCTGAAAACCGAGCCCTTGTATCGGGGAAGTTCCAAGGCCTGGTCCGCCGTGAACTCAAAACGGTATCGTCCAAAGGTGAACGTCTCAAATCCTACGGGTATCTTCGAACAATCCGCGCCGTGAAACGGTATCGGCGGACAGGGAATCATTTCCTTTACTGTGCTCGACATGGTTTGTTACCTTCGTGGGCTCTTCTTCGGTTTGCCTTTCTTTTCTTTGGGCTTGACTGAGCTCAACGTGTAGATGTCCTGAGCTGCATTGACTACCCAGAGTTCGACTTCTCCATCTACGGGCACATCTTTGCTCGGATCTTCGGCTTGGGATACCTGGCACCTTGTGCCGTCCTCAGCCTTGAAGAACAGCCTATTCTTACCTTTGGGGTCCTCTATACGTTTGACCTTGATCCTGTCGCCTATCGAGGGAGACGGTTTGACCTGCTCTTGTTCAGGCTCTTCGGGTATGCCGGGAGTGGCCGGAGGCCTTTCGTGCATTCGCCCGTACCCGGCAGTCGTCTTGGCACCGATTCCCCAGTTCTCAAACGCCTGTCCGAGCAGTTCAAATACGAGGCCGGACCATTGGTCGCCCTCGTCCCCGGGTAATTCACAGCTCACTGCGACATGAAAGACCCCGCGGACCGAAAGAAAGCTTATGGGGATGGGGTCGTCGAAATCCCAGGGAGGCGGGGGCTTTTTGTCACCCTCCGCAGAGTAATAGTCCGAATGGTGCGGTGTCATGATGTCCACGCACAGCGGGTCTTTCTCAAGCGATTCAGGAGTCATCCACGCATCGTGAAAGGTGAAATACCCCGCGGCCTGCTGCGTCCCGAAGATGAAGCGATAGCATGAGCCCGGTCCGTTTTCCCCGCCTTCCGTTTTCTCATCCTTGTCGTGGGGGGCCTTGAATCTCTCGTCGGCATGGCCCCACACCTGATCGCAATAATGCGCGGCGAGCCCCTTGAGCGCAGAGCCGGGAATGATGGGGGTTCCATAGGTGTGGTGGAGGGTAAGACCGACCTCAAGAACGCTCTCGGTGCCGAGCCCTATCGCCATACGGCCGTGGACATACAGGACCTTGCCGCGAGGTTCCGGAGAGCCTTTTTCCAGGCTCTTTTTCCAACGCTTGAACGCCATCCCGTATATCGAAAGCGGCTCTCTCACCGCATGGCGTGCTTGCTGAAGGACCTGTTGCCTCTCCTCCGGCTTGTCTTGGTTTTGAAGGCATGCGGCCAAAACGAGGCCTGCGTGAGCCGCCCCCGGAATCTTCGTTCCACGCCACGCCCCTTGAATTACTCGTCTGCAAGCCGACTCGCCGTTCATGATCCCGTGTCCTCTGTTGGGTCTACGTGGAGGACTGCCTGAGAGTACCGCTTCAGCCATTGCGCGCAGGCCATGGCCTCACGGGTGAGCTCCCGATACTGCGTCATAGGCATCGTACGGGCATTGTGTGCCAGCCCCTCTGCACTCCCCTGTCCCGTCATTCCTGCCAGGTCATGGAGGACTTTATAGAAATAATACCTCTTGGAATCCTCCTTATCCTCTCCTTTGGCCTGGAAAAAAGCAACAGCCTGGCAGAGGCCGCACTGATGGATGAGACCCGGCAGCCGGTGGCATGCCGCGCCGTATTTCTTTTCCCACTTTTGCTTAACCGCACCGACCACTGCTTCGTAAGCAGCTTGAGCCCTCTGCTGATCCCTGGTGACCTTGACCTTACTCATCGTTGTCACCTCCTCCGGTGAAGAGGCACCGCACTCGACCTTTTCCGGTAGTGGCATTCCCGCCGATCTGAAGGATCGTTTCCGGCAGGCAAAACTTCGTTAACAAACGTTTCCTCTCTTCGTCCATCCGTGTCTTACTCAGCCGTTCATCCTTGTTTCCCGAGAACACCCAGTCGCACCACACCATGCCCGACAAAATGGATTCGGCGGGAATGGATTCCTGAAACCAGAGTGCCCCTGTTTGCACTGTCTTGGTCTCCGGTTTGATCTTCACGTGAGGAGAGACTTCCGTGCCCGTCTCACAGAAGAAATTGAAAGAATCATCGGATACCACGGCGAACCGTTTGATGAATTCCGGTTGCCAGTCCTTCTCTTCTCCGGAAAACAGCCGGCGGGCCAGACGCTCCGCCCACTGCTTGACCGGGTCGTTTGTTTGTGCGGACAAATCAAGGTCGTTGAAGAATACCCGATTCTTGTCATCCTTGAGGACCGAAGAATCATCAGGGACGAGAATCATCTCGTCTCCCGGACTCGTTGGAATACCGGGTTCAGCTTGCGTTCCGGCCGATCGCGTATCACGGGCAAGCCTTCTCAAGGCCATGGGGCAAGTAATCCAGGCGAATGTGCCGTAGAGACTCCTCACCGCGAGACAGACCATGTGGGCATCGGTGAACACCAATGCCCCGGAATATGAGAGATCCTCATCTGCCGTGCCGACCTTGCCGAAGGCTCGGTCGAGCTCGGCTCCCTTCCCGATCTTGTCTTCCCAATGGGCCCTCGTGACTCCCTTGACCGCAGACCCGGGAATCAACGGCCAATTCGTGGTCTTCTCTCTCATGACGGGAAGGTCGATGAATCCTACTCCCTGTCCCGATCCCACATGCACCGGAGTGAGCGCATGAATCCAATAGAGTTTTGTGCCCACTTTTCAGACGCCTCCTTTCACGGCCGTGTCATCCCATACACCCCATAATGCCGACCCGAATCCGTCGCAGCGATCCTGCGGGGCGTCGCAGACGGATTGCAGCCAGAGTTTATCAGCCAATTCCCGAGGGTCGCCTTCTTCGACGCGGAAGAAATAGACCGAACCTGCTGGTACAAGTCTCCTGATAGGTTTGGGACCGTTTGACTCCAGACTCCACCCTGATATGGGTTGCCGGCGGTCTATCACGGCCCCGACGAGTTTGAGGGTAACCGAAGGTAAACCGGGGGGATGTCCGACCAGGCCCTCTTCCAG
This sequence comes from Desulfomonilaceae bacterium, assembly GCA_963675835.2. GTDB lineage: Bacteria > Desulfobacterota > Desulfomonilia > Desulfomonilales > Desulfomonilaceae > JAVHLK01. The sequence goes on from CAXXIU010000021.1 coordinate 796,927, forward strand.
CCAACCGGGCTTCCACCCGTGCTTGAATATTCCCGGTGCGGCGAGCACCATGCGGATTCCCGCGGCACCGCCAAGGGCCTGTCCGATGCGGTCCGGACAAGCCCACGCGTTTTCGGCATCAGTGTCCCGATGCCAGTGAACGAGTCGTCGCTCTCCACCGAATGGATGGTACGTATCGAGGTTTTCCAGGACATGGGAAAAATCGCCGGCCTCTGTGATTCGTGCGGACATGACAAGCCCTTCGGCCATGTCGAGCCCGGAAGTGCTGAAAAGCATTTGCTCCTCCGCGGCGAGAGTCGACGAATCAATCTTCACATGTATTCGCCTATCAGTAGCCGGTGATTGAAGAAATCCCCGCCGCACCATTCTCAAACTACGGTTCTCGATCTCCGCATCCTCTTCAAGGTACGGCGGCGGAGCCAAACCTTCACCGTTTGGCGTTGACAACCATTCAGTCATCCGTTGCATGGACCAGAATGCAGGGTTTCCTATCCCCTTTATTTCCTCTTCCTCGGTCTGAAGGGGAGCCACCGGAAGGAGCCCTGCCGGGTTGTCGCAACCTTCTTCTTCCGGCCTGGGACAAAACGGCCTCTTCGGCAGATAACCAAGGTGAGCCTCCGCGTCGTCGCGGACCGCACTGGAAGCGAAGAAGAATACGTCCTTGGGAGCCGGGAGGAAGAGCTGCCCATCGTACATGGGAAGAGGACCGGCTATCGTCACGCTCTTGAGGTTCTCTACGGTATCCGGACCAAAGCCGCCGCCGAGGAGCTTTCCCATGAGAGTCCTTAGGGACCCGGCCAATACCGACGGATACGGCCACTGAACCGATTTTACGTGACGGCCCACTCCCAGACCAAAGGGCCTTCCGTCACGAGCTATGATCGGGTCCCGAGGCGTGAACGTGAGATAGATCATGAGGTCCCCCCTTTCCCGGCGGAAACAGGGCCTTCAGCCTGATCTTTGGACCGGGCGAACCTTCGAGCGATGATCAGCTCGCGTGCCCATTGTTTCACCGCACGATCAAGGTCCTTTTCGTGGCCCACCTCCTGAAGCGCTCTAAACAGGTAGCGTGTGAGCTCATCCAAGTCGTCGGGATCGATCCCCCGCCCTCCGGGCCGCTTCCTCTTTAAAAGGCGTTCAATGTCTGCCTTGATCGCCTCCTTGGTTTTCTCGACACCGATTTTCCAATCGGTGTAGTCGTCGGCCAGCACATTGAGTTCGTATGCCGCGGTGTCGGAGATTCCATTTTTTCGGTGCAGCTTGATCCATTTCTGGAGCCCCTCATACATTGGGGAGTCCCATCTTCCCCGAATCCGGATCGGTGCCCCGCCTCTGGTGTGAACGTGTATTGCCAAACCGTTGTGGTCAGGCCGCTTTGCCGAGTGTTCGGCTTGGCGACCGTAGTTCAAGAGATCTTCCAACGGCTCCAGGCAGTGCCCCAGCGCGATTCCCACGGAGAGTGTGGGGCTCTTATCTTGACAATCGAACTCATTGAGGAGGTTACGGAACACTACTTGAAGATCGTGGGCACACTCGAGGCAGGTGTCGACAGGCACAAGAGCCAGGACATCATCCCCACCGGAGTACACGAGGCAGCCCTGCTTTTTCTCGACCACGGTCTTGGCACGTGAAGCAAACTCGGCAAGTTTCTTCGAAAAGGCCTTGTGTCGCTCCATTTCCGAAATCCCTGAAATCAGCTTACCCATACGGTCGCCGTCGGCAACGATGACTGCCGTGTACGGGTCGGCCTCGCCGATGACTTTGTTGACCTTCTTGAGAATTGGTCTCAGCTCACCCAACTTCTTATCAACCAATGGGTGACCCTGCGCCTCCTCCAGGAATTGCTTGTGACGATTCGGGTATAGGACCGATCCTTCATAGGGGAAAGGCAAGTATTGGCGGTACATTGTGGTCTTAATCTTGGATAGGGCTTCGAAGTCATGGAGTTCTTCGCAGATTTTGCGCATACCCTCCATTTCCTCCCCCAGTGTTGAACTCTTCGCCAACCCCCGTATCCACGGATCAACGGCAATCCTGGACACCGAGGGATACGTGCGTGGTCCAAATCCCAATCGCTTTGTAAATCCTATTGCATCCAATTGCTCCCCCCGTGACAGACGGAGCCGAAATTGGATTCCTCTGGGAATCTTGTTCCGAGCTTTCTCCGAGGAGAATACGGACTCCCGAGCCCCATCCAGGGAACTCTTGGGTATTTCTGCCTCTCCATTGGCGGGCAGGAAGTTACGGCATGCCTTGCGGCCGTCCATCAGTATTCTGAGCCTCGCCCTTGACGCCTTATATCCGCCTCCATCAAGCACGCACCACGCTGAATAGAACTCGATCACATCGTCCATCTGGTTTTCCCAACGTGCGGGGTCGATTATGTCCTTGAGCTCGTGCTTCACCTCGTCCGAAATCTCGAGAAAACGTGTCTGCGCTGCGGCTCGAGCCTTGTCGGCCAGTGCTTTCGGACTCAGCGAAACCGCGGGTGGAACTTCCGCGAGAATGATGTTGGCAACGTTGAATTTGCCCGGAGGGTAGGGTTCCAGCTCCGGAGCACCCTTTTCCAGCGCGGGGAAAATCAGGAGCGCATCCGACTCGGCCAAACATCGTGCTGCGGCTTTGGAAACTTCGGAAAGAAGCAGAGATCCGCACCACAGATCCCTCGTTCGCCGGGCCGCGGCAATAAAGTCCTGAACCGGTCCTATAGACAGTTGGAGAAGATAGCCGTTCATGCTCCTACCTCCTCAAAGCCTTCTTTCTTGGCAAAAGCAATGAATGCTTCAAGTGCGGAACCGGAAACCGACCGACCGCTTCCCATGGGAGAGTCCCGGCTGTAATTGGTGAACGCTGGACGTTGGACGCTGCCGAGACCAAGCGGCACCTCGCGCACGGTTCTCTTCCCTGCTTGGTCTTTAATCTTAAGCTGGAGTCCCCTTGGTCCCGGTGCTTCGAGAAACACCACCATCGGCAGGGCTTTTTTCCCATCTCCGAACGCCAGCGGTCTGAGAAGGAGGGGACTTGCCATTCTGTTTGCTTCCCGAGGGCTAAGTTCACTGGGATCAGGATCGCGATCCGACTGGGGATCAAGGCGGTTATCGTTCTTGAATGTGAAGCCTATGGGCAACCCCAACTCCGCTCTTGGGAACGCGTTTTCGGGGTGACCCAACGGCTGGTGCTTCGCTAATCTTTGACCCTGAATCTCCCGAAGCGTCTCGGGCTCAGGCCAATAGGATCTTCCGGTAGGTCGCGCCTTCCTGCCGACATCTTCTTGGCGGAAGCGCTTCAGCAATTCCACGGCCTTCCTCCACGCAGGGATTGCGTCTGGGGCTCGGTCCTGCCGAAGTATCAGAGGCCCCGATACGAGACGAGGAATCTCGTTAATCATAGGTGGCATCTCGAAAAGTCTACGAGCATTCTTGAACCACTCGTGCAGCACGGTCTTTTCCGAATTTTCAGGCCGGAATCGCTCGCAGAAGAGAGCCCCGCAACCGCGCCGAGTCCTTGCACCAATGCCGCCGAAATTGGTCCAGGCCCAAAGAGACGTATACAGGTCGTCCTTCAGGTTCGTGGGAAAAGTGACTTCGAGAGAGAACTTCCCCACGCGGGGTGGCGGCATGCTCGGTTCAAAGGGAAAAAGGATGTACGAAAAGACCTTATCTCGGTCTTTCTTTGAACTTGGCCACGACCAATGGTCCTGTTTAGGTGCCGAGAAGTCGTGCGACGTCACCCTTACCGTTATCCGGCCTGCAGAAGAGGTGCTGCCCCATATGTCGCCTTCTCTGCTGCGCATTGCGGCAAGGGTCGGTAATCTTGCCCCTATGGTTGCGCGCCACCAGAATCTGAGATGCCCCCTGATTGAACTCGGACGGATTGGGGTAACAGTGTCGTTGAATCCGGGTTCCACGCCTCCGCCGATCATTGGCGTGATGAGGCGGATCTCAAACGTACGGGATTCGTACCCCGGCCGAAGCCCTGAAAGTTTCTTTAAGTTGTGCCGATTATCCGGTAAGGGGATGCTCGCTCTTCTTGACATGTTTTTCCCCCTTTCCATGTCTGGAAGTCTGGTCCCTTGAACGGTGAGAGTTGAATACGGGGCCGGCAAGAACTTGAGAAAAAGAGTATACGAATGTGAAAGGAGCGTTGTCAACAGTATTCACAAGAAAACCGGGACGGGTTATGATTAGACTTCGGTCACTGCAAAACGAGGGAGGGACGTCGCCTTCCGAATACCGGTCATATTGGATTATGAAAGGTGGAATGGGCCATGAAGGCATTGGTGACGATGGGCCTCTGGTTGCCGGACCGCTCCAAAAAATTACAAGGTCATTTCAATACCGCGGCAGCGTTTCAGGAGGTCAAGGGCATAATGCCTCGAGCCTGCCACGTGGATTATGCCCCATGCTTACTGAGATGAGTGCTGAAGTGTTGCCGTGCAACTCCTACCAGCTTGGCAGCCTGTGTCTTGTTGCCTCCGGCCTGTATCAGCGCCTTTTCGTATATTTTTGTCCGCAATGACGTCTTGATCTCATCGAGATATCGGTTGCAGTCGAATCCCGTGGTGAAATCAGGCACGAGGCTTTGCAGATCCGCGACGCTTGATGCTCTCGCATCTTCTTTTATTCTGATGAAGTCCTCAGCTTCTACCAGTTCCTTTTCTCCGGCGTTCACGCAGGCTTCCAGTATTCCTTGTTCCAACTCACGTACGTTCCCGGGCCAGCTATGCATGCGAAGCATTGTCATCGCGCGTTCGGAGAGGGTTTTATCTTGGCCGGTATCCTTTGCAAACTTCTCGAGGAAGTGGGTTGCCAGTATTGGTATATCCTCCGACCTCTTCCTGAGGGCCGGCAGTTCGAGTCGGAGGACCTGGAGACGCCAATACAAAGCTTCATTGAATGTTCCCTCTCTGACCATTTCCTCCAATGGGTCGTTCGTGGCCAGTATAACGCGAACGTCCACTTTGATCGGCTTCCGCTCGCCTCCCATACGGTAAATTTCCCTGGGACCCCCAATCGCCTTGAGTAACTTGTCTTGGACCCTCAGTGAGAGTCTTCCCACTTCGTCGAGAAACAGGGAGCCGCCGTCGGCGGCTTCAAACCAGCCTTTTGTCCGTTTCACGGCTCCCGTAAAAGCACCCCGTTCGTAGCCGAATAGTTCGCTCTGGGCCGAGTTATCGTCGAGGGCCGCACAGTCGGCATCAACGAACGGTCGCCCAACTCTTTGGCTTTTCTCGTGGATATACCGAGCGAGTTTGCTCTTGCCGGTTCCGGACTCGCCAAGAATCAGGACCGGGTAAGGTGTCCTTGCGAATTTCGCTGCGCGCGCAACAACATCCCGGAATGCCGGCGAAATGCCGTACAGCCCATGCTGTTCAGCCTCTGCCGACATGTCTGCTTCAACGGCCTCGGCTCTCAGAACGTTTGCCCAGAACTGAACCGCTGGAAATCCCGGGCTGTCCAATTTAACGTCGACATCAATCCTTTCTCCCTTCTTGAGCCATTCCGGTCTTTTCAGTCGGATGTAGCGCGCCTCCCTAAGAATTTGGGACATGCCCAACAGCGTCCAACAGAAGTGCATGGACGGGGTGCCCGACGAGACTATGACCGTAAAGTTGCCGTCCGGAAACTCCTTCCCGATTCTCAAAATCTCCGGATAGAGAGCGGTCAGGATCTCCACATAGTCCAGCGGGTCGTCTATTGAAAGCTCACACGGAAGCGCTTCGGGGCGCAGTTCACGCAGAGCATCCTTGGTGCGTTCCATATGATCCAGGGTGTGGCTTGTATGGAAAAGCACAACCGCGTCGAACCGCTCGGCTTCTTGCATCAGCAGATTGAGTATGGGGCCCGATTTCCGTTCCTTCTCAGTTTCGTCATATCCGTAGGGGTCGTTAACCCCTACAAACGTCAGCAGGATATTCATGCGAACTCACCTCCGTGAACGCCAAGAAGGCCCAATTGGGGGAGACTATATTTTGGACTATCCTTACCGCGATCTCAAGAACGGGACGGCACCACATGAGGCCAAACCGTCACTGCCCAGTGACGGTTGTCACTCCCGGCCGCAGCTGTTGCCAAGTCAAGTCCGAAGCTACTTCGACAGGTACTGTGCAATTCCTACCGTCATCGCGGGATGACGCGAGTCCTCTGCGACAGTTCCCTCCAGTGACATGTGAGACGAGTCACCCCGTAAGTAAACCGAAATGATAGCGATATGTTAGCCATGCCAAAGCGGGATATTCGCCCAATGGCACGCAAATTGCCTTCTTGAAAGGCATGAGGTTGAGCGCCTCGACGGACTTCACACGGAAAGGAGAACAGATTGACAGAAAAGGCGCATGAAAGCAAGGCACAGAGGCCGGGTTGGTCGGCAGCCGCAGGCGAAGTTGCCCGACCCGAAAAACCGTGAAGGCCGGAACATCGTATCCGAAATACCCCCGGCCCCACGTTTAATCCCGGGAAAGGGCAAGCGCCCTTTCTCAATTCCACCGCTCCCAGGGAATGGGGAGCAGACTTGAGGGAGACGGGATGACTCGGTTCGCCGACCCCGACGAAAAGCCTCTTGTCCCAAGGGACTTGAAGGGCACGATCACGATCCTGGCAATCGACGACTCTCCGGTCGTCATCGAAATCCTTGCCCAGGGCTTGGAAGCATACGGCCACAAGGTTCTGACGGCACCGTCCGGTGGACAAGGACTCGAGATATTCGAGCAGAAGGCTGTGGACGTGGTCCTGTGCGACCTGGCAATGCCCGGCATGAGCGGCTGGGACGTGGGACGCGCGATCCGGGTCGCTTGTGGGGAGAAAAGGGTAAGAAAATGTCCGTTCATCTTGGTTACCGGCTGTAGATGCCGGGTCTCCGATGACAACCGAATCGTCGAATCGGGAGTCGATGCAGTGGTTGAGAAGCCTGTTGAATTCGACGGTCTGTTGGAGGTTATAGGAGAAGTACTTGGGAAACGCATCCCGGGGCCAAAGGTCGAAGGGACCCAACGCAGTCAATAGAGGCGGGCCCACATGGGCCGCCGGTCAACGGACAGCCCCAAAAACCGGGGCACAACAAAAGGAGGATGACGATGGCACTGTTTCAAAAGGCTACGTATTACCGATCTGGGAGACACCGAGGTCTCCACGGCAACGGGACCGCTTTGCCGGCGGGTCCGACACTGCCCGGATTCATGAAACGTCTGGACGTCCGCTGTCCGGGACATGCTCACGGCGGCCTCCAATACCCCATGAAGTTCATCGGGCAGACGCGAGGACGATACGGGGATCCGGTCGCAATCTATGCATGCCCTCTGTGCAATTGGCGTGCAGGATACGTCTTCAATACCTTTACGGGGGGCACCAAGCGCCTCTGGGCCGGGTTCGGTGACGGTCGGTAAAACGCAGTGGGGCCAAGCACTCAACCGTTGCGATGGTCCCACTGCAACACTCGCTTGATGGAGGTCCCAATGATACTACCCATGAAACCACGCAATACCGAAGCCAATGTAGCGACGTTGACCGGTCCTTTGGAAGCGTTGAAGGATCGCAGCGTGCTCGTCTTGGCAGATGACGAAAACCTGAGGGCTAGTGCCCAAGATCTTGGATACAAGCTCTCCTACGACACTCTTCGCGAGAAGATTGGCGAGGTTGCCCTAAAATGCAAGCCCCACGTCTTCTATTCGAGGGAAAAAGGCGACGAGAGGCGCACCAAGTACTTCGAGGAACGAAAGTGGGTTGTTCATCCGCGAGACATTCATGAAGTCCGGACCGGTCGGGGCATAAAGCGTACGACCAACAGCGATTTCATGATCACCTTCTTCGGGGGAATGCTTATCAGCCGAAGCGATACGGACGTGATCCTCCTTGCAAGCGGTGACGGCGACATGGTTGCCGACATGGCAGAGGCCATTAAGTCGCTGCCAAGAAAACGCCTCGTCGTGACCATGAGTATGGCGGGATCCACCGCTTGGAGGCTGAACGCTGAAGACAACAAGTTTATCGACGTCAACATAGAGATCGGTCTGGACTGTCTCAGGCCGATTCTTTCGGGCAAACCCTCTCACCCTCGTCCACCGATGTCGGGTCGCAAAGCGTATTGCGGCCCGGGTCCCGATTCCCTTGGAGCGGGCCATGCGCGGTTCGGCCAAGGTGTGACGATCAAGGGGCCGGGGCTCGACAATCCCACCACCTTGGGATTCCGAGATCGGCACTGCTGAATAACAATCCCGTGCGGATACGGTCAAAGCCGTGCCAATGTCTGCGACCGCTCCACACGGGCTGTTACGGCACACACCAACAACCGATCGGCTGAACGGTGCTTCGAGTGCTCACCCTCATGATAGTCCGGCCGGACTCAGGGTGCAACCTCTTCCGGGAGGACCGTTCGGCTCGTCCTCAGAATGAAAGGAGTAATCATGAATATCGACGACTTTGGAAACTCGAAGTGGGGCAGGGCGGCTCGTGATCCTGAGGCTCGAGCCAAGATGGAGCAACAGCTCCCTGCCTGGAGCAAGAAGGTTGAGAATCGCGGGCTGGTGGAGAAGGCCTGGCGCCTCTGGGATTACCTCATCTCGGGAAGGTGCTCGGCAATGGACGTCGTGCTCATTGTGGCGGCCTTGCTGTACCTCATCTCACCCATCGACGCCGTGCCCGACGTGATTCCCGTGGCCGGATGGCTCGATGATGTCGCTATCGCATCGCTGGTTCTGTCGTACTTGGACTCTCGGGCGTCCAGCGGGCAGGGCAATCAGCATGCCTGTTGACCGAAGGCGGGGCCCTAGGGTCCCGCCTTTATAACAGTTCTCAGAAGTATTCGCGAATTGCCTGCTCGTAGCTGGAGCGGTGTCACTGACTGCTCCTCCGTGGCTCCGCCTCGGATAGGTCATCAAGAGCGCACTTTGCGCCTGGATTTGGAGGGGAGACCATCTCCCCTCCAAACCACCCCATCGTGTTTTGTGGCTGTGCAATGTCGTTGAAAGCGGGTCGTGATTTCGTGACAATTCTTGAGAACCGCTATAACCACCCCGGATATCCGGGGCAAGAGGTCGAAGATGGATTTCGTCAACCTGACGGGACACTCCTTGCATTTCTTCGACGAGCAGGCCAGATACCTCTTTGCCATACCTCCCTCGGGAAAAACGGCACGGGTGATCACCTTCGCCGAGCCCGCGGGAAACGTGGCGGGTGTCCCCCTTCACATCAACAGGATCGACCGGATCGAAAACCTACCCGGCCCACAAGCGGGAAAGGTTTTCATCGTCAGCAGCTTCGTCCTCACCGCTTTATCGGTTGCGGGACAGGTACGACCCGACGTTGTTGGGCCCGACACTGCACCTGGTCGCTGTGTCCGGTACAGGGAGCAGGATGTCCTCGACAACCCTGTCGTTAAGGTGGGGTCCATCAAGGGAGTCAAGGGGTTCCAGACGCAACCGATTCCTGGTGAAGACGCGCTTTTCAATCAGCCGAGGCATCAGCCTTGTGCCTTATCAGCAAACACGGAAGGAGATGTACTATGCTACCATTCTTGATCGCAGCAGGAGTAGGGTTGGTGGCGGGGGCGGCTTGCGCTTCGGGCGGCACCCAAGAAACGCACACCGGTAATCACAAGCACGTGCACTTCCACGTGAACAAGAAACGGAAGTCAAACGGAGGAAGGCGTAAAAGGCCGAACCAGAAGGCAAAGCGCATTACGACCAACCTCTACAACGTCTCCAAGAGGACTGCGTTGCCGCCGGGCGAGCGCCGGGCGGTTCACAAGACCATTGCCGTGGTGAAACGCACCACGTCGAACAAGGGCAAACGCTCGGGGTATCCCCGTTACCGGTGGTGACGCGGTCAATCCTCCAAACAGCGCGGCGGGTCCCAAGGGACCCGCCGCCTCTATCATATTCAAAGAGGGAGGCGAAGTTGCTTTCCTGAACAATGATCACGTATAACCGATAGTGAAAGGGAGGGGTCTTGTTGTTTGACTTGAGGTTCCAGTCGTATTCAGTAACCGGCACTCCGGGCTCACGCAAGAAGTCGATTGCACAAGAGCAAAGCAAGAAACAAGACCTGACTCGTGCCTTTTAACGGGTGACCTCGGGCAAGCTATCCGTTCCCCTTCACCACCACCAGCAACATCTTGAAACGCTTACGTGCGTGGAGTGAGTGGGGTACCTGGGCCGGCATGGCAACCACCTCACCGGCCACGACCAGGACGTCCGTTCCGCCGATCGTGACGGACGCTTCTCCATCGAGCACGTAGACGAAGGCATCCCCGGCTGCCGTATGAGAGCTCAACCCTTCTCCCTCCTCGAACGCAAAGAGAGTGAGGCTAAGTCTCTCGTTTTGCGCAAAGGTTCTGCTCACGACTCGGCCCTCTTCGTAATCGACCAGATTCGCGAGGATCAGTGGCCGTGAAAACTCGATGTTCTTTAGAAGCACCTCTTTTTCCATGAGATTTCCTCCAGTGTTGGTAGCCGATTCATCGACGTTGATTTGTCCATGCTTCCGTGGACTAAACTCACCGTGCATTCGGCGAAGTTGCTTTCCTGAACAATGATCACGTATAACCGATAGTGCAACTTGTTGCGCGCCGAGTGCGACTCGGATTCCGATCAAGACTCGTGTACCGATACCCACGGCGAGACCGGCCGCGGCCTCGTCATGGCCGAGGGTACCGGTGAGGTTGGCGATTCATGACACCTGAATTGATTTCACTTAGGGATTCTACCGAACCGGCCGGCGGGGGAGTCCGCCAATTCGTTTTGCCGGGCGGCAAGATCCGTATCACGCAGATTACAACGTTTTGTCCGGACATCATCGGACCGGGCCCTACCAATCTTTTCCTGATAGACTCAGGCGCGCTCATTCTCGTGGACGCGGGCATGCCGACTTATCTGACAAAAGCGTTCTTTTACCGGTGGCGCAATCAACCCATGCCGAAAGAGGTGGAGGTTCTCCCGGACGATCTCAGTGAGAAACAATTGTTGGAAGGTCTTCAGCTTGCCGGGTACTCGGTTTCGGACATCGACCTTCTCGTGATCTCTCACGGGCATCCGGACCACTTCTTGATGGCAAGTACCGTGCTGAGCCGTTGTTCCGCACAGGTATCGGCTCACATTCTCGATACCCCGGCCATCTGCAATCCATGGGGAATGCTCCACGGTTGGTTTTCCCGCGTAGGTCAAATGAGATCAACCGGGATGCCTCCGGCTAAGACTCCGGACCAGCTCTTCGGCGACGCATTGCTGAGGGGGTTGAACCTTGAATCCATGGGGCTGCAGGTCCGAGTTGATTCGCCATTTTTCGGCGACGGCCCTTTGACCATCAAAGGGACTCCGGTTGGAGGAATAGATGTGAGACATTTGCCGGGGCATTCACCGGGAAGCGTGGGGTTGATTGTGGGGAACGCCGGCGACGAGAAGGTACTGATTTGCGGAGACGTCCTGCTCAACACAATCACTCCCCATCCGGATGACCTGCTCGTGTACTTGCAGACAATCGACCAACTGGGAAAACTGGATGGAGTAGGCCTGGTGCTCCCTGCACACGGGCGAGCCATCAGGGATCTGAGGGGCCGCGCCGACTTCCTGCGGGATTACCATCGGGACCGCTTGAAACTTACCTATAACACGTGCCGAGTACCCCGTTCCGTGTGGGACATTGCCACCATGCCCGACTATTTCGACACCTTTGTCGATCCCAAGAAGTTTAATTACCTCGCGGGATTGGAAGCTCTGGTGCATGTGGAGATTTTGAACATGGTCGGGGGGATGGAGCGAACGCACATTCAGGACGAAGTGCACTATTTCAAGAACCTTGGGGAACCGTTTGACGCGGTATATGGGAGGGTCAAGGAGTTGGTACAAGACAGGGGAAACAGAACTCTTCTGCGGTATTGAGCACCCCGGAGCGATTTGCCGGCGACGGGACAATTCGTATTGCCGCCCTAAGTGCTCCACGGCGCAAATACGGTCGCATAACCTGCGCCGGGGAGACGGCGGGCAGGGACGCCCGCCCCACGTTCAAGACTGATCTTCGTGATAGTCCTTCGTAGCCCGGGCCTCCGTGCCCGGACATTCTTCTTGCCGGCACCCAACATGGCAGCGACATGAAAATATGTGACCGAACTTATGAAATGCCGCACTTGGGTTGTCAGGTGACTGACGACAGTGAGGTGTCGCAAGATTGACCGACGTGCCGGGGTTGTTCGAAAGCATGGTGTTACGCAACCGGCTTCTAGTGGCAGCCGCATGAACTCGTATTGTCGATTTCCACCCGGTGAGTGAGTGCGACGCCTTCGGAGTCCAAACTCACCAATCCGGCCTGCTCAAGGGTCCTCAGGATGGCCTCACATTCGGACCAGTCTTTGGAGAGATACATGGGCAGAACTTCCCTGTACTCCTCCAGTCGCCTTGAGGCCTCCAAGGAGTACAGGGTGATAACGACCTGCTTGTGAACAAAATCCAGAATCGGATTGGACATCTTCTCCATAATCGCTCTATTCTCGAATATGACCGGGGTTATCGCGTCCGTGCACATTGAATCCTCCTGACCGCACGCGTTTTACTTGTCTTCTGATAGAGATTAAGTCACTTCGACTCCGTTGTCCAGTCCTGGTGAACCGCAGCGACGTCATCCCTCGGGAAAATTCTCTCCAATAGAAAACGGCGTTTAAGCCCGAAGAGATCCACCCGGCTAATTCCAACGCGCGTTCAAGAAAGTAATGACTTCTTCTTAGTGGGACAGGCATCTTGCCTGTCTCTTCGGGTAGGTGAGACGCCTTCGGAACCGGCTCTCAATTTCGTGACCATTTTCGAGAACGAGTATGTGCAGCGGTGCACCAAGAAAAAAAGCCGTCCCGAAAAAACGCACGGGACGGCTCTGGGAAAACTATCGGCAGGTACTATTTGCCGGCCGCGTACTGGTAATACTTCTTGGGGTCTTCCTTCACGATGAAGATGACCCTCACGTCATCCGCATTCAGAGCAGCGGCATTTGGAAAAGTCTTCTTAAGTGTTGCGACCCGTTTCTTTGCCTCCTCCAGCATCTTGTCCCGCTCTCCGAAGACCATGGTGCCCGTTGGGCAAGCCTTCACGCAAGCGGGAATCTGCTTATTCGTGATCCTGTCGAGACACATGGTGCATTTGCGGAGAACCTTGGTTTTCGGGTCTTGTCTGGGGATGTTAAACGGGCAACCCTCAAGGGTAGCCTTGAAGTTGAGGTCTTTGGTCTTGGGAGTGAAGATGACCGCACCGGTTTTCTCATCCTGAACGATCTCTCCCTTTTCCGCTTCCGCCATGCATCCCGGACTCAAGCAATGCCTGCATTGGTCAGAAAAGAACAACCAGTACGGCTTCCCATCGCCGTTCTTTCCGTCGGCGTACCGCACGAGTTTCCACGTATCTGCAGACAAGTCCTGGGGATTCTGGTACGTTCCCGTGTTCTTGGTCATTTCGGCCGGAAGCTGATTCCACTGCTTACAGGCGATCTGACACCCTCTACACCCCGTACATCTGGAGGTGTCTATAAGTATCGAAAAACCTTCAGCCATTTTTCACACCTCCTTATGCCTTGGTCACATTGACCATGAACGCCTTGAACTCCGGGCACAAGGTGTTCGGGTCGCCAACGTTTGGAGTCAGCAGGTTCGCAGCCGAGTCTTTCTTGGACTTAGGGATCAACCATCCGAAGCAGAACGGCATGCCGACCTGATGAACCGTCTTGTCGCCGATCTTGAACGGACGGAATCGAGGTGTGACCATAGCGACACCTTCCACTTCACCACGAATAGAGGCGACCTTTATCCTATCCCCCTTCTTGACCCCGATTTCCTTGCCCAGTTCTTCGCTCATCTCGATGAAGAGTTCCGGCTGGGCCTCGAGAAGCCAGGGTTGCCACCGAGTCATGGATCCCGTACACCAGTGTTCCGTTATCGTATAGGTGCTGCATACAATAGGGAATTTGGGATCGTATTGAGCGTACTTATCCAAATCGCTGGTGTACAACTTGATTGCGGGATTGTTGCGCTGACTGGACATAAGATTGTTCTCGAGCGGGCTCTCCAGCGGTTCATAATGCTCGGGAAAGGGGCCCTCGACCATGGCGGGACCGAAGAGTGAAGCCACTCCGTCCGGCTTCATAATGAACGGCAATTTGCCGCCCTTGTCACCCATTGGAGGCCATCCGCCGTCGGGAACATCTCCGACCCATTTCTTGCCGTCCCACTTGATCAACGGCCGCTCGGGGTTCCAGGGGTTACCCTTGAGGTCCACCGAAGCGCGATTGTAGATAACCCTCCGATTGACGGGCCAACACCAGGTCCAGTTGGGATAAAGCCCCAATCCGGTGGGATCTTCCTTCCCTCTGCGGGCCATCATGTTACCTTTGTTGGTATAGCTCCCGCAATAGAGCCAGTTCCCGCTCGATGTGCTTCCGTCGTTTTGCAGGAAAGCAAAGGAAGGCACCGGGTCGCCCTTCTTGAACTTCTTGTCCTTGATCTCCACGTCCTTGAGGAAGTAGCCGTTCTGTTCCTTGGCCATTTTGTGCGTATCGAACCGGCCATTCTTATCCACATAGTCCCACTTGAGATTGAGAATCGGCTCCGGTAACGTGCCGCCTTCTTGCTTATACAGTTCCTTGAGCTTGTTGACGAGTCTTACGAACATCTCACCATCGGAGATCGCGTCTCCAGGCGGCTCCGCACCCTTGTACCGCCACTGAACCCAGCGGCCGCTGTTCGTTAAACTCCCCTCCTTCTCCACGGAACAGGCGGCAGGCAGCAAGAAGACCTCGGTCTTGATCTTCTTGGGATCCATTCCGGGACCATGCCAGAACGAGGCGCTCTCATTGTTGAAGATGTTGGTGTGGACCAGCCAGTCAAGTTTGGCCATGGCCCGGTTCACCTTGTTCGCGTTCGGCGAACTCCCGGCGGGACTCTGGCTGACCAGAAACATTCCCTTGATCTTGCCGGCGTACATCTCGTCGAAGATATCCATCCACGAATAGGTCTTCCCGTCGTCGGCCTTAGGCAACCATGCATAACCGAAGTCATTGTCTTTGGTCGCCTTGTCCCCGAAGTAGGACTTGAGGAGACTCACACTGTACTTCGAGTAGTTGTTCCACCAGTTGGGGGACATGGGATCCGAGGTCTTTGGAGTGTACGCCCTGTTATACGCCTCGAGAGTTGGCTGGGAGGCTTTCGCCACCTTCAGATAGCCGGGAAGCAGGTGCCAAAGCAGGCATCCATCGGTGGAACCCTGCACGTTGGGCTGACCGCGCAGCGCGTTGATGCCTCCGCCGGAGACTCCGATGTTTCCGAGCAGGAGCTGCACGATCGCACTTGAGCGAATGTTCTGCACGCCGACCGAGTGATGAGTCCAACCTAAGGCGTACATGATCGCTCCGGCCTTGCCTTTCTTCCCCGTAGCCGCGTAGGTCTCGTAAACCTTAAGCAGATCCTCGACCGGAGTGCCGGTGATCTTGGACACCTTCTCCGGCGTGTAGCGGGAGTAGTGTTTCTTGAGCAACTGCAACACGCACCGAGGGTTCTTGAGGGTCATGTCTTTTTTCGGCAGCCCTTTGGAATCCTTCTCGATTGCCCAGGAAGATTTGTCGTACTTCTTTGTCTTGGGATCCCAGCCGGAAAAGAGGCCGTCGTTGAATGTGAAGTTCTTGTCCAAAATGAACGGTGCGTTCGTATAGTTGACAACGTAATCCTTGAAGTACTTGTCGTTTGAGAGAATGTAGTTGATCATCCCACCCAGGAAGGCGATATCCGTTCCTGAACGCAAACCGGTCCAGAAATCTGCGATGGCCGAAGTCCTCGTGAAGCGCGGATCTACGGAGATGATCTTTGCCCCCTTGTCTTTGGCCCTCAGGACCCATTTCATGGATATGGGATGATTTTCCGCGGCATTGCTGCCCATGATGAGAAAACAATCACTGTTCTTGAGATCGATCCAGTGATTCGTCATTGCCCCCCGACCGAACGACTCTCCCAGAGCCGCAACTGTGGGGCTGTGTCATATACGTGCCTGGTGGTCGATGTAGACGAGCCCCAAGGACCGCATGAGCCCATTGAGTGCCCAACACTCGTCGTTGTCAATGTTGGAACTCCCGATATGGGCTATGCCCTCGGTCCTGTTGACAACCTGACCCTTTGCGTTCTTGGCAACGAACGTAGCTTCTCGCGTTGCCTTGGCCTTCTTAGCGATCTCGGTGATTGCCCAGTCCCATGACTTCTCTTCCCATTTGTCACTATACGGGCCTCGATAGAGTACCTTCGTAAGGCGATTGGGATTGTTCGCCGTGGTCTGGAACACGGAAGAGCCTTTCGAGCAGAGGGTACCTTCGTTGATCGGATGATCCGAATCGCCCTCGATGTTGATGACCTTACCGGTTTTGGGATCGGTGCTTACGATCAACCCGCAACCTACGGAGCAGTACGGGCAGATCGACGTGGTGTTTTTTGCCGTCTTCATCTTGTCGATTTTTAGCTGGTCTGCATAGGCCTTTGCAGGACCCATGTCCAGACCGAGCGAAGACAGTGCGACACCAGCCCCGGCCAAACCGGAAATCACCAGAAATTCCCGGCGGGTTACACCCATGAAATCGTCCTCCTTTCTCACGATGTTGGTTAAGTTAACGAGATGGAAATCGGTTCTTGAACTACACGCAACAGGCGCAGACCCGTTAAGAAACTCGGCTGCGCCCCACTGGTTTTCCAGGAACCCTGCGTCAAATGGTTAGGGCCGACTGCTGTGTGTCCGGCAGTAATTATGTCTATAATGACATAATGGGCTATGCCCAGATTAACTTAAAGAGAGGGAGCCTGCAAGAGTTTTTTGGGTAATTTGCCGGGTAAGCATTCGGTTACGCGCGGCTTAAGGGACGCCGTCGCTGATAATCTCCTCGAAAAGATCCTGCTTGCCCGCTCGAGACTGAATGCTTGCCCGGCAAACGAATGACGCGGCTCGCCCCCCTCTCCTCCGTGCAACTGAATACTTGCCCATTCGCTTTCTCTGATATTGTGTTTCAGAGTCGGGTAGGATACTTTGCGATACTAAGGGAGGGGGCGTGAAAGTACCGGAAGACGGTTATCAAGAACCTCTGCAGCGCCTTACTCTCTTGACGTTTTTCTTCCGGCCCCGACGATCGGCGCTGAACCATCCTGGTGCCTGGAGAGTAATGGGTCGGTAGTAAACCAACCGTACCATGAACCGGATCAACATGAAAGACCAGCCCCTTCCTCGCTTGGGAGAAGAATTATACCGCTCCCTTCTGAATTCCTCCGCCGATGCCATAGTGATCTATGATACCCAAGGGCGGGTTCAGTACGTGAACCCTTCCTTCTCCCGCATCTTTGGATGGACCTTCGAAGAGATCGAAGGAAAGAAGGTGGACTTTGTCCCGGATTTGGAACGGCAATCCACCATGGCCGTGATTCGCAATATCATGGAAGACGGAGCCGCAGTCGGGAACTATCAGACAAAACGATTGACCAAGGGAGGCGACATTTTGGATGTAAACATCAGCGCCTCTCGCTGCCTGGACCGCGGGGGCAATCCCACGGCACTGCTGGTCATCATCAGGGATAGTACCGACCAAAAACGAGTGGAAGAAGCCCTCAAGACAAGCGAAGAACGGCTAAGGGAACTCTATGAGGAATCCAAGAGACGAGAAGAGCTTTACCGTTCCCTGCTGAATTCGTCCCCGGATGCGGTGATTCTCTACGACATGGAAGGACTGGTCCAATACGTGAATCCATCGTTCACCCGCATTTTTGGATGGACTTTGGAGGAGGTGGCGGGGCGGAGGTTGGATTTCCTTCCCGATTCCGAA
The DNA here is from genome assembly GCA_963675835.2 of Desulfomonilaceae bacterium. Taxonomy (GTDB): domain Bacteria; phylum Desulfobacterota; class Desulfomonilia; order Desulfomonilales; family Desulfomonilaceae; genus JAVHLK01. The sequence continues at coordinate 814,737 of CAXXIU010000021.1, forward strand.
CGGGAAATCACGTTGGCGAATGTTCGGGCCCTCCTTGCCGACGGAACCCCTGTGGGCGGACTTGAGACCAGAAGATATACCAAGGATGGGCGACTCGTGGAAGTGAGTGTCAGCGCATCACGTTACCATGACCATCTGGGTGCTCCTGCGGGACAACTGATCGTCATCCGCGATATCTCCGAACGCAAGACTGCGGAAAAGGAGTTGGAAAAAGCCCTGGAAACGGCGGGAGAACTTCGTGCCCAAGCGGAAGCGGCAAGCAAGGCCAAAAGTGACTTCGTCGCCAACATGAGTCATGAAATCAGGACTCCGTTGAATGCGGTGATCGGCCTTACGGATCTGGCGCTCAGATCGGGCCCGTTGCCGAAGTTGCAGGATTACCTCACCAAGATCCGAACCGCCTCCAGATCGTTGCTTGGGATAATCAACGACATCCTGGATTTTTCGAAGATGGAGGCGGGTAAGTTGGACCTTGAGTTCGTGGAGTTCGATCTGCGGGACATCATGCGGGATCTCACCAATTTGCTTGGAGGGGCGGCGGCCATGAAAGGGCTTGAGTTTCTCACTTTTGTGGCGCCGAATGTGCCGTGCGGGCTGAAGGGCGATCCCCTGCGCTTGGCTCAAGTCCTAACCAACTTGGCCAACAATGCAATAAAGTTCACCCATCAAGGCGAGATCGTAGTAAGGGCTTCGTTGGTTCAAAAGGTTTCTCGACGGGCCGTGGTACATTTTTCGGTGAAAGACTCGGGAATCGGAATTGACGCGGGCAAGATACCCGGGCTGTTTGACTCTTTTTCCCAAGCCGACGGTTCCACCACCCGCAAATACGGCGGTTCGGGTCTGGGTTTGACCATCTGCAAGCGGCTGGTGAAAATGATGGGAGGCACAATACACGTAGAAAGCGAGCCGGGAAAGGGCAGCGTATTCTTTTTTGCCATTGAGTTCGAATTTTGGGACAAGGCAGTGGAGGAGATTGTCCCCAGGGAACTGCAGGACCTCAAAGTCCTCGTGGTGGACGACAACGAGACGGCTCGGCAAATCCTTCTTGAAATTCTCGGTTCGGCTTCCGTTGAAGCCGTTGCGGCGGCTTCCGGTGAAGCTGCGGTAAAGGCACTGGTTGAGGCCATGGACCACGAACCCTACGATTTAGTGCTCATGGACTGGAACATGCCCGGCATGAACGGCATCGAAACCGCGAAGAAGATCGACCGGGATCCCGGCTTGAGGGTTCACATACCCAAGATAATAATGGTTACGGCCTACGGCTGTGAGGAGGTGATGAATCAGGCCCGGGAAGCAGGGCTGGACGGTTTCTTGGTGAAACCCGTGGACCAGTCGTTGCTCTTTGACACCATCCTGGAAGTATTCGGGAAGCAACCAGTGACCGAGTGGCCGGCAGGAGGCGTTTCAGAGAGAGAAGCGGAGGCGGTCGAAAAGATCAGAGGGGCTCGGATCCTGGTCGCCGAAGACAACGAGATCAACCAACAGGTTGCCCGGGAGATACTTGAGACCGTCGGGATCATTGTCGAGATGGCGGCCAACGGCATCGAGGCAGTCAACGCGGTCTCGGAGTCAGACTTTGACGCAGTGCTCATGGACGTTCAAATGCCGGAGATGGATGGGTACGAGGCTACCGGAAACATACGATCGGACCCACGGAATAAGGGCTTGCCCATAGTCGCCATGACGGCCCACGCCCTGACGGGAGACCGCGAGAAGTGCCTGGAAGAAGGCATGAACGACCACGTAACAAAACCCATAGACATCGAGGAACTCCTGACCACTCTGGCAAAATGGGTAAAACCTTCGCGGAGGCCGCCTGCTCCCAAGAAGGTCCGGCAAGAACCGCCCGAGTCATGCGAAGCGGAAGATCTTCCCGAAATATTGGAGGGAATCAACATCGACTCGGCCTTGAGAAGGCTGGGAGGCAACAAACGACTGTTCAAGAGGCTGTTGATGGATTTCCGCCGCGATTTTCAGAACACTGCGGAGGAGATCGAGGACGCATGGAACAAAGGAGATATGGATGTGACCCGGCGGCTGGCTCACACGATAAAAGGCGTGGCCGGCACTATCGGTGCGAACGGCCTCCACGTATCGTCCGGAGAACTCGAAGTCGCCATCAAACTTGGGAAGGAGGACGGATTTCGTCAGGGCTTGGCCACATTTGGAAACGCCCTGGAACGTGTCTTGGGATCGATTGCATGCATGGCAGAGAATACTACGGCGGCTTCCGTGCCAAGATCCGGTCAAGCCGAGTCCGGATCGGATTTCCAGTTAACGAGTATTGAACCCATTTTGCTCAGGCTGGCCGAGTTTCTTCGTGGGAATGACTTCAGGGCAATCGACTGTCTGGAGTCGCTCAAGAACGGGTTAAGAGAAGGGGGGTGCGACGGGGAACTGCCGGTACTTGAGACATGTGTGCAAAGATTCGATTTCAAGGCTGCTTATGATGAGCTCGAAAAGCTGGCTTCGACCCTGAACGTCTCCTTGTCCACAACGGCAGGAAAAGAGAGATGCCCGAAAAGCAAAAGATACTGATCGTGGACGATACGCCCGCAAACATCAGAGTCCTAGGGCAGGCATTGGCCGTCGACTACCGGTTGAGCATCGCCACCAACGGAGCCGATGCTCTCAAGATAGTCCGCTCGGATCCTCCCGATATAATCCTCCTTGACGTTATGATGCCCGGAATGGACGGGTACGAGGTGTGCAAGAGGCTTAAGGAAGACGACCTCACACGCAACATTCCGGTTATCTTCGTTACGGGAAAGACCCATGAGGAAAACGAGTTTCGAGGTTTGGATTTGGGGGCCGTCGATTACATAACGAAACCCTTCAGCCTACCCATCGTTAAGGCGAGGGTCAAGAACCACTTGGAACTCAAACGCCGCGGCGATCTCCTGGAAGATCTTGCCTTTCTCGATGGTCTTACATCCATACACAACCGCCGGCGTTTCGATGAGGTCCTCGATCAGGAGTGGAAACGGGCCCTCAGGGATGATCTCTGGCTGACCGTAATGATCATTGACATCGATTTCTTCAAGCTTTTCAACGATCATTACGGACACGCGGCGGGAGACGAATGCTTGAGGCAGGTTGCACAAGCTCTGAAAAGTTCGTTTTCCAGGGCGGGTGATTTCGTGGCACGCTATGGAGGGGAGGAGTTTGTGGTCGTCCTTCCGGGCACGGGGCCGGGCGGCGCAATGGCATCCGCGCAAAAACTGCGTGATCAGGTTGCCTGCATCGACCTGAAGCATTCCGGTTCCCCCATATCAGATCACGTTACCGTCAGCATCGGAACGGCCTCGGTTAGGCCGAGTGAGGACTTCTCCGCAACGGAGCTTTTCAAGACCGCCGACGAAATGCTCTATCGCGCCAAGAGGGAAGGCAGGGACCAGGTCGAGAGTTGGCCGCAAGAAGGTATAAAGTAGTCAAACGCGTTTACTAACCCGTGCTCGCAAAACGGTTTCCCAAAGACGTCCCTATTCTCACGGCAATCTGCTTGAAGCCAAGAGACAGTGTCCAAGGCGATTGAGACATAGATTCTATCTTGCCGTTGATTTCCCCATATACCATCAAGTTAACTGCTAACTTCGTCACCCTATCACGAGTTCGGCAATCCTTCCCACTGAGTCCGTCAAATGGTTGATGTAGACTCGGGAGGCTCGAAGTTCGCCAAACAACTTGACGGACCGTGCCTGTTCGCGCCGATCGGAACACTCTTTGCTTGACACTCCGAGATCGCTTATGTCAAAACTGACATAAGCTGCCGATGACTCTTTATCTGCGACCTCGATCCGGAATCCGGCCGTCGGCCCACGACGTATTGAGATAGTTCGGCCGGGAGAACCGGCGCATGCAAGGTGTAAAGGCATCACCGATGTCATAGCGCACGAAGGAGATCCTTGATGGACTACCGGTTTGTGAGAACCACCTGCCCATACTGCGGCTGTGGTTGCCAAATGTTGCTCGAAGTTTGCGACGGAAAATTGAAGGGAACGCTCCCTCTCAAGACTGCTCGCATGAATTACGGAAAACTCTGTATCAAGGGCTGGAATGCTCACCAGTTCGTGCATAGCCCGGATCGCCTCACGAAACCGCTCGTGCGGAAAGACGGGGAGCTCCGGGAGGCCTCGTGGGAGGAGGCCCTGGAAAAGGTGGTTACAGGCCTTTCTGAAATCAAGGAAAAGCATGGCGGACACACCCTTGGCTTCTTCAGTTCCGCCAGGACGTGCAATGAGGAGAACTATCTGGTCCAAAAGCTCTGCCGCGCAGGATTCGGCACGAATAATGTCGATCACTGCGCCCGTCTCTGACACGCTCCCACGGTGGCAGGTCTTGCCGCCTCTTTCGGAAGCGGAGCAATGACGAATTCGATCCCTGAAATCGAAGATGCGGCGTGCATCTTTCTGATCGGGTCCAACACAACCGAAGCTCATCCGCTCATATCTCACAGGGTCTTTCGAGCAAAAGCCAAGGGTGCAAAACTGATCGTGGTCGATCCGAGAAGAATCCAGCTCTCCCTCATGGCCGACATCCATGTGAGATTGAACTTCGGCACGGATGTGGCTCTCATCAACGGTATAATGCACGAGATTATTGCCAACGATTGGCACAACGCCGAGTTCATCGCGGAACGTACCGAAGGCTTCGAGACCCTAAAGGAAAAGCTCCAGGATTACCCCCTGGAGAAGGCATCGGAGATCAGCGGCGTTCCTCCCGATGTGATTCGGGAAATAGCTCGGCTTTACGCAACGTCCGAGCCTTCTACGATCATGTACACTCTAGGCATCACCGAGCATTCTCACGGTGTGGACAATGTAAAGTCTCTGGCCAACCTGGCAATGCTGACGGGACATATCGGAAAGGCATCGAGCGGGGTCAATCCGCTTCGTGGACAGAACAACGTTCAGGGAGCCTGCGACATGGGGGCCTTGCCCAACGTCTATCCCGGCTACCAGGTCGTAACCGACCCGGCCGTCAGGGAGAAATTTGAAAAAGCGTGGGGCGCCACATTGTCCCCCGATGTCGGTCAGACTATCCCCGACATGATGGACAAGCTCATCGACGGTAGTATGAAAGGCTTGTTCATTGTTGGGGAGAACTCCCTAATGAGCGACCCGAACACTCATCACGTCGCCAAGGCTCTCGATGCAGCGGAATTTCTCGTGGTAGAAGACATCTTTCTCACCGAGACCGCGCAAATGGCCGACGTCGTACTCCCTGCAGCCTGCTGGGCCGAAAAGGAAGGAACGTTCACCAACACCGAGCGAAAAGTGCAACGCGTGCGAAAAGCGGTTGAACCTCCCGGGGAAGCGAAGCCGGATTGGGTAATACTGTCCGAGATAGGCAAGCGCCTGGGGCTGTCCATGGATTATTCGTCCGCTGAACAAGTCTTTGCCGAAATGGCGTCTCTAACGCCGAGCTATGGCGGAATAAGCCATGAGCGAACCGACTCCCGGGATTTGCAGTGGCCGTGCCCTTCGCCCGACCACGAGGGGACTGGGTTCCTTCACGGCGGGCGGTTCACCCGCGGCCTCGGCCTCTTCAATGCCATAGATTATCGTCCGTCGGAAGAACTGCCGGATGATGAGTATCCGTTCGTGCTGACCACGGGACGCCGATACGCTCACTACCACACGCGCACGATGACCGGGAGATGCCCGTCGCTGCACAAGGAGTTCCCCAAACCCATAGCCCAAATCAACCGTGTGGACGCAGCCAAACTGGGCCTGCGGGAGGGAGACCCGGTCAAAGTCATCTCGCGGCGCGGAGAGGTGGAGACATTTGTTCGTCCAGGTGATATTGTTCCCGAGAAAGCGATCTTCATGGATTTTCATTTTGCAGAGGCCAACTCGAATGTGCTTCTCGGCACATCGTTGGATCCGGTTTCAAAGACTCCGGATTACAAAGTCTGCGCAGTGAAACTCGAAAACCCCAACGGAGAACTCTCTCGGCCGGAAGGACGACAAACAGTCGAAGGAGAGTAATGAACGGAGTTTAGACTGATGAAAGAGGTGAGCTTCACCCTAAACGGGAGTCCCGAAGTATGCGTGGCGGATGATGCACTGGTTCTGCTCGACTATCTGAGACAAGAGAAGGGGTTGACCGGAACAAAGCAGTCCTGCGACCGCAAGGGTCAGTGCGGTGCCTGCACGGTGATTGTCAACAAGAAAGCGGTTCGCTCGTGTCTCACTCGGGTAGCGAAACTCTCCGGTGCGGATGTCATAACCGTCGAAGGGATGGGCACCCCGGACAACCCGCATCTCATCCAGGAGGCGTTTGCATTGGCCGGCGCCGTCCAGTGCGGATTCTGCACTCCCGGGATGATCATGGCAACGAAGGTTTTGCTGGATGACAACCCCGATCCGGACACGGATGCGATCAAGAAGGCTTTGGCCCGTAATCTCTGCCGTTGCACAGGGTATGCAAAGATTATCGACGCGGTGAAACTTGCCGGCAAGTTTGTCCGCGGCGAGGCCTCCCCCGATCAGGTCCGGCCCGATCCGGCCATGGGGACCATAGGAGTATCCTTGCCGCGGCCTACCGCCATGCTCATGGCTACAGGCAAGGCACTGTACTCGGCCGACATCCGTATGGACGGGATGCTCGAACTCGCGGCCGTGCGTTCGCCGCACGCACGCGCGAAGATCATATCAATCGACACTTCCAAGGCAGAACAACTTCCCGGAGTCGTCGCGGTGATCACTGCCAAGGACATACGCGGCACCAACCGTTTTCGCCCCGATCAGCCTCTCCTCTGCGAGGACATGGTTCACGTGATGGGGGATGCAGTCGCGGCCGTGGTTGCCGAGACGCGTGAGCAAGCCCTTGGAGGCGTAGAGGCCGTGGTGGTCCAATACGAACCCTTACCGGCAGTATCAACCGTTGACGAAGCTTTGTCCGAAGGGAGTCCTCGGGTCCACGAATCATCGCCGAATCTGTGCTTTACCCATCCGCAGATCAAAGGCGACGCCCAAGCCGCACTGGCCGGCTCCCATGAAGTAGTGGAGACGGAATTCTCGACGCAACTCATTCACCAGTCCCCACTGGAACCGGAAGCCTCAATTGCCTATCTGGAATCGGAAGATGATTGTGAAGAGCCCAAGCTCGTCGTCGTGGGGCGAAGCATCTACATTCATTATCACCTCAAGGTCCTCCAAGATGCCCTCGGTTGGGAAAACATGCGCTACGAGGAGGCATACATCGGCGGCCAATTCGGCCTCAAGATGGACATAACCGCCGAGGGACTGGCAGCGGCCGCTGCGCTCCATGTGAAGCGACCGGTGCGGTATGTCTGCAGCCTCACCGAGTCCATGTGGATAACCACAAAACGCCATCCATTCTTCATGAAGCTGAAGTTGGGAGCCGACCGCGCCGGCCGACTCACCGGCTATTCGATCGACTTCACCGTGGAAAACGGAGCGTACAAATCCGCCGGCGAGTCGATTATCAAGCGGGCCCTGTTCATGTTGAGCGGTTCGTACAATATCCCTCATGTGAAGGCACTGGGCAGCCTCGTGTACACGAACAATGCATGGGGAGGTGCCGCGCGCGGGGCAGGTCCCCCACAGGTCAACTTCGCTCTCGAGTCCGCAATGGAGCTCATGGCGACCAAACTTGGAATGAACCCCCTGGAATTTCGACTTCTTAACTCGGTCAGGCCGGGAGGAACCATATCCACCGGTCAGGTGGTGGAAGAATGGCCGTATCCCGAATGTCTCGAGGCCATGCGGGAACGCTATGACACGGCCTGCAAGGAAGCCTCGCAGGCAAGACAAGGGCGATTTCGGAGAGGAGTGGGGATTGCAGGCGGCAGCTTCGGGATCGGCCGAGGAGGTCCCGACCGTTCCCACGTGGCGGTGGAACTCATGCCTGACGGCGGGCTTACCATCTATGGATCGGTAGCGGATCCGGGTGAAGGAAACGATGCCATGCTCACCCAGATAGCGTCCCACCTAATGGGTATTGCCCCCGAAAAGATCACCCTTGTGTGTCGTGATACCGAAGGTACTCCCGATGCGGGAACGGCCTCAGGCAGCCGCGTGACCTTCATGAGCGGCGGCGCGTTGCTGAAAGCTGTCGAGGCCCTGCAACGGGCTATGACCGAAGCCGGCGCAAGGACCTACGAGGATCTGGTAGCGGCAGGGAAACCGACCAAGTATCTTGGAACTAAGGACGCAGATGCCACGCCCCTGGACCCGGAGACCGGTCAGGGAGTCCCCTTCGAAGCCCGCGTGCACGGCGTGCAAATGGCCGAGGTGGAGGTCGACGTGGAGACGGGTGAAGTGCGTGTCCTCAAGATTACCGCTGCGGTCGATCCCGGAACCGTGCTCAATCCAATGATCGTCGAGGGGCAAATCGAAGGCGGTCTCGACATGGGCGCAGGGATGGCACTGCGTGAGCACTACGTGCATGGAGAGACCAAAGACTGGGCGACCTCCAAATTCCCCACCATGAAGACCTCGTTTGATATGGAGATAATCTTACTCCAGACACCCAGAAAAAGGGGAACATTGGGTGCCGTGGGTATCGGAGAATTCGTACTGCTCCCCACCCCCGCGGCGATTGTGACCGCGATTCAGGACGCCACGGGCGGGGAACGGATCCGGCATCTCCCGGCAACGCCGCAGCGGGTCCTGGAGGCCATGGGGAAGGGACAATGAGGGTGACCTGAGTGCCCTAGTTCATAGTTCGGTCAAGCACTATCCCCTCGCTCCAATCGTGATAACTTGGAACGAGAGGTTTCCGGGCACGGAGGCCGGGCTATCCCGCGTCCCGCGGGACACCGACGCCTACTCTCCAATGTGGAGCGGGCGACCCGAAACTGTCTCAAAACTCGCGGCTCATGGAAGATTGTGGCACGATTGTATGGCATAGTGCTGCAAATCCCCCCTGCCCCCCTTTAATAAAGGGGGGTTAGGGGGGATTTCCTCTGGAATCCACTTCATCGTGGCACGATTCACTTCGATCTGCCAATTTTGAGACACTCTCTTGCTGCCCGCCCCTACCCTGCGTGACGCAGGGTCATCTTTTCGCTGAGATTGCTTTCCCGCGGGACGCGGGATTTCACTCCTCGCAAAGACATCGTCGAAGTTGTTATTGCGAGCGAAGCACGGCAATCTCTACGCGCCGTTTGTGAGAAAGGGCTTCACCACTCTCATAAAAACCTACCGGTTATCCTGCGAAAAAATTGCCGATTCAGTTGTGATCGGCACATGTTACACATAAGACAGAACATATGTTTTCGAGAAGACCCGTTCCGAAATGAGGCGGCGGATATTGGCCCGGTATCGGCGTTGACAGTGGGAAGGCGGGTCAGGTATGGTCAAAGACTCACGGGATACCGGTGGCAGTTCCGGCGGGTTGGAGCGCTCGGCCGGATGAATCCGGCCCAAATCGTCGAATACCGGCTGTGCGCTCATTGCACGGGACGAGCCAATTGCAGTCGGGGGATAGGGAAGGCGGTCGGCCGAACCGTAAGCGCTCCAAGGCTCCCAACATTGGGGAGACAAGCAATTGATTATCGACAAGCATGAACCGATGAGGGCAAGGTACCGGATTTCGGTGTTCATCATCATGTTAACCGTCCTGGCCTCGACACATGGCCAAGCCCACGGTGACGCTGCAACTTCACCCTCAAAGCCCGTCATTCTTACCGACAAGCAGGGCGAATACCCGCTGGGCTTGTACCTGGAAATCCTGGAAGACCCTACCGCGAAATTGACTATTGAGGAGGTTGCATCTCCGGAATTTGATGGGAGATTTCTGCCCAATTCAGTGCCGGTCCCCCTTTTCGGCTACACTGCATCGGCCTACTGGGTCCGTTTTCGGGTCAGGAATGAGGCCGACCCGACAACGAAGTGGCTATTGGAGGTAAGTTACGCGAGCATACAGCACTTGGATCTCTATTTGCCTCGGTCCCACAGTCCGGGTTTTGACGTAAAGAGAACAGGGACCCTCTTGCCATTTAACACCAGAGACGTACCGTATCCAACTTTCGTTTTCGAAGTGCCCCTCACCACTGCAAGCGAGAAGACAATTTACCTCCGTTGTGTGAGCGGATCGGATATGACTTTGCCGCTCACTCTATGGTCTCTCGAGGGCTTTGCCCAAGCAAGCAGGACTGCATCGCTAAGATGGGGTATTTTCTACGGTATTCTCCTGATCATGATCTGCTACAATCTCTTTCTCCTGTTCTCATTGCGCGAAATCAGCTATTTCTACTACGTTGTATGCATCACGTCTTTCTTGCTCTTTCGATCGTCGTTCGACGGATTGGCCAATCAGTATCTGTGGCCCGACTCGGTGTCAACCGGCCGATTCGTCGAGTTGTTTTCTATTGCAATGATAATTGCTTCAGGCCTCAAGTTCACGACCACTTTTCTTGAAACGAGGCGTCGATTTCCCGCCCTGCATAGGCTCATCAACGTGTTGCTCGTCCTATGTGGATTACTGACGGTTCAAATACCGTTTGCCGGTTATGGCTTCATGGTGGAGGCACTGGTCGGACTGGGGATAGTTGCCAGCGCGGTTGCGTTGATATTGGGGGTTGTTGCATGGCGACGAAAGTATCGAGCGACCCGCTATTTCGTCCTGGCGATGCTGATCTTTGTGATCGGAGTAACCGTCTTGTCGCTGGTAAGATTCAGCGTCATTCCAAGCACACCATTGACCGAAGAATGTCACCGAATTGGGGCAGTGTTGTTTGTCCTGCTCCTGTCGTTCGCCTTGGCCGATCGTGTCAACATTCTCAGGGAGGAAAAGGAAGAAGCGCAGGCTGAGGTTCTGAAGGCATCGCAAGAGAAGGAAAGACTAGCCCGTGAACAGAGCATTACCTTGGAGAAGCGGGTCGAGGAACGAACCGACGAATTGGCACAAGCAAAAGAAGCGGCCGAGGTCGCCAATCGGGCAAAGAGCACCTTCCTGGCGAACATGAGCCATGAACTCCGCACTCCTTTGAACGCGGTTCTCGGCTTTGCGCAACTGATGGGAGGCGATCCCGACACAACCTCCGCCCAGCGCGGAAATCTGGACGTGATTGCCCGCAGCGGCGAGCACTTGTTGGGTCTGATCAACGATGTGCTTACCATGTCCAGAATCGAGGCGGGACAGGTTAAACTTGATGCGGCTCCGTTTGATCTTTATGGGACACTTGACGGCATCGACTCAATGGTGAGGTTGCAAGCGGATGCAAAGAACCTGTCCCTGCAGATCAAACGTGACGCAAATGTGCCCCAATATGTTAAAACAGACAGGGGCAAACTGAGCCAGGTACTGGTCAACCTTTTGGGCAACGCCATCAAGTTCACCCAAAGTGGACGTGTTGTCTTGACTGTCGGTTATGAAGCTCCTCCGGAGAACGGAAGGCCGAACGGCTTGCTGCGTTTTGAGGTTGAGGATACCGGACCGGGCATTGCCGCATCTGAAATGGAATACGTTTTTAGTCCTTTTGTCCAGACGGAGAGCGGACGGAATTCCCGGGAAGGCACAGGGTTGGGGTTACCGATCAGCCGCCGGCATGTGCAGTTGATGGGAGGGGAGATCGGCGTCACCAGTGAAGTAGGCAAGGGCTCGGTCTTCTTCTTTCATGTTGGGATTGAACCGGCAGCAAGAGAAGACCTCTCGTCTGCGGACCGTTTTCAATACCCTATCGGGCTTGCTCCCGGCCAATCCGAGTACCGCGTTCTTGTGGTGGAAGACAATCCGGAGAACCGTACGTTCCTGATCGGGTCGCTACAACGGTTGGGATTCCCGGTCCGGGAAGCCGTCAACGGGCAGGAAGCCATTGCAATCACCGAAGAATGGTGCCCAAACCTTGTCTTCATGGACATGCGTATGCCGGTGATGGACGGGTTTGAGGCTACTCGTCGGATCAAAGTCGGTGAAAAAGGTCAAGAGATAAAGATCATTGCGACCACCGCGAGCGTCTTTGAACACGAAAAAGATTCGGTCATGGCCGCGGGGTGCGATGATTTTCTCCGGAAACCCATCCGTTCGAGCGAACTCTTCGAGAAACTGGAACGGCATCTTGGAGTCCGGTTCAGCTACGCGGAACCCGCCGGCGAAGTGAGGGAGGAAACGCAGGAACTTGATGACGAAAGGGTTCGAGATCATCTGGGAGCCTTGTCCGCCGAATGGCTCAGCCGATTGAATCATTTGGCCGCTGCAGCGGACCTCAGAAAAACGTCCGCTCTGGTAGAAGAAATCCGCGCACGGGATGAAGCGTTGGCGAATACACTCACGCAATTGCTCAAGCACTACCGCTTCGACAAGATAGTAACTCTTACGGAGCAGTTGGAGCAGCAAGTATGAAAGACCAAGAGACAGTGGCGGACATTCTGGTGGTCGATGACACGATGGAGAACCTTGACGTTTTGGTTTCGATGCTCAGCGAGTATGGATATAACGTGCGTCCGGCACCCAGTGGTGAAATAGCGCTGAGGGCGGCTCATTCCGTGCCGCCCGATCTGATTCTCCTGGACATCAGAATGCCCGATATGGACGGGTACCAGGTCTGCCGGGCTCTCAAAGATGATGACCGAACTCGCGACATTCCGATTATTTTCCTCACCGTCCTCGATGAAGCAATGGAGAAAGTGAGAGCCTTTGCCGTCGGCGCGGTGGACTATATCACCAAGCCCTTTCAAGGGGAAGAAGTCTTAGCCCGCGTACAGACTCACCTGAGCCTCCGAAACCTGCAGAAAAGGCTTCAGGAGCAAAACACCCTACTTGAGTGGGAGATCGCTAAACGGGAGAGAACTGAAGAGGCCCTTAGGGACAGGGAACATCGGCTGAAAAGAGCACAAGAGATGGCCCACGTCGGCTTCTGGGAACTCGATCTTACTGCCGACCGGCTCGTCTGGTCGGACGAGCTGTACCGAATCTTCGGGCTGAACCCTCAGGAATCTGCCGCCACCCATGAAGGTTTTCTCGATGCAGTTCATCCTGATGATCGTGCCGTCGTGGATGCAGCGTATTCGAAATCAGTGCGGGAGGGAAGAGATCATTATGAGATCGAGCACCGGGTTGTAAGAAGAAGGACTGGAGAGATCCGGCATGTTCATGAGAAGTGCGAACACATGAGAGACATGGCGGGAAAGATCATCCGCTCGCTGGGAATAGTGCAAGACGTCACCGAACGTAAGAAGGCTGAGGAGCAAGTCAAAGCATCTCTAAGGGAAAAGGAAGTCCTCCTGAGGGAAATCCACCACAGGGTCAAGAACAACCTCGCCCTTGTGTGCAGCCTTCTCACACTGCACGCAGAGCATGCCGATGAAACACATAGCAGCTTGTTCGAGGATTTGGCGGAGAGAGTCATGTCCATGGCCCTGGCCCATGAAAGACTCTACCAATCGGAGAGCCTTGCAAACCTTGACTTGGATGACTATGTCGACGGATTGATTGATCATTTGGTTGGCTCCGCGGGCCCTGAGAGTTCTATCCATCTCAGCAAGGAGATCCATGACATTTCTTTCGGACTTGATACGGCCATCCCGGTGGGGTTCATCCTGACGGAATTGGTTTCCAACTGTCTGAAACACGCGTTCCCGGACGGCAGAGAGGGTGAGATCAGAATATCGCTCCGGTCGATTCCCGACGACCGCTTCGAACTTGTGGTCAGCGACAATGGAGTCGGGATGCCGGAAGACTTTGCCTTGGCCAATGCGACATCGTTGGGCATGAAATTGGTGGATGCTTTCTTAATCAAGCTCGAAGGCAGCATGGAGATTTTTCGAGACAAAGGGACGCAACTCCGGCTTGAATTCAAGGAGATCTAGTGGTCTGATTCACAAGTCCGGTGACCTCCTAGACTGGGATGTGGCGAGCAAACGAATCCCGAGGATATGCGGGACGGTTCCCTTAGGTCGCCACATCCCACAAGAAAGGTGGATATTTGCCTCCTCGATAGGTCACATTATTTGCGCCGGCCGGTACAAGTCTTACAATACGTCCCCCAATCCGAGTTCCGCGAGCTTCTCTTTCGTCGGGATGCCGGTCTCTTTGTCCCATCCCCGCAGTTCGTAATATTCGTCTTTCATGTGCTCGAACTGATCCCTGTCCAGCACGGCTCCTTCATACTTTCCTTTGGCCAGGGGTTCCTCGAAGAATTTCTTGGGCAGGGAGTCGTCGGCCCGAGTGAGACCCTGCCGTACGTCAAACATGCGTTCCAGGTTACGTATCCGTTCGGAAATCTGCATAGCACGGTCCATATCCCAATCCTTGCCCGTCACCAGTTGGAAGAATTGCCACGCCCGAGTTGCATCGTGGAAGATGAACAACGTGTAGGGATAGGTACATACCCCGAGGCTGTCCGCGATCCGTTGGTCATGTTCCGAAACTATGGTGGACAACGCCTTACCTCGATACGACGACGGAATTGCCGCTTCTTCGCTCCCGAACTGAGCTGTTGCCACCTGTTGGAACCAGTCCGGGGCATTGTGCCATTCGAATTCGATGAGGCTTCCTCGCAACGGGAGGGGATCGCCGCGATGGCCTACCGCCTGCATGAGCGCGGAAGCGTGATACGCCCTGAATTCGTACGGGTGGGGCGCAAGCCCTTTCACCAGGTCGACCTTCTGCACCGCCGCAGGCCCGAAGCTCTCGGCCGCGGCCTGCTGGCCTTCGGCAAGGATATCGCCGTACCCCTCGCGATTGGCTATCTTGATGATCGTGTTCAGTATCGCTTCCTCGCTGCCGCGCTCCATTGCAATTCCATCGGTATCCTTGGCGGAAATGATACCCTCGTGGTACAGCTCCATGAGCAGACCAATGGATGCGGACGTCTCGGTAGCGTCCAACCCCAAACGGTTGGTGAGGGATATGGCCTTCCAAAATACGTCCATGTCCAAATTCCACACCGATCCGGTGAAACCGCTCCACGGCTCACACGTGGTGTGGCCTTTGCCGATTTCCGGGACGGAAAGGAAGTTCTTGCAGCGTACCGGGCAGGCAAAGCATCCGATGTTCTTGATCTGGTGGTCCTCTACGTACTTCGGGCCGCCATAATTGTTGATGATATCCTCCCAGTGAACCTCCTCATAGTACCCGACCGGAAAGAAGCTCAGCTGATACATGACCGAGACAAAACGAACACAACCCCAGGTGGAGAGCTCTTGGCAAGCGGGATGCTCTCGAATTTCCCGGTTGATGTCCAAAGACAGCTGCAACATCTCCTCCGGTTTGGCCACACCAATCGTACCCGACCCACGTACCGCGACAGCCTTGAGGTTCTTGGACCCCATAACGGCTCCGAGACCGGTTCTCCCTGCGGCTCCGGCCACCTCGGTTATCAGAGCCGCGAAGCGAACCAGTTTTTCTCCGGCGGGACCTATGCACACCGACTTGATTTCCGGATCTCCCAACTCATCCTGAATGAGCTTCTGGGTCTCGAAGGTATCCTTGCCCCACAGGTGCTCCGCACTCCGGATTTCGACCTTTCCATCCTTAATCCACAGGTAACAAGGCTTGTCGGACTTGCCGGTGATGATAATGTGGTCGAATCCCGAATACTTGGCCTCAGGGCCCCAATAACCGCCGAAGTTGGATTTGGCTCTGAGGTTGCTCATGGGTGAAAGCGCGGTCACGTCCGTCCGTCCCGAAGAAGGCATCGAGGTCCCCGTCAAGGGCCCCATGTTGAAGATGAGAGGGTTCTCAGGGTCAAACGCGTCGGTTCCCGGCACGTAGTTGTCATAGACGAGGCGCACGCCAATTCCTCTCCCGCCCAGGTAATCGTCTATATAGGGTTCGGTCGGTTCCTCGGAGATTCGGCCGCTGCTCAAATCAACTTTCAGTATTTTGCCTGTCCATCCATACATCATCGGATTCCTTCCATGTTAATGTTCTGTAAAAGGCTGTTCCGCCTCTGATTGGCAATTCACGGGTGAGAATTACTTCCCTCACCCCGGTCCGTGTACCGGCCTATACCGTTCGGCCCGCTCGCCTCTCGGTCTCACGCCTGAGCCTGGGCACGAAAACCGACACGCGACCGTATGTGTTCCATTGAGTAATGAGGGAGTGTGCTTGTGGAGAAAAGCTGTAGGTTGTGTCTCATTTGACATAATGAGCGGGTCTTGTCAAGAAAAACAATAGGACGGGAACGCGGCAAGACGATTAAGATTGTAGACAGACCGGTTTCCGGAAGTCATCTCGATTATGTCCTGTTGGGCAGATGTGTCACGAAAGACATAAAAAGTTGTTGACACCGTTGGAGTTCAAGGCTACCATGATTTTATTCCTCAGCGCTTCTTTCCTGCTATTTTTCACATCAAAGCGAGTCGTGAGGCTCGTCTATGCAGTAACAAGAGTTCTTGACCAACGACGAGTCTCAGAAGGAGTCTACCCATGGGAAAAGGCTCGCCGGCAATGAGATCGGTACCTCATGTGGTGATTCGCCCGGGCTTAGGATCGTTGTGCCGTGGGCCATGGGGTCTATGCTCTCGTTGTCCCGAGTCCGGGTTCTGAAACAGTAGGCAATGGCAGGTGGGTCAGGTCTATTTCCTTGGTCTTCTTGGGACGGAAGACCAAAGAGATAGGCCTGACCAAGGCTACCGTTAAATCTTAACCATGAGAAAGGAAGCCGGAATGATCAAAAGGAACGTGAATCTTAACGGAATCAACAAGATTGTGGTGGCGGATCCCGAAGCCTCACTTGCGGACGTTATCCGGGAGCAGCTGGGCCTTACCGGGACCAAAATCGGATGCGGCAAGGGACAGTGCGGCGCTTGCTCGGTCATCATGAACGGCAAGCTGATCAAGTCCTGTATGACAAAGATGAAACGTGTCCAGGACGGGGCGGAAATCCTGACAATCGAAGGGGTCGGCACTCCCGACAACCTCCACGCGCTGCAGCTCGCATGGACCGTTCATGGAGGCGCTCAATGCGGTTTTTGCAGCCCCGGTTTCATCGTTTCCTCGAAGGCCCTTCTGGACGAAAATACCAGTCCCACGCGAGACGAGGTGCGCGGTTGGTTCCAGAAGAACCGTAACGCATGCCGATGCACGGGGTACAAACCCCTGGTGGACGCGGTCATGGATGCGGCAAAAGTCCTTCGCGGGGAGATGACCATGGCCGATTTGGCCTTCAAACTTCCCGAGGACGGCAGAATCTGGGGAACCAGCTACCCGAGGCCTTCGGCCGTGGCCAAGGTTACGGGAACCACCGATTACGGTGCGGACCTCATCAGCAAAATGCCGCCGGGAACGCTGCGGCTGGCCTTGGTTCAGGCCACCGTGTCCCACGCGAAAATCCTGTCCATCGACACCGCGGAAGCCGAAAAAATGCCCGGTGTGGAGAAAGTGGTCACGCACAAGGATGTCAAGGGAAAGAACCGCATCACCGGTCTCATCACCTTCCCTACGAACAAGGGTGACGGCTGGGATCGGCCGATTCTGTGCGATGAGAAGGTGTTCCAGTTTGGCGACGCAATAGCCATCGTGTGCGCCGATACTGAGGCCAATGCTCGGGCCGCTGCGGAGAAGGTCAAGGTGACGCTTGAGGAACTTCCCGCATACATGAATGCACCCGCGGCAATGGCCGACGATGCCATTGAGATCCATCCCGGAACACCTAACGTGTACTATGAGCAGAAGCTGGCAAAAGGTCAAGACACGAAACCTCTCATGGAATCCGCTGCTCACGTGGTGGAAGGCAAATACTATCTCCAGAGGCAACCCCATTTGACCATGGAGCCGGATGTGGGGTTTGCTTATGTCGATGATGAGGGACGCCTGACCGTTCATTCCAAGAGTATTGCGATCCATATCCATTCGGCCATGATTTGCGAGGGACTCGGTTTGGCACCCGAAAAGGTGCGAATCGTGCAGAACCCCGCAGGCGGAACATTCGGGTATAAGTTCAGCCCCACGATGGAGGCCCTGGTGGGCGCTGCAGCCCTTGCCACCGGCAAACCGGTAGGCCTGCGATATGACTACTTTCAGCACATCACATACACGGGCAAGCGATCTCCCTGGTTCGTCACGCTTAAATACGGAGCAGACGAAAACGGCAAGATTATGGCCATGGAAAGCGATTGGATCGTGGATCACGGCCCCTACTCCGAGTTCGGTGACCTGCTTACCGTTCGTGGAGCCCAGTTCATCGGTGCCGGCTACGGTATTCCCAACATCCGGGGCCTGGGGCAGACGGTTTGTACCAACCATGCCTGGGGATCAGCGTTCCGTGCATATGGCTCTCCCCAGAGTTTCTTCGCTTCCGAGAGCTTAATGGATGAACTCGCGGTGAAAATGGGCAAGGATCCTCTCGAACTTCGGTACATCAACGTGTACCGAAAGGGAGACACCACGCCCTCGGGCCAGACTCCGGAGGTCCTCAACTTCCCGGAGATGATCGACACACTGCGTCCCAAGTACAAAGCAGCCCTGGAAAGGGCCAAGAAGGAATCCAATGCCGACGTGAAGAAGGGCGTGGGCGTATCTTTAGGCATTTACGGGTGCGGTCTTGACGGACCCGATGGGTCGGAAGTCTCGGTGGAGCTTACTCCGGACGGCGTCACCTTGTCGAGTAGTTGGGAAGACCACGGACAAGGTGCGGACATGGGAGCTCTGGGATCCTGTCATGAGGCGCTTCGGCCGCTGGGAATCGCTCCGGAAAAGATCAGGCTCGTGATGAACGACACGGCCATCACTCCCAACAGCGGGCCTTCGGGCGGAAGCCGACAGCAGGTGATGAGCGGTAATGCAATCAAGAACGCCTGTGAGATGCTCCTGGACGCGATGAAGAAGGGCGACGGTAAGTTCAGAACGTACGACGAGATGATTGCGGAAAACATTCCCGTACAATATACGGGGAAATGGGCCGCGTCCATGTGCACCCCGTGCGATGAAAACGGCCAGGGGAGTCCGTTCGCTGTATACATGTACGGAATGTTCATGGCCGAGGTCGCCGTGGACACAAAGACCGGTAAAACGCAGGTCGAGAAATACACGGTGCTGGCGGACATCGGCAAAATAAACAACAAGCTGGTTGTCGACGGCCAGATATACGGCGGCGTAGCCCAGGGCATCGGTTTGGCCCTTACGGAAGACTTCGAGGACTTGAAGAAGCACACAAGTCTTATCGACTGCGGTCTCCCGTTCGCCAAGGACATCCCCGACAACATCGAGATCATCTACTTTGAGACTCCGCGGGAGCATGGCCCGTTCGGCGCTGCAGGCGTGGGTGAATTGCCGTTGACTTCACCGCATGTCGCGGTGGCGAACGCCATTTACAACGCCACCGGAGTTCGGATCAGGGAACTGCCCGCGCTTCCGGAAAAGGTGTTGGCCGGGCTGAAGGGTTGATGTAAGCGTCAAAGCAACCGGGTTCCTCGCTTTTCCGACAAGGGCAGCTTGGGAGCTATGGAATCCCCCCTAACCCCCATAAGTGCTGACTTAACGGAGCATGGGCCAAGCATTTCAGCTAGTTATCACCCTCCCCCTACCCCCTCCCGTCAAGGGAGGGGGGATATGAACCCTCTCCCCCGGAGGGAGAAGGCAGGGAGAGGGGGACACTGAATGGTTAGCCACTTGCGGAAAGTTGGCGTGAATGCGGGCGGGAGGATTTGCCGTGAAGCGACCAAGGCTCCGGATTTCGGATAGAATCTGCGGCAATTGCCGGCCGAGGTACCCGGTTGACCTATTCATTGGCTGAGCGAGTAACGCGAAGGTCCGGGCGAAAACTCTCTGAGGGAAAATGGGTTTACCCCGGATCTTCCCTTTTTTTGAGCAATGCTCAATCGGCATACGCAAATCTATGGAAAAAAAGGAACTGCTGGAGCTTGAATATCAGTGCATACAGGAATGCGCTCCCTGGTGTGTTTCCGAGTGCCCGGTGCACGTGGATGTTCGCGGGATGTGCGCAGCGATGCGCACGGGGGATTTTGCCTCAGGTACGAAAATTTTCAGAAGATTCGTTCCGTTTCCGGGAATCATCAGCCGCATCTGTGACCAACCGTGCCGCGGCATATGTAAGCGGCGAGAGGCGGGATCGGCCATTGCGATTCGCTCTCTGGAGAGAGCCGCGTTGACCTGGGCTCCGGGCCCGGGGCAAAAGCCGGCGGTTCTTCCGAGGAAAGACAAGCGGGCCGCAGTGATAGGTGCAGGCTTGAGCGGCCTGACAGCCGCGTTCGATCTTGCGAAAAAGGGTTGGCAACTCGTCGTGTTCGAAGCCGCGAACAAGCTCGGCGGCAGTGTTTGGAACTATCCGGAGCACGAATTACCGCGAGAGATCATTGACCGGGACTTCGAGGTCCTACATCAACTGGATGTGGAATTCCGCTTCCTTAAAACTGCAGGACTTGATTTCTCCATCGACGACGTTCTCAATGATTTCGATGCGGTGTACCTGGGATCGGGGAACCCAAGCTCAGCCCCACCCGGACCGGCACTGACTCCCGAAGGAGTGCTCACCGTTGACCCTGTGACCTTCGAGACGGAGCAAGCCGGAGTCTTTGCCGGCGGCGGCCTGATTCGGGGTGAGCAGAACCCATCGCCCATACGATCCATTTCCGACGGACGGCGTGCGGCCATTTCCATTGACCGGTTCCTCCAAAGAGTTTCTCTCTCGGCATCCCGGGATAACGAGGGTAGGTACGATACCAGGCTCTACACAAACATTGAAGGCATAGAGCCTCGGGCCGAGGTTGTGCCGGCCGACCCGAGCCTGGGATATTCCGCCGAAGAGGCCGCTGAGGAAGCGGGCCGATGTCTTCAATGCGAGTGTATGGAATGCGTAAAGGTCTGCGAATATCTTGCCGCATTCAAAGGGTACCCGAAATCATACCTCAGACAGGTGTACAACAATCTCTCCATAGTCGCGGGTCAACGCCACGCAAACAAGCTCATCAATTCATGCAGCATCTGCGGTCTTTGCCAAGAAGTCTGCCCGGAAAATCTTCACATGGGCATGGTGATCAAGGCGGCGAGGCAGACCATGGTGAAGCAAGGCAAGATGCCTCCGTCGGCCCATGAATTCGCGCTCCTGGACATGGATTACAGCAACAGTGAACGATGCGCCCTGACTCGGCATCAACCGGGCACCGAGATCAGTACTTTTCTTTTCTTTCCCGGATGCCAACTCACTGCTTCCTCACCGAAGAATACGGCTCGAACGTACTCGTTGCTCATGGAACGGCTTACCGGAGGAGTGGGCCTCATGCTGCGATGCTGCGGCGCTCCCGCGGACTGGGCCGGGCGGCAAGAGGCATTCGCCGGTGTTCCGGCCGACTTCGAAGCCCAGTGGCAGGCAATGGGGAGGCCGGAAGTGATAACGGCCTGCTCCACCTGTCACTCCGTATTCAAGGCCAATCTTCCCCATGTGCCCATTCAGTCGCTCTGGGAAGTGCTGGCAGGGCTTGATTTACCCCCGACTTCCGGCACTGCCGTGCCGGTGGTAGTGCATGATCCGTGTACCTCCAGGCATGAAGCCGGCATACAGAGCAGCGTCCGCACCATATTGGCCAACATGGGCTGCGAAATCCATGAACTGCCGCTCAGTCGCGAACGAACCGAGTGTTGCGGGTATGGCGGGCTGATGAGTTTTGCCAACAAGGAACTGGCCGACAAGGTAGTCGAACGCCGAATATCGGAAAGCCCCGACCTCTACCTGGCGTATTGCGCGATCTGCCGCTATCAATTCAGATCCATGGGGAAACCTACTTGGCATTTGCTGGACGTTATCTTCGGCGACGGCGATCTCGAAACGGCCGCGCAAAAAGGCCCGGATTACTCACAGCGGCGACGAAACCGCGAGCACCTGAAAGCTTCGCTCCTAAAGGAGCTTTGGCACGAAGAGATGACACTGCAACAAGGGGATGAATCCGTGAAATTGAGTGTTCCCGATGACGTCCGCGATGTAATGCAAGACAGGCTTATCTTGATCGAAGACCTGCAGAAGGTAATCGGCTGGGCCGAAGAAACCGGATTCAAGCTGGTCAGTAGCAGGTCGGGCCGCTTTTTGGCTCACCACACCGTGGCCAACGTCACGTACTGGGTTGAGTATTACCCTTCCGATGAGGGCTTCACGGTGCACAATGCGTACAGCCATCGGATGAAGATCAGGGAGGAATTGAAGCAGTGAGCAATTATGTCAAAGAAGACGAGGCCGCGGAATGGTTGTGCGCCAAGTGCGATATACCGCTGGAATCTAAGAATGTCGAAGTGGAATACATGGGAAGCAAGTATCCCGTGGCACTGCCCCGATGCCCAAAATGCGGGGTCGTCTTCATCCCTGAGGAACTCGCTGTCGGAAAAATGGCCGAAATCGAAAGACTCCTGGAAGACAAATGAACCTTCATGGATTATGGTGTTGGCGGCCGCCACTGTCGGGGCTTGGAAGCCTTAACGTCCCGGAGGGACAGTATGAGAGTAGACCGGTCTTTCAAGGCCGGGGTGGCTGAGGAAGAACGCATGCAAGCGATGATGCGGCAGAACACATGCCCGGTATACGAACACGTAGCAGCCACCCAAATAGCCGGTGCGGGCATCCGCCCCGGAGGGCTTCAACTGACGCAACGGGCCTTGGTCCTGTGCCGATTCGCTCTAGGGGCGACAATCCTGGATGTGGGATGCGGCACGGGCATTACCGTGGAACATCTTATTGCCGGGCACAAGCTTCGCGGAATCGGCATAGACGCTTCTTCGGTGCTTCTGAAACGCGGCCGGTACCGGAATCCGGCTATTCCGGTAGTGAGAGGCTTAGGAGAAAATCTCCCGTTTCCGGCCGAGTATGCCGACGGTATCCTTGCCGAATGCAGCCTCTCCGTCATGACGGACCCTTCACGGGCTTTGGACGAATTTAGGAGGGTTCTCAAGAATGACGGTACGCTCATCGTCACCGACCTATACGTGCGAAATCCCACATTCGTGGAGTCGTCGTGCCCCATACCGACGAAATGCTGCTTAAACGGCGCGGCGACACGCGAAAAGATTACCGAAAGGTTGACCGAGCGAGGCTTCAGCATACTCCTCTGGGAGGATCATTCGGAACGCTTGAAGGAATTCGCCGTGCAACTGATTCTCACTTACGGATCATTGAATGAATTCTGGCAACAGGCGGTCCCAGGATCGGGGAATTCCGGGGACATCCGGAAATCCATATCACGGATGCAACCCGGTTATTTCTTGCTCCTCGCGCAGAAGGGCGACAGTGTTACTACCAGGGAGGGCTCTCGGTAATGGACGAACTGCTGCGTATGTTACAGTTGGCAGGTCAGGGTTATCACTGCAGTCAGGTCCTGCTCTCTCTTGGGCTGGAAGCACAGGGCAAGACCAACCCCGATCTTATCCGAGCCATGGCCGGCCTGGCAGGGGGAATCGGCTTTTGCGGCGACACCTGCGGAGCCTTGACGGGAGGTGCCTGTCTCCTCGCTCTCTATGCCGGAAAAGCAACCCCCGAAGAAGAAGAGGATCCAAAGTTGAACCTGATGGTCAGCGAACTGGTGGACTGGTTTACCGAAGAATTCTCCCACTGCTACGGCGGAATCCATTGCAGGGAAATTCTCGCAGATGACCCCTCAAATCAGCTGAAGCGTTGCCCGGGACTGGTCACAGGCACGTACGAGAAGGTCAAGGAACTCCTGCTCGAGAACGGTTTCGATCTGTCGGAGGGCAGGTAATGCAGACTGAAAATGAGGTAGTACTGTCCGAAACGGTGAGCCTTTGCCCGGAATGCCTCTCAAAAATACCTGCTCTTCGAGTAGCCCGTGAACAAGACGTGTACTTGAGGAAGACATGCCCGGAGCATGGTGAATTCAATGTCATCGTGTGGCGGGGGACTCCCCGATACACCGACTGGGTGAGACCCAAAATTCCCGCGCATCCGTCGGCGCCAATCACCACCAACGACAAGGGATGTCCGTTCGATTGCGGCCTCTGCCCCGACCATCGACAGCAAACCTGCACGGGGCTCCTGGACGTGACCCAACGTTGCGACCAGGGGTGTGCATATTGTTTTGCCGATTCCCGCAACCACAGTACTCCCGACCCTGAACTCTCCGTTATCAAGTCATGGTATGAGACGCTGCTCGGCCTGGGGCACACGTGCAACATTCAGCTTTCAGGCGGAGAACCAACGCTGCGGGACGATTTGCCCGAAATCACGGCGTTGGGCCGAAGCATGGGGTTTCAATTCATCCAATTGAACACCAACGGTCTGCGGCTTGCCCGGGATCCGGTGTTCGTGGAACGGCTTAAGGAAGCGGGTTTGGCGTCGGTGTTTCTCCAGTTTGACGGCATAAACGACGAGGTTCATTCCCGGGTGAGACGAGGCCGGCTCTTTCGCGCCAAGCTTGACGCTCTCCACAATTGCCGGCGTAATGAACTCGGGGTCATTCTCGTGCCCACCGTGGTGCCCGGAGTAAACACCCGCATTATCGGCGACATCGTTCGTTTTGCCGCGGAGCATGCACCTGTGGTGCGTGGAGTTCATTTTCAGCCCGTGAGCTATTTCGGAAGATATCCGAAGCATCCCACAGATGGGGACCGCATAACATTGCCGGAAGTTATTCGATACCTGGAGGATCAAACGTCGGGAAGCATACGGGCTGAAAACTTCAATCCACCGGGATGCGAGAACTCCCGCTGCTCGTTCCACGGCAATTTCGTGGTCATGCCGGATGGGAACTTGAAGGCCTTGACACGATTTCGGCCGTTGGAACCGTGTTGTGGTCCCACTCGGGCCGATGAAGGGGCAGCCAAGGCCCGCTGTTTTGTTTCCGACCATTGGGCATTGCCGAAAACGAATGAATCCCCCGCGGAACCGACCCGGTTTTCCCTCGGTGACTGGGATATCCTTCTGGAGAGGGCCCGTACCCACATGCTCTGCATTTCGGGCATGTGCTTCCAGGACGCGTGGACCGTGGACCTGGAACGGTTGAGGGACTGCTGCATTCATGTTGTCGCGCCCGACAACAGGGTGGTGCCGTTTTGCGCATACAACCTGACCAGCTCTGAAGGCCGGTCTCTCCACAGAGGCGGTTAGAACCGCAACCAAACTGGAATTCAGGAGCCAATTTCCGAAAAGAACTTAGCGGTACGACAAGAAAATGAGGATTAGCAGCAAAGAGAAAGGCGTTGATCTATGCACAAGACTCGGCTGGAAGCATGGATTGCTTCGAAGATTCTCGGTGAACCCGAGCCGTGCAATCTTACCGGGGAGGATATTCGTCGCTTCCAGCTGGAAAAGCTGAGAAAGACCGTTGGGTACGCGCGCTCGCAAAGCCCGTTTTACGCAGAGAGGTTACGGGATTTCGGCCCCGAGCGATTGGGGGATTTGAAAGATCTGCGGGAGTTTCCCTTCACCACCTCGGAGGATCTGGAGGAAGAAGGACCGGGATTTCTTTGCGGCTCGCAGAGTGAAATCGAGCGGATAGTAACCCTGCAAATCCCGGGGGCAACAGGGAAGCCGAGGCGCGTGTTCTTCACCCAGGATGACCTTGAACTCACCACTGATTTTTTTCACCACGGAATGGCCACCATTGTAGAGCCCGGTATGAAAGTGTTGATTCTCATGCCCGGCGACAGGCCCGGCACCGTGGGGGATCTGCTTGTTCAGGCCCTTGAAAGAATGGGTGCGCAAGGGATCGTGCATGGTCTGGTTCAGGACCCGGGTCGGGTCATACACGAGATTCTTCATCACCGGATCGACAGTCTGGTGGGAATCCCCGCCCAGATGCTTTCCATTATCAGACATGAAGATGCCGGATCGATACCTGGGGGACGCATACGGAGCGTACTGCTCAGCTCGGACTATGTGTCGTCGGCAATTGTGCAGGAATTGGAGGCTTTCTGGGGTTGCCGAGTGGTCAACCATTACGGGACCACGGAGATGGGGTTCGGCGGGGCATTGCAATGCCACATGGCGAACGGTTATCATGTGCGTGAAGCAGACCTTTATTTCGAGATTGTGGATCCGTCGTCCGGCGAACCTCAGCCGCCGGGCCGACGGGGAGAGATCGTGTTCACCACATTGTCTCGAAAAGGGATGCCGCTGATTCGGTACCGGACAGGCGACCTTACGCGATACCTGCCCGGCTCGTGCCCCTGCGGGACCGTATTGCCTTTGCTGGAGACGGTACGGGGGCGCCGGCACGAATTCGTCAGAGTGGGAAGTTCCCACTGGCTCGGCATTACCGACCTGGATGACGTGTTGTTCAAGATCCCCGGACTTCTCAACTATCGGGCCGCGGTAGCGGACGGCCCCAACGGGGATTGCCTGGAAATAACCGTCAGTGCGGGGGCCTGCGAGGCTTCTGAAATGCAGCCTGCGGTGCATCACGCGCTCATGCAATGTGACGTGGTGCGGAATGCCGTGCTTGCGAGGGAGCTTTCCCTTGGAAACGTGGTGTGCACCACGGAACTGTGGCCCGCGTCGGCTGTGGCCAAGAGGGCCGTTCAGGATCAAAGAACTGGAGGAAAGATCGCATGATAAAGTTCGTGCAAGCGATCTGTTCGTTGTTGGACAACGGAGAAACCGCTGCAATGGGAACCATTCTCACCCACGTGGGTTCTACGCCCCGAACCGCCGGCACCAAAATGCTCATTCGTTCCGACGGCGGCATTGTGGGAACCATTGGCGGCGGGATGGTGGAAGCGGAAGTGCAAAAGGCCGGTTCAGAGATAATCAAGACCGCGAGGGGAAGAATCGTAGATTTCGACTTGACCGGTGCGGATGTGGACAAGATGGACCTCATCTGCGGAGGCAAATTGACGGTACTCATGGAATGTCTTGAGCCGAACCCTGCCGACAGAGAGTTCTTTTCGAGCCTTCTGACCGAGCTGCAAAGCCGGCGCAAGAGCTACTTCGTGACGGTTTTGGGACCCACGGATGAAGACGCGGGACCCGTGGCCAGGTATCTGATCCCCAAGGACGGAGCCGCCTCCGGCGATTCCGCCTGCCCGGCACACTGGAGTGCAAAGATAACCGAAGCGCTCGGCAGGCAGCGGCACCCGGTGATACTCACGATTGACGGACAACGGGTGCTTGCCGAGCAGACATTTGTCCCCGGAACCGTGTTCTTGTTCGGGGCCGGTCATGTGTCGCAACAGGTCCAGGCGTTTGCGGGCCAAGTGGGGTTCAGAACCGTCGTGTTCGACGACCGGTCGGAATTCGCAAATCGAGACAGATTCCCAACCGCGGATGAAGTCATTGTACTATCGTCTTTTTATGATTCAGTGGAGAAGTTCGATATAGATCGGGACAGCTATCTGGTCATAGTCACCCGGGGACACAGCCACGACAAAACCGTCCTGGAGCAGGCTCTCAAAACCGACGCGGGCTACATCGGCATGATCGGAAGCCGGCGAAAAAAGGCGGCCCTCTTTGATGCAATGTTGAAGCAGGGGTTCACCAACAAAGACTTGGAACGTGTCTATTCTCCCATAGGCCTGAGCATTGGAGCCGAAACGCCGGAAGAGATCGGAATCAGCGTCGTCGCGGAATTGGTCAAGGCCCGATCGGAGCAAGCCCCAAGGTGAAACCGCAAGCCATAGCCGCCATAGTCCTTTCAGCGGGCTATTCCTCGCGCATGGGAGCTTTCAAGCCCTTGCTGAGGATCGGCAACCAGACCGTGCTCGAGCGTATTATCGGCCTTTTTCGGGAAGCCGGAATTGGAGATGTGCGTGTGGTGCTGGGCCACCGTGCCGATGATGTCGTGCCGTTGGTGGAGGAATTGGGTATCAGGTGGATTCTCAATGAGCATTTCCAAGACGGCATGTTGTCCTCGGTAAAGTCGGGTGTCGGGAGCATTGAGCCGGATAGGGACGCCTTCTTTCTGTTGCCGGTGGATATCCCGCTGGTGCGCGGGCACACCGTGCTCAAACTCAAGGAAGCATATCGGGAATGCGGCAAGAGCATCGTGTACCCTACCTTTCTCGGCAAGCGGGGACATCCGCCGCTGATTGGGGCGCGATACGCGGAAGAGATCGTGCAATGGAACGGCTCCGGGGGGCTGAGATCCTTTTTGAGAGAGAAGGAGTCCGACGCAGTGAATGTGGCGGTGCCGGACGAGCATATCGGGCTGGACATGGATACGCCTGGGGACTATGAGACGATCCTTGGGAAGTGGGCCGACTACGAAATCCCGTCGGTGGCGGAATGCATGGAGGTGCTGAAGGAACGTGATTCCGTCACGGACGAATTGATTGGCCACTCCCGCAAGGTGGCTCAGCTTGCTTTGACGATCGGACAAGCCTTGAACGATAGGGGGTTCGGTCTGAATACGGACCTCATCTGCGCTGCGGGTCTTCTGCACGATATGGCACGAGACCGGCCCCGTCACGCGACGACAGGGGGAAGAATCCTCCGGGACATGGGGTTTCCCAAAGTGGCGGAGATTGTGGAACAGCACATGAGCGTCGAGGTTCGGCCCGATCGACCAATCAATGAGCGGGACTTGGTTGCCCTGTCCGACAAACTGGTTCTGGGCGATGTCGTTGTCTCGTTGGAGGAGCGCTTCCAAACGCGACTCGAACGATACTCCAACGATCCGGACATCCGGACCGCCATTACCGCAAGGCTGAACCATGCCCGCCAATTGAGAACCCGCGTCGAAGAGGCGTTGGGTACGTCCATCGAGAGCGTTCTTGCTAATAGGTCATCGAATGATCGTCATGGAGACGCTGTGGCATGCTTCACGTCACGGTTTTTGGACTGAGTCGACCTCTTGCCGTATCCCCTGATATCGTTAGCCATTTGAAGACAACAGTACAAGTACCCGATAGCCTTCATGAAGAGGCCCGTAAATTGGCCGCCGAGGAGAGAACAACCTTCAAGGCTCTCGTCGAAGAAGGACTTCGCTCGATCATATCCAAGCGAAAGCGGGGCAGTGTTTTTCGTCTTCGCAAGGCGTCCTTCCGGGGGACAGGCTTGCAGCCTCATCTCGAAGAGGCTTCCTGGGAGCAAGTTCGGGAAAACATCTACGAAGGACGGGGGGGATGATCGCCATTGACACCAACATCCTCGTGTATGCGCACCGAGAGGATTCGTCCTGGGAATTCCCCGGAATTCACGCTACGTCTGATGAGGACGGTGCCTTTTCTCAGCAACCTGCGTTCCAGCCGAACTCCAGCCCTACCTCATAGACAGTGTCTCAAAACTGTCGGCTCGAAGTGAATCGTGCCACGATCTCCGCTGCTCCCCGGGTTTTGAGACACTCTCTATAGTCCTACGAGAGGAGGAATAGGCCGCTGATCAGATTTCGCTGACAGCAAGTATTAGGTCTCCCTTTGTTAAGGATACGAGAATATCCTTATCGCTGATTTGGTTTTTTGCTTTCTTATATGCCTCGGCTGCGTCCTGGGCTTCCACCTCTCCACCGAAAACACCCTCTTGAGTGTAGCGATCTTTCACGATGAAAGAGTAGCGGTTCACAGTTCTCCTCCTTCGGCTACAATTGCCTGGTCTATTTTTCCACTATTTCCTCAGTCCAGTCCGGAATGTCGTCGGACAGGAAGTCTCCATTTGGTATTAGATCGTCATCTTGCCAGCCGGGAGTTTGAATGTCCTGAACCTCCGGCGTCTCTATCCATTCTTGTTCGTCATCTCCAGCCATTGTGACCTCCTCATCATCCTGCCCCCCCTATCACACCAAAATCATCTTCTGTCAAGAATTCTCAGGAAGAAATTCGATTCACCCGGAAGCAACCGAACGGCGTCGAGATTTCTATGGTGAAAGCCCTCTCTCGTAAAAGGCAAGCTCCAGTTCTTAAACCTCATTGAGCAGAGGGACGAGTTCCAGACGAGCCGGAAAAAGGTGGTCGAATATCTTGTCAGAAAGAATCTCTGAGATGCTGCCTTTTGGTTGTATTTTCGCAAGGGTACGACTCATCTTAGATTCCTACTTGAATTTCGGGGACACTAAATTTGTTTAGGCTAAGCGTTCGTTGAGCCCCTCAAGCCTGCTTTTGGGCGGCGCATCGATCTACCCAAGGCCGACTCCAGCCTCGTGATAAAGTCATCATCTCCCAACGGTCTTCGTGTGCGCTCGTGCCGCCGAAGCGCTTCGGACTCGGTATCTGAACATTCGGTGGAGAGAAAGGTCATCCAGTGTGCTATTCTACAATGTCAAAAGAAGACCCCTCTGCGGTACGCGTAATCGAGACCTAAACCTAAAGGCGGGCTGAAATGGACGGCAGGGAACTCGAGGAATTGCTGCATGACCTTGAATCCGACAGGGTGGAGCGCAAGGAGAGCATTTCCGACAAAGATCGCATTTGTCAGGCTATATGTGCATTTGCCAATGATTTGCCAAATCATGGCCGAGCCGGCGTGGTATTTGTGGGCGCAAGAGATGATGGAACCTGCGCGCATCTGAATATAACGGATCGTCTTCTTCAGACCTTGGGAGCAATGCGTTCCGATGGAAACATCCTTCCGTTGCCCACAATGTCCGTTCAAAAGAGGATTCTTGGCGGATGCGATCTTGCCGTGGTCATCGTGCAGCCATCGTACGCTCCGCCGGTACGGTACCGGGGCCTCACTTGGATTCGTGTCGGGCCGCGGAGGGCGATAGCAACAGCAGAAGAAGAGCGGCGGCTTATCGAAAAGAGAAGAGCACGAGATCTGCCGTTTGATCTGCGCCCTTTTCCTTCCGCAAATGTGCATGATCTTGACACGGATTTTTTCACTCAGGTCTATCTGCCGGCCGAGCAATCCCACGAGGTTTTGGATCGCAACTCACGGTCTCTGGAGCAGCAGTTGGCTTCGGTACGTTTTACCACGCCCGCACCGGAATCCCTTCCCACTGCGCTCGGTTTGCTGGTGGTGGGGAGCAGCCCCCGCGATTTTATTCCGGGGGATTACGTGCAATTCCTCCGTTTCCGGGGCACCGAGATCACCGACTCTATCGTAGATCAAAAGGAAATTGACGGCCCGTTGCCGCAGCTCTTGCGGATACTGGAAGAGGTGTTTAAGGCGCACATATCCGTGGAGTCAGACTTCACCTCCCGTGAGACCGAAGTCAGGCGGGCCGATTATCCGATCGTAGCTCTCCAACAGCTGGCCAGAAATGCGATCATGCATCGTGATTATGAACTGAGCAACGCACCGGTAAGAATCTACTGGTTCAGTGATAGAATAGAAATTCATAATCCGGGCGGCCCTTATGGGCAAGTCCATAGAGGGAATTTCGGTGAACCCGGTATCACGGACTACCGTAACCCAAGTCTTTCGGCCGCGATGAAAAGCCTGGGATACGTTCAAAGATTCGGAATTGGCATAGAAACGGCTCGGAAAGCGCTCAGAGAGAACGGTAACCCAGAACCCGAGTTTCAGGTGGATGATACTCACATCTGCGTTATCATTAGGAGGGCATCATGAGTGTTACGATCACTGCGTTTTTCAACAATAAAGGAGGTGTAGGCAAGACTTCACTGGTCTTTCACCTGGCGTGGATGTATGCTCATCTGGGGATACGTATCTTGGCAGCCGATCTGGACCCGCAGGCTAACCTTACCGCGGGCTTCTTCGATGACGAAAAACTTGAAGAACTGTGGCCGGATGGGGAACACCCCTTGACGGTGTACGGTGCATTACGGCCCCTAATCGAACTGGATGGGCCTTTAGCCGAACCTCACGTGGAAGAGATTGATTACAATCTGGCCCTCCTGCCGGGAGATATGCTGCTTTCAGGATTCGAAGATGAACTTTCAGAAGACTGGCCTAAAGCACTTGACGGAAGAATTGCCTCTTTCAAAATCCTGTCTGCGTTCCGGTATCTTATCCAGCAGGCCGCCGATACGTTCGGAGCCGACCTTGCCCTCATAGATGTTGGTCCTAATCTAGGAGCAATCAACAGGGCTGCAATGATAGCCGCGGATTATATCGTCGTTCCACTTGCTCCGGATCTCTTCTCGCTGCAAGGACTGAGGAATCTTGGACCTACCTTAGTCAAGTGGAAAGAGGGCTGGAAAGACCGATTGAAGCGTGCTCCCAACGGCACAGGCAAACTGCCGGACGGCCGTATGCAACCTCTAGGCTATGTGGTGCTACAGCATTCTGAAAGGCTTGATCGACCGGTCAAAGCGTACAAGAAGTGGATAGAGCGGATCCCTGAGTCATATAGAGACTATGTATCCAAAGAGCCTATGACTCCCGATCTTAAACTGACTGCCGACCCAAACTGCATCGCCCTTCTCAAGCATTACAGGAGCCTCGTACCGATGGGCCGGGAAGCCCGTAAACCAATCTTTGACCTCAGAGCGGCCGACGGAGCATTGGGAGGCCACATTCGTGCCGTGCAGGACGCTTACAGAGCGTACGAGAAGCTCGCACTAAACATTGCGGAGAGAATTTCCCTGGATGTGCCAAGATTTGGACAAATGGACCTGTTCAGAGATGACGAAAAGCCGTATATCGTGCCGTGAGCAACATTCGTGTTTTCAGATGCCCCCTCAACCAACGCGCTTCAACTCATCGGACTCCCGGCAGACCATTTCCGCCCCGCGAAGCGTATAGGCCATGGCCAACAGGATCGGGGAATTCCAGGGACACCATATTAACTTAGGTGAAGCCTTCGTCGCGCCTTTGCGTCCCCGGTTTTTGGCGGCGCATCGATCTGCCCAAGGTCGACTCCAGCCTCGTGACAAAGTCATCATCTCCCAACGGTCTTCGTGTGCGCTCGTGCTGCCGAAGCGCTTCGGACTCGGTATCCGGACACGCGGAAGCTTGAACTGGATATAAGCCTCGTGATCGTCATCGCAATAGAACGTCCACCGCCGACGATTTCCTCTGTGCGTTACATGATGTGGTACTCCGGGAGCTACCACGCGTGTCAACCCAGCCATCATCCGAGAATACCACGACTTCCAGCGAAAGCATGAATTGGGTATAGTGTCCCAGAAAGTCGCCCTGAGTTTGCGCATGAGATAAAGTGCTTAGTATATTCACTAATTACCGGAGACTCAGAAATTATCATTGGGCACTGGAAAAAGACAATACGTCTATGTCCTCATCTGACAACCATGTAGGTTAAACTGGGGTGGGCTCTCGTTGGTCTGATGGAAGTCTTCAGCGTCGCGCGAGGTATTCATTGGCTATCCCAGAATTGCGGTTCAATGAAGGCATGGATTACAGTAGGAAGAACAGTGTCGGAAAAGCTTTGGATATTGGCTTTGCGGTTGTTACAATGAGGCACTTCCCCGACTCCGAAGCGAAGATCGGGGGGTGGGCATCTCCGTTACCGCTGTCTTCAAGGATGCGAGGAAATCTGACGAGGAACGCAAGAAAACAAAGGAACTGCTTCTGACATGTGAGAAGCGGATCAAGTCAACCGAGAGCCAAGTCCTGGTTCGGGAAAAATGGGGCTAATGTGGCGCCAGAGACGCTCTACGAAAAGATACTCGGTTCCAAAGGACTGCCCCACCCGGCTACCGCCGAGGAAGCAGCCGAGGCAACATAAAACGTCATGAACATCGAGAGCATAATAGACGCAATTCGTATGGATAGAATCCGAATAAGTGATCATGCCGACGAGGAAGCTGAGGCCGATGATCTCACATTTGATGAGATATATTTCTCGGTTTTTCACGGAGAAATAATTGAGAGCTATCCGAAAGATTGGCCCTATCCAAGCTGCCTGATTCTCGGAATGACGTTTAGCGGTAACCCCATTCATTCAGTATGGGCTTATAATGAAGAAAATCGGTGGGCAGTGTTGGTGACGGTGTATCGACCCGATCCCACTCGATGGGTCAACCGGCGAGAGAGGAAATGACTATGATGCCATTTGAGAAGTGCCCTGTATGTGGTGGCGAGATGGTAACAAAGGACGTAGAAAAGCTTTTGCGGGGCGGGCCAAACACAGCTACCGTTAAGGTAAATGCAGAAGTCTGCCTCCGTTGTGGGGAGAGGCTCTACTCACAAGAGACGGTCCAATGCTTTGAGCGCATCAGATACAGACTCAAAATCGATGAAGTAACAGGTTTTCAGCCCATGGGACAATCCTTCCGAGTTCCAAGCTGCGATCTTGAGAGCCTTGCATAGATGCGAAGGCCCCCTCGGCTGAAGGGCCGTGAAGTTTCAAAGATAAGCGTCGAAGTAATGACCCAAAAGTGCTTTTCAAGAAAGAACTGAATGGAAGATGATTTATTTCCCCATGCGCGTAACGTCTGGAATCCTGGATGTGCCAAGATTTGGACAAATAGACCTGTTCAGAGATGACGAAAAGCCGTATATCGTGCCGTGAGCAACATTCGTGTTTTCAGATGCCCCCTAGCCAACGCGTTTCAACTCCTCTGAGGCCCGGGAGATCTTTTCCGCCCCGCGAAGCGTGTAGGCCATGGCCAAAAGGATCGAGTTGAACTTGGTTGATGCAGTGTCACCACGTGACGTCAGCACAATGGGGCACGTACCCGGACCGGCCGTGATGATTGCGCCGTTGTCCACCATGAGGCCGAGGCTCCCCATGGTTTTGGAGAGCATCTTGTACAGCACGTTCGCGGTGTTGATCTCGGTGGCCGTGAAGCAGTTGGCATCGCCCATTATGCGACCGTGATAGTGCTTTTCTTCAGCTACCTCCGGTACCGTGGCCAGGTCAAAGGAGAGCGGGCCTTCGACCACGAGAGGGCCGTATGCTTCCTCCAACCGTTTGGATTTGTCCACAGCGTCCCCTGCGAGCAGTGTCGTGGGGATGGCCTTGGTCTCCTTTTCCACCGCGGTTATGATTGCCACCTTCAGGATGGTTTCCGCGCTCACGACTTTACGGACCACATCCACTTGGTTTTCAATGACGGCCACAAGGTCGTCCGCGTTGGAGAAGCTGGGATTCACCGCGGCATCGGACAAGGCGAAAAAGCGACCGTCCGGCAAAACGAACAGCGTGGTGTGCGATGCGATTTTCCGGGGAGCCGGCTTTCCCTCTTCAGTTGAATCCTTTTTGCCGCCGTAGATGGTGAGCGCCTGACGAAGCAGTTTGGCCGTGTCTATGCTTCCTTTCATTACCACGAAGTCGGGGTTTTGCTTCATGAAGTCATGAAACGTATCGGCCATGGACTTCTTCTTATCTTCCAGATCTACGGCCAGGGGATCGATGGGGAGTATCTCGACTCTCGGGTCCAGACTTGGGGAAAGAGGCACCTTGGTACGCTCAATGGCCGTTTTGATGTCTTCCGGGTCCCCTATGAGGACCACCCGGTCCAACAGCCCCTGGTACTTGGCATTGGATACCGCTTCGAGAGCTTCTTCGTTGTCGGCTCCAACCAACACCAGATTCGCCGGCGAAGAAGCGCCCTCATCGATCGATCTCTTGACCTGAGTGAACAGAGAAGTGAAGGAGAATCCCCTCGTGGTTGGACCCGCGGCACCCAGGACATGTAGAGCCTGAGACATGCTCCTCGATTCCAGGCTGAAGTGAAGACGCCTGTCGCCCGGTGCGGGGTTGACATACATCTCGAACAGGTGGTTTGCCGTAAGATACTCATGTTCGAGCGAATCCAGGCACATCACCGGAGTGAACGGGTTGTCCGTCATGTTGCGCACCTTCGCGAAGAGTGCTTGGAAGTGAGGATCCAAGGCAAGCGTACTGGTGATCGCGATGAAATGAGGCCTTTCAACAGGCTTCCCGGCTGAAGCCATGGCTAAAACCATCGCAATCTGGCGTGCATATGAGTTGACCACGGACAGGAGGTCTCGTCTCAACGGCTCCGACACCTTGCCCGACTCGATGATCATCAACAACTCGCAGATCTCCCGGACTCCCGTTCCGATCTCTCTGGAGGCCAAAGCAAAGTGTGGGGGGATCTGAAAGCCGTCGTCCTCCAAGCGGTTCGCAATCTTGTTGAAATCGAAATCGATGAGGGTCTTGTTGGCCTCCTGCGCGGCCATCTCCCTGATTATGTGAGGACCGGTTTTTCTTACCACCGAAGCGAAGAGGCCGTCCAGGGTCATGACCAGAAGGTTCAAATTGTCTTGGCCGATGCCGAGTATTTCCGAGAGGAGAGCCGCGATTGATTTGAGTGGAGCGACCTTCACGTACCCCTGGAGGCATTGGCTCAATTCCTTTGATTCCCTACCGAAGAGAGTCCCCACGTCGTGGGAGCCGAGCGTGGAAAACGATAGTGGGCTGCAAAGAGAGGCATGAACGGCCTTTCCTGCGGTCTGTTGCTTGAGCATTTCCTTGAGTTCCCATACAACCAGAGCGGCCCTGTTCAGCCCGCTGTTATGCAGCCTGCGCCATGACTCATCCCGCACCTTCTTGGAGAGGACATAGATCCCGTCGGGTAACGTGCCGAGGTCTCCTCCGCTGCATACCAGGTCTGAAATGTCTGCCAGCCTCACTCCCTGCTTGAGAAGCAGACTCGTAACCTGAAGTGCCAATGATTCCGGAGACGTGCCGTACGTTTTGAAATCAATCTCCGCTCGAAGGATGACTTCCGTGCCTCGAACGGCGAGAAGGTAGACGGCGTACCGCTTGCTGATCACAGAAAGCGTTATGGCTTTCTCTACACGCTTGAGGGAGTCGTTCAGACGTGAATGGTTCAGTTCGATTGCTTTGCGCCTCGCGATGTTCGTCAGGATCATCCGAATGATGGGACTTTCACGGCCCGGACTACCCGAACGGTAGACACAGAGGATATACGTTGAGAGAAGCTCGCCGTATACGTCTACGAACTCTTTCTCGTCACGGAAGCCTTCCGCGGCTTGAAGAAGTCTGTTCATGAACTCCCGGAGTTGGTCAAAATGAGCGGGGTCCCGTATGGCGCGGTCGAGCCTGAGTACTTCCTCCACTACCGTTTGGTGGAGGAAGCTCGAGATTTTGCGGAGGTCCCGCCGTGCTCCCCTCGAGGCCTTGAGAGCGGTTTCGATTTTCGATACCTGACGACCGTTCTGCAAACGTTCCACCGCCCCGTCGGTCAGTGCGGAGGGATCGAAATATCCTGAATCGATCAAAGATTGTCGAATCGCCTGAATCCGTTGTTCGATGGGGTTCTTTGTCATAAGGGCCTCTCCGCGTTCTTCGTTTCGAGCTGAATCGTTGCACTCAGGACCAATTCGGTGATTATGAATTCAGGAATCATACTACAAAACGCTTGTCAATGAGGTCGAGTCTCTGTTAGTAAGCAATGATTTATGGCGGCCTTCAGGCTCCGGGAACCGGTCTTATTCACTCCGGCCCAGGCTTCGGCATGTCTTTACGTATTTGGGAAAAGCGGAGGGTCTCGTGAAAATACTCGTTATCAACAGCGGCAGTTCTTCCGTTAAGTATACCCTGTTCAACATGGCGGACGAATCCATAATTTTTTCCGGAGTCTTCGAGCGGCTCGGTCTCGAAGGAAGCACTCATTCGTTTCGCGACCGGACCGGGAAGGAGACCACCCGGAAGACCGAGATCCGGAATCACGGCCAGGCCCTGGACGAACTCCTGCGTACACTGACGCAGGGCCCTCTGAAGTCTCTTGAGGAGCTCACCGCGGTGGCTCATAGGGTCGGTCATGGCGGGAAGTACCAGGACGCGGTTCGGATCGATGAGGATGTCATGTCGGAGATCCGCCGCATGACGCCCATGATTCCTCTTCACCATCCCGCTATGATTAAGGAGATCGAGGAATGCCAAGCCCGGATGCCGGATGCCGTTCATGTGGCGGTTTTCGATACGTGGTTTCACTGGAGCATTCCCGACAAGGCGGCAATATACGGCCTGCCGTACAGGTACTTCGAGCAGAGGGGGTACCGCAGGACGGGGTTCCACGGCAACTCTCATGCCTATGTTTCAGCGAAAGCCGCGGAGTTTGTCGGACGGTCCATCGACGAACTCCGGATCATAACGTGTCACCTGGGAAGCGGTTCGAGCGTGTGCGCGATCGAACGCGGTCGATCCGTCGACACAAGCCTCGGAATGACCGCGCTGGAAGGGCTCATCATGGGGACGAGGTCGGGTGACGTGGACCCGGGGCTCATACCGGTGATCATGAAAGAAGACTGCCTTCCCCCCGATGAAGTCATCGAGATGCTGTACAGGGACTCCGGACTCAAAGGGATAAGCGGAGTCAGCAGCGACATGCGCGAAGTGGAGGCAGCCGCGAATCAAGGGAATCAAAGGGCTCAACTGGCCCTGGATGCGTTTTGTCACAAGGTAAAACGGTACATCGGGGCGATGCTGATGGTTCTTGGCGGCTGTGATGTACTGGTGTTTGCGGGCGGCATAGGCCGGAACAGCCCCACGGTGAGACGGAAAGTTCTGGAAGGATCCGAAGGACTCGGGTTTGTCATGGATGATGAGATCAACCAATCACAACGCGCCACGGCGGCCGACCCGGTAGTGGACATCACTGCAGGCACATCAACAGTGAGGATACTCGTGATAAGGACCTTCGAGGAACTTATGATGGCCAGGCAGTGCACGAAAGTGATCGAGCAGGAATCGGGCAGCCAACTGCCATAATTCTCTAGCAGTCCCATAAGAGCAAATGGTAAACTAACATTTCAAACCGGTGGACCGAGAGGTCCGGCACGTACACCGGGCCTTGCATCCGGAAAGGGCTTCTCGATCTCGCAGAGATCGTCCGAAACGATCAACCATGAAGCCCTCTCGTGAAAGTTTCCCAATAAGGCGTTGGTCTCTCAAGGTAGGGTGAGCAGAGCAAAGGCGTCACGAGTGCATCCTGCGGCGATGAAATGCAGTTTGGTCAGTACAAGGAGGCTTCTATGAGGTTCCCAGGCATGAGACTCAGGACCAGGTTCGTATTAGGATCCGCTTTCCCCATGTTGATCATCGTGTTCCTCGCCGTAAGCGGTATATGGACCCTGGGCTACCTTAACCGGGACATCCGTTCGTTAACCGGGATCACCAAGGTGAAAACGGATACCGTTGACATCGAGCATGGTTTCTCCACGATGGAATCCAGGCTCCTTGGATATTTGTTGACCGGGGCCGATAAGCAATTGAAAAGTTACGAGAGTGCGGGCGAAATCGTATCGTCCCAGTTGGCCGAACTGAAGAGGAAGATCGGCGGCGTACCCGAAGAAATAAAGGCACTTACCGGTGCAGAGCAGGCCCTGACAAGTTGGCGGAAGGATGTTGCCCAAAAGGTCGTCAAACGTCGCAAGGGCGCGACCGACTTGAAAGCCGTTTCCGACCTGTACGCATCCATGTCGGAAGGAGCAGCCAAGAAGAACCTCGACAGTATCAAAGACGCAATGGTATCCGTGCGGAAAAATGCGGACAAACGTGCCGTGGATCGGGTCGAGCGAGGCTCGCACTACGCCGGCCTTCTGGAGAAGCTTTTCATATACGGAGTCGGCATAGCCGTCGTGCTGTCATTGTTCTTGAGCTACTGGTTGGCGAGTCGAGTTTCCAAATCTCTCGATACAGCGGCAGCTATGGCTCAATCCATCAGCAGAGGCGATTTTTCTCAGCGACTGGATTTCAGAGGCGGCGACGCCATCGGCCGCCTTGGGGCCGCGCTGGATACCATGGTGAACGACCTGAAAAACCAGACCAAGCAAGTGATTGAGGCCGCACAGGTTCTCTCTGCATCGGCATCGGAAATATCAACCACGGTGGCTCAAGTAGCGCATAGTACGGCCCAGACATCGGCTTCGGTGACGGAAACCAACACCACGGTCGAACAAGTGAAGCAAGCCGCTCAGTTGGCTAGAGATAAGGCCAAGAAAGTGGCCGAGGCCGCGAACAGAGCCGTGCAAACGTCCATTGAAGGTAAGAACGCTACCGATGAAACCTCGCAACGCATGGGCTTGATCAAGGATCAGATGGAGTCCATAGGAGATACGGTGGTGCGGCTCAGCGAACACAGCCGTGCCATCGAGGAGATCATATCCACCGTCAAGGATCTCGCGGACCAGTCGAATCTGCTTGCCGTCAATGCATCAATCGAGGCATCCAGGGCCGGGGAGCATGGTAAAGGATTCGCCGTGGTGGCCCACGAAATCAAGACGCTTGCAGATCAATCGAGAGAAGCCACCGATCAGGTGCGCTCTATCCTGGAGGACACCAACAAATGGGTCAGCGCGGTGGTCATGGCCACGGAACAAGGGAACAAAGCCGTTGAGGCCGGCGTGGTTCAGGCGGGTATGGCCGGAAGCTCCATTCAGCAACTCGCGGACAGCGTAGCGGCTTCTTCACAGTCGGCCAGCGTGATTGAGACTACGAGCGAGCAACAGATGATCGGCGTTGAGCAGGTTGCGGGGGCCATGGCAAACATCGTCCAGGCCATGCACCAAAACCAACAGGGCACAACGCAGATTGAGAGAGCGGCCAAACAACTCGGCAACCTGGGCTCTCAGCTCGGATCTCTTGCGGGTCGCTATAAGCTGTAAGGCCTCAACCGTTATCTTTTTTGTGCCTCTCCAAAAGCCCTTCCCAACGCTCGTCGGTGAATTCCTGGAGCCTACGTACCTGCTCGTCCGAGATTTTCCTGAAGCGGGTTTGCCCCGAGACGTAATCGGCTACGCTCTTCGTCCGGCCCTTCTCCGCGAGCCTCAGCGAGCGTGAAGTCAGCGCGAACTTGCCGTACCGTATCTCATAGAGGACGTGAATCCCGGAGTCCACGGCCAGCTTTCCCATCTTGATCAGGTCTTTGTTGGGGAATCCCCACCCCGGAGGACACGGAGCATGGACCTCCACATATCGAGGTCCGGTAATTCCCTTTGCCGTGACAAACTTGTCGTACAGGTCAAGAGGAAACGCGGGCGAAGCAGTAGCCACATAGGGAATGCGATGCGCTTCCACAATACCGATCATGTCCTTTTTGTGCTGGAGTTTGGCCAGCACCGGAGTGGTAGTAGTGATGGCGCCCGCGGGACTCGCGCTGGACCTCTGGGTGCCGGTGTTCATGTACCCCTCGTTGTCGTAGCAGACGTAGATGAAATCCGTCCCTCGCTCCAAGGCTCCGGACAACGATTGGATGCCTATGTCATAGGTCCCTCCGTCTCCGGCAAAGGCCACCACCGTGTAACCTTCCTTGCCGGTCGCCTTGAGACCCGCTACGATACCGGACACGGAAGCTCCCGTAGCCGCAAAGGGATTGTTTATGCAGACGACTTTCACGGGAGTGATCGGGTAAACCCCATGGAGCACCGTCATGCAGCTCGCCGGCACGGCCACAATGGTTTTGCCTTCATCCAGTGCCTTCAACGCATGACGGTAGGTAAGCATGAGTCCGCACGCGGCACATGAACGGGTTCCGGGAAGGATAAATTCTTCAGGGGGTAATTCTCGGGCTGCTTTTGTTGCCATCTGTCCACTATTCCTTATAGAATCGCCTGATTATTGACCGCGGACGTCGATCCACCCGGGTACGGATTCCTTAGTGATTGCATCGGTCGCGGCCTGGACCAGCTGTTCCGGGTTGACATCCCGTCCGCCAAGCCCGGCGACGAAGGAGGAAAACCGCGGCCGCAAATCCGTATCGAATAGAGCTGCCTTGAGATCGTTCGCAAGTGCTCCCCCGTATCCGTAGCTGATATCCTTCTCGAACACGGTAACGGTCTTGACCTTGGCCAATGCCCGGGTGAACCGGAGGGTCGGGAAGGGTCGATACGTTCGGACCCCCAGCACTCCGGTGCGAAGACCTTGTTGCCTCATGGAATCGGCAGCCAACGTGCTCTCGGACGCCAGGGACCCCATGCTCACCAGGGCATGTTCCGCGTCATCCATTTGATATTCCCACAAGAGTCCGCCCCAGCCGCGTCCGAACAACGATTCGAATTCCCGGTCGGCCGAGTCGATGGCTTCGAGTGCGGCCAGAAGGTCCTCCTGCAGGCGATAGCGCAGGTCCATGTACCCGGGCAACAGATCTCCGTCAGGGGCCTGACGCGGCTCACTGAGGATCAGAGGATTGATGTTCATGGATGCGTCGAGATTGATGCCGGGCACCCCTGCCCATGGCGGCAAGTATCGCTCAACATCCTCACGGTCCGGCACCTCCACCGGCGTGCTCGCATGCGACAGGACAAATCCGTCGTAGCAGACCATCACGGGAATATTTGTCTGTTCCGCGATCCTGTAGCCTTGAATCACCGTGTCGGTAACTTCTTGGCTGTTTCTACAGTACAGTTGGATCCATCCGGTGTCTCTTTGAGCGATAGAGTCCTGTTGATCGTTGAGAATGGTCCACGGCGCGCCGACCCCTCGGTTCACACAAGCCATTACCACCGGAACGCGGCTTCCGGCTGCCCAATGGAGCATCTCGTGCATATACAACAGCCCATTGGCACTGGTGGCGGTGAAAACTCGAGCCCCCATCTGTGATGCCGCGATAACCGAAGCCATTGCAGAATGCTCGCTCTCAACGGTGAGGTATTCAGCCTTCAGCTCCCCTCGTTCCACCATCCCCGCCAAAGCTTCCGTCACCGGAGTCTGCGGCGTTATCGGGTAGGCTGCGATAACCTGCACGCCACATAAAGACGCTGCAATTGCAGCGGCCTCGTTGGCGGTTATGATCCTGATATCCGTCATTTCTCCTCCGCATCGTCGAGTGTCTTTCCGTCGGCCATGGTAATGGCCTTCCGAGGACACTCCTCTGCACAGATGCCGCAGCCTTTGCAATACTCAAGGTCTATCTCCAAAGGAAATTCTCTGGAGATTACCCCGTCCGGACAATAGAGCCAGCACAGCAGGCACGTGTCCTTTTGGGTACATTTCCCCTGGTCGATCACCGGCGTCTGGGACCGCCAATCTCCGGTCTTTCCCGCCTCTCCGGGAGCCGGTTTGGACGCCGCCGCGATCGTTTCTCTTATCTTGTCAGCCATAATAAACCTCCCGGTCTGCCGAATGAGGTAGATACGCCGGCCGCCGTACTGCACGTCCGGCGGCCCCTTGGCATGCTACATGTTCGACTCAAGCCGATGCTGCCGAAACCTCATAGGGGAAAACCCGGGTGGCCTCGTAAGCGAGTTCCAACGCCTTAAGGTTCCTGTCCAGGGCGGGACCCCCGAATTTCTTCCGTACCGCTTTCTTGATATTCTCAAGGTCGACCAGATCGGAAGACGCGGCAAAGGGGCCTAGGATGGAGGTGGAAATCAGCACGTTTCCTTCCACGATCAAACCCGCAGACTCCGACGCATGGAACGCATCCGAGACCGCGATGGTGAATCTACCGGCAAGGCCGAGTTCTTGAGGACTCCGGGAGGTGTTTA
Source organism: Desulfomonilaceae bacterium (assembly GCA_963675835.2). Lineage (GTDB taxonomy): Bacteria > Desulfobacterota > Desulfomonilia > Desulfomonilales > Desulfomonilaceae > JAVHLK01. Next base: position 857,830 of record CAXXIU010000021.1, read on the forward strand.
CGATCACCAAACCGCCCTCCTTGAGGTTGGCCGTTATATTGACCATTTGCAGGAGGTTGTCATCCAGAACAACGGCGATGTCGGGTATGAGGACGTTGGAAAAGGTCCGCACGGGCTCCCGGGAAACTCTCGCATGGACACTCACCGGAGCCCCTCGACGTTCGGAAAAGTACGTAGGCTTCGCGCTTACGCCTTTGTAACCCTGGTAGTATGCAGCTTCCGTAAGTATCTTGGCAGCGGTAACCGCGCCCTGTCCTCCGCGGCCGTGCCACACTATCTCGCAAGTTACGGTCATGTGCCTTTCAAGCCTTCCTTTATTTCGAACTTTCATAAATTAATCCAAAGGAAGGGTTCCGTCAATATGGAAAAATTCTGGAGCCTCCCCAAAAAGATCAGGTCCAAAACGGAGAGATCTGGCGTTTGGCCCCCTCCACGTCTCTTTTCCTGGGTGCTGTGCCGTGTCCGGCTTTGTTCAGAATCTCCCTGATTCCGTCGGCAAGGGCTTAATACCGAAAGTTGGGGATGTCGAAGACTCTCCGGGCTGCCTTAAGCCCGTGAAGCGCCGGTATTTCGAGCTTAGGTCCGTACCCGTGAACTGCTGCAAAGAAAGAAGCGGCTAAAACCAGTGCTGCAATGTTTTTCAGGCGCTCGTCGGTCAGTACGCGGACGTCTTCCGGACTATAGCTCTGTTCGATGAAACGAATCGTGTCCTCCGCGCGCCATCGGGTCAGATAAGCTTGGACTATTCACCACAGGATCTTGCGGTTACGACGCATCGGCTCGGTGATAAGAAGCATTAACGGCTTGCGGCCGAGGCAGACCGCGAAGTGTCTTCAGGAATACGCTGTCGTATTTACGCAATCGGGTACTCTGTCCCGTCAAGAACGCGACGTACGGTGCGAAGCATGTCGCTGATGTTGAAAGGCTTTGCCACGATGCCTTTGGCTGCAGTGTCCAGAAACGTCTTCGTATCACCTTTTACGGCAAAGCCGCTGGCAATGAGAGCCATTACCTGAGGATCGACCTTCAGCAGTTCTTCCAGGCACTGCTTACCGCCCATCTTGGGCATGATGAGATCGAGGATGACGAGGGATATCTCTGATTTGTGCAGGCCGTAGACCTCAACTCCTTCTTTCCCACTTCCGGCGGTGAGGACCGAATATCCCGACTTTTCCAACATCTTCTTTGCCAGATCTCTAATCATGGGCTCGTCATCGACCACGAGAATCGTCTCGGTGCCGCCGGCAACCTTCGGTGATTCCCGTTCTCCGTCTGCATCCGGCTCGTCCGCTTCGGCTGCCGGGAAATAGACGGAGAAACTCGTCCCTTTCCCGACCTCGCTCTCACAGGTGACATGGCCTCCATGCATCTTTACAATGCCGAACACGGTTGCCAGACCAAGGCCGGTTCCGTCCGCAAGCCCCTTGGTGGTAAAAAAAGGCTCGAATATATGTTGTAACACCTCGTCTTTCATACCGTGCCCCGTGTCGGAAATCCTGAGCAGAACATACCGGCCGGGGGCAAGTCCCGCAAGACTGCTCCAATATCTCTCGTCAAGAACCACATTGCGGGTCTCGATGGTCAGCGTGCCGCCCTCGGGCATGGCATCCTGCGCATTGACGGCAAGGTTAATAAGCAGTTGTTCCATCTGCGTGGAATCCGCCCGAATCTGCCATAGCCCATCTTCCAGACGGAGGTCGATCTCAATCATTTTCGGTATCGTACGATACAGGAGCCTTTCGGTCTCCTGAATAGCTTGATTGAGTTTGATGGATGCGAACTTCGTATCCACTTTCCTGCTAAAGGTGAGAATCTGTTTGACGAGATCCGCTCCCCGTCGCGACGCTTGGCGGATTGCGGTAATTTCATCAAATCTCATGTTTCTTTCGGCAAAGTCCATCTCAAGCAGTTCTGCATGACCTGCGATAATATGGAGAAGATTGTTGAAATCGTGGGCAACACCGCCGGCCAGCGTACCTATGGCCTCCATCTTCTGGGCTGTCCTGAGTTGTTCTTCCAGATTCTTGCGCTCCGTCATGTCCCTTATTGTCGTTATCCCGACCGGCCTTCCTTCCAATTCCCCCGACCTCGTGTCAACTTCCACGGGAAACTTCGTGCCGTCTTTTCTCAACCCCGTTACCTCATAGGTTCCTTCAAACCCCGACTCGACATGATGCATCACCAGGTCAATCGATTCCGGAGCGATCAACATCGCTGTCGCCTGCTTTCCCAGCAGTTCGTCATGTTCGTACCCGAACATCTCCGAAAATTGCAGGTTGACGTCCAGGACGACACCTCGATCGTGAAACGCAATACCTTCACGGGTCACTCGCGCCAGCTGTTGATACCTTTCGTTGCTCTCCTTCAACGCCTCGTCGACCTTCTTATGCTCGGTGACATCGGATCCGAAACACAATGAAGCCGGAGATCCCGCCCACGAAACCAATACGGAATTGAGACTCAACCACTTTGTGTCGCCGTCCTTATTAATGATTCTGAAGGAGTATGTTTGCGGCGTCTCATCCCTCCGAGACCTGCGCTGTTGATACTGAACAACCATTTCTCGATCATCGGGATGAACGAATTCAATCATGGATTTGGTAAGCAGTTCGGCATCCGAATATCCGGTGAGTTCCATGCATTTTCGGTTTACGAATCTCAGCACTCCGCCTTGCACAACGAAGACCGCCTCATTTGCGGTCTCGACGAATAGACGGTATTTTTCCTCCGATTCCCGGAGTGCCTGCTCCGCCTTTTTGCGGTCGGTGATGTTTCTGGTAACTCCCTGCAAACCAATCGGCATGCCATTCTCCCCCAAGATGACCTTGCCGTGAAACTCAACCGAGATCGGCTCCTTGTTCTTCTTCAACATCACTGCCTCAAAAATGGTACCCGTACTGTCAATTCCCTTTGAAATCTCCTCAGATACCACCCGTGCCATGGTCATGAAGTTTTCTTCATCACAATGTTCCGGAAGCCTGGTCCCGATCCACTCATCCGCAGTGTATCCGGTCACCGGCAAGATGGCGGGGTTGACATAGGTGAAACATAGGTCAAGGTCCATCTGCCAGATTACGTCCAGGGTATTGTCAGCCAAAAGACGGTACCTTTGCTCGCTTTCTCGCAGAGAATTGAACAGATGCTCCCGCTCCGCGATACTTTGCGCCAGCTCGATGTTGCTGAAACTCAGCCGCGAGAGTATGTGCGTCATCTTGGCGTAAAATCTCATCACCCGGTCCACCGTTTCTTTGCTCCAACGGGGCACCCGGTCAAGGGCTGCGAGATATTGCTTCTCGTCGAATCCGTACTTTCGGGCCTGAGAGCGGAAGATGTCATAGTCGGGGGCCTCATCCTCGAAAAGAAACTGACCCAAGAACAAGTTGCCGAGATGCTGCCCTCCGACCACAATGGGGGTGGCAATATCCCACATGTTGTTCCTGCAGCGATACAACTTGAAGGTCCCCTCTTCAATTCCTCCGGAGAGCTGCGTGTCACTCTCCATGCAGTTTCGGTTCGTCTCAGGATGGACTCGGTGAAACTTGGTGCAGATGTCCTGCCAGCCTGTTGCAATCAAGACCTTGCCTTTCAGATCGAGGATGGCCACTCCGATGTTTGTGAGGCCGTAGAAATCGTCCATTATGGCCTGAATTTCACCGGCATCAATAACGTCGGCGAGTTCCAAAGTCCCGATGTCACCGTCCGGTGAAATGATCGACTCAAGCTTCATTCGAACTCGGGCTTCACTTTCCCTCAGAGCCTCCTCAGCCCTAGCCTGCTCGGTCACATCACTGAACACAAGAACCACTCCCAATATCAGGCCTTCTTCAGACCGAATCGGCGCCCCACTGTCCGCAAGAACTCTTTCCGTACCGTCGCGGCCAATCAGTACGGTATGGTTGGCGAGCCCGACTGCCCGTCCGGTCTGCATTACAGTCTCGACAGGGTTCTCGCAACGCCTACGCGTCTTTTCGTTTACGATACAAAATACCTCCTGCAGATCTCTTCCGACGGCCTCATGCTCCGACCAGCCGGTAAGGGTCTCAGCCGCCTGATTCAACGACAGTACTCTGCCTTGAGTGTCGGTGCTGATGACCCCGTCCCCGATGGAGCGCATGGTTGTTGCCAGCCGCTCCTTCTCCATCGCCAGTTCTTGCGTGCGCTCCAGGATTCGTTGTTCCTGCTCGTCGTAGGTTTCTTTCAGAGCCGTCGACATTTCGTTGAATGCTGCAACCAGATCGCGAAGTTCCCGTATCTTCGGCCTGGGGATAGTCTCCCCCAGGGGTTCACGCCCTGATGCTATCCGAACGGCATGTTCCCGAATCTCCGCGATAGGGTTTATCAGGAGTCTTCTGTTCCCAACCCACACTAAAAGGAAACCGCCTCCCAAGGCCACCAACAACAAGCCCGACAGGAAATAGGAGAAATCGGTCGCACTGGAGAAAGCATCCGACAGCGGAATCCGTATGGAGATTGCCTGCGCCGTTTCGTCCACTTTCTTGTGGAAACTTCGGTCGGGACCATAGCGTCGAACCAAATCCCCGGGCGCATTTTCCGGTGAACTGTGGCAACGGAGACAAGACTTCTCCATCACTTCCCCTCGCCGCAGTAAAGTGAAATACGGCTTGCCGTTCACAACCCGAATTGCCGACTTGGTTGTCAACTGAGGCTTGTCTTGAAGGTCTACCAGAAAGGCTTTCTCATAATCATCCGCCTCGTTTTCCGGAGAGCGTGCGTTGATGGCACACTCCTTGTAGTAGTAGGGACTTTTATTAAAGTGACGGAAATATTGGTCCATCTTCCGTACGGCATATGTTGACGACATCCATACCGGCTCGAAGTAGTCTTTCGAGGTAGTCGGACCGAGCTGTGCGAAGAGCTTTGGCTTGAGATCCTTTGAGAAATACGTGTGAACGGCAAGATTGTGATCGAGAAACATGCGGGCCGCCTTTGCCGCGTCGGTGAGGGCAAGGTGCTTCATGGTGCCGTTCACCAAAACGACCACGACAACCGACAAGATTACGAACAGCAGACCGAGAGCTAGAGCCAGAAGGGTCTTTGTGCCATAGGGTCGGATCATCTCTCACCACTCCTTCGATCGGGTCTCAATCCTCAACGCTTACCCAAGAGACGGTTCTTGGGGGGGGCTACTCTGGATACACGGTCCTAGAGTCAGCCTAACCGAAGCCGTAGATCTCGTCAACGATTCCCTAGGAAAATAGGAAAGAATGCCGCAGCGTTGCACTTATGACCGGAGATATGCATCAACACCGCGGAATTGCAGAAGATGCACGTATCTCGTTTCCTCGTTTGTGGTACCCATAATTTCCTCAACTTAGACTTACCGGCGGAGCTTGCGAAGCGACTTCAATACGAAGATTATGAGGTCCATCATAACGACTATCCGTCTATAGAAAGGACAAGCCGCCTTGACGAACTTGTCGACTGGGGCTTCAGTGGACACGTTTATCCGGAGTGCTCATTCAGCGTCCAAGACCTGCCGCACGACCTCCAACACCTGCCGAATGTTATACGGCTTGTTAACGAACCCCGTGGTCCCTGTGGCGAGTGCATCCTTGATCGGGCCATTGGCCGAGTATCCGCCGGCGATCACCACCTTCACAGAAGGATTGAGGCTCAAGAGGTTTTCGAGACACTGCTTGCCGCCCATTTCAGGCATAATGAGATCCAGGATAACCAATGCTATGCGAGAGCTGTGCGTCTCATACGTCTCCAAGGCCTCTTTTCCGTTGCCGGCCTTGATAACCGTGTACCCGGCTTTGGTGAGAATCCTGGAGCCCAAGTCGCGAATCAGTTCCTCGTCATCCACGAGTAGTATGGTTTCCGACCCTCCCTGGGGCAAAGGCCCGACCTCGGTCTGCTCAACATTCTCGCCTGAAATCTCTGCCGGAAAATAGATACGGAATGTGGTCCCGTGGCCGGGTTCGCTGTAACACCTAATATGTCCCCCGTGCTGTTTCACTATTCCATGAACCATTGCCAGGCCCAGCACTGTTCCTTCGCCTACGCCTTTGGTGGTGTAGAAGGGCTCAAAGACATGTTCCAGCGTCTCTTTGTCCATCCCCAAACCACCGCTTCCGTCTTCAATCCGGTTATGCGTTCGAATGCCGGATTGACGGCCAGGTAACGGCTATTAATTGGGCGGCCCTCGGAGTCGCAGATAATTTCGTTCCCGGCAAAGCCGTTCAGCATCTCGCGGAAGAGCATCCGGTAGCTCTCCTCGCTCTCTCGAAGCGCTTGCTCCGCTTTCTTACGTTCAGTGATGTCTCTCAAAATGGTTCTTATGTACGCTATCTGTCCGCTCTCGTCATAGACCGCCGATGCATTGAGAATCACATCGACTTTTCCCCCGTCCCGACAGCGTAACCGGAGTTCGAGATTATGGATCCGCCCCGTGGTCCGAAAGGCTTGGAATGTTTCTTGGGCGTCGTGAAGACTGTCGGAATGATACATCTCAAGAAAGGGGCGTCCGATGATTTCTTCTTTCGAGTAGCCTATTGACCGGACCATGGTTTGGTTGCATTCAACGATTCGACCGGATTTTGCGTCTACCGAGGCATACATGTCGGGAGCATTTTCATATAGATCCCTGTATCGCCTTTCGCTTTCCAACCTTGTCGATTCAGCCGTTTCTCGGGCTGCCGCTGCGTCAACCAGCTCTTGGCGAGCAGCCTCGATTTCAGCGATGACCAAGCGCTGGGGATCCGGAGATGCAGTATGGACAATTCCGGCTACCGAGGCAGCCAACCTTCGGCCGGCCGGCCGTCCACCCAGAAGGCTCACAAAAGTCGCTACCAGTATAGCTGCAGCCAACGCAGCAGCCGATGTGACGATCGGCGAAAGAAAGACGTAGCGAGGAACCTCGAGAACCACCGACCAATGCGATAGTGCGGATTTGGCTACAAAGCTTCCGGAATGCTCACCATATCCCCTGTAACCCTTCTTCTCCGGCGGCGCGCGACCGGCCATCACCGCTCCCTTGCCGTCGAGCACGGATAGGGACCATCCTTGAGGAAGCGACACCTTGTCGAGGCGTCTCTGGAACCGGCGGGTCTCGATGATGCTGAGCAGCAGAGACCTTGTTTGACCATCACGGATAACGGGAACCACCACCGCGACCAATGGTTCCTTGGCAAGTGGCCCCCAAAACATGTCTCCCACCGCGGGCTTCCCGGTTTCCAGCACGGCCGGTGCAGCGGCATGGCCTTCCGGACGGGGCAGTTTCGGTAGGTCTGCTCCGAAGGGTTCTCGGGTGTGCAAGAGCATTTGCGTGGATAGGTCGGCGAGGATGACATATCCCCCAAAAGTATCGTGAAAGGCCCGGGCAGCCTTGTAGAACTCCTTCAATCGCTGCGGGTCGTCCAGCAGCGGCGAAGCAGCCGGCAATTGCAGTGCGGCTATTTGTGAGCTGATTTGGTAATCTATGGCTGTGGCGATGTTGCGCACTCGATCTTCCGCCGCCTGTTTGCGTTCGGCTTGAAGGGTAAGAACACGGGTGCCGGCGAGAAAGACTGCCGGCAACAGGAGCGGCAGCAAACACAGCCGGATCAACCGAGTCAGGAATCCGAGAAGTGACACGGACTTTGGACTTTTTCCGTCTGTGCCGGTCGATACGACAAGTGTTGACCGGATCATTACGGGTCTCCTTGGGCTTGTGTGTCGAGTTTGCCCGCTTAATCTCTTGGCTCGGAAACTTTTTCCAGAACCTGTTCGACTATTTGCACCAGTTGTCTCACTTCGTAGGGTTTATTCACGAAGCCTCTTACATAGGCATTGAGGCGTAGACGCTCGCGAGCGTCCAAAGAATGCCCTGTTGAAACGATCTCCTTGACGTGTGGGTTGATTTTGAGGAACTCTTCAAGGCATTCTTCTCCGCCCATCACAGGCATGATGAGATCGAGGACCACGAGAGCTATGTTTGACTGCTCCCTTTCGTAAATCTCCAAAGCCTCCCTGCCGTTTGCCGCGGTTATCACCGTGTAGCCTGCTTGCTCAAGAATCCGTTTGCCCAGGTCCCGGACATAGTTTTCGTCGTCAACAAGCAGGACCTGTTCCCCGGCCGGAACGGATTCCGACGAGGTCTCGGGCGTCTTGAGCACCGGTGAGTCGTCGACGGCCGGGAAATAGATCCTGAACGTGGTTCCCTTTCCCGGTTCACTTTGACAAGTGATCCAACCACCGTGTTGTTCCACGATGCCTTTAGCAACGGAGAGTCCCAGACCGGTCCCCTTGTTGAAATCCCATCCCTTGGTAATGAAGAACGGATCGAAGATCTTTCCCCTCGTTTCCGCTGCAGGCTTTTACGAGGAGGCAGTCGAGGGGGCGCAGTGTCTGCTCAAGCGCGAACAGATTTTCTTTCAGGTCATCAACGATCAGGATTTTCTGTCGTGCGATCATCATCGAAGCTCCCATGGCGAGCGTAATCAGAGAATTCCGGCTCGATGGTCCCAAACGGCCATTGAACCCTTACCGTCGTACCTGTTTGGGAAGATGGGAATGTCCAAGATCGGCTCTATTGAAAGCCTTCAAATCTCTTTCAGGCCTCTTTGCCCTGCAGCCCTCAGGTCCCATCCAGGATCCGACGCACTGCTCCGAGGAGATCCTTCATCTGAAACGGCTTCTTGACAAAGCCTTTGGCTCGATGCTCGAGAAGATCCTTCGTGGGGGACTGCACGGCGAAGCCACTGGCTACGAGAACCTTCACCTCGGGATTTATCTCAAGGAGCCTTTCGAGGCACTGTGCGCCACCCATTTCCGGCATGATCAGGTCAAGGACTACGAGATCGATAGCGGAAGCCTCTTTTCCGTAAATTTCCAATGCTTCCTTCCCGTTCCTTGCTGCCAGTACCGTGTAACCGGAGTGAGTGAGTATCCTCTTCCCCAACTCCCGTATTCCGTCTTCATCGTCTACCACCAGAATGGTTTCCGTTCCCAAAGCAGGCATCTGCCTGCTCTCGTTCACGTGCCCATTCGCCCCCGTTTCGACAGCGACCGGAAAATACAGTTTGAACGTCGTACCCACGCCAAGTTTGCTCTCGCACGTGACGTGACCGCCATGCACCTTGACGATCCCGAATACCATGGCCAAGCCGAGGCCCGTACCTTCTCCAAGTTTCTTTGTAGTAAAAAACGGTTCGAACACGCGTTCCGCAGTCTCCTCGTCCATTCCTTGACCGGTGTCGGAAACGGCAAGAAGGACATATTCACCGGGCGATGCATCCAAGTGCCGTCTGCAGTAGTCCGCGTCCAGAGTAAGGGTCTTGGTTTCCAGCACCAGCCTGCCCCCGTCCGGCATGGCGTCTCTGGCATTGATGGCTAGATTTAGAATGCTTTGCTCGATTTGGCCTGCATCGGCGTTGATGACACTCAGATCTTCGGCAAGACGCAGCTCGATGCCGATCATTTTCGGAATAGTCCTAAGGAGGAGCTTTTCTGCGTGTCGGACTTCTTCATTCAAACTTACCGGGCGAAAGCTGCTTTCCACCTGCCTGGAAAAGGTGAGTATCCGCCTGACGAGATCGGCCCCCCGTTTGGCTGCCTGGTTGATGGTTGAGAGATCGACATAGCCGGGGTCGCCCTCTGTCTTGTCGGCAAGCATGATTTCGGAATAGCCCTGCATGACCGTGAGCAGGTTATTGAAGTCATGAGCTATGCCGCCGGCCAGGGTTCCGATGGACTCCATCTTCTGGGCTTGAAAAAGCTGCTTCTGCAGTGAAATCTCATTGGTCACGTCCCGCTTGACGGCCACGTAATTCACGATATTTCCGGAACGGTCCTTCACGGGGGAAACGGTAGCCTCTTCCTCGAATAGGGATCCGTCCTTCTTGCGATTTATGAAGTGTCCCCTCCACACGTCACCGTTCGTAATGGTCCGCCAAAGGTTGCCGTAGAACTTGTCGTCGTGCCGACCGCTTTTGAGCATGCACGGCTTGTTTCCTAGGGCCTCTCCACGCGAAAAACCCGTAGTCCGTTCAAAGGAAGGGTTCACATAGACAATGGCTCCCTGGGAGTCTGTTATTTCGATTGTCTCGCCGGTTTGCTCCACGGCAGCCTCCAAGAGGAGGCGCGCTTCTTCGGATTTCTTCTGCTCCGTGATATCCTGAATCACGCCGACCGTGGCCCTGTAGTTCCCAGCCGCATCAAGAATCGCCGACACCGCGGTATCGCCCCACCGTATCGTGCCGTCCTTCCGCACGTATCGCTTTTCCAGACGGTACGCGGATGTTTCCCCTCGGACGACGGCTTCATGCAACTCCACGGATCTGCTCACATCGTCTGGGTGGGTAACCTCCGATATCGTGAGACGTCGAAGTTCCTCCCGCGTGTAACCGAGAAACTCCGACAAGGCCCTGTTCACTTCCACAAATCTTCCCTGCCGGTCTACCAGGTCGATGCCGATCGACGCGATGTTGAAAACCGCTCGATACCGCTGCTCGCTCTCTCGGAGGGCCGCTGCCGCCTTCTTACGGTCCGTGATGTCCCTGGTCACTCCTTGAAGTGCAACCGGTCGGCCGTCATCGCGGAACAGAACTTTCCCGTGTATCTCAAGATGAATCGGTTCCTTGTTCTTCTTCAGCATCACTGCTTCGAAGATCGTTCCCGAACCCTCCGGCCCCTTGGCCATTTCTTCCGATACCACCTGCGCCATCTTTGCGAAGTTCTCTTCATCGCAATGGTCCGGAAGCCTTGTCCCAATCCACTCGTCTACAGTGTATCCCGTCAACATGGTAACAGCCGGGTTGACATAGGTGAAACGAAGATCAAGGCCCATTTGCCATATCACGTCAAGCGTATTGTCGGCCAGCAAACGGTATCGTGTCTCACTCTCTCGCAAGGCCTTTTCCGCTTCCGTCCGCTCAACGGTTCTTCCTACCGCGGCAGCGATTGCATCGATAAGGTTTCTCTCTTCCCTGAGGAACGGCCCTTCATCCATCTCCGGCATCCCCTCCAAGTAGCCGACCTCCACAGATCCAACGATCCTGTCTCCAACCACTATGTCCGCGGATTGCTTTGATGCGATTTCACCAAAGTTCTCCGTCCGGAATTCCTCTCCGTCCAAAGCAATCTTCGCACACGTGGCTTCCGTGTATTGCCACCCCGCTGGAATCGAATCAACGGTAACCTGGAGAATCTCCTCAAGATTTATGTCTCGTCTATCTGCAACGTGAGAAATTGTATAGAGGCATTTCAATTCCTTGTGCCGCTCGTTGATTTCATCGTGAGCTCTCCTTAGGGCCTCGGAAGCTGCCTGACGCTCCTTGCGGACTTGGACGTTATGGAGAGCATAGGCTATGTCTCCGGCCACTTCCTGAAATAGCGATAGTTCTTCTTCATCGATCATGGCGGGCGCTACGGCGAGGCCTATGAAACCGCGGATTACCCCCTCGTGCTCCATGGCGGCAATCATTGCGCCAATACCGCCGACCTCCGATTTCAAGGCGCATTCGGCGCATGTTGCTTTTTCATTACGCACTACGGCTACACCCCTGTGCCGGGCTTCTTTGCAGCACGGTGGGAGAGCCCCGGCCCGTAGGCAGTCGGTGAAGAAAGTCAAGTCTTGTGAAAAACCATCATGGGCAATGTCAAGCACGTTGCCGGACGCATCGACCACGGCCATCCAGGCGCCGTGAAAGCCTCTTGCGTCCACCAACAATCTGCATGCTTCACGGATGAGTCTTCTCTCGTCCTCCTCATGAACGATGAGTTGATTGATGTTCCGCACCTTCAGGAGAATCTGATTAACTTGTTGGAGCCTCCGAGTGCGCTCCCCAACCATGTCTTCCAGTTGCCTTCGGTGCCTGGCCAACTCGAGAAATGCCTCGACCTTACCATTCAAGACAACGGGATTATATGGCTTGATGATGTAATCCACGGCTCCGGCCTCGTAGCCTTTGAAGACAGTCTCCTCGTCGATAAAAGTAGCCGTTAGGAAGATTATGGGCAAAGAGAGCGTTTTCTCGTCGCTGCGCAGGTGGTCTGCCAGCTCAAAGCCGCTCATTCCCGGCATGTGCACATCCAGAATGGCCAGGGCGAAGTCATTGTGCAACGTGGCTGCCAGCGCCTCGTCGCCGCTATTGGCCTTGAAGACATCGGCACCGGTTTCACGCAATATCTTTTCCAGTGCATACAGATTCTCTTCCCTGTCATCGACGATCAGGATCTTCTGGCGTTCGATCATTGGATAATCCCCCTTGACCATGCGGGGCCACGAGCTGGGTAACAATTTTCGCTATGTCGGCAGGCTTGAGGATGTAGTCCGGATTGACGGCTTCAATGGCCGCCTGCGGCATCACCTGAGACTCTGCAGTGTCGGGCGACTGTACTATGGCAATTCCTCCGCAAGACTTCACGGTCTTCATACCCTCGGCACCGTCCTTGTTGGCTCCGGAGACAATAACTGCCACAAGGCCATTGCCATATGCATGAGCCGCGCTGTCGAACGTCACATCGATGGACGGCCGTGACCAGTTGACCTTCTCGTCGACGGACAGGGCAATGGTACCGTTGCGCTCCGGCATCATGTGGTAGTTGGCCGGCGCTACATAGACACAACCCTTTTCAACGGGCTGCTTATCGCAGGGAACAATCACTCGTAATTGACAGGTACGATCCAAGTGTTCGGCAAAGCCTCCATCGTCACTTTCGTGGAGATGTTGTACAACAAGGATCGGTACCGGGAAATCACGACCCAGCTGAGAAAGGATTTCCTCCATGACGACAGTACTCCCCGCGGAGCCTCCGACGACAACGGCCTTATAACCTGATTGGAGGGTTGTGTCTTGGTCGAAACTCATTCTCACGTGAAGCCCTTCTTCTTGAATATCTTTGCTTGGCCGTTAACGGTTTCATAATGGGATGCGGCCTTTGTGAACCGGAGGTCTTCTTTGGTTCCCAGGCAGAGAAAGCCGCCTTGGACGAGGCTTTCGGTGAATACTCGGAGTGCCCGGTCCTGGAGTTCCCGGTTGAAGTAGATGAGCACGTTTCGGCAAAAGACCAGGTGCATTTCGCCAAACGCACTGTCCGTCACGAGATTGTGATTGGCAAATGTAATCTTCTCCCTGAGCCGACCGTCCATCCGCACCGCACCGTACTGTGAATGGTAGTACGTGCCGAAGGACGATCCTCCGCCGGCCTTCTGGTAGTTGCGGGTGGCATCCTGGATGGTTTCGGGAGAGTAAATGCCCGCCCTTGCCTTTTCCAACGACAAATCGTTGAAATCGGTTGCGTAGATGGTGGTCCGGTCGTACAACCCTTCCTCTCTGAGAACAATTGCCAGTGAGTATACCTCCTCCCCTGTGGCGCAGCCCGCATGCCAGACCTTTACGTGGTGCCGGGTTCTGAGGAGGGGCACGACTTCTTCCCTGACGGCACGGTATACGAACGGATCGCGGAACATCTCCGTGACGGAAACGGAAAAGTGCTGGACCAGTTGTGAAAAAAGATCCTCGTCGTGGAGGACCCTCGGGATCATGTCGGAAACGTATGTAAATCCGGCATGAGACATGAACTGCCTCGTCCTGCGCTCAATTGAAGCCCTGGCATAGGACCGGAAATCGTAACCGTACCTCCTGTATATGGCTTCCAGCAGGAGGTCGATCTCGATATTCTCTATATTGCTAATCCTCATTTTCTTGTCGTACCGCTAAGATTTCTTCAGAAATCGGCTCCGGGATAACGGTTTGGTTACCCACGGCGCTTGGGACCCGGGAGCAACCCCCGGATTCCCACCGTAGCACGATGGCACTTGCGAAACCCAAGGTCGTACGTAAGGCCGGTGCCGCGATCCGTCTCACCTTTCTGCGGCGGTTTACCGGTAGAGCCAGACACGCAGCATGGAAATCAAACGGTCTTGATCCACCGGCTTGGCCATATAGTCGTTCGCTCCCGCCGAGATACAAAGCTCCCGATCCTTGGGCATTGCCTTGGCGGTCAATGCGATGATCGGGAGTCGGCGGAACCTCTCCTGTGCTCGTATCTTCGCCATGGTCTCATATCCGTCCATGACGGGCATCATGATATCCATGAGCACGATATCCACGTCCGGCTCTTCATCGAGAATACGAAGGGCGCGTTCCCCGTTCTCAGCCTTGCTGGGTTTCATACCCCGGTCGGTAAGGAGCCTCGACAGGGCGAAGAGTGTTCTCATGTCGTCGTCGACAACGAGCACCTTTTTATTTCTTAAGAGTTCGTCCGTCTCGTGTAAGTTTCGGATGATCTGTCTTTTCTTCTCCGGCATTCGACTGACCATCCAGTGAAGGAACAGCGATACTTCGTCGAGCAGGCGTTCAATGGACCGGACGTCCTTGAGCACTACGGAATCCGCATACTCACGAACCGCCATTTCCTCCTCGACGGAGAGTTCCCTTGCCGTGTGAACGATGATCGGCGGCAAGTCCTTTTTTTCTTTCTGAAGCCGCTTGAGCAGATCCCTACCGTCCATGTCGGGCAGTCCGATGTCGAGAATCACGCAGGCGTATTGCGTGGAGCGCAAGGCCTCGATAGCCTGTTTTCCTGTGGCCGCTTCATCCACCTTCACATTGCCGTTTCCGATGAGCTCCACAACGCGGCGACGCATGTTTTCATCGTCTTCGACGACCAATACGCGTTTCGGTCTGTCCGCCGAGACGTCCTCGATCTTCCGGAAGGCCTCTTCAAGTTCTTCGCGGCTGATCGGCTTAGTGACGTGCGCCACCGCCCCTCTCCTGATGGATTCAACCGAGGCTTCCTCCACGGAAATGACATGGACGGGGATATGTCTGGTACGGGTGTCGTCCTTCAAGGCACTCAACACGGCCCAGCCGTCAATTCCCGGGAGCCTGATATCCAGAATGATTCCAACCGGGAGGTGCTTGCCGGCCAACTCCAAGCCCGCTTCTCCCGTAGCTGCGGCAAGACACTTGAAGCCCTTCTCGTGGCACGTATGGTGAAGGATCCTTGCGAACTTCGGGTCGTCTTCTATGATCAGCAGAACTTTGTCATCCTCGACCAATGCTTCGCGGTCATCTTCGATCTGCTGCACGACCACGGCCTGCCCATGCTCTTCAGGGCCGACATCAGGTTCCGCGCGTGCGGAATGAGGTACGGTCAACGGGGCGGGAGAAGGGGCAGTCCGATCGCTTTCCAATACGACCGGAAGGTAGAGGGTGAATGTCGATCCGGTCCCCGGTCGGCTCTCAACCTGAATCTCTCCTTCGAGTAAACGGGCAAGTTCCCTTGAAATCGACAACCCCAGGCCGGTTCCGCCGTACTTGCGAGCGGTGCCGCCGTCGGCCTGCTGAAATGCCTCGAAGATCACACTTTGCTGCTCTTGGGGAATGCCGATACCGGTATCCTTCACCATGATGGAAACCGATTCATCGGGCATGAGACCGCTGCGGGACAGATCGGTATTGGGAGCGACGCGGCCGTACGCTACCGTCACCCGCCCGCTCTCGGTGAACTTTATCGCATTGGCCACAAGATTCTTGAGCACTTGTTCCACTCTTTTTCTGTCCGTCACGATCTCTGCCGGAGCACCCGGGTCAATCGTCACATCGAGACCAATTCCCTTCTGTTCGGCCAAAGGCTGAAATACCGCCCGCATCCCTTCGGCCAAGTCAAGAACCCTCAGCGGCCCAAGTCGCAGGTCCATTCGGCCGGCTTCGATTTTTGCAAGGTCGAGGATCTCGTTGATCAAGTTGAGAAGATCTGTTCCGCTTCGGTAGATAATGCCGGCCGACTGGACCTGTTCGTCGGTAAGAGTGCCCTCCTTGTTCTCCGCAAGCGACTGAGCGAGGAGCAAGAGACTATTGAGAGGAGTGCGCAGCTCGTGCGACATATTCGACAGGAACTCCGACTTGTACTTGCTTGCAACGGCCAGATCTTTGGCCTTTGTTTCGATTTCCTTCTTGCCTCGCTCTACCTCGTGCTTCTGGCGTTGAAGCAGCTCGTTTTTTTCCTCCAGTTCCTCATTGGTGACCTGAAGCTCCTCCTGCTGGACCCTGAGTTCTTCTTCGGATTCCTTTAACCTCCGAGTATGCTCTTCCAACTCTTCATTTGTGGTCCTCAGTTCCTCCTGCTGTACCTGAAGCTCTTCCGAAAGCTGTTGAGACTGTGCCAACGACCGGACCAGTTTCGTCCTGCTTTCCGAGGTTTCCACAGCGACCGCGAGTGCGGGCATGACTTGCGCCAGGTATTCCAATTGAGCGTCGGTCATTTCATCAAAGGTCCCTATCTCGATGACGCCCTTCACGCGGCCTTCGTACACGAAGGGAGTCACACAGATGAAGGTCGGAACCCGCTCTCCGATGCCGGAGGTCACCTTGATATAGTCTTCCGGGACATTCTTCAGAAGGATCTGCTGTCTTTCCAAGGCTGCTTGCCCCACAAGCCCCTCTCCGAAAGCGAACACGTTCGACAGATTCTTGCGTTTTTTGTAGGCGTAGCTGCCTATGAGCGAAAGAGTCGATCCATCCCCCCCTCCGGCGGTGTAAAAAGCTCCCACCTGTGCATCCAAGTACGTGGTGACTTCAGAAATGACCTTTGCCGCCAAGTCCGCGAGCTCGGGGTCGCCGCTCATCACCTCGTTCAGTCGTGTCATCCCCGTCTTCAGCCAGTCCAGCTCCTGCGCTTGGTCTCTGTTTTCTCTGAGAGATTTGAGCATGACCCCTATCGCGGCGCGAATCCCCGTGCCTCCCTCCGCTCCGGCCTCAAACCGCACATCGAGATTTCCTTTGCCGATCTCTTCGGCAATTCCGGCTATGGCAGCAGGCTCTCCGCCCACTTGTCTGAGGACGCTGCGAGTCGTAAGAAGCATGATCCCTGTACCCAACGCAATAGCGAGGAGAGTGCCAAAGACGACCGATAACACGCTGCGGATCGCCATTTGGTCGTTTTCCTTTGTTTGCTCCTCTCGCAGACTCCGCTGCGCATCGACAAAGGCCTCAATCTTTTGGTGTATCTCGCGAAAAAGAGTTCTCCCGCTCTCATCCTCCTTGATCCTCGCTGAGATTGCTTGAGGCGAGTCCCCCGAATCCATAATCTTGCGTCCGGCTTCGATTTGCGGGCCGGCTACCGTATCGAGCCATCTGCCGACGAGGGCATCCACCTCTTCCAAGCGTCTCAGGTGGCCGCGGTTGTCCGATACGACCTCCTTAAGCTTTTTCATTTCCTGTCCATACGCTGCCTTAGCCTCCTCAAATGGCTGTAGGAGAACCGCATCCCTGCCAATAAGAAAGCCCCTCTTTGCGCTCTGCATTTCCATTGTAATGGTGTGGAGGCGACCGGCTAAAGCAATGGCTTGGTAGGTTTGCTCAACTTGGTCCTGTGAGGCAATAAGCCGGCTGGTGGTCATGTACATGACGCCCGCGATGAGGATCATCAGTGCAAAGACCACCGCATACCCGAGAAGCAGCTGAGAGCGCAGTTTCATGTTCCATCACTCCAGTCTTTCCGGCAGTGAGAGCCGAAGGGGGGGAGTTCTTGTCTTGGACCCTCTATCAATTGCCTCGTGGATCGTACCTAAACCGGGTCACACGGCCGCGAGGCGTGTATCAAACATAGCACTCCTGATTCCGGATCGTACCGGTGACTCTATAAATTGATGGCCGACCCCATCATATGACCATATTCTCACCAATTGATTATATGCTTTTTTACGGAGAGGAAGATATGGAATTGGAAGCCCTTTTCATGAATTGTTGTTCGATTGGCAATCCAGGCAGTTCCGAGTTCGTCCGGCGGGTTGATCAGACTGTTGGAAGCATGGTCCCGTATAAGGACGGCTTTAACTGAACACAGCCACCAATATGTAGACCTATTGCGTTTCCGACGCGAACAACTTACTTGGCAAATGATGACAAGCGTCAGTCAAACTCATGATGCTTGCAGGCCATGAACGGGGGCCGCATTCGGAGCCGCCGTCGAATTGACGCTGCCGGCTGCAAAGACTACAGCCATCTCTTGCGGTGAAGAAAGAGCAGCATCACCATCATGACGCCCGCCATGACAATCAGCGCTATTGGGTACCCCCATGTCCACTCAAGTTCGGGCATGTTCTTGAAGTTCATGCCGTAGACTCCGGCGATGAACGTCATCGGTATGAAGATAGTCGCCACTAACGTAAGGAATTTCATCACCTCGTTGAGTTTGTGACTTTGGCTGTTTAGGTACAATTCCAGAAGACTGTCCAAGGTTCCTTCGTGCGTGCGTGCGTGCGGCTTCCATGATGTGACTGAGATGATCTTGGACATCCCGTAGGAATGGAGCAGTGCTTTCAGCCAGAAGGTCGGAATCCTCCCTGATGAGATAGCCGGTCGCCTCTCGGAGTGGCAAGACGGCTTTGCGAAAATGCAAGTCCGCTCTCTTGAGCTTGTACAGTAATTGCAGCGTCTCCTTTTCAGGCTCCTCGAAGATCCTCTGCTCCGCCGCCTCAAGGAGGTCTCCAAAATCCTCGATTACCTTGAAATAGCTGTCCACCACAACGTCAACGAGAGCATAAGCCAAATAGTCGGCCCCCATCCGGCGAATACGGCGCTTACCCCCGAGAATTCTTTGCCTCACGGGAGAAAAAAGATCCTGGTCTCCCTCGAGGAATGACACAACGAATCCCTCGCGAAGCAGGATGCTGATGTGCTGCTCGTCGATTGCCGGATTCTCCCGGTCGAAATGCAGTTTCTTGAGCACAATGAAGAGGTAATCGTCGAAGTCTTCAATTTTCGGACGGTGCTCGCTGTTCACGACATCCTCCAGCACGAGGGCGTGTAACCCTAAAATCTCTCCGACTCTTTTCACCATCTCCACATCGTGGATTCCGGTAACCCGAATCCATTTGGTTCCCGGGAATTCTCTTATGAGTTCCAAATCTGCCGGTTCCACAACCCGCTCCGCACAACTCTGCTTGTCGTAGTTGATGACCTTTATTCGAGCAGCTTCTTCTCTCGGTTCTCCCACATAGACCAGCGCCCCCGGTGAAAGATCCGCCTTTTCCGCAATGCTTGAAACACTTTCCGGCATGTTTCCTCCTTTCCTGATCGGTTCGAGCCCACTATTGGCCATCCGAACAATCAACCACCACCAGCTGCTCTGATTACGTTTTTCTGCTGCTTCTCACGTATTCGTAGAACTTTCTTGGCTGCCGCACCGTGACAAATCATGTACAAACCTTGCACAAGCCGGCCCAACCGTCAACCAGCCCCCCAATGAAGAAGAGCGTAAGTCCCGGAGAGTCGGACTCATCGTTTCTCAAGCATCGCGAGATAAGCGTATCTCCTATAGAGGGGTTCCATTGAGAGGTTCACGACTTTCTTCTCCTGCAATTCCCTGAAGTATTCAACGGTTTCCGGGCGATGTTCCACATGGAATATCCTCAGCCATCTCGTAAGAAGCTTCCTGAATGCGGCGGGAAGGTTCCCCTGATCCCAGAAGTCAACCACCCAGACGGAGCTCCCCTCTTTTGTGTTGGCCAGTGCCGCGTCTATCGCGTGCTTCCACGTGGGTATCATCGATAGAGCATAGGAAAAAAATGCCGTATCAAAGGGGGAGGAACAGCCGAATGTACGACGATAATCGAGGTCTTCGGCCAGGCACTTCGTCAGGCGGATGCGATCCTGGAGCCCGGCTCGGATCACCTTGGCCCGAGCGGTTTTGAGCATCTCCTCGGAAGCATCCAGGCCGTACAACCGAACCGACGAATTCATCCGGGCAATATGAATCAAGTTTCTTGCGGTGCCGCAGCCGATTTCCAGGACATGATGGTCCGACTGGAACTTCATCCTATCAAGAAGCGTGTCTCGGCCCAACAGGAAGTAGCGGCGGGTCAAATCGTAGATGTGTCGCTGGTCACCATAGATTCTGTCCATAAGCCGGCTGTGGCCCGGATAATCCTTTGGGGATGGGTCTGTCTTCATCTTACCAGCTCGTACACGTGGAAGCCGCCGTAGATGGCCGACCGGTCACGGCGGAACAGCTCCCGGGAGAGGTCTTCTTCATACACGATCCTCTCGCGAAGCTTGGGTTCCAGGGCGGGCTCGATGACGGACACACGGCCTCCGGTGCGGAACACTATCCTTGAACCCGGCTGCCCCACTCGCGCAACTTCGGTCCAAAGCTCGTTAATCTGTTCGGTGTTCATCCAGTCTTGAGCATCGAGAAACACGAATCGGTTCAAGCTGTTATCCGGTTGTTTGCACAGAAAGGCCGTCAGGGTCGCCAAGTGGGTTTCTACTCGGTGCACATTGGACCTCAAGACAGGGAAGTTGTGAGCCTTGAGGTAATCGGGAACCGCGTTCCGTTCATCTCTGTCGTAGCATCGTGCCAGGGCCTGCCACGCGAAGTAGTTGTCCTCCAAGGGAAAGTCGCATACCAATCTTCGTACCCGACCATTGTACACCGTCAGCAGGTCTACACCTTCGTCCGACCTGAGCCGTTCGAGCTGTGCCGGAGGCACTCCCAGCGCATGAAGGAGAAACGGCAGACGGACAAGCATCCGAGCGGGGAGACTGGTTAAGAAAGGAGAAAAGAGTTCTTCGTAAAGTCGTTCCCTCTCCTCTCGGGAGTATCCATTGAGCAGTTGGCGAGTATCTATCCCTTTCAGCCGGGCAAGGGCATGCGTCAGCCGAATAAACAGGCCCATGCTTCCGAAGTTGTAAAGATTTTTTGCAAAATACTTGATTCGAGGCCCCCTGAGTTTGCGCCTGAGCCACGGTCCGCCCTCCCAGAAGTCGCGGGTCTGTTCGTCCAGGCGATGTCGCAAATACCCGGCATAGTTCAACAGATTCAGTTCGTCGTTCGCGCAGCCAAAGAAGCGAAAGAAGTCCTCGTAACTTGGAAGATACGACACCGCAGCCAGTTTCAGGCGAGTTAATGCCAAATGGCAGGGATTCAGGTCCACTGCGGCAATCGACTCGGGCAGCACGGTCAAGTAGTTGAGTATGTTGCATCCGCCGCTCGATATGGTTAGGAGCCTACTGTCATTGTCCAGTTGCAGCCCCTCCAAATCCACGCGAGGATCTTCCCAGATTTGGTTATACACCAGGCCGTCGAACCAGAAGGTGAACAGCCGCTCGAGCATCCCTTTGATCGAGAGCGGCCGGCTCTGATGAATCGCCTGTGCCAGATCTTCAGATGGTCTTACTTTCATTGATACTTTTCCCGGTTAACCTGGTATTTTGAGCACTTGAAGGCATTTCCGCTCTGAACGGACTAAGATGTCTATGGACTATTGTCATACCAGATCTTGGGTATTCAGAATGTGGTGATTTCTTTAGAATTCTGTGAGGAATCAGTCTTGCTGAACGGAATTTCGGATTTGTTCACGGAAATTGACCCTCCCCCTGAATCTTCACCGCTCGGTACTCAGTGCTCGGCGATACACCGATGGTGTACATCTTGCTCCTGTCGTAAGCGGCCTCGGAGGATCCACAGACTCCTATCATTTCTCATCTGCAACTTCGCCGGTCAAGAGAGAGACCCTGTATGGACTTCCCGCGTCATTTCATAAGTGACCTTCGTCCAATACTCTCCTGATGGCCTGAAGGATGTCCTTTGCGTCATATGGTTTACTGATGAATCCTCTCGCTCCAACGCCTTTTTCATCGTCCGTGAGCCCGGTTGACGAACAGCCGCTGGCCACAAGGACCCTGACGTTGGGGTCCATACGTAACAGTTCCTCGAGGCAACGTTGTCCCCCCATCCCCGGCATGATGAGATCAAGGATTACGAGAGAAATATCCTCTCCGCGACGACTATACATCTCAAGTGCCTCTTCGCCCGTACTCGCTGTGATGACCTGATAGCCGCCCACATTGACCATTTGCCGTCCCATTTTCCGAACGCGGTCATCATCATCCACCAAGAGAACGGTCTCGGTTCCGAATGCCGGCATTTCCCTGGTCATCGTAAGATCGTGGATGCGCTCTCCCGCGGACATGGGAAAATAGATCTTGAAAGATGTACCCCTGCCGGGTTCGCTGTAGCATCGGATATATCCACCGTGTTGGGAGACAATTCCGTGGACCATGGATAGGCCGAGGCCGGTGCCTTCACCTTCGGTCTTGGTTGTGAAAAACGGTTCGAATATTCGGTCCAGAACTTCAGGTTCCATACCTACACCGGTGTCCGACACGGTCAAGAGAACATATTGACCAGGTTCCGCCCCTAAGTGGGTCCGGAGGTATTCATCGTTAAGCGAGGCGTTGTTCGTTTCAATGATGAGTTGCCCCCCATCCGGCATTGCGTGATGGGCGTTAACGGCCAAATTCAGCAGGGTTTGTTGTACCTGACCGGGATCGGCGTCTATGATCCTGAGGTTGTCGTGGAGCACAAGCTTTATCTCGATCATCCGCGGTATTGTTCGCCTGAGCAGTTTCCGGGCCTTTCGGATTTCTTCGTTCAGATCTATCGGGCGTGCTTTGGAATCGCCCTTCCGACTGGATGTCAGTATTCTCGAGACCAGATCGGACCCGTCTCGGGCGGCTTGTTGTATGATCTTCAACTTGGGTCGGTCGGGATCGCCGGAGTCCTTCTTCATGAGGAGAAGATCGGAATAGCCCAGGATAGCCTGAAGAAGGTTGTTGAAATCATGCGCTATACCTCCTGCAAGCGTGCCGATTGCTTCCATCTTCTGTGCCTGATGCAACTGCTTCTGCAGCATCATTTCCGAGGTCACATCCCGGCCCACCATTACATAGTGAATCACACGACCGGATTCATCCTTGATGGGAGAAATCGTGGCGGTCTCTTGATACAAAGAACCGTCCTTCCTCTTACCGGAGAACCGTCCTCGCCACATCTCTCCTCGCTTAATGGTGGACCACATGTCTTCGAAAAATGCTCTGTTGTGCGTGCCGCGCGTGAGGATTGCAGCGGGCTTTCCCAACACCTCTTCGATCGGATACCCGGTCGTTTTCTCGAATGCCGGGTTGACGTACAGAAGCGTACCGTCCGGTTCCGTGATCATGATCATTTCCCCGGCTTGCTGGACTGCGGCAAAAAGCCTTTGGAGTTGCGCTTGGGACTGCCTGCGCTCGCTTATGTCTCGGGTAGCTCCGATGATACCGGTCAGGGACCCCGCGTCATCGTATAGGAAGCGTGCGGACACTTCAGTCCAAAGCGTCGAGCCGTCTTTACGATAGTGCTCGAGTTCAAGAGTCCTGACTCGGTTTGGATTGAAGCCCGGAGTCCCCTGAATTGACCGCTCCTCCTCAAGGACTTTCCGGACAAGCTCCACAGACGCGGGAGTCAGATAATCCGACGGCCGGAAAGCCAACCATTCACTTGGCGTCCAACCCTGCAGTCTCTCAGCTGATGGACTCACATACGTGAATGTAAGATCGGGGGTCATGGACCAGATCACGTCGGAGATGTTTTCTGCCAGGAGTCTGTATTGCCTCTCGCTCTCACGGATGACCCGTGCCGACAGTCTGCGATCCCGATTGTGGAGAGCAATGGCAAACTGGTCGGCCATCTGGCAGGCAAAAGCAATTTCATCCGGCCGCCAAGAATGGGCCTTGTCGACATGTTCAAAACAGATGACGCCCAGGTTCTCTCTGCCTCTCCGGATCACTGCGTCAAGCATTGAAGTGATATTCAGGGGCTTCAAGTAGGTCTCCACGTATCCGGTAGTGCGAGGATCCGTATAGGGATCGTGAGCATCCACATAACGTTCGGCGGCCAACGCGTCGAACTCGTCCTTGAATTGTTCCTTCTTCAGTACGTGTCCGGATGAATGTGCACTTGGAGAGGACTCGTACAAATCAATACAAGTCAAAGCCTCTCCGTCGTCGGAGAAGAGCCAAACCCCTACTCTCTCCACTCCTAAGGTCTGAGCTCCACGTTCGGTAATCTTACGAGCCAAAACCGATGTTTCACCGGATACGAGAGCGGACGAGACAGCAATTTCGGAGACTGTCTCGAGCTGTAGCCTGCTCCTTTTCAAACCATCAGCCAGATCCTGTTCGGCCTTACGGCGTTCCGTGATATCCACGGAGACACCGAGAACGCCCGCAGAACCCGCCCCCGCGAAGGTAAACGGAATCTTCATGGTACTCAACCACCTCACGTTGCCCTTCGCATCCGTAATCTGCTCCTCCGGAATAGCTTTTGGTCTTCCCCGGGTGATGACCTCCAGGTCATCAGACCGGAAATGTGTAACCTCGTCTTCGGACTTGTTGAATTCCGCATCGGTCTTACCTATCAGCCCATCCATCGTTGAGCCGTAGGCTTCGACTACCGCTTGGTTTGCCAGAATGAATCTTCCCTCGATGTCCTTGGCAAAAATGAAGTGTGGAACCAGGTCCAAGACCTGCCGAAGGAGTTTCTCGCCGGCGCTTAGTGATTCTTCGGCCTTTCTCAGCTGCAGCACCGTTGCTTCCAGTTCTTGGGTATATCTGTGCAAATCCTTCTCGGCCTGTTTGCGGTCGGAGATGTCGTACAGATGCACTATTACGTTATCAACCGTTTCGTCTGGACGGCGCATGCAGCTCACGTGAAGCATGGTGTAAACCACCGCCCCGTCTTTGCGTATGAACCGCGTTTCCATCGAATAGCCATCAATCTCAGCGGCCAACATCCGGGTGAACCGCTCAAGGTCGGGCTTCAAATCGTCCGGATGAGTGAGAGCAACCCAGGTTGTATTCAGCAGTTCTTCTCTCGTGTACGCCAGCATATCGCAGATCCTGTCGTTCACGTACACCCAAACCTTCTCAGGTGAGGTAAGCGCCATACCCACAAGACCCAGCTCAAAATACTTTCGGAACAGCTCTTCACTGCGAACCAGTGCATCCCGGGCCCGTATGAATTCCTCCATATCTTTGATAATAGACAGGAAGTGCGTTTCTCCGTCAAGCGTCATGAGTCCCGCAGAAATCGAGAACCTCCTGATTTCTCCGTCTTTCCGACGCAACTTCGTCTCAAAGTCTCGTACTCGTCCATCCCGGGTGAGAGCGGACACCAATTTGAGTCGGTCGGAAATATCGGCCCAGAGATTCAGATCAGGTCCCGTTCTGCCGACAACCTCGTCGCGGGTGTGTCCTGTTATCTCGGTGAACCCGGGATTCACATCAACCATCAAACCATCCTTCAAGCGGCTAATGCTCAAATAGTCGGGACTTGTCTCCCAAGCCAATCGAAACCGCTCCTCACTCAGCGTCACTTGTTTTTCAGCTTCCTTGCGAGAGGTTATGTCGCGAATTATGCCCTGAGTACCTTGTATCTCTCCTCTCTCATCTCGGTAGAAGTGCGCAGTGAATGAAGCTGGAAACGTGGAACCATCCTTTCTTTTCAAAATCCCCTCAAAATCCTTGACGCTCCCAAACTCCCGTATATGAGCGATGAGCTTGTCGCGATCCCGTGGATCGACCCAGAACGAATCAAGGGGAAGGCCGATCATGTCTTCGATACCGGCATAACCGAAAAGGCCTGCTCCGGAGGGACTCCCGATGAGAAGATTTCCTTGCTTGTCCGACCGGTAGAACACGTCTTCGATGTTGTCTATTACGCTGCGATATAAGACCTCAACTTTCCTTAGAGCCTCCTCGGCTATGCCGGTTTGAACAACTTGGGCCGTTGTATTGGCGAGACCTTCGAGAAGAGTCGTTTCATCATGGGATAGAGGATGCTTGGCGAATACGGCAATTACGCCCACAGGCTGATTGTCGCCGGAAAGAAGCGCTAGGCCGGCAAAAGATACCAGCCCGAGACTTTTCGCCCAGGCAAGGTCGTGCACATCAGGGTCTTCCGTAACCTCGTTTATCAGGAATCTTGGTATTTCCCCTGTTGCGACCTTGCCGATCTTGTAGCAGCCGAACGGCACACGGCGGTGCACAGATCCCTCGATGTGGGTGTAGCGCCCTGAACTTGCCGTCAGATGTAGGCAACGGTCGCGCCGGCGGCAAACATGAGGCCCCTCCGTTGCCGCGGCATGAACACAAACGGAATCGCAATCGTCTCCCGGTCGGGCGATCCATATACGAGCCAAGTCGGCATCGAAGATCTCCACAACACCGTCGGTGATGCGCTTGAGCTTCTCGCTAAGACCACCGGGCTCTTGCAGACCCCTCAACAACAAATTGAGACCTTCAACACGTTCTCTGGTCTTTTGCCGTTCCGTGATGTCTGTGACTACTGCTATGAACCCGACCAAGTTTCCCTGTGCATCTCTCTTGTAGTCCCAGTCAACTCGCACATGAACGGTATTGCCGGCACTTGTCCGATGCCTGCCCATCCAGGGACCGGCAGGAGGATACACACGAGCCTCGTACGCCAGCCGGGCTGAAAGCGCATCCTTTTCGGTGTCGGATGGGACCAGATCGAATATGGACGTGCCGACAAGTTCTCGGGGTGTGAAACCGAGCAAGCGACAGTAAGATTCGTTGGCGAATTGGATCGTTCCGAAGAGATCCATTTCCACAACTCCCGATGGAACGGTCTCGACGAGGGTTCGGTACTTCTCCTGACTCTCCTTCAGCCTGCAATACCACTTATGTCTATACAGAGCGGTTTGGATGGTGCTTCGCAATTCCGCATGAGTGAAGGGCTTTGTCAGGTAACCGTATGGCTCCGTCCTTGCGGCGCGCTCGATCAGGTCATCTTCCGAGAAGGCGGTCAGATAGACGACCGGAAGCTCGAAACGAGAACGAATCTGTTCCGCAGTCTCGATGCCGTCGATTTCGCCCTTCAGGAAGATGTCCATGAGGATCAGGTCCGCCCCTAGTTCGATTGCCATGCCAATCGCCTCTTCGCCGGTTGAGACAATGCCGGAGATCTCGTACCCCAGATCCTTGAGAGTCCGGGCGAGGTCTTCCGCCTCACGGAGTTCGTTTTCTACTATCAGGACGCGTGGAACTCCATTATCTTTGTCCCGATTTTCCATGGGGCCTCCTCGAACCATGGCATCGTTCATGAGGGAATGCTCAGTTCGCCCGAAGCAACAGGTCTTCTTTTGTATCGTACCAGCAACGCTGCTTGGGGTCAAAAAACTTTGAGGATTAGCCGAGCATTACAGTTCGATGAAGCCGGCTCGGCAATCATTCCAGTCCTCCGGCGGCCGGGCAGTTGTTCACTTGGGGAAGGGAGAATATTATACTGTTTCCCGGATAACCGAATCCATACCTCGGTCTCTGCCGATCGCATTACCGTGAACTTGATTCGGGGGTGGTGTAGAGCCTCGTCGGTTTGGTTGACGCGTTTGACGCCATGACATCGCAGCGATCGTATCGAACGGCAATTTCTGTGGGCCGAAGTTGCGGCATAATCGAGGATGAAAAGGGAAAGCAGTTCGATCCGGCCGTGGTGGAAGTATTCCTTGCCGGCATCGGACACATACTTGATGTACGGTCGAGAATGGAGTGTTCAACACGCTCGGATCTTGGAGCCTGCATGTTGGGCGGCGCGAACACGGGCATCGAAAGGGGGATTCAATCGGCCGGTACTCTCCGACTCGTCAAGGCTTACAAATTGATTTGAGGGTTCAAGCCGGGTGCCGCCGGCATCGGGCCCAACATATGTACGAGACGATTCCCGAGACTGCGCCCGTCGCCATCATGGCCAAACTAATCAACAGCAGGGCGCTTGCGTAGAAATCTCCTTCCCCGACAAAGCCGGGATTACTCAAGAACAGCACCACGAAGACTCCTAAGGTTCCATAGCCGACGGCCGTAATCGCGCACAGACCGGTGACCGCGCCGACGAGCACGAGGATGACTCTCGCAAAAACCTTCATGGTCGAAACCCTGCCTTCGCGGCTTAAAGATCTTGTGAAAAAATCAACGGTAACAGTTCACGAGGCCGACTGCAACCTCCGCATCCCGATTCCGAACGTCGAAGCTACGGGCACGCACTACCCGGACGGGCCGAAGGCCTGCCGGTTCGTACGGCATTGCACAAGTTCGGTGCCGCATGCAAGCATGCTTTCGCCGCATTGGTGGTGCCGGCTCCCTCCCGCGCGTTCCACGGGGTAATCCTATCCCGGCATGGCCCGGCAGAGACTCCGGTACCCTAGGATGGCCGAGGCTGACCGCGAAGTGTCTTCAAGAATCCGTCACCGTATTTGGGCCAAAGAGGACTTAGCCGTCAGGCGGGCCGCGCAAAAGAAAGTGCATAAAGGGCAACTAAAAATGCTTGCCATGCAATCAGTTGCGTGGTAGGAATGGTACCCATACATCTAATGTAAGCCGGTCCGGTACGGTTTTGTGCCCCCCCCCGAAACTTTTCCCCGGCTCAGTGGGAGCCTAGGGGCCGGTGCGAAGTAGTATGGGAACCGGCGAACATCCTGCAGACACCTTGCCGCCCAAGAAATAATGGAGTCGTGGCATACACGCCGCGAAGAGATGCGTCCGACGATTTTCGAACGCAGCGGGCGACTGTAGACTGCCGCCCCGTTGCGCTGAACCGGAGAGAGTTACTCGAGAAAACACTGTCGACTGCCGTTGAAGGGAGTCGCCGTAACATGAGCTTTTAGCGAGCCTTCGTGAGGAATAGTCGGTCGCGGGGGTCGTTTGCCCGATTACGTCGGTACTAAGATCGGACCCGCTGAGAGGCCGTAAATTCCCTGCCGATATGGTCACGGAGGGAAGTTTAGTGGGAAGATTCTTGACAAGGAGAGGAGAGGAGCGATCATATCTGTCGGCAGGGGTTTTTCAACGTCAATACACGGTCCCCTGCGGAGGTAACGTTGGGTGAATTGGAAGAACATATCGGGAGCAGAATCAGGCACTTTCGGACGCAGAAGGGCATGACGATTTCACAGGTGAGCCAAATCACGGGCATATCGGGGCCTCAACTGTCACGCATCGAGAATGGAAAGACATCAGCGCCCGTTTCTACGCTCAATACCATTGCACAGGCTCTGGGGACCAAGATCGGTTTTTTCTTCGATGAGGAAGAAAAGGCCGATCCGCCCATTGTCGTGACAAAAAGTGATGGCAGAATATCATCCAGAGAAGGTATGAATGAATACGGTTACAACTATGAAGCACTGGCTTTTCACAAGAAGAATAAATCCATAGAGCCTTTCTTCGTACGAGTGGACAAGGAGAGATCGGATGAATCGGTGGTGTTCAATCACCCCGGTGAGGAGTTTCTCTTTATGTTTAAGGGAGAAATGGTTTTCACCTACGGTGAGGAGAAGTACTACATGCAAGAGGGAGACTGCGTCTACTTCGAATCGGGGACGGATCACTGGATACGAAACATAGGCAAGACCGATCTTGAGTTCCTCATGGTGATGGTCACTCCATAGTCCCAACAGTCAGGTGTGTTGATGTCGGATAGGGCGGCAAGCGGTGTCTGCGCCAACCAACCTGCAAAGGAAGGAGAGAAGCCGTGAAAAGGAATCTGATCGTTACTCTGACAGTGGCTATTCTGTTCGTGTGTCTTGCGGTGTCCATGCCGTCCGGGGCCGCGGAAAAGCCTATCAAATGGAAGATGACTTCCCTTTGGACGCCGGTCATTCAACTGATTGAGGGCGACAGACATTTTGTCGACCTTGTCAACAAGCTGAGCAATGGTGCGCTGAAGGTGAAGTTTTTCGACGGTGGGACTCTCGTCCCGCCCTATCAGGTTTTTGAGGCGGTCGCAAAAGGAACAATCGACGCGGGGAGCGACAGCGCCTTCATCTGGGCCGGCAAGGACACGGCGTTCGGGCTGCTTGGTGCTTATCCCTTTGGCCTAACGGCGGTGGACTACATGGTGTGGATCTATCAAGGCGGCGGATTTGATCTGTACCAGGAAGTGTACGGCAAATTCGGCATGGTGTACCTTCCGTACGGCGTTACCGGCATGGAATCGGGAATTCGGGGCCACAAACCCATCAACGGGCTCTCGGATTTGAAGGGGCTCAAGGTACGGATGTCGGGAAAACCTCAGGGACACATTCTCAAAGAGATAGGGGCGTCCCAGACGGTGATGTCCGGCGGTGAAATCTACCAAGCCCTGGAAAAGGGCGTGATTGACGCGGGAGAATATTGTACGCCCAGCATCGACTGGGGCATGGGTTTTCAGGAGGTCACCGAGTACTGGGCCACCCCTGGATGGCACCAGCCGTCAACGCTGCTGGGGGTTATGATCAACAAAAAGTCGTGGGACAAACTTCCGGCCCATCTGCAAGAGGTTGTGAAAACCGCGGCTATGGCCAACATGATGTGGTCATTTTCCTTTTTTGAGAGTCAAGCCGTCGTGGGTACTGAAAACTTTATGAAAAAAGGCGTCAAGATCACAAGGCTGGGCGACGAAGATCTGGCGAAGTTGCAGAGCTTGGCCAATGAGTACACCATCGCGGAAGCCAAGAAGAACCCACTTTTTGCCAAGGTAGCATACTCGCAAATGAAGTTTATGAAGGAGATTTCGCAATGGCGGAAAATCTCCCATCCATTTTCTTACGGCAGGAATCCGGTTCTGCCCGACCTCGACGCCATTAAGAAATACGTCAAGTGAGGCGGTTGTGACGGCCTTCCGGGGACTGAGCGTAAATGCGGTGATGTATTAGGCATGATGCTTGTGCCGCCGGCGCCGAAAATACGCAACCGTACTTGCGCCATGAAATACTACGTCCCCGGGAGGCTCTCAAGCCGGTCTCCGATTATGAAGACCGGGGCCCGTCTTTCCCGCTGGAGGTGACTATGGACGGAATATTGGCGGCGATTGACCGGTTCACTGAGTGGACCGGTCGGATTTTCTGTTGGCTGGTTCTTGCTCTCACTGCGCTGGTGGTATTGGAAGTGATCTTGAGAAGGTTCTTGAATAGCCCCACAACTTGGAGCTTCGAAGTAACGAAGCAGGTCTTCGCGTTCCATTTCATGCTCTTGGCACCTTATGCCTTACTCCACAAATCCCATGTGGCCGTGGACATCTTCTACGTGAAGCTCTCTCCCAGAAGACGAGCCTTCCTCGACATTGCCTCATATCTGCTCTTCTTCTTTCCCTTTCTGATCGTGCTGATATGGCAGGGCATTCCTTATGCTGCGAATTCATGGAGCATGCGTGAAACGAGTTTCAGCTCCTTTTCGCCTCCTCTGTATTACGTCAAGACCCTCATTCCGGTTACAGCCTTCCTCCTTCTCTTACAAGGAGGGGCAATGTTCCTTCGCCACATTCGATTGGCGATCCGAGGGGAAAATCAATGATCGAAATCAGTCCCGAGGTCCTCACGATACTTATGTTTCTCGGGCTTGTCGTCGGCTTGTGTATGGGGCACCCGCTTGCTTTTGTCCTGGGCGGTTTGGCGGTTTTCTTCGGGCTCATCGGATGGGGTCCGGACTGCTTCGGGTTGTTCATGAACCGCATTTACGGAGTAATGGACAATTACGTGTTGATAGCCGTACCGCTGTTCATCTTCATGGCCCAGATCCTGGATCATTCGGGAGTGGCCGGCAAGTTGTTCGAAGCCATGAGATACATTTTCGGTCCGATCAGAGGAGGCCTGGCGATAGCTGTGGTGGTCGTCTCGACTCTCTTCGGCGCGTGTACGGGGATTATAGGAGCATCCGTGGTTACCATGGGTATGCTGGCCCTGCCGATGATGCTTCGATACGGGTACAGCAAGAGATTGAGTTCCGGATGCATATGTGCGGGCGGAACTCTTGGCATCCTCATTCCGCCAAGTATCATGCTCATTGTAATGGGTACTCAGGCCAAACTCTCCGTGGGAAAACTGTTTGCCGGTGCGATCATACCGGGACTCATCCTGGCTGCGTTATACATCATATACATCGTGATTGCGTGTATGAGGCGTCCGGAACTGGGCCCGCCCGTCAGCAGAGAGGAAAGGAGCAAATTCAGTACCCGACAGATATGTGTGATGGCGCTGAAATCGTTTGTTCCGCCCATGATACTCATACTCGGAGTTTTGGGATCGATCTTCGCCGGCGTCGCCACCCCCACCGAGGCCGCGGGAATCGGTGCATTTCTCGCGATAGCACTCGCAGTGGGTTATCGGAAGCTCTCGCTTGCCGCGCTTTATGACGCGGTAATTCAAACCGGCAAGACAGCCTCAATGGTCATCGTGGTTCTTCTGGGGGCCACTTGTTTCACAGGCGTATTCTTAGGCCTGGAGGGCGGTGGTGTAGTCGAGAATTTCATTCTGGGCTTCGGCCTCGGCAAATGGGGCACGTTCATCGTGATGATGGTGCTCTGTTTCATACTCGGCATGTTCATCGACTGGATCGGGATTGTAATGATTACTTTTCCCATATTTCTGCCGATTGCGGATCAACTTGGTTTTGACAGGCTCTGGTTCGTGGTTACTATGGCCGTCATGTTGCAGGATTCGTTTCTGACGCCGCCTTTCGGCTATGCTCTGTTCTACCTGAAAGGAGTGGCGCCGCCCGAGGTTTCCACCAAGGATATATATTGGGGAGCTTTCCCCTTCTGGAGACTCATGGAACTGGGACTGATCATAGTTGTGCTCTTCCCCCAGACAATCACGTGGCTGCCGTCGGTCCTTGTAAAATAGCTGAAAAGTCTCGGTTATCCTGTAGTACGCGAAAAACATGACCACTTGGGACATCCAGATGGTCTTTCAAATATCGAGAGGAGACGATTGAGATGGGTGTGGGTAACTGGAACGTAGGCGATTGCCTGCGATTGTCCGCTGCACGTTGGCCCCAAAAGACGGCTCTGAAGGATGATCGCCGCTCGGTAACATACGAGCGACTGAATACGAGAGCAAATCAGGTCGCAAACTCGCTTCTGGCACTGGGCCTGACCAAAGGGGAAAAATGTGCGGTAATGCTTTATAATTGCATGGAAATGATCGAGGTCTATTTTGGGTTGGCGAGATCGGGAGTTATCGGAGTTCCAATCAATTTCCGCAATGCCACCGCTGAAATAGAATTCGTTATAGAGCACTCGGATGCGAAAGCCCTTATTGTGGGGAAGGAGTTTGTTGACAGAATAGTCCCCTTGGTGGGGAGCAGTATTGATGAAGCCGCGGTGGTGGTGGTCGGCGGGGAAAATTTGGGTTACAAGGACTACCATGAATACGTAAGCAAGGGATCGGAAGCGGTACCGGCCATCGAGATCGAAGAGGATCAGGTCTGGTACATGGGCTATACCTCGGGTACCACCGACAAGCCCAAAGGAGTTCCTACTCGTCACCGGGCAATACTGGAGAATGCGACTCAATGGCTGGTTGATTATGGCCGCTACGGTGAAGATGATCGTTTCATGTTGGTCATGCCTCTGTTTCATGCCAATGCCATTATGTGCAGCCTCTTGATGATAGTAGTCGGCGGCACCCTGTACCTGTATCATTCGGGGGCATTCGACGCGGAAGAGATGCTCGGCATTATTGACAAGGAAGAGATTACCGTCACCTCCGTGGTTCCGACCATGCTCAATCTGATACTTGACTTGCCTGCTCAAGTACAAACCAAGTTCTCTCGGTCTTCCATCCACACCATCCTCGTTGCTTCCGCCCCTCTCTGGACGAGCATTAAGGAAGGAACTCTGAGGTATTTCCCCAATACGCAGCTCTTTGAAGCGTACGGTTCCACGGAACACCAGATAGTCACGGTTTTGAAACCCAGGTATCAGTGGGAGAAGATCCGGAGCATCGGGAAGCCGATCATCTACAAAGAAGTTCAATTGCTCGACGACGAAGGTCGGGAGGTTCCTATTGGAGAGCCTGGTGAGTTGTACGCCCGGGGCTGGGGTGTTCCTCTAAGAGAGTATTACAAAGACCCTGATGCGACGGCCGGAGCCTACCGAGGAGAGTGGTCCACGGTGGGAGACATTGCAGTCAAGGATGAAGAAGGTTTCTATTATCTTGTCGATCGAAAGAAAGACATGATCATTAGCGGCGGCGAGAATATTTCGCCCTCTGAAATCGAAAACGTGATCACAAAACATCCGGCCGTGCGTGAAGTCGCCGTCATAGGGAAGCCTGATGAAAAATGGGGCGAAGCGGTGACGGCCGTCGTCGCTCTGCGCGAAGGCCATGAAGTCTCTGAGGAGGACATCAGAAGATTCTGCGAAGGCAAAATCGCACGATTCAGGATTCCCAAGTTTGTGGATTTTGTGTCGGAACTTCCCAGAAACCCCACCGGCAAGATATTGCGGAGGATTGTAAGAAAATCCTACTGGGACGAAATGAAGGCCAAAATATAGCTGTGCGATTCTTAGCCAGCGTTTCCGTTTTGCCTAGTGCCGTTGCTTCATGGGTTGGGGGCAGGCAAAGAGATTTGAGAAATCTCTCGGCAGTTCAACCGGCATGCCTGCCCTCCAAGCGTCTCCATCGTGTGCCCGACCGTGGTCTCATACCGGCGGTGTCTCACAGGAACACTTGCACTATCGACGTACCGGGGTGAATAACCAATCAACTCTCTTCGCAATCTCCTGAGCACTGCTCAGAGATGCCTGGATTGCCTGTTCATTCGGCAAGACGTTCCGACCTTGATGAACTATGGGCTTGCCCGAAGCAATGTTCGCTATCAGGGAGTCGTTTGCCTTGATCATTTTCTTGGAGATTATCCGCTGTGCCAAAAGCTTGTTCTCGTATTGTTGACGTTGTGCCGACTTGTACGGCCGTCGATTTCTCAAAGATGTCAACGCGTCCTGCCAGAACATTGGAAAGTAAACGGTCAGCATTCCGGTCATGCGCTCGCGCATGTTGCTCACCTGTTTAGGCGTTGCGCCCGTCTTAGCCAGTATTCTCCAGAATTCTCCGTGAACTGCGGGCGTGAGATAGGTCGGATTTTGGATGACGCCATGGATAATTTCTTTGAAGCGGGCAACATCTTGAGCCGACAATCTCATGGGTTGAGGAGCCGGAGCCCTATTCTGCGACCAGCCGGGCTCGCTTCCCAGAAGCACGGCTGCCGCGGCCAGTGTTGCCGCAAGCGCGATTAATCGCATAAGACTCGGACCAAAGAACACGGCCCTAATGAACGCGGCAGCGAGATGCTTCCGGATACGAACTATGGAAACAAAGACTTCGGTTTTCGCGACCGATTCACAGAGGACGCCTGGGGGCATGAAATTTCTCCTTCGCGCAATGAAATACCTGTGACCAACCCAGTAAGATCAGGCATGGGGAGTCACCTTAATAGGTTCGTTGCCTCGGGTCAAGATCTTGCTCAACGCGGTGATCTTCTACTCAATCAAAACCTTGGTCCCGACCCAGGCAATGCCCGGTCGCAGTCAAAGCCCCACATGAGCGTTGCGGTCATTTTCTAAGAAGGAGTTTCATCATTGACTCACCGCATGTAAGTGACTATTCTCAGGTGAGTTCAAAAACTGGGGATACCCCCTGAGGCTTGTTCTTGCTCTTGAAGCGAACGGCCGGCCGGACAACACAACCAATGCCGGAATCAAGCCGTGAGGAATCGGCTCAGAGATTCGGCCAACGGGGTGAATCATTATGGTGAAGAAGACTATCGTGTTGCTGTGGTTGCTTTTGTTCCTGGGGTCTTACGCATTCTGCCAACCGACCGGCTTTGACGAGTTTGCCTTGCGAACATGTTTATCAGACTGTTATTCCACATTTTCCCCCGTCAAGAGTCCCTCGCAGTTCTATGACTGTATCTATCGCTGCAAGAGGGAGTTTGAAGACCGGAGCGATAAACCGTGGAAGATTCCCTGGTGAGTGTTGCCGGCCCCTCCCCGCGTATCTGAATTCCTCCCAATTTCAATCGGTTCGTCAAACGGCGCCAAGCGATGGGCCGACCGTGCCGGGCGCGGTTTTTTCCAGCAGATTCTTGACTATGAGATCCAAGAATTCCTCGGCTTCTCGGCGAGAGAATAGGCATGCATGGCAAGCCAAGACCAGGTTCATCTCGTTCTTGAAGGCATAGACGATCAGCAGTACCCGGGTAGACGTAAGGAGCTTATAGCCGATTCCGTGAACCTGGGAGATGGCAAGATCGCCACATTCGGTCACGACCGTGTCAGCTGTTGGTTTACCATTCCTGATCTTAGGCCATAGCACTCCCAGCAGCGTCACCCCGATGGAGAATTGGTGTCGATTGACCACATGATGAACAATCTTTCGTCTTAGCCTGAAAGGAAACAAGCGGAGAAAGTTCACCATTCTCTCGATGTCGTGCACGTACTTGAGGTCCATCTGGTTCCGAAAGTGCTTTATTCGGGTGAGAGCCAACGATCGTGAGAACTTTTTGGGATCCGCCCGCTCTTGGGGTGAGGACTTAAAGAAGATTACGGAACTGTTGTTCGGCTGATCGTAGCCGGCAAATCGCCCCCTCGTGTTGACCGTCATGGAGGTGGTAACCAGCCCCCGCCGGGCGTTTCGCTTCTCGTTCCACTGGTCCACGGCCAGATTGGTGCACGCAGTCAACAGGTCCACAAGTGACACGCCGTTACTGGTAGACGACCGGGCGATCTGCTCGGTGATCTCGGCGGAGAGAACCTTCTTTGTGTGGTATTGTCCCTTGTCTTGGGGGGTTCCATTGCCGGCGGGAAGGGTGGGTTTTTCGAGGAGATTGTCGACCATCTGCCGTGCGCTTGCAAGGTGTTCTCTCCAGTTCGGCTTTCGTATTCTCACCTTTCGTTTACTCGAACTGGATATGGCATGAGGCTCTTGGTCCCAACCAGGCCTTTGCCCTGTCAGGATCTC
Source organism: Desulfomonilaceae bacterium (assembly GCA_963675835.2). Lineage (GTDB taxonomy): Bacteria > Desulfobacterota > Desulfomonilia > Desulfomonilales > Desulfomonilaceae > JAVHLK01. Next base: position 894,392 of record CAXXIU010000021.1, read on the forward strand.
GTGGTAATGGGCGAGAAAACTCCTCCCGAATTCGGAAGCGGTGCCCGCATCCGAAGCCACATGGTGAAAAGCGGATACCAGTACATGATGTTCCCGCGCTGCTCTGACAATGTGAAACCAAGCCGCGGCTTCCTCGAAGAGATTCCACTCCCTGTCCAACCACGGGCTCAAATGCTCGAGAAGAGCATCCAGCAAGGGTTCGGACAGACGATCGGCGGGCAGTTCCGTTACAGGAATCGGAAGGGGAAGGTCGGGACGGTAATCCCATGCCAGGTAGTACCGTCCTCTCACCTTGGTTTCCTTGATACAACTCATGAACTGGGGGAATTCCCTGGAAGCTCTCGCAACCGCCTCCCGGGTGGCCTCTACGTCGAGAGGGCCGTTTACCTCTATCGCGGTCAACAGGACATTTCTTGTGTCCCCATAGGTGGCAAGAGCCAGCATTTCAGATCGTGGATCCATTCTTGCCGGGGGTTCCAGCATGTTCACCTCACTCGTCAAGCCGGGGTACGGAATGGACTCGGAATTCAAATTCATCAGGTCGGTCGTGCATTTCTTGCTCTCATGGCGTCGTAACCCGCGGCCGCACCAGTGAAACGGGATGTCTAAGGATTATGCGAAACATCTCCGGGATTCGATTTATGACGGGAGTTCTGTTGCGAGTATCGGTCCAGCGCATCGAGTATCACCCGCATTGTGACGGCGGGCAGTGCGAACCAATTCAGTTCGGAACGCGTCACCCACGCGGCATCCATCGCATCGGATCCGGCGATGAGAGATCCCCCGACAACCGAGCAGAGATAATCCGCCAGGATATAGTGATACCGTATTCGACCCAGCTCATCGGGGAATATCCGTTCCAATAGTTTGACCAGGATCTTTGGTTCAACGTCGAGACCTGTCTCCTCACGAGCCTCTCTTACTACGGCACCCTCAAGGGTTTCACCCAGTTTCACCAGGCCGCCCGGAATACTCCACTCGCCTCGTGCAGGTTCCTTATGTCTCCGTACGAGCACGATCTTATCGTTGTCTACGATAAGAGCACCAACCCCCACCAAGGGCGTGGGGGGGTACTCTCTGTTTATTTGGGCCGGCTCCGTCAAGATTGGCGGCACTCGCGATTTTACTCAGACTTCCTGAAAGAAGTACCTTTTTAGGCATTCGGTCCGTTCGACGTACGTATCAGGATCAAGGAACCAGGTCGCCGCGCTGAACGAACTCAGCAAGGAGTTGCCGTCTTGCGGCGTGAAGCAGAAGCCGATCACTTCGTGACCTTTTCTCACTTCAACGGTCGGCTCCACGATGACCGTCTGGTTCAACAGACGGCCGAAGTAGCCGTGGTCCCTGCCGAAAGAGAAGACCTCGCACGCCGACTGCTTCCTGGTCAGGCTGATACGGTGGTCATCTCTGAACCTTTGCAGGACCTCATCCTTGGTCACCGCCCTTTTGAGGTTCAATGTAAAATAGATGCAATGCATATACTGCGTGTTCAGCTTCAGAGCGGAAGACCAAAGGTTGAGTTCCAGGCCTTTGGTACGGAAGAGGTGGTATGCGTCCCTCGCGTGGTGTGTCCCGAAAACAGGATCTCCATGCTTGCCCACATCGGGGGATGGAACAAAGCCTTTGACCTGGCTGATGTCATTGGAGCGCCGAATGCACAGAAAACGCGCCTCTTCCAGGTTGTCATCGCCGTCAACCAGGGCTACCGTATTGATAAGAGCGCAGAGGTTATGCGTATTGCAGCTGACAACCTGAACGAACCGGTCCGCCCCCCGCTCCAGAGCCTCGTCGTTTATGCCGCGTGCGTACATTTTGCCGAAGCCGAATTCACTTCCTTGAGCTATAAATCCTTTCGTGGTGGCCAGGTAGTTCTCATAGAACTCGTTCTTGTTCGAAATACCCACTCCCGACGGGGTGCAGTCAACCACCACATCCGCCTTTTCAAGAGCCTCCTCGTGGCTCATGACGGGTTTGAGTTTCAAGGCCTCGAAGTCGGATATTCTATCCTCATCCACGGTAAGCTGAGCTCCCCTGTCGACCAAGGCCCTGATTTTCGGAACATCCCTGGGAATCGGTGATCTCTTGTGGAACGTCACTTCAGAAAATCCGGCTTGTTCCTTGAAGTTGCAGAGTAAGCCGATGAGGGGTTCTCCAATTGTACCGGTTCCCACCACATGGACCACGCCTTTCTCTTTGCCCACTGGATAGTCCTCCTTGCTTAGGCCTCGTCCACATTCACACGTACAGTCGTACCAAGAAGCACGTATGCGAGTGACGATGAACTCGACCGCAGAGTTATTAGATCGTAAGCGTTCACAGGGCCGGCCTCGAACCCGGTCAACTATGACTATGCATCACAATATACTTGCCGACGTCCCTTGCCTCAGATTCCCGATGATGCTTGTTCAACAAACTTCCGAACGTTGTCGATCAAGAGAACGGTAGAAAGCTCTGAAGCGAGGCTTTGCGACCTGCACCATCCTTGTAATCGCGCTTTTCCTCTTTGGTTTCAACATCTGTTGGGCCATTCTTCTTCTGCTCAACTTCCGCGCATTCCGAAGAGGCCGGCGTTTCATCGGGACCGGCAAGCTCGGAATCCCGGTCTTCCTTTCCCTTTGCGGGCTCCGATTCCTTCATTTTCGCTGAAGAGACTGTTCGACCGGATCCGCCGTGGGTAAACGCATTCACATCGATAGAGCCCAAGCTACTGTAAAGTGACGCCAAAATTCGTTCTTGGAAGCTGAGTCCGGCCTGGGCTCCGGAAGTGATCTCCGGATCGGGAACATTATCCTGGCCGGTGTCCGGCAAAAGATAGAGCGGCACATTCTCAAGTGTTAGTTTCCGTCTCCGTCTCCTCTTGCGTCGTCCGTTCCGTCTCGGCTTTCGCTTGTCGGTATCGGGAGGGGACGAAGACGCTTGTTCCACAGCCTGCTCAACCTCTGCGGCAACCACCTGGGTCTCTACGGAGACATCACTCGCCGTCGCCTCCGCCGGAGCCTGGCTCGTAACTGCAACCGGCTCCTCTTTGACGGCCTCAACCGTGATCTCTTTGTCGGGAAGCGCCTGTCTTACCAGTATGTTTATACGGGAAGAGTGCTGTGACTCCAATTCCACGAGTTGAGACCGCATGTTGTTCAAGAGATACTCGGCCACTCCTGCCGGGACTGTTGCCCTGACTTCAGTTACGTTCCCCTTGATGAGGAGGGACTTTACTCTTCGGAATACCGAGACCGCAGACATCTCGGGTGATTTCATCTTGCCTCTTCCGTCGCAGAGGGGACAATCCAAATATTCCCCAGTGCCCAGGGAGGACTTGAGTCGCTGTCTTGAGAGCTCCAGGAGACCCAGTGCAGAAATCCTCAGCACCTTGGTCTTTGCCCTGTCCTTCCTTAACTCGGCTCTGACGGCCTTTTCAACATCTTGTTTGTGCTTCTTGTTCATCATGTCTATGAAGTCGATAACGATTATACCGCCGAGATCCCGAAGCCTGAGTTGCCGTGCGATCTCCGGAGCTGCCTCCATGTTCACCCGATACGCGGTCTCTTCAATTCCTTTTTCTTTTGTAGCGCTCCCCGAGTTGACATCAATGGTAACCATCGCTTCCGTAGGCTCGATGACCAGGTGGCCGCCCGATTTGAGCTTGATCCTTCGGCGGTAGGCTTGCTCAAGCTGGTCTTCAAGTTGGAACTTGTTGAATAGGGGGCGTTTTTCCTGCGAGAGCTTGACCAGGCCTTCGTATTTTGGCATGACCTGGTGAAAGAAAGAGCGGACTTCTTTGTAAGCTTCTTTCTCATCCACCAGTATTTCGTTAATTTCCGGAGAAAAGTGCTCTCTGATCGAGCGGATCACGACTGCGTGCTCCCTGTGAAGTAGTGCGGGCGTCTCTTTCTGTCCCACATTCTTTTCTATGACACGCCATAATTTGAGCAGATAGGTCAGGTCTCGCGACAGTTCAGTCTTGTTTCTCCCCATTCCCGCGGTACGGACGATGAATCCCATGTTCTCGGGGGGGGTGATCTGTTTGAGGATCTCCTTGAGTTTTTTTCGCTCCTTTTCATCCTCGATCTTCCTCGACACACCGCACAAGTCGGTGCCCGGCATCAATACAAGATACCGCCCGGCGAGGGAAATGTTCGTCGTCAAACTCGCACCTTTGGTGCCTCGCTCCTCCTTGTTCACCTGAACGATGACATGGGCATCCTTCTTGAACACATCTTGAACACGCGGGCGTCTGCGGCCTTGTTCGAAGGATTCGGGGAAGTACGACGGGTGAACATCACTAATTGACAGGAATCCGTTCCGGGGTGCGCCGTAGTCAACAAATACCGCTTGGAGCGAGGGCTCTATGCGGCTTATGACCCCCTTGTAAATGTTACCCAGTGTCGCCTCACGGGTTCGGATCTGTACGTCCAACTCTTCCAGTATCCCGTCGGAAACTACAGCTACGCGGCATTCTTCGGGATGACTGGCGTTAATCAACATTTTTCTTACCATTAGGCTCTTCTCTTTTTGAAGTCGTTGGGTCACTCAGACATGTCCGCGGTTCACCGAGGACCCGATTCTTGCCCCCCGGCAACAGCCACTCAGTCTATAAGCTTTTTGATCTCTTTCCACAATTCATTTTTTCCTTCGCCCGTGTGCGAGGAAAAGGGCACCACGGGGATTTCCGGACCGAGATTTTCCATCATGGTCCGTTGTAGGGAGCGCAGCTTGTTGCGGCTCAGCTTGTCCGCCTTGGTGGCTGCAACAATGGTGACGATCCCATGATGTCTGAAGAAATCGACCAGTTTCCGATCTGATTCCATCAAGCCGTGTCTCGAATCGGCAATCAGCACTACCCCCCCAAGTTCCTTTCTCGATGTGAGATAGGTCTCCATCATGGGACCCCATTTCCGCTTAACCTCAAGCGGAACCGCTGCATAGCCGTAACCGGGAAGATCTACAAAGACGAAGCTCTCATTGATCAGAAAGAAGTTCAGTTTTCTCGTGTGACCCGGGGTCTTCGAGGTCCGCACCAGATTGTGCCGACCCAACAGGGTATTAATTGCTGAAGATTTACCTACATTCGATCTCCCGGCAAAGGCGATTTCAGCGAGTCCTCCCTTGGGGTAATCTTCCTTTTTTTCTGCGGCTCGCAAGAAAACCGCCGAGCTTACCTTCAAAATCCGATACCTGTTGACAAAGTTTTGGTCTCCCTCGCATCGTGTAAGTGAAAACCGTCACCAACTGAAATATTGTAACCCTAATGAAGCCCAAATAAAAGTCTCAGAATATGTCTTTTTCCATTGATTACTGTAATAGTTCACGAGAGAGTCCCAATGAGGCCCTCAATGTCGCACGGTCTTCGTACTCGGTCTCCGAGGCGAAGCCCCGATGACCGCGAGGACCTTCCTGGTTCATTGTAACTCAGGCGATGAGGATGTCAACATAGCGTAATGGCGGATCTTTTTTTGCAATTTCTCAGACTTTAGAGCATATCGGGCATTCGCCGAAGGAGGAGACTTGTGAGTAAGACCGTGATCGAGGCCCCGGCAGCCGGAAAACCTATCGGACCATATTCCCAGGCTATCGAGGCGGGCGGTTGGATCTTCGTGTGCGGAGAGAAGGGCGTTGACCCGTCCACGGGGAACATCGTAGAAGGGGGGATCAAAGCCGAGACCGCTCAAGCACTCAAAAATATAGAGACTATCCTCAAAGCTGCCGGTTCTTCGTTGGATGATGTGGTCAGGTGCGTCGTCTATATGAGACACATCGATGAATTCGCTGCAATGAACGAGGTGTACGCGGAATTTTTCAAAAAGCGCCCCCCGTCCCGCACGACGGTGGGTGTTGCCGAATTGGCCCTGGGACTGAGGGTGATGATCGAAGCCACCGCGTACAGAGAGTAGCCGGAAGACGGGGAACCGAGCGGGAGATCTTCTCGTGACTAAGTGCTCGTTGACGTAAGTACGGTGACGTATTAACGGAAGCCGTCTCTGTTTTGGTAGCGCCGGCCTCCGTGCCGGTCTCTTCTCCGCGAGGTCCCGGCGCTGCCGATGCTCATTTGTAGGGCCGCCGTTGGCCGCCTCGCGGCGGTTTCTAGGATGGACCATCGGTCGCCTTCACCAAGACCGGGCAGAGCCCGGAAGTCAGGCATTCCCGGACAGGAGCCTGGGAACGAGAAAAGCCTGCTCGTGCCGCCCCCCTAGTAAAGGGGGGCGGGGCAGGCGGGATTTGCAGCGATATGCCGTACAATCGTGCCACGATTTTCGATGCGCCGCGAGTTTTGAGACAGTTTCTTCCGGCCTGCCTATTCGTGAGAACTTTCGAGAAGCACTATATGTAGCCGAACTCATGAATCAGCGTACCAAGGTCCGGAATCCGTCCCGACCGTACTGAGGTACAATTAAGGATATGGAGTGGAGGTTCCTTTGACCCTGGATTTGAAGAGAGCTCTGTTGACATCGTTGTACCGGGTCTACGATGAGACATTGCAGCACTACGCGAAGGCATGCCGTGTGGGCTGCCACACGTGTTGCACCCGGAACGTACTCTGCACGACGCTTGAAGCGGACCTGATGATACATCACCTTGATCTGACCAATCGGTTGGACCTCGTGGAACGATTTGTGGGAAAACCGCCGCAACGGATCGCTCGCCCGTCCATCACACTCAACGAGCTCGCCGGATACTGCCTTCGCAAGGAAGAGCCGCCGGAACAGGAAGTGGATCATGCCCACGAACCCTGTCCGCTTCTTGAGAATGGAAAATGCTCCGTGTATGACGTGCGGCCGTTTGCATGCCGCTGCCTTTGGTCTGAAGACATCTGTGCCAAACATGGCGAGGCTGTCATGGATCCCGTCCTCGTCAGCCTCAACGGCGTTTTCGAGCAGACAATTGAGCACATCGACACGGGAGGCTTATACGGCAATCTTCTCGATCTCGTGTCCGCCCTTGTTTTACGCCAAACTAAAGACGGTTACAGAGCTGGCCGGCCTTTGCCTGAACAATCGCACTTACTGGAGACCAGGGCGAATCCGGGCTTCCTGGTCCCTCCGCTCCATCGACCCACGGTGATCAAGGTCCTGAATCGGCTTTGGGAACAAAGAATAGGCGGTCTGACCTTTCGGGAAGTCCTGAGGCAGATCCGGTGAGATGAGCAAACAAATTGACAGCCTGCGACGCATGGGGTAGAGTCTAATCATGCGCCCGTAGCTCAGTAGGATAGAGCGCAACACTCCGGATGTTGAGGTCGGACGTTCGAATCGTCTCGGGCGCACCATAGAAACACATTGCCACGTACGTTCAGTTGGATTGCCAAATGGGGCGATCACCCCTACCACGTGGCCCGAACAGCCGGCTTGGCTTCTCAAGAGACATGCCGTCATTAGACGTCCGGTGCGTTCGGTGCCTGAAATTTCCAGGTTTTACGGAATCATCGTTTTCATGAATTACAACGATCACGACCCGCCACACTTCCATGCGAGGTACGGGGATCAAGAAGCTGCCATTGAAATCCTCACAGGTACTGTGCGGGCGCATATGTCCAAACGCGCGATCCGGATGCTCTTAGAATGGTCCGAAAGCCGTCAACAAGAGCTGATGGATAACTGGAATCTCGCACGGGAACGCAAGCCTCTGCAGCAGATCGCTCCCTTGCCGTAGGAGATCACAGTGTTCTTGCATGTTACAAGGGTCGAGTACTTGCGTGACTACCGTTTGTTGCTCGAATTTGACGACGGCACGGCCAGAGAAGTGGACCTGGCGCGGGAGTTATATGGCGAAGTGTTCGAGCCTTTGAAAGACCTGAGTTTCTTCAGACGAGTTTACCTCAACGCTGACACAAACACCATTGAATGGCCCAATGGGGCTGATTTCGCTCCAGAATATCTTCGCCGGTTGGGAGAGGAAGTGAAGAACATAGCGTAGGCATTACCTGCCGGCAGTCGTTAAATCTAATGTTCACAGTCCCTTACACCAAAGCTCTGATGAACAGAACGCAACACTCCGGATGTTGAGGTCGGACGTTCGAATCGTCTCGGGCGCACCAACACCGGCTTTCCGTGCCACAATGCCCCGCTTCGCGGGCTCGCAAGGGTGATATTCGGATCTATGGCTCATTCCGGCCGTGTGCCGTGGCCACTCTCCCCTCGCGGTTTCCACCAGAGCCGACCAAGCTCGATTTCAGCCTCCTGGAACGGCTCGGCACGTACCTTGTCGTCATCGGCAAAGGTTCCGAGGACCAGCCAACGGCCGGATTCCAGCTTGAATGTCTCAAGTGTCCGGTACCGTGGATCGATGAGCCAGAGATACGGTATGCCCTCCCCGGCGTAGATGGAACTCTTCTTGATGCGGTCCACTCGTACGCTGGATGCTGAAATAATCTCGCAAACCCAATCCGGTGGAACCGAGATCCAATTGTGCTCTTCCTCCCACGGCAGGCGATCCTCTTTCCAACCGGCCAGGTCCGGGACAAGTATGTCCTCACTCAATTTGATCTCGGGTTCGAACAAGATGATCCATCCGCCGGGTCCCCGTGTGCCGCCCAAGTAATAGGACGACGTGATCTCGGTTGAGAGTACGTTTGCGGCAAGCGAGTGCCGGCGGGACGGACGAGGGGTCACGATGAGTTCGCCGTCAATGATCTGTCCGATCGCGTTTTCCTCGATGCCGTAAAGGTCCTCGTACGAAGCCCTTGTCTTCGGCGGTTCCGACATGGTGACCTCCTTCGGAAGTTTATTGTCCGCTATCCGGTGCGTGCCTCTCCGCCGACGCTTGCCTTCGTCGGTAGAAGTCGGTCATTGCTTTCCCCTTCGGAGTTGAAGCTTGGCTTAATTCTATTCTTTTCAGGACGTGAATCAAGGTGCATTCTCTTCGTGTCGGAAACAGGAGAGGTGATTTCAGTAAGTCTTCCATCTACTAATCCTCAATCTTCTTGTCGTACCGCGAAAATTTCTTCGGAAGTCGGCTCCTGGATTTCGGTTTGGTTGCCCCCGGCGCCTGAGAATCAGGAGCAACGTCCGGATTGCCGGCGTAGTACGATGGCGCTTGCGAAAACCAAGCACGTGCGTGACGCCGATGCCTGCAATCGCCGGTTGGTTGCGGTTCTAACCGCTCTGTGTATAAACAAATCGTTATGAAGAAGATCATACTTATTGTACTCGCCCTGTTTCTTGCAGCCTCGATCTTCGTATATGAAGCCGGATACCACGGTCCGAGAGATTTCCCGTGTGCGCGGGGGACGCTGTCGGCCCCGGAAACGGTGGTCAAACATGCCCGCAGCCTGACGGGTACGCCTTACGACCCCTTAAGGGGGCGGTGGAATAATGTCGGTGCACGGGCCGGTTTCATTGTATGCAGCGACGTTCCCAATATCGCCTATGGGCTTTCGGGTTTCTCGCTCCGAAGAATGCTGGAAAAGGATTATGACAAGAACTCAGCTGCCTATGACACCTCCCGCGGCAACAAACCGGGGAATCCCTATTTCCACCGTCGGGCGCGTAACCTGTATGCCTACTTCAAAGGCACCGGCCGGCTGGTCTCATCCAAGGAGACTCCGCGCGTTGGCGATCTCGCCTTTTACAGGCGCAAACCGGACGGTTACGTATCCCATGTGACGCTGGTAACAAAGGTCAAAAGGACCGGCTATTCTGTGATGGAGTCGGCACCGGAACTCATATTCGCTCGAGAGGTGTCCGGCTCCTCCCCGATTGAGCGGGGACGGATTCTCCTCGGATTCGGCCGTATGTCTCCGGCGCTCACCGTGACCGGCCGGCTCGATAACGGGAATCTCGGCGAATGCGTGGTAAGAGCCGCCGGGAAACAGATCGGAAAGACCATTCACTACGATCCGAGCTATCAGGTGCTGAAGTATCCCAACGGTGACGTGCCGCCGGAGAGAGGAGTCTGCACGGACGTCGTTATCAGGGCATTGCGCTCGGCGCTCGGGTGGGATTTGCAGAAGCTCGTTCACGAGGACATGAGAAGGAACTTCTCTCGATATCCGCAGAAGTGGGGTCTCAAAGGCCCCGACAAGAATATCGATCATAGACGGGTACCGAACCTGAAAACCTATTTCAAGCGAATGGGCTGTTCCCGGAAGGTCACGAAGAACCCGACGGATTACAATCCCGGCGATCTTGTCACCTGCATTGTTCCGCCCAATCTGCCGCACATCATGATTGTGAGCCATCCTACACGTCCGAACGGGAGACCGCGCGTCATTCACAACATTGGATCCGGAACAAGGGAAGAGGACCGGCTGTTTGAATTCAAACTCACCGGGCACTACCGACTGCGGGCCAAGCCGACTGGAAAACGATAACGCATGTGTGGAGACTACCTTTCTTCTCCTTGACATCACCGGGTTCATTGGCCACTCTGAGGCAAAGTGTTTCGCCTATGGCTCAAGAAAGGGAATACTATGGAAAGAGTTGATTTAGATCTGTCGGAACTCACTCTTGCCCAGAAGCTCGATCTCATGGAAGCTCTTTGGGACGATCTGACCGAACACGAGAACACCCTTGAATCACCGAGTTGGCACGAACTAGTCCTCAGAGATCGAGAAGAAGCCTTAGCGGCCGGCAACGCAACTGTCTCCGACTGGGAGGAAGCTAAGGACCGAATAAGAGAGACGGTGTCGTGCGAGTAACAATCCACGCCGCCGCCGAGCGAGATCTCGAAGAGGGATACCGTTTCTATGAACGGCAGTCGCCGGGCCTTGGCTCTTATTTCCTCGATTCTCTGTACTCCGATATTGACTCTCTTTCCTATTTCGAGGGCATACATTCCGTGGTCTTCGGGTATCATCGGCTACTTTCGAAGCGGTTTCCATTCGCCGTGTATTACAAAATCCTTGAGGGCCGGGTTTTGGTCACGGCTGTACTCGATTGTCGCCGGAATCCGAGTTGGACTAGAGAATAACTCATGAAGGGCTGACTTGTGTTCACTTGAGGGTTCGCGGGGGAATCAGAGCTGATGTTTCCCCAAATATCCTATGTCTTGCACGAATGTGGCCGGCCGCATCCGTCTGGAAAGGAGCGTTGAACAGTGTATTTCTGGAACACAAGGCAACTCGCGCTGGATCTTCGTGAAGGGAAGGTCACTGAACGGCAACAGATGTGGTATCTGTTCGCATTCGTGGTTTTCGCCACCGTCGGCATGTATGTTGTGTCATGGGTTCCGATCGATGTCACCGCGTCGATGATCTTGGCAGGAGTTGCCGATGTGGTGGTGACGATCTACGGCCTTCTTGAGTGTTATCAGGTTAATAACAGGGGGGATGGCAAGGATTTCGTCGTTCGCTTCATCTGCATGAGCTGGCCCGTGGGATGGCGGGTCCTGGCATGCTTCCTTGTCTTGAGTCTTGTTTTCTCTTTCATTCTAGGCATCGTAGCATCTACCTATGCCGACCCATTGCTCAATGTGCTGGGCGTAGGTGTCACGGTTGCATATTTCGGGCTTATCAGGAAATGGCTGATCGAGATTTCGAGTGCCGAGATCTCTGGTGAAACGAATACCTAGTTCCGGATCTTGCTTTCTTGACTGGGGGCAAGATAACCAACATAAGGTCTATTGCAGAGTCTCGATGCGATCTCGTACGACGTCCGGCGGCAAGTTTTGGACAAACTTCATGTCTGCAGTGAGAAGGCGACAGTTGAGGGATCTTGCCAACCAAAGGTAAGATGCATCCTGAAACGAGGATCGTGATTCATTGGCAAGGATCAGTGTTTCAAGAAAGGCCTGCTTGCCAAGCTCGTGGTAGATGATCGGGTACTCGTGAAAGATGTCCAGTGCTTCCAAAGACTGCCGGTGATCTATCGGTCGGCCGTCGTCCCGCTGAGCCCGTGTGAGGATGTTCCCGAATTCGTATCTCAAGAGCGAAGGAGCATGGAGGACAACTTCATCGGCAAGCAGCCTCACAAGAAAATCGGTGGCCGCCTGGATTCCCGCCTCGTCATTGAGAAACCATTTTCCGGCCACGGAAGCATCGACAACGTACTGGTCAGGCACCTTGTTTCCTCATTTCATGAACCAATTCGGCCACGTCCGGCGAGATCTTGCCAATCGCTCGTCGAACTTCCAGCGTCCGTTCCAGTAACTCCAAACGGTCGGGTGACAGACGGGCCTTGACATCCTTCATTACTCCCGAAGCCGAATCCGGATCATCCGATGGGCTTGGGTTCCGCGATGTCTCGGTAACGGTCTCTTTCTCAAACTGCATGGGAATCCTCCTAATCAGCAGAGTGTCACAACGCCCAGGTCTAGCCAAAGCGTCCTGGAGAGGATCTGGATGCCGGCCGTCCTGAAGATTCTTTTCTGCACAGCTCCGCGATCGGCAAGGCCGTTACTTAACTGATATAGTCTCCGGTTGTTCGAGTCAAGCCCCGAGGAACGCGGGAGGAAGATCGACTGTTTGAGTTCAACCTCACCGGGCATTACCGTCTTAAAGCCAAACAGAATCGGAGACGATAACGATTGCGTGGGAACCACCTTTCTTCCCCTTGACGTCACCGGGTTCATTGGCCACTCTGAACATGGACGAACGAGGGAGATGGTTCGATGGTGCAAGTTGGAGTACGCCGGGCACTGCCGACTGAGCTCCAAACCGAGTCGGAAACACCAATTACCCAAGGCTATTGCCGAACTCCATGATTCGATCGCCGAAATGAATCAAATCGCTTAGGTCTGATAGTATGATCTTTCGCACGATATTCATGTCCGTCCGCTGATATTCATGGATGACCGTGTTGCGGAAATGAACCATCTTTTTGAGTCTCTTAGCCAAAGGTGCGTCAATGACGGATTTCTGCCGCAGCAGATCAAAGCTTTCCGTGCTCGAAGAAGGAATGCCCATCTTATGCTTCCGGATCACGTGGTTGGCCAGATCAATAGCCTGTTCACAGGCGCGGAGCACATTGAGTATCGCAGCATCTTGGCGAGTGTAATTGGTATCAAAGCCGTCGGGGTCCGATTCATATTCTTCTCGCGCTCGCTGAACGCAGCGCTGAATACTCTGGATTTTATTGATGATGATATCATTCATACCGAGTAGGCTCTCCCGGTTCGGTGGAACGATTCAAGGATTTCTTTGCGCTCTTCATTCAGTTTCTGATAGTAGGAAATGACCAGCATTTCGAATTCATCTACGGCATATCGATCCGCGCAATGGATCAGCTTACCGCGAATGATTTCCTTCTGGAATACGGTCGAAACTCGTCGTGCATTCAAGAGGTCGACCTCTTTGTTCAGTGCTTCTTCCAGTTCAAACTTGCACTGACTCAAGGCCAGGTCCTGTTCTTTTTTGGCCTGTTCATGCGGCAACAGGAGGGCCACATCCATGTCGCTGTCGGGCCGCTCGTCGCCGGTTGCATAGGAGCCGAAAAGGTAAATGCCCTGGGCAGCGGGATAATGAGCGAGAATAGTGTCGATTATCAGCGTTTCTATGGCTCCATTCATGGCCAATACCCCATCCATCGGCTCAACGAGCCCCGGCCGAGTTCTCCCTTGGACAGGTTGCTCCCCGGCGGAGCCTGTCTCCGTCCCACCTGGAACGATCAGTCTATCACAAAGGAGCCATAACCGTGCATCTCGGATTCCGCTCAAACGCGGGACGGCTCCCTTAGATCACCACCCCCTACAACAATCTGTACTACTAATCCTCATATTCTTGTAGTAACGTGAAGATGTCTTCGGAAATTGGCTCCTGAATTAGGGTTTGGATGTACCCGGCGTCTGGGAACCGGGAGCAAGGTCCGAACCCTCAGCGTAGTACGATGGTACTTGCGAAACCCAAGCTCGTGCGTGACGCCGATGCCTGCAATCGCCGGTTGGTTGCGGTTCTAACCGCTCTGTGGCAGGTTGCCTCGATACGCCGCCATATGTGCGCCATGGCTTACTTGAGGTAGTAACACCTATCTTGTGATCGGGAAAAAACTGTGCGAGGATTCTCTATGAGGGGGTTGCTCCATAAGGCATCTCTGCCTGTTCGCTTGCAGGTAAAATGTCAACCAGTACGAGGCGACAAGCCCCGAAACGGCGTACCTTGTGGAACTGCTTTCATAGGGTAAGAGACATCGACGAGGCAGAAAATGAAATACCGTGTCCTTATCGAACAGGACGAAGATGGAATCTTTGTGGCGGAAGTGCCGTCATTACCGGGATGCATTTCTCAGGGGCGCACTCGGCAGGAAGCCGTCGAAAACATCAAAGAAGCCATAACCGTCTATCTTGAGAGTCTCGCGGCACACAATGAGGCTGTTCCGCCGCCGATATCCGAAGAAATCGTTGAGGTGGCCGTTTGACCCAATTGCCTCAACTCTCCGGCCGTGCGGTAGTGCGCGCTTTGTCCAAGCTCGGTTATGAGAAGGACCGCCAACGAGGAAGCCATATTGTGTTGCGGCAATCGAGCTATCCGCACCGAAGGATAGTAGTTCCGGACCACGCTGAAGTGGCCAAGGGAACCTTAAGAGGCATCATTCGGCAAGTTGGTTTGACTGTGGATCAATTCAACACATTGCTTTAGATGATGGTCAGCGTGGAACCACCACGAATTTCTCCACCAGATGGTCCGGATGATAGGATTCCTTAGCCTTTCTCAGGCCCGGTACGCCGAGATCCTGTTCTCTGTTGACGTATGTAAGGTCTGACCACTCCCCCGCGCAGAAATGCTGATTAATGGCGACGTACAGACCGGGTATCTCCGGGTTGGCCTTTTCGATGTGAATGACCGCGGTATCGTGATTGAGTTGTTCCCCAAGGGAGAAAGCCTCCACCTTGGAATCGATGAGGATTGCACCTCCCCGGAAATCCAGCCGCCCGTAATTCTTCAAGGCTTCGTAAACAGCCACATTTTCATTAGACAGATCGTCACTGTCCTCGCAGTCCCTGATTTCGCACCAATCCTCCTGGAGTTCCATGAAGCTCTTCACGAGTTCCTCATTCAGGGTGCGATATTCGAACTCGTAATTCTTCAGAAACTTGTTCAGATGGTTCTTCTTCTTGTGGAACGGTTTTCCCGGTAACTTGATCAGGTGTTCGGACAGGTACACGTAGTCAAAGTTGTCCCTGTCCTCCATGATTTGATACTCATCCGGATCAACGTACCCATCGACCGCGTTCTTGTCCGCTCGTGCTATTTTCGGCTCCGACGAGACCTGTACGAGATACTTGGACAGCTTTCGCAGTGCCGAAGCCTTGTCTCCCGGTCCTATGGGCGGCAGACCGTAAGGTTGGACGTCCTGCGGTCGGAGGACCACGAGGATGCAATCGTCTTCCATTTTCCACATGGTATCATTGCAGATACGCCACGCGAAAAGATTGGTGAAGGTCAGTTCCGAGATCCGCGGCGGATCCTGGGCGAGGAAATCGTCAAAGATTTCCTTATCGTTCAGCGTGAGAGGCTTGAAATCTTCCACTTCCCGTTCCTATGCTTCCAAGGTTGGATGTCTTCTCATTTCGGGCAGATGCGAACTTTGGTTGCGTCTGCTGCCGCCCTGTGGGTCACAATCTTTTTCGATTGTCCAGCGATCTTGTAAGCGTGAGGGGGTCGGTATACTCGAGCGATCCCCCTACGGGGATACCGTAGGCAATGCGCGACACCACGACATCCCGATCCGCCAGCTGATCCCGAATGTACGACGCGGTCGCCTCACCCTCAACCGTGGGGTTGAGCGCCAGAATGACTTCGACCACGTCGTCTCTTTTCACGCGTTCCAGCAGTTCGGCCACGCGGATGTCATTGGGGCGAATCGCGTCGAGCGGTGACAGCACTCCGTGAAGTACGTGGTACAGCCCCCGAAAATGCGCCGCCTTCTCCACTGCCATAAGGTCCAGGGGCGTCTCCACCACACAGATTCTGCCGGCATCTCTTCGCCGGTCCGAACAGATGTCACAAGGGTCTTTGTCCGTGAGATGAAAGCACCTGGAGCAGAGACGCAGTTTATCCTTCACGTCCTTTACCGCGCGGATGAGATCCTGAATCTCATCCCTGGAGGCGTTAAGCATATAGAACGCATAGCGGGTCGCGGTTTTCTCACCCACTCCGGGAAACCGCTTGAGTGCCCCGATGAGATCTTCCAGTGGACCGACCATCATCCCATCAATCCTGGAATTCGGATTCCCCCCGTGAGCTTCGCCATCTCCTGCCCCATGAGGTCCTTTGACTTGGTCAACGCGTCGTTTACAGCCGCAACGATGAGATCTTCCACAAGCTCGGCATCTCCCGATGTCAGGACGGATTCTTCTATCTTGATCGACAGGATCTCCTGGGCTCCGTTCGCTTCCACCCTGACCATGTCCCCGCCGGCGCTTCCTTGGACCGTCCGTGACGCCAATTCATCGCGCATTTCGGCAATCCGCTGTTGCATCCCCTGGGCTTGTTGCATTAGATCCTTTATGTTGAACACGGCACGATCCTCCGGTTTTCACGTTACGCCGGCGAACGTCCATCGGGTCACGCAGGGCCGACATTTCATTCCTTACGGACGCCCCCAAGCCCTCATACGTGGCTCAAAGCACGTGTGCTCCGATCGTTTATTCGCACAAGGAATCTTATTATTTTATCAGAAGGGAGTCCGACAGGCAATCCAACCATGAAGAGGCCACTGATTCTCCTGGTCAACCCCTGGATTCACGATTTCGCCGCGTACGACCTCTGGGCGCGACCTATGGGATTACTCGTACTCGGCACCCTCTTGCGACGGCACGGGTGGGAACCTCGTCTCGTTGATTGTCTGGACGTGGATCATCCCGAGATGGGATCGGTGAAGGTGAGGCCTCATGCTCACGGCCGTTTTGCCAGAACTCCCATTCCAAAACCCGAGCCCCTCAAAACCGTTCCCAGAGCCTACAGCCGATACGGAGTAGCTCCGGAGATCGTGGAAAAGGATTTGCTCTCGATTTCCCGGCCCGACGCGATTCTCGTTACAAGCCACATGACCTATTGGTACCCCGGAGTGCGGGAAGCCGTGTCCCTGCTGAGGCAGGTATTCCCTGAAGTGCCTATAATTCTCGGGGGAATCTATGCGTCGCTCCTGCCGGACCATGCGGGTACCTACATGGGTGCCGACGAAGTGGTAACCGGGCCCGGTGAAGCGGCCGTGATACAAACCCTGGGGAGAATCACGGGCAAGGGAGAAGCCGACGCCGGGACGGCAGCCGCATTGGAATGCGAACCTGCACTCGACCTGATGACTCGGCTGAGATTCCTTCCCCTCATCACCTCGAGAGGCTGTCCGTTTCGATGCACCTATTGTGCATCACGGATCATGGTCGGCCGATTCGTTCGGCGAGGGGTCACCGAGGTAATCCGGGAAATCCGAGGTGCCCGAGTACGGTACGGGGTTCACGACATAGCCTTGTATGACGATGCGTTCTTGGTAGACGCCCCTTCACACGCTCTGCCCATTCTTGAACATGTTGCCGAGAAGTTGCCGGGAATGCGCTGGCACAGTCCCAATGGTTTGCACGCATCTGCAATTGATCTCCGGGTGGCCGGAGCCATGAAAAGGGCCGGGTTTGAGACGATAAGAATCGGGCTGGAGAGTACGTCCGATCGGTTCCACGCTGAAACCGGCGGCAAGACTCGGTTCGAGGGTTTCCTGTCGGCCGTGGCGAGTTTACGGGAAACGGGATTTTCAACCGAGCAGATCGGCGTGTATCTCCTCGTCGGCATTCCGGGCCAGTCGAGGGCCCATATTGAGGATGACGTAGCCCTGGTTCTTCGTGCCGGTGCATATCCCAAGCTTGCGGAGTACTCGCCCATACCGGGAACGCAAATGTGGAATCAGGCGGTGAGCGTCAGCCGATACCCTATCGCACGGGAACCTCTTTTTCAGAATTGTACGCTGTTGCCCGCAGCTCGGGATGACGTGGATGCGGCATTCCTCCAAGTAACCCGCAAGCGGATCAGGGAAGCGCTTCCGTTCAGCGGCACGGTATCACGCGGACAGTAGGACCGGCATCTTGCCGGTCATTCCCGCTGAAAGCGGGATTTCGGCCCCCGTCCTTCGCCGGGGCCGGCCGCCTCTATGCTCTGGTGGGACAGGCGTCTCGCCTGTCGATGACGGGCAAGATGCCCGTCCCACGAAGACCGGGCAGGAACCCGAAGGACAGGCAGACGCGGTCCTCAGCCCGGGAACGAGAAAGAGTCATTTCTTTTGATCTCAAGATATTGACACCGTAGGCTCATACTGGTAAGAGTAATATACTCCATCGCTTGATCTCAAGAAAATCATAAGCGGAAAGTGAGAATACAATGGCCCAACCGAAGGACGTGGTAGGTGCCGCGCTCGTCGTAGGAGGCGGAATAGCGGGGGTACAGGCCTCACTGGACCTGGCTGAGTCCGGATACAAGGTGTACTTGGTCGAAAATCAGACAGGAATCGGCGGCCGCATGGCCCAGCTTGACAAGACGTTTCCCACCAATGACTGTTCCACATGTATCTTTTCGCCCAAACTGGTCACCGTGGGACAGAATCCCAATATAGAACTCCTCTCTTACAGCGAAGTGGACGGCATTGAGGGTGAAGCCGGCCGCTTCAAAGTGAGAATTCGCCAGAAATCTCGCTTTATTCGAAAGGATCGATGCAAGGCATGCGGAGACTGTGCCACTGCTTGCCCCGTGCAGGTTCCCAACGAATTCGATGAGGGACTCGGTAATCGGGCCGCAACATATCGGCTCTTTCCGCAGACCATTCCTCAGACGTTTGTCATCGACAAGGCCGACCGGGCTCCCTGCGTGATGGCATGCCCGGCTCACATAAACGTTCAGGGGTATGTCGCCCTGATAAGCAAGGGAAAATACAAGGAAGCCATCGATCTGATCTACAAGAGCCTGCCCTTGCCCGGTGTACTCGGTCGTGTCTGTCCCCATCCCTGCGAGAAGGTCTGCCGCCGTGCGGAGAAGGATGCCGCAGTCTCGATCTGTAAGCTGAAGCGGTTCGCTGCGGATCAGATCGACTACTCCGAGCTCACGGTCCCTGAGATCACCCCTCGCGAGGAGAAGGTTGCCATCGTGGGATCCGGACCGGCAGGATTGTCTGCAGCCTACTACCTGGCACTCCAGGGTTTCCAGACTACGATTTTCGAGTCGGCCCCGGTCCTGGGCGGGTGGTTGCGCGTCGGGATTCCTGAATATCGACTGCCGCGGGATGTGCTGGATACCGAGATCAATCACATTCTCAGCCTGGGAGTTGAGGCTAAGACGGATTCACCCTTGGGCAAAGATTTTACACTGGAGGATCTGAAGAGCCAGGGATTCAAAGCTACGTACCTGGCCGTGGGTTGCCAAAAAGGAGCTAAGCTCGCCATCCCCGGCGAAGAAACCCAAGGCGTGATCCAGGGCGTGGACTACCTAAGAGATGCCGCACTCGGTAAGGCCCCGAAAGACATCAAGAAAGCGGTGGTGATCGGCGGCGGCAACGTGGCAATCGATGCTGCCCGAACGCTTCGAAGGCTTGGAACCGAGATCACCATAGTGTACCGACGTTCCAGAAACGAGATGCCTGCCTTTGAAGAAGAGGTTACTGCAGCCATCGATGAGGGAGTGAAGATCCAATTCCTCGCGGCTCCGGTGGAAGTCCTCAACGGCTCGGGGAACGTAAGCGGATTGAAGTGCATCAAGATGGAACTCGGTCCCCCGGACCAGTCCGGCCGCAGAAGACCGGTCCCCATTGCCGGGTCGGAATTCGTGGTGGATGCGGATGCGATCATCCCCGCAATCGGTCAGGTAATCGATCCGGAATTCTGGGACAGCGTTTCAGGGCTTAACAGGAGCCCGTGGAACACCATTGAAGTAGACCCCATCACCTATGCAACCTCCATTGAGAGCGTATTCTCCGGAGGCGACGCGGGGACCGGCCCTGCAACCGTCGTGGAAGCAGTGGCCGCGGGCCGAGAAGCAGCCGAGTCCATTACCCGCTACCTCAAAGGCGAAGACATGGCGGCCGGTCGTCCTTTCTTCAAGACCAAGGCAAACCCGGAATATCCGCCGATTCCCGAGATGAAGGCAGAGGCTCGGGCGGTCAATCCCGAGATCCCCATTACAGATCGCGGGAACTTCAAGGAAGTCGAACTGGCTTTTACCGAAGATGAGGCTCTGAGGGAAGCCAATCGGTGCCTCAACTGCGGCGTGTGTTCCGAGTGTATGGAATGCGTCAAGGCCTGTCCCGCCGACGCGGTGGATCACTCGTTGGTAGACGAGTATCTCGACGTAGAGGTCGGGACCGTGATCCTCTCCACCGGGTATGAGATGATCGATCCCGGAAAGCTGCGTGGGGAGTTTTCTTACGACACGGCCCCCAATGTGCTGACCAACATGGAATTCGAGAGGATGTTGAGCGCTTCCGGGCCGAACGCCGGCGAGGTAACACGTCCGTCGGATGGCGCCCATCCCAAGAAAGTCGCGTGGATTCAATGCGTCGGGTCCAGGGACCCGGAACGGGGCATGCCTCACTGCAGTGCCATTTGCTGTATGGCTTCCATCAAGGAAGCGGTCATTGCCAAGGAACACGATACCAATATAGAGCCCACGATCTTCTACATGGACATGCGCGCATACGGCAAAGATTTTGACGCATACTATGAGAGGGCTAAAGCCAACGGTTCGGTCCGGTTTATCCGTTCCATGGTGAGCCGCGTTGTAGAGGATCCGTTGACCCAGAATCTCGGCATCACGTACCTCGACGAGAACCAAAAGCTGCAGACCGAGACCTTTGAAATGGTGGTGCTGGCCGTGGGAATCAAGGCTTCGGAAGAGTCCAAGCAACTGGCCGAGAAGATGGGTGTGGATCTGAATGCATCCGAGTTTTGCTCCACCACGTCCTTCGCTCCGGTGCAGACGAACCGGGAAGGCATCTTTGCAGCGGGCATGTTCCAAGGCCCGAAAGACATCCCCCAGACCGTTATGGAGGCCTCCGCGGCTGCGGGAGCTTCATCCCGGCTCTTGGCCTCGGCACGGAACACCTTGGCTACCAAGCAGGAGTTTCCTCCCCAACGCGATGTTTCCGGAGAGGAGCCGCGGATCGGTGTCTTCATTTGTCGCTGCGGTATCAATATTGCCAATACGGTTGATGTTCCTGCCGTTGTGGAGCATGTTAAGAATCTCCCCAATGTGGTGTTCGCCGACGAAAAGCTGTTTACCTGTTCCCAGGACACGCAGGAACAATTCTTGGAGATCATCAAGGAGCACAATCTCAACAGGATCGTGGTGTCGGCATGTAGCCCCAGGACCCATGAACCCATGTTCCAACTGACCATGGAGAAGGCCGGGCTGAATCCGTACCTGTTCACCATGACCAATATTCGGGATCAGTGCTCGTGGGTGCATGCGAGTCATAAGAAGGAAGCAACCCAGAAAGCTAAGGATCTCGCACGGATGGCGGTAGCAAGGGCCGCTCTGCTCGCCCCCCTGCAGAAATCCAAGATGAAAGTCGTATCGAATGCCCTTGTGCTGGGCGGTGGTGTTGCGGGAATGACCGCGGCACTCAATCTCGGGGATCAAGGGTTTCAGGTCTACTTGGCAGAGAAGGGCGACAAGCTGGGCGGGAACGCGCTGTCGGTGGAGAAGACCATCCACGGCGAGGAGATCAAACCGTTTCTTACCGATCTCGTCTCCAAGGTGGAGGGCCATCCTCACATAGAGATCTTCAAGAACTCTACATTCACCGACCTGTCCGGCCACGTGGGTCATTTCTCCGGAAAGATCGTGAACGGCGATGAACCGAGAGAGGTGGAGTTCGGTGCCGCAATCATCGCTACAGGAGCTGTGGAGTCCAAACCGACGGAGTATCTTTACGGAGAGCATGCCGCGGTGGAAACTCAACACTCATTGGAAGAACGCATCATGGCAGGGGACTCCAAACTTAAAGAGGTCCGAAACGCCGTGTTCATCCAATGTGTCGGGTCGAGATGCGACGAGCGGCCCTACTGTTCCAAGGTCTGCTGCTCGGGTTCCGTGCGATTGGCAGCCCGCCTCCGGGAGATCAACCCGGACTGCAAGATCTACGTACTCTATCGAGACCTGAGAACCTATGGTCTGCTGGAGCAATTCTACACCGAAGCCCGACGTGCAGGGACCATATTCGTCAAGTATGATCCGGAAGATAAACCCAAAGTCGAAGCGGCCGGTGACAAGGTCAACGTTACGTTGCGCGATCCGGTGCTAAATCGCGACATCACGATTCAGGCCGACCTCTTGACGCTTGCGGCGGCTATCGAGCCTGCCGAGTCCAATGGAAAGATGGGCCGACTGTTTAAGGTTACGGTTCATTCGCAGGGCTTCTTCATGGAAGCTCACATGAAACTGCGTCCGGTGGACTTCACCACTGAAGGAGTATTCCTGGCAGGATTGGCGCACTATCCCAAACCCATAGACGAATCCATCGCTCAGGCTACGGCCGCGGCTCAGAGGGCCTCAATTCTGCTCAGCCAGGAGGAATTGAGCTTCCCGGGAGTCATTTCCAAGGTAGATCCGGACAAGTGCGCGGCTTGTCTCACCTGCGTGAGACTGTGCCCGTACGGAGCCCCCTTTATCAACGAGGAGACTCACAAGGCCGAGATTGTGCCGGCCTTGTGTCAGGGATGCGGAATCTGCTCCTCGGTGTGCCCGGGCAGAGCAATAGATCTTCAACATTTCAGAGACGACCAGGTCTTCCAGGAGATTGACGTATTGCTGGAAACCGGTTCTTAAGGAGATAGGAGAAAAAGATGCAGCAAGCCGGTTATGGCGTTTCAGCCGGTCAGGTAGCTCCGCCCGCGGGAGACTTGGCCTCGGTGATTAATCAGTGTTACCAGTGCGGAAAATGCTCCGCAGGCTGCCCGGTGGCCTCTGAAATGGACCTTTTGCCGCATCAGATGGTTCGCTTGGCCGTCCTGGGCGACGTGGCCCCTATAGTTTCCTCTAAGAGCATCTGGCTCTGCCTTACGTGCCATACGTGCGGAGCCCGGTGTCCCAACGGCATTGACGTGCCGGCCCTTTTGGATCCGATCCGGCATCAGGTCCTGAAACAGAAAATGAGCACCCAGGAATCCAAAGTGCCCATCTTTCACAACATGTTCCTCAAGACGGTACGGACCTTTGGACGGGTTCACGAACTCACCCTTATCGGTCTGTACAAGTGGAAGACCAAGACCTTCTTCGAGGACATGGAGTTGGGCATGCAGATGTTCCGTAAGGGGAAGATCCACCTCCTTCCGCACAGATCGAGTCATCTGAGCGAAGTAAAGGAAGTCTTCAAGCAGTCTTCGATGAAATAGACGGCTTACGGCACGGGAAGGGTCGGATATGGTCTTGGCTCGCTTGAGCCGGGCTCCGGCCCGTGCCTGTTGATTGTTTCCGAGCACCGTCGAATACTTGCTCGAGCCGCCGAGCCGGCGTGACCAATCTCAATGAGGATCGACAATGGAATACAGTTATTACCCCGGATGCTCCCTCGAGGGGTCGGCCCAGGAATTGAACGAGTCGTTCATGAGCGTATCAAAAAAGCTCGGAGTGACCCTGTTTGAGATTCCTGACTGGACATGTTGCGGAGCGTCGTCCGCGCACATGGTGGACGCATATCTCGAGGCCGCTCTCCCGGCCAAGGATCTCATGACGGCCGAGAGAATCGGTAAAGATGTTGTAGCTCCGTGCGCGGGCTGTCATGTGAGAATGAAAGCGGCTTCAATGCGCATTCAGGAAGACAAGGATCTCCAAGCAAGGTTTCCGTTCAAGGGCGAGATCAATGTTCTGTCCGGTCTGGAGATGCTTCACCAGCCCGAGATTCTCTCTCGAATCAAGTCGGCCGCAGTCAAGCCTCTGGAGGGCTTGAAGGTGGTACCATACTACGGCTGTCTCGCTGTTCGTCCCCTGGAAGTGGTGGAGCCGGACAACCCTGAAAACCCCATGCAAATGGACCACATCCTTGAAGCCATCGGAGCCGAGGTACTAAGTTGGCCGTACAAGACCGACTGTTGCGGGGGATCAATGGCCCTGACCCGTACTGACCTGGTGCTTAAGCTCTCCGGCAAGATCTTGGATATGGCCATAGCGGTCGGTGCGGACGCAATTGTGACCATGTGCCCGATGTGCCAAGCAAATCTGGATACCAGGCAGGCGGATATTTCGCGGCAAACCGGAAAAGTCTACCAGGTACCGATCCTCTATGTTACAGAGTTGATCGGAGTTGCGTGCCAAAGCCCCGAGGCCCGTCAATGGTTTGCCAAGCACATCGTATCCGGCGAAAGCATGCTGGCCGGCAAGGGATTGATCTAGTCCGGATTGACGTCCCCAAGCCGCTTAAAGGCCTCGTTGGCCCGCTCCCCCCTCGGGTTGGCCGAGGGAGGAATGATTTGGTGAATCTCTCCGGGGGTCTGATGTGAAGGATCGGGTGCACTTCAGCCCGAGTTGCCGCATCAGGCCGCCCGGTAGCCGTCCCCTTCCCAAATAGCTTGACGAGCCTAGGGCAAGTGTGCTTAAATAACTGATACTAGAGAACGGTTCATTGAAGGGCTGCATGAAACTGAACGCCTTATTTACACGTGCTCTGCTCGGCATCGTATTCATGGCAATGCTGTATGCCGCGGCTGCGGGCCCTGCCAATGCTCAATCCTATGGTCCCTCCTTGAGTTACCTGCGGTCCGTTTTCCCGTTGATGAACACGGTGGAACAGTTCATCGGTCCGATACTGCCTCCCAATGGTCTTGGAAACAGCTTCCGATCCGAAATCGGGACCGGACTTGCAGCTGCTCAGCTTCAGACTGCACTCCTTACCAGGAAAGGGGGCGGAGCCGCGACGGTGAATTTTCCTGCCGAAATGGATCTGCGTGTCGCAGCTCAACTGGACAAGCAGCCGCTGCGGTTGGATATTTTCGGTAATATGCGGGTCTGGCGTCTTGGCCTTAGGGCCAACTACTGGAATTTTGACTCGAGGAGTACCCACCGTAATCTTGGGAGCCTTGACCTTTCCGGGTTGATCGTGGGCGGTGATGTTGACTTGATCTGCCATAATTGGCTCACGGCAGGTGTTCAGACCGACTTCTATCTTTTCGATCCACGCTTCCAGGGCACGCTTCGATTGAACCAGATTTACGGCAGTGGAGCCGACGACGAACGGCTTACTATCGACGTGAAGGGTGAGCGGCCCATCACCTTAGGTGCGTACGCTCGCTACGTCCCACCGGAAATCCTCAACTTTCCGCTCCATGTCGAAGGCTTCTTCAAAGCATCCATCAACAGTACCGCGCTCACCTCTTACGGTGCACGCTTCGTGTTCAGACCCCAGATCTACCGGTTTGATATTGCGTGCAGACTTCTCGTGGAGAAGACATGGGTGCAATACAGCGCGGAACCCAACAATGAGATGCTGGTGAGAAACGGCGTATTTATCGGCGCTCCCCAGGACGAATGGTCGCTTGACGTGGAATACAACCTCTACGGTATTGATCTCGCCGTCTACTTCTGATTTCTCAACCTCTCCGAACTAGTGGAAATCCAATTAAATTATAGTGAGTTAACAAAGACACTTTCCTAAGAGAAACCGCAGTTTTTTCTTGCGTATTTTATTTTTCTTGCGTACTTTTGGAGCCGGTTCCGGCTGACCGGAAGGTCACAATTCAAGGGACGAAATGAGCCGCCATGATAGCCTTGGAGACGAAAACCTCTAAAGGGATATGGGTCAACCGCGACATAATTGATATTCACGCAGATCTGGAGGCGGGATTGAGGGCTTCCGGTCTTTGGGAGGCTCTGGACTACTTTGACGTGACTTCCTCCATGAAGCAAAAGAAGATCAAGCGTTTCCCGGAGTTTCGTTGGATCGCTTGCTTCCCTGTTGTCGAGCCCGAGCAGGGGCATTACGTACATGTCGAGACGATCACGGCAAGCAAGAAGAGTCAGCTGATATTCATCGGCAAAACGGTCCAGGGTTTTGATGTAGCCGCTGCCGTGGCCAACAGGTGCGCCGAACTGCTGTCGGGTCCCCGGCGGGGTCAAGGGAGAAAGGGGCGTTCCACCAAGGCGAAACAGACTTTGCAGACACGAAGGCTTTCCATCCGCCTTCCTGCCGAGCTCGTCGAATCTCTTGAAAAGCTTGGCGGAAAGCGCAGTCTCCATATGGAGAAGGCCCTCAAGATCTATCTCGACGCCGTGAAGGAAGAAGGGGCTGAATAAGGCTCAAAAGCCGTTGGCGTCTATTCCGTCGCATGTTCATGCGCCGCCCAATCGACTTCTATAGGCCTTTGGGGATAGGGCAGGGGGCACTGTTTCCGAATTCCCGGTTCCGCCGGGCGAGCTGTTCGGAAAGCGATGCCTTACCATGCACGAGCGACTGAACCTTGGGGAACAAATGGCATGCAAACAGAGACGAGCAGGGTCGATTGTCCCGGGAAACTTTTGTTCAAGTCCGGAATCAAATAGGTGAGATCAAGCTCACACTCCCGAGAGGATTTGACGGTTATGCGTTCGAAAGAAATGTATTATTGGGCATTCAGACTCGGTTGCACGATCATGCTTCTTGCGTGTATGTCTGCCGGCGGCATGGCACTGGAAGACGAGACGGTCTCCAGAAAGGCCACCGAGGACGTCGACGTAAAGGCGACGCACGTTAAGAAAGCTGTCGAGAAGGGCATGAAAGTGCGGCAGGGAGCCCGGGAAGCGCTCACAAAAGGACAACAAGCCATCCGGACAGGAGCTCGGAAGGTCCAACAGAGTGGTAAGAAGGTCTTGGAAGACGGCAAGGCTGCGGTTCAAGCCGCAGGAACGAAGGCCAAGGCCGTAGGGGAAAAGATGAAGTCGGCAGGCACGAAGGTGAAGGACCGCGGCAAGCAGATACTTGACGAAGCGGGAAGAAGGCTGAAGAATCGTGGCGAAAGGCCGGTATCGCCTGAGGGCGGCATCCGGTCCGATCTCGATGGGCCGGCAGTCGTACCAAAGACACCCAAGCCTTGACTCAGCATGAGACGACCCTCCAAACAACCTTGCCGACTGTGTCTGCCCTTTGGTTGCGGAACGAACTGCCTGGTCCGCGGCCCCTGTTATCGCACCGCTGCGCGCAGCTCGTTCACTTCCGAAATTCCCTGCCGGGATAATGGTGTGGGTATTTCTCGCAGCAGGGAATATCATGGGGGCGATCTTAATGTGAGTTCGGAGTCGTGGTGGCCATAGAGCATCTCAGCGATGAACAGATACGGACCATGAGCCTGGAGGAAAAGGACAGGTGGTGGTACGAGCACGTCTTCAGAGGGGACATGCCTCAACTGACCCTACGTTCGGCGGTGACCGGCATGAGTCTCGGGCTCATCCTGAGCCTTACCAACTTGTACGTAGGAATGATGACCGGATGGACCCTGGGAGTGGGGATCACCTCGGTGATTCTGGCGTTTACCCTCTTCAAGGTCCTGTCCGGGATTGGCTGCGGTTCCGAGATAACCCTGCTGGAAAACAACGCGATGCAGTCCATTGCGACCAGCGCGGGATATATGACCGCTCCCTTGATATCGTCGGTCTCCGCGTACATGTTGGTGACAGACCAAGTGCTTCCGATGTACCAAACCATGATCTGGATCATCGTCCTGGCAATCCTCGGGGTACTTGTTGCCTTTCCTCTAAAGAGGCGCTTCATCAATGACGAACAGTTGCCTTTCCCGGAAGGACGTGCCGCGGGGATCGTCATGGATGACCTTCACAATAGCCGGGGAGAGGAGGGATTGTTCAAGTCCAAAGTGCTTGCCGTGTCGGCCGCTGCTTCGGCGTTCATCGAAGCACTGAGCGACGAAGCCCTCACCGCGTTTCTGGGCATAAGATCAATAGCGATTCCTGAATATTGGGATTCCGTGGTCTACAAGTATTTTGTGCCGAGAATCATGGGGACTCCGTTACGCGAACTGACGATTTCGCTGGAGAGTTCAATCGTCATGGTGGCGGCAGGGGGGCTGATGGGCATCAAGACTGGACTGTCCCTGCTGATGGGAGCCTGCGTGAACTACCTGTTCCTGGCGCCGATCATGATTCAGAAGGGCGTGATCGAAGGAACGGGATTCAAGAACATTACCATGTGGGCGCTCTGGGGAGGAGTCGCAATGATGACGACGGCCTCTCTGTTCTCCTTTTGCTCAAGACCGGCAATGATATTGTCCGCATTCAAAGGCGTGTTCACCGGAAATGAAAGTAGGAAGGATATACTGCGGGACGTTGAACTTCCTATCTGGATATTTGTAGTGGGCATTCCTCTCATGGCCGGAGTCACTGCCCTGCTGGGCCATGCGTTTTTCGGGATCGGCTATTTTTCGGGGCTTCTCGCTGTGCCGCTTGCGGTGCTCTTCACGCTGATCGCGGTCAATTCCACGGGGCTCACTTCAATAACCCCGACGGGAGCCCTGGGCAAACTGACTCAGCTCACCTACAGCGTGGTAACTCCGGGATGCATCACCACCAACATCATGACAGCGGGAATCACGGGCGAAGTAGCTTCCAACGCGAGCAATCTCCTCATGGATATCAAACCGGGATATATGCTCGGAGGTAAACCGCGGCATCAAGCCATGGGGCACATACTCGGTATTTTCGCCGGGGCGGCCGCTTCCGTACCGGTCTTTTATCTGGTGTTCCACGGAGACTTGTCAATCCTGACCTCGGAAAGATTCCCCATGCCTTCCGCGCAAGTGTGGGCCGCGGTGGCAAAGGTGCTCACCAAGGGCCTTGACTTTCTTCATCCCACGGCTAAATGGGCGGTATTGATCGGAGGCACTTTGGGAATCTTGCTTGAACTCGTCAACAGACGGACCGAGGGACGATTTCCCTTGTCCGGTGTGGGAATGGGCCTCGCGTTCGTAATCCCGTTCAGCACATGCCTTGCCATGTTCCTGGGAGCATTCTTCTTCTGGATCCTTAGGAACACGCTGAAACAACCTGAGGGGATTGGTTACCGAATCTTTGTAGAGAACCAGGAGACTACCTGCGCGGGGGCGATAGCCGGCGGGGCGCTGGTGGGGATTCTCCTAGTGGTGCTCAGCGTGACGGCGTTTGCATGAGCCGTGAGAGTGAAAGCCCCCTTAAACCAGCACGTCTTCCACTTCGCCGCTCCGAACCAGCATTATGGGAAGAGGCAATTCCATCATCTCCGCCAGATAGGCAGTCTGTTGTCGAATCGTTTCCAACTCCGGAACAGCCGCGCCCAAGAGAACCAGATCGGTGTCGGCGCTGACCCGCCGCAAGGCCGATGCAAAGGGCTCATCCTCTGCCGACCTTAGGATGGTCGTCGGCTCCGCGTCGACCCGAACCGATTGCAGGAGAAGTTCGAGGTCTTTTCTCACGCCGTCGACCGCTTCTTCGTTGTCCAACAATCGTAGTACTCGCACCTTGGCCCCCTCCCAGTGACTGCTTCGGGCCATTATGTGGGCCAAGAGGAGCATCAGCTCACCGTTGCGGTCTCGCCCCCTCCACCACACGTCTATCTGCTTTCTGCTCCCCTGCCAAGGCTCCCCTTGAACCTTGAGCAAAAGGCTGGACTTCTTGAGTCCCAGTAGCCGCCTCATGAGTTGCATCTGAGCGATTTGGGCTTCCAGGCCGTTCCCCCAGCCCATGAGGCATGTGTTAGGTTCTAATCCGGAAACGCCGTGCGTCTGCATCGTGTTGAGAACTCCCGAGTAAAAGTCGGGCACCGCGGCACAGCCGGTAAAAGCTGCACAACCATGCTCCTTCACATGCTTTTGGAGGTATTTCCTCCCCGACTCGCGGAGTCCGCGGGCGCTGAGATCATCCACATCGCCTGCAAGCAGCTGGTAAAAAGTTACGATTCCACCGCCGTGGGAAAGCCAGGTACCGACTTCCATCAGTTGCTCCCGCCCCTGGTTCAACCGAGTGAAGACTACGAGGTTGGGCCTCCAATTTCGGGGATGTGGGGGCTCGGATTCCAGCATGGCCAACGTCCGGCGTGCGACGCCGAACAGTACCCCACTGCGGATGTCGCCCCAGTTTTGCCGTAACGAGCGCCGCTTGAGCAAAACATAGACTCCGTAGCTGGTAAGTATTGCAACAACCGTGGCCGGGGCGTTGATCAGGAACATTGCGCCGTAGCAGCCTGCGGCGCCGATAATGGAGAGCCACCACGGCACCCTCAGACTTGGGCGAAAGCTCGGGTTACCGGCAAGTTGTTCCAGACCCGCGGTCAGGTTTGTCATGCCGTATGTGTTGAGGAAAAACATCGTGATTATTGAGGCAACGAAGTCCAGGTTACCCAGCCATGCGACCGAAAGGGCTATAATGGTGGTCAGCAGCACAGCCGTCCGGGGTTCGGTAGCACTCCCGAGTCTTTCTCTGAGGACCTGGGGAACAACCTTGTCCGAGGCTAGCGCCTCCAGCGTTCTCGGCGCGGCCAAAATGCTTCCCAACGCGGACGACAGTGTAGAGGCCCAGGCCCCCAATAGTATCAACTCCGGCCATCGTGCGATCTTCTGCATGATCATCGTGTCGGCGGCCAATTGTTCGCTGCTTGCATGCGTTCCCAGCCATATGGCCGAGCCCAGGTACACGACGGCGGTAATACCTATTGCAGCCAGGGTTCCTCGAGGTATGCTTTTCACGGGGTCTTTCAGATCTCCGGACATGCTGATGCCCGCCGTTATACCCGTCACCGCAGGAAAAAATATCGCAAAGACATCCCAGAAGCCGACCGTAGAGGTTACCGGCGTCATGAACTCAGGACTTAGCCCTTCACCCCATCCGCCTGAGAAAAAGCTTATGAGCGCGGCAGCAAGGACTGCGAGAATCGCAAACTGAATCCTGAGAATGAAGTCCGCACCGACAAAGGCCAGGAAGCCGAAGGCAAGAATCAACCCGGAGGACAGTAATTTGGCATCCAGGTGAGGGAACACCGAAACGAAGACCTCAGAAAAACCGATGACATAGAACGCTACGGAGACCGCCTGCGACAGATACAGAGGAATGCCTATTGCCCCACCGATTTCCAGGCCCAAGGTCCTCGAAATCATGTAGTAGGCCCCCCCGGTCTTTATGGCCATGTTGGTTGCTATGGAAGAAATGCAAAGCCCCGTGACAAGGGAAATGGCGTTCGAGAGGGCAATTATGGCCAACGCGCCCAGGAGGCCCGTCTGGCCGACAACCCAACCAATGCGAAGGAACAGGATGATTCCGAGTATGGTGAGTACTGTTGGCGTGAAGACCCCGGCGAAGGTTCCAAAACGTTCTTTGCTTGCCGTAGGTCCGTTGTGCGAATTATTCGACATTCGTGCGGAAAACCTCCTGAGCGCTGTGAAGGGAAACCCCTGCCCTGCGTATTAAGACGGGCCTGCGACGGCGATCATACAGGTTTATGCTCGGAGAGCAATCCCTTTGCACCCTTTGCAGTGCGGGAAAGACAATTATGGCTTTCATTGAGCGGAATCCCTACAACAGGCCGCGGAAGATTAGCCCCGGCATGACATAACATCTCTTGCACTTCTGCCGGGAAGCAGGATAATCTCTGCCGGACCGTGGGGATTCCTCCCTAGCCTCGGTCTTGGAGCCTGAAATTGGACACGAGAACAGCCCTTTTGCGGGCACTTATTGCAATCGTCTTCGTCCTCGTAACGGGTACCGTCGGCTACCGGGTTATTGAAGACTGGACTCTCCTTGAGGGCCTGTACATGACGGTCATTACCGTTACCACCATCGGCTTCAAAGAGGTTCATGAAATGGGACCTCAGGGGGAGATTTTCACGATCTTTGTGATTGTTTTGGGGATGGGGGTAACGGCCTATCTTCTCCTGACTACAACGAGATTCGTCGTAGAGGGAGAAGTCACCAAAATTTTGTCGAGGCGTCGATACATGAAAGCCGTTGAAAGACTTGCGGATCATTTCATTATCTGTGGCTACGGGCGGATGGGATCATTCGTCTGCAGTGAGCTCAAAGAGCAGGGTATGCCGTTCGTCGTGATCGAACACCGCCAGGAGATTCAGGATACCCTCGCTCAAGATGGGCACCTTTTCGTTCCCGGAGATGCCACCAAGGAACAGACGTTGGTGGCCGCGGGAATCAAACATGCCCGAGGATTGGTGGCGCTTCTCGATTCCGATGCCGGGAACGTGTACGTGGTTCTTTCCGCACGCCGTTTGAATGCCGACATTGACATCATAGCAAGAGCAGGCGAGGAAGAAGCCGAGGAGAAGCTTGAATGGGCAGGAGCCAACAGGGTCATCAGTCCGTACGCAATCGGCGGCATGAGGCTGGTTCTGGGGATTCTGAAGCCGAAAGTCATGAATTTCGTTGAGTTGGCTCTGGATCACAAGGAACTGGACATCGATCTCGAAGAAGTGCCGATAGACGAAACCTCGGCATACTGCGGAAAACGACTCATGGAAACGGACATCCGTCGAGACCTCAACCTCATAATTGTCTCGATCATCAAACATCATGGTCGGATGGTTTTCAATCCCGGTCCGGACACGGTGATTGAGGCTAAAGACACGCTTATCGCAATGGGTGAGAGGAACAGCCTGAAAACACTTGAGAAGAGGGCAGGGATCTCCTGAAACGAATTGAGAGGTCTTTTCGGCGCCATCCCGAGGACACGACCTTAGCGGGACCATTGATGATCGTCACACCAGGATCTCAGGGCGTCCAGAACTCTCTTCCGTTTCTCTCGGCTTGACGGTTCCGGGGTTCTCGAAATCTCGACCTGTATCCAGGGAAGTTCCGCTGAGTGAGAACGAACAATGTACCCTCCCTTGAAGGGATCGTTCATCGCCACACCGGTTTTGAACGATTGTTCAAAGCAACCGGCAAGACTCTTGAGCCAATCATGGGGACAGGTTCCGTCGCCATTGCTCAGGCATACGAGCGGGCGTTCCTTGCCGGGATCGGGGCCGACCGGGGGGCCGTGCCGGGCCATAGTGTGGCAGTCGATACCGAGCCTCACCTTTCCTTCTCCGGCGATTCGGGCAAGCGCCTGGTGGTAGGGCCGATAGTACTTCTCAAGGAGCCTTTCAACCAGTTCTTCCGTCAACGGTTCTCTGTAGATCCGGACATCCCAACAGGTGTGAGTCTTCACCACCCCGTCCTTGCGCCGATCATCCTCGGATCTGTTCAGATCGACACAAGCGCGGGCGATTTCAGTGGTGATGAATGCCTCGACTTCGCCTTCCAACGCGTAAATCTCCGCAGCGCCTTCGTCTCCATCAGCTCTTGTCTCGTCTTCCGTTAGGAGGTTGAGGTGTTCAACCTCCCAAGGGATTTTCAGGCCTGCGTGGGGTACCGAAAGCAAAAGGGGTAGAGTCATGTTCGTGAATCTTTGGAGCCTAGTACTTTAAGGCGGAAGTGCGCTGACGTATTAACGGAAGCAGTCCCTGTCTTGGCGACGCCGGCCTCCCCGCGTTCCGCGGGGTCTCTTCTCCACGAGCGCCCGGCACGGTTGGTGGGACAGGCGTCCCCGCCCGTCGACGGGCAAAATGCCCGTCCCACGGGACGCGACCGCGCGTTTTCAAGAATACGTCAGCGCATTCATGCCACAGTGTATTAGCCGTTTGGAACGGAGAAGAGTCGGATCTTTACCGGGGACCGGCCAGACCGTTTCGCGTAGATATTAACGCCTGACCATGAACCGGAAGACCGAATCACGCGGTCTTCCGGTCGTCTCAGAAACTCAGCTCGCCGACCGCTGAGAGGGATGCCTGATCCGACCATACGTGCGACCCTTCGAATGAAAAATCAAGGTCAAAGAGGGGATTCGTCAACCGATGAGATCCGTCGGTCAACAGGCGTTTGAAATCACCTTCTATTCTCGCGGTCAGGGTATTGCTCACAAACATGCTCAGACCAACGGCCAGGTGCCAGCAATGCCCTCGCGTATTCTCTTCCGTGACACGATCCCCCAGGCGGAGAAGGTGAAGGTCCTCGTTTTTCGCCTTGACAACAGCATAATCGAACTGAATATCCACAAACACGGGCACCGATGCTCCGAGGAAGCGCCCCAAATCCGCGGCCCTACTCAAGCACGCTCCCACGTACCAGTGAAAAAATGTCTGCTTGAAGTCTATTCCGTCACCGGGCAAATCTACTTTGTCTCCCGCCAGTGTGAGCTGCTCCCCGTCATGCGTTGTGAAGTGGAAATACTGGTACCGGTACCCGAATACCGTCCTTAGGTTAGGCAGATCAACCATTGGAATGGCTGTTGCCAGGCCGGTATCCATGAGATAGCTGCGGTTCATCCGGTTTTTTGATTCACTGAATATCGTCTTTTGGAATGGTTGTGTCTCGTCATCCCAATCGCTGTCCTGCATTCTGAACCCGCTGTCCCTGTTCATATTTGTCCAGAATCGTGTCGTGAGATACCAATCGGGTGCGTAATACCCGCTCAGTACTCCCACGAACCACTGATCAATAGGGAACTCCAGCCTGCTGAGCGGATCCTGCCTCGGCTCAAACGGATTGGGAAACTGGTAGGAGGTAAAACTGTTTACGTACTTCTTCATGCCGATTGAGAAGCACCGACCGACTCTATTCTGTACGCTGTTCCCGGGAGCAAACGTCTGGCCGGGCGACTCCGGAATTGCACAAAATAGTATTATTGCAGCTGTCACGGCTACACGAACCGATCGCATATCCACACCCTTTGCCTGTCAACTAAAGCCGGATAACCCGGCAACATAGAACATTACCCGATACGACGGACGCACCCCACGGGTCGGATTTCGGTTGCCGCCAACACCGCTCACTACCTGTCGGCATGGAGGAACAGTAACCCGCGTGTGGAAACACTACACAACAGTCGGAGACCACAAGACGGCTATTTCGTTCTCAATAGGGTAACGAAAAGCATAATAACATGAGGGTGATGCACTGTCAAGCGTGAACATAGCCAAGGGTTTAGACCTATTTTACATTAAGTTTTGACGCTAACCATTCAACACATAATTATAATTTTGCTGTCATGTTTGATGTGGCAAGCCGAGCCTCGTAAGAAAAAAGCAATCCCTCCGCCGCGCGTGCGCGGTGAAGCCAACACGCGGGACATGCGATCTCGTATCGTTGGACGGTCCTTGAGGGCTCCACGATAGGCTTTTCAGCCTATCATGGCGTGTAGGGTTGCACTCGACGTCTCAGGAAGGAAGCGGCAAACCAAACAAGCGAACCGCGTTGGCCGTCGTTATACGCGCGATCTCATGGACGGGCACTTCGCGGACCTCGGCCACCTTACTCGCGGTATGGACCATGTAGGCGGGTTCGTTGTCTTTGCCTCTCAAAGGTTCGGGAGCCAGAAAGGGACAGTCGGTTTCCAGGAGGATCCTATCCTCGGGCAAGTCCCTGACGATATCCCGCAATTTGGTGTTCTTCTTGTATGTGACCGTCCCCGGGATGGAAATAAAGAAACCGAGATCCAAGGCCCGTTTCGCGTCGTTTTCATCCCCGGAAAAGCAGTGAATGACGCCTCGTTTCGGGAATGGAGCGGCACGTTCGAGCATGTCCAATCCTTCAAGATAAGCGTCCCTTAGATGAATCACCACTGGTTTCTCGAGTTTTTTGGCCAAAAACAATTGATCTTGGAACACGCGCACCTGACTATCTCGAGGCGAGAGATCCCTGAAGAAATCCAATCCGATCTCCCCATATCCCACCACCTTTGGGTGCCGAGCCAAATGCTCCATCTTTGCGAGACTACCGTCTCCCACGTCCTTCGCGTTGTGAGGATGAAAGCCTACGCCGGCATGCACACGGTCAATGCGGTCTGCAATTTCCAATGCCTTCTCGACATCCGCCAAGTCGATACCGATGGTGACGATGGCCGCAACACCCGCGGCAACGGCTCGGGCGACCACTGCTTCTGGATCGCGTACGAGCGGATCCAACTCCAGGTGAGCGTGCGAATCAACAAGAATGGGACGACTGGATTTGTGTAACTCTTCTGTCATAATAAGACGTTAAACCTCGCATTTATTATCGGTAGGCTCGAATGCATTCCTACCGGATGGTTTTCTTTGCACTGTACTACTAATCCTCATTTGCTGGTCGTACCGCGAAGATTTTTTCGGAAATTGGCTCCTGGATTTCAGTTTGGCGCGCCCGACGCCGGGGCACCGGGAGCAACGTCCGGATTGCCGGCGTAGTACGATGGTACTTGCGAAACCCAGGGTCGTACGTGACGCCGGTGCCTGCACTCGCCGGTTGGTTGCGGTTCTAACCGCCTCTGTGAATATCCAAGTAGTAGTCCCGAAACCACTTCATCTTGAACCTGTCCAGTGTACCATCCTTCCAGATGACGCGCACAAAGTTATTCAGCCAGTTCAGCCAATGGGTATCGCCGGGACGCACGGCCCAGGCGATGGGCTCGTACGTCAAAGGCTCGAAACCCGCAACGAGAGATCCCGCATGCGTTGCCGCCGCCATGCGGATTGAAAATTCACCGTCTATGAAAGCATGCGCCCGTTTTTCAAGGACTTCGACCAACGCCTGTTTCCTGGTTGGGAACTCCCTGTAAGAGGCCTTAGGAAGGACGGTACGGGGCCTCAGTTTGCCGAGTCCGCCTGGAATAGACACCACAAACGTTCCGGACGCGTTGAGATTGCTCAACTTCCCGAAGCGATCTGCGTTGGAAAGATGCACGACGAACATCCTACCGCTCTCAACGACGGGAATGGTAAACAAGACTCTCTCGTTGCGCTTGGGTGTGACCGTCATCCCGGACATGATCACATCGGTCTCACCGGCAACGAGCGACGGAATGAGATCCTGCCACTGCCGCCTGACAATCCGCAGGTTCACCATCAAGAGCCGAGCCGCAAGTTGAGCCATGTCTACGTCGAAGCCTTCGAGTTTGTCGTCCTTTCCGAGCATTTCAAATGGAGCATATCCAACCTGCATCCCCACGCGAAGCTCACCGCGCCGTTTGATCTTCGCGATTGTTGTAGGAATTGGAGGGGACGGCTCGACCGGCTTCCGGACGGAAGGCTTCTCAACCTTAGGTGCGGGTTTCGCGGGAGGTTGCGCTTTTTCGGTGCGAGGCTCTTGGCACGCACACACCATCAGCGCGGAAAGTGCACAGGTCACGTAGATGAGAACTGCTTTTCCACGTCGAGATCGGGATGTGCGAGCCGGACTATGTGATCGGCAGATACTTGAGAACGAATTCATAGCACTATCCATGTAGCAGATCACCGGGACAGCAGCAACAGCGCGGATTCATGATTGCGGAGATCAGGAGCCATGGGCGCCGAATTATGGCAAGAACGCCTCGCTCCAGGCCTTGAAAGACCGGTCTATTGTCTTGCTGTCCCTCCGGGACCCCAAGTGCACCATGGCGTAAACACGGTCGCACATTTCCGGCCAATCGTTTCTTTCGCTCCCAAGCTCACGCGAGGGATCGAGTGGGACCGGCATCTTGCCGGTCCGACCGGCAGGATGCCGGTCCCACTTTCAGTAATCGGCATACCGTAGGGCGGGCTGTGCCCGCCGTCTCCCCGGCGTAGGCCGGGGTCCAGGAAAAGAAGACCGGTTTCCGGCCTACGCCGGGAAGACGGCTCAGGTTGTGCTACCGAATTTACGCCACTGAGCACTAAAGCTTTCAAGCCCCGGCATCACTTCTTCCGGGCAAGCAGTTCGATAAAACCGTCAATCCGGCGTTCAAGGGCCTCAACCGTGTACAGCCGCGGATCATTGTGGTCGGCCTCCAGGATGACTCCCGGCAGACCGGTCCTCTCGGTCACCTCGACCCGAACCTCGGGAATATCCTGGGAAACATACTTGCAACTTCGGTTGGAGTGGTAGAGAAATCCGTCGAGGTTGTACTTCCGGGCCAGTTCAACATACATGTCGACCCGTGTTCGCATGTGGAAATTGAAGGTGTACAGATACTGTTCGGTCCAATCGGCAAAAGGATCTTCCTCACCCACTGCCAGTTGGCTCCACGCCCATGTGTAAATCGAGGTAACGAGGCTTGCCCCTCTGTCGCTCAAAAAGGAGGACAGCGGCCGCAATTCGGGCCAGATGGGGAGATTGTCCCAGAAAAGGCGATAGCGTTCGTTCTCCAGTGCGCCGATTTTGTTTTTCACCCGTTCCTCAAGCTCGTCGACGAGCTCCGCGTAGAAACTTACCGCAGCCTGGGTGCCTCGCTGAGACACGATGGGGAACATTGCAACGAACTGATCGAAGACGGTCATCGGCGACGGGCAGGCCGTACCAAGTTCAAGCATTCTCGTCCAGAGCCGGGATGCCTCCTGAGAGATCCGTATGGTCTCCTTGAATTTGTCCGGATCGAGTCTTGTCCCCGATATTGCTTCCGCGGTAGGCACGAGGTCCTCCAACTGGGAGCGTACGTACCGCTCGGCGGCGGGGTCACGCTCTCCGTTACCCGAGTGCGGGACATCAATGAGAACCATGGGCACGTCGTACATTCGGCTCAGTACCTCAAACCATTTGGTAATGGTACCGCACTGACCGTTGGAAGCGACCAGCAGGTCCGGTTTGGGTAAACCCCAGGTGGGGCTGAGCCGCAATTTGTAGGACCCGATATCGCATCGCGGGTAGGAACACAGATCCATGGAATAGCCCATGCTTTCAGCGGCAGGCGACACTTCCTGAGACATTTTCCGAGCGCCGATGATGGCCGCATGGTTTTCCGGGTACACGGGAAACATGTCCAGTGCATAGAAAAGCTCCACCGGCGTGAACACGTTGAGATATACGACGGACTTGTTGTTCCGTTTCGCCTGGTGAGCGGCGGAGAAGTATTCCGCGGTTATCGTCTTCAGGTGTTTGAGAGCCTTTATGGGTTGCATGGGGATTCCTTCTTCAGGGCAGATCTTCGGCGATCATCTCACGGAATGCTTCCACTCTGACACGGATCTGTTCCAAAGACCCGCCGCGAGTTGAGGTCTCGAGGACAAGGCTCGGTATTTCGATTTCTTCGAGGGCCCTTTGAAAATCCGGGGTGTCGAAACCTGCCGCTTCGCAGAATTTGGGGTTAAGGAAGAGGACGCCTTGTGCTCCGCTTGCCTGAACCCGATCCAGAAAACCACGTACCATGGTCTCGGGATGCTGGTGATAACCGGCGTACGGGGTCAGAGAAAGATGGCGTCGAACAAGCGCGTCCATGGGATCTCCATCGGATCCGGCATCCGTTGCGACGCTGCGGTACCCGGTCGTTATCTCGTCCTCCACGACCAGGAGTCCGACCTTGTCGAGAAGATCCAAAATTCCCGGTGGGTCCCATACCTTTCCACGCACGTAAATCGGCACGCGTTCCATGGTGTCTTCGCATTGCTCATTCCACGGGAGGGCTTCCATCCAGCCAAGGTGGTCTTCCCGCGATACTTTGGACGCGGACTTGAAGACCCACTGAACCCGTTCCGAGGTCCACAGAGAAGGTTGCTCGCGCTGCTTGCGGTAAGCGTTGCGAAGAAGGGCACGACTCCGGTCGTACAGTGAGATGCCTGCCGCAAGATCGGCGGCTCCCGGCCGCTTCCCGGTAATTTCCGAGAGGGAGTCCGCGAGGCGGGAGAACTCGGCCTTGAGATAATCCACAGCACCGGGGTAATCGATGCGTTTGGGAAGCCGGAGAAACTCATTGAATTTGTCCGGGAAGCAATGATTCCAGATGTGAAAGAGATTCCGTGTTGTGTCGCACACATAGGGAATGATCATCCCATCCAGAATATCCAAATCGTGCCGCATTCCCTGCTCAATGGCTCCCATGGCGTGACTGCAGGTGTAGTCGGGAATGTGCGCCCAAGCCTGAGTGCCCTGCGTTCCGGCACCTTCAACGGCCACCGGGAGCGCCCCCGCCGCGTAGATAATCTCTTCGGGCACGTCGGGAAGCAAATGCCCCACGGCTTTGCCGCCCGTTTTCTCCTTCCATGACCGGACCCGTTCCAATGGGGCCTCCACGGTTTCACGGAAGGGCTTCCACGCATCTTCACCGCTCATATGATTCTCCTGTGCGACGACGGCCCTTCATTGAGTCAGGCTGCCGAAGTATCATCCTGCCACAGGCCGAAGGGATTTCCTTTTTCGCGATAGATTATAGCGATTGTCGCAAGAAATGTCAGGCATTTCGAGTTTGGGTCGCACCTTTGAAAGGTGCGGATCCCAACCCTCGACTTTGAAAAGGCGGGCTAATCAGCGTTTGTCCGCACCACGAGTGGGCGGGTTGTATAAGAACGAATCCCTATTAGTATTTTCCGATGACTTCCCTCGCGATGGTAATCTTTTCTATTTCTTTAGTTCCTTCGTAGATCTCGACGATTTTTGCATCCCGGTAGAAGCGCTCAACGTCGTATTCGTCCATATATCCATACCCTCCATGCAACTGAAGTGCCTCGTCGGTCACGCGGACGGCAGTTTCCCCAGCCACCAGCTTAGCTATGGAAACCAGTCTTCGGTCCACCCGACCGTGGTCCATCAGCCAGGCGGCTTTGTGGTAGAGGGAACGAGCACTTTCGATCCGCGCAGCCATTTCGGCTATCTTGAACTGGAGACCCTGAAGCGACGCCAATGGCGCCCCGAACTGGACACGCTCTCGAATATAAGAGACAGCCTTGTCGAGCGCTCCTTGGGCAACCCCGACTCCCTGAGCTGCAGCCACCACTCGATTTATGTTGAACAGGTGCATCACTTGAGAGAACCCCTCGCCCTCCTTGTCACCAACAAGGTTTTCCAAAGGGACGAGAACGTCATCGAAAGTGAGTACCGCAGTGTCCGAGGCGCGGATGCCCATCTTTCCCTTCATCTTAGTTGCCGTGAAACCTTTTCGGTCGGTTTCAACCATGACGAAGCTGAACCTCTGGGTGGGTTTTGGCGCATCAGGGTTCGTCACACAGAAAAGCACCACCAGATCGGCGATGCTGCCGTTGGTGATGAACTGTTTCGCTCCGTTGATGAGATAACCGTTATCCGTCTTGACCGCGCGGGTTCTTACTCCGAAAATGTCGCTGCCCGCATCCGGCTCGGTTATCGCGCAGCTCATGATGGCTTTGCCTTGGGCTATAGGGGGAAGGTACTTCTTCCTCTGCTCTTCCGTACCAAACGCGCCGATAATTTCCGAGCCGAACACGGTCAATAGAATATTCCCAACCCCCGGATCCACACGCCAAAACTCTTCCATTACCATGGCTTGTTCCAGGTATCCCAATCCCAAACCGCCATACTGGGGTGCAATGAAGATACCCATGAATCCGAGTTGCCCTGCCGCTTCCCAGACTTCCCGCGGAAACTTCTCCTCCCGGTCGCATTCTCGTGCCACCTTGGGGAATTCGTTTCGCGCAAACTTGCGCGCAGTCTCTACGATTTGTTGCTGTTCATCCGTGAAAGTGAAGTCCATATGTTGTCTCCTTGTGAGTAGCCGGCATCTTCTTGGACTGATTCCCAATGAGCGTCCAAACGTTTGATTTCTTCCCGGAATCATTATGTTGTTGCGTAATCGAGCCGAGTCTCGCGGCGACCGGGGGCATGCTCGGGGCACAACCCTAAGTATGTCCCATATCTTTTGTCTTTTTGCCGGCAACCGTAGAAATCGGCAGAAAACAGCCGGCCAGTGCCCCGAAGGGGCTCACCCTGAATAGCCACGGGTTTTCAACCCGTGGAGAGAGCACCGTTTCCACGGGTTAAAACCCATGGCTATTTGCAGTATGCCCTTTCAGGGCATGAGTCCGGTTGCCGGCTGCCCAGGACATGGGTAATGCTCGGGGCACAGCCCGGGAACCGGAATGCCGCATGGTTGCTTGTGCCGAGTAGTTCTAGCGTATGCTCCGGCTTTCGTCTTTCCAGTATTCGGCCCGGAGCACGTATTTCTGCACCTTTCCGGCCGGCGTTCGGGGCAGAGGGCCCGAAATCTCAATCGACTTGGGGCACTTGTATCCTGCGAGCTTGGATCGGCAGTAGTCGATGATCTCTTGCGAGTCGATCCGTTCATCCGGGTGAAGGTGGACAATCGCATGCACTCTTTCGCCCCATTTATCGTCAGGGACGCCGATCACTGCGGCCTCCGCAATCTGGGCAATTCGTAGAGCACGTTTTCGACTTCCACCGGATAGACGTTTTCTCCACCGCTGACGATCAACTCTTTCTTGCGGTCTCTCAAGAAGATATACCCTTGGGGATCCTGCCACCCCACATCTCCCGTGTGGAACCAGCCGTTGCGCAAAACGGCGCGCGTCTCATCGGGAGCGTCCCAATACCCTGTCGTGACATTACTTCCTCTCGCGATCACCTCGCCGACGGTTCCGGGTGGGACGGATTCGCCTGATTCACCT
The DNA here is from genome assembly GCA_963675835.2 of Desulfomonilaceae bacterium. Taxonomy (GTDB): domain Bacteria; phylum Desulfobacterota; class Desulfomonilia; order Desulfomonilales; family Desulfomonilaceae; genus JAVHLK01. The sequence goes on from CAXXIU010000021.1 coordinate 936,587, forward strand.
ACCACAAGGACCTCGTTGCCGAACATTTGACGGCCGGCGGAGGCGATTAGGCCCGGATTGAGGTGATCCTCCGGCCTGAGGCATGTGAGTGCCGAGGTTTCCGTAAGGCCGTAGACTTGAAGCAAGACGTTACCAAACCTCTCCATAGCTGTCTTGAGGAGCTCTTCCGGCATTGGAGCTCCCGCGTACACGATCAATCCGAGCGAGGACACGTCGACCTGATCTTGGCCGGGGCAGTGGAGTAGTGCGGAGATCATTGCCGGCACAAGCATCGTGAAGGTCGGCTTGTCCGCGGCCACGGCATCGAGCACTCTTGCCGGATCAAATGCGGGCAGGAGGCTCACGGTGCAGCCACGGCCGGCAAGAGCCATATAGCTGTGGCAGGCGGCTACGTGGAAGAGCGGTGCGACCATGAGGGCACTATCCTCGGGTTGTAGCCCGAACTCGATAAGCAGTGACTTCAAGGTCGTCGTAATGTTTCCGTGGGTGAGTTGCACTCCCTTGGGCTTCCCCGTGGTCCCGCTCGTGTACAGTAAATGAGCCAAATCATCGGCTCGAGGATTCGCCGGCACCAGGTCCGGAGCGTCACGCATGAGCCGGTGCAAATCATGGGAGCCGTCGCGGGGCCTGGTGCAGACGAAATGGACTTGAGACGGGAGTTTCGAACGCAGGCCGTCCACCACTGCTCCGAATTCAGGAGCATAAATCAATGCCGAAATCCTCGCGTCCGCCAAGATGCCTTCCATCTCGGCGGGGGCAAGACGGAAGTTCAGAGGTAGGTACACCAGTCCGCACGCAGGCACGGCAAAGCTACACAGACAGACCTCGAGAGAGTTGCAGTCCAAGACTGCGACGCGATCCCCTTTCCGGAGACCCAGTTGGTAAAGGGCCCTGCCCAGAGAATCGCAGTCTGAGCCGAACTCGGCATATGTCAACCGGCCCGCCGGAGAAACGAGCGCGGTCTTGTCTCTGTGGAATTTCTCGGAATGACGAAGAACGTCCTTCACATTCATAGTCTCGTCCTTTGGAAGCCTCAAAGGGTTGCCCGCCGGCGAAAGGCCGGGCCTCATAGCCGGACCGTCAATAAGGTCCGGCTCTATCACGCACCTTACCGGTCTTTGAGGAGTCTCTTGAGTATTTTGCCCGAGGGACTCCTGGGAAGTTCTTCGACAAATCTGACCCTTCGAGGTGCCTTGTACGCCGCCATTTGTTCCCTGCAGAATGCGATGATCTCTTCTTCCGACGAGACACTTCCCGGTTTCAGGATGACATAAGCGCAGGCCAGTTCTCCCTTTTCCTCGTCGGGCAGTCCGATCACCGCCGCCTCGCTGACGGCAGGGTGGGTGTAGAGCACTTCCTCCACCTCACGCGGATAGATATTGAAACCGCCGGTCAAGATCATGTCTTTCTTGCGATCGACGATAAACAGATAACCGTCTTCGTCCAGTCTTGCGAGATCTCCGGTGTGCAGCCGGCCGCCCCTCAGAGTCTCCAGGGTAGCCTCAGGCTGATTGAGGTAGCCCTTCATCACGTTCGGCCCCTGGATTACGAGTTCACCCACCTGTCCCGGCGGGACGGGGTTGTCCTGCTCATCCACCACGTGCACCGAGACACCGGGTACGGCGATACCGACGCTGCCGATCTTCTTCACGCCTCTAATGGGGTTGTGGGCCACCACGGGAGCCGCTTCCGACAATCCGTACCCTTCCGTTATCGGAACGCCGTATCTCTCCGCCACTTCATTGAAGAGCTTTTCCGGCATGGCTGCAGCTCCTACGATGCACACCCTAAGGTTTCCCGATGCGAACCGTTCGGCCTCCGGATGGTAAAGGATCTGATGATACATGGTGGGAACGCCTATGAAGACGCTTACCGGGAAACTGTTGAAAGCATCGAAAACCGAATCCGGAGAAAAGCGAGGTATCATCACTATGGCCGCACCGGCACTGAACGCAGCATTCATCACGTTTGTCTGCCCTGATGAATGGAACATGGGCATACCGAATACGATCACATCGTCCGCAACATATTCGTATGTCTCGGCCGTTGCCAGGGCATTGGAATAGAGATTCCGGTGGGTCAGCATCGCGCCCTTCGGATGGCCGGTGGTCCCGGATGTGTAGAAGATCACTGCTACGTCTTCGGGATCGGCCGGCCCTGGTACGTGAGATCCCGGCTCTGAGAAAAGGCTCTCGAACGGCGTGGCGTCCTCGGACCCGGGCGAGACGCAGAAAACCTCTTGAAGCGACGGTATACCGGGTCGGGCGGCCAGAATCTCCTTGACAAAGGGTTGCTGAGTCACCAAGAAGATCAGCTCGCTGTCTCGCCCAAGCCAGGCAAGCTCGTTTTGTTTCAACATGACGTTAATGGGTACCACCTGACCGCCGGCCTTGAGCACCCCGAAATATGCGTACACGAACTCCGGTATGTTCGCAGTATGAATGCCCACCCGTTGTCCGGGGCGCAGCCCTCGCTCCACAAGCGCCGCAGCAATCGCCGATGCCTTGGTATCGATGCCCCGGTACGTATCGCTGCCGCCCTTCCAGAGAACGGCCGTCTTGTCCCCACGAGACGTGAGGTTGTCTTCCAATACGGAACAAAGGTTTTTTCCCACGAATGCTACTCCTTAATCCTGCCTGGAGATAACCTCCTGCCGGCCAGGACGGAAATTCGGAGCACCGGTGCAGGCCAGAATTGCGCTCCGTATCTCTCACTGAACAGTTCCAGGTCTGAAAGGACCTCCTCGATTCCTATTTCATCCGCCCAGGCGAGCGGGCCGCGAGGAAAACCTGCACCCAGAATCATTGCCTCGTCAATGTCCCCGGCGAAAGCGACTCCTTCGTCCACACAGCGGAGCGCTTCCGCGATAATCGCGTACATCATTCGCTTCTGCAGAATGTTAACTGCCTCAGCCCCCAGACTTTTGCCGGCGGGAACCAGGTCGTCGGTGGGATTCGGCGGTGCCGTTGTGTGATCCAGCAGGCCCCTGCCGGTCTTCGCTCCGAGACGCCTTTCCGCATCCAGCTTAACCAGCAGGCCCGGAATCGCAAATCGTTCCCCGTATGAAGTTGCCAATGTCCTATTCGACGCGCAGATCACGTCCCATCCGACCATGTCGCCCAGCTTGGCCGGTCCCATAGGGAAGCCCATGGCTTCCGCGGCTTCATCCAGATCCCTTATCCCCGCTTCTTGTCCCAGGAGGCGGAGCGCCTCGTTCATATAGGCCCCCAATATGCGGTTCACCAGGAAACCGGGGCAGTCCTTGACCAAAATCGGACGCTTGCCCGTACCCGAAAGAAAATCCATCAAGCGTTGAACCGGTTCGGGGGCACTGTCCGCTCCGCGCACCACCTCCACCAACGGCATCACGTGCGGAGGATTGAAAAAATGCGTACCCACAAAACGTCCCGGCGAAGTGAGATTCGCAGCCAGAGCGGTGATTGGAAGGGCGCTCGTATTTGACCCGATGACTGCATCAGGACGGATACTCTGCTCAATCGAAGCCAGGACCCTTCTCTTCAGTTCGAGGTCTTCGGGGACGGTCTCAATGACAATATCGCAGTCCCTGAGGCTTGAGATTTCCGCACCCGTGACCAACCGATCCATCCACATCGAGGCCTTTTCCGCGGCCAACTTACCTGCTTTGACGGCGCCTTCGAAGGCATGCCGGACGTCGCGTCGTGTTCCGTTCGCGAGGTCTTCATTTGCCTCGACCAAAGTCACGGAGAGGCCTCTGGTCAGAAAATGGCGAACAATTCCTTTCCCCATTGTCCCGCCGCCAACTACTCCAACATTTTTGTGCATATATTCACCTCAGTCTAGTCCACGCTTTCGGTGGGCTCCGTAGTTCCCGAAGTCGGCTGTGACTGCGGCGGACTTGCGAAGCGCCCGGTCCGCGCCAGACCGTCCAGTGTGACTTGCCGGAAAGCCTGGGCCAAGTCTTTGCCCTTCCACAAGGAGCGAAAAGCGGTCCACTGATGTAGAATACCGTCGTGGACCGCAAGGATAACGGCCGCCAACATGTTCGCATCTATGTCGTCGCGCACCACGCCTTCATTCTGCCCGTCGTTGATGAGGCTTACAATAAATTCTCGCTGCCTTGACAGAACGCTGAAGAACGCCTCAACATGGTCGTCTTCCGAGGGAGACAGCTCCAGTGACAGTGTGCGTAAACAGTGGACCAGATCCACATTTTCCACTGCAAATCGTGCGTTGAACCTGAATATGTGGCTCAGCCTCTCGGCAGCCGACGGGCCGACTTGCATTGTCTCCTCTATGAAGCGGTCAAGGTATTCTCGCTGAAGACGTTCCACTACCGCGGCCAGGACCTCGGACTTGCTTTTGAAATGCCAATAGAGTGCGCCACGGGAAATGCCGGCGGCGTGGGTAATGTTCTCGATTGTGGACGCGTGATACCCCTTACGGCCAAACAGCCTCGTGGCAGCCTCCAGGATCCTGATCCTGCTTTCCGGCTCCTTGTTTTCCGCTTCGATCTCAGACACGGTTTAGCGACCACCTGTCGTCACGAGATTGCAGCCGACGGGAATTTCGGCCTACGTTTCTCGAAAAAAGCGCTGATTCCTTCCCTAAGATCGGCACCCCCTGCCAGATCCGAGGATCGGGCGCTCTCCAGACTAAGGCCTCTCTCCATCGGCCCGTCCAGTCCTTGAAGTGTCGCCGACAGTAGGGAAGACATTGCCGGACGAGAAAGAGAGGCGATACGTTCACAAAATTTGGAAGCAGTGGACATGATCTCACTCCGGGGAGAGACGTGACTTACCAACCCCCAGTCGAGGGCGTCCTGCGCGGAAAAGGGCTTTCCCGAAAGCATCACGTGCAGCGCCCGATTTCGACCGATGATTCGGGGCAGTCTCTGAGTGCCGCCAAACGAAGGTATGGTTCCATGCGTGATTTCCGGTAGAGCAAAAGAAGCTTCAGGCGATGCAAATACCACGTGGCATGCAAGAACCAACTCCAACCCTCCACCGTAGCATGCGCCGTCAACTGCGCAGACAATCGGAGCCCCGGATGCCTCCAATTGACTGAGCAGGTCTTGGACCCTCGCGGTCTGGCCCCGGACCGCCTCGGCTGTTTCCAGGCGAATGATTTCGTTGATGTCCATTCCGAACAGGAACGTGCCGGTTCCCCCTGTGAGCAGCACGGCGCCCACATCCTTCCTGAGACCTTCTTCGGTCATGGTGCGAATTAGATCGAGGTAGTGCGCCAGGGAAATGACCGGGCTGCCCGCGGCTTTCAATGTTATTATACACACTCCTCGCTCACGGCGAGACTCAAAACCTGTCACTGCCATTACTCGACTCCTACGGGCATGTTCCGATTCGATCCTTCATCCATGTTTGACGGTTCGTAGGTGAGTCCTTCGCGATCGATCCGGTTCAGCAAAGCAAGACCTTCCCCGGTCCGAACCATCCTTCCCTTTGCCATAATGTAGCCTCGGTCGGCCATCCTGAGCGCCAGCCTGCTATTCTGTTCAACGAGGAGAATGGTAAGGTTCATCTCCTTGTTAAGCTTCCGGAGAGCCTCAAAAATCTCGCGGACGATCAAAGGTGCGAGGCCGGTGGACGGCTCGTCGAGAATCAACAGTTGCGGCCGACTCATGAGGGCTCTGCCAATGGCCAGCATTTGTTGTTCCCCACCCGATAACGTTGCCGCAAGCTGTTTAGAGCGCACACTGAGAACGGGAAACAGAGAGAAGACGAATTCCAGATCCCTTTGATAATCGGCTATGCGCAGCCTTTTCATGCGCGAATACGCGCCGAGCATCAGGTTGGCGATCACCGTCTGTTGAGCGAAGATCTCGCGGGATTCAGGCACCATAACGATGCCAAGAGGCACTCTCTTTTGAGGAGGATACCCCGTGATGTCCTCGTCCCGAAAACGGATCGTTCCCGCCGTTACCGGAATGAGGCCACAAATGCAGCGCAGAAGGGTGCTCTTGCCGCTTCCGTTGGTGCCGACCAGCGCAACGATTTCATGTGCATCTACGTTCAGGTCTACCCCTGCGAGTACGGCGATTTTGCCATACCCGGCTTGCAGAGAGTTCACGTTCAACATCTTGGTCGATTCAGCCAAGCTCGTCCCCCAAGTAAGCCGCGAGCACGGTCTCGTCACGTTGCACCTCTTCGGGCCTCCCCCGCGCTATGGGACTGCCGAAGTTCAGCACCAGGAGATCCGTGCACAGGTTCACCACGAACTCGATATCGTGCTCGATCACCATCAAGGTAACGCCCAAACGTTGAATGCCGGTAAGAAGATCGAGGAGGGCTTCGCGCTCGCGTTCATCCATGCCTGCACAAGGCTCGTCGAGCAGGAGGAGCTTTGGTTCCGTTGCCAGGGCTCTCGCGAACTCCAGGTGCCTCGCCTGTGACAGGGTCAACTGATCTGCACTCTTGTCGGCCAAGTCGAGCAACCCGACCATCTCCAGGTATTTCAACGCGTCATCGCGGCACGCTTGTTCTTCTCTCCGTGCCCTCGGTAACCGGACCAGGTCATAGAGTATTGTGCTCCGAGAGTGAATGTGTCGAGCGACCATGACGTTTTGAAGCACGCTGAGGTGGAGGAAGAGCCTTGCGGTCTGGAATGTTCGTGCAATTCCCTTCCTCACGATCCGGTGCGGAGGCATCCCCTCGAGGGCGGCGCCCTTGAAACGCATGCGGCCCCTTGTCGGAGGCTCCAGGCCGCTTATGCAGTTGAACAAGGTGGTCTTGCCCGCCCCGTTGGGACCGATAACCCCGAAGATGCTCCCGGGCTCAACCTCAAATGAGACATCAAGAAGGGCGAGAATACCTCCAAAGTTCTTGGACAGGTCTTCAACTTCGAGGATGCTCATTCGGACGTCTCGCTTTCACGGGAAAAGGCGCTCTTAATGCGCCGGTAGACTGCCGTAACGAGCCCCCACAGGCCTTCCGGCGCCACAAGCACTACCGCCATCAGCACCATGGAAAATATCAACAGCCGGTACTCTTCGTACGCTCGAATAAACTCGGGGATCACCGTGAGTAACAGCGCACCCGCCACAGCCCCCATAGGCCTACCCAATCCTCCTACCACCACCATAATCAGGAACTCAAGTGACGCACCCACACCAAATATCTCCGGACCGATATAATGAGTGTGCACGCAATAGACGCCTCCGGCCAGTCCGGCCAACACTGCGGAAATTGCAAAAGCCTGGACCTTGTGCTTGGATACGTTGAGCCCCAAAGACTCCGCCGCTATCGGGTTGTCTCGAAGCGCTGCAAGGGCTCTCCCCGTCTGGAGTGACAGGAGATTGCTCAAGAACCAGGCCATCCCCAGGAAAAGAAACCAAGCCAGATGAAATGTCTTGCACCAGGACCCGGGACTATTATCCACGGCAGATCCGAACAGTTGGGGGCTGGGGATGTCTGTTATTCCTGCCGCCCCGCCGGTGAGGGCCGGGACTTGCAGGAAAAAGATCTGCATAATGAGACCAAAACAGAGCGTGACCATCGCGAGGTAATGCCCTTGGAACCTCAGTGCGAGATAACCCAAGCTTATCCCCACTACACCCGCGAGGCATCCTCCCGCGGCCAAAGCAACAACAAATGACAGCCCTACCTTCAGCATGAGTTGCGCAGTAACATAGGCCCCGATACCGAAGAAAGCGGCTTGCCCCAAAGAAATCTGGCCCGCGTTGCCAAGCACGAGGCTCAGACCCAACGCCACCGTCGCATAGATTCCTGCGAGGGTGAAGATTTGAACCGTGTATGCCTCCATGCCCAGGAAAGGGGCCGCTGCAATCACGAAAGTCATGCCGATCCAAAATGCTGTTCTCTTGGCTCCTTCCATAATGCAGGCTACACCTTCTCTCGCTGTGTCGTTCCCAATAGCCCCTGGGGACGTGCGGCCAATATGACGATCAGCAAAGTAAAGGAAATTGCGTCCTTCCAGCCGCTGGAGACGTATCCCGTGGTAAGGGCCTCGATGACTCCCAGTAGAAGGCCCCCTACCACAACCCCCTGCGCCCGGGTTATTCCTCCCAGGATCGCTGCCACAAAGCCCTTTATTCCCATTTCAGTGGAAAGACTCCCACCGGCAAACGTGATTGGAGCGATCAGAATGCCCGCCACTGCGGCAAGGCCCGTGGCGAGCCCCCATGCGAGAGAGGTCATGGATCGGACATTGATCCCCATCAACAGAGCTGCTTCGGGTTTCTCAGCGGCCGCCATCATTGCCGACCCTAAAAGGGACCTGCTGAAAAACAACCAAAGAATCGCAAGGATGAGCAACGTGATTCCAAGTATCCAGATCGCCTGAGGAACCACCATGACCCCCATCAAGTCTAAAGGCTGCTCACCGGAAATCGAAGGGAACATAAGCTCGTCTTTGGTCCAGAAAACGTAGATCGCCTGTTCGAAGAATATGAACCCGCCAATGGTCATTAGAATACCCGACAGCACGTCCCCTCGACGGGCAGGACCCACGAGAAGCCGATCGAACAGAATTCCCACTGCGGCCATAATGAACATAGCCACGAGGAAGACCGACGCATAGGACAGTTGCCAGGAAACCAGCAGCGAAAGCGCAATCACTCCTCCAAGCTGCACCAGCGCACCGTGGGCAAAATTTATCACTCGGCTGGATATGAAGACCAAGTAATAGCCGAGACCGACCAGAGCATAAATGCTCCCGATCGACAAGCCACTCACCAGAAACTGAAACAGATCGGTCATTGCGCTCCGCCTCCCTCGGCTAAAGGGTGCCGGCCGTAAGAATCCCGCGCCGGCCTCCGCATGTCCCGCGAAGTGCGAGACAGAGACGCCGGGACCCTGCCTTGGCCGAACTAAGTGCTCCGTTTCCTAAATGCGGTCGCACATTCTCAACCATTCTCGTTCCCAGGCTCTGCCTCCCACGTCACCGGCAAGATGCCGGTTCCACCTTCAGTAATCGGCATACCGTAGGGCGGCTGTGCCCGCCCCACGTTCAAGACCGAGCTTCGTGGCAATCCTTCGTAGCCCGGGCCTCCGTGCCCGGATATTCTTCTTGCCGGCACCCAATATGGCAGCGAGACGAAAATACGTGACCCGACTTATGAAATGATTCACCAGGCTCACTGCGAAGTGCCTCCGAGAATACGTCAAGGAGCATGCACGTATACAAGTATGACGCTATTTTTTTGGATACACTTTGTCAGCCGGAAAGTAGTCGCTGTTCTTCACCACGGCCATGTCGTAGCACCCAGGTTGAAGCCCGCTGCAATTACCGCCTTTGAAGGAGAAGGTTCCCTGCACGCCCTTGAAACCGTCAATCGAGTAGATCGCCTCCGAGAGCTTGCTCTTGTCACCTTTGGCTATCTTCAAAGCTTCGGCAAGGAGATATGCCGCGTCGTATCCCACTGCAGCGAAGGTGGGCGGGATAGCTTTGAACTTTTTCCGGTATGCTTCGATGAAGGCCTTTTCCTTGGCATTGGGAGCCCCGTAGTTCAATACCGTATTGAAAAGGAAACCGTCACCGGCGGTCTTCAACACCTGAATCATCTTGTGGGAACCTGCGCCGGCTCCACTCATCAGTTTGATCCCATCTTTGAGACCCAGTTGGTTCCAGTTCTTCACAATGACTGCAGGAGCGAAGCCCACACCCCAAATAACGATGGCCTGGGATCCGGCATTCTTGAGATTGATCAGCTGCGCGCTCATATCACGGTCTGCCGACTGATATTTCTCCGTACCCACTACCTTGATATCCGGGGCTTTTTTCTCCAAGATCTTTTCGAATGCATCTGCGGAACGGGTCCCGTACTCATTCGAGTCGTGGATGATACCGATCTTGGTGACCTTCAAATTGTCTTTCAGGAAATCCGCCATTCCGGCAGCATCCAACTCATCTGCGGGAGCAGCGTTGAACACGTATTTCTTGCCTTTGCAGATTGCGGAATTCCCTGAAATATAGAATTGAGGCACTCCCGCCTTTTCGCAGGCAGTGGCTACCACGTGAATCGTGCCCGATGTGGAAGCACCGATCACTCCCACTACCTTGTCCTTGGTCAGCAATCGATCCATCAGGTTGACCGTTTTGCCGGGATTGGCTTCGTCGTCGTACGACACAACCTTGAGCTTCCTGCCCAGGACTCCGCCGGCCGCGTTGATTTCGTCGACAGCCAGCTCCACACCTTTCTGTTCAGGAGCTCCCAAGAATGCGAACTTCCCGCTCGTGGCCATCACTGTGCCGATCGTAATGGGCCCTTGTGCAAGGGCCATGGGCCCGACTGCCAGAAGCACTACCGTCGCCATCATTGCAAGATACGGCAAACTCGTCGCTCTCATAATCTTCCTCCGTTCGCCACAGACGTTGTGAAACCTTACTCGGATGTGTAACCTTTACACATCGTCCCATGTTATAACGTAAAGTCGCGTCTTAGGACCAACGCATAGCCCATACCGCCCCCTGCGCAGAGGCCGGCCAAACCCAAGGGCACGTCTCGCCGAATCATCTCGTGAGCCAGCGTCACCACCAGCCGGCACCCGGTTGCTCCCACCGGATGACCGAGTGATATGCCGCTCCCGTTGACATTGACTTTCTCCCGATTGAGCACAAGGTCCCGTTCAGTCGCCAGGTAGTACGACGCGAAGGCTTCGTTCACTTCGATGAGATCAAGCGCATCCATTTGGAGCCCTGCGGTTTCCACGGCCTCCCGGATGGCCGGCACCGGCGCCACTCCCGTGTAACGCGGTTCGCGGGCCTTGATGGACCACGGCCCGAGCTCCGCCAAAGGAGTCAGCCCGTACTTGGCGCATGCTTCTCGCGTCGCAAGAACCATGGCCGCCGCCCCATCATTGAGGCTGCTTGCGTTCCCCGCGGTCACCGTGCCGTCATCGGAAAAGGCGGGACGCAGTGCCGCCAACTTTTCCACCGTCGCATCAGCTCTGGGCGACTCATCCTTGAGAACGATTTCGGAATCCGATCGTCGCTTCACCTCGACCGGAACGATCTGAGTGTCGAACCGGCCTTCTGCCGAAGCCGTTCGAGCCCTTTGGTGAGATAAGGCTGCCAACTCATCCTGTTCTTCACGTGAGATTCCATACTCTTTCGCCAGAAAATCAGCTGCGCGTCCCATCCCGCCCATGACGGGATCTTCTTGCATGCCCCACCAGAGCAGATCGGTGGCTTGAGCGTGCTGTAAACGTTGGCCCCAACGGGTGGTCGACAGCACGTAAGGAGCGTTGCTCATGGATTCAACGCCACCCACCAGCGCGGTTTCCGCCTCGTTCATGAGGAGCGCGGACACACCGCTGATAATTGCCTGCATTGAACTCGCGCACGCGCAATGAACGGTGAAACAAGGAGTATCAGGGTGAATGCCTGCGGTTACGGCCGCGCCGCGAGCTATGTTGGGATTGAGAGGAGCGAGGGTGTTTCCTAAGATCACCTTACCCACGCTATCATGCGACAACCCGGACCGCTCGAGTGCGGCCTTCATCACCGGCACGGTTAATCCGTGCGCATTCAGCGATCTGAACTCACCCCCGAAACTGCCGATAGCGGTTCGGACGGCTGAAACCAGGTACACGTGTTTACTCACCGAGGCCTCCATATATGGTGTCGATTTGGAGCGTGAAGAAGAGCAAGATCACCGGCAACCCAGGCCAAAACTAAACGTTTAGTATGGAGATGTCAAGCCCTTTTTTGCTCAGCATTCCCGGCTGTATGGGAAGCATCGTACTGCGGAAGCTCACGGCCTCATACCAACCGTCATACCTGCGCCGGCAATCACGGATGGCCGGCGGGACGCCCCGAGAAGCCGCCGGAGCTCCCGCCATTATTTTCGAGAACCGTCTAAAGAGTGGGGTTTCAACAGAGGGAACGGGCCGGAGCCTCTTGTCTCGAGCCCCGGTCTCATTCGATGATCTCCTTCTCCACGGGCCCGGCTACCTGCACCTTGTGCCGCGGTGCCTTCCCGAGGGAATTGGATTGCTCGTGCTTTCCACAGCCTCCCAGAGCCAAAACCGTGAGCAGCAAAGCTGCAACTATTGCTCCGGGCGGTATCCGTACGTGGGCAAAATTACCGTACACAGTCTGCATTGGAGTCCTTTCTCACATCGCCGTGTTCGTATTTCATAGGTAAAGCGCCGGAACGACGCCGGTCAAGGACAAGAATGATACTTGTCCTCAGCCAATCGCGTGATAAACTCTTCAAGAGTGGAAAGGTTTCCGGCACGGAGGTATGCCGTGACGACAGACATTGTGGAGAGGACACGGGCCCGTTGGCCCCTGGAAGGTAGAAACGCACATGTGACCTTTGACGGGGACGTGGCGGATTTCCCTATAGTGCGGCATTTCATAAGTTCGGTCACACATTTTCGTCTCGCTGCCATGTTGGATGCCGGCAAGAAGAATTCCGGGCACGGAGGCCCGGGCTACGAAAGACTGCCTCGAAGCTCAGTCCAAACCGTGGGGCGGGCGTCCTTGCCCGCCGTCTTCCCGGCGCAGGCCGGGGTCCGGGAAAAGAAGACCGGTTCCCGGCCTACGCCGGGAAGACGGCTCAGGTTGTGTGACCGTATTTGCGCCGTGGAGCACTTAGGAACATATTTACTTCCGGGTACGGAAGACCGCGTACTCGTTCCGGCATTTCGCGGGCGCTCCCGCGTCGATCAATGGAATATTCCGGAGTTTATCCGGAACCCGTATTGTACTATCTGGCGCGAAAGGTTACTTGCGCCCCGGCGATGACGATTTCAACGAGAGTCCAAGAGAACCATTGGAGGAAAACATGGAACTACGATCCGGTAATCCGGCACTCAGTGACCGGACGTTTCAGGGGTTAGGCTTCCCCGGGACGGCCGACGACACCATGACGATTCAGGGAACCGTCAACAAGACTGCTTTGTTGCTTGCGTTGGTCATGTTGACTTCGGGCTGGACATGGCACCTGTACTCACAAACCGAGAATCCGGCATCCGTGATGCCGTGGATGCTCGTAGGAGCAATAGGCGGGCTCATCACGGCTTTGGTAACCGTATTCAAGATGGAGTGGTCGCCAATCACCGCTCCCATATACGCTCTGTTGGAAGGACTGTTCATCGGCGGCATATCCGCGATCACCGAGTCGCAATATCCGGGAATCGTATTTCAGGCCGTGGGTCTGACGTTCGGCACTCTGGCGGTGCTCCTGGCGGTCTACAAATCGGGACTCATCAAGGTGACGGACAACTTCAGGATGGGGATTGTTGCGGCCACCGGCGGAATCTTCGTGGTGTACCTTGTCACCATGGTACTCGGGTTCTTCGGCGTCGGCGTTCCCTATATTCATGGAAGCGGGCTTGTAGGTATCGGGTTCAGCGTTTTCGTCGTGGTCATTGCAGCGCTGAACCTCGTGCTGGATTTCGACTTCATTGAAAAGGGATCGCAATCCGGCGCCCCGGCCTACATGGAATGGTACGGCGCCTTCGGGCTGATGGTGACCCTGGTTTGGCTGTACATAGAAATCCTCCGACTCCTCAGCAAACTCAGAAGCAGAAGCTAGAAGGAAGAACTATGATAAGCATTACCTGTTTCGGTGCTGCTCGGTCCGTTACCGGCTCCAATTACCTTATTGAGACTTCCGACGGAAAGACGCTTCTCGTCGATTGCGGGCTTTTCCAAGGCGGCAAGCAAATAGAGAGCCTAAACTGGGAAGAGTGGGGATACGACCCCAAACAGATCGACACGCTCATACTGACGCATGCACACATTGACCACAGCGGACGCATTCCCAAGATCGTGAAGGACGGTTTTCACGGCAAAATTATCATGTCGCCCCCCACGGCCGAACTGTGCGAGGTGATGCTCCTCGACTCAGCTCACGTTCAGGAGATGGACGCGGAGTGGCAAACGAGAAAGGCCCGACGCAGGGCCCGACGTCATATCGAACCGCTGTATACGATGGAAGACGCGGAGAAGAGTCTACAGTACCTGCATCCCGTCGAACGTGACGAGGTCTTCGAGATAGAGCCGGGCATCACTGCCCAACTTCGCAATGCAGGTCATATCCTCGGATCGTGCGCGGTGGAACTGTGGATAGAGGATTCGGGGACCCAAACGAAGGTCGTGTTCTCGGGCGACCTTGGTCGGCAGGACCAGCCCATTGTGAAGGATCCCTACCCGATTACGGAAGCCGACTACCTCTTTGTGGAATCCACGTACGGTGACCGGCGGCATAGGAATTTCGAAGACAGCAAGTCCGAACTGCTGGAGGCGATTCACTACGGGGTTTCTCACAACGAAAAGGTGATTATGCCGGCATTTGCGTTGGAGAGGACCCAGGAACTGCTCTACGTGCTTGCAGAATTCCACAGGGCGGGAGATCTCCCGGATATTCCGATATTTCTCGATAGTCCTCTGGCAATAAAGGCAACGGAAATCTTCCACAGGAACAGAGAGTACTTTGACGCAGACGCGCAAGAGATCATCAACCAGGGCTTCGATCCGCTGGGACTGCCGAATTTGCGGTTCACCCGTACAACCAAGGAGTCCATGGAAATCAACAACGTGCCCGGGTCCGCGATCGTCATTTCGGCCAACGGCATGTGTACCGCAGGCCGGATCAAACATCACCTCAAGCACAACCTGTGGAGACCCGGCGCCTGCATCGTCATTCTTGGATTCCAGGCTGAGGGGACTACCGGCAGGAGGATCGTCGATGGTGCCAAGACGGTGACGATTTTCGGCGAACCGGTGGCGGTCAAGGCAAAGGTCTTTACCATCGGGGGCGTTTCCGCTCACGCGGATCGGTCGGACCTCCTCAAGTGGGTCGGCCGCTTCGCGGAGAAGTCCAAGCCCCGGGTCTTCGTGGTACACGGCGAGGCCGGTTCCAGTGAGGCATTCGCACAGGCCGTCAGGGAACAACACGGCCTTGACGTATATGTTCCCAGGCGACGCGAGGTCCTGGAGTTGGATCCGAGCAAAGGGGTTCCGGTTGCACCTCCCGAAGAGGTCGCCGCCGGCCTTGGAGAAACCCTACCGGTGTTGTTCGCGGATATCGAGGGCGAAGTCGCTCATTTGAAAGAACTGATCACCTCCAATGAACAAGAGGTAACGGACGATCTGGAGGAAAAACTTCGAGACTTACTCGACGAGCTCAAGTCCTTGTCTTCCGTCTGAGTACTCCGATTCATAAGTTCTGTCGCGCATCTTCCCCTCTTTCCCAGGCTGGGAGACTTCGAACGAGGGGTCTTAGGGCACACAGGCCGGAGATCCCAATGCAGATTTGTAGGGCGGCCTGTGGCCGCCTTTGACTGCAGCGAGGCGGTCAGATCAAGAAGTTGGAGCCGACGGGCAGGCCCGTCTGCTCGGCGGGCACAGCCCGCCCTACGGGCCTGATTACTCCGATTCATAAGTTCGGTCACATATCATGTGTCGTCTTCCCGGCGAAGGCTCGGAACCGGGAAAGGAGGACCAGGGCCCGGGCTGCCTCGGGAAGACGTCTGGTTTCCGAGGTCTGCCCCGTTTGGTAGAGGCGACCGGCGGTCGCCTGCGGGCGAATACCATTCGCTCCTACAACGAGGCGGTATCTACCCTCGATCACCACTCGGGTGGAACAGGGTGCCTGATTACCGGCCGATTTCACGCGCACGGAACCGTCCAACGACTGCGGGGAATCCGAGACCGTGTTTTGGTAAGCGGTACGGTCCTGCGCGAATGTGGTAGTGTCCTAATTTGAAATTCTTTCCATTTCTTATACGTGTTAGCATCCCCCAAAGGAACCACTAAAGATGAAATATTATTTGATATTGGCTGCTCTTAATGGTAAAGGCGGTGCGCATAAACGCAAAAGGGAGCAGATGTCAAGGAAAAAAGATTGGCATGAGAAGATCCATAAGGTATGATGGGTTGTCTTACTAATGGATAGGCGTGTCCTGTTGAGGCAGGATAATGTGGCTCTACCTCGGAGAGCCAAGAAAGGAGAATCACATCATGGCATTTCCTGAATCGCTTTCTTGGACATTCGTCGGAGAAGAAGCGGAGGAATTTGAAAGAAAGGTAGCACATAAAGATAAATCGTCTCCTCTTGTCACGGGTAGTCGGCACGAAATGTCTAAAGTTCATAAAGTAGTGGTTGAAAACGCCAGAAAACGTAAGGCAAATCAGAGTGATAGGTAACGAGAGAAATAGATTCAGATATAAAGACTGGATTTTTCAACCCGTGGAACGAGAGAGAGGAACTTACGGGTTTGATTGTGGAGTCTCAGAAATCAATCGTTTCTTTATGGAGGATTTCTTCGCATACGAAAAAATCCTCCTAACCAAAACCTATGAATTGACCACCGACGAGATAATCGATGAGAATCTTCCCCCGCTCGCATTTATAAGTTACTGTAATAGCAATGCAAAGATAGAGAAGAATGTTGCCAAGATTGCTCCAAAGCCGGAGGGAAAGAATTTCGGGTCATATTGTCCCGCTGTAAAGATCACTTGGCTTGGTGTGAGTAAGGATTCTCATCGTTTGGGTGCTGGAACGGATATGTTGGATATCACCAAATTATTGTTCGCTTCTCCAGAAAACAGGACAGGATGCAGTATTATAACCGTAGATGCACGGCATTCAGAGCCCGCCATAGGACTATATCTAAAAGCTGGATTTGTTTTTGCTAATGATAACAACACTCCAGAAACCCAACCTAGAAATAAGCTATATCCCATGGTCTTCAGTTTGCTCGGACCGTGGGAGTACGACGAATCGGCACTCCAGCCCTATAAGTCGTGATTTTGGCATCATTATATACCAACCGGACTTATAATCTCCCGAATCGACCATATCCTGTCTGTTATCCCAGCTTCCATCGCAGGTGTGACCTTCAATGTTCGTTGCACCCTCACGAAATTGTAGTGAGCGAAATGCAGTGCCACCTCTGCCTTTAAATTCTCAGCTTTCTTACTAAAGGCATTGGTCAGTCGGGTAAACCGTCGCATCGACATCCTCATCGTCAAATTCTGCCGTTCCACATACGAAGTGGATGCAAGCCCAACGTCTGGATTGCCGGTAGTGTACCTACCGGGCCCGATCGGTTCTGCCTCGTATGATTTTACGATTTGGGCATTGCCCACATCAGCCCCGAAGGATTCTTCCACTGCTTCCACATAAAGCTGGAGGCCGTCAGAGCTTATCTGTATTCGATTCGTGAGTCGAGATTGAAGGTTCGTCAATGAATTCCTGAGCCGTGTTTGGATATCTTTTCCCGACCTTATGCGGGAACCAGCTTGGTGTCGGAATCAATAGCAACCCAAGTCCAGAAATCACCTACTTCGTTCAAATCGTCTGAATCCTTCACATGCCGTTGTTTTTTGCCGACATAGCAGTAAATCTCATCAGGCTGGATATGTTTAGAAGTGAGGCAGCGAAGCTTTTCATCCATAATTCTCTGGCACCCTTGTCCGACGCGTACCATCAGCCTTGTGATTGTGTCTCGATGCCCCCCGGTCATACGTTCCACTGACCGGATAGACATTCTTTCCACGAGCGCGCTCACGACTGCGGTTTGCTTGTCGATGCTCAATTTATTCATTGCATCAGCCTCTATTCTGTCCTATACTAGGACTGGTGGAGCCTGGGGGAATCGAACCCCGCCCCCTGTGGGTGTAAAGTCCGGGAGGGCACCAAGCAGGCCCCACTGATATGGTGGAGTGCCGGGGGATCGAACCCCGAAGTAGAAAGTGCCAAGCCTTCTCTCGGTCCCAAACCGCACCCCGCTCCGGATCTTCAGAACTAGCCGGGAATCTCGGCAAAGGCTTCTATGCTGGAACATAGAAGCCTTTTTCGTTCTGTCTGAGATAAGCCTACATCTTCACCTATTGCCTGTCAAGCTGGGTTATCTTCCTATTTGAATTCTATTGCAAGCAGTGGCTCTTTGTTATACTTGATTTGTAAGAGACTCCGTTATAAGGTGTTCCATGAAAGGAGAGAACGATGAATTCTGAGACTCAAACCACCGTCCATAAGCCAAAACGGAAACGAAGCCCCGCTTATCCTGGGATTGATCTTGGGGTAGCCTTAGATTTGGCACGGAAGCTTAAAGATAGTTACGGAGAATCTCCCACCCACCCTGAGGTTGTTTTTGCAGTCTGGGATTACAAGGGCAAGACCGGACCAGGAGCCGTAGCATTGGCAGCATTAAAATACTTTGGACTTATCGAAGACGAGGGAGTAGGGGAGGACCGACGAGTGAAGCTCTCCGATTTGGCACTTAACATCCTATGGGATAAAAGAAAAGGATGCGTCGAGCGTGCCAAAGCAGAAGAAGAGGCTGCATTAAATCCCAAGATTCATAGGAAGTTATGGGATCATTTTCAAAAATCAATTCCTTCAAGCGACGAGGCGTTGGAATTTCATCTCAAGAAGAACGAGAAGTTCTCAGACAAAGGAGCAAAGGATTTTATTCGGCAGTTCAGACGAACTATTGCCTATGTTAAACTGGAAGAGCATGATACTCTATCTGGGCATGAAGAAGATAAGAACACTCTTGAGAAGGAGATCGACATGCCTACAGCGGAGTTGTCTGGAACCACCGACGCTTCAACAGGTGCTTATATGGGAAGTTCAACCCAACCACCTGGAACACGGCAAGTGACGCTTTGGCTGTCGGATAAGGAATGGGCAAGACTTGAAGTGTCCTATCCTTTGAGTGCTGAGGCATGGGATTTAATGAAGAAAATGCTTGACCTCTATAAAAAAGGGTTGGGCGTTCCAGAAGACATGAAAACAGACAATGCAAACTGAAGCATCTGTTGGGACTCTTATAGACGCTATCCGAGGTCTTCACGATGCCAAGGCCACATGGCTCGAATCAGTTCCCATAAGGGAGACCTATCAAGATAAGACCGTATGGGAAGGCACAGTCCAAGTCTTCTCTCTTCCTCTGGCCATCCCACCGCTACCCGTTGTTATGCCTGGTCATATGTGATAGACGAGAAGTCCGGGAAACGGAAATTCTTCGCCGTTCTCCACCAAGGCCCAGTAGACTCTCCTCAAGCTGCAGTGCGCGCTGCGATTGTAGCCGAGTATCGACAACGTCAGTAATTCTTACTGTGAAGATGGAAATCGATTTTCATATTCCCAGCAAATTTTGCTGTCACCGCATACACCCTTCCTCCACCCATAAGATTCAAATTAGGACACTACCGAGAATTTTTCTTGACTAAGCCGAGCAAATGTGCCACGCTAATTTTGGGGAGGAGTACCTACCGCAATCATCGAAGAAAAGGGGGGTCTATCTTCGCATCGTCGTACGAAAAGAACCGGGGAAGGATAGGCGTGTGTTGAATTACTCGTACCCGTTAATAGGGAGTATTGATTCACTGAATGTAAGCCGATGGTGACGGCGACGCTGCCGTAACCGCTGTAGGGTAAGGCTTATCTGCGTTCCTTGAGGTCAACACATGCCCGGCGGACGGTTATCCTCGGGAAACATTCCGCACGCATCGGGATATCCTCGGCTCGGGGGGGACTGCAGACTGCTTGCCGCGGTGTACGGCAGAACTGTGTTGTCCGGGATCGTTAACAGACGCCATATTGGTATGGCCTCGCACCGGCTCAATCGCCGAACCGGAGGTACACAAATGACTAAGCCCATTGCAGAAACGGAAGAGCTTCGGCAGGAACTGGATAGACTGAGCGAGAAATTCCCGGCTCTTTCTGAATCATTGTCTTCGCTCCAACACCAGGTCCGTACTCACGAGTGGTACTTCGGCCTCGTTCGTCCAACGTGTTATGCGGCTGTTGCTATCGTCACTGCCGCCAGCGCCCTATTAGGTTGGATGGGAATTCCTGCGTTTCGAGATTCGATTATGAGCGCCGTGAAAACGGAAATTGGAAAAACAGTAGATAGCCAAATCGATCAAGCGAACAAAGTAGTTGATGAGAGACTGAAAGACCTTCACGGGAAAGTCTGTAAGGCTACAGACAGACTAATTTATAGCAATGCCGATTTTCTTGCTGTCATCGACGAAGTTAAGAATGGCCACAGGCCTCCCATTGCGTTATTCCAACTACCCAAGGAGGAGATACGGTCAGACGGTCTCTTTGCTCTATACACCGACGCTCTGGTCCGATTCGGGGAATACGACGGCGCTTACGAGTTCCTATCTGAACTCAAAAAAGAGGGCAAATTTCCGAGTGATAGGTTTAGTTGGCCACAAAGCTACGCCAACGCAGGATTCATCGAATGGCTAAATGCGATCTCTACAGATCCCCCGCCCAAACTTCAGATTCAGCAGGCCCGTAAGTGGCTGGAAGAGGCTGAGAGACTTGCGAGAAAACGAATTGCAGCAGCTGATAATCGGAGACCAGCGGAGTTGTTGGTGTTGCTGTTCTTGACTCAGAATAGGATGAAGGAAGCGATACATTACGCGAGACAAGTTAAGAATTTTGGTGGGACAAGGAACGATCTTCACAACTATTTAAAAACACCTTGGTTTCAAGAGAGGCTCAAGAAACAGCAACCCGAGATTGAACTGAGAATGGAACAAGTACTATCAAAGGTTTTCGGCGGTGAGAATGTGAAGGAATCCGGGCCACAAAGTCTCTTGCGGCAATAGGAAGTGCTGGGCATATAGTCTTCCGCATGAAACTTCGCGCTTATGCATCATCGTTCTCCTGGCTCTTAGGGTCCTGGAAGACATCGCGGCAGAATCTAGGCGGAGAAGTCCTTGCGGAAGACCATAGGAATCCACAATTATCCTGTTGCATGTTCGGTGTCTGAAGTTTTCAAAACTGATCGGGTGCCCAGGCGGCTTTCCGAGAGCCAGTACGTTTGTCACATCCTCTGTTGCCTGAACAGTTCCTGGAATCGGCCGTTCTCTTGATGCAGCAGGCATTCCCATGCTCCTGTTTCCTTGACCCGCCCTCGGTCAAGGACCACGATGTCGTCGGCCCGTCTGATGGTGGAGAGGCGGTGCGCGATAATGACCATGGTCAATTGTCCGTGAAGGCCCTCGAGAGCATCCTGAATGTGTCGCTCGTGTTCCGTGTCCAGCGAGCTGGTTGCCTCGTCCAGAAGCAGCAGGGGGGGCTTTCGTAGGAGGGCCCGCGCAAGGGCGATGCGCTGGCGCTCCCCGCCTGAGAGGCGTATGCCTCGATCTCCCACCACCGTGTCCAGTTCCTCGGGAAGGCTCGACACAAAGCCTTCCGCGGCGGCAAGACCAAGAGCGTCCCAAAGCTCCCGCTCGGTAGATCCCGGCCTGGCCCACAAGAGGTTGTCACGAATGGTGGTGTGAAAGAGAAACGTCTCCTGAGGCACGTATCCCACGGAGCTTCGCCACCCACTCAGCCGAGTGCCGGTAAGCGGCAGTTCGTCGATGAGGATTTCCCCTCGGTCGGGCGTGAGAAGCCCCATGAGAAGATCCGCGAGAGTTGTCTTCCCGCTGCCCGACGGACCGACTATGGCGACGGTTTTGCGTGCGGGGACCACAAGATCGATCTTGTGCACCGCCTCCTGCTCTCGACTACCGTTGTACGAGTAGGACACTCCATTGAAGCGGACGGCTTCTTTCAGGCGCGGGGGTTGAACAAAAGGCGGGCCGGGCGATTCGGCCGCCGCCTCAAAACGGCTCAGCATGAGCGCGGCCTCCCGGTATGCCGGGAGGGAATTGGCGATATGCTGCACATAGTGTTGTATGCCGGACACCCTTGGTGAGAGACGTGCAAACACAAACACAACAAGCAGAAGACTGGTGGAAGGGATCTTCAGAAGCTCCGCAGAGATGTACAAGAAAGCACTCACTGCTGCGACTGCTCCGATTTGATGGTACATTCGTGTGCCGGCGTCCACCTCGGCGAAACGGGCGGCCTGATCGGCAAACCGGCTCGTGACCGCGGAGAAGCTCTTGGCGTGCTCATCATGCAGGTTGTAGCTCTTGGCAAGCTTCATGCCGTCAAGGTGTTCGCTCGCAGTCACATAGATGTTCCCGAACGTCTTCTGGAACGCCTCACCCAAACGAAACGCCCGCCTGTTATACGGGTGCAGAATCAGGAAGATCGCTGCGAAACATGCCAAGGTAAACAGCGTCATCACCCACGATACGGATGCTGCAAAGCCGATATATATGATGGTGAGAATGACCGTGGCAATGAACTCCAGCAGACGTCGCGCGGCGAATCCGGCCCGAACCAAATCGCCGGTTACGACCCTGATCACGTCGGCTCGATTCATCCGTGTAAAGAACACCCATTCGACTCGGGCTAGGGCCGCGTAGAGACGATCCTGCATCGATCGGGTAAAATCCAGTGCCAAACGCGAATTGAGCACTTCCAGATATCGCCCGGCCAACGCGTGAACGCTCAGAATGGTTACGTAGGTGCACAATATGGTCGGCAAGGTGAGGGGCAGGCCGGTGGACTCAAAGAGACCTCGCACGACCGAAGAAATCCCGTTGGATGTCACCGCACCGCCAAATCCGATAAGGTGCAGCAACGGCACCAAAAGCACGAGTCCCACACCCTCCGTCAGCCCGAGCAGGACCATCAGGCTGAGGGATACCCAGGCCCTGATACCGGCATACTGCAGGAACGAGGAGAGAAAGGATCTCGCCGAGTTAAGCCCTGATGGCGGCATTCGGACCTCTGTTCTTTTCAGACTTGTACATCGGATTAACGAGTGCGTGAGCCCGCCCTAGGGTCCAACAGGACAAATCCGCGAAACGCGGGGTCTGACCACGCTGGACGCGTAGGAGCGAGAGGGAAGTCTTGCCGGCAATGTGTGACCGTCTTGGTGAAATCGAAAACTTAGCACTCTGTATCGGAAGTTCGATCACGCATTTTGGCCTGGCGAAATAGCTTCGTCTCGGGTTCCGCACGGGACTCGAGATGACACGGTGCGGGGTGTCGCCTCCCAGCAAGATAAATCCCCCCAGCCCCCCTTTACTAAAGGGGGGTAGAAGCGGGTTCCCCCCTTTGGCAAAGGGGGGTAAGGGGGGATTTTCTTGTTCTCATGACCGCGTAACCCGCGACCCTATTTATGAACTCGACCACTTAGTTTTCAAGCCGCCCGAGACGGAAATGCCGGCCCCCGTAACGGAAGGTCGGGCGGGATTCCCATAGCGTTCCTTTCTGGCTCGGGCAATCTCGCAGAGATAGGACACGGGTTCGGTCAATGTTCCGGTCTCCATCATCGCCCACGCGGGGCAGCGGCCGCAGTATGCGAGCAGATCGCAGGCACGACAGTCGGACGACGGGGGCGGCGCGGAATCGACGTACTGCCGCACCCGGTCCCAAGCTTGCGCGAAACCGTCGTCCAGGGGCCGGGCTCCCGGCTGGGAGAGAACCAGGCACGCATTCATTGCCCCTGAGGGATTGATGACGAACGCGGACTTGCCTGCATGGCAATGGAAATTGTCGTGACCCCTTGATGCATCGTCCCTGAGTGCGACCTCGGTCCATTCATGGGCGGAAGCCTGGTCGGTCGCTTCGAGTTCGACGCACTCCGCAGCGGAAAGGCGACAATCCTCCACGTCGGAAGGAGCCCCGTCCGGCCGTCTGGAGAGCAGCCACCCGGCGGAAAACGGCACGCCCCAGTTCTGAGCCAGGTTCCGCATTGCTTCGATCTCATGCACATTGTGACGGGTGATGGTGGTCTTGAGTCCCAAGGGCACTCCGCGAGACACCAGGGCCTCTATCCCCGCGCAACACGCGGCAAAACTGCCGGCGACGCCGGTGACGGCCTCGTAGACGGCCGCAGTCGCTCCATAGAGAGTAATCTCGGTGCAGCTCGGCGGTGCTTGGCCCAGACGTCCTGCAATCTCTTCCGTGATGAGGGTGCCGTTTGTGAAGAGGGCAAGGACGAGCCCCATGCGCGTGAGAGGTTCGTAGATTGCGAAGAAATCGCGGCGCAGGAAGACCTCACCACCGGTGAGAAGCAGGAAGACCATGCCGTTGTCAACCGCCTGTTGCGCAAGGTCCAGCCATGCAGAGGCCGAAAGTTCCTGTGCGGCCTTCTTCCGGTCGCCGGCGGCGTATCGAACGTAGCACATGCGGCAGGACAAGTTGCAGCGACCGGTGAGTTCAAAGGTCCCGTAGGCAGACTGACGCTCTCCGGCCGCGAGCCTGAGCATCTCTCTCACCAGCGCCCCGTATTCGGTGATCGCTTCGGTCACTTCTCCAGTAATCCTATGCGTCCGATATCGTCGAGAAAGGCTTGGACATCGGCACGGGCTCTGTCTTCATCCACCTCGAACCTCTCGGCAACAGCGGTGGCCAAATCATCAATGGAGTTGTCTTCGGCGAGAAGTTCCCAGACGCACCGTGCCGTCGCATTCAAGGCAACAAGGCAGTTCATCTCCATGACCTTGGCTCCGAGCGGCACGAGAATGTCTTGGCCCCCAACGCTTTTCAACAGAAACTCGTTGCTTCGTCTCATGTCTATCGCGCGATGCGTTCAGCCGGCAGTGTTCGTGATGCCGGCCGCGGGTTCACTCGCGTCGACGGGGGACAAACAACTCGCCTGTCCACATGACGGGCACGCCAACGACAAGCGAGACCGTCCCCCGGCGCGGTTGAGTGTCGGCCAAATCTCAGCGGTTCGGCCCGCAAACTCTGTAGCTGCTGAAATTGCATTGCATGAGCCGCTCCTCAATCCTAACGGGAGCCAAGGTAGCCTTGGGCGGCTCGTACGGGCGTTTCACGCTTTTTGAATGGTTCCTCTTTTGTCGTGAATCCTTGTGTTCCATAGCGATTCCCCTCCCTAGTCGGTTTTCTTGTTCCTACGAATGCCGCCGGAGATAAGCCGCACCGGCTGCGTCCCGAGGTGGGTCCGAACGGCCCCGGAGACTCGGCCCCCGAGCTGCCCTCCCCGCGTTCTCTACCGTGCCATGGTGTTTTCCTTCAGAGCTCTTCAACCGGTTGTCTCGCAGTCGTTACGGCAAAACATCCCCTCTCATACGACTGAATATCAACCTCGAATCCTCCGGCCCCGCCGTTGCTCGGCAGCAATGACCGATGGGCTGCGGAGACCGGCAAGGTCCAAGCGGGGAATTGGGACCCGTACTTACCCTTCCCATGATCTACTATTGACACGCCCTTTCATGCTTGTCAAGCGCTACGGGCGAGGAGCAGGCATAATCGTAGCAACGCCTGGGAAACGGACCGGTCGGAGTCGACCCGGAGAGCATGTCACACTTGACCCTGGATTCGTGCGGAATAAAAGGCTTGACTTCACCGATTTGCCTTGATAGCATAAAATACGGTTTTGTGTGAGCGATAGAAAGAAACGGTCTAGGGGAAGCCGGTGAAGATCCGGCGCTGCCCCGCAGCTGTGACCGCTGACGAAATCCCTTGAGGGGCCACTGCTCCGCTTGTCGGAGTGGGAAGGCGGGGAGAGTAGGCTAAAGCGGAAGCCAGAATACCCGGCTGTTTCTGTAATACCACGTTGTCCTGCGAGGGCGGGATGAAGGTGGCGAGGATATAAGCTCTTGCACTGCGTGAGAGAACCTGTTCCGTTAGGCCTCGCGCGGCGGAAGACAACCAATACCCTTTCCGGCTTCCCAACGAACCAAGGGTTATTCCGAATTATCCCGCGGTGAGTCACCGGTAGCCGGGTTGCCCACCCTTTTTTCTTCCCTAAGCATCATTCATCGTATTCTTACAAAGACCTTGTAGTCTTACAACGAAAGGATCGGCATGGTCGGAATGAAAACATTGACTGCTGTTTTCCCGCTTTCGACAACGCCTGACCCGTTTGTCTGAAAGTTTCAAAGGGCGCACTCCGGAACTATTGACACGTCGTTCGGGCCCGAGATCAGGGACAACGAAAGGGCACCTTTTGGATGTGTCGGCGGATATGCCGAGCGAATCACATCCTTAATGCACTTATGTTGCCGATAGTGTCTCTTTTTCGGGCCCGAACCGTATGTCGGACCGAGTCGGATCGTAAGCAATTCGCTCCGTTTCGCGGTGTTCGGCTGCGTATCGATTCGATCAAAGTTCTCGGAAAATTCAATGACGGTCAACACGTGTGCAACCCGGTCGCAGGCGCGATTGCATCGTCCGCACTCTTGTCATAGCCGGCATCCCATTCATCGGACCGTGGTCCGCTGCCGGCCCAAACGATAAGGAGTAAACCATGAGCACATGGAGAGTAGGGACAGTACTTCTGATCTCGGCCCTCGTGTTTTGTCCGGTTCAAGTGTTGGATGCGGTCGGAAAGGAACCTCTCACGATCGGCGCGGTTTTTTCAATAACGGGTAAGGCTAAGTCGCTCGGCAAACCCGAGAGCAACACCGTACTTATGCTGACACAAGCGGTCAACAAAGCCGGTGGGATTAACGGCTACCCGCTCAAGGTCGTCATCAAGAATGACGAGACCCTTAAAACAGCCGCCAAGGGGATGTTCGACACGCTTATCCGCGAGGATAGGGTCCTGGCAATCATCGGGCCGAGCACAAGCGGTATTAGTTTGGCCGTCAAGCCTATTGTCGAGAGGGCCAAGGTGCCCATGGTATCATGTGCCGCTGCAGAGGCCATTGTCAGCCCCCCGGAATCATCGAGGTACACATTCAAGACGCCGCAGCGAGACTCTCATGTCGTTATGCGAATATTGGAGCGTATCAAGTACATGGGAATCGGCAAGATTGCAATCCTGAGCGAGACTACGGGGTTCGGGGAACAGGGACGTAAGCAGCTGAAGAACCACGCGCCGCAAATGGGGATTGAGATCGTGGCGGATGAAACGTTTAACACCCGGGCCGTAGACATGACTCCCCAGCTGAAGAAGATTCAGGCCTGCGGAGCGGGGGCCGTCGTCAACTGGTCGGTAGTACCCACCCAGACCATTGTACCCAGAAACATGAAGCAGCTGGGCATGGACATACCGTTGTTTCACAGCCATGGAATGGGTAACCCCAAGTTCATAAAGACGGCCGGTGAAGCATGTGACGGCGTCATGTTTCCTGCGGGTAGGCTGTTGGTCGCGACCCAATTGCCGATGGATCACTTCCAGCGGGAAATTCTTATGAAATATAAACGTGACTATGAAAAAGAATTCGGAACATGCAGTACATTCGGCGGACACGCATATGATGCGTTCTGGATTGTGGTCAACGCCATGAAGGCAAAGAGAATCACCCCGTCAATGGACTTGGCCCAAGCCAGGGATCTGACTCGCGACGGAATCGAAGAGACAAAGGGCTGGATCGGGACCGGCGGTGTATTCAACATGAGTGCGTCCGACCATTGCGGCCTTGACAAGAACAACTCGCTGGAGATGCTGGTAGTCGGCGGCGGAACACTCAAACCGCTTCTTGGGAAAAAGTTGAAGGTAGGCCGGCAAGATACCGGCCTGGATGTATCGAACTCGGGAAATCGTTAAATGTTGGTTAATGTCAATATCCGACTTTGATGCTTTGAGCGAGCTCGGGCTTGTCAATCTTGAACGCTGCGTCCTTATAGTCGGGAGGACCCAGCATAGCCCGCGCATTGTTCGAGAATGCGTATCCTTCCTGAGGCATTCCCAGTGCATTGTAGTCCATCTTGCCGTTCCCGTTTTCATCGTGAAGGACCACAAAGGCGTAGGTTCCAAAAGGGATGTTCTTGAAAACCGCCTTCGCCTTCTTATCCTTAATGCTTGATCTGACTATTTGCACGGACTTTTCGGCCTTCTTGGGAAATGCTTCAGGACCATTGTACAGTACTATCGATGCCCGTCCGTTGTCGTTGCGGAACCCCGACATGTCTACGGTAACGTTTCCCATACCGCTTTGAGCCAATGCCGTGCCGGTAACGGCCAACAACAAGATTGCCATAATAACGGCCGACTTTCTCATACCGTCCCTCCTCGCT
Source organism: Desulfomonilaceae bacterium (assembly GCA_963675835.2). GTDB lineage: Bacteria > Desulfobacterota > Desulfomonilia > Desulfomonilales > Desulfomonilaceae > JAVHLK01. The sequence continues at coordinate 964,365 of CAXXIU010000021.1, forward strand.
GATTCTTTTTGTCTCGTTACCGGGACGGAGCCTGGGAACGAGACAAGATAAGATGTCGAACCCACAAGATGCCGGTGCAGGCCTTATCCCCTCCACGCCGGCGCTTCATGCGGACCCCGGCTTCCCGCCTCATAGATCTCCAGCCGCTCGCGTCTATCCGCGCAATCTTCGCATTTTTCCAAAATGGGATCAATGAAATCCCAACAGAGTTCAACGGCATCTTGACGCCAAAACAGTGTCTGATCTCCCTGCATGCAATCCAGCAACGCAATTTGGTATGCATCCACAGCGGGACCGGTATAGTTGTCCGCATAGTTGAAATCCATCCTGACGGATCGTAAGCAGAAAAGGGCTCCGGGATTCTTGGTCTGAAACGTAAGATTGATCGTCTCTTCAGGGTAGACTCCGAGAGTCATGACATTCGGCGTGATGGTCTCTCCCAAGACCCCGCGGAAAAGGGAATGAGGTACCTTTTTGAAGTGTATAACGATTTCCGTACGTTTCTCATGAAGCCTCTTCCCGGAAGTGATGTAGAACGGAACGCCTTCCCAACGCCAATTCTCAATGTAGACCTTCATCATACCGAAGGTGGGGGTAAGGGACTGGGGGGAAACCCCGGGTTCATCGCGGTACCCCGGGACCCGTTCACCGTTAATGAATCCCGGACCGTACTGACCCAGAATAAGGTTCTTGTCCATGTCCTCTCTGTCGAAGGGTCTGAGAGATCTGAAGACCTTACAGGTTTCATCTCTCACGTGGTCGGCCTCGAAACGGGCCGGCGGCGCCATCGTCGTGAGGGCCAGCAATTGCATGAGGTGATTCTGGAGCATGTCCCGAACCACTCCGGCCTCTTCGTAATAGTGTGCACGGTTTTCCACTCCCAGGGACTCGGCCGCGGTAATGTAAACCCGCTCAATGTATTGTCGGTTCCAGATGGGTTCGAATATGGAATTGGCGAAGCGCAGCACCAGGACATTCTGAACGGTCTCTTTCGCGAGGTAATGATCTATCCTGTACACCTGTTGCTCCGCAAAGTGCCGCTCGATGGTCCGATTGAGGTCTTCCGCACTCTGCAGATTTCTCCCAAAGGGTTTCTCTACGACCAGCCGCCGCCAACCTGAACCGTTCCTTCCCCGGACGGACAACCCCGCCGCACCCAACATCACCGCAACGGTCTTGTAGAGCGACGGCGGAATGGCACAGTAGAAGATGGCGTTTCCCTGCAGGTTGTGGTCCTTGTCAAGTTTGGACAGCACGGCGGCAAGCTCGGCGTAAGAATCCTCGGAATCGAATTGAATCCGCTGGTAGTACAGCGCTTTCGCGAAGCCCTCCCACCCGGACAAATCCGAACCGGCCAAGGCGCTCTTGATTCCCTCCCGGAATTGATCGTGAGACATCTCGGAACGGGCCGCACCGAGGATGACGAAATTCTCGGGCATGACTCCGGTCAGGTAGAGATTGTACAGAGCGGGAGCCAGCTTTCTGTTGGTGAGATCCCCGGTTGCTCCGAAGATAACGATCGCGCACGGTTCTACCTCTCCCTCCACCAGGCATGCCTCATGAGGGATCTTCAAATCGGGCGCTTGGCTTTTTACAACAGTATCAATGTACGCGTCGATCTTCTCACGGTCGAAGCTCATTGTGCCGCCTCCTCATTAAACGCACAAGCGGCCGCACCGAGCAGCGCAGCTTGGTCATTCAGGATGACCCGGACCGGGATTCTCTTCAAGAGATCGGTGAATCGCCCCTTGTCCGCAAAGGAGTTAAGAAACACCGGTTCCTTCAGTTTCGACAGTATTTTCGGACTGATGCCGCCTCCCAGGTACATCCCGCCCGTTGTAAGTCCGGTCAACGCCAAGTTGCCGGCTGCGGAACCAATAATGGAGACGAACATGTCCAATGCTTCTTCACACATGGGATCACGTTTGGCGAGCCCTATTTCCGAGATCACCTTGGAAGGATCTTCGTTCCCAAGCCTTTCGGAAAGCCACGATGGTTCGTGCACAGTACGAGTTCCTCTCAACCAATCATATATGGTGAACAGACCGGGCCCTGATGCCAATCGTTCCACACTCACATGCCCCATCTTTCCTTGAAGATGTCGCAGAAGCTCCGTTTCCCGGTCGTTCTTTGGGGCAAAATCGACATGGCCGCCTTCCGATGGAACAGGATGAAGCCCACCTTCCGCGAAGACCAAAAGGGCAATTCCAAGGCCGGTGCCGGGAGCAACCAGGCCGACGTTTCCTTCCAGCTCCGGGACACTCTCATTAAGTTGGTGAAGTTCATCCCGCGATAGCAGTGGAATGGAATTGGCCGTGGCAACCAGATCGTTTATCAGCCGGACCCGCGACCATCGGAAGTGTTCCCGGATGCTCTGCTCTGCAACGATCCACGGCAGATTGGTAGTTTTGCTTACACCGGCAATGACGGGTCCTGCAATACCGAAACACGCACTCGAAACCGTGTGGCGCACCTTCTGCAGAAATCGGCCGATGATTTCTTCCAGGCCGGCGGCTTCCGGACTGGGAAACGAGTCCATGGCCACAATGGAAAGTATCCCTTCCTTCAGCGCAACCAACGCGAGGTTGGTCTTGGTCCCTCCGATATCTCCTGCCAGCACTAGTTTTTCAGATCCGTGATTATTCATTTTCTGCCCATAGTCCGGCTATGGTTATACCGACCCGGGTATCATGTGCGCCCACTATCCGCGGTTATTTTGTACACATATTTGACCCAATCATTTCCGTAATAATCCTCCGCAACCAACCGAAGAGGGAAACCGTGCTTGCGAGGCAAGGTCTCTCCATTCACCGCGTAGGCCGGAATGACTTTGCCGTTCCTCACGTCGGTCATGGGAACCCGCATGATGCTTTCGTAGTTTCCCTCCGGCCCTCGAAAGGTAACATAGTTCGCGTCCGGTGCAACATCGGCCCGTTCGAGGAGAAGTTTGACGGAAACGCCCCTCCAAAGTCCATTGTTGACGAATATGTTTGGACATATCAGTAGGGCTTGCTTCTCCACTACCGGCAAACGCATCAAATCGGAATACGTCAAACTCAAGCGATTGCCGACAGCCCCGTCAACTATGAGCCGCCAGGAGGAGAGATCCGCTTCGTAGTCGACCAGTCCCATGGTCCTGAATTCATCGAGCGGAGTGATTTCCAGCTTGCTCGTATCGAGAGTCTTGGGATCCTTATCCACGAGATCGCGTCGCTTCGTTCCCCGCGGTACCACGACCCGTTCGGTGGATGCGAACGCGCTCCCGATCTTCGCAAAGATCGGCATTCCGAATAGTGGAAGTCCGGTTAAGGCCGCGGTCATTGACCGGACAAATTCCCTTCTGGTTGTCATTGCCCCGGCATTTCTTTCGTGAAGGGCCGCATGTCGTCCCGTCCCGTTTCCAGTAACGTGTTTTTGGTATTTCGCTCTTGATCCTTCAACGCGGTCCGGAAATTTCATAGTCGCTACTGAGAGTATTTTCCGAAACAGGGACAGTCCCCATCGTGGGGTAGGCTTTCCAGCCCGCCAAGTCGAAAAAACTTACGCGAACCACTATAGCAGCGGCCGGCCGGCCATACACACGTTAACACACCCATCCAAGACAAATATCACTCATCCTTGACCACCGCGTGACCGCCGAATTGGTGCCGCAGCGCTGCCAGGACCTTGTTCCCGAATGAGTCGTCCGTTCTGGATGCAAACCGCGTGAACAGGGATGCGGTAATCACCGGAGCAGGAACTCCCAGATCCACGGCCTGTCGGACCGTCCATCTTCCCTCCCCCGAGTCTGCCACGTATCCTTTGATTGAGTCGAGCTTGGGGTCGTTCGAGAACGCGGACTCTGCCAATTCGAGCAGCCAGGAACGGATGACACTCCCTTGGTTCCATAAATGGGCGATCTTCTCGAAATCCATTGACTCGGAGAATGGGGATTTCGATAAAATCTCAAAGCCTTCCGCATAGGCCTGCATCATGCCGTATTCTATTCCATTGTGCACCATTTTAACGAAGTGGCCCGATCCAGCCGGACCGCAGTGAAGATAGCCGTCTTTCGGGGCGAGTGTTTCCAATGCCGGTTCCACGATACGGTATACCTCGGGGTCGCCTCCTACCATGAGGCAATAGCCTATCTTAAGTCCCCAGATGCCGCCGCTGACGCCGGCATCCATGTACCGTACGTCTTTCTCCTTCAAGAGAGCTTCGTGTTTGAGATCGTCCTCAAAATAGCTGTTGCCGCCGTCCACAACGATATCACCGGGTGAGAGGAGCCTGCCGAACTCTTCAACATGGGCATCCACTACCGCTCCTGCAGGCAACATTATCCAGACCACACGGGGAGGCGAGAGCTTTTCGACCGCTTCCCGGAGAGAATACGCGGGTAATGCGCCGTCCTGGGCCGCTTCGTCAGTCTTTCCCCGGCTCCGGTTGTAAACCACGACCTCATGACCACCCTGCAGAAGCCGCTTGGCCATGTTGAATCCCATCTTGCCGAGACCGATCATTGCCAATTTCATGTGTCTCCCCTTTCCAATTTGGTGAGCAGCAAAGCAGCACATTGAAAAGACTACACCTCACCTTGTCCACGTCAACCACTTGGTGAAAGCCCTTTTCACGAACGGGGTGAGCCGAGTCCTATTGTAAGCGTCGGCAACCTGCTTTATGGCTTCCGCTTGAGTTGGATACGGGTGAATAACGTTTGCAATGGTTCCGAGGCCCACGTTCCCCACCATTGCCAAAGTGATTTCACTGATCATGTCCCCCGCGTTTGTCGCAACAATGGTAGCCCCGAGGATTTTGTCCTTGCCCTTTGCCGTATGGATTTTCACGAACCCCAGATCCTCCCCGTCGGTGACGGCTCTGTCCACATCGCTGAGATGCCTGATGTACGTATCAATGGCAATTCCCCGTTTCTCGGCATCCTTTTCGTACAATCCCACGTGACCGATTTCCGGACTCGTGTATGTGACCCATGGAACGGTCAGAGCGCTGAGTTTCTTGGACCCTCTGAAAAGCGTGTTCTGTATCACGATTCGTGCGGCCGCATCCGCCGCGTGGGTGAATTTGTACTGCATGCAGATATCACCCGCGGCATAGATGCTCGGATTGCTCGTCCGGAGAGTGTCGTCTACTAAAACGCCTTTTCGCGTGTCGTACCGCACCCCGGCCGCCTCCAGGTTGAGGTGTTCCACGTTGGGGGCTCTGCCGGCACCGACGAGTATGTCGCTGACCGCTATAGCGTCTCTCTTGCCGGCCGACTCATAGTGGATAATCTTCTCCCCGTCTTTGACTTCAACCTCGAGTAAATTGCTGTTCAGGACCAGCTGGATGCCGTCCTCGATGAATTGTTGTTCCACGACTTCCGCAGCGTCGGCATCTTCTCTGTCGAGGATATGATTTCCTCGATGAAAGAGAACCACCCGGCTTCCGAGCCTCTGGAATGCCTGAGCCATCTCACAGCCAATGGGACCTCCTCCGATGACGGCGGTCTTGACCGGCCGCTCGGTGAGCGAAAAAACGGTCTCATTTGTCAGGAAGCCCGCCTCGGCAAGTCCCTTGAGCTTGGGTCGCACCGCCCCGGCCCCCGTGGCGATGACGGCTTTCTTGAACCGTAGTGTTTTCCCTGCAACCTCCACGGTATCCGGCCCGGTGAAGCCGGCGTTCCCCAGGAACACGTCCACGCCGAGACTCTTGAATCGCTGCGCGGAATCATGGGCACTAATTCGGGCCCTCAGGGAACGCATTCGTTGCATTACCGCGGGGAAGTCCACGTCCACGCCTCGGGGTACGTGTATTCCATACTTCTTGGCTGCCAGGATCTCACCAATAGCCCTGGCGGATCGTATGATACTCTTGGAGGGAACGCACCCGACGTTGAGACAGTCCCCTCCGAGGAGATGCCGCTCCACCAGCGCCACCGTTGCACCAAGGCCGGCCGCTCCCGCGGCGGTCACCAGACCGGCGGTTCCGGCACCGATCACCACCAGATTGTACCGTGGGGCCGGGGTTGGATTAACCCAGTCCGGCGGCCGAACATGGGAAACGAGCTTACGATTGTGTTCATCATCCGGGAGGAGTTCCAAGATTTCTCCTAATTTCCGGCACCGGCCGAATGTCCCGCCGCGGCTTCCGCCTCCTTGAGGCTCTTGCGTGCTACCCGCGTCACTACGGTGACAACGATCACGGTAACGACCAGGCCTGCGAACAGGAATATCTGCTGCGCGGATCCGCCCTCAACCTCGCCCGCGGCAATTGCCGCCAGGTCTCGGGCCGCGGTTCCCAGGTAAACGTACATGATCGACGCGGGCAGCATGCCGATCAGCGTCCCCAGTGCATAGTTGGTGAAAGATACCTTGGTCAGTCCCAATGCATAGTTCAGGAGATTGAACGGCACCACCGGGCTAAGCCGAAGCAGAGTGACGATCTTGAGCCCTTCCCGACCGACCGCTTCGTCAATGGCCGAGAACTTGGGGTTCCCTGCGATCTTCTTGGAGACCCAGTCACGCGCGATGGTCCGTCCCACGAGGAACGCGGCCCATGCCCCCACGTTGGCCCCGACCCAAACCGTGATGGTTCCCGTCCATAGCCCGAATAGGAACCCGGCCCCAAGGGTCAGGATGGATCCGGGAAGGAAGAAAACGCATGCCGCTACATAAAAGGCTGCGACAAATACGGGAGCCCAGCTTCCCAGGGTTGCGGTCCATTGGAGCACTGCCAAGACGTACTGCTTCATGGGCAACAACAAGAGCGACGCGGCTATGGCAATGACGATGACCAACAGCAAGATGAGCTTTGCAGTGCCTCGTTTTCCCTGATGTGAATGTGCGTCCATCTCACCGTGTCTTTCAGCGGTCACGAGGAGTCTCCTTTCATGAGAGGAAGCAACATGGTCCTCTGAGTCGGTCTTAACTCTTTTGCTCATTGAGAGACCAATCGTAGTCAAGATAGTCTATGGAATACCCGCCTTTTTCCAAAAAGGCCTTGTCGTTGGGCTTCAGAAATCCGTTGAGGAAATTGAGCACCGCTCTCTCGGAATCCGAATATCCCGAAAATTTCTCATCAGTGCCGTACGTCTTGACAAAATCATCGCCAAACCATTTGAAGATGGAAGAAAGGTAGACGGTTCTCTGCTCCCGGTCAATGCGGAATTTTCTTGAGTTGCCGAGAAATCGGATTGTCTGGTCGTCGAGCTGAGCGTCGAGGCTTTCGGCCGTATACGGCTCCTTGCGCAATGGGGGACATCCCATGGCGGCACAGACCAGCGCCATGTGTATCCTGGGTTCATTGAATCGTTTCCGAAGAATATCATGCTCGATTCCGTCCAGGGTAATGGGCTTGTCCATGACAGTAAACTTCAATTCATCCCATACCCCGGGGATCTGTCTGATACTGTTCTTGGGAAACCTCAACGCCCTGAAAAATGAAGACTTGATCGGATAGTTGTCAATGACGGCTTTCAAGGTCAGAGCATTGTATGCGTTGATCCGGAAGGCTATCTTTGCCTTGTCCGTCCACTTGGCATAGTCTTTCCGATCCGTCTCGGCAAGCGAATGGATGAACGTGTCAAGCTTGCGAGGTTGGACCTTGAGCTCCTTGTAATTCACCATCCCCTTATCGTTCACATAAGTTCCCAGTACCTCGCCGTAATCGGCACTGCAAGACATCACGGCCTTCTTTTCTGCGGCCAATCCGCTCACCGAAAGGGCGGCAGTGATGAGGACGAACTGGACGGCCACAATCGCAAGCTTCAGATTTTTCGCACTGAACCGACCCGTGAACTCGTCGATCCGACCGGCAAGTTCTTGATCATCTCCCTCAAATCGAGTAGTCTTCATTTTGGGGCTCCCCCTGTGACCTTCTTTGTTGCACTTACCCGGATAGCACGGTAGACGTCCCTTTACGAGCCTATTGCTTTGCTTTCTTTACTTTTGTCTCACTTCTCTCAACCGCGAAAGCTGAGTCACTATCGTTTACCTCATCGCCGGAAAGCTCGACCTTTCCGCTACCCACACACATTAGCGAGGAACTATTTTGTTTAGGTTTAGGCCGGCATGAAACGAAGGAGTTGCAATGAAAACAGCCGAGACCTTCAAGCCCGGACCTTCTATGCGAACGGAGCACCTAATCTGTGATCATTATGGTGAAATACCGGCCGGCGAAAACCAGGCTTTTCATTCACCGGATCCCTTGGCGGAGATACGGCAAATCCGCAGCGAAATTAGCCTGAAACCCGGATTATGGATGAGCATTATAGAGTGTTTCCCTGATCAAAGAACGGGTATCCGTTATGAAGGTGTGGACGCGCTTCTGAACTTCGGTTTTATGTTGTCCGGAGTCGTCACGACTAAAATCCATTCCTTGCGTACTCATACGATAGACCTGGAAAATCATGCAGGTATGGCCGGTATTACTTTCTTGCCGGAACCCCGCGGGCTTCTTGAGATCGAACCGGGGAAAAGGGTTCAAATGCTGCATATTCACGCGGACAAGGGATTTTTGCGATCCTCGTTGCAAATGGATTTCGAGGACTTCCATCCAAAATTAAGAGCCCTGGTGGAAGGAAACCATAATGAGCCTTTTTTTTTCAGAGAAAACATGTCTCCTTCCGTTCAGGCCGTTGCTCATCAGATTGTTTGCGGGAACCATTTCGGGATTCCTGAACGAATCTATTTTGAAGGGAAAGCCCTCGAACTTATATCCCTGGAAATTGGAGAATTCAACCGGTACTTTGGAGAATGGAAGAAAAATGCGATGATATCTCCGGATGAGACGGAAAAAATTGTCGAGGCTGCAAGATTGTTGGTCAACGACCTGGAGAGACCGCCTTCACTCTCTGATTTGGCGAAGAATGTCAATCTGAGCATTCGAAGACTGGAAACGGGTTTTCAGACCGTTTTCAATGTTTCGGTGTTCGGCTTCCTCAGGGATTATAAAATGCAAAAGGCGCGGCAATTATTTCTTGGAACAAGCATGAACGTCAGTGAAGTAGCCTGGAGGGTTGGCTATACAAATGTCAGCCACTTCAGTACCGCATACAAAAAAACGTTCGGCATACTTCCTAAAAGGTTTCTCAAAGAGCTGAGGACTTGATGGACAGTTACGTTTGTTATTAATATTGCAACAAATTGGAAGTGTCCATATTCATATTGTGTGTTTCTTAGGTCACAATGCTTCTCCGACTCTTATTGCAGCCGGCCGGTAGAATATCGTTTCGAAAGTTCGAGACAAAATGGTACCCCGTATTTTTCAAAAAACTGCGTTACGGCGAAACAACCTTTCCGTTTTACGAAACGTGATTCCGAAGCCCCGCCGAAATTCATCTCCGACGGTTTCGGTCCCCACGTACCGCCAGGGGCAAAAATTGTTCGCCGCTGAGTAGAATTCTCGCCTCCCCACCCGTTAGAGTATCTACGTCTTTGATGATCATTAATCCGTAACGCTTCATAGTCTGTTCGCAATGGCGGATTCGGAAACGGATGTCGGAAATAGTCAGGGCATTTCACTTCACGCCGGTGAATGCCATACGTGGGAAATCCGCCGAAGCCCGACGGATGATGAACGGGCTCCGGTATGTAAATGCGATTAAACGAAGAAAGGAATACTACAATGATCGAAATCAAAAAAGGATGGAAGATTAAAGGTGTCTATAACGAAGCATGCGCCGCCGAAGGGCATTGTCCGTTTTATTTCGGCAGACCCGTAAAAAACGGCTGCAGGTATTATATGGTGTTTCGGTTTCTGGAAGGAAAGGTCAACGGCGTCGAACTTTCCGGTATTACAGTCATCTACAACGGTGATATTCCGCACTCCACGGTTGAAGAACTGATGGAGCTCGGTTCGGAGGGCGGCATCTATATCAGCGACAATGCCACCCGCGAGCAGCGGGACGTCCTTGACACTTTCGCCGTGCAGGAAACCGGCGGCCATATTATGCAGAAAGTTTTTGACGTCAAATATGTGAAAATGGACATTGTCGACGATGGCAAAACATTTCATATCAAAATGCCTTACGGCGAAATGAAGCAGGTCAAAACGTCCGGCCCCTCGGGCGAACCGACGGTCATTCACAATACATTACTGCCTTTCCTGGGACCGGTAACCGCATGCCACACACCGTTCTGGAACTACAAGGACCATAACCGGAATTTCGATTATACGGATCGCTGCGGTTCCTGGGCCGAATTCACTTTTGAAGGCTAAATCGGTCCCGATGCCCGACCCGGTAGGCCGAATCGGCCTGTGGCCTGCTTAAGACATGTCATTGAGGAACCTACAGGTGGAAGGGAGGCCTCGGACGGCGGAGCGCCCCGAAGAGGACCTCCTGATCCCACAATATCGGATTCCGTAACCCGGAAGGAGTGAGAAGAAACGTCTCGCCGAACAAACCGCTATCGGTGTGATCAGATCTGCATGAAAAACACTGGAATCCTGTTTCATGCAGGTATACGAGGGCACTCCGGCGGCCCGGGCGTCTGCCGGGCGCGAAAAAATTACCGGCACGGAGGCCGGCGCTGCCGGAGCAGGCGTCTCTGCGTTGCTTCAGTAGCGACCCGGCGTCTGGTAACCAGGAGCAACGTCCGGATCCCCGGCATAGTACGATGGTACTTGCGAAACCCAAGGTCGTACGTGACGCCGGTGCCTGCAATCACCATTTGGTTGCGGTTCTAACCGCCACTGAGTAATCACGGAGCCGGTAGGACCGAAGTGATCGATCTGCGTTTCAAGCGGGTTTTCTTAGAGGTGGGCGACAGGGGTCACAAGGCATAGGCAAAATCGTTGTAGTTCATTAGGGTGAGGATGGTGGATATCCTGACTTGTTTGTCGAACACGTGAGGGAGTATTCTCATGATAAACTTGGAGCGCTCGATGTTGCCGGAAATCAGCAACGTTGCCAGTCGCGCGGCAAACAGATACCGGTATGACCGCTTGACCGGGTCGAATTGATTGGAATGTTTCCAAAAATCCCTGCCCCAGTAGTAATTGAGCTTTTTCAATATGGAGTCAAACGAATAGACCGATCTCATAACCCTCCTGTATCCTTGCAACAGATCCTCCGGGGACATGCCGGTAGGGGAAAAGACTACATGCTGCGTGTCATATTTGCTCCAGTCTTTGTGCAGAATCCTTCCCTCTTCTTCAAGACGCTTGAACAACTTGGTTCCCGGCAACGGCGTGAGAATATTTATCAACGGCATCAAGAGGTTTGATTCCCGGATGAAGTCTATGAGTTCGTCGAACGTTGCCTGGGAATCGGAATCGTACCCCACGATAAACGAACTGTGAACCAATATTCCGTACGACTGTATCTTTTCAATGGCTTCCAGGTAGTCATATCGTTGATTGATTCCCTTGTGCATCAAATCAAGGGTCTTCCGGGATACGGATTCAAAGCCGATGAACACGGCTCCGCATCCACTCTCGCTCATTAATTCGAGTAGTTGCGGGTCACGTGAGATATTGATGGAGGCCTGACACATCCAGTTGATGTTGTATGGTTTGAGTGCCTCAAATAGTCTCTTGGCGAACGGCTTGTTGGCAATAATGTTATCGTCGGCAAAGAATATGGCGCTCTTCTTCTTGTATACGGTACCACAACTATTGACACCCTCTACCTCGCGAATGACCTGCTCGACGGTCTTATTCCTGATTTTTTGTCCGTCGAATGCGTGCACCGCGCAGAATTCACAGTGGAACGGGCAGCCTTTCGTGGTCTGAACAAGATCCAAGATGTATCGGTCTTTCGTGAGTGAAGACCTGTCGGGGATGGGCGCGGCCTTAAGATCGGCAACTTTGTCGGCTTTGTAAAGCCTTTTCAATCGGCCGTTTTCGGCATCGTGTAAGATCGTGTGCCAAATCTCTTCAGCCTCGCCGACCGCAACACTATCACAATGGGGAAGAGCGTCTTGGGGACACATCGAGGGATGTATGCCGCCTACGACCGTTTTCGTCCCCTTGTTGCGGTAGGCTTCCGATATGGCATAGGCTCTGTCGGCAAACATTGTCCTTACCGTAATGGCCGCAAGGTCTGCCTTCCATGAATAGTCAATATTTTCGATGTTTTCATCAAAAACCCTGATTTCGTGGTGAGGCGGGGTAAGTGATGTCAGCGTGGGGATGGCCAGGAGATATGAAATGTGCTTCTTGGAAAGGAGAAACGTCTTGCCGAAGTTGAAATCGTAGAAATTTCTTTGCGAGTCGGAATTGTTCCGGGGAATTATGAAGGCAATTCTCATTCTTCTTATTTGCCCTGTTCCCGTGAGTGATAATCGGCGATCTCTCATGCGATCGGTCCGTAATACGTCGCTTCCTCACGGCCCGGCCGTCCTTCTTACCGTCGGTCGGCCTCATGCTCCTGCCGGTGAAGCTTATTCCTTGTTGGGTGCCCGGTCAAGAGCATTGACATGGTCCGAGACGATTACCTCCGCCTCATACGAGACATCTTCCTCAGCTTTCTGAGCAGTCTTTTGCGAGCCAAAAGGGATTTCTTTTTCCTTTTGACACTGGGTTTGTCATATGCGCGGCGCTTCTTGGCCTCTCTGAGAATTCCCGACTTCTGGACCTGCTTCTTGAACCTCCTCAGGACGTTTTCAAAGGATTCGTTTTCTCCGGCAAAAACTCCCGGCATACATCGGCCCTCATTTCGATTGGAAAGGCGAGGCCTTCCGCTGAAAGCCCCGCCTTCGTATACTGTTCAACTAACGCCGATACTTACCAGCGAGAATTTCTGCTCCCTCGATTACGGTTGTCCGTCTTGGGTTTGGCCTCGTTGACTTTCAACGGCCGGCCGGCGAGATCCTTGGAATCCAATTCCTGGATAGCCTTGAGACCTTCTTCTCGTTCGACCATTTCGATGAATGCGAATCCCCGTGAACGATTGGTGAATTGGTCGACGATGACCTTCGCTGATTCTACTTCCCCGTACGAGCCGAACAGGCCCTTGAGATCTGCTTCGGTGGAATCGAAAGACAGGTTTCCTACATAGATCTTGATACTCATTCTGTTGCTCCTTGAGAAAAGGCACTCCACACACTAGGCGTCAGTGCATTGGTGGTTACGAACAAGGGCGCGTTGTGAACGGGGGATAAACCGAGAGTGCTGCGGTGTGAATTCCTCGCCACGGAAGCCAATGTCCCAGGATCTTAATCCTTGCATGACGCCCGTGGTCCTTGACGCGAGGTCGACTGGAGAAACACAAGTTAAGATTCAACGATTATAATAGGTCACCCATATTTGCTTGTCAAGCGATTCCCCGTATCTATCGGAAATTGCCTCGGTGTATAGGCCAGTAGTCGTGAACTGCGGCACGCCCATGGTAAGCGGGTCGGAATGCGGCACGAAAATCTACTGACCCAGGAAGATGTACCTCAGCAACAGCAGTGCGGCACAGAGATGGAGCGGCCAAGGAACGTCCCGGGCTTTTCCGGCCGTTATGGACAGGCCGCTGTAGGAGATCAGGCCGAAGGCTATGCCGTCCGTGATGCTCACCGACAACGCCATGATCATGATCGTGAGAAACGAGGGTATAGCGTCAAGCGGTTTGGACCAGTTGATCTTGGCCGATGCCTTCATCATCATCACGCCGACTATGATGAGAGCGGGTGCTGTGACCGGGTAGAGGTTCACGGACTCGGATACTGCCACTCCCCCACCCACCATCTTGATCAGAGGATAAAACAACGGTGTTATGAGCAGGAGCCCGAAAATCCGGTTACCAAGGCCGCCAGACCGGTTCTGGCTCCGCTCTGAATACCGGCGGCGCTTTCCACATAACACGTGATGGTCGAAGTTCCAAGAAGCGACCCGAATACGGTGCCGCCGGCATCGGCCATGAGAGCTTTGGTGTCTATGTCCACCTTTCCGTCCTTGACGAGTCCCGCTTCAGGAGCAACTCCCACTAGGGTGCCGATGGTGTCGAAGACATCCAGGAACAAGAATACCGCTATAACGACCAACATGTGGAAAGAGAAAAGGCCGCTGAAGTCCAACTTTAAGAGAGTGGGAGAAATCGAAGGCGGCACGGAAACGACTCCTTGAAACTTAACGAGCCCCGCGATGGCTCCCACGATTGCGGTGAGAACAATCCCTACGAGAATGGCCCCGGGAATTCGTTTGACCAACAGTATGGAAGTCGCGGAGAGGCCGAACAGAGCCAAGAGCACGTGATGATCGGAAAGAGTCCCGAGGCCCACATACGTGCCCGGCTTGGCAACGATAATCCCGGACCATTCCAGGCCGATGAGCGCGATCAACAGCCCGATGCCGCACCCTATTGCATTCATGAGGGAAGACGGCAGCGCATCCATCACCGTCTGCCGGATGCCGGCCACGGTAAGCAGGAAGAACAGTACGCCCGCAACAAAAATCGCTCCCAACGCGGTTTGCCATGCAATCCCCATCCCGAGGACAACGGTAAAGGCGAAGTAGAAATTGTGCCCCATGGCCGGGGCAAGCGCGATGGGATAGTTCGCCGGCAGCCCCATGAGAACGCAGGCAAAGGCGGATCCAATGCACGTTGCCATGACAACGGCACCGAAATCCATCCCTGCAGCGGAGAGTACTGCCGGCTGCACGAATACAATGTATGCCAGAGTCAGGTAGGTGGTTGCTCCCCCTACTACTTCATTCCTGAGAGATGACCCTCTTTCCGCAATTCCGAACCGACGTTCCAACCAGCTGTGATCCCCCATCTTACCTCCTCTTCTGCTCCCCGTATGCCGACACCGCCGTTTGTCTTTCTTGCCGTCGCGGGTGCTTGGCTAAGAACCTGCAATTATCCAAAGGCCGGTCCATCAACCGCGGAACCATGAACATACCATGCGCCGGATGCCTCCACAAATGTGATGCCGGTAATCGGAAGCTCCATCCGTTCCATTGCGGTTGATGGATCCGACGAATCGGCACATGGAAACCATGATGCAAAGGTACTGGGTTCCGTCCCCCAAAATTGTCAATGAATCCGTGGTTGACCGCGAAGCCGGTGTCAACCCCCGGGAAATGATCGGCTCCGTCGTTCTTAGGCAATCCACGGATTACGCAAATTTTCATAGACTTACGGTCTCAGACCGTAGGGCGGGCCGTGCCCGCCGTCTCCACGGCATTCAACAATGAATGGCCCTCCGCAGTAGCCAGGCAAGAGACGCCGGTGGGGCGTGTGGGTAAGGAGGTGATGTCGGCTGCTCTGCCGTTTGATCTCGTGATACGATCGCGCTGATGGGCGTGGGGGACGTGTTCGCGCAGTGCTGGTGAGTGGAGTGTGTCATTAGAAGTGCCTCAACCCTCTTCAAGAGGAATTTTAAGCCTTACTCGCACCGGAAATAAGAGCCGGGTAGCTGTAGAGCCGCCAATAAAAGCAGGCCACAAATATGATCACCAAGAGCGAAAAATACCCTCTCGTAACGAGATCGAACACTATGTCGGCTTGGTCACATTCGAGCCCGAGCTGCCCCCAAAGCCCTCCCGAATTGGACCGACCGACTAGTCCAACATTGAAGGTTTACGGGTTGCTTCGGTACAAATGGTGAGTCCGTCTTATCGTTGACTTTGACCAAGAGGTGAACTTGGCGTATACTAAAGATGGTATCATAACAACTGTCTTGTCTGTGAAGGCTCAACGAAGCATCTAAGTCCTTGTCCCTTCTTAGGCCCTCCAGGGCTTCGTCTCGGAGATGGGGTATGAAGAGCGCACGATACGCGATCATTGGGGGGAGATGTTGAGATGGACTACACGATAATGCACGGCGGCAGTCCAAGAGACGGCATATACCACACCATAACACAAATGGAGGCCCCATTTGTTTACGAATTAGATGGGAAACCGGTGGTACGTCTGATAGAAAATATGTATGGTAATCAGGATTGGCAACAGCAGAGGCCTGTTAGCCGTCTCACGGAGGGCGTGAACCTTGGGGAGAGATTTGGGGAATTCAACGAGAGTGCGCATGTCAACAGGCTCATTTCGGGGGTATTGCCGTTTTTGAGCCGGGTCTTGCCTGTGGCACACAAGTTCGGTTTAGACTGAGAGATTCAGACAAGATGATACAGTCTGCCGGGAAGAATTCGCTGGAGTTGGTGCAAGCAGTAGGCAGGCGGGGGACAGAACCTGTTCCGGGATTGCACATTGACTGCGCTGGAAGGCTCGCGGATTTCTCCGATACAAGAACCGAGGAGGCATCAGAGGTGCGTCATGTGCTTAATAGTCATGGCATTCCCTTGCTCGGCAAGAACAGAGGATTGAACTGGACCGGGGTACTGCTGGTCTTGAGTAGGGGGTGAAGAGATGGCCGATCGCTCGGATATTGATTTGGCGGCTCAGGTCGAACAAGCACGGAAGGAAATCGACTATTACAAGAAGATTGCAAGAGAATCCGAGAACCTACGCTTACGAGAGACGGAAGAATTATCCAGTCTCATCGGCGAACTCAAGAAGACGGAAACAGCGCTGCGCGAAAGCGAAAAACGATACCGGCAATTAGTGCAAAACGCGAGCGACCTCATATATGAGACCGACGAAAAAGGTTACTTCTCTTTCGTCAATACCCTTGCCTTGCGGATTACCGGGTATTCCAAAGAGGAAGTCATCGGGAAGCACTGTCTCGAACTCGTTCACCCGGAATCCAGAAACGAGATTTGCCGGTTCTACGGAACGCAGTCTGAAAAGCGCATCCCGAACACTTACAAAGAATACCGAGTTCTCACGAACGAGAGAGGAACCATATGGATCGGCCAGCGTACGCACTTGCTTCTGGAGGGTGACCGCGTAATTGGATTCCAGTCCATTGCGCGAGACATTACGGAACGCAAGCGGGCAGAGGAACGGTTACGGGCGAGCGAAGAACGCTATCGAGCCTTGGCGGAGAACTCCTTGACAGGGATCTGTGTCCAGCAAGACGGCAAGCTGGTATACATAAATGAGCGCGGCGCACAGACGCTCGGTTATTCCGCGAGCGAGTTGATCGGAACAAGCATTTGGGATCTTGTTGCCCCTGAGGATCGCGAGATGACCACGGTCATGGCGGCCGCCAGGCTTCGCAAAGAACCGGCTCCCGCTCAGTATCAACTGAGAGTCCTGACGAGGGCCGGCGAGACAAGATGGGCCGAGGTCCATGCTACTCTCATCGAACATGAGGGCCGCCCTGCGATTCTCTCAAACTTGATGGACATTACGGATCGAGAACGAGCCCGGGAAGACCTGATTCAGGCGAAGAACAAAGCGGAGACCGCCAATGTAGCCAAGAGCCGGTTCCTTGCAAACATGAGTCATGAACTCCGCACCCCGCTTAACGCCATCATCGGTTTTTCCGAGATCCTGGAAGACCAGACCTTTGGTCCGCTCAACGAGAGACAACTCAGGTACGCTGGTCATGTTGTGGCGAGCGGTTACCATCTCCTGCACCTCATAAACAACGTTCTGGATCTCTCCAAGGTTGAATCGGAAAAGATGGACTTGCATCTGACGAGTGTGAGTCTGGAGGACGTACTGAGAAACAGCCTCTTTATGGTAGAAGAAAAGGCCCGGAAGCTCGGATTGAGTATAGACGCCAAGATTGATGAGAACCTTGTGCGGAATACCGTAACCGCAGATGAGACGAAGCTCAGGCAGATCATGTCCAATCTTCTCTCAAATGCCGTCAAGTTTACGCCTGACGGGGGGCGGATCGGCATAATCGTCCGGAAGCGAGGTCGGGATCTCCTGGTAAGCGTCTCAGATACCGGCATCGGGCTCCAGGTGGAAGACCGGGAACGCATCTTTCATGCCTTCGAGCAGCTGGATTCGTCCCCCAACCGATACCACGATGGAACCGGTTTAGGACTGGCGTTGACGCACAGACTGGTTGAACTGCACGGCGGCAAGATCTGGGCCGACAGTGAGGGGCTCGGCAAGGGAAGCACGTTCACGTTTAGTATTCCCGTCCTGAATCCCGAAGAGCCGGGATTAGGGACACTTGCGGGTTCGTGTACGAAAAGCGAGCCCCACGGGGAGTCCTCGGCAACCGCCGACGACTCGCTGGTCCAGTTTCGGATCGACTCGTATCGAAACCCTTTAACCGGACTGTGAAATCAGTTAGATCTTTGGAGAACGCTGAATCGAGAGCCGGTCTGCCGAGCTGTCAGCCGCCGACCCCGTGAGCAGAGCACGCGGGTCTCCCGAGTCGGACCGAATAAAGAACCAATACCCTCGGATTGGAATCTGAATCAGTCCACTTTGATAACGGCGGAATCCCCTTGGGCCAGTCCACCGCAGATGGCGCAAACTCCATAACCGCCGCCCCTCCTTTTCAACTCGTACATCATGGTCATAAGAATGCGCGCACCGCTGGCCCCAACCGGGTGCCCGACTGCTATGGCCCCGCCGTTGACGTTGGTCTTTCGAAGCAACGCATTCCACTGCGCTTCGTCCCCATCAGCGAGGATTTTGGTCGACACCAACGGCATGGCCGCGAAAGCTTCATTGATTTCTATGAGATCGATCTGATCCAGGCGAAGCCTTGCTTTTACCAGTGCCTTTTGAATGGCCGGAGCGGGAGCCTCCGCTATCTTCTCGGGCGACAGAGCGACGCTCTCTGTGGCCAGGATGACGGCTAAGGGCTTCAAGCCGAGCTCTTCGGCCTTGGATCTTCTCATGAACAGCACCGCTGAAGCTCCGGCGTCGAGACCGGGAGCGTTGCCTGCCGTAACCGTAGGGCTTCCATAGACCGTGGGGAGTTTTGACAGACCCTCGAACGTGGTATGAGGTTTCGGGAACTCGTCGGCATCAAATACTACGGGAGGTCCTTTTCTTTGGGGTATCGTGACCGGCATCAGTTCATCCTTGAACTTGCCCTTCGTAAAAGCCTCCTGGTATCTTTGCTGAGAACCCACAGCCCATTTGTCCTGCATTTCACGGGTTACGCCGTTTTCGATGGCCACATCTCCCGCGTCCTTGGCCAGAGCGTTAAAGCCGGTATAGGAGATGGGGTTAAGATGGTCCCTCATGACCGGAGGACGGAGTCCTCGGCCCCAGCGAAGCCCATTCATGACGAGAGGGGTGTTGCTCATGTTTTCGGCCCCTACCGCCATACAAATATCGGCTTCGCCAAGCCGGATGGACTTGCAGCCGAGCTGCACGCAGGTGAGTGAAGAGCAGCAAGCCCGGTCCAAGGTCAGCGAGAGTACTGTGGGAGGCAGCCCGGCCCTAAGCAGTGCCTGCCTTCCGTTCACATTGCTTTCAAGAGCCGCTTCCGACTGAATACACATCCCATAGTAGAGCTCGTCCACCTCGCCGCCCGTGAGACCAACCGCTTCAAGACACGCCTTTATGACCAGAACACCCAGATCTATGCTGTGTATATCCTTCAGAGCCCCCCCAAACTTACTGAAAGGCGTCCGTACCGCGCTGACCACCACCACGTCATCATGTTTATTCATTGCTGTTTACCCTTACCGTCCGTATAGTCGTACCAACCTCTTCCGTTCTTCCTGCCTAATTTTCCTGCCTTCACCAAGTGTAGAATGGTCTGCGGGGGTCGGAACCGGTCTCCGAAGATTTTTGTGAGGTTCTCGGAAACGGGTAGGTCAAGGTCCAGACCCGAGAAGTCGGCCAGTTCGAATTGCCCCATCGGATGCCCCAACGCAAGACGAAGAGTCTTGTCGATATCCTCCTTGGTCGCCACGCCCTCCTCGAGAATCCTGTAGCATTCAAGCCTCAGAGCCATAAGGGCACGAGTGCTGATGAAGCCCTGGGAGTCCTTGCAGAGGACTGTCTCTTTTCCCGTTTTTGCAGCAAACTCCCTCACCTCTGCGACCGTCTCCTCACTTGTTTCAAGGCCTCGGACTATCTCGATAAGCTTCATGAGTACCGGAGGATTGAACCAATGCATTCCGATTACCCGGGATGGGGATGAGACGACGGATGCGATCTCCGTGATGCTGTACTGAGAGGTATTCGTAGCAAGGATGGCTTCCGGGGAGGAATACTGACTGAGCTTTCCGAATATGTCCTTCTTGACCTCAAGGTTCTCGGAAACCGCTTCCACCACAAGTTCGGCTCCCTCAACGGCCTTCACGAAATCCTGACTGAAGGAGATCCGAGAGAGGATTCGCTCTCCCTCTCCCTCCGCAATCTTCCCCTTTTTTTCGAACCGTTGGAGAGAGTCATTGATTTTGGATTTTGCCCCTTGAAGGCATTTTTCATCCACGTCGTTCAGGCGTACTTCGAAGCCGGCACCGGCCGAGACCTGAGCGATGCCGTGCCCCATTATTCCTGCGCCTATTATTGCCACGTTTGTAATTTTCATCAGTTCACCTTTATCTCTGAGAGTTCATGTGCCCCCGCGTTCGATGCTCCGGAAGACTGGAATCCCATGCGTCGACAGAAGCGATAGCAACTACCGTGCCAGAGGCTCGTGGAGATAAGAAAGGCGCTCACATAGGAGCGCCCTTGCGTCACCAATTCTGAGTTGAGCGATTTCTGTGCCCGGAACTACCTCGCCCTCTTGCTCCTCGCCGGGAAAGTCCCGGTCACACGGTAGTAATTGCCTACGGCAAAGGCCAAGGATCTCGTCCGAAGTTCGGTCGTGTCGGCCGTTCCGGGGCAAATCCCCCCAGCACCCATAGGTGCTAACTCATACCACTCGGCGGATGAATTGATCTCCCCCCTCTTCCTGCCCTCTCCCGCCGGGGGAGCGGGTTTTCGGACCCCCCCTTTGACGGGAGGGGGAAGGGGGAGGGTGATAACCAGCTGGAATCATCCGTCCATATCCCGAAGGTCGGCAACTATGGGGGGTGGGGGATTTGTCCGTCCAACGCCGAGGGAATATTGACCTCAGGATCGGTCATTCTTTCCGAAATTTGCTCCGCATGATCAGGTCTTTTATCTTCAGAGCGGCACATGTATCGAAACGCTACACCGCCCGTTTTGATACACTCGTCACGAGCTTGCCTCACGAGGATTCCTTCCCTGCCGCAAGCCGTAACGGTTGATCTTCCGGTAGAGGGTGGTGCGCGCCACTCCCATCTCTTGCGCGACTTTCGACAGGTTTCCCTCATGCTGTTGCAGAAGCGACGCAATTCTCTTTTCTTCGTAGTCCGACACCGACAGGGCCTCGCTTGTTTCGTGGGGTTCCCCCGGGTCTTTCGATTGCTTTTCGGCCGACCTCATTTCCTCGGGCAGGTGTTCGGGCAAGAGTTCCGGCCGATCCGCCAGTTGGAGGACCCTTTCGACTACATTCTGCAACTCCCTCACATTTCCCGGCCAAGAGTAAGCCCGCATGATCCGTAGAACATCTTCGTGGATGCCCGTGATCTGTTTTCCCATTCTTTTTCCCATGTGATCCAGGAAATGGCGTAAGAGAAGCTCCATGTCTTTCCCGCGTTGTCTCAGCGGGATCAGCCGAATTGTAATTACGTTTAGTCGATAGTAGAGGTCGCGTCGGAACTTGTTTCGCTCAATCTCAACCAGAAGGTCTTTATTGGTCGCGGCAATGACTCTTACGTTGACCGGTACAACCGTACCGGCCCCTATACGGGTAATGGTCTTCTGCTCCAGGACCCTCAGAAGTGCAATTTGCAGCTCGGGAGGCATGTCTCCTATCTCGTCCAGAAAGATGGTGCCGCCATCGGCAAGCTCGAACTTTCCGGGACACCCACCCTTCTTGGCTCCCGTGAAGGAGCCCTCGGCGTAACCGAACAGTTCGCTCCCGATAAGATCCCGCGGAATAGCTCCGCAGTTGATGGCGACAAAAGGCCCTTTGGCGCGATCGCTTGCATTGTGAATAGCTTGAGCCAAGACGTCCTTTCCCGTGCCGCTTTCCCCCAGAAGCAGAACGGTAGAGTCGCCGTCGGCCGCAGACCGGGCCACTGTCAAGGATTGATTGAACTTGGGATCGTCTCCCAAGAGATCCTTGAATGTTACTTTGGCAACCGCACCGCTCATCCGTTGGGCAATCTTTCGGGCTCTGGCGATTTCGTTCACGATAAGGACTACGCCCTGAGGTTCGCCTCCTTTTCCGGTAATGGGCCGCGAGGAAATCGTAACCCTCACTCTTCTGAACGGGGTGGTGAGGTCAAAATCTTGGTCGGTTGCCTGTTGCTCACCTTTGAGGATGGGCAGAAATCCCGTTCCCGCAGCGCTGAGTATATCCTCGATGGAACGTCCCACCGACGCGGACGGCTTGACATCCAGCAGTCTGCCTGCTTCGCGGTTCATGTGAACAATTCTCATGGCATTATCGATGGCAAGAATTCCGTCCGAGATGGATTCCATTATGGCTTCCCGTCTCTTATTGGAGATGTCCCTCTCGCGCCATGCCCTTTCCATGGAAAGGTGCCTCTCTATGGCATCGGCTCCCGCCACCACCATGCCCAGAGTGTGCAAGTGCACCCGTTCGATATAGCCGGACAGGTTGATCCCTCCGAGAAGGTTGCCGTCCGTGTCGCAGATGGGTGCCGCCGACCCGGTCCAGCGATGAGCCCCCCTGCAAAAATGCTCTCGGCCGAAAACCTGTAAGGGCCGGCCGGTTAGCAGTACTGTGCCGACCGCGTTGGTGCCGCCGCTGCGTTCGCTCCAGTCGGCTCCCCGAACAAAGTTCCCTCGTTTGGCCGCCTGGACCACCTCGGCGTCACCGAGCACTTCGAGGAGTATGCCTTCTTTGTCGAAAGCCGTAATGATAAAGCCCGATCCGGCAACGAAGCTGTGGAGAGTTTTCATCGTCGGCAAAGCAACTTCCAGCCAGAATCTGTTATTTTCATACCGTTTTTTTATGGCTGAAGAATCGAGGATGAAGCGGACCAGCCTGAGACTGGGATCAACTTGCGCTTTCCGGCATCGTAGCCAAGAATCACGAATGAGAGGCCGAAGTATTCGGAGATCCTCATCGTCACCATTGATAAACGAGAGCCAGGCAGATTTCAGGTTTTTCTGGTCCGGAACCATGGCCGATTCTCTCCATTTATCCCAAAAAGGCCGGCCGAACCCCCTGCTCTAAGGCATGGCTCGCAGGATAACGTTTCCTTCGGGCAGAACAGGGGAAATTCATTCATCAATAAATAATAACACACTGTTCCGAATCGCAAAGACAACAATCGAGAATCATGCCGAATGCGACGGGCAGTTCCCCTAAGGACTTCAGCCGGTGACTCAAAAGTGTCGCACTCGGTTTGCCCTACGTCTTGCCGGGCCTGGGAGAAGGCGCCGGGCCATTCCCAAACCGAGATGCGAGATTTACGTGAAGAGAGGCCCACTGAAAAAATTTGCGTCCCCCTTGCCGGCGCCATGCGCCCTCTAGATCGGTCGGTCATGGATGATGACTCGGGTGCCGCCGCACCTACCGGTGATCAATCGTCGATAGCCGTGAGTCGCTTTGCCATTTTCTTCTTCATCTCAAGGTTGCCCAGGCGGGCGTACATGACTTTCTGGGTCTGAGGCGATCCCGCGCCGTGCATTGACTCAACAAGAGCGGTACCTCCGGTCAGGTTCTCTATGAGTCTCAGGACGCGGATTCTATTCTCAGGCGATACGTTGTCTACCCCGGCCATATACTTTTCCACATATTTGCCGATTTCCCGGCTTCTGAGGTCGGTTTCAAAAGGCATGGTCGCCAGGATACCGCCGCTGACATCATGAGCCAATCTCGCTATTTCGTAGACATGGCGCGAAACATTATGCTTTGTGCAATTTGCAAGGAGAGGATCGGGATAGAATGCTCCGCCGGGCGTCCGGGCCCCCATTGCCGAACAGGCAATTGAGCCGGAATAGAGCGTCTCGGCCAGATGCATCATCTCTGCAAGATGGTTCGCCTTTTCGACCGAACAGGCAATTGATTTGCCGATTTCCCGGCTTCTGAGGTCGGTTTCAAAAGGCATGGTCGCCAGGATACCGCCGCTGACATCATGAGCCAATCTCGCTATTTCGTAGACATGGCGCGAAACATTATGCTTTGTGCAATTTGCAAGGAGAGGATCGGGATAGAATGCTCCGCCGGGCGGTCCGGGCCCCCCATTGCCGAACAGGGCAATTGAGCCGGAATAGAGCGTCTCGGCCAGATGCATCATCTCTGTTTTTCCTTCACGTGCGATGCCTTGCTGCTGCCCTGGTACTCGGCGGCAAGGGCGCAGGCGCCGATGATAACATCGGATACGCCTCCCTTGCAGCCGCCATAGTTCTGCCGGTGCAACGTAGCAAAACGCTCGACCACGAGACCCGAGAAATCCGTCTCGCCGCACATAAAAACGCGGTCCCAGGGCACAAAGACGTCCTCGAAAATTACCAGACTCTCGCCCCCTACGAGACCATATGTGGGATTTCCGGCATCGATTCCGGCTTGGAACTTGCGGTCATCGTTGGTTTGACGACCGAATATCTGCAGGACTCCGGGAGTGTTAAGCGGCACTGCACAGGCCAGCGCCCAATCGGCGTCTTCCGGGCGCATGGCTTGCGTGGGCATTATCAATATCTCGTGACTATTGGCCGCGCCGGTCTGGTGGGCTTTGGCTCCGCGGATGACGATGCCCTCCTTATTCTTCTCAATCACACGGGTGAAGACGTCCGGATCGGATTGTTGAGAAGGGGTTTTGCTGCGATCTCCCTTGGGGTCCGTCATGCCGCCGACCACCATCTTGTTGGTGGACTGGATCATTTTGAGATACTCAATGAAGCGCTCATGGTACGTCGTCCCGCACTTCCGATCGGTATCGTATGTCGTCATGTACGTCGCATTCAATGCATCCCAACCCACGCACCTTTGGAAACAGCTGCCCGTCTCATGGGCTATGGCTCGTAGGAGCTGCACTTTCTTGATCAAGTCATCAACGGATTGATGAATGTGAGTGAAACGACCGATGCGTTCACCCGTAAGATGGCTGGTAGCAGCCGCCAGATCCTCAAACTCCGGACGCAAGGCCATCTCATACGTTTTGGCGGCAGAGTTGATATGAGGAATGAACGCGGGATGCGTCGTGACGTCCTCAACGCGCCCGCCGTTGAAGTAGACTGCATGTTGCTGTTCTTGAAGACTTTTAACGTAATCGTCTTTGGTTACGATCTTCACCTTAATACTCCTTGTCTAACAAAATCCGGACAACCTCTTCCGGAGGCGTTTCATCATTCTTGACCGAAACAAGCCGGCTCGTGGGCGGCAAATCATGCTCCGGACACGCACTCCGGCATCCGTTTATAAGGAGAACCACCTCATTGTGGTCCTCTCGCAAGCGAACCCACGAGACGCGGTCGGCGGCAATTCGGCGAACACGCTCCCAATATTGAACTCGGTCAAATGTCGGATTGCAGCCTCCACAAAACTTGATCGCAATTTCAACCATCCTCTGATCCTTCTGTCGCCGCTTACCGGCATGACCCTACGAGGAAACGCCGCCGGCCCCCGGCGTTTCCCGATTAGAGCAAGTGTTATGCCGGCTTTCCGCTCAGCACCGGAAGAAAGGGGCATTCAAGGATGAATGTCCCGTTCCCGGCCATCTCCATCCGGCTGTAGCCTTGTCCTTTTCTGCACGTCACGTTCCTGTTGCGGCGACAGCTGTATCGAAACGCTACAGTGGAGCATTTCGATACATTCATGATGCCCGGCACCAAGACATTTCAACCATTGCGGTACTGGGGCTCTGCATGGACGGAAACGAGTTTTCGGTAAGCAACGGATTGACCGCTTCTGATCAGCCGTACCTCCTGAATGCAGGCCGACACGAATTTTCCGGCAGAGACAGAGCACGGAAGAAAGGGAACTGAGGTCCAACCCTTGATATCTATTCGCCGTGCGGTACGAGCAGCTTCTTCGGCCTTCGCATCAAGAGACCGAGGTAACCTCTCCTGTCGTGATGTCGATAAGTTACTCAAATCCCTGGTGAACTGTTACAGACCAAGTACACCGTTTCATAAGTTCGGTTACGTATTGTCCCCTCGTTCCCAATTTCGGCCCCCGGATACGAGAAATGTCGGTGCACGGAGGCCCGGGCTGTGACAGGCTTTCACGAAGCTCACTTCCGGACGTGGGACGGGCGTCCCTGCCCGCCGTCTTCCCGGCATAGGCCATGTGACGGCACGACGGAAAAGCGCTTGACAAACAGGGATCCGTGTGAGATACGTCGTTCAAAGTGCAAGTATTACTTACCTGCACCTGATAATGCACCCAAACCTCATGGGTAAATAGCCAAATGGCATGGTTTTTGAAACACTGTTCGGCGTCCTGAAGCGGAGATGGAAACAGGATGACGAATCTCCAGTGCCCGAGAATCATGTGTCTCGAAGGATCGGCCCATTCCCCTTCCGAAAGGTAATGAGCCGCCCGCGAACATACCGATGTTCCAGTTGATGGAAACCCTGACTGTTTGATCGAGATCCGCCCGACGGATGTCGGCAAACAAGAACTGCACCGAAACCTGATTTCACGCCCGGGCGTGAAGAACATGAAGAGTAGTCTATGTCCGACACGACAAGAAAAAAGGCTGCGGTGAGGCAGGGCAATAGACAATCAGACCCGCAGGGAAAGCGGAATCTGATAAGTGCGCTGCGGCGGCTTCTTGAGGAAAAGGATTTCAATGCAATTACCACCGCAGAAATAGCCGCCACCGCAGCGACAAACGAGGCTCTGATCTACAGGTACTTCGGGGACAAACGAGGATTGCTCCACAAAGTCCTTGCCGAATATCTGGATGAGACGCAAGACACCATTAAATCAAATTTGAGCGCTATAGATGATCCCCTGAAGCGATTGGAGCAAATAATCTGGCATCACCTGGATGTCTACAACAGGCACAGGGTTTTCGCAAAGATAGTTCTTCTCGAAGTGCGATGTTTCACCGGATATTTTGACAGCGATGTGTATGGGCATGTGAAGAGCTATGCCCGGCTTATGGTCGATACTATTAAGGAAGCCATGAGAGCGGGGGAATTTCGGAAGGACATTAAACCTACCGATATCAGGGACTTGATAATCGGCATGATTGAACAACTCACGATCCCCGCGGTGATTTTCGGAAGGAGCATGGACCCAGACGCCTGCACGAAGAGAATATGTGACCTCCTGTTGAGAGGAGTGGCGGCGCCGAAATCGAAACGAATGCAAGCGAAGGAGTCTGAGACGGACGCTATTGTTGGATAGTCCGGGTTTTTTTTGGACGTTGCCGTAAGTATGTTTTACTTGCGACGGACCGAGTCGTTGCCAATGGCATCTGCACCTTGCCGCGGGGCGCGCCGCGGGAATGCCTGGCGATAAGGCCCTGGAATGGAGAGTGTATTGTGCCCTATCGAACCGTTATCCTCGAGAGAATAGGCGCCGTAGGACGAGTAACGTTCAACAGACCCGCGGTGCTTAACGCCTACAATAAGGCACTCGCCTTGGAATTGATCCAAGCGCTTGAGGATCTCACCGAAAATCAATCCGTCAAGGTCATCGCACTTACAGGGAACGGCAAGGCTTTTATGGCCGGTGCGGACGTCAAGATGGTCCATGATTGGTCCACGCTGGGCGACACAATCAAGATCAAGAACGAGCTGTCACAGTTGCTTGATCCGAACATTTTCGAGGACTGTCCCAAGCCGACGATTGCCGCGGTGAATGGACTCGCTTTCGGCATGGGGTGCGAACTGGCGATGGCTTGCGATTTTCGAATTGTGTCTGAAGATGCAAAATTCGCCTTGCCGGAGATCAGGCTGGGTCTCATCCCGGGGGGCGGCGGAAGCCAACGAATGCTTCATCTGGTGGGGGCGACCAAGGCGCTGGAAATGATCGCCACCGGGGATCCCATCGATGCGGAGGAGGCCTTCCGCATAGGGTTGGTCAACCAAATTGCCCGGCGGGAAGACTTGTGGGAGGCCGTGGAAGCCTTTGCTTCCAGGCTGACGGACAAGGGCTCGGTCGCCTTGAAGGTCTGCAAGAGACTGATCTATGAAGGAGGAAATCTGCCCGCTCGTCAGGGGATCTCTTATGAAAGAGATCGGTTCTGCGAGATTCTGCTGACCGAAGATGCAGGCGAAGGGACTAAGGCCTTTCTCGAAAAACGAAAGGCGGTATTCAAAGGGAAATAAGACTGATTCCATTCGATTAAGGTTACCCGGAGATGCAATCCCGGAGGACTGTTTATTGTGGCCGATCGCAATAGGGCTACGCGGCAAACACGGCAGTCGCATGAGCAAGAAAGGGGTACGTGATGGCAAGCCTGTTGGTGGATGAAAGGGACATAAAATTCGTACTCTTTGAGTTACTGAAGATTCAGGAATTCTTCGACTATGATCGGTTTCAAGATTTGGACGAGATGACCCTCGAAATATTGCTCAACGAAGCTCACAAATTTGCGGAAAAGACATTATTTCCCCTGAACATCGAGGGCGACCGGATAGGCGCCCGTTTTGAAGCAGGAAGGGTCAGTGCGGTTCCAGGTACAAAAGAGGCTTATAGAGACTTTGCCGAGGGAGGATGGCTCACCCCTTGTGAAGATGAAGCTTACGGCGGTCAAGGCCTCCCGGAAGTAATCAAGTTCGCTGTTCACGAAATGTTCTTTGCGGCGAATTTTCCCTTCATGTGCTATGTCAACTTGACCCATGACGCTGCAAAGCTCATAGAGATTTTCGGAACGGCCGAACAGAAAGAGCTTTACCTCGACAAGATGTACGGCGGGCAGTGGACGGGGACCATGGCGTTGACCGAACCCTCCGCAGGAACCGATGTAGGCGCCATTGCAGCAAAGGCTGTAAGAAACGGCGACGGCACCTATCGGCTCAGTGGTCAAAAGATATTTATCACAAATGGTGAGCATGACATCGCGGACAATATCGTCCACATGGTTCTGGCCAGAATCGATGGAGATCCTCGGGGAACGAAAGGCTTATCAATTTTTATCGTGCCGAAATACAGGGTGAATCCCGACGGTTCCATCGGGGAGCCGAACGATGTTCAATGCATTGGTATTGAACACAAAATGGGTCTGAACGCTTCGCCCACAACGACCATGTCTTTCGGGGAAAACGGAAATTGTAAGGCGTACCTGCTGGGCGATGAGCGTGAGGGTATCAGGATCATGTTTCACATGATGAATTCATCCCGTCTGGAAGTCGGGATGTGGGGCCAAGGGACCTGTTCGGTCTCATACCTGCATGCGCTCAACTATGCAAAGGAAAGAACACAGGGTCAGAGCCTCAAAGATGCGAAATCCCTCCTCCAGACTCCTATAATCCGGCATCCCGATATCCGACGGGTTCTTCTTCTGATGAAGTCCCACATTGAAGGCATGAGAGCCATGCTCTACTTCTGCGGATCTGCCATGGACCGGTCGGCTGTTGCGGAAACCGAGGAAGAAAAGCGGAAGTGGCAAGGCATCGTGGATATTCTCACGCCCCTCTGCAAGGCCTATCCCACGGAAAAGGGCGTGGAATTTGCCTCTCACGCAATTCAGGTACACGGCGGGTACGGTTATACGCGCGAGTATCCTGTTGAGCAATTCATGCGCGATTCCAAGGTGGGCTGCATCTTTGAAGGCACGACCGGAATACAGGCAATGGACTTTACCCTCCGCAAGGTGTCCATGAAGCAAGGCCGGATTTTTCAGGAGTTTCTAAGCGACATGGATGAAGTCGTCCATCAAAGCGAGTCCATGCCGGGATGGGAAAACTATGCGGCGCAGTTCAAGATAACGAAGGCCGAACTGGCCAAGTTGCCCGCCTTTCTGACCGATCAGTCGGTAACTGCAGGGAACTTTTACCCCTTTCTCAACGCCACCCCCTTCTTGGACGCCGCGGGTGACGTGGTAGTGTCCTATTTCCTGTTATGGAGCGCCATTGTTGCGGAAAGAAAGCTCACTGCATTGTGTCGGGAAAAAGGGTGCGAGGACGCAGACAAGCGGAAGGAGTTGGTCCGAGAAAATGCGGAGGCCGCACATTTAGCAGGAAAGATAGAAAACGCCAAGTATTTCATCGGAAACGTACTCCCGATCACTGACGGAAAAATCGCGGCTATTCGATGGGGTAACACATCGGCCTGGGAGATGGAGGAGAATTCCTTCTGACGGCTTGCAGCTAAGGCAATAGAGGAGATCACAATGGTCGGAATCGAGTCATTCGGCGCTTATGTGCCGCTTCATCGTTTGACCTTCGAAGACATAGGCAAAGCCTGGGGTGTCGGAGCCGGAAAGGGTGAGCGTTCCGTCGCTGCGGAGGACGAGGACAGCCTTACCATGGCCGTAGAGGCTGCGTTGGATTGCATGGGAAGTTCGGAGAGAAATGCAATAGACAGCGTCATCTTCGCCTCAACGAGCTCCCCTTTCTCGGAAAAACAGGCCGCCGTAACGGTGGGAACGGCTGCGGATCTACGGACGGACATTAGCACTCTTGATTGTTCAGGGTCTTTGAGGGCCGGCACGGGAGCCTTGATGGCCGCAATGAACAGCGTTTCGGCCGGATCCTGCGGGAAGGCTCTGGTGACCGTGGCCGACTGCCGCATCGGCCGGCCCGGCACGCCCTTCGAGGCGGCCCTCGGAGACGGTGGATCTGCTTTTCTGATCGGTGATTCGGACCCGGCGGTTCGGTTTATGGGAGCTTATAGCTTAGCCGACGAGATAACGGACTACTGGCGCAGATCCGAGGACAGATACGTTCACTTCTGGGAAGAGCGGTTCGTATTGACCGAGGGAGTTTCTCGCATCGTTCCCAAAGCCGTGGGCGAGGCCCTTAAGAAATTCGATCTGCAGGTAAAGGACATTACCACCTTTGTTTCAAACGCTGCCAACGAGAGAACGTATTGGGGAGTTGCAAAGAAGATAGGGTTTGATTTGGCCAGGCAGGTGGCCTCGCCGCATTATTCCGCCATGGGAAACACCGGCGCCGCGTTCGGCCCAATGCAACTGATCTCCTGCCTTGAAAACGCCGGACCGGGGGATCTTATCCTGTTTGCCAACTATGGGAACGGTTGCGATGTGCTCCTCTTAGAAGTCGTGAGGGACATTTCGGAGTCAAAGGGCCGCAAAGGAATGGCAGGCCATTTGGCCTCAAGGAAGACCCTGCGCAACTACAATCAGTACGCCATGTTTCGGGGAATTCTGCCTCCCAGGACCGACAGAATGCCGCCTATCCGTCCGCCGGCAACAGTAATTTGGCGGGATCAGAAATCTTTGCTTCGATTTCACGGGATGAAATGCAGCAACTGCGGCCATGTTCAGTATCCCATTCACCGAGTGTGCTCGGCTTGTTCCATGACCGATGCCTATGAAGAAGTGCGGCTATCGGATCAAACCGCGGTCGTCTTCAGCTGTACGGTCGATAACCTGGGATACGGCAGCGGTAAATCGCCATTCTGGGCAATTGCGGACTTTCCGGAAGTCCGGACGCGTCTGCAAATCGCAGACGCCGAACTGGAGGAAGTCAACGTTGGAGACGCTCTTGAAATGACCTTTCGTAGGCTGCCGAGTGAAAACGACATGCCGGTCTATGGCTGGAAAGCAAGACGAATAAGGTAAGCGGGTGAAACATGGAAAGCATCAAGGACAAAGTCGCTATTGTCGGCATGGGTTGCACGAAATTCAAAGAGGACTTCGAGCATTCAACGGCAGACATGCTCATAGATGCCGTGCAAGAGGCGTCGGCCGACGCGGGGATTGAGCTGAAAGCCATTAATGCCGCATGGATAGGGACCTTATTTGGAGGTCTCACCGGTGGAATCCTCAGCGAAGCGCTCCAGTGGGACAACGTTCCGATTACACGAGTGGAAAACAATTGTGCTTCCGCGCTGGAAGCCCTGAGAAACGGCATTTTCGGCATAGCCTCCGGGGCCTATGACGTCGTGCTTGCAGTGGGCGTTGAGAAGTGTAAGGACACGGGCACGGGTTCTCTCACCTTTCCTTACGGATATCACCCTGCGTACGGGTATATGCAGGCCCCCGCGGCTTACGCTTCGGCCGCCATACGATACTTCAACAAATACGGAATCGACATCGAGGAAGGCCGGCGACTTCTGGCACAAATCGCCGTCAAGAACCATCACAACGGCACGCTTGCCCCAAAGGCACATTTCCGGAGTGAGATCACCATCGAAAAAGCGCTGAAGGCGCCGATCATTTCATGGCCCTTGGGACTCTTCGACTGCTGCCCCACCACCGATGGAGCCGCTGCCGCCATCCTCGTACGGTCGGATTTGGCCAAGAAATTCAGAGATGACTACGTACTCGTGAAAGGGATGGGACTGGCCGTCGGCAACCGGGACGTGTACTCGGGTCGTATCAGAGAGCGCGAGAACAGCGATTACACTATCTGGAACGAAACGGTGGCTGCCTGCAAGCAGGCCTACGAGCAGGCAAACGTCAAGGATCCCCGGAAAGAGATCAGCGTTGCAAGCGTGCACGACTGCTTCACCATAACGGAACTCATAAATTATGAGTCACTGGGGTTCAGTCCCATCGGAAAAGCCAAAGAAGATGTTGCCTCCGGCTTCTTCGCTTTGGACGGCGGCCTGCCGGTTAATACCGACGGCGGATTGAAGGCCTTCGGACATCCCGTAGGGGCCAGCGGCCTGAGGATGGTTTATGAGCTGTACACGCAAATTCAGGGTAAGGCCGGTCCACGCCAGGTGAAGAATGCGGACCTTGGGCTGGCACATTGCCAGGGAGGGAATCCGACAGGCGGATTTCAGGCTGCAGTGGCGATTGTTGGTCCAAGAGACTGAAGCAGGAAGAAAGATGTCAGAGAGAATTGGTCAGATTTAAACCAAGTATCGAAACAGGATTTCCGGCATAGGCTGTCAGCGCATGAACCTCGTTGAAGACATACTGGAAGGAAAGAGTCGAGCCGTCTCACGCCTGATCACGCTCTTGGAAAAGCGCGACCCGGGAGCGCCGGAAGCCATGCGACGGCTCTACGGCAAATGCGGTCGAGCGCACATTATTGGCATTACCGGGCCTCCCGGCGGAGGGAAAAGCTGCCTTGTCGCAGCGCTCATCCGCCAATTCCGAGAAAAGAACCTCTCTGTAGGCGTCCTGGCGGTGGATCCTTCCAGCCCGTTTACCGGCGGTGCAATCCTTGGCGACAGAGCTCGAATGACCGATTTCAGCAGCGACCCCGGCGTCTTTGTCCGTTCACTTGCGACCAGAGGGGCAACGGGCGGATTGTCGGAGGCGGTCAACGGTGCCGTCGACATCCTGGATGCATCCGGCAGGGACATCATTCTCATTGAGACGGTCGGTGTCGGACAAAACGAGATCGACATAGTCAAACTGGCCCAATCCGTGGTCTTGGTACTCGTTCCGGGTTACGGTGATTGGTTGCAGGCCATGAAGGCGGGCGTAATGGAAATCGCGGATATCCTGGTCGTGAATAAATCGGATCATCCACAGGCGGAACTGACTGCGAATGAATTGTGCGTCCTGCCGACTACCATGGCTGCAGAAGATCTCCTCAGTAACGGGCGCCCGCATGTGGAGGAGTGGAGAGTGCCGGTCATTAAGACGTGCGCCGTTCAGGAAACCGGAAGTGCGGATTTGGTAACCCTTATGGATCTTCATTGGAAGTTCTTAGCGGAACACGACCGGCTTTCGACAAAGGCCGGAGAACGAAGGGTCAATCAGTTCCTGAGCATTCTTTCAAAACAGATCCGTGAAGAATTCCTCCGCCAATCACGAACCGACAAAGGCCTGGAGCGCTGGATAAAGAAAATTCAAGAATTGGAGATCGATCCGTACCAGGCATCCGGCCAGGTTGTCGATTTCATCATTCGAGCCAGAGAAAAAGCGAGAAGCATGGAGCAAGGTGAGACTTAGTGTAGGAATACTTGGTACAGCATTCTCAAGTCAATGGCATAAACATTTCCGATAGGAGGTACTCCTGTGAGCAACGACCAAATGAGCGAAAAATTCAAAAAAGCAAAAGAGGCTTGGGAAAAGGGACGCCGGAAATATGCCGACAAAATTAAACCCAAGAACAACTTATCCGCAATACCGATAAAATCAGTTTATACGCATGAAGATATAGAAGGCCTGGATCTGGCGGTCATGCCCGGCGTGTATCCGTACACCCGGGGACTATATCCGGACGGATACGCACTGACGCCCTGGATGCAGCAAATGGTCTTCGGTTACGGCACCTGCGAAGAGACCCGGGGGAAGATGGAATCCCTCGTGGCTGAGGGCATGGAAGGGTACTTCGGCTACAAGGTCTTTAACATGGTTTACGACGTTCCCACAATGTACGGCATCGATGCGGATCATCCCGAGGCTGAGGGAAACGTGGGCCAGTGCGGTGTACACCTGTGCACGGTGGAAGACTATGACGAAATAATTCGTGACTGGGAACTCGAGAAGACCAATTTCTCTTTAATCACAGGCGAGAACTGCCTACCCGGGTTGGCTCTCATAGTCGCTGCGGCTGCCCGCCGCAACAAAAGTCCCGAGTCTCTGCGGGGCAATTCCATGAACTGGTATCCGCGTACGGCTGTGCAGGACATCCCATCATGGGAGCCACGGCACGGGTATGCGCTCATGACCGATCTCATCAAGTACTGCACGAAGAATGCACCGGCTTGGAATACCACGAACATTTTCATGTACGGGTTATCTGAAGCCGGCGCTACGCCGGTTCAGGAACTGGCCTACGGATTGGCGTGGGGTAAGTCCGTCATCGATGCCGGCAAAACCGCGGGATTGGAGCCGGACGAATTCGTGGGGCGATTAGGTTTCCAGATCGGAATTCAGATGAATTTCTTCGAGGAGATCGCCAAGTTAAGGGCCCATCGCAAGATGTGGGCAAAAATCACCAAAGATGCGGGCTGTACCAAAGCGCAATGCATGCACGCGAGGGTGCATATACATACCAGCGGCAATGTACTTACCGCTCAGCAGCCGCTGAACAATACGGCCAGAATTACCATGCAAATCATGGCGGCAGTACTTGGTGGGGTGCAATCCATCCACTCTTGTTCCTACGACGAGACTATCGGTATTCCCACTGAATTGTCCCACAGAACCGCTCTGAGATCCCAGCAGATCATGATGTGGGAAAGCGGCCTGCGGGACGTGGCAGACCCCTTGGCGGGCTCTTACTACGTGGAATGGTTGACCGATCGGATCGAGGAGGAAGCGTGGAATATCTACAATCGTCTCGAAGAGCGCGGCGGGTACATGAATGGGCTCGCCGACGGAAGCATAAAGCGGGATATCGATAATACCGCCTACGAAACCAAGTTGCAGATCAAGAGCGGAAAAATGCCCGTCGTAGGCCTCAATCGATACGTGACGGACGAGAAGGAGGAGCACCAACCGTTCAGGATCGACTACGAAATAGAAAGAAAAGCCATTGAGCGGTTACGCGCCTTCAGAAGCAAGAGAAACCAACAGGAAATCGATAGCGTGCTTTCATCGTTGAAGAACGTTTGTGATCAATTCAAAGACGGCAAGACCGATCTGATGCCTGCTTTGGTGGACGCAGCCGGAAAGGGAGCAACCAACGGTGAGATGATGGAAGTTATGAAAAACGCTTTTGGCTGGATCGTCACCGAGTGATGGGTGGATGGAGCCGAGGAAGAAATTCGTATGAAGATTGAGACTGGAAGACGATCTTGTTCGGCGGTCACCATTGCCGATTCGAACAGCAGGATGGAAACGAAGGAGATGAAGGCATGACGGATCAACCAATAAAAGTCCTCCTGGCAAAGAAGAAGATAGACGTGCATGGACGCGGCAGCAAATTGATTGCCAGAGAACTCCGGGACGCCGGGATGGAAGTTGTTTATTTCCGCTTCGGCACGGTAGACGACATCGTGAATGCAGCCGTGCAGGAAGATGTGGACGTTATCGGGGTCAGCATAATGACCAGCGGTCATCTCACGGTGGCGGAGAAACTGATGGCCGAACTCAAGAAGAACGACATGAACGATGTCCTGGTGATAATGGGCGGCGTGATTCCGGAAGTCGATTTTGAGAAGCTCAAATCGTTGGGGATTCACAAGGTGTTCCTCCCCGGCTTGCCCGGTGAAACGGTGGCCGAATACATCCGGAAAAACCTGAAAAAAGAGCCTCTGAATTGACGACGGGCCTCGGGACGAGCCGTGTCAACTTCTAAAGGACCAAGGAGTACGTACGGAATGACGTTTGAAACGATCCTCTATGCAGCGACGGACGGTGTAGCGACGATTACTTTCAATCGCCCCAAGGTGTTCAATGCATACAGCGAACAGATGTCCCGGGAGCTGAAAGCGGCCGTGGACGAGATAGGAAATGACGACCGCATCCGGGTGGTTGTGCTCAAGGGAGCCGGTGACAATTTTCTTGCCGGCGCGGACATCAACATGTTGAATTTTTGGTCGAAAACAGCCGATGAGCAGGGATGGCAAAAAGTGAAGGAAATCTTGGACGGGCACTTCAGTCCCACGCTGCTTGAGAAGCTGCCTCAACCCGTCATTGCTGCGGTGGATGGAATGGCTTGGGGAATGGGGAGCGAAATCGCCATTGCGTGTGATTTCCGCATCTGCACGGATCGCGCTTCCTTTGCCCAACCGGAGATCACACTCGGGATCATCACCGGCGGAGGCGCAAGCCAGCGGTTGCCGAGAATCGTCGGCAAGGCCAAGGCCATGGAGATGATCCTTACGGGTAAGCCGATCTCCGCACAAGACGCCCTCACATGGGGGCTGGTAAACAATGTGGTACCGCCTGAAGACCTGGATTCCCGGGTCGCCAAGCTCGCCAAGGCGATCACGGCAAAGAGTCCGCTCATGGTGGCTTGGGCTAAACAATGTGTCAATCTCGTACTGGACCATGACCTTCCGAGTGGAATCGACAAAGAACTGGTGCAGTTTTCAAAAGCCTTTGCGACACAGGACGCCAAGGAAGGCACATCAGCTTTTCTGGAGAAACGCAAGCCGAATTTCATAGGCAAGTAGTGCGAAAGGACGGCGTTCATCCGGCCAAGGTTTGAAGAATGACCGTGTTGCCGTATGAGGAGCTCCGCTTCAAGCCCGGTACGAAAAGAATGAAAGATACTAAGATGTTGGAGAGAAATATGGGTCTCGAAATGTTTAAACTGGATGGAAAAGTCGCGATTGTAACAGGCGGCGGCAAAGGACTTGGAAAGGCCGTTGCGCTGGGTCTTGCCGAGGCGGGTGCGGATGTGGTGGTTGCCGGCCGCACTCAATCGACCTTGGATGCCGTCGCGGAGGAGATAAAAGGAAAAGGTCGCAATTCGCTGGCCATTGCCGCCGACATGCTCGACAAAGCTTCCATTGAAAACCTGGCGGCCAAAACCATGGAAGCTTTCGGCAAGATAGACATTCTTGTGAACAATGCCGGCCAGGGAAAAAACGGTCCATTTTTAATGACATCCGAGGAGCAGTGGGATCAAATCCTGAACGTCAATCTCAAGGGGTATTTCCTCTGCACCCAGATCATCGGCCAATACATGTTCAAGGCAAAACGCGGAAGGGTGATCAACATATCCTCGGCAATGGGCAATTATCCGCTGCCGTTCCTGGTCCCGTACGCCGCCTCAAAAGGGGGAATCAACGCCATGACCAAGTGCCTGGCACAAGAGTGGGCGACACGCGGCATTACCGTCAACGCAGTTGCGCCTTCGTATTTTGCCACGGATATGAACCAAGGCGCCATGAAGGATGAGGCCATAACCCAATTGATTATGTCCAAAACGCCGGTAAACCGTTGGGGACAGGCTGAAGAACTGGTCGGGCTGGTCGTGTATTTGGCCTCGGATGCATCGAGCTTCATGACGGGAGCAATAATCCCCTTGGACGGCGGATGGTCTGCAGGTTGAGCACCCCCCGTCCATCCTCGGCGTAAGGAGATTTGCCGCAAGCCCGGTGAACGACGAGATCGGTCGAAGGGACGATGGGCCGTCACGAGACCGGCTTCGTGCTCTTCATGGAGCAATCGTACTGACGGCCTTTGGGACAAAAGGAGATATCGGAATAATGGGTACGAAAGTCAAACTCAACTCAAAAGTCGGACAACTCTCGGATATTGGAAAACTGATTCGGTCGGGTGATTTTGTGGCTTTTGGCGGTGGATGGAGCTGCAACAAGCCC
Organism: Desulfomonilaceae bacterium; assembly: GCA_963675835.2. Classification (GTDB taxonomy): domain Bacteria; phylum Desulfobacterota; class Desulfomonilia; order Desulfomonilales; family Desulfomonilaceae; genus JAVHLK01. Next base: position 1,002,356 of record CAXXIU010000021.1, read on the forward strand.
ATGGCGGTTATTCGAGAGATCATTCGACAGAAGATAACCAATTTGAAAGTGATGTCCATTGTCGGCGGATGGGAAATGGAGTGGCTTCTCGCAGCCGGCTGTGTGGATCATCTTGTGTTCAGCTTTCTGAGCCTCGAGTTTTTCGGACTGCCCCCGAACTTTCGTCGGATCGCTGAAAAGGGGCTGATCAGACTGACCGAGATCGAAGGGTGCAGCATGATCAAAGGCCTTGAGGCCGCCGGACTGGGCTTGCCGTTTGCACAATTCATGGGGCCCAAGGGCTCCGACATCGTCAAAGAAGCACCGGAACTGTACAAAACTGTTCGTTGCCCCTTTACGGGAAAAGAATTGACCGCGTTTCAGGCCATCGTTCCGGATGTGGCGGTGATTCACGCGCAAAGGGCCGATGAACGGGGTAACGTCCAGATATACGGTACTTCTGCATCGGATATGGACATGGCCATGGCGGCCAAGCGAACCATCGTAACCGTGGAAGAGATTGTCGACGGCGACCAAATCCGCGCGGACAAGAGTGCTACCAAACTCTTCCGGACTGATGTCGACCTCGTGATCCATTGCCCGTTCGGGGCGAGCCCCTGCAGCTCGATTCCTTTCTATTCGGCACACTTGCTCCAGATGATGCAAGATGTACAGGGCCTGCACCCTAAGAATGCCGAACAGTACATTCCCGACATCATCGGCGCCGACGAAGTAGAATACTGGAACAAGGTAGGCGGTACTATCGCCAAGGATAAGATTAGCGCCCTGGCAAAGCATTTCGGGCGAATTGAATGGCCCGAGGAACTCACATCTGAAAAGGCCGAGGATTTCGACAACGCCGATCAGATGGTAGTCAGTCTGGCCCGGAGCATTGATGACGACGACTCGGTGGTGTTGGGATCGTTCACTCCGCTTGCCTATGCCGCATATAATCTCGCGAAACTGACCCATGCCCCAAACGCTTTTGTCGTGGGGTATAGCGGGGTAGATCCCTATCCGTTCGAGATGGGCTTTCACACGTCCGAAGGGGCATGCATAACCAACTCCGCGGGCCTGTGGTCCATGACCGAGTGCATAGAGGCCCTCCACTTCCGGGGAACGGGTGATGTGGAAGCCGTATCCAGCGCTCAGATGGACGCAAACGGAGACATCAATATCTCCTGGCTGCCCATGCCGATCAAGGGAGAAGACGGCAAACCTACCGGAGAGTGGAATCCGAGAGGGCTCAGGTTGCCGGGCGGTGCCGGCGCCCCGGTGGTATTCGGTCTTCACCGCAAATCAGTGGCCTACTTTCCCAATCACTCAAAGATGATCTTTGTTCCGAAAGTAAACTATGTCACCGGCACAAGATTCTATCTCACGGAGGAAGAACGTACAGCCGAAGGGCTGAGGCCCGGACCGATGATTGTCGTGACCAACCTATGCGTCATGCAAATGGTGGAGCGGGGAAAATGGAAGGTTGTCTCCCTGCACCGCGGAGTGAAGCCTCAAGATGTCACCGACAACACGGGATTTCCGGTGGAAGTCCCGGATGATTGTCCCGTCACCGAGAGCCCGACGGTTCAGCAGTTGGAGTTGATCAGAAAAATCGACCCCAAGGGCATTCGTCATCTGGATTTCATGAGCGGGAAGGAACGTGCGGCCAAGCTGCCGTTGATACTGCAGGAAGAATGGGAATCAGTCTGATACCACACCTCACGGAAGAATGGAGACTACGCCATGGCATACACCGTCATAAAGGTTGAAAAGAAAGAGAATTACGCAATCATCACGTTCAATCGGCCGGATAAATTCAACGCTGCAAATGCGGAAATATTCGGTGAGTTGGCTTCGGCCGTCCGGGAATTGGACGCGGATAAGACCGTGGGCTGCATGATTCTCACCGGACAGACCTTTACCCACCCTAAGAAAGGAACGCCATATCCGGTGTTTTCCGCGGGCGCTGACGTGGAACAGTTTGCGGAGGTGGGAAAGGCGGAGTCGGGGTTTGATTTTATCAAGATCTGCTTCGAGCCTTTCAAGGCTATCGAGCTGGCGGAAACCCCTATTCTTGCGGCCGTAAACGGAGCCGCCTTTGGATTCGGATTCGAAATCTCAGGGTGCTGCGACATGGTTTTCGCGTCCCGAAGCGCCAAGTTCGCGTTGAAGGAGATTAATCACGGCGCTCTGCCTGCATGGTGCGTGACCCGCGGACTGGAAAAGCTCGGCAAGAATGTGGTTGCCTATCTCTGTATGTCGGCTGCGGAACTCGATCCGGAAGAGGCACGTCGTCTGGGCATCGTGATCGACGTATTCGAGGATGACGAGTTGTTGCCCAAGTGTGAAGAGTTGGCCAAACGGATTGCCGAGAGAAGTTATATGGCCAAGACATTCATAAAGACCATACTGAACCGAAGAGCGGTCCAAGACTATCAAGATGCGGAGCGGTTCATGCCGACAATCTTCGCCACGGAATTCATGCAGGGAGCATTTGCGCGATTTCTCAAAGGCGAAACCAAGAACGTCAAGTAGAGCACAACCCTTAAGGAGCGTATCGATGAAAGACGTGGTGATCGTTTCGGCTGCTCGAACCGCCATAGGTGCGATGGGCGGCGGTCTGGCTTCATTCCGGCAGAGGGATCTGGCGGCCGCGGTAATCAAGGAGGTGTTGGATCGTGCCCGGCTGAGCCCCGAGCTGGTGGACGATGTCATTTTCGGATGCTGCAACAATGTGCAAGAGGACGTGAATGTCGCCAGGGTTGGGCTGCTTGAGGCAGGCCTGCCGGTCACCGTTCCGGGAATGACGCTCAACCGAGTTTGCGTGTCGGGGATGGAAGCCGTTACGTTTGCAGTACGCAAAATACGGCTTGGAGAAGCGGACATTTGTATCTCCGGCGGCGTGGAAACCATGAGCAATGCTCCCTATTACGTCAAATGTGCCCGATGGGGAGCCAAATTGAGGCATCAGGAGCTGACGGACTCTCTTTGGGAGGGCCTTCACGCAGGCGGACCTGAGATTATGGGCATCACTGCGGAAAACCTGGCGGAGAAATACGGGATCACCCGTGAAGCGCAGGATGAAGTTGCGTTGCGCTCGCACAACAACGCCGAGCGTGCGACCAGGGAAGGCCTCTTTCGAGAGGAGATTGTGCCGATGAAATATACGAAACGAAGAAAGGAGGTCGTCGTAGACAAGGATGAGCATTTTCGACCCGGTCTCACCGCCGAGCAGTTGGCAGGACTTCAACCCACCTTCAAGGAAGATGGTACCGTGACGGCCGGGAACTCCTCGGGGATCAACGACGGGGCTGCGGCCGTCCTTGTAATGTCCCTGGAAAGGGCAAAGGAGCTTGGGCTGGAGCCGATGGCCAAATTCATAGCAGCAGGCACTGCCGGCGTTGATCCGTCCATCATGGGTATCGGTCCGGTTCCCGCTACCGAGCAGGCGCTGAAAAGAGCGGAAATGAAGCTGGGCGACATACGCCTCATCGAACTGAACGAGGCCTTTGCAGCCCAGTATGTGGCCTGTGAAAGGGATCTGGGGCTGGATCGAGAGATCACCAACGTCAACGGCTCCGGAATAGGCCTGGGGCACCCTGTCGGCAGCACCGGCACGCGGATTATTGTCACTTTGCTCCATGAGATGATGAGAAGAAACGTGGAGACGGGACTAGCTACCTTGTGCGGAGGCGGCGGCCTCGGAATGACAACCATATGGGAAAGAACGGGGACATAACCGGCGTATTCATGTGGAGGGTTTTCTATGAATGAAAGCAAGAAGATAGGCGTCCTGGGTGCCGGCATGATGGGGAGCGACATTGCTCTCAGCAGCGCTCTGGCAGGGCATGAAGTCTTGATGAAAGAGATGAACATGGAACTGGCCGGGGCCGGGCTGGAGAGGGCAAGAAAAGGTCTTGCCAAATGGTGCGACAAGGGTCGTCTGAAAGCGAGTACGCAAGAGCAGGAAGCGGCGATCGCCCGAATAACCCCGACGGATACCTTCGGCGGCTTTGAAGATACCGATTTTGTTATAGAGGCCATTTTTGAGGATCTCAAGACAAAGGCTGAGAGCTACGGGCAATTGGAGCAGGTGTGCAAGCCTTCATGTATTGTCGCATCGAACACTTCGTCAATCCCCATTACCAAGCTTGGCGCAACGTGGAAGAGTCCTGAAAGAAAATCACGATTTGTGGGCCTTCACTTCTTTTCTCCGGCCTCAATCATGAAATTGGTCGAGGTGATCAGTGGAGAGGAGACCGCGCCTGATACCGTCGAGCAAGCCTTCCAATTCTGTATCGGTATCGGCAAGGAGCCGGTGAAGGTTTCGGACTGCGCAGGATTTGTGGTCAACAGGATTCTTGGCTCCATAAATGACGAGGCGGTTCGTCTGTACGAGGAAGGAATAGCATCTCCCGAAGACATCGACAAGGCATGTCGGCTGGGGCTGGGGCATCCGATAGGACCTTTCGCATTGATGGATCAGGTCAGCAATGACTTGAGCCTGAAGATTGGTCGCATCTTCCATGAGATCTACGGTGAACGATTTCGGCCGCGGCCCGCGTTGGTCCGGAAAGTGGATGCGGGGCATCTTGGTCGGAAAGCCGGAAGAGGATGGTTCGACTACGGCGAGAAGTAGAATCTTTATCGGCCCTTTGACGGGCATCATGCGCCCAAGGCCCGGAGGATCAGGGTGCCCGCAATCATAGTGAAGAACTGGGAGAAAAAGGAGAGCATCATGAAGAAACGAAGTGCATTTTATTTCCTTTTATTCATTCTGGCCGCTTTTTGCATCCCGTCGTCGGCATTTGCCGAAGCTCCGGGAATATCAAAAGACACCATTATTGTCGGCGGGATTGTGGACAAAGCCGGGCCGGTCGCCCGTGATCTTAGTCTTCAAACCATGGGTGCGCGCGCCTATTTTCAAAAGGCCTTCGATGAGGGATTGATTAAACGCAAAATCAAGGTGGTCACGGAGGACGGTGGGTATGACCCGGCCAAACACCTTTCCGCAGGGAAACTTCTGTTGGATCGGGACGGAGTATTTTGCTTGATTAGTGCGGTAGGTACCGCTCCCTCTCTGGCCCTGAATACCCTCCTCGAATCAAGAAAGGTCCCGCTGATCGGCATGTCGGCTCAATCGAGTCGGCTGTCGGTACCGTTTCACAAATACATCTTCAGCCAAATGTGCGCATCACGCGATCAGGCAAGGATTTGCGTTGATGCCATCCTGAAAGAGAATCCCAAGGCAAGGATCGCAATGATATGTCAGGATGACGCTTTCGGTTTTGACGGTCGAGACGGGTTCTTGGAACAATGCAAGAAATACGGAGTCAAGCCTGCCGGAGTAGTAACGTTTCGCAGAGGGACAAAGGACTTCAGCTCCCCTGTGCTCAAACTGAAATCCTTGAATCCCGATTGGGTTATTAACCATACGGTCGCGGTCTACGGAGCGTCCATACTCAAAGAGGCCCAAAAACTGGGATGGAAGCCCAGATGGATGGTCATGTCGGGGCTTCTTTCTCGACAGTTCATTCAGTTGTCAGGCCCCGCCATAAAGTTTGCGGGAGATGTCCGGGGTGTCATGATCAACTACCCTCCGGACGGAGATACCCCCGCAGCCGTTGAGTATCGGGCCGCCATGAAGAAGTACCAGCCTGAGGCCGATGTGAACGATGCCAACAGCATGTGGGGATATGGCAGAGCAAAGGTGTTTGTTGAGGGACTCAAACGGGCAGAGGCCGCAAACGACCTGTCCAGGGAAGGCTTGATCAAGTCGCTTGAGACACTGAGAGATTTCAAGACCGGGGTCTATGCCCCGATAACATATACCTCCAAAAGTCATGCCGCACCGAAGAGTTGTTTGCTGGTGAAGGTTCAGGGTCCAACCTACGTGGCCATAAGTAACGAGTGGATGACCGCGAAGTAATTGTCCATCGGGCATCCCGTCTTATGCTCGAGACGGGATGCCTTGCGACGGAAATGTTACGCTCTTCGGCCGGTGGTGCCCGGAATACTCGAATCGAAACTCCGGGGCGGAATTGACAATGATCCCCGCAGCCCCGGTGCTTTCTGCCGACGAAAACCGTGAAAGAGAGTTTGGCGTGTTAAAGGTAGAATCAATAGAAGCCTACTACGGCAAATTAAAGGTCCTGATTGGCGTCTCCCTTGAATTGACCTCGGGCCAACTGGTTGCCGTGATCGGAGCAAACGGAGCGGGCAAGTCAACTTTGCTCAAGACGATCATGGGAATTAACCAGGCCGCACACGGAATCATAGAGTTCATGGGGCAGAGAATTGAAGAAAAGGATCCGGACCAAATTACGAGGCTCGGAATTTCCATGGTTCCTGAAGGACGCTGGATATTTTCCGCCATGACCGTCCAAGAAAACCTGAATCTGGGCTCCGTGCCGCTTTCCGACAAGAGGAAAATCAAGGAGCAACTCGACCTGGTCTACTCGGTCTTCCCGAGACTGAAAGATCGCAGCAAACAGAAGGCCGGTCTCCTGAGTGGAGGAGAACAGCAGATGCTGGCCATCGGGAGAGGCCTTATGGCAAAGCCGAAGCTCCTCATGCTGGACGAGCCTTCACTGGGCCTTTCCCCGCTGCTTATACGAGAGATCTTCAGGATCACCAAAGAGATTCATGGAAATGGAATCCCGGTCCTCTTGATAGAGCAGAACATGTCCATGTCCATGAAGATTGCCACGTACGTCTATGTGATGGAGACAGGCAGAATGCGGCTTTCCGGCTTGCCTGAAAAGATATTGGCCGATCAGGATGTACGACAGTTTTATCTGGGTGAAGGAAAGGGAAGATATGTTTCCCGCAAAGACCGGTGGCGGGGCAGGATGTCCTAGTTTTGGATTACCGATGCGGTCGTTTTCTTGGTAGGAGGATTTATCGATGTTGATGCAGCAGATTGTCAGTGGGCTCGCGCTCGGTAGTGTGTATGCGTTGGTGGCCCTCGGCTTCATTATTATTTACAAGGCCACGGAGGTGCTGAACTTTGCTCAGGGCGATATGATGATGTTCTGCGCATTCATCAATTATTCCTTGCTGATAAACGGTTCCATATCGGTTTTCTCCACCATCTTGATAACCTTGATGTTTGGGGCCGCCTTGGGGTTCATTTTGGAGCGGGGCATATTGCGCCCGATGATAGGTAGACCGCTCTTCGCTACGGTGCTCGTAACCATGGGCGTAGGTATCTGCCTGCGCGCGATAGCGGGAGTGATCTGGGGACATCAAGCCAAGGCCGTTCCGGAGATTCTATCCATAACGCCTATTCAGGTGTTGCCCGGCGTACCGGTCTCACCCTTCCATCTGGCCATTTTCTTCTCCACCATAGCAATTGTTGCTTTTCTCTCCGTCTTTTTTCAGTATACCCGTGCCGGGACGGCCATGAGGGCGGTATCGATGCACCATCTGGCCTCCTTTTTGATGGGCATCAGGGTGCGCCGCATATTCTCCATGACCTGGGTGATCAGTGGCTTTGTGGGCGCTTTGGGCGGAATGCTGATCGCTCCGCTCACTTTTCTCAATCCCGATCTGGGATGGATCGGTCTGAATGCCTTTCCTGCAGCAGTCCTGGGTGGATTCGGCAGCATCCCGGGTGCAATCGTAGGCGGTCTTATGATGGGAGTCTGTGAAAACATTGCCGGAGGGTATCTTCCCGAGGGTATCAAGAACGTATTTGCCTGGATAGTTTTGATTCTGGTCCTCATGATTCGGCCCGAAGGTTTTTTTGGGACCTATGAAGAAAAGAAGGTTTAGACCTATGTGGGATTCCGGACAACACAGAAAGCGGCGGCAAGACGAAAAACTTGAGATGAACAAGGTATGGCTGGCGATTCTCTTGGCCTTCACGGCAATCCTTCCGTTCATTTCCAGCAGTTATATGATGCACATAGCGGTCATGACGGGTGTCGCCATCATCGTAGCCCACGGCTTGAATATTTTGATGGGGTTCACCGGGCAGGTCTCACTCGGGCATGCCGCATTTGTCGCAGTGGGCGCGTATACCTCGGCCATATTAACGTCAAAGGCCGGCGTGAGCTTCTGGCTCGCCTTGCCCCTTTCGGGTGTTGCCGCGGCCGTGTTGGGACTGATAGTCGCCGGCCCCTCATTGCGGCTCAAGAAACTCTATCTGGCCATCGCAACGTTAGGGTATGCGTTCATTGTTAACGAAGTACTTGTATACTGGGAATCTCTCACCAACGGAACTGCAGGCATAGTTGTACCGCAGGTCAGTTTCTTCGGGTACGCGCTCGACACGGGCCACAAATACTACTACCTCGTCTACACGCTTGTCATTCTGCTCTCGTTTATTGCCTATAATCTTTCCCAGTCCAAGTTGGGCCGCGCTTTGATGGCGGTGAGGGACAGCGAGGAGGCGGCCCAGTCCCTCGGCATCGGCCTGGTGAAATACAAGGTTCTAGCCTTTGTCATTTCTGCATTCTACGCGGGGATAGCCGGCAGTCTATATGCCCATTTCATCACGGTGATTGCACCCACCAGTTTTACCGTGATGTTGTCCATTGAATACGTCTTCATGCTTGTGGTCGGCGGAATGGGACATGTATGGGGAGCTGTGCTGGGTGCGATCCTGGTTACGCTCTTGCCCGAGGGTATCCGGCTATTCATTAGATTTCTGCCCGGTTGGCTGGATATCGCTGATCTGCAGCAATTCGTTTATGGGCTCATCGTCATCGTCTTCCTCATTTTCGAACCTGACGGGCTGTATGCCAGGTGGCTCAAAATCAAGGCATATCTGGAGCGGTTTCCGCTCAGCCCAAGAAAGCAGAAGGGTGAGCGGGTTTGGAGACGCTGGCGATGACGGAGGATGTGAACACAATGGATTTCTTAAGAATCGAACAACTGACCATGAAGTTCGATGGTCTGATAGCCGTATCGAATTTGGACATTGAAGTCCGACAGGGCGAGATACATGCGATCATCGGGCCCAATGGTGCGGGCAAAACCACCGTGTTTAACTGCATCAACAAGTTCTATAAGCCCTCGGGAGGCCGAATCGGTTTCAAGGGTCGGGACATTACCCCTCTCCCCCCGCACAAGGTAGCCGAACTGGGGATTGCCCGCACATTTCAGAACTTGGAGATATTTCCCGCCATGACGGCTCTGGAGAATATTTTGACCGGGGCCCATCGAAACATGAACACGAGTATCCTTTGCTCGTTGCTGTTGGGAAAGAGGGCTGCCGAAGAGAGAAAGGCAAAGCAAAAAGCCTTGGACATGTTGGCATTCCTGGGGATCGCCAGTGCAGAGGAGAAGATTGCTTCGGGGCTTCCATATGGATTCCGAAAACTTCTGGAGATGGCGAGAGCCCTGTTATCGGAGCCGTCTCTTCTTCTCATGGATGAGCCGGCCGCAGGGCTCCACGAACGAGAGAAGAGCGAAATCGCTAAGATTATCAAGGATATTCGTGAGGACCTCGGAATTACCGTACTGCTCGTGGAGCACGATATGAATCTCGTGATGGATATAGCCGACAGAATAACGGTATTGGACAGCGGTGTAGTCCTCGCGACCGGATACCCGGACCAGATAGCAAATGACGAAAAGGTCATTGCTGCTTATCTGGGGACCGAAGAGCAATAGGAGGACGTTATGGCCGGCGAGTTTGTTCTCGGGAAGGTTGCCGGGCTGAATGGCGACAATTACGATACGCTGACGAAATTATTTCATTATCGCACAACTGAAGAGGCGGAGCGCATCGTCCTTGTTTACAAGCAAGGCGGCAACTGGATCGACGTGACCTGGAGGGAATACTCTCGGATGGTAGAAACTGCGGCTGCGGGCTTCAAAGCATTGGGGATCGGCCGCGGCGACAAAGTAGCCATTCTGAGCGACATCAACTACGAGTGGTACTATCTCAATATGGCGCTGGTCTGTATCGGCGCCGTGACTTGCGGCGTATACCACACGGATCCTCCCAACCAGTGTGAATATATTCTTCAGCATAGCGATTCGAGGATATGCTTTTGCGAGGACCAGCAACAGGTGGACAAGATTTTCGAGGTCTGGGAGAACTTGCCGTTGCTGGAAAAGTTGCTCGTAAAAGGGAGATTTGATGAGGCAGGCCATCCGCAATGCGTGGGCATGGAGGATTTCCTCAAGCAGGGTCGTGAGTGGATCGCCGCACGGCCCGATTGGTTTGAAAAGGAACTCTTCGAGGCCAAGCCGGACGATGTGGTGACGTTTGTGTACACATCCGGAACTACCGGTCCCCCCAAGGCTGCCATGATCACCCACGCCAATGCTCTGTCGGCAGGGCATTTCATGAGGACCTACCGTGGGATGAACGAGGATGACGTGTCGGTGGATTTTCTGCCCATGCCGCATATCGGAGGACAGGTGGTGTCTCAGTTCAGCCGCCTGTTCACCAATCACAAGAGCATTATTGCCGAGGGCTGGCTCGATGCACCCTATAATATTTGGGAGCACAGGCCCACTACCTTTACCTCCACGCCACGGCAGTACGAAAAGATCTACAACTCTGTTCTGTCGAGACTGAGTGACGGTACCTGGTTTCAACAGAAATGTTATCGGCTCGCTATCGACGTAAGACGAAAAGCCCTGGAGCGCAGGGATGGTAAGGAACCCGTGCCGGTGTTTCTCCGCGTCTTGGACTGGGCGGCATTGACCCTGGTTTTCCATAACATCCGCGACGAACTCGGGGGAAGACTTACGAGGGTCTGGTCGGGCGGAGCCCCGCTGGCGAAGGAGATAGTGGAATTTTTTCGCATTATCGGAACTCCGATTCTGGAGACGTACGGCATGACGGAGACGACCTTTTCGGTGACCGACGGGAAACCGGACGCGTTTCGGGTGGGAGCTTGTGGGAAACCCCTTCCGGGCGTAGAAGCCAAGATTGCCGAGGACGGTGAAATCTTGATCCTGTCCCCCGGGAATTGCAGGGGCTATTACAAGAATCCGGAGGCGACCACTGAGCTGTTTGAAGGAGGTTGGCTCCACACGGGAGACGTGGGCGAATTTGACCACGAAGGGTATCTGTTCGTTACCGACCGGAAAAAGGACATATTCATTACCGCGGGCGGGAAAAACGTGGCTCCCGGAAATATCGAGAATATCATGAAAACCAGCCAGTACATCGATCAATGCATGGTCTATGGAGACAAGAAGAAGTACTTGACTGCGCTTTTTACGCTCGATGAGGAAGAAATCGTCAAGTTCGCCAGGGAAGGTAACATTATCTTCAAAGATACCAAAGAGCTGACCCAATTGCCTGAAATCAGATCGCTCGTTGAGCGGGAAGTGAGCATCAAGAACAAAGATCTTGCACGGTTTGAGACCATAAAGAAATTCATAATCCTGGAGGAAAATTTCGATCAGGACAAGCAGGAAGTGACCGCCACCCAAAAGGTGAAGAGAAAGATAGTCACGGAGAGATTCAAAGATCGACTTGAAGCGCTCTACGCCTAGGATTCATAACATATGGACCGGCCGGAGAGAGATTCTGCTTGAGGAGAAGAGTGAGTGACGACACTATTGGTAGACGAAAGAGATCAGCTTTTTGTTCTGGACGAGATGCTGGAAATTGAAGGCTTGTGCGGGTTCTCCAAATTTGCCGAACATTCTCAGTCGGAAATTCATATGGTACTGGCCGAAGCGCACAAATTCGCCAAGTCCGAATTGTATCCAACGAATGTGGAAGCAGATCGAAATGGGTGTGTTTACGATCCCGAGACGCAGACGGTCACGTTTCCGGAATGTCTTCATAAACCGTACGAGCAATTCAAAGAAGCCGGATGGTTGGCCATGTGCGACAGCCCCGAAGTCGGAGGCTCCGGACTCCCCTTGACGGTCGGGACGGCCGTGTCGGAACTTTTCTACGCGGGAAGCTTTTGCCTGTACGGCGCGGCGCAATTGAGTCATGCAGGTGCAAAAGTCATAGAGAAATACGGCACCGACGAACAAAAAACGTTGTACATGACCAGGCTTTTCTCCGGCGAATGGATGGGCTCCATGTGTCTTACGGAGCCGGATGCGGGAAGCGATGTCGGGGCCATTCGGACCTCGGCAAAGCCGAATGACGACGGAACCTATTCGATCTCGGGAACAAAGATCTTCATCACCGCGGGTGAGCATGACCTGACCGAGAACATCATTCATATGGTTCTCGCAAGAGTGGTTGGGGATCCTCCCGGTACCAAAGGCCTATCCCTGTTCATTGTCCCCAAGCATTTGGCGGACGCAGGCGGTACCATCATCGAGCGAAATGACGTGGTCTGCACGGGGATCGAGCACAAAATGGGTCTTCACGGTTTGGCCACCTGCACCATGGTCTACGGCGACCGCGGCCTATGTACCGGTTATCTGTTGGGAGAGCGGGGCAAGGGCATCGAAGAGATGTTCGTTATGATGAATGAGCAGCGTCTGCTGGTAGGGCTCGAGGGACTATCCTTTTCATCCGCCGCTTTCCTGCACGCCGTGGATTATGCTTCCAAGCGAATTCAGGGCGTTTCCGTCTATCCCTCGAAAGGTGACAAGACAGGACCCGTTGCCATTATCAACCACCCGGACGTGAAGAGGATGCTCCTGACCATGAAGGCTCATGTGGAAGGCGGCCGGGCACTGGCCTATTTCACCAGTTATTGCATTGACCGAGCCGGTGTTGCCCGGGGCGAGGTCGCTGAACACTGGCGGGGCCTCGTGGACCTGATGATCCCAATCGTCAAGGCTTACCTCACCGGCAACGCCTGGGAAGTCACCGGAATGGCCATCCAATGTGCCGGAGGCTACGGTTACTGTTCCGACTATCCGTTTGAACGGCCGGCAAGGGATTGCAAGATAACGGCAATCTTTGAAGGAACAAATGGTATTCAATCAATGGACCTGATGTTTAGAAAACTTATCGGCAATAGGTTGGAGAATTTCAGACACCTTATGAGCCGGTTTGATCGTACCATCCAAAGGGCCGATGAGATTAGCGGCTTGAAGATCTATGCGGAAGCCGTAAAAGAGGCAAAGGTCGGGTTGGAGAATACCGTCGGGCAATTCCTTGAATGGGCGGACGGGCAAAACAGACTTCATCTGTATGCCAAAGCCGCGCCGTTCCTGGAGGCTATGGGAGACGTGATTTTGGGATGGCTCCACTTGTGGCAGTTAACCGTTGCCTATCCGAAATTGCTGGATTTCATAGGCAACAAGACCGAAGAAGAAGCCGGCCAAATACTTCGGAACAACAGAAACGCGGCATTCTACTACGGCAAGGTACTCAGCGCGAAATTCTATATCGGAACAATCCTGAAGAGAACACAGGGAAAGTTCGCGGAATCAACCTCGGATGCATCCCCTGTTCTGGATGTATTCTATGAATCCTTCACCGGATGATGACCGTACTGATCGTACTCGATATCCCGGAATCGTAGGCGTTCTCAGTGGAGAAGAAAGAATGAACCACCAAGACACAAAGGCGCCAAGCTGAATAACAGGGAAAAGAGAGGGGCGGTGCCGTAAATAACGCCCCGTGAATCCATGTGTCTTGGTGTCCCGCGGGATCCATTTTCCGGCTTCAAACCTGAGGAGTCAAGCTGAAAATTTGCCCACGACCATGGGATTTCGTGCCGGTGTCTTCAGGCCCGATAAGCACTGAATGTGAGGTTCAAGCACGTTGCGGTAGTCCGGAGGGTCATATCCCGGGAGGCTTACTTGAAAATGGAACCGTATGAGATCATCCACAAGGCCCGAGAACAGGGCAGGTCAAATCTAACGGAAGCGGAAGCCAAGATCTTACTGAGTTTCTACGGTGTGCCCGTCGTCAGGGAGTCGATTGTTGCCGACGAGAATGATGCCCTGGAACAGGCCGGTACAATAGGCTTTCCTCTCGTGTTGAAGGGTATGGGAACAAATCTCGCCCACAAGACCGAGCGCGAACTTGTGAAGGTGAATTTGCGGTCCGATGAAGAGGTGAGGCAAGCTTATCGTCAAGTGAGAGAATCCGCGGGAGCCGATTGGGAGAAGTGTTTGATTCAGCCGATGGTTGAAGGTAAACGCGAGTTCGTTGCAGGCCTGTTTAGGGATGTGCAGTTCGGCCCGGTGGTCATGTTTGGATTGGGGGGAATCTTCACCGAGGCAATTGCGGATGTGGTCTTTCGAATTGCACCGGTAACCAAAAGGCAGGCTACGGGAATGATGGAGGAGCTTTCATCCCGAAAGCTGCTAACCGATTTTCGGGGTGAAGCCGCGGCGGATCGGGAGCAATTCATCCGGACCCTCATGGGGTTGTCGCAGTTGGGAATGGAACATCCTGAAATAGCGGAAGTGGACATCAATCCGCTGATAGTCATGCGCGACGGCCGGGTAACCGCAGTAGACGCTTTGGTTGTGATAAACGAGGATGACTCCGCGGTTACCGACGGTGCTCCGAGCGAAACAGAGGCGGAGGCCAAAGAGAGAGTCGGCACCATCAATGCCGCGCTGGATGTGATGACGCACCCCAAATCCATCGCGGTCATTGGTGCGAAAAGATCGCAAGGTAAACTTAACCTGAGCATATTTGATTGTATCGCGAATTTCGGTTTCTCGGGAAATCTGTATCCCATCAATCCCAATGTCACCGAGATAAGCGGCTACCGGGCCTATCCCGACCTTCGCTCCCTTCCCGAACGTGTGGATCTGGTCATCATTTCCGTGCCGGCGCCATTGGTACCCCAGGCACTAAGAGAATGTGTCGCAACCGAAAACAAAAATATCCACATCTTTTCAGCCGGCTTCCGGGAGACGGCGGAGGAGGTAGGGGTGGGCCTGCATAAGGAGATTGAAACAATTGCGCAGGAAGGACGCCTCCACGTAATTGGTCCTAATTGCATGGGCCTCTATGTGCCGGCGTCAAATATCGTGACGTGGCCGGGGGCTTCCGAAGAAAGCGGTCCGATGGCTTTTGTCTCCCAAAGCGGCGGGCATGCACAGGATTTTACGAAACACGCTCACAATAGCTTCGGCATTAACGTCAGCAAGGTGATCAGTTACGGGAATGCCTTAACTCTGGACGGCACGGACTTCCTGGAATACCTGGCTCAGGACGATGACACGCGTATCGTCGGCATGTATCTGGAGGGAATAAAGGACGGTCGCAAACTGCTCAGATTGATCACGGCGATTAACCGAACAAAGCCGGTTATCGTACTGAAAGCCGGTTTGACCGATTCCGGCGCGAGGGCTGCAGCCTCTCACACGGGATCTCTCGCCGGCAGCGACAAGATCTGGAACGCCTTCTTCCGGCAAAGCGGTGCCGTTCGAGTTGATTCTCTGGAAGAGATGGCGGAGGTTGCGCAAGCTCTTCTTCACTGTGGTGAATGCAGCGGAAGGCGCTTAGCCGTTATTGGTTCCGGCGGCGGAATTAGTGTCGCTGCGGCCGACGAATGTTCAAAGGTGGGATTGTACCTTCCGGACTTATCCCCGGAACTGGTGACCAAACTACGCAGGTTTATACCGCCTGCGGGGAACATGATCCGCAACCCGATAGACCACCATTCCATGTTTTCCGATTTGGACATTCTGGGACATACCATAGAACTTGTGTCCGAAGAATCACACGCAGATATGTTTGTCATATCCCTCCACCTGGATTGGCTACACGAATTCAGCGGGCATGATGAGTCCGACTTGAAGCGCATCGCCGGCTATATCGCAACCAAGGCGCGAACCTATTGCAAAGGTAAGCCGCTTGTTGTCTCCTGGAGACAATATGCAGATAATCCGGAGACACATCAATGGTCCGCCATCCTTGGACAAGCCCTGCTACAGGGTGGGGTCCCGTGCTATCGGGGTCTTTCCCGGGGACTCATAGCCCTGTCGAAATTGGCAGAATACCACGAATCACTAAGAGCCAATAAATGAAACGGCTCTTGGCGCTTACAAACATATGTCTCGGGCGGCGCTCTCGGTTCCGTCGTGATTTGACGCCGACCGAACGAGGGAAGAGCCGCAACCGGCAAGGTTGAAGTATCTTGCCCGACATGGAAACCCATTCGTTAGCGAGGGCGGAAAAGTGGATTTCGATTTTTCACAAGAAGAAAAAGAAGTGATTAGGGAGGTTCGGCGCTTCATCGAAAAGGAAGCGACTCACGAATTACTCAAAGAGTCCCATGAACTTGAATACATCTATGGAGGACCGGAAGGGCGCAAATTCATCAGAAAGTTCGCTGCCAATGGATGGCTGACTCCCGGATGGCCCACCGAATACGGCGGCCTCGGATCTACGGAAATGGTTACGTACATCATCCGAAACGAGATGGCCTACGCCGGGGTACCCATGCATTTCGCAGGCGCTCATATGGCGGGTCCCAGCATACTCAGATTCGGCAGCCCGGAGCATAAACAGAAATACCTTCTACCTCTTGCAAAAGGGGAAATTGAATTCGCCCTGGGTTATTCGGAACCCGGTGCCGGGTCCGATCTCATGAATCTGAAAATGCATGCCCAAGATAAGGGAGACTATTTTCTGGTCAACGGCCAAAAGACATTCAATACCCATACGCATGTGGCGGATTACCATTGGCTTGCCGTACGTACCGACCTGGAAGCCCCCAAGCACAAGGGGATTTCCATTATGATTGTGGACCTGAAGAGCAAGGGCATTACCGTTCGTCCTCTCATTACACTGGCCGGGTCAAGAACGAATGAAGTCTACTATGATGACGTAAGGATTCCAAAAGAGAACCTGGTGGGAGAAAAGAACGCCGGCTTCAAATACATCATGGCCGCTCTCGATTTTGAACGGATGTTTCCCTACGGGTATTACAAGAAGTTCTTCGAAAACCTGGTGGATTACGCCAAAGGGAGGGTCGTGGACGGCAGGGTCTTGTCAAAGGATCCCATCATCAGACAAAAACTGGCTCAAATCGAGATCGAGCTTGACGTGCTCAAACTTCTCTATTTCCAGTTGGCGCACATACTAGACAGCGGACGAATCCCCAATTATCAGACCTCCATGGAGAAGACGTTTTACAGTGAAATGGCCCAGCGCATAGCCCGCACGGCCATGGAAATAGTCGGCTTGCAGGGGCAGGTTCGGAAGGGAGACAAATGGACGGTGCTTGATGGAATGGTCGACTACCTCTATCGATGGACCATCGTTGAGAGCATTTATGGAGGCACTTCCGAAATCCAGAGAAACATTATTGCACAGCGGGGATTGGGCCTGCCAAGAGGGCTTTAGGAGGAAACGGCGGAATGAACTTTGACCTGGGTGATGAACAAAGGATGTTGAAGGAGTCCGGACGGAAGTTCTTCTCAAGGGAAGTGGACGGCACAATGGTGCGCCGGATGGAGGCGGACGAAAAAGGATACGGCCTGGAGATATGGGAAAAAATGGCTCAACTGGGCTGGATGGGCTTGTTGATTCCCGAGGCGTATGACGGAGCCGGAATGGATTTGTTGGACATGGCGCTGGTGCTTGAAGAAATGGGCCGTGCCGCTTTTTCCGGACCCTTTTTCACGTCTTCCGTTGTCGGTACCCTGATTCTTTTGGAAGGCGGCACTGAGGCTCAGAAGAGGGAGATCCTACCGGAGATTGCGAGTGGAGAGAAGATCCTTACGTGCGGGTGGAAGGAAGAAAACACGGCAACGTCCTGCGTCGGTACCGTGACCCGAGCCGTTCGGGAAGATGATCACTATGAAATAACCGGAACGAAGATATTCGTTCCCTATGCCCACGTGGCCGATCTCATCCTCATTGCAGCCGGAACGGGAGAAGCGGGTGACGATGGAGACGGCGGGATCAGCCTTTTCATTGTCGACGGTAATGCTTCCGGCTTGAGCATCAATGGTATCGATACCTCATCCGGAGAGAAACAATGTGAAGTCGTCATGGACCGGGTTCGTGTTCCTGCCGAGAATCTGGTCGGCGACCTGAATGAAGGGTGGAGAATCCTGGCCGGTGTGTTTCAGAAATCCGCGGTTGCAAAGTGTGCGGAAATGGTGGGTGGTTCTGAAAAAGTGCTGGAAATGACGGTGGAGTATGCCAAGAAGCGCGAGCAGTTCAACCGTCCCATCGGCAGTTTTCAAGCCATTCAGCATCACTGTGCCGATATGAAAACCTACCTGGAAACGTCAGTGCTCGTAACCTACCGCACATGTTGGCTGATCGGCCGGGAGAAGCCGTGGGAAAAGGAAGCGGCCATGTGCAAAAGCATGGGTCGGCGACTCCTGCAGCAAACTGATTGCGCTGGGGCACCAGGTAATGGGCGGTGTGGGTTTCATGGAGGAGTCGGACCACCAACTGTACTATAGAAGGGCCAAGTGCGCTGAATTTCTGTTCGGAGACGCTACTTATCATCGAGAAGTCGTCGCCCGGGAAATAGGGCTGTAGCGCATCTTCCCGGAGGTGGTTGCGGATGGGTAACTCAGGCGGAGCGGGACCTCTTGATCTCGTGAAAACATTACAGCAAGTGTCGAAAAAAATGACCGATATTTCGAGTCTAGTCCCCAGGCTTTGAAAAGAAAAATCCCCCTGCATCCCCCTTTGGCAATGGGGGGCTGGGGGATTTTGCCCGGGGAACGACGGACAACACCGAATTTCAGACGAGATTATTGGCAATCGGCATATACCGGTCATTCTTGATCGCAATTCCCGATGCAGTCTTCCGGAGGTGCGAATGAATAAACATGTGACATGGGAAAATCAAGCCGGTGTGGGAATCCTGACACTCAATCGGCCGGAAAAGCATAACGCCTTGAATGATGGTCTCATCAGCGAAATCAAACAGAAGATAATGGATTGTGAGACCGATGGAAGCGTGAAGGTGCTTGTTCTCAAGGGTGCAGGCAAGAGTTTCTGCGCGGGGGGAGATCTGGAAGGGCATCCTTTCTTTCGGGCCGACAGCGCGAGGGACAGAGAGAAGTTCATAAGAGAGGCCCAGGGGATTACCCTGGGCATGCGCAGGCTGCCCCAACCGGTCATTGCCGCAGTGCACGGGGTGGCCGGCGGAGCCGGGCTCGACCTGGCATTGGGCTGCGACATTCGTATAGCCTCCGAGGATTCCCGCTTCGGCGTCTTCTTCACCCGGGTCGGCCTCATGCCCGACATGGGGGGGACATATCTTCTGCCTCGCCTGGTGGGCACGGCCAAGGCGCTGGAATTACTGTTCACCGGAGATCTCATTGATGCTCGGGAAGCCTTGAGGATTGGGCTGATTAATCAGGTCGTTCCCAAAGATGCCTTGGAAGAAACGGTCAAGGCTTTGGCCGACCGTCTCGCAAAAGGGCCGCTTGAGGCCTTGAGAGTGGTCAAATGGACCGTGTACAGGAGTCTTGGGCTTAACCTCGAAACAGCGCTCGATCAAGAGGTCCTGGGCCAGAATTTCCTGGCCGGTACAAGGGATGTTCAGGAAGGAATAAGGGCTTTCAGGGAGGGACGCAAACCTCTGTTCACAGGAACGTGAAAACCGCTGGTCGAGACGGGAAATCCCGACCCAAGCAGCATCAACACAACGGAGAGGAGAAACACCATGAAGGTTTTGATGAAGACGACGGCTTCCTTTGCCCTAATTCTTATCTTAGTCCTTTCAAGTTTGGCTGCGGGAGCCGAAGTCGGTGTTTCCAAGGACAAGATCCTTGTGGGAACTCATATGGCCTTGACGGGTCCGGCCGCATTTGCAGGAAAGGGTCTCCTGGAAGGCATGAAGGTCTATTTCCAATTCGTGAACGAGGAACAGGGCGGGATTCACGGCCGCAAGATCGAACTCATTGCCGAGGACGACGGGTACAAACCTACCAGAGCTGTGGCTGCGGTCAAGAAGCTTATGGACCGAGATGAGATATTCGCAATCATTGAAGCCCTGGGAGGTCCCACCACCAAAGTGGCCATGCCCATTGCGCAAAAAAGAAAGATTCCCTATCTATGGCCTTCCACTGCCACCCTTGCCATCGTACATCCGGTAAGAAGGTATATCTTCGGGTACTATACACAGTTCGACCGCATTTGCGTGGGGCTTACCGATCTTGCGGTTAAGAAACTCAATGCAAAGAAAATCGCCGTATTCTACGCGGATCAGGAGGCCGGACATAACGTCCGGGACGCGGTCATCGAGCGATTGAAGAAGTACAACATGGAAACGCTGGGCAACGTCGGGGTGAAAATGACCGACGTCGATTACTCCGGTGTTGTGGCCAAGCTCAAGACCAGTGGAGTCGATACCATAATAATAGCCACCCACATTCCAACGACGGTGGCGTTCCTCAAGGAATGCCGTCGCCAGAATTACAACCCTACCTGTTTGCAGGACCCCCAAAGCACGGACCCGATGATGTTCAAGCTGGCCAAGGATCCGGCGGTTACCAACGGGTTGATTGGAGCAACGTATATGCTTCCCGTCGATTCGGACGCGGAACCCGTTAAGAAATGGCGGGAGCATATGGCAAAGTACAGCAAGATGCCGCCGGGTAACTATTCCCTCATGGCCTACTGTGTCACGGAGATGTTCTGCGACGCTCTCAAACAGGTAGGCAAAGACCTCACCAGAGAAGCCCTGATCGACAAGCTGGAGACCTGGAAGAACTATGACAACGGGCTCTCCGGCCCCGTGTCGTACGGTCCCGAAGATCATGAGGGCTCCGAGGGATTTTTCGTGGTCAAGGCCAAGGACAACAAGTGGGAGCTTATGTTCGACAAACGGGTCAACGTAACGGAAAAAATGGATAGGAAATAATAGGCGTCTCGGCGCCGCAGCTCGCCGGGCCGGGGGCGCCAAGGTCGGGACTTAAGGGACGAGCCTCGTTCAGGAGCCCATTTCATGATTCTTCAGCAAGTCGTGAGCGGCATCGCTTTGGGAAGCATTTATGCGCTGATTGCCGTAGGCTTCGTCGTGATCTACAAAGCAACCAAGGTCATAAATTTCGCCCAGGGCGATCTGATGATGATCGGTGCATACGTTTGTTACACACTCATTACGCAGGCTCATCTGGGCTTCTTCACGGCAATGGCGATCTCGACGATAGCCACGGGAATTCTTGGTTTTCTCCTGGAACGCTTCACCCTGAGGCCGCTTCTGGGGTCTCCTCTTTTTACCGTTGTCATTGCAACCCTTGCCATATCCATACTGCTCAGAAGCACGGCCACCATGATATGGGGCGCGAATGAACTGCATTTCCCCATGCCGCTGGGTGAACAAACTCTTTCCGTCGCGGACATAAACTTCTCTTCCGCGCATGTGTTCATCACGGCTGCGGCTTTTCTCATCGTCCTCGTCTTTTCTCTCTTCTTTCGGTTCACGAAGCTGGGTACGGCTCTTAGGGCCGTGGCCCGGAATCAAATCGGTTCCGTGCTGTCCGGTGTAAGCGTGGAACGAGTATTCTCCATAAGCTGGTTTCTGAGTGCCGGTGTGGGGGCCATAGCCGGTATGCTGATAGCGCCCTTGACGTTCCTGAAAATCGATATGGGGAATCTCGGACTGTTGGCGATCCCCGCTGCAATTCTTGGAGGTTTTGAGAGCCTTCCCGGCGCCATCGTCGGCGGTCTCATCCTGGGGATCTCGGAAAACCTCTCCGGGTTGTTCCTGCCGCTCAGCGTCAAGAGAATCTTTCCCTGGATCGTCCTTGTCCTCGTGCTAACCATCAGGCCGGAGGGGATTTTCGGTGAGCATAAAAAGCGGAAACTCTAAATTATACTTGAGAGAGGATAGGGAGAAGCGATCGGACTGGATTTTTTTCATCTTGGTCCTGCCCGTGATTTTCGTTCTGCCTCTGTTTCTGGGAAGCTACTCCACCTATTTGTGTAATCTGGTGGGAATTTACATCATCATAGCCGTGGGACTAAACATTCTCACCGGATACACGGGGCAGGTCTCTTTGGGGCATGCCGCGTTCGTAGCGTGCGGCGCTTACGCGTCGGCACTCCTGGTCACCAGGTTGCACCTGAGCTTCCTCATTGCCATGCCCCTCGCAGGGGTGATAACGTCCGTTGCCGGGCTCATCACGGCCATCCCGGCCCTGCGCCTGAAAGGGCTCTACCTGGCTATTGCCACCATGGCCTTCTCATTCATCGTTGGGGAGGCGATCGTGGCTCTGTCCGATCTCACCGGTGGCGTGGGCGGAATGTTTGTCCCAAACATTGTGGTGTTCGGGTACAAGATTTCCACGGATCGGCAGTTCTTCTATCTGCTCTTCCCTTTGGTCATCCTGCTTTGTCTTGCGGCCAAGGCCGTCGGCGACCATTCGCGTATTGGACGAGCCTTCTTCGCCATCCGTGATTCCGAGCCGGCGGCCGAGGCCTTTGGCGTCTCTTTGACCCAATACAAGATACTGGCGTTCGTTCTCAGCTCTTTCTATGCAGGGGTCGCCGGTTCATTGCTCGCTCATTACCTCGGCATGATCGGTCCGGACAACTTCACGCTCATGCACTCGATTCAGTACATCGTCATGGTCGTTGTCGGGGGAATGGGGAGCGTGGCAGGCTCTATTATGGGAGCGGTTTTCATCTCGTTGCTCCCTGAGGGAATACGGATTGTCAAGGACTATCTGCCCGAGTTTCTCCGGCAGGAGCAGGAACTCCATATGGTCATATATGCTCTGGTCATGCTCGGGTTCATGATCTTCGAGCCGTCGGGAATGTATGGTCGTTGGCTGCGCATCAAATACTACATGAAGCGGTTTCCCTTCAACAAGAAAAAGGCCCGTATCTTCAAGAGGAGAGAGATCAAATACAGCTCGGCCATGGAGTGAGCAACCGACATGAGTTTTCTTGAGATAGATAATCTTTCGGTAAGTTTTGGCGGTTTGAAGGCCTTGACCGGAGTTTCGTTATCCGTCGGACGAGGAGAGATCCTCGCCGTCGTCGGTCCAAACGGTGCGGGCAAGAGCACGCTGTTCAATGCCGTCAACGGGTTCGTAGACGTGCAAGGGGGAAGTATCCGCTTGGAGGGAAAGGAGTTGACCCGCATGGCCGTACACAAGCGGGCGACCCTGGGCATCACCAGGACGTTTCAGAACCTTGAGCTTCTCCCCTTCAAGACGGCCCTGGACAACATCCTCATGGGCCTTCATCTGAAGATTCATACCGGTCTCTTCTCGTCCGCGATCCATTTTGGGAAGAACCGCAGAATGGAAGAGCGGGCTGAGGCCGAGGCCCTCGGCGTAATGAGTTCGCTGGGCATACGATTTTGCCGGGATTCCCCGGCCGGCTCTCTTCCGTTCGTGACCAGGCGCATGGTGGAGCTGGCAAGAGCCCTGGTTTCGAGGCCCGTTCTGATGCTCCTGGACGAGCCCTCTTCAGGGATGAACGAACAGGAGACCAGAGAACTCGGCAAGGTTATCAAGTGGATCCGGGCGGAGTATGGAACGGCCATTATCCTGGTGGAGCACGACATGAGCCTGGTCATGGGAATCTCGGACAGGGTGCTGGTTCTGAACTTCGGCATGAAGCTGTCGGAAGGCCCCCCCGACCGGATAAAGAGAGACAAGCAAGTCCAGGAGGCGTTCTTGGGGAAGAGCTATGATGATGCTGGAGGTTAGGGGCATAGAGACATACTACGGCGAGCTGCAGGTGCTTCACGGAGTTACCCTTCAAGTGCCCGCCGAAAGCGTCGTGGTCCTATTGGGAGCCAACGGAGCCGGGAAGACGACCGTCCTCCGTTCCATCTCCAACTTGATTCAACCGGATTACGGGGAGATCGTTTTTCAGGGTGTGAACATCATTGGAAAGCGACCGGACAAGATAGTCGCCTTGGGGCTTGCTCATGTCCCGGAGGGAAGAGAGCTCTTCCCGGACTTAACCGTCAAGGAAACCTTGAGCATGGGGGCCTTCACGAGAAATGAGGCCGTGGCGGTCAAACGAGACCTCGATCGTGTTCTTACCTTGTTCCCCAGGCTGAAAGAACGGTTCGGCCAGAAATCCGAAACACTGAGCGGCGGCGAGCAGCAGATGCTGGCCATAGGCCGGGCCTTGATGTCGGCCCCAAAACTGTTGATGATTGACGAACCGTCTCTCGGACTTGCTCCGCTCCTTGTGGAAGAGCTGTTCGGCATCATCGGCCGGCTCTCCCAAGAAGGAATGTCTATTCTCCTGGTGGAACAAAATGTCGGTCTGGCATTAAAGATTGCCCATTACGGATATGTCCTGGACAAAGGGATGGTCAAAGTGACCGGTGAACCTGAGAAGCTCCTCGCCGAGGACATAGTTCGTGAGACCTATTTGGGTGAAGACAAGGGCAAGTACATCAAACGTCGACGAATCTGGCGAGGTTTTTGATAGTGGAACAAAAAAGTGGGCGCCTTGACCGGCAAGAGCTGCTCAGCCTGGCTCATATGTTCGAGAAGAGAGTCGAGTTGAGCTATGGCAGAACAGCCTATGTCACCGTTGCATCAGGGGTATGGAAGGAAGTCCTCTGGGAGGAGTTCCACCACGCTGTGCAGGAATTCGCCGGCGGCCTCCTCTCGCTCGACGTGAAGCCCGGTGACCGCATTTGCATGATTGCGGAAAACCGTCCCGAATCGTACATTGTGATCATGGCCACCTTGATGGTTGGGGCAATCTTTGCCCCTTGCTACCACAACGAAACCGCGGACGGGCTTCTCCATGTGGTCAACAATGTCGGGGCGGAGATTATCATAGGCGAAGACCAGGAGCATCTGGACAAGATCGCCCAAATCCGACCTAAAATCAAGTCCTTCCGAAAGGCTATTCTTTACGAGAAATACGAACCAAAGGATTTGCCTTGGGCCATGAGTTTCAAAGACCTGATGGCCCAAGGCAAAGAGAGGCTCGAAGAAGCCAAACCGGTCCTGCGTGAGCGTGTCAAGAACCAACGAGGCGAGGATACTGCGGTAATCATCCATACTTCAGGCACAACCGGCCCTCCAAAAGGTGTCATCCTCACCAATAGGTCGCAGCTGTTCTTTGCCAATTCCTATCGGGAGGCCTTGCCCCTCACTCCCTCCGATGTAGTGATGCTCTATCTTCCATTAGCACACGTAGGCGGACTAAGTGCAGGCCTGTTCTTCCAGATATATGCGGACGTGACCGGCTTTTTCGCCGAAAGCTGGGACGAGCTGCCGGCCAACTTGCTTGAAGTGTGTCCCACTTTTTACACATCCATGCCCAGAATCCTGGAGAAGTATTACACGAGGATCAGAACCCAGATTGATGATTCCCCGTTCCTGCAACGAAAACTGTCCTTATGGTGTTTGGAAGTAGGCCGGAAAGCCGGCTCCTTGAAATTGGAGGGAAGACGCGTTCCGCCGGTCCTCAGAGCGCAGAATCTGTTGGCCGACGCAATCCTTTTCAGAAAGATACGAGAACTCTTCGGCGGCCGAATTAGATTCGCCGCATCAGGGGGCGCCCCCATCTCCAAGGTGATCATCGATTTTTTCCATTCCGTCGGCCTTCTTATTCTTGAGCAGTACGGGAGCACCGAAGCGGGAGTGTTAACCGCAAACACGGAAAGCCAATACCGGTTCGGGTCGGTCGGTAAACCTCTGTCGGGCGTGGAGGTCGGAATCGCCGAGGATGACGGTGAAATCCTTTGCAGGGGGGAGAGCCTCTGCAAGGGGTATTGGAACGATGAGGAGGAAACGCGGAAGCTGTTCAACGAGGACGGTTGGCTCCGTACCGGCGATATAGGTGAAATAGATGCGGACGGTTTTCTTTGGATAACGGACCGCAAGAAGGACATTCTCGTCACTGCGGGAGGAAAGAACGTCGCCCCGGCAAATGTCGAGAATTTGATGAAAACCAGTAAGTATATAGAAGATTGCGCCGTTTTCGGGGATAAGAAGAAATATCTGGTTGCTCTCTTCACGCTTGACGAAGACGAAACAACGAAGTTCGCGCGGGACGAGAGCATCATATTCGCGGATCTTGGAGATTTGACGGAGAAGCCCGAAGTTGTTGAGCTGATCTCGCACACCGTCAATGAATTAAACAGTCGGTTGCCAAGCGTGGCGCAAATCAAATATTTCGATATTCTTCCGGATAGGCTGGACATAGATGAGAATGAAGTAACCCCGACAATGAAGGTGAAGCGACGGATATTGGCCAAGAAGTACGCAAGCCGAATCGAAAAATTGTACCGGTAGTACTGGTTGGCGAATATTGATCGACGGTTTGGAATCAATTTTCCTGTTTCCTCCAGGGCTCTGCCTGGGAACACTTTCCCGCAACCATATTATGGTGGTGTTGAAGGCCGAGGATTGACACGTGTTCAATGCCGCATTCATGAACCCGTAGAC
Source organism: Desulfomonilaceae bacterium (assembly GCA_963675835.2). Taxonomy (GTDB): domain Bacteria; phylum Desulfobacterota; class Desulfomonilia; order Desulfomonilales; family Desulfomonilaceae; genus JAVHLK01. The sequence continues at coordinate 1,028,543 of CAXXIU010000021.1, forward strand.
CTTCGACGAAGTGTCTTTCGATCAGCCCCGGTAGGAATAACCATCCAATGGCAAATCTCTTTTCACCCATTCGTATCAGTCGCTTGTCCGTAAGAAACCGGATCATCATGCCGGCCCTGATCCTCAACTATCCGATTAACGGCTTTGATGTAAGCGACGAATGGATACGGTTCTATCGTCGCAGGGCCAAAGGGGGTGCGGGATTGATCATCGTCGGCGCGTGTAATGTGGATCAAGCAGGCAAGATGGACCTGCATCAACTCGGCGTGGACCGCGACGAGTGGATTCCGAGTCTCGAGAAAATCGCGCGGGCAATCAAAGATGAAGGAGCCGTTCCCGCAATTCAATTGAACCACGCCGGCCGGTACGCAAGAAAGTCGATTACCGGGATCGACCCGGTGGCGCCCTCTGCCATCGCCTCACGTTACACCGGGGAACTGCCGCGCGAATTGTCCTCGGAAGAGGTGGAAGTCATAATCCGATCATTCGCGGCCGCAGCTTGTAGAGCGCGCGTAGCGGGATTTGAAGCCATAGAGCTTCTCGGCGCCACCGGCTATCTGATCAGTCAATTTCTCTCCCCCGTGACCAATCGCCGTACCGATCGATTCGGCGGAACAGAAGAGAAACGACGGACATTTGTCAGAGAAATCATATCAGGGATTAAGGAAGCGGTCGGTAATGATTTCCCGCTGATTTTTCGGCAATCCGCCTTGGATAACGTGCCGGGCGGAATGGATGCGGACGATCAGCTGAACCTGGCCAAAGAGCTGAAAGCGTGGGGCGTTCATCTGATCAATGTGACGGCCGGGTGGCATGATGCCCCCATCAATCAGATCGGCCCGTCCGTTTCCCACGGTCATTTCATCCCCTATGCAACTCGAATCAAGGAGACGGTCCATCTGCCGGTGTCCTGTGCCGTTCGTATTACAAGACCCGAACAGGCCCGCCTGGCGATTGAAGAAAACAAACTGGACTTGGTGACGCTGGGCCGTGCATTAATCGCGGATCCGGATTGGCCCCGGAAGGCCCGGATCGGTGACGACGAGTTTATTCGCCAATGTATCTGCTGCTGTAATTGTTTTGATCGTGCCTTTGCCAAAGAGGGAATTGAGTGTTCCGTGAATGCCGCACTTGATGACGACGTTGTCGAGCCGGCTGCAAACCCCAAACGCATCCTGGTTGTGGGCGCCGGTCCGGCAGGCATTGAGGCTGCACGAATCCTGGCCAAACGGGGTCACCGGGTGACGGTTCTCGAAAAGCGGGATCGTCTTGCGGGAAGGCTTCACGCTGCGGCAAAGCCGCCCTATAAATCCGAAATCAACAGTCTGATCCGATTTCTGGTCAACGATCTCAAATCGTTGAACGTGCCGGTCATCAAAGAGGTTGATTTCAATGCTTTGGCGGATCGTTACGATGGTGTGATCCTGGCTGCCGGTGCGAAGGAAAAAACCATCTCCATAAAGGGGATGGAGAACATGCCTACCTACACCTGCAACCAAATCCTGGACGGCCTCGTCACTCCCCAAGACCCGGTAGTTATTCTCGGTGCAGGGCTGGTGGGCTGTGAAACAGCCGATTTGTTGAGCAGGGAGGATCGTGACGTAACCATAGTGGAACTCGAGCCTAAGCCGCTGCGCGACATGGGGGTCACCTTGCGTTGGGGTCTCTTGAAGCGCCTTAGAGACGCCGGCGTCAAGATCTATACCTCCTCATCCGTAAGGGAAGTAAGAGAGGGACAGGTCGTCATTGAAACTAAGGATCGGTCCTTTGCCGTCAAAGCTGGTTGCCTGGTGCAGGCGATTGGTTTTGAGCCCGCTCAAAGCCGGATCGTTGAGGCAGTACGCAATTCAGGGCTGCCTTTCTGCGTGATCGGAGATCAGAAGGCTCCACGGCGTATTAAGGATGCCATTCACGAAGGTTACCGGGCAGGTACCGCGTGGGTGGACGGGTTGGAATAACGCCCCGCCGAAAGAATTCCAGAACTTCGTGTGGGCGTCGACCAAGTGGTCGTTTTAAGGTAAATCCGGTCGCTCACCGTACACGAACCGCCGCAGCTTATGCCCTTGCCCCGGCAGTTCTTCCGTTTCCTCCCGGATTTCGTACTGAAGGGCTACCGGTGAGCACCGACGATGTTTGGGCAAATTCATTTTAAGCAACCAAATAGCATATAATAATACTGATACGATTTATTATGGTTACGTCCACCGATTTCCCTCAAGGTAGAATGATGCCGAAGCCCCCGTTACGCGCTTCCGCGAGGCGCTCCGTAATGGTGGAATGTTCCGCACGTACCATACATGATGGGATCTATGGCGGCTCGGCTCCTCCAAGAAAGATTGGTCGACAAGATACAATGGATACGAAATACTAGGAAACAGATACCGAGGATACCATGGAAGCGAATTCAGCAAATGGTACCGCGCCGTCTCAGACGTGAAGCCCGGCGTCATTGACGACTTTGCCCGAAAACACCGAACTCTTGCCCGCCCAAACAAGGCGGAAATCACGCCGTCGGTTTGGTAGGGACGAAGCGTCCGGCCCGTTTGACGCTAAACGTGTTGGTAAGGAGGTACTACAATGTCTCTGGGCAATATCATCATAATCCTCTTGGCAGTAAGTGGGCTTGCCGTGGCCGTTGCTGCGGTCTTCTCCTGGATCTTTGCCCAACAATGGTGTCGGCCCAAGCGCACCATACGGCTGGAGACTCTCGGAGACTATGGCCTGTTTTTCGAAAACGTAGGATTTATGAGTAAGGGGGTGAGGCTAAGCGGATGTTTTGCACCTGCTTATTCAAGGAACCCGCGTCGTCCCACGATCATTCTGGTCCATGGATGGTCGAACGATAGCGTTGACATGTTGCCGTTGGCGTACCGTTTGATCCAAGAGGATTTCAGCGTTTTCCTCTTCGATGTTCGCGGCCACGGTGTAAGCGGTCAAGACGGTAACGTAACTCTGCTCACATTCGCTCAGGACATCCGGGCCGCAGTTGATTATTTGCAGACCCGAGATGATGTGGACATGAACTCCCTGGGATTGATCGGACACTCAGTCGGAGGTTCCGGGGCCATTGTGGCCGCGTCCGAAGACGAGCGCATTCGGGCCGTGGTTGCAGCTTCGGTGTTTGCCGACCCCGAAGCGCTCCTGAGAGATTTCATGGTGAGGTCACATATTCCTTCGTGGCCGTTTCCATGGCTGGTCCGTCGATTCATAGAGCACCGGCTGGGCAGGTCATTCGAAAGCATTGCTCCACGGAATAGAATTGGTCGGATAACGGTCCCGCTGATGCTGATCCACGGTGAATCCGACAACTTTATTCCTCAATCCAACCTGGAAATCCTGTATGGCGGGGCCAACAGGGTCAGCACACAAAGGCTGATCATTGGCGACCGCGGACATTCCGACGTAGTTCTTGATCCAGGTTGTTTTCAATCGGTAGTCGAGTTCTTGCACGATTCCCTGCTTCCTGAAGACGACCGACGGCAAGCCGGCAGTCCAATTGACTCATACCTGGTCAAAGACGAATCCCAAATAGCCGCGGTTTCCAATAGATGCGAGAACCGGCGTGCCGCCTTATGAGGGAATGGGCAAGCCGCGGAAGCAGAGTAAGTAATACCGGACAGAGAAACCGGAGAGCGATTATAGCAAGTGCCACAAATGCCGTCCGAAATTCGGGTGCGTCTGTCGTTCCCGGGCAAATCCCCCCAGCCCCCCTTTGGCAAAGGGGGGATTCAGGGGGATTTCTCCTTTCAAAGCCTGGGAACTGGGCTCGAGATATCGTTTATTTTTTCCGACACTTGCTATAAGAGTGCCGTCTCCCATGCGGCGCGACGTCTCAATCTCTCCCATGCGGCGCGACGTCTCAATTCCACTACCCGGCTCTCCGGTGCAAGCCCCGTACAACCTGTACAAGGCCGCCCATACCCGAGCCTCGGGGGCCCCTACTAGGTCCCGAGGCGAATTTCCCCACCTTGAAGAGGTTCAACTTCCGGCTTAATGGAGGGCGCCGTCTCAGTCCGCTGTACTAGTAATCCTCATTTTCCGGTCGTAGCACGAAGATTTTTCGGACATTGGCTTCTGAATTTCGGTTTGGTAGGGCCCGGCGCCTGGGCACCAGGAACGTCTGGATTGCCGGCGTAGTACGATGGTACTTGCGAAACCCAAGGTCGTACGTGACGCCGGTGGCCGCAATCGCCGGTTGGTTGCGGTTCTAACCGCCTCGGTAGACCAAGTTTGACAAACTGAAGAGAAATGCGCTATACAAACTGCTTTTGGTCGACAGAAATGTGACACATCATATGTGCGTGCCGGGGCCCCGCAATATCGTACGGTAACCCGGACCGTTGTTAGAGTTGTTAGAGGGAGGCGGCGGATGGGGAGATTGCGTTTGAGGCTTGCCGTTTTGGCGGCGATGCTTTGCTTGCCGGCAATTGCAGCCGGGCAATGGCTTCCGACCTCTGAGCCGTTGGGGGGCGCCAACTACGGCACCATTCAAGTTTCGACATCGGCAGGATTCGGGTTCCAGCACATGGGAGTCAATTTGAACCTACCCATGCCCCGAGGTGCACGTAACCCGTACCGAGCCTTCTGGTCAACCAGCGCCTTGGATCTTGAATTGCAGGACGCAGGCGTTTGGACCGGCGGGATATTTGTGGACGCGCGGCGAAACGCTCTTTCGATATTCCTGACGGCAGAGGGGAATGCCCCAAGAGCTTAGGAGTGAAAACGTCGTCGGAGCCGTTTGCGGCAGGATCATTTCCCGTGGAATGGAGAGGCTCGGGTCTGGAATGGTGGGCCATCGGAGGCGGGGGAGCGGTCAATCTCCGCAGGAATGTCGCCGTTGTGGGCGGCATGAAGATCGAACACTTATCCTTGAAACTTGAAGATCCCGTTGACCCCCTCGGGAACTTTCAGCGTCTGCGGACCACATACGGCGATCGTTGTTCCGGTGATTTTCTGACGAAACTCTGGATACCTTACTTAGGGATTCAGTTCGACGGATTGAATTACAGAGGAAAGTTGCTTTTCAGTCCTGTTGCCTGGGCCGACGTCAAGATCCCTTTCAGGTTCCTCTACCTCTTTTTTGCCCATGGGAGCTCCTTCATTGGTGTTGAAGATGCTCAGTATGACTTTAAACCCAATGGTCTTTGGCTGGAAGGAGATCTGCAGTATGACATGCGCGTTCACGGCAATCTTGGTTGCAACCTCTGGCTGAAGGGGTCTTGGTTGCAAATCCGAGGTAGGGGGAGAGAGGGATACGAGTCCAACGGTGTGGACCATGGGGTTCCGGAGGCGCCCATCTACGACTCAAGCTCCGCGGACGGCAGTTATAGTACCCACATCCTTGCCGGAGGACTGTGCGCCACATGGACGTTCTGATAAACGCCCGTTCAACTTGAAGTGTTGGTGCAACGTCCACAAGTAGTGTTTTTCCCACACGGAACAAGTTGAGCTGCTTTTCTGGCGATTTTTCTGAGCCGATGTACTAAGAGAGTCACGGTTCCGTCGAAGTTCTTCTTATTACACAGCGGCTCTGACAGAGGTATCAATGATGGGAGAGGATTTTGCGGGGGGGGATGTTGGTCGTCGGGGGAGATGAATGGTCACGTTGTGGTCATTCCGTCACCTCACCAAGTGCACACATGTCGGATAAACCCCAAAAAAGCACCAAAGGATTTCGGCCGTCAACCTTCTCTCATGACCCTTCTCCCTCGCCGTCTTCCGCATGCGGACTCGCATAGATCATCCCTCCACGATGGGTACCTTATCCTGAAAGCCTGAGGTCTTCAAGGTCCCGATGAATTCTCGCTCCCCATGGACACCAAACTCGAGACCATACTCGTATCAGACCGGCCGATTCACACGCAAACGTCCCTTCAGGAAACTGCCACTTATGGCACAATGGAATTCGGGGGACATAACACCGTTTTTCACACTGTGGAATTCGGGGGACATTGTGGAATTCGGGGGACATAACACCGTTTTTCACACTGGGGGCTTTCGAGGCTTCCCTGGTCTTCCCTTGCTCAGGTCCCGGCCGGTCAGCCTCTCAACGGTCGTTACAAAGGCTCCGTCTCCCGCGGGTCGCCCCGTCCGCGTTGCCTGTCGAAGCTTCTTCATAGGACCGTCTTCCGCTGACTGCAGGAATTTCTCCCAATCGGTGACAAGTCCCGGGAGTGTTCGACCGGTTACGAGGGCATCATCTCCGGAATCCCCCTCTGATCAAACACGTCCATCGAGCGAACTCAACACTAGGCGACAACCATGAGTGGGGTTACTCCTCGTTCATCCCTGATGTTCACGTCGATCCCGTTGTCCAAGATAATCTTCACTATTTTGGCATGATCTTTAAGAAGCGCATACAGTAGGGCCGTCTTCCCCCAATTGTCCTTCACGTGAACATTCGCGCCTTTCCAGCCTTCCTTAATTTCGAACTTTGATAAATTGATCCAAGGGAGGGGTTCCATCAATATGGAAAAAGATCGAGAATGCAACTTGCACGGGACATGATTCCGACGTATAGTTACATTTTTGGTTCCAGAACAATGCCGGAAATATTCTTGACTCCGGTGCCGGGGAACTTTTCGGCGACGGTTCCAGTCTCTGCCGACTGCCCCCAACGTCAAATGAGGCCACTCCCGGCCCACGAGCCCCAACGGATCGCAATCATCCGGCGGCTGAGGCCTGCCGGCGGCCTTGGAACGAGGCTCCAAAAAGGTACTGCAAGACTCTTGTTTCGGATGGGACATGTGTCGAGAGTGCTTCACTCTCTCTGTCAAGTATTGGCGAGGAAAAATCCCGGCCGGGAATTTCCATTGCGTCACTATCCGCCGACAGGCGGCAAGTGGAGGACATGCAATGAGTGCTAAACCGACATGCGAGGAACTCGGTAAGCGGGTATTTGAACTACAGCACGGTATTCTGCAATCAACGGATACGTACGATTCGTTGGCCTGGGAGCGTCTGCTCTCCGAGCACGTGCTGGACCGGTTGCCGGCCGGACTTGCCTATTTCAGCGAAGACTTTGTCTTGCTGAAATGCAATCAGGCATATGCCGATTTCCTTACAATTCACGCTCCTTACGACCGTGAGCAGGCTCTGGGAATGTGTTACTTTGACTATAAGCCCGGGATTGAGCCCTATATTGTTGACTGGCTCCGCCACGTGAGAGACTCCGGCCTGTCGGATACCCGATACGACATGGAATTTAGCTGGATGGGCAGAGACGGCAAAGAACATGAAAGTTACTGGGATGTACACTTGTCCCCGGTGTTGGGATTGAACAGGAAGACCGAAGGCCTCTTGATGTGCTGCATAGATACGACGGAGAACCACTCGATCAAATCCGCCCTGGGGGAACGAGACCAAGGCATGGCCGTGGAATTTCGCCACATAGATGAACTCAAGAAGGCGTTGAGAACAATACTGGGACTTCGGGAAGAAGACAAGACCCTCACACAGGACAAATTGGTGTCGAATGTCAGAAAAATGGTGGTTCCTTGGATCGAGAAATTGAAGCAAAGTCCAATGAACGTTGAACAACAGACGTACCTGAAGATCATCGAGTCCAACCTGACGAAATTGGCGTCCCCGTTTTGTCAACGGCTTTCTTCAGTGAACCAAAGCCTGACGCCCATGGAAATTCAAGTTGCCAATCTTGTGGAGCAGGGGAATACAAGTAAGGAGATTGCCCGGTTGTTGAGGGTCTCCAAAGAGTGCGTTGATTTCCACAGAAACAACATTCGGAAGAAGCTGGGACTCTCCGGCAAGAAAGCGAATCTTAAGACCTATCTTACCGCCATCGGCCGCTAGCTCGGCGAGTAACGTGTGTGCAAGGGGGACGGCGGCTCGCACACATCCTTAGTTTGTTTACCCATGTAAGCCGCGCGGTGCGACCCTCACAAACGCCCATATCAGGTTTGTCCTGCCATTTCCCTCATATCCTTCTCATATTTACTTTTCAACCGTCCGACCCGAATATGCACATGGGCCATGACCCCGTGGGTTCCATCGCATGCCGTTTCAGAAACACGGTTGCGGATTCATAATCCCCTTACCTCTTCCAATCCCCCCGTCAACGAGGGGAAGCTCTCCCTCCCTCAGTGGGACGGCATCTTGCCCGTCATCGACAGGCGAGACGGGAGGGCCGGGATGGGGTGCCTAGTACACTGTGGCATAAATGCGCCGGCGCTGCCAAGACGGGGACGGTTTCCGTTAATGCGTCACCGTATTTCCGCCGTGCCGTACGAGATTCTTCACCGTTGTTGCGCAACGCATAGTCTTTGGAACCGGCACGGGGCATCCGCCCAACACAAACCGTCAAGGAGGTTCTATCATGGCAGACAGGGTCAATTGGGACTGGGTCAATGAGTGGAAGAAAGACGTGAATCCTCTCGGTCAAAAAGAGGAATTCAAGTGCTTATGGATTCCGTATGGATTACCGGAGGTCGTGGACCCTCACGGAACCAAGTTCGGGATTGATGTGGAGGTCCAACCGGCCTGGAATATCCCCAAAGAAGTGTTCGTGTCTCAAACGATTGTCGGAGCCTTCTACAGCAAGAAAGGAAACCCCAATCATCCAATCGATGCCGACGAAATCAGAGACCAGGCACTTGAGTGTCTCGCAGCGGGAGCTCCCAATGTTCATATCCACGTGCGAGACGAGCAGGGATACAATGTTCTCGATCCGGAACTGTTTCACCATGTGATTGATCCGGTTCGAAAAGAGTACCCCGACAGGCTCGTGTGTGGGTGCATGGTGCCCTTTCAGGAGGGTGAATGGCCCAAGATGATAGAGTGTCTGGAAGACGGTCTGTTCGATCAGACACCGATTAACACGGTAGCGGCTTTCTGCGGAGACACGGTGTTCGTCAAGCCTCCGCATGTCATGATCGAAAAAACCAAGATTTGCCAGGATCTGGGCGTGAAACCGCAAATAGCGGTTTACAGCGACGGCGACATAGACAACGCTGATCGATATCTCATAAAGACAGGGCTTCTTGAAAAACCGTACTACTGGATCATTCTTCCCACTCTCCCCGGCGGATCGCCGATGCAGAACCCCAAAGCCATGGTCGAAGTGCTCATGCACTACACAAACCGTATCAAAGAAATCGATGCAGACTCGGAAATCGTCGTGTGCGCGTCGGGACGAGCATCCAGTTATCTGGCAATTTTCGCCCTGCTGTTGGGGTTGAATATCCGAATCGGCATGGAAGATACCGTTTGGATGTGGCCGCATCGCAATGACCAGATCAAGAGGAATGTAGAACATTTCAAGATGTTCGAACAGATCATAGAATTGATGGGCAGAGAAATCATCTCTCCCGAGGCATTCAGAAAGAAAATGGGTATGCGAAAGCCCGGAGGCAAGCTGAGTGCGAAGTGACGGAGGTGTCACCCGGAGGCGAGGCGAAAGTCTCAAGCTTCCTCGGGCAAACGCCAAGTAGTGAGCCGAAATAGGCGGAACGCTCCGGCGTTTCGTACGAACTCAAGGAGCCTCGCCGGAGCTATGGATCGGCCGGAAGGAGTTCCGGTAACTCGAGCCGGACAAAGCTTGGTGAGGCGCTGTCTACTCTGCGTCCGTGACGCCGGGGGGTACCTGGACCAGGTATCGAAACAACTGTTCGGAGGAGGCCAATCAAATGACGGTATTGCAGGACAAAACGGCGATTGTTACCGGAGCGAGTTCAGGCTTTGGGCGTGCGATTGCAAAGGCATATGCCGGTGAAGGTGCGAAGGTCGTATGTTCCGATATCCGCGAAGAAGCCAGACCCGAGGGATACGAGGAAGACATAGAACTGTCAACCGCTGAAGCGATTCGGAAAGCAGGCGGAGAGGCAATTTATGTGAAATGTGATGTAACCAAAGAAGCCGAAGTTAAGGCCCTCGTTGAAGCCTCAGTTGAAGCGTACGGAAATGTTGACATAATCATGAACAATGCCGGCGTATTCACGCATATGGCTAGAATCCACGAATGTACCGAAGAAGAATATGATTTCACCATGGGTGTCAATGCGAAGGGCGTATGGAACGGTTGCAAGCATGCCATTGCACAGATGCTCTTACAGGGCAAGGGAGGCAAGGTTATTAACCTAGTCTCTATTGGAGGGTTGGTAGGACTGGCAAATGAACCCGCTTATTGTGCTTCCAAAGGCGCTGCCGCGAATCTGACAAGACAACTGGCAATCGATTACGGTCCGGACAAGATCACCGTGAACGCAATCTGCCCTAACTATGCGCCCACGGCAATGTGTAGGCCGTACTTTGATGATCCTGAAGTCAAACAGTTCGTGGAGGAAGTTACCCCGCTGGGCCGATGGGTACAGGCTGAAGAGGTGGCCGCTCTGGCCGTGTTCCTGGCGTCGAATAGTGCCAATTACATAACGGGAAACCTGATCCAAATAGATGGCGGATACACGGCACGATAGACGTGTATGATGTCTTCTTCCCTTGGGGAGGGTGACGCGATTTTCGATCTGAGATAGGTGTATGTACATATAGCTTGTAATCCGAGACCTCCTGACCTCCTGTGTGCTTAGGGCTTGCATGAGGCACAAGGACGGGCAGGCAGGTCTCGGCTGCAAGAGAACAGAGAGGAAGCGCGACCGGGAATTTAGAGTGGCTCTCCACTACATCGTCCGAGGTACGGTGGACTGGGAGATTCATGAAGCCGGGAGCGTATCGACGACTCAAAAGGAAATTATCGGCCCCGAGGTTTGGAAGGATTCCTCCGGCCCGGGTTGGGGACAAGCGGATTTCATAACCAGGAAATGCCGGATTTCAAGAAGGCACGGCAAAGGGAAAACATCAGATGCTTCGGTTGCTGCAGGACGTATTCGATAGGGTTGTAGGGAGAAGAAACGAGATTCTGTTCATCATCGCCGCCCTCAAAGCGGGCAGACACCTCTTCCTCGAAGGACCGCCGGGAACCTCGAAATCCACCATCCTGAGAGCTATTTCCGAGTCCGGAGGTACGCGGTTTTGTCTCGTGACGGGCAACAGCGACCTGACCACGTCCAAGCTTATCGGCTACTTCGATCCTGCTGAAACCCTGTCAAAAGGGTACCTGCCGGAGCATTTCCATGCGGGCCCGCTTCTCCAGGCAATGAAGGAGGGCATGCTTCTCTACATCGAGGAATTCAACAGGCTGCCGGACGAGACAACCAATGTCTTTGTAACCGTCATGTCCGAGAACAGACTGGCGGTCCCTAGGCTGGGGATTGTCGAAGCCCACGAGGATTTCCGTATCACGGCCGCTCTTAATCCGTTGGACGACATCGGCATAAGCCGGATCTCTCGTGCCCTCCAAGACAGGTTTTGCTCATTTCGAATGGAATATCAGTCCAGAGATGAGGAAATTGAAGTCGTTCGCAGATGCACGGGGGTACAACCCGACGATGTTGTCCAACTTGCAGTAGACATCGCGGGGAAGACTCGAGAGCACCCGGACCTGAAGCTCGGCGCTTCCGTCAGAGCCTGTATTGACATGGTCAAGATCTACTCCGAGGCCCTCCGTGTTCTCGAAAACGTCGATCAACCCGAGTTGGGGGGCACGACGGACGAACTTCTCCTCAATTCCGCAATGATGGCCTTTCGAAACAGAATCTGGGTCTACGAGACTTCTGAAAAGACTCCTCAACAAATCTTGGAAGAGATTTTCCATTCGGTGCGAACCCCTGAAAAAAAAAAGAACTGACGAGTTTTGAGAGAGATCTTCTTAAAGACTCCGGGACCATAGGAAGCCGTGTACCACGCGACAGATCCGATTACGTCCGAATGGATCATCACATAGAATCCATGATTCAAGACAATCAGTTGGAAACACTGGTTTCTTTCGCTCAGGAACACCCTACGCGCGTCGGAGACATGCTTGGCAACTACCGATTGGCGCTCGCTCAGTGGGAGGAAAGAGACCCCGACCAAATCCGAAAATTGCTGACCTTGACCTGGAATCGGCTGGACATGGGGACCCGGCGCCGGTTCATCCACTTAATGCTCAGAATGATCTACCGAGTGTCAAAGACCGCCGTTTCTCACACGGGTCAACAGACGGGCGATGTCGACATCGCCCCCTTCAACTTCCAAGGCGACGAGATAGCCCTGGATCAAACGCTGGAGCGGTTGGCGGGGACTTCGGTCTTATCTTACGAAAACATCATGATATTGGACAGAAAAAGGAGAAAGAGGGCCGCGGTGTTGATGATCGATGCATCCGGCTCCATGCAGGGCGAGAATCTCTCAATGGCCGCCGCCTGTGCCGCCTCATTGGCCGTGAATCTGGATTACCGGGACGAATACTCCATTGTGCTGTTCTCGGAGAAGGCACATGTCCTGAAACGTATGGATCAGTCCCTGCACCTTGATAGAGTGCTGTGCAACGTTTTGGACATCCTGCCCGAGGGCAGAACAAACATCGGTCTTGGGCTCGACCTGGGGCTCACGGAGATGCAGAGGTCACGAGTGGAACAACGTCTGGGGATTTTGTTGACCGACGGCCGGCAGAACGTGGGGTCGGACCCGGTGCCTTTGGCAGGGAGATTTCCAAGATTGCACGTGATCGGTCTTCCCGGTGGTAACCCGGAATTTGCCGCACGCATCGCCAAGGCGGGGAGAGGCCGCTACATCGCGCTGAAGGAAATGCCGGACGTACCGAGAGCGGTCTCTGCATGCCTGGATCAGTAAGACCTATTCACGACGTTTCGGAGACCTGCGGTTGCCGGTGTGACGGCGCCGGGGTTTCCGAGGCTAAAGGCATTGAGTTCTGCAAAAGATGTGAGCGGAAGCGAAGAAGGTAGCGGCTAGTGGGAAGCCCATCTTGAAAGCACATCTTTGTTGTAGCCGGAGTCCATGACCTTGTTCTCCTTTCTTTCCGATTTCTATCCCATCGTTCCTCTAATGCCACTACTTGGCACGAAGTATGTCCAAGAAATAACCTAGTCCCGAATCCAAATACCTGTTCCCACGTGTTTACCGTCTTTGACGGCCGTTTCTTGTCGGCGGCCACTTTGGTATTGGCGAATCGCTCAATTTTCCGGTAGAATTCAGTAGGGGTCCTCTAGTCCGGGCGAGCTTGTTGCCGGAGGCGACAGGAGCGTCATTGGGTCATAAGAGGCGGGCATGAGGTAATGTGAGAAGGCCGCAATCAGTGTGGGGGTTCTTCGTTTAAACGCGATTCGCAAGAATGGAGGTTGCGGTCACATACGTGCCGAACCCCACGCGCAAAGGCCGGGTATGACATGAAACTCAAAGAATGGCTTGATGAGTGGAGCATGACGGGGCTCAAGATCAAGGCCCCGTTCCTTGAAGCCGAATGGCAACCCAAAGATGTTGACAAGGATGCCGCATGGGAACTCTATATCGAACTTCTGACGAGGATCACGACCCAGTATCTGGAGCCCGAGCACGGTGACGAGCAGACGGCCTTGGAGAGCGTTCATGCTTTGTTCGATCTTACCCGAGAAGTGATAAAGAGGAAGGGCCGGCACTGCATTGAGTTTACCAAGATCGCCATAGTGGTGCTGAACCAGGTGATCAGGCCGTTCACGGCCAAATGGCACCGGCTTTCACTACAGGGGGCTTTCCAAGACAAAGACCTCTGCGGGCAGTTCAGGGACGAGCTATCGGACTTGCAGGCACTCTTGAGAACCTACACCAAGATGCTCGCGGACATGGCGGATGTGGAAGATCTTACGGAGCTTGAGGAGACAAGCTGAAATCAAGCCGGAAGGGAACTTTAGGCTCTTCCATGAAGTATCGGAGGTCTTTCATATAAAAGACCTCTCCGACGCGACACCGATCTTCGCCGTGAAGACGGCGGGCACAGCCCGCCCTACGGCCCCGATTTGTAGGGGCGCCCCTGTGGGGGCCCGAGGGCGTTCATGATTCGTTGTGGCTTGTTGACAGGTGCAACCCATGAATGTTCCAATGAACTTATCGTCTTCTTCATTCCTCCTCTTTGGAAACTCTCCGCCTCTCCTCATCCCGTATTTCGCGTCGCAGCAGTTTACCGACCTTTGACTTGGGAAGCATATCACGGAATTCAATGTACTGTGGTACCTTGTATGAGGCCAATCGGTCTCGACACCACCGGGTCAGTTCGGTTCCGCTCACTCCCCGGGTGTCCTCTTTCAAGACCACAATGGCCTTGATTCGCTCACCCAGTCTTTCGTCCGGAATTCCTACCACGCACGCGCCGACAACCGCGGGGTGGTCCTGGAGAACCGCCTCTACCTCGGAACAGGAGATCCGATATCCTTTGTGCTTGATCACATCGGCATGACGATCCACAAAGGAAAGCTCGCCGTTTTCGTCGACGACTACAAAGTCGTTCATCCGATACCAGACCTCGCCGTTGATCCGGACATAGGCCCTGGCGGTCTCCTCGGGTTTATTCCAGTACTCTTTCGATATGAATTCCGAGGTAACGAGCAGCTCTCCGGGCCGCCCGGCCGGGACGGGTTCCAATGTTTCGGGATCTACGACCATGGTTTTTCTGGAGGCAAGCGGTTTGCCCACTTTCCGCGGCGAAGGCTCCCCGTCCAGCGGGCTCATCGCGGTAAAGCCCACCTCCGTAGCCCCGTACACCTGATAGATGGGCTGGTTGAACAAGTTCTTCCATCGATTGAAGACCTCGCCGGCCAGCACATCGCCCCCGCTCCAGCAAAAACGCAACGAACTCAAGTCGAATTGGCTCAGCCGGTCGTTTTCGAGTATCATGCGGTACAAGGTCGGTGCTCCGAGGAACAGAGTCACTCGGTGTCTCTGGATTGCGTCCAGGATTGCGTCGACTTGGGGAAAGGGCATCAGAACCACGGCATTGCCCTTGTTCAAAACCATTCCGAGAAGCAGGCCCTGAGCCAACTGATGATACAACGGGTTGACCATGATCAGGGTATCCGGCCCGTCGCTGATGTGTCCCTTACCCACATCCATAATCTCATTGACAAAGGACACCATCCCCACATGAGTTGCAATGCACCCCTTGGGGAAACCCGTGGTGCCGCCCGTATACAGGATGTAACAAAGGTCCCGCGCCGGGTCTATTTCTACGTGAGGCGGTTCAGGGGGGTAGTTCCTCAAGAGTCTGCCGAACGGATGGATGTGGTCTCCTCGTTCAATCGCTCCGCTCGGCGCCTTGTCGAACAGAAAACCGAAGACCTTCTTATAGAGCGGCAACATTTCCGTGTAGGTCGTAACGATAATTCTTTCAAGCGGGGTTTCGTCGTACACTTGCCGGACATACCTGAAATTGACGTCCAAGCAGAGAATGGTTTTCGCGCCGGAGTCTTCCAGCAGATACTTGATTTCATGGGGCGTGTAGATCGGCGACACCGCCACGGGAATCGCGCCGATTCGTTGAGCGGCCAAAAAGCAAATGACGAACTGCGGACAGTTGGGAATGTAGAGCATAACTTTGTCGGCCCGCCGGATGCCCAGGTCGTGCAAAGCTGCTGCGAAGCGGTCGACGAGCCCCCTGAGTTTCCTGTACGTCCATTTCTCTCCCAGATAGATGAGAGCCGTGTTTTCCGGCCGGCTTTCGCAGGTTCGGTAGAATCCGTCGGTGACCAATTCGTTGGATTGAGACATGCGCTACACTCGCTGCGTCCTACATGCCGAAATAGGCGGATTTCACGTCCGGGTTCTCCATCAGTTCGTCTGCGGTTCCTTCCACAACTACGCCTCCATTCTCGAAGACATAGCCGTAGCTGATAATGGGGAACACCGGTCGGGCGTACTGTTCCGCGAGGAAGATGGTAAGTCCGATTTCGTGGTTGATGTCTTGAACGGCCTTGATAAGGACGTCCTCCATGACCGGATTGAGACCGAGCAACGGTTCGTCCAGCATGAGCAGCGTCGGTTGCGCCATGAGGGCCCGGCCGATAGCCAGCATCTGTTGTTCGCCGCCGCTGAGGAATCCTCCTTCCCGATTGCGGAGCCTTGCCAACTGAGGAAACATGGTGAACACGTAATCCAAGGTCTTCGCGGCCTTCGATTTCTTGGCGATTATCCCCCCAATCTTGAGATTCTCGATCACCGTGCTTTCCTTGAAAATCCGTCGTCTCTCAGGACATAGGACGAGTCCTTGGCGTGCCCTTCGGCTCGCCTCCATATTCATTATGCTCTCACCCTTGAAAAGGATGTCGCCCAGGACGGCGATTCGGATACCGCCCCTCATCCTTTCCTTTTTCGCGGTGTCCAAAATCACTCCCGACAAAGTGAACATCAACGTCGTCTTACCCGCGCTGTTGGCTCCAAAAAGCCCCGTTATCGCGCCCTCCCGGCATGCGACGCTCACGTCGTTGAGCGCAATTGCGTTCTCGTAGAAGACCATGAGGTCCTTTGCTTCCAGCAGATTCATTCCGACCTCTCTCAGCCCATATATGCCGCCTTCACCTTGTCCAGTTCCATCACTTCTTTCGGGGGGCCTTCGGCCAGTTTGACGCCGAAGCTCATAACCAGGGCCCTGTTGGCCAGTTTAAACAGCTCGCGTAGTCGGTGCTCGACCATCATCAAGGTCACCCCCTGCATCACCAGCTTTTCCAGAAGGGGGAGCATGCTCGAAATCTCGGACATGCTCAGTCCGGAGAAGACCTCGTCGCACAAGATGACCTCCGGTCTGAGTGCAATGCACCGGGCAAGCTCCAAGCGTTTCTGGTAACCCAAGGGCAACGAACCGGCCTGCTTGTACGGCACCCGGGCGTCTCGCTCGAAACCGATTTCCTCAAGAATGTCTATGGCGACGGAATCCAGATCTCCCAGCTTCCCGCCGACCGCGTTCTTGATACGAGGTGAATTGAGCGGGACAATAAGGTTCTTGTACGCCGGAAGGGTGTGATACGGCCTCATGATCTGGAACGTCCTCACCAGACCGAGGTTGGCGATCTTGTTGGGCGGCCGGCCCGCAATGTTCTTGCCTTTGAAAAAAATTTCGCCCCTATCGGGCTTGACGAAACCGGTCAACAGGTTTACCAGCGTCGTCTTGCCCGCGCCGTTGGGCCCGATAATTCCCAACACATCACCCTTGTTGAGGACAAAACTTACGTTTACAACCGCCTTCACGCCCCCGAATGACTTGCTCAAGTTCTTGACATCCAACAGCACATCAGACGCCATGATCAGACCCTCTCCCACCGTTCGAACTGATGATATTTTCTTTCGATGTAGTTCATGAGGCCTTCGGGCTTGTACAGTATGACAATGAGAAGTATGAGAGAATAAAGGACCACCCGCAACTGACCAAACCCCCGTAGTGCCTCGGATAGCGGGGTCAAAATCAGGGCTCCAATGACGGGTCCGGACAGAGTCCCCATGCCGCCCAACACCGTCGCGGAAATGGGAAGAACCGAAAAATCAAGGGCCCAGAGAGACAGTCCCAACCAACCGTAGAGATGCGCCAGGTATGCTCCGGCAAAACAACCGATCAGCCCTGCAATGAAGACGGCCAGCACCCGGTACCGAAAGATGCTTACCCCTGCGGCGAGAACTCCCTGGTCATTATCTTTGATCCCCACCATGATCAGCCCGATGTCTTCATTCACCAGTCGCCTCAGGAAAAACAGAGCAACGAGCACTGCAAGGATTATGACGTACTGCTCCACCCAGTTATTGGGGAGGATATCCAGACCGGTGATGCCTTCCGTGCTTCCGAAAATCCCAAGAGCAACGATAATGGTTCTGGCGAACATGGGCAGCATAAGTGTGATGATGGCGAAGTACACACCCCGTAATCTCAGGCAGGGCATCAGGATAAGCGTGCTGAGACACGCGCCGATGATGGTGGCCAAGGGTATTGTTACCGCAGGGGGCAGCCTCAAATACTCATTGAGCAAGCCCGCCGTATATCCGCCGCAACCGATGAACATGGCTCCCCCCAGGCAGACCAATCCGACGTATCCGGCCAGGAAGTCGAACCCCAGTGCCAACATGGCTATGATCCCGGCGGAGCAGAGGACCTTTTGCCAGTAGAGGTCAAGGAAGAGAGGCGCAGTGAGGAGTCCCCCGATAAGAATGAGCCTGGGGGCCAACAGGTACGTCATTTCGCGCCACGAAGAGAGAGCGTACAAGCCTTCGCTGCGGACCTTTACGCTTCGATCGAAGCGTTTTTTCCTTCGATCATCCGAAGCCATCAGACTCTCTCCTCGAGTTCTTTCTGCTTGCCCAGCAACCCGGAAGGTTTCAGCAGAAGGATGAGGATGATCGTGCCGATCAGCACCACCGATTCCCACATGGCGCCGAAGAAATACGTGCTGAACTTCATGGCAAATCCCACGAGAAATGCGGCCGCCACCGTACCGGCCCAGCTGCCCAGCCCGCCTATGATGCAGACGGCCAGCGCCTCGATGAGAACCCTGTATCCGGCCTCGGCTGTTATGTTACCCAGAGGAAGGATGATCACAGCCGCCAATCCGGCGAGCGCGGACCCGAGGGCCATGGCGATCGTCCCGGTCCGGTCGGAATTGATGCCCAACATCATGGCGGCTTGCTCGTCCTGAGCTATGGCTCGCAGAGACAGGCCGATCCTCGTGTGATGCGTGAAAAGCCACAGAGTTACGACCAGGACAGTACCCGCAACCACAACGATCACTCGCTGATAATCAACGAATACGCTGAAGATTTGGATCTTGCCTTCAACGAAGGGTTTCAGCACATAGCCCGGTCCTATGAAGCCTTTGAAAGGGCCGATGCCTTGAAGGCGCAACCCTTCCAGAATGATGAGGCTCACTGCGAAGGATGCGATGATTTCAGAGGTGGGCATACCTTTCAGGCGGAGCAGCACAATCCGATAAATCCCCATACCGAGGACCAGCGAAACCCCAAGGGAAATCATTACGGCTAGAGCGTAGTTGAGCTTGAGTTCGTTAACCAGGGACCATGTGAGAAACCCGACGAGCACGTAGGTTGCGCCGTGCGCGAAATTGGGAACTCTGCTGACTCCGTACACGAGGCTGAAACCAATGGCGATGAGGACAAAGGTAACACTGTTGATGGTACCGTAGATGAGGACAGTATCCATATATGTCCCTCCGATGCACACCGCGGCTCGAATGTCCCCGGATGCGTCCGGAATCCGGAAACGTTTTGTTGAACAATCGTGGCTTGGGCCGTTCACAGGCCACAACGAATCGTGAAAGTCCTCGGTATTGACGGGCACTCCGAGGTGAAGCCCGGAGTGCCTGAACCGTAGAGACAGGCCCCTGGGAACTGTCTGAAAACCCGGGGAGCAGCGAAGATCACGGCACGATTGTGAGGCATTTCACAGCAAATCCCCCCTAACCCCCCTTTACTAAAGGAGGGGGACTGGCTCTTACCTCCCTTTGACAAAGGGGGGCAGGGGGGATTTCCGCTGGAATCCACTTCATCCCGCGTTCAGCGCGGGATTCACTTCGAACCGACAGTTTTGAGAAACGTTCCCTGTGCCTACCCGGGCACCCACAGGGGGGGTGCCCCTACAAATCGGGGCCGTAGGGCGGACTATGCCCGCCGTCTCACAGGCGAAGACCGGGGTCACATATCAGAGGACTTCATATAACCGCTATTTCTTCATCCATGGCGGGAGCTTGATCTCACCCATGGCCGCAACCTCGGGAAAGACCTGAACACGTTTGCCGTCCTGCCACTGAACCCAACATCCAAGAACGCTTTTCTTGGGATCGTATCCATAGACGACCTGATGGTTCTTATCAAAGCGGATGGTCCCGCGAACGGCAGGAAGGTTGGTCTTTTCCAGTGCCGCAATCAAATCATCTTCCTTTAAGCTTCCCGCCCTTTCGATGGCATCCTTGAGGACGTACATGGCTTCATAGCCGCTGACGCAACCGGTACTGCGAGGAGGCACATTCCAACGTTTCTTGAATGCTTCGTAGAAATCCATGGCCTTGGGCGTAGCCTTGGGCGTAGCTTTGGTCGGAACATTCCCGGTTTCGGAGAGGGTGACGATGGAATAGGCGCACTTGCCGTTGGTGGCCTCCCAGAAGCCCGGGTCTTCCGCAGCGCCGATGAATCCGAAGGGCAACGCGGGCACTTCCAACGCTGCCCACTGTTTGAGCATTATGGAAGTCTCCGGAGAATAAGCCCAGATGAAGAGGACCTGAGCCCCCGAATTCTTACATTCGGTCAATGCCGTTGAATAATCCGTCGCCCCGATGGGATGAACGTCCTTTCCGACAATCTTCCATCCGTCCTTAGCGGCCAGTTTCTCAATGATTCCCGCCGCCTTGCGGCACATGAGGCTATCGTCAATGGACACGAACATCTTGTCGAAACCATGCTGCTCTTTCATCTTACGCAGCAGGTCCAAGGCCTCCTTCACGTACCATTTGACGCTGCCGCTTTCTCTGAAGGAGTAGCGGTACTTCTCCGGTTTTTTGGCCAGCTTCTTGTCCCAGCTCGGCGTATAGCACCCGATGGCAACCAAGTCGAGCTTCTTGTACCGGGCAAAGATATCCATCGCGGCCATGCCGCACTCGGACATGCAAGGCCCTCCTGCGACCATATTCACCTTCTTCTGAAGGATCAACTTCTCGATGGCCAGCAAGACCTCACTCGTGGGAACCCCCGGTTCTTCATCACGGCTGTCGATGATCACCAACTCGAACGGTCGCTTCACGCCCTTGACATTCACACCGCCCGCCTTGTTGATTTCCTCTGTTGCCAGGATCATCCCTCGTTCGCCGTTCTGACCGTAGTTACTGGCCCGCGGGATGGGTGCTCCCACGAGGATCGGGTCTCCCTTTTGCTCTGCAATCGCTCCGTCCGAACCCAAAGCGCAGATCAGGAGACACGCAGCCGCCAACAGGGCCTGCAGGCAGATAAGACGCCGGCTCATCTCTTCCTCCTTTTCGTTGTCATGTCTGTGGGTTGTGGTGCGTTCCGCACTGCGTCCGCGAGGAACCCTCATGCCCCAAAGCATGAGGCAGTGCGCCTACATTGGTACAAGAAAGTAACGGCGTGCATCGAGCACGATCTCACCGGTTTCAGGCCGGACTGGGGGGCGAAGGCGGATTCTCGCAAAGGATTCTTCTTCACGCCGGTCTTATCGAGTTGACCGGGAACCGCACTCTGAAATCACCCGTCTCCGTCCGGAGTGTACAGCCATCTTTGGATGCCGGGATTTACCGGGCCGGTTAATCGGTCGAAAAATATCTTCCGGAACCCGTGAAGGGGTTCCCATCGGCTTCAGAAAGATTGGACAAAGACAAAACGCCCCGCACTTTGAATGCAGAGACCTTCTCAGACGTCGATAAGCATACTTCAGGCCCCCCCTTTGGTCAACCACTATATTCTGTTCGAATCGTCGATGCAATGACGGTCGGCGTTGTTCACCCATGCCTCTTTCTTTCATGTCCACTCCGGCATCCTTTTTGCATCTGCCGCCCGTCAAGAATGCGAGGATTTCGGCTTTCCTCCTCGATGGGAACCGGGTACCGCTCAACCACCCAAGATCTCCGCTTTTTCTCATTGCGTTTGGTTTAGGTACGCAATGATGACTTTGCGTCACGACCAGGCGCTATGAACAAACCAAAGAGCGGCGACCTTGAGGCCCGACGGTCGTTCGTTTGGTGCGGAATGCAGTCTTTGGCTTTCGCAGACAATGCAATTCGCATCCAGGACACCCAAAAAAACGACTAGCCTGCCTGTTTGGAGCGGATGGTTTATTTTTTTTCATAGTAATATTCATTAACGTCCAAATGTCCTTATTGTCGCCAAGGTTGCCGGTTTCTTAGCCGTATCCAAGCGAATTCAAGTTTGTCCGGTACTCAACGCGCGTGGGTCTTAACATCATTTATGGCCCGGGAATTGCTCAAGGACTGTAGATCCTGGGTGATGAAGTAAGGCTATTTCCCGGTCACCTCCACCGGCCAAGAAGTCGGTGCCCAACGCCGGCAGGGATTAATGCAAAGAATCCGCCTTTTCAGACATTCGGGTGCTGGTGCGCCTTGTGGCTCACCGGTCCGGCCTCGGTCTCCGCTAGTCGTTCCTTTTGCTCCCGACTTCTCACTTGTCGGTTCCCCATTAGGCCGTTTTCGATCCTTTTCGAGAAGATACCAGTTATGTCAACGGGTTACGGGCACTCCGAGAAAGATCCGGGCCTTACTTCCCGCTGCTGGGGGAATCGAGACGAGCCACGAATCTCTGGAGCCGTTCACGTCAATGCTTGGACTCAATACGGGAAGTTATCTGATATGCGCACCAACTTCCTGATAAATCCAGAATGCCGAGGAGGAAAAATGGGTTCTATGAACAGAAGGCAATTCGTGAAAACCGTGGTAGTGGGAGCGGCGGTTGTTACGCTTGACTCAGCAGTTTCAGCACCACCCCTCTTTGCCGAGGGCAAAGATCTTAAGTCGATCGGCGAATGTAAAAAGGTCTCTATAAAGTGTATATCCGAGGTTGGGTGGTGGGACACCAAAGCCCTTATGGCCGACATGAAAAAAGGAGGCGGACCGAAAAAGGCGGAACAATGGACCACCTATTGGGAACCGAAGAACGCTGCCGGGAGCTGTTCTCTTGTTGAGGTGGAAAAGCTGGACGGTTCCAAGATCAAGTTTCTCATCGACACGGGATGGAATCCGGAATTCATGGACAAACGTTTCAAGGAAGAGGGCATCGACAGGATGCTCAAGAACGGCGAGATCGATTTTCTGTATATCTCCCACGAGCATTTAGATCATCTTTGGGGCTTAGAGACCACTCTAAAGTACAATCCGGAGCTAAAAATCATTGTCCCAAGTACATTCCATCCGCCGGGGCTGAAATTCGTAAATGGCGCCGATTTTCCGAAAGCCGGAACTAAGAATTCCATCCATCACAAAGGAGAGTTGGTCAAGTTCCAGGTGGGAGAGATGACCAAGCTCGCCGATGGAATGGTCTCCGTTGGTTTCGATATTCCGATCATTCTCAAAATCAGAGGAGAGCAATCTCTATACTTTAATGTGAAAGACAAGGGCTTGGTGCTGTGCACAGGCTGCTGCCACCAGAACGTGGTCACTTTCTCCGAATATGCGGTAGACAATCTGGGAGCCAAAGGAAAGATCTATGGTCTTTACGGAGGACTGCATATTGCTCCGTTTGGACCATTGGGAGAGAAGCAGGCCGGTTGGGTGAAGAAGATGGGGTCGTACGGATTCAAAAAGATTGCGGCAAATCATTGCACGGGCCTGCCGGCCGTGAAGAAGATGTTGGAACTGGGCTATCCGGTGATCAAAGGAACCGGGAGCAAGGGATCTCAGAGCGATCTGTACGTCGGCAACGGCGACGCAGTGGTCTTCGGCTAGTGCAGTCCTTCCCAATGCCGGCGCCCGGGTTTGACGGATCCGGGCGCCGGCATGAGCTCGGAACTCTTTGGAAGGCCGATATTGAGTCCTCCGGATAATGCAACGAGCAAGAACAGGATGAACCGCCGGCTCGGCAAGACGATTTTGCCGCACTTAGTCCGCGTCCAGGACCTCTCTGACCACCTCCAGCAGGCGGCGGATGCCGTACGGTTTGTTGACGAACGCCTTTGCTCCGGCCGACAGAGCGTCTTTGGTCGGCCCGAAGGCCGTGAAACCGGAGGCAATGACCACCTTCACCGCTGAATTGAGATTCAAAAGGGCTTCAAGGGCCTTTTCACCGCCCATCTTGGGCATGATGAGGTCGAGGATTACCAGCGAAATTTCATTCGCCCGACGTTTGTAAATGTCCAGGGCTTCTTCGCCGTCTGGGGCCGTAATCACCTTGTACCCGGCATCCCTCAAGATCGTTGAGCCGAGATCGCGAATCAGCTTTTCGTCATCCACAAGAAGAATGGTCTCGGATCCGCCACGGGGCATTTCCGTCACTACTGATTCCTCTGGTTTCTCATCCGCCGCGAGTGCCGGAAAAAATATCTTGAAGGTGGTACCGTGACCCGGTTCACTGTAACAACTGATGTGCCCTTCGTGGTGTTTTACGATTCCATGGACCATTGCGAGCCCCAAGCCCGTACCCTCGCCCACGCCTTTGGTTGTATAGAACGGCTCGAAGATATGCTCCAAGGTTTCCTTGTCCATTCCCATGCCCGTATCCGTGACCGTCAGTAATACGTGGACGCCTGAATGAGCCTCAAGATGTGTTCTAACGTAGTCCTCACTGAGGAAGAAGTTTGCCGTCTCGATTGTCAGCCTCCCGCCGTCGGGCATGGCATCTCGTGCATTGACCGCCAAGTTCATCAAAATTTGGTCTATTTGAGTCGGGTCGGCATTGATCGCGGCAAGGCCCTCACCAAGCAACAGATGTATGTCGATCATCTTGGGAAGCGTTCTATCCAGGATTCTCCGCAAATCTTCGATTCGACGATTCAGGTTCAGGGGTTGAGGTTTGATCTCCGTCTTTCTGCTGAAAGTGAGCAGTCTCTGGACCAGATCTGCACCCCGCCTAGCGGAATCGTACACTTTGCGAAGTTCTGAACGACAGTGTTCGGGCAACGCCTCATCGCGAAGAACCAGGTCGGAGTACCCCAGCACCACATGCAAGACGTTGTTGAAATCATGGGCCATGCCCCCTGCCAAAGTCCCGACTGCTTCCATCTTCTGAGCTTGAAGGAGTTGCTTTTGGAGAAGTCGTTGCTGAGTGACATCGCGAACGACTGATAGACTGACCTTTTCCCATGTAGGATCATCCCACGCAATCGAGTCCAGGAGTACGTTCAAAGAAGTACCATCCTTTTTGACGTACTCGTAAGGTATGTCGTGAACTTCGCCGACATTCCAGAAGTCTTTGATGACGTCATGGAAGACTGCTCTTGATTCGGGGGTCATGACGGATTCAATGCCGGCCCCCAAGATTTCATCGCGTTCATAGCCCAGGGTTTCGAGCCATTTCTTATTGACATTCCTAACGATCAAATTCTTGTCGATAGAATGCATCATGACGGGGGCATCATCGTAAATCCGACGAAAACGGTCTTCACTTTTTCTCAGTTCTTTCTCTATCTCCCGGCGCTTGGTGATGTCGGTGGCTACGTGGATGATTTTCCCGATTCTTCCTTCTTGATCGAGGACCGGCGTACAGGTGACAAGGTAGTAGCCGCCCAGAGCCTCCATCTCCACCTCCACCCTGTCGGTGGAACCCGACTCGAGGAGAGCTTTCATTGGGCAGCCTTGAATGCAATCACCATTTGCCTGAAAAACCTCACGGCACTTGGCATTCAGCAACTGTTCCAGAGGCTTGCCCGTGACCTCAATGCACTTCTTGTTGGCGGCAATAATCCTCTGTTCCAGGTCCATTATAATGGTGGGGTGCCCCGTGGCCTGGAAGATGTTCTCCCAGTTCCGACGGGCCTCCAAAAGTTCCGCTTCGGCCTGTCGACGGCGGGCGATTTCCTCCTGCAACTCGTGATTGGCTTGCTCCGACTGGAAGACCTTTTTTTCCAGCTTGTGAATGAGAACTTCACTATATTGTTTGAACAAGCCCGTTTCGTAACCTTCCGGTGCCGGAGCCGGCGGAAGTTGGTTCTGAGCTTTTCTCGCCAGAACTTCTTCGATGCGTACCATGAACGGTTCCGGCTCGACAGGTTTGACGATGAAGGCGTCCGCCCCTATGTCCAGGGCCAAGCGTTCATCCTTGGGTTCGGTGTAGGTGGCGGTATAAACTACGAAAGGGATGGTTCGGAGCCGCTCGTCGGCCTTCCAATTACGGAGGAGCGTGTAGCCGTCCATTTCCGGCATCAGCAGGTCGGAAATGATCAGGTCGGGAGGCGTCCGACGGGCTTTGTCGAGGGCCTCTGCGCCGTTGCGAACCTCGTCCACGGTGAAACCGTGACCTTGCAGGAGTGCACGGAGCAGGTAGAGGTTCTCTTCCTTGTCGTCCACAATGAGCACGCGGATCATGGGGTAGCCTCCTCAACCGGTGCGCGAATGAAGCCTTCGACTTCCTCCGTGAACGTGTCCGGATTGATGGGTTTCTCTATGTACCCTTCTGCTCCTGCGGCCAAGACCTTCTCCCGATCGCCCACCATTGCGTAGGAGGTGACCGCGACGATGGGAACGGATTTCAGCCGGGAATCGCTTTTCAAAGCGCGGGCCACGGCGTACCCGTCCATTCCCGGCAACTGTATGTCCAACAGTATCAAATCGGGGCTGACTTTGGCGGCCAGTTCCAGACCTTGCGAACCGGACACTGCGGGAACGACTTCATAGCCGTGTTGTTCCAGAAGAAAGGTTAACAGGTAGCGGTTCTGCTCATTGTCTTCGATAAGGAGGATTCTCGCTTTCATGATTTGCCGGGTCCTTGTAGGGGAAAGGTGAAGCTGAACGTGCTGCCTTTCGTCCACGTGCTTTCTGCGCTAATTTCGCCCCCCATTAGATGTGCCAAGCGTCGGCAAATTGCCAGGCCCAAGCCCGTCCCGTCGTAGTTTCGCGACAGGCCGGATTCAATCTGCCGGAAAGGCTGAAACAAGGTCTTGAGATCATCGGACTTAATCCCTATCCCTGTGTCGGAAACGCTGACTCGCACGGCGGTCAGTCCGGAGATCCCCTCCGGAGTCACAAAGTCGACGACCAGATCGCTCTTGAGAGCTACTTCGCCGCTATCGGTGAACTTGATGGCATTATTGAGAAGGTTGAGCAGAATCTGTTCGACGCGGCGCTGATCTCCGACGGCCTCGCCCAGACCGGGATCGACAAACGCACGAAGGGCAAGACCTTTCTTTTCTGCCGGGGGCGTTACCATGCCCAGAACCTTAGAGATGGATTCGCGCAAGTCGAACCGCTCCGCGGCGACTTCGAATTGCCCCGCTTCGATCTTGGAGATATCGAGCACGTCGTTGATGAGCGCCAGCAAGTGACGGGAACTGGAGCGGACCATTTCGAGCTGCTTGGTCTGCTCCGGATTCAAGGGCCCGGGCAGCCCTTGGAGGATGATGCCGGTGAAACCGATGATTGAATTGAGCGGAGTACGTAGCTCGTGGGACATACTTGCCAGAAATGCGGATTTGAGATGGTCGGCCGCTTCGGCCCGCTCCTTGGCATATGCCAATTCCCTGGTGCGTTCCGTCACGATCCGCTCCAACTCGACCGCGTGGCGGTGGGATGCTTCATAGAGTTGTGCATTCTCAATGGCCAGGGCCAATTGTCCCGTTACGGCTTCCAGGAGACTCAGCTTCTGCTCGGAAGGCTTCCTTTCGGCGCGCGTGAACATACACAAGACGCCGACCCGCCTGCCTGCCGTGACCAACGGGTATGAAACGTGGAAATGAATCGGATCCTCCCGGGTGGATTGCAGCATGGCGTGTGAAAGGACTTCCTCACGATTGCGGAGGATCAACGGCTCCAAGGTCCGGCCGCACTCGCCACACAGGCAGTCCCCCACCCGGACACCGCCGGCGGTAAAGTATTGCACGGTCGATTCGGAGAGGGCCCGGTTGACGGCCAATCTCAACGTGTCATCCGACTCCATCAAACAGACCGCGCCGCCCTCCAAACCAACAAGATCCAATGCCTCGTCCAACACCTCTTCCAGGGCGGCCCCCAGATCCAGAAAGCCCGTCACGGCCGATATAATCCGGTTGATCGCGCGAAGCTCCTCGTTTCTTTCCTTGAGTTCTTCCTGCGCGCGGGTAAGTCCCGTTATGTCCGTGCCTATGCTTAGAATCTCGGCGATTTGTCCCTGCTCATCCGGGACGATCTTGTTGGTCCAAGCTATTACGACGCGCTCTCCGCCGGCGGTAATATTCTCATTGACGTTTTGTTCAAACGCTATTGGGTCCGCGAGAATCCGATCCATCAGCGGGGCAAGGTTAAGACCGGTACTGTCCGTTTCGGGCACGATCGTGCCCACCACATGGCGTCCGAGAATCTCTTCAGAGGAGTAGCCGAAGAATTTCTGACCGAACTCGTTCAGGAAGGTGATCTTACCGTCAAGGGTCCAGCGCAGGATGATGCTGTTGGCGTGTTCTACGAGCTCACGATACTTTCGTTCGCTTTCCAAAAGCCGATCTTCAACCCTCTTACGGTCGGCGATATCGCGCACGATCATCTGAATCAGGGTCTCACCGTCCGGATCGACCCGGTTCAAACTCACTTCCGCGGCAAACGGCGTTCCGTCCAGCCGGCAATGCTCCCATTCAAAGAGCTGCGGTCCCTCGGTGAGCGCCAGGTTGATCTTCTCCGAAGCTTTGTCCTCGGATCTCCGACCGTCCGGCTGCGTTGGCGGTGAGAATTCATGGGGGCAAGCGCCGAGAATTTCCTCTCTGCTGCAGCCAAAGACGGTCAGTGTCCGGGAGTTGCAGTCAACAAATCGGTCGTGACGTAGAAGTAGGATGGCCTCTCCCGCGGTCTCGAACAATGTGCGGTGTTTGACTTCGCTTTCGCGCAGCGCCTGCTCGATTTCCTTTTGCTCGGTTACGTCACGAATGACCTCAATGGCTCCGCATCGGTTGCCCTCTTGGTCGAACAGAGGACCCGCAATCCCCCAAAGGTGTGCCCCTCGGCCGTCTCGGAGCCGCGGGATGAAAGACTCGGCTAGAACCAGGTGCTCTTTTCGGCTGACGTACTTATAAGCGGCTTCCAGTTCCAGAGCGGGAACATCCAACAAGTCGATCAAAATGGGACGACGCTCG
The DNA here is from genome assembly GCA_963675835.2 of Desulfomonilaceae bacterium. Lineage (GTDB taxonomy): Bacteria > Desulfobacterota > Desulfomonilia > Desulfomonilales > Desulfomonilaceae > JAVHLK01. The sequence continues at coordinate 1,057,119 of CAXXIU010000021.1, forward strand.
CCGAAGAACGGTTCGGCGTATGCGTATTCTCCCCGGCCAAGCAATGCCTCCTTTTTTACGCCCGTCATGATTTCGCACGCGCGGTTCCAGGCAATAATTCGTTTCTCTTGGTCAATTACAAAGGCGGCATCAGGCAGGAATTCGACGGCATCCACGAGCCGTTGATCCGCAGCTCGTCTTGCCGATTCGGCCCGCTCCATGCTTGCAAGACGAACCTCGATATCCTGCAACTCTGCTACCCGGCGGCGCAGGGTCTCGATCTCTTTCAGCAGATCTTCCCGGAACATCTCAGGGTCCTTCTCGACCGGCATCGTCAGGAGAAGACGAAGCTGCCTCAGGGGCAGGCCAAAAAAACTCCCCGCTAACATCTTAGATTGGAGTCATGGAAAAAGCAAATGGTTGTCCACACCCGGCGGAAAGCCGCCTCAAGCCCGGTGAACCATAACAGGTAATATTTATCGAGTGCGTTCTTCCTTCAGAGGCAGGACTCCCCCGTTAAGGGTAGGCATGATAGGGAATAGGAAAGAGCGAGGTGGGAAGAACCCGGCTATGGCCCGTTGTGGCCAACAGCCTCACGACGCGGTGGAATCAAATGTCGATCCATTTCTGGTAGTCGGCAGAAACATTACCGATAAGCGTCCTACGCGACAGTCGCCAAAACCAAAGTTGATATGGGGGGAGATGCAATGCAGACGACTTAAGCTGCCCGGCGGAGGCCGGCCTGATGCCCGGTGATCTGTTGAGGAGGGACCGCAAGCCGTAGTCGCTGCACAGTTTCCACAACGTCTATGAATCGATGATTTCGGCAAAGCATTAGGCGGAAAGGGATTGGGCCCCGAGGCTTTCGATACGCCGGCGGCACAGCGAGATGTACTCGGGATTGACCTCGTACCCGACAAATTTTCGACCGCTTCTCACGGCGGCTACCGCGGTGGTACCGCTTCCCATGAACGGATCCAGTACCGTGTCGCCGTCAAAGGTGTACAGGTGGATGAGGCGCTCAACAAGGGCTACGGGAAAGGGGGCCGGATGCCCCACCCGGCGCGCGGACTCGGGGGGGATATGCCACACGCTCGTCGTAGCCGCCATGAAATCATCGCGGCCGATCGTGGACCGTCCCCCTTTGGGTCTATTGAAGCATTCCTTGGAGAACACCAGAACATACTCGTGGAGATCGCGCAGCGTGGGGTTGCACGCGGACATCCAGGAGCCCCACGCACAGGAACCTCCCGCGCCTTTGGCCTTGATCCAAATGATTTCGCCCCGCATCAACAGACCCAGTTCCACGGCCAAGGCCGAAACGAGCCCATTCAGGGGAATGTAGGGCTTCCTGCCCAAATTCGCTACGTTGAACGCAATGCGTCCCCCCGGAACGAGCACCCGACGCGTTTCTTCCAGAACCCTCTTGAGGAATTCCAGATACTCTTCCAGACTCAGATCCTCGTCATAATCCTTTCCCACATTGTACGGTGGGGAAGTCACCATGAGAGCCACCGAATTATCCGGAAGCTCCCTCATGTGTTCGGAGGACCTCTGGTAGACTCGATCCAGAAGGTGTGGAGGTATCGGGTTGAGGCCGGCGTCGCCGGCTTGACTCACAGGTCCGGTACATAGCTTTCTGTTATAGAAGCCGGATGCGTCGTGCCCTTCTCGTTTTCCGGTGCCGAATGATTTCGTTGAGGTTCTGTTTTTCAAAGTGGTACCGCAGGTCCCGGAGAGGTGTATTGGGGGTTAGGGTCCGAGACACACGGCCGGAGGGATACCACCCGGCCAGTGAAGAGTCAAGAAAAAACAGTAAATTCAATAGAAAAAGATAAAAACATCAAGTAAAACATGAGGAAAAGCGGCGAGACATTCAAATGCAGGATGTTCGTGCTTTGACGCATAGGTGCTCACGGATTCGAGCGGTCTTTGCGAGAACGACTTCTCGGTCTAAACCGTTTCGCTGTGGTTTTGATTCCGTCCGGTGGTTCACGTAGGTTTATCCCATCATCGACAAAGGCTCTGAGCTCAGTAAGGGGGCTGTCCCGCCCGGCACTCTGTTCGTGTTGGCCCTCAGCAGTACAGGTACGTCATGTCTACAATACCGTCGGTCCTCGACTCCGAGCATATCCTCAAGACCTTACTGCTCGTACCGCCGCCGGCCTAATCTCGTCCTCCGCCTCCGAAGATACCACCCTCACAACTCTCAACCCCAATACTCCAACCACTACGAAGAACCTCTTTCCCCGTAGATTGAACCGTGATATTTCAAAACACGCGGCTTGGTGAGAGTGCGGTTTGTGAGAATGCGCTGCGCGACTCTCAACAACCTATTGCTTAGTCAACATACCGCAGAGTTCTTGACCGAGAAAGGAGCCTCTTCATGCAATTGCCCGTAAAACTCTACGCGCTTAGTACCTGCAGTCATTGTAGATGCACAAAAGAACTACTCGACACCTGCGGTGTAAAATATGACTGCACCGACGTCGATAAAGTCTCCAAGGAGGAAGTCTCGGCGGTTCTGGATGAAGTGAAGAGGCTTAACGAGCGGTGCTCGTTTCCTACGGTGGTTATTGGGAAAAAGGTGATAGTCGGCTACAAGGAGAATGAAATCAGGGAGGCACTCGGACTATGAACGAAGTGGAAGAGCTTTACGAAATGCTGAGGAAGGTGCAAGAACCAAAAGGCTGCTATTTCAACAAGGACAAGGAAAAGGTGTTTGAGCTTCTTGAGGCACTCCTTGTGAACAAAGAACGCTACGGGTACATGTGCTGTCCCTGCAGACTTGCAGCAAACGACCGCGTACATGACAAAGACATCATTTGCCCGTGCGTGTACAGAGACGCCGACATGGAAGAATTCGGGAGCTGCTACTGCAATCTGTACGTGTCCGAAGCCTGGAACAACGGCGAAATTCCCCGCGAATACGTTCCCGAACGTAGGCCCCCGGAAAAGCTTCCTTTTTAACTATGCAGATGGTGCTTGAATGGTAGAACCGGCAAGATGCCGGTCCTACCATGGTGCAATTTTCGGGTTTAACGGACGATAGCGCAGAACCGAGACAATCATTATCGTCCGGCAAACATCGCCAGTTGTTCCCCCACGTTCTTCCAGTTAATGACTTTCGCGAAATTGTCCACGTATTCAGCACGTCGATTCTGATACTTGAGATAGTACGCGTGCTCCCAGACGTCACAGACCAGAATGGGCATGACTCCCCAACTTGTCAGATTCTGGTGTTTTTCGGCTTGTAGAACTACGAGCCGTTTGCTGAAGGGTTCCCACGCGAGCACTCCCCAACCCGATCCTTGTACGGTCTTGGAAGCTGCGGCAAATTGTTTCCAAAACGCATCGAACGATCCGAAATCCCGGTCGATGAATTCGGCTATTTTCCCAGTAGGTTTCCCCCCGGCGTTAGGTCCCATGGTACTGAAGTAAACCCAATGCAGCACCACTCCCGACCCGTTGAAAGCCAGATCATTCTCGAGCCGGCCGATGCCCGCGAAGTCGTCTTCACGTCGGGCCTTCTCCAGCTCCAGAAGTGCCTTGTTGAGACCTTTGACGTAGCCTGCAAAATGCTTATCGTGGTGAATCGACACAGTCTCCTTGTCAATGACCGGCTCCAGGGCATCATACGGGTAGGGTAAGGGGGGCAATTTATGGGTAAAGGTCCCCGGGGTGTTCTTCTGCGAAGCCGCCGCCTCCGACCCCACAATATTCGAGAGAATTCCCATGGCCGCCACAGCCCCGGCTCCTGCAATGATTTCTCTTCTGGTCAGTTCATTCCCCATTGGATCATTCCTTTCTCTTAGCAAGTGGTTACAGGGAATTAGGGCTCTGCCCTATCTTAAGATTGCTCGTAACACTCATTCACAAGGCTACGTGAAAAGATTAATTCGTAGGTGGTACGCAAGTCAACCCGCGCCGGACAAATATCGGGATTACTACACCGTGAACGGCAACCGGTTATTGATAACGATGCGCTCCAGATCGAGCGATACGTCATATATCATGATTTCAACTCCGGCACTCAGCGCGGTTCGCAGTTCGCGGCCATAGTCGGGATCGATGTGGTCGGCAGGGCTGAACATCTTAGCGTCCATTCGCTGTATGAGGAAGAACATTACTGCGCGATATCCGCTATGAACCAGCCGTTGGAGTTCCACAAGGTGTTTGAGGCCGCGTGTTGTCACTGCGTCGGGGAAGCAGGCCACGCCGTCTTCGATCAGAGTGCAATTCTTGATTTCAATGAAACACCGATCTCCCGCTGCGGAATAAAGGACAAGGTCGAGCCGTGAGTCCGTGCCGCACTTCACCTCACGCTGCAATTGTGCATATCCGGAGAGGGGTTCCAATTGGCCCTCAATAATGGACTGAGCGACCAACTTGTTCGGCACCGCGGTGTTGACGCCCACGAGAGAACCGGGCATTTCGATCATTTCCCACGTGTAGCGTAGAAGCCTGTTCATGTTGGCGCTACGGGAAACATGGACCGTCCTCCCGGGTTCCGAGCACCCTTTCATGCTGCCTGAATTCGGGCAATGGGCGGTAACGACATGACCGTTTCGAAGTCTTACGTCGGCCATGAATCGCTTGTATCGCCGCACGAGCGTCCCCGATAAAAGCTTGGGCCAGGCGAGGCCCATCGGGGGCGAAACAGGGTGAGACGTGATGTCGGTTGTGCGACCCATACGGGATTGCTTGGTAGTTGATTTCACAAATTCGGTCTCGGATTCCGACGAGATGTACTATCACGCAGACGGCGGGCTAAGCTTTTCCAATGCCTCCCGGGCCGCATTCTGAGCTGCCTCCCGTTTATTCTTTCCCGTGCCGATACCGGCCGGTTGGCCGCCGATGTATACTGCTACCGAAAAAGTCTTACTGTGTTCTTCTCCCCATTGATCTACGACCTCGTAAGTCGGTGTGGTCCCGAGCTCGGCCTGGGCTCGCTCCTGCAGGACGCTCTTACAGTCTTCCATTCCATCCCTGGTCGAACATTTTTCTATCAACGGATAGAAATGCTTGGCTATCATCGTTGCCGCTTCGTCGAAGCCTCCATCGAGATAGACTGCGGCAATCAATGCTTCGAGGGTATCGGAGAGGATCGAGTCACGGTCACGGCAGCCGGACAATTCATCGCCTCGACCCATCCGTATGAATCGGGCGAGGCCCAGCTGCCGCATAAGTTGGGCCAATGCGGCGCGGTTGACCAGGCTGGCCCTTTTTTTCTGGAGTTCTCCTTCCTCATCTTCGGGAAAATCGTCATAGAGGATGTCGGCGATTACCAGCCCGAGGACCGCATCGCCAAGAAACTCCAGCCGTTCATTGTGCTCCGCGCAGGTGTCCCTGTTCTCATGCCAGTAGCTGCGGCGAGTGAGTGCGTTGACCATGTGGGTCGGTTCTCGGAATCGGTAGCCGAGAACGGTCTCGAGCTCGGAATAGTCTAGCTCGGTATTTCCGTTGTGTTCATTTTGTTCAGAGAACATGATAGTGCTTCCCTGTGAGAATGCGCCGTGAGATCGTAAAATAGAGGAGTAACCGACACATATCCTTGCCTCACCGCGGCAACGTCGGTATCTTCTGCAGTGTCGTCTGCCGTGGCTTGTCCGGTGAGCCAGTAGTAGTGATTACCCCGCGGGTCTTCCCGCTGCTCAAAACTCTCCTTGAACTTGGTAAGCCCCTGTCGGGTGAGCCTGTAACCGCGGATCTTTTCAGGAGGAAGCGCGGGAATGTTCACATTGAGCGCAACGCCTTTCGGAAGTCCGTGCCGAATGACCCATGCGGCCAGCACCTCTATGTGGGGTACGGCCCAGGGAAAAGGCGGGTCTTTCTTTTGGTCAAGCGACACCGCCATTGCCGGCAATCCGAGTATGGCCGCCTCAGTGGCCGCGGACACAGTGCCCGAATAAAGAACGTTGAGGCCCAGGTTGGCTCCATCGTTGATGCCCGACATGACCAGTGCGGGCGGCCTGGAAAGCAGAGAGTAGAGGGCAAGTTTAACCGAATCCGCAGGTGTTCCGCTGATGCCGTACCCGTAGAAAATGCCGTTCTTGGAGAACTCCCGTGCCTTGATGGGATCGTAAAGAGTGATGGAATGGCCGACCGCGCTCTGCTCGGCCTCCGGGGCCACAACGCTTACCTGCCCGATGCGTTCCGCCGCCATCCTGAGATACCGGAGTCCTTCCGCGTGAATTCCGTCGTCATTGGTCAGCAGAATCAGGGGCCTCACGTCAGTCATGCCAACTCTCGGCAGGCCGTGGCGACTCGATCAAGGCCTTCCTTGATCACTTCTTCTCCAATGGCAAAAGAGAGGCGAATATGATCCTCGGAGCCGAACGGTCCTCCGGGGACGCATGCTACGTGGTGGCGCTCCAAGAGATACGTTGCGAAGTCCGTCGAATTCGCCATCTCCTTGTTCCCGGTGAATTTACTCGTATTCACGAACGCATAAAATGCTCCGTCGGGGTTAACTGCCGACAGTCCGCTGATTTCGGTGATTCCGGCCATCATGAAGTCCCGCCGGTGCTGAAAAATGTCCCGCATACGCGCCACTTCGTCCTGCGGACCTGTGAGCGCCTCCAAAGCCGCAGCCTGACCGGTGTTGTTGGGATTCGAAGTGGACTGACTTTGGATGTTGGCGGAAGCCTTGACGATTTCCTTGCGGGTGCAAGCCAGGTATCCGATACGGAGGCCGGTCATGGCGTAGGTCTTGGAGACTCCGTTGACTACTACGGTCCGGTCCTTCATCCCCGGCAATGATGCGAAGGGTACGAAGATCTTGCCGTCATAAACGAGTTTATCGTAAATCTCATCCGAAATAACGATCAAATCATGCTCTTCGGCAAGTGCGGCCAATCCTTCCATGACGTCTTGGGGATAAAGGACCCCTGTGGGATTCGATGGAGAATTGACGACAATGGCTTTCGTCGAGGGCGTGATCAGCGACCTCACCCGGTCGGGGTCCGGGACAAAGCCATCCTGTTCCCCGGCTCCGACGATGACCGGCACGGCCCCCGTGAGAGCAACCATCTCCGGGTAGGAAAGCCAATACGGAGCGAGGATTAACACTTCATCTCCCGGGTCCAGCACCGCGTGAAAAACGTTGTAGAGACTGTGTTTGGCGCCGCACGATATGAGTATCTCATCGGGCTCGTACACCAGGCCGTAATCTTCAGAAAATCTTTGTATTACGGCTTTCTTCAGGTCAAGCTTCCCGCCGGCGGGGGTATAGAACGTATCACCATTGTCGAGTGACTTCTTGGCGGCTTCTCGAATGTGTAACGGTGTGGAAAAATCCGGTTCACCTGCGCCAAAGCCGATCACGTCCACGCCCTGGCTTCTCAATTCCTTGGATTTTGCAGAAATCGCCAGCGTGGCCGAGGGCTTGAGTTGGCTCGCTCTCTCCGACAGCAATCTTTTCATAGTAACTCCTGCATCGGTGGTTCCGTATTCAGCCCGTGGTTACTTATTCCCGGGAACTTGCGCTTGAGGACCCCGAGGACGTAGTCCGGAACGAGGCCCTCCGGGGATCCTCCGGCTGCGACCGTAGCTTTGATAATTCGTGAACTTACGTACAAATACCGATGAGCGGTCATGAGAAAGAAGGTCTCAATGTTTCGGTTGAGTTTGCGATTCATCAACGCCAGCTGGAATTCATACTCGAAATCGGATACGGCCCTGAGTCCCCGCACAATGGCATTGGCCTTCTTCTCTTCCGCGTAACGGACGAGAAGACCTTCGAACGCGTCGACCTCGATACTGGGATCCCCGTCCACGCTGTTGCGAATCATGTCCAGGCGTTCCTCGACGGAAAATATCGTCTCCTTCTCAGGGTTTAACCCAAGAGCCACGATAACGCGGTCAAAAGTCCCGAGGGCCCGCAGAACGATTTCGAGGTGCCCGTTGTGGAAAGGATCAAACGTTCCCGGATATACTGCGACCTTCTGCATACTTGTCCAACCTCGCTATTACCGTTAGTTCCGACATTCAAGTTTGAAAAAAGTACGACCACTCATGAGAGTTCCCTCTACGCGTCAACACTTTTCGTGGTGCCGGTCTTGAGCCGGACGCGGTTACGGATCTTCCGGAACCCGGTGAAGAATCTCTATGAGAGTGCCTCCGTATCTGCGTTCAAACCGCTTTTGCAGTCGGCAGTGAATGCTAGAGTTACGGGCTTCGGCGTCCCGTTCTACTATGACTACTCCGTCGGGGGCAAGTAGGGAAACAAAGAGCGGATCACATAACACTGCGGGAATCCGGTCTTCCCCGTACGGGGGATCCAAGAAGATGACATGAAACTCGTCTCCACGAGTTGCCAGCCATCTTACGGCCTGTGAGGCCGGCCGGTTCAAGATCAATGTTTCGTTTTCCACATTGAGAGAACGAGCGGTCCGGGCCAAAACTCCGGCAGTTATGCGGTCCTTCTCCACAAACACCGTAAAACGCGCCCCGCGACTGAGCGCTTCAAATCCGAAAGCGCCGGTGCCGGCGAACAACTCCAAGACATGAGCATCTTGAGTCAATGTTCCGATGGAACTGAAAACCGCTTCTCTGACACGCTCCGTAGTAGGCCTCACGCAGTCGGTTCGAGGTGAAGGCAGGCGATGTCCTTTGAAACGGCCGGCGATGATCCTCATGTCCCCAACCCATCTATATACCGTCTTCCGGCCCATCATTCAAGGGAGATGAGCACAATTTCGGGTCTGCTCGAGCTGAAAGCTCACCCAACTTACGTTCCTGTTCGCGCAAAGAGTCCTCAAGTTGAACCAGACGCTTCCTCACCCAGGAGAGTGCTCCCATCACCAGGGCGACAAAGAGCGTGCAGGCGAAGAACCGGTTGTCGATGTGTTCTGCGAACAACGCAGACAACAGGGGCCCGAGAACAATGTAGGTGTACAGAAACGTCCTCAGATTCTCGATCTGCTCAGTGGGTGAGATCTGCTGCACGGCTTCCATCGCTTTCTCAAACTAGTCAAAACTCGCACATCAAGACGTGGAATACAAGTAACAGTACGGAGCGGCAGGCAGGTGCGACCCGCTTGGAAGAATTCCACGGGAACGGATCACCGGCGCGATGTCGAGCAGCCAGCAACGCGGAAACGTTAGTCGGTCAACAGACGTGCAGGTCCCTCAATCCTTGTGGAACTCACTTCTGATGATCGCCATGACCTCATCGTCGGTAAAGGCCTCTTCGGCGGAGTACAGACAATTTCTCAATTCTTCTTCCGTACATTCTTTCGGGTCCTTGAGCGCGTCCAGGGGACAGACATATTCCTTCCCCGTCCGGTCATGGACGCGTACGTAAACGGTTGATCCGTCTTTGGGTTTCATCGTGACGTCCTCCCTCTTTCACTCATTTTCGCGCATCATCTCCGCGGACTCCATGAAACAATTCACTCCCCGCGCCGGGGTAAATCTTACGCTCTTCCGAGGGAATGGGAAATTTCGGAGCCGGCCACGCATCAGACCGGGCTTCAGCCCCCTCCGCAGTCACGTCGGAAGGTTCGGCGTCGGCCATGACGGGCGTCCTTCGAATATCCCGTGCCTCAACATTGACGCTGAACTCTACAGGAATATTGTTGGGGTCAAACGAATAGATCGAGCGTATGAAGCCATGGTCAACCATTTCGGAGACCCAGAAGCCCGCTGCGTCAAGCTTGGCTTTGAGCTCCCACAGCATATCCTCGGTCTCGACCCCGAACGATACATGATCAAATGCGAACGGTCCCTTCACAGGGGTCCCATGATCCCTTTCGGCAATCGGCTGAACCCCGGGCCACTCGAAGAAAGCAATCAGATCGTTTTCGGATATTTCGAAAAAATAGTGTCGGTATCCGGGACGACCTGTTCCGGCAACCAATCTCATTCCCAGCAAGTCTCGCCAGTAGCGGATAGTGGTGTCCATGTCTCCCGTTGCCATAGCCAAGTGATTGATACCAGTAAACGTTATCATGTGGTTTGCCTCCGTGAAATCGCTTGAGGTGTCGACGGGACCGGTGGTATCTTGGTTTCTGAAAACCTTATTCATGGTGTTGACGCGCCGAGGTCAACGCGAAACCACCAAGACACAAGGAGACCGAGAAGTCAAAGGCAACCCTCAATCTCCGCCTCATGGAAGGCTCCTACGGCCATGAAAAAAAATCGCTAAAAGGGTTGACAATCCAAAGCAAGACGTGTATCCGTACAGCTTTGGAATTCTTGCCGTCATGATCGCCGACCTGAAGCTTGGCCGGCATCCAAACCAGGGAAGAAAAGGTTTTCGTAAGCGAACCCGCAGCGTCGGGACTCGAGGGTGTATCAGCGAGGAGACCCGGGTGAAGCGAGCGTGAAATTGACGGCTGCCTTCCAGGGGCCCCATGCGGTGGCCGAGGAAGCTACAATGACCTCGAAGGCACAACAACCTTGAATCTGTTTATCGGACCATTTGAACGCCTCGATCTACTCAGCGCCTGTCTCAAGTCTGATTCTCATTTGCAGTTCTCTGGAAAAAATAGCGGTAAAGCTGTGAGGCCCACGTGAGTGACGCACTGAAACAACTCCTGGTGAAGGAGAGATCCGCCATTTTGAAACGGTGGCTGGATCTCATCTTTGATACATATCCGGCAGAGGCCAAGACTTTCCTCAAGAGACGACAGAACAGTATCGCCAATCCGGTCGGCGCGTCGATCGTTGATGGAGTTGACAAGTTTTTTGACTGGCTCGTGCATGGTGAGGAAGGTGATGCCGGGGACATCCGCGTGTTTCTCGACAACATCGTGCGGATTCGAGCCGTGCAGGAGTTTTCCGCGTCCCATTCGATCGGTTTCGTGTTTTCCCTCAAGCGGGCAATACGAGAAACGCTGGATTCAGAGGTTCGTAACAAGGGACTCTATCAAGATTTATTGACTTTTGAGTCAAAAATCGATAGCCTAGCGCTCCTTGCCTTTGACAATTATAGTCAGTGCCGAGAACAGCTCCACCAGATTCGAGCCGCGGAAATTCGAAATCGAACGTCCCGGATCTTGGAGAGAGCTTGTCAGAAATACGGGATGCCCTCGGACTGGTAGGCTCCCGGTCATAATAACGGAAAAGTCGTAACAATAGTTGAGGTGGTGGCATGAATGCATGGTTTTCCGTATTCACAGCCCTCGTTGCGGTGTTAGCCTTAGTTCTGTTGGCCATATTGGGCGTGGAAACAATTGGCCTAACATATCTCTTTGGCGTCATCTTGCCCTATTTGGCAGGAATCATCTTCCTGGTCGGGGTTGTGTATCGCATCGTACGTTGGGCCAAGGTACCCGTTCCTTTCCGCATTCCTACAACAGGCGGACAGGGCAAATCGCTGCCGTGGATCAAAGCCAGTTACACGGACGCTCCGTGGACAACTTCCGGTGTCATTTTGCGCATGGCATTGGAGGTCTTTCTGTTTCGCTCGCTGTTCAGAAACACCAAGGCGGAAATGAGAGAAGGACCAAGGATCACGTATGCGTCGGCCCAATGGCTCTGGCTCGCCGGTATACTGTTTCACTATTCTTTTCTCACGATTGTACTGAGGCATGCTCGGTTCTTCTTCCAAGACGTGCCGTCTTTCGTGAAGATCCTCTCATCGGTCGACGGCTTCTTTCAGGTCTTGGTGCCGACGCTTTTCTTATCCGACCTCGCGTTTCTGGCTGCGGTAACCTATCTCTTTCTACGGCGGGTGGTCCTTCCCCAAATGCGATATCTTTCCCTTCCCGCAGATTACTTCCCCCTGTTTCTCATCCTGGGCATCGGCCTTTCCGGCGTGCTCATGAGACTGGTGTGGAAGGTTGATCTTCTGAACGTGAAGGAGTTGACCATGGGATGGTTTACCTTTCATCCCGTGATTCCGGAGGGTATCGGCACAATCTTCTACGTCCACATTTTTCTTGTGTGTTGTCTTCTCGCTTACATCCCGTTCAGCAAGCTCATGCACCTGGGCGGCGTATTCCTGAGCCCCACAAGGAATTTGGCGAACGTCAACCGCAGTGAACGATACGTGAATCCCTGGAATTATCCGGTCAAGGTCCACACGTACCAAGAGTACGAGGACGAATTCCGGGAGAAGATGAAAGTGGCCGGAATCCCGGTGGATAAGGAGTAACCATGGAACTGCACAATCTTCCCAAACCGGAAGCGATGGAGATAGAACTCACACCTCCCGAGACCGGGTGGATGGACACGCCTCTCAATATACGAGAGGGCACGTACAGCTATCCTGCTGCTGCCAAGAACTTGAGAGCTCTTGACATGCCCAACCCGAGGGAATGGTCGGTCACCGCCGACGATTGGAAGCTTCCCGACAATTGGCACGAGATTATTCTTGAGGGATTCAAGGAGAGGCTGGAGAAGTATCGTTCGTTCAAGCTCTTCATGGACATTTGCGTCAGGTGCGGCGCATGCGCGGATAAGTGCCACTTCTTCATCGGATCGGGCGATCCAAAGAATATGCCCGTACTGAGGGCTGAATTGCTCCGATCCGTTTACAGAAACAACTTCACCACCCTGGGCAGGCTCCTCGGACGTTTTTCAGGCTCCAGGGAATTGACGCTGCCCGTGCTCAAGGAATGGTTCTACTATTTCTTTCAGTGTACTGAGTGCCGTCGGTGCTCGGTGTACTGCCCGTACGGCATCGACACGGCGGAAGTGACGATGATCGGCCGGGAACTGTTGAACCTTGTGGGTTTGAACATCAACTGGGTGATGGAACCTGTCGCAAACTGCTTCCGGACCGGAAACCACCTCGGCATCCCCCCTCACGGACTCACCGACATGTGGGAGTTCATGGTGGACGACATTGAAGACCTCACGGGGATCAAGGTCAACCTGCCGGTCAACAAGAAAGGCGCTGAGATACTCTTCGTTACCCCCTCCGGAGATTACTTTGCCGATCCCGGAACGTACACCTGCATGGGGTACCTGATGCTGTTCCACGAGCTCGGGCTCGACTACACGTGGAGCACTTATGCCTCTGAAGGTGGAAACTTCGGCCTGTTCACCTCCCATGAGATGATCAAACGTCTCAATGCAAAGATCTATGCCGAAGCCAAACGGCTGGGCGTCAAATGGATCCTGGGAGGAGAATGCGGCCACATGTGGCGAGTCATGCACCAGTACATGGAGACCATGAACGGGCCGGCCGATTTTCTCGAGGAGCCTGTATCGCCATTTACCGGCACCAAGTTCGAGAATTGCAAGCAGACCAAGATGGTGCACATCACCGAGTTCACCTCCGATCTCATCAAGCACGGGAAGCTGAAGCTGGATCCGAGCAGAAACGACCGGTTCCGCATCACGTATCACGATTCGTGCAACCCGGCCCGCGCTGCAGGATTGCTGGAGGAGCCCCGGTACGTGCTCAAGAATGTGGTCAACAACTTCTTCGAGATGCCGGAGAACTCGATCAGGGAACAAACATATTGCTGCGGCGGCGGTGCAGGTTTGGGGAACGATGAAAACCTCGACATGAGAATGAGGGGCGGGTTCCCTCGGGCCAACGCGGTGAAGCATGTTCAAGATAAGCACGACGTGAACAGATTGACCTGCATGTGCGCCATCGACAGAGCCACATTGAGCGCTCTGATGGAGTACTGGGCCCCTGAAGTGGATGTGGGCGGTATCCATGAGCTCGTCGCCAACGCACTCATTATGGAGGGCGAGAACGAGAGGAAACTGGACCTGCGTGGTGAGCCCTTCAGTGCTGAAGAGGAGGACGAGGATGTATGATTCGAGCAAAGTCATAGTCGGAATTATCATCTTTCTCGTGCTGGTACTGTCACCTTTCCTGTACCATTTCGGCAAGTCCGTAGAACCGCCGACCCTCGTGACGGGGACCAAAGAGAAACAGTGTGTGGAATCGAAAGCGTTCATGAAGTCATCGCACATGGTTCTATTGGATACGTGGCGGGACGAGGTGGTTCGGGAAGGTAAGCGCATCTACGTAAGCTCTACGGGCAAGCAGTACAACATGAGCCTCCAGAACACCTGCATGAAGTGCCACAAGACCAAGACTCAGTTCTGTGACCGATGCCACGACTACCTGGATGTCGCACCGAACTGCTGGGATTGCCACATAGCACCGAAAGAAAAGGAGCAACAGGTCGCAAGGAGTATGAAGTGATGGATAGCACGAGAAGAGGATTCCTTAAGATTGCCGGCCTGTCCGTGCTCGGGCTTGGTGCCAAGCCGGTTGCCGATGCGATGGCTGGTTCCGGAGAGGTCAAGTACGAACCGAATCCCAAGGTCCTGACGGGAAAGCGATGGGCCATGGTTGTCGATTTCAAGGCGTGTGCCAAGGCGAAGGACGGCTGCAATGACTGCGTGGCGGCCTGCCACAATGTTCACAATGTCCCGGAATTCGGGAACCCTAAAGACGCGGTTAAATGGATTTGGAAGGCGTCATTCGAAGAAGCGTTTCCGACACAGGCCAATGAGTTCATGGAGGAACATGTTCATGAGGCGGCAAAGGGTAAGCCGTTCATGATCCTCTGTAACCATTGCGATAATCCGCCATGTGTGCGGGTGTGTCCCGTGCAGGCCACCTTTCAACGGGCCGACGGCATCGTAATGATGGACTATCATCGCTGCATCGGGTGCCGGTACTGCATGGCCGCCTGTCCCTTTGGCTCACGGAGCCTAAACTGGCGAGACCCAAGGCCCTTCATCAAGAAGGAGAACCCTGAGTTTCCGACCAGGACGAGAGGCGTTGTGGAGAAATGCAACTTCTGCGCAGAGAGACTTGCGGTGGGAAAGATTCCCGCCTGCGTGGAGGCGTGCAAGGAACAGAAAGCTCTTACCTTCGGGGATCTGGAAGATCCGAATTCCGAGGTGCGGGAGCTTCTTCGCAAGCACGCGACCATTCGACGCAAACCACAACTTGGGACTCACCCGGAAGTTTATTACATAGTGTGAGGTTGCTATGTGGGAAAAGGTTTTACGCGGAAGCAATATTTACTACATGTGGATCCTGGCCCTCCTGATCGTTGCCGGGTTCGGATTCCTCATGTATCTAAAACAGTTAAATTTCGGCTTGGGGATCACCGGCATGAGCAGGGACGTTTCATGGGCACTGTATGTGGGGCAGCTCACGTTCCTCGTCGGAGTGGCCGCATCTGCCGTCATGGTGGTTCTGCCGTACTATCTTCACAATTTCAAGGTCTTCGGCAAGATCACCATCCTCGGTGAGTTCGTAGCTGTCCCGGCGGTCATCATGTGCATCCTTTCCGTGACCGTGGACCTTGGTCGCCCGGACAGGGTGATGAATGTCCTGCTGCATCCGACTCCCAACTCAGTCCTGTTTTGGGATGTCATCGTACTGAGCACGTACCTGCTACTCAACATCGTCATTGGGTGGACCGTCCTTAGCTATGAGCGGCGGGGAGGAGTCAAGCCTCCGTTGTGGACCAAGGTACTGATCTACATCTCCATCCCCTGGGCGTTCAGTATTCATACCGTAACAGCGTTTCTGTACGCGGGTCTCGCCGCCCGCGGGTTCTGGCTGACGGCGATTATGGCCCCCCGCTTCTTGGGATCGGCGTTTGCAGCCGGCCCGGCTCTCCTCATACTTCTGGCCTACATTCTGAAGAGATTCGACGGGTTCGACGCCGGAGAAGAGGCAATCAGGGCCCTATCCAGGATTGTGGCCTATGCAATGGTTGCAAGTCTCTTCTTCTTTGGTTGTGAGCTCTTCACGGTGTACTACAGCCAGGTTCCCGAGCACATGTATCATTTCAAGTACATGTTCGTAGGACTGCACGGACACACCGCAATGGTGCCGGTCATGTGGCTTTCAGCCATCCTGGCCATCGGAGCGACCGTGCTGCTCGTCATTCCTTCAACGCGCAACAACAAGAAAGTCCTGCCTGTGGCATGCGTGATGGCATTCCTGGCGCTATGGCTGGAGAAGGGTCTTGCCCTGATCGTGGTCGGTTTTATTCCGTCAATGATGGAAACCGTCACGGAATACGCTCCCACGTTCCCGGAGGCTTCTATTACGCTGGGCATCTGGGCCATAGGTGCTTTAATCCTGACGCTGCTCTACAAAGTGGCCATGGGGGTGAAGCGTGAAACCGCGGCTTAGCCGTATGGTTTTCGTTTGAACTGGGGAAATACCCTGAAGACTGAGGACGATCCGTGGAAATGGATCGTCCTTTTTCGTCCGGCCTATGAGTACTGAAAGCAAGAACGATCGAACTCGAGTCGTGACGGGACTGCTTGTTCCCGAGGTGGTTCGGGGTCTGCTCGAAACCTTTGGAAGCACCAGGCCGGACCTGGATTCGGTATACCGGAAAGCGGTCGGGCTCATCACGTCCGCATTGCTTTCGGAGTACGGAATTCTCGCAGAAAATGACCCCCCACCCCATAGAAGTGAAGTAGAGGATCGATTATCGGCACGCGTCAAGGAGGAACTCGGTGAGGTTCAGCCCGAGGAAGTGGGGCTCATTTACGAACATTTGCGGGGATTACGCCTCCGCCGGGACGCAAAAGACGCACCTTTGCCGGAGCGTCACGTCCGGGAGAGACGGAACCAGGGGCTGTTTTACACTCCCGCGCATATCGTGAGCCATATCGTCTCCAAAACCCTGGATGAGTTCGAAGCATCAAGCCCTTCGGATCTTCTCGGTGTTCGCATCCTCGACCCTGCCGTCGGAGGGGGGCTGTTCCTGGCCGAAGCACTGGAGCAACTGACGCAACGTATCCTCCGAGTGACCTCGGAACACCGATCCCATCCCCCGATACGCCTCGCGGCAATGAGGGAGAACTTCATCCGGCGACTGAAACTGCGAGGAACGGACGCGCAACCGGACATCCCCGCCAGCGTTCGCATGCACGTCATGGAGCGATGCCTGTACGGGGCGGACCTTGACCCAATTGCAGTCAACATAGCGCGTGCGCTGCTCATCAATAGAGCCTTTCAGGGCTTGCCGGTCACTCCGGGATTCGAGCCCAACCTGCGAGAGGGAAACTCCCTGATAGGCGATGACGGGCGCAATAAAGGGGGCACTCCGGCCGACGAGGCGGACCGTATCCACGCAGCGGCCTACAGGGGGGAACGGTCCATAGACGAGCAGTCTGCAGGGTCTTTATGCGAAAAGGTCCGTATGATTCATTGGCCGTCGGCATTCCCTGAAGTCTTCCGGAGAGACAAGGCCGGCTTCGATGTCGTCATCGGTAATCCGCCCTATGAAGTCGTGTCGGTAAAAGAGTCGGGCATTCGCAACCGCGGCAAGGAGCAGGCCTATTACCGAAAGATGTATGAGACGTGCAGCGGGAAAATCAACACGTACCGGCTCATGCTGGAGCGGGGGGTGAGGCTGCTGGGGGAGGGGGGCGTCCTGGGATTTATCCTCCCCGCGACTTTGCTTGCCGATTCAACTGCGTTGAAGCTGAGGCGGAAGATCCTCGACGAGACCCAATTTTGCCATGCCGTGGTCATACCTGAAAAGGCGCGCGTGTTCGAGAGAGTCACGCAGGCTCTGCTGATCATTGTCATCCGGAAAGGTCCGCCAACACGGACGATGGAGACCGCGTTCTGGGACGGGACCGGTCCAATCGATCAAACCAAAGGTGTTGAGGTCTCCAGAAAACTCATCGAGCAGACTTCTATGCGAATACCCTTGTTGCGGTCAGCCGAGGAGAAGATGCTGCTCGAGGCTCTCCTGAGGCATCCCCCCCTCGGCGGGGACAAGAGGTTCGGCCCTGTTGCCGCGGTGCATCAGGGTGAAATTAACCTGACGACGGATCGGAGGTTCATCACGAGTGAACGCACCGCGTTTCCGCTGATTCGAGGGGAACATCTGCAGCCTTTTCAGGTCAATCATCCATCAGCCCGAAACGGTCGACTGGATTGGCTTGTCGGGCATTTTCTCGACGATTTCGAGGCGAGGCGTAAGCCAGGCGGAAACGACACGCTCTCGCTGTTGCCTTTCATTGCTTCGGGCAGAAACAGGCCCTGGGAACAGGAACGAATAGCCGTAGGCAGAGTGGTGAACATGGCTGCAGCGACGAGGCTCAAGGCCGCCTATGTCCCCCCGGGCCGCTTCTTGGGAGACATGACCAATTCGCTGACCCGTCTGGAACTGCCGATTGAATACCTGTTGGGCCTGCTGAATTCCAAGGTCCTCAACTGGAGGATAAAGCTGACGAGTACAAACAATTACCTGTCGGCAGCGGAAATCGAAGCGCTTCCTATTCCTAGAATGGAATCCGATCGAGTAAGTCCTGCACGGCTTGGGGACGTCATGGACAGCCTGAAAGAGAGGTTGTCCGACCTGGACGGACCTTTGCCCGAGTGCGTCGATGTCCTCGAGGACTCAACAGAGGTACATCTCCCTTCGGGTCCTTCGGACGTCACCGCGGCCCTAATCGAATGGGCTGTGGGCTTTGTGCAACCTGGAACCATGCAGGACGGCAGGGGGAATAGAGAGACGAATCAGTGGAGGAACCTCGTGGACGCACTCGTTTTGAAGCTTTTCGGAATCGAAGAATACGCGGCGGTTATCGAGCCCTGAAGCCGGTTTGTCTCGCCTACAGGGGCACGGGCCCACGAGCCGACCGGCAAGTCCAATTGGTTGGCGCATTGCCGCTCGATTTCCACGGTAACCGACAATAAAACTTAGGACATGCCCAGGAGACCGCCTCGGGAACGAGAGGGAAAAATCTTAGGCCATCACGCTTTTCGGCTTGCAATCCTGATTCATCCGAGACAAAATAAGCGGTTAACTCACACATCCCCCCCCTCTACCGGGTCGTTCCCAGGCCGGGCACGTCACGGGGGATGGAGGAAAAACCCGATAGGAGTAAGCATTTGTCAACCATCACGATGAAACAGCTGTTGGAAGCAGGAGTCCATTTCGGTCACCAGACCCGGAGATGGAATCCCAAAATGAAACCCTATATCTTCGGCGCACGTAACGGAATTTATATCATCGACCTGCAGAAGACCGTCCGCCTGTTCAAGAAGGCCTACTCATTTATTCAGGATACCGTTGCCTCAGGGCATGGAGTACTCTTCGTGGGCACCAAGAAGCAGGCCCAGGATGCGATTCATGAGGAGGCCACAAGGTGTGGGCAATTCTACGTGAACCAAAGATGGTTGGGAGGCATGCTGACGAACTTCTCCACGATCAAGCAGAGCATCGAACGTCTCAACAACTTATCGACAATACTAGAAAAACCTGAAGAGACCAATTTTACCAAGAAGGAACTCGTCAACCTCAATCGCCTGTACGAAAAGCTCAACAAGAACCTTGCCGGCATACGTGAAATGCGTAGGCCCCCGGGAGCCGTATTCATCGTGGATCCTAAGAAGGAGAACATTGCAGTTCGAGAAGCGCGAAAGCTCAATATACCGATAGTTGCCATCGTCGATTCGAATTGCGACCCTGACGAAATCGACTACGTGATACCGGGAAACGACGACGCTATTCGCGCCATTCGACTCTTCTCCTCTCGCGTTGCGGACGCGTGTGTTGATGGGCGGGACATGTACGAAGCCTCCCTGAAGGAAGATCAAGATGTGTCGGAGGCGTGGAGTGAAGAAACGGAGGTTGAGCGCAAAGAGGCGGCCCCGGTAGCCGAAGCGCAACCGGAACAGGCCGAGCCCGTAGAACCCCCGGCGCAGGAAGTCGCAACTGAGAGCGAGACAACCGGGGAAACCGGCGGGCCTGACCCCGACAACAGTGCTGCGGTTTGAACGTGGTGGGACAGGCGAGTGTGCCCGTAATTCTCGTCGACGCGTACATCAGGCACAATTACCTCATCGGCGGCACAGGGGCCGTTAAGGGAACAGCTGATGAGGTTATCCTGCCGGCAGGCAGGGTTGGGTCAAGTTAACGTCTCGGAGAGATGCCATAATTCCGAGTCATGGTACGGGTACCGGTCATTGAATCGCTGAACTGCCGGGCCGGCGGGCGGCCGCATTCCGGGGAGGCTGCAGCGAGGACCTGCGCAAGGGACTTCGTGGAATGGCCGGGACACGTGCCGAGTGCGATGCACGAAAAAGATAAGAGGAGAATACCGGATGGAAATAACGGCAAAAATGGTGAAAGATCTCCGGGACAAGACCGGTCTTGGAATGATGGACTGCAAGAAGGCCCTGGTGGAAACTGAAGGCGACGCTGAAAAGGCAATCGATTTTCTGAGGAAAAAGGGTGCCCTCAAAGCGGCAAAGAGAGAAGGGCGTGCTACCTCGGAAGGTAGGGTAGGCTCGTACATTCACATGAACGGCAAGATCGGAGTGCTGCTGGAACTGAACTGTGAGAGCGATTTCGTAGCTAAGACCGATGAGTTCGCCGGCTTGGTGAAGGATCTCTGCATGCAGGTGGCGGCCAGTTCACCCCAGTGGATCTCACGGGAAGACGTTCCGGAAGACGTTGTGGCCAAGGAGAAAGACATCTACGTTACCCAGGCAAAAGACGCGGGAAAACCGGAGAAGATTCTGGACAAGATTGCCGAGGGGAAACTGAACAAGTTCTATTCAGAGGTCTGCCTGCTGGAGCAGCCGTTTATCAAGGATACGGACAAGAGCGTCGAAGAGGTGATCAAGGACGTGATCGCAAAGCTGGGAGAGAACATGATGGTAGGTCGGTTCGTGCGTTTCCAGGTCGGACAGAGCCAGTAAGCTCATGGGACCGTCAAAGGATTATAGCAGAGCGCTTCTCAAGATATCCGGCGAGGCGTTTGCAGGTCGCAGCGAGTTTGGGCTTGACAGGGCGGCCGTGTCGTGGATCGCGGACCAGATAGCGCAGACTCATCGCGGCGGCAGTGAATTGGGGATCGTCGTAGGAGGCGGGAACATCGTGCGCGGGGCGGAGGCTCAGGCGGTCGGCGTGCCCGCTCTTGTAGGAGATCAGATGGGCATGATCGCTACCGCGCTCAATGCCATGGCCCTGAAAGCAGCTCTGGAAGCCCGCAACATCCCGGTGGAGGTTATGTCCGCCTTTGCGATAGGCGTCTTTGTGGAAGTGTTCACGCGTGAGAAGGCTCTTGCATATATAGAGAGCGGATCCGTGGTGATATTTGCCGGAGGTACGGGGAACCCGTGTTTTACAACCGATTCCGCGGCGGCGCTGCGTGCCGTGGAGATCGAAGCGGACGTGATGATCAAGGCTACTCAGGTTCGAGGGGTCTTCGATAAGGATCCAAAGAAGCACCCGGACGCGATATTCTTTGACTCCATCAGTTCTCAGGAAGTGCTGGAGAAGCGTCTCCGGGTGATCGATGCGACCAGTGTGGATATACTCGGGCGGAGAGGCATTCCGACGATCGTGCTCGACCTCCACGTTGAGAACAACATAGCAAAAGCTCTTTCCGGAGAGAAAGTGGGAACCATCATCGTTTGAGTCCCGCCTCCCCTGGAGGCCCGGGCCCTGCAAATCCGTTCCAGGCCTGATTCGGAGTCTTAAGGAAGCTCCTCATATTTCAGGCATGGCAAGTAAGGCACACCCGTTGGTGGCGTGAGGGAAACATGATAGACGAATTACACCAAGAGCTGAAAGCCTCAATGGAGAAGTCGGTTGAGGCCTTGCAGAAGGATCTGAAACGAATTCGTACCGGGAGAGCCTCCTTGGCGCTTCTGGACGGCATCATGGTTGACTATTACGGATCTCCGACGCCGATCAATCAGTTGGCCACGCTCTCCATCCCCGAGCCGCGGCAGATCGTGATTCAGCCTTGGGATTCCCAAGCCGTTCCGGATATAGAAAAGGCGCTGCTCAGGTCGGAACTTGGGTTGACCCCGATGAATGATGGTAAGATCATCAGGATCGTGCTGCCGCCCCTGACCGCGGAAAGGCGCAAGGAACTCGTAAAAGTAGTGAAGAAGATGGGCGAAGAGTTCAAGGTTCAGGTACGAAATCACAGAAGAGACGCGAACGATATGCTCAAGGAAATGAAGAAGGACAAGGAAATTTCGGAAGACGAGCAGCACAAGGCCCAAGACCAAGTCCAGAAGACCACGGATGGTTTCGTGTCCAAGATTGACGACGTCGTTGCAGAAAAAGAAGCTGAAATAATGGAGATCTGATTTGTCCGCTGAAATGCCAGGACATGTAGCCATCGTCATGGACGGCAACGGTCGATGGGCCCGGCGGAGGATGCTGCCGCGACTGGAAGGCCATCGTCAGGGAGCCAAAGCCGTTCGACGCGCCGTGGAGTTCGCGAGACGTAACGGCATACGGGTTCTGACACTCTATGCGTTTTCTACGGAGAATTGGCAAAGACCCAAGGCGGAGATCTCCGGTCTGATGAAGCTCTTATCGCAATTCATCGACTCGGATCTGGAAGAGATCCATGAGCACAACATCAGGATTCGCACCATTGGCGACTTAGAACGCCTTCCGGCCGCCGTGGGCGGAAAGCTGGAGGTCGCAAAGCGGAAAACGGCAAACAACACGGCGATGGTCCTCAATATCGCCCTGTCATACGGCGGAAGAAGGGACATCCTCAAAGCCTCACTGAAGCTCGCCAAGGCCTTCAAGACAGGGGATATTGAAGAAGGCGACATCACGGAGGAGGTCATGGCGCAGTTTCTCGATACAAGCGGCCTTCCCGATCCGGACCTCCTGATCCGCACCGGGGGCGAGATGCGCATAAGCAATTTCCTGTTATGGCAGCTCGCATACGCTGAACTCTACTTTACTCCTGTCCTTTGGCCCGATTTTGACGATGACGCCTTCCTCGAGGCCATTGAAGAGTTTCGATCGCGGCAGCGCCGCTTCGGGATGATCTCCGAACAGATCGAAGAAGCGGAGAAGAGCCCCTAATGCTTCGTGACCGTCTCATAACCGCCGGTATTGCCATAGTGATCCTCGTGCCCCCTCTCCTCTGGGGCGGGGTGGTGGGCACGGCCTTTCTGGTGGCGATTTTTGGAAGCGTCGCTGTTTGGGAACTCTCCCGAAACCTTCCCGCCTTGAGATCGTCTCCGGCAGCGCAAATTACCGTATTAACCTTTCTCTCACTTGTCGCGGCCTTTCACGTCTTTTCGATTTACGGGGTTGTTGCCGCGGTAGTATTGCTCCCTCTTCTCATCCTTTTTCTCCATCTCTTTCTCTTCAACACCCTGGAACAGACCGTCGAATCGTCAACACAGATGATCTTCACGTGTGTGTATGTCGGCGTGCCTTTGGCCCACGCCGTCCTCCTCAGACGCCTGGATCATGGTGTCGCCTTGGTATTCCTGGTTCTCGTCGTGATTTCCCTTGGGGACGCCGGCGCGTATTTTGCCGGCAAGTACTTCGGCCGGCATCATTTCTCCAAGCAGGTCAGTCCGGGGAAGACGGTGGAAGGTCTTGCCGGCGGAGCGGCGGGCTGCCTGGCGGGTATGATCATCATGAAGATCATCGCTCCCGATTTGCCTGCATTGGGCATCCTCTTTCGACTAACCATACTGCTCGCGATTGCGGGGCCCCTGGGTGACCTGGTTGCCTCGGCAATCAAGAGGAAGCTCGCCATCAAGGATTACGGATCCATCATGCCCGGCCATGGAGGAGTGCTCGACAGGGCCGACGCACTCATACCGGCATTCCCGGTAACGTACTACTACCTGATTCTCTCAGGTGCCGTGGTTCCCCAATGAAAGGTATATCCATTCTCGGTTCCACCGGTTCCATCGGTATCCAGACACTCGATATCGTTCGAATACACGGGGACGGATTTCGCGTCGCCGCCCTGGCGGCCGGTTCGAACGTTGACCTTTTGGAGGCACAGGTACGAGAATTCCGGCCGGCCATAGTGTCCTGTTCCGATGCGCGGACGGCAAAGGATCTCCAGGATCGGTTATCCGACTTCCCGGGCCTGCCGTACATCGGCCATTCCGCTGAAGGCCTTGAAAAAGCCGCGACCGCGGATGGTGCGGCTCTCGTCGTGGGGGGCTTACCCGGAAGCACCGGCCTGCGGCCGTCGTTCGCCGCGGTGGAGTCGGGCAAGGATATTGCCCTGGCTACCAAGGAAGTCCTGGTTATGGCGGGTGACCTGTTCATGGGGCGAGTGGCGGAGAAGCATGTGCACCTCCTTCCCGTGGACTCCGAGCAATCGGCCATATTTCAATGTCTCCAGGGAAACACCGGCGCGGGAATCAAGCGGATCATTCTCACCGCGTCTGGGGGGCCTTTCCGCGACGCGTCGGTTGACGAGCTTCAAAACGTGACGCGGGATCAGGCCCTGAATCACCCCCGCTGGAAGATGGGACCCAAAGTCACCGTCGACTCGGCCACCCTTATGAACAAAGGCCTCGAGGTCATAGAGGCGAGGTGGTTGTTCGGAATCCCCGCGTCCCGAATTGAGGTCGTCATACATCCGGAGAGTATCGTTCATTCCATGGTGGAATTCGAAGACGGCTCGATCATGGCCCAACTCGGTGCCACCGACATGAGGATCCCCATCAGTTACGCTCTGGGATTTCCCGAGAGGATTGCTTCCGGCACCCCACCAGTGAGCTTTCCGGGCCTGGGATCCCTGCACTTCCACGAGCCGGACACCGGAAAATTTCCCCTCCTGAAGGCTGCGTTCGACTCCTTGAACGCGGAAACCACAATGCCCATAGTCCTGAACGCGGCAGACGAAGTTGCCGTGGATCTCTTTCTTGCCGAAAAGATTCCGTTCCACTGGATCCCGCGAATCGTGCTCGAAGCAATGAATCGTATCGTGCCGGAACAGGTGGAGACCCTCGAGGAAATCGAAGACTATCATAAGACGGTATGGAAGCGAGTAATGAAAGACTGGCGGGTGTGGACAAATAATAGGTTGTAAATCAAAGTAGTTAAAAAGATAGTCTAATTATTGACTTGATTTTCGGAACCTCTCTTAATAATAGAACACGAGTTTATTGGTTGAAGGATGCAAGGGAGGTGCATTCATGATTTCGAAGATTCTGCAGAAGGCTCTGCTTTTCGTACTCTTAGCCCTCGTTTCGGCCCCGGCCGCAGCGGTCGGCGATGGAGAGATCTTGGAGTTCCGGTGCCCATCGTGCGGACTCAGACAGCGACTAGCCCAGGGGGCCGATGCGGAAGATATAGCCAAGAATGTCCAGACCATCATCGTGGTGTGCGAGCGCTCTCGAGAGATACGGACCATTCGAATCCCCTTGGATCCTACAGAGCCGGTCGAGGACGAACCCCTATTGGCTCGCCAATACGGCACGGGCCGATCCGAATTGCTCAGCATCCGTCTTCCGAGGTTTCTCGTTCCGGGAAACACCTGCCCCCTGTTCCCCGTTACTGCATATCTCGAACGAAACATCTGCCCGGTGAACGGCCAACCGGGGATCGACTACGCGGTGGTGGGGTACTTTTGAACTAATTGTATGAGAAGTCATAGGAAACGTGTTTCGAAGGCCGGAAGGCCTCCCGACATGGTGCTCAAAATGTGGACGGGACGGCTGCGAACAGGCCGCTCTGCTCTTTCCGTGGTGGAACCAGGTGCGATGGGCCGGAACTGAGCTTCTGCAACTCTTCGGTCCGGATTGGCAATCTCGGTTGGCGCTGTAAGATAGGTTGATAGGATGAAAGGGACTCAACGGAACCCCTATTTACAAGGAATGCAAAAGGGTCTTCGAATATGTGACTCCGGCATTGACGGGTCGGGGCCGGTCCCTGACGCTGCGGTAGCCAAGACTGAACTTCGCTCAGGGTTTTCGGAATCTCGGCGAAGACATTCGTAGATCGAAATCCCACAGAAGGCTGCTTCATGAGTCAAAAGGAACCGTATTCGTGAGATAGCGGAAACAGACCAAACAAGGATTTGCGAAAGCCCGCCGCAATGAGAAGAAGTCTCCAAGTGGTGAAGTTTCTTCTCGATCAAGGAGCCGAGGTGAATCCTAAGAACGAAATGGAGGACAGTCCCCTCACACGGGCTGTCGCGGAAGGAAATGTCGAAGTGGTCAAGCTCCTCAAGGCTCATGGGGCAAGAGAATAGGGGTGAATCCATTGTCACGTGAAGTCTTGCTCGTGACCGACGACCGAGAAAGACACAAAACCAGACCTGGCCCCTCTGCCGAACCCTCACGTAGGATAAGTATGATGTCCCTGAAAGTCCCCTGGAATTCCGGAATCTTTTGGAATTCTGAAAAGCAAAGTCCGGTGCAGCGGTGGCCCCCATGTCGCACCCTTAACCGGCGTGTCCTCGGAATCACGCTGACGCAAAGGGGTTGATCAGATCGAGGTCTTTGATCTTTCCAAAATCCTCGACGTTGCGCGTGACGAGAGGGAGACCGAGGGTGAGAGCTGACGCAGCAATGATAGCGTCCGGGAGTTTGACCAAGGTAGAGCAACGGATTCTTATGGTGGTCCTCACTACGGGTTCATCCAGGCCAATTTCTGTGAGAGTGCTCAATAGTGCGTCGGCAGCTTCCCGAGACTCTTCACTGTGGCCATTCCATCCCAGGATTTCTATGCGCGTTATCACTGACATGTAGACCGGCCCTTCAAGGAGGTTGAGCACGACTTGTTCCGCTATCCCGTCAAGCCTGTCATTGAGTTGATAGATCAGGATGTTGGAATCAAAGACGGCTCCCCGGGTCATTCGTCCCAGTCCCTTTCCCATTCAGCTCGCATTTCCCGGATGTCGGCGTCAATCTCCTCAATGGATTTCCGGGGCCGGACGCAGCCCTTGGCCCTCGCGAACGCTGCTTTCCTCGCTTCGACACTCTTGGCCGCGCCTTCCTCTTCGAGGACCGTGACGATAACTCTGGCTCCGTTTGAAGTAGGGCGATCGCCGAGCCATTTCAGTCGGCCATCTTCGTAGACTGCCTCGTAGTTTTTGAGCATAATGGGCCTCCAGCATCAATCGCGCGGGTACCAAACCGAATTTCCTGCTCTAGCTCGATATCTCAAACCAGGCACCCAGGGATCCGCCGAATCACTGCATTTTCGATTCGTTTCATCCGTGGGTTCTCCACACACCCAGTATAACACAACGCGACCATCAGATGGAGAACACACTGAGTACCACCCTGGATTCCGACTCCCGGATCGTTCTACTCGTCCGACCCTTCCCACTTGGCCAAGCCAAGCGGTGGGTACCTTCGGACCTTCGTCCCCGGTTACGGCTGCGGGACCGTGCCGGATTCTCATCGGCTTCCCCTTTCAAGTCTGATCCGACACCTGTAACGGCCCGGATATCACGTTGACGTGAATTGGGGCAAGCAAAAACACCGGCAGAAACGGCGACCCGCACATCCGCGTGGAAGGAGATGAGTATTCCAGCGGTTCTCAGAGGACCGTATACCAGATTGATGATTCGGATGAGAGGTTAAGAAATTCTCGGATTGCGACACAAAGCTTCATACAGAACGCGGGCGTGTCCCTCGAAATTGATGGACCGGTTCGCCGTCACTTCCCTGCAGATGCGGTTCGTTCAGCTGTCACCACATCAGCCGAGAATAGGACATGGAACACGGGGACAGGAGGCCCCGGGGACCCCTCTCGGACAGACGTCGGCATCCTTGTGAAGGGGCGGACCGACGGGTCCGCCCCTTACGTTCAATTTTCGGTCATAATGTAGTCGTCATATTCCACTTCGAAGCGGAGTTTGTGTTTTGCCTCTTCCTGGGCCAGGCTCAGAAACACGTTCTTCAGATTCTCGTCATCAGCGGCCGCGGCCAAATCGTTGTACATCATGAAGGCTTTCTTCTCTTTTTTCATCGCGAGCACGAGAGCCTGCTGATAGTCAAACTTATCGGTTGTTTCCGGAGGCACAAGGTAGTCGGCTATTTTCAGGTCCAAGACCTT
Organism: Desulfomonilaceae bacterium; assembly: GCA_963675835.2. Classification (GTDB taxonomy): domain Bacteria; phylum Desulfobacterota; class Desulfomonilia; order Desulfomonilales; family Desulfomonilaceae; genus JAVHLK01. The sequence continues at coordinate 1,084,823 of CAXXIU010000021.1, forward strand.
CTCCTGTACGGACATCAGCCTTTTGCCAGCTTTTACGTCTTCCAGCTTCTTTTTGTGCCACTTCTCCTCATTGGCGAACTGCTCGAACACTTCGCTCATCCAGGGTCGGTCCATGCGACCGGCAAGGTCGGCGTAGAACTTGGCGGCTTCTTCTTCCTGCCCTATGGCGAAGTCCAAAACTTCGTCCACCGATTTCCATTGCTCCATATTTCTACCTCCAATATCAGTGTTTCTTCATTCTTGTTGTGCCCTCGCCGACATGCCGGCAAGTATCACATCAGTTCCTTGACCACGGCCAAGGCTGCATCATAATCCGGCTCTTCAGCGATTTCTTTGACGATCTGTTGGTACTGCACCTTGCCGTCTCGATCAACCACCAATACGGCCCTGGCCAACAGGCGAAGGTCTTTGATCAGGATCCCGTAGGCCGTGCCAAACGATGCATCCCTGTGGTCCGACAGCGTTTGGACCGCTTCCACCCCGGCCGCCCCGCACCAGCGGGCCTGGGCAAATGGGAGGTCCATGCTTATGGTTAATATGGCCACATCCTGCCCCAAGTTTGCCGCCTCCTCATTGAACCGGCGAGTCGAGGTATCGCAGACGGGTGTATCGAGCGATGGGACCGACGAGAGTACGCAGAGCTTTCCTTTGAACGAGGAGAGACTCACAGGCGTCAGGTCATTCGCCGTGACGGTAAAATCAGGCGCGGTGTCGCCGACCTTAATCTCTTGTCCGAGCAGAGTAACCGGATTTCCCATCATTGTCACCAAACCGATTCGTTCGTTCATAATTCTTTTCCTTTCCGTATCATTGCGTTAAATCAATAGGCTTCTTCAGACGCCAGATCGCCCTCGGTAACCTTGTGCCTGAACAGATGGTATGCCCACGACTGGTATATGGCCACCACAGGCACCATGATGAGGGCCACGACCAGCATGATCGTCAGCGTCAAAGTGCTGGAGCTCGCGTTGAAAACCGTGAGGTTCCACGCGGGGTTGAGGCTTGACGGGAAGATATTCGGGTACAGGCCTACAACGCCGAACATGACAGCGCCGACTATGGTCAAACACGACGCAAACCAGGCTTTCCACCACGATTGAGAGCCGATAAAGATCCGTGAGCAAACCAACGCAGCCACGGCCAGGAGTGGCACGACAAACAGAACCGGCCGGGACAGATAGTTCATCCACAACGCGGTGGCCCACCATGTGTAGACCAGGAATACCACGGCAACGACAAGTACCACGCCCCACAAGGCGGATGCCGCCTTGGCCGCTCTCGCCTGGAGATCGCCGTCGGACTTGATTGCCAACCACAGTGAGCCGTGAAGGACAAACAGAACAACGAAGAGGATACCGCCCAAAATTCCATACGGATTCAGAAGTGACAGCAGGTTCCCCTGCATGTGATGCTGCTGATCGAACGGTATTCCTTGAAATATATTGGCAAAGGCCACACCGAAGAGCAACGCGGGGACAAAACTCCCAACGAACTGACAGGCATCCCAGAGCATTCTCCATGCCGCACTGTCTATTTTGCGCCGAAACTCAAATGATACCCCCCGGATGATCAGTGCGAAAAGTATAAGCAGAAGCGGAGAGTACAGGGTACTGAACATCACGGCATACGCTGTCGGGAAGGCTGCAAAGGTAACTCCCCCTGCGGTGACCAACCAGACCTCATTGCCGTCCCAAAACGGGCCCATGGCATTGTAGATGATTCTCTTGTCCGTTTCACTCTTGGAAATGAACGGTGATATAGTCCCCAGGCCTAGATCGAAGCCGTCCAACATGAAATAGACCGACCAGATTATTCCCCACAATATGAACCAAATGGTTTCCAGCATACCCAACCTGCCTTTCTTTTTCTTCCCGGCCTCTTGCGGTGAGTCGCTTCACGAGAAGCCGACGATGGGCTGCTCGGATAAGGGGGTCGGCTCCGGCCGTCCGCAGCCGGGAAGATGTCCCTGTCATGTGGAATCAAGCCTCAACGCTATCGGGTCCCTTGCGTCCCACCTCGTACATCAGGTAGTAAGCCGCCAGCCCGAGTAGCGAGTAAAGGACGATGAACGCCGCCAGGGACAATCCCACCTGCGTTCCGGTAATCGGCGAGTGGGCCTCGGCGGTTCTGAGCACGCGATAGACAATCCAAGGTTGACGGCCGACCTCGGTAACGATCCAGCCCAAAAGACCGGCAATGTAGGGGAGCGGGATCGCAAGGATCATCAGTTTGAGGTATGTAGAACCGGACTCCAGTCGGTTCCGCTTCCAGAGCCCGTACGCGCAGAGCAACAGAAAGAGGAAACCGAGCCCCACCATGAGTCGGAATGACCAGAAAACAAGTGCTACCGGGGGTCTATCCTCCTTGGGCCACGACTTAAGCCCTTTCAGTTCTGCGTTAAAGTCATGATGAGTTAGAAAGCTGAGGACTTTAGGAATTTTAAACAGTTCCACAGCGTTCCGCTCATTGGCTTCATCCGGGATCACCAGGAGAGCAAACGGGGCACCCTTCGTGGTTTCCCACAAGGATTCCGCGGCTGCCAGTTTCTCCGGCTGCAACTTGGCCATCTCTTGGCCGTTCTGGTCACCTATGAAAACCTGCCCCAAGGAGAAGATAAAAGCAAAGATCAGCGCGAGCCGGAACGATCTGCTGAAAAAGGAGACCTCGTTCTTCTTGAGGAGGTGGTATGCGCTTACCCCCATGACGAAGAAACCGGCAACAACGTAGCCGGCCCAAGTGGCGTGAAAGAAACCGAGAATCGCATATGGTTGGGAAATGACGGCCCAGAAATCCGTGAGTTCGGCACGTCCCTCTCGAATGACGTAACCCACGGGGTGCTGCATAAATGAATTTGCAGCCAAAATCCAGAATGCCGAGAGGTTCGATCCCAGGACCACCAGCCAAATGACGACCGCGTGTGCCTTGGGCGACAGAATTCTCCAGCCGAATGCCCACACCGCCACAAAGGTGGACTCGAGAAAGAACGCGACCGTAGCCTCGATGGCCAGAAGCGAACCAAAGATGTCGCCCACGTACTTTGAATAGCCGGACCAGTTCGTTCCGAACTGGAACTCAAGGGTGAGTCCCGTCACCACGCCCACCACGAAATTGATGAGGAAGATCTTACCCCAAAATTTGGCCATTCTCCGGTACTCTTCGTCTCCGGTCCTGACGAATTGTGTTTCCATGATGGCTATCAGGATCGACAATCCTAATGTCAACGGGACGAACGTGAAGTGAAACAAGGTGGCTACGGCAAATTGCAGCCGCGAGAGAAAAAGAGCATCCATAAGAGGTCTCCCCCTTTCCGTGTTAGACCTTTCTCGAGTGTTGGTGCGACTTCGGGCTTAAACCGAGGCACGCCGTCTCAACCGACCGCCCATTGACCTTCCAGAAGCGTGAGAGCCTCCTTCGCTGCGTCCTTGACGCGCCGTTGGAGGAACTCGCGGTCAACGTACGTTCGGAATTCAGCCTCATCATCGGTTAGGCGTTCGATTTCGGGTATTGCGTTCAATGCACCCGTAATGCCGGCAGCCCAGGCCGCAAGGCCTCTGACGGCTGCGTCTGCGGCTTTCAGGTAATGCGGCAAGTGAGGCACCACCTCGAGCGTAAGTGTACGGTCGTGTCGCGCCAACCTGGCCACGCCCCAGAGGAATCCCCTTTGCAAAGGCTCGTACTCAAGGTAGTTCCCGTCCTTGTCGGCATAAGAGCAGTACACCGAGAGATATTCCTCCGCCAGTGCCGTGTGTCTGGCCATGGCTTCAGCCATCACTTCGGGTGCTCCCCAACCGATACCTCCGGACTCGTCGTTCAAGCTCCACATAAGTCGTCGCATGGTAATCCGAGCACCTTCGATGTCCGAGTCCGCCAAGTGCTCGATCACCGCGCCCATTGCTTCAACCGCTCGCCACCTGATCTTCTCGTTCTCATTGAGAAGAAAAGAAAACAACGGGTTTATCACCTGCCTGCCGGGCATGCCGACCAGTTCGGCAAGGCTCCCGTCAAAATCGTCTGCGTGAAGCAGGACGAGGACTCTTTTCTTCAAAGCCCGGCCGCCGGTTATCTCACGTCCCATACAAATACGTCCTCAACTTGTAACCGTTCACTGAAGGGATAGCGACCCCATAAGATGACAAGGGACGCCCGTCCCACGTTCCGGAATGCCCACCTTCCATTACGTGGCTTCCTTGACGGCCTGACCCACTTTCCGGCCCAGTTCCACACACTTGTGCAGACCTTCATGCTTCGGCACGTACTGTAACCGGACGCCGGGGTCAATCACCTCGATCTTCATGTCCTCCAACGCGTTATTGATGCGTTTGACCGCTTCACCGCTCCATCCATAAGAGCCGAAAGCGGCCCCGATCTTATTGGCCGGGCGCAGTCCGCCCATGTAACAGAGGAAGTCCGCCATCCGGGGGAGTATGGTGTTGTTGAGCGTCGGAGATCCCAGGATGATCGCCTTGGCATCGAGCACCTCGGTTATGACGTCACTTCGATGGTCGACCGACAGGTCCATCATCCTGGTGCTCACACCGGTCTCGATCAGCCCGTCCGTAATTGCCTTGGCCATGGTTCGGGTGCTTTCCCACATGGTGTCGTACACGACCAGCGCTTTGCGTGCGGGAATCTGCTTGCTCCACCTATCATAGGCTTCGACGATCTGCATCGGGTTATCACGCCAGATCAGCCCGTGATCCGGGCAAATGACATCAATCTTGAGGCCCATCTCCACAACATTCTGAAGGAGTTTCTGGATGAGCGGAGAATAGAGCGTGAGAATATTGGCGTAATACTTGGCGGCATGGTTCATGAGCTCCGAGGCGTCGACTTCGTCATTGAAACGCTCGCTGGTAGCCCAGTGCTGACCGAAACCGTCACTGGCAAACAAGACCGCATCCTCCTTAACGTAGGAAAACATGCTGTCGGGCCAGTGAATCATTCTGGTTTCAATGAACTGAATAGTGCGCTTGCCGAGGCTCAGTTCATCGCCGGTCTTCACCACCTCGTACGGCCAATCTTCTCTGTGGTAATGGTCGATAAGCGCCTTCTTTCCCATCGCCGAACAGAAGAGCTTCTCCGGTTTAATGATCTCCATCATCTCCGGTATCGCACCGGAATGATCGGGTTCCACGTGATTAACCACCAAGTAGTCGATTTTGGCGGGATCGACAACCTTGTAAAGATTGTGCAGAAGATCACCTTTGAAAGGCTTCTTGACGGTATCAAACAGAGCGGTCTTCTCGTCCTGTATGAGAAACGCGTTGTACGTAGTCCCCTTGTAAGTGGAATAACCGTGAAAATCACGCACCCGCCAATCGACGGCTCCTACCCAGTTGATACCGTTCTTCACTTCTACAATGGTTCGCAATGTTATCCTCCCTCAGAAAGTAGATTCCATGGTTGGTATGAACTTCCATAGCTTTTGGCTTTCAGCAAGCCGCGACGAATCATGAAAGTCTTCGGCATTGATCGCCGCTCCGAGACAGAATCCGGAGCGCCTGAACCGTAGGGGCAGGCCCCTGTGCCTGCCCGGGCACCCACAGGGGGGTGCCCCTACAAGTCGGTGCCGTAGGGCGGGCTGTGCCCGCCGTCTTCACTATTACGACGTCCCGAAGGGACACGCGATGTTAGCCGGGCCTTTCAAGGCCCGGAAACAGTTTTCCGGGGGATGAATCCCCCGGCTAAATTCGTATGTATCTCCGGCACATTAAGATCGCGCAAGTGCCGGCCAACGGCATAGTTGTCCCCGCCTCCAACGTCCCGACCAACACGGCGTGTTGCCGCTAAAGAGGCGGGGAGGGGGGCGTTTACTCAGCTGAGAATGAGTCCTTGTCCGCGCCGCACACGGGACAGACCCAGTCATCCGGGAGATTCTCAAACGATGTGCCCGGATCGACGCCGTTGTCGGGATCCCCAACAGCGGGATCATAAACGTAACCGCAAACCTGACAAGTATAACTCTGCATTTGTTGCTCCTTCTACTTAGTATTCAGCGTTATGCTGATTTTTTTTGCACGTACTGTCAAATAAAGACGAGCCGTACTTCATGCCGGCTCATGCATTCATCTTCTTGCCGATTTCCCGGCCATAATCCTGGGCCATCTGAAGGGCCCCCTGCAACAAAGCGGACTTCAAACGGAGAGGCGACCCTACCATATCCATCTTGAACAGGTTCTTCATCGTGTCGTAGATGCGGTCCGGGGCTTCACCACTCCACCCGAACGCCCCGAAGGATCCTGCAGGTTTTCCCTCGAGGTTGAGTTTGGCTGCGATAAACAGCATGGTCTTCAAGGCCTGCATCATTTCACCGTGATACGTAGCGGACCCGAACACGTACGCGTCGTATCCTTCCAGATCTTCTTCTTTCTTAATTTCCGTGGCGTTAATTAGCTTTGCCTCTGAACCGGTGAACCGTATTCCTTCCGCGATGAGATCTGCAATGCTCTGTGTTTGTCCGGTTCGTGTTGCATACACTATCAGTGCCTTAGGCATTATTAAATTTCTCCCTTCTCATGTGTCGTCGTGCCGGAATCCGCACGAAACGGCCATGGATGCCCGATGGATCGTTCGGTTAACCTCTGTACTACTAATCCTCGTTTTCTTGTCCTACAGCCAAGATTTCTCCGGAAATCGGCTGCTGAATTCGGGTTTGGCAGCACCCGGCGACTGGGAACCCGAAGCAAGGTCAGGAGCCCCTGCGTAGTACGATGGTACTTGCGAAACCCAAGCTCATGCGTGACGCCGATGCCTGCAATCGCCGGTTGGTTGCGATTCTAACCGCTCTATGTTACCGCTGAGGCTACATTTTTTCCCAGGTCAAACGCCTGCTTCATCGCATCGGGATGCTTTGCGACGTCTCCTATGGCTTCCACCTTCTTCAAGAATACTCCACCCTCGTAGCTCATGCCCAGTGCGTCGTAGAAGTATTTGGCAACGAGCTCCGAACCCTGAAACAAGTTGTCTCCCTTGGTGGCGCCAACGCATATCAAGTATCCCCGACCGTTATCCGGAATACGTCTTTCTTCCGGGGTCTTGTCCAACACGCGTTTACACCACATGGCCTGACACCGGTCGATGAGGGCCTTGGCCTGGGAGGTGATGCCGTAAAAGAAAATGGGAGAAGCCAGGATGATCGCGTCCGCTTCAACAAGCTTGGGATACACCGACTGCATGTCGTCATCCACAACGCACTCACCGGTGTCGTCACATCCGGCACACTCGATACAGCCCGCGATCTCCAGATCACAGCAGCGGATTGACGTTACCTCAGATCCTGAAGACTTGGCCCCCTTGAGGGCTTCGTCAAGCAGCAGATCGCTGTTTCCACCCTTGCGTGGACTTCCGTAAATTCCCAAAATTTTCATGCGCTTCTCTATCCGAAGGTGTGCCTCCATGCCCCTTCTCCGAGGCGAACCCCCGGAGTTGCCGACAGTGCGAGGACTTTCCTGAACGTTTCGGCTTGTTGACGGCCCCAAGCCGTGAAGGTTCCTACGATTGCGGTTTGCCCAGCCTGGGGTCCTGACCGTCGAATCCGCAATCAGGCGTGTAACAGGTGACGTTCACGAACTCGCACTTTTCTTTGCAGCCCGCGCACGTTTCCGGTGGGGCCTGGCCCGCCTCGGCGTCAAAGGTGTAACCGCATTTCGAACATTTCCACGTCAGTTTTTCCATGAGTTCATTCTCCTCCTTGATAAATTTTCGATGGTTGTGGCATCATTTTCCCTGGCCTCCAACGGCCAAGAGAATCTTCAGACGATCAAGAATCTCCTGTATATTCTTTGACATGTGCCATCGGCCGTCAGCAAACACCCCATAATCCGCCCCCATCATGGCGGAAGCGAAACGAGTCGAATTGGCATAAAAGAGCCACTGTTCCACCCATTGCTTCTCTATCGCTTCGTCGAACAGGTCGGTCTTGTCTGCAACACGCTTGTCCCACGCCTCCTCAATAATCCGTGTGGCCGTCAGGGTCATCTCGTCGGTGACCTTCAGGGTGTTCTCAAATCGAGCCCAATGCCCGCCAACCCAGCTCCGACTATGACATGAAAGGCACACGGCCTGCAGTTTCTTACGGCGAGCGGCCTGCTCATCAGGTCCAATGAGATACTCCTTGGCCCATTTCCCCGTCAATGTCGTAGGGAGCGGCAGACCGTCCTCATTCTTGATGATCGAGGTGTCCGGAGACTTGGGATGCGGATGTGCGTAGATCAGACCCAGGATGCGCCATGGCAGCCGGTCGTTCATCCTGTGGCTTCTCTCGGCCGTCACGTCTCCCTCAGGGGTCACGAGCAGCGAAACGTGGCAGACCGCACACGTGGGGGCAGTGAAATCCTTCCCTACGGTCCACGGCACTTCGGTGAAATTCCATTTGTTCTGCAGAGAAGAGACAATGTTGCCGTGCTTGCTCACCGAGTAGGCCTTGTACGCGGGGACATCCGGTCCTTTGTGACATTGAGAACACGTGTAAGGCTTTCGGGCCTCCTCAATTGAGAACCGGTGACGGGTGTGGCACGAAGTGCATGAACCTTTGCTCCCATCCGGGTTGAATCTTCCCACTCCCTGATTTGGCCACCCGGTAAGGACGGGAAATTCCATCTCGCCCCAGTCGGTGTCTCGGGTCACCTTTCCTTTGACACCTACCGAGGTTCCATGACAGTGGTAACACGACTCCGCGTTCGTGTGCTCGTCGGGGTCGTTGAGCTTGGTCTTCATGCCGCCAAATGTTTGTACTCCGTTGATCGATCTCATGAGTTGTTCGTACAATTTGTTATCATGCAGATTCCGCCGGGCATGGGACATGATATTCTCTTGGTACTGCGTCGCTTCCGTGGGATGACATACCGCGCAGTCGGCCGGTGTTACCGTCACGTGAACCTGCCGATCGTTGTGGTCAAACGAGTCCTTATGCGCCCGACTGTTGAGCGTGTGGCATTCCGCACAGCCTATGGCCGTTTCAGCGAGATCCTTGGGAACGTTGTCCGCCGACACTCTGCGGTTGAGCTTTGGTTTCTCGAGCGCACCCCGCACCGAGTTCCGTGCATGACGGCTCTTCTTCCAATCTTCGACCAGTCCCGGCGTAACGGAAATGTGACAGTCTATGCACTCTTGGCTGATATCACTTACTTTGACGTCGCTTTCGGCCGAGATGCCCGCGGTCGATGAAACCAAAAGCAGGAGCATCACGAAGCCGAACCTTATGGTGCCGGATCTCATGCGGGTTGCCTCCACGGAATCTTCTCCTTGAAAGGACGGGGACCCGGGGCTACTTCTCCAGTTTTCTCAAAGCGCCGACGAGGTCCTCGAGTCTCGGCATTGTGTTGATATCATGCACATCCATGTACCGAATGATACCCTTCTTGTCGATCACGAACAAAGCCCGTTCTGCAACTCCATCGGCTCGCAGAACTCCGTATTTCTCGGCAACCGCGCCATGTGGCCAGAAATCGGAGACCACCGGAAACCAGAGGTCCCCCATCTGTTTGGTCCACGCGTAGAGCGTCGGCTTGTTGTCCACGGTGATGCCAACGATCACGGCATCATTCTCGTCAAAGAATTCCTTTGCAATGTTGTATCCCGGCCACTGTCGGGAGCACACAGGCGTCCATGCGGCCGGGACAAAGGACAGTACAACATTCTTGTTGCCAAGAAATTGTCTGAGGGATACGGTTTTGCCCAAGAGGTCCTTGAGTTCGAACTCAGGGGCCTTGTCGCCTACGTTGAGCTTCTTCACCGGGGTGTTGGTGGGTTTGAGTTTTCCGGGGTCATAGATGCCGTCGTAAATCGTCTTTTCTCCGCCGGCGGCCGGCGACACAAAACCCATCGCTGCAACGGTCCCTGCGAAGACAAGGATGAGACAGGCTTTTGCCAAGCTCATGCTGCACCTCTCACTTTCCTTTCGACAACTCCGGCAAACTGTCCAGAAATTTCCGAGGGTTCTCCAGCCTGCCCACGTGGACACTTTGCACGACCAGTTCTTTCCCGGGCTCGATTTTGAGGGTCAAGAAGGTCGGCGTGCGGATCTTATCCTGTGAAGCCTTCTGCATCAGAAACTTCTCATCGGCAAAGAGAGGAAACGGAATATCGTATTTCTTTCTGAAAACATCCACTTCAAAAGGAGTATTGCCCGTTCCCACACCCACAATCTTGACATTTCCCTTGAGCCGGACATCCTTTTCGATTAACCGATGGATCTCATTTACCGTAGGAGCCTCCGCCTGACATATTGGGCAGTACATGCTGAAGATTTCGAGTATCACCGTCCGGGCTCTAATTTGGGAAAGGGTAAACTTCTCTTTCCCCGCGAGTCCAAGATATTTCTTTCCCGCGTCACTTTCCGGCGAGGGAAATTGAAATCTCCCTAGAATCTCCCGGTTGACGCGAAATGTGCCCGAGGCCTCTGCCGATCCGGTACACAAGCCGGCCGTAATGGCAAGAGCCGTCAACAGCACGAGGAGTTTTCTCATTATTTTCCGCCTTATGAAAAGGTTGCTCCCCCAGCCTGGGTTTCAATGTGATCATTCAGCGTAACCCCGCGGTAGCGGTACACCAAGACACAAACCATCATGGCTTGCGGCCGGCAACAAGCCGTAACGAATCATGAAAGTCCTCGGTCTTCAGGATCCCTCCGGGGCTTCGCCTCGGAGATTGGGTACGAAGAGCGCACGATGCGGAATATTTGGGGGGGAGACCATCTCCCCCCCCCAAACCCCCCCATATCGAGTACCCGAAGGGGGTTGCTTGCCTGAGAACTTTCATGAGAAGAATTCAGGACACGATTCCCCAGACTACAGTCCGGACTAATGAGGCTTCCGGATTGAAGGGCAAGCTCGGGCCGGTCCCAGGGAAGCCGGATGCCGTGAACGGCCACGGATTCGACCGACCGTGGAGCCGCTCCATTCACTGGTGCCTTCGTGTCTTGGTGGTTCATTCTTCCTCTTTCGCGCTGCCACGGAACTACACCCTCTCGCGACTAACCCTTGCCCGGCGGCATCAAAGGCTGAAACATCTTCTTGCCCGCTCCGCAGATAGGACATTTCCAGTCCTCCGGAAGATCGGCAAAGCTTGTTCCCTTGGCGATCTTTCCTTTACGGTCGCCTTTTGCAGGGTTGTACATGTAGCCGCAGTTGGGGGTTTGGCACTGATAGATTCCTTCCATGCTTTCCACTCGTCACACCTCGTCGTAGATCGTTGTCACCGGTTGGGCATCAGGTATGCCGTTCGAGAAGCTCACCTTGTGGCGCTCCTCCTCACGAGACGGCGGGCACTGCCCGCCCTACTGATCTGATTTGTAGGGGCACCCCCCAGTGGGTGCCCAGGGCAGGCATCCCGCGTTCAGCGCGGGACCCCTACCGTGGTGGCCACTCCGGGCTCTGACCCGGAGTGGCAACTATGATTTCCACAATCCGTGCAGGTTACAGTACTCCCTGGCAGTCCATTCGCCTTCTACGGGAAATACGGCCTCCGGAGCTTCTCCCGGATTTAGGAATCGGCGGTACGCCTTGCCGTCGGCCACTATCTCGACCCACTCGATGTAGTGTTTCTCCTCCATGGGATGCGCCACGCTTCCCACTTTGACTTTCAGACCACCATCTACAACTTCTTTCACGGGAACATGCTTCTCTTTGGCGGCATCCATCGTATTTTCAACAAAGAGCTTCATGTTTTGGCCGCAGCAAACCAGTTCGCCCGCGCCGGCATGAAGCATTTCCACTATGTTGCCGCAAACTTCACATTTGTAGATCTGAAGCCTTTCCGTCATTTTCTCAAACCTCCTGTCTTTTTCGGAATTAATTCCTGTGTACTACTTGTCATGAATCTCGGTATGCCCGTCAGGCGGGTTGATGCGTTGCCGCATCCCCTGGGTGACCGGGCCTCTTGCAGGTTACTGCCTGACTATTCAGTCTCTGTTACGTGGGCTCGGGTCTATATGAAGGACCGGCCCCTACCAGTTCTCGCCCAGCAATTCGAAATAGGCCTGAGGGTGAGCGCAGGCCGGACATGACGTGGGAGCTTCGATTCCTTCATGCAGGTACCCGCAGTTCAGGCATCTCCAAACCACCTTCCCGTCCTTCTTGAACACGTTGCCCGCCTCGATGTTCCTCAGCAGATCGAGATAGCGTTTCTCATGTTGCTTTTCCGCGACGCTTACCGCTTCCCAAATCTTTGCAGCCGTCTCAAATCCCTCTTCTGCGGCAATCTTGGCAAAACCGGGGTACATCTCGGTCCACTCATGATTCTCACCGGCTGCAGCGGCCCTGAGGTTTTCCGCAGTACCCGCAATCACTCCCGCAGGAAAGGGTGCGGACACCACGACATCTCCTCCCTGGAGCTGCGAGAAAAAGCGTTTCGCGTGCTCTTTCTCCTGATTTGCCGTTTCCTCAAAAATCAGCGCAATCTGTACAAATCCTTCCTTTCTCGCCTGTGACGAGAAATACGTATACCGGTTGCGAGCCTGAGACTCTCCCGCAAAAGACGCGATCAGGTTCTTTTCGGTTTGTGAGCCTTTCAAATTAGCCATTCGATGCCTCCTTTACTGCGGCTACATAATGGTATGTTTGTCAACAATCATTTGATAAGGATTGACCTTTACGGAAAAAAAAGCGGCATTTGTGCAGCCCCGAAATCAGGCGATTTTCGATATGTCGTCCCCAAAAACAAGCTGCACTCAAGGCCGTAACCCGAGAATTCACGTCCGCCCATTGAGAGGTTTGACCGTGCTCTTCCCTCGCGTGCCATATCATCAAGGTGCCTCGCTATTCTGCTCGGAGCAATGAGGGCACACTCCGAAGAATTCGAGTCGATGCCCTAGAATCTTGTATCCGGTCCGGCCCTTGAGAGCTTCATCAATCTGAGGAATTATTTGAATAGAGACGTCATCCAGCCGACCACACTTCAAACATCTGACATGATAATGAGTGTCGGTTCTTCCATCAAAACGTTTTTCTTTGCCCGCCAATTCTATGGTCTTGATTTTACCCGTTTGCGAGAGAATTTCAAGATTTCGGTACACGGTTCCAAGACTAATTCGCGGGAGTCTCTTTCGTACCATCTGATAAACATCATTAGCAGTCGGGTGAGTATCAACTTTGGCCAGTTCCTCTAGTATTACCCGACGCTGTTCAGTGTTTCTCAATTGCTTCTCCATGCTGAAATAGCACAACACTAACAATAACAGTAACTATTATTATGTACACCGCAATTTCTTCTGTCAACCCCTCATCCGGAATAATCCCGTACCAAAACTTGTGTCTGCGTTCCGGTTCCCAGGCCGAGCCCTGGGAACCGGAACACCGCATAGTTTCTTGTGCTCGGCAGTATAGTGTGTCTCTAGATAATACGAGACGCGAATGCCGGTACGATAGTGATTAGAAAAGGAAATTAGTCGGCAAAGAGCGAAACAAACCGGAAGTTCACCGAATCAAAGAGTCCCTGATCGGTAAGTTTGAGTTCCGGTATCGGCGTCAAGGCCATGAAAGACAGTGTAGCAAAAGGATTCTCGAGTTTACAGCCCAGTTTTTGTGCTGCCGCCGTTGCGGCACGAAGGTCGCGCTCCACCTCTTCGACGGTCGCGTTGGACATGAGGCCGGCAATGGGTAACGGGACTCGTTGTATGACCACACCGTTACTCACCACCACCATGCCGCCCCCAATTACCTCAAGACCACGAGCAGCCGCCATCATGTCGGCGTCCGTTACCCCGACGACGATTATGTTGTGAGAATCATGAGCTACCGTACAACCCACGGCTCCTTCCTTCAGTCCGAAACCCTTGATCAATCCGACGGAGAAGGAACCGGTTCCGTGATGCCTTTCGATAACCGCCATCTTCAGTATGTCCCTGGTCGGATCGGAAACCACCCGACCGTTTTCAACCGGAGCAGGTTCAACCGTCTTCTTCGTAACGATCTGTCCGGGGATCACCTCAATGATGTTGACCGAGCGGCCAGCGACTTCAATGGAAAGGTCGTTCACCTTTTCCCAGTCCACATTCATGCTTGCGGGAAGGTCCCCTTGTGGGGAAATCACGGGAACGAGGAGTTCCCCGCGGCGGGCCGTCAGTCGCCCCCCGTGGTAGACGCTATCGATTGAAAGCTCTTGAAGATCATCCAGGATCAGCAGATCGGCCCAGTATCCGGGGAGCACCGCACCAAGCTCTTGGAGCCTGAAGTACGTTGCCGTGTTGATCGTTGCCATCTGAATGGCGCGCAGAGGATCCATTCCCTTTTGGATTGCCTTGCGGACCAGTCTGTTGATGTGCCCCTTTTCGATTATGTCGCCGGGGTCGGTATCGTCGGTGACGAAGAAGCAGTTCCGGGAATTGTGTTCATTCACCAACGGCAACAGGGCATCAAGATTCTTCGCTGCGGATCCTTCCCGAATCATGATACGCATACCCATCTGCAGCTTTTCCCGGGCCTCCTCAATGGTGGTGCACTCATGATCCGAGGTGATGCCGGCATGAACGTACGCGCAGAGATCTTTCCCGGACAGACCCGGGGCATGGCCGTCCTTGATCTTGTCCTTGAAAACTTCCAGCTTCGCCATGACCTCGGGGTCTTCCATGAGCACCCCGGGGAAATTCATCATCTCCGCCAGTCCGAGGACTCGCTCATGATCTCTGAAAGGTTCCATATCCCGAGGCCCGAGACTTGCCCCTGAAGTTTCAAACGGCGTTGCGGGAACACAGGACGGGAACATGATGAAGACCCGGAGGGGAAGGTCCTCACTGGTGTCCAACATGTATTGAATGCCGGCTGTTCCCAGAACGTTTGCAATCTCGTGCGGGTCCGCGACAACCGACGTGGTGCCCAGCGGCACTACGTTGCGGGCAAATTCCGGAATACTGAGCATCGTCGATTCCAGATGCAGATGACCGTCTATGAATCCCGGTGATATGTACCGTCCTTCCAGATCGACGGTTTCAACCGCGTCGTATTCACCGAAGCCCACGACGCGACCTTGGTGGATAGCGACGGAGGCACTGTGAATGCCGCCGGAGAACACGTTGACGAGTCGACCGTTCGTGAGAAGGAGATCGACGGGTTCCTTACCCAAAGATATTTCAATTCGTTGCTTCAGTTCCATTGTTCTTTCCTTCACGTAGCAACCCGAGGTGCATCCTCGTCTTGTGGAGCAGGCTTTCCGGCCCGCCTCATCCGGACATTGCGCGTCATACCAGAGCAGTGTCCACGGCAGTTCGGCACGAGCAGTCTTCAAAGACAATTCGAGAGAGTGCCTGAAAGAATACCTTCTTGACGTTTTCAACGTTCTTGTTCATGGTTGTCGCGATCATTTCCCACGTTACCGGTTCCTCGCTTTGGTGCCAACAATCATAGTCGGTACTCATGGCTGCGAGCGCGTAGCAAATGCCGGCCTCCCGAGCGAGCACAACCTCCGGTACTGTGGACATGTTCACGATGTCTCCACCCCACATTCGGAACATCTTGCTTTCGGCTCTCGTGGAAAATCTGGGCCCTTCTATGGTGACAACCGTGCCGTTGGGGTGGTGGGTGACCCCTTCCGCCGCAGCGGTCTCCGCGAGAATCCTTCTGAGCTGTTCGCAGAAAGGATCCGCCATGGCGATGTGAACCACTTGATCCCCCTCGTGGAAGGTGCTCGGCCGCATTCGCGTCCGGTCTATGAATTGGTCGGGGAAAACAAGGTGTCCCGGCTCGATTTCTTCTCTCAGCGAACCGCAGGCGCTTGTGGCAATGATGTGCGTTACCCCGATCTCCTTCATTGCCCAGATGTTTGCCCTGTTGTTCACCGCGGAAGGTCTTATGCGGTGGCCCTTTCCATGTCGCGGGATAATGACGATTTCCATATCGCCGCACATCCCGACGATCAAGTCCGAGGAAAGAGGACCGTACGGCGTTCCTTTCTTGACGGTTTTCACGCTTGTGAGAAAATCGGGGTCATCGAAACCGGAGCCCCCGATCATTCCGATCTTGATCACAACGTCCTCCTTTGCCGGTGGGAAAGATAAGCGAAATCATAATTGTAAGATTCGCGACGCAATCCTGTCAACCGAAAGCAAGAGGACGCGTGGACGAAAGCGAGGCGAAAGGTGCTCGGGTAGTGCCGTTTTCGAGTTCAAGGCGAAAGAAGGCCGGCGTTAAATACGGTGATTTCCCTGTTATCGTACAAGGATGGGTAGTTTTGGGTTGACATTTCATAGTCTTATGAGCTAGATTGCGGATTATAGAGGAGTTTCGGCGATCTAATGGCTCCACTGAAGGGGAGGCTCCTTCTGCCCGATCAGCTATCATCTCGGTTTCTTGTGCTTATTTTATTGCTTGGGGTAGCCATATCCCTTCCGACGGCTACGTACGCCCAGACGTCGCCACGCGGTCTATGCACATTCATCGGCCCCAAAAAGACTGATATCGTCGGTAGGAATTCAGCGAGGCCGGACGGTAAGTCGGATGTGGTCTTTTCTCTCAGCTTGACCCCCGCAGCAGGTGAACCCCCCATAAAGGAAATCCAACTTCAAGCGGCAGACCCTCGCGGCTCATGGACCACTAAGAAAGGTACTCCGCGGGCCAGTTTCATTGCCGTAACCGATGCGCGCAGCCCCTCGGTGGTCCTGAACCAAGCCGGAGGGGCGCTCAACATCGATCCCGCCAAGATCAAGCATTTGCTTCTTTACGTCACTGATGACGGAGGATTTTCCAAAGCGGACAGGAGATTCACTCTACGCGTGGTGAACGCGAGAGGTCAGGCGTGGATGGCCCCCGTGGAGACGGCCGTCGGCACTCCCCCCGGAGCGGAGGAAACAGGGCCCGGCGTATCACCGGTTCGAATGTCCGCGTATCTGAAAGGACTTTCGAATTTCGACGCGGTGAATCCGAGCAAGCAAATCGCCGGTGACGACAAGGCGGACGGTTTGTTCCTACTGACGGTGGAAGCCAAGGACAAGGTTATTACGGGGATAGATATCCGCAACGTGGACGGAATCAAATCCGTCTGGGACACGGTTCCCGGAACCGGGAGTAGTGCAATCGGCGTGGCGGCCAGATCCGATCCGGTCAGGCTCCTCAACAGCCGGGACGGATCCGTGAGGATTCCCGTAAGCGGCCGAGTAGACTTGAATCTCTACGTGGCGGACAACGGAAGTATCGCCGAGGGGAAGACGAAATACAGGGTCGCGGTCACCTTTTCCGATGGTGAGATCACTTGGTGCCCGGTCCGCCGGTCCTCTTTGCAATCCGATGAGGGGAAGACCCCCCCGACTTCTCTACCGAAGCGTCCCAAAGTCAATTTCCTCGGGAAGTGGATGGGCTATGTCACCACGGACGCGGTAGGACCGTACCCGGGGATGAAACCGGACGGCAAACCCGACGCGGTCTTTGGCCTGGACATAGAGATCACCCCCAAGAACGATATTACGGGACTGGAGATTCAGAGCCTTGACGGCATATCCAAGAGGTGGGGCACCGGACGCACCACGCCGGGCAATTGGGGCATGGGGGTGACGTATAAGACAACCCCGAAAGCTTTGATCAACAAACCGGACGGGTCGGTAAGAATCCCTATTTCAAACCGGACCGAACTCTACCTCTATGTCGCCGACCCCGGCGACTTGGCTTCAACCAATCAGCAGCTCCGTATGATCGTCCATTTGGCGGACGGATCCGCATACCAACAATACATCCGCAGGCCCACGGCGAGCACGTCCACGGTCGTGCCCGGTACTGGCGACACGCCAAAGGCAAGGGGCATTATCACCTGCGAATTCAGAGGATTCATCGCCGACCTGGTTAATACGTCCACCAGACCGAGAAAGGATGGGTACCTGGACGGAACCTTTATCCTGAAGCTTCAGGTGGACGACAAACGACTTACGAAAGTGGAAATCAAGACGCATGATGGAATCGTGCGGTGGTCCAGCGATCCTCGGCCGCCGGTGATGTACCTGGGAACGGCGGTTTACCCCAAGATTTTCAAGCTCATCAACCCAAAGGGCGGGAGCATGAACGTTCCCATTACCGGCAAGCAAACCCTGAACCTGTATGCAGCAGACAACGGCCTGTTGTCGGATCCCAATTCCAGACTCATCGCTACAGCGACCTTTACCGACAAAACCACACTTTCGGCTGAAGTGATCAGATAGGAAAGAGTTGCCGGCGTGCCGCCCGCGGCTTCGTTGAGTGCTCGATCTCACAAATGCGGTTGCACTAGCTGAACCGTCTTCCCGGCGTAGGCCCATGCGCGTTAAGTTAAGAATCTTGGTTGCCGGCCCGCTTTTCTGTGGCCCACAAAGCGTGGATAATCCACTGTGTTCGGGTGGTGAAATTCTGCGATCTTAATGTGCTGAAGGCACATGCGAAGTTAGCCGGGAGATTCAGAAACTGTCTCAAAATTCCGAAGAACCGGCAAAATCGTGCCACGATGAAGTGGAGCCCAAGACAAATCCCCCCTGCCCCCCTTTGCCAAAGGGGGGGAAGAGCCGGTTCCCCCCTTAGAAAAAGGGGGGTTAGGGGGGATTTGCTGCAGTATGCCCAAGCCCGCGCAGAACGCGGGACCGTCCCACGAAACAGGTCTAAGGCTTCGTGAAAGTCTTTCGTAGCCCGGTCCCGCTTCCGCGCGGGATGCCCGGAGATTTCTTGTTTCAGTCGACCATATTGGGGAACAACGGGACACTGCGTAAAGGGGTTTAGGAGGACTCGAATACAGGCGGTTTTCTCCCACACCGTCTTCAACCCGCTGCAACAGACGCGCGCTATGTTTCCAGGAGACCCACATGAAAGCAATGCTTCTTGAACAGACCGGCCCTGTCGAAGAAAGACCGCTTATACAGGCCGATGTCCCACGGCCCGAACCGGGACCCGGTGAAATCCTCATCAAGGTCCTTGCATGTGGGGCATGTCACACCGACCTGCACACGGTGGAGGGCGACTTGGACCTACCAAGGATTCCCCTAATTCCCGGGCATCAGGTGGTGGGTACCGTGGAGGCGTGCGGACCGGACGCATCTCGCTTCGAGCCGGGGACCAGAGTTGGGATCACTTGGTTCTTCTCAAGTTGCGGCTCGTGCACCTTCTGTGAGCAAGGTAGAGAGAATCTCTGTGCGGATGCCAAGTTCACCGGGTACCACGCGGACGGAGGATATGCGGAGTACATGGTCGTGCCGCAGGACTCCGCTTTTGTGGTGCCGGCCGTTTTTTCAAACGTGCAGGCGACCCCGCTGCTCTGCGGAGGAGTAATCGGTTTCCGGGCCCTTCGTCTCAGCGAGGTGAAACCCGGACAGAAGCTGGGAATGTACGGGTTCGGCAATTCCGCGCATGTGGTTATTCAGATAGCGGTGAAACGGGGCTGTCGGGTCCACGTCTTCACCCGCAGCACGAATCACCGGGATCTTGCCCGGGAGCTCGGAGCAGAGTGGGTAGGTTCGTCAAGCGAAGATCCGCCGAGCCCCATGGACGCATCAATTATCTTCGCTCCTGCCGGTGCGCTCGTGTTACGAGCGCTGGAGGTGCTCGACAAAGGCGGCACCCTTGCCCTAGCCGGGATTACCATGACTCCTATCCTTGAAATGGACTACAGCCTCATCTATGGCGAGCGGACGGTAAGGAGCGTTGCCAACACTACCAGAAAGGATGCTGAGGAACTCCTTGCCGAGGCTGCGGAAGTTCCCGTCCGAACGGTGGTCGAGACATTTCCCCTGGCTCAAGCCAATGACGTACTCCTCCGGATGAAAGAGAGCCGCTTAAGAGCCGGCGCGGCCCTCATCGTGCAGGAATGAACGCGGCGGGCCGAGAAACTCTCCCGAAAGCTCTCCTTGACACTGAGCGGTGTCTTGGTTAGTCTTATGGACCGTTCTTTCCTTCACCCGTCTCCGTTCGGGAGGTTTATGTGATCGTCGCGAAGCCGAAAGAGTTTAGTGAAATCAAAGAGATGGTCCACGGCTATGCCAAAGTGCTCGTTGCGGGCTGTGGAACTTGTGTGGCGGTGTGTCTCGCCGGCGGCGAAAAGGAGGCCGGCATACTGGCCGTTCGCCTGCAGCTGGCGGCCGGTCAAGAAAAAAGAGAGTTCCAAGCCTCGGCGGCAACGGTCGAGCGCCAATGCGACCGGGAGTTTCTGAGGCTGTTTCGGGACCGAATCGAAGAGGCCGATGCCGTGGTCTCGCTCGCGTGCGGCGCGGGCATTCAGTTCCTCGCGGAGATGTATCCGGATACTCCCGTGTTTCCGGGCGTAGATACAAGCTTCATAGGAGTCGCCGAAGGCGCGGGCGTGTGGACCGAGAGATGCAGGTCGTGCAATCAGTGCTACCTGGGCCTGACCGGTGGAATCTGTCCGGTGACGATGTGTGCCAAGAGTCTGCTCAACGGCCCCTGCGGCGGCCCTCAAAGCGGAAAGTGCGAGACGGATCCCGAGCGGGATTGCGCTTGGGTTCAGATCATTGAGCGACTGGAACGGCAGTCCAGGCTCGACATCCTCAGAGATTTTGTTCCTCCAAGGCGCAATGACCTGAGTGAACATCCCGCGAAAATAGTCCGCAAGGATTACGAGAAGAGATTCTCAGTCAAATGACGTGCGGTTCACTCGTCGTATGAAAGACCCCCGACAGGCTCTCACCTTTCCCCCCTTAATCAAGAGCGGGGGGAACACGCTTACACCCTTCTTTGGTAAAGGGGGGCAGGGGGCATAGGCGCTGACATAAGCGGTTTGTTCACGCCGGCTGCTCTTTGCCCGGCACTGAAGTACCGGCCTACTTTCGGCCGTCCCGTGTCGGGGCTTGGAAGCCTTAACGTCCCGGAGGGACGGTATGACGGCAGACCGGTCTTTCAAGGCCGGGGTCCGGGAGAACAAGACTGGTTCCCGGCCTACGCCGGGAAGACGGAACTCAATTCGCGACCGTATGTATGAATCAGACCATTTAGTCGCAAAGCCGCCATTCGGAGCGACGGTGCGGTGTTAAGAGACGGAGCATGGAAACTGACGCTGTCATTATAGGGGGAGGTATTGCCGGCATCCAGTGTGCGACGCAGCTTGCGAAGCTGGACCTGCAGTCGGTGATTGTTGAGAAGGCACCATTTCTCGGAGGTCATGTGGCGCATTTGGCCTGCAAGGCTACGGATCGATGCCGGCGATGCGGGGCCTGCGCACTGGAAGATGTCTTGCGGCGTATGGTATCGTCCGGCTCCGTGAAGCCTTTTGTCCGAACCACGGTGGAGAGGGTCGATGAACGCAGCGGCGGCTTCGCATTGACCTTGGCACGGAGACCTGCACGCATCTTTCCGGACAGGTGCGGCCAATGTGGTGAATGCGAAAGGGTCTGTCCTGCCGACGGAGCCATTGTGCGCGCTCCCGGAGGCAATGAGATCTTCATCGACGAAGATAAGTGTCTGTTTTTCAAGGATGGTTCCTGCAAAGCATGCATGGAGGCGTGTCCGGACCTCGCGATAAACCTTGAAGAGCGCCCGGATACCTTAAGCCTGAACGCGTCCGCAATGATCGTGGCTACCGGTTTCGAGCCCTTCGATGCGGAGACCAAACCTCGCTTCGGTTACGGATTGGTTCCCGGGGTAGTTACCGCACTCGAGATGGATTCAATGCTTCGTAACGACACGTGGTCCCCCGACAACGGGGAGGGTGCGATCCAATCGGTGGCCTTCATTCAGTGCGTGGGGAGTCGGGATGCGGGGATGGGAAGAAACTACTGTTCCCGAGTGTGTTGCGGATACGCGGTGAGGATGGCAAGGCTCATGAAGTATCGCTTTCCGACCGTGCGCCCTACCATGTTCTACATGGATATTCAAAGCTTTGAGAGAGCTTTTGATAAGAGCTTGCACGAAGCCTCACAGGAAGTGAGGCTTATCCGATCGATTCCCGCAGAGATCCGGAAGGGAGAAGACGGCCGTCCTGAACTGATCTATCACGGCCCCGAAGATCAACGGGTGAAGGAATCCTTTGACCTGGTAATACTGAGCATCGGTATCTCCCCGGCCTCTTTCGACCGTTTTCCCGGCCTCGGGCTTACGAGTGACGGCTTCACCGGGTTGGACGGCGAAGAGGTGACCACGCTCAAGAAAGGGGTCTTCACGGCAGGCTGCGTCCAGGGACCCAAGTCAATCGGGGAAACGCTTTCCCATGCAATAGCTGCAGCGGGAAGGGCGGCATCATACGTCAGAGATACGGAAAGCGGAGGATCCCAGTGAGGGCGAGTGCAATTCAATCCGTCTTCCTGCACGGGGCCCCAAGGCCTCAAGATCAGTCTAAACGGGTCTTGGTGCTGGGAGGCGACTCCACCGGCCTGCTGGTAGCCGAGAGGCTCGCGGACGCAGGGTTCCCGGTACTACTCCTGGGGCATCCCGGTGACATACAGGTACGTGACAAAGTTACGTTGGCAGCCGACACGGTTCTTGAAGAGATCCAAGGATTCTCGGGTGCGTTCGATGTGGTGATCCGCAACTCCTCAGGTCGCTCGGTTGAACGAGTCGGATTCGTTGTTGCCGCTCAACCCGGGGAGGCCGTTCCGAAGTTTGAAGAGTACCGCTTGGCAAGATCTTGCCGGACCGTGTCACTTTCCGAGCTGGAGAACACCCTCCTATCCGGAGGGCAGACGCCGGCGCGACGAGGGGAATGGTTTCACGCCGCGTTTCTGCTCGGCCTCTCCGGAGAGTCCGAGCCGGTCGTCTTTTCCAGAGTCCTTTCCGTGATTGAGCGGCTCCGGCAGATGGAAAACGTGCAATCGTACGTATTCACGAGGAACCTCAAGGTCGCCGCGGATGGACTGGAAAGACGTTTCCGCGAATGCAGAGAGTCCGGAACGCTCTTTTTCAAATTCGACGATGCGGGTCCGGTTTTCGAAACCAGTGCCGAAGGCACGGTCATGATTTTCAAGGATCCGTTGCTCGGGCTGGATGTGGAATTGACACCGGACCTCCTGGTCGTGGACGAGCACGTGAATCCGGCCGTATCTCTGAAGCCGCTTCTGGATGCAACACCGCTGTCGCTTCTATCTTCCCCCTTCCTGCAGCCGGAGTCGACCCGCTTTTCGGGAGTGGAGACGCCGAGAGCCGGTATTTTCGCCGTGGGTCCGGCCCGTGGAATGTTCGATCCAGCGACGATCGGGGTTGACGCGGAATCGGTTGCGGCCGCGCTCGAGGCCTCACTAAGAAAAGTGCCCGATGGAACGCTTCCGGGTCCGCCGGCCATCGACCCGTCCAAGTGCACGATGTGTCTGACCTGCTTGAGGCTGTGCCCGCATGGGGCCGTTACATTCGGTAAGACGGCCGAAGTCGACCCGGTGAGCTGCGTCGGATGCGGTATCTGTGCGGTGGAATGTCCCATGGCTGCCATTAGCCTTGCCCCTCCCTCTGGTGAACCCGACATTGATTCACGAATTCGAGAAGGCTTGGCCGCGGCAAGCGGTTCGAGAAAGATCGTCGCATTCGTGTGTTCCAGATCGGCCGATCAAGCGCTTGCAGCCGTCGGCACGGGGATCTCGGAGAATCTGATACCGGTCGTGGTACGGTGTGCCGGTACCATCGGAGTCCCCCATATCTTGAGTGCATTCGGACACGGAGCGGATGCAGTGATGGCGGCCGGTTGTTTTCGGGGGAATTGCGCCTCCGGATACGGAACGGTCTTGGCCGAGGAGCGGATCTCGCAAGTACAAGAAATGTTGGGTGATATGGGAATAGATCCCGATCTCGTGCGGTTCGTGCCCGCGGCGGGCAATACTCCCGGTGCCCTGAGCAATGCCGTGAGGGCCATGGAGGAGCGAATCGAGGGAAGGTCCCCCAAAACATGATGCCGGCCGTGAAATTGTGCACAGGAGCGATCCGATGAGCCGAATTAAGCTCAATGATTTGGACCCGTCTTTCAAGAATCGAGTGGCGAGCCAACCTGGAGGCGAAGGCATCAAGGCCTGCTTCGCATGCAAGGCTTGCACGGCCGCGTGCCCTGTGGAAGCGGTTGACAAACGTTACGACCCGCGCAAGATCATTCGCATGGCGCTTCTGGGAATGCAGAAAGAGGTTCTTGAAAGCGATTTCATTTGGCTCTGCTCCTCATGTTATGGATGTCACGAAGTGTGTCCGCAAAACGTGCGGTTCACCGAGGTGATGTTTGCCATCAAGAACCTGGCCGTGGCGGAGGCATGTGTCCCTCCGGGGCTCATGATACAAAAAGATCTTCTTAAGCGGCACGGTCGCCTCTACGAGGTGACCGAATTTGAAAACGAGAAGCGGGAAAAGCAGGGACTGCCGCCAATCGCCGAGCATCCCGAGGACTACGATGCTCTCCTGTGAAATGTAGTGGCACCCCCCTGTGGGTGCCCGGGGCAGGCACAAGGAGAGTGTCTCAAAACTGTCGGAGCGAAGCGAATCGTGCCACAATGAGGTAGATTCCAAGAGAAATCCCCCCTGCCCCCCTTTGCCAAAGGGGGGTAAGAGCCGGTTCCCCCCTTAGAAAAAGGGGGGTTAGGGGGGATTTTCTGCAACATGTCAACCAGTAGTGCCACGATTTTGAATCCTCACCGGATTTTGAGACAGTCTGCAGGGACCTGCCCCTAAGATGCCGGTGCTCTTCCCGGAACCGGCAAGGTTGACCGGACGGGCGTACTTGCCCGTCATCTTCCGGTAACGAGAGGACAAAGTCGATCCAATGGAAGCCCTTTTATACCTCGGATGTACGGTCCCCGTCCGCAATCTCAACTACGAGTTGTCCGCGAGATTGGTCGCACGGTCACTGGGCATTACGCTTCACGATCATGAGAAATTCGGGTGCTGCGGATTCCCCTTGAAATCCCTGAAAGCTGAAGACACGCTCGTAGTCGCGGCGCGAAACCTCGCCCTCGCGGAGAAGGAGGGCATGGAGATCTGCGCCTTGTGCAATGCATGTGCGGGGACCCTCAGCGAAACTGCTCATGTCCTGGACCATCACCCTGACGTGAAACAACGGGTGAACAGTCGATTGGAGGCGGTCGGCCTCCGGTACGAGGGACCCGTGAAGGTCCGGCATTTCATGAGACTCCTTTGGGAAGAGGTAGGGACGGACGGCATCAGGCAATCGATCAAACGGCCCCTTACTGACGTAGTGCTGGCTCCGCACTATGGATGTCATTATCTGAAACCTTCGGAACTGACGGCAGGGTTCGACTCTCCCCATGTTCCGAAGACGCTGGCGGAACTTATCGCGGTTACCGGAGCACAAGCCGCGGATTACCCCACTCTGAAGGACTGCTGTGGCGGCGGAGTACTCGGAATGTCCGAAGAGGTCGCGAACGCCATGGCGAAAAACAAACTGGAAGACGTCGCTCGTACCGGTGCTCATGCCCTTGTCCTGGTCTGTCCTTTCTGCAACATCATGTACGAGGGCCAGCAGAAAAAGATCGGCAAAGAGGCCGGACTTGACCTGAAAGTGCCGGTGGTCTACTATCCCCAAGTCCTTGGACTCGCCCTCGGCATGTCCTCCAAGGAACTCGGATTCAAGCTGAACCGAGTCAAGCCCAAGGAACTCCTTAAAATCGTGGAAGGGTAGGGCGGTCGCTGAACCGGCAGCAACCATCATTCGAGAATTTCGGACCACGTAAATATGTCCGATTGGTTTCGGGGGATGTGAAGACGGGCCGGTATGGGCACCGCAACAACCGACATGCGCAACGCTGCCAAGAGTTTTTTTATTGCAGGAGGTTATGATGGAGTATGAAGGTTACGTATTCCCTGAGGGTTTGAAGTACGAAAAGAACCACTTCTGGGCCAAAATGGAGGGTGACCTGGTTCTCACCGGGGCCACGGAATTCATATCCAAGCAGGCCGGGGAAATCACGTTCGTCGATTTGCCCGAAGAGGGCGATGAGGTAACGGTGAGTAAGCCCTATGGGTCCATTGAGTCGGGAAAATGGGTAGGGCGCATCTATGCCGTGGTTTCCGGTGAGGTTGTTGAAGTCAATGAAGATCTCGAAGACGAACCGGAGAAGATCAACGAAGACCCCTATGGCGAAGGCTGGATATGCAAGATTAAACCGTCGGACCTCGAAGCCGATATGGCCGCAATGATGGACCCGGACGAATCATTCAAGGCGTTTATTCAAGAAGAGATTGACAAGATTGCTACAGAAACGAAGTAGGTAACCCGCCTTGTAATCCTGCTTTTCATGGTGCAAGCCGGTGCAGCATTTGGGGCGGCCGGCCATGCTTTGGTAGGGGCGGGCCCCTGTGCCTGCCCTGGAAATTTCTTTGCCGGGCAAGCCTGAATGCTCACGGCATTTCCCATATTTCCGTTGACGGTCAGGCCGTTTCCTGATAGGGCTTAACTCCCGGTCGGGGGGGGATCCGCATTGCGTCCAGGGAAGGAGATCCTTCGTGGAAACCATGAATTTGCTGGATATTACCATAAAGTATTTCAACGTCATTGTCTTCATAATGTGCGTACTGTTCGGCATGACGTCGCTTTTTGCATCGTGGGTCGCATGGCGTGAAATCCACCGCAAGAGGAATATTATCCGGAGCGTCATAGCCGCGTACAACATTACCGAAGACACGTTGGAGAAGGGCCGGACTCCCGGCGGCGAATTGCAGATAGACCCCACCATGGTTCAAACCGTTTTCAACAGCCTCCAGGAGATTCTCAACGCGGTTTACGGCGAGGTGACCGGCAAGCCCATGCCGCCTCGAGAAGACCGAACCCACGGTTCGCGGAGCATTGCGGGTGTCAGAGCCATCGGCAAAGTGTTCCGGAAAAAGGGCCGTGATGAGGCGCTTAACGCGGACAGGGCCGTACCGACATTGATCCGCGAGGAGCGAGAGCACCACCAGTACGTGTCGAATCCGTGAGTGATCTCCGACGAGAGGAATCCGCCAAAACTAAGGATAAAACCCCTAAGCAAGTACTGAGCATTACCCATATCCCGGGTCGTCGGCAACCGGACTCATGCCCTGAAAGGGCATACTGTGAATAGCCATGGGTTTTAACCCATGGAAACGGTTTACAATAACAGACAGTTATGGACCCTGAAGGGGTCCACCAACGAGACAACAAATACGTCACTCAGTTATTGGTCGGCCCCTTCAGGGCCGGTCCGGAGAATTGGGTGGTTGCCTCTTTCCACGGGTTGAAAACCCGTGGCTATTCAGGGTGAGCCCCTTCGGGGCACTGGCTGGACATCACCTCGGATCGACCGGCTGTTTTCTGCCGATTCCTACGGTTACCGGCCGAAAGATACGGGACATGCTCAGAACCAGATATGGGAGTCCTCCCTACGACTCACCTCGCTTCGCCTCACTTCGGCTGCAACCAACAAGACATTCCAGGGCGTCTTCTGCTTGACATAGGCCAGGACATGGGCCGGCATTCGGTTATGATCTACGCAGAGCTTCGTACAACCTTAGGATCCTAGCTGAACGGCAGGGAGTTCAACAGGAACGCTTATGACGACGATTCACATACGACACGTCGGCGACAAAGCTCTTGTTCCACAAAGCGAGTTGGAACGACTCGTCGAGTTGGCAAGACAGTGTGAGGAAATTGTGGTTCAAGTGGACGGAGACGAGGTCCCGACGCGGGATATCATGCGGTTGGCGGAAGCGGGAGGTGCCTTCGACTTCTGGAAGGAGGCCGGTGAAGACATCTATTCCGCAGATGACGGTGAGCCGGTGTGACATCTCCAACGCTTGAACGTGGTGAGGTGGTCCTGACACGATTTCCCTTCACGGACTTGACCGGCGCTTCGCTGCGTCAGGCTGTCGTTGTGTCGAAGGGACAAATCGGAGCCGATATTGTGTTGGCGGCCATTTCCAGCGTGGTGCGCGGGAGGCTTGCTCCCACCGACTGCACCGTGCAAATCGGTCATCCTGAATTTGCACTGACAGGCCTCCGAGATCAAGGTCTAAAGAAAAACGCCTACGGGAAGACCTTCTTGATTGAAGGTCTGAGGTCGAGGATTTCGCCGGTGATTGGAAGAAGAGACTCAATCTGATGCCGAGTCCGAAGATTTACAAACTCCTTGTCTGTATTCTCGCCGGCAACAAGATACCAATCCATCACTCCAAATCTTCGAAGAGTTCACTCACCCCAAGTGAGAATCCTGGAATGACTTCCTCCCCATCAAGACTATCCGTGACGGTTAAGACCTCTTGCGGTCCATCAGGTCGTAAGACCAGTACGGTTTGATCATACGGATTAACGATCCAGACAAGAGTAGAGCCATTGTTGAAGTACTCGACTGCTTTGTCCTTCATTTCTTCGACCGTATTAGACGGTGAGAGTATAATGGACCCCGAAAACTGGACAGGGGGTTAAGGTTGAGAAGCCTACCTTGGAGGTGTAGAACACCGGGGGGAAATTCAAGGAGGCTTGGAAGTCGGATATGCGAAAGAGGTATGACGCCCAGTTTAAGGCGCGAGTAGCGCTGGAAGCCATCAGGGGTGAGCGAACGCTTGCGGAGCTCGCCAGTGCATACGAGGTTCATGCGACCCAGATAACGAAGTGGAAGAAGCAGGCTCTGGAAGAGATGCCGAAAGTATTCTCCGGGTCCCGGGAAAGGAGTAATCAACAACACAATGAGCTGGTAGCCGAGCTGTATCAGCAGATAGGACGGCTCAAGGTGGAACTGGATTGGCTCAAAAAAAAAGCTGGACTTGTCGGTTGATCAACGTCGGGATCTGATTGACTTTGACCATGAAACGATCCCGGTATACAGGCAGTGCGAGCTTCTGGGACTCTCCAGGTCGAGCCTGTACTACCGATCCAGAGGGGGAAAGGACGACCACAATCAGCACCTGATGGGTCTGATAGACAGGCAGTACACCGAGACGCCTTTCTATGGTACCAGACGCATGACGGCTTGGCTGAGAAGCCAAGGATATGCGGTCAACCGAAAGAGGGTGTCCAGGCTCATGAACCTTATGGGCATTGAGGCCATCTACCCGAAGAAGCGACTGAGCCTGGCGGATGCTCAGGCGAGGAAGTATCCGTACCTGTTGAAGGGTGTAGCCATCGAGCGACCGGATCACGTGTGGGCCACGGACATAACGTACATTCGCATGAGGCAGGGGTTCGTCTACCTCGTGGCGATCATGGACTGGTTCAGTCGATACGTGGTGGCTTGGGCCGTTTCGATAACCATGGAGGCAGACTTCTGCATCGAGGCGCTCCAAAGAGCTTTGGAAGGGAGAAAACCGGAGATATTCAACTCCGATCAAGGCTCTCAGTTCACGTGTACGGGGTTCACCGGTGTGCTGCAGGCAGCGGGGATCAGGATAAGTATGGATGGTCGAGGCCGTGCCTTCGACAACATCTTTGTCGAGCGTCTGTGGCGCTCCGTGAAATACGAGGAGGTGTATCTCAAAGACTATGCGACGGTGAAAGAGGCTATCGGGTCCCTGGGGGCATACTTCAGATTCTACAATGAAAGACGCCCTCATCAAGCCCTCGGGTACCAAACCCCGTACCACCTGTACACGGGTACCCGTACCCAGGAGCTGGAAACCAAGGACATTGTCCTAGTACCGAGGTGTACTTTTCAACCTTAAAAAAGTTCAAATTTTGTCTTGACAGAGGGGTCCACCTCAAATCAACGGATAGGTGAAGGCGAAATGGTTCTCTGCCTTTTCCTGCCTTCGCGCAGGCCTAGCCTGTCTGCGAGATCAGATAAACCGCCCACAAATCTCTATCACTTCTTTCCATATGTGTAAATCACTTTGGAGATTTCATCAGGAAGGCGCTTCAGAGGAATATCCAGACTCGATGTGCCCATGATTATGGCCCCCCAAAGAGAGGAATCCACCAAAACAAGGATTGAAACCGGTCCATACCCTCACGGGGAACCCTATCGTCCAATTCCAACCGAAGCGGAGCACCGGTCCTTAGGGCGGGACATTCCGGGACAATGGGTCTGGTTCACTTCCAAAACGATTCGGCCGGCCCAAAGGTATCGCTCAACCAGGAGAGATACATTGCATTGCTCTTGATCCGGAACAGTCCTTCATGCTCCCGGACCAGTTTCTTCGCCCCATCGTACTGTCCGATCTTACACAACAAGTACACACGGTACTGGATGACGTGCGTGCTCGCCGAAGAGCCCTTCACTGCAGCGAGGCAGCGTTCCGCCTTGTCGTATTCTCGGTCGGCAATGGCCCTCACGCCCAGGTGAAAAGCCCTATCGGAAGGGCTGAGCCTGTTGCCGGCCCCCGTCTCACTGAAAGCCCGTTCCTACGCCATAGATGCATCATAATATCCCTGAAAACTCCTAGGGCTTGGGGCGGTTAACAAGCCACCCGGTTTTCAGTCCCGGCCGCGGGACCTCCGGCGACCGGCAATGCCGGTGACTTAGGCCAAGGCAGTTGATTTTTCATGATTAATCCATCCGAATATAGAGTGAATTATGTTGACGCGGAGCGTTCTCCGCGCGATAAAGTATTTCATAACAATCTGTTGGGAGGTTTTTATCATGGCACAGTTTATGCAAGCAATTATCATGCCAAAGTGAGCAGCTTGCGCAAAGATTTCTTGACCTTATCCCCTCACAAATCGACCCGTGCAAGAAGCGTTCGCCCAAGGATTTTACCCGAAACAGAAAACTACCTTTTCCAAAGCTTATCACCTTTCTACTCTCCATGGTTGCCGGCGGAAAGGGCAAAGGAGTGGACGTGAAATCGGGTGAATTCTTTCGTACTGCCAAGAGAAGTGGCCTTTGGCCTGAAGCCGAAGCCGTACACCACAGTGCGTTCACCAGGGCGCGCAAGAAAGTCTCCTGGCATGTACTTCGGGATATATTGAAGGATGCCGTACTCCTGGCCTACGAGGTATGGCCTCAGGACGCGCGCTTTACTTGGCACGGTATGTCGGTGTTCGCCTTTGATGGGTCCAAATACACTCTTCCTGCAACGAAGGAGATCCGAAACGCCTTTGACCCCAACAGTGGCCTCCAATACCCTGGAAAGGGACACTATCCCCAGTGTCTGGTTACCACCGCGTACGATGTCTTCCGACGAATTGCCATCGCACGAACCGTGGTGCCAGCCCATTCTTCCGAACGCGATGAAGTGGCTCCCCTCCTGAAGTACATCCCTTCGGCAAGTGTGTTGCTCTTTGACCGAGGGTACCCGGGCTACGAATTGATTCGTCGGCTGATGAGAAGATTCAGAGGCCATTTCGTTTTTCGATGTCCCGCTCAATGCACGTTTCCCGCCGTACAGGCGTTCATTGAGACTGGAAAAGAAGAAGACGAGATATGTATTGATCCGAGCAACAATTACCTGAGCAAGATTCCGAAGAAACAGAGAAAAGGCCTCAAGGCTCTGAAACTCAGGGTCATTCGACTCGTCAGTCCTGATGGAACCGTCTCCGTGCTGCTCACCAACCTTTATGATACCGAGCAATTCCCGGCGCAGGAGATTACTCTCCTCTATTTCAGACGCTGGGAAGTCGAAAGCTACTACCGAGACGAAAAAATAGTCCTGGAAATCGAGAAATTTCATGGCAAATCCTACAATAGTGTGCTTCAGGAACTCTTCGCAGCCATGATCATGTCGGTCATCTCCAGAACCCTTATGGTACTCTCCCAGATACTCGCCGGTGACCCGCGGGAGCCGCAGTTCAAGAATTCCATTATGACACTTGCCGCAGACGCAGCAGTCCTGGCCGCCGAGGATCCCGTAAGAGCTGTCACCGTCTTCCAGGAAATACTCGAAGAAATTCGTCGAGTCATATACTACCGTCCCAAGACGCCCAGACCCTCTCAACCGAGAGTCACCAAAAGGAGCAATAACAAATGGACACTAGCAAAGGTCAAGAAGGTGATAGCTGCCTAAGTCACCGGCATTGCCGGCGACCGGAAGGTAATCTCCGAATCGTTCGGGCATGGAAGATGGAGATCAGCGTATGAACCAACAGGCGAGCCAATTTTGTCTTGAGCGGCAGAGGCGACAAGGAACCCGCCCGTGCAACGATAGAGTCCAT
This sequence comes from Desulfomonilaceae bacterium, assembly GCA_963675835.2. GTDB lineage: Bacteria > Desulfobacterota > Desulfomonilia > Desulfomonilales > Desulfomonilaceae > JAVHLK01. The sequence goes on from CAXXIU010000021.1 coordinate 1,116,734, forward strand.
CTGTAACTACTAATTCTCATTTTCTTGTCGAACGGCGAAGATTTCTTCGAAAATGGTCTCCTGAATGGCGGTCTTGCATTCCGGGGACACGATCCCGATTTCCGTCCCTCCGCTGCGTTTCGGCAAATCGGGTCATGTCCCCGGAATTGCGCGGCCTTCTCGGTGTTCACTGTGCTTCAGTGGTGATTCTCTTTTGGTTGCGGCCGAAGGCTGCGCTAAGTCGTACGATGTAACTTGCGAATCTCGAGGTCGTGCGTGACGCCGGTGTTTGCAATCGCCATTTGGTTGCGGTTCTAACCGCATCTGTGGGGCACTCGATCGACGTTGGTCCGAACCGCCGTGTGCTTTCAATCCGGTCGCGACTTGCGGGACCTCACGGTGAGGACCGGGCAGCCCGCGGTTCGCACGACGTTTTCAGCGGTACTACCCATGATCAGGTGTTTGATTCCCGTCAGTCCATGCGTGCCCATGACGATCAATCCCACGCCGTTCTCCTCGGCAAACCCGACGATCTCATAAGCAGGGTTGCCGATCCGTGAGAAGGACTCCACCGTGGCTACTCTCTGGCGGCATTCGGTTGCTATCAGGTCGAGCGCCTTGTCCACCGATTCTTGGATGGCATCCAGCGCGGACCGTATGTCAATAGGCACTCCTTCGTCCAGAGATGGATATCCCAACTGAGACGAATTGATCACGTGCAGAATAAGGAGATCAGCTCCGAACATCTCTGCGTATTCAATGGCCAAATGCCGTGCGGGCAAAGAATTGTCCGAGAAATCTGTGGAGAAGAGCATTCTTTTGGGTATCATTGTATGTTGCCTCCACGAAGTTTGACGTAAACGGGGGGCGAACCGGTACGCTTCACAGTAAAGATTCTCCGCTCACAGATCAAGTAGAGAACCGCGAAGAACCAAGGTTCGCCGGCGCTATGGGAGACTTCATGACAGATGCGGATGAACGACATGGACTCGTATCCACAGTCAACGAAGTAATTGAAAAATACGGAATGATTCATTCCGGCGACGCGATCGTCGTCGGAGTCTCCGGGGGGCCCGACTCGGTAGCGCTGCTTCATGTGTTGAACCTCCTCAAGTCGGAGAGAGGTTTTCGGATTACCGCGGCCCATTTGGACCATGGTCTCCGCCCCGAGTCAAGACAAGACGCGGAGTTTACAAGAGACATGTCGGAGGCTCTCGGAGTCGAAGCCCACGTGGATTCCACTGATGTGCTCCGATTGGCCTCGGAATGTGGAATCAGCGTGGAAGAAGCCGGAAGAAAGGCCAGGTACGACCTCTTCGAACGCGTCCGGGCCGCCGTGGGCGCCGAGACCATAGCCACGGCCCACCATTTGGACGACCAGATGGAAACCTTTTTCCTCAGGGTTTTCAGAGGTTCCACATTGACCGGTCTCGGAGGAATTCCCCCGAAAAGAGGACGCATAATACGTCCCCTTATAGAGGCTCGAAGATTGGAGATTCTTGACTTTCTCAATGCGCGGCATATTCCGTATCGGATAGATCGTACCAATCTTTCTGCGGACACGGATCGGAATTTCATCCGTAATCGGTTGATTCCTCTGATTAAGCAGAGGTTTCCCGATTTCGGAAACCCTTTGGCGCGGACCGTGAACGCAATACGGGAGGAAGACCAATTCCTGGAAAGCCTTGCCTCGGCACTGAAGTCTCACGCGGTGCGGCAACGCGATGACCGGCTGATCCTGGCCATCCCGGGTTTGCTCGATGTTCCGCGGGTTCTCGCGAGGCGGGTTGTCCTTGACGGTCTCTACGGACTTTCGGGCCCCTCCGTAAGGTGGGCGCGCGTCCATTTGGACACAATCTTCAACGTAATGCATGGAGAGAACCCTTCCGCGGAGATCGATCTTCCGGGAGGAATAGTCCTGGTCCGGGAGTATGACCGGCTTACGTTCACCGTAGGACGGCCGGAGGAGCCCGCGCCGTTCTCCGTTCAGGTGGCCGGACCGGGGGAGCTGCGCGTTCCGTCGACAGGTACGATCATGACGTTTGAGATCGTCATGCCCCGAAGCGACCTGCCCGTGAGTTCGGCCGGACCCGTGGAGGCCTATTTCGACGCGGACGGCGCGCTCTTCCCTTTGACGGTTCGATCAATCCTTCCGGGGGATCGTCTTCAGCCATGGGGAATGACTGGTACACGCAAGGTCAAGGAGATTCTCATAGATTGTAAGGTTCCGCGGCGTCTCCGGATGAAGATTCCGCTCCTGGAGAAGGATAAAGAACTCCTTTGGGTTCCGGGAATTCGACGCGCCGGCGCGGCTCCGGTGGTTCCGGAGACGCGAAGGGTGCTCAAGGTAAGCGTTACGGCACTGCCGTCGGAGGAGTAGGACGGTGGAAGTGACACCAGCCCAACGGTTGAGTGTTGATACCTAAGCGGTGACGTGCCAAGATACGGCAACCCAGACAAAGGGAAAGGTGGTCCGGATTGTTAAAGCCCCTGCTCATGCTCGTGGTCCTCGGAAGTCTGCCGATGCTTGTGATTGCAGGCGACTCGATCGCGGCGGATTCCCTTTCGGGACAAGGGCATGGGAATCCGGCCGTATCCCGGAGCTATTCACAGCGGTCTCCCTACACGCTTCGGAACTATGGACGTAATCTTCCAAGCAGTACGTTCAAGGAATCGGCAACCAGGCTTTTTGAGAGGGTCTTGAGATTGATCGATACCCAATACGCGGAGCCGATTTCCAAAAGAGACGTGCTCGAGCACGTCCTGAAACGTCTTGCGTTGACGATGCTTCCGCAATGCATGGACGGGGTGCCTCGAATGGAAGACTGCGCAGGGCCTTCCGAGCAGTGCTTCTACAACGCCGTCGAGGCCATTGCCCGCAACTGTGGTGCGGACAAGAACCGCCTCTTGAAGAACTCCATGAAAATGCTGTTGAGGGATCTTGATCCCAATTCGGGTCTCCTGGATTCCTCGCTGCTCAAAGAGTTAAAGATTAGTACGTCCGGCAGGTTCGGCGGCGTGGGAATGGTTGTCAGTCCCAAGGCCGGCGACTACGTGGTGGTTTCTCCCTTTGACGGATCACCGGCGTACAAGGCCGGGATCAAGTCGGGAGACACCATCATGGAGATAGACGGCAAACCTCTGCACGGCATGCCCTTGATGGAAGTGCTCCAGTTGGTGCGCGGGCCGGCCGGGTCGAGAATGTCTCTCACGATAAAAGATAAGAAAACGGGCCGAATAGGTCGTGTGCGGCTGAGGAGGAGGGTAATTCGCGTACCTCCCGTTCGGCACACAATGCTTCCAGACGGTATTGGATACCTACGGATCGTGAACTTTCAAAACGATACCGCGACCCTAGTCAAAAAGGCCTTGGAAAGAATGTTTGACTTCGACGAAGGAGGCGTGAAGGGGCTGATCCTGGATTTGCGGGACAACCCGGGCGGCTTGTTCGGGGAAGCGATTGCCGTTGCGGACCTCTTCCTGCCGTCGGGGGTCATTACGTCGGTGAGGGGCCGCACCAGCGAATCGTACAGTGAGTTTAAGGCTCGGTCGGAAGGCACGTATCCCGAGGTCCCGATGGCGGTTCTCATCAACAAGGGATCCGCCAGCGCGTCCGAGATACTCGCCGCCGCTTTGCAGAGCAGACCCGACGTCCTGGTCATGGGGGAGAGGAGCTTCGGCAAAGCATCCGTGCAGGCGGTCTTTGCTCTGGGAAAGGGTACGGCGCTACGCCTCACGACGGCTCATTACTACACGCCCGACGGTAAGGACATCCACGGTAAGGGACTCGAACCCGATGTGAAGACTCCGTCTCCCAAAGGCCTCAATAGGACGAGGATAGGTGTTTCAGACGTGCGGACGCTGCTGAGCGACCCGGAAATCGGTAAGGCGATTGCGTATCTGAAGAGAGACAATCTCAAGGGGAGATCGCCGTTTTCATCCTTATATTGAAAGCATACCGAAGTTCGGAAATTTTGTCCCCGCGCCCGGCGGAAGATGTGGTCCCTAAGATGTCGTTTGGCAATAGTTCGTCGGGACAGGCGCAACCGCTTGAAATCACGATGGGGGACGATTACGTCGTTTGTTGACGAACGCGGACGTGCAGAATGAGTGGAAACATGATATCCTTTGAAGGGACACAATGGGAGCAATCTCGGCTGATCGCGTGTCATGGCAATTGTCGGAATAATGGCCGATATTCGCGTCGAGTTACCGGGCATTAAAGGGAGAAATCCCTCCAGGCCTCCTCTGAAGGAGGGGGGGGATTTGCCCCTGGATGACCGAGACCCGGGAATCTCGGGCAAACTTGGCGGCGGTTGCCCCGGACTCTTCGCGCGTGCTATGCCGGAAGAGTGATTGCGTAGAGAATAAAGAGGTCCTCGTTGCAAGTCGGCAGGGTGAGCCGAGGCGAGGGACCTGTGATCAGTGTTCGAGGCGGTCGTCCAGCAGGAAAACCGGCTCCGCGAGGTAGGAGAGAGTTTGCGGCCGGGTCTCTCGCTTTGCATGGAACTCACTTCGGAGCCCGTAGCCCCCCGTGGTTACTGCAGGTAAGTTGACCAATCACGGAGACCAACCTCGGCAAGTTATAGGTGGAGATGTGACAGATCGACGGACATGGTGGGATTGCATCTGCGGCACGCGGCGGTTAATGACCGATGAACAGATCAAGTCGGGAGAGGAGATCTGTCCGCAATGCGGCGCGGTAGTAGGAGAGGACGCGGACACGGACATAGGCCCGTCTGTCGGCGATACCCAGTTGATCAACATCGGCGACATGGCACGTATGGCTCAGGAAGGCGTAGACGTGGGAGTTTCGGGTGAATGGGATACGAAAATGTCCCGGAATGCGAAATCGTGGAGAGATGACGATCTGGATGTGTAACATGTGACCGCACCGTATCCGTGTTTCCCCATTCCACGAACCGCGACGCCCGCAGCCGATAATTAACATCGCACGGGGACGTGGTGCCGGCCGGGGGACATGAGGATACGTGACGGGTCGCAGTTGCGTTCTACCCGGGCGCGCCAAACCGGCTTCCGGCATCAAGATGCTTGGAGACCGTTTATCCGCGAGATTGAGTGCATACGGGGCGTGGGTATTTTGTGCTTGACCTCGACCGGGCATCTGTGGCACAACACACCTTTCGAGCCCCACCTTTCCCGGCGAGCTTCGATGACTGTTGAACGGGATGTGGGCACCGAAACGAGGTCCGATACGGAAAAGTTAATGCGTTTTCTTCATCGTTTTTGAGAAAACGGTTCTTGGTGCTTGCTTTTGCACTGATTTTTGTGTATATTTTTGGTGCCTTTCGCTGGAAAGTGCGCTTTTTATGTTGTGTTAAGGAGGTTGGATGAGCATGAGATTGCCTGCCGGCCATGCCAGAAGGCTCTTTCTGGGATTTTCCTGCTCAATCATGTTTCTGGTGGTATTTGCCTTACTGATTGCCAACAATTCCGAAGCGGTATCTTCAAGTATTTCAAAGTCCCCCATCGAAGACTACCCCCTAACCATTGGAATTCCCACCAACAATCCGGAAGTGACCATCGACTTCTACAAGAAACTCGGCTTCAAGGCCACGGAAGGACTGTCCGGCGGTCTGGACGTAGTCTGCATGGAAAAGAAGGGAACCCCCTACAAACTGGAAATCTGCCACAACAGATTCTCAGAGGCCGGTCCGCTTTCCGGCGGTGTTTCCGGGATGAGTTTCGAAGTCGAGCGTCTCGTCGATGCAGTTGCATTGCTCAAGAATAAAGGACTGCAGTTCGTCGAAACTTCAGGCACCCGCGACGGAGTGCGGTACGCTTCCTTGAGAGACCCGAACGGTATCAGCATAAAGCTCTTCGAGCCTTGATGCGACTCACGAAAGACCGATAGGCCTCCCTTTTCGCCTTCATACCCGCCGACACAGGAACAGATATTTTTCACCGGCTCGTGTCAAGTAATCCGATTCACGAGTTCGGTTGCAAATGTTTCGCCGCCGAGATTGCTTGGTTTCGCATTCCGCACCGGACTCACAATGGCTCGGTGCGGAGTGTCGCCTGCCTGTGGAGCAAATTCCCGCCGTGCCGCCCATAGGCGCTGACATGAGCGCTTGGGTCACTCCACCGCTTCTCCTTACCCGGACCCATATTCGGCATCCCCTGCCGAGGCTTGGAAGCCTTAACGTCCCGGAGGGACGGTAGGAGAGCAGGCCGGTCTTCCAAGGCCGGATTGGAGGCGTTCTTGCCCTGACCCGGCGCTTACGGAGGCCAGGGTGGATATTCTTGTTTTTATAGGCCAATCCGTACTTGTGAATCGGTATGCTCACCTGTCGAACCGCAGTCTTCGCTGCGGCCTATCCGGAGCCGTAGTCCTCGAGTTCGTGTCGGATGCGAGCCATGTCTTCGTCTTCCGGGGGGAACGGGAAGTTCCGTATTCCGGGCCCGGGTTTTTCATTGCCGTAAGGTCGGTTGCACGCGACTTTGCCGTTCGGCCCGGGACAACCCGACGTCTCGAATGGTTCGCCGCAGGCAACGGCCTTTTCGAGGTCTTCACCGGGCACGCCGAATTCGCGGATTGCGCCCAATCCGTCGAATTTCATGTCGTGAATCCGTGCCATGTCATTGTCGATCAGCCATCGAGCAAGCTGAATGCGTCGGTATGATCCGATGGGGGGGAGGGGGTGATTCTCCATGGCCGAACCGGCCTCAGGATAGAAGGAGAAGAGGTGCGTATACCCGCCCATGTCACGAGCCCGGGACATGGCGGCAACCAGTTCCCGTTCCGTTTCCCCCAGGCCGCAGATAAGGTGCACGCCGGACATACCTTCGCCGAATACCCGGAGGCTTTTCTCGAACACGTTCCAGTATCGGGTCCAGTCGTGGGGCCCTCCCACGGGTTTGCCTCGAAGTCCGTCGAAGATCTGTTCGGTTGCTCCGTCGATTGCCACCCCGATTCGGTCGGCACCGGCGTCTTTCATGGCCTGCAAATCGTCCCTAAGCATCACCGAAGGTGAAATCAACAGAGATACCGATATACCCGTCTCCTCCTTCACTCGACGGCAAATGTGGAGTACATCGCGTCTGCAGCGAGGATGCGTGATCATGGAGATGCATACCCTGCCAACATAGTCGGGCGCAGTCTTGATCCCGGCTATAACGGCATCGGTAGGAAATGCCTTCCAGGGAACTCGGATGAAGCTTCCGCCCGAGGTTCTCCTCTCGCGTTCACCGGCCAGCCCGCAGAACGCGCAGTTGGCCTTACAGCCGTCCGAGTAGGTCAGAAGGAGATTGATGCAGCGAAGGCGCGCGTTGCGATAGAAGAGGCCCCGTGAAAATCCCAGAGTCATGGCCGCAGCCAGAGAAAGCCTTACGTATTCGGGGCTCTCTTCTTCGCAAGTTCGATGCGTTTTAGCCTGTTGGATTTGCATAATTGGCGACCTCCAATTTCCGGGTTGATGAAGAATCGTGTCGGTAGGTCGGTTTTCTCATACTTTGCCGGTCCTCAAAAATGAAACTTCACCCCAGCGAGCAGCAGGTTTCCTTGTGGACGACCTCCAAGCCTCTGTGGCGGGCCACCCGGAGGGCTCGTTCCGACGGCAGGGCCAGAGAATTCACCCCCGCCCGTACCGCGAGCACGTCCAATTCTCTTCCATAACGCCCACGTGGCCTTGCACATCCCAATGCCGCCCGGAGGTTCGGCAGTTCCAGACGTGCGCGTGCAATGAATCGGGCCACCGCTTCGGGTGCCGGGGGGGCCACCTGAGCCATGGGAGTTCCCTTGGTCGGCATGAGCACGACAACCACATATTTGCTCAGGGGATAGTCCTTGAGCATCTTCAGAGCTGTCGTTTCGCCCCTTGGCTCCCCGAAATACAAGCCGAAAAGAATGTGCGGAACAATCTCCAGACCCGCCGCCGCGAGGGAATCCAATGTCCGAATTATCGGCGCGGTTCCGTCCTCCAAATGGTAGACCTCTCTTGCGGTCAATTCGTCACCGATGACGTCCGTGAGGGCTTGATCGACCCCGGAGTCCTTCAAGGCCGCTGCAGTATCCCTGTCTAGTATCCCCGTATGCACAGTGATTGTCAGGCCGGTTTTGGATTTCAGTCTCCCGATCGCGGGGATGAAGTCGTTCCACGGCAGTCGTCCGTACCGATCGCTGCCGCCGCTGATCAGCATTCCAAGATCGCCGCGTTCGGCCGCGTGTAATCCGAACCTCAGGAGACTATCGGGGTCCGAGGCATGGGGCATGGTCCTGAGCAATGTTCCCTTGCAGTGCTCACATTCCAGCGCACACGCATTTCCGGTAATGGAGACGGCCCGATACCTCCCCCTTCTGCCGTTTACAACGAACATTCCGGGAGTGTGAACGGTAAGACGGGTCCCGTGGCGTGCGCGCGACTCGGTCCAAGCATTCTCGAACACGTCGTCCAAGATCCTATCCGAGTCGGAAGGGCGCCTGAAGCCGAGACGCGTCATCTCACCCGCTTTCTATATCCTTTGAAAGCTATCCACGTCTGTTTGCAGACAGCAGCAAAATCATCGTCCCACCATCTTGACATCATGAGCGTTCGCTTTGCCAGGGCATGGCCAAGTACACCGGCATAATGCCCTCTGATTTCGTTTTCATAGTCCTGCAGGTGCTTCCGGTCCCCGGTCTTGACCGCGGCTGCGGCCGAAACGCCCGCCAGACGACCGGAGAAAACAGCTTGAGGAACACCCGCGCCGGTAATGGGATGGGTCAATCCCGCGGCATCGCCACAGAAAATCACATTGTCCCTGACTACAGAAGTCCTCAGCCCGGAAACCGGTATTGTGCCGCTTGAACGGGCCAGTCTTCCGGGCCGTATCATTCCGCGCTCCACCAGCATCTCGACAAACGCCTCGAAGATCCGTCGAGGGTGGGGATCCGTACCGGGTACCATGCCGATTCCCACATTGGCAAAGCTCCCTTTATCAATGACGTCGGATCTCTTCTCATCTTGAGAAGAAGTTGTTACGGAAGGCTGACAAAAGCCCGGTATTGTTATTGAATCGGCGCAGAATGGTTGCCCGCCCTCGATGTCGGTGCGGACCGACCCGGCAGATGCGAACTTCGGTTGCGGCTCGAGCCGCCCTTTGGGAAAGAGCCAGCCGTACCCGCCAATGATGCCCGGATCGAGAAAAACAAATGTCCTGTCAAGCGGCTCGGTCAGGGGTGCTTCAATCTGTATTCCCGTGAGGATCGCGGGTCTTCCCCGACCAAGAAGCGACGAGACCGTCGACAATGCGCCGTCGGCCGCTATAACGAAGTGCGGTTGCGTTCCGACCTCTTCTCCATTGTACTTGAGAATCCAGTACTCGCCCCAATAGTCTCTCTCGCGCCCCACCAGCCGCGTCGATGAAAGGACCGTTGCCCCTGCGGCCGCGGCTTGACGCGCAAGATGCCGATCAAATCGGGCACGGTTGATCATGAATCCCGGAGAGTCGGTCTCGGTTACCTCGTCGGTGTGCCTCAAGGGCGCCTTCATGGAACTTGGTTGAGAAGTGCTCTCTGAGCCGGAAGATGCCCACAGATCGGTGACGTGCGTTTCCATGTAATCGACGGGTTGGACAATGCAGTCCTCGGCGAACTGAAGCTTGCGGAACAGTTGCCTTGGGACAAACTCGCCGCAGTGAGGCAATTCGCCGATGCGAGACTTGGCATCGATCAAGAGCGTGGGGACACCTGCCCGTGCCGCTGCCGCCGCAGCGCAACAACCGGCGGGACCGGCTCCCACAACCAGGATTTGGAACAAATCAAAAGGAATCATCCAGATGCCGTAGAGTCTTCTCAATCAATGAGATATTGAGGTCCGTCTTGGTATCGAATCGGCCCTTGTACGCCTCGCTGCCCTTGCCCAGGTCATAGCACGTGGTTGAATCCAGATTTATAAGTAGACCCCGAGCATCGATATCTTCCATCTCCTTCTGGTGTTTGGCGTAAAAGGCTTCACAGCAGGAGCCCACGTACATACCGTCCTGTCCCGAGCATCTTTCACGCAGCACGTCCATGAGGTGTTCGAAGCTCTGTATGGTAATGGGATCGAGTCCGAAGGAGCGTGCAAGGGCATGACAATCGCCGATCTCGCACATGCCGCACTCATCGCACCCCGGGACATCTCTGTACGGGCAGGCCAGGCTCTTGGAGCAGTACGGCAACAGCAACCACTTGGGTCGTTGAACTGAAAGGTCCTCCGGCTTCATATTGACGAGGAAAAGCTCATTGACCTCATGACGGTCGAAATCCCCGTCCATCAAGTGGAGACGGTCAGCGGCCGAAGCCACGGCATCCGCCACGGTGTCGGGGGCAATACCCAGTATCTCTCCGTCGTAACCGTCAAAAAAGGACCTCACTGCACTGGCCAAGGCGCTTCTCTCCGCCGGTACACCTACCAGGGATGCTTCGAGATCGTACACCAGGCGCGCGGGAATCGCGAAAAAATCGCCGACAATGAGGACCTGCCTGATCCGCCGACCGCCGGGTGCGAGCCACAGATGAACTCTCATGGTACCCGCGGCGGTCTGCGTGATGGAACGAATCGGCTCTCCCTCGGAAGCCGGGCGGGAACGGGAAGAGATCCATCGGGGAGAACGGAAGTCATCGACTTCTTGCTTCAGGCGCTGATTCTCCTTTTCCGTAAGCTCTCCAACAGTGAGTTCAATCCCCAGTTGTGCCTCGAATTCCTCGGCAAGAGCGTTCTTTATCGAATCAAGAGAAGGCAGGGGACTTACCAGATCCGAGAGAAAACAGATCCTCTCCATCAGCGATTCAATCTCACGTTTCTTCAGCTTTTCGACGGGGACTCGCAATGCCTTAAGGAACGACTCAACCTCGTTTTGGACCAAGAGCGTTCCTTGAAACATGAATCCCCCGGAGATCGTGGTCCCGCCGGTACCGGAGATCTTCCTGCCGTCGACCTCAATGTCGTTACGAGGTCTGAACCGAGCATGTATCCCCAAGCGAGACATCCCCGACGCTGCGATGGAGCATATCTTATGAAGGATAGCCTCATACGATCCCACGAAAGGGGGTTGCCCGGGGATGCCGAACAGTTCCCAGCCGAGTGCGGATTCCTGAAAGTAGAGGCTGCCGCCGCCGGTGTGCCTGCGGTTTATGTCGATGCCGTTGGCCAGGCAATACTCACGCCTCACCTCAAGATTCACGTCCTGATGAAATCCCACGAGGACTGCCGAAGGTTTGAACCGGAGAAATCTGAGCGTAGGAGGTGACGATCCGTCCGCTACTTCTTCAAGGATGATCTTGTCCAAGGCCATGTTGGCCGCCGCGGAAATGCGGCCTGTATCCACCAGACGAAACTTCTTCAATTGTTTTCTCACAAGCATGGCGGTATGGAGTCATAGGCCTGCACCCAACTAAACTTGAGGAGTCCTCAAAATGCATCCGAGCACTGCTTCAGCCTGTGCGGAGACCCGTTTTCCGCACTGTTTTCAGCCAAGATCTCGTCGCAGTGCCACGCAGTGTCGCCCGGCCTTCTCGATGTCGCGCGATTCTACCGACCTTTGCGGCCTCACGTTCTTTCATGCCGGGAAAAGGGAGCCCGGGGGGCACGGTCCGGGATACCGTCCCGTGAGGCGGTCCGACCCCACAAAGGCCTCCGGAATAAGCCGATCAGGCTTTGTCGCCTATTTCTTGGCCGGCGGGTTATTGTCGGGTCCCCTTTCCGGGGCCGGCATTTTGTCGAGTTCTTTAGCCACTTCCGCCGAGATATCCGGCACACCCTTTGAATAAGCAAGGGAACCTTCCCAGAACACCATGGTGATACCCTTCTGTTTCGCTATCTTGTTCACCACCTCCGGCAGCTGGGATTTAAGCACATTCTGAACGGACTTCTGCCTGAAGCCGATCTTCACGCTGAGATTCTGTTGCTCGGTCTCGAATTCCCGACGCTTGGCCTGGAGATCTTCCTCGAGTTTCTTTTTCTCTTCCGGCTTGAGCTTGCCGGCTTCCTTTTCAAGCCGGCCTTGGATCATCTTTGCCGCTGCCGATATGATCGCTGCCTTTCCCGCCGTCTCAGCCCGTAATTTGTTGACTTCCTCTACGGCAGCTTTGAGACGTGAGGATGCGTTATAAATTTTCTCAAGGTTTAACGTCGCAGTTTTTCCGTCTTCCCCGAAACATGGGACGGAAGCAAAAGGGAAGAAGGCTAAAAAGAGGGTGAAGCACAGTAGTGCGGTCAAGGACCGACGTATCGTCATAAGCGACTCCTTTCTCGAACCTGTTGCGGGGACCATAGTGGAAACCAACCGTCCTGTCCACGGAGATTTTCTTGCGCGCGGGACTCGGACATTCTTGCTGCACAATAAACATAATAAAACCGGAAAGATGGCTATCCAATAGGAGGACCGGGGACTGGGCGGTTTACGCCTAACCCATGGAATCAAGCCCCTATTATGAGGGGGCGAACACCGTCCGGGTCTTCTCATCGTTAAGAGACATGAATGGTGTAAGCGGATGCCAATCTTCCGTAGATGATCAGGCAATATGAACATTCATGGCTTGTTAACAGTCCCAAGCCATGAATGTCTTCTGCCGGAAGGCCGTATGACGACCGGTCAGTGAGGTCGTCGGCGGGCGGCGTGGTCGCCTTTTTCCGTCACCGCCGACATTTTTTCCGGGCTTGAGCGTTTAATTCTCTTAAGGGTTGCCTCTATTCGAGCCTTAGCGTGTGGTTCCTTCTCCGTCTTCAGGGCCTTCTCGAGTATTTCTGCGGCCTCTTCCGGATAGGTGTTGTCCAATTGGCCCAAAGCAGTTGCCGCAGCCGTTCTGATACGAACGTTCTTGTCCTGAAGACACGATTCAAGGGCAGGCAGGATCTCCTTGGGCGGCGGCTTGAAGGATCCAAAGGCATGGATCGCGCTCAGTCGAACGCCGAAGTCGGGGTCCCGAGTCAGAGTGATAAGGGTAGGCACGGCTTTCTCAGCCTTATTGCCGAGCCCCCTTATGAGCCGAGCGGCAAGCAGCCGATTCTTGGCATCCTCGTCCTTCAAGGCGCCGATCAGATGGTCCAAGTACAGGTCGGACTTGGCGCGATAGCGCAACAGCCCGAGGAGGGCATCATTGCGGTCGAGCGGGTCGTCGGCCTTGAGAGCCTTCAGCAGAACGGGGATCGCGTAATCACCGCTCTTGTCGATTGACGTTACGGCATCCACGATATCCAAGCGGGTTTCCGGGTCTGCATTATCGTATAAGGCCGTGATCTTGGGCAACGCAGGGACAGCCGAGGTTTTCATGGAGCTCAGAATTTGCACCGCGTAGCCGGTCACGGGCTCCTGGTTCTTATCGAGAGCCTCCAACAATCCCGGAAGGACTTTTTCCGGGGACTTTTTCCCCATACGTCCAAGCACTTTGCCGGCCAGCCTTGCCGAGGGCTTCTCCTTACTGCGGAGCGCCTGGAGGAGCGTTGGTATGACGGATTCATCAGCCTTCCCTATGCTTGCAAGCGCCACGGTAGCATTGACCCGCGACAATGAATCCGGATCTTCCAACAATTTTCTCAGTGCCTCTTCGACTTTGAAATTTCCCTTTCCGAGTCTTCCCAACGCGAGGATCGTCGCGCGCCGCACTTCCACCTTGTCGTCTTTCAGCGTTTCCAGCAGCGGCGGGAGCGACTTTGCGGAAACTCGGGTGAACAAGCCGAGCGACTCTGCAGCCGTGGCACGAACTTTAGGCGCCGGATCCTTCAATGCTTCAATGAGAGGCGGAACTGCCCTCGCAGGCTTGTTTCACCCACAACCGAGTTCGTATGCGGCTTTGGCACGAACTTCGGGATCCTTGTCTTTTAGATTCTTTATGTGAGTATCAATTGACGATGCAAGAGCCAACGTCACGGCGAAAATTGAAAGAAGCGTCCCCAACAGGGCGCATAGGAGAAATCGTCTCATTACTTCGTCTCCTTCTTGGTCAAGACCTCTCTCTTCTTTCTCTCAAGATAATCACGATCGATCTTCAGGAATCCCTTCTTGCCGAACAATGCGAAACGCAGCCACTGACTCCCGAAATATAACAAAGCGACGTCATCGTCACGGATTTTTTCCACAATGTCTTCGTCTACCTGGAATTTGGTCAGGAAACTGCTGTTAAAGATGAATTCCCGAAAACGATCCGGATCGTAGAGGGCCATCAGGATCATGTCCTGCATTCGGGGATCGCCGATCTTGTCCTCCCAAACCACGTCGGCCTGCATTACATCCTTCAGATTGTGGTCGAGATCGTCGTAATCCGGAAGTCCTTGCTCTTGCCTCCATCTCTCCACGGTCCACTCGTCGGATTCATTGAGTCCCTTGCATTTCTCGGGGTCGGCTATGAGCTTGTACTCAATGCCTTGTTCGGTATCCAATGGATAAAGGCGACAGGAATACGGACGACTCTCGTACACGGAACACCCTTTATCCCGGACAAACGGGCACGTTTTCCCCTCGTCCGCATTCATCTTCAGGACAACGGCCGGCAGACCACTTTTCTGTGAAATGACCTTGTGGGTATACGTATCGAGGAAATCCGTGGAAGTCATGCCAAGGGCCTTTCGGAGCCTGCTCACGTCCAGCGGTGTAAGAAAAATCGTGACGTCTCTGCAGCAGGAGTTGTAACAGCCGGTGTCCGGATGGCATCTGAAGCGGAATGTGTCATCCCAGGTCATCAAACGCTCGGGTCCGGTTGATTGATCTCTTAGCTTCATGCAAGGTCCTTTCAGTACCGCGAATCGGTTACTGGAGCTAGGCTGAACTGCGCAGCCGGTCTATGTTTTCCCTGGCCTGTTTGTTTTCAGGATCGAGTTCAAGTGTCCTCTCCCAACACTCGATTGCCCGTTGCTTGTCGCCGACCATTTCGTACGCCACGCCTCTTTGATGGTGGGCCCCAATGTAGTCGGGGCGTATCACGGCGGCCCGGTCAAAACAGTTGAGAGCTTTCGAGAAGTCTCGCTTCTTGATAAGGTAGATTTGGCCGAGATTGTAGTAGGCTTGCACATAATCGGGTCTCATTTCCACCGTTTTCTCGAAGTGGGCTATCGCTTCGTCCTCTCTCCCTAAAAAAGTATAGACAACTCCCAGGTTATAAAAGATCGCGGAATTTTCAGAGTCCAGCGCGACCAATTGCTCCAATCTGGCCGCAGCTCTCTCATAACGCTCCGCTTCCATGTCGGAAAAAGCCCGTTGAAGCTGCACGTGGATTCGGAAGACCTTGGCATCTTGTTTTCCGGAGACAATATCGTCCACTTGTTGGACTATGCGCCTCACATGATCCTTTCGCCGTTCATCGGGGGCGATTTCCAGGCACGTACCGAACGCGTCGGCCGCCTTCTCCATCCGTTCGGCACAAGCCCTTGAGATCCCCAGGCGATAGTACGTGTCGAATCGTCGTGATCCGGGACAGACGGCCAATGCCTTTTCGTAGTATTCAGCCGCATGCAGGTAGTCTTCAAGTCCGTCATAGCATGATGCCATGGCCTCGAGAATCGTGTGGGGATCGGCGGCTTGAGAAAGAATCCCCTTGAAGCGCTCGATGGCGGAGAACCAATTCTCTTCGGACATATCCTTGAAGGCGCCGGCACGGATCCGGGAAGTTTCGTCGGTCCCGATGAGTTCTTCCGTATTTTTCTTGAGACAACATTTCTTGTACTTGAGCCCGCTGCCGCACGGGCAGGGGTCGTTTCTACCGGTTTGCATCATTCGGCAGGCTCCTTTTAGGTGAGCGCACTCAAACCTTTATTTTTAGCATGCCTCCATAAAGTGGACAAGCGAATTCGTCCGTGTTTTTCCAGGAAAATTCCGGCACAAACGCTGAGAAATTTCTTGACAACAATCGAACGATTTGATTCAATTCAACATTCCTTGTACCCGTCGGCCCGTCATGTGGTCGGGTGGGATACCCTCTCAAAATTGCAGAGACCGACTGAACATCCAGTATGGGTTTGGACCAAGAAGATTTTCTCAAACAGGTGTATGCGATTGCAGCCCCTTTTTAAAACCTCAACGCTCGCCGGCGTCGTTCCAAAACAAGGGGGGGGGAAGACTGTGATGAGGCCCGTTTCAGGGCCGGAAGATGCCGCGCCGCAGGCCGACATGTCGGTGTTGGGGCTGCAACGGTCCCGCAAAGAAAGGAGGAGGCGTTAACTACTCTGCGTCTTTACGGCGCACGGTGACAACTGAGTTGCATGACTCGACAAAAAACTTAATCTTAACTAGGAGGCTGGTTCATGCCAAGTTTCGTGATTATGGAAAAATGTGATGGGTGCAAAGGTCAAGACAAGACTGCTTGTATGTACATTTGCCCCAATGATTTGATGGTGTTGAACAAAGAGACCATGAAGGCCTGGAACAGGGCCCCCGAAATGTGTTGGGAGTGCTACAACTGCGTGAAGATCTGCCCGCAGCAGGCGGTTGACGTAAGAGGCTACGCAGACTTCGTACCCATGGGCGCATCGGTCGTACCTCTGAGGGGTTCGGAAGACATCATGTGGACGGTCAAGTTCCGCAGCGGCCAGGTCAAACGGTTCAAGTTCCCCATCCGGACCACATCTGAAGGCTCAGCAGTGCCTGACGGCGGTTTTGGAGAGGTGACCACTGATCTGGCGAGCCAGTGTCTTTACAATGAGCCCGCGGCCTTGAAGCTCGACGCGCTGCCCACAACTAAGTAGACCCTCTGGAGGTAGAAGATATGGCCAATTTCGAGACTGTCGAAGTAACCACTGATATATTGATTTGCGGCGGCGGCATGGCTGCCTGCGGCGCAGCCGTAGAGGCTGCCTATTGGGCCAACAAGAACGGTCTTAAGGTTACCTTGGTTGACAAGGCTGCCATGGATCGGTCCGGCGCTGTGGCCATGGGCCTCTCCGCGATCAACCAGTACGTGGATATCAACAGCGGCAACAACAGCTGTGAAGATTACGTCCGCTACGTGCGAAACGACCTCATGGGTATTGCCCGTGAAGACTTGGTTTATGACATAGCCAGGCACGTGGACTCCTCCGTTCATCTGTTCGAGAAATGGGGCCTCCCCATCTGGACGGACGCGGACGGCAAATACGTTCACGAAGGCCGTTGGCAGCTCATGATCAACGGCGAATCCTACAAAGTAATCGTGGCCGAGGCCGCTAAGAATGCTCTGACCCAGCAGGGCGGCGAGTACTTCGAGCGCGTGTTCATCACCACACCGCTGATGGACGGCGACCGCATTGCAGGCGCGGTGGGATTCAGCACTCGTGAAGACAAGTTCTACGTGTTCAAGGCCAAGGTGGTTATGGCCGCCATGGGCGGCGCAGTTCACGTGTTCAAACCCAGAAGCTCCGGTGAAGGTCTTGGCCGTGCATGGTATCCGCCGTGGAACTCCGGTTCCAGCTTGGCTTTCACGCTGCTGGCAGGTGCCGAGCAGACCTGTCAGGAAGTCCGCTTCATCCCGGTCCGTTTTAAGGACGCCTATGGACCGGTCGGTGCATGGTTCCTCCTGTTCAAATCTCGTGCAACAAATGCATTCGGCGGCGAGTACATGGTCGAGCGCAAGGACGAGCTGGCGAAATGGGGATCCTACGGAGCCGTGAAGCCCATTCCCGCCAACCTGCGTAACTATCTGGGCATGCTGGACGAGTTCGAAGGGCTGGGCCCGATCTACATGAGGACGGAAGAGGCCATCCAGAAGATCGCCGATGAGTTCAAAGACGATCCCAAGGCCTACAAGAAGAAGATGAAGGAACTCGAGGCGGAAGCTTGGGAAGATTTCCTCGACATGACGATTTCCCAGGCCATTCTCTGGGCCGGAACCGACGTGCAGCCCGAAGAGAAGTCCTCTGAGATCGCGGCTGCAGAGCCTTACTTCATCGGTTCACACTCGGGTGCATCCGGCGCCTGGGTCAGCGGTCCCAAAGACTTGGCTCCTGCCGATTATTTCTGGGGCTACGAGTACATGTCGACCGTGAAGGGCCTGTTCTGTGCAGGTGACGCTTCCGGAGCATCCAGCCACAAGTTCTCCTCAGGGTCCCATGCCGAGGGTCGTGCGGCCGGCAAGTCCATGGTGCGTTTTGCGCTGGAAAACAACACCCAGCCCAATGTTGACGCTGCGGCGGTTGAGGAAATCAAGAAGGCGGTCCTTAAGCCCATGGATCTGTTTGCCGAGCATTCGGCCAAGTCCAGCGATCCCGACATCAACCCCGAGTTCTGCAAGCCCAAGATGTTCATGTTCCGTCTGCAGAAGATCATGGACGAGTATGCGGCAGGCGTCTCCGCCGGCTTCAAGACCAACAAGCCCAAGCTGGAGAGGGCCCTTGAACTTCTCGGGTGGCTCAAGGAAGACTCCGAGAAGCTCGGTGCCGCGGATCTTCATGAGCTGATGCGCTGCCACGAGAACATGCAGAGACTGTGGCAGGCCGAGGTCCATGTCAGGACGATTCTGTTCCGCGAAGAGACCCGTTGGCCGGGATACTACTTCCGGAACGACTTCCCGACTCTCGATGAAGACAACTGGAAGGTGTTCGTCAACGCCACGTACAAGAACGGCGAATGGGAAATGAAGAAAGTTCCCGTTATTTCCATCGTTGACTAACTCTTAACTTCACATATGAAACTCCGGGCGCTCTTTTGGGTTCCCGGAGTTTCCTTCCAGAGTGACGAAAAGGTTTGAGGGAGCACCGTGCTCCCTCATAGCCCTTTTGAGGGAGGAAGCATGGCTGGAGAAAAGACCGTACTGGTCGTCGGGGGCGGTATTAGCGGAATCACGGCAGCGCTGGAAGCTGCGGAAGCAGGATGCAAGGCCATCCTGGTAGAGAGGGAGCCTTATCTTGGGGGCCGCGTAGCCCGGATGAACAAATATTTTCCGAAGCTGTGTCCTCCTACATGCGGCCTGGAAATCAACTTCAGAAGACTGCGAAGGAATCCCGATGTTACCGTGCACACCCTCGCAACCGTAGAGGCCATTACCGGGAGTCCGGGGTCCTATACCGCCACGATCAAGATATCGCCCCGGTACGTTGAGGACCGTGCTGCCACGAGCAAATGCGTGGAAGATTGCCCCGTTGAGATAACGGACGACTTCAATTACGGAATGAGCAAGGTTCAGGCGGTACGCCTTCCTTATGCAATGGCGTATCCAATGAACTTGGTTGCGGACGGAGAAGCCTTGAAGAAAGTCCAGGGGTCGCCTGAGTTCGACGCGTTCATGGAATCCTGCGGAGCCAAAGGTATCGGAATCAATCTGGATGCCAAGCCGGAGACCATCGAAGTGCAAGCGGCCTCCGTGGTATGGGCCACAGGGTGGCGACCTTATGATGCAACCAAGCTTGAGAAATTGGGATTCGGAAAATACCCGAATGTAATCACGAACGTTATGATGGAGCGATTGGCTTCCGCAAACGGGCCGACCAAAGGCGAGATCGTACGGCCCTCGGACGGCAAGAAGGTGAACAACCTGGCCTTTGTCCAGTGTGCGGGGTCGCGGGACGAGAATCATCTGCCCTACTGTTCATCGATATGCTGCCTGGCCTCTTTGAAGCAGGCCACTTATCTTCGAGACTATAACCCCGATGCACAAGCCCACATTTTCTATATTGATCTGAGGGCGTATGGTCGGTTTGAGTTTTTCTATGACCGTGTAAGAAACGACGAGAAGATTCTCCTCACAAAGGGGAAAATAGTCAATATAACTGAAGATCCCGTCACGAAGGACGTGATTTTGGAAGGAGAGGATATACTCTCCGGAAACAAGATTCGCCGTACCTTCGACATGGCTGTCCTCGCCACTGGTATGCAACCGAACACGAGCCTGGAAAAGGTTCCCGCAGCGGGAGTGAGTTACGATGAGTTCGGTTTCGTGATTTCCGACGAAGGAATTCACGCGACGGGTGTCGTCAAGAGGCCTATGGATGTCGGCACGTGTTTGCAGGATGCGACGGGAGCGGCCTTGAAAGCCCTTCAGGATACGGTGGGGAGGTAAGTCCATGGATCATAAGATAGGAGTCTACATCGACACTGGCTATGGCATCGGCGACGCCCTGGACATCGAAGCCCTTTCCGCCGTTGCTACGGATGAGTTTGGGGTTGCGGTTTGCAAGGCCGATTCATACTGGAGCGACCCGGACAAGCTTGCACTCATACGCAATGACATCTCCGGCGAGGAATTGACGGCAGTGATAATAGCCGGACCGTCGCCACGGTTGTTCCAAGAGGAGTTCACGTTCGAGGGTGCCTTCACCGAACGCATAAATCTGCGGGAGCATGTCATCTGGTCCCATCCGCCGAACGATGAGGACACGCAGATGCTGGCCGAAGATTACATGAGGATGGGAATCACCAAGGCTTCGAAATACGACGACAGGCCGCCCTTCATAGAAGAGTTCGACAAGTCCATCCTTGTCATCGGCGGCGGCATGACGGGTTTGACGGCAGCTGTGGAAGCAGCCGCGGCAGGCTACCAGGTGTATCTCGTGGAAAAGGAACCCCAACTCGGTGGGTGGGCCAACAACTTTCATAAGGTCTTTACGGGTAAGCCTCCCTATGGTCAAATCGTCGATTCCCCCATTCAGGACAAGATTAAGGCGGTGAACGCGGCTGAGAAAATAAAGGTCTTCACCGGCAATAGGGTGTTCAGCATCTCAGGCGCGCCGGGCATGTTCGATGTCGTAATCAGACCCGACGGTGATTGGATTAAGAAGCTCGACAAGGAACAGAACGAGTGGCTGGCAGCCAAAAAGGCCAGAGAGGCCACAGGAGAAGAAGAGGAAGAGACCCCGAAACCACCCGGCCCGGAGGAGGCGGAGGGTGCGGCGGAAGAACAGGCGGATGACGTTGACTTTGCACATGAGAAGGTCCGCGTAGGGGCGGTGGTCCTCGCTGCGGGCTGGCGACCGGAGGATCTGTCCGGCCGTGAGAATCTTGGCTACGGCAAGTATCCTGATGTCATCACCAGTGTCCGGATGGAGGAACTGGCCGCCAAAGGAAAGATCTCAAGGCCTTCCGACGGCAAAGAAGCCAATTCCATAGCCTTCATCGAGTGCATCGACGGCAAGACCAAACACCCGTTGCTGTACTCATCCTCCGTAAGCAGCCTTGTCACTCTGAAACAGGCCCACTACCTCCGCAAGTCCAATCCGGACGGAAAGGCCTATGTTTTTTACGAGAATATGCGGACTCCGGGACAGTACGAGAAGTATTACCAAGATCTTCAGAATGACCCGGGAATATTTCTCTCCAAGGGCACTCCGGTGAGCGTTTCCAATGGAGACTCGTCCCTGACCGTGGAGCTGAAGGACACGCTGCTGGGGGAGAGGCTCAAGGTGAACGTGGACATGGTGGTGCTCTCAACGGGAATGGTCCCGCGGACTAAGGATTCAGCCATCGTGAATCTCAAGTATCGCCAGGGGCCGTTTCTCCCTGAGAACCCGTACGGATTCCATGATTCTCATTTCATCTGCTTTCCCTATGAGACGCAAAGGACGGGCATCTACACGGCGGGATGCGTCAGAGGCCCGATGGATTTCCAGAGCTGCGAACTCGACGCGACCGGTGCCGCACTGAAAGCCATCCAATGCGTCGAGCTTACCGCCAAGGGCCAGGCGGTTCACCCGAGGGCCGGCGATCAGTCGTTCCCCGAAATCTTCCTAACAAGGTGCACACAGTGCAAGCGGTGCACTGAAGAGTGTCCCTTCGGCGCGTACGACGAGAAGCCGGACGGAACACCACTTCCTAACCCGACTCGATGTCGGCGATGCGCCATCTGCATGGGATCCTGCCCTGAACGAATCATCTCTTTCCGGGACCATTCCGTTGATATGATCGGGTCCATGGTGAAATCGATTAATGTTCCGGACGAATACGAGGAAAAGCCTCGGGTGGTAGTCTTTATCTGCGAGAACGATGCATTACCGGCCGTAGACATGGCGGGTATCGAGAGGTTGCAGTACAGCGCGTACGTGAGGTTCATCCCGCTCAGGTGCTTGGGGAACATTAACCTGGTTTGGATTGCCGATTCCCTCTCCAAAGGAATGGACGGCATACTGCTGATCGGATGCAAGTATGGTGACGACTATCAGTGCCATTTCGTCAAAGGGAGCGAGCTCGCGGAGTACCGAATGGGTAAAATCTCCGAAACCCTTCAGCGGCTTGTCCTGGAACCGGAACGGATCCAGGTGGAACAGCTTGCCATCGACGAGTACGGTAGGATCCCCGAAATAATCGACGGTTTCATCGAAACTCTGTCCGGTTTCGATCCCAACCCGTACAAAGGCTTCTAAGGAGGTTCTTCAGATGACGAAGGAATTTGTTGCCGAACCCGATCTTCAATTCACCAAGGACCTCATTGCCGCCGGTGCGGGAGATTTGAAGAAGTGTTATCAGTGTGCAACCTGTTCGGTAGCTTGTCGGATAGCTCCGGACAACCAACCGTACCCTCGCAAGGAGATGATTTGGGCCCAGTGGGGTCTGAAGGATCGTCTTATGAACGATCCCGACGTATGGCTCTGTCATCAGTGTAATGACTGCTCAACACAGTGCCCCAGAGGAGCGCATCCCGGGGATGTGCTCAAGGCCGTACGAAAGCTGAACATCCAGAAGCACTCATGGCCGGCATTTCTGGGTACCTTGGTGGGAGAGCCCGCGCTGTTCGTGCTCACGATAGGTATTCCTATCGTGGTGGTGCTGTTGCTGGTGTACATCAGCGGGTGGCGCTTTCCCGAAGGGCCGGTAACATACTCCGCACATCACCTCGGGGACGGGGTAGGGTTTATATGGGTGAGACTGATACAGGTAGTTTTCACGGCCGCCCTGCTGTTTGCCGTTATATCGCTGTTCACCAGCCTGAGGAACTACTGGAACAGTCTGGGGAGCAACAACCCTGTTGTGGAAGGCGGGCCTCGACGAGACTTCATTCCCAGCCTGATCGAGGCTCTCAAAGAGATCCTTCCCCACACGACATTTAAGGAGTGCGAGGCGAACAATATTCGCTATGCCGCGCATCTTATGGCTTTCTGGGGAATGATCGGGTTGTTGGTCACAACCGCGATCGTGGCCTTCAATTTTGACATTTTGGGTCTCAAACCGCCCTCACTGTCGGGACCGGGAACCGTACCCATCAAGATCCTGGGAAATATCAGCGCGATAGCATTCATCACGGGACTGGGAATACTGCTCGTCAGGCGTCTCACCACTCCGGACCAAGCGGGGAACAGCTCTTACTTTGACTGGTTGTTTCTCTTCTTCATTTTCGGGACCGGCGTTACCGGCCTGCTCACCCAGCTGGTTCGTTGGTCGGGGTCGGCTCCGGGAGCATACACTCTGTACACGATTCACCTGATGTTCGTCCTGGCGTTGTTGTTTTACCTTCCTTTCTCCAAGTTTGCGCACCTGGGTTATCGAACCGTAGCCATTACGTGGTCGAAGTCCGCAGGTAGGAACACGAAGCTCGGGGTAGAACCCAACTATGTTCCGCCCGCAGCCGTGGAAGGGGAGGCCGAGCAGGGCTGATTCTCCCGAGACCAGGGACAAGCGTTGCGGCCCGCGTGAAAACCGGCTGCTCGGTTGAAGGCATCAGGGAGGGCCTGATCCGGTACCCCGCCTGATTCCCGCTCTCCAAGGCCGTTGGAGGTTGATCTCCAACGGCCTTTTTCTGTTCTGCCGGATTTTGTAGAAGCTCAGTTGCAGCCGGAACCGGCCCGGAGCATGATGGTGAGGTTCGGATTGAAAGGTACGGCGCAGTCTAATTGCCTCGGTTCACAAATACGGAGTCACCTGGACAGTAGGACCGGCAGGATGCCGGTCCTACTTGTTTCCAGCGGGAGTCGGGGATCGAGATGGACGCTGTGCAGGCAATGTGCGACCGCATTTGTGAAGCGGATAACGAATACACGGTTGCGTGGATACGGTCACGCGCCGGGTTCGGTCTCTCCTGCGCCGGCGGGAATCGGAAAATCAGGCTTTCAGCAGGCCTGAATTGCCGGCTGCGCCGGAATGACGCGTTGGCTTTTTTCGGCCCAAACATGCGCCGGGAACTATGGCAATTGGCTTACCATGATGGTCGGCAACAAGTCAGCAAGAAATCCTCTGTTCAAATCGTTCCCAGAGGAGTTTGGCAATATCCTCGCCGACGTCCGCCCAATCCTCGTGAGCGTGACTCAAGTATCCGGAAAGATCTTTTGTCCAACGGGATTTATCCGATTCCATGAAGCTTCTCAAGAAACTCCCGTACAATCCCTCATACATGTACGGGGTAATCCTCTCCATATCATTCACGATCTTCTCTGCTCTGTGAGGGGTGTTCATTCTAACCTCCTTTTGGTCCGGATCGAAGACGGGGAGGGACCCGCGTCCGGAAGGTCGTAATCTATTAGATGCCCATACCGGAGGATGGTTTCAAGAGAAAGCATCATGAAGTGCAATTCGAGGACGATTCAAGCGTTTACAATCGCGGCGGGGTCGTGATATTCTGGAACGGTCACGTTTGCCGAGGGCTGCATCGAGTTTATAGGGGTGGTTGATAAGCGTTCGGAGGACGGCCGCTACAACGCTGAATCACGATGCGGAACAACTATTCGGATTCTTATTGGGTGATGAAAGGATGGTCTTTTGATTCCACGATATACCCTGGAAAAAATGGGCGGAATATGGACGCCCGCTAACCGGTATCGAAAGTGGCTCGATATAGAGCTGGCGGTGTGTGAAGCCTGGGCGGAGCGCGGTGCGATTCCACGTGAAAGCATGGAAAACATCAGGCAACGAGCCGGCTTTGATGTTCAACGCATTGATGAGATCGAGAAGGTGACGCGCCACGATGTGATCGCGTTTACCACAAGTGTCGCCGAGTTCGTCGGGGCGGATTCGCGTTTCATTCACAGAGGACTTACTTCATACGATGTCGTCGACACCGCGTTGTCCTTGCTCCTCAAAGAGGCCGGAAGCATCATCCGCCAAGATCTTCAGGATTTGATGGACGCCCTGAAATCACGCGCTATGGAACACCGGTTCACTCCAATGGTAGGGAGGTCTCACGGAATTCACGCGGAACCGATTACGTTTGGCCTCAAACTGGCGATATTCTACAGTGAAATGTCGCGACACCTGAACCGCTGGGATGCGGAGCTCGATACCGTCTCGGTAGGCAAGATCTCGGGCGCGGTAGGAACATTTGCTCACCTTGATCCGGCCATGGAAACCGAGATCTTGGAAAAACTGGGACTGAAGGCCGCACCGGCCTCCAGTCAAATCATACAGCGAGATCGCCACGCCGCCTATTTCTCCGCCCTGGCGCTCATTGCGTCGAGCGTGGAGAAAATTGCCGTAGAGATCAGACATCTGCAGCGCTCCGAAGTCGGCGAAGTTGAGGAGTTTTTCCACGAAGGGCAGAAAGGCTCGTCTGCCATGCCCCACAAGCGCAATCCGGTTCTCACGGAAAATCTGAGCGGCTTGGCTCGGGTGATCCGGGGCAACGCCGTCGCTGCCATGGAAAACGTCCCGCTGTGGCACGAGCGCGATATTTCACATTCCTCGGTGGAAAGAATCATCGCGCCCGACTCCACGATACTGGCTGATTTCATGCTTGCCCGACTTGCATCGGTGATACGCAACCTGACGGTGTATCCCGAGAGAATGCTGGCGAACCTGAAGCAAAGTCACGGGCTCATTTTCTCGGAGGCCATACTCATTCGGCTTGTCGACCGAGGGCTAACGAGAGAAGACGCATATGTGCTCGTTCAGCGAAACGCCATGAAGGCTTGGAACGAAGGAGCGGATTTCAAGCTCATGATTTCAACGGATGCGGAGATTCTCGAACACCTGACTCAAGAGGAAATAGATGCCGCGTTCGATTTGAAGCATGCGCTGAGGTGGATAGACGCCGTTTTTGAGCGGGTATTTTCACAATAAGTTTCAAGGCGTTGAGGGGAAAACATAAAGTAAAACGCTCTTGACTTTTTAGCCAACTAATTGTAAAGAAAAGCGTATGTTGACCGCAGTACTCCACAGACTGTTGATTGGTTGCCTTCCCCTGTCGATCCGGAGGGCTCCCATAGCGGTTGTCTTGTTAATGGCAGCTTGGTCTTGCGTCGCCGCCGGTGCCGAGAGTAAGTACCCCGTGGCGCTCATGAACTGGATGGTTGAGGGGACCTTTCATGCACTGATCGTGGATAAGTCTCAGCAGCGTTTGACGGTGTGGGAGATCAAGGAAGGCGAGCCCTCGATGATCGAATCCTATCGATGCTCGACAGGGGAGAATTCGGGGGACAAGTGGGTGAGAGGGGATATGCGGACCCCCGAGGGAGTGTACTTCTTCTGCTCGGTGATTGACGGTCGCACGCTCCCGCCCAAGTATGGCATGTGGGCCTTTACCACCGACTATCCGAATTTTGTGGACCGCCGTAGGGGAAAGAGCGGTGACGGCATATGGCTTCACGGTCGCGACAAGCCCCTGGGCCCCAGGCCGGATTCCAACGGATGCATCGCGCTTGAGAATCAGGATTTGGTCAAGGTATCACGATTCGTTAAACTTCAGGATACCCCGCTGATTGTGGTGAAGAAGCTCAAGTTGGCCCCTCGGTCCGAGATAGTGGAGCAAGAACGAGAACTGCGGGATTTCATCGAGAATTGGCGTCAGGCATGGGAGTCTCAGGATCTTGATGCGTACATGGGGAATTACTCCCCGAACTTTCAGAGTTGCTGGCTCGACTACAACGCGTGGAGAGAGAAGAAGCGAAAACTCAACAAGCGTTACAAGAAGATCCGTGTAAGACTTGAAAACGTTCGCCTTTATCGGCAGAACGGCCTGGTCACGGCAATGTTCTCTCAAGACTATAGTTCTGAGAGCTATCGGAGCACGGGCATCAAGGTTCTGTACCTCATCAACGACGGCAATTACCGTATTTATGCCGAGGACTACCATAAGCCTGTGGATGACTCCTTCCCGGTGGGGTCTTTGTTGGCCGATATTAACGCACTACCGGAGGAACGGTACAAATCGAGACAGAACCTCAAGATTCGACTGGTGGCGACTGATGAACCGGAACTCCCTGTTGAAGAGGAATTCGAGGCACCGCGACCATCGGCCCCCTCTCGTGGCGTGGTCCTGAAAACCATAGCGGCCGCAGGAGAAATAGCCGCCCCGGCCTTGGAGAGCAACGAGAAATTCGTGCATGGGAGTTCCCCGGACAGGCTCATAGTGGCACGAATAATGCCCGCGTACGCTCCTTCCCTGGACACACCCGGCCTTTTCGGTCTTTCCGAAAAACCGGTCAAGGTTCGTGAGCCTCTGAAATTGCCCCCCCAAGATAGCGGGACACGAGGTTCTCTGGAAGCTGCCGGGAATCTGAAGGACACCACCCTCTCTTCCAATCCGCCGGTGGGTTCGCAAACCGATACGAAAGAACTGAAACGGATAGAACCGGTACGAGTAAGACCGAAGCGAGTAGAATCGGTGCGAGTAGAACCGGTACGAATAGAAACGAGAGGAGAAAAGGCCCGCAAGATTCCTGAAGAGCCCGATCAAGCGGAAGTTCGAGATGTTGTTAAGAAGTTCCTCACAAAGTGGAAGACGGCATGGGAGCAAAAGAATCTTGACATGTACCTGAAGTTGTATCATCCCGATTTCGGGGATGGGAGATCCGATTTCAAGGAATTGGCGAAAACGAGGAGACGGTACTTCCGCAAATACCGAACCATCCAGGTAAGAATGGAAAGGATGCAAATCAGGAAGGTGGAGACACGACTGCACGTCAAGTTTCTCCAAATCTTCCGGGGAGATGAGTACAGTGATAAAGGTTGGAAGAGCATGGTCCTGGTTGGTGGAAAAGATACGGGGTTCCGAATCCTCTCAGAAGAATGGTCCGCCCTATAGGGATTTGCCGGAGATTCCGGAACCCAAGACCCGCAGCAAAGCCCGCTATACGGTTGTATTGATCAATGAAGCGGGCCGGTCACGCCAGATCGAGATCTCGCCGGCCGGATTGAGCGTGGGCTTGGCGGCCGTATGTGGGGCTCTCGTAGTGGTTATTGTCGCGGCCGGTGCGATCGGCGGACTTCTGACGGGAGGGACGGAGGTCACGGGTGATCGAGAAGCTCTGACTCAGAAGGTAGCCCTTTTGGAGGAAGAGCTTCGGAAGAAGGAACTGGCTCTGACCGTTCAGGAGAAGCGTCTCAAAGAGAGCCGGGAATTGCCGAAAATGGTTGCAGGCCCGCTTCAGGGATCCGAATCGGAGGGGAGCGGGGAGACGCCCGGCCCGGTTGAGAATGGCTCCCGTGGGTCGGACTTAGGACCGCTGACGGCAATGGTGCCTGCAGAGAGCGGAAGCCGGACCGACGGAGACACCTCTGAAACCGCTGAAACGCCCATCGCCGGGGATTCCCGAGTTCCTGCACACTCCGAGAGCGAGACCACTGCACCCGCCGGCGATTCTTCGGGCCAAACGACTCGTTCGAGCGGGCCCCGGAATTTGTTCGATTTTAATGCCGAGGACGTTAGGGCGGAAGCTAAGTCCCCCAAGAAGGGGACCCTTAGGTTCAGGTTGGTGAAAGATCGACACGGCATTCGGTTTGCCGGGTATCTCTTCGTGTACGTCGAAATGAAGGACAAACGAGGAGCGAGTAGGCTCTACGCGTATCCTAAGGAGGCACGCAGAGGAGAAGGGGACCTGCCCACCAATTTTCGAGAAGGAGAAAGCGTCGCGTTCAACAAGTACACCCTCGTTGAACTCCCATACGAAGATAAGCGTTCCGGTGCGTCGCTTTCCGGGGTATCGGTCCTCATTTATGATCCGGACGGAGATATTGTCTTTCAACGCCATTTCGATTACAAGGATCTCAAGGTGGTTCAGTCGCGTGAAAGCGTTACCAATGGAACTCGGTCAAGTCGGAGCGACAGGAGACGACCTCTTTGATCTGCCGATCTTGTGGGGCCGAGGCCTGTTGAAAACGCGCGTGCGTTCTCGTGAACGCAGTGAGAGTCCCGAGGTCAACTCGCACTGCTTAACGCGACGACGATATTGTTATGGGCCTCGAAGCATGAGAGCCCATTGACGAAAACGCAAAGACCAGCCTTGAATGCACTGTCCGGCGTCTCGAAGGTTGACCTTGATGCGCAACCGGGCGGTCGTTCGGCTACCCAACATGGAGATGCCTACCCCCATTGCCCGTCGGCAGGTCACTCAAAGAGCCGATCCGTCGAGGCATCGCATCGGGCCTTGCCGCTTCGGTCGTGGGCAATAGCGGTTTACCTGTTTGCACTCCTGGCTTTACCTTCCTTCACCGGAGCCGAGACTTCCCACAAAGTCTATTTTAAGGGTACGGATTCGGAACTGGATGTCATCACGATAAAGGGACTTGCTCCCGGGCCTACCCTTTTCATTCTTGGGGGCATACAAGGCGATGAACCCGGAGGTTACCTTGCAGCGGATCTGTATGCGGATCTGACCCTCAAGAAAGGGAATCTCATCGTGGTACCGCGGGCGAACTTCCTGTCCATAGTGGAAAACAGCAGAGGCGTTGAAGGAGACATGAACCGCAAGTTCGCGGGAAAAACAAAGGCTTCGGACAGAGATTTGGCAATCGTGTCAATCATAAAGAGCCTGATGAAGAAGAGCGACTTCTTCCTCAACCTTCACGATGGGTCGGGATTCTACTCATTCCAATGGGAGTCTCCGAATCGAAATCCCATGCGGTACGGACAATCAATTATCATCGACGCCGAGCAGTTCATCGGTCAAGACGGCAAAGCGATTCAGATGGGGAGCATGGTGCGACGGGTATTGGAGAGAGTCAATCCTCAGATACCTAATGCAGGCCACCGCTTTCAGATCAACAATCATAAAACACTTCGTGAGGACACCAAGCATCGGGAACAGAGATTGTCGGCAACGTTCCACGCCGTGACAACAGTGGGCATTCCCGCCTTTGGCATTGAGACCTCAAAGAGCATTGCCGATTATCGGCTGAGAGTGAGGCACCAGACCATGGTGGTGAATGCCTTTCTGGAGGAATTCGGAATCACACCGGACAATCCAAGGATCTACCTCGACACTCCACAGCTGAAATACGTGATCGTATCGATCAATGGCCGTACCCCGATTGTTGTGACCGGAAAGGACAGGGTGACTGTTCAGAAGGGAGACAATCTCAGAATCGTCCACATTGAGTCGAACTACTCTCGGGGCCTCACGGCGCGCATAAAGGGAGCTGCTCGCAGACTGAACGATATCGGGAAAGAAATCGCCATTAAGAAGGATTCGATCATTGAGATTCGCAAAGACCGCTTTCTCATTGCCCAGATTCCTGTGGATCTCATTGAAGGCCGCTCAAAGGTTGCCGCAGGTCTGCATTTCGAGCCGAGAATTCGCTTCTTCTGTGTCCGAGTCAACGATAGGACGATGCTCATCGAACCCGGAGAGGAATTGAGAGTGATACGAGGAGACACCCTAACAATCCTCGATCCTCTAACCAACATGGCACCTGAGGACGAGAAAACGATCAGGATGGACCTGAGGGGCTTTCAGGCCTCTGAGTCCCCATACCCAGTGGAGGATCGGGGCCACCACATCAATACATCTAAGGACTTACGGGAGAAGTACGCCGCGAAACGAGGGAGTGTCTCCGTATTTTCATTGCAGGCCAAGCTGGATAATCGGGCATTCGACGAATGCTTTGTGGTGGTCGAGGAACCGCGCATGCACTACGTTGTATTAAGCGATGCTCAATCAAGGAGCTTTGTTGTTCATCCGGGCGATCGAGTCGAGCTGCCCGCGCAGGCCGTGGTCAAGATCATGGATATTAGGACCAACATCGAGCTTCCCGCGGCCCTATTCATCACGATGTCGGGAAAGACGTTGAGGTGGGACCAAGCCGGTTCGGCAGCCATTGATGCGTCCAAGCTGACGGAAATAGACACGCCTCTGGATATCACCCGCGAAGGCACGCGTCTGGGGAGAATTTGGCTCAAGCGAGGAAAGGATTTCCGACTGACATCCAAGCGGAACGGCCTCCGGGTTCCGTTTGTTCCCACGAACTACCGATAGCACATTCTTCGGTCGATCTGTTTAGCGGAGGCCCCGCCGTAGTACGCGTTCTCCGTCTTCAGTGCCGAAGTTCAAAATACGTTGACGTATTCCCGTAGGATGGTGAGCAAAGCAAACCGTCCCGCAGGATAAGAGGTATTCACGGCGGCAACCGGGCGACTGAAGCCTCAGCCGGTACGGTTCATACGCCGACGGCGCACTCACCGGCACCCTACGAACGGCTAATAAAGGGACAAGAGCCCGTAAATGGTAACGAATTTCGTAAAGAGCAGGCCAATGGATTCAGGTTATCCCGTAACTCTGCTGATCCTATTGTCGTCGTCCACGAAGACATTGACGGCCTTGTGACGGCCACATTCGGAGTCCTCCACACCCACGTAAGAACAGATGATGACCAGATCTTTGACGGCCACCAACCTCGCAGCCGCTCCATTGAGGCATACCACCCCTGAACCGGGTTCACCCTTAATCACATACGTGGTGAACCGCTCTCCGTTGTTTATATTGTAAACGTCCACCTGCTCATATTCGATGATATTCGCCGTCTCCAGGAGATTCGAATCGATGGTGATGCTCCCCTCGTAGTCGAGGCAGGCTTCAGTTACTTTGATTCTGTGGATTTTGGATTTGAGCATGGTCCGAATCATCTACGTCCTCCATCGGGAGAGAATTGTCTCAGCGGTATAGTGTCGCCGGTGTCCTTTCGCCGGTGCACATTACCTTAGCGGGGAACGACCGAGCGCCGTTCCTTTTTTCGGATAACCCTACGGGAGCCGGGGGACTCCCACAACCGGGCAGTACGGATGCGCCATAGAGGTTACGGCGCGCCTATGGGAATCAAGCTCTATTCATTCAAGAGCATGTTGTCGATGAGTCGCGTGCTCCCAATGCGTACAGCCAATATTCCCAGGGCCTTGTCTTTCACGTCGTCGAGATCCTCGAGGGTTTCAGGGTGCACGATGTTGATATAGTCCACTTCGGCGGCAGGCTCTGCATTGACTCGGTTTCGCATGGCCTCGAGGTAGTTCTCCGCTCTTTTCTCACCCCTATTAAACAGGGATTTGGCTTCCATCAGCGCCTGGTACAAGCACGCGGCCTGTTTCCTCTGATCCGATCCGAGGTAGGCATTGCGCGAACTCATGGCAAGCCCGTCGTCTTCCCGAATCGTCTCGCACTTCACGATTTGCACATCGAGGTTCAGGTCCCGTACCATGGTCTTGATAACCTGAACCTGTTGGTAGTCTTTTCTGCCGAAATACGCCTTCGAGGGCTGCACCATGTTGAAAAGCTTCAAAACCACAGTAGCCACCCCCCGAAAATGCCCGGGTCTCGATGCTCCACACAGCGGAACCGAGACCCTTTCCACCGTGACGTACGTCTGAAATCCAGGACCGTAGACGTCACTCTGTTCGGGAACGAACAGAACATCCACACCCGCGCTTCGGCACTTCTCGGCATCTCCCTCGGGATCCCTGGGGTACTTGTCCAGATCCTCTTGGGGGCCGAACTGAGTTGGGTTCACGAATATGGTGGCCACCAGCAGGTCGTTTTCAGACCGCCCTTTCCTCATGAGGCTCAGATGTCCTTCATGAAGATATCCCATGGTGGGAACAAGGCCTATGCTTCGACCTTCTTGCCTGTGGGGCCGTAACCGATCCCTGAGGCCGTCTATGGTAGTGAGGATATCCATTCAGCGTCTCACATGTTCAAGAGGAAGGATCGTCGGTTCCGCGCTCCGGGTCACAAGGGGGATGAGACGGTACCTCGGTCCCATGGAGCGGCCGGCATCATTGGTGCCGGGGGAACGTTGCGACAAGAGTCATTACGTCGGCTGAAACAAAAAAAGCCCTCCGGCAGGAAGGCTTACGATGCATTCTTATGATCCTTCCGTCCCGGTCATTCAGATCCAGGCGGTATGTAGCTCGAAAAAAATCGCTCACGTGTTCCGGGTTCTCACGAACTCCAGACACTTTAATTTATTATAGCCAACGAGAAAGGATCGTCAAGAAGAAAAGGCAAAACGAATCGTAAGCATTTTGTCTCGGAGGAAAATAGTACCGCAAGCCTGTCATTGTGAGGAGCGGAGACTCCCGTATTACGGGCCGGCAATCCCGTCCGCCACCCGCCGAGACTGATTCGTTACGCTCGCAATGACATTTGCGGCGTGGATGTTCTTCCAATCCAAGTGAATGCTCGCAACCGGTCCTCCAAGGAGGACTTCCACGCCGATACATATACCTCCAACGATGCTCCAACCCCCGGGGTGCTTCACACCCAGCCGAAGTCGTCTTCGATACGTTCGATGTCGTCTTCACCGAAATAGTCGCCTACCTGCACCTCAATAAATACCACCGGCGACTCCCCGGGGTTGAATATGCGATGCTTCGCACCTCGGGGAATATCAATAGATTGTCCCGGTCTCAGAAGAAACTCTTCATCGAAGCGGGTCACCACGGGGGAACCGTTGATGATGGTCCGGCCTATTCATGATTGATGAGTCAGTACAGGTCGGTCACTCTCCGGATGGACTCCTTCCCGGGATTACCGTTCCTCGATTTCTACAGCAAGTGATCGTAGCCCTTTTTCTTGAGGGCTTCCTGAAGTGTCTTCACGTCCTGGGCTCTGTCCTTCCGGCAGATCATGAGAACATCCGCCGTGTCCACAACGATCAAGTCCTCCACTCCGATCAGGGCGGTGAGCTTGTGAGGCGAAGACACAATGCAATTACGTGTGTCGAGATTCACGACTTCACCTTTGAAAGAGTTCCCACGGCCATCACGACCCCACACATCCTCAAGGGAGACCCCACTGCCCACATCGTTCCAGCCTACATCCACAGGGATGCACAGTACATTGTCCGCCTTCTCCATGACTCCGTAGTCGATTGAAATCGCCTCAACTTTGTCGTACGCGTGTGCTATGGCGCCGGATTTCTCCGGAGTATGGAGGGAGCGGACGGTCTCCTGCATTGCTTCGGCCAAAGCAGGCAAGTGCGTTTCAACGGCCCCGACGATCCGGGACGCTTTCCAGGCAAACATTTCACTTTTCCATACGTATTCTCCCGAGGCAACATATTCCTTGGCCGTGTGTGTGTGTTGGGCTTTTCAACGAATCTCTCAACACGAAAAACTCCCGTGGAATCAATACGGAACTCTTCCGGCCCCAGCTTAATATATCCATAGCCCGTCTCCGGCCGGTTGGGGACGATCCCAAAGGTTAGTAGATACTCGCCTTTCGAGGCTGCTTCAGCCCCTCTCATTAGGCTTTGGAGGAATTCTTTCTCTCTCATAATAAGGCGGTCGGCAGGCAGGACTACCATCACTGCATCGGGGTCGATTTTTCTGAGTTTGTAGGCGGCGAGGGCGATGCACGGCGCGGTATTTCGCGCACGGGGTTCAGCTACGATCATTTTCCTGTCGATCTCCGGCACTTGATTCTCAATCTCGTCGGCATGAGACTCTCCCGTAACCACCATGATTCGGTCATACGGGATTGCAGGGAGTATGCGGTCAATGGTAGCTCGGATCATAGTCCTTTCGCCGTCGATGGAGAGGAGCTGTTTCGGAATGTTCCTTCTGCTATGAGGCCACAAGCGGGTCCCGCCTCCACCTGCGATTACCACCGCATAAATCATCCCGGCTCACCTTTTCGTTTCGTAGAGCATTCGCTCGGGCTGCCGATGTACACAGGACTCAAACCCGAAATTGCCATGGCACTGTGCCTGAATCACTTTCATAGCCGGAGGAACCTCGTTGCGTCAAGTACATGCGTGTGTGACGACAAGGTCTTCATCGAGTAGCCCCCGTATCGAAAAGATCGTTAAGCACGGCCCCCGCGGCCGGCTCCCAATACTATCCTCAACGTTGTCTACAACGCAAAGGTATTTAGGGTTGTCAAACGAATCTCCTATCTTTTCAGGGTAATCCTCCAAGCGCGGCGATTCTTTCCTCGGCACGGGGATCAAGAATGCTTGACGGATTCCCCCGGGGAAGTTACCCTGCAAGAAGTCTCGGAAGGTTCGAGGCTGCATGTGTAGCGATTGTTTTGTATGAGACTTCTCCGGCACCGGATGAGGGCTTCAAAGAATAGGGGAACAGTCCGCTCCCGAGCGGCATACTGAAGCACCTCGAAATTGTAAATTCTCGAATATTTTCTGAACAGCCTTTAAGAAATTGTAGGTTATCCGGCCCTTGGCAGGGTAACAGAGGCAACGGGATACTAGATCAATGCGTCGGGATTCCCCGGGGCTTGCGGATCCGGACGTAGAAAAGTAGTGAACGTACCGACAACCCAATAATTTACTATTGTCTTGGGAGGAGGACGCGCATGAAGGTAACGAGATCCGGAATGTGGATTCCGTTTGCGGCGGTCATGCTGACAATCGCGTTCGTCTTTGGTGCCGGACTCGATTCGATAGCAGCTGATGCCAAGAAGCCCAACATCGTCGTCATTTGGGGAGATGACATTGGGCAAAGCAACATCAGTGCCTACACGAAGGGACTGATGGGTTACCGTACCCCGAACATTGACCGAATAGCCGCTGAAGGTATGATTTTCACGGACTATTACGGTGAGCAGAGTTGCACGGCCGGCCGTGCCGCGTTCATTACCGGGCAGAGCGTCATCCGTACGGGCCTGAGCAAGGTGGGCATGCCGGGTGCGGATATCGGTCTCCGCAAGGAAGACCCGACCATCGCCGAACTGCTCAAGCCTTTGGGCTATGCGACAGGACAGTTCGGGAAGAACCACCTGGGAGACAAGGACGAATTCCTGCCCACCAATCACGGTTTCGACGAATTTTACGGAAATCTGTATCATCTGAATGCGGAAGAAGAGCCCGAACACCCGGATTACCCGAAGGATCCTAAGTTCCGTAAGAGGTTCGGTCCTCGAGGAGTGATCCACAGCTTCGCCGACGGCAAGATCAAGGATACCGGCCCCTTGACCAAGAAGCGCATGGAGACCATTGATGACGACGTAGCCGTGCGAGCAACGGACTTTATTGAAAGGCAGCACAAGGTCGGCAAACCGTTTTTCGTATGGGTGAATTTCACGCATATGCATTTCCGCACCCATGCCAAGCCCGAGAGTGTGGGCCAGTCCGGGCGATGGCAAAGCGTCTACCATGACGTGATGATCGACCACGACAAGAACGTGGGCACCGTGCTGAAAAAGATCGACGACCTGGGCATTGCCGACAACACCATTGTTTTTTACGGCACGGACAACGGTCCGCACATGAATACCTGGCCCGATGCTGCAATGACGCCTTTCCGGAGTGAGAAGAACACGAACTGGGAGGGAGCGTACCGCGTACCGGCAATGGTGCGCTGGCCGGGCAAAATCAAGGCGGGTTCCATATCCAACGACATCATGTCGCATATGGACTGGATGCCGACTCTGCTGGCGGCCGCAGGCGTGCCGGACGTGAAAGAGAAGCTGTTGAAGGGCTACAAGGCGGATGACAAGACATTTAAGGTCCACCTGGACGGCTATAACTTCCTGCCTTATCTCACCGGCAAGGAAGACAAAGGGGCAAGAACGGAATTCTTCTATTTCTCCGATGACGGCGATCTAACAGGTCTCCGCTACGACAACTGGAAGATCGTCTTCGCTCAGCAGAGGGAGCCCGGCACCCTGGCGGTCTGGGGTGAGCCTTTTGTGAAGACCCGCATACCTTGGCTCTTTAACCTAAGGCTCGATCCTTACGAGAAGGCGAGTATCACTTCGAACACGTATTGGGATTGGTACATTGACCGTGTTTTCTTGTTGCTGCCTGCACAGACATATGTCGCCAAATTCCTCGAGACGCTCAAGGAATACCCGCCGAGACAGAAGGCGGCAAGCTTCACGATTGATCAAGTGATGGAACAGTTGCAGACGCCGCCAACCGGCAATTAGGCATCCGCGGAGGACGAATGCCCTTTTCCGGTTATGACTTCCGGGAGAGGGCGTTCTCTTTCAGCTATCGGAAATAGTGCGTATCGTGTTGCTGAGTAGTCGATTTCATAAGTACGGTCGCATATTCTGAGCCGTCTTCCCGGCCTACGCCGGGAACCGGTCTTCTTTTCCCGGACCCCGGCAGCATTGAATTCCATGCAATAATCGAAGAGGTTGCCCCTATGAAATCGTTTCGTTTGTTTGTCATCATTTGTCTATTAGGCGTGAGTGCCGTCTCACATGCAGACGATCCCCTGCCGTCTTGGAACGCCGGCCCGACGAAACAGGCCATTGTTGATTTCGTTCACAGCGTGACCGACAAGAACAGCCCGGATTATGTCCCTCAGCCCGAGCGGATCGCGACATTCGATAATGACGGCACCTTGTGGGTGGAGCATCCGGCGTACACTCAGTTCATATTTGCAGTTGATCGTGTGAAGGCGCTTGCACCGCAACATCCCGAATGGAAGACCAAACAGCCGTTCAAGGCAGTCTTGGAAGACAATAAGGATGAGCTTATCGCCTCCGGTCAAAGAGGTTTGCTCGAGCTCATCATGGTAACGCACGCGGGAACGACCACCGAGCAGTTCGCGCGCGTCGTCAAGGACTGGATCGCCACAGCTCGCCACCCACGCTTCAAGCGCTTGTACACAGCCCTCGTGTACCAGCCGATGCTGGAACTCCTCGGCTATCTCAGGGGCAACGGCTTTAAGACCTACATTGTGTCCGGCGGCGGTATTGAGTTCATGCGACCGTGGACGGAAAGGGTTTACGGTATCCCACCCGAGCAGGTGGTCGGCAGCAGCATCAAAACCAAGTTCGAGATAAAGAACGGTACGCCGGCAATCATGAGGCTTCCGGAGGTCGATTTCATCGATGACAAGGCGGGCAAGCCGGTCGGAATCAACAAGTTCATTGGGCGGCGCCCGATAGCGGCCTTCGGTAACTCCGACGGTGACCTTCAGATGCTCCAATGGACCACTGCGGGCAACGGCAGGCGGCTTGGCGTGATCATCCATCATACCGATGCCGAGCGGGAGTATGCGTATGACCGCAAAACCTTGTTCGGCCGATTGGACAAGGCTCTGGATTCTGCCAATAGTTGGGGCTGGGTTGTTGTGAACATGAAGCGTGACTGGAAGCGAGTGTTTCCGTCTAAGAATTGATGATACAGACCCATGTGAGATGGAACCGTTCGACGGAACGTCTGCCGTAATCGGAGGGTGGGGGCCGCCCCGCGTTGAAGATCGGCCTCGGCACCCCGCTGAACCCTGGGTAGCCGGGCCTTCCGTTAAGACAGGGACAGATTTGGAAGTCGCCGGAAACCTGGACTTTCTTGGCGGGCTACAGTTGCCGGGTCATCATATTGGGTCTTGACAAGCTGGTTGAGAAGGTGTCGAAGATGATCGAAAGCGTATAGTCAAGGCCCTAATGCCGACGCACATATTCCGAGTTCATAGGGTGTGTTCTTCCATTTCCACCCGAGGCACATAATCCTCGACCGGGGGGAACTGTTCAAGGTCTTGACCAATAGCGGCCGTGAGAAATGAATCTACCCAGCGGAAGACGTTGTTGTCTCGAACGGATCGGCGGAGGATTCGCATACGACGCTTTCTGTCCGCCCAGTCCATTGTATAGGCCTCATAAATGGCATCGGCAACGGACTCGATGTCGTACGGATTCACCAAGATGGCCCCTCGC
Source organism: Desulfomonilaceae bacterium (assembly GCA_963675835.2). Classification (GTDB taxonomy): domain Bacteria; phylum Desulfobacterota; class Desulfomonilia; order Desulfomonilales; family Desulfomonilaceae; genus JAVHLK01. The sequence continues at coordinate 1,155,346 of CAXXIU010000021.1, forward strand.
TGAAGCTGAGCGGCTGCCCCTGCAAATTCACTGAGAATCAGAACCGACTCTTCCTCGATACTGCATGCACAGAACTCTTTGGCCACGAGATTCATGCCGTCTTTCAACGGAGTTACAAGAGCGGTTTCCGATGTACGATAGTAAGCCAGCAACTCCGGCCTGTCGAGATTGCGAAAAATATAGATAATAGGCACCCATCCCGACACGGTGAACATCCCGTTAATCTCACCCACAAGTCGCTCGATTTCCCGCTTGAGCTCGTCGTACTTGGGTATTTCAGTGCGGCTGGGCACCACCACTTGCACCAGAGTAATCTTCTCCCTCAACTCCGGATACCTTGTGAGGGCATTGCGGAAGGCTTCCAACTTCAACGGGAGGCCCTTTGTATAGTCAAGTCTGTCCACGCCAAGGGCAATATGGCGCCTCGGAAGATCTTCGTGGATGAACCACGCCTTATCCGCCACCTCTTTGGTAACTGAATCGGCGGCAAAGGAGTTGTAATCGATGCTGATCGGGAACGCACCTACCCGCATCTCACGATGCCCGAGGCGTACCGTTACGATGGTCCCTTTGCCAAAGACATGCACTCCCTTAATGAGCGCCCGTACGCATTGCACGAAGTTTCGCCGGTCCCTCAACGTCTGAAGCCCTATAAGGTCATACTCCAGAAGCGCTGTGAGGATCTCGAACCTCCACGGCAACTTGAAGAAGATGTCCAGCGGCGGAAAAGGGATGTGGAGGAAGAAGCCCAGAGGAGCCTCCACGCCTGATTCCCTCAGGGCTTGAGCCACGGTTATCAAGTGATAGTCGTGGACCCAGATGAAGTCCTCCCCTCGTGCATTGTCAAGGATGGCATCGGCGTACTTGCGATTGACTGCCCGGTACGCCGTCCAATACTCAGGATCGAAGTTGCAGCGGTCCTGGAGATCGTGAAACAAGGGCCAGAGCACTTCATTGGAGAAACCGTAGTAGAATCGGTCGTGTTCTTCTCTTGTTAGACTCACCGCTCGCAGTGTGTATCCAACGCTTTTCGTACCTGCATCGAGCGGTTCTTCCCAGTCTCCCTCTTCAAGGGTTCCCGGCCACCCAATCCAAAACCCCCCGCGATTTCGCAACACCGGCGCCAGAGCTGTTACCAGACCGCCGGAACTCGGACGGATGCTCCAGTCGTTGCCTTCCCTGTAAAGAGTTACCGGGAGACGGTTTGAGACTATCAAGAGCCGCTTATCGGGATTCACGTCCATCGCTTGCCTCCTCAGTCGGCCAGCCAATGTTTCAGGAGTTGTATGAGTCCGTCAGGCGGCGTGACCCACACATCGGCTTCCGTCCGCCGATACTCGTGCCTGACGAGCACTCCCATCCCTTTGCCCTTTAGGACTCTGAACGCGTCTTCGTCGGTGAGGTCGTCTCCGAAGTACGCTGCCGGCGGTGGTTCCGAAAACTCGGCGAGAACGGTTCCAACAGCGTGCCCCTTATTGGTCTGCGAAAACCGCAATTCTATACCGCCGGCGAAATCATGAATACTGAGATCCGAACTCTCCACGAGCGGATTCCACTTCGACAGAACCCTTTCAATAATACCACGCGCTTCACCGATTCCCAATCCTCTGGTATGGAGAGCCAGCCCGGCCGGCTTGCGCTCGGTCAAATCGCCGAGATTCAAGGAGGAGACGACACTCTCCGCATCGGCAATGGCCTGCAAAGCCTGATCATCAAGCGGGTGACTCACATATGTACCATCGGGCAAGAGACGCTCCAGACCATGGGAGCCCCAGATCTCCGGATTCGTTCTTAGTCCCAGTAGCGGCGTCAGGGCATCAACCGCTCGTCCACTGATGATTACGACTCGATTGCTTGGCAATTCGAGGAGTTGATCCAGCAAACTTCGTACTCCCGGGTACGGAAAAGCCTTATCCCTCTCGGTCGTGAAAGGCGCCAGTGTTCCATCATAGTCCAGGAACAACACGCGTCTGGTGGTTTCTGCCAGTTGCGCGAAGAAGCGTTCGGCATCAAATCGTGGATTCAGGACGATCATCTGTTGGGCTCGACAGACCTGTCGGTCGGGAAACTCTGAAACGTGAATGCAACATTGGCATCTCAACGATTTACGTGCATCTCAAGCTCAATCCTCTCCTCATCTCCGTAGACGAGAGCAACCATGAGGCTGAGGTACTCCCTCAAGTGCCTGGTGATGAGAAAGTTCTCCCGCACGAACTGCTTTGCTTTCGTCCCCATCTCTTGAACCTTCTCCGGATGCTGGAGCAGATACCTGGTTCGGAGAGCGGCCCCCTCGGGGCTGCTCACAAGAAAACCCGTGTGGTGGTTCACCACTTGAAGGCGAATGCCACCGGTATCCCCGCCGATGACGGGGTTCCCCTTCCACATGGCCTCGGTCACGGTGAGTCCGAATCCTTCCTTCACGGATTTCTGCAGTACGATGTCGGCTCTCCGCTGAAGCGCGTTTATGGTCAGGTCCGCATCGGGAGGCAACAGCAGGATGTGGACATCAGGATCCGCGTTGGCCTCAGACCTAACCTCCTCTAGAACCGCCTGGCCTTCGGGATCATCCGTGGCTTCTCCCCCGGCCAGTACAAGCTGAATTCCGGGTGCAAAGGTCTTGACCAATCGGTAGGCTCGTATGACGCCACACGGATCCTTGAATCGATCGAACCGGGATACCTGGAGCATCAGGGGCCGTTGCGGGTCAAGATCGAATCGAGTGCAGATTTCCCGGACCTGATCCGCGGAGAGATCCATATTCTTCTCATTGAGGGGATCGATGCTCGGCGGAATCAAATACTGAGTGTGCGGCAGAGATTGTGCGAAGTTCGCAAGGGAGAAGATGCTCGCATCGTAGTCTAGTGTAAACGCCCGAAGATACTTCCATACGGGCCTGTAAGGCCGGCTCAAGTCGATATGGCATCGCCACACCCATTTCCCTTTTCTGTTCGGAATCCATCGGAGAAGAAGCAACGGCTGAGGATCGTGAATGAACACGATATCGGCGTCTTCGAGCACCGGGCGTAATTCTTCCGCATTGATCGCGTTGGTCTCTTCGTAGGTGCTCAAGAGTCTTTCCGCCATGGGTACCGGCGTGCCTTGCAGCCCATTGTGGAAGTTCTTCGTGCACTGGTAAAAGGCTTCTTCGCCCGTAATCACTTCCCATCGGGCGTCGATCCCAAGATCATTCTTGAGAGGAACCAATTCACGGAGGATCTCGGCAACTCCGCCCCCGACACGGGTCGAATTGACGTGTACAATCTTGAGGCCCTGAAGCGGTGCGGCAAGCTGGCGAAGGTGGTCTACGACATCTTGACCGGCAACGCCGGCATAGTCCTGAATTGATTTCATGAGGCCGATCTCCCGAAGGAATCACCAACTGCGCGGCTCAAATTCGCGCGAAGCTCACTGAGTGTAACAAAATAAGGGTCTATCGAAGCGATCCGCGTGCATAGCTCACTATAGGTATCGCCAAACCCGTTCAGCCAATTGACGAAGTCGTTTTGCCCCGTCGGTAGTCTACGTCGAGCGTCAATGAAGTGGTAAAACACGCTTCCCAGGGACAAGTGTTCCACAACGTCGGCCAGTCCCTCAGGCGACTCCACGACGTGTCCTGTGTCAAATACCACTATCTGGGAGCGGATGAAGTGGAATTGAGCATCCGGACGCACAAGTGTCGGCCACTGAATTTCGTCAAGTCGTTGTTCGACTATCTCAATCAATTCGTGCCGCAACGACTCCAGATCTTGAAAATCATTGGGGTCGACGATGGCCAAACGTTCGGCAAGCGTTTCGTCGTGAACCTGATAGTGCGTCCAGGTCGCAAAATCATTGACGTATTGAGGATCGTCAAATCTCGGTCTGAGCCGGCTACCCCAGAAATGGTAGTAGATACACCCAAGTGGAATATTATGAAGCTTGTCTCTCAGCTCTCTGAGATCTTGCGCTTTTTGTCCCGTTGCAATGGCTACCAAGGCGCAATCCTTCACTGCGAATGCGGCGCTTGAATTGTTTTCCGAGGTCATCTCTACTCCCTGATCCTGCAGTGTGAAGCCACCGGTTGAGCGAGCGGTGTCATGAGGCATACAATACGTACCGCAGCAGAAATTGCAATGCAAATGGGTGAGCCCCGCAAGGGTAAAGTGAAACGGCGGTCTTGCCGAGGCACGGGTTTGACAAGGGGGCTCTATTGGAAAGCTTCTTGTCGAATTGCTCGAGAATTGTATCCGGCGGCAGATTGCCCTTGCATCAATAAGCCTCGCCCCATTTCGCCGAAAACGTCTTGCTCCCCTCAAGTGAGCGTTCTATACTGTATTGATGAGGGTCTATTCTAAGAGTACCTTGCGAGACTTCCGGGAGATCCATCCCGACGCTGAACAGCCTCTCAAGACCTGGTACGCAATGGCCAAAGCAGCCGAGTGGAATTCGCCGGCCGAGGTTAAGCAACGTTACGCGGATGTCAGCATTCTTCACAACAATAGATTGATCTTTAATATCAAGGGCAATGACTACCGACTGGTGGCGGCAGTCCACTATGATAAGCAACGGGTCTTCGTTCGATTCGTCGGCACTCATAGGGAATACCACAGAATAGACGCGGAGACGATCTGAAACGGGAGATTGCTGGAGATTCGAGTATGGAAATCAAGCCGATACGAACTGAGGAAGACTACAGACAAGCTCTGAAAAGAGCCGCAGAAATCTGGGACTCACAACCCGGTACGTCCGAAATCGACGAGTTGGAAGTAATTCTTCCGCTCATCGAGAGCTACGAAGAAATCCACCACCATATTGCCCCTCCCGATCCCATAGAAGCCATCAAGATCCGAACGGATGAGATGGGTCTGGACCGGAAAGACTTGGAGCCCTGTATAGGTTCCAGAGGACGAGTGTCGGATATTCTTAATCGCCGCAGACCGCTTACATTACAGATGATTAGGAAGCTGAGCGAGAAGCTGGGTCTACCTGGGGACGTGCTTATCTCATCTTATTCTTTGAGTCCTTCGGATGAAAAGGAGAGGAAGGAAGCCGCCGGATGAATCGCTCAATAACCGTACCTTCCAACGGCAGGCCTGCCGGCGCCTTCGGTTAAATCATCCGATTATTGGGCGCTATGTCCCTATGCAGACCGCGTCAAAGCCTTCCCGCGGCAAAGAGCTTCAGTAGCCATGACTTTCGTCCGTAGAATCACCGGAGTTTTCTTCTCCCCGCACACCGGCCGGCGAACACTCACAACGTCGCTCGTGACGGCTCTTCTCCTCGCCGGCGATCACGCGTGGGCCCTGCAGGTTCATCCACCGCCGGAGGGACTCATAGCCCATCAGCTGGCGCACGCGTTTTTTGCGGCCACGATGGCGGTTCTGGCCTACTGGCTTCAAGTGAACCGGTTCGTCCGGGAGAGAGGCTGGCGGCTCATACAGATATCGTGTCTTCTCCTTCTGTTGTGGAATATCGACGCCTTTGCCGGTCACTGGATCGGATTGTACGTGCCGAATGAAGTCTTTGTCGGCGAGCCAGGTCTGTTCTCTCGAATGGTGATTCCGGGGCAGTCGGTCTGGGCCATGCCATACGTGATACTCCGACTCGATCATCTCATCTGCGTCCCCGCCATCCTCTGTCTCTTGTTGGGTATCCGCGCACTCTATCTGAAAGTAGTGGCCGAAGACGGGGCAGGTGTGTGATGGAAGGTTACTCACTGGCTCCCGTGGTGCTTGTCGATTGCATCGGATCGGCACTCATGATTGTGCTCTCGTGCGGGTGCTTGCGTTTTGCCTTCCTGCTGAGGCGCGCTCGTCCCGCGAACGTTCTGTGGACGTATCTTCTCGCGTTTTCATTGGCGCTCACCGCCTTTTCCGTGTCCCGCTCAGTCGGTCACATTGCCGGCCAGGTGTTGGGCTTTGCGGGAAAGGGCGACGTGTGGAGGGCATTGCTTCCGTACAGCGGCGCGGTGAATACCTTAACGTTCATGGTGGTCGGCTCGATCACTTTGTTCTTTCAACGTGTTCAGATAATCAACCGAGGGATCCTGAACGATCAGAAGGAATTGGAGAAAGCATCGGCCGAAGTGATGCGGCTCAACCGGGATCTGCAGTCCCTTGTCGAAGCCCGTACACGGCAGCTCAGCGCATCCGAGGTCAGGTACCGCGCCCTGTTCGAAGGCTCCATGGACATGATTTTCATCGTCGATCACCTGGGCCGGTTCGAGGACCTCAATCAAGCGGGCGCGAGCACGCTGGGCCATGAATCACCGGACGCTGTGGTCGGCGTCATGTCGCTCAAGGAGTTCTTTGCCAAGAACGACGATTACGAAAGACTGATGCAGGAGCTGCGGGTGTACGGGTTTGTCAGGGATAGAGAATGCTTGTTCAGATCCCGTGACGGCGAAGAGATCCTTGTGCTGCTGAGTATGAGCGTGAAGGCTCCTGAACCCAATGTGACACGGGGGTATCATGGCATTGCCAAGGACATAACTGCAAGGAAACAGATTGAGCGGCAGCTGCAGCGCGCAGACAGAATGGCTTCACTGGGTCAAATATCAGCGGGAATCGCTCATGAAATCAATAATCCGTTGGGAATCATACTCGGGTACTCCCAGTTGATCTTGCGTGGATGCGACAAGAATAGTCAGGATTATGAAGACGTTCAAACCATAGAGAGGCAGGCTCAGAACTGTAAACGTATTGTGGAGGACCTGTTGAAATTCGCCCGGTCCGCGGATACCCGAAAGACCGTCGTGGACGTTAACCAGTGTCTCAGAGACCTCGTGGAGTTGCTGGCGCGTCAATTTGAGTCCGCGAACATAACCCTTGAAACCCGCCTCCACCCAAAGCTTCCACCGGTCATGGGAGATACCGAGAAGATCAAACAAGTCTTTATGAATCTGTTGGTGAATGCCAAACAAGCCATCACGGGAAGCGGTTTGATCGGCATCGAGACAACAACCTTGGAAACCGGGCGGATTCGGATCACCATCAGCGACAGCGGTGCCGGAATTCCAGAGGATCTCACCGAGAAGGTCTTCGATCCCTTCTTTACGACAAAACCGGTAGGGGAGGGCACCGGCTTAGGCTTGTCGGTGAGTTATGGTATAATTCGCGATCACGGCGGGACCATTGAAGTCAAGAGCGAGGTCGGAAAAGGGACAGTGTTTACCATTCAACTCCCGGCAGGGGACTAAGGCTTTCAGGAGAACGTCTGAAACAGATGGGTGACCCTCTCATATCAAAACTCCTTATCGTAGATGATGAGCCGGACATGCTGAATCTTTTGGCTCGAACCATGTCAAGTGAGCTTCCCTGCAAGATCTCAACAGCCGCCAACGTGTACCAAGCTCAGTCATTCCTCGAAGCCGACTCCTACGACCTGATCCTCCTCGACATTCGAATGCCCGGCATGGATGGTATGGAGTTTCTCGGAAAGCTGCGACACGAACGTCCGGACACCACCGTTCTGATGATGACCGCGTACGGAACGATCGATATGGCCGTCGAAGCCATTAAGAAGGGTGCATACGATTTTCTCACCAAACCGTTCGATCTGGACAAAGTGATTCACCTCGTTTCAAAGGCCCTGGAGAGAAGCAGGCTGCTTAAACAGAACAAACTGCTTCAACGAAAACTGAAGGAGCAGGAAGGCGTCCACGAGATTGTCGGTGCCGGCCCCCGGATCCTGAAGATATTGGAAACGATCCGGCTTGTGGCAAACACCGACGCAACGGTTCTCATTACCGGCGAATCGGGCACGGGGAAGGATCTCGCCGCGCGAGCCCTGCACCGGATGAGCGACCGTTCCGAACATGCTTTTGTCCCGGTAAATTGTCCTAACCTCCCCGAAGAAATCCTCGAGAGCGAGCTGTTCGGTTACCGAAAGGGGGCCTTCACCCATGCCGTCAGGGACAAAAAGGGACTCTTCCGCGAAGCCGAGTACGGTACCATCTATCTCGATGAAATCGGTGATATCTCGGGAACTCTCCAGACCAAGCTCCTGAGGGTCATACAGGAGAAGGAAATACGTCCGCTGGGAGAGACCAAGAGCATCAAGGTGGATGCCCGTATTGTTGCGTCCACAAACCGAAATCTCAGGGAGAAGATTGCGCAGGGCCTTTTTCGGGAGGACCTCTTCTACCGCTTGAACGTGATTTCCCTGCATATGCCTCCCCTGCGGGAGCGTCCGGAAGACATCCTGCTCCTGGCCCAACATTTCCTGCGCAAATGCGCCGCGGAATCGGGAAAAGAGGGCATGCGGATTTCTCTTGAACTGGCCGAGTCTCTTGTAGACTATTCATGGCCGGGCAACGTGCGGGAAATGGAGAACCTGATCAGGCGAGCGGTGATTCTCTCTACGGGAACCGAAATCCGTCCTGAGGATGTGGACCTGGAAAGAGACCCGCAAGAAAAGTGCCTTGTCACCGATGAAGTCAAGAAATTGCCGTACAAAGAAGCCAAGCGCCTGGTTCTTGAAAGGTTCCATTATGAGTATGTTTCCGAAGGGCTTGCACGAAGCCGGGGCAATGTCACGCAGGCCGCCCGGGAGTGCGGACTGGAGCGTCAAGCGCTCCAGCAGGTGATGCGCAGGTACGGCATCAAGTCCAGGGATTTCCAGCCTGCCGCGGATGACGTTCCCTAGTCTCGTGTGAGAGATGACCCATGAGTGCGCGTTCGGATGGGAACCTTGAGATCCGGGCCGCGGCGGATCGCCTGCCCGGCCGGCTCCCGTCAAACACGAGCAATTCCAGCTGCGGCAGCTTCCTAAGTGCTCGATTTCCCAAATACGGTCACACATTCCCGTAGGATGTGGTGAGTCCCGCTTTCAGCGGGATGAACCGCATCGTCAGCGGTCTTTTCTCGACAGATGCGGTTCGCTTCGCTCACCACATCCTACAGTGCTGAAGGTCCCCCTTCGGGGATTCCACGCTCCCGTAGGGGTAGGCCCCTGGAAACTGTCTCAAAATTCCGAGAACCGGCAACATCGTGCCACGATGAAGTGGAGCCCAAAACAAATCCTCCCTCCCCCCCTTTGCCAAAGGGGGGTAAGAGGCCGTTCCCCCCTTAGAAAAAGGGGGGCTAGGAGGGATTTGTTCCTAACATGCGGTAGAGTCGTGCCACGATATTCGATACGCAGACAGTTTTGAGACAGTTTCCCTGTGCCTACCCGGGCGGCCACAGGGGGCCACCCCTACAGCCTGGGGATGCCAAGAACGCGGAATCAGCCTGGAAGGTTTGTTTTAGGACAGACCCTAAGCACGCCTACCGTCCTGGTGCAATAATTGTAGTGCAGTGCAGTGATTCTCACCCAAAGCTCGTAAGTTCCCAATCATATACTAACAAATCGGCAACACCCGCTCACGGTGCCACTCTTCCATTGCATCGAACGGAACGATCTGCATGGTTTTCATGGGTGCACGCCGTCCTTCTCGGAGCGTAACAATTCGTATTTTAAGCACATAATCGAATAGTGAGAACAGCGGGATGTTCAGGCACGGTAATTGCCTACCCTTTTCCCAAACCCGAAGGGGCTTTCGAGCCTCGTTGCCGGAGACGAGGGGAGAATCCTTTGAGGCGGGCATCTCGCCGGTCTCGCCAAATCTCAAGAGATGGAAAGAGGATGAACATGGTGCGGAGTACGGTTCGGCTTATCATTCAACGACGGGCCGAGTAGCAAAGGCTGAACGGGAGACAAGCGTGGCCACCATTCTGATCCTTGACGCCGAAAGGGATTCGCGGCGGCTTTTCAAGCGTTTCCTCGAGCAGGAAGGGCACGCCGTGATCGCATGTGAAGATCAGCGCCATGCTCTGGATCTGGCCATTGTCAACGCGGATGCGGGACTAAGAAACACCACGCCGGTGGGACAGCTGCTGAAGACAGAGATCAGAGGTCTCAAAATCCTCGTCATCACGGATTTCCTCCACGAGGAATGCAAACAGATCATGGCGGAGCACGAAGTCCTCTTGAGACCGGTGGAGATGGAGACGGTCGAAGCGAGGGTCTGTGAACTGCTGCGTTCTCGGCCGCCTAAAGGTCCGTGAAGGCCGACCACGGGAATGACAAGAGTCGGGTGGGGCGCCCACTGAGAAGCCGTACCATCTTTGATCGCTCTGTTGTAAAGGCAGGCGCAGGAATCAACGGAATTCGGTTACGCTCAGACCGAAATCTGCGAACAGGAGGTTTATATGAAGCAAAGAAAGTGGATAGTGGTCGGCCTGCTGGCAGCCGTCGCGGTGGTGTGTACCATCGTGCTCACGGAGCCGGCTATGGCCGGAAAACTCGAGGATGCCATTGCCAAGACGCCTCAGGGAACCGGCAAGGGAATGATTGATCCCAAGGCTTCTCCAGGCTATTTGGGAATTCAGGGAGCACCCCATCCGTTTCTGCTCTACGGGTTTCTCTGGGCCGTGTGGGTTGGGTGGATCTTCTCCTCGGTAGGAGCGTTCGGCGGTATCATGGCGGGTGTCGGACACATCACTATTTTCGGATTGGCGGACTACGCAAAAACCTTTAAGAAGACCAGCCCGGTCCTCAACAAACTGCTCACCGATTCCATCCGTGTTAGCAACCAGTACCTGGTCGGACTCTCCGCGTTTATTTCGAGCAGCAATTATTACCGCATGGGCCGTCTCGTTCTCCCGTTGGGCATCTGTCTGGCGATCGGTAGTGTCGCAGGATCCATCACAATACCCATTGTTACTGCGGGCAAAATCAACCTGAGCGCGTACCTGGGGTATTTCGGTCTGTGCGTGTTCGTCATCGGCGGCTTCCTCTTCTACGAAACCACCGAGCGTGGCCAGAGGGGTAAGAAGGCGGCGAAAGCCGCGGCTGAGGCGTTTGAGAAGGCTCACATCAAGAGAGCCAATGGCGAGCAAGTCGATGAGGAGGCTGCGGGCGTGCAAACGAAATCCTGGAGCGCGACCCGTATAACCTTCACGTTTTACGGCGTCGAGTTCTCCTTCAGCCCCATTACCCCGATAATCGGAGGATTCTTCATCGCGGCCCTCGCATCCTTCCTGGGAATCGGCGGCGGGTTCCTCTTTGTGCCTTTCCTCACTTCCATTGCGGGGCTCCCCATGTTCCTCGTGGCAGGAACCTCCGCATTGGCCGTTTTGATCGGCATGATCACGTCAATCTTCTCATACATGTTCATCAAAGGAATACCGGTTTATTGGCCGCTGATCGGCGTCGAGCTCGTGGGCATTTTCATCGGCTCCATGGTGGGACCTCGGACGTCCAAGTACATCCCGGACATCTGGCTCAAGCGGCTGTTCGTGGTCTTGGCCCTGTACGTAGGACTTCGCTACACGACCAAGGGGTTCCTCGGCTATTCAATCGTGCCTCCTTTCTAGAGGGCGTCCATGAAAGACCGCGCCTGAGGGTACAGGCGAAGGTGAGGCCCCCCGAGAGTCGGCGGGCCTCCCTTTCTCGAAAGTCTGGTGAACGATCATGCAAATGCACACGCTCTACGAGGCCATCGACCCGTTCTTCATCTGGTGGTACCGAATCACCGGCTATGCGTTTCCCGATTTTCTGATCGGAACGTTCGTTCTCGCGTCGATAGCCGTCATCATAGGGGAATTCACGATTTCGCTGGCATATCTGGCTAATAGGAAACGCATCGAGAAAGAAACGGGCGAAGCCGTTCAGTTCCAGAATCTGTCCATTGACGCCTTGAAAGCGGGTGACAAAACCACATACAAGGCTTCCAACAAGCTTGCCAACGACGCGTTCGGAAAGACGTTTTTCATGCAGATCGCTTTGTCGAGCGCATTTCTCTGGCCCATACCTTTTGCGCTTGCTTGGATGGACTATCGGTTCGCGGATGTTGACTTTCGGCTCCTGTTCACCGATCATATGGTAGGTTATGCCTACGTGTTCGTGCCTCTCTATGCCGCCGCATACATGGCATTCAAGCGTATCAAATACAGAATTCCCTATTTCAAGAGGATCAAGGAGCTCCTAGACGCCAACGAAAGAGGCGCCAAGGCAATGAAGAGTTTTGCGGAGCTCATTCCCGTCGGAAGAGAGGTACCCCCACTCGTGAAATGAGTGCTCCGTCGGGAGCTTTACAATACAGATGCGGAGACCTGGATCCGGTCTCGCGGAAATCGTAATGACACTCAAGGTACGACATAAGAATAGATTGAAAGGGTGATCAGATGTCTGAAGACGGTAAGAAGATAGTCTACAGCGTGTGCGCGATGTGCACGGTACGGTGCCCCATCGAAATCGAGGTGGAGAACAACCGTATCAAGCATATTTGGGGGAATCCTCACATTCTGGGAGGCCGTTTTCTGTGTCCTCGCGGTGCTGCCGGCAAGGTGTTCGAGAACGATGATGAACGCCTTCAGCAACCGATGATCAGGGACGGTAAGAGAGGCGCAGGGAAATGGCGAAGTGCTTCCTGGGAGGAAGCACTTGATTTTATTGCAGCAAAACTGAAGAAGATCATGGACGAGGACGGAGGGCGAAGCATAGTGCTCGGGGACCGGGGAGGCGGCTTCACCGACCTTCAAAAGGCTTTCATTAAGGCACTCGGCTCGCCCAATTACTTCAACCATCACGGTTCTTGCTCCAACAGCGTTCACAACGCTCATAATTCCATTGCAGGCCACAGACGAAACACGGTCTCCTATGACTACAAGAACTGCAAGTACTGCATTCTCTATGGGAGGAACATGTTCGAGGCCATAGGAACCAAAGAGGCGTGCGATTTCATGGACGCCATTGAGTCCGGCATGAAGTTCGTCCATCTTGATCCCCGGTGGAACTACACCGCGGCCAAGGCTCACAAATTCCTGATGTTGGCCCCGGGGACGGATTATGCGTTCAATCTCGCACTGATAAATGTGATCATAAGGGAAAACCTCTATGATGCGGAATTCGTGGACCGATGGGTGGAGGGATTTAAGGAACTGGAGAATTTCGTACTGCCCTATATTCCTCAATGGGCTGAAAAAGAGACGGGCATTCCGGCCAAGGAAATCATTGAAATAGCCCACGAGGCGGCTGAGGCGAAACCATCGGTGATCTTTAATCAGGGATGGATGACCGCGTGGACCGAGAATGACTTCTATTTCAGGAGATCCATATACATCCTCTACGCCCTGTTGGGTGCATACGAGGCAAAAGGGGGGCTTCTCTTCAATAAGGGCGAACCCGCTGCCGGGTACAAGCCCGTCAAAATGCTCGCATCCCTCCCCCCCAAGGTGGAGGAAAAGAGGTTCGACGGGGTAGGTTGGAAATACCCGCATCTTTCCGCGGACTACGGTCTTGCTCAGACTCTTCCCGGGGCAATACTGTCGGGGGACCCGTATCCCATAAAGGCATTCATGTGTTACCGATTCGATCCACTCGCCTCATTCCCGGATCCGGTCGCATACGTGGAAGGCCTCAAGAAACTTGACCTGCTCGTAGTCATTGACGTCAACTATAGCTTGATTTCCCGATGGGCCGACGTGGTGCTGCCTGAGGCAACGTTCCTGGAGCGCACGGACCCCGTCCTGGTCAAGAAGGGGCCGAAGCCCGCACTATGGTTGAGAAGGCAGGCGGTAGAACCAAAATACGACTCAAGACCGAAATGGTGGATATTCAAACAATTGGCGGAGCGACTCGGCGTGGGGCAGTACTTTCCTTACAATACCATCGAGGAACTCATAGCCTGGCAACTCCAGGATACGGGGGTAACACTGTCCGACTTCGACGCGAAAGGCTATGTCCCCTTGTCCAAGAAACAGATCGTATGGGACCGCGACGACGGCCTGAAGTTTAACACGCCCTCAAAGAAGATCGAGTTCGTTTCGGGCATGCTCACCGACGCAGGTTTACCTTCGTTTCCACCGTATGAAAGCCCAAAGAAACCTCCCAAAGGCCACTATCGTCTTCTCACCGGAAAAATCGCGATCCACACCCAAGGGACCACGCTGAACAATCCGTATCTGAATGAGATCCAGTCTGAAAATAAGCTCTGGATCAACTCCGATGAGGCGTGGAAATTGGGGATCGAGGATGGAGACATGGTGGAGGTCTCAGCCAACGGGGTTACCCAAACCGTAAGGGCGGCAGTGACGGACTATATTCATCCGGAGGCCGTATATACCCTACACGGGTTCGGCCGAGACGTTCCCGAGCAGACAAGGGCCGCTAACCGAGGCATGCGCGACAATACACTCATGAAGGGTTTGCTTCAGGTATCAGTGGGAGGCAACTGTCCGATAACGGAATGCTTCGTTAGAATCGAACCGGTCTCGTAATTTCTTTCGGCAGAGGTGCAAAATGACGGACTACTACATATATCAGGATCGTTTCCGATGCATAGGATGCAGGGCTTGCGAACTACATTGCAAGACGGAGAAGGACGTTCCCGTCGGGGCTGCTCTATGCAAGATCATTCCTGTGGGCCCCAAAGAGGTTCGGGGCGTGCCGCGAATCGAATTCGTGTTCATGCCTTGCTTCCAATGTGAGGAGGCATGGTGTATGGCAGCGTGTCCCACCGGCGCCATGTCCAAACGTGAGAAAGACGGTATTGTCTCAATAGACGAGTCGCGGTGCATAGGCTGCAAAGCGTGCATCACCGCGTGTCCCTGGGGTGCATGCCAGTGGGACGCGGACAGGGGTAAGGCCTATAAGTGCGACTACTGCAAGGACAGGCTGGACAAAGGCCTTGAACCCGCGTGCGTAACGGGCTGTGTCACTAAGGCTCTGAAATGGGTGAGTCCGGGTGCGTCTTCGATTTCCAGGCGCGAACGTTTTGCGAGCAAGATCGCCAGAGGGACCCCTCGTTGACGGCGAGGCGGATGAAACTGTCTCAAAGCTATCAGATCGAAACGAATCCCGCGCGGAACGCGGGATGAGGCGAGTCCCAACAAAAATCCCCCCTAACCCCCCTTTTTCTAAGGGGGGAACGGGCTACTACCCCCCTTTGGCAAAGGAGGGCAGGGGGGATTTGCTGAGACATGTCAAACAATCGTGCCACGGTTAACGTCACACACCGACTTCTGAGACAGTTTCCAGGGGGGGGGGGGGCCAACAAATCGGGGCCGTAGGGTCCCGCGGAACGCTCGCCGTCTTCACGGCGAAGACCGGTGTCACAAATTGGAGGACTTACTTATGAACCCGAAAGACCCGCAGAATCCCGATCGTTCGCGTTGGTCCGGCCTCCCGTGCGTTTTCGACCTGTGCCTGCAACTGCACCGATCCGGGGAAATCGATCGGGAATCACTGGTTGCGTCCTTACCCGGTTGCATCGGTTGCGGCGCATGCGCCACACTGTGCCCGCAGGCCGGCATAGAGATACGGGATCTCGGACATGAACGCCAGATCTTGCGCAACGGTAATTTGGCTGTCAGAGTCGTCATGGAGAAATGCAAAGGCTGCGGAGAGTACCACGTCGCAAGCGTTTTGATGGAACAAGTGGCCGGATTGGTGAACTATCCGAGAGAGGTAGTCGACAAGAATCTCTGCCCTGCGTGCAAACGCATCGCTCTGGCCGCGGCACTGACGGGAAATGAGCCGGATTTCAGCCGGGTACGTTCAAACGGGGAAAAAACGCTGTGAGTGATCGACAATTCCGGGTTCCATTTCCATGTCACGGAGGATAACCATGAACCCGAAATCTTGTTTTCAACCGGGACCGGGTGCGGACCCGAAACATATCGCCTACGGCGAGGACGGCCTGAAACGTGAATCGTCGGCACCGTGTCAGCTCCATTGCCCAACGGGGACCGACATACCGTCATTTGTAACATTGGCAGGACAAGGCCGTATTCGAGAGGCTATCGACATCATCCGCCGGGACAACCCTTTCCCGTGGACGTGCGGACTTGTCTGCCCGGGGTTTTGCGAAAACTGGTGTCAACGCAGATATCTTGACAAGGCGGTCGCCATACGGCACCTCGACGCATTCGTCGCCAAGGCGGCGATGGAGCAACCGGAAGGGTATGCGAAACTCTCTCCAAAGTCACGGTACGAGGAGAGAGTTGCCATCGTCGGTTCCGGTCCTGCAGGAATGACCGCAGCCTATTTTCTCGCTCTGGAGGGATACCGCGTGACGGTCTTCGAGTCGATGTCGGAACCCGGCGGTTTGTTGATAGCGGGCATTCCGGAATTTCGTCTCCCACAGGAGGTCGTGCGCAAAGAGATCGCCGCCATAATGGATGTCGGAGTGGACGTGGTCGTCAATACCACTATCGGCAAAGACCTGACCCTGGACCAACTCAGACAAGAAGGCTACAAGGCGTTCTTCCTCGGAGTCGGAGCATGGATGCCGTCGGGGCCGGATTTTCTCTGTGAAGCGGGTTGCGATAACGTCGTCGACGTCTTGACGTTTCTCATGGCAGTCTCTTTCGGACAAATTTCCGAACTCCCGAAGTCGATCGTCATTGTAGGCGGGGACAGGGCGACGGTCGACGCCGCAAGATCCTGCATCCGTCTCGGGAGCGAATGTGTGAACATACTTTCGCGGCGTGCCCGCAGCGAGATCCCGGCTCACATGGAGGAGGTGCTTCAGGCCGCCGAGGAAGGCGTCAAGTTCCGCCAACTCACGGAGGTGACGAAGGTTCTCGGCAAACAAGGCGGCATCGACGCTGTGAGGTGTGTGCGAACTCGACTGGGCCCTCCGGACGGGAGCGGACGGCGCAGCCCGTCGCCGATACCGGGGACCGAATTCAAAATGAACGCGGGCATGGTGATTTATTCCGTCGGCCATAAACCGGGAGTTGAGGCCGATCCGGCGATGGTTAAGATCGAGCTCTCACAGGCCGGGATGCTCCGAGTGAAAGGGCAGTCGCAGCGCACCAATGTGCCGGACGTATTCGCCGGCGGCGATGCCGTGACCGGACCGGCGACCGTCGTGGAAGCCGTAGCGGCGGGAAAGAAGGCTGCGTCGGCAATCCATGCATACCTTCGCGGTCTGCCGATGCCTCGAAAGACCAAGCCCCGACCAAGGGCCTTGGTGGAGCCCATTCGCATGGACTATCACGAAAAGGCTTTTATTCAACGACAAGAAATCTCCATGGCGGATCTGAACCAAAGGATGACCTCCTTTGATCAGGTGGAGTCCGTTCTTGACGAGACTGCGTGCCGGTTCGAGGCTAAGCGTTGTATGCGATGCGACGTGTGCGAGAGGTGCGGCAGGTGCGTCGAGGTGTGCGCGGAAAAACTGGGCCAATCCGGCATCGAATTCTATCACGCAGGTGAGAGCTCTTTGATTCTCAAGGATTACGTGCACGGCCTTCCTTTCTGCATCGGATGCGGGACCTGCGCAAATATCTGTCCCACCGGAGCGCTTCAGGTTGAGGATGCCGATGGTGAGAGGCGAATCTTGATGTGCGGAACGGTCATTAACCGATTGAAGCTGATCTCGTGTGAGCGCTGCGGGATCGACTTCGTTCCAAGGGCTACGGCCAAGCATACCGAGAAGGCGTTGGGAAAGGCCGGTGCCGGCCACAAAGTGCGACTGTGTCCGGATTGCCTCAGGGTGGAGCGGGCCTCCCGACTCTCACAACACTAAGGGCCGGAGAGGCCGACGCCCTATGGGACGCAAACTTCTCCCGAGGAAACCGTCATGAAGTCTGAACTTATATTCACTCCGGGACCGCGCGCGGACAAGAGCCGAGTCGTCTACGACGAGGACGGCCTGAAGCGCGAGAGTTCGGCCCCCTGTCAGATTAACTGCCCGGCCGGGATCGACATCCCATCTTTCATCGCACTTATAGGGCACGGGAGGTATGAAGAGGCGATTGAAGTGATTCGCCGGGACAATCCTTTTCCCTGGGTGTGCGGGCTCATCTGTCCGAATCCTTGCGAATCGTGGTGCCAACGCCGCCACCTGGATAAGGCCCTTTGCATTAAGGATCTCAAGGCAACCGCAGCGAAGATGGCCATGGACTCCGGGGGATACAAGAAACCCGAGCCGAAAAACCGACATGACGAAAAGGTCGCTGTTATCGGGTCCGGGCCTGCCGGATTGACTTGCGCTTACTTTCTTGCCTTGGAGGGCTATCGCGTCACGGTTTTCGAGTCGTTGCCGGAGGCGGGGGGCATGCTGGCCACCGGCATCCCTGAATACCGTCTCCCGCGTGATGTGGTCCGCGCGGAGATTGCATCCATTCAGGAAATGGGAGTGGAAATCAGAACCGGCACCCCTGTTGGAACGCACTTGACCCTGGATCATCTCCGTCGCGACGGGTATAAGGCATTCTTCCTCGGTATCGGGGCGTGGGCCTTCAGAAGGCTGGGAATCGAAGGAGAGGATGATTTTCCGCAGGTTTTCGGAGCCTTGAGCCTGCTCGCTCACGGTGCATTGGCAAAGAAGGAGAAACCCGGTGACCGAGTGGCGATCATAGGAGGAGGCAATGCCGCAATCGATGCAGCGAGGAGTTGTGTCAGATTAGGGTGCAGTTCCGTGAGCATCGTTTACAGACGGACACGGACGGAGATGCCCGCACACTTCGAGGAGATCGTTCAAGCGGCCGAGGAAGGTGTCCATTTCCATCAACTCACGATTCCCGTGAAGATTCTTGGTTCTCGAGGAGATGTCGAGGCGCTGGAGTGCGTCATGGCAACTCTCGGCGAACCCGATGAGAGCGGGAGAAGACGCCCTGTTCCCATTCCCGATTCATCGTACTGCATGCCGGTGGACACCGTAGTTTCCGCCGTTGGACAAGTCCCCCATATAGGGGCCTTGCCGGGTTTACGGGAAATCCAGTTGTCTCAACGCGAGACCATAAAGGCCGATCCGACGACCGGGCGCACCAACTTTCCCGACGTCTTCGCTGCAGGGGACGCGGTGACGGGTGCGGCCACGGTCGTGGAAGCCATAGGCGGGGGCAAGCGATGCGCTTGGGCAATTCATTCCTTTCTTCGCGGTCTTCCGACAACCCACCCGCCGCTGGTCCGGCCGCGGGCAATGATACCTCCCCAGCGACTCACCTATGAACAAAAGGCTTTTATTCAAAGACAGGAGATTCCGCTCATCAGCCTCCACCGGAGAATGTGCAGCTTTGATCAGGTGGAACTCGGTCTTGACCCCTCTGCGGCACGCGAAGAAGCTAAACGTTGCATGCGCTGCGATGTGTGCGAGCGCTGCGGTGAATGCGTGAGGGTGTGTGCGGAAGAACTCGGCATCTCAGCTATAAGGTTCTATCACGCAGGGGAAAACTCTCTGATTCTAAAGGATTACGTCCACGGCCTTCCCGACTGCATCGGGTGCGGGTCATGCGTAAACATCTGTCCTACGGGCGCTCTCCAAATGGAGGACCGCGGGGGAGAGCGCCTCTTGCTCATGTGCGGCACGGTAATCAACAGAATCAAGATGGAGAAGTGCATAAGTTGTGGTTCCCACTACATTTCAAAGATCCTCCGCGAGCAGGTGGCAAAACGTGTCGGCGCACCTGAAGAGGCGTTTGACCGCAGCCTGTGTCCTGAATGCAAGCGGATCACTCACGCGGCCGGAATTGTCGGAGAAAAGTCTGATTACCCTCAGGCGCGCACGGATGCTTCGGAAACTGAATGAGCAGGTCCCTGCCGGCCGGATGATCGGCGGGATACCCCTACGTCATACACCGTATCTGTTCAGGGGGGAGTCAAGCGATCTTGAGACTACTGAAACACAAGACCGTATGCCGAACGTCGATGCAATATTGTAGGGCGGGCTATGCCCGCCGGCCGCCCATCAATACCGGGCAAAGGCCTTGAGACAGGCATTCCCGGGCAGGAGCCTGGGAACGAGATGACGGCCTTTGTCGGTCGGTAGGGGCGACCGGCGGTCGCCCGCGGGCGAATGCCATTTGCCCCTACCGGAAACGTGCAGGATCATAGGGTGGGCTATACCCTCCATCCCCCCATCAATACGGGGCAAAGCCCGGAATCCCGCGCAGAACGCGGGACCAGGGCAGGGTCCCGGGATCGGGATAGAACCCTCAAACCGGTATCCTCTCCCGACATAGTCTGTACACGAGGCCGGAATCTCCAGGTGACGAGCAAACCAGTTTATCGGCCTCCAGAACTTCCAGGTGCACGCGGACGGCTGCAATGCGGTGATAGACCTCCAATCCCTGCATCGCGGGAAAGAGTTGTCTCGCAATGCCGAATCTCGTGATCCCGGATTGGGATCCGTGAACGGCTCCATTCGTCTCCAGGATGCGTAGGATCTTATCCCTGCGGCGGTCGTGGAACGCCCTGAGTTTCTCTATCTTCCCCCGCAGATTCGAGTAGGGACGCCCGTGTCCGGGAAAGACCGTCCGCACATCCATTCCGTACAAGCGGTCCCACGATTGTCCGTATGCGGTCAGGCTGTGGTACGGACGCCCGTCGGCCGACTGCCGTCCGTCCGTTGCCGGGTTGAAAGACATCTCTTCTATAAGGCTGTCTCCCGAGTACAAATTCCCGTGTCGTGCATCGAAAAGACAGACCGAGCCCGGTGTGTGGCCGGGCGAATGGATGACTTCAAGTTCGAGGTCGTCAAATCGGAAGACCTCGCCTCCGTAAAGCTCGGTGGCGTGTGAAATCGGACCGCATAACTCTCTGCAGCCGCGTGATTACCAAGTCGATCAGCCCGTCCGCCAAGTCTTCGGGCATGCCGGCCTCGGCGAAGAACAGCGAGTATTTACGCCTCGTTTCCGACACGTGCTCGGGATCGACGATGGTAGTCTTGGCCTTGTCCCAGGCATGAATGAAGACTTCCGCGCCGCTGATTTGGGCAATTGTTCCGGCTAGGCCCATGTGGTCGAGGTGACCATGAGTTATGATAATCCGTCCGAGATCCTCCAACGCGCCGCCGGTTTCAGCAATCTCCGATCGTACGGCCTCCAGAGACTCGTCGCCGTGTATGCCGGTGTCGATCAACGTGGGTACTGAATCCTCTACGTAATAGGAATTGATCCATTTGACCGGAAACGGGAGGGGAACTTGTATCGTGTGAACACTGGTCATGAATCTTTTGCTCCGTGCTGCCGCACCAATGAAATGCCATATTAATACCACAACCAACCTGCTCGGGAGTAAGCGAGTCGTGAAGCAAGGCTCAGTGTTTCGTTTCGAACAGACGGCAGCGGATTCTTTTGCCGTCTTCCCGGCAAAGACCGATCTTGGTAGGGGCGACCGGCGGTCGCCCGTGGCCGAACTTATGACTGAGAGTACTTGGAAATTTGTCAAATGAGCGCGGGTGGTGATGCGGCCCGAGAGGGAGCCGGAACGGCACTTATTCCCGGTCTAACAGCAGCCGGATCCACCTGCGCCGCCGGCCTTTTGACCTGGAGGATCGATCACGCAGCAGCACGATGCAGAGCTTCTCCCCAGTGCGGTATTGATTACTGCGTTGGCACACCCTACTCCGGCCTGTACCGTGATGGCCTGAACGGGACAGTTCATAGCGCACGCACCACACTCCATACACGCGTCAAGGCAGTCTATGCGTACTCGACCGTTTTCTCGAGCCAATACCGCGTGGGGGCAGACGTCCAGGCACGTGCCGCAGCCGGTGCATTTGTCCTCGTCGAGCATCAAAGTTGCTACGTGTGAAAGATATACGGGAAATGTCATGAGCGGTCTTCCTCATATTGCCGACATGGGATCTCTTCTCATCTTGAGAAGGATTCTCTACGCGATTATCTCACCATCCTGAAATTGTGTTTGAAGCGATGCAGGATGTTTGCCCGCGCTTGATGTCGGTGCGGGCCGACCGGGCTGCTGCGAACTTTGGACGCGGCTCCAGCCGCCTTATGAAGCAAAGCCCGCCCCGATCAACAGCGCTATGCCCGCAACCCCGGCGAGAATCTGCAACGGTACGGCGATCCTCATTTCTTTCTTAACTCCGGAGAGCGACGTGAAGGTCGATGCTCCGGTGAAGTTCATGGCAAGGTACGTGGAGGCGGCCGGGATCAGAAGAAGCCATGCAGCGATCTCCGGCGTACCGGCCGGGGAACCCCGAAAGGAAAACGTGAGCGCGACGAGAAGCACCGCGGCCGCGATTCCCGGAATGAGCCCTTTCAACGAGAACGCACGCCCCGGAAGCCACGGGAGCAGAATGGGCGTAAGCACCGCGCCGGCGAGTATAGCGCCGAGCATGCCGAGTACGCCGCAAAGTCCGAAATTCAATGCGTTCGACCAGAGAGTTCCCGGTCCACCCAGAGCCCCAAGGAGGAAAAAGAGCGGCGTTATGACGATCGCCGTTTTCAAGGTAGCCACGAGTTCGACGGGAATGAGAACCAGTCTCTCCCATGTGTCGAAGGTCTTGCGGCGCATCTCCGGTGTCGCTTTGAAGCCGTTTTCTATGAACCTTCCGATGTCTTCACACCGAATGGGTCCGTAGGTCACCCTGAACCCGGATCGCTTCTTGACCTCATGTGCCGCAATACCCGGACCACCCAACTGGGGTAAGAGGATGCGTCGGTGTGACACCACATCCGCCGGGCCGGATTGCTCGATACGACTTACGAGTTCGTCGGTACCAAAGGTCCCCTTGCCGGCGGCGCACCACACGTTGATCCCGTTCGTATCAAGAACAAGTAACCAGACGCTAAGGGCGCCGAGGGAACTTCTTACCCGGTCGAAGCTCATCTTGTAGTTTGCAGTGACCAATACCGGTGACTGCGAATCCGGTTGCCCGATTGCATACAAACCCGGGTCGACGGTATAATTCATTCGGCCGACGCCCCAACGCGCCTTGAAAGTCCCCCAAAGGTCTTTCGGCTCCAATTCGGATGCAACTCTCGGTACTTTTCCCAAGGGCGTGGCAACAGTTCCGATAATGAATGGTTGATCAAGTCTTGGCAGGCTCACCTGAGCCTCCGATGGCCGTGCTCAGCATCTCGCCGAGGCCTGCTTCTTCGGCGATTCGCCGGCGGGACTACAAGTCCGTTCACGAGTGGAGCCCTGAGTTTCGGAGACCACAAGCTTCCCTCCGTTCACCATTGGTTCGTCCTTGTCTCGAACGCGTAAACTAAGAAGGCAGTCCCCATGGGACAACCCTTACACGTCATAATTCATTATGATGTCATGCGAAGGCTGAATGTCAAGGGGCGGGGACGGAGTCTTGGACTGTGGAACCAATCGAAAGCTGCAAGTATGTTCGGTTAGTGCCGTTCTGGTCGTAGCCAATCGGTGAAGCTCTGAAATCAACACAAAGAATTCTCAGTAATTTCTAGTTTGCCTTTGATATGGCCCGCCCTATTTGAGCAATATCATATCCGTTTCCAAGTCCCGCCGACAGCCTTCAGTACGGTGTGGACATCCGGATGCGCCAAATATTTTGTCCGCGTGAGAGCCCTTATTGGGCAAGCGGCCGGCGGGCGACTTCTACTCCACGGCAATACCACGATTGTCCGGCGCCTTTAGTGTTATGTCCCGTGTAATTCCAACGTTACCGTCTTACCCATTGGATTTCCGACTCCGGATTTCGGATTCCGGACCAACCGGCGCATTAATGGATTCGACATGTGAGATCTGTCGTCTCCGGCCGCCCCTCTCTGATCCCCCATAAACGGAGGGAAGTGCTCCCTGCCTCTGTGGGACGGGCATCTTGCCCGTCATCTTGGACGAACACCAGCACTCAGCAGTCCACACGATAGATTTGAAGCGCACGTCCTGAGATCCCCTTGGTCGTAACTGAAGTCCAACGGGATTCGAACAAAGATTCGACGACCTGGTGTTTCCATACTATGATAGTGTAAAGGATAACGTGTTCGTGGACCGGGAAAAGGACGACGCGACCGGTTCCCCGTGGACCGCGCCCATCATTCCGCTGCGGCGCCCTCCGTCTCGGCTACACCGGTAGTGTCGGGAACCTGGATTCAATGGGAACGAATGACCGGCCCTACGCGCCGCGCCGGCTTCGCTCCGGTCGGTTCCTCGCATAATCAGCGGTGAAATTCTAAGGACGGTGTGTCATGCCCATATATGAGTACCAAACTGCCGATCCGTCGAAAAGTTGTCCCAAATGCCGGTACAGCTTTGAAGTCCTGCACGGCGTTCATGACGAACCTGTTACTGCTTGCCCCGACTGTGGCGGGGATGTCGTGAGAGTCATCTCCTGGTGCCGGGCCGTGGTAGTTGAAGCGTCGGAAGCCCGGGTCGGTGTGGAGCGACAAATTACCGAATATGAGAAGCAGGGGATGTGGAGCCACGCTGCCGAATTATCCGATACGTATGCTGAAAAGGCCAAGGACGAGAAGGCACGAACGAGAGCCCTGGAAAATTACAAGAAAGCCGGCTAACGATGTGGATTCCTTGGCAGAGAGTGAGAAATGAGGGGCGGTTCTCAGACTTCCTCTTGAGAGTCCGGTCGGGAATTGGCCGGGGGAGCCCCCCACCTTCCTCGTTCCCCCCATGCGCGCCGCCGGCAAGAGAATCGGCTGCCGACCTATTTGTGTTTCCGTGTAGCAGCAGTTTAATAGGCAGTAATATCAGAAGGTTAACATCCCTACATAAGGCAGACAATCCTACTGGGAGACATCCTGTTAATATCATGATCTTAAACAGTTAGCTTTCTCCGGACGAACATTATTCCTTGACAGCGGGATCCTTTTATTCTACAGAACTACCATTCCAGTATTCGCGCTTAAATCTGAAGGCCGATGTCCCCCCATGCGCGGTGGGTGGTCTTCCTTTTGGTGTAGGAGGATATGGTTATGAAACATGGCTTTATTGTCTTGGTCAGTATTTTCGTCCTTGCCTTGTCACCGGCCGCAGCACCCGCTCAAGGACTGTTCGGAGGAGGGCTCCCCGCGCTGCCGGGCTTGCCTTCATTCGGTAACATGTTCGGCGGGGGGGGCTCGTGTGATACGTGCGAGGATCCGTCACCCTTCGGTCTTTTCGGCACAGTGGGTTGGAATTACCAAACGATTGACCTGGATTTCGGTATGCTCACCGACCCTGTGGTCGATATCGGGGAGTGGAAGCATACGTACAGATTTGGCGGCGTGGAACTTGGCCTGGGCGCAAGGGTGGTTTCACGAACCGGTTTTGGTGCGATGGCCAAGTTCAGCATTTTGGCAACAAGCAACACCAAGGACACGGAACAGTACAACGAAGCCAACGCTGGATTGTTTCAAGGGAGCAGGCATTGGACCGCTAAGAACGACACGTATTGCTTCGACGGCATGGGCTTTTACAACGTTTATAGCAGCGCGGCCCTAGTCGGCGGTTTCCGATGGAACCACCTCGATACATCGTTCGATAATCCGACCGGCGCCATAACGATCGCAAGTCTACCGGGAGATGAGGCGGTACTGACTACCAACGTTTTTCAGCCGTATGTGGGGGCA
The DNA here is from genome assembly GCA_963675835.2 of Desulfomonilaceae bacterium. Lineage (GTDB taxonomy): Bacteria > Desulfobacterota > Desulfomonilia > Desulfomonilales > Desulfomonilaceae > JAVHLK01. Next base: position 1,180,596 of record CAXXIU010000021.1, read on the forward strand.
ATGATCGACCAGGGAGGGGCCTCTTATGTGTTGAGGCTGGGAGCGATCGGATGGCCTCAGCTATACGGGTCTGTCAAGTACGGGCAGACCATAGGGGGAGCAATCCCTGCTGCCGCGCGGCTAGACGGAATGACTGCGAAGGTCAATGAAGGGTATTTCTGGGAGATATTCGGTGAATATGGTTTGAGAAATCAGATGCTTATGGGAGCCGCCGTAAGTGTCTTCGGCAAATGGACCCAATACCATCTGAAGGGGACGTTCGACGCTGATTGGACCGCTATTGGCTTCCCCACAGCTGACAGCGAGCGCTTCAACATCAGTATGCATAGGAATTCGTGGACCGCGGGAGCCAAATTGGCCGTTCCGTTTGACGTTCCTGTTCCGTTTAATTTCTAAGTCGGCATATCACGACCAGTTTTAAGAGAGCGGGGTTGCGCTACGGTGCATCCCCGTTTCTCGTGTGCCGGCGGCTTCGGGGGACGGACCAGTGGGCTATTTGTGCTCATGGAATTTCAAAACCGGTACAATAGTGCGTCGGCCGCTGCGTGGGACGCCATGATGAAAACACTTACGACTTGCGTTCGGGTAAGCGTATCCGGTTCATATCATGATCCTCTTTGATTGACGTCACCATTCTGAAGTTAGTCCTTGACACACAGTTCCCGCTATCCTACAAATTTACCGTCCCCGTTATTTCCGTTTAAATCTGAAGCCCCCTTTTTCCGCCAAACGCGGTAGGTGGTTTTCTTTTGGTGTGGGGAGGATGTGACTATGAAGCATGGCGTGGTAGCGCTGGTGGGCATTCTTGTCCTAACTCTGGCCCCGGTCGTGGCTCCGGCTCAAGGATTTCTGGAAGGGGGACTACCCTCGCTGCCCGGGTTGCCTTCATTCGGCAACCTGTTCGGTGGCGGAGGGCCCTGTGACGTGTCTTCATGCTCTGGGCCGTTCAGCCTGGCCGGCACCGTTGGGTGGGACTATGAAACCGTCGATCTGAGTCTGGATTCGGAGGCGGCCGGGGTCGGCGACGTTCAGAATTTCAAACACATGTATCGCTTCCAGGGGCTCAGTCTTGGATTGGCCGCGGCCGCGGTATCCCGTACCGGGGTTGGAGCCATGGCGCGTTTCTCGGTCTTGGTGGTCGGAATTGACAAGGACACCGAGAACTACAACCACAACCTGCCTATCACACAGGCGAGCAGGCACTGGAACACTAAGAACGACACGTACTATTTCGATGGGATGGGATTCTACAACTTCTTCCGTGGCGCAGCACTCGTCGGCGGTTTCCGTTGGAACCATCTTGAGACGTCATTCAGCAATCCCAGCGGTCAGATTAACATCCTGGGTCTTCCGGGCGATGAATCGGTCATCATAGTGAATGTCTTCCAGCCCTATGTGGGTGCAATGATCGATCAAGGAGGCCCCTCGCGTATATTGAGGGCGGGTTTAATCGGATGGCCGCAGCTGTACGGCAGTGTCACGTATGAGGAAACCGTTGGCGGCGCTGCGACTCGAATCGATTCGCGCAGCCGAAACGTCTCCAGCGGCTACTTCTGGGAGATCTTCGGAGAGTACGGGCTCAAAACGAGCGGCTGGGTCGCCGCCAACGCTGCTTTCAGCGTGTTTGCCAAATGGACGCAATATCATATTGACGGCGACAGCAACGTAGACCAAAATGTGATTGGGGGAGGTACACTGGCGAGTGACACCTTTGGACTGAGCATGCACAGAAATGCAGTGACCGCGGGAGTCAAACTGGCTATTCCGTTGGACGTGCCCATCCCGTTTAGTTTCTAATCACCCATCCGACATTTTCCAGTACCCTGAGCGGGGATGCTCGGCGGTGCATTCCCGCTTTTTGCGCACGCCGCTATGCCGTGTCGGGAAAGATCGCACTCTCGGCTGAATTCATGATATCTTAGTGCTCCACAGCGGAAGTACGGTGGCGTATTAACGGTAGCCGGCCCTGTCTTGGTAGCGCCGGCCTCCGCGCCGGTATCTTCTCTACAAGCGCCCGGCAGGGACGCTACGGAGTGTCTCAAGAATACGTAACCGCATTTACGCCAAGGAGCACTTAATAGGCGGTTTCGAGGAGGTAATGCCGCACGTGTGCAGCACCACGGGTGCGGCCGAGTGAAGCGAAGCAATGGGGATGAAACGATGGGGCCCGATGAGTACGCCATGTGGTTGGAGCGTGAACGGACCGGAAAGAATGTGGAGGAGCTGGAAAAGTCGTACGATGATTTTCTTCGCCGTATCAAACGCATAGATCCTCTCACCATAGCCGAGACGGCCGATGCCGCGTATCAGGGGGACGGAGTTCCCCGCGTGGTGATTCAGTTCCTGCACAGCTGGTTTGTCCTGGATCTACTTCCCTACAGAGTGAGAGCAGGACATGCCGCTCTCGATACCCTGCCGCTCAAGGTCCTCGTGCTGCACCACATGATCGCGGCCGCAGAGAACCAGGGAACCGCGGTCAGGGTCATGGGAGAATGGATAGACTACCGGTCGTTGCAGCATGGGGCGGTACTTGGGGCTCACATGGCCCGGTCCACCACGGATAAGCTGGCGCGATTCTTTGCCCTGAGCAATGAAGGCCGTATTTCTGCGGCAATGAGATGGGGAGGCAAGCCGTTGGAGGGGATCGGTGACTGTGGATTTCTCTTTAAGTTCTTTCCGCGGCTTCCCGTCGCGCTCATCCATTGGCATGGAGACGATGAATTCCCTGCGTACAGCAAGATACTGTACGATATATCCGCGAGCAATTACATGCCCACCCATGGACTCACCGCGTTGACGGAATTCCTTATTCACAGACTGGTGGAGACGCCGTAGGCCGTACGAGTATGACCACCAAGACACCATCCTGTAGGAGCGGGCACAGGGAAAGTATCTCAATAACCGAGGACCTGGGAGAATCGTGGCACGATTGCATTGCATGTCGCAGCAAATCCCCCCTGCCCCCCTTTGCCAAAGGGGGGCAGGGGGGATTTCTCTTGGAACCCACTGCATCGTGGCACGATTCACTTCGCTCCGAGACTTTTGAGACAGTTTATGCATCCCCCGGAAAGGGCCTTGAAAAGCCCGGCTAACATAGCGATTTTCTTCGTGTGGTATCTTGGTGGTCAGTCTTTCTTAGTCCCGCTGCCGGTCGTTTCAACGCCGGTCTTCTCACGAAGCTGCTTTACCCAGGGGCGAACCATGACGGCGAACGGGGAGTCTTTGGCGCTTTCGAGAAAGGCTTCCCAGGCTTTGAGGGCGCCGGCATTGTCCTTGAGGTCGTCCCTGAGCACGATTCCAAGGTTGAACAGCGCGGTGGGATGGCCGGCATTTACCTGAAGTGCCTGACGAAAACAGGTCGCGGCTTCGGCAGACTTGCCGAGCCGGCGATACGCTATCCCCATGTCGGTTATGACATCGGCATTGTTCGGGTCCAGCTTGATAGCTTTCACATACGAAGCAATTGCCTTCTCAAAATTACCCATGTCAAAGTAGTCGTTTCCCAGTTGAACGAGCGCAGTGGGGTTGTCCGGATTCTTGGAAAGCATCTCCTCAATGCCCGCAATTCTCTTTTGCAGATCCGTTCGTTTGCTCGTCTGTTGAGGATGCGGTTTCTTGTCGGACGTGTGGAGAAACCCCGAGTCCAGTTTCCACGCGGAAAACACTATCCCGGCAAGGAAGCCGGTCGCAAAAACCGCTATCAATGAAAGCAAGGACCGAGAGCTTTTCAATGAACAAACTCCGTTCGGGTATTTTGCCATAACAGTAGCACAGTACGTGTTCCGAATGAAGAATCAGTCTTGTGCAAGCGGGTCCCAAACTCCCACTTCCCCGGAATAGAAGCGTTTTGAGAGCCGGCGCAAAGTTTGATGCCCCGTCATATCGTAGGTCGCAAGAAACGTTTCCATCATCAATGAAATCCGTGCTAATCTTCCGGGAACGTGTTCCGATGCCGAACCGGAATTGAATACGCGTTCCCCCGGTGAGAGATCCGTGTTGGTGCAGACTGCGAGAGGAGGCTCTGTAATGGAGGATTTTAAGAAGAAGTACCGGACGGTAATGGACGACCATTTTCCCGAGAGCATGACCATTAGCTTCGGAGAGCAGCATCTCGAATACAGAAAGCGATCCTGGAAGATACCGGATTCGTCGGGAAGCATTATCGAGAAGGGGCTCCGTTACGGTGAGAATCCGGGACAGCAAGCCGCGCTTTACGAGTTGGTGTCCGGCAATCTGCAACTCGCGGATTGCTCCTTCATATCCCCGGGAAAGGGTCTTGTCAGTGCCCTGACGGAATCCGAGATGGTCCAGGCGGGAAAGCATCCCGGCAAGACGAATCTGACGGATGTGGATAATGCTCTCAACATACTGAAGTTCCTCATGAAGAGTCCGGCATGTACGATAATGAAGCACAACAATCCGAGCGGCACGGCACTTGGCGAGGCCCTGTCTGAAGCCTACGGAAAAGCCAATGATGCCGACCGGATAGCAGCCTTCGGTGGGGCTGCGGTGTGCAACCGATCAATTGACAAGACTACAGCGGAAATGATCTCGGAAAATTATCTCGAAGTGGTGGCTGCTCCGGCATATGAAGAGGGCGCGGTCGAAATCCTCCGTAAAAGGAAGAACCTCCGCATTCTGGCGATACCGCGAATTGACCGGCTGGAAGACTATCTCACGTGGCGATTCGTGGATTTCAAGTCACTCATGGACGGAGGAGTGGTCGTCCAGCAGTCGCCGGTCAACGCGATACGGTCCGCGGCGGACCTCATTCCGGCGCGCTCGACGCACAACGGCACGCAGTACGTCACCGAACGGCCGCCGTCCGAGCGGGAACTGAACGATATGGTGTTTGGTTGGGCGGTAGAGCAGGGCGTGACCTCCAATTCGGTTCTCTATGTGAAGGACGGTTGCACCGTAGGAATCGGCACAGGAGAGCAGGATCGCGTAGGCGTTGCCAAGATCGCGGTCATGAAGGCGTATGAAAAGAGACGTGACCTTCTTTGCTTTCGGCGTACCGGGAAGTCCTTCGACGAAGTGCACGATAAGGACATACGCGACGAAGTCGAGGATGAGGTCCGAAAGGCCAGGGCAGGTCTTATAGGATCCGTTATGGTATCGGACGCGTTCTTTCCGTTCCGTGACGGAGTTGAGGTGGGCATTCGCGAAGGAGTTTCTGCAATAGTCCACCCCGGCGGATCGGACAGGGATTTTGAATCCATTGAGGCGTGCAACGAGGCCGACCCCAAGGTGGCCATGATGTTCACGAATCAACGCGCCTTCAAGCATTAGAGCGGTCTTCCCGAACGGGAAGGAGTTTGGATGGATTGCACGCAAAGCGGCGATGTCCGAATGAACATTCACGGCTTGGAGCTTTCTAAAAGCCACGAAGAATCATGAAAGTCCTTGCCTATCGCTAGACCCTCCGGGGCGAAGCCCGGAGTGCCCGTCACTGTAGGGGCAGGTCCCTGGAAAGTGTCTCAGAAGTCGGAGAGTGACGCAAGTCGTAGCACGATTGTTCAGCGTATCGCAGGAAATCCCCCCTAACCCCCCTTTATTAAAGGGGGGATCGCCTTTTACCCCCCTTTGGCAAACTGACTCTGCCCCGTACGTGACGCCGTCATTATGGTCACTCTCTCTGAACGAATGCAGGCATTCCGATCTTATAGAACAGAACCATGTCCAAGAGTCGCTCCAGACCGCGCCAAACGGTTGTGGGGCCGGGATCTCCGTCCCCTTTTCGGTTCAAGAAGGCCCCCGAGAGTCGCTATGGCGATAACCGCCCAGATCAAGCAAGGCACCTCCTCCGGATGCGGCCGTTGCTTGTCAACGGCCCACAATACCTTCCATTCGTCCTCGCTCAGAATGACGTTGCAGGGGAGATTGGGCGTTTCACGCCCTTGCATTACCAGACGAAATACCCGCCAACCCACAACCATATCTATGGCTAAACATGCCTCGAGGCGGTCGGCAGTGTTGAGCCTTCGATCCTCAATACGACATCCGCTTTTCAGAATGCGATGGTAAATCTCAATGTTCCAGCGGATTTCGTACCAACGCAATATCTTGAGGGCGTGTTCAAAGGAAGTTACTTCTACCGTGGTCAGAAGCATCCACTCAACCGGCTCCGCATCACTAGGAACTCCTATCTCCCGAGCGTAAACCGCCCAAACCTTCACCGAAGGAAGCTTCTTTCCCTTGGGCGCTTGAAGCTCCACAGGAGCATAACGCACCTCCAGCCGAGCGCGGCGAGCAGCACGGGATTCCCTCCGAGGTACCTGGATTACCAGGCCGCCGGCTACGGGCAAGTTACCCATCCTGGTCCAAAGATGTTCCTGCTCGACCTGTCTGTTCCTGGTCCTTCTCCGCCCTGACCAGCAGATCCGGTCCTGCCTCATCAATCTGCGCCTCATAGAAGAGCTCGTAGATGTCCGACTCCCGATCTCCCACGCTCACCAGCTTCGTATCAGGGCAAAGGGCTTGGACCTCTGCCACGGCACGGTAGCTCTTGAGCCATTTGACGCTTTCCTTTTCCTCTATTGGTAATTCCTTGCGTCGATATTTCTTACCGGCCTCAGCAGGGTCGCGAGCCCAGCATTGCACATCCAAAAGCCCAAGAGGCGTGCCTTCCGGCGTGAATGCCATGGTATCGTGTAACAGCAGTCCCTTACCCTTCTGCTTCTTCGTGCCGATCGGGCCGATGCCTTGCGTGTTCGGGTGCGATGTGTAGTTCAACGTTGTGGTGTCCTGCACCGCCAACACGACCTCATGCTCTTTGATCCGTCGGGCCGAAGCTTCCACGTGAGGCTTGAGAATGACTTGCATATCAATCTGTCGGTTGTCGAAGAAACGATATGCCCCCTTGGCCTTGGCAGTGGAGCCGTTACAGGCCTGCGGAATCAATGCCCCGGGCTGAGCGAAAAAGTCCTCGGCGATTTCCAGCAACCTTGCCGTGAGTCGTCGGTCAAATAGATCCAGTGCTCCAAACTCCTCATCGGCCCCAACTCTTGAAATGGTCGGGCCCGTCTGTCATCTCAAGACGCCTTGGCGCCTCCGCACAGAGGATTTCCCGCCAGTTACGCCTCAAAGGATGCAAGAAAATCTTCTTCTTGCCGGTGGAGGTTTTACCGTTAGGAAACTGCCTTGACCGTCCTGCGGTGTCGCCTACGTAGGTCCAATTGGATGCATGATAACATGTTCCGTTGAAACGCGCAGGGTCGACAAAGGTTTCTGCCAGGACCCGGAATGTACCCATATTCATCATTCCAATCGTTGCCCAGCCGCGCCATGGTCCGGCTCAGAACATGGGACGCAAGGTATTTTACCCGTATCTGCGGAAGTATCAGAAATCGACTATTGCAGACCACTCGGTGAACATTGGCATATCGGGCCTTTTCAGTCCAGCCGATCCATTTATCTCGTTGCTTCATCCGTTTGGTGGCCCCGGAAAAACTCAGTGCGGCTAACCATCCGAACTTTCTGCTTCGAACGAGGTAGCGGATCCGTGGCCCGCACAGCGGTCCACTACCGAGATAGTGAAATTCCTCCATCAGTGCTTTCCATATACGCGCCTCCTCGCTTCGTGAATTCACAATCGGAAGGAAATCAATCTTGCCCAATTCATGCAGTTCGCACTCAACCTCGGAAATCGCAGGCAATTCGTACGGTGTGGTCCTGGGATTCGTCCCAAACCCGGGAACAGGATCAATCTCTGGAAGCCGAACAATTTCCCGCCTATCCAACTCCAACAAGAGTTTGCGACAGCTCCCGTCTTGCAGCTTACCGCTGGGCCCGCGCCAGTCGAGCCACTCACATACTCGGCGGGACAACCTACGACGAGAAATCTGCGGATCAGCTTCCAACGTAGCCTTGATCCCATCAATAACCTCCGAACCTATTGCCTGGCCACATAACCTCATGCCCCCCTCTATAACCCACTACGTTGACGGCGTCAAGTGTGGGTTACAGTCAGTTTGGCAAAGGGGGGCAGGGGGGATTTATGTTGGGATCCACCTCATCGTGGCACGATTCACTTCGATCCGACAGTTTTGAGACGGTTTTCCAGTGCCTGCCCAGGCACCCACAGGGGGGTGCCCCTACAAATCAGGACCGTAGGGCACGCCGTCTCCCCGGTGAAGACCGGCGCGGCTTATCGAAGGTCTCTCATATGAAGACACAAACAGCGGTGCTCTTGATGATTCTGTCCACCGGCTTCGCCTCGCCTTTCCCATGTACTGCCGGTGAGTTTGAAGATTTGGATCAGAGAATTGCCCGGTGCAACCTGGTGCTGAAGAACATCCTCGGCATGCCGGATCGAGGGATTCCCAACGATCTTCTCAGAAGATGTCGCGGCTTGGCTGTCTTTCCGGGGGTCATTGAAGTGAGTGTCGTTCTCGGCATGAGCTACGGAAACGGGGTGGTTGTCCGCCGGGACGAGAACACGGGGCTGTGGTCGAAGCCTGCATTCTTTAGAATCCGCGGAGGCAGCGTGGGGGCTCAATTGGGAGCGCAGTCCGTGGACCTCATCCTCCTGGTGATGAGTGAGGAAGGGGTCCAAGGACTCCTGGAGGATCGATTCACCCTTGGGGCCGACATTGCCGTGGCCGCCGGTCCGGTAGGGAGAGAAGCCTCAGCGGAAACCAACTTGGGGTTTCAAGCGGGAATCCTGTCTTATTCGCGCTCAAAAGGCCTTTTTGCCGGCATAGCGATTACCGGCGCGGCACTCCAACCCGACACTTCGGCTAATGAAACCTATCATGGACAAGGTATTTCCGTGCAGGATGTCTTGTACGAAGACAAGGGGGCGCTTTCGGACAATGGTCGCCTCTTCATCAAGACGTTGGATCAGGCGACGCCGTGACGTCTCATCCACTATGATGTTCCGCCCCAGGGCCGATGTTTTGATTAAGAGCGAAATTGAGAGGCTGATAACGTGAGCTTGCGTTGTTTGTCCGGTACATGGTGTGTCTCGTTGATTCTGATATGTTTATCCGCTGAAGTCTCCCTGGGAACAGAGATTGAGGGGAATAACGGGATGAACATCCTCATACGAAAGAGCAATCAAGTTCTCGAGTTGTACCGGAACGGGGCGCGACTAAAAACGTATCGGGTGTGCTTGGGGCTGGACCCTGACGGGCCGAAGACAGTGACGGGCGACAAGAAGACTCCCGAGGGTACATATTACATTTGTTACAAGAGCACGAAGAGCCAATTCCATCGCTTCTTGGGATTGAGTTACCCGGGCGAGCAGGATGCACGGAAGGCCTTTGAACAGGGGCTCATATCCCTGGATAAACGCGACAGCATCGTCAACTCCGCGAGGGATGGCAGGAAGCCTCCATGGAACACGAAACTCGGCGGCTGGGTCGGAATTCACGGCTACCCTACTGAGGAAAACGCGAGGCGGTGGGTGGCGCTTCTCTATCCCAAACCCCACAACTGGACGGATGGGTGTATTGCCATGTGGAACTTTGAGATAGAGGAACTGTTCTCGCTGGTACCGGTGGGCACGCCGGTCGTAATTATGCCGTAGCACACCGTAGCATTAATACGGTCACGAATTGGGTTCAGTCTTCCCGGCGTAGGCCGGGAACCAGTCTTGTTTTTCTGGACCCCGGCCTACGCCGGGGAGACGGCGGGACGCCCACCCCAGGTTCAAGATTGAGCTTAGTGAAAGTCTTTCGTAGCTCCGTGCCCGGAGATTTCTCGCTTCAGGAGGCCATAATGGGAACGAGGGGATGAATACGTGACCGAACCGCCAGAACAGTCTGTAGAATCAGGGTAACAAGAGCCTCCGGTGGAGCCGGTCTTCCGATCACCTCGACACCACCTTAATCAACGGCCCCGTGCCTTGTCTTGGGCGATACCCGCCTTTTCCAGGTCTTTCTCATTCTGTTTCAGATAGTTCTCTGCCTGTTGAATCAGATCCTTGAGGTCGGGCACCGACATGGTGTGGAGGTAGTCGATCTCTCCTTGAATATCTTTCAAGATGTTTGCGAGCTTGGCTTGACGTTCCTCCACCAGTACGACGGTGGCCGCGACCTCCGTGGAAAGGCCGGAAAGTCCCAAGATGCGCCTGCGACTAAGCAACCATATTATCAGCGGAAATCCTATGGCTATCAGAATCAAAACGATCACCATGACCTTGACGTATCTGATGAGTTCCCGCGACATGAGCTTGTTGTCGAAAGAGCGTTCCTCGGCCATCTCTCCGGTTGTCTTGATTGACGGGAGAATTTTCTCCAACTGATGCATCCGCGTCTCAATCGACGCGAGAACCTTTTCCAGACGTTGTACCCGAGTTGCTGGAGGCTCTTCCGTACCCGGCTCCCCGGACGCTGACCCTACGGCCGAATCCGCCGGGGTCTGACCGTTTTCCGCCACGGCATAAGCCGCGTCTATCTGGAATGGTGCCAACGTTACGTAGCATACGGCAGCCGCCAGTACGAGACAGGCCACGACCGCCCCTACCACCGGCACGTATCCACCGCTCCTTTTGTGCACCACCTTGGATTCAGTCATTTTGATGCTCCATCACTGTATTACGCCAATTTCACGACCGACGCGGCCGACGACCTCAACGACTCTCTCCAAGTCTTCCTGATCATGGGTAGCCATCAGGCACATCCTAATTCGTTGCTGCCCGGGCATTACTCCCGGCGAGATGACACAATTCGTAAAAAGTCCTTCCTCGAAGAGTCGTCTCCACAGGAGTGCCGCCGTGAAGTCATCACCCACGATAAGGGGCACGATCGGGGTTTCCGTCGGCCCCGTTTCAAAACCGAGTTCCTTCACGCTGCGCAAGAGGAAACGCGTATTTTCCCAGAGTTGCTCGCGTATCTCAGGCTCTGTCCTAATAACTTCCAGTGCCGCCTGGACTGCGGCTATGGCGGACGGGGGCATGGCCGCGGAAAAGATAAGGGCCCTCGAGTGATGCTTTATGTACGAAATAACCTTTGCCTCACCTGCAATAAAACCGCCCAGAGACGCAAGAGACTTGCTGAACGTCCCCATCACCAGATCTACTGAGTCCGTAAGGCCGAAATGCTCCAGGGTGCCCCTGCCGCCGGGACCCATCACTCCTATCCCGTGAGCATCGTCAACCATCACGCGTGCCCCGAATTCCTTGGACACTTCCACTATTTCCGGAAGCACGGCCAGATTGCCCTCCATGCTGTAGACACCGTCAACAATCACCAGGATTCCCGGTGAGTCACTCGATGCTTCCAGATTCTTCCGGAGCGATTCCACATCGTTGTGCTTGAATCTTCTCACCTTGCCGAACGAAAGACGCACTCCCTCCAGAATACTGGCATGGACGAGTCTATCAATGACCACGGTATCGCTTCTGCCCATAAGGGGAGCAATAACGCCCTGGTTGGTCAGAAAGCCCGTTGAGAAGACCTGAGCCGCTTCCTTCCCGACGAAGGCGGCCAGTGTGGCTTCCAGTTCTTCGTGCATCTCCAGGGTGCCGTTCAGGAACCTTGAACCGGAACAACTCGTGCCGTAATCTTGCAACGCTTTCAGGGCAGCTGCCTTCACCTTGGGATGAGTGGTAAGTCCAAGATAGTTGTTGGAACCCACCATGATCATGTCACGTCCGTTGACCACGACATGGGGGCCGTCCAATTTTTGGATGGCCTGAAAGTAGGGGTACATGCCCATGGCCTTGGCTTCTTCATCACGGGTGAAGGAATAACACTTGTCGAAAAGATCTGACATCAGGGAAAATTCCCCGTTCGATTTAATGGTAACTCCCTTGTGCTTCAGACACTCTCGCGGTTAGCGGCGTCGCGCATGAAGCCACAAGGACAATCCGCTGATTATACACTCCTGAACGGGCTTTCGTCAAGTACAGGGGCCGGGAGCGCCATTCCTCGAAGATCTCGACTCCACGCATCCGAAGTGATATCGGACAGCTAGAGTATCGACCCATGCCTGCATTCATGCTCCCTACCGAGCATCGGTCCGTCAGACAATTCGTAAGCGCTCTTGGCGTGGGAGGCGCGCCGCTCCATAACCCACAGCGGGCTTCAGCGAGTCGACTGGTTTGTGTGGGGGCATGGGCATTCTTGCGGTAACGATCACGCGGATGCAACCACTCTCAACTTGACCCATCCCGTGGTGCGGCTCCATTCCTCATCTTGCAGACTTCCCGGATCGACTTCCTCGCCGTTCACTTGCGCTTTCTTGCAGCCGGTCCAGAAGTTCGCAGATCTGTTCTCAAGAAATGCATGCACGTCTTGGTCTTTGAGGATAATGCCGGACCTGAGGAATATCGGTCCGAGTTCGCCCACAACCAAGTTGTAGAGCTTGAGGATGATCACCCCTTGTCCGCTCTCGACCGGGGAATCTTCACCCGTGTGGGTGATCGCACCCCTGAAGCGTGCAATCAAGCCCCCTTTGCGCATTGCCGCTCCAACCAGGCCCGGCATGGATGCAGACAGCGCAAGCGTCGATCCATTGGCCACAGTAGCCTTGTCGACGTCGTCCACGGGCTTACCGTCCAGAAAGATGGTGTTTATTCGATTGTCCAGGTAGTCATGTTCCACGCCCAACTGATCGCACAAGACGCCTCTGATGGTGCTGCCGAGCGTAGTTTCAATGACAAAGCCTTGCTGCAACAGCAATTGAAAGCCTGAGAGCTTATCGGATGCCCAGCTCAGACAGACTTCCGTTGACGGCTTCATTTCTTCGGCCGGCCCGTTCTTCGGGATCTCGACATTCATGTGTGAAACCTCCGCGATTATGGTTGTGATAATAAGATGTTTTGTGTGAACGGACAAGTTCTTAAATCATCTTCTTCTGTAACTTCTTGACTGAAGGGAACTCGATCATGTAAGAATATTTGGTTGCGTAGTCGGTAACCGGATGAACACCCGAGGCATGTTCGGAGTGGCCCTTTTCGTCCCCATTCCCGGGGTTAAGTCATGGAGTGTTGCCTCGGTTGACGACCTTGGAGCTTCGTTGTGCCTAGGCAGGCATTATGGTTGGTATCAAGGGCCGAGGTGGTATAATGTACTACGAAGGTCGCTCTGAAAGGGCAAGATGCCTTCGCAGGATTCAAAGGCGGGAGACAGCAGATGGAAATAGGAACTGAAACCGTAAAACGTGGCCACGCCCAGATGCTCAAGGGCGGAGTGATTATGGATGTTGTGACGCCGGAGCACGCCCGGATAGCCGAAGAAGCCGGCGCGTGCGCGGTGATGGCACTCGAACGAGTTCCCGCGGACATTCGGGCGGATGGCGGAGTGGCCCGGATGAGCGATCCCGGCCTAATCCGTGAAATAATGGATGCCGTCACGATTCCGGTTATGGCCAAATGCAGAATAGGCCATTTTGTGGAAGCTCAGATTCTCCAGGCCATCGGCGTCGACTATATAGACGAAAGTGAAGTACTCACGCCGGCAGACGAACAGAATCATATCGAAAAACATGACTTCACGGTACCGTTTGTTTGCGGATGTCGGGATCTGGGAGAGGCCCTCCGAAGGATAGGCGAGGGCGCTGCAATGATTCGGACAAAAGGCGAAGCCGGTACCGGTGACGTAGTCGAGGCCGTCAGGCATGCCAGGGCCGTAATGGGGGAAATCGGGCGACTCACCACCATGAGATCCGATGAACTCATGGCTTATTCCAAATCCATCGGCGCACCGTATGAACTCGTCAAGGAAACTGCCGAAAAAGGCAGACTTCCGGTGGTCAACTTCGCTGCAGGTGGAGTTGCGACTCCGGCCGACGCCGCTTTGATGATGCAACTGGGGGTGGACGGAGTGTTCGTCGGCTCCGGTATATTCAAGAGCGGGAATCCCGCGGCTCGGGGCAAGGCTATCGTGAGGGCCGTGACCCACTTCAACGATCCCAAGATCCTCGCGGAAGTCAGCGAGGGGCTCGGGGAACCCATGGTGGGTATCGGTGTCACGGAATTACCGGAGAATGCCAGACTGGCGTCTCGCGGGTGGTAAAGTGAAGATGAGAATCGGAGTTCTCGCGCTTCAAGGTGATTTTGAGGAGCACTGCGTTGTCCTCAAACGCCTCGGGGTAGATAATCGGGAGGTTCGCCTTCCCAAGGATTTGGAAGGCCTGGACGGCCTCATTATGCCGGGAGGCGAGAGTACGACCATTGGGAAGCTGGCCCGCGACTATGGCCTGCAACAACCCATAAAGGATTTGTCGGGAACCATGGCCATGTGGGGGACCTGCGGAGGTCTGGTCTTCATGGCGCGAGACGTGGGCATGGACCAGCCGCTTCTCGGCATCCTGGATATGGTGGTTGAGCGGAATGCGTTCGGCCGCCAGGTTGACAGTTTCGAGGAGGACCTCGACATCGCCGGCCTTGTCGGCGGACCCTTTCATGGGGTGTTCATTCGTGCTCCCGTGGTAGCGGCGGTGGGACCTGACCTGGAGGTGCTCAGCCGTGTCAAGGATGGACGCATCGTAGCCGTACGGCAGGGGCGGCTTATGGCTACTTCATTCCATCCCGAACTCACCCGCGATGACCGCCTACACGGATATTTCCTGGATCTGGCGGCCGACAATGGAAACAGATCGTGACGGATCCTTTCCCGGGACCTCGGTAGACGATCTCATAAGTACGGTAGTAAATTCGTTCCGTAATGCAGTACCTTATTCAGGTAACGGAATATTGAGTTAGTATCGTATGCCAAAATACAGAGCCATCTTGGAGTATGACGGCACGGCTTACCATGGGTGGCAGCTTCAGAAGGCCTTGCCCACGGTGCAAGGGGAGATCGAGACCGTGCTGGCGAGAATATTGGGAACTCCTACCCGGGTCCACGGAGCGGGTCGCACAGACGCGGGGGTTCACGCGAAGGGCCAGACGGCCCACTTCGTCGCCCAATGGCGTCATGGCTCCGAGAAGCTTCAAAAGGCCTGCAATGCCCTTCTCCCCTCGGATATCGCAATGCGCCGCCTGGAAGAGCGGTATCGGAAGATTTTCATGCCCGCCATTCCGCTAAATGCAAGACGTATGTTTACAGCATCATGAATCACCCTTTACGGTCACCCTTACAAAGGCTCTATACTTGGCACGTACCATTCTCCTTGAATGCCTCCCTGATGGCGGAAGCGGCAAGGCACTTGTTGGGAAGCCATGATTTTGCAGCCTTTGGGTCTCCTACCGACGGCACTTCTTCCACTGTCCGGGAGATCATTGAGGCGCGCGTGGACTTCCCCGGGCCGAGCCTGCTCTCATTCACCATTACGGGAACGGGATTCTTGAGATACATGGTAAGATCGATCGTTGGGACGCTCGTCGACGTGGGGAAAGGCAGAATGAGCCCGGCCGTTTTCCTCGCAGTGTTGGAATCCCAAGATCGGTCCATGGCCGGGCCTACGGCTCCCGCTCGAGGACTTTGCCTGCAGTCGGTCCAATACAAGTAGTTTCCTGAGGGAACCGGATGCGGTCCAAGCTTTGGGTGAGGCGGGAGTGCCTCCAGTCTCGGTCATCCCGGGGAAGACGTATGATTCCCGGTCTCTGCCCCGCTTTGGGTAGGGGCGACCGGCGGTCGCCCGCGGGCGAAAAACCATTCGCTACAGGGGGCCGGCCCCCCTCGACCCCGCATTGGCGGTGTTTCGCCGGATTACGGGCAATTCCACGAGACGCGGGACGGTCGAACAAGTGCGGGAATTGCGCGACCGCACTTAAGAAGAGCAGCAGTACGGGCACGCATTTTCCCGTGTCACCATTCCGGCTACTTGAAGAGAAAGATGTCCGGGCACGGAGATCCAGCCTACGAAAGACTGTATGGAGTCACACCTTTCCGTCGGAACGCGGGATGGGGCGGGTTTCCCCGCTGTAGACGACCAGGGTCATCTTCAATTTCGTTCCCAAGAGGAGATTTCTCGATGTTCGAACCGGCATACCTGCACGCCATGAAGTCGGGGCACCTACGTGACAAGGTCGTTCAGGCATGGAAGAAGCTCGAGAATTGCGATCTGTGCCCGCGAAACTGCGGTGTCAATAGGTTGGCGGGAGAAACCGGTTATTGCGGCATGGGAGACAAGGCGGCGGTCGATTCAGCGAACCCGCACTTCGGCGAGGAAGACTGTCTGGTGGGACACAACGGCTCCGGAACGATCTTCTTCTCTTCGTGCAATCTCAAATGTGTCTTCTGCCAGAACTACGAAATCAGCCATATGATGGACGGTGAAGTGCTGGACACTCCCGCTCTCGGAAAGCTCATGCTCGGCATTCAGCGCATCGGATGCCACAACGTGAACACGGTCACCCCTTCGCATCTCGTACCCCAAATACTTGCCGCCGTGGAATGGGCTGCAGACAGGGGCTTGGTAATCCCTTTGGTCTACAACTGCGGCGGTTATGATTCGTTGGAGACTCTCGAATTGCTGGACGGCGTGGTGGATATCTACATGCCTGACTTGAAGTTCGCAGATCCGGCCGTCAGCGAGAGGCTCATGAAGGCAGAGGACTATCCACGGGTGGTACGGGCGGCAATCAAAGAAATGCACCGGCAGGTCGGCGACTTACAGATCAATGAAGAGGGAATTGCCGTCAGGGGGCTTCTTGTTCGTCACTTGGTAATGCCGAATGACTTGGCAGGCACGAAAGAGAATATGCGATTCTTGGCTCGGGAAGTCTCACCGAATACGTACGTCAACGTCATGGATCAGTACAGGCCCTGTGGCAGAGCATTGGATTACCCCGAGATCGGACGTTCGGTGACCCGCCCGGAATACGTCGACGCAGTCAACGCGGCTCGTGAAGAAGGCATCAAGAGACTTGACAAGAGGTCGGGGTTCAGGCGGCGGTTCCTCTGATCGCTAATTGAGGTCGGTCGTCTACGGGAAGATGTAACGAATTGGCGGATCTGCCTTGAAAAGCCGGTCCGCTCATGGGTTACTTCAACGAAGGACGAGACGAGGGGGCGGCATTTCGCCGTCCCCTTTGTAAGTGCCCGGACGCAAGGGACCAATTATTTCTTGGCTTCTGCGGCCGCTGCTATTCTTGATAAGACGGCCCCGGATAGGCACATGGCAACGTAAAGCACGAGCAAAACGACGAACACGGCAATGAACCTGAGGATCAACGTGCCGATAATCCATGTCCAGTTGTCCTGGAGGAGGACGACCTTTGTCCCCTCAGGCTCCTTGGATATGGTGATTGAATGCCAGGGCCGATTGCTGTGGTCCTCGATATAGGTCTCAGTAGTCCTATCCCAGAACTTGACGTCTTCCTGACCCTTCAAGGCTTCCTGATAGTATTTCACGGCGTCCTGATAGCCCATATCAAGAAGCTTTTCCAATCGGTCCTTCTGTGAAACGACCGTTTTTCCCCCGGAAATCACGGGAGCGCCCAAGAAATCCTCTCCCCATGAGATTGACGCAGGCAAAGCGACAATCACCAGGATGATGAACATCACGTATTTTCTCATCTTTTTACTCCAACCCCCACCGCCTTCTTCATTGAAAGGAGGGGCTCCGAACACAGTTAGTCAAACATGGCGATGAACATACCCGCCGCGGCCGCAGAGCCAATGACGCCGGCCAGATTCGGGCCCATGGCATGCATGAGTAAGTGATTCGTCTTGTCAAACTTCATGCCGACCACCTGAGAAACCCGGGCGGCCATGGGAACGGCTGAAACGCCTGCAGAGCCGATCAATGGGTTGATCTTGTCCTTGAGAAACATATTCATGATCTTGACCGTCAGTATGCCTCCGAAGGTGCACACCGCAAAATCGACCAGGCCCAAACCGAAGATGAAGAGCGGCTTGGCGCTGAGGAATTTGTCTGCGGCCATGGTAGCCCCGACCGAGACGCCGAGGAATATGGTGACAATGTTCATCAAAGAGCCTTGGGCAGTTTCTGTGAGACGCCCTACGACTCCGCTCTCTTTCATCAAGTTGCCCAGCATGAACATGCCCATGAGAGGGATTACGGCCGGAACCAATATGGCGATGATTCCACACGTCACAATCGGGTAGAGGATTTTCTCGGTCTGAGAAACCGGCCTCAATTGTTTCATGCGTATCTTTCTCTCTTCAGGCGACGTGAGCAGCTTCATGATGGGCGGTTGAATAAGCGGTACCATGGCCATGTACGAGTACGCCGCAAGCGCATTCGCTCCCAGCAGTTGGGGTGCCAAATGCTGAGTGAGGTAGATGGTCGTGGGACCGTCAGCACCCCCGATGATGCTCACGGACGCAGCTTCCCTCAACGTGAAGCCGGCAAGCACGGTGCCGGTAAACGTTATGAACACTCCAAGCTGCGCGCCCGCGCCTATCAGCAGTACTTTCGGGTTCGCGATCAACGGACCGAAATCCGTCATTGCTCCCAGTCCTAGGAAGATAACGCATGGTATGATCTCCCATTCGAGTCCGTAGCGGTAAAACGCCTGTAACAGCTCGGGACGACCCTCGGGAGTGAATCCCATGAGGGGAACCAACGGAAAATTTACGATAAAGATACCAAATCCGATGGGCAGCAAGAGCAATGGTTCAAACTGTTTGACAATGGCCAGGTAAAGGAAGACACCCCCGATGGTCCACATCACGACCATCTTCCATCCGATGGAGTAAATACCCGTAGTATGGAGTATTCCATACAACATGTTCAGAACTTCGTTAACATTCATTGCCTGTTTCTCCACGCAGTGATAATCGCCAACTTCACGAAATGGTGTAGCGAAAGGAGCAACGGCCCTAGCTCATTCTTGCGGCAAATGGAATAGACCGTCCATTATGCTGAAGAGTCCGGGCAGGTCAAGGGAAAAATGACCTGCGTCGGGTGAGGTGAGGTCGTTGGAAAACTTCGATCTCCATAGTGAACGGCTAGGTTCGGGAGCCGTTGACACGATGAAGTTCTTTCAAGCCGGGATGATAATATCAGAAAAACATCGAGAGAGTGACGAAAAAAAAGAATTCACTATAGTGAATAGCGATGCCATTCCTCAGCGGTGCATCACATCCCCTCCAAACCGGACATTCCGATAGTTCGGGGTATTGGCATCCCCCGATCGGAAGGGTCTCGGTTCTTGTGGAAACGTTTCATCGCCGGCTACGTCGACGTACGCGGTCACCGAAACCAGGGTATTCAGCGATGCGCGCCGGCACAATAACGTGAGACCAAACCGGCCCCGAGGCAATACCGCAAGAGAAGACCCGTATACCTATAAGATGAAGATTGTGTGCATTTTGAAAAAAGAAGACGCGCGAATCTCATGTAATCGTGGCATGGTTCAAGCCGACCCCATTGACTTCCCTTACAAACTGAGATAATGAGGGTTTGAGATATTCGTAGATCTGTCGGATTCCGTGAGGCCGTTTACCATGGAGACGCCGGCCGCAGACCGAATCGGGGGAATAACCTCTTAACATACATCCTCTGGGCCCACTCGACCGTCCCGGTGGGACACGCCTATCAGAGATGGCACATGAGTCAGACGCACATGCAACAGACACGTACACCCAACGCGGAATCGATCCGGGTCTCTGTAGAGAGTTTCCTGGAGAGCTATCCCGATCCCGCCGCTCTCATTCTGCCCGACAGGAGGGTCGCATCAACAAACGCTCGAATGGAGACGATGATAGGTTCCGGGAGCGAGGGACCTTGTCACGAGGTTCTTGCCGGCCTGGACCGGATCTGCCCCTTCTGTCCTTTCGAAGAGTTGGCATCCGGAAAACGTGAGGTTGCTTGCGATCAGGGCACGGTGAGGCAGGGACGCACATGCTGCGTCAATCTCCGTTTTTTCGGTGAAATCGGTGAGTCGGGAGCCATCCTCGAGACTGTCCGATACTTCTCCGATGAAGACGCTTGCCTGGATCTGAGAGCGACGAACCAGGACATGATGCCGCGGCTCCTGACGAAGCTTTCCGGACTGCTTCGCATCAGCCGCGATCTCATGGCGGCCGGGCCGTTTCACGAACGGATGACCCAGGTCTTGAAGCACGTGAAAGACTCGCTTTCCGATCCCACTCATTCCATATGCTGGGTGGAGATGGGGAGCGAGGTCTACGGATCTCCTCCTACGGAAGTGAAGGGAGCACTCTCGGCTCAGGAATTCCAGGCGGAAGGTGAAACACGAGGGAAGCTTGTCGTGAACTTGTCGGACCGAGACACGGTCTTCCCTGAAGACGAATATTTTCTCCAGGAAACCGCAGATTTGATTGGGAGGCAGGTTGCGGTTTCCGATCTTGAGGCCATGCTCCGCCGGTCCGAGGAACGATACAGAAAGCTCGCAAGGAACCTCAGTGAAGAGATGTGGAGCCGAACCGCGGCGCTTGCCAAGGAAACCGGCCACCTGGAAGGCATTCTGAGATCCTCCGACGACATGATCATAACCACCGACCTGGACAGCAATATTGTTGAGTTTAATCCGGCCGCGGTGAAGACTCTCGGGTATTCCGTCGAGGAACTCTATGGTCGGCCGGTGTCCATCCTTTGGGAGGATGGGGCCGAACGTGAACAGATTATGGAAGAAGTGAGGAGTACGGGAGGGGTTCGGAATTACAAAACCTGCTTGCGCGCGAAATCAGGGCAGCTTCTAGAGATTTCTCTGACACTGTCGCTCCTGAAGGATCCCGAAGGGGAAATTTTGGGAACCGTAGGCGTGAGCAAGGACGTCGGGCGGGACAATGCCATCAGACGTGAACTGGAGTTGCTCAATCGGAACTACCGCGAGACCATACACTTCATCAGTCACGAGACCAAGAATTCGCTCATCGTGATTGCCGGTTTCATCCGCCGGTTGTTGAGGTCGGAGACCGACCCGGACCGCAAGGGAAAACTCGAGATCGTTTATCATCACGCGAAGTTTCTCGAAGCAATGAGCAAGGATTTTCTCGTCATGGCGGAGTTGGAGCATGGCGAGTTTCAAGTGCGCAAAGAGATGATCGACGACTTCTACAAAGATGTGATACTTCCTGCCATGATAGGTATCAAGGAACGGTATCCCGATTCGTTTCAAAGCTATGACGAAAGCATGGGCGGGGTCGGCGGCGTACGTCTCATGGGTAATCGCTCTCTGCTGGAAATTGTTTATCGAAATCTATTCGGGAATGCGTTGAAGTATCGGTACGAGGACGGGAAGATCGCCTATGGCGTGCTGGACAAAGGGGACGGATACCTCTTCAACGTGTGGAACGAGGGCCCCGGTGTCCCTCATGACCAGGTGGAAATGATATTTCACAAGTTTTATCGAGTGCCGGACGAGACCACTCGCGACAAACGGGGCACCGGTCTGGGGCTCTACAATATCCGCCGAATCATTGACGGTCATGGGGGGCGAATCTGGTGCGAGTCCGATCCCGGTAAATCCGTAAATTTTCTGTTTGAACTCCCCAAGGAGTGAATCCGCCCCCCCCCGTTGCGAAGCGAAGCATGTTGCCGACGGCAACGCGTTTAACTCGGAGCAGCGTTGGTTCCCATGTGGCGGTCTTATCTGCGGTGAAACGCGAGCCTGGGGTTCCGAACGTACGGCTTGGCGGCTCGTCGAGATCTCGCTCTTTCGTAGGCCTTCGCCTTCTTCAAGGCTTTTCGATACACCAGGCGTGTATCACGGAAATGATCCGGACTGCCCAAGACCACGATGAGGAGAACCTTCCTGCCCGGAGTGAAGGCGGATGCAAGGCAATGGCCGGCGCGGTTCGTATAACCCGTCTTTCCCCCGACCACGGGAAGGTTGGTTCGTAAGAGCTTGTTTGTAGTGCTTACACGATATCCGTGTTTCCGCTTGTTGCTTGCAATGACATGCGATTTCTTGCGGGAAATGGATCTGATCGTTTTGTTGGAAAACGCTATCCGGGCTATGAGAGCCATTTCTCGAGCGGTCGACACATTTGAACGTACCCGGACGGACTTCTTACCTTTTGTCGTCCCGGCTACCTTGCTGTCCAGTCCGCTTGGCGTGTAGAATACCGTTCGTTTGGCACCCAGTTGACGTACCTTCCGATTCATCGCCCTAATGAAAGCAGTCCTGCCGCCGGGATAGGAGCACGCAAGGGTCTCCGCGCAGTCATTGCCAGATCGGATGAGCAAACCATGAAGGAGGTCTCTTACCGTAACGCGATCACCCGCTTTCAGCCCCACTACGGACTTCGGAACCCGGTTAATGTTCTCGGGGACCTTCACCTTCCGGCCAAGAGGCATACGATCCAGCGTAACCAACGCCGTGACCAGTTTCGTCAAGCTTGCAATCGGCAAGCTCTTATCCGCGTTGCGTGCCAAAAGGATCTTCTTATTCTTCACGTCTACGCAGTAGACGGCCTTGGCTTCAACGCCATGGCGAGATCGTGCATGCTTCGTCGTGGGGGCTTTGCGCGCCTTGCGCTTCTTGTAAACCTTCTTCTTGTGGTAACTCTTGGAAATCTTCTTATGCTTTGAAGCTACGCTCTTGGCAATGGAGGGCGTTGCGGGCCAAAAGAACGCAAGGGCACTCAGCATGATCACTATCACGGTAAGACTCGACCCAAGGCCCCTTTGTGATGTCATCCGTCCTGGTTTTTTCATGTAGGATAGGTTTGTCAAGAGCTTTTCTCTTATTAAATTCATTATTTAATTCACTAATCTATAGCACAGTTCCATTGATTTGGAAAGTGATTTTTGTGTGATGCCGATATCCGTTGATAAAGATGATCCAAATAATGTATGACTAGTCATAAGCAAATCTCCCCAGAAAGTAAGCTCTTGTGTAGGAGGATAAGGATTCGTCATGATACGAGCCAAAGTCTGGTTCCGATGCGCCGCAATGCATGACCCCGTGATGCCGATACTCGTGAAGCCTGCAGTGATCGGATGGCAGGGAAAGAAAAGAGAGATAGACCTTACGATCGAGCGAGGTTTTTCCGGTTCAGAGATTGTGAGGCGGATGAAAGGGTGGATTACCGTCGACCCAAGAAAAGCCGTTGAGGTGTTCGAACGGCACGGCCGCTTGAAATGTTTCGACGACGGCGAACTCGTAGTGGAAGTCGAGGATGAGTCACATCTAAAGGCACTCCAGGAAGAGGTCGCTGAAAACTTCGGCGATCAATGCGACGTGGAGGCCATACCAAAGGGGCTCTGAACAATACCGGTGCCGGTCACCTGTACGACGGCCGCCGGAACACTTGTCCGAACTGCAGAGGTCCGCGTCGTTCCGGGGCTCCGATTCTGAACATGTCCCATATCTTTTTGCCGGACACCGTAGGAATAGGCCGGCAATTGGCAGATCACCTCGAGGTGACTGCCGGCCAATGCCCCGAAGGGGCTATTTATTGTTGATCATCGTTTCCATGGGTTGAAATCCCGCGGGACGCCCGCCCTTGAAGATGACGGGCACGGAGGCCCGTCCCACGATCCTGATTTGTAGGGGCACCCCCCTGTGGGTTCCAGGGGCCTGCCCCTACGGTTCAGCTGCTCCGGGCCTCCGTGCCCGGATATTCTTCTTGCCGGCACCCAACATGGCAGCGAGACGAAAATGTGTGACCGAACTTATGGAAACGCGTACATAATTCGGAAGGCGGAGTAGGGCAGAACCGGCATTCCGCCGGTCTACTGCAACTTGGTTCCGCACTCTCGGCAGAAACGGGCACCCCGGTCGACCGGTTTACCGCATTGAGGACAGGCCGTTTGCTGGGGTGCTCCGCACTCGGGGCAAAATCGTGCTCCTGACGGTGTGGGTTTTCCACACTGGGAACAAAAGGCCCCGGCGGCTGCCGTGCCGACGTGTGGAGATTCCGGAGACGAACCGTGAGTCGGCGGCGGGGCCGGCTGCGAATGCTGTTCCGCAGGCGGCTGAGTGAGGCTTGACGCCATAGCTCCCGCCATCCTCTGTCCCATGGCAATACCGGCACCCATACCCATGAATTCTCCCGCGCCGCCCGATTTGGCGGCTTCCGGAATAGCCTGAGCGGTCTGGAATTGTGTGTACCGACCCATGTCGCCTACGATCCCCATTTGGGATCGTAGGTCCATCATCTTCTCCACTTCCGGAGGCACGGAGATGTTTTCTATGATGAATCTCGTTAATGACAGGCCGTACCTCTGGAAATCCCCCTCCATGTCGGCTCGTGCTTTGTCGCCGATGGTCCTGTAGTTGGCCGCCAGGTCGAGCGCAGCGATTTTGGCCTCTCCAAGCATGTGAGTAAAGGCCGAGACCATCATGCTTCTCAATTGGCCCTCAATCTCATCCGTGGTGAAGCACCCGTCGGTCCCCACAACTTCCTTCATAAAAGCCGCCGGCTCGACAACTCTGATACCGTACGTTCCGAAAGCCCGGAGGCGGACGACTCCGAAATCCTCGTCTCTCATCATGATCGGATTTTGGGTGCCCCACTTGAGGTCGAGAAAATTTCGCGTGCTCATGAAGTAAACTTCAGCCTTGAACGGGGATTCGAATCCGTATTTCCAGGATCGCAACGTAGTCAACACGGGGAGGTTCTGGGTCGTGAGGCTGTAGAGTCCCGGTTTGAACACGTCGGCCACCTGCCCCTCATTTACGAAGACCGCAGCTTGTCCTTCTCTGACCGTCAGTTTGGCTCCGTTCTTGATCTCGTGGTCCTGGTCCGGGAAGCGCCATACCAGTGTGTCCCCCGTGTCATCGAACCATTCTATGACATCTATCAGTTCGCTCTTGACGAAATCCCAGATACCCATCGTTCGATCCCCTTTTCGGCATTCATGGTTTACGGCGGCGTCAAGCACACGTGCCGTCTTATCTTAATCTTCGCAAATCACGGTGAAATCTCTCGGAAAAAAATATCATCTCGACGGGGGTTTTACAAGGCGAGACAAGGGGAGCGAGGGGAGACGAGTCTCCCCCCCCCTTACTGCTCATGGTAAGCTTTGAATCCGGATCAGTCGGTGATTGTGTACTCACCTTTCTTCTCTTTGTCGAACTTCACCTTGGCATTCACATACTTGGACCTCAACCCCGCCTTCTTGAGTACGTTGTGAGCCATCTCTGCTCGGACCCCGGTGCTGCAGTGGATCATGATCGTTTTGTCTTTCGGGAGATCCGACAAGCGTATCTCGAGTTCCTCAAGGGGAATCGCCTTTGCATTGGGGAGTGTGCCTTCGGCGGTCTCCTTCGTGTTGCGGACGTCGAGAATAAGAGCGTCGCCACCGGGCTTCAAGACCAACGCCTTGAATTCTTCAACATCCAGCTCACCCGGCAGGAGCTTCCGTACATACGCGATCTTGGATTCAGCCGGTCCCGCGGTGAGCTTGTTACCGGCCTTTTGCCACGCATCCAGTCCGCCGGATAGGATGCTCACCATCTTGTAGCCCCACCCCGTGATCTCCTTGAAGGCCTTTGCAGCCGATTTCAAGTCGCCATTCCGGTTGTAAAGGATTATGTCGGCCTTTTTGTATTTGGGGAATTGGTCTTTCAGCGAAGCAACATCGGCGTTCGGTGCGGCTACGGCCTTGGGAATGTGCCCCTTCTCAATTTCGCCGGTCGGCCGAAGATCGATGAGTATGTAGGATGCGTCCAGTTCGTTAAGCCTTTTGAGACCGGCCGTTTCGGAGACGACCAAATTGCCTGCCTTCTTCCAAGCGGGCATACCTGCATGAAAAACTCGCACGTTTTGGTAGCCCAGCTTTTCCGCCTTCCTGGCGGCTAACGGGCTGAGCACTCAGGTGAATCCCCCGCAGTAGTAGACCTGAAGAACGGACTTGTCTTTCGGAAGCACCTTGTCCTTGAGCTTGTCGAACATGAAGAAGGGCATCTTCTTGGCCGTGGGGATATGCCCCTGGTCGTAATTTGTACCCGGCCGGCTGTCGAGGAGTGCGTATTTCCCCTTTTCGGGGCCTTGAGCGACCAGTTTTGCCAACTCTTCGGCCGAGATAAGCTCGTCTTTAGGTACCTCTATCCCCTTCTTGACTACCACTTCCTTGGCGTAGGCCTTTCCGTCCTTCTTGAAGTAGAGGATCCTGACGGACTCACCCATAGGGATTTTCTTGAAGGTCGGCGCGTTCTCGAGTTTCGTGGCGTCGTCGTAATGAACCACCTCCAGGTCCTTGCCTATCTCCAACGCTATGGTCTTGGCTTTCCTGGATACGTTCTTGAGCTTTCCGGCTAAGATGTTGTCTTGTTTGTCGTACTCGTGGCATTTCAGACAACTCTTGTCCGATTTCGACGGAAGCGTCTGGTCTGAGACAGCGCCAAGGACTTGCGACAGCCCCATGGCAAACGCGGCCAGAACTCCCACGCACAACACGGTGAGCATTCTCTTTCCCATGTACCTCTCCTTTCTCAGGTTTTTTGTCGTCCCCTTCGATCATGCAAGGGGACATGATTCATCCCTTTGGTACATCGGCGGCAAGCGCGACTTCCGTCGACACCAACGGGAACGGGGAATCTGCTCAAAACTATTTTAATATATTAATAGCCTCAGATCCATGCTTCCGACCAAGTACAAGATAATTTCGAAGGAAATAACCGTCACCAGCGGTCAAGCCGATAGGTAATCCGGGAGAGAGAAGGGAAGGAAAAGTCGGGGGAAAATCGTCCCCCGTCGATCTGTTCACCGTGGAACCTTACGGTAATACAGGGCTTTTCGAGGAGAGAGGCTTCCATCGAGAATCTGCTTCCTGATTGTTGCGGCATCCACTGAGCGCGCCCCTCCTGGAATCGTTACGAACTCGCGATTCACGAGATCGGAATGAATCCCGCATACCGAGAGCGTGATGCAGACGAGGATCAGCCCGACAAGCAGAAGATCTCGATGCCGTTGTTGAACCTGATCGGCCGGGAATGCTTTCATGATTGTTCCACCATGGGGTCGGGTATTTGGTCCCTGAATTTCTTACGGCGCCGATTCCGCCGGCCCCCTCGCCTCTGGGAGAGGGGCGGGGGTGAGGGCGGCTATGAATCACCGTACTTGTACAGACATCGGTGACAGCGGATGCAATCTACGTCCCCGGGACGGTTTACGCCGAGGTCACAATGTCCGGGAACGGGTTTGGGCGATCGTTTCCTGAGTAACGTGATCTTGTTGGTGAGAGCGAGGAACGCGCCGGCCGGGCAGAGGTACCTGCACCAAAACCGAAAATAGACTACGGATGCGGCAAGAACAACAATGCAGAGTGCCAGGACCCACGCGTCCATCCGTCCAAAAAGGAAGTTCAACCCGTAGCTTCCGAAGAAGTGCTGCAGCGGACTGAAGCTGAACCAAATCGTGTCGTTGGTGAGCAGAAAGACGCAGAGCAGCACGGCCAAGACAATATACTTCACGTAGCGGCCGGCTCTTTCCAGACCTGGGGAGGCCTGTAGCCTCAAGCTACCGACCGACAAGAATTCCTGCAGGGCTCCGAAAGGACAGAGGAATCCACAGAACGCTTGCCCCCAGAGCAATGAAATGAGGACAATTGCAGACAGGAGAACGTTTCTCCAGAGCGTGCCCTGCGCAGGGATTTCTCCACTTAGGAGAGTCGCCGCATCCAACGAAGTGAACGGCGCGTTCAGGCAAAAACCCAGAATGACCATTGACAGAACAAGGCATAACAGCCTGGTTCGGCGCGATCTCGAATAGAAAGCAAAGACGAAGAAAGCCATGAGAAAGATTACGGCCCAGAGGCGCGGGTCCGCGATGCTTTTCCAACCGAGAAGCGGTGCTTCCGAAGACGACTTGGGAACGTGCAAACCGAGAAGCGGTGCCCCGATTTGTCGCCCCGTTTTGGCGATGATCCGGGTCACGGCCTTGGAGGTAATAGTAGCTCCGGACACCGCGTCGACTTTTTGTTCAAGCGGGTCCAGTATTGCCAGTCCCTTGAACCGTTCCAACCACTTCTCAATGCCTTTGATGTAAGAGGGAGTCTCACGAGATTCGACCACGGCCGCGCCCCGGATTATCCCCCGATTCGATACGGAGAGGAGTAGGTTGATCGGTCCGCCGTACCCGCGGATTTCTCCGGCGGTTGGAATCGTGCTGAGACTCACCGTGAAATCCCGTTGCCCCGGGGTGATCCCTTTATAATGAGGAAACGGGGTCGGGTTGAACTCGAAGCGCTCCGATCCTGAAACCGCCTTGAGCGTGCGGTCGGGAAATCGCACCACCGGGGGACTGCCGGGCGGGCCAACCCAGAGATGCCAGGCAAAGGCGGAAACAACGGCGAATACCAGCAGCCATGACAGTCTCAGGTAAGGAAACGAGATTATCTTGCGCGAAGGGAATTGTGCAAGAACATGATCGATTTTGGAGACGGGCGACTCCAGGAGCATCAGAGCCGCAGGAATGCTCAAGGCCAGGGCGAGGACCGTCACGGCCTTGTCGGTTCCCAGCAAAGGAACGAGGAGCGTCCCGGTGATGAGGGCACCGAATGCAGCACCAAAATGATCCAACGCATCGGTCCAGCCTGATGATTCTCCGGAGCCGCCGCCGGCCTCCAGGTGCCGAGATGCGACGAGCGGGAACGCGGCCCCGGTGAGCAGACCGGATACGATAATCAGCACGAACACCGCGAACTCGACGAGCCACGGCTGCATGCCTGCAGCCCCCTTGAGCAGCAATGGACACGCAAGGCAGAACAAGGCGAACACGACAAGTGTGCCAACAATGGCTGCCTGCTTGCGATGAATTCGTAACAAGATCTCACCCGCGCCGAGTGCGCCGACCGTGAGGCCCGCCATAAACGTAGCCGCTATCAGACCTATCCGCTCAAAAACATAGCCGAAAAGACTTTGGTATGAATAGATGAGGACGATCTGAATGCCCATGGCCGCACCGCCCACGGTCGCCATGGCGAGCAGGGCCTGAAACCTTGTTTCAGATCCGGATCTGGGGCCCCACCTGACGCGAAAGCAGACCCTGGCGAGGAAGAAGACTGCAAAAGGTATGAGATAAAGCTTGATGCCGGCCCGTCTAATCGTATTCAGGATCTCCACATACGTAGACCCTGAAAATCGGCCCCAGAGAATCATGGCCAGGGAAGTGGACAACGGAGCAAAGTCCGTGTTCGTCAGGACCGGCGAGCGCTCCAACTCTCTTGCCACAAAACGGGTCCGCTCCGGGGGCAAGAGGGTTCTGAAAGCCACGGGGTCGAACACGGTCGTTCCCATGGTCTCGTACCGGGCTTTGAGCACACGGGGGTTCAAGCTCACGGCATCGGGGGTGTTGGAAGCAAAAAACAGGGTCTCATCCCCGGGACTACCCAAGACCTGGGGGAAAACCTCTTTGAGCGTGTGGTAAACCGAACCTGCGTAGGACGCGACCTCCGTGCCCCAGAAATTCTCCGAGGAGGTTACGCCAATGACAAAGACACCTCTTGGTGCCAGCGCCTTTGATACGGCCTGAAAGAACTCTTCCGTGTAGTAGCGGTTCCAGAAGGACGACACCGGGTCCGGAACCAGGCATACGACCGCGTCGTATCGGCTTTCCTTGAGACGGTTAACGTAGAAGCGGCCGTCACCTATGATGACGTGTACGCGGCTGTCCCCGAGAGCCTGCAACTCATCGCGCGTCATATGGGTCATCGCAATCCGTAAAGCCCACGGGTCAGGTTCCACCACGTCCAATCGGCCAATGGGGTACTGCAGGAAAGCCTTCACAAGACTTCCGATTCCACCGCCGATAAGGAGCAGTTTCTTGGCCTCCGGGTTTTGGGCCAGGACGAGTGCCGTCATTCGATTGGCCGTGTGCGGGTCGGGAAAAGAGGCAACAATCTTGCCGTTGCCAAAGAGGGAGCGTTGATTTCCAAGTTCCGCGATTTCAACCTGCTGATATGGAGTCGGACGTGATGTGAGCAGGGTCAGCCCGGGATGGAGCGCCTCCCATCTGATGCCCGTCGTGCAGTCCGTCAAGATCCCGCCCAGGGGAGAAAAGAGGACCGCTCCGGAAAGTGCGAGAGCGCCGGCGGAGAGAACGGCTCCTCGGACATTCTTGCGGTGACCGAATATTAATATCCCCATGGACAGGAGGAGTGCGAGAGCCGCCGCTGTATGCAGAGGCGTCAGCCGACGTGCCAGGACAAAGGTGAAGAGGAGTCCGCCGACCAGTCCGCCGGATGCCTCCACCGCGTACATTCGACCTATGATGCGCCCCCCCGTCCGTTCGATTGCTTGGCATCCCAGCGGGAACAGGAAACCCGTCAGGAAAGATGTGGAAAACGTCGCAACGGGAACCACGGCCAGGATGCCGTGAAGGGGAGCCAGTTCCGCAGGAGAAACTCCAAAGATGCGTGGTGCAAAACGGATTAGAATGATTTGTAACGGTAGTGAAAAGCCGAGTGCCGATAGGCTGTGGAGGAATAATCGGAGACAGTCGCCCCGTCGGGATTTCGCGATCCGAGCTCCCACCGACGCTCCAATGCCGATTCCGGTGAGCCATGTTGCGAAGAAGATCCCGAGAGAGAGCTCCGTGCCGTGAAAAATCACCAGCACTTCCCTCAGCAACAATATCTGGCCGGTCAACGAAGTCAGGCCGAATAAGAGAAACATCCACGCCATGGGTGCGAATCTCCGCGCTTCACGTGAAGAGGTTACAGGATAGCATTTTTGGCGGGTGAGGGTCACGTCCGGACAGTCATCGGGAAATCCGATGATTATACTGAGACACAGTAAGTGCTCTGTAGCGCTAGTACGGTTGCGTATTTTAGGCACTGGCGGCACAAGCAACATGCTTGTCCAAGAATGGCAGTACCGTGTTTTGCGGGGCTGTCCTGTCGGATCCTAGGGCGGGCTGTGCCCGCCGCCTCCCCGGCGAAGGCCGGGGGCAGGGAAAAGAAGACTGGATCCCGGCCTCCGCCGGGAAGACGGAACCCAATACGTGACCCTACTTACGCAACCATGTACTAAGGAATCGATCGTACGGCTGAACACGATAGAGAGGATTTGGAAAATGGATGTCAAGCAATTGGCGGAATGGATTGACGCACGGATTTGCGGGCCGTGCAAACAGGGGTATACCTGTGATGACTTTGAATGTGAGCAGGCACGAATCATAGCCGACTTATTGAAGCGAATGGTACCATTCCAAGGAAAGGATGCCGACGGGAAGGACGTAAGAGGGTGGTTCGTTCCCGGATGACAAGCCGTGAGCATGCGGACGATGCATGTCTGCCGAAATCCGGCGAGTTACGGGAGCGGTTAACGGATCCTTGATTCTCTTTGCATAGCACCCTATAGTAATACGTGTTTCGTAGTTCCTTCGCACACGTAATAGATGGGATGACACGCAAAGGCACACCGGATTTCCGAAAGGGTGCGTCGCGTACTTCAGCCGCCCGTGAAGCCGCAGGGCATTGAGTTATGGCTAAATCAGACGTGTTTCTGTGCGAACTTTGCCCTAAGATGTGCCGCATCCCCGATGGGCGGAGCGGTGATTGCAGGGCACGCATAGCCATCGACGGTGAACTGCGCGCCGTAACGTACGGCAAGCCGTGCGCCGTACACATCGATCCCATCGAGAAGAAGCCTCTCTTCCACGTGATGCCGGGAACGCGGATCCTGTCCCTCGCAACCGCGGGCTGCAATCTACACTGCAAACATTGTCAGAACTGGACGATTTCCCAAGTGGGACCGGAAGACGTCCGGAGCCTGGACCTTCCCCCGGAGAAGGTTGTGAAAGCGGCTCTGGAACAGCATTGTCGTGCCATTGCATACACCTATACGGACCCTGTCATATTTTATGAGTACGCGCTGGACACTTCTACCTTGGCTCGTGCAAAAGGTCTGCTCAATGTCACGGTCACTGCCGGATACATAAACCGTGAGCCCCTTGAGATGTTGTGCAAGGTCACGGATGCCTCCAATACGGACTTGAAGGCCTTCAGCGACAGCTTCTACCGTGAAATGTGCCAAGCTACCCTGAAACCCGTGCTCGACGGCATGGTGACTATGAAGGAGCATGGGGTGTGGCTCGAAGTCACCAATCTTGTCATTCCCACTTTTAACGACGATCTTGACCGCATCAAGCGTATGTGCGGATGGATTCTCAGGAATCTCGGTGAGGGGACACCGTTGCATTTCAGCAGGTTCCACCCGATGTATAAGATCAGAAATCTTCCGCCCACGCCGGTGGAATTCCTTCTTACGGCCAGAAAAGAGGCTCTTGAAATAGGACTCCATTACGTGTACGTTGGTAACGTGCTCGGCACGGATGCGGAGAATACGTTTTGTCCATCCGATGGGGCTGTTCTGATCAGACGAAGAGGATTCTCTATCCTGGAAAATAACCTCGTGAACGGAAGGTGCCCAAAGTGCGGCCACCGTGTTCCGGGAATATGGGGAAAGAATGATCGGGCATGACGTGACGCATTCATCGGGATTGTGCTACCCTTTGGCTAAGGGGCTTCGTGCCGCGGACGGCAGAGACGGAGTGTTCGGGCTCCTGCCCGTACCGTTGAGCAGGAGACGTTTCCTATTCGTTCTGGGATTGCTTCCCTTTGGATTCATCCGGCCGGTAAGAGATAAACCTGACCGGGTATTGTCGACAAAGCGTGCAATGTTCTCGCGCAAGGTTACCTTGAGAGCGTGATCGGAGAGGTCGACATGAGAAGAGTATTCACCCTCGCGGTTGCGGCATCGGTTGTGTCGGCATTGTGCCTGTTTGTGGCCCTCAATGATGGGTTGAGCATCGACTCCTCCAAAATCTCGAGACGTGAAAGGATCAGGAAACCTGCGGTAGCGGGGATGTTCTACCCCTCCGGCAAGTCGGCTCTTGAGGCAACAGTAACCGAATCGCTGAAATCGGCATCGAAACGCCGGCTCCCGTTTCCCGTCAGGGCAATCCTTGTACCCCATGCAGGCTATGTCTATTGTGGCGGTACGATGGCTGCTGCGTTCAAACAGATTGAGGGAGAGGCATTCGTGTATGACCGCGTTATCCTGATAGGACCGAGCCACAGAGTTCGCACCAAAGCGGCGGCCATGAGTTCGGCCGGTATTTGGGAAACGCCGCTGGGTCCCGTACACGTAGACGACGCGGCGGTAAAGGCAATTGTGGAAAAAAGCGACCGCATCGTATACGACGACGCGGCCCACGACGAAGAGCATGCGTTGGAGGTGCTGCTCCCTTATCTTATTGTTGCTTCTCAAGGCAAACCGTTTAAGATCGTCCCCATTCTGACAAACAGCACGAGCACCGCAGATCAGGAGATTGTGGGCAAAGCCCTTGCCGAACCGGCGATGGACCCCAAGACCTTGCTGGTGGTCTCCTCCGATCTGTCCCACTATCCGACAATGGAAACCGCGGAAAAGGTGGACCGGGAGATCCTCGCCGCGGTGAGTTCGCTCAAGCCGGAGACTCTCTCCGAGACGAATCGCAAACTAATGGATGCCGGATATGCAGGACTGGCCTGCACGATGTGCGGCATGGAGGCAATGCTGTGCTTGGAACGTGCGGCTTCGGCATTGGGGATCCAGGACGCAAAGATCGTGAACTACACCAATTCGGGAATGACTTCGGGTGATCGGAACCGAGTAGTGGGGTATGGTGCGGTTGTCTTCTCAGGGCATGCACCGGCATCTCCCGGGAGAAAGAAGGCGCCGATGGGAATCAGTTTCTCCAGTGATGCACGGAAAGAGCTGATCGCCATTGCCAGGTCCGCAGTGAAGGCCGCTGTGGACGGTGATCAGGTACCCTCCGTGCCTGCAGACAATCCGGATTTGCAGGTGAAGGCGGGCTGCTTCGTTACTTTGAAAAACAAGGGCCGACTGAGAGGTTGCATCGGACGTTTTACGTCTGATTCCCCCCTCTGGAAGACTGTACGCGACATGGCGGTTTCTTCGGCAACGCAGGACATCCGATTCATGAACAATCCCATCGTTTCTTCGGAAGTTCCCGAGCTTGACATCGAGGTATCCGTTCTTTCACCAATGCAGATGGTATCCCGTCCTTTGGAAGAGATCACCCTGGGCCGTGACGGTATCGTAGTGCGAGACAAGGGAAGGAGCGGAACGTTTCTTCCCCAAGTAGCAACCGAGACCGGATGGACGGTGGAGGAGTTCCTGGGGCACTGCTCGAAGGACAAAGCCGGTTTGGGGTGGCATGGTTGGAGAAGTCCAACGGCGAAGGTCTTCACCTATACTGCCGTGATAGTTGATGAGAGGAAATTGGCGCAGATTCCACCCAAGAAAGAGATGAAACGTCCTGCGGACTGATCCGATCCGTGACGAGCCGTCTCGTTCCTTGGAAGTTGGTTTCATGTATAAGGTAGAGGATTCATGCGGTGAGAGTGCATTCCCGCGGGACGGGGGATTCGACTCCTCGTAAAGCCGGCGTCGAGGTCGTCATTGCGACGGCGGCAGCCCGATGCAATCTCGAAGAGTGTAGGCCGGGCGTATGTATCAGAGTACTGAATAACGGTTCGTTTTCATGTTAGGAGTGAAGAATGGAAAGTCTTATCAGTAACGCCATAATTCAAGGGACTTCGGTACCGTGCGATTCGTGGTACAATATCTGCACCTACTTGAAGTGGATACTCTGGGTAGGGTTCGCCGTGGGGATCGTCGGCACGATTGCGTCCTTCCTTATGAAACCCCTGGAAGATGGTTGAAGTTGCCGTGCTCTTCCTCGTGTACCCTGCGGATTGTCCCCGTAGAATACGGGCATGAGGGAGGCGAGTCCCTCGGTGCAACAGTACGACGGTGAATGTGGCGGTCTGCCGGCACGATGCGGGCCTCCCATCGACAATCAGCGGTTTCCGCCGGTGTAGAGCAGCGTGATGAAAACGGAACGCAGGCTTCACATTCCCAGAGACATACCCGAGGACTTCGCCGAGGCGGTAGCTACGGTGCTTCTGCTCGGCATGGCCGGGGATAACATCTGGGACGTTATTTATCGGCAGCCTCCGGACACGTCTTTGGCTTGGATTGAGGAGATTCTCGATGCGAATGACGCCGCCGGACTGGTTTATCCCGACTTGGATTGGTGGGAACACCAGCTTCGCGGTCACTAGCACTACCAGGCGGAAATAGATGAACGGTGTGGCGTGAGTTCTCCTTTTCCTCGTCCGCAGGCTCGCTCCACCCGGGAATACACATCGGGAGGCTCTGAACGGGAACCGGACCTTGAACCGCATAGTCTCTTGTGCCGAGCAGTACGAGACGGTTCGGGCCCGTAGGGCGAGCGGCACACCAATGGATGTCTCGGCTCACACCTCGGAGGTGTTATACTTTGCAGGGGAATGAATGGCCGTAACACTGAATATTGAGGCATTTGTCAAGGACTATTGCGACGGCATACCCGATCGAGAAATGCTGGCACGGCACAGGATAACCGCCAAGGAAATGATAGCGGTTGTCAAGAAGCTGATTCAGGAAGGACATATCAGCAAGGATCAGTACTTCGGGAGAAACCGCAAGATTCAGGAGATGGAGGCCCGACAAGAGAAGAGCTTCCTGAAGTCGCTCTACCATTGTCCCGTGTGCAGCCACATCCAACCGGCTCCTTTTAATCGTTGCCCGGCGTGCGGTCACGAGATCTCCGAGGTTCAGACTGTCGGTGACTCTGATGAGACCGTTTCGTCGCCACCCGACATCCGGTATGACGGCAAGCCGGCGGAAGCGTCCCCGAACCAGGCGGACACCGGAGCCTCGGTGGAACGATCGCCGGATGTGGTTTCCGTTACTCCTGTTGATGTTCCCCCCGAGCGACCGGAGGCCGTTCCGGAAGCCTTTGAGAATCTCCTGGGCCTGCCCTTGGAGGCAGTATCTCTGTTACCCGAAAGCCCCGAGGATATGGCGGCTGAGGACTTCGAAGTCACGGAGGTAGTCGCCGCGGGGGCTCAGTCGGCGATGTTCAAGGCGGATCCCATTGGTAGAAGCTGCCCCCCGGTTGCAGTGAAGGTGTTTCTTCCCGGGTTGTTGCCCGAATCCGACCTAGGGGAGGTAGTGAGCCGCATCCTTACTTACCAGTCCGCCATGAGAGACAGGAACATACTAACCGTTTTCGGGTCGGGCACGTTGGGCGGTGAGTCGGCAATCATCTACGAGTACCTGCCCATGACGTTTGAGATGTTGGCAAAACAAGAGCCCGAGGGCTTGAGCGAGGACATCTTGATGAGCATCCTTCCCCAGATACTGAACGCAGTGGGGTATTCTCACATGCACAGAGGTACGGACGGGGTCATCCGGCGCTTACCCCACCTCAATTTGAGACTCTCGCGGTTCTTCTGTGACCGTGCCGGGGGAGTGGTCAAGCTTGAGGGGTGCGGTGTCTGGAAGTCCTTTGTAGAGGTCAGGAACTACAAGCGCCGGCTGTGGGAAGAGCCGGGGGGCGACTTGTCCGCCCTCGCACCCGAGGCATTCGTACTGAACAGTAAATTCGTGAACCCATTCTTGGCCGACATGTACGCCTTGGGAACCATCATGTACAAGCTTGCTACAGGTCAGTCCGCTTTCACTGCCGCCGACGTGAAGGAGTACGGCTTTGCCCACCTGCGCAAGTTTCCCATACCTCCCAGGGTTCACAGGTATCAGTTGCCCGCGTGGCTTGACTCGATGATTCTCAAATGTCTGGAGAAAGAACCCGGAGACAGGTGGAGGAGCGCCACGCAAATGGAACTCCAGCTTGGCAAGGACTTCTCCTAATGATTCTTCAATGTCCGAGGGCTCCGATTGCATCTCTATCGGGAATTCTTCCAGGGGGTCGACATGCTAATGCAACGTCAGGGCTCAAGTGAGCTAAGACCTGACCAGGTTCGAGCCATGGCTCATGGTTTGTACTATCTCGCTCAGATCGATGGAATAACCGAACAAGAAGAGGATCTTATCAAGTCATTCCTCAAGGACGGGAAGCTCGATCTTGAATTAGATAAGCTGGCAAACATACCTTTTTCACTAGAAGAGTTGTTGTACAGCTTGGACACGATGTTTCTGAGGAAGACTTTCATGAAAGTCGGCATCTTGCTGGCCAAGGCGGACGGCGAGAGCTCGCAGGAGGAGCTGGCGGAACTCCGCAGGCTGTCTCAGGTATTGGAGATCACGGAGCCGCTCGAGACAATTGCGCTTGATTTGGAAGACAAGACGCTGGAATAAACGACATGTCCGCTTCATCATCAGCGTCCTGTTCCACGTGTGAAACAAGCACGGGTGCAACACATCCTTTTTGCCCCGAGTGCGGGAGACTTTCACCTTCGTTCGTCTCGGAAGGCTCCTTTGCAATTGAAATCGAAGAGGTGCCTGCGGAGAAGCTTCGCGCCGACCTTGTGTCGCGTATCCGATCCTGGTTTCCAGGGGTTGATGCCCTTGAAGCCAAGGCTCGACTCAAGTCGGGTCGAACTCTTCTTCTGCAAGGCGTCGACGAGGAATCGGCTGTTCGCATCCTCGACTTGCTCAAGAATATGAAGGTCCCGGCAAAGCTTGTGCGTGCCAAGACCGGCCGAAGCCTGTTGAAGAGTCTCTGGAATCCCGGGCTGGTCGTGACCTCGGCAGCTGTGCTCCTCGCGATCCTTGTGGGAGGGATCACCGGGTTTGTTTTGGCTTTGGCCGGACTGGCCGCACCGTCGGCATGGGCGTTTCTCAGGGGCGGCACCGGTTCACCGCTTGTGTCCGTTGTCCCGAGAGAGCCGGAAGAAGATCTCGTCCGCCTGTCATCCGAATATTCCCGTGTCATGAGCAGTCTTTCAGATCGGGACGGGAATACCCTCAGGGACCTCACCGCAGCGGTGTTCGATGTACGGCAGCGCCTTCAATCGGATTCTCTTGCATCCGTCGCAGCGGGAGCCCGGACAGGGCAGCTCTTCGCGAGTTTGTCCGATGCCGTGAGAACCGCAGTGGATGTAGCCCGGCGGATTCCATCGGCAAGTGAAGAAGAGAAGCCCGCATTAAGGGAAGAACTTGGTACGCTGAACCTTTCAGTGACCAAGACCGGCAGCTGGTTTCGTTCAATCGAAGGTCAGGGGCTGAAGCCGCCCGAGGTGCTTTCCGAGGAACTGGGGGATATTACCGCGAGCATCGATCGCATCCTGGACGACGTTCGGTCGCCTCGTGCAGAACACGGTCGCGCTCGTGAGAAGACCCTGGGATGAGATGGGAGGAGCGTAGAGGCAGTATGCGGTTGTGTGAAAACGATAGCGAACACCGAGCCGGTAGCGCTTCACTTTGGTCCGGGCTTCACTGTCCGGCCGGCGCAGGTCGGTGACCGGTTGAGACCAGGGTCCGATAGACACCGAGAATCCCGTAGGGCGGGCCGTGCCCGCCGAGCCGACGGGCTGCCGGACCCATCGCTCCAATTTCAGGTATGATGACTTTACGTCGGTCCGTAGCGGCGACCGGCGGTCGCCCGCGGGCGAATGCTGTTGGCCCCTACCAAGACCGGGCAGAGCCCGGAAGACAGGCACTCCAAGGCAGGAGCCCGGGAACGAGACAACAGAGCGCCTTTGGCTGCACATCCGCATCAAGCCGACTCCGACATGCTCTCTTCTTTACTCTGCGTCTCCCAGAATAGGTTGAGCAGGTCTTTCACTCGTAAGGTCCGCACCAGGTCCTTTCCCAGGTCTCGCGCAACGGTTCCTCGGCTCATCATGACGATCCTGTCTTCACTGTCCAGAGCGTGGGACAAATTGTGAGTGATCATCATTGTCGTCAATTTCTCCCGTCTCACGATTTGCCGGGTGAGTTCCATAATCTTTCGCGATGCCCGGGGATCCAACGCTGCGGTGTGTTCGTCCAGCAGGAGAATCGTCGGCCGTTGGAAGACCGCCATCAGGATAGTAATGGCCTGTCGCTGACCACCGGACAGCAGACCGACCTTGGCCTTGATCCGGTCCTCCAATCCGAGGTCCAGAAGGGCAAGTCGTTCGCGGATCTTGCTTCTCAGTCGGCTTCCCAGAGCCGGACTCAGACCTCTGAACGCGCCGCGGCGATCCGCGAGTGCAAAGTTTTCCTCAATTGACAACCCAGCGGATGTCCCGGAGAGCGGATCCTGAAATACTCGCCCGATCAAGCCGGCTCTCTTGTGTTCGGGAACCCTAGTGAGGTCGCGATCCGATACGACGATTCTCCCGGTGTCCGGGAAGTAGGTACCCGCAACCAGGTTGAGCAACGTCGACTTGCCGGAACCGTTTCCCCCAATGATCGTGAGGAACTGCTCTTCCGGAACACGGAGCGACAGACCGTCTATGGCGGTGACTTCGTTCACTTCGCCGGGGTGGAATGTTTTGGTTACGTGTTCTATCGAGATCAAGGGGCCTCCGAGCAAAGAATGTTCATGTGAAAGACCTCCAAGGGGGGCCACGTTTTTCGCCTGTGAGACGGCGGGCATAGAGTCGGCCCTGCGGTCGGATCCGTAGGGGCAGCCCCCTGCGGGTCCCTCCATGAATATCCTTTGACCGCATGTTTCCTTGCCGGCGTGCGTATTCCGTATCCGTCGGTCGTCGTTGGTGTTGAGGGGTTGAACCATGCGGGCGGCCACAGGGGGCCGCCCCTACACCAATCCTGTGTGCCCGGATACACCTACCAACCCCCGGTACACGAACCATCAGGGGCACCCCCCTGTGGGTGCCCGGCATTGCCGAGGACTTTCATAATTCGTTGTGGCTTGTTTCCGGCCCGAAGCCATGGAAGCTCATATCTTCAGCCGCTGCCTCACCCGGGGAAAGGTCAGCGCGAAAATGACCAGTACGGCCGTGATCAGGTTCAGGTCACTCGGAGTAAGGCTGAGCGCGCCGAATCTGAAACTGAGCGCGGCGGCTATTGCCAGCCGGTAGAGAACCGAACCCAGAATGCCCCCGAGCGTGGCGACAAAGACGGACCGTTCCCCCATAAACGCCTCTCCTATGATTACCGAGGCCAGTCCGGCAATGATGGTTCCCACCCCCATGCCCACATCGGCACTCCCCTGGCTTTGGGCCGGCAATGCACCGGAAAGGGCCACGAGGCCGTTAGAGAGGGCCACGCCGGCTATGATGGCAGTGTGGGTGTTCACACCTTGGGCCGTCACCATCCTTGGATTGTCTCCGGTCGCCCGCAGGGCCAATCCGAAATTCGTGTGAAGGAACAAATCCAGGGCAATCTTGACCAGTAGCAACACCATCAAGGCCACGGTCATTGGAACGATAAACGATGGAATACTCAGGTCTTGAAAACTGTCGAATATGGCGGGCAGATTCAGCAGGGTAAGATTGGGCGATCCCATGATTCGAATATTGATGGAATAGAGCGCGATCATGGTGAGAATGCCTGCAAGAAGATTTAGTATCCTAAGCTTCGTGCTGATCACGCCGGTGAACGCACCGGCAAGCGCGCCGGCGGCAAAGGCGGCGCCGACGGATAAGAACGGATTTCCGCCGTTGGAGATGATCGTCGCGGAGACTGCGGCCCCGAGGGGAAGGCTGCCGTCCACGGTAAGATCGGGAAAGTCCAGGACGCGGAAGGTCAAATAGACTCCCAGGGCCATCAGCCCAAAGATGAATCCTTGCTCCAATGCCCCGACGAATGTGTACCAACTCATAACAAAACTATCCGGTAACAGTACACCGAGCCGGCCACAACCGCCCGGAATCACGATGGGGGAGGTTTGGAGGGGGAGATCGTCTCCCCCTCCATCCTCAGCGGGATGCACTATCGGATAACTTTGGCGGCTCTGTTCCGGACCGAATCAGGCAATTTTACGCCCATCTTCTCGGCTTGTCCCGGATTGATATGCAACTGGAGTTCCTTCTGGTATTCCACCGGTAGCTCCGAGATCTTAACCTTCTTTTTCAATACCTTGTGAGCCATGGCACCGGTCTGGCGGCCCAGCTTGTAGTAATCCACGGCCAAAGCCGCTATGGCTCCTCTGGCTACCGAGTCCACATCGGCCGCAAAGAGTGGGATCTTGTTGTCCTGAGCTACTTTGACAACAGACTCAAATGCAAGTACCACCGTGTTGTCCGTAGGGATGTGGATGGCGTCCACCTTTCCCACCAAGCTTTCCGCCGCCGGTCTGACGGTGCTGGAAGAAGTCGCCGGAGCCTTGACCAACTCTATGCCCCGCTTGGCGGCCTCGGACTGCAAATCCTTGACGGATGCTACGGAATTGGCTTCACCCGAATTGTACACCGTGCCGAGTCGCTTGACATTGGGAAGGATTTGGAGAATCAGATCCAGCTGCGCGGACACCGGCGACCTATCCATGGTGCCGGAAACG
Source organism: Desulfomonilaceae bacterium (assembly GCA_963675835.2). GTDB lineage: Bacteria > Desulfobacterota > Desulfomonilia > Desulfomonilales > Desulfomonilaceae > JAVHLK01. The sequence continues at coordinate 1,221,623 of CAXXIU010000021.1, forward strand.
TTTCCTCCGGGAGCCTTCAATGACTTGACTAGGCCGGCAAGCACGGGATCCGTCACCGCTGCAAAGAGGATGGGTATCTGCTTGGTTGCCGCAGCTGCGTCTTGGGAAAGACGGAGTCGAGATTGCCAAGATCAGATCGACCTTGTCACCGATAAATTTCCGGGCAATTTGGCCGGAGACCGGCCGGTTGTTCTGCGCGTTCTTGTAGTCGTACTCGACGTTCTTACCCTGCACATACCCCTTCTTGGCCAGTTCGTCGGCGAATCCTTTTCTCGTTGCATCCAACGCCGGGTGCTCAACTATCTGGGAGATCCCGATCCGAACGGGTTTATCCGCGGCCTGCGCGAAGCTCGTGCAAACCAGCAACAAGAAACCGACTGCGAGTGCGTATCCCTTTCTCATCGTCAGACCTCCGGAGACAACCGAATTGATGGAGCCTTTTCTTGGCCAGTTCGTCGGCGAATCCTTTTCTCGTTGCATCCAACGCCGGGTGTGGAGCCTTTTGTAGAAATGTGCTGAATAGAGCCCAAGGGGTCGGGCCTGTTCGCGAGTGTCGCGCGGAATGGGCGATGAGTGCCCGTAGATTCTACACGTTGATCTACCATAGTTCTATGCCTTGGTAAAGTCGCGATCCGGCCGTTCGTACGCAGGGGAGCCTCTTGGCCGGAGATTTCGCGTTTCGCGCCGCCGTTATTGGGAACAGGGGAAAATACGTAACCGGATTTGCTTTCTCCCGATGACATGGTTGCCGCGACGCCGGCCCCAGCCAGACTCAATGGGTACCCGGCGAGGGTGTTGACAGTGATGTGGACATGTCCAATACTCTAAGAGAAAGTATCACGTCCATCGACGGAATTTGCGATCACAGGACAGGACAGGACAGGACAGGACAGGACAGGACTGACGGATGGCAATAAACGGACGGGCTTCGGCGAGAGCCCATTTTCTACGACTCCGCTCAATAGGAAAATCATGACAAAAATGGGTGACATACCCGTGAGGTATCCCGATGACAGACCCCTGGAGGAGGATCTGGGGGACTGGGGCGTGCTTCATGTAAAGCCCAACTGCGAGAAACTGGTGGCCGGCTACCTGTTGAATCGCAATATCGCCTATTATCTGCCTCTCCACCGAAAAAAGTCGCGTGTGGGGTATTTCAAACGGTTCAGGATTACCGAGGAGCCGCTGTTTCGCGGGTACCTTTGCTTTGCGTTACCGAAAAGGGAGCACAATTTACTCTACGGAAGCAAAAAGCTTGTGCGCATCGTTGAGGTCGATGACCAGGAAAGGTTCGTCAAAGAGCTTCAGGCCGTTGCAAAGGCTGTTGAGGCGGGAAACGATTTGTTGGTAGAACCCGGCTTGGTCCCGGGAAAGAAAGTACGCGTCCTTTCCGGCCCGCTCGAAGGCACGCAAGGCACAATAGTGAAAAGGCGTAAGGAGAGGCAGTTGGCCCTCTCGGTTCACATGTTCAATCAAACGGTGCTGGTGAAGTTGGACCTGAATACCAAAGTGGAAATTCTCGGCTGAAGATTACCGGCAAGGGGCTGCCGACAAGCACCATTTCTGCTTAAGGAGCCGGCGTACCGACCAAGTAAGTTCACCTCCCGGGCCAAAAGCCGGAAAACGTCTGTTTGATGCCGGCCCCGAGGTTCTGGACGTCACGGCCCAATTGCCCCAGGAGAGACGATGCCGGTTCGCTCTGTTCACGGCGAGTCTGGTACGGGGCCGCGGCCGCATCCACTCTTCCGGCTCCGCCTTCTTCAGACCGTGGATAAAGCGCCTGAGGCGGAGCTTGGCGCTGAGGGGTTCCGCTTTCGAATGAGTCGAGAATAAAAGAATCAATGGGATTTGCCGGCATTCTTGGACGAGCGTACGGTGAGCCGATCGGTGCGGTCTGCTGAGGAGACTTGACCTCCTTCACCGTAGGGGTCGAGTAGCGGGAAGGTATCCTAGCCATAATGTTCCCGTTTTCGTCGGGAACAACCGGCCTTGCAGACGGCTTTTGACCCGATGGGATATTTGGTGGAGTATACGGCATCGCAGCGGGAAGGGCGGACCTCACGTTTTGTCCCGGAGGCGGAGTGGGCGTCGGTGCGGCGGTCCGGGGCGGCGCATACGGCTTGGGAGGAATGGGGCTCGTAGCTGCCTGAGCCAGATGCCTGGAACCCGGCATAACTGCATCCGGATTGCTTAGGGGCTGAGTAGGGGGACGATAAGGTTTGGGTTTTCCATACGTTACCCGTGGGGTTAAGGAATTCTTGACGGAATGCGTTTTCCTATTTGGCTTGGTCCGGGTACGCTGCGGCTCTCGAGTGTCGGAGCGGCCTTGCTTGGTCCTGAGATCCTTGCGGGCCGGCGTAGGTTCACTTGCCGTCGTCGAGGCCGACGGAGTTTCGGTAGGTCCGGCACCCGGCAGCCGGAAATCCTCGGCCCTGCCGGAAGCGGAGGGGGAGGGCGCTATCTGCTGCTCCGCCGGGCTTGACGGCTTCTCATTCATTCGTCTGGGGCCGGCTTGGCGGACGGTCGGGTTCGTGACAGGCCCTTGCCGGGCGACATCCGAAAAAGCGTCGTTGTTCTGAGCCGCCAGCTGACGCTGAGGCCCAAGTAGAGATTCGATAAGGGCTGCAAATGGTCTTTCTTCCCAGTTCACCATGCCCACGCCGTTACCGATGACCTGACCGGTGCGGTCGATGAGATACGTGGTGGGTACGCCGGGAACCTCGTAAATGGCCTCGGATTTGGAGTTCACGATGAACGTTGAAGGCGTTCCACCGCCGAGGCTTTGCTTCCGAACCGTGAAACGGTTCTCAGGGTCACAGCAGAATCTATATCCGAAACCGTGGCGCCGCGCATACGACTTCACTCTGCCTTGATCATCGAAAAGATTTACTGCGACTATTACCAGTCCTCTCCGCGCATATTTCCTGTGGAGCCGCTCAAGTATGGGCTTCTCTACGGAGCACGGTTGGCAGTCAATCTTCCAGAAGTTCAGAATCACAACCTTGCCCCGCAGAGCGCTCAGGTCTACTACTCCGCCGCCAAGATCCCTCAAGACCATATTGTTGGCCGGACACGGCGCGGGATAAATGTTGAAATTATGGTTCTTCAACAGATTTGGCAGACCTTCAGGCAGACGAGCGGCGGCACCGATTCCAGTCCAGAGACACACGGATGCCGCCAGTGTTGCGATAATGGCAGGATATTTCGTCATAAACCTGTTCCTTCGGTTGGAAAGCTCACCAAGTAATTCAATCCTACAACACAATCATTAGTATTTCAAGGCCTTTTTATTGAAACCACCATGCTTGATTTTTTCTCCAGGTTATCATATAACCCAACCAGTCTGGGGGGGGCAAGGCGATCGCCGGCGCAAAATGCGCGGGAGGAAAGTCCGAACTCCATAGGGCAGGATGCCGGGTAACTCCCGGTGGGGGTAACCCCAAGGAAAGTGCCACAGAAAGCAAACCGCCTCCGGCAGGCCGGAGGTAAGGGTGAAACGGTGAGGTAAGAGCTCACCGGTTCTCGTGGTAACACGGGAAGCCAGGTAAACCCCATCCGGAGCAAGACCAAATAGGGAAGCGCTCGAGGACGGCCCGTCTGAAGCTTCCGGGTAGGTCGCTCGAGGCGGCGGGAGACCGTCGCCCTAGATGAATGATCGCCACCCGTATAGGGAACAGGATTCGGCTTATCGCCCACCCCGGACTCCCCAAGGGGGCCCTTATGACCGACAAGAAGGTTGACGATACGAAGCGGATTGACGAAGAGCCGAACTCCTTGCCGGCAGTTCCTGCCGGTAGTCGTATGAGCCCGTTCCTCAAGGGCCTTCTTCTCATCCTCGTACCCATAATAGCCGCAGCGGCAGCATACCGCGCCGGATTGTTGGACCCCGCGATAGGGTGGGTCAAATCGTATCAGGCCGGCGGACAGCCGGTAACCGCGCTCACGGGACTGCCCGTGACGGATCTTATCTCTTCGAGCGACCTGTTGACCGCAGTGGGAAAAAGCCCCGTAGACCCCTCTTCGGTGTTGTTTCCGTCTTTTGACGAATCACGCGGTACCAATTCGCCTGATGCTGCAAAGGCTTGTCCGCCGGAACTGTTTGAAGCGGAATCCCAAGAAGGTGAAGTCAGCAATCGAACGACGATCAAGGCGGGCTCCGTAGGCCTCTCAAAGAAGGAATCCGAGCCTCCTGAAAAGGACGGTGCGGACAAGCCGGCCATTATGACGAGAAAGCCGTCCGAAAAGGACTCGGGTGGGAAGGAAGGGGATCGCTCGATTTCGCCGTCATCGGCCGTACACGAGGCTCACGCGGCCGACCCTGCGATGGAGAGCGACGAGAGCTTTGATCTGTCCGGTGCAAAGAACGTGCAGGGGACGGCCAAAGGGAAAGAGCGGCATACTGCAAATCCGGTGAAGCCTCCTCCGCCGATACCAAGGAAAACGAGCGATAGGACAAAGGGCGTTCACCAACCTAACTCCCACAGGGGTGAGGCGGTCGTCTCAACGAAACCGGATTCAGCGCCTTCCGACGCTGCCACCGCTGAGCGCTTTCGGCTGCCGGGGGCATTGAAGGTGAAGATCGCCGGCTACGCGGGGTCGCTGTCCAAATGGGGAATAATGGTCATTCTGGACGACTCGGCCTCCATGGCGAAGAAGGCCAAACCGTGGGCCCCTAACCGGAATCGGGCGGCAGTGACTTTGGTGGGAAAGCTTCCTGAGATAATGACGCCGGGTTCCAAGATCGCCGTGAGAGATTTTCTCTGTAGGAAATCCACGGACAAGGGTAGGGGGCGTCCGTGTTTGAGCCACATGCTCTATGGATGGGCCGGCTCGCCGTTCAAGGAATTGAAGCCCAGTCTGGACCGCGTAGACCCTCAGGGTTGGAACAACCCTTGTGCCGCCGCGGCCTTTGTGGTGAAGCGGGACCTGCGGGGATTGGGAAAGCTCGCTGCAAGGGTCCTGCTGGTGACCAACGGAGACGCTAAATGCAAGGGGCGCGAAGTGGTACGGGCGATCGACCGGTTCAAAGGCAATGGAAAGATTGCCCTCGACGTCATAGCCCTCCGCATGTTCCGCAAGAGCCGTCGCAGCTATGTAAGGCTGGTGAAAAAGACGGGCGGAGCATTTCTCAAAGTCGCTGGACCCGATGACTTGGACATGACTCTTGAGCGATACAAGAAGGTCCTCCACAAACGTACGTTGGAACAGGTTGAAGTCCGTGGCGAGAATTCGGTCTACACTGTAAATCCCGGCGAGGAAATCACGCTTGCCCCCGGTTCTTACTCTGTCGTACTTCCGCTGGTTGCCAACCTGAAGCCGTCCAAGAGAACCATCGGTAATGTGACAATCAAATCCGGCGAAACCAAGATACTCAAAGTTAAGATCAGGAAAGGCAGGCCCCAGGTACGATTCGCAAGAAGATGAGAAATTGATGCCCTCCGGACCGGGATTTGGACGGCTTCCCTCGTTCCCGGGCTCTGCTTCCTATCAGAAGCGGCATATCCACTACCCACCGGGAACTTACTTGTTTCCGGCCGGGCAGAGCCTGGGAACCGGAATACCGCATAGTTTGACGTGCGGACCGGCAATCTCCGGTTCGACGAACCCTCATCGCGCAATCAGCAGTCTCCAACTCGAGAAGATCAAGCATTCCAAACCGTCTTACCCAATGTTCAAGTCGCATGAATGGGCGACGATTGACGAAGGACGGAACGGACTGCTACACTTCATCAGGCAGTTAATCGCCTCTTAGATAATTGAACTGGACCCAATCTTGGATAGTGTAACCCTCCTGGGCATTGCTTTGGCACTGGCAATGGACGCGTTTGCCGTTTCAGCCGCAGTCGCCGCCGGCCTTTCCGTGGTCACGGCTCGACACACATTTCGGCTTGCTTGGCATTTCGGCCTCTTTCAGGCACTCATGACAATCCTGGGGGCAGGCGTAGGGGACGGAGTCGCCGGCTTCGTATCGGGAGTAGGCCACTGGATCGCTTTCTTCTTACTCGCGTTCATGGGCGGGAAAATGATCTATGAATCTCGAAATCCGGAGGCCAGGACAGAGGATTACGATCCGTCACGTGGATGGAGCCTGGTCGCCTTGTCCGTTGCCACCAGCATCGATGCGCTGGCCGTAGGATTCTCTCTGAGACTGCTCGGTATATCCGCTTGGCATCCGGCTCTCGTAATCGGTCTGTGCGCGCTGGTCATGGCCTTTATCGGAACCAGGTTGGGCAAACGTGCCGGAGGTTTGATCGGTTGCTGGGCCGAGCGCGTTGGGGGACTCGTGTTGATGGCAATCGGACTTCGTATCCTTGCGGAGCATCTCATTCCTTGAGCCGGGATGGATCTCCACTGGGAAGGCCGTGCTCACGGGCTCTGAGAACTCTACGGAGCATCTTGCCGGATCTCGTCTTGGGGATTTCCTCGAGGAACTGGATCTCCTTGAGCGGAAGTTCCGGGCTGAAGTTGGCTTTCACAAAGGCCTTGATTTCGTGGTTCAGTCTGGCTGAAGGATTGAATCCTTCGCATATTGTCACGTAGCCCTTCACCCAAACCTTTCCGGCAACGCACCCGAGTGATATCACTACAGCCTCCGCCACTGCAGGATGCAGGGTAAGGATATGTTCTATCTCGTACGGACCGACGAATTTTTCTCCGACCTTTATGAGGTCGTCGTTTCGACCCTGGTGATAGAAGTACCCGTCCTCATCTTTCGTGACCATGTCTCCCGTAAGAAACCAGTCCCTAAACTTGAAATAGGCCTGATAGCGAGGCGCGTCCTGCCATATCCCGGTCATCATGGAAGGCCACCCCGGCCGGAGAGCCAGTTCTCCCATGGTCATCGGGGGAAGCGTTTCGCCCTTCTCGTCTAACACAGCGGCCTCGATTCCGGGGACCGGCCGTCCCATACTCCCCGGTTTGATGCTCATGGAAGCGAAGTTGGCCAGGCAAATCATCCCCGTTTCGGTCATCCACCAGGTATCGTGAGGTGAACGTTCAAGCGTATTCTTGGCCCAGTAGAACTGCTCCGGACTCAGGGTCTCTCCGACAGTGGCAACATGGCGCAACGAAGAGAAATCGTACCGGCCCGGTAGATCGTCTCCCGCCTCCATCAGCCTCGTGATGGTTCGCGGCGTGGTGTACCAGACGGAGACCCGGTGCTTTTCAAGGGTTCGATACCAGGTGGACGCGGCAAAGCCGTCGCCTTGGATGACCGTGACGGCCCCGCACAGCAACGGGGCTAAGGCGCCGTAAACCGTACCCGTAATCCAGCCCGGGTCTCCGTCGGTCCACAATACGGAATCCTCCGAGACGTTCAAGACGTACCTCGCAGTCATGAGGTAACCCAGCATATCCTGGTGGGCATGAACAACTCCCTTGGGCGGTCCCGTCGATCCGGACGTATAGATCAGGAACAGGGGGGTCCCGCCGCGCAGCCATCTGATCGGGCTCTTCTTGGGAAGATCATCCAATACTTCCGGAACTACGATCTCCCCGGGAAAGAGGTTCAGTCTTGGTCCCGCGGTAAGAAACGCCCACTCGACCGCATTCCTGCAGTGCTCCGGGATGTGTTCCACAAGATCCGGATGAGTGACGATACCTCTCGGCTTCGCGTTCTGAATCCTGACTTCGAGTTCATCAAAGCCCAGAGTCGAGTAAACCGGAGAAAAGATGACCCCCAAGCGCGCACATGCCAGCATTACAAAATAGATCTCAGGACATGGCGGCAAGAATATGAACAGACGATCTCCGACCGCAAATCCGTGCTCGATGAGAAGATTGGTCCACCGACTCGAATGCTCTCTCAGCTCGAGATACGAGTATTCACTTACACAGCCGGCCCGCTCAAAGACGAGAGCCGTCCGGTCACGTTTGTCTCTTTGTGAGACCCATCTGTCGACTGCTTCGTGAGCAATGTTGAACTCGCCGCTTTCGTGCCGGAAAAATTCCTTCTCCATCTCCTTCCAGGAAAAGTCCCGATAGGTTCGATTGTAGTCCCCTATTGAGGCGTCAGGGTTTTCCGGAGGTACGGTCGCCTTTATCATAACGAACCCTCTTTGCCGGCGCCTTCTATGAGAGTCCCTTGAATGGAGCAGAGTTGCCTCCTGCCGCGTATGGGGGGGCTTGGGGAGGGGCACACTGATTGAGCTGCCGAGAGACTTCGCAGACCATATTGCTGAAGCGAATCTCGGTGCCTGAGATGCAGTGCGAGGGGATTCGACCATTCGGCGACAATTACGCTGCTCCGCAGCCCTCCCAAATATTTCGCATCGTGCGCTGTTGGTACGCCCATCTCCGAGGCAAGGCCCCGGAGGGTCTGAAGACGGGCAAGGACTTTCATGCTTCGCTGTGCCTTTCCGAACATGATTGTTGGTATCAGTCGATCCATACACGATATTTTCCGTGTATGCCATACGCTTTTTCCACAAGTCGCCTGCCGATGGGAGCCGAGGAAAGCTTGATCGGCCTTTTTCGGCCGCCCCGGATCAAGACTTCGATGACCTCTCTCACGGATCCCGCCAAAGCTGCAAAATCATAACCACCTTCCAGTGCCATGAGCAAGGGGGGAGAGCGAACGGCATCGCGCGTTTCGAGCAATACCTCGGTCAACCTTCCGTACGCTCGTTCGGTGAGTTGTGTTCTGCCGATGGGGTCTCTCTGGTGTCCGTCGAATCCCGCGGCCACAAGAATGAGTTCCGGTCGGAATCTTCTCATAAGTGGACCCAATATTTTGGCATAGAGGTAAGTCAAATCGGCGTCCGTGACGTCTTTGGGGATTGGAATATTGAGGTTGTATCCGAGGCCGTCGCCGACGCCCGTTTCTTCCCAGTCGCCGCTGTGGGGATACCAACCCATGTAATGGGTGGAAAGGTAGAAAACCTCCTTTGTCTCGTAGAACAACTCCTGGATGCCGTTGCCGTGATGAACGTCCCAGTCGATGATCAGGATGCGCTTGAACCGGTGACGCTCGAGCGCATAACGTGCAGTAATTCCCAGGTTGTTGAAGATGCAAAACCCGCCGGCGCGATCGGGAAGCGCGTGATGTCCGGGCGGCCGCACCATTGCCAGACACGCATCACATCTCCCTGAAAGGAGTGCTTGAAGGCCTTTGATGCATCCACCGACAGCCAACCACGCTGCAACGTACGATCGAGCACCCACTGGAGTGTCGGGAGCAAGGTTCGTGAAATCGCGTTCCGCGGTCCTAAGTATTTTTCGAATGTACGCAGGCGTGTGAACCAGTTCAAGCTGTTCCAGAGTGGCGAACTCCGGTTCCAGGTTGATAATTCCCCGGGCGAAATCCTTGTCCAGCATTCGGTAAAGCGCTTTAAGGCGACCGGGACGTTCCGGATGCATGAGCCCCGGCTGGTGCAACAAGTATCTCTCATCACGCACAACGCCGACTTTGAATGCCATAGATTACTCACAACCTCAAGATCATAGTCCGCTCCCGCTCGCCGGTATCGCAGAACACAAAACCGATTTTCCTATACAGTTTGACTGCCTTGAAGTTCAGAGCTTCCACCGTGAGCCAGACGGCTTCCAGCTTCATTTCTTCGGCCCGCCGGATAGTCAGCCGGGTGAGCGCAGTTCCCAGTCCTCGATTCCGATACGGCTGGTCGACAAAGATGACATACTCACCGTTGTGCCCTTGATCTTCGAGAATCAAACAGGAATGGCCCACCACCTTGCCGGCCAGCCACGCGAGGAAGTTCTCGCCCGAATCGATGAGATGCGCAATCCATTTATGGCGCGCTTGATCGTTGGCGGGTGGGAGCCCTTGGGTTATGGCCTTGGGGGTGAAATGGTCGTACATTTCCCTGAGGGCTTCTCGATGTTCGCGCGCGTACGGGCCCAGGTCGAACCTATCTCCTTGTTTGTCAATGAAGGTGGTGAATATGCCCTTAGCGGCCATAGTCCAAGGCCTTAAAAAAAAATCAGCACCCGGTCGGCCCACAATGCAAGCCGACAAATACCTAGCGTTCGGGTGCTGATACTATATTACGTTATTCGAGTTCCGTCTATACGTGTAGCGGAACCATCCACTGACGAACCTTGGATTTCGGTCCGAGTCCGATCAATCGGTCGCCGACGGGATGGCCGTGCCGGCGAGCCTTCGATCCGGATTCCCGCAAGTAATGGTTAAAGGGTAACTCGATCCCGTACCAACTGGTCTATGATGGTCGGATCCGCGATCGTCGTTGTGTCTCCCAACTCGTCCACATTCCCCGCCGCTATCTTCTGGAGCAGACGCCGGAGGATTTTACCGCTTCTGGTCTTTGGCAGGGCATCAGCCCACTGGAGCGCATCCGGTGAGGCGATGGGTCCGATCTGTGTCCGAACCTGTTTGACCAGTTCCTTTTTCAAGTCATCCGTCTTTTTCGCGCCGGTATTGACGGTGACAAACGCGTAGATCCCTTGACCCTTTATCGGATGGGGAAAGCCCACGACCGCTGCCTCCGCCACCTGCGGGTGGAGCACCAGAGCGGACTCGACCTCGGCAGTGCCCAGGCGATGGCCGGAGACATTGATTACGTCGTCGATACGTCCCGTAATCCAGTAGTACCCGTCTTCATCCTTCTTCGCACCGTCGCCGGTGAAGTACATTCCGGGCAGTTTACTGAAGTAGGTCTCTTTGAAACGTTCGTGATCGCCATATACGGTCCGTGCCATTCCGGGCCAAGGTCTCGTGATGAAAAGGGCTCCTTCCTGCCCCGCAAACTTAACTTCTTCACCCGTTTCCGGGTCCAGAATCACAGGGGCGATGCCAAAGAACGGGAAGGAGCATGAACCGGGCTTGATCGGAGCCACTCCCGGTAACGGGGTCATCATTTGCCCCCCTGTCTCGGTCTGCCACCAGGTGTCTACAATGGGGCACCAATTCCTGCCGACATGATGGTAGTACCATCTCCACGCTTCCGGGTTGATTGGTTCGCCGACGGTTCCGAGAAGCTTCAGGCACGATAAGTCGTGTTTGGCGACATGTTCGCCGCCCTCCTTGGCCAGTGCACGGATGACGGTCGGCGCGGTGTAGAACTTGTCTACCCGGTGTTTGGCACAGATCTCCCAGAAGCGATCAAACCCCGGATAGTTGGGAACACCCTCAAACATGACCGAGGTGTAACCGTTAATGAGGGGGCCGTAGACGATATAGCTGTGCCCGGTGATCCAGCCGATGTCCGCGGTGCACCAGAAGGTCTCTTCTTCCCTCAGGTCGAAAACCAGTTTAGTGGTCATTGCGGTGTGGAGGAGATACCCGGCCTGCGTGTGGACCACCCCCTTGGGCTTTCCCGTGCTTCCGCTCGTGTACAGAATGAAGAGCGGGTCTTCCGCGTCCATGGGTTCGGGCTCCACATAGGACGGGAGAGACGGATCCGCAACCAGTTCATGCCACCAGAACTCTTTGCCCTCCTTCAACGCCGGGTTGCGCCCGCATCGATCGAACACGATGACCGTCTTGACGCCGGGGCTGTGCTCAAGCGCGTCGTCAACGTTCTTTTTCAGATCGAGAAACTTGCCTCCGCGGTATCCGCCGTCCACGGTGATTACTATTTCGGCCCTACAGTCTTCGATGCGGCTGGCGATGGACTCCGCGCTGAAGCCTCCATAGATGACGCTGTGGATGGCTCCGATCCTCGCACAGGCCAACATCGCGACGGCCAGCTCGACGAGCATGGGCATGTAAATAATTACCCGGTCTCCCTTTTTCACCCCCTTGGATTTAAGCACCGCCGCGAACTTGTTGACCTGCCGGTAAAGGTCTAGGTAGGTTATGATCTTTGACTGTGACGGATCATCTCCCTCCCAGTAGTACGCCACCCGGTTCTTAAGTCTATCCAGATGCCGGTCCAGACAGTTGTAGGACGCGTTGATTACGCCTCCCTTGAACCACTCGATCCTCGGTTCGTGGAAATCGTAGTCCAGGACGGCATCCCATTCCTTGTACCAGGTGAGATAGTCTCTGGCTTGCTCGGCCCAGTAGTTGTCCGCGTCCTCAATGGACCTTCGATAGAGCTCCTCGTATTCGGGCTTGCTCTTGACATGGGCAATCTTCTGATAATCCTCCAGGTGAGCGTCGTACCACTTCGGAGCATTCTCCATTGAATAACCCTCCTTTCGTTTGCTTGAATCCTGAGACTCTGAAGCGTTCATCGTCGAGCATTGTCTGCCCGGGTTTGATGCAAGTCCATGTACATCAGTTTGGTGCACCGTAACCGGTCGGTAGGAGCGTAAGCCGCAAAAATCGCCTCTTGCCCCCGGCAAGGGATGATCTTCACGCTACCGGAACCTATGACCGACTCCGTATGGCAGCAAGTGCACACGACAAGCTGATGAAATCGCCGGCATTACGGAGAGTAATAGCCGGAACGGGATCGAATGGATGAACTGCTGTGCAACGACCTTATGAACAGTGGCGACTTCCGCAAAGCCCGAACGAAGCCGGCCACAACCGACGGCTGAGAGTTATTTATTGATGAGAAGCGAGTTGTGAGGATTCGAGGGCTCTTACCCATCTCTGTTCCGCTACCGGAAAAACGGCGTGCATCGCGGCGGCGATGGCCCGCCATCCTCCTGGTTCAAGGCTCTGAGGTCGGCCCTAGACCGATCCTCCATCCAACGGTCGGCAGGCTGAGCGGCCTTTGGAGGTATTCCTGAAGCGTTTTACCTCTCTACAGGCCCACTCGCGGCCTACTACTTATGCGCCATTCCCAAGTCCCTCGAGCACTGATGCAACGGAATCTCTGCGAATGAGGTTCGCAGTGGATGGACTCAACACGAAGGCACGGTTCTTGCTCAAGCGACTACTCTACACTGGATGGAATAAACACCCCTTCAATAATTTCACCTGAAACCCGCGGGATGTCAAGTACGATTGTGGGAAAACTACAACTAACCGTGAAAGTCTCCACGGTTCTTTGGCCTGACACAAGACATGAATGCCCCGATGAGCCCCGAGTATGATACAGTGGATCCGAATCAGGTACTCCCGCACCAACCCGACCCTTCTGCAACCGTCGTTGCCCATTCTGAGGAGGCGTTATGGGTGAAAACGAGTATTCGGTCGCGCCCCGCGTGTTGCTGGATTTCCTGAGCGGCAATCTGCCGTTCAGCGATCTGGATTCAGGTGAACTTGAGCATCTCTCACGGCATTGTCAGATTAACTTCTTCCCCAAGGGAAGCATTCTCTTTCATCAGGACATAACGGAAGTAACCCATCTCTGCCTGATTCAAAAAGGGGGGGTGAAAGTCTATTTCCGAGCGGACGACACGGTTGCGACACTCAAGGACTACGGGGGGGAAGGGGCCGCCATAGGAGCCTTAAGCATAGTGAGAGGCGACAGGGCCGATCTCACCGTGGAAGCCGTGGAAGACACGTTCTGCTTCATGCTCGAAAAGCGGGCCTTCCTCGACCTCGTCAAGCGCAATCCCCGCGTCGCGCAGTTCTTTTTGCAGGGCTTCTCGGGGGATTTCATTGTTGATGCCTATAGTGAACTCCGCAGCGAGAAGGTACGCGCTCGAAAGGAAGAGGCCCTTTATCTCTTCAACACGAAGATTCAGGCCCTGATCAAGAGCCCTCCGGAGATCATTGCAATGACCGCAACGATCCGGGAGGCGGCGGAACTCATGGCAAGAAGGGGAATCGGGTCGGTTCTTGTAGAGAATCCGGCAGGCGGCATTGCGGGTATCGTGACCGACAAAGACCTGAGGAATGTAGTCGGTTTGGGGATGGACTATGGGCTTCCCGTAGAACGCATCATGGCCTCGCCGGTGCGCACTATTTCGGGCCGGAGAATCTGTTTCGAGGCGCTGCTGAGAATCATTCGAGATCGGCACGAACACTTGGTGGTGGAACACAAAAAGCAGATATTGGGCGTCATTACCGCGCATGACATTATCGCCTACCAGGGAGCTCTCCCCCTCTATCTGTTTCGTGAAATCGCCGCGGAGCGTGACATAGAAAGTCTGTACGCTCTGTCCGAAAAGGTTCCGGCCGCGGTGCGTACGCTGATCGAGGAAGGAGCAAGGGGGCGAAACATTTCACGCGTGATCACTCTGCTCAACGATTGTATAGTGGATCGAATACTGGATCTGTTGATCGACCAACTGGGCACGCCTCCGGTTACCTTCTGCTGGCTTACTCTGGGGAGCGACGGCCGGAAGGAACAGAATTTCAGGACCGACCAAGACAATGCGCTGGTTTACCGAGATTCGGCCGATAACGATCTCAAACAGGCAGCTGAAGATTATTTTCGTACGCTGGGGCGCCTTGCAGTGGAACATTTGGTTGCGTGCGGCTATCCCAGGTGCAAGAGTGATTTTATGGCGTCCAACTCCAGGTGGTGTAGACCCTTTTCGGTTTGGACGGATTACTTCAATGATTGGATGGCGTCGCCGGAACCAACGGATGTTGCAATAGCGGCCATTTTCTTTGATTTCCGATCCGTGTATGGAGACGACGGCCTCGGCGATTCCCTTCGCCGCAAAGTCACCGATCGGGCTCAGCGACAGCATGCCTTCCTCAATCATCTGGCCGCCGACTGCCTCCTCAACTGGCCGCCGCTGTCATTCTTTAGAAACTTCATCGTGGAGAAAAACGGAGAACACAAGAACCGCCTGGATCTCAAGACGAGAGGGCTCTCGCCGTTTGTTAATTTTGCCAGGCTGATGGCGCTGCGTTACGGGATCGAGGAAACCAATACCTTGGATCGGCTTCGAATAACGGCTGCGGATGGGCATATTTCCGAGGAATTCTATGCCGATGCCAGAGAAGCCTACGAGTTTCAGATTCAGCTGAATCTCGTTCATCAACTGAAAATGGTGGAAGCGGGTCTCAATCCGGATAATTTCATTGATCCTGTGGAGTTATCCGATTTGGAGAGGAAGACCCTCAAGGAATCCTTCTCTGTGATCGATCGGATGCTCGCCCATATTAAGCAGGATTTTCCTTCCGTACTGTAGACGTACGATGGAGAACCGTCCACGGCGCAGCTCCATCGTACGGCAAGGGTGACATGGTGCGGAGTCGGCCTTCAGTTCCCGGGAAACCGAACGATTACGTTACCGGAGCGACTATTGTTGCATTTGGATTTTCCAGCGGCTATGCTGATATTGTCTCTTGTGTGGAGCACGCCTGCTCGGGTCAACTACGGAGAGTTGGGAGAAGTGGAGGGTGTCCCCCCGACTTACGCACCGCGTCCCGCGGGGCGTCCGCACCATTTCCGAGACAATTCCATGAAGGCTTCGAGCCGGCCGAGGTTTTCCAATCCTCGTTGCCGCGCTGCTCACCGTGTGGGTCGCTATGACTCGATCACACCAGCTAGAGAGGATGAGGCGGCGCCCGGGCAGATCGGCCGTGTCTCTGCCGTCAAGCGTGCTTGGGCCGCCGGGATCGAGGAGACATCATGGTCATGAATAGTGATATTCACTCAGTAGACCCGGAGTCCGTAATTCAGTTTCTCCGGAAGACTCTCCCGTTCAAGGAATTGGACGAGGATGTGCTGCGAGATCTGTCGGCAAAGTGTAGACAAGACTTCTTCGCCAAGGGCTCCCTTGTACTCCAGCAAGACGTATCTGAAGTGACCGACCTGTATCTGATCAATCGGGGCGGGGTAAAGGTGTATCTAACCGACGACAATATGGAGGTCACTCTCAAGGACTTCCGAGGCGAAGGTGGATACTTCGGTGCGTTGGGAATCATCAGGGGATCCCGATCGAACCTCAATGTTGAGACAGTGGAGGACACCTTCTGTTACCTCCTGGAGAAAGAGGCCTTCCTCGATCTCGTCAGGAGCAGTCCCAGGGTGGCTCAATACTACCTTCAAAGATTCTCCGAAGATGTGGTGTGCACGGCCTATTCCGAGTTGAGAAGCCAGAAGGCTCGATCCAGGCCCCAGGACGCATTCTACCTGTTTAGTGTCGAGATTGCCGACGTGGTCAGACGCCCTCTTCAGACCATTTCAGGAGGAGAAACGATCCAAAAAGCCGCCGCCGCAATGTCCGAGCACAGAATCGGATCCCTGCTCGTACGGGATTCCGGGGAAAGCATCGTCGGAATTGTCACCGACAAGGATATTAGGTCCAAAGTCGTGGCAAAGGGCCTGGATTATTTAGCGCCGGTGGAACGGATCATGACTTCTCCGGTGCACGCCATTTCTTCCCATGCAGTCTGTTTTGACGCTCTCCTGCAAATGATGAACCTCAAGGTGCACCACCTTGCGGTGGAGCGGCAGAAGGATATCATCGGCGTGGTAACCGCTCACGACATCATGGTCCATCAGGGTACGTCTCCGTTGTACCTGTTCAGAGAGATCCTTGCGCAAAAAAGGATTGAAGGACTCTACTCGCTTTCCGAAAAGGTGCCCACCATAGTCAGAACGCTCATTGAAGAAGGCGCAAAAGCAAACAATATCACCCGCATGATCTCCGTGCTCAACGACCATATTGTGGAGCGAATGCTCACGCTGTTGTACGAGGAAATGGGGCCGGCGCCCCAACCGTTCTGCTGGCTCATGATGGGAAGTGAAGGTCGAAAGGAACAGACTTTCAAGACCGATCAAGACAACGCGCTGATCTACGAGACTCCGCCGGACGACTGGGAAGCCGTCAAGACTTCAAAGCTCTACTTCAGACGTTTTGGAAACCGCGCCATTCAGCACCTGGAAGCCTGTGGTTATCCGCTTTGCAAAGGGGAGATGATGGCGTCGAATCCAAGATGGCGAAAACCCTATTCCATATGGCAGGGGTATTTCGACCGTTGGATGGGGTCGCCCGAACCCAATGAAGTCATGCACGCAACGGTGTTTTTCGATTTTCGCCCCGGTTACGGCGACGTGAGGCTCGGCCAACGGTTACGCCGGCATCTGTCGGACACGGCGCCCAGAAAAGGCATATTCCTCATGCACCTGGCAAAGGATTGTCTGCAGAACAAGCCCCCCCTGTCATTTTTTCGAAATTTCATCGTGGAAAAGGACGGAGCCCACAAGAATCAACTGGACATGAAGACGCGGGGGCTCACCCCGTTTGTGGATTTCGCACGTCTTCTGGCCTTGAGGCACGGGATCTCGGAGACCAACACCCTGGCACGACTCAAAGCCCTTGCCGACGGCAATCAGATATCTAAGGATCTTTACTCCGAAACGAGCGAAGCCTATGAATTCCAAATGCAGTTACGTCTGGTACACCAGATGCGAATGATGGAAGCAGGCCTTACTCCAAACAACTTTGTCGACCCTGCGGACCTGTCGGATCTTGAGAAACAAACTCTCAAGGAAGCATTTGCCGTGATAGGGAGGGTTCAGGCGTACATCAAGGCAGAGTTCAAAGTCAGCGAATAACCGTGCGATCTAATTTCTTCTTGGACAGGTTACTGAAGTGGAGACAACGTTGGTCGGTGTTGGGGCTCGCCTCGCGCCCCAAGCACAGGCTCATCGAGGAAAACGAAAAGTACTTCAATTCCTTGGACCAAGATAAGTATATTCAGGACTACGAATTTGTCTGCTTCGACACGGAGCTCACGGGACTCAATCTACGCCGCGACGAGATTGTCTCCATAGGCGCCGTACGTATCAGAGGTCTCAAAATCGTTGCCGGCGAGACCTTCTTTACCTACGTGTGTCCGACCAAGCCGCTTCCCAAGGACAGCACACTGATACACCGGATTACCCCGGAACAACTGAAGAATGCCCCCGGGCCGGACGAGGTGCTGCCCGAATTCGTCAAGTACATTGGCTCCTCCCTGTTGCTCGGCCACTATGTTCAACTCGACGTGAATTTCCTGAATAGGGCGCTCAAGCAGCACATGGGGGGGATAATACGTAATCCTTGCGTGGATTCCATGAAACTTGCACAGGCCCATCATGAATACAGGAGACGCTCGGAGCGTGGTTACGTGAGCGCATACATGTCGTTCAACCTCGGCCTTCTGGCAAAGACATACGATTTGCCGACGTTTGAACAGCACGACGCGCTGGAAGACGCGCTTCAGACCGCCTACCTGTTTCTGTTCCTCGTCAGCAAACTTCAACAGGCGGGATACGTGACCTTGAACGACCTGTACTCCGCGGGGAGAATCCCCCTGCTCGTCAGATAGTGAAACCGGCTGCGCGCACCACGTTAAAGAGTGTAACCCGGGCCCGCGGAACGCGGGATAGCCCGGGCCTCCAAACCCGCCATCTTTAGAGGTGAGCGTCCCCTGCCCGGTCTCGGCGGGGGCGAAGACCATTGGCCGCTACAGACCGCGCATGAGAAAGAGAGTACCGTAGGTGAACGCGAATCTCAGCCGGAACCCTCCGGGTCACCGATTCTATCCCGTATCAGGGCATCAAGGGTCGCGGGATTGGCGACCGTCCCCGTGTCGCCCAAATTGTCCGTTTCTCCCGCTGCGATCTTCTGTAACAGACGTCTCAAGATCTTTCCACTGCGGGTTTTGGGCAGAGCGTCGGCCCATTGTATGGCGTCGGGTACCGCCATGACCCCGATACGTGATCGCAAGAATTCCTTGAGTTCATTGCCCAACTCATCGGATTTGTCTGTCCCCGCGCTTAATGTGACGAACGCGTAGAGTCCCCGGCCCTTAATCGGATGGGGAAATCCGACCACGGCCGCCTCAATCACACCTGCATGACCCACCAGCAGGGATTCGATTTCCCAGGCGCCGATGCGATGGCCGGCAACCT
The DNA here is from genome assembly GCA_963675835.2 of Desulfomonilaceae bacterium. GTDB lineage: Bacteria > Desulfobacterota > Desulfomonilia > Desulfomonilales > Desulfomonilaceae > JAVHLK01. The sequence continues at coordinate 1,240,300 of CAXXIU010000021.1, forward strand.
TCAATACGTCGTCCACGCGGCCCGTCATCCAGTAGTAACCGTCCTCGTCCGTCTTGGCTGCGTCTCCGGTGATGAACAGCCCTTGAAAAGGCGAATAATAGGTTTCTATGTAACTCTCATGATCGTCGAATACGGTTCTTGCCATTCCCGGCCATGGACGTCCAATAAAGAACGCGCCTTCCTGATTGGGGAATCTTGTCTCTTCTCCCGTATCTAAATCAAGGATAACCGGTTTCACACCGAAGAAGGGAAAAGAGACGGATCCGGGTTTAATCGCACCCGCCCCCGGCAACGGTGCCATCATCGGTCCACCGCTTTCGCTCTGACACCATATGTTCATGACGGGGCAGCGTCCTCCCCCCACATTCTCGAAGTACCACAACCAGGTATCGGGAGACAGCGTTTCCCCGGAACTGCCCAGGATTTGCAGAGAGGAAAGATCATGTCCGGCCGGGTATTTCGGTCCTTTCGAGGCCAAGAGGCGTATATCGGTTGGTTCGGTGCAAAACTTGCCAACCCTAAGCTTTTCCACAATCCGCCAATATCTATCGTAATCAGGGTAATAGGGATTTCCTTCGAAAAGCACGGATGATATGCCGTTGTTCAGAGGACCGTAAACACCGAGGCTGTGCCCCCTTAGGTTGCCCGGATTTCCGGTGAACCAGAAGATGTCGTCCTTCCTGAGGTCAAAGATCAGCCGACTCGTCATTGCCGCCCAGAGGAGGTACCCGCCGTGGGTGTGGACAAGAGCTTTGGGCTTTCCGGTGTTGGTGCCGGCGAAAACAATGAACAAAGGGTCCTCGGCATTCATAGGCTCCGGGGAAACACTCCTTGGGAGGGAAGGATCCTCTACCGCTTCATGCCACCAAATATCTCTGGATTCGGTCAGGTCGGGATTCAGATCGCAGCGGTTGAAGACGACAACCGTGTGCACCCCCCGGCATTTGTTCAGAGCCTCGTCTACGGTCCGCTTGATCGGGACGATTGTGCCGTTCTGATAATGGCCGTCCGAGGTCACCACGGCAACGGAACGGATCTCGTTTATGCGATAGGCGAGCGACTCGACCCCCAATCCGGTGAATACCACGCAGTGAACCGCACCGATTCTCGCACAGGCCAACATGGCTACAACCAGTTCTATAATCATCGGCATATAGACGATCACCCGATCACCCCTGCCTACGCCCCTGGTCCGCAGCACTGCGGCGAGCGCGCACACCGAATCGTGTAATTGAGCGTAACTAACCGTTCGAGACTCGGATGTACTGTCGCCCTCCCAATAAAAGGCAATTGTGTCGCCTGCCCGCTCCAGATGCCTGTCAAGACAGTTGTGGGCTGCGTTCAATACTCCGCCGCCGAACCATTGGACCCGCGCTTCGTCAACGTCATGACTCAGCACGAAGTCCCATTCTTTTTCCCACGAGAGGTATTCTCGAGCCTTTTCGGACCAGAACGCGTCAATGTCTTCCATTGAGTTTTTGTAGAGCTGTTCGTATTCCTCCACACTCTTGATGAATGCTGTTTGGCCGAAGAGAGTCAGATGGTCGTCATACCTTTTGGGCGCTTTTCCCATGCCGAGACCTCCTTCACAATTCACGGCCGAAAGTGCCAAGAAACGGGTCGGAAGGGAAGACCTTCTGAGACTCTACCACAAGCCCCCGACAATACGAAACGACGATGTCGGCATGTATGGACCGTGCCGGCCCGTACAGGGATCGGGACCGGCACGGTGAGGTCCTACTTACCGAATGCCGGCGATTGGAATATGCCGCCGCCGCCGAACGCGCTGCACAATTTGGGCTGTACACTCCTTTTTGCCGTGACGCCGGCGGGTCCGCCGCCTGATTGAAATCAAACCGTAAGGTGTGTCCGCATGGCCGGGATCATTTTTTGCCGTATCCGATTCTCTTGACGGCCTCACCAATTTCCTCAAGAGAGGTTGGGTCGTCTATCGTCGAAGGTACCGAATAATCTTCACCGTCCGCGATTTTGCGCATTGTGCCGCGAAGAACCTTTCCAGACCGGGTCTTAGGCAATCTGGCCACGACGACGGCCTGTTTGAACGCGGCAATGGGGCCTATTTCGCTGCGAACCATCCGGACAACATCGGAGATGACGTCTTCTTGGGCTTTGGTGACACCCGACTTCAACACCACGAATCCGACCGGAACCTGCCCCTTGAGATTGTCGTGGGCTCCGACCACGGCGCACTCGGCTATATCAGGATGCTTGGCCAAGACCTCTTCCATACCGCCGGTAGAGAGCCTGTGTCCCGCCACGTTAATGACATCGTCCACGCGGCCCATCACCCAGACGTACCCATCCCCGTCGATAAAACCACCGTCACCCGTAAGGTAGTAACCTGGGAACGGGTTCATGTACGACTCGACGAATCTCTTGTCATCGTTCCACAATGTCGGCAGATTGGCTGGGGGGAGCGGCAGTTTCACAACGAGTACGCCGTTCTCGTTGGGGCCGAGTTCTTTTGAGGACGCCGGGTCCACTACTTTCAGGTTGTAACCGGGCATTGGTTTCGTGGCAGAGCCGGCCCTAATCGGGAACTTTTCCAAACCGCGGAAGTTTCCGGCGATGGCCCAGGCTGTCTCCGTCTGCCACCAGTGGTCTATCACAGGCCTTTGAAGCAGTTCCGTAGCCCAATAATAGGTATCCGGATCGAGACGTTCGCCGGCGAGAAAAAGGGTCTCAAATTTTGAGATATCGTATCCTTTAAGGCATTTCCCGGAAGGATCTTCTCTCTTGATCGCGCGAATGGCCGTTGGGGCGGTGAACAGGGCCTTCACCCCATGCTGAGAAATGACGCGCCAGAACGCGCCCGGGTCCGGGGTTCCCACGGGCTTTCCCTCGTAGACGATGCTCGCGGCGCCCATGAAAAGCGGCGCGTACACGATGTATGAGTGGCCGACCACCCAGCCCACATCGGATGCAGCCCAATATACGTCCCCCGGCCCAATATTGTAGATGTGCTTCATGGACCACTTCAGAGCAACAGCGTGGCCTCCGTTGTCTCTCACAACCCCTTTGGGCTTACCTGTGGTTCCGGACGTATACAGTATGTACAGCGGGTCATTAGCCCCGACCGAGACGCAGTCGGCCGGTTGCGCGTCGGCCTCCTGCTCGGCCCAATCAAGATCACGGTCGGGAATGAGCTCCGCTGTCGCTTGGGGGCGTTGGAGAATCACGCACGTCTCGGGCTTGTGTGAGGAGAGTTCGATTGCCTCGTCAAGGAGCGGCTTGTAGGGAATGATCCGTTTCACCTCAATGCCGCAGGACGCCGAGAGGATCGCCTTAGGCTTTGCGTCTTCGATGCGGATTGCCAGCTCCGGCGGGGCGAATCCACCGAATACCACCGAATGAATTGCTCCCAAGCGCGCACAAGCAAGCATCGAGATGACGGCCTCGGGAATCATGGGCAAGTAGATGATCACCGTGTCTCCCTTACCGACCCCTAAAGCCTTCAAAAAGCCCGCAACTTTTGAAACCCGCAGCTTGAGATCCGCATAGGTGAGCTTCGTGATCGTGTCCGTCACCGGGCTGTCATAAATGAGCGCGGTCTGTTCGGCACGGCCTTGTTCCACGTGGACGTCCACCGCATTGAAACAGGTGTTGAGCATCGCCCCCGGGAACCACCTGCAAAACGGGGGATTGGAAAACTCCAATACCTTGTCCCATTTCCGGTCCCAGACGATCTCTTCCGCAGCTCGGCCCCAAAACGAATCGGGATTCTGCAAAGACTCCGTGTAAACTTCGTCATACTTCATGCTTACCCCCAGACATGTCTTTTGAGATTACTCCTGCTCGACTTACAGCCAAACCAAAGGAGGTGATTGCTCGCGTCACTTCTTCCTCAATCATGAAGAACGGTTATCTCAATACTTGGCTATCGCCTTGTGGAAGAGTTTTTTTAGGATTGGCGCCCGGAAATGCGGACGGTTGATCTGCCAAAATGACAGGGAGCCCCCCGTCGCTTCCTACTGTGCCACGGTGTGGGGAGCTTAGCGCCTCTCCGGAACACACGGTGTGCGGCGACTCAGCCCATCATGCGGTTCACGGGCCGATTTCGACGAGTCTTGCGATAGATCTTGACGAACCATGGCTTTCAGTCATCGATTCCTCTTGTCTCATCGCAACCGAAGGAGTGTTCAATAATGACAGTTTTTCAATCCCGGCGCAACCCCTGTTTGGTGTTATTGCGCAGAGTAGGCCGCGACATCTATGCGCCTTAACCGAGGCGGCACGCCGTGACGCGGTGCACGAAAAATATTGAGTCTGAAACCCGCTCCGGAAGGAGAAAAATCATACGCGTGCCACTTTAGCGTTGACAAAAGGCCTTCTCTCCTTTTATATCTATTCGACCTGCCACTTCGAGCAAGACCGGAGCTGCAGATGCAGCCGAATCTCGGTGTCCGGGTGCGCAGTTATGCGATAGACTTGTATTCCCGGCGGGGATCACTCCGCACTCTACAATTCTACCGATTTTAGGTCGGTCGTTCATTCTTCAGCCGAGTCAACGGACAAAGACTGAGGCTGCGGATAGGTGGAGTCAAAAAGTGCTCCAGACGACGCACCTACGTACCTGTGGGCGGACCAAGGGAGTCGTGCGACACCCGTCCCGTGACAAGAGGGGGGACACAGCGGGTGGAGCTGATCCGGGCCGTTTTGGCGAAGTCGGAGGCGCCGGATACCGAGACTGCCCGACGTTACAGGTCTTTCTGCGACAGTTATCCGCATATAGCACTCTTGGCACTCTAGATATGTTCCAGCGCTTCATAAAGACAATAAGGGGGTTGACTCCTCCCTTCATTCACACTAAAAACTTTTCCATCTTCACGATTTTAACCCAGCCGACTTGTTCACATCCAACCTCGTCAATGTACCCCGTTTGCCATGACAAGCGCTGTGCGTCAGTAGACGTTTCGCATGTGCGTGAGGGCCTGTCCGTGGCCCCCGCAGTTGATACACGGCAGTACACCCTGAGTTGTGGGTCGCCGCAGATACTTGGTCGAAACGTGTTCTCCGTTCCTGCGACGGGCAGGGTGCCACCGTAAGTGTATCCGGATTTGTGGCAAGGGCGTATGAACACAAGCCTTTGAGGGTAATAGGCAATCATCTTAGGATAAGTCTCAACAACCTAAATATTTGATATCGCCGGTAATCTCCGAAGGGAGTGGTTTGGTCGGCGTAGGTGGAGTGGCTTGCGCCAACTCAGGGGTTACGTGCGCCTTTAGAGTCCGAGAAGTTTCGTTGGCTTCTCTAGTACAAATAGAATGTGAAGGAGGGATGCAAAGAGGAAAATTCGTGTCGGAAATTTGCGGGTTGCTATTGCCGGGTTAAGCAACTATGGAGAATTCGCGTTCATGATGTTTCCTGTCGGAACGGGAGCATCAAGTGGAATTCCACTAGGGGTACGATACCGGGAATTTCAAGGTGAACAACACCCTTCATCAACAGGAGGATTCGGTATGGATCAGAGCAAGTTGACTGAGTACTGGCACAAGAACCTCACATACGTGGTCATACTTCTATGTATCTGGGGTTTTGTGTCATATGTACTGGGCATGATATTCGTTAACCCGCTTAACGCGATCAGCATCGCGGGGTTCCCGCTTGGCTTCTGGTTTGCCAACCAGGGCTCCGAGGTCATCTTCGTCATCTTGATTTTCGTCTATGTGGGGCTCATGTCGAAGCTCGACAAGGAGTACGACGTACAGGAATAGCCCCGGCTGCCATGGACCTGACATTTCGAAAGACTAAGGAGCGGAAAGGAGCGAATCTATGTCGATTCTGACTTGGACCTATATTATGGTTCTGATAACGTTTGCCATCTACATCACCATAGCGTGGAGAGCCAGGGTTGCCACCACGGCCGGGTTCTACGTCGCCGGAAAGGGCGTGCCGGCTATTTTCAACGGCATGGCCACCGCAGCGGACTGGATGAGTGCCGCGTCATTTATCTCGATGGCGGGTCTAATCTCCTTTATGGGATACACCGGCTCCATGTACCTCATGGGCTGGACCGGCGGATATGTTCTCCTGGCTCTCCTTCTGGCCCCCTATCTCCGAAAGTTCGGGAAGTTTACCGTGCCCGATTTCGTGGGGGACCGGTATTATTCCGACACAGCCAGAGTGGTGGCCCTGATCTGCGCGATCTTCGTGTCACTTACCTACGTGTGCGGGCAGATGCGCGGAGTGGGGATCGTGTTCAGCCGATTCCTCCAAGTTCAGGTCTACTTAGGCGTCATGATTGGTATGGCCATTGTTTTCATCTACGCCGGCCTCGGCGGCATGAAGGGAATCACCTGGACCCAGGTGGCCCAGTACTGCGTGCTCATTACTGCGTACCTCATCCCCGCGGTGGCGATTTCCGTCCACCTCACCGGCTGGCCGATTCCCCAGTTCGGATACGGGGCTGCCATCTCCGCGGCCGGTCCCGATCAGGGGAAATATTTGCTTGATGTCCTCGACGTGATGAACAAGGATTTGGGATTCGCCGCCTACACCTCTGCCTTTGCCAAAAACCAGAAGAGCATGCTGGACATGTTTATGATCACGTTCGCGCTGATGGTCGGAACCGCGGGACTGCCTCACGTGATCATTCGTTTCTACACGGTGCCCAACGTGAAGTCCGCCCGAATCAGTGCAGGGTACGCGCTCTTCTTCATCGCCCTCCTCTACACCACGGCCCCTGCAGTGGCCGTCTTCGCCCGGTACAACATGATCAACACGATCAACGACAAACCGTACAAGCAAGCGCCGGGTTGGTTCCTGAACTGGCAGACAACGGGGCTTCTTGCCTGGGATGACAAGAATGGAGATGGGATAGTCCAGTACAGGCCCGGACCGGCCTTCAAGGGTAAGCCTATCTTCAAAGAAAAGGACGGCGTGATCGAACGTGGAAAATTCGGGCAGCCCCTGGTTGCGAACAAACCCACAGACAACAAGAATGAACTGTACATTGACCGCGACATTATGGTCTTGGCCAACCCGGAGATTGCGAGGCTACCCAACTGGGTCGTTGGCCTCGTGGCCGCAGGAGGTTTGGCCGCCGCACTCTCCACGGCCGCCGGTCTCCTCCTGGTGATCGGCTCCTCCATAGCTCACGACTTGTACTTCCGAATGATCAACCCGCAGGCGTCTGAGGCGTTGCAGCTCACCATTGGACGCATCATGATCTTCGTGGCCATCTGCGTGGCCGGTTACTTCGGTGTGCATCCACCGGCGTTCGTGGCCCAGGTGGTGGCCTTCGCCTTCGGACTGGCAGCGTCGTCGTTCTTCCCCATCATCATCATGGGGGTCTTCTGGAAACGAACGACGCGTGAGGGGGCCATCGCCGGCATGATTGTGGGTATTGTTTTCACCGCGGCGTACATTATCCACATCAAGTTCATGGGTGCCGGGTTCTGGTTCTTCGGCATAAGCGCTGAAGGTATCGGCACCGTCGGAATGATCTTCAACTTCGTGGTGTGTTACATCGTGTCTTTGATAACGCCACCACCGCCTCAAGACGTTCAGGATATGGTTGAGAGCATCCGGTATCCCCGCGGTGCCGATGCCCCCACGGCAGCCCATTAGTCCTTTCACCCCGCAAGGGGAATTACATTGACATTGATTGAAGGCGTACCGCCTTGCGCGGTGCGCTTTTTTCTTGTTACTGTCCTATTTCGTAATTACGGTAGCGTACACCGAAATCAGGGAAATTGATTTACAAGAGAAAACTGCTATGTTCAGATAATTGTGGTTGCCGTTACCGGGTGAGACGGCCGGTCTTCGGAGAATAGCGCCGGCAGACCGACCCGATCGGGCGATGAGGAATTTGGTAATTGAGGAGAGACAACCAAGTGCAACGACAAGCAATCAGCGCGAAGGAAGCTCTGGACGACGTGCGTTCGGGACTGGATCATGCCGCACTCATGAGAAAATACAATTTGTCCGTCAAGGGGCTTGTGAGTCTTTTGGAGAAGTTGTCCACCCAGGGTCTATTGGATGTCTCGGAGATCCGTCATGGAATGCCGTCGCCCGACCAGGCTTTGAGTCTAAGAAATCAGTTCACGGAGAAGGTCATCTTTCGCGGCGTGGCCGGAACCATAAAGGATCTGGTCGAACTTGCCGTGCGATCCGGGGCTTATCTGGGAGAAGCGGATCTCTCAGGGGCCAATCTTTCCGGTTTGGAGGGCCAAGGGGCTGATTTGTCCGAAGCGTACCTCTACGAAGCGAACCTTCAACGGGCTAATCTGGTACATGCCAAGCTTTTCCGCGCTGAACTCTCCGAAGCGAATCTCGCAGGGGCGACGCTGACCGGAGCCGATCTCTCGGAGGCGAATTTGGTCGGGGCCGATTTTTTCCAGGCGAATCTGGTTGAAGCCGTCCTCTTCAGAACGAACTTTGATAAGGCAAACCTGGAGTCGGCGAACCTGCGGAGAGCCAATCTCGAGCAAGCGCGGTTCGTGGATGCAAACCTCACCAAGACCGATCTGACCGACGCGGAACTCTCCTCCACGGAGTTCGAGCGAGCCAACTTGACCTCAGCCGTGCTCACCGGCGCGAACATGGATGCTTCCGACTTGACCGGTGCCATTCTAACCGGAACGCAGTTCGATGAGACCTGACCAACGAGCCGGAAATACTTTTGGTATTACGGAACGTTTGCCCGTTTCGCGGCGTCCGGCCCACACGCCGATTTACCCTCGGCATTCAGTTACCCGGTACCATTTCTCATCCGTGTTGAATCAAAATCGCCCCAAGCGCATCTAAATACCCTGGGTGGACGTAAGAACCAGCGGGAGGTCGAACCATGAATCCAACGGCACGAACATCGGTATTTCTTGCAGCTCTGTTCTTCAGCGCGCTTGCTCTATATCCCTTACCGGCACCGGCACTCGAACTCGCCGCCGGCCCATGTCTTGAGTGTGGCCCCGCGGCTCAGTTCAATGACCTGCACCAGTATGATGGAGATCCGCTGGATCTGCAGGGATGTCAGCAGAACTGCAGATCGATTTATGGCGTCGATCTGTACGGGTTTGGCGGCGGCGGAGGAGACGGACGAAATGTCGGATACGCGGTGTGCATTCAGAAGTGCAATGCACGGTATTGGAAGGCTTGGGACAAGGAGATGAAGGATCTGGGAAAGGACGATTAGCACACTGTGGCATAAATGCGCTGATGTGTTCTTGAGAACGCGCGGTAGCGTCCCGGCGTCTCTGCCGGGCGCTCGCGGAGAAGAGACCGGCACGGAGGCCGGCGCTATCAAGACAGGGCCGGGTTTGTTAATACGTCACCGTACTTCGCCCGTGGAGTACTAGCACCGTCGGTACCACGTCCGGCAGGAGGATGGGACCGTCGCCGGAATCATGATGTGACGCGCGTTTCAACGAGAGGTCGCGAGCCTCGGTGCTTCCCGTATCGGAAGAGGGCGTACGTGGAGAAAAGAGATTTGTTTCAACTCTCCGGGACACAGGCCTTCAACCGGGCCTTGAAGAAAGTGTCACAGAAGTCGCGGAAAGGCCGGAATCGTGGTACGAGCAGTGAATCGAGAGTCCGTCCCAAAGGGATCCTACTCGGATGGCCTAAGTCTGACCATGTGATTTCCAATGGTTACCAAAATCCCCCTAGCCCCCCTTTGCCAAAAGGGGGAATCATGCAACGTTTTCAACGTGGAAAGGAGTTTCAAGACAGGTTCCCTGTCCCTGTCCTGAGAACCACGCATCCAAGAATTACGCAGGTGCTCCGAAGCTTTCAAATCGGTCGGACGGTAAATCACTCCGCCTGCTCGCCTTTTCAGTCCGGTTCAGCCTCCCCCCAAGCTCGACGGCTCTTGTTAATGCGCTTACGAATTGAATCCCACGTGCGCGTCGTAAGAAACGATTCCCCCCACCGATCAACCATTCGGTTGAACATCTCGATCGGCACGGTAAACGTGATCTCATCCGGCTTCAAGAACTTGCGGTCGGAAGGGTCCCAACCGCCGACCACCGCTTTCGGTTTGCCCTGCGAAAGATACCGCAGGGGCCATGTGACAAGAGTAGAGCACCCTGAACCGAACGGAGACTTCACAGCCTCGAAATCATTCGTGACAAAGGTGGCCAACTGATTCAAACCGGCAATGGATTCGGCTCTCGCGAAAAAAGTCACCAGTTCGGGCTCTTCCTCCGGTTCGAAGAGGCTAATGGGTTTGAAAAGGCAGAATCGAGCCGGTGCGGGTCTGGGATCGATCATGGTGAAAAAATCGCGGGTAACCTGTGGGGATTCCAGGTAGCGTTCGCCTTCAATCCGATTTGGAATACCGGTTGACACCAGATAGGTAATGGCTTCCAACTGCGGCTTGAGAAAACCGAGATAGAATGCTCCGCCCAGGCATCCGAAGTGCGCTGTGTCGAAATACGCAGCGGCCCGCCTTTTCCGGGCACGCCAGATAACTCCCAGGACGCATGCGAAGTTTTCTTGGAGCGAGCCCCAGTCCACCTCACTCCGCGCTTCGGCTTCGATGGTGGGAAGGACACTTTGCTTGGGGGAAATCCCGTCTCCCGGTTCTTGGTTCACGTAGGTCATTCCAAAGGGCTCATCCGACAGGCCCAATGTTGTGAAGAAATCCCGTACACGGCTCGAGTTCCAATCGTGGGTCATCAGCGCGTTCCTTTTCTTTTGGATAACGATAGCTCACCTCAACCGGCCCCCCCCTCTTGAGCACCCAGCCCTTGCCGCAGTCATTTACGGGCACCGCCACCCGCGTGAGAAGTGAATCAAAATTGTGAGTCTCAATACTGCCGGAGCGGATCATGATACTGATGAAGTGGTCGTAGATCCTGTCCCTGGTTGCACCGGGGTTGGCCGAGACATATTCGCCGATCGTCCTGCAAGCTCTCTCCTCGAAAGTCTCCCCGCTCGCGTCCGTCGAGACCGCGGTCGCCGGCCGTTCCCCATCCCGGGGCTTGCGAAAATTGACGACCAGGTCCCTCCTGACCACTTTATCCGAAACTCGCTGATTGTACGTGTCCGAGTCGGTATCGATCGACAATGCGTGACCGAGGTCTTCTGTGAGAAATCCCGCATCGACAAAAATCTTCTGAATGAGCCGCCAGGTTTTGGACGAGGAATCGTGCCAGCACAGCGAGAGCCATCGCCCCGGTTTCAAGACGCGGTAGCACTGGGACACGGCCAAACGCATCATGCGCTCCCAGTAGTCCAAGCCCTTACGTCGAGTCGAGTTAACGATAATCTCCTTGTCGTGCCAAACGGTGTCCAGGCCGAGCCAGGACTCCCAGACGAAGTTCAACTCAGCGTACTGAACCGCTCCTCCGTAGGGGGGATCGGTAAAAATATAGTCGACGGAACTTTCCGGTATCTCGTCCATTTCGGTAGCGGATTGTGTCGAAATGCACGCCTGCTGGGATTGAATGAGCCGGGCCAATTCAGCCTTGGCTTTGACGGTTCGTTTGAACACCCTAGTGAGGCTCTCCAATACATTACGCTGCTTTGAGACGGGCGGCAACGCCCAGTTTCCGGGTATGTAACCTCCCCCCGCATCCAGGTGCTGGGCCTTTCGGCTTACCGCGGGCATACCGGACGTGATGACGGCCCTCAGATCGTCATCTCTTCCTGCAGCCTGCATAAGCGCGGCCAGAGCCCTGAGGTTGCGATACGTAAAAAGGTGGGACACACGACGGAAATCACGGCTCGGTCGCCACTCATCTCCCCACGGTAACTCCGGATTGGATTCATTCATCATGAATTGTATCGGATAAGGATAAGGGATGGGTTCGCTCTCCAGTTCCCGAATTCTCGAAAGGTCGATTTCATTAAAGGCCTTGCGATCCTTATGAGGGCCAAGCGCGGATCTGGTGATTCGTCGAGGTTTGCAGCTTGCATGACAAGATAAATTCACCGCGACGGGCTCGTATCCCACAACCTTGAGCGAGGGGCCGATGGGATGACGTTCGTTTCGCTCAGCGAGACAGCGAGGGCAGCAGGAAAAACCGTTCGAAGAAGCCTCAAAGAGCGTCACCGGCCGGGAACATACCGGGCAGCGATACACATTGGAATATATGACGTAGTGAATCGTTGCCGAGCCGCCGCACCTGTGACATGTGGTGCGGTACAGATACCGCATCTCCGAATGAACTTCTCGGCACATGAGGTCGAATCGTTCGGACAACTCTTTCGGATCGCAGCGAGACGCGTAAAACCGCGTAATAAACGTTGCCGCAGGTGAGGCATCAATGGCCACCGCCTTGCGTCCGCTGACGAGCGCGGCAAGCGCGGTGCTGCCCGAACCGCAGAAGGGGTCCAGTATCAGGTCGCCTTTTGACGTATAGTGCCGGACGTAGGCTTGTACCGCGTCGTGAGGCTTCTTGCCGAGATGATAGGGGTGCATGCTGAAGATCGGGGAATTCTTGGTTGTCACGATGGGCTGTGAGAACTCCGGCACGTTATATTCATCTATAGTACCGTGCGGCTCATCAGCGAGGTGTGCTTCGACGAACGAGCGGAGCTGCGGATTGGGTCCGTCATCGGAGAAGAGTAGGCGATTTTCTTTCATACCGTCGTGGAGTATCAAGGTTCCATGCCTCGTCGCGACTTCAGAAACCCGAGTTTGGGTTGAGTCCCTGAAAACTTGATGCGGCCGAAGATGATTGCAGGGGACGTAGCCGGCCGTTTCGTGCTAAGATTACACACAACTGCAACCGCTCAACAAGCGGAAAAGTTTGCCCCGACCTTGAAATCGTGAAGCGTCACGATCAAGGTATGGGGTTGTTCATACAACGGTGGAGAGTTCCTCAGTACTGCTCTCCGTTTGTATATACTTCCGAGCGCGTACTGATAAGGAGGGCTTACATGCTGCCGAAAGTTGGAGACACAGCGTCCTTGTCTCGGTCCATCTCCGTTGAAGAAATCAGGCAATATGCAGAAGTGAGCGGAGACGTCAATCCGGTTCATGTGGACGAGGAGTTTGCCAAGAAGACACGGTTCGGCGGTCGTATTGCCCACGGAATGTGGACCGCGTCGCTCATTTCCGCAGTCCTGGGAACAAAGCTTCCCGGCCCGGGGACGATCTATTTGAGTCAGACGATGGCATTTAAGGGTCCCGTCCGTCCCGGGGAGACCGTCACCGCCGTGGTAAAAGTGCTGAAGGTTCTTGAGGACAAGCGCATCATCACTTTGGAAACGTACTGCGAGAACGATACGGGCCGACGAATCCTGGAGGGTGAAGCGGTAGTCCTCCACGAGTCCATACCCTGATCGGCGCGTAGAAACATCACTGTGACCGTCGAGCTTGACAAGATCTGGAAGCAATGATGAAATGATTGGATTCGAATATAAAGCCGAGCCTGGAGAATCGATGACTATCCGGGAAGTAATTGAAATTTTGTCCGGGCAAATTTTGGTAGACAATCACGAGCTTGATAATGACGTCCCCATCGGCGGGGCCGCAGACCTCATGAGTGACGTTCTGGCATTTGGTACGGACGGCATGGTCCTTATGACCGGGTTGACAAACCCACAGGCGGTCCGCACCGCCGAAATGGCAGGCATTGAAGTGGTAGTCTTTGTCAGAGATAAGACTCCGCCACCCGAAACCATTGCATTGGCCGGAGAATCAGGAATCACCCTCATACGAACGGGATACACGATGTACGAGGCTTGCGGTCGACTGTATAAGGCCGGCCTGCCCGGCCGCGGTTTGGTGAAGATCGAAAACAATTCCTGGTAGCACATGTCGACTCAAGAAATCACCAAGGTCCAGGAGCTCATCTACACCACCCGAGTTGAAACGGTGATGGCGGCCAACGTGGTGGTTCTCGATCCCTCCATGACGATGGCGGACGTCAAGCGTGTGATGCGGGAAAAGCGTATCTCAGGTGCGCCTGTGCTGAACGGGGACACGATAATCGGCATCGTCAGCCTGACCGACGTGCTCGACGTGACTGAGAAGGGCAAACTCCATGAGCCTGTGACCGAACACATGACGAGGGAAGTGAAGACCGTTCTGAAGGATTCAGCCGTGTTGGAGGCCGTGAGCAACCTCGACAGGCAGGGTTTCGGCAGGCTGCCCGTGGTCGACCAGAAGGGCAAGCTGGTGGGAATAGTCACGACGGGTACCATGATACGCGCCTTGCTCAGGGAAATGGACATCAGCTTTCAGAAGAGAGAAGAGGAGAAGCTGCAATCATACCGTGCTCGGCACATTTTCCATGACATTGTCTCCGACGACACGAGCGTGATTCTTCGCTACGTAGTAGCGGAAAGGGATTTCGACAACGCGGGAAAGGCTTCCAGCGACATCAAGAAGTCGCTTCAAAGGCTGGGCGTCAAACCGTCCGTCGTCAGAAGGGTGGCGGTAGCAGTGTATGAAGCGGAAATGAATCTGGTGATTCACACGGACGTGGGAGGCGTGATAACGGTCGACGTCCGCCGGGAGCGAATCAAGATCAATGCCGTGGATCACGGCCCGGGAATAATCGACGTGGCAAAGGTTCTCCAACCGGGTTATTCCACGGCCCCCGAGTGGATTCGAGACATGGGCTTCGGCGCGGGGATGGGGCTGGCCAACATAAAGAGATGCGCCGATATCATGAAGCTGCTGTCGGGCCCCGGGAGCGGTACCAGGCTTGACATCGAGTTTCTGCTGGACGAAAACGCTCCCGATGCGCAAGGCGGTTCGTCAAAAAAGACTTGACAATGTCGGGACGCATCCTTAAACTTTTAGATCTTAACGAGACTACGGCGACGCTCGTAAAGGCTCCCCCTCTACGATATAGATAAGCCATAAGAGACTACCCCCGGCTCCCTTTTGCGAGGGGTAGTGTGTCAACGGGAGAAGAAGGATGATTAATAGCTACCTTCCCATCCTGGTCATACTGTTGGTATCCTCATTCATCGGTTTGGCCATCATAGTCTTATCCACACTGCTTTCCAGATCGAATCCTACCCCGATAAAGCTCATGCCGTACGAATGCGGCATGGATCCTATCGGCGGTGCGAGACGACGGTTCTCGGTGAGGTTTTTCATCATAGGGATGCTCTTCATCGTCTTCGATATAGAGCTCATATTCATGTTTCCCTGGGCGGCAGTCTATGACAAGCTCATGGTTTTCGGCTTTGTAGAGATGCTCATATTCGTGTTGGTGCTCCTCGCAGGCCTGGTCTACGTGTGGAAGAAGGGTGCGCTCGAATGGCAATAGAAAGACATCTGAACGATACGGTGCATGTAACGAACCTCGAGTGGTTCGTAAATTGGTCACGGAAATCATCCATGTGGCCGTTGGGCTTTGGTCTTGCATGCTGTGCACTGGAAATGATTGCCACATTCGTCAGCCGGTACGACTTGGCCCGTTTCGGAATGGAGGTAGCAAGACCCTCCCCCCGTCACGCAGACTTGATGATCGTCTCGGGGACCGCGTCGAAAAAAATGATCCCGGCCGTGCGACGGATTTACGAGCAAATGGCCGAGCCCCGATGGGTTATTGCCATGGGCGCGTGTGCCTGCACCGGCGGAATCTACAAGAATTATGCGGTTGTTCAAGGGATAGACCGGCATCTCCCGGTCGACGTTTATATCCCCGGATGCCCGCCCAGACCCGAGGCTCTGCTTGACGGCATCCTTCAGCTTCACGCCAAAGTAATGAAGGAGCAGTCCATACACAATCCCAGGGTAACGAGCGTTAAGGTGGCCGGCGAATGAACCAGGAAGCCATAAAGGATAAAGTCATTTCCAAGTTTGGAGAGGACGCGGTGCTGGACGCGACGATGTTCCGCGATCAACTTTGCGTCACTGTCGCTAAGGATAAGATCCGGGAAATCTGCGGCTTTCTCAGAGATGAGCCGGATCTGGCCTTTGATTTTCTCTCTTTTGTCGGAGGGGTAGACAACCACCCGCAGACGCCGAGGTTCGAGGTGGTCTACCAACTCAATTCCTTAAGGCACAATCACCGGTTTCGAATCAAGACCCGGGTTGACGAGAACGAGGATGGTTTGGGGTACGTAGACTCGGTTGTCGACGTCTGGCCCACTGCGGACTGGCATGAAAGGGAAACGTGCGAGATGTACGGCATCATGTTCAAGGATCACCCCGACCCCAGGAAACTCCTCCTGCCCGAGCATTGGACCGTCTTTCCCCTGCGGAAGGACTTTCCTCTTGAAGGCACCGACGATACCCCGGACTTGCCGGCGCAGACGAAATAGCAAGGAACCGAGCCCATGAATGAGCAAGTGAGGCGCATGGAGGACTTCCAGTCCGAGGTCATGGAACTGAACCTAGGACCCCATCACCCTAGTACTCATGGAGTCTTTCGCGCAATCGTAGAGCTGGACGGCGAGACTGTCGCCAACGTCATACCATACCTCGGATACCTGCATCGAGGGTACGAGAAGACTTGCGAGAGCAAGCACTACCACCAAGTAATCCCTTTGACGGAACGATGCGACTATATGGGAGCTTCGAGCAACTCACTGGTCTTTTGCCTCACAGTTGAAAAGATGCTTGACGTGGAGATCCCGGAACGGGCTCAGGTCATTCGCGTGATGTTTGCCGAGCTTTCGAGGATCTTTAGCCATTTGTTCTGGCTGGGAACCCACGCTCACGACGTGGGAGCCATGACCCCGCTCTTCTACAACCTGCGGGAGCGGGAAGAGATCATGAACCTGTTCGAGTTGAGCGCGGGCGGGCGACTCATGCCCAATTATATACGGGTGGGAGGCGTCTCCCAAGACTTGCCCGATGGGTTCGTGGAGAGACTCAAGGCTTTCACCGAACACTTCGACCGCAGGGTGGACGAATACGAAACCTTGCTGACCAAGAACGTAATCTACATGGACCGCACCCAAGGCGTCGGAATGCTTCCTCTGAATGACGCTATTGCCCTCGGGGCAAGCGGTCCCATGATAAGAGGGTCGGGCCTTGCGTGGGATATCCGGAAGACGGAGCCGTATTGCGGGTACGAAAACTATGACTTTGACGTTGCGGTAGAAAGAGGCTGCGATATCTATGCCAGGTACCTGGTACGTATCAAGGAAATGAGGGAGAGCAATCGGATCCTGAAGCAGACTCTTGAAAAGTTGCCGGAAGGCGCGATCCGTGCTGAGAAGCCGGGGGTGATTTTTCCGCCCCAAGAAGAAATCTATACGAAGATGGAGTCCTTGATCCATCACTTCATGCTGGTGGTTGAGGGCGTGAAACCTCCGGCGGGAGAGTACTATCAGTGCATTGAATCACCGAGAGGCGAACTGGGCTGCTTTTTGGTGAGCGACGCAGGGCCTCGGCCCTACCGTTTGAAGTGGCGGGCGCCGGCCTTCGTCAACCTTGAGTCGTTGGCACTCATGAGTAAGGGCCGACTCTTCGCCGACCTCATTGCAATACTGTCCAGTATCGATATCGTCCTTGCGGAGGTTGATCGGTAGATGGAAATCGAGGTGCTTTCATGACATTAGCGGATGTGGTGGAAGCAATGAATCTTGAAGTCCGGGCCGGGACCTCGGAACTGGACCGAGAGGTGGAAGGCGGCTACGTAAGCGACCTGCTCAGTGATGTGATCGCGGGCTCACGTGAGGGTGATCTCTGGGTCACGCTGCAGCTTCACCAGAATATCGTGGCTGTAGCCTTTCTCAACAATCTAGCCGGTATAGTGATCGTAGGAGGCAGGGAGCCCGATCCCGACACTCTGGAGAAAGCCGAAGATCAGGGGGTGCCCATTCTGGTAAGCACTATGCCGACCTATGAACTGGCCGGCAGACTTTACGAGATGGGGATCCGCCGCAAAGAAGACGCGTAACTGATCTTTGGGAGGTCTTTACAAGGGCGATGAACTCCGGGCGTTGGGGAAATACAATGCACGAGACACGGCGGGTAAAGCCGAGAGAGGTCTTGTCGTAGAGTTACGGACGTACAGACTCGATCTTCATATACACACGGTGCTGTCACCCTGCACCGAGATAGCGGACATGACCCCCAAGGCCGTCGTGAGGGCCGCTGTCCAACAGGGACTGCACATGATCGCAATATGCGATCATAATTCGGCCCGCAACACGGCCGCGGCGAGACGTGCCGCGAGAGGGAGCGAATTAACCGTAATTCCGGGTATTGAGATCACGTCGTCGGAGGAAGCACACATAGTGGGATTGTTTCCGACGGACGCCGAAGCGGAAGCGGCTCAGGAGGAAATATACGCTCGACTCGTCGGAGAAAACGACGAGGAAGTTTTTGGCTACCAGGTGGTGGTCAATGAGCATGACGAGGTAGAAGACCTCGATCAGAGACTCCTCATCGGAGCGACCACGCTTTCATCCGAAAGGGTGGCGGATCTCATACGCGGGTGTAAGGGCTTGGTGATCGCCGCCCACGTTGATCGAAGCGGCTTCGGGATATTCAGCCAGCTTGGCTTCATCCCGGAGGGATTGGAGTTGGACGCACTTGAAGTTTCAAGGCGCTCCGATTTCGATACGGTAAGACGGACCTACCGTCAGAGTCGGGAATACCCGCTGCTGGCGAGCTCGGATGCGCATTATATCCAGGATATAGGTTCGGTTTACACCGTGGCTCGGATGGCCGAACCGACCTTCAGAGAATTGGAAAAAGCTTTGAAGGGGCTCGACGGTAGGGCCGTCCTTGAAGGGCGCAAGCGGTGCCTGAGATCCGGGACGCCATGAAGCCGATAGGTGTTCGGATGGAACCGATGATCTGAGTGAAATGGAGGATCTCTCACTACACATACTCGATGTGGCCGAAAACGGCATAAGAGCGGGAGCCGATCTGATCGAGCTAAGAGTGGAAGAGGATCTTCCGGCGGATAGTCTTACCGTAACGGTTCGGGACAATGGACGCGGCATGGATGCGGAATTCCTTGCAAGTGTCCTGGATCCCTTTACGACGACACGAACTACCCGAAAGGTAGGCTTGGGGCTGTCGTTGTTTCAGCAGTCGGCTCGGGAAGCCGACGGCGATTTGAGCGTAAACTCCGCGCCGGGAGTGGGAACGACGGTTCATGTTTTCATGAGCCACGGTCATATCGACCGTAAGCCGATGGGAGACATGGCCGCCACCGTGATCACGCTCATAGAAGGCAATCCTGAAGTTGACTTTGTGTACGCGCACAGAAAGAACGGACGGGAATATACGCTGGATACAAGAGAGATACGGTCGGAGCTCGAGGAAATTCCGCTCAACAATCCGCAAGTCGTGGGCCTTATCAGAGACAATCTGCTGACAGGCTTGAGCGAAATCGCCTGATGTTTCGATGAAGACTAAGGGAGCACGAAGAACGTGGAAGAACGAGACGCCATACTCAAGAAGAAACGCGAAGCCGACAGGGTAATCATCACACCGGACGAGTTGGAGCAGCTTGACCCCGTCGTAGAGAAATACTACGGGAATCCCGGCTATCTTATACCGGCATTGAAGGAAGCCCAGGAGATTTTCGGTTACGTGCCGGAGGAAGTGCAGAAGAAGTTGGCCGTGGGTCTCAACATCCCAGCCTCCCATGTTTACGGAGTCGTTACTTTCTACTCGTTTTTTACTATTGAACCCCGAGGAAGGCATGTGATTCGGCTGTGTCTTGGTACCGCGTGCTACGTGAAGGGAGCGAAAGACATCCTTGAAATCATGCAGCGGGAAGTCGGTATCGACGTGGGGCAGACATCCGATGACGGCAGGTTCACGCTGGAGGCGGTCAGATGTCTCGGCGCATGCGGACTGGCACCCGTGTTTTTGGTTGGAGACAACACCCATGGAAACGTCGTTCCCAAAGAGACAATAAAAATCCTGGATGGTTATCAATAGTCTCGTGATAGGCTCCGGGCGGTTCCGGGGTTCACAACGCCGAGGCGAGTCTGCCGGCGCTTGAAACGATCCCTCAGGAGGAAGCAACGTGCCTAAGATTTCCGTACAAGATCTCAAGAAGATCAAGGAGCGAGAGCGCTCACGAATGGTACTCAGGGAGGGTGAGTTCAGGGCCAAGATCACGGTCCACATGGGCACGTGCGGTATTGCCGCGGGAGCTCGTGACATTATGGGCGTCTTTCGAGATGAAATCGCCAAGCGCGAAATAACCGATGTGATGCTGACAAACTCGGGGTGCGCGGGCCTGTGCGCCAAAGAGCCGATGATCACGGTCGAGGTGGTGGAACAGGCCCCGGTGAAGTATATCAAGCTGACCAAAGACAAGGCACTGCGCGTATTCGAGGAGCATGTCCTCGGGGGAACCCCCGTTGAGGACTATGCGCTGGCGATGGGCAGTGAGACGATGGCTACGTAAAACTATCAGGGGTCTATAGCAAGATACCCGTGCAATCTTTTCAGTGGAATTGCACGGCGGAGAATAGGTAATGTGTGCGAGTCCTTCCTATAGAATGCACTTCATGATGTGTGCCGGCACCGGTTGCCTCGCCAGCGGCTCGGCCGACGTAAGAGCGGCCTTGGAAAAAGAACTGGCAAAGAGAAATCTGCAGGACGAAGTGCAGATCATCATGACCGGCTGTAACGGCTTCTGCGCAATGGGCCCTCTTGTGGTCGTCTATCCTGACGGGGTCTTTTACAACCAGGTGAAGCCCGAACATGCTCCGCTGATTGTGGAAGAGCACGTACTCAAGGGAAGAGTAGTCGAGAAGCTCCTCTTCAAGGAGCCCGTTGCGAAATCCGCGGTCCCGTTGATGAAGGATATCGGCTTTTTTGGTCTGCAGAGACTCACGGTGCTACGGAATCGCGGCCTGATTGATGCGGAAAACATCGACGAGTATATTGCCCGTGACGGCTATGCCGCACTGGGGAAGGCTCTGTTGGAGATGACCCCTGAGGAGGTCATCGAGGAAGTGAAGAAGTCCGGCTTACGGGGCCGTGGCGGCGGCGGGTTTCCCACCGGCTTGAAGTGGGAAGAGTGCGCGCGATACGACAACTTTCCCAAGTATACAATCTGCAACGGAGATGAAGGAGATCCGGGAGCCTTTATGGATCGTTCCGTCATGGAAGGCGACCCGCATTCGGTATTGGAAGGTATGGCCATTTCCGGTTACGCGATTGGGGCACATCAGGGATACATCTACGTGAGAGCGGAGTATCCCCTTGCAATTCAGCGGCTCGAGAAAGCCATGGTGGATGCTCGAGAGTATGGATTGCTCGGCGAGGACATTCTGGGCAGCGGATTCGATTTCGACCTCGCGATCGCGCCCGGTGCGGGAGCATTCGTATGCGGTGAGTCTACGGCATTGATGTTTTCCATCGAAGGCAAGCGCGGGATGCCGCGGATCAAGCCTCCGCGGAGTGCCGAGGCGGGACTGTGGAACCAGCCGACCAACCTGAACAACGTCGAGACCTTTGCCAACATCAACCCCATTATACTGAACGGAGGTGACTGGTTCGCATCCATCGGTACGGAGGGGAGTAAAGGCACGAAGGTCTTCGCATTGACGGGCGCGGTGAACAATGTCGGACTTGTCGAGGTGCCCATGGGCACGAGTCTGAAAAGCCTCATCTTCGACATCGGCGGTGGTATCCCCAAAAAACGCAAGTTTAAGGCGGCTCAGATCGGCGGCCCCTCCGGAGGATGTATTCCCAACGGCATGGAAGACGTGGAGATCGACTACGAGTCTCTCCAGGGTGTAGGGGCCATGATGGGTTCCGGAGGCGTGGTCGTCATGGACGATGCCACGTGCATGGTGGACACGGCGCGGTTCTTCACGGACTTTTCCGTAGAGGAGTCGTGTGGGAAGTGTACTCCGTGTCGTGAGGGCCTCAAGGCAATGCTGGATAAGCTCACCGACATCGTTGAAGGACGAGGCGAGGAAGGTGACGTGGAGTACCTCCAGGAACTGGGGCATCACATCAATAGCACGTCTCACTGCGGTTTGGGAAAGAGCGCAGCCAATCCGGTCTTATCTACCATACGCTATTTCAGGAACGAATACGACGCGCATATTCGAGACAAGCATTGTCCCGCACTGGTATGCCCCGAGCTGATCGACTTCGTGGTCATCGAGGAGAAGTGTAAGAAGTGTGGCCTCTGCTATAAGAACTGCCCGTCGGACGCGATCATCTGGGAAAAGAAACAGGTGGCTCGAATCGACCTGAGCAAGTGCACGAAATGCCGCACCTGCATAACCAACTGCAGGTTCGGAGCTATCAGATAACTCCCGGTTCAGTGTGGCGACGCCCGGCCTAAGCTACGGGACCGTCGTGAACCGACAACTAATCTGTTTTGTGAGTAAGTTTCTATGGTTACCCTGACCATTGACGGCGTTGAAGTTAGTGTCGAGCGCGGAACAACCATTCTGGAAGCTGCCGAGCAAGCCGGGATTCGCATTCCCACACTCTGCCACGATAAGCGCCTGATCCCCTACGGCTCCTGCCGCCTGTGCATGGTTGAAGTTACGGCAAGAGGGCGGACCAGGACCATGCCGGCCTGTTTCAATCCGGCGCGCGACGGCATGGAAGTGGCGACACAGACGGAAAAGCTTAACTCCAGCCGACGAATGCAGCTCATGTTGCTCCTCAGATCACATCCTCTCCTCTGCCCCAGTTGCGATGCAGCCGGTGACTGCCGGCTTCAGGATCTGGTTCACGAGTATGAGGTCGGGGCGCCCCCATTCGCCAGAGAGTCGCGCTACTTCCACGTGGACAACGAATCGCATTTCATTCGTCACAACATGAACTTGTGCATACGGTGCGGTATGTGCGTTCGGATCTGCGACGAGGTTCAGGGACAGAGAGAACTGAGCTTTATAAAAAGAGGGATGGAGTCCGAGGTATCGACTGATTTCGGAAGACCGCTGGATTGCGAGTTCTGCGGCCAGTGTGCTTCGGTTTGCCCGGTAGGCGCCATTTCCTCCAAATGGCTCGTGGGAACCGGCCGTCAGTTCGAGCTGAAGAAGACCGATACCACGTGTGCCTTCTGCAGCCTCGGGTGTACCCTTACCCTCGGTGAGAAAAACGATAAGATCGTCTACGTCGACTCACCCCACGCGAGCCCCAATGAGGGGAACCTGTGCGTGAAGGGGCGGTACGGCTGGCCCTACGTGTACGCCGAACAGAGGTTGTCCAAGCCCTTGATCAGGAAGAACGGGTCGCTTCAGGAAGTCGACTGGAACGAAGCACTGAGCTTTGTGGCCGAAGGCTTGATGAAGGTTAAGACCGCTTCGGGAGGTACAAGCCTGGCAGGCCTCGGATCGGCCCGGCTCACCAACGAGGAAGCGTATGTCTTTAACCGGTTTGTCCGTACCGTGATGGAGACACCTAATCTGGACCACGGGGGCGGTCAGGCCTATAAGCCGTTGACCGGGGCCTTCGGGCCGATCCTGGGATATCCGGCCGGCACGAACTCCGTCCGGGAATTGAGAGATGCAGACGTCATCCTCCTATTCGGTGCCGACATCACCGAGACCCACCCTGTTGCGAAGAACGAAGTTATCATAGCCAACGGTCGAAAGAAGTCCCGTCCCATTGTTGTCGATTCCATGCAAACCAAGCTCACCGAACGGATGGGAAGTCTTTTTCTGCAAGTGCCTCCGGGCACTGAATACGTGATCGCCAACGCGATGCTCAAGTGGATTGTCGATCAGGATCTGGTCGACAAGAAAGCACTGGACCTTCGGGCCGAAGGGTTTGACGAACTGGTCGCGTCGCTGGCCGATTACACGGTGGAGAACGCAGCCCGGGTCACGGGAGTAACCGCGGATCTTATCACCCAAGCGGCCAAGGCCTACGCGGAGGCGGCGAATGCCGCGATTGTCCTTACGTCGGGCTTGAATCGGCCTGCCGAAACCGTTGAGCTTGCTCAAGCCGCCATAAATTTGGCCCTGGTTACCGGCCGGGTCGGCAAGCGTTCGTGCGGAGTTCACTTCCTCGGTGAAAAGGCCAATTCCCAAGGTGCCGTTGACATGGGGCTGAGTCCGGACCTGTTGCCGGGATTCAACCGTATGGATGATGAGGCGGCACGAGAGAAGATCGCCAAGCTGTGGGACGCTCCCCTACCCGAGGGCAAAGGTCTTTCCGCCCGTGAGATGCTGGCTAAGGCTGAAAGCGGCGACATCCGCGGGCTGTATGTGGTGGGCGAGAACCCTCTGGAGTCGTATCCGGGCAGGGCACAGGTGGAGAAGGCCCTGACGAGTCTGGAATTCCTGGTCGTTCAGGACATGTTCATGACTTCCACCGCCAAACTGGCCCACGCGGTCCTGCCCGTGGCTTCATTCGCGGAGAAATCCGGTACCTACACGAGCACCGACAGACGAGTCCAGCGACTGACCCCTGCCTTGAAGAATACCGCGGTCAAGAGCGACCTGGAGATATTTACCGCTCTAGCCGCCATGATGGGGAAACCGTCTCTGACGTATGCCGGTCCCGAACGCGTCATGGAAGAGATTGCCGGATTGGTCGAGGTTTACGCAGGGATCACCTACGGCCGTCTGGGGACCCGGGGGCTTGTGTGGCCGTGTGTTGACGCTGAGGACCCGGGTAAGGAATTGCTTTACGAGGGCGGCTTTCCCGGAGGAAAGGCTCGCCTGGCTCCTGCACCGCCCCTGAAGGAACTGTCGGGAGACGGCCTGCCCATGTACCTGATCCCCGCTATCCTGAAGTTTCATTCCGGGTCGATGTCCGAGCACAGCGCGTCACTCCTGGAGGTTTGTCCTGCAGGCTCCGCGGAGATGAACTTCAAGGATCTCAAAGCATTGGGCCTCAAGGACGGCGATACGGTGACCATCACCTCCGGAAACGGGGCGTCCATGCAGGTCAAGGCAAAATGGTCCCGTCGCGCGGTAGAGGGATCGGTAATCGTCCCGTATCATTTCTCCGCTCTGAAACTCAACACCTTCACCGAGTGGGATCAACCGGTAGTGAAGGTCAAGGTAGAAAAGGTTTAGAAGCCGGAAGAGGTCGCACAGATGGAATCCGCCATCCCCGTAATTCTGTTGATCATCAAAGTCCTCCTCGTGATTGTGGCCGTACTGACCCTCGTGGCGTACCTGACTCTCATCGAAAGACGAGTTCTTGGCTTTATACAGGTCAGATTGGGGCCCAACCGCGTCGGCCCGTTGGGTCTTCTCCAGCCGCTGGCGGACGGAGCAAAACTCCTCCTCAAGGAAGAGGTAACCGTATCCGGGGCGAACAAGCTCATTTACCTCATCGCACCCCTCATTGTCGTAACCTGCGCATTGATCCCGTTTGCGGTGATCCCTTTTGCAAAAGGACTGGGCCTGGAGAGCATCCTCGGCCCCGTGGCTCTGAAGTACGGCCTGAACGAAGGGGTCATCTCCGATACCAATGTCGGGATACTCTTCATCTTTGCCATTACTTCGCTGGGTGCCTACGGGGTTATTCTTGGCGGCTGGGCATCGAATAACAAATACTCGCTGCTCGGTTCCGTTAGGGCCGGAGCCCAGATGATCAGCTATGAACTGGGCTTGAGCTTGGCGGTCCTGGGGGTGCTTTTGCTGGCGGGCTCCCTGAGCCTCGTACAGATCGTGGAGGCACAGGACAGCGTATGGAAGTGGTATGTTTTTCGGCAACCTCTTGGATTCATTCTTTTTCTCATCGCAGGAAGCGCGGACATCGGCCGAACTCCCTTTGATTTGCTGGAGTGTGAAAACGAGTTGGTAGCCGGGTACCAGACCGAGTATAGTTCGATGAAGTTCGGTCTGTTTTACCTTGGGGAGTATGCCCATCTGCTGTTTCTCAGCGCGTTGATGAGCACTCTCTACTTTGGCGGCTGGCAAGGTCCTCTTTTGCCCCCCATCTTCTGGTTCCTGGCGAAGACGCTTCTGTGGGTGTTCATCTTTGTGTGGATCAGGGGTACGTATCCTCGATTGCGGTACGATCGGGTTATGAGCTTTGGTTGGAAGTTCCTGATTCCGGTCGGGATCTTCAACGTGATGGCCACGGCCTTCATATACACGATCTGGCTGCAAAGCCGGGGATGACGTTCAGCGAAGTGAGAACAAACAGCCGCCCGGTCGCGTGATTCATCACGGGCACGAAGGCGGCTCGGCATAGATGAGGCTCCGGCCCGAAATTATCATGAGGTCGTTAAGATATGATTATCCCGCTGTTACAGGGACTTAAGCTTACACTGAAGTATTTTTTCTCAGGTAAGGTGACTCTAGAGTATCCGGACAAGAAGTGGGATGTGGCTGAAAGGTGGAGAGGCCGGCATATGCTGACCAAACATCCCTCAGGCAAGATCCGGTGCGTTGCCTGCATGCTCTGTGCTACCGTGTGTCCCGCTCAGTGCATAAGCATTGAAGCCGCTGCAGAACCGGACAACAGGAAGTATCCGGAGGAATATACGATTGACCTGGGGCGGTGTATCTTCTGCGGGTACTGTGTGGAAGTCTGCCCTAAGGAAGCCATAGAGATGACAACGGCCTACGAGATTTCCGAGTACTCTCGTGAAGCACTGATCCTCAACAAGGAGCAGCTCCTCGAGCCGCCGGTGCCGAGGTACGAGACGAAAAAGAAGAAGGCCGGATGAAGCGATTTTGTGGGTAGGTAGGTAGCTTTTTTGACAATCATGATGACGGACGCGTAAAGCGCGGAGCGGGTGTGGCGACAGAAGTGCGACTCCATACCGGTCCCGGATGAGGCCATGATCAGAGTCGGGCCGGGCGGATCCGACTTCCGAGGCTGCAGTACCGATGGCATTAGGGAAGCTGAAAGGCTCACGACGGAGATGCCGACAAAGGTCCGCCTGGTAACGTTCGTCGCCGGAGGTTAGAGATTATCCATGGAAACAGTGATTTTCTATGTCCTGGCCGTGATCGCCCTGATTTCTGCCATGTTCGTTGTCTTCTTGCGCAGACCCGTCCACAACGTGGTCTTCATGATCATGACGATGGTCAGTTTGGCAGGGCTGTTCCTTCTACTGCACGCCGAGTTTGTGGCCATGGTACAGCTCGTGGTGTACGCCGGGGCGGTGATGGTCCTCTTCTTATTCGTGATCATGCTCCTGAATTTAGAGGCCCTGGACCGGGTCCAGGACGCAAGGTCCGCTCGAATGTGGGTAGGTGCCTTGCTCGGTCTGGGTTTTCTGGTGCTGATCGGCCCTGTGCTGAAGGCGTTCTTCCCCTCCGGAAAGATCGTAGGTGCATCCGCTTTCGCTCCGGGGATGTCAAACACGGAGATCGTGGCTCGGGAACTCTTTACGACCTATCTTTTGCCGTTTGAGATCGCGTCCGTATTGCTGTTGGCAGCCATTATCGGAACGGTGATCGTTTCTCGTAAGAGATCGGATTGATAGGGACACGTTCGATCGTAACGCCTCATCTCATTATCTGTTTCAGGAAACACTGAAAATGGTTACTCTGCAACATTACCTCTTTTTGTCGGCCGCGCTGTTCACGTTGGGAGTGGCGGGAGTGATGATCCGACGGAACCTGATCGTCATACTCATGTCGCTGGAACTGATGCTCAACGCAGTAAACCTCACATTTATTGCCTTCGCCAGGTACCTGGACTCCATAGAAGGGCAGATATTCGTACTGTTCATTATGGTAGTCGCAGCAGCGGAGGTAGCCGTGGGACTGGCCATAGCAATAGCCGTCTTTCGACAAAGAGGTACCGTAAACGTCAACGACATCAACCTCATGAAATGGTGAAAGGACAACCGATTTCTTGAGCCGTCTGAGATGATGTATATGAATACGTTTATAAACCTTAATCTGGGAGCCTGGAATGACTGAACTGGTCTGGTTGATACCCGCGTTTCCTCTGATAGGATTCCTGATCAACGGGCTTTTCGCGCGGAACCTCCCCGAGAAGGCTATCGGGTGGATAGGATCGATTGCCGTTGGAGCCTCGTTTGTCGTGGCATTCTCAATATTTCTGGAACTCTTGGGCATGGAGTCCGGCTCCCGTTCGGTCCAGAAAATCGTATACACGTGGATTCTCTCCGGTGATCTGTCGGTGCCCATAGGCTTTCTCGTGGACCCGTTGAGCACGGTGATGATGACGGTCGTGAGCGGAGTCGGTTGCATCATCCACGTTTACTCCATCGGTTACATGCACGGCGAGGTAGGGTTCCGACGGTATTTTGCTTATCTTAATCTGTTCGTCTTCAACATGCTGATTTTGGTTTCAGCCAACAACTTCCTGCTCATGTTCGTGGGGTGGGAAGGCGTCGGTCTGTGCTCGTACTTGCTTATCGGATACTACTACGAAAAGAAGTCCGCCGCAGACGCCGGGAAAAAGGCATTTGTGGTGAACCGCGTGGGCGACTTCGGCTTTTTGCTCGGCATGTTCCTGATCTTCATTACGTTTGGGACCTTTGACTTCACCCAGGTTTTTTCTGAAGCCACTGCCAAGCTTGCACAGGGCGGAATCCTGGCGACGGGCATTACCCTGTTGCTCTTTGTCGGCGCGACCGGAAAGTCGGCACAGATCCCCCTCTATACATGGCTCCCTGACGCCATGGAAGGTCCCACGCCGGTCAGTGCCCTCATCCACGCAGCGACCATGGTGACCGCGGGCGTGTACATGGTAGCTCGCTGCAGCGTGCTCTTCGCACTGGCACCCATTTCCATGACCGTGGTGGCGGTTGTCGGCGGCGCGACGGCACTCTTCGCCGCGACTATCGGCATCACGCAGTACGACATCAAGCGAGTGCTCGCATATTCGACGATCAGCCAGCTTGGTTACATGTTCATGGCATGTGGCGTCGGTGCATTTGCCTCGGGAATTTTCCACCTCATGACGCACGCCTTCTTCAAGGCCCTTCTCTTTATGGCCGCTGGGAGCGTCATGCATGCCATGGCGGGCGAACTGGACATGAGAAAGATGGGGAATCTCCGCCACAAACTGCCGTACACGCATTTTACGTATCTTTTTGGCACGCTGGCCATTGCAGGTATATTCCCCTTCGCAGGCTTCTTTAGCAAAGATGAAATTCTGTTCTACTCGCTTCAACGGCACCCTGCATTCTGGATTCTTGGAGCCGTCGCAGCCATCATGACGTCCTATTACATGTTTCGATCGGTGTTCATGACCTTCTACGGCAAGTCTCGGGTGGAAGAGCACGTCGCCCACCACCTGCACGAGTCTCCTCCGATCATGACCGTACCGCTCATGGTATTGGCCGGGCTATCGCTCGTCGGCGGTCTTGTGGGTATCCCGATTCTTGAAGGCTGGCACGTGTTCGGGGACTTTTTGAGTCCGGTCTTTGCGCCGGCCAAGGCCATTCTTACCCACGGGGAGCATGGAGGAGGGCATCACAGCCTGGCACTGGAACTGATCCTTATGGCGGTATCGCTGGGCATCGCGATTGTGGGCTGGCTGTTCGCCCGGTATATGTACCTGGTGAATCCCGATGCCCCGAACAAGGTTATCGAGAAGGTCCCGGAGGTCCACCAGCTCGTGTACAACAAATACTGGGTGGATGAGCTGTACGACATACTTTTCGTCAATTCCATCGTCGACTTTTCCCGGTTCCTCTGGAAAGCCTTTGATGAATCGGTCGTGGACGGAATCGTTAACGGAACGGCCCGCCTGACCCGAGGTTGCGGCGGGGTTTTGAGACGGCTGGAAACCGGATTGGTAAAGGATTACGCCTTTTCGATCCTGGTCGGAGTCGTCGTGATAATCGGTTATCTCGTCTTGAGATAAGACACGGAGGAATACCTTTCATGGAGAACGTTTCCTTCCCCTATCTAAGTTACATCACGTTCATCCCAGCGGTGGCGGCACTGATACTGCTGTTCCTTAATAGGAAGTCTCACGAGCTTCTCCGGTGGGTCGCGTTGATTTTCATGCTGGCCGACCTCGTGGTGAGCCTTGGTGTGTACTTCAGCTTCGATTCATCGACGGCAGCCATGCAGATGGTGGAATCCCATACCTGGGTACGTGATTGGGGAATATCCTACAAGGTCGGTGTTGACGGGATCAGCCTCTTTTTGGTGCTGTTGACGACCTTATTGGGTCCGATCGTGATCCTGGCGTCTTGGAAGGATATCAAGGTCAGAGTCAAGGAATTCCTCATCTGTCTGCTCGTGCTACAGACCGGGATGATCGGCGTCTTCGTTTCCCTGGACCTGTTCCTGTTCTACGTATTCTGGGAAATTATGCTCATTCCGATGTACCTTCTCATCGGAGTCTGGGGTAATCCGGCTCGAAAGCTCTATGCAGCCATCAAGTTCGTGCTCTACACTATCGTGGGCAGCCTGCTGATGCTTGTCGCAATCTTGGCGCTGTACTTCATGGCCGGTGCGGAAAGCGGTAAGTACACTTTTGACCTGCTCGAGCTCTACGGCTTCCCGGTTCCCTTGTACGCGCAATTCTGGATGTTCCTGGCATTCTTCCTGGCCTTTGCGATCAAGGTCCCCATGTTTCCGTTCCACACATGGCTTCCCGATGCACATACCGAGGCCCCCACGGTGGGAAGCGTGGTGCTTGCCGCAGTATTGTTGAAAATGGGAACCTACGGCTTTATTCGGTTTGCCATACCGTTATTTCCCAACGCTGCCATGGATGCGGCATGGTGGGTTTGCCTGCTGGCGGTGATAGGCATCATTTACGGGGCGTGGGTGGCCATGGTACAGGTGGACGTGAAACGCCTCGTTGCCTTTTCAAGCGTGAGTCACTTGGGCTTCGTGATGTTGGGGATGTTTGCCTTTACCGTGCAAGGGGTCGAGGGCAGCATTATTCAGATGATCAACCATGGACTGAGCACCGGAGCACTGTTCCTTATTGTGGGTATGATTTACGAAAGACGCCACACCCGACTCATCGCGGAGTTCGGCGGGATTTCCAAAGTCATGCCGCTCTTCGCCGTGTTCTTCATGGTTTTTACGCTTTCATCAGTAGGGCTTCCGGGCCTCAACGGCTTCGTCGGGGAATTCCTCATCCTCCTTGGAGCGTTCAAGGTCTTCCCGTGGTATGTGGTGTTTGCCGCCACAGGAGTGATTTTTGCCGCAGTCTACATGCTCTGGATGTTCCAGAGAGTGATGTTCGGAGAGGTGACCAATCCCAAGAACAAAGGGCTGAAGGATCTGTGCGCACGGGAAGTGCTGGTTCTCGTTCCCATCCTGGTGTTCTGCGTGTGGATCGGTGTATATCCCAACACCTTTCTGAAACCCATGGAGCCGTCGGTGAAGAATTTCATCCAGATGGTAGAGAAGAAACGCGCAGCGGTCTTGGACATGGAGAAGGCAAAGAAGCAATCGTCCGGTGAAATGACCGGAGTGAAGCTTACCTTTTCCGGCCGGGACACCGATCGCTGATCATAGACTATAAGGATTAGGAGCAATCCGGATGATCCAGTTTCCCGAGGTCAATCTTGGAGGTATTCTACCGGCTTTGATTCTGTGCATAGCCGGGCTGGTTGTCATGATAGCGTGCCTGTTCGTGAAACGAGGCACCGTCACCACGGCGGCGATTATTAGCGTGATCGGCGTTCTGATGGCCGGACTTGCCAACAGACCTTTGAGGCTATTGAACGAGACGGCATTTTCAGGACTCATATCCTTGGATGCCTATACATGGTTTTTCAATCTTCTGATTCTTATTGCCACGGGTCTGACGGTACTTGCCTCCGTTCGGTACCTTGCGGATGACGAGACCGGCGCTTACGAATATTTCGTCCTGCTGCTCTTCGCCGCAGCCGGTATGATGTTCATGGTCTCGGGAAATCATCTGCTCACGATTTTCGTAGGGCTGGAGACGCTGTCCATCAGCATCTATGTGCTGGCGGGCATACTTCCCCAGAACCCCAAGTCTAGTGAAGCCGCGCTCAAGTACTTGTTGCTGGGAGGGTTCTCGAGCGGTATCTTTCTGTACGGAGCCGCGCTGCTGTACGGGTCCGCCGGGTCGGCGGGACTTCCCGAACTCGCGAAATACCTCAAGGCCGGATCCTTTGGGCCGATGGCACTTGCCGGCATGGGGTTGCTCGCTGTCGGATTTGGCTTCAAGGTGGCGGCTGTTCCGTTTCACATGTGGACGCCGGACGTGTACGAGGGAGCTCCTACTCCGATTACCGGCTTTATGTCCGTAGGCGTCAAGGCGGCGGCATTCGCCGCATTTGTCAGGGTCTTCTTCGACTCACTGGCCGAGCTTCAAGTGAATTGGACTCAGATTCTCTGGGTGCTCGCGGCACTGACGATGATTCTGGGTAACCTCGCGGCCATTGTGCAGGACAACATCAAGCGGATGCTGGCGTATTCAAGTGTCGCACATGCGGGTTACATTATCATTGGTATGGTGGCCGGTACGGAAATCGGCACCGCCGGTGTTCTCTATTATTTACTCGCCTATACGTTCACCAATATCGGGGCATTTGGCGTGGTGGCGTTGGTCGGAAGGAAAGGCGAGGCCAACGTTTACATCGACGATTACCGTGGGTTGGCCAAGTCCAATCCTCTGCTGGCTCTGGTGATGTCCATCTTCCTGTTTTCTCTCGCGGGCATTCCGCCGACTGCAGGTTTTGTCGGGAAATTCGCCATATTCAGTGCCGCAATTTCCAAGGGTTACATTTGGCTGGTCGTTATTGGCGCTCTGACGAGTGCGGCATCGGTCTACTATTACTTCCGCGTAGTGATGAAAATGTACATGGAGGCTCCGGACACGACGCCTGAAAGACTTGAGTTTAGCCCGTCGATGATACTCACCCTCGGTGTTGCGGTAGCCGGCGTTGTGTACATAGGAGTATTCCCGACAACCTATCTCAATTTGGCTTTGGAGTCAGTTAAGCCGCTTTTTTAAATATCGGAGTTCACCGGGCTTAGACCGACGACGTGCAGCCGGCTTTGTCGGGAGGATCGGCAGTCCTTCCGAGGGTGTTGTCCGCGACAAGGATAACCCGGACGCCGGCGAGGGCAGCGCAGGAGAACGGCATTCCACGCGGATGCGGGGAAGGAATGGCTCGGCGGAGTCACGCGAGTCCGGTAGGTTAGTCGGTCGTGCTCGTACTTTGGAAGAGCTGTTGCCTATGTTACAGAGCGTGAAGAGCGGACAT
Organism: Desulfomonilaceae bacterium; assembly: GCA_963675835.2. Lineage (GTDB taxonomy): Bacteria > Desulfobacterota > Desulfomonilia > Desulfomonilales > Desulfomonilaceae > JAVHLK01. The sequence goes on from CAXXIU010000021.1 coordinate 1,273,227, forward strand.
TCCGATGCACGATCGACTATGCAACGAGTAGTTTTGCCGTTTACGTAATGCTCCCCGGTCAAATCGGGCCCGGCGTTCCAAACCAAGGTTGCGGATTGCCAACAGTAATCTTGCGGAGGCGAAACGGCGTCGGCCTCCCGGTATCGCATTCCTGTACGACCTACAAAGGTGGAGCGACCTTATCATGAAAATTGGAGCTCTCGTACCCACGGGTCACGGGATCAATTGCGAAAACGAGACCCGCCGTGCACTGGAACTCGTGGGATTCGATACGGTGGATTTGGTGCATTTCAACTTCTTGGCCTCCGGGAGCGTGGATCCGTTGGACTATCAACTGATCGTTTTCCCCGGCGGGTTTCTCGACGGAGACGATCTTGGGGCGGCCCAGGCGTGCGCAAACCGGATAAGGCACTCCAGAGTCAACGAGGAAAGGCTCATAGATCGACTCGTGAGGTTTGTCCATGGCGGCGGCCTGGTCCTGGGGATCTGCAACGGATTTCAACTACTGACAAAACTCGGGATGCTGCCTGCCGGGGACGGGGATTACACGAGGCGAGAGGTCACGCTTACCGGCAATGACAGCGGTCGCTTTGAGGATCGGTGGGTGAACCTGACCGTGGACAGTTCGAGCAACTGCATTTTCACCAAGGGGCTTGAAAGACTCTATCTGCCGGTACGTCATGGAGAAGGTAAGATCGTGGGGCGGACCGGCGATCTGGCCGGAATGCTGATAGAGAAGCATCTGGTACCGGTGCGGTACGCGTTTCGGGATACGGATGAACCTGCAATGGAATACCCGTTTAATCCGAACGGTTCGGAACTATCCATTGCCGGGCTGAGCGATACCACGGGGAGGGTGTTCGGGTTGATGCCTCACCCGGAAAGCTTCGTTCATCGGACGAACCATCCTCGGTGGACCCGGGAAGATCTCCGGGAGGAAGGAGAAGGCTTGGCAATATTCAGGAATGCAGTACGGTTTTTGCGAGACGCGTAGGGGAGACGCTTCTCGTGAGGCGCATTGGCCGGCGCGCTTTTGAGTCTCGGCATAATTCGCCGGGGTGTTTTTTGCTTGCATTATTGTGCGGGACAAACTAGAATGTTTAGGTTTTCTCGCCTAAGGGACAGAAACCGAAGTTCATTAAGTTTAACAACATAAGCAGCGCAAGGAGCGGTGCGATTAGTCTCAGAGGAGGTATCTATGGCACTGGATGCTACCAAGATGGCTGACTGGCAGATAGCCGAAGAGGCCGAAAAGACCATGAAGACGGTTTATCAACTCAGGGATGAGTTGGGCCTCACGGAAGAGGAGCTCCTTCCTCACGGCCACTATGTCGCGAAGGTGGACTTCGCAAAGGTTCTCAAACGGCTTTCCGGCAAGCCTGATGGAAAATATATCGACGTGACGGCTATTACGCCGACACCACTGGGCGAGGGCAAGTCGACCAGCTCCATGGGGCTGGTGGAAGGCCTCGGTAAGCGTGGCAAAAACGTGGTGGCGGCTATTCGGCAGCCTTCGGGTGGTCCCACTATGAACATCAAGGGTTCGGCAGCGGGAGGCGGCCTAGCTCAGTGCATTCCCCTGACGCCGTTTTCTCTGGGACTCACCGGCGACATCAATGCCATCATGAACGCTCACAACCTGGCCATGGTCGCGCTCACCGCCCGCATGCAGCATGAATTCAATTACGATGACGAAGAATGGGCCAAGCGGAATCAGCCCAGGCTGAACATCGACCCCAGGAATGTTGAGTTCGGCTGGATCATGGACTTCTGCGCACAGTCCTTGCGGAACATCATAATCGGCTTGGGCGGCAAGATGGACGGCTTTATGATGCGGTCCACATTCGGCATCGCCGTCTCGTCCGAGATCATGGCCATTCTTGCGGTGTCTACCGATCTGAAGGACATGCGCGAGCGCATGGGCAAGATCGTGGTAGCCTACAACAAGAACGGCGGTCCCGTCACCACCGCGGACCTCGAGGTGGACGGTGCGATGACGGCCTGGATGGTTGAGGCTCTGAACCCCAACTTGCTGCAGAGCATCGAGGGACAACCGGTATTCGTTCATGCCGGGCCCTTCGCCAATATCGCCATTGGCCAGTCGTCGATCATTGCCGACAGAGTTGGACTCAAACTGGGTGACTATCACGTCACGGAGTCGGGCTTTGGTGCAGACATCGGCTTCGAGAAGTTCTGGAATCTGAAGTGCCGCTTCTCAGGACTCAAACCCAACTGTGCAGTGATTGTGGCCACCATACGCGCCCTGAAATGCCATGGAGGCGCACCTGTTCCAAGGCCCGGCCTCCCCATGCCCAAGGAATACGAAGGCGAAAACGTTGCATGGGTGGAAACCGGTTGCGCGAACCTTATCAAGCACATCGAGACCGTCAAGAGAGCGGGAATCAACCCCGTGGTCTGCATCAACTCCTTCTACACGGACACGAAGAACGAGATCGCAGCCGTGAAACGACTTTCCGAAGCAGCCGGCGCCCGAGCCGCGGTTTCCGAGCATTGGCTCAGGGGCGGTGACGGCTCATTGGAGTTCGCCGACGCGGTTGTCGATGCCTGTGAAGAAACCAATGAGTTCAAACTCCTCTATGAACTTGAACTGCCGCTGCGTGAGAGAATCGAGCTCATCGCGAAAGAGGTCTATGGAGCAGACGGCGTGAGCTATTCTGCGGAAGCGGAAGCCAAGGCAAAGAGGATAGAAGCCGATCCGGAGCTTTCCAAACTCGGTACATGCATGGTCAAGACTCACCTCAGCCTCTCCCACGACCCGAACCTCAAGGGAGTGCCCAAAGGATGGACGCTGCCTGTGAGAGACATCCTCACCTATAACGGCGCGGGATTCGTCGTGCCTGTTGCAGGCGCGATATCTCTGATGCCTGGAACGGGATCCAACCCTGCGTTCCGCCGCATCGACGTCGATGTGGATACGGGAAAGGTCAAGGGAGTGTTCTAGGCGGACTGCCAAGAGATGAATGCCCCGTACCGGGCTTGCCCGGCCGGGGCTTTTCTTTTTCCGGTCCGGGAAAAAACGCCCCGAATGGCAGTTATAATGCCTGCTGAGGCGCATAAAGCGGTTTCCGAATGACAAAACCTCCGGGATCCCATCGCAAAATCCCGGAGGTTGAGAGCCCTTGTTCGCACCGGGGGAGGAGCGTTTAGGACTCTTCTATACGTTATTCATTATTTCGACGTGAGCAATAGGCCACGTGAGAGAAGTGTGGGCAGGCCTCTGCGGGGACGCCGGGATTTTACCATCGGCGTGGCTGACTGCGAAGTGAATCCAAGAATATGCGACCGAGTTGGCACAATCATGCACTCAGTGTAGCAATTCACAAACACGGCGGCACCCGGATAGTAGGACCGGCACCCGATCCGTGTCTGTGGGCCGATCATTGCAAGGAGTGTGTGAACCGTGCCCGGATTCCGGTTCCCCGAAGTTTCCGATAGTGAAGGACCTTTCGTCCCCGACGCGAGTGTGCCCATCGTCGACGCGCATGTCCACCTCTTTCCCGATGCAGTATTTCACGCCATGTGGGATTGGTTCGATCACTATGCATGGCAGGTCCGCTACAAGCTCACATCGCCGGAGATAATCCGTTTCCTGGATTCGAGAGGCGTACGTCGTGTTGTTGGGCTCCACTACTCGCACAAGCCCGGAATGTCCAGCCAACTCAACCGGTACATGGCAGGCCTTTGTAAGGAATTTCCCAATCTGATCGGAACCGCCACCGTCTTTCCCGGAGAGAAGGGTGCGCGGGAGATCTTGGAGGAGGGGTTTGAACTGGGGCTCTCAGGTGTCAAGCTTCATGCGCATGTTCAGTGCTTTCACATGGACAGTCCGGCCATGCACGAAATCTACGAAACCTGTAGCGCACATGAAAGACCGCTTATCATGCACGTGGGGCGAGAACCCAAGACCCCGGACATCCCCTATCCGGTCGATCCATACGACACGTGCGTTGCAGGCAAGCTCGAGCCCGTACTCAGAGAGTATCCTAAGTTAAGATTCTGTGTACCGCATTTGGGGGCCGACGAGTACGCAGACTACCAGAGAATGGTGGAACAATACGACAATCTATGGTTGGACCTTGCAATGGTGCTCGCCGACTACCTGCCGATTCCCGAACCTCCGCGGCTCGGCGACATGCGACGGGACCGCATCATGTACGGGACCGATTTTCCCAACATACCGTACGCCTGGGACCGAGAAATCAAGAGGTTGCACCAACTGGGCCTACCCGGGGCAACCCTGGAGAGCATTCTAGGGGGGAACTGCCTCGAGTTCTTCTCCTGCTCGGCATAGTGTCGCAGGGTTATAGCAAGTGTCGGAAAGAATGACCGGTATTTCGAGTCTCGTTCCCAGGCTTAGAAAAGAGAAATCACCCTGAATCCCCCTTTACCAATGACGTTGGATCTCTTCTCATTTCGAGAAGAAATCGTTGCGCGATCTTGACAATATCCTGGTAGTGCTCTTGAATCTGTGCAGGATGCTTTCCCGCCCTCGATGTCCGTGCGGGCAGACCCGGCGGCTGCGAACTTTGGTTGCGGCTCCAGCCGCCCTTTGCAAAGGAGGGCTGGGGGGATTTGCCCGGGAACGATAAACACACCCGAATTTCGGAGGGAATTCGTGGCAGGCGCAACGCTCCCCGGAACGCCTGCCTTCTCGAACCCTCTCCGTCAAGTTTTTCTGGGGGCCGTGTTTCTCAGATACAGAATCCTCAGCCCTTCCATGGTGAGGTCATCGTCGACGTCTTCAATAAGCTTGGTGTGCGCAGCGATGACCGGTGCAAGACCGCCGGTGGCCACGACCCTGGGTTTGGATCCCAATTCATCGAACATCCGAGCCAATATGCCGTCTACGAGTGATGCGTAGCCGTACACAATTCCGGACTGGATTGCGGATGCCGTATCCTTTGCAATGACCCTATCAGGCGCAATCAACTCCACGCGAAACAACTTGGAGGCTTGGTGAAAAAGCGCTTCCGCGGCTATTTGCACCCCCGGAGCAATGGAACCGCCTTCGTATTCACCGGCTTTGTTGATGTAGTCGAAGGTCGTCGCGGTTCCAAAATCCACGGCGATGAGTTCGCCATGGTATTTCTCATAGGCCGCGATCGCGTTCACGATTCTGTCCGCACCGACCTCCCGAGGATTGTCGTAGCGGATCGGCATGCCCGTCTTGATTCCCGGTCCCACGACCAGGGGGCGTATCTTCAGAAAATCCCTGCACAAATCTTCCAAAGCCCCCATCAAGGGCGGGACTACACAGGAGATGATGACGCCGGTGATCAGAGAAGCATCGACTCTCCCTATATCGGTGAGATTCCGAAGCTTGATCCAATACTCATCGGCAGTGGCGTCCTCCAACGTGCGGATTCTCCAATATGCGATCCGCTTATCACCGTCGAATATGCCGATGACTGTGTTGGTATTCCCTACGTCTATAGCTAACAGCATGATATTGTGCACCTCTTTCTCAATGCCGACCTTCATGTCCAAAGAAACGGCTCAATGAAGCATGAGCGTATGAATAGGTTGTTAGCGCCTTCTTGTGTTCGCCTGATGGAACCGGTATGAATACCTCACCGGACACGGGGTACGTCGGGGAGACGCCTCCCCCCGACAAGCCCCGTTGCATCGACCGGGGCAGGTGAAAATGATTGACGGACCATGTTCGAGATGTTACATTTAACTACTTTGTATGTCATGTTTTTTGAGCAGACCATATATTTTTCACCGTCCGGTTGAGACACTACCGTCAATCCCAAGGGAAAGTGAATCGGAACATGAAACCGACAGGAATTGTTAGAGATCCTGCTTACTTACGGCACAACATGGGCAGCTATCATCCCGAGAGCCCTGAGAGGCTCAAGGTGATCTACGAGATGATAGACGAATCTCCATCGAAGCTCAATCTTGCTGAGGTTCCCGTCAGACAGGCCACGGTGGCCGAGCTCTCGTCCAATCACGATCCTCGATATGTGGAAGAGATTGCCTCGACCGAGGGGAGCGCGAGCACCTTCCTCGATCCGGACACTTCAGCCTGTGCCTATTCCTGGGAAGCCGCATCCAAGGCCGTCGGCGGGATTTTCAACCTCTTGGATGCCGTGATGGAAGGCCGACTTCGCAACGGATTTGCACTGGTGAGGCCCCCGGGACATCATGCGGAGCACCGCCGGGCTATGGGCTTCTGCTTTTTCAACAACGTGGCATTGGCCGCTCGATACGCGGTAAACGGACACGGTATGGAACGCGTAGCGATTGTCGATTGGGACCTGCATCACGGAAACGGAACCCAGAACTCCTTCTATGATGATCCAAGGTCTTGTTTCTTTCAACCCATCAGTTTCCGCATTACCCCGGAACCGGAAGGATGAGAGAAACGGGCCATGGTCCGGGTGAAGGTTATACCGTAAACGTGCCACTGGGATCCGGCGCGGGTGATGCCGAGTACCTAACCGTGTTCCACTCGTTGGCAGCGCCGGTGCTCGAGGCATACAAACCGGAACTCATCCTTGTTTCCGCCGGGTTTGACGCACACAGGAACGATCCCTTAGGGGGGATGAACCTGACGGAGACCGGTTACGAACAGATGGTGCAGATACTCATGCATCTGGCCAAAGATTTCTGCTCGAGCCGGATTGTCCTCACCCTCGAAGGCGGATACGATTTGAGCGCGCTCCGGAATTCGGTCGAACGCATTCTGAACTGTCTCTCAACTTACGATCCGGAGAACGAATCGGTGCCCATAGAACCGTCGTTTGATAATCTCAGCGGGTCTTTCAAGTCAAGACTGAAAGACGTGCTTTCGACTCAACTGAAATACTGGCCAAATCTTCCGCAGTTCTAATTGGAATCCGGAGAGTTGCGCTCGAAGACCCGACTCGGCCCATAGCGTCCCCTTAACTCGGGCTGAACGAGGTTAAAGGCCGTAGGACCGATCACTTTCTCCCTACCCCTTCCGTCGATTCTGCGTTTAGCGGGGCCGGCGGGAGAGGGCGGAGGGGAATTCAGTATCAGACTCGGAAGCGTAATTCCAAATGCGCTTCACCATAAGGGGCTGCCCGAATCTCCGGGCACCGACGTCCGGGACCGGGAGCGCGCAATAATATCGCATGCATGGAATATTGTTGGTAGACAAACCGGAGGGTATCACGTCCAATGACGTGGTCCGAATAGTGAAGAGAATCGTGAGACCTTCCAAGGTCGGTCACACGGGAACGCTGGACCCGGCAGCCTCAGGGCTCGTGGTCGTTCTCCTAGGATCTGGGACCCGAACCCTGGATTACCTCGACGAAAGGCGCAAGAGCTACAGCATGACCGTTCGACTTGGGGAAGAGTCGGATACGTGCGATCGGGAAGGAACTGTCATTCGGTCTCAAGATCCCTCCGGTATCGAGGCGGCGCAGATTGAAAAGATACTCGAGCGCTATCGGGGGGTAATAGATCAGATTCCGCCTCACTACTCGGCAATCAAGAAAGAGGGTACACCTCTGTACAAACTGGCCCGAAAAGGTGTGTTCCCCTCGCTGGAGCCTCGAAAGGTTGAGATCTTTTCCCTCTCCATGATCGCCTGGAACTCACCCTTCCTTGATTTAGACCTCGTCTCTTCAAAGGGAACCTATGCCAGATCGCTTGCTAGAGATATCGGAAGGGACCTGGGTGTAGGCGGCAGGCTCGAACGCTTAAGGCGTACTGCGGGCGGTTCGTTCACTGTTGAGGATTCGCTAACGGTAGCCGAAATAGAGTCGGGAGGCACGGAAATCATAAGCCGACACCTCATCGATCTTGCCAAGGCACTGTCGCACATCCCGGACCTTCAGGTGTCCGCGCCGGAGTTACGCAGACTCATGCGAGGGAACCCGCTGGGAATTGCACGATCCAGACTTCCCCGGTCGGACTCTTCATTCAACGGTCAGGAGAGACTCCTGAAGATTGCGTCCTCAAACGGAAGCCTCGTGATACTCGTTCGGCCGGAACCTAAGGGTACGGAGATAGCCATCCGTCCCGTTAAGGTGTTCAACACGTTGAGCAACGGCTGACCCCCCCCGGCCCTCAGCTATTCGAATGAAAAGTCGGTTGATATACGGACTATTATTGTGCTGATGCTAGATAATTTCTCATAACATCCTGACCATATCAAGATTTGGCTTTACTTTTCTAAGAATTTCGTGTCAAGTTCGGTCTGACAGGCGATTGCCGGTAAATTGAGAAAGGTTTGGTGAAATGGATAGTCGTAAGTGTTTCATTGTATTGGCTATTTGTTCCTGCTTGCTTCTCCCGATGGTCTACTCCACGGCAGCCCAGGATGAGCGTGTGCCCGTCGCTTCGGACAAACGTGTCACCGTGGCGCCGGTGGAGGCTTCCTCTTTGTGGATAGTTGTAAATCTATTCGGCGGTCGTACGTCCAAGCAAGCGGAGAAAGTACGGGATACGCTCGCGACGCTGGGTGCCCAAGGGCACGGAGTTGTCCTACCATACAGAGACATCTCGGTTGAAAACATGATGAAGTTGCGCCCCGCGTTTCTCGCACTCAGTCCCAACGGCATTCCATGGTGCCGTTACAAGGGAAAGAGCGGGGAAGATCTGCAAGACTTCTTCACGTCCCTGAAGATTATCGTCGAACAGATGAACATCCCCGTAATCGGTATTTGCGGCGGGCATCAGGCACTGGCCCTGGCATTCGGCGGAAAGGTGGGTCCCATTCGCGGCGGAGAGGACGATTGTTTGCCGTACGGCGACAATCCAACCGAAAGGGGTCGCCACGACATTCAGGTGGTCCGGAAGGACCCCCTATTCATCGGCATGGGGCCGAGTCTAAACCTGGTTCAGAACCACTATGACGAGGTCAAGAGGTTGCCGCCCGGCTTCCTTTGTCTCGCTAAAAACAAGCTCTGCCCTTACCAAATCATAAGGCACCCGTCGAAACCGGCCTACGGGGTACAGGCTCACACCGAGTACTACCTCCAATCCAGATCTGATGGAGGAACCCTCCTAAGGAACTTCCTCCACATTGCGGGAATCCATAACAGTGTTGCCCGAGACCCGGAGTTCATTGTGCGATCTCGCACCGTTATGCGCCGACAAGGTCCGTCAAGAATTATGAAGACCTTCTGGTAGGGCCGCCAAACACTCATAACATCCCATGAACGAGTCCACGAATTCAGGGTACGTACTGGTAATAGAAGACGATCCTTACAACGGACCGTTTACGCAACAACTCCTCGAATCCGCGGGGTTTCGCGCGGACTTGGTCCAGTCCGCGGAGGCCGGAATGGCGCTGCTGGAACGGGAATCCCCGAACGGGCCCGATGTGATTCTACTGGATGTAAACCTTCCCGGCATGAGCGGATTCGAGATGGCGCCCAAGCTCAAAGAACACCCCGAATTCCAATACATACCAGTTATTATATTCACGGTGAACGATACGCTTGAAAGCCGCATCGAAGGGTTGAGCAAGGGGGGAGACGACTATCTCACCAAACCGTACGAGCCGGACGATCTCATCGCCCGTGTCAATGCAATGTTGCGCATACGGGGGCTTTACCGTAGCCTCAGACAGGCGAGGCAAGTGAATCGTCAACTGAGCCGGTCGTTGGACCGGTCGGAAAAGCTGAGCAATCTTCTCGGGAGATCTCCGAAAATGCGTGATTTGTCGGAGCTTATCCTGAATATTTCCGACACTGATTCCCACGTCCTCATTCAAGGCGAATCAGGGACCGGAAAGGAAGTGGTTGCGCGGACCATACACGAGGAAAGCAAAAGAAGCCAAGGACCGTTTGTAGTGGTCAACTGCGCCGCGTACGCGGAAACCCTGCTGCATTCAGAACTATTTGGACACGAGAAGGGAGCCTTCACGGGAGCCATCCGCAAGAAGCCGGGGCGATTCGAGCAAGCTGCCGGTGGAACCATATTCCTCGATGAGATCGGCGAAATAAGTCTTCCGACGCAAGTAATACTCCTGAGAGTCATACAAGAACGGAAGTTTGAACGAGTCGGCGGAGAGGAAACAATCGCGACCGACGCGAGAATAATCGCAGCCACCAATAGGGTCCTGAAAGATTCCATGGTGCGGGGAACATTCCGTGAGGACCTCTATTGGAGGCTCAATGTAATAAGCATACACGTTCCCCCTCTTCGCGAGCGTAAAGAAGATATCCCCCAGCTCATTCACAATTTCATCAACCGGTACAATGAACGGCTCGGAACGAATGTTCTCCGTTTTTCCTCCCAGGCCATGGATCTCATCTTCAGCCATCACTGGCCGGGAAACGTGAGGGAACTGGAGAACGTGGTGGAACGCTCAATGGTGCTGGCCAAGAATGATGTTATTACAGCTGAGGATCTCTCCGCAGACCTCAAATCCCAAATGGACGGAGACGGCGTGGTTCACGGCAAAGAAAACCTGGATATGATTGAACGGGATCACGTGAAATCCGTGCTTGAGAGCTGCGGGTGGAACAAATATCAGGCTGCGAAGATGATGGGGATCAGCCGCAGCACCCTGTACAGTAAGATACGGAAACACGGACTGATTCAGGCGGTGTAATCTGGGGTCAGGTCTTGCTTTTTGACTTTAGAATAAGAGAAGTCAAAAAGCAAGACCTGACCCCAGATCCGGCAGTAACTTGATGAGAGTAGATTTCTGCAAAGGTTTCATGAGAAGCAAAGCCCGCGGCAAGATTCCAATGACGTGGGCATGCACCCCACATGGGATACTGGCTGTAGCTGAGGATCCGCCGCACGACTTACGTGTTCTCGATCAATCGGACGTCATCGTCGATCACACCATAGCTGTCGTAGATCTTACCGGCCTCGATGAGTATTCGGCAAACGTGATTATCCGGAACATATTGCAGGGTGGATATTTGGAAAAACCCGGAGTAAAGGACAAGGGGGACGCGGTGCTGTTTATGCTGGTGAACGAAGCCATACAAGTGCTGGAGTCGGCTTGAGGAAGGGGTCAGGTCTTGCTTTTTGACTTCTCCTGTTCTAAAGTCAAAAAGCAAGACCTGACCCCATATCCTGATCAAAGTCTCCCTCTCTTCTTGATGATTACCAGTGACAAATACGGCAGTTTTTTCCCCTTGATCGACCGGAGGTCATCAACGACGGTTTCACCCTCGAGCCCGATACGACTCACCAAGACGCTGTGACTCACCAGATCGAGATCCTCCAGGGTTTCGAAAATGTCGTCAAAATGCTTGTAGGTTTTGAGCATGACGATGTTTTCGGAGCTTTCGATGATCTTACGCAGGTTGTTCCCGCCGGCCGCACCGGAGATGAGGTGAAACGTCTCCTCCCCTTCGGTCAACGGCGTATTGGCCAGGGCGGCGGCAGCCTGGTAGGACGTGATTCCGGGAATCGTAACCACGCGAACGTGCGGAGCAATACGCCTAACGGCTCTCATGAGATAAGTGAACGTGGAATAGGTTGAAGGGTCTCCCAGGGTGATGAAAGCGGCGTCGTCCCCCTTATTCAGTACTTCCAGAGCTCGCTCGGCATTTGCTTCCCACCGGTAATTGAGAAGATTCTTGTCCCGCGTCATGGGAAAGGGCATCTTTTCTATGGGCCTGCACCCTAAGTGCGTTTTCACAATTTTTTCGGCGATGCTGTAGTCGTTCTTCGACGAGCTTGCCGCAAAAATGGTCGACACGCTCTCAAGGATCCGTAGGGCCTTCACGGTTACCAGATCGGGGTCCCCCGGTCCTGCGCCAATTCCGTACAGCGTGCCGCAGTTGGTCGTCATTGTATTTCCTCCTCGGTTTTCACATGGTATTCGGGTATCAAGAAGTCGGAAATCCCTTTGTCACAGCCATGTTCATTTCTGAAAAGGCATCGGTAAGCCGGAAGGTCCCCGTGTATTTATTAGCGGTCGTGCGTACTCCATCATTGCGGGGGCTTGACTGAATTATGCGGGGCTCCTGTTTGCGTTGCTGCGGGCCGGTGTTCCGACCACACATCGGGATGAAGAAAGCGTGCCAGTTTTTCGACTGCTTCAACGGACCTGGGCCCCGGACGGGAAAACACCTGTTCGTCGACTACCAAGATCTTGTTGTTCTTCACCGCGTCGATCAGGTCGAAGTTAGGCCGCCGGCCGGGCATGCCCGGCTCGGGATTCATGGCGCCTTCCTGCACGACATAGAATTCGGGACGGGCCGCGATCAAAGTCTCAATGTTGACCCGGACGAACTTCTTTGCCGCTGTTACACAGTTGGATCCTCCGGCACGGTTGATGATGTCGTCAACCATGGATTTTCTGCCCGCGGCGAGTAAGTTTGGATACCTCACTTCGTAAAATACCCTTGGCCGATGCGACACACCTACCAGCCTGGTCTTCACCTTCTCCAAACGGGATTTCATTGCGTCAACCAGGTCTCGGGCTCGTTCCCGTTCACCTGTCAAAATCCCCAGACGTTCTATTACGACAAACAACTGCGAGAAGTTCGTCGGACTGAATAGAGCAACGGTCAGGCCTTCTTGACGCAACTGGTTTACCGGCATCATTGCCTGTCGTCTGCCTCCGCCCTGAATAATGAGATCGGGCTTGAGCGCCAGGACCAATTCCACATTGGGCCGCATGTGCGTCCCTATACTCGGCTTCGAGACTATTGAGGGCGGCAGCTTATCCGTCTTGGTTCTCGCGATCAACCGCTTCCCCAGCCCCATGGCCGCCAGGATTTCATTATACGCCCCGTACAGTGCTATAATCCGCTCAGCAGGCCGTTCGAGCACGATCTTCCGGTCCGTGTCGTCTGTGACGGATATGGAGCCGGCTAGGGCCGGTCTACCGACGAAGGCTCCCACAGCCAACATGACTGTGAGCGCGGGGAACAAAATGAGCCTGGGGAGCACCGGTGATCGGATGCCGAGCAACCCGTATCTCTGTTTCATAGATCCGGGATAGATATTCATCAGTGAACACATCCTCGGTGTTGCCGTCCAAGGCAACCAAACCGTTTTTTAGGAAGATTAACCTATTGCAGTACAATGCGGCGAGATTGAGATCGTGCATGACGCACAAAACCGTCGTACCCCGTCGGTTCTTGTCCATGAGCACATCGAAGACCCGCATCTTATGTGCGACATCCAGGTTGGATGTCGCCTCATCCAGCACGAGTATGCCGGTCTGCTGGGCAAAAGCCCGCGCGATGGCGACCATCTGGGCTTCACCGCCGGATATCTCTCTGATTTTCCGATGGGCCAGATAGGTCGTCTCGGTGCTTTCCATGGCCTCCAGTGCCGCGTTCATATCGGCCGTGGAGTAACTTCCCCAGCCGTCCAAATAAGGATAGCGTCCCATGAGAACGAGGGAGAGGCATTTGAATGGGAATGATATCTCCGCCCTTTGGGGGACGGAAGCCACCTGCCGGGCCGTCCAGCGGGCCCCCTTGATCCTGATGTCTTCCCCGGCCACCCGGATGCTTCCTTCACGGGCCGGAATCACCCCGGCCATGGCCAGCACAAGCGTAGTCTTGCCGCTGCCGTTGGGGCCGAGTATTCCCGTCATCTCGCCTGAACCCACCTTCAGGGAAATTCCTTGAATCACATCACGGCGTCCGTATCCGCATCGAAGGCTCTCAACCTCAATCAATGGATCCCAGCTCCTTCTTTCCCTTGAGCAATAGGCAGAAGAACGGTCCTCCCAACAGAGCGGTCACCACTCCCACCGGCAATTCCTCACCCTCGGGCAACAAGATCCGCGCGACCACATCGGACCAGGTGAGAGTCATCATGCCCAGGAACCCGGACAAGATCATCAGACGGCGATGTTCCGCGCCCATGCTCAAGCGAATCAGGTGCGGTACGACCAGTCCCACGAATCCGATCACTCCCGACACCGATACGGCCGCCGCGGTCAACAGGCTGGCGCCCACGAGGATTCTATATCTAACGCGGTTGACGTCCACGCCCAGTTGCCGTGCCTGGGTATCGCCCAGGGACAGCAGGTCGAGTTCGCGGGAATAGGCACCCACGAGGATCAGGCCCAGGAGGGAATACGGGAGAGCAAAGCCGACATGACTCCAGCCACGGCCCTGGAAACTCCCCATAACCCAGAAGACTATGCTCGCGACCGACTCCTCATCCAAAGACTTGACCAGGGAGATCAGAGCGGCCAAGAAGGTGGCCGTCACGATTCCCGCCAGGACCATGGTGTCCCGTCTCAGCTGACCGTCCACCCGAGCCAGTGCGATGACCGTGAACAGGGCCGCCAGTGCACCCGCCAGCGAGGCCAACGGCAGCATTCCCAATCCGATGAAGGTCGCGGACCCAAGGCCGAGGAATATGGCCAATGACGCTCCAAAAGCGGCACCCGTGGAGACCCCGATGGTAAACGGATCGGCCAACGGATTTCGCAATATGCCCTGGAACGCAGTTCCGGCTACGGCAAGTCCCATACCGACCAACGATGAGAGGCACACGCGACTGAACCGAATGTTGAACACCACGGCTTTCCAGGTGGGATCGACGGATGAGTCATCAACCAGTTTCAGCCCGCCGAGAATCGATTGAGCAACCTTTGCTGCGGGAATCGCCAGCCTGCCGAACAGGCAGGCCGCAAACAAGGAAACAAGTGAACCCACGGCGAGACAGACCAACAGCACATAGAAACGCCTATCAACCTTTCTCTGCTCACGCCTGATATCATCCCGGGTTGGCTTCTCGGCGCGCATCATCGTACCCTGACTCAAGGCTCAACTCCGCCCCGAATAACGGCACGAGACCAAGGCCGCTGTGAGCCTCGTCGAAGCGGATGGAGGGCTGCAATGGGACGAGGAAGAAAAAGCCGAACACGAACCGAAAGGTACGGAGGAATGAATTCAACATGTCCATTACCTAAGGTGATGATCGACTGAAAGCCGGGGTCACGTGAATTGCCGTAATCCCTTGCGAAACCCGGCGGTGTCGGTCGTTCCCAGGGAATGCTCCCTGTCCCACTTCGCGAAGGAGGAATAAGGAAGATTTCTCCGTTGTCTCGGCACATTCCGAGGCCTCCCCAAAAAAAACCGGACCATAAGCGGCCCGGAGACTTCCCTTCTTGGTCTACAGTTTGCCCGGTCTCGTCACGACTCCTCGATCGTTGGAGACCCTTACCCTGCAGGCCGGTCTTCCGGCTCCCGGATCACTCTACTCACCGCGCCTTCCCGGAGAGGCGATCTCCAGTGGCATCCTGCGGCTTTCGTCCCCGGTTACGGCGGCGGGCCCACTCCTGATTCATAACAGGATTCCCGATTAATCCTCTGAAGGAACCTGCAAGGCTTATTCTTTTTGTACTTTACCCGTTGTTTCAGAAACCAGTCAAGGGAAAATAGGGGATCAAATGGGTTTGACAAGGATCTTGGATGCGGCCTCCATATCCAGCGACACGTGATAGCCTTTGATGTTGATCTGAAGAGTCCCGGTATCCCTGTCGCCGGCCTCTATCTCTACAATTGCACCGCTTTCCAACCCTTGATCTGCGAAGGACTTGCGAAGTTTGGCCGTTCCTCTCACCGTCTCAATCATGACCTGGGATCCGGGCGACGTTTCTGCGAGCGTCAACCCTTCTTCAAGAGCTGCTTGCTGAATCCGAGCCCTCGCTTGCACGTGTTTCGCTGCTTGCTCGAGACAGTGGAGGCAGTCGTCACACCCCTCGGCCAGGCCGCTTAACCAGCGAGTTTGGTCGACAGGGCACATCTCGACGAATTCCACGAAAGTGACGAGTTTGTCTATGACTTCGGGTGCCAGATGGTGTTCGAGTCGACAGGCGTTGTCTTCCGCAGCGGTTTCCTCGACTTGAAGGACCTTGACCAGGAAGCGTTTAAGAATTTCGTGCTTCCGGACAATTTCTCGAGCCTTCCGAATTCCCCGTTCAGTAAGGGTAATGAACTGATGTGGATCGTATTCGATGAGCCCGCGAGAGCCGAGGCTCCTCAAGGCCGAACTAACGGAAGACATTTTCACGTCGAGCCGTTTCGCAATATCGCGTACCCGTGCGATTCGTCGTTCCTGCTCGAGGTGATAAATCGCCTCCAGGTAATCCTCCATGGCTGACGTAAGATCGGGAAGGCTGTTGGAAGAAGACATGAGAATTCCTCGAAGGGTTGTCCGTCATGAGTATGGCCGAGCAACAGCGTATTGTCAAGCACAGGAGCAAAGTATCCAGTCACTTACGTGATGAGGGGACCTTGCCGCGGAATGTCATTGCGAGCGCAGCGAAGCAATCTCAACGCGTGGGGGACGAGATTTTTCTTCTTCCCGGGCTCTGCCCGGGAACCGGAATATTGCATGGGTTCTTGTGCCGGCAGTATTAGTAACCAAATTCCTTGAGAAGTCTTTCGTTGCGCGTCCAGTTCGGGGTAACCTTGACGAAAAGCTCCAGCCGCACCGGACTTTCA
Organism: Desulfomonilaceae bacterium; assembly: GCA_963675835.2. Lineage (GTDB taxonomy): Bacteria > Desulfobacterota > Desulfomonilia > Desulfomonilales > Desulfomonilaceae > JAVHLK01. Next base: position 1,289,615 of record CAXXIU010000021.1, read on the forward strand.
AGGAACTCTTCAATCTTGGTCCGCGCGGCAACTCCGATGCTTTTGATCATACTGCCTCGTTTTCCTACGACAATCTTCTTCTGACTCTCTCGTTCAACGTGTATGTCCGCTTGAATGAGGATCCTCCGTTCTTGCCGTTTGAAGGTCTCGACAACGACCGTTGACTTGTACGGAATCTCCTGACCGGTCAATACGATGATCTGTTCACGAATGATTTCCGCAACAAAGAATCGCACGGGCAGGTCGCTTACGTCATCCTCGGGAAAGAGCGGCGGGCTTTGGGGCAGCAGGTTCACCAGAGCGGCAATCAGGTCTTCGACGCCTGAACCGCTCAGTGCGCTGATCGGCACCACCTCGTCATAGACATGGAGCTTCGAGTGAGCTTCTATGATAGGCAACAGGAATTCACGGCGAATGGTGTCGATCTTATTGATGGCCAACACCGAAGTGGATTTCGCTGCCTTGACAAGCTCCAGTATCCGGAGGTCCTGATCATGGATCTTTTCGCCCGGAACGGTCATGATGAGTACCACGTCCGCGTCTTCCAAGGTTCTCATGGCCGTTGCCACCAGGGAGCGGTTCAGCGCGCTTGCCGGTTCATGCAGTCCCGGCGTATCCAGGAGGATCATTTGCGCGTCGGGCACCGTGTAGATGGCCGATACACGATGTCTGGTCGTCTGGGCCTTAGATGTGACAATGGACAATTCTGTGCCCATGATTCGGTTCACGAGGGTGGATTTTCCCACATTGGGCCGACCGACGACGGCAACAAATCCGGATCGGTGTTCCACGGGTTCCATGCGAATTCTCCTTGACCGGGATCGTTCTTCCAGTTTAATATTATACGATATAGTTCGAACGGAGAGATGCCCGAGCGGCTGAAGGGGCGCGACTGGAAATCGCGTGAATGCTCACAAGGTGTTCCGAGGGTTCGAATCCCTCTCTCTCCGCCACGAATTCCGTGCCTGTGCACGGATCTAAAGCCCTCACCGTTCAGCCCTAAGGGGTACCCCACAATTACCACACATTCCTGAGGAGAGCGCAAGGCTCGCGGGGCGGTTGTTTCGCTCAATAGCGCATCAAAATCCCTGCGAAGCCCCCCCCGGCGGGCCGGACCGCGTTGGACAAGTTAAGGTCCGTCAAGGAATACCCATGATCCTCCCCATCATGTACCTGACCAGGGTTGCATGGCGGGAGCCCTTATGTCCCAAGGTCTTCGAGTAATGGCTGTAGGTGCGTTCAATCAGAGCGAAGGGCATTAAGGCGGATTGTAAACCCGGCGTCGCTGCCGGGCACGAGATAGGAAGACGGATACGCCGCACGGGCCGGCCTCGATACGTCGTGACCGTATATGGAGAGCCGGTATTCGGTAATCGAATACGGTACATGGGCATGATTCTCTCCGCATCTTTCAATCCGCCAAGAGCACCATGCCCTACGAGCGATCAACGCCAGTCGTTGGACGAGTAATCCGGGAGATTGAATTTTCTGTGTGTTCCATAGTCCCAGTCATAAGGAATTGGGAAGAACGGAAAATAGACGTCGGTTATCCTACTCATGTACCTGTCCCACCGGTACGTTTCCGGGGGCAAATCCTGCTCATTCCGCTTCTCGTAGAATCTATCGGCATAGTACCACATGCCGTAGTAACCGGGCGGGTAGTTCCTCACGAAACGCTGATCATAGTCGCCGGCCCAGGAAACGCATATGGACGTCACCACGAACAGAGATGCAAGGACCAGGGCTGTGATATGGGGTCTTGAGCGCATGACAACTCCTTAGCAAGCCAATCGGACACCAAACGGATACAATCATACCAAATAAAAGGAACTTATGTCAATAGGTTGTGGCAATAGAATTATGTTGTTTCTGAATAAAACCAAGGTGACGGTTGAGGTCCTCGTGTGAGCTATCCCGGCTCGGGGCTCTCGTCGGACATCAGGCCATAGAATACGTCCAGAATGATCTGATGAATGCTTTCAGGTGAACCCGTCCCATCAATGTGTCTGAGGGCCGGGTCTTTGATATCTCGGTATATGCGGTCAACGGCTTCCAAAAAGGCTCGCTTTTCGAAAGAGGAAAAGTTGCCTCCACGTCCCACCCGGATTCGATTCAAGGCCGTTTCTACAGGGACCCGTATGAGGAATACCACATCAGGCGGCACGATAAATGATAGATTTTGGGAGATTATGCTTCTCGGCTCGATACCTGCGGCCCCCTGATAGGTCGCGGATGAGTACACATATCGGTCGCAAATGACGATTCGCCCCTCCTTGAGTGCGGGGAGGATCACGCGTGTGACGTGATCCCGGCGATCTTCGGTGAAGAGTCGCGCCTCTTCTTCAGGGGTCGGTCGAGTGTCCATTGATCGCAGCCTCTTGCCGATCGGACCGTCGGAGGGCTCGGCAGTCGCGAGAACGCTGAATCCGTCCTTTGTCAGCCGTTCCGCGAGCATTCTCGCTTGAAGGGTCTTTCCGCAGCCGTCGATACCCTCAAAGACGACGAATCGGGGTACGCGGAGCGCCGGCCCGGCCTGCTTGCGGTCGCCTCGGATCATGGTGAAGGGCGCCGTCCTTTCATTGAAAATAGCGTTCCCATCTCGAAGTGAATGCTTCCCGGGAGTCGTAATCACGTCTTTGTCCCGTGTGGAAGACACCGGCGCGACGTCTCATGATGCACTGTACAAGGCTTTCTTTCAAGCCTTTCGAGTGCGCGTTTTTTTTGTCGCCGGGCCCGGATGTCCTTGCGTTCGTGACTGCAGCCGCATAATGTGTATCCAAGTTCCTTATGGAACGAAATCGGTACATAGAGGAGGTTCGGAATGATTGAAATAATGTCTGAATCCAAGGGCAGGGTCCTGGGCGTGCGGCTGACGGAGAAAGTCTCCGACAAGGACTATATGGAGACGTTTATCCCGGCCCTAGAGAAGCTCATAGCCGCCCACGGTAAGATCCGATGCCTCTATTTCATGGATGACGATTTCCAGGGCTGGGACATCGGTGCAATGTGGGACGATGCCAAATTCGGCCTCAAACACAAGGACGACTTCGACAAGCTCGCGGTCGTCGGCGGCCCCAAATGGGCTGAATGGGGCACCAAACTTGTGGCACACCTGCTTTCCGGCGAAGTAAAGACGTACCCGAACGCTCAACTCAACGATGCCTGGAAGTGGATCGAGGCCTAATCGGACATTTGTTGGTGAATGTGGTAGGGACGGGGCCGGAATCCCGTCCCTATTTGTAAGAAATGCCCCGAAATAGAGTTCGTTGCTCGCGTGGGACCCGGTGGGGAATGACTCCTCACGCTGCGGGGCCGGTATGTTCCTTGCTTGTGGAGGCACCGGTGCGACGTTCTTTCCACCGTTCAATAAGAAGGATCATTGCCGGCAAGGTGGTGAGGGTTAAAGCCACGGCGGAGCCCATTCCCAGCACCATGGCGTAGCCGAGGAACTCCATGGAATAGTGCTGTGAAGTCAACATGGCCACAAAACCCGTCACATTTGCCAGAGACGTGAAGATTATGGGTCTGGTGACCCGGGACATGGCCCGGTCAACCGAGCCGCCCATGGCTGAAGAACTTCCCATAACCACGTGCACGCCGTTGTCCATTCCCAGACCAAAAATCAAGGGAGCGACTCCGACGATGGAAAAGGGCAGGCCCATGCCCAGGACACTCGTGATTCCCAGCGTAAAGCAAAAGGCTCCGGCCATGGGAATGAGGCTCAAGACAACACTCAGGGGCCGGCGGAACAGAATGACGAAGAACACCACCACGGAGCAAAGTACCACGAGCCCGAGTCTGATAAGTTCGGAAACCAGCCCGGAGAGTATTGCATCCATGGCCTGTCGAGGACCGGAAATGCTGACGGTTACCGGTAGGCCCTTGACGGCCTCGACCAGCTTGCGGTCGGCCCTGCGCAGTTCCCTCATGTCCGAGACGTCCTCGGAGTATCGAATATGCGTGAGAAAGCGATACTTTCCGTTTATCCTGGTCTGGTACCAACTCCGTTCCAACCGCGCAAGATCGTCGTCTTCCACCGACCCGGTTTCCGCAAGTTCCTTGAAAAGCCTTCCTGTTGCATCGAACGATCTTCGTGCCGCTTTCGTCGCTTTTGCGGAGAGATCGGATCCGGCCAACTCCTCTGAAAACCAGCGATTCAGTTCCGGCCAACGGACCGTGATATCTCGAAAGAAACCGGTATTGGCTTTCCGGACCTGATCCGGCGACATGAGATAAGAAATGGAGTCAATGGAGGAGATCTCATGATCTCGCTGCATCGCTTCCTCAAGGACGCGATCGAGACTTCGTTGAATGACTAGGCCCTTTTCGAGGTCATCGACTTCGAATGACAACAATGTGGGCTGAGAGAAATTCGTTTGAAATCTGCGGGAGATCATGTTGGATACTTCCATGGATTCCATATCGCGGGCGAGAAAGACTTTGAACACATCCTTTTCGTACGACGCCTGCGAGGCGGCGAACAAACTCAATATGAGCACCAGGCCGGAAACGAGTACTATTGTTTTGGGACAACGCTTGTACAAGCGAGAAAGTGCGGCAAAGGTCACCTGCATGCGCGGGAAATAATCCCGCTTTCGTGCCGAGACTATTTTGACCAAAGCAGGAAAGAGGAAGAGGGTGGAGCAAAGCGTTAGCAGTAGTCCCGAGGCTCCTACCCATCCGAACTGGGCCATTGCAGGCTGGTTCGAAAGGCACAGACAGAGAAAAGCAAGGATGCCCGTTAAGCCCCCAAGCATTACCGGCGGACCCGTATGCTCGTAAACCGCGGCAATCGCCTCCACCGCAGAAGCCCCCCGATCAATCTCCTCCCTGAAACTGCCCCACAGGTGGACTCCATAATCGGTGCCGAGTCCGAAAAGCACGCCCGAGGCTCCCATCACCACCGGATTAACCTCTTCGTACCCCAGGTAGATGAGTCCATAGTTCGGACCGATCCCCGCCATGATAGGCGTCATCAGGATAACCGCGGACCAGAAGCTTCGGTAAACGGCGAATAACAAGAATGAGACCATACTGAAAGAAAAGACGAGAATGACCAGAGTTTCTCGGTCGAATATTCGGTTGGATTCGTAATGAAATGCCGTTTTTCCCGTGATGTGCCACTTGAGATCGTCCCAGTCCTGATTGCCGTCGGAAACCGACTCCTTCAATTCCGAGATCTTTTTCGGAATCACGTCCCGCAGACGGTCCATCAACCGGATTCCCTTGAGTATGTCGGTGCTTGGGAAATCCGGTGTAACCTGAATCAGATAGACCGTGCTGTCCGGGCTCGCAATGAGAAGATAGATGTCGCCGAGGCTAACCGCGCCGACTCGCCTCCTCATGGAGTCGGACACGAACCGGCCCAGTTCCAACGGGTCTTCCAACAATCTCTTCTGAATATACGGATGCTCCGAGAGAAACACCCGGTTTCTCGTTCTTCTCAACGCGCCTTGGATTCCCTGCCGGCTGAAAATCTTCCGTATCCGTTCACGTTCCCTTGGATGCATGCCGAGCAGGAAGTGCTTGAAAAGAATTGCGATCTGATCGTAGTTCTCAGAGTCAAGGAATCGGTACCTGACGCGACGGACCCCTGGAAGCTTCGCCACGGCCTCGCCTAAACCCTTTACGAATGGAAGTCGGGCTTCCCCTGGAGGTTCGGGGAACTCAAGCACCACAATAAGCGAGTCTTGCTCCCCAAAAACCTTGTTATTTTCTTGTGTCAAGCCGATCACCGAATTCGAGTCCCCGATTCCTGCGATGAGATTGGTGCTGAGCTTAATCATCGGCATGGTTGTGAAACCCGCAATCGCAAGGGACAGGAAGACGGCAATTGTCAGACGAGGCCACATGACCGAAAGCCTGCAGATTCGCATGAGCAGGAAAACGATCAACCGCATAAGATTACCTCTTTGGACATAGGCACGATCCGTCTGATATGATCGGTGCAGCAATTGGAATTGGGTCGAGTATTGGTAGCACATTGACGGGATGTCCGGCAACGAACCTTTGCCCAAAACGCTTCTCTTGGGGCGAGAAAAACATTGCCGGGGGGACCGGTGAGCCTATATTAAAGGCTTGCGGACCATGACGGCCCCGTGCGTTTTCATGTGTGGTTCTTGTCGCGGCTTCACGATCGTACCGGATCCGTGCCGCAATTGAGGAATTCACGACCCCGTAACCATGAACCGGAGATCAAATTCGTGTTGAAACTTACGGAAAAGACCATATCGGACCTTCTGGTCAACCGACGCCGCTCCATGGTCTGGTTGACGATACTCGTCACGGCTGTGCTCGTGTACTTCATTCCCGGCATGCTCACGGACCCTACACTCAAGTCGGGTATCGACACGAATGCCCCCGATTATCGAGCATATGAGAAATTCCTGAAGGTTTTTGGGAGCGAGGAATTCATCCTCATTGCCGTGAAGAATGCTCGGCCGATTGACGATGGGGAAATACTGAAGGATTTGGAGGAGATCACGAAGGGCCTAGAGAGCCTCGAAAAGGTTACCGACGTGGTAAGCCTTGCAAACCTCAAGGTATTTCGGGAGAAACGAGGCCTTTTTGGGAGTTACGACCTCATCCAAACTCAAGGGACCGACCGGAAACTCGTGGACCCCGCCGAGATGAACAAGATCCGAAAAGGGTTGCCGGTATTTGACTTCCTGCTCTCCCGCGACAAGAAGACATTCGGGTTGCTGGTTCGGCTCGACGAGGAGTGGAGATTCGACATCCCCGTTATAGAGGAGACGGTTGGTCGGATAGACACCATAGTTCGCTCTCACATTCCCGCCGGATCACAATACCGTATCGTCGGGGCACCGATCATACGTCAGGCAATCCAGAAATATAACGTGCAGACCGCAATCATCTTTGGAATCCTTTGCTTGACCATAGCAACTTCCGTCTCGTTCTATATTTTCAAGAGCTTGAGAGTATCCGCCATAGCGATGACCGTTATGGCGACGTGCGTTTCCTGGATCCTCGCCTTTATGTCCATTTTCCGAATTCCTCTGAACTCAACCACGGGCCTGTCCTTCGGGCTCGTGTTGATCGTGAGCGTGGCCGCGGTTATCCGCATAGTGACCCATTTCAACGAACGCTTCAGTCACGTCCACGACAAAACGGAAGCGGCAAGACAGGCCTTGTATGTGGTCCTGGTCCCATGCTTCATGTGTTCGACCACAACCGCGGTCGGTTTCGGCAGCATCATGGTGAGCACCATACCGATGGTATTTCAGCTGGGCTTGATCATGTCCCTGGGAGTCATGATGTCGTTTGTTCTCTGCGTCATCCTGACCCCGGCCTTTCTTACCGCCATGAAGCCCCTGAGTCCCCGTTCGTACGAGCGCATGTCGGGAGACTGGACGGCAAAGGCTCTGGCCGGGATCGAAAGGGCCATACTGAGGCACCATCGCTGGTGCGTAGGGCTGGGCATCGTCTGGGCTATCGCTATGAGCGCAGGCATACCCTTCATACACAGCGATACCCAAATTCTGAGAATGCTGTCGGATCGAACCATCGAGATGAAGGACATACACTTTGTCGAAGAAAATCTGACTCCCATACACACGCTCGAACTGGTCCTGGAGGCGGAGCCGAAAACCTTCAAGAACCCTGATGCGTGGAAGAAAGTTGCGGCTATGCAGGAAAAGCTTACGGCTCTTCCCGAGGTCGTATCCATAGACTCCTTTCTTCCCCTGCTGGAGTATTTGACCGAGATGCTCGAGGCTCCCAACCCCGACTCGTCCCAAACGGGACTTTTTCGTGATCCTCGAATGCTTACGGACCTGTTTGCTCTTATCTCGTTTAGTCCTGAAGCGAAAATGTTCTCCCGTAGATTCCTTGACGAGAGCTTCGGCATGCTTCACCTCTCGGTGAAAATCAAGAATTCGCCGTCGGTACCCATTTCGGAAACCATCGACGAGGTGCGATCTGCAGCGCAGTCGGCAATGGGTGACACGGCAAGAGTGGCCGTCACCGGGGACATAGCGGTTTTCGCTGCACAGGCGTCGGGTCTGGTCACATCACAGCTCTACTCGCTCGTGCTCGCCTTTGCGGCGATCACCGCACTGTTGATGATACATCTGAGGTCTGTAACCCTCGGGCTGATCAGTCTGATACCCAACATGTTTCCGGTTCTCACGATTCTCGGGGCTATGGGGTGGTTGGGAATATCGCTGGACACGGTGACCGTTTTCTGTGCCGCAGTGGCCCTCGGTCTTGCAGTGGACGATACGGTTCATTTTCTCAAGCAACTGAGGAACGAACTGAAGACCAAGGGGCGGGAGCAAACGTTTGAACAGAGTGTACATCGGGCGTACGAGATTACCGCCAAAGCCATGGTGTCTACTTCCACCGTGCTGTTCTTTGGGTTCGTGATGCTTCTCCTGTCTCCATTTCGGCCGGTGAACTCCTTCGGCGTCCTCTCTTCGGTGGCAATTGTCACCGCGCTTTTCGGCGATGTTCTTTTCCTTCCGTCCGTTCTCCTTTCGTTCAAGTTTGTCAGACGCGCTCTGCTGAAAGGGCATGCGTAAGCGTTCATCGAGAGAGATAAGGCGAGCCGGCGGGTGCCGTTACATCCAACGGTATGTCGACCGAATCAGTGATTCCTGCGCGTGCTTGTCGGGAGAGAGCATTGGCTCCGATCGAACTTCTCTTCGAGATCTTCCAGGAACTTCTCGTACTCCAGTCCCATCTTCTTGGCCTTCCGGATGCAGCGAGCCTGCTGAATCTCGTATGTCGCCACGTACCCGATGATCCCAAATACGACGGAGAGAATGAGCGCGGCCGTGCCCCATGACATCAGGAATTCCTTACCGAGATTCGCGAACGCGGCTACTGCGTCCCAGAAGTACGCGGAGTTACTGATCGGGTGCAGGAGTTGTTGGAAAACCGAGAAATCCATTGTCACGTTTCTGCCCAGAACGAACGCACCGAAGCGGTAGTACCCATAGTAGACGGGTATCATGGTGAAAGGATTGGAGACAAAGCTGAAAGCCAAGGCTGTGATAAGATTGAACCGAAAGAGAGATCTCAATAACCCCAATGCGATGAACTGGGCCCCTACCGGTATGCCGAACCCCACGATCAGTCCTATTGAAACGGCCCTCGCGTCATACCATGGAGGGTTTCGAGATGATGCCAAGGGGGCGATGAACGAGTCGTACGCCACACAACGGCACCACTCGACCCAACCCTTGCACGCTCCGGCATCCGGGCTCTCATCACCGGTCGTAACAATTTCTTCTGCCTCTCGTCTTGTCTCGGCCTTTTCGTCGAGCATGTCTCACGGATCCTGCATTCCTATCCGTCCAATTCTACTTTAAAGTGCCTCGTCTGGAACAGACTTTTTCAGGAAGAATAGGTCGATAAATCATATTGGTCATAGTTGCCCATTGCCGTCGGGGCCCTTTGCGTGTTACGTAAGTATGATTCAGGATTTTGTTGGGGATGGATGCGGGGACCCCGGGGCTGAGCCGAAACCGTTTCAAGAGGCGGCACAGGGCGGAGCGGGCCCGATTAGGAACATCCAGTGAAAGAGGCACGACGGTGACTATCGACGAAGCGAGAATGTCCTTTCTGGACCATTTGCAGGAACTGCGCTCAAGACTCATTCGCGCGGTTGCAGCCGTCATTATCGGGTTTGGGGTATGCATCGCCTTCGCGGAACGCCTGTTCCAAGTGATGGCAGATCCTCTCCTCAAGCTTCTACCCAAAGGCTCCACCCTTATTTCGACGGGTTTGCCCGATCCGTTCTTTATGTACCTGAAGGTCGCGTTTGTCGCGGGGATCTTCGTTGTCCTCCCGTACGTCATTTGGCAATTGTGGCTCTTCATCGCTCCGGGACTCTTCGACAAGGAACGCAAGTACGCAGCTCCGTCAATCATCATAGCAACGCTCCTGTTCTACATGGGAGCCGCATTCGCGTATTTCGTGGTATTCCCCGCGGCATTCAAATTCTTCCTGAGTTATCAGACGCCGTACTTGAAGCCCATGATCGCCATACGGGAATACGTATCGCTCGTCCTGCTACTCATGCTGGCTTTTGGAGCCGTCTTTGAAACCCCGGTGGTGATCGTGTTCTTGGGGCTCCTGGGAATCGTCAACAGCGAGATGCTCAAGAAAGGCCGCAGGTACTTCGTTGTATTGGCTTTCATCATAGCGGCCATTCTGACCCCCACCCCGGATGTTATCAATCAAGCGCTCATGGCAGTTCCCATGCTCTTCTTCTATGAGATTAGCCTCAGAATCCTGAGAGTAATCGAGAGACGACGAGAACGAGCGGAAAGAGAGCTGGAACAAGAGCTGTACGAAATGGGTGAAGAGGATTCTTCGGCTGAGGAACCTCGCCGGGGGGATTGATGCCGGTGCGGCCCCTGATCCCTGTAATTCTCTTCAAGACGTTGCGCTGTATCGTGAGGATCCCCAGTCATGAGTTCCATAAGATCTCAGACTCAGATCGGCTGAAGAATGCTCCAAGGAACCCGAATTTGCGCTGAGAAGGGAGAAACTCTGTCCGGGGGCCCTTGCTTGAAATGAAGTCCTGCTTACACGCACGGTGCATCGAGATCCTCGGAGTTCGCCGATCTCATTCAGAACTCCCCCCACGCGTCAATCTTGTCTATTTCACTCGCTTAAGGAGCCCGACATGACCTTGTTGGTCCTAGTCGTATTTCTTACGGTGTTTATCTCAGCTCACTGCTCACTCTTCGAATCAACCCTGTTTTCAACTCGGTCAGGCACGTTGGAGGCCTGTATATCCTCCGGGCACAAAGATGAACTCGCCAAGAAGTTCCTTGAAATGAAGAAAAGCATTGCCTTACCCATTGCGTCCGTCCTTATCCTCAATACGTTGGCGAACACTGCAGGTGCTACTCTGGCGGGTTTGTATGCCGCCGAAGCTCTCGGACCTTCATGGGTGCCGCTTTTTTCTATCATTTTCACGCTGCTGATACTTTTTCTGGGTGAGGTAATGCCCAAGACGCTGGGAGCAGTCCACTGGCGCCGCGTGTGGCCTTTGGTCGTTTGGCCTCTCATTATCATGAAATATGCGCTCTATCCTGCCATAGTAGTTACCCGGAAGTTTGCCGACCTGTTTGCCGGTGCAGGAAAGGGTCCGGACATCACCGAGGGTGAAATTCTTGCAGCCGTTCGAATGGGTGCGCGGGCGGGAGAGATAACCCCGGGTGAGAGTCTCCTCGTTCACAACATTATAGACCTGGAAAACAAAGCCATTCGGGAGATTATGACCCCCCGGATCGTCATGTTTTCCCTTGAATCAGACATGAGTGTTGAAGAAGCGGTGCGGGAGATCGACGGAAAAGGTTTTACCCGCATTCCCATTTACGAGAACGAACGGGAAAACGTGACGGGATATATCATCACCCACGACCTGTTCTCCGCCAAGACACTGTCCCAACCCAATGAGCCGATCAAGTCCCTGGCAAAACCCATATCGTTTGTCCCTGAGTCCACCAACGCGCTCGCCCTGTTGACCCGGTTCCTGAAAAGCCGAAGACACATCGCCGTCGCAGTGGATGAATACGGGGGGGTAGGAGGACTGGTAACGTTGGAAGATCTCATTGAGACCTTATTGGGAGACGAGATCGTGGACGAAACCGACCGGGTGGTGGATCTGCAGGAGAGGGCCCGGCAATTGAGACGACAGCGGCCGTCGTCGTAGACATGATATGGGGAATCGTGCGACGTAAATTATGAGCTTGACAAACGCTTCGTTGGACATTAAAGATTAGTTTGACAAGACTAACAATGATAGGCCTTCTTCGATTTAACGACGACTTAATGGAAGAGGTTGTGTTTTGAATGGAGACGTTTTCATGTGTCCTGTGCCGACTAAAGAGAAATGCGTTGATTGCCCCGCCTTGACCCACGAGCAATGCGCTGTCGTGAGTACGACAAAACTTTCGAGCTATAAGCCGGGTCAGAGAGGAATCGTATGCCAGGTGTGCGGTGACCCGGACTTTCGGCTGCGAATGATGGAAATGGGCTTTGTGAAAGGTACGGAAGTGAAAGTCGTAAAATACGCGCCCTTATACGATCCTATGCAGTTCGAGTTGAAGGGGTATCACGTTTCTCTGAGAAGAGACCAGGCAGACGACATCATAATGAATTTTCCCGAGAAGGCCGCCTGAGAATTACGTATGCCAGGCAATATCACTCTGGCCCTTGCGGGCAATCCCAACGCGGGCAAGACCACTCTTTTCAACGGCATTACCGGCGCTCGGCAACATGTAGGAAATTGGCCCGGCGTCACCGTAGAGAAGAAGGAGGGCACGGTCAAGCATCTTGATCGTGAAATCCATGTCGTTGATCTGCCCGGTACCTATTCACTCACCGCGTATTCCCTGGAAGAGATCATCGCACGCAACTTTGTCGTGGAAGCAGCGCCGGATGTCATTATAAACGTGGTAGACGCGTCCAGCTTGGAGCGGAACCTCTATCTGACGGTCCAACTGCTTCAGATGGGTGTCAAGGTTGTGCTGGCTCTGAATATGATCGATGTCGCCCGTGGTCGGCACATTAACATTGACGCGAAGCGGCTATCGGACCTTCTTGGCATTCCCGTCATCCCCACAAACGGTAAGAAGAGGGAAGGGATCAAGGATCTTCTGGATACCGCGGTGCGGGAGGCCGAGACCCCGCTGCATGCCGATGGTCGGGCAATAGTGAATTACGGGACCGAGGTTGAAGAAGAAGTGGCCAAGATCGAGAGCAGACTCGATCATGTCAATTCGAAATTCAAGAGGCTGTCCAATCGATGGCTTGCCGTGAAGCTCTTGGAGGGAGACCAGGACATCCACGAGAAGTTGACCGCGGATTCGAGCCGGGAAGGACTCTTCAAGCAAGTCGCTCGGAGCCGGCAACACCTTATGGATATCTTTGGGGACCCCCCTGAGATAATCCTTACCGACGCTCGCTATGGCTTCATTTCAGGGGCAATGAAACGGTCCGTGACCGTGGAACTCAGTGATCGTGTTCACCTCAGCGAATCCATAGACAAAGTCTTGACCAACCGACTGTTGGGCCCGGTCATTCTCCTTGCATGCCTCTATGTGGTGTACATGTTCACCTTCCAGTGCAGCGAACCACTGGTGTACTACACTGAAGAGCTTTTCAATTGGCTTGGCGGCAAGGTCTCCAACCTCCTTCCCGAAGGACTTCTCCGGTCCATGGTGGTGAGCGGAATCATTGACGGTGTGGGTGGAGTGCTGGGGTTCACGCCGCTCATCGCATTCATGTTTCTCGCAATAGCCTTCCTGGAAGATACCGGATACATGGCCAGGATTGCTTTCATGCTGGATCGAGTCCTACGGGGATTCGGGCTCCACGGCGCGTCAATGCTCGCTCTCATGGTTTCGGGAGGCATAGCCGGCGGGTGCGCGGTCCCGGGCATCATGGCCACGAGGACTATGAAAGAGCCAAAAGAGAGACTCGTCACGATCCTCGTAGCACCGTTGATGAACTGCGGAGCAAAACTCCCCGTGTACGCGTTGCTGATCGGAGCCTTTTTTTCCGAATGGAAGGCCCCCATGATGTTCCTCCTCACGATCATTTCATGGGGTATGGCGCTGATTGCGGGAAAGATTATTCGATCCACGGTGCTCTCCGGACCTTCCGCGCCGTTTGTTCTGGAATTGCCCCCTTACCGGTTGCCCACGGGGCGAGGCCTGCTTATCCACACCTGGGAACGGACCTGGATGTACGTCAAGAAGGCCGGAACCGTTATTCTCGCCATATCCATACTGATTTGGGCGATGATGACATTTCCCTCCCTGCCCGATCGGGAGGCCCGGAAATTCAATGACAGGGAAGCCGAACTGACGGCTTCCTTTCTCGCCGATCCCGCTGCGGCCTCCGTATTTCGCACCTCAAAGGATATCGAGGCCTTTCAGGCGTACCGAAAGAGACTGGAGCCGTCAAACACAGCGGCCTTCGAAAAGGAGAATCCAAGTTTCTTCGCACTCGCACACGCACTTTTGGATACGGGCACCTCGCAGCAGCCCGTCGCGAAGAGCCCTGAAGGGTCGTCAATGACTTCCCTCGCACGGTCGTACAACCGTTACGTCGAGCAGAAGACCCGGGTGGAAATGCAGCGCCAGTCAAAAAGACTGAAGAATACCATCGGCGGGAGGATCGGAGTGGCCCTCGAGTGGGTCTTCAAACCCATGGCATTCGATTGGCGGACCAACGTGGCTCTCGTGGGAGGGTTTGCCGCAAAGGAGGTGGTTGTCTCCACCCTCGGAACAGCGTACAGCCTTGGAGAAGTGGACCCGGAAAACGGAGCACGTCTTGAAGACCGGCTCAAGACACAACCGGGATGGAATCCGCTGAAGGCCTTCACGTTCATTCTCTTCGTCATGCTATACGCACCGTGCTTCGTGACGCTGGTGGTGATCAGGCGGGAAACCGGAACCTGGAGATGGACCCTTTTCGCTACGGTGTACACCACCACCTTGGCCTACTGTGTCGCGCTGAGCGTGTACACTGTGGGATCATTCCTCGGTTTGGGTGTGTCCTGAGGACGCGAGAAGCGACCGTCCCAAGAAGAATCGAATGCGGCAGTTGACCATGACGGATGAGGATCACGCCGTCGGAGATCCTCATCAACTCGTTCCTGGGCTTCCGACTGGGAATGCCTGCCTTCCGGCTCTGCCCGGTTTTGGCAGCGGCGACCGTCTGTCGGTCCCACGCGTCCCAAAGGGCCGGGGGGCGCGCCTGTACGCCGGGAAGACGGAACCCAATACGTGACCGTTCTTGCGCCGGCGTGTAGTACTGAGGAACAATCAATGTGGCAAGAATTAGTAGTGGCAGCAATTGTAGCTCTGAGCGCAGCGTTTATCGTAAGACGATACGTGCGAAGTCTTCGGCAAGCGAAGAGCGGTCAGGTCGGTTGTTCGTGTGATTGCACGGGATGTGACGATGCCGCGCGTAAATCTGGTAAATCTGGGGTCAGGTCTTGCTTTTTGACTTCTCTCTCATGACCCCTAGTATTATGTCCACACGACATAGGCGGCGGTAACCAAAATCAGGCTGATCACACGAAACACTTGGCTGAACAGGAGTAATTTGCTGCCGAGTGCCAAGCTGAATATGCCGGCATGTGTGGGGAGTTGGTGGCGGACCGCGCGAATGGGCGAAGCCGTGATGCTCCCCAACACGAGTGCAAGCACCGTCTGTTCTACCGTGAGTGCTCCGGCTTCCACGAGTGCTCCCGCAGCAGCCATTCCGGAACTGAATTCCGCAGCCAAGGCGAAGATGACCACGCCCGCGGCTTCAACGGGAAAGACCTCCCCGGAAATCCAGCTGGACGTACCTTTCCGGAGCCAAACAAAAAGGCCCCATTCGTTCAAGAGAAATACGAGTACATAGATGGGGGCCGTGTACAAAACCAGCCGAGCGAAACGGCCGCGAAATCTCTTCCAGATCCCCGACAGAATTTGAGTACGCTTTCGCATGGGTTGCGCGCCGGCGGACGTGTCGACCTGAGGGGACGGCGGAAGAGTGAGATGACAGTACACAAGTACGGATGCGCTCCTGAGAAAGGCAGCGGCAAACCCGATGCAGATGTAATCGATACCTGCGCGGCCGGCCAGGGAGGCCACTACGAAGAACGAGGTGGGTAAATGAACCAGGTAGAGGGGGAGGCCGGTATTGAGCAGATAGGTGAGGACGAGTTCCTTCCGGCTCAGCTTCTGCTCGGTATGAGCACCCATGAGCAGCGTGTTGGCGACAATACCCGAAACAAAGCCGGAAACAAACGCGGCACCGCTCTCGGTCTTGAGGTGAGCCCATTTGGTGAGAGGCCCGACCAAACGCCCGAGCTTGGATGACCATCCCGTGGATTCCAGGATTTGCCCCACGAGCAGTCCGACTCCGAGGAAGAGCAGGAGACGGAGCAGCGGCCAACAGACCTTTGTATAGATTCTGCCCACGGTAAGCTCTTGGTTTACGGGGTAGAAGAGGTCCGTCAGGAGCCCGGCTGCCGCAAGGATGAGGAGCAGGATGGGAATCACTCGGTATATTTTCTTGTCTTTGCTTCGCCTCATTTTGCGCGGTTTCGTTGCTTGTCGGTCTTGGAGGCTAGTTTAGCCTAAGGTCGGCGAAAACCATAGACTGAAACGGTCCGTTTATCTATCTTCGAATGTGCATGGTATACTGGTTCACACTGATGACAGGCGTCACGCTCAATACGCAGCCGGCTTGTCGCCGGCCGCCGATCGAGCTTGTCGGCGGAAACGAGGTACCGTTTGGCCGACCAAAGAATCCAGCGCATCAATAAGACCGTTCTTGATGCGCGGCAGGATGGAATGGATTTGATGACCTCAGACAGGCCGCTTATGTCGCGGCGGATGGAACGTACGGATTTGGACAAGATTCTCGAAATCGAGAAGGTCTCGTTTCCCGCTCCCTGGACCCGAGACATGTTTCTCGAAGAGATGTCCAACCGGAGCGCACGGTTGATCGTGTTTACCGAAGACAGGCTCATTGTAGGCTACATGTGCTTCTGGGAAGTGCTCGACGAAGGCCACCTGATGAATATTGCGGTCCATCCGGATCGGAGGGGCAGGGGATACGGCACGTACATGATGGACCGTTTGCAGAAACTCTGCTTGAAGGCCGGCCTAAAGAAAATTATTCTGGATGTGGGGAGAAGAAATCTGCCGGCGCGAAGACTGTATAAGAAATGCGGTTATAGCTCGATAGGTTTTCGAAAGAAGTATTACATGAGCATAGGCGACGATGCCGTTGTCATGGAGAAATGGCTTGGAGGGTCGGAGTCGGAGGAACCCCGTGAGGAGCCGAATGACAATAAAACCGGTTCGCATCTTCAGTAGAACCGGCATGTTGCCGGTCGGAATCTTCGGTAGGCCCTCGAATCTCCACAGGACCGGTGCTGTGCGGCCGAAACTGGTCCTCATCCTTTCGTGCATCCTCCTGCTGCAAAGCGCAGTCATGATTCCGGCTGCCGGTGCGGCCGACCGCGGAGAATCTCAAGCCTTTTCCGAGCGGGTTGCGGAACGCAAGGAAATGGTGGAAAACCAATTGCACGGATTGGGACGGACCACCATAACCGACAAGGCCGTATTGGATTCCATGTTGAGGGTGCCTCGGCATGTGTTCGTACCCGAGAACTACAGGGCTTTCGCGTACCGGGACGGTGCCGTGCCCATAGGATATGGGCAGACCATATCCCAGCCGTACATCGTAGCATTGATGACCCAAGCCCTGGAACTCAAGCCGGGCATGAAGGTGCTGGAAATCGGTACCGGGTCGGGATACCAGGCCGCGGTTCTCGCTGAGATCACCGATCAAGTATTCACCATTGAGATCGTCAGGCCGCTGTATCTATCGGCAGCGAGACGTTTGAGCCGTCTGGGATACGGTGAAGTAAAGACCAGCCTGGCTGACGGGTACTACGGTTGGCAGGCGTACGCTCCCTTTGACCGAATCATTGTGACCGCTGCAGCTCTCCATGTGCCGCCGCCCTTGTTCGAGCAACTCAAACCCGGGGGGAAAATGGTGATACCCGTCGGCGGGCAATTCGAAACCCAGCGTCTCCTCTTGGTGAAGAAGGGAGCCGACGGACGCCGCACATCCGAGACGTTGTCTCTTGTGCGGTTCGTGCCGTTCCTCCGGGGCTCTCCCCGCGACTGAAGCGGCGCGCTGATTGAAAGTGCGGAGGGACGGGAGATTAAGTGCCTCAAGGCACAAATATGGTCGCATAACCTGAACCGTTTTCCCGGCGTAGGCCGGCGCTGCCAATGAACCAAGAGCCCATACGCATGCGGTACCGTAGCGACATCGGCACTCCCGGGCTTACTTCCCGAAGAATTCTTCCCGCGATATTCTTCGTGTCATTGGCCGCGGTCGGCCTGCAGCCGGCATTGATGCGGTGCCTCCTCATAGCTCGATACCACCATTTCTCATTTCTCATCATCAGTTGCGCGCTCCTTGGCTTCGGCGTCAGTGGAACGGTTCTCTCGCTGTGGAGACGTTGGTTTATTGAACGGCGTGACGGGGTTTTTCGCTGGGGACTACTCTGTTTCGCGTGCTCTCTGCCGATGAGCCTCCGGGTGGGAGAGTCACTCCCGGTCGAGGTCTATTTTTCTCCGCTCAATCTTGTCTCCACAGCGGCCTGGTGGTTTGCCTTCTGGTTCGTTCACGCGATTCCGTTCTTCCTTGCCGGCTTGCTCATCGGTCTGGCACTCATGACCGACGAAGAGGACGTACACAAGGTCTATGCCGCGAACCTGATCGGGAGTGCGGCCGGCGCTCTGGGCAGCATACTTCTCATGGGATTCTTCCCGGCCAACGGTCTTGTGATACCGCTTTCGCTGTCCGTCATCCTGTCCGGCGTGTTCCTCATTCCCGTGCCGGAGTGTTTCGAACGCGCTCATTACGGCTCTCTCCCCGAGGGCGAGGGAGCGAACGGATCCAGCTCTTTGGGAAATGCAAACGCAATTGCGATCCCATGTACGAGAAACTGGTATGCGCCGGACTCTATCCCGCGTGCCTGCTCGCCGGAGCCGTTCTGCCGGCCCTGGCCGGCTTTCTCGGTGCCGATACCGTATTTCCGTTAAACATTGACCAGTACAAGACGCTGGCTCATGTTCGGAATCTCGAACGACAGGGCGGCGCAAAAAGAGTCCGTACCCTTCACGGTGCGCGGGGGCGGATTGACCTGTACTCCGGGACTCACTTCCACACGCTGCTCTCCCTAAGCTCCGCGGAGACTTCCGCCGCGCATGGATGTGCTTATGAGGGATGGATTCAACGTGCAGGGATCCGTCCTTTCCATAGGCAAGGTCGGACAAGCGAAGTTCTTGTTGGGAACCCTTGCCGCGTTGCCGTACAGATTGATCAAACCCAAGAGCGTTCTCATCCTTGGAGAAACGGGCGGCGTGTACGTTTGGTTGGCGCGGCTCAGTCGAGCTGAATCCATCGTGGTGGTCCAGCCCGATCGGAATGTCTTGAAGATGCTTGCAGGAGCACGCGCGGCCGCGTGCTTGCCGACCCGAGAGTAAGAGTGATAGCGGCTGAACCGAGGGCGTTTCTGGATTCGAACCGGGAGAAATTCGACATCATTCACTTGCGGAGTTTGGAAGGCTTTGCTCCCGGCTCAGGAGGAATAGGGGGGCTTAGAGAAGATTATCTCGCCACGGTGGAGGGCTTTCGGAAGTGCCTCCGTTCACTTTCTCCCCGAGGATCGGCCTGCGTGGTCAGGGGCATTCAAGATCCCGCGCGTGACAACATCAAGATCGCGGCCACCTGGATACAGGCTCTGGAAGACAACGGCGTGCATGATCCGGGGCCGTACATTCTTATGGCTCGGGATGAGCTTTCCATGGCAACCCTCGCGTCGAGATCTCCCGTGGGCACGTCCGTGGTCAAAAAGTTTCGGCGAATCTGCAGGGACTCCTCCTGGGAGACTGAATGGTTTCCCGGCATCCGAGCCGAGCAGACGAATAGGCTCCATGTCCTCCCGGGCCCTGCAGGTTCATCCGTGTCATGGTACCATCACGCCTTGAGAAAGCTCATGTCCAAGGACCGGGAAACATTCTACCAAAACTGGATAGCCGACGTTCGCCCGGCAACGGACGATTCGCCGTTTTTTCATGACTTCTTTCGATGGGAATCCGTGGGCACATTGAGCCGGGTATTCGGCCCGTTGTGGCCGGCAAGATCGGAGATGGGCTTCCTGGTGCTGATTATGGCCGCTATCTTGACGGCCCTCGCAGCCTCCATCCTGCTGCCCGCTCCGGTGATACTTCTGCGGAGAGAGAGTCGGCCCCCACACGGCATGATGATCGCGCTCACGGTCATGTACTTCGGGGGATTGGGAACCGGGTTCATGCTCCTGGAGATGAGCTTCATTCAGGTATTCACGCGGTTTCTCGGCGATCCCATTTTTGCCGCGGCTCTCGTCATTGGCGGGTTCCTCCTATTTGCGGGTGCGGGAAGCATGGCTCAGCCCCACGTCACCCGTCGGATTCCTCTCGGAATAGGTACGGTGACATTGGGTATAGCGTTCATAGTGCTCCTCTATTCCGTCACCTTGTCGGCGGTTTTCGAGAGTGCCGCGGGGCTTCCCCACGTGATAAAGATGGCGATCGGGACCTTTCTTTTGGCTCCATTGGCTTTTCTCCTCGGGATGCCGTTTCCGTGGGGACTGTCTTTGGTGCATCGAAACGCGGTTGCGGCCGTGCCGCTTGCATGGGCCGTCAACGGCTTCGCATCGGTCGTCTCGACGTCCCTGGCCGTGCTCGTGACCATGACGTACGGGTTCACTGTCCTGTCGATCATAGCGGCCGCAATTTACGCGGCCGCGGGGATGACGGCCCTTCTCATGGTCAGGAGTGGCAATTGTCAGCAGAATCAAAATAATTAATGGTATAACAGGGAATCGGTTGATATTAATTTCTCTACGCCTGAATAACAAGTTAGTTTTTGACCCGCAATAAGAATTGGCTTGTAGTTTCAGATTACAACGTGTATAAGCTCGATTCGATCCAGGTTACATTGGATCAACCCACTGGGAATCGGGGTATTTTTCATGAAACGTCGTACAGTGCTCATCCTTGTAGTGGCTCTGTCCCTCGCAGTCTCCACCTCATGCACATCAATGAAATCCCTGAAAACCGTAAGGGCCGGTTACGATATAGATGGACAGGATGGTTGGGCTTCCCGGTACATCCCAGGGGTCAAGGCCCTATCCAAGCTGATTCCCCCTCCCTCGGATGCCAGAAGAAAATGGGATGAGCGGTACAATAAGTGGAATCATCAACACAATGCAGAAGAGAATGCTCCCGAGTTCTGAGCGAAGCACGTTGCGTGTTGCTCGAGGGTGGATAAGCGTTTGTCCCGATTTATAGGAACGAAACCACGAAGACACAAAGACATCGAGGGAACTGATCCCGGATGCACGAGAGGATGCCGTGAGCGAAATAGTAGGTTCAGCATTTCGCTTTCATTCCGGACCGGCTCTCCGATAGCCGGAAAACATTTGTGAGGTCGGCCTCAAACACGAACCGGCGAAGATACCCCCGAAGGTTCACCGACCACTTTCCATCCTTGTAGCATATGTCTCCACTCGCACCGGAAACAGTACATTACCCGTTTGAGTATCAGTCGCGGTCAGGCAAATTACGAGGATTGTCAATCCTATGAGTGGAGACTACGATCCGATAGTACCTATCCGTGTGGAAAGGCAACTGTGGCGGTTTCCAGTACAGGTCAGAGAAGAAGCTGAGTCTTTCCTCCTGGATCTGTGCGAGGATCCCGAACCCTCTTGGTCCGGACCGTTTAACGACCGTGCGGGAGGCAGTCGACGATTTCGGATAGATCACCCGGACGTTTCCGGGACAATAAGTGTCGGCTACGGGATAGATCGGAAAAATCGAAGAGTTATAATAACCTCCGTCGAAGTGGAGGAAACAGAGGGATCGGGGGCCGCAGAACTGCGTTTCTTCGTCAAAGGTCGTCAAGGCAAGCCGGCGACGGAGCAATTGTTGGCCGACATCCGCAGGACCGGCCCGAAAGGCTTCGCGAAAGTTCTTGGTCTCGTGTCGGAGTTGATCGACGGCACGGTCGAATATCCACACATCAAATCCTTGACAGGGTTTCCCGGACTGGATGAACTTAGGACGGACTTCGGCAATCTTCGCTACAGGAAATTCTGCAGTCGCATGACCGGTCCGGGGCACAGGCGGCTGATGGTGCTCTTGAGTGGTCTGATCAAGAAAGATCAGGAGGCTAATCAAACGGAGATCGAAGAAGCCTTTGATCTTATGCGCATTGCGAGACGGGATCCATACGGGAACTCTCTGAGCCTGGACGAGGTCTCGACGGCTTCACTGAGATTACTTGTCGAAGAACTTACAGGCTCTTGACACGTTCCAGGAGTGACCGTAAGGTTGGAGTGAGGAGAATCGAAATGGAAGACACTACCTCAAGATTCCTGGAAAGATTCGCCGCGCACGACCCGGAAGTCCTTTCCGAGTTGGAGACTGCTCGGGAACGGATCCGGGTCGGTAGGCAGATTCACCTGCTGAGAAAAGATCTGGGCTTGTCCAGGGCTCAGTTTGCCGAAACACTGGGGCTCGCAACTGAAGAGGACGTCGAGACTCTGGAGTTAGGCAATTTCGATGAGTCCGGGCTTGAGAAGCTCGCTGAAGTTGATCGGGCAGTTAGAGAATGGATGGCGAGACAATCTCCGACGGAGTCAGGTACTGTGCATCCAAGCAGGTCTATCCGACGGCATAACCTCACCACTGCGACTTAGCGCACTCTTGCACACTCACTTGAGAAATCCGACCATTTCTTTGAAGCGATGATTCGTCTTGCTAACGGGAGAATTCGTCGAACCGAAATCCATTGGTATGAAGCTCATGGCATAGGCAAGAAGGAACGCAAACGCTATTTGGACTGAAGATCATGAAAACACATTTTGCCGTGTGCGTTGACAATTCTGAATATCCTGCATCTCTGGAGGTCCACAAGATCTATCGCGTGGTCCCGGATCGCGATGCGGAGCAGGACGGAGATTTGCGCATCATTGACGAGAGCGGGGAAGACTACCTGTATCCTGAAAAGTATTTCTTGGCAATAGACCTGCCGCAGGAAACCGAGCGCGTCCTGACGCAGTCTTTTGATAAGCACTGAATCTATCTCGCAGCAGCCTTTCTCCTGCCGCCGATCTCGATACGTAGTATGTCATTTGGTTCAGGTACGAAGTTTCGTACGTCAAACCTATTCTGAAAAATTCATCCCATTTCAGACCGGCCAATGTGGCTTTCTATAGCTCCGGTTCTCATATAACTCATTAAAATAATGAGGCTTCCCCACAGCCTTTAGGCCAGAGGAAGTTAGAGCGGCTGTGACCTTAGTCGTCGCCTGCCATACGACTCTTTCACAGAGCCTACTTGCCTGGGCCAAAGTAGACGCTTCACGATGTTTCTCAAGAGTCGGTATGCCAAGCTGACTCTGCCACGGTGAATTTGTTCTAGGTCACGGAGCGGCTGCAGACGAGTTTTCGGTCATTCTGAGGTAGTCAAAGACCAAGCGAGTGTTCCGACAAAGCTGCCGCATTCTTTGGGCTACGCTGCGTGCGCGTTTGAGCTTGATGATGCTAACGGCAAGACGGCGCAGTCGTGTGATGTTTTCCGGTCCATGGCCGGTTCTTATTCGGCTGCGGTCTTCGTCGTAGTTCCAGTCAATGATGTAATGGCAACTGTTTTCGATAGCCCAGTGGCCGCGGTTGGTGGCAAGTACGCGTTGAGGATCAGCCTGTTCAGGAGGTCGGCTGGTAACGCCATAGGCGATTTCACTGGAATACTTACCGGTTTTCTTATTTGTGGACTCGCGTTGTATGAGAAAGGCTTGTCCAACGTGAGGGAAGTTCAGATAGTCGTTGAGTTCGGTAGTGATCCAAATTTTGCGGGTTTCGATCCGGCCGTGATCAGGTGGCTCGCAATGGATAAAATCGGGGTCCTGCCGATCCTGGAAATAGAATGCGATATCTTCAAAAAGGCCGGGCTGGTTGTTTTTTACGGTGAAGTGGTAATGAGCTTTCCGCTCCCGGACCAGATACTCGGCGATCTTACGCTGGGTCAAAAGGGCATCGGCGGTAATATCCTTGCCCTCAATATCAATGGCGTCAAGGAGCGGGATGGCGGTTTTGATTTCGTTGGTGCGTTTGACTTTGTCATCCTCTACGGGCAAATCGCCTACTTTTTTTGGGTGTAGCAGGTTTTGCTCTGATGACCGATGGCGCTCATGATATGCGTTTGGTAGCCTTGATCGTCGACGGCGTTGCACATGGTTTTTCCATCAATGGCCAGACTTTCATCCTGGCGGCCATAGGCTTGGCTCCAACGCTGTAGCGCATGGTCAAGATGCACTGGGTCCACGCGGATCAGTACATCACGGATGATCGACAGGCTCGGTACGACGTAGCGTCTGTTTTCGTATCGGCAACGGAAACGTTTTCGGGCTTTTTGTCCAAGGTCGTCGGCCCAATCCGAGATGGCCTGATAGCCGCGCATCCCACACAGGGTAGCGCCGGCGGCAATTGCCAACACAGTGGACAATCGATGGCGTCGTCCTTGTGCACGCCGCGGATCGGGAATATCGGCAAAAAAGTCGGGCAAAGATTGCATATGTAGTGCACTGAGCATGATTCTTGGACCTCTTGTACGATAAGCCGGGTCGAGGATAGGACCGGATAACAATGCTTGGGCATCGGAGGTTAACGGTTTGACAAAAACCATTTTTGGTGAGTCTGCCGTGGCGCTGTAGCCTTGACGGGTCCGCCGGAAGCCTTTGGTGTCGCCCACATATATCCAGTTCGCCGCTTTGTAGATGGTTCCCTGGAACCGTTGCGGGTCCACGAAGGTCTCAAGCAGCACAATTGGATGACCGAAAATCGACCGCCAATCGGCCGTTAATCTCTTATGACACGCTGCGAGAATGCGGGAGGCTAAATTGGGAAAATGGCAGTTGGGCAGGATCAGAAAACGGCTGTTGTTTGTCACCAATTTGAGACGATCAAACTGGTGGCGAAAGCTCCACCCGATCCATTGATCCCGTGCAGAGCACTTCAAGGCTGCTGCCGAGAAGCTCATAAGCGCAACCCATTGGTCATCAAAGGAGGCGATGTACCATAGGGTTTCGCTGATCTTGGGAAGTGCGCCGAGGTAATGATGCTCTTGCATCAGTTGCTGAAAACGTTGCTCTTCAAGCGGGCCGACGCGCCGGACGAGGACTTTGGATAGGTTCAATACTGTTACCCTCGGAATGAAGTGTCCGAAGGCTCCGTATATACCCCACCCGGAGGCGGATGTCCAGAAAATTCACTAAGCACGTAGCGTCTTTGCCTAAACAGGCAAGAACAGAATCACCCTGCTGACTCTGCGAACTCCTTTGACACTGGGTCTCGATTTCGCATATCATAATTAGTTTCTCTTGTCTATGACGTGATCTGTCGCGCCGGTGGGCGAGAGCAGAATTGCTCTCTCTGAGCCAATGAACTCCCATCAAAGCGAAAACGGCTGCGTCCCGACTCGTGGCCGGCGACAAAGCTGTAATCGCGATGAGACAAAAAGGATTCGCGTTTATTGCGCGGTTATGATACGACGCGGCTCATGTACGCATCAGGAATATTTTCTGATGTGGCACAGATCGAGGTTTTCCGTGTCCTGTCGCGAGATCTCGATTTGAATACGGAAATTGAACTATGCCCAATCACGACGAACTTGCGAATCTGATCTGGCACATTGCGGATCTGTTGCGAGGCCCGTACCGGCCACCTCAGTACGAGCGTGTCATGTTGCCCATGACCGTGCTGCGTCGTTTTGACTGTGTTCTTGCTCCTACAAAAGCCAAGGTGCTGGCTGAGTTTAAGCGAAAAAAAGGGCGCAAGCTTGGTGATCGCGGTCTTGACAGGGTCCTCAACAAGGCTGCTGGTCAGCGATTTCACAATCACTCCCTACTCACCTTTGAAAAGCTCAAAGGCGACCCCGACAACATCATGGGGCATATACGCGTTTATATCGATGGCTTTTCAAGTAATGTTCGGACAATTTTCGATTTCTTTGAGTTTGAGACGGAAATCCAGAAGATGCACGAGGCCGACATCCTCTACCTCGTCGTGAAAAAATTCTGCGATGTAGACCTGCACCCCGATAGGGTCCCGAACGACGAGATGGGATTGATCTTCGAGAATTTGATCCGCCGTTTTAACGAGCTGGCCAATGAGACAGCGGGTGACCACTTCACCCCGCGCGAAGTCGTCTGGCTGATGGTGCACCTCCTCTTCATCGAGGACAATGATCTCCTCCGCACACCCGGAACGGTCCGTGAGCTACTTGACCCGGCGTGCGGTACCGGCGGGATGTTGGCCGGTGCGCAGAAGTATCTTCGTGATCACCACCTGGAAGCGAATCTCTTTGTATACGGGCAAGATTACAACAAAAGAGCCTATGCCACCGCTGCATCCGACATGCTCATAAAGCAGGTCAACCACAACGGCGGTTATGAGCCCATCAAATACGGTGACTCGTTCACGGATGACCAATTTCGCAGTGAGAAGTTCGACTATTTTCTCACCAACCCACCTTTCGGCGTAGACTGGAAGAAGCAACAGAAGGAAATCCAAAGAGAGCACAAGAAACAAGGGTTCGGTGGAAGGTTTGGGGCGGGCCTGCCTCGCGTCAATGATGGTTCTCTGCTCTTTCTCCAGCATATGATCGACAAGTTCGAGCCTGTCCTGCCTGATCAGGGAAAGCACGGCTCACGATTGGCCATTGTTTTCAGCGGCTCTCCGCTGTTCACCGGCGGGTCCGGATCCGGAGAGAGCAATATCCGGAAATGGATCATCGAAAATGATTGGCTGGAAGCCATTATCGCTCTTCCGGAGCAGATGTTCTACAACACCGGAATTGGCACCTATATCTGGATCGTTACCAACCGTAAGGAAAAGCGGCGCAAAGGCAAAATCCAGCTCCTTGACGCCCGTCAGTGTTTCATCCCTATGCGTCGTAGCCTTGGCGACAAACGACGAAAGATAGGAGGATACGAGGACGGCGAACCGGACCAGATCGGTGAGATTGTTCGGATCTACGGCGACTTTGAGAATGGAGACACTTCCAAGATCTTTGATAACAAGGACTTCGGCTTCACAAGGGTCACCGTAGAGCGACCCTTGAGACTCCGCTACCAGATGACTGCGGAGGACAAAGCTCGTTTTCTCGATGCCTGTCCACATCTTCTCGACGATGTGCAAGCCATTGACAAGGCCCTCGGCCGGGAACCGCTGGAGAACTGGAACGAAGTGCTGGAACAAATTCTCGATCTGCTTCTCGGTCTTGGCTCAAAGTGGAAAGCTCCCGAACTCAAACTCTTCCGTGACGTCTTCACAAAGAAAGATCCTGAAGCGGAGCCGGTGCGCAAAGGAGGAAGAGCCTCCTCGCAGGTTAGGAACTACGAACCTGATACTGGACTCCGTGACTTCGAAAACATCCCTCTCAAGGACGATATCGACGAGTATTTCAACCGTGAAGTGCTACCCCACGTCCCGGACGCATGGATGAACCGCTCAAAAGACAAGGTGGGATATGAGATAAATTTCCATCGCCACTTTTATCGCTATACACCTCCACGGTCGCTGGATGAGATTGACGCTGACCTCAAGAAAGCTGAAAAGGAGATTATGAGGCTTCTGAAGGAGGTAACGGAGTGACTGGCCGTGTTTCATGGGCTGCAAAGCTTCCGGGCACGTGGGATGTCAAACCACTGAAAGCGGTAGCTTCCTATTCAGTCAGCGGTGTGGACAAGGTCCCGGTAGACGACGAGAAGCCTGTTCGACTCTGCAATTACACCGATGTGTACAACAATGAGTTCGTGGACATGAGTGCAGACTTCATGATGTCCACTGCCACTGACCAAGAAATTGAGAAGTTCAGGCTTGAGGTGAACGACGTCGTCATAACGAAGGATTCCGAGTCGTGGGATGACATTGGCGTCCCGGCGCTTGTTACCGAAACATCCGAGGACCTCCTCTGTGGTTATCATCTCGCCAAACTGAGTCCTTTTCCTGAGAAAGTCTGCGGTCGCTTTCTTCTTCGCTGCCTTCAAGCAAAACCAATCCACACCCAGTTGGAGTTAGCTTCAAAAGGGGTCACACGCTTTGGGCTGCCAAAAGAGGCAATCGGAAAGCTTCTTCTGCCCATTCCCCCTTTGCGGCAGCAATGTGCCATTGCAGACTTTCTTGACAAACAAACCGCTGGGTTGGACGCTCTGATCAAAGTAAAGGAGCGGCTATTAGGCATATTGGCGGAGAAACGGCAGGCACTTATCACCCATGCTGTAACGCGTGGACTGAACCCTAACGTCGCATTTCGTGACTCGGGGAATCTCGTGGCTCGGGAAACTCCCAGCGCATTGGCAAGTGCGGCGCCTGGTGCATCTTTTCCGGCAACGAGACGAACGTGGAAGACCTGAACTCCCTCTCCTGGAGGTATCAATCAATGCCGGCGTTGTGCAAAGAGAGTTCTCTGGCGAGCGGATTGAGTCTACCGCTGCCGACTTCAACACCTATAAAGTAGCAATTGCTGGCGACGTGGTTTTTAACAAAATGCGTATGTGGCAGGGATCCGTTGGTGTGGCTCCAATAGACGGGTTGGTAAGTCCGGATTACATTGTAGCGGTTCCGATTGGCCCAGTTTCTTCGCAATACGCCGGGCAGCTCTTTCGTACTAAGATGTTTAGCGCAGAGTGTGCACGTCATTCGCACGGTATTGTATGGGATCGGCTGAGGCTCTATTGGGATGGATTTCGAAACATTCTTGTTCCCTTCCCTCCACCAGCCGAACAGAATGCTATCGTGAACCATCTTTCACACAAGAATGAGACGCTGGACAACTTACAAGTGGAAGCGGAAAGGACAATCGCATTATTGAACGAGAAAAGAGCCGCCCTTATTTCTTCAGCCGTGACGGGGCAGTTGGAGGTCAACTAACTCAATGAGAATCGAGCATCTTCAAATAGCAGGACTTCGGGCTTTCGAGCAGGCTGAGCTTGACTTCACTCCGGGAATGAATCTGCTTGTGGGTGTGAACGGGGTCGGAAAAACTACCGTTCTTGATGCATTGCGCATCTGCCTTTCCAAGATACTTCCAGGATTGACCGCATCTCGCAGCCGACCTCTATCGTTCGTTGAAGATGACATTCGGGCGCTCTCCAAAGCCCTAACCCTGGAGGCAACATTTGACTTAAATGGGAGAGGATTCAGCTTTCTTGTGCACAAACAACGTCACTCCACCATTGACCAGAAGCCGGGAACGGTTCGCGAGCAAACTTATGACACTCCGGATTTGGAAGAATGCAGACCAGATCTAACTACCTTGGGTGAAAAGACCAAAGAGGCCAGAAAACAACCTCTTGGTCTGTTCTTCTCAATCCGACGCTCTCTGGTGTCTGATGAGACGCCCTCCAAGGCGAGTGCTGCTGGGGGACAAGCAGCTGCTTTTGCGGACGCTCTTACCAGCCGGAGGCTACGCCTCGTTGAATTGGCTTATTGGATGCGAGCACAAGAGCAATTGGGTATCGAGCTTCCTCAGGCCGTGAAACATCTTTCAACCCTCCACCGTGCGGCTAGGCGTTTCTTGCCCGAATGCAAAGGACTGAGAGTTGAGGGTTCACCAAAACCTACGCTGGTAGTAATGAAGCAGAGTGCAAAGCTGGACGTGTGTCAGCTCTCAGATGGCGAGCGTGGTTTACTCGCTCTGGTCTTGGATCTCGCCCGAAGGCTCTCGCAGGCTAATCCGGGTCTTGCTGATCCTGTGAGATATGGTCGCGGCATAGTCTTGATTGATGAACTTGATTTGCACCTCCACCCAAAATGGCAAAGAACCATAGTTGAGCAGTTGACACGTACATTCCCGGCTTGTCAATTTATCGCGACCACTCATTCACCTCAGATTGTGGCTGCGGTGGAACCGGAACAGGTACTGCTTTTGGCGGATACAGGAATTGTCAGGCCGGACCGAACGCTCGGCATGGACTCAAACTGGATTCTGCAACACTTAATGGAGGCAGATGACCGGCCTGCCGACGCAGCAAAGAAAATCAAAGAAGTTGAGGGCTTGATTAGACGGGGAAGTTTCAAGAAAGCTCGCAAGCAAATCGCGGATTATCGCAGATATGGCTTCGACCTTCCTGAATGGTCCGTGCTCGAAGCCAGAATGGCAAGAATGGAGATACTAGTAGATGAAGTATGTGAGGAAGACCGGACCTCCCCGTGAGTACATAAACTGGTGCAATCAGGTACGTGGGACAGAGGATGAGGATTACCGTCGCCTGGATAGTGAAGTAAAGGAAAAGCTACTTGAGGCTTTATTGATCGATCAGGGATATCTATGCGCATACACGATGCGCAAGATTTGCGAAAAAAGCTCACATGTTGAGCATATCAAACCCGAAAGTCTTTGTCGGGCAGAAAGGGTTGGTTCGGATCTAGATCACAGCAACCTGGTGGCTTGCTATCCAAGAGCCGGAATGGCCAAGAATTGCCGCTACGGGGCACAGCAGAAAGCCGACTGGTGGGAGAATGACGGTGTCGATTTCGTCTCGCCTCTGAATCAGAATTGCGAAGAGCGGTTCCGCTTCGATCTGGAAGGGAACATCGAAGGAGTACGTAAACACAGATCTGCTGTGAAAACCATACAAGTCTTGAGGCTGGATCAGCAGACGCTGACTGAAGAACGAAGACGGGTTGTACAAGAGCTCATCTATGGAAAGAGTGGCAGCTCACCTCTCTCTCCAGCTAAGACTGCCAGGTCCATTCAGCGCATATGTGAGACGGATGCCGACGGCCATTTTAGGGAGTACTGCATCGCCATCCGTGATGCGCTACATGAACATTCGAGAATCCTGAAGAAACTTGCAACTAAACGGAAGTTTGCAAGGAAACGATAGCATGACCTCTCAACCACCGGGTCATAGCGAAGCCGCTTTCGAAGAAGTCATTGAGTCGTATCTCTTGTCCCACGGGTATGTCACCGTAAACAGAGAAGAATTCGACCGGGGGCGGGCCATCTTCCGTGATACAGTTCTTTCGTTCATCCGGGAAACGCAGCCGAAGGAATGGACAAAGCTCGAAGCGCTGCACGGTGAACGGACGGGCGAGCAGATCACTGGCGATCTGTGCAAATGGATGGACACCTATGGCTCGCTGGCTACGCTGCGGCACGGATTCAAATGCTATGGACGCCCGTTACGAGTGGCTTTCTTCAAGGCAGCGCATGAGCTGAACCCGGAACTCGAGGAACGGTACACGGCCAATCGAGTCGGTATCACTCGGCAGCTCCACTTTTCGCCTCGTTCAGAGAAGTTAGTTGACGTTGTCATCAGCCTGAATGGGATTCCTATTGCCACGGCAGAACTCAAGAACCCTTTGACAGGTCAAACGGTCGAGCATGCACGCCGACAATACCGAGAGGACCGAGATCCACGCGAAGTCATCTTTGAGTTTAAACGCCGGACACTGGTCCATTTCGCTGTGGACACAGAGGCCGTGTTCATGACGACCCGGTTAGCCGGCAGCGCTACATACTTCTTACCGTTCAACAGAGGATTCAATGGTGGGGCGGGGAATCCTCCGGATCCTGCGGGTCGGACATACCGGACAACTTATCTTTGGGAAGAGGTCTTGCAGCGGGATAGCCTACTGGACCTGCTGGCTAGGTTCCTTCACCTTCAAACTGAGGAAAAGCCTTCAGACGAAGGTCGCAAGGTGAAGAAAGAGACCATGATCTTCCCACGCTATCACCAACTTCAGGCGGTGCGTACATTGGTGGCTTCAGCACAAACGGACGGGGTGGGAAACAATTACCTGATTGAGCACTCGGCAGGCAGCGGCAAGAGCAATTCCATCGGCTGGTTGGCCCACCGACTGTCCTCATTGCACGACACGGCAAACCAGCGTGTTTTTGACTCAGTGATTGTGGTGACTGATCGAGTGGTACTGGATCAACAATTACAGGATACGATCTATCAGTTTGAGCACAAACTTGGTGTCGTGCAGAAGATCGACGAGAGATCCAGACAACTGGCCGAAGCGCTGGAGAGCGCCGTTCCCATCATCATCACCACTCTACAGAAATTCCCATTCGTTTCCAGGCAATTGATTAAGATGGCTGAGGAGCGTGGCCGGAACAGTACCGGTACGCTGCCAACGCGAAGATGTGCAGTGATTATTGATGAGGCCCACTCTTCACAGTCCGGAGAAACGTCTACCCACTTGAAAGAAGTTCTTGGCGGAGAGGAACTAAGACAGAGGGCGAAAGAGCAGGCTGAGGAAGAGGGTTTGGAGAAGATGGAAGAGCTTTTCCGAAGTATGGCAAAACGCGGACGGCAGGCTAATCTGAGCTTCTTCGCCTTCACAGCCACGCCCAAGCACAAGACACTGGCGGTCTTTGGAAACAATGGCCAACCAGCTCATCGGTATACAATGCGGCAGGCGATTGAAGAAGGGTTCATCCTCGACGTCCTGAAGCACTATACGACCTACACGGCCTATTTCAAGCTACTCAAGGCGTGCGAGGACGATCCGAATGTGGAGCGCAAGAAGGCTTCACGGGCGCTCGCCCGATTTCTGAAGCTCCATCCTCATAACATCGCCCAGAAGACCGAGGTGATGGTTGAGCATTTCAATGCAGTCACCCGCCACAAGATCGGTGGTCGCGCCAAGGCTATGGTGGTAACGGGCTCGCGGCTGGAGGCAGTTCGGTACAAACAGAGCTTCGATCTATACATCAAAGAGAAGGGATATCCCATCAAGACGCTCGTGGCTTTCTCCGGGAGGGTACAAGATGACAAAACTCCGGACGTCACGTACGCCGAAGAAGGCATGAACCAGGGCATCAAAGAAAAGGAGCTACCGGAGAGGTTTGGCACAAAGGAATTCCAGGTTTTGCTTGTTGCTGAGAAGTATCAAACCGGATTTGACCAACCGCTGCTGCACACAATGTATGTAGATAAGCGATTGTCTGGTATTCGGGCTGTCCAGACTCTTTCCCGTTTGAATCGAACGCACCCTCTCAAGGAAGACACATTTGTGTTGGATTTCGTCAACGATAGGGACGAGATTCGAGAAGCCTTCAAGATCTATTACGAAGGAGCGGAGATGGGAGAGGAAGTGGACCCGGCCCGCATGTATGAAATCAAGGCTGAGCTGGATGCATCCGGCATCTATCTCTTGGAAGAGATGGAGCGGTTCTGCGAGGTCTACTTCAAACCAAAACAGCGACAGTCACCGGCCGACCATAAGGCCATGAATTCGGCCCTAGATCCTGCGGTGGATCGGTTTTTCGCACTACAAAAGGAGAACGAAGACGAGGCTGAACTCTGGAGAGGTAAGCTGCATGCTTATCGCAACCTCTACGGATTCCTCAGCCAGATTATCCCTTACCAGGATTCCGACCTCGAAAAGCTGTATGTTTTCCTCCGCCATCTCTCTCCTAAACTTCCGAAACGACCCAGCGGGCCTGCGTACCACTTTGACGATGATGTACGGCTGGAATACTACCGCCTTCAGAAGATCAGCGAAGGTTCAATCAGTCTCAAAGAGGGAGCGGCAAGGCACTTAGACGGACCCACCGAGGTGGGCAGCGGTTTGCTGCATGAGGAGCAGTTGGCGTTGTCGCGCCTGATTGACATTGTCAATGAGAGGTTCGGGACAGAATTCACCCAAGCCGACCAACTCTTCTTTGATCAGATCGTGGAAGCAGCGGTAGGTGACGAGGGTCTTCAACAGGCGGCGGCTGTCAACCCGGAAGACAAGTTTGAGTTGGTGTTCAGAAACCTACTCGAAACTCTGTTCGTAGAGCGAATGGACCAGAATGAAGAGATCTTCGCTCGATTCATGAATGACTCGGCATTTCACAAGGTAGTCACTGCCTGGCTTGCTTCGGAAGCTTATCGGAGACTCCGCGAAGTGCCAGGACCATCGAGACTCTCTCCATCAGACGGCTCTATATAGTGCCTACCACCTCTATCCATTTCATGGGAGGAGGAAAAGGGTTTTCCGTGAGACCCGTTGAACCGCCAGTGGATCCTTCGAAGAAATGGAACGGCGAATCCGCACATGGCAAAGATGAACCGGACTAATGAGGCCGAGATGTGGCTCAGGGACATCCACCGTCACATCGCTCCGACCGCTTGACATCACCGAATGGTAATCAGCTCGACAACGCTACGGTCAGGATCACGACCAACCCCACCCCCAGGTAGAACATCCTCACGATGCCGCCCCGGTCATGAAGGTCTTTCCAGTCTTTCGTGGAGGCAATCATTCGGTCAATCCGTACTGCGAGAATCACGGCCCCGAACGAGAGCAATGCAAGAGGGTGGATCCGACCGAACAGAACCAGAGCGAGGATCGAGAGCAGCGTCGCGGCGACAAAGAACCGTATCCCCCAAATCGCGGCGGGTTGTCCCAAGCGCACCGCCACGGTGCGTTTGCCCACCGCTCGGTCCTCCTCGATGTCGGGAAGTGACTGGTAGTAGAGGATCATGGCCACCATGAGCCCGATGGGCACGGAAAGCCACAACGCTCGCGGCAGAAACTGACCGGCAACGGCCGAAGCGGTTCCTACCACCATCACCGGTCCCATGTTGATTCCGACGAAGATCTCCCCAAGGCCCCGATAACCGTAGCGTATCGGTGGGGCGGTGTAGAACAGGCTGGAAAGAAATGAGAAGAGTATGACCGGAATGAGCCACAACAGGCCGGAATCCAGGACAACCCAGACACCGCAAGCGAACGCGACCGCGTAGAAGAGTACCATGGCATTTCGAAGCCGGCCGAGTGTGATCTTACCCTGCTGGATCACTCGACTGCCGCCGATGGATTCTCCTGCATCAGCGCCCGAGAGGTAGTCGAAATAGTCGTTTGCCAGATTGGTACACATATGCACCAGGAAACACGCGAGCAACACGGCAAGCCACCGGAGGAGGTTCCAGCTTCCGTCCTTGTAGGCAACGACACCTCCCAGACCCAAAGGAATCAAGGTGGCCACAAAAAACGGTGCACGGCTTGCCTGAATCCACGCTCGTACGGTCTCCCTGTTCATACGACAAACCCCTCGTGCATATTGCGGCTTTTCTTACCGGAACCGTTCACAGTGAAGAAGAAAGAATGAACCACCAAGACACAAAGGCACCAAGAAAACCTGCAGGGAACGGAATGGGTCCACAACTCGCAGTGTCCTTGACCGGTCGGGACATCCGGCTTCACCGGGACCGGCCTCGGCAGGCTTTTTGATGTGGAAGATCTACTAGTACACTGCGGCATAAATGCTCTGACGTATTCTTGAGACGGCGAGGTAGCGTCCCGGCGTCCCTGCCGGGCGCTCTCGGAGAAGAGACCGGCACGGAGGCCGGCGCTACCAAGACAAGGGACATTTTCCGCTAATATGTCACCGCACTTCCGCCGTGGAGTACTAGTCAAGAAAGCAATCCTGAACACTTCCATTCAAAACCTTTCTGTCTTGGTGGTTTAATTTTTCGGTTTCCACCCGGCCAAACCTGGCCCCGTGCCGGCCTTTCATTTCTTACTCAGAGTTGGTTCCATCGACAGAATACTCTCTCCAAAATGTCAAATAGCTCATACAATAGGACGCCCATGACGGCCAGAACGACGATACCCACAAAGATTTGGGGAATGTCGGCTCTCCCCCACGCGTCCAGGATGTAGAAGCCCATGCCGTAACGGGTGCCGATGGATTCCACAAAAAACAGGACAGCCACTACGGTTCCGGTAGCTATGCGCAGAGCAGTAAAAACGGCCGGTAGGCATGACGGCCATATGACGTGGACAAAAAGGTGCCTCCTGGTGCCTCCCAGGCTGTACAGAGAATACCTGGCCGAACGGCTCACCCCCCGGGCCGCGTCGCGCGTCGTGATCAGCAACTGAAAAAAGAGAATGATGGACAGCATAACAATCTTTCCCCAGTCTCCCAGTCCGAAAGCCAGGAGTATTAACGGGAGAAAGACGATCTTCGGTACCGGATACGTCAAATAGATCAGCGGTCTGGCAATTCTGTCGGCCCGGGGACTGGAACCGAGAAACAACCCCGTCGGCACCGCAGTAATAAAGGCGAGGAAGAGGGCCGCAGCGATACGAAAGGAGGATGCGCCGACATTGGACCAGAATCGGCCGGTTTGAGACTCTGAAAGAAGCTTGAGCATAGTCGTGACCGGTCCCACGACGATCGCTTCACCCGCCGACCACGAGGCAATCTGCCATGCTATGAGCAAAACCGAGACACCCCATATGTAGCCCAACTTGGACTTCATGCGGTCTGCTCCAACTGCAGGCGGACGTGGTGGGCGATCTCGTAGAACTCGTCCGACCCGCGGTAATACGGGCTGCAGGCCTTGGGATTCTCCACGCAACCAAGAATGGTCCCGGGCGTACCTCCCATGACCAGGATGCGATGCCCCAGGCGAACGGCTTCCTGTATGTTGTGGGTTACCAGGGCCATGCCGAATTTTCGCTTCCGCCAGGTCGTTGCGACAAGATCCTGAAGCCGCTCTCGGGTCAGCGTATCCAGCGCGGCAAAGGGTTCATCCAAGAGGAGCAGCGAAGGATTCAGTACGAGCGCTCGAGCCAAGGCGACTCTCTGTTTTTGGCCGCCGGAAAGTTGCTGGGGATAGACGTTCGCCTTTTCCGCGATATCAAGCTCGGCCAAGAGCCGTTCCACATTGAGCCGATTGATCTGCTCGCCTCTGATGCGCAGGCCGAGTTCCACATTTCGGCGAACGGTCTTCCACGGAAACAACCCGTAATCCTGGAGTACCAGCGCGATCTCTCGGTGCGGCTCGATAAGCGGCCTGCCCCTGAACGAAAGTGAGCCCTCCGTGGGCCTTTCGAGCCCGGCCATCAGGAGGAGCAACGTGGACTTTCCGCATCCTGAAGGCCCCACCAATGCCAATGCCTGCGCCTCCGGCAAAGAGATGTCGCAGGATCTCAACGCGTGGACGGGGCCGTTTTCCGCATGAAAGGTTTTGGAGACATTGCGGCCGCCGATGAGTTCATGGGATGTACTGTGCATCCACAACCTGTTCGTATGTGAGGGCCGGTTTGATCACATTGCGCTTACTGAGCCACTCGATGATTTTCATCACGGATTCTTTGTCGGGGGCATGAAGGTCGGGAAAGCGGGGAACCGGATAGGAAGCCTTGAGCGGCGGTGGGAGCCTGACGTGTTCCACCATGACCGGCCGGATCGAATCCGGCTGTTTGTTGATCAAATGATTCGCCTGGTTCACTGCGTTGAGGAAGGCCTTAACGTCTTGGGGATGCTTTCTTATGAACGAGCCCGAGAAGTACAGAACGGTCTGGCTGCTTGCCAGACCCGCGTCATCGGCAAGGAGGACCGCTCCCTTGGCAATTGCCGCGGTGACAAGAGGTTCGGGCAAGGTCGCCGCCTCGACTTGACCCGACAAGAGCATCTGCATGCGCATGCCGATATTCTTCGTTTCAATGGACTCAATCTTGTCTTCCGGGACGCCGCCGGCCTTGAGAAGTGTCTCGGTGACGTAGTCGATTACCGAATTGGACGAGATTGCTACCGGCACCCCGGCGAGATCCTTGACGGATTTCAACGTGCTCTTGGGTTTGGCAAGGACGGCGAACATGCGGCGATCGGTCTTGGTGTCATAATTCGTCGCGGCCATGGAGACATCCCGACCGTTTCCACGCAGCACCGTCGGCGTCACCAGATCTCCGAAGCACCCGTCAATACTGCCGGCTGCTAGTGCTATGTCCTTTTCCGCAGCCGTGTTGAAGGGGATAAGTTCCACCCTGATGCCCGTGTTCTCGAACAGGCCTTTGTCCTTGGCGACGAAGAGAGGAAGCGCTTGAAGTACGGGAAGAACCCCGAAACGGATCTTAACCGTTTCCTGAGTGCTTGCCCGGACGTTGCACAATGAGGCGGATACGAGAATCGCCGCCAAGAGAATGATACCGACCGAACGATTCCACATCGCACTTCTCCAAATCTTCTGTTGATCGGGCCGGGGCATTTGCCCGGCTTCCGCCGGGGAGACGGCGGGCAGGGACGCCCGCCCTTGAAGATGACGGGCACGGAGGCCCGTCCCACGAAACAGACCTAAGGCTTCATGACAGTCCTTCGTAGCCCGGGCCTCCGGAAACTGTCTCAAATGTCGGCATGCTGCAACAAATCCCCCCTAACCCCCCTTTTTCTAAGGGGGGAACCGGCTCTTACCCCCCTTTGGCAAAGGGGGGCAGGGGGGATTTCCACTCGAATCCACTCCATCCCGCGTTCAGCGCGGGATTCACTTCGCTCCGACAGTTTTGAGACACTTTCTCCGTGCCCGGATCTTGTTCTTGCCGGCACCCGAGCCGGCAACGAGACGAAAATGTGCGACCGCAGTTCGGAAACCGAGCACTTAGGTTGCCGATTGCCCAATTGCCTCTTTGGGGCGTCCCATGCCACGGTGCACCAGTTCGAGGAACGTAGCCACCCACGCGTCCAGGTCGGCCTCATCACCACGGTACAGCCCAAGTCCCGATGCCATGAACTCCGTGTAATAGGCCCGCAACAGCGTTTCCATGAGCGCGTTGACGAGAAACGCCACCCGTTCGACGTCCAGGTCCTCCCTGATTTCCCCGCGGCTCATCGCGTCATGAATCAAATCGGCCATGAATTCGTCGCTGAGCTTGTGAAGCTGCAGCATTCGTTCAACACCAAACGGAGTTTCACCGGACTGAATGAGGTGGAAATAAATCCTGGCCAGAAGAGGGTGCGTGTCGATGAATCCGAACCCCGCCCTGATCAATCTTGCCATTCTGTCAAAGAAAGGCATGCCGCTCGTTTCTTCCCGGACCTGTCTCAAGTAGTTCTTGACCTCGATCAAAGCCATTTCCACGACTCCGTCGAAAAGATCCTGCTTAGTCCGGAAGTACTGAAACAAGCTGCCTTTGCTTATGCGCGCGATTTTTACCACACTGTTCATCGACGCGTTTCGATAGCCTTTGGAAGCGAATTCGCGAACCGCGGCCTTGAAGAC
The DNA here is from genome assembly GCA_963675835.2 of Desulfomonilaceae bacterium. Taxonomy (GTDB): domain Bacteria; phylum Desulfobacterota; class Desulfomonilia; order Desulfomonilales; family Desulfomonilaceae; genus JAVHLK01. The sequence continues at coordinate 1,328,237 of CAXXIU010000021.1, forward strand.
CTTTTCCCGTTTCTCGGGAGTGAGGCTTCTGAAAAGCCTGGTACCGGCAAGTGGGGAACTGCTCATAATACGCTGCAATCCCTTAGGAACATTGGTTGACCCACGCAGGCGGCCGAATGAGGGCGATTAGGCGTCAACCCGCAATGACCACCCGGTCAATGACCACGCGGTCATCCTAGCCAATCCTGCACGCGGGGTCAAGAACCGGTTCACGGGTCACGAGTCTTTCTCTTAAATCATGCCGTCCGTTCGCGTTGACACATGGCGGAGAAAGCGGTACAACGCGTCATACACCGGGGATTAAGCCCTGCACCGATGCGCGGTGAGGTTCCGTTTCTTGGGTATTGGACCTCACTGGACGTTTAGATTTCGGCTCGGCTCCCGGCCGTGGAGGTTTTTATGAGACTGCGTCATTTGCTGGTTCGTCCGGATCTCCCCGAAGAATTGGAGATTCTCAAGACTATCGGTATGAATCTGTGGTTCACGTGGAACCCTGATGTGACCCGCCTTTTTCAAGCCCTTGACCAGGATTTGTGGGAAGAAACCGGTCACAATCCGATCTTGCTCCTGGCGAATCTCTCCGAGCAACGGAAAAGGGAGATTGTTGAAGACGTGGTACTCATGGACCGAATCAGTGAGGCGGAACGAGGCTTCGACCAATATGTCACGGACGCGGGAGAGTATAGCTTCAAGCTGGAAAGGCCCATTGATTACCGCATCGCGTACTTCAGCATGGAATACGGGCTCTGTGAAGGTCTCCCAATCTATTCGGGCGGACTCGGTATACTCTCCGGAGATCATTTGAAGAGCGCATCGAACCTCTCACTACCCCTTATCGGAATAGGCCTGCTCTATCAAAAGGGCTACTTCACGCAGTATCTGAATATCGACGGATGGCAGCAGGAGTCATATCCGGAAAACGATTTCTACAACCTGCCGGTTTCACCTGTGCTGGACGGTACCGGGAAACAAGCCGAACTCGATCTCATGCTCGGCAACCGAAACGTCAAGATCCTGATATGGAAGATACAGGTGGGGCGAATACCGCTCTACCTTCTTGACACGAACCATCGGTCCAATTCCCCCGAGGACAGGATGATCACGGCCGAACTTTATGGCGGCGACAATGAAATGAGGATCAAGCAGGAGATCATCCTGGGGATCGGGGGAGCGCGGGCAATTCATTTTCTTGGGCTGTGGCCCTTTGTCTATCATTTGAACGAGGGACATGCAGCCTTCGCCGCCCTGGAGCGCGTGCGGCAAAACATGACCACCTATCGTGCACCCTTTGACGTAGCAATGGAGTCGGTTGCCGCGTCAACCGTCTTCACTACCCACACCCCCGTGCCCGCAGGGATCGACCTGTTTTCCCCGGATATGGTGCGCAAGTATTTCACGGGATACATGGAATCGCTTGGTCTGAGCGTCAAAGACCTGCTCGCTCTGGGACGAGAGAATCCGGATGATGACGCGTCGTCCCTTTCAATGGCGGTATTGGCTTTGCGGCTTTCCAGAGGCGTGAACGCGGTAAGTGAGCTCCACAGCAGAGAATCCAAGAAGATGTGGAGAAACATTTGGCACGACGTGGAGGAGGAGGACATACCGATTGGGTATGTGACCAATGGGGTCCACATTCCGTCGTATGTCTCCAAGGAAATGGGGGACCTGTTCGCCCGTTACCTGGGGGACGGATGGATCGAGGACCCGGATAACAAGAAGACCTGGTCGCGTATTCACAACATCCCGCACGATCAACTCTGGTCTGTCCACGAAACCCGTCGTGAGCGCCTGATCGCGTTTTGTCGTCGGCGACTACAGAAACAGACTACGGCCGGCGGCGAGTCGAGCTTCGATGCCGTGCGTTTCAGGGAGTATCTGAACCCGGAGGCTTTGACGATCGGGTTCGCCCGGAGATTCGCTCCCTACAAGCGAGCCGATCTCCTGTTCAGAGACCCGGAAAGGCTTCTCCGCCTTGTATCGGACAAGCGCCGGCCGGTTCAATTCATATTTGCCGGAAAAGCCCATCCCAGGGATCAACGAGGCAAAGAACTCATCAAGATGGTGGTGCATCAATCCCGTTTGGACGGCTTCCAACGGAAGCTGATCTTCCTGGAGGATTACGATATCAACGTGGCCCGTTATCTTGTGCAAGGCGTTGACGTTTGGCTCAACACCCCGAGACGTCCCATGGAAGCCTGTGGAACCTCCGGTATGAAAGCCGCAGCCAATGGCGCCCTCAATTTGAGTGTTCTCGACGGCTGGTGGCCGGAAGCGTACGACGGAACAAATGGATGGGCAATAGGCGAAGGCCGCGATTATATTGACCAGGAGTACCAGGACAGGTTTGAGTCGGACGAGACATTCGAGATTCTGGAAGAAAAAGTCGTCCCGCTTTTCTTTGACCGGGGACCCGACGGACTTCCCCACCGATGGATCGAAATGATGAAGAACAGCATGGCCTCAGTATGCGTCCATTTCAATTCTCACAGGATGGTGGAAGAATATCTGGAAGACTACTACCTGACAGCGGGTTTGGCACATCAAATCCTTGGTGAAAACCGGCTTGCTCGTGCAAAGGACTTGCGGGACTGGAAGCAGAAGGTCCGTTCCCAGTGGAAGGACGTGAAGATCCTTGAGGTTTCCCTTCCCAAAGGCGATAGAGTAGCTCTCGGGGAAGATCTTGAGGTTACGGCCGCTATTCAACTGGGTGGGCTATCCGAGCGCGAAGTCGTCGTGGATTTGTGTCACGGACAGGTTGGTCAAGATTCCGACAAGATGGTGGATAGAAACACCACGCCCATGGTCGGCAACGGCTCTACTTCGGATGGAATCTGGGAATTCAAGGGCACCGTGCATTGCCGGGAGACCGGGGTCTACGGATACCGCATCCGGGTGTTGCCCTTCCACCCATACCTCATGAATCCGCTGTCCATGAACCTCGTGGCGTGGGACTGATTGGCACGGAAGTCGGCGTTGGGAATACCGACCTGCGATTCGATAAAGAGCCTGTTCCGGGGGATTGAGGGGAAATACCGCCTCGCCGTAGGGGCGAATGGCATTCGCCCTGGGCGACCACCGGTCGCCCCTACCAAGACCGGCCATTGCCCTAGTATCAGATGTCTTCCCGGCGGAGGCCGGGATCCAGTCTTCTTTTTCCGGCCCCCGGCCTTCGCCGGGGAGGCAGCGGGCACAGGCAGCCCTACAAATCGGCCGGTTCGTCTTGATTCTGTATGATTTGTGACGTCCCTAAGGGACATGCGAAGTTAGCCGGGCCTTTCAAGGCCCGGAAGCTGACGGCCAAACATTGAGGGCGCGTCGTAAGCCTCACCTCGATGAACTCAAAACCTCAGCCTTGTCCACGGCTTCCCACGGAAGATCCATGTCCGTCCGCCCGAAGTGGCCGTACGCAGCGAGCTTCCGATAGAATCCGCGTTTATGCTCCATGGGGAGCTTCCTGAGATTGAATTGCCGTATGATCGCGCCGAGTCGGAAATCAAAATGCCGGCTTACCAGATCGGCTATCTCGTAATCCGACATCGTACCGGAGCCCCGTGTTTTCACTTGGAAGCTCACCGGCTGCGGAAGGCCGATGGCATAGCTCAGCTGGACTTCACATTCGTCGGCCAGGCCTGCCGCCACGACATTCTTTGCGGCGTACCGCGCCGCATACGCGGCTACACGGTCAATGCGCAGCGGATCCTTTCCGCTGAGTGCCGAACCGCTGTTTCTTGAATAGCCGCCGTACGTGTCAATGGCGTTCTTCCTGCCGGTAAGCCCCGAATGGACCGATGGGCCGCCCAGTTTGAGAGGACCGTAGGGATTGATGAAGATCTGGGTGTCGGCGTCGGGCGCAATCTCTTCGTCCTCGAATGCCACATTCACCACGGCCTCTCTTATGTCGTCCCGCAGTACTTTCAGTTCCGGGTATGAGCGGTCCTTCTGGCTGGAGTTGATGGTTATGCTGTGTATCCGATGGGGAAGCTGGTCTTTGTATTCGACTCCCACCTGAGTCGTCCCGTCGGGAGCCAGATACGGCAACACGTTCTCGATTCTCACAATGGAAAGCCGTCTCGCCAGCTTGTGAGCAAGCCATATCGGTAAAGGCATGAGTGTGGGCGACTGGTTGCATGCAAAGCCGAAAATCGTAACCTGGTCGGTGGCCGGCATGAGGTCGATGTCCCGGTCGGAGATTTTCGTCTCATCGAAGTCAAATTCCTGATCCGGCGAGATCTCCTTGAGGCTGGTCAGGATGCTGCACGTCCTGAAGTTGAACTCGTGGTCCACATATCCGATTCGCCGGAGCACTTTTCTGGCTACGTTGGGAAAATCCACCTTGATACGAGAGGAGAATCTTGCGGCGATGAAGACCACCGACAAGGAGACGGCGCACTCCGCAATCACCCGAGAAGTATAATCGCGTTCCAGAAAACGGTCTACGATCGCGTCGCTAATCTGATCGCACAGCTTGTCCGGATGCCCTTCGGTTACGGATTCCGAAGTGTGAATAAAATTCCGTTTCATTTGGCAACTCCCAGTCGAAGGTTCTATGAAGATTTCCTCACCGCCGTGGGCCGTTACGCCGATCACCCGAATGCCCCGCGGTTATCCATCCCCCTCACGCTTATGGCGCATGAGACGGGAGATTCAACGTGCCTGCGAAATGGAGGCTACCAGCGGTTTTCAAGGCAACATTCATTGGATAACATGAACAACATCCGCAGGCAAATCACCGGCCCGAGGCTCGGACTTTCGTTCCCCGGTAGTCTTCTTAGCCGCCTCGGTGATGAGCATGGGAAGCACGGAGGTGGCTCCGATAAGCGCTCCGTCGACAAGCGTGATGGGCGTCACCCCAAGCAGGTTGCGCAATCCGGGGACCAGTTGGGAGAGCAATTGGAACCCGAGAGAGAGTACCACTGCCAGGGTCAGATACTTGTTCGGAGGCGGTTTGTTCTCATCGAATATGGTGCGCGTTTCCGACCTGCACGTCAGAGCGTGCAGGATTTGGGATGTCGTAAGGGTCTGGAATGCAAACGTGCTCGCCGTAGCTCCGGCTCCATATTTGAGAAATCCGTATCCATAGGAGGCCAGCGCCGCGCAGGTGATCGCGGTTGCCTCGAACGTTATGCGCTTGTAGTCCTCCACTTTGACAATGGGCTCGTCCGAAGCCCTCGGCGGCCGGCTGAGCACATCAGGCTCCGGCGGCTCCAAAGCCAGGGCCAGTCCGGGAAAGACATCAGTAACCAGATTTATCCAGAGCAGCTGCATGGCATTGAGCGGGTGCCCCAGGCCAAGCGCACCCGCGGAAAACATAACCAGAATTTCACTGAAATTCGTAGCCAACAAGTAATGGAGCGTCTTCCTGATGTTGTTATAGATGGTACGACCGTCACTCAGAGCCACGATCAAGGTCTCCAGATCGTCGTGTTCCAGTACCACGTCTGCCACTTCACGGGCCACCTCGGTCCCACTGCGGCCCATTGCGATACCGATGTCCGCAGCCTTGAGCGCGGGGCCGTCGTTGATCCCGTCGCCGGTCATGGCTACGACCTTACCGGTGCTCTGCAGCGCCTGCACGATCTGCAGCTTGTGGGAGGGGCTGACCCTGGAGAATACATGCACATTTTTGCACAGACTCTTCATCATAGCCGGGTCCGCGTCGGCAACGTGAGATGAATCGAGGATCTCGATCGGTTGGCCGTTGCTCAGGTTGAGCGCCCTTCCCACCGCGTACGCGGTGGCGCTCTGATCCCCCGTAATCATAATGGTATTCAGGCCTGCCTTCTGGAACACGCCGACGGCTTCCTTGACTCGGTCCCGTATGGGATCGGCCATTCCCACGAGGCCCAGCCATGTAAGTCCATTGCCGTTACAGGACAAGTCGCCGCAATCATTCGGGGCATATGCCACACCCAATACTCGCAGCGCATCGCCGGCCATACGGTCGTTTTCAAACTCGATCAAATCCCGCTCTTCATGGCTCAGGGGAACTTTCTCCCCATCGACGATATGATTGTTGCACATATTCAAGACATCGACCGGGCTTCCCTTGACCGCGAGAAGTTGTCCGTCATTATTTTGCGAATGAAGGGTCGTCATGAAATGGCAGGTCTCAGTACGGTAATTCATCTTCAAGAGCGGGTATTTGCCTCGGAGATCCTGAACATCGACTCCGGTGCTGACGGCCATATGAATGAGAGCGTTCTCCGTCGCAGAACCGTTGACGACGCAGTTACTTTCGTCAAACGATACCTCGGATTCATTGCACAGCGTACACACATGAATCAAACGCAGGATCTCGTCCGATGCATAAGGATTGAAGAATGTTTCACCTATTGTGAAGCTTCCATCATGGACGTCTAAGAGCCGCATGCCGGAATGCACTTTCAGGACGGTCATCCTGTTGAGGGTGATAGTACCGGTCTTGTCGAAACAGATCGTCTCCACGGAGCCGAGCGTCGTCACCGCTTCCAGCTCGCGGATAAGCACCTTGTGCTTGCGCATGTTCCTGATGCCCAACGCGAGGGTCGTAGTGGCGACCGCCGGCAGACCTTCGGGAACCGCGGCAACGGCCAGGGATACCGCGGTCTTGAGCATCTCGATGAAGCCGTTCCCCCTGAGCAGGCCGATGAAGAAGATCAGGGCGCACACGCCCGCGGATATTGCCACGAGCTGATTGCCTATGGTGCCGAGCTGTTTCTCTACAGGGGTTTCAGGGGCCTCGGCCTCGGCCGTCAGCGCCTGGACTCGCCCAATCTCCGAGTATGATCCGGTGGCAACCACTACGGCAAGTCCCTGGCCTCCGGTAACAAGCGTGCCCGAATAGACCATGTTTACCCGGTCGGCCAGAGGAATGTCCTTTCCGTAGAGTATGTCGGCAGTCTTGGTCACCGGCATGCTCTCGCCCGTGAGAACCGATTCGTCTATGCTCAGGTGCGTAGCTTCCACCAGCCTTGCGTCGGCGGTTACATAAACTCCCGGTCTGAGTGCGAGTATGTCGCCGATTAGGACTTCCTCCGACGGCAGTTCCACAATGTCTCCATCTCTCACCACTTGTGCGGATGGGCGAACAAGCTGTTTGAGCGAACTGATCGTCTTTTCCGCCGCGCTTTCCGTAAAATAACCGATGACCGCGTTCAACCCCACGACGGACATGATGACCGCCGCATCTATAACCCCCCCCGTAAGTACGGACAACCCCGCTGCACCTGCCAGCAGGTATACGGGGATTGAGAGGAACTGATCGATGAACATCCCAAGCTTGGACCGGGCCCCACGCTCCGGTACCACGTTCAAACCGTAGTTCTTAAGGCTCTCCGCGACCTTCTCTTTGGTCAATCCCGTCTTTGGGGACGACTTCATCATAGCCAGGACGGTGTCTGGGTCCATTAGGTGCCAGACTTCAGTCCTCTGCTCTTTTGACGCGGCAACGGCCGGCGTGCGTCTGCTGACCCGTGCCGGTATTCTTCCGTCTTTCTTGTGACTCCGATTGTCGTCGACGCCCTCTTGTGGAATGTGGGATGCCGACTCAGGGCCGGGTTGGGCCACGCGTTGGAAATAGGCCGTCGCGACGGCCTCGATGATCGAGGCTATCTTGCGAGGATTGCACTCCGGATCGAATACGACCAGGATGTTGCCCGTAAGCACGCCGGCTGAGACGTAGCTTACGTCCTCTTCACGTCGGAGTTTGGATTCAAGATCTCTCTTGAGCGTCTCCGAACGATAGAGGCCCTGCACTTTGTATCTTATTCTGCCCTTTACGGCACTGTGTATCACTCGTACCAATTCGATCAGCCTCTCTGTATACACATAATCTTTCCGTCCGCTTCAGGGACGCTTTCGTCCAACGCGTGCACCGCCGGCATCCCACGGCAGGAGAATGTCTCTGTGCCAATTATCGACAGTTATGTTAGCTAATCGTTAACAAATGTATTGAATCGCAATTCCGTTCAACTACAGCGTGGGCTCAAGCGCTCCATGGAGCTTCGTACCAGGCCCCGGCGAAAGAACCGGATGAGGATCACAGGTTAGATGAGTTTAAAGAGACTTCGACGACGGGGTGTGTAGCGACCCGTGGGTGGAGGCAACGAAGCCCCCCCCCCGGAAGTGCCCTTGCCGGACCGTTGCCGTTGGTGCAACCCTGCCTAATTCAACCATCTCAATTCGCGTAATTCCCCTACTCAATGAAACAGCGAACGGAACTGACCGTATCCTTACCGGAATCAGGCTCGGCAGGCTTTGTCGCGGCCGTGCACACGCCGTGAATGCGGTGCTTTCAATACTCGCCGCCTTCCGGATCCGCCTCACCATCTTCTTGTTCAGCTTTCTCACTCGCATGGATCTTGAAAAAGAAGTGGTGAGCATAGTAAAATGCAGCGTACCATGCGGGCACGGCCACATTGCCCCGCATCACCTGATAAAAACCTGAAACGAGCATAAACAGAAACACTATGCTTGCTATGTCGAGTTCGCCTCCGGTAAATCGCAACAAGTGGTCATTGCTCGCCTTGATACTGTTTGAAACCGTGTCGATCAGCGTTGCCCTTTGACGATGCTCGGGTTCAAGTGAGAACAGACCGTGCCGCATCGCAGCGTCGGCTATTGCGACGACATCCGAATCGGTGATTACCAACGCGCTCCCTGTACGGTGATTAACGGAAACGCTCTCCACATCGGGGAGGCTTGCGAGTACCTCCTCCACCGTAGTGAAGTACGATCCGTCGCCTCTTTTCAGGGGAATCCGTACCCGTATTCGGCGTCGCGCCCTATGTACAACGTAAGCTTTCGGAATCATCCGACAAGCGCCTCTCGTTTCTAATGTGTGGAGCCCACTTCCGGGTCGCCCTCGGCGAGTTCCGCCTGCACTTCGGACCTGACTTCCGCCATCAAGTCCTCGGACATTTCCGAAAACTCTTCGGCCATCTCTCGTCCCTTTTCATAAAGCAGGTACCCACTCTTCAGGACGGCTTTCGCAACCGGTCTCACAGCTGCAGCCACCATTGGCAGGACAACGGGAGCGGCCAGAAGGCCCACGCCGATAGCAACACCCGTCCAAATATCACCTTTCGGTCTGAAATCCCACAAAGCCATGTCAAATCTCCTTTTCTCGTGACAGTGGTGATTCGTATAAAAATCCAATCTTACGCTAACTGTGTTAGAATATGGTGTCAAGTTAAATTGTATTCGCGCAAGAACTCGATCACTTGAATCCGGGGCTCTTGCTCCCGCCATGCTATGGCCGGGAGCATGACCTTCCGTTTCACACGGGAGCGATTTCCTAAGAGGCAGACAGGCCCGGGCACAGAATAAATCGCGTTCGCACAAGCCATCCACATATGCTATCTTGCCCGTTGAATTCCCGGTTTGAGCTTTTGGGCCGCAATCGCCCCATGGAGCCGATGACCGGCCGACGGATTCCAGCTGAGGGATCCGCTGCGTGAACACGGTTGCGTATAAGACTACACCACTCGGCCTAGGATACGAGGTGCCGTCGAGATTGCCATCCCGTTTCGCTCCTTGCAATGACAGGCCCGGGCCTTGTCGTTGTGCGCGAAGCGAAGCAATCTCGCTGCGTGGGAATTCGTCACCGTATTTGCGCAATAGTGCACTTATGGCTGCCCGGGCATGGGATCAATGAGGCTACCGAGATACTTGGAGCGAGGCCCGGCATACTGAGACGTGAAGGATGTTGCGGAGTACACAATGAAACAGGTTGGTTTGGTTCTGGGACTATTGGTATGGTTGGTAATGAGTCCTGTAACGGTTTCCCCTCAAAGCGACTGGATGGACGGCAAGGTGGATTGCTGCATCCGTCCCTGCACCTGAGTGAAGAAGAAGCCGCAGTGCCGAAGGCTCACGGAGTCGGAGTGCCGGAGGCTCGGCGGTGAGGTGGTGGTCGACTGCCTCATATGTGACGGTGAAATGTAGGGGCGGGCTCCGGTGTCCGGCCTGATTTAGCTTGATTGATGATGTCTCCAAGGGACATGCGATGTTAGCCGGGCCTTTCAAGGCCCGGAAACCCTTTGATCCCATTATGCAGACGCGGAACGAGAGATCACCAAGCATGGAAGCCCAGGCTACGGGAGACCTTGGCGAGGGTCACTCTCAATCGTGGGGCGGGGGGCCTTGCCCGCCATCTCCCCGGCGAACCGCCATAACCTTTCGGTCACAACCAAATAAGAAGATCCACCGGCACTCCGGGAAGACGGCACATGATCAGTAACCGAACTGATGAATCGGACTTCTAAGGCGCCTTGGTAATCTTGTTGGATCGAATGCAGCGCGTACAGACTTTCACTCTCTTCACCTGACCTGTCGCCGCAACAACTCGGACCTTCTGCAGGTTGGGATAAGAGATCTTCTTGGTTCGATTGTGGGCGTGGCTTACGTTGTATCCTCTCAACGGTCGCTTACCGCATATTTCACAAACTCGGGCCATTCAACAATACTCCTTGCTCTACTCCAAAGCGCCGGCTTGGCGACTCTTTGGTCTATTTTTCGTACTTCGGTCGGTTCGACCGAGGCTCGTGCCCTATAACAAAACGGCCGGAGCCGCTGCCAAAAGTCCGCATGTGCCGGGTCGGCCCGCACCGACAACGAGTTCGGGCAGATATCCTGCAACGCGTCAAGATACCATACCGGGACGTTGAGACAATCGCGCAACGATTTCTTCTCGTAATGAGAAGACATCCAACGTCAATATACAGATCGACCACTTCTTTCGCTTCTCTTCCCGGAGAGGCCTTAAAAAATGGTCATATCGCCGTGCACGAAACACGACCCTTTGGACTAACACCGCTTACTTGGATGCTTCCACGAATGCCATTCTCAGCTGAAACAATGTGTCTGACAAGAGTTTTTTTTCTGAATCCGTGAGATTCCCACGGGTTTTCTCCTCCATGAGACTCAGAAGGTCGATCGTCTGACGAGCCGCCTGAAGGTCTTTGTCAGGTTGGTCTTCTTCAGAAAGCCTAATAAGACCAAGCTGGAACAGCGCGGTATTCGCCATGCTGAGAATAAACGTCGAGAAATCCATCGGGGGAGGGGGAGGTTGTTCTTGGCCGGAGGCTTGCGGTTCCGGACCCTTCTTCTCTCCCTCAGCCGAAGACGTTTCCCCGCCCTCGGCAATTCTTTCCTCCGCAGTGCTCGCCTGGGGTTGCTCGTCTGCTCTGTGCTGACCTTCCGGAGTAAATCTGCGTTTGTCGGATACCTTGAACTCTTCCTTGTGTTCAGACTCTTCCATGCCGCCTCTCCCTAACCTTGCAATGCACCGGCCGTTAACGCCCGTCCCTGGGGTTGAAGGGATTTCGCCGCTCGAATTCCAATACGAGTTCCCGTGAATCGGAATCAATGGTATCGGGAACGGCTATGTGGACCGTTACGAGGAAGTCCCCTCTCTCGTTGCGCTTGAGATCGGGAAATCCCTTCCCCTTGAACCGAAAACTTGTGCCGGACTGGGTGCCGGGGGGCACCTTCAGTGCGAGACGACCGTCCGGACCGGGGAGCTCCACTCGCTCGCCCAGGACCGCCTCCTTGAACGTGATGGGGAGCGTCAGATGAATGTCCTTGCCTTCCCTGCGAAAGTACGCGTGGGGTGTGACCCGTATGTTGAGGTAGATGTCTCCGGCCCGGCCGCCGTGAAGGCCGGGGGCCCCTTGACCGGGAACTCGTACTCGAGATCCCGTATCGACTCCCGCGGGTATGCGGACTTCAATCCTCCTGTCCAGTATTCTCAGATCCGCGGACATCCCCCGGTACGCCTGGTCAAAGTCCACGGTGAGATTGTACTCGACGTCCTGCCCGGCCTGAGGTTGGCGTCTCCTGCTGCGGCCGGGTCCGGACCGTGCAAACTCGGAAAACATGTCGTCAAAGAAATTATGCCCGGTGCTTCCCGAGAAGTTCCCGAAGTTGAATGAGCAGCCGGCGTTTCCGTATCGGACACCTTCAAACGGACTGCGACCGCCGGAAGATCCAAATCCTTGAAAATTCGGGTCAACCCCTTCATGACCGTACATGTCGAACCGATGTCTTTTATCAGGGTCGTTGAGGATCTCGTAAGCTTCCGAGATCTCTTTGAACCGGACCTCCGAAGCTTTACTATTGCGGTTCATGTCAGGGTGATATTGCCGGGCGAGTTTCCTGTAGGACCTCTTGATCTCTGCATCAGATGCGGATCGGGTCACCCCAAGCACTCTGTATGGGTCACGCTTTGCCATTCTTGCTCGATTCTTCAAAATCTTGAAACACTCAAGTCACACATAACCACACGGTATCGGCGACCATAGCGCGCAGTCGACTCAAACCTCCAGGTCCGCCCTGCAATTGACGAACGGTACCTGACCGAAGCACGGTAATCCCACCCCTTACGAACAGTCCGCACGTCTCGGCTCAGACCGGTATCTATCGAGTTCAGTGAGCTCGCTATCGAGAAAGACACACAACCGATATACTTCGTTCACAGGCCTCGTTGGCTTTCGGAAGTTTCACCTCAAGCATACCGTCCTCGTAATTGGCCTCAGCACGGTCCAAGTCCACTTGACCGGGCAACGTGAAGTTCCTCTCGAACATACCGTGGATTCTCTCGATACTGTGGTACGCGGCGATGGCCGGCTCGGCTTCGAGGGACCTCTCGCCGTAGATCCTCAAGCGGTTACCGCTCACTTCTATGTTGATGTTTTCTCGTCCCACTCCGGGTAACTCGGCTCGAAAAATATAGGAGTCCGGAGTCTCCAACATATCCGCCACCGGACACCAGCAAGCCTTCCGTCTGGAAGACGGCTCCTCGGAAGTCGGATCGACAAGCCGACTCACCCTTTCTTGAAAATTCAGAAGATCCCTCAAAGGGTCCCAGCGATTAAGAGTCATGCCCTGTACTCCGGGTTGAAAATCTACAATGTCTTGCAATCATTCCGCGAAAATGTTCGACCAAAGAGTAAGTCTTTTTATTTCACTAGTCAAGCCCTAACACGTTGTCGACGAAGGCCCCGAGCCCGGGGGGGAGGTGACCGAAGCATCGCTTCACATGACGTTTGGGGCGGTCACTACTTGCCGGCCGGAGCCAGGAATCCTTGCTTCCTGAGCTTGTTTACCAGCATCAGGCCCTTTCCTCGCGGCGTCGCGATGGTATAGGTCGGTGATTTTCCTGAAACCCTGGCGGGAAAGACCCCTGCCGAAGGCCTGACCTTGGGATTGAGCTCGAGTATTTGCCGGGGCGCCACGCCGGTCATGCGCGCGATTTCAGCAATGGGCAGATCCCTTTTCAGGCGCAGTCCCGTCACCTGATCAAAGGTGAGTGGTTCAGGTTTCTTGAACTTGAGCCCGTACCATGAGCCGTTGGAACTGATTATCCTGAGGGCGATCCACCGCGGGATCAGGAGTTCAGGATTGTCGTCGAACGGAATGTCCCAGAATTTTTTCGTATTCCACCGTTGCATCAAGCCTTCAACACTCTGTACGGATGTCATGTAGGCTGCAGCGGCCATCAGCCAACTCTTGGTTCCCAGTTTGCCCCTGATTTCCTTTATGCCGGCGGCAAAGCACTTGGTGGAAAGCTCCACATCCAACCTATCATCATACCACTCATTTGAGAGCATATTCAAACCATATCGTGAAGGGCAGGGCTTTTCCAAGGCCCACATGCCGCCTTCATGCCGTTTCCCTCTATCCCGTTTCATGCGGGACATGACGGGAGCCAACCAAACGAATTCTCGCGGAATGCCCTCTTTTGCAAAAACCTCGTCGAGAATCCATGCTTGCCTGCCTTCTTCCGTCAGCCACAGCGTCAAGACGCTCCGGGCGTCGAGTAGGAGGAAATTCATCTGGAATTGTATACGCTTACGGACGTCGGTTCTGTCGAGGGGAATGATTTCACCGGCAAACTTGAAAGGCTTGCGGGTTATCGACGGAGGCAACGAGTGTCTCGGGGCGGCTTGATCGACTTGCTTCTTTGGACCCGCACACAAAGCGAGGGTTGCCGTGCCTCCCCAAACACCGAGGCCTACGGTTATGAGTAGGGCCAGTCCGCATGGGACCACACTCATTCGTATTGCAGGCGAACGATTGCTTGTTCTCGGCTGGGGATGCATACGCTACCCGCGCAGATCAATCATCATTTGGGTTGGGATTTGAGCTCTCTTTCCAGCTTCTCAAGTTTCCCTTTCACCACGAGATTGTCGGGATTGATTTGGAGAGACCTCCTGTAGGCTTCGACCGCTTTGTCTCTAAGATTCTTGATCAGGAGTACGTCTCCAAGGTGCTCGGCTATAATGGGATCCGACTTGACTTTGTCCGAAGCCTTCATCAAATAGTCGAGAGCCGTGTCGTTTTCCCCTTTGAGATGCATGATCCAGGCCAATGAATCGAGTATGTAGCCGTCGTCGGGCTTCAATTCCAGTGCCTTGCGAATGAGCTTCTCCGCTCTTGCGGTGTCCGCTCCCCCTGTGGCCAGCGTGTATCCCATAAAATTCAGAGCGCTGGCATCGTCGGGCTTCAACTCGATTATTTTCTCCATTTCCTGCAGGCCGCTTTTGCGGCGGCCGCTCTTCTCCAAAACATTTCCCAGGGAATAGCGAATCCGCACATTCTCGGGCTCCAATTCCAGGGCCTTCTTGTACATCCCCATGGCTTCGCTGTACCGATGCAGTTCATCCAGGATGGAACCTTTGATGTGGAGGACATCAGCGTCCTTGGGTTCGGCCTCGGCAGCCTCTTCTATGTACTTGAGGGCCTTCCCGTAATCTCTCTCCTTCAACAGCATGATGGCCAACATGATTCGGGAATTGACAAAGCTGGGTTCGCCCTTTCTTATCTGAACGAACTCTTTCTCCGCTTCATCAAGCTTTCCCTGCTCGCGGAGAATCCTTCCCAGGTGAAACCGTACCTGGTCCCATCCGGGTTTGGTTTTGAGAATATTGTTCAGCAGGAGACCGGCTTTCTCGTATTGCTTCTGCTCCGCGAGAATCAAGGCCATATTGATCTGTATTCTCAGGTTGGACGGAGCAAGTTTTGCCAGATCCTCGAAGACTTCGTACGATTCATCGTATTTCTTGAGGTTCGCAAGAACCTGGCCGAGGCTCAGTCTGGCGTTCACATTGAACGGATCCAGTTTGACCGCCTCCCTGAAATGCTTTTCCGCTTCCGCCAAGTTCTTCCTGATGAGGTGGATACTGCCCAGCTCGTAGTGGGCTTGAGCGGCGCTGTCGCCTTTCTGGTCCAGGAGCTTGGAAAACACTCCAATGGCTTCATCGTATTTCTTGTTCTCGACCAGGACCTTTCCCAGGTAGAAGTATCCTTCCCTCTCCCGGGGAAATTGTTTGATCATGTTTGAGAACGTCTTCTCGGCCTCATTGTACTGTTTTTGAGAAGCCTGAAGAGATCCCAGGAACACATACAGGTCCCTGTCGGTGGGTTTGAGGTCCAGGGCGCGACTGTACGACTCCGCGGCACGAGTCCGGTCGCCGGTGACGGCATAAATCTTACCCAGCAGGGTGTACGCCTCTTCATAGTCCGGCTCGAATACGGTGGCGGCCCTGGCCATGATCAGCGCGTCCGCGATCTGTCTCTTGCGTGCCAAGAGCGTTGCGATTCGAGTGTTAAGGTACGCTGATGAGGGATCGAGTTCCAACGCCTTTCGGAAGTAATCGAGAACGGCCTCGGTATCGCCCAAGGCCTGGGACTGCTCGGCCATGAGAAAGAACAGACCGGGATCACGGTCGAGATTCGGGCGGGAAATCGTCCGTGGATCGGGCTTTACAAGGTCCGTCGACTCAAGATTGTGCAACAAGCTGGTCGCTGCAATCACTGACGTCGCCATAAGCCCGCACACTGCCGCAGCACATATGCTGCAGACCGTTGCTTTCGGTATCTTGATCATGGAGAACCCCTTGTTTCACCAAGTCCTGCCTCTTGGCCGACCGGGAGGTGAAATGATGCCGAACCATGAAACAAACACGGTCGGCAGGTTCATGTACTCATTTTCTCAGCAAAGGAGCTAGTAGCGGCCCCGGGGCTGGGATGCTTATCGACGGCCCGCGGTTCGAAGTTGGTCGATAACTTCCTTGTACGGCGGACTCCCGAAAACCGCGCTTCCCGCGACGAAGACGTCCGCACCGCAGGCTGCAATGTCCGGCGCGGTTTTGGGGCCGACCCCGCCGTCAATCTCGATGAGGATATCGTAACCGGATTCATCGATCATTTCCCTCAAGGCCCGCACCTTCGGCAACATGGTCGGGATAAAGGACTGGCCGCCGAATCCCGGATTGACGGTCATGATCATGATGACGTCGAGTTCCGCGAGTACATGCTTCACCGCCTCCAACCCTGTGGATGGATTGAGTGCCGCGCCGGCTCGCATTCCCAGATCTCTTATTCTCGTGAGTGTCCGGTGCAGATGATGGGTGGCTTCGGGATGAACCGTGAGAACGTCGGCACCGGCCTCGTGGAAAAACTCGAGGTAATAGTCCGGATCGGATATCATCAGGTGGACGTCCAGCGGGATTCGGGCAACCTTCTTGGCAGCGGCTACGATCATGGGGCCAATGGTGATATTAGGCACGAAGTGCCCGTCCATGACGTCGATGTGCAACCAGTCGGCACCGGCATCTTCAACCGCTTCGATTTCTTCTCCCAACCGAGTAAAGTCGGCTGAAAGGATGGACGGTGAAATCAGTATATTCTTCTTGGTTTCCATTCGATTCCTCTATACTACTAAACCTCATTTTCTTGTCGTACCGCGAAGATTTCTTCGAAAAATTGCTCCTGCATTGCGGTTTGGTTGCACCCGGCGCCTGGGAACCGGGAGCAACGTCCGGATCCCCGTCGTCGTACGATGGTACTTGCGAATCTCAAGGCCGTGCCTGACGCCGGTGTCTGCAATCGCCATTTGGTTGCGGTTCTAACCGCCTCTGTGTCGTTCAAGTCCCCCGTCGGAAGGCTCCGAGACTCCATATCATCCCTCTCATCCGGTGAGGGGGGGCAACTACATTTCAATACCGTCCACCGTGTGACCGCACTGAGGACAGAGCCCGTCCTTAACCATATAGCCGGCTATATGGTAACCAATACGGTTGATAAGGGTGTGAGCGCATGCCGGACAATAGGTCTTCTCACCGGAATCGTGAGGGATATTACCTGAATAGACGTAATCCAACCCCTCATCCATGCCTATCCGCCTTACCCGTCCGATCGCCTCCACCGCGGTGGGCGGAAGGCTCTGCTCCCGATATTGGGGATAGAAGCGGCTCACATGCCATGGCGTCTCCTTCCCCAACTGAGTCCGGATGAAGCGAGCCATATCTCTTATCTCGTCCGGGTCGTCGTTGAGGGTTGGGATCAGCAGGGTCGTCACTTCCAACCAGATTCCCAACTCCTTCATGTAGCGTAGGGAATCCATCACGCCTTCGCGTTTCGCCTTGCAGTAATGGGTGTAAAATCTATCGTTAAATGCCTTTAAATCCACATTGGCTGCATCCAGGAGTCCCGCGGCGTCATCGAGCATCTCTCGGGTCATGTACCCGTTGGTCACAAAGACATTCAGAACCCCGTGCCTGTGGGCTTCCTCCATGGTTTCCCGAGCCAGTTCGTAGAAAACGGTCGGTTCCGTGTACGTGTACGAAATGCTCCTGCAGCCTCGACGGACCGCGGCATTGACGATTTCCATGGGCGTGTAGGCCTCTCCAACGATTCGTCCTTCCTCTCGCGGCATCTGAGAGATCGAATAGTTCTGACAAAACGAACATTGGAAATTACACCCAACCGTAGCAATGGAAAACGATTTGCTCCCGGGAGCGACGTGGAACAGCGGTTTCTTTTCGATGGGATCCACTGCGGTAGAGACGACTTTGTCGTACACCAAGGTGTAGAGAGTGCCTTCCATGTTCCGGCGAACTCCGCAAATCCCCGCCTTGCCTTCGTCTATCTTACACCCATGCCGGCACAGGCGACATTTGACTCGACCGGATTCCATTCGTTCGTAGAGCATCGCCTCTTTCATTCTCAACGCTCCTTGAGGCGGTCCAACAGGCGCCGGCCAACGCCGTCAAAGCTTCCGTTGGACATGATGAGCACTACATCTCCTTCGTGAAGCTCACGAGCAAGAAACTGTACGATGCCGTCGGTACCGTCGAATGCGTGAGCTTTCTTACCCCGTGAGTTGAGATCCAACGCGAGACGTGCCGAACTGAACCTGTCCCCTTCCGGGAACTTTTCGGGATCACGTGGTTCTCGAAGGACAATGAGGTCCGCGTCGAGAAACGCGGACACGTAGGCTTCTTGAAAGAACGCTCGCCTACTGGTGTTGGTACGTGGCTCGAATACGGCCACAAGTCGGGCATCGGGATATCGTAAGCGCACGCCGCGACACGTTTCCTTCACGGCCGTGGGATGATGTGCGAAATCATCGATCACGAGGATTCCGCACTTCTCGCCTAACACCTCTTGCCGGCGGTGAACTCCTTGAAACGAACCGAGAGCGTCCATAGCCTTCTGCGGAGCTATTCCCGCGCCTTCAGCTGCGGCAATAGCCGCTACCGCGTTTGCTATGTTATGAAAGCCGAACAGCGGTATTGTTCCCAATGCTGCGGGACGTCCGTGATGGACAATGACGACTTCCATGCCGTCCGGCGTATAGTGGACTTTGCTTGTAGACCATTCCATTCCCGGATCGTTGCCGTACGTGACCACCCTGCCGTTGGGGTTGGAATAAAGATCCCTTACCGAGGAGTGCTCCGAGCACGCGATGAGACGGCCGCCGGGTGGAACGAGCCGGATGAAATCTCGAAATCGGTCTTGAATTTCCTCCAGGGAGCCGTAAATGTCCCCGTGGTCAAACTCGCACGAGGTGATGACCGCAATGTCAGGTAGATAATGCAAGAATTTCGGCTGCTTGTCGAAGTAGGCCGTGTCGTACTCGTCTCCCTCTATGACGAAGAACTTGCCTGTTCCAAGCCGATGATTCGTTTGAAAACCTCTGAGCAGTCCTCCGATCATGAAGCCGGGATCAAGATTTTCTTTGTACAGAATCCAGGCGATCATGGCGCTCACCGTGGTCTTGCCGTGCGTTCCCGTCACAACGATGCGATTCTTGTCCCTGGTGAAATAGGTGTTTAATGCCGCAGGCATGGACGCGAACGGGATACCCGACATCTCCAATGCTCTTGCTTCAGGATTGGTGCGACGGATGACATTTCCCACCACGACCAGGTCCGGTCTGGGGATCAGATTCTCGGGACCGTACCCCTCCGACACCTTGATTCCCCTTTGTGCCAGGAAATCGCTCATCGGAGGGTACACGCCCTCGTCCGACCCGGTGACGGTATACCCGGCCTGTTGGAACATACCTGCGAGCGAACCCATGCCCGAGCCGCAGATCCCCATGAGATGGACACGGTGAGGGGATTGAGGCAGAGACATCACATTTAGACCCTGATTGTGCGGAACATCTTCCATAGGCCCGAGTTGCTATCATTCCGCTTCGGTTATGTCAAGCTCAAGAAAACACAAAGAGATTCGCTTCAGACTTGCCTAGCCGCACCTCTTCAGTAGCGCCGGCGGGGTCGATAGGAAAAAACTCCGAGAGTAGATCGGCACTAGCTGTCGGACGGTGCGTAGTAGCAGCGTTTGGGAGACACGACCATCCCCTTCTTTTTCAGTGAACTGATGATCTTGGAGACTTCCTTAGATTCCAGATCCAATGATTTTGCCACATCTCCGGGCCTTACGGGCTTTCCGGCGTTCCTCATCGCCTCGAGCACAACCATTTCCTTTTCTTCCATGCGTGCGTCCCCTTTCCAAACAAGAATCTCCTCTGCATCCCCGGATACTCCGATTCCTAGGTGTGGTCTACCTGAGCGCACTTAGGAATCGGAGTACCAAGTGATCCCATGCTTCAATGGGTATTCTACGTTCCGGCGGGATGCCTTGCAAGGTGAAACGGGGACGAGCGTGAATCTGTCGTTGCGGGACGCTTCGGTCTCTGATAATACTTCTTCATTGTACCCCCCCGCTTCAGTCCCAAGGAGACTCTTCATGCTTGATGAATACCCCAAAGAGATCATGTCCAAAGATGGAACACCCGTACTCATTCGCCCTTTGGTCAAAGACGACGAACAAGGCCTCATGGCATTCTTTTCCAGGATTCCGGAGGAAGAGCGGTGGTTCCTGCGCGATAATATAGCCGATCCCGACATCATGCGAGACTGGATCAGAAAGCTGGATTTCAAGCGGGTCTTGCCGCTGGTGGCAGTCAGAGAAGAGGACAACACAATCATAGCCAACATCAGGTTGCATCGTCGTCCTTCCGAATGTCTTGCCCACATAGCTCATTTGAGGATCGCCGTCGATCCGGCTTACCGAAACCAACGAATCGGTTCTTGGATGCTGTTGGATGCAGTGAAGCTGGCCATGAGCATGGGCATAGAGAAACTCGTGGCCGAATTCGTCGCAGACGTGGAAGATGCCGCTATGCATGCAGCTCACAAGATGGACTTCTTCGAGCAAGCGATACTCAAGGACTATGTGAAAGATAGACGCGGAGCGTACCGGGATCTCATCATCATGGTGAAAACGGTTCACCGTGACTGGAGCGACTTTTGACCTCTCGGCTCGAAAAGGAAGCTACAGCGGAAGCGGACTACCGGGTAGTGTCGTTACAGGTTCCCAATGGCGGCATTTCAATCCATCTGAACTGTCCGCCGGGTTTCTTCGCGGAACTCTTATTGGATTCCGGCCTGGGTCACTTCTCTCACTATTCGTCAATTATCCAGAAGCTCGAAGTCTTTGAGAAGATCTCATTGGGGCAGGGCGGGAGAGTAGTGTTGGGCATGGTTGAACCTCGAACGGTGGTGGCGTACACCACGTGCTGGTACCCGGAGACGTCCGAGCGATGGAGCAAACTCGGGAATCTCATGTACGAGATGGGTGCAATTGAAGTAAGCCGCAACTTCCGCCACATGGGGATTGCTCAGACGATCATCGACCTCATCATGCAGGATGACTTCTTCGAGGACAAGATCGCGTACATGAACGGCTTCTCCTGGCACTGGGACCTTGACGGCAGCGGACTTACCATCGTCCAGTACCGAAACATGATGCTGCAACTCCTCAAGAAGCACGGATTCAAGGAACACTACACGAATGAGCCCAACATCGCTCTGCGAGAAGAAAACCTGTTTATGGCTCGTGTGGGCTCCCGGGTTTCCCCGGAAGACCAGAAACGATTCAGGAACTTGCGTTTCGGCATCGTCAATCGGTAAGTGCTCGGCGCAACCCAGCGGTTCGGAATGATAGGCCCTGAAGCGACGCCGGGGCTCTTCCTCGTTTTGGCAGCGCCGGTCTCCGTGCCGGTTCCCTGAGCACTTCCACCCGGAAAGGCCCGAGCGGGAGGGAGGTCCATTTCACAGAACTTGACCGGTTGATCCTCCGATGATAACCAAACAGCCCATGCACGCGACCGACCCCGCACCGGATACGAACACCCATGCCCGACAGTGGGAGCTTGAAGATCTGCTGGAGAAGGCAAGACTCGTCAAGGAAAACGCGTCCGTTCCGTTAAGTCGATTTAGGGTAGGCTCGGCCGTCCTAACGGCAGGCGGTCAAGTTTACGAGGGTTGTAACACGGAATCCCTGATTCCAGTGCTGGGAGTCTGCGCTGAACGCAACGCCATAAACCACGCGATTATACACGGCGAGGATAGTTTCATCGCCGTTGCCGTTGTCTCGGACCTCAATTCGCCACTTCTCCCCTGTGGCACATGTCTTCAATATTTACAAGAATTTGCCCGCCTGGCCGACAGAGACATCCTTATAATTGCCGAAGGTCGCTCAGGAGACAGAATCATTACCAGCCTGCACGAACTCTTCAAGGGCGGCTTTCCGGCCGACACCTCGGTGAGAGACATTCAGGAGTCCTTCAGCTGGACCACAGAAGAATAGTCGCCTCAAGCCCTTCTTGTTATTACCTTGAAATATCAACCTAGTGTATGCTAAAATTAAGGTTAACTATTATATTGTGATGGAGTCTTCCATGAGAAAACTTCTGAGGGTTACCAAGGTTACTCGCGTCATGAAGATTTCGGACCTTCTGAGGGATATCCTGACCGACCTGAGCGATGAAGACATATTGGAGAAGCACGATCTTAATTGGAGGCAGCTGGAGAAGATCTATACCAAGCTCTTCTACGGAGGCTACCTGAGCAAAGCCGAGCTTGCCGGACGGGTTGAACTCAGGTGCGGCAGGGATGCGTCCCACATTCCTTTCGTTGACCTGGAATGCTCCGATATGCTTTACCTCTGTGAGATCTGCGGCTATTCGTCCCCGTTTCACTTCAGCTCGTGCCCACGCTGCCGTCAAGTTAACCTGCGCAGGCTGACCAGAAATTCTCGCCGGGTGGTGGTCCCAACCAACGGCCCGGTTTACCATGCAGCCACGTGAACTCCATTGCCACTAACTTGAAATTGTTATAGAATACACGTGGCTTAAACTTGGAGGACACGTGACCGATCCATTGCCCCGCTCACTGGATGTGGCAGGCGACGCCGAGCGCCCCGGAGGATTGCGCTTCCGACGGCTCTTCACGGGCCCGGATGGTGACCCTCTGGATAAGGTTCAGTGGGAGCGGCGTTCTGCGACCATTCGCAATGACAAGGGCGGGGTGGTATTCGAGCAGACCGGTGTGGAGGCACCGTCGTTCTGGTCCGACACCGCGCTCAATGTGGTCGTTTCGCGCTATTTCAGGGGAGAACCCGGGACTCCTCGAAGAGAGACGAGTATCCGAGATCTCGTTCTTCGGGTGGTCGAGACCATAACCCAATGGGGGGCCGAGCAAGGATATTTCGCGTCACAGGATGATGAGAGGACCTTCCGAGATGAACTGATCCACCTCATCATCTATCAGAAAGCCACCTTCAACAGCCCCGTATGGTTCAATGTGGGCATTGACCCCTCGCCTCAGTGTTCCGCCTGCTTTATCCTGAGCGTTGAAGATACCATGGAGTCCATCCTGAATTGGTATTCCCAGGAAGGCATCATCTTCAAAGGCGGCTCGGGTTCGGGAGTCAACCTGTCCGGGCTACGATCGGCCAATGAACCTTTGGGAGGAGGGGGAACCGCGTCCGGACCGGTCTCGTTCATGAGGGCGGCCGATGCTTCCGCAGGCGTGATCAAATCGGGCGGAAAGACCCGTCGGGCGGCGAAAATGGTGATCCTGAATATCGATCATCCGGACATACTGGAATTCATTCGTTCCAAGGCACAGGAAGAGAGAAAGGCCGTTGCGCTCATGCAGGCCGGTTACGACGGTTCCCTTGATGGAGAGGCCTATGCCACTGTGGCGTTTCAGAATTCCAACCATACGGTTAGGGTCACCGACGAATTCATGGAGGCCGAGCAGCGGGAGGAGCAGTGGCACACAAAGTTCGTGCTCAGCGGGGAATTGGCGGGGACGCACCGAGCGCGTGATCTGTTGAGGGAAATAGCCGCTGCCGCTCATACGTGCGGGGATCCGGGCATACAGTTCGACTCGATTATCAACCGATGGCATACCTGTCCCAACACCGCGCCGATCCGTGCTTCCAATCCGTGTTCCGAATACATGCACGTTGACGACTCCGCGTGCAACCTTGCATCACTCAAGCTTACCGCGTTCCTCGACAATGAGGATCGGTTTGTCTTGGATGACTTTTGTCACGCAGTGGATGTCATGATTACGGCACAGGACATTCTCGTGGACAAGGCCTCCTATCCGTCGCCGGCAATCGAGCGAAATTCTCGAGCCATGCGTGCTCTCGGCCTGGGCTTTGCGGACCTGGGAGCGATGATCATGGCCTTGGGACTTCCCTACGACTCCGACGAAGGTCGGGCGTGGGCTTCCACAGTGACGGCCGTAATGACCGGGGAGGCGTATCTGCAATCCGCTCGCATTGCGGCAGCGAGAGGTCCGTTCAGGGAGTTTGAAAAGAACCGGAGCGCGATGCTCGGAGTCATCAGGGCTCATCGGCATCACCTGGGGCGGATATCTCTGCACGGCGTCCCTCGAGACATGTTGGCTGGGGCGCAGAGGATATGGGATTCGGCTCGAGAATTGGGCGAGGAGGTCGGGTACGCGAACTGCCAGGTTACGGTCATTGCACCCACGGGTACGACGGCCTTCATGATGGATTGCGACACCACGGGTGTGGAGCCTGAAATGGCTCTCGTGAAACACAAGATACTCACCGGGGGAGGGCACCTGAAGATCGTAAACCAAACGACGGCACGAGCCCTGGAACATCTGGGGTATCCGCCGGTAGTGGTAAGACACATCATGTCGCGGATCGAGGATACCGGAACCATTGAGGGAATTGCCGAGGTAGATCCCAAACACCTGCCCGTATTCGACTGCGCGTTCAAGCCGATGAACGGCGAAAGACAAATCCGCGCGGAGGGCCATGTGAAGATGATGGCTGCGGTGCAGCCCTTCATCTCAGGCGCCATTTCAAAGACCGTGAACCTTCCGGGGGATACAACGGTGGAGCAAGTAGAGGAGATCTACCGGCTTGCGTGGCGCCTCGGTTTGAAGGCCATTACGGTGTATCGTGACGGCTGCAAGGCCGTCCAACCGTTGGGGGTAGGTGCGTCGGCCGCGGTTGGACCGCTGCAGCCTGTTCGGCGTCGCCTCGCCGTGGACTGCACGAGCTTAAGGCACAAGTTCGAGGTTGCGGGTCAGAAGGGTTATATCCACACCGGATTCTACGACGACGGCAAGGTGGGAGAGATCTTCATACGTATGGCCAAAGAAGGCAGTACGATTTCCGGCCTCATGGACACCATCGCTACGTTGACGTCCATCGCCCTACAGTACGGAGTCCCCCTGGAAGCTCTCGTCAACAAATTCAGCCATGTGAGATTCGAGCCGTCGGGGTTCACGGGCAATCCCGAGATCCCTATCGCCAAGTCTCTCACAGACTATATCTTCCGGTATCTGGGCACACGATTTCTTGATAAGCAACAGCAGGAATCCGCAGGACTACTGCCCGTCGGGGATCATGCCCACGACTCGTCCGACGCGCCGTCCCCAACAGGGCCCCCTTCAACCTCCCGGACGGTTGCAGCGGCCGGATCAACGATCTTCCGGGGGCAATCCGACGCGCCTTCGTGCTACGAATGCGGAGCCATAATGGTCCGCAGTGGGTCATGCTACAATTGCCCGAATTGCGGGGCAACCAATGGGTGCTCGTGAGAACCTTCATGGCTTGGAGCTGCCAACGATCCACAACGAATCATGAAAGTCCTCGGCATTAATGGGCACCCACAGCGGGGTGCCCCTACATGTCAGACCGTGGGGCGGGCAGGGACGCAAACGGATTTATGAAATCGTCTACTTACTCGTGTTCGGCGTGATCACAACGTTCCAACGCGCTCAACCTTTTCCACACCCTTGACTCCCTTTAAAGCGGTAATGATACTGGTGAGATGCTCCAGATTTCTGACATACACCAGAAAGACCCCGTGAGCAATTTCTTCGCTGGGAGTGGTGATATTGCACTGAACGATGTCCGAGTCGTTCGTGGAGAATACTCCGCTGAGTGTTGACAGCATCCCGGTTTTGTTTTCGGCTTCAACGACGAGTTTCACCATTCTGCGGACCGACTGGTCCTCGTCCCAACTTGCATCGACGACACGTTTGGTATCCGCGATGAGCAGATTCTGACAATCTTTCTTGTGAATGGTGACCCCCCTGCCTCGGGTGATAAACCCCCGAATAGAATCTCCCGGCAGCGGATTGCAGCATTTCCCGAAATTGACCATCACGTCGGAAAGTCCATGGATCTTCACCCCGCTCTTTGTTTCTTTCCGGGCTCGCTTGATGATCTGCTCTTCGGTGAGCAAGGTCTTGGCCTTCTCGCGTTCGTGGGCCGGAACCAGTTTGGTCACAACGATCTTTGGGGAAAGCCTGCCGTAACCCATCGCTGCGTAAAGGTCGGCTTCGGTCTGGAAGCCGTAGTCTTCCGCCAGACTAAGGATACTGCCGTCCCGTTCGGCTTGGCCCAGCTCCAAGTGCCACCTCCGGAGCTCACGGTCCGAACTGTCCCTCCCTATCTCGATGGCACGCTCCCGCTCTTCGGTAAGGACAAAGTGGCGGATCTTTGTCCTCGCGCGCCCGGTCTTCACGGATTTGAGCCAATCCTTACTCGGCTTCTGGTGAACCGAGGTCATGATTTCAATGGTGTCGCCGTTCTGTAACTCGTATTTCAGCGGCACCATCTTGCCGTTCACGCGTGCGCCGACGCATCTGTGACCGACCTCCGTATGGATGGAGTACGCGAAATCCAGGGGTGTCGATCCCTTGGGAAACTCTTTTACTTCCCCCTTTGGCGTGAATACATACACTTCATCCGGGTACAGGTCGACGCGTACGTTTTCAAAGAACTCCCGAGGATCCTCAAGATCTTGCTGCCACTCCATGACCTGTCGGAGCCAGCTCACGACCTGCATCTCCCGGGGTTCCAACGCCTTACCCTCTTTGTAGGACCAATGAGCCGCGATTCCCTCCTCGGAGATGAGGTCCATCTCGTGAGTCCTGATCTGAATCTCTATCCGTCTGCCTTCGGGACCGATGACCGTGGTGTGGAGAGACTGGTACCCGTTCCCCTTGGGCATGGCAATGTAGTCTTTGAACCTCCCCTGAACCGGCCTCCAGAGTTGATGTATCAGGCCCAATACGGCATAACACTCGCTCACCGAGTCCAACACGATGCGAAAGGCCGTGAGGTCGTGGACCTGATCGAACTCCAGGTTCTGCGATACCATCTTCTTGTGAACACTGAAAATTTCCTTGTTTCTGCCCTTGGTTATCGCCCGGATCTTATAGCCGGAAAGCGTCTCTCTAATTTCCCACAAAACATTGTTGACGTAGTCTTCAGTCTCCCGGATCGACTCTTCCAAGCGTGTAGTAATGAATTCATACCGTTCGGGTTCAAGGTAACTGAATGCGAGATCCTCGAGCTCCGTCTTGATCCAGTAAATTCCGAGCCTTGAGGCCAAAGGAGCGTATATTTCCATGGTCTCAAGCGCTATTCTCTTCTGAGCCTCCGGCGGCATGGGGGCCAAGGTGCGCATATTGTGGAGGCGGTCGGCGAGTTTCACGAGGAGCACGCGTATATCCTGGCTCATGGCGAGGATCATTTTGCGGAAGTTCTCGGCCTGTCTCTCTTCTTTGGACTGGAACTCCATCTTGCTGATCTTGGTGACGCCGTCAACCAGTTTGGCGATTTCCTGACCGAAATACCTCTCGATATCCCCCACGGTCGTGAGGGTGTCCTCCACCGTGTCGTGAAGAAACCCGGTTGCGACCGAAGCTTCGTCCAACTTCATCACTGCCAGAATGTCTGCAACGGCAACGGGATGGATAAGGTAAGGCTCCCCGGATCGACGGGTCTGGCCGAGATGAACCTGGGCCGAATAGATGTAAGCCGCTCGAATAAGGTCGAGGTCCGCGTCCGGGTAGTAGGTCTTGACGCGTTCCTGGATTTCGTTGAATCGAACTATCTGTTTAGAAGTCTGCTCCATTGATAATAACTATCATACCTCCAAAGGCTCAACAAACATGAAGGTCCTTGCCCGTATTACGACTCTCCGCGGCGAAGCCCCGGAGTGCTCAAAAGTGCCGGGGACTTTCATGATTCGTTGTGGCTTGGCAAGCCCCAAGCCGTGAGAGTTCGTGAGAGCAACGCCCCGTCATCCGAACCACAGTATGCCACAAAGAAGGCATTTCGCGATACCGGATGATGTGCCGAACCGTCATCTCCCGGCATACCCGTCACCGACGAGATCCTTTCCGAGAACCTTGGCTCTCGGACCTCCCCATCCTCTTCCTGAAAATCAGTATGAGAGGCGAGCCCTTGAAGTCGAAAGCTTCTCTGATTCTGTTCTCCAGGAATCTCTTGTACGAGAAGTGTAATGACTCAGGATAATTAGAGAAAAACATAAAGACCGGCGGAGCGGCTCGTACTTGGGTGAGGTAATAGAACTTGATGCGCTTGGTCTTTCGATGCATGCCCGGCGGGTTCTGCGTGACCACGGATTCGAGGAAGCGGTTGAGTTCGCCGGTGGAAACCCGTTTGCTATAGCACTGGTACAGTTCATCGATCACCCCGAAGAGCTTCACGGCGCGAGTTCCCTGCAGTGCCGAGATCGTCAGAATCGGGGCGTGATCCAGATACTTCAGTGAATTCCGAATCTTCTCCAAGTATTCATTGATCGTGTTGGTATCCTTGGCTATGAGGTCCCATTTGTTCAGCGCAAGGATAACCGCCCTCCCTTTGTCATGCGCATAGCCGGCTATGCGTGCGTCTTGGTCGGTGACGACTTCCCGGGCATCGAGCATCACAATTGCGATGTCGGCTCTGTCGATGCTGCGAAACGCCTTTATGACACTGTATTTTTCAATCCGGTCAACGATTCGGGAACGTCGCCGTACACCGGCCGTGTCGATGAACACGTACTCCTTGCCGTAATGCCGCACGATCGTGTCGATGGAATCCCTGGTGGTGCCCGGTTCAGGATTGGCCACAAGGCGCTCTTGCCCCAGCAACAGGTTCACCAGTGTGGATTTGCCCACATTGGGACGCCCTACGACGGCTACCTTCACACGCGATTCATCTGCATCAGGGACATCATCCTCCGGAGAATCCTCACCGGGAATATCCTCGAGCAGGACGTCGAGGAAGTCCCCGGTTCCATAGCCGGTCATAGCGCTAATGGGGAAGATTTGCTCGACTCCCAGCGAATAGAAATCTACCGCCATGTCCTCACTCTTCTCCGAATCGATTTTGTTGACCGTGTAGTAGACTTTCTTGTCCGTCTGTTGGAGCGAGCGTACAATCTCATAGTCCGAAGGTGTGACGCCGATCTTCCCGTCACCGAGGAATACGATGATGTCGGCCTGGTCAATCGCGACTTCAGTTTGGGTTCGCATCTGAGAAAGCATAATATCGTTGCTGGTTGGCTCAAAGCCCCCCGTGTCGATGATGACAAAAGACTTGTCCCGAACCAGGACTTCCGTGTAATGGCGATCACGCGTCAGACCGGGAGTATCCTCAACCAGAGCTTTGCGTGACCCTGCAAGCATGTTGAAGAACGTGGATTTCCCCACATTGGGTCTTCCCACTAACGCCACGAGAGTTTTGAATCGTTGTACCATAATGTGTCTTATAGCACACGGGAGCTTTCCGTTCACCCCGATTTAAGGCCCCGGATCGCAGGAAGCTTAAGAGGTCGTACGGGCACGCCGGAGTCCGGCGGCCGTCAGGGAATTTCATGCGCTTATGATCTTGTAATTTCCATCATTTGATGCTATTCTCTACAGCGACATTAGTTTAAAAAATAAAAGCACTGGAATAAACTGATGAAACGGCTTCTTGCAATCCTCGCTGTGGCCCTGATGTTTCCCTTTGCCACAATCCCGGGATGCGCGCCCTGGATCAAAGCAACAAAAAAAGATGCGAGTTCCGAGCAGAGACCCGAGGCCGAAATGGAGGAGGACGCGAATTGGAGCGGTGATTTCCCCAGAGGCAAGAGGGCCAAGGATTCGGCGGGAGGGGATCAAGCGCGTAAGCTTTCCCCTGAAGAGTTGGAGAAGATGTTGCCTCCTCCACCGCCGTCATACAAGGGTGAATCCGGCGAAGCCAGAAGAGCGCTTCCTGCAAGTCCCAAAGAGTTGCTCGAGAAAGAGGAAATCAATGCGTCGGCCCTGGAGTTTGCGAAAGGGATCCCCAACGTGAAGCATGTGAAGACCTGCTTTTCCAAAATGTTTGGGGGCTGGTATCTCCATCTTTACGTGACAAAGGGGAAGAAGATGACGCTTCAGCACTATACGTGGAATACCGTGACGAGAGAGTGGGACGTGAGTATGGCCGTGAAGGAACTGCCTTTGGAAAATCTGGAATACCATCTCAAAGGAGAGGTGGGCGACGAGCAGTGTACGGTCTTGAAATAACGCGAGATTCGACACGATTGCGACTACTTTCGTGGTTTTGAGACACTCTCCGGGGGGCCTGCCCCTACGAATCAGGACCGCAGCGCAGACCGGGCCCGTCGTCTGTCACTCCAACCGTTCATCAATCCGCCCGAACAGATTGGGATCGTGGAGTTTCCCCGCCTTTCTCAGTATTTCCAGTATCCTTCGCTTCATAAACAACGACAAATCGTCCCGGAAGCGGACCGGTTGTCCATTGCCCTCAAGATCCCACGGATAGGTCAGGGTAAAAGACGTACAGGCCGGCCAGACACGGTACGAAGCTCCCACACGGATGAGATCTTGGATCTTCTCCCTGTCGCTCGATGACCGATAGTTTTCCACAACCCCCGAGAAAGCCTGATTCAGCTTTTCCCACCGAGCACGAGCCGCATGAGCATGGCGCCGGTCGAATTCACGAATCGCTTCCCGGAGGTCTCGGTCGAGGGTTTTTCCCTTGGCGTAGTGATCGGAGAAGGCAAAGTGACCGATCTCGGTCATTGGGTCTCGGGTCAACAGACCGGAGAGGACGGCCAGATCGACCACTCTGCCGTAGTAGATGAGGCACCTGTCGCTCAAGGAAAGGGATTCGACGGGGTGCTCGGGAAATCGAAACCTCATGCTCGTTGTCGTCGGAGAGACCGGCTACGGTCTCAGTTGGAGTCAAGGCTGTCCATAATGGGCGATACCAGCGGGCACGTGATGGGACTCAGGATGGCCAAAGGTATGTCCAAGGCATACGCAAGGCCGTCTTCAACGTATTCCAGGAAGGGCTTGGAGCCCTTGCAGATGACGCGACACTTGTTCTTGGCGTTGTAAGACGATATGATGGTCTTCGCGACCGGTCTTGCACGGTAAGGCAATCCGTCGGCAAAAACGGTAGCTGCAGAGAACAACAACACGACGGCAACCACAAGGGCTCCCTTGAGGGTATTCATTGGCGGACCTCCTGACATATAACGGAAATAATTTATTATATCAAGAAATTAATAGGAAATCAACCTGTTGGATGATGCAGCACGTGCAGGGTGGCGGAGATGGTCAATCCGCTGTCGCATGCGAATTTTAGTTGACACATTCTTTATCCGGGTCTAACATAAATAATTTAGCAAAAAGACAGGTCTCTACTGCCGAGGAGCCTTCATGAGGGTCGGACTCAAAATATTCGCGGGAAATTCCAACTTAAAACTGGCCGAAGCCATCACCCGGTACATGGGCATACCCCTCGGATCGGCAATGGTCGGTTCTTTCAGTGACGGAGAGATCCAGGTGGAGTTTAAGGAGAATGTCCGAGGCATGGACGTGTTCGTCGTCCAATCCACCTGCCAGCCCGTTAATGACAATATGATCGAACTGCTTATCATGATCGATGCACTCAAGAGGGCTTCCGCAAGCCGTGTCACCGCAGTGATGCCCTACTACGGCTACGCTCGCCAGGACCGCAAGGTGGCCAGTAGGGCCCCCATAACGGCGAAACTCGTTGCGGATATTATTACCGCCGCAGGAGCGGACCGCGTACTCACAATAGATCTCCACGCGGGCCAGATACAAGGGTTCTTCGATATCCCGGTCGACCACTTGTACGCCGGTCCGATAATGGCCGAGGCCCTGAGGGCGGAACACGACACCAGCCTGTTCACCGTGGTGTCTCCCGATGCCGGAGGCGTCGAGCGCGCCAGGGCCTTTGCAAAGAGACTGGGAAGCAGCCTGGCCATCATCGACAAGCGGCGTTCAAAGCCCAATGAGTCGGAAGTGATGAACGTGATCGGCGATGTGGCCGGCCGGGAGGCCGTGCTGCTGGACGATATGGTGGACACGGCGGGAACTCTCGTCAAGGGTGCGCGTGCTCTGGAAAAGGCGGGTGCAAGTCATGTGTACGCATGCTGCTCCCACCCGGTGCTGTCCGGGGAAGCCGTGAACAAGATAAATGAATCTCCGATCGAGAAGCTTTATATTACCGATACCATTCCTACAGAGGAGAAGGAAATGGCCTGCCCGAAACTAAAGGTTGAGTCCGTGGCGCCGCTCCTCGGGGAAGCCATCAGCAGAATTCACCGCGAAGTTTCGGTCTCGGAGCTTTTCGTCTGATACTCGTTATGGAAAGCCGTCATCAGGGTTGAAATCCATCGACCGATGGGGCCCCTGCCGGAGGAAAGCATGAACAAGGTAGCATTACTGGTAGAGACACGATCCCAAACGGGGAAAGGTCCGGCCCGTAGGTTGAGGGCCAAAGGAAAGGCACCGGCCGTCTTTTACGGGAAAAACATTGAGCCGATGAAGCTGAGCGTCGATGTCCACGAATTAGGAAAAGTCATGGAAGCGGGTGGGCGCAACACGCTGTTTGACCTGCATGTTCAGGAAAACGGAGGTACGGTCAAACACGTTGCCGTGCTCAAGGAACGCCAGGTGAGACCGCTCGATGGAGCTCTTATTCACTTGGATTTTCTTGAGGTATCCATGGATGAGGCGATCCAGGTTGCGGTGCAGCTCGAGTTTACCGGAAAATCAGTGGGCGTAGAGAAAGGCGGAGTCTTTCAAATATCGGCCAGGGAGCTTCAAGTTTCCTGTCTACCAAGCGACATTCCCGGCTTGGTGGAGGTCGATATCTCGGATTTGGAGGTGGGGCAGTCGATTCACGTCAACCAGATCAATCTTCCCGAAGGCGTGACCCCTCTCCATGAGGACGATTATGTCGTCGCGTCGGTCGTGCCGCCGAAGCGGGCCGAAGCCGAGGAAGGCGAAGGGGAAGAAGCGGAAGCAGCGGCTGCGGAAGCTGCTGAAGGCGAAGCCGAGGAAGGCGAAAAGAAGGAATAGTACCCTCACCCCCGCCGTCCTATACGATGCCGGAACAGGTTCGATCCCGAGTTGGGCCTGTTCCCCCACAGCCATCCCGCCTTCCCGGTCTAAGACCGGGGCCTGCCTTCATCAAAGCGTCTCATATTCTAATAGCGCTTCCGAAGCCGGTCGCTCCCCGTATCCACAGCGCGCTGAAATCCGTTACCGTGTTTGCGAGATCGAGTACTGAGTACACCGTTTCATAAGTTCGGTTACGTATGGTCCCCTCGTTCCCAATCCCGGCTTCCTGATACGAGAAACCTCCGGGCACGGAGGCCCGTGCCGGGAAAGACCTTCACGAAGCTTACTTCTTGACGTGGGGCGGGCGTTTCTGCGCGACATTATGGAAGGGGCCGTAAGATCCCGTGATCCAAAAAAATATCCCCGGTCCGGAGGGGCGGACCGGGGATGGAGGGTATGGTATGGTGCGGGTCAGATGTATCCGAGATGTCTGCGTCGGAGCATTGTTCTTAGTAGTGGAGGTCCGACGCGGAATAATAGTCCCGGCTGCGGGGACACCTCGACTCACCTGTGGATTAACTCAACACACGGCAATTTCCGTGCCATGAAAGGGGCCGGAGAGAAGCGCTGTGAGAGCCGGTATACGCGTGGCTGAAAGGCATGCACATGAGCGACATGCCGCGATTTGTCACGTGAGCGTCAGAGATAATGCAATGGGTTGATATGACACACGAGTTGGGTGTCAATGAAGTAGATTCCAAGTGTATAGTTTGTGTACGAGGGGCTATTTATCCCCAAGGGGCCGTCCGACTCCGCCCGTCCACCGATGGGCCCCGATGGAACCGAATCCGAACCGATTGCGTATCAGGTCGACAGCTCTGTCTCGTTGAACTCGCAGTGGGCACGTCGGTTCAAAGAGATCGGGCTGTACGGAAGGCCGGCCGATTCCGGAGAGTTTCACCCCTACGAGTCGTATTAGCGTTCCGCGCGTGATGGTCTTCCAGAACAGGCGGTCCACGCACGTGAGGATCTCCCCGTTTCCGCTGATGGGGTCCTTCGCGGTCATTGACCTGCTCACATCGCGGAAATCCGCATATCTCACCCTCAACGTGATTGTTGTGGCCGCCTTTCGGTCGGTCCTCAGTCTGGCGCCGAGTCTTTCCGCAAGATCGCACGCTACCGACCGGAGATACCCATAGTCCGCGGTATCCCCGTCAAGAGTTCGGTCTTTGGAGTACGACTTCCGGGCGTGGCACGGTGTCGACCGAACCGCCGGACAATCGGTTCCGGCAGCTCTGTCGATGAGCTTCTCACCCCACCTGCCGAGAAGGGATCGCAACGTTCGCAGCCCGGCCGCGGCTAATTGGGAGACCGTGACAATTCCGTGATTCTTCAGGACCTGGTACGCTTTCTTGCCGACGCCGGGAATCGCGTCGGCGGGCAATCCGCCGAGAACGAGTGGTGCCTTATCGGGCTCCAGGTAGAGTAGACCGTTTGGTTTGGCGAGGCCTGCGGCCATCTTGGCCCAAATTTTCGTGCATGCCACACCGCCCGAAACGTTGATGCCCAACTCGTGACGTATGTCGTCGAGTATGCGGCTCGCTGTCTCCCAAGCAGGTGCCCTGTGGAGCCGGAATGTTCCGGAGAGATCGATGTACCCTTCGTCAACGCTGGTCACTTCCACAAGCGGAGAGTACTTTCGCATGACCGAGAACATTCGCGTGGAGAAATCTTTGTAAGCTGCAAAATTCGGTCTCAGGAAGACGCCGCGGGGACACAAGCGCCTTGCCCGGACTGTGGGCATGGCTGAATGAACGCCGAAGCGGCGAGCTTCATAAGAAGCCGCGGATACCACCCCGCGCTCGGTACCGCCGACGATGACCGGCCTGCCTTTCAATTCGGGTCTTAGGACTTGTTCCACGGAAGCGAAGAACGCGTCGGCATCCACATGGAGAATGTACCGTGAAGCAGAAACCCCCGATTCTGGGCTGTTTCCCGCACATGGTTGTCCGTGAAGCTTCATGTGTGGTCTCCTCAACGCGCTCTCCGAAAGTGCGTCACGGCGTAAGTTTGGCTCGGGTGAAATGGATCAACGGTTATTCATCGTTCCCGAGATTCTGCTCGGGAACGAAAACGAAGAAGACCCTGTGTTCCTCAGGGTCGGCGGGCAGGGACGCCCGCCCCACGCAGCAGAATTTGGCTCAATACGGTCTTCGGTAGCCCGGGCCTCCGTGCCCGGAGATCTCTCGTTCCAAATATCCCTCATGGTGACAAGGAAAAATGAGTGACCGAACTTATGTAAACTAGTTGTTAGGTTGACACCCGTAACAGGCTCCAGGGCCTCCGAAGTCAGCGTTTCCCGTATTTCCGCAGGATGCCGATCACCACTCCCTGAACCGTCACGTCTTCTTCGGCAAAATACATTGCTTTGTAAGCGGGATTCGCTGGTTCCAGGCGGACGACGCGACCCCCGTCCCGGTAAAACCTCTTCAAGGTAGCCTCCGAGTCATTTACAAGGGCCACTACCATTTCCCCGTCCCGCGGTCGGTCCCTCTTCTCGACGATCACGTAGTCGCAGTCCAGCACATGGTCTTCGACCATTGAGTCACCGCGGACCCTTAACACATACGTTTCGTTCTTGCCGATCATGTCCGAGGGGATCGAGATGGTTTCAAAATCGAGGACCGCCTCTATGGGCCTACCCGCGGCGATACGACCCACGAGCGGGAGTTCCTCGGAACCCGAGGAGAGAGTGTTCGGCCCGGTCAACTCGATGGATCTGTGAGCATTTCGTCTCTTTGTCAGGTAGCCTTTCGCAACGAGTTTTTCGATGTGTGCCTGGATGTTTGAAGCACTCCTCAGCCCTACCCCAAGCGCAATCTCTTCGTAGCTGGGAGACTCATAGTCATTCTCCCTCAGGTGACGGCGAATGTAATCCAGCACTCTTCTCTCACTTTTTGTTAGGGTCTTCATGATCCGCCTCGGCATGAGAGCCGCACCCCGTATGGTACCGAATAAAAACCGAAAGTCAAGCGAATAAATGACGAAAATCCGGTTGACATACGGGGCGGTGCTATGGTAAAAAAATCGGGAAGTTCCGTCTTTTCAAGGAGACCTCTTGCGGATCAGGAATCGCTCTCTCGCACCCTTGCTGGGGATTCTCATTGCCTCTGCGGTTGCAGGATGCGGTGGTAAGCTTGCCAAGACCGGCTGCGCCGTGGTCACGGGGGTTACGTGTAATGGCGAAATGAGGATGAACTACGCCTGTGGAAAGTCGGAATGGAAGCGCATCGACTGCGGAAACGTTCGCGAAGGCATTCGAACCGCGGGGGAGAACCGATTCAAGCCCGCTCGGTACGTGGAGACAAAGAGCGGGAGTACGTTGACGTTTCCGGGAGGAAAAACAATCACCTATCACGACCTGCATTGACCTCACCGGATATGAGCCCGTTTCGTGCGGAAGGCTTGCATCTTTTTCCGGGGAGGCGCATCTTGATGCTTAGATAAGAGAGTCAGGAGGAAATAACAGAGATGCCGATTTATGAATATAACTGTTCAGCGTGCGACGATGTTTTTGAAACACTGGTCATTGGCAAGGAAGAGGTAGTCTGCCCCAAATGCGGCGGGCAAGTAAGTCGACTCATGTCGGCCTGCAGGTTCAAGAGTGGGGCCGGTGATTTCAAGACGTCCGGCACCGGCAGTTCGTCGTGCAGTTCCTGTTCGGCGACGTCCTGCGCCACGTGTCACTAATACGTGGGTATGCAACCAATGGAAAGGAGGTTCTGCCATGGCCGAGGTAGAAAGTCCGCATCTAAGATTGCAGCAACAGATTGATTGCCAATTGGAGATCAAGCCCCGCAACGCACTGACGGAATGGGAAAAGGGAGGATGGAAGGAAGCGCCCGGAACGGACGTGGACGAGGCCCCCCTGAAATACCTGGCCCTAGTAGTGCTCGATGCCGTTGAAGAGAAGGCGGTGAGACTTTCGGTGGACAAGGACGAAGGGGTGACGGTTTACGCAGACAAGACGTATAATCTGCCCAAAGCGCCGGCACACTACATTGCGCGAGGCCTTGAAATTTTGAGAGAAATTACCGGCATGGAAGGTGGTGTCGCACAAGGCACTCTTTCCCTGGGAATTCGGAATGACAGCCTTGATCTGATAATTCAGAAGGAGCGGGGAAAACACATCATCAATATCCCCGGTGTAGCCGATATTTGAGGCGTAAAGGGGCGCGTCGGAAAAGCGATGAGCGAGATTAGGATTTCTCAAGCTCTTTGGCCGCGTCCCAGAATCTATCCATTTCCTCAAGGTCGGCCTCCCGTATAGACAGGCCTTGCTCCCGCAAGCGCGATTCAATGAAGCGAAACCGGCGTTCAAACTTGTCGGAAGTCTCGTTGAGTGCGGCCTCGCTATTCACCTTCAGATGTCTCCCCGCGTTGACAAGCACAAAAAGGACATCGCCGAGTTCTTCGCGGACCGCTTCGGGGGAACCGGCGGAGACGGCCTCACGGAGTTCTTCGATTTCTTCGTCGATCTTGTTGAACACTTCCTCGGGACGAGTCCAGTCAAAACCCACTTTCGACGCTCTGGCGGCCAGCTTCTGCGCGCGACTCAGTGCCGGAAGTGATCGCGGAACGCCGTCAAGAATGGATTCCCGCATGCTGATATTTCGCTCGGCCGCCTTAATCTCCCGCCATTTGTCGATCACCTCGTCGGAGTTTCTCGCCGTAGCGTCGCCGAAGACATGAGGGTGTCGACGTGTCATCTTCTCGATTACTCCATCAACAATATCCGTCAGTGTGGTCATTCCCTGCTGCTCGAACATGTACGCAACGAAGACCACCAAGAAGACGAGGTCGCCCATTTCATCCGCGACCCCCTCTTCGTCACCTTCACTCATCGCGTGGACCATTTCGTGGTATTCCTCGAGAATGTAAGGGTGGAAGGACTGCGGGGTCTGTTGCTTGTCCCAGGGGCACCCGTTTTCCGAACGGAGGGTGCGAATCAAATCCAGCAATCTGCCGAACGCGTCGGCACCATCTGTTGACTGCGGCATATCAATCCTGCTCTCCTGTTTTTTGTACTTCCTCATTTAGTTGTCGTACCGCGAAGATTTCTTCGCAAATCGGCCCCTGCATTGCAGTTTGGGTGCGCCCGGCCCCTGAGCATTCCGGGGACACGATCCCGATTTGTGTCCCTCCGCTGCGCTCCGGCAAATCGGGTCAGGTCCCCGGAATTGCGAGGACTCGGCATTCTCGGTGTTCACTGCTTCTGTGGTGATTCTCTCTTGGTTGCGGCCGAAGGCTGCGCTAAGTTTCCTCGCGGATTCTCTGCCCTCGGGCCGGAATCCGTCTTTTCCGTGGCTTCACGATACCGGTGGACCAATCCATCCGTGCTCGGGCTACTGGTGCGAGAATCGGCAATCGGCATTTACTTTTTCCGCCGGAAACGGTATCAGTCTATACGGTACCACGGAGAGGTTCAATAGGATGCAGTTGATTATCGTTGGAAAATGATGATATCATCCGGTCCCGGCGACAGATAGAGTCGGTCTGACCGGAGTGACGTCGGTGCGTTGAGCAGGGGTTCCGAGTTCCTAGAGTGATGACCGACACTTAGGGCCGGTCTGTCGGAGATGCCGGGATCGTCGGCAGCACATGCCGGGGAGCACGCGGAGGTTGTTTGAGGACAAATCCTGTGCAGCAAGGCGAAAAGACGCCGCGTAGAGTGAGCTTCAACGATATAGGGGCCTTTCAAGCTCTCATTGGAGAATTAAGCAAGAATATCAAGTACATTGAGAAATGCTTGGACGTAACCATCTCGATCAAGGGAAATACGGTTGCCGTTTATGGTGACGCTCCTAATGACGATGTTGCCGAGAAGTTACTCAAACAATTGTACTCGTTGGCCCGGGACGGTTTTCCCATTCACCCGGTAGACATTGATCAGGGCGTGCGGTTGCTTCTCGACAACCCTGAGGCAAAGCTTAGAGATCTGCTGAGGGACACGGTTTTTACTTCGTCCGGAAAGAGGCCGATCACGGCCAAGTCACTCATGCAGAGGACCTATATCCAAGCAATCCAGGCGCATGACATAGTGTTCGGAATCGGTCCCGCAGGAACCGGTAAGACCTACTTGGCCATGGCAATGGCCATGGCCGCCCTCTCGAAGAAAGCTGCCCGACGGATCGTCCTGGCAAGGCCGGCGGTGGAGGCGGGTGAAAGGCTTGGATTCCTGCCGGGGGACCTGTATGAAAAGGTCAATCCTTACCTCAGGCCGCTGTATGATGCGCTTCATGACATGATAGATTTCGACAAGGCGGCTCGAATGATCGAAAGAGGCGACATTGAAGTGGCCCCGCTGGCCTTTATGAGAGGAAGAACCCTGAACGATTCTTTCGTGATACTGGACGAGGCACAGAACACCACGTCGGAACAAATGAAGATGTTTCTTACACGCCTGGGGTACTCATCCAAGGCGGTGATCACCGGAGATATCACCCAGATAGATCTCCCCGAAGGCAGCACGTCAGGCCTAGTGGAGGCACGAAATATTCTAAGTCATATCGAGGGGATATCCTTTGTAATGTTTACCGACAGGGATGTTGTACGCCATCCCCTCGTGCAGGAGATCATCAGGGCTTACGAGGCCCGTTCAACCACTACCGGACCCCGGAGCTGAGAGGATATGTCGAAATCCCTTGACAAGAAGAAGTCGCGCGATGATGCGAGCAAACTCTCCGCACTGAAGGAGAGGGCGGTTCAGCTTCGAAAAGCTGCCGGGAAAAGGCTTCCGTCGTGGATCCATAACTTCGCGGAGCCGAAATGGCAGCGGTGGGCGCTGATTATCGGGACTTCTCTGTTCGCTGCCTTCCTGATGGCTCCCAAGTCTTCGCGTACGTACAACCTTACGGTTGGCGAGATGGCTCCGGAAACCATCGTCTCCCCTATAACCTTTAAAGTAATTGACGAGGAGGCGACCAATAAGAGACGGGACGAGGTGCTCAAGTCGGTGAGACCCGTCTACGATTTCGACGATGAAATGGTACAGGACGTTAAGACCAGGATGGTCAAGGCTTTCAAATTCATCAGGCAGTATTTGAAGGAGGAGGCCGACTATCGTTCCAGGGAACTGGACAAACCAACCGGCAAGGCTAAAGCCGGCGCAGATAACGTTCCTGAATCAAAAAACTTTCGGAAACTTGATGACACCACTTTGAGGACTCGGTACGAGAATCTCTTGGGAGCACGGGTTTCTCCTTCCAACTTTGCTCTGCTCAAGGCTATGGGATTCAACTCTCGTATTGAGGAGGATCTGCGATCACTGGTAGTACCGGTTCTGCTCAAAGGGGTCGTGTTGAGCCACGACTTGGTGAGGCGAGATGGGCAGCACGGCATTCTTCTTAGGAGCAAATCCAAAGAAAAACTGGAACCGTTGAAGGATCTTGCCACCATTTACGACCTGAAACAGGCAGTCAATTTCATCAACAACCTGGAAAACGAGCCCTCACGTGATACGTCGTATTCGCGAGCGATTCGGCAAATTGCCATGGATCTGGTCAATGTCAACATTACCTACAACCGGGACGAGAGTGAGAAACTCAGGCTGGAGGCCCAGAATTCGATCAAAGACCAACATTTCACGGTCGCCAAAGGAGAGACCATCATACGAGAAGGCGAGCCGGTCAATAAAGGCCATCAGATAAAGCTTGCCGAACTCAACAAGTCTAATCCGGCTTTCAGCCGCTACATGATACTGGCGGGCTTCACGCTCCTACTCGTGCTCCTGCTCCAGTTCTGTTTTCATTTCTCGGAAAAGTATCTGGATCGCTCTGCAAGCGCCGTGGAAGATCTCTTCTTGTTCTGCTTGCTCCTCGTGGGCACTATCGCCCTCGTACGTTTCACGTCTTCCTTGTCGCCGCTGTTGTCTTCCGTGGGGCAAGGAATAGAAACGCAGTCCATCCTTTACTTGGCACCGGTGGCCTCCGCGGCAATGTTGGCCGCACTTATGGTGGATGCGCGGATTGCCTTTATTTTCGCAGCGCTGACGGCCCTGACCGCATCGCTGGCAGTCGAGGGGGATGTCTACCTCTTTTCCTTCTACTTTGTTTCGGGAATCGTGGGACTCCACGGTATGACGCACATCACCGACAGGACCTCGCTTCTCAAGGCCGCTCTAATCGTCGGATTGGTGAACATGCTGTCCATAGTTGCCATCCGAATGGCCAATGGTGAACTGACCACCATAGAAAACGTGTATGTGATCGGCATTGGGTTTCTCGGCGGAGTCTTTTCGGGACTTCTGGTATCCGGGCTGGCACCGCTGCTGGAACCGTTGGGATATACGACCAATGTAAGGCTGCTGGAATTGGCCAACCTGAATCACCCGTTGCTTAAAGAAATGGCACTCCAAGCACCGGGAACGTACCATCACTCCATGATGGTCGGCAACATTGTTGAATCGGCTGCGGAGCAGATTGGAGCCAACCCCCTTCTTGCCAGAGTGGGCGCCCTGTACCACGACATCGGAAAAGCAGGAAAGAAGACAAAACCCTATTATTTCATCGAGAATCAAGGACGAGGCGTTAATCCTCACGACAAGCTCGAGCCCAGTATGAGTGCCTTGATTCTTGTGACCCACGTGAAAT
The DNA here is from genome assembly GCA_963675835.2 of Desulfomonilaceae bacterium. Taxonomy (GTDB): domain Bacteria; phylum Desulfobacterota; class Desulfomonilia; order Desulfomonilales; family Desulfomonilaceae; genus JAVHLK01. Next base: position 1,369,668 of record CAXXIU010000021.1, read on the forward strand.
ACGGAGTTGAAAAGGCCCGGGAACACAAACTCGGTACTCCCATAACGGACATCATTCAGCAACATCACGGGACCAATTTAATCAAGTTTTTCTATACAAAAGCGCTGGAGAAGGCAGAGAAGAACCACCAATCCGTAAGCGAAGACAAGTACCGCTATACCGGTCCCCGTCCACAGACCAAGGAAGCGGCTCTGGTGATGTTGGCGGACGTTTGCGAGGCTGCCTGCAGAACATTGGCCGAGCCTACTCCCGCCCGGATTCAGAAGCGGGTTCAGACACTTATTATGGGACTATTCAGTGAGGGGCAGTTGGATCAGTCAAATCTTACTCTCAAGGACATTCACGCCATCACCAAATCCTTTGTTAGATCCCTGCAAGGAATTCTTCACTCCCGAATTGACTACCCGGCGGATACGCGTGCACAGGAAAAAGGCAATGGAGATCTCAATAAGCAGCAACCAGACAAGAATAGAGATCGACCGGCACGAGTTGACTCGGAAAGCGTTGCAAGTATTAGAAGGCTTGGGCTGTAGCCCTTCCTCGGCACTTTCAATAGCGTTTGTAGACTCCAAGGAAATGGCCGACCTCAACTTGAAGTACCGCGGACGGGAAGGACCGACCAATGTGCTGTCCTTCTCACAGCAGGAAGGTGCCTATCCTGCCGCACAGCCTCACCTTCTTGGCGATGTGGTCATCTGTGCCGACCGAGTTCAAGAAGATGCACTCAAACTCGGTTACACAGAAGACGAAATGGTTCTTTACCTTCTTATCCACGGCATACTCCATCTGGAAGGGTACGAGCACCACAATCCGGATGAAGCCGATACCATGCAGGAAAAGGTAGATCAGGTCTTCGAGCGGTTCTACCCTTCTGAAACGCAGTCAAAAAGCAACACCTGACTCAGTTCTCACGTCGTCAATCGGACAACCGTGAGTATTGACGTTTCCACAAAGGTTCTTCCTCTTCTTTGCACGCCGACTTAAGGTCGTTAACAAATTCTTTCACCCGGGGGTCGCCCATGGCCGTGTCCACAAGGTGCGTGCCAACCTTCCAGCCCACGCCCAATGCCACTCCGGCAGCTGCCCAGCCCAGTATCCTCAAGGGAAAGAGCACGGGAATTGCCATTTGTTCGCTCTCCTTTCTTTGTCTTTCTTGCCTCACCAAGGCTGTGGGGGCAAAGTGGAAAATCGCATAGGTCGCTTTCTTTCACAGGTAAATCTTAACGCGATTCGGGAATAAAACAAGGCCTGCAGATTACACCTTGTCGGTTCGCTGTTTGTCGTCGGTTTCTCAGAATACGGTCGCGGATTCCGAGTTGGGCTGGAGGCTTCTGATTCGTTACCGTACTTACGCAACGGAGTACTCTCGTGTAGGGGGATGATCAATCATGCCCGAGATTCGTGGTCGCCACGGAATCAACTTGATTTTCAGTCATTATTGTGGTTTAAGAGATAGTTAAGGAGAGAGGGTACTACTCGACCAGAGGTCCTGTTGTGAGATACCTGCTCTCCATTCTTGTTTTGGCGGTCTTCCTTTCCGGCTGTTCTACTACGTATAGTTCACTCACCGATCGATTCAGGGATTCCGTCGTCATGTCCTCGCAAGGCGGACCAACGACGGAGGCTTCCGAGAAGCCGCCCGCCCGGCCGTCTGCGCGCCCGCCGGCACCGGAAGTTGAATCGTTGCAGGCTTCTTATAGTGAGACGTCTCTCCTCGACCGCTTCTGACAGGACCACTGCTCCCCGTGACTCATAATGGGGTTTTCATGCCGTTAGACCGGCATGAGCCGTCAACCCTCGAAGTACCGGAGCGAGATCTTCTTTCTACCCGCCTGTTTCTTGTACTCTTCATCCGGCCGGCCCAGCGCGATAATGGAATACGTCGTCTCGTTGTCGGGGACACCCAGGAATCTCGCTATGCGCCGATCATGCTTCATTGCTTCGACCGCCATGCCGATGAGACAGGTTCCCAATCCCATGGCGTGGGCTGCCAACAGGATATTTTGCGTGGCCAGGTAGGCATCTTCTTTCGGTAGACTGCCTCCCGCTTTGGCCGCGAGCACAATGGCAGCGTGTGCTCCGTGGAAGAGCCGGTCCCGTCCCTTTTCCTTCCACTCAGCGAGGCCTTCTGCGACAAATTCGTAGTATGAGCGATAATAATTCTCGAGGTCCCGTTTACCTACGAGTCTGAGAAGCGAACGCAACCAGGCCTTTTCGGCGAGCCCGTTCAAGCGCCGGTAGAAGCCTCCCACTCGTTCGGCCAGGCCTATGACGGCATTCCTGTTCGGCAGTATCGTGAAGGTCCACAGTTGACTGTTCGTACCCGAAGGTGCGGTGATCCCTATCTTCACCAAGTCTTCCAGGAGTGACCGTTCAATCGGTTCGTCTTTGTAGTTGCGGCATGAACGACGCGAGGCCATGAGACGAACCAATTGTCCCGTGTCGTATTCTCCGAAAGGAAGCCAACGACGGTCCGCCTGGATTGTACGGAAATGGGACAACCCTCCGTCCAGGGACGCGACCTTCACCGCGTCAACCGGGCAAACAGCCTCACAATGACCGCAGTTCAAAGACCAACTACCGGTTACCGAAGCCTTCCCCTCTTTCATTGAAATGGTTCTCGCGGGGCAGACTTGTATGCACAGGCCACACCCGATACACGTGTCTTGGTCGATTACGGTCGAAACCGTCATATCCATCATTTTCCCATTGCTCCTCTCCACATCGGCTGGAAACTCAACAGAGCATTGTCCTGCTCGGTATACGAGATGAAGCTACAGTAGCATGTCACGTGCACTTCTTGTAAGAAGATAAAACCCTGACTCCCTCTCAATAATCGATCTCCTTCTGCGGCTCAATCCCCACCCCGTAGGCGTGCTTGATCTCATGAACCTCGGAGACGGTGTGTGCCCGAAAGCACCTTGGGATGAACGTCCCGCAAGGTGAGAACCACGTGCATCGCGGCGGGCCCGGCGTCAACGAGGTCAAGCACTTCCGGCAGGGCATTGTGTTGCATGTAAGTCAGTGCATTGGTATAAACGTGAACGTGTGTATCCTTTTCATGTTTGTTTGCTCGGAAGAAGGGAATTCGATTCGATGGGTAGGAATGACGGCAAAGATCTGGAAGACTTGGACAAGAGCTTCAGCCTCCTCGCCGGGAACACCAAAGCAGGGCTGGAGTACGAGCAACTGAAACTCAAGGACGAGGCTTGGAAACGTGCGGATCCTGAAGAGTACAAGAAAGAGATGGAAGACATGTGCAAGGCCATGTTCGGCGAGACATGGGAGACTGAATACGAGGCCATGGTAAAGGAGGAATTTCCCGAAGGGTTCGGGAAATAACTGCACCATTCGAGGCTGTAAGTCGTGACGATGCAAAGGCGGGCATATCTTGATCGTCTTGGAAAAGGTTACAAAATCCTTTGACAATGGAATCACCGACGCCGTGCATGATCTTTCGCTTGAAGTTGCGGAAGGAGAAACCCTGGCGCTCGTTGGAACTTCCGGTTGTGGCAAGACCACGACTCTGAAAATGATCAACCGCCTCATCGAACCGAGCAGCGGCACCATAAGAGTCGGCGGGGACGACATCATGCGGCAGAATGCCGTGACGTTGCGCCGAACCATCGGGTACGTGTTTCAAGGTATAGGTTTATTTCCCCATATGACGATCGTACGGAACGTGGAGATCGTACCTCGGCTCCTTGGTTGGGACGCCCTCAAGAGACGGAACCGAGCAGAGTATCTCCTGGATCTTGTGGGGCTCGCGCCGCGGGAGTTTGCCGAGCGCTTTCCCGACGAACTGTCCGGCGGGCAACAGCAACGTGTGGGGGTGGCCCGTGCACTAGCCGCCGATCCCGCATATCTTCTCATGGATGAGCCTTTCGGAGCCGTGGATCCGGTCACCCGCGACGGCTTGCAACAGGAGATGCTTCATCTCAAGAGAACCCTGGGCAAGACGATCATCTTCGTTACACACGACATTTTCGAGGCGCTCACACTGGGAGACAGGATCGCCGTACTTAACCGAGGAAGACTGGAGCAAGTCGGCACGAAAGAGGAGTTGTTGGAAAATCCTTCAAGCGCGGTGGTCCGGGATCTGTTCGACAAACCGGCGAGGCAACTCAAAGCCTTCGCCCAGTACTTCTGAAAACGGCCACAAATGAACCGTGTGAGTGTTCAGATGAAAGACCTCCGACATGCGACCCCGGTTTTGGCCGGGGAGACGGCGGGCATAGCCTGCCCTGTCGATCCTGATTTGTAGGGGCACCCCCTGTGGGTCCAGGGCAGGCACAAAGGCCGGCCCCCTACGGTTCAGGGACTCCGGGCTTCGCCCCGGAGTGCCCGGCAGTGCCGAGGATTTTCATGATTCGTTGTGGCTCGTTAACAGCCTCAAGCCATGGATACTCTTATGACAAGTCCCGATTGGCTGGTGTTCGTTGCCGAGCGATCGTCCGAACTCCGGCTACGTACCGGCGAGCACATCCTGCTCACCGGGGCATCCACCATTCTCGCCATTGTAGCGGCCGTACCCCTCGGGATATTGGCCGACCGGTATTCCCGGCTGCGGGGGACGGTTCTCGGAGTCGTTGGAGTCCTGCAGACCGTTCCCAGTCTGGCGATGCTCGCCATACTCCTTGCAGTATTGGGAAAGATAGGTGTCGTGCCCGCCATAACGGCCCTGACGCTGTACGCACTTCTCCCCATAGTGAGAAACACGGTGACCGGCCTCGGGGAGGTTTCCGGGGAGGTTATGGAGGCCGCTCTCGGCATTGGAATGACAAGGCGGCAGCAGATGTGGATGGTGAAAATGCCCCTGGCTATGCCGTTCATCGTTGCCGGCATTCGGACAGCGGCCGTGGTGGGAGTAGGCATTGCAACTCTGGCGGCCTTTATCGGCGCAGGCGGCCTCGGCGAGTTCATCAATCGGGGGCTGGCGCTGTCGAATACCCGGCTGATTTTGCTTGGGGCCATACCGGCAGCCGTGCTGGCCCTTGTCGTGGATTTCTCCATAGCCGCGGCACAGTGGGGAGTGCGTCCGGCACGCAAGACCCGGGAGAACACCGTCACGTGGGCGTTCCGACCAATTGCCGTCGCTCTGCCGCTGTTGATCATTGCGGCGGGGATTGTTGCAACGGTTACCCATCCCTCGGTGAGATTGACGCAAAGTGCGGTACACGACGGCGACCGAGGGACGATTCGCATTGGATCCAAGAGGTTCTCCGAGCAACTTATTCTTGGCGAGATGATGGCTCAGCTCATTGAGGCTCGAACCGGACTCAGGGTCGAGCGGCTGCTCAACCTGGGAGGCACGATGATTGTCCATGGCGCACTTGAACGGGGAGAAATCGACCTTTATCCCGAGTACACCGGCACGGCGCTGACGGCGATTCTCAAGCGCGAAGCCGTCTCCGATCCGAATGAGGCCTTCCGGATAGTCTCCGAAGCATACGGGAATCAATTTGCAGCGGAATGGCTGAAACCCTTTGGGTTCAACAATTCCTATTCAATCACCGTGAGACAAGATGACGCGAAGCAACAGGGATGGAAACGGATTTCCGATCTCAAAGGCAAGGCGCCCGGCCTTCGTGCGGGGTTCACCTCCGAGTTCTCCGAAAGACCGGATGGGTACCCGGGGCTGAAGGAGGCGTATGGGTTTGACTTCGGAGAGGTGCGAGATCTGGACTCGGCCATAATGTACCAGGCAGCGGCAAGGGGCGAAGTCGATGTGATTTGCGCATACACGACCGACGGACGAATACCCGCATACGGTCTCAAGCCCCTCAAAGACGACCGCGGCTTCTTCCCGCCCTACTACGCTGCGCCGGTGGTACGAAACGAGACGCTTTTGAAGCATCCCGTTCTTCGAAAGACCCTCAAATCGCTCGGTGGATTGCTCGATGACCGGGCCATGCAAAGACTGAATTACGAGGTGGACGAGAAGAAACGCAGGCCGGCGGATGTCGCCCGAGAGTTCCTCGTGTCCGAGGGGTTGGTGAAGTGAGGGCTTATGCCAATGAGCTTTCATGTGAGCAACTTAGTGCTGTGTTAAGGAAATACGGTTACATGTTTCCGGCAAGGCGTCTCTCCCGCTTCCAAGCTCCCGCGGGGAACGATAGAAGGACCCCGCGTTTCGAGGGGTCTGACCGGCAGGACGCCGGCAAACTCAGCCTTTGAAGTAGCGACGGGTATATCGTCGCTTGGCGGTCAGGGACGCCCGCCTCACGTTAAAGAGGGTGACTTGGTAAGGTCTTCCGTAGCCCTGGCCTCCGTGCCCGGAAATCTTTCGTTCCGGATCTCCACTATGGGAACGAGGGGATAATGAGTGGCGCCGGCTTCCACGAGAAACTGAATGGTTAGGGTAAATCGCGTTTGAGCGTTGACACGTTATCCTGTTTTCACTACACTCAATATCTCCACACGGGGCTCTTCACACGCAAATTTTTTTTGGGCCGAGGCACAAGCATGTCATTATTCAGGGCCGTTTGCCGATGGATTGATGCGTTGAACGGGCTGGTTGGTAGAGGGGTTGCCTGGATTACCTTCTTCCTCGTCATCGTCGTATTCTTCAACGTGATTTTGAGGTACGTCTTCAACAGGAGTTTCGTTTCCACTCAGGAATTGGAGTGGCACCTTTTCGCCATGATCTTTCTCCTTGGGGCCGGTTGCACCCTGCTGTACGACGGACACGTGAGAGTCGACATCATCTATCAGAGGCTGGGCCCAAAGGGCCAAGCGTGGATAAACCTAATCGGGGTGATCTTTTTTCTCATTCCGGGTTGCCTGCTCGTGATCGACACTTCATTGCAATTCGTAGACAATTCCCTTTCAGTCTTGGAAGGCTCACCCGATCCCGGCGGAGTTCCGTACAGGTTCATCCTCAAATCCGCCATCCCCGTCGGTTTTGTGCTTCTTCTCTTACAAGGAATCTCACTCGGAATTAAAAGTCTATTTACCCTGTTCGGGGTTGAAATGACAGAGGAGCGTGAGTCCTAATGGAGTATTTGCCCGCGTGGATGTTCTTGGCTCTGACAATCCTCCTCATGTTCGGATTTCCCGTCACGTTTACCTTGTTAGGCACTGCGTTTATCTTCGGAATGATAGGATTCGGGTATCAATTCTTCGGCTTACTCCCTCTACGCATATGGGGCGTGATGGAGAATATAACGCTCATGGCCGTTCCACTTTTTGTGTTTATGGGAGTCATGCTCGAACGGTCGGGACTCGCCGAAGAATTGCTTGATACGATGGGTTTGCTCTTCGGTCGTCTTCGTGGAGGCTTGGCCGTTTCGGTGGTGGTGGTTGGAGCATTGCTCGGGGCCTCAACCGGAATCGTCGGCGCAACGGTTGTTACCATGGGGCTTCTGTCGGTTCCTACCATGCTCCGTCGTAACTACAGCAAGGAATTGGCTACGGGAACGGTTTGCGCTTCGGGAACTCTTGGACAGATCATCCCCCCCAGTATTGTGCTGGTTCTGGTTGGAGACATTGTGGGAGTACCGGTTGGCGATCTCTTCATGGCCGCGGTGTTTCCCGGACTTGTTTTGGTCGGACTATTTACCATCTACATTTTGGGCACCGCGTACTTTCGACCCAACACCGCTCCCCCCATCCCTTGGGAGGAAATCGAGGCTCTCTCCGGAGGAAGATTCGCTCGGAAGGTGGCCGTGGCTCTTTTCCCGCCCTTGTTCCTAATAGTTGCCGTGCTCGGTTCGATATTCTTGGGTATAGCTTCCCCCACCGAAGCCGCAGCAGTCGGTGCGGTAGGGGCTATTGTGCTGACATTTGCGAACCGAAAGTTCAACATGGTCATCCTGCGGGAAGTCATGCTGTCTACCATGAAACTGACGTGCATGGTGTTCATCATATTGGTGGGCGCCGCTGCGTTTGGACTGGTTTTCCGCGGCTTGGGCGGCGATCACCTCGTGAGGGAATTTCTCGGCGGCATTGCCCACGCGTACAGCAAATGGGCCGTCTTGGCCATAGTAATGGCGCTGATCTTTGTGATCGGATTCTTCCTTGATTTCATTGAGATCACTTTTATACATGTTCCGGTACTTGCTCCGATCATGATCGAATTCGGCTTTGACCCTCTTTGGCTGTGTGTCCTCATTGCAGTGAACCTGCAGACGTCGTTTCTGACACCGCCGTTCGGTTTTTCTCTGTTTTACCTGAAAGCCGTCACGCCGCCGGAGATAAGCACCGGCGACATCTACCGAGGAATCATCCCCTTTGTTTTGTTTCAGATGATCGGACTAGCTCTGGTAGTCGCATTTCCCATACTGGCCACGTGGCTGCCCAAGGTGGTTTTCGGGGGTTGACGTCTTCAGTTGTACCCCGCGTCCTTGCGGGGCTCGCTTGATTATGATGGGTTACCGTTGTACGGGCAGAGCCTTGTACGATCATGATTCGTGCCGTTGGTGAAATGGATGTCGGTACAAACCGTAGAAGGAGGTTCATGATGAAGAGGCGTGATTTTATCAAGAAAGCAGGAGTAGTCGCGGGTTCCGCTGCCGCTGCAACGACCATTTCAGCACCCGCCGTTTGGGCCAAAGGAAAAACCTACAAATGGAAAATGGTAACCACATGGCCGCCCAACTTTCCCGTGCTCCAGGTGGGCGCGGAACGATTCGCCAAACGATTGACTGAAGCCACCGAAGGCCGGATCAAGATAGACGTATTTGCAGGCGGTGAACTTGTTCCCGCGCTGGGCGTTTTTGACGCGGTATCCAACGGCACGGTGGCATGCGGCAGCGGCGCCGCCTATTATTGGGCCGGAAAATGTCCTGCAGCCCAGTGGTTTGCAGCCGTGCCCTTTGGTCTCAACCCCCAGGGCATGAACTCCTGGTTCTATGCCGGCGATGGGCTGAAGCTGTGGGAAGAGGCGTACGCTCCGTTCAACGTTATCGCAAGGCCCCAAGGGAATACCGGCGTCCAGATGGGCGGCTGGTTCCGCAAAGAGATGAAGACCATGGCGGATTGGAAGGGCCTCAAGATGAGGATTCCGGGTCTCGGCGGGAAGGTAGTGGCCAAAGCCGGTGGAACGGTGGTGTTGAAGCCGGGTGCGGAGATATTCACCTCCCTGGAGAGGGGGGTCATCGACGCAACCGAGTGGGTAGGCCCCATGCACGACGAACGACTCGGATTGTACAAGGCTGCGGAGTACTACTACTATCCGGGATGGCATGAACCTGGAACCTGCCTCGAGGTCATGTTCAACAAGAAGATCTATGACGGCCTTTCAAAAGACCTCCAGATAACCATTGACGCAATAGCTGCGGAAACCAATATTTGGAGCCTCAGCCAGTTCGAAGCTCGAAACAGCGCGGCGTTGATAGGGCTCATTGACAAGCACCATGTGAAGCTTCGTCAGTTTCCCGCGGAAATGCTCGATCAGTTGCGCAAGCTTAGTGCAGAGGTTATCGCGGAAGAGGCGGCAAAAGACAAGATGGCGACAAAGGTCAACGACGGGTTCCAAGCGTTCAAGAAGCAGATCGGACCATGGGGAATGGTCTCCGAGAAGGCCTACTACGACCTGATCTTTGGGAATTACCCGTTGAGCAAGAAATAGCGATTTTCCTGAACCCGCGAAAAGTATTCGTTTGGAAAAAGAAGCAGGCCTTGTGCCTGCTTCGTCACGTACCGGCGCCGGCGTGGCCGGATCGGAAGTCCGGTCATGGCAACCGGCAGAGATTCTGTGTGGAATTCGGCCGTGCTTATCGTTCCCGGCCAAATTTCCTTACCCCAAACCCCCGTCCCAAAGGTTGATTTCTCTTTGCAGAGCCCCGGAAACAAACTCGAAATACCGGTCATTTTCAGACGGCGACTACCTCTTTCGGATTCGGACCGTACTGATTCGCACCGGGTTGGCTGTCTTGCACCGTGAAAATTATGATGACGATTACTCCAATGATCGGCACCAAGGCAATCAGCAGCCACCATCCACTGCGGCCGGTATCGTGAAGTCGCCTCACCCCGACAGCCAGCGACGGCAGAAGAACGGCCAATCCATAGATGGTCTGGAGTATACTCGAATGGGTTTCCAAGGAGAAGCCGGTGATTAACCCATCGATCACATACAGTGCAATGCTTATGATGAAGTTGAAGAGAGCAAACATCCAATATTCCATCCGCCGGGCGCGACCCGAGAAAACCGCGTACTTCTTCAGTGCGGCCAAATACCAGTTCATCCTTCCCTCCTTGGTTAGTCTCCCTCGACTAATCCTTCTGTCATCCGTGAGTTGAGCCTGGACCGGTTCCGTCCTGATGAGAGTGTCAAGATTTTACCATACCTTGACCGGAAAGGTCAAACCCTCATCCTCACCGGCGCATCGGTCCGTAACCGTAATAGTGAAAAGGGTATTCGGTCGCCGGCAGTCAGTACTATTTTCTGCCGGGACGGGCTGCACTATGAGCGGCCCTCCACATCATACCCCAATGCCGTCAGAATATCCGCCCTGATGATGCACAGAGCCGGAACCAACAGGAGGATCAGCCCAGTTGAGGCCAAGAGACCGAAGACAACGGTGATGGTCATGGGTTTGAGATACTGTGCCTGGAAGCTTGTTTCGAGCAGTATGGGCGTTAATCCCGCGGCTGTGGACAGTGATGTAAGAATGATCTGCCGGAAGCGGTTGCGTGCCCCTGCAATGAGGCCATCTTCGAGATTGCAGCCGGACTCGATTGACCTGTTGCTCGCCTCGATGAGGAGCAGAGAATCGTTGACGACTATCCCGGTAAGGGCGAGGACCCCGAACATGGAAAGGATAGTGAAATCCATGCCGAAAACAATGTGGCCGATGATGATCCCCACGAAGGAAAACGGGACCGCGGTCAACACGATCAGGGGATGAGAGTATGTGCGGAACATGTTCACGAGCAGCACATAGATGAGGAACAAGGCTATGAGAAGTCCCTTGAGGAGGCTGCCGACGGTGTCGACGGTCTCCTTTTGCTGGCCCTCGAGGGAGATGGATACGTCGGGGAAATTGCGTCGCAGTTCCGGAAAGAACCGCTTGGACAACTCACTGATAACCTCTCTGGCGTTGGTTGTGTCTTCGTCGACGTCCGCGGATATGGTCACTACGCGGCGTCCGTACTTCCTGTGAATATTAGACGGCCCGCGGTATTCGGTCACAGTTGCCACCTGTCGGAACGGTAGCTCTTTGTTGTCCGCGGTCCGGATCTTCATGTTCTCCAAATCACCGGAGTTGATACGTTCCTTTTCCGGGTACCGGACTCGAATCGTCACTTCGTTTCGACCTCTCTGAACTTTCAGAGCTTCCTCCCCCCAGAAGCCGGCTCTGGTCTGCCCGGCAAGATCCTGCAGGCTCACCCCCAGCTGCCTAGCCCCGTCCTTGAGCGAGAGCCTAAGTTCCTTCTTTCCGGGTCTGTACGAGTCTTCCACGTCCTCCACGCCGTCAAACCTCGCCAATTCCTTCTTCAGGCTGTTCGAGGCCTTAAGAAGCTGGTCAAGGTTATCCCCAACGAGGTCTATTTCAATGGGCTTACCTCCGGGACGAGGCCCTCCGGCGGAAGACGAGAACTGCAGCGATATCGCGCCGGGGACCTCTCCGGAGAGTTTTCTCCAAACCGAAGCCAACTCCGCCGCCGGCACCCCGCGGTCCGCTGATTCCATGAGTTCGATGATTATGTCGGCAATGTGGCTCCCCGTGTCGTTGCCGGCGTTCCTGATCGCATGTTCACCGATGATCGCAAACATGTGCTCGATGATCGGCTTACCGTTCTTAGGGCCGTACTGCTCTGCCATCTTCCGTGCAGCGGACTCCAACTTCTTCACCGCCGCCTGAGTGGTCTGAAAGCTTGTGCCCTGGGGCATCACCAGCTGGACTGAGATCTTGTCCGAGTCCATCTTGGGAAAGAAGACAAAAGCGATTCTCCCACCCGCAACCAAGCCGAAGCACAACACCGAGGCCGTCGCGACCAGAGCTGTGAACACATACGGCGAACGAAGCGTGATCCTCATGAAAGGGAGAAACATGTCTTCAACGAAGCGGTCAAGCCTTGCTTGAAAGCGTGTCCTCACCTTTTCGGCTAGTGTGAATAGGCTCCACCAGCGTGAGAGATCCTCTTGGGGCTTCATGTGGGCCAGGTGGGCGGGGAGTATGACAAAGGCCTCGGTAACGGACATCAGGAGGACTGCCATGATGGCTATGGGGAACACGGCCATGAATTTTCCAATGGTACCCGGAATGAACAGCATGGGAGCAAACGCGACTATGGTCGTGGCAACTGAATTGATCACCGGATACCCTATCTCAACGGTGCCGTTGACGGCCGCAGTAACTTGATCCTCGCCCCGGGTGATTTTCGTGTACACGTTTTCGCCGGTCACTATGGCATCGTCCACCACGATTCCCAGAACCACAATGAACGAATACATTGAGATCATGTTCAGCGAATGATCGTAATAGCCAAGTACGGTGAATGCCCCCAAGATCGAGATGGGAATACCCATGGCAATCCAAAACGCGAGCCTGAGACGGAGAAAGAGCGCCAGGATTATCACAACGAGTACGAGTCCCTGCTCGGCGTTACGAATCATCAGGTCGAGGCGGCTCTCGATGTATCGGGAGTTGTCGTCCCAAACTGCGATGCCGATGCGGGGAGGAAGGGTCTTACGGTACTCTGCGACGTAATCCTTGACCTTCCGGGCGATGTCGATGGCGTCCTGCTTCGAAGTCTTGTCGACACTTACCAGCACCGCGGGTTTTCCGTCCATGCGTGCTTGCAGGTCCACTTCCTCGAAGGTATCGGTGATTTTCGCTATTCGGCGCAGGGGAACGATTGTTCCATCCGGCTTGGACACCACCACAAGGTCCTCGAACTCCTTGGCGGTATAGCGTTGGCCTTTGGTGCGGATAAGAACCTGCCCCGACTCCGCGCGGAGCGTGCCCCCGGGGAGATCCAAGGTATTCTGCCTGATGAGATCGGCTATGCGGGGGAGAGACAATCCATACTTCCTGAGATTGCCCTCCGGTATTTCTATGGAGACTTCGTACTCCCGGTTTCCCATCAGTTCAACCTGGGAAATGCCGGGAATTGCCAAGAGATCGGTCTCGATCTTCTCGGCCAGGGCAGTGAGAACCTGTTCGGAGACCTCGCCGTACACGGCCACCTTGATCACGGCGAATTTTCCGACCAGCTCGACGGTCAACGGCCGTTCAGCCTCCAGGGGAAATGTGTCTATCTGATCCACAGCGTTCTTCACGTCGTTGAGAACCCGATTCACATCGGCATCCGCCTCGAGTTCGGCGATGACCGAGCCCCTGCCCTCAACGGCCACAGCTGTTATGTTCTTTATCCCCTCAACCCCGGTAATTTCTTCTTCGATCTTGGAACAGATGGATTCCTCGATTTCCTCAACGGACGCGCCTTTGTAGATCACCGAGACTTCCACGCGGTCCAGCGAGAATTCCGGGAACATCTCCCTTCTCATTGTCCAGGCACTGTACCCTCCTACTACGAGGAGGAATACCATGAGCAAATTGGCTACAACGGGCCTGGAAACTCCCCATTCAATAATTGTTTTCAGCACTGTAGTATTCCCGTGATCTCACCCGAGTATGAAGGTGCGCGTTACGCCTTTACGATTCGTCGGCAATCCGCAGCTCAGTCCCCGGAATGGGAACCGCCACTGGTGACAAGATGACTTTGTCTCCTTGTTTCAACCCGTTGGAAATGATCGCTTCGTTCCGTGTGAGCATCTCCACATCAACTTTCCTGATTTCCAGCTTTCCATCTGAGACAACGTACACAGAGCCTCCGTTATGGAGCGCGCTGCGGGGAATCCGTGCAACATCCTTGAGAAGCGCGCCTTCGATGACCACATCCACAAACATGCCCGGAAGCAACGGTGGGGATTTGCCGGGGGTGACACCCTTGAAGGGGTCTTTGACCTCAACCACAATGGGAACGGTGCGGGTGGCGGCATCCAGCGTCCCTTTCATTCGAGAGACTTTGCCGCTCCAAGTCTTCGTTCCCCGTGACCATGTGAATGTCACCTTTGCCGGAGGACCGTGTTTTTCCATCCAGAGGTTCACCATCCCCAGATCGTTTAGCGGCGGGAAGTTGTGCCGGGTCTCTTCGGAAACCCATCGTGAGGTGTTAGTCGGGGAGAAATTCACTACGATCTCCATTGCAGATGTGTCATAGATCGTTGCCAGCGTCCGGCCGACCTGGACGTACTGCCCCTCCTCCACGGTTTCGTCACGGATTCGCCCGTTGAACGGGGCGAAGATCTTGGTCTTTTCCAGCTTCAGCTTTGCCATTTCCTTCTTGGCTTTGGTTGAGTCGATCTTGGCTTGGATGAGGTCCTTCTGGGATTTCAGGAGTGCGAGAGCGTTTTGCTGATTGACCATTGAGACCTCTTTCTGCTTTGTGTCGATGTCTTGCTTGTCGAGCTCACTGTGGGAAAGAGATCCGGAAGCCAGGAGTTTCTTCATCCTCTCGAGCTCGGACCGAGAGAGCGCCAGCTTGTAGCTCTCCACCTCGATATTTCGTCGGATGTTTTGTTTCTCTTGACCTATCTTGGCCAGTTCCGCACTGAGCTGAGCCAGTTCGGCCTGTGCCTGGGCGACGCTGAGCCGGTATTCCCTAGGGTCCACCTCAATGAGCAGTTCACCTTCCTTAACGAAGAAGCCGATCTTCAGGCTCTTGGAAACATAAACAATCCTGCCCGATACTTCAGCTGTCATCTCCAGAGTCTTTTTCGGTTCCACGGTTCCGCTTTCTTCTATTGCAGCCCTGAAATCACCTGTCTTGACCTCCATCACCCTGACAATAGGGCGGACTCGAGTAGATTCCTTTTCCGGAGGACTGGGCTTCGTGGCCTTCAAAGCCAAAAAGCCCGCCACACCGGCTGCCAGTATGGCCAAAGAGATTACCGCGGTTCTTGCACGAGCGGCCATGGTAGTATCAGCTTTCCTCATGGTGGTACCTGAAGGACCCGCCTGTTACGGATTTCAAGAGATACCGAGTATCCATAGGCCCAAAGCCTATGGGTGTTCGTACTCATTGACAGTGCAATGAGGTACGAAATGGTTACACTTCGTCAATTGCGTCTGCGCGCGTCGTGAACATACAAAACTCCATGAGTCCGGTCAATGCACGAGGAAAGTCGTTCGTAAGCATCTACTCCGGTGGGACGGGCGTCTCGCCTGTCGACGGGCAAGATGCCCTTCCCACTGGGACGCAACCGCGCGTTCTCAAGAATACGTCGGCGCATTTATGCCTCAGTGTACCAGGAAGCCATTTTCGGGGTCGGCGTCTCCAGCAATGGGACTCCCGGGTTGAACTGCAGGTATCGGGCCGGCCCCATGGAATCCGGATGCCCTGAAAGGTCACGGAGCCTGCCTGTCGTGGATGCTCTGTTCTCTATTGCTTTGCTTGGTGGTTCACTCTTTCTTCTTCGCAGTGAGTTAGTACTCACCGGCCGACCCTCAGCGGATCCCGGTTCCACAGCCGGAGAATGCCTCGGCGGATATACTCCTGATAACGAAATGTGAGAAAGCCCAATATGAGCGGGAGGAGACAACAGAGGAAGAAGAAGAAGGCTACGGAAGTGAGATCAACGCCAAGAAAATCCTCGGCAATTCTACTGAAGTCCATCCAGTGGCCCCCGCCCTTGGCTTGTTCGTAATTGCGTCGTGCCGCGTGACTCGTCATCAATTTGAAAGCGAACCGGGTGTCGGCAAAGACGATGAAAAGCCCTATGGCACAATAGAGCGGTCGTTCCACGGAATGCACTACCGCTGCTCCGCTCAAGGCCCGGTAAAAGAAAATGGCTGCTATGATCAATTCCGTGCCGTGTCCCATGAAGAGGATGACGACCTCGTGGAAGTAGGTGAGCGAAAAAATGAGGTGAACAATCAGCAACACCGCAAGCAGTATCAAGGTAGACACGTTCTTCCGGTATGTGTAAATCAGGAACGCGAGAAACGAATAGAGCACTATGAGAAGAACCAAGGATCGCTGGGTGTGAAGGGTGATTCCGCCTCCATAGTGCAAATCGAACGCCGGGACCGACGGGTACGCGAACATCCAACCCGCAATTGTGTGGCCCATTTCGTGAACGAGGATTACCAACGTCATGAAGATGTGATTCAACAGAGGAAACATCATGACGACAATCGCAATGACGAGTCCTGAACCGAGCACGATCCAGTCGTCCCGATCCATGCTCCTGGGCTCGGGAATGAGATCCTCCTCGTCGTCAAAATAACCGGGCCGATCTGACGGTTCGACCAACTCCACGTCATCCAACTTGGCGACGGTATCATGACTCCTCGCAGCTTGTCTTCTCCCGGTTGGAACCCCTACGGGAGGTACGCCGGGGGATGTCGTGCCGGAACGCAGCCGGATATTCCCCGCAGCGTCCTTTGAAACGCTTCGGGAACGAGAGGCGGGAGTTGCGGGGCGAGCCCCAGGAGAAGGCTCCTGCTCTCGCGGACGGGGTAGCGCCTTTTCGAAAGGATCCGGTTGAGCAATACCGAGTTTGGCAAATATGACGCCGCATCTGTCACACTCATAGTTGGCGTCGGATTGAGAGAAGCCGCATTTGGGACACTCCATGCCTCTGTCCTTGTCGCAGTGCCTTCCCGGTTGTCCGGGTAGGCGGATTATTTACAATATCGTTACTAAAAACAACGGGTTATGTCTTACTATCCTTTATACCCCGCCGCTCGAAGCTTGTCGAGGCCCTCAGAGGTAAGTGGATCGTCGTAAGCACGCCGCCGCCTTAGCCTTTGACTTCAACGCGACCGAGTGCTAATACTGATGCTAAGGGTGCATTTTCATAAGGAAAGCACTCCGCAAGATCGTCATTGTTGCCTGCAATGATGCAATCTCTCGAGTGGGACTTCTCTCTAATGGATACCCACGGATCACGCAAGAACCTGTTGACGAACAAATGGACCTCTCTCCTTTATGCACTGATCATACTCGCTTCAGTCTATGTTGTGGGATAACTTTCCGGTGAACGTATCCATGCAATGATTTATCTGCGTGGTCTGATACCGCATCTGATCATCGTGGTTTCATCGCGCGCCCTGGGGTACTTGCTGTACCAGTACGTACATATACGTTACTCCTTCCATAATCTCTCAAACTCGAAGGGTTTGTTCAAGAAAGCCGGGAAGAGATTGTCGCGTTGGCCAAGGTTGATCGAGGCGTAGCCGCGATCAGACTACACTGATCAATCAACTACATTCGAGGGTGCCCGCGGGCCGGGAGACCGATTTAGTTGACTCGTTGCTCAGGGATTGGATTGAATCCGGACAGGACTTCGCGTTCAAGAGGCTGGAGGTCCTGTTGGACCTGGAAGTCCGGGCTTCGGAGAATTCATTCAAGATCCCATCAGTACTAGGATGGATGGCTCCCATGCTCGGCTTCCCGGTTACGGCCTGGGGAATCGCTCAAAGTCTGGGGAACTTCACGGGCTTCATCGGCGATATGGACAACGTGTCCCGGATAAAGGACGGTTTGAGAACCATCACCGCGGGACTTGGAATTGCTTTTGATACGAAGCTCTGGGACTCTTCTTTGTCATTCTTATCACTGGAGTTACGAGCTACCTGCAGCGCAAGGAAGACGCAAGCCTGGACGGGCTGGAGCGAACGGCCATGGAAGTCCTCAAGAAGCTTTCCTTGAGATCCCCCAGGCCCCGCGTGCCGGCGTGGACCTGATCCCTTCCGATGCGGCCAAACCGGGCGCATTCGCGGACGCGGCCCGGGATATGATGCAAAAGGTACGGAACGAAAACAGGGATTCGACAACCCTCACAACGGAACTCAAGGATGCATTGGTCAATTTCCAACACTACGTGAAGTATCCGGCAAAGATAGCGAAACAGAGCGATCTTATGGCCTCGGAGATCAAGTCCGTAGAATCTGCGGCTTTCCAGGTGACACCGTGTTTGTGAACTGCGGCACTAAGCTACCTGACGTATGTCGGCAAGAACAGGGCAATCTGCGGAAACACGATCATCGCAATGATTGCTACGATGTAAGCCGGCAAGAACCACGTTACGCCGCTGAAAACCGTCCCCAGGGAAATGTCTTTACTCATGCCGGAGACTACGTAGGCACTGATGCCGACCGGGGGAGTTACGGCCCCCATGGTGGTTACCAGGGTTATCATCACCCCGAACCAAATGGGATCGTAACCCATACTGGTGACAAGCGGAAAAAAGACGGGTATTGATACCAGGAGAAAGCCGAGGGCATCCATTACACAGCCGGCGATACCGTAGGCGATGAGTATGACCATCATGACCACCCACGGTTGAACCGGGAGGCTCGATGCAAACTCGGTCACTTGGAAGGGAAGACCGCTTATGGTGAGGAATCTGCCGAATATCACGGCTCCCGCGACGATGACGATAATCATGCAAGAGACTTTCAACGTATCGACTATTGAAGCGATAAACGCTTTCCACGAAAGCTTCCTGCGTATCAACGCGAGAACCAAAGCGAACAATGACCCTGCCGCCCCCGCCTCGGTAGGCGTGTAAAGTCCATAGAAGAGCCCTATCATTACCAGGGCAAAAAGGAAGGCCATTTCAAATGCGCCGGGAATGGCCTTGATCTTGTCGATCATGGACGTCTTTGGACCGCCCGGCCCCATCTCGGGCCGTGCCAGGCACATGACGTAAACAGTTATACAGAGCAACAGAGTAAGCAAGATGCCTGGTACGGCAGAGGCCCAGAAAAGCTTGGCAATGGATTGCTCCGTGTAGATCCCGTACACGATGAGAACAACACTGGGTGGAATCATTACGCCCAAGGTGGATCCGCACGCGATGGCGGCACTGCTCAATGCGGGTTCATAGTCTCTTTTTCTCATTTCCGGCAGAGCTACGGCGGTCATAGTAGCCGCCGTGGCCGTGTTTGAGCCGCAGATCGCCGAGAAACCGGCGCACGCCAAAAGAGTCGACATAGCCAGACCGCCTCTGGTGCGTCCCATCCACGTGTACGCCGTGTTGTACAGGTTCTCGTTCACGCCGGAATAGAAGCAAATCTGTCCCATCCAGACGAAAAGGGGGATGACGCTTAGACTGTACTTGGAGAATGTTGACCAGATGTCCGTGCCGACCAGACTCAGGGCTGCGTCCGGTGCAAGCACGATCCATACCCCGACGAATCCGACGATGCCCATCGCGATTCCCACGGGAATCTCGACAAGGAACATCAGCAGAAGAAGGATGACGATCCCCAGCAATCCGGTCATATGCATACCCTGCCAAAGACGGTAACAATTTTATCCCACGAAAGCCTTTTGAGCGCAAGGGAAATCCCGCCGGACGCCGGGCGGAAGGAACCGTCCGACTCCGGAAAGTACCACGAAGCGCCGGACTCAGAATCTCCGGATCAGGAGGACTCCTCCAACGATGAGGGCTACACCTAATAGCCTCCCGGCAGACGCGGGATGCAACGGATAGCCGAGAAGTCCATAATGATCGAGGAAGATCGAAGCAACCATTTGACCTGCGATGAGGGCTGCCATCAAGGTTGCCGCGCCCAGTTTGGGCACGAGAAATATTGTAACGGCAACGAAGAATGCTCCAATGCAACCTCCCATCCAAACCCACCACGGGACGCTCAGAAAAGCCTTCGTGGTCGGCCAAGGTAATCGTAGGACGCCGGCGTAAGCAGCCAAAGCCAGTGTTCCTACGAAAAAGGAAACGAGAGCCGCATGAGTGGAACCGCCGACAGCCATGCCGAGCCGGCTGTTGATACCGGCCTGCGTAGGGGAACACGCCCCGGCGACAATCGCCAATACGATATAGACAGACTCCATGTACAGATCTCCTCGATGTCGGGCAGGACATACCATATACGTTGCCGAGATTCGTCCCGGGTTTGCCAATAGGTAATCTCGGACTCGTAGTATAATATGGGCATTCCGTCGACGCTACGGGGGCAACCTTTCCGGATGTGGTTGCCCTTGAGCCAATGAGGCACGACTACGGGTGAGTAGCAGGCGCCGTGAAACGAACATTCATGACTTGTTGCCTGCCCCCCGGGCTACCCAGGATCTCCGGATAGGCTGCACGATGATTCAACTCTCCATAGCATCAATTGCTTTCGTAGGTGTTTTCCTGCTTCAGACGGTTCTCTGCGTCTGGATGGAAGTGATCAACATGCGTCATCTGAGGCGCAACGCTGATAGGATTCCGAATTCCCTTGTCGGTGTGATCGACCCCGGGAGGTTGGCAAGCATCGCGTCATATACCGGGGACAAAAGTCATCTGTATCTGATTCGGAAAATCTTTATGGATGCGATACTGCTCGCTATGGTTGTTTCGGGAATCCTCCCGCTCATGGCCGGCCTGCCGGCGGGTTGGGAATCGAACTACATTCTTGGAGGTATCCTCTTCTTCTTGACGGTCGGGTCAATCTTCTTCGTTGTGGACCTGCCCTTCGACTACTACCAAACCTTCGTCTTGGAAGAGAAGTACGGCTTCAACCGCTCCGATCTCAAGACCTGGTTGCTCGACCATGCAAAAGGGATACTCGTATCCGTAGTAATTATGGTTGCGCTGTTGGTTCCCGTCCTGTGGGTCATACGGACCTTCCCGACCTACTGGTGGCTTGCGGCATTCGCAATCGTCTCGGCTGCTCAACTCACTATCTTGGTGCTCTATCCGGTGTTGATCGCTCCGTTCTTTAACGCGTTTGAACCTCTGCAAGACGAAGATCTGGCCGGCAAGACCGCGGCCCTCCTCGAAAGAGCCGGGTTGAAGGCCGGCGGTGTGTATCGGATGGACGCCGCCAAGCGGAGCTCGCATTCCAATGCGTATTTCGCCGGCATAGGCCGGACGAAACGTATTGTGCTGTTTGACACTCTGCTGGCTTCTCATACTCATGACGAGATTCTTGCGGTTCTCGCTCACGAGATCGGTCACTCGAAACTCGGACATGTCGTTAGGTCGTATCTCTACAGCCAGGTTGTTCTTCTGACCGGATTTTTTCTGACGCATGCGCTTATGAACTGGGACTTGTTGTATCGGACCTTCGGCTTCCCGGCGTCCCAATCCTACGTTGCTCTCTTCCTCGTGGCCGTGTTTCTGCAGCGTGCGGCGTATCTCGCCGGCCCATTCTATTCTGGAATCTCAAGGCGATTCGAACGGCAAGCCGATGCTTTCGCTGCCGAGCTTCAACAGACCGCGGAGCCGCTTGCCGATGCGCTGAAGAAACTGGCAAGCCACAACCTGCAGAACCTGAATCCTCACCCTGTGTATGTCTGGTTCAACTATCCTCATCCGCCAATCCCGGAACGGCTCTCCTTGCTCCGGAAATGGTCCGATACGAACGTGACGTAGTGTTCGTAGGCGTAAGTACGGTGCCGTATTAACGGAAGCCGTCTCTGTCTTGGTAGCGCCGGCCTCCGTGCCGGTATTATTTATTGAAAACAACGTACTATCTCTCGCCCGGCAGGGACGCCGGGACGCTACTGTGCGTCAGCAGGAATACGTCACCGTATTTATGCCGCACTGCACTTAGTGCATGGTTGGGCAAATAGTGGCACGTCTTGGGTTCCGTCTTCCCGGAGCTCAGAGAATTGTTGTGAGGAAGCGGATGTTTCACCGAATAACCTTTTGACGGGTGTTGCGGGGAAGGATCATGCGATTGGACGTTGCTCGCTATGAGGATATAAGAGTTCCCCTGGCCGTGACTCTGTTGTAGAATTGACCATAGCGGCACAGGGTCTGTTCATTGACCGAGGAATGCCGCAATCCGGCGATGCTGCGCGGAGGAAGGGGTAGGACCGATGGAGGCCTGGTGGCAAGGATTGACGTTGCTGAACAAGGCATTCGCCGTGGCGGCCTTGTTTTGTTCGGTGCTGTTTCTATGGCAAATAATCAGCATGCTGATTGGTTTCGACATGCACGGGCACACGGACGTTTCGCACGGTGGCATCGATCATGTGGACATGGATGCCTCATCGGATGGAACCTCGGTTGGGCACGCGGACGGTACCGGGGATCATGACCATCAGGATCCCGGCGGTCAGCTGGCTTTCAGCCTGGTATCGGTACGGTCCGTGATCGCGTTTGCCACATTATTCACGTGGGCCGGAACGCTGTACCTCATGTCGGGGACTTCAATGGTTCTCGCGGTAATCTACAGTCTGGTCTGGGGGGCAGTGGCCATGTTTGCGGTTTCGTATCTGGTCTACACGCTGGTACGGCTTCAGGAGACCGGAAACGTGTCGCTTTGGAGCAGCATTGGAGAGGAGGGGTCGGTCTATATGAATATCCCCGTAGGGGGCGTGGGCAAGGTTCGGGTGTTGGTCGGCGGAGTGCTCAGCTACGTCAATGCTCGATCCCCCGAGGAAGACCTTTTGGTCGCAGGGACCAAAATACGGGTCACCCGTGTACTCGACGACAACACCGTGGAAGTTCTACCATTAGAGAATCAAAAGGAGGCATGAGATGGCCGCTGCGTTCACATTGACAATTATTCTGGCAGAACTCTTGATAACGATCATGTGGCTATTCGTCGGTCGGTACAAGCGTTGCCCGTCTAACCAGATCCTGGTTGTGTATGGCCGAACGGGAAAGGGAGCCGCAAGGTGTATTCATGGTGGGGCTGCGTTTGTCTGGCCGGTTTTGCAGTCGTTTGCGTGGCTGGATCTGGAGCCTTTCGTCGTACCCATCGAACTGGACAGTGCTCTGTCCCAAGAGAACATCCGTGTTTCCGTGCCTACGACGGTGACCGCCGCGATCAGCACGGAAGAAGGGATAATGCAGAACGCGGCAATTCGATTGCTCGGTCAGACCCGGGACGATGTCAAGAAGCAGGCTCAGGATATCATACTCGGCCAGATGAGAGCCGTGATCGCGACAATGCAGATTGAGGAGATCAATCGAGACCGCCAGGCTTTTATGCACAAGGTGAATGAGGCCGTGTCGGTGGAGTTGGAAAAGGTCGGTCTTTCGGTAATCAATGTCAACATAAAGGACATCGAAGACGAGAGCGGTTATATCGAAGCCTTGGGGAGAAAAGCTGCTGCTGAAGCGATCAATCAAGCCCTAATCGATGTGGCGGAGCAGGAAAAACTCGGTAAGAGCGGAGTGGCGGAGAGAGAACGGGATCGACGTAAGGCGGTTGCTCTGGCAGAATCTCAGGCGTCCGTCGGGGAAACCGAGGCCGATCGCGACAGACGCACGTCCGTCGCGGCTGCAAACTCCGAAGCCTCAGTGGGTGAAGCTCAGGCAGAGCGTACCCGGCGTCAACAGATGGCCCTGCTCGATGCGGAGGCGGTGTCCACCGAAACCGAAGCGAATGCCAAGAAGGCTTCGTACAGGGCAGCTCAAAGCGTTGCCGAGGAGGAGGCCCGGGCACAAGGGCAATCAGCTGCGATGAAAGCCGACGGTGCGATTCGCGTAGCTCAGGAGGAAGCCCAAAAAGCCGCCGAGGAGGCTAAGGGATGGCGGGAAGAGGCCCGGCTCCGCGCCGAAGTGGTCGTACCTGCGGAAGCCCAGAAGCAGAAAGCCGTAGTAGAAGCGGAGGCTGACCGACAACGAAGCGTACTCATGGCGGACGGTGAGGCAAAAGCCAAACTGGTCCGGATGGAGGCCGAGGCCAAGGGGGTGCAAGCCATTTTGGACGGCAAGGCGGCAGGCTACAAATCCTTGGTCGACGCATGTGCAGGAGAGGCGTCCTTGACCGCGGCATTGCTCCTCATCGAGAAGCTCACGGAAGTTTCTCAGATTCAGGCACAAGCGATTAAGAATCTCCCCATCGAGAAGGTGATCGTGTGGGACGGGGGGAACGGGGGCGGACTGTCCAACCTGGGCGGTCGATTCATGAGCATGCTTCCGCCGATGCACGACCTGGCCAAGATGGTAGGACTTGAACTGCCGGAGTACTTGGGGAAGGCCACACCATCCCGAGAGTCCGGTTCAGTGACGAAGGAGGATACTGCCGGGGACGTGCATAAGCAGTCTTGACGCAAGAGCATTACGCCATATATTCTTAATGGTCTGCTTACGGCTGTTATCGTATAGCGATAGTCAATAAGAGACGACCGTTATTTCAAGTTCGCTTCCAAAGTTCTGAACGAGAAATCCCCATGAATCCCGTCAGGGGCGGGTTTAAAACCCGCCCTGAGGGGATTTGCCAAGGAGCGGGCGACATTCCCGAATTCCGGACCAACACTGTGGCAAATGCCATATATGGACCTTCATGGCTTGGATCTGTCAACAAGCCGCAACGAATCATGAAAGCCCTCAGCACTGTTGGCCACTCCGGGGCTTCGCCTCGGAGATTGGGTACGAAGAGCGCACCATGCGCCATAATTGGGGGGGAGACCATCTCCCCCCCAAGCCCCCCCATCGAGTACCCGACCGCGGTCGCTGGTCGGAGGTCTTTCTTATGAATGAGGGAGGAATGATGCAGAAAAACCAGAAAGTCATAAAGATCTTCGAATACGCGCTCAATCAGGAACAGACCGGTTTGAACTTTTTCCGGAACTCGTTGGAACGCATGGGTGTAGGGGCTGCTGTAACGGCTTTCAAGCGACTCATCGAAGAAGAGGAAAAGCACGTTGCATTTATCACCCGCATTCTCGACGATCTGAAGGAAGGGCGGGACGTCAACGTCGACGAGGCCCGGAACGTGGCCATGGAGCCGACCAATTATTTCGACGAACGTGCCAAATCGGAGTTTCTTCAGCAATGCGTGGATGGTTCCATGATTCCGGACGTGACGATCTTCAACACTGCGTGGCTCATTGAAAAAGACCTCAGCGAATACTACGGTAAGATGGCCGAACTCACCGAAGGGAAAGCATCACAGGCGTTGACCATGCTGTCCGACTGGGAAAAGGAGCATGAGAAGTTCTTCCGTGAGTATCGAGACAAGCTGTCCGCAGTCTATGCCGAGATGCCGTGGGGGGGATGACGAGCACGGTTACGGAGAAAGATCATGATCGACACGGCCCGGGCATACCACGAAGGTACCGGCTATGATCGTCGCCAAATGACGGGGCATTTCCTGGACTGGGGAAATCAACCCCAGGCTTTCAAAGCGTATCCCGGCTTTGACGGCGTGCCGTTGCCTCAACAACCGCACGGTCTTCAGTGCAGCCTGTCGGATTTGGCGGGAGAGGTCTGGAAGTCCGATCCGGACATCGAAATCGATGTGAACACGCTGGCCGGGATTCTTCACTTGACCCACGCCGTCACCGCCAAGGCCCGGTACGGCGGGGCATACTTCCATTACCGCAGCGTCGCGTCCGCCGGCGCTCTCTATCCTTTTGAACTCTATGTCGCAGCATTTGACGTTCCCGGCTTGGAAGATGGTTTGTACCACCACGACGTTGCCGGCCAAAACCTCAGTCTCCTCAGGACGGGGAATGCCCTTGCGGACTTGAGCCCGGCCGTCAAGATCGACAGTACTCCTGCTCCGGTCCTCATGTTTCTGCTTACGGCGATTTTCTTTCGGAGCTCCTGGAAATATCGGGACAGGGCATATCGCTATGCCCTGCTGGATACGGGGCATCTGACTGAGAATCTGGCTCTGGCGGTTCGATCCAAGCGGGCCCGGTTCACGGTCTGCTGTGACTTTGACGACGACCCGGTCAATCGAGTGTTGGGACTGGACACTACACGGGAGGTATCCCTCGCTGTCGTGCCCGTCTGGGGCAAACCGAGCGGAAAAATGACCGGCGAGGGGCTGCGCGAGCCTCAAATGGATCTTGCGCCGTTCAGCCGAGTCGCGTCGAGAGAAATCGACTACCCGCTCATTCAGCAGGCTCATGCAAGAACCTCGGGAATCAAGGACGGCCCTCGTGCCGGCGTCGAGATGACAGGCCTGCTCGGACCGGATCTTGGGGAAGAACGACCGTTTTTGCGGCCCGATACAATGCCCGGCGAAGTCGGCTACCCGGAGGCCGTGCTCAAACGCCGTTCAATGCGAAACTTCGTCCGCACGGAGATGTCCGCGGATCACCTGTCGGCCCTGCTTACCATGCTCTGCGCGAAGCCTTTGAACAATACCGTATATGAACCCGCTGCAGAAGATTCGGTGTGTATCGGGTTCCTCGCGAACAACGTGGAGGGATTGGCTCCGGGCTTCTATGTGCTCCACAGGGAACGGGAAACGATAAGCCCTGCGGCCGGCGGCTCCAGGGTGGATGCGATGACGCACATTTGCCTCGATCAAGGGTGGTTGGCAAATTGTGCCGTCCACTTTCTTTTTCTGAGCAATCTTGATGCCGTGGAAAGTTCATACGGACCGCGAGGATATCGCTATGCAATGATGACCGCCGGCAGACTCGGTCAGAGACTTTACCTGAGCGCAACTGCGATGAAATTGGGATGTTGCGGCATCGGAGCATACTATGACGATGAGGCCGGCCGCCTTCTCGGTTTAAATAATGAGAGCAAGTTGTTATACCTGACGGCGGTGGGTCCGGTGAAGAAATACCACGGATAGGAGGTCCCTACGATGTTTGAGAAGGTAAAGCGGCTTTTTACGCCCGCAAAGTCAATGGACGCCGAAGAAGCGCGGGGCTTCATGAAAGACCACAAGGAGGGCACCTTTACACTGCTCGACGTCAGGCAACCGGGTGAGTACGAGCAGGAACATATTCCCGGTGCGAAGCTGGTTCCATTGCCGAAGCTAACCGATTCCTACGACGAATTGGACAAGAACAAACCGGTCATCGTCTATTGCGCGATTGGAGGAAGGAGCCGAGTTGCCGCTCAAATGCTCTCCGGTGAAGGCTTCGAGGAGGTCTACAATCTCTCGGGAGGGATAAAAGCCTGGGAGGGCGGCAAGGCCGAGGGTCCTGTCGGGCTGAATCTGGACATGGTGCGAGGAGACGAGCCCCCGGTTGAAATCATTCGGCTCGCGTACGGCATGGAGGACGGCCTTGGGGAATTTTATCGAGTCGTAAAGGATCGGACTCAAGATAAGGAGCTTGCCGGTCTTCTGGAGAAGCTTGCATCCATTGAGGACAAGCATAAGCAGTATCTCGTCGATCTGTACAATGCCGTGGAGTCGGCACAGGTAAGCCGTGAAGAATTCGAGGCATCGGAGGCATCCAAGGTTATGGAGGGAGGTTTCGGGCTTGATGAGTTCCTCAGCCGGAATGAGCGATTTCTCACTTCCGTTCAATCAGTGCTCGATATTGCCATGATGTTGGAGACCCAGGCCTTGGATCTGTACTTACGCTTCTCAAGGAAGGCGGAGAATGAGAAAACCGGTGAGATGCTGCTCCGCATCGCCGATGAGGAGAAGGCCCATCTCACATCATTGGGCCGTTTGAGGGACGAGCGGGTATGACCGTTTGGCGCAGGCCGAGGTCCAAGAAAACAGGACCGGTTCCCGGCCTACGCCGGGAAGACGGAACTAAATACGCAAAAACGTGCCCTGGGGCAACAAGAATTTTAGGAGCCGGGTTTAGGCGGCCCCCTTGACAAATGAGGGCAGGGGAGGCTTACTAGTATTGCTTGGTAGAGCAGACTACGCGGTATTGCGGTTCCCCGGCACGGCCCAATTGGGGCAGACACGCATGCTCAGACCAACAGCCGGCCTCATGTAGTCATTTTTGTTAAGTATCCCACACCGTTCTCACCTCTGCAGACGACGTCCTCTTGAAAACATCCGGATCGGGTATTATCCTTTAGATCGATAAGATCTATAAGGAGTGACTATGGATCGGTTCGAATATGAAATAACGCGGCATTCCGCGGATAGCTTTGGTCGGGTGGTGTACTTCTGCTCCGAACAGGGCGATTGCGGAATCGAAGAGATTCCCGCGGACGAGCCCCAGGCACTGGTGGACCTGATGAACGAGCGCGGCTTGGACGGATGGGAACTGGTTCAACTGTTGTTCGGCCGTGACGGAGTCCTGGCTTTCTGGAAGCGACGGTTGGGCTAAGGAATGCGTTGCGCAATTACAGTTCTGTATACGGGTAAGCTCTGCCTGCATTGGTAGCGCCGGCCTCCGTGCCGGTAACCTTATCCGACCATGGCCCGGCAGCGCCGGGACCCTACCGAGGCCGAGGGTGACCGCAGAGTGTCACCGAGAATACGTCACCGTATTCACGCCAAGGAAGACAAAGGAACTGCTTATGCGTACGCGAAGTGATGATTTAGGCAACGCATCCCCGGCATTGGTAGGACAAACCCGCGTCCCGCCCGATTCCCCGTGAACCTCGAATAGGCGAGACGCTTCCCCACGCGAAGATAAGGATATACATTATGACCAGTATCGTAACGATAAAGGGTATGTCGTGCAACCATTGTGTAAACGCCGTAGCTAAAGCATTGAACGGACTTCCGGGCGTGACCGACGTGAACGTGGACCTGGACAAGGGACAGGCCGTTGTAGAGCACGATCCGTCAGTGAGTTTGGCATCCGTTCACAAAGAAATAGAAAAGGCCGGTTATGAAATTGGCTAAAGACACGATTCAAATACACGGAATGAGTTGCGCGGCGTGCGTCCGCCGCGTGGAACAGGGCATCATCTCTCTCGACGGGGTAAGTACGGCTTCCGTTAATCTTGCGACGGAAAAGGCGGTGGTCGAATACGATCCCGACGCGGTCAACAGCGAGGAAATCAAGGCAAAAGTGAACGACCTTGGTTACGAAGTTATTGAAACCGAGCCGAGCGCATCTGCAGGACCCCAAACGACCGTCATATCGGTCGGGGGCATGAATTGCGCGGCGTGCGTTCGCAGGGTTGAGAATACCTTGAAATCCGTGGCCGGGGTTGGGGAAGCTTCGGTCAATCTTGCCACATCAAAGGCCATGGTCTCGTATGATCCTGCGGTAACTGCGTTACCGGATTTGAAAAACGCGTTGGACGAGGCGGGTTACCAGTTTCTCGGCGTGCGCGGTGAAACCCGGGAAGATCCCCTTGAAGAAGCCCGCAAAGCGGAACTCCGGGACCTCAAGATCAAACTGGCCGTAGGCATTGTGCTCAGTATTATCATCCACGTGGGCTCCATGCCTGACCTATTCCCCTTTGTCCGAGCGATTCCCGAGCACTTCCTCTTGCCTCTCCTCTTCATCATGGCCACTCCGGTGGTGTTGTGGGTTGGCAACCGCTTTCTCATTGGGGCTTATAAAGCGGCCCGTCAGAAGACCTCGGACATGAATACCTTGGTGGCCGTCGGGTCCCTTTCCGCTTACCTGTACTCGACTGCGGTCATGGTGTTCCCCGGATTCTTCGCATCCGCCGGGGTGGCTCCCCACGTCTATTTCGACGGCGCGGCGATGATCGTCACGCTCATCCTGCTCGGTCGATTACTCGAAGCCCGCGCAAAGGACAAAACTTCCAGCGCGATCAAACGTTTAATGGAACTCAAGCCCAAGACGGCGCGAGTGATCGGTGAGGATGGACGGGAATCGGACATTCCCATTGAGCTGGTTTCCGTCGGCGATGTCATCCTCGTGAGGCCGGGGGAGAAAATCCCGACGGACGGGGTGGTCGTGTCGGGCGTCTCGGCCGTAGATGAATCCATGCTGACCGGGGAGAGTATCCCGGTAGGCAAGGAGGCGGGCAGCGAGGTATTCGGCGCGACGATGAACAAGAGCGGGACCTTCACGTTCCGAGCCGCAAAGGTCGGTGCGGAGACGGCTTTGGCACAGATCATTAGACTCGTGGAAGAGGCCCAGGGCTCAAAGGCGCCCATCCAGCGCGTCGCGGACAGGGTTGCATCCATATTTGTGCCGGTCGTCATGAGTATCGCGGTCGTTACGTTTCTGGTTTGGTACTTCCTGGTCCCAGACCCCGTTTTCAGCCGGGCGCTGCTGAATTTCGTCTCGGTGCTCATAATTGCCTGCCCGTGTGCCATGGGACTGGCAACTCCGACAGCGGTGATGGTCGGTACGGGTGTCGGAGCCGAAAAGGGGATCCTGATCAAGGGTGGTGAGAGCCTGGAAAAGGCCTATAAGCTCAACACCGTGGTGTTCGACAAGACCGGTACGCTGACGCGCGGTGAGCCCCAAGTGACGGATGTGGTGAACGGGGAAGCCTCCGATGAGAAGACGCTTCTTGAGATAGCGGCATCCATTGAAGCAGTCTCGGAGCATCCCTTGGCTCAAGCCATAGTCGGGAAATGCCGAGCCGATGGGATAGCGCCGCTTCCCGTGGAAAACTTTGAGGCCATTTCCGGGCTGGGGGTGCGCGGGACCATTTCCGGCAAGAGCGTGCTCTTGGGCAATCTGCTTCTCATGCAACGGGAAGGCATGGTGCTCGATGGTGCCGAAGATCATGCCCAACGGCTCTCCGAGCAAGGCAAGACCACTGTCTTCGTTGCCCGGGAGGGGAGGGTCCTTGGGGTCATTGGACTATCGGACGTACCGAGGGACTCGGCGCGAGAGGCTGTGGACGCGTTGAAACGCATGGGATTGCAGGTAATCATGATCACCGGCGACAACGAGAAGACTGCTCAAGCGATAGCCGGCGAGTTGGGGATAGATCGCGTCCTTGCGGAGGTGCTGCCCAAGGACAAGGCCGATGAAATCCGGAGACTACAGGATGCGGACCGGGTCACGGCCATGGTGGGCGACGGGATAAATGACGCACCGGCCCTGACCGCAGCGGATATCGGCATTGCAATCGGTGCGGGCACGGATGTGGCCATCGAAGCGGCCGACGTGACCCTGATCAAGAGTGATCTAATGCTTGTCCCCTCCGCGATCCGGCTGTCGTTCCAGACCATGAAAGTGATCAAGCAGAATCTCTTCTGGGCGTTTTTCTACAATAGCCTGGGAATTCCCATCGCGGCCGGGGTGCTTTACCCATTTTTCGGGATCCTGCTCAACCCGGTGTTCGCCGCGGCTGCCATGGCCTTGAGTTCAGTGTCGGTTGTCAGCAACTCCTTACGCCTGAGATGGTCAACGGCTCGTAATCTGTAGGGCAATCCCGCCTTCAGCGCGGGATTCACTTCGATCCGACGGTTCCGAGACAGTCTCCCGATGTCCATCCCACGTTTAAGAATGGGTCTCAATGTGGTCTTCCGTAGCCCGGGCCTCCGTGCCCGGAGATCTTTGGCTTCGACAAAGGCACGGTTGTCGGATTAGCGGCAATCTCTCAAAATTCTAACGAATTTCCAGTGTTCCATGCCTAGGATAGGAGGAGAGTGGTATGCAGAATGAGGGGTGAACGAAGATGCATAACTCGATCTTTGAGGCACAGGCCGGAATACCGGAGGCGTTGAGGATCGTCCCGCGCATGATCCCTGAGGCAAAACCGGTGAGTTGCAGAAAGGCGGCTCAGAGGCTGGCGGCTGAAGAGCTGATAAAGGCTTCATTAGAGGGGGACCAAATGAGGGTCCGGATACTCCTGGAGCTTGGGGTCCCACCCAATGAACGCGAAAGTGTCTTGGGTTCCACCGCTCTCATGGTCGCGTGCCTCGCGGGTCAGGCCGAAATAGCGAGAGATCTGTTGGATTACGGAGCCCGTGTGGACATGCGGGACAACGACGGACGCACCGCGCTCATGGAAGCATGTATGGCCGGTGACAAGGATTTGGTGATAATGCTCGTTGAGAGGGGGGGCGATGTGCACGCGGAGAGCAGTCACGGCACCACGCCTCTTCTTGCCGCGTGTATCTCGGGCAAACCGGAGGTGATACGTATACTCCTTGAGCGAGGTGCCGACGTCAACACGCCCAATTGCTATGGGACGACGCCTTTCGTGGAAGCCGTCGCGTCGGGTTGCGCCGAGTCGGTGGAACTCTTGCGTAGGTGGGGGGCCGACACGAAACCGGTTGCAATCATGTCTGATAAACCCCTTGCGGTTTGATGGTCCGACATCCGGTTCGGGAAGGAAACACCCGGTTCCGCTACTTTATCACACCCGTGTTGCCGGGGTCTGCGCGGCTACCCGCGGGGAGTGTGCCCCGCAACTCTCGGTGCTCGGTTCCTCGGGTGTCTGCTCTTCCAACTGTGGATAGAAGCCGAATTCGCGCAGCATATCGAGCTTGGGTAGAACATTGCCTTCCACATCCGCCAGAAAGAAGCCGGGGAAGATGTCGGG
The DNA here is from genome assembly GCA_963675835.2 of Desulfomonilaceae bacterium. Lineage (GTDB taxonomy): Bacteria > Desulfobacterota > Desulfomonilia > Desulfomonilales > Desulfomonilaceae > JAVHLK01. Next base: position 1,401,694 of record CAXXIU010000021.1, read on the forward strand.
GTTTGCGCCGACCAGGTCGAAATACTTCCCGTGTTTTTCCGGAAGTTCCACGGTAGCCCCTCTGAGCACTTCGTGGCCGGTGAAGATGAACTCGGGAAGCAAGTATGGGCAGAACTCCAGTTCCGTCTCCGCAGTGAGTTCGCGATAGATCTCGGTCTGCGGGAGCAGAGACAACAGGCTGGGCAATATCCGTGCGCCCATCATCCGAAAGGAGATCATCTGAAATAAGGACTGGTTGAAGTCGTCCATGGTTTCAAAGGGGAATCCCCAGATGTAGAAAGCGTCAACGCGGGGCAGGATCTCTACCGCCTTTGAGACGATCTCGACCGATTCGGTAGACGTGAACCCCTTCTTGATTCTCCGTAACACCTCCTCCGATCCCGACTCGATCCCGAAGCGAAGCTCAAGGCAACCGCAATCAGCCATTGCACGCATCATGACCTCGTCGGTGAGGTTGACGCGACCGAATGCCTTCCATTTCACATCGAGGCCCGACCGGTTAAGCTCGTCGCAGAAATCGAGCACGTGCCGTTTGCCGGAAACAAAGAACTCGTCCTGAAACAGAAACAGTTCCACACCGGCCTCGCCGTTGAGAAGCTTCATCTCCTCGACGATGCTCCGGGTACTGCGAGAGAAGCTTTGGTGATTCCATATGGGAGCCACGGAGCAAAAAGTGCACTGATAGGGACACCCTCGACTGGTCATCATGCCGTAGCCCTCGTAGCGTTCCAGGTCCACCCGCTCGTAGAGCGGGAGCGGGATAGTGTCGATGTCGCCGATCCGGTCTCGCTCCGGAGTATGCCGGATGTGCCCATTTTGCCGAAAGGAGATGCCTGCGACGGCTGCCGGATCTTCGCCATGCTTCAACGCGCGCAGAAGTTCCGGTCCGGTAAGTTCACCTTCGCCCCGGCAAATGATGTCGATCCATGGAAAACGTGACAAGATCTTGTGCTCAACTGCCTTGGGCCCTACACCGCCCAGAATGACGGTCCGGTCCGGGTACCGGGCCTTCAGCGCTTCCGAGGCCAGAATGGTGAACGGCAGAAGATTGGCCATGCACGAGAGCCCGATGAGCGGTGCCGGATCATCGAGAAAATCGAGAAAGGTATCCGTTTCAAATGGATCGTCCGCTTCACACAGCTGGTAGTCGCGGAAATCAACGGAAAAGCCTGCGTCCTCGAACGCTCTGGTCAGGTAAAGGCAGCCGAGGGGGACATGGCGTTCCCGGTCTTGCTCTTCGCCGTAGCGTACCAAGAGCATATTCAAGTTAACCAATGTGATATCCGCCGCCATAGTTCGCATTCCTCAGACAGGCCAAACCTTGTGATAATCCACCACCCTGCAGAGAAGACAGGACCCGGCCCGGTATTCCCCGGGTTCGAGGTTCGACATGTTCCGAAAGTCTTCCGCCGACGCCTGCTCGCATTTCTCCGTGGTGCAGAGGAGTCCTGCAAGAATCCGGTTGGTCGACACTTTGGTCGCGGTTGCCGAGAACGTCACCGTACCCATGCCCTTGGAGACTTCCTTCTCAGCAGGCTCACAAGTCACTTGACTCCCTGCCGAGTCTTCATTCCCTCGAAAAGCGAGTTCGACTTTGGCTTGGTCAAAGGGACAGTCGTACGCTACCGTCACGGTGAGCGCATTTATTCCCCTTATGGCGACTTTGACCCGCATTCTCTCATCCTTGGGCTTAACACGCGCGGTGTTGACGGGTTTACGGACAGGCTCTTTCTGCGCGGGAGGTTGCGGCTCGCGTGGCATCTCAGGTCTCGTTCCGTGAGGAACAGGAAGATCGGGCCTTATCCCGGTACTGCAAGACACAAGCCCGATACCAAGTAGTCCCACCATTGCCGTCCCGATCTTGCCCAGAAAGACTCGGCGATGTTCGTCGGGGACGGATGTGTTCTCGATGATCCGTTCGATCTGGGATTTCGGGACCGCATCGAGCATCGTGCGTTCGGCCGGCGAGAGACCCAAGCCGATTTCCTCCGCTGCCCGAGTCCGGTGTTCAAGCAACAACTCCCTGAATTCCGGGTCTACCGACGCCTTCTTGACGAGCACCTCAATCCCGCGGGGTATGCCGCTGAGTTGACGGCCCTTCTCCAAGGGTCTCCCACCCACGATGGTCGGATCGGCAGAGCGTTTGCTTTTCGGTCCCTCGTTTCGTCCTGAGGAGTCACTCATCTCAGGCCCCCTTCGGTGGCGGTGCAGTTCGCTTGCGGGTCGGAGTATACCACGTGTTCGACTCGAGGCGGGGGGTTAGTTTTCCGTCAGAAGAACTGCTCGGGATTCCGGGATCGAAGGGCCACACCAGTCACGGCAACCGGGCTTCGATTTCTTCGCGAACTCGATTGGCTGCAGCCGCCATAGCCAACGCCTCATCCTTGGTCGGTTCAAACAAATCGTCCGGCCGGCGGGATCCAACCGCGTAGTAGGTTAGCCGTTGACAATCCGTTACCCTTACGCCCAAATTGGGATCAATCTCCTGGCAGACTGTCGGTAGCACTACCAAATCGTGAGTGTCCTCGCGGGCATTCTCTCATGATAGACAAGGAAGGCCTTGAGAAGCTTCTCAGCAGCCTGTTGAGCATGGAAGCAAATGGTGTCCCAGGGCACGTTTTCAGCCTGGAGGTTGTTTTCAATATTGAGCAAATCATTCCGAGCTTTTCGAGGCCAGGATCTGTAATTAGCTTCAGGAGCGTTCATAGAGGACTTTGCCCTCCGATTCGATCATCGATAGCAGTGTTGCTCGAAGCTCTCTCAGCTTCTCGACCTCGGCCGGGGTGTAGACCACGAGATCCAGGGACCATCGCCGTAAACCGAAAGCCGAGCTGATTTGGACGGCCCGTTCCGGTACAGAGAGATCGGTTTCCATTTCTACAAACAAATCGAGGTCACTCTCAGCAGTTTCCTCGCCTCTTGCCCTGCTTCCGAACAGACAGAATGATTCTGAGGGGATTGAACTGTTCCACAATAACCCGGGTTACCTCTTCGAGAAAAACGCGGTCCATAGTGCCAACCATGTTTTCAAGGATCCTTACTTCAACATTCTGCCCAACCTCAGTGGAACCGCGGCTGCTTGGTTGCGAGAATCATTGCCGCATGTCATCACCTGGCTGCTCACTTAAGCCTCAATGCCGCTGCGGCTCTTCCGCACAGTCTTCCGAGGCATCGGCATTGACGAGCCGTTTGGGAACGCAGTTTTGGTGATCGATCAATTTGAGAAACCGGGCAACGAGCCTTTTCCGAAGCTTTTCTTTATCCGCAACGCTCATCCCCGACAGGGGAACCTGCCCGCCGGCCATTTCCTTATGCCCGCCGGCGGAACCTGATTTGCCCACGAGTCGCCGGATTACGGTGCCGGCCCGGTATTTCCTGGAAGTCGACCGCAACGACAAAATCATCAAATCGTCCAGTTCTCCCATGCACAGGGACCAACTGACCCCGTCAATGCGCAGCAGGAGGTCTGCCAGTTCGGGAATTATGGACTCGGAGTGGATCGCCCCCAGATAGGAGACCGCTACGTCGCGATACAGCAACGTGTGCGCCAGACCGCGGTGATAATCGTCGAAGTACTCTGCAGCCAGCGGAGGCGTCTCAATGGATCCCATGACGCGGGGGTTGGTGAGAGGCGAGAGGAAATTGAACGCGTTCAGATCTTGTAATGATGTGGCTCGTACCAAGGAATGCGTGTCGGTCTTGAGGCCGTAAAGGAGCGCGTTGGCCACCCGGCGTGTGGGGGTAATGCCGGATGCCGCGAGATACTCGGTGATTATCGTGGAAGTTGCACCGTAGGCAGGGCGAACATCGTAAAATTGCGCTTTGCGTGAAAGTTTCCGCAGGGGATGATGATCGATGACGATAAGAGGCAGGGCGCCTCTCGATTCGAGCAGGTTGTTCCCCGTGCCCGGCTGGGAGTCCACGGCCGCGATACCGAAGTAGTTTGAGAGCACGATTCGAGGCAACTGTGTCATTTTGATTCTTAGCCGTTGGATCATTGCCTTGTTTTCCGCCCGGGTGACCACGCCGCCGTACCCCAGTACGGAACGGATTCCGAATTTTTTGTTGAGTAAGAAGCTCAGTCCATACCCACTTGCTATGGTGTCCGGGTCGGGGTTGTTATGACAGAGTATCAGGACGGGTTGGTTGCCGGCGCCTTTGAGAACCGCTTCGAGCTGGAGAAGCTTGGATTCGGTCTTGCTCATGTCCCAACGGGATGAGTTCATGACACGCCACTATTCCTGAGTGATCTCCACCTACCCGAGATCACTGATCGTATGTACGGAGCCGCAGCTAGGGCGAGCGATCAACCTCTGTTCCGGTTAACCGAAACAAATGACCCCAGCATCTTGCGAATTACGCGCTCATTGAGAATCATGCCGCGAATTAATCCCTTGGACCGAGCGTAGCGATTCTCGATAAATGCCTCAAGCACGAGGTTCCTCTTGTCACTGATTCTTATTACTCCCACCATGCTCAAGGTCTCCCCCGGCGGTGCCATGGTGTTGAGATCGGGAAACTCGGTTCCGGTCAATATGGGGAACAATTTGCGCCCCTCGAGAGCCTTCAGCATCATAAAGGTGCCGAACTGGGCAACCGCCTCCATCTGAAGGTGTCCGCCGAACAAGGGCAGTCCCACAAAGTGGTCTCTGAGAATCGGATTTTCTTCCGGCGTGGGAACGGTGTACCGGCCGAACCCCATCTTTCCGTCCGCTACCTCGCCTGCCTCCGCTACGACCTTGTCCACGAAGAGGAAATTCTCCCCGTACATGCTGAGGGTTTTGCGAATTTCGTTCCTGTCGAATTCCAGCCACACGCGACCGACTACGGGTTTTATCGCCGGTTTTTCGCGCGGCCTAGCCTTCTGAATGGGTCCCGGGCCAATGAGATCCGGGTAGTGCACCTGACGCACATCACCGGCCTGATATCGACGACCGGCAACAAACTCCCTGACGACAATGACGCCTGAAGCCTCACGGACAAAGTCCGATATGATTTCAACGGATCGTCTAAGGATTGGAAACGTTCCTTCATGGCGCAAGTGAGCGAAAAGTCCGCGAACGACCCGGGAGAGTTCTGCGAGGTCTGAGGCGTGGCTGATTCCCGACCAGTCCTTTTCGAAGAACTCCTGCAGCTCTTCAACCAGCCGGTCAAGGCCTTCCACCTGGTTGAGCGATTCTTCCATTGCGGAAAAGCTCCCGGCCAGCTCTTCCGAAATCGAGGTTTTGCCCTTGAGGTGCCTGAGGTAGTTCTGGAGCACGGCAATCTCGATTCCGGTGAAGAATTGTGAAGATTGTGTCCAGGCTTCGGGAAGAGCCGCGATAATTGTATTCTTGCCGCTTTGGGCCGCCCTGAATGCGATGGTCTCGAGATTCTTCTTGGTGTGGGAAATGAAGTACGGCAGCTCGCCGCGATAGGTCAGGGCGAGGTACCGGGTCGTGTCATCGGTCAGATTGGGGAGTGCCTTTAATGTGTCCTCGAAGGAGCCGGCATTGACGTAGTAGACGTTTCTCTTCACAGCGGTGGCCATGTCGAAAAAGGTCTCTTTTCCCTTGAGAATATCGCCTACCGATTTCATGACCGAGGGTTGGCGAGGAAAGCCGCCGGCTACCGTATGGATTACCGAGTCCAGCTTGGATACGCCGTGAGCCTTCAGCCGGTCTTCGATGGCGGAGAAGGCTTCAAAGACTCGATCCCGTTTGTCGATGTCGAAACGAAGCGGCACATCGATGAGGGTGGTGTCGATCTCAGCAAAAAAGGCCTGTTCGCGTTGATCGTCCGGAATCAACGTGGTGCCGAAGACTTTTGCACCCGCCCTTGAAGCTGCTTGAGCTATAGAAGCTCCGTATCCGCCGGCTCGCGCGCCGATGATAAGAATATTCTTGCCGGTGAGCATAAAATACCTGCCAACGTTAGGGTTATTTGAGGTTAAGGTGTATACGTTTACAACAGATCACCCTGTTAGTCAACGAACCGCGTCCACAGCCGGCAAGAAAGAATTGACCACCATGACCCCGAGGCATCAAGCAGGATCGGGGTCAAAAGAGAAGGCCCACTGCTCGCTAAGTGCTCGGTTGCACAAGTACGATGCCGTCTGCGCGTAGGCTCTCGGTGCATTGGCAGCGCAAGCCTCCCCGCCTGTCGACGGGCAAGATGCCCGTCTCACGGGATCCTACCACGGCCGAGGCCGGCTGCGAAGGGTCTCCCCAAATACGTAACCGCGCTTACGCCAAGGAGCACTAAGTCCTTGACCGGTTTTGGCTGACCGTTTAGCCTTTAGGCGGCACTTGTGATGAGACTACGGGAGAAGCAATTCATCAGTCCGTGCGCTCGACCGAGCGTGAGGAATGATCGGCGGTGAGGAGAACCGAGAACATGACATGGACCGAAGAGAAGAATAGCGTTGCCGGGGAGATAGTGTCGCTCCTGTACAAGAACAGAATGATTCGGACCTTCTACCGGGACAAACCCGAAGGCTGGACTCTGATTTCCGGCTTGTACAGCCCCCTGTACATTCAGCTGAGACCCCTTGTTTCATACCCGGAGGTTTTCCGCAGAGTTTGTAATGCCCTGTGCAGACTGTTGAGCGAAGAATCTCCGGACATCATGAAAGTCATCGGAATCGCCATGGCCGGGGTCCCCATCGCTTCAGGCATGTCTATTGCCTGCGGCATCTCCGCGGGCTTCACGCGTAAGATGGAGAACGTGAAATCCGTGGAAGCTTTCCGGAAGGCCATATCCTCGTACGGAGAGCACGCACTGCTTGAAGGGGACGTGGCATCCGGAGAGAGAATCGCACTGGTGGACGATCTCGTGACCCGGTTCGACAGCAAAGAGATCGCGCTGGAGCAGGTAAAGCATGAAGTCGCGCGAAGAGGCCTGGAAAATGTGGAGTGCCGAACCGTACTGGTGGTGCTTGACAGGGAGCAAGGGGGGCGGGAAGCCGCTCAACGCGCGGGAGTGAATCTCTTGAGCCTCATCCCATTCAAGACGGTCGGCCTGCCGCTGCTGGAAGGTGTCATAAACAAGACCGAATGGGAGACGCTCACCCGCTATCTTGAGGACCCGGAGTACTTTCAAGACAGGGAAGTGCAGGCGGAGATAGCGCGGCAGTCCAAAGCAGGGTGAGTGGGGCGGTGGGGTCGGATCTTCTCTTGGTTCACCTCCTGTTTGGCTTCGCTCAAGGTGAGCCCGGAGAAGATCTGCCCCACAATCTCACAGGCATTTCCAGGCAGGAGCCTGGGAACGAGAAAACGATAGTAGGACCGGCATCTTGCCGGCCTGACCCCGCGGAAGCGGGGTCGTGCTTCGTACGCTGTAGCGCCCTACCGAGAAGATGACGGGCAGGGACGCCCGCCCCACGTTCAAGAGTGAGCTTCATGAAGGTCTTTCTTAGCCCGGACCTCCGTCCCCGGAGATTTCTCGTTTTAGGGGGCTGAAAATGGTAACGAAGGGGCAATGCGTCGTCGAACGTATGAATCGGAGTACCTACTGTGCTGAAAGCACACAGGAATGTAGCCGGGGGATTCATCCCCCGGAATGGTTACGCGCCCCAACGGATTTCTGTTGACGGGCGGACTCACGTGGTTTATTTTTAATGTTTAGAGTATGTCCGGTTAACACGCGCGGAAAGCGCGCAACCCGGGCACGAATTCGAGGGGCGTTTCCTTGGAAATGACAGGTTTACCTGCATGAGACGTCCTGTAGAAGGGATCTGATACTTCCAGCCACGATACGCTACCGATAAAGATTACGTCCTCAAGCAATGGAAAGCCCCGGAACGGGGCAGTATCGTCAATCATATTGAAACGAGAAGACACGTGCGACCCGGAAACGCCTGGGGGGAGTGCGCACGAGGTTCCGTTACCGGTCGCAGTGCCGCATGAAGGATTAGCGTCTTCGCAATTTCCCGAACAAGAAAGGAGACCTCTATGCCGGGAGTCTATGTGAAAGAAGATGAACCGTTTGAAAACGCGTTGAGAAGATTCAAGAAGCAAGTTCAGAAATCGGGCGTGCTTACCGAGACCAAGAAACGACGGGCATACGAAAAACCGAGCGTCAAGCGCAAGAGAAAGGCAATGGCGGCTCGAAAGAGACTGCTGAAGAAATTGAGACGCATGCGGAACCGGTAGTCGCCTGGAAAATAGGGGAGCACGAGATACAAAAGAGCGTCCCGGGGCACGAAACCATGTGTCTTGGGTTGAAACCCGCGGTTTTTTCGGGTAATGGCTTTGTATTCCGAAACGAATATTTTGGGAGGGCGATTACCATTTTCCCCAGAGTAGTCGATGACGCGGGTACGCTTCCGGAAAGGCTTGAGCAGAGCCGTCTGCCGACGATTTTCTTCTATGTGGCCGCTGCTTGCGGAGTAGTTGCAGCCGGAATTGATACGGGCTTCCTCGCTCGGCAGTTGACCACAGCGGAACTGGCATGCGTCATCGCACTTGTCGTACCGGGGATATTCCTTTTTGCGGTATCTGTTGGGAGCCTCATCTGTTATTTCGTCTTCATTCCCTCGATTACTCGTGACGGGCACCTGTTTTCACAGGTCCACGCGATTCAGATCATTCATCCCCTGACCACCGCGTTTGTGTTTGGGCTGGTCGCACTGTGTATTCTCACGGGAAGTACGCCGGCGTGGTTCATTTCGGGCGTAGCGGCCTGCTTTTACGTGCTGCAAACCATAGTAATAGTCCGACGGGTGCGGCGGGAACATCTTATGAACGGCCTTGAAGGGCCCGGCACGGGAACGTTCTTTCTCTTGCTCCATCTGATCCTGGGCACGGAGATCATTACCGTTGCGGCCGGGGCTCGCCCCCTTGCCCCGTGGAAGCTCAAGAGTCTTCCCGACGACACGTGGATCGTCGACGTTCGTACAAAGCCCGAGTTCTATTGGAACAGGCTGCAAGGAGCCGAAAGCTTTCCGTGGGGCGCCGGAGTCATCGACGCTGCACGCGACAAACCCAAGGACCACCCAGTCCTGGTGACATGCTTTTCCGGGCACCGTTCCCCAACCGTCGCGGTGTTGCTTCGGAAACTCGGGTTCGAGACGGTCTACAACCTGAACTGGGGGATTCTCTACCTCGTTCTCCTCGAAAGAGGCCGACGAAGTGAAGGGCCTTTCAGCCTGACGAGGCCCCATCGCGATCCCCACCGCCGCGGGGAAGACGTGAAAGGGATTTCCGTGGGCTATGTCTTGTGCCAGGCCCTCATTCTGATCGTTGCGCCGTTGGAACAAGCGCTCAGGCAAATACACGTATCCGGCGTTCAGCAGGTTGCGGCGGGGGCGATCGGACTTATCGGACTCGCAATCGCTCTGATGAGCTACCGGGCACTGGGAAGGAATTTCCGAGTGTACGCCGCGCCGAGAAGAAGCGGAACGCTTGTGACGTCGGGCATCTATTCACAAATCCGTCATCCCATGTACACCGGTGTAATCCTCATGTTCCTCGGGTACCTTCTTTTTTTCGGGAGCATGTTCAGCGTACCCCTCTGGCTGACTTTCACGTTGCTCTATCTGATCAAGTCGGTGAAGGAGGAGCGCATCCTGGCGGACCGGTTCCCGGATTACGACCAATACTGCAAACAAACGTGGAAATTCTTGCCGTATGTGTATTGAGTGCTCGGTTGCTCAAATGCGGCAGTCTTCGGACGATGCGGTTCGCTGCGCTCGCCACCTCCTACGACTTTCTGAAATAATCAGGCCAAGATTCCCATCTTGGGCCCTCTACCCCAGGCTTCCGATCTTCTCCGTTCTTACGGCCTTCCTCACCCGGCAACTCCTCTCCGTTATTCGGTCAATGTTTTCCGGAGAGATCTCGCTGACCGTGAGGTCCTGAAAACCGCGGGTCCCCTGGTTTATGAACAACATGGCGAGCCAACCAATTGGAAGGGCGGTTTGGGCGGTGACCGCGAAGGATGCTTCTTTTACGGCCCAGTCGTTACCGTTGAACGAGACGGCCATTCCGCCTCCTGATCGGACGAGGCGAAACGCGTCCACATCGGTGATGCTGTCTCCCACATAGAAGACATCCCGCAGGTCGACGCCTTCGGCATCTCGTATCCTCTCAATGGCCATTGCTTTTTCCCGACCGCCTATGGGATTGACGTCATTGATGATTTGGCTGATTTCCATGGCGGGGAGGGTGGTCCAGAATATCTCGTCCAATACTTGTACGGTAACTCTGTCGGCTTCGGTCAGGTCGTCGGCCGATGACGCCTGCGCGGGTATGGAGAAATCCGGAAGATTCATGATCTGAGCGTGCAACTCTCGAAGCCGGGTCTTTTCTCCGGGGGCCAGGCCGTACTTGTCGAGGCTCACCTCAGTGGAATAGGTATTCATGAACGGGAATCCCAGAGCATCACAGACCGCGCGAATGTATGGCGAGTAACTCGTGCTCACGATGTACGCGGGAACAACATCGAGGATCTCGCGCAACATGCAGTCGGCCTGGGGGATCATCTCGATGTTACGTCGCGAAAACTTGATCATGCTGTTGTCATCGAGACCAAAGGCTTTGAAAAAAGGAAGGATGAGGCATAACGTGTCGCCTGCCTTGTATCCGGGCTTCCTTACCACCTCGGCCAGGTAATCGTCATAGAGGCTTATCTTGCCGAAAAAACGATCCCCCTTGGGAATGAAGGCATCTGCCAGTTCCGCTGCATTGTCATTCTTGGTAATCGGCCCTTCACAGTCACTGATAAAGATCCGTCGGGGTGTTCTCTCCATCCTTACCCTCCCTTGCGTTCATGGCTGTGGGCTGTTAACGAGCCGCACCGAATCATGAAAGTCCTCGCCTTTTTTCAGTACTTCGGGGCTTCGCCTCGGAGGCGGGCACGACCAGACAATTCCTACAGTGTAGGGAAGTTCGGGTCAAAAGCAATCGAATAGTTGGTCGAGGAAAACGGGGCGGGTATCAGGCGGGCACGAGTCCTCTGCTTGTTCGATAGTCTTTCAATAGTTCCCTGTCGGGATAGGTGCTCCTGCCGTAGCCTTCTATGCTTCGGGAGGCGCAGATTGCGGCAAAATGCAGGCAGTCTTTGAATGGCAGCGACATGAGCGAGCCTGCCAGAAATCCCGCAGCAGCAACATCGCCGGCCCCGGTACGGTCCCTGATCACTGCCGGCTTCACGGCGGGCTGATGAATCGACACGGTGGGGCGCGCAGCTGTAATGCCATTACCGCCCATCTTCACCACTACGGTGGACACGCCGATTTCAAACAAAATTCCCAGGGCCGGTTCGAGACGAGTCCCGCCGGTTAACAGTTGCAGTTCCGTCTCGGTTACGAACAGCGTGTCGGTTGGTCTCAGAATGGGGGCAAGCCGTTCAAGACCCAATCGACAATACACGGCACCGGGATCGAAACTGAGCCGAGTAGTGGGGGGCAGATTGCGGGCGGTCTCGATCTGAGCGTCCAGGCAATAGGTTGACACGAAAGAGGTCACATGTACCCAATGCGCTTGCCCGAAATAGGAAGGATCAGGGGGCTCGGCTCCCGCAAAATCGTTTGCATTGGGAAGTATCACCAGCGAACGGTCTTTCGACCGGTCCTCTCTGTCAATGAGCGCAAGACACCTGCCCGCGGGATGGTCGGTGATGCGGATTCTCAAATCTTCCCGATCCCCGAGTTCCTCCAAACGCAAGTCCCGAGCTCCGTCTTCACCCGTGGCTCCGTAGAATCCCGTGTCAAACCCCATACGATGGAGCGCGGCCATCGCGTTGGCCGCGGAACCTCCCGGATCCATCGCCTTCATCCGCGCTTGACTCATAAGGGAAGGATAGACTCTCTGAAACCAGTCTTCGTCTCTTACGTATTCTTCTCCCACCTGTAAGCCGTGAGTCGTGAGAAAATCCCCGGAGACTTCCCAGAATTCATCCAGGTTAAGCGCGCCGAAACCAATGGCATGGAGTTTCAACGATTCGACCTCCTCGGGGAAAATCATACGTAGTATGCCGGCGGTCCCCCGTTCTTCTCGGAATAGGGGGCAATTCGTCTTGGCTCATCCAACTCATGTTGATGTGTCGAGTATTACCGGGGCGGAAGTCCTCGACTGGATGCAGGAACGACTTTCACCATCGGTCGCCGGCCGGGTGAGACCGCCACGCCGAACGGGGCCGGCTGCCGCCGGAAATGTAGTGCAGAGCAATTACCGAGTGCACGAGCCTCAAGAACTCCGGATTTAGTGGTGTAGTGCAGCGCGCAGCTGAGCACTTGAGCGGCTACCTGGTGCCCGAACATCGTGAAATGGTCCCCAAATACGTGTTGACCGGTTTCCCGTTGCGCGGCAATCAATGGCTGCAGAAGGGAAATCATGGGGATGCCGTGCTCGCGGCAGAATGCATCTACCCGCCGAATGGATTTCGTGAGGTCCCATCGCATCTCGGCGTGGGGACCGCCCATTGCCTTGAGTCCTGCCACGGTGGCGTGCGGATCCACCGCGTATTTCACTTCCAAATCGCTGCCAAAATACACGAGGAGAAACCGAATTCCCCTGGCAGCACAGAAGTCGCGTGCCTCAAGAATCTTATCCAGTGTTCTTTCCCACGCAGCCTCCACTCTGGGAATGTCGGGCTGCGACCATTGGAGTAGAATGGGGGACATTCCGATTCTGTTCCTCTGCAGGTCATCCATGCGCCGCACCGCAAAGGCCGAGGCATAGTACCCGTGAACTGCCAGGCGTCGTGTGAGCGGAGTAATGGTTCCGGAAGCCAATACCAGTTCTCTCTTCAAACCGGGATCGTCATCGCAGAAGTCGTTTCTGCTGAGCCCGACTACCACCGCACGCGGTCTATACTTCACGGCCTGATTGCGGAGGACCTTGAGGTTTTCCACTTGCCCTGTTCCGGAATTTCCCAGGGCAACGACCTGGGTGATCGTGCCTCCGGCTTGGGCGGAACCGGCGTTGAGAGCTTCCTCGACCAGTTTGTGGAAACTCCGGGAAAGCGGCACCTGCACGGCTTCCACATAGGAGTCCCCTATGACGACGATCCTGCGCACGTCTCCGGATTGTTCCAAGCTATAGTCGTGATCATAGTATCCCTGAGAATTCCAGCGGACTAGATTAATATAAGGAGTCTTAAGATTCGGTTCGTACCCGTAATAGGCAAACCTGCCGCCCGGGGAGTGCCATTCCTGCGAACCATCTCCACGGTCTTGACTACGTTGGGCCGAAGTCCGCCTTCTCTGATCCTCATTTGTGAAGATAATGGAAGCGCCCGACAGCCGAGCGTCATCTTGATTTGCCGGATGCTTCGTCAACTCCCTGATCTGAGCGTATTCCTGGGGCAAGAAGACGGGAAACAAGCATTCAATCGCGAGCAGGGTCACCAGAGCTGTTGCGCAACACAGAGCCGTGGCCTTGGTGCGCACTGCGGAAGCATCCTCGGCCCATCTCGCGAAGACAAAGAGCAAGAGCAGGTTACACACGACAAGCAGCGATAGAATCAGCCGGCCATGGTTACTATTGTTGAAGAGGACCAGAAACAGAACCACGGTCACGACAAGCGGCACCAATGCAGTCAGGATCTTCCTCATCCTTCCAAACTCCCCAAAATCGGCTGACTGTGCAAGCACTAACCAGTTCAGCTAATTATATCATCCAGTTCAGACATAAAGCTAGTGCTTTGTGTCCTGAAACTGGAGTATCCTGTTTTGTTCCCAGTGATGCCACTCTCTTTGATCAAAAACACATGTAGTTGTCAAGCAGTAAAGTCTACCCATTAACAGAAAAATAGGGAGATCGTGCTAACCAAGTCAATCTCGTGGGGCACCGGACTCGCACGGTGCTCCATGGACGGCTAAACCCGTCCCCGGTACCGACGACACCACGGAGAAAGCCTTTACAGTAAGATCCGATCCCTTATTGGAGAGTGAAGACCATCCGGTTCCCGCTCCCCAACACGCAGCATTCGCATAATCTCTTCAAATCCAGTGATTCACTATTTTCACAAAGCGCTGGAGCCCGAATCAATTGCCTCAAAACCGTGGGCACATTTTCCACTCTGTATCATAGCACATAAGACCTCATCGGTCACCGGGATTTCGTCAGTGGGTCGGTGTGAATGGTCGGCTCATCTTCGAAGCGGGCTTCGTCGATCACGCTGAGGGTCTCAACGATCTCATCCCACCGGAATCCGTTTTCAACTGAAGGCAAATCGGGCAAAATCGAGGATGTTCGGGATTTATGAACGATACCCCGTACTGTGATAATTCAATGTCCGGAATCTCTTCGAAGTATCCTCCACAAGCGAAAACGGGTGGACGAACCTGCTTCACTAATCTCTTGGACCCTCATGTCCAGGCGCTTGATTGCCTCCATCACTTGGCGGTACTGTCCACGGTTCTCGGCGTCGGTGAAGAGGAAGGCCGGGTCATGCTGCTTTATCAAGCCACGGATTTGGGCACCGGCGTTTACCCATACCTCATGCTCGGGGACGCCCGATCGTACCAGCTCCACGGTCCGGAGACCCGACAGGTAGTGCAAGACCCGCGGGTGCATCGACAGAACCACCGAACCGGGAGCATTGCCGCGCAACCACCCGGCAGCCTCGAAGAAGGGCAGGTCCCGGGCCGATTCAGCACCCTCGCGTTCCAGCGCGGACCTGGCTCCGACGATGGTTATGATGTTGTGCCCCACATTGAATAACGCGAATGCAATGAACACGCCGACGAGCAATTTCCTTGCGGGAAGCAAGGTTGGGCCCCGCGTACTCATTCGCCCCTTGATCCATTGCTCGCACCGTTTGAGCCCCAGGAAGAGGAATAGGTAGATCCCGGGCAAGAGAGCGATAATGTAACGGTTCCCGGCAGGACTGAGTAACAAACCGCCGAACTGGATCACGGTCAGCGGCACGAAGAGACGTTCACCATTGAACCAGGCGGCAGCCGCCCCAATTACGACCAAGACGGGAACAACGAGTTCCAGGAACCCCGTCTTGATTGTCAAACCGGAGAGAGCTTCGCTCGTCTCGGCAACATATCCCCATGCCGACCGGAGGATTACGTCGACTTGGGTGTTCAAGTCCCGCCCGCCGATCGCCGTCAAATAGGAGCCTTCTTGGTCCGACCCGGGGAAACTGCTTTTGTACCATTCCCAAAAAGATCCGGGTGCCAGGCTCAATAACAGGAACAGCGCGACCCATATCGCGCGATTACCATATGAACGGTCCTTCCATGAAGCCAAAAGGAAGATTGCCGCGGCAGGCGGTATGCCCCACCCGTTGACCCGTATGAGCGCGGGAAGACTCAGAAGAACCCCCGCCAAAACAGTCCGGAATACGCGGTTCTTCGTGCCTGCCGCAGATACCGCGGCATTGAGGCCCACCAGACAGACAAGAGCGAAAGGCACGTCGGACGCAGTGTAGCAGGCATTGTGAAGAAGCGTGTGGTTAATCGCGAACAGCCCCCCCGCAACGAACGCGGTATCCGGATCGCACAGCCGAGCAACCAGCAGCCAGCCGGCAAGGGCGGTGAGCACTCCCAGTATCGCCATGAAAATGCGGTAGTGGAGAAAGCCGCTCCCGAAGAACTTGACAACAAACGCGATCATTCCCGGATAACCCGGGGGGACATACGTATGGCTCTCACCGTTGAACAGGAATCCCTTCCCCCCGGCCAACGATTCGCCGAGTTCCAGGTAGAGCGCGCTGTCCGGTGTGGCTTTCCAGGACGCGTTGATTATGAGGCAAAATCCAACTAAGCTGATGACCGCAAGGGCAACAACGCGCTTCAGCGTAAGAATTCCCTGTACGGCCGATCCTATCTCTTCAAACGGGTTGCGTCGCGCTGCAGTGGACAGCTTTCTTTTCCTCCAATCACAATGTTCCGGCGAAGCCCGATGGGGACCCGCCGGCAGGGGAACCGGATTGAATTTCCATAATAGTCCGCCGCTTTTCCGAACCTGTCGTGATTCCAATCGGGTACGCTTGTCCCGACGATCTGCAACGGATCTTTTTCCCGGCAAACATTCTATAGCAGTTTTCAGAACAAATGACCGACATATTGCCGTCGGCTCCCGGGTAACAAATCCTTCTCCAAGACCCGAATGGAAGCGAACTGAGGTTAAAGCCCGGTATGAGGTTTATATGATATGTAATCTTGCAAAAATGAACAACTAATTAAAAGAAGAATGCAAAAAGCTCTTGACAAGGTGATCAACTTGGTATTTAAGTTATTCCCGGAGCTTGGATGTGGGAGTCATGACCCACGGGCGAGAGCACCGGTCGTACTATTCGGCGGACTTTGGTCAGGTTCCATAGCCGGCATGAAGAGGGGTTTCGAGGGCAAACACCTTGCCCCAAAAGCACGAAAACGGCATCTAAATGGCCGTTAACGTGTGTTCCACTGGGATGGAAAAGTATGTTGAGAAGTGCACCCCTCATATCACAGTGTGGGCCGGTGTCAATGAAAAAATCGCGTTCGGCGTAATTTGCCGAAGATTGGTCCGAAATACGCGCAGATTGTCGGCGTATGGAATCGGTGCGTCTGAAATCGACAATCGTTTTGGTACCGCTGTAGTTTTCCTCCGAGGGCAAGAAAATCCCCAGAGTGTAATCAGCCTTGAAGGCAGCCGGAGAACAAAGCTAGAATTGAAGGATTTCATGGAGTTCCATGCCGAATCTTCGCTTCAAGTAGAGGTTGAGGAACTCCATAATAGTCGGTTTGAAAGGCTTACGAATGAGCTGCATACCGGCCTGCCTCGGCGTGCGTCCCCCCTTTTTCATGTTGCACGAACGACAGCAGGTGACGACATTCGTCCATTCGTTTGATCCTCCCTGGACCTTGGGTATGATGTGATCGATGGTAAGATCGCCGGCCGCATGCTCGGCGCCGCAGTACTGACACAGGAACGCGTCGCGAACCAGGACGTTCTTGCGGGAAAAGGGAACCTCGCGTCGATAGATTCGTCGAATAAACTTGAGAAGACGTATAACGGCAGGAACCCGGAAAGTACGCGTCACGGTCCGGACAATCCGGTCGGACTCCTTGACCACTTCTACCTTCCCGGTGAAGACCATCGCCATGGCTCGCTGCCATGAAACCAGTCCCAGGAACTCATAACCGGCATTAACGACGATAACCGCCTCCAGGGATGCCATCTGTTCCACGCCCTCGTTGTCGGTGATCTGACAGTTTTTCCCGGTAGCCTCGTTTACCGTTTAACAAAGCTCCAGAATTGGTGTCAAGGAGAAACGGTCAGATCGGAATGCGGGAGAGCCCACCGCCGCTCAAACGCAAGCCTATGGCACTTCCACCAAGATCCTATGTCCGGTGAGATCCAGTTCCCGCAACGTTCCATGAATGATAGTCTCTTCGCCAAAGAGACTTCTGAGCAGAACCGAATCCTCTTGAGGTTTAACCAAGCAGACACTTTCCATGACCAGTCGCTCGTTGCCGTCCTTGATCACGTACGCGTTTGACTCACACATTTTTGCAGATCCTCGTTTCGGCTGTTACTATGACTGACTTAGTATACAGCTTTGGCCGGACACTGCAAAGGCCCCCGTGATCGGAAGGACAACCGTAACGGATGTGGAGAGCCGACGCCCCCTTCACATGGGAACGCTAACGGGCACGGGTTAGCGTATGGTTAACGTCTGTTTAAGAATTATTTCGATCGGCGCCGCGTCACCGACCGGAACTCCTGACGGTCGCACCGAATCAGACCGGTCAAAACTTTCTTACAAAGGTTACAAGCCAAGTACGGCGAATCTCGGCCGCTGTTCTCTTAACAGAGCTTTGTTGTCGGGCTTTTTTCAGATATACTACGAAGATAGAAGATCAGGCACCGTCATGGGAGCAACGCTTTCCAAACCCCTTTCAGGCCCGGACGAGTAGAGATGACCGTGAATCCGTCAGAAGAGACATTGAGAACCATATTGCAGGAATCCAAAGGGTCTCCCACCATAGGTAGGTATCAAATTCTGGATACCCTGGGACGGGGAAATATGGGGGAGGTCTTCCGAGCTCGCGATCCCATGATCGGCCGCCTTGTGGCACTGAAGACCAGACGTTTTGACCTGGTTTACGAAAAGAAGGATCTGAAGTTCATCATTGACAAGTTCTTCGAAGAAGCGCGCATTGCCGGGAACCTTATTCATCCGCACATCGTAACGGTCTTCGATGTCGGTCAGGACGGCGATTACTGTTTCATAGCAATGGAACTGCTCGACGGGAAAAACCTTACGTCGTACAACAAGGCGGACACGCTGATGTCTCACACCAAGGTAATGGCCATGGTGCGGCAGACCTGTTTGGCTTTGGATTTTGCCCATTTTCGAAAGGTCATCCACAGGGACATAAAGCCCGCCAACCTCATGTTCACCGGTGACGACCGCATCAAAATCACGGACTTCGGAATTGCCATGCTCACTCGATCTACCACGAGTGATCTCCAGGTCATGGGTACCCCCAGTTACATGTCTCCGGAACAAACAAAGGGACTGAAACTGACTCCGCAAACCGACTTCTTTTCGCTCGGCGTGGTTTTTTTCGAGCTTCTGGTCGGCCGACGGCCTTTCATGGGGCGAACGCTTTACGAGCTCATGGAGAACATTCGATATGCCCCCGCACCCTCCTTGCTGACTTTCAATCCCAAGCTTCCCCCGAGCCTGGATCGTATTATCCAGAAGGCCCTGGAAAAAGAGCCTGAACTCCGATACCGAAACGGAACGGAATTTGCCGCAGACATCGAACAGGTCTTGCAGGGCAAGACCATACAGGTTCGTGACACCAAGGCCACTCGCAAGGCAGACCTGCTCAAACCCATCGAATTTTTCCAGAGTTTCAGTCGAAAGGAAATCGTTGAAATCACTCGGTACGGGACGTTCATCCGCTACGACAAGTCACAGGTCATCGTGCGGGAAGGCGACGTGGACACCACATTCTTCATCCTGTTGTACGGAAACGTGCGGGTGATCAAGAACAACAGAAAGATAGCGGACCTGCCCAAGGGGACCTGTTTTGGCGAAATGGGAGCCATTAACAAAACCCCCCGCACGGCTCACGTCATTGCGAAGGAGCCTTGTCTGGTGCTCAAACTTGATTTCAAAGTGTTGGAGCGTGAGAGCCCCGATCTAAAGGTAAAATTCTACCACGTATTCATTCAAACCCTCGTGCAGCGACTGGAGGAGACCACGAAACAACTCAGCGGCTCCGGTGGATCGCCGGCCTCCGGCAAAGAGCCCCCCGAAAAACAACCTGAAGACGAACCCACCGTGTGAGTCGACCATCTGACATGAAGGACGAACGGCGTAAGTCACGTACAAGAGTGTGACCTCCGTGCCGAAACCGGGCAGGCAGCCTGTACACGTTCCCTTGCCGGAGTTGTCCTTGCGACTCCGGGCTTGGACCGAAGAAGCGATCTCTTCGTTTGGGGGGGAGTGTGCCGCCCCGCGAGACTCCGCTTTTCACGAGGATATGCCGGCTCGGACGTGTTTCATTTGAAAGTCTAAATAGTTACAAGCGCTCCCAGATTTGGTGTTGCACAGCGAATTTGTTCATGCTAAAGTAGGGGGTTCATATATCATCATCCTTCGCCGGTGCCCCGGCTCACAATAGGTTTCACAGGAGACTTTCCCATGACCATCCAGTACTTTAAGAACCTTCGTGAACTCAATCGTTTTCTCAAAACCACTCCGGTAGACCTCCCCCCGGCTCGACTCAATGAAATACGTACAAGAGCGAAGAAAAGGAAGCCTTCCAGCTTCATGGTCTGGATCAATCCTTCGGGCCACGTGATCGACTTGTCAATGCGCGTCTAGAACCTGCGGATACTCTTTGTTCACCCACAGATTGCGAGAGGCGGACTCTACTGCAAGAATCAAACGAGCCCCTCCCGGTAAAGCCGAAATCTCAATTGCAAGAAAATTACTTAAGCGTCAGGGAGCCGTCGTGCCGAACAAAGGCAGAAAAGGGGCTCCCTTGCGCGCTGTGAATGCGGACCGGCCAATACCCAAGGCGCTTTGATGCAAGCAACCATTTCGACCAAGATTCTGCCGTTTGCGGCGAATCTCCTTCGCTACGGAGACACGCCGCGTACGGCACTCCGCTAAGCAACATGCTCGAAAGCGCATTGGTATGAGTCCCTAAGTGCATGGCTGCGCAAACACGGTCGCATATTCTTGAATGCACTTCGCAGTCGGGCTCGGCCATGGTAGGGTCGGCATTTCGCCGGTGCCCGGGAATCAGGCGAGACTTTGGATCAGGTTGAGAATTTCATCGGTCTTCGTTTCGAGGAGGGTCTTATCCCCCCTGGTCTCCACATTGAGCCGAATTACCGGTTCAGTGTTTGACGGTCTCAGATTAAACCGCCAATCGGAGAACTCCACGCTGAGCCCGTCGATGTGGTCGATGATCGGCTTATGGGCCTTGTACGTGTCCTCAACCTTGGCAAGCACGCCGTGTGGATCCGAGACCTGCCTGTTAATCTCACCGCTGACCGGATATCTGTCCATACGAGCCTGAATGATTTCAGACAAAGGGCGGGCCTCCGAGCTCAGGGTTTGCACCATGAGGAGCCAGGGAATCATGCCGCTGTCACAGTAGGCGAATTCACGGAAGTAGTGGTGCGCCGACATTTCACCCCCGTATATGGCGTCTTCCTCTCGCATTCGTTCCTTTATGAACGCGTGGCCCGCTTTGCTCATCACCGGGATGCCTCCCCCTTCCTTCACCATCTCCACCGTATTCCAGATCAGACGCGGGTCATGGACGATCTTTGAGCCGGGTGCCCTTCGTAGGAATGCATGTGCCATAAAACCCACGATGTAGTACCCTTCAATGAATCGGCCCTTTTCGTCGAAGAAGAAGCACCGGTCGCAGTCCCCGTCCCAAGCAACACCCAGGTCCGCCTTGTGCTCCAGCACGGCCTCTGCCGTGACTCCTCTATTCTCAGGGAGGATCGGGTTCGGGATACCGTTGGGGAAGGACCCGTCGGGTTCCGGAAACATGGTTAGGAATTCAATCGGCAGACTCGTCTGGAGCTTATAGAGGATCGGGGCGGCACAACCGTTGCCGCAATTCATCACGACCTTGAGCGGCTTCATCTTCGATGGGTCAACGTAGCTGAGGAGATGCTCGATGAATGCATCCTTGGTATCCACCACCCGGGCGGATCCCTTGTCGGTCGCGGCGGGGCTGAAGCTCTGTTCGATTACCATTCTCTCGATGTCCTTGAGTCCGGTATCCGCGCTGATCGGGCGTGACTCTTGCCTCACCAATTTCATGCCGTTGTAATCCACGGGGTTGTGGCTGGCGGTGACCATTATCCCGCCGTCCAGAGCCATGTTTGAAGTAACGAAGTAGACTTCCTCCGTGGGACACAAACCTATGTCAACCACGTCGCAACCTTGAGCATTGAGGCCCTTGGCCAATGCCGAGGAAACTGCCTCGCTGGAAAGGCGTATGTCTCTGCCCACGCACACCTTGGAAGGCGACACGAGCGTGGCATACGCTCTCCCTATGTCGTAGGCCATTTCCTCGTTGAACTCGTCGGGGATTCGACCTCTTATGTCATACGCCTTGAAACAGCGTAACCCTGTCTTTTCTGAGTCAGCCATGACCGTTCCTTTCACGTCGACGATTTTTCCACACCTAGATACGACCGCTCCCAACAATGACAAGGGCCGGGTCGCAACCCGTGCTTTCCCGAAACCGGGGTGCTCCTCGTCAAGGGTATTCACCATCAAGGAGCACCGTTCCACGAGGTACCGTATGGCGAGTACCGGGAGGAGGCCCGATTCTTACGTTCCCTAGTACTTTCACGTCTCGCTCGAAGAAGACGTCTCCGGACACCGACAGCGATTCAGCCGCAACAAGGGATACCGACGACGGATCCTCGAACCGATCGGGTATCCGAAAGGGCGAATCGATGAAGTCCCGGCTGAATGACACCGTGGGGCGATAAGAAAGTGAGTCGGGCCGTCGCGGATTCCTCCTCAGTCGGAACATCGAATCCAGCACGCAGGCGTCGGATTGAAGAACAAACAGGTCTTCAACCTTCTTCGTGGGAAAGAACCTGTCCCTGCCGACCCTAAGGCCCCTCGATCGATCAAACGAACCTATGGCGGCGCCCATGGCGGTTTCGAGTTGTACCACGTTCGTTCCGGCCACGGTCTTGCAATTGCGGATAATGGGAAGGTTTAGTGAATTCCCGCTCAAGACCTCTGCCAGTGCGTCGAGATCGACCCAGACGTTGTTGGTATTGAAGACCCTAAAACGATTCACATCCATGAACAATCCCTTGTCATCGTCCGAGACTTGGGCGATCTCCAGAAGATAAAGCGCGCCGTCCCGAACCACCAGAGTACCGCCTTTTCTGTCGAGCGGCGTCCTATCGGTTACTTCAAGCAGGAATTCTATGCCCTCTCTCTCGATCAAAGCGAGGATCCACGGGTCCAAATAAGCCGCCAGATTGTCCAAGTTCGATATGAAGACCCACCTCCGGCCCTCGGCACGAAGCTTCTGCAGCAGGCCCGACCAAAGGAGGCTTGCGTACACTTCTCCATGACCGGGTGGAGCCCAGTCTTCGTCCGTCTCGGTAGACAGGGGTGCAAGATTGTCCGCAGCCAGGCGGGGAACCTGACTCTGAATAAAGGTGAGCACGGGGAAGTTCGCTCGGTTCACTATATCCATGGTTCGTGAGTGCGTGAAGAAGCTATTCATCAGAACCAGAGGAACGTGTACGTGCCATTCTTGTTGAAAGCACTTCATCTGGTTGATAATTATCTCCAGGTACGACAGCCCGTCCTTGGCTCTCAACACCCCTTTCGGAACGTCGCCTCCCATGGTGGTGCTCCGTCCACCGTTGAGCTTGATTACCGCGGCCTGCGGGAGCAGTGAAACACCTCTCTCATGGAGTTCCGTCAACTCCTTTCTGTTTGAAGGGCTTTCGAGTAGCAGACCGGCGTCGGGAGCAACGATTTCAGACAGCGGTACGTGAGCGGAAAGGTCCCCTCGGATACGGCCGACCATGTGCAGGAAGCGCTCTATGGAGGGAAACTCTATCTTCCTCGATTCCATCTTGCGTTTGATCTGATCGTCAATGCTATCGGACATGCTTTCGTCCTCCGCGTGTACCTGCCTGCCCTAATGTCGGCCGATTGGGGTAATCTACACCCGGCTCAAGGCGCATCAGCGCTGTCGCCGAAGGCAACTCCAGGCACATCAACGGCTGCCTCTTACACGCTAACACGGTACAAAAGGGGTGACAACCTCTCTTTGCACCTGCCGCATAGTAATCCGTTTCATAAGTTCAGTTACGTATTGGTGAGATGCAGCCGAAGGGGTTCGCCGTCAGTAGGCAAGGCGGGGCGATGTCCTACAATGCCGGAATATGCGACCATATTTATGAATATCGTCCACTTAGGGAGATTCCTCGTTCTTTCCGTCTTTGTCGTCAATTAGTTTGCGCGCCCGTTCCACAAGTTCGAGAAGCGTGGACATTCTTGACGGAGGGGGAGTCAGGAAACACCTCTCAAAGTCTTCCGATGAGAGTCCTTTCCGAAAGAAGGCTTCGACGTCAAAATAGGCGGACCAGCACTGAAGTGCCCGTGAACAGGGCCGGCCGGATTGCTCTCGGAGGCAGTATTCGAAGTTCACGGGTCCACCCAGTCTCGGACAGCGGATCTCCTTCTCTTCGTAGGTGGGATGCGGGTCGGAGTCTGACATTGGAATCTCTTGTTCTCTCTAAGAATTGACGGGGATCGCCCCGAGGGCGATTCCCCGTCCGCGGTTCGAGATGTGTCTTCACCGCGCAAGGCGGTGAAACTGCCATTCAGCCTGCGGCCCGAGCATGCCGGTTTACGTGTACCTGTCCTCGAAGAAAGATCGAGCAAGGATTCGGCGAGACATCGCGCCGCTTGTTCTCCCGGTTACATCTTGGGTTTGGGAAATCCTTCCAAGGCCTTGAGCGCTTCGTTGATCTCGTCCTGAGGCATTTCGTAATCGACCAACTTGCCCTGGAAGAACGCGTCGTACGCGGCGAGGTCGACGAGGCCGTGTCCGCTCCAGTTCACGAGGATGGTTTTCTCCTTGCCCTCTTCCTTGGCCTTTTTGGCTTCCTGAATTACTGCAGCCAAGGCGTGGTTTGTCTCCGGAGCGCTAATGAATCCCTCGGTTCTGGCCCAGGTCACTCCCGCGTGGAAAGTCTCCAGCTGATAGATGGCCCGTGGCTCGATGAGTCCGTCGAGGATTAGCTGGCTGACCAGGGGTGCCATGCCGTGATAGCGAAGGCCGCCAGCGTGAATGGGTGCCGGAACAAAGGCGTGTCCCAACGTATGCATCGGAAGGAGGGGGGTCATCTGGACCGTATCACCGAAGTCGTAGGCAAATGGGCCCCTAGTCATCGTGGGACAGGAGGTCGGCTCGGTCGCGATGATGTGAACTTTTTTTCCCGCGATCTTGTCGGCCAGGAAGGGGAACGCGCAACCGGCGAAATTACTGCCCCCACCGGCGCATCCGATCACGATGTCGGGATAGTCGCCTGCTTGCAGGAGCTGTTTCTTTGCCTCTAGTCCAATGATGGTCTGGTGGAGCAAAACGTGATTCAACACGCTGCCCAGGGAGTAGCGTGTCGAGGGTCTACCCTGGGCCTCGCTGGTGACCGCATCCTCAACGGCTTCACTGATTGCAATGCCGAGGCTTCCCGGGGAATTTGGATCCTGGGCGAGTATCTTCCTGCCGGCCTCGGTTTCCGTACTGGGGCTCGGAACACAGGTAGCCCCCCAGGTATTCATCATGAGCCGTCGATAGGGCTTCTGCTCAAAGCTTATGCGGACCATATAGACCTTGGCTTCGAGGCCGAACTGATTGCAGGCAAAACTCAGTGCGCTCCCCCACTGACCTGCTCCCGTCTCAGTCGAGATTCGCTTTATACCGAAAACCTTGTTGTAATAGGCCTGCGGAATAGCTGTGTTGGGCTTGTGGCTGCCGGCCGGGCTCACTCCTTCATTCTTGTAATAGATCTTGACCGGGCATTTCAGATGCTGCTCGAGCTTCAGCGCCCTGTAAAGGGGTGTGGGGCGCCAGAGCAGGAGTTTGTCCAAGACCTCGTCGGGAATGTCTATCCACCTTTCTTGGCTCACCTCCTGTTCGATAAGGTTCATGGGGAAGACCGGCGCAAGATCCTCAGGACCAAGGGGTTGCCCGGTTCCCGGATGAAGAGGCGGCTGCATTGGAGTAGGCATATCCGCCACAATGTTGTACCACTGGCGGGGAATCTCATCTTCATTGAGAAAAAACTTTACCGTCATCAGCATCTTCCTCCTGGTTTGTGTGTTAGCGGTACGGTCTTTCCCCTTTTCCTATAGCAACAGCAAGAAATGGGGTCTTCGACAAAAACTATGGGAACCCTGACTAATCGGCCGTGGCCGGCAATAGGAGCCGAAGATTGATCCTCGATCGAGTGCAACGGAACGGATCGTCTGGTTTGTTGCGACGTATTCCAGGTTGAGATCGACAGGCATCGAGGATTGTACTTTCAACTCAGCCTTGGCGCAAGATCTTTCATAGTCATGATGTAAGTTAAAGGACTGAGACGACGGTTGAGGTACTATCGGCCGGGCTTTGACCGGGGGACGTACCTGGCCGCTTCTGATGTGCGTACCGGATTGGGACCGGCATTGAGGCCTGGAGACGCTACTACCGATCGTTTTCAGCGAATAAGCGTGCCCGGAGGTACACTTTCCGGGAGCCTACAAACCTGAATCGCTCCGGCGCTGTCTTCCGCGGCAAGGACCATTCCCCGACTTACCCCGAACCGCATCTTCCTGGGTTTGAGGTTGCCCACGACCACAAGGGTCAGGCCGACGAGATCCTCAGGGGCGTACGATTGCTTAATACCGGCGAAGACAGTACGGCTCTCTCGTCCCAAGTCCACCTCCAGTTTGATGAGCTTGTCGGAACCTTCCACTGCCTCGGCGGCGAGGACTTTTCCGGCCCTGAGGTCCACCCCCGAGAATTCATCAATGGTTATTTCTTCCTTAAATTCCGGCACGGCGGGTTGAGGTTCCGGGGCGCCCTCCTGCAGACGTTGCCGACTCATTTCAATGAGCTGTTCGAACGCGCCCGGCTCGAGACGGTCCACAAGTTTTTCAAAGGTGCCGATGGCCCGACTCTGCAGATCGAACCGGGCATCCTGCCATTTGAGATCTCCCAGGCCGAGCATCTCCTCGACCTTCCTGCAATACGAGGGGACGATGGGCTTCAGCAAAATGGCAATGATTTTAATACAATTGACTCCAAAAGTAAGTATGTTTCTTGCCTGTTCCGGATCTTTCTTAATGGCTGCCCAGGGCTCCCTGGTTTGTATGTAGTTGTTGGCAATGTCGGAAATAGAAAGGATGTGCCGCACGGCACTGCCGAACTGAAGCTTCTGGTAAGCGTCACGGCATCCCGCAATATGGACGTCCTCGATCTGCCGTACAAGCCGATCCGTCCCGAGAACGTCCTCCGGCAGTACGCCTATTCGAGAATCAAGCCTCTTGTTGAGGAATCCGATAGTGCGGCTGATGAGGTTGGTGATGTTGTTGACGAATTCAGCATTGGTCCGGTTGACGAACTCGTCCACGTTAAGATCCAAGTCGTCGATTGAGTTCCCCAGTTTCGAGCCGTAGTAGTAGCGCAAGTACCACGGACTCAGCACATCCGCGAACTGCCGAGCCGTGATGAAGGTGCCGCGACTCTTGGACATTTTGCGAGAATCCACGGTCAGGAATCCGTGAACGTGCACAACGTCGGGAGTCCGATACTCTGCTGCCTTGAGCATGGCCGGCCAGAACAATGTATGGAAGTACATGATGTCCTTGCCGATGAAGTGATGAATCTCAACGTCCGCGTCGTGGTCCAACCAGTAGTCGCCGACGCCCCTGTCGGTCCGTTCGCTGCAATAGTGCTCGGTGGCGGCGATGTACCCTACGGGCGCGTCCAGCCAGACGTAGAAGAACTTGTCGGCTTCCCCCGGGATTTTGAAACCGAAATACGGTCCGTCTCGGGAAATATCCCAATCCTGTAAACCCTGATCTATCCAATTTCGCACAAACGCGCGAACCTCGTCCTGAAGGTGGCCGGGCTCGGAGGTCCATTCTTTGAGGAACTCATTGAAGTCCCGGAGCCTAAAAAAAAAGTGTTTCGATGTCCGAAGAGCAGGGACGGCTCCACAGATGGCACACCGGGCGTCAAGAAGTTCGGTGGGGCGATACGTGGCCCCGCAGACTTCGCAGACGTCGCCGTACTGGTCTTGTGCCCCACATTCGGGTTTCGGGCACGTCCCCCTAATGTACCGATCGGGAAGAAATCGCCCGCAATCTGTACAGTAATATTGCTCTATGTCTCTTGTCTCTATATGTCCCTTCTCTTTTGCGGCGGAATAGATCGCCTCCGAGTGTCGCCGGTTCTCCGGTGAATCCGTAGTGTAGAACTCGTCGAAGGCGACATCGAACCGCGAAAAATCGGCCACATGTCTTCCGTGGAATTCTTCTACCAACTCTTGAGGGGTTATACCCCGCTTCCCGGCATTAATCTCTATGGGGGTGCCGTGCGCGTCCGAAGCGCACATATAGATCACGTCCTCCCCGGTGAGGCGCAGAAATCTGACAAAGACGTCCGTTTGGATGTACTCCACGAGGTGTCCAATGTGGATGTCTCCATTTGCGTAGGGGAGCGCGCTGGTAACTAAGATCTTCCTCAATTGGTCTCTCCTGATAAGCAAAGTCGTTCTTTGTAAAACGGCAATGGTGTCAATGGAATCCCTGATGCCGGAGCCGGTTCGCCTTTGATCGGTTCCAACGGCCTCAGCCGCGATCTCCATCCGTAATCGCGCTCAACCTCTCAGTTCGCTGCGGAAAACACGACGGGCATTCCATCACATACCCCATGGCTCTATTCCGGGGCAATTTCCAGCGCTTCGAGGTTCGGATCTTTCTTGCTGTCGACCTTAAAGACTCTGGCCTTCATGACTATTGTCTCAGCCTCTTTGAGGGTGTCGAGAAGATTTGCCTTGTCCTTTTTTATCCAAACCTTATCCAGGGTGATATAGCTTACTCGATCCATTATCATGAAGTTCACGTAATCCTCCCCCAGTGGGCACGGTAGATCGCCTTTCTTGTAATAGCGCACTGAGAACACTATGTCCTTGTTGAGGTACTTGCCGGGATCTTGTTGCAGGCTGACAATAGTGAGATCTTCATTGAGATCCTTGTATATTCCTCCCCTGATGTACCTGGTATACGTACACGATAAGAGGATCATACACGCAATTGCGATGCCGAGCACTTTGTTATAAGCAATCATGCCGTAATCTTCCGAGTAGCCAATAGGGCAGTCGTATACCATAAAGAATCAGCTGACAAAAGTCAAAAAGATTTGATTTGACCGAGGAAAACGAATATTACGATGATTCACTCGGCCCGACGTACGCGCACACGGGAGAGATCGGGCGTACCGGCGTTTGATCGTTTACGGTAAAGCTCCCAGGCGGTACGCGGTTAAGCCGAAGTCTTCTTCACTGCCTATCTCGGGCGCTCATATTTCGAACATCAGCGGCCCGAATGACGTTTCTCGACGCTTGGCGCTCCCCGGATCGATTGAAAGATTACTAATTTGTTGCTAATCGGCGACCCGAGGGTTTGACAAGAGGCCCCGCAGGTGTTACATACAATATAAGGCTACCGTGAATAAGCCGTACATACGAAGTGTCCCCTCAGTTTGGCTTGACCTCGGCGGCGATCCGAGGTAATTGACCACGAAATGGTATTTTCGACTCAAGGCGTATCACACGCCTGCGGTGGGGTAAGACACCGTACCGAGGTGGTGATGAGATTTGATCTCTCATCGTCGAACCGCCCTCGATTTCTCGTGTCTGATAGTGTGTACCGAGTTTCCACGCAGACGAAAGATCTATGGGGTGAATGATTCGCCGGACCCTTCAAGACAGGTGGAACGGCAGGACGAATGTAAAATTTGGAAGTTAGGGTTTCAGTGATCGGGATGATTGTGTACGCCCTGCAAGATGACGGCATCCCGAACGGCGTGTGTCGCAATTTACCGGATTATGGGGTGACTATGCGGCATTCCTACAAGGGTGATACATGTGAGTAAGCATTGTGCAGGGCTGAAGTAGAGTGCGTTACGGTCGATCCAAAAAGGGGATGCGGGTTCTCGAGATCGTAGTTTCGCCTCATTATCAGCGACAAATCGTTTACCGCTTATCAAAAAACATTGACATTGACGAACGGCGGGACTATACAGCGGTTCTCATCCGCTTCCCATAGCCCGGCCCGGCGACTATTATCTCGCAGCGGCGGGAAAAGAATTTCCGAAAACGGGTGGTTCAACCAAGCCGTTCAAAGGAGGAGCAGTTTTGGAAAGATGCAAAACATGCGGCAAAGAATACACCGCATTACCGACAATGACGTATTCGGAGTATGGCTACTGTTCGTGGGATTGTCTCATGAACAAGAAATCGCGGTACAGCAACCCCGGCAAACCTCATCGTAAGAACAACGGCCAGAGAAACTATTCCGGCCAGCGTGCCAAGTGGGCCTAAATGCTACCGCTCCGAGGACCGGTCGGCTGACCGTGTCCGTTGATCCGTGAACTCGGCAGTCTCCCACCGGCAGAGGGGTTCCGGACGTTTTTGCTTGCCTGCAATCACTTCAGTGTGATCTTATATCGGTTGAAGTCAGGGGCTCGTGCCCATGGCATGGTCTGCCGACACGCTGCAATGCCAAAGGGTTGCGCCGTGCGCGTACTAGGCGCTCGGAACGGCGGCCCGGACGTGGTGTGGCCGCCGTCGTGTTCTAGTGCATACGGGGAGATGACGTGAGTCGATTGACAGTGGAAAACGTGATGGAACAGATCGACGCGGTTCATCGCGATCTGGCGCGCATGTCCGTGGATCAACTTGTAGGAACACCTTCAGCGCTTAATACCCTGGATATATTGGAGTCCCATCCGGTTCCATTGAGGCCTAAGACGTTGGAGTTCCTGAGAAAAGCCATGAAATCGGCCGACAGCCCCGAGGAGGTCGAGAGGATTCAGCGCATCATGTTTGGCTGTATGGACTTAATCGTGGAAGAGGAGACCGCTACTCTCGGGGACATGCTGCGCTTCTACATGGAGCGAGGTAGAATGCACGTCGGAGGAGAAAAGATCCCGGCATTGGACGTGGTTCCTTGGCTCCAGTCTCAGGCAGATTTCGACAAACGGGAGGCGATGCAGAAGGAAAATTCCATTTTTCTCAAGGGCATCATAAATCCGATGCTCCTGGGGATGCTCGAACTGACCATTCGAACGGTGACGCAACGATTCGGGTACGACAATTACGCCCGCTATTCGGAAGCGAAGAAGCAAGTGAACTTCGACGAAATGGCCGGCATTATGAGGAGTTATTTGAAAGAGACCGAGGGTGCGTACTTGGCCGGAATGGCTCCGTGGGTTGAGGAAACAATCGGGAGGCCCTTCTCCCGGTTGAGCAGGTATCATGCACTCTACTTGTTGAGAATCGGACGGTTCGACGAGTATTTCGGCGTTTCCGACCTCAGTGGGTCGATTCACCGCACGTTCGAAGGCCTTGGGTTTGATTTGTCCACGCGGGCGGACATCAGCACCGATATTGCCGACTCTTCGACCAAGAATGCCGGCGGGATCTGCATTGGCGTCGAGGTGCCCGGCCAAGTCCATGTCTTTGTCAAACCCATCGGCGGACTCATCGATGTGGAGACGCTTCTGCATGAAATGGGACATGCGTTCTTTCTGTCCAATTTTGATAGGGATTTGCCCGTCGAGTACAGGCGTCTCTATAGATCCGCGGCCCTTGATGAGACGTTTGCTTTTTTCTTCTCGGATCTTATCGAAAACGAGTACTGGCTGCGAAGGATTGCCGGGATGCCGTCGGAAAAGGCCAAAGAACTGGTCAAGCTGTTCCGTACAAAGAAGCTGTGCCTGGTCCGTCGCC
Source organism: Desulfomonilaceae bacterium (assembly GCA_963675835.2). Lineage (GTDB taxonomy): Bacteria > Desulfobacterota > Desulfomonilia > Desulfomonilales > Desulfomonilaceae > JAVHLK01. Next base: position 1,432,650 of record CAXXIU010000021.1, read on the forward strand.
ACATAGGCAGATTCCTCGCGGAGAAAGAACTTCACGAGATCGGGGACATCAAGAATTCGGAGCCGTATTGTCGGCATCTTGAGGCTGCGACCGGGTTCATATATGAGCCGGTTGGATATCTGGTTGACATGGAACCCGACTTCTATGCCCTCGATTACTTGATGGCTTGGGGAGGGGCCAACATTCTACGACGGTTCATTGAGATGCGCTATGGGGAAGGTTGGTTTGAGAAGCCGGAAGCAGGCGCTTTTCTCAAGGAAATGGCCTTAGCCGGCCGCCGTGATTCGTTGGAAAAAATATTGGTCTCATTTTGCGGCGAGAAGCCTCGGCTTCCCGACTTCTCCGAAAATTAGTATACCGCGGCTTTCTTCCATCGGTGAGCCTGCAGTACCGATTCGGTTGTTTGGGCGTGAAGAGACGTCGATCTGTTTCCTTGAACATCCATTTAATATAAGATAGGAACGAAATGGCCTGCCGCCGCTTTGGCGGAATCGCCGACTCTACAAGGGATCCGGAGACTTCTTGCCCTACTCATGGCGTTGTTCTCCCGGGGCTTCGGCGTATCGAGCAGGACGGGGGAAGGGATTGATGGACGAAACATGAGGCGCAGAATGACCAAGCGCGCTGCAAAGGAATACGCCGACTCCGACGGCCGTTACGGACGTGTGGACACCCGGTATGCGGAATTCGTGGGGATCACTCTCGAGACGGGGCTCTTCCTCGGCCCCCTGACCGTTGCGTACGAAACGTACGGTACGTTGTCCCAAGAGCGGGACAACGCCGTCCTGATCCTTCACGCTCTTTCCGGTGACGCGCATGTTGCAGGGATAGATGCCGCCGGACGACTCGGCTGGTGGGATGCAATGGTGGGACCGGGAAAAGGAATTGATACCCACAAGTACTTTGTGGTCTGCTCCAACTGCCTTGGGGGGTGCAAGGGTACTACCGGTCCCCCGAGCATTAACCCATCAACCGGAAAGCCCTATGGTCGATCATTCCCTCGAATAAGCATTGGCGACATGGTAAACGTGCAGTCTATGCTCATGAAGCATTTGGGAATCGAGCGCCTCCATAGTGTGGTGGGCGGTTCCATGGGTGGAATGCAGGCTCTCGAATGGGCGGTGAGCCATCCCGACTCGATTCATTCGGCAATCGTAATCGCTGCGACGGCTCGTCTTTCCCCCCAAGGCATTGCCTTCAACTGGGTGGGGAGAAACGCAATATACAGTGATCCTGCAAGCGTATGTGCGCCTGAAGACCAAACCGTCCTAACGCGCAAGGAGGGAAGGGGTCTCGCCGTCGCCCGCATGATAGGCCACATCACCTACCTGTCTGAAGAAACAATGGAAGTGAAATTCGGCAGGAAGCTCAAACTCAAGGATATGAACGGCTATCGTTACAGTCTGGGCGAAAACGGAAAGGAGGGCGGCGAGTTCGAGGTCGAGTCGTACCTGGAACATCAGGGAAGCAGCTTCATGCAACGTTTCGACGAGGACTCGTACGTGGTGATCACCAAGGCCATCGACTTGTTCGATATGGAAAGCACCTACGGTGGATTGCGCAAAGCATTCAGCAACATCTCCGCAAAAACACTCGTCCTTTCGTTTAATTCAGACTGGCTTTATCCCACCGCTATGTCCCTGGACATTGTCCGAGCGCTTCAGGCCGAGAAGAAGGACGTGTCCTTCGTGGAACTCGACCTCCCGTATGGTCACGACTCGTTTCTGGTCAACGCCGGGATGCCTCCCCTGACCAGGGTTTTGAGGGGGTATCTCAACGGAGTACGCCGGCGTGGATGAAATCAAGACTCCCTTTCATGAGTTTAAGGTGGGTTTCAATGTCATCTCGGACCTCATCACCCCGGGTACCCGCGTACTGGACCTCGGGTGTGGTACCGGTACTCTTCTTCAGAAGCTCCGGGACGAGAAGGAAGTGGAAGGATGCGGCGTGGAATTGGACCAGGAGAAAGTGATCCGTTGCATTGAGAGAGGGATTCGCGTAATGGGTTTGGACCTTGATGAGGGTCTCGAGGGCTTTCCGGATCTGAGCTACGAGTACGTTATCCTAAGCCGGACGCTCCAACAGCTCATGAATCCCGAGAGAGTGGTAAGGGAAATGCTTCGGGTCGGATCGAAGTCCATCATTACCTTTCCCAATTATGGGCACTGGAAAATCGTTCTGCGTTACGCAATTTCAGGACGTACCCCAGTGTGTGATACCCATCCGGACCCCTGGTACAAGACCCCTGATGTCCATCGACTTACAATCTCCGACTTTCGCGAGTTCATCCGTAAGCTGGACGCCAAGATCGAAAAGGAAATACACATCATCAACAACGTACCGGTGGAAGACGCCCGTTGGGCCAACCGAAGAGCAGAATGGGGGTGCTGCCTCATTTCCGCTACGTAACGAAGGCGTAATGTTTGCCGTTTTTTGCCTTGATGAAAGTTGCACAAAGGCTTATAAATTTACTAAGGATCGGCAATTGAAACTGTGAAAAGCCGGGTTTTGAGCAGGGCCGGCACAACACACATCCCATGTCGTCGGGTCATATGTCAGTCCACTGCTTCCTAAGGAGGATCATGGCCCCAAGATTCTACGTTGACGAGGAATTTGCAATATCCCTTGTGGAGGAATCCGAGTTCTTCAGGCTGAGAATTCAGACGCCGGAGGTCACGGAGTACCATGTTGAGGAGTTCATGGACACGACGGTGGAGTGGCTCAGCACGAATCCGCAAAAAGGCATCTTAATAGATTTCAATGGGGTTAAGTCAATATGTGGCGATTTCGCCGTACACCTCGCCAGGTACTATGCAGACATCAAGAGAAGGGGTTTGCATGTTCGCTTTGTAAACGTAGATCCGGCCATAGAGCCTTACGTCGACGTGTCCAATATCACGGTGGTGCTGAGCGACGTAACACTGCAAAAACCCGTGGTGAATGCACGACAGATTCTTGACGACTTGGCAAACCTCTCCGACAGACAGATCATGAAGAAGCATGGTTTGTCGGAGAAAGGACTTGCCAGCATGTTCAGAAAGCTCCTCCGCAAAGGGTTGATCTCTCGGAGTGCGCTTGCCGAACGACTCGGCGTTGAGACCGGTGAAATCTCCGTGAGTCTGGAGGGATTGGCTTTGGGCAAGGCAGTGGTCAACGCTGCCGATGTGTTGGGCGACATTGCGGACAACATGACCGATACGGAGATTATGCACAAGTATAGGCTTTCCAGGAAAGGTTTGCAGAGTCTCATGCGGAAATTGTACCAAAGAGGCCTTATCTCCAAGGTAACTCTGCAACGAAGGAAGGGCCTCAGTAAGTAGCCGATATCACATCAGGTGCTCTCCCACTTCCAGCCGTCGCAGAAAAGAGCATGTTGGTGATTCCCTCCGATTGAACATCACGGGTGCGTGGTAACGCTGCTCGCTTCCTTCAATCTCATTGCCGTGCCCGGCGCCGGCGGTCCCCCCCCCCCTCCTCCTCCTCCTCATCATCATCATCATCCCGATGCGGCGTGAAGGTGAGCTTGACCTTTAAGGCCGATTGGACATACAATAATGGCTTTGCCTGCAGATTGTCGCAGGCGATCAGAGAGGAACGGGCATGATCAGGTTGGTAAAGGGCTTCCACGACATACTGCCGGATGAAACCGCCAAGTGGGCGTTTATGATTTCAACGGCAAGAAAGAGTCTGGAACGATTTGGATTCAGGGAGATTATTCCTCCCATTATGGAGAGGACCGAGCTCTTTCAGCGGGGAATAGGCGAGGTTACGGATATCGTCGAAAAGGAGATGTACACCTTTGAAGACAGAGGCGGAGAATCGCTGAGCTTGAGACCGGAAGCAACCGCCGGAGTTCTGAGAGCCGTCGCCGAGCATTCGCTGCTGCGCAAGGACCCTCTCCTGAAACTCTATTGCATCGGCCCTATGTTTCGCCGGGAAAGACCCTCAAAGGGCAGATTTCGTCAATTCTTTCAGGTTAATGCGGAGATTCTCGGCGACGACTCGCCCTATGCCGACGCCGAAGCCATTGCAGCTGCGCACTCGATCGTGACCGACATCGGGGCTACAGGTTTGATAATGGAAATCAATTCGGTGGGTTGCCCGAACTGCCGTTCCGATTATCGCACGCTGCTTCAGGATTTCTTCAAAGACCGCACCGATGAGTTGTGTTCGGATTGTCGGCGGCGTCTTCACAGCAATCCGATGAGAATATTGGATTGTAAGGTTCCAACATGCGCGCACATGGTCAAGGACGCGCCATTGATTGCCGAGAGTCTTGACCAAGCCTGTCGAGAGCATTTTCAGAGAGTTCGGGAAGCTCTTGAGCTTCTTCAAATCCCCTACCGGCCGGAACCGAGAATGGTTAGAGGACTCGACTACTATACTCGGACGGCATTTGAGATCGTACACGAGGAACTGGGCAGGTCAAAAGCCGTGGGCGGCGGCGGGAGATACGACAATCTGTTGAAGGAACTCGGGGGACCGGACGCGTCGGGGATAGGATTTGCCATAGGGTTGGAGCGCTTGTCTCTGGGAATTGCCGATGACGACCCACGGTTTGAACGTCGGGTCGACGTGTACGTCGCTCTCCTCGGCGAAGAAGCCGGAGCTACAGGGCTGAGCGTGGTCAACATGCTTCGGAGAAACGGGATTTCCGTCGATACGCGGTACTCTCCCATGAGCCTCAAGGCTCAAATGAAGCTCGCCAACAAGATCGGAGCCCAAAAGGTGATCATGATCGGCGAGGACGAACTCTCACGACAAGAGGTCTTGATCCGAGATATGCGAACCAAGGAGCAGACAGCGGTTAAGATCGAGCATATTGTCAAGTGGTTACAAGGAGAACCGATTTGAAACCAGACGCACTGGACGGGTGGCAAAGGTCGCATCTATCCACTGAGATCAGTGAAGAAAATATAGGCAAACACGTTCTCGTTATGGGTTGGGTTCTACGACGCCGAGACCATGGCGGAGTCATCTTCGTGGATCTGAGGGATCGTCGTGGTTTAGTCCAGCTGGTTTTCAATCCTGAATACGCGCCTGAAATCCATCAGCGGGCTCATTCACTGAGACCTGAGTGGGTTCTGGCCGCGAAGGGTGAGGTTCGCCGTCGCCCGGACGATTCCCTGAACCCGGATATGGTTACGGGATCCATTGAGATTTTCGTCGATGACCTGAAAGTCCTCAACCGCTCCGAACCACCGCCGTTCCCGTTGGATGACGACACTCCTCCCACCGACACGGTACGCTATCGGTACAGATACCTTGACCTGAGACGGATGAACGGAGTCGGGACCAATCTCCTGATCCGACACAAATTCAATGCGCTCGTGAGGGATTTTCTTAACCATGAAGATTTTGTGGATGTGGAAACGCCGTTCCTCACCACGAGTACCCCGGAAGGGGCTCGGGACTACCTGGTGCCCAGCCGCGTTACGCCGGGCAATTTCTTCGCGCTTCCCCAGTCTCCACAGATATTCAAGCAGTTGCTCATGGTTGCGGGCTTCGAGCGGTACTATCAGATTGTGCGCTGCTTCCGCGATGAGGATCTGAGGGCCGATCGGCAACCCGAGTTTACCCAGCTGGACATGGAGACGTCGTTCATTGAGGAGGAGCAACTCTTCGACATCGTGGAGAGGCTCATGGTCTTGGTTTTTAAGGAGATACTCTGCAAGGAAATCCCGCGTCCCTTCATCAGACTGCCGTATAACGAGGCCATGAACAGGTACGGCGTGGACAAACCGGACCTTCGTTTTGGCATGGAGCTTTGTGACATCACGCATATCGTCCGTTCCACCGGATTCGGGGTATTCCGTTCGGCCGTTGAGAACAACGGAATTGTGAAGGCCTTGACCGTTCAAAACGGTGAGCGGCTGTCGCGGAAAGACTTGGATGATTTGCGGGAGTTCGCCGTGGTTTACGGAGGCAAGGGCGTAGCGTACACGAGGATCAAGGAAGGCGGGGAGTGGCAATCTCCCATAGCAAAGTTCCTGTCTGCAGAAGAACGCTCGACCATTAACCAAGAGGCCGGTGCTCATACGGGTGACGTGATTCTCTTCGGAGCCGACTCACATCGCGTGGTGAACGACGTCCTTGGCAATCTGCGAAACAGTCTGGCACAGAAACTCAACGAAATCGCGGAAGATGAATACCGGTTCGTTTGGATTACGGACTTTCCCATGTTTGAGTACGACGAGGATGAGAAGCGCTACAAGGCAATGCATCATCCGTTTACCGCACCCGTGGGAGAAGATCTGGACCTCCTGGAAAAAGACCCTGAATGCGTGCGAGCCAGAGCGTACGATCTGGTCCTGAACGGCACGGAAATCGGTGGGGGAAGTATGCGGATACACAGGAGCGACATCCAGAACCGTGTCTTTTCGGTTCTGGGCATAGGGGAAGCCGAAGCGGAAGAGAAGTTCGGATTCCTCTTGGAAGCACTCCGTTATGGGGCTCCGCCGCACGGCGGTATAGCCTTCGGTATTGACCGTATCATGGCCATTCTCACGGGTTCCGAGTCAATACGGGACGTGATAGCGTTCCCCAAGACCCAAAAGGCTACCTGTCTGCTGACGGGCGCACCCGCGCCGGTCGGGCCGGAACAACTCAAGGAATTAGGGCTCAAGGCGGTTTTGAAGAAATAGGAGCGTCTGCCCGACGTGCCTGCGCCGGCCCGGCTTGTTCCGGGATAACGGGGATTGGTAGGAACGTCACAGTACTCTCATTGGATAATTTCTTACACTATTTAGAGATTTAGAGATCGCTTCGGAAGGAGATCAATTATGACTTCTTGGGATCCCAAAAAAGGAGTTTTGTACCACGAATTTAACAAATTTCACAAGGAGAGATCCCTCCGAGAGGTGAAAGAACCCAACCTACTGAGAAACATCTTCCCATATACGGAAGTACCAAAGGTCGACTTCGACTTCGCCATCTTTCCGATCAATCCGGCGCGGATCTTCCTGATGACGGACACGACATTCCGCGACGGTCAGCAGGCCAGGTCCCCGTTCACCGTCGAGCAGATTGCGATGATGTTTGATTTTCTTCACAAGCTCTCGGGGAGCCGGGGAATTATACGTCAGTCGGAGTTCTTCCTTTATACCAAGAAGGATCGGAAGGCTGTCGAGGCCTGTCAGGAGAAGGGGTATCCGTATCCCGTTATCACCGGATGGATTCGAGCGGTAAAAAAGGACCTGGCAAATGTACGGGCCCTGGGGCTCACGGAAACGGGAATCCTCACCTCCGTATCGGACTATCACATCTTTCTCAAGATGGGACTGGACCGGCGCAAGGCTATGGACAAATACGTGGACATGGTGCGGGCGACCATCGAGAAGGGCATCGTCCCCAGATGCCATTTCGAGGACGTGACCAGAGCCGATATCTACGGATTTTGTGTGCCCTTGGCACAGAAGCTTATGGAGATCCGAGAAGAGTCTGGAATGGACGTAAAAATCCGTCTCTGCGACACCATGGGATTCGGGGTGACCTACCCGGGAGCCGCTCTGCCAAGGAGCGTTCCAAAGCTCATTCGCGCAATGACGGATGACGCAAATGTCCCGGAGGATTTGCTTGAATGGCACGGTCATAACGACTTCCACAAAGGCCTATCCAATGCGGTCTATGCATGGCTCTACGGTTGTTCAACCGTGAACGGCACACTGCTGGGGATAGGTGAGCGGACGGGAAACACGCCGTTGGAGGCCCTCATGATTGAGTACATATCGCTCCGCGGGCAGGCCGACGGCATGAACACCTTGGCGATTGCCGAGATGGCCGAGTACTTTGAGCACGAACTGGGACATCCCATTCCGGAGAACTATCCCTTGGTGGGCAAGGCGTTCAACGCCACCAGCGCGGGAATCCACGTGGACGGAGTGTTGAAAAACGAGGAAATCTACAACATCTTTGACACCACATTGATCCTCGGACGCCCCCCGATCGTGAACATTACGGACAAGTCCGGTATGGCAGGTATTGCTCACTGGATCAACTCCAAGATGGACGTTACCACTGAAGACTCTATCGACAAGAACCATCCGGCGGTTTCCAAGATCTATGACGAGATCACGGAACAGTATGATCACGGCAGAGTGACCTCCATGTCGGACAAGGAGATGACGCAATTGGTCAAACGTCACATGCCCGAGGTCTTCATTTCCGATTGGGACCGCATGAAGCTCATTGCACGGGAAATGGCGTTCAAGATCGTGGAGCAGTTCACCGGCACACGTGCGATGAGTTCGACCAACGTGGGAAGCATGGAAAAGGCCATGATGGAATTCATCAAGAAGTATCCCTTCATTCAGTACTGTTACGTAGCGGACATGGACGGAAAGAAATTGACCGCCAACATTACCGACATCGCCGATAAGTCCAAGTTTACCAATATCAAGCCGAATGAAGACTTCTCCGATCGCCCGTGGTTCATCAAACCCGTCAAAGACGGAAAAGTTCATGTGGTGGGACCGTTTACGTCCAGGTTTACCGGCGCTCTCTGTATCACGGTGTCGGCTCCTCTACGAGACAAGAAGAACAAAATGCAGGGTGTCTTCGGAGCGGATATCCGCCTTGAGGAGCTTCTGAAGATCGAAAAGGAGCTCATGGAAGAACATGGAGTCGAATTCACGGAAGCCGATATTCGCTCACTGACGAAGAAATACCGTGACTAGCACACTGTGGCATAAATGCGCCGGCGTACTCTTGAGCGCGCGCGGTAGCGTCCCGTGGGACGGGTATTTTGCCCGTCGACAGGCGGGGACGCCTGTCCCACCAACCCTGCCGGGCGCTCGCGAAGAAGAGACCCAGCGGAACGCGGGGAGGCCGGCGCTACTAAGACGAGGACAGTTTCCGTTAATACGTCACCGTACTTCCGCCGTGGAGTACTAGGTGACAGCTGTGCGGGCCGGCAAGCCTGCCCCACAAAGGCATCCAAATCCCCCCTGCGAGACTGACCGGCTACTACATCGTGGAGGTTTTCATTGCGAGCGAAGCGCCGCAATCTCAACACGTGGGAATCCCGGATTGCCGTCGGCGTTATGAGTCAGACTGTCGAGAGCATTGCCGAATCGTCGGAAGGCGGCTCTTCACGAGTGGTGAGCGGTCTGAACGTGGAGTATTGAGAGTCGAAGTGGGTGGTGACCCTGCCGATGGGGCCGTTTCGCTGCTTTCCGATGATGATCTCGGCCTTTCCCTTCTGGGGATTGTCCGGGCTGTCGTTGTAGACTTCGTCTCTGTAGATGAAGAGGATGACATCGGCATCCTGTTCGATCGCACCCGACTCCCTGAGATCGGCCAGATGAGGCCTCTTGTCGGGTCGTTGCTCCACTTGGCGATTGAGCTGCGACAAAGCCACTACAGGCAAATTAAGCTCTTTGGCAAGAGCCTTGAGAGAACGCGATATCTCCGATATCTCCTTTTCCCTGGAGTCTGATTTGGTAGATCCCTTCATCAATTGGAGATAGTCGACTACGATCAAGCCGAGTCCCTTTTCCTTCTTGAGCCTGCGGGCCTTGGCCCTGATCTCCAGTGAACTGATGGACGGGCTATCGTCAATATAGAGTGGGGCATCCGAGATGTTGCCTACGGCCAGCGTCAAGCGTCCCCAATCCTCAGGGCTCAAGAAGCCGGTCCGCAGGCTCTTGAGGTTCACTCGAGCTTTTGCACAAAGGATCCGGAGCGCTATTTGCTCATTTCCCATTTCCAGGGAGAATATGGCGGAGGGGACCCCGTAATCCATTGCCGCATTCATCGCGATGTTCAGGGCAAACGAGGTTTTCCCCATTGAAGGACGCCCTGCGATGATTATGAGATCCGAACGCTGAAAACCCGCCGTGAGGTTGTCGAGATCCTTAAAACCGGAACCCACGCCGGTAATGCTCTCTTTGCGGTCGTACAGATTCTCGATGGTCTCGAAGCTGGTCTTCATGAGGTCTTGGATGTGGACAAAACCCGTCCCCAGTCGGTCCGAACCGATGGAAAAGATGAGTTCCTCAGCCTCGTTGAGAAACTCGTCGATGTTCTGTTGCTCTTCGTAGCTACGGGAGGATATCTCGGTCGCCGTCGATATCAGTCGCCGAAGGAGCGCCTTTTCTTTCACTATTCTGGTGTAGAACAGGATGTTGGCAGAGCTGGGGACAGCGTCGAGTAACTCCGTCAGAAAGGCCGTACCTCCGACGGTTTCCAGCAGGCCTCCCTCTCTCAGCGCGGACGTCAGTGTGAGCCAATCCACGGGCTCATTCCTGTTGAACAGTTCGGTGATCGCCGAGAAGATGTGCCGGTGGGCATCGCGGTAGAAGTCGTCCTCGGAAAGGATTGCCACGACCTTGGGGAGCGCATCGTTATCGAGGAGCAATCCCCCCAGTATGGCGCGTTCGCCTTCCACGAACTGGGGGGGCATTCTCAGTTGAGAGCTACTCTCCTGCGACATCCTGCTGCTCTTCCTCAGGATTTACCACGACCGTGACCGTGGCAGTCACATCAGGGTGCAACCGGACGAAGGCTTGGTATTCGCCTATTTTCTTGATGGCTTCCGGCAGGGATACTTTTTTCTTGTCGATCTCGTAGCCCTGAGCCTCCAATGCCCTCGCGACATCAGCATTGGTGACCGAACCGAAGAGCCGCGCATCCTGATCTCTGGACTTCCTGACAAATGTCAGGGTAACCGAATTCAACTGCTCGGCCACCTGCTCGGCGGCACCCTTGGCCTTTGCCAGCTTTTTCTGTTTTGCCTCGATGAGGGTTCGATAGAAATTCAAGTTCTTTTGTGTGGCCAAGCACGCCAGCTTCCGCGGAAGCAAGTAATTCCGCGCATAACCGTCTTTCACTTTGACGGTTTGACCTACTGTACCGAGTTCGTCGATATGTTCAAGAAGGATGATATCCATTATCGGTCTCCGCAAACGTGTAAAGTCTTTTCTTCGGGAAAAGAAGGCATTATCTCCTGGGGACTGTGAACGGGAGAAGAGCAATGTTTCTGGCCCGCTTGATGGCAGTCGTGAGTTGCCTCTGGTGCTTTGCACAGTTTCCGGAGATGCGTCGGGGGATGATCTTCCCGCGCTCGGTGATGAAGGTTCTCAGGATGTTCGGCTCCTTGTAATCCATTCTGAGAGAGGAATCGGCGCAGAATCGGCAGACTTTGCTGCGAGGAAAGGATCTTCTTCTCGGCGGCTTACCCATGGTTATACTCCCTCCTTGGTGTCGTCCGAAGCGGGTCCGGAAGATGCAGGCTCCTCTGCAGTATCCGACTGCGGAGATGCCTCAACCGGGGCCTGATCCTGCCCGCTTTCGGTTGTTTGAGCCACCGCGGGGGCCTCCTGATCGGGGGCGGGTTCCTCGGCCGTGGGTGCTTCCGGTGCCGCTTCTTGTGCAACGGGCGTTGTCTCGCTCACGGCTTCCGGTGCCGCTTCTTGTGCAACGGGCGTTGTCTCACTCACGGCTTCCGGTGCCGCTTCTTGTGCAACGGGCGTTGTCTCGCTCACGGCTTCCGGTGCCGGTGTATCTTGTGCAGTGGGTTCCGAGGTATCCGGCTGTGGCTCGGCGGGCGACTCCTCAGGTGCGGCTTCCGTAGGCTCCGGCTCTTCGGGCTTCACTTGAGCCGCCTTGAATGCCTCCAGGTCGACATCCTCGTCCAATTTGACGCTGAGGTATTTGATTACCTCTTCCGAAATCTTGTACTGGCGTTCCATTTCCGCGATCAGTGCGGGAACACCGACAAAATCAAACAGGATATACCTTCCCTTATCTTTCTTCTTGACAAGGTAAGCGAGTTTTTTGGATCCCCAATCCTCAATTTTGATGATTTCTCCACCACTGGTCTTGATGAGCGTGCTAAAGCGTTCGGTGAAACCAACGATGTCGTCATCAGCCATTTCAGGGTCCAGGATGACTAAGGACTCATATCGTCTCATAAGATCTCCTTTCGAGTGTCAAGCCCCTTGGGGCAAGGAGTTTGGCTAAGCCTTTTTTTATACCGCGCGAAATCCATTCTTTCAATAAAAAAATACGAAAAGGTGTTCACTCGCGTATGGGGAACCCACATGCGAATGCCGCGAAGGGTTTCGAGCCTGCGGTGTTCTACGGCCGTGGATCGGGCAGGCCGGCAAGCCCGCCCCACAAAGGGGAATCTGTCTCGGGACTATCTCTTATCAATTGCCTTGCACTCGGGACAGTACCAAATTCTCTCCCGTATGAAAAAGAAGAGAATACCAACCCCCACATGCAAGGATCCAACGTAATACGAGGCCGGCAGCGCATACCGCATGTACCAAGGAGGCTGAAAGAAATTGGTCGCCAATCCGTATCCCACCATGAGCAAAGCGCCGACGGCTATCAGAAAGATAGCTGCTACCGCCGATAAAACCATGCGCGATGACTTCTTCATAACCCCGCCGCAGGCGCGGCAGAGTTTGACCTTGCCCTTCCTCAGTCTGTCCTGGAACCTCGAAAATTCCTTGTCTGCGGCAAGACCGGGAACGTGCGGCATCTCTTCGCGACCGTTTTCCCCGGCTGAAAAAAGGCGATCAAAGTCGTAGCCGTTCTCTGCGCTTGGTGAAGCCTGGTCCCGGCGCATCATGTGAGTCTCACCTTGGGCCCGGCTACGGCTGGAGACATCAACGCTGTTCGAGTAATTCGGGGGCACCTTGCGGCTTGGTTGTTTTGGAGTATCGGTCAACCTCGAACGGGCTCCTTCCGACGTAATGCTTGGGCTCACAACTACGAGTAGTCGGCTATGACCCGCGGTCGGTCAAAGGATCCGCGGTATGTCACGGTCGGCAATTGTTTAATATGTCTCGGAATTTTTGGCCATCCCATTGTGCTGGAACTTCAGATGAAGTGACTTGAGCGCCTCCTTCGCCGTCGGGGACGCCTCGGAGTTCATCGGGAAAGGATGGTAACAGAATGCCGGCCAAAGTCAATCCGTAGGGACGCTGCATTCTAACGGCGGGACGTTTCCACCCGGTCTCGGACCGGGCGGAAACGCTAAGAGGAAACATTAGCCGGTGTACGGGTTACCGAACATCAGGATGAGCGCGACAACGAGCGCGTAAATCGTCAGAGACTCGATCATGGCCAAACCGATGATCATGGTGGTCAGGATTCGACCGCCCGCTTCCGGATTCCTCGAGGTTCCCTCGCAGGCTCCGCCGATAGCGGTCCCCATTCCAATACCACTTCCGATGGCCCCGAGGCCGATGGCCAATCCGGCAGCTAAAACGGACCACTGCATAATACCGATGTTACCGGCGGGATCTCCAGCTGCCAGGGCTACACTGGCCGTCAGGCACATGGCCAACATCATCAGTCCGGTTACTACTAATCTCTTCATAATGAAATAGAACCTCCCTTTGTTCTGTTATTAGTGTGCCTCTTCAAGAGATCCCACGATGTACATCATGGTCAGCATGATGAACACGAGAGTCTGAATGAAGGAGGTAAACACCATCAAGACCAACATCGGCAGCGGAACCAGATACGGCACCAGGAGCGTGAGGATAATGACCGCGAGATCCTCGCCCATGATGTTCCCGAAAAGACGAAAGCTCAACGAGAGTATGCGGCTCAGGTGGCCGATGATTTCGATAGGCAGCATAAGTGGAATGAGCCAGGGTACCGGCCCAAGAAAATGCTTGATGTAGTGCGTGCCGTGCTTGGAGATGCCCACATAGTGGGTGACGACAAACGAGCAGAGGGCCAATGCCAACGTGGTATTCAGGTTGGCGGTGGAGGACGCAAACCATGGAATGATGCCTAACAGGTTACAGCCGAGAATGAACAGCGCCAGGGTCGCGATGAGCGGAAAGTACGGTCTTCCCTTTTCCCCCATGGTTTCCACCACGAGGTCCTCGAGTACCGAGACCACCACCTCCCAGAAATTTTGTAGGCCCTTGGGAATCATCTCCAGTTTGTTTCGAACCAGCAATGCCAACACGACGAAGATGGCCATAACGATCCACGTGTTCAGGACGTTATTCAAGTCCGCATGGGTGACGCCCTTGCTGTTCCAGAATTCCGCCATGGAGTGCATCGCGGGATTAGAGATCACGTCGGTCAACATGGGTGGGTGGATGTTTGCAGACATCTATCAGACCTCCTCTGGTCTTCTGTTCGCTATGAAAATCAGGCCAAGCAAAATAAGAAGTCCGGCCGGAACGATGGACAGCCCGGTCACCAATCCTATCGGATCAACCTTCAAATACCGTATGACGCCAAAGAGACATAATCCCATCAGAAGCAGCCTGACGTAATAGCCCCCCAGTACCGAAGCCATTACGCTGCCTTTGTGAGGAAAATCGGCTTTCTTGATTCTCCTGGAAGATGCCCACGCATTTATCAGAACCAGCCCTCCGCCGATTCCGAACCCGAGGGCAAAACCGGGAGAGGCCAAAGCGATACAGGCGGGCAGCCCGAGAACATATACCGCCCCGGACAGCACGAACCACACTCCGGGGATTTTCTCAAAGTTCATGAAGACTTCTCGTCCTCTTCAGTCCGAAGTTGCTTCCGGACTTCGATCCAAACGTTGCGCGCCGCGGCCGCAACTCCAAAACAGAAAAAAAGTATACTGAGGTATGGAAAGGTGCCGAGTTTACCGTCAAGCCAGTATCCGATACCGGCTCCGATAAATATGGCAAAGACAATGGAGGCACCCAACTGCAACGCGTCGCCGACGAGCCTCCAGGTTGTTCTTATCCTCTTCACGAAGTTAACTCAGTTAGCAGAAACCGGGCGTCAATGTCAAGTTTCTTGTTGAGGCACCGAAAAAAATGGCGGATCCCTGATGCTATAATCCGGATGGTCATGCGTGTCCCGAGAAGAAACCCATGAAGATTCGGTATACCTGAACAACGGAGAAGAAACGTTCGTCCCGAGATATCATGACATCGTGAGATCTACGGAGGGTTGCGCAGGAATTCCTCAGTGCTTAGCTTGTATTGTGATTGGGGCTGTTGACCGCAGGCCATTGCGTGAAACTAATCACTTGTCGTTTGAAAGGATTGCAAAATGATGAATGAGAAGATTCGAGAGGCCTTCAACAAGCAGATCAATGCGGAACTCTACTCCTCGTATCTCTATTTGTCCATGTCCGCGTATTTTGAGTCGATCAATCTGCCCGGCTTTGCTCAATGGATGAGATGTCAGGCCCAGGAAGAGATTGTCCACGCGATGAAATTCAATGGTTTCGTGAATGAACGGGGAGGAATGGTTGTACTAACCGCGATCAACGGGCCTCCCACTTCCTGGGAATCTCCCCTGAACGCGTTTGAGGAGGCCTACGCCCATGAGCGGAAAGTCACGGGAATGATAAATGACCTGGTGGACTTGGCCATACAGGAAAGGGATCATGCGTCCAACAATTTTCTTCAATGGTTTGTGGCGGAGCAAGTGGAGGAGGAAGACTCCGCCGACCGGGTGGTTCAAAGCCTAAAGCTTGCCGGAAGTCAAGGAGGCGGACTGTTCATGATCGATCGCGAATTGGGTAAACGTGTTTTCACGCTTCCCCCGGCCGAGACCGCGGACTAGTACGCTGTGGCACAAATGCGGTGACGTATTCTTGAGAACGCGCTATAGCGTCCCAGTGGGACGGGCATCTTGCCCGTCGACGGGCGAGACGCCTGTCCCACCAACCCTGCCGGGAGCTATTGAACGATTTCCGAGAACCGAGGTCTGATGCCCCGGAAATCCGAGTATCGGGGTTCGGCCCCATTACTGATGACGTTGGATATCTTCGCGTTTCGAGAAGAAATCGCTGCGCGATCCCGGCAACGTCATGGTGTTGCTTCTGAATCGTTGCAGGAGGTTTGCCCGTCCTCGATGTCCGAGCGGGCCGACCCGGCAACTGCGAACTTTGGCTGCGGCTCTAGCCGCCCCTTGAAAAGGAGGAGACTACAAATGGCTCAGGGAACCGAACGTTCCATCAAAATGCTGGCTGCGGCTCTGGAAAAAGAAGAACAAGGGAGGAAATTCTACAAGGAAGCGGTTTCCAAGTGTAGTAATGAATTGGGCAAGCAGATATTCCAGATGCTCATGGCCGATGAGGGAATTCACATTAAGAGAATCAAGGATATTTACACGGCATTGGAAGGCGGTCAAGGCTGGACGGACCAGTGGAAGGCCCATAAAGGGGAGGTCGAGGATCTCCCGAAACTTCTTGCCGAGAGGATTGAAAAGCTCGGTCCCAAGGTTACCGCAGCGTCCGGCGACCTAGAAGCCCTCGAAATCGGCATCGAGATGGAACAGGGAGCAATCAAGTTCTATGACGACCACCTGAAAGAGGCTGTCGAACCATTGGAGCGTGAATTCGTCTCAGCGCTGGCAGCCGAAGAACGCGGGCATTATGCAGCCTTAAAGGACGTGATACAGTATCTTAGGAATCCTGAATCCTGGTTCGCCGAAAAGGAACGTCACGGTCTGGATGGAGCCTGATTTATCTCGTTCCCGGTCTCTGACCGGCAATGCATACCGGTCCTCCGTCGCGTGCAGGGGCTTCGTACAAGGACGGGAAATGGTGCCGTACCAAGCCCCGAGGTCTCCGGCGGGACGAACATTTTGCAGTGGGACGGGCATTTTGCCCGTCATTTACAGGCCTGCGCCCGGGAACGAACGGGGCGAGTGCTTCCCCATGACCGTTGGCATCAGGGTTAACCCCTGCAGGAATCGACTGCCGGACTTCCGCTGTGCGGTCGGTTCATCAGCTTGATAACGCAGGCCGACTTTCCAAGCGTACTAGGAGCCTTCTTGAAGAACGATAGGAACAAGTGGAATGCTCGGTATTCCCGACATGATCGCACCATTCCCGATCCGGATCTGTTCCTGGTAGAGAATTCGTCGATCCTTACTGCAGGAACGGCTGTGGATGTAGCTTCCGGCCTGGGAGCGAACGCTCTTTTCCTGGCGCGACACGGGTACGGCGTGGAAGCGATCGACATAAGCTTCTCCGCACTCTCCAAACTCAAGGCAGAGGCCGACAGACAGCGTCTGAACGTGCGGCCGATCGTTGCCGACCTCAACAACTACCCGCTTCCTCCCGATCGCTACGATTTGGCAATGATATTCTACTTCTTTTTCCCGGCCATCATGTCCGGCATTCGGAATTGCTTGAAGAGCGGCGGGCTCCTGTTCTGTGCAACCTACAACTACCGGCATACGAGCATCATGCCGGAATTCAATGAGAAGTATCTCGTGCCTCGGGGCGGCTTGATCCCCTACATACCGGATTTGGAGATCGTCATGCATGACGGTGAAGCGGGGGAAGCCGGCAATCTCTCCCGCGTCATCGCGAGAAAAGGGTGATGGACCCGCAGGGAACGGATGGGGCAAAGGACTCGGCAATATCGGCACCGAGACCTACGGAACCGAAGGATCATGATAAGTCCCATTGACGGAGTGAAGATAGCCTTGGGAGCATTGAGAGTGAACGTCATGCGTTCGCTTCTCACCATGCTGGGGATAGTGATCGGCGTCGGTGCGGTGATCGTCATGGTCTCGGTAGGTGCGGGGGCCCGGGAACTTATCGGAGATCAGATACGTTCCATCGGAAGCAACTTGATTCTGGTGGTTCCGGGGGCAACAACCCAAGGGGGGGCTCGCCTTGGCGCCGGATCGGTTCATACGCTTACCGCTGCGGACGCAAAGGCCATTGAACAGGAATGTTCCGCAGTGAAGCTGGCAGCACCGATTTGGGGCAATGTCGCGCAGGTGGTCTACGGAAATCGAAACTGGCGGACTCGCATAACCGGCACCACCAACGCCTACTTTACCGTGAGAGAGTGGGGCCTGAGATCCGGTCGAATCTTTACCCCGGAAGAAGAGCAGCGCGCCGGCAAAGTGGCGGTTGTAGGCAAGACTGTGGTCGAAAACCTTACGGGGGACATCTATCCCTTGGGAAAGGTATTGAGAATCCAGAATGTCCCGTTTACCATCGTGGGGGTTCTCAGGGCCAAGGGCCAGTCGCCGCGAGGCACCGACCAGGATGACATTATCTTGATTCCCCTCACGACTGCCCAATACCGCTTATTCGGCACTCCGTTTTCCGGCGAGGTGCAAGCCATCCTAATACAGGCGAAGCGGATCTCTCTCATTCCCGAAGCGGAAAAACAGGTGAATAAGCTTCTCCTGGCAAGGCACAAGCTCAAAGGAAGTGATGAGAAGGATTACTCCGTTCGCAACCTGACGGAGATCCTGGCGTCCGCGCGGAAGTCGTTGAACATCATGACGACCCTCCTCGGCGCGATAGCGGCCATATCCCTGCTGGTCGGCGGAATAGGGATCATGAACATTATGCTTGTGTCCGTCACCGAACGTACCCGTGAAATCGGGATACGCATGGCCGTGGGGGCGCGCTCGGCGGACATTCTCTCCCAATTCCTCATTGAGGCGGTGGTCCTTTCGCTCTTGGGCGGTTTTATGGGCATTGCGTTGGGAATCGGCGGTGCGTTTCTCTTTGCACGTGTGACAAGCTGGCCTGCCCTCATAGGCCCGGCCACCATGGGGGTAGCCCTTTTGTTCTCCGCAGCCGTCGGCGTATTCTTTGGTTTCTATCCTGCCTTTAAGGCTTCACGTCTCCTTCCCATCGAGGCTCTGAGACACGAGTGATCCGAGCATTTACACCGGCCGGACATCACCCATAGGCGCTAATTTTTATGTCCTTGCTCGGGAGGACACCGATCCTGAAGTACATTTCCTCCTGTTCCCCCTTAGAAAAAGGGGGCTAGGGGGATTTATGGATCGGAAAAATCCCCCCTAACCCCCCTTTGCTAAAGGGGGGAATCTGAAGACTCCGACAATTCCAGGTTAAGTTAGCGCTTATGCGGACATCACCTCTGCACGGCGGGGGTTGCGTTGTCCGAATCACGCCATACATTGTTCTCAGTGACCGGTATGTAATTGCGGAGCCCAATCGGTTGGGTTGTCGGGAGTAGGAATAATGCAGAAGAATGTCGATCGAACAGAGTCAACTCAGGGGGCAGAGTCCTTGAGTTCGGAATTAACGGGCAACGGACTCCTCGGTGAGAAGAGCCCCTATTTGCTCCAACATGCCCACAATCCCGTGGACTGGTATCCATGGGGAGACGAGGCATTTGAGAAGGCTCGGAAAAAAGACAAGCCGGTATTCCTTTCAATCGGATACTCCACGTGTCATTGGTGCCATGTCATGGAGCACGAATCCTTTGAGAACAAAGAAACCGCTGCATTGATGAACGAGACATTCGTCTCAATCAAGGTCGATAGGGAAGAGCGTCCCGATATAGATCATATGTACATGACCATAGCCCAAATGATGACGGGCAGGGGAGGGTGGCCGCTGAACGTCATCATGACCCCGGACAAGAAGCCGTTTTTTGCAGGCACGTACTTTCCCAAGGAGAGCCGCTTCGGAAGGATCGGGTTGGATGATCTGTGCCGTCGTATCAAGGAATTGTGGAGTACACGACGCGATGAAGTGTTGGAGTCCGCAGCCAAAATCCTTGTCGCACTAAAGCAAGTGCCGGACGAACAGCCGGGCGACGCGCTGGACAAGTCCGTCCTGGAGACATCTTTCCGTCAACTCTCTCAACGGTTCGACACGCGGCTCGGAGGATTCGGCGAGGCCCCGAAATTCCCCACTCCGCACAATTTGTTATTCCTGCTTCGGTACTGGAAGCGAACCGGTGAAGCAAGCGCGCTCGAAATGGTTGAAAAGACTTTGCAGGCCATGCGCCGCGGTGGGATTTATGACCATGTGGGGTTCGGTTTTCATCGCTACTCAACCGATGCGGAATGGCTGGTCCCGCACTTCGAGAAGATGCTCTACGACCAGGCCATGTTGGCAATGGCTTACCTGGAGACCTATCAGGTCACGGGAAAGGAGCAGTACGCTCGAACCGCGGAGGAAATCTTTTCATACGTGTTGCGTGACATGACGTCGCCCCGCGGAGGTTTCTATTCAGCGGAAGACGCGGACAGTGAAGGAGAGGAGGGCAAGTTCTACGTCTGGAATCTGGAGGAGATACGCAGGATACTGGACGATGGTGAGGCGACGGTGGTGAGTGAGGCCTACAATCTGAATTCCGGTGGAAATTTCAGAGAAGAGGCCACTGGTCGAATGACGGGGCACAACATCCCCCACATGAGGAAATCCCTGGATCAGGTTGCGCGGACACTGAATATCTCCGAGGAGCAAGCCCGGGAAACGCTGGAGAGAGCCCGGCGCAAACTCTATGAAGCGCGAGTGACGAGGATTCACCCCCACAAGGACGACAAGATCTTGACCGACTGGAACGGGTTAATGATCGCGGCATTGTCCAAAGGATCTCGGGTCTTGGACAAGCCGGCATACGCGCAAGCAGCGTCAAAAGCCGCGGATTTTATCCTGGGGACGTTGAGAACAAGCGACGGCAGACTCGTGCATCGCTACCGGGACGGAGAGGCGGGTTTGCCCGCCCACGTCGACGACTATGCGTTTTTTATCTGGGGACTCCTGGAGCTTTACGAGGCCACATTTGATGTGGGCTATTTGAAGACCGCAATGGATCTTAACACGGACTTCCTCAAACGGTTCTGGGACCCTCACCTCGGCGGGTTCTATTTCACTGCGGATGACTCGGAACAGCTCCTGGTTCGCAAGAAGGAAATCTACGACGGGGCCACTCCCTCGGGAAACTCCGTTGCCGCGCTGAATTTGCTCCGTTTAGGGCGAATCGCTGCTGCTCCGGATTTGGAGGAGAAGGCCGATCGTATTGGCCGGGCGTTCTCGGGTACCGTGAAGCAGTTTCCCTCCGCGTATACACAATTGATGGCCGCGATGGAATTCGCGCTGGGGCTTTCGCAGGAAGTCGTGATTTCGGGTAATCTCGACGCGGCAGACACCCAAGTTATGGTGAAACAGCTCCGGCGACCATTCTTACCACACACGATTGTGCTCTTTCGTCCCATGGAGCATGAGAAGCCGGAAATCACCGGCATAGCGCCCTACACCGATGCGCAGACCGGCATTGACGGCAAAGCCGTCGCATACGTATGCCGCGACTGTAACTGTGAGCTTCCCACTACGGATCCGGACAAGATGCTTGAACTCCTGAGCCGGCCATAAGAGCGCGTAGAGGGTGAGTGACTTCCGCATCTCTAAGGCAACCGGCACGGAGATCCCCCTCTGATCCCCACGTCCACGGGGGGAAGTCCTCTCTCCCTCAGTGGGACCGGCATTTGTGCCTGGCCCGTCGGCGTGGATGCGGGTGTACCCCTGCCGCAAGACCTACCGACACCGGAGAGTGACCCTCATCATTTGCCGTTCCTCCGGAGGCTCATACGGGACTCGACCGTACGTTCTTCAATTCCTTCGAAGAAGCCGTGAAAAATTTTTTCGGATTAGGTATGATCAGTGGTTCATGTGACCGTCCCCATGTACGGAAATTTCGTACGGCTGCGTCGGAAGGTCACCACATAGACGGGAGGATCCTACTTATGGGCACTACGGAGAGAAGCCTGGACGACCTCTGTATAAAGACGATTCGAATGCTCGCGGTGGACGCGATTGAAAAGGCCAATTCCGGTCATCCGGGTCTACCCCTGGGAGCCGCACCCATGGCGTACGTGCTGTGGACGAGGTTCATGCGATTCAATCCGCTTAATCCCGCCTGGCCTGACCGGGATCGATTTATCCTCTCGGCGGGACATGGGTCTGCGCTGCTGTACGCCTTGCTGTATCTGACGGGTTATAACCTGTCCCTGGAAGATGTGAAGAATTTCCGCCAGTGGGGCGGCAAGACGCCGGGCCATCCGGAGCGGGACCTTGAGACCGGGGTCGAAGTCACAACCGGACCGTTGGGACAAGGCTTCGGAATGGGCGTAGGAATGGCGGTCGGCGAACGTTTTCTCGCGGCTCAATTCAACAGGCCGGGCTTTCCCATAATGGATCACTATACGTATGCCATCGTTTCAGACGGAGACCTGATGGAAGGGGTCTCGGCCGAAGCCGCTTCACTTGCCGGGCATCTCAAATTGGGAAAGCTCATCTACCTGTACGACGATAACTACATCTCCATCGAAGGGAGCACGGATCTGACTTTTTCCGAGGACAGGGCGGCAAGATTCGAAGCCTACGGATGGCACACGGTGCGCGTCGATGATGGAAACGACCTGGACGCGATCGAAGCGGCCATCAACGAAGCGCGTGCCGACACGGAACGGCCGTCGCTGATACTGGTTCGTAGCCATATCGGATTCGGAAGCCCCAAACAGGACCACCCAAGCGCACATGGTGAACCGCTGGGATCTGAGGCGATCAAGGCAACCAAGAAATTCTATGATTGGCCGTTGGAGCCCTCCTTCCACATTCCCGAAGAGGCTCTCGCACACTTGCGAAAAGTCGTTGCCCGAGGCGAAGAACTTGAGCAAGAGTGGTTGGATCTCATGTCCGGGTACCGCACGGAGTTCCCGGAGCAGGCCGTGACCTTCGAGCGTCAATACCGTGGCGAGCTCCCGGAAGGCTGGGACTCAGAAGTACCCGTATTTAAACCGGAAGACGGCCCGGTGGCCACAAGGGCTTCTTCCGGGAAGGTGCTGAACGCCATCGCCGGGCGCGTTGCTAATCTGCTCGGTGGTTCCGCGGATCTGGCGCCGTCCACCAAGACCCTCATATCAGGATCGCCCGCTCAGGGATACGAGAATGCCGCGGGGCGCAACTTTCACTTCGGGGTCCGAGAGCACGGCATGGGAGCTGCCGTCAACGGTATGGCCGCTCACGGGGGGTTGATCCCTTACGGTGCGACCTTTCTGATCTTTGCGGACTACATGCGTGCGGCGATTCGTCTGGCCGCGCTGATGGATGTTCATTCCCTCTTCATATTCACCCATGACAGCATCGGCGTCGGTGAAGACGGTCCCACCCATCAACCGGTGGCGCATCTGGCTTCTCTCAGAGCAATTCCCAACCTTTACGTGATCAGACCCGCCGACGCCAATGAAACCGCAGCTGCCTGGCGCATTGCGATGACCCTGGGAAAACCGGTGTGCCTCATCCTGACAAGACAGAAACTTCCCGTTCTCGATCAGAGCACATATGCCGCCGCAGAAGGGCTATCCAAAGGCGCGTACGTTCTTGCCGACGTCCAGGGCACACCCGACGTGCTTCTCATCGCGTCGGGGTCCGAGGTGAGCCTGGCCCTCGAAGCTCGGCAGAAGCTTGAGGCCGAGCGTGGAATCCGTGCCCGTGTCGTATCCATGCCTTGCTGGGAACTGTTCAGTGAGCAGCCGAAGGAATACAAGGATCAGGTTCTGCCGCCGGAGGTGCGGGCTCGGCTCTCCATCGAGGCGGGGAGATCCCTTGGCTGGTGTCAATGGGTCGGCGAAGCAGGCGACACCGTGGCCGTGGATCGTTTTGGCGCATCAGCTCCCGGAGGTGCACTGATGAGCCGGTATGGATTCAACGTCGACAACGTGGCGGCCAAGGCCGCCGCGCTCGTGAAGAAGTGAAATTGACCGTCAGATCGGGGGACATTGTCCCCACAGGCGTCGGCATGACACGTTGGTTACCGGGACCATTTACGTCCCGAAGGGACCGAATGATGGTAGACCGGTCTTTCAGAAACTGTCTCAAAAGTCGGTACGTGATGCTAATCGTGGCACGATTGTTGGGCATGCTGCAACAAATCCCCCCTAACCCCCCTTTTTCCAAGGGGGGGACCGGCTCTCACCCCCCTTTGGCAAAGGGGGGCAGGGGGGATTTCCACTCGAATCCACCCCATCACGGCACGATTCACTTCGTTCCGACAGTTTTGAGAAACTCTCTTCAAGGCCGGGTTCGAGGCAGGTACTGCTCAATGTGAACGAGGTGGACCATGAAGGTAGCTATAGCCGGCGACCACGCCGGATACCCTCTCAAGAAGGAAATAGTGGTTTTCTTGGACAAGTCCGGGCATGAGGTGCTGGATCTGGGAACGCACAACACGGACTCGGTTGACTATCCGGACTTTGCTCAAGCTCTCGGCGAGGCCGTTCAAACCGGAAAGGCCGAACGAGGGATACTTATCTGCGGGAGCGGAGTGGGGGCCTGTGTGGCCGCGAACAAGATGCGAGGAATTCGGGCCGGAGTGTGTCATGATACGTATTCAGCCCACCAGGGTGTCGAACACGACGACGTGAATGTTCTCTGTCTCGGTGCAAGAGTAATCGGCCCTGCGGTCTCGGAAGAACTGGTCCGAGCTTTTCTTGGGGCTCGGTTCACCGGCGAAGAAAGGCACTTGAGACGTTTGAGAAAAGTCGAGCGTCTGGAGGAAGGGTGAGCGACGTATGTCGCGGGATTGTTCAGGTAAAGCCCCTCGACATGCGACCATGGGGGGAAGCGGCGGGGGCGGATGTTCCCCCCCAGTTATGCCCGGTGAGCTAGTACTCGGCCCATTTAACGGATTGGAAGGTGCGAACAATTATGCCGCCCAAGAGAAAGATCAACGGTCAGGCTTTTATCAACGATATCAGGGCAGGAATGACCGATACCGAACTGATGTTGAAGTATAAGCTTTCGTCAAGAATGCTTCAGAGCCTATTCAGGACATTGCTGAATACAAAAGCCATTACACCGGCCGAAATTTATGAACGTACGCCGTTTGAAGACACCACCATTGATGTCAACACGCTGAGCTACTCATTCGAAGGGTACACGATACAGACGACATCCGTCTATGACGTTACGCAGCCCGAGAAGATCGGTCACGTCACGAGCATCACGGAACGAGAGTTGCGCACGGAAGGTATCGCAGCGGGTTTCGCACAAACCAAGACGTTCATTCTTCTCTCCGGAAAGGCTGCGAAGATCAGTCCGATCTTTCTGAAGGCCAAGTGCCGGTGGTGCAGGAGAGATGAAGTTACCGGAGACGACGTGGCCATGTTCGAAATAGTGAGCATCGGTCAGGAACATGCCAACGAGCTGAAAAAGCTCATCAGGGCCTTTGCACGGCAAGTGACTCTATAATCAGTGGGGTCTACTCTAGGCTCACCTTGCGTGCACGGCGACACACGGGTGAGCCAAGAGTAGGCCTGACCCCATACCACATCAAACGTTCCCTCGCCCGAACCTGCGCAGCAGGGTACAATCGTGCCGCTTGCTGCGGATCTCGCCGGATCGTCGTCAGAACGCTCTCCTTTTCGTCGCCGGCTACCAGGAACAGGATGTACGCGGCCTGATTGATGACCGGGAGCGTAAGCGTGATTCTGGGTACCGGCGGTTTTGCCGCAAGACCCGGTACCGACGTCACCCACCGCTTCCGTTCTTCCACGGCAGGATCACCCGGAAAGAGCGACGCGGTGTGCCCGTCGGATCCCATGCCCAGAAGAATAAGGTCAAAGCACGGGAAAAGGCTCCCCGAGGCGGATTCAGGGCCGGCGAAGAATGTGCGAAGCCTTTTCTCGTATTCTGCGGCCGCCTCCTGAGGAGGCTTGATTTCAGCGGGCATTCGGTAAGTGTTCTCAGGAGGCAGGGACACCCTCAGAAGCAGCGACTCCCGGGCCATGGCGTAGTTGCTTTCAGGGCTTCCCTTGGAAACGCATCTCTCATCGCCCCAGAATACGTAGGTTTCGGACCACGGCATGGGGGGACGAAAAGCGAGGCAGGCATAAGGTTTCGTACAGAAGCCGGGGTGTATGACCGCCGGAGAGCACGAAGGTGAAGGCCCCGTCTTCCTTGACTCGCCGTTGGGCAAGCTCCACGATAAAGCGGGCCGCATGCTCGCTCATTTCCGCAAGGTCTGCGAAGTATTGGAATTCCCGTTTCATGGGAGCCTCCCGGAAGTACCTGACCTGGTGCCGGTTCGCGTCTCGCGGGATCCGGGCCGGAGCCCGGAAGACAGATCGGGGCCTTAGGGCGGGCGGTGCCCACCGTCTCCCCGGCGAAGGCCGGGGTCCGGGAACGGAAGACCGGCTCCCGGCTTTTGTCTGAAAATACCCCGTCCGGGTACAACGGATGTTGTTCGGTTGGGATTTTTTTTGCCTGGAAATCTCCTTCCTTCTCGTTCCCGGGCTCCTGCCCTGAGTATGTCCCATATCTTTTTGTCGGCAACCGTAGGAATCGGCCGACAACAAGCCGGCCGGCCAATCAGTAGGGGCAGGCCCCTGTGCCTGCCCTGATTACCAGTGCCCCGCAGGGGCTCACTTTGAGTAGCCACGGGTTTCAACCCGTGGAAACGGGCATCCACCCAATCCTCGGAAACGACCCTGAATGGGTCGACCAACCAAAGATGCCCCCGTTATTGAAGTTGGTGGACCCCTTCAGGGTCCGCATTTGCTCACGATGGTCCGCTTCCCATGGGTTAAAACCCATGGCTAGTGCGCCTGCGAGCGTACTTAATCAGAGAGGTGCAAGTCCTCTTCAGGTCAACGCTACAGCCTGTAGCCGCCTGTAACTGCGTCGCTGTGAGGCGGGGTGGAGAGCAACAGGAGGCGAACGACCAGTCCGTAGGTTAACGAACCCGTTTCGGCAGGGTGATCTCGGCGAGCCTGCTAGCCATGTGCGAAGCCTAGACCTATTCTGACGATGGCCTGCGCTGATACAAAAGGCAAAAGGTCTTGAGATAGGAGACCTGTCGCGCTGAGAACAACGTAGCGGGTGTAAAGCGGCGACAGGGGGACACCAGGTGGTTGGGGATGGAATGGTCAGGACGGTTGAGTACGTTAAGCGGGGAGACCTGTGCGGGATGGAGACTCGCACAGGAGTCAGAGCCTCCATAGTAGCGCTGAAACGCCGTAATGGGCGTGGAGCAAAGGGAGGCAGGAAGGTGGATGCATGATGGACAGACAACGGGAAGACAAACCGGCTACAGTGTTCTTCGGGGCTAGACGGGCCGGAGCGATACGGGACCGCTGGTCCTGGGTCGAACCCACAGTCTGGACAGACCGCATGTTGACAGCCCTGGAACACGGGGTGAAAGGAGGTACGTGGTACAGCTTGATGGACAAGGTCCATACTCCTGCGAATCTTCGGTCTGCCTTTGCGCGTGTGAAGGCCAACCGTGGGAGTGCGGGGGTGGATCATGTGACGGTCCGGCACTTCGAGACGCAGCTTGAGGGTAACCTCGAAAAGCTTGCAGCGGAACTCCGGTCCGGCACCTACCGGCCACAACCCATCAGACGCGTGTGGATACCCAAACCCGGCAAGAAAGAGCGCCGTCCACTGGGGATTCCCACGGTACGAGATCGAGTCGTGCAGGCCGCGCTGCGCCAGGTCCTTGAACCTATCTTCGAGCGGGATTTTGCCGAACATAGTTACGGTTTCCGACCGAGGCGAGGCTGTAAGGACGCGCTTCGTCGCGTCGGTGCACTCCTGAGACAAGGCTTCACGTACGTGGTGGATGCCGACCTCAAATCCTACTTCGACACGATAGGGCACGATGAGTTGCTCGGCCGTGTCGCCCTGCAGATTAGCGATCAGAGTATCCTCCGCCTTGTTCAGAGCTTTCTTCAACAGCAAATCCTGGACACTGCTCAGGGCTGGACCCCCGAGTTTGGCACCCCTCAAGGTGCGGTCATAAGTCCACTGTTGTCGAATATCTATCTCGATCCCTTGGATCATCTGATGGCTCGCTCTGGTTTGGCCATGGTACGCTATGCTGACGACTTTGTGATTCTGTGCCGCAGCAAGGCCGAAGCGCAATCCGCTCTCGGTCTGGTCCAGGGCTGGACCCAATCTACGGGACTGACCCTCCATCCGGAGAAGACGCACATTGTCGATGCTACGAGTCGTGGTGGTTTCGACTTTCGTGGGTACCACTTTGAGCGCGGCTATCGTTGGCCCCGTTCCAAAAGCCTGCAGAAGTTGAAGGATACCATTCGCGGCAAAACGAAGCGCACCAACGGCTTTAGCCTTTCGGTAATCATTGCGAGAGTCAACCGGACCCTTGCGGGCTGGTTTGTGTACTTCAAACACAGTCATTACACCACGTTTCGTCCTTTGGACCAGTGGATCCGGATGCGGCTTCGCAGCATCCTTCGCCGCCGTTCCAAGCGTCGTGGTCGCGGCAGGGGCAAGGACCATCAACGCCGGCCGAATTCCTTCTTTGCCAAGCAGGGGCTGTTCTCCGTAGTTGCAGCCCATGCAGCGGCTCGTCAATCCTCTCGGAGGTAAGACCACCGACCGGAGAGCCGTATGCGGGAAAACCGCACGTACGGTTCGGAGGGAGGAGCGGCCGGGTAAACAACCGGTTGTTCCTACCCCTATTTCACGGTGTGCCCTTTCAGGGCACATGTGTTCACGTGCTCGACCTATGCTAATGGCAACGTCAGGCTTTGCCGTCATCGATGTGGGACATGTTCCCGGTTGCCGGCGACCCAAGATATGGGTAATGATCAGGGCTCCTGCCTGGGAATGCCTGCCCTCCGGGCTCTGCCCGGTCTCTATCTGAAAATCCCCCCTGTCCCCCCTTTTTCTAAGGGGGGGAACTCTAGCCCGGATCTCGGGTGGATTTTCATAGTCCGTTGTGATCGGCCAATCATGGCGGTTCACCGAGAAGACGCAACTCAATGCGCGATCGTATTCACGCACCCCATACTCAGTCCGCGTCTTCTTCCGACAACATCCTCTCTATGTCCTGGACAATCCTGTCAACCCAGTGGGGAGGATAGGTGGCGGAGAGGTACCGCATGTGGTAATGCCGAAGGCCCCACTTCCACACCGTTGCGTCGGCTCGGCACTCCAACCGCTCCTTGAACCGTGCCCGATCACCGCGCGATTCCGGCCATTTGTCTTCCGGCGGGGGCTCTGAAACCACATGACCGAGTTCTCGAAGCACCGAAGCGACAAACAGATCTTCCGGGAACCGACAATGCTCTTCACGAATAACGATCTCGTAGTCCCGAGCTCCGGAAGGTCCCGCCGCACTCGTTTTCATTCCGATGGGAAGCCCGGTGTCCGGTAGAATTCGTACGGAAAGTCCACGGGCTCCCGAAAGAAAGAGATCCTGCACCTCCACGGGTAGCAAGGAAAGGACCTTCTCCAACCGCTGCGTCACGGTGCGACGGCTTCCGGAATCGAGGCACCCTTTGTCGAAGTGAGTATGCTTCCTCACATAATCTTCAAATAATAGGTCGTTCTGTTTCATAAACGATAACCATGGATCCCGTTGTTACCTCCGTTTCCGGTAAGGGGTACCGGCACCGTAGGGGCACCCCCCCTGTGGGTCAATGCCGGTGACAGGCATCCCGCAAGCCGGCGGGAGACTCCTACCGCCGGCATCCTTCCTACCACAAGTTCGGCAGGAGCGCACTCTTGGAGTCCGGTTGGTCCGGAGGTACGGAGCGGGGTGCTTCTCCCCACTTGGCCAACAGCTCGGCGTATTGCTCATTGCCCGGATCCATGCTGATGGCCTTGTTGAGGGACCGAATGGCTTCTTCCCTCCGGTCGAGGGCGTGTTGCACCTCAGCCAAGTTCTGGAGCATGTCCGGTCCGGTCGCCCCGGTGAGTTCAACAGCCTTCCGGGCAAGTCGCAACGCTGCGGCAGGGTCCCGAAATGCGTGATCCGATGCGGTTGCCCGCAGCAGCCCCAACGCCGCATAGGCAGGAGCATACTTCTTGTCCAGTTCGATGGCCTTTTCCAAATCCTTTACGGCGAGATCGTACTCGGTAAGCCTTCGGTACGCGTCTCCACGGTCCCGGTACAGCATCGCGGAATCCGGGGTCATTTCTATGACCTTGCTGAATTCCTCCACGGCCTTATCGTGGCGTCCCTTTGCGCTGAGTGCCATGCCCTTGTTGTGGTACGCGGACGAGAATTTGGAATTGAGCCCTATTGTCTTGTCGAAGTCTTCCAGAGCCTTGTCATAATCCTTGTTTCGGAGGTATGCGACACCGCGGTTGTTGTAATACATCGCGTTGTCCGGATTGATTTTGATGGCTCGATGGAAGTCTTGGATTGCCTGGGAGTATTGGTGTTTGCCGTTGTGAGCGAATCCTCTGTTGTTGTAATAGCGCGCGTCGTTCGAATTCAAGCGAATGGCCTTGTCAAACTCGGCTATGGCACGGTCATACAGATTCTTACCGTTATAGGCGAATCCCAAGGTATTGAGGGCTTCCGAAGAGGAAGGCGCAAGCTTCACGGCTATCTCCAGGGCTTCAATGGCCTTATCATAGTCGTTAACGGCGTTGTACGCGTAACCGAGACGAGTAAACGCTGCGGCATAGGCAGGATCGAGTTCCACCGCACGGTTCAAATCCTTCAAAGCGGCCTGAACATCCGCCTTGCGCAGGTATGCTTCCCCGCGTTTGGCCCATGTGCGGGCCGACCTGGGATACAGCTTGATGGCTTCGGAGAAAAAGTTTACGGCCTGGTCCAAATTACCCGCGTCCTCCGCGTCGAGACCGTTTCTGAATATGTCCGCGAATTCCGCGGGTGCACAATGCACGCCGTGGGGCAGCACCAACGCAACGGTTGCAAGAGCAAGAAGTGCGAATCTTTTCACGAAAATGTACCTCCTCGAACGCCGGTGAGCCGGACTATGGTATAATCAAATTTTGCTACGAATCCACACGACGGATGCCTGCTTGCCTTGTGGGCGGTCGTTGTGGTCGAGCATTTGTTTGCCCTCACGGTACTACCGCAGGCAGGTGATCTATACAGATTTTGACTCGTACCGGCAAGGGGTCGGTTTCTTTGTCCGGAGTCCGTTCTCCTCACTGGAGGATTTCGATGGATTTGTTGGAAGCAATTCGCACGCGAAGCAGCGTCCGCGCATTTAGAGACGAGCCCGTCCCGCGGCAACTGCTCGAGCAGGTGCTCTCGGATGCGACACGCGCACCCTCGGCAATCAACATGCAGCCGTGGGAGGTGCACATGGTCCTGGGACAGGAACGTAAGAGGCTTTCCCGCAGGCTTCTCAGGTCTTTGAAGGAACGCGCCCTTACCTGTGGTCCCGGTGCGAGCCAAACCATCCCGGATCGCTTCATGGAGCGGGCTCGGCAGTGCGCCAACGAGATGACTCCCCTCGTGGAACGGATGGGCTCCGATTTCAAGACGTATATCAATGAAGGGAGTCTGAACTTCTACGGTGCTCCTGCCGTTGCCTTGGTCTTCCTGGATGAGTGTTTTCCCCCGGACAGGCAGGTGGACATCGGCTCGTTTACCGCCTATCTCGTACTGTCGGCTGCAGGCCACGGCTTGAACTCCTGCCCCATCGGGCTGGTGCAGATGTATGAGGATGAGATCAAAGATCAACTCAATATTCCCGAGTCAAAAAGACTTATCATTTCAGTGGCATTGGGCCTTCCCGAGCCGGGCAGTGCGATAAACGAATTCAGGTCGCCCCGCGCCGATTTGAAAGAAGTCATACGATGGATTGATTGATCGCTGAAGAAAAAATCACATCACGAAGGTACGAAGGCACAAAGAAAACAGAAACCAATCCTTTCTCGTCTTTTCCCTTCGTGTCTTTGTGGTTGATCTTCTCGTTCCCGGGCTCCGCCCTGACCATGTCCCATATCTTTTTGCCGGCAACCGTGCGAATGGGCCGACAATAGGTCAACCGATTTGTGTAGGGGTCCCGCGTTCCTCGCGGGATGCCTGCCCGGAGCCCCGAAGGGGCTCACCGTGAGTAGCCACGGGTTTCAACCCGTGGAAAAGGACAACCAATCAATTCCCTGAACCGGCCCTGAAGGGGCCGACCAATGTCTCGGTGCATCCTTGATACAGTTGGTAGACCTTTAGGGTCCATAGCCATCTATTATTGTTGACCCTTTCCATGGGTTAAAACCCATGGCTAGTGCGCCTGCGAGCGTACTTAATCAGAGAGGTGCAAGTCCTCTTCAGGTCAACGCTACAGCCTGTAGCCGCCTGTAACTGCGTCGCTGTGAGGCGGGGTGGAGAGCAACAGGAGGCGAACGACCAGTCCGTAGGTTAACGAACCCGTTTCGGCAGGGTGATCTCGGCGAGCCTGCTAGCCATGTGCGAAGCCTAGACCTATTCTGACGATGGCCTGCGCTGATACAAAAGGCAAAAGGTCTTGAGATAGGAGACCTGTCGCGCTGAGAACAACGTAGCGGGTGTAAAGCGGCGACAGGGGGACACCAGGTGGTTGGGGATGGAATGGTCAGGACGGTTGAGTACGTTAAGCGGGGAGACCTGTGCGGGATGGAGACTCGCACAGGAGTCAGAGCCTCCATAGTAGCGCTGAAACGCCGTAATGGGCGTGGAGCAAAGGGAGGCAGGAAGGTGGATGCATGATGGACAGACAACGGGAAGACAAACCGGCTACAGTGTTCTTCGGGGCTAGACGGGCCGGAGCGATACGGGACCGCTGGTCCTGGGTCGAACCCACAGTCTGGACAGACCGCATGTTGACAGCCCTGGAACACGGGGTGAAAGGAGGTACGTGGTACAGCTTGATGGACAAGGTCCATACTCCTGCGAATCTTCGGTCTGCCTTTGCGCGTGTGAAGGCCAACCGTGGGAGTGCGGGGGTGGATCATGTGACGGTCCGGCACTTCGAGACGCAGCTTGAGGGTAACCTCGAAAAGCTTGCAGCGGAACTCCGGTCCGGCACCTACCGGCCACAACCCATCAGACGCGTGTGGATACCCAAACCCGGCAAGAAAGAGCGCCGTCCACTGGGGATTCCCACGGTACGAGATCGAGTCGTGCAGGCCGCGCTGCGCCAGGTCCTTGAACCTATCTTCGAGCGGGATTTTGCCGAACATAGTTACGGTTTCCGACCGAGGCGAGGCTGTAAGGACGCGCTTCGTCGCGTCGGTGCACTCCTGAGACAAGGCTTCACGTACGTGGTGGATGCCGACCTCAAATCCTACTTCGACACGATAGGGCACGATGAGTTGCTCGGCCGTGTCGCCCTGAAGATTAGCGATCAGAGTATCCTCCGCCTTGTTCAGAGCTTTCTTCAACAGCAAATCCTGGACACTGCTCAGGGCTGGACCCCCGAGTTTGGCACCCCTCAAGGTGCGGTCATAAGTCCACTGTTGTCGAATATCTATCTCGATCCCTTGGATCATCTGATGGCTCGCTCTGGTTTGGCCATGGTACGCTATGCTGACGACTTTGTGATTCTGTGCCGCAGCAAGGCCGAAGCGCAATCCGCTCTCGGTCTGGTCCAGGGCTGGACCCAATCTACGGGACTGACCCTCCATCCGGAGAAGACGCACATTGTCGATGCTACGAGTCGTGGTGGTTTCGACTTTCTTGGGTACCACTTTGAGCGCGGCTATCGTTGGCCCCGTTCCAAAAGCCTGCAGAAGTTGAAGGATACCATTCGCGGCAAAACGAAGCGCACCAACGGCTTTAGCCTTTCGGTAATCATTGCGAGAGTCAACCGGACCCTTGCGGGCTGGTTTGTGTACTTCAAACACAGTCATTACACCACGTTTCGTCCTTTGGACCAGTGGATCCGGATGCGGCTTCGCAGCATCCTTCGCCGCCGTTCCAAGCGTCGTGGTCGCGGCAGGGGCAAGGACCATCAACGCCGGCCGAATTCCTTCTTTGCCAAGCAGGGGCTGTTCTCCGTAGTTGCAGCCCATGCAGCGGCTCGTCAATCCTCTCGGAGGTAAGACCACCGACCGGAGAGCCGTATGCGGGAAAACCGCACGTACGGTTCGGAGGGAGGAGCGGCCGGGTAAACAACCGGTTGTTCCTACCCCTATTTCAAGGTATGCCCTTTCAGGGCATGCGGACGGTGTCCAGCGACCCAGGATATGGGACATGCTCAGGGCTCCGCCTGGGAATGCCCAGCCTCCGGGCTCTGCCCGGCCGGAACCGAATTCCCATCACGTATTGGATAGGCCGCCCTTGATGGGAGGCAGAGCCTCCCGGAATGCGTTCCCAGGCAGAGCCTGGGAACGAGGAAAAGGGGCACGTGTCCCAAGTTCAGGGGTCATATGCTGCGATCCTAATATGCTGAAGGCACATACGAAATTAGCCGGGGGATTCATCCCCCGGAAAGACGGCGAACATTCCCACAAGATTTCCGTCCTGAAGGGACGGCGCTCGTGGAGGCGTTCATGATGCAGAGCATTCCGGCGTCCCTTCAGGACGCGTTTTGTATGTCCGGCCGTTCAATTTCCCGGTCTTGAAAGGCCCGGCTAACATCGCGTGTCCCTTCGGGACGTCAAGCCAGCCTCCATACGGCGTACATGCATATGCTAGCGCCTATGGGGGCAGGAGGGAACTGGCCGAAGAGGGTACGGTACACCGGTCCCCCCCCACCCCAATATCAATTCCCGGAGTGCGCTTTCTTGATGGCTATCTGAATCCGTGCCTCAGTATCACCGGTACCGCGGTTCCGACCTCGACCTTCGGCATTCCAAAGCACCTCGTACCGTGTGCTCGCGCCGTAGGTCCCTCCTCCGCCGTAAGCAACGTCATCGCCTGCAGTGGTGGCTCCGGTTGATGTGCCCTTGTCCATGAATACCAGGCGATAGTAAAGCTTGCTTCCCTCAATCTCGCCTTCGACCCAGCCGGCACTATCGCTGGCGTCACCGTAGTCGTCGTCGGTGAAGGTGTACACAACCGGATCGGCGGTTGCGCTGACCGGCACGGAGATTACGTTCCGAAGTCTTCTGAACGACGTTCCCGCTGCGGTTGCCGCGACGTCCCTCAGGGAATCGACGCTTTTCACGGCACTGGTGAACTGCCTGTCCACTTTGGACTGGAGCATCAAGCCCGCTCCCACCACGCTCACGATTCCGAGGAAAAGCAAAACGATGACGACCGCGCTTCCTTTTTCATTCTTCATAGTTGTAGCTCCTTTGGCAACTCGTGCCGGCCTAGCTGCCGCCCAAATATCTGGTCAGTACGATGTTTCTCGGGGTTGCACGCAGCACGATGGTTCCGCCAATCATCCACCGGCCTACGGTGTCATCGCCGACTATTCTGAACTTCGGATCCTTCACGTCATCCGGTGTCGCGTATCCGCCGGACGAAGTACGCCCCGACTTTATGATATAGCTTACGGACACCTCGACGATTCGCAGATCCGCCGGGCCGTAACCGGCATCATCGAACGTTACGGTATCGGGGCTGCAGTTGCCGTCGCTGAAACAGCACCGTACCTGAAAATCGGTCACTTTCATCAAAGGAGCCAATGCATCGGCCTTGAAGCCCGTCACTGTAGACTGAGCGCCCAAGAGGGCTACATTGTTTCGCATGAGTGTGCCGCGGTTCTGGTTCGGCCTGGGATCTGACGCGTCCTGAGCCGTGTTCAACCAATACCGAATGGCCGGTGCGACTTCTTCTCCCCCCGACATGCCGCTTGTCCACGAAAACGTTACATCGTGCCGGCCCTCTTGTTTCTGTTCGGTGGTCAGCTCGTCCTGGGGCGTGGAAGTGACCAAGAACCCCGAGTCGTTGCCACGAGACATGAACCGATCAACTCCGTTTCTTACGATGAGTGCCCCCAGGGACCGTTGGTCCACCGAGAACCTGACGTTGCTCAAGACCAGTTGCGTGTCGCCGCCGGTAAGAGTAAACCAGGATTTGTCTTCTCCCGGCTTCGCCGAACCAAAGGGAAAGAACGAGTACTGCCGCGGCGTACTGCCGTCCGATTCCGTGGGGGTAAGGTCCAGATCGACATACGGAGCACTGCTCAGGTAGATCTCGTCCGGAGCAGTTCCCGAACCGTCGGAAACGAACAGGGAAAGGTCTTCTCTCCCCACTTCCTGTTCCGATAAGCCCAGCCCGGCACCGATAATGTCTCGCTTCAAACGCATCAACGCCAGCGTGGCGGCTTCCTGGGCAATCTTTTTTCTACTGGAAATAGTGCTTTCCCTTGTCTGAAATTTGTAGAAGGTCATGGCGGCTGCCGCAACAATAGCGAAGATGGCCAGTCCAACCAGGACTTCCAGTATGGTGAATCCTCTTGTGTCATTCATCGCCGCGTTCCTCATGCGATAGACGGGCCTGTGTGAGCTATCTCTGGAGAATGGTAGCGTTCATTCGATACTTATAAGTACACCCTTCAATTGAATCCTTTGTGCATGCAGTCGGTGTCTTGGCAGGATCATAAGGCCAGCCGACCACGACCCTCACAAGGACCATACTATTGTTGGACCAGCTTCCAATGGTTGCGTGCCGCACATAGTACTGTTGGGCATCGGGCAGATCCGACTCGGTTCCATCCGCCAACGGATACTTGCCTTCACCGGACGGGCTGTTCAAGGTAAGATCGCCGGTGGCCGTGTCCGCTCTCAGTTCCTCCATCTTTGCCGATGCGAGGCACTCCGCCCGCCGTACGCGGCTGTTGAACGCCTCGGTCCGCATCGACGAGATCACCAGGGTCCCCACGCCCAACAAGCCGATAGACAGGATGAGAACCGCGGTCATGACTTCGACCAGTGTGAACCCGTCCTGTGATGACGAGTGAGATTTGGAGATGATCATGTGTGTGTCTCCTCCGGTAAAATCCTCTACTGCTCCGTATGCCGGACCGGCATGCATCGCGGATTGCGACCGACCATGAAAGTCCGCCCAGCTCCGGGTCCAAGACCGGGCAGAGCCCGGAGGATAGGCGTTACCAGACGGAGCCTGGGAACGAGATAAAAAATGCGGTGACATATTGGCGTACGCCGTCTCTGTCTTGGTAGCGCCGGCATTCTGCCGGTATCTTCCTCGAGCGCGCCCGGCAGGGACGCCGGGACGCTACCGCGCGTAATGGAGAATGCAGCACCGCGTTTCTTCTCGTTCCCAAGCTCCGCCCTGAGCATGTCCCACACTTCTTGCCGGCAACCGTGCGAACAGGCTGACGATGGGCGAACCGATTTGAGATACCAACCAGCGAGTGCCCCGCAGGGGCTCACCGTGAGTAGCCACGGGTTTTAACCCGTGGAAAAGAGCAACCATCCAGTTCTCTGAACCGGCCCTGAAGGGGCCGACCAATGACTCAACGCATCCGTTGTCCGGTTGGTGGACCCCTTCGGGGTCCATAACCATCTATTATCGTTAACCGTTTCCATGGGTTGAAACCCATGGCTATTCACGGTATGCCCTTTCAGGGCAGAAATCCTGATGCTCTCGGCTCAGGTTGCCGCAATCTTGCCATTCTTCAGCAGTCCCATGGATATCGAGCCAATATGTGACATGTGCCCGGTTGCCGGCGATCCAAGATATGGGACATGCTCAGGGCTCTGCCCGCATCCCGGTTCCGACTTGTAGGGGCACCCCCCTGTGGGTGCCCGGGAGAGGCATGGCTCCTGCCCCTACGGTATCTACGCCAAGGAGCCCTCAGTTCGTGTCCCCGTACGTTTGCGGAACATTGCCCAGGCGGACCCGGCCGGCAGGCATGATGCTGAACACTATGGGAGGACTTTTCTTATCATCCACGGGAGTATAGGTGAGGGTGCCGCCGGATTCGGTACGGGTCATCTTCCTCAGCTCCACGGTATAGGTGATCTGGTTTCGTGTTGAACCGGCATAATCAAAGACAATGGGCGCAGGATTCGTTCCGTCGGCATCGAGGACCTGTACGGCCTTCTTGGGGTCGGACGAGTCCGGCACGAGCACTTTCACATCCATCCATTGAGGGTCGTACCTGCATTCCATGGAATTTCCCGACTTCGCAAGGGTGAAATGCACCCGGTCTTCATCGTCATGGTCAAAGGGAACAAACCTGAGGCATGAGACTACCCGAATCAGACCCGTCCATGGCTTCGAAGTGTCACTTGGCTGCGGCGCCGTCACGGCCGACGGCCACTGAACGCAGTTGCTCGAGTCATTGTCCATGCAACTCTTGGCCGTTAGCGTAACCGCGTCCCAACTGCATACATAATCAGATCCTGCCGCCACCTTGGTGGCGGTCCATGATGTGACGTCGGTGATGAGAAAGACCTGGCCGTTGAGTGTGTCGGGGTTGTTGATGCCTGCAACGGTGATGTAATCGCCCTTTTCAAAAGGAGGTGCGAGGTCCGGGTCGCAGCAGTCGGTGCAGTTCTTGGTGTCCGAAGTACTCCCCTGGAAAGCGGGCACCGTGAACACGAATTGGGTGTCATCCATTCCTTTGTTTATCTGCGAAATGTTGAATGTGAGCTGGCCCCCAATAGATTTGATTCGCGTAAGCTGAGCCGCGTTGATAAACGCACGGCTTCCCGCGGAGAATTTATAATCGTCCAACCACCGTGCTCCTTTAGGCACGGTGAGGGCCAAGGCAAGCCCTATGATCACGAGTACGATCATGAGCTCGGCAAAGGTGAACCCCCTGCCTGCGTGCGTCAACGGCTCCTTCGAATGCTGATGGTGTAGCTGAGAACCGCTTGTGCGCCCTTTTCGTCCGTCCCGGTGATCCTTACGGGGAACTTTCCTTGAGTGCCGCCTTCCATCTTCCATGTGATATTCCCCTCTTGGTCGATCTCCATGCCCTTGGGCCCCTCAATTTTCAGCTTAATGGGTTTGTCTTCGGGATCCTTTGCTTCAACCTTAGCCGTATACACGGAGCCCTTCAGGTTCTGATCCAGCAGTTTCAGGAGCGGTGGTGAGTCCCTAAGTTTCAAAGTCTTTTCGAGGGTCTTCCCTTCCTCTCCCAGCGCATTGAAGGGAGTGACCGATACCTTCAGGACGTCGCCCGCCTTCAAGTGCTTGTCAAACACCACGTGATCCCGGACGCCGTCATAGTCGGTGAGTTCGACCTCCTCGTCGTTCACCGACCAACGGCATTCGGCTCGAATTGCGTGGTTCAGCTTGAGATACAACTTGATCTTTTCGCCTGTTTCCGGGCGCTCGGGTTCAAAGCGGAGATCCGACAGGTAGGGCGGGGGCGTTCTGTCGGTCTCAGCCCGGCACTCAGTAACCTGAATGCCGGGAACCGTCATGAGAAGAGCGAGCATCGCCAACCATTGAACTGCACGGGACAGACGATGTCTCATTGGGGTACAGGCTTGATCAAGTGTCATCCTGATAGTAAACACGTTGCATTACCTCTCTGTCCATCCGGCTACGTTGCCGTCGGCGCTTGAACCGCCGAGGGGGTCTACCTCTATCCTCATAAGAGCGGCATCACTCTTCTGTACTATAACACTTTCCCCCTTTGAATCAAGCACCGGCTGACTCGGCATACCCTCGCCCAGGCCGATTTTGCCGCCGTAAAACTGAGAGGTCCCGCCGCCGTTTCCACCCGTGACAAGGTAACCGCCGCCCCCTTCACTCCCGAGAGTGGTTAAGGGGTTACTGGTGAACGCTCTGCAAAGGTAGTCGAAGACGTACAGGTATCCGCTTCCCACTCCGGCCGATGTGGTCGTACAGCCGGTCGTGGTTGTCTTTTTTGATGGAACATAGGTCGTAAAGAAGACGTACCCGCCGAGAAGCGCCGCCTTTCCAATGACCCGCTCGGACTCTGAGGAGAAGTCGAACACACATTTCCAACAGGGCGTCTCTTCCGCGCTGAGGAAGTGGGTGTTGTTGTCGCAATCGCCCTCGCATGAGTCCGGAACGTAGCCCTTAGTGCATGTAGTGCCATCCTTTACGCAATCCCGCACCCAGCTGCAGCAAGACGCACTCCGTGTGATTACCGTGCATTCCTCTCGGCACTTTACTTTGTCCTCTTCATTGGCAAGGCCGTCACAAATCTCATCCTTCTGTGCATCGGTACATTCCACGGAGGCGATCGGAGGGCACCCAAACTGGCAGTAGTCCTCGTCCTTGGTCCGGTCTCCCACTTCGCCGCAAAAGGAGGTTCCGGCAACGCCGGTTGCGTGAGGGTCGGTTCCGTACTTGATGCCGAGGTTGGTTCCGGAGATGTTGAATCCCAACTCCCTGTTGGTACCCGTCCCGGATAGGTTGACCTTATCGTACGTTTCCGTGCCGCTTCGTCCTACGATTTCAAAGCCCACCGAGGAAGTCAAATCAGGGCCCGCTGTTATCACGTCTTGGGCATTGTAAAAAGACATCTTGATCTTATCCGTCAAGTCGTCGTACCCCGCGGAAATCACGTCGTCGAATTTTCCTGTTCCGAACAAGATTCTGACGCTCGGGCTGGCCGAGTACACCGTGGACGAATCCACCGACACCGAAGGGGCCACCGTGATGGGCTGTCTGCATCCTCTGAAATAGTTTGCCTCGTCATCGCACTCGGTTGTGGAATCAATCGGGTCGGAAGCACCGCCTTTGGGAATGAACTTGGTCTTCCAGAAATCGACGGCCACACCTTTGGTGACGGTTGAATCACCTGAAAATTCAAGCCGCATCTTGTAGAGGTATCCCCTCATGTCTCCTACGTAGAGATGGTCCACGAAGGCGTCTTCGCCGAATCGCGCCTTTTTGTCGTCCCAAACATCAACAACCGTCGGATTGCCAAGGGCCCACGGAATAGTCTTCGTAACGGTCCCGATAGTGATTTCTTGCTCGGGAAGCAGGGACGCATCGGATCTGGCTTTGATCAAGAGCGGCCAGAGGACCTGGAAGTAGTTGATTCCCGACTCGATATCGATCGCCATCAAGTATGGCTTCTGAAGTGCCTTCCTAATCGTCGTATTATCCGGCCAAGGCGCGGTGATACTGGAGGTTTCAAAGAGCCGGAATCCGCTGCCGATGAACGCAATGTGCCTCAGGTTGGCGTACTTGTCGGTGTCGGGGTCGGCAGGGAATGTGGCTTTCTGCATGACCGGGGCCCCGGGCGCATTCCCCGTCCCGTCCGGGTATACCAG
Source organism: Desulfomonilaceae bacterium (assembly GCA_963675835.2). Lineage (GTDB taxonomy): Bacteria > Desulfobacterota > Desulfomonilia > Desulfomonilales > Desulfomonilaceae > JAVHLK01. The sequence continues at coordinate 1,473,241 of CAXXIU010000021.1, forward strand.
GGAGGCTTCGGAAGCAGCGGGGTTGCTGTAATACAAGAAGCCGAAGTCCGGGTCATGGTCACCCGAAACGACGTTCGAGGACGAAGAGGGGAACCTCACCCGGCCGACCGCCGCATAGCTCCAGGACATAGGCAAGCTCTTGAGATTGAAATGCACGTCATCCTGGAAGTAGTCGGTATCTCCGTCAGTGTCGATATCCTGCGCAACGTAGTGTTTTCTGAACGGTAGGACCATCTTGTCCTGGCCCGAGTCCGAATAGACAACCGGCAGGTTTTCAAGCGCGGAGTATTGCCACAGCACGTTGGGTCTTCCCGGGTCCGTCACATCGATGGCAAAGTACGTGTCGCCGCCGCCCCGCTGACCGCCGACGATGACGGTTCGCCATTGTCGAGCCTCAGAGCCCGAACCGTCAGGATCGATATAGACATCATAGGCCTTGGGCGACAGATCGACCATGGTGCGATGCATGCACGCAGTACCGGATGTGTCGCCATAATCCGTGGCGCACAGGTACATCAGTTCGCCAACCGAGTTGCTGGGAATGAATGCCCACAGATGATCTCCACAATCCACGGTTAATTTATTGCCGCTTCCGGAGGAGCCGGACGCAAGTTCGGCGTCTTGACACTTGTAATCCCACCTATTGTTCACGGCGTCCCATGCGGCCATGAGAAACGCGTGAACCATGCCGTCGTTGGCCCCGACATAGGCTATCTTTGGCCGTTTGTCATAGGGCTCGACGCTCGTATCATCCGGAACTGTGGAGTGATAGCTCCTGTACGCCAAGAATTCGATGTAGTTGGGATCCGTCCTGGGAACATTGGCCAGAGAAGGCGGCCCCACGACAACCGGCGTGGAGTATACGATGTCCCCGAGGCGGGATCCCTTGCGATTCCTGTACTGTTTGCCTGCGGCAGTGCCGTGAGCCGGCTGACCGGCGTCGTCAACCTCGCCACGTACCCACTCGATGACCGCCTTGGCCTCGTCCGCGGAAGGAAGTCCCTCCGGATAGCTCCTCATGAGGCGACGCAGGCCCGACGCATTTCCACTCCCGTCGTCAATGTTGTCGATGTGGAAGCTGGTCTGAACCCCATCCACCACGGTGAAGATCTCTCCGTCCCGCAGGGTGGACCGAGTGGACCGGGACAGGAGCTCTGCAGCATCCCAACATGAGGGAGCTGCTTGTCCGAGCTTGCTGGCATGGGTATCCGCCAGCTCATTGCAGAAGACTCCTTCGTTGTTGGGAAAATCAAACTCGTAGACGTTCTCCCCGCTTCCCACTGAGGTGTCGTCGGTAGGCCAGTAGGCCTCGAGATGGCCGTGCCAGACCGCTCGGGAATCATCGTCGGGATCGGCCGCGGTGAAGGCCCCTCGGACGATGACGTCTCCGTCGCTGGTCTCCTGGGAGATGGTAGCGACCGCGGCGGCCGAGCCTCGTGCCACCAGGTGCGTGATGACCTGGGTAATGAATTTCTCCACTTCTTCGCCGAATGACTCGTCGTTACTTGCAATGAAAAAATGGTCCACAGTACCGTCCGCGTCCGTATCCCATTCCAGGTAGCCCGTGTATCCATCCGACCGACAGTCGGAATACTGGCCGGGAAGACAGGGATAGACGTCTCTCCAGTCGTCCAAGCCGCTCGCAGAGTAACCGGCTTCGCCGTCTTTGGTGGTACTGAACGCCTTGTCGACAAAACCGCCTTGCAATGCGGCGGTCTCCAGAGTGTTGCGGGTGGAATCGTTATTACCAAATGCATAGATCGTGTACAAATCGATCGTCTGGTCGTCTTTGGTTGTCGAGTCGCCAAGGTCCGTACGCATATCCCTCGTGTGCATCTTGAACGCGATGTCATCCAGGTAGTTCGTCTCGCCGTAATAATAACTCCAATCCAAGACATCGAAGCGCATGTCCTCGTTTATGTCGTTGCAATTGTTCCGCGAGCAGCTGTTCCCGGAGGTGCAACCGCTTTCGCAGGGGCTATCCGCGGTCGGCTCACCGTCGGAAACCAAGATGATGTATGAATTCGTGCAAGGCTGCAATGCGCCGTCATAATAGTATGGGTCCCACTCCGCGGGATCGGGATCGTCGGCGTTGTAGCGTGGGTCGGTCGTGTCGCTTGGAGGCGAGGTACCGAGAAAATAGTCAGGTCTGATAGTACCACCCGTGTCCGCCCAGGCGTACGAGGGACTGCTCTGTTGGAAGTAGTTCATGGCCTCTCGGAGAGTCTCGGCAAGGGGAGTATTACCGAGCGACACCGTCTCATTAATGTTGAGGACAATGGATTGCACCTTGAGCCGGCTTTTGCTTGTGTCGCCGTCCTCATATTGCCGGCTGTCCACTTGCGTTGTATCTCCTATTCTGTTGACGACTTTCCCTCCATCGGAATATCGTGCTTTGAAGTCGACGGTGCCGTCATCATTGATGTCCCAGTTGTTTGCGGTGTACCCAAGGGTAGAACCTTCAGCCGGTCCGGTACCGTAATTGAAGTGCATGTACCCCATTCTCATCTGATCCATGAAATTCTGCACAACCCCTGTCGGAGGATCATCGGTGCCGACTTCCCCGGTCTTGACCGCGACATAGTAGGACCCGGCATAGTCTCGGCCGTCCCCGCTTTCACCCGGATTGCCGTACGAAGAGTTTTCGGACAGAATCACCGCGGGATTCGCTGTTGTCCCCCGGGATCCACTGTAATCGAACGATACCTGGAAGATTGTGAAGAGCGGTACGAAAGTACCTTGATCGGGATCGCCGGCCGTCCGCGGGGTTCGTGTGGTGCTTCTATCATCATTGCTGAATCTGATGCCCAGTCCCGTGTGAAAAGGCGTATAGTAATACCCGTTGGATCCATTGTCGTTGAACAGCTTTGCCCAGTCATAGTAAGGAGACGTACCCACGAGGACCCAGTTGGCTGCATCACCTCCCCGACGCCCGCCGGTGAGGACTTTCTTGGCCACATCGATGCGCCGGGTGGTCAACCAGTTGAGGAAATTGCCTGAGAATTTGTCGCTGCCCGGGCATGAGCCGTTCTTTACGCAGGCGGCGAGGTTTCCCGTACCAACACCGGTCCACTCGTCTCCATCCTCAGTATAGAAGAAATGATTGGGAATATCGTATTTGTAGAGCTTGTCGGATTTGAACAGGCCATAGTATTTCGACGCAGGCTTGAATCCCAAATACGCACTCTCGGAAGTCGAGGAGTAATCGCTGACGGTAATCGTACAATTGCCGTCATCATCGCAGGAATACGAAAAACTGTCCGAGCCGTGTTGTTTGTAGCATGTGGGGTACCCGCTTCTCACTTGCCGGATGCACTGCCCGCCGATCCATTTACACTCATAATAAAACGAGCAGTACCCGGAGTTCCCGGCCAGCGACCAATAAACGTTTTCATTACACCTGTTGTTCCACTTATCGCACTTATTTCGGCTGGTGTAACGGGAGCACGCAGGCGAGGATGAGCAAGTGCCCGAGGGCGATACCACGGTCTCTTGAGAAGATACTGTGGTAACATACAGGCGGCCGCTGGTGTTCTCCCGGTACGCGAAGTAGTTCATACTGCCCGAGCTGTCCACGATGAAGAGCAGGTTGTTTTGGGTGGTGTCGCTCCCTCCGAGGCTAATGAACGGCGGCGGCGAGCACGTACGCGCCTGAGCGCAAGGGGGGGCCTGAAACGCGACCGTGAAAAGAACGAAAATGCCTACAACCACAGGTAAGATATATCGTGTTTTCATGTTTCCTGCCCTCACTTCTTCGTCGTTGCAACGACTTGGACCCTGGTAAGGACCTTGTCCCTGGGGTCGAACTGGTACATTTCGGTGGTGTCCTTGTCGGTTATGTAGACGATATTGACCAAGCAGCCGGTCGGAATCGATTTTCTGGATATTCTCTCGCCGGATGAGTCGAGGAACTCGGTAGCCCCATAAAATTTGTACCAGACGCCGTTGATTTGCATCATGTGAAATCCATATTGCTGAACGACCAATTTGCTTCCTTGGTGGACCGTTCCCTTCTTGAGCGTCTTTTGGACGACCTCGTCTTGAGCGGACGCCAAGATGACGGTCCACGAGAAGAGCATCAGGAACATGATCGCACTCACTGCAATGCGAGAACTGTTCGGGGAATGAATTCTTGGCGGCCTCATGGGAACAACCTCCTCTTTTTGCGGGGTATACTGGACGCAAGTATGATGCAGTGAAGATATGCAAGAAAGATGCTAGATGGGTTATATTAATTAGAACGGTATGTTGTGATATCCATTCCCGGTGGACGCCTCATTTCTTCGCGCATTCTCATGAACTTGTACTGACATAATGTGACACCCTTGCACGGTTTGGTAGGTAACATGCCGATATTATGAGCGGCGCGCTGTGTCAACTATGTTGACGGTGTGCACCGGGATGCTAAATATTTTTTGTACGCGCAGAGGCATCAAAGGGCGGAAGAAGATTCCGTCTTGGCAGCACCGGCCTTTGCGCCGGTAATCCTGATGAGCAACAGAGGCTTTCCTCACCCGGCAGACGCCGGGCCCTACCGTTCGCATCGCCGATGCCATGAGGGGGATCTACCTCTTCAGTAGGACCGGCATCTTGCCGGTCATCTTCTGGTCCTCTTCCGAACGGCGGTCCGGCTAGACCAGGGCGACCGCCGGTCGCCCCTACCGAGACCAGGATTCTGACGGTCATTTTCCTTCCGTCTCCGCGGCGTAGGCCGGGATGTCCGTTTTGCCGGCACCGGCCTCACCGCGTTCCGCGAGGTAATCATGGCAGTGCAGGCCTCCCAGGTGATGGGTATTGCCGTTTCTCCATTGCCTGCACAATGCGAACATACTATCATGGGTTCGCCGCGGGCCTGATGCCGGAATCAGGCCCCGGCCGGCAACCAGGGAGGCAATTGATGTCCGGGGCCAAGTTCCAGGTGAAGCTGTACGGCCATACGAGCGACGATGTGGAGTCGTTCTGTAAGAAGCTGGCAGCCGTTCTGATGATCGAAGAAACCGAGGCCATGATTCTCCTTCACGACGTTCCGCTGATTTTGCGGGACAACATGACCAAGACCGCGGCGGAGAATCTAACCGAAGTGCTCACATCGATTCGAGCATTGTCCATTGCCGAACCTATGGATGGGTCGGTAATTGAGACAAAGCCTCGGGCTCCGGGAGCCGTAGCTTCGAGCATCCCCGGGACCTTACCGCCCGTGGATCGACGAGAGGACATGCGGTCGCGGGCCTGGATGTTCCTTGGATTGGGACTCGCGGGTTTTCTTGTCGTCTCCGTTATCATAGGCGTCACCGCGTCGTACATAAATCTGTACAAAGAGTCTCCATCGGCAACCCGGTCTCCTTCCCCGGAAGGGGACGCGGGAGCAACGGAAGCCGGCCGAGTCGACGAAGACACTCTTGCGGACCTCCAGTGGAAGGTGGACAAGCTCGAGAGAGAGTACGACGACCTGAGAAAAGAGAGAGACGCTGCACACAAGGATGTGTCCGTGGCCGACTATCGACTGAGAATCCCCGGAGAGATGAAGATCAGGCGTGCTCGTTTGCGTTCCGTCAAGGCGGACATGAAAGCGGTACTCGAAGAACTGGTTGAGGCCAAACTCCAGTTGAGCCGGATGAGGAAACGATCCGGTCGGAAAGCGTCGGAGTAACGGATCATGAAAGACCGCTACCTTGATGGGCACTCCGGGACGAATCTCGGAGCGCATAATACCGTAGGGGCAGGCCCCTGGAGAGTGTCTCAAAACCGGCAGACCGAAGTGAATCGTGCCGTGATGGAGTGGATCCGAATGGAAATCCCCCCTGCCCCCCTTTGCCAAAGGGGGGTAAGAGCCGGTTCCCCCCTTAGAAAAAGGGGGGTTAGGGGGGATTTGTTGCAGCATGCCCAACAATCGTGCCACGATTAGCATCACGTACCGACTTTTGAGACAGTTTCCCTGTGCCTGCCTGGGCACCCACAGGGGCAATGCCGGTGACTTAGGCAGCTATCACCTTCTTGACCTTTGCTAATGTCCATTTGTTATTGCTCCTTTTGGTGACTCTCGGTTGAGAGGGTCTGGGCGTCTTGGGACGGTAGTATATGACTCGACGAATTTCTTCGAGTATTTCCTGGAAGACGGTGACAGCTCTTACGGGATCCTCGGCGGCCAGGACTGCTGCGTCTGCGGCAAGTGTCATAATGGAATTCTTGAACTGCGGCTCCCGCGGGTCACCGGCGAGTATCTGGGAGAGTACCATAAGGGTTCTGGAGATGACCGACATGATCATGGCTGCGAAGAGTTCCTGAAGCACACTATTGTAGGATTTGCCATGAAATTTCTCGATTTCCAGGACTATTTTTTCGTCTCGGTAGTAGCTTTCGACTTCCCAGCGTCTGAAATAGAGGAGAGTAATCTCCTGCGCCGGGAATTGCTCGGTATCATAAAGGTTGGTGAGCAGCACGGAGACGGTTCCATCAGGACTGACGAGTCGAATGACCCTGAGTTTCAGAGCCTTGAGGCCTTTTCTCTGTTTCTTCGGAATCTTGCTCAGGTAATTGTTGCTCGGATCAATACATATCTCGTCTTCTTCTTTTCCAGTCTCAATGAACGCCTGTACGGCGGGAAACGTGCATTGAGCGGGACATCGAAAAACGAAATGGCCTCTGAATCTTCTCATCAGCCGACGAATCAATTCGTAGCCCGGGTACCCTCGGTCAAAGAGCAACACACTTGCCGAAGGGATGTACTTCAGGAGGGGAGCCACTTCATCGCGTTCGGAAGAATGGGCTGGGACCACGGTTCGTGCGATGGCAATTCGTCGGAAGACATCGTACGCGGTGGTAACCAGACACTGGGGATAGTGTCCCTTTCCAGGGTATTGGAGGCCACTGTTGGGGTCAAAGGCGTTTCGGATCTCCTTCGTTGCAGGAAGAGTGTATTTGGACCCATCAAAGGCGAACACCGACATACCGTGCCAAGTAAAGCGCGCGTCCTGAGGCCATACCTCGTAGGCCAGGAGTACGGCATCCTTCAATATATCCCGAAGTACATGCCAGGAGACTTTCTTGCGCGCCCTGGTGAACGCACTGTGGTGTACGGCTTCGGCTTCAGGCCAAAGGCCACTTCTCTTGGCAGTACGAAAGAATTCACCCGATTTCACGTCCACTCCTTTGCCCTTTCCGCCGGCAACCATGGAGAGTAGAAAGGTGATAAGCTTTGGAAAAGGTAGTTTTCTGTTTCGGGTAAAATCCTTGGGCGAACGCTTCTTGCACGGGTCGATTTGTGAGGGGATAAGGTCAAGAAATCTTTGCGCAAGCTGCTCACTTTGGCATGATAATTGCTTGCATAAACTGTGCCATGATAAAAACCTCCCAACAGATTGTTATGAAATACTTTATCGCGCGGAGAACGCTCCGCGTCAACATAATTCACTCTATATTCGGATGGATTAATCATGAAAAATCAACTGCCTTGGCCTAAGTCACCGGCATTGCCCCTGTGGGTGCCCAGGGCAGGTACAGGGAAAGTGTCTCAAAACTGTCGGAGCGAAGTGAATCGTGCCACGATTAGCATCACGTACCGACTTTTGAGACACTCTCTCCGTGCCCGAGAACGAGAAGAAGCTCCTTGCATTCACCGGACCGGACCGGTCAGTTTTCCGTTCAACGCCTCATTGTGAAAGACGAGCAACGCGAGGGCACCCGGCCCCTGGTTGAAGATGTAGTCATGGGGGCCGGTCAGCATGTAATACGTATGGGGAATCTTCTTGGCCAGGAGGAGTCGGTGCATCTTTTTCACCGAGCCCGCAAGATAATCTCCGTCGCTGGTGACGATCTGGATGGAACACTTCTTCAGTTTGTCTTTGTTGCGGTTGATGAGATCCGTGAAAAGGCTCATGTATGGGCCGACGGCTCCTTGAACTGCGCCGATGCTCGAAAAAACATCAGGATACTTGAACCCGTAGTACATGGACCGTGAACCGCCCATGGAAACTCCGTCCACCCCCAGGCGACCGGGTTCGACCCGGTAATGTTTTTTCAGTGCGGGAATGAGATCGTGCATTATGTACGATTCGTACTGCGAAGACTCTCCTCCTTCCGCATACGACAGCGGCGGGGACGAAGGACACACCAGTATTATTCCGCGGTATGGATTCCTTTGCAGTCTTTCGTTGAACTCGTCAAGGTGTGCCGGGACAACCAGGTCTCGAAAATCCGCTTCCTGAAGTTCGTTGTCCTCCAAAGCCTCGACGGCTTCGTCGGCCTTGTAATAGTGCATCCAGGCCATTGCCCCGTCGAGCGGCGGCCTCGCACACTCTCCGGCACCTCCGAACGCTATGACCAGCGGGTACTTCTTGTGTGGTTCCCGATCGTAGTCCTTGGGCAAGGTGACGACCGCAACGGCATCGGGATAGTTGGTGGATGGTACAATGAAGTACTCTGCCCGAGTCTTGTAACCGGGGATGTCTTTGACCGTGGGGCCGGCAGTGGCGACCGGCGGAGCCGGCAACTCATCAACATCGCTTCTCGTGGTAATCCCGGAAGACCGTCGGGTTGGCCGTTGCTCCTGAATCGGAGTGGGCGGAGATGACTTGATCGGCCCCTTCGCCGCCATGGGCTTGTGATCGGTTTCTTGCACGTCCAAGGTACTTCTCGAGGGCGCCGAGATTTTCGGTTCGATGTTCTTTTCAGTGGTACACGCGCTCAGGAGCAGTGAGGTAAGCAGCGCAAACCCCATGAATAGTACGAGGTTGCCGGTCCTCGATGTCGGCGGCATGGAATGCGCCCCTTTCTGAAAGATGTGCAGGGAGCCGGAAGGAATTCGGCTTCATGGATCATCTGCCGTAAGTTCCTTACGACATTCGGAGGTCTTACCGCCCCTTGGCGCAAATACGTTGCCGAACGAATAGACCCCTCCTCAGCGCGCCCCGTCAACAGGGAAAGAGAACTTCTCCCCGTTGACGGAGGGATCAGAGGGGGCTTCCGTGTACGACGGATCCGGGACTTTGAATCCATCTATCGTCCACTCTGTTCGGATACGCTGCCGAATTTGCGAAACAGAGCACTGAGTCGTTCCCGGGATCGCTTCTATCAATGCTCACCAGAGGCCCGGCAATGGGCCGAGTTTATACCTCGCCATCAGTGAAATGGTGTCCGGTTCAGGGGACCGAGTACTCGATTCGTCCGATTCGTCCGGCGTTGAGGCACGACCGGCGGGGGCATCCCGATCAATCCCCATGGATTGGAAATTCCTCTTGAACTGTTGGCTGAACCAGTAGAGAGCCTGATGTCCGTTCGGATATCGATATGCGCAATAGCCGTGGGGACAACTCTTGAAGACGTGGACGTCCACGGGAAATCCTTGGTCCCTCATATCCTCCACAAGCTGGTAAAGGCGCCCTCGATTGCTGTACGAGTTGCACCCATCCCGGACATTGGTGTTGATATTGTAGGCAATTCCACCGGCCTTACGGATCTCCGAGAGATTGGCCCGCCACACCCGATGCGTTCCGGGATAGCTTCCAAGATCCGTCTGTTGACCTCCGGCATACGCAAAGACCTCGGGATTTCGTGCGGAGATCATGATGGCTTGAGCAGCTCCGGCGCACGCGCCGTCTATGCCCCGGAAGTATCTGTTCGGCACGGTCCGGTAATGAGCGTCGATGAAGGGGATCACTTCCCCCAAGAGATATTTCTCATACCGACTTGTATTACCGCCGCCGGGATTCCATACGGAAACGACGATCACATCATCATAGGGATTTTTGCTCAACCACTGATTAAACATGGCCAGCTCTTCTTCAGAGATATTGTCCTGAAAATCCACTTTTGTGAGGTTGCCCGATTTGAGATGATCCATGGTCAACGGAGTCTTGCACCAGACGGACCAGTACGTCGCTCCACCCATTTCGGGACCGTTGTCCCATCCTGATTTACCGCCCAGCAAATACACTACGCCGTAACGGCGGTTGAGGTTGGTCTCATAGTCGTCCGGCAGCACCACGTGAACCGGAAACGGTCCGGGCACCTCACCCTTCTTGCCGCGTGCGCTTTTGTACACATCGGAATGAATACGGACCACTTCAATATAGTGTTTTGTACGGAGAAATTTCGTTCGAGCCTCGATTTCCGACCACGGCTCGAGGACGGCAAGAGCCGACGGCACGGATGTAGTCGCGAGAACCAGGGAGAGAATTCCAAGCAACAATTGAGAAACACGATTCATGATGCCCTCCAGGGTGCGGGTGAAAGCAGTGCAAGGTAACCGTTCAGCCTCTCGGGGGAGACGGTCGCCGCTCGCATGTCATTGCGAGGACGGGAGCGACACGGCAATCTCGTCCCCCACGCGCTGAGATTGCTTCGCTGCGCTCGCAAAGACATTTCCGTCGAAGATGCTCTCACGGCGAAATCGAATGGGTATGTGCACGGTAAGCTTTTCATTATTGTGCCGAACAATCCGTCATTCAACCGTTATTTGATACACTTTAACCGGAAAGCCCTGCTGGTCGACCGTACTCGAATTCTTGGGATCCATCAAGACTACGCTGCTCTTCACGTTCACGCCTCTGAGGGCGCATCGCACATACAACGGATACGTTCCGGGACTACCCGCTTTCATACGGATCGTCATATCATAGGCTGTGCCTTCTCCCCACAGGTTGATCCAACGCTCCGCCATAGGCACTTTCGTACGGATTTTGTCGCTTGTGACCGACAGCACCGTGCTGCCCCGGCCGAAGAGCTTTCCGGGGGTTGCCGACACCAGCCGCAGACCCGACGGATCCGGCGACGATACCGTGATGCCGCCGTAATCGGATTCGGCTCCCCTGTTGCGAGCGATGACTTTGACGGTGAACGTCTCGCCCGACCGTACGCTTCGGGGCAAACCGACCTCGACGATCCTCGGCTCGGCCTCTCGCGGGACGGTCACCTGGAACAGATTGGCACTCCAGGGTTGGCCGTCTATGTTCACCTCCGCCAGGTAACGACCTTCTCTTAGGGACATGGAGGCGGCATTCTCAAAATCCCTTGGAAAAACCACAGCGAGGTCTTTCCCGACTCCGGGGAGTCGTCCCTTGTAATGAGCTTCACCATCCGGGCTCTTGAGAGAGATTTCGATGTCTCGAGGGCTCTGTTCCCTGTTGCGGAACCAGAATAGGACGCCTTCGTAGCTCTTGCCGGCGAATTTCGGAATGTGGGTGACCAATTCCGGGTGAGGCGTGTACACCTTCCCCGACCGATGTTCAATGACCAGGCCGGGGTCTTGCTGCACGGGCGGTGGAGGCGTTCCGGGTTGCGCAGCGGCTTGGGCGTTGGAACTCTCAGGAGCGTCCCGAGGAGATTCCGCCCTAGTCCCCGATTCGCCGGGCTTTTGTTCCGAAGAGGCATGCTTTCCAGCGACTTGTGTCGGCCGATCCGAGGTTCGGCCTGGATCCGAGTCCGTCCCGGCCACGGCGTCGAGTTTCGGAAGATCCGTTTCGATGATCAAAATGTTCTTAGGGCCGCTCCGATTGGTACGGAACTGACCCATGAGGCGGCTCAAACCCCGCTGGGAGTTTATGTTGATCCGGTGCACGTTGCTTCGGTGGGTCGCATGGTACAGCCAAACGTCGCCGTTTTTCGCGGGGAGCATAAGAACCACATGGTAGTGAAGCACTTTGTATCCCGGTTTCCCCGTCGGTTTGCTGATGCTTCCGAAGTAGATGCGCCCGGGCTGCATTTGGGAGAGCACCTTACGCCAGGCGCCGGCGTCGTGGAGATCGAATCCTCTGTTGTTCAGACCGTCGAGTTTGTCGAAAGGCAGTTCCACTCCGTTCGGAGTGACTACTCTTCGTTTTCTGTCCTCGGTCAGATTCAGTAAGAGGTCCAGTCCGAAATCCCAGTCCTTGCCAAGGCTCGAATCAGAACCGCTGTTCCCCTGAGGATCCTTGGTGACATCGGCCAGGCTCCAGTTCTTGTTGAACAGGAAACGTGACACCGATACTACCAGACCGCTGCAATTCAAGCCCGGCGTATCGAATAGTCGGTCCTGACGATCAAAGGTCGTAAAATGTCCTTTATCGTCCAGCGCGCCGTCATCCCGGTAGGGAATGCGCAGGTGGGTATTGGCTACATCGATTGGGTCCGTCTTTTCCGCAATCTGTTTTTGCCACAAGTAGTCGGGCGCGTAAAGTCGGTCCCCTCCTGCCGATGATGCGGTCAGAGTACCGAACAACACCAGAGCGGCGATCACCATGCTTGTGCAATTTCGGGTAATTTTCACCAAGCCTCCGGAGTTATGGTTTATTTGCGTATGATAGCAATACTCATGATGCGATGCAAGCCCGCCAAACGGAATCAATTACACTCGTCTTCTTTCCTGTTCGCCGGCGCCGACTAACGGACTGAGAATTCCAATATGCGTGCCAACTCTTTGTCGAGATAGAGCTTCACTTTCCACAGACCGGGCTTGTGGTCGTAGAGCTTCCTTGTGGGAATCGTATGTACCCGGGGCGTGCCGTCTCTCTGATTCCTGCGGTCGATACTCTTTTTTCCTTCCTGCACGATATCGTGAGTGGTACGAATGGTTCTGAATTCTTGGCCCATGGGATCAATCCACACGGTCTCGGCAGTATAGTGGTTCTTCTCATTCTTGGGGGTAAACAACACGTTGACGACGGGATTCATATTGTGGTCGAACACTTCCTTCGACATGTATGAGGAGCCGGGAGACACGTACACATCCTTCACGAGCCAGTAATGTTCCCGCTTTGAAGTTTTCTGTATCCCCTTCCACTTGCCGAGATTGAACGCGGAGCAACCGGACGCCATGAGGACGGCAGCCACAAGTATCGCCGCAGCTGCGGTCCGCCCCCATCGAGATTCCGATCGGTCGCATCCTTCCGGGTGATCGCTTACGTTACGTTTCATCTTGTGCTTGAATCTTCCAGTCCGGGACCATGCCTCGGTCCACTGACCACATCTCACTAAGGGCTCCTGACAAGAGCGGTTTCATCGCATTCCGGGAACTTTGTACAGCGTATGCAGTCGGCCCAGATCTTGTGCGGAAGTTGGCTCTTATCCATCTGAGTAAATCCGAGTCTCTCAAAGAAGGTGACCCGGTATGTCAGAACAAAGACCTTACCGATATTCATGTCTCTTGCCTCTTGCAGAAGAGCCTCGGCCAGTCGGCTTCCCATCCCCCGTCCATGACAAGAGCTCGTCATAGCCAGTGAACGGATTTCCGCAAGATCTTCCCATACTACCTGGAGCGAGCCGCAGCCGACGATTTCCCCCGACTCGTCATCACTCCAGACAAGGAAGTCTCGAACCTGCCCGTAGAGTTCACTCATGGGACGCGCCAATATGTGACCGTCTTTTGCCTGTTCGGCTATCAGACGGTGAACGGCTTTGATGTCCCGCAGCGTTGCTTTGCGTATCAACCTGAAACCTCGGCTATGTCTTGATCCATCAGACGAGTCACGTGTTCGCGCACGGCTTCCGAATCCGGGGAAGCCCCCAGCATTCTGCCGAGCTCTTCAACTCGCTTGTCTCGATCCAGAGTCCGGACCTTGATATGCGTGCGTCCTTTTCGGACTTGTTTGAGTACCGACAAGTGTTTGTCGGCCAAGGCCGCGATCTGATGCAGATGCGTGACGCACAGAACTTGACGGCGTTTGGCGACGCGCGCCAGTCTGGTTCCCACTGAGAACGCGGTATGTCCGCCGATTCCCGCGTCCACTTCATCGAAAATCACCGTGGACGTCGCTCCATCATCCGTTTGGAGAGCCTTGAGGGCGAGCATTATCCTTGACAGCTCGCCACCTGATGCGATGCGCGCGAGCGGTCTCGCCTCTTCGCCCGGATTGGACGCAAGGTGGAATTCGATCTTCTCCAGGCCGAGCGCTCCCTGCTTGTCTTCTTCAACATCTTGAAACGAAACCGAGAAAGAAGCGTGGGGCATGGCCAGGTCCTTCAACTCCCGCTCCATTACCGCTTCGAGTTTCACAGCGGCCTTCCGCCTCGCCTCCGAGAGTTCTCCCGCAGCATGGAAGTACGCTGCACGCCTTTCTTCGAGATCCACCTTGAGTTTCTTCACTGCGGACCGTGCGTCCAGAATCTCTCCCGCTTCCTCGGCTTTGCTTTCAAGGAGGTTCAGCAGGCCCTTCACATCCGCGGCGTACTTCTTTTTCAGCCGTCTGATCACGGCCAACCTTTCCTCGATCGTTTCGAGGCGAGCGGGATCCGCGTGGAGCGTCTCACCGATGTTTCTCAGGTCCAAGGCGACATCCTCGAGGCGATAGACCGCATCCTCCAAATTGTCTCTCAACGGCGTGAACTTTGGACTCACCGAGGCCAAGTACTCCAGGGCTTTCCGCACATCGACGAACCCTTCCATCAAGCTGCCTGATTTGGAGTACAATGCCTGGTACGCCTCAAAGGCCTTTTCACGGATTCGGACCGCGTTTTTCAGCGTGTCCCTTTCCCCAACAAGCTGTTCCTCTTCATCGGGTTTCAACCGGGCCTTTGTCAACTCTTCAATGGCAGCTGCGTTCTCCTCGCCCTTTCTCTCGAGTTCCTCAAGTTCCGCTACTGCACGGGAGAGGTCTCGACGTGCCGCAGACCATGCGTGAAAAGCCTGAGAAGTCTTGCCGCGGGGGCCTTCCAGATCCCCGAATCGGTCGAGGATCTCCACATGCTCGTCCGAATCCAACAACGTGTAGTGCTCATGCTGGCCGAAGATGCTGACCAGTGAACGTCCGACTGTCTGAAGCATGGCCAGGGTGGCCAGGTTACCGTTTATGGAGCATCTGGATCGTCCGTTTCTGAGAATCTTGCGGGCCAGAATGACTTCACCGGTGGAATCGCCTGAGTACTCGATGTCTTGCGGGAGCAGACCCGGGTCCGGGATCTCGAAAAGCCCTTCAACGGATGCCTCGTCTTCGCCGGTTCGTATCATGTCCGCGCTTGCACGCGCCCCGAGCAGGAGATCCAGGGCACCGATGAGAATAGACTTTCCCGCGCCCGTCTCCCCGGTCAAGACGTTGAACCCCTCGCCGAATTCCACTTCGACCTTTTCGATAATGGCGAGATGCGATATCTTTAAGTACCTGAGCATAACTGCTTAATAGCCATGCCTTTGTTAATTCGACGTCCTTCCGGTCCGGCCATGAACATATTCCGTGGAGCGGGAATTTTCAAGAGTCACGGAGAAAAAACACCGTGCCCGTTCAGTGGACCGGCGTCTCTGCCGGTCGTGCGTCTTTGCCCGTCTTGAGTAGCACCGGCATCCTGCCGGTATGTCTTCAGTAGGACCGGCGTCTCTGCCGGTCAACAGTAAGCCGCCTCACAGCAACCCCAATTTCTCCTTGAGGACGTCGAAATAATCCCGGCTCCTGGATTTCACGATAACGAACGGCAAGGGGGCCCGCATCACACGTATGCTGTTTCCTTCGTGAAGCGGAACGGTGGTGCGTCCGTCCAGGGTGAGCATCAACTCTTCACCCTTCTTGAGGACGAGCTCGGTCTCGACCTCGGGTGGTAACAGGAGAGGCCGCTTGAGACCCCAGTACGGGCAAACCGGCGTTAGGAGGACCGCTTCCATGTCCGGGTGGACCAACGGCCCGTGGGCGGCATAAGAGTATGCACTGGAGCCGATCGGAGTCGCTACGATGAGACCGTCGGCCCTCAGGTCTATTTCTCGAGACTTGCCGACTCTGATCCCCAGGTCGATGATGCGGGCAATGCCGCCCCAATGGATCACCGCATCGTTGAGGACTTTGGTCGTCGTCCCGTCGGGAAGGGTCACCTGGAGCAGCATCCGTTTCTCAAAGACACAGGTGCCTTGCAAGACGGACTTCAGTTCCGGGATTGCCTCGTGCGGGGAAATCTCCGCAATGAACCCGACTCTTCCAAGGTTCACTCCAAGTACCGGCGTGGATTTGCAGTTGAGCAGCGAAGCCGCCCTCAGCAAGGTGCCGTCGCCGCCCAACACAACCAGGAGATCCGATTCGTCGGAGATCCTCTCAGCCGTCGAGGCTTTCCAGTCCGCGGCGAGATCGTCGCACGAGGTCTCCAGCAGGACATCCTTGCCGTATTCCATCAGAAATCGGCTGATCTCTTTTCCCAACGTCAAGGCTTTTTCTTCAGAGCGTTTCAGGACAAATCCGATGCGTTGCATTCCTGCCTCGGTTATTCATGTCGCAATGGGTAAAGTGACTGAGTACCACGAATGAGGCAAAAAAGCCAGGAAAATAGGGGAAATGCCTCGAAACCGAAGCTCAAGTGCCTTGCCCGGACAGAGCGATTGGGGTAGGGTCCCGTACAGGATTCTATTAGTTTTCCCGAAGGGCCTCCAACATGCGATCACGGTCGGGTACACGATGGGGAGGCTTGGAGGGGAGATGGTCTCCCCTCCAAATCCAGGCGCAGTGGTGCGCTCTTCACACTCCAGTCTCCGAGGCGAAGCCCCGGAGTGCCCGTCAGTGCCAATTGCCTTCATGGTTCGTTGTGGCTTGCGAACAGCCCCAAAACATGAAATCCAGGGTGCAGTGATGGACCTTTTTGACAGAGCTATGGACGCGTCTTCGGACAGGCCGCTGGCCGACAGGATGAGACCTGGAAGCCTGGACGCGGTGTTGGGACAGGAATCGCTCCTTGGCCCCGGGAAGATTCTCCGGCGCGCAATCGAAGAAGACAGGATATTCTCCATGCTGTTCTGGGGTCCCCCCGGAACGGGGAAGACCACGATTGCTCAAATAATCGCTCAGAAATCTCGTTCCAATTTCGTTCCCTATTCCGCGGTGACGGTGGGTGTGAAGGAAATACGAGAGGTGGCCAAGAAGGCCCGGGATGATGCCAAATTCTTGGGCCGAAGGACGATCCTGTTCCTGGATGAAATCCACCGATTCAACAAGTCTCAGCAGGATTACCTGCTCCCGCACGTCGAAGACGGAACGCTGATCCTCATCGGAGCCACCACGGAAAACCCGAGTTTCGAGGTGAACTCCGCACTTCTTTCGAGACTGAGAGTCTTCGTGCTCCAGGCCCTTCCACCCGAGGCACTCAAGCAAATTCTGCATCAAGCCCTCACGGACAACGAACGCGGGTTGGGTGAACTCGGTCTTGAATTCACGGATGGGGCCGACGATCTCATTGTGTCCCTCGCAGGAGGCGACGCACGAACCGGTCTCAACATAACGGAAGTCGCGGCATATGAGGCCCGTCGGCGAGGAGTAGGGGAGATAGCGCCCGAGATTGTCCATGAGGCTGTTCAGCAACGTAACCTTCTTTACGACAAGACCGGGGAAGAACACTTCAATCTCATCAGTGCGCTGCACAAATCGCTTCGGGACAGCGATCCCCACGCGGGTCTTTACTGGATGGGCCGGATGTTGGAGGGCGGGGAGGATCCGATCTACATTGCACGGCGTCTCGTACGTTTTGCCAGTGAGGATGTTGGGCTGGCCTCACCCCGCGCTCTGGAGCAGGCCGTCGCGGCCTTTCAGGCGTGCCGGTACATCGGCATGCCCGAATGCGCGTTGGCGTTGTCTCAGGCCGTGGTCTTCCTGGCGGTGTCACCAAAGTCCAATTCATTGGAGGCGGCTTACCTCGCGGTAAAAGCCGAGATCGCCCGTTCCGGTCACCTGCCGGTGCCCATGCACCTACGCAACGCACCCACACGCTTTATGAAGGGGTTGGGATACGGCAAGGGATACCAGTACGCTCACGACTACCCCGACGCGGTGGTGGATCAACAACACCTGCCCGACGAACTGCGCGGGAAACGGTTCTACTCGCCGACCGATAGGGGTTACGAAAAGACCATCAAGGAGACCATGGAGAAGTGGGAAGAGGGGGAATGAAAACCGGCCTCGGCGGCGGGGGGACAACGACGAAAATACGGTCCAGAGATGTTGGGGAAGGGCTCCGACCTATGGGAAACGTGGCCGGCTGCGGCCTCCTTACGAACTCCTACCTTTGCTCGGGCCCGTAGAAGTTCTTGGACGTACGAGGGAGTCGATGTCTGCCTGCCAAGACTTACTTGACGTAATCCCGTAGGATGTGGTGACCCCGCGAGGAACGCGGGGAACCGCATCGATGGAGAATATCACTCTGAAAGGGTGTATTTGCGAGCGAAGCCAAGAATGCCAAGCGTGCGGTAATACGCGGCCGTATGTATGAAGCCCACGACTCGGGTGATTCTCTTACCTCAAGAACAGCCACCGTCCCTGACAAGAAGGCTTAGCCTTGTTGCATGTCGGTGCCGGCCGGGCTTTTGCAGGGCTCTGCCGTTTGGAGCGAGCTCCCATTTCGTCTGCCTGCTCGGGAGCTTATCTGATCTGTGCCGAGCGTCAACGGAGGGATTTTTGGAATCACATACGATGCTTCTATCACTCTCTCCGCTCCGCCGATGCAGAATTCGATCTTCACATGGGAAGACTTACTGCACTTCAATTGTTGCCCTGCTGAGAAGCAGTCGCCCGCAACGATCTTTCTTTTCTTGCCCTTGTCGTCTTGATCAGCATAGCAGGTCCCCTTTACCTCGGTCACAGTTGCCTGGCACGGTTCCTTGCAGTCCGTTACGCCAGCCGTACATGGGGCCGCGATTAGCGCGGAAAGCGCTACGATAAGCGGAATGAAGATTTGCATGATGACCTCCTTTCCAGGTAATTCTTGTGCCTTCTTCTGCCGTAAATCACTCAGCCATTGTTCGACGGACGGATGTAGCCTCAGGGCGTAGATTACGAAAAGAAAGTCCAACCACATGATTCCCGTCCACCGTGCCAATACGATTCCCACAACAGTAACAAGGACTATGATTCTGTTAATCCATTTGAACTCAACGCGGTGCCAAGAAAAAGAGGTTGTCTCGTCAGGGTGAGAGTATCGAGCGTAGGCCACGCCTAAGATGACGAACATGGCAGCGGCCAAATCAGCGAGGATTCCAGCCAACAGAGTTGGTTCGTACAAAGGCTCTACTGCAACCGTGTATGCCGCACATGCGTGCACATATACCCCTGGTACTGTTTCAATGCGTCCGGGAACATACCGGTGATCCGTCGCTACGGTCGCGTCGCCGATAATCACCATCTTGTTGCCGAAGAAACGAGTTCCAAGCTCACCGATGGATGTGGGATGAGTGGCGGGTAGCGTTTCGTGCTTGATCTGATCCAATTTGCTGTAATTGACGAGTATCTCTTCATGCGGCCTCGTCAGTACAAACCGTAGCCACTTGGGTGCTTCGGGCGGCGCCTCTCGTCCGGCATACGCGCATGCCACTGCGGTACTCAATGCAGGCAATTGGTTGGATTCCGCCAGTTCCAGAGGGACTCTTAGGACCTCCGTCGGAAGGGTTATGTCAACAGCCAAATCTCTATATTTTTCTAAACCCAACCACGCGTCCGGAGAAGCCTTTCTCTGTCGGTAGACCCCCAAGAATACCGGGATACCGGTCTCCTTTCTAACCTTGAGGCAAAAATCAAAGAAGGCTGGATCGTTGTCGTCCTTCCAGCCCCTTTCATCACACGAGAAATCCACATCTATTGCGATAGCCTTTGGTCTGCATCCGGCAATGGCCCGAACCATTTTCTTCAAATCCGCCCTGGGTGTAACCTGGTCCTTTCCCCCGGGGATCTTGCTCATGTCGACAACGAAGACGGGCAGCCTGGCCTTACCGGTGAAATCAATCATTCCTCTGTGTAGGAACTCGAAGGCCAAGATTTCTATTCGATGCCCCCAGGG
This sequence comes from Desulfomonilaceae bacterium, assembly GCA_963675835.2. Taxonomy (GTDB): domain Bacteria; phylum Desulfobacterota; class Desulfomonilia; order Desulfomonilales; family Desulfomonilaceae; genus JAVHLK01. The sequence continues at coordinate 1,492,942 of CAXXIU010000021.1, forward strand.
AGACCTCTCTATTGCAGTTTTGGCGCCGATCACGAGTAGGGCTATTACAGTCGCTCTGACGACATACCAGGCGATGTCCCTATTTCTCTTGTGGTACGAGGAATCGTTCGTCTCCACCTGTTTACTCATGCCTCAGCCCCCCAATCTTCTTTTTTCATGGCAGATGCAGAAAAAGTAAAAAAATCATCCTGACTGGAGATAACTCAGTCTACTTCTCCCACGAGGATAAAGGATGCCCAATAGTACGGGTGGTCATAGCCATTCTTCCGTACAAGATCCCGTGCGATTTTCAAAGCTTCCAGCTTGTCTTTGCCTTGTTTGAGACCATTAAAGAAGATGCCGACAAGATTGACTGATGCATGCTCGTCTACGCCCCATAGGCTCATCAGCACGCTTTTCGCACCCGCGAACTGGAATGCCCGCCCCATTCCCATAGTACCTTCGCCGGAGATGTGCCTTCCGAGGCCGGACCTGCAAGCCGTCAGAGCCACTATGTCACAGTTAAGATTCTTCAATCCCATGACTTCTGTCATTCGTAAGAAACCGTCTCGATCCTTGGGTTGATTAGGGAGAGTCAACACGAGGACAGGTTCACGTATTCCCGCCATTTCTTTTCCAAAATATCCATGCGTGCCGAACACTATGGAGCGGTAAGCGCTGAGGTCTTTGTCGATGAGTACGGACTTGTTCGCTTCCATTCCCCCATAGATCTCAATATCGGGTTGATAAATTTTCTTCAAGAAGGCCGACAACTCACTGGTAAGCGGAAGCCTTTCAAAAACAAGTCCGGTCTGGGGCGCAAAGCGTGTCGAGGCTACAGATTTGAGTCCCTTTTTCTGCGGAGCGATTATTTTCCAACGAGGGTCATCGGAATTACAAACAGGGTCTACCAATGCGAGGAGCTTCTTCCCTGTGTGCTGCTTTCGTTTCAACGTTCGTGCCAGCGTGAGAGCGGTGATTGACTGATAGTAGGATAACGGGTTTCTGTCACCGAAATATTCCACACCAGAGGTACACGGAATCCTAGTGTCCTTCGTGATCTTACCGCCTTCGTTGAGCACCAACATCTCGAACGGAAGCACTCCAAGCGAATCGTCTGTGATGACAATAAGCGGTGTACCTTCCGGCAGGTGGGTCAAGATGTCTCCGAGGAGATGATCGGAAAGCTTCTTTCCTGACCTGAAATCAAACCCTTTCAGCTTTTGCATCTGGTCGTCGTCATCCGGTCCCAGTTCCAGAGCTTCCCTGAATTTCCTTACGAAGCGGTCCACTTCTGTCCTCGGCACTGGCTTGAAGAGGGGCTTCACAAGCTTCTTCCCGTGGGTAAGGTAGATGAGGATCCCCGGATTCGTAACGTCATAGGACAATACCCATTCGTCATCTCTCACTGCAGTCTGAGAGAATTCCATTGGTTCCGGATACTTGGTTGCGGCAAAGAGTGGGTATTTCTCTCTGAGCATCCTCTTATGCGCAGCAAGTCTGTCCTCCATCTCTTTGATCTGTGGTTCAATGGCTTCGACGGCTGGTTTGTTCTTGTTCTCGTATGCCTTTTGGATCTCCTTCTTGAGGGCCGAGAGTTGTTCGACAAACTGAGCGCCTTTGTTAACCACATCCCGGGGCACGTCATACGACTGATTCTTTGCGCGGCTTGACATACTCTCAGCAAACATACGAGCCTTGGTAAATTCAGAGGTTTTCAGTGCGTCCAGCGGTTTGTTTATCTTCATGAGCACGCGGGCCAAGCCCTCATAAGGCGTTGTCCTTGAGAAGCCGCCTATCTTCACGTCGAGGAACCGCCCCCTTTCGGATTCTTTGAGGCTGGACCTTAGCTCCTCGGTGTATTGGGTTGCCTTGCGAAAATAATCGGAAGCCTGTTTGAGTTGGCCCATCCCTTCATACGCAAGGCCCATTCCTGTGTAGGCAGTGAAAAGGGCGTCCGCATTCCGGTTCTTCTCTCCGGTTTCCAAGATCTTTCGGTAGAAAACCATGGCCCGGTCATACGCTGATTTGCGGAGGTAGAGCCTGCCCAACGAAGAGTCGGCATGAGCCTGGTTGAGGTAGTGCTCGGCTTTCCGTAATTCTTCCTTGTCAAGATACAGGTCTCCTATGAGTTTATTGGGCCAGTTGGTGGGAACTCCGAGTCCCTCCAACATGTGGAGTCCACGCTGGTACTTTTCGAGCGCTGCCTCATGATCACCATCGTCTTCCCGGATTTTTCCGAGACGGAGCAGGACCAATGCCTGCTCGTTTTCTCTGCCCTGACTCTTGAAAAAGGAAAACGCTTCGTTGTAGTGCTCAGTCGCCTTGTCATATTGTCCCTGATGGTGGAACAGCCGGCCGAGATTGTCGCGGACTACGGCCTCACCTGCGGGGTATTGGATCGCTTGGCATATGCCAAGTGCTTGTTCGAAATATTTGACGGCTTCTCTGTATTGGCCGCGCTCAGAATAAACCGTTCCAAGGTTAATGAGGGCTCCGCTTTCCTCCTTGTCGTCATGCACATTTTTAGCAACCTGGAAAGCCCTTTGAAAATAGTCCGTAGCTTGGTCGTACTCGCCGATGGAGGAGTACAGAATCCCCAGGCTGCCGAGTGCGGACGCAACACCCCTCTGATCGTTAAGCTCTTTCTTGAGCTTCAGCGCCTCGTTCAAGTAGCGAGCGGCTTCCCTGAACCGTCCCAGGTAGTAGCTCACTTTTGCGAGCAGGGCAAACGCATCTCCTTGCGCTTTGAGGTCATTGCACTCCTTTGCAAGGGTAAGGCATTTCTCCAGTCTTTCTAACGCCTTGGTATACTGCCCTTTGGCCGTATAGATCATCGCCAGTCGCGTGAGCGCTCCTGCTTGAACGACTTTGATTTCCCTGGTTTGTTCCAATTCTCGGAGAATCGACTGGGAATCCTCAAAAACCTCGAGAGCCTTGTCCTGCTTTCCCAAGTGTGAGTATACTTCGCCGAGATTCAGGCCCGTTATAGCCTCCCATTTCTTGTCGTCCATCCTCCGGCGGAGGGCTATGGATTTCTCGTAGTGATAAGCAGCCTTTTCAGGCTTTCCCCACTGTGCATACATTAAGCCGAGATTGTGATGCACCATGGCTGAGAGTTTAGGATTGTCAATCCTCCGGGAAAGGTCGAGCACCCGTTTATAATACTTGTCGGCCTGCTCGTATTTCCCGGTGTTCGTGGACAAAAGGCCAAGGTTGATGAGGGCATGTACCTCGGTGCCCGGGTCTGTGATCTGCACGGCAATACTCAATGCTTTTTCAAAGCATCTCTTAGCCTGCTCATGTCGCCCGTAATGAGAATAGATGGATCCCAATTGATTGGTGACCTGCGCAACGGCCGGCCTATTGTCCGCACGTTGCAGGCGCGCAATCACTTCCTGACATTCGCGGACGAGTTGGTCCAGTTCAGCCTGGGCTTTGGCTATTTCTTCTGAGGTACCGCCATCCTGTTGGACCACGTGGCTTGGCTTGGATTGGCACACGCCGGACAGCGGAATGGAGATAAGTACGACGCACAGTAAAGCAACGACAGCGCAATCTGATTTCATACCCTCCCCCTCTTTCTCGGGTAAATGAGCCCAGAGACGCCCCAGAGGCACGAAACGAGCTATTAAGCTCCATTCTTGTTCAACGCGAAGACACACGGAGCCTCAAGGAGGCAGTATTTCCCGGAGGCGAACCGCAGATCCGGCACATTACACGGACCAAAAGTGGATGACTGATATAGTGATACCAGGCAGTTCTACCCTTTCTCCTCTTTGGGCCATCTGCATCCCTTTGATTAAACAGTTCTTTCCCTTCCTCACCGCAGTGCAACCTGGTGCCATCGAAAAGGGAAATGCCGGAGTCCTAAAACTCGCCGTGAGATTCGCAATTCTTTCACGATAACTCTTTCTCAGAAGTGATTGCAGCCCTTTTCGTCCGGAAAGCGGAGATCAAGACAGAGGTTTACATGGAGATTAAGAAACCCAACACCGGAGTCGCAGGACAACCAGGACCCACCCGATAAGCACCTTCAACATTGAAACGTTGATTCTCTCAGGAACCAGCCAACCCCACCTGCTGAGGACAAGAAACGTGTGCGCGGCGCCGTGTACACATTCATGAGTTCACTCAGCTCGACATCTGAAGATTCGCTTTTTCTACTTATAACATGTTTTGTGCAGGGCAGGCCAACTTTCTTGGCATGGCCGTCAAATTGACACGGGTTTTATGAAGGTGAGACCGGAAGCAGGCACTCTCCATACGAGACAGAGAGACGTCGCATGTTACGTGTGGAGCTACGGAGAGAGCGCTTCTAAAGGAAGACGCATGCTTCGTGTTCCAGCTCGGATATGGAAATCACGAAAGGGTAAGACGTTGACAAACCAGACACAGAATAGAGTTCGAGACTGCTGAGTGATATTGTAGCATCCAGGTGGTCGTTCGGGTAAACACGGCGCCGAATAAAGAGACCCGTCGCCGGCCCTCTCCGTAACCGAGCTAACCGACCTTAACTCTGCAAAGAAAGCCGAGCCATATCAAGTTCGTGACGGACGAATATTATTGGAGAATGCCGGGGTGAATCCATGAGGACAATGACTTACAAGGAATATGCAGCCGGAATTGAGTACAGCGATGAAGATGGTTGTTTTTTGGGACACATTGCGGGAATCAGAGATGTTATCGGTTTTCACGCGGAATCCGTCCGGGAACTACGCGCTGCATTCGAGGAGGCTGCAAACGACTATTTGGCGGTGTGCGAAAAGTCCGGACGAGCACCGCAAAAGGCGTATTCAGGCCGGCTGATGCTCCGAGTGCCGCCCGAGGTTCATGCCCGTGCGGCAATGCCGGCCGAAGCCCATGGGCGGAGGTCCTTTCGAGAGCCTCTTAACTAGACCCCAATCAGCCGTTCCGGAACTCACATGGAGTTGTGCTTCTCTCTCGCCGATGATCGCCGGTCCGCTTCGCCTTTGACAAAGCGCTCATACGTGCACCGGAAGTCGTCGGGACCGATCTTCAGAGTCCCGCCGGTCTACTTACCGGCCATCTTTGAGACCGAGCGAACAGTGCTTCATTTGGCCGGTGGATTCCATCACCTCACATCGAAAAAACTCTCCGTCGCGAGCCTAAACCTTGAATTTACCCTCACAGGAAGAAGTTAAACGACGGAAGACCTTGCCGGGTCTTTCTCTGATGGGAGAAATGCAGTAGAATAGTCCATGTCCCGCAGGAGGGAATACCATGCGACAGGATATGGAACAAGACTCCGCGCTCTGTTCCGTAGCGGCCCGAGTCACACAGGAAGGAGAACGGGTACGATTGAAGGTCGGGGACCGAGAGATTGCCGTAATATCCCTGGAAGACATGGATTTTCTGGACGATATTGAAAACCAACTGGATGTGCCGGACGCTTTGGAGGCCTTGCAGGAAGCGACCCAGGACAAAAGGATTATTCCGTGGGAGGAACTTTTAGAAGAGATCAAGCGGAGCCGCCAGGCCGCCGGCTAATAGAATTTTCTTCGTGTCCCGTGCCGAACGAGGACTCAAGCGGTTGTCGGCCGGAGTGCAAGACAGGATAATCTCGGAGATTAACTCGCCCTCACAGGCTCTGACAATCTCTACCGTGTTCGAGTAGGGGATTATCGAGTAATCTGTGCCGGTTGTGGAGGTAGGCCACAGGAAAGAGATCTACCGGAAATCCGGCCCACGAATCACCCGTACGAATTTGCTTACCTTTATCAAAGACAAAATGAAACCTTCGAGTTAGGATAAGGAGTATGAAGGGGCTGGGATACGGCAAGGGGTATCAGTACGCTCACGACTATCCCGACGCGATGGTGGACCAGCAACACCTGCCCGACGAGCTGCGCGGAAAACGCTTCTACTCGCCGACCGACAGAGGATACGAAAAGACCATCAAGGAGACCATGGAGAAGTGGGAAGAGGAGGAATGAACGGCGTGTACGGCTGCGGTTGGGAAACGTCGGAGAGTATTCTCGAGACCCGAGGATGGAGGATCATGGGTTGGATGGTCCGGCTATCAGAATAAATCAGGATGATTTGATTTGAGCCATTGTATTACGCTCTTCTGAAGTTCCTCTGCGAGCTTCAGCATCTCGGCGGCTTCTCTATCCGAAACGGAACCTACGCGGTGGTAGGTGCCGACGTTCCTTTTCTTCCAGAACGTGTCGAATATCCGGACAACGTCAGGTTCAGATCCTATGGTCAGTGCAAGGCTTTCAATGACTCGATAATGATGGGACTCGCGTGGAGCACCGTACCCACTTGCGGCCAATGCAGCGGTGGCGGCCTGTAATGCTGCATTGTATGCCATGGCAAATGACCAGTAAGTGTCTTGACCTTCCATTCTTGCAGTTTTCAGGTCACGTTCCACAATGGCAAGCAGGTCCCTGATCTGCTGTTTTGTGGGGTTGCGGTTAACAAGCCGGCCGTTGTCCAACCAGCTTCTCAAACTCATTCCGATCTCCGAGGATGAAGATTTTTGGCTCCGCGATCAGGCTGTTAAGGAAGTGGTCTCCTTGCAATATCTTGGTGGTGAACTCACCTGGCGGGTACACGGATGGATTCACTTCTCTTCTTACGATGTCCTGAGTTGCCGACAGTGCCGTCACTATTTCAGAGAAGCTTACATCTCCAATAATCATGACGTCTACGTCACTGTTCGAGGTTTCTTTTCCTTTGGCCAGAGACCCGAATATAAAGGCGACGGATATCCTGTCCTGTAATGTTCGCAAGGCATTCCTCAGGACATCGGCCAGCCCCGCGGTCTTGATCATTAACGATTTGATCTCGTCGAATATGGGAGACGAACTGTTTGCCTGATAGTGGACTTGGTTGCCAATTCTCTGTTTAAGGAGTAGACCGGTCTGCAGGAGGCGCGTCAATTCCCGCTGGAGAGCCCCCGGACTTGTTCCGGTTGAGCGGGCAATCTCCCTGAAGTGGAACGTCCGGTCACTGTTGCAGAACAGGAGGGCAAGGACACGACTTCGTGTCATTCCAAAGAGCTCGGTAGCAATACTAGTATGAGTCGCCGATCTCATAATAAGATCAATTGCACTCGATATGAGATCATGTGACTAGTGTTTTTGTGTTTTTGATAGGTGGTTTTCTTGTCATAAAGCCGGCATCGAGCGTTCAGCGCGGCAGGCCCTCGCGGGGTCACATTGCTCTCTCCCGCTGAACTCTCCGACACGCTGGAGAGTAACGCAAACTGGGTGATACCGGAGCCCGACATGCAAGATACAAGACCAGACCCCGGATTTGCGGGTGCTGCTTCTTGAATCGGGACAGACCATCGTACTGGGACCGTCTTGGTTGTTGTTGATTCAAGAAACAAGACCTGACCCCAAGCTTTGTGACCCCAAGCTTTGCATGACCCCAAGCTTTGCAGCTTCGCTGCAACAGTGAAGAGATTCAAAGTCCGGCTTTTCAAAAGGGTTTGATACGCTGAGAGGTTGTTGTCAGGTAAGTATCTAAAACTACATTACTGGTGTTTTTTCGTGGATCCGGCAAATAGCAGCCAAGAGTGTCCAGTTGCCTATTTTGACACGGCCGGCCGAAAGCTCTGTGGCCGGATTAACGTTGGAATCCTCTCTTACCGGGTGCCTTGGTGGCTGGATTTCCGATTCTGGAAGATGACCGGCAGAATGCCGGTCCTACTGAAGATGGTGCACCCCGTGGGGCATCGGCAATCCCGGCAAGCATCCCGCGTTCAGCGCGGGACCCCTATAATGCCATTGGATTCTTGGTGGTTAGTCTTTCTTCCCTTGGCCTTTGAATCGGAGTCCGGGCCGGGGTTCGGGAACCATAGCGGGTGCCTTTGGACTGAAGCACTACGGCAGCGTGAGCAGCTTGGTTGGTCGCCTGAAGTAGAGGACCGGAGACGACAGAAGGTTGAGGAGAAAACGAGAGGATATCGAGTGATGTTTGAGTCTAGATGTGACCCCTTTGCCGATGATTCGCGTTCCGCATCGTCTTTGATAGAGTGCTCATACGTCCACAGGAAGGCGTCGGGCCCAATCTTCACAGTCCGGCCACTTCTATTGAGTAATCCTCCGGTTTCATCCGAGCGGCAGGACGTACGACGTTGGTAAACCATTGGTGAAATCCCCTGTTGACCTTATCTATCGCTTCTTCCCAGTCTCCATCGTAATCGGTCTCTTCCAGGTCCTCAATGGTCTCGGGACTCAAGCCGGAGAATTCCGCGAGTTCCTCACGGGTCATTCGAAGCTTTTCACGAATACAATAGATTCTTCCCGCAATCTTGAATTTGATGTCAAGTTCATTGAAATATTCTACAAGGTCGGGATCGTTCCTTATATAGCGATCATAGGACCAATCGTACGCATCATAAGTTCTGTCTGAGGAGGACATGATCAAATCTCCGGGAAAAAAGCGTGAGAATCGGGATCGGCTTCGTATTTCTGTTTCAGCCTTATCGCTCGGTCAATTTCAACGGGAGCCACCTCTTTCTTCTTTGTCAATCCATGTGTGAGGACGACGGCCATTCTACCATGAAAGAAGTACAACATCCGATAGTTAATATGCCCATACTTCAGTCGGAGTTCATAGATGTCATCCCTGAGAGGGGCTGGGTAAGGTCGTCTGAGATCGTAACCGGAAGCCTTGAGCAGTCCTATAGACTTAATACACTTGGCTCTGTGTCGTGGTTGTGACTGAAGATTGTCGAGCCACTCTACCATTGGAATCGTTCCTTCAACGTGTTGATAATATACGACTTGGACCTCCGGCATCCGTTCACTCCTCATTGAATTTATCAATGATTTTAAACGAAAGGTCTAGCATTAGAAGCCATTTCCCGGCGCAGATCGGAACGATCTCCGCGATACCCCCAAGTCTCTCAACTTCAAACCGTTGGAAGGAAATCCGGTTTCCGACGCTACCCATGAATTCTATGCCTGGTCGGACAAGGATGCGAGACGGGCTTTCGGGCATTTTGAAGAGAATGAAGATGGGAGAATCTTTGTGATAGACGATCTTGCCGGCCATCTTTGAACAATGGAGAAGCGATGAATAGCCGGCGTCCGCGGATTCTCTTGGGCGTCGAACGATTGATCCGGCTAAGAGAGGATTGATACTCGGCTCTTTCCGCCTGCTCATCCGAAGATGCAACAAACGGCAAGGCCCTCGGTGCCGGCGAGGTGTGACCTCCCGCGAGAGGATCTTGCACTGCTGAGAAAGCACTCTTATTTGAATGAAATCCCTTCGTGCTGTCCGGCGCTTCCTTAACCTCAAATCCTTCATGATTCCAACTGATCGGGAACATTCGGCCATACCGGATGTCAGATTACTGTGGGTTCGGCCCACTAACCCAATTGTCGTTAGTGGGTGGCTGTGATATCCTTGATCCAAGGAGGAACGATCATGGAGACCAAAACAGTAGATTCACGTGGTCGAATCAATCTCGGAAAAGAGTTCGCCAACAAGACATTCCTCTTTGAAAGGGTCGGAGACACGGAGATCAGATTGGAACTCGCCGCGGTCATCCCGGAACGGGAACTTTGGTTGTACAAGAATCCTGAGGCAAGATCCTTGCTCGAAATCGGCTTGGAACAGGCCAAAGCAAAACAACTCAGCCCATCTCCTCCCGATCTTGATGCCGACCAAGCGCTCGTGGATCAGCTTGAGGATTAGGATGACATTCACGCTCGTTTGGACTGAAAAGGCACAAGAGACCTACGATCACTTGAAAGCCGTTGCCTTGACCTCTTTGGAATCCAGGCAGAAGAGGAAGAAAGCCAAGGCATCACCGGCAGAAGGTCTCCTCAAACAAGTGAAGAAGTGTGTCGATCTCCTGAAGGAGAATCCACGGCATCCGGGATTGAATACTCATGAATTCCATTCAAAGGAACATCCATATAAGCCGGGAGGGAAGGTCTTTGAGGCCTATGTCCAACAAAAGACCCCGGGAGCTTATCGTCTGTTTGGGTGCTACGGCCCTGAAAAGGATCAAATTACCATCATTGCAGTAACGCCGCATCCGTGAAGAAAGCCAAGCCATACCAAGTTCGTGACGCACGAACATTCTTGGAGAACGCCGGGGTGAAACCATGAGCACAATGACCTACAAAGGATATGCAGCCGGGATTGAGTACAGCGATGAAGATGATTGCTTTTTGGGCCACATTGCGGGAATCAGAGATGTTATCGGTTTTCAAGCGGAATCCGTCCGGGAATTGCGCGCTGCATTCGAGGAAGCTGTAAACGACTATTTGGCGGTGTGCGAAAAGTCCGGACGAGCACCGCAAAAGGCGTATTCAGGCCGGCTGATGCTCCGAGTGCCGCCCGAGGTTCATGCCCGTGCGGCAATTATTGCCGAAGCGCACGGAATGAGTCTAAACCAGTGGGCGGCGGAGGTTCTTTCAAGAGCTTCTTAACAAGACGGAATCAGCGGTTCGAGGAGTCCGTCGGTTTGACGTTCACCACTCAGAAGAAGGAATCAACCAACAAAACGCCAAGCAAGGCAAGAGGAGACAAAGCTAACGGCCGGCTGTTGTCACATTTGTAGTTGACCCGAACCGACCGTAGTGCTAAGGTCCGCACGTTTAATGCATCCAGGAACCCGGCCCGTTTCGGTCCCACCTCTATTGCCGGAACGGAGCCGGTTTTTTTTGTTCTCACCCTGATTACCGTATTGACACGGCAGCGTTTACGGCTTCTCAGTCAAGCTCTTGGTAATGACCTTGGCGGTCCTGATGTAGTCGATGACAAGATCGACTATGAGGCTGTTGAGCTTCTCAACGTTTTCGCCCTTTTCGGAGAAGATCTTGTATCCGTCGCCGCCGGCGAGAAGAAAATTGTTGATCGCGACCGAGTAGATTCCGGCGGGGTCAAAGTCCTTGCCCGCAACCTTCTCGATACGTACCTTCCCGTTTTTCACGCTTAGGGTCACACCGAAAACCTGGAGTTTTCCGCCGCTTCCGTCCGGAAGATCATGGCTTCTCTGGAGTGCGTTCCGCAAGTCCGCACCCGACAGGTTGAGCTTTGCCAGGGTGTCTCGAAACGGTAATACGGAATACATCTCACCGATTGTGATGGGTCCCTCGTTCAAGCTGTGCCGGATCGATCCGCCGTTGGCTATGGCCGTTTCAGCTCCGCAATTTCGAGCCATTACGGAGGTTATGATCCTGCCCAAATTCGTTGCCGTGCCGCTCCTCATGCTCTTCAACGACCCGTCGAGAAACACCTCGGTCTTCCCGATCACCTCTTCAAGTTTCGTGCTCATCTGATCCCGGCGGCTCTTGATGATCGACGCGATGTGCGCATCTTCCTTTACTCCGGGACCGAGCAGAATCAGCTCGCCGGCGTGCGAAACCACCTTTCCGTCGGTCACGTCCACATCGAGTTTTCCCAAGAATTCAGCGTACGCACCAGCCTGACAAATCAACGTGTCGCCGACCTTTTCGGGCGTGAAGATTTTGGTATGCGAATGGCCGCCGATGATAACATCGATTTTCGGACAGGCCGCGGCGAGTTTGCGGTCTTCCTCAATCCCCAAGTGCGTCAACGCGACGATGAAGTCTTCACGGTTGAAATCCGTGAGAAGCTCACGCGCGGTTTCAATGGGGTCGTTGAATACCAGGCCCCGCACATTGTCCGGGAGAGTCGCCGTCGGAGTGTCGGAGGTCGTGAGCCCGAAGATGATCGTCCTAGTCGCGGAATCGCGGCACTTCTTCATGATGACCCGGTCAAAAACGTACTTTCCCTCCCGAGTCTTGATATTCTCGCTCAACAGCGGGAATTCCATGAGGGGTTTGAGTTTGGAAATCAGGTTGCTTTGGCCGTAATCGAACTCATGATTTCCAACCGTCATGGCATCAAACCTCATCTGATTCATGAGGGCTACACCCAGGGTCCCCTTGAATACCGTAGAGTATTGCGTCCCCATGAGCAGGTCGCCGGCCATAAGCACCAGCGTCCGGCGGCCCTTGGCCGCACTGCGGGCTTTGGCGGCCTCAAGTACCGATGCGGCTTTACCGAATCCGCCGATGAGGCCGTCCACTCCCTTCTTCTCGTACGGCACATAGTGTGCGTGAGGATCGTTCATGTGGAGAATGGTCAGCTTCAGAATCTCGCCGGGGGGGGCCGACCATACGGCGGACGGGAGCAGAAGTCCCGATATCACGGACAGGATTACGATTACCGAACAGGCGCGAGCGGCGGCATACATCGGAAAGGCTCCTCCTCGGGGGAATCAAGATGCGCCTCCCTAAGATACCTCACTTGACCCCGGAATGAGAAGGTTTTTGCCGGATACACCGAAGCGTAATTGAGGTCGCCCGCCCTTGAAGATGACGGGCACGGAGGCCCGTCCTACGATCAGAAGGGAGCTTCGAGGCAGTCTTTCATAGCCCGGGCCTCCGTGCCCGGACATTCTTCTTGCAGGCACCCGACATGGCAGCAAGACGAAAATATGTGACCGAACTTATGAAATGCCGCACTTAGGTTGGAGAAACGGTGAGAGGAACCGGGGGATGCGAGGATTCATGGTCGGGGTGGCCGGATTTGAACCGGCGGCCTCGTGCTCCCAAGGCACGCGCGCTAACCAGGCTGCGCTACACCCCGTGATCATACGTTTATAATCCGCCCGAATCGAAAGCGCAAGTATCTTGCAAATTCCTGCAAAGCTCGGCCGCGATGACTGACCTTGTTCTTTGCTTCTCGATCCATTTGAGCAAAGGTACACCCAGCGTCATCATAGTAAAATATGGGATCGTAGCCGAAGCCCAGCTTTCCCGTGATCTCGCGGGTGATATTTCCCTCACACTCCCCTCGAAAGAGCCGCTCGTCTCCGGTTGGAAGTACGAATGCCAGCACACAGACGAAACGCGCGGTTCTCCGACCGTCGGGAACGTCCCGGAGCTCCTCGAGGATGCGCTTGCACATCTCCACGTCGGAGGCGTTCTCTCCTGCGTACCGTGCCGAGAGGACTCCCGGCCGTCCATCGAGCGCGTCGACGCACAGGCCGGAATCGTCCGCAAGAACCGCCATTCCCGAGGCTTCGGCTATGACTCGCGCTTTCTTCAACGCGTTGGCTTCAAAGGTATCGCCGTCTTCCTCTACTTCCGGTGATGGTTCCACCTCGTCCAATGAGAGAAACGTCACAGGGAAGTCCTTGACCAGATCTTGGATTTCTTTGACTTTACCCTTGTTTCTCGTGGCGAGCAGAATCCGGGACATTGCGTGTGGTGTAGTAGGCATTGTCATAGGTACCGTTGCATTGCCGGCTCACTTCATGGAGAGCGCACCGGCGGGTCGGGCCTTGAAGAGGACCGGACTGAAGCCGTTCTTGCGTATGTCGGCCGTCTCAATGGGATCCCTAAAGGACCGGCCTTGTAACCAGACGCCCGTATGATCCTTGTAATGCGAAGAAAAGAAGTGCGCGGAAACCCCCATGGGACTAATCCCGAAGAGCTGCGGCGGATCCGTCATATCCGCGATCTGTCTCAGTGAAACGCCGGCCGTCACGGTGAAGGGATGAGACGGGTACCAGCCGGCAAAATCGATGGTGTCGTCGGAACCTTGGAGCGGAACCGGCCCCACATGGTAGAGCGCCTCCAGAAATCTGGACCGGGAGGTCAACGGATGACGAAACTCGGCAGAGTGAATGTTGCCCCAAGCCCACTTGGACGGGTCGTCACCCATGAGGCCGGAACCTTCCGCCACGGCCTTCTGGAAACTTTTTCGCAAGACCGGCCGGGCTCCTTCTTTTCCCAACCAATTCTCCGCACCGCCAAGGATAATCTTTTTGACCGCTCGGCTCGCAAGGGGAAGGTTGCTCGTGAAACCCGCGTACAGGTCTTCACCCATGGGGGCGCGGAAGATCTCCGCCAAGAGCGTCTGATACACTAGTCCAAAGATTGCGGCTGCCGGGGAATCTTGAGTCATACGATGATCCCACGAACCGAGAATACGTAAGGCATCTTGTTGCGTCTTGTCCTGCGGGGCCTGTCCCTCGAAGGCCTTGAGAATCTCCGGTGTGAGACTCTCGGCCAAGGACGACCCGGTATCTCCGAGGATTTTCTGAAAGCTTTCCCGCGAGTGCCCGTTGTCCTTCTTGAGCAAGCCCTCAATTCTCAACTGCCTGGCCTGGTCGTTCCAGTAGCAGCTCACGAAATAGGGATAACGCTTCCCGCCCGGCCTGCCGTCCGCGACGACCGCAAATCCTTCATCAGGATTATTGTCGGCAGGAAGCTCATCAAAAGGAATGTAGCCTATCCAGTCGTATGTGCCGGTCCACGCAGGCATGGGAACGATTCCATCGCTCCCCCGGGGACGTATGGGAATGAGCCCCGCTGTCTGTATTCCAAAGTTTCCCTCATCGTCTCCCCAGACCACGTTGAGACAGGGGGCCGTGAGCGACTTCAGAGCGGAGCGGGCTTCGCCTCCTCCGGTTGCTCTGTTCACGGCGAAGAACGCCTCAATCAGGCCGAGTCCCTCACGAGCGGTCCATCGCAAGGACAGGGCTCTTCCGGCGACGACATCGGACACCAGCGGTCCGGTTTCGGTCAGTCGAATTGACCTCGACGTCTTGGCATGCCCACGAACCCGGTACGTCTCATTAATCTGCCTGATTCTTCTTGGTCGATCCAGTCGCCAATATTGGGACGCGTCATCCGCGTCAAGCCGCTCGAGGTACAAATCCGCGTCATCGGCGTAAGCCAAGGTACTGCCCCAACTTACCTTACCGTTGGTGCCGGCCAAAGCCACGGGAACTCCCGGGATGAAGGACCCGGAAAGCCGAAAGGCGCCGGCCGCCATCCTGGCCCGATACCAGAAGCCGGGGGCGGTGAGAACCTGGTACACCGATGAGGCAATCAAAGGCTTGCCGCTTCTGCTCCGGCCGGGCCCCACCGCCCAGGCGCATCCGCCACGCAATCCCGGATACCGAAACGGCAACGGACTGCCTCCGGTCCGGGAAAACAACCCCCCTTGAGGGGTCCAGCCGATGAGATCGGAAACAACGAACGGGGGCGCGGCCGCCGGATCACTGGGGAAGAGGTCAAGCGCCCTTTCCTTGCCCAATTTGGCCGGCAAGGATGCCATCACCGGATCGATCCTAGCCCCCGGCGAACCGTACCACGCCACGGCACGTACAATGGACATCACATCGTCAGGGGTAAACGGCCGCGGACGGTACTCCAAGAGCGAAAACTCGACGGGTGGCTTACGCACGTGGCTTGCCAGATAGGCGTTGATTCCACGGACGAAACACTCCACCCATTTTCGCTTCCGCTCACCGAGACGTTCAACACTGTGCACATCCTGCGTACCCGCCGTCACCGTTCTGATGAGATGGTCGCTTTCGAGATAGTCCCTGCCGAGAATCTCGGCAAGCGTCCCCCGACCCGCGCGTCGGAAATAGTCCATCTGCCACAGTCGGTCCTGCGCCATCACGTAACCAAGTACTTGGGCCAGGTCGTTTTCATTGTCGCCAATGATGCCGGGGACCCCGTGAGGGTCACGGACCACTCGCACGTCCGCGGCCAGGCCGGGAGTTTCAACCACGGACTGGCCTTGGGGCAGGAGAGACATAACAAAAAAGTATATCCAGATTACCCCCGCTCCTGCAATGAGGATGAGCGCAACCGGAATCACGGTGAAAATCCTTAGCAGCCAGATCGGATCGAGGTCCGCTTTAAGGATATTTCTGGAGAAATTCAACGGGATAGTCCTCTCCGCACGTTATAGTACCGTAGTAATTCAGAAACGTTGCAGCAGTCCCGGCGAACCTTCATGGCTTGTTGCCGGCCCCAAGCCATGGAACTTCACCCCAGAAGTCTGTCGACCAGTTCCAGACTTACGCCGTAAGGATCTCTGTTCTTACCTAAAATATCGTCAATCATCCCATCGAGGGATTCCACTCCGCCCATTTTCTTCAAAGCCCGGTCAAACAGGGCGTCCTTGAGCAGATCGAGGAGTTGCATGCGGATTCTGCTCGCTTCAGCCTTCTTGAGCACCTCCCCGTCTTGTCCGAGTAAGTGCCGGCGATGATTGAGAATTGCCTCGTAAAGCTCATCCACTCCATTACTATCCACCGCAACAGCGGCAATGACGGGCGGATCCCAGCCGGAACCCGAATGGCGTTCACCCGACATGTGCAGCATGGACTTCAGTTCCCTAAGAGTCTTCGAAGCGCCCTCCCGGTCGGCCTTGTTGACCACGAACAAGTCGCCGATCTCCATGAGCCCGGCCTTGATGGCCTGTATGTCGTCTCCCATCCCGGGAACCGTGACAAGCACCGTTGTGTGTGCGCTGTGTACGATATCTACTTCGTCCTGCCCCACGCCCACGGTCTCGACAATGATGACGTCCTTTCCCATGGCATCGAGGACCACGATCGCGTCGGATGTGGATCGCGTAAGGCCCCCGAATTTACCCCTCGTGGCCAATGAGCGTATGAAGACACCCTCGTCGAGGAAGTGCTTCTGCATTCGGATTCTGTCGCCAAGGATGGCTCCTCCGGTAAAGGGGCTCGTGGGGTCTACGGCCAACACCCCGACCGTTTTACCGTCCTGCCGGAATTTTGACACGATTCGGTCTACAAGAGTCGACTTGCCGACCCCCGGCGATCCCGTAAAGCCGATGACATGAGCATGACCGGAATGGCGGTAGAGCTCGGCAAGATCACCGAGAACGCCGGCATCTCCATCGTCGATTCGTCGTATCATCTGTGCGGTGGCCCGCACATCACCCTGAATGATTTTCTCAGCGGACAAGGATTTCCTTCCTCATGTAACGAGCGCGCCGTGCCCGGGCGCTTCTAGGTTCTTTTGCCAAGGAGATTACGGGCAATTACGAGTCTCTGAATCTCGTTGGTTCCTTCGTAGATCTGCGTAATCTTTACGTCTCTCATGTGACGTTCCATCGGATAGTCTTTACAGTAACCGTAGCCTCCAAGAATCTGAACTCCCTCGATCGCTGCATTCATTGCGACGTCGGACGCGAACATTTTGGCCATGGCGGCTTCCTTCTCAAACGGCAGGCCATGGTCCTCGAGCCAGGCGGCACGCCAAATAAGAAGCTCGGCCGCATCCAGCTGAGTAGCCATGTCCGCCACCTTCCATTGTATTGCCTGGAATCCGGCGATTGGTTTACCGAACTGAGTCCTCTCCCGCGCGTACTCGATTGATTCCTCGAGGACCGCTCTTCCTATCCCGAGAGCTTGCGCGGCAACGCTTATTCGCCCACTGTCGAGGGTCTCCAACATCTGCCTGAGTCCGGATCCCGGCTCGCCGAGAATATTCTCCTTGGGAATTCGCGCGTCTTCAAACACAAGCTCCGCAGTGCCGGAAGCATTGATGCCAAGCTTCTCTTCAACCCTGCCTACCTTGAATCCCGGAGTCTCGCGCAAGTCGCAGACGAACTGACTGATGCCCTTGTACCCCTTGGATCGGTCCGTGCTCGCCGCAAATACGCAATAGTCGGCAATGTTTCCGTTGGTAATGAACTTCTTTTCACCGTTAATTGTCCAGGAGTCTCCGTCCAGGCGGGCGGTGGTCCGCATTGCCGCAGGATCGCTCCCCGCGTCGGCCTCCGTGAGCGCATAGCACCCGACTGATTCTCCAGAAGCGCATGGCACGAGATATCGAGTCTTTTGCTCTTCAGTCCCGAATTTGAGCACGGGATAGCAGTAAAGGGAGTTGTGCGCGGCCACGATGATGCCGGTGCCTCCGCACCCTCTGGAGATTTCGGCGACAATCATGGCGTACGATACGTAGTCCATGCCTCCGCCTCCGTATTCCACGGGAACGGCGACACCGAACACCCCCATTTCGGCCAATGCCTTGAGTACCTCGGGGGAATGCGTGTGTTCTCGATCCAGACGGTCGGCAATGGGTTTGAGTTCCTTATCGGCAAACTTTCCGGCCATTTCGCGGGCCATCTTTTGCTCATCGGTCAGTAAGTAATCCATGCTCCAGCTCCTGGGATAGCCATAAGGTTTCAACGAGGGGACCTTTCAGTTCGCAATTCACGATCCAAACGTCTTGCCGGTTATTGGTAGAAGTCACGGGAGAGATTGTCAATAGGAAATGGGGCGGATTAGACAAAACCGCGAATTTTGCTTGAAGTACGTACTCGTCGCATTTTTCGCCTTGGAGATGAATGACCCTGGACGTCGGGAACAGAGTCCGATATGATGACGATTTCCATTCTCGGAAAGGAGACATGATGGCGAACCGTTACGAACAATTCCTCGGCGCACGGCCAGGTATTGTAGTCGATGTTTTGGATGACTCCACTTCGCCGTTCAGGGTGAGAACCGACGACGGTTTCGAATTTTCGATAAGTGCCGAAGATTTTCACAACTACTACAGAGAAGTCGGAACCGCGACTTCGAGCCGGTGGAGACACCTTATGACGGATCCGGAAAACGGATTTGTCGAATCCGACAAAATGAATAGAGTGCTGGATATAGTCAGGTCTTTTGAGGCAGCCTTTCGCGATTTCGGCAAAGCGAGGGGGTTCGTCCGAGACGCGGCGAAGATAATTGCCGAGGAACCCGACGCTGATTTGACCAAGTTGAAATCATGGGCGGAGCAATCCGGTTATGACTCGGCCATGATTGATGATGAGGAACTGAAACGTCTCATTGCCGTGGATGAAGATATTCGAGCCTTCTTGACGGACGATTCAAGCGTGGTGCTACAGTTGCCCGCAGGGGCCAATAATGACGAGAATCATGTCTTTCCGGCCGGGCAGGAATTGCAGCAGACCGCGAAGGAACCCGGAAAATCAGCCAAGAAGGCATCAGGGAAGCCGCGGCGTTTGGGAATGAAAAACGCGGAGGTACAGGTTGAGGGCGACATCCTTACCATCACGGTGGATCTCTCCAAGGAACTGGGGCCTTCAAAATCGGGCAAGACCATGATCGTGGCCACCAGCGAGGGCAACAAGACGATACCGGGAAGAGACGAGAGGATCGGTCTGAATATCTATCGGCAAGAGACCAAGAAGCCTGCCCGTGGCAGACGAGCCGCGTTCAAGAATGTTGAAATGGCGGTAACCGACGACACGCTGACTCTTACGATTGACTTATCCCAAGAATTGGGCCCTTCAAAGTCGGGGAAGACAATCATTATTGCTTCAACAGGTGGAAACCAGCTGGTCTTGGGGCGTGAGGAGAAGATCGGATTGAATGTCTACAAGAAGATAGACTGAAAAAGAAACGGATTTCCCCTTTTTTTGCCGGTACCTTAAAGACACGACACGCGGACCCGACCCTCACGGTCGGGCCTCATTGCCATATCAGGTCCCGATGCTCGCGGACCTTTAGGATTCTACGAAAAGGAATAGAACCGTTCGGTCTTTCTGTTAAGCAAAGGAGGCGCTTAATGTTTGTTTTCGGTACAGCAGATGATGTGTTCACCATGGCCGTGCGCATAGAGGAGAACGGCGAGGCATTCTACCGAGGCGCGGCGGCTGTTTTCAAATCGTCCGAGGCGAAAGATCTCTTCGAACAACTGGCTGAAATGGAGGCGGGCCACGTCACGATATTCAAGACGCTGCGAAGCCTGCTGCAGGGATCATTACCCGCGGACGCGGTGTGGGATCCCGAGGGGCTTGCCGAAAGTTACCTGCAGGCGACGGCGGATACTCACATATTCACGAAAGAGGCGGCTGAAGATCGCTTGAAGACCGTGAAGAGTCCCACTGATGTTTTCGACCTGGCCCTGCAATTCGAAAAGGACTCGGTGACGTTCTTTTTGGGGATGAAAGAGATTCTACCCGACCCGAACGGTAAGTCGGAAATAGATAAACTCATTCAGGCTGAAATGGAACACGTTAAAATGTTGTCGGCCGCTCTGAAACAGTTCCGGGAGACCGGTGCCGCAACAATCTCGTGAGCGTTCCCCGCGATGGGGAATGGATGATCCGCGCCGGGACTAGGTAGTCGTTGGCGTACATACGGTCCCGGATTACGACGCAGTGAGAGCAAGAAAATCCCCCCTAACCCCCCTTTGCAAAGGGGGGAACCCGCTCATACCCCCCTTAGGAAAAGGGGGGGCAGGGGGGATTTTCTTGGTCCGTTGTGACCGAGAGGTCATGGCGGTTCGCCGGGGAGATGCATGGACCTCCGAGCCCGCCTCGGCCCCCAATCCAATCATGCCTCTTCACTTCCTCCATCGGAGGGGTCTCCCGGCATTAATCTGGTGTTGATCCTCTCTCCTTTTCGTTCACCCTCGAGTACTTCGAGACTTGCGAGGCACCCGCCGTCGTCCGTAGCCAGACACGAGAGTACTCGACACTTCAGAGGAGACTCCCGCTCTCCGATCCGTATGATGTCTCCACTGGCCAGGAGTTGTCCTCCCTTGAGCATGAATTCTCGTTCTTTCTTTCTCGCCATTGCCTCCCTCTTGTCGCATGTTGTTGCCGATGTTCATATGAACATTCATGGCTTGGGCCTTCTCAGGCATGCCGGTTGGCATGAATCGTGGCTCTAACCGAATCGTCCGGTCACATACTCCATGGTCTTTTCAACTTTGGGGTTTGTAAATATCACGGACGTCTCTCCGTATTCAATGAGCCTGCCCAGGTACATGAACGCGGTGTTATCCGAGACTCGCGCCGCTTGTTGCATGTTATGCGTAACGATGACTATGGTGTACCGGCCTCGCAACTCGTCGATCAAGTCTTCGATCTTTGCGGTGGCAACCGGGTCCAACGCGGAACACGGTTCGTCCATGAGCAGTACTTCGGGCTCTCCCGCTATGGCCCTGGCTATACAGAGGCGCTGCTGCTGTCCGCCCGACAGGCTCAGGGCATTTTCGTCGAGGCGATCCTCGACCTCATCCCACAGCGCCGCTCCTTTCAAGGCTTTTTCCACCGTTTCCTTCAAGATCCTTCTGTCGCGTATCCCGTCAACCCTCAACGGGTAGATTACGTTTTCCGCTATAGACATAGGGAACGGATTGGGTTTCTGGAAAACCATGCCCATAAGCTTCCGAAGTCCGATCACGTCTACGGACGGTTCATAAATATCGGTTCCGTCGAGTATGATCCGTCCGGAGGTCTGCAACCCGTCGATAAGATCGTTCATGCGGTTAATGGCACGCAAGAGCGTCGACTTGCCGCAGCCGGACGGTCCGATGAGGGCGGTAACAAGGCCCTTCTCCACATGCATGGACACGGTGAACAATGCTTGAGTCGCACCATACCAAAGAGAAAAATCCTTGATTGAGAGCAGAGTCCCGCCGGGACCGTTCTTGACGTGGTATACGGTTCCGTTGGTATCTTGATGCCCAGCCGCCATTTATTGCACCTCCGTGGAGCACAACCCTTTCGTGCCCACGCGTTCTTATTTGCACGAGTCAACCGGGAAGGATTCCGTGCGGTAGTTTGCGGCGAATCACTCTTGCCGCGGGCGGGTTGGAACCCCGCCCCTATCGGGATTCAGGGGAGATCCTCCGTTCAATGACCGGAGAACTCAACTCGAAATTTCCGTTATGTTTTCCCACAGTTGCCATAATACCCCATCGGCAGGATTGAGGAAATAGGGCTAGAAGTGACCGGTGAAGAACTTTCGTTTCAAGCGATTACGAAGCACGATCGACGCCGCATTCATTATGAATACAAGGGATATGAGGAGCAAGGTCGTGACGAAAACCATAGGCTTGGCGGCTTCGGAATTCCGAGACTGGAAGCCGACATCGTAGATGTGGAATCCGAGGTGCATGAAGCTCCTTTCCAGATGAATATACGGGAAGAAGCTGTCGATCGGTAGTTCCGGAGCCATTTTAACCACCCCGATCAACATCAGGGGGGCAACCTCGCCGGCACCTCGTGCCATGGCCAAAATCAGGCCGGTCATAATGCCCGGCATGGCACGGGGCAAGACAATGTACCGTATCGTCTGCCACTTTGACGCGCCGCAGGCAAGTGAGCCCTCGCGCATGGATTGGGGCACGGACGCCAACGCTTCCTCAGTGGCCACAATAACTACGGGCACGGTGAGCAAGGCTAAGGTCAAAGAGGCCCAAAGAAGTCCGCCGGTTCCAAAGGTCGGACTGGGAAGCCTCTCCGAGAAGAAGATCTGATCTATGCTCGCGCCGAGCACATACGCAAAGAATCCCAGCCCGAAGACCCCGTACACGATCGACGGAACACCGGCAAGGTTATTGACACAAATCCTCACGAGGGAAACGAGCCGACCCTGTTTCGCATACTCCCGCAAATACAGGGCCGCGATGACGCCGAATGGAGCTACTGCCAGCGACATGAGAACCGTCATGCACAAGGTCCCGAATATTGCAGGCATGACCCCGCCTTCGGTGTTCGCCTCGCGGGGTTCATCGGTCAGGAACTCCCACCACCGGGAAAAATAGATACCGAGCTTTTCTAAGAATGTGAGCGAGTTGGCTTGATAGAACCGAACCATATCTGAAATCTTGAGCTTGATTTCCCGGCCTGCCACGTCGACCGGCGTTATGGTGAATTTGGCGTCGAGCCCTTTTAGGATCGAGGCTTCTCTGGACAGTTCTTCGTGCCGTGCCCGCAATGCCTTTTCCCCGTCTTGCGCATCCTGTTGCGCCTTGCGATACGCCGCACTGTCCTTTCCCTGTTTCATCTCGATCTTCCTGAGCCTCAACCGGTTTCGCTCAAGTGCATGGTTTATCGCTCCCATTTGGTCGCGTTCTATCTCTTTGACCCGTTTTCTTCTCTTCACGGCTTGCTTATGTTGCAGCCGGAGCTCATCCCAACTCAGCGATTCCTTGTCCACAACGATTCCGTTGAAATCTGCAGACCTTATCGTACCGATAAACGGGCCCCATTCGATTCTCTCGAGAAAGACCAGGTCTCGAGGGTACTGAACCGTGGCTACGCGGTAATCGGGAACCCAGCGAAAGTCCTCATTGTACAGATCAAAGTTGCCGGTGCGGTAGAGGTTGCGTCTCGCATGCCCCTTGCCGCTCTCTATCAATTGCCTGTCCTGTTCGCCGAGGTTCTTGAGAATCTCCGGGCCCGGCCGATAGACTTCCGAGCGCGTCAACTCTCCGGCCAAAACCGACCCGTCTTTGAGCACGACCTTTGCAGCGGGCTTGGGATAAAACGTGAGGACTCCATTGTAAACAATAAGAACCACGAACCCGATAATCATAATGATGCCGATCGCGAGAGCACCGCCCAACCCCCAGAGAAAGGGCTCCCCACGTGCCTTGAAATCCCAGAGCATAGATTTCTTCAGGGATTCCTGTGCGACTTTCGTGGTCACAATCTCTTCCCCGGTCCCCTTTTCATCTTGAGTCGACGGGATTATTGCATCTTGGCCCCCCCGATCGTTCGGTTCCGGTCGGCCAAGAGGTTCGGCCTCCGACTGGGACTTACCGGCGGAATCGTTGGGGATAAAACCATGCTCCATTTAGTATCCCTTTACAACTGCATGGATCGTTTGCGAAAGTGCAGACGTACCAGTTCAGCTATGGTATTGATAACAAACGTCATTGAAAAGAGTATGAGCCCGGTCAAGAACAGTACGCGGTAGAGCGTGCCGTCTTTAGGCGCTTCAGGCAGTTCCACGGCGATATTTGCCGACAGAGCCCTCAGTCCGTTGAATACGTTCCAGTCCATGAGCGGAGTGTTCCCCGCGGACATCACTACGATCATAGTCTCACCCACGGCCCGTCCCATGCCGATCATTACTGCCGAGAAAACCCCGCTTAACGCGGTGGGTAAGACGATCCATATGGCCGTTTGCCAGAGGGTGGCCCCGCATCCGAGGCTCGCAGATCGGAGGTGTTCGGGAACCGCGTTCAGAGCATCCTCGGCCAGTGTATAGATAATCGGAATGACGGCGAATCCCATGGCAAAACCGACAACCAGGGTATTTCGCTGAGCGTACGTGCCGACAAATCCTCCGCGCGGATCCACTCCCATTGCCTGTGCGACAATTGCGGTCACGTATGAAAGTATCAAAGTTGCGCCGGCCAGCCCAAACCAGCGAACCATGTCGAGAATCGCTGAATAGGGCATCCGGAGAGTCTTCATATACCGGTTGAAACGGTATCCAATGAGTCTGGAGGCTCCAACACTAACGACGATCGCCATGGCCGGCAGGGTCAAGAGGAAGGTGAAGGGAGCCGAAGCTCCTTTGTCGCTGCTTAGCCACAAGCGAAAATCGCCGTCGAAGAACAGATTCTCGAAAGCCGGTCCGGACAGATACGCAACGTATAGAGCCGCCCCCACAACCACAAACATGAGACAGAACTTGGGGATTCCCTGAAGCCGCAAGGCGATCCCGGGCGGAAGCAACTGCCACACGTATGCGGCCATGATGAGCGACAGCGGCATTACGACGAATCCCAGGACTATGGCAGCTATCCATGTCTCGACAAGTGGAGCCAGGACCAATGCGGCGACGAATCCCAGCACGACCGAGGGCAGGGATGCCATGATCTCCATCATTGGCTTCACTTTGCCACGAATCCGGTGAGGCAAGAACTCGGAAGTGTAAACGGCGGCCAACAACGCTAGGGGAATCGCAAACAAGAGAGAGTAAAAGGTGGCCTTTACCGTACCGAATATCAGCGGGCGTATGGACAGCTTGGGCTCGAACGCATCCGTAGCTCCGGTCGACTGCCAGGTATACGAAGGTTCCGGGTAGCCTTCATACCACACCTCACCAAAGAGTGTTCCCAACGATATCTCCGGATGCAGAATATCAAGCTCCCAAAAACGGACCGAGCCGTCACGATTCAACGCAAGGAGGCCGTTGAGCCGAGGAGACAGAACGATAGCCTGCAGCCGAGATCTTTCTCCCGACTCCGAAAGTCGCAGAATTGTCTTCCGACTCGTACCGTGACGTATCCGGATGTCTCCGGCGGCATCAGAAGTGGCGAATGTCTTTCCGCGACGGCTCGGACTCAGACCGGTTACGGCCGATCCATGGGGCTCGAATCGCCGGGTCTGGACGAGAGTATATCCGTCTTCGGAATGAGCATCGTTGCGTTTGAGAAGAAAGTAGATGTTTACCGATCCGTCGGAGGCCCCCACTACCAGCGATCTGCCGCCGAGGAGAAATCCGAACTCGGTGATTTCCACCCCGTCCGGTAACAGCTTCACCGCTTCGGCCAAAAAGGGCCTCTCGCCGGCTTCCGTACGGTACCGGTATACTCGACCGTTCTTTTCGGCAAGGTAGACCGAATCTCCGGTATCGTTAACCAGGGCAAATGCGGCGGCGATTGGTTCCGGCAAGCGCGGTAGGGCCGTCTTGGTCACCTTGGTCGCGGCCTTTCTGGTAAACAGATTCAGCTTGGATTGAATCGAGCTGAGCGTTCCCGCTCCTTTGTCGTCGATTACGAGGAGCGTCTTGGTCGGTTTCTCGCCGAATTCGACGAAGCGGCAATCAATTGCCGTGATCGGGCTCTTGGTTTCCGAGGAGAGTATTTCGTCATCAAGTTTTATCTTGACGCCGATTTTTCGGATCTGATCGCCGGGGATAGTTGAGTAGACCGCGGTGCCGTCGGTAAAATCTTCCTCATTCAGCTTCTCGACGTCTTTGGGAAGCTGGTCGGCAGGCAAGACATCGGATTCAAATCGTATCTTCCCAAAACGAACCGTGCCGTCCGAAAAGCCGAATGCCATATCGGATCCGTCAATGCCCTGTGAAAAGGCGGTTACTCTTTTCCCTCCAAGGTCGAAGGACTGGGCGGTCAACGACCGACCGGTCTTCACATGCCATGCTATAACCTCTCCATCTGCGTCGACCGTCGCCGCAATGGTATTGTAATCGTCCAGGAAGACTCCGAGCAGCGATTCCGGCGACTTCTCAAGGCGATAAGCGTATTGGGATTCGACCGCCCCACCCTTGAACAGGGGGGCGATCTCATAGATGAAGAAAACCATCATACCCATCACCGCGCCGATGACCAAGACACCGCCAATGGTGATGACGCGGTCCGCCAGCCTATCGACAAACAGGACCCACGTCCTGGTTTTCTTGGGACTCTTCATTCTTGAATCGATCATTGGCAAGACCCTATGTCCCCAATTAGACTATTGGAGCCCCGCCTTCTTCATATCCTCGTCGGCTAATGCCTTGGATACCGGGAAGAAACCATCCTTCATCACAACCTGTTGCCCCGGCTTCGAGTAAACGTACTTGATGAACTCGGCCATGAGCGGTTGGAGTGGTTGATGAGGTTTCTTGTTGAAGTAGATGTAGAGAAATCTCGCCAACGGATAATCACCGCTGTACGCGTTCGTCGCGTCGGCTTCGTAACAATCGCCCTCCTTGACTGCCAGCGGTACTATTCGAACGTCCGCGGTCTTATAGCCCACTCCTGAATAGCCTATGGCATACTTGTCCGACGCAATACCTTGAACTACGGCCGAAGAGCCGGGCTGCTCTTTTACACTATCCTTATAATCACCATTAAACAGAGCCACCTTCTTGAAATAAGCATAGGTTCCCGACGCGGAATTACGCCCGTAGAGTGAAATCGGTTTGTCGGCCCAGTCGCCGGTAAGCCCCAAGTCTCCCCAGGTCTTGATGTCTTTGCCGCCCCCTTTGCTCGTCTTCGAGAAGATCCCATCGAGTTGCTTGAGGGTGAGGCACTTGATGGGGTTGTCCTTGTTGACAAAGACGGCCAACGCGTCCACAGCGACGCGCACCACCAAGGGTTTGTAACCGAACTTCTTCTCAAAGGAGTCGGTCTCCTTGGCCTTCATCTGACGCGACATGGGGCCGAATTGCGCGGTTCCCTCGATTAAGGCGGGCGGTGCGGTCGACGAGCCTTTGCCTTCAATAGAAATCTTGATCCCGGGATACGCGGCTCTAAAACCTTCAGACCACAGAGTCATGAGATTGTTCAGCGTGTCGGATCCAACAGCCTTGAGATAGCCGGATACCCCGCTCACCGGCTTATACGGTTGGAGCTCCGGATCCAACTCGAGGGCACCGGCAGCTGTCGCAAGAAGTACGCAGGCCGCCAGGGCAATAGACAGGATTGTCCTGCTCACCGTTCACCTCCTGATAACCTTCCCGAATATAATAGAGTCTGCATAAAGACTCATTAACCAGCATGGTATTTCTCTGTTAGAATTGTGTTAAGACTTGGTCACATCCCCGAAAGTCCACTCGTATCAGTGTCGGCGTATTCAGAAGACGTGCGATATGGCAAAGAAGTGCTGGATTACCTGTGTGCTCACGAACACGTATGCCACGCCTGCAGTTGTCAGAAACGGACCGAACGGAATGGGGGTCTTGGCGGATGAACCTTTGACGGCAATGCTGATCAAGGCGATTGCAGAGCCCACAAAAGACGCGAAGAACAGAACGAAAACGACTCCGTACGCTCCGGTAAACGCGCCAATCATGGCCAGCAGCTTGATGTCGCCGCCTCCCAGCCCTTCCGATCCTCTGAGTTTCTCGTAAATTACGGCCGGAAGATAGAGAATGACGCCTCCAAACAGCGTGCCGAGGAGTGAGGACTTGATGTTCATGTCGGGAATGAGCCCGAACGCCGAGACAATGACCCCCACCGCAATGCCGTTGAGAGATATGACGTCCGGGATGATCATGTGGTCCAAATCAATCCAGAAGACGACGATCATGGCACAGCAATACGGAAAAAAGACCGTGTAGGCCGTCGAAAGCCCGAACTTCTTGTAGAGTGCCAGACTGAGGCATGCAGTCAGGAATTCAATGAGCGGATAGCGGAAGGAGATGCGGCTGCCGCAGTCTCTGCAGCGGCCCCCCAGGAACAAGAAACTCAACATGGGTATATTGTCGTAGAAACGAATCGAATTGTCGCAATCCGGACATCGTGAAGGAGGGTGTACTATTGAATCGCCCATTGGGACACGCACAATGACCACGTTGAGGAAGCTGCCGATAAGGGCACCCAGGAGAAAGGTATTTACGCTCCAGAACGGTTCGTAATTCGGCATGCACACTCCCCGAACATCCATCTCGACTACCGCAACGCGTCGGCAAGCCGTGAGACGGAAACGGCTCACACCTAATCATCTACCACATTATTGATCATTTACGTCAGTATCTTTTCCTCGTAACCGGTCGGCCGCTATGACGTTGAGCGCGAACCCGTCTTCGATTGCTGTGGCTTCCTGCATTGTGCGAACCACGACAACAATGCCTTCATGCCCGACGTCTTTGAGATGCAGGTTTCCCAGCAGTCGCCATTCCCTTTCTTCAGACCATTCCTTGCCGGCGGATTTGACCAACTGAAAAAGGTACCTCTTGTCCGTCGGCAGTGAATCGTAGACCCTTTCGTCGCCATAGATGACTTGACCGACCCCCAGCCTTAACAACACTTCTTTCTCGACGGCTATTCCGTACGGCTCGAAGGACCAACGCGCCAATCCTTTTCTCCATTCGATCAGTTGCAAGACATCAGGAGGAAGGTGCTCCGTGAAAGAGACTACCGGAGTCGTCCCCCGAATCATGCGACTGCTTCCTCGAATAAAGCCTTCCAGGAGGATTCGATTCAATGTGTCGAATCCGGTGTGGGCCGCGTCACCATGGCATTCTACCAAGGAACGGCAATATTCGGCTATGGTTTGTCCGGGCCACGGCCCCGGGCACGAGCGGGTATAGTGAACCAGGTAGCGCCGCCCGTTAACCTTGTTGAGGGACGTGAGTACGCATCTTTCCATGGCTTCCGTCCGGCGTGCGGAAAGGAGGCCTCCCTGTTTTCTCGTATGCGTATCAAGATTCGACTCGGCCCTGTTGTTCGTTAAATGGATCGTTTCTTCCGGGGAGGCGTGAACCGTGTCTCGGCTTGCCTCATGATCCTCGCTTCCCGCTCCGGTCGGCACCGGCACGGAGGAGATCTGACCGATGGAGAGGCCTGGTTTCGAGCTGATGTCTGCCCCGAGGATATTGACGTTTCGCTTTCTTGCCGTGGTCAGAATGGCTTCCATGTTTCCGCCGGGACGGATTGACGCTACCAGCAACGTTTGGGCAAGTTCGGCAACGATCGTGTCCCGTTCTATGCAACGAGCAGCGCGTGACGCCGGCGGTCCGGGGGAGAAGGAAGATATGAACAGGGTGCTTTCCGAATGAAAGAGATCGCCGTAATTGTGTGCAAACCGTGTACGGTCCCTTTCACTCGCCATGAACGGCAAGACGCGGTCGCAAACAATGATGAGAGGCGATCCTTTCGCCAGATAACTCACCATGGAATATGCAAGATTACCGTAGCTGGAAACCACTGCCATACGGTTTTCAAGCGCGTACTCAACCAGGCGCCTCGAGGCAATGATCCACTTGTCGCGAGGCGACACACGCCTCGGCGTCCTTGAATTCAAGACCGCAACGGCAGGTACGTTGAGAATGGATCGGTTGCCTTTGGCAAACAATACACGGGACTCTTGGGGTTTGGTCTTATTGGGACCGGCGGGAACAGTACAGACTACGGAATGGACGCCGTGACGGAGCCACTCTTCGGCCCGAATTGCTGCGCAACGGAATGACCGGGCCCCTGGACTGCGGCGAATTGCCGTGCCGGCAGAAACCAACGCTTCGGAAAGTCCTTTCAGGCGTCCTTGGGGATCGTGAATGTCGAATTCGCCAATGGTGGATATGACACGGGATCGAGTCTCATGGTCCAACTTGCCGTGAGTGCACAGAACGGCCGCCGTGAAAAGAGCGGCGCGTCGATGAGCCGGGCTGCACGTGCACGGCTCAAACGGCCCGGGACCGCCCGTCACCTGACCTCTCCCTCATAGTATGATCCTCGCGGATTGCAGGCTGAATCCCGTGGGGGCGGATAGATTGCATCGGCGCATCACCATTGGTATGCTCGGCAGCGAAGCCTGAATCATCGTTTGAGGTCGTTCAGGGTTCGCTTCTTGAAGAAGTACGCGGGATTGGACGGAAGCCCCGCTGTGATTTCAACACCTTTCCTCCTGCGTTTCACCTTTGCCAGGCGTACTCTCATCCTGAATCTGGGTTTGTTGTGTCTCATGGAGCAATCTCACGTCGCGGACGCTTCCCCGGTGAGTCCGCCAACTCCGGCATCACATAATGGCATCGAAGCTTCCCGGACCCACGGTAAGGCGTGTCGGTTGTAAGAGCACTCTGCTCTTCAATTCGATCTCCTACCGGATGCCTCCCGTTCCTCATAGCCTCCTCCATGTGCGGATCAGAAGAGACTCTCCAAGTCGGTTTCCATCACATAGACCGAACCGTCGGTGTCTTTGAAGAGCCCCAGCTTCTCCGCGAGGTGGTATTTTCCGTCGGAAATCACGACGACATCGCCTTCATCGGGTGTCAAAGACATCAGTTCCTCGTTGGAGACTTTCCAAGGAATCTCGTCCTGGTCAAGAACATACTTCCCATTCCAATCCCTATTGTATGAGGTACCCGTTTTCTTGAAAAGGTCTTTCGTGGTATGCCACCCTTCAGACTCCACCACCGGAAGGAGATCGTCTTGCTCTCCGACAGGAATCACGAGAAGCAGCTTCTTTTCTGATCGTGCCATGTTGAATCCTTAGAATCGTTTTCGATGACGATGTGTCGATGAGTATGCGCCGCGAGAGCACCGCCGATAGCATCCGGTTACTCACCCACAGTTCAGGGTAACGTAAGGGAAAGGGTCTGGTTGTCTTTTCCCAATGGCTGCAACACGCGACCCTCGAATCTGAGTCGGATGCCGCCTGCGTTACCGGTTTGCAGAGAGAAACCCTCGTTGGCCTCAAATCTCTTGGTGTCGCCCGGAGCCATCATGAATTCTTCGGCTGCTCCGTAATCCGGAGCTACTCGTATCCAAGTGTTCGCCAGCGCCTTGATTTCAAGGGTTTTTTTGCCGGCCTGATTTCGCGGCGGCTCGGAAAACGCGGTTTGGTTCCGATTCTCATCATCGGGGTGCAACTCGCTCTCGGGAGCATAGCCGGTGGGCTGAGCCGTCCGAACACCGGGCTGTGAAACGGTTGTTCCTTGGTCAGTTTCCAGGAGACGAGTCACTCCTGTCAAGAGGAGAATGCTCAGCGAGACGATTCCCGCCGCGGTAAGCAGTCCAATGAACCAGGTGGTTGAAATAAAGGAGCCCGCAACCGGCTTTTGATGAAAGACCGGATGCTCTTCTTCACCGTAATCGGGGAGTTCCCCGTCTTTGGTAAACGCGTCGAACCGCCTCATCGCCTCTTCCGGGTTGAGCCCTAATTCACGGATGTAAGACCGAATGAACCCCTTCACGAAGACCCGTGGAGGCAATAGATCGAAACGATCGCTTTCCAAGAACTCCAGATTGGAGACGGCGATTTTGGTGTTCTCGGCGATTTCGTCGAGGGTCTTACCGTTCTCTTCTCGGAGGCCCTTCAAATATGCTCCAAAAGACTCCATCTGTGAATCCAAATCTCCCGGCCTCACTGATTTGTGCTTGTTAAGCACTCGAATTTATGTGAAATTCGTCACTACACTCAGTAGCCGGTGACCGTTCATCCCTAAGGGCCACCTCCGACGCAAACCAGGTTGAAGAAGGCCGGGCTTTGGACTTGGATTATCACTCCGGGAACGGATGATCAAGAGTTTATTGTCGAGAGAGGCAACTCACTGATGAGAAGGCGTTTCGAAAACTGGTTGCATCAGTATCCCATTGTAATAGCGGTAACTTTATTGGGAATAGGCGCGGCGGTCGCCGTACGGTTCGGTGGAAATGTCGATCCGTTCCGGATAGTTCCCGCTGTTGTGGTCTTGAGTATATGGGTGCTCACCTTTCGGCGAGGACCTGAAACGTGCCTCTGGTGGGCCGCGGCAATGACGTTCATGCTCCTGGGGTTTTTCCGGGGCTCCCAGGCCCTCACGTGGAACGAGCACTTCGAGCCTCCATGCTCCAAGGTCGTGGTCCACGCGACGGTCTTGAACACTTCGACAACCAAACCCGGTGCTCGGATCCTAATTCTTGGCCGCGGTGCCGTTGCTTCCACGGGCATGTCGCTCCCCGCAAAGGGCCGACTTGTCCTGAGAAACAACAATATTTCCGTTGGGTATGGGGACAGGATTGCCTTCTCTTCGCGTATCAGAAAACCCGTCAATAGAGGGAATCCCGGCGAATACGATTGGGAGCTTCACTGTACAAACAATAAGATTGCTTGGCTTGCTTCGACACTTGGCAAGGATTCTCTCGTTATCCTTCACAGAGGCACGCGGCTGCATCCCCGAGCGCTGGTGTTCCAACTACGGGAGTCCATGTCGAGATTTCTGGAAACGAAGTCCGGCCGATCTTTTCCGGAAGATGACCGGAGGGCAATACGTGCCGTGCTGAAAGGTATTGTCCTCGGTGATCGAGGAGACCTCGCCGTCCCGAAGGGGGGCGGAGACGATCGTTCCTTAAGCCAAGTATTTGCCGCCTCGGGCCTTGCTCACATGCTTTCCGCTTCAGGGCTGCACGTGGGAATCGTCGTCCTGATGGTCACGGCAGGTGTGAGGACGGTAGTACGGGCCCTGCCCAAAGTCCTCCTGTGGATACCGGTCAAGAAGTCGGCAGCTGTGGCGGCCGTCCCCGCAATCGTTTTGTACTGTCTGATCGTGGGATCGAGGATTCCGGCCATAAGAGCCACAATGATAGGCATTGTGGCGGCCTGGGCAATTGTGTACGACCGCAAGTGGAATTCCTTCAACACTCTGGCGTTGGCCGGTCTGCTTATTCTTCTTGCCTATCCGCTTGCTCTGTTCTCCCCTGGGTTTCAACTTTCCTTTGCAGCGGTTGTCGGCATTCTGATCGCGGTGGTTCCACTCTGGGAGGATTTCGGGGGCGGCAGGATGCTCCATGAATCAAGTCGGTTGGAGGACGCGGGTGTTTACCCGCAACGCGCATCGCCCGTTCAACTCTCACGGTTCAAACGGCAGGTTGGTTTGCTCCTTTTGACGACCATTGCCGCCGGCACGGCAACGTTGCCCTTTTTACTTGAGATCTTCCACACATTCCCCGTTTATACGCTGTTTGCCAATCTGCCTGCAGGATTCCTCCTTATCGCGGCATTGTCAATCGGGCTGCCCGCAACCGTCATTGGTACCATCTTCCCCAAATTGGGGGCGTTAATCCTCATTCCGGCCGAGGGCGCGGTGTGGGGAATCGTGAGAATCGCATCCTTCTTCGCCGATCTTCCCGGGAGCACCGTGAGTCCTCCCTCGTGGGGGGCATTGCAGTTCACCCTGGTCCTTGGAGCAGCGTTCACTACTCTGTGGTACGCCCGCACGCTGTCCCCAAAACGGCTCCCGATTACCGCGGCGGCGGCGTTGGCCGCGGTCTGTTCGCTGACTACCGGCTTCTGGTGGAATACCGACAGAGACATCCTGAAGGCCGTCTTCCTCAATGTGGGGCAAGCGGACGCCGCTTTCGTAAAGGCTCCCGGAGCACAGGGCATCATAATCGACGGAGGTATTCGAAACCAATACTTTGACGCCGGACGAAGCATCCTCATCCCGTTCCTGAAATGGAGCCTTGTCCGCTCCCTGGACGGAATCGTGGTGACTCATCCTGAGGCCGATCACATGGGCGGAGTACCTTCCGTCATGAACGCGGTTCAGCCCAAGCGCCTCTGGCTCAACGTCGTAGCGATTTCCGCGCCCCTTCATGAAGATCTCACCGATACGGCCGGGACCCTCAAGATACCAATTGAACATGCAGACAGATCATGTTCCCCCGTGAAGCTGGGTCGCTCCACTCTCGTCTTCCTCAACGCGCCCCGGCGGGAGATTTCGGGCGAGGTGTCGTCGAACACGGTGAACAACGCATCGGTGGTTTGCAGAATCGCTTACGGGAAGGTTTCATTCCTTTTCACGGGTGACCTTATGAAAGAGGGTGAAGAAGAGATTCTGGCATCAGGAGTGAGGCTCGACGCAACCGTGCTGAAAGTTGGGCACCATGGGAGTCGCACGTCGTCGACAGAGCGCTTCATCAATCGAGTGAGGCCGGCGGTCGCAGTGATAAGCGCGGGCTATCCGGCAGTGAGAAGTCTGCCCAGCCGCAGCGTGATGGAAAGATTGGAATCCTTTGGGGCAAAGGTCTACTGGACCGGACGCGACGGAGCAGTCACCATTCGCACGGATGGGAAAAACACTCTTTATATCGACACCGGAAGAGGCTCGCACGACGTCTTGAAGGTACCATGAACGCCGCATTTCATGAAACTATTCCGTGATATGGACATCTTATTATAGATAGTGTGAGGGTGAGTTTGCTCATTCCGATTCCTCGGGATTGAGAGAACCCGCCCAATGCGGCACATTTTAGGATGGCCGGCATGCGGCGAGTCGGAGTATAATGGTCGTCGCCGTTTCGGCACCGACCGACGCGGGACATGCGAGAGTGGCGGAATTTGGCAGACGCACCGGACTTAGGATCCGGCGGGGCAACCCATGGGGGTTCGAGTCCCCCCTCTCGCACCAAGGCCGGAAACGGTATTCGAGACAAGTATACTTTGCCCCGCTCCCAGAAATCTTCGCGGGAGGAGCAATTCATGAAAAATATGTTAGTCGTAACTTTGGTTGTCGGGCTGCTCATAGCCGTCATGCCCACCCCGGGGGGGGCTCAGTATTACGGATACTACTCTCCGTATTTCACGGCACCCCCACCTCGGCAGGCCCCTGCCGGGGCGGAGGCACCGAGGCGATCGATCTACTATCGTATGGGGCCAAGTCCGTTGTTGTACTGGAAATGGAACCGATACAATGCGTATCAGGACTTCCAGAAGTACCAACGTAGCCCACTCAACCCTGAGACCGATCTGAGCTACATGCTGAGGACTTTCTGACCTCTCCGGGGTGTGTAGCGAGGTTAACGCGTACCCATCCGGGGCCTTGCCTTTCCCAAGGCCCCGCCCCTTCCGGTCTCCGATGCTTCATGCTATGATCCCACTTTCGCATTTTTCGGTAAGGCGTACGGTTTGAAAAGGATTTTTGCGAAACTGTGGCTTGTGGCGAAATGGTTCGTTGCCGGCATCATCTGCCTGGAAGTTTTGGCCTTTATAGCCATATCCGTCAGCAACTTCGTCCTCTACGGGCATGCCAGGGAAGGCAGCCGCGCGGTATACGACGCGTATACCTTGTTCTTGCAGGAGGGAGGCCCGCGTAAGACTTCACACAATGCGGTTTCAAAGAATCCCGATGAGAACAGAGTGATCTGGATCTTCGGAGGATCGACTATGCGAGGGGCAACGCGCGACGACGGCAAAACCATAGCTTCCTATCTCGCCGACTTTCTCAATGCGCCCCCGGACGGTCTTCGTTACACGGTGAAAAACTATGGGATGAATTCTTTCAACTCCCTGTTGGAAACCAAGTACCTGCAGAAACTCCTCATCGAGTGCGAAAAGCCGCCGGATCTCATCGTGTTCTACGACGGAGCCAATGATGCGAAGTATTTCGCGGAGCACCGGACACCTTACGGACATCATGGATATCGGCGGGCACGAAGTCTTATTGAAAGCTACTACAGAAGCTGGTTCGGTTTGCTCAAACCGCTGAACGCAGCGGTGTACGCTTCGTTTTCCAAAGAACTCTACGACAAAATCAACCAGGTAGCCGTTCCTATCGATCCGAATTCGGGGGGCCTCAGGAAAATGCTTGCCGAGGCGGTCCGAAGGTATGACCATGTAGACAAGATTGCCACCTGTTATGGGGCTGAATTCGTGTTATTCTGGCAACCCATCTTATGGACGGAGGACTGTGAGGTGCCGGCCGCGGTGAAGGAGAAGGAACGGAGTTTTCTCCTTAATTCCGACCGATTCGCGACCGTCCGGCACAACTTCTCGCTTCCGTACCTGGCCCTCGCCGAGAAGTTGAGACACGAGCCATACTTCGTGAATCTCAGGGACACGCTGTGCAAGAGGACGACCGCGGTCTATCAACCGGATGGAGTGCACCTGACGGATCAAGGGAGAAAGATGGCGGCCATTCGGATAGGCAAGATCCTGGAGAAGCGGATGAAAGACGGTCTCAGGTGAATGGTAGGTCCGGTGAAACAAGAAACGGCGGCAAGCAAGGTGACGATGATGAATGTCGGAACTTCCCCGATGGAGATCGACCGGTGAACCCTCCAAGAACCGCTTATATCCTGCTCTGGTATCCCAAGCCATCCGAGACCTTCATCTTCAGAGAGGTCGTCAATCTTCAGAAGATGGGAATGCCTTTGGAAGTGTTCACGCTCTACGGCGAATTGACCGAGGACATGGCCGAAGAAATGCGTGAGGCCTCGAAACAGGTGGAACGACTTGGGTTGGCGGGGCTGAACAGCGCTGTTTCGGATCTGTTTTATTGGCTCAAACGTCGGCACACGGAGACCGTGACCCTGCTCAGGGAAGTTCTCTTCCGTCGTTGGCGAGGACCTGAGAAGTCGGGCGAAAACTTGTGGGCCGCACTGTGTGCGACCACGTTGGCAAGGCGATTCGAGCAAAGAGGAATAGAACACATCCATGCTCCGTGGGCGAGCGGACCGGCCACTGCCGCATGGGTTGCATCGAGACTTACGGGAATACCGTTTAGTTTCACCGCACGCGCGTGGGACATCTATCCGCCGGACGCGTGCCTCCCGGACAAACTCAGAGAAGCCGCGTTCGTCCGAAGCGAAACCAGGAGAAACATAGACTACCTCAAAGGCATCGGCGGGGACCACGCTGCCAAGATCCACCTCACCTATAACGGTGTACCACTCAAGGCCCTTCACGAGGCTCCGGTTCCCATGAGGCCTCCGTACAACCTCTTGGCGCTCGGCAGATTTGTTGGGAAAAAGGGCTATGACTATCTCTTGCGTGCGTGCAAGCTTCTTGCAGATTCGGGATTGGACTTCCACCTGACATTGGCCGGGGACGGCCCCAAGGCAAGCCGGCTCAAGCATCTGGCCCATCAGTTGGGAGTTTCGGAACGGGTCTCCTTTCCGGGGTTTGTAAGGTATGACCAGGTGTCCGAACTCTTCCGCGGTACGGATGTGTTCGTGATGCCGAGTGTGGTGCATTCTTCCGGTGATAGGGACGGTATACCTACCGTGATAATGGAAGCGCTCCTCCACCGTGTCCCCGTGATAGCTACCGATGTTTCCGGAATCTCGGAGGTGATCGAGGATGGTGCGACCGGTCTATTGATTCCGGAAAAGAACGCCCAAGCCATTGCCGCCGCAGTCAGGCGCATGGTCGAAAACCGAGACTCGGCCTTGCTCACCGCGGAGCGAGGGAAGGTGAGAGTCCTCGAACAATTCGATCCGATCCAAAATCATCGAAGAGTATTCGATCTCTACGTGGAACACTTTTCCGGATAGACGGACGAAGGGCTTCGTTTCGCGGGGTAACCTAATCGTATCATGGCCCGGGAGTGAGGCCGGGTCAGCGAAGCCAGCCCATGACGACCGATATGAGCCAAAGAATGAATATGCTTGCAGTCGAGATACCGATCATGTGCAGGCCTTTTCGTCGTCCCGACGCCAGGCTGACGAATCCCAACACAAAACCGACGGGCGCGAAAATGGTGGCGAGGGTCCAATCAATGGGCGTGAATGGGTCATAATACCGGTCTTGGGCCGACTGAGCGCCGAGGACCTTGCGGCAACTCGGGCAGACGGCCGAATGTTCATCGACCTGGTTGCCGCAAAAGGGGCAGTACTGCCTGCGACCGGTTTCCGTCACGTGTTCGTCTTCTGCCGTGACTAGAGGAGGGGAATCGGCTACGTTAGGCAAAGGTTCTTCCGAACCCTCCTTAGTGTCCTCGACGGGAGGGGACGCATGCGGGATCGCCATTTCTTTCCCACAGTTTCGACAGCGTCCCACGAGTCCGGCCTTGTCATCACTCACTTCAAATAAGGCCCCGCAGCGACATGAAAAACGAATAGTCATTGACGGAATGCACCCCGGCTTCAAGACTACGGCTTATCGCGTTGAAGTTGCCGTCGGCTCGGGCCGGCGGCGATTTCGACTGCAGAGCATATCAGCAGCAGACATGCCTTGCAAGTAGGGAGAATAATGTGGTAACTTTAACTACTTGAGCCAAGAAGAAAGACCGAAACATCCGCGGCCGGCAAGTCCCGCTGCAGCGGTTGATGCTCGCTTCATTCCTGTTTTTCAATAGAATCCCGGACAGTTGGACCGCCGCCGCCGGCAAGCCCTTGCCGAGCACGCATGCGGCAAGCGGATACAAACAGGACGCGGGAGTCTCGAGGCTCACACGCGGGACGCACAAGAGAATTTCGGAGGAGCCATGACGGGTGCCGAGTTGCGCGAGAAGTTCCTGAAGTACTTCGAAGAAAGAGATCATGTACGGGTCGCGAGTTCATCGTTGACCCCGGAAGGCGACGCCACGTTGCTTTTTGTCAACGCTGGTATGGTTCAGTTCAAGAGTGTCTTCACCGGGTCGGAAACGCGCTCGTACAGCCGTGCGACAACCGCGCAGAAATGTCTCAGAGTGAGTGGAAAACACAATGATCTCGAGAACGTGGGGCACACCGCAAGACACCACACCTTCTTCGAGATGCTCGGCAACTTCTCATTTGGAGACTACTTCAAGGAGGACGCAATCGCATTCGGTTGGCAGTTCCTCACCGACACCGTGGGGCTTCCGAAGAAACGGCTTCATGTTACCATTTTCACGAACGACGACGAGGCCGACCAAATCTGGAGAAAAGTGCTCGGAACCGGATCAAATCCCATCAAGCGGCTGGGGGAAAAGGACAATTTCTGGAGCATGGGTGACACGGGCCCGTGCGGCCCGTGTTCCGAGATACATATCGACCAGGGCGAACGCTTCGGGTGCGGTAAGCCGGGTTGCGCTCCAGGGTGCGATTGCGACCGCTTTCTCGAGCTGTGGAACCTCGTTTTCATGCAGTTTGATCGAGACTCTTCGGGGAAGATGACTCCCTTGCCCAGGCCGTCCATAGACACCGGTTTGGGATTGGAGAGGCTTGCCGCAGTGGTTCAGGGGGTCGACAGCAACTGGGAGTCGGATCTGTTCAAACCGCTGATTCACCATGTTGAGGAACTCTCGGGCAAAGAATGCTCGGGCCAAGATCGTGAAGCGACAGCCATACGCGTGATTGCCGATCATAGCCGTGCTGCGGCCTTTCTGATCGCCGACGGAATACTCCCTTCCAACGAGGGCAGGGGATACGTGCTTCGGCGAATCTTGAGGCGTGCGCTGCGGTACGGCAAGTTCATCGGATTACACGAGCCGTTCCTTTTCGACTGCGCGCGGGTGGTGATCGACATGATGGAGTCGGCTTACCCGGAACTGGGAGCTCACAGAGTATTGGTGGAAAAGGTAATACTGCACGAAGAAGAGCGTTTTCTCGACACCTTGGCAAGAGGATTGGTGCTGTTTGAGGAGGAGTCTAACCGCATACTGGGAGCCGGCGGCAAGGTTCTCCCGGGTTCGATCGCGTTTCGATTGTACGACACGTACGGCTTCCCGCTGGATCTCACCACGGACCTAGCGTCGGAGGCCGGACTCAGTGTAGATCAACCGGGTTTTGACGGTGAGATGGAACGCCAGCGCACCATGGCCCGACAATCCTGGGAAGGGATGCAGGGGGAAGACCTCGGCGTATTGAGAGAACTTTTGGAAGAGGGAGCCCGGACCGAGTTCACGGGTTACGAGACCCTCGAGGACTCAGGTTTGGTGACCGCGATCATTCAGGACGGGAAACGTACGGACACGGCAACCGCCGGCAGCAGAGTTGAAGTCGTCACGGACAGGACGCCGTTCTATGGAGAATCCGGCGGTCAAGTGGGCGATCGGGGCATCATACGCAGCAACGGCAATGAAATCCACGTGGAAGATACCTTGCGGCCGCTTCCCGATCTGACCGTGCATCTGGGCATCGTCAAGCACGGCACGTTTCGTGTGGGCGAACCCGTGGGACTGCGGGTGAACGACTCCCGGCGTCGGGCAACCATGGCCAATCACTCGGCTACCCATCTTCTCCAATGGGCCCTGCGGGAGGTCTTGGGAGACCATGTGCAACAACGGGGTTCCCTGGTGGATTCCCGACATCTCAGGTTCGACTTCACGCACTTTTCACAGATCTCGCGTGAAGAACTGGACCGGGTGGAAGATCTGGTCAACGAGAAGATTCAGGCGAACGAGGAAGTCGTTCCGAGCCTCATGTCGTTGGATGAAGCCAAGAGATCCGGCGCAATGGCACTCTTCGGGGAAAAATATGGGGAGACTGTGCGGATGGTGTCGATCGGCGGATTCAGCAAGGAGCTTTGTGGCGGCACGCATACGAGACGTACCGGCGACATTGGTCTGTTCAAGATACTCGAAGAAAGGGGAATCGCTTCAGGTGTCCGTCGAATAGAGGCCGTGACCTCGACCGGCGCGCTGGACTATGTGCGGTCCCTGGAGCAGGAACTTGCCGGCATATCGGATCGAGTTCGGGGCTCACGCGGGGAACTCCTGCGCAAACTCGACAAACTCATTGAAGAGAAGAAGAGCCGGGAACGCGAAGTCGAAACCCTGAAAACCAAGCTCGCCCAAGGAGTTACCACCGATATTCTGGAGGGAGTTAAGGACGTCAAGGGCATCCGACTTCTTGCGCGCGTGGTGGAGGATGTGTCCACGCCCAAGGATCTGAGAGACTATGCGGACCGTGTGAAGGACAGACTGGTATCCGGCGTGGCATTGCTCGGTGCTCGCACGGACGGCAAGGCCTTTTTGATCGCCGTGGTGACCAAGGATCTGACGGATCGGTTTCACGCAGGGAAAATAGTCAAGAAGGCGGCAGAGGTCGTAGGAGGCTCCGGCGGAGGTCGGCCGGACATGGCCCAGGCCGGCGGGCCCAATGAAGCCGATCTGGAAGATGCCTTGGAGACGGTACACGACTTCTTCAACGGCTAGTTTACATGGGGTCAGGTCTTGTTTCTTGCTTGACTTGATTCATGACCCCGTGCGGAGGGAGGTGAAATAACATGGACATCAATGCCAGTAGCGAGGTCTACGGAAAAATCACACGAGTTATCAACGAATTGAAAATGGCCAGACAATCAGTCACAATCTTCAAGGTAGTGGAACTCACCGGAATCGATCAGTTCGTCGTCTTTCGGTATTTCTACGAACAAGGACTTCTCAGAGGGAAATAGGGAAATGGCAGAAATGGGGTCAGGTCTTGTTTCTTGATCTGAATTCGTCACAGTTACCAGTACTGCACAGCGGTAAGGGAGGAAGTCAAGAAACGAGACCTGACCCCGAATTCCTACCAGAACCAGAAACCCCATCGTGGGTCGCACTGGTTTGACAGGGATGCCGGCCAGGCGTAGTTCTCGGGAAGAACCGAATACCATTCGTTGAACCAACCGGGATAAGCGATCCAGCTGCAAAGAGTGGCCAGCAGCACGAAATGAATGAAATGCCGACGTATATGATCCATACTACTTCCTCCACTGATTCAAGATGCTATTGCATTATAAAACAAATGTAGTTTACTAGAGATAGGCAAATAAGTCAATAATCTCTCGACAAAAAGCTAAGGTGATTTATGAGCTTAGGGTCAGGGGGGGTCAGGTCTTGTTTCTTGACTTCATTCAGGTCAGATTCAAGTCAAGAAACAAGACCTGACCCCCTCGGTTACGATTTCTTGATGCCCAGTCTGGCCAGCAGGCCTTTTCTCGTCGCAGGAGAAAGGCGTCCTTCTTGGTCGGCCAAGTGGGCTCTCAGCTCCTCTAAGGCCTGCGAGAGTTCTTTTGCACTGGAGAACCGGTCGTCGGGGTTCTTCTCGGTCATTTTTTTCAGGAATTGCAGGATCGTATCCGGTATGGGCGGGACCACCTCAAAGGGGGGAAGGGGTTCATGAACGTGTTTCTGAAATATGACGTAGGCGGATTCTCCCTTGAAAGGGGGTGAACCGTTGAGAAGGTGGTACAGGGTAATTCCCAGGGAATATATATCAGATCGGATGTCTAGGTTTCTTGCTCCCTTAGCCTGCTCGGGTGAAAAATAGAGGGGGGTTCCGCAGGCGATCCCCGTCTGAGTGATGCCGGAATCATTGGAATCGAGGTAGTTTTTTGCCAAGCCCAGGTCCGCCAGGGTCGCATCTCCCTTATCAGTGAAGAGGATGTTCGCCGGCTTGATGTCCCGATGGAGCATGTTGTTCTCTTCCGCGACGATGAGCGCCTGGACAATATCGCGGGCAATATCGAGAACCTTGTCGATCGGCAGTTTCCCTTTTCGGGCGAGGCCTGCGGCTGCGCTTCCACCGCCCACAAAGGGCATAACGATGAAGTGAAGGCCGTTTTCAAACCCCACGTTCATGACGCCCACAATGCTGGGATGCTGGAGCCGGGCGGCAGCCCGTGCTTCACGAATGAATCGTTTGATGAACACCGGGTCCTTTTCCGCAAGGTGGGCGTGAAGAATCTTAACTGCTACGGGGATGTCCAACGCGATATGATGTCCTTTAAACACTCCGCCCATGCCGCCGCCGCCGAGCTTATAGAGCAGTCTGCACCCACCTACTATCTTTCCCACGACCAACTCGGTCAGACTGTCGGGTCTTATGTCAACCACCGGAACGGTCATCACTTTCCCGCAGTTCCCGCACTTGCCCTTTCTGCCGGAGTTCTTCACCGGTACGACATGGATCTGGCCGCATTCACACGCGAAACGAATCTTAGGGGTGTCGTCCAAACCCAATTGTCTCTGAACTTGAGCCGACAACCCGTTCGGAGGGCCGACACCGCGGTTCAGTCCTCCTGATGGGGTGACGCTGCTCTGAATAGTGGTCAGTACGTCCTCTTCGAGCTCCTTAACCGCTTGCTCCTGCAACGCGGAAAACGTGTCCGGACGCATACCTGAACCGTCGGGCGTAGTGCTTTGCAGCACCGTATCAAGATACGACGGATCGAGAACCGCCCGATTAATAAACGATCTGAGAGTTGCTTCCCCTCCCGGAAGAAACGAGACGAATCGGACCTTGACCGCGGCAAGGTCGCGCTCAGTCGAATCCTTGC
Organism: Desulfomonilaceae bacterium; assembly: GCA_963675835.2. Taxonomy (GTDB): domain Bacteria; phylum Desulfobacterota; class Desulfomonilia; order Desulfomonilales; family Desulfomonilaceae; genus JAVHLK01. The sequence goes on from CAXXIU010000021.1 coordinate 1,535,854, forward strand.
CGAATTCGGCCACCTTGGAGATCACGGAAACGGTTTCGCCGTCCCCTTCTGTGGGCAGATGTATTTGAACTACCAACGAGTCTCCCGGCTCAATGGATTCCGGAACTTGAAGCACGGCCCATTCAGCGGATACTTCAACGGACACTCCATCTATCCAATTCTTGCTGTCAAGAGAATAGCTGACGGCCGCGCGAAGGGGAATTGCCGGCCTTGATTTCTGAGAAGCCGTCCGAGAGACGGTTGTCCTTCGATTCGTGGTCGAATCGTCCTCCAAAGGCTCCCGATAGATCTCTCCGGTTTCGGTGTCTTCAACTTCCAACTCGAAACGCTGCTCGGAAGAGGAGGGCCCTATCTCAGCACTGATTCGGTCGTAGTCGCGGATGAACTCCTTGAGGTTATTCGGCACTCTTTCGAGGAGGTTTCCGGCAAGACTCTCAAGTTCCTTGGAGATATAGACATCCAGGGCCTCGGATACAATGTCCCCCCTTTCCTTTGGGGTGAGCGTCTCGTCGGATATGATACGATCCAGTACTCTTCGGGCCTCTTTGAAGCGTTCCAAATGAATAAGACACACCGTAGAATAGCGAGTCAATTCCGCCCGATTCTCCGGCGCGGTCTTAGCCGCCTGAGTGAATTCCTCCAAGGCCTCGGCGTAGAGATTCATACCCATATAGGCGACACCGAGGTCAAATGCCAATCGAGGTGAGAGGTTCTCGGCGGTCAGAGCCTGTCTGACGGTGGTATCACCCATCTTTTCGGTTTCTTGAATCTTGGAAATTCGCTCTTTTACCTCTTCATTGTCCGGGTCCCTGTTGAGTATGCTTCGATACACCTGCATTGCATGTTCGTACAATCCTTGAGTTTCATAGAGATCTGCCTGTTGCAGCAGGCTTTCAACGTCATTATTGTCCACTCGAGGATTGTTCATGCCGGATCCCACGCTGCCCGTCGATTAATTTCGGCCGGCGAGGTCGATTAAATTCCCGTTACCCGGGCTTGATCATGTAGTATCTATCCGCTGAAATTATAGCAGATAACCCGACCAATGTCATGGGTTATCTCGGGATAAAGCCCGGCGGCAAGCCGTTGTCTGCAGGTTTGGGCGGCTCGACGGTACTGTACGGCTTAACGGCTTGACCGGTGTCGAACGTCTCCGGGCCCAGTTTATCGACCGTATTGTCCTTGGTTCGGAATTCGAGACCGTACTCACGAGCCTTTTCCACATACGATCCCCGGGCTAGGCGTACCTCCCCCACTATATTTACCCGTATCGCGGAAGCCCCTCTAACGGGGCACTTGCTTTCGCACCAACCACAGCCGGTACATCGATTTTCCACTACGAACGGAACGGCATTTCGTCTTTCGGGAACCGCTCTGAAAGACACTGCATTGTATGGACACACCTCGTCGCAGACCAGACATTTTCTGTCCTGTTCCCACACGAGACAATTCTGCCGAACGATCCAGGCCGTCCCGACCTTTGCATGCCTCTTCTCCGTGAGCGAAAGACTCCTGATTGCGCCGGTGGGACACACCTTGCCGCACATGTTGCAATCGGTCGCGCATGCCGCCAGTCGAGGTTTCATGACGGGAGTAAACAGCCCCTCAATTCCCGATGCCAGCCAAACCGGCTGAAGCGTGTTCGTCGCACAAGCCTTCATACATTCACCGCATCTGACGCACTTTACGAGGAAGTCGGGCTCCGGAAGAGCTCCGGGGGGGCGAATGAGGCCTTCGGGCACATGGCCTCTCTCCGCTCCGCCATAACCCGGTTGGTCGACATTTGTGTGGAGCAGTCCTGCAGTAAGGAGACCTGAAGCCGCCCCGAACAAAAGTGCGCGGCGCATGGGATCCGGAGCGGGCAAATCCCTTTCGCATCCTGATTTTATTGAAGAAAACGTTACGGCGGACTGCGGACAGATCCGAACACATTTCAGACAGACAATGCACTCCGAGTATACCGTCTTGTCCGGGGTCTCTCTGATCGCCGCGGTAGGGCATTCGCTGATGCAGCGGCCGCAACCATTGCACGACTCTCCCACATGACGCTTGATGAACGGGGACTTGGAGAACAGCCCCAACAGAGCACCGGCCGGGCACAGATTTCTGCACCAGAAACGTGGCTGCCAATGGGCGAGGGCGGTGATGCCTGCGAAAAGGATTGCCGTGAACACATTCGTCGAGAAAACTTTGTGAGGCACCTGCACGTAAGCCAAGTCCGGAAAGGTTTTCCACAACGGGGCAGTCAACCGGATTCCCAGGTCGCCTACAAGAAGAACGATGGGCCAAATGACCAGAGCATAGAAGCGGGTTACCAGTGAAAGTGGGGAGCCGAGATAAACCAGTGAAACCCCTCCCACGGCAGCGGCCAGGATTACCGCTAGCGCCAGGTATTTCCAGCCTCGAAATCGTGAGTTTGCCTCGTACGACGCTTTCCGAGGCGAAGTCTTTCTTCTCCGGGCCTGCGGTACCTGGAGAACGTCCAACGTGGTACCCATGGGACATATGTGTCCACAGAAGAACCGACCCATCACGAGCGTGGCGGCCAGCAGTATCAGGCCCGGAACAAGGGCGATCGAGAAGTCCCGCGCTGCGACCGTCGTACCTATTCCGATGAGAGGATCCAGTCGCAAGAAGAAGTCGACCGGCGGCCCGGCCACGTATGGATAGGCTGCAAGATAGAACAGGACTACGAACAGGAGAAACGAGACTGTTTGGGTGATTCGCTGAAATCGGATCACGACTTTATATTAACCACGTTGAGTTGTTTTAGATTCATATTTCCCAGACCACGTTCCGCGGCAGAGCGAATATGACGCACCTGGCTCGGCAGAAACTTGCGACCGTACCAAGTTCCCAATGCCACCATTTGGGCATCCGCAGCTACCATGTCGGTGGAGGCGATAACCAGATTGAGAGGAATCACCTTACCCGGCCCACTCGGTCCTCCGGTACTCAGAATACTCGTTCCGTCTACCACTACCAGCGAAGGTTTGAGCACCGTCATCATGTCAACGATCGAATCATGCAGATCGTACCTGCTGTGAAAAGCGGCTCTATCATAGATGAGCCCCATCATACCTTTCATGGAAAGGCTTACGCCGGCGGATGAATGAGACTTACCCCTCGGAATCGCGATCAGCACGTCCGCATCGAGTACCTCGGTAACTACGCTTAGAGATTTCAACTGCTTTCCACCCTTCACCTCAACCGGCGTGAACAACCTCTTGGCCTGAACATTTCTTACCGAGGCGTTGGCCACATCCGCGCACGCTGCTTGTATTCCAGATCGCTTGAGACAATCGTTTGGGTCGTTCAGCACGTAATCCAGTACCGCAATTCGTGACGCGCCCGCTTCCGCGCACATCAGTGCAACTTCTCGTACAACCTCGGGGCTCGTATTGGCAGCGCGCACCGGCTTGCTGGCGAAACTCATGTTCGGCTTGATAACTACCCTTTGACCGGGTTTCACAAATTGCTTAATTCCTCCCAAAGCATCAACCGCGGCCCGTGTAATACGAGCGGGGTCCGTCCCGTGGGAAACGACCACATCAGGCGTAGGAGCTGCGGTTGACTGATCGGGAACGACCAAACCTGCCGCGCCGCCCGACATAACCGCCGCGGTTACCGCCAATCCGTTTTTCAGAAATTCTCTTCGATTCGTTTGGTGTGACATTTTCGGCCTTTCTCAAATTACGTGTTCTCAAGGTCAGATCCAACATTAAAGACGCTGATAGCGGAAAAGTCAACATAACCCACTCGCTTGGTCGGAAATATCGACTTTCGGTCAGTCAAATTGACGCTCGTCCCAACGGCCGAACTTCAACGTACGCCTTGAGCGCGACGTGTTGCACGCGGTGTCCCGGAAATAACAATTGACATCACATTCGGTTGCGTGTAAGAGGTTTTCATGATTCTTGACATGCTTGTTTGAGTTATGTAATAAGCGGTTAGAATTATGTAGAAAAACAGATCTTGACCGGGTGCCGCGAGGCGTGAATCACGTTTACGTTGTTGTCGCCGTACACGGCACCCGAATCAGACAGAGTCGTGACGTGACGGCCGGCCGTAAGTGAGTGCCGAAGCGCTTGGCACACGTCATTGTACAGGCTCTCTGGTTCCGGACGCAGACGTCCTCCGACGGAGGTTTTGGTTCGGTGGCGGTTGAACTGACAGTAGGACGTATGAAAGAGTGCCGGTTGCCTTACCAAGGATATTCTATGACCGTATCTCGGCTCATTGAATTCGGCTTCAGCTTTCTCGTGGCATTATTGGTGCTTACGGTGATTTCCTTCCTGACGCTCCGACCGACTCTGCAGGAGTTGCGATCGGAGGCACGAGGCGAATGGGAATCGTTTCTTCGAGCAGTCAACGAACGCAATGAGTTAATACCGGGACTCGTAGAAGCAATCAAAGGATTCGAACCCGGCCACGGGCAGCTCGCAGAAGAATCCCTTGCGACCCGGGCCATGGCGGTGAGGGTGCGTGATCCCGACCGAACCGTAGCTCTGGTGGACGAAATGGAACGCCACGTGGCTCAGATGGAAAGGCTCGTGCAATCTCGGCCGGAGTTGGGCCGGTACTCGCCTTTTGCCTTACGTTGGGAGCAGGTAATGAAGATCAGCCGACGTGTGACGGAGAGGAGAAGGGCCTACAACAAGAGCGCGAGATTGTATAATCGACTGCTGACTCCCTTTCCTCAAAATATTCTCACTACAGTCTTCGGTTACGTACCCCTTACCGCCTATCCTGCTTAATGCCCTTGTCCACAGATGCCCGGCGACTTCGAATGAAACCCGCACGCGTAGGTCAGTGCACCTTCGAGTGGTTCGGGACCTCTTCCTCACTCACCTTTCTTACTTTCCCATGTACAAACACAAAACTCGCCAGTACCAATTTATTACTGCTTGACGGATGGAGATAACGGACGCTGAAACCAGGCTTGCCCTCGAACTGGTAACCCGTGATGGGAAGAATACCTTTGAGTCCGAACTGCCAGTTGATTATCCTTCGTTTGAGCCGGGAAGACCACGCCATGAGATACAGTCTCGTGTAATCGCAACCGGCATCCTTTCCTATGGGGGCATACGCGACAACGTAGTTGTTCTTGGCACCGAGGTCCTGATCTTCGACAACATTGACGCTTCGCCACGCAACCATTCTCATGAACGGTACGGCACGAGCTATGTCCGTCGGAGGGATGAGCTTCATATTGTGCGTATAGATGAAGCCGACCCGTCCGTCTTCCATTTTCACCTTGTACCAAACATCCTTCTTGACATCCTCCGTTGTGTCGTCCACCGGAGCGGATTCTTGTCCGGATTGGTTCGTAGTCGGCCTGAGGGTGACATACCTCTGAAATACCTCGAACTTCTTGCCGGGGGGGAGTTTCTCGATAACTTGATGCTCTCGTCCGGGTTCGAGTCGAAAATTCGCGATACTCTTGGTGATTCCTTCTGCCTGAGGCGTCAATCCTTCGATAGACTTTCGGAGCTGCTGGGTCTTGAGGATGATCTTTTCCCCGCCCACCATCTTTTCTTCGAGATACCCTTCCCGCCCATCGCGAGTCCGGACGCGGTAATAGTCCCCGATTTTGTTGATCAATCGTACCGGCGTCTCCGGCGGAAGTCTTCGGACGACTTCCGAGTTGGGATTCGCGGTCATGTAAATCGAGCATGTGCGTATCGTCAGACCGTCTTTCTGTTCGAAGGGAGTCTTGGTCTTAACGACTTTGTTGAACTTGTCGCGCAGCTCCCGCAAGAGGGTGTTTGCTTCCTGACATCCGCTGAGGAGCGGTAAACAGAGGGCCATCGTGAAAAGCGCCGGCCAAAGAGGCGTCGGGAACATTCTGTGGTTCCGGTCATACATATGGAGTTCCTCCGGGTCCCTCCCGCGGACACAATGTATATCCATCAAGTTGGAAAATCAACCCTCGGACAGGCGCAGTTTGTCCTTGAGAGAAAGAAGGAATGCTCGGTCGGTAGTCAGGTGTTTGCCCTGCGACGGTAGGAATGTTGCACTTGAGGAAAAGTCTTTCAAGGACGGGTTCTTTTCCTTACCGGAGCGCAAGCGACGGGGTGAAGCGGGCTCGAAAAATCAATCACGCGTTCACAAAAGAGTTATTGAGGAAAATCGCCGAGCCTGCCAAAATATGTTGTTACGCCAAATTCCGGCCAATAATACTTGATTTTCCTGTTGAAATCGGCTACATTCACTTTCGAGTAAGGTGTGTGTAGATGATGATTTCGAAACCGTAGTGTGAATCTGCAGGTAGGGCTGGAAATGGCGCAATCTTCTACTGGGCCGAGGAGAGGCCGTGTGATCGTTGAAACCTGGGGCACAACAGATGTGGGGAAACATCGTCTCACCAACGAAGACTGTCTTTACGTCGACGCCGATGGACGGCTGATTCTCGTTCTTGACGGAATGGGTGGACACCGTGCCGGAGAAGTCGCTTCGCGATTGGCCATGGAAACCATTCGCGAGTACTATGACCGGCACGTCAATGATGCCGACGCTGACCCGGACTTCTTTGACAACTACGATGACAGCTTCACTTTTCATGCAAATCTCCTACGCCAAGCAGCGTACAAGGCCAATAGGACCGTGGTGGAGAAATCCTTGGAAACGGAAGATCATGTCGGAATGGGCAGTACACTGACCGGGGTGGCCATTCACGACTTCACCGCCTCGATGATCAACGTCGGCGACAGCAGGATGTACTTGATCCGCAATGGAACCATCGAACAGATTTCCAAGGATCACACCCTTGCCGAGGATCAGATCGAACGAGGTATTATGAGCCGTGAAGAGGCTAGAGAGTCACAGCTGAGACATATCCTGTCATCCGTTATCGGTGTGGACTCCCGTATTCGGGTTCACATGGATGAACTCACTGTTTTCCCGGGGGATCTTCTCCTTCTTTGTACCGACGGTCTCACAGCGGTTATGGAGGACCATGAAATCCTGGAAGAGGTCATGAAACATAAGCCGGGACCTGAGGTACTTGAACACTTGATTGAGATTGTCAACTTGCGGGGAAGTCCCGACAACACCACGCTGGCGCTGTCCGTTTTGAGTGCCGAGACCGAATGAACGTGGGATTCGAGGCTTTTTCTGCGAAAGACGGACACTTAGTAAAAGTTGAGGCGGCCCACACGTGAGTAGATCATAGAGAAGACTACTTGGAGGATATCGATGTTCAAGCTCATCCTCAAGTTTCAGGATACGGTCATTGAGGAGTACGAATTTCATTCTACTCCTGTCACTATCGGCAGACGGGACGACAACAATGTCGTTATCGACAACATGGCCGTGTCCGGCCATCATGCCGTAATCGAGCAGGAAGACCCCAACTATTACGTGCTGGTAGATCTGGAGTCACTTAACGGCACTTTCGTAAATGAAGCCAAGGTTGCCCGTCAGAGAGTCTTCGATGGGGACATGTTGATAGTGGGGAAACACGCAATGACCTTTGTGGATCTACGTCCTGAAGAGGAACGGCCGAGCAGGCAGGATTCCATACCTGAAGGCAAAGCCGAAGGGCAGCAATTTCGGGACACGGTCATTCTGGATACACAAGCTCAGCAGGATCTCCTGGCCAAGCACGCAGCCGAAAAGGGAGTATCACCCGAAGAGTTGGCCGAGAAACCTAAGAAAGTGCAGTTCTACGGCTCCATCACCATAATATCCGGCGGCACTCCCGAAATCATAGATCTCACGAAACGACTCACCACACTCGGAAAGTCCGCCGATTCGGATGTCAAGTGCTCCGGTCTGCTTGTAGGTAAGACTGCCGCGTTGATTAACAAGAGACCAAATGGTTACTTCCTGGCATATGCCGAGGGGTTGAAGAAACCCGAGGTTAACGGCGAATCCGTAACAACTCAGGTACAACTCCACGACGGTGATGAAATCTCAGTGGGAAGCACACGGATGACTTTTAACCTGCGGGAGGAGTTTTCCTGACGAGGTAACCATCCGGGATGACCACCCGTCCTCCGGAAAGGAACTCCCTCCCCCGGATGATTCGGCCTTCCCGTGGTTTCGTTCATTCCTCGCACGATTTCCGGGCCGCCTCCCTCCCGTCCCCCCCGACACCTGGTAATCAGACGACAACGTGAAGCGGGACTCCTGTTCCATGAGGAGGGTTCCGGTACGTGGTCGGTGCTATCGAGGGGTATTTACAATCCGGGAATTGCGCTGCAATTCGCGCTTCCTTAGGGATCGGGCCTTGAGCATCACGCTGAAGAGCAGCAGCAGCCCTATCAGCAGCATGACCACTCCGAGAGCCTTTCCAAAGACGAACGGAGCGACGTCTCCTTTCTTCTTGACGATCTTGGGTTTGGGCGGCGGGACGTTTCGTCTCACCGGACCGACCTCGATTTCCTGGGCCATTTCAAGCAATTCAGCCGTGCTGAGAGATATCGGGTCAGTGGAATGGTTGACCGCTTCGGCAGATGGATTGCCGTAGTAGAGCCTGTAAGAGGAACCGGGTGTCGGCTGGAAGACGATCAGTTGCGCGCTTCCAAGGGCCGTTATGCCTGCCACGGAGAAGTCCGGAGGGTTCGGGCCGGTGAACTCCGCCTTGAGATAACGCACCGGCGTAGGTTTCAAACGTATTTCAAGATCCTCGGCTGATGCCTGTTCTCGGGTAATTCGGTAGACCGTGCCCTGAATGAGCTCGGTCCATGAGTCGCCGGACGCAGCGTATCCCCCCAAAACCCGTACTCCCTTGATGAAATCTCGAGCCGAGGTCTCGACTGAGATGAGGGATACGGGCAGCCGTTTGACGCCAAGGTCGGCAACTACGATTATCGAGCCGGTAGCTTTGTCTTCCCGATTTTCGATTATTCTCAACGCAAGGGGATGTTCTTCCGATCTCTCGGCAGGCGGCGGATAACAAGACACGCCGTCAATCGTCAACGGAGGGGCATCGCCGTCGAATATACGTATCTTCATGTATTGAAAATTGTTCAAGGGATGGAAAACCCGATCGCAACGAACGGGAATAGGCGAACTTTGGTCAAAAATGAGGCCGTCCAAACGAATAACGTACGCTTCCTGGGAAGAATCCGCGCCGCGCAACTCGACCCTTCGAACAAAATCAGTGGATCGGGTCCCCAAACGTATGCCTCGCGTGAGAACCTTTGCAGTTTTGTCCACCCAAATATCGGTCCACTTCCCTGCTTTTCTCGCCACCCTGTACACGCGTGCCGGAATGGGTTCCGGGCCTCGACCGTCCGCCTGCGGAGTCACCGTGAAGGAAACAGGAGAGTCTGCGGATGAAATGAGGCGGAGATCCCGCAAGTCGGGGAGGCAGTGTTCCAGGATGTCGGATTCCAGACAGACGGCTGCGGGCCCTCCCGGGTACGTGTCGGGGACGCCAATGTCTCTGACGTATCTCCACCCGGTCGAATCGAATCCCGCCGAGGCGGAACCGGAGGGCATCACCCAAACGGAAACCATGATGACAATCACCGTGATAATACCGTTGGAAGAAGCCTGCGAGAGAATTCCGAGAAAGGGAAGGCGGTGCCACATGACGCCCCATTATATACGTGCCGGGAATGCCGATCAAGGTGGACATTGACCCCCGGCTCCGATTTACTTTTTCTGCCCGAATGCTATTGTGAGTACCAGTGATGTCGTCATGCAAGCTTGGCAGAAGGCGCAACAAAGCATGAAAGCGGTTGGTCCGGCCGAGCAGCCCATGGTCTGATGCCGGAGATGCGGATCAAGAACCGGCAATATCAGGGGCGACTTGTCTCCCCTCAACCCTCCCAGACGTTTGCCCACGAAGATGTGCTCGATGCCGGAGGTTTTCCCGGGAACCCTATGGAAATCATAACTACTCACTTGAACGCCGATTTTGATGCATTCGCCTCCATGGTGGCAGCCAAGAAACTGTACCCCGATGCGGTGGTCGCCTTCCCTGGAGCCCAAGAGAAGAACTTGCGGGACTTCTTCATTGAGTCCACGCTGTACATCCTTTCGATAGAAAGGGCAAAGGACATCGATCTCGACGAGGTGACCAAACTCATCATGGTCGACACCCGTCAGAAGAGCCGAATAGGTAGATTTTCAGAGCTGGTGGACTCCAAGGGCGTGGAGGTGCACGTTTACGACCACCACCCCGACTCGGAGGATGACGTGAAGGGCCGGGTGGAAGTCATAAGAGAGGTCGGGGCCACCGTAACGCTGCTGATTCAAGAGATCCGGGAGCGAGGGATTGAACTGAATGCGGAAGAAGCCACGGTCTTGGCCCTGGGAATCTATGAGGACACCGGCTCCTTCGCGTTCTCCTCCACCACTCCCCAGGATTTCGAAGCCGCCGGGTGGTTGCTCGCCCGTGGGGCAAACCTCAATATCATTTCCAATATGATGACCAGCGATATGAGTACCGACCAGATCGAACTCCTGCATCGCCTCATTGAGGGATCGGAGCTGGTGAGTCTGGGCGGTGTGGATGTCCTTATTACCACGGCCAGCTTCAATCATTACGTGGGAGATTTGGCCGTACTCGTACACAAATATCGTGACATGGAGAACCCCGAAGCGATTTTTGCGGTCGTGAGATTGGAGGACCGCGTTCATCTGATTGGTCGCAGCAGTGCCGAGGAAGTAAATGCGGGAGAAATCGCGGCGGAATTCGGCGGGGGAGGTCACCCGACCGCGGCAAGTGCAACGATCCGCAACCTGTCCCTGTACGAGGCTCGGGAAAAGCTGGTGGAACTACTCCATGAGCGAGTGCGGCCCAAACAGAAGGCAGGACAGATTATGAGTCATCCCGTGATCTCAATTGGGCCTGATCGAAAACTGGCCGATGCCGCGCAATCTCTCAGTCGATATCAGATAAGCTCCCTCCCCGTGGTCCGAAACGGTTGCGTCCTAGGTATTCTCCACCGAAATGCAGTGGAAAAAGCCTTGCATCACGGCCTGGAAGAACAACTGGTGTCCGATTACATGAACCCCGGCGTTGTTTTCGTCACTCCTGAAGAACCCATAGACAGAGTACTGTCAATTACCGTAGAAGGTCGTCACAGACTCGTTCCCGTCATCGACAACGGGAAGATGGTGGGCGTGATATCGAGAAGCGATTTGCTGGAACACCTCAAGCTCCCGTTAAGGAGCGACACGGCCGGTCCGGACGAGTTTCCGGCGGGACGCATGCGCAGCAAAAGCGTTCGCCGACTAATGGAAGAACGGTTCCCGGACCGAATCATGGACATTCTGAGGAGCGCCGGAGACGTTGCGGACAAACGCGGGGAGACGGCATACCTGGTCGGCGGAGCCGTACGCGACCTCTTGCTGAGAATACACAATCTTGACCTGGACATTGTCGTTGAGGGGGACGGAATTCGCTTCTCGCTGGAGCTATCCGAGCAACTTACCGGTTGTCGGGTTCGCAGTCACGATAAGTTCGGCACCGCGGTGCTGCTTTTCCAAGACGGCTTCAAGATTGATGTCGCAACGGCTCGGCACGAGTACTACGCCGTTCCGGGGGCCCTACCCACGGTGGAGACAAGTTCCATCAAGCGTGACCTGTACCGCAGGGATTTCACCATGAACACTCTGGCCGTAACCCTTAACCCTCGATCCTTCGGGCAAGTCATTGATTTCTTCACGGGGGCTCGGGATATCAAGGAGAGGACCATAAGGGTCTTGCACAATCTCGCCTTTGTTGAGGATCCCACGAGGATTTTGCGCGCCATTCGATTCAGCAGTCGTTTCGGATTCGCCATCGGCAAGCATACACTCACCCTTATGAAGGGGGCCATCCGCATGAACGTCTTCGACAAGGTCGAAGGCAAGCGCATTCTCAACGAATTGATCCACATCCTCGATGAGAGAAACCCGATGGCCCCGTTGACGCTGACCGCGGGATTCGGTGTTCTGAAGGCCCTCCATCCTTCTCTGAAATTCAATCCTAGGACCGTGGAACTCGTGGAGTCCGCCATTGGGGTTCTATCCTGGTGGAAGTACCTGTTCTTCAAGGACGACGTAGAGACCTGGACCGTCTACCTCCTGGCTCTGGCCGATTCACTAACCGATGACGAATTCGACGGCCTGGTTCGAAGGCTCTCAATCGTGCGCGCCAAGAGAAAGGACCTGCGTAGAGAGCGTGAGGAGGTTGGGCATGTCCTTGGACGATTCGCCAAGGGCATGGTGACGCGCCCCAGCCAGATCGTGGAAGCCCTGCGGAAGCTTCACACCGAGGCTCTGCTCTTCATGATGGCAAAGACGGTGCGAGAGAGTACGAGGAAAGCCGTTTCGGAATACATCACGAAACTGAGGTACCTCCAACCGCACCTGAAAGGTTCGGATTTGATGGAAATGGGATACGTCCCGGGGCCCCTGTTCGGCGAAATGCTCGGAACACTCAGGGATGCTCGACTTGACGGCCTGGTTACATCGGCCGACGACGAACGTGAATTGTTGAGCAAAAGGTATCCCGTCGAGCCGAAATGCAAGCCGTCCGTTCGCGGATGAATCCGGTTTCGTGTGCATCGAACTTCCATGGGATTGTTGAAGCCGATCAAGACTCCCTATCGAGTAAGAGAATGACTGCGCAAAAAGTGAAAATGTGCATTGTCCAATAGCCCAATGTATGGTACACTTATTGGTTGGCACGAAACCAGGGGCATCTTGCGAATATCGACTGAGTGGACGCGTTGACAAGAGCCGCTCTGCACGGCTGAGAAAAAGTGACGAAATAGTCTGGAGGAGTTTATGAACCACGAGGGAACGAGGCAGGTGAAGATATTTGACATCACGCTCAGGGATGGTTCCCAGAGCAAAGTAGCCACCCGCATTAAGCTGGACGACCTTCTTCAGGTTGCATCCAAGCTCGCAGACAGTGGAATATATGGCGCGGAGACCTGGGGGGGCGCAACCTTTGACGTATGCGTACGGTTCCTTCGTGAAGACCCATGGGAAAGGGCTCGAAAGCTGAAGGAGGCCATGCCCGACGTCAAGAGCATGATGCTCATCCGAGGACAGAATCTGGTGGCGTACTCCAATTTCTCGGACGACGTCGTGATCAAGTTTGTGGAAGCCGCTGCCCGAAACGGGATCGATGTCTTCCGCATTTTTGACGCGCTTGACGACATAAGAAACCATGACACGGTCATCAAGGCGATCAAAGCCGTCGGCAAGATTGCGGAAGGGGCGGTCTGCTATACGATAAGCCCCGTCCATACCGTCGAGAAATTCGTGGAAAAGGCGCGACAACTTGAAGACAAGGGCGTGGACCAAATAGCGATCAAGGACATGGCCGGCCTGATCGACCCTGCTACGACGTACGAGCTGGTGTCCGCCCTGAAGAAAGCCGTCGGAGTTCCCATCCATCTCCACACTCACGACAGCTGCGGCCTGGGCATGATGTCGGCCCTTAAGGCGGTTGAAGCCGGCTGCGACATGCTCGATTCGGTCCTGAGTCCGTTTGCAGGGGGTACCGGTCATCCCTGTACCGAGTCCCTCGTGTTTGCTCTGGGCCGTCTCGGATATGAAACCGGTTGTGATCTCGGCAAACTCACCGAAGCCGCGGAAGTGGCCAAGGCGGTGAGATCCCACTACGACGAATTTGAAGCACCGTATAGCGGCGTTGATTGCCGAATGCTGGTTACTCAGATTCCAGGCGGAGTTATGTCGAATCTCTCGAGCCAGCTCAGATTGCAGAATGCCTTGGATAGACTCGACGAGATTCTAGACGAGATTCCTCGCGTCCGGGAAGATCTCGGATGGATTCCGTTGGTAACCCCTACCTCGCAGATAGTCGTTTCTCAGGCAACGTTCAATGTTCTTCTCGGAAGGTACAAGATCATTGCAAACCATACGGCGAATCTCCTTAAAGGGTTGTACGGCCAGACCCCCGCTCCCGTGAACAAGGAACTTCGGCAGAGAGTTCTCAAGGGCGACGAACCCGTCACGGTTCGCCCTGCGGAGCTGTTGGCTCCCATGTGGGATCAGTTGGAGAAGTCTTTTCCGGGACTCTCCGAGGAGGAAATCCTCATACATGCCATCTTCCCCCATGAAGCCAAGGGTTACTTCGACACGAAGACGGAGGCCGGCGCAGCCTGAAGCCCGTGAAGCGGCACTGAAACCGGCAGACATATCTCCTAAGGCACCGTATAAGTCCCTGCCCGTTGATGGATCCCCCGGGGCTTCGCCCCGGAGCCGGGGTCCCAAGAATACTCTCGATATGCGGGCACAATTAAGGGAAGGATCGCGCTCCATGATTGCCGTAGCGATTCTTCCGAGGAGTTCCCACATGGATCACGAAGTTCCCTTGCAGGATCGCCTGCATCAAGACGCTCCCATACGACATTGTTACGGTTGCGGCACTGAAAACGACCTGGGGCTCAAGATAAAGAGTCACCTGGACGGCGACTACGGCATTTGCAGGTGGACCCCCGAAAAGCACTATTGTTCATATCCTGGGTACCTCAATGGGGGCATTGCCTGTACTCTCATCGATTGTCATTCTCTCTGGACCGCGTTTGCCTTGGAATGTAGAGACCAAGGTGTGGACATGAGCTCCCCTAACCCGCCGTCAGGTTGGACCAAGGTCCTGAACGTGGAATTCCTCAAGCCGACCCCGTTGGACTCGGAACTCCTCCTCAAGGCGAAAGTTGTCAAGAAGGGCCGTACAAGCCGAACGATAACGTGCTCAATCTATGCCGACAACGAGGAATGCGTCCGAGCGGAGGTTACCGCGGTGATGATCGCACGTTGAGGCGGCGGTGTGCATGCTCGCTCCACAGACGCTTAGTGTTCCATGGCGTGAATTTGGAAGCACAACCTGAGCCGTCTTCCCGGCGTAGGCCGGGAACCAGTCTTTTTTTCCTGGACCCCGGCCTGCGCCCGCCACACGGGCGACCGCCGGTCGCCCCTACCAAGACACACTCGTAGGGCGACATCTGGAGCGATGGGCATCATACGTCTGTTCGGCGGGCACAGCCCGCCCTACGGTATGCCGATCACTGAAAGTGGGACCGGCATCTTGCCGGTCAGGTGGGAGGCAGAGCCTGGGAACGAGAATGGTTGAGAATGTGCGACCGCATTTAGGAAACGGAGCAGTTGGTGCTCCTTGGCGGAAATTCGGTAGCGCCGGCCTTTGATCGGGCTCGGCGGCGCCGGGACCCTACCATGACCGAGGCTGACTACTGAAAGTGGGACGGGCATCCTGCCCGTCCTTGACAGGCGTACCGCCTGTCCCACGATTCCGGCCTCTCCGGACCCATCAAGTCCTCAAGCCGGCCTTGCTCTTGTTCAGCAACTCTTCAAAATTTCCTCCCAGAATTCCGGTTCGCGCTCCGGCGTCGATCCCGGCCTTGTCTAATTGCTCAACGTAACGATTTAAGGGGAGGAGTGGATAGTCACTGCCGAAAAGTATCTTGTCCGGGCCCATTATGTCCGCGACCACGCGAAACACCTTTGGATCGTACAGATACGGGGAGGCAGCGGTGTCCATGTACGTTCGACTCAGGATCTTGGCCACCTCCGGCATCAACGCGTAGACAAAGATGCCGCCTCCAAAATGGGCCAGGATGAAGTCAACCTCCGGATGGGTCTTTATTATCCGCAGCAAACCTCGGAAATCCACTGGAATCTTGCCCGGATAGTGGTGCCCCACCGGTTCGTTTACGTGGATGACGACAGGGACCTTCTTCATCTGTGCCAATTGGAGACTGGGGCTCAGGGCCTCGAAATCGGCAAGCCTCCATCCGTGATGGTACATGGCCAATTCACCGAAACCGGCAAATCCGCCCTCAAGCGTTCTGGCCGCTTCCCTCAGAGAAGGTTCGCGCCGGCCCGAACTCAGAACTGCAAAGGGGATTATCCTTTCCGGATGCTTCTGGTGAAACGACCAAATTTCATCGTTGTTTTCTCTTACCAGATCAGGGTCTTCCCACGGGAAGCCGAAAACCACGGCCTTGGCAATGCCGAACCGATCCATGTACTGAAGGATATCGGATTCGGAAACGAGCTTTGCCTTGCTCGAGGAATATATGGACCCGAACGCCGGATCGCTGTGGCAAAAGGACGTGCGGTCATGTTGAACCCTTCTGGGTAACAAGTGGACGTGAGAATCGATAATCATAGCCTTGTATGTGTAGCGAGCCGCCTAACCGCCTCGCATTCCGCAGATGAGTGATAGAATACTTTGATGTGCCCCATCTTATGCCTCGGTTCACAATTTCTCAAGGCTTTTGATGCAAGGCCTCATACCAACCGTCACGCCTTGTTGAAAGCCTCAAGCCATGAAAGTTCATATGAACCAAGCGCGTTCTTATCAAGTGTCGAATTCGAAAAACGAAACCCGACGGAAAACGTAACTCGTGAGACGATTCGCCGGGATTTCAAGATTGAGGTTTATTAGGTAGGTTTGTCGAGCTTGTCATACCTTATAAAGGTTGTCAAGAATAAAAAGGCAACCTCTTTACTTTAACAGTAAACTAATATTGTTATGGAACGCAACGGAGCCGTTCCATGGCGAAGGGGTGCTTGACAAGGATTCAGGGATACTTAATTATTCTACAGTGCAATGAATCGGCCTCGTCAGGAGAACTCATCACATGGCAGTAGAAGCGGCAACTGAGTACAGAACACGGGCTCGGTCCGTGGATCTTGACGGGGACATCCTCGGGAGGCCTTGCAATGGCAGGTAAGGATTTCTATGGGGCCCTCGGCGTCAAGAAGGATGCGACCACAGAGGAGATCAAGAAGGCTTATCGCAAGCTCGCCCGCAAGTACCACCCCGACGTGAACCCCGGCAACAGTGATGCGGAAGAGAAATTCAAGGTGGTATCGGAAGCACATGACGTGCTCTCCGACCCCGAAAAGCGTAAGATCTATGACGAGTTCGGGGAAGAAGGACTCAGAGCGGGGTTTGATCCGGACCAGGCGCGGCGGTATCGAAGTTGGCAACAAGCGGGAGGACCGGGCGGTGCCTCTTTCCACGGGCATGCAGGGGGCGAGGGGTTCAAATACTCCGGGTTCGAGGACATATTCAGCGACCTGTTCGGTTCAGGAAGAGGACCTTCCGCGGCGACCGGTCCGACAAAGGGCAGAGACGTAGAATCCGCGCTTGAGATCGATTTTCTAACGGCCGTCAAAGGGGGGACCACCCGCGTGTCCATACAGAGCAACCGAACCTGCACGAGTTGCGGAGGCAGCGGCCGGATTAGCGCACCGGGAAATCCGGTTTGCAAGACCTGTAACGGGACGGGGCAGACAAGAGTGGCCGAAGGACCATTCAACTTCAGCCAAACATGCTCCGACTGTGGAGGATCGGGACGAGCCGGTGAGACCTGCTCGGTTTGTCGAGGGACCGGCGTGGTGGGTGGGACGGATACAATAGATGTCGCCATTCCCGTAGGAGTGAACGACGGGTCCCGTATCCGACTGGCCGGCAAAGGCGAGCCGGGCCGGAAGGGCGGCGGGCCCGGCGACCTGTACGTTATGATACGCGTGCGGCCGCATCCCGTATTCGAGAGAGACGGTGATACACTGAACGTGGACATTCCCGTAAGTGTCGGTGAGGCCATGAATGGAACGGAAATCACCGTGCCTACACCGGGAGGGCAAGTGCAGCTAAAGCTACCCAAGGGAACCAGGTCGGGACAGCGACTGCGGCTGAAAGGCAAAGGCGTTCCGAATCTGAAAACAAAGGTTCCGGGAGACATGTTCGTGACCGTGAGGGTTCAGGTTCCGAGGACGGATGATCCGGAGGCCCTGTCGGCAGCCGAGACATTGGAACGATTTTATTCGGGAGACTTGCGGCAAGATATCCGTTTTTGAGCCGGATTTATGGTAATCTTCATGTCCTCAAGCGTAACGGCATTCCAAGACAACTCCGGCAGGTATGGGTACGAGTAATGGCTAAGCAGTATTATTACAGGAAGCAGGTCATAGAAATTCTCGAAGTTGAGGAAAGCTTCCTCGACCTACTTGTGGCTGAAGATCTTGTGCACCCACTGCAGCAGGAGCCCCACAGTGAAAGGGTCTTCCCGCCGGATCAGGTCGAGCGGATACGAATCATAGCGAATCTCGTTCGAGATCTCGAGGTCAATCTCGCCGGAGCAGAAGTGATCCTTGAGATGCGGGAGAACATGATACGTATGCAAAACCAATTCGATCAGATTCTCCGGGTGCTTGTGAGTGAACTGAAAAACAGGCTTCCCTAGAGTGCAGACTTGCTGAAAGCCCCGCCACAACAAGAGTCCTCCCGGTTGCGCGTTCTTGGAGTATCAGCTGCGTTCTTCCTCGCTCTTCTGGTACTGACGCCGCATTCTCAGTGTTCCGCCAAAGAAGGTGAGACCGCTGATGAATTGCTTAAGCAGGCGGCAGCAGCGACGAGCCCCGCAGAACGGATCAAGATTCTTGACCGGGCCTTGAGCAATCAGAGTCTGCGCGGCGAGACGTTGTCCCGCGTATTCTTCGAGCGGGGTAAGGCCTTCAAGGAAACGAACGCCCATTACCGGGCCATCGAGGATCTGAGTTCCGCGTTGGCCCACTCCCGAAAGGCTTTGCCCGCATTGCTTGAAAAGGCCGAATGTCTCATTTTCATTAATCAACCCGACGAGGCTTCCACTGATGTGGAACGCTACCTGAGCATCAAACCGGGCGACGCAAACGCCTACGTACTGAAAGGGATGATCTACGAGAAGCAGGGTTTTTTGACCAAGGCGGAAGATGAATATACCCGGGCCCTTTATTATGAGAACGAATCTACCCGGGCACTGTCGTCCAGAGCCAAAGTGCGATTGAAATCCGGGCACACGAGATTGGCTCTGGAGGATGCGGACCAATTGTGTAAACTGAGCCAAAAGGATCCGGAAGTTTTCGTACTTCGCGCGCGGATCTTTGTCAAGCTCAAGGAGTACTCGGCGGCTCTGAAGGACTACACCAGCGCACAGTCTCTTGCTCCGGGTGACGACCGAGTAGTGCGGGACAAGTGTCTCGTCTATTTTCAAACGGGCCGGCCGGAGAAAGCCCTCGAAGCTCTTTCGAAGGATTCACGCTCTCCCACGGACGATGTACCGTATTTGGTCCTCCGCGCACGCGCCCACATCCTGCTCGGCGATTACGACAAGGCTGAACGAAGCCTCAAACGGGCGGTAGAGATTGCACCCGAGCATGCTGCGGCGTATCTCTACTTCGGGGTTGCGGCCATGCATCGCAAACTCATGGATGAAGCGCTCGGCCACTTCAACAGGGCTCTAGCCCTGGATCGAAACCTCGTCGAGGCTTACAAGGAACGGGCACGGACGTTTATTCAGCTGGGCGACAACGTAAGGGCGGCGAGCGATCTTTCCGCGGCAGCGGATTTGGATCCCGCCGACGCAGAGATATTCTCGATGCGCGGCATCACGTTCATGAATCGAATGCTTTACGATGCGGCAATCAAGGACTTCACGCGGGCTATTGACAACCTGCCGTCGGACCCCGGAATTCTCTTTGATCGAGCAGTGGCCTACCAGCGCAGGGATGATCTCGAGTCGGCTCTCGCGGACCTGAACCGGGTAGTTCTCGCACGACCGGACTCCGCCCGGGGCAGGAGTTTCCGGGGAGTTGTGCGTTTTCAATTGGGGAATTTGCCCACGGCGCAGGAAGACCTTGAAGAAGCAACCAAAATCAATGCACGGGACGCGCAAGTGTGGAACAATTTGGGGTTCTTTCGTTACAAGGTCGGGGATCAGCGTGGAGCCATGGACGCGTTCAACCGAGCACTTCAACTCGATCCCGAATATGACACGGCTCGATACAATCTCAAGCTTGTGTTGAAAAAGGAAGAGGCCGCAATCACACCCGAGACGATCTCTCGATTCATGGACTCGAAAGAGGTCATGCTTAACAAACCTTAGTGCTCATTGGGGTAACCACGGTTCCCGATGAGGAGACCACTCGCCGGCCCTTCCGGTGGGACAGGCGTCTCGCCTGTCGATGACGGGCAAGATGCCCGTCCCACTGGAGCCCACGCGTGAGTTTGGGAGCGAGAGAAAAGCTTGGCAGGAAATGCGCGACCGCATTTACGTTACAGAACACTTAGTCGGTGAGAGAGCGACGAACATTCTTGGCTTGGGGCAGGCACAGGGAGACTGTCTCAAAAATCGGTGCACGATGGCAGCCACTTTGGCAGTTTTGAGACACTTTCCAGGGGTCCGCCCCCACAAATCAGGATCGTAGGGCGGACTATGCCCGCCGTGGCCCCGGCGAAGGCCTGGGGTGCAAGTCGGAGTTCTTCGTATGAAGACATACCAGGGGATACTTGCAGATTTGGACGGAACGGTGAACCGCGGCGGACGTCTCCTCCCCGGAGCGGCCTCAACCTACGAGCTGCTCCGTCGCAAAGGCGTTCGGTGGGTTTTCGTTTCCAATAGCGCTATGAGGACGGCCTCGGATCTGGCTGCGAAGATCGGCTCTCTGGGACTTGAGGTTACGGAGAATCAGGTCGTGAACTCCGCTACCGCGCTCATCAATGCTTTGACAAAACACTTCCCTGAAAAGCGTGTCATGGTTGTCGGCGAGCCGAGATTGGTCGAGGGTATCGGAGAAGCGGGTGTCGAGGTTACCGAGGAGCCGGACCGAACGGACATTGTCGTGACGGCATTGGATACCGGCTTCACGTACGACAAACTACGGAGGGCCCATAGTGCTCTGCAGAACGGAGCCCTATTCTGGGCGACCAATACGGACGCGTCCTATCCAACGTCCCATGGGTTCCAGCCCGGGGCAGGGAGTATCGTAGCATCCATAGCAACCGCCTCGGGGAGATCGCCGGACAGGGTCTTCGGGAAACCATCGCCGGACATGGCCGAACTGGCGTTGGAAATCTTGGAACTTGATGCGGAATTTTGCCTCATGGTGGGGGACCGGATCGAAACCGACATAGTCTTTGC
This sequence comes from Desulfomonilaceae bacterium, assembly GCA_963675835.2. Taxonomy (GTDB): domain Bacteria; phylum Desulfobacterota; class Desulfomonilia; order Desulfomonilales; family Desulfomonilaceae; genus JAVHLK01. The sequence goes on from CAXXIU010000021.1 coordinate 1,556,760, forward strand.
CAAGAACGCGGGAATGGATTCAGCGTTGGTCTTGACGGGAGTCTCAACAACGGAAGATCTGGCGCGGAGCTCGTGTAAACCGGAATATGTTTTTGACGGCATTTCGGATATTGTCGGGCTTTTCACGTGAAACCGGCCGAGTACTTAGTGCGGTATTTCATAAGTTCGGTCACACATTCTCGTCTCACTGCCATGTTGGGTGTCGGCAAGAAGAATATCCGGGCACGGAGGCCCGGGCTAAGAAGGATTACGGAAAGGCTCGTCCATCTTCGTGGGACGGGCGTCCCTTGTATGTTGTTCCAAGAAGTACTCGATCTCTTCGCTCGAACGTCAACAGTCGGGGGGGCTGTGCCCGCCGTCTCCCCGGCGCAGGCCGGGGTCCAGGAAAAGAAGACTGGTTCCCGGCCTACGCCGGGAAGACGCCTCAGGTGGTGCGACCGTATTTACGCCACTGAGCACTTAGTACACGGAGGCGCAGATTCGGCACGCGATGCGTGACGGAGTTCGTGCAGGCCTTCTCCGCAGGGGGTCATATCTTCGGCGATTCCGAGTCCTTCCTCCATCGCAGAAGAAGTGATTTGACTCCGTGCCGTCCTTCTCTGCCCAAAACGAGGCCCACATAAGATATGCCGACCGCTATCGCGGGGAGCACTACGTAGTGGAACAGAAGAAGAAGCGCACCTTGGCCGGAAAAACCGACGAACCCGAAAATGAAGAGCAGTGAGCAAATGAGAATCCCGGTCGGTATCTCCCACTCTATTTCCCGTGGTGCGAAGCGGCTCAGGAGATATCCCGCGAAAAAATATCCTGAAAACGTAGTTGGTACTCCGAAAGAGGCCGGCAACTCCACACGGAAAGTTCCGATCACGGCGGCGAAAATCAGAGTATCAACAAACCCGAAGAAGAAACCGGTGACGATGCTTGCGGCGATCCACTGAAGTTTTGTCAATCTGTCCGCGAACGGCTTAACAAGTTCCTGCATGGTTTCAGTCACGTTGCCCCCTAAACCGATCTAATTGAGATCTCGTTGGAATTAGGATGTCTTGAGTCGCTTTGGAAACTTCCTCTCGCAGTTTATGAACCATTGAGCCAACGGTGCCTCGATGGAAATCCGGGAATCGTTGGTTGAGCACGTTTATTATCGGCCGCAAGGACCGGCCCCATGACCTTTAAGGAAAATCCCAAGCCGACCGTGGAGGCCGGTCAGCTCGTGATGATGGCGTCTCTTTCTACGCGATATCGGTGTTTGCGTGAGGCCGCTCCACCTGCTTCGCTCCAGGCTAGGTTTATGTACGCGTCCTCAAAACCGACGATCACATAATCGCCGTCGGGCAGCGTACAGGTACTGAAGCGGTCGCGACCGAACAGACTGTACTCGGCCTTCAGGCCGTCTAAATGTACTACATCTCCGACTTGCATGATTCCTCCTTATTGTGTAACCCGGCTCCTCATGCCGGGCCACAGCTCGCAGAGCCTGCAAACGACATCACCCGGATCTGCCGTACCGACGAGAGTTCAAATGAGAGCCCCCGCGGTGAACTCTTCCCCGCGTAGTCGTCAAAGTTTCAGTTCCTTGGCGGCCTTTCACCTGGACGTAAGTCATAGTTATATGATAACATAAAAAGATTGTCCAGCAGCATCGCCGGCCAACTGTCCTCATCGTCCCGCTCTTCGGGTCGCCGGACCCTACCGAACCGGCCGTTTCTCCAAAGAGGACCGTGAACCTCGTACGCACCCTATCAGCCCACCGGCACAAAGCCGGTCAAAACGGGTAACCGTACTTCTCGAACGTTTCTTTCCACCTCACGGCCACCTTTTGCTTCGTGTCATCGTCCATATGATGAACGTTCTTACGATATCCTTTGATTACTTTCAGGTAGCGAGTCACTTTTGTGCGGAAATCGCTGAAATCGGATAACCCGAGAGCCTGATAAACCGATCGGAGGCTTTCCACAGGATTCGCCTCCAGATCTTCGTATTTCATCTCGAAAAGTGACCCCTCCGGAACAAATGCCTTGTCCCGCTCGTACAAACGGAATAACTCAGTGTACCACCTCAAGATGATATCGTCTACCGCCTGGGGGGTGGGAATCTGTAAGTGGGCGTTGGACAACATCGTTTTCCACAACACGTGGGTCGACATGTACACCGCGTACGGGTTCCTCACGATGTGAATGAATTTGGCATCGGGAAACATGTCCAAGAGAATCTTGACTCGTCCCATGTGCGGGGGGGACTTGAGAACTATCCGTCTTCCATGCAGGAAGGTAAGTTTCTTGAGAAAAACGGTTAGTGACGTCTTCCAACGTTCCAGAGCCTCCTCAGGCAGATCCGCAGGGTCGATTTCCGAGTATCCTTGGTCACGCGTCAAAGGGAAGAGTACGCGCAGATACGGAGACACTCCCGACAGGGCCGCCACCGCAAATTCATCTTCCTGAGGTACGTCCGAACCGAAAACGACATTATCCATCGGACGTTTTCGTGGGGCGAGAGCGTCGAAGATCGCAACAGCCGCGTACGTGAAAATGAAATGGCGGGGAAAGAAGGCCTGGTACGCCGAGGGGGCGGCCAGATTGTCGTCCAGACTCAGCAGGTTGTGGAGATGGGTCGTTCCGCTTCTCCAATGCCCGAGGACGAATAGCGGAGACTGCTCGATGTGCGCGGCCCGAACCCTTCGCGCGGTGAGTAAGGCCTCGCACGCACCATAGACGTGATTGAGCACTCCCATGGCAACGAGGTACCCGAGGCGGCCGAAACAAACCGAGTCGACCTTGAAGTCGTTTCTCTTGAGTACATCGAGCAGCATGGACAAGGTCATGCCCTGGATTATCTGTCGTGTAACGGGGGATTTGCCGTTTGTTCCCATTTGCACTCCGTGCTGCAAGAAATCTCCCGGCCGACCTTTCGTGCGGTACCGGCCGTGGCCGATCGCACTGATAATCCGAAATGCCTTAATTGCGCAAATCCTTTCCGTAGGCACGGCCTTAAATGCTTCTTGCAATGTGCGGCCCATGATGTCAAAAAGTCTGTTGACCTGCAAGGATCGGCCGGGACGCAACCGGCAAAGGTTCTCATTCGCAGAGCGGGTAACATTTGACGCGATGGGAGCCGACGTGAGTATTCTCGAGGAGGCAAGAATGGCATTGAAAGGCAGAGCTTGGAAATTCGGAGATGACGTGAACACGGATGAGATAATTCCTGCTCGTTATTTGAGCCTGACGGACCCTGTGAAATTGGCCGAGCATGTGATGGAAGACGCGGACCCCCAATTCCCGGGTAAAGTTCAGAAGGGGGACATCATAGTTGCGGGCAAGAATTTTGGGTGTGGGTCTTCAAGGGAGCACGCGCCCATCGCGATAAAGGGCGCAGGCGTGTCATGTGTCATTGCCGTCAGCTTCGCCCGAATCTTCTTTCGAAACGCCTTCAATATGGGGCTTCTCATCTTTGAATCGCCTCAGGCGGCAGAGGGAATTCAAGAGGGAGATGCCGTGGAGATTCGTCCCGAGGAAGGTCTCATACGGAACGTGAATACCGGAGAGACTTTTGAGGTGGCTCGAATTCCCGGTTTTATGCAGGAACTTCTGGATCACGGCGGGCTTATCGAGCACATCAGGAACCGGCAGCCCGAGGCTCGGTGAAGCCGGTCCCCCCGAATCCGGGACAAAATGGCGCAACTATTATATAATGATTGAGGGAATACGGCATGTCGCAAGGGCACGAAAAATTGCGAATCGTTGAGTTCCGGCCGGGCTACCTGTGCCGGGAGAATTCTTCCCGGAGGTTCCGTTCACGGTGCGAATACTTATGATTACCCCCGAGGCCACCCCGTTTGCCAAGACAGGCGGACTGGGAGAAGTGCTGGCGGCATTACCGGAAGAACTCGTTAACTTGGGCGTAGAGGTCGATGTTCTCTTGCCAAAGTATCGAGGCATAAGCCCTGAAACCTATCAAATTGAAAACACGGGGCAAGCCGTCACGTTGACCCTGAACGCCAAGGAAATTAGCGCGGGGATTTGGCAGTTCCGGAAGAAGAAAGGTCTGCGCTATCTCTTTCTGGAATGTGATGAGTACTATGATCGTGAAAATTTGTACGGCACATCGGAGGGGGACTACGAGGATAACGCGGAGAGATATGTTTTCTTGACGAGGGCGGGAATAGAAATGGGCCTCGAAGCCGGGATTCGCTATGACGTGTACCAGTCCCACGACTGGCAAGCGTCTCTGGCCCCGGTGTACCTTCGAACCCTCTATGCCGGTGAACGGCTTCTGGAATCCAGCGCGTCCGTCATCACCATCCATAACCTGGGATACCAGGGCATCTTTTGGCATCTCGATATGCCGTTGGTAGGCGTGGGATGGGAGTTCTTCACCCCCAAGTATATGGAGTTTCACGGTAGACTCAATTTTCTCAAGAGCGGTATCGTCTTTGCCGAAGAGGTGAATACGGTTTCCCCCGGGTATTGCAAGGAGATACTCACGCCTACTTTCGGATTCGGCCTCGAAGGGGTGCTCCAGGAGAAGGGATCCCACCTCACGGGCATCGTCAATGGTGTTGACTACAAGGTATGGAACCCCGCGACGGATCAACGTATCGCGGCGAAATATTCCGTGAGCGATCTTTCCGGAAAGAGCGCGTGTAAGGCCGATCTCCAAGAATCGGCTCAGCTTCCCCTGAAACCGGATGTACCGATTATCGGCATGGTGAGTCGTCTGAGCAGCCAGAAAGGCATCGACATCTTCGAAGGAGCCTTGGGAACTCTCCTTGAGAAGGACCTGCAATTCGTTCTTCTTGGTACCGGAGATGCCAAGTATCATGAGAAATTCGAACAGATCGCCAAGGAAGTTCCCGACAAGACCGGGATCTTTCTTACGTACGACGACCAACTGGCACACAAGATATTTGCCGGCGCGGACATGCTCCTGGTCCCGTCGAGATACGAGCCGTGCGGGCTGAATCAGCTCTATGCCCTCAAATATGGAGCGGTCCCCATTGTCAGATCCACCGGGGGGCTTGACGACACAGTGGAAGAATACGATCCCGAACTCGATAGCGGAACCGGATTCAAGTTTGTTCAGCAGGATCCTCCCGCGCTCGAGAGCACGATTCTCAAGGCCGTAGACCTCTATCTAAGCAAACCCGAGCAGTGGAGGCGGCTCATGATCAGGGGGATGAGCCGGGACTTCTCGTGGACGCGATCCGCCAAAGAGTACATCCAACTTTACGAAAAAGCCATTGCGGGCAGGAACAGGTCGAGGAAGCGGTGATTCCGCTGGGGCTCTGAGTCGATCCACAGAGGCGGTTAGAACCGCAACCAAATGGCGATTGCAGGCACAGGCGTCACGCACGACCTTGAAATTCGCAAGTAGCATTGTGCGACGCAATGCCTCCGCTAAATGAGACTTCTCAGCGAAGCCCGGCTTCAACGGCAAACGCGTTGTCCCAACGGGAACACCATGGCAAATGGGGCAGGAGTGCGTTGACGGTAGATCAAAAAGATGACGTAAGGTGGTGGACGATTAGGGAAAAGGTGGTTATATGGCTGGGAGTGGCACTGTTTATAGTCCTTCTTCCCGTCCTCATCGCCCCTTCATGTGGCCGGTGATTGTGGGCCCTTACAGACCATACAAGCTGTTTTGATCCGAAAAGGACTGTGTCTTGGGGGACGTCCCAAAAGACTACGAACGTCACGAACGGGGCTGCCCAAAGAAGCCGATTCCTGCACGACGCTTTGGGTGGAAATCTCCGCTCAACACCGGGACTCGGGAACCTGGGGGACACAGCACCGATTTGTTCTCGACACACTTTCTGAGCCTCCCGGATGCTTGTCCTCGGAGCAGCAAGGTGGATGAAATCAAAGTGCGAATATTTCCGGTTGAACGGTTGACAAGGAGTAAGTGTCTGATAGAATAAGAGCCGAAGGGAAAAGGCGTGGCCGTTTCCCGCAAGAAGTCCATGTTGCGAGGTCTTGGGCCTCACACCGAGCTTTGCTCAGCAGCACATGGGCTTTTTTGTTGTTTTAGGTTCGGGTACGATAACAGCTGATCAGCCTCGGGATTCCATGCCGGTCCCGCTTGATAGCTACCTTGAACTCCCATCCTTGTGGGGTCAGTCCGTAGAATACCTCAGCTACCTCCGCATTCTCGTCAATTTCATGGACAGGTGAATCTGTCGTATTTTCAAGCAATTCCCGAACGCATGGGAGAATCCGGTAACGCGTAACTCTGTCGGCTAAGGGCTTGGCGTCGATGTGTTTCTTGAGCCAATTGATGAGAACGGGCTCGGGGCCCAAGACAGTCACTTGAATGCACGGAGGGGTGGTACCGGAATCAGCGTACCACCGTCTGAAAAAGTTCTTTCCCTCTGAGAAGATCTTCCTGGTTTTTCCTTTGAGAGTTGCTTTCCGGCATTGGTACATCCACAAAAGATAGAGTAGGAGACGGCCGAATGCAACAAGGAACAAGAAGTTAACGAGTTGTTTCGCACGTTGGGGACGTCCTCAAAAGACTCAGGATGTCATGAATAGGGCTCCCACAAGAAGCCCGATTCCCGCATGACGCTTAGAGCGGAAATCTCCGCTCGGTGAGTTGTCCGTCGCCCGCGGAAGGCTCTGCTCAGCAGCCCAAAGCAGAAGAACCTCCCGAAAGAACATCCTCAAAATCCTTGACTCAGCGCAAAGCCTGTCGCAGAGTCGAAAAAGTGGGAAGACGCGTGTCAAACCGATGACGTGGGGATTATCAATGAAAAATCAACATATTCCGGCGATAATGAAACGGGGGCGGCTGTTGTCGTACTCTTTGCGGTACTCCCATGGGCGGTGCCGGCTCAGGCCGGCAGTGAACTCAACTCACAGCTCATAGAATATTCAAGACGCGGAATACTTGGAGCAGTCAGAGTCTTATTGGCGAAAGGATCCGATGTCAATGCGAAGGACGAGTATCAGGATACGCCCCTGGCGGCAGCTGCACGTGAAGGCTACACAAACGTGGTGAAACTACTTCTTAGCCACGGCGCTGAAGTCAATACCAAGGGCCTATTGGGGATGGGGACCACCCCACTCATGGAAGCCGCACACCGGGGACACCTCGGGGTGGTCAAATTGCTGTTGAAGACAGGGGCTCGTGTCAACTTCATTGACCGCTTTGGCCAAACGGCACTGATGAGAGCTGCGGCCGGCGGTCGCGTTGAAGTGGTGAAAATGCTACTGGAAAGAGGAGCCAAAATCGGCACGAAGGACGAGAAAGGCATGACTGCTCTCATACTCGCAGCCTCCACGGGGCATACGGAAGCAGCCAAACTGCTGTTGGATAACGGGGCCGACGTTAATGCGACTGCTCAAAACGGGGAAACGGCTATTGGGCCGGCCTTCCGGTCTGCGATGAGAGGAGCTGCTCGTGGTCATGAATTGGTGAAGGTGCTGAGCGCGCACGGGGCCCAACCGACTTTGCCCATCGCCGCGTGGCTGGGGGACACGGAGGAAGTTGAACGGCTTCTTGAGGCAGGCTCAATTCGTAGAGGCGGAAAGAACGATATCTCCAGCTCCCTTTTGGCGGCAGCCCGGATGGGACATGTCGACGTGCTCGGAATACTATTGGAAAACGGCGCTGATGCGGATTCAAAGGGCAAAGAAGGCTTGACTGCTCTCATGTTGGCTGTGCAAGAAGGTCACGCGGAGGCCGTTTCCCTGCTCCTGGACAAAGGTGCTGATGTCAACGCAAGGGCTCAATACGGAGTGACCGCCCTGAAGACGGCAGTAGACATCGGGAATCTCGGAATTGTCAAACAACTGCTGGACAAAGGTGCCGATGTCGACGCTAGGCTCAACGACGGCTCTACTCCGCTGATGTGGGCAACGATTCCAGATAGGCTCAATGTCATGAAGCTTCTTCTGGAAAAAGGGGCAGATCCCCAAGTCAAGGCCCAAGATGGGTCCACCGCCCTCAAGTGGGCTGCCATAGCGCAAGACGCGGACGCCGTGAGATTGCTCAAATCGCAAGGTGCTGAATTCACTTTGGCGGACGCTGCCGCGCTGGGAGACAAGTCACAGGTGCAACACCTCCTCAGTGAGGGGGCTGATGTCAATGCTCGGGACAGCCATGGCTGGACTCCCCTCATGAACGCCGCACGGTATGGACACGCGGATGTCGTGAAAACGCTTCTTGAAAAAGGAGCAGACCCCAATGCGGAGAGAAAGGGCGGATGGAAGGCTCTGTCGGATGCCATTCACAAGGGAAGGCCCGGCGTGGTGGCCATCTTGTTGGAAGGGGGCGCGCATGCGCATCAGAAGGGACTGAATAGATGGGCTTTCCTGGTAGCCGCCGCCGTTCGTGGTAACCTGGAAATAGTGGAACAGCTCCTTGACCGGATGACGGATACGAATGCCAAGGACCGGAATGATTCGACGGCACTTACCGAAGTTGTGCCTACGAGAAACGTCGAAGCGGTGAGACTGCTGCTCGACCGGGGTGCTAATGTCAATTCGCCGAAAGGAGCTCGGCAGATCCCCCTCATTGTGGCAGCCGACCGCAGCAATGTCTCAACAGTGAGACTGCTGCTCGACAGAGGCGCTGATGTGAATGCAAAGAATGCGAACGGTGTGTCGGCACTGATGGAGGCTGCCTTCCGGGGTAAGCTTGACGTTGTGAAACTGCTGCTCGATCGGGGATCTGACGTGAATGCGGTGGACGCCAAAGGGCGCACGTCACTCATGAATGCCACGCAGAGAGGCCATCTGGAAACGGTCGAACTGCTCCTCGATAACGGAGCCGACCTGTGGTCCACTTGCCCCGGGTGCACGGAGGGTAAATCGGCATGGGAAATGGCTTGGAGTATGCGGCATGATGAGATCGCAAACTTACTCAGATCACGTGTAGTTAAACAACGAGAGCGAAAGACCGAGCGTTGATCGGCCGTGGAACAATTCGCACGATCGCCGAGAATCCGGCCGGTTCGGCAACGCAGGAGCCCGGAAGTCCGACGTACCATATAGCGGTTGTCGTTTCGATTGGAGGAAAATCATGAAATACGTCCATACGTTGCTTTTCTGCTTGCTGGTGGGATCCTTTGTCGCTACTGACTGTCCAGTAAGTTCCTATATCGCCCCCATCGTGTTCGACGGCGGCCCGGTTGCGCGGTTCCCTCGGCACGGGAGTATTCGTTTGGACACCTCCATGGCAACGATTCGGCTCAAAAAATACAGCTACACGGTTGATGCGGTCCTCCGTTTTTTCAACACCGGAGCGACAACCACACTACTGGTCGGAGTAAAAAAAATGGGGTCGGGCCAGGTGCCGAGGCTCCCGGGAGAGGACTTCGCAACCTACGATTTCTTGTCCTTCCAAGCCTGGGTTGACGGCCGGAAAACAGAATTCGCCGACCTGCGCGTTTCAGCGAGCCGCATGGCAGGGGTTTCCGGTGACTTCGATCCTCCTGCGAGGAATTCGGGCTCAAAATGGCCGGCGAGCCGAGTCACATTCCGGGCCAACGCTGCGGTTAAGATCCGCTTGAAATACGAGGTCGGATATCAGTCTGGGGGATCAACTCGACACGGATATTACTATCTCGGTTCAGGTCGAAGCTGGAAGGGCAGAATCCGAAAAGCCGCATTTATCATCGACAGCACTGCAATGGGGGGCACTAAGAGCGGAGGCGGGGAGTTCTCACGCCTCTTCTTGCGCTCACCAGGGTCCAGGAAACTCGGAGAAAACCTCACCTATCTTGAAGTCGAGGATTTTGAGCCTCCGTTGCAAGGGCCTATAGTGGAAATCTTTGCGAAATAGGGGTCAAGTCTATTCTTGACGCACGTTGGACATGGTGATAGGATCGGTCCATGAATAACAATAAGATGGGGTGAATAGGTCCATGTCACGGCCATTACGCATTCAATATCCCGGTGCTTGGTACCATGTGATGAACAGGGGCAGACGCCATGAAGTTGTTTTCCCGGAACGGGAGGATTATCAGCGATTCCTGGATCTCTTGGAGGAGGCCTCCACCATGTGGAATGTCCGGATTGCTGCCTTATGCCTGATGCCGAATCACTACCACCTATTGGTCCAGACTCCGGATGCCAACCTTTCACGCTTCATGAGACATGTGGACGGGGTATACACTCAGCGATTCAACCTGTGCCACAGGTGCGACGGTTCTCTTTTTCGCGGCCGGTACAAGGCCATTCTCGTGGACGCGGACACGTATCTGTTGGAGTTGGTCAGGTATATCCACCGCAATCCATTGCGGGCCGGACTGGCAAGTCGACTCGACCGGTACCCCTGGACAAGCCACAGGGCGTATTCGACCCGTTCGGCGCGATGGGCTTGGCTGTCCCGTGAACTCGTGATCTCCATGCTCTGCCCGGCCGGCGGGGATTCGGCCAAGGCGTACCGCGCGTTCATGGCACGGCCTGAATCAGACGAACTCACCGCGGTGTTGTCCAAACGAAATGTCCCGTCAATCCTGGGATCGGAAGAGTTTGTCGACCGGGTGAAGGCAAGCTTTCGAGACCTGCGGTCTCATCGGGAGGTTCCCTCTTCGCGGTTACTTGCTCCGGGATTGGAGAAGATACAATCCGCGGTATGTGCGGACTACGGCATAGAGCGGACCGATCTGTTGTGGAGCAGAAGAGGAACAACCAATGAGGCAAGAAACATGGCCGTTTATCTTGCCAGACGGCTGAGCGGTCAAACGCTCGCAACCATAGGGGATGCCTTTGGATTGGAGCATTACAGCAGCGTGAGCAGCGTGGTTTGCCGCATGAAGCAAAGGATCGCGAACGACAGGAGCTTGAAGAGGAAAGTGGAGATGATTGAGAGACGCATGAGTCAAGAGTAGACGTGACCCCTATGGTGACTATGGGCGGCGTAAACAAAGTTTCAAGGCTTTCGAACCCCGGCTTGAGAACAGAAGCTTATCAGCAGCCGGGACAGAGGTTACACAGGAATAAGTAGTCTATATGACCGGGGCTTGTACCTCTTCTCCCTCGCCTTCCATCTGCGTCAATCGGCGTAATCTGTGGATAGATCTCCGGAGAATGGTCTTGTTTTGGGGGACGCCGCCGCATACACAAAATGGGTTCGCGTTCGACGATTGAACGATTGACTTCACCGCACTTTCCGGATATAAGACCGGCGTCTCCAAAACCGGTAAATGAATGAGGGCTTCGAGGAACAAGGCCGATATGGAATCGGCCCAGTGGCCCCGATACATACGCGAAATCTGGGACGAGCGTCACGGCTTATCGCGCTGAACCTGCACTCGCCATGAAAGACACCCAAGAACGTGCACGTCAACAGGAACTGTTTTCAACGGATGAATACCGTGAGGCTCCCAAGGGGAGGCAGCGCGGCGCGCCTTCCGACGGGAAGAAGGGGATAGGATCAATTCCGGAAGCCGAGCCCGAAAACGACTTCATGATACGGTACCTGGCGGACCTCCGCAAAGGCAAAAAACCTTATGACATCCTGAAGAAATTCTGGCTGGACGGGGTAGAGTTTGAGCCTCAGGATTGTTTCGCCCTTGGGAGAGTTGCCCTGGATCGGAAAGATTACGCTCTGGCACGAGAAGCCTATGAAGCATTGCTTACGCCTTCCCGATTCAGTGAGCCTGTGCCCGAGGACTTCCAGCTCAGGATCCGGAAATATCTGAAACAAGTCGAGCGCGCGGAAAAGGCCGCCCGGAAACGATCTGAGCGTCGATCCAAACCCTCCAGGCAGAAACAATCGAACACCGGATCCCCCGCTTCGGCGAAGGTGAGCCCGCCTGCCGCGTCAACACCTGTTGAGGAGCCGCGGAGAATCGTTTCCGAAGAAGACCTGCCTTCACTTGAGATACGATTTGAGACGGATTCCCGCTTGTTGACCGAAGCCGTCAAGGGACGACGCTTATCGGATCTGGTGCATTTTGATCTGGCGATGCAGGCTTACCGGCATGCATTCCGGGTTTCTTACGACCAACTGCTCTGTGTATCCACCCTCCGGAATGTTGAATTTTTCGCGTATCAGGAAGAAACCGCACGAAAGGTCATGAAGGATTTTCGAGGTCGGGCGATCCTCGCCGACGAAGTAGGACTGGGCAAGACCATTGAAGCCGGACTCGTACTGAAAGAGTACATCATGCGGGGCCTGGTACGTTCGGTACTCATCATAACGCCGAGTTCCCTTGTAAATCAGTGGCGGGACGAGCTTCAGGACAAGTTTGATCTCGCCTTTTCCACGACCAACGATCCGGAATTTCGGGACGATCCCGCCCAATTCTGGAACCGGCCGTTCATAATAGCCTCTTTGAGTACGGCACGGAGTAGTCGCCATTTTGATGCGGTCGCTACCGCAAGCTATGACATCGTCATCGTTGATGAAGCCCATCACCTAAAAAATCAAGCCACCAGAAGCTGGAAGCTTGTAAATTCCTTGCAAAAAACCTTTATTCTACTTCTTACGGCCACTCCTGTCCAAAACAACCTGGAAGAGCTTTACAACTTGGTCACCGTTCTACGGCCGGGGCACCTCAAGACCAGGAAAGCATTCAAGGAGGAATTCGTAACACGGGGCAACCCCACCGATCCGCAAAACAGGGAGCGGCTCAGACACTTGCTCAAAGAAGTCATGATAAGGAACACCCGTTCCACGAGCCAAGTGCGTATGCCTCCCAGGTTCGCGACGGTCACGCGTATTAGCGCTTCGGAATCGGAGGAGACCTTTTACCAGGGAGTCAGCGAGTTCGTATCCGAGCTTTCAGCGCTCCGCAAGACAGGCACCACCGCCATGGCGGCCCGCAAACTTCTCGAAGCGGCGGGATCTTCCCATAACGCGGCACTCCGCACCCTTGAAAAGATGCAACTGACCGTGGAGTCCCTTGAGACCCTGCGTTCCGAACTTGTGGCTTTGGGGAAAAAGGTCGGTTCCGGCAGCAAGGTCCGTAAGGTGCTGGATCTTTTGAAATCTTCCCCCGATCGGAAGATCGTTTTTGTCAATTACCTTGCCACATTGGAGGCGCTGAAACAGGCACTGGACAACGAGAAGATATCCTATCGCGTGTTTCACGGCGGTCTGACCCCTGCGCAAAAGAAGAAAGCAATTGAAGAGTTCCGATCCGACTGTCGGGTCCTTCTATCCACGGGCAGCGGCGGCGAAGGGCATAACCTTCAATTTTGCCATGTCATGGTCAATTACGATCTTCCGTGGAATCCCATGGAAATCGAACAACGTATCGGCCGCATTCACCGTATCGGACAAACCGAGGAAGTCTTTGTCCACAACTTCTGCGCGGCGGGAACCATCGAAGATCACATACTCACCGTCCTCGACCGCAAGATCAACATGTTCGAGCTTGTGGTAGGGGAGATTGACATGATTCTTGGCCGTCTGCAGGACGAACGTGACTTCGGGGACATGGTCTTTGAAATCTGGACAAAACATCGAGACGAGGCCGGCCGGTCCGAAGCTTTCCAAGACCTGGGTACGCGGCTCCAACGGGCCAAAAGGGCGTATGAAAAGAGCAAAGATCTCGATGAGAAGCTCTTCCATGAGGACTTCAACGTATGACGACATCCCTGGATTCTACGTTGCCGGCTTTTGCCTCGAATCTGTTGGAAGCCCACGGAGCTCTTCTCGAACAAGAGGATGACCGCGTACTGGCTTTGTTGCCGCCCGATCTCGCTCAAGCCCTTGACGTCCCCGAGGAGGTCGTCCTGGGAGGGGAGAGTCATCCGCTCCTTTACGGCAGCCCGTTACTCGACGGTCTCATCCGTCTTGCGGTTGACGACGTGCCGGTTTCATATGCCGGACTGACCGTCCCCTATCTCAAGAAAGACGGTTTCGAGAGGCTTGTTTCCGAGGACGTGCAGCTTGTCGGAGCGCGAATCAAGTCCATTGCCCGAGCCGAGGCCAAAGCCTGCTACATGGTGGTGACATGCCGTTACCAGGCGTTGAGCGATGAACGCAAGGAAGGTCTGGTGCATGTGGCGGTCAGCGAGAGCACGGGAGCCGTAATCGAGGGGTTCGAGGAGCTTTGGAAGGAATTTCCCTTGGAACCGTTTCCCGGTAACCAGGTGCCTCCACAGTTTACCCTGATCCCGGAACGGGCTCTGGCCAATGCGCTGAATCAAGCCCAAGCGGTGACCCAAGAAGAGCTTGCAGGCTTCTTTTCCGGAATGCGTCGGAGGCTGCACCGAGACGTCAAGAATACGAAGGAATACTATGAGGCTCTGGCCATGGAGATGGAGCAAAGCCTGTCGCATCACAATCTTTCCCAAGCGCAGCAAGAAGACCGGCGGGCCAAGATAGCGGATCTCCCCAAGGAGATGAATGCCAAGATAGGGGATCTCGAGCACAAATACTCCTTGAAGGTCACCATTACGGGTCGGGCGGCTTTGCGGCTCCTTGTACCCGTGGTTCGGCTCATGGTGCAAATCAACTGCCGAAAAATGAGCACAACGGTCGGCCTTACCTGGAATCCGGTAACGCGCCGAATTGACCCCGTGAGTTGCGAACAATGTGGTGCCGGGTCCACGAGGATTTACGCAGTCAACGGGGATGCCAAAGTCCGGTTATTGTGCCCGAGTTGCGGGAGCGGGCATTGACGGGCCGAATCTTCCGAGTTCCACGATGACCGATTGCCGCCGTGCCCGGAAACCAGCGAAAAGAGCCGGCAGGAAGATGACCGGCATATTTTGGCTTTGTATCTGTGTAAATCGGCGAAATCAGTGGATGGATTCTTCTCTTCCTTGGTGTCCTTAGTGTCTTGGCGGTTGAATGAGTTCCGATTCTCGGCGGCCTTCCCCGTATGAATGTACCCGTCAGATCTTCTCCGCCAGAGCCGTGTACCGCGGTTCGACAATTCGATTCTCAACGGCCATCTTGATTGCTTTGGGGCTTCCTATGATGATGACGAGTCTTTTCCCGCGGGTCATGGCCGTGTACAAGAGGTTGCGCCGCAGGAGAACGTAGTGCTGGGTGGACACGGGAACCACAACCGCGGGGTACTCGCTGCCCTGAGCCTTGTGCACGGAAACCGCGTACGCAAGAGACAATTCATCCATCTCGGAAACATGGTATGTGATCGGCCGCGCGTCGAATTCCACGATCACCTCGGACCACTCGGAATCAAAGGACACGATCCTGCCGACATCACCGTTGAAGACCTCCTTGTCGTAGTTGTTCCTGGTCTGCATGACCCGGTCTCCGACTCGGAACCGGTCCCCTCGTATGGAGACGCCGGACGGGTTGAGCATGTCCCGCAACTCGCGATTCAGATTCTCGGTTCCAAGGGTTCCCCTGTGCATGGGACTCAAAACCTGAACGTCGTTCATGGGGTTGAGACCGAATCGCTCCGGTATACGCCGTACCACCATTTCCTTGAGCAGGCGAAGCGCGTCGTCCGGATCGTCACGTTCAATGAGATAGAAATCCGACAAATCGTGCCCGGGCGCTTCGTTTATGGGCATGAGGCCTTCGTTCACCAGGTGCGCGTTTGTCACGATAAGGCTGGATTGGGCTTGACGAAAAACCGTTTCCAGTTTCACCACCGGGATCTTGCCCGACTCGATGAGATCGCCGAGTACGTTTCCCGGCCCCACCGACGGCAGCTGGTCCGCATCCCCCACGAGAAGCAGCGTCGCCTGTGTCGGCACCGCGCAGAGCAAGTAGTACATGAGAGAAATGTCGACCATCGAAGCCTCGTCGACCACGATCACGTCGGCCTCCAGCGGCTTTCCGACGCCGCGCTGAAATCCTCCTTCGCCGGGGGAGAATTCCAGGAGCCGGTGCAGGGTCCTCGCGTCGCGGCCCGTGGCCTCGGATAGTCTCTTGGCCGCTCGACCGGTAGGGGCGGCCAAAGCAACGTGAAGCCTCTTGGCCTCGAGAATACTTATCAGCGACCGGAGAAGGGTGGTTTTGCCCGTACCGGGACCGCCGGTGATGATAAGGACCTTGTGTTCCACGGCATCGGCCACGGCTCGCTTCTGTGCCGGCGAGAGATCCATACCGGTTCGTTTTTCGACCCACGTTATAGCGGCATCCGTCTTGATAGGGGGCAGCAGACGAGGAGCGGTCACGAGATTTCGAATACGTTCCGCCACCACGTTTTCTCTCTGAGCCATAAGAGACGGGTAGACCCGATCACCTTCCAACACGAGGTGCCCGGACGTGGAGAGATCCGCGACGGCCTTTTCGAGGATGCGCACGTCGATGCCGAGCAAATCTCGGCTCCTGTCGAGCAATTTCTTTATCGGGAAATACACGTGTCCCTCGGACTGAATTTCTTCCAGGGTGTGCAGAATGCCGGCTTTGGCTCGTAGAGGCGAACGCATGTCCACCCCGAGACTACCCGCGATGCGATCCGCGGACCGGAAACCTATCCCTCGGATGTCCGTCGCAAGACAGTACGGATTCCTCGATACGACGTCGATCGCTACTTTTCCGTATTTCTTGAATATTTTGAAAGCATAGGCGGGTGTTACGCCGTGGGTTTGAAGAAAGAGCATCACCTCTCTGATATTCTTCTGCTCTCGAAAAGCCTCCGAGATCTTCTGCGCGCGAACACGTCCGATTCCCGGCACCTTGAGAAGTGCCTCCGGCTCATCCTCTATGACGTCAAGGGTACGTTCACCGAACATAGAGGTAATTCTGCTCGCCATTTCCGGCCCAATGCCCTTGATCAGACTTGAGGAAAGGTATTTTTCGATTCCCCTGACAGTGGAAGGGGCGGTCGCCTGAGCCTCTTGAAAACGAAACTGTTCCCCGAACTTTTTGTCGAATTCCCACTGCCCCTTGAGCACGAGATTCTCCCCGGGGTGGGGTTGCGGCATCTTTCCCACAACCGTCACGGGCTCCCTACGTCCCCGCACCGCGAGTTTGGCCACTACGAAATCGCCGGCATCTCCGGTAAAGACGAGGCGCTCCAGGACACCTTCGAGGGTTTGAAGACGGTCGGTTGTCTTGTGATCTTGTGGTGCGCTCATTCTCGGTTCCAACGCCGGTTCCAGGAGCGTTCCCACTTGTATAAGGAATTGTGGGCAGGCCGTCCAGCTCTTGTACGCGCGTCGTGAAGATAAGGGGAAAAAAAAGGGGACCGGAGGTCCCCAAAAGATTTGGATGGATTGAGATGGGTTGTTTTGTTTTCGGGCGCTTTAGCCGCTTGTACGTGATCCGAAGGGGTCGCAGGTTCGCCGCGATCGGAGAACCTGCGATCAATCGATCACCGTCGCATTAGAGGCCAAAACCCAGACCGGTTCCGTTGGTGATTGTTCCGAACAGGCCGCTGCAAATATCGAAGCAAGGGAGCCCTCCAAGGATGCCGTTACCTACCGGTGCCGCCGAATAGCCGTTTCCGTAGGCCGGGCCGCACGGCGGATTTACCGGACCCGCGTAACCTCGCGGTGGGATGGGTGGGGGGCCATAGTTGTACCCGGGAGGCGGGACCGGCCCATAAGGACCCACCGTGTTGCCTCCCAGGAGGCTTCCGACAACCAGAAACGGTAGGGCAACGACACCGCCGCAAAGGCCCGGAAACGGGGCATCACCCCAGTAGGCACACGGATTTCCTCCTTGAGGTGCGCAACCGGCGTTTGCATAGGGCGGTCCCCCTGCCATGGCCAAGGTGGCGGCGCTGATGAACAGGATACACAAGACGAGACAAATGACTCTCTTTACCATATCTACCCTCCTTTATTCAGACAGGCGTGTTTACTTCATAGGTATACAAACTTAGAAAACGCTTTAGGTAGTCCCCCTGTTTTCTTTCCTGGAGCGGGGAGGTAGCATGCCGACAAAAGTGTGTCAAGCAAAATATTTGATGTTGGTATGTTATGGCCTACTTCCCGATTCAGCACTAAATTGAAAAGATAAACCGCTTGAAATCACTGGATATATCTGCTTGAATGAATAAGTCCTACAATAGTCCTTGACTTGTGAACTATTACGGGGAACCATGGGGCGTGAGCGAGAAACGTGCTCTAGGACCAGCGAAGCGAGTTATGTTCCCGGTATCGGGATAGATTACCGGTCCATTGTCGGAGGATTGATGAACTTGAGGATTTGCTTTTCCTTTTGCCTTGTTCTTTTGGTGGCTTGTCCGCAGGCCGGCGGTGCGGCGGGAGGTATTACGCCGGAACAGATTTATCAGGAAAAGGTTGAGTGGACGGATGTTGTGGGCACCTGGGAGGTGCTCCCGGAAGAGAACCCTTTGGCGGAAAACGGTAAGATTCGGTCCAAAGTATCGCACAGGACACTCATGACGCTGCGAAAGGACGGCACGTGCCGGATCTTCAATAAGGAGCATCCTATGGGGTCCGACGGAATGTGGTACTACGAAAAGCACAAGATGTTCGTAACCCTCCCGAGAGGCACGCGCGTCGGTTTTTTCGTGTATGGCGTCAAAGGAGATTTCATGGTGACGCGTTCCCTCGACAAACTAGGCAAAGACCAGTTGTGGTCACGAGTGAAATAATTTCGGAGTCCGCATAGTTGGCTCGAATCCTTTACGGTGTCATGGGCGATGCGCGCGGTCATGTAAGCCGGGCATTGACCGTGGCTCAAGAGATGACGGAACACGACTTCCTCTTTGTAGGGGGAGGACACGTTCATGATATGGAAGCCGAGGGATATCCGGTGGAAGACGTGCCCATGGCTTCCACGTTGTACCGCAACAATCGGGTCGATATTTCTGCAACCGCAAGCCATGCGCTGGGCGTCTTTGTCAATTCCGGATCCACCCTTAGGCGTGTATGCGAAATCATCGAACACTTCGATCCGGATCTCATCCTCACGGACTACGAGTACTTCACTCCGCGGGCCGCCCGAAGACTGGGGCGGCCTTGTGTAAGTGTCGATCATCAGCACGTCTTAACGCACTGTCGTTATGAACCGCCGGCACGGCAGCGGCTCAGCCGATTCATGACCTGTGCGGCGATCCGCTCCTTATACAGTTCGGCCTCGGATTATGTCATCGTCTCATTCTTTAGGCCGGAGCCCGCCGTTCCGGCAACAACGATGCTGACGCCGCCCGTCATCCGAGCGGCGGTGAGCGGGCTGGTCCCTTCCGAGGGCGAACACGTGCTTGTTTACCAGACGTCTCCAACATTCCATAGGCTCCTTCCCGTGCTGGAACGGACGGCCGGAAAGTTCATAATCTACGGCCTCGGCGAACAGACGGAGCGGAAGAATCTCGTATTCAAAGCACCTTCCAAAACGGGGTTCCTCAAAGATCTCGCCTCCGCTCGATACGTCATTGCCAATGGCGGGCACAACGTACTCTCAGAGGCGCTCTACCTGGGAAAGCCCGTGCTGTGCTTCCCCATCGCCAACGCTTATGAGCAATTCTTGAACGCGTTCTTCCTTGCCGAACGAGGATACGGCGACTACTCAATCTCTCCCGCCCCTCGTTCAGATATCCTGGAAACCTTTGAATCCCGCGTCGATGAATATCGGGCACATATCTCGACCGACAATTTCTTCGGCAATCGCGAAGTAGTAGCTCGCTTGAATCATTTCCTCAATCAGTGATGTGACCAGGTAACGGTACGGCGGCTACTCGACCGGGGAGCCTCTCAGGGCAGGGCACAAAAGTGCGTTGACATTTGTAGGGTGATCCTATATACTTGCCGCAGTAGCATAAGTGTAGCATAAGAGCTTATTTTTTATTGCATTTGCAGTTAGTTAGGTTTGGTCCCTAGATTCCTCCCGGATAGGGACGTTAGGGTATGGGAATCAGTTGACAAAGAAGGTTGACAGGACTTCCGAATATCGGTCCGGTTCGGTTCTCGGGTATTCTCAGAGCCTTACGGTAACCTGTACTCGCAGGGTTCGTACGCTGTTGTCGGTGATTCTCTGTCTTGTTTTTTGCGCCGGCCAGAGTTTGGCGGGCCCCAAGCCCAAACTCAAGCCGCAGGCATACGGGTACTTTGACTTCCCCACCTGTGTACGATACGCGCTGGTCCACTCCGACAGGTTTCTCAGGAACAGGATCGACATTCAGGTTCGATCCATCGATGTGAAGGATGCCCACGCCGAACTTCTGCCCACCATTCAGCTGCTCACCCGCTACTATATCACCCGTACCGGCAGCACCTCCCAACAAAAAGGGGGCAAAGTCAACGTACAGCTCTTCATGACGGACTGGAATCCCTATTTGGCTCTGCTCAAGATCAAGTCTACGGGGATCCTGGTCGACATGGCGAAAACCTCGCATATGGAGAGCATCTCGGATAACGTTGCCAAGGTGGGCAAACTGTTTTACGGCATTTCGCTCCTCGATAAAACCATCCGTTCGAACAAGCAAATACTTGCCCTGGAACGCAACAAGCTCAACTATGGGAAGAGCCGCAACGAACAGGGTACGGTGGATGATCTATCTCTAAGATCGTGGACGAATGCCCTGAAGAGCCGCGTTCTGGCGTTGAAGAATCTCAGGTTCGAGCGGGAAAAGATGATCGGGCAACTCAAGAGACTTATCGGGTATCACCCGGACTACCACCTCCCCCTGGATACCCGCGACGCGGTCAACCAGATTCTCAGGGGATTTACTGGGGAGGCAGTGACGTTCGCCGACATACAGGGGAACAATCTCCAGATCAAGCTCGCAGCGAAACAGGAACAACTCCAGTCGAATTCCGTGACCGGGGCTTACGTGGCACTCTTGCCCCGACCGGTAGTCTTGTTCGAAGACATCCAGAATCAGGTCGACCGTAGCTCGGGATTCAATTTTGCATTGGGACTGGATTATACACTCTGGGACGGCTTCAAACGGGTGCGCGCCGTCAAGAGGCAGAAACTCAGGCTGCAGAGTGCCGAGATCAGGAGAAAGGAACTGTCCGAAGAGCTCTACATCGCTTTCAAGGAGCTCAGGAATGCGCTGGGTATTGCCGGCGACCGAGAAGCCTTTTCCCGTGAGCAGGCAACCATCGCGGAATTGTCCGAAGAAAAGGCTTTCATGGCATACAAGGCGGGAGACCTTGGATACGAACTATACATGGATCGGCGCATCGGTGCTGTTGAGGCCCAATTGGACGCAGCGAAGAGCGCGCAGAATAGAGTGGTCTCCTTGATCGATCTGGCTACTTTGGCAGGAGGTTTGAACAAGTACAATGCCGGAATTAGATATTGACAAGCCCCGCCGACGGACTAAGGCGTACGGCGTACTCTTGGCAAGTCTTGTCGCTGTCGGCTCACTGGTATTGGCCGCGATAACGCAAGAACCCAAGAATGCCGTCTCAAGCCCCGGTCCGGCAGAAGCCTCCGCCATAGTCCCACAGATCGCAGACGCAAAATCCGAGGCGGAGATCCTTTTCCGCGGAAAGAGCTTCTCCGTCATGCGGAGGCACGTCGTATTCCCGTTTTCGGGACTGGTAGAAAAGATCCACGTCAGTGTGGGCGATAACGTGGACAAGGAAGCAAAACTTGTGACCTATAGGCTCGACCGGGAAGCGATGATGAGAGTGCAAAGAGTCCTCTATCCCGAAGCGGTCCTCAGACTGAAGAATGCCGTTTATGATCAGGAAATAGGGCTCAAGAAATTGAGGACGGTGACCCTTCCCATCAAGGAACTGCAGCTGGATCAAGTTGAGAAGGAATACAGTGATCTCCGAAGTCTTGAATCCAAGCGCATGGCCGCACCGGAAGCCGTGACGAACAAGTTGCGGCAACTCAAGGGCGTGAAAAAGGATTTGCTCAACATCCACGAGTCAATTAAACAGACCGAAAACGCCCTGGTCAAGACCAGGCAGGATTTAGCGTTTTATGAGGAGAAGCAGAGACGCGATCTTGATTTTCTGGAGTGGCAAGCCAAGCGTTCCTACTCGAAGGATACGAAACTCCCGCTCGACGTCGCGTATCTCACGGCCCCGATTCCCGGAAAGGTAATCTGGCTCAACCTGGATCTGCGGACGGAAGCCGAGCCCCCGGGAGGATTTCGGGCAGCGTTGATTGCACCGGTCAATCCGATGGTTGTTCGATGCAAGGTTCACGAGCTGGATCTGGTGAAACTCAAGACCGGCGACAAGGGAAACGTGACGTTCGATGCCATCCCGGAAAAATCATACCAGTGCAAGATAAGCAGAATTCCGTGGGTCAGCCGTAACCCTTCCCTCGAAGTTCCCGCCGACTACGAAATAGAATGCAAGCTGGAAAACGCCGACGGCAGAATCAAGGACGGTTTGACGTGCAACGTCAAGGTCAGTGTACGGCAATAGGTATGCAGCTGCGCACGGTGGAGGGCATTGAACATTGATTTAGTGCAACGAAATCGTCGATAATCGATCGAGTAGTACATTCCTCACGTTATGTTACTCCCAGTTTGGAACATTTGCCAAGATTAGATTCCGTCACGATCGTTTGCCGGCCCATCGATCGGCGTCCCGCCTAGGGACTGCGCAATGAATCGTCCGTGTTGGAAGGGTATCCGTCAATGAGTTATCTCGTAGGGGGACTGGTCGTGTGGCTCCTGCTGACCGTGACTCCCCTCGCCACGGCCCTTATCGTGGGATTGGCGCGAATTCGGGCGGCTTCACGAAATCGCGTGAGCGACGGAGGGACGCTTCCCGATTCCCCCGTAGAAATCCTTGTACCGCTTAAAGGACGAATGCCCCGGCAGGAGGACGTTCTCGAGTCATTGCTCGAACAGCGCTATTCCAATTATCGAGTGGTCTTCATTCTGGAGAACGAAGAAGATCCGGGCAATTCCATGGTGGAAGATCTGTGTCACCGTTATCCCCGTGCACGTAAGGTAATTAGCGGGAGTTCCGACGCGTGCGCGCAGAAGAATCACAGCCTGATTGCGGGGGTGACGCACCTGAGCCCGGAAACCGAGACGATCGTCTTCTGTGACAGTACCAACGCCGCAGATCCCGATTGGCTTGAATACTTCACCGCGCCGGTGCGGTCCGGGGAAGCGGAAGTCGTCACTACCTTTCGAGCGTTTCACCCCCGACCCGAGACGCTGGGCGGGGTTTGCCAGGCCATTTACGCGTCATTTGTCCTTATTCTTGTGATGTTCAAGCCAAAGCCCTGGGGGGGAGGCACGGGCATTCGCCGAAGCACGTTTGAAGCTCTGAATGTTGCGGAGGTTTGGTCACGTACGGTGGTGGATGACCTGGTGTTGGGAAACCTCCTCGACCAAGCGGGAATCGCAGTCAAGATGGCCCCCCGGTACCTCCTGCGGTCGCCCCTGCACAACCAGACGGTTGAAGGCTTCCTTTCGTATCTGGATAGACAGATTCTCTTTCCCAAGTTCACCAATCCGGGGATATGGCTCGCTACTCTCATGCTCCACCTGAGTCTGACGGTTCTATCGTTCTTTTCAGTCGCCGTATGCGTTATGTTTCCCCTGGGCTCCGTTGAACCGACCGTTGCGGGGATATGTTACGTCTTCTTGGCAGGCCTCGTGTCGGCCGTGTTGGCCCTGAGAAGCACGAACAGGCTTCCCGTGTCGGCAATTAAGTGGGTCGGGGCCTTTTTGCCCCTTCTGGGATTGGCATCGTTCGTGTATCTCAGATCCATCGTGGTGAAGCATATTGATTGGCACGGCAGGAGATACCATCCGGGAAAAGGCGGCGTCGTGGTCCGCACAACCTGTCCCCCTAGCGGGACCGAAAACAACCTTGGTGAAATGCCATAGAAAAGCGGGGAACACGATTCCATTGACCATTACGTGTATGTTGCTGGCCGTTTCGCCACGTTCGGCGTACCAATCATGATACAAGGGATCATACTTGCAGCCGGACTGTCCTCAAGGATGGGCAAGCCCAAGCTCTTGGTTCATCTTGACGGGTTCACAATCCGGTCTCGGGTCGTGCAGGCTGCTCTTGGCTCCTGCCTGGATAGGGTGATCCTCGTCACCGGACCGGGAGGCGCATCGCCCACCGATGCCTCGGAGCGTGCTGCGACCTCGGGTCGACTTCTGAAGGTCTCCAACCCTCATCCCCAAGCCGGGATGTCCTCGTCGCTTCGAGCGGGAATGGCCGCGATCGATCCCAACTCGTTGGGAGTCATGGTAATCCTGGCCGATCAGCCCTGGTTGACTCACACGGTGATCGACGAACTCGCGAAGGCCTTCATGAGAGACACGGGCAAGATCGTGGCTCCTACGATAGAGGGGCGGAGGACGACGCCGGTGGTCTTTCCGAACGATCTTTTCGATGAGTTGAAGGTCCAGAGCGGCGACGTCGGAGGCAGAAACGTTCTCATTCGGAATCTCTACCGGGTTGTCGAAATAGAAATGGGGTCCTATTATGACGATACGGACATCGACACACCGGAGGATCTGAAACGTGCAGAGCAGAGGACTTCGGACGAAGGCCCCGGTCCACGGCCGCGGGACAAGTTCTGAAAAAGTACCTGTCTTCATGAGTTTGATCTCGTTTCCCGGCTGCGGCTCGGGAACCGAATGGAAGACGCCCGTGCGCATCCAGTGTTCCGGTGGACCGGCAAGGAAGCCCGCCCCACCTTGGCGAGCAGGCCTCGGCACAGCCGTCCGTTCGCCGTAATCCAACCGCTTGACGTGAAAGAAGCGTCCGATGAAGATTCGCTTGGCAAATACCGCGGGCTTTTGCATGGGCGTGCGCAGAGCCGTAGACATGGTGCTCGATCTCCAGAGGGCTGCTCCGCCGCTGCCCATCGTCACGTACGGTCCGTTGATTCATAACCCGCAGACCTTGGAACTCCTCGAATCCCGTGGAATCCACGAAGCGAGTTCCATTGAAGAGATTAGAGGTGGGACGGTCGTGATTCGTGCCCACGGGATCTCTCCACAGGAACGCCGGATTCTCCATGACAAGGGAGTTAAGATAATCGATGCCACATGTCCCCGTGTCGCGCGAGTCCAGGCGGTCATCCGACGGCATGCAGGCAGGGGTCACTTCTGCGTCATCGTAGGTGATGAGGATCATCCGGAGGTGCGTGGCCTGATGGGCTTTGCATCCGCAGGCGGGCTCGCCGTTTCAGGTGCCGACGATTCGGAAAAGCTTGAACTGGTACCGAGGGACGGAGGAGTCTGCGTTGTCGCGCAAACGACTCAAGAGACCAAGACGTTTGATGCCGTGAAGCTCGCGCTGGAGGGGCGGTGCTCGGATCTCCATGTATACAATACCATTTGCGATTCCACCAGGAAACGTCAGACCGAAGTGAGGAGACTTGCGCAGCAGGTTGACATGATTGTCGTAGTAGGAGGAAAAGGATCGGGAAACACGCGAAGACTGGTCCAAGTCGCCGAGGCAGAAAATGTCCCGTCCCTTCACGTGGAGACTGAAGACGAGATGGGGTGGAAGGATCTCGCCGGCGTGAAAGCGATCGGAGTGACGGCCGGTGCCAGCACGCCGAACTGGCAGATCAGCCGGGTCATTGACAGGCTCAAAGAGATCGGGATGAGCCGAAAGACGGGGCTGCCGAAGAGACTCCGGAGATTGGCGGACATTACGGTTATGACTTACGGTTGGGCCGCTCTCGGCGGCGGGGGATTGACCGCGACATGCCAGATCCTGCAGGGCCGGCCGGTCGGTTGGCTTCCGGTAACCGTTACCATGCTGTTCGTGCTCTCCATGCACCTGTTGAACAGGCTCCAAGAGCGGTCGGGCGCCGTGAGGTTCAACACTCCGGAGATTGCCGCGTTCTACGTTCGTCATCGCACGCTGCTCGGGGCCATCGGAGTAATCTCGTCCGTGGCCGCCGTGGTATTGAGCTACTGGATGAGCGTTTATTCATGCGTCCTACTGACGGCCATGGTCGTTTCCGGGAGGCTGTACACCGAACCCATATTCTCGGCAAGCACTCTGCCCAGGATCCGATGGCGCAGCCTCAAGGACCTTCCGGGATCCAAGACCCCTCTGGTGGCCGCAGGTTGGGCGGTATCAGCGTCGGTGCTTCCTAATCTAGGGGCGGAACCTTCGGCTTACCTGCCGGCCCTCGGAGTCTCGTTTGTCTTTGCTGCGGGAATGGTGTTCTGGAGGACCGCCATGTCGGACCTTCTCGATATTCAGGGAGATCGCATCGTGGGACGGGAGACGATCCCCATCTTGATCGGCGTGAAGAGGACCCGCCGCTTGTTGCTGGGACTCCTGGGTGCCGAGGCTCTTCTCCTGGTTGGATCGACGGCAGGGGGGCTAATAACCCCAATCGGGTACTGGCTGCTCGCGAGCGTAATGGTGTTCGGTATCTTTCTCATGCTGTTCAGAAGACGACACCTGGTGGACCGACTTTGGTTCGAAGGAGTCATTGACGGTAATTTTGTACTTGCAGGACTGCTCTCCATGGCGTATGGAATATCATGACGGGTTCAAGAAAAAACTCTTGACAGATCTTTAGGCTTGAGGTAAAAAGTATAGTTTTATAGAGGAGCCTTTTGCTGGCGTAGCTCAACCGGTAGAGCAGCTGATTTGTAATCAGCAGGTTGCGGGTTCGAGTCCCATCGCCAGCTCCAGGATGGAGGGGTTCCCGAGTGGCCAAAGGGGGCAGACTGTAAATCTGTTGGCTCAGCCTTCGGAGGTTCAAATCCTCCCCCCTCCACCACATCCTAAAGGCGTCGCGACCGGTTCGACTCTGTCGATACGCGGGAATAGCTCAGTTGGTAGAGCGTCAGCCTTCCAAGCTGAACGTCGCGGGTTCGAGTCCCGTTTCCCGCTCCAAATTGTGCATACCGCGGCCATCGGCCTTTAGGCGGATCGCCGCGGCTGTGAATAGAAAGGTCGCATCCCTGAAGGGAAGTCGCTTCGTGTCGGAGCCCACGTAGCTCAGTAGGTAGAGCACTTCCTTGGTAAGGAAGAGGTTCACCGGTTCGATCCCGGTCGTGGGCTCCAAAATGCCGTACCCGAGGCTATCTTCCGACCCCGGGCGCGCCGCTTTCACGATGTGGTCGAAAAAGACCCCTCAAAGACTATTCTGCCGGTGACTTTGTTGTAAGGAGGAGCCCATGGGCAAGGCGAAGTTTGAGCGTACAAAGCCTCACGTGAACGTTGGAACCATAGGTCACATCGATCACGGTAAGACTACCCTGACGGCGGCGATAACCAGGACATTGGCCAAGAAGGGCCAAGCGGAGTATATCCCGTTCGAGGAGATCGACAAGGCTCCGGAGGAGAAGGAGCGCGGAATCACGATAGCCACGGCGCACGTGGAGTATCAGACCGACAATCGGCACTATGCACACGTAGACTGTCCCGGACATGCGGACTACATCAAGAACATGATAACGGGTGCTGCGCAGATGGACGGAGCGATCCTGGTAGTGGGAGCGAACGACGGTCCGATGCCTCAGACACGGGAGCACATACTGTTGGCACGTCAGGTCGGCGTGCCGTATATAGTGGTATTTTTGAACAAGACGGACATGGTTGACGACCCGGAATTGATCGAATTGGTGGAGTTGGAGCTTCGCGAGTTGTTGAGTTCGTATGATTTTCCCGGTGACGACATCCCGATCGTGCGAGGTAGTGCCCTGAAGGCGCTGGAGTCCGGTGATCCTGCGGATCCCGACACGGCGTGCATAATGGAGTTGATGGAAGCGGTGGATTCGTATGTTCCGGTACCTGAGCGAGACGTAGACAAGCCGTTTTTGATGCCGGTGGAGGACGTGTTCAGCATATCGGGTCGTGGGACGGTGGTAACGGGTCGAGTGGAGCGCGGTCAGATCAAGGTTGGCGAGGAAGTGGAGATAGTAGGAATCCGGGATACTCGCAAGACGGTGTGCACCGGCGTGGAGATGTTCCGTAAGGTGTTGGATTCGGGGCAGGCGGGCGACAATGTTGGTCTTCTTCTTCGGGGCATCAAGCGAGAAGAGGTCGAGCGCGGGCAGGTAGTAGCTGCTCCGGGGAGCATAACCCCGCACACGAAATTCAAGGCAGAGACGTACATCCTTGCGAAAGAGGAAGGAGGTCGTCACACGCCGTTTTTCAATGGGTACCGTCCGCAGTTCTATTTCCGTACCACGGATGTGACGGGAGTGATAACGCTTCCCGAGGGGATCGAGATGGTGATGCCCGGGGACAACGTGTCTCTGGAGGGCCATCTGATCACCCCGATCGCCATGGAAAAAGAGCTTCGCTTCGCAATTCGTGAAGGCGGAAGAACAGTCGGTGCAGGCGTTGTCGCCGACATTATCGAATAGTTGAACTCCGGTACGGATGGGTTCTCCCGTTTACGGGTGAGGTAACAATCCATATCGGAACCTGAGGCAACCTATGAGAGATATTATTACCCTGGCGTGCACGGAGTGCAAGCGAAGGAACTATACGACGACAAAGAACAAGAAGAATACTCCGGACAAACTTCAATTCAAGAAGTATTGTAGGTTCTGCCGAACCCACACCCTGCACCGGGAGACTAAATGATGTAGGGAAATCGGCAATCTCAGCAGGCCAGTAGCTCAACGGCTAGAGCACCGGTCTCCAAAACCGGGGGTTGGGGGTTCGAAACCCTCCTGGCCTGCCAACTCCTTTCTCACTTGATACCCTCCGGATAGACCCGGGAGATGGTAAGAAGCAGACAATGGAAAAAGCAACAGCGTTCTTCAAAGACTCCATTCAGTTCTTCCGGGAAGTTAAGGTGGAACTCCAGAAGGTGACCTTTCCGACAAGGCAGGAGACCGTCAGTTCCACTATGGTAGTGCTGGTGCTAACCGTGATCATCGCAGCGTATCTGGGATTTAGTGACTGGGCCCTGTCCCGGATTGTCAAAATGCTCTTGCAAGTCGGTTAGTTATTTGGTTTGTGGGGGAACATAAGGAGGGGCTCAATTGGCTCTAAGATGGTATGTGGTCCACACGTACTCGGGGTACGAAAACAAAGTGAAAACCGCCCTGGAGGAAAAGGTCCGCGCACTGGTTCTTTCCGAGAGGATAACGGAGGTTCTCATCCCCTCGGAATCCGTGGTGGAACTCGTCAAAGGAGAGAGAAGGACATCAAATCGCAAGTTTTTTCCCGGGTATATTCTGGTTCACATGGAACTGGATGATCAAACGTGGCACGTTGTAAAGAACATTCCCAAGGTCACGGGATTCATTGGCTCAAGAACCGAGCCCGCGGTCATTCCGGACGAGGACGTCGAACAGATTATGAACCAGATGGCTGAAGGCAAGGAAAAGCCAAAGCCGAAGTACTCTTTTGAGAAGGGTGATTCAGTCCGGGTCGTCGATGGACCCTTTATAAATTTCAATGGTACCGTGGAAGAAGTCAGGCCCGACAAAGGTAAGCTGAGAGTACTCGTGAGCATTTTCGGCAGACCGACTCCGGTCGAGCTGGATTTCATTCAGGTTACCAAGAATTAATGTAATTAGGCGGAAACGAAGTCGATGAACCGGACCGTAAGAGCCGCAGCCCTTGCGTTGGACGGTTTATTCTTGGTGGGAGAAGGTATATGGCGAAGAAAGTAATGGCCACTGTAAAGCTCCAGATCCCCGCGGGTGAAGCGAAGCCTTCTCCTCCGGTAGGGCCTGCTCTGGGCCAGCACGGTGTAAACATCATGGAGTTCTGCAAGGCGTTCAACGCGCAGACACAGAATCAGCCCGGAGTGATTATTCCGGTGCTGATCACCATTTACGCAGATCGCTCTTTCAGTTTCGTTCTGAAGACTCCTCCTGCGTCATATCTGCTCAAGAAGGCTGCGGGACTCGATAAGGGATCTCCGGAGCCGAATCGCAACAAGGTGGCCCGACTTACGAGAGAGCAGATCGAAGAGATTGCTAAATTGAAAATGCCCGATCTCAACGCCAAAGACTTGGAGGGAGCCGTTCGCATCATAATGGGCTCCGCAAGAAGTCTTGGTATCGAGGTAGGCTAGAGGAACGACATGCCGGCAGCAGCAAGGAAAAAAGTCGAAGCTAGACAGAAGGTGGACCGTTCAAAGAAGTTTTCTCTGAACGAGGGCCTGGAAACGGTATTATCATCAGCGTACGCCAAGTTCGACGAGTCGGTGGACGTTGCCGTTAAGCTTGGTGTGGATCCGCGACACGCGGACCAAATGGTACGCGGCACGTGCATACTGCCCCACGGCACCGGGAAAACGGTACGAGTTCTCGTATTCGCGAAGGGCGACAAAGAGAAGGAAGCCAAGGACGCCGGAGCGGATTACGTCGGCGGTGAGGACCTGGCCAAGAAGATTCAGGAGGGCTGGCTCGACTTCGACAAGGCAGTAGCCACTCCCGACATGATGGGCGTGGTCGGAAAACTCGGAAAGATTCTGGGTCCCAGAGGAATGATGCCGAATCCGAAAGTAGGAACGGTGACCTTTGACCTGGCGAAGGCGGTGGACGAACTCAAGGGCGGCAAGGTGGAGTTCCGGGTGGAAAAAGCCGGAATCGTTCACGTGCCCGTCGGAAAGGTTTCCTTCGGTAGCGAGAAACTTGCCGAGAACCTGAAAACGGTTATGGAAAGCATCATCAGGCTGAAACCTTCTTCGTCCAAAGGAGTCTACCTCAAAGGGGTGTCGGTTTCTACCACGATGGGACCGGGCGTGAAACTGGACCCCCAAGAGATGAGAACACTTATGAAATAGACCGAACCATCGTTCATTCGCAGGTGAGGTACGGAATACTTGAAAATGCGTACAAATACCAAATAACGACTATTCTTATGGCCATGTCGGAGACAGCAGGCGTGCCGGAAGGCGCTTAATCGAGGCCAGCCGAGACGGGCCGGAAAGAGGTGATATACGAGACTTCTACCCTTATCCCCTCGATTCGACGCTTTTTCTCCGACTGAAAGGGGGCAATCCTAAGTTGACCAGAGAAGAAAAAGCGAAGCAAGTGGAGTGGTTCCGCGAGCAATTCCAGGATATCGGCGGACTGTTTCTAGCCGATTACAAAGGCTTGAGCGTTGAAGACATGAACGCCTTGAGGCGCGAGCTAAGACCTCACGGCGTGAAGTTCAAAGTCCTCAAGAATACCCTGGTACGGCTGGCCTACAAGGACACGGACGTGGCGGTACTGGAGGATGACGTCGTGGGAACTCGTGCAGCGGCCTGGACGCCGGAAGAGGACACGGTTCCTACGTTGGCAAAAGTCCTGGTTGGTTTTGCCAAGACCCATCCGAAGTTTGAGGTCGTCTGCGGCGTGCTTGGCGGCAAGAAGGTGGAACCTTCCGAGGTGGAAGCACTCTCCAAGCTCCCATCGAAAGAACAGCTTCTGGGCATATTTCTCGGGACCGCCATGGCTCCGGTCAGCGCCTTTGTCGGCACGTTGGCTGCAGTTCCGCGGTCATTTCTGACTGTGCTCAAGGCAATTGAGGAGCAGAAGACGACCTCTGCCGAACCGGCTTCAAGCTGAGTGCAGGGATGACCGTCCTCTGGTTATGCGGTTAAGGAACAACGAATCTGAGGAGGATAAGATGGCTGAAGTCACGAAGGATGATGTCAAAGAATTCATCCGTAATATGTCGGTTCTGGAGTTAAGCAAGCTGGTAAAAGAGTTGGAAGAGGAGTTCGGGGTCTCTGCGGCGGCGCCCGTGGCTGTTGCTGCCGGTGGTGCAGTGGCGGCTGGTGGAGAAGCAGCCCCGGCTGAGGAAAAAACCGAATTCGATGTGATCTTGAAGGATTTCGGTGACAAGAAAATCCAGGTCATCAAGGTGGTTCGATCATTGACGGACCTGGGTCTCAAGGAAGCCAAAGAATTGGTGGAAGGTGTTCCCAAGCCGGTGAAAGAAGCAGTCTCCAAGGAAGATGCGGAGAAAGCTAAGGCCGCTTTGGAAGAGGTCGGAGCCACAGTGGAGATCGCCTGAGCAGTCGCCTGAATCGCCAAAATAAGACGGTAGCGCCGGAGGTCCGTAAATGGGCCTACCGGCGCGCCGTCATACCGGAACACCTCCCGGCGCACCCCCCTTTTGAGATCACCGAGAAAACCAGAGGGAGAAAATGAGTCATTTTTCCGTGCACTCGCAGAGGCTCAGGAAGAATTTTGCCCGAATACCGCAAATTGCCGGTATCCCAAATCTAATTGAAATTCAGAAGCAGTCCTACGACCGGTTTCTCCAAGCGGACGTGCCGCCGGAAGAGCGTGAAGACTGCGGATTGCAGGGTGTCTTTCGATCCGTATTTCCGATCAAGGATTTCTCCGACACTGCGTCGCTGGAGTTTATTCGATACACGCTCGGAGAAGAGAAATACAACGTGGAGGAGTGCCTCCAGAAAGGCGTAACGTATGCCGTTCCACTGAAAATCACGGTTCAACTGATCGTGTGGGATGTGGATCCGGATACCGGTTCCCGGACCATCAGGGACGTCAAGGAGCAGGAAGTCTATTTCGGGGAAATCCCCATCATGACGGAAAACGGTACCTTTATCATAAACGGTACCGAACGTGTTATTGTATCACAGCTTCACCGCTCGCCGGGGATCTTCTTCGATCATGATAAGGGCAAGACCCATGCGAGTGGAAAACTCCTGTATTCCGCGCGAATCATCCCGTTGCGCGGCTCCTGGATAGATTTCGAATTCGATCCAAAAGACCGGCTGTACGTACGTATCGATCGCAGGCGAAAGCTGCATGTAACGGTTTTTCTCAAGGCTCTGGGATTCTCCAGCGAACAGATTCTCAATTATTTCTATGATCGTCAGACGGTTATCATCGGCCGTGATGGGTTGAGTCGAAAAGTCAATCTGAAACTCCTCATCGGAACAGCCGCTCCCACCGACGTTCTCGTGGAGGGTAGCGAAGACGTACTGGTCCGAAAGAACAAGAAAATTACGCGAGCCGCACTGAAACGCCTTGCAGACAGGCAGATCGCTCCGCTTGCCATGAGCAGGGAGGAACTCACGGGCAAGGTCCTTGCCCACGACATAATCGATGAGAATACCGGCGAAGTGGTCGCACAGTGCAACAAGGAGATCATGCCCGATGAAGTGGAGGCCTTCATTGAGGATCTGACCGCCCGGGGCATCCTGAGTTTCGACTGTCTCTTCATCGAGGAGCGGATTGTTTCCTCAGCCCTTAGGGACACGCTGCTCGAGGACAAAATCGACGACAGACCGAGCCGTGTCATCGAGGACTATCGCAAACAGGTGACCGACGATCCGACGAGTAACGAAAACCTTAATGCTCAGATCGAGATCTACAGGAGACTCAGACCCTCCAACCCGGCAACCGTTGAAATCAGCAAGACATTTTTCAGCAACCTCTTCTTTAAAACCGAGTATTACGATCTTTCTCGTGTGGGCCGTCTGAAGCTCAACCGAAAGCTCGCCATCCGGGAGGACGAGGCGCCGCTGACGTTACGGACGCTGAGGCCGGAAGATATCATGCTCTCGGTCAAGTACTTGCTGGAACTCAAAGAGGGGAGGCCCGGTAGGGACATAGACGACATCGACCACATGGGAAATCGACGGGTCAGGTCGGTGGGAGAACTGCTGGAGAACCAGTACAGAATCGGCCTCGTCCGCATGGAGCGCGCCATCAAAGAGAGGATGAGCCTGCAGGACGTCGAGACTCTGATGCCTCACGACCTGATCAATGCCAAGCCGGTAACCGCGGTGGTCAAAGAGTTTTTCGGCTCTTCGCAACTCTCGCAGTTCATGGACCAGACCAATCCGCTGAGCGAAATAACCCACAAGAGAAGACTCTCGGCTCTCGGACCGGGCGGTCTGACCCGAGAACGGGCCGGCTTCGAAGTACGGGACGTGCACCCGACTCATTATGGTCGGATTTGCCCCATTGAGACCCCGGAAGGCCCGAACATCGGTCTGATCGTCTCACTGTCTACCTACGCTCGAGTCAACGAATTCGGCTTCATCGAGACTCCCTATCGCCCGGTCTCTGATACTAGGGTTGGGGAAGAGATACGATTCCTTACCGCTTTGGACGAGGAAGGCCACGTGATCGTCCAGGCGAACGCGATTATCGGCGACGACGGTTGTCTGGAGTCGGACCTTGTCTCGGTTCGTCATAGGGAAGGCGAGTACGCTATGGTGAGCAAGCACGACCCGGACCTCATGGACGTCTCGCCAAACCAGCTCGTTTCAGTGGCGGCTTCGCTGATACCGTTCCTTGAAAATGATGACGCCAACCGAGCCCTCATGGGGTCAAACATGCAGCGCCAGGCGGTGCCCCTGCTTACAACCCAGGCCCCCCTGGTGGGAACGGGAATGGAAATGGTCGTCGCCACGGACTCGGGGGTCACCGTTGTGGCCAAACGGGACGGGGTGGTTGATTCCGTAGATGCTACAAGGATCGTCGTGAAAGCTTCAGAACTCGGTGAGGGCGATCTCGACCCCGGTGTGGACATATATAATCTGATCAAATATCAGCGATCCAACCAGAACACCTGCATCAACCAACGGCCCATAGTCAAGAGGGGGCAGCATGTGGTCAAGGGGCAGGTGATCTCAGACGGACCCGCAACAGACAAGGGAGAACTCGCCCTCGGTAGGAATGTGCTCGTGGCGTTCATGGCATGGGGCGGTTACAATTACGAGGATTCCATACTCGTCAGCGAAAAGATCGTGAAGGAAGACATCTTCACATCAATCCACATTGAGGAATTCGAGGTAATGGCACGGGATACCAAGCTCGGCAAAGAGGAAATTACCCGGGACATTCCCAATG
Organism: Desulfomonilaceae bacterium; assembly: GCA_963675835.2. Classification (GTDB taxonomy): domain Bacteria; phylum Desulfobacterota; class Desulfomonilia; order Desulfomonilales; family Desulfomonilaceae; genus JAVHLK01. Next base: position 1,591,264 of record CAXXIU010000021.1, read on the forward strand.
TCGGTGAAGAAGCCCTGCGCAACCTTGACGAGTCGGGAGTCATCCGCATCGGAGCGGAAGTTAAACCGGGCGACATCCTTGTGGGCAAGATTACCCCCAAAGGAGAGAATCAGCTGAGCCCCGAAGAGAAACTCCTCAGAGCAATCTTCGGAGAAAAAGCCGGAGATGTGAGGGATTCCTCGTTGAGAGTTCCCCCGGGCGTCGAAGGAACGGTTATCGGTGCGCGCATCTTCTCCCGGAAAGGAACGGATAAGGACAGCAGGACCATTTCCATCGAGAACGAAGAAATCGCTAAACTTACCAAAGACCGTGACGATGAGATGCGTATCGTAGAAGAGGGGGCTCGGGAGAGAATCCGGGGTATGCTCGTCGAGAAGGTTGCGGCTTCAAACCTTTCGGATCCGATGACCGGGAAACTCTATATCAAGAAAGGTGATGCCGTTTCCAACGAAGTCATGGAATCGGTTCCGCTCGAGTTGCTTCGAGACCTTTCCCTCAAGGGGGATCCCACCACAGAGGACGAAGTGGTGAGAATACTGGAGCGACTCGGCGATCAGAAGCACTTCTGGAAAATGCACTACGATGAGAGGATCAGCCGCCTCAAGAAGGGCGACGAACTCCCTCCGGGGGTCATCAAACTCGTCAAGACGTACATTGCCATCAAGCGTAAGCTGTCCGTTGGCGACAAGATGGCGGGACGACACGGAAACAAGGGCGTCTTGTCAAGAATTCTGCCCGAAGAGGATATGCCCTACTTTGAAGACGGCACCCCGGTCGAAATCGTTCTGAATCCTCTCGGTGTGCCCTCCAGAATGAACGTCGGGCAGGTTCTTGAGACTCACCTCGGTTGGGCTGCTCGTGGACTAGGAGAAGTCCTCGACCGGATGATCGGCGCGCATTTCTCCACGGATAAGCTTCGCGAGAGGTTGTTCCAGATATTTGATTCCTACGAACCGGACCGGAGGAAGAGGGTCCATAAACTGATTGAGGACATGGATGAGGACCAACTGAAAAGGTTTGTAGGGGCACTCTCCGCGGGGGTCCCCATAGCTACCCCCGTATTTGACGGAGCCCGGGAGAGTGAGATCAAGTCAATGCTTGAGACCGCGGGGCTTCCGGCCAAGGGTCAGACACAGTTGTACGACGGCCGGAGCGGTGAACCTTTCGACACGAGCGTTACGGTGGGCGTTATTTACATGATGAAACTGCATCATCTGGTCGACGATAAGATCCATGCTCGTGCAATTGGTCCCTATTCGCTCGTCACTCAACAGCCTCTGGGAGGAAAGGCCCAATTCGGAGGTCAGAGACTGGGAGAAATGGAAGTATGGGCCATGGAGTCCTACGGTGCGGCATACTCTCTGCAAGAGTTCCTTACCGTCAAATCCGACGACGTCACGGGTCGTACGAGAATGTATGAGAGCATCGTGAAAGGTACCAATGTACTTGAGCCCGGTCTGCCGGAATCGTTCAATGTTCTGGTGAAGGAGATCAAATCTCTCGGTCTTGACGTGGAACTCCTGGAAGGAGAGCCTCTTGCCGCGCCTTGTTGATGCGTACGATTGCTCGATCCATACAGGTGCTCGGAACCAAAGAAGACAATGAACGTGGGCTCATAGCAATCACAAGAACAAGACCGCCGGGGTCGACAAAGACCGACCCCGGCTGAAAGCATAGTGAAAAAACGGACCCGGCCCGGCTTCAGACCGGCCCGAGTCATCCCTCGCAGCTCCAATCCTCACTTAAGGAGGGAAGCCTTGGAAGACATCTATTACAGTTTTTTCGAGAAGCCCAAAGATCCAGTTAATTTCAATGCCGTGAAAATCTCTCTGGCATCACCGGAGAAAATCCGCTCCTGGTCTCACGGTGAAGTGAAGAAACCCGAGACCATCAATTATCGAACCTTCAAGCCGGAACGTGATGGGTTGTTCTGCGCGAAGATTTTCGGACCGGTGAAAGACTACGAGTGCAATTGTGGAAAATACAAACGAATGAAACACCGCGGCACCATTTGCGAGAAATGCGGTGTCGAGGTCATTCAGTCTAAGGTGCGGCGCGAACGGATGGGGCATATCGAACTCGCCACTCCGGTGGCCCACATATGGTTCCTGAAAAGTCTTCCCAGCAGAATTGGGACCTTGCTGGACCTCACGTTGAAGGAGGTGGAACGAGTTCTCTATTTTGAGTCGTTCCTGGTCGTGAATGCAGGGACCACGGATTTGGAAGTAGGGACACTCGTCAACGAGGAAACGTACCGTAAGACCCTGGACCAGTACGGCGCAGATTCCTTCGAGGCGTACATGGGCGGTGAGGCTGTACGTGACATGCTGGAGTCGCTTGATCTGGTAACGGAGAGTGTCAGACTCCGAGAAGACATGAAAGTGTCGGCGTCCGAAGCAAAGCGTAAGAAACTTGCCAAGCGTCTGAGAGTCCTGGAGTCCCTCAAAGGTATTGACCCGGAAGCGCTGGTCGCGGAAGTGCAACAAATCTACGAGAGCACCGATCCGGAAAGTGAAATGGGCATCTTCCTTGCCGAGATTCTGCAATTCGCACGAGAGCTTCAAGTTAAATGGGAAGAAACTCAGGATTGGGAAGCCAGAAAGCAACTGGCGTTTGTGGAAATAAACAACATTACCGACAGGCTATCCCGATCAAGACTTATTCCGCCGGCAAGTCTGGGCAAATTCAGACAGTGGCAGAATCCCGCGTGGATGATTCTTACCACAATTCCCGTTATTCCGCCGGACCTGAGGCCCCTCGTGCCGCTCGACGGAGGTCGATTCGCAACGTCGGATCTGAATGACTTGTATCGACGGGTGATCAACCGCAACAACCGTCTCAAGAGGCTCAAGGAACTCAACGCGCCGGAAATCATCCTGCGTAATGAGAAGCGCATGCTCCAGGAAGCGGTTGACGTTCTCTTCGATAACGGACGGCGAGGCAGGGTGATCACCGGTCCCAACAAGAGACCGTTGAAATCCTTATCCGACATGCTCAAAGGAAAGCAGGGACGCTTCCGTCAGAACCTGCTGGGCAAGCGCGTCGACTATTCCGGAAGATCGGTGATCGTCGTGGGGCCCGATCTCCGGCTTCACCAGTGCGGACTTCCCAAGCGAATGGCGTTGGAGCTCTTCAAACCTTTCATTTACAACAAGTTGGAAGAGAGAGGCTACATCACCACCATCAAGAGCGCGAAGAAGCTTGTGGAAAAGGAAACGCCGGAGGTGTGGGACATCCTCGAAGACGTCGTCAAGGAGTATCCCGTCCTGCTCAACCGAGCACCCACCCTCCATAGGCTGGGAATACAAGCCTTTGAGCCGGTACTCATAGAAGGCAAGGCGATTCAGCTGCATCCGTTGGTTTGTACTGCTTTTAACGCCGACTTCGACGGCGACCAGATGGCCGTTCACGTACCCCTGTCGGTAGAGGCCCAAGTTGAGGCACGGGTGTTGATGATGAGCACCAACAACATCCTTTCACCCGCCCACGGAAAACCGATTATCGTTCCCACGCAGGACATCGTGCTGGGGCTTTACTACCTGACCCGGGAATCCGTGGACCCTGAGTTGGACAAGGCTCTAAGGATTTTTGCCGATTCCTCGGAAGTTCGCGTGGCCTATGACGCCGGAGTCGTGGACCTGCACGAGAAGATCCTCTTACGGGACGCGAATGACAAGATCGCTACTACCGTGGGTCGGGTTTTGCTGCGTGAGATAGTCCCTGAACAAATTCCCTTTGCCTTCATCAACAAGGTCATGAAGAAGAAAGAGCTGGCCAACCTCATCGACGAGGCGTACAGAAGATGCGGCGACAAAGAGACCGTCATCCTCGCGGACAGGCTCAAGGACCTTGGGTATTACTATGCCACCAAGGCGGGTCTGTCCATCTGTGTCGATGACATGAACATACCCGAGTCCAAGAAGGCAATTATAGAAAAGGCCCGAGCTGAGGTGCTCGAGATTCAAAATCAGTACAAAGAGGGTCTCATAACGGACGGCGAACGTTACAACAAGGTTATCGACATTTGGGCCAGGGCCAATGAGGATATCTCGGAACGCATGATGAGCGGTCTGAGAACCATGACAGTTACCCTGGCAGACGGGTCCGAGAAAAAAGCGGAGAGTTTTAACCCCATCTACATGATGGCCGACTCCGGGGCGCGAGGAAGCACCCAGCAGATCCGACAGTTGGCGGGAATGCGCGGCCTTATGGCCAAGCCGACCGGAGAAATCATAGAAACTCCCATCGAGGCAAATTTCCGAGAAGGCTTGACCGTGCTCCAATACTTCATCTCCACCCACGGCGCACGAAAAGGTCTCGCGGATACCGCGCTCAAAACCGCTAATTCGGGGTACTTGACCCGTCGACTGGTCGACGTGGCTCAGGACGCGATTATCTTTGAAATAGACTGCGGCACCCTTGACGGCATCGAGATGGCCTCGCTCGAAGAAGGCGGGGAAATCATTGAACACGTTGCGGATCGAATTCTCGGACGCGTTGCGCTGGAGGATATCGAGCACCCATTCACCGGCGAGATCATCGTCGGTGCGAATGAGGAAATCAAGGAGGAGCACAAGGACCGCATTCAGGATGCCGGTATAGACAGGGTGAAGATCCGGTCGGTGCTCACCTGCCAGTCGCGACGAGGGGTTTGCAGTTCCTGCTACGGCCGCGATTTGGCGCACGGCAGGATGGTGAACATCGGGGAAGCTGTGGGCATCATTGCCGCCCAGTCCATCGGAGAGCCGGGAACTCAGCTGACTATGCGGACCTTCCACATCGGAGGAACCGCCTCACTCAAACGGAACATCATCTCCGCTCGTAAGAAGGGAAAGGTCGCCTTCGAAAAGGAAAAGGACAAAACAAAGGCGATCATAGTCGCACAGGATTTCGAGCTGGACGAATCGGAAGTGACGAGGTGGTTGGTCGAAGACGGGCAGACGTTGAGGGAGAACTCCTTTCTGTTCGAGGGTCCCGATCATCAACTCGATGAAGGCGAGAACATCGGGGGTAACATCGAAATATCCTTGGATAGGAAGTCCTACAGTCTGCAGGATGATGAAGGAAACAGAACGAAATTCAAGATTCCCGACGGATACCGGTTTACGGTGAGACATGGCGATCGAGTTTCACCCCATTCTTTTATCTACGAAATCTCAAAGGGCTCCACACGCATGCTGGAACCCGAAAGGCGGGGCGGAATCTTCCAACTCGGCAAAACAAAAGGAGGGAAGATCACCTTTCGACTCTTCGAGCGTTACCCGGTCCTGGACTACATGAACGTGAAGGTGCAGGAAGGGGATGTGATCGAGTCGGAAGGACAGGTCCTCTTGGAATGGTTGGGATCCAGTTCCTCACAGCTGTTCTCACGTAATGAAGGCCGCATTCGATTTTTCGAGCTCAAGACCGTCAGCAATAGGGATGGTGAGGAGATCGTAATGAATCGAAACGGTTCGATTGCGGTTACGGATGAGAAAGGCCGAGAACGAGAGCGAAACAAGCTCATCTACGGCGCCAAACTGCGAGTCGGCAACGGTGAACCCGTCAACCGAGAGACACTCTTGGCGGAATGGGACCCCTATACGATCCCGATCATAACCGAAGTCACCGGAAGGGTGAAGTTCGGCGACGTCATTGAAGGCCTTACGATGAATGAGCAGGTCGATGAGGTCACCGGTCTGTCCCGAAAGGTCATCGTCGAATATAGGGACAAAGACGCTGAGATTCGACCGCGCGTCTCCATAAAAGACGCCAACGGCCGGACCATCAAGATCGGGGATTCCGAGGCTCGATACCTTCTCCCCGTGGGCTCTAACATCATGGCCAAAGAAGGCGATGAAGTTCACGCCGGTGATGTCATTGCCAAGATTCCTCGTGAAACCACCAAAACAAAAGATATCACCGGGGGACTCCCGAGAGTTGCCGAGCTGTTCGAAGCGCGCAAGCCAAAGGAATTCGCCATCATCTCGGAAATCGACGGTCTCGTAAGCTTCGGCAAGGATACCAAGGGTAAACGCAAGGTCGTTGTAACCCCGGAGGTCGGTGATCCCAAGGAGTACCTGATCCCCAAGGGCAAGCACATTACCGTGCACTCGGGAGACTGGGTACAGGCCGGAGAGGCGCTGATGGAAGGATCCACCAACCCTCACGACCTTCTCGGCATCAAGGGCGAGAAAGACCTGGCCAAATACCTGGTCGACGAGGTGCAGGAGGTCTATCGGCTGCAGGGTGTCAAGATCAACGACAAACACATTGAAGTGATTGTCAGGCAGATGCTTCGACGCGTGCGCGTCAAGGAGGTCGGCGACACCGATTTCCTAGTGGGTGAACAGATCGAGCGATCAGTTTTTGAGGACGCGAACAACCGAGTCATGCAGGCGGGAGGATCGCCGGCGGTCGGAGAACCCCTACTCCTGGGCATTACCAAAGCCTCTCTATCCACGGATTCATTCATCAGTGCCGCCAGCTTCCAGGAGACGACCAAGGTTCTGACGGAAGCCTCGATCTCAGGGAAAATAGACTACCTGCGCGGGCTGAAGGAAAACGTGATCATGGGGAGACTGATACCGGCGGGTACAGGCCTGAGCCGTTACAAGGATCTCAAGCTGAAGCACGGTGAAATGGATGAAGAGGAAGACCGGGAGGTTCGTCGGGGCCGACGGGAAACACAGGCCCGCACCGATACCGTTCCGGCCAGCGCGTAGTGTGATGACCTACGAAAGAAGCCACACAGGGCCGCGGAGTAGGGGGGGGCGCGTCCGCCGGAAGACAACGTGCGTGCGTCGTATCAGCTGCTCCGCAGCCTTGCCTCCAATTGTGGCTGATTGTGGGGTCTTGGCGGACGGTTTCACAAATACGGTCCCGCATTTCGGCCGTGTAGCGGATGACGCGTGGATTCCACGTTCCGGGTTCCTCATTCCCGGAAGCCTCCCCTCCGAGGCGAAGGCCCGGCAGGGCAGAGGACTTTCATGATTCGTTGCGGCTTGTTAACAGCTTTACATGCATGTTCAGAAGAGCATGTGCGCCGGCGGGACCCGATCATCGGCATAAGAGTCCTGCGAAATTGTCCACCTGCATTGCCTGTGGCCGGAGGGCCGCCCATAGCGAGCGATGAGTGAGTGGAGAGATGTAACGCCCAGGGAAAGCGCGTGGATGTGAAAAAAAGAGTTGACAGGATGATGCCTGTTTGCGCATACTGTTTGGATACATGTTTGGAGGTTTTGGTGTATGCCCACAATTAACCAGCTGGTCAGAAAAGGACGCACGAGACCACGGAAGAAAACTTCCGCTCCCGCACTGACCAACTGCCCCCAGCGACGGGGTGTCTGTGTGAGAGTCTATACGACCACGCCCAAGAAACCAAACTCAGCGTTGAGAAAGGTTGCCAGGGTTCGTCTCACAAACGGATATGAAGTCACCTCCTACATTCCCGGTATCGGTCACAACCTACAAGAGCACTCGGTTGTCTTGATCCGTGGCGGACGTGTGAAGGATTTGCCCGGCGTCAGGTACCATATAATCAGAGGCGCTCAGGACGCTTACGGAGTTCAGGACCGTAAGCAAGGTAGATCAAAATACGGGACGAAGAGACCGAAGTAATCCGTGCCGACTTTACCGGTGGGGTTCCGCCAATTGTACGGCATGCGGGGCACGAGAAGATTCTCGGAAACTCCGAACTGAATGATCAGTGGGTCCATAGCTAACGGGTCCGGGTAAACCGTCAATAGCGACGGGGTTGGTTCAGAAGGGAACTGAAAATAAAAGGTTCAGGCGACGCGATCAGTCAGCCGGCCTTTTGGACCAAGCCATCCTGGAAGCTGCCCGGCGCAGCCCGTTCTGATGCCGGACGAAACAATACGGTGCAAGGCACAACCTGGAGTGGAATTCGATGCCTAGAAAAGGGAAGGTACCCAAGAGGGACGTTTTACCCGATCCGAAGTATCACAGCAAGCTCGTGTCCAAGTTCATTCACGGCATTATGTGGGACGGTAAAAAGTCCATCGCTGAGAGCATTCTCTACGACGCCTTCGACATTATTGCCAAGAAGGGCAGTGACGAGCCTCTGAAAATATTCGAGCGGGCAGTGGAAAACGTGAAACCTGTGTTGGAGGTGCGCTCACGACGTGTCGGAGGCAGCACATACCAGGTTCCCGTAGAAATCAGACCGGAAAGACGCCAAGCCCTTGCCATCCGATGGTTGATTCAATATGCCCGGGGGCGTGGCGAGAAGAGCATGAAAGAGAAGCTCGCTGCAGAGTTTCTCGATGCGGCTTCCAACAAGGGAAGCACCGTCAAGAAGAAAGAGGACACCCACAAAATGGCGGAGGCCAACAAGGCGTTCGCGCATTACCGGTGGTAGTGATTCCGGAGAGACCGTGCTGATGAAAAGTGACGCGCTGGCGCGCACACGAAATATCGGAATCATGGCCCACATAGACGCGGGCAAGACTACCACCACCGAACGGATACTCTTCTACACGGGAGTTTCGCACAAACTCGGAGAAGTCCATGACGGCAATGCAGTCATGGACTGGATGGAACAAGAGCAGGAACGGGGAATCACCATAACCTCCGCAGCCACTACTTGCGCATGGAGAGAGCACAGAATCAACCTAATCGACACCCCGGGCCATGTGGACTTCACCATTGAAGTCGAACGCTCGTTGAGGGTGCTGGATGGAGCCGTCGCTGTTTTCTGTGCCGTGGGCGGAGTGGAACCGCAATCCGAAACGGTATGGAAACAGGCGGATCGCTATCGTATTCCCAGGATAGCCTTCATAAATAAGATGGACCGGTCGGGAGCAGATCATTTGAGAGTGATCGATATGATGAAAACGAGACTTCAAACAAACCCCATTCTCCTTCAGATTCCCATCGGAACCGAGGAGGCTTTCCGGGGGATTGTCGATCTCATCACCATGAAGTCCATCGTGTTCGACGAAGATTCCATGGGGATGACGTTCACAGTCTCGGAATGCCCGGAAGATCTGGCGAACGAAGCCGGCCTGGCCAGGGAACGACTTGTCGAAACCGTATGCGAATTGGATGACGGCCTTTTGGAAAGCTATCTGGAAGGCGATACGGACATACCGGCGGAACGGCTGTACAGTACGATCCGCAAAGGGACGGTCGATCTGAAGATCACGCCCGTGCTTATTGGCGCGGCCTTCAAGAACAAGGGGATACAGCAGTTACTGGACGCGGTAGTGGAGTTTCTCCCCTCCCCCGTTGAGGTTCCGCCCATACAGGGTAAGGATGCCAATGGCCGCCAGGTCGAACGGACAGTGGATGGGCCGTTCACCGCCTTGGCCTTCAAAGTGATGAACGATCCGTACACCGGGAATCTGACGTTTCTGAGAATATACTCGGGCAAACTCGCCGCAGGGTCGTTTTCCTACAACGCAAACAATCAGAGAAAAGAGCGAATCGGTCGCTTGCTTAAGATGCACGCGGACCAGAGAGAGGAAATCAAGGAAGCGAGCGCCGGGGATATCGTTGCGGCACTGGGACTGAAGCACACCAGAACAGGCGACACTCTTGCCGACGCCGACCATCCCGTCGTACTTGAGTCCATGGAGTTTCCCGAGCCGGTCATTTCCGTAGCCTTGGCACCGAAAGCTCGAGACGAGGTGGAGAAGCTGTCACGAGCGCTGGGAAGGCTGCTCCGGGAAGACCCATCACTGAGAGTCCGGATTGATCAGGACACCGGCGAGACGATACTCTCCGGGATGGGTGAATTGCACCTGGATGTCGTGGCGGATCGCCTGATCAGAGAATTTGGAATCGAGGCCAATGTGGGAGCCCCTCAGGTGGCGTTTCGAGAGGCCCTGACAAAATCATCCAAGATCGACTACCGGCACGTAAAACAAACCGGGGGCAAGGGCCAATTCGCGCACGTTGTGATGGAAGTAGAGCCCACCGAGAGAGGAATCGGACTGGAGTTCGTCGACAAGATTACCGGCGGAGCGATTCCCAAGGAGTATATCAAACCGGTGGAACAAGGCATTCGAGCGGCCATGGAATCCGGAGTCCTCGCCGGCTGCCCGGTAGTGGACATCAAAGTCACACTGGTTGACGGCAAGCACCACGAGGTGGATTCTTCGGAAATGGCATTCAGGACGGCAGGCTTCATGGCTTTCAAGCGGGCATGTGAAAAAGGAGCTGCCGCACTCCTGGAACCGATCATGGATGTCGAAGTGGTCGTTCCCGGGGAGTTTCTTGGCGATGTCCTCGGGGACCTCACCGCGCGTCGCGGGAAGATCCTCGGCATGGAAAGCCGCGCAGGCATTCAGACAGTGGGTGTCAGAGTACCCCTGGCGCGTATGTTCGGCTATGCAACTGATTTGAGAAGCCTTACGCAAGGACGCGCATCGTTTACCATGAGATTTTCACACTACGAACCGGCGCCGCAATCCGTTACGGAAAAGGTGGTCGAACAGTTTAAGAAATCTGGAGGAGCCCATGGGCAAGGCGAAGTTTGAGCGTACAAAGCCTCACGTGAACGTTGGAACCATAGGTCACATCGATCACGGTAAGACTACCCTGACGGCGGCGATAACCAAGACATTGGCCAAGAAGGGCCAGGCTGAGTATGTCCCGTTCGAGGAGATCGACAAGGCTCCGGAGGAGAAGGAGCGCGGAATCACGATAGCCACGGCGCACGTGGAGTATCAGACCGACAATCGGCATTATGCACACGTTGATTGTCCGGGACATGCGGACTACATCAAGAACATGATAACGGGTGCTGCGCAGATGGACGGAGCGATCCTGGTAGTGGGAGCGAACGACGGTCCGATGCCTCAGACGCGGGAGCACATACTGTTGGCACGTCAGGTGGGAGTGCCGTATATAGTGGTATTTTTGAACAAGACGGACATGGTGGACGACCCGGAACTGATCGAATTGGTGGAGTTGGAGCTTCGCGAGTTGTTGAGTTCGTATGATTTTCCCGGTGACGACATCCCGATCGTGCGAGGTAGTGCCCTGAAGGCGCTGGAGTCCGGTGATCCTGCGGATCCCGACACGGCGTGCATAATGGAGTTGATGGATGCGGTGGATTCGTATATTCCGGTACCTGAGCGAGACGTAGACAAGCCGTTTCTGATGCCCGTGGAGGACGTGTTCAGCATATCGGGACGGGGCACGGTGGTAACGGGTCGAGTGGAGCGGGGTCAGATCAAGGTTGGCGAGGAAGTGGAGATAGTAGGAATCCGCGAGACCCGAAAGACGGTGTGCACCGGCGTGGAGATGTTCCGTAAGGTGTTGGATTCGGGACAGGCGGGAGACAATGTTGGTCTTCTTCTTCGGGGCATCAAGCGAGAAGAGGTCGAGCGCGGGCAGGTAGTAGCCGCCCCGGGGAGCATAACCCCGCACACGAAATTCAAGGCGGAGACGTACATCCTTGCGAAAGAGGAAGGAGGTCGTCACACGCCGTTTTTCAATGGGTACCGTCCGCAGTTCTATTTCCGTACCACGGATGTGACGGGAGTGATAACGCTTCCGGAGGGGATCGAGATGGTGATGCCCGGGGACAACGTGTCTCTGGAGGGCCATCTGATCACCCCGATCGCCATGGAAAAAGAGCTTCGCTTCGCAATTCGTGAAGGCGGAAGAACAGTCGGTGCAGGCGTTGTCGCCGACATTATCGAATAGAGTCGGCTGCTCGGCACGAGGTTTTTTGTAATGGAAATGCAAGCGCTCAAAATCAGGATCAGGTTGAAGGCCTACGATCACAAGCTCTTGGATCAGTCCGCCGCAGAGATTGTTGACACGGCATGGCGTACGGGTGCGAAGGTCGCCGGTCCGATACCTCTTCCGACGAAAATACACAAGTACTGTGTGCTACGATCTCCTCATATCGACAAGAAGTCACGGGAGCAGTTCGAGATAAGGGTTCACAAGCGATTGTTGGACATCCTCGAACCCACGCAGCAAACGCTGGATGCTCTGATGAAATTGGACCTGTCCCCCGGTGTGGATGTAGAAATAAAGGCGTAGAGAAGTCTTCGCCGGAGATGAACCAGAGGAGCCTGTTATGGTTGGAGGCATGATCGGAAAAAAGATAGGGATGGTCCAGCTGTTCGATGAGTCCGGACAGGCGATGGGAGTAACCGTCGTTCAGGCAGGCCCCTGTAAGGTGATCCGGAAGAAGGGTCAGTCGAAGGTTCAACTGGGTTACGGGGAGACTGCGAAAAGCAAGGTGACAAAGCCCGTACTGGGGCAGTTCGAGAAGGCCGGAACTGAACCCTTCAGGGTGCTCAGGGAATTCAGCGCGGACGATGTAGGCGCATTGGAAATAGGGCAGGAGATCCGTGCAGACATCTTCAGCCCGGGTGAAGTGGTAAAGGTAGTCGGTACCAGCAAAGGCAAGGGCTTCGCAGGCGTTGTCAAGAAATGGAACTTCGGTGGAGGCAGGGCCACACACGGATCGCGGTCGCACAGGATTCCCGGCTCGGTGGGCCAATGTGCCTATCCCGCCCGCATCTTCAAGGGTAAGAAGATGCCCGGAAGAATGGGCGGTGTCCGAGTGACCGCCCCGACCGTCCAGGTTTTGGAAGTACGGGCCGATGAGAACCTGATCTTTCTGAAAGGACCGATTCCCGGGTCCCGAGGTTCGATTGTCCTGATAAGGAAAAAGTAATGGCTTCGGTAGATGTGATCAACCAGAACGGAGACAAGGTCGACTCCATCGAACTGGACGATGGCGTATTCAATGCCGAGATTCGAGAGACGCTCGTCCAGCGGGTCGTGGTGTGGCAGTTGGCGAAGCGACGTCGCGGAACGGCAAGCACGAAGACACGCAGTGACTGTAGAGGCGGCGGCAAGAAACCTTGGCGGCAAAAAGGGACCGGAAGGGCGAGAGCCGGCACGAACAGATCGCCTTTGTGGACCGGCGGCGGCACGGTCTTTGGGCCGCATCCTAGGTCATATGCCTTCTCCCTGCCCAAAAAAGTCAGGAAGGCCGCGCTGAAATCGGTCCTGAGCTCGAAGCTGAAGTCGAATCAGCTTACGGTGGTGGACAAAATCGACCTTGAGGAACCCAAGACCCGACTGTTTCTAAACACAGTGAAGGCCATGGGACTCGATGACGACAAGACTCTGTTTATTACCGCCGGCAAGGATGAGTCTTTGCAGAGGTCTTCGCGCAACCTGTATCGAGTACTGGTCATGCCTACGGATGGATTAAACGTATATGACCTGCTGCGTTTTGAGCGAGTTGTACTCTTAAAGGACGCGGTTCCCAGGATTCACGAGAGGTTGAGCTGATGCAGGACGAATACAGGATCATCCGAAGGCCGGTCGTTACCGAAAAGGGATCCGACCTCAAGGACGCGAATAACCAGCTGGTATTCGAGGTTGATGCAAAGGCTAACAAGCCCGAGATCAAGAAGGCGGTGGAGAAGATCTTCAAGGTCACCGTCACGACGGTTCGCACTCAGAATCGGCTGGGGAAACGTAAGCGGCTCGGGCGGTTCATGGGACGGCGAAAGAATTGGAAAAAGGCAATTGTGACGCTCAAAGAAGGAGATCGCGTCGATTTCTTCGAAGGGGTCTAGAAGATTCGGACGGCCTTGTTGAGAATTCGATTGACTCAGTTTTGAAGCGGACACTCCATCGAGGATTGGACTCATGGGTATAAAGAAATACAAGCCGACATCGCCGGGTATCCGGTTCAAGACGGGCTTCACTTTCGAGGAGCTGAGTACCGCGGAACCGGCAAAGGCTCTGACCAAGGGAATCCTGAAAAGAGGCGGCCGGAACAATGCCGGACGCATCACCGTACGACATCGCGGAGGCGGACACAAGAGGCTGCTGAGGCTGGTCGACTTCAAGAGAAACAAGGTCGATGTGCCCGGCAAGGTGGTCAGCGTCGAGTACGACCCGAATCGAAGTGCTCGCTTGGCTCTGATAAGCTATACGGATGGTGAGAAAAGTTATATCCTGTGGCCGAATGGCCTGAAAGTCGGCGACTCCATTATTGCAGGCGACAAGGTTGACATCAGGCCGGGAAATTGCTTACCGTTGAAGAATATTCCTCTCGGCACCATGGTTCACAATGTTGAGATGAAGATAGGGAAGGGCGGGCAGATGATTCGATCCGCCGGCACCTATGGTCAGCTCATGGCCAAGGAAAAAGGGTACGTGCAAATCAAGCTGCCGTCGGGCGAGGTCCGGATGGTTTTGGATCGGTGTCGCGCCACGGTCGGTCAGCTAGGCAACCTGGAACACGAGAATATCTCTTTGGGACGGGCGGGTCGGTCGCGACTGCTCGGGCGGCGTCCAAAGGTCCGTGGAGTCGTGATGAACCCGGTCGACCATCCCCACGGTGGAGGCGAGGGCCGAACGTCGGGAGGCCGACATCCGGTGACGCCCTGGGGTCGTCCCACAAAGGGTTACAAGACTCGTAAGAAGAACAAGGCCTCTGACAAATTCATCGTGAAACGGAGGAAGTGAATTCCATGCCCCGCTCGGTTCATAAGGGTCCTTTTGTGGACGGTCATCTGCTCAAGAAGGTAGAAACAGCGCGGGAAACGGTATCCCGCAAAGTGATACAGACCTGGTCCAGACGATCGACCATCATTCCGGAAATGGTGGGCCTCACTTTCGCCGTGCACAACGGCAAGAAGTTCATCCCGGTGTTTGTAACGGAGAACATGGTCGGTCACAAGCTGGGAGAATTTTCGCCGACACGAACCTTTCACGGCCATGCGGGCGATCGAAAGGCCAAGAAAGGAAGAAGATAATGGAGTGGGTGTCAACGCTCAGACATGCACGTGTTGCACCTCGTAAGGCACGGCTTGTAGCGGATTTGATCCGGGGAATGTCGGTGGACGACGCGCTGGCCCGACTGCAATTCACACCCCAAAAGGCCGCGGGCATCATTAAGAAAGTGCTCCAGTCCGCACTTGAAAACGCGTCCCGATCGGCAGGGGTGGACGAAGACAAGCTGTACGTCAGCACGATTACGGTCGATGAAGGCCCAACGGCCAAGCGCTGGCGCCCCCGAGCCATGGGAAGGGCGACAAGAATTCGGAAGAGATCCAGCCACATTCATATAGCGCTGGAAGAAGAGTAGAGTTTTCTACCATTGAGGCGCCGGCGGATATACTCTGATCAGTGAAGAGCGTCCGTATCGGCTCCTCGACGCACCCATAGGAGGGCTATCTTGGGACAAAAGGTACATCCCCTCGGGTTCAGACTCGGAGTAACCCGAACTTGGGATTCTCGCTGGTATTCGCAAAAGGATTACGGAGACTTTCTGCTGGAAGATCTCAAGATTCGTGATTTCATAAAGAAGCGACTATCCCAAGCAAGTATTTCGCGCATAGAGGTCGAGAGAGCTGCGGGAAAGATCAGGTTGATCATCCACACGGCCCGACCGGGGATCGTAATAGGTCCTAAAGGCAGCGAGATTGAGAAGCTTCGACGTGAGATTCTCCGCATCACGGATAAGGATGTCATTGTCGATATCAAGGAGATACGGAAGCCGGAAATCGACGCCCAACTCGTGGCGGAGAATGTGGCTCAGCAGCTGGAGCGGAGAATAGCCTTCCGGAGGGCGATGAAGAAGTCGGTTTCGAGCGCACTGAAATCAGGAGCCAAAGGGATCCGAATTGCCACTGCAGGACGTTTGGGCGGAGCTGAAATGGCACGTCGTGAATGGTACCGTGAGGGTCGCGTTCCACTGCACACCCTGCGGGCAGATATTGACTATGGATTCGCCCAAGCCGCGACGACCTACGGCGTGATCGGCATTAAGGTTTGGATCTTCAAGGGAGAAATGATTAGGAGCGGCTCCGGGGAGAGTTGAGATGCTTGCGCCAAAGAAGGTAAAATACAGAAAAAGGCAAAAGGGCCGAATGAGAGGCCGCCCGCTTAGAGGAACTTCGGTATCCTTTGGGGATTACGGCCTCATGGCGTTGGCGCCCGGCTGGATAACCGCCAGGCAGATCGAAGCCGGCCGTGTTGCCATGACGCGTCACGTGAAAAGGGGCGGAAAGATCTGGATTCGAGTTTTTCCGGACAAGCCCATCACCAAGAAACCTGCTGAGACTCGAATGGGAAAAGGCAAGGGAGCGCCGGAAGAGTGGGTGGCAGTGGTGAAACCGGGATGCATCATGTACGAGATGGAGGGCGTCCCCGCGGAGGTCGCGCGCGAAGCCTTTCGCCTTGCTGCTCGAAAAATGCCCATCAAGACTCGTTTTGTCGTTCGTGAGGAGTAGCTATGAAGGCCCAAGAGCTCAGGGATCTCTCTGTGGATGAGCTTGCAGCGAAAGAACAGGAATTTCGGGAAGTGGAATTTAACCTTCGCTTCAAGCATGCCACAGGCCAACTTGAAAAGACAGATCGGCTCAAGAGGCTCCGCCGGGATATAGCCCGAGTGAAGACCATCATGAAAGAAAGGGGGGCGTCTGAATGACGAGCTCCTCTGATAAGCGGAAGCAACGTAAGATCCGCACCGGCGTCGTTATCAGCAACAAAATGGATAAGACCGTTGTTGTGGAGGTCAGCCGAACCGTTATACATCCGGTGTACAAGAAGTATGTTCGCCGGCGGAAGCGGTTTATGGCCCACGATGAGGGTAACCGATGTCGAATCGGCGACCAAGTGATGATTGTGGAAACAAAGCCGCTGAGCCGCCACAAGAACTGGCGAGTTCGCAAAATAGTTAAGGAAGCGGCACTACCCGGAGGTGCATCATGATTCAGCAGCAGTCCCGGATGGACGTGGCTGATAACTCCGGGGCCAAGGAACTCTTCTGCATTAAGGTCTTGGGCGGCACAAGACGGAAGTACGCGAGTGTCGGCGATGTGGTGGTCGTTTCGGTGAAGGAGGCCATTCCGAACTCCAAGGTAAAAAAGGGAGAGGTCCACAAAGCAGTCGTAGTGCGAACGCGCAGGGCGGTTCGGCGTCCCGACGGGTCGGCCATAAGGTTCGACGACAACTCGGCCGTTCTGATCAATAATCAGATGGAGCCGATCGGAACCCGAATATTCGGGCCGGTGGCACGTGAGCTGAGGGCCAGGAGATTCATGAAGATAGTGTCCTTGGCGCCGGAGGTTCTTTAGCCATGCCAAAGATTAAGAAGAACGACAAAGTCAAGGTGATTTCGGGCAAGGAGAAGGGCCGACAGGGAAAGGTCCTGAAAATCCTGAGAGACAAGGATGCAGCCCTGGTGGAGCGGCTTAACTTCGTGAAGCGCCACACGAAGGCCGGTAGTCAGACCGGTCAGCAGGGGGGCATCGTTGAGAAGGAAGCACCCATCAAACTGTCCAAGCTCATGTTTGTCTGTCCCAAATGCTCTAAACCGGCGAGGATCGGAATGCGGGTTCTCGACGATGGCGACAGAGTGCGCTATTGCAAGAAGTGTGACGAGCAGGTAGACGGTTAGAAGGAAGGGCGTCATGGCCTCGCGGTTAAAAGAATATTATCAAAAATCAGTTGGTCCGATGCTCACCGAGCGCTTCAAGTACAAGAATACCATGCAAATTCCGGTCCTGCAGAAGATCGTGGTTAACATGGGACTTGGGGAAGCCATCCAAAACGGGAAGGTTCTCGAGAGCGCGCAGCAGGAAATGGCCTTGATAACAGGGCAGTGGCCGGTATTGAGGAAGGCTCGGAAGTCCATCGCATCGTTCAAGCTTAGGGAAGGGATGACGATCGGGTGCAAGGTCACCCTCAGAAGAGATGTCATGTATCACTTCCTCGACAAGCTCATCAACATAGCGCTTCCGCGTGTGCGCGATTTCCGTGGCGTAAATCCACGCGGCTTCGATGGTCGTGGAAATTTCTCCATGGGGATTAAGGAACAGATCATCTTTCCGGAGATCGATTACGACAAAATCGACAAGATTCGGGGTATGAACATCACCTTGGTAACTTCGGCCGTAACCGATGAGGAAGCCCGGCAACTGTTGGAAGGCCTGGGGATGCCGTTCAGGAAGTAAGCTACTGGTTCCGGAAGGAGGAAGCGTGGCAAAAATATCGATGATGGTCAAGGCCGCCAGGCCCCAGAAGTTTGCCGTTAGGCAGTACAACCGGTGTGGGATTTGCGGGCGACCTCGAGCCTACTACCGCAAGTTCAAATTATGTCGAATATGCCTGAGGACACAGGCTCTCAAGGGCAATGTCCCTGGAATGGTCAAATCCAGCTGGTAGGAGACAGTTCACATGAGCATGACAGACCCGATAGCGGACCTGTTAACGCGCATTCGCAACGGAAGGCACGCTCGCAAGGAGCAGCTTACGGTGCCCGCATCCAACCTCAAGATCGGAATCGCCCAGATTTTGAAAGAGGAAGGTTACCTCAAGAAGTATAAGGTGATACGATCTGCGAAGAACAAGCAGGGCATATTGAAACTCACTCTGCGTTACGACGAAGATGCAATATGCATCATTGAAGGTCTGGCTCGAGTCTCTACCCCTGGACGAAGGGTTTACGTAGGTCATGACCACCATCTGAAGAGCGCCGGCGGCATAGGAATCCTTGTTCTGTCAACGTCCCAGGGAATCATGACCGACAGAGAGGCCCGGCGTCGCCGCATCGGCGGCGAGGTGCTTTGCAGCATCTGGTAAGCGGAATATTGCAGGAGCGTTACTGATGTCCAGAATAGGCAAGGCCCCAGTGGCCATACCGGACAAGGTGAAGGTTACGTATTCACCGCCTGTGCTGAGCGTGGAGGGCCCCAAGGGCAGCCTAAGCATGCCGATTTCGAGTCGAGTCGGCGTGGAGGTGGAGCAAGAGGCTGTCAGAGTGATTCCGTTGGAGAATCACCGAAAATGCCGGGCCATGCACGGTCTGATGCGCAGCCTGATCCAGAACATGGTTACCGGAGTCACGGAGGGATTCACCAAATCCCTGGAAATAGTCGGCGTGGGCTATCGAGCCGAAGCCGGGACCGATTCGCTGACTCTGAACGTGGGCTTTTCTAATCCGGTGGTTCTGCCCCTGCTTGAGGGGTTGACGGTTGAGGTCGAGAAGAACACGATTATCCATGTTCGGGGTATCGATAAGCAACAAGTCGGCGAGATGGCGGCACGCATAAGGCGGGTGCGCAAGCCCGAGCCTTATAGAGGCAAAGGAATCCGGTACTTGGGTGAACAGGTACGGCGCAAGGTCGGAAAGGCCGGGTCCAAGTAGACCTCGGGTTGGCCGGCGAGCGCTTTGTGTGCGCATGGCGGAGAGGGAACCAAAAAATGGCCAGAGATACAAAGAAAAACGCCGTCAGGGACAAGAAGAAGGTTCGCGTACGAGTAAAAATCGCGAAGAATCGCAGTCGCCACAGATTGACGGTTTTCCGTTCAAACACGAATATTTACGCACAAATCGTCGATGATGTCGGCGGCGTGACGTTGGTACAGGCTTCCACCGTGGATAAGGAATTTCGTAGAAATCCCGGGGAAGCTTTCAACAGGGATACGGCGCGCGAGGTGGGCAGGAGACTGGCGTCTCGCGCCAAGGAAAAGAACATCGTTCAAGTTGTCTTTGATAGGGGCCCCTACTTGTACCACGGTAAGGTTAAGGCTTTGGCCGACGGTGCAAGGGAGGGAGGACTTGATTTCTAGCTTTCTTGAAGGAAGGAGCGCTCTTTGCTGAGTAGATCCGATGTGGCCGCGGAAGGAGAACTGAAGGACCGGGTGGTCCATTTGAGTCGTGTCGCCAAAGTCGTCAAAGGCGGGAGACGGTTTTCCTTCAGCGCTGTAGTAGTTGTAGGCGACGGACAGGGGCGTGTCGGCTATGGTCTGGGAAAGGCGAACGAGGTTCCCGAGGCCATCAGAAAGGGCGTCGAGAGGGCCAAGGCGTCAATGGTCGAGGTTCCGATTATTAACGGAAGCGTGCCCCACGAGATAACCGGGCGCTACGGCGCTGCCAAGGTGTTTCTCAAGCCTGCAGGCTCAGGAACAGGCGTCATTGCCGGAGGCGCAGTGCGCGCCGTGATGGAGGCCGTTGGAGTTCGAGATATCTTGACAAAGTGCATTGGGACGAATAATCCACACAATGTGGTCAAGGCGACCTTCGACGGATTGAAGGGCCTCCGGACGCAGAGACAGATTCTGAAAAAGCTCGGTAAAGCGATCCCTTCCAACGAGCAAACGCCCGCCCCGGAGGAGGCGCAGACCAATGCTTAAGGTGACGCTCAAGAAAAGCACCATTAAGTCTACCAAGGCACAGAGAGAAACCGTCAGAGGCCTGGGGCTGACCCGTCTGAATTCCAGCCGAGTGCTGAATGATACGCCTGAAATTCGGGGAATGGTGGACAAGGTCAGTCACTTGGTGGAGTGGGAAGAAGTTGCCGGCTGAACAACCCCGGTGAGTGGAGATATTCATGAATCTATCCGATCTAAGTGGACCTCCGGCGAAAAAGAAACCGAGACGGGTCGGACGCGGAGAGTCCTCCGGTCTTGGCAAGACCTGTGGAAAGGGACACAAGGGGCAGAAATCTCGTTCCGGAGGTAAGGTTGCACCCGGATTCGAGGGCGGGCAGATGCCGCTCCAGAGACGTCTTCCCAAGAAAGGCTTCAAGAACCCTTTCCGAGTCCGGTATAACGTGATCAACCTGAGGGATCTTACTCGCCTGGAGACGGAGACGGAGACGGAGACGGAGATAACATCCGAGCTGCTCCGGGACAAAGGGATCGTGAAAAGGCGAGGTCCCATAAAGCTGCTTTCCAACGGCGATGTGACGGCGGCCTATACGATCAAACTCGACCGGGTCAGCTCTGCCGCTCGCGCAAAGATAGAGGCGGCAGGTGGGTCCGTGGTAGACTCGTGAAGCGCGGATCACCAATGCCGGCACGGATCCCGGTAAAGATCAATCCCGGTTTGTTTGTTAGGAGAGTCCCGTCGTGATAGGTTCCTTCGGCAACATAGCTAAGATTCCGGAACTCAAGCGTAGGGTGATTTTCACTCTCCTCATGCTGCTTGTGTATCGTGTAGGCGTGCACATACCTACACCCGGCATAAACACGGTAGCGTTGAAAGAGTTCTTTGGCAAGTACCAGCAGACCCTGTTCGGCGTGGTGGACATGTTCACCGGTGGAGCGATGGAGAACTTCTCGGTCTTCTCCCTGGGAATCATGCCGTACATCAGCGCATCGATCATTCTGCAACTGCTCACCGTAGTCGTGCCGCACCTGGAACGCCTTTCGAAAGAAGGCGAAGCCGGTCGGAAGAAGATTACCCAGTATACTCGGTATGGTACGGTAGTGCTGTCACTGATTCAGGGCATGGGGATTAGCATCGGCTTGGCAAACACGGAGAACATGGTCTACATCTCCAAGCCGGCGTTTGTCATCCTCTCCATGATCACGCTTACTGCCGGCACGGCGTTCATCATGTGGCTGGGCGAGCAGATAACGGAGCGAGGGATAGGCAACGGAATATCGCTGATCATCTTTGCCGGTATTGTAGCACGGATGCCCTCCGCGCTGGGAAGCACCGTCCAGTTGGTACAGACTGGAGATCTGGGCTTTCTGATTCTGTTGATGCTGTTGGCAATCATGGTGGGAGTAATTGCCGTCATCGTCTTTGTAGAGCGAGGTCAGCGCAGGATCCCGGTCCAGTACGCGAAGCGAGTGGTCGGGAGGCGAGTGTACGGAGGTCAGAGTACGCATCTGCCCTTGAAAGTCAATACGGCGGGCGTCATCCCGCCGATATTTGCGTCATCCCTGATCATCTTTCCTGCGACCATTGCACAGTTTCTCAATATACCGGTGCTGACGTACATAACGTCGTGGTTGATGCCGGCGACCGGCGTTTACGAGCTTATCTACGTCGCTCTCATCGTTTTTTTCTGCTACTTTTACACGGCGGTTACGTTTAACCCGGTGGACGTAGCGGATAACATGAAGAAATACGGAGGTTATATTCCTGGAATTCGACCGGGAAAAAAGACCTCTCAGTACATCGACAAGGTACTCACCAGAATCACATTGGGGGGAGCCATCTACGTATCGTTAGTGTGTGTTCTCCCGTCAATCCTGATTGCACGGTTTAACGCGCCCTTTTATTTTGGAGGAACCTCATTGCTCATCGTCGTGGGTGTGGCTTTGGACACGTTGACCCAGATTGAGACTCACATGATCCAGAGGCACTATGAGGGGTTTATCCGAACGGGCCGGATCAAGGGGAGACGTTAAGTCGTTTCGCCCGTACAGAGGAAGGTATCATGCGCATCGTACTGTTGGGAGGACCTGGATCAGGCAAAGGGACACAAGCCAAGAAGCTGATTGCAAGAGTCGGAGTGCCGCAGATTTCTACCGGCGACATCTTTAGGGCTGCGCTGAAGGAAGGTACTCCCATGGGCCTAAAGGCCAAAACGTATATGGATAAGGGCGAGCTGGTTCCGGATGACGTGGTCATCGGCGTGGTCGAGGAACGTCTGTCCAAACCTGACCTGGACAAAGGCTACATGCTTGACGGATTTCCCCGGACGCTTCCGCAGGCACAGGCGCTTGACAAGATACTTGACGGTCAAAATAAAGCCATTGATCATGCCGTTCTGGTTGATGTTCCCGATGAGGAGCTGGTGGCGAGACTGTCGGGAAGACGGACGTGCAGAAACTCCGACTGCGGAGCCATGTTCCATGTGATGTTCAATCCCCCTAAGAAAGAGGGAATCTGCGACAAATGCGGCACCGAACTCTATCAGAGAGACGATGACTCGGAAGCCACCATCAGGGAAAGGCTGACCGTGTACAACAGTCAAACGGCTCCTCTGATTGATTATTACGAGAACAAGGGTTTGCTCCGTCGAGTGAACGGAGTCGGGCCCATTGATGAGATCTTTGCCGCCATAGAAAAGGTCTTGGCGTAGGGACCTGTCCCCGGAGGGGAGAGGAGAGGCCCATGAAAGTAAGGGCATCGGTTAAGAAGATTTGCGATAAATGTAAGATCATCAAGCGCCGAGGAATAGTGCGGGTGATCTGCGAGAATCCCAAACATAAACAGCGCCAGGGATAGCCCGGCGTAGGACGCTTTATCGCCAGGAGGATTATCGTGGCGCGAATTGCAGGTATAGACCTTCCCAAGAACAAGCGCATGCGGACGGCGCTGACATACATTTACGGGATAGGAAGGACTTCGGCGCAACGGATTATGCAGGACGCGGGCCTCGACCCGGATATGAATTCGGATCAGTTGACAGAGGTCGACGTTGCCAAGATCCGCGAGGTTCTTGATCGCTCGTACAAGGTTGAAGGCGACCTTCGCCGCGATGTCACCATGAACATCAAGAGACTGATGGATCTCGGATGCTACCGGGGCTTGCGGCACCGCCGCGGGCTTCCGGTTCGAGGCCAGCGGACTCACACCAACGCTCGCACCCGTAAGGGGCCGAGAAAAATGCAGGTCGGGCGCCGTAAATAGGCTCTGAACAGGCGGACTGAGAAGAGGGTGTGACGGCGTACGTGCTCCACGTACGTTGGAGTTATAAGCCGCCGGTCTCAGCAAAATAGTCCGGAGAGATCCTTGCCGGTGCATGGATCGAAACCGAAATCAACCCCTTACCGGGGCCCTTCTGACGGAGAGGTTAATGCCAAAGCGGCGTATCACTCGAAAGAAAAAAGAAAAAAGGAACATACCGCGCGGAGTGGCCCACATTCAGTCCACTTTTAACAACACCATTGTCACCATTACCGATTTGGACGGCAATGTGGTTGCGTGGTCTTCGGCCGGCACCCAGGGATTCAAGGGATCCCGAAAGTCCACTCCGTTCGCTGCTCAGCTTGCAGCTGAAGATGCCGCTCGTAAGGCCATGGAGCACGGAATGCGTTTGGTCGAGGTGTTGATAAAGGGCCCCGGGGCAGGCAGAGAAGCGGCACTCCGGTCTCTTCAGTCGGCGGGGTTTCAGATTACATTGATAAAGGACGTTACTCCCATCCCACATAACGGATGTCGGCCGCCTAAGAGACGAAGAGTCTAAGGTACTCGAGTTTCTACAGGCTGCGGGGCATCAAAGGAGATTGGCTTGGCACGTTATCGAGAATCGGTTTGCAGGTTCTGCCGTCGTGAAACAACGAAGCTGTTCCTGAAAGGAGATAGGTGCTACTCCGACAAATGCTCGGTGGAGAGAAGAAATTACCCTCCCGGTCAGCACGGTCAGAGCAGGGTGAAACATACCGACTATGGCATCCAACTCCGTGAAAAGCAAAAGGTTCGGCGCATTTATGGAATTCTGGAGAAGCAGTTCCGCAACTATGTGCACTTGGCTGAAAGAAAGAGAGGAGTAACTGGTGAAAACCTCCTACTCCTTCTGGAATCGCGTTTGGATAACATAGTCTTCAAGATGGGGTTCGCTTCCTCCAGGTCGCAAGCCAGGCAACTGGTGAATCACGGGCACTTTCTCGTCAACGGAGGGAAGGTGGACATTCCTTCGTACCGTACCAAGCCGGGAGATGTGATAGTGGTTAAGGAAAAGAGCCGGACCGTAAAGTCCATTGAAGAATCCGTGAAGACGGTGACACGGCGAGGCATTCCCGATTGGCTGGAAGTGAACGCCACTGATTACAGCGGTACAATCAAAGCCATGCCTACTCGAGAAGATCTGCCTCCCACTATCAGGGAACAGTTGATCGTAGAATTCTACTCAAAATAGGTCAGAGCAGGTCTTTCGGCAGCAAAGGCGGCAGAGCCTTTTGCCCTTTGCCACGGAGGGATACGACGATTGTATCCTGATGAACCCAGTGTCAAGACGGTTCTCGACAACAGCCGTCGAATTCCCCTGAAGGAGAATTCGCGAATCAAGATGAGGGAAGCCATGAGCCATACAGGGCACACCCTAATGAGACGAAATTGGACAGAACTCATCCGGCCCCGTCGTATGGAGGTGGATGAGGTTACGCATACTCCTTTCTACGGGAAATTCGTATGTGAGCCCCTTGAAAGAGGTTTTGGTATAACTTTGGGCAACGCGCTGCGACGGGTGCTTCTGTCTTCGCTTCAAGGTGCCGCGATTACACAAGTGAAGATCGACGGGGTACTACACGAGTTTTCCACGATGCCCGGCGTGAAAGAAGACGTTACCGACCTGATCCTCAACCTCAAACAGGTAAAGGTAAAGCTCCACACCGAAGAGCCCAAGAGTCTGAGCTTGGAAGCGGCCGGCGAAGGAGAAGTGCGCGCAGGAGACATCATCACCGACGATACGGTTGAGATAGTCAACCCGGAGCAATTACTGGCGACGTTGTCCAAAGAGGGCCAACTCTCCATGACGATGCTTTCGGAGTGGGGAAAGGGCTACGTACCCGCTGAATTGAACAAAAAGGAAGACGATGCCATTGGCACGCTGGCTTTGGACGCAGTTTTTTCTCCGATTCGCAAAGTAAGCTACAAAATTACCAACGCGCGCGTGGGGCGCAGGACCGATTTCGACAAACTCACCGTAGAAATTTGGACCGACGGTACCGTCCATCCTGAAGATGCGTTGGCGCAGGCGGCCAAGATCCTCAGGGAACAATTCCTGGTGTTCCTTAATTTCGAGGAAGAGGAAAAGCTGGTTCTTGAGGACCGACCCCACCGCGAACCGGAGATCAATGAAAACCTATTCAGGAGCGTAGGCGAGCTCGAGCTAAGCGTTCGGTCCGCCAATTGCCTGAAAAACGCGGACATTCGATTCATTGGGGAACTGGTTCAGCGAACGGAATCGGAAATGCTCAAGACCAAAAATTTCGGTCGGAAATCCCTTAACGAAATTAAAGAAATTCTTGCCGATATGGACCTTCATTTGGGCATGGTAATCCCCAATTTCCCGTCCCGGGAAGAACTGGAGCAAATGCGACAGGAACGTGAGAACTACATCGCCGAATGATATTGGGAGAGAGACATGCGTCACAGAAAAGCACGATATAAACTTGGCATGAACAGCTCGCATCGGCAAGCCATGCTTCGCAACATGGTTACGTCACTTCTCGAGCATGAGAGCATCAAGACGACCGATGCTCGTGCCAAGGCCCTGCGAAGTCTGGCCGACAAGATGATAACGTTGGCGAAAAGAGGGGACCTGCATGCGCGGCGCCAGGCCTTGCAGGTAATCCGGTCCAAACGCGTAGCAAAACGTTTGTTCGAGGAAATCGGACCTCGATTTTCGGATCGGAACGGCGGGTATGTGAGGGTCGTCAAACTGGGATACCGCCCCGGTGATAGAGCCGCAGTCTCCCTGGTCGAACTCGTCGAGAAGTCGGCGAAGGAGTCCGAAAGCAAAGGGGCTTCAGCGAAAGCCAAAGGCTTCAAGGATAAGATCATCGACACCCTCAAGTCCAAATAGCCGGCCTTGTTGGCACCGCAGGTTGGGTATTGCCGAGCAATCGGTGACGGCTGATCGAACGGAAAGTCTTCCTACCGGGATTTGGGGGAGTGATGCTGCGTGAGCGGAATAACATCCCCCAAGTATCCCATGATTCGCCTCCGAAACCTCTCATTCTCGTATGCTCGAAATCGACGTAACGTCTTCGACAATCTCAGTCTTTACATAGAGCCGCTGTCTTGGGTAGCAGTTACGGGTCCGGATGGATCGGGAAAAACCACGCTGGGTAAGCTGATCAAAGGACTCCTCCTTCCGGATGCCGGAACAATAAGCTTCGACGGAGCGTCCGCCCACGGAGTGGACGGAGTAGGCTACCTGGGGGGGGATCCTGCCGATCTTGCCGTGGGGATGACCGTGGAAGAGGATGTAGTTTTCGGCATGGAAAACATGGGCCTGCCCGGGCAGGAGATGTACGAGAGACTACATGATGCTCTGCTGCACACGGGCTTGGCGAACATGGGCCGACGTTTGGTCCATACGCTCTCGGGGGGGGAGCAGCAGAAACTCGCACTTGCCGGTGTGCTCGCCATGAGCGTCGAAGTGCTGATCATCGACGAGGCCCTCGCAATGCTCGACAGGCCGGTGCGAAGGTCGATACGATCACTCGTGGCTTCTCTGCGCCGTGATCGGGGCCTTACAATCATAGAGATGACCCCCGGCCTCGACGATCTATACTTCGCAGACAGGGTTGTCTTCTTGTCACAAGGGACCATTAGCTTTGACGGATCCCCGGCCGAGTTCTTGGCCGGTCCCTTGGGGACACGATGGTCGTCCATGAACGGTGGGTTGCAGGCACTGCGCATTGCCCTGCACGAGCAGGGTCTCATGCCGGAAGATTGGGTTGAGTTGCCTGGAACTGTCCAGGCATTAGTCAATTACATCAATAAATTAAGGCAGCAGGGTAGAAAAGGATTGAGGTCTGAGCCTGCCTAGGGTATATGGTATGCACGCCCGGTACCGGCCTCATCAAGGGAAGCGTCATGTCAGAGCAGGGAAAGCCGAAACGTCCGTTGAAACCTATCTTGGGACGGGCTGTCAAATATTTCAAGATAATGCTTCTTGTGAGCGCAGTTGCATCGCTGGGAATTGTCATGGGTGAAAAGGGCTTGATACAGAAACGCGATCTCGAACGGAAGAGGTTGCTTCTGCAATCGGAAAATGAGCATCTAGCCGGAGAAATCAAGTCCCTCGAACGTGAGGTAACGTTACTGGGGTCGGATTCGAAGTCAATAGAGAAGGCGGCGAAACGCAAACTGGGGATGGCTCGACCTGACGAGACCGTATATCTTTTCGAACAAACGGACATGACGCGAAAGAAGGGCTCCTACGCAGGAGTTGGTTTAACAAAGCGTCATAACACCCCTTAATTTAGTATTTTTTGGGTTGACAGGGTGCAGTTTTTTCAGTATTCTTATCCTGCGGCCCAAAACTTCTCAGGATTTCATCCGCTGAGGACGCGAAATGGCACTTTCCAAGATCATTGGTCTTGACATTGGATCCAGCATAGTAAAGCTGGTGGAGATCGACCGTTCCAAGAAGGGGTTCAGCCTTGACTATGTAGGCTTGGCCCCGTTGCCGGACGGCGCCGTCGTCGACAAATCAATCAAGAAGCCGGATCTGGTCGGCCAAGCCATCAGTGCTCTGCACAAGAATTCGAAAAGCCGTACCAAGCATGTCGGCACTTCTTTGGCAGGCAAAGCGGTCATCATCAAGCAGGTCACCATGACTTCCATGAGTGACTCGCAACTGGAAAAACAAATTCAAATGGAGGCTGAGCCATACATTCCTTTTGACATCAAGGACGTTCATCTGGATTTCTTCATTATGGGTGACCGCCCGGAAAAGGAAGGCGCGATGGAAGTCGTCTTGGTCGCGGCCAAGAAAGACTATATGGCCGAGTATGTCGATCTTATCTCGTCATTGAATCTTGTTCCGGTTGTGATAGACGTTGATCCGTTCGCTTTGGAGGTCATGTACGAGTTCTGTTACCCCAACGTGCAGGAAGAAATAGTGGCCTTGGTCAACGTTGGAGCCAGCACGATAAACGTCAACATTCTCAAGTCCGGTGCATCTCAGTATACCCGCGATCTTCCGCTGGGCGGGGACTCCATAACCAGAGAGATCATGAGATTCTTTGACGTTGATTACGAACGCGCAGAAAATATCAAGCGCGGTTCCCAACTTGAGAATGTGAATCCGAGAAATCTTCGGAAGATATTTCAACGCTCCGTAGACTACTTCGTGTCCGAGCTTCAAAAAATACTCGACTTCTTTTCCACCAACGTCTCTTACGACCCGATCCAGAAGATATTCTTGTCCGGTGGAGCAGCCGCGACCTACGGCCTGTCTTCAACGATGGAAGCGGAACTCAATATACCCGTAGAAATCATCGATCCGTTCAGGAGTCTGAGAATCGATGAAAAGGTATTTGACATGGATTACCTCAACAGCGTTGGCGCCACGATGGCTATCGCATTGGGGCTGGCGCTTAGGGACGAAAGGGACAAGCAGGTTTAAATGGTAAGAATCAATCTTCTCCCTATCAGGGACATCCTCCGCAAGCGTGAGCTCAAGCAGTTCTTCATCATGACGGGGATTGCCTTCGTCGGGGTCGCAGCGATCTGCACACTAACCTACGTCTTCTTTAGCATACAGCAAGCCAATCTGGAAGCGGAGAGGCGATCCCAGCAGCAGAAGCTGAACAAGCTCAAAGACAAGAACAAAGAGATCACGGATCTGAAGAACGAGATCACCCGACTCCAGAAGCAGGTTGATACCATTCAGAAGCTCACCAAAATTCGAGACACGCCGGCACCCTTCATGGCTGCGGTTTCCTTGGCAATACCGGACGCCGTTTGGCTGAAGACCATAACCAAGACGCATAAGAACTTTACGCTTGTCGGCACGGGAGTGGACAATACCGTTGTGGTCAACTTTGTCGAGAGACTGCAGAAGTTAAGACAGGATTTCAGTCCCCAACAACCCTGGCTGGACCCTAAGAACACGAAAGAGAAGAGTTTCTTTCGGGAAGTCAAGCTCGTCTCCATTGTGACAAGTACAGGTCAGAAGAGCGGCTTGGATTCAGTGGGATTCCAGATTACGGGTCATTTGAGGTGAAATTGGTGCCATGAATCCAGAAGAAATCTTTTACAAGCTTACAGGGCTTCAACGAGGCCTCATCGTCGCCGGTGTGGGCGTCCTCATAATGATTGCGGTCTACTTTTTGCTGATAGCGGACATGCGAGAGAGTATAGCCGGCATTGAGGGGCAAATCGAGAGGCTAAAGATTGAGGTCGGTAACCAGGAAAAGATCCTGAGGGAGGGGCCTACGCTGAAGGCACGAATCGAGAAACTCAAACAAAGTCTTCAGACCATGGTGGCTTCTCTTCCTGAGAAACAGGATATTGAAGTCTTGCTCAAGAAGATTACCGATCTCCTAGCGGAAACGAACCTCGTGGCCACTAGATTCATGCCGGGCAAAGAGGCCATTGTTCATGAACTCTACTATGCCAAGATTCCGATAAAGCTCAATGTTCGAGGAGACTATTACAAACAAGGTTCTTTTCTTGCCGCTCTCAACGGTCTCCCCCGTATAGTCAACGTGCCTACGATAACTCTCAGGGAAGCAGGCTTCAGTGGTAGAGAAGGCGAAGTGGCGAAGAAGCGGGATGTTATTCCCCTGGTGGCGGACATGAGCGGTGAGACCTATCGGCGGCTCACTCCCGAAGAGATCAAGGGCATTTCCCAGCCCAAGCGTGGGAGAGGCAGGCGCGGTCGCAAGTGACGTTACACCACCACCGAGGTTTCAGCATGCAACGCCCAAACGACATGATATCCTGGATAAAGGCCTCTTGCGTCTGTGCAGTGATGGGAATGCTCGTATCACTGTCAGGGTGCCAGGAGGTCAACACGGCCATAGACAGTCTTCTTGGAAAACGCTCCCCGGTCCTGTCGGAGGCTCGGAAATCAATGCCCCTGTCGGTGATCCCGGTGAAGAAGCGGCCCGCAGGTGAAATACCGCCCCCCGCGCCCACGCCGACGGCCGGAGAACCGAAAACCGCTGAGAAAGGACCTGCCGAAAAGGCAACAGCGCCTCCGGCACAGACGGAAGAAAGCCCGTTGGTTCTCTCGAAGGGAAAGAAACGCTCTCCGGGTCCCGGGACCATGGCACCTCGCCCAAAAGAGAAGGAAGCCGCTCCAACTCTTGCGGAAAAGCCTCCCACGGAATTCTCGGTCCCCCGAGATCCATTTAAGGCTCCAACGGAGATTCTTCCCAGCGAGTGTCCTCCTTCCATGCCCCTATGCCGGTTTGACCGTTCCCAGTTGAAGGTCGTCGGGGTAATTCAAGTCGAAAACGGCCAATTCAAGGGCATGGTAGAGGATCCCGACGGGAGAGGATATTTCATCACGCCGGGAATGCAGATCGGCGGTGCCACAGTAACGCAGGTTACCAATAAGGGGATAGTGCTGCACGTCGCCAAAACCCAACAGGATGTAGTGATGCCGCTATTTCTGGAAGCTCGGGAAGCCCAGGAGTTCTAGTCGATCCCCACGGATTGCCCATCAGTCGAAGCAACCGAGTTGACACGAGTGGATCTTTATCTTCATCTCATCGAGAAGCTGTCCGATCTTTCTACGTGAAATGCCCGCCCGGTCGGCAATATCACAGGCGGACTTGCACGACATGCGGCCGTCGGACTGCTTCTCCATGATCAGATCCCGTAGTTCAGAATCTTCCATTCAGACGCTCCTTTTCTTGAGCTTGTGAGTCGTCCCGGCGCCGAACACAACCTCATTCACTCATCAAAGTATCCTGTAAGAATATACCACCTTCTCATAGTTGAAAAGCCCAACCAAAAAGCAAGGCGTAAGCATGCGGTCTCGGGGGAAGATAGAGTCCCGTAGGCGAAGCCCCGGAGTGGCCGGCGGTGCCGAGGACTTTCATGATTCGTTGTGGTTTGTTAACAGTTCCAAGCCATGAATGTTTCGATGAAAGCATGCCCGGTACACCGTTGCCTCGTTGTGGTGGCTGAAGAATGTTGGTATCATCGGCTTTGATACGAAGGTATCCGTCCTTAGCGGACATACCCCGGTCCCCTGACAGTGTATTTCAGGAGCGGGACAGGCTGGAGGAGACTCATGGAGGCAAACGGATTGGACCTATCCGGGGGGAAGCCCGAACCCCACTCATCCCGTGAGGCGAACGGCAGTTCGCCGGATGACGGTCCACCGGATGGATTGACCGCCGGATGCTACTGGAAGACGCGGGCCGGCTTGTTCGGACTCCCTCTTGTCTGCATTGCTTTTGGCAGCGATCCGCAGGGGAAGACGAGGGTGGCTAAGGGATTCATAGCCATTGGTCAATTTGCGGTTGGGGGCATCACGCTGGCGCAGTTTGGCGTGGGAATTGTCGGTATAGGCCAATTCGTATTCGGAGTGGCCGCCATAGGTCAATTGGCATTGGGATTGTTGGTAGGCTTCGGACAGATCGGCGTCGGCATGTTCGCGGTAGGGCAGATCGTTGCAGGTACTTACGGAATGGGACAGATGGGGTGGGCGACCTATATGTGGTCCCCGGAAAGGACCGACATGGAGGCGGTATCCATGTTCCACAGCGTAACATGGCTTTTTCGGCAAGAGCCTTCCACGGTCCTGGATGCAGCGAAGTTTGGTCTGACGCTGTTCTGGGAGTGGGTGACCTCCTTTTTCAAATGAGTCCCCGCTCAATTGTGCCCCGCGTCCCGAGGGGTCTTAGTGCACCGTTTCATGAATACGGTCGTGCATCGTGATGTGGAGGTTTATTGGATGAAAAGCCTGGCCGACAAGGTCGCGGCAATCACCGGAGCTGCTTCGGGTATCGGCCGTGAGCTAGCGGTGACACTTGCCGAAGAAGGCTGTAATCTGGCCTTGGCAGACATAGACGAGGAAGGAATCGCGGAGACGATATCCATGATACGAAATGGCTCGGTCAACGTGACAAGCCGTCACTGCAATGTGGCCGACCGAGACAATGTGTACGCGTTTGCCGAACACGTGCGGCAGGCACACGGTCATGTCGATGTCGTCATCAACAATGCGGCGGTCATGGTTGCGGACAGCCTTGAGGAAGTGAGCTATGAAGACTTCGAGTGGCTCATGGGAATCAACTTCTGGGGCGTGGTGTACGGAACAAAGGCTTTCTTGCCGTACCTGAAGCTGCGCCCGGAAGCCCACGTGGTGAACATGTCGAGCATAAACGGTATTGTCACCACGCCCAATAACGGTCCGTACTGTATCGCCAAATTCGCAGTGATCGGATTCTCCGAGACACTCCTGCAGGAGCTGCACGGGACCAATGTGCGCGTTTCATGGGTTCTGCCGGGAGGCGTGAAAACCAATATTGTCCGGAACACTCGATTCAGGAAACAGGCTAACCCCAAACTCGGTCGAGAGGGGGCAATCGAATGGTTCGAGAGGGCCGCGAAAACTTCTCCCGAGCAAGCCGCTCGAACAATTGTCGCAGGCATCAAGAAGAATAAGAGTCGAATCCTCGTGGGGCCCGACGCTTATTTCATTGATGTTATGAAAAGACTTATGCCCACCTGGGCGTCAAGATACGCGGGTCACACGATCAGAAATCTCGATGCCAAGAAGTCCGGGTGGTTTAGTTGACCTACTTCCCGGAGTCGGAATACATGAATACCCTACTGATTTATCCCAATAGTCCTCAGAACCTGGGAGATCTTGCCGACAGCAGCGTCAGAGTGACGGGCAAGAAGGCGTACCTTCCGCCGCTCGGCCTGATCACCGTTGCAGCGCTTTTGCCGCAGGACTGGCCGATGAAACTGGTGGATTGCAGTTTCCAAGTGGTGTCGCAAGAGGACTGGAGCGAGGCCGAACTTGTCGTGATCTCCGGTACGATTGTCCAGATTGCCGGCATGCTCGAAGTCGTCCGGGAGGCTAAGGCCCGAGGCAAGATCGTCGCGGTCGGCGGCCCCGGGATTTTCCATTTCCATCGAGAAGCTCTGGAAGCCGGGGCGGACTTCGTTGTGCGCGGAGAAGCAGAAGTTACCGTCTCGCGGTTACTTGAATGTTTGAGAAAGAAAGAATTCGGAATTGTCATAGAGAATGAAGACCCGGCCGACATGACTCTCAGTCCCATTCCGCGCTACGATCTGCTCGATCTGGATGCCTACGTGGATCTGTCGGTGCAGTTTTCCAGGGGGTGCCCCTATCGCTGTGAATTCTGCGACGTAACGTTGATGTTCGGCCGCGCGATCCGAACGAAGACCCCCGAGCAGATGATCGCCGAGTTACAGAGGATCTACGATCTCGGTTGGCGAAAGCAGACCCACTTTGTCGATGATAACTTCATCGGGAGACCGGTGAGGGCCAAAGCGTTCTTGAAGCGGTTAATCGCATGGAACGACAGACGCTCCAGACCTTTGGAGTTCTACACATATTCGTCCGTCAATCTTGCGGCAAACCCGGAAATTATGGAACTGATGGTCCGGGCGGGCTTCACCATGGTGATGCTGGGAATCGAGACAACGGACCGGGAGGTACTGAAAAGTTCGAGGAAGTTTCAGAACACCCTGGACTTGGAAGAGGCATGCCGTAAGATCAACAAGGCGGGACTCGAGATCATGGCCCTGATCATTCTCGGATTCGACGGTGAGGCTCCCCGGAGGGATACGCGTTTGATCGAGTTTGCAAAAAGGACGCAAATCCCCGAGGTGGTCGTCAGTCTGCTCCATGCACTGAACGGAACAATCTTATGGGAGCGGTTGAAAAGGGAAGGCCGTCTCGTCGAAACCTCCACGAACAAACTCGGGGACTGGCATAGTCTCGAAATGAATTTTGTTCCGACCAGACCGCAGGAGCAGATATTCGAAGAATTTGTTACAATACACAAGGCGCTGTACGACCGGGGCAACTATCTGGACAGGGCGTTTGAGCATTTCGCCGCAATGGATCCACCGCCCGTAGTTCACAGGTTCAGACTGCCGGACCTGTATGAGCTGCGCATTCTATTGATCACCATCTGGAAGCAAGGCGTGATCTACCCGACTCGAATGAAATATTGGAAACTCTCTATAGCGGCATTTAGAAGCCTTTCACGAGACCGTTTCGCTCGCTTCATCCGTACTGTGGTAAAACTGGAGCGTTACATGGACCGGCGCAAAGAATTGGAGAGACAGTTGGGCAAACTCTCGCACAGAGGCGGTTAGAACCGCAAATAATCGAGCGATTGAGAGAAAGGGAGGGGATATTGTGAGAGTTCTCTTAATCAACAGCAATCTTAGAGACGATCTGTTTGCCGCTCCGCCCATAGGGCTCTGCTACGTTGCCGGTGCGACCGAGGCTGCCGGCCATGAGGTCGAAGTCCTGGATCTGTGCTTCAAACGCAACGTGTGCAAGGAAATCGACACAAAGATCGCAGTTTTTTCCCCCGAGGTCGTGGGTGTTTCCATTCGAAACCTGGACAACGCGAACATGCTCTATCCCATCTCGTACCTGCCGGACGCCAAACGAGTCCTCGACCGAGTGAGAAAGACGACACGAGTCCCGATCGTCGTAGGAGGCTCAGGGGCGGCTCTGAATCCGGCCGGAATCCTGAGCAGGCTCGGGGGGGATTACGTTGTTGTGTCGGATGGGGAAAAGAGCTTCGTGGATCTGCTCGCGTGCATGGATCAGGGCGGATCCGCCCGTAACATTCCAGGGGTGGCGATGATGGTTGATGGAGAATTTCATTTTCGTTCCCCCAAATTGAGGGACTTCTCCGGCCGTAGTCCGCAATTGGGCAAATGGGTGGACTTGAAGCCCTACCGGAAGATGGGGAGCAGCTTCGGTATTCAGACCAAGAGGGGCTGCAGGCAACGTTGCATCTATTGTACGTACAATCAGGTCCTGGAAGGGAACACACTCAGGTTGAGGCCTCCTCGTGAAGTAGTGGACGAGATCGAAGATGCACTGCTCGAATATGGTATCGACAGTTTCGAATTCGTGGACTCGGTTTTTAATGACCCGCGGGATCACTGCACCGAAATTTTGGAGGAGATCGTGAGACGTCCATGGCGTGCCCGGTTCACTGCAATGGGTGTCAGCCCAAAAGGATTGGATCTTGGATTCCTCCGACTCATGCGAAAGGCCGGTTTCACATCCCTGATGATCACACCTGAATCCGCATCGGCAACTATGATCGGGAACTACCGAAAGGGCTTTACCGTCGATGACGTGATCCATGCGGCCGAAGCCGTCAACGAGGCTCGTTTCACGTCCATGTGGTTCTTCCTCGTTGGCGGACCGGGAGAGACCAATGAGACACTGCGGGAGAGTCTGACCTTCACCCTCAAATACTTGAAACAAGATCATGGTCCTTTCTTCAACACAATCAACTATTTTGTAGGAATACGCCTGTATCCCGGCACGCGGTTATGGAAAATCGCCTGCGAGGAAGGATCGGTGAACGAGCAAAGCGATGCTCTGGACTCTTTGTGGTACCTTTCCGACGAAATGGACCTCGAGCAAGGCATCAGGGAGATGGTACGAAGCGCTGCGGAATGTCCGCAGTTGGTTTCGGGTTTTGACGAACGGTATCTGTCTTTCTCCGGTATGATAGCCGTCATCGGCAAGGTCTTCCGCCTGAAGAAGCCTTACTGGAACATTCTGACCCAAGTGAACCGTGTCTTGCGTAAGCCGGTTCTCCGCTTGTCCTTCGATGCGGAAAACATCGCCAAGGTTCTCAGAGATCGTCTCGATCTTCAGCGTCAGGGAAATCCGCTTGCAAGCTTGTGACCCCCACATATGCCGGCGTAGGTTGCCGGCGAGCCGGAATTCCTCCTGAAATTCACAAGCACATCGGTTCGTAATCGGCCTTGCTTTTCTTGAGGCGGCAACTCCCCTTGCCCACTCGCCCTCCGGGAGAGGGATGGGGGTGAGGGTACTAGTGAATCGCCGGCCACAGTTCAGCGATACAAGCGCAACATCTTGGAATCACTGTGGGGACTAGTACAAGCACTACCGTCTGTTGTCTCTTCGATTGCGCATTGCTATGATGCGGGGATGCACGTAACTTTGCCCGTTTGCCCAACGGTTGGCGGGGCGGTCGTGCAAGGAGGTTGTTATGTCTCATGCTTTACCCTCGGATGCAGTGAATCTCAGTAACTGGACTTGGAAGGAGATCGAGCCGTACTACGCGGATCTGCTGAGACGCCCGGTTTATGACGACAATGCAGGCCAATGGCTGTCCGACTGGACGCGCTTGAGTGAATTAATTGAGGAAGTTTTCTCGCGTCTCCACGTGGCGACTACGGTGAACACCGCTGATAGGCAGGCTGAAGAACGATATCACCAATTCCTGGACGACGTCTATCCTCCTTCGGAAGAAGCGGAACAGAAGCTCAAGATGAAGATCCTCGAAAGTGGCGCGGAACCGCCGGGTTTTGAGATCCCGCTTCTCAAGATGCGCACCGAGGCCCAGATCTTCCGTGGAGAGAATCTTCGTTTGCTCGTCGAAGAACACAAACTGACGAATCAGTACGACAAGATCGTCGGAGCACAGACTGTGGTGTGGCAGGACGAAGAACGGACCATTGCACAGATGCGCCCGCTGTACCAGGAAACCGATAGATCTCTCCGGGAGAATGCCTGGCGACTGGCGGCCGAGCGTCAGATGAAGGACCGAGGAGAAATCAACGACCTCTGGGGAGAATTTCTGAGCGTGCGTAGAGAACTGGCGGGCAACGCGGGATTCGCCGATTACCGATCGTTTCGGTGGCGACAGATGCTCCGGTTCGACTACACCCCCGAGGATTGCCGACGTTTCCATGATGCAATCGAGCGGTCCGTTGTTCCGGCGGCCATGCGGATCTGTGAGAGACGTCGCACGTCACTGGGCCTGGAAACGCTGCGTCCGTGGGATATGGACGTGGATCCATTCTGCAGGCCGGCCTTGGCCCCGTTCGTTGAGGCGGCCGAGCTCGTTGAGAAGGCGTCGGCGATCTTTCACAATGTGGACCCAACCCTCGGCGGGTACTTCGACACAATGTCCCGTGAGGGTCTCCTGGATCTGGAGAACAGAAAGAACAAGGCTCCCGGAGGTTATTGCACCGAGTTTGCCGCGGCCAAGCGTCCCTTCATATTCATGAACGCCGTCGGCGTTCACGACGATGTCCAAACTCTGCTTCATGAATCGGGTCATGCATTCCACACATTCGAGCGGAGCACATTGCCGTATTTCCAGCAGCGTCAGGTCGGAATGGAATTCGCGGAAGTGGCGTCCATGGCAATGGAGTTGCTCGCATCGCCTTACCTTGTCGATGAGAGGGGAGGTCCGTATTCCAAGGAGGATGCGGCGCGCGCGGTTACCCAACATCTGGAGTGGTGCATCCTCTTCTGGCCGTTCATGGCTGTCGTGGACGCGTTCCAGCACTGGGTGTATGAAAACCCCTTGGACGCGATGAACCCCGCCGACTGCGATGAGAAATGGTCAAGTCTCGTGGAACGATTTACACCGTGGATCGACTGGACGGGCTTGGAGCAGGAGAGAATGACCGGCTGGCACCGTAAGCTGCACATACATGTCGGACCGTTTTACTATGTGGAATATGGCCTGGCTCAGCTCGGGGCTGCCCAAATATGGCATAATGCCCTGAAAGACCGGAAGTCCGCCGTTGAGGCCTACCGCAAGGCTCTTTCCCTCGGAGGCACCGTCGGGCTGCCTCAACTCTACTCGGCGGCCGGAGCAAGTTTTTCTTTTGATGATGAGACGTTAAGCTCGGCAGTGTCCTTGATTCTACGCACCATGGACACTATGAACGGAAATCGGTAGAATTCCCGATGAGCTACGGAGGAAGCATGAGTCACCATGCTTCCTTTGTCATGAAATCTTGCGTGAATATGAACGAGCCGGTCTTTGGAAGATGGTGGAGAGAAGATCTAAATGGCGAAAAACGGTCGACGCATAAGCGCCAGGGACGTTCTCAAGGACGTTGAGGACGGATTTTCCCACGAGGCGCTCATGGAGAAATACAAACTAAGTGAGAAGGGACTCCAAAGCGTCCTTCGAAAAGTGTACTCGTCCAGGATCAAACGCCTGGGTGCCGATTCCGTGATTCTTCATACACCGGCAGACGAATTGACCGGCAGGCTGCAACCGGATGCTCGGGGACCCAAGTCCTCCGGAACCATACCCAAATCTTCGGCCCGGAAGAGGCAACGGGAGGAGGGTAACGCCGGCAGGGTTTGTCCTTCCTGCGGGAAGGCCCTCGATGGGGAGCTCGAACAATGCCGCGAGTGCCGTACGTTGGTCGGCGACCGGCGAGCAGACCGCTCTACCGGTCAGGCAGAAAAAGGTTCCCGTCCACTCGGCAAGCAGAATCGCTCATCTAGCAGGAAGAAGGACGGATTGCCTGTCGCCGAATCGCCGCGGTCCTCTACGGATTGGAAGATGATTTCCGGTGGGCTTGGCACCGTATTTCTTTTCTTTGGAACGTTTACGCCAATCGTGATCGTTCCCATAATGGGCGGGCTCAACTGTTTTCAAGTGGGAAAAGTCGCGGAAGGAGTGGCGCTGGCCGGATACGGTTATATGGCGATAGCCGCGGTGTCGATCCTGCTGGTTGTCCTGAAACGGTATGTGGGGCTGTGGTTGACCGGTCTCGTATCGTTCGCCTTGTTGGGTTATACGTTCATTGAATATCGTCGGACGCTGCGCGATCTCGCGTCCCGTATGGAAGCAGTCCACGCCGGATTGGGAGGCGGTAGTAGGGTAATGACTGACGGCACACAAGCTCACGGGGATTTGGGACGGTTCGCAGAGCAGATTGCCGGTCACTTACCAACGATCGTGGAACTAGATTGGGGCTGGCTGGTCCTCACCCTGGGATCTACACTGTTGCTTGTCAGTGCATTCCTGGCAACGCGCGATTCTTCCGCTAAATAGAAAAGGGCCCGTCTCAGCGGGCCCTTTCCGTCATCTTTTTGCCGTGATTGGAAGCACAACAGGCATTACCAGCGTGATTCTCGTCTTTCTCTTCTTTCTCCCCCGGGTCCTCCGCCCCTTCTGGGACGGGCCTCATTTACACGGAGACTACGACCGACAAACTCCTTTGCATCCAGTTCCTGGATTGCCCGCATCCCTTCTTCACGCTCCGCCATTTCAACAAATCCGAAACCACGCGATCTCCCTGTGAACTGATCCGAGATGATCTTCGCCGAATCCACCCGACCATAAGCCTCGAACAATTCCTTGAGTTGGTCCTCGTTTGCGTCGAAGGACAGGTTTCCGACATAAATGTTAATACCGCTCATTCTAGTGCTCCTTTTGCGAAAACATTCCTGTACGGACTACGGGAATGCGTTGATATGCCATGTATTCAACCGAAGCCACGTGAATGGGGACAAACCGAGGGGAATATGGGGCCGGTTCTCTTGCACGGGCATTACAAGCTACGCTTGCACATCTTACATTAAGCCCGTTCTCTTCGTCAGTCGGGTGGAAACAACCAGTAGACATAGCATTTTCTATATATGGTAGGATACGCTCGGTTGTCAAGACTTTTCATATTGAATTCACACGGGTCCATGCGCCGCTTTGCCTGCAAGCATTGAGGCCGGCGGCCGGGGTCGAGAAGGCGGAATCGGTGCGGAATTCGACTTCCGCCCACGGCCCAATGTACTCATGTCTTGCAGCCCTAAGACACACCTTGCTCAGCAGAAACAACAAATCGACTTCCACAAGGGAAAGTGATATAGTCCATGCAGGCAGCTTTCCTGCCGAATCTCAGCAGCACGCCCGATTCAAGCAAAATGCCGGGATCGTTCGCAAGAGAAACCTAGCCCAAGGACGACATGGGCTCGGTCGGTACTATTTGGCATCCGTCGCTATTCTGCGTGCACTATTCGAGCATGGATGTCGGTAAGGGCAACTACTCCGTCAGGACGGTTATCCGACGCCTCGCCTTTGAGTCGTGCGTCGATCTCGTCCGAAAGACATAAGGCTCCTGAAATGAATCGGCAGCAGGAATGCGTGGAATTTGGACCAACTCCACGCCGGCTCTGTATGGAGATTGTAATGTACGTATCGGCTCGCCCCATCATGTTCCTGGTAGTCGTATCCGCAGCCCTCTCGTTGCTGGGTTGCGGTCGGTCAGGCAACAAGTTTGTTCCTCCTCCTCCTCCTGATGTGACCGTCAGTCTACCGGAGAAGAAAAGCGTGACGGACTATCTTGAGGCAACGGGAACTGCCGCGGCTCTTGAGTCCGTCGACATTCGGGCTCGTGTGGAAGGTTGGCTTGACGAGATTAAGTTCCAGCCCAGGGCAAAGGTCAAGAAGGATGATCTCCTGTTTGTAATCGACCCCAGGCCGTTCCAGGCGAAAGTGGACCAGTCCCGGGCCGTCTTGGAAGCCAAGAAGGCGGATCTCAAGCTTGCCCAAATCGAGTGGGAAAAGGCCAAGTATCTCCTCGAAAAGGCGGCAATAAGTGAACTGAAATTTGATGAGGCCGTTGCAAAACGCGACATAGCCAAAGCAGACGTGGGGATCGCCGAGGCGAATTTGGAGACCGCAAAACTGGACCTGAATTACACTCTGGTCAAGTCGCCCATTGACGGCAGAGTCAGTAGAAACCTCGTGGATGTGGGCAATCTCGTCGGTGCCGCCCAAAAGACGGAATTGGCAACCGTTGTCAACGACGAATCGATCTATGCGTATTTCAGTTTGAGTGAGCGTGAATTCCTGCCTCTCTCGCGGGATTATATCCGGGAGGCGGTCGACCCGGAATCCGGGAGAGAAAAAAGCGCGAGACCGAGCATAGCCTATCTGGGCCTCTCCGACGAAGAAGGGTATCCCCATAAGGGAAAGATTGACTATGCGGGCACCCAAGTAGATCCGAATACGGGAACCATTCAGGTTCGAGCAATATTCCCCAATGCGGACGGCTTGATTCTGCAAGGTATGTTCGTGCGGATTCGCATTCCCATTGCAACACGGGAATCATTACTTGTCCCTGATGTTGCCGTCCAGGCCGACCAGGCGGGACGTTACGTCCTCATCGTAAATGACCGGGACGTGGTCGAACAGCGCCAGGTCACCGTTGGTGGGCTCGACAAGAGAATGCGTGTCATAACCAAGGGATTGACTGAAAAGGACCGGGTAATCGTGAATGGTCTCCAACGTGCCAGGCCGGGTTCCAAGGTTAAGCCTCAAAAAGCCGATGCCCCGTCGGCCACCCCCAACGCCGCCGAGAAGCCCGTCAAAACCGGAACCAAGAAGACGGATACCGCGGCACCCGACTCCGGCAATCAGGATGCTTCCAAGAAGCATTCCGGGAAGTAGTTGAGGCACAATCATGTTCAGCCGATTCTTCATCAATCGACCCATCTTCGCCTCAGTGATCGCAATTCTCATTGTGGTTGCCGGAGTGGTATCTCTTGTCTCACTGCCGGTAGCACAGTATCCCGATATCACGCCGCCAATGGTTCAAGTAACGGCCAACTATCCCGGGGCGGATCCGCAAGTCGTGGCCGATACGGTTGCTCAACCGATTGAGGAACAAGTCAACGGCGTCGAGAACATGCTCTACATGAGCAGCACCAGCGCAAGCGACGGCTCATATACTCTCCAGATCACGTTCGATCTGGGTACCGACATCGACATGGCTTCCGTCCTCGTACAGAACCGGGTGGCTTGGGCTTTGGCCCAACTGCCCGAAGAGGTCCAGCGTCAGGGGGTAACGACAAAGAAGGCTTCGACGACTCTGGTCACCGTTTTGTGTGTGTACTCGCCGGACAAGCGCTATGACGATCTGTATCTCACCAACTACGTTACGATTCGCATCAAGGACCAGCTCTCTCGCATAAACGGCGTCGGCGCCGTGAACGTATATCCGTCCAAGGACTATTCCCTTCGCATATGGCTTGACCCAAACAAGCTCAAATACCGCGACATCACAACCAACGATGTCGTCAACGCCGTCAAACAACAAAACGTTCAAGTGGCAGCGGGCCAACTCGGGCAGCCGCCGGCACCGCCGGGGCAGGACTTCCAATTGAGCGTCAACACGTTGGGACGGCTGAGTGACGTGAAGCAGTTCGAAAACATCATCGTCAAGGCCGCCGAAGGAAAGCGAATCACACGGGTGAAGGATGTCGCGGCCGCTGAACTGGGCGGGCAACAGTACTCGACATTCTCCTATCTCAACGGGGTTCCTGCAGCGACCATTGTTGTGTACCAAGAGCCCGGTTCCAATGCGCTGCAAGTGGCCGACAAGGTGAACGCCGTGATGGAGAAGCTCAAGAAGCGCTTTCCCCAGGGGCTCGACTACAAGGTGGTGTACAATACGGCGGACTTTGTTCGAGCCTCGATTCACGAGGTGGTCGCGACACTCTTCATAGCCTTCATTCTCGTATTCATCGTCGTCTATATATTCCTCCAAGATTGGCGGGCCACCCTCGTGCCGGCCGTGACGATCCCCGTGTCGATCATAGGAACCTTCAGCGTCATGGCGCTATTCGGCTTTTCC
Source organism: Desulfomonilaceae bacterium (assembly GCA_963675835.2). GTDB lineage: Bacteria > Desulfobacterota > Desulfomonilia > Desulfomonilales > Desulfomonilaceae > JAVHLK01. The sequence continues at coordinate 1,634,075 of CAXXIU010000021.1, forward strand.
ATCAACATGGTGACGCTCTTCGGACTTGTCCTCGCAATAGGAATTGTCGTGGACGATGCCATCGTGGTGGTGGAAAACGTCGAGCGGAACATGCGGGAGTTCGGCCTATCAGCCAAAGATGCCGCGTTGCGCGCGATGAGCGAAATCAGCGGCGCTATTCTCGGCATAACCCTGGTTCTCATGGCGGTTTTCATTCCGGCCGCGTTCATGGGAGGAATCAGCGGTCAACTGTACCGGCAATTCTCAGTGACCATAGCGGCTTCCACGTTCTTCAGCGCGCTGAACGCATTGACTCTGAGCCCGGCTCTGTGCGCCTTGGTAGTGCGTCCGCACCAGGGCAAGCGAAACGTGTTTTTCAGGGCGTTCAACACGGGATTCGACAAATTCACCGGGTATTATACGAGGCTGGTCTCGCTTGCAGTTCGCCGGGTCGCACTGATGCTGGTCCTGTTTGGAGGACTTCTGGCGGTTACCTATTTCGGCTTCACAAGCATTCCGACCGGCTTCATTCCTGCTGAGGACGATGGACTGGTACTGCTCAACGTTCAGATGCCCGACGGAGCTTCGTTACAGCGTACGAGGGCGTTGTCCGTGCGTCTGGGAGAGATTCTCAAGAACACCGAAGGGATTGCCGACTCTTCCGTCCTCGGAGGATTCTCGATTATCGACGGAGCCTCGCCCAACTTCGGCCTGGGGTTTGCCGCGCTCACTCCTTGGGATGAGCGGCTAAAGAAAGGCCGGAGTAAAACGGTCATCATGGAGGAGCTTGCCGCGAAATTCGCCAAGATCCAGGAAGGCATTGTGATGGCTTTTTCTCTCCCTCCTATTCCGGGTCTCGGATCGAGCGGCGGATTCCAGATGGAAGTGCAGGATCTAGGCGACTCAGGTCTGGATAGTCTTCAGAAGGCTACGGATACCTTGTGCGAAACCGCGGCGACGCAGGCAAGCCTTGCCGCAACATTTTCCACGTTCAGGGCCAACACCCCCACAATCTTTGCCGACGTGGACCGGACAAAGGCACTCGAACTCGGCGTACCGCTGCAAAGCGTATTCGATACGCTTCAAACCTATCTTGGATCGACCTATGTCAACGACTTCAACAAGTTCAGTAGAACATGGCAAGTAAACGTCCAGGCCGCGGGCAAATACCGAACAAAACCCGAAGACATCAAGCGGTTGTGGGTGCGTAATAAGAAGCTGGAGATGGTTCCGTTGGGAACCCTGGTAAAGGTGGAAGATGCCCTTGGGCCTCAACGCATTGTCCGGTACAACATGTTTCCCGCAGCCGCGATCAATGGAATTCCCGCACCGGGAGTCAGTTCCGGACAAGCGTTGAACATCATGGAAGACTTGGCAAAGGCGAAACTCCCCTCGACCATGGGCTTTGAGTGGACCGGCATGGCCTACCAGGAGAAAGCGGCCGCGGGCAAGGCGGGGATTGTCTTCGGTTTGGCCGTGCTGGTGATCATGCTGATCCTCTCGGCGCAATATGAGAGCTGGGCAGATCCGCTCGCGGTCATTCTGATCGTCCCCTTGGGGGTGCTCGGAGCGGTCGTTGCCGTTATGAGCCGCCACATGGACAACAACCTCTACACGCAGGTGGGCCTTGTGCTGCTCGTTGGTCTGTCGGCCAAGAACGCGATCCTTATCGTGGAATTTGCACGGGACATGCGTGCCCAGGGCAAGGGAGTCCTCGAAGGAGCCGTGGAAGGAGCCAAACTCCGATTCCGCCCCATCCTGATGACGTCGTTTGCCTTCATCATGGGCGTGTTGCCCCTTGTCATTGCCACGGGAGCCGGAGCGGCAAGCCGACAGGCATTAGGCACCGCGGTTTTCGGCGGCATGATCGGCGTCATGATACTCAGCGTTATCTTCACCCCGGTTCTCTATGTCATGGTGCAAGAGGTAAGCGAGTGGTTGCGGAGGATTGCAGGCTCGCGTTCGACCCCGCCGGCCGATGGAGCAGAGGCGGGAGAGCAGGCCGAGACATAGACACTCTCGTAGGATTGCTTACAAGGTTGCACGACTTCAGTGCCTTACGGACGTTTGTGGTCGGATTCATAAAGCCTGAAAGTCATCCACATCTCCGGGAACGATACGACCAAAGGAGTGGAGGTTAAAGTTTGAAAGCCTCATTACCGGAGATTCGGCATTCCTTTGAAGGGTTCATTCCCTGGAACCGTCGTGAATCTGGAAGTCAACACTTCGGATGTACGATCGTACTGTTTGAAGTCGGAGTTGTCGGAAACGGACATCTTCTAAGAGAGCCGTAAAGGGAGATTTCACGTGAACGAAAGTATTATTACACTGTCCGTTTTTGAAATCGTCGGAAGCCCGCTTTGCGTAGCGTCGGACGACGCCGAAAAGGTTTACGAACGCATAGAGAAAGCCATAAAGCAAGGACGAAGCGTCGCCCTCTCATTCGTGAACATCTCAAGCCTGACATCGGCATTCCTCAACGCCGCTATAGGGCAACTTTACGGTGAGTTTTCCGAAGAAAAAATCCGGGCGAAACTTGCCGTGAAGGATATGGAGCCGGATGACCTCGCCCTACTGAAGAGGGTCGTAGAAACGGCAAAAATCTACTTTCAAGACCCTTCTTGGTTCGCGGAGGCCAGGAGGACTGCTCTGGAGGAAGACGATGAGCAGTGATGTCTTCTTCATTCGAGACTACTACTTCTCCCGTTCGGATGCGTTGCTCGTCGATGCCAATGTCTGGCTCTACCTTTATGGCCCACAGGAACCCAAAGATTGGCGAACGAAAGTCTATTCCCGGGCTCTCAAATGGATTCTCAAGGCGAGAAGCACAAGGTTCGTGGATGTGTTGGTGCTCTCGGAATTCGTGAACCGATATTCCAGGCTGGAGTTTGGTCTATGGACTCGGAGTTCCGGGATCACCGAATTCAAGGCGTTCCGCAAGCATTCTGATTTTCGCCCTGTCGCGGCGGCCATCGCTGCTTCGCTTCGGAACATTATGAAACAAACCCGGCGTATTGAGACAGGTCTCGAATCAATGGACATGCAGTCGTTCCTCAATGATTATGAGGTGAAGTGTCCGGACTTCAACGACCAAGTCATAGCGGAATTGTGCCGGAAGAATGGGCTGAAACTACTCACGCATGACGGGGATTTCAAAGATTCCGGCATTCCCGTTATCACGGCAAACCGACGCCTTTTAGCCTAAAGGAAAGGTTCGCAATGGCTCTCGATCCCGATTTCCCCCCGGCCGCCCTTTGCCAAAGAAGGGTAAGAGCCGGTTTCCCCCTTTAGTAAAGGGGGTAGGGGGGATTTACTGCGACATGCGTTATGATCGTGCCATGATCTCCGCTGCTCCCCGGGTTTTTAGACAGTTTCTTCCAGCCTGCCGATTCGTAAGAACTTTCGAGAACTGCTATAAGCCGGACCCTGCTTGTACTGTCCTCAAGATCTGTACCGAGCGTTGCCGCAATGCCTACCGGGGCTTGAGGGATTCAATTGGAATCGGATTCCGGGCACGCTCGATATTCATCCACATCTGAAAAAAGTATAGACTCGCATATTCGAAACAATTCCTGCATTTTTTGCTGTAGATTTTCGTCTCTTGGCGCGAAAGTGTCGGGGAGCCTTCTGCCGCCGTGGCTCCAATGACCGCAAGAAACGCAACGGTTCACCGGGAGGGACGCCGGCAACCGGCCGGAATCACGATGGAGGACCTATTCCCAAGAAAGAGGAAAACGTTCACCGCGTCATCGCGCTCGTTTGAACAAGAGAATCTAACCACAAGAGCACCAAGACACTAAGGATTTAGGAGGCGGTGCACACGGCGGCAGTCTTGACTCATGGCGCTTCCTGATCGAAATGCAGTCTCAAGCCGGGCCTCATGAAGACGGCGGCCGGACTCGTCACGGATACGGCAAGCCCTGCACGGCTCACCTTCCGGCTATTCTTCTTGGTGCCTTTGCTTGGTGGTTAGTTCTTATCTTTTTCGCGGTGAACCATTCGCAGGAAAGAGTGAGGGGAAAATGCGTGGAACCCAGTCGGCTCGTCAGATGTGCATCATCAGGCTCCTGGAATCCCGAACGAGGGGCATGACGGTACGGCAGATCGCGTCCGAGTTGGAAGAGGAAGTGCGAACCGTCTATCGAGACTTGGACGCGCTCGACAAGGCAGGATTCCCACTCTACAAGGAGCGGGAGGGGAGGACCTCGTACTGGAAGATGCTCGACGGGGGCAAACCCCGGATCAGAATCCCGTTCACGGCTTCGGAACTCATGTCTCTTCACATGAGCAGAGAGCTCCTCCAAGTTCTTCGGGGAACCGTTTTCCACGACGGTATTCAGGACGTGCTGAAAAAGGTTCGAAGCTCTCTGTCGCCCAAGATGCTCGGTTATCTCGACAGCGTATCAGGACACCTGACCGCGGGATTCAGCCCTCGGAAGGACTATGAGGCCTTCAGAGAAGCCATTAGTCTCGCAAGTAAGGCCGTGGCCGACGGCAAAAGGGTCGAGATCAAGTACAAGGCCGCGTCCACGGGCCGGACCACCAACCGAAGAATAGATCCTCTCCAGGTGTGGGCTCTCAACGGTGTGGTGTACCTGATCGGCTTCTGTCACGTCAGGCAAGCAATCCGCACCTTTGCCGTCGACCGGATCAAGAGCATCCAAGTGCTTGAAGAACCCTTTGAGTATCCCGATGATTTCAACCTCAAGGATTATCTCCGGAGCGCGTTCAGGGTCATGACCGGCGATCCGGTCAACATCAAAGTACGTTTTGCCAAGGAAGCCGCGCACGTTGTCCGTGAACGGATCTGGCACCCCACCCAGGAGATTCGCGAGCAGCGGAACGGCGACATCCTCGTCACTCTCGAAGTACCGATCAACTACGAAGTCATCTCCTGGATACTCGGGTTCGGCGCGGCAGCTGAAGCGCTGGAACCGCCGGAACTGAGAACAAGGCTTCTAAAGGAGCATCTTGCCGCGGCCCGGACATATCAAGGCAAAGCCCCTGTTCGAAAGAAAAGCATCTTTGATGAAGAAATTCTGCCTCGTGTGACCTGATGTGACAACTATCCTTCGTATAGTGGGGGGGCGTGGTGGAAAGGGAAGGAAGGAGAAATGAGATCTGGTGACATTGACCTCTTGCCCGAGTTGGGGTCGGGTGAGCAGTGGTCGCTCATGGACCTTGCCCGCGTCGAAGAGGAGTCTTCATTGCTTGTTGGTCGAAAAGCGGACCTCGTGGATGGGAAGTACCTTGAACGGAGTGCGAATGGGTGCCGCCGCGACGCAATCCTCAATTCATTGGAGGTGGTGTATGTTGCGTGTTTCGCGGCCAGCAGACTGGGAACCGTAGGCTCGCACTTGACAGGGAAGCCATAGATAAGTAATTGAAGAATGTGACAAACAGTAAGGATAAAAGTTGATATTCTACAGAATGTTTCCTATACTGGGCGACACGCTATCAATTACGGAGGTGAAGCATGGCACCAACTAACGAGCTGGTTATGTCGATTCGACCGCTAAGCATCGCGCTTTTACTTTTCCGACTGTGCTTTGGTAGGAAGCGATTTCGTTCTTTCGGGATTGAAGTGCGCGTCCAATGTGTCATAGTGTTGCCGTGAAATCATGGTGATCCTGCCCTTATTCCCCACATCCAGTGGGGTTGAACCGGACAAGAGCTGGTCTTCAACAGAAGTAACAGCTTGTTCCCCACACACGTGGGGCTTGTGGCGGGCCGTAGGCCCGCCCGCCGGTTCGCTTGGTGTGTCGACAGAATGTCGGTTCTCTACGCTTCAACCGTTAACCGTTTAAGAAACGCGTCACTACCGCAACCGATCATAGAACCACAAGGCTTTGCTACTGAGGCTTGCAAGCCAAGCCTCTCAACCGGGGATGGTATCATGAACGCTGAGGAACATAGGGGGTATTTTCGGTACTGGGGAAAGGTAAGCAAGGACGAGGCCGGCGACAAGGAGAGGAGTATCCATCTCCTGCCGTATCATTGCCTCGACGTAGCCGCGGTGGGTCACGTGCTGCTGCACCGCGACGAGAATCTGCTCAAGCGCATCCGCGGGAATCTGCCGTTCGGTGCGGAGGATGTCCGAAAACTCATCATCTTCTTCCTCGCTCTGCACGATGTGGGGAAGTTCAGCGTGCCGTTTCAGGGGCTCGTGGAGGAAGCCCTCAGAATCCTGAACAGAACGCTCCGCATCAGGCCGTACTCGCACCCCCACACCGAACTTGGTCTGGCTCTGTGGGAAGACACCCTGTTGGGGCACTGTCTCTCCGCCGGGGTGTTTCACGATGAATATGACGACCCGTGCCGGCTTGGGTGGTATCTCCCGCCGCTCGTGCAACCCTTCTTCGGTCACCACGGCCAACCCGTGGCCAGTGGCGAGGTCATAGTAGACGAGCATTTCCTGGATGAGGACATTGAAGCAGCATGCTCATTTCTGGGCGATTGTGCGGCACTATTGGTCCCGGAGCCGATTCGGCTTCCCAGTGATCTCGGCCTGCTGTACGACACATTGAAGGTGCGGTCCTGGCTTATGTCCGGATTCGCCGTGGTCTGTGACTGGATCGGGTCCAATTCGGATTTCTTCTCTTATTGCGGGTACGAGATGCCTCTGGAGGAGTATTGGCCGGATGCCTGCCGTTTCGCGGAACTCGCGGTTGAAAAAGCAGGCATACTTCCCGTACCGAGGAGACAATTCGCTGGAATGGCCGCGCTGTTTCCCGATCTCAAGAACTTTTCTCCCAGTCCCCTTCAGGCATATGTGAGTGAGTGCGAGCTTGCTGCGGGACCGCAGCTGTGGATCATCGAGGATATCACCGGATCGGGCAAGACCGAAGCCGCGGTCGTGCTCTGCCAACGCCTTATGGAGCAGGGGTACGACGGCTTTTTCGTGGGTCTTCCCACCATGGCCACCGCGAATGCCATGTACGAGCGCATGGCCAAAGCGTACCGTCGGCTCTTCACTGCGGAGCGAAATCCCTCTCTAGCACTGGCGCACGGGAGGCGGGACCTCATGGAGGCATTCACCACGTCGATCCTGAAAATGGGTGCCCGCCCTTCAGGTGAGTATTCCGGTGAAAAACCCAAAGAAGATGCCGAATCCTCAGCCGCATGCGCTCAGTGGATCGCGGACAATCGAAAGAAGACGTTTCTCGCCCACGTGGGTGTGGGGACCATCGATCAGGCTCTCCTCGCCATCCTGCCTTCGAGGCACCACACGTTGCGGCTTTTCGGATTGGCGAACAAGGTCCTCATCGTGGACGAGGTGCACGCGTGCGACGCGTACATGACGGAGCTGCTCAAGACCCTGCTGCAATTCCATGCATCACTGGGCGGCAGCGCGATTCTGTTGTCCGCGACCATTCCTCAAGCGATGCGCAGAGACCTCACCGAGGCCTTTCTCAAGGGATTGGATGCGAAAAGGGAAACCGACTTCCAAGATTCTTTTCCCGTTGTGACGTCCGCCGGCATTGAAGGGATTACCGAGACGTCGCTCAATCCGAGGCCCGATCTTCGTCGCTCGCTTGCCGTGGAACTCGTTCATGACGAGAACGAGGTGCTTGAGGCAATCAAGTCGGTAGCAGCCTCGGGCGCGTGCGTCTGCCGGGTCCGCAACACGGTGGCCGATGCCGTAGAGGCGTATGAGCTGCTCGCGGACGATCCCTCCGTAGACCGAGACAGACTCATGCTCTTTCATGCACGCTTTGCCATGGGCCATCGGCTGGATCGGGAACACGAGGTACTCCGCCGATTCGGCAAGGATGCGGATCCGGGAGATCGGAAGAACGCGATCCTCATCGCCACCCAGGTAGTGGAACAATCCCTGGACCTGGATTTTGACTTCATGGTGTCGGACCTCGCTCCCATCGATCTGATCATCCAGCGGGCAGGGAGAATCCACCGTCATTGTCGCGGGTTCCGAGGGAATCGACCCGAACCCGTGCTTTGGGTGTTCAGCCCTCGCATGACCCAAGCGCCCGACAAGGAATGGCTTTCCGGATTCCTTCGAGGCACGTCGTTCGTGTACCCGGATCATGGACACATGTGGCGTACCGCGAGACTGCTCGAAGCGAGAGGCGGTTGGACCATGCCGGACGATGCTCGAATGCTCATCGAAGGCGTATACGGTGAATGCGCTGCCGAGGTCCCCGACGGTCTTGTGGACAAGCAGAACCTCGCGCACGGCGAGCGCATGGCCGAGAAAGCCCAGGGCACATTTAACGCCCTGTCCGTCACACGGGGGTACGGCGGGGAGCAAACAGCATTGTTCTCCGACACGTCTGCGCCGACCCGTCTCGGCGATCCCAGTGTGACCTTCCGGTTGGCAGTGCGAAGCGGCGACGCGATTACGCCTATCTCCGGCCACGGCCGGCATCCGTGGGAACTGAGCGAAGTACAGGTCCGGGAGTCGTCCATTGCCAAGTCTGCGGCCGTGAAGAACGAACGGGAGCGGGCCGAGGCAACCATGAAAGACAAGGGCAAATGGAGCGAACTCATCATTCTGGAACCGAGTGGAGAAGGCTGTTGGAAGGGGACGGCCTGCAAGAAGGACGGGAACCGAGTGGATGTGAGCTACAGCCTACAAACCGGCTTGACTGTGCATAAGGGGGAGTAACATGACCTTCAACCTTTTGGACGAGCAATGGATTCCCGTGAGGACAGCCGACGGCAAACGCCGGAGGATCGCACCATGGGAAATCACTTCAACGGAACACAACGATCCCGTCGCAGCCGTCGATTCACCGAGAGCGGATTTCAACGGCGCACTCATCCAATTCCTCATCGGGCTGGTGCAGACGAGCGATCTGGTACCGCCGAGAGAACCGGACTGGGGGTGTCTGTTTCGGTCGCCGCCCGATGCGGAATCCCTCCGGGAGGCTTTTGACGTACATCGAGACGCGTTCTTTCTTTCAGGAGACGGTCCGCGGTTTCTCCAGGATATGCAAGATCTGGCTCAGCACAAAGGAGCCGAATGGCACATGGAGGACCTGCTCATGGACATCCCGGGCAACGGGCATTTCGTTAAAGCGAGAGACCGGGACGGCTTCTGTTTCGGCTGCACGGCAACCGCCCTGTATTGCCTCCACATAAACGCACCGGAAGGTGGTCGAGGAAATTTGACGGGGCTCAGAGGGGGCGGTCCGCTCACTACAATTCTGTTGCCGCCACATGAGCGGCTCTGGGAGACGGTTTGGCTCAATGTGATTTCCAGGGAGGATTTGGCGTCGATGCCTGCCAACGCGTCGTCGAACGGCAAACAAGACATATTTCCCTGGCTTGCACCCACTCGCACCGGTGAGCCAACATTTCCGCACGACGTGCATCCTCTGCAACTGTACTGGTCAATGCCGCGGCGGATTCGAATTGATTTCGACACCCTGGGAAGCGGTGTCTGCGACATCTGCGGACAGAGTTCGGATCGCCTTGTACAGCGGTACTTCACACGACCGCACGGTGTGGCTTACAGGGGACCGTGGAAGCATCCTTTGACGCCATATTCCATTGATAAAGACGGGGTGCCTTTATCCCGTAAGGCGCGGGCAGGATCGATCAATTACCGGAACTGGATCGGGCTTGTCGTGAAGAGTACTGAAACGGCAGACAAAGCCGGCAGCCGGCAATTGCCTGCATTGGTCGTAGAAAGGTTCATGGGAAACCGTAGGAATACCGTGCGAAAGGGTTCGAGGGCGCCGTTGTGGGGCTTCGGGTACGACATGGATCACATGAAGGCCCGATGCTGGTTTGACGGCAAGATGTCAATACACGCGGTGTCCGACCGTATCGTCCGTGCATACGAGGTGCAAACGGAACGGATGGTCAAGGCGGCCATAACCATCGGAGGCTACTTGAATTGGTGCCTCAAACAAGCCTGGTTCAGCGAAAGCGCTACGGTCAGAGGCGACTTCGGATTCTTGGCTACCGCGTTTTGGACCGGCTCCGAACCGGACTTTTTTGAACATCTCAACAATCTCATTGACGAATTGGAAAAGGCTTCCGCCGAACCGCCCGTTGCAACCCTCAGGTCTTGGCACCAGTACCTTTGCCGTCTCGCGTTGCGACTCTTCGACGAGTATGCCGCGTCGGGTTCCATCGAGGACGAGGACCCGGCACGCATCGCAAAAGCAAGGAACAAACTGAAAGGCTTGAATTGGGGCAAGAAGGTGAGGGTAGACATCCTGCAACTCCCCGAACAACAGAAGACACCGACAACCTGACGAAAACCCTTTGTACAGAGAGGTAAACATGGCCGACAAGAAAGGAATCCGATTTCATCCAAGGTCTGGGCCGGGCAAAGAACTCAAGAAGTGGCACGCCTCGCTCGAGAACAACCGCGGGGACCGCGCGGCTTTGCGTAAATGCGCATCGCCGGCAGATGTGGTCTTCGTGCCCGCTTATCATGCCCTGTTCCAGGACATGGCAGAGGTCGGAAAGGCCGCTGTCGAAACAGGCGAAACTTCTTGGACTTGGCCTGGGCTCGAACACAGGCTCAGGGAGCGTCTTCCCGCCATAGCCGGGCTCATTGCCTTGGTTAAAGACGAGGAACCGCGGACAAAGGAGGAAGAGTCCGCGGCAAGTCCCGAGGAAGACGATACCGAGAAGGCAATAACTCGCAGGAATCTTCCCCAACAGATGGGGAGCGAACGCACCTCCGGAGCAGGTCCGGTGGTGAGCGGGCTCAGGTTTCGGCGCTTGCTGAAATGTCAAACACTCGAGGAACTGTATCCAATGCTCAGAAGAACCCTTCCTCTGTTGAACAACAGAGCGGATCTCTACAGCCTCGCGAACGACGTGCTGTACTGGAGTGAAGACGTCCGTAAACAGTGGGCGTACGACTACTACGAAGCCGCTCCGCAGGACACCGATTAGTGAGTCGGTTCGTAGTCGGCGTTGGATTAGCAGAAGAGCCCACTCGGCTTGCCCCTTCGCCCTCCGGGAGAGGGTTGGGAGATTCCGTTTCCGGGCACACCGGCCAGGGCTACTAGGGAGGCAGAGCCTCCAGTCAGGGATTCCCAGGCAGAGCCTGGGAACGAGGCTATTGCGGTCGCGATCTTCCGCAGGCCCCGTAGGGGCACAGCGTGCTGTGCCCACGGTAAGATCAACACCTGGTATTAACCTACAAGGGGATTTATGAACCACGATAACGGACAACCATGGGAAGGAGAACACCATGACGACGTTTTTGCAACTGCATCTATTGACTTCATATCCGCCTTCAAACCTCAATCGCGACGATCTGGGCCGCCCCAAAACCGCGGTCATGGGAGGGGTCAATCGCCTGCGAATCTCTTCCCAGAGCCTCAAACGCGCGTGGCGAACGTCGGAGATCTTTGCCTCCAATGTCTCCCCGGGATCATATCGGCACACGCACCAAAGAGATGGGCAAGACAATCTTTGACGGCCTTTGCCAACGGGGCGTTGAAGAGAGCGAGGCGAAGAAGTGGGCCCAAGCCGTTGCGGGCAAATTCGGCAAGCTCAAGAAGGCGAACAAGAAGGATCCCCGACAAGACCTCGAAATCGAGCAGCTCGCTCATTTCACGCCCCTTGAAATCGAATTGATCCACAAGCTGGTGGGCAAGCTTGCAGAGGCCGGAGAGGGACCCACGGAAGAAGACCTGGCCTTGCTGCGAAAAGAGCACACCGCTGTGGACGTGGCGCTTTTCGGCCGAATGCTGGCTGCGGCTCCGGTATTCAACACGGAAGCCGCGGCCCAGGTTGCGCATGCCGTGACCGTCCACCGATCCGCAGTGGAAGAAGATTTCTTCACCGCAGTGGATGATCTCAACAAAGGTGAGGAAGACCGTGGCTCCGGACACATGGGGGACACGGAGTTCGGCGCGGGTGTGTTCTACCTGTACGTATGTGTGGATTTCGACAGCCTGGTAGCAAATCTTTCCGGCCACGAAGACCTGGCCCAAAAGGCCGTTGCAGGTCTCTTGGAGGCCGCAGCCAAGGTATCGCCCACAGGCAAGCAGAACAGCTTCGCGTCTCGGGCCTATGCCTCGTATGTCCTCGCGGAAAAAGGGCCTCAGCAGCCTCGATCACTCGCTGTCTCCTTTCTGAAACCCGTAACCGGAACCGACCTGCTCAGCGAGTCGATCAAGCGGTTGGAAGACACACGAAGCAAGATCGATGCTGCATACGGCCAATGCTGGGACGCCAGCGCAGTGATGAACGCACATGCGGGTACCGGGTCGCTGGCCGAGGTAATCGAATTCGCGAAAGGGAACGGATCATGACGGATTATGCGCTCATGGAGCTCTATGGCCCCATGGCCTCATGGGGTGAGATAGCGGTTGGAGAGATCCGGGCCACCGCGACCCGTCCAAGCCGATCCGCGATCATAGGCCTGATTAGTGCCGCTCTCGGGATTGAACGTGACGATCAGGACACCTTGCAACTCATGGTCGATGCGTATCGGTTCGCAGTGCAGGTCGACAATCAGGGTACCTTGATCAGGGATTTCCACACCTGGCAGGTCCCCAAGCGCAAACGGGGTGTGAAGTGGGAGACCAGGAAGGAGGAATTGGAGGCGGACGAGATAGGCACTGGGCTCTCAAGGCGAGACTACTGTTGTGATGCGGTGTACCTCGTGTGCCTCTGGAGTGTGGTCGATAGCCCGCCGTTTACCCTGAATGCGATCAAGCAAGCCGTTGAGCGTCCCCGTTATGTGCTCTATTTGGGGCGCAAGTCCTGCCCGCCCGGTCTTCCCGTCACCGTGAACATCGTATCCGCGGAATCGGTAAGAGAAGCCTTTGCCCGGGCGCAGCGGGATGCGGCGGTGGACATGCTCCGAACCCTTCGCGGGGATAGTTCCCTGTTCTTCTGGGATGACGACCAGCACATCGGTATGCAACCCCAGGATACGTTTACCCGTCGAGATGTTCCGTTGAATCGACGGGCCTGGCAGTTCACGGAAAGGCATGAGCATTTCGGTCGTTCCGTGGGAGGGGAGGGGACTTAGGTCATGTATTTCAGTCGCATACGTCTCCAACGAGAAGGAATCTCGGCTGCGGATCTCACGAGAGTATTGGGTGAAGACGGGTATGGAGAACACCGGGCCGTCTGGCGCCTTTTCAGTTCACAGGACAAGAGCAATCGCGATTTCTTGTTCCGCAAGGAATTGAAGCACTCCCGGCTCGTATTCTATACGGTGTCGCGAACAGCGCCCCTGGACGAGGACGCGGTATGGACCGTGGAGACCAAACCATATGATCCCAAGGTCGGACCCGGTGAACGTTTCACGTTTGCGCTCACAGCGAACCCGGTGGTGACTCGGTGGATCGGTGAACAAACAAAGAGGCATGCGAGGCACGACGTGGTGATGGACGCAAAAAGGGAATTGGACGCGAAGAATGTCCCCAAGGCGGAGCGGCCGACCACCCCGGAGATCGTCCAATCCGCGGGGTTTAACTGGTTGGCTTCCCGTGCGCCCCGCTGCGGGTTCGCCGTCGAGGAGGATCTCGTTTGGGCTGACGGGTACCGGCAGCATCGTTTCCGAAAGGGAGCCAAAGGCCGCGAAGTCCAGCTGAGCACTCTGGATTTTGCCGGCATCCTCACCGTGACGGAGCCCGAGGCGTTTACCACGGCACTCTTTCAAGGAGTGGGGCCGGCCAAGGGTTTCGGGTGCGGATTGCTCATGATCAGGAGGGTATAATCGTGTTGCCGCCCGTCAAACCCGTGGCGATGAAAGAGCGGCTCTCGATCCTCTTTGTGGAAAAGGGCCGACTGGACGTGCTCGACAGCGCGTTCGTGGTGGTGGACAAGCATGGTGTGCGCACGCAGATCCCGGTCGGCGGCACGGCATGCCTCATGCTCGAGCCGGGAACCCGTGTGTCCCATGCCGCGGCCGCGCTGGCAGCACGGGCCGGAACGTTACTCGTATGGGTCGGCGATGCCGGCGTGCGGCTCTACGCGTCGGGTCAACCCGGCGGAGCCCGGTCGGACAAGTTGCTTCTCCAGGCGCAGTTGGCGCTCGACGAGCAGGCCCGGCTGAAGGTGGTACGCAAGATGTTCGCGATGCGGTTCGGCGAGGAAGCACCTGCGAAGCGGAGTGTCCAACAGCTTAGGGGGATTGAAGGGGCACGGGTCCGCAAGACCTATGAGTTGATGGCACAGCGGTTTAAGGTATCGTGGAAAGCACGGCG
>CAXXIU010000022.1:0-26647 GCA_963675835.2 Desulfomonilaceae bacterium
GATCAGGAAAGCTGCCGGCGGGTTCCCACATAAGACCCGGGCCGAAAGTGCAAAGGACTTTCATGATTCGTGATGGTTTGTTCACAACTCGGAGCCGTGACTGTTTACTTGCCCCGGTCCACCTTGATGAAGTACGGCAGTCCGAGCCATTTCTCCCCGGGATGGTTTGTTTCCAGTATCACCCTACCTTTGAAGTATTTGAGGTTGTCCTGCCCGGTCGGCTTCAGGCTTATTTTCAGATGCGATTCGGAATTCGGTGGGATGGTCACCTCGTTGGGATCAAGACTGCATCCTTCAGGGACCCTTGGATGCTCGCAAGAACCAAGGTGACAGGGCGGGCGGATCGATCTCAACCCGAGATGAAGCGCCGGCCGAAAACGGCGTCAGCATGACGGCTATTGCGAGCAAGAGGGTAAGCAGCCTTGCAGGCGTGATCGTACTCCTCCTTCAGTGTAACCGAAATAGGCATTACCCATTTGACACATCAAAATAGTCTATGCTAATCTCTCCCGTTGTCAAGCTCGGAGCCGTTCGGGCACGTACGGCGCGATGTACATTGAGTAAGGATTTCCTCAATTTCACAAGTCATTACGGAGAATGGAAGAGCAGAATGCCCACCCACAGACTAGTTTCGGCAGCAGTCTCGGCCCTCGTCCCGGCCCTGACGGCCGCAGGGGACCTTTTCGCAGGACGCGCGGATTACCCGGAGAAGGTCAAGGAAATCTTCGCGGTCAACTTCGCCAAGGAGATGATGGAGGGCGGTTACAAGGTGGCGACCACGGACCGGCTCAAGAAATGGGTCGATGAGAAGAAGGATATGCTCGTCATAGACACCATGTCTCTCGCGGCGAGCTTCAAGAAGCAGCATGTTCCCGACGCGGTTCAGATGGAGTCTCCAATCCCGGAAATGAAGGAGATGGACGATAAGAATAAAGCGGAATTTCTCAAACTCCCGGGACCGAAGAAAGATCGTCTCTTGGTCTTCTACTGCGGGTTCGTGGAGTGTACCAGGAACCACAACGGGGCCATGTGGGCCGCCAACCCGGGGTACAAAAATGTGTATAAGTATCCTGGAGGAATCAGGGGCTGGGCCCAGGCGGGGTTCCCAACGGCAAAGGGAGACAAATGACCGGGATGTTGCACGATCTTCTCGATCCCAAGGCCGCGGAACTAGCCCTAGTCGCCGGGGAGAGGGCTCATAATCTTTTCGAGACCAAACAACTCATGTGTTCCGAGGCGGTACTAACGGTAGTCAATCGTGCGCTGGGCGGTGATTTGACCGACGACCTGGCCATACGGTTGACTGCCTGTCTACCGCAAGGCTTGGGCGATAGCGGCTGCGTGTGCGGCGCTCTCAACGGAGGCGTCTTGGCACTCGGACTTTTCCTCGGTAGGGATCGTCCGGGAGCTCGTGACAAACGGAAAGCCATGAACGCGGCGAGCGCTCTGCACGACGGCTTCAAAGGCGAATTTAAATCCACCTGCTGCAGGGTTCTCAGCAAAAAGGTGAAACACGATTCGCGAGCGCACATGAAGCAGTGCGCCCATTTCACCCGCACGACCACGGAGATGGTAGTCCGCATGATCCTGAAACAGCGACCGGCACTGGTAGACAAGGCCGACCGGGACTACCTGCAGAAACGGGATACGCTGATCGGGTCCAGGCTCAGGCAGCTTGCGGGAATGGCTCTCAACCCGGGTCACCCATCGGATTGAAACGAGAAGAGATAAACGTTAAGATAAGAACGGCCACCGGAGATGGGACTTCAGCGGGAAGTCCCGTTTCCCCGTGGACCCTCCCCAAGAAAACTCTCAATTCCTGCCGACTCTCTCCGGTAGCTCGTAAAACACTTGTGGGAGAACTACCATAAAACCCCGGAGATTGGCGGCAGTTAAGCGCATTGAATCTACGAAGCGAGGATACATACCGGAGGCTCCCACATTGCGTATGCGTTTTTCACTTCTTGCCGTGGTCCTTTTGACGGCTCAAGCGACCTTTTCGTTGGCCTTGGACCCCATGGAGGGCCTTTCCGAAAAGACCCCGATGATTGTCGATCGGCAGGCCCGTGAAGTTCGGTTCCTGGCGACCCTTCAGCCCAAGGCGTTCGGCCCGGGGTGGTTCAAGCAACTGCCCGGTCATCACGCCGTTACATGGAGCGGGGGCCGAAAGAGCGATGAGGCTCTTCTCAGTACGTATTCGAGTGACACCGCGGTCTACGACGCGCTGATTTCTCTCGGAGCCAAGCCGGGAAACAATCTTACGCAAGAGGTTTGGGACGAGAGGAAGAACCCGAAGAGCAGGGCACCCGACAGGCGGGTGGAAGGCGATCCCGTGGCCGCGTTCGTTTGGTGGGAAGGCTTGAAGGATCCGTTCCCCCTCTCCGCGCTACTGTGTAACCCGAGCGGTAAGAAGATCGACTTGCGCTTTGGCGGCCACAAGTCTCTCATTCCCGTATGGAAATCCGGCTGTATCGTCTGTCTGCAGAGTTGCCCCGGCGGGAAAATCAGCAATCGGAGCTGCACGATTCGCGACTACGTCAACGGAAAGGCCGTGTTTAAGGTCAACGAGTCGGTTGTTCCCAAGGGAGAGCGAAAGGCCGTGGTCATCTTGCGCTTGGCCGACAACAAAGGGACGCATCCAATACATCCCGACGGCCCCGCAAAGTAGTACATCCAAGACGTTTTCAGGGACGGTACGACTGGGGCACGAGTACTGTGACCGTGCGTTGGGATGCCCGAAAAGTCAGTCGGAGTTTTCTTCAAGGACCTTTTCCAGCAAGGGAATGACAGGAGGTAAGTCCTGATGGATGGTGTCCCACAGATTCTGCGGATCAACTCCCAGTAGACATGGGCGATCAAGTTTCGCATATCGGCCATCTGACGCCAAGGGATTGATGGGTACGAACTTGTGATTTCGTTCGGAATGTGTCGCACGGCTTCACCGATGACGATAAACTTGCGTTCGACGGCAGCCAAGAGAAGGTCGTTCCGACGGAATTCCTCGAACGATGTGTTTCCCACGTAAGCCCGGATTCGCTCAATGGCTTTGAGTATGTCCTCAACGAAGAACATCCGGCGTCTAGATGACATCGATGGCCTCACTGAGAATGATGTTTTTCAGGGCCGGGTGTATTCCCTCACGGGTTATGAGATCCACCTTTTCCACTCCGAGGATCAGTTGAATCGTGTTCTTCAAGTCGCTTAGGCCAAAGAGACCGATCGGACCGTTCATCTCAATCATCACATCCACATCACTGGAACGGCAGGCTTCACCACGAGCCACGGATCCAAACAGCGCCAACGACTTGATGCCTTGGGCACGTAATTCGTCTCGATGAGCGACGAGGCGTTTAACTGCTTCTTCTCGAGTCATTTCTTCGGCTCCTTGTCGAACCCTTGTGTCCAGTGTATCACGCGATGAAAACAATCGGAGTGCAGAAAAGCTGAATCCGTTGAGAATATGGGAACCAGCCTCCAAATATCTGAAAAGAGCCCTCGCACCACATGACTTCGACGCTCTGCCCCGAATTTTCCCCGAGGGAGGCTTCTTAGGTAACTTCTCAATAAGTTGTGCCGACTGGTAGGCCGGAGAGGGTGATCTGATATTGCCGTGGGGAGTTTTTGGAGAGGAGTTCGGGAAGGGACTCTTCCCAAAAAGCCCCTCCCCGAAGGCTTTCATCAAGTTCGGATCACCTCGTACAGACCCGGAAAATGCGGAAAGATCTTCATGTAAGGCTCCGTCAGGTTCTTGAATTCCTCAGAAGAGATAACGGACTCGAACTGCTCCACGCTTTGCCACTCAGCGACGTTGATGAGGTGGAAGCGTGCCCACGGTACGATAGCTCTGTGTAACCGCGTGGAAATGAACCCCGGCTGCCTTCGCATGAAGTCCGCCGCTCTTTCCCAGAAGGCCAAAGCTTCCGCTTCCTTGCCTTCCGGAACCTCGAATGGATTGATAAGAATAACACTCATTTTTTTCGAGCCTCCTTGAGTTTTCTCAGAAAGGGTTTGCCGAGAAAAGACCGCTGCGGATCAAGGCTGAGCATCCTATCGAGCATAGGGAGTGTCACAGTGAAAGCCAAACGGTCAGCCGGTACCAGCCCGCGCATAGCGATGTCCGTGGCGCCGATTATTGCCTGCGGTCTGGAGAGATCTGGGAACAAGGGGAGCATTTGGCCGCAACCCGAACCGAAGGGCGCCATGACCGGCGTAGCATCGTCCGGGGCCGCATGGTAAACTGCTCCATGCATAAGGACGCTCATTTGATCCGGATTCACGAAAAAGGTGACCGTCTTGAGATACTCCGCCGGCTCTTCGCGAACCGGGCCGATCAGCACATGCTCGTGCGTGGGTCGGTAAGGAGGGGTTGCGTCGATCCAGGCCTCCATGAGTTCGGAACTTTCCCGTAGCCCTTCCTTTTCTGCCAAGAACTTCACGAAAGCCTCTTTGTTGGGGAATCCTTGGGCGCCTCTGAGCCAATAACCGCAACCTGGGCAGCCTCTCGTACGCTCCGAGATGTCCAGGGTTTTGCCGCTTTGCCAGTCGGAGTAGTGATCGAAGACGCACCGCTTCAGGCTAACCAGCGGAGCGAAAGCCGTCGGGTCCGGCGCGTCGTACACGCCGATGGATAGAGTGTCGATATCCATGAGTCGGCAGAGCTCTTGAAGGTTCAAGGTCATAGTGGGTTCTCCTTTTTCAAGCTGAAATCAATTTTCAGAAGTTCTTGGATCTATCCGGGCAGAAACTTAGCCCAAATGCCCCGGAGACAGTCGCTTCAAACCTTCTCATCTTCCTCAAGTCGCAGACGAAGTTTGGTCAGCACTGAAAGCGCTGCGGCAAGTTCCTCCGAGTCGACTCCTCCTGCGATCCGGTTGGACCATTCAATTTGACGACGGGAGACTTCTGCCATCACCGCCTTCCCGTGAGACGTCAGGGTATAGAGTTTGGACCGACGATGATCCGGGTTGGGAGCGGTTGCCGTAAATCCCTTTTCCGTGAGTCGATCAGCGATTCTCTGGACACTTTGTCGAGTCAATCCCATCTTTCTCGCAATGGCCGGCACACTCGCCGGGCCGTTGGTAAGCCCCCCCAGTACTTGCCAACGAGCGCTGGTTAATCCGAGATCTTCGACCAGGCGGTTGCCGGCTGCAATGAGCGCTCCGTTAAGACGAAACGCTTCCAGGATGAGATCTGTGAAATTTGTGCCGGAAGGTGTGTGTCGCATGATCGCCTCCTCTTGACAAGAGGTTGTCATCATGACAGCCTGCTGTCAAGAGGCAGCTGATGAAAAAAGTCCCCGGCACAAATCTAGGGGCTCAGGAACTGCGTATGCAACATGTTCCGGGAGACCCGATTACGAGGGCTGATACCACAGACGTGCACTGAGAGAAGAATGCATTTCCGTGAAGAGCCATCCACCGACCGGGGAACCGAATTGATCCGATCACTTTAGTGGTGGGAGCAAGCCTCACAGTTCTCTCGGATACAAATTGCCTGCTCCGGAAGCCGTCCTCAAAAAGTTCATTGTCCGGAATATACCGGAGTTGATATCATGTCCGTGTGTAACCCGTACACGGAGGCCTCTAACTTAAAAAGTGTTGCAGGTTATGGGGCAGGTCAACAGCTAACCGGGTCGAGTACACTCGTAAAGGCGACCGAGGACTCCGAGTTGAGCTCAAGGGGCGCTTCATAGCTTCACTTGAGGATTCCCATCCGCCGCTCTAGTGTGGCCCTGTACAGCTTATAGTTCACCAACGCGCTGTAATAATTCCCTTGAGCCTGAGCAAGATATCGTTGTGCGTCCAGTACTTCCGTGTAGGTGGCTGTAAGTTCCCTATATTGTACCTCGTTAATTCTAAAACTCTCTTTACGGTATTCCACTGCTTTCCGATAACCACGGATATTGCTTTCAGCACGCTTTAAGTCCAGATAAGCCTCCTTCACCTCTTCCATGATCTCTCTCACACGCTGCGTCTCCTGAACGACCGCGCGATCCTGAGAGGCCATTTTTTCACGCACGGTGTCTTTGGTACGGAACATGTCGAAATCCCAAGAGAGTAGGCCGGTCATGCTCCAGTCGTTGGTACCCTCACGATCCAGGACATTCCAATCGTCATTGGATCTAGAGCCCTGAACTTGCAGCGAAATGGTCGGCATCAGATCGGCGCGCGCCGTCTTGACGAGTTCCATGGCTTGCCCCACGGAGATGTTTGCTCGTCTTATCTCCAGCCTGTTTGCAGCGGCTATACGGTAAATGACGGGAGGAGCGAGAGGTAGAGGAACAATCTTTAAATCCCGCTCAATCTCGATAGCAGTTTCCTGAGGAAAGCCGAGCAACAGATTGAGCTGAGCCTTGTAGCGCCCTACTTCGGTTAGGGCATCTGTTCTGTCAATTATGGCTGAAGCCAAGTCACCTTCAGTAGACAGCACATCGGCCTTCGTAACAGTCCCGGCTTCGAAGAATTTTCTTGTTTGATTCCTCAAAGATTTCAGAGCCGTGATGGATTGATTGGCCACATCCACAATCAGTTCCTGCTTCAGCAGCGAATAGTAGGCCTTACAAACGTTGAGGATAAGATCCTGTTTGTCAATTTCAAGTTGGATCTTAGAATGATCGACCCCCAGCTTAGCGTATTTATAGTTGGCTAAGAGCTTACCGCCCGAGAATATGGGCTGGCTCAGCGTGGCGGACAGGGTGAAATTCTTGTATGGATCGATTCGAAATGGGTAGTCTGCATAAGGATATTGGGAGCTATCTCTGCGACTATCTTGAGCGGCCGCAAGGTTAGAAACATTCGATTGTTGCTTATATCTGTATCCTGTTGCTGAATACTCAAGGCTCAGCGAAGGGAACATATCCGAATAGGCTTCTCCGCGCTGGTACTCGCTTTCTTTGACGGCTATTCGGGCGTCGACGATGCTTAGATTGCTTTTTAGCGCAATTCCTACGGCTTGTGGAAGATTCAGCCGTATTGAGCGTTGTTCGGGCTTTGGCTTCCTGCCTTTTGCGAGTGCGTCATCAGTTGCCGATAGAGTAACTACCACCATCGCGCTTATCAAAGCTACTGATACTTTTTCGGTTGCCGATCTCAGGAAATGCATCAAAACTTACCTTCCTAAACATGAACCCGGCAAAATGGCCGTGACAATCAAACACGGCCTAAAGTCCGTTCAAGTCATACGGACAAACAACCTGGCGTTTCCTACCAAGATGTCGATTGGAATCTTGACGGTCGGAGCGTGCGCACGGCGCTTGCCTTTTTCTCGAAATACCGCACTCAATCCTCTCGCGCTGGAGAATGCCGCAATGGTATACATCCGATGCCTACCTTCGTGGAGGGAAGCTATTTCATCTTGTTTCCGCTCCATTACCGACGCCCGACTTCACTTCATCATTCATGCCGCAACGCTTCAATGGGATCCAGCTGGGCTGCCTTGCGCGCCGGGAAATAACCGAAGACAACGCCTATGGTTGCGGACAGCACGAAAGAGAATGCGACGATGCCGACATTGAGAATGAAGGGCACGTGAAGCATCGTAGCGAGGACGGCCGTTGCGGTCACCGCCAATAGAATGCCTAGCAAGCCTCCGAACGAAGATAGCATCACGGATTCAATGAGGAATTGCAGGAGCACTTCACTTTCGAGAGCGCCTATTGCCAGCCGAATCCCGATCTCTCGTGTACGCTCTGTGACCGATACGAGCATAATGTTCATGATGCCGATGCCGCCTACGAGAAGACTGACAGCGGCGACTCCGCCGAGCAGACTCGTGAGCACCTGTGTAGTTCCGGTCAGCATTTTAGCTATCTCTCTGGTGTCCATTACGTTGAAATTGTCTTGCTCGCCCGCTGCAATGTGACGGCGTTCACGCATGACTCGCTCGATTTCCCGCTGAGCTCTGGCCGCAGACGCCCCGTCCCGAATGGAAAGCATAATCGTGTCGATGTCCTGACTTCCGGAGATGCGTCGCTTGAAGGTGCGCAGAGGTACGATTACCAAGTCATCCTGATCCGTACCCATCATGCTCTGACCTTTCATCTCAAGCAGTCCAATCACCCGAAACGATTTTTTTTCGATACGAATTGTGCCTCCCAACGGATTACGATTGGCGAAAAGTTCCCTACGCACCGTCTCCCCTAAAATACACGCTGCAACACCGGCGCGAAGCTCGCTGTCACTGAAGTTGCGACCGCTTTTTACGGAGCGACGCGTCACTCTGAGAAACTCCTTGGTTGTTCCATTGATGGTGGTGGACCAGTTCTTATCCCCGTGAATTACCCGCTGAGATTTTGTCCCCAACGGTGCTACGGCCGACACCGAAGCGACATCCCTGCCGATTGCCTGAGCATCCGCCTCCTTAAACTTCTTGGCGTCGGTCGATTGACCGGGACCCAACCTTTGTCCAGGTGTGATAATGAACAGATTGTTTCCCAGACTCGCCACCTGCCGCCTCACTTGGACGGTCACGCCGCTGATAAGATTGACCATGATCACCACCGCTCCAACCCCTATGACTATTCCTAGGAGGGTAAGCGAAGAGCGTAGCACGTTGCGACGCAGTTCACGCAGGGCAAGAAGCGTCATATTCCAAATCATGACGCCGGCCTTTCGCTTGGGCTGTCCGAATGGACAAGTCCGTCTAAGAAACGAACAATGCGCTTAGCGTAGCGGGCCATATCCTGTTCGTGCGTTACCATGATGATGGTGATTCGCTGATCGTCGTTCAAGCACTTGAGAAGTTCCATGATCTCATGACTGCGGGCCGTATCCAGGTTCCCCGTAGGCTCGTCCGCCAACAGAATGGCCGGGCGGGTCACCAAGGCGCGGGCGATTGCCACGCGCTGTTGCTGGCCGCCCGAGAGCTCGCCGGAACTGTGAAATTCCCACCCCTTGAGTCCCACGTTTTCAAGAGCAGCGTACGCTTGCTCACGGCGCTCGCTTTCCGGGGAGCCACGATACAACAATGGCAGCTCCACGTTTTCCAACGCCGTTGTTCGGTTGAGAAGATTGAACCCCTGAAATACGAAGCCAAGGTGGTATCGGCGCAACAAGGCGCGTTGGTTGCGGGTCAGTCGGCCGACGTCGACTCCCTTGAATTTGTAAACGCCTCCGGTCGGCGTATCCAGGCAGCCAAGGATGTTCATGCACGTAGACTTGCCCGAGCCGCTCGGCCCCATTACCGCGACAAAGTCAGCTTCATCGATGCGCAGATCCACGCCTCTCAGCGCATGCATGGCCGCTTGACCGACACCGTAGACTTTGGTGACTCCATTCAGATCAATGAGGAGCGGGATAGCCGTTGGTCCCAAATCCATCACCTCCATTACTCGCTATCGAGCACGTCAATAGCGAGAGGCATACCGGGCTCCAGGTCGCCTGTGAGTATTTCCGTCCATGTCTCATCGGTGGCGCCGAGGGTTACGGGAATGGGAACGGGCAGACCGTCCTTTATTGCCCAAACCCGATGCGAGCCGTCCTTGTTCCTATCATCCCTTTTCTGAACCTTGGATTGAGCCGGCGGAGTCGGGAGCAGCATCTTGTCCAAACCTTCGAAGGATTTCTTCTTCTTTTTGACCGGAGGGGTGAATCGCAAAGCGGCATTGGGCACCAGAAGCGCATTCTCGACCTTCTTCACCGTGATGCACGCAGTGGCCGTCATGCCCGGACGTAGGGATAAGTCTGAGTTATCTACGCTGAGTATGGTTTTATAGGTCACGACGCCACTTGTCGTACTGGAGCCGAAACGGGCTTGAATGATCCGTGCTCGGAAAGTACGATCCAGGTACGCGTCTACGGTGAAAACGGCTTCCTGGCCTTCCTTGACCTGACTTATGGCAGCCTCGTCCACGTCCACCTGAAGCTCCATTCGGGTCAGGTCTTCAGCAACGGTGAAAAGCGTCGGCGTAGCATAGGTCGCGGCCACGGTTTGTCCGGGCTCAACGCTGCGAGTAAGCACGATCCCGTTGATGGGGGAACGGATAGTCGCCTTGGAAAGTTCCGTTTCAGCGGAGTCGAGCGCTGCCTGATACCGAATAACATCGGCCTTGGCACCGGCAAGCTCGGCTACGGCCTTTTCAAAAGCCGTCTCTTTCTCATCGAGTTTGCTTTGCGTCGCGGCGCCTTCGAGGTTGAGAACTTTTTGTCTCTTGTACTCGCGTTCCGCATCCTTAAGCTTTGCCTCGTCAAGTGAGACATTTGCCTTCGCGCTTTCTAAAGCGGCCTTGGATTGAGCGAGGGAGAGCTCTAATTTCGATGTGTCGAGCCGAGCCAGCACCTGGTCACGCTTCACATGGTCGTTGTAATCGACCTGAACCGTTTTGACTGTGCCGGACAGCTCGCAGCCGATATCAACTTTTCTTGTGGGCTCCAGAGTACCCGTAGCGGAGACAGTAACGACGATGTCTCCTCGGCGGACGCGTTCGGTGAGGAACCTCGGCGATGTAGAATTTTCTGCCCATTTGACAATGACAATTATTATCGCCGCCAAAACTACAACACACGCTACGACAAGCCGACGTTTGAGACCCTTTCGACTTTCCGAAGGATGATCGAGTCCCAGGATGTCAGCGCCGTCGGGTTCGCCGTTCGGTGTTGGAAGGGCCGGCTGGTTACGTTCATCAATGTTCATCAGGTACCCGTGTTTCCTCATGGAACTTTATTCCGAGCGTCTCGAGTGCCACTCCGGTTGAACACGGTGAGTTGGCCCTCCGAGTTATCCCGATTCAATGATCTGCCGCCGAAGAAAATGCCCAGAGGCCTGGCCCCAGGGGAGTCGCGGGGGAGGGGGCCATGGGAGGCTGGGCCACTGGGCAGGCGTATTACTTGCTCAAAGAGCGCTTATTTAGCTCCCGGTAACATCTCCGCCGACGCTTCCGGCCATACCTCAACGTCTGATAGAGAGAAAATTGCATAGCCTGTTGAACGCACGTGGAGAGTTTCGCAAGCGGTTAAGGGTTAAGGTTCCTCCCATCAGCCGTCAGTCAAAATCTGTGCACGGGTATCCGTAGATTCCTTTTGTAACGCCTCCCGAACGCCACGAATTCCGCTTAAGCTGAACTGAGTGATGTGGTCGGCCAACTCCTCCAAACTAAAGGGCAGATCAGTTTCCGGCGGCCGGATGGCTTGCTTCGAGAAGTGTGAGCGCAGCATGGGGTCAAGACACTGACTCATAACACTGACAAGACACAGCCGAATCTCTTTCATGGTTGCCTTATCTCCGAGAAGCTCTTTAAGAAGCGCCGCGAACTCTTGATCCATCGGCTCGAAAACCTCATGAAGCGCAGAGTTGAGAAGCCCCGTAGGGTTGGCAACTTCCTTCTGTATGATGTCTAGATCGAGGTTTTCAGGGTGGTTTGAGCGTTGCACGAGCGCGGAAATTCGGCCGCGAAGTCGCTCCTCCGGCGACGCCTCCGGCGTAACCCCTCCGTCCGGAGGATAAGACTCCAATGACTTTTCAAAAGCGAATTTCCAGGCTTCGACATACAGGTTGTCCTTTCCTCCGAAATGATAGCTCACCGCCGCTGTATTTACCTCGGCCTTTTCGCAGATATCTGCGTTTGTAGCGGCCCAGTAGCCTTTGGCAGCGAAGACTTCAGCAGCGGCTCTGAGAAGGCGCTGTCTTGTCCTCTCCGTGTCCGTCCTCAGCTTCTTCGCAAACATTACTTGCTCTCCATACATTAAGTCCAGAGGTTACCTTGTAAATTAAACTACACAGTTGATGTTTGTCAACAAATATTTATCTGAAGTGACTTGCCCTCCAAAAAATGGTCCAGGTTCTGAGTAAGTAGATGGCGGTATCTAAAGCCGGCCGGCAAACCATCCCTCTGAGAAAGGGCGCGGACTTTCATGCTTTTCAGGAGGTTCGCGGACACGATAGTTGCCCTGAGGACGGAAGGATGTATACACGGCATGCGGCAGTGCAAAATACACCACTTCCCGCCGCTGAGGGTTCACAATGCACCAGAGCCTCGTGGCATGCCTCGGCCTGCTTATTGTCGAAATTCCGGATCATGGTTGCCATATGGGGCTGATATCGCTATAGTAGCCCACATTTTCTCGATTTGGCCCGGTCGATGCCTAACCAGTCTTCGGACGGGTACGGATGTTTCCGCAGGGTCGAGAACACATGCATTTCACTGATAATTCATATCGACTGCGATTTCAGGAAAGGAACCGGCAGAGCATGCAGCGCACCGCAACTCAGGAGGCCGGGCCGAATGAGTGAGATATTTTCCCTATCACCGGCACGGAAGCGAAAGCCTCCTTCGGCCGTCTGCGGCAATGAAAACGTCGGCACGTCCAATGAGGCGGCCGGCCGCCACGAATACTACAATAATGATCGAACGGTCGTCCATGTGGACTTCGAGAGCAAGGATCTCCAACTGCTGAGATACAAAGCCCGGGAACTGGAAGAAGCGCGATTCGTCCTGTACAAACAATCCACCAGTACCGAGATCAATACAGAGGCGGGGAGCGTGCCCGTTGCAATCCGAGTACTTGTCCAGAAGCGTATGGTCCAGTACTACTTCTACTGTCCCTTGTGTGGGACCAAGATTTTCGGCAGCCTATTCCCCGAAGCTCATGGGACGCGGAATTACGGGTCTACCAAGTGGAAGGACATAGAAGAAACCGTGCAAGACGAAGTCGGAAAGAAGGCGCTTGACCACGGATGCCTAGAGCACGGAACGGGAAAGCTGATGAGTTGAATACCTTATTTCACGTACACGCCGACGTATTGTCCCTTCGTTCCCAATTCCGGCCGCCTGAGACGAGAAATCTCCGGACACGGAGGCTCGGGCTGTGAAAGACTTTTACGAAGGTCACTCTCGAACGTGGGGCGGGCGTCCCGCCGTCTCCCCGGCGTAGGCCGGGGTCCAGGAAGAGAAGACTGGTTCCCGGCCTACGCCGGGAAGACAGTAAGAAGACGTCCGGCAGAATGCCGGCCTTGGTAGGGGCGACCGGCGGTCGCCCAGGGCGAATGCCATTCGCCCCTACACGAAAAAAATAACCGGCAAGATGCCGGTCCTACTGAAGAGGTTCATCCCCGAACTTCGGTAGCGACCCGGCGTGCCTGCCGAGCGGATTGAGAAGAAACCGAGCAGTCCCCAAGCCATGAACTTCGCATCAATATTGGCCCTGACCCAACAACTGCTCCAGATCCTCTTCACGCATCTTTTTCCAGGCTTCCATTGTCTCGTTTACAAGCTGCCGGCATTTGAAAGGCGGGAGGCCGATTGCCTCGTAGTGGTTGAATTTGTCTTCAGCCAGTTTCTTCAGCAGTTCTTCCCTGGTCATCCGTGTTCCCTCCCATGATCCGGACGTCCCCTGCGCGAGAGTAAGACCGGCATCCTGCCCGTCTATCTTCAAACCGTCTGATACCAACTCGCGTTCAAGAACGTATTAACTTCTTCTTGGTGGGCCGGTCCCGCGTCCCGCGGGAATGCCGTCTCTTCCGGCAGGCGATCCCGCCGCGACGGAACGGCCTCACCATTCATACGACGAATCGTGCCTTGCTCCCGGAGCGATTTCCCGTGACTTCCAAGCGTGTGTCGATGCGTTCTCTCAGGTCCGGCACATGTGAGATTATCCCCACGAGACGGCCGGCATGTTGAAGATCTGCGAGCGCTCTGAATGCCAGGTCGAGTGCTTCCGGATCGAGGCTGCCGAATCCCTCGTCGACGAAGATGGTATCGAGATGAATACCCCCCGCGTATGACTGAACCACATCGGATAGGCCCAGAGCCAGTGATAAAGAAGCTAGGAAACTCTCGCCGCCGGAGAGTGTTGAAACCGGTCGAGTGGTTCCCGTGTACGAGTCGTTCACCTCCAGGTCCAACCCGCCGGAAGTCCTTCGGTCGGATCGTTCCGATCTGCGTTGCAGGGTGTATCGCCGGTTACTCATGATCTGAAGCCTCCTGGACGCGGCAAGAAGGACATCGTCCAGCAACGCGGCCAACACGAATCTCTGAAAGGTAATGCCCTGGGGGTTGTTCCCGTTGGCGACCTCGGCTATCCTCCCACAAACGCCGTATTGGTCTTCCAGAGCTTCCAACTCGCTCGAAGACCTGGAGTAGTCTTCGAGCAGTGCCGCAATACGTTTGATTCGTGCGATCAGCGCAGCCTCGTCCCGCAGGGCCTTCTCCAGATCATTCTTGATGCGTTGCGCTTGGGACTCGAGCGCATCCAAGTCGGGCGCAGACAGTCCTTGGGTGGTTTCCATTGCCCGTGTAACCCGGTCCCGGGCGGATGTGAGAGCGTGATCAAAGTCATCGATCTCCTTTTGCATTCCCGCAATCTCGGCTGAAGTCCGCTTGGCGGACTTGTAGTCTTCCGTGTCTACGAATTCCGCTTCACGGAGACTCTGATCAAACTCCTGACGTTGAATGAGAACTCTTTGGCTCGCTTGAGCCGAGGCGTCTTCCGCCGCCGCCGTCGCGGCTTCGCAAGATGCCAGTTTTTCCCCGGCCAGGGAGAGCTGTTTCCGAGCTCTTTCGAGAACTTCATCCAATTTCCTGACCATTGACCGGGCCTTTTGTTGGGCACGCTTCAGCGTTGCCAGGTCAATGAACTCTTCCGGAATACCTTCCTTCCGAGTCCGCAATTCGGCTTCCGCGCTCTTGAGTTCAGCCAAAGCGTCGGCCCGGGCCGCCTCCGCCCCGTCGCGGTTTTTCTGTGCAGCGGCCAGAGTATGCTGAAGCTTTTCCGTCTCTTTGGTCAGGGTCTCGAGCTTCTTGCCGGCACTCTCGGCAGCCGCGAGTTCCTTTCGAATTCGTTTCCTCTCGGCCTCCATATGGACGCGATCCTTGTCCGCGAGGTCGCCGAGGCTCTCCCGGAGCATCGATGCAGAAGCCCGGACTTCAGAAATCCGCTTGTCCAAATCAGCCTTTTCCGACCGCATGTCGTCCAGGGCCTTTCTGCATCCCTCTACCTTCTTTCGCTTGGCGGTCACCTTTCTTTCATCGGTCAGTTCCACGTCGCTGTGCGCAGGCACTGGATGGTCCCGGGACCCGCATACGGGACATGGATCACCGGATTTGAGCTGCTGCGCGAGAATGGCCGCTTGGCCCTCGATCCATGCCGTCTCGAGGGAAGTGAGATGAGCAGACTCCTTCTCCCATGTGCGAAGGGCACTATCCAGTCTTTCTTGGGTGCCTCGTAGTTGATGGGCGATTCCCGCTTCTTCATCGCCCAATTTGAGCAACCTTTCGTGGAGTTCGGCAACCTTCTTGGCTTCTTCAGACCGGAGTCGCAGCATGTCGACTTGAGCCCCGGTGTCTTGTATCTTTTCACGTTCCACACTATTCTTGTCGATTCGTTTCTTGCAACCCTCCAGTTGCTTTACGGTATGCTGGAACTCGTCCATTCTTTCGGTCGAGCGGGCTTGAGCTTCGGTCAGCCTTTTCCCCGCTTCATCGAGATCCCCGACTCTCTCCGTGAGATCGTTTAAACGGCCAAGGTAACGGCGGGCCTCCTCACGGTCCTCCTGTCTTGCGTTCTCTCGATCAAAAACTTGCAAGGCGGTTTCCTTGGCGTCACGGGCCAATTTCATAGCCCCCCGGGCAGCTTCCAATTGCTTGCCTGCCTCATCGGCCTCTGCGGATCTCCTCTGCAGGGCCTTTTCCTCCGCCTCGATGGGGAGAGCCCTTCGAGCCTTCTCCAGAACGCCTTTCTTCCTCAAGACGGCTTCGATCCGTCTCTCCAGGACCAGAAGCTCCTTCCGTGCCCGAGCCAGCTCCTCGAACTTCTCCGCGGTGCGGCGGCCTTCGTTGAACCTTTCCTGAGCGTCCTTTTCACGGGATTTGAGATCCTCAAGACTTTTCTGAAGCTCGGCGAGTTTGGTGCCCATCTCGGTTTGCTGCTCAGTGAGGCGATCCACGCTATCCATTTCCGCCTGCCCCAGGAGGAACTTCAAGTGTTGCCGCTTGCCTTTGACTTGACTCTCCAAATCCTTGGATGCAGTCTTCAAGACGTCTTCGATTCTCCGGTAGAGTTCGGTTTGGAAAAGCACCTCGAGAATTGCCTGACGCTCCTTCGAGTCGGCCATGAGGAGTCTCCGGAACTGACCCTGCGGGAGCATGACCACCTGGCGGAATTGATCGCTGCGAAATCCCAGAAGTTGTTCCACTGAGTCGGTTACCTTACTCCATTGCGAAGCAATGACCTCGCCCTCGGCCGAATCATCCTCAATGCCCGTCCTTTTGTAGAGTGTAGCCGTCGCCCGACCGACGACCATGCCTTGCCCTCTTCTTCTGGGCCTCTGTTGCTCGGGGCGCCGGTACACGCGGTAGGTATCCTTTCCCAGTCGAAAGTCCAAGGTCACTTCCGTGGCCGTTGCCGGATCCGCGTGGTCGCTTCTTATTCGCTTGATTTCTCGTTCGCCTCCGGAGCATTCGCCGTAGAGTGCAAAGGAGATCGCATCCAATATGGTTGTCTTGCCCGACCCGGTAGGTCCATGGATGAGGAAGAGGGTCCGGTCGCCCAACTCGCGGAAGTCAAGCTCCTGTTCCCCCGAGTACGGTCCCAGCGCGGCGGTGACAAGTCTCAGCGGTTTCATGGTTGCACGGCCTCTCTTTCCCGGCGTCGCATGTCGTCCACCACCGCGGCGTAGGCCTCCGCTTCGGCCTCGGAAATTTCATCTCCCGTCACCTGAGAGAAGAATGCGGCAAACAGGTCGGCATCATTGAGGGTTCTGTGATCCATCGCCTCCTCCCCGCGATGCGTCCCCGGAGCAAGACTGATGCGTTCCACATGCAGCGCGTTGGGATAGACCTCCCGCAGCCGGCCCATTGCGTCGAGGATGGGACCGGTGTCGAGCAAGGTTACACTCAGGTAATCGTGACGACTTTCCCCGGATACCGGACCCTCGAGTAGTTCTTTTAAATGTCCTGAGATGCAACGCACGTCTTTTTGCGGGGTTAGACTGATGCCTTCGGTCCGGCATTTCCCTTGTGAATCCATCTCCACCAGTGTGACCGACTTGTGGTGGTCGACCTCGGAGAACGAGTATTTCAGCAACGAACCAGCGTACCGCACGTGATCCACGACAACCGACTGAGGCCTGTGGAGGTGGCCCAGAGCGGCATAGCTGAAGTCGGCGAAGCACGACGAATCGACCATGTCCGCACCACCCACCGAAAGCGGACGTTCGGATTCACTTTCTATTGCCCCGGTAACGAACGCGTGGGCCACAATGACGGACCGCGCTTCCCGAGGCCGACTCGCGATCATTCCCTCCCTGATGACACGCCAGGCCGCATCGTGATCGTGCACGGATTCGCAGGAGAATTCGGCTCGAACCAGGGCCGGTTCCGCGAACGGCACCGCGTAGAAACGAACCGGGCCCGCATCGTCGGAAAGCACCACAGGGGAGATGTCTCGAGTGAGGGTACCGAATACGTGGAGGCCTTGTTCCGCCAGCATTTTGGATCCGAACTGCAGCCTGCGCGCACTGTCGTGATTTCCTGCAATGAGCAGTACGGGGGTTCCGAGACCGAGCACGACCCGAGAGAGGAAATCGTCCAACAAGGCCACGGCGTCGGGCGGCGGCACCGCGCGGTCGTATATGTCCCCGGAAATCAGAAGCGCATCTGGTCTACTTTCGTCAACCATATCAACGAGTTGGGCGAGAATATGAGCTTGATCGTCGGTGAGGTGGACGCCGTGCATCAAACGTCCAAGATGCCAGTCCGCGGTATGAATGAATCTCATGATGCCTCCGGCGCGGAGAGTATCTTCTCGATGAGTTGCGCGTCAAGCCTGAACGGAAGGAAAAGTCAAACATTCCATTGAGCGGAAGAGTCCGCTGTACTACTAATCCTCATTTTCTTGTAGTACCGTGAAGATTTCTTCGGAAATAGGCTCCTGGATTTTGGTTTGGTTACCCCCGGCCTCTGGGAAGCAGGGACAACGTCCGGATCCCCTGCGTAGTACCAGTACTTGCGAAACCCAAGCTGGTTCGTGACGCCGATGCCTACAATCGCCATTTGGTTGCGGTTCTAACCGCTCCATGCAAATGTGGCTCAGTCTTTCCAACCTGCGAGCCTTCACGGCATCAAATTAGAGAGGCCGGCAAGCCTTCCCACGAGCGTGCCGGCATACGAATCCTGTTAAGATTCTCCGCTCAAACTGGTATAAATGATATTCTTCAAGTTTTATGTTCTCATTGGGAGGCGAGGTTATGAGTACGCGAGTTCAAAGGTCAATGCTGATATTGCCGGTCAATAATCCGCTTTTTGTGGAGAAAGCATATCTGAGGGGAGCCGACGCGATCGTTTTGGACCTCGAAGACGCAGTGCCTCCCAAGGAAAAGGACCCGGCCCGTAGGTTGGTAAGAGACGCAATAGTGGCGGCGGGCCGAGGCGGTGCCGACGTATTCGTACGCATAAACAACGATCCCGGCATGCTTGATCCGGACTTGGAGGCTTCCGTGCATGCGGGGCTCCACGGGATATTTTTGCCCAAGATGGAGACCGGGAACCAGGTGTCATCCGTAGCGGAACGGATTTCCAAGCTGGAAAACGACCGGAGAATCGAGTCGGGGCACGTGAAGCTCTCGCTACACGTCGAAAGCCCGCGCGGTTTGCTTCGGCTTCAGGAAATTGCCGTAGCGAGTGCTCGGGCCGAGTCCATGAGCCTCGGGGTAGACGACTACTGCCTGAGTCTCGGCATTGAACCCTCGGAAGAGGGATCCGAACTGTACTTTCCTCTATCCATGATGGTAATAATGTGCAAGGCGGAAGGAATAAACCCCATGGGCATTGTCGGGAGCGTAGCAAACTTCAAGGATACGGTAGGCTTTCAGCAAGCGGCCGAACGTGGTCGCGAACTTGGGTGTACGGGAGCGCTGTGCATCCATCCCAAACAGGTGCAAAGTCTCAACCGCGTCTTCTCCCCCGTGCCGGAAAAGCTGGACTGGGCCCACCGGGCGGTACGGGCATTCGAGGAAGGGGTCGAGCAAGGGAAGGCAGCAGTGAGCCTTGACGGGAGAATGGTGGACACACCGATATACAAGCAGGCCAAGCTCCTGATGGAACGGGCTGCGGCCATCGAAGAGGTGGAAAGGCGAAAAGCGGAGGCGCTCAGGGAGATGCAGGGTCAGTGAACCGCGCTCTCATCCATCAAACCGACTACTCAATGAGGAGACGATGTGTACCTGATTGCGGACAATCTTCACGGACTCAATCCGACGGTAGCTTCCGCCATGCAACGCTTGGATCCTGCGCCCATTCGGGACCTGGTCAGACGGTGCGAAAGCTCGGGGGCCGAACTCATCGACATTAATCCGGGGTACCTTTCACGTCACAATGAAGATCGCATGGAGTTCTTGGTAGAGGTCGTTCAGGAAACGACTTCCGCCGGCCTGGTTCTGGACAGTCCGAACCCCAGGCTGTTGGCCGGGGGGCTCTCGGTGTGCCGATCCAAGCCGATTCTCAACGCACTTTCGCTGGAACCTCGGAAGCTCCAAGAGATTCTCCCTTTGGCCGTGGAACACGGCACCAAGCTTGTGATCCTCCTGATGGATGAACGCTCGTTCACGCCCCCTACTGTGGAGGAAAAACTCGCGCTCGCCATCGACCTCAGGGAACGGGCGTTATCCGCGGGTATGTCCGGAGAGGATTTAATCTTTGATCCGGTCCTGCCGAATCTCAGCTGGGATGACGCATACAACCGCGTGGCAGAGGACATCAAGACCGTGAGACTGCTCGCTTCAGGAGCGATCTTCCAGGAGCCGACCCCGACCATGTCCGGCCTGTCCAACCTCCGCAGCGGGGCACGTGACCGCTTTCCGTCAAGCATCGAGCTGACCTGTCTGGGCCTGCTGGCAGGCGCCGGCCTTTCCTACGCGCTGGCGAATGTCCTGGATGCCGAGGTCTTGGATACGGTTCGTTCCATCAAGCGTCTGTTGTGACATAGCCGAGCAGACGGGTTATACCCGTCGCTCCCGTTACGTTCACCGGCGCTCGCCCTTTTTCAGTACGATCCGCAACCACCGGGCCTTTTCGATGCGCCTTTCACTGAAATCGAGATGGTCCAGAATGCTCCGGATTCGGTCGTGAGATAACGGCTCAACGGTTCTCGTGCTCCATGAGGCCCACGCGTATGCCAATCTGTCCATGCCCCTGAGTTCATGGCGCAGCCGCTCTTTCGTTTGCTTCGTAACGACGTGGGCCGGATCGTAGATCCAGGCTTCTGCGCCGGGCTTCAGGACCCTGTGGCATTCCCGCAACACCTGAACCGGGTTCGTCCAGCTGTGGAGCGAACCGGTACTGATCACCATGTCGAATGAGGCCTCGCCGAAGTTCAGCCGGTTCCCGTCACCCCTCTGAAATGTTATCCGGTTCGATACTCCGGCGTTGCTTGCATGATTCCGGGCGAGCTCGATCAGCCGCCTGCTCAGATCAACGGCTTCTATTTTCAATTCCGGGGCAATCTTGGCCATCTCTATCGGCAGGAATCCGGGGCCGGTTCCGATGTCAAGGATCAAACCACTGCTCACGGCCGCAACGATCTCTCTCGCAACAGGCCCGTAGTAGCTCTCAATGGCTTCTTGAGCTATCCTGTCGTAGAGGTTGGCCGCGAACCAGGGAATTCTCTCGGGAATAAGACGTCGCAGGTTTGGTTTCATCATCCGATCCCAAGCTTCACGGGCAAAGCGTACGCTGAAAACATGGAAGCCTTGGGCTTCCGGGAAACTTCGCCTCTCGGGGGATTATACTACGCACAGGCGGTTAGAACCGCAACCAAATGGCGATTGAAGGCTCCAACCTCACGTACGACCATGGGCTTCGCAAGTACCGTCGTACTACACAGGGGATACGGACGTTGTTCCTGGTTCCCAGGGGCCGGAGGCAACCAACCCGAAATCCAGGAGCCGGTTCCCGAAGAAATCTTCGCGGTACGACAAGAGAATGAGGATTGGTAGTATAGGCAAGGCCGGACTCGTAGCTCTTGATTCGTTACCGCACTTGTGCAACGCAGTACTTCGGTGCGGGAAGAACATCGTACAACCCCCGATTACGGAGTGTCCATGATTGCAGCAGTTGATTGTCACTACCGCACGAACACAGCGATGGCCGGTATGGTATCCAAGGGGAAACGAGTGAAAGAACTCATGCAAACGAGTGCTCGGACGGCGCTCTCAGTCATAGGTTTCGACAAAAGGCTGGACGCATAAACGGCCCGCACGTTATGGTGGTGGAAAGGTGCCCCACACATTTGATCAGTCCACCATTGCCCCATTCAACTTCAGGAGGTCAATAATGACTCGAAAAGAAGCGGCGGAATTTCTGCACAACAGCCTGCGGCTCAGAACACTCCCCATCGGCGTCAAGTTCCTTCCCGATGTTTCAGGGTTCCCGGAGAAAACCCGGTATCCGTCGGAAGTCCTCGGCAAACGCATCACCATTTGCCAGGCAGTGACTCTCGCTCGGGTGTACGGCTGGAATATGGGCCTTACCAAAAAGGACCTGATATGCGTCCCCGCCATGATCTCGTTTGGCTTCACCCGTGCTGCGGACCAAGCAGCGAGCGTGGGCAAGCTGTTTTGTAACGTGACCTTCGCTCCGACAATAGAGTCCGCGCAGTCGGAGACCTCATCCATGAGTTTCCTGGAGAACGGCGCATACCCCGGGATTGCGCTCGCACCGCTGGAGAAGGACTTGTTCGAGCCCGACACCGTAGCGATTTACGGCAATCCTGCGCAGATCATGCGCTTGCTCCAAGCTTGGGCATACACGGACGGGGAACGCGTCTCCGGCAACTTCGGCGGCAAAGTCGAGTGTACCGAATACCTGATCGCTGCATTCAAGAGCGGTAAGCCGCGTGTGGCAATCCCCGGCAGCGGCGACCGTATCTTTTCCATGACGCAGGACGACGAGATGGTCTTCTCCCTGCCGGGCGGCGAACTGGAACGGCTTGCGGAAGGATTGAAGGAAGCCGGCAAGAAGCTGGGCGCACGTTATCCCATCACGTTTTACCAGAACTTCGAGCCTCAATTCCCCAAAATTTATAAGGAAATCGGAGAAGAAACGGGCGCATTCTAAACGGACGTGATTCTCTGATCTGCAGGAGACGTCACCGGCACGGTTACATGTTTCGGAGGGTATGTGAAGCAGTGCCCGGGCTCGGATACTGCCGGCCGGTGATGTGGCCCCAGCGCGTCCGTGTACGGCCGTATGATGTGGTGAATCCCGTGACCTGCAGGATTCACCACATCATACGCCGTTGCCGGCGGGGCCGGCCGGGGTGTCGACAACGAATCGGTATCATGTCCACGTATCTTCCTGCCGGCCCGAACCTTGCCGTGTCAGGTGCATCCTTCCTTGCAGAGATCGGCCTTGTGCGCGTATAGTGAATTGGGGTCGGAAGCGTCAGCACAGCACGTAACAAAGGTAAGAGCATGCGGATCAAGAGCCTTCTTGAAGAAAAGCAAGAGGAAATCCTCAAGATAGCGGAAAAAGGAAGTGCTCGAAATGTGCGTGTCTTCATTTCCACAGATCTTCCGAGGTGATAGGAGGCAAGCCCATGAAGAAGGATTTCAATGTAATTGTTGAACGCGACGAGGAAGGGTTCTACGTTGCCACGGTTCCGGAACTTCGAGGGTGCCACACTCAGGCCCGGTCGTTGGATACACTGATGGAGCGAGTCAAGGAGGCGATAGACTTATGCATTGAGGAGCAGGGGCTTCCTGTTTCGTCGATTGAGTTTGTCGGCGTGCAACGCATCACGGTGCAGTTATGACACGCCTCCCGCGCATCGACGGGAAGACCGTGATAGCGGCCCTAGCCAAGGCCGGCTTCGTAGTCTCAAGAATCAGAGGCAGCCATTATTTCCTGAGACATCCTGACGGCCGAGTGACCGTGGTAGCCGTGCACTCAGGTGAAACCCTGGGGCCGGGGTTGTTAAGTAAGATAATGAGCGACTGTGAAATGACACGAGAGGAATTCGGAAAACTCCTCTAGGTCCCTTTCGATGCCGCTTGGCCTTTTGGATCGTTTGCGCTCTCTCAGTATGTGATCAAAGTGTGATCAAGATCGCGGGGAGATGTTTCTTGGAACAGCTTAAATTTGCCTCGGTAGGTGCCAAACGGCTGTATGAAAAGTACATTAAGAACACCCCCGAGTCGGTAGAGTTCACTTCGTTTCCTCGTCCGCTGCCGAGGCCACTGATCTGACTTCACAGCACCGCCTGATCTCAGCAATTGTTTCCCCAAATACAGGACCGGAGGTGCGAGGATCACCCTGGACCCCGCCGAGCCGTGAAGCTATCGCTTATGGGCCAATCGGTTCTCAGAAGCAAGTGCAAAGAGCATGTGAGAGGGCTAAAATTAGAGATTGCAGATGAATCATGTCCTTGCTAATCTGGTTGACAGCTAAAAGGCATTCCTGGTGTCTGAAATGAGCAGGTGGGGACGCCAGCCATTCGGGTCAATCTCGGACTGATCGGATTTAAAGCTTCTGAATACACCACGAGCTGTACAAGGAGGGCAAGAAATGGGCTGCGACTGTGATATCGATGGTACAGGGGACACGGAAGACGGGGTTGAGCGAGAGGATCT
Source organism: Desulfomonilaceae bacterium (assembly GCA_963675835.2). Lineage (GTDB taxonomy): Bacteria > Desulfobacterota > Desulfomonilia > Desulfomonilales > Desulfomonilaceae > JAVHLK01. The sequence goes on from CAXXIU010000022.1 coordinate 23,557, forward strand.
TCAACAAAGACTTGTTGCCAAGTGTAAAGAAATCGGGATTGAAGCAAAGATTAAAAAGCCTCTTCGCTATTGTGTGTGGGTAAACAATGTTAATCTTGAACATCCTGCCCGGAGGATAGGGCAACGCTGGAGAGCGACCCGAGCGCCGTGGCAGGGGCCTGTGGATGGGCAGGGCTCAGTGCCCTGCCTTTCCCTGAGTGAGTCATCCATGGGCCTCCATGCGATAAACTCCAGGGGGTCTGGGGGACTGGTCACCCAGGGTTGGGTGAAGGTTTAACTTTCCGGCTATGAGGTACACCATGGTGATGAGGTTTCTGGTTGAGCGATAACCTCGGGCTTTGGCCTTGGCTGCCTGAATCAGGCTGTTGATGCCTTCGAGTACGCCATTGGTAATACCCGACTCGAACCACGCGAGAACGCCGTCCCAATGTCGTTTGATGGTCCGGGCTGCCTCAATCATGGGTTGCAATCGGCTGTGGGTCGCCCAGAAATACCAGCGCTTCAGGAATTTTTCAGCTTCGTGCTTCGGCTGGTAGTATAACTCTTGGAACGTCAGTTTGATCTGATAACCCTTGGCAGTCTTGAGGTTCAGTTTCGGGACGTTCAGGGTTTCGATCACAGCTTGCTGTTTGACGGTCAGGTTCTTCGGATTTTTCAGCCATGCGTAGCGCGTCTTCTTGAGTTCCGGCCGCGTCTTCTGCTCGATGCGTCGGACCTCGTCCAACGCTTCGTTGATGACTTTCACGATGTGGAATTTGTCGAAGGTTATCGAGGAGTTCTCGAACGTATCTTCAATACCCCGGATGAACGCCTGCGACATGTCGCAACACGCTTGTTTTATCTGATCGGCGCAACCTCCGTGGGCTTCCAGGTCATCTTTGAACGCTTTCAGGGTGGCTGCGTCTTTGCCCGGGGTGGCGAAGAGGACCTTGGACCTATCCATGTCCACGAACACCGTGATGTAGTTGTGGCCCCGTTTGCTGGAAGTCTCATCCACTCCGATCGTTGATACCTGTGAGTAATCCTGTTCGCCCCGGGCTTTCTCCACGTAATGAGTGAGGATTCTCCAGATACGGGTGTCGTGCTCTCCCACGAGTCGTGCGATGGCATTCACCGGCATCTCTTTGGCCATGGCCATGATGAAAGCTTCAAAGAGCAACGTGAATCCGCTTGCCTCTCTGGCCCAGGGCACGGATACCAGTTTTATCCCGCAGTCCGGACACTCCACACGAGGGGTACGCACAGGGTGCCGCGCATTTTGGTTTTTGCTAAGGAGTTGATAATATTAGTTGTACTCCGAGGCCCTTTGTGCTTTGATAGGTGTGCTGACAACCAACAAAGCTATAGGAGGCCTCGGATGGAGAAGAAACTAATGCAAGCAGGGCAAGAATTCAACGAACTTCTGGAATATGTGACGGATAGATCGCGGGACTTGGAGATTCACGATGCGGAGCACGGTATCTTTCGGCGACTTCTCAGCTTGGGACGGACCCTGCTTGAGTTGTTCGTTGCCTCTGTTGGAGATGGGGATCTTAGACCGACGGTCCTGGATGGGGACGGCCGTGTCTATCAGTATCGTAAGTGCTCATCGAGGCAATACCTGTCGATATTTGGACAGATTTTAATCGAGAGGGCGCACTATGGGAGACCAGGGGCAAAAGGGATCTTTCCGCTGGATGCGCATCTGAATCTTCCTGCCACAAAGTATTCGTATCTCCTTCAGGACTGGCTTGCCGATCAAGCCGTGCAGACGACTTTTGGTTACACCGTGCGGTGGGTGAAGAAAATCTTGGGCCTTGAGATACCTCACCGAGCCGTTCAGAGGATTAATCTGTCCACCAGCGATACGGTTGGTCAATTCGTTGATTCGCTTGAGCCTCCCGCTGTTGAAGAGGAAGGATCTATACTCGTTCAGTCGGCTGACGGCAAGGGGATTCGCATGTGCCCCAAGCACCGGAATCCGGACGCTGTGCGTACGAAAGATAACCCCGGCAAGAAGCGGTCCGCGTGCGTGACACGAGGCTACAGCACCGACCCGTATGATTGTACACCCAAAGAGATCATGGACACCTTCGTCGAACCTCCTGAAAGGCGCACCCGGAACAAGAGCAAGCATCGCAAACCCTGCCATCGAAGGACGATCGCGTCGCTTACCGAATCGAAGTCCTATCTGTTTGGCAAATGCGACCAGGCGGTCAAACCACGCATTCATGAGAGCACCGAGGAGAAGGTGGTTCTCATGGATGGCGAGAAAATACTGTGGAAGCTCTCAGCAAAGCACTTCCCCGGCTGGACCGAGATCCTGGATTTCACCCACGTGGTAGACAGACTCCGGCTCACCGCACAGTTGCTCTACAAGCCCGGCAGCCGTGCCGAAAAGGAATACGTCCGGGCAACTGGAGAGGCCTTGCTTGAAGGACATTTGGATTGGGTGATCGAGGAGTTCACGACGTTGACGCAAGATGGGCGCCTTTCCGAGGCCGCTGCTCACGATCTTGAACACAAGGTGCTTGGATACTTCAAGAACAATCGACGGCGCATGGCCTATGATAAGTATCTGGCACGAGGACTCCCCATAGCTTCGGGCATCATTGAGTCTACGTGCGGCAATCTCATCAAGGACCGAATGGAAGGCGCAGGCATGGCATGGTCCGTAGACGGAGCTGAAGCGATGGTTCGCCTCAGAGGCGTCTTCATCGACGAACTTTGGGAAGAATTCTGGGATTTCAGAACCGACAGCGAAAAGAAAAGACGCTATGCCAACTACACTCACACTGAGATCAATCGGGAACATGAGCACGAGATTCAACAAGCCGCGTGATATCGAATAATAACCGATTCGCGCAGCACCCGTACGCACATGCAGGTACGTAACATGCTGAAAGAAATTGAGGTGCCGCCAGACCTTGTTCAGAGTGTCATACCCCTTACAGCCCGGTCGCCCACACTCCGGACAGGCGAACTCTCCTCCCCTGCTAAAGTCGATAAAGATATCAAGCTGTTTTTGCTTAGGATCGAATTCGCAACGTTCCACCAGCCATGGCGGAAACAACCCAAGGGCCATCTGAAAGAGGTCGGTGTCCTGCAATTG
>CAXXIU010000023.1:0-436379 GCA_963675835.2 Desulfomonilaceae bacterium
CTCGATTGATGACAGCGATACCCCTAAAGTCGGTCTGGTCCATTTTCGCGGGAAGCTCGCTCAGAAACTCTACGGAAGCTTGCAAATTCCGATACGCGGGGCCGAGAAGCAGCTTGATTTTATCCATATCGGCCAGGCCGTTGTTCTCGAAGTCCGGCGCCGATGTAACAATCTTGTATTCTACCTGAGGGTCGATTTCCACCGAGGGACGAAGGCCCACTTTGAGAATCTGGTTATACTCCAGCGATGGAGGGTCTTCCTCCAAATCGACCTGCATGTCTTTCATTATCTTCGTCCGGCAGGCGAGCCGCACCCCTCGCGACAATTCTTCCGGTTCCAACATGGCCTGCTCGTCGGGGCTTGGAGATCCCAGGGCCGATACCACGGTGATCTTGCACTTGCCGCATTTCCCCATTCCTCCGCAGTCGCCTTCGATCTCCACATCTTCATTGCGTACCGCTTCCCAAACGGTCGTGCCTCGGCGTACTCTCAGCCAGAGCTGGTCGGGCAGGACGTTCAACCGAACGTACAGGGGCTTATGGTTCTTTTGGGGGGGAGACGTAACGGTGCGTTTCTTGTTGCGCTTCTTTCTCCCTGCCTTCTTTGGGGGCTTCTTCATAAACGGCTCTTCGCTCGATCGACAATCTCAGACCTACCGGTCGTCCCTTCGGTTTCGCTGTTAATCACGGGTTGCCGTCTCAAGTCAAGCGCTAATCGAGTTACTCCGTGCAGTCCCTCTCAATCTTGGGGCCCCATGAGCCTTCTGAACATCTTGTAAGCTGCAGACGAGACCGAGGTAAAACGCACCTCGGCTTCACATCGTTGTTCGACACGTTGGACGGAGGTCACCTTGGCATAGATCTCGGCACCGGATGAGTCCTCACTTTCTCGTTTCGGGATCATGCGCACGTCCTCCCACTGGGCGAGCGAGTCTTCCAAGGTCATTCGGGCGGATCTTAGTGACAAATGGGTGATGAACGCATCCTTTCCGGTGTTTCGCATGATTTTCTGCTCCATTCCGAACACCTCCACTTCGAGACCGGGGCTCAGGTGGATCATTGTGTCGTCCCGGTTCTCGAGATGCGCCTCAAATCGGCCCTTGATTCCTCTCACATCGTACAATGTAACTTCACCGCGCACGCCCTTCATTTCGACCTTTAGAGGTTTCCTGATGTCCAATTTGTCCGAAAGCCGTTCATACGTCTTCTTACTGACCAACAATTGCCCGCCGACAGTGAAGGATTCCGCCCTGCCGGTGAAATTTACCTGCGACCCCACGGCTCCGTACTTGGCTCGTTTTTCCGATCCGATGTTCCCCACAACGACTTCGCCGGTGTTCACCGCGATGCCCATCTCGAGATGCGGCAGGCCGTCGGCTTCATTCAGCGTGTTGATGTCCCTCATGGCGATCTGCATCTTCAAGGCACAGGCTACCGCCAACTCAGGATGGTTCTCCAAATGCTCCGGGGCTCCAAAGAAGGCCAGTATGCCGTCACCGATGATTTCGTCCACAATGCCGCCATGTTCGAGGATGATCTCCACCATCTTACCCAGGTACCGATTGAGGAATTTGATGACTTGTTCAGGACTCATGGTGGACGTAAGAGCCGTGAATCCTCTCAGATCGGACATCATAATGGAGATCTCCCGGCTCTCGCCGCCGAGCTTCAGGCCGTCTTTGGAGTCCAGGAGCCGTTTCACCACTTCCTGGGTCAGATAGCGACCGAACGTGTCCTTGATTCGGTCTCTGTCCTTAAGTCCTTCCACCATTCGGGTGAATGCAACGGCCAGCTGCCCAACCTCATCCTTGGACCGGATGCCGGAGAGATCGATCTCCAGATCGCCCTCGGACACCCGTGCCGCTTCCGCAGCCATCGTCCGCAGGGGGCGGCTAATGGAACGTGAGACCAGCACTGCGGCAATCAGGAGAAGAACAAGTCCCGCCGCAGCCAGAAGCATGGTTTCACGATGCAGGACACGCACTTTCGCAAAGAGTTCATCTTTGGGTAAGACCGCTCCAAGGATCCATCCCGGCGGGGTTATAGGAGAAAGGGCGACAAAGGAATCCACCCCGGTGAAGGCGGCCCCGATATCTACGAATCCACCGTCCCCGGCCAACATGGTTCGTGCAATCTCGTCTGCCCGCGCTGGATCGTACTTCTTTGCCAGATCAAGGATCGTCATCTTCAAAACCAATTCCGGACGACGAGCCGTTACAAAGACTCCCTTGTCGGATACAACGAAGCAAAAACCGGTCTCGTAAAGCTTCATTGCGTTGACTTCCTCGCTTAAATGGGCCAATGAAAGGTCCCCGGTGACAACGGCCCACAACTTCGTCCCAGTCCCGTCCGCCGGCTTTCGAAACACCGGATGGGAGTAGGTAGTCATGGCGGTGTTGCCGCCTCCCTCGTCAACATACGGTGTCGACCAAACCGGTTTCTTGAGTCTCGTGGGAACCGAGAACCACTCCTTATTGAAGTAGTCATACGATTGTGAACCGAGTTGCTCGAACTTGAGGCCTCCTTGGTCGCGGTAGAAATACGGTGCGTACCGTTTCAGGTCCGGTTTGAATGCAAAGGGTTCAAAGGCGACGGTGGACCCGAAAATAGCGTGATTTTGTCCCACCACACGTTTGATGTAGTTGAGCAGATCAGCTTCTTGCCATGAACCGATCTCGAGGAACGATGCGAAGTTTTTCACTGCTCCGGCAACTTCGAGGAATTCTTGTTCCAATTCGTTGGCAAGCGATGAAGTGAGGTTCTTGGCTGCGGTTTCGGCTTCTTGGCGAATCAGATCACGGGAATTGGTGTAACTTCGGTCCAGCACCAGAGCCAAAATCACAAGCGTACTACCGAGAACCATGAGACCGATCTTGAACGTGATGCGGGTTCGGAATGGAATCATGTGCAACTCCTCGGAAAAGGGTATCGGCAAGAACGGATGCGGAACAAACGCGACGAAAAAAATGCGTGATGAGAGAATGTTTTCGTGAGCCGTGTTTGATCGAGCGTAGCCAAAAACGTTAGGTCTTCTTACACATGCCCGTCTCTGCCCGAGGTTGTCAATGGCAAATCGCAATGGACTTCATCGATTCCCTTGTTCCGGAAGGGCGTCTTTGAAGAAGATATCTACGAGGTTGCGGACTTGAACCGGAGGAAACAGTGTCGGTGCGTGGGGGGCGACATTGCCGCCCCGCGTTCTGCGCGGGACTCCGCTTCTCGCAATGACGTGGCTGCAAGGACTGTTTCGCACGCGAGACTCAATGGTTACGGACAAATACCACTAGACCGCTGCGAGGTTTTCTGTTAGAAAAATAATGGAGGACTTGATGGTGCAGATGGTCGATCCGGACAAGATTCGATTGGTACCCGGGCAAAGTGTTCAAGGTATTTTTGCCTCTCAGCCCGAGGGACAGCGTGAGGTGGGCCTCTTTATTCGAGGGCTCCCGGGTGTGGAATTTCGGGATGAGGACCTGGGGATCGAACAACGTTGCGGATTGATCAGGGTCGACGATGTGTTGCTCGTCGTGACCATGATCAAGATAACCCGGACAAACGAAGAGATCTTCGATGTGTGGTGGAATTACCATGCCCCGGATGGGTCTGCTCAGTTCAAGAGGATGTCCGAACAGGACATCTTGACCGTTCACCTCTACAATGAAAAGGGCGAGAGAGTCTCGGTTGAAACGGACAACGGATTCCGTAAGTTCTTCAGAGACCTGGAGACTCTGATCGGGAAAACCAAACCCTGGACCGAGGTTGAGTTCGACCGGGCAGTTCGCGGCTTCTGTGCACAGTCATACCCCAAAGAGAACCTCTGGGAAATGATCGAGTTGGGATCGAGCCTCAAGGACTCCATCCAGGCTCAGCCCCCTGGAATTGACACCTATCCGGGAATCATTCCCGACGAGCTTCGTCCGTTCTACGAATACACACCTGAAAAAGGCCACTGCATTCGGGTTATTCCTTCCATCCTGGAAGGCGACGCAACCGGCGGTAACCCGGAAGAATATCTCCACCCCGCGCCGGTGAAGACGGTCCTGAGATGCGGTATACGATGGACGCGAGGGTACCCGGTAGTTCCGGTTCCGTTCATCCCCGGCCACGGTATGGCCGTCCCGCCCGACGACGCTGAATTCTAAATCGGCGTTCCCGCCAACCATTCGCAACGGTTAATCACACCGATCTCAACTACAGCGCCCGAAGATCGTAATGAAAAGGTAACAGTCCATACGAACAAACTCATGGAGGGGTGTCTATTGTGAGACACGGGGCAGATGAAGAGGGTGACCGGGAGAATGCCGGTCCTACCGTCGGACGGCAACGCCCTCTTCAGTAGCACCGGCGTCCTCGCCGGTAATCATCTGGACCGACATCTCGGGGGTCTCGGCCCTGTGTTGTACAAGTACAAGGAAAAGATCGCTGAGGCTGCCGACGGGGAGATCCTCAACCCTTGCCGTGAGGGGCTTTCACACCAAACGTCAACGTTGAATGCTTATGTCAAACATGGTATAAGATCTGCAATCATACACCCAATGAGACGGGGGGCTGCCATGCTCAAGAGAATCATCATCGTCCCGCTCCTGCTCGCGACACTATGTACGGTCATCGCACTGCCCGTGAGTGCCCAAGTGGTGGAAGGGTTCCGGCTTGACCGGCAAGGCCAACGATTATCGACTGCAGCGAAAACCGAGGAGGACCGGAACAAGGCTGAAGAGAAGTTCAAGGCAGCGTTGAGCATCTTCAGGAAGTTCAACCATCCAAAGGGTGAAGCGCAAGTACTGAATGATTTTGGGATACTCTATGCGAACCGGGGCAAGTATTCCGAGGCACTGGAGTATTACAATCAAGCCCTGGAGATCAAGAGGAGAATCGGCTGGCCCTGGGGGGCAGGTAACACCCTGGTCAACCTTGGGAGTCTCTACAAGGAACAAGGAAACCTTTCCAAGGCCGCGGAATACTATGAGCAGGCCGTGAAAGCATACCAAAGGGCTCCTCACGACAAGGCCGCCGGGAATGCCCTCGATCTGCTGGGGAAGACGTACAAACGGCTCCGTCAGTATCCCAAGGCCATAGAGTGCTTGGAGAAGTCCGTCGAACTTGCCCGCAAGACGAAGAATTATGGAGATGCAGCCGACGCGTTGGGTGACTTGGGGTCTCTTTACGGGGATCAAGGTCATTATGACAAGGCGGTTGAGTGTGTCGAGGAGTCGGCAAGCCTTGCCAAGAAGGCCGGCAACTTCGACCTTGAACGATGGGCCTTACACTACCTCGGAGCCACCTACGAGCGCTTGGGACAAGATTCCAAGGCGATCGAAGCCTTAGAAAGGGCCCTGGAGATAGCCCGCATGCGGAAAGACGCCAAGGCACAACTTCAAATTGCGGGTTGCTTGTCCCACCTGTACTTCACGAAGCAGAACTATGCCAAAGCCGCACAACTATGCGTGAACGCCGTGGAATCGGCTTCCAAGCTTAATGACGGGGAGGCTGCGTCGGGGATCCGTGACACTCTTGAGATGATTTGCCGCGTATGGGAGAAGACCGATCCTGGTAACAAGGACCTGAAACGAGCAAAAGATCTTCTTATCAAGGGGACGGCAAAGGATCCTCTAAACAAGGAGCTTTTTGCGGCAATAGAGAGCACTGATGTCGAAAAGGTCAAATCTCTGTTGTCCAAAGGCGCAAATGTGAACGTGATCGACGAGAAAGACTACCGCACACCCCTGGCGTTGGCCGCCGGGAAAGGACCTCTCGAAATGGTGAAGGTGCTCCTGGCAACCGGAGCCGACCTCAAGATGAAGTACAGACGCGGCCGGTCGGTCATGGCATATGCTTTCACCGAGGCCATGCTGCATGGTCGTGAAGATATTGCCGGACTTTTCCTCGAACTGGGCGCGGATGTCAACACGTCCGGTACGGTCGAAAGATCTCCGCTGGAGTGCGCTGTGCACTGCTCTGCCGAGTTCGTGAAACTGCTCCTCGATAAAGGCGCTCAGGTCAACGGAAAGTCCAAGAACGGGGTGGCTGCCCTCACGGCAGCCGCGCGCTTGGGAAAAGCGGATACGGTCCGTTTGCTCCTTGATCGCGGAGTGGACGCAAGCACCCGGACTAAGCGCAGGATGACACCGCTCACGGCAGTGGCCGTGGGGCCGGGCTTCCGCAAAGCCTCCGGTAAGAGCCCGGCCGGCGATTCGTATCTCGAGGTGGTGAAGCTGCTTCTGGAAAAAGGAGCCGAAGTCGACGCTGCGAATTGGCAGGGTCGCACGCTTCTCATGGCAGCCGCCAAAGAAGGTCATCCGGAAATAGCCGAACTGCTGCTTGAGAAAGGGGCTGATGTGAACGCGGAGGACAATACCGGCCGTCCCGCGCTCATGTACGCGACCGAAGCGGGAGACTCGAAGACCATCGGGCTCCTGATTGCCAAAGGTGCCGATGCGAATGCCAAGAACCGCTACGGTGAGACTGCTCTGATGAACGCAGTTGACAGGGGACGGGTGGAGGCCGTGAAGCTCCTCCTGGAAAGCGGGGCCGATCCCAACGCAAAACTTGATGACGGCTCTACGGTAGTGATGACGGCTACCATCCCCGGGCAAGTCGATGTGGTGAAACTCCTCCTCGAAAAAGGCGCCGATGTCAATGCACAGACCGAGGACGGTTCCACTGCGCTCACATGGGCGGCAGTCCTCGGCCGAACCGAACTGGTGAAACTCCTCAAAGCCAACGGAGCCGAGGTTACGGTTCCGGTAGCCGCAATGCTCGGCGATGAAGCCGAAGTGCGGCGGCTTCTCGACGCCGGCGCGGACATCAATGCGAGTTACGGCGAAGGCTGGACCCCGCTCATGAACGCCGCATCCGATGGGAACGCTGCAATAGCGAAACTGCTCTTGGAGAAGGGAGCCGATGTCAACGCGAAGCGAAAGGACGGCTCCACGGTCTTGATGGATGCCGTGCGAAGCGGGAATGTTGATATTGTGAAACTGTTCCTGGACAACGGAGCGGCAGTAAGCATGGAGACAGGTGTCGGCCGGACCGCCCTTAGCTGTGCGGTTACCTCCGGGAACACGGATGTGACGACCCTGTTGCTCGATAGGGGGGCGGATCTCAATGAGCGAGACCAGCGGGGTGAGACGCCCCTCATGAAGGCTGCGTCGTCCGGGCATGTCGGGATTGCGACGCTCCTCCTCGACAGGGGCGCCGACATCGGCGCCAAGGACGGTTCAGGCGGTACGGTTTTCAAACATGCCGCGTGGGAGGGCAACGTCGACATGGTCGGATTGCTTCTGGACAACGGAGCCGACGTCAATGAAGGAACACGGATCGGCTTCACAATGCTCATGAGAAACGCCGGTAAGACCGACATGGTCAAGCAGCTCCTTGAAAGGGGTGCTCATGTCAATGCAAAGACCTCCTGGGGGGGGACGGCCCTGATGTATGCCATTTGGAGCGGCAACCGGGATACGGTACGGCTGCTCCTGGATAAAGGAGCGAAGGTCAATGCAAAGACCAACGACGGATTAACGCCTCTGAAATACGCTGAAAAGGACGGCCGTGAGGAAATAGCCAAGCTCCTCAGGGAACGTGGAGCCACGGAATAGAGCAGGGGGAACGCGATGACGTATTTCCGACTACTTCAGTGCTTGATCGTATCCGCGCTGGTGCTTTCTCCTCAGCCCGGAATAACCGATATCACGCCGATTGATTATAGCCCGCCGCCGACAGGGGGAGGGATTTCGCCCAAATCACCGCATCCGGCAATCCGTTTGGACGATCAGGAGGTGATCGTTCGACTGAAGCCCTATACCTACACGGTTGATGCGATCTTTCATCTGTTCAACACCGGGGAGACATCCACGGAGTGGATCGGCTTTCCGAAGAACTCAACGGGCCGGAGTCCGGGCCCCCTGGGCCGCGTGGATGATTTCATTCGTTTCGAAGGATCGGTCAATGGCCAAACCATCGCCTTCACTGAGGAGCGAGATCTCATCAAGGGCGCCCGGGCTACTCAGGTGGGAATACTATCACGAGGCAAGAATCATGACGGCTGGTTGGTGGGAGAGGGTGCGTTTCCGGGGCATGCGAAAACGACGATTCGCGTCAGGTACGAGACACGTTACGGCAATTGCGGAATGGGTTGCAGCAAAGCTGTGTACATTTACGGGACCGGCGGGTACTGGAAGGACAGGATCGGAAAGGCCGTCTTCATCATCGACAGTACGCAAAAAGGCGGCCTGGATCGAGCGGATGCAAGGTTCTCAGGGCATGAGACCAAGAAATACGGGATCCGTCGAAGACTGATCTCGAAAAACATAGCAAAGTGCGAAATCAGGAATTTCGAGCCGAATCCGCACGGATCGATGACGTTCACGTTCACGAACCGCCGGCCGGGAAGAGACGGCGACTTGGACGAACTCATGCACGCTTCCATGAACGGCCGTTTGGAACAAGTGCGAGCGTTGCTGAAGAAAGGTGTCGATGTCAACGCGCAGAAGTCATTTGGCGGCACGCCACTCATGAGGGCTGCATGGGGAGGCCATTTGGAGGTTGCGAAGCTGCTCGTGGAAAAGGGCGCGGATGTGAATGCAAAGAATAAGAGAGGGGAAACGGCGCTAACACAGGCACTGTCAAACGCTTGGCTGGGAAGGGGGCAGCTGGAAACGGCGAAATTCCTCAAGGAGCAAGGGGCCAAGCCGACAACATTGGCGGTCGCGGCATTTGTGGGGGACGTGGATGCGGTTAAACGTTTCACAGCAGATGGAGTGACGGTAAATGAAAAGGGTACGCTCAATGAACCGTCTCCGTTGACGGCCGCGGCCATGGGCGGTCAGGCGGAGGTGGTCGCATTCCTTCTGGACAAGGGACTCAAGATCGATGCACGAAACAAGCAGGGGGAAACGGCTCTCATGGCGGCAGCACGCGCAGGCCGTGCGGAGGTGATAAAACTGCTTCTGGACAGAGGCGCGGATGTCAATGCGCGAGATGCACAGCGCGGTACTGCTCTGAACAGTGCCGTTTCCCTGAGGGGCCACCTGGAAGCTGCAAGAGTGCTGTTGGAAAGGGGAGCCGACATCGAGGCAAGAGATACCCCTGCGAACCGCACGATCCTCATGCATGCCGCGCAAAGCGGCGATCTGGGAGTCGTGAAACTCCTTCTAGAAAGAGGCGCTCAGGTCAATGCGAGGGATGTCCACGGTGATACCGCGCTGAGCCTTGCCCGCGGCAAAGATATCGAAGAAATTGAGAAAGTCCTCAAAGCACACGGCGCGAAGAAATGAGGCCGGCATGGGCGAGGCGGGGTGAGATAGGCAGCACGGCAATCGAGGAAGGCACGTGCCTTGAGGGGAATTGTTCCGGAGTGCACGGAAACAGTCAGTTAGAGCGATTGCCACGAATTCTGTCCGAAATCCGTGTGACTGTCGTTCCCAGGCAAATCCCCCCAGCCCCATACGCGCTATATTAAGGCAAGAGCGCCTTTGCCCCGGCCTTGAAAGGCCCGGCTAACATTGCGTGTCCCTTCGGGACTTCAAGGACCATGCGTCCCGTGGGAGCATATCTCGGGGCAAAACGGCAGGTTTCCCGCCAACCCCCCGCAAGGGAAATCCTTTGACGGTCAGTGTGCTTTCAAGTAGTTTGGCAATGTTTGAGCCCCTTGGGAGACACACAAATGATAACAAAGCTTCGGTTCAGGTGGTTCAAGTCTATCGAAGATGTCGAGTTTGATCCGGGCCGCGTCAACGTCTTCATTGGCGCGAATGGAAGCGGTAAGAGCAACCTGCTCGAAGCCCTTGGCGTTCTCTCCGCTGCCGTTCACGGCCGCGTGGATGATGAGGCCCTGCTCCGCCGCGGCGTGCGTCCAGGTGTTCCAGCCCTCTACAAGTGCGCATTCTCCGACATGAAACGAAGCAAGTACATCTACTTCGGCGCATGGAGCGCTTCAGCGTCTTATGAAGTGAATCTATACAATCCTATCGAACATCCTTTGCCGGCGTGTCATAAGCGATTTTCGTTATTATTCGGAGAATCTGAAACGGGGAGAATCTTCCATCGCCGGTCGTTCCCACCATACGAAAGAAAAGCTTAACCCGGAGGCAGGTTTGATTGCTCTTAAAGCAGTTGACTTGGATCCTCAGGACGAAGCCCTCCAACTTGTCAACGCATTGCGGGATTTCGCGATTTATGCTCCTGACACCAATACCCTCAGGAGCTTGGTTCCGGATCGGCAGCAGCGAATCCCCATAGGGCTTTCGGGAGGGCAAATTCCAAGCTCGCTATTGACACTGCTTCGAAAGAGACATGACGTACAGTATATCGGCGAAGTCTGCCGTGACGTCTTGTCCCTGATAGATTGGGCCAAATCGTATGGAACTGCTTCCGCGTCTGCCATGCCTCTTTCACCGTCAGTGGGCTCCACGGAAAAGGTGATAAGGTTCGTGGACCGGTTCATGAAGTCCGGACGCAACACGCTGACAGGGTACGATGCGAGTGAAGGAGCGCTTTACGTACGTCTTGTCCCTGATCTTTCACGCTGTCTTGGCCGCCCACCATGAAAGCCCCTCCATAAGTGCGGTTGACAACGCCGACCACGCACTCAATCCAAGGTTGGCACGATCTCTCTTGAAGGCCATTTGTCAATGGTATCTGGATTCACCGCGCCCTCGTCAGGTCTTCTTGACCACGCAGAACCCATTGGCACTTGACGGCCTCCCTCTTCAGAATGATCAGGTACGGCTATTCGCAGTGGACAGATCCATGAAGGGCAGAACTACGGTTACGCGGGTCGTACTGGATGAAGATCTGCGGAGGATGGCAGAGGAGAAGGACTGGCCCTTGTCACGCTTGTGGGTCATGGGGCTCATGGGAGGGGTGCCGAATGTCTGAGACGCTCAGGATTGCCTTTGCCGTTGAGGGATCCACGGATTTGATCGTTTTGGAGGAAGTCGTCGGTAAGTTTCTTGGAGGGTGCGACTTTGTGCCCCGATACCTTCAACCCGAAATGTCTGAATCCTTCCAGCCCATCGAAGGTGAATACGGACTCGGGTGGCCCGGTGTCTGCCGTTGGTGCCTTCAGGCGGCCAAGCAGGCCGGAGGAAGAGTAAGAGACAACATTCTCTTCGGTTTCAATGACCTGCTGGTTGTCCAAGTTGACGCGGATATCGCCGGGTCGAGTTATTCCGCCGGTCACATAGAAGATCCATTTCCGGACATAGACACCTTGCCCTGCGAAGAACCATGTCCGCCCGCTTCCGAAACCACGGACCGCCTGAGAGCAGCGATGCTCCATTGGCTTGGCGAGGTCTCGACTCCGCCTCCGACCATTCTCTGTACTCCTTCCAAGGCTCTTGAGACGTGGTTGCTCGTGGGCTTGTTTCCGGATGATAGCGTGGTTCGGCGAAGCAACGACATCGAGTGCCGGGCAAACCCTGAGAGGATCTTGCAGGGAAAGCCAAGGATGAAAAGGCTTGTTTCCAGCGGCAAGAAAGACGTAGCTAAATACATGAAACTGGCTCCCGAATTCGCTGCCAGTTGGGACACAGTCAAAGGACAATGCACAGAGGCAGGCCGTTTCGAGGACGATTTCCATCGGGCGTTGGCCTCACTCAACACGGCACGAGGCTCTTCCGACTGATCCCCAAGGAATGCCGACGTCTTGAATGATCCCACTTCACCGCCGTTAACCAAAAGGTAGCAGTCCATACATACGAATTCATTGAGGGAGCTACTGTGTGCTTATGCCGATGCGCGTTCAAGAAAGTTATGCCTTCGTCTTGGTGCTCCGTTTCCCAAATACGGTCGCACATTCTCAACCATTCTCGTTCACAGGCTCTGCCTGGAAACGCCTACCGGGAGGCTCTGCCTCCCACGTGACCGGCAAGATGCCGGTCACGTAGGGGCAGGCCCCTGGAAACTGTCTCAAAACCCGGGGAGCAGCGGAGATGGTGGCACGATTGCATGGCATGTCGTAGCAAATCTCCCCTAACCCCCCTTTGCTAAAGGGGCGGATTGGCTCCTACCCCCCTTGACAAAGATGGGCAGGGGGGATTTTTCACTGCGGTTCACTTCATCGTGGCACGATTCACTTCGAGCCGACAGTCTTGAGACACTCTCCCTGTGGGTGCCCCTACAAATCGGCATACCGTAGGGCGGCCCGTGCACTACTAATCCTCATTTTCTCGTAGTACCGCGAAGATTTCTTCGGAAATTGGCTCCTGAATTTCGGTTTGGTAGCGCCCGGCGTCTGGGACCTGGAAGCAACCTCCGGATCCGCAGCGTAGTACAATGGTACTTGCGAAACCCAAGGTCGCACGTGACGTCGGTGCCTGCAATCGCCGGTTGGTTGCGGTTCTAACCGCTCTGTGCCAGGCGTCAACGTTGAATGCTTATGTCAAACATGGTATAAGATCTGCAATCATACACCCAATGTGACGGGGGGCTGCCATGCTCAAGAGAATCATCATCGTCCCGCTCCTGCTCGCGACACTGTGTACGATCATTGCACTGCCCGTGAGTGCCCAAGTCGAGGGGTACCGGTTGGTGCGGAAAGCCGAGCGAATGGCGGATCAAGCGCGAACAGATCGAGACCGGAAGAAGGCTGAACGGGTATTCCAAGCAGCGCTGGCCAAATTCAGGGAGCACAACAACGAAAAGGGTCAATCACATGCCCTGAATGGCCTCGGTATCCTCTATGCGGACCGTGGGAAGTATGCCAAGGCAAAGGAGTGTTACGAGAAATCCCTTGAGATCAAGCGTAGAATCGGCTGGCAATGGGGTGAAGGGAACAGTTGGGTTAACCTGGGGAACCTCCATGCGAACCAGGGAAGGCTTTCCAAGGCGGCCGAATGCTACGAATCGGCCGTCGGGGCGTACCAGGAGGCTCGACACGAAAAGGCGGCAGAAAGCGCGATGAAGCAGTTGCGCGAGATCTACAAGGGACTGAGGAGGCATCGTGACGCAATCAAGCGCATGGAAAAGGAGCTCGAACAGGCCCGGGAGACGAAGAACTTCCGCGACGAACTCTCTGCATTGGCTTCCTTAGCTGCCTTTCACCAACATCAGGGTCACTACGACAAGGCGGTAAAGTATCTTAAACGGGCGGCCGCACGAGCCGGGAAGGTTGGTGACTCGAAGTATGAAGAATGGGCTTTGCTCTGCCTCGGTGTTAGCTATGAGCGCCTGGGGCAGGAACCCAAGGGGATCGAAGCTTACGCAAAGGCCCTGGAGATAGCCCGCAAAAGGGACGACGCTAGGGCACAAGTTCAAATCTCATATCGCTTGTCCCGCCTGAACATCAGACAGGGGAATTACTTTAAGGCTGCGGAGTACTACCTGAACGCCAGGGAACCGGCCCGTAAGCTGGCAGAGGAGGATATAGCGACAAAATTCCGCCATATTCTAGGCATGTTTCGTCGGACGTGGGAGCGAACTGTCCCCGAAAGCAGCGAGTCGAAGTGAACGAAACTTGCTCCGAACAAGGGAACGGAAAGAGATGGTCTAAGTAAGTAGCTCTTTGAGGCCGTAGAAGCGTGGACATCGAGGCACGAAGCGACCCTGCCGACCGTACGATCCTCATGCATGCCGCGCAAAGCGGTCATGTGGAGGTGGTGAAGCTGCTTCTGGAAAAGGGTGCTCAGGTCAATGCAAGGGACCGCGGAGGTAAGACGGCTCTGAGCCACGCCGAGGGGGAAGATATCGAAGAAATCGAGAAAGTTCTCAAGGCGCACGGCGCGAAGAAATGAAGCCGGTATGGTAACATATGCCGGGCGGCTCTGCGTTTTCGGAGAGATTCGCGTGTTCCTGGAAACTGTGCGGGAAGAGCCCGGATGCCGGCTATTCCATGGCTGGAGCCTGTGCACGTGCCATATGCTCTTGTTGGATACAGTGGGTACCGGTCAACAATGGGGCAACCGATTTCAGGCGCCGACCGGCAAGTGCCCCGAAGGGGATCACCGTGCGTAGCCACGGGTTTTGAGACACTCTCTCTAACCCGTGGAAGCGGGGCTGCGTTGTGCAAACTAGGGCCGCAACAAGCGACGCTGTTCCTACGAAAGTTGGTTGGGCAAGACAAGCTTGTCCGGCGAGGAACGGGGAAAGGGACTCATTACGAATCTGGTACATAAATACGATCGCGGTCGAATCCGTTTATGATCGCGATCATAAGTGGCGTCCCGTACCGGAGGAGTTGGCGATTATTCAGAATCATGACGAATAGAAGCAGCAGGGGAGACTGCATCAAGTCCGGGTATCCTCTAAATTTTCTTGGTAAAGAAGTCCCACGGAGTTAAGGTAGCGGGGGAAGTTCGCAGGATCCAAGGGCAAGAACCGGACTGCAGGCCCGGTGCCGCCGGATCCGGAAGAGATGATTCTGCGTGAATGCCCGGGGAGCCGCTTTCGTTCTCAAAGAATGGGGCTTCCCTGGAACTCTGCAAGGCATGGAGGTTTCTATGAAGAAGGCCACCTTCAAGATTCGGCGGAAAATCATCCTGGCCTTTCTCTTCTGCTTTCTCTCGGTTGTCTTGTTCGCGGCGTTCAGTTTTCAGATCCAACGAGACATCGGGCGAAGGCTGCGTCTGGTGGAAGTCGCCGACGACATCATGAACAACATCCTGGAAATCCGTCGGTTCGAGAAGAACTTCTTTCTCTACAAGCAACCGGGCAGCGTGACCGAGGCCCTGTCCTACGTAGACCGTGTTGCCGGACTCTACGCTCGCAACGAAGGAGCGATTGCACGACTCACCAAGGAGAGTGAGAAGGAAGCGTTTACGGCCATACTTGCGCGGTATAAAGACACCGTCTCGAAGATCCAAGCAAGTCTCGGTAATCAGGGTGCGGGAGGCCAAAGCACTACCGACCCGGCATCGGAAGATCTGCTGCGCACCACCGGCCAGGAACTTCTGGACAGAGCCGAATCGTGGGCCAAGGAAGAGAGGAAGAGAATCGACCGGCTCTTCAGACAAACACAATACCTTTTCGTTCTCTCCATGGTGTGTTTCTGCATCCTGGGGGTACTCGTGGCCCTGTATATTGCTCGTCTGGTCACACGACCACTGATCCATATGCAGCTGGCCATGGAGAAGATCGCGGAAGGAGATTTCACTCCCATCCGCGAAGAGGAATGCGAGTCTGAAGAGTTTGTGCCCCTGTTTCGAGCGTTCAATCGAATGAGCGGCGAACTGGAAGAACGGCAGGAGCAGCTGGTGCAAGCCAGGAAAATTTCCGCCATAGGGACCTTTACCTCGGGGATAGCTCACGAGCTGAACAATCCCGTCAACAACATCGTCCTTTCCGCAGAGGCCCTCAAGGAGGGATACGATGAGTTGAGTCGCGAGGAAGCGCTCGATACGGTTCAGGACATCCTCGTCCAATCGGAAAGGGCCTCGGATATCATCAAGAATCTGCTTGATTTTTCCCGATCCGAGCGACCGGAGATGGTATCCGTGTCAATCCCCTCGGTGATAGACAATACGTTGAAACTCGTGCGAAACCAGATGCTTTTGTCGGGTGTCGAAGCGGAGTCTGAAATCTCCCGGGACTTGCCTGAGGTTTGGGGCGATTACAAGAGCCTGCAACAGGTCTTTCTCAATCTGTTCCTCAATGCGATTCAGGCCATGAACGGAGGGGGAACGTTGCGCATAACCGCCAAGGAATCCAATGACCGTGACCGTGTGCGTGTGGAGGTGGCGGACACGGGTCACGGAATTCCGCCGGAAGATCTGCCCCACATCTTCGACCCGTTCTTCACCACAAAGGAGGTCGGCAAGGGGACCGGTCTGGGGCTTTCCGTTACGTACGGCATCGTGCAAAAGCACGGAGGAGTCATCGACGTGCGAAGCGCGAAGGGGACGGGAACAACTTTTGTCATAAGCCTCCCGGCGGAAAAAGAAGAATGATGGGGACTCGCCGGACAGACATTTCGCTGAAACGGAGATCTCGATGCGTGTCGCGGTAGTGGACGATGAAGCCATCGTCCGGAAAAGACTGCAAAAAGCGCTTACCCAACAGGGCTACACAGTGGAACCCCACGGATCGGGGGAGGAATTCCTGAAAAGCCAGGAAGAAGAGCCGTACGACCTGGTTCTGTTGGATATGAAGCTTCCCGGAATCGACGGCATGGAGACCCTGAGAACCGTAAAGGCCTCTTCTCCGGAGACGCAAGTGATTCTCATAACCGGCTATGCGTCGATCGATTCCGTCATCGAAGCGGTGAAACTCGGAGCGTTCCACTACGTGGCCAAGCCGTTGAGGCTGGACGAAATCCGGCATCTGGTCGCCAAATCACTCGAACACAAGCAGCTCCTAGAGGAAAACAGAGAGCTGAGATCGAGGTTGGAGCCGGGGGACGGTTGGGGAGAAATGATCGGGGTGAGCCCCCAAATGAAGGAAGTCTTCCGCATGATCGCCAAAGTGGCGCCCCTCGACTGCAATGTGCTCATCCAAGGAGAAAGCGGCACCGGGAAGGAACTGGCGGCTCGGTCGATCCATCGAGAAAGCAGACGCAGGGACAAACCCTTTGTTGCCTTCAACTGTGCCGGATTCGCAGAGGACCTGATTGCCGGCGAGCTTTTCGGCCACCAGCGGGGAGCGTTTACAGGTGCCGTCGCCACCAAGATAGGCATCTTTGAAACGGCTCACGGGGGAACGGTATTAATGGATGAAATCGGCGACATGCCCATGTCCATGCAAGGAAAGCTGTTGCGGGTCATCCAGGAGAAGCAGATCATGCGGGTAGGGGCAAACAAGCCCATCCAGCTCGATATCAGGTTCATCGCCGCGACCAACAAGGATCTCAAACGCGCGATCCGGGACGGTAGATTCCGCGAAGACTTGTACTTTCGTCTCAACGTTGTCCAGATCGCCCTGCCAAGCCTCATGGAACGCAAGGACGATGTTTGGGTTCTTGTCCGGAGCTTCGTAACAAAGTATTCCCGCAAGTTTTCCAAAAGGATTCTCGGCGTAGATGCCGAGGCTCGAAAGACGCTCCTGAGCTACGCCTATCCCGGAAACGTGAGGGAACTCGAGAACATTATCGAAAGAGCCGTTGCCTTAGCCGACGCAGACACGCTCACGGTAAACGATCTTCCACCCGATCTCAGAGAATATTCCGTCACCAGTTACGGCAAATGGGCCACACTCGAAGAACGAGAATGTGACTATATCAAGAAGGTGTTGGACTTCACGGGGCATAATCTGGCGCAAACGGCTCAGATTGTGGGCCTCCCCAAGACCACCCTTTGGAGGAAAGTGAAGAAATACGGTTTGGCGAAGTAGTCTCAACGCTTCAGAATTTCTGTTGAGATCTGTACTACTATCCCTTGAATTCTTGTCGTGCCGCGAAGAATTCTTGCATTCCGTGCATTCCGGGGACACGATCCCGATTTGTCTCCCTCCGCTGCGCTCCGGCAAATCGGGTCATGTCCCCAGAATTGCGAGGACTTGACATTCTCGGTGTTCGCTGTGCCTCTGTGGTGATTCTCTTTTGGTTGCGGCCGAAGGCTGCGCTGCGGCAATCGCCGCAGAATCCCTCCGTTCCACCTGAAATCCCATTTTGAAATGAGCGTTAAGCCGCTCCTGGAAATGCCTTTCCCGGCTTGAGCCGAATCCTCTTTCCATCCTGGAACGAAACCTCGCTCCTCGTTTCACTCTAGATAGCCGTATCTGACTGATATCACGATACATTAAGCTTTGGCATCAAACATGCTTAAGGGGTGAGCGAGGAGATACCGTCATGGACAAGACCGTGCTCATAGCCGTCGATGATGATTCAACTGCAGAGACCGCCATCCGTTATGGCATTGAGCTGGCGGCCCGCACCAAGACATCGCCGGTCTTGCTTGCCGTATCGCCTCCTACAAGGTCCAAGAGGAATCGAAGGCCTGGACGAGAGTTGCTGCGCGGCCTCACGAGAGGGGGAACCGATTGGCGAGATCTGGCCCTCGCCGCGAGCCGGCAAAAGGGCCTGGACCTGGAGGTGTTTGTTACATCGGGCCGGTTTTCTCAAGAGATTATTCGCTTCGTCCGATCTCGACCCGCGGTTCAGTTCGTCATCGTTGCCGCTCCACGGCGGCTGAAGGGAGAGGAGGAGTCAATGTTTTCGTTGGAACTTGAGCATCTGCACGAAGAATGCGAGAGCGAGATCCTGCTTGTGGAGAATGCGGGGCAGGTGAAGCGAGTTTCCGATCCGCATGTTCTACTTCCGGAAAAGGAGACCTCGGCATGAACTGGAGTATCTACCTGCCGATAGCCGGGAACAGTGCCAACATCCTGCTGTTGTTGGGATTGGGAGGAGCCGTAGGGTTTCTTTCAGGGCTCTTTGGAGTGGGCGGAGGGTTCCTCATGACCCCTCTTCTGATTATGTTCGGCATACCTCCCGTGGTCGCGGCCGCGTCCGACTCGAATCAAATCGTCGCAGCCTCCACTTCGGCGACTTATGCCCATTATCGGATGGGGAACGTCGATTTCAAGATGGGCCTCTTGCTGTTGATTGGAGGCGTCATCGGAGGTGCTTTTGGCGTGCAACTGATCAAGATCCTCCGGGCGCTTGGGAACGCCGATTTTGTCATTAAGATAACATACGTGGTGATGCTGGGGGTTGTGGGCGCCTACATGTTCCTGGAGAGTCTGCAGAGCTTGCGGCACAAGCCGGGAGCAACCGAAACGGTGGAAACGACGAAGCCGTCATTCTACGTCCGGGCGGTTCAAGCGCTTCCCTGGCAGATGAGCTTTCCAAAATCAGGCGTCACGCTGTCCCCCATCCTGCCCGTGATTCTCGGAGTCTTTGTGGGAATTCTTGCCGCGATCATGGGAGTGGGCGGCGGTTTCATTATGGTGCCCGTGATGGTGTACATGCTGCGTATGCCGATGCACGTGGTGGTCGGCACAAGCCTGTTTCAAATACTGTTCACCTGTGTCAACGTTACCATTTTGCAATCAGCGACCAACCATACTGTGGACATCGTGCTGGCGGTCCTCTTGTTGCTTGGGTCGACCATAGGCGCCCAATTCGGCGCGCGCCTGAGTAGAAGACTCAAAGGCGACCAGTTAAAGATTATCCTGGCCTCAGTGGTTCTTCTCGTGATGGTCCAGATGCTTGTAGGATTGATACTTCCTCCTCACGTGATGCTCGCATACAAAGGAGGGCATTGAGTTGAGATTCACACTCTTGATTCTGTCGACATTATTTTTCGCTTTGCCCAATGCCCAGGCCGGTGCCGGCAGGGGGTCGGGGTCGGTAGACCCGGTGGAACTCCTGGTGGTCCCGAACGCTCTCCACATAACGGAATCCTTCAAAGGGGCTCGGGTGACCATATCCGCTGATATCCCACGGGACGCAGCCGCAGTGGTGGAACTGAAGGGAGCGGCGCTTGACAATCACCTCCTCAGAAAGGGACGCCGTGGCGGTCTTTGGATGAGCGTCGGGGAGGTAAACGTCGTTGGCGTGCCGTCCCTCTACCTCGCCATGAGTACGCCGGGGCAGACGCTGGGCAAAGGTAAGGAGAAGAATTTGGGGTATGGCGCCATCGAAAGCCGGGCGCAATTCAAGGGCTCCCTTCCAAAAGGAGGAAAGGCGGTACTGTTTCAGCAGTTTCTCAAGCTCAAAGAAAGTGAAGGAAAGTACGGTCTATTCCCAGGCACCCTCAAAGTGGAAAATACTCAAGACGGTCTGTCGACGGTGACGGGGCAGCTAAGGCTGCCGGGCTCCATCGCCGTCGGCGACTATCAAATGATTCTGTCGGTACTCAAAAACGGGAAAGTCTTGGAACAGAAGTCCGCTCAACTGAAGGTAGACGTGAAAGGAGTAACCGCGCTCTTAATCTCTCTGGCTAGACTGCACGGTGCGCTCTACGGCTTGTTGGCCGTAGTGGTTGCCTTCGCTGCCGGATTCGGGATGGGATTCGTTTTCAAAGGGAAGAGCGCCCATTGAGAATGGAGGACGGAGAGCGCCTAAGGGAAAAGGTCTTCCGATCGCGGATACTGTGGTGTGAACGGCTATTGTTGGAGACCGAACCGACACGAGTATCAAGGAGCCATCATATGTGGAGCCGTTTCAGAAACTGCGTAAACCGGTTGTTCCCTCGCAAGCAGGATGTTGCGACGCTTCCGCAGATCTTCGACCGGTTCCAGGCCCTGCTGACGAGTCACCAGAGAGCTATGGAATTGATCGCGGACTTGGGGGAAAAATCGGGCGGCGGCTACATATTCGACCGGAAGTATCTCTTGGATGTCATGAACGAACTGCAGGATCTTCTACTGCACATGATTAAAGGACTCAATTCCATCACGTCCGACCAATATACCGATCTCTATGGAACGCTTGACCGAATCTTCCTTCCCGCTGAAGCCGAACTGCGGGGTCGGTTGGCCCTCTCCGGATCTCCGTATGTCATAGGCCTGACCGAATCCCCTCCGGACAATCCGGAACTTACGGGCGGCAAGGCGAACACTCTGGCGCAAATTCTTCACAAGCTGAACATTCCCGTGCCGACGGGCTTTGTGATCACCAACATGGCCTACCATCGTTTCCTCGAACACAACGGGCTCGAGGACCGCATCCATTCTCTACTGGAAGCCTGGTCCTCGGGGAAGGAAGCTCTGGGAAGCGTTTCAGGTCAGATCCGTTACAGCATCCTGGCGGGTTTGATCCCTCAAGACCTCGCGCGGGAAATCGCACACTACGCTCAGGAAAAAGTCGGGCGTTGGGCCGTTCGCAGCAGTGCCTACGGCGAGGATGGAGAGTTGTCCTTCGCAGGCCTCCACGAGAGCAGCCTAAACGTCATTCCGGAACAGATCCCGGAAGCGTACAAGCGGACTCTTGCCAGTCTCTACTCATCGGAGGCGCTCACGTACCGAAAGAGAATGGGGATGATCTCGGAAGAGGCCGCAATGGCGGTATTGGTCCAGGAGATGGTCGACAGCCGGGCAAGTGGGGTGATCCATACCACGGGCGTAGATCCGTCGGAAAGTGATTGCCTCGTTATCTATGCCGCGTTCGGACTGGGAAGGACGGTGGTTGAGGGAAGAGATGCTCTCGACCGATACCTCATCGAAAAAGGACCGCCTTACAAGGAGAGGTCGAGTCTTGTGGCAAGAAAGGAGGTTCTGTTGAGGTCCGCCGAGGGAGGGGGCGAGGAAGAAGCGTTCCTGCCTCCGGACGCACGGGAACAGCCCGCCGTCTCCGGCGAAACTCTGCATACCCTCGTCAAATGGGCCATCGCCCTGGAACGATATTTCAAACGACCTCAGGAAGTTGAATGGGCCGTGGATGAGAACGGCGATTGCCGACTCCTCCAGTGTCGACGCCTCGTCTTTCCCGAGACCGTTTCCCGTCCCGGTCCCGATGTGTGCGAATCCTGCGCTCTGTACCCGGTCCTGATTGCCGACACGGGTACGGTAGCCCATGCGGGAGTAGGGGCGGGCCTTGTTCGTACCGTGCACACTCAGGAAGAAATGGAGAGTTTTCCGGAAGGGGCGGTGCTGGTGACCCGATATACCGCGCCCTGGTTGGCCGAGATCATGCCAAAGGCCACGGCCCTCATCAGCGAACGTGGTTCGGCCGCGGGTCATCTTGCCACAATCGCCCGAGAGTTTCGAGTACCCGCCCTCGTGGCCGTAGCCGGCGCCACGGATCTCCTCCACGACGGCATGGAGATCACGCTGGATACCCACAATCGAGTGATATACTCGGGAACGGTAAAGGAACTGCTGAACTACGAACTCCTTCAGCAGACGGTTTTTGAGGAATCGCAGGAGTTCCGTCTTCTGCGCCGTCTGCTCAAACGCACGGCACCTCTTCATCTGATCGATCCCCAGTCTCCGGATTTCACTCCCGCCGGATGCACGTCCGTCCACGACATGATTCGATTCATCCATGAAAAGGCGGTTCAGGCGCTCATGGACCTACCGGATCTTCTTCAACGCTACAAAGGGGTGAAAGTGTGGACGTTGGACTCGGACGTCCCACTGGGCCTAAGAATTCTGGACCTGGGGGATGGGATCGGTTCGGACGTTACGGGTGACAAAGTGCGAATCGATCAGGTGGAGTCTCAACCTTTGAAGGCCCTTTGGAAGGGAATCTCTCAGCAGGATGTTTGGAACACCGAGCCTGTGGACGTCGATCTTAAAGGCCTCATGTCGAGTCTTTCGAGAAACTTGGACGTCACGGGCGCCGGACTATCCTCTGCCGGCCTGAATCTGGTCGTCATCAATCGCACCTACATGAACCTTCATCTTCGTCTCGGGTACCATTTTAATCTCATCGACGCCAGGATGCATGATGAGCCACAGCACAACCACATCTATTTCCGATTTGTGGGCGGCGTAACCGACATTACGCGGCGGTCGCGCAGAGCCCGGGTTTTGGCCCGGATTCTCTGTCACTATCATTTCAACACGGTTATCAAGGGAGACTTGGTGGTAGCCAGGTTGCTTCATCTTCCCAAAGAAGAAATCGGTTACAGGCTCCAGGTCCTCGGCGCGTTGATCGGGTTCACCCGGCAATTGGACATACGGTTGAGACGCGATCAGGACATTCGGCGTTTTGCAGATGAGTTCCTCATCCGGCAGACCGCATAACGCAATCCCCTATCCTAGGAGGACACAATGGATGCGTACAAACTAAAGATTATGGTTTTGGACGATGAGCCCATCGTTTGCAAGCGCCTGAAACCGGCGCTTGAGAAACAGGGCTACGAAGTAGAAACCTTCACCCGGAGCTCCGAGGCAATGGATCGCATCAAAGAGGTTGATTACGACGTCATCATTACCGACCTCAAGATGAAAGGTGTAGACGGCATGGAACTTCTCGGGGAGGCAAAACGGCGATCTCCTCAAACCGAAGTGATTGTCATAACGGGTTTCGCCACCATGGAAACGGCCAGGGAATCTTTCCACAAAGGCGTCTTTGATTTTATAGCCAAGCCGTTCAAGCTGAGCGAGATCCAGGAAGTGGTAAGCCGAGCCGAGGCAAAGATTCGCGGTATCGAGAGATAAACTCGCAGATGCGCAGTGGAAGGACGGGGGGTGCCGGAGGGCGTTCCATTAAGGGCGAATCCGCAGTAACCCCTCAACGGGAGGTAGCGACGTGATCAAGACGTTAGTTTCAATTGAGAAGGATCTCACCTCAAGCCTTGCCATTCGTTTCGCCTGTCAGCTGGGCGCGTTCTTGAATATGGAGATCCATCCGGTTTACGTAAAGGAATCCGCTGCACGTGAATCCGTTTATGGCGCCGGTTGGGCCGGCCGAACCTGGGAAAAGGAAATGGTGAAGCAGGGCAAGAACGAAATAGCGGACTTGATTGCTGCGGAGATGGATTTTTGCCCCGTCCTCAGGACCCCCCGAGTGATCTATGGCGAGAAAGGCCCGGAACTAAGTAGAATTACCCAGACAGAGGACTTCGATCTCTATGTAGAGGGGATCCATTTCTCGTGGACGCCCCACGACATTTTGAAACATCTCAATGGGAAGCTCTATCAGGGACTTCCGTATCCTCTCATCCTGGTGCGGGCGCTGAGGAAGGTCAATTCAGTCCGCCTACTATTGCCGGATGCCGAAGGAGCCCGTACCCTGAGTCAATTCTTTCATAAAATCTGGAAAAACTGTCCCGTGCCTCTGATCCTCTCTTGTCCCGCCGGAGACACGGACACGAGCGAAATCGAACCGCTCCGGGAAGCTGTGGAGGAAGCCCGGAGTCTCTTGGAGAAGGCCGGCTGCACTGTCCAAGTACAGGAAGATCTTCCGTGGGATTCCGGCCGTGCCTCAGCCGATGTCTTGAAAGACGACGCCTTGACGGCAATAGCGGTCGAGCGCCCCTTACGGAAGGAATCGTCGGCTCTCCAGTGGCTTAGCCTGGTAAAGACTTCATCGCTTCTGGCATTCCATTGACGCGGAAGGAGGAACCGTAATGAGAATTCTGTTTGCCGGAGACGAACATCCCTACAGTGAATATGCTCTCCAGGAAACCATCAGATTGGCCGCGAATACCTGGGCCGACGTGACCCTTCTCGGAGTTGACCCCGCCGGATCGGCCAGGGATGCGGCCAGAGGGAATACGTACCTGGATGAACTCCCGGTCGGCATTGCCCTGCGACGATATCGGGACGTCTTCCTGAACAGTTGGAACAAAGATGAGTCCCCCTACGAAATGCAGGCTGGACGGCACGAATGGGTGCGACTCAAGGAAGGCCGTCTCGAAGAGATCAGAGTGTTGCAAGGCAGGAGGAAAGATTTCCGAGTTCGTATCCGGATGGGAAATCCGGGATCGGAAATCTTGGCGGAAGCGATTGAGGATCGGAGCGATCTGATTGTTTTGGGATGCGCCGGGGGGGAAAGCTGCGAGTGGTCTGAAGCCGGCCCGACTCCACGGCAGGTCGTAGATGACGCTGACTGTTCGGTTCTGCTGGTGAAGGAGCAGCAACCGGTAGACCGAATACTGGCCTGCTTGGATCAGGGATACATCAGCCAGGAATCATTAGAAATGATCAACCAGATGGTCACCATTCACGGGGCCAAACTGGAACTTGTCGGACTCAGTCAGAACGGAGACATGAACCGGGCCGTTTACACCAGGCTCATTGAAATCGGGGACTACTACAGCGATCGTCAAGTTGACATCAAGACCGACTTGACCGATGTTTCCGATTTTGAACGTTTCTTGAGTGCGGAGCTTCACCAGGACCTTCTCGCTCTCTGGGTCGGCAAGAAGTCTCTGCTGAGCAAGTTCTTCTCGCGAGGCTGGGTCGGAAGGTTCGTCGGCAAATGTCAAACGTCCGTCCTGGTGATGAGATAGACCTGTTGGATGGATATCACAAAAGGTTTCGCAAGTTCTCGGTAGTCCCGGATTCTTAAGCCGGTCCGTCCAATCCGGAGAGAGGATGCCGTTTGCAGGAAAGGGTGGGTTGCCGTGAGGTAAGTCTCCCGAGACCTTCATCGGCCTGGGTTGCGTATGCCGGGTGTTTGAGAGGCATTGTGTGTTCGTTGACCCACTTCGTGTCGAACCGGCACGGATTTGACGGAGACGCAAAGCGAGACGTGATGAAGAGGCCTCGTCTCAAATCCCGTGAATTTTTGCTCCGGGTACAACGGACGGCACCTCGAAACGAATACCTTCGGCTCGCACATACCCATGAAACGACTTGTAACGGCAATCACCTAAGGTGCATCTTCTTCAGCTTCTTCAACTCCCGGTTGCACGCAGCGAGCTCAGCATACTTCTTATCGATCGTCTCGAGATCCTCCTTGCCGGTGGGGTCGTCCTTGTCCAATTCAACGATTTCGCC
The DNA here is from genome assembly GCA_963675835.2 of Desulfomonilaceae bacterium. GTDB lineage: Bacteria > Desulfobacterota > Desulfomonilia > Desulfomonilales > Desulfomonilaceae > JAVHLK01. The sequence continues at coordinate 25,263 of CAXXIU010000023.1, forward strand.
GACAAGTTTCTTGCACTTTGCCGCTTTTACCACGTCGGATCTGCACGCGATCTTACACGCCGGTTCTCTGCTCTTGAGCTTGAGAAGCTCTCGTCTGAGTTCCGTGATTTCTTTGCGAAGTTCTCTGACCGTGCCGAACTCTCTCTTCTTAAACGCCTTCTCCAACTGACGCTGCTTCCGGTCGAGATCTTGTTGAATGTCCGACCTCTTCCCTTTGTCCATTTCGCATTCGTCACAGGTGACGTTCCGGGCATAAGCCGAACCGCTTGCCGACACCACAAGCACGGCACATATGGTTCCGATGATCTTTAACAAATTCACTGTTCTTTCTCCCGAGGTACTCTATCGCCGGACAACAACTGTCCGCCGGATTTGTTCTTATGGGACCGGCTTGCCGTTACGGGCCCCCAGCCGCGTGCCTGATCAGCCGGTACACCTGAGGCGACATGGAGGTGAAGCGGACCTCGGCTTCGTGGATGTCGCCCTTATCTTCCATTGCCGTGACCTTGGCGTAGATCTCGCCATAGTCCTCCTCATGTTCTATGGCTGCCACGCGCAGCCTGAGATTTTCCCATTGTGCGATTTCACCCCTGACCAAAAGGATCGCAGTGGTGAGAGAAGCGTGCGTCAAGGATGCTTCGAGCCGAGAATCGCCGACAACCTTCTGTTCCAGTCGGTCCACCCGGACGAGGAGACTTTCCTTGAGGGGCCGAGGGGTGTCGTCTCTCTCCGGCAGGCGCACGTTGAACGGATGACCGATGCCGATGACCTCGTAGAGCGTGACCTTCCCGGGAACGCCTTTCATTTCCACATGGATCACATTCTTGATCTCCACAAGGTTGGAGACCCGTTCGTACGTTGCCTCACTTATCAACACCTGGCCGCCCACGGTGAACGACTCCACCCGTCCGGTGAAGTTCACGTCGGACCCGACTGCGCCGTACTTGGATCGCCTCTCGGAACCGATATTGCCGACCACTACGGTGCCCGTATGCACGGCAACCCCCATTTCGAGATGTGCCAACCCGTCGGCCTCGTTCAGTTCGTTGATCTCTTCCATGGCGGCCTGCATCTTGAGCGCGCACGCCACCGCTCGGGCTGCATGGTCTTCCAGAGGGTCGGGAGCACCGAAGAAGGCAAGGATGCCGTCGCCGATGATCTCGTCGATAACACCCATCCGATCAAGGAGTATTTCGACCATGCTCGCGAGATAGCGGTTGAGAAACGTGATGACCTGCTCCGGTGCCATGTGGGAGGTCAGTGCCGTGAACCCTCTGAGATCCGACATCATCAGGGTGATCTCCCTGGCCTCACCTCCGAGTTTCAGCCCGTCCTTGGATTCCAGGAGCCGGCGTACAACTTCCTTCGTTAGATATCGGCCGAATGTGTCTCTTATGAAATCTCTCTGTTTGAGCCCCTCCACCATGCGGGTGAATCCGTCGGCCAACTGGCCCACTTCATCGGTTCTGTGTATGTCCGACAGGTCAATGTCCAGGTCGCCTTTGGCCACTTTGCCGGTAGCCTCGGCCATTCGCACCAGGGGCCGAGCCAGGGATCGAGCGACCAAGACGCTCACAATGAGCAACAGGATGATGCCCACCGCTGCCAAGAGCATCGTCCTCACGTGCAACGCGGTAATCTCCGCGAGGAGCTCCGCTTTGGGAAACACTCCACCCAAAGACCATCCCGTGGAAGGAATCCGCGCGTAGGCGAGGAAAGCCCCCTGTTCCGTAAGCGCGGAACCGATATCCTCAAATCCCGAGCCCCGGCGTATCATGGACCGGCCGATGGCACGCAGGCGAGGGTCGTGTCGCTCTTCGGCCAGGCTGAAGAGTGACTCCCTCATGATCAGCGGTTCGTCCGGGGTCGCCACAAAGACGCCGGCATCGGATACAATGAAGCAATAGCCGGTCTTGGCAACCTCTATTGATTTTAACAGGTTACTGAGCCACTCCAGATTGACGTCCGCGGTAACGGCCCCTCTGAATTCACGATGTCCCTCGTCAGTGCCGCCCCGATACAGGGGAACCGCATAGGTGACCATGAGACAGTTTCCACCCCCTTCGTCATAGTAGGGTTCAGTCCAGACCGGAGCGTTGAGAAGCTTGGTGATGTAATAGTAATCCTGTTGAAAGTAGTTATAAGTCGGCGACGCGATCTGTTGATAGGTGATCCCGCCCTTGCCCCGATAGTAATAGGGACAGAAGGCCTGCACGTCGGATTTCCAAGCACCGGGAGCGAAGGGTATACCGGAACCGAACACCTCGGGATTTTCAGCCACAAGGCTGCGGATGAGTTTCTTGAGTGTCTTCGTGTCACGGCATCCCTCAATCTCCAGGAAGCGGGCCAGGCCCGCGGGGGCATGCTCCACCGCCCGGAATTCCTGTTCAATGCGCCTGGCCGTGGACAGGGTGAGATTGCGCGCACTCTTCTCCGCCTCCTGGAGAATGATGTTCCGGGAATAGGTGTAGTTATACGTTACCACCAACGCAAACACCGCCGACGTGCCCCCCATGACCAGCAGGGTCATTTTCCAGACAATGCTGTCGTGAAACCACCGCCTCATTTCTCCCCCCGATAAAACTCCTGGTAAGCCGGGAGGCGATCCACGAGATACAGGCTCTTGAGAGCCTCCCCGACAGTGATGTAGTCTTTTGGGGTGAGTTTTCCCAGAGAGGCACGGTCCGGCCCGGGTAGGATGAGGTCCTTCATCCTGGCGAGCATCCATCCCTGATGTGCCCTGTTGGTGCCGGTGTTCGCCTCTTCGGCGTGCTTCATCACGATATCAAGGGCTTCTTCGCGGTGATCGAAGGCGTAAAGCCATCCCCTCAACGACGCCTGCACAAAAGCGGCGCACATTTCGGGGTCTGCTCGAAACGTAGCCTCCATACAATACAAGCCGTCCTCCGGGAAATCCACGCCGAGATCCCCCAGTCTGAAAACGGTCAGTTCATCCGGATCGTACCCGCTGTTGAGAATGGAGTGGTACTCGTTGTACCACATGGCCCCTATGGCATCCACCGCATGTTTGGTGAACATGGTGATGGATGTGTAATTCGGAATGACCTTTACCTTGAGGTAGTGCTCGCGAAGGAAGACGCTGAGGGGCACGTAGAACTCCCCGATCCAGTAGCCGAGCGTTTTATCGTTGAGATCTTCAAGCTCGCGGATGCCGCTTTTCCTGGTTGCCACGAGGAGCAGGGCCGATCGCTGCATGATCTGTGCGAGGTTCACGAGAGGAATCCCGGAAGCCCGCTTCTCAATGGCCGTTGACAACCAGCCGGTACAGAAGGTGACTTTGCCGGCGGCCAGGGTCACGAAGGAGTCATTGCCGGGGCCTCCCTTGACCAGCGTGAGGTCGATGCCGGCGTCACGGTAGAATCCCTTTTCTTTGGCAACGAAATACCCGGCAAACTGTGCCTGAGGGATCCACTGAGGAAGGAAGGAAGCCTTTTTCAGGGGAGGTTGAGCCATGGCCGGAGACAATGCGACGATTGCAGGCAAAAGTACGAAAAGCAGTGCCATGCATCGCATGAGTGGTATTCTCATCAGCGTCCTCTTACCGGCCGAAGGCCAACAATGACTCCGGAAGGGTTTGGCCGCCGTCGACTACCAGTGTTTGACCCGTGACGTACTTTGCCTCGTCGGACACCAGGTAGAGCATGGCGTACGCCACATCTTCCGGCTCTCCGAGCTTCCCCAACGGGATTGCCTCTTCCATGCGCTGCAAGTAATCCGGGCCGAGGTCGTCGAGGCCCTCGGTCATGATGTTTCCGGGCAAAACCGCGTTGATGGTGATTTTGTGCTTGGCCAACTCCAATGCGGCGGATCGCATGAAGCCCAGCATTCCCGCCTTGGTGGCCGCGTAATGCGACCATCCCGAAAAGCCGGTTAGGGGGCCGGTGATGGATGATGTCAGCACGATCCTGCCGTACCCTTTACGTTTCATGTGCGGCAGACAACTCCGGACGACTAGAAAAGCTCCCTTCAGATTCACTGCGTTGACCGTGTCCCACTCATCCTCGGTCATCTCTTCAAGGGTGGCCGATGGGAAGATTCCCGCATTACAGCACGCTATGTCCACCTTGCCGTAAAGCTTTACGGCCTGTTCAACCAGGTGTGCAACCTGCTCCCGGTCGGTAACGTCGGCGCTCAGGAACACGGCGCTGCCGCCTGCTTCTCGGATTTCCGCGACGGTTCGGGTGCCGGCTTCACTGTTTCTGCCGGCCACAAGCACTTCGGCCCCTTCGGATGCAAAGACCCGTGATATCCCTCTTCCAATGCCTTTCGTTCCACCGGTTACAATGGCGGTCTTACCGGACAATCGTCCCGGCATGGCGTACCTCCCATGATCCTCGTGCCGTACACGGAATTTATATCAAATGGGTGCCTGCGTTTCCATCTATTCCTCGCCGGTTCGGCGCACGTTTCCTATATCTGCAGCGATACGACCGGGAACGACACTCGTTGCATGTGCGATTCTCAGCCCGGCACGACGACGTTTTCATGCTTTACCGTCCGTGCCCGAGTCATGTAATCTGGTGGCCATACGAGGCCGGGAAGAAGGTTCCACGGCCGGTCTTCAGATCGAGAGAGAAGACGCACGTACCGCCCCGGGCCGAAAAATACCGTGTATTTCGCAGGCGTAGACGATGGGTAACGCGACATGAAAGTAAAACTGAGCGATCTGGTCGAAGCGGTTGAATTCGACACGGAGGAAATTCAGCAGTTTGTCAACATGGCAACCGGGGAGGTCGTATTCTTCACGGATGAAATGTTAAACGCGGCGGAAAAGGAAGGGCCTTTGGACGATTATCCGGAATGGGAACGTGAGGCTATCGAAGAAGCGCGAAAAATCAGCGACTCGGCTGTGGAAGATTACCATCCTACGCCAACCAAGTATGACTTCCATGAGTATTCAGTCATGGAGGATTTCTGCCACGGCATTGAGGACGCCGAGGCGTCGGATCGGCTGCTCGACCTCATCAGGGGGCGTGGGTTTTTTCGTCGTTTCAAGGACGAGGTATGCAGGCTGGGCATTGAGACGGAGTGGTACTCTTTTCGCGACAAGGCCCTCAAGAGCTATTTGGTTCGCTGGTGTGAGGATGAGGGGATCGAATACGAGGACGATTTGCCGGGGAGTTAGTACGCCGTGGCGCAGGTACGGTCATGTATATTCTCCGCACTTGTGAGGATATGGTGCGAGGAGCGAACCGGTCGTGAGTGAGGCATTCCCAGGCAGGAGCCTGGGAATGAGAACGGTTGAGAATGCGTGACCGCATTTATCCGACCACTAAGAATTAGCCTCACTTCAGGCGTCGCAGCGTGGACACACAGTTGGTGGCCGCAGACCCGCCTACATTAAAGACCACTCCGATTTCGGGCTCCTTCTTCGCCGGAGTCTCCCCGATGGGCTCACCCACGAGCTGTTTGTATACCAGCGCATGCATGGACGCTCCCGTCGCTCCGACGGGATGCCCCTTGGATTTGAGGCCGCCCGAGAGGTTTATGGGGCAGTCATCCTCGTGCGTGAACCTGCCTTCGATGTACTCCCATCCTCCTTGACCGTCCTGGCATAGGCCGAGAGCCTCGGTGGTAAGGATCTGATTGATTGAGAAGCAGTCATGGACTTCCGCGAAATCCACGTCCTTGATCGTTATCCCGGCCTCGTTGAACGAATTCTTCACGGCGAGCTTGCCCGCACTCAGTTCGTGCATGTTGGGACGGACATTTTCAGCCAGCCTCTCTGTGGTCATCCCGATGCCCGCGATTTCCACCACCCGTTGGCTGAAGGATCGTGCCTCAGTCGTGGGGGCAAGCACAACTGCGGCCGCGCCGTCAGTGACGAGAGAGCAATCGTGGAGCCGCAACGGATCCGCGATGATGGGATTGCCGCCTCGGCCCTCATTCGGCAGATTGAGGATCGCTTCGGCAGTGAAGAGCTTCATCTTATCGGGTGGGCTTCCCTTGCCGAAGTGAGCCAGAGGATTCTTCATCCCGTTGCGGTATGAGAGGGCGGACACCGCGGCGAACATCCTGCGCATCTCATCGAGCGGGTAATTGTAATGGGCCATGTATCCCTTGGCATACTCCGCGAACAACCCCGGAAAGGTCATTCCTTTCGCGCCTTCGTCCGGCCAATAGGATGAGCACGCGAGCACGTGAGTCATTTCCGGGGTGGGCAGCAAGTTCATCTTTTCTACGCCGATGACCAGCACGCGTCTGAATCGTCCGGACTCCACCGCGAACGCGGCGTTGAAAAGGGCCACCGAGGATGATGCGCATGCTCCCTCGGTCCGCGTGGTCGGCACGAACCGCAAGTCATCCGGCGCTACCTCCAACCCGAGAGGGCCCACGTGCTCCTGGTTGATGAATTTGGAGGGCGAGCAGGAACCGATCCAAATACCGTCGATGTCCTTGGGCTCCAGTCCCGCGTCCTCAATCGCCCCGCGCCCTGCCTCGATGAGCAGCTCATAGAAAGACTTGGTGTCTCTGATCTCTTTGGTTTCCTTATCCTTCTCGACAAACGCTCCGAACTTGGTGTTATACGCACCTACGATACTGACACGACTCATGATTTCTCCTGTCTTTTCGGGATATGGCCGGCCTGCGCCGATTGGCTCCTTGTCAGCCTCTTGAACCGAGACGAAGACCTCCGCGAACGAAACAGGGGGGTCCCGGAATGTGTTTCGTTCCGGTAAACATCCATGGCTGGAGGCTTTCAGCAAGCCACAACGAATCATGAAAGTCCTCGCCTGTCGTTAGACCCTCCGGGGCTTTGCCTCGGAGATGGGGGACAAAGAGCGCACGATGCCCAACCATTGGGGGGGGCTGTGGAGCAGCGTAAGTGTCGCCGAAAGGTCGAACCACTTCACACTGTGTCTGAGGCACCGAGATTCGCTTCGGCAATAAGGTTTGAGAAGTCTCTCGGCAGTTCAATCACTGAGTTCCCCCAAACCCCCCCCATCGTGTACCCGACTGTGTTAACCTGTCGGGGGACTTTCAGGCAAAGGCCGGAAGAAGTGTAACGATCTCTTCGTGATCGATCAAGCGATCTATGGAACCCCGAAGCAGAATTCTCTCCGCCGCCTCGCTCAATGATTCCATCAGGAGTCAGGGCAAGGCAACGTGTTACAGGTCCATATCGGTGTAAAGGAGCCCCGAGAGGCTCGTTCTTCCCTCTAACACAGCCGCCCGATTCCGACTTGATATTTTAGAGGCATTATTCTAGAATAACCAATCTATAATGGGCAGACCACCTAAGTTTTCGCAAGATCAGTTTTTGGACTCAACGTGCCGACTTGTAGCACGGCACGGTCCTCAATTCGTAACCGTAGCGGCCGTTGCAGAGAACCTTGGAGCGCCGACAGGTTCGGTATACCACCGTTTCAGGTCAAAAGAGGAGTTACTGGCAAGGCTCTGGCTGCGAACCGTGGACCTGTTCCAGGAAGGATTCTTGGACGCGCTTCAGAACTCTGACGGAGTTGCCGCCGCGCTCCATACACCCCGATGGGTGAGGGCACACCTGACGGAAGCCCGGGTACTGCTCCTGCATCGTCGTGAGGAATTCTTCTCGAGGGAATGGACGGATGAGATACGGGACCGGACGGAACGCCTCACAAGAGATCTAGACGCCGGCTTGAGGGAGTTCACTGCACGGACTGTCGGATGCGTTTCCGCTGCAAGCCTCAGGAGGACGACCTTTGTGCTGATGGATGTTCCGTACGCCGCGGTGAAGAGACATCTTGAGCACGGGGACGCGCCCCCGGATCTCGTGGACGAGATGATCGAGTCCACGTATCGCGCGGTGATGGGGAGGTTGACATGAAGATACTCAATAAGCACGAACGTGTGTTCCAAACCACGCCTGAACAGGCGGCCGGGGTACTCGATACGTTGTCGCGAACGGATGATAAGATGTGGCCGTGGGACCGCTGGCCGCGCATGGAATTCGACGCTCCGCTAGGAAGAGGGGCTCGCGGGGGCCATGGACCCGTGCGGTACGCCGTCCGAGAGTATGTTCCAGGTCGGAAGGTGGTGTTCGAGTTCGAGAATACGGGTGCGAGCACGGGATTGAACGGCAGCCACTACTTCGAGCTGGTTCCGGAATCCTACGGTGTAGTGGTTCGTCACGTGGTGGACGCTCAATGCGGGCCGGGTACCAGGCTGCGCTGGATGCTGCTGGTGGGACCGCTCCACGATGCGCTCCTGGAAGACTGTCTGGATCGTGTCGAGGCGGCCCTGAACGGGAATCCCGTCACCCGGCGAGAATGGTCGATCCGGGTCCGCTTTCTGAAGTGGCTGATTGGCAAGGTGACGGCGCCGTAAGGATCATTTGCGACCGGTGAGATTATGCGGCTGAAAAGAAGATAGGGATCCTGCGGAACACGTCCCGTCCCGCGGGATCGTCGTTTCAGACCGTGTGTTACTTCGCTTCGCCCTTGGGCTTATATGATTCGCAGTCTTTACAGTCACGCACTACGCGAGCCTTCTTGAGTTCACAATTCTCCTTGTTGGTCTTGACGCATCCTCCATCGGGAAAGCAGCAGTTGACCAACTTTTTGACCGAGCCGGATCCTCCAGGTGTGCGCGCCAAGGCGATGGAGCCTGACGCTACGAATGCCAGCACTGCAAATATTACCACGAGTCTCTTCATGATTTTCCTCCCTCAAAACCGGAATTGCCCGCCAAATGCGGGATTATCAAAGACAGCCGCGATTCACCTCTCTGCCGAAACCGTTACTATTTCGACTCCGCGTCCGCTGTTCGGACAGATCCCGACCGGCGTGATGTCTGTACGTACTCAGCTTACTGCCCCCACCCCGTGCGAGTCAACCAAAACCCGGTATGAGCCTGTACATTCAGTACTGCAAGTCGAGAGTACTTTCAAGAATGTCACTACGACTTCGCTGCTTTCAATGACCTGACGCGTCGCCTGTCTCAGTCGCGAAACCGAATGGTTATCTCATCGGGTCTCATTGATCTTGACGTCGGATCACCGGTGTGCCATGGAATTGGTGAGCGCCGGTCAGGGGAACAGCCCCTCCGAACACGTTTTTCGAGGCCCCGCGGCGTGACGGGATTCCAGATGGTTCGGCGGAGCGATCGAACTTCGACTCCGTACTGATACTTACGCTCTTACAGCATAACGGGGAGGCTGTCATGGCAGGCACATTCGAACTCAAGAAAACCGAGTCCGATCAGTTCATGTTCAATCTCAAGGCATCCAACGGCCAGATCATTCTCACGAGCGAACAGTACAAGAGAAGGGCGGGGGCGGAGAACGGAATCGAGTCGGTGAGGAAACATTCGACCGACGACGACAATTTCGAGCGTAAGAGTTCCAAGAAGGAGGAGCCGTACTTCGTCCTGAAGGCATCCAACGGTCAAGTCATCGGAAACAGCGAGATGTATTCCTCTCGATCCGCCATGGAGAATGGGATCGCCTCTGTTATGAGAAATGCCCCGGAAGCGAAGTTCGTGGATCTGACCGCATCGTAGGATCGTGTTCCGAGTGGACCTCTCCACTTGAGGGTCTCGTTTGCTCCGCGGCTACCTTTCGTACCGTACGACGCAATTCCGGGGACACAATCCCAAGTTTCTCCCCGCTGTCACGGATCGAAATTGGGTTATGTCCCCGAATTGCTCGGGGGCACGCGTTCCGGGGACATGACCCGATTTGCCGGAGCGCAGCGGAGGGACACAAATCGGGATCGTGTCCCCGGAATGCAAAGATTCTTCGCGGCACGACAAGAATTTCAGGGATAGTAGTACAGAGAAGGGAAAGAAGAGAAAAGAGACGGAATCGTCCACAGATAACGCAGATTAGCACAGATCAAGAAATGATCAGAATCAATGAGGTTTTCATTTTCTTTTGATATGGGGCAGAGTCGGCAGGGGAAACGAAGACTGGACCCCGGCCTGCGCCGGGGAGACGGCGGGCAGGGACGCCCGTCCCACTAAACAGGTTCAAGGCTTCGTGTAAGTCTTTCGTAGCCCGGGCCTCAGTGCCCGGATATTTTTCTTGCCGGCACCCAACATTGCAGCGAGACGAAAATGTGTGACCCAACTTATGAAATGCCGCACTTAGGTGCCGGAATACCCTGCGGTAACCCGTACCGGCCGAGCCTGAACCGGGAGCAACAGTTTCGCGACGGGAGGATGTACGCAGTTTGGAATACCGGATCATTGTCACTTACGGCGATCGAACCATTAACTCAGCGGCGAAACACTTCTGGATCAAGTCTCAGAGACTCAACCTGGTGATCGGTCCCGTTGTGCTGCTCTTGGCATGGGGGCTGTGGTTCGTGTCCGGCGGCAAATCGTGGTTGACGGCCACATTGATCGTCTTGTGTCTTGTCCTTATCATTATCTCCATAGCCGTCTATTTTGTGTACCGCCACCGTTCCTTAAGAATCTTCCGGGAAATGGAATCCCCACAGGCGACCTGGAAATTCACGGATGACTCACTCTCTGTGGAGTCCGACATCGGCCGATCTGAGTTCAAGTGGCAGATAATCAAGAAATTGTGGCGTTTCGATGACGTCTGGCTTCTCTTCTATGCGAATCAGACTTACTCAACACTGCCCGTTGCCGACGTTCCCGAAGAGGTTAAGCAATTTATTGTCGAGCGGGTGCGGTCACAGGGTGGGAAGGTCTCATAGACTTGCCGCCGGACGCGGGATTTCGCTCCTCGCAAAGACATTCCCGCTCCATATTCCCATGGAGCAAAAAAAACGCCCGTCCTTGCGAACGGGCGTTCCGGTTCAATTACCCGAGTACGACTAGAAGAAGGAGCTGATAAAGGCAAACGGCAAACCGATGATCTCTGTGGCTACGGAGAGGATATCATCGTTTGCGTAGTCCTCTTCACAATAGGGCCCGCACCCGGGGCCCGCAGCAGGAGCCGCAGCAGGAGCCAGTTTGATCGTAACCCCGTCATGTACGAACCGTTCGGCAGTCGGAGGCATGGCAACCGTCCTCCGGGGTTCGGAAGTCATATATGGAGGCGTCATCTGTTGGTAAGCCTGAGTGTGGTCAACGCCGCGATGCGCGTTGAAACGACGGTCACGAACTCCACGGCTGCCCGCGGGGAATGCCCACGGATTGTTTCGAGTCAAAGGCCTGACCTTCCGTATGGGCTTGCGGCTCGCGTGTCTCGACCGGTACTCGGACGGAGACCTCTTCTTCACTGTCGGAGAGGTTCTGGTCTTCTGCTTTACCGCCTGCTCGATAGGAGAAGATTCCCTGGTCTCCTCCTTCTGCCGAGCCGGAGGCTTCTTAAATTGCGGCCCCGTGTCTTCGACCTTTGCCGGTGGAGGCGGCACCACGAGATCCTTTGCAAGATCCTGTGCCAAATCTTCCTCCATGTCCGTCGCCTGTTCCAGTGATTCAGCCAGTGGACCTACGCCGGGTGCCGTGTCCGGATTAGTCCGAGGAGGCGGTGCCATCGTGGCCTTTGCGCGCTCCCTGAAGGCAACGGCAGGTCTTGGCCTGACTTTAGGAGCATTCTGCGCGGCGACCTTTTCCGGAAAGAGGCTGTCGGCTTCAAAATCAAGGTCGGATGTCGTCTTCATATTGGACTTGAACTCTGCTTTGACCAATGTACCAGGTCTTATGTGAAGAGGCGTGGGGGCGCGAACAAGGCCCGCGTCGGCCAACACCTCGAAGTTGCCGGCGCTACCCCACGACGCCGTCAACAGAACGATGGCCACGGCCACGGTAAACGTTTTTCCCATAGGAATGTCTCCTTTCAAGCGCTGCTCTTCAAAAGAGCACGATTTCGGGTTGCTGAAATTTTGGCGGGTGGGTTTCATAGCCCCTCCTTCCCGATGGCTTGAGGGCATATCATGCAAAAAACCTGTTGTCAATCAGAATGTTAGAGATAAAAGCTAAAGTGATTTCGAGGAATGAACGCGCCGGTCGGCGCTGGATTAAATCATTGACAAAGCGAGGCTCCGGGAATAATATTCAAAGGTTATAGTAATTTCTGGATGCAGCACCAAGGAGACCTCGATGGCTTTGGAACACAACGGCGACGCACAACGCGCTGAGAACGAATTGATCGAACCCGCCGGTGAGGCTCCCGCCTCCCGGGAAGAGGACACGGAACCTCAGGAAGATGAGCCGACAACGGCACAGTTTGCTTCGGCACGGGACATTCCACGACCCGCTACCAATCTGCATGCTCCACCGTCCGGAGAAGTCAGTGAATTAACGGTAACGCTTCTGGGCGACCTTGAGTTGGCCTCGTCCTTGGAAGAAATAGAGAGGATGAACTCCCGGGAGGGTGGACCGAGGACGCCGATGATGTCCGTGGTACAAGCGGTCATAGCGAACGCTGGTGGTACCATTTCCATCCGGGACCTCGCGGAGCAGGTCCGCAGATACTGGAACAGACCGTTTCCGACGAGCCCTTATACTCCCGAGGAATTCATGTATGTGACGGCCGGCAACTCCGACGACTTGCGAATCAACGAATAGCCCCCTTATCGGATTGTCTGCCGCTTCCCGGATTGCTCCACTGCCGTGGTCGGAAGACATGATCGGTAGCCCGAGTCAGGTTCTCCGGCTCTGCGCATGGAATCGCCCTACTGGGGGATTTGCCCGAAGAGTAAACGCTCACCGCGTCGTCGCGCTCGTTTGAATCAGAAAACCTAACCACAAAGGCACCAAGACACTAAGGATTTAGGAGGCGGTGTACACGGCGGCGTTCTTGACTCATGGCGTTTCCCGATCGAAATGGAGTCTCAAATCAGACCTCATGAAGACGGTGCCCGGACTCGTCATGTACACCACAAGCCCTGCACTGCTCTTTTTTCCAGCGGTGTTCCTTGGTGCTTTTGTGTCTTGGTGGTTCATTCTCTTTTTCTTCGCGGTGAACGCTTACCCCGAGGAAGAGCGAAACCTCTAATTTTCGCGCGGATATTGCGGCAATTCTTCAACGCGGTGAGCACCCCCGAGCGCGCATCGTCCGGCCACGAAACAAGCACACTTCCCCCCGCCGGGGGGCGAAACGGCGCCGGAGGCGCGGTGCGAGTGCCGTTTTTGAATCCGAGGCTTTATATATAATCGCCTGATATTATTCAATTTAAAAATATAAGTTGCAATTCCGAAGGCCTAAGGGCACAGAGGGTTCTCTTCGAAGATTTCCCCTTGACACACTATATGTAGTGGCGATAAAGATGCCCCCCACAAGATGATCCACTCGTTGCGGGGTCGTCTTCGTGGATCCTTGCCGAATTCCCGACGTTTCTGAACAGAGCATAAAGCAGTACCTAGTTCAGCGTCAGAACTTAATCCGCTTTCATCGGTAATCCCGGTGTAGAACGACCGCGAGGGAAAGGGAGCAAAAGCTAAAGTTTCTTGTGATGCTATTGTATTTATAACTTGGTTAAATTATGTTTTTCTTGGTTTCAAGTTCATGGTTGCGGTCTCCGTCGCCGGCGAGTCGGGGCTATGAGGGCCGGCAGCGGCTTGGTGTCGCCGGGAGGAAGACACGGCGGGTCGCAGAACGAACAGTAGAATTTGAAATGCCGTCAGACGCGAACTTGACTCCAAGACGCCGGAAACAACGAACCTGTAATGAGCAACATCCAGCAAGGGGGATTGCTATGGCTAGCGTAACTGAAATCACTGAGTTCAGGAGGGACACGATCCCGCACCTCGAGACGACCGACATGGCTCTTTTTGTTCGCACTTCGAGCGAGGCCATGGACGGCTGGGACCGGAGCAGGATCGTCGATGCGCTGCTGCGTGAGACGTTCATCGACGAAGGAACCGCAGAGGACATCAGCCTGGAAGTCGAGAATAACATCAAGCGAAGCGGGATAAAGGTAATCACCGCGCCTCTCATCCGGGAGATGGTCAACGCGAAGCTCCTCGAGAGAGGGCTTGAGCAGGACAGGCGTCTGCACACACGCCTTGGCGTGCCTCTTTTCGACGTGGAGCAACTGATTACGAGTCCGAACAGAGAGAATGCGAATGTCCCTCACGGTCCCGAGGCAACGAACCTGACTCTCGCCGAAAACATCAAGAAAGAGTATGCCCTGCTCAACGTCTTCGATCAGGGCGTCGGCGACGCGCATATGAGAGGCGACATTCACCTGCACGACCTGGGCTTCATCGACAGGCCGTATTGTTCGGGGCAGTCCCTTGAATACATCAAGAAGTATGGACTGAACCTCCCCAATTCCTTGGCCATGGCCAAGCCGGCCAAGCACCCCGAAGTACTCCTGGCTCACATGGTAAAGTTTGCAGCGGCATTGCAGAGTCATTTCGCCGGAGCCATAGGCTGGGACGCGGTGAACCTCTTTTTCGCACCGTATCTAAGGGGACTGCCGAAGAGGGAAGTGCGCCAGCTCGCCCAGATGCTGATCTTCGAGTTCTCTCAGCAGGCGGTGGCCCGAGGCGGACAGGCGATCTTCACCGATATCAACCTTTACTGGGAGATACCCAAGCATTTCGAGAACGTACCTGCAATCGGTCCCGGAGGCGAGTTCACCGGACACACGTACGCGGAATATCTGCCGGAAGCTCAGGACTTCGTTTGGACCCTGTTTGATATCTACCGTGAAGGTGACGGGGCGGGACGACCATTCTTCTTCCCAAAACCGCTGGTTCATATAACCGAGAAGTTTTTCCAGACTCCGGGTCACGAGGAATTCCTGCATCATATTTGCGATATCGCATCGGAGAAGGGAAACACGTATTACGTGTTTGATAGAGGAGATACAGCGAAAATTTCAGAGTGTTGTAGGCTTTCCTTTAAGTTGGAGAAGAGCGACCTGGACGATGCGGTTCATCCGTGGAAGATGCGTTATTCCGCGATGCAGAACGTCACGATCAATCTGCCCAGGATAGCGTACGAAGCCCGTGGAGACGACACGGAGCTCTTCTCGCTCCTTACCGAGCGGATTTCTCTGGCCGCCAGGGCCCATCTCCAGAAGAAGGCCTTCATTGAAAGCCTCTTGGCGCTCGGGGAGAAGGGACCGCTCGCCATGCTGACCATGGACAGAGACGGTGAACCGTACCTGCGGATGCACCGGGTGACGTACCTCATAGGCATGGTGGGGCTCAATGAATTGGTCCAGTATCACACCGGAGAGGAACTTCATGATAGCGAGGACTCTCTAAAATTCGGGCTGAGGGTGATTGCCCACATGAACCTGGTCGCCGCTCGACTCGGCAAGAGGCACAACATGCGTTTCGTCCTGGAACAGACACCGGCGGAGAGCACGGCGTACCGCTTCGCCAAACTGGACATGAAGCATTTTCCGGAGGCCCAACGGGTCGTGCGCGGCAATCTGAGCAGGGATGAGATCTACTACACCAATTCCACGCTGTTCAATGTGGGTGCGAGCATGGATCCCATCGAGCGGGTCAAGCGAGAAGGACTCTTCCATCCACTCATCGAAGCGGGATCCCTCACCCACGTGTGGCTGGGAGAAAGCAGGCCCAGTCCCGAATCTCTCGCCAACTTCGTCAAGAAGACATTCAGAATGACGCAAAACGACCAGATCGCGTTTTCACCGGAACTCACCACATGCGTCAGTTGCGGCCGCACAAGCCGGGGGTTGAACGACGCGTGCCCCTACTGTCAGTCGGACATGGTTGAGCAGATCACGCGCATCACGGGGTACTTTACGAAGCTCTCCAGTTGGAACAAGGGGAAGAGGGGAGAACTGAACGACCGGTACCGGAATGTCGATTACATGCAAACCGCCAAGTCCGTGGACGGGAGAAAGGTCTCCCCGTAACGTATGCCATGCCCCGTAGTCCGGGTCGGGCCGGCTCTTGACCCGTGTGTGACCGATGAATGGAATGGTCGGCTTCGTGGCTTCATAATGCGGGGGCTGGTTCAATTTGATTGAGATTTGTGAGAGGAGGCTTACAGTGACATATCTTTTTACAAAACCCGGTTGCGGTAAGTGCGATTGGGTGAAGGCAAAGGTCGATTTGGACAGCTTGGAAAACCTGCAGGTGATGCAATTGGACGGTGAGAACCCCGAGTCATTGGCCATGCTGGCCTACTTCGAGTGTGTCACCCTTTCGGAAAAACAACTGCCCATTCTTGTGTCCGACGAGAGCGAGATAATCACCGGAGCGGCGCATATTCGTCGCTTTCTTCTCGACAACTGCTGCTGAGAACTCGACCCTGCGGGGTGCAGCAAGCATCACAAACCACCGTTCAGGGGAGATCGTCATCCTGAGGTCTCCCTTGTAGCCGGCATGATTGGGTGACCCATTGACGAACAATTTCAATATAAAGGGCTTCATCTCGGGATCCCTTGTCGATTGGCCCGGCAAGATATCCTCAGTGATCTTCCTGGGGGGCTGTGGATTTCGTTGTCCTGCGTGTCACAATCACAGTCTTGTGCTTCATCCGGAGACGGTTGACGACTACCCCATGGACGAGGTGATGAGACAGTTGAAGAGCCGCGGGAAGTGGATCGACGGCATAACGGTCACCGGCGGCGAACCCACCATGAGGAAAGATCTGATCGACCTGGTCAGACTCCTGCGTGACGAGGGCTTTCGGGTGAAGCTCGATACCAACGGGTCCAATCCGGGAATGCTGGCGAGGCTTATTGAATACGAGTTGGTGAACGCGGTCTTCATGGACGTGAAGGCTCCGCTGGATGCGCTGCGATATGCCGCTGTGGCCGGGGTTCCCATAGACCCGAGAATCATCCGCCGGAGCATCAGTATTCTGAAGAGTTCCGGTTTGGAAGTGGTGTTTCGCACTACGGTCATCCCCGGTCTCGTGGAAGAACCGGAACTCGCGAGCATCCGGGAATCCCTTGGCCGGGTGCCGCGGTTCATTGTCCAACCTTTTCGCAATACGGACACGCTTAACCCCGACTTTGCCGACAAGCAGGAATTCGACTTGGAACGGTTTGAGAGTATGCGAAGCACTTATGAGATTCCGTCACTCAAAGAGCCTGCCGGCGGTCGCTATTTACGCGCCGGGTGATCCGCCGGCAGGCTCGGACTGATTGCCGCGGTTCACGGATACGGTGTGGCCTGAACAGTGGGACCGGCATCTTGCCGGTCCTACTTGGGTTCACCGGCGGAAGCCGGGGAGACGGCGGGCAGGGACGCCCGCCCTTGAAGATGACGGGCACGGAGGCCCGTCCCACTATCAGAAGTGAGCTTCGAGGCAGTCTTTCGTAGCCCGGGCCTCCGTGCCCGGATATTCTTCTTGCAGCCACCCAACATGCCGGCGAGACGAAAACGTGACCGAACTTATGAAATGCCGCATTAATGTTCCGGCAATCCGTCGCAGCGCCTCACGAATGTGTTGAAGATCTCCGAATGCTCGGCTATGTTGGGTGTGGAAAAACGGATGGTGGGGGATGGGGACGGTCCCCGTTGATGCGCCTCGCAAGTCTTCCGGCATGAAGGAGAAGAGTCATGCACATCGTTGGAACGTGTACGAAGATATCCTTTTTTTTGATGGTTGTCTTTCTTGCCTCAATATCCACAGCCCAATCGCAAGATGTCTTCCGCGAACTGAACCAAGTCAAGAGCGATGTCGCTACTCTGAAGAGTGAAGTCAACGACCTGAAGAGACTGGTTTTCGAGTTGAGGAAGGTAGTGTTGGAAGATTCCATGGCTTCCGGTCGACAAGCCGGGAAAAAGACCGGAGCCGAAGGTCGCAAGAAGGAGGCAAAACCCGCTGCGCCGGTAGACGACGAGCAGATAACCAAGATCGCGTGCCGGGCCGTCGGGCAATTCTTTGAGGAAGCCGAGTCTGCTCTGCGGTCGCGTGATTCTTCCGCAGCGACAACGAAAATGAACAAGGCGCTCGATAAGCTCACCTCGGCACTACACGACTATTCGAGGACTCATCGGGTATCCAAACTTGTGAGCATCTATGAAGGATTAGCCTGGAATACCTATACCGCAGTGCAACTGCGCGGAAGCATTACAGGAAACGAGGATTTTCTGGCAAAGCTCAAGAAACACAAGCAGAGATACCTCGAAACATGCCCGGGGAAATAGGAGAGGTGCACGCGCAGTTCTCCGATACACAAATTCGTTAAGAAAATCCTAAAAATCCCCCTGTCCGGTTTTCGTGGTCCATTATGAAGACAGTTACGACTGGGAACTTTCATGTTTTCTGAAGGTCTTTATAATTGACAGAGGTTCATAGACGGTGTAACGTTTAAGTATTGAAACCCATCGGTGGTTCCGAACCTTTAGTAAGGTTCGGGTTGAGTCCATCGATTCTTGAAGCCCATCGGCGGTACCGACGTTTTAGCAAGCGTGGGGTTGAGTCCGCCGATCTTTGCCACTACTAGGAGCAGCCTTGGCTGCTCCTTTTTTATCTGGAGGTAAGAATGGCAAGGGTGCGCGTTTTTGTAGATTATTGGAATTTTCAACTCACTTTAGAGCGTAGGGAACAACATATCCACAATAACCCAAAGGCTAAATTCTTTGTCAATTGGCGGGATCTCGGTCCGTGGTTAGCAAAGAAAGCATGTGACGAGATCAGTGTGACTGACTATTCTTTTGACGGCGTAATTTTCTACGCGTCATTCAATCCTAAGACAGACGAAGGGAAGAAATTTAGAGGTTGGGCAGTTGGTAAACTCAATAGATTCCCAGGTGTTAGTGTAGTGTGCAAAGAAAGAAGACCAAAAGGTCTTCCCATTTGCTCGACCTGCCACAGAGAAATCCAAACATGTTCCCATGAAGACTGTAAGGCGCAGATATCTAACACGGAAGAAAAGGGTATTGACACATATATTGTGACCGATATGTTGAGACTTGCATGGGAAAGTGCCTATGACTTTGCCGTGATCGCTTCTCAAGATTCAGATCTTGTCCCTGCTGTTGAGCTTCTCAATCAGAAAGGACACAAAGCCATTCACGCTGCGTTTAGACCTTTTGGAGCTGATCTAACTAACGCCTCTTGGGCCTATGTTGATCTCTGGCCTATGAGGGAAGAAATCCGGAGACCTTATCAGTAGGTTCATAATGAACTCATTCGTGAAGATTTCCGGCAATATCACACAAAGACGTTTGTCTCGGTAATGAGATCTGTGTGTCAAGAACCATGCACCGGCGGATCCGGTAATTCCGCGTACTGTTCAATGATGGACTTCACCTATCCCATAATGTCACCGGCGCGCTCTTTCGAGTAGTGGTCCCCGGGGAGCATCTGCACGCGGTCAGGCTTCCTTTTCCTTGCTCAAGAATACAAGCGTCAAGCCGTCGGTGACGATCTTGGTCTCAAAGGGCACATACCCAAGTGACCGATAAAGACGAAGATTGAGTTCACTGCGGTGCCCGGTGAACAAGACAAATCGGCGGGCCTGCTCGAAGCATCCCTCGATTTCCTTCATCAGCCGTGTGCCGATGCCGCGATTGCGGAATTCGGGGTGAACGATGAGCCGTCCGATATGACACGTGTCTTGTTCCATGTGAGCTCTGACCGATCCCACGATCTTTCCGTCATCAGAGGCCTTCAGGAAGAGCAGACCGGCGAAATCGGCCTGCATTTCCCGGAGCGTCTGCACTAACGGCGGTATGCCGTAGTCATCGTAGATCTTGGCCTCGCTTATGTATGCGAGTTTCTGGAGGTCCAGGATCTCTTCCGCATCTTCAACGGGAGCCGTTTCAATGATCATGTCATAATCCACTCTCAGATGGGGCCTGACCCGTACCGCGACGCGGCGTTTTTATTTGTAAGCCGTGTAATCGACCCCGCGCCGGCGTGCTCGTTCCTCCAGCCAGGCATCTTCGTCCTTGGGGGGCTGTATTCGATCCTGAGGATCCTTATGAACCAGTTTGATTGCGTCCTCGGGACATGTCGTGGCGCAAAGGCCGCAGCCTATGCATTTATGCTTGATGACGGTGAAAACGTCCCCGTCCTGCTTGATCGCATTCGCCTGGCAGCGGTCCTCGGCACAGGTGCCGCAGGCGGAACAAAGGTCCGGGTCGATCTCGGCGTAGTAGTGTGAGTTCACCATTTGCGGAAATCCCATATTGACCGCCCGCAGAACTCCACAGCAGCATTCGCAACAATTGCAGATGAACCAGTGTCCGCTCTCAACGTTACTGGTCATGTGGACAAGACCGGCTTCCTCTGATTTGCGCAGAACGTCATAGGCCTCTTCCTTGGTAATTGCTTTGCCTCCCCCAGCCAGTGCGCTGTTTTCCAACAGGCCCGGTTCGGTATGCATAGCCAGGCAGACCTCAATAGGCTTCGTGCATGGTTTTTCCAATAAACCTTGCTTTTTCCTACAGATACAATCATTTACCACAAAAGACTTGGATTGCTCGATGAGATTGGAAACCTGTTGATAGGGCAATGCTTCCTGCCTTACCGGAATTTCCTGTTCTACGGGAATCACTTGCATTATCTGAGGTCGCGGCCCGTGTTGCAGGAAATTGGCTCCCCAGTACCTGGAATAAGCTTCACACAATTCTGCCAGTTCTCGGTCCATACGTTTGAGTTGAAACTCATAGATTCCGATAACCCACGGCACCATTCTGAATTTCCAAACTCCATGCGACCGGAAGGCAACGATCTCTCCCCTTTCGCCCATTGAAATCAGTTTGTCTTCCAACTCTTCAAGAGGACGACCGGTACGGTCGGCAATCTCAGCAGCGGTCTCATCGGTCAACCTGAGGTCGCAGAAGAGGTCTGCCTCTTCGGGAGTGAAGATCTTCTTCAATAATTTGATTTCGATTCCGGATTCAGTGGCAGGGAATCCGTTGGGCAGAGTGTCAAGCACTTTGGCCAACCTGTCATAGGCTTTGTCATTCATAATTGTTCTCCTCTGCTCCCGTTTCGTGTCGATCGGGCCATGCCGAGTGACGCACGCACATTGTCAAGCGTTTGGAAGGAAACGCTGCGGTCCATGTTAAACCGTCACTTGACTCTCTTCAGTTCCACCTTGACTCTATTCTGGGGATTCGGACACTCCCAGACCTGGGTATCCGACTCAGGGAAGAACGGAACCGAGCCGCCGAACTGGAGAGTCTTCACCCATCCGGCAATGTGATGATAGAATAACCCGCAGAACTCACCGCATTTATGCGTACTCAATTCATATTCATCCCCGACGTTCATCCCGATTGTGCAGTCTGCCTGCTTTTCAATGACCTTTGCAACCACTTTGTTTCCAATCTCCGGATACGATACCGACATGTGTTTCTCCTTGTGTCTATTCAGGATTTTCGTTCCTTGGTTATGGCCGATCCGGCATTGTCATTGGAGCCTATCGCCGGCGTTCCTTCCAATTCGCTTTCAAGCAGGATACGCTCCGTCTGCACGCGACTCTGTAGCACCGGCTACAATGGGGATCGAAAATACTGAGGGAAGAACCGTCCGTATCTGCAGCCCAAATGAGCAGCCCGTCGTTCTTATGAGATGCGAGACCTCTCCTATTCTGCCGTCCAGTCGCCGGGCAGTATGAACCGGTTGTCTTCTTTGATAACCTTTCCGGTGCTCCGAAGTCTCTTCAACGCCCTTGTAATGCTGACGCGATGAGCTCCGACCAAATAGCTCAATTCCTCGTGGGTCAACGGAAACGTGATGGAGTAGCCTTTCGATGTCTTTCGGCCGTGCTCCGACGCGATGGCTGACAGGATCCGAAATACGCGGTCTTCCAGATTTCCTGATGCGGCGTTCTCCAACCGAGAATTTAGAGAGAGTATCCTCTGACTCATGTTTCCGATCAGCTTGAGTCCAAGGTCGGGATTGTCAAGAATCAACCGATTGAAATCGCTCACACGAAATCCACAGGTCATTGTCTCTTCCATGGCCCATGCGGTGAGCGGATAATTTCCCGGACGGGAAAATGCCTCTTCGCCGACCAGATCGCCGGGTTTCCGAAAGTCCAAGGTGATTTCCGTTCCGTCCTCAAGTACCTTGCTCAATCGGATTCTGCCGGCTTTGATCACGAATATCTCGCCGATTGGGCCTCCCTGAACAAAGAGAGTCTCTCCGTGCCGGAAAACCCTTCTCACGCCGATACCTCTGAATCTCTCAAAATCGTCATCGTCGACACCGTCAAAGATGGTGAGATCTTTCACGCAAGCAGAGGAAACCGGGCTGTCCCGAGGGACAAGGTCGTCGCACGAGCACTTCATTATGTTTATCCTTTGTCATGAGACCGGGCGTCAGCAACGATCTCGAAACGGCGATGCCCTTTCAGATTCTCCTCCCGTCGAGATTGTCCAGCCGTCCCACGGGAGTCATACGGGGCGCTCCAGTAACAGGGTTTCGATCTGCACGGTTCTCGAAGTGAAGGCCGCCGTGATGAGGCGCACGACCGAGTATAATCTCTTCTTGAATCGTGAATCCGAAGTCCGCTGTTTCCTCTTGAGCAACCACGGCCGGTTGTTTGGCTGCTCGGCGCCGTGTTAGGCCGGCCATGTCCCTGCCGCATATGGAAACCGTTCCCTTCCGGGGGCTGAGAACAACGCTCAGGATCTTTATCAGGGTGGACTTACCACAACCATTGGGGCCAATAACCCATACGAAGTCGGCTTCATCAATGCACAGCGTGACATGGTACAGTACCGTTTCCCGGCCGTAGGCCAAGCTCACACGGCTGCATTCGAGAAGCGAGGCTTTTCGAGGTCTACCGTATACGATGGAGTCACAGTTCATTGTGGAATCCGGGCAGAGGAATTGCTTTCATCTCCTCACAAGAAGGTACAGAAAGAACGGAGCGTCTGTCAGCGCCGTTATCACACCGACCGGCTGATCTTCCTCCATCCCCCGTGCAGATCAACCCCGTCAGACTAGCACATCAGGTCGTGCGGCAAAAGCCTTCTACGGAGGTCCGGCCGGTTGTAGGCTCACGAAGTCCCCTTGCCGTCGGGGAGCATTGAGTATCCGGCGCTTAACTTCCCTCAAGGCCGGCATTGCGAGGATTATCCCCTCGGACCATGTATGTGAACGGTTCCGGTCGACTGTGGCCGAGCTTGACAACTCTCTGCCGAGCGCGTACACTCCTTTTCTTGTTTGAGCTACTACAGAGCGCCGTATGGGCATGAGCCCACAAGCCGCAGTCAAGAGAACTGCAGGGAAAAATTCATGCGAGATATCTGGAAGGCCGCCGTAGACGAATGTCAAAGCGGTCGGGATTTCGTGCTGGCAACGATCCTTACCGTCGAGGGGTCTTCTCCCAGGCATGTGGGAACCAAGTTCCTGATTCGCAAAGACGGTGCAATAGTAGGAACCATTGGCGGCGGACAGCTGGAAGCCTCGGTTCAAGAGTTTGCAGTTCGGGCACTTAGCGAGGGCAAGTCGCACCGGGCGTCATTCGCTTTTACCGGGCAAGACGCTCAGTCCTCACAGATGATCTGCGGAGGACAGGTACAGGTCCTCGTGGAATACGTGCAAGCCTCCGACCCGGCGGCTCAAGAGGTGTTCAGTCGTCTGCTCGACATGATGACAAGCAGGCGGAACGGTTACCTCTTCACCAATGTGGACATGGCTGTGGGTGGAGAACGATCGGGAACGGTGAAACACCTTGTTCTGGACGATGGGGACAACCGTACGGGCGGGTTCGATCGCTACGAAGATGCCGTTAAGATCCTGCCGCCGGCACGACTGCTGAAACCCGCTCAGATTCTCGATGTTCCCGGCTTCGAGTACCCGGTATTTCTGGAGTGCATTCGTCCCCACGGAACGGTCTACGTCTTCGGCGCCGGTCATGTGGGGGTCTGCGTAGCACATCTGGCCTCATATGTGGACTTCAGGGTGGTGGTCATCGATGATCGGGCGGAATTCGCCAATCAAGAAAGAGTGCCGGAAGCCGACAAAGTCATCGGGGTAGATTCGTTTGATGAATTTTTTGCGACAGACGAACTCGACGATGACAGTTATGTGGTAATCGTCACCAGGGGCCACGCTCACGACAGGGCAGTGCTCGGCCGGACACTCAGGACAACGGCCGGGTATGTAGGAATGATCGGGTCGAGGCGTAAGACCAGTCTGATATATCAAGCGCTGCTTGCGGAGGGTTTTTCTCAGACCGATCTGGAACGGGTTCATTCGCCCATCGGAATATCAATAGGCGGCGAGACCCCTCAAGAAATAGGTGTGTCGATCGTGTCGGAAATGATACAGGTACGAAGCCGGAAGGACAAGATCCTAAGGCGCCATAATGCTTGAAGGTAAGAAAATCGCCGTGGTGCTGCCGGCGTACAACGCAGCGCAAACGCTTGAGAGGACAGTGTCCGAGTTGGACCGCAACGTGGTGGACGATGTGTTGCTCGTGGACGATTTCAGTTCCGACGACACGGTGAAACTCGCCGGCAGGCTCGGAATACGCTCGTTCCTCCATGACAGAAATTATGGGTACGGAAGGAATCAGAAAACCTGCTATGCGGAAGCCTTGAAATCCGAAGCGGACGTCATTGTAATGTTACACCCCGATTATCAGTACAGTCCCAAACTGGTCACAGCGATGGCGGCAATGGTAGTCTCCGGAGAATATGACGTGGTTCTCGCCTCTCGTATCCTGGGGGGCAAGGCAAGAAAGAGCGGAATGCCCTTCTACAAGTATCTCTCGAATCGATTTCTCACGTTTGCGGAGAATCTACTCCTCGGGTCGAAGCTTTCGGAGTTTCACACCGGTTATCGGGCGTTCTCGAGAACGGTTCTCGAGACATTGCCGCTGCACAAGAATTCGGATGATTTTGTCTTTGATAACGAAATGTTGGCCCAAACCATGTATTTCGACTTCAGGGTCGGTGAAATTTCGTGCCCCACGAGGTACTTCCCCGAAGCATCCTCGATAAACTTTTATCGTTCGGTAGTCTACGGATTCGGAGTCCTTTGGACTTCACTGCGTTTTCGGCTGCACAAGTGGGGCTTGGCCAAGTTCGAACTATTTGAGGACTCGAACGTCAAGCCTACCGGAGAGTACTATTCCGAGATCAAGTAGATTAGTAATCTGATTCATAAATTCGGGCACATATCCTATACTGTGCCGAAAATCCCCCCTTACCCCCCTTTGTCAAAGGGGGGAACCTGTTCATAGCCTCTTTGGTAAAGAGGGGCAGGGGGATTTGTCCTGAAGGGAGGCGACACTCCGCACCGAGGCATCGCAAATTCCGTGCGGAACGCGAAACGAAGCAATCTCACCCGACTGAAATGCGTGACCGTATTTGTGAAAAGGGATACTTGGATTCAGGATACGGTCCCGCCGTATAGGCACTCGATCCGCAGATGCCGAGCTTACCCTTGGGTTTCTCCGGGAACCTTGGTAACTCCAAATTAACCCTATTCCATGCAGGAGTCGTCCATGCTAACGGATCAAGAACTGATGCGTGTTCAAGCCGTCACCGACAAGATGTCCGCGGATGTAACGATTATGATCGGCACGGCAGGCACGGGAAGTGTATTCGAGACCAACCTGGCGAACATTGCACGTCAGATCAGCGGTGTGTCCATGAACCGTGTTCGAGTAGAAGAGCGGCATGAAACGGTCCTGCCCGGCAAGCCCTCGCTGAGTCTTACGGACGGAGAGGTGACCAACATCCACTATGTTGCCGCACCGGAGGGCACGGAACTCGCTCCTTTTCTCGACGCTCTTTCCTGGCTCGGAAAGGGCGAGGATGTCCCCACCTCGGATGCCGTGGAGCGTATTCAGGAATTGAAGTCGCCTGTTGATATTCTCATTCTCATGGCCGAATCATGCCCCCACTGTCCGCAGGCGGTAGGTGCCGCTTTGTCCCTGGCCGTTGGTAATCCGATGATAACGGTGAATGTTGTCGATGCGCTTCAAATTTCTGATTTTGTAGAGCGTTTCAAGGTCAAATCGACACCGACAATCGTTATCAACGAAGGAATGACAATAGTCGGCCGGATCACCAGGGATGAACTGGCCGGCCGGGTCGCAGAGGCCGGTAAGGAAGAATCGTTGACTTCGGTTCTTGATTCCATGATACGAACAGGGCGTGCTGAAGACGCGGCTGAACTCATGTGCCGAGAGAATCGGCCGGCGGCCATACTGCCCATTTATCTGTCGAATGAGTTCTCCGTAAGAATGGGTGCGCTCTTGGCCATGGAGGAAGCCCTGGAACGGAACCCGAGGATACTGGACCCTGTTTTGGGCCAACTGACGGATTTGCTGTTCCAAGAGGAAGTCGCGCTTCGCGGCGATACTGCCGAACTCCTGGGAAAGATCGGTAACTCGGCCGCTGTGCCCGCACTTCGCAAGCTGAGGGAAGACCCGGACCCGGACGTGAGAGAGGCAGTGCTGGAAGCACTGGAGACCTTGGAAGCCGGCGCCGGCTCCTGATCACGGTACTGAGTAATCGGAATCATAAAGGCGGTCGCGGATTCCGGCCTACACTCAGTCGAAGGCGGAACAATGGATCAAAAGAACTTGAAAAGAGAGAAGGGGGATAAACTGTGGTTCCGCGTGATACTCTTTCTCCTCCCCAGGCTCGTGACGTTCTATTTTCGACTTCTTGATCTCACCACCCGCAGAGTGTGGCTCAACCAGGAGCACGAGGAGGAGGTCTGTAAGAAGAGGCCGTTCACCTGCGCGTGCTTCCACGGTACCATGCTCTTCCCGGTCTATTACTGCAGGCGCTATCCCGGTGTGGTTATGGTAAGCCGTTCGTGGGACGGTGAACTCATTGATAGGAGCATGCGCCGGATGGGTTATGATTCCACGAGAGGATCGTCATCCCGGGGCGGAAGAGACGCGCTGCACGAAATGATAGACATCATCAAGGAGCGAAACTACTGTTCGGGGCTGGCGGTGGATGCCCCGCGCGGGCCTTCGAGAAAAGTGAAGATGGGGATTGTCATTGTCGCCCGTGAGACGGGTCAGCCGGTGGTTCCCCTGGTAAGCTGGGCCACTCGGCAGATACAATTCAACTCGTGGGACAGAATGATACTCCCGCTTCCGTTCAGCACCGTCGTGCTTGGCTGGGGGAAGCCCGTACAAGTCGCCTCAGGCCTAACCAACGACGATTACGAGCGGATCAGACAGGAGATCGAGGACAATATGGTCGCGGTATCAGAGCAATGTGAGCGCGCTGTCCGTGACTTGAAGGAAGGGCGGAAACCCGGCGAAGCCGGAGGTGCGTAGGATGCGGTGAACGGAGCGAACCGCATCGTTGGCAATTTTGTCTCGACAGGTGTTCTTGTGGTCGGTTACGCAAATACCGCCGATGATTCTTACGCCATGAGCGCAAGCAAATCCCCCTTCCCCCCTTTAGTAAAGGCGGCAGGGGGGATTTGTCACGCAGGGAGGCGACACCCCGCACCCTGTCCTCCTCAAGACTCTACCGGAAAGCCGGCTGCTTTCGTCTACCCTTGCACCTCAATGTCGTACAGGCCGACTTCGATCTTGGTCGGCGCGGCGTCGATCTCGATGTCAAAGCGCCATCGCCGTTTCATCTGCGCTGCCAAGAAGTCGAGCCATGGCTGTACGTCTTGATTCACGGGCGAATTGGTGAGCGATTCGATACGGTCCATGTCTTTTCGAGTGGTGGGCCTGCGGAAGATACCCGACTGAAAATTCCACATCATCACCGAGCAGTCGTGGCTTCCGCTCACGAGAATACGGCTCTCGGGATCCGTTGTGAGGCACGTTACGGGACCGGAATGCCCTTCAAGAGTTCCCCACGGCCTTCCATCGGGCATGATCCACAGCCTCACCACCCG
The DNA here is from genome assembly GCA_963675835.2 of Desulfomonilaceae bacterium. Taxonomy (GTDB): domain Bacteria; phylum Desulfobacterota; class Desulfomonilia; order Desulfomonilales; family Desulfomonilaceae; genus JAVHLK01. The sequence continues at coordinate 52,918 of CAXXIU010000023.1, forward strand.
GTCCCATCCTGCGGAGGCCAGAACTCTGCCGTCATTGCTCACCGCCAGGGCCGTCACGACATTGGTGTGGCCCGTCAGTCTCTTGACCATGGTCCTTTCGGCCGTATCCCACAAGATGATGCTATTGTCCGAGCTTGCACTTGCAATCCTTTCACCGTCCGGAGTGAAAACGACGGACCGCACGGTCATCTGGTGGCCGTGCAATGTTCCGAGAAGTTTTCCCTCGGGGATGCTCCAAAGCCTAACGGAGGCGTCGTCGCCTCCTGTGGCCAGTGTAGTGCCGTCAGGACTGAAGGCAGTGGACCGAACTCCCCGGACATGGGCGGTCAGGGTCTTGAGTAGGGCTCCATCTCGTATCCGCCACAAACGGCATCCTCCGTCATAGCATCCCGCGGCAAGAAGCCTTCCGTCGGAGCTTACGGCAAGGCATGCCACACCTTTCTTGTGTCCGGTCAATATCTTGGAAGGTGCGCCGTCGTGCGCGGTCCAGAGTATCACCCGGTTTTCGGCTCCGCATCCGCTTGCCAGCATGGAGCCGTCCGGGTTGGCCGCCAGGGCCGTGACCGGATGTCGGTGGGCCGTCCATTTGTTCAGAGGCTCCCCGTCCGCCATGGCCCACAGACGGATGGTGCCGTCCCAACCTGCGGTGGCAAGAACGCTCTCGAAGTACGAACTAATGATCAGTTTGGATACCCTGCGGCCGTGAGCGGTAAACACGGCACAAGGTTCATCGACAACACCGAGAATGGGCGCTTCGCCCGTACACTGAAGTGCCAGACCGCATAGCATGTCGAATCCTTCGCGGTCTTCCCTGCCGTCGGGCCTCCATTCGACTTCCTCCAGCCGCCTGAGTGCACGCACCGACCATGTTGCCGGGGCCGTCTGCGCCAGTCGCCACAAGGTTGTCCAGTCATGCCGGTCGTCAATGATTCCGAATGTGACCTCCCATTCGCGGATCGTCATTTCGCCCATGCGCCGCCGATGCCTCACCCCCGCAACTAATTCCACCAGTTCGAGACGACCCGCCCTACGGGCCGTAGCCGCAATGCGTGAGCGGAGATCCTTTCCGCCGTGCTCATAGACCTCGGTCATGATACTCATGTCAAAGTCGAGGCTTTCGTACTCTTCCCACTGCTCCGTCAGAAAATAGTACAAAGCCCGGTGCCGGCTATCTACGGGCTTCCAGCCTCTACTGCAGGCCAGATCCCGGGCCTTTGGAAGGCCGTGCTCGATGACCACCCGGCAGAGGGCGTCCTGGAATTCAGCGTCGGCCGCCAACCGGTCCATGAAGGCGTCGGCCCGTTGCGCTATGACGGAGTCGGGGTCGTTCAAGGCCAGGGTCAGCGGATGGGCAAGTGCGGGGCCGTCGCCCTCGAGAAGATCCGGTCTGTCGGTCTTCAAAGCCGACAGCACTCGGACGGTAGCGGGTCTTGCGGCTACGTAGCCCCCCGCCATCATGGCCCGGTCCAACTCTTCGGACCTATTGTGAGCCCACATGTCCGCCAGCGCATCGACGGCCTCCTGGGTCTCGAGAAGCGGAAGAGTGTCCCGCGCTCTTTGGGCGAGGCCGGCATCTTCGTCCGAACAAGCCCGAACGAGGGGAGGCACGACTACGGCCCCGGCTTTCCTTATGACTTCGGTCCCGGAGCATGCCAGGGCGGAAAGCACCATTACCGCCGGAGGCTTCCTCGCCGTGATTTTTCGGCTTTCGATAATATGCCGTAATGTATCCAAACGCGTATCGGCCCAGATCGCGGCCAGCCTATCCAGAGCATCTTCATTGGATATTCGATTCAGACATGCGAGGGCTCTGTCACGAATGGTCCCATCAGGGTTCTGAGAAGCTTTTACGAGGGGCTGGACCAGATCGGGACCGCCTCCTGCGAGTCCGTCCAGGTCTTCTGAATCCAAACTCCGGAAAACCGCCAAGTGTGATGCAAAGCCGGGAACAAATCCCCTTTCGGTCAGGAGAGCGGTCAAACGCGGCTCGCGGGTGAGGCACCACAATTCGTAGAGCGGGGTGACGGTTCCTCTCTCGGCCAGATTCTTGAGCGTCTCGACCAGGGTGTCTTGAAGGGCTTTCTCGCCCTTGCCGTTCATAATGTCCGCCAACGCATCGAGGGCGGCGGGTGAACAATCCAGGGCCTGTTGTTCCAGGTCCGTGGAAGTGGAGATCTGAGTCTGTTTATTCCGAGGCATTGAGGAATTTCCAAAGAAAATTTCTTGTAGAGACTATTATACGTGCATGAAAACATCAATGTGTTTCACGGCAGGGAAGGGGGGTCGGCTCTCAGACCAGAGGCATTATTTCACAAAATACTCGCGGTTCGTATTGGAGAACAGCCCGGTAGGACCGGCATTCTGCCGGTCGTTGATGAGCAGACGGTTTCGCTTATTATCGGTAGGCGTCTTTGCGGTGTTTCACCGCGGTGATATTCACAAGGAGGTTCTCGTCATCAATTTCGTAAAGAATGCGATAACGGCCCTGGCGAACTCGATAGCCGCCACGGTGAAGCTTCTTGAGTCCCGGCGGTCGGGGATCATGAGCAAGTTGGTTGATCCGGTTCCGTATCGGGTCGCGATATTCCACGGGAACTGATTCGAGGGCCTTGAGCACTTCTCGATGGATGTTAAGCCCGTACACAATTCAAGTCCATCCGAGGCGCTTCCGGGCTTCTTCCCAAGGTATGAGTTCGTCTTTGCCCTCTTTTAGTCGGCGAAGAGCTTTGAGGTGATCGATGAGGTCACCCCTGTCTTCAGGATCCTCGAGAGCTTCCCAGGATGCCCGGACATCCGGGTCGGCAAGGATCTCTCGGGCTTCCGGATCCAGGTCCTCAATGGAGTCGAATAGTGGAGCTACTGACATTTTGTCTCCTCCTCGACCAGAGAATAGCATTCCGAGGCAGCGCACGCAATTACGGATGTACGGAATAGGCGAACTGACCGCGTCCGGCAACCCAAGGGTGACTGGACTTCTCGGTCGTGGGGGAGCCGGTCTTTCAAGCAGTAATGCGGAACGCATGAAGAGAAGAGATAGAGTTTCACCACCAGGCGGCGACACCAAGGAGAAAAAGGAATTTCACCACAGAGGCACAGGATCGGCATTCTGCCGGTCATCTTCTTGGGGGGGATCGCACCTTGTTTGGATTTCCTCGGAATGGGGGGGGCTGAAGAGGTCACGATGGAATTGTGAGGCTCCGGATGTAATGGTCGGTAATTCGGACGCAGTTCACTCCTGCCCTGTGTGTACTGAAGAAGCGGATTGGGCTCGACCCTCGGCGAGCCATTTTTTCAAGCTCTGGATGGTCTCCCGTTGCGAACGGCTTATGGGAACCTGTCTGGAGAGAGCAGCGAGAATGTCTTCCGTGGTGAAATCTCTGCCGGGCAGTTCCCGGTCGCTGAACGCGCGGTACATCGCGTCGATCACGGCCTGCTCGATTTCCGCACCCACATAACCTTCCGACGATTCTACCAGAGCATCGAGATCGTATCCTTGGACCGGACGCTTGCGTTTACGAATATGTACCTGGAAGATCTCCCTGCGTTCGGCCGCGGTCGGGAGGTCGAGGAAGAAGATCTCGTCGACACGACCTCTCCTGAGCAATTCCGCAGGCAACAAAGAGATATTATTGGCGGTGGCCACGACAAAGACCGGTCGTGTCTTTTCCTGCATCCAGGACAGGATGCCGGCCAGGACACGCATGGACGTTCCCCCGTCACCCCCTCCTACGGAAAGCCCCTTCTCAATCTCATCGATCCAGAGCAGGCACGGCGCCACGGTCTCCGCAAGGGAGAGCGCTCGGCGGGTATTCTCTTCCGACTGGCCGACCAGGCCGCCGAAGAGGGCTCCCAAGTCCAGACGTATCAGCGGGAGTCTCCAGAGGCCCGCTATCATCTTCGCCGTCAGCGATTTCCCTGTTCCCGGAATACCGATGAGTGCAATACCCTTGGGAGACGGGAGACCGTAATCTCGTGCCTCCTGAGTGAACGCACGATCGCGCATGCGAAGCCACTCCTTGAGCTCGTCCAATCCGCCGACGTCCGCAATGGTCTCGGACGGGGAGAAAAACTCGAGTGCTCCGGATTCCCGGATCACTTGCTTCTTTTCCCGGTTGACCAGGTCGATGTCTCGTTCGTCAAGCCCTCCCTTTGAGACGATGGCCTTGGAGAAAACCCGCCTCGCGTGGTTTGTCGAGAGCCCCAGAGCCGCGGCAAGGAGCTTCTCCCGTCCCTGTGGAGTGAGATTGAAACGCACTCCCGGAGCAGAGGTAAGTGCCGAGAGAATGTCGTCCAATTCGGCAATGCCCGGCGCAGGGAATTCCAGTTGCACTGCGTCATCCTTGAGTTCGTCCGGGATGCGCCAGAACGGCATGGTCACGATGACGGTTTTTCTGAAAAACCTGAACTTCTGAGCCAGATCGCGGAGCTTGCGTACTACCCTCGGCTGACCGTTCCAGCACTGATGGAAATCGAGCAGGACGAACACCGAATCGTCCGGCATGTGTTCCATGGCCGTGAGCGCGCTGAGGGGGTCCTTGGCAGTGGGAGGAACTCCCTCTCCGAGAATCACACGGAAGAACTCTCCGTGATCCCAGGCATAGAGCCTACGATCTGTCTTCTTGCAGACGTCCTTGATCTGTTCGAGGATGCATTCTTCCTCAATTGAGGCAATACAAATCAGGGTGAAACGAGATCGGAGGTAAACCTCCAAGTTATTCCTAAAATCCATCTCTGTACTACTAGTCCTCCTTTTTTTGTCGTACCGCGAAACTTTCTTCGGAAATCGGCTCGTGAATATCGGTTTGGTTGCGGTTCTAACCGCCTCAGTGCCCTTTATCCGATTCGAGTTTCGCCCCGGATTCTTCACGGGGCCTCCGAAAGCTGCTCGGTCCAATGGAAACCATTTCAACGACACGAGGCGGACCTACACCGCTCACGGAGACGACGCCTTCGCCGTCAATAAGGATTTCGCCTTGGGGAGTCTGTTCAACGTCGCACAAACGGTATCGGTTTGTCACCAAATGAACGGTCTGGTTGGAGGAACCTCGGAGTCCCTCGGCGGTATGCAGTTCCTTGATGTAAGGGCCGGCGATCACCACATCCACGTTACGGAGAATCCCCTCACCGTGAGGAGCGGATCTCGCTTCCGACAGTGAATAGCCGGTAAAGACAATTACGGAGAGACTCGTGCGGGCACGCAAAGCCCTAACCAAGCGGAGCAATGCTTCCGGTTGCTGGAACGGCTCGCCGCCGCTGATCGTCACACCCTCGATGGTCTCCTGAATTGCCGCTATACGTTCGGTCACGGCTTCCACGGAAACCGATAAACGGGGTTGGCGAGAATGGGACGCCGGGTTGAAACATCCGGGGCAGGCCAGCGTACACCCTTGGAACCAAATTACGGCACGATTACCGGGGCCGTTGGCCCGGCTATGATCCATTATGGCGTGCAAATTGAGAATCGCGGGACACCTCGACTCTTTCTCATTCCCAGGTTCGCCCCGGAACGCATACCCGCCCCTCATTTCACGGGAGGCCTCCCATTAGCAGGAGGGGAATCCATCATTTACCCGGGACTCGTTACCGATGGTGCGCCTCAATCGTTACCGTCTTGTCGGGGAGTAACGACGAGACGCCCGGTTACTAAGCATTGAGTCAATCAATAGGCATCTGCGGAGAGCAATTGTCAAGGGCCAACGTCACGTTTTGCCGGATAATGGTTGATTGTGACCGCCACGGTGAGCTATGCTGGATAATGGAGTGCGCCGGTTCTTTCTTGGATATTTCTTGTGTTTCATGAATTCCCGGCCCCGAATGGTCTCGTTCACGCGGCGCAGGGGTTACGTCTACACGCGCATATGGTGACTCGCGATCTGCATTGATGACAACATATTGAATGTCCACTGTATTTCCGGGTGGTCCCGTATTGTAAGCTATTGCCGGCCGACTTATGTGTGCGGACTTATCTCGAATAGATCGATTCCTCCGGGCTTGATCTCGGGATGCCGGGGGAGGCGAGGGGGAGTTGATAGCGAGTCAATCGCACGAATACAGTGGAGGCTGACGTGAAGGATTGCGAACTCACACAAGATCAGAGCGTCATTGCTCAAGAGACGGTCCAGTCGGTCAAGGCCCTCGAGGCTCATGTCGCGGGAGCAGGAGAGATGGACGAACATATGCGTAACGCAAGCCCGAAAACGGACTGCTGTTTTCACCATGCACCATTGGGCATGATGATCATCGGTAGGGATGGATCTTTTGAATACGTCAATCCCAAGTTCATGCAGATGTTCGGATACGCCTCGGACGAGATTCCCGATGGGAAGAGCTGGTTCAGGAAAGCATATCCGGACGCCCGCTATCGTCATGAGGTGATTAGAATCTGGCTGGCTGAACTAACTCAATCCGACCGGAGGGAGATGAACCCCAAGGTTTTCACGGTCAAGTGCAAGAACGGTGAGAGTAAGACGATACGGTTCAGGCCCGTACAACTTGAGTCCGGCCGGCATTTGGTGACGTGTGAAGACATCACGGAGCTTACCGAATCCGCCGAAGCTCTCGGACGTGAGAAAGCCAAATTCCAGGTCCTTGCGGAAAACTTTCCTCTCGGGGTGGTAATGATTGCCGAGGACGGTACGTACGAGTACATAAATCCGAAATTCACCCGGATGTTCGGATATGATCTGAATGACGTGGCGAACGGGAGGGAATGGTTCCGGAAAGCGTTTCCCGATCCCCGATATCGCGAAGAGGCAATGACGGCTTGGATTGAAGGTCAACGGCCGGGTGAACAGCGCCCAAAAACCTTTACGGTAACCTGTAAGGACGGTCAGCGCAAGACCGTACATTTCAGGCCGGTTCAGCTTGAGTCCGGCCGGCAGCTGATAACGTGTGAAGACGTTGCCGAATGTGTTCTCAGGATGATTTACGGGGTCAACGTGGGATGACGCCTCCGATGCCTTCGTAACTGAATGTACCGAGTGGTCTTCGGCACAAATACGGAGCCGTATTGGGTATCGTCTTCCCTGCGAATCGCCGTGACCTCTCGGTTATGAAGTCTCTGCGGCCTCGACCTTTACCTGATGCTCGTTCATGACTTCCTTGAAGAGGGTAGGGTCCCCCAGCACCTTTCCGATAATATTGACCGCGGAAGCCGGGATTATTTCATCGGGATTGCCGCTCATGGGCGTTGGACCGAAAAAGATGCAAAACGCCTTGCCCGACGGCCAATAACCCAGATCCCCCATCTCCACGACTGTTTTGGCACTGTCATCCAAGCGCGAATCAACGGGAATTGAGAAGTAGATCTCGTCTCCCCATGTCGCGAAAGGCGAAGTCAAAGGCAATGCCCGTGTCACGAGGCCGGCTGTGGGGGTATCGTTGAGTTCGGCATCCATGCTCAAGGAACCGATGGTGATGGTAATTCTCACTTAATCACCTCTTTCTCCCCCGAATATGCCCCGCGACCCGAGAGGGCTTCTCAACCCATCTCCAAGGCGAAGCCCCGGAGCGTCCGACTACGGTCGCTGACCTTCGCGGTTTGCCGTGGCTTTCAGACACGCATGGTGCTCCCGCCGCCGCGGTGTTACTCGGCGCGGTCAGGATACATCGGTGCGGGGGGATTTGGATCCATGCCGGCAGGGGGACCGGTGTACGGAGATTGTGGGGGCTGGGGATACGTGTCCGATCCGGGAGGCCTCGGTCGGGGATTCTGTTCGAAAAAGCGTTTCAGTTGACCTATGCTGTTTGTTATTGACTCTACGAGGTCCTTGTTCTTGTCCTGAAATTTTCTGACTCCCTCAACCGCCTGGTCAAAGCCTCCGAATATTTTTCCGGAACCTTCGGCCACCCCCTTGGCGAACGGCCCTACCACTTGTTCGGACAGGGCTTTTCCCGCTTCTCTCATTCTTGGGGGGAGTTCGTGGCGGTTTGGATCCTTAACAAAGGCATCGAGTTGGCCCAACACGGTGCCCTTCACCACCGGATACATCTTCCTGGAGATCTCGTACGCTTCCTTCTCCAGTCGAGCGTCAGGCGTTTCGAGAAGCTTCTGTTTGGCCTGATCTTTCATGGCCGACGTCATACCGTTCACAAAGGGTTGTGCTGCTTTGGCGGCAGACCTTCCGCGAGATTCCGTCAGGAGAAGACCTGAAACGATCATAACGGCCCCGTAAATCGCAAGAACGCCCACGAGACCGGCAAGAGTGAATTTCAGAGCTTTGGGCATTGCGTCACCTCATGATAATGCCCCTCGGATTCAACAACCGAGGGGCATACTTGATTGCGCGTGCATACTCTGTACTACTGATCCTCGTTTTCTTGTCGCACCACGAAGATTTCTTGGGAAATTGGCTCCTGCATTGCGGTTTGGTTGCACCCGACGCCGGGGAATCAGGAGCAACGTCCAGCTCCCCTGCGTCGTACGATGGTACTTGCGAAGCTCAAGGTCGAGCGTAACGCCGGTGCTTGCAATCGCCATTTGGTTGCGGTTCTAACCGCCTCTGTGATCTGGGGATGTTACAAGCCTACACCACGTACGACTCGAAGCGTGCCGACCATGAAACGGCCGAATGCCGGGGCATGCGGGCTGCCGTTTTACCCTCGACGGCCGTGCAGCGTGTTAAGGTTGCGGTCTACCCCATGGGTATGGGCGAGGATACGCACTGCTCTTGCTATACCGACGGGATTTCTGGATCGGCTTGCGTACCTTGGGTGCATATGCCATCGGCGGCATCTCCATTCGTACGCAGACGACTCGGCACGTCGGCGGGATGAAGGAATCCTGCGAGCATTTCACAATGGCCATCTCTGAGGCATGGCCCGGTGTTGGGCCGTACCCTTGATACAATGCCCCTCGCATGTTCTTCGCCGTGGCAACGAACATGCCCGCGTCGCTCGCGGGGGCGGCAAAGAGTACTGCCAAAATCCCTACAAAAAGAACTATCAACGTCCTGTTCATGACATACCTCCACTATGTTCATCATAGAACAAATTTCACAAGCAATCCATTAGTGTGACACTAAAACCGTCAAAAAGTTTCGTGACCGGAGATGCACCTCCTCACTCTTCGAGCTTGAGAGAGGGTTGCCCCGTCGCCTCCAGAACACTCCTCCAGAGCTTGTCGTTGAGATTGACCTGTTTGCGCCCGGTTACAACCAGCTTAATGGGGACGTACACAAACTCGTCGTTCCAGGTTCCGACCATCATGTTGGTCTTGCCCGCCATCCCCGCATGGACCGCATTCTGACCGAGGAACCCGCAGAATACCGAATCATTGGGAGTGGCGGGGACGGAACGAATCAAATAGCTCGGATCGATATATTTCAGGTTGATCTCTATATCTCTGGATTGAAAATATTCCTGAATGCGGTCTTTTAGGCATAGGCCGATATCTCCCAGGCGTAGGTTTCCCGAATCGTCCGTACCTCCCACCGCGCAGTACTGCTGCCCGGCTCCCTCCGCGACGACTACCACGGCGTGTCGGCGATCAAGGATTCTCTTTTCCAGCGCCTGCAACAGACCGTGAGGACCGTCAATGTCAAAGTCGGATTCGGGAATGAGAACAAAGTTGGCGTCTCTCTTGTCCAAGGCCGCACTCGCGGCAATGAAGCCCGAATGCCGCCCCATCAGTTTGACGAGTCCGATACCGTTGGGAGCACCTTCGGCCTCGACGTGGGCCGATCCGATAACCTCCGCGGCAATTCCCACGGCAGTGTTGAATCCAAAGGAACGAGACGAATAGAGGATGTCGTTATCAATGGTTTTGGGTATGCCGATCACGGTTACGTGTTCCTGCCGATCACGGATCTCCTCGGCTATCTTGGCCACTGCTCGGAATGTGCCGTCTCCACCTATGGCGAAAAGCATTCTTATGTTGTTACGAACCAGTGCATCAACGATTGCCTCGATGTCCTGCGGTCCCCTCGAAGATCCGAGAATCGTGCCGCCAAGCTCATTGATCTGGGACACCAATTCCGGGGTGAACTCCACGAACGGATGCCCGTAACGGGGGATGAATCCCTGTAGCCCGTATTTGATTCCCAGTATGTTGACGACTCCATAGGAGTGGTACAGCGTCAGTACCAACGACCGGATTACGTTGTTGAGACCCGGACAAAGCCCTCCGCAGGTGACAATGGCGCATCTGAGCTTGCTGGAATCAAAGAAGACCTTCCGGCGCGGTCCGGCCTTAACGAACGACACGGGCTGCTCACCGCTTTTGAAAGCTTGAGCCACTCTTTCGGCGGAGATTTCGAACAGGATGCGTTCGTCGTCTTCCACAAACTGTCCACTCTTGAGCGGTGAGTCGATTTTGGGCTCACCGAGAGATTCAACCGTGGTATCCAAGAGGTATGCCTTTCATCGATCCGGGATGACTTGCGTCGAATTCCGGAAAATGCCTTCATGGTATTGGAATAGTTCACCATACAATAGATGAGAAAAAAGGTCAATGAAAAACGAATATTACGCAGCATCCCGTGTCTGAACGTGCAGGTCTTGGACTCGTTCCCGGGTTCATGCCCGGGAAGGCCTATTGGGAGGCTCTGCCTCCCCTGGGAACGGGGCGTGGCCCTGGAGGATGTCTCGGCAAGAGCTCGGACGACAGTCACCGCCGGGCCCGAGCCCGGGAATGCGAGACAAGCGGAGGTAGTGGGGGTTCCGGCGCTAGATATTGAATCGGAACAATATGATATCGCCGTCCTGAACCACGTAATCCCTGCCTTCAAGACGAACTCGGCCCACCTTTTGGGCGGCCGCCATGGATCCGGCCTCCTTGAAGTCTTCGTAGGCGACCACTTCGGCCCTGATGAAACCGCGTTCCATGTCGGAATGAACGGTTCCCGCAGCTTTGAGGGCCGGCTTGCCTCGTTCGAGGGGCCATGCCCGCACCTCGGGTTCGCCGGCCGTGAAGAACACGATGAGATTGAGAAGCTCGAACGAGGTCTTCACGATCCTCTCTTTGGCGCCTTGTTCCAGAGAGAGGTCTTCGAGAAACTCCTGCGCGTCTTCAGGGCTGAGTCTAGCAATCTCCGCTTCAGCATCGGCATAAAGCCGGCCGAAAGCGACGCGGGGCTGATTCTCGGCCTCGGATCGAATGAGTTGGAGAACCGTTTCAATCTGCTCGGGAGTCTTATCGTCACCAGCGTTGATGAGGATTAACTCAGGCTTGGCGGACAGGAAGGCAAATCCTCGAAGCTTTTCCGACCCAACCGAGGGAGGATAGAGCCGCAAGGGTTTTCCCTCTTCGAGAACAGTTTGCGCGCCCTTGAGGAGATCAAACTCTTCGGAAAGTTCTTTCTTGCCGCGCTTGATATCCTTTTCGATGCGTTCCAGCCGTTTCTCTACCGAGGCCAGATCAGACAGGAGCATCTCCTCCTCGACCGTGAGGTAATCCTTGACAGGGTCGGGAGTACCCAGAGCCGGTGAATCGAAGTACCTGACGCAATGGACGAGCGCATCCACCGGACGGACATGTGCCAGGAACCTGTCGCCCAAGGTCTTCCCTGACTTTCCTTCTCCGGTGATGCCCGCAATGTCCGCATATTCTACGCTGACCGGCGTGACCTTTTTGGGTTTGTGGTACTCTTCAAGGAAGTCCAGCCTTGGATCGTCTACTTTGACGACGCCCAAACCGGGTTCTTGATGCCCCTTGCGGTCGCCGGATTCTATTCCGCCGGTAAGGGCTCTGAAGACGGTACTCTTGCCGCTGCCGGGAAGTCCGATAATCCCGAGTTTCACTTGATTGCATCCTCCCTTCTCCGGGAGGATCTTGATTCGAAACGGTCCGAATGTCAACTCCGTGAAGACCGGAGTTGAACCGGGACCTGTCGGAATAGGACGATTACTCTTCTCTGAATGGTCTTTGTCTGTTAATTGTGGGACTGTACGAAGCGGATGTAGAGGATAAGATTGTTTGAGTCGGCTTTCGAAGGGGCCGGGGTCTTTGCGTCGGTTCCTGTGCCTGCCGCCACCGTACCGTGGTTGATCAGTTCGGTGGTAAGGTGTCCGTAGAAGCTGGAGGGTATCCGGATGCCGATCACCTTTTCCCCGACCTTACCCGGAGTCATCTCCTCCAAGAGCTTGCCGCGCAAGTCGGGCAGCATCCTCTTAATGGATTCGATCGCCAAGTCCACGCTTGGGCTTTCCACAGTCAGGTTGTCGCCGCCAATCCTGTCGGCCAGGGTAACCGGCGACCCGGACGCGTACTTGGCCCTGGGAGCGATTGACTTCGGAATGGCTGCGGCAGGTAACGAGGATCGTAGGGTGGAGGGGGAGAAGGTAGGTTCCGAGGCTCGCGCGTAAGAACGCGGCGCGTGATACGCCGAGTTTTGCATGCCGGCAGTGTCGTTTACCGCCACCACTGCTTCGGGCTGATTCGCTGCTGCATCCTTCACCGTATGCATGGGTTTTGTCTGGGGAACATAGGGCACGGGCGCGTGGTTGTACACGACGACGCCAACCGCCACGAGGAACACGAAAGTGGCCACCCCCACCGGCACGGGCAACTGCGGCGGCGAAGATAAGAAGTTTCTAAAATAGTCGAGATAGGGATCGTAGAAATGAGTGCGGGGCCTTGCATAGAGTTTGGAACTGAGCTGAGCGACAAAATCATGGGGTGGAGAAACTTCCTCAAGATTCCTCAATGCCTGGACGGTAATGCCGTACCATTTGAAATCCTCGCGACAGTCAGTACAAGTCCGGAAATGCTCCAGCGTGTCTTCTTGCACATGCGAACTGAGCTGTTGATCGAGGAGTTCACCGTAAAGGCTGCTGATGCGTTCACATTCCTTCATGACAAGACCTTCTTGAGTTTTTCTTTTACAACCATTCTCGCCCGATGCAGACGGGATTTGGTGGTTCCTTCGGGAAGATTGAGCATTCTTGCGATCTCTTCATAAGAGAACCCTTCGATATCTCTCAGAATCACAATTTCTTTGTGATCCGGGTCGAGTTCATTAATTGCGTCCTGTACGACCTTCTGGATTTGCTTTCCGGCGAGGAGATCTTCGGGATTAGTTGAATGGTCCGGCACGGCTTTCTGGAGGTAATCTCTCTCGTCATCCGTATCACTTTGACCTCTGTTCACGAAGTAACCGCGTCTCTTGAGGTATTTGAACTTATTCTTACCTCTATTGGTGGCAATCTGAAACAGCCACGTAGAGAATTTCGCATCACCCCGGAATTTGCTGAGATTCTGAAAAGCTGCGGTAAAAATTTCCTGTGCCAAGTCGTTGGCTTCTTCAGAATCGCCCACAAACCGGTATGCAAGGTTGTATATCTTCCTGTAATACTTCTCAACAAGCACATTGAAAGCCTCGGTATCGCCTTCAACGGACCTCTTCACAACCTCGCCGTCCTGATCGTCGTTGGACCCGCCGGCCGTCGCAACAATCAAGCTTACGATATTCAGACACAGGCACTGCAGAATTGTTTCAGGGGAAGCTACCACGTGATAGATTTTTTCTCCCGCGGAGAATTCAACTGAAAATAAGGAAAGTGCGAGCCAAAGTCAAGTGTTTAGCATCGCACCCGCACAGAGCCGTTGTTGGTGCCGTGGCCCACATTTGAGCTTGAACTCCCGCGCTCAAGGATGTTAATTTCATTTCTTCATTTCTTGAATCTGCGGGAGGAGAAACATGAAGCTCTCACGGAGGGTAACCGAAACCCCCCCTTATTTATTCCATCTCATCGACGAGAAACGCAAGAAAGTGCAAGAACGAGGAGTGGACGTTATTTCCCTGGCAATCGGAGATCCGGATTATCCGACCCCTGAGTTCATCCTCAAGCTCGCGGATGAAGAAATCCGAGACCCGCGCAATCACGTCTACCCCGGTTATAAAGGGGAGCCGGACTTCTGCGAGGCCGTTGCCCGTTGGTTCTTGAAACGCTTCGACGTGAAGCTGGATCCGGGAAAAGAAGTCATGGCAGTCATCGGTGCCAAAGATGCCGTGTCGCATCTTCCGTTTGTCTTCCTCGACCCCGGTGACTGCGGCCTCGTCACGGACCCCGGATATCCGGTATATGAGGCTGCCATCGGCTTTGCCGGCGGCAAGGTGATCCGCATTCCGCTTCAGGAGGACAACGGATTCCTCCCCGATCTCGATTCCGTGGATCCGCAACAGGCCGACGAAGCGTCCATCATGTACGTGAACTATCCCAATAATCCGACTTCTGCAGTGGCGGATGAATCATTCTTTGAGCGACTTGTGTCGTTCGCGAAGAAGCATGACATTGTGATACTGGCGGACAACGCGTACTCCGAGGTATACTTTGACGAGCAAGATCGGCCCATCAGCATCATGAAGATCGACGGAGCCAAGGACATTGCGCTGGAGATTCATTCCTTCTCCAAGACCTTTAATATGACCGGATGGCGGATCGGATTCGTGACGGGCGGGGAGAAGCTGGTTGAGGCATTCCTCACGCTCAAGTCCAATATTGACTCCGGGGTCTTCATGGCAATACAGCGGACCGCGGCCAGAGCACTCGAACATCCCGAAGTGGAACGGTTCAACCGTGAGAGAACGGATCTTTTCAAGAAGAGGCGGAATACCATAGCGACGGCATTGACCGACATGGGTTTCAAATTCCAATTACCGCGGGCGAGCTATTACTTCTGGGTTCGTATCCCGGAGTCGTGCGCGTCGTCAGTGGAGTTCTGCGCGGATCTCCTGGAGACCCAGGGCTTGACCCTTACTCCCGGAGTCGGCTATGGCCCGAGTGGAGAGAATTTCTTCAGGATTTCGATGACCGCTCCCGATGAGAGGATCGACCAAGCCATGGAGAGACTTAGGGGATTTATGAAGGAACGACAATGAAAGCAACTCTCTTGCTGGCCGACGGCACACTGTTTCGCGGAAGGTCCATAGGCTCGACGGGCGAAAGAATCGGCGAGGTCGTATTCAACACCGCGATCACGGGATACCAGGAAATATTGACCGATCCGTCGTATCGCGGTCAGATTGTTACCATGACCTATCCGCACATCGGTAATACGGGCGTTAACTTCGAGGACAACGAAGCCGGCAGGCCTTACCTGGCGGGGTTCGTGGTCAGGGAATATTGTGGATACCCCAGCAATTGGCGAAAGAGGGACGACCTGGAGGGTTTTCTCGACAAGAACGGAATCATCGGAATCCATGAGATCGACACTCGGAAACTCACTCGCAATCTACGAGAAACCGGAGCCAAGAAGGGGATCATTTCTACCGTCGATCATGATCGGGACAGTTTGATGAAGAAGGTTCAAGACTATCCCGATATCGAAGGGCTTGACCTGGTCAAGGAAGTGACTTGTTCGGAACCCTATGATTGGGATGAGGGGACTTGGAGGTGGAATGCGTCGCCAAGCAAGACCGAAAAGAGCTTCAAGGTCGCCGCGTTCGACTTCGGGATCAAGCAGAACATCCTCAGGTTGCTGGTAGACTCCGGTGCCGAGGTCAGGGTCTTCCCCGCGTCCGCTACCAGTGATGAGATTCTTGAATACGACCCGGACGGAGTCTTCCTGTCCAACGGACCGGGGGATCCTGAAGGCGTGCCGTACGCTGTACACAATGTCCGCAATCTCATCGGCAAGAAACCGGTCTTCGGAATCTGCCTGGGTCATCAGATCCTTGGGCTGGCCCTGGGAGGCAGGACGTTCAAGCTGGTTTTCGGTCATCACGGCGCGAATCACCCCGTACGGAGGTTCGACACCGGCCAGGTTGAGATCACGTCGCAGAATCACAACTTCGCGGTGGATGCCGACTCGGTAGCCTCGGAGTGTGACATCACCCACATCAATCTCAACGATCAGACCGTCGAAGGGTTGGTTCACAAGAAATATCCCGTATTCTCGATCCAGTACCATCCCGAGGCATCGCCGGGCCCACACGATTCCCGGTATCTGTTTGAACGCTTCAGGAAATTGATTGAGGAATCATGAGGCTTCTGCAGAGTTGAGGACGCAGCCTGAATGAACGAAAATGTGAACTCGGAAAACGAGGAATTTTGGGGCCGATCCGCCGGCCGGTACGACCGGCTCATGAGCAAGGTCCGGTACTACGATGCAATGGTTTCGCGTATTGCCGAGGACGTGGGAAATGCGGAACGGGTACTGGATTTGGCAACCGGAACCGGCCTGGTCGCTCTGGAATTGGCCGGTCGCTCAAGCCGCGTGGATGCCGTGGACATATCCCCTCAAATGATTGAGCAAGCTTCCGAGAAGGCAGCCAATCTGGGGGTGGGAAATGTTACCTTTACCGTGCAGGGCGCGTATGAATTGAATTTTCCGGACGGCGCGTTCGATTCGGTGGTGGTGTGCAATGCGCTGCACGTTATGCAGCGAGCGGATCTCGCCCTTGCCGAGTTGAAGCGGGTCCTTAAGCCGGGAGGCCTCCTGGTGGCCCCCACGTACTGTCACGGTCAGACGCTCGTTGCACATGTCGCGTCCAGGCTGATGACCTTAACGGGATTCCGCGTATACCGCCGCTTCACCTTTATCTCATACGTGCTCCTCCTAAAGCGGGCCGGCTTCAAAGTAGAGAGCTTGGATGTCTGGCCCGGCGCTATTCCCTTGGCATACGTGACGGCCCGGTCGGAAGATTGACCTCTTCAAAGGCCAAGAGAAGAAAGATTAACCACGAAGGCACCAAGATACCAAAAAAGCCAAGAATACAAAGGCATTATGGGGGCGCACTGAACGCGGGATGCCTACCCTGATTCCCGAAGCCCCGAGACGGTGCAACCTCTTCAGTAGGACCGGCATCCTGCCGGTCATCTTCCAGAACGGGAAACCCGACCACCATGTAAGAGAAGAATCTATCCACAGATTTCGCCGATTCACACAGATTCAAAGTCAAAGAGAAGAAAGGTTAACCACGAAGGCACCAAGGCACCAAGAAATCCAAGAATACAAAGGTATTATAGTGGGGCGCACGGAACACGGGATGCCCTCCACGATTCCCGCCTTCCGATAATAGCCGCACATGGGTCAAGAGAAGACTTGCTCTCCCTAAATCATGTGACTGCATCAACATCACGGTCTGTTCTGTTTCTTCACGGATGCTTGTTCCAGGATGTTTACCACATCGTAATGGCCTTGCTTCTTTGCCAAACCAGCCGCGGTATCGCCGTCCTTGTCTTCTAGATTCGGATCGGCACCTGCTTTCAGGAGGATCTCCACAACCTTGGGATGTCCTTCAGAGGCCGCAAACATGAGCGCGCTCTTTCCGGTCTTGTTCTGAGCGTTCACATTCTCGCCTTTGGCAAGAACTTCTTTTACCACCTGCCGGTCTCCCATAGCGGAAGCCAGCATGAGCAGACTCGTGTTGGTCTCTCTTGCTGTACTTCCCAACTGTGCCCCAGCCAGTGCCATTCTGACGGTGATGAAACAGTGATAAGGACTCCGTCCCAGAAAATCGAGGAGTCGGTTGCTTGTGACTCCTTTGCGCGCCTCCTTGGTGGCCTTGAATGTTCCCAGCACAGTAATGCCGGCCTGCTCTAATGACATAAGTTTCATGAGTTTGCGGGTGTCTTTTAAATAGTCCTTGTGGCAGTAAGGCACTCCTGCGAATTGTCTGCATATTAATCTGTTTATGATCCGGACGTCTTGCGAGAAATTCCTCGTGCCTCCCGGCACGCTGTACAGAATCCGGAGCAACTCGTCGATGTCTTGCCGGAAATCTTGGAAGCAATGACAGTCTGGTCCGGAACAGGATGGGCACATGTCGTGGAATAACTCAACGATATCGCTGTCGAAATGTTTCAAACAGAGGTCGGAGTCGCAGGACAGAGCGTAGAGCGAATTCATGTCCTGAATAAACTCGTGATCGCAGACGAGCCATTGACAACCACCACAGACAGGCGTAACAGAAGTAAGGGCTAACACTAAGGTTGTTGCCAAGGCCCTCTTAATCGTCTTCATGGAATTGTCTCCTTCTCGCATTGCCTCAGTGCTTCGTTGCCCAAATACGGAAGCGAATCGCCGCCCATCCCGGCTTTGGTAGCGCCGGCCTCCGTGCCGGCAACCTTGGTCTTCTACGGTCCGGCTGGATTGGTGGGACAGGCGTCCCCGCCTGTCGACGGGCAAGATGCCCGTCCCACGGGACCCTACATTTGCATCGCCGATAACCCAAGGGGGCACACCATCTTCAGTGGGACCTCGCGTCCAGCGGGGTCGTTACCTGCAGGAACATCGAGAGTGTCTCAAAACTGTCGGCTCGAAGTGAATCCCGCGCTGAGCGCGGGATGAAGTGAACCGCAGTGAAAAATCCCCCCTAACCCCCTCCCGTCAAGGGAGGGGGGATGGAATCCGTTCCCGTGGGGTTGTTGAACCCTCTCCCCCAGCGGGAGAGGGCAGGGAGAGGGGGAATTTCCCCGTATCCTGTAGGGGCACGGCGTGCCGTGCCCCGGGTGAAATCGGTACCCGGTATGAGCATACAGAGGGCGAATGGCATTCCCAGGCAGCGGCCCTGAGCATGTCCCATATCTTTTTGCTGAACACCGTGGGAATCGACCGACAATAGGCAAACCGATTCGAGGTGCCGGCCGGCCAGTGCCCCGCAGGGGCTCACTGTGAGTAGCCACGGGTTTCAACCCGTGGAAATGGGCATCCATCCAACCTTCGGGAACGACCCTGAAGGGGTCGACCAATCGCGATGCCCCCGTTATTGAAGCTGGTGGACCCCTTCAGGGTCCCAACGTGTTCATGGTGGTCCGCTTCCCACGGGTTCAAACCCATGGCTATTCATGGTGTGCCCTTTCAGGGCAAATGCGTTTACCTGCTCCACCTATGTTGCCGGCGACCCGGGATATGGGTAAAGCTCAGGGCAGCGGCTCGGGAACGATCTGACTATCGGACCTCATCCATTCGATGGAATCCCCCGCCGGATCATCTCATCCAGGATCTCGGCGGCGTCCCGTACAAGGCCGGGGCATACTGTTCGGAAGAGCCCTCGGTTTTTGGCTTCTTTGTACCCCTCCGGGCTTCCAAGATCTACGCCGAGCAACTCCTTACACGAGATGGTCCTTCGGCGGGCCTCGAAGCGGGACCTGAAATCTTTGGCCAGACCGTAGGCGGCGTACCTGGCCTTCCTGTCATCGTCTTTCACGTCGCCCAATGAGCATCCCAGCACGATGAACGCGCCGGTATCCGCTCCACAGGTGAGCCCGAGCCCCATTCCTGCACCAAAGGCACGTCCAAACTTGACGGCCTTGTCTTGTTTCATGCCGCATATATCTGAACTACTATCTCCGAAATTCTTGTCGTGCCGCGAAGATTTCTTCGGAAATTGGTTCCTGAATTTCGGTTTGGTTGCGCCCGACGCTTAGGACTAGGAGCAACATCCGGATGCCCTGCCTAGTACAATGGTACTTGCGAAACCCAAGGTCGTACGCAAAACCGGTGCTTGCAATCGCCATTTGGTTGCGGCTCTAGCCGCTCTTTGAAACTCGCCAGGATGGCCTGCGTTCATGAAAACCCCTTGTCAAAAAAAACAACTGCTTCTTCCACGTAGTTCATGGATCTCGCCTCTTTACCGGGTGTTGTGCATTCCGGGGACACGATCCCGATTTGTGTCCCTCCGCTGCGCTCCGGCAAATCGGGTCATGTCCCCGAATTGCTGGACTTGGCATTTTCGGTGTTCGCTGTGCCTCTGTGTTGATTCTCTTCTGGTTGCGGCCTAAGGCTGCGTTAAGGACTCCGCCCCCATACTCTCAAAACGTTTTGCAGGCCCAGCGGTAGATCTTCTCTGCGGCCTTGAAGTGCCGCCTGGTATTAAGCACAACCACCATGTGCTCTTTGCCGCGGTTTTTGAAAAGGGCAACGATGCATCTACCCGCAAGGTTAGTGTAACCGGTCTTTGCGCCTAGTACGGGGAGTTTCCTGCTGAGGAGCTTGTCATTGGTCACCAACCTGTAGTTCCGCGGCTTCGCGTTGCGCGTGCTCATCGTGTACTGTTTCATGCTCGCTATTCTTCGAATGAGCGGATACTGGAACGCGTGTTGCGCAATCACGGCTACGTCTCTCGCGGACGCGGTATTGGGTTTGCGGGCGGGAAGATCACGAGAGTCTTTCCGTCCAAGGATCATCAACCTGTCCAGACCACTGGGCGTGTAGATCTTTGTGCTTGCGGCCCCTATCCGCCGTGCCTTTCGGGCCATCGCCTCCAAGAACCCCTTTCGACCTCCCTTGGGATACGCCCGAGCGATTACCTCCGCACAGTCATTGCCGGATTCGATGAGCATTCCATGAAGCACGTCTTTGACCGTGAGCCGGTCCCCGGGTCGGAGTCCCACGCGATGACGCGGCACCTTTCGTATGTCGGGAGGTACCGTAAGAACCCGGTTCAAATTCATTTCATCGATTGCGGTCATCGCGGTGAGGAGCTTTGTGATGCTTGCAATGGGAAGAGGCTGGGAGATGTTTTCCGCCAGGACCACCCGATTCGAGGAACAGTCGACACAGTACATTGCCTTGGCTCTCACTCGGGGCGAACGCAGCACCGCGGTCTTCTTCCGAGTCGAAGACGAGGGCATTCTCAGTGTGGACTTGGAGGATTTCTTGGCCGGAATGGTCCCCGGTCGGAGTCGTAGTTCGGGGAGAACCATCGAGCGGAGTGAGTGCTTGGACCGGCTTGCCGGCCTGAGAACGGTGCCGTTGAGATCGCCTCGTACTCCGGGAACCGGCGGCAGGGCGGGGCGTCGGGAAACAGTCTTACGGGAGGAGTGCTGTGAGCCGTTTCCTTTTGAAGCTCTTGTCGGCCGTGAGCGTCTCTCCGGCGTGGGGACTGATATATGCCCTCTCCCCATCTTGAGCACCAGTTCGGCCATGGACGTCTCAGTGCGCACAGGTTCCAGCGCGAAGGCAATCCCGCCGGCGATAATACATAACCCGACGACAAGTTGCAGAATCCGGTTGAACAACGCTTTTTCTCCTCAACAGATACCCACTGGAACCATGAACTTGGCATCGGCCCGTCACCCGTGCAAGAGCACTGTCCGGGCAGCCGGCCTCCTGGATATTCTCATCTCAACATACGTACCTGCGATACGTATGTCAAGAATAACCTTATTATTTGAGGGTGTTCCATTGCATTACATGGACCCGTTGTAGTGCAGCGGGGTTGCCCCTTGAAAGCACTCAGGTTGTGGGGAAAAGTCCGTTTCAATGAGTGCGTACGCGCTGTGATTGTGGATCGATTCGAAGTTCTCGGCCTCAATGCGGTACCAGGGAAAGTTATTCTTTTCCCGGAGCCGCGAAAGGGCTCCGCGAACTACGTCTTCTACGAACATCGGGTTTTCATAGGCCCTTTCCGTAACGTACTTTTCGTCGGGTCTTTTGAGAAGGGAAAAGATTTCGGAACTCACCGATGACTCGACGATTTCTATGATCTCCTCGATCCAGAAGAATTTCTTGAATCTCAGTTGAACCCTCACCATACCCCGTTGGTTGTGCGCGCCGTACTGGGATATCTCTTTTGAACACGGGCAAACGGTGGTCACCGGAACCTCCACGCCGACGATGAGGTCGAATCGCTCCGCGAGAGCTCCCCTCATAAAGCACGTGTAGGACATGAGACCGGGAGTGCCGCTCACCGGAGCCGTCTTCTCGATGAAGTAAGGGAATTCGACATTCATGTGGGCACTTTCGGCATGGAGATTCGTCTTAATATTCTCCAGTATACCCTCGAACTTCTCCATGGAGATCTCGCCGCGAAACTCATTGAGCACCTCGATAAATCGGCTCATATGGGTTCCCTTAAAATCGTGGGGAAGATTCACGAACAGATCAAATAGTCCGACGGTGTGTTGGCGTCCCTTTCGCCTGTCTTTCACCGCTATTGGATAGCGTAATCCTTTCACACCGACCTTGTCGATGGGTATGTGCCGCTCGTCGGGTAAGCTTTGGATATCGGGTATCGGTTCGGATATCACTTACATTCTCCCTTTTTCTATGAAGTCTCCTGCATGAAGCACGGGTCTTTGCGGGACGTATGCCTCACTTATTCCCCGGGCGCCGCGGGATCTTCACGCAGCGTCTCCGAGGCGAAGCTTCGGCGGATCCGTCCACGGGGAAAGACCTTGGTTCGTCGAGACTTCAAAGACACGTATGATGCCATGTGCCGCGAAATCTAACCGAAACAAGGTGCCGCAGGTGCTTCGAATTCGAGTTATTCACTGCCGCCGCGCCCTCGGCAGGATGTCCGAAATGCGTCCCGTACTTCGGGATCGATACGTGTATGAAGAGCTTTACGTCGCATCTCTCAGATAGGTCGCCTTCGAAGCGTCGGATTCCCACACTGAGACGCTGTGAAGTATCTGCGCATCGTCTCCGAGATCGGCCGCAATCTGCTGAAAAAAGTAGTAGGCCAGATTCTCCGCAGACGGCTCGATCGCGTCGAATGGGGGTAGTTCGTTGAGAAATCTGTGATCGAGTCTTTCCGCCACGGCTTTGGCAGCGCGTTTGAGATCACCGAAATCGATTACCATACCCGAGAGGCCGAGGGAAGGCGCTCGCGCCGCCACGGTCACCTTGTAGTTGTGACCATGGAGTTGCTCGCACTTTCCTTTGTAGTTTCTGAGTAAGTGTGCGGCTGAGAAGCCGGTGATGATTTCAACTTCGTACATTTGGGGAATCTCCCTCGTGAAGTCAGGGGGTTGTTAACAAAAAACATTAAATTTTAAGTCAAACATGCCGAATGTGTCAAGGAAAATCAGAGAAATAGATTGACAAACCTCCCAAGATGGGGCAATACGGATGCATAGCTCCCGGAAAAACCGCGGAACCCGTGCGGTTTGCCTCCGGAAAGCGCTCGCAAGGAGTCATTGCATGACGGCTTTCCGATACGGAATTATTGTTACCATAGCATATTTTGTCGCCGGATTGATCTCCCCCCCCACAACTATCAGGGCCGAAGATGTCCGCCTGCGAGAAGCCGCTACGCCGGCAAGCACGCGCAATCTGCCGAAATTCGGATCAGATGTCCTGCAAAGTGGCCGTCGGCCGCATCACAGAAGTCGCATCGGCCTGTCGCCGGTTCCCTACGTTCCTCAGACATCACCCGACAGGCCTGCGCCGATGAGACACGCACCTGCCATACGCGCCGAAGGATTCCCCGATCTGAGAGGAATTATCAGGAAGGTGAATCCCTCCGTAGTGTCGATACGGATGCTCGATTCCAATTCTTCATGGTCCCTGGGCAGTCTTGGGTTCTCGGGAGACCCGGGTGTCAAGGCCATGGGGTACGGCTCGGGTTTTATTGTATCACGAAACGGTCTTCTCATGACCAACGAACACGTGCTCCGAAACGGTACGCAGATTGAAGTTGAACTCCTTGACGGGAGAAAATTCGGAGCCAAGGTGCTGTTCAAGGACGCCAAGAACGACCTGGCACTTCTCAAGATCGATGCCGGCGGGCTTCAACCTGTCTCACTGGGAGACTCGGACGGAGTGGAGCTCGGGGAATGGGTCGTTGGAATCGGAAATCCATACGGGATAGGGCAATCCATCATGATTGGAATTGTCAGTGCCCGGAGGCGCAGAATTCCCGGGTCCGGGTATCCCCCCTTGATCCAAATCGACGCGGCGATGAACCTGGGGAATTCCGGGGGCCCGCTGTTCAACATGGACGGCGAGGTTATAGGAATCAATACCATCCTGCTTTGGAAGAGCCAAGGCATAGGGTTCGCCACACCGATCAATGTTGCCAAGGCATTTCTCTCGCGCAATACCGGCGGGAGAATCAAGGCGGCTTCCGTGTCGTCTTTGAGACCCATCGGTCCGGTCTCCAACCAGCCCCGCGATCTCACCGCCGGCTTCAATCCGCTGGCCCCGCCCTGGAAGACTAAACGCTGATCTTGCGTGAGGAGATGCTCACGGCCAAGCCTGCACCACAAGAGTGAATGCCGACAATTCATCCGGATTTTTTGTGTCTTCTCGTGCTTATTTGTGGCAAAAAGGTTGTTGCATAACGTTCATGCCGGTGACGAACTCCCGTGGGGATGAGGCGAGTTAGGCAGCCCGAACGAACCGAGGACGGTCTTGCCGGCGTGAAGGGGCAAGCTATGTTATTCCCTAAGGGGGTCTTGGATGGCAGCGAACAAACAGTCCGACAAAACGCGCAAGCTAAAAGAGAAACTTACCTGGAACCAGGAAAGGTGCTGGGATAGCCTCTCGGAACGAGAGAAAAGAGATGTTGCTGCGTATGCCGATACGTACCTGAGTTTCCTCAATCGGGCTCGCACCGAACGGAGGTCGGTGCAGATAATGGTTGAGCAAGCAAAGGAAAACGGTTTCCGCGAGATCCACGGGCAGGAGGCTAAGACCGGCCGTGTCTTTCTTGCGTCACGGGGAAAACTGCTGGTCGTGGCGGTCATCGGTAAACGCCCCATGACAGAGGGAATACGCCTCATCGCGTCACATTTGGATTCACCGAGGTTGGATCTGAAGCCCAATCCGCTTTATGAGGACACGGGGTTGGCGCTTCTGAAGACCCACTATTACGGAGGAATCAAGAAGTTCCACTGGGTGGCGCGGCCGCTGGCTATTTGCGGAACCGTGATCCGAGGGGACGGCACGGTGGTCGATTTCGATATCGGCCTGGATCCGGAAGATCCCGTCGTCACGGTAACCGATTTGCTGCCTCACCTATCGCGCAAGCAGATGGAGCAGAAAGCCTCGGAGTTCATACCTGCGGAGAACCTCAATGTGATCGTGGGCGGCACGCCGTATGCCGACAAGGAAGCGGACGATCGAGTGAAGCTGGCGATTTTGGATCTCCTTCATAAGAAGTACAAGATCACCGAGCAAGATTTCGTTACCGCAGAGATACAGGTTGTGCCGGCGGAGTCAGCCCGGAGCGCGGGTTTGGACGCCGGCCTCGTGGCGGGATACGGTCAGGATGACAGAGCCTGCGCATTTGCGAGTTTTTCCGCTCTCCTGGAGACCACTGAGCCTGAACATACGGGTGTGGCGATTTTCTACGACAAGGAGGAAATCGGCTCCGAGGGCAATACCAGCGCAAAGTCGCGTCTGCTGGAAATGTTCCTCATGGAGTTGCTGGAATATACGGGAATGGAACCGTCTCAAGTGAATCTTCATCGGGTTTTCTTCAACGGTAAGGCTCTCTCGGCAGACGTTGCCGCGGGTCTTGACCCCACATATCCCGACGTTCATGAGAAGCGCAACAGTCCGAGAATCGGGTGCGGGATCAATCTCAAGAAGTACACCGGCAGCGGGGGTAAATACATGGCTTCCGACGCCAACGCCGAGTACGCTTCCTGGGTACGGAAGTTGTTCAACGACAACAAGGTGGTGTGGCAGGCAGGCGGAATGGGAAAGGTGGATGAAGGCGGCGGCGGCACGGTATCCAAATTTGTTGCCAACCTTGGTATGGAAGTCATCGATTGCGGTCCGCCGGTTCTGGGAATGCACTCGCCGCTGGAAGTTACTTCCAAAGACGATGTGTGGATGTGCCGAAAAGCGTTCAAGGTGTTTTTTGACAGTTAATGCATCAGAGCTTAGTACTCCTCGGCCTAAAGCCGGTGGCGCATTCTCGGAGACACTTAACGGTTCATGGAGTGAATACGGTCGCACAAGCTGAGCCGTCTTCCCGGCGTAGGCCGGGAACCAGTTTTTTCTCCTGGACCCCGGCCTGCGCCGGGGAGACGGCGGGCAGGGACGCCCGCCCCACGTTTAAGACTCAGCTTCATGACAGTCCTTCGTGGCCTGGGCCTCCGTGCCCGGATCTTGTTCTTGCCGGCACCCGACATGGCAGCATACGGTTACCCTGCGGAACGCGGGGAGGCCGTCACATGGGGGCAAAGACCGGCTCATTGATATTGTCCGGGGTGATTTTTCGGGAACCGGTCTCGATTTCTCGTATCATCGCAACAAGTGCGTCGTTCATGGGGGTCGGGACTCCGTGTTCCCGCGCGCGATCGCAGATGTAGCCGTTAAGATACTCGATTTCCGTCCGTCTACCCCGTTCGAGAGACTGGAGACTGGACGACTTCAGGCGGCGATACTTGAAACCGATGATTCGTACGATCAAGTGCCGCTTCAGCGCGGAGAGTATGCCGCCGGGAGCCAAGAATTCGTAGTAATCGAGCTTTCCTCCTCCGCCGGCCTCAACCTTGATGTGCATAGCCTCTGCCGTTGCCATTGCCTCGCGCATGATCTCGAAGAATATCTCTCTTACCTTTCTTATGGCGAGCATACGGCCCAGGTGGAGGCCGGTCAGCGCGCCCAATGAATTGATACAGGAATTGATGATTAGTTTGGCGTACAACTCGCCCATGATGTTTTCTGAAATGCGGGTAGGTACTATGGTGTCGAGCATGTGCTTGACGGCAGGCAAATGCACGTCGTCGCGATGGTCGATGTTGCCGACGACAAACTCCCCGCTCGATGTCATTTCCAGCTCGGCCGGTCCGTGCATGGTGGCTCCCCAGCCCACGACGCAACCGATGACTCGTCCGCGGCCGACAACATGCGCCAGCGCGTCTTCACAGATGCCGTTCTGCAGGGACACCAGGATCGAGTTATCGTCGAGAAATTGGAGCAGTTCCTCGGCGGCCGGCACTGCATCCGCAGCCTTCACGGCCAAGAACACCACATCCTTTGCCCCCGAAAGGTTGGTTATGCTCTTTACGGCCTTGACCGGCACTCTGAAATCGCCCATGACGCCGAAGACATGGAGACCGGGGCCGACTGCTCGATCTACCGTATCCTGATGCTTGCAGACAACCTCGACGTCAAAGCCTGCTCGAGCGAGCACGGCGGCCGTGATGCCGCCGATGGCACCTGCTCCCACTACGGCAATCCGCGAATCTGTACCAGTCATCAAGCCTCCTTATTGCCATGCCGGCGAAAGTCGGAATCGCTGTCGTATTTGTGAATCCCGCTACCAATTTGTAGACTTGTGCGGGTTCGCTGTCAAATGAAGATCGCGTAGCGCTCCTGCTGTAAGCTTTATTTACCATAAGGAGGGAAGGGAAGGCGATTCATGGAGGTATCAAGAGGTTAAGGCCGAGTCCCGTTGACAAGGTATAGGTATCGCCTATCCCACTTCCGAGCCGTTTTCTGCATTTCCTATCGCTGCAAAAAGAGGGCAAATATTTCCTTTCAAAAAGACTTGCACCCCCGACTATGGGGCGCTACTGTTAGTTGTATGAAAAAGCCGCTTGAGAAAAACGAGCGTTCCGTAACGATACGGGTTTCTGACGACATGTACCAGCAAATCCGGTCCCGAGTGGGGCCCGGCAACGTCCTGAGTACCATTCGAGACGCAATCCTGAACGCACTGGAATCCGGTGAAGTCATCGCGCCCCCACACAATCACCATCTGAAGGTGGAACTGAGCCCCACTGAAATCAAACGCATTGACGAGGCGGTCGTGGAGACGAAGTTCACCTCTCGGAACCGTTGGGTGGTTGCTGTTCTGAGAAAAGCGCTGCAAGAAGATGACGAACTTGTGAATCGCGATCCGATTGAAGATTCGGAAGGATGATACCCTTCTCGATCACCGGTAACCTGTGAGGTAACTCGTCACATTCCCAAATGGGAGCCGGCATTGCCGGTTCTCCCAGAACTACGTGTCCCGCACGTTTCGTGCCTTGTCTTGTACGCACGAGTCCAATTCCATCTTTCTCATCAAGCACAGGTTGAACACCTTGGTATTGTGCGGAACCATCCGTGCCCTGTCCGCGTAGGGATGCAGGTAGTCGCATGGGAAGTCGGAACATTCACGGCCGAGGAACTTGTGTTTACTCGGATGCCGGTCGATCCTCACCCTCTGCGACTTCCGCGACCAGTGAAACGGCTTTCCTCGTGAGATCTTGACATCGCTCCCACATTCCTTTGTCAAGGTATTGCCTGTGTCCTTCTTCAGTACTCAAGTCGCACCCGGTGAGTTCCCGGCAGTTGCACGAGCCGTAGGTTTCTTCGAACCGTTTCAAGAAGACCTGAATCTTCTCGTACGTGGCGTCGGGAGGCGTTTCTCCATCATCCCTGCCGAATATCAGTCCCAGAGCCATGATTCCTCCGTTGACTGCTCCACATGTCCCACAGGTACGGGACAAACCGCTGCAGAAACCCGTGGCGATTCGAGGGATAAACGGCGATTCTACGTTCAGCCCTTCTGCCGCACCGAGTAGAACGCTCTCAGCACAGTACAGGTTGGACCCTAATGCTCGGTCTGCTCCTTGTTCCATCTTCTGTGTTTTCACAAACATCTCCTTACGGTAACATGGCTAAATCCCGAACCGCTTTCTGTACGCTCCGGGAAGCACTCCGATGTGTCTCAGGAACGTACGTCTCATACGTTCGGCAGTTCCAAAGCCACTTTTCTCGGCAACCTTTTCGAGAGAAAGGGAGTCGTTTTCCAGGTAATAACGCGCACGGTCGATTCGGACACTTTCGACAAACCGCGCAGGAGGCATGCCGGTTTCCCTTGTGAACACCCTGGAGAAATTTCGTTCACTCATTGCCGCTCTCTCGGCCAGTTTTTCGACCGATAGATCGCTGCACGGATTTTCGGCAATCCATTCGGGCAGACCTTGAAGAAGTCCTTCCGTAACCGCCTGGGCACGGAGCCGGCTGCTGAACTGTGATTGGCCTCCCTGTCGCTTCATGAAGACAACAAGGGCTTTTGCCGCCTTGAGACTGACCTTCCGCCCGTAGTCTTCTTCCACCAGTGCAAGGGCAAGGTCTATTCCCGCGGTGACGCCGGCGGAACTGTAGATATGCCCGTCGCGGACGAATATCTTGTCGGGCTCGACACGGACCGCGGGGTATTCGTATGCAAACCGCTCACAGGCCATCCAATGTGTCACGGCCTGCCTTCCGTCAAGCAGGCCCGCCTCGGCAAGAATGAACGAACCCGTGCAGACGGCTGCAATCCTCCTTGCAGACGTTTCCTGTTCACGGAGTACCTTTTGCAGCGCTTTGTTTCGAGAGGCTTCGTACGCACCGACTCCGCCCGATACCAGAAGCGTGTCCACGTCAGTCAGTTCCGAAGCCCAGGAACGGTCCGCAACAATCCGAACTCCCGATGACATGGCAACCGGTCCCGGCTCTTCAGCGGCGATCTCAATGTGATAAGCACTCCGATCCTGAGTCCTTTCGTCGGCGATGTACTTGTTTGCCATCGCAAATACTTCAAGGGGCCCGGTAACGTCGAGAATCTGTGCGTTGTTATAGGTTATCATCGAGACTTTTCTTGTCTCAGTTGTTTCCGTAGGTTTCATGACTCATGTATCTCAAAGACATTCCTTTTCCACAATGACAAAGAACCGGCAAAATCACAAATGAAATCGGACAGGTAGTCAAAGACCAATGACGTTGAGGCCCGACACGAGCTCGCTTGACCGCCCTGGAGGATGGTGATATGGTTATGTATAGTTTTTCTACTGTACTTACGGAATGTTGATCAAGGCTGCGTCACTCCCGGTATGGGAGTTCCGGGGGCTCGGCGCGAGAAGGATGCGCCGTATTATCTGCTCTTCAACGGCGCGAGAAGTGACCTTCAGACGCGGCGACACGTCCGGACCTCATCATAGTGACTATTGAGGAATCACCGAATGAATTGGAGTTCTGAAAAGCGTGCTCTGGTGACGGGAGTAACCGGGCAGGACGGCGCTTACCTGGCGGAGTTTGAGCATGATTCTTGGACTGACACGCTGCGAGAATGCGGGAGGCTAAATTGGGAAAATGGCAGTTGGGCAGGATCAGAAAAGTTGTTTGTGAGACGATCAAACTGGTGGCGAAAGCTCCAGATCCATTGATCCCGTGGGCACTTCAACGAGAAGAGTCAAAGGAGGCGATGTACCATAGGGTTTCGCTGATCTTGGGAACGACGAAGTTCGCTCATCAACACGCAACGAATCGACCCCTTGTACCAGGATCCCCACGTGGAAGATCGCCGACTGTCGTTGGAATATGGCGATACAACGGATTCCACGAAGCGTGCTCTGGTGACGGGAGTAACCGGGCAGGACGGCGCTTACCTGGCGGAGTTTCTCCTGAAGAAGGGTTACGAGGTGTGCGGAGTCAAACGACGAAGTTCGCTCATCAACACGCAACGAATCGACCCCTTGTACCAGGATCCCCACGTGGAAGATCGCCGACTGTCGTTGGAATATGGCGATACAACGGATTCCACGAACCTCATCCGTATCATTCAGCAGTTTCAACCCACGGAGATTTACAATCTCGCGGCACAGAGTCACGTAAAAGTTTCTTTCGAGACGCCCGAGTACACGGCAAACGCGGACGCGTTGGGCACGTTGCGTCTGCTGGAAGCCGTGCGCATCTTGAATCTTGGCGAGAAAGTCCGGTTTTATCAGGCATCGACCAGCGAGTTGTTCGGTAAGGTTCAGGAAAGTCCTCAGAGTGAAACCACTCCGTTTTATCCTCGAAGCCCCTATGCCGTAGCCAAGCTCTACGGATATTGGATCGTCAGGAACTACAGGGAGGCATACGGTTTTTTCGCATCCAACGGCATCTTGTTCAATCATGAATCGCCAATGCGGGGAGAAACGTTCGTTACCAGGAAAATAACCCGCGCCGTGGCGCGGATTAAGCTGGAAATGCAGGACGTACTCTACCTGGGAAACCTCGACGCCAAACGAGATTGGGGCTATGCCGCAGACTATGCGGAAGCCATGTGGCTGATTCTCCAGCACGATCAACCCGACGACTTCGTGGTGGCAACAGGGGAGAACCATTCAGTGCGGGAATTCGTCGAGCGGGCCTTCAAGGAAGTCGGAATCTTCATACGCTGGGAAGGCGAAGGAGTTGACGAAAAGGGCATCGACGAAGACACGGGCAAGTCCCTCGTCGCCGTCGATCCTCGGTACTTCCGGCCCACGGAAGTGGATGAACTCCTTGGTGATGCCGGAAAGGCCCGGGAAGTTCTCGGCTGGCAACCTCGTGTCTCGTTCGATGAACTCGTGAAGAAGATGGTCGTTACGGACCTCAGAGAAGCTGAAAAGGAGCGGCTGTGCCGTACAGCCGGTTTTTCATGATGACGAATCACCGAAGCAAACCCACGGTTTTTGTTGCCGGGTACACGGGCATGGTCGGTTCGGCAATTGTTCGGCGACTTCAAAGAGACCATTACCCTGTGGAGATAGGCCCCGTCCCGCATATCGACTTGTGTGAACAGTCCTCGGTTCGCCGACTCCTGGATGAGATGAAGCCTCAATGGGTGATTCTCGCAGCCGCAAAGGTCGGAGGAATCAAGGCCAACAGCAGCTATCCCGCGGATTTTATCTACAGCAATCTTGCGATACAAACCAACGTGCTTCAGGCGGCGTACGAATGCGGGGTCGAGAAATTGCTCTTGCTCGGCAGTTCATGCATCTATCCCAAGTTCGCAGCCCAACCCATCAAGGAAGAATATCTCCTCTCGGGTCCTTTGGAACCGACCAATGAACCGTACGCGGTAGCAAAGATCGCCGGCATCATCATGGCTCAATCGTATAATCGTCAGTACGGAACCAACTTCATTTCAGTCATGCCGACCAACCTGTATGGACCGAACGACAATTTCGATCTGGAGAATTCGCATGTAGTCCCGGCACTGCTGAGAAAGACCCACGAAGCGAAGATGGCGGGCAGGGAGTTCGTCGAAGTCTGGGGAACCGGCGAGGCCCGTCGGGAGTTCCTCCACGTTGACGATTTGGCCGACGCGTGCGTGTTTCTCATGGAGAATTATGATTCCGGTGAAATCATCAACATCGGCACAGGGGTCGATATGACCATCCGGGAACTCGCTCTGACCACCAAAGAAGTAGTGGAGTATAAGGGTGAGATCCGTTTCAATACCACCATGCCCGACGGCACGCCCAGGAAGCTCCTGGACGTCGGTCGACTCAATGACCTCGGGTGGCGGCCGACCATGACTTTTCGGCAAGGACTCGCGGCCACGTATCTGTGGTACCTGGAAAACGAGGAACGGCTGCGGAAATGATCGTGCCTGAAACACTGCATGACTACGCTGAAAAGCCTTTCAGGCCGTTCATAGGATGCCATGCCGACTGAAAGGCTGCAGCCGCTGCTTGATGTTGATAATCTCCGCATCGCCGGCGGACCGGGCCTCACGGTCCCCGCCGTCTCATTCACCTTGGAGAGTTCTTCAGCGGTGTGGATTACCGGACCCTCCGGCTCGGGAAAAACCACCATACTCAAGACCTTGGCCCGGCTCTTGCCCGCTGCCGGCGGGGAAATGCGATTGTGCACCGCGCCATGGAAGGAAGTGTCGCCTGCTCGGTGGCGTTCTCGGGTACAGTACCTCCACCAGAGGGCCGTGATGTTCCGAGGAACGGTCCGATCGAATCTGTCACGACCGTTTACCCTTTCACTGAGGCGTTCGTTGAAACTCGACATGGAGGAGGCGACACAGTATCTGACACGTCTGCTTCTGCCTGAGGAAATACTTGACCGGGACGCGATGGTGATTTCCGTGGGTGAGGCGTCGCGGGTGGCGTTGGTGCGGGCACTTCTGCTGAATCCGGACATCCTCCTTCTGGATGAACCTACTGCCGCTCTCGACCCTGCCGGCAGGGCAGCCATGGCCCAACTCTTGAGTGAGTGGGTCTCCTTGCCCAAGAGAGGCATCGTCGGCGTGACTCACGACGAATCCGTGCGAAACCTTCTCCCCGGGCGGGAGGTGCTACTCTGACGGGGCAGGCATTTGCCGGGACCCAAGTACACAGTAGTGGAAATATGGTAACATATCGGGTTGGGCGGCCGGCAACCGGGCGCATGCCCTGAAGGGGCAAACTGTTAATAGCCATGGGTTTCAACCCATGGAGCCGGTTAACAATAACATATAGTTATGGACCCTGAAGGGGTCCACGAACAGGGCTCCGCATTGGGAGACACCGTGGTTGGTCGGCCCCTTCAGGGCCGATCCAAAGAATTGTGTGGATGCTTTCCACGGGTTGAAAACCCGTGGCTATTCAAGGTCAGCCCTTCGGGGCTCTAGCCGGTCAGCAACTCGAACCTATTGACCAATTGTCAGCCGATCTTTACGGTTGCCGGCAAGAAGATATGGGACATGCTCAGGGATCGATCTGCCTGGGAATTCCTGTCTTGCGGGCACGGGCCGCCACACGGTCTGGAGAGACAGGCCGGCTGCCTGTTCCACCAGTGCACGGAATATGCGACCGAACTTACGCAACCCCGTACTAGGCCATTGGAGAGTAGCGTCATGAATCACGCCGTAGTTCCCATTTCCAATGTTCAACTGCTCTTCACCGCACTCCTCGTACTCGTGACCGCGGGCGTGTCCGCGGCTTTCCGATTGGGACTCACCGGATCCCTCGCGTGGGGGACCTTCCGATGCGTCGTTCAATTGGGACTCATCGGGTACGCACTTCGGTGGATCTTCGCGGTGGACAGGCCGGAACCGGTCATGCTCATAATCGCAGTCATGTGCGCGATTGCGGCCCAGACAGCCGTGCGCCGTACCCCCAATGTTCCGAAATTTCCCATTGTGTTGGGGTTTCTCTCACTTGCTGCGAGCACCTACTTGGTCCTGATCATCGTGTCAGCGGTCATCATACGGGCCGAACCATGGTACACGGCACGAATCGTCATCCCCATCGCGGGCATGATACTCGGAAACGCCGTCACCGGAATAGCGCTCTCACTGGACAGACTCTACGCGGAGGTCAGGTCCCGGAGAGCGGAAGTGGAAGCGCTTTTGGCACTGGGCGCCACACCGTGGGAGGCCGTTCGAGATAGTGCTCGGGAGGCTCTTCGATCGGGAATGACCCCGACCATCAATTCCCTCATGGTGGTCGGCTTGGTGAGCATCCCCGGCATGATGACGGGTCAAATCCTCGGAGGGGTAGACCCCGTGGCGGCGGTCAGGTATCAGATCGTGGTGATGCTTATGATTACATCGGCCGTGGCCATTGGGAGCATGATGCTGGTGGGGTTGTCCTTGAAGCGACTCTTTACCGACGACGATGCTCTGAAGGCGGAATTCTCGGCAAGCGTGGAAGAATAGTCTTGAGTACGACCCCGCAGGACTCCGGGTACGCTTTGAAGGAAGAATCTTTTCCCTCTCAAGACCCACGGGTGTCAACTTAGGAGATACACTGCTTCGCGGATTCGACCACAAGTTGGGAGCCGTCAATTCTACCTTCCCCGGACTCCGATCAAGGGTTCCTTCGGATGAAGAGCAAGAGGCCGGCTATGGAAACCCTATACTACTAACCCTCAAATTCTTGTCGTGCAGCGAAGAATTCTCGAAAAAAGCAGCATCAGGACGTGGTCTTCTCCGTGTTCTCTGTACTACTAATCCTCGTTTTCTCATAGTACCGCGAAGATTTCTTCGGAAATTGGCTCCTGAATTTCGGTTTGGTTGCGCCCGGCGTCTGGGACCTGGGAGCAACGGCCGGGTCCCCTGCGCAGTACGGTGGTACTTGCGAAATCCAAGCTCGTGCGTGACGCCCATGCCGGCAATCGCCGGTTGGTTGCGGTTCTAACCGCTCTGCGCCTCTGTGGTGATGTTCTTTTGGTTGCGGCCGAAGGCTGCGCTACGTTCTTCTTGGAATCATCAGGGCAGCGTCCTGCCAATCCACAAGACTTCTCCCAGTATTCGAATATCCTCGGGCCCACATTCCCAGGTCTGATACCAGGGGTTCACCGAGATGACCCGTATTTGTGGGCCCATTCTTCCGGTAATGATCTGTAATTGCTTTACAAGAAGTGCTTCGCCGATTTCCAATGCGAACAGCCCGCCCTCCTTGAATCGGGTGCGGTTTAGATCGATCAGGACCGTATCCCCCTTCCGGAGTACGGGAGTCATCGAATCCCCCTCCACATCCAAAAGCACCACACGGTCCGGGATTGCTCCGATACTTCTTATCCAGTCGGCGCTGAACGCGTACCGCTCACACGCGAAAGTCTCCTCCAAGAATGTCTCTCCACGTGGGCCGACAGTGGCGTTGGCTTTTCTAACATGGATAAACTCGTAATGCGTAGCAGGGTTACACTGTCTGAAGTGGTCCGACACAGAGTCGGCCGCCGCCTCCCGGTCGAACTCGACCCGGCACTCAGCATCGGCCCTCTGTTTCTGGAAGGGCCCTTTTCCGAGCCTCACCCACTCGTATTCCACATTGAATGTCCTGGCGAGCCTCTCGGCCGTCTCTTCGTCGATTTCCTCGTTTTCCAGGATCTCCTCCAATCGCTCCAGGTTGACTTCGCACGCTTGGGCAAATCTGGAGAACGAGCCGATTTCCGAGTGTCTCCAGAGCTCACGTACGCGCTCCCTCACCGATTCCCATATGGGTTTCCGGGCACCGCACCGCACCCCCCGGCCCGGCCCCGACCGCAAAATCGGGAACGCTTCGACCGAGGTGCTTCTAGGCTCGTGTTCGGCTTCCGGCCACATCGGTCCCCATCCTCGTTCTATCCAGTCTGCCGAAAAACCCCACCGATCAGCGATTATCTCGGCAGTTTTTCGGCTAATGGAGTTTCTCGACAGGACGCTCTGTAATGTTGATGAATTCAAGCCGACGGACTTTGCTGCAGCGTTCACGGAACGAAATCCGCGCAACGTCATCATCCGACGTATTCTTTCAGTTACCGATAAATTAATGACACGTTCGGGCATAATTCGCTTGACACTGGCGTACCGCTCGCTAATCTTAAAATGTAACGACATTCGATGTTCAATTTAGCGATCGCCGCTGGACTAGAAAGGGAGCCTCATACCTGGCCAAGGATCTCGGCGGAAACCGGCAGGACACCACGCTGTCGTAACCTGCTCACGCATATTCGGAAAAGGCATAATAGGAACTGCCGAAATCTTTGGTAGAGGCCTCGATGAGTTGTTTATAGTGATGGACCTTGAGAATCCCCCTTCTTAAGCCTCCGCCCCTCTTGGGGTCGTGACTCGCCAACGGTAGTCTACGCGCGGTTTCCCGGAATTGCAACGTCGAAGAAGTACCACGAAATTGAGCCCTGCCGCGAGAGCAATGCGTGAACAAAGGAATAGGCCTGTGTGGGTCGAAGAATTGAAACATTCTTTCGATCGAACGTGAGGGCTGCGCCGTCCGCGGTATTGTCCAATCCATCAACGCCTTACTCACCGATTACGGAAAATCGTACGAACCTACAACCGGGTGATTGATGACAGTAATCGCCATTTCGATCTTCTTCGTCATATGGAACTCACGCGCTTTCGTGAAGAACAACTATTTCCTTGTCCTTTGCATCGCCTATCTCATCGTGGCCGGTTCTGATTTCCTGCACGCCTTGGCCGGCAAGGAGATGGGGCTTTTTCCCGTCCGGGGTTCTCATATGGCGGAGCAGCCTTGGATTGCGTCCAGATACCTGGAAAGCATTTCGTGGCTCGCAGCTCCACTATTCGTGGGTCGGAACCCCAGATTGGTCGTAGTTTTCGCTGCATTGTTGCTGATCGCCGCATCGATTCTTGGGACAATCTTCTGCTGGAAGACCTTCCTTCAGGGTCACGTGGAAGGAATCGGTCCAACACAGTTTAAAGCGACAAGTGACTACACAATTTGTTTCATTTTCTTGGCCTCGATAGGCATGCTTCTCAAACACCGAGACCAGTTCTACGAGGGCGTGCCGCGGCTCATGGTTCTGTCGATAATCTTCTCCATCTGTTCGGAAATGACTTTCCTATTCAGCGTTACAGGCCACTGGTCACGCAATCTCATTGCCGACTGTTTCAAGATCATCTCATTCTTCATGATATTCGTGGCGGCGACCGAGACGGGTCTTCGTAGACCTTACGACATCGAGTTGACGGAGTTGAAACAGGAGCAAGGGGCACTGCGCAAAGTCAATGAGCGCCTCAAACGTGAGGTGAAGGAACGCACCTTGCGGCTACGTCGAGCCAATGAAAAGGATCTCAAAGAGGTTGTACGGCGAAGGAAGGCGGAAGAAGATCTGAAGGAATCCGAAGAGAGATTCCGAACCCTGATGGAGTTTTCTCCCATTGGCATCACCATCTTCCGTGAAGGAAGACGCCAATACGTCAACCCGGCGGTGCTACGCATGTTTGGTTACGAGAGTGAGCAGGAGATCTTGGAATTACACGTCACGGATCTGTATGAGCCCGAATCGGGAAAGGCGATCAAGAGTCTTCTGATGAGCGACTTGGAGGGCATGTCGGTCCCCTATCGGCAAGAAGCGAAAGGAGTGAAAAAGAACGGTCAAACCATAGATGTCTCGATTTGGATGGCAAAGACGGCGTTTCAAGGGGTACCGGTGATTCTCAGTTTCGAAAGGGACCTCAGTGAGGAGAATTCTTTAAGATCCCAGCTCTTTCGTGCTCAGAAGATGGAGTCGTTCGGCACTCTGGCAGGCGGCATAGCGCATGATTTCAACAACCTCTTGACTATCATCCTCGGCTACTCCGAACTGCTTCTTTCGTCCAAAACCGAACCGGCCACGGATGACGAAGACATCAGAAGGATAGCGGCAACGGCTGAGAAAGGGGCCGACCTGGTGAGACGAATCCTCACGTTTACCAGAAAGGTCGAATCCAGACCTAGGCCCATAAACTTGAGCCTCGAAGTGGGACAGTTCAAGAAATTCTTGGAGCGAACCATTTCGAAGATGATCGTGATCGATCTGCGTCTGGCTGATGACCTGAAATGGATTGATGCAGACCCTGCAGAGATAGAGCAAGTACTCATGAACTTGGCCGTCAACGCTCAACATGCCATGTCCCGAGGTGAAGGCGGCACACTTGCCTTGGAAACAGAGAACGTCGTCTTGGATGAGGAACATATCAAGACCCATCTCAAGGGCGATCCGGGTGAATACGTAGTGCTGAGAGTCTCAGACACGGGGCACGGGATGGAAAGGGAAGTCCGAGAGCACGTCTTCGAGCCCTTCTTCACCACGAAAGAGGCTGGGATGGGAACCGGGCTTGGGCTGGCTATCGTGTACGGGATTGTGACAAGATGCGGAGGTCATATCCAGTGCTACAGCGAACCCGGACTCGGCACTACTTTCGAGATGTACTTTCCGGCGATCGAGAAAGAGACGGAACCATCCGCAGAAGAACTGGAGGCAGTCACAGGGGGTGACGGGGAGACTATTCTACTCGTAGATGACGAAGAATCCATAAGGGATCTGGCCACCAGGATTCTTTCGGGGGCCGGATACACCATTCTTACGGCGGAGAGCGGCCAAGATGCTTTGGAGGTTTATCGGAACGGGAAACGTGACATAGAGTTGGTGATCCTCAACCTTGTCATGCCCTATATGGGGGGAAGGGAGTGCCTCGAGGAACTCTTAAAGATTGATCGAAAGGCAAAGGTCATTCTCATCAGTGGCTTCGCCGCCGACAATTTCACGCGAGACACGTTGAAAAAAGGAGCCCGGGCATTTCTCTCGAAACCGTTTACGACGACCGAGATGCTCAAGACGATTCGCCGATTGTTGGACGAGAGCTGATACCAACGCACTTTCCCGCCGAAACAAGTTGGATTTCCGGACCGTCGCGCGCAGCCGAACCAAAGAGTTCGCCGCATACCCGGAGATTGCGTGCCAAGACACTTGACGCGTACGCGTTGTCGCATGAAACGCTTTCTTGATCGCGCGTGCCCATACCGGCGGATCTGCGTCAACGTGACGTTTCCCGAACGGCCCTGCCTTGGGTGACGAAGGAGATCCCCAGTTGCGAACGGGTCGAGACCATCACCCCCTGCATGATCGGTGCGCTGACCTGGGTATCGGCCTTCCATATGACTATGAAGTTAGCGCCGGATCCACCTGTGGTATCCGCTTCCTTGACTATGAAACGGTCTGCCGAGAGCGGCGCAAGTCGCATGGGCTTGGTAAGGTAGTCCTTAATCAGCTTACCGTCGGATCTGTGATATTGCACCGACTCAACCGATATCCAATGCTCCGGATCGGTATTGCGTATGCTGAATGTTGCGGCAAGATTGATGGGACGGCTCTTGGGCCCCGCGTAGATGTGCGAGTAGATCGGGACATATACCGTCTGACCTGTTGACAGCTCGACGCCCGAGCCGGCAAGGCCCGTCACGGCACACATTACAAGAGTGAGGGTGAACCCCAGTACTACAGGTCGTCGTTGTTTCATGGCTTTTCTCGCTTTATAAGTATACTGATTCATTAGTACGGTCGCGTGTTGGATTTCGTCTTCCCGGTGCAGGCCGGGAGCCGGCCTTCTTGTCCCGGGCCCCGGCCTACGCCGGGGAGACGGCGGGACGCCCGCCCCGGGCACCCACAGGGGGGTGCCCCTACTGTGGCCGCGGCTGACTGCGAGGTGCATCCAAGAATATGAGTCCGCATCTATGAATCCGAGCACTCGGCTACGGCAACGAAGCTATCGTCTTCTGCCGCGGCCGTGAAAACCGCCTCCTCGAAAGCCCCCACCCCGGAAGCCGTCTCTTCTCATGCCGTCTCTCCCGCTGCGAAATGCCCCTGGGGCAGAGAACTGTCGATAGGATCCGCTCCGGTTTATTCTCTGGTAGCCCCTATTGCGTGCTGAGAAATCTCTGTTGAGTGAGTCTAAGACCTGACCACGGCTCCCGTAGCTTCTTTGTTGGAAAGTGCCGGTCCTCGGCACCTGCCTTAGTCTCTCGTCTTGCGCTCTCTGCAGTCTCCTACCTCGCTCCATGAGTCTCTGCAACTCGGCTTGCCTGCCTCCACCCGGTTGCAGGCCGACGGATCCGGCCCTTTCACGGAGGCCTGTTGCAGCAGGCCGGTCTCTACCCGGACTCACGGGTTTCCAATTCCTCCGATTGGTGTACCGTTGCCATCCGTCCCTGCCCGACCGACGGTAGATGTTTCCGTCTCTGCCCACAAAGAGATTATCACGTCGCGTGCCGGTCAACGCGCGCATCCGGTCAGCGCCGGCCGGGCCCCTGCCGAGAGCCGCCGGTGGTCTCAATCTGTCCCGTGTGGTCAATGCTCCCATTGCACCTGCCGCACTGAGGGCGGTAGCGGTAGAGCCCCAGCGGGCATACGGACTGACCGGCGCAACGCGGGAGGAGTGCCCTAAGGTGGAGCCCGCGCCTGCAATCCAGCCAGTGGCGGGAGTATACGCGATTCCCGCCCAGGCCGCTCCGCCCGGTCCCCAGACAACGGTTCCTCGAGCGTACGTTCCGGTCCATGGATTGTAAACCGCGCCACGGCCTATACCTCTGTAGGGGCCGTAGAATGCCCCGGCTCTCACAAAGCCGCCGGTAAACGGATTGTAGTACGCTGCGCATCCATAGGAGTACGGGCGAGGCCAGAAGACCGGGCGAAATCCCGGCCAAAGGTACGGCGTGTAATAGAACCCGGTACCATACACGACCGTCCCGTATGACTCGTAGCATCCAAGGTATCCCGAAGTATAACCGAACTCCACTTCGTCCTGGTCCGAACCGTACACATACACGTAAGAAGTGCGATACACGGGTGAAGAAGGCGGAATCCGATAGATCTCAGCGGGGATGGTGTCCGCGACGACCCACGGGCCTTCCGGCGAACCCGAGACGAACCAGACGCCGTTGACGCATGCGTAATACGCGGTACCAACCTGGATAACGTCGGTGGGCGTGTTGAGCGCATACTGCAGCGACGTACCCTTAATGGGTTTGAACACGGGTTTGCCGCTGTACTTGACCACGAGCTTTGCTTTTTTTCTCTTGACAACGGCCTTTCGGGGTATGGACGCCTGGATCAAAGCCTCTTGAGCCTGGGCGGTTCCCGGAACCGAAGCAAGGACGTCTTCACGGGATCCGTCATCAGGGATCTTGGCGAATTCTTCCGGCAAGTTCTTGCCCACTGCCTTCCAGGACCCATGGAGGTCCGTTGCTCTGAACCAGCGGCCCGACACCAGGAAATAGTAATTGCGGTCTTTCGGGTAGAAGAACAATGGGTTACTTGCATTGGTCACTTCCGAGAGATCTGTGCCTTTGATAACGGCAAGCTGCGGTTTCCCGTCGATGACGATCAACTCAGCGGGTTCGGTTGATACGTACACCGTGGGAATTTCCGTTCCGGTGTTTCTCTTGGGAGGAATTCTTTTCCGCACGTCGGACCAGTTGTCGTCTTTCGGCAGGCGTGAGAAGTCATCGGGGAGCTTTCGTACCTCAATCCACGGCCCCTGCTCAAGGTCCTCGGCGGTGAGCCACTGTTGACCGTTAAGCAGATAATAGGCCTTGGCCTTCGTGTCGATGAATACCGGCCAGTTGGTGTTCACCGCGTATTTCAGATCCGTCCCGTCGATGGGATACATGACGGGATCGCCGTCAAACTGGACCAGGATTGCCGGGCTTTGCGCGACAACGATCCGAGGCGGTTCGGCTACCTCTTGGAGCGTTCGATCCGCTTCTTTGGAGCGTTTTACGTTGGCCAATATGCTATCTACCGAGACTTCCCCGAGGTTCGTGGGAATGCTCTCCTGCACGAACCGCGTCATCTTCTCAGCTGCCTGTTCGTCCAAAGCGGGGAAGTTGACCTCGGTAACTTTGACGTTGGAGAGCTTAACCACGCGCGTGTCGAGGTCCGTGTCCGTGTCGGCGGTGAGCCGGACCGCCCCTAGTACCGGCTTCTTGGAGCCTTTCGGTGTGATTTCCACCACCATTCTTGCCTCGATTACCGCGTAGTCCTTCCATTCATCGATCTGCGGCTGATGCACCACGACGTGGTTTCCCGCGATGGTGACTTTCCTGGGCCAGTTCCGGTCCTGGTCGGCAGCTAAGCCCGTGCCAACGAGGAAAAGACACAAAACTACAATAATTGCGGTGTCGATTAGTCTTGTTCGTATCATTTGTCTATGTCCTTCCATCAGTCTCTTCCTTCGACTTCACAGATTCTTAGTGCTCCGTTTCATAAGTTCGGTCACACATTCCAGCGAACGGCCATGACCTCTCGGTCACAAAGAAATATGAAAAAAACCACGACCACTCCGGGCCAAAGTTCCCCCCTTAGAAAAAGGGGGGGACAGGGGGGATTTTCAGTTGAAGGCCGGCTTCCTTTGAGCACATTGACTCCGACAACCGAGGTGTGCAACCTTACGATAGGTCATTCGCAATGCTTAGGCAAACGGCACGAACAAACCCGGACCTCGGTACACGTCACGAGAACTCTCATCAGAATACAATGAAATCATTTCGTTTCACAGTCCCCGTTGTGTTTGCTCTTGTCCTCATGCAGGCCCATGCCTGCCGATCCTACGCTTCCGAGTCCCGCGCACCTTTGGTGAAACACAATCTCAGCGTTGAGATACTGCCCGGCGCGAACAGTCTTTCCGCAAGGGACACGATCACCGTTCCCGACGTGCTCGGTCGGGACATCCGATTCAGGCTTCATCAAGGCCTCAATCCTGTGTGCACTACTCCCGGAGTGACCGTCGTGCGTGAGGCCGAGGAGCGGACGAGCGTGCCCGTCGAGTCCTACAGAGTCACGCCGGCGGTCGGGGTGAAGACCTTCACCCTGACCTATGGAGGCACAATCAATCACCCGGTCAGGCCGCACGGCACGGACCGGACCGGCGGTACCAC
This sequence comes from Desulfomonilaceae bacterium, assembly GCA_963675835.2. Lineage (GTDB taxonomy): Bacteria > Desulfobacterota > Desulfomonilia > Desulfomonilales > Desulfomonilaceae > JAVHLK01. The sequence continues at coordinate 95,419 of CAXXIU010000023.1, forward strand.
GGCGACCCCCGGGACAATCTCCCGGGAAGGCGTGTATCTCGACGGGAGTTCGTTCTGGTATCCGCATTTCGATGATTCATGGGTCACCTTCAGTATCGAGGCAACCCTCCCGGACCGGTGGGACGCGGTGAGCCAAGGTGAACGAGTCTCCATGGTTCGAAAGGACGGCGAGACTCGAGTGCAGTGGAGCTCGCCTGAACCGCAGAGTGAGATGTACCTCACGGCCGGGTTGTTCACGGAGTATGCAGAAACCGCAGGAGCCGTTGAAGTCATAGTCCTCCTGAGGTCTGCAGACGATGCTTTGGCCCGGAAGTATCTCAATGCGGCGAAACGGTACCTGGCCATGTATTCCGACCTTATCGGACCGTATCCCTACAAGAAGTTCGCGGTCGTAGAGAATTTCTGGGAGACCGGATTCGGAATGCCGTCCTTTACGTTGCTGGGGCCGAAAGTCATCCGCTTTCCCTTTATTCTCCACTCGTCGTATCCACACGAGATACTCCACAACTGGTGGGGAAACGGCGTGTACGCGGACATCGACACGGGCAACTGGTCCGAAGGACTCACAGCGTATCTTTCCGATCATCTCATCAGGGCACAGCGGAGCGATGCGGAGGTTTACCGACGGGACACGCTTCGGAGATATGGGGACTATGTCTCTCACGAAAAGGACTTTCCGTTGACAGACTTCAGGGCCCGCCACAGCTCGGCAAGTCAGGCCGTCGGGTATGGCAAGGCCTTGATGTTCTTCCACATGCTGAGACGTGAGCTGGGCGATGAGGCGTTCATCCGAGGCCTGCAAGATTTCTACCGTGACTACAAGTTTCGAACCGCTTCGTACAAGGACCTCCGCAATGCCTTGGAAAAGGCGTCGGGACTGCACCTGAAGCGAATGTTCGATCAATGGACGACCAGGACCGGAGCGCCGGAATTGAGACTCACGGGCGTGCAGGGGAGGGCGGATGGAAACGGGTACCGTGTGACGGGCATACTCGAGCAGATCCAACCGGGCAAAGCGTATGCGCTGAAGGTCCCCGTGGCCGTAACCATGGAGGGGCAAGCCGAAGCGCACCTAGCCCGCGTCGTCATGGGAGATAAGCGTATCGAGTTCAGCCTCAAGGTACCTCACAGACCACTACGGGTGGACATCGACCCGCAATTCGATCTGTTTCGAAGGCTCGCACCGGGTGAAACGCCCATCTCGTTGTCCAAGACATTCGGCTCGCAAAATGTGCTGATCGTTCTCCCTTCCGGGGCTGAGGCCGGGCTCTTGGAAGCCTATCGGGAGCTTGCCCGGAGTTGGACCTCGGCAGGACCGGACTCGGTTGAGGTCAAGCTCGACTCGGAGGTGACTCGACTGCCTTCGGATCGGGCCGTGATGGTACTGGGTTGGGAGAACCGTTTTGTGAAGGACGTCGCAGCCGCACTCTCATCTCGGGAAGTCAAGATCAGTTCGGAAGGCGTGACCATAACGGACAGATTAGTTCCCCGTGCGGATCACGCCGTGGCACTCACCACGGAACATCCGGGTAACTCCGACCAGCCGCTTACCTGGGTGGCTGCCGACAACATGAAACCCATTCCAGGCCTGGGACGCAAGCTGCCCCATTACGGAAAGTACGGGTATGTTGCCTTCCAGGGAAACGAGCCCGTAAACGTCCTCAAGGGACGTTGGCCGGTGCTTGGATCTTCATTGACTGCGTTCCTTCCCGGCCAAGACGGTACGAATTCACGAGTGAAGAGGGCGAACCTACCGGCGAGGAGGCCTTTGGCAGAGCTTCCCAAGTTAGGGAATGATCCGAGGGGATTAGACGGATAAGACGGTGGATTCCATGAAGGCGGCATCGGCCTGTGGCTGACAGATTGACGTGCACTGGGTACAAAAAGATGGTATCATTCTGTTGGTAGCATGTTTGGAGCGGGGACCCGACAACCGACCGTAGATTGTTAACCTACTGTATTCTTAGGCTAATCTCTTGCAAGGCGAATAACGGTTAAGGAATAAGGGACGTCATGAAGGACGTACCTCAAATGATAGGAGAGCGACTTGCTCACGAGATGGAGCGTAAGGGAGGATCCCTGTATACTCTGTCTGAACTCACTGAGCTGTCCGTTTCTTCCATATCAGGAATCTTCAAGGGGACCCGTGAACCGGATCTTGAAGAACTCTTCCGTGTATGTGACGCTCTCAACGTAAACCCTTATCAGATCATGTCGAGGGATTATGTTCCGTGTCGGCTCCACTTCCGAAACGTTAACGAGGAGGCTCAAGCGATAGCTTCTGAAGTGGAAAACGCTTTTCTCCTCATGAGGGAGTTTCTCCCGGAACCAGAGCCGTTCAGCCTTCCTCAACCGGGCAACGGTTACCGGGATTACCAGTTTGTTATTTCAGCGGTGATCGATGCGGTGAAGACTTTTCAGTCGAGGTTTGGGAACGATCTTTTCGATGCGATTGACGGACTTAACCTCCCGGTTGTACCGATACGCGTAGGTGAAGGCTGTTTTGACGGCTTTCTAATGAACGCGGACCGGGACGCCGCTATTTGCGTCAACGAAGACTCCCCGCCCAGTCGTATTAGGTTCACGCTGCTTCATGAACTCGCGCACTATCTTTTTCACCGAGATGAAGAACTGCCAGTGGAGCTTTGGAGATTCAATTTCTACGATGATATCCTGGATAGATCAGCGCTCCCCGAGTATGTAGCTACGAAATTCGCTCAGTACTTTCTGATTCCGTTCGAAGAAGCGGAAATGATTTGGCAGAAGTCGGACTTTCCTGATTATGTTGCTGTAGATCCAACTCAAGAAATCCTTGACAGGCGTAAGGCAAGCATCGACGTTCTTGCGAATGCTCTTTACGACATAGCTCGCATTCAAGGCCGGGAGCTTCGTTTCACGATTATAAGAGATTCGCTCAATAGAGAGATCAAGTATCCAAATGATTGTGACATCTGGGGCTTTCTCGGAGACAAGAAGCGCACCGTTGAGGACATCCTGGAAAACCATAAGGACGACTTCTCTGACGAGGTTCTCGCTGATATTAAGGATATACTGCAGATTCAAGACAGTCCGGGAGTTATGTTTGCGTGAGCGACAGAGGTTACACAAGTGCGATACTCGATGCTTGCTACATCTATCACGTGCAGACTATCGACCCCCAATGCACTGACCTCATTTACTACATCACAGAATACTACTCCGACGAGTGCGTATTAGATAAGTCTCAGTACGACCGGCCGAAGAATCCTTGTTACGGTCAAGACCACAACTGTGAGCATATTGAGACATTGATTACCGACAGGGAGTCAATGGCCTTTTACTATAGCTATCAGGGATCTCTTAGGCTTTCCCGGGTCTTCTCTCATACGAGGAAGAATCCCGGAGACCCGTCAGATTTGAAGATATTGGGACTTGCCGATAAGACTCCGAACTGCATTGTGCTCTCTTGCGACGACGGGGTGCTGCATGTGTGCAGTGACATGGGAGTTGACCACCGGTGCCTGAAAGCGAGTCTCGTTGAACTCGATGGTTATTTTGGGAAGAATTCGATAATTGGGTCCGGTCAATTCCAGACGGACCACATGGTGAAGGGCACTACCGACATAAAATGTCTCGATTTCCTTAATCCTCACGGTTGTCTGAAGTGTGATCCCGAGTTCAAGTGTAGTTTTGGGAAAACTAGGCATCGCTAGAAGTAGCTTTGGAAAGCCGTGGACACTTGATGTTATTAGGTATTTCGAGCGGAGTCGGTGCTTGTGTTCGGCGGCATAGGAAAAAGTCGAGAAGCAAGACCCCAACCCTCCACTGTCACTGTCATCGGTCGAGCGCGAACGAGACTTTTTTGGATTGACGGCTACGCGGACGGTGAGTTACCCTCAGAAACAGCACAAGAGTGACTTTTTATTAACGTGAAGACGGCTTTGCCGTCCTCTTTCCTCCTGAGGATCTATTCCGAGTGTTTTTGCTGCTCGGGGGAGTGCGGCGATCGGATTCTGAGTCGGACTCTCCGGGATCGCGGTACCGCCGTATGCTTCCGGTGAGAAGAAGAGTGTGGAAAAGACATGGGCGCAACGATTCTCTTATTCATAGTAATCGGGGTCGTCATAGCGGCAGTTGTTGTGGCAAAGGGCTTCATTACCGTCAAACCGCGAGAAGGGGTGGTTGTACTCAGCTTTGGGTCCTACAGTGGTGCAATCGACTCCGAAGGCATCCACTGGGTCTTCCCGGTGGGACGCAGGCTGATACGGGTCCCCACCTCTGAAATCACTCTGCAGGTTCCCGCCACGACCGTAGTGGATGGGCAGGGCAATCCAATTCAGGTCGGTGCCGTCGTGGTCTACCGTGTTAAGGACGTTCGAAAGGCCGTACTGGAAGTGGAGAGCTTCCGGGATTTCATAGACAGCAAAGCCGGAGCCGTAGTCAAGGGAGTCAGTGCCGGATTTCCATACCACTCCACGAATCCGGATGTCCCCTGCCTCAAGGGCGAGAGCGAGACCGTCAGACGGACATACATCAAGGAGTTGCAGAAGGCCGTGGAATCGGCCGGAATTAGTGTACTGGACGTGCGGCTCAATGATCTGACCTATGCCCCTGAGATTGCCCAGGCGATGCTCATGAGACAGCAGGCTTTGGCACTCATCGAAGCCCGGAAGACGATTGTGGACGGAGCCGTAGCCATCGTATGCGACGCTCTCAATAGACTGGAGGCCGCGGGCATCCAAATGACCGATTCCCAGAAGGAAGTCTTGATCTCTAATCTGCTCGTTGTGTTATGCAGCGGTGAGCGTGCTCAGCCGGTCATGCAGGTACAGGCCCATTCCACGAGTTGATTGTCTGCTCTGCGGCCGCCCCTCTTTTCACGACGAACTTAGACCTTCTCTTGAGGGTTGAAAAGCACACCTCAAAGCAGAGGGAAAGGTACTGACGTCTGCCTCTTGAGGACATGAATCCGAGTGCGGGTGGTACTGTGCCTGTACGCCGCCGCCGCAGCAGCAAACAAAAATGGGGTCAGGTCTTGTGTTTTGATCTGATCTGTGGTACTGATAGCTCATGACCAGACCACTGCGAATCGAGTTTCCCGGTGCGCTGTATCACCTGACGGCACGAGGAAATGGCCGGGCTGCCATATTCCTTGATGATGCCGACCGCGAGACGTTTCTTTCCGTGCTCGGGGATGTAGTCGAGCGTTACAACTGGATTTGTCATGCGTACTGCCTCATGGATAATCATTACCATCTCCTCATGGAAACACCCGACGGAAACCTTTCCGAAGGGATGCGCCAACTGAACGGCATCTACACCCAGAAGTTCAACCGTAGACACGAGAGAGCGGGGCATGTCTTTCAGGGGCGGTTCAAATCAATTGTCGTGGAGAAGGAATCCTACCTGCTTGAGCTGTGTCGGTACATTGTACTGAATCCGGTTCGGGCCGGGCTTGTCAAGCACCCCAAAGACTATCCATGGTCCAGCTTCAAATTCACGGCAGGAAGCAGAAAGGGTCCCGAGTTCCTCTTCACGGACTGGATCCTTGGTCAGTTCGGCCGGAACCGGAAAGGAGCTCAGAGAAGCTACCGAGAATTCGTTCTGGAGGGAAGGGCAGGGGAATCACCCTGGAAAAGGCTTATCGGCCAGTGTCTTCTCGGTGAGGAGAAGTTTCTGGAAAAGCTCTCACCGTATCTCAAGGAGAAAGCCGATCTTACCGAGATCTCTCGCGTCCAACGATTTGCCGTCCGCCCCCCTCTCAATAAGCTGTTGCCAAGATTCCGCTCCAGATTGAAACGCGACCGGGCAATCACCAAGGCACATGTGCACCACGGCTATTCACAACAGGAGATTGCAGCGCATGTGGGACTGCATTACTCGACCGTGAGTAGGATAGTGCAACGGGAAAGGGAAAAGGCAAGAAACAAGACCTGACCCCGGAATCATGAGGAGGTCGTTGGGAAAAGAGAGATGCCGAGCAACCGCGCAATTCGACTCATAGACGCATTCTCCGGTTGTGGCGGCATGACCTTAGGGTTTGTGCGTCTGTCGAAAGGTGTTTTCAAGTCGGTGTGGGCCAACGACATCAACCGATATGCTGCTGATTCATACAGTGCCAACTTTGGGAACCACTGCCGTGTCGGGGACATAGTAGACCTGTTGGAGGACCCGGCGACAAAGATTCCCCGGGCCGAGATCGTGATAGGCGGGCCTCCATGCCAGGGCTTCAGCCTTCTCAACAAGGATCGAGCCGGCGATCCGCGCAAGCACCTTTGGCGTCCTTTTCTGGAACTCGTTCGAAGGTCCGGGGCTTCCTGCTTCCTGATGGAGAACGTCCCTCAACTGCTTGGCTCACCGGAGTTCCAAGCCATCCGGGCCGAATCCGAGAATATGGGCTTCAAGATCGCCTCGGCGAAGCTGTGCGCGGCAGACTACGGAGTACCCCAAACTCGACACCGGGCATTCGTCCTCGGCTGCAACTTCGCAGATCCGTCTCACTATTTTCCGCCAAAGAAGACTCATTATGATCCCAACAACGGGAGATCGCATGATTCACCGAATTCGCTCCACGCCGAGTATGCCGATGACGCGCCCCCTTGGACAAACGTCCGCGACGCCATAGCGGATTTACCCGCGCCTGAAGGCACGGAGATTCGTGACGAACTCGGCCCCCTTGATCTTCACTTTGGGCGCAACCCTACGGCAAAGAGTATGGCACGATACAGAGCTGTTCCCCAAGAAGGAATGAACCGGTTCGACCTTCAGAAGAGAGCGCCCGAGTTGACCCCGCAGTGTTGGATCAGGAAGGAATCGGGCGGTACGGATCTCTTCGGTCGTCTGTGGTGGAATCGTCCCGCGTTTACCATACGGACGGAGTTCTTCAAGCCGGAGAAAGGACGCTATCTCCATCCCGAGCAACACAGACCCATAACCCACCGAGAGGCCGCCAGATTCCAGTCATTCCCGGACGACTTCACGTTCAAAGGCACGAAGATCGAGATTGCCAAGCAGATCGGGAACGCGGTTCCTCCATTGTTGGCGGCAAGAATGGCCGACGCTGTTTATGAGATGTTCAAGGATCGCGAGCGATCATGGCCTAGGCCGGGTCTTCTATCTTGATCTTATTCATGGTACTGATAGCTCATGACGAGACCACTGGGAATCGAATTTCCGGGGGCGTTTCATCACCTGACTGCCCGAGGAAACGTGGGGCTGCCGGCCTCCTCGATGATTTTGACCGCGGGGTATTTTTCTCCTTTCCCGGTGAGCTTGCCGAGCGCTATACTTGGATTTTTCATGCGCATGAGACTTCATTACTCTACCGTGAGCGGGATGGTGCAGCTGGAAATGAAAAAGGCAAGAAACAAGACCTGACCCCCTATCCACGGAAGGATATTGACATGAACGGACCCGACCTGGAAATCATCAAACCCGGCGATGAGTCGGGAAACGATATGATCGTGAAGATAAGGCTTTCGTCGGGCAGAGAGATTTTCGCATTCCCCACGAGAAACACCTACAGTGAAGAATGGGATCTCGGCCCGACGTGGAACTATGTTGTTCTCGGCGACAAACCGTTCCTCGTCGATACGGGCAACAAGAACAAGGGCAAACCGCTTCTCCGGATGATGGAGCAGACCGGCCTGAGCGTAGACGATCTGGATTTCGTGCTCATCAGCCACGGTCACGAGGACCACGACGGCGGTCTTACGGAGATCGTCGATTCTGCCGGCGAGAAGGGTGTCGCCATCAAGGCGCATGCCGTCTATGAGCGTCTTATCCGTATCTATCCGTCACAAACACCGGCGGGACTGCCACGGGGATTTCCCGCGTCGTGCTGGCACTGTCCCATGCCGGAATCATTCACAAGGAAATATTGCCTCGAGTACCACAAGGACCGGTGCAACCTGGAGATCGATTGCATCAGTGAACCCGCGACAACCTTGGACAACGGCGTCGAGGTGTTTCACACACCGGGGCATTGTCCCGACGCGGTTGCCGTTCTGCTGGACAGCGAAGCCATGCTCGTGGGAGACACCATACTGCCGGACATCACTCCTCACCCGTCGCAGGAGTATCACTTTGAACTCACCAAAGACGTGCTGCCCGAAGAGTATGTCGAGGCGCACCAACTGTACGGGCTGAGGGCGTACATCAGGTCCCTTAACCGGCTGCGCAAGATCGCCGAGCCGTTGGGCGATCTCCTTGTTCTTCCCGCTCACAGACTGTTCTACGCCGGCACGTGGCAGCATCCGAACCTGTCAACCCGAATCGAGGGGCTCACCGATCACCATATCAAGCGATGCGCGGATATCCTGAACATCATCAAGCACGAGCCCAAGACGTTCGAACAGATCAGCAGGGAATACTTCGAGCCGGACCTGCTCAAGGGTGTGGGAATCAACATGGCAAAGAATGAGGCGGCGAGCCACTGCGAGCTTCTCCATATCGCGGGCGATGCAATGTTCGTAGAAGACGACGGGATCGTCGCGATCGGAACCAACGGCCGGTTCGAATCGCTGGTCAGGGGGCTTGAAGATAGCTGAAGCGGATACCTCTTTCTGAGCACATCTTCCGGGATTCCAAGCCCTTCACCGAGGTTGCGCATTGTGTGGCGTAATTGTGGTTGGACAGTACGGCGCAGATGGGGTATGCTGAAGTATGTCAGGGAGTTTGACGAAAAATTACTAACACCGGTTCACGATCAACCGGGTACTGGCGGTGCAACTGCCGGCCGGCTTTGCAGTGCTCCATCTTACCTGATTGAAAGCGCATTGGCATAAACTAAGAGAAGTCTGGGGATGGGCGTGGTCGCATCGTTGTTCGAGGGTGTCCGGTTTCCTCAAGGTGACAAAGTGCTCTTGATCGATTTGCACGAGGCCGGGAAGTGCACCTGGACCTTCCGACCGTGTAACAATTAGTGACTAGCGCCGCAGTCAGGAGAAGTATATGAGAATAGTGCTGTCAACGCCGCCTGCCGACGGGTGGCTGAATTTCGTTGGAGGCCCTCCGCCGATGGGGCTGCTTTACGTAGCAGCCTGCCTGCAAGTCGTTCCGAGAACGACGGTTCACGTGATCGATCCAACTGCTGAAGGACTTACGACAGCAGAGGCGGCCGACAGAATCGTCGCACTCGAGCCCGACCTTTTCGGCATCTCGGTATTCAGCACGAATATCGAAAGGGGGATTCGCCTGTTGAAGCTGGTGAAGGAGTTGCAGCCTACTGTCACTACCATCCTTGGCGGCGTGCACGCAACGCTCTTTGACGAGCTTCTCCTGGATCAAGTGCCCGAGTTGGATTTTGCCTTCCGAGGTGAGGCTGAACAGGGTTTCCCGGATCTGGTGACCCGTCTCATGGAAGGCGCTGATGTTGCCGGCGTTGCAGGGCTTTCCCATCGCCGTAATGCAACGATCGTCCGCGGCACGCCTGAGATCATCGAAGATCTGGATGCACTCAAGTTTCCTGACTGCAAAGGTATTGACGGAGTTACGTACTATAGGTCCTGGGGGCCAATGCCGCTGTTTGGAGGTCTAAGCGTCGCCGGGGTCATCAGTTCCCGGGGGTGTCCTTACAAGTGCTCCTTTTGTTCCAAGACTTCTCTGGGGCCCGCCCGATGGCGAACTCGGAGTGCGGAGAATATCTTCGAGGAGCTCAATAAGTTGTCCCACGACGGATGCGATCTCGTAGTGTTTCATGATGACAATTTCTCAAGGAGTGTCAGGCGATTGAACAGACTCTGTGAGATGCTCCTGACGGCCGATTTCAACATGCGGTTTTGGTTTTCGGGTTCCGTGCATCATCTTTCCCAGTCGACGCTGGACCTCATGCAGCAGGTGGGCTTCGATTGCGTGGCGGTGGGGGTGGAGAGCGGTAGTGACAAGCAGCTGAAACGGATCAATAAACCCGCCACAAGGGACATGCTGGCCAAGGGTATCCGGCGGGCCAAGAAGTCTCACATGTGGGTTCATACCTTTTTCGTCGTTGGGACTCCAGGAGAAAACAGCGAGGACCACGAGGAGAGCAAACGTTTTGTGCGGGAGTTGAGGCCCCACTTCGTCGATATTTTTCCCCTGTCCGTCTATCCCGGTAGTCAACTATGGGGCGAGGTCGCCTGCGACCGTCAAGCGAAAACCGTCGCAGATTCAAAGCCACGGCTGATCTACGACTATGAAGGGCAACTCGACGGGGAGACGGTCATCCGTCGTAAGCGTGACCTTCTCCGAACGTTTCTGAAATCATGGCTGCACCCTTCACGACTACTCGAGCTCGTCCGTCTCGTCCGCTACAATCGCTCGTTCACGCTGTGGTTTAGGGGAGCGGCACGCCGGCTGCCTCGGCTGGTATCGGTGATAGGGATGCTCAAAGAGGCTTTCATTGCCGCCAAGGGTAAGGATCTCGATACCGCAAAATATAATGAGTGGAAAAGACGACGCCGACCCCAAACGCACGGCGGCCCAAAGCCACACGAACATGTAGCCTCTCATAATCAGTGATGAGATCAAGCAGCGGCGGCCACTGTCTCGGGAAGCACAAGGATCTTCACGTCCGATATGGGATAGCGTTCGTTGAGGGATGCGGTACGTGACTCCCATTGCCGTCGAGCCAAGACAATGCCTCACAGGTGAGAGTCACGCAGATTAGGTGCGGACGTCAGAGGCCGAAGCCGGAATACTCTTTGAGTTTCTTTTCCCAGAACTCTCGTTCCTGCTCCCGCCAGTTCGAACCCACGAATCTCCTGTCGTAATAGCCGCCAAGGCGTCTGTACCACTTGGCCCACGGATTCGCTTTTTTTTCGTGAGCCTCAAGTACGTCGGCCACGAATGATTCGATCTCGTGCATCAGCTCTTTGGGGGCGAAGTAGGCCGCGCCCCCTCTGGCGGACTTTCGAAGACTCTCCTCGTTCAAGGCATGAGCAGTGAGCATGATGGCCGGGATGTTACGCTTGTTTGCGATTTCCAACAGGTCAAATCCTTTGACCCCCATGATGTCGAGGACCGCGACGTCGTAGTCGCCGTCTTGCAGCAGCCTTGAAGCTTCTTCAAAGGTTTGTGCCGTATCGATCTTGCACATTGAGAGCGTTTCAACCAGGATTTCAAGAACATCCGGTTCATCGTCCACAATGAGCAACCGTCGTCCATAGAGTATCTTATCCGGGTCCATAGACTCGCCTCCTTGAGTATACAGTGTAAGGGAGAGCCTTCACCCGCCGGCGGGGTGATGGAAACAGAGGCGACTCCCCAAAATCTTGCTACTAGTAATGAGCTATCGAAAAGGAAAAATTGCAAGAGGAAACTTTCGTTTTAGGAAGATTTCCCTCGGACCGGTGAGGAACGACTCATCCGGTATGAGAACAGGTCAAGCGAAAGAGAAAGAAAAAACATGACATTTCAGCTAGGTAACCACAGAAGCCGGAAACCGGGGCCAACGTCGGTTTTCTACCCGATGCCGTCCGGCCATTTGCGGACGGCATCGGACTGAGGCTCAAAGAGAACTTTCATGGTACCCGTACGAGATGAACCACGCAGCTCAGGGAATGAGACATGACGTCCGACTTATCGTTTGTCCCAAGCCGGAGCCAATTTCACTTTCCAGATAGCGTACTCGGGCGGGTAAATGAGCATTTGCTTGCCGTTCCACCACTGAGCCGCGATCTGAGGAAACGTAGCCAGTCCATCCTCGCCGTATTTCACGTTTCCCATCACCGTACTGAATGTGTGGGTCAGCACAGCCTGTCTGACCTTTGCTCCGTCCACGGTGCCGGCCTTCTCAATGGCCGAGAAAAGGATCTTGGCCAACGCATAGGGCAAGCCCAGCGAGACCGAGTACTCACCAAACGCCTTGTAATACTTCTCTCCCAGCTCTCGGGCACCGGCGAACGGGTAATCCAATGACCAGAAGCCGTCGGTAATAATGTACTGGGCATCTTTACCCAGGTCCTTCGCGAACCGTCCCGACCACGCACCTTTCCACGTGTGGATGTAGGGAACGTTGAAATTGCTCTTCTTCAGGCCTCGTACAAGAGTTTCAAGATCCTCGACGCCGGCAAATACCAACATGGCATCCACACCGGCCCCTTTTGCTTTGGAGATTTGCGACGAGTAGTCTTTCGCGCCCACGGGCAACCTGATTTCGAGTGCACTGCCGTACCCCGACGCTTTGGATAATTGACCGAGCGGCTTGGCCAGCGCGTCCCCACTGAAGGTTGCCTCTGTGACAATTGCTAATTTCGTGGGCCGCCGGCTCTTTTCGATGGACTGCAGAACCTTAAATGGTATTGCAACCTGGTCCAACATGAAGAAAAAGTCGGTGGACCATTTGAATTTCTTATCCCGCCAGGCCTCACAAGGGAACGCAAATGCCGTATGATAGTATGATTTAAGCTTTTCCGCGACGATACAGGCTGTCTGAACGCATGTAGGCTCGGCACCGCCCAACAGCATATCGACCTTGTCAACTCGTACCAGCTTCTCAACCGTAGCCGCGGTCTTCATAGGGTGGCTCGTGTTGTCCTCAAAGACCAATCTGACTTTGAGTTTCTTGCCAAGGTCATTTACAAGGATGCCGCCGGCGGAATTGACCTCGTTGGCGGCCAGTTCGTAGGCCCATTTGAGGTCACGTCCATGGGCGGCCATAGGTCCGCTCAAAGGAATGGCGGCTCCTATGAGGATTTCCGTCTTCTCTTCCGCACTGGAAACGGAAGCCGCTACAGAGGTGATAAGCAAGGCAACAAATACCACCGTAAGCACTGCACTCCACCGAGAGAAACTCATTTCCAACCTCCAATCTTGTGCAACGTTTCCGAAACGGGATGAATTATCCATGCGCTCAACACCGGGTAAGCATGGGGGACCGCTCGTCTGCCGGCATGCCGCATCCGAGTCGGACGCCTCACTTGTTTGCCGTGTTTAACCGTCTTGAGGCCTCTTTGGAGATCTGTACCGTACCGATCTTGCTTGTTGAGAGCGGCTCGACCAGAGTTTCAAGGACATCAGGTTCATCGACGACAATGCGCAACCGTCCTTCGTAGAGTATGTTAGCCTTGTCCACAGACTCGCCTGTGTGATACGCAATTAGACGGGACCCTTCGCCCGTCGGTGGAGTGATGGAAACAGAGGCGACACCTTTAATGTTGCTACTCGTAATGAACTATCGAAAAGGAAAGATTGCATGAAGCGACTTTCGTTTCAGAAAGATTTTGCAGGCCGCTGAGGAACGGCCCAACCGGTATTTGCGGCCGGCATTTTGAATACGATAACGCCTTAGGTACGTGGGGCGTTGAAAAAAGTTAAAGGCCGAAGCCGGTTCTTCATCCGATGCCGTCTGCCGATTCGCGAACGGCATCGGACTGAGGCTCAATAAGAAGCCGAGGTGCCTCCTCACGAGATTAACCGATCTTCCCTCAGCCGAGTGGCCACCTCGGGCTCAACGCTTGTCCCAGGGCGGTGCCAATTTGACTTTCCAAACAGCGTACTCGGACGGGTAGATGAGCATCTGCTTGCCGTCCCACCACTGTGCGGCAATTGCCTCATAAAGTGCCAGTCCTGCTTTATTGTATTTCACTTCTCCCATTAACGTCTTGAATGTGTTGGCAAGCACGGCCTGCCTGACTTTGGCTCCATCAACACTACCGGCCTTTTCAATGGCCTCAAAAAGGATTTTGGCTAATGAGTAAGGTAAGCCTATAAAGACCGAGTACTCGCCAAAAGTCTCATAGTATTTCTGCCCAAGCTCTCTGCTTCCCTCGAACGGGTAATCGATCGACCAGTGTCCGTCACATATGATGTACTGAGCGTCCTTACCCAGATCCTTCCAAAACGTACCAGGCCAAGCACCTTTCCAAGTGTGGATGTAGGGAACATTGACATTATTCTTCTTGAGGCCTCTCACGAAATTCTCAGTATCCTCAACAGAGGCAAGCAGCAACATGGCTTCTGCGCCGCTCTGTTTCACCTTGGCAATCTGTGAAGAGTAGTCCTTTGCTCCTACGGGTAACTTCAGTACCAAAGCCGTCTCATAGCCGTACTTCTTGGCCAAGGAGGAGAGTGCCTTGGCAAAGCCTTCTCCAACGAATGTGCCCTCCGCGACGACCGCAAGTTTCCGTGGTCGGTCTTTCTTATCCATGCCATTTAGTAACTCAAATGGGATCGAATATTGGTCCAATGCAAAGAAGAAGTCGGTTGACCAGTTGAACTTGTTCTTTTGCCAAAGCTCAGGGGGGAATCCGAATGAGGTATGGTAATAGGTCTTGAGTTTCTCAGCCGCCATGCATCCTGCAAGAACGCACGTAGGCTCGGAAGCACCCAACAGCATATCAACTTTATCGATTCTGACCAGTTTCTCCACAGTAGCGGCGGTCTTGAGTGGATTGCCGGCGTTGTCCTCGAATAGCAACCGTATCTTAAGATTCTTCCCGGAATCCCTTACGAAAATTCCTCCCCTCGCGTTAATTTCGCCGGCCGCCTTCTCGTAAGCCCACTTCATGTCTCGACCGTGAGAGGCCATAGACCCGCTCAAAGCAAGGCTGGCTCCTATGAGTATTTCAGATCTTTCACCTGCCGTGGAAAAGGAAGCCCCGACAAAGGCTATAAGCATGAAAACACCTACAATTGTGCATACTATACTCCACCGACAAAAACTCATTCCTAACCTCCTACTTGTTTAATTTCTCTGAAACAGGATCAATACTGCAGGCGCTCAATGCTGAGCAGTCATGTCAGGCCTCCGATGAGAGAGGCTCCGCACTGTTGTTGCCTTGAGGATCAGATTCAACCCGGTAATATTTCACCAATTCGTTGAGCTGCGTGCCGAGATCTTCCAAACTCTTTGCGGCTCCCGCTACTTGCGATGTCCCGTCAAGGTTCTGGCGCATCGCTTGGTCTATGACGACCATGGCGGTAGATGCCTGCTCGATGCCGGCAAGCTGCTGTTCACTCATTGAGGCAATGGTGCTCGCTTCCTGAGACGAATTTGCCACGCCCTTCATTAACGCCTTGATCGCTTCCCTGGTGAGAGCCGACTGTTCAACTCCGGAATCCACCGCCTTGCTGCCCTGTTCCGTGGCCATTACCACCGCACTGACCCATTTCCTTGTTTCGTCCAGTATCTTCCGGATCTGATCCGTGGCTTCTTTCGACTCATCGGCCAGTGTCTTAATCTCCTGGGCTACAACGGCAAAACCTTTTCCATGGTTTCCAGCCCTTGCCGCTTCGATGGAAGCATTCACGGCCAACAGGTTGGACTGATCGGCAAGGTCCTGGACACTCGCCACGATGTCCTCGATGGCTTTGGTCTGTTCGCTCAAAGTCACGACAGTCCGGCCAATGGTCTGCATCTGGTCGCTGATAAGATTGATCTTGTCCAATGTCATTTGGGTAGCTTCATTTCCCGAATCAGACATTGAAAGAGCTTCCTGAGAACTCTGCATGACTTTGTGAGCCCTGCCGCTTGTCAGCTCTGCGGCCTGCTTCAGCTCCTCAACCGTGGTCGTAACCTGACTGACTGAAGATGAGGTATTTGACGCAGTCTGAACAAGTTCGGACATGGTTGTACTCAACTGAGTGGATACCGTATTGAGCTGGGCAACTACCTCACGAATCTTTGCGCTCTGCTTCTTCAAACTCGTCAGCATGCTTTGAAACGAGCCGGCCAACGTTCCAATCTCGTCGCTTCGACGTTGAACGGGAATCTGAACCGTCAAGTCGCCTTCACTGATCTTTGCGGCTACTCCAGATAATTCTCGAAGCGGACGTCCGATTGACTGAGCCAGCAGCAGTCCGATGAGCACCGATAGAATCACGGCCAAGGCACTGGCGGCGAACATGTGCTTGGTCGTAGTATCCCCAAGAACGCGGCTTTCCTTTTGAAAGGTGTCTGCGCTGTTGACTACACGGGCCAAAAGGTCTGAGATCTCCTTGTTGAGGGCGAGAATCTGCTCCAAGCCCTCTCCGCCATTCACGGCGCTCAGGGCTTCGAACTTGCGGAAACCCTTGCTGTTTTCAACAGCGCTCCGTATCAGCTCGTGGACATTGCCCCATTTTGCTCTCATAACCTGAATTTCTTCGTCCGACCCCAGGCGCTGCAAGAAGCCGTCCCCCGCCTCGAACGCTGCCTCCATCTCCTTCTCAAGCTTGTCCATCTTGTCGGTTTCCGACGATGCAATGTGGTCGTTGATCTTGCTCTGAACACCGGCGAGGGCCATTACCAACTGGGCACACTGCTGGAGAGGGATCACGGCGTCGCTGTAGGATTTTTCCGCGTAACCTTGTACCAGCGACAGCCGATACATGGAATAGACGGAGAGAGCCAGTACGATCAACGCCATGATTGCGCCCCAACCTGCCAGTTTCTTCGCCAAAGACCAACGAACTTTTGCCTCAACGTGCATCCTTTTCCTCCCGGGTGTTGTTCTTTCCCCTCCTAAAGATACTCCCTCCGTCGTCCGGAGACATCCGAACGGCAGGGTTTGTTAAATCCAAGTGAGACGGAGGACCAAACTGCAAGTCCATTCCTTTGCCTTGGCTCTTTCCGTCTTAGGTCAACACTCATCCATGTGTGCTTCCCGGTTAGGGGTCTCAAATCAAGACCAGTGACCGGCCGACGCTGTCTGTGCCAAAGCTGGTTGGACAGGATTAGGAACATTACAAAGAAGGAACGTAAGTGCCGATAACGTTTTTCCTAGTACGCAATAGTTGTGCCACCTATGCCTTTGTTGGCGAAAGATTAACAAAATCATGTGAAAGCAGCATGTTAGTAGGCTGGTGCCGCTGTCGACAAGAGCACTGGGTGAGCTACAAAAAAGATTCATGAGTGAAAAACGCTCGACATCTGTAATCGCTTACGTGAAATTGGCTCGGTGACTGCCCTTTATATGTGCGGAAAACACACGAGGTGGTTCAGTTTTGGCGCATAGTCCACGACCGACTTCGTGAAAAACCACGCTTATCAACTCTCTGCGTCTGGCACCGTTGAGCACGAAAATCATGTTCCCTTGAAGGTTTTTGTCCGTGAAGCAGCGTGGACCGGCCCGTCGAGCAAACCCAATGCGGCTTCTCTTAGGGCCTCGGATATGGTTGGATGAGGATGAATCGTATCGGCTATATCAGCCGCGGACATTCCCTTTCGGATGGCAAGGGTCATTTCGGCCACGAGTTCCGAAACCGACGGTCCCATGAAATGCGCCCCTATGAGCCGACCGGTTTCCGTGTCTTCAATAAGCTTGAGCCAACCGCGGGCTTCGCCCATTGCCATGGCCTTGCCGTTGGCTGCAAGTGAAAACGTACTGGTCCGGAATGGACGGCCCGACTCGACTGCCTGTTCCTCGGTGAGCCCGACCCACGCGATCTGGGGCATAGTGAAGACGCAGGCGGGGACAAGGTCATCGTGAGCTTCTCTGTTCCGGCCTGCGATGTTCTCTGCCACGATTTCACCGTGATAGGATGCGACATGAGCCAGCATGTTCTTGCCCACGACATCCCCCGCGGCATAAATTCCTTCAACCGACGTCCTGAGGAACGGATCCACTCGGATCGCTCCTTTGTCTAGTTCGATACCCGATTCGGCTATTCCGGAGTCTTCAAAGAACGGACGTCGCCCCGTAGCCATAAGGACGAGGTCGGCTTCCGCTATGCTTTCTTTGGATTTCTTCTCGTATACGATTCTCAGGCCGTCGCGCACCTTTTCGATACGCTCGACCCTCGCGCCGACATGGGTGGTAATACCGCGTCCCGGGAGCAGACTCATGTACTTTCGGGCAATCTCCTTATCCACCGGGTTGAGAATCCTGTCAAGCGTCTCCAATACGGTGACCCGGCAGCCCATGGAAGAAAAGATCGCGGCAAACTCCTGTCCGATCATCCCTCCGCCGATGATGACGAGCCGTTCCGGAATTCTGTCCAAATCGAGAACCTGCCGGGTGCCGACAACGCCGGGGGAATCTGCTCCCTGGATGGGCGGCGTCCATGAACGTGAACCGGAGGCTATCAGGACATTGTTACCCCTAATGGAATCTCCTTGGTCGGTGGCCACCACTCCTTGATCCAGGACTTTGGCCCGCGCTTTCAGCGTTCTTACTCCCGTGGCCGTAAGATGCCGTTCCAAGTTTGAAACCATTTTTTCCACCACGGTGTTCTTCCGGTGCATCACACGGGCGAAATCAACGATCGGCTCTCGATCGAGAATCTGTTCCCGGACTGCCCGTCGAGTCCACAGGACGCCTTCCATGTCCGAGAGTATCGCTTTTGTGGGGATGCAACCCCGGTTCAAACAGACGCCGCCAATCCGTTCTTTGTCCATCAGGACTACGGAAAGCCCCAATTGGCGTCCCCGTAATGCAGCCACGTAGCCGGCCGGGCCGCCTCCGATGATTACCATGTCATACGTTTCGTCCATTGTTTCGGTCTTTCGTAACGTAAGGGCAATGCACGTCGCTTTGCCCGAGTAGTCAGCAGCCATAGGGTCATAAACCGACCATGCATTCTATCACTCCTGGGGAAAATAAGCTTGGTCTGAGACGGAAATTTTCAAAGTCGCCCAAAATGGCGTTGCTTCGGGTTCAGGAAGCTTGCCGGCGATAATCGTACGAAATCTCCCGGAAATCTCCGTTCACTGGTATGATATCGACCGCCCGAGGGATTCAACACGGTGGAAAGGAACCTGCATTGACGGCACGTACGAGACTCGGCATGTGTGTCCTCACTTCGCTGCTCATGGCGATCTTTGGAGTAACGATGGGTTCATCGGCAAGGCCGGCATCCAAGAAGAAGGTCAACCATGCCCTCATCAAAGCCTGTGAGGCGGGAGATTTGGGAGAAGTGCGACGGCTTGTCACACAAGGTGCGGACGTGAACGCAAAGGGGCTGTTTTCCGCGACCCCGCTGATGCAGGCGGCGATGAAAGGACATGTCGCTGTGGTTAAGGAACTGATCGGCTCAGGCGCGGACGTGAACGCGAAGTCTTGGAACGGGGGACCGCACTCATGGATGCCGCCCTGTGGAGCCCGGACGTCGAGGTGCTCAAGGTGCTCCTGGACTCCAAAGCCCAGATCAATGCCGCCGACGAAGACGGGTTTACGGCTCTTATGTTTGCAGCGGGTAAAGGTCGATCGGACAAGGTGAGATTTCTCGTCGAAGGGGGGGCACATATCAACGCGATCAATGTCAGGGGCCTGAACGCCCTTGGGATGGCGGCTGAAAGGAATCACCGGTCCGTAGTGGAGTTCCTTCGAAAACGAGGGGCAGCGTATGACATTCACTCGGCCGCCGCAGTCGGCGACATGGAAGAACTGAAACGCTATGCCTCGGCCGGCGGCGATGTGGACTCACGGGAGAAGGAATACGGTCGATCGCTCCTCTGGATGGCGGCTCATAACGGTCACCTTGAAGCAGTAGAATGGTTGCTGGATAGAAAGGCGGATATGAAGGCCCGAGGCCCGAACGGTGAGACGCCTCTGCATGCCGCGGCCGAGTCGGGACACCGCAATGTCGTTGCGCTTCTTCTCGATAGCGGCGCGGACATACAAGCTTGTAGCGAAGGAATGGGCGGTACTGCATTGCATGTAGCCTGTCTCTATGGGCATCCGGAAACGGTGGAATTACTCTTGAGCCGGGGCAGTGATCTTGAAGCGCGGACAAAGGCCCATGGCGAACCCCCGCTCATGATAGCCTCGGGAAGCGGAAAGACCGATGTGGTCAAGCTGCTTTTAAAACAAGAGGCCGACGCCGACGCAGTAGATGGGAAGGGCCGGACCGCGCTCATGAAGGCGGCCGCGGTTCTTGAGACAGACACGGTGAAGGCACTCGTGTATGCTGGCGCGAACGTACATGGAAAAGACCACGAGTATGGGTACACGCCTCTGCATCATGCTTGCTGCATTGAGGGATGTTCCGAAGAGGCGGTCCGGATTGCCGAGCTACTCATTGGGAAAGGAGCCAAGGCAAACAAGCCCGATAGTGAAGGGACTACGCCCCTCGATTGTGCGGCGGCCTCGGGGCGCGAAGATCTGACCACGGTCCTGGTCAACGCCAAAGGTGGTGCTCGGTTGTCCCGTGTCGAACTGGAAAAGGCTGTCATGTATTGTGCTTCCGAAGGTTTTTTCAATGAAAAGGTTGCATCCCTGTTGCTGAAGGCCGGTGCTTCCGTCAACTGCACGGACGCAGAGGGCTACACGCCGCTCATGCATTCCGTGGAACCGGGTAACGTACCGGCCGTCCGCTTCTTCGTATCCAAGGGGGCCGATACAAGCATTCGGAATACCGAGGGGGAGACGGCATCGGATATGGCGCTACGGAGGGGCCTCAAGGAGATAAGCGAAGTATTGAGGAGCGGGGAACGGAAGTAGGTCGTAATGTCTGTAGGAGCGATCATGCAGCAAGTATCGAGACGGCTTCCGGGAATAAACCGCTTGCCATGAAGACCCGCGCTGCAGGTGAAGAAGATCGTTTCCCTATTCGGACGTTTCACACACGAATATGAGATCACCGGCTCGATTCAAGCATGTGTTGAGGTTCAGACCATACCTGGTTGTCGTCGGGTTGGCGACAGTGCTTCCGGTAGGGAGCTTCGGTTCGCTGTGGCTGTACAAGCGTGAACATGACCACTCCGGTGAGCACGCCATTCGTCGGATAATTCCTCTGCTCGAAGGCTACCGTTTGAGGACCGGTTCGTACCCGAAGCGTATCGATTTCCTTCCTCCAGCCTACCGAGCCCGGAAGACGATTCTGAGGGCCCTCTCCCCCAATGCCGGTGACTTAGGCAGCTATCACCTTCTTGACCTTTGCTAATGTCCATTTGTTATTGCTCCTTTTGGTGACTCTCGGTTGAGAGGGTCTGGGCGTCTTGGGACGGTAGTATATGACTCGACGAATTTCTTCGAGTATTTCCTGGAAGACGGTGACAGCTCTTACGGGATCCTCGGCGGCCAGGACTGCTGCGTCTGCGGCAAGTGTCATAATGGAATTCTTGAACTGCGGCTCCCGCGGGTCACCGGCGAGTATCTGGGAGAGTACCATAAGGGTTCTGGAGATGACCGACATGATCATGGCTGCGAAGAGTTCCTGAAGCACACTATTGTAGGATTTGCCATGAAATTTCTCGATTTCCAGGACTATTTTTTCGTCTCGGTAGTAGCTTTCGACTTCCCAGCGTCTGAAATAGAGGAGAGTAATCTCCTGCGCCGGGAATTGCTCGGTATCATAAAGGTTGGTGAGCAGCACGGAGACGGTTCCATCAGGACTGACGAGTCGAATGACCCTGAGTTTCAGAGCCTTGAGGCCTTTTCTCTGTTTCTTCGGAATCTTGCTCAGGTAATTGTTGCTCGGATCAATACATATCTCGTCTTCTTCTTTTCCAGTCTCAATGAACGCCTGTACGGCGGGAAACGTGCATTGAGCGGGACATCGAAAAACGAAATGGCCTCTGAATCTTCTCATCAGCCGACGAATCAATTCGTAGCCCGGGTACCCTCGGTCAAAGAGCAACACACTTGCCGAAGGGATGTACTTCAGGAGGGGAGCCACTTCATCGCGTTCGGAAGAATGGGCTGGGACCACGGTTCGTGCGATGGCAATTCGTCGGAAGACATCGTACGCGGTGGTAACCAGACACTGGGGATAGTGTCCCTTTCCAGGGTATTGGAGGCCACTGTTGGGGTCAAAGGCGTTTCGGATCTCCTTCGTTGCAGGAAGAGTGTATTTGGACCCATCAAAGGCGAACACCGACATACCGTGCCAAGTAAAGCGCGCGTCCTGAGGCCATACCTCGTAGGCCAGGAGTACGGCATCCTTCAATATATCCCGAAGTACATGCCAGGAGACTTTCTTGCGCGCCCTGGTGAACGCACTGTGGTGTACGGCTTCGGCTTCAGGCCAAAGGCCACTTCTCTTGGCAGTACGAAAGAATTCACCCGATTTCACGTCCACTCCTTTGCCCTTTCCGCCGGCAACCATGGAGAGTAGAAAGGTGATAAGCTTTGGAAAAGGTAGTTTTCTGTTTCGGGTAAAATCCTTGGGCGAACGCTTCTTGCACGGGTCGATTTGTGAGGGGATAAGGTCAAGAAATCTTTGCGCAAGCTGCTCACTTTGGCATGATAATTGCGTGCATAAACTGTGCCATGATAAAAACCTCCCAACAGATTGTTATGAAATACTTTATCGCGCGGAGAACGCTCCGCGTCAACATAATTCACTCTATATTCGGATGGATTAATCATGAAAAATCAACTGCCTTGGCCTAAGTCACCGGCATTGGCCCTCTCCCCTCCCCAATTACATTATGATGCCGTAGCCGGTGGATTCCGCTTACGATTCTACCAATTTCCGGGCGGTCCGTTCCACGGTTATGACAGTCGTTCCCAAGATATGGTTTTGGGAGGAGTAACCGGAGAGGGGTGAACCCTTGTCCAGGGCGATTGAAATTGACAGCCGGCCGCTCGATGACGTATTGTTCCCTAAGAGCACACGACATAACGTGATTCCGGAAGGTTACCATGCAAGTCTGGTCGGCTTGGAGGCTTGTGGGGGCTCAGGCGTCGTCGCACACCTGCCGAGTCCGAAATGGGGGCGGAAATGGGCACATTGTTTCAAGTATTGGGAATCATATTCCTTATCATCGTCGTAGTTGTGGTACTGGCGATTTTTCTGATCCGCCGAAAATTGAAAGCAATAGCGAAAAATTTGGCAGGGTTCGCTTCCCAGCCGTCGGAGATCCACCTAGTCGAGGAGGTGAGTCCGACCTGGATGGAAGAGCCCGGTGTGCATTCCATCATGAAGGAACTGAACCACCTCGGATTCACCCGCGGTCGTGCCTACGGCATTGAAGAGATGCCGCAAGTCCGCCTTTGCAGCTTCTTTCGGGACGGTCCGGCACCGGTCTGCGCTCTGTACGAGCATGAGCAGGCCGGTAACTGGGTAGATCTTGGCGTGAAATATCAAGACGGCACGGACATTACCGTCACCAATGCTCCCACCGGGGAAGACTTGGACGCACGGCCCAACAGCAAGAAAGTGTTTATCAAAGATGCAAGCCTTGCCGCACTGTGCCGGGAACTCGAGCGAAGACTCGAGCCCAAGGCAACGATCGCCATCGACGATGCCAATTTCAGGCAAACGTTTGAAGACGCATACCGGGAGGACATGGAGTGGCGCAACAAACGAGGAGGCATTACCGAAGAAGAGGTGCGGCGCATTGCCGAGAAGGAAGACGGGAAGTATGACGATTTAGACATCGCGGAAGCGATGATACAAATCAAGTCCGGGGAACTCTTTCAATTGCATGAGGATTGCATCGAGAATTTCATACGGCAGAACCCCGGGTTGGCAGAGGAAGACGAGAACGACGGTGAGAACCTTTTTGTGGTCAGCGATCAGTTGGATGCTGCAAGCTACGTAGGGTATCTCGGCACGTACCTGGACCTTTCCGACGAGCTCTTTGAACAACTGGAGCGACTTTCCAAGGTTACCAAGTCCGCTAAAGTTCTCTTCATGAAGGCCAATGGGGAATTGCACGGGCGGTTACGCGCGACGAAAATCGGTTCGGTCGACTCACCCATTGACGCGGACATCTATCGCGCGCCGATGGATGTTTGAGGAGGGGCGCTCGGTTGACTTGTTCGGGGCGGCAAGCTCTTGCGTTCACCTGGTATCCCGTAGCACAAATTCGATCGCGGATTTCCTGCCCCCCCGTTCAATGGTTCAACGTCCGTCCGGATAGCCTGCAATCAGGAGTAACAGATGTTTCACCGTCAGCGGGATTGAGGGGAGATACCAGCACGTTGTAGGGGCACGGCTTGCCGTGCCCACGGCGAAATCGGTACCTGGTATTGGCATAAAAGGGGCGAATGGTATTCGCTCACGGGCGACCGCCGGTCGCCCCTACCAAGGCCGGCCACCACTGGGAAGACGGCATAGGATATGTGACCGAACTTATGAAGTGCGGCATTTCGTACTGGAGCACAAATGCGGTGACGTATTTCTGCAAACGCGCGGCACCGTCCCAGTGCGACGGGCATCTTGCCCGTCGACAGGCGAGACGCCTGTCCCACAAACCCTGTCGAGCGCTCGCTGAGAAGAGATCGGCACGGAGGCCGGCGCTGCCAAGACAAGGACAATTACCGTACATTCAGGAAATCAATGACGGTTGAAGAAG
This sequence comes from Desulfomonilaceae bacterium, assembly GCA_963675835.2. Taxonomy (GTDB): domain Bacteria; phylum Desulfobacterota; class Desulfomonilia; order Desulfomonilales; family Desulfomonilaceae; genus JAVHLK01. The sequence continues at coordinate 119,540 of CAXXIU010000023.1, forward strand.
TAACGGCCCTGATTCGCGATGCTTTCTACGGCGTCCCACGTCCCGATTTCTTCATTCGTGGGACATGCTCGTGCGACGAGTGCATGGAGCACAACGAGACGATGAAAGCCCACACGCGGGAAGATATCACGATTCACGAGCTTGGAAACGCTGCATGGGATCCGATGTGCTTTGCAAGCGATGAAGCGTTCGTGTACTATCTTCCGGCCATGTTCAGATTGGCATTTGGGCCGGACGACTACATCGACCAACTCCTGTTCCACCTCGATTCGCCCGGCAGGTTGGATGCATTGGACCGGAAGCAAGCCCAAGCGGTGCTCAAGGCTCTTTGGGTGCTTGTCGAGGAACGAGGTCATGAGATTCAGGGCACTTCCGCCGACCGGCAGCTCGAGAGCGTCATTGAGAGGCTCGAAGAGAGACTCGGCCGACCTTGAGGAAAGTGCCTACATATGACCAACGCCGCAGCGGTCTCAGCCCCTGGGGAATCATGTCGCTGCAAAGGACCACCATTGCGATGCACAATCCCAGGATATACGGCAAGGCACCCTTCAGCATTGCCGTGATCCATGGCGGACCTGGTGCGCCCGGCTCCATGGCCCCGGTGGCTCGTGAACTCTCCAAGCACAGGGGAGTGATTGAACCGCTCCAGACAGCCGATTCTCTCGATGGGCAGCTCTGTGAGATGCGAATCATGCTTGAGGGGCACGGCGATTTCCCCGTCGTTTTGATCGGATCATCCTGGGGGGCCATGCTCGCGTTCATATTCGCCGCTCACAATCCCGGACTCGTACGCGAACTCGTTCTCGTCGGCAGTGGTGTCTTCGTCGAATCGTACGCGACCGACATCGTGGACACTCGATTGAACCGCCTGAGCGCTAAGGAGCAACGGGAAGCTCGAATACTCATGGAAGCTCTGGATGATGCCGAGCTTCGGGACAAGAATGCCAAGATGGGGAGGCTTGGGGAGATCTTCACTCGAGCCGACGCGTACAATCCGATCACACTCGAGACCGAGGTGATCGCCGTTCAACACCGAGTCTACCGAAACGTGTGGTCCGAAGCCCGGGAACTTAGGCGCTCGGGGAAACTCCTGGAACTGGGAAGTCGGATTCTATGCCCCGTGACGGCCATTCACGGCGACTACGATCCGCATCCTGCAGATGGTATCCGGGAACCGCTATCGACCGTACTTAGGCATTTTGAGTTCATCCTTCTGGAGAGATGCGGCCACTTGCCTTGGATCGAGCGCGACGCTCGGGACGTGTTCTACCAAGCCCTTACCGAAATACTGGAGAATGCCGGAGCTTGAATCCAGCCTTGATTCGAAGCGTCGGTGGGCTGAACCGGCGGACATCGAGATACCGTTTCCCTGCAAATGCTCCCGGGGAATCGGGTTCTTTGATTTGGCTCATCCGGTATTTGCGTACGTACAGTTGAAAAGTAAAGGCAGACATGCTTGATCTTTCTTGGTTTTGAAAGAGACTGAGAAGGAGATGCAAGCATGTCCACAAGCCTACTGTACCACGCACTCAACATCGTGGGCTACCGGTATCGGAAGACTGAGTACGTTGGAAGGGAGATCATTTTCACCGTCGACCAAGACCCGAAGACTTTTCGATGTTCGTGTTGCGGTTCCCCGAACGTGACAAAGCGCGGTGGCATCTGGAGGAGGTTCATGGCCCCTGGATTCGCCTTGAAGCGGATCGTCATAAAGCTTGAGGTCAAGCGGGTCGAGTGTCATGTGTGCAACAAGGTACGGCAGGTCAAAGTCGGCTTTGCCGAGGAGAATAGGCGTTTCATCAGGCAGTTTGAGCGGTGCGTCTTGGACTTGTCCGGCCACATGACCATCCAGGATGTGGCTGATCATTTCGGGGTGAGTTGGGATGTAGTCAAGGATATTCAAAAGCGGTACCTCAAGCGCAAGTTTTCTCGTCCCCCGCTCAAGGATCTCAGACGAATTGCAATCGACGAGATTTACGTAGGCAAGAAACGGAAATTCCTGACTATTGTGCTGGATCTGGAGACCGGAGCCGCGGTCTTCGTCGGTGAAGGCAAAAGCGCAGCCGCTTTGGATCCTTTCTGGAAACGACTCAAGAGAGCCAGGAAGAGGATAGAAGCCGTAGCCATCGATATGTCCAAGGCTTACATCCAAGCGGTGAGGACTCATCTTCCCAAGGCGATCCTGGTTTTCGATCACTTTCATGTCATCAAGCTCTTCAACGAGAAACTCACGGTCTTGCGGCGTGAACTGTATCGGGAAATCACCGACCTGATTCAGAAGGAGGTGTTGAAGGGCATTCGCTGGCTCCTGTTGAAAAATCCGGAAAATCTCAACGATAAGCGAAACGAACGCGAACGCTTGGAGGAGGCGCTGCGTTTGAATGAACCGCTGGCATGTGCCTACTACCTCAAAGAGGATCTCCGACAGATCTGGAATCAGCCCGACAAGGCTACCGCAGAATCTGTCCTCGAAGATTGGATTCGTCGTGCCGAGGCGTCAGGGATCCGAATAGTGAAGAAGTTCGCCCAAACCCTGACCGAATACCGGGCCGGGATTCTGGCATATTATCACCATCCAATCTCAACCGGACCCTTGGAAGCCACGAACAACAAATCAAGACACTGCAGAGGCAGGCCTACGGTTTTCGAGATCAGGCATTCTTCACACTCAAAATATATGCCATACACCTCGTACGCACTTGTCGGATGAGCCTTTGATTTAAGGCGGACCTCGAATACCGCCGGGTTCGCGCGAAAGTCAACCTTGCGGGTGCCAATTGGCCATGTGATCCGCGTGAGTGTCCAGATACGATCCCGGCTCGTAGAATGTGTCGTAGAACTCCAAGTCCAGATGATGTTCCTGGAGGTAGGTTATGAGGAACATGGACGGCACGGTGCCCGGAAATTTTCCGAAGGTGTCGCAGACGTACTGGGCCTGCAACGCCACACATTCTCGAAAACGTCCATCATGGACTTGAGCCGCTCCGCGGACCTTCGGCGAGTCCTTCCACGGGCCGGGAACGGCCGAATTGAATGGGCCACCCGGACCGAATTTGCGATCACAGATAGCGTCAACCGCCGCGGCCATGTCCGCGTAGTGCGGTGGACAAGAGCCTTCCATGACGCCCGGCAACCCTGTCGGGTTGGGATAAGGCCAATGGTCTCGTTCATCGTACCGGAACCCCAATCCTCGAACCTTGGGATCACCTGAGGCACCCAACACGGCGAAAGGATCCAGGCCGTTGAATACCCATCCGCCGAGCCCCATTGCCTGCAGCACGAGTGCGCCCGCGTAACAGGATGTGGACAATTCCACCGTCAACTCGGAGAGGGACCACTGCTCGACAAACGTGATGGGCCAGACATTGTTGACGTCGACCATGTCCTCGTATTCCGCGAGGCCGGGAATGGCACGGCCGTTGATGTCGTCATAGAGAACCAAACCGTTTTGCAGCATGTAGCAGAGATTCAAGAGCACATGCTCGGACAGACCGCCCACGGGAATGACGAGCAGGGTGCCCGGATGATTCACCACCCAGGTGTTGTGCGCCTCGGTAAAGGGCACCTCGGAGGGTACGTCCAATCTCTCTTCCCCCAACCGGCGGATCCTTCCTTTCATTGAATCAACGACCGCATCCAGGTCCAGCGAGCCGTCGGGCGCTCTATCCGAGCACGCCGGCGCATCCCGGTTATCGATCACAAACACGCCCGTATCGTCGGTAAAAAAGATCCGGCTGGTATGAAAGCCGGCCGCGGATGGAAAGGTACGTCCGCCTGCCGCTGCCGCGTAGTTGGAGAGTTGAGGTGCGTAGCTTCTCGCACGATAGATCATGTGGTGCCAACTCGTATTGCCGCCACTAGCCGCGAGGACGAGAAGCTTCTCCTGCTCGGAAAGCGGCAGAGGTTCGTGGCGGGACTTGTAGGCAAATACCCCGTCCGGAATCTCTGCGCCCCGAAAAAAGCGTCGAGATCGGCGACCCATGATTGCCTCGATCAAGCCGAACTGCATCATGACCTCAAAACCGGGTGGCAAACCTGCTCCAGACATTGACGGCCTCCCTTTCATTGAAACTTGTGCTCCGAACATCTTCCTCAAGGGGCATAACACCCCGAAGTCCGTTACGCAAGGGAGGGTTGCATTGACCTGCGGCCCCACAGGAGATCCGCCCGCGTCTGTTAGGGGGCAGCCAAGGAGGACTGATTGTACGTTGAGCCCGAATTGGGCAAAATTGCTGCGTGGACGCCACCGATGGCAATATGATTAACTAAGTATGTAAACCAACGTCCGAGATGAAACGAAAGTTTTGCTGAAATAGTCTAATAAAATGAGAAAACCTCATTATATTAACGAAAAACGGCTATTGACAGAGCTTAACCTAAAAGGTAATGTAGTCACCGTGCAGACGGCGGAACTTGTTCGGGCACTGAGTGTTCAGTGGCGTAAATACGGTGCCGCATTCTTCAGGATGTTCGGCAAGGCCCCGACGTCTGAGCGAAGCTGGTAGCGTCCCGGCGTCCCTGCCGGCGCGTGAAGAATACCGGCACGGAGGCCGGCGCTACCAAAGCAGGGATCGTTGCCTTGAATACGACGCCGCATTTAGGAAACGTTGCACTAAGCAACCGGTGATTACGCTGTCTAACTCGAAGACTTTCCCCACCAACATTCATGCCTCCATAGGCACACAAATCGACACAGGAGGGCAAGCCATGTTCGAAAAGAAGAAGGACGTGATCGAAACAACCGAGCCGGTACCCGAAGAAACCGTCGAACCGGTGGAGACCGGGAGGGATGCCCCCGAATCCGTCACCGATTACGGCGTGTACAATAACGCCGCGGTGGATAGGGAAGAGTCCGACGTGGTCATCACCATTCCCATCGGGGAGAGTGTGATGACGATCCGAGCGCCGCAGGCGCTCATCGCTCAAAACGCCACGGACGCCATCGCCGGCGCTCTGCTGAGACCGAGTGAGTAGACCGCGGGCACAGCCCGCCCTAAGGTCCCGATTTGTAGGGGCACCCCGTGTGGGTGCCCGGGCAGGCACCTGACCATTACCCATATCTTCGGTCGCTGAACACCGGGAACATGTCCCGTATCGACTTGATGCTCACCTTGATGCCGGCAAAGACTTACGTTGCCGGCAACTTAGGTGTAGCATGTGAACGCACTTGCCCTGAAAGGGCACACCATGAATAGCCATGGGTTTTCAACCCATGGTACCGACGTACCAGCAACAGCTCCGGACCCCGGAGGGGTCCACCAATCGAGGCATCGGCATTGGTCGGCCCCTTCAGGGCCGTTCTCCAAATTGGGTGATGTTGCCCCTTTCCACGGGTTGAAAACCCGTGGCTAGTGCGCCTGCGAGCGTACTTAATCAGAGAGGTGCAAGTCCTCTTCAGGTCAACGCTACAGCCTGTAGCCGCCTGTAACTGCGTCGCTGTGAGGCGGGGTGGAGAGCAACAGGAGGCGAACGACCAGTCCGTAGGTTAACGAACCCGTTTCGGCAGGGTGATCTCGGCGAGCCTGCTAGCCATGTGCGAAGCCTAGACCTATTCTGACGATGGCCTGCGCTGATACAAAAGGCAAAAGGTCTTGAGATAGGAGACCTGTCGCGCTGAGAACAACGTAGCGGGTGTAAAGCGGCGACAGGGGGACACCAGGTGGTTGGGGATGGAATGGTCAGGACGGTTGAGTACGTTAAGCGGGGAGACCTGTGCGGGATGGAGACTCGCACAGGAGTCAGAGCCTCCATAGTAGCGCTGAAACGCCGTAATGGGCGTGGAGCAAAGGGAGGCAGGAAGGTGGATGCATGATGGACAGACAACGGGAAGACAAACCGGCTACAGTGTCCTTCGGGGCTAGACGGGCCGGAGCGATACGGGACCGCTGGTCCTGGGTCGAACCCACAGTCTGGACAGACCGCATGTTGACAGCCCTGGAACACGGGGTGAAAGGAGGTACGTGGTACAGCTTGATGGACAAGGTCCATACTCCTGCGAATCTTCGGTCTGCCTTTGCGCGTGTGAAGGCCAACCGTGGGAGTGCGGGGGTGGATCATGTGACGGTCCGGCACTTCGAGACGCAGCTTGAGGGTAACCTCGAAAAGCTTGCAGCGGAACTCCGGTCCGGCACCTACCGGCCACAACCCATCAGACGCGTGTGGATACCCAAACCCGGCAAGAAAGAGCGCCGTCCACTGGGGATTCCCACGGTACGAGATCGAGTCGTGCAGGCCGCGCTGCGCCAGGTCCTTGAACCTATCTTCGAGCGGGATTTTGCCGAACATAGTTACGGTTTCCGACCGAGGCGAGGCTGTAAGGACGCGCTTCGTCGCGTCGGTGCACTCCTGAGACAAGGCTTCACGTACGTGGAGGATGCCGACCTCAAATCCTACTTCGACACGATAGGGCACGATGAGTTGCTCGGCCGTGTCGCCCTGAAGATTAGCGATCAGAGTATCCTCCGCCTTGTTCAGAGCTTTCTTCAACAGCAAATCCTGGACACTGCTCAGGGCTGGACCCCCGAGTTTGGCACCCCTCAAGGTGCGGTCATAAGTCCACTGTTGTCGAATATCTATCTCGATCCCTTGGATCATCTGATGGCTCGCTCTGGTTTGGCCATGGTACGCTATGCTGACGACTTTGTGATTCTGTGCCGCAGCAAGGCCGAAGCGCAATCCGCTCTCGGTCTGGTCCAGGGCTGGACCCAATCTACGGGACTGACCCTCCATCCGGAGAAGACGCACATTGTCGATGCTACGAGTCGTGGTGGTTTCGACTTTCTTGGGTACCACTTTGAGCGCGGCTATCGTTGGCCCCGTTCCAAAAGCCTGCAGAAGTTGAAGGATACCATTCGCGGCAAAACGAAGCGCACCAACGGCTTTAGCCTTTCGGTAATCATTGCGAGAGTCAACCGGACCCTTGCGGGCTGGTTTGTGTACTTCAAACACAGTCATTACACCACGTTTCGTCCTTTGGACCAGTGGATCCGGATGCGGCTTCGCAGCATCCTTCGCCGCCGTTCCAAGCGTCGTGGTCGCGGCAGGGGCAAGGACCATCAACGCCGGCCGAATTCCTTCTTTGCCAAGCAGGGGCTGTTCTCCGTAGTTGCAGCCCATGCAGCGGCTCGTCAATCCTCTCGGAGGTAAGACCACCGACCGGAGAGCCGTATGCGGGAAAACCGCACGTACGGTTCGGAGGGAGGAGCGGCCGGGTAAACAACCGGTTGTTCCTACCCCTATTTAAAGGTTAGCCCCTTCGGGGCTCTGGCTGGTCGACACCTCGAACCGATAGGCCAATCGTCAACCTATTCCTACGGTGTCCAGCCAAAAGATATGGGACATGCTCAGGGCAGGCACGGGGGCCAGCCCCTACGGTTAAGGCGCTCCGGGTTTGGCCCCGGAGTGCCTGTCAATGCCGAGGGCTTTCATGATTCGTTGTGGCTTGCTGAAAGCCTCAAGCTATGGAAGTTCATATGAACAACATGTGTGGGCTCCGACGATTCAAGTCGGTCTTCCAAGAAAAATACAGGTACTAAACGGATGCAAAGAAAAGCCGGTGAGCCCGAGACCTCAGAAGAGACGAGATCTCCGTACGATCCTCTGGCAAACCGCATGCGGCTCATGGAAGCCCTATGGGGTGAGTTCGAACAATGGAGCCGGCGGGCCAGGGAAGCGGACAAACCGGATCCGTACGTGACCAAGATCCTTCAAATGCTCGAGCAATCCATGCAGAAGTGTGACGACCTGCTGGAGCGGTTGAAGTTGTTGTCGCCGGAGATGTGCGGCCCCGAGGTCAACGTGGATCTCTCATTGTGCGGGTTCACGAAGGAAGATGCCTCAAGGCTGCCGGGTCTTATGGAAAAAATACGAATCAAACTCGAGGAATCGGCCATGCCGATCATACCTGCCAAGCCGCGGAATGAAACCGAATTATTGTCACAAGGCCGTCAGCATGGAGCAGGCTCTCCAATTGATGTGGAATTTCGCGAAAGAGGAGAGACTCGCTAAGACACATACGGAACTTCTCGAAGCATACTTGCGGATGACTCCGACCGATTCAAACGGTTTGGTCAGGCTTGATGCGTTGATCGGCCGGATGAGCAACTTTCAGAAAGCCGTCGCAGAGAACGACGGCGTATTTCTGGAGCAGCGCCGCGGGTTCAAGAGCGCCCGTATAGTAGACATCATCGAATTCTCGGAATCAAGGGAGTTCCTCGCGCTCAAAGGAACGCTCTGGCAGTCCACCAAAGAGGATCTTTGGAAGATCTTCCACGTGCCGCCGGAACCGTTCGAAGTGCTTCTCACCGGCGCCGCGGGCACTGCCAAGTCCACCAAATCGTGGATCAGCACATGCTATTCCCTGTACCTCATGTCGTGCATGTGGAGTCCGCAGATTGAGCTGGGCATGGCGCCGGTGGATGAGATCTTTCTCATCTTTCAGAGCATGCGCCTGGGAACCGCGAAAGATACGCTTTTCGAGCGTCTCAAACGAGGCGTGGATGCCAGCCCGTACTTCCGGGAGCATTTCCAACGGGACGGAAGAAACAACAGCAAGTTGCTTTTCCCCAATCACATAACCATAAAACCCGTCACCGGCGCAACCGACGCCGTCCTGGGGCTCAACGCCATCGGCGGAGTCATCACGGAGATCAACTTCATGCCGGTTTATGCCAATTCGGTGCGACTCCGCCATTCGGACAAGACGGTTTTCGACGTGGGATCGGAAATGTACCGCAACCTGAGAAACCGCATTATCGGCCGATACAAGCACCTTATCGACCAGGGAGACTTCGTGGGACGCCTGATCATCGATTCGGCGAGGAACCACGTCGGCGACTTTGCCTCGAGAAAGATGGAAGAAGCCAAGAAGGACAAAACCATTCTCGTTATCCAGCGATCGCTCTGGGACGCGCGATCCCACGAGTACCCGCCCGATGCTCCCAAATTCCCGGTGGAACCGGCAACGGAATATCAACCCGCTCGGATCCTGTCGTCAATTGACGCGGCGGAAGACCCGGAGAGTGTCATCTGGATTCCCGAGGTCTTTAGAACCGATTGCGAGCAGGACCTTGAGCAGGCGCTCAAGGATCTGGCAGGCGAGCCTTCCACCAGTACCGGACGATTTCTGCCATTCCCCACGGAGATCACCGCCGCGCAGGAGGCGTACGTGGAGCGAACCGGCGGCGCGACTCTTTTCAAGCTTCAGGACACGTCCTTGGGACGCCTGTTCGGGATCAAATCGTACGACGCGGAGCATGTTCGTTTGGACTGGTCTCTCCTCATCGACGGGGATTACCTGCGGCAGATGGAAATGGAAGGTGCGTCCGCGTTCGCCGTGCACGTCGACACGTCGCTCTCGGGAGATGCCACCGGGCTTGCGCTCGGCAGGATCATCGACACCAGGCGGGTTGAAAAGGGGCATTTCTACAGTGACCGGGACCGCCGCCCCATGGAGATCCAAGGGGTATCGGCTCCCGTCTATCTCATCGACGGCGTGTTGCGCATCCACGCGGCAACGGGGGAGCAGATCGACCTCAATATCATCCGGGATCTCGTGCTCGAGCTGAACCGTTACATCCGCATCAAATATGCGTCCGCGGACTGGATGGAGTCAGCGGCAATGCTCCAGGCATGGCGTGGCAAGCGGATCGTCGCCGGGCATGTGTCTGTGGACAAGACCCCGGCAGCCTATTTTGAGCTGAAGCATGCCGTGCGGGAGCAAAGAATCCTCTTTCCGCCACACGCAACCTTGGACCGGGAGCTTCGGCGTCTCAAACGCATTACCAAAGGAGGAACCATAAAGATCGATCATGAACCAAATGAATCAAAAGATTGCGCTGATGCGGTCGCAGGGGTCGTGGGCGTGCTCCAGCGCTGTGAGGCAAAGTACCGCCGCTAAGACAGAGCCACTGGAGGATCTTGATGAGGCGACGCTGGTCCTACGCTCACGGAGTGGTTGCTCCATGTCCTTCGGCGAGCTGGTACGGAGGAATTACGATACTCTTGCACCATTGGTGCGTGCGCTTCCTGGGCAGTCCGGACGAGGCGGACGACATCGTGCAGGAGGTATTCCTCGACGCGTATCAAGCGCTCCCCGGGTTCCGGGGTGACTGCCGCTTGAACACCTGGCTGTTCACCATCGCGAAGTTCAAAGTGAGCAAGCTTATTCAGGAACGATCCCGCCGTGATCGACACCAAACGCTGTTCAGCACTTATGAGTTCGATGTGGGAGAGATAGCCGACGCACGGCCGACCCAGGAGGAGGAGTTCATCCGACCGTGAAGAGCGGCAGGTCACGCTGGCAAGGATGCTCGAATCGCTTCCCGAAAAGTACTCGCTTCCGTTGAAACTCACCCTGAAAGGGTTGGTGCGCAGAGAAATCGCCGCACAACTCAACTGGCCCGTAGGAACCGTGAAGAGCCGCATATGGCGGGGAATTGAAATGCTCAAGAGAAAGGTACAAGATGGAAACGGAATACCGACTCCCTGAGTTTCTGGAGATCTTCGGCCGGCGCTTTCGGATCGAACCCATGCCGGCCGTCAAGCGTCAACTGACGGTGTTATAGGCATGGCTGCCTACAGTGAGGGCGTCATCTACATCGACGGCGAAATCGACCCGGCCCTGGCGTTGAGCACCCTCTGGCACGAGGCCGTACACATTGTGCAAATCGACCTCCACGGCAAACCCGATGAAAAGGAGGCCCGATGGGTCTCTTTGTTTGCCCATGCTTTGCTCATGCACAACCCCGAGATTATCGAGGCTTATGGAGAAATGCCGGGCATAATCAGAACGGATTCAAGAGACTGTCCGGGGAGGGGAGGTGAGAGGTCAACGCCTGATAGCGTCACGTCCGTTGGGCGGTGTCGAGTGTGAGGCACAGCAATCTTCAACGTGAAGGACAATTGGGCGGTTCAAGCACGCAGAACGCGGGGAGAGACCGGAAAACCCAAGTGCACCATGGTGCAAATACGGTCAACACAACCTGAGTCGAAATCCCGGCGTAGGCCGAGAACCAGTCTTCTTTTCCTGGACCCCGGCCTACGCCGGGGAGACGGCGGGCAAAGCCCGCCCTGCGGTCTAGACTGAGCTTTCAGGCCGTCTTTTAGCCCAATCCCGCGTTCTGCGACGGGATGCCAGAGGTATTCTTCTTGCCTGCACCCAACGTTCGAAGCGAGACGAAAACAAGTGACCGGGTTTCTGAAATGCCGCACTAAGCTGCCCAAGGCCGACAAGTCATGAAGAAATCAAATGAATTCACTGGGGCGGGTTCCCAACCCGCCCTCCCTGTGCGTTTCAGGGATGCCGCCGATACGGCGGCTTCAGAACCGGCCTCGCTATGCGAACACTCGGAATTCCTCACTGATAAGACGCGCAGATCTGTTCTCAAAGCCGGCGCTTCTTCTCGTACGGCTGAACCGTCGTGAGATGAGGGATCGAATTGAAGTGCTTAACATTGGCCGTGCAGAGCACAGCCCCCATACGCCTACGACGCAGGTCCCCGATGAGCGCGCCCTCTGATGCACTGAGATCAAAGGCTCATACGTCCGCGCACGAAATCCACGCAAGGCTTGTTCACAGTCTTGGCTCCCGTGCCCACCGGATGGGGAACACTCGGGTAAGCTCATAAAGGCAGTACGCCGGACCTCATCACCGTTGCCACAGCCGTTAACCAACTCCATGGGGGCGAAGTCGCGACAAAATGAGCCAACGTTTGTCCCCCAGGGTAGCGATGCCACTCCACCGCAGGAGAGTATCCTCGAAGAATATCCTCCATCACATCCGTGTCCAGGACAAGCTTGCGACTATGCCAGTGATCACAGTTGGGACCGTTCGCGGAGATCACGAGCGAACTCGCCACTGTCATCGATGTCTGTTCGATCCTCCCACATGCCAACGATACGAAGCAGATCTTCCAGAGCCGCAAGAACTGCAGTGCCGGTGGGGGGGTCGATAGGACCGTCCTCTGGAAACAAGGTGGACGTCTCGGCAGATTTCAGCATCGAGAATCATAGAGCATCGAGCCCTCCTTCAAACCCTTTCAGGCCTTTGATATTCCTCATCACGATACATCATGCAATTCGCGACGCACTTCGTAATCCGGCGATGCGCTACGGGGACGATGGTCACCCGAGCACCGTATGAGTCACCAATTGTCGGAAGCTTGCAGGAGCCACTGCGCACATGCGCATTCCACTTTGCCGGTGATCCGCTTCGCTATTAATTCACAAGACCGAGCGGTCACCATATTCATCTGCGAGAAGTACGACGAGGCTCACCACGTCACACCCCTCAGATCTGGAGTGAAAAGTCGGCGATTCGACGACCGATCGTAGTCAAGTGCGTGAATGAGATACTCCCCGGTTTCCTGTTGGTCCTCAGAGTCTGCTTCATCGAATCCACGACTGCAACAAATTACCACGACTTCGGTGGCTGCGATCCGTTGGCGGCACACACTGCTCCAAAACTCGCAAAGTATACACGTCCACCGAAACGCCGTGGCGTGTTGCCTCTTGGGTTAGACGTTGCTCGAGGTCCGGAGGCAGCTGAAGAGTGAGTGTCATGGGTCTTCTCCCTGGGTGCTCTGATTTGAGTTCATCGTTTCCACGGGCGGGGATATTCCTCCTTGTAGAACGGCGTCCCACTAGTAACTCGCGGAGTATAGTCCCCGTCTTGGTTAGAAAGGTACTCCGGCTCTTGCGGGCAGTCAAGGCCTTAGTGCTGTGGGCTCGGGCCTGACATATTTGCAATTGTGTCAGGCCCTCTCTCGCCCTCTCAAGTTCTGCCGCCCGACGGGGGTTCGTTTCCGCGATAGTGTGCGCAGACGATTGACCGCTTGACTGAGGCTGCTTAGATCAGGCGCCAACCGCGTGCAACAGGTCGGTCACCGGACAGGTGATCTTCATACCAAACCAGAAGAGCGATCAAACTCCAAATTCCGCGAAATTCCGGGGACACCATACGTATCTTGCGTGAGCGTTCGTCAAGCCTTTCGGGGCGGTCTTCTGGCGCCGCATCGATCTGCCCCAAGGCCGACGCCGGCCTCGTAATGAAGTCATCATCGCCCAACGGCCTCCCTGTGCGCTCATGCCGCTGAAGCGCTTCGGGTTAGGTATGTGAGGACTCGATCAAGGGGAAGGCCGGCTGCCGACGATCTCCTCGGTGAGTTACATGGTGTGGTACTCCCGGAGCTACCACGCGTGCCAATCCGGAAATGAGCTGAGAATCCGAGAAGTTCTCGTGGAGATCACGAATTGTGTATGGTGTCCCCGGAATTCCAGGATGGCAAACCTCCTGAGCTTATGTGTTATAATTCATTTGGGGCCGGGATTTCCCGTATTCGCCGGCAACTGCCGTGCTCCACGACATATCGGGAGGTGAGGCATTCAAGCCGATCGCATGCGACAGAGAGTGTACGTAGAAACTTCAGTCATTGGAGCTTACTTCGATGAGAGGACCGATCCAGTTTCATCTGCACAAAACTACTGGACGCGTCTGTGGTGGAATGAGATGCGCGGCCGGTATGAAGTGGTCATCAGTAGGGCCGTACTTGATGAGTTATCTCATCCGGAATTCCCACACTCTGAAGGAGCCCTGGGACTCGTCCGCGATATTGCTCGAGTGTCCATTGAAGAGGAAATTCGGCGGATTGTGCGAACCTACATTCAGGAACGGGTTATGCCGGCGAATCCGGTGGGCGATGCACTGCATCTTGCCCTGGCCTCCTATCACAAGTGCGATTATCTCCTCACCTGGAATTGTAAACACATTGCCAATCCCAACAAGTTTCGGCAGATTCGAATATGCAATGTCTCAATGGGGTTGTACGTTCCGTTTCTTGTCACCCCAAACCAGTTCGTAGGAGACTAACATGATCGAAGATTCTAAAGTCGTACAGGAAACACGCAAGGTTCGAGACTCCATCTCCGTGAGATTCGGCAACGATCCCGACCGCTATATCGACTACTTGTTTTCTCTGGAGGCCAAAGATGATGCAGAGTCGGAGCCTCCTCCCGACGAGTTACCGAGAATTGACCAAACCAACGACTGTGGGGACCGGTATTGAAGCGTACCGTGGCAAGCACCGGGGCAGGAATTTCCGAAATCCCGACTGCTGTATAGTGTCCCCGGAATTCCGGAATTCGGAGGATTTGTGCCGTTCACATTTCGAATTGACAAAGAGCCTTGCGTGAAAGACCAGTCGGGGGGTACTGTAATAATAAGCATCTCGGCGAGGGTGGATAAGATGATCACAAGAGAGCAGCTAAGGGCTGAGTTGGATGAGGTCGAGGACAAGGACCTGGACATTTTGCATCGAATCATTATGGCATTGGCAAGTTCCCCTTGTTCGTCTGAGCCCGTGACCGAACCCCTTCATGAAACCCCTGAGTGGCATCGGTTCATTGAAGACACCTATGTTGTCTCGCCGATGATCCGATTGAGAGGGGCAACCAAGGACGCTTTGAAATGCGCGAGGCCGTTGAATGAGGTTCTTGCTCGATACGAACGTCTGTATCAGATACTTAAACGGCAGGTCTGAGGCCGTCAAACGAGGACTCCAATTCCAATTCCAATCCCGGGGACAGCATAGGTATCTTGCCTGAGTGTTCGTCGAGCCTTTCGGGCCGGATTCTTGTCGCTGCATCGATCTGCCGAAAGCCGACGCCGGCCTCGTAATGAAGTCATCATCTCCCAACGGTCCGCCTGTGCGCTCGTGCCGCCGAAGCGCTCCGGACCGGGTACCTGGAGACTCGACCGAAAGATCCGCTGCCGGCGATTTCCCCCTCACGTTATATGGTGTGGTACTCCCGGATCTCCCACGCGTGCCAATCTGGAATTCCGACAGGATCGCGCTCGTTCAAGAGATGCGCAGCTTCTCTGGCTGGTTATGGTACCAGCGGATAATCTGTTGTGCCGCCACTTTCATGCACTCGACGAACTGCGCCAACTGCTCCGCCGGACATTCTTCTCCTTTAGGTTCGTAGTTGACCTTGGAGTGAGCTAGAAAATTTCTTGTTGCGACCAAACATACGCCAACAGTATCCAAAGCATCTTCACGTTCCCTAGTTTTCGCCGTTGGGGCTAGCGCAAGCGATTCCTTGAGACATTCTGGGGCCACCTTGAGTAACTCCGTCGGCTCACAACATGTTCTGAACGTCAGCTTTATGGCCTCGCGGTCCTTACTAAATCCTCTATGCAGATCAAACACACTCTTCAGTTCCATGACAAATCCCGCATCAGGGTCCAAGGCTGATGTACTTGTGAGTTTTGCGCGGGCGTTTTCGACAAGGTTTTTGTGCACAACGGTTCCAGAAACGTGTTCGAAGACTCGGTAAAACTGTAGCACCCGAATCTCTGGATCCAAGGTCTTTATCGCCTCATGGTAAAGATGGAGAATCTCCCCGATTCCCTTCCCAATCATCAATGGACGAAAGCGCACGCGATCGGCAGCGGGGGGATTACCGCGCTCGTCTGTGTCTCCAAAGCGGACAGGGCGCGAATCAGGTACTAATTCTACTTGAAGGCTGGTGCTTATCTCAAACAGATAAGCGTTCGCAACATTTGCGGCCAGCTCTCTGTCAAGAGCCTCCTTGAAGCAAACCTCGATGAATAGCTCGTAAGGCAGAAGGGGCGGCAAGTATTTGTCGTAGTCATCTCCAGCCGCAATCAATACACCAAAGGCCGACAAACCACTCCGAATAGAGCAACGAACCGTCTGAGTGCCCACAGAAATTTCTATGGGAAAGTATTCGCCGTCGCAGATATCGTCACCGTCCAAGTCTAGTTCAAGAATGTCACTGAAAAGCCTTTCTTCGTGTCCTTCTATAGGAGCCATCCGGAGCAATAGGCGTTTTTTTGTCCAGCAAAACAAATTGTGGTCTATTTCGGCGCTTGGCAGATCTGGGACGAAGTCCAGGAACTCGGCACAGGTGCGTTCTACCGCAGAGCAATAAGGCAAGCAAATCGCCAAGATGGTCCCCGGCGCTATCACCATAGATTCATCTCGGGAGTCTGCGGTGTCCCATTCTCTCGGATAGACGGTATCGTCAAAGAGTGAGTCCGATTGCTCTCCTAAGACCGCTCTAAACTTGTGCACCGCATCTGCCAGGGTCTGCTCTAGTTCTGGAGGATCAAAAATCGGCACTTGGTACCTCCTCAATTTATCCTGAATTATGAACCGGTCTTCCCATTTTGTCGGCTTCGGCACCGTTGAGAAAAACAGCGCCCTCGGCCGCTAGCAGATGGACAGCATGTCGAGTTTATAACGTGAGGGTATGATCTTGTCAAGAAACTTCTGCGGCCGCGTCGAAGAGTGACTATTCTGCACGGGAATCCGGTCGACATGACATTGTTTTTCTCAGCGATCACTTTCGAGGCCTCCCTCGTCGTCCCATGCACAGATCCCCGGCCAGCCAGCTTCTCAACCGTTACCACAACCACCTCACGCCACAAGCGTCCATCCTGCGGACACCACGATGCGTCACGTGGTGCGGATAGCCGGGAATCACGATGCGTCTCAGCCGAGCCATGGAGCAGCCCTATCGGAGCCGGCTGCCGGTCCCTCCCCTTGAACACGGATCAGGATTCTTGCGAGCAAGCCAGAGAGGGATCGCTATCGTCACGTCCTTTCGGGTAGCTCCCGAGTATTTTGAGAAACTCGGTCTTGTTCCCGAGATCGTCGAGCAAAGAACACTGCTGCGGATCGTGCACGCCTGCCTCGATGTCCGCATAGAAGAGGTATTCCCACTGCTTGCCGTCGATCGGACGTGATGCCTGCTTAACCATGTTGATCTTGCGCTCCGCGAAGACCTGGAGTGTCCAAAAAAGGCTCCCGGGTTGATCGCTCACCGAATAGATCAGGGAGGGTTTGTTTTTGGCACCGTCAAGGAACTGTCCGGCAAAAATGACGACAAAGCGGGTGAGACACGAAATTCCGGGGAGAAATTCCGGGGACACTATACGTATCTTGCGTGAGCGTTCGTCAAGCCTTCCGGGCCAGACCTTTGACGCCGCATCGATCTGCCCAACGCCGACTCCGGCCCCGTAATGAAGTCATCATCGCCCAACGGTCTGCCTGTGCGCTCATGCCGCTGAAGCGCTTCAGACTGGGTATCTGAAGCCCATGCCGAAAGACCCGCTGCCGACGATTTCCTCGTTGCGTTACATGGTGTGGTACTCCCGGAGCTACCACGCGTGCCCAATCGAGGTATGAGCTGCGAATCCCGTGACTTCTCGTCGGAATCACGAATTAAGTATGGTGTCCGTGGAATTTCCGGAATTCCCGAGCAGACAAGCCTGGAGGGTGCGAAAATCAACACTCTTCTAATTCTGGATAGAGTTCCTTCATGCATTTCGGGCAGATGCTGTGGGTGAATTCGGCCTCGGAATGCTCGCGTATGTACGCCTCGATCTGTTGCCAGTAACCCCTGTCATCACGTATCTTCTTGCAGGCCGAGCAAATCGGCAGTAAGCCGCCGAGTTTCTTCACCTCGGCCAGAGCCTGTCGCAGTTCGAGTATCACCGCTTCCTTGTCGCGCTCAGCCCGTTTGCGTTCTTCGATCTCCCGTGCGAGTCTCTCATTGAGGTCGGCCAGATCGCGGTTGCTTTTACTGAGCTCGATCCGACCGAGCACTGCGTCCTCGAACGATGAGATCAGAAGATCCAGGATCTGTATGCGTTCCCCTGCCAGGAAGTGCTTTCGGCCCGCAAAGAAGATCTCGATACCCATTTCCGCGTAGGATTGCCGTCTCAGACTGTCGTTGACGAGGACGTACCTGATTCTGGAAACCAGCGACTTCTCGTCGTACGGCTTGACAATGAAGTTGTTGGCGCCGCACTCCAGACCTTTTAGGATGTCTTCAGGGTCAGACAGATAAGTGAGCAAAACCACGGGGATGGAAGAGAGCCTCTCGTCCTGCTTTATACGCCGGCATAATTCATAACCATTGATTCCCGGCATGACAACATCGCTCAGAACGAGAGTTGGATCGTTAGTCTTAAGGTATTCGAGCGCCTCCTCACCGTTCATAGTGACCCATACCATGTACCCCTGATCCTCAAGGATCTTTTGCAGGAAAAGCGCCTGGGTCCTGCTGTCTTCCACAACGAGAATCCGGATGTCGGATTTATCGCTCGATCCAGGAGATTCGTAAATGGGAAGTTCAGTCATGTGGGTATCCTCTCGCGCAGCAGAACTCATCCATATGCCCAAACCTGAGAGCCATTGACGGCGCCAAGAACAAGCGGTCTCGGGGGCAGAAAACCGTTTGAGTCTCTCGATGATTACGTGACTGCTTATCGCGAAGGATTCCGGGGTCCCTTTTAATCGGCATTAATTCTCCATCGTGATTCCAAACGCCTCTCAAGAATTCCTACGACGCTTCTTTTTTTCATGTACACCGTATCTCACACAAGGCTCCACGGTCAAGCGCAATGCTTACCAAGGAGTAAGCATTCAGTTATGCGCGGCGAGACACGGGCGTACGGGAGCCTTCGTTTGCGAGCCCCCGTCAGCATGTGTGTTTAGCCGCGGGGTGGGGTTGATCATGGACGGGATGGACAAGGAAACAGCATATCATAGGGGGCAGCCTCCGAATTTACGGCAAGTAAACCCAGGGCCTGCCTTATCTGAGTTGCCGCTTCCATGCCTCGTTTGCGGATGGGTTTGGTCACGGTTGTCAGGATACTTCTAACCTGCGCCCCGACATCTATGACAGAACCAAAGCTGACTTTCCCGGCAATGACCGCAGGCCCTAGATCTCGCTCAGCTAGATTGCTCTCGGCAGGTACCGCTCTGTCATAAGCCCAGTGATACAGTCGATCCTCGTTGTCCCGGAAGATGTCTTGGATGCGACGGACGATCAAATGCTGAGCTCCCTGATTGATAGCGGCTTTGATCTCAAAGAAGACGATAGAGAGGATACTTGGTCGAGTCTTCGCGCGACCGGCTGCTATGCCGAGGTTTGGCACCGGTCAGTCTTGGCTTGACCCCGCAGAACCAACCACGAGCTCGCCCTGGGCATCATACGTGATCGTGCCGTTTTGGATCATGGCAGTCACCCATGCCACGGGCTCGTTGTACAGATCGCCTTCGTATTCGCTCACATTGGTGCCGAGCATCTCATTGCCCAACTGAATGAGGTGGTTGGTGGACAAACCGCCGGCCTTTGCCCACATTGCCGCAGCCTTGTAGAAGGTTTCCTTGTCGCTGATCCGTGCACTGCGGGTCTTCAAGCGCCACTGATAGATGCCGAATTCGTTCTGGATCAGTTCGGTGGTGACCTTTTCATCGAATGCGCTGCGGGTGGGCTCGAACACCTGAGTCTCGGCCACCTCAAGCGATGCATAGGCCGTAGCATGAGTGTAGTCGGTGGAAGCCCCGGTGAAGATCGGCGGCAGGCGGTAGACTTTCCGAATGGTTTGCTCAACGTGCGACAGGAAGTTGGCAAACATGTAATCCTCGTTCCGGTCCAGATTGATGAACTCAGGCTTGGAACCACCTTTGGAAGCTCCCGTATTGAGATCGAAGCCGAACGTGTCCGGTTCCACATTGAGCACCACCCATTGGTTGTATTTGCGGGGATCGCGCCACTCTTGCAGGGTTTGTTCCAGATGATTTCGGGTACCTTCCGAGATGGTCCCGTTTTGAAACAGGAGTATGCCCTTGGGGACGGCACCCTGGTCGAGCAGGTCGTAGTTGAGCCAACGGGCGATCCACCGGGCCTTCGCGTCCACCAGCACCGACACCCATCGAGGGATTCCGTAGACATTGCCTGCAAAGTTGTCGCGGAACCACCACACTTCAGTGGCCTTGTTGGGGTAATCATACGGTTCACGAACATAGTCGTTCGTTACCCTATCCCTGAGGAACTCTCCGGTGTCCGCGTCCAGCACCCGGGGATCGCCAAATTCCTTGAACCAACGCAGCGTGTTCGCGGTAGGGGAGATCACACGCGCGAAGCGCCGAAACCGACGGTAACCCGTGAGATCCACGAGGCTTCCGGACCGGGGAATCTTCACCTTGACGGGAATGTCATCCTCATCCAATTGGGTCACTCGCACTCGGGTGCTCGGCAGGTAGTAGAGTCGTTCCACTTCGCCGTGAAGATTGCGAAGCGCTTCGACAAACGCATTGCCCGTGACTTCCCTGTCCAGGCGGATCTTTTTTCGCAATGCTTGAAACGAATGTTTTTCGTTCACCCGGTTGAAGAAGTCTTGGATTCTGCTCTTGTCCGCTTGAGACCGGGCGGTGTCTCTTTGTGTCTTGTCGTCCCCAATGAACTCGATATCGTGCCGGCGCTCGCAATTGCTCACAATGGACTCAATGCAGCACCACAACACGTCACACTGTTCATAGATTCGCCAGAGATCCGCGAAGGAGTAGGGTGGCTCGAGAAGCCCGTGGTCACGATAGAGCTTTGCGAAATGATCCTCGTCCTCCTCGGTTCCCCTTCGGTGCACCACGGAGTCGGACTTGGCGGCATAATCACTCCGGACGGGCGCGGGATTGTGGTGCATGGGTCGAGAACTTGAATTTCCTTCATGGATGAGCCGGTTGATGATGTGCCGCAGCTGTGCTTTGGTGAGTCTGTTGTTCGGCATTATGAGTCTCCGTTTATAAAGGGGGTAAGCGTTCACCGCGAAGAAAGAAGAATGAACCACAAAGACACAAAGACACCAAGAAACGCCACAGTAAAAAGAGCACATGGCGGCCGGTTACATACCCGCCGATTCGATGTTTCCGGCATCATCGTGACCGACCCGATCCCGAGTCTCGAGCCGGAAGTCCCATTACTGAAGAAGGCTCCCTTGAAAACTGCTCTTCTGATCCTTTGTGTCTTTGTGGTGTGATTTCTTTGTCTTCATCTTTCGAAGTGTCGTCCGCGCTGAACGATTACGCTTGATTATCCATTGCTCCTATTTCGCGAGAAGACGATTCCTGAAGATTCAGTGAAAACTACATACGTGGGGCGAATACTACCAATGCGGCCACCATCCGGGCCTGGTGTCCGGCGGCGGTTCGATCGCACCGTTATGGGAATCGACGATGGATTGGACTGCCGTACCCCACTTGGGCCACTCGGTCAAGGCATACTTGACGGCCCGCCACGATCTGGGCGTGAGTAAGGCGCCGCCCGTTTCCGGAATGCCGGCACACTTTCCGGGTGCGATCCGAATTGCCGGGTCGATGTACTCGACCCCCGCTTCACGTTGCATGCCGTCTTCCCGAACTGCAATGCGTTTCGGGGGCTGGGGAAGAGTGATGCGGGCCGTACCGGCCGGAGTGACCCGGCCCGCACACGAAGCGGTCAGGATGACGAGCAACAATACCAATGCCAATCTCATTTGAAACTCAGTTCTTCATCGGCCAGCGCACCGTTGTGAAGATTCAAGCACTTGCGTGTCCGATAATAGGCGTCCAATGCCCCCAGGTTTTCGGCCTGCAATCGGTTCGCAGCCCTGAGCCTTGAACGGTCATGGTTGCAGGATTTGACGGACTCCTCGAGAAAGCGGATTGTCTCCCTCTGGTCGGAAATCGTGTAGTGCAGTGCGGCAACATATGCTGCGATTGCGAGTATCAACAGCATGGCCGCCCAGAGTTTGACCGCCATGATGTACGGCCTCAACAGATCGAACATCTTAGTCTCCTACGGTCGGACGTCTGACTCGTTTGAGCCGGCGGTGGAGGTAATTGCCCGTTTGTACCGGCGCTTTGATGACGCGGCCCGCCTTACCGGAATTGTGATACACACTTGTCGCGTGTTCGAACATTCCGGTGTGCCCAAAGGGTCTATCGGAACCGGGCCAGGTCCAGAAAGCGAAATCACAAGACCCGCGCATGCTCTTAGGGACGATCACTGAAAGAAAGCCGCATCGGCCCTCGGCGTAATCGATGCTTCGGCAGCGTTCCACCTGAATGCCGCAATCGGTGAGGATCTGTTCCACGAACTTGGAGCAGTCCCAGTCTCCCCACTGATAAGCATAACCCAGCACTTCATATTCTTCGGCAACGTATTGGAGACACTCGCAGTCGCTCTCGAACGAGCCTGCCGGAGAGCTAGCGAACACAGTAAGCCACAGCACAGATAAGAGCAATGGTAACTTTGGCGCTTGCATCGGTACTTTCACCTACCTTTTCCATCCAATTGCCGGGTGTCAACAGATCGAACAGGAATGCGGAGAAGATGAGCGCGGGAACCATGGTCAAGAGTTTGGCGCCTCTGAGTGCCAGGTGCCGTTGAAACTCGCCCATGTCCGCGCCCGACCACACATACCAGGCGGCATAGAGGATGAGCCAACCGAGGAACGATCCCCAGAACAACCTTTCGGTACCTTTTGGGTTCATTGATTGCCTCTCGTAGATTGATGATAAGTATAGGTTTAGGATTGTGGTGGTACGGTACTGCTGAACGACCGACTCAAGATTTGAGGGAGATACCGTAACCTGAGTGCACGGCGCCGCAAATGCGGTCACGTATTGTGTTCCGTCTACCCCGCGAACCGCTATAACCTCTTGGTCACAACTGAAGATGAAAGGCTCAGGGGAAAGAGGATTTTAGGGTGAACCGCCATTACTTCTCGGCCACAACGGAATATGAAAATCGCTCGAGCGCTCCGGGCCTAAGTTCCCCTTAGAAAAAGGGGGGACAAGGGGGATTTTCAGATAAAGGCCGGGATCCGGAAGAAGACTGGTTCCAGGCCTCCGCCGGGACGATGCCTGGACCCCGGCCTTCGCCGGGGAGACGGCGGGCAGGGACGCCCCGCCCCACGAAGACGGGCGGGCTTTTCCGCAATCCTCCGTAGCCCGGGACTCCGTGCCGGTCTCTCTTCCGCGAACGCCCGGCAGGGTTGATGCGGCAGACGTCTAGCCTGTCGACGGGCAAGATGCCCGTCCCACTGGGACGCTACTGCGCGTTTACAGAAATACGTCACCGTGTTTATGCCACAATGCACTAAGGTAGGGCTATTGCTATGGATGGATGAAGTGCGAGGATCGACTGTCCTTTTGCCATTCGGCCACGGTGAATCCGTCCCGATCTTTTTCCGTGACCAGAGTGCTCGTGGCCGCGATTTCTCGGAAAGTCTCTCTGAGTGCGGGCTTACAAAGAGACCAGTCAATGTCCGGTGCATAGGGTGTAATCCCGGCCTCTCCGTCCGGGTTGTACTGCGCGGTACAAAAATATTCGATGACGGTTTCTTCCAGGAAGAGGTTACCGTGGGCAAAACCCGGCGGTACCCAAATCCATTCAGCGGTGTCATAGCCGGGTCTGGCCGGCATGTCGTGGGCCACGATCTTGCCGAAATCGGGCGAATCGTTCCGAATGTCCAATGCCAAATCGATCATTCGACCGTGAACGGTTCGTATCAGTTTGCCCTGAGGCGGGTCCCATTGGAAATGAAGTCCGCGGATCGTGCCGATCTTGGAAAAACTCTCGTTGCTCTGCACGAAATCGTGACCGTCCAGACACGAGATCTCCGGATGATTCCGGAAATCGGATCTCCTGAACGTCTCGGTGAAATAGCCTCGATGATCGTGAAACCTGCCGAAGGTGATTACCTTGATATCCGGTAAAGCCAAAGACTGAACAGAGATGATTTTCATGGCTCACTCCGATCCCGCAGTTCTTTTCCGGAAAGATCCGCGCCATCATGGATCTCGGCCGGGCGGTACCGTTTGTTATACCCGCGATCGCTCCCGAATTCACGAGGATAATCACCGCGACGCCCGATGTCTCTCATGGGCACGAAATCACGGAGAAAGTGGTCGAAGATCAGCTCCATACATGACGTCAAAGTAGATTTCCCGCCGAACGATTCTGCCCGACGTCTCCCGGGGATAGGAAAGCTCGGAGGCTTTCGTTTCGTACAAGCAGGCTCTTACGCTTGTCCCAATGGCTTGCCTCAACTCATCGCCGAGCATCATCTGTCGGATTTGGTCCTCAAAGGATGCGAGCTCCTCCGGGGCCCTTTCTTCCGAACTGCCGTGATACGTTATGGAGAGTCCTATGTGAGCCGTTCTTGTCACAAACGGGCCTATGGACTGCTCGTCAACGGTGTCTCCCAAGTCGATCAGCGTCACCGAAGGCATCTCCGCGGATGACGCGGCCTTCCGCAGGCTTCTCGTGACGACCGGCGGCCCCGACATCTCTCTGAGGCAGGCCTTGATTGTTTGCAGAATGTGCTCCCGTTCGGACATGTGTTCTCCTTAGAGCGAACGAATGGCAGGGGCAGGTTTGAAATCTGCCCCAGGAGGGCAAACCCGCCCCTACATCCAGCCGTCCTTCCCGGGGCTTCCGGGCCCATACGTGCGAAAGGATATTACCCGGATCGTGTAACTGCGGGGAATCCGCCGACGTATTTAAGAAAAGAAGTACTAGGAAATCGCAGCATCGCCGTTGCACTCAACCGCGAACAGATGAGCCCACGCCCGCACATGTGCATCGAACGCGTTGCATCCCGTCTCGTCCCGGATCCGCTTCTTCACTTGCCCGTGTTCCTCCGAGAATCTCACGTCTGGTCTCATTGGGGACTCCCCTCACGGAACACGAGTCGTCCCACATAGTTCGAGTATTCATTGGTACCTCATTTTTCACATCCATTGCGGCGCAGCACGGCTATTTGTTGTACGAAAAGGTCATCGAGGCGCCGCATGAGAATATGTATCAACTCCCTGGTTTGTTCACGGGACAGCTTCGCCGCTTCGGAGAAATCCCTCGTTTCCTCGGCCACATTGTCCAGTCTGTTGAAAAACTTCTGCAGGTAATTTTCCGGCTGTCTGGTCCGGTGGCGGGCACTTGTCCAGCCGGCAGTTCTTCAATGTTCTTCGTTGCCGAGTCTTTCCGTATCTTCTACGTGTTTGACAAAAACTCCGTTGAACAGCGCTACGGCCTCCCGAATCTCAGAGAGCATTATCGGGAATTGAGACGCGTGGTTTTCCATTTTCTCGAGAAGATCGTAGAGTCGGAGAGCCCAGGATTTGACATACTTGAAAGCGAGAAACGCACCGAGCGCAACACCCGGTAGGATCACGAAGGTCACAAAGAGGCCGTACGCTCGCACGGCTTCAAGTATATCCTTCAGGTGCGACGGCGACATGGTTACTCTCCGAAGCCCCAGAAGAACAGTCGGGCAAAATCGCAGGCAACCCAGGCATCAGGCTCAGGAACGTTGGACCACCCACGCGCGCAGTTCCTAAGCTGAGACACCGCGGTTACGGGCAATCCCGGGAACGTCACGGTAAACCGTTTGTACGAATCCCACGTGTTGATATTGAAATACCCTTTGCCGGTAGGCATCATGGCCCCGTCCAAACCGTACGCGATTTGAAGATCCACTGAGGCGACTGCATTGCCGCCGTTTTGACCGGCGTAATAACTGAACGCCATCGTGGAGGCCGTGGGAGGCACGGCATTTCCAATCTCCGTATTGCCGAGTGAAGTGCCGGCGTTTCCCGTCACCTCTGTGTACGGATCGTACTGGTAGAGCCAGTTCGTCTTGTGAAAGCGTTTCAACGTACCGTCGTTCTGCAATCGGATACACCCCAGATACAGACACGGCGTTCCGTCAGGAGGAAGCATCTGAAGCCATTCGGTCGCCCCAATCTCGGCACTCACATCCCCCTGAATTTTTATGGCGTCCGGAGTCCCGTCTACCGTGTCGGCTATGGTGTAGACGGTTCCGTGATAGGTCCCAAGAGTGAGCAACATGAGACGATATCCGTTGAAGCAATCGTCCGCACTTACGAACGTGGTATTGTCCGTCACTCCGTCCTCGTGCTCGGCGGGATGGATCCGGGTGTATGAAGCGCCGTCATACATCGCGGAATCCGCTCGAATGAACGGGAGGATGAGTATGGAGTCAGCCGCGATCATGAATAGGGAATACCAAGCGCTTGGGGTGTCTCCGCCGATCATGTTTGCCGGATCGTTCACATCGACCTCGAACGCGGTTTCCACATCCCAGTACGAGGCCATGTTGTCCACGTCCCGATACTGACCGTCCAGCCGCAAGCCTGCTCGATAGTATCGGCCTGCAGGGACGGTGATTGCACCCGCATCCTTATACTTGATCGCCGGCGGCGTGTAATCCGGGCTTACCATCGTCGCGGCAACGGACACAACGTCGTTCTCCTCCGAGAACTGGCCGTTGTTGAACGTCCTCAATTCAAGGTCGACACCCGACTTCTGCTTGAATACCCCAACGCCCCCACCGTGGTTGCTCGCGGTATTCGCCTCTCCACCACCCACGTATCCGCTGATGGCCGCGTCAATGCCTTTCAGGTGAGCGGCCAGGTCGTTTTCATCGTCGGCTTCGTCTATGGACGCGTCCGGGACGTAGTTGGTCGGATTCCAGTCAATATCGAGTTTGTCGCCGTTAATTTCTCCCCAAGCCGGCGCGCCCGACGAAATCTGCAGCACATGCCCGTCCGGGTTGGCGCCTATGGCCAGACGGTCCAGGCCGGGTGTGGAGTTCACGACAAGCAGGTCGCCGGCGGTCATGTCGTCGGAGACGCCGGACTCCACATCGGCAAGGTCTTTGAGGTGCACGGCAACCCATGAAGGCAGTCCGCTCTCCATCTGCAGAAATGCACCTTCGGAGCCTTGAGCTAATCGATTCCATTTCACCGCGTCAAAGTAGAGCAGGTCTCCTTGCGTAGCGGCATCGGTAACGGCATTGTCGACATCGCCGGCATCCTTGAGCAGAGACTCGAGAAACTCGTATCCGGTGTCTTCAGCATTCCTTCGCAGAACCTGAAGTGCCCCGGAAGCCTCAACCACACTCACTGCGGATGCGCCGTTTCCTTCAAGAATACCCGTAAGACCCGACAGCGTAATGCCGGCAAACTCAGGGGCACTATGCGTGTTGATGTCCTGTGGAGCACCGAGCGTGATTTGGCTGTCCGTGTGGGCCACAGTCACCTGATTGGCGGTCCCCGACAGTACTTTGGCGCCAAGCTCATCCGCCAGGCCGTTCACGGCCACCACCCCGTTGGGTCTACGAACATACGACCCGGGTTCCACTTCCATTGCCATCAGGTCGACGAGTTCATGGCCGGCCCCGGCATCATTGATCCGGAGGAACTTCTTGCCGTCTCCTTCAGTCGGGACGGGAAGGGATTGAACCATGTCGATTTCCGCCTGGGACATTGCCGCCGCGGGAATCCCTCCTCCGCTCGTGACGCTCGTGTGAGCGTGCGGCGGTAAGTTGGATGAAGAATTCGCGTCGTCGGCATAGATCGATCCTACCTTGATATGAGTCAGGTTTTCGGTGAGGACGGATTCCGTTATGGTTACGGTGGTGTTGTTCGCGCCGGAATCGTACGATGCTTCGTTCACCGTCCCTTCCACGGTGCCGTCGATTCCCATGAGGAATAGAATCCGTAAGGTCTGCGGTAGGTTCGCCGTCTTGTCTCCCGATACGGTGAATTGCGTGCCTGAAATGTAGGTCGCTGATATTGCCATGTATGTACCTTCTCGTCGTCTCAATGCCCAAATGGACGATTTCACAAGCCCGGTCGCATATCCCGAGCGTCTTCCCGGCGCAGGCCGGCAACCGGTCTCATGCCCTCAAAGGGCATACTCTGAATAGCCATGGGTTTTAACCCATGGAAACGATGCACAATAACAGACAGTTATGGACCCCGTAGGGGTCCACCAACGAGGCAATGCACACTCAGTTATTGGTCGGCCCCTTCAGGGCCGATCCGGAAACTTGTGTGGTTACCTCTTTCCACGAGTTGAAAACCCGTGGCTATTCAAGGTGAGCCCCTTCGGGGCACCGGCTGGAGATCACCTCGAATTGGCCGGCTGTTCTCTGCCGATTCCTACGGTTGCCGGCAAGAAGATATGTTACATGCTCAGGCGGTCGCCCGCGGGCGAATGCTATTCGTCCCTACGGCTGTTGGTGTCTCCTCTCAATCTCCTCAATGGCGTCTCACTTGTCATTCCCATACGCTCAGTAATCCCCATGCCACAAATCGGGCCATTCTTCATGCCAAAGTTCCGGCCAATCAGTAGCAAAGTACGGGTTCGGCAACCGGGCCACGGCACCGTGACCGACCATAATCCGGATGATGGCGTATCCTTCCGGGGAGCCTTGGGGAAAGTGTACGAGAAAATCGAGCGCTACCTCGGACCGGGCAGGGATATGCCCCAGAAAACAGTTCGCGTCAAACGGTCCCATGATCGGCATGTACGTCGTGTCCGATGCTCGCTTGGCCTGGAGCAGGCCAATGCCGGAAGATAGACCCGTAAACAGGTACGCGGATTGCACCTCTTCGTCGTCTTCCGTCACCAACGTGATGGAGAAAGCCTGTTCATCCCCAATGGTGTAGAGGGGTATGGTCAAGACTGCAATGCGTTGGTCTGAAAGCTTCCAATACACGGTGCGTTACCCCGTCTCGCTCTTGCGGGACCGGACAAAGACCGGCTTCTGTTCCAGTATGAGCGTGTCCTTAGGGAAGTCACCGGGCCGTATATGTGCGTTCACGCCCCGCACCACATCGGAGATGTCCATCCCATCGATCATGTAAGTCAGCTTTCCGTCAATGTAGCTCCACTCTATGCGGTCCGCGATCACGTGGATCTTGATCTCACTGGCCTGTGCCACAAGTATCAACCCGGATTCTCGAAGCTTTTCGATTGCCTCCGCTCGAATTCCGTCTCTGACCGCTCTCAGCTTTTCCCGCTGTTCATCAGTCAGTGCAGGTCTGTTTTGATTCATCGGAGCCTCCTCAGTACTGGTTGGCAAGCGTGCGGGATATGGCCGCACCTCCCGGCAGGCCTTGCATGAGAATCGTGTATGCGTATTCCTGATCCTCGGGTGCCCGGTCCTTTGATGCGATCAGATAGACGGGCATCTCCAAGGGGACGGCACCGCCGAGGTCCGAATCGTTTGTGATGAATGTCGTAACGTTTCCCTCGCCTGGAGCGTTGTTGCGGTCAATCCCGTAGTCGCTCTCGCGTGCACACTCAACGTGTTTGTTGCACAAGATATGGGTCAGCTTGCGGCCTTCACCGTGAAAATGCTGCCAATAGTCAAAGCCCGAACAATGGCCGGCCGACGGGAACCGCGGCACGAATGCGACCAACGGTTTGGTAAACGCCGGGCCGGCAACATGCAGTTCGCGGGTAACAAACTCTTCATCGGTCCTGCGCCACACAAAGAACGCCTTGCCGCCGATCTTGACTGCCGCGCAAAGGGCGCCCGCCTTGTTGGGGCTAATCCCGACTCCTATTTCCCCATGCGAATCACCGGGAAATTCCGATTGAAAGAAGGTCGACCTTTCCATGTGAAGCCAAATCTGCCGCATGCAATCCTCTGTGCTCGACACCCACATTTGTTGATTCGCGTCCCATTCGAACACGCCGAGATAGATTTTCGTCGATGTATCCCAATGAAAGGGCTGAAAATCAGGTGCGTTATACAGAAAGTTCCATCGCGCCCAATAGTATCCCTGTGATTGCCTGGTGACTCGAATCTGCGTCCACCACGATGACCCCATGGTGTGAATCGAGTTATAGCCGCTGATGATCGCATCCGGTGACCCGCCGGTATCGTCCGCGGCGGCAACGGCATCCGCGAGGCTTTCATCGCCGATAAACGTGAAATCCGTTGGGGTATAATCGTCGCCGGTCCAGTGGTAGATCGACACCGGGGCAGTCCTTTCTTTAGGACCCCTGAGCTTGAAATCCAACGGAGGTGAATCCCACCAAAGACACACGTTGATTGTCGCCTCGTACAGTTCCGCGTCCAACGCAATGGTCCGCTGCGAGGCAACTTCCCGTGTGCATGTGCAGGTCAGACACTGCGGATTAATGCAGGTTCCGCCGTCGGCCTGGCAATCGCCGAGCACCAGGTCACCGTCATACCCGCACCCGTCGGCCTGGTGGAAACGGAAGGTGTTGGTTTCTTCATACGCTCGGCAGCACCAATTGCTTAAAGACCAGTATGTCCCCTCCGCCGTGCACTCTCCGGAGCAATCCACCAGAACTCCGCCCCACGTTTCGAAATCAACGAGATTACAGTTTTGTTGCCATGAACACTCATTGTGTGCAGTGTACGGATCGGGCGGGCAGAGACACTCGGTCCACATAGCGTCCATGTGCGCCGTGCAGTTCTCGACCACCAGAATCTCACCCAAGTCGGTCGTGGTCTGTGCCGTACCGTGATACGTGAAAAACGCCCAGCGCCGAGGCATCAGATAGATGTCCACTCTCGTTCGGCGCTTCAAGTCCACGAATCGTCCGGACACCTCGTCCGCGTCGAACCGCGGTTCTCGCGTAACTTTGAAGTTTTCCGAATCCAAGGTGTCAAACGGGGAGTAAAAGATACCTTCCGGTTCCAGCCATTCGGCCATATAGCCTACCGGCCCGCCGTGTACGAAATCCTCTTGATTCACGTAATGGCAGAACGTCCTGGTGCCGATTTCCTGAATCTGAATCCCGAAGCGTCCCCGGGCAGAGGGATTAGTTTTATATTGCACGGCATCCGGCCGGATCCGCCAGCGGCCCTTCTCGTCTCCGTCAAGGTGCAGGTCAGGGCTTGTGTCAAGCCTGCGGGCGCTTTCGTCGGCTTCGCGTTTGAGGGTGCATCGCAGATTCACCGATGAATACGGAGAGTCCATGTCATCAGTGAATTGCCACCGTTTTTGGGTATCTCTATCAGAGTCCTCCTGTGACGTCCCCGGATCGACCCCGGTCAATGGCATGCGTCTCCACCGGTCGGGGTTTCCTGGTCCGTACTCCGCCTCGATCACGGACGGGGCCGTGAGAACACTGTTGCCTCGGTAAACCCACGTGACATCCACCTGTTTGAATTGATAGATACCCATCTCCGACTCGGCCAATGATGCGCTCCCCTTTGTCTCAGGCTCCCCGCACCATTCAGGGATGATTTTCCAGCCCTGTCCGTCGGGCATGGTATCACCGCGGAAGAACTCGATCTTGAGACTTCTCGTGGACGGTTCGTCATCCGGGATCATGGTGGGCCACACGATGTCGGGAGCCGACTCGCAGTCATCTTCTCGTTCCGGTTCAATTTGCACGTAGATTCGTGTATCGGCCATTTCTAGAAAGCCTTCCGAATGGAGCAGAGTTGGTTCGTGCTACGTATGGGGGGCTTGGGGGGGAGATGGAGTCTCTCCCCCAATCATTGCGCATCATGCGCTCTTCATCCCCCATCGCCGAGGCGAAGCCCAGGAGGGCTTGACTACGGGCGGGGACTCTCATGCTATGTTGTCCTGTCGCCGACATGTCAGTTGCTGAAGGTGATCCCGTTCGCGGACAGGTAATCCGCGTAGTTTCCGTAGTAACCGCCGTTGGGATCCTCGGTCGCAAGGATGAATGTGCCCGGGTTCTGCTCATCTTCAACGTACAGACCCTCGTCATCCTCAATGTAGTTCCCGGGGACCTCCGGATCCTCCGAGTAACGGGGCCGGGCATAGGCCCTGGAAACCGAATCGATCCGGAGATTCAGTTCCCCCGTTCCCGAAATGAGGACGAATGATCCTTGGTGTTCCACGGAGACCGGCGTCTCTCCGTCCATGCCCGACACGCGGAGGCTGAAGCTGCGGGCATTGAGGTCCGCGGCCGGTCGTTCCGTGGGGTCGATTTGCACCTCGAAACGGGCAGTGCCGCCGGCGGAAATTCTCCCCCGGTCTTCGCCGTCTTGGGTCAGGATCAGACCTGCCGGACCGGAAACAACGCTCCCGGTACCGTCGTGAATTCGGACCGACTCGGCTCCGTCGGAAACGTGGAGTGTTGCGGTGAGGGCCGGCCCCATCTGTTCGGCGAGTATAAACGTACCGCTCTGATGTTTGGAGCCGTCGGCAAAGCGATACGTGGTGGTTCCGTCGCACACCAGCTCTTTCCCGCCGGGAATGAGCTTGTTCGCGGCAACGTCATGAATGTCAACCGGTTGGCCGTTTACAAGGATGTCGGCGTACTTGTGGGGATGACCGAGCAAAGAGTATTGGCCGAACGAGACCGATGCGCCGTTCGGATCGTCGTCGGCAAACGGGTTGAGCGGGCCGGTTTGCCGGAACATAAGAAACGGAGAGGTAGAATCGCCGAGGTTCTGCGCCCTGATTGCATTGGTCGCCGTCACCATGCAGTCCGACAAGGGAACTCCCGAAGCATTCTTAGCGACAAGCTCCACACTCGCTGATCTATATCCCGCCAGTCGCGGACCAAAACTCAAGACTCGATGCCATGTCATCCCATCGGCTTCAAGCACGCAACCGATCCCGATCTCGAAGACGTCGCCGGGATGCGCATCCTCTGCCATGACAATGGCCCAACCGGGGAGGAGATTTAGGTTCTCGAAGGTACCGTCCGTTGTTACCGAGCGGACACCGGAAAAGACAAGCGGGTTGGCGTAGTCCATCTTGCTGATTCGGGCACACGAGACCGTGGTGGACGTCTCAAAGGTATAGCGGTACACGCCGGCCATGGGAACGGCAGCGCCCGCTGAACCTTGGAGGATTTTCCGAGCGGATTTTACCGGCGTGCCTTTGACATTCCGCGAGCATCCGACGATTTTCCGGTCGACTCCATCATGAGTGTGCAGAACCTGCCAAGCGGCCATTACTGTTTCGCCCTTACTACCAGGATGGTCTCGGCTTCCATCTGAACCTGCGCGCCGTCGCCGCTGAAGCTGAAGTGCTCGGTTGCTTCTCTGAGAATGAAGTCTCCGCCGGGAACCGTCATCGGTGTGCCGTTAATGCGAACTGTGAGGTCGGGCAATCGCACCGCTGCGGCCGACATCCGTGGGAGAAACGGCACGGGAATCCGGACGGTCCATTCATTGTTCCTTTCGACACGTTTGCAGGTGAATGCCCGCTGCGCAATCCCGTCCGCGATTTGCTCGGTCGTGATGTCGTCGTGATGGATGGTCTCGGGAGAATGGTAGCACGTGATGCCGTTGATAAGGGCGCCCGAGCCCGATGGATGGTATTCCTTGCGAAACTGATTCTCATACCGGAGATTTCCCGTGCCTCTCAAGGGATTCTCGAGTATCTGCGATTGGGTCTTCACATTTCCGGTAAGCTTATTGTAGTCTTGGTCCCGCTTAATGAGGATGTTGTCGTGCGTGCGACTGATGAATGTGGAACGTTCATTGATTGTCATTTCCAGCGTTTTCTGAGGGGTGTCCGAATCAGTTTCAATTGCGTCGCCGGAAGTGTCGCCGCGGACCACATCCGCGAAGATCTGAGGATCGACCTTGTATACCTCTCCCTCGTGCACCGCCTCCTCGTAGAGCACTACCCCCTCCACGATCTCGGTGGTCAAGGTGAGATTCAACGGCTTGATGAACTGATCCTGAAGGGTGATTTTTGAGCGCACCTTGTGGAGTTGCATCTGGTCCGTGCCCGGCATGCGGCAACGAACGTATTCTTCCTCAACGGTTTTGACGGGCTTGAACCCCCGAGCGTACGTGTAGGTTACAACCGTCTTGGCGACTTCCGAGTCATCGGCATCAAAGGTGCGTATAGTCTCACTTATGGGAACATAGCGTTTGCGTCCTTCGCTCTCGTCGGTGTAATACGCGGTCTGTTGCGCCTGGTACTTCAGGTTTCTCGGCGTGATTTCTTCTCCCGGCAAGCCGAACTCGCCGGAATAGTCGCTCATGGTCTTATGATGTACTGCGTCGGAAAAGTCGTGGGAGGTTTCGATTGTACGATCCGCTTCCAAACGTATGGCCGCAAGCTTCGTCGGGGTCATGTCCGGTTCGTCGTCAAGGAGCGGCTCCGAATTGGTCGTCCTCCTTCCGGTGATGATCAGATGGTCAAAGGTGTCCTCGGTACCGTGGCCGATGAGGGATGCGGATGCAATCGCGTCGTTGGTGATGCCGACCACTTGGATTGGTTGCGGATCGTCGGAGTACACGTCCGACACGAAAATCGTACTGCCCACAACTTCGATGAGCGGGAACCAAAGTTTCAAGTTTTGTTCAATGGCATCACGCCAGGTGCTTCCCGACGGGACGGTGAACGTGTCCACCAATTCGATGTCCGGAGTGTTGATCTCAATCGTGTATCCAACGAGAGTGGCGAGATACCGTGCACATGCATGGTGGGTGTCGCAGCCGGCAATGCACCGGAACTCGCCCTCTTTGATCTCCTTGTCCGGCAGCCGCGGATGGAAGATGCGCACGCCGCGGGAATAGGCGCTTCCGTAGACCAACATTCCGTTCTTGATCATGGCGTCGGGAACGATGCTTTGAATCCACGACCACCTGACGAATACGAGGGTTGTTGGTACACAGTATTCCAGGAGATTGTTGGTCCAACAATCTCCATGGACTCCCATAACCCGCCGTGAGCACGATGCGGTATCGTCCCGGCCGACAATTGCGGTGGCTTTGGCGTCCCGGATGAGCGTTTCCTCGCGGCCGGCGACCTTGCGCTTGATGGTCCATACATCTGCCGGGTCGGCATCCAAGGGTTCGGCCGGCGTGACTTCCCACGATGGGCCGAGTGTGCCGGCTCTCCTGGTGACTTTTCCGGACTTTGCGTTTACGGGGGATCCGTTGCGCAAGACCGTTATCTTGTAACCTGGAACGATTGCCATGATTCACCGCAAGGGGATAGGGAATGGACGCCTAGTACCTAGCGCAGCCTTCTGCCGCAACCAGAAGAGAATCACCACAGAGGCACAGCGAACATCGAGAATGCCAAGTTCTCGCAATTCCGGGAACACAATCCCAAGTTTCTCCCCGCCGTCACGGATCGAAATTGGGTTATGTCCCCGAATTGCACGGGGGCATGCATTCCGGGGACATGACCCAATTTGCCGGAGCGCAGCGGAGGGCCACAAATCGGGATCGTGTCCCCGGAATGCAAAGACTCTTCGCAGCACGACAAGAATTCGAGGGTTAGCATTTCAGTGGGGTGCCCCTACAAATCGGCTCCGTAGGGTCCCGCGGGACGAGGTAGTGCGACCGAATTTACGCCATGGAGCACTAAGTTCCAATAATGATCAGATTCATCTCACCGGAATAGACATCGTTTTCCGATCCTTCCCAGTGGGCGTGCACAACGTCTCTTCCGGTCTGGTGTCTCACCTCGGCAACGCCGTCTTTGGCCGCAAAACGCACGGTGCAGATCACTCCCGTGTTTTCGAGATCCGCGGTGAACTCTCCACCGGATTTCCAGTATGTGTAGAGCGTCTGCACCGAGGAAAACGGGGTCCAGTCGAAGAGAAGTCTTGCGGGGAGGTAACCCTGCCCGGTTCCCTCGCTCCGCAACATCACAAGATTGCCCGATCTGGTAACCGTATCGCTGCCCATGACTCGCGGCCTATTCTTGTCCAGCCACTTGAGAGGGTAGGGGAACACTACATTTCCGATAAATGCAGGCATTATTTATTCCATTTGGCGTCTCTTTGCCCCCCCATACGTAGCCCGAACCGGATTTCTTGCATTCGAGGGACTTCATGCGAATCGGTTTCTTAGTGGGGGGTTAGCGCTCAATGGTTCCGGTTCCGTATCGCTTTCGACAGCGCCGCGGGTGCGGCGGGATCGAGTCGATCCTCAACAAACCTGATATTTGGATCGCTTAGCGGTCATGCTCTCGATCCCTATCCTGATTATTGCCGTGATGTCCGTAATAGATTCCGGGAATGAGTAATCCGCCCGGTGGGAGTAGTGTCCCATGATCGTATTGAGGGCATGGACCTTTTCATCGCGAGTGCCGATGAGGGGCAAGTTCCCCGTCCCACTGATGGAGGGAGAGCCTTCCCCCGTTAACGGGGGGATCGGAGGGGGGCTTACGGGGACGTGGAACCGAAGCGTTGAATCCGGGCATCCACCGCACGGCAGGGAGTAGGCGACCGCATAAGTGAATCGGAGTACCAAGCCGCAGGCCATAACGGGCACCATCGAGAAGACGTACAGGCTTCCGGAGACTTGGCCGCGGATACTCCCCCGCTGAATCCCTCAGAGCCGCTCGAATCGGTCGGGTGCCCCCCGTGGTGGTTGCTTCAAGAAGAAGTCTGCAAGTGTGATTTGTTAATTGACCGTCGCGGAATGCGGGTCACCGCCCCGCTCAATGAGTGAGCTTTGTTGCAACGGCTTGTTCGCCGTAGCTTGGATTCGGCCGGTCAAAGTCGGTTCCTCCAGGGCGGCGAGTGCTCGCGCCCCGGAGAAACCGATTCAGCGTAGGCATAAGTTTCAACCCATGGATGAGAGGCCCAAAAAGCCGGCAGGTTTATTTCGTAACGGATCTTGTGGAGTCGGGGAGCTCGGGATAGGTCGGCGTTACACGAGTATGAAACGCTTTTCAGCCATAGGGCCGTGCAGGTAGACTCCCCACCCTCGGAATTTTGAAACCTGCGGCCACGCCGAAGGCATGTACCGAACGTGGCCACAGATACCCTCGATGGATAAGAGGAAGCGTAACCCTAATCACTTCGGGTGAGCAGGAGAGTTCACCCTGAGACTGGGGGGGTTACCAGCGGGAACGGCCGCCCCGATCCCTTCCACCGCCGCCGCCGCCGCCGCCAGCGCCGCCGCCACGGTTGCCGCGGGGCTTGGCTTCGTTCACCTTGAGGCTGCGGCCGCCGAACTCCTTGGAGTCGAGTTCGCGGATCGCGTTCATGCCCTCTTCCCGGTCGGTCATTTCAACGAACCCGAACCCCCGGGAACGCCCGGTGAACTGATCGGAGATGATCTTTGCCGACTCTACTTCGCCGTAGGCGGCAAACAGATCTTTCAGTTCATCCTGCTGGGTATCAAAAGACAGGTTGCCGACATAGATGTTAATGCTCATTAGGTCAAATCCTTTCCGACATGGCACACTTTCGCACTTCAAGTGTGCGGCTATGGACACGGCCACTCACCATCTTCCGGGATCGACCAACCTTTTTAGTCTGTTCGGTTATCCTCGGCACGGGCGCCTTCGTCCTGGGTTAGAATCACATACTTGCATCGCGCCCGCATTCCCGGTGGGAATCCTTCG
Source organism: Desulfomonilaceae bacterium (assembly GCA_963675835.2). Lineage (GTDB taxonomy): Bacteria > Desulfobacterota > Desulfomonilia > Desulfomonilales > Desulfomonilaceae > JAVHLK01. The sequence goes on from CAXXIU010000023.1 coordinate 156,496, forward strand.
GGGTATACAAACTCCTGCCTCGATTAATAATCGTACTCATTCCCCCATCCACTGTCAAGCGATTTAGCCGCGTTTGGACACTTTCAACGACTTTCTCTCAAAATTCGTGCGTCGCGCCGGTCGGACCGCGCATGACCACCAGGGAGTAATTGTTCATCGGGCCCAGGGAGCCGATCTCATGACCCTGCGGCAATCACCTCGACGACAAAGCCGAGTGTCTTGTCGATTTCCGCAACAACCAATTCCTCGGATCCGTCCTCATGTATGATCCTGTCGTTGGTGGAAAGATCGGCAATGGTGACTGCCGGCGGTAAGTCGGCGTCTCTCACGATGAAGCTGCGATTGCCGGTTTGAATGGGAACCTCGCGGGTTCCATACGCGTTACGGCTGCGCTTGCCGGAAGGGATCACGGTGAGCGGGAATTCATTGAACGAATCTTCTCCGAATGCATCCTGTCCTTGATAAAGCCTGTACGTGATCATGACGGCAAGGTGGTCTTGTGTGAAGAAGCGATCCAATACCGCGGCGATGGGAACTTGGAGGTCATCCACAAAGGTACCCATCACAACACCTCCTCGAGGAGTTCCGGAGCGTCATCGGCCGAGGCGGGATTGATGAATTGCACCGTGGTGCAGTACGGTGAGAGCAGCCGTTCGATGATCCAATGGTGCGATGCGATGGCGAGGCTCAGCGAAGAAGGATCGGATGGAGTTTGGGGAGCATCGCCCAGCGTGACGTCGAGGGAAGCGAAAAGGGAAACGCGCTTGAGGTCCGGTTTGCGTTTGCCTTCGGACGCCGGCGGCAAGCCCACCGATCCGCGGTGCACGATGTCCAAGGCAATGTACGCCTGCGCCTTCTCGATGGGCTCGGGGACCGCAACGGTGTCTTCATCGAAGTCTCGCTCATCGGGAAGCCAACGAGGAAAGGGGAGGGCCTGTTTCCGGTATACGGGCCAACCGATCCACTGAAACCTGGTTTTCATGAGCCATGCCGCGTGAATGAGGCGTTCCTCCTTTTCCGTTTCAATGAGACCGTCCCACGGGGACGTGTCGAAAAGGGTTGTCGCGGCGAGAAAGGAATCCGCTTCGACTACGGTGATGAAGCTGTTGCTCGAATTCCCTCCGGGTATTGCTACAATAGCCAATGTGTCCTCCCCGAGTGATGTGATTAAGAGGTGTGTCGTGACGAAAAGCAGACAGTCGGTAGATTAGTGGATCCAGAGAGCAAAAAGGATTCGAGGATAGGAATGAACCACCAAGACCCCGGGGCACCAAGGAAGAGAAGAAGTTATCCGCAGACTTCGCCGATTCGCACGGATTCGAAGGCCAAGAAAAGAAAAACTAACCACCAAGGCACAAAGACACCAAGAAATCCAAGAATACAAAGGCATTAGAGGGGGCCTACGCTGAACGCGGGATGCCTGTCCTGATTGCCGATACCCCAAGGTGTCATCCTCTTCAGTAGGACCGGCATCCTGCCGGTCATCTTCCAGAGCCGGATATCCAGCCACCAGGGCACCAAGGAAGAGAAGAAGTTATCCTCGCGCATCAGCGAAGAGCCCTATCTTAATGGCTGCACGTGAGTCAAGAGTAGATTTGACCCAATTAGCCCCCATTACAGCCGGCCAAGACGCGAGGAATAACTCCTCCTCCGGCCGGCTTACGCGGGTAGCCGGATCGAGAGTCGGGTTGGTCTCGCCATTATGGATTACTCAGTCCAGGTAGTACCCCGCGCCTACATACAGATTCTCATCAGGGACCGCCTTCACGAATGACCTCTTGCGCGAGGGGACCTTGGATCCGGGTCTGGCCCACAGGTATTCCACCCATCCTTCGCCTTGGTTCTTGACAACCACCCTGAATTTCTCAAACAACTGTACGCCGTGGTTATCCTTGATGTTGCTTACGTTCATTCTTCGGATGGTATGTTCGTGGGGGTGTCCCAACATCACATTGTTCATCGTCAAGGCAAACACGTAAAAATCGTCCTTTACAAAGGGACCCTTGGCGTCGTTTATGGCTTTCAGAGTCCCGTCCCGTCCCTGACTCTTGAACATCTCAATGGCGCTTTCTACCAATGCCTTGACCTTGACTTCTTTGTCGTTATCGGCCGCCGACACAGGGCAGACCAATGCCAAAACCAGGATCAAAACCGGCAGTAATTTCACATTACAGGACATAATTACTAATCTCTCCTTATTGGATGATTTCGTCGTGAAAGTAGCACATCTATATATCGGATCGGGGAGCTGTCTGTCAAATTAGGATTGGATTTTTCCTTCCAAGGCCGGAGTCCTGATCTGGGAATGCCTGCCGGCCGGGCTCTGCCCGGTTTTGGTAGGAGTGACCGGCGGTCCCGTGCTGAACGCGGGAATGCCGGTCGCCCATTGTATGTTCATACCCGGTACTGATTTCACCGTGGGCACGGCACGCCTTGCCCCTACAGCCGGCGAAGACGCGATGGAACTAGGACGCTTCTCTTGTCGTTCCCAAGCAGAGCCTGAGAACGAGAAGAAGGGGATTATTATGACTTTTGAGTATCTTGGTGGTTCGATCATCCGGGATCAACACACGGTCGTTCCAAACGAGTTCACAGAATAGGGACGAAAGTATAACGATAAATGGTATACTGAGGACAGACGGCACTTCTCAATTGCGTGCAAGCTTCCACATTACCTACGCCAAGGGGGTGTGATGAACTACAGACACCTTTTCGCCGGAATCATGGCTGTTGTCCTGTGCCTCTGCTGCATTGGCCTGTCGTCGGCATACCGAACCGAGAACCAGCGGCCGTTCATTGACTTGATTGACCTGCTGCTGATGTATATCTCGCCTACTGAATGGTCCACCGGTGCTGAACCGGATTCGCCGATCTACTGGCATACCCGAGGCATCAAATGGCTTGAGAAGACCGCGATTAGAGAAGGAGAGGTGGTCATTACCATAGACGGTAAACCGTTTTCCGTGGGTACGAATGAGAAAATGCCGGTGCTATGGAGCATTCGGCTCAATGGATCGCGGACTGGGATAGGAACGGTTGAGATCACAAGCCCGCATGGCGTATCCATAGACCTGGAACAGGAAATGGGCAAACGAGGCATCGATTACGAATTGGTGCGTGCCAGTCCGAGCAGTGAGGCGACAAGGGCAAAGCGGCTATACAAGATGAAGCCGGCGCCCGCCTCATGGCTCTATTGCGAATCAGGATGCTCGGAGGATACGTGCGGCGTGAAGCTCAAACTCTTCCCCGGGAGCCACAGAGTACCTGCTGAGGTATTCGAATTCGAGCTTGTCCCTGAAAGATGTGAAAACGTTCAACATTGATATCGTACTCCTCACCGAAGGAACATTCCGAAACACGAAATCCTGCCTAAGGGAGCGTGAACATGATCTTGAAGCGTTCAACTACTCTCATTGTCACGCTGATTCTCACTGCCTGCCTCACCATGACGGCCACGGCGGGCACATCGGAAAACAATCCGCCCACCATCGATTTCTGGGATTTGCTCACTATGTTCATGATTGCCGAATCCGCATCGGTCCTGGATTGGCGGACCGGCAACGAGGCAGACTCACCCATCCATTGGAAGACGCCGGGAGTGAAATGGGACAAGCGTCACAGAAGTTATGCTCGCAGAGGAGAAGTCGTGGTAACCGTCAACGGTAAGCCCTCTTATCACCTGGAACGATACGTCACTCCGAGTGCGTGGGCGATAGAGCTATTGGGCTCACGCACGGGTGTAACGGAGGTTGTCCTCCGGACCATGAGTCCGGGCGATCCCGACCTGGAAAATGCAGCCAATCATGGTGTTCAACTTGAGCTGCTTAAATGTGATCCCGTTCTTGCGGCCACCACGGGCGCACAGCTCTACCGGATCAAAGTCCCCGGCAAGCGTTCTGCTTACCTTCTGCACACCTGGAGTTGCGGAAGCGGTGGTTGTTGGTCGAACCTCAGTCTGTTCCTTATCAAGGAAGCCGCTGATTTAGTCACGGATCTCGTGACGAATTGCGACCGTGATAAATGCCTCGATTATGGGGCAAAGCGAGTCTCGCTCGGCGGTGAGATTCGTCAAGAGGATTCACCACACGATCAGAAGGAAGATGATTTACATGAGGCCACAAAGGCTTGGATTCTCAGAGCCGCTCGTCCTTTCTGCGTAGCAAATTCTCGGCCGGCTCACAGATTTGAGCTCATGCTGACGAGCGACCAGGTCGCGCAATGCAAGAATCTCAATCATCGTGATGCCATAGTCATCGGCAAGTTAGTTCCTCCGGACGCGGAAAGCGGCTTTCCATACGAAAAAATCCAGGTCCACGAGATACGTCCCTTCGGTGGAGATTATGGAGATTCGAAACGCAACTACGGCCTTGCCGAAGGGAATGTCGAGGGAAAGCCGTAGACCGGCAGGCCGGGAACCGTGCTGGGCCTGGGCCTTTGCCTGCAAATCCCGCCTGTCTCCCATAACCGCCAATTAGGGGCTACAACACGGCCACCCCGGCCTTGAAAGACCGGTCTACTCTCAATACTGTCCCTCCGGGACGTTGGGGCTTCCAAGCCCCGACAGGGGCGGCTGAAAGTAGCCCGGTACTTCAGTGCCGGGTGAAGAGTGGTCGGAGTGTCGGGGATCTTTATAGAACGTTGTGACCCAGAGGTCATGGCGGTTCGCCCGGGAGACGGTGTTTGAGAAATGAACCACCGAAGGCAGTGCTCGAAGATTTCACGAATTGGCAGGCCGGAAAGCCTGCCCCACAATAGGAATTCGTGCCGTATTCTTCTCGTTCCCAGGCTCCCCTGCCTGGAAACGAGAAGGAAAACGTTCAACCTGGATAGCGTCTTCGCTTGTGTAGGGGCGAATGGCATTCGCCCTGGGCGACCGCCGGTCGCCCCTACCAAAAGCCTGGCACAGCCCGGGAACGAGGAAGAGTTTCCCCAAGATACGGCAAGTACGAGGGGCGGCAGGACCCTGCGTTCCGCCGGGTCTGACCGGCAGAATGCCGGTCCTACTGTGGGTTTGATCTTCTCGCAAAGGCAACCTTGAGGCAGCTACGTGGTCTCCAATCCTTTGTACAGCACCACCGCATCCTCCACCGCGAATTTCGCGTCGATCGCGTAGTGGAGTATGAACTTGGTGCGTCGCCGTTCGCCATCACGTTCGAATTCGTACGTGACGTCTTCTTCCAGAGCCACCACGATGTTGAACCGGTTGGTGAGCAGGTAGGAATCATCGGGCATCACCGCGAGGGCACGGACGGGAATACCCTGGTACGTGTACCGGGTGTACGGGTCTTCGGTTCTCGCCTTGTCGCCGTCGGTGGTCTGGCGGTTGGTGGCGATATAATGCCCGTAGCGTGCCTCGGTTCGGGGGCTCACATAGAAGCGCAGGTCGCTCATCTGTCGCCAGTATTTGGAAGGAAGCGCGACCTTGCCCTCGTAGAAAACCTCGTCCGTGACCTCTTCGGGTGAGGCCGTATAGTCGATTACATGAGACGCACACTGCTTGAGCAGCCCATCGAACGCGGTAAGGCCCGCCGTGGTACTGCCCACCTCGGAGAGCATCACCGCTTCTTCAATGTCATACGCGACCTGGCGGGCCATCTCCTCCATGACAAAGTCTTCGAGCCGATCCTTCATCAGGTTGTTCCGCACGGTCTTGTCGCTCAGGTACACCGCCGCTGCAAAGTCCTGGCAATCCAACGTGACCTTGTTGAACGATAGGCTCGAACGTTGCTCCTCGGTAAGAGCGGTGTGCTCGCTCACCGGGAAGGAGATCCTGCCGGTGAATCCTGCGAAATCCAGGTCCATCTTCGCCTGAGCCGTCCGTTCGATGCGCACGTCGCTGAGCAGAGTGGGTTGGGCTCTGATGAGTTCGATGAACGCGTCGAGTCGTCGGTTGTCGATAAGTCCGCCATTGATCACGGTCAGATCGGTATATGAGAGATCGCCCTTGGCCGCGATCTGCCTGTTGTTCGGTGTAGCCATCGTGTCGGTTCCTCCTCGAAGTAATTGATGGGGTTCGATTGAAGGGGCTTGAGGGACGATTCGGAAAAGGACCGATTACTGGAACCGCTTCCCGGGATCTGAATAGACAAATCCCCCTTTACTAAAGGGGGAAAATCTTCACCCCCCTTTGCAAAGGGGGGCAGGGGGGGATTTGCCCGGGAAAGCCCCGGGCGCCCGAATCTCGGTTAAGAAACAGCGGGAATCGTCCGATCTCACAGCCCTGCGAACATACCCCTGAAGGGGCTGACCGGGCCGCGACCAATTGAGGAGTCTTCGGGCATGGACGGGCGTCCGACCGCGGCATGCTCCAGAGCCTCCTGTTTTTCGACCACTTTCTTCACCCGATCGCTCAGCGCATCCAATTGCCGGATGATCCCCTCCAAGGAGTCCTGAGAATCGGATTTCCCGGCCGGATCGTCGGTGTCCGCGTTGTCGGGATTGAGTTCGCCGGCAGGCTGCCGTGATTCATTGACCTGCGATGCTCGTTCGACTTCACCAAGTCGCTTTTCCACTTTCTCCATCATCCGGGCCTCGGCCGCGGCCGTGGATTCGGCAATGAGGTTCGTTATTTCATCGACAGTCATACACTCTCCTTTGTCATCATTGGGGCTGCGGTTTGTCTCAACGGATTCGTGATCGCCGGCGGTCAATTTCGTTGGGACCTCCAGTGCCGGCTCATTGCGCTTACCGGCCTTGAGCGTGCCCACAACGAAACGGCCGCCCGTGTCTCCGATATCGTGGAGAATGAACGCGGCGTCTCGGTCGAATTCCTCGAAATCCGATTCTTCACGTTGAACGTATCTCACCTCGTCGGTACAATCCTCTCTCTTGGCAGTATCGACGCGGTTGAACCACTCTTGGCCGTACAGGCGCTGCAGCTCGGCAATGTCCCGTTCCAACGGCATGATGATGGCCTGGATGACTTGACCCGGCATTATGGATACTCCTACGGCATGGTGTTTGATCAAGGTGAACGGGGTCCAATTGGCTCCATGATCCACCAGGGAAACAAAGTCTACGTCAACATCAGACAGGAAGGTCACAGTATCTCGTTTGTTCCGTGTCGTAACGTGGATGGGCATACCCGTTCTCCTCGATCAAGAAAGCAATTAGCGGGTGGGCGGAAGAAAGCGGTTAGAACCGCAACCAACCGGCGATTGCAGGCACCGCGTCACGTACGAGCGCGGGATTCGCAAGCACCATCGTACTGCGCAGGGGATCCGGACGTTGCTCCTAGTTCTCAGGCGTCGGGTGCAACCAAAGCGAAATTCAGGAGCCAATTTCCGAAGAAATCTATGCGGTACTCCAAGAAAACGAGGGTTAGCAATAAAGAGACACCAAGAGAAGAAAGTGATCTCACGCGGAGAAGGCCGGATAATGGTTCTTGCTCCCGATCGGAACCTGAGAACGAGATTGAGAGCAACAAAATGTCATTGATATCAAGTGATCTTGATCTGCGTAAATCTGCGCAATCTGCGGATGGATTTTGTATCTTTCTTCTCTTCTCTCTGTCCTGTGCCCTCTGTACTGCTATCCCTGAAATCTTTGTCGTGCTGGGAAGAATCTTTGCATTCCGGGGACACGATCCCGATTTGTGGCCTTCCGCTGCGCTCCGGCAAATCGGGTCATGTCCCCGGAATTGCGAGCACTTGGCATTCTCAGTGTTCGTTGTGCCTCTGTGGTGAAATTTCTTCTTCCTGGTGCCTTGGTTGTTTGATTTTCTGTTTTCAGCAATCTGTCGGGCACGACTACCCGACGTCGAGCACCAGCCGATGGGCATGATCCCGTGCAATGTCCGTGGCGGTCATGCGGTTCACTGCATGTCTGTGGCCCAGGGTTTCTCCGGTAAGGGTCGGGACCACACGGGCATCCTCGGTGAACTCTATGGCGACGTCGTGGGAGTGTGCGGGCAACGGACCACCGTCGTTCAGCTCCGTAGTGCCCGCGCCCGAGGTCGGTTGGAGCAATTCGACCAGGTAGGCGGTTCGGCTCGGGACGTTCTTCGACGAAAAGCTCAACCCGTTGAGTTCGCCCTTGAGCACTTTGTGCCAGATGTCATCCCGGTATATCTTGATGCCCAGGATCCACTCGCCTTGTACAAAATCAGGATCGTCCTTGCGGGCAACAAAGCTCTCCATCACAAGGCAGCCGCTCTTCGCCCGGTCATGATTCACGTCGATGCAATCGTGCCGTCCATTGAGCATGAACCCATGGGCCATGCGTTCGATTTCGTCGGGAGTCATGGCCTCGTTGTCCGTGTCCACCCGATAGGGTGTGTACACGGGTGAGTAAATGATGCGTCGAGCTTCGGATTTGATGAGCGTTCGAGATCGCATTGTGGAGCCTTCGGGATGTAAGGGAAAGAGTGGGATCTGCTGTGGCGGCGATTTGGACTATTAGTGGAGTCGCGGGGAGAAAAGGTTCCGATGGTCGAAGGCGGCGATCTCCAGGGATGAGGAACGAATGTGGCGGCCTGCCTGATCCAATGCCGAGTAAACCCGCAGGCCTGCAAGCCTGAGCCACGTTGGTCGCCCGTCCATGGTGTTGAAGGGCCGCCCCTACACCAATCCCGTGTGCACGGATACACCTACCAACCCCCGGTACACGAACCATCATGTAGGGGCACCCCCCTGGAAAGTGTCTCAATAACCGAGGACCTGGGAGAATCGTGGCACGATTGCATTGCATGTCGCAGCAAATCCCCCCTAACCCCCCTTTTTCTAAGGGGGGAATCGGCTCTTACCCCCCTTTGACAAACTGACTCTGCCCCGTACGTGACGCCGTCATTATGGTCACTCTCTCTGAACGAATGCAGGCATTCCGATCTTATAGAACAGAACCATGTCCAAGAGTCGCTCCAGACCGCGCCAAACGGTTGTGGGGCCGGGATCTCCGTCCCCTTTTCGGTTCAAGAAGCCCCCGAGAGTCGCTATGGCGATAACCGCCCAGATCAAGCAAGGCACCTCCTCCGGATGCGGCCGTTGCTTGTCAACGGCCCACAATACCTTCCATTCGTCCTCGCTCAGAATGACGTTGCAGGGGAGATTGGGCGTTTCACGCCCTTGCATTACCAGACGAAATACCCGCCAACCCACAACCATATCTATGGCTAAACATGCCTCGAGGCGGTCGGCAGTGTTGAGCCTTCGATCCTCAATACGACATCCGCTTTTCAGAATGCGATGGTAAATCTCAATGTTCCAGCGGATTTCGTACCAACGCAATATCTTGAGGGCGTGTTCAAAGGAAGTTACTTCTACCGTGGTCAGAAGCATCCACTCAACCGGCTCCGCATCACTAGGAACTCCTATCTCCCGAGCGTAAACCGCCCAAACCTTCACCGAAGGAAGCTTCTTTCCCTTGGGCGCTTGAAGCTCCACAGGAGCATAACGCACCTCCAGCCGAGCGCGGCGAGCAGCACGGGATTCCCTCCGAGGTACCTGGATTACCAGGCCGCCGGCTACGGGCAAGTTACCCATCCTGGTCCAAAGATGTTCCTGCTCGACCTGTCTGTTCCTGGTCTTCTCCGCCCTGACCAGCAGATCCGGTCCTGCCTCATCAATCTGCGCCTCATAGAAGAGCTCGTAGATGTCCGACTCCCGATCTCCCACGCTCACCAGCTTCGTATCAGGGCAAAGGGCTTGGACCTCTGCCACGGCACGGTAGCTCTTGAGCCATTTGACGCTTTCCTTTTCCTCTATTGGTAATTCCTTGCGTCGATATTTCTTACCGGCCTCAGCAGGGTCGCGAGCCCAGCATTGCACATCCAAAAGCCCAAGAGGCGTGCCTTCCGGCGTGAATGCCATGGTATCGTGTAACAGCAGTCCCTTACCCTTCTGCTTCGTCGTGCCGATCGGGCCGATGCCTTGCGTGTTCGGGTGCGATGTGTAGTTCAACGTTGTGGTGTCCTGCACCGCCAACACGACCTCATGCTCTTTGATCCGTCGGGCCGAAGCTTCCACGTGAGGCTTGAGAATGACTTGCATATCAATCTGTCGGTTGTCGAAGAAACGATATGCCCCCTTGGCCTTGGCAGTGGAGCCGTTACAGGCCTGCGGAATCAATGCCCCGGGCTGAGCGAAAAAGTCCTCGGCGATTTCCAGCAACCTTGCCGTGAGTCGTCGGTCAAATAGATCCAGTGCTCCAAACTCCTCATCGGCCCAACTCTTGAAATGGTCGGGCCCGTCTGTCATCTCAAGACGCCTTGGCGCCTCCGCACAGAGGATTTCCCGCCAGTTACGCCTCAAAGGATGCAAGAAAATCTTCTTCTTGCCGGTGGAGGTTTTACCGTTAGGAAACTGCCTTGACCGTCCTGCGGTGTCGCCTACGTAGGTCCAATTGGATGCATGATAACATGTTCCGTTGAAACGCGCAGGGTCGACAAAGGTTTCTGCCAGGACCGGAATGTACCCATATTCATCATTCCAATCGTTGCCCAGCCGCGCCATGGTCCGGCTCAGAACATGGGACGCAAGGTATTTTACCCGTATCTGCGGAAGTATCAGAAATCGACTATTGCAGACCACTCGGTGAACATTGGCATATCGGGCCTTTTCAGTCCAGCCGATCCATTTATCTCGTTGCTTCATCCGTTTGGTGGCCCCGGAAAAACTCAGTGCGGCTAACCATCCGAACTTTCTGCTTCGAACGAGGTAGCGGATCCGTGGCCCGCACAGCGGTCCACTACCGAGATAGTGAAATTCCTCCATCAGTGCTTTCCATATACGCGCCTCCTCGCTTCGTGAATTCACAATCGGAAGGAAATCAATCTTGCCCAATTCATGCAGTTCGCACTCAACCTCGGAAATCGCAGGCAATTCGTACGGTGTGGTCCTGGGATTCGTCCCAAACCCGGGAACAGGATCAATCTCTGGAAGCCGAACAATTTCCCGCCTATCCAACTCCAACAAGAGTTTGCGACAGCTCCCGTCTTGCAGCTTACCGCTGGGCCCGCGCCAGTCGAGCCACTCACATACTCGGCGGGACAACCTACGACGAGAAATCTGCGGATCAGCTTCCAACGTAGCCTTGATCCCATCAATAACCTCCGAACCTATTGCCTGGCCACATAACCTCATGCCCCCCTCTATAACCCACTACGTTGACGGCGTCAAGTGTGGGTTACAGTCAGTTTGACAAAGGGGGGCAGGGGGGATTTTGGTTGGAATCCACTCCATCGTGGCACGCTCTTGCCGGTTTCCGGAATTTTGAGACAGTTTCCCTGTGGGTGCCCGTCAGTGCCGAGGACTTCCATGATTCGTTGCGGCTTATGAACAGATCAAGCCACGAAGGTTCATATATCCTCGGTTTCCGGTTCGATGCGGACTGCGTCGGAATCTTTCTTGAACAAATCTCTCGCCAGCTTAACGCCGAGTGCCAGGGCCTTGCGGTTCAGATCCCTCGTGGCCGGGGGGACCCGGTCGGCAAGGGCCTTCTCCATGGACCGTCGGGAGATGAGGCCGGTAATTTCCGTGATGGCTCCCAGGGCCACGACATTGGCTACCATGGACTTCTTGAGCTTATCCCGGGCGGCCGCGGTGAAGGGGAGGGCGAGTGCGCGACTGCTCGGCGGATGGCTCACAAGGTCCGCGTCGACGAGGATCCATGACCCGGGTTTGAGATCCCACGAGTACGTGTCCGCAGCCTCCTGATTCATGGCGAGCAGCAGATCGACGCTCGTGCAGAGCGGATAGTCAATGGGCTCATCGCTGATGATCACCTCGGCCTTGCTGGCTCCTCCACGGGCCTCCGGTCCGTACGACTGCACCATGGCGACTTCGCGGCCGTCATAGATTCCCGCAGCCTCGGCCAGGATGAGGCCCGCCAGTATCAGCCCTTGACCGCCCGATCCACTGAGCCGCACTTCCAAACGGTCCTCCGGCAAGTGAGGGAGAGACCTACGAGTCATATCTTTCCTTCATCGCGCAAGCGAGCGGCGCGGCGGCAGACCTCCGCGTAGGAATCAAGGAACATGGGCATTTCCCGGTTCACCAGGACCCCGAGTGGGATGCGGTCGAAACGTTCCTCTTCGGACATCTTCTCCCAGCGGTTCACGGGAACGCCCTGTTTCTTGTACGTCTTCATCATCTCCACCTGTGAACCCAGCCGATTATGACGGCCGAAGTTGGTGTGACAGGGAGACAGCACTTCCACAAGCGAGAACCCCCTCTTGTCGAGTGCTTGCAGAAGCACCTTGTCCATTTGGTTCACGTGATACACCGTGGTCCGGGCAACAAAAGCCGCACCCGCAGTGCTCGTCAACGCGCTGATGTCGAAGGGATTCTCGATGTGACCGAACATGGCCGTGCTTGCCCGACTTCCCACCGGCGTAGTAGGGCTGGACTGACCGCCCGTCATGCCGTAGGTCTGGTTGTTGACGATGATTGCATTGATATCCAGATTTCGACGGGCTGCGTGGATCAGGTGATTGCCGCCGATGGCGGTGGCGTCTCCGTCGCCCATGACCGTGATCACCACGAGATCCGGGTTGGAAAGCTTGATGCCGGTGGCAAAGGTCAATGCCCTTCCGTGCGTGGTGTGCACACTGGCCACGTCAACATACACCGGCAGTCTTCCCGAACAGCCGATGCCGGAAACCAATACGACCCGGTTCTTGTCCAAACCACTGGCCGAAAGGGCCCGCACCAACGATCCCAGTAAAATGCCCAGCCCGCACCCGGGACACCAGACATGGGGGAATTTCTTATCGTGGCGCAGCCACTCATACACTATGTTGCGGTTCGCAGGTGCCATCACTAAATCTTTCTGGTTCCCAGGCAGAGCCCTGGAACGAGGGAAAATGACCCTGCTGCCGCAGGATCGGCGGGCAGGGACGCCCGCCCTACGGAGGACTACGGAAAGGCCCACCCGTCTTCGTGGGACGGGCGTCTCTGCCCGTCATCTTCCAGTGCGGGCATTGCTGCCCGCCGTCTCTCCGGCGAAGGCCGCGGTCCAGAGACAGAAGACTGGTTCCCGGCCTACGCCGGGAAGACGTACGGTCCTCTGTACTACTAATCCCCATCTTCTTGTCGCACCGCGAAGATTTTCTCGGAAATCGGCCCCTGATTTTCGGTTTGATTGCACCCGGCGCCAGGGAACTAGGGGGCAACGTCCGGATCTCCTTCGTAGTACGATGGTACTTGCGAAACCCAGGCTCGTGCGTGTCGCCGATGCCTGCAATCGCCGGTTGGTTGCGGTTCTAACCGCTCTGTGCCGGCTCAGCAGCACATTTCCTCACCATCCCTGGAAATGCGTCGCCGTATTTGAGCCGCGGAGCATTAAGCCGCTTCCCGCAAACGTTTGAGTATTTCTCGGGGCGAGATCATGGTCCCGTCGGTCTTGGTAAGGCTGAGCACCTTTGTGCGTCCGTCGTTGACCCGGAGCACCTCCCGTCTCATTTGCCCGAAGTTCAATTCAGGCACCAGAGCGGCACGCTTCCCGGTAAGCGCGGCTTCCACCGCCTTTCTGGCAAAGGGCCACAAGCAGAGCAGTTGGAGCAGTCCCACACGCATTCCCTGTCCGCGGCCGATACGAACCGCAGCGCGGGCCGAGCGCGCTGTGCAACCGTACGCGATGATCACGTATTCCGCATCCTCCATGCCGTATGAGTTGATGCGCTCCAGGTACGAGAAATGTCTACTGATCTTTCCAAAAAGCCGGGAATAGAACCATCCCGCCTCGTCCTGCCGTCCCGTGGGGAAGCCTCGTTCGTCATGGATCAGACCCGTCACGTGGTACCGGTATCCTTCTCCCAGGTCGGCAAGCTGAGGTATGAGGCTCCCGTCAGTCTTGTACGGGATATACCAATCCGGTGGTACTGTGGGACGCCGGCGGTCGATCACTTCGATGTCGTCACTCTGCGGCAACACAATTTTCTCACGCGTGTGGGCTACCATCTCATCCGCCAGGAGAATCACCGGAGTGCGGAACCGTTCCGCATGGTTGAACGCGGTTACGGTAAGTTCGAACGCTTCGGCAACCGTGGCCGGGCACAAGACTATAGCCGGGTGATCCCCATGCGTTCCCCAACGCGCCTGTTGCACGTCTCCTTGGGCAACGCTCGTGGGCATACCGGTCGACGGACCGGCACGCATGACATTCACCACCACAAGGGGAACTTCCGCAACATAAGCGTACCCGAGATTCTCCTGCATGAGCGAGAATCCCGGGCCGCTGGTGGCCGTCATGGCTTTGCTCCCGGCAAGGCTCGCACCGATACAGGCACCGATGGATGCTATTTCATCCTCCATCTGGATGAACGGTAAGCCCATTGTGGGTAGTTCGCGACTCATGAATTCGATGATTTCGCTCGACGGCGTTATGGGATACCCCGCGAAGAAGTTGCACCCCGCTGCGAGCGCGCCCTCGGCAATCGCCTCATTGCCCTGCATGAGCCTGGCCTTACTCTTCGGCACGGTCGGCCTCCTCTTCGTCCTGATGGTGTTCTAAGACGGGGAGCACCCGTTCAGGGCTGTGATGCCGGCCGACAGACGAGCCGTCGAGACTGGACGGCGGGCCTGAAGACACTTCAGATCGGCCCCTGATGACCGGGGGTTCGCCCACTGAGATGGCGAAGTCGGGACACAGTTTCTCGCAGAGCCGGCAGCTCGTACACTTGTCGGGCTTGGCAAGACGGGGAAAGCCCCATTCGTCCTGCTCCAAGGCCTTGACGGGACAGAACTCGACACAATTGCCGCATTGCTTGCACCATGCAGGGTAGATGCTGACTCCTAGGGCCGCTTTTTCTGCTTTGATCGGCTTTTTCTTCTTCCGGGGCATGGTATTCTTTTCGATCGCGTTGTGCGGAGTTCCTAGCGCTCCAAGGCGGAAGTACTGTGACGCATTAACGGAAACCGGCCCGGTCTTGGGAGCGCCGGCCTCCGTGCCGGCCTCATCTCCACGAGCGCCCGGCAGGGTTGGTGGGACCGGCGTCTCCCTGTCGACGAGCAAGATGCCCGCCCCACTGGTACGCTACAGCGCGTTTTCAAGAATCCGTCGGCGTATTTGTGCCAAGGCCTACTAGTTCAACGTACCCTGTAAGACAAGTCAAGACGCTAACGGGTCGTTTAACCGAATTGGCCGCATGCATACCGGTCTTCCAATATTGATTCGCATTCGGGACAGACAGGGATGTCAAGTACCTCGAGACGTCCGTCCAAGGATAGCCTCGTGGGGCGGAATGCCCACTCCGGGTCATCACCGGCCCAACCGCACAGGTCGCACATGAATCGATACATAGAGAAAAGCCTCTTGGGTGAGGGTGCCGTCGCCGGCGGTGACGGCAGGTGGGAAAAAGAAGGATACACCGCCAAGATACCAACATTCATGTCTAGAAAGGCACAACGAACTACGAAAGTCCTTGCCTGTCGTTAGATACTCCGGGGCTTCGCCTCGGAGATGGGGTACGAAGAGCGCACCATGCGCCATAATTGGGGGGAGACCATCCTCCCCTTGACGGGAGGGGGAAGGGGGCAATGCCGGTGACTTAGGCAGCTATCACCTTCTTGACCTTTGCTAATGTCCATTTGTTATTGCTCCTTTTGGTGACTCTCGGTTGAGAGGGTCTGGGCGTCTTGGGACGGTAGTATATGACTCGACGAATTTCTTCGAGTATTTCCTGGAAGACGGTGACAGCTCTTACGGGATCCTCGGCGGCCAGGACTGCTGCGTCTGCGGCAAGTGTCATAATGGAATTCTTGAACTGCGGCTCCCGCGGGTCACCGGCGAGTATCTGGGAGAGTACCATAAGGGTTCTGGAGATGACCGACATGATCATGGCTGCGAAGAGTTCCTGAAGCACACTATTGTAGGATTTGCCATGAAATTTCTCGATTTCCAGGACTATTTTTTCGTCTCGGTAGTAGCTTTCGACTTCCCAGCGTCTGAAATAGAGGAGAGTAATCTCCTGCGCCGGGAATTGCTCGGTATCATAAAGGTTGGTGAGCAGCACGGAGACGGTTCCATCAGGACTGACGAGTCGAATGACCCTGAGTTTCAGAGCCTTGAGGCCTTTTCTCTGTTTCTTCGGAATCTTGCTCAGGTAATTGTTGCTCGGATCAATACATATCTCGTCTTCTTCTTTTCCAGTCTCAATGAACGCCTGTACGGCGGGAAACGTGCATTGAGCGGGACATCGAAAAACGAAATGGCCTCTGAATCTTCTCATCAGCCGACGAATCAATTCGTAGCCCGGGTACCCTCGGTCAAAGAGCAACACACTTGCCGAAGGGATGTACTTCAGGAGGGGAGCCACTTCATCGCGTTCGGAAGAATGGGCTGGGACCACGGTTCGTGCGATGGCAATTCGTCGGAAGACATCGTACGCGGTGGTAACCAGACACTGGGGATAGTGTCCCTTTCCAGGGTATTGGAGGCCACTGTTGGGGTCAAAGGCGTTTCGGATCTCCTTCGTTGCAGGAAGAGTGTATTTGGACCCATCAAAGGCGAACACCGACATACCGTGCCAAGTAAAGCGCGCGTCCTGAGGCCATACCTCGTAGGCCAGGAGTACGGCATCCTTCAATATATCCCGAAGTACATGCCAGGAGACTTTCTTGCGCGCCCTGGTGAACGCACTGTGGTGTACGGCTTCGGCTTCAGGCCAAAGGCCACTTCTCTTGGCAGTACGAAAGAATTCACCCGATTTCACGTCCACTCCTTTGCCCTTTCCGCCGGCAACCATGGAGAGTAGAAAGGTGATAAGCTTTGGAAAAGGTAGTTTTCTGTTTCGGGTAAAATCCTTGGGCGAACGCTTCTTGCACGGGTCGATTTGTGAGGGGATAAGGTCAAGAAATCTTTGCGCAAGCTGCTCACTTTGGCATGATAATTGCGTGCATAAACTGTGCCATGATAAAAACCTCCCAACAGATTGTTATGAAATACTTTATCGCGCGGAGAACGCTCCGCGTCAACATAATTCACTCTATATTCGGATGGATTAATCATGAAAAATCAACTGCCTTGGCCTAAGTCACCGGCATTGGGGGAAGGGGGAGGGTGGTTCTTAGTGCAGATCTCGGCACCGTCAACTGCGGCCCCCCTTACTGTTCCATCAGGCCGAAACGCGGCTTGCCCTCCTTGGGGGTCACGGCGGTGCCGAGGAGCGCCTGTTTGATGTGGTGATACTCCTTGGGGAGTCTCTCTATGGAGCTTTTGGAAATATTGATTGCTTGGCAGATCGTCTCCAGGGGCACGTCGGCATCCAGCATGAATTGCAGGGCCCCAACGGTATCGACCACGTTTTCGGTCTTCGCGGCCCAGCCGTATCGGTCGTCTCTCACATGGATGGGACCATTCTCCCCTGCCCACGCCTTGAGTCGCTTCTTGATTTGACCGACAAAGTGCTCCAATTGGAGTACGCCGTTCCATGCCCATGAAGCCTGCTCGGGGAGGATATGGAAATCCGGGTCGGATGCAATTCGGCGAAGGGTTTCCGTGGACGAATCTTTGGATACGGGTCGGACGTACTCGTCCAGCACCGAGGAAACGGCCGGGCCCAAAGGACACTCCGCGGCGAGAAAACGGCAACGCGATCCGTTCCAATCCGTGCAGTGGTCTCCCGGGACCGGTCGGGATTCAGTTGCTTGGATTCGCCTTACAAGCGCCCGCAGGTGAGCAACCAAGGGACCGTCTTCGTCATGAAGGACGCTGGGGCGTCCTCTCGGACCTTGTATGGAGACCGAAGTACCGCGGTCGTTGAACCTGTAAACCCAGGCGGAACGCCGGCCCGTCCTGATGTTGTGTTTGATGAACCTGACAATGCGGATATCCGGATACAGGGCACGGGCCGACAGCCCCCCGCAAAGATGCCGTTCAAAGACGTCGTCGTGTCGATCACGACCGGTTGTCCATGCCGTCACCGCCATCTCTCGTCCTTGATGGAGGACAATTCGATCCAGGAATCCGTGCGCAACGACTTTTTCGGATATGCTGTCCGGGTCGGTGGTCACCAGTCGGCCGCATTCGTCGACGGCCACGTATTGCTCAACGAGTTGTTCGGCATCCGGCGGAATGGGATCATCGCTCATCGCTTGCGAGACGAGATCCGCAACTTCCGGGGATCCCGCCCTCTGTCGTGCCTCCTGAAGCGTGAGCCTCCCCCGCAGAGCTTCAGCAAGTACGTGACGAACTTCAAAGTCCGGATCGGCTGCCGGACCTGAATGCGGAGCCAATCCCAGGTTCATGTGCGCGTGTGCCTTCCACGGGCACACGGTGAACATACGATAGATGCGACTGCTCAATGGTGCGAGTTTCATGGTTTGGTGTCCTCCCATGGCTATTCCGGGCTGGTTTTCGTCCCGTTCCCGGGTTTACGCTTGCGGGTGAGATGGAAGATGACCCTGCGTTCCGCAGGACCGTCGGGCAGGGACGCCCGCCCCACGTTTAAGACTCAGCTTCATGACAGTCCTTCGTAGCCCGGGTCTCCGTGACCGATTTTGGTAGGGGCGACCGGCGGTCGCCCAGGGCGAATGCCATTCGCCCCTACAAATGGCGAAGACGCGATGGAACCGGGACGTTTTTCTTCTCGTTGCCAAGCTCCATCCGGGAACGAGAGGTTGGAAGAAAATCAGACCGTCGGGTCGCCGAGGCACGCAGAAGTTACATGAAATCCGCTTGCGGGACAGTTTGAACCGCGCCCCTACCTCATCCGGTTTCGGTTCCCCCTGGTGTCTTTGTGGTGGTTCGTCTTCCGGTCTTGGCCGCGAAAGCGGCTCAGTAGTCCCGCTCGAAGAGGGTTTCGCATGCCGCGCAGGCGTCCGACGAGCGCGATGTGCCGTCCGTATACCCGTGACGCAGATGCTGAATGCGTCGGAGCTTTTCCCGGCGTTTTTCGCATGCACGCCGAGACATGGTTGAGGATAGGGGGCAATTCACCAGTTTTGTCCGATTCACGGCCCGCCACGCGGCAACCTGTTCCTGCACTTCTTCGCTAGTCATTCCGGCGGCTCCTCCTGTTAAGCTCCAGACCAAGACGATTGATGGGAGTGCTCCTTGCTATTGAACCGCTGCATTGAGTGTTTGTGAAGCCTTGAAACGTGCCTTGAACTTGGCGGGGACGTTCACGGGCTCGCCGGTTCGGGGATTGCGCCTCAAGCAAGGCGCCTGACGATCCGCACGAAACGTCCCGAATCCCGTTATGGTAACCGGTTGCTTGAGGCGCAGGGACAATTCGATCTCATCAAAGAGGGATCGGACCACATCTTCCACCCGTTTGCGGGGAAGGTTTTCCCGTTCCGCTACTGCCCGTGCCAGTTCCGATCTGTTCATTGGTCGTTCTCCTTTCGTGCCGGGTTGTGGTTGTTGGGTTCACGATGAAAAGCATGATATGGTGAAAGTGATTGCCGACGGCAGCCTCATCGGGTACCGGGATATTCGGGAGCGAATGTTACGGCCGGTGATCCGTTCCGCGACCCGTAATCGGCGAGGCGGCCACAAGTAATGGAGAACAAATGTTCTGATTAGAATGTCTCCGGTATAACGGAGACAGGAGCAGTTGTCAAGGGGTTTTTCCATCCATTATGAAAAAATCCGTCTTCTTCCATAAAATCAGTAGCTTGATACCGTCTCACCAGTCGGTAAGACAGTTCTGCCTCCAATACGGAATACCCGAACAGCGTTTCACAGATTGGAAAAGAGGGGCCCAAGTCTCCCAAAGGTGGCTGGAAAAACTCAGCACGATTTTCGATAAGCCCGTCGACTGGTTCCTCAAGTCCGCAGCGGATTTCCAACCTTCTCACTACCGGCAGTCGTTCGGCATGATGACTCGACTGCTCATCAAGGCCGCCGAGGATGTTTTTGCCCGACGTGACGCCCTATCGGCCGCGCAGATTGATTCAGCGGTGCTCCAATCCGTTGAACGTGTCCATCAGGTGGCGGTGGTGATGAGCGCGCCGGGAACCGCGATGCAACCTCGGGGTCTACAAAAGGAAACCATTTCGTGGGCCGCGCTGCACCACGTGAGTGTCATCGAGGAATTCCTCGGAGAGGAGCGCTATGAGACCAGTCGTGAGATGCTGCAGTGGCTGATGGGAGTTTTGGAGCGGATTGCAGCGGCTCACGAGGGATCCAAACCCGCGGCAATCAACCGAGAGTTGACTCCGACCCGCACCCGTGTGATGCCTCTGTTTCTGTCCACGGTAGCTGCGTCGCCCATGGGCAGGCGCATCGAGGAGCACGATTACGAGACCATCCAGGTGCTCCAAAGCAGGCTGGAAGCGCGGCAGGCATCCACCGCGGAGGGTGCGCTGGCGGCACTCACACTCGCGGCCGGTGCACGGTCCATGGAGCCGTATCTCATGCCGGGCGACATCGTGGTCATAGACACCACGCGTGGAAAGGACATCGAGACCTTCGAAGAGGGTGCCATCTACGCGGTGCGGATCAACAGGCAGGCGGACGAGGTTTCCCTGAAACGGGTATACAAAACGGATGACACGCTCTTGCTGTGCTCGGACAATCGGGACAAGGCGAACTATCCGGATGTGGCCGCACCCGTAACAGACTTGGAAGAATTGGTCATCGGCCGGTACGTGCTGACGGCCGAACGGCCGGATTCAGTTGTTCCGCCGCCGGCGGATCAAGCAGAAGCCCATGTTCAAGCGCGAAATAAGACACCGGCCATGGATCCGGAAACTCTGTCTTGGCGTCATCCGCTTAAGCGTCTCTGGAAACTTCGAAAATCCCGTGAGACTCTTTCCGCATTCCTCGGCAGGAGTGGTATTTCTCACGTTGAGTTCCACGCGTGGTACAACGATCCGGACCTGGACCTGGGAGCCAGGCGTATGGAAGAGATCCTGGATACGCTGAAGATCCGTGGTCACGCCAAGCGGCAGTGGGCTCGCTGCGGGGACGGTCCCCCACCCGTAAAAGTCGGGAAGGGCAAGAAGCGGACCTAGTGGTCGATTTCATAAAAGCAGTCGCAGATCGAAATTGGGTTATGAATTCTTAGCGGCACGACAAGAATTTCAGGGATGGTAGTAAATACGGCGTCCGCCAATACGTCGCCGTATTTGCGCCAAGAAGCACCTAATGCTAATCGGAGGCACGCACTCATGCAAATAACAAGTCGACATATAATCGGAATCGTTCCGCTCATAGCGTTGATGGTCCTCGCACCGGCCGGTAACGGACCGGCATACGCGGACTGCAGATGGGTCAAGCTCGGGGTCGACTCGTACTGGATCTGTGATGAGGACGGTGCTCCGGCACGGTCCTCCGTCACCGAGACTTCCACGGTGACGAGACGCATCGTGCCGAGTGAGCCTGCAACGGGCATGGAACCGCGGGATGCTGCGATGCGTGTCGCCCAAGCGGATGCCCGCGAGGGTAGGAACCAGAGGGAGCCGCGCAAACGCATCAAGCGGTCGAAGCCGCGCAGGTCCGAGAGGAATCGACGACCGCCGCTTCAACAGACTCAATGGATTTCCCAGCGTTTTGGGACCAGCGTTATGGGTGCCCGGGTCAGGGGGACTGTAGAGCGCCGAGGAGACGACTTGCGGGGAGTTGTGTACGTGTCTCCGCCGTTCGGGAAGAAAAACACGTATCATTTCACCGGCAAGATTCAGGGGAATAGGGTGTTCGCATCGCATCATAGCGGTCACTCGTTTCAGGGAGAGATCGTGGGAGGACGAAGGATCGTAGGGGTGGTGACCAGCCGCCGAGGGACCCGCATTCCGTTGGATGTCCCCTTGGGGGGGCCATAACCCGGCGGTGGAGCCCGAATCGGTTGGATTCGCATTGAATGGGAGGCAGGCCGGACCTGGATGCATCAGCCTTTGATCTGTGGATCCAGGAAAGGCTCGCACAGGTCGATCTGGGCAAATTGCTCTACATTGCCCATCAGATGGATTTTCTCGGCCGAGTCGGGTGATCTTGGCTAGAAATCTCTTTACTCCCAAAATGGGAGACAGTATAGTGGGTATGAGGATTGTCAAGCGCAAAGTGCTTCAAGAGTTTGGAGAGGATCATGCTCAAGCAAGAGCGCCTCTCGAACAATGGTATCGACAGGTCAAGGCCGGTGATTGGCATACCACCGCGGATGTCGGAAGAGTCTTCGGGACTGCAGTTGACTTTGTGGCGAATAACAGAGCAGTCTTTGACATCAAAGGGAACGACTACCGATTGATCGCCGAAATCAACTACCGGCGGCAGATCGTCTTCATTCGCTTTCTGGGGACTCACGCAGAATACGACAGAGTTGATGTCGAAACTGTAAGACTCTACTAAGGGGTTGTAATCCCAAATGAATATCAGACCAATACGCACGGAACAAGACTACGAGGCGGCATGTAAGAGAATTGATGAGATTTTCCAGGCCGAACCGGGTTCGGAAGAAGATGACGAACTGGATATTCTTGCGACCTTGGTGGATGCCTACGAGGAGAAGCATTTCCCTATCGGCATGCCTCACCCCATTGAGGCGATAAAGATTAGCATGGAGAATCTGGGAATTACTCGAAAGGACCTGATGGAACATTTGGGCAAAAGCAGCGGAAGGGTTTCAGACATGCTCAACTGCAGAAGAGCCTTGACCCTCGGTGACATCCGTGTCCTGAGCAAATTGTTGCACCTCCCTATGGAGGTCTTGTCCCAGGATTACCCGCTCGAAAAGGCCAAATCGAAAGAAGACCTCAAGATGACGGGAAGTGTTGCGACCTACTGATGGGTGGACTGAATGTGGACGCAGGTCGCAACACTGTTGTTACATGTGACCCAAGGATCTGCCGTGAAACAAGCCTTGTCAGCTCATCATGTCCGGAGAATCACCTACATGAGCCGGCATTGCTCTCACCCGATCGGAAAAGATTCCTTGGGGATATCCACAGCGGAACGCTCGCCGCTCAGAATGGCTTCCGCCTTGCCGCCGGCCAACGAGAGGATGGTATTCGCGAAGAATTCCGCGGACGCGATCTTTCCTTTGTAGAACGCTGCGGACTTACTGTTCCGGAGTGCTTCGGCCCGCTTTTCCTCGGTATCGGCGTTGATCTCCGAGAAGATCTCTTCGAGTTTCCGGTCGGCAATTTCAGCCTGCCACAGCAGAATCCAACCCACGGCCGTGTCGCCGAAGAGTTCCAGGTACGGCGTTGCATGAAGAACCGGCACGAGGAACTCACCCTTCATGGCTTTCACGGCAAAATCAGTGGTCACGCGGACCAGTTGAGCACGGGCCTGGTCGAAGGCGTTCACGACCTTCTCGAGGCGGGGGCTCTTTCGAGCCTTGTTGAGTGCCGTGTCCGTTTCCGCGATAAACGTCCTGAACAGCTCCCCCTGCTTGTAAGGGAGCTTGCGGCCGATCAGATCGAGAGCCTGTATGCCGTTGGTTCCTTCGTAAATTGACGTGATTTTGATGTCCCGGAGGAATTGCTCCACCGGATACTCTGAACAGAAGCCGTAGCCGCCGTAAATCTGCACCGCGGTTTCGGTGACTCTGAAGCCCATGTCCGTGCTCCACGCCTTGCAGATGGGAATCAGAAGATCCAACAGACCCCGGTATTTGGCGGCTTCGCTTTCATCCCGTGCGATCACTTCTCTGTCGTGACAGTATCCCGCGAAGTAGAGCAGGCCACGCATGCCTTCCGTCACGCTCTTCATCCACAAGAGCATTCGACGTACATCCGGATGCTCGATGATAGGGATTTTTGGCGCGGAAGGATCCCGCATGGCAGAGAATTCCGGCCCCTGAATTCGCTCGTTCGCGTATCTTACGGCATGCATGTACGCACCGGAGGCCTGAGCAAGACCCTGTAAGCCCACGGCGAGCCGAGCCTCGTTCATCATGTCGAACATGATTCTCATGCCGCCATTTTCCGGTCCCAGGAGGTACCCGGCGCAGTTATCCTTCTCTCCGAAATTGAGCCCGCAGGTCGCCGAACCGTGCAGGCCCAGCTTCTTCTCTACGGATGATGTGGTTATGTCATTGTCCGCAAGGGTCCCGTTCTCCAACCTCTTCTTGGGTACGATGAAGATGCTGATGCCCTTGGTGCCGAGAGGTGCCCCTTCAATGCGGGCAAGGACCAGGTGCACGATGTTTTCAGTAAGATCGTGATCTCCGGAAGTGATGAATATCTTGTTTCCCGTGATGGAGTAGGTGCCGTCGGAGTTGCCTTTGGCTCTCGTGCGGAGAGCGCCCACATCGGTCCCGGCCTGGGGTTCGGTCAGGCACATGGTGCCGCTCCACTCTCCCGTGTACATCTTATCCATGTACGTGCGCCGCTGCTCGTCGGTTCCATATTTCAGGATTAGCCGAGCCGCGCCGATTGTGAGAGAGGGGTACGCCATCAACGCAAGGTTGGCGGCAACAAACAACTCCATCGCGGCACAATAGATCGCGATGGGGCTTCCCTGACCTCCGTATTCAGGTGCCGCAGCGAGCGAAATCCACCCTCCCTCGCGGTAGAGCTGATACACGCCATGGAAGGATTTGGGCACTTGTGCACTGCCGTCCCGGAGCGTCACTCCTTCGAGGTCCCCCGCTGTGCGGGTGGGCCAGAGTTCGTTCTCGGCCAGCTTTTGAGCCGCGTCCAGAACCATATCGCACATCTCTCGTGAGTATTCGGAATATCTCTCCGATTGAGCGAGTTCGTCTATGTTGAGCTGTTCAAACAGGACGAACTTGGCGTCCCGTTCGTCCACTACGAGGTTGGCCATGAGTTTTCCTCCAGGTTGCTAACCGTGGTCTGCCGTCCGGCAATGGACTATAGCACAAATCCGCACCCGCGAAACCGTGGTGTCTTAGCGCAGCCTTCGGCCGCAACCAGAAGAGAATCACCACAGAGGCACAGCGCGGTTAGAACCGCAACCAACCGGCGATTGCAGGCACCGGCGTCGCGTACGACCTTGGGTTTCGCACGTACCATCGTGCTACGCCGGCAATCCGGACGTTGCTCCTGGTGCCCAGGCGTCGGGCGCAACCAAACCGAAATTCCGCAATTCCGGGGACATGACCCGATTTGCCGGAGCGCAGCGGAGGGACACAAATCGGGATCGTGTCCCCGGAATGCAAGAATTCTTCGCGGCGCGACAAGAATTTCAGGGATGGTAGTACAGGACACTCGGTGCTTTGAACCTGTGATGTAGGATCTCTTCCATTTCGAGAAGAGATCGTCGTGCCGGCCTGGTAACGCCAAGGCGTTTGTTCGGTTGACAGGGAAAGCCGGCGTCTGGTATTGATGAACGATTGCGCCGAAACGTTTATATTCCATTTGGACGCGATTCAAGTTTCGCAAAAGGTGTGAACTTCGCCGGCGGGAGCTTCGTGGAGGTCGGCGAGCCTGGTGCGAAACGACACCGGAGAAACGTCCCGTTGAGACCGATTGGAAATGCCTGCCGGCGGCAATTGTGCTCTCTGTACGCGTCTCCGCGAGGTAGGGGACTGCGTGCTCCTCGACGGCATCTTCGGAATTCATAATCCGTACCGGCACTCGCATCTTCCGGTTGGAATTCCGAATCTCATGATGTAAGCTTGTCGTGTATGAACCGGCAGCGACCAATATCACCGGGAAATTTCCATGAAGGGTGTGAGGATCTCTGAAAGGGAAAGCCACGGCTCCTTTCCACTAGCCTTGCGGCTCTGTTCTTCGTTATCTACACAGGCATAAGGGGGTTTTGAGAATGTCCTTGAACTTTGATCTTCCCAAGGATGCGGAACTGACCCGAAAGGTGGTCAGAGAATTCGCGGAAAAGGAGATTGCTCCCATTGCGCAGGAGCTCGATGACAAGGAAGAGTTTTCTTACGATCTGGTAAGAAAGATGGGCGAACTGGACTTCTTCGGTCCCTTCGTCACGGAGGAATACGGCGGAAGCGAGGTCGGATATCTCAACTACATCATCACGGTGGAAGAGGTGGCTCGCATCGACGGTTCTCAGGCCGCGACCATAGCTGCAGGGAATTCTCTTGGAATAGCGCCCATATACTATTTCGGAACTGAGGAGCAGAAGAAGAAATGGTTGCCGGATTTGTGTGCGGGAAAGACCCTTGCTTCTTTCGGGTTGACCGAACCGGATGCAGGTTCCGACGCTGGGGCTTCCCAGACTACAGCGGTGCTCGACGGCAACGAGTGGGTGATCAACGGGAGCAAGATCTTCATCACGAATTCCACCACCGACATCAGTGCAGTTTGCGTCGTGCAATGCGTAACCGACACCCACGAATCAGGAAAGCCCGAGATCAGCTGCATCCTGGTGGAGAACGGCACCAAGGGCTTCATCACGGAGACCATGCACGGCAAGATGTGCTGGCGTGCGTCCAACACGGGTCAGCTCACGTTCCAGGACTGCCGGGTCCCCAAGGAGAATCTTCTGGGAGCGAGGGGTGAGGGATTTCATCAGATGCTCAAGACCCTCGACGGAGGTCGGCTTTCTATTGCTGCCATGGGGCTGGGGGGTGCCCAAGGAGCGTTTGATCTTGCCCTGGACTACTCCAAGAAGAGAAAACAATTCGGAAGACCCATTGGTTCGTTCCAGGCAAACGCATTCAAACTGGCCGACATGGCCACCGAGATAGAGATGGCCAGGCTTTTGCTTTACAAGGCATGCTGGCTCATGGATAACAACAAGCTGATCCCCAAGTACGGCGCCATGGCCAAGTTGGTGTGTTCGGAAACCTATTACCGGGCCGCCAATCATGCGGTCCAGATGCACGGCGGGTACGGCCTGATGAAGGATTATGCCGCAGAGCGTCACTACAGAAATCAGAAGCTCCTGGACATCGGTGAAGGGACGTCGGAAGTGCAACGGATTGTCATAGCCAGAAGCATAGGCGCACCGGGAAGGTCCATGTAGGCACCTGGATAATTAAGTATTTCTCGGCGCGTGTCGACGTGTCACGAGAGAGATTGAAAGGATCGAATATGGACGAAGAAAAGAGAGAGACTTCCTACGAGTCTTTCCGTGAAGCGGCCGAAGAATACGGGGACGACAAAGGGCACGATTTTCTCACGGATCCTGCTGCGCTGGCCGAGGTAGAGGAATCCGCAGCGGTAGAGGAAGCGGTTAGTCACGGCCAGCGGATTCGAGCCGGGCGTGAACAGCAGGGCTTCACTGTCGAGGAGCTTTCCGCCAAGACGGGCATCGGGTCCGATGTTCTGTCAAGACTTGAGGCGGGAGAGACCTTTCTGCCGTTGGGACAACTGATCAAGCTGAGCAAGGCGTTGTCGCTCAAGATGTCCGACGTCATATCAACGGGTCAAGAGGCGTTCACCATCGTACGGTCCGGCCAACGGCAAAGCTTCGCTCGCTTCGGCAAATCCAAGGAGGACAGCCACGGGTACGAGTACGAAGCCTTAGCTCCCAATAAGCGGGACCGCATCATGGAGCCGTTCATTGTAACGCTTCAGCCCGCGGCCTCGGACGAACCTTCGTCACACGACGGCCAGGAATTCATCTACGTGCTCGAAGGTGAAATGGAAGTTGTGGTCGACGATGCCCGTGACGTGCTCAAACCGGGCGACGCGGTCTACTACGATTCGACCAGCACCCATCTCGTAAGGGCCCATGGCGACAAGCCGGCGAAGATACTCGCGGTGTTGGTGAGCTGAGGCACGGGGTTAGTGATTCTTTGTGGGGCAGGCTTTTCAGCCTGCCTTGTCCAAGGCCGTGAAATCCGCAGGCCGGCAAGCCTGCGCCGTGTCGGCATGAGGTCTTCTGTTCTGGTTCCCGGGCTCAGCCTGAGCACGATCCATCTCGTGGGTCGCCGGCAACCGGACGCATGCCCTGAAAGGGCATACCGTTAATAGCCATGGGTTTTAACCCATGGAAACGGTGCACAATAACAGACAGTTATGGACCCCGGAGGGGTCCACCAACGAGACAACGAATGCTCAATTATTGGTCGGCCCCTTCAGGGCCGATCCGGAGAATTGTGTGGTTGCCTTTTTCCACGGGTTGAAAACCCGTGGCTATGTAGGGTGAGCCCCTTCGGGGCACTGGCTGGACATCACCTCGACTTGGCCGGCTGTTTTCTGCCGATCCCTGCGGTGTTCAGCAAAAGGATACGGCACATGCTCAGGGTTCAGCCCGGGAACGAGAAATTCCCTGTACGGCAGGCTTTTCAGCCCTTAACACAACGAGGTCTTAACACATGACTCTGCTCGAGCCGGCAGACGTACCCATAGCCGGCATTCCGGCCCATGTTCTTGCACTGATCATTCTTGCAGCAGCACTGTACTTTTTCGGGTTCGTCATGTACCGGCGGATCGCTCTCCTCAGGAAGGGCATGCCCGACCCGCGCTTCTCGGATATCGGCGAACGTATCAAGCTTGCACTGGTATACGGATTCGGACAGTACCGCCAGCCCCGTTACCCGGGTGCGGGAGTGCTCCACATCCTACTCTTTGCAGGCTTCTTACTCCTGTCGCTCAGATCGCTGACCCTTATCGGCCGCGGATTCTCATCGGAATTCCATCTGCCGTTGCTCACCGGCTCGGTAGGATTCGGCTATGAGGTGCTCAAAGACTATGTAGTCCTGATGGTTCTGGCCGTCTGCATCATCTGCATTGTCAGAAGAGCCGTGTTCCATCCGGCACGCTATGAACACCCGGGGGGAACGGGGCACGGCGGCGAAGCGTACGTCATACTTGGCCTCGTTTCCGCATTAATGATTACCGACATGATCTTCGACGGGAGCGCCCTCAAGCAAAACGGGGCAGGGGGGCATGCTCTCCTCTTCCCGGCCGCGGGCATCGGCGCACTGTTCATGCCCGAAAAGGGCTCACCCGCGTTGAACTACCTCCACATCGGAGGTTACTGGGCGCACATACTGGTGTTTTTCGGTCTCCTCAACTTTCTTCCCATTTCCAAGCATTTCCATGTTATTACCGCCATTCCCAACGTGTTTTTCTCGAATTTGAACAAAGGGACAATCAAACCGGTGGAATGCGGAGTCGATGACTGGATGGAACTCCCCGAGTGCGGGATAGGACACTTCGAGCGCTTCACGTGGAAACACATGCTCGATTTCTACTCCTGTGCGGACTGCGGGCGATGTTCGGACAATTGCCCTGCAACGACGGTGGGACGCACCCTATCCCCCAAGATGATCAGCATCAAGGCCAGGGATTTCGCCTACGAGCATTACCCCATATTCGGCACGGAAAAGGATCAAAGCAAGATCCAATTTACCGGTGAGGTGATTACGAGCGACGAAATATGGGCCTGTACCACCTGCGGAGCATGTGAGGCCGAGTGTCCCATACTCATCGAATACATCGACAAGATCGTTGACATGAGACGATACCTGGTGGACCAGGGGGACGTTCCCCAGTCCCTCCAGAAACCGATGCAGCAGATCAAGAAGAAGGGCAACGCCTATGGCGGGAGCAAGACAAAGAGGGCTGCATGGACCAAGGATCTCGAGGGTGTCGAGGTGCGTCAGCTCAAGAAGGGAGACTCCGCGGACCTGTTGTTCTTCGTGGATAGCTGCGGATCGTTCGACCCGAGAATCCAGGAGATCAGCAAGTCCTTCGCCCGCATACTGAGCACGGCCGGTGCGGACTTCGGAATACTGGGAGCGGACGAGACCGATTCAGGTAACGAAATCAGAAGACTCGGAGAGGAGGGCCTCTTCGAGCAGGTCTGCGAGAAGAACATCGCTGCCTTTCAAGCCAGGGAGTTCCGAGAGATCGTCACGTTCGACCCCCATGCGTTCAACACCATACGCAACGACTATCCGGAGAAGTTTCCCATCGTGCATGCGAGTCAACTGATGGCCCGCATGGTCAAGAGCGGGAAACTGAATCTTATCGGGGACTATGTGCGGAACAAGCTGGTGACCTACCACGATCCCTGCTATCTGGGCAGACATAACGGTATTTACGAAGATCCGAGGTTTGTGCTGAGCCGCATGCCGGGCATTCAACTGCGTGAAATGGAACGTTCCCATTCGCGGAGTTTTTGCTGCAGCGGCGGAGGCTTGCTCCTGTGGTACGAGAACGAACAGGAACGGGAGCGCATGGGTGAAGTGCGGGTCAAGATGGCCTCGGAGGTCGGGGCACAACTCATCGTCACCGCGTGCCCGTTCTGTCTGATCAACCTGGAGGATGCCATCAAGACCACCGGTAACGAAGGAAAGATGGAGGTCATCGATCTGGTGGAACTCGTGGATAGATCGCTTGCGATGGGTAAGTGATTGATTCGCACTCGGCGATACGCATGGTGTTCTTCTCTCGTTCCCAGTCAGAGCACTTACCTTTAACCATATCCTGAGTCACTGGACACCGGACTCATGCCCTGAAAGGGCATACTGTGAATAGCCATGGGTTTTAACCCATGGAAACCGTGCACAATAACAGACGGTTATGGACCCCGAAGGGGTCCACCAACGAGGCTCAGTTATTGGTCGGCCCCTTCAGGGCCGGTCCAAAGAATTGCGTGTTTGACTCTTTCCACGGGTTGAAAACCCGTGGCTATTCAGGGTGAGCCCCTTCGGGGCACTGGCTGGGCATCACCTCGAATTGGCCGGCTGTTTTCTGCCGATTCCTACCATGTCTATCCAAGAGATGTGGGACGTGCTCAGGGCAGAGCCTGTGAACGAGGAAAACCGCCACAATATTCGGACAATAGTATGGGCTGATATAAGCAAAGCAGTTGGAGGAACCATGGACATCATTGTGTGCTTAAAATGGGTGCCGGACACCTCCGAGGCTGACCTGGCCATAGCGGGCGGAGCCAAGGACATCGAGAAGGATGACTTGGACTACGACATCAATGACTGGGATCGCTTCGCGGTGGAAGAGGCCGTTCAGATCAAGGAAAAGGTCGGCGGCAAGGTTACCGTGGTAAGTGTTGCTCCGGAGGACGCGGAAGAGATGCTCCGGGAGAGCCTTGCCCGGGGAGCGGATGAAGCGTTTCATCTGTGGGACGATGCCTTTGAGGAATCGGACGGCTTTGCCGTAGCGAGGATTCTGGCCAAGTTCATCAAGGATCGACCCTTTGATCTTATCCTCACCGGGACCCTTGCGGACGACGACTGCACCGGTCAAGTGGGAGGTATGCTCGCCGCCATGCTGGGCGTACCCGGTGCGGTGCTGGTGTCGGCAATCGAGCCCGCGGACGGCAAGGTCAAATTCAAGAAAGAGCTCGAAGGAGGCCTGTACGAGGCCGTTGAAATGGATCTGCCCTCACATCTGGCCGTTGCCACTGGTCTAAACGAGCCGCGGTTCGTCTCCATCCGCGCAGTGCGTAAGGTTGCATCGATGGAAATACCCATACTCGATATGGAGGCGCTGGGATTGGAGGAGTCTCAGGTGGGGTCCGCGGGGTCCAAGATCGAGGTTGAAGAAGTAGCCATGCCGCCGGAAGGCGAAGGCGCGGAAATCATCGGCGGCGGAGCCGAGGAAGCTGCTGCAAGGCTTGCCGAGATCTTGAAGGAAAAAGGGGGTATCGGATAATGACACAGATATTCGTCCTGGCCGAACATCGTCGACAGAAGCTTCGAGACGCAACCTGGGAAGCCGTAGAAGCCGGCCGTAAGCTCGCCGCGGATTTGGGCGGCGATCTTACCTGTATACTCCTGACGGACAAAGCCGGCGGCATGGCTGATGATTTGGCGAAGGAATGCCCCAAGGTGCTCGTTGTGGAAGACCCCGCGTTCGATAACTTCAATTCCGATGCGGCCATTAAGACACTCAGGGCCATCCTTCAGGATAAGGCTCCGTTTATGCTGGTCATGGGGAACTCCAACTCGATGATGGACCTTGCACCCGGCCTCTCTGTGGCCCTCGATGCCGCTTTGGCTACCGACTGCTTCGCTCTTGAGGTTCAAGACGGTAAGCCCTTGGCTTTCCGGCAGATGTACAGCTACAAGGTGAATGCCAAGGTATCATTCAAAGACGCGGAAAGGATCGTCGTCACGTTGCGAGGTGGGGCCTTTTCCTTCAATCCCACCGGTGCAGCAGGCGGTGCGGTGGAGAAGATCGCGTCTCCAACGGCCGGAGAAGCCGCCCGTAAGCGATTCCTCAACTACGTGGAAGCCGAAAAGGGTGATGTGGACATCGCGTCCGCGGATATCATCGTGTCACTTGGCCGCGGCATCGGTGATGAGCCCGACATGGAGATCTTCGAGTCCTTGGCCGATGCCATGGGCGGCGTGCTGGCCTGTTCGAGGCCCATCGTGGACAAGAACCTGCTGCCCAAATACCACCAGGTGGGGACTTCCGGCGTGGAAGTCAAACCCAAGGTCTACCTCGCACTGGGCATCAGCGGTGCATTCCAGCATGTGGGCGGCATCAAGGGTTCCCCGCTCATCGTTGCAGTGAACAAGGACGCGAGAGCCCCGATCTTCCGGGTGGCCCAGTACGGCATTGTGGGCAATCTTAATGACGTGGTACCGGCCCTGGAAGAGAAGATCAAGGAGATCAAAGGGTAGGGCAACCCGACCCAGCATTCAGCGGGGCTGGAAAGAGAGAGTCAGACCACCAGGTCACCAAGACGCCAAGGGGTCATACGGCTATGTAGGGGCGGGGTTCAAACCCGCCCCTACTGCTTCATCCCCGGCACACTGTCTGAGCTTTGCCAATATCTTGGCTCGCCGACAACCGGACACATGCCCTGAAAGGGCATACTGTAAGTAGCCATGGGTTTCAACCCATGGAAACGATGAACAACAATGAGTGGTTATGGACCCTGACGGGGTCCACTAACGGGAATCCACATTGGGAGGTGCCGTGATTGGTCGGCCCCTTTCAGGGCCGGTACAGAATTGGGTGGATGCCCCTTTCCACGGGTTGAAAACCCGTGGCTAGTGCGCCTGCGAGCGTACTTAATCAGAGAGGTGCAAGTCCTCTTCAGGTCAACGCTACAGCCTGTAGCCGCCTGTAACTGCGTCGCTGTGAGGCGGGGTGGAGAGCAACAGGAGGCGAACGACCAGTCCGTAGGTTAACGAACCCGTTTCGGCAGGGTGATCTCGGCGAGCCTGCTAGCCATGTGCGAAGCCTAGACCTATTCTGACGATGGCCTGCGCTGATACAAAAGGCAAAAGGTCTTGAGATAGGAGACCTGTCGCGCTGAGAACAACGTAGCGGGTGTAAAGCGGCGACAGGGGGACACCAGGTGGTTGGGGATGGAATGGTCAGGACGGTTGAGTACGTTAAGCGGGGAGACCTGTGCGGGATGGAGACTCGCACAGGAGTCAGAGCCTCCATAGTAGCGCTGAAACGCCGTAATGGGCGTGGAGCAAAGGGAGGCAGGAAGGTGGATGCATGATGGACAGACAACGGGAAGACAAACCGGCTACAGTGTCCTTCGGGGCTAGACGGGCCGGAGCGATACGGGACCGCTGGTCCTGGGTCGAACCCACAGTCTGGACAGACCGCATGTTGACAGCCCTGGAACACGGGGTGAAAGGAGGTACGTGGTACAGCTTGATGGACAAGGTCCATACTCCTGCGAATCTTCGGTCTGCCTTTGCGCGTGTGAAGGCCAACCGTGGGAGTGCGGGGGTGGATCATGTGACGGTCCGGCACTTCGAGACGCAGCTTGAGGGTAACCTCGAAAAGCTTGCAGCGGAACTCCGGTCCGGCACCTACCGGCCACAACCCATCAGACGCGTGTGGATACCCAAACCCGGCAAGAAAGAGCGCCGTCCACTGGGGATTCCCACGGTACGAGATCGAGTCGTGCAGGCCGCGCTGCGCCAGGTCCTTGAACCTATCTTCGAGCGGGATTTTGCCGAACATAGTTACGGTTTCCGACCGAGGCGAGGCTGTAAGGACGCGCTTCGTCGCGTCGGTGCACTCCTGAGACAAGGCTTCACGTACGTGGTGGATGCCGACCTCAAATCCTACTTCGACACGATAGGGCACGATGAGTTGCTCGGCCGTGTCGCCCTGAAGATTAGCGATCAGAGTATCCTCCGCCTTGTTCAGAGCTTTCTTCAACAGCAAATCCTGGACACTGCTCAGGGCTGGACCCCCGAGTTTGGCACCCCTCAAGGTGCGGTCATAAGTCCACTGTTGTCGAATATCTATCTCGATCCCTTGGATCATCTGATGGCTCGCTCTGGTTTGGCCATGGTACGCTATGCTGACGACTTTGTGATTCTGTGCCGCAGCAAGGCCGAAGCGCAATCCGCTCTCGGTCTGGTCCAGGGCTGGACCCAATCTACGGGACTGACCCTCCATCCGGAGAAGACGCACATTGTCGATGCTACGAGTCGTGGTGGTTTCGACTTTCTTGGGTACCACTTTGAGCGCGGCTATCGTTGGCCCCGTTCCAAAAGCCTGCAGAAGTTGAAGGATACCATTCGCGGCAAAACGAAGCGCACCAACGGCTTTAGCCTTTCGGTAATCATTGCGAGAGTCAACCGGACCCTTGCGGGCTGGTTTGTGTACTTCAAACACAGTCATTACACCACGTTTCGTCCTTTGGACCAGTGGATCCGGATGCGGCTTCGCAGCATCCTTCGCCGCCGTTCCAAGCGTCGTGGTCGCGGCAGGGGCAAGGACCATCAACGCTGGCCGAATTCCTTCTTTGCCAAGCAGGGGCTGTTCTCCGTAGTTGCAGCCCATGCAGCGGCTCGTCAATCCTCTCGGAGGTAAGACCACCGACCGGAGAGCCGTATGCGGGAAAACCGCACGTACGGTTCGGAGGGAGGAGCGGCCGGGTAAACAACCGGTTGTTCCTACCCCTATTTCAAGGTGAGCCCCTTCGGGGCACCGGCCGGCAGGCACCTCGAAGCGATAGGCCAATTGTAAGGCGATTCCTACGGTTGGCGGCAAAAAAAATGGGACATGCTCAGGCACACTGTAGGGCGGGTCGTGCCCGCCGCCGATCCGAAAGACGGCGAGGACGTCCCGCTTACCGTCTATCCCCTGGGTTGAGCCCCACAGCTGTGGTAGGATCTTTGCCGGCTGTCGGGAATCGTCCTTGCCCACGTTCCATGCCCGTCGTATAATGCCCTATTCTGCCCCTACTTTGGTGACAACATCATGCAGCGGATCACCCTCAAACCATTCGGCCCAATCAGGGACGTGGAAATCGACGTCAACGACCTGATGATTTTCATTGGTCCGCAAGCAAGTGGGAAAAGCACGATCAGCAAGGCGATCTATTTCTTCAAATCCCTCAGGGATGATCTCTTCAGGTACGTCCTCGACCTTACGGAACAACGCGAGATTGACAACGCCCTTGAGACGTGGACCAAGCTCGTCACGAAGACATCAGTGGACACGTGGGGGCCGATCCACGTTCGACGGGAGCTTTTCTCCAGGTACGATTACGGTAACGGAGCGGTGCTCTCCATTACGAAACGAGAAGGATACCCGCTACCTCAATTCAACGGAGTATTCGAGGAAGGATTCTACGCGATCGTTGAGGAAGCCCGCAAGTTCTCGGAGAAGTATCGCCGAAAGTCTCCCGAGTTTCTGTCCACGGGGAAAATGCCGGCCATCGGATCCGACAAGAGGGATTTCCTCAGACGAATCAACCTTCTCGTTGAAGACCTGTTCAACGATCGTCGGGATCTTGTGTTCATCCCGGCAGCACGAGGACTGCCGGCAACACTCTCCGATCAATTGCAGTCCGTCCACCCACACAGGCTGGACTATCTCACACGGGCGTTCATTGACAGAATTGACAACATAAAACCTCTGTTTTCGAAGAGTCTGAGGGAATTGGTGACGGAGAGAAACAGGCTCACCCAGGACAAGATCCCGTTTGACTTTCTTTCGATAGCCGAGACGCAGGTCGAGAGCATTTTGAGGGCACGATACAGGAACGACCCGGACGGAGAAAAGCTGTTTCATACCCCCGGAGATTACGTCAAACTCAAGCACGCTTCTGCCGGGCAGCAAGAAGCTGTTTGGATCCTGCAGTTGATATTTCTGCTTATCCTTGAGACCAGGCCGGCGTTCGTCGTCATCGAAGAGCCCGAGGCGCATCTTTATCCCGAGGCCCAGCAACAAATGGTACACTTGATCGCGTTGCTCGGAAATGTCACGCAGAATCAAATCCTTATAACAACACATAGTCCCTACATATTGTCATCATTCAATAATCTGCTCTATGCGTACCGGGTCGGTAAGGACCGCCCTGAACAGACGGCAAAGGTTGTGGAACCCAAACTGTGGACGGACCCCTCGCGAACGGACGCGTATTTTGTCAGTGACGGAGTGGTAACCGACATCAAGGATCGGGAAACCGGCCTCATCAGGGCTGAAATGATCGACAGTGCTTCCGAGAACATCAACCGCACTTACGACGAGTTGTTCGATTTGGATGAGATCTAATGGGGTATGAGCGGATACGCGAACACGACAGTACCGAATGCGGGCGGCACAACGTCTTTGTCGTGAACGACAAAGAGAGTGAATACCGATTGAAGAATCCTGCGAACAAGGAGATTTGCAGAACAGAGATTGACAATTGCTACATCAACCAAGGAAAGAGATGCGATTGCCTCCTGGTGGCCTGCGA
The DNA here is from genome assembly GCA_963675835.2 of Desulfomonilaceae bacterium. Classification (GTDB taxonomy): domain Bacteria; phylum Desulfobacterota; class Desulfomonilia; order Desulfomonilales; family Desulfomonilaceae; genus JAVHLK01. Next base: position 192,901 of record CAXXIU010000023.1, read on the forward strand.
AGCACAGAACGCCTATTTCGTTGAATTGAAGGGCTCGGACTTTCGTCATGCCATCAAGCAGATTGATGAGACGGTCAATCGTATTGGGGGTGATCTCGACGGCTTCGGGCTCTTTGCCCGAGTCGTTCTGACCAAGTCACCGACGCCCCATTTGCGAAACATTCCGGATGTGCTCAAATTCGAGAAAAGGTTGAAGCAGCGTGGAGGAGACCTGAAGATGAAGACGATACTCTTGGTGGAGTCGGTGTGACTCGCCGCACGGTTCAAGAATGTCTAGGCCGATGACTATTTCGGGAAAACCTGGAGATGACGCCAAGCAGTACCAAATTCATGCTGTACGTCGTGCAATAGAGGAGTCCAAAGAATGAAGGATAGTGCCAGGTACGTCAAGATAGTCGAGTGGTCCGATGAGGACAATTGTTACGTGGGGAGTGCGCCGGGATTGATCTTGGGTGGCTGCCACGGTCCAGATGAGAAGCAAGTATTTGCACAATTGTGCGAGATCGTCGAGGAAGCAATCGCCCTGTATCGAGCTGATGGAAAACCTCTTCCACCACCGACGGCCGGTCGAGACTTCGCCAACAAGATGCAGGACGTCGCATGACAAACCACCTGCCCTGAAAAGGAGACAAATGGGACCAGGAAGAGGGACAAGTGTACTGTTGACACGTGCGTCGCACGGTCGCATCTACCTTCCTGTTGCCTTGTGTGCGTCCATATATCAAGGGGGTATTCGGTTCATCCTCTCATGACCCTGCGTCGTTTCCTCCATCGTCCGTTGCCGGCCGTGCTCTGCTGTCTGTTCGTGTCGGTTCCGTTTCTTGTTACTCAGTATCCGCCTATCACGGACTTACCGCAGCAGTCCGCGCAGATCAGGCTTTTTCTGGAGACCATCCAGCACCCGGAGAGCTCCCCGTATCGCATCCAATGGTTCACGCCGTACAGCCTTTCGTATCTCGTGCTCGGGGCATCATGGGCACTGTTCGGATCGGCGAGCGCAGGCCGCATCGCCATGCTGGCTATTGCATTACTCTGGGTTGCGGCCGTTCATCTCACCGCACATCACCGCAAGCGGCCAGCCGCGTCCGCGACCCTGGCCTGCCTGTTCGTGCTCAACCACACCATGTACTGGGGATTCTACAGCTTTGCCGTTGGATGGCCGGCATTTCTCCTGTGGTTCAACGTGACCGCGGACCTACGAGAACGAAAGCCCTCCTTACGAGATGCGGTACTGTTGTTGGGCATCGGCCTGCTGCTCTATGTGAGCCATGTCCTCTGGCTCATCGCCGGCATTGCGTGGCTCCTGTTGAGCAGCCTGGTGGTGCAGCGTGACCCCAAGGCCGCAGCCCTGAAGATCGGTTATCTGATCCCCCTCCTCGTTGCCGTGGGGTTGTGGTACCCAATGTTCTCCACTTCCTCGATGTCCACGCCGGCACTATGGGTCTCGACCCCGTTTTCCCGCCTGACGCTTTCGTGGCTCAGCGACGCGGCCGGCGGAGGTATCCGAGGCCCCGCGGTTCAGGTGATGTTCTGCGCGGCATGGGTATGGATTGTGGCGGGGGTAGTGCAGAACCGACGCGATCTCAAGTCCGCAGTGGATTGGGATCTGTTTGCTGCGGCCTGCATGTTCTTTGTCATTGCGCTTGTGTTGCCGGACAAGCTTATGAATACCATACGCTTTGGTGAGCGGTGGATGCCGGCGGCAATGATCCTGATGGTGTTGGCCGTGCCTGCTCCGACGCTCCGGTCGGTGCTCCGGCGTGCCGTGGCATTGATCGCGGTCGCGGGTCTGTGCACCGTGATCACGTTCACGTGGCTAAGCTTCCAGAGGAAGGACCTCACCGGCTTGCAGGATGCCCTGAACGCTCTCCCCGCCTCACCAAGCGTGCTCGGGCTCGACTTCATCCGCAAGAGCGAGTTCATCACCGGGTATCCGTTTCTTCAGATGTTCGCGTATTCCCAGGTGCTGAAAGGCGGTACGCTGAACTTCTCGTTTGCGGAGTTCGCTCCCTGCCTGGTCGTGTACAAGAGTCAATTCATTCGTCCGTGGACCGGCGGTCTGGAGTGGTACCCGAAACGCGTCCGGACGACCGACTTGGATTACTTCAAGTTCGCTCTGATCAATGCCACTGAAGGGCAACACCGATTCTGGACCAAGCAGCCGAGGTTGACCCCGGTCACATCGAACGGAAGGTGGCGCCTGTACCGGATCTCCCCCGGTGACTCGTAAACGCGGCCCTGCTCTTCGGGGGGAAAACCGGGAAAGACTAACCACCAAGGCACCAAGGCACCAAGGCACCAAGAAGAAAGAAGACTATCCGCAGATAACGGAGATTCACACAGATGGTTCATTATGGGCCGATCCGTAGGATGCCGGTGAGCGGAGCGAACCGCATCTGTCGAAGTCTTCAAACGGACGGTAATGCGCTTCGGAGGAACCTCGATACCTCCTTCAGGCTGCCGTTGGTGTCGGCAAGAAGAATATCCGGGCACGGAGGCCTGTCCCTACGATCATTGCAATTTCATGAAAGGCGTATTCATCCCATGCGTGACAGTGAAGCGTCTCGCAGGGCTGTTCCATCGGTCGAATCCGGCCAATCCCTGCTTGCCGGCACGCTGCGCCGGTATCGGTGATTCGCTATCTATGATTTCTTGGTGTCTTCGTGTCTTGGTGGTTGATTTCAGATCTTCTCTCTTACCGCCTCCGGCCCGGCAGAAATCACCTGGTTGACGGCCGGTTTGATGGAAAGAGAGAGGATCGCGCCGATAATGGAGACGGCCGTTGCCAAGAGGAACGGACCGGTAAAGGAACCGGTCATATCTGCGAGGCGTCCTCCTACCCAAGGACCGAACGCTTGTCCGATTCCGAAGAACAGCGTGATGAATCCCAGTCCCGCGGGAGCCAGCCTGGGGCCGACGCAATCGCCGGCCGCCGCGGCCATGATGGTGGGAATACTCCAGGCCGTGAGACCGAATACGATCGCGGACAGGTAGAAGCCGAACTCGGCCCTGACCAGAGCGAAAACGGCATAGGAAGCGGCCAGCACCAGATAGGCCAAGGCAGAGCCTTTCGCCCTGCCCAAAACGTCCGAGAGCCCTCCCCAGATAACCCCGCAGAAGATGCTCAACCCGCCTACAAGAGCCCACAGTCCCCCCGTTTGAGCCCCACTCAGTCCCATCTCCTTCTGGAGGTACGCAGCGAAGAACGTCATGTAGATGATGTAGGAGAAGCCGTACATGAGATACACGAGCCCCAGATACCAGACTCGTCCCATTTTGTAGATCCCGCTCCAGTCGAGAGGAGCCGGAACCTTTGGAGCCCCCGGATTCGGGGCGACGGGACCTCCCCCGACTTGATTCAATCCCATTTCATCCGGACGGCTCCGAATGAGCAGGGCTGCAACACCGGCTATGGCCAGCACCGCGCCGCCGAGTATATACCAGGCCAGACGCCATCCTTCAGCCCCGTAAATACCCAGGATAACGGGTACGACCAGCCCCGCGATCATGGTGCCCCCGCCGATGCCGGCGGATACGATGCCTGTTGCCAGTCCGCGCCTTTCCACGGAGAACCACGCCGACCCGAGCGCCATCGCGGGGACGAACGCGGCACCGTTGCCCAGGCCCGTCAGGAGCCTCATGGTGAACGCGAACCGGAACGTTTCCGCCATGCCGGTCAGGACCATAGTTACTCCCATGAGCAGCAACGCGGCCGCGATCACAATACGTGTGCCGAATCGAGCGGCAAGGAAACCGCCGATGATCGCCATGACCAGGTACCCGATGAAGTTGCCCGTCCCGAGCAGGCCGAGCTGCGCATAGTTGAAATGGAGGCCGTCCTTCATAGCGGGAAGGATGAGCGTGTAAGACATGCGCCCGAATCCGTGTGCGCCGATGGTGACAAGCAATCCCGTGAAGATGACGATCCATCCGTAATGAAGGGCTCTACCTCTCGACATCCTTATACCTCCCAAACTGGTTATTACACTCAGTGCCGAAGTTCACATATGCGGCCACGTATTCCCGTAGGGTGCGGTTCGCTTCGCTCACCACATCCTGCGGAACGATTTCGGGAACGGAGGCCCGGTCCAATGAGGATGCGGAGCCTCCCGGTCGGCATTCCCGGACAGAGCCCGGGAACGAGATGCCGGTCTCCCGACGCACGGTCTTCAGTGGGACCGGCATCCTGCCGGTCGTCTTCCGGCGACCGGAGGGAGCCGTCGTCCGTCTTCCCGGCGAAGGCCGGGATCCAGTTATCTTTTCCTGGACCCCGGCCTTCGCCGGGGAGACTAATGAACCCTGGTGTCTTGCCCGGACCCCGGTTCGGGATTGCCGAGGTGACGGGCTAGGCTGATCGATTTGCAGGACTTGTTATGGGCAATTTGTTGGCAACTCGGAATCTGTTCATTTATTTACGAATCCGAGTATTGAGCATGGTCAGTTCTTGCAGCAATGTGAGTTATGCGACGGATAGGGAATGCCTGCACGGAAGGAAACGTGCCCTACGCTCGAAAACCCGACGAGAACCTCACCTTATGTGTGCGGCCTGGAGTCGGTGCTCATCGGGGTATGGCCCACAGGCAGCCTGTAGTCTTTGTCGAAGAGTTTCCGGCCTTTGCGGTAAAGGCAGGTACGGTAGATTGTTTGCTCCCGGGGAAGTCTTACCAACAACCGCTGGTTCGGACAACGGCCGTGGTTCTCAATCTCACAGGCCTTGCCCCTTCCTCTTTCAGGGCACGGCTCCACAACGGTCACAACACGCCACTGCTCCCCGGGCTCGCAGAATCGATCCTCGAGATTCCTCGCCTCGCTGAGGAATCTGACGCCCACCAAGTTCTGCACGGTAGCTCCCGCCGGCGGCCCTTTGAAAATGTTGATCCGGCCGCCGCACCCAGGGCAAATCAGGTAGGATCGCCCGATGGGAACCCGTCCCTCGGTGAGTTCACTGCACGTACCGCATCTTTTGCACTGCAGTTCCACATCTACCTCTCCATATGTACCGTAGTGTATTTTGGACGGAACTGCAATCGAAAAATGGCGATGGCTCAGCGCGACCCTGCGGCCCTGCGTACCGGTGGGAGACAGGGAGATTGAACCACCAAGGCACCAAGACACCAAGAAGGCAAAATACATTCATTTTTCGGCCGTCAATTTTGGTAGCACCGGCCTCCGTGCCGGTAACGTCCCGGATCGGTTCCCTGTAGGTCTTGGCGGTTTGATTTGCCGGGATTCCGCGGCGGATCCGGGATTGAGGGTAGATTCCGGCAAGAAGGATTGTTGACATAACGTCTAGTATCTTCTGTCTTCTTGGTGTCTTGGAGTCTTGGTGGTATGATCTTCCTGCGGTTGAAGGAGAGGGCTTATGAGAGCTGCCGTGAATGTGAATGTTACCGAGGAGAGCATCGTTCTCGAACTCCAAGACGGGCGAACCATATCCGCTCCGCTTGCGTGGTACCCGAGGCTGATGCACGGCTCTGTCAATGAACGAAACAGCCGGCGCTTGATCGGTAAAGGGCAGGGCATAAGCCGGCCTGACCTCGACGAAGACATCAGCGTTGAGAGTATCCTGCTCGGCAAGCCATCGGGAGAGAGCCGGCGTTCGCTGAAGGAATGGCTTGAAAAGAGAGAAAACCGGAAGACCTATGAAGCGGAATAGATGGGAAGCGTTGGAAAGAAGGGGCGTAGATGCAACCTGTTGCGCTTTTTGGCTTCTAAGTGTCTTTGAGTTTTGGTTGTTTGAGTCTCCGGGCTCCTGAATAGTTTTTTGTTGTGATGACAATAGGTTGAAAGGTATTGGCTGCATACGGACGTAGACTCCGCCGAAAGGCCAAACGATGAGACAGAAGCGATTCCTGCCCGGTTGGGATGAACAGCGTGTACGAAAGGTGCTCAAGCACTACGAGGAGCAGACTGAAGAAGAAGCCGTTGCAGAGGACGAGGCTGCCTTTGAAGACCGGACGCAGACAATTATGGTTTATCCGGTGCAAGCGGGTACGTATCCCGGTGACGGTTGCAGCCGGCCGATCCCTTCGCCGTCTTCTTGGGTGGAGAATTCAACCCGGGACCTCAATAATCATCTGTTGAAACTCACGATGAGCGGTCGTATTATAGAATCCATGAAAACGGTACGATACGTATATTGGCAGGATGAGGACATGTGGCTGGGGTACATCGAGGAGTTCCCGGACTATATGACCCAGGGAGAAACACTCGAGGAACTCCGGGAGAACCTGAGAGACATCTACCATGACCTGACCGGCGGCAAGATTCCCGGGGTCCGTCATGTAGCTGAACTCCAGATCGCATGAAACGGCTCAAGAAGAGAGAGCCTCAGAAGGATCCCGATGCCGAATGAAATGGAGAACGCCGCACGGAGGGTGTCGGACCGTAATCTGTTTTACCTTCTTTGATTTCTCGGTGCGTTTGTGTCTTGGTGGTGTCGTCTTCCGGATTCAAAAGCCGTTGCTAGTCACTCGCGGCCCTAGTGTGCCAGTTCATCTTCACGAATACCGGCAATGATCTTCTGCGCTGATTCTAGACGGGCTTCCAGTCCCATGCGCTCGATGACGTTCTCTTCCGGAATCTCTGAGAGCAACGACTTCAGTTCCGTTATCTCGGAAGACAGGGCGAGGTAGTCATCATGGTTCATGGCGATGGTCCAACAATCCTTCAAGAATGGCGATGCGTTCACGAGAAACAGCGAACCGTTCCACAACCAGGTGCAGTGGTGCTACATACGGAGAGCGATCCGGGCCGTGGCCGGGCTCGCCGGGCCGAATCGGCGGCAACACGCCGGATATGTTCCACGCAGGAATCACGGTATTCTCCTCATGTATTCGGCATCCTCATCGGAGAGTATAACTATATTTCAGGTAAGGGATCAAGATGCCAGGATCCGCGGTTATATTTGACGTGGCTGAAGTGTGGTTTCACTGTCTTGGTTTTCTTGCCTTCCTGGAGTCCTGGAGTCTTGGTGGTCCGATCTTCTTGATTTCTGAACCCTTTCTCACCCTCTGCGATAGCGGATTTTTGTCTTGACTGAGGCCCGGCCCGGCGTGATAATATGGCTCCAATAAAAGGTATCATCGTTTCCTTCAGAGAATTGAATACCCTCAGGAACGCCAACAGAAGACACGGAAAAGCTGGGTATATCCCGCTTGCCCGCTTTTGTGGTTGAGTTAGACGGTCACTGGTAGGCTGGTCCATCCTTGAGATGAGTCGCCTCGCCGGAAAGTACATCTTGCGGTGAGACTCCAGTTTCAGTAAGGTGTCCTATACGTTTCAGAGAGGGAGTACGGATGCCGGTCACGTTTACATATTATTAAAGTTCTACGGCATCTGACAGCCGAGATGAGGAGACTATGGCGTGAAGTTCGCGTATCACGATCTGAGTCCAGCCCAGTTTGAGAATTTGGTTCTCGCTTGTTGCCAGTTCCTCCTGGGAGCAGCGGTACAGGGGTTTGCAACCGGTCCGGACGGGGGACGGGATGCGAAGTTCGTTGGTACGGCGGAATTGCACCCCAGCAAGGCAGACCCTTGGAAGGGTACCGTCCTCGTGCAGGCGAAGCACACGAATGGGCTCAACAAGAGGTATTCAGACTCGGACTTTTTCAGTGAGAAAAGCACTAAGACGGTCCTGGCGGAAGAATTGCCGCGTATCAAGAGGCTCCGGAGAGATAAGAAGCTTGACCACTTTGTGCTTTTCTCCAATCGCAGGCTCACTGGCGAAAGCGAATCAACGATCCGGTTGCACATATCGAAAGAGTGCAAGCTTCCCGAGCAATCAGTCTATCTTTGCGGCGTCGAACAGCTTGAATTATACATCAAACGCTTCCCAGACGTTGTTCGAATTGCTGAGATCGATCCAATCGATTCACCGCTGATCGTCAGCCCGAGCGAGTTGGCTGACTTGGTGGAGATCCTATCGACACACTTGCCCGTAGTCAGCAGGAAACTTGATAATCTGCCGGCGGACCGAGTGTCTTACGAACGAAAGAATCAAATTAACAATATGACTGAGGAATATGCCCGGACCTTGCGAAAGTACTATCTCAAGGAAACACAACAAATTCGGGACTTCTTGTCAGACCCGCAAAACGAGCAGCTTCTGGATCGTTATGCGTGTATCGTGGAAGAGTTTCAACTCAAGGTCATTGCGAAGCGCAAGGACTATCAGACATTTGATGAGATTCTGAACTATCTGTTTGACCTTCTCTTCCAACGTGATGCCGTCCTCCGAGGAAATAAGAGACTGACGAGAGTCATAGTCTTCTATATGTACTGGAACTGTGACCTAGGTGAGGATTCAGATGCTTAGACCCAGCAAGCACGCACATCCTGATCGCACGGTGATTCACGTCGCTATGCTCGTGATCGCCCGATTAAAGAGGCGACGAGTGGAAGAATACAGTGTACTCAAAGACTTCGTGAAGAAGCATGTCAAAGGCGGAGACGTTCTTTTCTTGCCGGCACTAGGTCTGCTGTATTTGCTGGGCCTGGTTGACTATCGTCCCAAGACCGACGCTCTGGAATATGTGGGGCCTAATGAAGCTTTCTAAGCTCTACTCGAACATGCCGGATCTTTTCGCACCGATCCAGTTCTTGCCGGGCCTGAATGTGGTGTTGGCCGATATCAGATTGCCTGAGAACAAGTTGAAGGACACCCACAATCTTGGCAAAACGACCCTTGGTCGACTGATCGACTTCTGTCTGCTTTCGAAACGAAACAAGAGCTTTTTCCTCTTCAAGCATCTTGACCTCTTCGAGAATTTTGTCTTCTTTCTGGAAGTAGAACTTCTGGACGGATCGTTTGTCACCATTCGACGGGGCGTCCAAGAAGCTTCCAGGATTAGCTTTAGACGCCACATCACACCGTCCAAAGACTTCAGTGATCTACCAGATGTGGCTTGGGATCATTTTGCGGTACCGTTTGACAAAGCGAAGGAATTGCTGGACGGCATTCTTGATCTGCGTGATCTCAAACCTTGGCCTTTCCGCAAGATTATCGGATACTTGGTCCGGACGCAGGAGGACTTTCGCGACGTGTTCCATCTCAGGAAATTCGCGGGCCGACATGCTGATTGGAAACCGTTTCTAGCCCATTTGCTAGGCTTTGACGCTCACGGCATCATTGAGCATTATGACAAAGAAGAAGAACTTACCCGAAAGGAGTCGGAAGAAGACATCGTCAAGAGGGAACTGGGTGGATCGGTAGAGGATATCAGCAGGATAGAAGGAATGCTGCTACTGAAACAGAATGACGCTGAGAAGAAACAACGTTTTCTAGATGCCTTTGACTTCCGACAGATTGATAAGGAAAAGACTAAGATGGTAGTGGACGATCTGGATGGCCGGATTGCCCGACTGAATGCGGAACGATATTCGTTGTCCATGAACAAGAAGAAGGTCGTGGCTTCGATGGCCGACGACGAGATGCTCTTCGATGCACAGAAAGCGAGCCAACTTTTCAAAGAGGCTGGAGTCTTATTTGAGGGGCAGATAAGGAGGGACTTCGAGCAGTTACTCGCCTTCAATCGTGCCATAACTGAAGAGCGTCGCTTGTATCTGAAGGAAGACCTGGACGAGATTGAGGCCGATCTCAAACACGTCAATCAAGAAGTGAACAACCTCAGTAAGCGTCGATCAGAGGCCCTTTCGTTTCTCAGTGGTAGTGACGCGTTCACCAAGTACAGGCGAGCGGCAGATGATCTTGTGGCTTTAAGAGCCGAGATTGTGGCCCTTGATCGGCAACGGGGGTACTTGCACAGACTTCAAGAACTTCGCACCAAGATTCGATCTCTGAGAAAGGAGAAGGAGCGACTGCAGAACGAAGTCGAAGCTAACGTGGAACAACAGAACACCGACAGAGATACCCAATTCTCAGCGCTTCGTGTTCTTTTCAACGAAATTGTGGAAGAAGTCATCGACCGAAAGGCGTTACTCAGCGTATCAACGAACCAGCAAGGTCATGTGGAATTCAAAGCCGAAATCCTGGACGACTCCGGCAGCGCCACAAGCGCGGACCTGGGGCACACGTATAGGAAGCTAATGTGTATCGCTTTCGACACAGCTCTCTTGGTGGCGCATACGGACGGTTACTTTCCTCGTTTCGTTTTCCATGATGGAGTGTTCGAATCATTGGATGACCGTAAGAAGGAAAATTTGTTAAACGTGATTCGGTCCAACTCGAATATGGGTATCCAGCATATTATCACACTTATTGACTCTGACCTGCCTGCGCGACCCAATGACGCCGAACCGGTGTTCGATGAGTCGGAGGTCGTCCTGCAACTTCATGATGAAGATGACAGCGGCCGGCTGTTCAAGATGAGGGCTTGGTAGAAGGTCAAGTCCGAAGATTCCAATAATCCCGAACGCGTGGCCATCGGTTATCAGAACCTCGTTACCGGGATAGAGTAGGGGGCACGTCGGCTCTTGACTCACGTTGGACATGGTGAAGGAATCGGTCCACGTCGCTGCCATTACGCATTCACTATCCGGACGCTTGGTACCATGTGATGAACAGGGGCAGACGGCATTAACTGATTCTCGCCGGCCAAGAGGATTGTCAGCGATTCATGGAGCTCTTGCAGCAGGTCCACCATGTGGAATGTTACGATTGCCGTGTTTTGCCCCATGCCGAATCACCACCACCTGTTGGGCCGGATCCCGGATGCCGAAAATGGGTGACCCCTTGGGAAGAGGAATGAACAATGAGTCAAGGGCAGACTCGACCCTTTCTTGCGGTGGTTTGTCGCATGAATCAGAGGATCGCGAACGATGGGAGCTTGAGGGAGAAGGTGGAGGAGATCGAGCGGCGTATGAGTCAAGAGTAGACGTGACGCCTGTACCTGTATTGTAGAAGTCTTCTAGGTAGTTGAGTGTTCGAGATGACAATCACCGACAGGACGAGAAAGATTCTTTGGGGACGTTCGGGCAACAGGTGCGCATTCTGTCGTGCGCATTCTGTCGCACTCCTTGTCGGTGCCACTGAAACGGATGACGATTCGGTTGTTGCGGAAGAATGTCACAGAGAACTCCTTGTCGGTGCCACTGAAACGGATGACGATTCGGTTGTTGCGGAAGAATGTCACATTGTGTCGGGAAAGCCACGGGGATCACGATACGATCCGACTTTTCCTGCTGAACGGTTGGACGATCAGGACAACCTTATTCTACTGTGCAGTGTCCACCACAAGATGGTTGATGATCAGCCCGCGACGTACACGGTCGAGAGCCTACAGAAGCTGAAGCGGGATCATGAGCAGTGGGTCGCGTCGGCTTTGTCGAAGAGCAAGGTGCCCCGACAGCCAAGTCTTCGCCGCACAGAAGAGAATGTTCCGAGCCAGCTATTGCGTTTGACGACCGGTCAGGACGTCATGAGGACTCTTAGTGGTTCTTATTCCCTCGAATTTGGTTACGATGATCCGCAATCAGATATGGAGGCCGAACTTCTTCATGAGTTCGCACAGGAGATCGAGGATTGGGATGACTTGTCCCCGAGCGAGGAAGTGAGGGCGGTTCACAGAATGAATATGCTTCTCCAGCAGCTGGAGGATGCCGGATTCCGGGTCTTTGGCGACCGGGAGGTCCAACACTTGGAGGGAAGCCCGAATTCACCTCTCCCATGGCTGGTGGCGATGGTGAGAATTGTCCGGTCCGCAAACCCTGATATAGTTAGAGTGGGCATCGGTGCGGGTGAAGAGGCAAAGGAAGCCGAGGCGGCTAAGGGCACAAGCGAGAAACATGACCTTAATGCTTGCGGCAAGGCCGATTGAAGAAGGAAGCACTGACAGCAGTGGAACTTGATCAGAAATGAGCAGATAAATGACTTAGGCCGGAAGAACTTGGATGAGGATGATCAATGGACGACGCAGAAGAATCCAAGGGCTTGGAACCGACTGTTGGCGACGGGATCCATCGAATAGCAAAGGCGGCCATTTCTGCAGTGCCCTTGATCAGCGGACCTGCTGTCGAGTTGTTTTCCGCTCTCTTGACACCTCCTCTCGACAGAAGGCGAGACGAGTGGCTCTCCTATTGCTACCGTGGTCTTAAGCAGCTCGAAGAGAAAATCGAGGGGTTTACTGTTGAAGGACTATTTCAAGATGAAGCCTTTGTCACCGCGTTTGTTCGCGCCAGCCGGGCTGCCGTAAACGACCACCAGAAAGAGAAGCTCAAGGCTCTTCGAAACGCGATCCTCAATTCCGCCCGTTCAACCGATCTGGACGAAAACCGCCAGCTCATGTTTCTCAACCTGATTGATCGCATGACTGAACTGCACCTTCGAGTCCTCATTTTTCTGTCCAATCCCAAGAAGCCGCTTCGAGAAATGGGAGTGTCCGATATGAAAGGGACCAGAGGGGGATCACTGTTGCCTTATCTGCGTGAATACTTCCACAGCCCTAAGTCAGACCTGCTTAGTCTGGGAATGTTTGTCGCTGATCTTCAAGCATCTCGGCTCATTGTCGCTGATGTGTACGGCGAAAAGACAGGCATGAGCCTTTATGCCGGCCGCGCAACGCCAGCGGGCGAGCAATTGGTGGCCTTCATCACGAGCCCGCTACCGGAGGATGACCCCGAGACGGGTGAGTCATGAAAAGGGCGTCCCCTACATTCATCCCCTGGCCACGTGTCAGGATCAAGACCCGAGAAGAGGGCATTTTCCGCGGCCGGGAGGACTACCTGCAATTCATGGACCTCGCGCAGGAGGGCTCCACCATGTGGAATGTCGGGATTGCCGCGCTTTGCCTGATGCCGAATCACTGCCACGTGTTGGTCCGGACCCCGAATGTCAATGATGGGTGACCCCCTGGGAAGAGGAATGAGCAACGAAGCCGGAAAGGTTACCGGCTATCTTGCCCGGCGGCTGTCCGGTCAGATGTAGGTAAGCATGCGAGATGCTCTTGGGCCGGAGTATTATGGGAGTACCGGCAGCGTGGTTTGTCGCATGAAGCAAAGGATCGCGAACGACAGGAGCTTGAGGAGGAAGGTGGAGGCGATCGAGCAGCGCATGATTCAAGAGCCGACCTGACCGCTATTCCGTTCTAGAAGGAAGAATGGGCCCGCTCATGGTACTGAAATACATGCATCGGCGGCAGCAATCCTTCTCCTTGACGGCAACGAGTTCATCGTCCAAATTGAGAGCGTCAGTGGTCTGTCAAAGAGTCACGTTGGTCCCGGCTGATTTTCCGGCTCCAATCGAACCGTGCATGCAAGGATGTCGAACTCGTCAAACCACAGTTACGACGATGCAATGAAAGGCATGGGCTTGCAGGATAGGAGCGAAGCCATGGAAAACACAGCATCCTTTGGAGACGTGCTTGAAGCCGTGGGTAGGTTATCCCTGGAAGAGCAAGAGACTTTGCTCGATATCGTCCGGCACCGACTGGCCGAGCAGGGTCGAAGAAGGTTGGCTCAAAATGTCCGGGATGCTCGGGACGAATTCACGCAAGGTCAGTGTGATCCCGTCACCGTCGAAGATCTTATGGAAGAGATACTGTCGTGAAACGCACACTGATTCGCTCCAGCGCTTTCGTACGTGCCGCCAAACGTATCGTAAGAAAAGTCCCGATCTGGCCAAAGACTTACAGGCTGCATTGGAATTGTTATCAGAGGACGCCCTTCATCCCAAATTGAAAACTCACAAGCTCAAGGGAGACCTTGAAGGATCCCGCGCTGCCAGTGTCGGTTACGATTTGAGGATTGTATTTCAAATGGTAGATCATGAGCACTCCGAAGCCATTCTACTGCAGACAGTGGGAACCCATGATGAGGTGTACTGAAATCCTGTTGGCGCTAAACAGGATGTCGCGTAGGCAGGAAAAGAAAAGGGGGTCTACTCTTTACTCACATTGGACACGGTCAAGGAATCGACCCATGGCGCGGCCATTACACAGTCAATATAGGGACGGACGGTACAATCTTGTGAACAGGGGCAGACGCCGTGAAGCGCTTTTCCCCGGGTGGGAGGATTGACTGCGATTCATGGAACTCGTGCAGGACGGCTCCCCCATGCGGAATATCAAGATTGCCGGGTTTTGCCTGAGGTCGAATCACTACCACCTGTTGGTGCGGAGCCCGGATGCGAATAATGAGTGACCCCTTGGGAAGAGGAAAGACCAACGAAGCCGGAAACGTTGCTGGCCGGCTGTACGGTGAGACGTTGGCAACCATGGGGATGCCTTTGGGCTTGAGCATTACAGCAGTGCCGGCAGCGTGGTGTGTCGCATGATGCAAAGAATCGCGATCGACAGGACCTTGAGGACGAAAGTGGAGGCGATCGAGCAGCTCGTGGGTCAATGCCCCCTATGCTACAATCCATGAATATATTGTGCAGTGACGTGAGTTATCTATGTGGTTCCCCAATTGACAGTTTTTCATCGAACTGAAGTCCCGTTTTCTCCGCGATACTCTGCACAGTAGAGCGGAAGCGTGCTACGTTCTTGCCATCGAATGGAACGTACGTGTTGGGAACGATGTGCGCTTCAACCTCATTGCCCCCCTGAGCGGAAATGAACAGAATCTGAAAGAAATGAGTCGGGACGGGCACGAGACCAGCGCCCATCAGAGTGACATTTACCATCGTCCTGTCATCTGATGGCTCATAAATTGGGCCACGAATGACATACACGTCACGATCCGGCGTAGCTTTCTCACTCGTATATTCTTCGAGAGCCAGCCAAGTTCTCTGATTGACATAGGATAGCTGGGGGACCACGGTGCTCAAGTAGTAAGCCTCCAATGTAGCGTCTTCGCCGAGGCCGAACATGTCGCTGCTGCGGACGAGAGTTCCCCTGTCGAAATCGTTTCTGCGGTAATCGGAGGAGGATGCCTGATAGCTGGGCGGCAGCTCAGGATCTGCTTTGAATGGGGCACGCACTCGGCGGACGGGCGGCCCGCGTACAATTCTGTAGGCGACCCATCGCGGAAGTCTCAGAAGCGGGCTGAAGCCGATGCTGAACGCTCTACGGATGATGACTGTCTCGGCGCCCGGAAGAGTGAATGGGAAGGTTGACTGAGCTTCATGCACGCGGATTACATTCTGCCCTCGTCCATGTGCACGCCAGCGAAAGTACGGTGCGGGAAGCCGGACAAAATCTTCAAGAGTATCTGACCCGCTGATCCACGATTTCTCCGGGATTCCGGCCAACTTGACGAGTCGGAAGCCTTTCTTAGTCTTATCGCTCACATGCGCATCGCTAGCGAGAACGAAAACAGGGGCCTGCTCTGCGGCGGATTTGCGAATTCGAACAGCGAATACGTCGCTCAAGTCAACGTCAAAGGTGGCTTTCCCCCGGTTGTCTGTGATGCGTTCAAGTACATCAGCCCTGAGCTTGTGTTCAAGGACTACCGGCAGTCCGGGCACCGCCTGATCTGGGACATCATGTTTCCGGACGACCTGAACCGTAAACTCTCCCTCCTTTGCACCCGCAAGCTGCCAAACGTATCGTCCGAACCCAACAGAGATCACGATAACGAGCAGGGTACCAATGTAAAGGACGAGAGGAATTCTTTGCATACTGACTATGACGGACTTCGCCAACTCTGTCAGCCATTCGTCTTTTGCCACAGCGAGGAAAATCGTAGCTACCAGAGCAATGAAGGGTACGAGAGCGGGTAACGCCTTGAGCCACGGATTGTTTGACAGAATGGTCGTTAAGGTAGCGAACTCGTAAACGATTACCCCGAGTCCGAGCAGGAAAACTACTAGTGCGGTTCTCGCCATAGTCACGTTTCTTCCGTGGTCGTAGTCGATGACGCCACAAACACCACTAGGTGGCCGTCGTGGGAATCCACGTTCGTGTCCACTTGGGCCGACTTGACTTAGATGGGTTCGGACAAACCCGCCTAGGGGACGTGCTTCCAAGAATACGCTCAACTGAAATCATTGCGAAAAATCTTTTTCCCTACTTGCTTGAGACACATCTAGCCCGTATTCGGCGTTTCTGTCCGCAGGACTTGTTCCGCTTTCTCACTCAAAAGACCCCTATCGGGGTATTCAGACCCTGGCTCCCACACTCAAATACATGCGTTGGGATCACAAATGTGTTCACCAAGTCGTGACGCAGATTAGCGCAGTCCGGATCTGACTGCGGCTTTCGAGAGCTAACGTGGCAGAGACGTGGTAGTCGCTTCCAGAGTCCTTTGCCTCTCATCTGCTCCACCACCACCTTCTCGAAATACTCATAGCGTCATTTGGCCTCTTGCTGCCGCAAGCAAAGATGCGATATGATTCGGCTTCGTTGATTGGTATTTTCCAAGGAACAGGACCCTATCCTTATCTACCCAGAACGACGCTGTGCCGTCAAGTTGTTTCTGATGTCAGTCAGGCCGCTTCCGATTCTTCAACGCTCTGAGAAATGACCCAACTGTATGCTCACATTTCTGACCCACCAGATAACCAGACACAGTTCCCGGCCGGCAATCCGTTTCCTGGAGATGCCGTCGCCAGGTCGTGGGAAGAGTCGACGGTTTGCATTTGACCTGCTATTGTTCTCGGGGCCGTCAGGCTACTCCTGACGCTTTCAGTCCAAACGGAGATTCAGATGAAGAAGAAGCGCCCTTCCACCGGAAACCTCGTTCGGGATATCCATGCAGGGTTGAGCGATGTCGAAATCCAGGACAGGTACCGGTTGTCCGGGAAAGAACTGAAAAAACTTCTGAAAGAGTTGGTCAAGAAAGGCCAGATCAGCCCGTCATCTGTTGAGAGGAGAAAAGACTACTTTTTCAAGAGGATCAGAAGGCTCGCCATAATCGCGATGTTCTCAGACGACGACCTCATGAACAGGCTGGTTCTGAAAGGAGGCAACGCGCTTGACATAGCCTACTCGATGGAGTTCAGGTCTTCGATCGACCTTGATTTCTCAATGGATGGTGAGTTCAGCCCTGAAGAGGTCGGAGACATTGAGCAGAAGCTCCGGGAATGTCTCGGTGATACCTTTCTCACGGAGGGCTATGAGGTATTTGATGTCACTTTGACAGAGAGACCTCCCGAAGTGACCCTTGATATGGCGGATTTCTGGGGAGGCTATCTGGTCGAGTTCAAGATCATGGGAAAAGCCAAGTACAGAAGTCTGGCTCAGGATCTCGATTCTTTGAGAAAACAGTCCGAAGAGGTTGATCTTTCCACCAGAAAGAAATTCAGGATTGAAATCAGCAAATTCGAGTACTGCGCTCGGAAACGAGAACAAGACTTGGACAATTACACGATCTACGTATACAGCCCGGAGCAGATTGTAATCGAGAAGATTCGGGCGATCTGTCAGCAGATGCCGGAGTACGGCATCATTGTGAAATCGCGATCTCAATCACCCAGAGCCAGAGACTTCTGCGACATCTACGTAACGATGGAGCATTTCGGCATAGACCTTACCACGGATCAGAACCTCGACCTGTTGAGGTGCTCATTCGAATGCAAAAGGGTCCCGTTGGGGTTGATCTCCAGAATCAGGGATTACCGCGACTATCACAGCCAAGCTTTCGATGCCGTCAGGGATACGGTGTACACTGGGATAGACCTCAAGGAGTTCGATTTCTACTTCGACTATGTGGTGAGCAAGTGCGAGAAACTAAAACCCCTTTGGGAAGAATAGGCGCCATTTCTTTGAATAATCCGTATCCTTGATGCCGTGAGCCAGGTAGAAATCGTAGTTGATTTCAATCTTTCGGAGCAGCCGTATCGAAGATTCGTCGTAGACTCCGGCTCGCTCCAGATAGAATCCGATTGCCTGGTGGTATGGATAGATGTAATCCAGACGCTTCAGCATGGCGACAAGCCGATTGATGGACACCTTTCCTTTCGCGTTCCTGAAAGCGTTCAAGACCTCGAACACTCCACCGGCGTAACCGGGACGAACCGTAATGTCTATCAGAGTTCTCTCCGGATTGGTGAGTCGGATTCTTTCTCCCTCCGGCCCCGAGGAATCCACCACTCCAAGGTTTTCCATTCCCATACTGTTAAGGAGACATACTTCGAAGTCTCTGAACTGAGCTGTAGTCTTGGACCTTCTCATGGGACGCTTAAAGGCTGTGTCTATTCCTCCTTGGGTCAAGGAACCAGAAACGGCCCCTTTTCGTCGTTGCTCGAGGTTGAGATAAATCGTCTTGGGTATTTGTTCCGTTAAGTCATGGATGTACACGGCCGTATAATGGGAGAGATATGATTCCGGATGCCACGATAGGACAATCTCATAGGTCGCTACCTCGCCCCAGGTGTAACGGATCATGGGTCTGCGCGAAAACTCAATGCGCTCCATCCGCATAGGAGTATTTTTCAGCAGAAAGGCAATAAAGTCTTGAACCGTGGTCGACTCGGTCAACCTCCAGACTTCCCCGTGCTCGGAAACGAATCGTGCTATGTCAGAGTGTTGAAACACTCGAGTGGTTTGGTTATCGAAAAATGCTACGATATCCCGTTTTGCTACTTTGAGGCGTTCAAGTCGCGGCTTTTTCACGAGAGCAACCTACCATACGTGCAGTATATATACTGCATATTGCATCCTCGTGTTTTTGTCAAGGATCACTGAGCTTCTCGGTACCTTCAGGGGATGTGTTTGTCTGTATCGGATGAGTGGGGATAATAACGCATTAAGAACTAAAAAGAAATTCGCTCGGAACAGGTTGCCATGAGTGGCATCCGGGTGTACGTGGTATATATACCACGTACACCCCACATAAGGTTGACTCGCCGAAATCGCTAGACGCCCTTGTGGAACCGACCTGGGGCATTGCGTTCACGCGTGTTGCGCGGTCCTGAGAATCAGAATTGAAATCAGCAGATTTGAGGATTGGTTGCCGTGCGTTAGGCGGTGTTCTTGTAGTATATATACTACAAGAACACCATCATGAAGTCTCAAAGGCTCTGGGGCATATTAGTCCAATATTATTCACAAAAGCCTAGACTTAACCTGTTGGGCGGGAAAATGTCTATCCTCATAACCGATTAAGAACTAAAATGAAATTCGGTCGAGAGAGCCTGCAATGAATGGTGGAAACAGATGCTCTATGCAGTATATATACTGCATAGAGCGACCATCGGACAGATTCGTTGGCAGCGCAGGACGCCCTCATCAAACCGAGTTGCCGTAAGGACTTGTGTTTCTCAACCTGATTGATCGCATGACCGAGCTGCACCTGCGAGTTCTCATCTTCCTATCAAACCCCAGGAAACCGCTTCGGGAAATAGGGGTCACCGATATAAAGGGAACCCGAGGCGGATCATTGCTGCCGTATCTGCGTCAACATTTCCACATTCCCGAGTCAGAGCCGCGCAGTCTGAGAATGGTGATCGCAGATCTGCAGGCATCTTGGCTCATTCTCGATGATGTCTACGGTGAAAAGACAGGCATGAGTCTTTATGCTTCCCGAGCAACCGCGGCAGGACATCAATTGGTGGCTTTCATTACGAGCCCGCTACCGGTGGACGACTCCGATACGGGTGAGGCATGAAACGGCCCCCCATAGAATTGACAGCGCCGGCCGCCCACGACTGGCAAGGCCCGCAGCGGCCGCTTTCCAGCCCCTGCCAATTCTTCAACGCTCTGGGAATTGACCCAACTCTATGCTCACATTTCTGACCCACCACATAAGCGTGCACAGTTTCCGCCCGGCAATCCGTTTCCCGGAGACGCCGGCTCCAGCTCGTGGGAAGAGTCGACGGTTTGCATTTGACATGCGGAGTTCCGGGTACACCAGGAGTTCCGGGTACACCATACTCAATTGCCTTTGCGTTTCTTCTTCGGTCCAGATCCCTTTGTTCTTCTCAGCATCCGGCCGATCCTGTTTCTGCTGTGACCCATGAATTCGTCAGTATTGAGCGGCATGGCAGTTCACTCCTGTAACCTCAACAGATCAGCGTATTCGGTAACTTTGTAGTGTCCTCGGGACTCGCAGCCGTATCGGAGAAAAGCAGACACGTTTGTCAGTAATTGAGTATGGTGTACCCGGAATATCGCGAAATATCTGAATATCTGGAATATCGTTGGTCAAATTGCTCAGGCGCGACCCCATTCCACGGTCTCCACATGATCCAAAATCGGACTTGCCTCCTAGCCCGAGTTTCCTAGTTATGGAAAGTCAGAGCTATTTCGATTGTGTGTTCAGCTGGTTATAGCAGAAGTCTCCTTACCCTAAAAGGGGTATTTCATCTTTTTTAAGGCCAAGGATCTCCACGAGCTTGTCTTGGAGGTCCGAAGTCTTTGTCAATACGATCTGGGTTCTTCGTTTCTTCTGACCGCGCTTTTTGGGATAGATGGCGGCTACCTTTCGGATATCATCGAGTTCGGAGAGGAACCGAGGCATGGAGAGATTGATGCCGGCCTGTCTGACCCGGCGAAAGGCCAGGGCCCTCAACAACAGGGCGATCGAGCAGTACAAGCCATGAACCCTGATCTTTGAGTCGGTCCAGTGGTGAAGCGGCCACCAGCTTCCCGTCCGCCGATCCTTCATTTCCTTGAAGACGTCCTCGATCATGAACTGACTGCGATATGCCGATATGATCGCTTCATTGTCCCAGTCCTCCCGATCCGTGACGATGATGTTCTTGCCAAGGTAGGTTTGCGCCAGTTCGGCGAGGGCTTCAGAGTCAAGTTCATAAGACAACCGTGGCACACCGTCGCGTTGGATAACGCTCGTCTTGATGATACGGTTCATATGTTGTCGGCTCAAGGCGCTCTTGCATTGGGTCTCAACGGATTGCTTCGTGGGGGCCTTTCCTCCCCTGACAATGCCGTTGGCTCGATCTTCCAATCTTTGGCGCAAGATTGAGAGTTTCTCAAGGGCCTTTGAGATATCATTCTGAATCGTCAGCCATTGGCTGTCAAAGAGATTCTGATTGTAGGTTACCACCAGGATTCGTTCCCTTCCATACACGTTCTTCTTCACCCGGTATGCCTTGGTGTCTTCGATTGTTCCTGAGCGGCAGGGCACGAGTCGCGGGTCTTTGTTCGGGATCTGCACCAAGTCCTTGTATTGATCCAATTTCACGGAGCCCACGTAGCTCAGATCCAAGGAGTCGATCAAGGCGAAGTTTTCCTCGGAATTATTTCCCTTATCGAAAACCAGCGTAGTTCTGGGTGCCGGAGAGGCTCCCTGGGAAACTTCGTTGAGGAACTCATGAAAGCGGCCGAGAATCATGGGAAACTCTTTGGCATCGTTGCGGCTTCCCTCGTAGACGTCGTAGTGTAGGGGCACATGCCCATCGGAAGAGCAAAACAGGGCGAAACTGATTTGCCTGAGATTATTCCGGCCCTGCTTGTTCTTTCCCCGCTTGGCAATCCCGCAGCGTACGTTGAAGGTATCAATGAAGGTGTAGAAGTTCGTACCGTCATAAGATACGGAAGACAGATCAATGTCTCTGTTTTTCACAACCCCTCTCAGGATCCTCTTCCAAATGGACGAGGCCGTATCGGCGTCAATCTTGTCCATGTGATCCCAGAACCGCTGAGAGGCAAGGGCCGCCCTGGACGCCTGGGGAATAAGGCTCACCAATACGGTTTGCGACAACCAGTCCCATATGGAGCGTTTGCTCTTGGGAGAAATAGCGCGATTCATGGCGGCAATGGCAAGATACTGACCAACGCTGAGCCCTTGGGCGCGTTTCGGGCATAGGGTGTCGGTTTCCTCCACCACCCTGCTGAGGGAACACTCCATCCACAGAGCAAAAGGCAGGCCCCATTGGAAGACCTCGGCATGGAGCGGCTGCGGTCCCCCACCTTGTACTGCCGCAGCGATGTCTGCCGGTTTTCCGAGGTATTTCTGCCAAACACGCCGGCACCTGCCGTCAACCCAGGCCCATTTGGAGTAGTAGTAATAGGTCTTTCCACCGATCTTCTTGGCTTCCAAGCGCTCCATAATCAGCCCCTCTTTCGGAGGCAGCTATTAGGGGATATGGCACCGGATATCAAGCTTTATTATAAGGACTTATTGGCATACATACATAGGGGATATGGCTGATTTAAGTTAAAATACCATTATATTAAGTGGTTATCACTTGCTTATGAGCGTAACTAGGAAACTGGGGCTAGGCAATCATACTGGACCTTACCGCGCCTGTAACAAGCAGGATTATCACTCCGGGCGCCTAGCTCTCTACCGAGGAATACATAGGCAATGTCAGAATCTGCTAGTGCACCTTTCAGGCGCTCACGGGAGTACTGAGGCACATAACGGCTGTAGGGATGCGAACGCACATCTGCAACGGCAGTGACGCCATGCTTACGTAGCAGTGCTATGAAGTGGGCTATTTCATGGTTGGAATGGCCGATGGTGTATAATTCGCGGCTCATGCAAACCGCTCCTGATACAAAACTCCTGCGATGAGCTTGTAATAATAGCCCTGAAAGGGATCGCCGAGGCTGATGCACAGCACTGGATCAGCAATGTCGTACTGACCGTCAGGTTGTTCCAGGAAGTTCCGCTCAATCACCGGATCGGTTACATCCATTTTGTATCTGGTTCTTCGGTAGACAAACGCACCTCGAACCGCTCGTTTGGAATCGGGGTACTCGGGTGCTTTGCGACCAACGAGCAACCGTACCAGGCGAACGGCTATGAGGTACAGCGACGAGCCATGCTGTTGTCCAATCGTCATACGATTATTGACGCCAGCATAGCTTCCTTCTCCCGTACCCCAAAGCGTGGCGGGATTGTCCAACCAGCGCGGAATATCGTCCCATGGTAATTCTCCACGCTTCGTCCAGTAATATTCCGGGTCTATGAGATGGTTCTCACACTGGTGGACCAGTGGCTGATGCTCATCACAGGGCACCTGCAGAATGTCGAGCAACTTAGCGCCCGTCACAAAATAACCCCGCCAGCTTTAGGGGCTTCTTGGTGAAATTGTATAGTTCCACTCACCATGAAACTCGTTCTTGGCGATGTTGACTTCTCTGAGTTCCTTGTCCTTGATCTTCAGACCCTTTGGGTAAGAACCGTTGTCCAGTTCGCAGCGAACCGTGAGCCCTTTTTCGGTCCGCGTGGATGCTATCAGATTTACGATCACTTCGTGACTGATGAGGGGTATAATGGACCCCGAAAACTGGACAGGGGGTTAAGGTTGAGAAGCCTACCTTGGAGGTGTAGAACACCGGGGGGAAATTCAAGGAGGCTTGGAAGTCGGATATGCGAAAGAGGTATGACGCCCAGTTTAAGGCGCGAGTAGCGCTGGAAGCCATCAGGGGTGAGCGAACGCTTGCGGAGCTCGCCAGTGCATACGAGGTTCATGCGACCCAGATAACGAAGTGGAAGAAGCAGGCTCTGGAAGAGATGCCGAAAGTATTCTCCGGGTCCCGGGAAAGGAGTAATCAACAACACAATGAGCTGGTAGCCGAGCTGTATCAGCAGATAGGACGGCTCAAGGTGGAACTGGATTGGCTCAAAAAAAAAGCTGGACTTGTCGGTTGATCAACGTCGGGATCTGATTGACTTTGACCATGAAACGATCCCGGTATACAGGCAGTGCGAGCTTCTGGGACTCTCCAGGTCGAGCCTGTACTACCGATCCAGAGGGGGAAAGGACGACCACAATCAGCACCTGATGGGTCTGATAGACAGGCAGTACACCGAGACGCCTTTCTATGGTACCAGACGCATGACGGCTTGGCTGAGAAGCCAAGGATATGCGGTCAACCGAAAGAGGGTGTCCAGGCTCATGAACCTTATGGGCATTGAGGCCATCTACCCGAAGAAGCGACTGAGCCTGGCGGATGCTCAGGCGAGGAAGTATCCGTACCTGTTGAAGGGTGTAGCCATCGAGCGACCGGATCACGTGTGGGCCACGGACATAACGTACATTCGCATGAGGCAGGGGTTCGTCTACCTCGTGGCGATCATGGACTGGTTCAGTCGATACGTGGTGGCTTGGGCCGTTTCGATAACCATGGAGGCAGACTTCTGCATCGAGGCACTCCAAAGAGCTTTGGAAGGGAGAAAACCGGAGATATTCAACTCCGATCAAGGCTCTCAGTTCACGTGTACGGGGTTCACCGGTGTGCTGCAGGCCGCGGGGATCCGGATAAGTATGGATGGTCGAGGCCGTGCTTTCGACAACATCTTTGTCGAGCGTCTGTGGCGCTCCGTAAAATACGAGGAGGTGTATCTCAAAGACTATGCGACGGTGAAAGAGGCTATCGGGTCCCTGGGGGCATACTTCAGATTCTACAATGAAAGACGCCCTCATCAAGCCCTCGGGTACCAAACCCCGTACCACCTGTACACGGGTACCCGTACCCAGGAGCTGGAAACCAAGGACATTGTCCTAGTGCCGAGGTGTACTTTTCAACCTTAAAAAAGTTCAAATTTTGTCTTGACAGAGGGGTCCACCTCAGTCAACCGAAAGAGGGTGTCCAGGCTCATGAACCTTATGGGCATTGAGGCCATCTACCCGAAGAAGCGACTGATCCCGGCGGATGCTCAGGCGAGGAAGTATCCGTACCTGTTGAAGGGTGTAGCCATCGAGCGACCGGATCACGTGTGGGCCACGGACATAACGTACATTCGCATGAGGCAGGGGTTCGTCTACCTCGTGGCGATCATGGACTGGTTCAGTCGATACGTGGTGGCTTGGGCCGTTTCAATAACCATGGAGGCAGACTTTTGCATCGAGGCGCTCCAAAGAGCCCTGGAAGGGAGAAAGCCGGAGATATTCAACTCCGATCAAGGCTCTCAGTTCACCTGCACGGGGTTCACCGGTGTGCTGCAGGCCGCGGGGATCCGGATAAGTATGGATGGTCGAGGCCGTGCTTTCGACAACATCTTTGTCGAGCGTCTGTGGCGCTCCGTAAAATACGAGGAGGTGTATCTCAAAGACTATGCGACGGTGAAAGAGGCTATCGGGTCCCTGGGGGCATACTTCAGATTCTACAATGAAAGACGCCCTCATCAAGCCCTCGGGTACCAAACCCCGTACCACCTGTACACGGGTACCCGTACCCAGGAGCTGGAAACCAAGGACATTGTCCTAGTACCGAGGTGTACTTTTCAACCTTAAAAAAGTTCAAATTTTGTCTTGACAGAGGGGTCCACCTCATACTGTAGTTAATTAGTTCACCGGACCGGTTGGAAACAGATCTCACAGTAATCGGTGGGGACGATGCTCTGATGAAGCTCACGGAGGCCCAAAGGAAAATGCAGGAGATAATTGACAGCCCCAATGCCGTCCATACGATTTCCGGGTTCATCAACGCCCCCTTTTTGAAGTTGATATCTTGAATCAGGAATATGATCGATAACGGTGAATACTATAGTTTCGCCTTTTTTGTAGTGTTTGACTGTGTGGCGTCCGCAGATTCTGCTTGAAAAGCCAAGGCGTTCCGCGCATACCCAGTTTTGGAAAAAACAGATGGGGAGGAGGAACGCCAAGGTGAAAAGAAACATACCAGATCGGTTTGGGATTGACGAGATTCTTTTCAAGACTCTGTTCAGCGCTCCGAGTTTCCGGATCTTCACGGCGCTTGTGATCGGCTGGGTGTTGGGGAAACATACCGTTCAGGTCATTCTTACCATGAAGCTCCATGAGTCCCGGCACTTTGGACCGGTTCTTGGGAAAGGGCCAATGGTGCATGGAGTCTCACAGTGTCTCTTCCGAATCATGGTGGAAACTTGTTGCTGAGGGTGTTGAGATTCTCACAGTCCTTGATGACACCCTGAACAAGCACTGCGGCAAACAGATCTGCGGAGCCGGATGGCAGTATGACGGTTCGGCTCCGAAGAACAGCAAGAAGGCCAAACACGCGATATGGTGTCTGTTTCGTCATCATCGGTCTGGCGAGGATAAGCGACCGAGTGTTTTGTCTGCCGTATGCGGCGCGCCTTTGGTGGCCGCAGAAAACCAAAGTTAAGCCCAAAGGGGCTCCCGTACAAAACGAAGCCCCAGCTCGGTTGGATCTTATCAATCTTACCCATTCGTGGCTCGAAGAGGGAGAACGCCTCAGGGTCGTCCTGATCTTGCCTACTGCTGCCGGACGGTGCTCAAAGGACGCCCCAAAGGTGTTGATGACTGGAAGGATGAAGCCGGGCTCTGCCTTGTTTGCTCTTTTCGAAAGCCCGGCCGTGCGTTCGGAAGAAAGGTGATCGGTTGCCGACTCCCGCTGCCATGTTTCAAGACCCCAACCTGAGGTGGTCTGAGATCAAGGTCCTGTTATGGAAAACAGATCAGGCTGCTGGTCCATCAGTTCACGGCTCTGTGAGTGCGGGAGAAGAACCTGTCTCTGTGGTCCTCTGCCGAGATCCGAAGGGAAAGTAGCCGACACGGTGTTCTTCGAGACGGACCGGACGGCCTAGTCGAGATAGACCAAGCACTTCCCAGATTTCTGCGAAGGCAGGGGAAATCAAGCCACTGCCAAAAATCAAACAAACGCGCAATGCGCGCGGAATCGACCAAGAGATCTTAACCCTTAGACCAATCCAAGGAATCTTCTCCAAGCGGCCTTTACCTCTATAGCTTCTCCTGAACACTAGTCACTTCCCAGAACAGAGACAAAGTGGTCATCTCGTCTTGGCTCACGTCAATGACAATCGTGAACCAAGAGCAGGTTTGGCCCCACTCCCCTGCTCTTCAAGCAGCCGATAGGCGTTCATCGGTCTTTCTTCGCAAGCCGATCCAGGACCTCACAGGCCGGTCGTGTGTGGGTTGGATCTCGACGATATTCAGCAAGACGCTCCTCGGCAAGTGCGAGATGTGACTCGGGAACCGGAATTTCACCCGGCTTCTCCGCAATTCGGTCCCAGAGATCCTGCAAGTAGCGAATTTGCCGGGCCTTTGACAGGTCACTAAAACCGGGCGGATCGGGAATTGTTGCAGTCTCCATATTCTTACCTCGACCCGAGTTTACGGAGTATTGCCTCGTATCGCAACTTAAGTTGCCGCTATGCCGGCCATCTCACTACACGGGCCAAAAGTCTTCGTTGACAATCTGATCGAATGAATAGGAACAAGACTTCAAAAGCATATCTTTGCCGACTCCCATTTCTCTTGCAGCCTGATCGACGGCAAAGCGATAGCCTTTCTCAATACTCGAGTCCATGTCATGCTTCAAGCTGGGGCTCTCGTCCAGCAGCAGCAGGATTTCCCTGCGTTGGGTAACAATGGTACTGACCCAACTATTACTGCGTCTCTCCGGTTGATGCTGCCATTTGAGCAAGTGTGCGAGCAATACTGCGAGTCGGTTGACCAGTTCCCGTTTCTGGCTCTTTCCCATACTCTCCAATTCCTCGGCAATATTCTCCACGTCAATCTCGGATAGCTTCCCCTGCCGTATGAGTTCGGCATTGCGCTTCGCCCACGCATGAAAATCCTGATCATGGGTGAGTGGTTCCATAAGGTGACGCCTCCTGCTGAGATCATGGCAAACCGATTATTGATCAAAGAATCGAGTCTTACGTTCGAACCATTCGATCATAACGTTAGAATATTCAATGTGTCTGCGGCGGGCAAGAGAATAATACTTCCGGGATTTTTCCGGTTTTGGCGTCGAATTCATCTCGCATTGTCTGTTCGCTGTGTAGAAAGCCACACTGGATTGTGCGCGGGAGGCTTTCCAGTCCACCCCAAACAAAGACAGGGAAGTTGGCGCTTCCCAACTTCCCTGCCCAATCACCATCTTATTTTGGCGTCCCCAAGGGGATTTGAACCCCTGTCGCCGGCGTGAAAGTCATAGGACGCAAAACCTCCGGGATTCTCGAAGATCCGGCCAAACAAGGCCAGGTCAGGTTTTTCGTGGTTTTCCATGTGTCCTCTTTTGGCAGTTTCTGGCACCCCAAAAACGATTTTGAAAATCAAAAGCACCCATGAGAGCACCCAAAACCTCAAGTGGTTTGTGAAAAGTTGCTTGTCCCGAAAATGCGGAAGACCTCCGAGACCCAATAGACTTTACACACATGGAGCGATCCTAAGCCATATGATCTATGGATTGGTCTTGTGTGGAGGCCCTGGTTGAACCGGTGGCAGGTGAGGCGTGGGTTGACCCGACATTGGGATTTGGATGGTCATCGTTTGAGTCTGTCGTCCCCAGTTGATACCCCTGCCGTTCTCAAAAGCCTTGAAGAACCCTGTCTTGTCAAACCAGAACTCATATTGATTGTAAAGGCTCCTTACCAGAGCCTGCAAATCAGAGTTCACAGTCTCAATAAAGGTGACCGCCAAACCTTCCTCACGAGCCCGTTGGCGATTGATACCGCGAGCATGGCTCTTGTGCGCATCGTAATTGGAAAAAAAATCGACGATCTTCGCAATCGTCTCATTACCCTGATTATGGTCAGACCTGTTGGAAAACATGAACTCTTCAAGCCACTTCTTCGCCAATTCTCTCGAGAGTTCTTGAGCGCTTGCGCAGATCTCAAGGGTGTGAAGGTCGTACTTCTGGATTAGCGGACCATAGGGAGCGAGCGCTTGAATACCTTCTTTCTTCACACGATATTCAATCGCCTCGAACGCCCTCTGTATTGCCCTGGCCGGTATGCCGTTGAGCTGCGGGTCGATTGGGCCCAAGGTGGATATGTCGTCCATAATGATCTCGTCACCGGCGAAAGTCATTAGTGTTGCAGCACTGTAAGCGTTGCCGGGAACAAAGAATCTGATCTCAGTAAAGCGACTGCGAAGCAAGCCCACAATTCTTTCCGTGGCTTCCGGCGAACCGCCATTACTGACGAGAAAAATGTCAGCTTTCTTCTCTGGGATCGTGCTGGCCAAATCACTGAATCCGATCAAGTCATCATGTTGAATCTGAGCGGGAATTCCAGGAGCCAAGTTGTTGGTCTTTGCTACGTAGCAGATCAGAGGCCTCTCGGTGATTTGCTCTATACGTAGAAAAGTCTCCCTTCTCAGGGGGAATGCTGCAGGACCAGAGAAG
This sequence comes from Desulfomonilaceae bacterium, assembly GCA_963675835.2. Lineage (GTDB taxonomy): Bacteria > Desulfobacterota > Desulfomonilia > Desulfomonilales > Desulfomonilaceae > JAVHLK01. Next base: position 221,745 of record CAXXIU010000023.1, read on the forward strand.
CGATTTAGGAAGTCGGATATATCCTGATAGGTTGTTGGAATGGTTTTGAGGTCCTTGACAATATCTTCGAGTTGATCCGATTGGGCCTGACCAGAAATCTTGTCAGCCACGGAATCATCTGGACGTTTACCCCGCTGCGATTTCCTCTTATGTCTTGGTTTCTTCTTTGCCATGAGGAAATTGGGCCTATTGACCAGCTGTTGAGCAGCTAGGTGTACCTGTAAGCCCGACTTCCACAGTGCTCGCCACTGTGATCGTCGGAGGATTGGTCTTGCCTAACGCTTTCTGCACTTGCTCATAGACTGAATTGAGGGCATTGATAGTGTCCAGCACTTCCGCCACATCCGGCTGTTCTTGACGAAGCCTCTCCATGTGATCCCCTATCGCTGTCATTTCGTGCCCCTCCCCAATCTGCTTTGTTCATGTACCACACAATTATTATCATAGCATGGGACAGAGGTCTACGTCAAACGTGAGGAGTACGGGCAGAGGCTGACGTATCCCTGTGGCCAACGACAAAGGACGACCTCCAAAGGTTGTGGCATTCCTCGATCTGTGAGCTTCGCCCCCCCCCCTAGTGCGGCGATTGCAACGGGGGCTTTGCCATTGAAGTTCTCGCGAAAGTCGGGTGAGTGAAAATGTCGCCCCGGGAGGACCCGGCAGTATATTAAGTACGGATAGGGCCTGGGATCCTCCCCCCGGGTGGGGTGCGGGGTGGGCCGGGCTGTCTGTCATATGTTCCCTATTACGTCCTCAGATGGATTCTCCGCGTCTCGCCGTGTCCGACAACCTCACCCCTTCCCAAACCCGTAACGTCCATCTGCGCGCGCGTCAGACAACGCATGACGGCATCTCTCCATATCTCAGCCTGTCATTCTCTTCCGACTCCATAAGCGACGGACCACAGTATACCAGATGGATACCACGAACCGCGTAAAAACTTCACACTCTTTTCCGGGCTTCCGCCGAGATCTCCGCGTGGTAGAGCTATGGTATACATATGGCACACTTGCTTCGCACCCTGCGCAATTTCTACGCGCTTGGGCGCCCATGTTGGGGAGCAGGCGGCGGTCGTCTACCTCCGCCGAGGCGCCCCGTTCGTTTGTGATTCCACGCGGATATACCACATGTGCGGTAGAGGTGTGCCACTTGGCATGATGATTGCATGACCGTCTACCACAAGCGAACCACACCATACCATGAAAGGAGGGCACGGCGATGACGGCAACCCAGCAAAGCAGATTGAACAAGCTGAGAGCGATGTTCGCAAGGGCGGGCAACACCACAAGCAGCGAGGAAGCGGACACCGCGGCACGGAAGGCGAGAGAGTGGATGAAGAGATACGGCTTCACGGAATTCGATGTGACCGGCGGGCCGTGGGCACGGGGAACCGAGGCGGAGTACATCCTCCGCAACTTCCGGACGGCTAAGGCGAGATGGGAAGAGATGGACCGGGAGGAAAGGGCCAAGGAGAAGAAGACTCGCAAGGCCAAGGCCAAGACCAAGGCAAAGGCGAAGTCCACCCGGAAGGCTAAAGCCAAGAGGACCGAGAAGACGAAAGCCGAGAGCACCGAACCTGGTTACAAGCTGGTGAAGGTGAAGGGGCATTACCGAACATCGAAGACCGGGAAGCGGTTTTGGGTAGGCCCCCACACCAGGAAAGTGAAGATCAAAGTGTAAGGACCGGACGGGGGCCGCAAGGCCCCATAACATTCAAATGACATACATGCGGTATTATGCTACCACAGATAAGGGGAAGGGACATGAGGGCGATTGGTTACATCAGAGTTTCGAGTGACGAGCAAGTGCGGGAAGGTGTTTCACTGACCATGCAGGTGAGCAAGATCAAGTCCTATTGCGACCTGAACGATCTTGACCTCATGGACATCAGGGAAGATGCGGGCATCTCGGCAAAGAACATCTCCGGCCGTCCCGGATTCCAAGAGGCACTGAATATGGTGTATTCCGGCGAAGCTGATGCACTCGTGGTTTGGAAGCTGGACCGGGCTTTCAGATCGACGCAGGACGCCTTGAGCGTAGCTGAGAAGCTGAATAAGGCGGGCCGGGCCCTGGTATCAATATGCGAAAAGCTTGATACCACGTCGGCCGTGGGTGAATTCTTCTTCACCCTCATGGCATCGCTCGCCCAAATGGAACGGCGTTTGATCGGAGAGAGGACCGCTGCCGCTCTTCAATCCAAGAAGGCGAAGGGTGAGCGAGTCGGCGAAATCCCGTTCGGGTACGCACTGGCGGATGACGGGGTGCACCTGGTTGAAGATGCCACGGAGCAGGAAATCATCCAGCGGGTTCACTCTCTCAAGGCCGATGGTTTTTCACTCCGGGCCATTGCCCGGGAGTTGAACCGAGATGGTTACAAGACCAAGAAGGGGCACGATTGGAACGCCATGCAAATCAGTCGCATACTCAAGAGGGCTGCATAATGGGGCGTAGCACGAACGACAAGGGGGATTCCGTAACTCGCCGGTCGGTGGGTTACACTTCCCCCCGCAAGATCTCAGAACATCCGGATATGATCCGACTCAAGGAACTGGTGAAGAAGCTGGGCCCGGACAGAAAAGAGCAGCTAATGACCAAATTGGGGGCCGAAGCCGAATGCGAGGAAGGGGACTTCGATGGCAACAAGACGCACTGAGGACATGGGAAGGCGATACCTTGAACTCCGGGCCGGCGGCATGAAGGCCAAGGATGCCGTCGAGAAGGTCAACCGAGAATTCAAGACCAGCATTCACCCGGCAACCGTACGTAGGTATGGGGCTGACGTGAGGCGAAAGGCTGAACAGGAGCAACCTACCACTGCACCGGTAGATGATACCACACCAGACCTACCACACGATACCGGCCCCGTGGTAGAGGAAGAGGGCCAAGCCGCTGGTGCATCTACCACACCTGGGGCAGAGGATACCACAGACGCGAACACCGGCGATGTCCCACGCTCTACCAGTCGTGTGGTAAGCGGCACTGAGAGCCTGACTGATGAGGAATTGCAGACCATGAGGGATATCATTCAGTGGTGGACATCCAACGGTGAGACCACCATGAGAAGGTTGGAAACGGTTCGCGTGGAAGACCTCCTTGCACGGCCGACATTTCCAGGACCAAAGAAAAACAGTGGTATCCGTGTCAATACGAGACTCCTGGAAGCGGCACGTGAGAAGTGCGAGAGCCCGGAAGAGGCCCGACGAAGCGGGGGAAGCATTAGCGCGCTGATTGAATGCTTGCTATGGTCATATCTTGACAGCGATCCAAGGTATCTCGAAGAGCAACCGGAGGATGCCCCCGACGCCGAGGCTCCCTCCCACCGCGTCGCTGACACTTCGGAGACCGTGTGACCGCTTTGCCGAGAATCGTCTATGATATCAACGTGGTTGTGACATCTCCAACCTCGGTGTCTTATTGAGGATTTCCTTCACCCCCCACCTTCAACCGCTTCATCCACCTGAAATCATGAGCACATCCTCAGCCACAGGAGGGGCGCGGCGACTACGAGAAATCGTGGAGCCGTCTTCTTTCATCTCATGCGGCTGTAACCGAGAGGCGACCGGAACCGCTCTGAGACGTATCCAAAGGCCCTGACCAAAACTCGTGCCAGTCTCACAAAAAATATCTTGCATTCCGAGCGACCATGATGTAAATTTCTCTATATGCCAGAAGTGGCAGGCTATGAAAGGCGGTCAGCGTGGCGCAAGGATTGTACACAACTCAAGAGATCCGGCTAATTACCGGTACAGCCCAACGGACGCAAGACCGGTGGCTCAAGAAGGGCAACCTTGCTCCAGTGGAGCGAGGGGTCGGCCGGGGGAAGCCGCACTTGTTCGACAAGGCTTGCGGCGTGTGGGCGATGGCATTAGACGAGATCTTTAGTCTATGGCCGCGTACCAAGTCTAAATGCGAAGTCTATTTGGATTTCGTCTCTACCACGAGCCATCGACACCCACCTTCACAGGGACCTTTCAGTCTGGAAGATGGTGAACGCATCCTGAATTATATCCGGGAACAAGAGCAGCGCCAGTCGAATTACCCTCACCCCTTTGGATTAATCGTTCAGATTTTAAACGGCAATAAGGGGCATTTTCTGAACCCTTCATCGGAGCGTTCTGTGGAGATTCACATCACACCTATCGAGAGAGCCCTGGACGATATAGGCAGATTTTTGGCGAATCCCATTATGCCCGTATTTGAGAATCAAGCTGGGGACGAAATCAAGAGTATCAGTGGGATTAGCCTGGCACGGTTGAGTAGGAGATTCGACCTTCAAAGGGACATGTTGAAGATCTAGTCTCATTTTTTTTGACCTTATATCTGCCAGTAATGGCATGCAGGAAAAGGCAATGACAAACTTAGAATATTTCCGACGAATAAATGGACTGTCCCAAATGGACTTGGCTATCCGGCTAGGATGTCATCCAAGTATCGTGAGTCGTCTCGAAAAGGGCTGGCAGACGAATGTCAGCAACCCCCTTCAGAAGCGGTTCACGGAGATTTTTGGGAGGGGCTGGGACATCGAGAGACTTCTCGATCCTCATGAGGCCGGGAGAGACGTTCCGTGTCTGAAATCAGAGTAGCGGACCCCAAAACAAAAACCCGGCTGCAACCGGGCAACAGGATGATTTGATTTGTCCAGCAAGGTTATAGCACCCTCAGCGGAGGATATCAAGCGTCAAGTGTCACCGAGGCAGGTGTTTCGGGACGAGTGTCCGAATGAGTACCGCGAACACGGTAATGTCCTGTGCCCGTTCCACAGTGACTCAAATGAGTCTTTGCAGATCAACGACCGTGGCTATTATTGCCACGCTGAAAAGAAGGCGTTTGACATTTTCGACCTCGTGGGAATCAAGCATGGAATCACCGATTTCAACGAGAAGAGGCGATATCTGTGCCAACGCTACAGGGTAACCGGAAGTGCTGGCCCTAAGCCAAAAAGGAAATGGATTGCATCATACGAGTACGTTGACGAGAAAGGTAACGTGGTCCTGGTTGTGGACCGCTACGAACCTAAGACGTTCAGGCAACGTAGACCCGATCCGAATAGCCCAGACAAGTGGATTTACAATGTCAAGGGCGTCCGGTTGGTCCCATACAATCTCACCAAGGTGATCGAAGCCGAATCCGTGTGGGTTTGTGAGGGGGAAAAGGATGCAGACAACCTATCCCATTTGGGCTTCTGTGCAACCACGAATGTCCAAGGTGCCCAGAAATGGAAACGACAATGTGATGAGCATGGGATTCATGAATGGTTCAAAGGGAAAAATACTGTCATCTGCCCGGATAACGATCAACCGGGCCGGGACCACGCCCAACAGATCGCGGATTCACTCCGAGGTATTGTGACATCAGTCAAGATCCTCTCCCTGCCTGGATTGGATGAAAAACAGGATGTTTCAGATTTCATAGCGCTTCACGGTGACAACGCCCGGCAGGAATTGCTCAAGATCCTGCAGGCCACACCCGAATATAAACAACCCCGATCACTATCCAACATCATTTCTTTTCCGGATCTCATGAGCATGGACCTCCCAGACCCCCGAATGGTCATCCACGACATTCTTCCCGAAGGCCTGTGTATTTTGGCAGGAGCCCCAAAGATCGGTAAATCTTGGTTGGTTCATGACCTCTCACTAGCCGTGGCCTGTGGTCACCTTGCGCTTGGAATGTTCCAATGCTCCCAGGGTGCCGTTTTACATCTCGCCCTTGAGGATTCCCTTCGCCGGTTCAGAAAACGCATGGGGCTGTTACTCGGCCCGGCCGAAGCTCCCGAAACCGGGATGTTTGCCTGTGAGTGGCCACGGATCGGTCATGAGGTTAAAGGGAAAGGGGCCGATGGGCTCGACTTGATTCAGCACTGGCTTGAAGATCATCATGAAACTGCCCGACTCGTGGTTATCGACACCTTGTCAAAGATCAGACCTTCTAAGCCCAGTAATAAGACAGTCTATGAACGAGATTATGAGGACCTTGAAGGGCTCCACCAACTAGCAAGTTCATATGGTGTCGCGATCATCCTCGTTCACCATCTGAATAAAGGCAAGCACGATGACGCCTTTAACTCAGTGTCGGGAAGTACCGGATTGACCGGGGCCGCTGACTCCGTGTGGTTGTTGGAGAAAGCACGAGGCGAGACAGGGGGCACTCTGTTTGTGAGTGGCCGGGACATTGAGGAGCGGAAGGGCTCACTGAGTTTCGATAAAGCCAATGGGCAGTGGAAGTGGTTGGGGGATGTAGCGGAACTAAAGATGTCCGAAGGCCGACGGGATATCCGGGACACTATTCGCGACAATGGCCGCCCCATGACCATAACTGAAGTCGTTGAGGCTACCGGTAAGACGTACGAGGCCACCAAGAAGACCGTGTATCGCATGCTCGAAAAGGGTGAACTGGTCAAGTCGGTCGGAAACAGAGGCAGGTTCACACTACCAGCGGAGGATGCCTTGTACGGCAATAACTCGAAGCCAGAACCGGAGACCGATCCAGTTCAAGAGGAGATCCACCTTGATCACATATAGGGTCTATCTACTGTCCCAAGTGTCCCTTTCTCTTATAATAATAATATTTTTAGTTAGTTATAAAGGGACAGGTAAGGTGTCCCTGGGTGTCCCAACTGTCACTAACCCGGTTTATATCCTTTGCCGCTTTTGGGCCTATCTTTGGGTAGACCCGCTCCAGAAGACGAATGGCGCACTATGTCAAGTGGTAATAGGTGGAAAAAGGACAGCTGGGACAGTTAGGGACAGGTCGGGACAGTGGGGGTGTCCCTTTTTATCATATTCAAATCACATGACTTTTAGGCAAATAGGGACAGGTGGGACACATACACGGGAACTGTCCCGGGGCAGTGTCCCTTATGAGAGAAACATCATCGGTGAACACCGGAGGCTAGCATGTACAAACTAAAAAGGAACCGAGACATCGAAGCAGCGAACTTGGCAGCATTCGAGTGCGAGACCATGCACGACGGAACCGGGCTTTGCTATTGGCAACGAAATCGGGGCGGCAAGAAGTGTTGCGGAATGTACACTCCACCCATGCCTATACGCCGCATGTGGAAGTGTGGTCTCAATTTCCGGGACAAATTTGCTCCCGATGTGAGCGAAGAGGAGATTCAGGAGTGGAGGAAACTCAACCAATGAGAGGCGGGCCGGAAATTCATATCTCCGCCAACGTCGTGAACATCTTCATGGGCCCGGGCCGCGTGCCTGTAGTCTCCGTCCACGATCCGACATCATGCGAAGGCTGCATCTTTTTCGACCGTGAGGCCGAAGAGTGCCTTTGGTACGAGGATCATGATTCAAGCATCCATGGTGGCGGGTTCACCTGCCCGGACTCCAGAAGGAGTGCAAGAAATGCAAAATTGTGAGATTTCCATTGAAGACAACATATTGACTCTGAAGATCGACCTTGATGCGGAGCACGGCTTCACCGAACACCTACGCAGCGTCAGGGTTGGAAGCACCGAAGGGAATATTCAACTTTGGCAGGACGGCAAACCGCATCCGAAGAATATCCGAGTTAATTGCAATGTTTTCCGGAGCTTGACTAAAGACGAGAAGAAAAAGGCTGAGGAATTGAGGCGTTCTCGATGGTAGGCTGCAGTATAACCGGCCAGAAACACGGCCCATCCGGTCCGCCATATACGCCATGGCCGGAACTTAACTGGATCTAAAAGGTCAGATATTGAACTTAACATCCCGTAAGAGCAACGGAATCTCGAGACATGAAGGACTGAACAGAAAAACCCTTTTGCCGAGTCGCTTGCGTTTATGCAGGTCAAGACCGGGCTTCTTCAGCGGTAAGTATACCACTTCATGCAGCCCAAGCAAGCACCGTGCCAAGTAAGAGGACATAATGCCGAGTGACGACCTTCAACCTATGATTTTGATCGACACCAGGGAACCGGCCCCGCACCCGTGGGCATCGTACTTCTCAGTAGAGACGGTCACAGGAACTCTTCCGACAGGTGATCTGAGTCTTTCGGGTTGTGAGGAGTGGATTTCCATCGAAAGAAAGACCATGGACGATCTCATTGGATGTTTGTGTCAGGGCCGGGAGAGGTTCACCCGAGAGCTTCAGCGGGCGCAGCGAATCCCGAATTTCAGCGTAATTGTAGAGGCATCATACCGCGACGTCTTACGGGGTGATTACCGATCAAGAATGACTCCGGTGAGTGCCTGGGGCTCAATCGTCGCTTTGCAGGAACGCTACCGAATACCTTTCTATTTTGCGGATGACGTCCCAACATCTGCACGGTTGGCGGAGAGCATCCTGTTGAGATGGTTTCGCGAACATCAGAAGGCCATTACCGCCGCCGTGAAGGGGGCACGGGCAGCTACCGCAACCAGAAGGACGGTCCAGGTATAGGAATCCATGAAACTCATTCCACCCGCAGATCTTGCAAAACGCTTGAGCAAATCCCTTCGATGGGTTTATGCTCATGGTGCCGAATTGGGTGGAGTGCGTATCGGAGGAACATGGTTTTTTACTGAGGAGGGGGTTGAAGATGCCTTCCAAAGACAGATCGAGAGGAACCTGGCGAGCACAAGTCAGGCACGAAGGGAAACTTCATCGAAAGGATTTCGGGACAAAACTCGAAGCGCAACAGTGGGAAAGCCACAAACGGGCAGAGTTGAAGGAAGCGAGTCAGGCAAAGACCCAAACCGCCACGGACTCGGGAGACTTCTTCAACCAGTACCTCGACCACGCTGAACTTCATTTCAGCAGGGCAACCTACAAGGAGAAAAAGGGCCTTGTGCTTCGATTCCTGGAGATGTTCGGAAATGTGAGCGTCTATGATGTCACTCCCGCGATGATTAACGAGTATCTTCAGAAGCAAGCTCAAACCCGCACGGCAAATGCAGCGAACCGGGACCGGAAGAACCTTCTTGCCATGTGGAATTGGGGGCAACAAATCCTGGATCTCCCCATGAACCCCGTGGTCAAGATGAGGCCGTATCCCCACGAACGACGGCCGCAATACACCCCCCCGACCGAAGACGTCTTGAAATTGCTTGCCGCGGCTACTCCCGAAGAAAGGGTCTTCCTGCAGTGCTATCTTCAGACTGGGGCCCGCAGAGGAGAAATCTTCCGATGGACCTGGAACGAGGATATCAACTTCGAGAAGCGAGAAGTGCGGTTGGGTACCAAGAAGACGCGCGATGGCTCGATGGAGTACCAGTGGCTCCCTATGAGTGACGAACTGTACGAAGAGTTGTGGTCGTGGTGGAAACGTCGGCCGATCAAGGACACCCCGTACGTGTTCGTGAGTACCAGCAAGAATCCGGGCCGTCACTATGGCAAGCCTTACACGGAACGAAGGTGGTTCATGGAGACCTTGTGCAAGAGGGCCGGAGTGAAAGCCTTCGGGTTCCACGCGCTGAGGCGTTACGTGGCTTCAGTGCTGGCCGACACGCACAAAGTATCGGCGAAGACCATTCAGAGAATACTCCGACACAAGAGCGTGACCACGACCGAAAGATACATTCAAAACATCAACAAAGACTTGAACTCGATTGTCAATCTGCTCGGAACGAAAAGCACCCAAGAGGAGCACCCAAAAACAAGTAAAGGGCTAGGGAATGAACCCTAACCCTTTGGAATTATTTGGCGTCCCCAAGGGGATTTGAACCCCTGTCGCCGGCGTGAAAGGCCGGTGTCCTAGGCCAGGCTAGACGATGGGGACGCGTCTGCGGGTGAACGCCTCATGTGGGCGGGTTGGTTGTTGTTCCCAACCGCGGTGCACTGTTCACCGTGCAGATTATTAACTTGTGTGGTGGGCCGTGCTGGGCTCGAACCAGCGACTCTCTGCTTAAAAGGCAGATACTCTACCGTCTGAGTTAACGGCCCTCAGCCGCGGGAGTTACACCGCACTGAGCGGAGAACGCCCTGTTCTCCCGGCTGCCGCCTTTTTCTGCTCGGAACCTCACTGGCCACCAAAACCCTGCAACCGCCCTGATTACGGTGACCGCTTGTCCATGCCTTCGGCTGCGAGCGTCGCTGCATACGTCCAAGGCAGGTAACGGGAGGCATCCTCTTGTCTTACTGACAGCGACCTGCTCTCCCTGGTTCCCTTGCGAGCCGACGCGATCACCATCACTCAGCGGATCAACCCAAAGCAGCCTATCCGGAAGATTAAAGCACAACCCTTAATACACTGTCAAGCCCCAATGAGTTTGTCGAGAACGGATGGTTTGTTATTTGCAGATTATTGCCCGGATGTTCACTCATTGGTATAAGATGCCTTGGACGGGCACAAGCCGGACGCGGGCCGACGTAGAGAACCCCCCTCGGAGAACCCATGCCGTTGTCTTTTCATGAACGCAAAGGAATCGTTATTATTATCATACTCTTCTCAGCAGGAGTCGCAGCCAACGCGCTCATGGATGCCGCGAACATGGACCTCGATCTTGCCGGGTTGTTCTACCGTGCAGGTGCGGCCCACGAAGGTTGGGTCTTCTCTCGGGATTTCCCCTGGGGTCTGCTGTACGATTACGGGGAGTGGCCGGCGATCATCCCGGCAATCGGCTGCCTGGGTCTTCTCGCGGCAGTGCGTCTCGGCAAGGCCCCCCGGAAGTATGCCCGCCCTTGCCTCGTGGTCATTCTTACGGTGATTGTGGGGCCCGGCCTAATCGTGAACGGATTGCTCAAGAGCACCTGGGGGAGGCCCCGACCGGTGGACGTGCGGGAATTCGACGGCCGCTGGGACTTCCGAACACCGTGTGAGGGGGGCGTACCGGTCATGGGGAAGTCGTTTACCTGCGGCCATTGTGCCATGGCATATTCGACGGCATCGGTGTGTGCATTCTTCCCCTATCATCCAGCGCTCGCGGTGGGGGCTCTTGTGGGGGGCGTCGTCTTCGGGACCGTGACCGGTGTAGCGAGGATGGCCCAGGGGGGCCACTTCGCCACGGATGTACTCTGGTCCGGAATCGTTGTTTTCATAGTCATTGCGGTCTTGTACTATCTCGTATTCAAGATTGCCGACAGGGCGGACAGCTACGTGCCCTCGAAGAAGAAAGATTGAACCACCAAGACACGAAGACACCAAGCAAGCAAAGAAAGGGAATCAGTTAGGACCACGCTTTCCGTATCCCTGTCCGGTCAGGGTATCCGACCTGTCTACGACCGGTCTGAACCTATATTTCGACCTGAAAGTCCCATAGGTCAAGCAAGTTGGTTCGGAAGGCCGGGCCCTGAATTCTTCACTGAAAGGCCTCCCCAATGGGACACCGATCATCGCCGTGAAGACGGCGGGCATCCCGCGTTCCACGGGACCCTACGGTCCTGATTTGTAGGGGCACCCACCTGTGGGTGCCCGGGCAGGCTGCTGAAGACAAACAAGGACTTACACGCGTCATCGTGCCTTCGTAGGCATGATGGGTGGCGTCCTGGTCGTTTGTTCTCCCGGTTGCGTCCCTACAGATCACGGCAGCGTTCGGCAACAACCCCGTCTCATCTCTTCCGGCTTGACGCAAAGGCTGACCTGGACTAACATTGGGTTCGGCTCGCACACGGTTACCCGTTTGCGGGACCGCATTCGGTACGGTTCGACTCAATGGGCCGCAAGGTCTTCAGACACGCTTAAACGGATTCAGCCGTTGGGAGAAACTGCCATGTGGCTATCCGGTCCTACAATCATGCGGTCTTTCCGTGTTGTCCTAATGACCTGGCTCATACCCGCTGCATGCCTCGCACAAGCCCCGTACGCCCCGCCGACGGCTCCTCAAGCCCCGGGGCTTCCCCCGGCTCGGCCCGTGGTCCCGCCGGTCGCACCGGTTCAACCACGGCAGGCACCGAGCGTTCCCGTGCAGCCGCAGCCGATGCCTCAGCAAGCGAATCGACCAGTGGAGTACGCGTTTCGTCCCGATCTGACCAATCCGGAGTTCGGTCAGTGCCTCAACCTGGAAAAACAGTGGCAGGCCATGTGGCAACGGTATTACCAACTCTACTCGCAAATCAGGATGATGAATTCCGCGGATCCGCAATATGCTCAGATGACCTACTATGCAAGGATCGTGAAGTCCCAATTGGACGCTGCATGGAATGAATTCAGCGGCAAATGTGTGTATTTTCCCAAACGTTGATTTCAAAGCCGGTTTTAAGGTGTAGAAATTCGTTTCATGTCATTGCTCCAATCCACGGTAGACAGTACTCTTCCACCTGAAACGCCCGCTCCGGTCGGAGAAGTCGGGTCTTCAAGCCCCACGACCTCCCGGTTGGTCCGTTCCGTGCTGGTTTTTGCGCTGGCCGGCGTGGTGCTCTACGGGATTGCGACGTTGGCCGCGGATTACCGGACCATCCTTTCCGCGTTGTCCGGATTCCCGGCCCGCAACCTTGCCGTCGTCATGGCTTTGGTCATACTCGGGTGGCTCCTGAGAGGATGGAGGTTCTTCTATTACCTCCGAAAGTCCGGGGAAGACATTCCGCCGGGATACGCGCTTTCAGCTTTTCTCGCGGGTTTCGCCCTCACCGGGACACCCGGCAAAGTGGGAGAAGCGGTCAAGGGAGTGTTCCTCAAACAGGATTACGGAGTTCCCGTGACCAAGGTGGTGGGAATTCTGGTGGTTGAACGGCTCATGGATCTCTGGGGAGTGCTCCTCCTCGGGTCCTTTTCCCTGCTGCTCTTCAAAGGCTGGGAAGGACTGTTTCTCCTGTGCGCGGGCGTGGTCGTCATCGGAGGGATATTCCTCTGCATGGAACGGCTCTACCGGCCGGTATTGGAAAGGCTTGCCGGTATGTCATTCCTCTCATGGGCATGCTCCAAGGTGCTGGAAACGCTTCTTGCGGGCAAGCACCTCATGACCCCAAGAGTATTCTTTGTGGGGCTTCTGGTTTCCGCCGTCGCATGGGGAATGGAGTCGGTCTCCTTTTATGTGGTCATGGAGGGGTTCGCACTCCCCGCCTCGCTTCTCCAGGCAAACTTCGTCTACTGCTTTTCGACCATTGTCGGAGCATTGTCCATGCTTCCCGGCGGGATCGGCGGTACCGAAGCCGGAATGATAGGTCTGTTGGCATTCTTGGGGATCGGCTACGCTGCGGGACTCCCCTCGGTCATACTCATACGCCTGTGCACCCTGTGGGCGGCCGTCCTGGTTGGAATAGGCTTCATGATCGGCATGATGGCCATATCGGGAAAATCCGACCGCCTTGTACGTGAAACCGGGCCGGCGTTGGACGAGAGGAAATCTTCAAGTTCACCATAATGAACCGCCCCCATACAAAAAGAAGCCCCTCGTATTGACATTTCTTGACGCTACTGCCCGAAACTTGGTAAGTATATATCCCGAGTCCACCTGTACCACCTTGGTAAGGATGACCTCTATTCAGAACAGCAAGACAAACGTGTTACTCCCAATTCGGGGCGAATGTCGGGTCGTGCCGACCTGCGGACCTTGATCAGCCCGGAGCGGTAGTGCGTTGCTGGAAAACCATAACTTCAAGGAGCTGCCCCCATGAGTGACGAGTACGACGTAGAACTCACCGAAGAACATATAATGCTGCGTGACATGGTCCGAAAGTTCGCGGAAAAAGAGATCATGCCCGTAGCGGACAAAGATGAAGCCGACCATCGCTTTCAGCGCGAACTGGTCGACCAGATGGCCGAGCTCGGCCTGTTCGGGTGCCCCGTTCCGGAACAGTACGGCGGCAACGAGATGGGTTACCTCGCTCATGCCATCGTCACTGAAGAGATCGGCAGGGCTTCGGGTTCCCTCCGGGTCGCGTTCAACATGCAGACCATGGGCACAGCCATGTCGATACTCAAATGGGGAAGTGAAGATCTGAAGAAGAAGTACATCCCCGAACTGATGTCTGCAAAAATACTCGGTTGTTTCGGAATCACCGAACCCGATGCGGGCTCGGATACCGCAGCCATGGCGACAACGGCCGTCAAGGATGGGAACGAGTACGTCATCAACGGCCGCAAGATGTGGATAACCTGGTGCCCGGTCGCGGACATGTCGGTGGTCTTTGCCATGACGGACAAGAAGTCCAAACATAAGGGCATGAGCGCCTTCGTGATGGATATGGATTCCCCCGGAGTCTCTACCGTGGACATCAAGGACAAGCTCGGTCTGTGGGCCTGCCCGACCGGAGAGATGATCATGGAGGACGTTCGGGTGCCGGCCGCAAACCTTCTTGGTGAAGAAGGGAAGGGCTTTGGCTACCTGATGAAGGAATTGATCAGCACCAGGCTCTCCGCTGCGGCCGGTGCCGTGGGGACCTGTCAGGCTGCGTTGGACGAGTCCATCAAGTACGCCACGGAAAGGAACCAATTTGGTCGCCCCATTGCCGAATTCCAGATGGTGCAGGAGGTCATCGCCAGAATGGTGACCGAAACCGAAGCGGCCAGAGCCCTGGTCTGGCGGTGCTCCATCCAGAAGGACCGCGGTCTGGTCAACAATATGCGTGAAACGGTTCTGGCAAAGTACTATGCATGCCGAGCGGCGGATGAAGTGCCCAACCTGGCCCTGGAGGTTCTCAGCGCATACGGATATTCCAACGAGTATCCCATTGCCCGCATCCTGCGTGACGGCAAAGTGTACAAGATTCTGGAAGGCGCAACAAACATCATGAAGATGATTATCGCGACGGACGCGCTGGGCCTGAAGAAGGCCAACCGGTAGGTACCTGCCGGGCGGCAGGCACGCTACTCTCGGGGAGGTCCAGACAAGGAGGATTGACGGCGGCCTCCGGATATTCCGGACGCGTACTGTCAATCCTCTCCTATTTGCGGAGCCTGCAGGGGAGCTACTCTATTTCGGAAGTGCGGTATCCGATGAGCGGGAATACTGTCGCATTGAGAGCATGCACATCGCCCCCCTGTCGTCTCCGCGACGAACCGCCATGACCTCTCGATCACAACGGAACATGAGAATCCCTCGAGCGGTCCGGGCAGAAGTCCCCCCCCCCTTAGAAAAAGGGGGGATAGGGGGGATTTTCAGGCGAAGGCCGAGGGCCGAGAGAAGAAGACCGGTTCCCGACTTTCGCGGTGACGACGCCTGGATTCCGGCCTCCGCCGGAAAGACGGACAGGGAATCGGCTGAGTCATCATGACCACTCAACGCAATAGCGTGAGATCGAATCCGCGACCGCATTTGTGAGAAGGAATACCAAGGCATTACGCAATGGGTCTTGACTTCAAGATAATCCATAAGGATGCGGGCAGTGCCGCTCGTGTGGGGCTCATTACCGGCTCTCGAGGGGAGATTTCCACCCCCGCCTTTATGCCCGTGGGCACCAAGGGTACAGTGAAGGCAGTTTCGCCTGACGAGGTGTGGGACATCGGGTACAGGATGATCCTTGCCAATGCGTATCACTTGTATCTGAGACCGGGCCATGAGTTGGTGGAACGCCATGGGGGGCTCCACCGTTTTATGAACTGGCCGGGTGGAGTCCTCACCGACAGCGGAGGCTTCCAGGTATTCAGTCTGGCTCGTCTTCGGAAGGTTACCGAGGAAGGCGTAGTCTTCCAGTCTCACATTGACGGGTCGAGTCATCTATTCACTCCGGAACTGAGCGTTCAGGTGCAAGAATCACTCGGATCGGACATCATCATGTGCCTTGACGACGTGAAGGGCTACCCCGTCGAAAAGGCGGCAGCGCGGGAAGCAAGTGATAGGACGACCAAGTGGGCCGAGAGATGCCTGAAATCCAAAAAAAAAGTTGACCCTGCCTTATTCGGCATAGTACAAGGCTCGATGTTTTCGGACTTAAGGGAACTGAGTGCCCGGAGTTTAACGGATTTGAATCTCGACGGTTATGCCGTCGGCGGTCTCAG
Organism: Desulfomonilaceae bacterium; assembly: GCA_963675835.2. Taxonomy (GTDB): domain Bacteria; phylum Desulfobacterota; class Desulfomonilia; order Desulfomonilales; family Desulfomonilaceae; genus JAVHLK01. Next base: position 237,532 of record CAXXIU010000023.1, read on the forward strand.
TGTGGGTGAGCCTCGAGAGATTATGGTGGAGATATTGGAGGCAACTCTGCCCTTGTTGCCCGAAAGATCGCTTCGCTATCTGATGGGGGTCGGAAAGCCGGCGGACATTCTGGATGGAGTCTTACGGGGGGTGGATTTGTTCGATTGCGTGTTGCCCACCCGTAACGCCCGTAATGGGATGCTTTTCACATCCAGAGGAGAGAAGAATATACGGAATGCCCGCTACCGTGATGATCCGGAACCTCCGGATCCGGCGTGTGCGTGTCCGGTATGCAGGAACTATTCTATGGCTTATCTGAGACACCTGTTCTTGGAAAAGGAGATTTACGGCCTGAGACTCGCAACTATTCACAATCTCAACTTCTACTGTCGCATGATGGAGAGTATTCGGGAAGCCGTGATGCTGGACCGATTGCACTCCTTTGTCGCGGAGTTTTCAGCCGGAATGGAGGAACGTAATGATTGACGTGGCTTACGCCATGGGAGCTCCCGGTGGTCAAGGGGGCGACGCTAATGCGCTCATGGGCTTTCTGCCCATGATTCTGATTTTTGCAGTCTTCTATCTGTTATTGATACGTCCGCAGCAGAAGAAGGCCAAAGAACACAAGATCATGCTGGAGAATCTCAAGAAGGGCGACACCGTTATAACACAGGGCGGCATCCACGGAAGGATCACCGCGGTGGCCGACCAGGTACTCACCGTGGAGATCGCACCCAAAGTGCAAGTGAAGGTGTCCCGCGGCCACGTGGCCGGAGTCGCCGGCAGTCCTTCCACGATTGAACCCACGTGAGGAGTGACGACAGATGATTCAGAACCTTCAGTTGCGTATCGCCATCATCGCTGTAGTAGTCGTGGTTGCAGCGTTCTTACTCTACCCTTCCCTCGGTCCGGTACCGTCGTGGTGGAAGAGATACCTCCCGGACAGCCCCATTCGCCTCGGCCTGGACCTTCAGGGAGGACTGCACCTGATACTGGAAGTTGAGTCGAAAAAAGCTGTGGAAGCAGTGGTGGATCAGACCATGGGGGAAGCCTCAGCCGTCATGAAGGAAGAGAAGATCCGCTACAGCGATATTCTGAGAACCTCATACGACGCCTTTACGGTTTACCTCAAGGATTCCGGCCAGGAGGGCCTGTTTGACGCCAAGGTTATAGAAAAACTTAATAACTTCAGAAAGACGGCTGCGACGCCGTCGGGTAATGGAGTAGAGATTACCCTGAAATTGGACCCCAAGGCGATCGAGGAAATCGAGCAGAAAGCCGTCAGGCAAGCCGTTGACACAATTCGTAACCGGGTAGACCAATTCGGAGTGGCCGAGCCCGACGTGGTCATTCACGGAAAAGACCGAATCATCGTGCAGCTGCCCGGACTCAAGGAAGACGTCAACAGGGCCATAGACATAATCAAGAGACAGGCGCGCCTCGAATTCAAGATAGTCGACGAGAAAGGAAACCTCGACAAGGCCCTCAGAGGAGAAGTTCCTCCGGGCGACGAAGTGCTTTACAAGATTGATCGTTCTCCGGGATCAACATCGTCCACACGAACCCCGTACCTCTTGAAGAAGCAGATCCTCCTCACCGGTGACGCTCTTACCGACGCTCGTCCCCGTCCGGATCAATTCGGCCGGATGTACATTGCAATGGATTTCAACAGCATCGGTGCGGAGAAATTTGAGCGAATAACGGGAGCACACGTTGGAGAGCGCCTTGCCATAGTGCTGGACAACAGAGTCTATTCGGCTCCCGTGATCAAGGACCGCATAGCAGGGGGGCACGCAATCATCGAAGGGAGTTTCAGCAATGAAGAGGCCCACGACCTGGCTCTCGTGCTGAGGGCCGGCTCCCTTCCCGCCCCCGTGAAGATACTCGAAAATCGGACGGTCGGCCCTTCCTTAGGCGCCGATTCGGTCAGACTGGGACGGAACGCCGTCGTATTCGGCCTAGTGCTCGTCATCATCGGTATGGCCGTGTACTACCGCATGTCGGGTGTGGTGGCGGACATTGCATTGGTCATGAACCTCGTGCTGATTTTCGCGATCATGGTCTCACCGGGGTTGAGGGCCACGTTAACCCTCCCCGGCCTGGCAGGTGTGGCTCTGACCATGGGTATGGCCATCGACGCGAATATATTGATATTTGAGAGGATCCGGGAAGAACTCCGGCTTGGAAAATCAGTGAGGGCGGCGCTGGAGAACGGCTACTCCAAAGCCTTCTCGACGATTTTTGATGCCAACCTCACCACCATTCTGGCGGCACTTCCGCTCATCCAGTTCGGAACCGGGCCTATTAAGGGTTTCGCAGTCACACTGTGTATCGGACTCATTGTGTCCATGTTCACGGCCCTTTTCGTGACCAGGACAATCTTTGATTATACATTTCAGGTTACGCGTTTCAAGAGCCTGAGCATTTGAACTGGTTACCACCGGTCGTGCTGCCCAAACGGACGGCGCGGCCGGCGGTACGGGTCGCATTCCTAAAAGCCTTATAAGGAAAGAGACGTGGAACTTATACCGCCAAACACTAAGATAGACTTTTTGGGAAACCGGCGTTACGCATATATTTTTTCCGGTCTTCTGATTCTCCTCTCCGTTGCGTCGCTCCCCATAATGGGAAAAATGCAGCTGGGCATAGACTTCACCGGCGGAGTGATGGTCCAGGCGCTGTTTAAGAAACAGGTGGCCGTGGAAGATGTCCGCCAATGTCTCAAACCGCTTTCCGGTAACCTCGTCATCCAGAAACTCACCGGCGGAACCGACGGTGAAGAGTACATCATTCGCATGGAAGCCCCCGACGAAGGTTCCGAGAATTTTGGGCATAAAGTGGAGCAGGCTCTGTCAGCAAAGTTTGGGAAGGATCAGGTGGAGATCCGCGGCCTGGAAATGGTCGGTCCCAAGGTTGGACATGACCTTCGACAGGCCGCCATTTGGGCGACCGTAGTTGCACTGGCCCTGCTGCTCGTGTACATGGCATTTCGTTTCACCTTCAGCATGGGGCTGGGTGCCATTCTCTGCCTCATTCACGATCTGATCATCGTTTACGGCTTCTTCGTTTGGACCGGAAAGGAATTCAACCTCACCATCCTCGCCGCGTTGCTCACGGTTGTGGGTTACGACATCAATGACACCATCGTGTTGTGTGACAGGGTTCGAGACAATCTGAAGTCCATGAGGAAGAAGCCTCTTGTCGAAATCCTCAACGCGTCCATCAATCAGACTCTGTCCAGAACCATCTTGACTTCCGGCTTCACGCTGCTCGTTGTAATAGCGCTTCTGATCTTCGGTACCGCGGTACTCAGAGACTTCGGGTGGGCTTTGATGGTAGGTATGATCTTCGGAACCTATTCATCCATCTTTGTCGCATCGCCTCTGGTCCTGGCTTTGGATAGGTTTTTGCCGGTGAAGCGAGGGTAATAGGCGGGACAGGCCGGTGGGGACCCGGCGCCTGATGCAGGTCATTCGGTCCGGGCTCACCCCCGGACGATTCGACTTTTGTTCGTTCCAAGTGTATGATTGCTCATGGCTAACCTCATCGGGCATGAACGAGTCATCGAAGTTCTGGAACGAGCCGTGCACGAAGGACGGCCGGCCCATGCGTACCTCTTCACCGGTCGAGAAGGAATCGGCAAGAGGCCGGCTGCGATTAAGTTCGCCTGTCGACTCAATTGTCCCGATCCGGCCTTGGATCAGGATTGTACCTGTCCGGTGTGCAGAAGGATTGTCGGCCGTAATCACCCTGATGTTACTATTGAAACGCCTGAGAGAGGAATCATTCGAATAGACCGAATCCGAAATTTGCAGGGCTACTTCCGGTATGCGCCGATTGAAGGAGAATTCAAAGTCACTGTCATAGATGATGCGCATACAATGAACGTTGCTGCGCAGAATGCACTCCTCAAGACATTGGAGGAACCTCCGGCCGGCCGTGTTCTCATCTTGGTAACATCAAAGCCTTTTCTTCTCCTTCCCACAGTGAGGTCTCGGTGTCGCCGTATCCGCTTTTCGCCGCTGTCCGTGGATGAGGTAGCCTGCATTTTGGAAAGCATCAGAGGTGTGCCGGTTCAACGGGCCGAAATGCTGGCATCCATGTCCGGGGGGAGTGTGGCACGAGCTCTTGAAATGGACGATTCCGGCTTTCTCGACCTTCGAGAACACGTGTTGACCGTGCTGAGAGATCCCGGTGCGGTGGGCATAGCCGGCATAGTCGAGATGTCCGCGGCCTTGTCTTCGGACAAGAAGCGCGCCGCCGACGCCATAGAGATAGCGGTCACATGGATTCGGGATCAGGTAATGACGATGATGGGAGGCGACGCATTTTCGTGTCCGCAGGGGGATCCGCCGGGAGAAGTTTCAGCCGCAACCTGCCCATTCACTGAGAGGGAACTTCTCTCCGTCTATGATGAGCTCCTCAAGGCTTCGGCGCTGATCGAGGCGGACATAAACGCGAATCGGAACCTGGTTGTCGACGTAATGCTGCTGAGAACGGCACGAATATTGGCAGGCCCGACATTTGGGGTCACTCGGGGCAACAGGTGAAGGATCAATCATGGGTAACGATAGTTCTGCGAAAGAGCGCTCTTATCTTCCGAGATCATGGGGACACGCTTCACGTTACACGGGACAGAACGTCGAGGATGAGTACGATTCTTCCGCGGACGGTCATCAGTCAAACGAGAATGGTATGAACAAGCCACAAAGTTATATCCAAGACCCTGACGAAAAGACGATCGATTGCGAGGACGTCGGAGGCGCAGAGCCGGCCTCCGCAGACGACGAAGAAATTGATTACGGGCGTTGCAGGCGCATCGAACCGCAATATCCCTTGAGCGAAGACGATGATGCGGACGAGGATTACGAGCCGCCGGAATCGGAACGTGCAGCCTCCGATTTTCCCGTAAGAGTTACCGGTATACGTTTCGGGTACGCGTGCAAGATCTATCATTTCGATGCAGGCGACCTGGACCTCACCACCGGCGACAGGGTAATCGTCAAGACCGAGAAGGGGATCGGTCTTGGGCAGGTTGCCGTGGCGCCCGTTGAAAAGGTAGTTGATGGGGCCCAGCGTGATGCACTTCGTAAGGTGATTCGCAGGGCGGGCAAGGTCGATTTCGAGCAGAGTGCCAAATGCTCGCATCGGGAAACCGAAGCGTTCGCTTACTGCGAGGAGAGGATAGAGTTCCTTGGGCTCCCCATGAAGCTCGTGGAGGTTGAGTGTTTTTTTGACGGCAGCAAGTACGTCTTCTACTTCACGGCTGAGGGACGAATCGACTTCCGCGAGTTGGTGAAGCAGTTGGTTGCCCGATTCCCGGTTCGAATCGAGATGCGGCAGATAGGTGTCCGCCACGAGGCAAAGATGACCGGCGGTCTTGCTTGTTGTGGGCAGGAATTGTGCTGTTCTAGATTCCTCACCGATTTCAGGCCGGTATCAGTTAAGATGGCCAAGAACCAGAACCTTTCTCTCAACCCAACCAAGATCTCAGGAGTTTGCGGCCGCTTGATGTGTTGCCTTGCCTACGAGCATGATACCTATGAGCGATTCAAGAAAGGGCTGCCAAAAGTGGGAAAGGCCGTCCGAACCTCCAAGGGTGATGGCGTGGTTGTTAAACATAATCCCCTGACTGAGACCGTTTGCATACGTCTCGCCGATGAGACGCTGGCCCAACTGACCAAAGACGAGATACTGCTGGAAAAGGAGCCCCTCGCGCTGAAAAGGGGCGACAAGGAAAAGGGTACGGCAAAACGTAACAAGACGGCTCAAGGTAGGGGTGCAAAGGACCAATCCCCGCCCAAGGGTTCCTGACACGGCAGTTGTCGGAAAAGCAACCGATACTTCGAGTCCGGTTCCCGGGCATTTAAAGGAAAGATCCCGCCGGCCCCTTTTTTCTTGGAAAAAGGGGCTGGGGTGATGTGCCTGAGAACTACGGACATAACCGAGTTTCAGACGGAATTTGTGGCAATTGGTCTACGTATGAGCCCGGAAACAAATCCGTAGAATACTTTGCCTGCCGCATCCGGCCCGAGGAGGTGATACGGTGCCGAATTATCGGAAGTTGTGTGGAGTGCTGGTGCTTGCAGTCATCCTGCTGATGCCTGCCGTCGGGCGGTGTGGCCAAGTATTTGATCGAGTGATGAAGAGTGGGCAGGTGCGGTTGGGCATACCGTATAACATGATTCCCCAGGGCTTCTTGAAATCTTCCGGTGAATGGGTCGGGTTTGAAGTCGATTTTGCAGTGGAATTGGCCAAACACTTGGACCTGAAGTTGCACCAGGTGAAGGTAACGGAACAGACGTGGGGTCCCATGCTTCTGAGAGGGCAAATCGACGCGGCGCTCTGTAGGATAAGGCACACAAGGTCACGGGAAAGTGAATTCGATTTCTCGGTTCCCTACTTCTTCGACGCGAAACAAATCCTCGTTCGTAAGGGTGCGTTCAAGGATGCTCAATCACTCAAGGGGCATAAGATAGCGGCACTTCAGGGTTCATCGTCCGAGAAGGCCGCCATGCGGCTCCTACGTGAAGCGGGGGATGAAGCGGCCGAGAAGAATGTGGTTTCATACCCCGACAGGCCGGCTTGTTTCCTGGCCTTGGGAAAGGATGAAGTATCCGGCTGGATCGACTCGGGGATGATACTCCTCGAATACGCGTCACGGAGTCCGGGTCGGTTGGAACTGCTCGACACTGCAGGAGTAGTTGAAGCCGTGGCCGTGGCCGTTGCTCAGAACGATTCATCATGGCGTGACATGATCAATTTTGCGATTCAGGACATGGCAACGGACGGGACACTGTCGAAGATCTACGACAAATGGTTCGGCTCTGATACTCAGTACCCTTTCCCGATGAAGAGGTCTATCGAAATCTGGCCGGAATAGTCTCCGGTTTCAAGCGACAGGCCCGGATTGGAATTCTTAGGGAAAAGAGTACTTAGATGAAACGAGTCATCCTCGGTACTGCAGGACATATCGATCACGGTAAGACGGAGCTCGTGCGAGCACTGACGGGAATCGACACGGATCGCCTCAAAGAGGAGAAGAAACGTGGCATTAGTATAGAACTGGGGTTCGCTTTCCTCGATGTGGCGGATGATATCCGCATGGGAATAGTGGATGTTCCCGGTCATGAGAAGTTCGTGCGACAAATGGTTGCCGGTTCGGGAGGGGTGGATCTCGCCGCTCTGGTGATAGCCTTGGACGAAGGGGTTATGCCCCAGACCTCCGAGCATTTGGACATCCTTTCCCTGTTGGGCATTCAGAAGGGACTGGTAATACTTACCAAGCTTGATCTTGTCGATGAAGAGCTTGCTCTCCTTGCCGAAGAAGATGCCGTGGACGCGGTAAAGGGAACGTTTCTCGAAGGGGCGCCCATACTGCGAGTATCCTCGAAGACCGGAGAAGGCATCGACAAGCTGAGGGAGGCACTCGCTCTTCTGGCCTCCCAAGTGGCACAACGGCCCGAGCACGGATTGCTTCGTTTACCCGTCGACCGTGTGTTCACGCTCAAGGGCCACGGAACCGTGGTCACCGGAACGCTCATTTCCGGCCACATATCGTTGGGAGACGATGTCGAGATCCTTCCCAGAGCGGTTCGTTCTTCGGTCAGGTCCATAGAATCGCATAATCGGCAGGAAGAAAAGGCTTTCCCCGGGGAACGGGTGGCCGTCAACTTGCGGGGCGTCGAGCAATCGACCATACATCGCGGTGAAGTAGTGGCTCACCCCGGGCAACTTCAACCATCGTACATTATCGACGTGCGACTTCGCTCCTTAGCCCGGGCACCGCTGCCCCTGAGGAATCGGATGAAGGTGCGGCTGCATCATTACACGTCCGAGACGGAAGCCCGAGTTATATTTCCGGATAGGGACTCGCTGGAACCAGGCAAGGAAACCATGGCGCAGTTGAGGACATCGACTCCCCTTGTTCCGTCCAGCGGTGATCGCTTCGTAATCCGAGCTCTATCGCCTTCGATCACTCTGGGAGGGGGCGTAGTCGTCAACCCGAGAGGCGTCAAGCTCAAAGCTCGAAGTGCGAAAGCATTCCTGGAAACCGATCGTGAGGACGACGCCGGTATTGTCTCGTCGTTGGTTCGCAGCGGAGGCCCCGACGGAATGACGCGAAAGCAACTCTTGGGACTCTCCGGGCTGTCGACGAAACGGCTGGACAAGGTGCTGGATACCCTGAAGACTTCACGTGCCGTCATACGCTTCGATCCGTCGGAAGACAGAATGGTGCACAAGGACTTCTTCCAATTGGTCGGCAGCAGAATCGTCGAACGGCTCAAGGTTTTCCACGTACAACACCCGCTCAAGCAAGGCATGTCAAAGCAGGAGATTCGATCAACGGTTCCGGGGGGCGACAAGCTCTTCAAGAAGGTTCTGGACACCCTGAGCGGAAGCGGCGATATTGTGGTGGAAGGAGACTTGGTTCGCTCGGCGTCTCATCAGGTACAGCTGAGAGACGACGAAAAGGGCTTGAAAGACCAATTGTTAAAACTCATTGTTGCCGGCGGCAAGGCTCCGCCGGTTCTCAAGGAGTTGCCCGAAAAGGCGGGAGGCGAGATCAAACATATACGAAATCTGCTGACCATCCTCGAGAGGGAGGGCAAAGTTGTCCGGGTCAAGGAAGACATGTATTTTTCCGCCGGATTTATAGCCGAAATCAAGACAAAGATGGTACAATTCATCAACAAGGAAGGAGGACTGACTCCTTCACGGTTCGGGGAAATTACCGGGTCGTCGCGCAAATACAACATACCGCTTCTGGAGTATTTCGACAGAGAGCGCTTCACAATGAGGGTCGGCGATCAACGGGTGCTGAGGGGTTCCGGAAGCTCCGGCGCAGGCGGGAGCGTTGAGTAGAACTTGGCGAATTCGTCTATACGTTTCTCGCACGTGGATCTTTGTTCCGCGAAGCGCCTGGCCGTATCGGGGCTTTTCTCCTCGACATGTTGCACGAGAGCCCAGGCTTGATGGTCCATGCACGCATAGGCTTTGTCCAGTAGGCCGATGAGTTTCTTGTCCACTTCAGAGATTGGACTCTCGACCACTGCCTTGAGCTTTGCACGAATAATTCTGACTCGCTTCTGAACGCTCTTGGCGATTTCCTCGGCGGTATTTTTCCGAATAATATCGGCAACGAAACCGTCCGCGATAGCACCAAGGAGCAGGTGCGAATCATTGAGATACGCCGTCGCCGCTTCACCGAATGCGTTCAGGTAGAGATCTTCATCCGACGCGAGTCCCATCGCAGGACTCATGACGGAAAAGGCGACCAACAAACACAAGATCTTTTTCATGAGCAACACGTTCCGGAATGGTCTTGCGGGTTAATTGACCCTGCTTTGCCGGTTGCCGAAGACTATGACCGACGCGACGTCCTTCGTTCGAGACTCGGTGCAACCCGGCGTGATTGGGTTCGGTCGGAATTCCCGGCGCATTACGCAAACGGCAAGACTCATAACACGACAATCGAAAGGAGACAACCCTTTTCATGAGAATCCTTCTTCATTCGTGCTGCGCACCCTGTCTGGTCGTACCTCTGGACGACCTGAGACGGGAAGGACATGAAGTGACGGCCTTCTTCTTCAATCCGAACATTCATCCCTATACGGAGTACCTTAGGAGGCTTGACGCATTCAATGTGTACACACGGGACAACGACGTTCAGGTGCTCAACGAAAAGTACCAGGAAGGACTTGAAGACTGGCTGAGGCAGGTAGTGTTCCGAGAGTCCCAGAGGTGTGGGATTTGCTTCAGCTTCAGGGTCGAAAAGACTGCGCGTTTGGCTGAAACCAAGGGCTTTGACGCCTTCTCCACGACGCTCCTTTACAGCAGGTTTCAGAAGCACGACCTGCTGAAAACGATTTGTGAAGCAACCGCCGACAAATACGGCATTCCATTTATCTACAAGGACTGGCGTACCGGCTGGAAGGAAGGAGTCAAGAGGTACCGCACTCTCGGCCTGTACAGACAGAAGTACTGCGGGTGCATTTACAGCGAAAAGGAACGTGCCATGAAGATTCTGTGACGAGCCCCGGCAATCAAGGCTGCTCGTCCCGCAAAACAGGTGGGATTTACCGGAAAGCCCTCCGACAGGTTGTTAAGACAGACGGGTACACGATGGGGGGGCATAGGCGCTAACTTTGGGGTCATTGGTCACGGACGACATCTTCCTATGGGACATTTCCTCTTGTTCCCCCTTAGAAAAAGGGGGCTAGGGGGATTTGCTGTGAAATGCCTCACATCGTGCCAAGATCTTCGCCGCTCCCCGGGTTTTGAGACAGTTTCTGAAGTACCGGGCCACTTTCGGCCGCCCCTGTCGGGGCCTGAAAGCCTTAACGTCCCGGAGGGACAGTATGAGAGTAGACCGGTCTTTCAAGGCCGGGGTGGCTTGTTTGCGCCTTGCCGTTTCATTCGTCCCGTTTCACGGCGACAACCAACTCGGCCTCTGATCGGGGTCATGAATTCGGCGTACCATCAGCCGAACCCAACGGTTTTCCGAGAAGTCTTTCCAGCCGTTCCCTGACTCCGGCGACTGCGAGGTTGTCGATCCCTGTGGAGATTCCCATTGAGGTCAATACGTCAACCACTCGCTCAGTGGAAACATTGCCTGCCGCGTTTGGGATAAACGGGCACCCTCCCAATCCTCCAACCGACGTATCGAATTTGCCGACACCCATCTGCAGAGCGGTGATCATGTTTTCCACGGCTAATCCTCGAGTATCGTGCAGATGGAGAGCGATACGCTCAACAGCAACGATTCCGTTCAGTGCCTCAATCATGCGTCTCATACCATCGGGATTGCCCATGCCGGTGGTGTCCGCGAGCCCGATCTCAACGGGGTTGTGTCTTTCGAATTCAATAACCATGTCCCGTATCTTCTCGATCGGCACTACCCCCTCGTAGAAGCAACCGAAAGCGCACATGACGCCCGCTGTTACCCCCATCCCGTTGACGAGAGCTCCATCGATCATGGCAATTGCGTCCGACAAGGCTCTTTCGACCGAAACTCCGGAATTCTTCAGGCTGTGGGTCTCCGATGCGGAAACAAAGATCTCAACGTGCGGTATCGCAACTTTCACGGCCTCCTCGAGGCCTCGCTTATTGAGGATAAGCACGCTGTACCTGGTTCCCGGCTTTCTTGAAAGCATCCGCCAGACAAGGTCGGTACCTGCCATCTGAGGCACCCGCCGTGGATTCACGAATGAACCGATCTGAATCCTGGGAATGCCGGCTGCCGCCAGGTCATCAATGAGCCGAGCCCGTACCGAAGGGGCCGGCACGGTCGGCTCGTTCTGCAGGCCGTCCCTCGGGCAGACCTCCTGAAGGATCACTCTGGATTTGTTGTCGGAATCTTCCAATTGGTTCACCTTTCGATCACGGAACAGGATACTGAGACACGGAAGCGACGAGACACTTGCCTATACTACTCCGGTTCCACCGGTCTGAACAGTTTCGGCGGGAAGAATATTATCTTTCAGTATGTTATGGTTGTTCGCGAGGTTCGTTAAATCACAATCAGTACGGTTGAGGGAACTTGACAGGTGCCTCGGGACTCTATATAGGAAGTTCCATGAACACGGTCATTCTCATCCGAGGATTTCCGTTTTGTTTTTTTGGAGGAAGCTATGGAAATCGTCGCTGATTATCCCGGACCGGAAGAGTGTTGTGCGAGGATATTCGAAATGAGCGGCCATAGGATGGATCCGGAGATCGCTCATGACTTGTGGGAAAAAATCTTGCAGCACAAGTGGGTACTGTCTGAACGGCTCGGTCGGGATGTCGGTATCAAGGTCTCTTGTGTTGACTACATCGAGAACGTCGAGTCCATACGTCACGAGCTTCAGGAAGCGGAGACCGTGAAGCTGCTCAAAGGGTTGGGAGCCACAGTGGTGGATCGCTCCATATGGGAGACTATTTCCGATACCCAGCCTCCCAAACAGATCGTGAACAAGAGAATTATTTTGCCGCTCACCGAGGTGGAACTTGCAGAAAAACACGGAGTGGTGCCGCCACGTACGATCATCTTCTTCGGTCCTCCCGGAACCGGCAAGACGCACTTCGTGAAAGCCATCGCGGGCATCCTCCAGTGGTGGTACATTGAGGTAAGTCCCAGCACTCTGATGGCGGACGGCGAGGAGCGTCTCGGAGCCAACCTCAAGCGGCTCATGGAGAAGGCCGGGACGCTCGATGAAGCGGTGATTTTTATCGATGAGTTCGAGGAAATAGCGGAGAGCCGAGACAACGCATCTCGAATGGAGAAATCCGTGACCAACGAATTCCTCAAGCAGGTTCCTCTGTTCAAACGTCAGCCGGGCAAGACCCTGCTCGTATGTGCGACCAACTACATTGGCCAATTGGACGCAGCGCTCCTGAGGCCCGGCCGGTTCGATTGCATCATCCCGGTGGGAGGCCTGGACGATGACGGCCGTAAGACGATCTTCCTGCACTATTTGTCCAAGACCAACCAAGGTGACGTGGACGTGGACAGGATCGTCTCCCTGATCCCGCACTTCACCCCGGCGGACATCGAGTACATGTTCCAGAAGGTGACTCAGGCCGCCTTTGAAAAGGAACTCATCCACGGTGAGGACTTCCGGCTCACCACGGACATTTTCCTGGATTTCATACCCAAGATCCGTCCCACTCTGACCGACGAGATTATCCGGGAATTCGAACAGGATTGCGCCCGGTACACCAGATATTGATGGGGTTTGCCGGAGGACCACATGGAGATGGGGGGCAAGTCTTCTCTTAGCTCATGATCGTCGTCAAGGTGAGCCAAGAAGAGACGTGACCCCAAGAACGAACGACGTATTGGATAGATGAAGATGATTGCCTTGTCTTCCCGGGAAAATTGCAGGCGGTGAACGAAATCGACCTGCCTCAACGTATGAAGGAAACCCGTCGAATACGGGGGATGTCTCAAAAGGAATTGGCCAGGAAAGTCGGAGTCACCGGGAGCACGATTTCACAGGTAGAGAACAACTTGATTCTGCCGTCCCTGCAAACGCTCCTAAAGATTGCGGAAGTGCTTTCTGTAGAGCCGAGCTTCCTCGTTCGAAAAAAGGCCAAGCCAAGAGAGGAATTGGTTCTTTCTCCGAGCAAAGGAAAAGAGATCGATCTGCCTCTCCTTAGATCGGGTTCGGCGGTAGTCCGCAAAGTAACGCCACTGGGCGCCAAGTACAATACGGATATCTACCTCGTAGAGATTCCCGCGGGGAAGCTGCTCAAGAACCATTTCCTGTTACACAAGGGTGAAGAGATCGGGTGCCTCCTCACGGGTAGTCTGGAATTCAGTCTGGACCGGAGGGAACACAAGATTGAGCAGGGTGAAATCGTGTACCTCACTTCGGATGTGCCCGGGGAGTGGAAAAACGTCGGGGACACGGTGGCGAAGCTTCTTTGGATAGCCATGAAGTAGCCGTGCAGGCCCTGTACTACTAATCCTCGTTTTCTTGATCGTACCGCGAAGATTTCTTCGGAAGACCGGCTCCTGAATTTCGGTTTGGTTGCAGCCCGGCACCAGTGGTAACCAGTAGCAACGTCGGGAGCCTCTGCGTAGTACGATGGTACTTGCGAAACCCAAGCTCGTGCGTGAAGCCGATGCCTGCAATCGCCATTTGGTTGCGGTTCTAACCGCCTCTGCGAACTCATCATCGCGTGTCAAGACGAGTTGGAAGATGAACCGGTCGGCGTGTTCGAAGACCGCGCTCCGCACGTGATCGGTAACCCGTGCTTCGTGTTGGTGGGCATTATTCTCTTGCCCACGAGCCGGGGATTGAATATGCTATGGCTATGATTACCGGGATCGGACAGGCTCCTTGTCCGACACTGAGCAACTTCCGTCGAGAATAGCATTATGACATTCACTGTCGAACACGAACAAGAGGATGACGGACGTTGGCCGGCCGAGGTGCCGGCGCTTCCGGGTGTGCTTGCCTACGGCGACACGGCCCGGCAGGCTATCAGCCGTGTCCAAGCCTTGGCGCTTCGCGTGTTGGCCGACAGAATCGAGCACGGAGAAGAGGCGGCCGATATGCTGGACATCAGGTTTGCCGCGGCATGAGTACGTGGCCCTCAACGAAGGCAAGACGCGTTCTCGCGGCTCTGCAGCGCATCGGGTGGCAGATTAAACGTTCAAGCGGCTCGCATCGGATCCTGTCCCGTCCAGGCCGGTGAAGAGATTTAAATCCCCTTGAGAGTGCCGATAGAGCACAAGGAGAAGGCGCGGAAACGGGGCATCGAACTTGTCTGCTCTTTTGTTTCCGTGCGGTAGCAAAAGCTCTTGGAAGGTCCAAAGCGTCGTGAAACGTATTCCAGACAGTACGATGTAACGACCGACATCAAAACGATTGTAGTGTGCCGGGAATTCTCATGGAAGTGGAAGAATTACTCAAAGAAAAGCGAGACGAAATCCTCAAAATTGCCGCAAGCCATGGCGCACGCAATATTAGGGTGTTCGGTTCTGTCGCAAGGGGGGAAGCCGACGATTCCAGCGATATAGATCTGCTTGTAGATATGGACCCTGACCGCAGTCTTCTGGACGTGACGGCTTTCTTAGCTGATGTCCGGGATCTCTTGGGCCGCAGGGTTGACGTTGTAAGTGAAAAGGGGCTGTATTGGCTCATCCGCCGCCGCATCCTCAAGGAGGCCAAGCCCCTATGAGGAAAGACCCAAGGGTATATCTCGCTCAAATCCTGGAGCGAGCGGACAGAATTCTCGATTTCACTCTGGAAGGGCGGCAGCCCTTTTTCCCCTTCGAAGGGACGAGCCCATCGACCAAGATCAGAAAACGGTGGGTCCGAAGAAGGATGTATGATGTACACGGAAATCAACGCGTTACGGAACCGACGTCGTCCGGTATAGTCTAATCGCACAATATCTGAATCAAATTCTCTGGGAACCAGTGAACAGCTATGGATGAAGCGAGCACTCAGGTTCACGAAGTGTACACTCGTTACGGTCTTGCCGTGTGCCGTGCACAAGTGCTTGAGACCGAAGCGTGGACAGCACTGAGCCTACTCGAAGCACGCGGGGATCCTTCGCCTGTGACGCGGTGGAGACTTGAAGAGATGCAAGAAGAATTGGCTGCCTCAACCTTTGGCCATATCGTCCACAGGCTGAATCGATCAAGAGAAGTTCCTCTTCCTCTACGACAAATGCTGAAGGAAGCCGTCGAAAAGCGAAATTGGTTGACTCATCGTTACTTTTGGGACCGGTGCGTCGAACTCCTGAATGTAAGAGGGCGAGACTTGATGATAGAAGAACTCATGAAGCTCGATGCCTGGTTTCAAGAATTAGACACGCAGCTGACTGCAGTGACCCGCCAAATTATTGGCGAGCCTGGATTGACGCTGATACGCGACGCTTTCGCAGCCGAAATGGCTGATCTGCTGTCTGCTGAAGCAACACCAGTATCCATTCGCAGGAAACTGAATAAGAAGGAAACAGTCGTGAAAGTCTACCTGTACATGTGGGTGGACACCGCAACGGGGGCATCGTGCCGGATTCCACTTTTTCAGTTGTCGGATGACACCTTTTGCTCGCTGTGCGATTGCGGCATTACGTATGGCCCCGAAGTGGTAGTTCGCGAAAGTTTGACGCCCCTTGATGAGTTCGATGATCTGTTTCCTGCCGAAGTAACGATCAAGCCCAAAGATGCGTCTAACTGGAATTTTCGAATTCCCCTTGGGACCGCAGCATATGTCTGTGTGGAAAGGGTGCAAGCCAAGGGGGGGACCGTCCAATGGTTCGTCCGAAGAAAGTCCGGCTGACGCAGTGCCTTGCACCGCCGCGGAGGGTCGAGTAAATCACATTAAGGGGGACTCTCGAGACACAACACAGCTTTTCGTTATTGGTTTGCCTTGTCCTCTGTGGTTTTCACGTTCCAAGGTCTCGTTCGGTAAACCTTCCAACTGTTCCGACACTGCTGCAGCGGGGCTCGATCCTCTGCCTGTGCGAGTTGGTTCACTGGTTGGTGCTTCTCGGAGCACGGAAATTCCTTCGGCACAATAGTATGGTATGATTGCGAACCAGAGTAACCCGACGCATCAAGGAGACGCCAAGACATGACGGAAGTCACCGAGGAATTGAAGTCACGACTTTCCCGGCTCTCTGCCGGAGAGCGGGCGGAACTCACCCGAAGAATGGATGAGATAGAAACCGGCAAGGCCTTTGGCGAACCCGCGGACAAGGTGTTCGTCGAACTGCGAGAGAAGTACTCTTGAAGCCCGTCATCGTTCACAGCTTGGCCAAGCAAGAACTGGACGAGGCAATTGCCTTGTTGCGAACCACAGAAGTCCGGGCTTGGGATGGATTTGCTCAGCGCAGTCGAGCGAGCCATGAGAATGATTCAACAAAACCAGCAGCTTGGAGCGTCGTACATGGCAACCCGGTTTCGTTACTACGTGGTGCACCGTAAACTCCTTCCGGATTGCCGGAGTAGGCGTCGGATGGAGTAAGGCGGCTCTATTAGTAGGCATTCGCGCTAGCCCGTCCCCAGGTAGGCAGGAATGAGCTATACTGTAGAACTGCAGCGGAAGGCTGAGAAGGACCTGAATGCTATGCCGAAAAACGACGCTCGGCGCATGTACGATGCTCTCTTGAAGCTCGAAAGCGGGCTCACAGGCGATATCAAGAAACTGACGGATCATTGGCCGGAATACCGGCTTCGGTTGGGAGATTGGAGGGCTCTCTTCGAAATAGAAGGGGATAGAATAGTTGTCTATCGAATTCGCCGGCGGAGGGAAGCCTATCGATAGGAGGAGCCATGCTGTTACATCCACAAGTAATCGAAAAGGAAGGGGAAAAGGAATTTGTTGTTCTCCCTTACGAAGAGTTTCTACGAATCCAAGAGGCTTTGGAGGACTTGGAAGACCTTCGTGAACTGAGGAAAGAACGGGAAGAATCGATGGATGCGCCCACGAGAAGTCTTAGAGAAATAGGGAAAGAGCTTGGTTTTGAGCAAGAATAGGTGAGGTCTTTCCTCGGCCGGTAAGGATGAACGACTCATGTTTGTGAAACTGAAGGAGAGCATGTCGGACTACCCCGACCTTTCGCCGGATGAGCCGTATTTCGTGATCGGAATTGAAGCCGACGATTTCCGGTTACTGAATAACTACGGCAAACCATATCTCTATCCTTCGCACTTGTTTGAGATCGTTGATTCTCGGGAACCGAGCATTTGGATTACCGAGTACGGCGATGACGGTGAACGCTATTCCTATCCGCCGGTGCTGCATGAACCCGGGTTCTTTGAGGATTATTTTGATGGGAAGAATGAAGCCCTGTCGAAGTTCCGGCACACCATAAACAAGGGCTTGTCGGATGCGGCCTGAAGAGCCGATCACTGATGTCATAATCGTGGCGGCCGCCATATAGAGACAGCGCTTCACAAACGGGCGGTTGGGGTCAAGCCTTCTCTTGGCTCATAACCGTCATTAAGATGAGCCGGGAGCCGACTTGACCCCCAATCTGACGGAGCAAAAAAATGCAGGAGGACCATGCAATCCGCCGCTGCCCGTGGGTGGATCTTTCGAAGCCCGACTACGTCGAATATCACGACAAGGAGTGGGGCGTGCCTATCCATGACGATCGACTCCTATTCGAATACCTGATCCTGGAAGGGGCGCAAGCAGGGCTAAGCTGGTATACCGTTCTGCGCAAGCGGGAGAACTACCGCACCACTTTCGATCGGTTCAATCCTGAAAAGGTAGCCAAGTACGACGAGCAAAAGGTGGCGGAGCTCCTTGCAAATCCCGGTATTATACGAAACAGGGCCAAGATACGTGCGGCAATCAACAATGCCCAACGATTTCTAGGCATCCGGGAAGAATTCGGGAGCTTTGCCGCGTACATCTGGCGATTCGTTGACGGAAAGCCGATTGTCAACGAGGTCGGACAGTTGGAGGATTACCCGGCCACAAGTCGAGAGTCCGATGCGCTAAGCCAAGATCTTCGTCAAAGAGGCTTCAAGTTCGTTGGGTCAACAATCTGTTATGCTTATATGCAGGCCGTGGGAATGGTGAATGATCATGCGATGGGGTGCTTTCGAAGACATGAGATCATTGAGACATACTCGGGGAGGTCTTTCGAACCGGTGAGACCGACCGTGAAATGATATGATGACCCCAAGACCATGACATGGAAGCCGCTGAGTAGGGGGATGGGGGCAGGCTTGACCTATGTGCATTTCTGCCAAGTCTTGTCTTAACCTGTGAAGAGAGCGAGCCGGTGAGGGATTCGTTTCCATGAGTTCGCGCAAATGATTGAGCGCTCGACTGAGGCCGGCAAAGATCACGGCCCGATCGTTTGCCGAGATCGGTGAGTGACACGCGATCTCCCTGCCATACCGGCAGAGCGATCATGGCCCGGGCGTCGGAGCACTGTCGGTTCTTTACAAGTGCAACGAGAGCTTCACGTTCAAGCTCGGGCCGGCTGAATTCCTGAGCGGCGATTATCTCTTCTCCCGGCTCCCGTTCCCGTGGAGCGTACCGTGACAGACAACGCGCGGATAATGAATGTGTGCTCTCCGTGCCGTAATGCCGGTTCACACCGAAATACCCATATGTCAAGCCTGACCCCTTGTTGACCCCTTCTTCGCTTCTTCCTTCTTCGCGATCTTCGATGATGAAACTCCGGAAATTTGGTTTGGTTCTTGAAGCTCACGGCAGGATATGTCGTGTAGAAGTCACGGATTCGGCAGTCCCCGCGAAACATAAGGACATCTGGAGGGTGAAAATGAAATTGTACGACAAGGTCCTCGGCCGGCCGCTGATGTCACGCTCGTTCCTGCCGCCTCGGTTGTCGTCCGGCCGGCTGAGCACCCATGCTCAACATGTTGTTCCTTCGACATGGGAATGTCCCGGCTCAAAAAGGAAACCCCGATAATTTCACATGATTTTCCTTATGACTGTTTGGGCACGTAAATTGCAAGCCCGGTAGCGGGCGTTATCGCCCCGCAGCCCGCTGGAAGGAAGGCAGTGGTCCCGTGATCTATGTCAAAGAGGAGATGTTGGATGAAGACGCAATCCTGATTGACGTGAGCGGAGTACTGAATGAGGAAGCGGTTCCCATTCTGAAAAGCGTCTGCCGGCGACATCTTGATCACGGCAAGAAGATTGCGATGAACTTGGAAGGAATAACGCATATCACTCGTGAGGGGAGAGGCTTCATCCAGGATATCCGTGACAAGGTGGAGTTCGTTCATGAGCCGGAATTCATGAAGACAAGCGATCATGTATGACCCAAGGAGCTTCTTCAACCGCAGGATTTCGGTTTGGCTGCACCAGACGTCCGGGAACCATGAGCAGGTCCGGATTTCCTGCGTAGTACGATAGTACTTGCGAAACCCAAGGTCGTGGGTGACGCCTGTGCCTGCAATCGCCGTTTGGTTGCGGTCTAACCGCCTCTGTGCACCGTCCATGGGCATTGCACCCAGTTTCGGATAATTACCGCGTTTGACCACCCCGCACGAATATCCGTGCAGACAAGAAAGTCTCGGCAACATGGGAGTAGCAATATGGCAAATGAACAGATCTTCTCGTTGAAAACAGAGGATGGTATAGGCGTCGTAGAGATTGACGTTCCGGGCTTGCCGATGAACACCTGGACAGAGGAGGCCGTAGAGGCTTTCTTATCCTTGCTGGAAGAATTGGAGCAGGCGAGGAACCTCAAGGGAATTGTGTTCATGTCACGCAAGCCGGGGTCGTTTCACGCGGGTGCGGACCTGAATATGCTGAACAAGTTGACAAACAGAGTTGAGACCGCAAAGGCGCTCGACGTCTTCCACACCGCGTTTATCAGATTGGAGAACTTGCCTTTTCCCACTCTGGCCGCCATAGACGGCTACTGTCTGGGCGGCGGGTTGGAGTTTGCCCTGGCCTGCACCGCAAGGATTGCCAAGGATTCCCGAGCGACGCAGCTGGGGCTCCCCGAGTGTTCACTCGGCATATTTCCCGGCGGCGGCGGAACTCAGCGGCTCCCTAGACTCATCGGGATTCCGGCAATGGAACTGATCCTGCGGGGAACGATTCTTTCGGCTGACAAGGCCCATGAGATGGGAATCGTGGACGGACTGATAGGTCTGGATCAAGACCTCTTGGCCGAGGCCAAGGCTTTTCTTGCCCGAATCGTCTCAGGAGAATTTCCCCTCAAGAGACAAGTCCATGATTTCTCGAACATTGACCAAGTCGCCGGCATTGCCGAACAGGGAGTCCTCAAGGCGACCAGGGGAAGGGAAATCCCGGGACCCATGCTGGCGGTCAAAGCTATGCGGGAAGGTCTCAAAGTCGGCCTGGAACAGGGCCTGCAAATTGAAAAGAACAATTTCGTGGAAGCCGTACTGACGAATCAGGCCAAGGGCAGTATCCACACGTTTTTTCTGAAGACCATGAGCGATAAGCCGGCGTCCCTCATGAGCAAGGGTTTCAAACCGAAAGCCGTTCACAAGGTAGGAGTGCTCGGGTTCGGCACCATGGGTCGAGGTATTGTCATCGACATACTTCGGCGGACAAAGATACCGGTAGTGGTCAAAGACGCCGCCGAGGCACTGGAACCGGGTAAAGCCTTTGTGCACAAGATTTTGGACGGCATGGCCCGGAAGAACAAACTCAAGGAACCTGTGGAAGACCTCATCAATCGGCTCACCCTCACGGCGGAATACGGCGAGCATTTCAAAGACATGGATCTTATTATCGAGGCCGTATTTGAGGATTTCAAAGTCAAGGAACAGGTTTATACGGAAATCTGTAAACAGGTCCCTGAAGAGTGCATAATTGCCACCAATACCTCCTCCATTCCTCTCGCTGCAATGTCGCAATTCCTGACCAACCCCGAGCGCTTCGCTGGATTGCACTTCTTCTCCCCGGTGTGGATGATGCAGCTCGTGGAAGTAGTGAGAGGCGACCAAACCGGTCAAGAAACCGTGGACAACCTCTTGAATTTCGTAGGGGCGATAAGGAAGCGGCCGGTCATATGCAAAGATAATCCTGGGTTCGTCGTCAACGCGGTGCTGTTTCCCTACTTCCTCAGCGCTCTGGAGTTTCTTGAAAGCGGCAACGGCATTGAAGACGTCGACAGGGCATTCGTAGAGTTCGGGATGCCCGTCGGCCCCATCAGGCTGACCGATGAAGTGGGAATCGACGTATGCTTCAACGTGATCAAGGGACGAAAGCTCCAACAGAATACCCTGAAGAATCTCGTGGAAGCGGGACGGCTTGGGCTCAAGAAGTCGGGCAAGGGGTTCTTCCTCCAGGACGGGTCCGTGGACCCGGGGGTTCTCCCACTGGTGTTTCAAGGAGATAAGCACGGGCTGACTGCCGAAGAAATGAGGTCAAAGGTCCTCACGGAGATGGTCACCCTGGCCAAGGACCTTCTTGACCGCGGCATCGTGGACGACCCGAGAATGATCGACATAGGCATGATCTGGGGCACGGGATTTCCCCCGGATCGGGGCGGGCCTCTGAAATGGGCCGATCTGACCGGTCTCAGCTCCCAGCTGTTCGGCAAGACCTTCTATGAAGCACCGTAGCGGGCGTCCGCCGTCTTCACGGCGAAGACCCGGGTCACATGTCGGAGGACTTACAGATGAACCTTCATGGCTTGGAGCTTTCTACAAGCCACAACGAATCATGAAAGTCCGCCCTACGAATCTGTCTTGAAAGATGACGGGACGCCCGTCCCACGAAGATGCGCGGCCTTTCCGTAATCCTCCGTAGCCCGGGCCTCCGTGCCCGGATATTTTTCTTGCCGGCACCCAACACGGCAGCGAGACAAAAATATGTGACCGAACGCATGAAATGCGGCACTAAGCTTCGCGAGCGGTTGCCTCTCTTCATGACTGCAATCCCACTCGCATGGCGGCAACTCGCCCCTCCTGTACGACTCACGCCCGATCTCTTTTCATTTCAAGAACAAATCGTCATGTGATCTTCGTAACATCCTGACATTGACTACATCGGCACGACGCCGATCCTTCTCATCCGACCGCGGGTTTTTCGGGCCTCCGAATCCCCAGTTTCTTCATTCGAAATGCCAGGGTCGATGGGGGAACCCCAAGGATTTCCGCGGCTCCATTCTTGCCGCGGACCTTCCACCCGGTTTTGTCGAGAGCCCACAGGATGTGTCTACGCTCATTGTCTCTGAGTGTGACTCCGCCGTTTTCTGTACGGGTCTCGTGGTGCTCTTGACCCAATTGCGGTACCCGAAAGAGCGGGCCGCTGCTGAGAATAATCCCTCGTTCAATTACGTTTTCCAGCTCCCGCACATTTCCCGGCCAGTGGTAGGAAAGCATTTTGTCCATTTGCGAAGCGGGGATTTTTGAGAATTTCTTGCCCATCTTCTTGGAGTAGATATCCAAGAAGTAGTATGCGAGCAACGGAATGTCGTCTTTCCTGTCCCTGAGTGCGGGGACATGGACGGGAAAGACGGCGAGGCGATAGTAGAGGTCGGCCCGGAACTTCTCACTCTTCACCGCTTGCTCCAAATCCCTGTTGGTTGCGACCACGAGACGGAAATCGGATCGCAGCGTCTCGCTCCCTCCCACTCTCTCGAATTCCTTTGTTTGCAGGACCCTGAGGAGTTTTACCTGAATGTCCAGGCTGATGTCGCCGATCTCGTCGAGGAACAGGGTCCCTCCATCGGCCAGTTCAAAGCGTCCTATTCGCCTCTGAACGGCACCGGTAAAAGCACCCTTTTCGTGACCGAAGAGCTCGCCGGCAATAAGCGTCTCAGGAAGAGCGCTGCAATGGACCCTGATAAAAGGCTTGTCGCGGCGCGGACTGTGACGGTGTACCGCCCTGGCTACCAATTCCTTGCCGACTCCGGTCTCGCCGATGATCAGGACCGTTGCATCGGTACCGCAAACCTGGTCCACCTGGGAAAGAACCCTTTTGATGGCCGAACTCTCACCCACGATGTCCTCAAAATGGAGCTTCTGGAGATGCTCTTCCCGGTAGTAAAGGTTTTCCTGGCTCAGCTTGGCGTTCAGTCTCTTGATCTCCTCATATGCTCCGGCATTGTCCAATGCTATGGCGGCCAGCGCGGCGAAATAGGAAAGAAGCTCCAGGTCCGATTCCTTGAACGCGCTGCTGAGCAATCTGTTGTCGTGATACAGAACGCCCACCGGCTTGTCGCGCAAGATCATGGGAACGCAAATGCGGGAGCGAACAGCCTCTCTGGAGAGATCTTCCGGCTTTTCCGAAGAACTCCTCCCCAGAACGCGTCCTAAACCCGTCCGTGCCACTTCCTTGATCATCTTCATTGACGAGGCAAAAGCCGGATGCTCTATGACCTCGGAGGTAAGGTTCTTTGACGCCCGCAGCGTCAGATTCGGCGGGTCGCCGTTCGCGTCGTCGATCAGGAAGATGGCTCCGCGCTCCGCTCCGGTAATGCCGTTCACGGTTGTTATGATATGCTGGATGAGATCCTTGTATTCGCGGATGGTTACCACCTGCTGCCCAAGGCTGAGAATTTCCTTGAGGAGGTTCTCGCCGACCGACCTTTCGGTCACGAGGCCCTTGAGATCGTCGGGCATCAGATCGTCGATGGGTTCCGACAGCGAGCCGGTTGCCAAGAGTACCAGTTCTCGGGCTTTTTGCTCATTTCCAAAGGCCAGTTCAACCCGAGCCAGTGTCAAGCGGGATTTGAGGAGTTCCATTCGACTGCCTGACTCTTCGAGCCAACGCAATGAGGCTCTCAGAGTGCGCACGATCTTTTCACGTGAACGGCCCTCCATGAGTTCCATAACTGAACGGCAGCGGTATGCTACTCCTTTCATAAAGATATTCTGGCCCTTTGTAGTGTCTCTGATCTCCTTTTCCAGATCCGGCCCATCCGTTTGTGGAAGCTTTCCTTCCCTCATTGCCAGGCAAAGTTCCATGAGGTGCGGGTAGAGATATACCGTGGTCTGGACCTTTCGACTTTCCCTAAGGAATTCCTCAAGGCAATCAAGTGCCCTTTGCACTCGGCCTTTCCAAAAATAGGCGTAAGCCAAAGCTATTTTGACGGATATCCACACCCAGTCGTTGTGTACTTCACGTGCCTGTTGCGAAGCTGATTCCAGGAAGGGCATCGCGTCGTCGATGCGTCCGATCTCCAGAAGGGTGTTGCCGATATTGCCCAGCGCGTAAGCCCCCATATACCGGTTGCCGTTTTCCTCACATTGACTTCGGATCGCATCGAGCATGCCCAGTCCCTGTGTGACCTGACCTGTCTGGCAGTAGCAGTAGCCCACGGTAATGCGAGCGAGAAGAGGGAACCCCCTTTGCGGATACTTCTCGATTTCCGGCATGGACAGCTCGTAGATTCGTATGGCTTCGGCGAAACGTCCCTGCCAGAAGTGGAAAAAGGTACTGAAGACTTTGGCCGACCGCAAAGTCCCGGGATCTTCGATCTCTTTGGCCAGCGACCACCCTTCAGCAAAGTGTTTCAGGGCACTCGAGTAACGCGATCTTAGCCATTCGTTCTTGGCCATGTGCATCTTCAAGAGAGCCCGATGGTGCCGGTTGTCACGCCGCTCGGCTCGTTTGACCGCGTAGTTCAGGGTTGCCAGTACCTTCTCCGTGCCGTGCCTTCCAGTGGAAATCTTGGAGTACTTGATTGCCGTGTCACTGAAGAGCAGGTCCTCTTCTTCACCCGAAAGGTGCTCCAGATCATCAAGAGCCTTCCGGTAACACTGCAGCGCCTCTTCATTCCGAAAGGCACGCCTGTGGAGATCGCCGGCTTTCACCAGGTAGTTGCACCGCCGTGTGTCGTTCGAAATGTGGAGCAGATGATCCGCGGCCAGATGAACAACCCGCCCGTCGTCGCCGCCGTCGCGCATCAGAATATCTGCAATATGACGGTGTAAGGCGGTCCGTTCCACTGTGGAGAGATGATTCTGCCATTTCTTTCGGCTCTTCGTGCTGGTGAAGCAGTAGTATCCGGTCTCCTTCTCAGCGAGCGTTCCATCCGCCAGGCCTTCGTGCAGGAGGGCAAGGATCTGGCTGGGCTTCATGCCGATCATCAAATCGACCAGCCAGTCTATGCAGAAGTCCCCATTGAAAAGGGAGCATGAGCTTAGAAGCCTGCCGTAATGGCTGGAATTGGCTGAGGTCTCAGGTTCAATCATTGTATACCTCGGTTGTTTCCGGAGCGAGTGGGACCGCCGGCCTTTTGCGCGATCGCTTCGTCTCCCCCCTATTCGGACGGCTTCCATCGGTGGAGGGAGAAATTACATGGTAAGAGCAACTCTGTCAAGGTCGTGCACAACATGTCGATCTTGATAATCAAGATATTGTGCAGGATGTCCTCCCGGATTTGCACTCCACATCACAACCGCTGATAACACCCCGGTTTCTTTAGATGGGGCTAAACGGCACCCATCTTGCATATCCTTCTGCGACTTCGCAGAGCATCCCATGGCTGAGAAGCGTGGGCGATCTGATATTGCCCCGCATCGAGACGGTACGTCGGCGAATGTTCTCCATTAAAGAATACGGGGCGATCTGCTCACCCCGGACCCGCGAGTGCGGACGAATCTCTACCCTTCGAATCCACGTTGCCGGTTCGGCTGCCGATGGATGTCAATACTGATTCCGTCGCCGGCCGGACCTAGCGCCGTGACTTTGCAAACGGAAGGAATTCACATGCCCAATAAAGAATACGATGTGATCGTTATCGGATCGGGAATCGGAGGTATAGGCACGGCTGCAATTCTGGCCAAAACCTTCGGAAAAAAGGTACTTGTCCTTGAGAAGTCGCCGCATATCGGCGGCAGGGTGGCTTCATACACGGGCAAAGGGGACAAGGTTGTAATTGACGGTTTGGAATTGGACGAAATAGGGCTGAGGAAGTCCCTTCTGGATACTCGATGCTGGGTTTCCTATTGTGAGCCGGACTTGAAGACCATTTTTAGCGAGGGGAGACTTGACGGTTACACGTTCGAAAACGGCGGGCACGGCCTCTTCTGGGGAAACAAGTCACGCTGTCGTCTCCTCCTGGACTATCTGGGCGCTCCGGTGGACCTGCCGGTGAACACCGGCCTGGGTTTTGTTGATTGCAGGAATAACAAAATCTACCAGGTGCCCGCCAGGAAGCCGTATCCATGGCAATCAGAGGAAGGCTACCGTGCCACCATTTCAGCCCTGAGACAGATGGGCTCACTGAGCATGGAAGAGTGCGCCGCGGCCATGGATATTGACGTGCAGACTTGGTTGGAAGAACGGGGCCTGACCGGGAATGAAGAAGCGTACGAGTACATCAAGGTTGTCATGGCATGCCAAAATGCCATGGCGGAACCAAAGATGGCGCCGGCGGGAGATTTCCTCGGTTACATGGCCATGGCCCGGGATATCAAGATGAACCTGCATTCCGGTTCCGTGGCCACAGTGGCAGAGCCGGGCTGCATGGCCATTCCGTTGAATATGGAAAAGGTCCTGAATGAAGCAGGCGGAGAAATCCGGAGGAGCGTTCCCGTTGAAGAAGTCCTTGTGGAGGACGGCAAAGCCAGAGGCGTAATAGTCCGGAACAAGGAAGGCGAGTTTGAATTTCTGGAAGCCGCAACCATTATCTGCAACATTCCTCCCAAACACATTTTCGGCGTCATCCATCCACGCCACTACCCGCAGGAACGGGTAGATGTGATGCAGCAGAAGTTCTGGTCTCCCGGACTGCTCTCAGCGTTTATCGGTATGAAGAACAATGTCTGGGAGGAGTTTGGAGTCGACGAGAGAAGCTTCATCTGGATGCCCGGCATCATCAAGCACGAAGGGTATATTGGAGCGGTGGACATGGTCATGTGGAACATGGCCGCATGTGCCAAACGTGCTCCGGAAGGCAAAAGAGATTTCATCTTCTCCACGGCTCTTACCGATAAGGAGATGCGCGATCCACAGAAAGTTCGACGAGTCATCAACTACTGCATGGATTGGTTCAAAAGGACCTTCAAGGGTTTTGAGGAAAACGTCGAGTTTGTGATCTGGACGCCGTCGGACGAAGCGTACGGGAACTGGAGACCTGTCGGCGAAAAGCGGCCTCCTCTGAAGAGCCCCTACATAGAGAATCTCTATTTTGTGGGGGATCAGTACGGTGAGAGAATGTGGGGCGGAGGTGTGGACGGCGCGTCACTCAGCGCACTCATGTGTGCGGACACCATCATGGGGACCGATCTGGAGCACGAGATCCTTCCCTCCTATCATTGCGGGGTTCCGGCCCCGGCTCGAAGCTGGTAGGAGATGCTTTCTCCTTTTGTAACTGCGCAGCCGGCGCCCGTTAGGGGAAGCCGAGAACCGCCTCCGGCGGGCTGCTCTGCTCTCTTTGCGGACACATCCGCCACAAGTCTTAACGGTATGCGTCGAAGAGGAAGTGAAAGCAAACGAGATGTCATAAATTCAAGCACCGAGTTCCGCACACTGACCTGAGAAACAGAATACGACCTTTCGAGGAGGCAAGCCAATGGGTCTTATGACCGCAGAAGAATATAGAGCTAAATTGGACGACGGGAGAGTCGTCTACTACAAGGGCGAACTAGTCAAGAACGTAGCAGTCGACCCCAATCTCAAGGTATGCGTGGACACCATGGCCGTCGATTACGATATGGCTCACGACCCCAAGTACAAGGACCTGGCCCTTGTAGATGATCCCGAACTCGGTCAGCCCGTGAGCAGGTACTACTACAAGCCAAAGAACGCGGAGGATCTTCTCAAGGCCTATGAACTGATTGTAACGTCCACGGCCATTTCCGACGGCTATATCCCGTTGGCCCATGATATCGGTTCCGACGCACTGAACGCGATAAGCATCACTGCGCACATGATGAACAACCAGGATTACATCGACCGGGCCGATAACTTTCGGAAATACATGAAGAAAGAAGACATAGCGGCTTGTGCTGCGGTTACCTGCGTCAAAGGCGACCGGATGTTGCGGCCGTCGGACCCGGAGCAGCTCCATCCCGATTATTACGTGCGCATGGTAGACAAGAACAGCGACGGTATTGTGGTCCGAGGAGCCAAGGTGCACATCACGGGCGCGGCGTACTGTCAGGAGATCCTGGCCGTTCCGTGCCGTCAGATGACGGAAGCCGATGCAGACTACGCGGTGGCTTTCGCCATTCCTCCCAACACCAAGGGCATAACCCAAATCGTTCGTCCATTCAGGTCGACTCTCAGTTCCATTGAGTTCCCCAACGATCGACCGATTCGCATGCACACCGACTCCCTCATCATATTCGATGATGTCTTCATTCCCTGGGAGCGAGTGTTCCTTTGCGGAGAATGGAAGTTTGCCGCCACTATGGTCTACAACTTCGCTTTGATGCACCGACGAACCGGGTGCGCATATCGCGTGCCCATGTCCGAGCATTTGCTGGGTCTGGGGAAGGCCATAGCGGATTATAACGGCATAACCAACGCTCCCCATGTCCGGGAGAAGCTGACCGACCTGGTGATCTACGTGGAAACCCTAAGGTCCCTTTCCAAGGCCGCATGCCACGAGTTTGTGATGCATGGGGACATGGCCGTTCCAAACCCGGTGACCACGAATATTGCCAAATACCATTTCGCTCACAATTACCACGACGTGATCAAGATCATTGAGGATCTTGCCGGCGGCCTGCTCGTTACCGCACCGACGTACAAGGATTACGACAATCCCGCGACCCGTGATTTCATCGACAAGTACCTGAGCGCCAAGAAGGGAATCACTACGGAACGGCGGCTCAGGATGCTCGATCTCATACGCAGGATGACCAGTGCCGATCTGGAAACAATCTGCTTGCACGGCGAAGGATCTCCCGTAGCTGAGAGAATGACCATATGGATGGAGGCCCGGAAGGTCATGGACGAGTGCAAAGCGATCGTGGAAGAGATGGCGGGCATCGCGTAGCGTCGGGGAATCGAGTGGATTTGATCATCAGCCTGAATGAGAAGACCGAACGAGTGAGGAGAGTCAAGATGGATTGTTCATTCCTGGGACAGGCCGGCAAAGTAGTCATGGTCACCGGCGCGAGCCGTGGCATCGGAAAAGCCGTCGCCCTTGCATTTGCCGACGCCGGGGCCGATCTTGTAATAACCGCAAGGAAGGTGCCCGGCCTGCAGGAGGTAGGCGACGCGATCAGGACCATGGGACGTAAGTGCCTTGAAGTATCCGCCCACGCTCGAAAGACGGAGGATCTCGAGAATCTCGTGGACACAGTGATGAAAGAGTACGGCCGAATCGATGTTTTGGTCAATAACGCTGCCACGAATCCGGCCATGGGACCGATAGTGGACACCGAAGTTTCGGTGTTCGATCACATCATGGAAACCAACCTGAAGGGATACTTTGTTCTGAGCAAGCTGGTCGGCAAGATCATGCGGGATCAGAAATCGGGAAATATCATCAACATCTCTTCCGCCGGAGGGGTAAGCCCGGCCGAGTTTTTGGGACCGTACTGCATCAGCAAGGCCGGTATCAATATGCTGACCAAAGCCATGGCCCTGGAAATGGGCCCATACAACGTCCGGGTCAACGCAATCGCCCCCAGGATAGTGAAAACCGATTTCAGTAAGGCGCTCTGGACCAATGAGAAGCTTATGGCGAAGGAATTCAAACTCACTCCTCTCAAAGTCGTGGCAACCCCCGAGGAGATTGCTCAGTGTGCGATGTACTTGGCTTCCAGTGCGACCAACTACATGACGGGCCATATCCTGGTAGTCAACGGCGGCGCATTCTTCTAAAATAGCGGGTTCCGGTGTTGGGCCTTGCAATCAGGCCTGCGTTTAAGGGTTTTCCGGCTCCGTCGGAAGGAAAGGCTATGCTGAGAATCACAAACCTGGAAGCGGTCTACAGCGATATTGTCCTCGCATTGAAGGGGATTTCCCTGGAGGTTCCGCCGGGTAAGATCGTTTCCCTGCTTGGAGCCAACGGAGCCGGTAAGACCACGACCATCAACACGGTCTCAGGCATTAGAAAGACGTTGAATCTGAAAATTGAAGACGGCGGGATCGAGTTCGACGGAGAGATGATAAGTGACGAGCCTCCCCACAAGATTGTTTCCCGCGGCATTTTGCAGGTGCCGGAAGGACGGAGAATCTTCGCGGAGCTAACCGTGGATGAGAATCTGGTAATCGGCTCCTACAGCTTGAAAGACCGAAGAGCATACTCCAAGAACCTGCAATCCGTACACTCGTATTTCCCGCTGTTGAAGGAACGCGGTTCGCAGCGGGCCGGCTATCTCAGCGGCGGCGAACAGCAGATGGTGGCCATCGCACGAGCCCTGGTCTGCGAACCGAAGCTGGTCATCATGGATGAGCCTTCCTTGGGGCTGGCCCCGATGATTGTGAGCGAAATCTTTCACATAGCAGCCAGGATAAACAAGGAACAAGATGTAGGCATGCTCATTGTTGAGCAGAACGCGAATATGGCCCTGTCAATCGCCCATTACGGGTACATACTGGAAAACGGAAGAGTCGTCCTGGAAGGTGAGAGCGAAACACTCAGAGAAAACAGGGACATAAAAGAATTCTATCTCGGGCTCACTGAAATAGGTGCAAGGAAGAGTTTCAGAGAGGTCAAGCACTACAAGAGACGAAAACGGTGGTTATCGTGACACAAGACTTCACATCGCTGCTGAGCGTATCGAACCTGAATATGGCATTCGGAGGGTTACGTGCCGTAACAGAGGTTTCGCTCAACGTCAACCAGGGGGAGATCTTCTCGATCATCGGCCCCAACGGTGCAGGCAAGACCACGCTTTTCAATTGCATCAGCGGAATCTACAGGGCCCAGTCAGGCAGTATTACCTTTCAGGGGCATGAGCTTCGAGGACTAAAGCCCCACAAAATCGCGAGGCTCGGCATTGCAAGAGCCTTCCAAAACGTGGAATTGTTCCAGGGCATGACATTGCTTGACAATCTCATGTCCTCTCGGTCGCACTTGCTCAACTATGGCTTGCTTGACGCCGTAATCTTCATGGGAAGATGTGCGAAGAACGAAATCGAGTGTCGCGACAAGGTCGAGGATGTCATTGAAATGCTCGACTTACAAAAGCACAGGAAGAGCCTGGTGGGAGTACTCCCGTACGGTGTACGTAAGAGGGTAGAACTGGCTCGTGCCCTAACCATGGACCCTAAGATTGTGCTCGTTGATGAACCGGTGAGCGGCATGAATTTGGAAGAGTCGGAGGACATGGCTCGATACATTCTGGACATTAATGAGGAGATGGACATCACCGTTGTACTCATTGAACACGACATGGGAGTAGTCATGGATCTATCCGATAGAGTCGCGGTCCTGAACTTCGGGGTGAAGATTGCCGAAGGAACCCCGGGAGAAATTGCGGTCAACCAGGAGGTGATCAATGCATACCTTGGAGAGGAAAAGCATTAGGAGCCTCAAACGCTACGCATCTTTGCCACATAGTTGAACGACAAGAGACGTTTTAGTACGTCCGCGTCCCTGAGGCAACCTGAGACCTGAGCCTATAAAGATTTTGCGCCTCCGTTGAGACAGTGGTAGGCCGGGGGCCGCAGCTGTTGTCGGATACCATGACGGACATTTCAAGTCCGGTTACCGGGCTTTAAGATACGTAGCCCCCTGGAACCCTCCACGTGAGTGAGAAGTATCCATGAACCGAGTGAATACCACCTTGCCGAGACTTCTGATGGAAAACGCTCACAAGTATGGTGATCGTACGGCGCTCCGCTACAAATTCAAAGGTATCTGGCAAGAGGTCTCCTGGCGGCACTATCTCCGGAAGACAAGACTGTTCTGTCTGGGGCTCACTGAACTGGGTATGGTACGCGGCCTGCATGGTTCAATACTGGGAGAAAATTGCCCGGAATGGTTATACGCGGACCTCGCGTTCCAATCCCTTGGGGGAATCTCGGTCGGTATCTACCCAACCAACTCAGCCGAACAGGTTAAGTACATCTTGGATCATTCACAGTCCACATTTGTCGTGGTCACCGATCAAGAGCAGGCCGACAAGGTCCTGGCAGTGAAGGAAGAGCTTCCCTTACTTAAGAGAATGATCGTCGTCTCCCCCAAGGGAATGCGTCATTACGAAGATGAACTGATCATCAGTTATAGTGCTGTTGAGCAATTGGGTCGCGCAGTTGAAGAAACGCGGCCGACGCAGTTCGCCGAGCTGGTGGAGGAGGTAGATCCGGATGACGTCGCGTTCATCGTCTACACCTCAGGTACCACGGGACCTCCCAAAGGGGCCATGATCTCGCACAGGAACGTTATCCACGAGGTGGCCAACTGTCTTCAGCCCGTGTTGCATTTCACTCATCAGGATACGCTGCTGTCTTATCTGCCCCTTTGCCATATTTTTGAGCGCAATCTCTCCATGGCCATGCCGTTGGTCTTTGGATATACAATCAACTTTGCTGAATCGATTGATACTGTTCAGGAAAACATTCGCGAGATCTCTCCTACTTTCTTCGCTGCAGTTCCAAGGATACTGGAAAAGCTCTACTCCGGCGTACAAATCAAGCTGGAAGACAGCACACCATTGAAGAGGTTTATATTCCGTCTGTTTGAACCTGTCGGAAGGAAAGCGGCATTCTACAAAATGAAGCGCGAAGGCCTGCCGGTCCGGTTGCTGCCTTTGTATGCCCTCGGCTGGCTGTGCTGTTTTCGGCCGGTAAGAGACAAAATAGGTCTTCTCGACTGCCGCTGCGCCATGAGCGGCGGGGCGCCCATCGCTCCCGAAGTGCTTGACTTCTTCCGTTCATTGGGCATCACGACCGTTGAAATGTACGGCATGACTGAAACCTGCGGCGCAACCTCGGGACCGCTCCATGAAATCAAGCAGGGAACGGTGGGTGAACCGTGCCTGGGCCTGGAGATAAAGCTCGGCGAGGATGGAGAGATACTCGTAAGAGGCGATTCCATCTTTTCCGGGTACTACAGGAATGAAGAAGCTACGAGAGAAACTATCAAGAACGGGTGGCTGCACACGGGAGACATTGGCCAAATTGACGAAGACGGCCAACTCATGATTGTGGATCGCAAGAAAGATATCATTATCACTTCCGGCGGGAAAAACATATCACCGTCGGAAATCGAGAACAAAATGAAATGCAGCCCGTACATCAAAGAGGCCATTGTAATCGGCGACGGTCGGAAATACCTCACGGCCCTGTTACAAATCGACTATGAGAACGTGGGAAACTGGGCTCAGAATGCCAAGGTTGCCTACACCACCTATAGAAGCCTGGCTACTCACTCGGCCGTGCATACACTTATTCGCGACGAGATCAACCGGGTCAACGAAACACTTGCCAACGTTGAGACCGTTAAGAAGTTCAGAATCCTGGAAAAGGAACTTGACCAAGATGATGAAGAGTTGACCGCAACCCAGAAGGTAAAGCGAAAGGTCATTGCCAAGAGATTTCGGCAAGAGATCGATGAGATGTACCGGGCCGGGTAGGTTCCGGTCCCACAACTGAATCGGGAAACGTGGTGGCCCATGGAGAAGATCCTGGAAATCATCATCAACGGATTGTCAACCGGATCGATCTACGCGTTGTTGGCTCTGGGATTCGTGCTCATTTTCAAGTCCACAGGGATTTTGAACTTTGCCCAAGGTGAACTGGCCATGGTGGGAGCCTTTATCTGTTACACCTTCTCGACCTCCCTGGGCGTCCCGTACATCGGCGCCGTTGCCATAGCGGTGCTCTTGGGCGGCCTCCTTGGAGCCGTCATTGACATCCTGTTCTTCAGAAAGATGGTTGGCGAGCCCATATTTTCCACCATCATGATCACCGTGGGCCTTGCAAGTATCCTGACATCGTTGGCAGGTCTCATCTGGGGACACGACGTATACGCAATCAGAGCGCCTTTCACGGACAAGACCTTTGTTATGGGCGGCATCATTGTTTCCCAGGGTTCCGTCTATACCATCGGCATATCGATTGTCCTGTTCCTTGCTTTTGCAGTCTTCTTCAATCGTTCCCTATTGGGCATATCCATGAAGGGAACAGCGGAAGATCCCCACACCGCCGGTCTCATGGGGATCAATGTCAAGAGAATCTACATGACCGCCTGGGCCATCGGGACCCTTGTGGCCGTTGTCGCAGGGGTTCTGCTTGCCGATCAGAGCTTTGTACGCCTGGCCATGAGCCATACGGGCATCAAAGCCATGGCCGCTGCCATTCTCGGAGGCATGGAAAGTATCAGGGGAGCCATAATCGGGGGCGCAATCATCGGCGTTGTGGAGAGCCTTGCAGCGAATTACCTGAGCGGATTGGTCATCGCGGGGTTTCATTTCGGCGATGTAAAGGAAGTTGCAGCCTTTGCAATTATGATCATCGTCCTCATGATCAGACCTCACGGCATATTCGGGCGCGAGAAAGTGGAGCGAGTCTAAGGGGCAAAACCATGGGTAGTACATTTCGCACCAGTTACAAAGAAGATATGGCTTTGCTTCAAACGCAGTGGGTCAAGATATGGCTCGCGATATTCATAGCGCTGCTCCTTGCCTGTCCGCTCTTTTTGTCCCGATACCAGCTGAGCATACTCAACGAGATGGCCATTGCGGTTATTGGGGCATTGGGCCTGAATCTGTTGGTGGGATACACCGGGCAGATATCCTTGGGCCACGGCGCATTTATTGCCATCGGCGCTTACACGACCGCGCTGGCAGGTCAGAAGTTCGATCTGCCCTTCGTTGTGACCCTGCCCCTTTCAGGAATCATGGCTGCTCTTCTGGGAATGATCGTTGGGATTCCCGCTCTGCGTCTCAAGGGCTTATACCTCGCCTTGGGCACCCTTGCCTTCGGCTTCATAATCGAATACGTGCTGTTTCACTGGGATTTGACGCAGGGCGACATGGGCATGGCTATTGACCGGATCTCCATCGGCGGGTACGTGATACGCACCGAGAAGGACTATTTCTATTTCATTGTCACATTCGCAGCCGTGGCCGTCCTGTGTGCAAAGAATATCGTGCGCAGCAAGGTCGGTAGATGTTTCGTCGCCATACGAGACCGGGATATAGCTGCGGAAGCCATGGGTATTCCCATAGCCAAGTACAAGGTAATGGCCTTCGGCATCAGCTCTTTCTATGCGGGGGTGGCCGGGGCGCTTCTTGCTCATTACCAAAAGTGGATTGTGCCGGGAAGCTTCGATCTGTCACTGTCCATCGCTTATATCGCCATGATTATATTGGGCGGCCTGGGGTCGGTACTCGGATCGGTGTTGGGGGCCATACTCATTACCGGGATTCCCCATGGGATAGTCTATGCAACCGACATGGTCAGGGACAGCTATCCAACGCTCGGAGGACTCATAGTTGACCTCAAGCTGGGAATATTCGGTTTGATCGTCGTATTGGCACTCCTATTCGAACCTCAGGGCCTTGCCGGGATTTATAGACGAGCAAAGCTGTACTGGAAAACGTGGCCCTTCAAGTACTAATGGATTGAACCCGATCAACGATCGGTGGAAGGAAAAGGGTTTCATCGGCTATGACTTCGGTCGCGGATGGAGCATGACTAAGCCTCAACTGTCCAGGAGGAATGTGATGAGAGCAAGAATTCTAATAGTATCTGCCTTAGCCGCCTGTCTGCTGTGCCTCATGGTTTCCTTGGTACTTGGCGCCGAGGTACGCGGGGTAACCGACAAGGAAGTTAAGCTGGCCTGCCTTGTGGACTTTTCCGGCCCGGGTAAGTACGCCGGGAAGCCCATATCGGACGCATTCAAGCAATACGTAGCTTGGATCAACGACCAGGGTGGGATCAACGGCAGGAAGATCGACCTCGTCGTCGAGGATAACGGAATTATGCCCAACACTACCATGAAGGCTGCGAAAAAGGTAATTCTCAAGGACGGTGTCTTTGCAGTGGCTTTTAATCTGGGATCCGCAGGGGCCAGCGCCATCCTGCCGTTATGCGAAGAAAACCGGTGCGTCTTGATGCCTCACGGAGCCAACAAGAAGTTTTTCGATCCCGGAAACAAATGGGTCTTCGTACCCCATACCGTTCAGTACAGCATGGCATGCCGAGCAGTGGAGTACATCCTGGAGCAAAACCCCAAGGCAAAGATCGGTATGATCTATCAGGACGACGGATTTGGAAGGGAGGGGCTCGCCGGGGCTCAGGCAGCCGCGAAATTCGCGAAATCGAAAATCGCAAAAACCGCCCCGTACAAAATGGGTACAATAGATTTCTCCCCGCACATGAACGCCATGAAGGAAGCGAATGTCGATTGGATCATCTTGTGGACGTACCTTCCCCAGTCGGCTGCAATCATAAAGCAAAGAGCCAAGTTGGCATGGGATGTGAAGCTGATGTCCAACAATACCACAGGCGTCCCGCCTCTGTTTGCGTTGGCAGGCGACATGGCGGACGGATATCTACTTGTGACGCCTTACGTACCCAAGCACGTGGACGTACCGGGTATGAAGACGGCTGAAAAGGTCAACAAGAAATACGGGAACTATGAAAAGGAACTGGGAAATCCGATGTACCCCGACTACCTGTACCTTGCGGGATGGGGCTACATTGCAGCGGCGATTGAAGGACTGCGCAAGGCGGGAAAGGATTTGACTCCTGATTCGTACGTCAAGGGCCTGGAGAGCATGAAAGACTATAACATGGGCGGCATTTGCCCCAACATGACTTTCGGGCCGAAGCGTCACGTGTCCAGTTTCTCCAGCCTTATCTTAAGGGCTGACGCGAAAAAGAAGCGGTTTGAGATTCAAGACCCGCTCAAGGAACCAAAGACGCCACAGAAGTAAAGTAATGACGGAAGTTTTGAGCAGTCTCATATGAGACTGCTCGATCCCGAGTCTCCCATGAAGCGATCCCGGATGACGAAACTGCGATAAGAGCCGGTACATAACGGGAAGTAACGAAGAACCGTTGCGCTGAGTTCCCGGTACAAACACTCAATGGTCGCGCGCAGGCGTCTCGACCGTATCACTCTGTTGCGCCCTATGCCCCGAGAAAACACTAAGGTTTTCGGAGACGATTTCAATGCGGCGTTCCTGCTTGAGGATTCTCTGAATGACAACTATCGAGACCCCATTCACTAAGATGTTCGATGTGGCTTACCCAATCATTGGTGCGCCCATGTTTTTGGTCTCCTACGAAGAACTGACCGCGGCCGTCTCGGAAGCAGGCGGTCTGGGGGCGTTTCCTTTACCCAACTACCGTACCCTGGACGATCTCAATGCGGCATTGACAACCATTCGAAATCAAACCGATAAGCCGATCGGAGTAAATATTCATCTGTCTGGAAGATTCCCCTGGAAAGACCAGCTCGCAATCTGTCTCGACGCGGGGGTGAAGTTTTTTCTCACATCATTGGGCGATCCGAGACTTATTCTCAAAGACGTACATGCCAACGGTGGGAAAGTCTTTGCCGATGTCATTTCCTTGGATCAGGCATTGAAATCGCGAGACCGAGGCGTGGACGGATTGGTCGCCGTGGCGTCCGACGCAGGCGGACATTGCGGAACCGTACCGACCATCATATTGGTGCCCTATTTAGTCTCAAAGGTCGGCCT
This sequence comes from Desulfomonilaceae bacterium, assembly GCA_963675835.2. Lineage (GTDB taxonomy): Bacteria > Desulfobacterota > Desulfomonilia > Desulfomonilales > Desulfomonilaceae > JAVHLK01. The sequence continues at coordinate 274,998 of CAXXIU010000023.1, forward strand.
CCCTGTGGCGGCAGCCGGAGGAATAAGTAACGGCGCACAAATGGCCGCGGCCATTGCAGTAGGGGCGTGCGCGGTCGTTGTGGGCACTCGTCTTGTCGCCACAACAGAATCAAGGGCCAAGCAGGCGTACAAGGATGCGGTCATCGCCGCGGGTCCCAATGAGATTGTTTGCACCAATCGAATTACCGACAATCCCGCGACCTGGATTGCCGACAGCATAAAGGATTTCGAGACCCGACCGGAACTTGGATCCAAGAAATGGTTGGATCTGTGGAGCGCGGGAAAGAGCGTAGCCCAGACCGAGGAAATGAAGCCCGCCGGCGAGGTGATTGAGGAAATGGTCCGAGACTACGGAGCCGCATGCGAGGCTCTGAGAAAGACTGTTTCAACCGCTTCATCGTAATGATCATAATTGCATTCCTTGAGCCGGGGCAACGAACATAGGGAGAACACAATGGATTTTCGGTTCACTGAAGAACAAGAAATGTTGCGGGAAACGGTGCGCCGTTTTGTGGAGAAAGAAATACCTCCCGAGGTAGCCAGAGAGGTGGACGATAAGGAGGAGTACCCCCAAGAGCTTCTCCAAAAGCTGTGTGATCTGGGGTTTATGGGTATCAATATCCCTGAGGAGTACGGCGGACAGGGCGGCAACGTTATCGACGAGATGATCTTCTTCGAGGAAATCTCCAAGAGAATACCGGTACTTTCGTGGGCCGCGGGAAACATCATTCTCTACGGGAACCACATTATCGGAGTCAACGGAAATGAAGAACAGAAGCGAGAGTACCTCCCAAAGCTCGCAAAAGGAGAGCTGAAATTCGCCTACGCGCTTACCGAGCCCAACTCGGGCTCGGACGCTGTTAGCATCACAACCAAAGCTGTAGCCAAGGATGGGAACTATGTCATAAACGGAAACAAGATGTTCATCTCCGGCGCGGGCATAGCGGACATCATCGTCACCAACACCCGAACCGGCGGGCCCGGCACCAAAGGTATCACCGTGTTCCTGGTCGACGGTAAATCCGAGGGATTCAGCGCAAGCCCGATCAAGATGCTCGGCCACAAGGGTTCCAACTCGTGCGCCGTTTCGTACGACGACGTAAGAGTTCCCACGCATATGATTCTAGGCGGCGAGGAATTTCTCAACAAGGGCTGGTACCAGATGATGAGGCTGTTGAACAAGGAGCGTCTCGTACTCTCCTCCTGCGCGATCGGCATCGCACAAGGCGCGTTCGACTATGCCCTCAAGTATGCAAAGGAGCGTGAACAGTTCGGCCAACCCATAGGCCGGTTTCAGTCGATCCAACACATGCTTGCGGAAATGGCCACCGAATTGGAGGCTGCCAGGAGACTCGCCTACTACGCCGCGTGGAAGGAAATTCAGGGTATGGACTGTGTCGCAGAAACTTCCATGTCCAAGCTCTACGCTGCGGAAATGGTCAAGAGAATCGCGTTGAACGGTGTGCAAATCCTCGGCGGGTATGGGTACACCATGGAGTATGACGCCCAGAAGTTCCTGAGAGATTCGCTCATATACTCCATAGGAGGCGGAACATCGCAGATTCAGAAGAACATTATCGGCAAGCAGTTGGGTTTGTAAGCCGGCGGCTCGTTGGTGCTCATACGCGACTAAAGGATTCCCCCAAAAAAAAAGAACCATATAGAGGAGACGGTTATGAGTAGCCTGAGAGGTAGAACGGCCATCGTTGGGATCGGCGAAGTCCCCACAGGCAGATTTCCGGAGAAGGCCGCAATCTATCACGCCATCGAATCAGCCGGGCTGGCCATCAAGGACGCCGGCATAAGCAAGGATGAGATAGACTTTGTTATGCCGACGGCCGCTTTGTACAGCCCGCAGTTCAACACGGAGCTGGTGACCTGTAGAATTGCCGAAGAACTGGGTCTGTACAATGCCACAACGAATTGTCAGATATTTGCGGGCGGATCCAGCGGCAGCTGTTTCCTCAAACTGGGCGGAAGTCTCATTGAGACGGGAGTAGCCAAGTATGTTCTCTGTGTTCATGCCGACAGACTGGGAACTGGCGTAAGCCTGCAGGGAGGGATCGATCTGTTCTCCACGGCAGGAATCTCAGCAGAGTGGGAAGTGCCCTACGGTCAGCATTATTCCTCCATAGCCGCTCTCACCACCACACGCTATCAATACGAGACCGCCACCACCGACGAACATATGGCCGCAGTCTGTGTGTCCAACCGGAAATGGGCCGAACTCAACCCCAACGCCAAGTTCAGAAAGCCGCTTACCATTGAGGAAGTAATGAGCTCCAAGATGCTTTCAACACCGCTGAGAGCCAAACAGTCGAACATGCTCTTTGACGGGGGATCCGCCTTTATTCTCACCTCGGCGGAACGGGCCCGAGACATGACGGACCGTCCCGTGTACCTGCTGGGTGAAGGAGCGAAAGTGACGCACTTCGTCTTCTCTCAAGAACCGGACATCACACGCTTTGGCTGGGCCGAGGCGGGAAAACGTGCCTTCGAGGAAGCGCAGCTGACACCCAAGGACATAGATGTTGCCGAAATCTATGACTCATATCCCATCTATCAGATTATCACCATGGAAGAACTGGGCTTCTGCGAGCGAGGCGAAGCAGGGGAGCTTCATCTAAGAGGAGAAACCTGGCCGGGTGGTCGACTTCCTACCACAACCAACGGAGGAATGCTCTCCCAGGGTCACACTGGAGCGGGCGGCGGTGTGGCGCTGGTGGTGGAAGCGGCACGGCAGCTCATGGGCAAGGCAGGCGACCGGCAAGTGCCGGGAGTACGATTCGCAGTGGAGACCTGCACGGGCGGTACATACATGGACGCCCAGGTCTCGGTCCTGGGAACGGAGATTCCCTAGAGAGGTGCATTGATATGAAAGATCTCCGACACCTGATCAGGATGTTCGCCGTGAAGACGGCGGGCACAGCCCGCCCTACGGGTGGAACTTGAGCGATCTTAATGTGCTGTAGGCACATACGAATTTAGCCGGGGGATTCATCCCCCGGAAAGAAGGAAGAATTCAAACAGGATTTCCGTCCCGAAGGGACGGTGCATTCCGGCGTCCCTTCAGGACTCTTCGTGGATGGTCGGCTGTACCGTTTCCGGGCCTTGAAAGGCCCGGCTAACATCGCGTGCCGCTTCGGGACGTCGTAATAGTAATAATCGGACCGTCCCGACCGGCTTTGATTTGACGCCAATGGTTGCGCGTTGAGCGCTCTTCATAATCCCATCTCCGAGGCGAAGCCCCGGAGGGTCTAACGACAGGCAAGGACTTTCATGATTCGTTGTGGCTTGTTGACAGCCTAAAGCCATGGAGGAACATATGGAAATAGCCAGAAAACCGGTTCCGATAGTCAACGAGTGGGCGCGCCCGTTCTGGGAGGCTGCGCGGGAAGAAAGACTCGTCCTTCAGCAATGCGAGGACTGCAAGAAACATATCTTTTACCCGAGGATGGTTTGCCCTCATTGCATGTCCGACAATCTGATCTGGGTGAACGTATCGGGAAACGGCACCGTTTATTCGTACACGGTTGTTGAGAACAACCCTCCTTCAGCGTTTGTGAACGATGTCCCCTACGTGGTGGCAGTGGTGCAACTGGAGGAAGGAGTCCGCATGCTGAGCAATATCGTCGACTGCTCCCCGGCGGATGTGAAATGCGACATGCCGGTACAAGTAACCTTTGAGAAATTGGACGATGAATTCACTTTACCCAAGTTCCGCCCTGCGAAGGACTAGCCTTCCACGGGGGAAGTACGGTGACGTATGAACGGAAGCCGGCCCTGTCTTGGTAGCGCCGGCCTCCGTGCCGGTCTCTTCTCCTGGAGCGCCCGGCAGGGTTGGCGGGACAGGCGTCTCGCCTGTCGACGGGCTGGATGAAAGTGTCTCAATAACCGAGGATCTGGGAGAATCGTGGCACGCTTTTGTCGGTTTCCGGAATTTTGAGACAGTTTCAGATGCCCGTCCCACTGGGACACTGTGGCGCGTTCTCAAGAATATGTCACCGCATTTATCCACAGAGGACCAGCCCGCGTGACCGGCGACGGTGGGGACCAAATCATCAGACGGAGGCATCATGGAGCACACCAAATATGGGGATGATTTCAATATAGGCGACGTATATAAAACGGGTTCCATAACGGTGACCGAGGCGCATCTGGTTAACTGGGCCGGTCTCACAATGGATTTCTACCCGCTTCACATGGACAAAGAGTACGCAGAGAAAAGCCGGTTCGGAGAAAGGCTTGCTCACGGTCCCCTGATCTTCGCCATGGCCGTAGGGCTCGTGAGCATGGCGGGATTCGGCGGCGATGCGGCAATTGCCTGGTTGGGTGCCGACAATCTGAGAATGACCGCACCCGTGAAGATCGGCGATACGATCACTGTGCAGGTGGAGGTCATCGATAAGAAGCCGACGAAAGATCCGGAGCGAGGGGTTCAGACGTGGCGATACACGGTTAACAACCAGCGAGGGGAATCGGTGATGTCGTTCGATTACATCATGATGTTCCACATGAAGCGGTTAGAACCGCAACCGGATGGCGATTGCAAAGAACGGCGTCACGAACGACCTTGAGTTTCGCGATTACCATCGTACTACGCAGGGGATCCGGACATTGCTCCTGATCCCCAGGCGCCGCATGCAACCAAACCACAATGCAGGAGCCAATTTGCGAAGAAATCTTCGCTGTACGACAAGAAAATGAGGAAAAATACATGAAGGGTTGATCGAGCCGGAGTCATGGTCAACCGGGTGGCTTCGTGACTGTTCCCGCATCTCGGACTCGTATTCTTCAACGGTGCCCGGCACGGCCGGGAGAGAGTGTGTGCCCTATGAAAAGGTTAAGAGACGTCTACATCATCGGATCGTACAGTACCACGTTTCAGAAGTGGCAGGACAAGTCGATCAAGGACCTGACGCGAGATGCCTACCTGGGCGTTCTCGAAGACGCGGGCATGAAGAACGGTTCGGATCTTGAATTCTGTTGGTTCTCCAATTGCTCCATGGGCACCCTCTGGGAACAGGACTTGATCCGCGGGCATGTGTCCATGTCGCCGTTGGTCGAAGAAGGCCTGTTTCCCGAACTGGTCCCCATCATTAATGTTGAAGGCGCGTGTGCCAGTGCTTCCATGGCGTTTCACGGAGCGTGGAAGGACATCCTGAGCGGCCAGTGTGAGGTTTCTTTGGCGATCGGCGTGGACAAGTTCTATCACCCGGACATGGAAAAGGTGATCGCCGCGTACGAGCATGGGATCGACCGGCTCGACAAGGAGCGGCTTATCGTCGAATACCGGGCAGTTGCCGATGAGTGCGGGCGTGAATTCGCATTTGCTCCCGGCCACACGGTATTCATGGACACCTATGCCATGCAGGCGTGTTGGCATATGTGGAAATGGGGCACGACCCGAGAACAGATTGCCTTGGCGGCGTCCAAAAACCACTACAATGGTTCGCTCAATCCCAAGGCTCAATACCGCTTCGATGTGCCGGTGGAAAAGGTTCTCGAAGACTACGTCGTCAGTTATCCCCTCACCAGGTCCATGTGTTCACCCATCGGGGACGGGGGAGCCGCGGCTATTCTGTGCTCCGAGGATTACTTGAAGGGCCTGCCGTCCGAAACACGGAATAGAGCGGTGAAAGTGGCTGCGAGTGTTCTGGCGTCGGGGAGGCATCGCAAGATCTCAGATCCCGGCCTGAGCAAATGGGCGGCGGACAAAGCCTACAAGATGGCGGACATGGAGCCCGGGCTGGTCGATGTCGCGGAGGTGCATGATGCCACTTCATTCTGCGAGATCTATCAGGCCGAGATGATGGGTTTCTGCCCCATCGGTCAGGGAGGAAGATTCATTGAATCCGGCGCCACAAGACTGGATGGGAGCTTGCCGATTAACACTTCCGGGGGATTGGTTTCCAAGGGCCACCCCGTAGGCGCTACAGGATTGTCCATGCTCTACGAACTAGTCACCCAGTTGAGAGGAGAAGCGGGACCGAGGCAGGTGAAGGGTGCCCGGACGGCATTGGCCGAGAACGGAGGCGGAGTGGTGTCAACAGAGGAATATGCATGCAGCATAACCGTTCTTCAGGCCTGATACCGGAATGACCCGCTTCACGGTAGTTCCCGAACTGCTATTGGGGCCCGGAACGCCGGGCTGCAGGAATCAGAGGTGAGACAATGATAGCAATGACCGTTGGAGATCTTTATGATCGTTGTGTGAAATCCTTTGGAGACAACACTGCCATTACGTTTGGCGACCTCTCCTACACCTATTCGGAAATGGGCCGCAATGCAGACTGCCTGGTGAATGCGTTACAGAGCATGGGGCTGGGCAAAGGCGACCGGATAGCGTTCCTGATGGCAAACTGTCCCGACTACATCTTCTGCGAAATAGCCGTTGCAAAGGCCGGTTGCGTACGGGTTCCATTGGCGGTGCTCCTCGGTTCAGGCGACCACGTCTACATGATGAAGCAGGCGGAATGCAGCACCCTCGTCTACCACGAACGAATGGCGAACCGGGTGAAAGAAATGATGCCGAGTCTGGAAACCGTCAAGAACTTCATTTGCGTTGGAGACTCCGCTCCCGTTATAGAGGGCCACCTGCACTTACGTGAACTCATGAGGACTCACGCTCCCACGTACGGCAAAGTAGATATGGATCCCGAAGATCTCGTGGGCATCTACTACACGGGTGGGACGACGGGCAGGCCGAAAGGCGTGATGCTCTCTCACAGAGCATGGGTGTATACGATTCTGATTGAAATGCTCGAATTCGGCTTTGGTTGGAATGACGTATTCGCATATATGACGCCGCTGACACACGCAGGCGGTTGCCTGATGCTTCCGGTACTGTTGAGAAAGGGACGTTGCGTGATTCTGGATCATTTCGATCCGAAAGCTTTTCTCGAATCCGTTGAGAAAGAGAAGATTACCTCGACCTTCCTCGTCCCCACCATGGTCTACGTTCTCTTGGATTATCCCGGTCTGGGCTCATACAACCTGAGCAGCCTTCGCAACATCATCTACGGGGCGTCTGCCATTGCTCCCGAACGTTTGAAGCAGGCGATCAACACGTTCGGCCCTATCATGACACAGCTTTTCGGCCAGACTGAGGCACCCATGACCATCAGTGCGCTCTCCAGGGAGGAGCACATAATCGACGACCCTGAGAAAGAACGGAGAATCTTCAGTTCCGCGGGAAGACCGACCTTTCATGCTCAAGTCAAGATTGTGGACGACGGCGGAAAGGAAGTGCCGCTGGGGGAGTCCGGAGAGATCGTTGTTCGATGCGCCAACATGATGCACGGCTATCTGAAGAATCCGGAAGCAACGGGGGAAACTATCAAAGACGGCTGGCTGCACACGGGAGACATCGCCAGGCTCGACGAAGAGGGGTTTCTCTACATTGTAGATCGAAAGAAGGACATGATTGTCAGCGGTGGATTCAATATCTTCCCGCGGGAGATTGAGGATGCCTTGTTCGAGCATGAGGCGGTGAAGGGCACTGCGGTGATCGGAATACCTCACGAGAAATGGGGCGAGGAGGTGAAAGCCATTGTCGTACTGCATGAAGGGAAATCCGCTTCGGAAGAAGAGTTGATCGGCTTCGTGAAGGAGCGCAAAGGGAGCATGATGGCGCCCAAGACAATTGAATTCTGGGACACAATTCCCGTCACAAACCTCGGAAAGTTGGACAAGAAGACCATTAGGGCCAAATTCTGGGAGGGCCGGGACCGCATGGTCTCATAGGCCGTTTGACAAAGAAAAGGATAATGAGATCGGAACAAGAATGAGTGCTTGAGGTTATTGCCGGCTCAGCTGCCGGACAGAGGGGCGGCGGACCTGCAAACGCACTACTCACCGAGGGACGCGAGAGCGGAGGTCAACATGGTTGGTATTACATCATTCGGCGTATATGTGCCGTTTCATAGATTGGACAAGGCAGAGATTGCCAAATTCTGGGGCGGGTTCAGGGTGCCTGGAGAGAAGGCGGTGGCAAACTTTGACGAAGACACCGTTACCATGGGCGTTGAAGCGTGCAGAGAGTGCCTCAAGGGCATCAACAGGGCCGATGTGGGAGGACTCTGCTTCGCGTCCACAACATTTCCGTACGCGGAGAAGCAGTCCGCTGCATTGGTAGGGGCGGCACTTGATCTTAACTCGACGGCCCGCACAAGTGACGTTTCAGGCAGCCTCAGATCCGGAACAAATGCCGTCAGGGCCGCTCTGGATGCCGTGAACGGGGGTGGGGGCCCGTTCCTCGTGGCCGCGTCGGATCTTCGTTTGGGGAAACCCAACGGAGCCAAAGAAATGGAGTTTGGCGACGGTGCCGCGGCACTGCTGATCGGCGACTCCGAGCCGATTGCAACCATCGACCACGTCTATTCGGTGAACAACGAGATCTACGACGTGTACCGGCCTGCTGTGGACAGATTCGTACGCTCCTGGGAGGACCGGTTCGTTCGGGAGGCGGGGTTCATGAAGGTGGTGCCCGAAGCTGTTGCAGCGGCGCTCAAAGAGTTCAACATGTCGGCCGGCGATTTCTCTCGAGCCGTAATTTCAGCCCCCAACCCGAGTTACCTTGCCGGAGTAGCCCGAAAGCTTGGGCTCGATGCGAAAAGTCAGGCACCGGACCCATTGTGGGGCGCCGTGGGAAATCTGGGAGCCGCGCATCCCCTTATGCTGGTCGCCGCAGCCTTGGAGCAGGCCGACCCCGGCGACAAGCTGCTTTGGGTATCATACGGAGACGGCTGTGAGGTCATGGTCCTTACCGTCACCGAGCACATCGCAAAGATGAAAGAAAAGCAGCCTGTCACGAGGATGGTCAATTCCAAGATGTTGACTTCTTACCGACAATACCTGCGCTGGAGAAACCTGCTGGATCAGGAACCTCCCAATAGACCTCGAGAAGAGCCCGCTTCCGCAGTGGCCCTCCACCGCGACATAAAATGCGGTCTGGCCCTTTACGGTTCAAAGTGCGGCAACTGTGGAACCGTCCAGTACCCGGTTCAGCGAATCTGCATGGAATGCCGGGCCAAAGACGATTTTGAGTACTATCCCTTTGCGGACAAACTGGGGAGGGTCGCGACTTTCTCCCATGACAACCTCGCAGTGTCTCCCGATCCCCCTACGACCGTAGCCGTGCTCGATTTCGAGGAGGGCGGCCGAATCATGATGGACGTCACCGATAGAGATGTGTCCGCGATCCAAGTGGGCACCCCGGTGGAGATGACGTTCAGAAAGTTCAGGGAGACCCAAGGGATAACCGTGTACTGGTGGAAGTCCAGACCTGTGAGATAATCCCCTCGGACTCCGTGAAGTGACAATTAGCTGATTCCATCAACCATTAGAGCTTGATCTGGAGGATAACCCGACATGGAAAGCATAAAAGACAAGGTTGCCATAGTAGGGATGGGATGCACGAAATTTGGCGAGAACTGGGGAAAGAGCTTCGACGACATGGTCATTGAGGCCGTGTATGAGGCCTATGAAGATGCCGGCGTTGGTCCTTCCGACATTCAGGCGGCATGGATCGGCTCTTATTGGTCCAACCTCCCCGCTCCCAGTCAACCACTTGCCACGACTCTGAAACTGGACTATCTTCCGGTCACCCGTTTGGAGAACATGTGTGCCACAGCTTCCGACGCATTCAGGAATGCGGCGTACGCTGTCGCGTCGGGCGCATGCGATGTGGCGCTGGCAATTGGCGCTGAAAAGCTGAAGGATTCCGGTTACAGCGGTCTGCCCACGGACGATATTGCAATGGGGCTGGTATCCACGGCACCAAACACCTTCAGGAGCAGAAACTTCACCGCTCCCGGTCACTTCGCGATGATGGCTACGAGTTACTTCAACAAATACGGGCTGACTCCCGAAGAAGGCAGAACCCTGCTGGCCAAGATAATGGTCAAGAATCACCATAACGGCACCATGTCGCCGAAAGCACACTTTCGCAGAGAGATATCGGTGGAACAGGTACTCAAGGCACCGGTCATAGCCTGGCCGCTGGGCTTGCTGGATTGTTGCGGAGTAAGTGACGGTGCGGCCGCGGCAATCCTGGTAAGAAAAGACATGGCCAAGAGTTTCAAGAAGGATCCCGTCCGTATCAAGGCCATGCAAATAGCGGTGGGACCTTCTGAAGGATACATGAACCCCAAACACGATTGGACTTCGGTAAAGGAAACGTACCGGGCCGGACAGGCTGCATATGCCGAAGCCGGTATCGGCAACCCGCGAAAAGAGATCAGTATGGCCGAGGTCCATGACTGCTTCTCCATTACCGAGGCGATCGTGTACGAGGATTTGCAGTTCTCGCCCCGAGGGCGGTTCAAGGAGGACGTGGAGGCCGGCACCTTCGAGCTGACCGGAGATCTTCCCGTAAATGTCGACGGAGGTCTCAAGTGCTTCGGACATCCCATAGGCGCGACCGGCCTTAGGATGATATATGAGCTGTACAACCAGATTCTCGGACGAGCCGGCGAAAAACAGCTGAAGAATCCGGGACTCGGGTTGGCACACAATCTCGGCGGCACCCCCGGCGGAGCCACCATATCGGTTACCATTGTGGGGCCTTAACGCAGCCCTTAGAAATGATATCCGATTCCCGCAGCAGGCACGGAGGAAAAGCAGGCCTGCAGCCCCTCAATCCCGCGGGAATCTCGGGCACCGCTCTCGTCGACTTTCGAGAACCATCCTTGAAAGGCACTCCGCATGACACGCGACTACTCGCACGAGCTCAATACGGAAGTCCGTTCCATTAGCGGTTTCTACGAGTTGGACGAAGAAGGGGTCATAGAGATCGACGGAAGACAAATCCTGTACGCGATGGGAAACGCAGCCGTCGACTCCGCCTGCTGCGGTAGTTACGGATGTCGCTTTGCCGTCGTGCCCGGCTTCGTGGTCAAGTGGATGTGTGAAAAGAATTCGTCCGGAATCCCTCTATCAGAAGTGGAGCCGTTGCGTGACCAGCGTGTGAGAACTGTGGTGGAGGAAGAATTGAAAAGAGGGAAGGGGGTTGTTCAGGTAGTGTTCTGGTAAACCGCCAAGCCCCCTCGTTAACAATGGAACATGATAATCCGCCGGGCTTGGGGCCGAAGGTCCCCCTCCCTTGACGGACACGGCAAGAGGGAAGGGGGGTAACCATTTGGAATCAATGTTGCGTATCGCGTAGGTCAGCACCTATGGGGGCCGGTGGAATTTTCCTGGGAACGAAGACGCACCCGAACGTAGGATAGTATTTATGGCACTTGGCATATACGACGAAAGGATAGGAGAGTTCCCGGTCTGTGCCGGCTCCCGTCAGAAGGCGATTCGAGCTCTCCGGCAATTGACCGAACTCGGGTCCCGGCTCTTACCGTTCCTCTTCTATCTCCCCGAGCCGCCCAAGTTCGGGAAAGCCTTGATTGCCGCCCGTACGGGCTTAGTATTTCGCAGGAATTCGTAAAGTATGGGGGAAGGGCGTACCCGAACCGGCCGACGCGCGATCGTACCACCTCTCCGTGGAAAGGCCGGTGTTAAAAAACGATAAATCAGAAGCCATGTTCATGCTGGAAATCACTTGACGCCACATCAAGAACCGATCGCCACGTTTCGGATTACGAGTTTGCCGTGAATGTACTTGCTTTACTCCTACTCGGATTCTCCAGTATACTCGACGCAGCCCGCATTGGCAGTGAGACGTCCGATGGAGGTCCAGACACGTTTACGTATGGAGGTAGGTATGAAGCAGTCCGCATTGGCGGTCTATGTTGCAGCAATCGTACTATCGATGAGTATCGGTTTGTATAGCCCTGAAATCTCACTGGCAGAAGCACCATCCGAGATTGTGATAGGAGCGCATTTACCGTTGACGGGCCCATTGTCGGGCTCGGGAAAGGAACAGAAATGGTCGTATGAACAGGCGGTTAAAGACGTCAACGCAAAAGGCGGGATTCCTGTGCGAGAGTTTGGAAAGAAGCTTAAGGTCAAACTCCTCGTACGTGACGATGAGTCCAAGCCCATGAAAGCCGCCCTCGCGGTAGATCGGTTGATCAGGGGCGACAAAGTGGACATGCTTCTCGGCGGCAATACTGCATCGTTCGGTGTGATCCCGGGCTGCATGATTGCCGAGAAAAACAAGAAATATTACCACGCATCCGTCTCGCTCATACCCCCATGGCTTGACAAGAAATTCAAATGGTCGACCCTATTCTTCTTCTCGCTGGATCAGGCCGCTTTGGTGCCCTTCCAGATCTGGAACACGTTGCCCAAAGAGAAGAGGCCCAAACACCCTGCACTCCTCATGGAGAATACCTTCGATGGAAAGGCTTTTGCAGATCTTTTTCGCTCGGTCGGTAAAAAACACGGGGTCAAGTTCACGTTTGACAAGTCGCTCCCGGTAGGTTCAAAGGACTATACCAAGCAGATCAAGAAACTCAAAGAGATGGATGTCGATGCCATACTGATCTTTGCCTCGACCGAAGATTGTGTCCGCCTCGTCCGTCAGATGAAAGAACACGACTATAGCGTGCCCTACTTCCACGGATTGAAAGGTACGTGGTCAGGGGAATTCTGGAAAACAATGGGCAAGGACGCTCAGTACATACTCTGTGACGGCTTCTGGTCTATGGACTACCCGTATTGGGGCTCAAAGCAGCTTGGCGAACGGTACCACGAAGAGTTCGGCACCTACTCCGTGTCCATCGGGGCCACCTATGCCCTCTGTCAAATACTTTTCCAAGCAATAGAAAAGGCGGGAACCCTTGACGGGGCAAAGGTGCGGGAGGCGGTCTTGGCCGACACGTACGAGACCGTGATGGGACCGGTCTCGTACGGGCTTGACGGAGTGGCCGTTTTTCCCTGCACAGCCTCCCAATGGTGGAATGGAAAGCAGATGACCCTGTATCCCTTCGATCTCGCCACATGGACGTTGAGGCTTGCCCCCCCGTGGAACCGGCGCTGAGCATTGCATCGCAATCGAGTTTGAGAGTAGGCGTTTACCGGGCCGGCCTGAAGCCCGGTGAACCATTCCGGCTTTTGCATCCGTTTGTGGGGAAATGACGCAAATTGTGACGGACTACGCGACCTTCCTTGTGAATTTTCTTCATCACGTGGCCGGCGTTAACTTTCGAGGGGCGCTGTGAAAATGCCTTCCAGCCGGCATTCCTACCGGGATGGGCTTCCGAGAAAAATGCTTGACACGCGAAACGACGGTGTTAATATATAGATCGGTGTGTATATTGACGCGACCGAACCGAGTACCAATTCGAGCTTGCGCGGCAAATCGTGACGCACCAGGAACAATGCGTCCCTGCTATGTGTCGCTACGCAGTTCAGTCTCGCGCAAACGGTTGCTATTAAAGACTCTTCGGATTCAGGTGTCTTGCAGACACTGCAGATCTGGACGCACCTTAAATTTTTTCTTGTCAGGAAGCCAGTGTGACCAGCCGACCGCGAAGTAACAGCCCGGCGAAGAAACGCAAGGAGCCCGTGAGGACCAGCAAGGAAGAGATCCAGGAAAAGGCTATGGAGTTGTTCTTGAAGAAGGGCTACCACGGCATGTCAACGACCGACCTTTGCGAAGCCTTGGGAATATCAAAGCCAACGTTATACTGGTACTTCAAGGACAAGGAAGACATTCTTTTCTCGGTTCATAAAGATAGATTGGAGAGTCGAATTCAACCCATACTGGCTCGGATGGAAGAAGCAGACGATCCGCTGGCCAGACTCCGGATCTTTGTTCACGAGTACACCAAAGCCGTCTGCCTGTACCCGGATACGAAGGTGCTGATCAATGAAACCGCGTATCTTGCTCCGGAGCATTTGACGTGGGTGCACAAGCTTTGGACCAAGCCTCTCGACTTACTTCGACAAGCACTTCGCGATCTCAAGAAAGACGGAAAAGTCAAGGACACGTCCGAGACCTTTGCGGCATTCAGTCTGATTGGCATGGTCATGTGGACATTCAACTGGTTTGATCACTCCAGGCCGGAGAGTATCGAGGAGTTGACTGACACAATAGAAAGGATTTTTTTCTCGGGACTTTTGAAGTCCGACATTTCGTGGCGATCCTATGATCTCGGTTATCAGGAGCAGACGCCGACGGGGCCTCAAAAGGAAACGCCGGGTGAGGATGTCGAAGCGCGATCGGCGGCAAAGCCGTTGAAAACGAGAAGGAAGCGGAAAGACTGACCGACACGACAGGAGTGACGCCGTGGAGTGCAGATCCAGCCCCAATTTAATGTTAGCCGTTGCTATATACAGACCTGTCTATATACTAGACGTGAACCGACGGGGGAATCGATTGGAACTGTCGTGATCCCCGAGATGAAAGGTTTGACCGAGATGATCCGCCGTAAACCTGGGCTGCGTCCCCCTGACGGGGAAGTGATAAGCCGAGGGCCTAAGAGGCCTAACCTGAGGAGAGAAGGCAAAGCCGCGAAGCCGGAAATGGTATGCGGGGGAACAGAAATGAACTATGCATTCAGATTACATGGAGGATGCCCATGACAACCTTTTACCGAAGGCTCTCGGAATTCGAATACCTGTCACCTGCAGGCCTCTCGGAACTCTGGGAGATGATGCGGGGTACGAACGGCACCGGATACCGGGTGTTTGCCGGCGGCACGGACGTAATCCCGAACATGAAGAGGCGCAAGGGTGAGGTTCCCAAGACCCTCATTGATCTCAAGAAGATCCAGGAACTTGACTATATTCGATACGATTCGGGCGTAGGGCTTGCAATAGGCGCGCTTGCGAGCGTGCACTCGGTTGCCCGTTCGTGCCTGATTTGGGAGCACTATCCGGCGCTTGCCACAGCGGCCGGGAAAATCGGGGCCTTGCAGATCCAACATCGTGCTACGGTTGCCGGAAATATTTGCAACGCGGCTCCTTCCGCGGACACGGCACCCGCGCTCCTCGCGTTGGACGCGAGCGTTCGGTGTGCTTCCGAGGCCGGCGAGCGCACGATTCCACTGAAGGATTTCTTCACCGGGCCCCTCCAGAATACGCTTGCCCGTGGTGAGATCGTCACGGCGATCCTCGTCCCGGAATCGACAGCGGGTCCCGGGAGTTGCTATATCAAACTCTCACCGAGACAGAGCTTGGACCTGGCCGTGGTTGGCGTCGCAGCCTCTCTTGCGGCGCTTGACGGCAGGTGTGAAGAAGTCCGGATCGGTCTCGGAGCCGTAGCACCCACTCCCATGCGGGCATTGACCGCCGAGGCGACGCTTCGAGGTGCGCAGCTCTCACAGGAGAATATTGAGCGTGCAGCTCGAGCCGCGGCCGAAGAGTGCAGTCCAAGGGACTCCATCCGAGGGTCTGCCGCCTATCGCAGAGCCATGGTCGGCGTATTGACGGCTAGGGCGATTCGACAGGCTCAGACGGCACTAACATCGGGAGAAACTTCGCAAACATCGGGAGACTGCAGATGAAACAGATCGAAGTTACCGTAAACGGAAAGCTGGAGAAGATTGAAGTTCGCCCCTCGGAGACGCTTCTCGAAGTGATCCGGGAGAGGCTGCACCTGACGGGTGCAAAAGAAGGTTGCGGCGTGGGTGAGTGTGGGGCGTGCACCGTCATCATGGACGGTCTCACGGTAAATAGCTGCCTCATTCTGGCGGTCGAGGCGGACGGAAAATCCGTCGTGACCGTGGAAGGCGTCGGATCCAGAGAGAAACTCAACCCGGTTCAAGAGGCTTTCGTTGAGCACGGCGGCATGCAGTGTGGTTTCTGCACGCCGGGAATGATTGTCTCAGGGACCTACCTGCTCGAGAAGAACCCTCGGCCCACGGAAGACCAGATTCGTGAAGGAATTGCCGGAAACTTCTGCCGGTGCACCGGTTACACGAACATCATTGAATCCATCGAGGCTGCCGCCGGAAAAATGAGCGAGGGAGGAGAGTCGTGATGCAAGAGTATTCAGTGATCGGTAAGCCGATACCCCGTGTTGACGCTGTTGAGAAGGTACTCGGCGACGCCAAGTTTGCAGCGGACTTCTCGTTTCCGGGGATGTTGTGGTGCAAGATTCTTCGTAGTCCTTACGCCCATGCGCGGATCCTCAACATCGACACGAGCAAGGCGGAGAGCCTTCCCGGCGTGAAGGCCGTGTGTACCGGGAAGGACTTCAACGGGTGGACCTGGGGGTTCATGCCTCAGACGCGTGATGAACCGCCCCTGGCAGTCGGCAAAGTGAGATATTTTGCTGAAGCGGTTGCAGCGGTGGCCGCGGTCGACGAGGAAACGGCGGAGATGGCCACCGAACTTATCAAGGTTGATTATGAGGAACTTCCGGGGGTGTTCGACCCGGAGGAGGCCATGAAGCCCGGAGCCCCGGCGATACACGATTACGTCGAGAACAATCAGAGCTGGGAATTCCACATGGATTACGGGGATGTGGAAAAGGCGTTCGCTGAATCGGATATCGTCCGTGAAGATCGTTTTCAGACAGGCAAAGTTATTACCGGATATCTCGAGCCGCCCGCGGCCATCGCGATGTACGACGCCAACGGTATTACCCTGTGGGGCGCCAAACAGAGCCCGTACTTTGTGTACCGCCATCTGGCTGCGTGCTTCAACCTGCCCCTGAACAAAATCCGGATCATCCAGCCTTTCGTGGGCGCGGGCTTCGGTGGGACGAAAAACGACTCCGTAGCCGGGGACTTCTGTTCGGTGCTCTTCTCAAAATGGACCGGCCGGCCGGTGAAGTTCGTGTACAGCATGGAGGAGGTCCTTACTACTGCCCGACGTCGGCACAACATGATCATACACAGCAAAATGGGCATGAAGAAGGACGGCACGATTTTGGCCCTCCAGCAAAAGATCATCGCTGAAGGAGGCGCGTATACGGCGATCGGTCCACTGACGATGTACCTGACCGGAGCCATGACGACGCTGCCGTACAAACTGCCCAATTTCAGACACGACGCATACCGGATTTTCACCAACAACCCCGTGAGTGCGGCCATGCGGGGCCACGGCGTCACCCACACCCGCTTCGCCGCCGAGGTCCAGATGGACATGATGGCGGAGGAACTCGGCATCGATGCTATGGACATTCGGTTTAAGAATGCCGTCAAAGCTCCACACGAGACCATCAACCGTGTGACGGTGAAAAGCTGCGGGCTTACCGAAGGGCTCGAGACGCTCAAGAATACCGACACCTGGAAGCGTCGGGGCAAAGCGTCTGCATCCGGTCGAGGCGTGGGGCTTGCCGCAGCGTCTTACCTGGGCGGCGCCAGGCAACTGGGGCATCAGTCCTGCGCGGCACTCCTGAGGCTTTGCGAGGACGGGACCGTGAACTATCTCACAGGCGCCACGGACTGTGGTCAGGGATCGGACACCGTGCTGGTTCAAATGGTCGCGGAAGAATTGGGCCTCCGCATGGAGGACGTAAACATCAAACGGGTCGATACTGCGGTAACGCCCTGTGACCCCGGGAGCTACGGAAGCCGCGTAACCATTCTCGCAGGTGCTGCGGCCGTGAAAGCGGCTCAGGATATCAAGGGTCAGCTCGCCGAGTTTGCGGCCCGGGAATGGAAGGTCCAGCCCGAAGAAATCATGTTTCGGGACCGCAAAGCCTTCATCAAGAGTCGGCCAGATCAGTCGATGCCGTTTGGAAAGCTCGCGAAGATAGCCTGTTACTCAGGGTCCGGCGCCGTGATTATGGGAAGAGGATATTCTCGGTACGGTTTGGAGCGGTACGACTGGGACAAAGGGCTCGGCAACCCCGGCACCTCCTACAGCTTCACGGCACAACTAGCCGAAGTGCAGGTGGATCTCGAGACAGGTGTCTCACGTTGCGAGGAGACCATTCTGGCCCATGACTGCGGACGCCCTTTGAACCCCATCAATGTCCACTCCCAAAACCATGGCGGGACCATCCAAGGGCTCGGACAAACACTGTACGAAGAGTTCCTCATGGATGAGGGCAAGACGAGAAATCCGACCCTGACCCATTACAAGATGCCTCTTTCCACCGACGTCCCTCGTGTGGAAGTTATCGACATACTGACGGATGACCCGGACGGACCTTTTGGGGCGAAAGAGGCGAGCGAGGGCTGCATCGTCAGCACGCCGCCCGCCGTGGTCAGTGCGTTGAAGGATGCCACGGGAATCTGGTTCAAGACCCTTCCGGTGACGCCGGAGAAGATCTACTGGGCCCTACAGGAGAAAAAGAAGCAGACGAAGGATAAATAGGGACCCGTCCACCTGACAAGCGCACGCCGTATCTGTGGGTCATCTCATCCAAGGTGACCCATGACGGCGCGCCGAGGCGGTTAGAACCGCAGCCAAATGGCGATTGCAGGCACCGACGTCGCGCACGACCTTTGGTTCGCAAGTACTATCGTACTACGCAGGCGATCCGGACGTTGCTCCTGGTCTCCAGGTGCCAAGACAACTTAACCGAAATGTTGGAGCCGATCTCCGAAGAAATCTTCGCGGTACGACAAGAAAATCAGGATCAGGAGTACAGAGGTAAGAACCGTTGGAATCCGGCAAGCTTGACGACGCAGCCCGACTGGAGCGCTATGCACGCCAACTCATTCTTCCCGGATTCGATCCGAAAGGTCAGGAAAGGCTCGGCCGATCGAGCGTGCTTCTCTTGGGAGCCGGCGGGCTCGGGAGTGTCTGCGCCCAGTACCTGGTCCGTGCGGGTGTCGGAAGACTCGTGATCATCGATAACGGCAGGGTGGACCTGCCGGACCTCAATAGGCAACTGCTTTATACTACGGAAGATGTCGGGATAGCAAAAGCCCAAGTCGCCGTGAAGCTCTTACGAGAAATCAACCCGGAGGTTCAGGTGACGGGGATCGAGGAGGATATCGCCCAAGGAGGATTGCCGGGTCTGGTTGCCGAGGCCGACGTAGTGGTGGATGGACTGGACAACTTTCCCGCCCGGATGATGGCGAACGAGGCGTGCTGCCGATGTGGGAAGGTCTTTGTGCATGGCGGGGTCCTCGGGACACGGGGCACGGCGTCGGTGGTGGTGCCGGGAAAGGGGCCATGCCTCCAATGCATGTACGAAGCACACGATCTCACTCCCCCCAGCTCCGCGCTTCCCGTGCTCGGTCCCGCCGCAGGTATCGTCGGCTGCATTCAGGCAATGGAGACTCTCCATATTCTCCTGGGAGCCCGGTCGTCACTGCTCGGGAGACTGATTCTGTTTAACGGCATATCCATGAATTTTTCCTATCGCACGGTGAAACGCAAAGCGCATTGCAGCGTATGCCGGGACGTTCGGTAAGCGTCGGTAGATGCAGGAGGTTAGCAACGATGACGGAAATCTTGGTGCAGTCCAACTTCACGGGAGCCAAACGAAAGGTCGACAGCATAGATCTTCAGGCAAGAAATCCGAGCCTCATATCGTGCCTCACCGCACTGGAAGAGGTCATGCAAGTCAAGGTTGTGAACGTCGAGCTTGGCGAGGTCTACCCTGACATTATAGTTACCGTCAACGGCATGGACTCAAATT
Organism: Desulfomonilaceae bacterium; assembly: GCA_963675835.2. Taxonomy (GTDB): domain Bacteria; phylum Desulfobacterota; class Desulfomonilia; order Desulfomonilales; family Desulfomonilaceae; genus JAVHLK01. Next base: position 294,445 of record CAXXIU010000023.1, read on the forward strand.
TCTTCCCGGAGATGTTGGCCACAAAACTCAATGAAGGTGACATGTTGGGAATCTCGTTCATTGCAATGGGAGGAGGGTAAGTGTTCGTCTCAGAATAAACGGTTCAATCTCGAGGAACCTTCTCGTTGTGCGGGCACAGCACGCTGTGCCCCTACAAGGCGGAACGCCCGCCCATGTGCAATGCTTATTCCGGGACAGTCCAAGTGCTCGGTTTCCTGAATACGGTCCCATGTCTTCGTCTCGCTGCCGTGTTTGGTGCCGGAAAGAACAAGATCCGGGCACGGAGGCCCGGGCTACGAAGGACTGCCTCGAAGCCTCGAACCTGTTTCGTGGGACGGGCCTCCGTGCCCGTCATCTTCAAAGGCGGGCGTCTCTGCCCGCCGTCTCCCCGGCGAAGGCCGGGGTCCAGGAAAAAAGACTGGTTCCCGTCCTGCGCCGGGAAGACGGCTCAGCTTGTGCGACCGTATTTACGCCATTAAGCACTAAGGGAAAAGAATAAAAGGATACGGATTCCGTTAGAGTACAAACGTAAGTTCTGAATATTATGACAAAAAGGAGGTAAGACATGACGAGATTAGAGAATAAAGTGGCGGTTGTAACGGGTGGAGGACAAGGCATAGGCAAAGCCATAGCCCTTGCGTTTGCGGCGGAAGGTGCGAAAGTGGTTGTAGCAGCTCGGACCCTTCCCAAACTGGAGGAAACCGCAGGAGAGATCAAAGCTAACGGAGGGGAGGCCCTGGCCGTCAAGGCGGATATTACTAAAGAAACCGAGGTCGAGCGGCTGATGGCCGAGGCAGTTCGCGCCTTTGGTCAGATTGATATTCTCGTCAACAATAGCGGTATCGGAGGGCCTACGTCTAATGTTGTCGATTTGAATTTCGACGAATGGAATGAAGTTATCTCTCTAGACCTATCAGGGACCATGCTCTGCTGCAAGCACGCACTAAAATACATGATACCTCGGCGGAGTGGGAACATTGTCAACATAGGAGCCGAAGGCGGCAGATCAGGGGATGGAAGATCGGGATATCCTATGCGGACCCCCTATTGCTGTGCCAAGATGGGGGTTATCGGCCTGACGGAAAGCCTGTCCCAAGAGGTAGGCGAGCACAATATTCGTGTCAATATCGTAAGTCCTGCTGCAGTTAAGGGCGAGCGTATCATTAATGTCTTCAAAGGCAGGGCAGCTGCCACGGGCGTTCCCTATGAAGAACTCATGGCCAAAATAGCCCAGGATTATTCTCTGAAACGCATCGCGGAGGAAGCGGAAGTGGCTGCCGTTGCCGTATTCCTTGCATCCGACGAGTCGAGGATCATCACGGGACAGACCATAGCCGCTCACTGCGGAGTGCACATCAACTTCTGAACCTACTATGGGAGTCAACGAGGAGGTAGGGATGGCGTTTTTGGAATACACAAAAGAAGGAAGGATTGCCGTCTTCAGGATCAATCGGCCTGAAAAGATGGGAGTATTGAACGTCGAGGGTATGCAGCAATTTACTGATGCGCTTCACGATTTTCGTGATGACGACAACCTCCTTGTAGGTATTATTGCGAGCGCCGGTGAGAAGGTCTTCAGCGCCGGTGTGGACATCAAAGACTACCTGCCTCTTGTCAAGAGAACAGTTGACAAGAAATGGCAAAGGCCGACGGCGATCATGCGAGGCATTGACCTTTGGAAACCCCTCATCGCCGCATGTAATGGCCTTACCATTGGCGGAGGATTCGAAATGGCTCTGGCCTGCGATATCATGATCGCCTCGGAGGATGCCGTCTTCGGCCTGCCTGAAGTAAAGGTGGGCATCTGCCCCGGAGGGGGCGGCACGGTGAGACTTCCCCGAACCATACCGAGGCGCCTCGCCGCGGAGATGCTCTTTACCGGCAAGACTATAGATGCTCAGGAGGCATACCGCATAGGGCTGGCGAATAAGGTAGTGCCGTTGGACCAGCTTATGATCGAAGCAAAAAAGATGGCTGAAGAAATCTGTAAAGCAGCCCCCCTTGGAGTGAGGTGTGCTAAAGAATTGCTTGTGAGGGGTATGACCCTCAGCCTTGATGAGGCACTGCGGCTTGAGGATGACATCCAGACCTATATCTTGGGTACGGAAGATTGTGCGGAAGGTTTCGCCGCTTTTGCCGAAAAGAGAAAACCCGAGTGGAAGGGAAAGTAGGAGACTACCGAGAAGACGGATACCGGCAAAGGGGAAACACTATGCCGGAGATCAAGAGATCGGAATAGATGCTTCCGGCCGCAGCAATTATCAAGTGCCGGGAGATCATATGAAAGACCTCCGACCGGCACACCGGTCTTCTCGTGAAGACGGCGGGCATCCCGTGTTCCGCTGGACCCTACGGCTCCGATTTGTAGGGGCACCCCCCCTGTGGGTGCCCGGGCAGGCAGCCCGCGTTCAGCGCAAGACCCCTACGGTCCGGGCGCTTCGGGCTCTTTCCCGGAGTGCCCGGCAGTGCCGAGGACCTTCATGATTCGTTGTGGCTTGTTAACAGCTTCAAGCCATGAATGTTCATACGACTGGGAAAGGAGACAATATGTCAAAGAAGTTTCTGTTAAAGGAACTATCCCGTTACGATACGGGAATTTTCGCGGACGTGATTTACAGAAACGCTCTCATATATAGCAACGAAACAGCCCACAAGTGCGGTGAGGAATCGGTCACTTTTTCACAGTTCAATGACCGTGTGAACGCCTTGATCCATGCCCTAGTTTCAATGGGAATGAAAAAGGGCGACGTGCTTGGCATCCTCTCGTGGAACTGTATCGAATATCCGGACGCATACGGTGCCGCCATGAAGTTCGGTTTTATCTCATCCCCCTTCAATGCTCGACTAAGAGACGATGAGCTTGCCTACCTTATCGACTATTCCGAATGTACCACCCTGTTTGTAGGCCCGGAACTCGTCGACGTGGTCAACAGACTGCGGCCTCGCATACCGAAGGTTAAGAATTTCATTTCTTTCGGAACCACTGAAGTTCCCGGAATGATCTCTCATCGCAAGTTGCTGGAAACCTATCCAAAAGATGAGCCGAACGTAGAAGCCCGAGAAGATGACCCGATCTTTCTGTTCTATACGAGCGGCACTACCGGGGTCCCCCGTGGAGCACTCTACACCTTTGAACGCGCCCATGGACGACACCCGAAGGCTCGCCACCGCGTTATCACTCGAACAGGGTGACAAACACATACAAATTATGCCATTCTTTCATATCGGCGGTGCAAAGAACTTCTGGGGCTATTTCTTTGTCGGCGGCAGCAATGTAATTATGCCTCAGATTTCCTTTGATCCGCCTGCAACGCTCCAAGCCATTCAGGATGAAAGTGCCACGGACATCCACATCGTAGCAACCCATCTCGCCGCGTTTCTAGCCCTGCCTGATGTGGACAAATACGACCTCTCCAGTTTGAAACGCATGTTCTACGCCGCCTCACCGATGCCGGCGGAGCTTCTGAAGCGTGGTATGGAGAAATGGGGCCCTGTCTTCCTCCAGTTTTATGGGACTACCGAAACCGGACCAAACGTGACCATGCTTGCGAAAAAACAACACGATGTGATTAACAAGCCCTTGGAAGAACAGGGAATTCTTTCATCATGCGGATTCCCCCACATTGGCGTCCATGTGCGGGTCGTCGATGATAAGGATCAGGACGTGGAACCCGGCGTGCCCGGAGAACTCCTGGTGAAAAGCAAGGGCATTCCGGTCGGATGGTGGAAGAAACCCGAGGAGAGTGCCGTAACCTTTGCGAACGGATGGGTGCATACGGGCGATGTTGCCCGCTATGACGAGAAGGGTTACATTTATATCGTAGACAGAAAAAGAGATATGATCTGTTCCGGCGGCGAAAACATCTATCCCCGGGAGATCGAGGAAGTCCTTTACCAACATCCTTCGGTGCTCGAAGCGGCCGTGTACGGCATCCCCGATGACTACTGGGTTGAGAAGGTGCATGCAGAGGTTGTGCTCAAGGAGGGGGCTACAGTCACCACCGAAGAAATCGTGGATTTCTGTAAGTCAAAACTGGCGCGTTTTAAGGCTCCCAAATCAGTTCGATTCTGCGCTGAGCTTCCCAAGACCCCTGCGGGAAAGATACTGAAACGGGAACTGCGGGATAAATGGTACACAGGCAAGGAGAGAAAGGTATAAGCGTTACCTTCATAAGCGATACGACCGTACCAAGGTCGATCTGATCGAGATCATTGTCTTTGTTTACGGTTCGCAACAAAGCATGAGACGACCGTATCTACGGCACTGAGGAAGAAGCTTCCGTACAGATTCGGAAACAGAGTCGGAAGGCATTCGGCATTACAATGTATACCTCCCTTGGAATACGGGAAGCCACGTATGGTAGTCTAAGAGTGTGTCCTTGGATTCGGGAGAAGACATATTGAAACGAGGAACATCATGACTGAATCAATACTGAACCACAAGAAACTGCTCATTGTTGATGACGAAGAAGAGATTCCGGCAATTGTGGAGGAAGAGATCCTTCAGTGCTGTCCGGACTCCAAAATCTCAAAGGCCTTCAACTATGAGACTGCTGCTGAATTGCTGAAATCCAATGACTATGATCTCGTCATTCTCGACATTATGGGTGTACGCGGTTTTGACCTGCTCGAAATCGCTCAAGAGCGTGACTTCAAAGTCGTGATGCTCACGGCTCACGCCTTGGCTCCCGAAGCCCTTAAGAAGTGTCACGACATGGGCGCAAGGGCTTATCTCCCCAAGGATAAACTTGGTGAACTGGTTCCTTTTCTCGAAGACGTCCTGCGGAACGATCATGAAACAGGATGGAAACGACTTCTGGAGAAGCTTGAAGACTATTTCAACGAAGCGTGGGGACCCGATTGGTGGGATAAATCGTGGTATTAACGGAACCATAGTTCTGCGCTTCTTGTATCACCCTCCTGATATTACTGCAGAATACACCTGCCATCATCGGCGTTCCCACCACAGACGCTTTGGCAAAAAGCAAGTGAGGAACGCCGAAGTCACAAGCAACTCCGAGTTCCGTGGGGAGAGGGTACTCGTATACGTCATCCCAACGACGCAACCGTGCACCAAGTCGTGACGGCAAACTCTTGGCCTCACTCATCGGCCCAGCTGTCGAGGATAGCGGAGTCGGGATTGACGGTAGAGTTTCCACAATGAGATCTACCGTCACGTGTGTCCTACCCCGTCGCTGTTCCATTATCCGAGCCCATCCGTCCCTTCCACATCCGGTAAATGGCTTCCGTGAAGTTCGCAGCGAATCGGTCCGCGTCACACAGGGGAGAAGTTGCGCACTGCTCGCGGAGAGAGAATCTGTAACTTTCCAAACGCTCCATGTTTGCAGCCAGTTCGCACGCGATATCGATATATCCGTTGACGTCCGGGGCCACAAGCTCACTCAGATCCGCATTAATGAGATGGCTGGAGGAATGGCGGCTGCAGAACCTCTCCCCAGTGAACGTTACTACGGGGACACCCATCCAAAGCGCTTCACAGGTCGTGGTGCCTCCGACGTACGGGAAGGTGTCAAGCGCGATATCCACCAGGTGATATCGGGCCATTAATCCCGGATGCGTTGTGCCGCCCATCAGTTCGAGTCGCTCCTCCGGTATGCCTGCAGCGGCAAACCGCTCTAGAAAGCGCTCCCTCAGCGACAGATCGTCCAAGCCTCTACCCACGATCAGCATTTTGGAATCCGGAACACGCTTGAGCACCTCCGCCCAGGCAAGCACCACTTCCACCGTCACCTTTACCAATTGATTGAAAGACCCAAAGGTTATGTAGCCGTTCGTCCCGGCCGGCAGGGGATTGACCTCAGGTGCGAAGTCCGGTGCCCGGTAGCAGAGAAAGTCGTCCGGCAAGCGCACAACGTGTTCGGTGTAGAGATGATCCTCACCCTCCCGAACGCAGTACTGGTCCGCAATGATGTAATCCATTGCATCCATGCCCGTGGTGTTGATGTAACCCATCCAGGTCGCTTGCACCGGTGCGGGTTTTCTCGCGAATACAAGGAGTCTGCTCTGACCCGTGTGGCCTGCCAGGTCGATGAGTATGTCGATCTCATCCCGTCGAATCAGGCTCGGCAACGTCCGCATCGGTCATTCTTCCTATGTTTCGCCATTGGTCGGAGTGTTCCTTGAACCACTCGGTCATGGGTTGTGAGACGAGCACGTCGGAATAGCAGCAGAACTCTAGTTCGGCTGCGGTTGCGAGCCCGAAAGAGCGAGTTCAAGAAAGTCGCCCACCGGATGCCTCTTGAAGCAATCCGAAACGAAGCCTACCCGGATAGGTTTCTTGTCGGGATCCTGCGGTTCAAAGGGTTGGCATCTCTCCCGCATAGGGGCTTGGCATGCATTTCATTCCAGGCTCTGTGTTCGGCTGCAATCTCGTCGGGGCTGAATTCGGGGAGGAAATGCATGGCGAACAGAACGTTGGAGTGGGCCCCGGCCATTGCAGGCTCCAATTCTACGGCCTTTCGATAGCACTTGATAGCCTCTTTCACGCGACATTGGCGGGTGTGAACTCTGCCAACGCGATTCCAGGACAAGCCGTTGTCCGGGTTCAACGCAAGCGCCTTTTCCAGGGCTGCCCGTGATTCGTCAAAACGGTGTAGATTGAACAGGGCATCGCCCAGGTTTGTGAAGGCTTTCTCGTAGCGGGGATTGATGGCGACGGCCCGCTCTCAGGGATGCCGCGGCTTCTTCCGATTGTTCCAGGGCTCGGTATGCATTGCCGAGATTGTTGTGTATGATGGCATTATGCGGGTCAAGCTGCAAAGCCCGCTGATAGTAGGGGACGGCTTCCCGGATTTTTCCGGCCGCGCTGAGCACCACGCCCAGATTTACCAGTGCAGGCATGAAATTCGGAGATTTGTCCAGAATACCTCTATAAGCCAATTCCGCTTCAGTGAGATGTCCCGTTCGATGAAGACGGTCGGCCCTTTCCAGATCGCCCTCATTGGCGAAAACCTTGAGCAGGCGACCGAGATCGTCGCTGAGCGACCTGAGTTCCTGAAGTTGAACGGCCGTCGAAGGGAATCTGAAGCTGCCGCAGTTCGTCACCATAGACAGTGCGCAATCGGAAATCCCGAGCAAACCGTATCATCCTTGGGGACAACCGGGATCGGGCGATTGAACGCCCTCACGATTATGTCCATCATCTCCAGGTGGGTGAGGTCTTCCCCGGGGATGTGGCGAATACCCTGTGCATACGTACCTTTCACAATGATCGCCGCAATGACGCGGGCCAACTGTACGCTGGTAATGGGGCTGGATCGGTGATTCCTGAATCCGGCTAAGGTACCCTGCTTGGCGAGCGTTCGGCAAAGCGTGTTCCGGAAGCCGGCCTCTTCCGGTCCAAGAATTGAAGCTCTGAGGACCATTGCGCCTGCCGGTTCGCCGAGTGCTTTAGAGCGACCGTAGATGTCGCTCGCGTTGGGGGGGGATTCTTCCGTATAGAGGCCGGTCTTGCCGTCGAATACGCTCGCGCAGGACAGATGGATGAGCTTCACATCCGTGGCTTCGCATCGGTCGGCGAGCCTGTAAGGAAGAACCGAATTCGCGAGCAAGAAACGTTCGTGGAACCCCGCCTCCGACCGCAGGTTGGTTAGTCCTGCCGCATTGACTACGTAGTCGAAGTCATGGAGCGGCAGATCCGAGATCGGCGATGCCGCTATGTCGAACACGTCCCTGCCGGGAGATTCAATTGAAAGGCCTGCTCTGGGAAGTTCCGACCGCAATGCCGATCCGATCATGCCCGTGCCGCCCAACACCAGTACCCGTATTTTTCCGGTAGTCATAGATCTTCTGCCGTTTCCCGGGAAGAATTTTCAATAACGAATCCATAATACCGAATTACTGTGAATTCATGTATTGTTCGTTGGCTTCAACGGGATTTAGCGGTCGTATCAACCCATGGCATCCACCAGGTTCATTTCATCAAGGTTGAAGACCATCGAAACTCCGCGATCGGGTTGTCGGACCGGCCCGCTCACGCCTGGAAGGCAATAATCTCCTGTCTCAGGACGGAACATGTCTGCCACGCGTATATCATCGAGGTTGAACACCAACGTCAGGCCCGCCGGAGCCTGCCCCTTATCGGGTCCTTGTTCGTTGTCCGAAGCGTCCACGGCAGACCGGTAGTCACCATGCCGTAGTCCGGCGAGCCAAACCTGCTCGAGTGCAAGGTGGATTTCGTCTGCGTCGAACACAAGGATGTCTCCTTCATGAAGTCCTTTTTTGAGTTGTTCAAGGAACTCTTCCAGGTTCAGTACCCGCTCCTTCGGGAGGTGTCTGTTCACAAATTCCCCGGTCGTCCGGGGAATTCCGAGTTCCGATTCCGAATTAGCTCTTCCCTTTTCCTTTGAGCCCCATTCGCTATCGCGTATTTCATCGAAAAAGTTTCGCCACCACGTCCAATCCGCTTCAAGATTGAACCTAAAGCCCGGTAATGCGCTCGAACTTGTCGTCCCGAAGAAGCCTTCAGAGCTTCTCTCTCTCACGTCGTCGATCACATACGACAAGGAGTTCCCGGCAGCGAAGGAATCATTGCCCGGATATGGTATGATGTTGAGCGCCTCGAAGTTTCGCCATCTGATGGTATCTCCGTCCTGATCGACCAGGCTGCCGCTTGATGTTTCGTTTCTGAAGTAGGTATAGCTGGATACGTATATATACAAGGTGTCTCCAGGATAGACGGTAGGATCGCCGCCGTCCATGATACCGCCGACCTTCCCCCCATATCCGAGAATGACAATGTCTCTCTCATCGTATGCGTAGATGTCCGAACCGACGGTACCGCTATTGGTGATGGTGTCCCTGTCGTCGCCCCCTTCAATGTTATGTTCGACCAATCCGAAATTCTTCAGCGTGTTGTTGCCGTTTCCGCCGAGGATGTTGTAGACCAGACCGCCACTGCTATTGGTGATGGAGTCGGCACCTTCTCCGCCGTCGATGTTGCGGGCGACCGTGCCCCTGTTGGTGATGGAGTCGGCGCCTCGTCCGCCCTCCACGTCTTCATGTACGGTTCCGGTATTGATTATGACGTCTGCGCCGCGGTTGCCGTGGATGTCGTCGCCGACAGTCCCCGTATTGGTGATGGTGTCGCCGGCTTGGCCGCCGTTAATGTCGTCATCGACGTAACCGCGGTTGGTAATGGAATCTGCGCCGTCACCGCCCCGCAAGTCCTCACCGATATAGCCGGCGGCGGCATTGGTGATGGTGTCGTCACCATCCTCGCCCGTGATGCCCACGGTGACCGATCCGCTGTTGGTAATGAGATCGTTGTCGTCGCCTCCGTATATGACGAACCCTACGGTACCACTGTTGACGATCGTGTCCTCGCCTTTCCAACCGTCAATGAAGTCTCCCACGGTGCCGCTGTTGGAAATGCCGTCATCACCGACATCGCCGTCAATTCCGACGCCGACAAAGCCGTCGTTGGTGATCGTATCGTCGCCGCCCTCACCGGTAATGCCCTCAAGCACCGCTCCACTGTTGGTGATGACATCGTCGTCTTGTCCCCCGAAGATGACGTAGTCTACGGTACCGCTGTTGGTAATTGAGTCGTTGCCTGTCCACCCATCGATGTAGTCTCCCACGTAGCCCCGGTTGGTAATGGTATCCGCACCGGCCCCACCGTCGATTACGTAGGCAACCGTGCCCTCATTTGTGATGGAGTCGGCGCCTCGTCCGCCTTCCACGTCTTCACTTACGGTTCCGGTATTGATTATAACGTCTGCACCGCGGTTGCCGTGAATGTCGTCGTTAACAGTTCCCGTATTTGTGATGGTATCGCTTTTCCGGCCACCGTTTATGTCGTCATCGACGTAACCGCGGTTGGTAATGGAATCTGCGCCGTCTCCCCCGTCAATGTCGTTTCCCACCGCGCCCTTGTTGGTTATGGAGTCAGCTCCCGCCTCACCCCGCAAGTCCTCACCGATATATCCTGCGGCAGTATTGGTGATGGTGTCGTCACCATCCTCGCCCGTGATACCCAGGGTGATGGATCCGCTGTTGGTAATCACATCGTCATCATCTCCGCCGAAGATGACGTAGTCTACGGTACCGCTGTTGGTGATTGAATCGTTGCCGGTCCCTCCCTCGATGGAATCCCCCACATAGCCCCTGTTAGTGATGGTATCCTTGCCGGCTCCGCCGTCGATATCGTTGCCGACCGTGCCTCTGTTGGTGATTTTGTCGGCACCCGCTTTCCCGAGAATGTCGTTGCCGACGACGGCTCCGGACTTATTGACTATGGTGTCGGATCCACCCGCCCCGTTTATATCCCCAACGATTGCTCCGTAATTTGTTATGGTGTCCGCGGCCCCGTCACCGTAGATGTAATCGATGGTGCTCCCTGCCTCCACGGTAACTTCATCCGAGCTCAATCCGCCGTAAATGGCTATGGTGCCGCCTCCGGCAGTGATATCGACACCAGTGGAAACGGTTATGGTAGCTCCGGCATCACCCCCGTTGATTGTCACGTCGGCGGAATACGTGCCGGCCAAGCTCTCAAGGTTGATCGTATTACTGCCCCCACCGGCATTGATGGTCAACGAATCCGTTGGATTGTCAAACGTGACGAGTTCGCCCGATGTAGAATCGACCGTGGTTTGACCGCTGCCAGCGTCCGTGATGGTGATGGTCTCTGCCGCGTCACTGTAGTTCAGCGTCACATTTGTCGCGGTAATGTCCGAAGTTATCGGCTCCAGGTCGTAGTAGGCGATCAGGAGGCCTTCCAGTTCGATGGTGCCGTCGTTGGCACTGGTGAAGGTGTAGGTAACGTCCGTGAAACTGCCCTCGGACAATACCAATGTATCTCCGTTAGAGGTATTTGACTCTGAGCCGCCGTCATAAACCAAGTCATCGGTGAGGCCGCCGGCAGAAAAATCAACGGTCAGCGTGTCATCTCCCTCGCCGCCGTCGATTCGGTTAACACTGGATCCCGACTTCACGGTGATGTCGTTATTTTCTGAGTTGGCCTTGAGATATACGTTTTCAAAATCACTCCACGTGATCGTTGCCCCGTCGTATGTCAACGTCCCGGAGGAAGGAGTCCCGTCGTAGGTGATGTCGGTGACTCCGTCGGCCACGTTGAGATACAGCGTGTCGTTGTCGGCACCGCCGTTGATGGTTCCGGTAACCGTGCCGCCGTTCCAGGTGATCGTGTCGTCCCCGCCGAGACCGCGCACATCGCCAAACGAATCGGTCGATTCGATGGTCAAGTCGTCGTTCCCGGCGGTGCCTTCGAGATCGGCCAGACGGATCGTGCCGGGCTCCAACTCGGAGTAGTCAAGGAGCGCGGAATTGTCGGCAGCACCTGCAATCACCTCAAAGTCCCAGTCTGAACCGTCAACATTGCCCGTGGCGTCGTCGCTTGCTCTGACTGTCGAGTCTGTGACGGATGCCAGTTCTTGAATAAACAGAAGACCCTCTTCTCCTTGGCCGATATTGCAGCCGTATAGATCGATGACTGCATCATCGGCGAGCAGTCCGCCAAGCTCGGTCCACTCGGATGAATCGGCTTGGAGCGTTTCCACGGTCCAGAGTTCGCCGTCTCCGAGAGAGAGCACGCCTTCCGCACCGTGGGAGATGATGGCAATTTGACCGATCTCCTGACCGGTGGAGTCTACCAGATCCTCGAGCGCATCCACGATGTCGCCGAGATTGTCCTGGTCCGCGTCGTACACGATGACCTTCGCGTCGGCCACGGCGGCCTCGGCCAGGACCTCGACTTGGTCCAGTGCGTTGGAGATGAGCACCACGTTCAGGTCCTGATTCAGTACGTCGCCCAAAGGATCGGACGATTCGGCCGGACCTTGAGCGGAAGCGTCGTCACCCGCTTGTTGAGCTTCCGGAGCGGTGTCGCCGGACGATTCCCGGGTCGCATCTTGATGGTCGTCCGGATTGTCCCCATTCCCTGCGTCCGCGGGCGCGGCATCGAGGACGATGCGTTCTTCAAGCTGTTCCAAAGTCAGTCTCCGATTTAGGAAGACATTTTTTCGGAATAGTCGTGAGAGCATAGACTTCCCCTTAATGGTTCTTTACAAACTGCATTTCGGTACGCAATTATTGTGCCGCAGGCTCCAGACTGGTCCAAAAGACAGTAACACGGCGTGATATTAGAATGTTATCTACTTTGTGCGAACGAAGGGCGGGGCCTTTCCGAGAAGCGAAAGGGGGCGGGGACGTGTTCAACTTCTGAACACGGTCGCCACCTACCTCCGGAGGTATTGTTTTGAGTGTTAGCTTGTTGAGCACGCGTGTTGGCAGATTGAACATGCGACCATCCTCGAAGACCAAAGCTTTTCATATAGTCATACAATAAGTATCCGGCTGTACCAAGAAGTTTCGCAGCTTCCTCCACACTGCACGCCGGTTGTCGTGAGGCCCGTGTTGAAGTCCGTGAGCGTTCCGAAGGCGGTGCCTCGATAGGCCGCTTCCTCACTTCCCGAAACCTTACCGTATTCCTGCCTTGCATGACAGTGGTTTCTTCCCTGTGAAGTCTACTGAATCAAGCACAGTCATTCGGGCCAAGCGTGTGGGAGATGAGGTATAGGCGCAGACCTCAGTGGGTTAGCCTATCGGCGTAATTGCAACAGGATACATGATGGTGCGATGTTCCATGGGAAGAATCACAAACAGCTTAACAGTATCGATCCGTGGGGGCATCCGGGTCCCGAGCGCCGCAAGATTATGGATAAGTGTTGGTTAGGGCTGTTCCGTAGGGAAATCTTCTCAGAGTTGTCCGTAGATGCCTTACGTGATTACTACCATGATTGCGAAGGCAGGCCGACAAAGGAACTATTTTCCATGGTCGGTCTGATGATTCTCCAGCGGATGCATGATCTGACGGATGAACAGGCCGTCGAGCAGTTCTGTTATAACGTACAATGGCACTATGCTTTAGACATCACCCGAGCCTACTGGATTCATTGGGTGAGGACCTGAGGACCAGATAACCGTAGAAGAAGCAGGACGCCGTCTTCGCTCTGGTTAAGCCGACACAGGCACATGCCACTCTGGATCAGCTTGCTAAAGACATCTCTTTCCTGGTTGAACGGTTCAGTTCGGTTGGAAGCGTCAACGAGATGTGCAGTTTCAAGCTCCTTGTGCGGCTCATCCGGGAACAGTGCATTGTTGAAGACCACTGATTAACGAGACCCTGATATGCCGGGCAACCAGAGCGCAATCTGAGGAAAGATACCGATCAGAATCATGGCCGTCAGACTGCATAAGATAAAAGGGATGACCGCGTTATAGACATCGCCCATAGTGGTGTCTTTCGGAGCCACCGACTTCATAACAAAAAGGCTGAGGCCGAATGGTGGGGATACCCCGGCTATCTCTATATTCATGAGGAAAATGACGGCGAACCACACATCGCTATAGCCAAGTTCTCTTACCACGGGAACAAAGATCGGCAGGGTAATCATCATAATGGATACCACATCCATAAGGCAACCAAGAAAGAGTATGATGATTTGCATTGCAATGAAAATGATTATGGGATGGACCGGCAAGCTAATGGCAAATTCGGCCAATCCCGAACTGGCGCCGGTAAATGCCAGCACTTGGCTGAAAGCCTGGGCTCCCCCAATGATCAATAGGATCATGCCTGTTACGTTGAGTGAGGAAAAAGTTGCCTTTCTCACTATCGTCCAATTGAGCCTCTTGTAACAGGCCGCCAGGATGCATGTGCCGACGGCACCACAGGCGGCGGCCTCCGAAGGGCTGGCTATGCCAATGAACATGAGTCCGATCACCGCGAATATGATGAAACCTTGAGGCAACACATATTTTGCCGTCTCCCGCAGTTTTTCGGAAAGAGGTATCTTCTTGACCTCGTATATGGGAGCGAGTTCCGGTTGCAGAGTGCATCTTGTAATGATATAGGTTGCCATAAGGCCCGCCACCAGGAGGCCGGGAAAGATGATGCCTATCAGAATTCCGCTGATGGATATCTCACCTATGGCACCGCACAGAACAGCCAAAGCGCTCGGCGGGATCAGCATTGCAAGCCCCCCGCTTCCCAGAATGGGCCCCAGGCTCATAGACTTTTTGTAGCCGCGGGCTTCCATTTCAGGAACCAGAGTGGAACCCAGCATGGCAACGCTGGCAATACTCGTCCCAGTTAGAGTGGACAACAACGTGCCGGCAGCAACGGCGAGTAAAGCCAGCCTGCCCGGTAACCTACCCATCCACTTTCCTATTACCTCTATCAAGGTCGGGGCGATCCCCGACTGAAACATGATGTCCCCCATCAGGATAAACAAGGGAATAGGGAGCAGAATAAAACTATTAAGGCTGGTATAGACGGAGTCGACAAGGTTCTGGAGACCCATGAGGCCCCCGAAGAAAAAATACATGCCGAATATGTTTACGACAAAGAAACAGAGGGCAATGGGCATCCCCGTCAACATAAGGATCAGCAGAATACCGAATATGATGAGGAGCCATAACTGCCATTCCATGATTAATTACCCTCCTCAAACATTAAAAAGCCGAGCCGACTTTCTCCGGTCTTAGTATTTCTTCATTTCTCTTGGTCTTCCATCTGTTGAAATCTGTTGATGCTCTTATTACAAACTGAATGGTCAACATAAGACTTCCGAAACAGATGATTCCGATCAAAGGCGCTTTGGGTAACATCAACATGGTGGGTGTCCTGGTTCCTATCCAGTTGATCGCAGTCATAAGACCTGCCCATGCCACTATAAGCATAACGACGATGCCGATTAGCGAGGTGATGAAGCTCATCATGGCTTGAGTTGAGGGGCTGAGACGTTCTACAATAAGATCCATTTTCACATGGCCCTCGTTCCTCAAAACCCAGGCCGCCACCATGAAAGGAATCCAGAGAATTAAGAGACTCGAAATTTCCGACGCCCATGTCGTGGGGCGGCCTAAATACCTGGCACAGACCTCAATATTAACGATGATCATCTGGCCCCAGAGAAGAATGCCGGCCAACGCCGTAATCACATCAACTACAAGGTCCCATTTTCTCACAAACCCTTGCATAACCTTGATTCTCCGCCCTCGATTTCCGGTCGGCAAACCGTCTATCGCGTCAAACTACTGTTGGCTCTCTATAGAGTGAGGGTGCTCTCCATAGAGAGCCAAGCGGTTTTCATACTTACTTCTTCTCTGTAAACAACTTCCTCATTTTCGGAATAATATCGCCAGGCTGCCTTTCCTGGGCGTATTTCCAGGCTCCCTCGGTTGACGTATCCACAAACCACTTGGCTGCCTCGGGAGAGAGTGTGATGACTTTGGACCCGGCATCGCCGAACTTCTTTATGATGCCATTTCGCTGCTGGAGTTCATAGGCTGCGTATTTTGTCTCAAATGCAGCCATTTCCTTTATCATCATCTTTTGCAGATCGGGAGGTATCTTTTTCCATTTGGCCAAATTTACGGCAAGCGCTACCGAACTGCGCCAGAATCCAGGCTGAATGACGTATTTGGTTACACTCTGAAGACCATATGCCATGGCAATATATACGGAAGTGACCAACCCGTCCACTACGCCGCGCTCCATGGCGGTATTGTAATCGGTAATCTGAAGCGTTGTGGGAACAGCGCCCAATGCCTTGTACTGCCCATGGAAGGAGGTAGTGCCGCCAAGCCTCAGGCCCTTGAAATCTGCCGGTTTTGCCACGGGTTTATTGAGGAACATAACGAAGTAACCAGGCTCCGTGGCTTCACCCCGACCCAAATAGAACATGCCCGCTTTCTCGTAGAGTTTGTTTATGGCTTCATAAACACCGTTTTTCCGTTCTTCTGCTGCGGTAAACGGCGACATATGAGTCACCCCGATACCGGGTACGAGGTCCTCGAAAAAGGCGTTGGGAATGGCAGCCATGTCGATTACGCCGTTCTTAACGGCTTTGCCGAGGTTGGGGGGCGGAACGACCTCGGGGCCTCCCTTGACCTTGATGATCAGTCTGCCTTTACTAAGCTTATTGATCTTTTCCAGCAGCTCCTTCTTCATGTACTGAAATTCAACTACATTAGCCGCCGGGGCAAAAGAAACAAAATTCAGCGTGATCGGTTTGGTGGCTTGGGCACCGGCAAGCAGAGGCGCCAGGACCAAAGCGCAAGCCAGAATTGATCCGAGGACCGTTGAAACAAGCGTTCCTTCCTTCTTCATTTTGACCTCCTGTTTGTTATCGGGAGCGGAAGCCTTCCATGCTGCCATACCGCCTCCTTGATCGGGCACTACGTTTCTACCCATGTCCCTTGAACAGACCAAAGTTGCTTCATGCTACGTTTGGCGGCGCTGCACAAGCGCCGCCAAACGTCCAGGTACCTTCCAATGTGTCTGTGGCGGCTTGTTTCGCTCCATTTACGGGCACTTGCAGTCTGTCGGCAGTTCCACCAGCCTGCTCCCCCCAATTACGGCCCATCGTGCGCTCCCCATACCTCACTTTCGAGGCAAAGCCCCGGAGGGCTTGCCAACGGGCGAGGACTTTCATGCTTCTTTGGGGCGTCGCCGTCATAGTGGTTATTATTATGTAATGGCCACAGCCCTCACCCAGGATCCGCCTGCTTGAGGAATCTTGATGGGGAAAACCGCCACCTGGAACCCATAAGGCCGGGGTATCTTATCCAAGTTGGCCAGGTTTTCTATGTGGCAGTATTCTTTTTCCTTTCCTGCGTAATGAGCCTCCCAGACTTTGCCCTTGGCGCCCTGTTTCATTTCGGCGACCATCACATCGAAGGGCCTGTCCCAGCCCCAGGCATCGATGCCCATTACCCTGATCCCCTTGTCTATGAGCCATAGGGTTGACTCACGGGTTGCCCCCGGATGGACCTGCATGTAATTAGCTTGCCCATAGTATTTTGATGCGCCTGTCATGAAAAGCACGATGTCGAACGGCTTAAGGGTATATTCGATTTTGTCTAAGGCTTTTTCTACATCAGCGACAACGATTGCTTCCCCGGTTTTCTTATGAGTAAAATCAAGAACCACGCCGTCACCGTAACACCATTCAAGAGGTATTTCTTCGATTGTCTTGGCCGGCTTGCCCTCGGACATGGGGCCGTAATGATAGGGGGCGTCGATATGAGTGCCGCTGTGCGTCGTGAGAGTCACAGTTTCAACCGCCGCAAAGCGGCCTTCAGGCAAATCCTCCGGGGTGAGCCCAAAGAAAGGCCCATGAAGCCGTGCTCCATCTTCGTGAGACAGGTACTCGATGTCTACCTTGAGCATCGATCCAGGAGGAGTCTGCAGAATCGGTACACTGAGATCGATAATGGTTAACTTACGGGTATTATTGTTCACAATGGCCTCCCTGCGTTAACTATACCTACTGGTGAGTACATAGCACCCCACGAAAGCACAAGTCAAGCTTTTTTTGGGATCTGACGTAAGCTTTCGATTACTCGTGGGAGATCAGAGTTACGGTTGTCCGATTATTGTCGTGAACCATGCTTGATCGCGCTATCGATTTCGTCGCCCGGTTTCGGCAAAGGTGTGAGTTCATTACGCGTCAACAGCTGTCTGCCGTGCTTGGAAGCAGCACCGCATTATTCGGCCCGTCTGCCGCCCAGGAGTAGAAATGCCTTGATTCTGGCCCGTAGCGGCTCATTATGCCGCAAGAATTCGTACACGAGCCATAGTGAGAAGAGCAGACCCGCACCGACCAACGTACGAAAATACCACCTCTCTATTGCGGGAAGAGCCAATGTTAAGAAAACAATGACCGTGGCCGACACGAGAACGTATCTCGCACCCGAGTTGAGAGTATCGGCCTTACTCTTCAATTCCTTCTTGAGCAACCATTCAACCCACAGATTGGACGCGATACTCATGCCCATGATCACGTACGCCCACACGAAAAACCGATCGGCCAACGTGAGATACCCTACATTGGGCAAACCGCCGGCTCTGGACATATGAAAGACAATGGTGCTCAACAAGGAAGTCATGACCAGCGTAATCCTGACTCCAAAGTGTTCCGTGGGCACCCAGAAGACTGCAAGGCACGTGGCTATGAGTACAAATAGGGGTAGGAACATTTTCAACAGGTATGGAAAAGGATTTCGAGATACTCCGAAAGTCACCTGATATACGGAATAGTCGTAGTCTCTGCCGCCCGTAGTCTTGCGACTGGGATCACCGAAACTCGCATTGAGCGGAAGTGTGCCGGAGGTGTGTTCGGGTCTTCCCACATGCGAGTATTCCCCGGGGAAAATCTTGAATCGATCTGCAGCGTGATCCACGTCCTCATCCACTGCCAGGAGGATGCGGCTTGCACCATGAGCGGAAAGTGACAAACTCAGGCTCAGCCACTGCGAATCGAACGGATAGTTTCTCAAATTGTAGATATCCAGAAAGGTCCCCTTTATTTTGAATCCCTGATACTTAACGTCTCCACATATACTCTCCGCCAGAGGAACGAGTTGATCGTCGGCAGTGTGGAGGGAGTTCCAGAAGAAAATCGAGTCGCGATCGAGAGCTAACTTGTCGGGCTTCATCCATTTGAACCAGACGAAGAACTCGGCATCAAAGCTCTGCCGTAATAACTCGATATTGTCGATACGATAGAGATTGATCCCGGTATACACCACGTATCGGGGTCGCATGACCACGCCGTCCACCGGTATAGGCTTGTCGTCGGGATTCACGGAAAAGCTCTCATTCGTTGCGCTCGGACAGCCTTGTTCTCCCCTGGACCGATCTCTCGTAAGCTGCAAATAGGCTGGTTGGAATCTGGTGCCTCTTAGCCAGCCGAAAAGGACGGGTCTCGGGATGTTTCCTTTTTCGTCGAAGTACAGCTGCCCCGTGATTCCTTCCACCGCATCATTTGAGTTATCAAGACTGTCCAAATACCTGAAAACTTCCTCGCGAAGTTCCGGCACGGACTCCTTGTTCTTGGCAAGTCCCGCCATGATTCCCCGTGTAACGAGCAGTGCCGCGTCTACGAACAATGCTTGGAACGGCGCGAGGTCGATATTGGATGCGTGTCCGGATTCCGTGCGGGTTGGTACGAGTGGTGCCCCTTGGTAGAACCGTCTTTCGTACGACCGTTTGAACTCATAGGCTCGCAGTGGAGCCAGCTCATAGAAAAAGGGACTTGCCGCCATGAGCCGTGCTTCCGGCAGGTTGAGCCGGCGAACCTCCCGGTCTATCTTCCGGGTGAAGTCGGACCAAAGAAGATTGTCCGAACCGATTATGGGAATCTTTGCATCTCTGGACCGAATCTCACGAAAAAGTCTCAGTGCGGCATCCTTGCCGGCAAAAAGGACTACCGCGTCCGCGGAACTCAACGCGGACACCAACTCGTTGGAGAACTTGTCATTTTCGCGAAGAGATCCGTTCGGCACCTCGATTTCTGCGACCTGTCGAACACCCATGGAGTCCGATTGCTCTCTGAAACTCTTCAGTAAGCCGAGCCCGTAAGGGCTGCGCTGATAGGCAACCGCAACTTTCGTCCGTTGAAGCATCTTGTACATATATGCGGCGATAACGGCCCCTTGCCACTGGTCGTCAAAGGTCAGACGGAAAACCCTGTTGGAGGCGTCGGCAATATCTTTCTGGGTGGCGGTTGGGGTGAGCATAACCAACTTGTGGCGGTCGTAGATCTTCGCCGCCGCCAGGGCAGGTGCAGAGTACGTGTGTCCTATGACGGCGACGCAATCGGACTCGCAAAACTCTTTGGCCTTTTCAACGGCACATTCAACGTTCTTCGGGAGACATTCCTTGGTTTTGAAAGTGAGATTCGGGGGTGCAACGCCGAATTCTTCAGTCAATTCAAGACCCAGTTGGCCCGCAAGTTGTTCCTTGAAAAGTGTGAGAGCTCGTTCGACTTCTCTTGCGAACTGAGAACCGGCTTCATCCGTGGATGACGGGAGGGCCAATCCGATACAATAATTCGCCCTGCTTTCCGCTCCTTGCATGAGCACGGCAAAAAGGATTGCTACGATGACGCATGACCTGTGAAGCATTGATCATTCCTTTTGGCGTCGGGCATGGTTCTACGACATTTTGCTCGTCCCACGGGATTCCCTATTGTCCCCCCTGCCTGACGGAAATCAGTGACCCCGATCACGCACCTGCCATTCACTGTCGCAGCCACAGATCTCTTCTGGTTCCTCGCCAATCCGTATTACTAATCCTCGTTTTCTTGTCGTACCGCGAAGATTTCTTCGGAAATTGGCTCCTGAATTGCGGTATGATTGTACCTTGCGCCTGGGAACTGAGATCAACGTCCTGATCCCCTGCGTAGCACGATGGTACTTGCGAAACCCAAGCTTGTTCGTGACGCCGATGCCTGCAATCGCCATTTGGCTGCTGTTCTAATCGCTCTATGTTCTCAAAATGGCCAATGCACCGGCTACTGTCAAGCAGAACAAGCACCTGTAGTGGTTCCCTTTCCTGTCGATGTAATGAGAGAGGCCCGCACCGGTGAGGAACGCAACTTGCTCAGCGGCAGTCCCGACCGCGCGTGCGGCTGCTATTGTCTCGAGCGCAGATCGTGGCTCTCAGATCTGAAAATTCGCGATGTCATACCGAACGAGTTCTCCGTCGCGCGGTTTGCAGCTGACGAATCTCCGACCAGGCGGCATTAGTACGCTTCTAACAAAGCCTCACTAACATATTAGATGACAATTGATTTGCAATCCCTTGGGATGAGGGGATCCTCGTGACAGGATGGCACCTCGAATTGATGCGGACGGAAAGAACGTCGGCAATGCTGTTTTCAAACCGAACTACGGAGGTTGACCGGCGATCGGGGGGAGACTCCATCTCCTCTGGATCCGTCACATGTCCTGCCGGCCACGGCACACGTGTTCCGGCACGTAATGCTTGACGGTGACGTGGATCCGACGAGGTTTCTGCGGACGAGGTGAATGTGAAATGGTAGAGAAGCGTTTCGGAAGCTTCCTTTCGCGCGGGGATGAACGACCGGTTAGGCTGCTAACCCTAGGTTGGCTCATCAGTCTCGCGCTCGTGCCGGCCGTCGTCTACATCCTCTGGACCACATACGCCTCGTTCACCGCACTGGTGAACAGAGATCTGAGGCTCCAGAAACTTGTGGGACTTGTCGCCAACCTCAACGATGAGATGCACATCGCGGTGCTGAGAATGGCGACCGCAGGATCCCCGGAGTGGGAAAGACTTTATGGTGAGACCCAACCTAAACTGGATGCCGCGCTGGCTGAGTTGGGCTTACTTGCGCGGGCCGCTTACGAGTCGAATTACGCGGCTCAGGCGAAGGCCGCCTACTCACAGTTGCTCGAAACAGAAATACTTTCGATGACACTTGCCCGAAAGAACAGGATTGACGAGGCCCGCAAGCTCATCACTGGGAAGCATTATCGGGAGGCGAGGAAATCCTTCGAGAAGAGCATTCGTGCCATGGCCGAAACCATAGAGAAGCGCATCGACGAAAACGTCCGAGCCGCCCGCAAGAGACAGTCTCTCGGGATGGTCTTCGGTTGTATCAGCGTGGTGGTGTCATCACTGGCATGGTTGGGAATCCTCATTGTGGTCAGAGCACACTTGACTGAACGCAAACGGGTGGAAGGAGAATTGGTAGAGAAGATAACCATAATAGACCAACTCTACGAGCACATCATAGAAACCGGAAAGGCGCAAGTCCTCGCCGACCATACCGCCAGGGTCGCCCACGAACTGAGACAACCACTTGTCATTATAGGCGGTTTCGCTCGGCGCATGATCAAGGAACGCAGCAACGATGCTTCGCCCGTGAAAGACTCGCACACGGAGTGGCTGGGGATCATCATCCGGGAAGTTCAGAGATTGGAGAAGATCCTCAGAGGTCTCATTGATTACACACGGCGTGAACATGTTAATCTGAAGTCCGTCAACCCAAACTCGCTGATTGAGCATATTGTTCGGATCAGTGCCGAGAGGATTCGTGAAAAGAATATCCGGATTCACTTAAACCTGAGTACCGACGTAGGTGAAATCCTCGCTGACCCGGACCGATTCGAACAGGTGGTGAGGAATCTGATTTCCAACGCCGTCGAGGTAACCCCGGAAGGCGAATCGATCACGATCGACACCGGGGTTTCTCAGCCTGGTGAAAAGGCCCTGGAGTCCGTCAAGTTGAATTCGGAAGCGTATTTTCAGATGAGAGTTTATAACACCGGTGCGGTCATTCCGGCTGAAGACGTGCAGAAGGTATTCGATCCATTCTCGACGACCAATGCCTACGGAGCCGGCCTCGCTCTCACTCTGGCGAAACGGATCATCGAAGATCATCGTGGGTCGATTTCCGTGAAAAGCGACGAGACGGGAACCATGTTCACAGCCTGGATCCCCGTCACTTCCAGTGCGTGAGATTAAGCTGTAGGCAGCCTTCAAGCCAATTAGGGGCTCGAACAGCAGATCGGCCTCGGGAATTGTGAGGGTGCTCCCAGTCCTATCTGCCACCGAAGCCGGAGCCCCCATAACTCGGTTTAATCACCCGGCCATCCTATCCGCGCCGTATCTCGTCTTCCCAACCTTGATTCCGAGCAATTTCGTTGATCTCTCTTCCGATCTCCTTATCGAGGTATTCGATGACGTTCTTAGAGCTAAGAGATCAAATACGCACAAATGATGTATGATGCAGAGAGCAGTTTACCGGGCCGGCCGCCCGGAAACCGGTGAATCGTTCGCTATACGGAAGGAGGAGACGTCTCCATGTTGGTGAGTGATTTCGTTCAGGTCTGCTTGCGACAGATCGTGCGACACAGGTCCCGCTATCGAGGCGTCATCGCTAT
Organism: Desulfomonilaceae bacterium; assembly: GCA_963675835.2. Lineage (GTDB taxonomy): Bacteria > Desulfobacterota > Desulfomonilia > Desulfomonilales > Desulfomonilaceae > JAVHLK01. The sequence continues at coordinate 317,191 of CAXXIU010000023.1, forward strand.
CATTGCCGTTGGGATTGCAGGCCTGATCGTCCTTGCCACACTGGGAAGATCTGTGGAGCTTGCGGTAGGCCGAAACCTTGAGATTCTGGGACGAGCCTGTCTGATACAGGCTGAATGGAGCACCAACGGTACAGCTGGGCAAAGGGAGTATAGATTCGACGAGAGGGATCTGAGAAGACTCTCGCGAGTGTCCCTCGCTCAGTACGTGACTCCGTTTGTGTCGAAGCCTTCCCAGCTATTTATCTGCGAAGGTAAACAGATATACGGTCGATTGATTGGCGTGGAAGCCTACTTCTTCGATTCACTGGACATCCGTCTTGCCTCGGGTCGGCAGATTTCCAAAGCTGATGTGGCCGATAACAAACGTGTCTGTGTAATTGGTTCGACCATCCTGAGAGAACTTTTTCCGGGCGGAGGCAACGGGATAGACCGCACCGTGTGGATCGAAGGACTTACCGTAAAGGTGGTCGGCGTGGTGGGTGGGATCGAAGATAGATCGCTGGCTAGAAGCATTATCCTTCCCATTTCCGTTGCACGAACCCGACTCTCCGGAGCTATTGGATTCAACGGCTTGTACGTGCGAGCTCGACACTGGGACGATGTGGAGAAGCTGAAGACCATAGTCTATTATTTGTTGGTCGGCGATCATCCGGGATATGGGGACTATATCGAGGTGCAACACTTCCCCCAGAAGATTAAGGCCATCAAAAAGTCGGTGTTCCTCGTGAAGAGTCTTCTAGTGACCGCTCTGACAATCGTGCTTTCCCTTGGCGGACTCGGCATCATGAACATGATGTTCGGCGCGGTGCAGGAACGGACGCGGGATATCGGACTTCGTAAAGCGATGGGCGCCACGGAGCATTGGATCATGATCCAATTCCTTGTGGAAGCGATCACCATCAGCGTCTCCGGGGCACTCCTCGGCGTGATCGTCGGCATCGTCACCGTGGAAGCCCTGAAATGGTTACTCCACACAGTGCCTGATTACGGAATTCTCTCGCTGAGTATCGTAGGCGGTTTGATATTTGGGACTGCCCTGGGTGCCGCCGCCGGCTTCTTCCCCGCACGGAAGGCCGCCACGCTTGATCCTGCTCATGCCATGAGATTCGAATGAACTTTCATAGCTTTGAGCTGTTTGCAAGTCACAACGAACAATGAAAGGCCTCGGCTTTGACCGGCGCTCCGGGGCGAAGGCCGGAGCGCCTTAACCCTAAGGGGCCCGCGCTGAACGCGGGATGCCTGCCCCGGGCACCCCAGGGGGGTGCCCCTACAACTCAGGATCGTAGGGCGGGCTATGCCCGCCGACCCTCCGCCGACGACCGCCATCGCTTATCGGAGGTCTTCATACAAACTTCGGCCACTCAAGAAAGCCAACAAGAACCAAAGATTTCCAAGGTGATATCATCTTGGCGCGATTTCACGGTGGAACTGTCATTCTTGGCGCATGGAGGTCGCGGGATCCATGCCACAGGCGAGTATTGCGGGATAAAGGCCTGCCGCCAAGCCCAACACCAGTGCCCCCGCCAGTCCTAAAGAGATACTGAGCGCGAAGACGGGAAAGGATACGGCCACTCCCAGGATGAACTGAAGGCCTAAACAGCAGATCGTTCCTGCGATCAATCCCAAGATTCCTCCACGACAACTGACGATCATTGCCTCAAAAAGGAATTGCAGGAGAATGTGCACGTCATGGGCACCGAGGGCCTTTCTTAATCCTATTTCACGCCTCCGATCTCGGACAGCCGCCAGCATGAGCACCGCGACACCCGCCCCACCAATGAGCACCGTCACCGCCGAAGCGAGAACCGCAAGGATCCGGATCATGTTCACGGTACTCTGGACTTTGCGTATGCGCTCCGGATAGTGATACACCCTGATCGACCTGGCAATGTGTAGGTGATGCTGCGCACGTAGAATCCGGGCTGTTTGGGTGGCGACGGCCGGCACATTCCCCCAATGATCCGCACGGAGACGGATCTCCTTAATATCGTAGAGCCCCTGAAGTCGATGACGTGCTGTAGAAAGCGGAATAAACACGGTTTTTCGAGTATCCAGGCTCTGTATTCCGCCGAGAGTCCCGATGACGACCCAGTTTATTCCTCCCAGTCGGATCTTTCTGCCCACGGGCTTGATCCCTTTGAAGAGGGTCTTCACCAGGGTTGAGCCGAGAACGCACACAGCTGCCCGGCTCCGCTCGTGCAGGGAATCCGTGAGGCTTCCTTCGAGCACCGACGCCATGATGGTGTTCCAAAAAGCGTGATGCACCCCCGTGACTTTGACGACCATGCGTTCCTCATAAAAGCCGGCTTCAAGGTTTCCCAGGGATACATGGGGAGCCACTACCATCACGTGGGGAATCCGTCTCAGAGCTTCCACATCTCCGTTGGTAAAACTTCCCGGATGGCTGCTCCCGTCATCGACCATCTCCACATCAACTATCGTTGACCTTCCCAAGATGGTGAGATGCCGCCCCATCTCCTTTTCTACTGAATCTCCAAGGTTGATCACGATAATCAGTCCGGCAACCCCACAGGCAACAGCGAGGATGACGCTCCAGTACCGTCGTCTGTTCCGGAAGACCAGACGAATACTCATCTGCAAAAGGTCACGATAGAGAGGTCTGAGGGCTCTCAGCTGCACGATGGCGATCCTCCGTCACGCGCCCGTTGGGGCATTCGCCATATTTGAGAAGGGACTTCCCCACGGGACCGTCTATTGTGACCCGCCCGCGGAAGTCGAAGAAACGGCATTCAGGTCTCCTTTCCGTGCGGGTCTTTGCGACACGACATCGCCACGTGGTGTCGTCTCTCCGGCGGACATTCCTTCGGTCGGTTGTCTCGTCCGGAGCGAACGATTGTGCGTCATCCCACCTGTCACGGCTTTGGACGTTCCCGTCAGTGTCCTTTTGAGGAACGCCACAAGGCGTGCAAAGCTGGATTTAATGGCGGGGTCTCTGGAATCCGGCGGTAAGTCAAGGTCATAATATACGTTGAACATGTGACGTCGCTCGGGATAGATGTAACATTCGTAGGTCACACCGGCTCCTTTCAGTTCAGATGCCAGTTGCCGAGCGTACTTCACATTGTAGACCCCATCATTCTCCCCGTGGAATATGAGAACCGCCGGGAGATGGGTCGGATCGTACGGCATTATCCAGGGCCACCCGCCGTTGTTCCAGACCACGCACCTCACCCTCGGATCCCGGCCGGCCTCCGCGAGGGCAGCGTTGGCGGATTGAGAAAACCCGGAAAGAGCCACACATCCCTTCCTCACTCTGGGGGATGCGCAGACATAGTCCACTGCGCCATGCAGGTTCTCCACATACCAAGTGTGGTCGAAGGCAAGCCGCGCGGCCACGGTCAAGTGAGTGATCCACGACCACAGATGATAGGGCATTTTACGCCAGGTCTTTGGTCCGGGGGTGAGAGACTGGGGAAAATTGGCCCCATCGATGAGCAGTACCGCATAGGCTTTTTCGGCGAGTTTCCGGCAATAGGAATGATACTGAATCAATTTGTGGCCTCCGGCTCCGGCCGCGACCACCACCGCAGGAAGATGCTTCTCCGGGGAATCCGTGGGTAGGAAGAAGTACCCGGGCATTTGCCCCCCGTCACGGAGTTGAATAGTCACTCGGTCCGGTTCGGCGCGGACATTGCTCACGCCAAACACGAGCATCCACGCCAGCACGACCGAAATCACTCTGTGGCGTGACAGGCTCCATTTCATGGAAACTTGTTTCTCCTTCTACGTTATTCGGAACGACTCAGGCGAATGATGTCCTTCCTCGATATTCGTCTTTCCCGGAATGCAGGTCAGAGGACCGCACCAGACACCCGGACACACGACTCGATTCTTGCTCACCCACTTGTGAGCCCTATAGCCGTTACCAGTGGAAACGTCCAACGCAGACATTTGACGCGACATCACGCTCACTTGAACAAGAAAATCCAACCACAAAGGCACTAAGACACAAAGGACTTGGGAGGCGGTTTACACGGCAGCCTTCTTGACTCATGGCGCTTCCGGATCGAAATGCAGGCCCAGGCAGGACCTCGTGAAGAGGGTGCCCGGACCCGTCACGCACACAACAAGCTCTGCACTACTCTCTTTCCGGTGGTTTTCCTTGGTGTCTTGGTGGTTCATTCTCTCTTCGCGGTCAACGCTCACCGTCCAATTTGGAGCGGCGGCAGGTGTCCATCACTTTGAGCAACTCCAGCTCGGGAAGTCTTCGTCGAGGGAACCGCTCTTCACGCCACGGTATACGCGAACAATTCGGTTGGAACTCTTCGTACCGGCTCTCATAATATTCTAATATTACCTCAGAGGGGAGCGGCCGGTCAACGGGCGACATTCGGGTCAGACGACTTGACCCCAAAGTTCACCAAAGTTCAGTCCGGTCAATTTATTTTGGGCATATCAGAAATTTGCGCCGGGCACCAAGGCGTCGACGGCACGATGTCCTTACGTGCTCCGCACTCCGAATAAGATTGAGTAGAAGACGGGGACCACAACCAAAGTCAATGCCGTAGCGAACGCCAGCCCAAACATTATCGTCACGGCCATGGACACGAAAAAGGGGTCCGTAAGGAGCGGGATCATGCCGAGAATGGTAGTAATGGCGGCCATGGCAACCGGACGCATTCGACTCACCGAAGCATCCAGGATTGCCGTGAAAGGAGGCTTTCCCTGAATCCTTTCGAAATCAATCTGATCGACAAGTATGACCCCGTTCTTGATGAGCATTCCCGACAAACTTATCAAGCCGAGCAACGCAACGAACGTCAGCGACTGTCCGGTGACGAGGAGACCAATTGTGACGCCGATTATGGCGAACGGAATTGTCAGGAAGATCACGAGCGGTTGACGGACCGCGTTGAACATAATGACAATGACTACAATCATTGCCAAGAAGCTTAACGGAAGCATCTTACCAAGAGCCGTTTGGGCATCCCTGGAATCCTCATACTCACCGCCCCATTCCAGCTCGTAACCCTGGGGAAGCTTAATGGCTTCAACCCTGGGTCTGATGCGCTCAAGCACCGCGCTTGCGGTTTCGGTTTTCGGGTCGCATTGTGCATGAATGGTCGGGACCCTGTTCCTTCTTCGTATGATGGGATCTTCCCACTCCATCCTGAAGCCGGACAATAGTTGCCCTATGGGTATCTGAGCGGAATTGGCGGAACTCCAAACGTGCACGTTGTGGATATTGTTCACGTTTGTTCGTTCGTTTTCTTGTGGTCTGGACACGATGGGAAGAAGATCGTCGCCTTCTCGCCAAAGCCCCACCTGCAAGCCGTGGAAGGTCATTTCCAGAGCGTTTGCCAAATCGGCTCGTGACAAGCCGGCCCGCCCGGCTTTGGACTCGGAGAATTCCGGCACGACTACCTTGACTTTCCTTCGCCAGTCGTCTCGCACGTTCTTGGTACCCGGATCCGCCCTCATGATCGTCTGTGCCCGATTGGACAACTCCCTGAGAACTCTCGGGTCGGGTCCCCTGAAACGTGCCTGGATCTTGAATTCCCCGCCGGGTCCCAAGACGAATCGGTTTATTACCGGTTCGGCGCTCGGAAAGTTCTCCGAGAGGTACATTCCCAAGTCACGAATAAGCCCGTCCATGTCATCGAACTCTTTTGAACCGATCAATATGAATGCATAGCTGCCGTTCGTTTTCTCCGGCGCGTAAGTCAGCATAAAACGCATCACCCCTTGACCCACACTCGATGTGACTGATTCCACTTTGTCGTTCTTCTTCAGCTGGTCTTCGATTCTCTTAACATCTTTGGCGGTCTCTCTGATATCGGTTCCTTCGGGCAACCAGTAGTTGATGTAGAACTTTTTCAGATTCGAATCGGGGAAAAAGGATTCCTTTGTGAAGCCGAATGCGTAACCGGCCGCACATAACAAGGCGACAAGGGATGTCGCGGTAATCCATTTGTGCCGCAAACAACGGGCCAACGATTTCCTGTACGTGCCGTACAGGACTCCTTGGTATGGGTCCTGAGCCGTGCCCTCTTTTTGTGCCTTGAGGAACCGCTCCCCAAAGACCGGGGTAAGCGTTACGGCAAATACCCAGCTCAGGAGAAGCGAGATCAGAATCACCTGGAACAGCGAAAAACAGAACTCGCCCGTCACATTTTGGGATAACCCGATTCCCGCGAACGCCAGAATGGCTACGGCGGTTGCTCCAAGAAGGGGCCATGAACTCCTTGAGACTATTTGCAGAGCCGCCTCTTTGCGGTTCAAGCCACTTTGAATGCCTACCAGCATTCCATCGGTGATCACAATGGCATTGTCGACGAGCATGCCGAGAGCTATGATGAGGGCGCCGAGAGATATTCTCTCCAGACTGATATTCCAGATCCACATGAAGATCATGGTCGCGCAAACCGTGAGGAAGAGAATCGATCCCACCAGTAAGCCGCTCCTTATACCCATGAAGAGCATCAGCACGCCGACGACAATGACGAGCGCTTCCAGGAGACTGACGACAAAGCCGTTGACGGCCTCAACTACACGTTCGGGCTGGTAGTATATGGGGCTCAGTTCCATTCCCAACGGTAGCGGAGTTTCAAGGTCCTTCAGCCTGTTCATGACGGCATTGCCCATGGTTACTACGTTTCCACCTGACACGGTCGACATGCCTATTCCCAAGGCCGGCAGGCCGTTGTGCCTCATGAGCACCCGGGGTGGGTCGATGTACCCTCGCTTGATTTGGGCGACATCTTTCAAGTAGAGCAGCTTGTTCGGCTCAGTGCTGCTTCCGGATCCCTGTACGCTTGATCCGATGAGGAGATTCCCTATCTCTTCCACCGAATTCCGTATGCCCGTAGGGCTGATTCGAATCCTCTCGGTTCCTATCTTCACATCACCGGCGGCAGCAACCGAATTCTGGGTGCTCAGCGTCCGATAAATCTGGTCTTGCGAAATGCCGAGCTCGGTCAGTTTGGCACGAGACATTTCCACGTAAACGGTCTCTTGTTGAGCGCCGAAAATCTCCACTCTTGCAACGTCCTGGACCAACAGCAGTTCGCGTTTCAAATTCTTGGCAGTTCGATACAGATCCTGATACGAGTACCCCTCGCCGACCAAGGCGAAGAAAACCCCGTAAACATCCCCGTAATCATCGTATACCACGGGGCTCTTGACTCCCGGAGGCAGACTGCCCTCTATGTCTCCAATTTTGCGTCGCAGCTCGTCCCAAACTTGCGGGAGAGTCTTCTTATCATACTTATCCTTGACCTCAACCGTGATGGTGGACAGTCCCGCTCTGGAAATCGAAGTCACGAGCTTGAGTTGGCCCAATGCCTGCACGGCCGTTTCAATCTTCTCCGTAACCTCTTGTTCCACTTCATGCGGTGACGCACCGGGATATTGTGTGACTATAAGGGCTTCCTTGATGGCGAATTCGGGGTCCTCCAATCTTGACAGTGATTGATAAGAAAGGAGGCCTCCGCCAATAACGACGATCGTGATCATGTACATCACGACTCTGTTATTCAAAGCGTACTCGGCAATATTCATCCCCGGCTTCCCCTCGCGGACGTGAGAGGACGAACCTTCATGTTCTCACGAACATGCTTGACCCCAGCCGTAATAATCATTTCACCGCCTTCCAGTCCTTCGAGAATCGTGATGCCGTCGTCGGCGGGCGTCCCGATTTTGACCTGTTTCTTATGGGCTCTCATCGCGTCCCGATCAACGATCCAGACGAATGCCTTGTTGTTTGGTTGGGCAAACACCGCACTGATGGGAACCGTGCACCGGCCGGATTCCTTATGGTTTTCGATTGTGAACTCTCCCGTCACGGTGGCCGCCATTCCCGGAAGCACGGCAAGATCCTCCGGTGCAGGCATCACAACCGTCACGGAAAAAGATTGGGTCGCCTTGTCCGCTTTCATGGCCCGTTCATTTAGCTCAACGTCGAATTCCTTATGGGGAGCTGCGTCAAACCGGGCCGTCAGACTACTGAGTTGAACTTTTTTTGCCAGCACTACGAGGTTTTCAGGGACATTCACGCGTATTTCGATGGTGGAAGCATCCTGAATCGCGACAATCTCTTGCTTGCTGTTCACGAATTGGTGATTCTCAACATACTTCTTTGCTACAACGCCCGCGAAAGGTGCGGTCAAAACGGTGTTTTCCAAACGCTCCTTTGCCTCGTCCAAATCTGCCTTGGAAGAGTCGAATTGCATCTTTTTCTTATCAAATTCCGCTTGAGAAACGGCTTGGGTCGCAAGGAGGTGCTCATATCGTTTCAGGTCCGCCACGGCATCTGCAAAGTTGGCCTCGGCCTTGGCCAGCCTCGCCTTCCAAGCGTCCCGGTCCAATCGGGCAAGGACGTCCCCCGTCTTAACTTCCTTTCCCTCAACGATTGGAAGGTCAACGATCTGCCCCGCCTCTCTGAAGGCTAAGGTCACTTCTTTGGATGCCTTTACGTACCCGGGGAACGATCTGCGCATGAGTCCCGAGGGGGACCTCACCGTAAAGGTTTTCACGAGTCGGACGGGTTCCGATGTCCTTTCCGGAGGCTCGTTCCTTGCGTAAGAGAGAATGCCCACGGTGAAGAGAAGAGCTACTCCGATGCCAATCAGGAGTAACGCAATTTGCCGGCTCTTGGTAATCGGTCTCATTCTCCACTCCCATTTGTCTCCGACGTATTCTTCCGGCGTTCATCGGTTTCTTGCCTCAGGCCTTCAATAAGCATTTGCAAAGCCTGGGTCATTTGGTCCTCATAGTCTATGCGGCGTGATGGATCGCCGCTCCTTTTCAACACCTCGTCCCGAATCTCGTTGTTGCGAGAGAGGGGCCAAAGGCCCGCGGTGAGGGAATGAAAATAGATTATCAGTCTAAATATCGACTCCTTTGACATTCCCGGCACCACACATTGAAGGGCCTGCTCAATCTGCTTCGTGGGGGCGTCCATGGCTGCGTCGAACTTGAGCAAGGCTTCGATGGAACTGTTTTTTTCCACCGCAGCGTGTAGGAATGGGGTCAAGTCAAGCAAATCTCGGTGTTTCACTGTGACGTGCACCCATGTTTGGGCAATAACCTTCGAGTGAGAGTCAAGCCCGAGCATTCGCAAGGCTTTCGAAAGCTCTTCGGCCCAATTGGTAAACCTGTTGCCAAATATCTGGAGAAATATTTCTTCGCGGGTTGAGAAGTACCGATAGACATTAGCCTTTGCAAAACCTGCCTGACGAGCAATCGCGTTGAGGCTTACCGCCTGGTAATCCAGTTGAGCAAAGAGATCCTCCGCAGCTCTCAGGATAGTCTGCTCTCGAAGAGCCTTCTGTTTGGGCGTTCTGGCTCGTTTCCATTCCATGGCGTACCTCCGCTGCAATAAGTGACCATTGGTAGCTTTAAATAGCTGACTGATGGTCTCTTGTCAAGGGTTCTTGCTTCAAATCAGGTCGCTTCCGAACCCGCGTCGGTCGAAGGGTATTGTCCCGTGCTTCGTGTCGGCGTACACCTCAGCGCCGGCGACCTTTCTTCTCTTTCAAAATCTGCGCTGCAAGGGATCGAAACTGCGTAATTTGCCCACTCCGGGCAAGGTCCTTGAGGTTTTTTCTGGTCATAGCCCTTAGGACGTCTTGGAACACTTCGGTTGAATTTAGAGGCACAACGCGCCGTCTTTCTGCAACTTCAGCGATTTCTGAGCCCGAAAAAGGGGAAACGCGACGAGTTGTAACCCGGAAAGAGCCTCCCGGGGGGCTGTCGAATCGAAGTCCGTGCTCCCTGAACGCCTTGATATGATCTTGCTTCGACCGTCCGTTATTTCCAAAGTCGGCCTTTCGATAATAAGAGCGGCAGACCGACCGCTGCGTTTATGCTTGTAGCCCTGCCCTTCCTGAGAAACGCTGAAGTTCATTCTTAGATCTCCAAGATCTCTAACAACGGCAGGTTCCAGGAGAAGCAATCTAATTGCGCATGCTTCCGAGACATATTGCGACGGGACGTGCACTCCTTCGATTTTCAAGAGCCGTTGGACGAGCTCTCTCCGGAGCAGGGCCTGTTCCGGGTCTCGAGCCAGAGCAACAAGGGCGGCTCTATCCGAGATTCTATTAATCGCCGACCGACGGACTGAATCATCAGAATCGTTTCGCACCCTTTCGGCCAGGAGTCCGTTATCTTCAATCTTGTCCAAGGCCGCCATGCGGACTTCTGCGTCCGAATCATTTTGGACAGCGCGAGTCAGGATCTTCTTGTCGTCAGTACTCCGGACGTAGGAGAGGCGAACAGACTTAACAGGATACTTGAGAATCTGTTCCGATCGGGTCTTGTCGTCTTGAGCGAGGGCGGTTAGGGCGCGTTTGGCGCATTCCCGTACCAGTGCAAATTCGTCCGGAGAAGACGTTCCACTGCTTCAAACGATCTCGGGTCCCGAATGTCGGCCAGAGCACGAATTGCGGCCCGCCTCACCAAATCCGACTCATCGGCGAGAGCTGCGATCAACGGTTCAACCGCCTCAGCATCCCTGAGCGCTCCGAGTCTAACGGCCGACCTGGCTCGCACCCCTTCGTCGGCATTCTTCAAATCCGTGACAAGCTCCTGAAAAGAATCCTCGTACGCCGGCATACTGAGATAGATATAGTGCCAGGCCTTGAAAATCGCGGGTAGCGTAACTATTCTCTTTAACGCGGAATAAGCGCGGCGTAGATGTTTAAGACAACTGGAGGTCTCATGATAAGACATGAAAGGATTGTTACTGACGCGCCATGAGCGCGAAATGTTGGAGCAGGAACGTGATCTGGCTCGGAGGAACAGCAATGTCGATCTGTTTCTCAAGACCACGTGTATACTCTTGGTTAGCGATGGCCGCTTACAAAAAGACGTAGCCCATACGCTCACAGTGGCGTTGCGAACCCTTGAATGGTGGATAGAACAATATCGCAAATCCGGGATGTCCGGCCTTATCAAAGGCCCGTATCCCGGCAAACAGTCTCGATTGACATCGGACCAACAGAAGCAGTTTGCCAAGATAATTGAGGCGGGGCCTGAAAAAGCCGGGTACGAGACGGGAGTTTGGACGGCAGTCATAGTCAAGTCTCTTATAAAGGCCCGGTTTGGTGTTTCCTACAGTCTTTCTCAGGTTCGGCGTATTCTTCGAAAACTCGGTTTCTCGGTCCAGGTGCCTCGCCGTGTCCCTTCGAAAGAGGACCCGGAGGAGCAGAAAGAATGGATTGAGAAGGACCTTCCCGAAATAAGGAAAGAAGTCAGATCCGATGAGGGCGCTTTGCTGTACGAGGATGAAGCCTCTTTCCAACAATCAGGAACACTTACCCACACATGGTGCGTTAAAGGGAAAGGGTGCGAGGTAAGGAGCTTTCCCACTCGCAAGAGCGTCAAAGCCTTTGGCGCCGTCAGGGTAGACGGAGAACTTCCCAAATGGCACTTCCGTTTTGAGAAAAAGAAGTTTAACGGAGAATCTTTCATAGGCCTGCTCGATCAACTGACTCGTCATTACAAGGACAAGAAAGTCCACCTCATCACCGACAATGCCCCTTACCACAAAGGCCCCACGGTCAGGAAGTGGCTTGAAACCAACGGCAAAAAAATCCGGCTTCACTTTCTGCCAAAATATTCCCCGAAGCTCAACGCAACGGAATACGTCTGGCGCAAAGTCAAGCGGTTAACAACGCACAATCGGTACTTCGCGACAGCGGATGAACTCGCCGCTGAACTCTTTCGAAGATTCAACCGCCTTCAGGGTATCCGGCCTCTCTGAGAACTACAGTAGCCGGATTCACCTGACCGCAGATTTCAGGCAGCGGCACTATAAAACAAAGTGCGGCAATAGAAGACACCCAAAGTGCGGCAAGAGATAACACCGCTATCTTTCTTCTGATCATGCGCCATTCTCCTAGTAACTCCTTGTATTTACGTAGCTTCCGGCTTTCCGCTGAGACCTGTGCCGTTGTCTGAGTTGGACATATGCATAAGTCCCGAGGGGGGCTTAACCCTAAAGGTCTTCACGAGGCGGACGGACTTCGTTGTTGCTAACTCGGGCTCGTTTCCACAGCATGCCGTACCTCCGCGGCAATAAGTGACCATCGGTCGCTGTAAATAGCTGACTGATGGTCTCTTGTCAAGCTTTTTCGGCGCTAATCAAGCGAGTCCCGGACAGGCATTCGTGTTCATGTCTTCCAACAAGGCCGACGTGATCATCTCCGGTCCACACATAGGCCATTCCGAATCCTTTCGCTCCCGGACTGCATCCAATAGGACGTATGACGTAATGAATTGTGGTTTTCGACCCGTTCACCGACAACGCTTTGAGCAAGAAACAACACGCGTACGCTCTGGACACGCTGTTTGAGAAAGGAAGAAGCAATGGTATGTCAATCCGATTACGACAATGAGATTCAGGACATCTTGAGACAGGTCGACGAGTGTGTGGAAGAATGGTGGGGTGAGAGCGTGCGTTCCACTGATGAACGGGCGCAAGAGATTCGGGAGGCTGAACCGACCCGTTGGGCCGCGGAGACCGAGGCCATCAGGCGCGGACTTCTGAAGCATGACGGGTGCGGAGGTTTGTGCATTGCCTGCCCGGAGGGAAACGATTGAGGGACGTCGCTGAAAAGCACCCGACCTACCGATTCCGCACGTAATAGCCTGCCGACGCACTGCCTGAGAAATTCCAACTGTGACGCTCCTCGGACACGAACCGAGGAGTCGTCTCACGTATCTACGGGCGTATTCTACGATATACATATAAGCGATGAAATAACAGTTCACCCGTTTCCCGTCCCGGCGGGGAAGGGGGGGCGATAGCGGCAGGCCTGACGTTTTGCATCGGGACCAGTCGAACCCCGGCGCTTGGGAACCGGGAGCAACGCCCGGATCTCCTGCGTAGTACGATGGTACTTGCAAACCCCAAGGTCGTACGTAACGCCGGTGCCTCCAATCGCCGGTTGGTTGCGGTTCTAACCGCGCTGTACTACTAATCCTCGTTTTCTTGTCGTACCGCGAAGAATTCTTGGGAAATTGGCTCCTGAAGTTGGGTTTGGTTGCGCAACCGTCTGAGACATGGCAGCGACGTCCAGAGTCCTAGCGTAGTACGGCGGTACTTGCGAAACCCAAGGTCGTACGTGACACTGACGCCTCCAATCGCCGGTTGGCTGCGGTTCTAACCGCCAATCGCCATTCGGTTGCGATTCTAACCGCTCTGTGATAGTGACTCCCCATGATGAAATTGTTGCGGGCGGGTCGATGTGCCTGCCCGGATTGGTTTCGTCGTCGGCGCATCGTGCACACACGAACACGTGGAAAGTTCATCAGGAATCTCCTTTCCCCAAACCGTCCAGAGCGTCGACGGGAGGGATAAGGGGGCCCGGTTCCTAACGGGTGGGCATCGTGACGCGTCGTTGTCGGTCGAATGCGCGGAGGTCTCAATGGAAGGTAACCTGATTAGAGTACTTTTTGGGAAACTCCTCGATGTATTGCGGTTTGATAAACCGACAGCCCGGTCGGGGGAGGTGGATCCCCAAGGGGCGCGAGAGCCGGGTCGTTTCGAGACGCTGTGTGATGGTAATGCCGTACGGGGACAGATTTTCTTTCCTTCGACGCATCCGTCCAGACAGTATCCGGGCTTGATTATCTGCCACGGCATCCCGGGAAGCGGGGCCCAAAGGCCCACTGACGACCCGGGCTACGAAGGGTTGGCACGGCACTTCTCAGATCTCGGCCTGGCGACGGCGATTTTCAATTTCAGAGGATGCGGAGAATCGGACGGGAATTTCGACATGATGGGCTGGCCCCGCGACCTGGAGGCCGTGGTCGATACGGTCCTTAACACTCCGCACATTGATCCGACGCGTCTGATGGTTTTGGGATTCAGCGGAGGGGGCGCGGCCGCCATCCATGTCGCCGCGGACAATGACAAGATGTTCGGGCTCGCGGTAGTCGGCACGCCGGCTCATTTCAGGCTTTTCGAAGCCGATCCGGAGGAAATCGTAAGCGATTTCAGGGAACGTGGTCTGTTCAAGGACGAAGATTTTCCTCAGGACGTTGAGAAGTGGATGAATGGCTTCGAAGAGATTGAGCCCCGCCGGTGGATAGCCCATTTCAAAGGGAAACACTTTCTCGTGGTCCACGGAGATGCGGACGAGTTAATTCCGGTGGAGCATGCCCACGAACTTGTTGACCATGCCCCCGCAGGCATTTCCGAACTTGCCGTCATTCCCGGAGGGGTCCATAGGCTGCGGTTGGATCCGAGATGCATAGGGGTACTCGATGACTGGTTTGTGAAGATTCTCGGTTGGCAGCGCTAGAAAGGGTTGAACGGTCGCCGGGATGAGGGCTTATGTGACCCCTCGTTCCCAATTGCGGCCGCCTGAAACGAGAAATCTCCGGGCACGGAGGCCCGGGCTGTGAAAGACTTTCCGTAAGCTCGCTCTTCAGCGGGAAGACGGCACTCAGTGCGCGACCGTATTCATGAAACGGCGTACTAAATGCCCCCCGGCCCTAGTGGGGTGGCGTATTCCCGTGGAATGGGGTGAGCGAGCCGCACCCTCCTGCGGGAAGCCGGATTCGAGGCGGTCTGTGCCCGTCGATCCCCGTCGGTGCCCCATCTTCCCGTAGGATGTGGTGAATCTCGCGAAGCGGGATGGACCGCATCTGTCGCGGATTGGGCGGTTTCGGGATCTGACGTCAAGTCGCGGTCAAGAAAGTAATACCCTCTTTGTAGTGGGACAGGCATCTTGCCTGTCTCGGCGGGCAAATGATGTGGATTCCGACGAAAATCCCCCCTGCCCCCCTTAGAAAAAGGGGGCAGGGGGGATTTGCTGCGGCACGTCGAATAATCGGGCCACGGTTTTCCCGGCACTCGTAAGTTCTGAGACAGTTGCCTTGTGCCTGCCCGCATGAATAAGCCCCGTGGGACGGGCGTCCCTGCCGTCGTCTTTCGGATCTGCGCGCCGTCTCCCGGTACGCAGGCCGGAATCCGGAAAAGGCCCACCGGTTCCCGGGCTTCGCCGGATAAACGGTACGGAAAACGCCACCGCATTTTTGAAATCGGCTGCTCAGCCGCGCAAAGGGTGCGGCATTTAGCCCTTAATACCAGCAATATTCGTGCCGGAGTTGGCGCCAAAACGTCTACTAGATTTAACATGGCGGGATAATGGGGCTATTTCGGCACAAAAAGGTGTTATGGCGGGTTCGATGAGGGTAGGACATATGTCTCAATAATTGGAATACTATAACGGAAAAAGGGCTGAAACGAAATAAAATAGTGATCACGGGAGGTTGCCGTTATGATTTTGCAAGCATTCGCGTGGCTGATTTTTACCCAAGAGCCGGGCTTCACTCGAGGTCGTTCCTCGGCCGGCGGATTTTCAG
This sequence comes from Desulfomonilaceae bacterium, assembly GCA_963675835.2. GTDB lineage: Bacteria > Desulfobacterota > Desulfomonilia > Desulfomonilales > Desulfomonilaceae > JAVHLK01. The sequence continues at coordinate 332,527 of CAXXIU010000023.1, forward strand.
CTGGCGCATATGGTGGTCTATGGAGTTGCGAGTAATTCCGAGTCTGGTAATTCATGGCGGAAGTACGGGGTCGTATTGGGGCAAGCCGGCCCCGTCTTGGATGCGTCGGCCCCCGTACCGGTCTCTTCTCCGGAGGCTCGCGGCAAAGACGCCGAGACGCTGCCCTCCTGGTGAGGGCATGCCCTTGTGCCCGGCCAAGACACCCACAGGGGGGCTACCTACGTGCTGATCGGCGAGTGTTCTCAAGAATACGTCACCGTTTTGTTCCGGGGCGTACTCATTGAGCGCGCCTCGAAGGCGCCGCCTCAGACTTGGTAGAATTTCATACGAGGAAGCTCCACGGCAGTAAGCTTGTTCCCATATACCGCGCCGGTGTCTATACCGATCTTTCCCGGGGTGACAAAAGGTGTCTCCAACGCGGTATGCCCGAAGATCACTCTTTTGTTCCAGTCAAACGCGGAATAGATGAACTCTTCGCGTATCCAGAGCAAATCCTCTTCATTCTGATCATCCAACGCGATAGCGTCCCTCAACCCTGCATGGACGAAGATGTAGTCATCCGTCTCGTAATACAGTTTGAGAGAAAGGAGGAACTCCAAGTGATCTTCCGGAAGAATGAATGCTTTTCTGCCAATTCCGCCTTCTACATAGCTGGCGATCGTCTCGGCTCCACCGTTGGCCACATACAGCATCTGGTCCTTCTGCTGGATATAATAGTCGAGCAGCATTTTTTCGTGGTTACCCTTAAGAAATACAAAGTCGCCCCCACTCTTCTTAAGCGTTACCAAATACTCGACTACATCCCTCGACTTAGGTCCGCGATCAACATAGTCCCCGATGAAGAGCAGAAGATCCCCCGCATCTCTGTCCCAAGGGAGTATTTTCATCATTGCATCAAGTTTGTCGAAGCAGCCGTGTATGTCACCAACTGCAAATATTCTCTTGCCCATACCAATCTTATAGTCCTCCCACAGCGTGTTGTCAACGCCGGGCGTCCCACTACCCGGCAAACAAGCCACACTACGCAAAATAATCCTTGACACGCGGACAGGCATTACGCGCGTGAGAGATGTGCTCAAAAGAGGCTTGATACCGTACTTGCGGAGACCCGGACCTAGTATACACCATCATTGAAATCTTTGTCCACATCTGTCACCATGGAGCGAAATGTGTCAAGCGAGTCATAACGGTGTTCATGTCTCCAAGGACGCAACGGAGGGATTACCGCGACCGCACGGAGGCCCATGCCGGTCTTGACCTCACGGTCCAAGCTTGATATGGGGCCGTAAGGAGCTTACACCATGCGTCATTATAAGAAGATACTTCTGGTCACCGCGGCTGTACTGGTGCCGGTGGTTATCGCAGTGATCGCAGCAGTACGATTCCTGCCTGAAACCGATTTGATACGGAACAGCTTGCGTGACAAACTCAGTGAACTGACCGGCCACAACGTCAGGCTCGGGGCCCTTAAGGTTACAATGTCTTTTCCCAGCGTCCTCAATCTCACCCTCGAAGGAGTTTCCGTAAGCTCAAGAGAGGGCAAGAGTTTGCTGCAGGCAGGCACGGTTGCGTTTTCCCCGTCTTTAGCCTCAATGTTCTCCCGGCAGATCCTGATAGAGTCTGTTGTCATCCGAAGATTGAAGGTTGTTGTCCGCAGGGCTCAAGACGGCACTGTGGAGAATCCTTTTGTTCCTGCCTTGCCTTCCCGATCGGTGGAAGTAACGCGGGACGGCGAACAACGGGAAACTCCGAGCAACGCAGCGACCGACAAGGCCTTGCCGCCAAAGCCTACTCCGACTCGGGATCTCGATCAACGCCTCAAATGGTCCATAGACAAGCTGCAAGTAGTTGACGCGAGCGTCCAATTGATAGACAGGGAGATTGTTCCGGGCGAACCCGCCCGAACATCCCTTGATAACATCAACTGCACGTTGCATCGACAGAAACCCGGAAACAGTTTCTCGCTGAATCTTGATGCCGAATTCATCGGTGGAAATCGGGCCAAAAGCCCGATTCATGCCGACGGTACGCTAATCCCGGCAGAGGATTTCACGCGGTTACAATCGGCGAACATCATTGTCTCGCTGAAGTCTCTGGACCTCAAGGGACTGCAAGACTACGTTCCGCCGTGGGCGCGTTTGGTGGAGAAGTTCGATGTTGCTTCAAGCCGCGCAGAGATCGACTGGAAGAATGACGAGGACACTCGCGTTGCATTCAAGATTGATGTGAGCGGCAAATCGAAAGAAGCACCTCAACTGAAGTTCCAGGGCACGGCCGTGGTCACGCGTGATTTCTCGACGTTAAGACGGATTCAGGGCACTGGAGAGAGCGACAGGCTGCCGTTGCGGTTGTTCAGCCGTTACGTGCCCAAGGAGTTTCCGCTGGATTCAAGAGCGGGAACGCTGAAGGCGAGCGTGGAGGGACATTGGGAGTCGAAAGATGCATGGAAACTCCAAGGCAATGTCGGGTTGGAAGAAGGCTTGCCAAAAGGCCGTTTCCGGAAGATCGCGGGGAAAGTAAGAATATGGAGCCAATTACGGCTCACCCCCGAGTTGCTGAACCTGGAAAGCTTGGAGGTCTCATCATCAACGACGCTGGCGGCTCTGGCCGGTACCATAGCCAACCCCCTGGCAAGCAATAGCGAATATGATCTGGAAGGCAGGGTGAATCTGGATCCGGCCTGGTTGGGGGCCTTCGGTGTGAGGCTTCCGAAGGATCTGACGCTTCGGGGTACCATACCCGTTCAAGGACGTGGGAGGGGCGGACGGGACAGACTATGGGTCGATTTAACGGGAGATTTGACGTCCACGAAGATCGGGTGGGCGCCGTACGTGGAGAAGAAACCGGGAAACAAAGGGACTGTCTCGATCAAAGGGAACTTCCTTCTCTCACCCGGTCAAGGGAGGAGGCGCCGGATTCCTGCAACGGAAGTCCGGGTAGGGCTTAGCGGGGCAACGGTACGAGTTAAACCCGACGGTCCCCGCTTGCCGAATTGCGCGATTGATTTCGCCTCCAAGATACTGCTCAACTCCGGTGGAGCCGACCTCAAGGACGCGGTGCTCGCATTGAGACGGGGGTCCGGTGCGAGAAACGTTATAATCGCCGGAGCCGATCTCGTGGATGTCGGTTCCAAATCCGCCAGGGTCAACGGCAAAGTTACCTTGAACCTGAATCGAACCACGCTCGCGCTCACGGGGGTCGATATTCCGAGAGGCGTCGAACTTGTCGGGAGCACTCAGTTGCGAGCCGACTTCAAAGGATCGGTGAGAGCGTTGGCATGGTCATTGGACGTTCCACTGACCCATTTGGATGTCCAGGTGGACAAGGCGTTCAGAAAGCCGGGCGGCGTCAAGGCCCACTTCGCCGCGTCGGGGAAGTGGGCGCTGGAAGAACTTACCATGACTGAGGGGAAGTTGAGTCTTCCGGGGCTTGTAATCACCGGAAACGGGAGTCTCACAGACAAACACGGAAAGTTTCGCGGTTTGACTCTTTCGTCAAGAAACGCCGAGTTGAAGCAACTGGCCAAGATGCTGCCGGCGCTGTCGGACAAGGGACTTTCAGGCCCCATTGACTTCACGGTGCGCCTGAGACCGTCGAGCAAAGGCCCTGTGGCCGATGGGAAGGTCCGACTTCTCAAAGTTGATTTCCGCCCTCAAGGTGCGGCCTGGAAGATAGAGAACATTAGAGGTACCTTGGAAAGCGACGGGAATTTCCTGGAGTCTTCGGGACTCACGGGGGAGATCAAGGGGCCGGTCGAAGGTCCCCTGACCGTGAAAGGAAAGCTCAGTAGGATTCAATCACCGGACACGATGAACGGGAAAGTGTCCCTTCAGATGGGAAAGGGACGTATCCAGGCCGGTAGGTTGCAGGACTCCTTGGGCAAGGCACGACTATTGCTCGACGCACTGTTCCGTCCCGGTCAATCCGGAACCGTGGGGGATCGCCGGGATTTTGACTCCGCAAAGGGGTCGATCACGATCAGCTCGGGAACTGCGAAAACCGAGGACATTCAGATGAAGGGCCGGGATCTGGCACTCGGTGCAATGGGCAAATGCCGCCTGAAGACCTCAAACCTTGACTTGCTCCTTGGAATCAAGACCTACACGATTGCGCCAAGTTTCATTGGAAAAATACCTGCGGTGAAGAAACTGATGAAACAGCATGAAGGACTCCTGAAGGCACTCGGAGTTGACAAGGAACTCAAGCGCCTGGGCTTGGGCGAGCCGGACAAGGATTCGGAAAAAAACAACCGGAACGAAATCAAGAGGACTCCCGTAACGGTAATACTCAAGCTGACCGGTCAGGCGTCATCTCCGGACGTTGTTCCGGTACTCGAGTCGGCCCTGAGCAAAGACGCCGCAGCCCGCATTAAAGCACTGCTTAACTGAGGCATCGTCTTCGACAAGATCCGTCACCCACGGGGATCGCGGTTTCATCCCTCTGAAGTTTCGTATCCCTACGGAACAGGAAGATGGAGTGGTCAACTATCCGCCCTTTTTGGCTTGACAGCTATTGCGTAATTCCCTAACGTCTTCTGAGAGAGAGCCCTTCCGTGATTCGCGCTACCCACATCAAAATAGAAAAGGATCGTCCAGGAGGAACCGCATGTCAAAGAAGTTTTGGGATGAGAAGTTCGAAGTCATGAACGATGGTCAGATGAGGGCCTTCCAGACGGAAAAACTGGAGGAGACGCTGAAATGGGTGTACGACAAGGTCCCATTCTACACGAAGGCCTTCGACGACAAGGGGGTTAAGCCGGCGGATTTCAAGAAACTTGAAGACCTTGCAAAATTCCCCTTCACCGTCAAGACCGCCCTCAGAGACAATTATCCCTTCGGCCTGTGTGCGGTTCCCATGTCGGAAGTAGTTCGTATCCACGCGTCTTCCGGTACGACGGGAAAGCCCATTACCGGTCCGTACACCGCCGCGGATCTCGCGCAATGGACCGATTGCATGGCCCGCGGCCTGTGGGCTCAGGAGGTCAGGCCGGATTCAATACTGCAGAACGCCTACGGTATGGGGCTGTTTACCGGCGGCTTGGGATTTCTCCAAGGTGCAATGAAAATCGGTTGTGCCATCGTTCCGTCAGGCGCGGGAATGACCGAAAGACAAATTCTGCTCATCCAGGATTTCGGCACGCAGGCACTCTGCTGCACGCCGTCGTATTGCATGACCATTATTGAAAAAGCCGAGAAGATGGGAATCGATATCCAGAGCTCGAGCTTGAAGACCGGTCACTTCGGAGCCGAGCCTTGGAGCATTGAGATGCGGAGCGACATCGAGCGACGGGGGGGAATACACGCATACGAGCACTATGGTCTGACGGAACTCATGGGGCCGGGGGTCTCCTTCACGTGTGAGTATTACAAGATTCATGTCAATGAAGACCATGTCTATCCTGAGATTGTCGATCCTTCAACGTTGGAGCCGGTAGGCATCGGTGAAGAAGGAGAACTCGTTTTCACCGCTCTGCAGCGACGTGCCATGCCGATGATTCGGTATCGAACTCGTGACATCTGTACCCTTCATCGGGAAAAATGCGAGTGTGGCCGAACGCTCATTACCATGGACAAGATCCTGGGCAGATCCGACGACATGATGATCATCAGCGGCGTAAATGTGTTTCCTTCCCAGGTGGAAGCCGTCCTCATGGAGTTTGAGGAGGTGGAGCCGCTGTATCAGATTCATTTGAAGAAGAAAGGCTACATGGATCACATCGAGGTGGATACGGAAGCAAGAAAGGCCATATACGAAGCAGGGCAGGAGAAGATCGACGAGCTTTCCAAGAAGATCTCCGCACGAATTCAGCAGGTAATCGGAATCAACGTCCCGGTCAATATTGTATCGCAGGAATCCATTGAACGAAGTATTGGGAAGGCCAAACGTATCATTGACGAACGGTAAGACCGAGCCGCGGCTAAGTAAGTGCTCGTTGGCGCAAATACGGTGACGTATTCCCGTAGGATGTGGTGAGCGAAGCGAACCGCATTGATTGAGGCGTTGAGATTGCTTCGTCGCTCCGTTCCTCTCAATGACATTATCTCAAGGTGTCTTTGCGACCCCGGACTTGATCCGGGGGAAGCAATCTCAGCGCGCGGGAACTCGCAACCGAATTTGAGAAATCGAGCACTAAATACTCCGTTGCGCAATGACGGTGACGAGTGAAGAGACCCCACCCCAGCCCTCCCCGTGGGGCACGCGTCTCGCCGGTCGATGACGGCCAAGATGAAACTGTCTCAAAAGTCGGTACGTGATGCTAATCGTGGCACGATTCACTTCGTTCCGACAGTTTTGAGACACTCTCAGATGCCCGTCCCACTGAGGGAGGGAGAACTTCCCCCCGTTGACGGGGGGACCTGAGGGGGGGCTTTCGTGGACCACGGATATGAAACGATGATTCCATCTATCCGCCGGCCGGCCCCGAATCCGCGACAGTATTTGTGAAATGGACTAAGTGCTCCATGGCGCAAATGCGGTCGCACAACCTGAGCCGTCTTCCCGGCGTAGGCCGGGAACCAGTTTTCTTTTCCTGGACCCCGGCCTGCGCCGGGGAGACGGCGGGCACAGCCCGCCTACGACCCCGATATGTAGGGGCACCCCCCTGGAAACTGTCTCAGAAGTTGGTACGTGATGCTAATCGTGGCACGATTGTTGGGCATGCTGCAACAAATCCCCCCTAACCCCCCTTTTTCTAAGGGGGGAACAGCGCTGCACCTTTCCCAAGCTTGGGGGACCGTCTTATACCCCCCTTTGGCAAAGGGGGGCAGGGGGGATTTCCATTCGAATCCACTCCATCACGGCACGATTCACCTTCTTTGACAGTTTTGAGACACTTTCCCTGTGGGTGCCCTGGGCAGGCACACGGGCCTGCCCCTACGGTCTGTTTTGGTAGTGCCGGCCGGTGGCTTCCCCGCGAGCGCCCGGCAGGGTTGGTGGGACAGGCGTCTCGCCTGTCGACGGGCAAGATGCCCGTCCCACTGGGACGTTACCACGCGTACTCAAAATGTGCGACCGTACTTGTGCACCGAAGCACTAAGACGCCCCACTCTTCGAGAATTCATTGAACCGCCGGCGTCGCGAAATGCGGGGGGTTCTGTTCAGCGATGGGCAAATACCCTCGCGCGCCACTTGTCCTGCCTCGCCTTTTCACTTTGGCCGATCGCCTCGTAACATCGTGCACGCAAACGATAGAGTTCACCCCTGTAAGGGTTGACGCGAGCGGCTTGTTCCAAATCCGATATGGCCTTGGCGTACTCGGTAATCTCCATGTAAACTTTCGCTCTGCGGAGCAATGCATCGAAGTGGTTGGGATCTATGTTGAGCGCACGGGAGTAGGCTTCTTCGGCCCTATCAAGATGCGAATCCGCGGAGTGAATGTCGCCCAGGGTGATGTACGCGGGAACAAAAGAAGATTCCTTGTCCAGTGCCAGCTCCACCTTCTTGAGTGCCGTTGCGGTATCGCCCTTTACCAGGTAAGCCTCGGCAAGGAGTTGGTACGCGGTTGGATCGTCCGGAAATAGGTGAGCGGCTTTCCTGAGATCCTCCAGGGCCCTTTCCAACTGCCGTGCATTGAAGAAAAGGCTTCCCCGGAGAAGAAGGGCTTCCTGGTACTGCGGTCGGAGCTTCAAGGCCGTGTTCAGATCGGCGAGTGCGCGATCCCCTCGGGCCATGAACTTGAAGATATAGGCGCGTTTGACCAGCAACCAAGCGTCGTCCCCACGTATTTCAAGCCCCTTGTTAATGTCTCTGAGCGCACCGACAAGGTTTCCCGTTCCCAGATGCAAAACGGCCCGGTTGATATAGGGCAGCGGATTGTCCGGCTCGAGGAGGATTGCCCTTCTCAACTTCTTGAGGGCCTCGGAATTGCGCCCGAGCATCATGAGAATGGTTCCCTGGTTGAGGAACAATATGGAATCGTTGGGGTCGACGGCCTCTGCTCTCTCGTAATCTTTAAGAGCCAGATTGAGGTTGTTCAGCGCTCGATGAGCCTCGGCCCTATACCAGTAGATCTCCTTCGCGTCGGGATCCAGCTCCAAGGCTCTGTCAAAATCCGCCAACGCCTTGTTGGGTCTCAAGGCTTTGAGATGAGCAAAACCTCTACGGAAGAGAGCCTGCGCGTCCTTGGGATGGATCTTGAGGAGCCGGTTCATTTCCTCACAGGCAGCCTCGTACTTCCCTTCCTTCAGTGCAATGGCGGCCCTGCCGAAGTATCCCCCTTCGGCTCGGCGATCGGCCTCGGTGCTTCTGTGGAAGTAGACTCGAGCCCTTTCGTAATCTCCTTGGTAGAAGTTGATCAGTCCCATGGTCGACAGGATCGATGCCGGCCCTCTTGCCAGCTTCGCAGCTCGCTCCAAGTCGTGCAGAGCCTTTTCATAGTCGTTCCGACGTGCGTAATACCTGCCCCTTGCTTCCCAGGCTTCCTCCAGCTTATCATTAAGTTCTACGGCCGCAGTGTAATCCACCAGGGCGCGATCGTTTTCGCCGGCTCGTTCACGAGCACGCCCTCTCGCGATAAGAGCCGCGGCGTTGCCCGGTGTCTCCCTGATCACTTCGTCGAGGATTTCGACGGCTTTGGTTGATTCCCCTTCATCCATGAGTTCACATGCCTTCTCGACCTTTTGGGCGGGCGATCCGGCACATCCGCTGAAGAGTAAGCCGAACGCAAATACACTTAAGAAGATGCCGGCGTGTAGTATTCGCGGGGAATTATGTGAGTAAGGTTCCGTCAACCGTGGACCTCTTTCAAGGTGTCGCCGTGCAAGCCGGCAGGGAATCGACACGAGAAATCTAAGGTGCGAAGCGGGTTTTGTCAATAACCCATTGAATTCGCCGCAGTGGATCTCAATTCCTGTGGCCTGCGGAGATTTTACTTGATAATCCGGCAATCATATGCCTAGATAATAATAACATTTCGGCTTGATAAGGCGAAGTGTTAAACTGATGTCAGATGTTCGGCCGTCTGGAGGATTTCCATGCAAGTGCCCTGGGAAGGTCTAGCCCACGTAGAGAATTTCTTTCAACTCAATTTCCTGTTCAGCGGACTCGAGGTGTCTTCTACGGCCGTGTTCGTTGCGCGAATGGCCGTTCTATTGCTCTTCGGAGGAAGCCTTATCTGGGCCGGTTTCAAAATAGTGATGAAGGTGCTGGATTGTCTGCAAACGTTCTTGGGCGGCGTGGGAACGTTCCCCAAGACATTCTTCGTGCTCCTGCTGCTCGTCATTCCTCTGTCTTCGAATAGCCTCGGTGCGAGATGGATCGGGTACGTTCTGCTGGTAATGGCCGCACTCGGATTGGCCGGACTGGGCATACTTTTTCTCGTGCTCTGGAAATACGGTGTCGACCAGGCTTTGCGGTTGATCGACACCATGAAGACCGGATCCCACGAGAAAAGCTCTGCCGATCAAGCTTCTTCGGCACAGTGTGACACCATCGTCGCACCGGAGACCACGCCGCGGTTCACGGAGAATAGGCGAGACGACTCCTCGTGGGTTGCAACGACCTGAACAGGCATGCGGTCCAGGTTACTTACTCAGTCTTGGAGAATTTGATGAGATAGCGAATTTCAATCCCCGGTTCTCTTGGATGGTCGAGGACAAGAATAAGTTTGCCCATGTAGTAGTGACGGTCCTGTTCCTTCTTGAGCTTGATTGCCAGATCAAACGGTACGGTCGCGTTGGGTTCGACTACAATGGACCGAGGTTCGAGCGCGGCGCGAATTCCGTCCTTGGGGACCTTTATCCCCTTTATCGTGCATGACTTTGTTGAGGAATTCGAGATCTTCATGGGAAAGGTGACCGTATCCGTGAAGACCGGCAACTGCTTGGCCAAGCTGGAAGGCTCCACTGCGATCTCTCGCACGACATCTGCGCGCACGGTCAGTTTCACTGCCGGCCTTGAGGGGTCGTTGGTGTGAACGCGGACGTACTGGCTTTTTCTGCCCGGGCGAAGCCCGCTCGTGTCGAATGCCACCACGATTTTGGTCGTTCCTTTGGGAGGTACTTCTCGACTCCCCTTTATGGCCTTTGTACAGCCGCAACTCGATGTGAGCTTTTCTATGGTGAGAGTTTCATCGCCAACGTTGGTCAACGTAAACTCTTTCGTCACCGTCTCCCCTGAGAGGACCCTTCCATAGTCGTGTGATTCTTGATCAAAACCGACTTTGGGGCCGGCGTCCGCCGCGGCCGACAAGGACAGGCTCAAGACGATTACAAGGGCCATCAGTCTTCCGATCCTCATGGTTGCAGTTCTCCTTTTCAATGCAAGAGGTCAATGGTATCATCCCCGTTGGGGCATCACTAACGCAAACGGCGCTTTTCGGGCTCTTGGGACTCACCGGAAGCCCGTGGGCCTCGGTTACACCCGGCCGAGGCGCACGCCGTTTCGACCGTTGGCTCATGATTATATGCACGGTGGACCCTGATGTAAATCAATTCGTCCGCCTTGAGTGTTCGCCCATGCCGCACGGAGGTGTGACCGGAGGGAGGTTCACCATGTCTGATTTGTCTTCGCCCAACGACATATGCCCGCTTTGTGGAGTTCATGAAACCGCTCCATCCGCGGATCACACGGAGCTCTGCCCCGAATGCCATGCAAGTTCCGAAGCCCTCTTCAATGAAGAAATGCGGAGAGTAGAACTCATCCGTACCATACGGGGCCGAGACGTGGAACTGTTCGACATCAAGCATCCCGCCTCTACGGCGGAACACAACCATTGCGGCCAAGTGATTTTGATCAAGGCGGGGCAAGGATTTGAAGTGAAGATTTGTCTGCGGTCCAACACCGTGGACTGGATGGCGAACCTCGTTGACGAACGGACCGGGTTCTCCTCTTTTGACACTCGGCTCGATGCGTTGATCGGAAACGTGTCGTTGCTGATCGACTCGTGGGGTGGAGGGCCTTACTACATGGACATTTTCGACGTGGATACGGTTGTATCGACGGAGGGTGAGATCTGATAGGACGCGCGTCTTCCTCGGGCACCCGCAAGGCCGGCGGGCAGGGACGCCCGCCCCACGTTGAAGAATGTGACCCGGCAGCGACGCTTCGCACCGTGCCGGTTCGAGTCCCGTCAGGTACCGCTGCTCGGATTCGTCGAATATGCTATACTCTGAACATTAACAGTTGACGGAGAGTGGTTCAGTGTTCGGAATTTCAATGTGGGAGCTAGGTCTCATTGTCCTCGTGGCCCTGATCCTCTTGGGACCGCGCCAACTGACCGAGACGGCGCGCGTATTGGGAAGATTGTACCGGGAAGTCACCAAGATGACGAATGACCTGCGTGGCAGTATAGACCTGGATTCCATGACTACCGGGCCCTCTTCACCTCCTCGCGTCGATGCTCGGCCTTTACAAGATGAGACCGCTCATCCGTCCGCAAACGACATGGATATGCTTACCCCTTCCAGGGAGAAATCCGGCCCGGATTTCTATGCGGAGCTGCTGGAAAGCTCCAAGGAAGACGACGGAGAGAAAGAATCCGAGGGCTCCGCTGCCGGCGATGAACCGCAGAAACCCGCGGGTGAAGGTTCGGAGGTGCGAGAAAAAGACAAAGATTCCAAGGGGAAAGAAGAAGATTGAGACCGAAGGCAAGGGCGCGGGAGTTATCGTCTGATTCGCAACACTCTCTGAATCTTTTCCCTAAGCTACGGTACGGGTCTGCCTGCTTCACTCTCTTCTCCTCATTTAGTTTGAACGGTGCCGGGACCGCGCTCAGGGCCCTGCGTGCCTTGTTATGCGTGGAAGTTCGCATGCACAAGCCGGCGGGTTGAGGTACGAGTATGAACGGAGTCCTTCTCCTCTTGAGTCCACGCTGGAAGAAGTTCCGGAACAGAATCAACAAACCGGGCAAGGAGAGGCTTCGGTTACCCGTCGTCTCGCTGTTGATCGTGGGACTCTGGGCCGCCATCTATATTGTGTTCGTGAAGGCGCTTGTATACTTCACTGCCGAAGAGATGTTCGGAACCATTGCCGCGACCAAGCTCCTGTCCATGATTCTCGCCACGTTTGCCTTTGTGCTCATTATCAGCAACATCATTACGACGTTTTCCACCTATTTCCTGTCGGAAGACCTCGAACTACTCATGTCGGCTCCAGTTCCCCCGTCCTCTCTGTACACGGCGAGATTTATCGAAACCCTGGCGGATTCCGCATGGATGGTCCTCGTCTTCGGACTCCCGGTCTTTCTGGCTTACGGCACCGTGTTCAAGTCTCCATGGCCGTTCTATGTTCTGAGCTTTGCGGCGTTCCTCTGTCTGCTGACATTGACCACGGCCGTTTCGATCTTCCTTGTTCAAAGCCTCGTGAGGACGTTTCCGGTGCGAAGACTTCGCGACCTCTTTGTGTTCGTGGGCATACTCGTCTTCATCGGAGTCTATCTCCTGTTCAGGATGGTGAGACCGGAAGAATTCCTCAACCCTGAGGGATTCGCATCCATCATGGATTATCTGTCCATCATGTCCGAGGGGTCGTCGCCCCTGTTGCCGACGACGTGGATAATGGAGATCATGAGGCCCTACATCACCGGTTACGGTTTCGATCGGATACCTTTCTACATGGCTCTGCTGGTTACGTGTGCTGCAGCGGCGTTTCGTCTGGCGGGTCACAACCATGAAGCGGTTCATTTTTTTGCGTATTCCAAATCCTTTGAGTCGAGAGGTGCGCGGCTGAGCAAGAGCAGAACAATCGCGCTGCTCACGAAATTGCTCCAAAAGCACCTGGACAGGCCGACTGCCGCCGTTGTCCTGAAAGAAGCTCTTCTTATGGCACGGGATTGGGGACGGTTGAGCCAACTCCTGCTTTTGCTCGCACTGATCATGGTGTACCTGTATAATTTCACCGTATTGCCTTCTCTCGACAACCCCGTGGCAAACAGATTCCTTAAGAACACCATCGCTTTTGTGAACATCGGACTCGCAGGATTTGTCTTGTCGTCGTTGGGAGTCAGGTTCCTCTTCCCGGCCATTTCCTCTGAGGGGCGTGCGTTCTGGATCCTCAAGGGATCCCCGGTAGGACTGCGAAGGATTCTCTGGGTGAAGTATTTCTTCTACCTGGTTCCCATGTTCGTTTTGGGAATGTTTCTCGTAATTATGACCAACCACCTGTTGGACCTGGAGCCGGCTATCTCGATCGTGTCGACCATTACTGTGGCGTTTCTAACCGTGGGAGTGACCTCGCTCTCAATCGGCATGGGAGTTGTCTACGCGGATTTCAAGGAGGTCGATCCAAATCGGGCGTTCAGCGGCGTAGGCGGGCTTCTCACCATGATATACGGCGGGCTGGCTGTCCTGGGGGTGATTCTCCTTGAAGTTTACCCGGTGTACCGCATCGTTACCGCCGGCTACTTCAGCCGAAGTCTTACCGGGATGGACTTCGTTGCAATTGGCGCATGTTTCCTGGCAGCCCTGGGGCTGGCGCTCTACCTGATCATTCGGCCGCTTCGGATGGGACTGAACAAGATCACGGAACTCGAGATCTGACGGAATTTGAGGATGTTCATGGTAAGGCGCGGCGTTTCGCGCTCGGGGAGTACGTATGATTATGAGAAATGAAGCGTTCTTCAGGTGCGGGAGTATTGTGCTCGAGGGTGTAATCGAGGCCCCCGATGACATTTCCAAGCCCGCCGCAGGGGCGGTAATTTGTCATCCCCACCCACTTTATGGGGGCAACATGTATAACAATGTTACCAGCGCGCTGAAGAAAGGCTTGGTGGCACGAGAGGTTGTGTGCCTGAGATTCAATTTTCGAGGCACCGGTAAGAGCGAGGGGTCTCACGGCGAAGGTGTGGACGAACTCGAAGATGTGCGTGCCGCCGTCGACTACCTGGTAGAACAGCCAATGGTGGATGCCGGGCGGATCATCGTCGCGGGATACTCGTTCGGATGTTGGGTCGGGCTGCGCGCCGCCTCCGTCGATCACAGGCCGTCTCGGCTGATCGGCATCTCCCCGCCGGTGGATCATTATGATTTCAGCTTTCTCTTCAAGGAAACCCGTCCCAAGCTCCTCATTGCAGGTGATCGAGATTTCGTCTGTTCAGAAGGCAAATTCATGCAACTGATGGAGAATATTCCCGAACCCAAGCAGAGCTTACTCATCGCCGGAGCCGATCATTTTCACTCCGGACGAGAGGAGGTCCTGGTTAGGGAAATGGCAGGCTTTCTCGACAAATATCCGCTCGACGATTCCTGAGGCTCGTTTGTTACAGAACAACCCGGTTTCGCAAATGGGGCCACGCTTCGGCGCAGGGCGGTCTTGGTAGGGGCGACCGGCGGTCGCCCGCGGGCGAATACCATTCGCGCCTACAACGACGCGGTCCCCCCCCCATATAGCGGAAACCGAACTCCGGAAACGGTCTACTGCGATCCGTCGGAGCGTTCCACTCTAAACGAAACCTGAGCGCGAACCCTCCAAACGTCGATTCTGTCGTTGATCATCCGCACGTCCTGTTCAACCACGCCGATTCTCGTTATACCCCGAAGGGTGTGCTGCGCCTCCTGTATAACCTGCTTCATGGCGTCCTCCCAACCCTCGGGAGATTCGCCCACCAATTCAATAATCTTCACAACCGACATCGCCGTCTCCTCCTTGCCTGGAATACTGCATGGCGGGAACTACAGGCGGTTGATAGTGCAGTTCCTATGAAAGTCTGATGAATGAAGCATGACTCCATTTCCGAGGCCAAGCCCCGGAGGCCTGGTAAACGATTACTCCCGTCGACCGGAGCAGGCCGGGGTAAGACCTCAATGAATCAAATCGTACTACGTTGCTTCAGCGGGCGTCAAGTGAGGAGATTTTGGCGAGCCGTACTCTATTCCGTACAAGAGAGGCAGTCCCGCCGAAAGGGGGGACTGCCAACCGAGGCTCCTCGTATAACGGTAAACGTGCATCATTATCAGGCCGCCGCCAACTGGGATCTCAAGTAATTCCCCTTGAGCTTCTCCAGCGCGGCTCTTTCTATCTGACGCGCCCGCTCCCTTGTAATCCCGAAATGTTTGCCGAGTTCTTTGAGGGTCACGGGATCTTCGGAAAGCACTCGCTTCTCGACGATGTACTTCTCCCTAGGGTTGAGTGTTTTCAACGCGCCGGCCGCCCAGTTTTTGAGGTCCAGCCGCTCCTGCGCTTCGCCTAGAATCTGCTCCTGATCCGGGGAAAAATCCCGCAATGTATCTGCAAACGAGTCGCGGGACCGGTCACCAATCGAGTCATCAAGGGAAAGGTCATGGGCTTTGAGACGCGCCGCCATGTCGATCACTTCGTCTGCGGTCACGTTAATCTTCTTGGCAAGGCCGGCGACGTTTTTGCTGTGATCGTCAACATCCTTAAATTCGGGTAGGTCCGATACTCGATAGAACAGTTTTCGTTGGGCTTGAGTTGTTCCCATTTTAACCAATGACCACGACCGAATGATGAAGTTCTGAATGTAAGCCTTGATCCACCAGATCGCATAAGAAATCAAACGGTATCCCCGGTCGGGATCGAATCTCTGAACCGCCTTCATGAGACCGATATTTCCCTCCTGAATAATATCCATCAGCTTCACACCGTAATTCTTGTAACCCAAGGCCACTTTGATCACGAACCGCAAGTTCGAAGTCACCAATTTCTGACCCGCATCTACATCGTCTTTATCCCGGTACCTCAATGCAAGACTCTGCTCTTCATTTCGGCCCAGAACCGGATATCTTTCAATTTGGGCGAGGTATATCCTCAGTCCGTCCGTCTCGATTGGTTCACTCATGCTTCTACCTCCCGCCTGTGAAACTGTCTGTGCTAAACCATTTGATGCGCGTTAAGGAAAAAGGTTTCAGTCCGAACGTGTCGTAACACGAAAAGAATTCTTCCGCGATCCGCCGGAGTTCTTGCCCTCGCTGATTGCCAAAGCACCGGCAGGATCCTTCAACCAAGGATCCAACGGAATTCTGCGCGATTTGTGCTAAGATTGGGATTATGAGTCTGTTGGCAGCCCTGGTGAGGGTTCACCGGAGCAACTTCATCCTTGCGGCATGACTTGCATGGATTACTCGTGTTTTGGGAAGCGAAGATGTTTCTGGACAAGCTGTGGCTAAGAATCAGAGGAGAACTCCTCACGCTGAAAGAGGATCTTTCCGCAGGCGACGACATTCGGGAACGCGCGGCCAACCTTCTGGACAGAGTGGAGCACCGCATATCCGGAGAGGATATGGACCGCCACGGCAAGGGCGGCGATGCCGAAACGCGCAACCATCGGTACGGTGCCGACGCCGGCGGGCACCCGGACTCGCGATCTCTCGATGAACTCAAGAAGGAGTGGGACGTCCTGAAGAAGCAACGGGATGGTTCGTTGGGCGACTTGGACGAATTCGAGCCGCCTCCTCCCAACCCGCGTCAACTTGGCTAATGCCGTCGGCTCACACCAGTACACGTTTGCGCTGATACGGTCGCATGTTCTTGGATGAACTTCGCCGTCAGTCTCGGCCATGGTAAGGGGGGGGCGGCGTCTCCGCCGGACCCTATTCCTCCGAAGACGATTCCTCCGATGTTTTTCCCGCCTCCTCGGCTGCGGCCTCGAATTCCTTGATCCCTCGGGACAGTTCTTCCAGTCTCATGTCAACCAGATAGTTGATCGTGCCTTCCGGATAGTTGCCTTCTTCGTCCGGCGTGCCCGCGGATACGCCCGTGAGCAGTTCGATTCCTTCGTCGACGTGATCCACCGCCCAGATGTGGAAATTCCCGTTCTTGGCCGCTTCGACCACTTCCGGGTCGAGCATCAAGTCTTGCACATTGGTGCGCGGTATCATTACTCCCTGAAGTCCGTTAAGCCCCCGATCCCGGCAGACCTTGAAAAAGCCTTCGATCTTGTAGTTCACCCCGCCAATGGGTTGAACTTGTCCATGCTGATTCACACTGCCGGTGACCGCTATGCCCTGCTCGATGGGAATGTTCGACAGCGAACTCAAAAGACCATACAGTTCCGTCGATGAGGCCGAATCTCCGTCCACCCCGGAATAGGACTGTTCGAACGTTATGCTTGCCGTCAAATTGAGAGGCTTGTTCTGAGCGAACCGATCCCGCAGAAAACCCGAGAGTATGAGGACGCCCTTGTCAAAGCTGTTTCCGGAAAGTTCGGCCTCCTTCTCGATATTGATAATACCGGATTTTCCCATGCTGGTCTTCACGGTTATTCTCGAAGGTCGTCCAAAGGAGAATTCCGGGAAACTATAGACGCTCAACCCGTTGATTTGGCCTACACGACTGCCTTCGGTGTCGATCATCAGGATCCCGTCGCCGATGAACTCGTGGATCTTGTCCTCCATCATGTTGACCCGTTCGATACGGTCCGAATTGGCTCGAAAGACGTGGGTCTTTGAAATCGACTTCGCGTCGTCTTGGCGGGCGATGAGGTCGGATTCCCTCACGAGATCTTCGATTCGTTCAAGTTGCGTGGTAATCTTTTTCTTACGACCTCCCCAGCGAATCGATAGTCCGGCGATGGCCTCCATGCCCGAAGCGTCGCAGGGCAAGAGAGCTTCCCGCGAGCACAGACGGTCAACAAACCCCCTGAGCTTGCTGATGTTTTCCTCCGTGTTGGACATGGTGGAGTCGAAGTCCGCCTTCACCTTGAAGATCTTCCGGAAATCCTCGTCGTACCAATGGAGCAGCTCATAAATTTCCGCGTCACCGATGATCAAGACTTTGATTTTGATGGGGATCTTCTCGGGCTTCAAGGCCGAGGCGAAAAAGAATCCGAATGGGTCGGACTGTATTTCCAGACTTTGATTTCGAAGACTCCTTTTCAACGCCTGCCAAACACCGGCTTCCATGAGGAAATCTCGGGAATTCAGTACCAGGTATCCGCCGTTCGCCTTGAGAATGCTTCCCGGCTTGATGTGTCGGTAATCCGAGGTCCAAAGGCCCTGCCTGTCCATCACGCGTTCGACGGTCCCGAACAGGTTCCGAAAGGTAGGCGTCGTCTCGACAATCACCGGCGGCTTATCCGTTTCGGAATTGTCGATCAACACATTGACTTCATAGTCGGTCAGCTGCGAAGGATCGGGAGGCACAAGCATCGGCTGTCCCGGACCCTCTCCGGCCTGTGGTGCGGTGACCAACCTAGGCCTGAAGCGGTCGAGGTGACTCATTATGTCCTCCTCGACTTCTTGCAGGTACGTCACGATCGCGTCGGATTCGTACTGTTCGGAAACAGGTGACATCAAATCCTTCAGCAGCGGTTCGATCCACTCCTTGGCCAGTTTCTCCAAATCCTCTTGAATGGTCTTGTCGATGTCACGAGCCGCCTTGAAGATCTTCTCCATCTCCTGGGAGAGCTCCTTGTACTTGTCCTTTAACCTGTCGAGTTCCTCCGCTGAGAATTTGCCCTCTTCCACAAGAGACTCGAGCTGGTCGATCTTCATGGCATTTCCGACCACTACCGGCGCCAAATCCGGCCGAGTGAACGGTCCGACCTGAACCTGCACCATCATGAAATTCTCGGCCTGAACCTTGTTTTCAAAATTCTTGAAAAGAGCCTTTTGGGCCCCCATATGTCGGTTGACAATTTCATTCCGGGCGGTCTGAAACTCTTCGCTCTCGAATATCGCAGGAATCTTCTTCTTGAGAGAGCCGATAAGCTCGGTCATCTGCTTCTTGAATGATGTCCCTTTTCCCGCGTCGAGAAGGACTAGCCTCGGTTGATCCGGGTCCTTGAAGTTGTTAACGTAGCAGATGTCCACAGGGGTGGACCCCTCCACGTTGAACTCCTCCAGGAGTCGCTTCACCGTTGCCGTTCGGCCGGTCCCATTTATGCCGGCTACAAAGATATTGTACCCGGGACTGCTCATCGATAGACCGAGACGGATGGCCTTAACCGCTCTTTCCTGTCCTATAATCCGCTCTCGAGTATCTGCAGCTTCAATACCGGCGTCCGTTATGGCCCCTGCCGGGGGTGTCCAAGTCAAATCCTCCCAACGCAATCGCAGCTTGTCTTTCAGTTCACTCATGGTTCAACATCCTGTTCGGAAAGAGTCAGGGCACGGTAACCCGTATCGTCTCCATTAGAGTTTGAGCAAGTCCTTGATCTCACTCTTGTTCCACGGAAAATGAGGGTCCTTGGCTTCCCAAAGAATCTCAAGAATCTCCTTCTCTTCCAAAAGACCCTTTTCCTTCATCAGCTTGAGGACTTCAACAACGATTTTTCCTACGTTGAATCCAAAATAGTCGTCGTTCATAGGAAAGACCTCCGATAAGCGACCCCGGTCGGGTACTCCATGGGGGGGGCTTGAGGGGGAACGTACTGGTTGAACTGCCGAGAGACTTCCCAAACCCTATTGCCGAAGCGAATCGATGTGCCTCAGATTCAGTGCGAGGTGTTTCGACCTCTCGGCGACACTTACGCTGCTTCGCGGCCCCCCCAATGGTTGCGCATTGTGCGCTCTTCGTACCCAGTCTCCGAGGCTAAGCCCCGGAGTGCCCTTCAGTGCCGAGGACTCTCATGATTCGTTGTGGCTTGTTAACAGCGCAAGCCATGAAGGTTCATATGAGGCTCCGTACCCCGAAGGAATCAACGGCTCAGGCCGTGGAACTGGTGCAGAAATTCTCTGAGAATGGCCAGTTCATCCGCCTGAACGTCAATGAAGCCCACTCCTACGATGAAACTGTGGCCTTCGGTTGTTGACCGTCTTTCATAGTGGTCGACCTGGCCAAGAACTTCTATCTCCCCGAGTTTCTTTCCTAAATCCAGTGTAATTTCAAGGGAATTGCGCCCGAAGGTCGTTTCCGTGAAAGAGAGATGAAATCCGTCTTGATCCATCGAAGACGTGTCGAATGTAAGGCCCACCAAGTTCAGGGATCGAGTTGTACCCCGTTGTTCAGCAGATTTGAGAGATGGGTCGGCGCCATGGACAATCTTGTACCTGAACGGTACGTGGACCTCGGCAGTCATGGTTGCAGAAGCATGTGGGCTTACTTTGTCGCTCATGGGTTCTACCAGTCTCGCTCAGAAGCTTCAATCCCGGGCTCGGTCTTCAATGGAGCTCGGAAAACAGAATAGCGCACCTAAGAAAAATGACAACAGCGAGTTCGCCTTGTTGTCGAATTGTGAACACATATTAATCGGTGCCGACTCGGTCAAATCCAACCATTCACGGACGCGTAATCGGAAAGCGGGAGTGGTCGGCCGCCGATTCCCATTCCCTATGCACGGCAAGCGGTATATGTTCGTCTGCGGACGAACCGGGGTCTTCACGCCTTTTCGACCGTCCCGAAAAGAATTCGATCCACTACTTCCACTATGGTATGACCGATGAGAAGATGGACTTCCTGGATCCGGGGGGTGGGGCTGCCGTCCACACCGAGGTAGTAACGACACTCCTTTTTCATCGGACTTTCCGAAGGCCCCCCAATCCCTATGGTGAGCATCCCCAGTTCGCCGGCGGCATGAAGCCCTCTTACCACATTGCCGGACGTCCCGGAAGTGCTGAAACCTATTGCCGCATCCCCCTTGCTTCCGATCGCCTTAATCTGTTTTTCAAAGATTTGGTCATAGCTGAAGTCGTTTGCAATCGAGGTCAACACCGACGTATCGGTCGTCAATGCGATAGCCGGTAACGGCGGCCTATCGATGAGATATCGATTCACGAATTCCGCTGCAATGTGCTGAGCATCGGCAGCCGATCCCCCGTTTCCGAAGAGTACGATCTTGTTTCCTCTTCCCAGGACTGCAGCGATACTTCGGATTATTTCTTCAAGTACGTCCAGATTCTCCGTAATGAAACGCTCCTGCAGCTTCATGCTAAGTTTGAAAATTTGCAGGACCTCGCTTTTCAATCCGTTTCCCTTCTGATAGATGAGTTGGAGGGGAATTTCATGCACTCTAGGTTCTTCTTATCATATTAAGATGAAATTATGAATGCGTAATCGCAACACCTTATCAGGGTCCCTCCTCCGTGAGAAAAAAATGGCTGGCCTATGACCCGCATGCCCTGATAAATTAGAGTTAAGAAATGATCGGACAGCCGGCGGTACCAACATTCATGTCTCCAGAGTCGCGACGAAGCATGAATGGCCTTGCCCTTTGTCGGAAGCTTCGCGGCCTCGGCTCGGAGGCGGGGTACGACGACCGCGTGGGACGCGGGCATTTCTCGGGGGAGACTCGTCTCCTTTCCGAACCTCAACGCGCGGCAGTACAGTGGATATTTATGAATTTTCAGAAGAACGATATAGTTGATTATTATGACAGTCGCCGAATCTCATGCGGTCTCGTGTTGGAAGTCGAGGACAAACGCCTGAGGGTTCTGAGCGATCAAGGCAAAGAGGCGAAGATTTCAATAAGTCGAGCACTGACGACCGGCAGAGACCCGGACTTTCCGTTTTCCGGGAGTCGGGACAAGCAGGTAGATAGACTGAAGGAAGTTTCGGGCCTCAGGGATGAGATCAAGAGAAGAATCGACCTGAAGGAACTCTGGGAAGTCGTGTGCCTCGAGACGAGCAAGATCGACCTTGAAGATCTCACGGAACTGCTCTTCGCGCGAGATCGGAGCCCGGACAATGCAGCTTCACTCCTGCGGGCGATATTCGAAGACAGACTCTACTTCAGGATTCGTCCCGACGGCATCGAAGTGCCGCCGCCGGACCGAGTTGAACAGGCGCTTCTTCAGAAGCAGAGGGAGAAGGAACGCGGGGAGTTCATTGCCGGCTCCGCGCAGTATCTTGCGGATCTCAAGAACGCAGGCGGAGTATCCGTGGACAGGCCGCCCGAAGGACTCATTGCCGGGCTGGAAGAGGCTGCTCTGAAGGGGCAGGACTGGATTACCGTCAAGCCGGTGAAGGATATATTCTCCCAGGCGGGGTTGTTCCCTGATTGGGACCCGTTCCGTGTGCTCGTTGAACTCGGTATCTGGTCGGCGGACGAGAATGTCCGGCTCAAGGCTGAAGGCATCCCCCTGGAGTTCAGCACCGAAACGCTCGAACATGCCGCTCGGATGGCGGGAAAAGTGCTCTCGGAGGACTTCGAGGATCTCTCCGACGCGGAATGCATAACCATCGATGCGACTACCACGCGGGATGTTGACGATGCATTGTCCGTGAGAAAAGACGGCAATCACACTCTGATCGGTATTCACATAACCGACGCGGCTCATTTCGTCGAGTACGAAAGCGTCTTGGACCGCGAGGTACGGGAGAGATCCACCTCGATTTATCTGGCTGATCGAACCATACCGATGATTCCGCCGGTCTTGTCCGAGCAAGCTGCGAGCTTGGCTGTTGGGGAGGCTCGACAGGCCCTCAGTGTGCTCGCGTGGTTTGGACCGGACAAGAAACTCACGGATTATCGTATTGTGCCGACCAGAATTCTCGTGCGAAAAAGGCTTTCCTACGAAGAAGCCGATGAAAGAATAGCGGACGATGATTCCGCAGAAGCGCTCATGTTCTCCATTGCCGAGGAACTTCGGCGAACCCGGTTGGCATCGGGAGCGCTGATCTTCAAGGATCCGGAAATATCCGTGAGAGTTGCCGAGGACGGCGGCATCGAGGTAAGCAAACGTGACCGAGAGACCCCCTCTCAGATTCTTGTGTCCGAGATGATGATCCTGGCAAACAACATGTTTGCAACCTTCATGAGCGAGAAAGGTATTCCGGGAATCTATAGAAGTCAGCCTCCTCCGGCGGAAAAGATCGAACTCGACCCCGAATACGATCCGGTCCAATCTTACCGATCCAAGAGACTGCTCTCGCGGGGGGACCTCGGGACCACTCCCGCGCCTCACTCAACGCTTGGACTCGAATCCTATACTACGGCGACGTCTCCACTGAGGCGGTACACGGATTTGGTGGTCCAAAGGCAGATAAAGGCGGCTTTTGAGGGGAGGGAACCCCCTTTGGACCGGGCCGGGGTGGAACAAATCCTGACGGAGGTATCCTTCAGATTGGAGAGGGCCGCCTTGCTGGAGCGAGAGCGACAGCGTTATTTCTTGCTCAAGTACTTCCAGCAACGTAAGAATCAAGAGTTCCAGTCGGTCGTGCTGCATCGTTTTCCCAAATTCCACCTGGTGCAGCTCACGGAGTACGGTGTAAACGCCGCGCTTAACAGCACCGGGGGGTTGGCGCTGAAGCCGTACGATCGAGCAATCGTGCGCATCGAGAAGATCAACCCACGCGAAGACAAGCTAACGCTATCTCTAGTAAAGCTCCTGTAGACCAATGTCCCAAGAAAAGATCGCCATACGAATCGTTCCTACGCCCGCCACCCAGGATATCTCTCGGTCCCATTTGGCGAGGCTCAGCCGAATTACCAGGCTGTCCCCGGATAGGGTGAAAGACAGGATTTCACGGGGCAAGAGTATCGTCATCGTAACCACCAAGCACCCGAAAGTGGACGACCTGATAGCTCTCGTAAAGGCCATGGGGTTCTCCGTTACGACGGGGCCTGCCGTGAAGCCCAAAGAACAAGGCGGACATCAGAAGACCAGAAGTCGAACTCGTACCGCCTTTTCAGACGAGTGGAGCGTGGGCGAGGTTATTGAAAACCTCTACGAAGTCAAGGACATCAAACAGGGCGGCATGGGCGCGGTTTATGTTGTACGCCATCGAAGGTGGAACGCGATGATGGCGGTTAAGTCCCTCCTGAAGAGGCTGCGCAAGAATGAGGAAGATAGATCCCTTTTCATCAAGGAAGCCGAAACGTGGATAGACATCGGCTTCCACCCGAATATTGCGTCGTGTTATTACGTAAGAAGTATCAACGATAGCCCAAGGATATTCATTGAGTACGTTGACGGCGGCGCTCTCAATGAGTGGTTGAGCCGTCGTAAGAACGTTGATTGGAGGATCGTGATCGATCTCATGGTGCAGGTCTGTGACGGGCTGCATCACGCACACGGCAAAGGACTTGTACATCGAGACGTCAAGCCGGGCAACTGTATGATGACGAGGGACGGAATCCTCAAAGTGACGGATTTCGGCCTGACCAAAAGGCAGGCAACAGAGGCCGTTGCCGAGACGACCTCCGACCTTCAGCGCCTGGAGAGCGTCACCTTGGAGAGGGAATCCATAACGGCAGCCGGAATGGGAACGCCCGGCTACATGGCCCCCGAAATGTGGATTCCCTACTCGGATGTAGGTCCTCCGGCAGACATCTACGCGTTCGGCGTCATGTTTTTCGAGCTCTGTTGCGGGAGAAAGCCATTCATGGTGAAACATGGGGAGCGCCGCGACAAATTGGCATTGGCTCATGTCAAGAAGCCTCCACCCAGACCCAGTTCCATCCGGGACGACATCCCCGGCTCCATTGAGTCAATAATTCTCAGATGCCTGGCTAAGAATCCCCAAGATCGATATCCCTCCTGCCTGGCAATCCGGGAAGAGCTTGCCGAAGCCTATGAACGAATTCTCAAGAAGAAATACCCTCGTGAGCCTCCCGACGAGTTAAGGCTTCTCTCGGATGCCCTGAACAACAGGGCTGTCTCTCTCATGGACTTGAACCATCGGGAAGAAGCCGTCGTGGCATTGAAAAAGGCCGTTTCGGCAGATCCGCACCATCCGGAAGCCGTTTACAATCTGGGACTGCTCAAATGGCTCGATAAGTGCGATCCGGAGTGGGAACTCGTCGTCAAAATGGAAGAGGTCGTCAAAACCCCCGAGTATGTCGGTCGTGCATCGGATTTGGTCGCTCGATGCCTTCTGGCAATGGGTGATGCACCGAGGGCACTTAAGGCTTGTGAAATGTCGCTGTCGGGCGACGAAGAGGGTGAAGGCCTACTGAAGCAATATTCTATTGCTCTGATCGGCGTCGGCCGAGACGATGATGCAATCTCCCGGTTGCAGGAATACCTGAAATCCTTTCCCGACGACGATGAGGCTATCGGCTGGTTGATCGGCGCGCTTGTGCGCCAAGGTCGGAGTGACGATGCACGGGCGGCAATGACATCTTTAACCAAGGGGTCTGAATTATCCGGTCTGGCACTTGCGGATATTTCCCGGCGATTTATATTCTCAGGACTCCCTGAAATTCGGACCTATGTGGGACACAACGGCTGGGTAACCTGTGCCGCCCACTTTCCGGATTCACCACGCATCCTCACAGGCGCTCGAGATCGAACTCTCAAAGTGTGGAATGCTCTTACAGGGGAGGAACTTAGGAGTATCATCGTCGTCGGAGAACCTCCCGCTTCATTGTGGATCTCGCCCGATGAACAAATCGTTGCCGTTGGCTCCGCCCGGAGCGGAGTTCCCGTCAAAATGCTTGACCTCGAATCCGGCAGATTTGTCGGGAACCTTCAGGCGCATGAAGGCACGGTGACCGCGATAGGGTTTTCTCGTGACGGAAGGCATATACTGACCGTGGTTGACAAAGGCTTTGTTCGTTTGTGGCAGGTGGACGGATTCAAAGCTGCCGCAAAATTCAAGATCCCTGCTCACTCGTGCGCATCGTTAGTGTCCGCGGAGCCGTCAAGAGCCGAGATCGTCTTCGCAGGACTGGACCGCAAGGTCAAGAAAATCGTCTTGCCCGATGCAGAGACTCTTGTGTTTGACGCCGGCCACAACGAACCCATAACCGCTTTGACGGCAACATCGCAAGGCGCTGTACTGTCGAGTGATCGAGACAAGGTGGTCATCCTGTGGGATGGTTTCACCGGCAAGGTCGTCACAAAATTTCAAGCGCACCAGGAGCAGGTCAATTTGGTGGCGCTGAATTCGAAACGCAGTCTTGCGGCAACCTATGATCCCAAGGTGGGAATCAAAGTGTGGGACATCGTCACGGGCATGGGACAGCGGACCTTCCAGGTTGAGAGTGGTGAGATCCAGTGCCTCCATTTCACGCCCGATGGTGATGGGCTCCTCGCCGGCGGCAAAGACATGACCGTGAGGATGTGGGACGTCCGTGGCCGTGCAATGATGCCGGCCCTTGCTCTGGCGAAAATTCGTCCGCTCAAGAAGCAGATGAAGTCCGATCGTAAGTTCAAGGCAATGATGCAGGCATCACGTACCGCAATCAAGCGGGGGGCATACGCCATGGCCTATACCTTGGTGAGAGACGCACAGGAACTACCGGGGTACGAACGGTCCGATACCGCGTTGGATCTCCTGTGGAGCATGAAGGAGCACGGGTTCCGTACCGGACTTCACGGAGGCTGGAAACGGAAGGGCGTCGAAACCCCCTCGGGAGTCATGAGCGTTTCCTTTTCCCCTTCAGCCATAAACTTTCTTACCGCCCAGACGGACCATACGGTCAGGATGTGGAGCACCAGGACCGGAGAGTGCCTCAAGGTTCTCAGCGGTCACACGAATCTTGTCGCGTCCCTTAAAATGTCGCTAAATGGTCGTGAAGTCGTGTCCGGGAGTGATGACCGTACCGTACGCGTCTGGGATCTCAATTCCGGTCGCAACACACTGGTACTGAAGGGCCACACGGAGAGCGTCAGTTGCGTAGCCTATTCCCACGACGGCGCGCAAGTGCTTTCCGGATCGTGGGACAAAACCATCAGGTTGTGGAGTCTCCCTGAAGGCGTCCTGCTTAAGACCGTCAAAGGACATGAAGACAATATAACATCTGTACAATTCGTTAATGATTCCAGGCATATTGTCTCGGCAGGATTTAGCGGCACCGTGAAGATGTGGGAAGCATCTTCAGGAAGAATACTCAGAGACCTCAAAGGGCATAAGGGAAGGATCACCTGTCTGAGTACCTCTCCTGATGGAAGCTTGCTGCTGAGCAGTTCCATGGATGGAACCGTACGGATCTGGGACGTGCGCAGAGGCGGTTGCATTAGGACCGTCAATGTCAATCAGACGGGTGTGAGGGACGTGGCCTTTTCTCCCGACCAACGATTTTTTGTAACCGGGGGAAGCGACTCCGTAGTCGGGGTCTGGAGTGTGGACTCTGGTCTATGTCAAAGAGAGTTTCAGGGACACGCTCGCGAGATCACGTCGACTCAGTTCTCCGGTGATGGTCGTTTTATCATCAGTTCGTCTTCAGATGGTGTCGTAATGATATGGGAAGTGGACTGGGATTGGCAATTCGGACCCCAAAAGACTAGTACGAAAGTAGAGAATATTTGATTTCAATTAGGTGGAATGACTATGAATGTGCAGAAGAAAGAGAAAATGTTGCAGTCTCTCCCATGCCTTGAGGCGGAACTGTCGGGAGTACTGAAGAATCGAAGAAAGACGAATCTTCCCCCGGATGGCATGACTGAAGCTGCCGTTCTGATACCACTCTATTCAAAGAAGGGGCGGATTCACGTCTTGTTGACCAAGAGATCCGATCTGGTTGAGCATCACCGAGGCGAGATCTCGTTCCCCGGCGGCAAGCTGGATCCCGAGGACTCGGACTTGCTGTCATGCGCGCTCCGCGAAGCCGATGAAGAAGTGGGCATCGCTGCCGAGGACGTTCGGGTCATCGGCGAACTAGACGACTTCTACACGGTAGCGACGAACTTCCTCGTCGTACCGTTTGTAGGTACCATCCCGTATCCCTACGAATTCTCTCCGAGTTCAAGGGAAATAGCGGATCTGATCGGCGTGCCTCTGGACGTATTCTTCGATCCGGAAAGAAGAACAGAGGAAGTCTGGACCATCAAGGACCAGAGCATTGAGGTCATCTCGTACCGGTGGAAGGGTCATAATATCTGGGGGGCCACCGCAAGAATTCTTAACCACTTCGTTGAGATTTTGGAGGACGGTGTGGGGCGTGTGTGCGCCTACGGAGCCTCCGGAGGGGTGGGCCTTCGTTAACACTGTTCCGGGGTTCGCCACGGCCGGGGCATCATGCGCCTATACACTATTACAGGAGCCAAGAAACATGGACTTTCCCAATGACTTTCAGGAGTGTGTCAGATTCCACGGCCACCTGTGCCCGGGGCTTGCCATTGGTTACGCAGCGGTTAAGGCCGGGATTGAACGGTTGAACCCGGGACTGTCGCCGGACGAAGAGGTGGTGGCCGTTGTGGAAAACGACTCATGCGCGGTGGATGCGGTTCAAGTACTACTGGGCTGCACTTTTGGAAAGGGAAACCTAGTTTTTCGTGATTGGGGAAAGCAGGTTTTCACTTTTTTTGACAGAGAAGCCGGCAAAGCCGTGCGCGTTTCGTTTACCGGCGAGGTACCCGGACGTGAACGGCGGCATGCCCTCAGGCAGAAAATGGATGCGGGTACTGCTACCGACGCGGACAGGGAAGCATGGGAAACACTCCGAGTCGATGTAACCCGGGAGATCATCTCCAGGCCGTGGTCCGATCTCTTTGAGGTGCGCGAGGTGAGCTTCGACCCTCCACCCGAGGCGTCGGTGGTGCAGACCGTTGCATGCGAGAGGTGTGGAGAATCCGTGGTGGAACATCGTTTGATTCGTCGAGGAAGCGAACGAATTTGCCGGGGCTGTGCCGGAGAGAACTGATCGTATGAAAATACTTGAACATCTGTATTTGTATCTGTGGGACGATCCGCGGGAGAACAACTGCAACACCGTCTTCATAGACGGCAAGACGCCGCTTCTTATCGATCCCGGGCATCTGGGCAAGGTGAACCTCCTCTTTGATCGAATGAAAGACGATGGAATCGATCCGGGACGCGTTAGGGCGGTCATTTGTACTCACGCGCACCCGGACCATTTCGAGGGAACTCTTGCGTTTAAGAATGCTGCGACCAAGATCGGCATCTCGAAGCGAGAGGAGCAGTACATTGAAGAAGTGGGGCGGCCCATGTACGCTCAATCAGGGACATCCATGCCGGACTACCGCGTGGACTTCTACCTGGCGGAGGGCGATCTGCAAGTGGGAAAGCTCGATTTTCAGGTGCTGGAGACCCCAGGTCACAGCCCGGGAAGCATTTGCCTGTATTGGCCTCGTCAAAGGGTTCTCATTGCAGGAGATCTGGTATTCAACCGCGGGGTTGGAAGAGTAGACCTGCCGGGCGGAGACGGAGCGGAATTGAGAAAGAGCCTGGAGCGCGTCGCCGGTTTGAAGGTGGAACTCCTCATACCGGGACATGGGCCTGCCATACCTGGGGCCGAGCGGGTTCGCAGCAATTTCGAGTTCGTGAGAGGGACGAATCTGATGCTCTAGAATTCGATGTTCAAAAACTCGGCACCACCCCGGCCGGTTTTTTGTACGAAAGAATACAAGTAATTCAGGTATGATACCAATGACGAGGGATGATGTTCAAAAATTTGAACAAAAGTGGCGCTTTTTTTCAGGACGCGATCAAACGACTGTTGCTGACGTGTGGTCGGTAACCATCTTGAATAACAAGCAAAAGATGACTATTTCAGCCTATGGCAACGGAGTGGCACAACAATTGCTTATAAGTAACGACAAGAAAAGAATCTATTCCTCCTACGCCAACTGCAATGACAGTTGGTTTTTTTTTGAAGGACAGGATTCGAACAGGGCACACTTATGATTCTTGGCATTCGGAATAATGCCCGGCATTGTTGGACCCTCGTCATATTAATCTCTTTCCTCGCATTGGCTGCGGAAACCCACCGTGCCGGTGCCGAGGAGTCCAAGAGAGTGCTTATCCTGCCGTTTCACGTTTCTCCGGAACATGACAATAAGGAACTCCGGTCCTTTGCCATGCACGTCGACAAGAAGATTAGGTCTATTGTCGGCCAACTGGGCGGAGGGGTCCGGATGGACGATGAAGAGACCACGGCAAGACTCCTGCGTGGTCGAGAAGCTCCATCGACGGATGAAGGAGCGCGGGCCGTGGCCGAAGAATCGGATGCGGACCTCGTGATCTATGGCGTCATCTCGAACGAGAAGTCGCGGTACCGCATGAGAGGAGTTATGTGGGACATTCGCAGCGGCAGGGTGAGTGTTGCCACGGATATGAAAGTGGACAACATTCACGGTCTTCCCGGAGTGTTGCAGATATTCGTCACATCTTTGGGCAAACGGTTGCACGGCACCCCGCGGCTGCGTTTCTACCGAACCGGACAGGCCGGCTCGAACTCGTTTCCTCATACGAACCGGCTTCGTACCTTGGTCAACCTGAGGAAGAATTCGGCTCCCTGGATGAGTCAGGAGATCAGAGGCGCACTGGCGGCGGTCGACATCGGTGACATGGATGGGGATAAGAAGAATGAGACGGTGTTTGTCGAAGATCGCGGGATTACCATCAGCCGGTTCGAGAACGGTAGCCTTCGCACGCTGACGCAGTTCTCCGAATCTCCCGCCGAGTACATTGCCGCTGATGTGGAAGATCTGGACGGCGACGGTGTTGCGGAACTTCTGCTGTGCTACATGACACCTGCAGGATTGGAGTCGGCCATCGTACAATACGTGAATCGTGATTTCAAAGTGACCGACAAACTGAAGAACACGATCATCCGGGCGGTCAGAGATCTTTCGGCTGAGAATGAGATGGTCCTGCTGGGGCAGCGTACCGATACGGACGACATGTTTAACGGAGAGATGGTTAGGTACCGTTTTGAAGGCGGGAAAGCTACTCCCTCCGGGAAAATGATGCTGCCGCCCGGAACCCTGTTGCTCAGCTACGCGTCGGGACGGTTGGGTAAGGACAAGACGAAGGTTCAAGTTATTCTGAACCAGGACCAGCGATTGATGGTCTTCGATGGGGAGAACCGATTACTCGATACCATTTCGGACAGGATTTACGGTCTAAATAGGATGATGCGTATTCCCCGCAAAGATGGATACAAGGCCGTCAGTCTCCCGGGCCGAGTCCTTATCGCCGACACCGACGGCGATGGCCTGAACGAGCTCCTACTGGTCAAATACAGGGACGGCGGCAGCGTTATCCAAGCGCTTTCGTGGGATGACGGCAGGCTCTCTGAGAAATGGAAGACCATACGGAGTGAAGGCAGCATTTCCGATTTCAGGATTCGAGACTTCAAGAACGCGGGAATCGATTCCCTTGTCCTCATTCTCATTAAGCCCAATCCTTTCATGGCTCTCACAGGTCCTCGGAGCACTGTATTCGCCTACGATCTCCTTCCCTGAACATCCGTTCGAACCGAAAATCCCTCCGGTATTTGACTTGAGTGCCTCATGTAGTAGTATGAGAATGGGGGAAACCCTTGATCGGGAAAAGAGTTCCAGAGGTCTTCGCGTTCGTAATGACGAAAAAGTGAGGGGGCCCGATCTGAGGGAGCACGCATTTGAGATTGGTGATGGGGCAGCGGTAGAGGTATGTGATTCGCTATCGCGTTGTGAACGTGGGAGCCTCGTCGAGACTGTCTGAATTACGCTTTCATCTGTGGAGACTCGACAAGGCGCTAATAGTGGGGAGTTAGAATAAGTGAGAGCGGTTAGCGGTCTTTTGTGGGTCAGCGTTGCAGTCCCGGTGCTCGCCGTGCCGGCGGCACTCTGCTTTCTGGCGGGTGGAGTCCTGGGAGCCGTCATCGGGTATTCCGCAAGACTTCCGGAGATTCCTGAATTAGCAAAATATCGACCGAAAACAGTCTCGACGTTCTATTCGGACGGCGGGACGGTCATAGGGATCTTCTACAAGCAGAAGAGATTTGTCGTCCCCCTCAAACGTATCCCTTTTCACGTTTCCCATGCCTTCATAGCAGCGGAGGATCGTCGTTTCTTCCAACACGCCGGTGTGGATTGGAAAGGAATCTCACGAGCAGCGTACAAGAATGCAATGGCGCTCAACGTTCATCAAGGGGCAAGCACCATAACGCAACAGGTGGCTCGGCACGTGATGTTGAGTAAGGACAGGAAGATCTCCCGTAAGGTCAAAGAGATGCTTCTGGCGCGGAAGATCGAGAAGCTTTGGGGCAAGCGGAAGATCCTCCACGTGTATCTCAACGAGATCTACTTGGCCAATCAGTGCTACGGGATAGAGGCAGCTTCCCGTACCTACTTCGACAAGCACGTAGAACAGCTCAATGTAGCGGAAGCTGCATTGTTGGCGGGCATCGTTCCGAGTCCTTCGAGGTACAACCCGTTCACGAGCCGGAAGATGTCCATAATCAAACAGCGGCTCGTTCTTGGGAATATGCTGAAATCAGGAGTCATTAGCAAGGCTCAGTACGAAAAGGCTCTGTCGGAGAGACTGAAATTCCGAACCAAGGCGGATCGACCGTTCGACATCGTGCCCGATTTCACGGAAGCGGTCCGTCGTTATGTAATTAAGAAATACGGTGCGTTACGACTCTATCAGGAAGGGTTGAAAGTATATACGACCTGCAGGCTCGGAGATCAGCACAGAGCATTCAAGGCTCTCAACAAAGGACTGGACGAAATCAAGGATCGTGAAAAACGACATATCATACTTCGGAAAATCGAGACGAAGGATATAGCCGGATTCCTTGCCGGACGCTCCCTGCACGAATTGTCGGTAGGCCGTGAGTACCAGGGGGTGGTGACACGCGTCGCAAAGTCCTCGAAGCGAACCCGGCTACATGTGTCCTTGGATAAGCGTATCAGCGGCTATGTCGAGTTGCCCGGGCGGACATCCGCCTATAGGGTCGGTCAACTGCTCTCGCTGAAGTTTGAGAAGTACGAGAACAGTGCGCTTGTCTTCGTGCCGGCTCAGGACCCTCCATTGCAGGGAGCGCTTGTGTGTATTGAGAACGGCACCGGATTCGTCCGGGCCCTTGTTGGAGGATCATCCCGTGACCACTTTCAGTTCAACAGAGCCACGCAGGCAATGCGCCAACCGGGAAGTATTTTCAAGCCGATCATCTATGCTGCGGCCCTTGAACAGTTTGGGTACACACCGGCCACCGTCATCGTCGATGAGCCGGTTGTAATTGAAATGAAGGGACGGAAGGAGGAGTGGGCTCCCAACAATGCCGACAGATCCTTTCTCGGGCCTATTTCTCTGCGTCGCGCTTTGGAGGACTCTCGCAACATCTGCACGATCAAGATCCTCATGGACGTCGGCTTGGATCCGGTGATCCGACTTGCAGAACGAATGGGTATCCGATCAAAGTTGGATAGGAACCTTTCCCTGTGCCTGGGAACCTCCGAGACGTCGTTGCTCGACCTGACCTCGGCCTACACCGTTTTTCCAAACGGCGGCGTATACTTGGAACCCGTACTCGTGAAGAAGATCGAAGATCGCTATGGCAACATTCTTGAGGATAATACCCGAATCCTGAAGCTCGGTAAGGGGCTCTTACCCGTACCGTCATATCGAGAAGAACCGGGGCGGATCGCGGTGGCGCCACACGATTTGAAGGGCCTTAGGAACACACAGGCTCCCGACGTGGAATGCCCCAGCCCGGACGACCCCCTACCGGAACGGCCGGCGGAGAAAGTAAGTGCCGGGAAGTCCCCCACTGCCGAGAAGCAACCTGCATCGCCCAAGACCCCGCGCGTCCCCGCCACGTGTCCGCCCGCGCCTCCTCGGCCGGAGCGTCCAGCGCTTTCACCGCAGACCGCGTACATCATGACTACTCTTCTCCAGGGAGTGGTACGCAGGGGAACCGGGGCCGGACTCTCCAAGTACGTCAAGCGGCGTGACCTGTGCGGAAAGACGGGAACCACGAATGATTTGGCGGACGCGTGGTTCATTGGATATAATCGCAAATACACCACCGGAGTCTGGGTGGGATTCGACGACAATAGACCCCTGGGACGAAAGGAAACAGGGGCTCGAGCTGCACTGCCGGTCTGGGGCTACTTCATGAACGGGATGCTCGATGGAATCCCCCCGGGGAAATACCCCGTGCCGGAGAAGCTCGTGAGGAGAAGCATGCCGACGGTGGTCTTCGACAAGGAGACCGGACCGTTCATCGGTAACGTTGTCGAGCCCATGTATGCGCCTTTATCCGGAAAAGCATTGGCGGTGTCTCCTCTTGACAGTCTTGAGGCCGTACAGGTGGCGCTCGCCGAAGCCGCGGAGTCGAGACAACAGCGAGAATTGGCCGGTAGGCCCTATGAGGCGGTGTACCTTCCAAGTCGGCACGGCCTCGTGCCGGTCATGTCTCCCGCTACGGCTGCATCCCGGCAACAGGCGGGCGGAAACGGTCGTCCATCTCCTTTGCACCGCTTACAGCCGTTATACCCAAGCACCCGGCCGAGTGCCGGCACGGCACAACCCATTCCCGTCGCACCCCCAATCGGTAACCGGTGATTGCGGCCGATAGCGAATCGGCCGCCCCTGACGGGGCTCAGAAGCCTTAACGTCCCGTAGGGACGGCATGACGGTAGACCGGTTCGAGGCCGGGTAGGAAGAGGCGTTCTTGTCCTAATTCAACGCCTATGAGGACTGGGGCGATTTTCGCGGGAACGACAGACAGGCCTGAATTTCGGACAAGATTTGTGGCAATCGCCGTACCCTCATCGACACCTTCGGACTTCATGCCGGGAGTTGAACAAGAAAAGCCCCCGTGATTCGGGAATCACGAGGGCTTTGGGTTTAGACGGCCCGGGAAAAGGCCGGACGTGTCGTCGATTACTAGATGATGAACGGGACGATCAGCAAGGCAACCATGTTCACAACCTTGATGACCGGGTTCAATGCGGGACCGGCGGTGTCCTTGTACGGGTCGCCGACGGTATCGCCGGTCACCGCCGCCTTGTGAGCTTCACTTCCCTTACCGCCGTGGTTGCCGTCCTCGATGTATTTCTTGGCGTTATCCCACGTCGCACCACCCGTGGTCATGGCAATGGCGAGGAAGAGACCGACCACGATACTGCCGATCAGCATGCCGCCCAGTGCCTCTTTGCCCAGGCCGGGTATGAAGGCCACGGCCAATGGGATGAGCACGGGAAGAATCGACGGCAAGATCATCTCTTTCTGTGCCGCTGCGGTGACCAGGTCGACGCATTTACCGTATTCGGCCTTGACCCCGGGGGCTCCTTCACGCAGACCCGGAATCTCACGGAACTGGCGCCGCACCTCGTCCACGATGGAGCCGGCCGCCTTACCCACTGCGAGCATGCAGAGAGCCGCGAAGAAATACGGAATGATCCCGCCTATCAGCAGTCCTACGAGGATCGTGGGGTTGGAGAGGTCAAACGACAACGCCTGCCCCGTCAACTCCTCGATGGCCCGGGTGTACTCGGCGAAGAGCACGAGAGCCGCAAGGGCGGCAGAACCAATGGCGTACCCTTTGGTCACTGCTTTGGTGGTGTTTCCGACTGCATCCAGCGGGTCGGTGCGGTTGCGGACTTCTTCGGGGAGATCGGCCATTTCCGCAATACCGCCGGCATTATCGGTAATGGGCCCGTAGGAGTCGATGGCCACGACCATACCTGTCATGGAGAGCATCGAAACAACGGTTATGGCTATACCGAAGAGGCCTGTGGCTGCACTTTGGCTAAAGCCTCCGGCAAGGCCGTACCCGATCATGATCGCCGCGGCCAGGACGAGAACAGGCAACACCGTTGAGATCATGCTGATTGCGAGACCGGCGATGATGTTGGTTCCATGACCCGTAGTACTTGCCGCCGCGACGTACTTGACCGGCCCATACATTCCGGTGAAGTACTCCGTGATGACGACGATCAGGCCCGTCAGTACGAGACCGAGAACCGCAATATAGAATACGTTAATCGGCGGTATCTGATACGCAGCTCCTTTCAGGGGAGCCTCGAGGGGGAGATACACTGCCACCACATAGAATGCGATTGCTGCAAGGACTCCGGAAACAACCAGACCCTTGTACAGAGATCCCATGATGTACAGATCGCTCTCGGGTTTGGTCCTGCTCAGCTTGACGAAGAATGTTCCGATGATCGACGCGATGATCGCCACACCGCCGATCAACAGCGGCATATAGAATGCGTTCGAGCCCAAGCCGAAAATGGTACTGGCAAGAAGCATTGCCGCGACGATGGTGACCGTGTAGGTTTCGTAAAGGTCTGCCGCCATTCCGGCGCAATCACCCACATTGTCTCCAACGTTGTCCGCGATGACGCCGGCATTACGAGGATCGTCTTCCGGCAGGTCGGCTTCCACTTTACCAACCAGGTCGGCTCCAACGTCCGCGGCTTTGGTGTAGATTCCACCACCCACACGAGCGAACACGCTCATCAGTGAGCTTCCGAATCCAAGACCGACAAGGGCGCTGAACATTTTGTGTGCCAAATCCGGATCGCCGGCATGGTACCGTGCCGCCACGAGATAGAAGCCGGCGACGCCCAGGAGGGCCAGACCGGTAACCACGATGCCCGTAACGGACCCGCCTTTGAATGCCACATCCATGGCATCGGGCAGGGATTTTTCGGCGGCCGCGGCCACACGAACGTTGGCGTTGACGGAGACCTTCATCCCGAGGAATCCCGCAAGACCGGATCCAACGAGACCAATGACGAATCCGACGGCCGGCATGAGGTGCAGCGTGAGGTACAGGATTATGACCAGAATCACTGCGATTATGGCCACCACCTTGTACTGGCGGGTAAGATAAGCCATGGCGCCCTCAGCCACGTAGCTGGAGATCTGCGCCATCTCGGGCTTGCTGCCCGTTCCCTGTTTGAAAACCCATCCTGCGGTAATGAGGCTGTAGCCCACCCCCAACGCTCCGCAGAGGAGAGCCAATACAACGACCGATTCCATCCACCTACCTCCTTAGGTTAAAATACGGATTTCGAGAAGGGAAAACATAATGGTATCGTGCCACACTAGAGGTATTTCACCGTTATGTCAAGGATAAAGAGGGCCAAATGAGAGAGGCCTTGCTTTTCCCGGATTTGGATTTCATGGCACCCGACCGCCATAAGCGGCTATCCACCGGGAAGGATCATGCAATCAGTTGATAGACGTTGACCACGTTGGTTTTCCCTTTCACCGAAACGGTGACGGGACTTGAGACTTCCCGTTGAACCTTCAACGAACGGTACGTCTGCTCACTAACCAGTATGTCGCTGTTCAGATCCTTGTTGATCTCTTGGATGCGTGAGGCTATGTTCACCGTATCGCCGACCATGGCGTAGGAGATCTTGTACTTACTTCCCACAAGGCCTGCCAGGGCTTTACCCGTATGGACGCCGATGCCGTGTTGCAGAGGTTCCCGGCCGCCGAGGGAGCGCTCCTCATTAAGCGCGGCGAGTCGTACGCGCATGGCCAGTGCTGCAGCCACAGCCTTGTCCGCATGGTCCGGGTCGTCCGCCGGGGCTCCGAATACCGCCTCGATTTCATCGCCCACATATTGGAGGATAATCCCGCCGTGTTCAACTATGGCTGCGCTCATTTCGCTGAAATAGCGGTTGATTGACTCGACCACTTGCTCGGGAGGGAGCCGCTCCGCCATGCCGGTGAACCCCCTGAGATCGGAGAAAAGGAGGGTCACGACTCGTGTTTCACCCATCCCCGCGGTTCCGTTTGAGAGTATCTGACGGGCGATCTCCGGGCTTGTAAAAAGATTGAAGACCTCTCGTATCTTCTCCCTTTCCCCGAGTCCTCTTGCCATCTCATTCACACGGTCTCCCAGAAAGCCGATTTCGTCGTTGGTGAAAACTCTGGCCTGCGAATCGTAGTCACCGGCTCTAATCTTTTCGGCAACATCCATTATTTCTCGGGTCGGCTCCGAGAGGTTACGCGAGAACAAAGTCGCCAGCCAGAAACCATAGACTGCGGTGAAGCAAAACAATATGACGGCAAAGAAGCCCAGGTTGTTCAGCGCGTCTTCGGGATTAAGGCGAGTCCAGGCCAACGACGCGTTGGAATTGATCATGAGCGCTGTCTGGAACATCGGAATCAGGCAGATGGCGCCGTACATGATCATCAACCGCCCCCGGATCGTGAGCCTGATCGTTCCAGGTTGGTCGTGAATGCGACCATGGGGAAAGAGGAGGGGAATAACCGATCTGCGGCACGCGTACTCGAGAATGACGAATGCCAGCAAGGTGATCATCAACGCATTGGTGAAATTGTAGAGCATCGACACAGCGGTGTTGACCACGGGCAAATCAGTGTTTACCCGGAATGCCAAGGGAAGCGCGACAGCGGGGATGATCCATGCTGCGAGGTTCATCAATGCCGCTTGAAACGGGAGATTCACCGCTCGGCGTCGAGCCTTGTCGAAGGCTCGGACCGGCACCATTCCGCCTGCTTTGAGGGCCGGAATCACTTGATTCACCGGTGAAGCCAGCATGAGAAGTATCATGATCGACACGGGAACCAGAATTGCAAGGAGCCACACACTGGTCTTCCAGTCCATTACCGAAATCCCGTGCCCCGGGTCGACCGGTTGCGCATACCGAAGGAGAACCTGCACCAGGAAGAAGCCTACGAGATTGGCTCCGACATTGATACAGACGACCAGCCAGGAGAAAGGCCGTTTTATGCATAAAGATATCATTGGTACTAAGCCGCTTCACCAATCCGGTAAGCGGAGAATGGAGCCTCATGGCTTATTCGGTCCATGCCGTGGAGGAGTATGGAGCAAGATGCGTTGGTTCATTATACGGCGTCACCGAATCATTTCCCCACAGGCACAACTAACAGTGGTTTCATATCATTGGGCAACTTCAGCACCGCGGAAACCTGCGCATCGTTGAACGCTCCCACCGTGCCCACGCCCAATTTCATCGAAGCGGCTTGAAGGTAAATGTTCTGATTGGAGTTTCCCGCCTCGATGAACACATACTGAATGCCTCTTTGTGCGTACCTGGACGTGGTGCGACTAAAGGCACCTGCGATTACGATCGTCGCGGGAGCCCTCGCCAGCCACATCTGCGACAAGCAAGCATAAGCCAGGAGGTTTCTCTTGTCACCGGTTTCCACGACCACCAGAGAGTTCGTTTCAGGTTTGTACATGTAGATGCCCGCGGGAAGGCCCTTAACCGTGTCTTCTCCGGTCAGGAGGAATATCTCGAGAGGATACAATCCGCCTGCCGAGGGGGTTACCTTCACCGTGGCCCCGGATACGGCATCCGTTGGGAGTCTGCCGTTGGCCGCCCAGAGAAGCTGGGAAATCTCCTCCAGATTCAACGGTGCCTTGGTGAAATTCCGAGCGCTTCTTATCGAACGAAGTGCGGCCTCAACCGAAACGTTTCCTTTGTACGAGGGCGGAGGTAGTTTGACGCTCTGCGCCGCGAACGCGCCGGCAGGCAGAGACAAAACCAACGCAACTCCACACAACACTACGCTGCGAAAAAACGATCTACGCATGAAATCCTCCCTCCAATAGGCTTGGCAGACACATAGCCCATCCTCGACAGAAATACAATATCTTCCCGGCAACGGCCGCCGTCCTTAACGCGGCCTGAAATTCCTTTACAAGGACCCATCCTCAATATAAGAATGTACCATCGTCGACGGCGCTCACCGCTCGAACAGAGAATTCAACAAGCGTGTGACGATTCCGGAATGAAAGCGATCAGTTTCAAGCTGCCCCCTCCAACCGGCCGGGGGACAATTTCCGACAGAACCAAAGAGTCCGCAGGGGATGTACGGTCGGCCTTACGGCCTCCCGGTGCGGAGCCATGTTGAAAGGAGTTCGGAAGTGGAAGGAATCAATATCTACGTCGGTAACATTTCTTTCAAGACCATTGATGAAGATCTCAGAAATCTCTTCGCCCGGTACGGGGCGGTCGATGAAGCCAAGATCATCGTGGACAGAGCTACGGGGAGATCCAGGGGGTTCGGTTTTGTGGAGATGCCGGTTCGCGAAGAGGGGTTGCGAGCGATTGAGGAGCTTAACGAAAAGGATTTCATGGGAAGAGACCTGCGCGTAAACGAGGCCAAGCCACAAAGACAGCGGTATTGATACGGATACGAGCGACTGAGAATTATCTCGACCGCAGAGTGATCCACTTGATTTTCGCTTCGTAATGCAGAATGCTTTGAAGCGAAGGGGGCGCGTGCGTACGCGGTGCGACCGGCACGAAGAGCCGTGCGGACCGCAATTGGAAAGGGGAGTGCCCCTGGGCCGGCCCGAGATGGAGTACTCTTACCGAAATGCCGCGGCATGGCGAAAGAGGATGGATGGAAGGGGAGGACGCTCCGAGTTGTTATCGGCGTAGGGTGCACTACCTCGGAAGCCGCGTCGCCAAGAACAATCTACTTGCCGAAGATGCCGTCCGATGCGAACCGGTAATCGCGTGAGTCGGATCCTGAGATCGCGTGATCACGGAAAGGCTCTTCCGGCGCAACCGTTTATATTTTGAGGAGATAGGAATGCAGCGAACTCTGTCGATTATTAAGCCCGACGGCGTGGCAAAGGGACTTATTGGGGAAGTGATCAAAGTCTTCGAGTCAGCCGGATTCAAGATAGCAGCCATGAAGATGAAACATCTGAGCCGCTCGGAGGCGGAAGGATTCTATTACGTACACAAGGAACGCCCCTTTTTCGGCGAACTCATCGAGTTCATGGTCTCCGGACCGGTAGTGCTCATGGTACTGGAAGGAGAAGACGCGATAGCCCGCAACCGGGAAATCATGGGAGCCACGGACCCGGCGGAAGCGCAGGAAGGCACGATTCGGGCCCGATGGGCGGAAAGCAAACAGAACAACATCGTGCACGGCTCTGATTCCCAAGAGAGCGCTGCATTTGAAATCAGTCATTTTTTCAGCGGAATAGAGGTATTTTGACGCTTCATCCCCACAGATTGGATAGTGCCGATACCCCTGACGTTGTCGGCATGACCCATTCCGAGCTGGAGAGTTTCCTTTCCTATATCGGTAAAGAGGGGTACCGCGCAACCCAGGTGATGAAATGGCTGCACCAGGGTCTCAGCGATAGCTTTGACCATATGACGAATCTTTCCAAGGCTCTCAGAGAGGACCTCTCGCAGCGGGCGCGCATTCTGCGACCCAGGGTGGTTGCCGAGGCACGGTCGGAAGACGGTACTCGTAAATTCCTCTTGATGCTGCGGGACGGACGAAAAGTGGAGACCGTCCTGATTCCCGGAGAAGATCACGACACCCTGTGCGTGTCCACCCAAATCGGATGCGCCATGGGGTGCCGAATATGTCGTACGGCACGGATGGGGCATGTCCGCGATCTAACCTCGGGGGAGATCGTCGGCCAGTTGTTGGAGGTGCGGCGACAGGTTCCGGAAAGTCGCATAACCAATGTCGTATTTATGGGAATGGGAGAGCCGCTGGCCAATTTCGACCAGACGGTCAGAGCGGTCAGGATCCTGACCCATCCCAACGGACCTCAGATCTCGTGGAGAAGGCTGACCGTGTCCACAGTGGGGATCGTGCCTCGAATCCGAGACCTGGGCAACACGGTTAGGGTGAAACTCGCGGTGAGTCTGAACGCTGCGTCTGATGAGCAGAGAAATCGCATTATGCCGATCAACCGCAAGTATCCGATCGCCGCGCTCGTCGAAGCGCTCAAGGACTATCCGTTGCCCAGGCGAGACCGCATCACCATCGAGTATGTGCTCATAGACGGATTCAATGATTCCGACGCGGATGCACGGGAACTGGTGCGCATTCTCAACCCCATCCGGGCCAAGGTGAACTTGATACCGCTCAACGACGGAGTGTCCAAGGATCTTCGTAAGCCTCGGCCTGAGCGGGTTCTCAGATTTCAAGAGATTCTCATGGCCAAGTCTCTCATGGCCATTGTCCGCAAGTCCCGTGGCTCGGACATACTCGCGGCTTGCGGACAACTTGCGGCAAGAAGTGGAGGCAGCGAGTGAACGCCCGGTTGGACGATCTAATGCTGGGCATGTCCGACCCGGCCACCTATCCTCACCGCCCTGAATCAGTCCGAGTCATCCAGACCCACATCTCCATCGTCTTCATCGCCGGCGATCTTGTCTACAAGGTCAAGAAACCGGTTGATTTCGGATTTCTCGACTTCACCACATTGGAGAAGCGACGTCATTTTTGTAGGCAGGAGGTGCTTCTCAATTCCAGGTTTTCCGAGGGCATCTATTTGGACGTAGTACCGATCCACCTGGCAGGGTCTGAAGTTAATCTGCGCGGGGAAGGGGAAGAGATCGAAGCCGCGGTTCTTATGCGACGGATTCCCCAGGAACGTGTCCTGGATAATATGTTGGAAAATGAAGAAGTTACGGAGACGATTCTCGATCGCCTTGCCGAACGTCTCGCGTTCTTTCATTCCAAGGCATCCGGGGGGCCGGAAATCACCGGATTTGGTTCGGTGGAGGTCGTGTCCCAGAATCTGCGGGAAAACTTCGATCAGGCTCGTCGTTTTATCGGGCTCACCATAGACGGACAGACCCACGAAGAAATCTCCAATCTCGCATTCGATTGGCTGAAATCCAACCGAAATCTGCTCAGGGAGCGTATGAGCAAAGGCTTCATACGCGATTGTCATGGCGATCTCCACGTGGATCATGTGGTAATTCTCAACGGAATCATGCTCGTGGACTGTATCGAGTTCAACGACCGGTTCCGGTTTTCCGACACCGCCGCAGATCTGGCTTTTCTCCTCATGGACCTCGATTTCCGGGGATTTCCCGTGTTCGGCGATCGTATAGCCCGACGGTACGCGCAAGCTTCAGAGGATGAACAGGGCCTGAATCTCATCGGTTTCTATAAATCCTACCGGGCCTTCGTCAGAGGCAAGGTGAACAGCTTTTCACTCGACGACGAGGCGATCTCCGAACACGCGAAGTCATTGGCCGGGCAGAAGGCTCGTGACTACTTTCGATTGGCATTGGCATCGCTGAAACCGCCTCCGCCGCCGGCGCTGATCATCATGGCAGGCCTCTCGGGTTCAGGGAAGAGTTACCTGAGCAGCAGGCTCGGCGTGAGGCTGGGCATTGAGGTAATCCGGTCGGATGTGGTTCGAAAACAATCCGAGGGCGTTCCGATCGGTGAACATCGACTTGACATGTACGGCCAAGGGATCTATACACCCAATTCGACGGAGCAGACTTATCGGCTCATCTTGGAACGTGCGGGCAGATCGCTCAGGCGAGGTGAATCGGTTATACTGGACGCTTCCTTCATACGGTATGAGCATCGTGCGGCGGCAAGAGAGCAGGCGCGCAGGTCCGGGGCACGGTTCACTTTGATCGAATGCGTTGTTCCCGACCACATTGCGCACCAGAGACTCGATGAAAGGATCACCAAACTGAATGAGCCGTCTGACGGACGGAGGGAGATTTTCGAGCAACAGAAATCGAATTTCGAGACTGTCCGCGCCGACGAGCGCGAATACCGGCGGCTGTGGGATTCCACCTCGAACGCGAATTCCTTTCTTACCAGTCTTGTCCTGGACTTGATGTTTGGTTAGAAGATCTCCGGGGAAGCGATCGTAGTACCGGCATTCATGAGTACCAAGGTAATACCGAACATGAAGGTTCTCGTCCGTCGTGAGGCCTTCCGCTGTTCGGCCTCGGAGAAGAGTTATGACAACCCCGCCGGACGCAGGCATAGGAGTGTTACCCGTCCCCCGAAAACGGTGCTCCATGCGGGAGATTTTCGACAAGGTATAGCCAAGAAACAGTCCGAACCCGCTCAACCGGCCGGCCCACGGTCAAGACACTATCACCCGTGCCGGAGGAACACCCAATGAGACAACTCGGAATCCTCAGCTCAGTTATGTTGGCAGCTCTCATCTTGGGTTGCGTGCCTCAGAAAACCACTTCCAAGGACTTGGTGGACAGAGAGGTACAATTCCATTACAAATTGGGAATTGACTACATCAGGGAAGGAAAGACGCCCCAGGCCGTCCAAGAACTTCTCAAGGCCCAAGCCAAGTCATCGGACAATCCGGACGTAGAACATGCTCTCGGACTGGCTTATCAGCAGAAAGAGTTGTACGAGAAGGCCATAGAGCAATACAAGAAGGCGCTGGAACTCTCGCCGGAACTAACCGAGGCGCGAAACAACCTGGGTACCGTGTACCTTGCCAAAGGCAACATAGACGAAGCCATCGAGCAGTTCGAGGCATGCCTGAAGGATCCAGCGTATTCCACGCCCGGAAAGGCGGCCTACAATCTTGGTGTTGCATACTATCAGAAGAACAATCTGGACAAGGCCATTGAAAAGTACAAGCAAGCCGCAACCTTGGATGAGGCCAACCTCAATGCCCTGTACAATCTGGCATTTTGTTATGAAGAGAAGAAGGATTTAGCGGAGGCGTTGAAGGTCTACAAGAAGTTGGTCGAGAAGGATGGATCCTTCAAACAGGCTTTCTATCGTATGGCCTTGATATACGAACAGCAACAGCGAAATGAGCAAGCCCTGCAGACGGTGAGAAAGGCGCTGGTGATCGATCCGGACTATCTGGAGGCCCACCTCCGGGAAGGGATGATACTGGCCGCCTCGGGTAACGTGGCAAAAGCAGTGAACAAACTGCAGATGGTTGTCAGGTCTCAACCAAACGGAGCGCTCGGCAAGAAAGCTGAGGGGCTTTTGCACGAACTGAAGAAGAAGTCGAAGTTCAAAGGTATTCCAAAACCGTAGGCCGTTTGGAAGTTGAATGAGGAGGATCCCATGCCTAAGATAGAACGAGCCTTGATAAGCGTTACGGATAAATCCGGCATTGATTTGCTGGGCAAGGCTCTCACGGATTTTGGAGTCGAGGTCCTCTCTACGGGCGGGACCGCGCGGGCCTTGGCCCAGGCCGGCATAAGCATCAGAGAGGTAGCCGACTTCACAGGATTCCCGGAAATGTTGGACGGTAGAGTGAAGACTCTGCATCCGAAAATCCATGGGGGCATTCTCGGTATTCGATCTCGGCAGGATCATGTCCAGGCTATGAAAAAGGCGGGGATTGTCCCAATCGATCTGGTGGCGGTAAACCTGTACGCGTTCGAGAAAACCGTGGCCGGTCCCGAATGTACCCTGGCCGATGCGATCGAGAATATCGACATCGGCGGCCCTACGCTGTTGCGAGCAGCTGCGAAGAACTATCCGTACGTGACGGTCATCGTTGACCCGTCGGATTATCCCGAAATCGTCCAAGAACTTCGGGATTCCGGCGGATCCGTTTCGGAAGAGACCAATTTCCGTCTGGCAACCAAGGTTTTCAGGCTTACCCACGAGTATGATGGGGCCATTTCCCGGTACCTTGACGGCGTATTGGCAAGGCCGTAGGTTTCCTCCATCGAGGCGGTTCCGGAAGGGCACTATGGAAGTAATT
This sequence comes from Desulfomonilaceae bacterium, assembly GCA_963675835.2. GTDB lineage: Bacteria > Desulfobacterota > Desulfomonilia > Desulfomonilales > Desulfomonilaceae > JAVHLK01. Next base: position 377,435 of record CAXXIU010000023.1, read on the forward strand.
CAAGTTGGGATCGTGATGGGAAGTGATTCGGATCTTCCCGTAATGACCAAATGCGCGCAGATCCTTGAGCGGTTCGGCGTACCCTCCTACATGACGGTTGCTTCGGCGCACCGGACACCGGAACGGGTCATGGACTTGGTGAGGCGTGCCGAAGAAGAGAATTGGAAGGTGATTATCGCCGGAGCGGGAATGGCAGCGCATTTGGCCGGCGTTATTGCGGCTCACACCATTATTCCCGTGATCGGGGTGCCCATGCCGTCTTCCGACCTGAATGGACTTGATGCCTTGCTCTCAACGGTTCAAATGCCCGGCGGGGTTCCCGTGGCCACCATGGGGTTGGGGTCGGCGGGAGCGAAGAACGCAGGAATTCTCGCGGTTCAGATTCTGGCAACGTCCGACCCGTCCCTCAAGGATAAACTGCGCGAATATCGGGAAGAGCAAAAGGAATCGGTGCTTGAGAAGGCGGAGAAGATCGAGTCTGCGTGACGGTAAGTTCTCCTAAGCCACAAGCCGCGAGTTTTGAGACAATTTCCCTGTGCCTGCCCTGGGCACCCACAGGGGGTGCCCCTACAAATCAGGATTGTAGGGCGGGCTATGCCCGCCGTCTGCTCGGCGAAGACCGGGGGCGGCTTATCGGAGGTCCTTCATATGAATGTTCGGCCCGGTCCCTTTTCCTCGTCCGACGGTAACTTCGAGACGGGAAACGGGGCGCGCATCAAGCTGAACCGGCAAGACTGCCTCGTTGGAATGAGAAGTCTGGGTGAGGAAAGCATCGACGTGGTGGTGACATCTCCGCCGTACAACCTGGGTGTCAAGTATCGAGTGTACGATGACCGGATCAGTCGAGAGAAATACTTGGACTGGCTGGAGGAATGGGCTGTTGAGGTGTCCAGGGTGCTCGGCCGTTGCGGCTCCCTGTTCCTGAATATCGGAGGGAAGCCCAAGAATCCTTGGGGTCCCATGGAGGTCGCCTTTCGTTTTCGCAAGCATTTTGAACTTCAGAACACCATCCATTGGATTAAGTCCATCGCCATCGAGAGATCGGGCAATGGAGACGACCACGGACTGACCGAAGACATAAACGTCGGACACATCAAGCCGATCAACAGCCGGCGCTACGTGTCGGATGCCCACGAATACGTATTTCACTTCACGAAACTCGGAGACGTGCATCTTGACCGAAAGGCCATAGGGGTCGCGTACAAACACAAATCGAACATCACGCGATGGAAGTCGGCCGGCACGGATCGTCGATGTCGTGGCAATACCTGGTTCATTCCCTATAAGACCATTGTTTCCCGTGATCGTGACCGGCCTCACCCTGCCTCGTTTCCTCCGCGGCTGGCCGAGATGTGCATCAGGCTTCACGGCATGTCGGAGGTTGAGACGGTAATGGATCCCTTCATGGGACTGGGGAACACTGCGGTGGCCTGCGTGGACTTGGAAAAATCGTGCATTGGGTACGAGATTGACCCGGAATACTGGTCGACAAGCTGCGAACAGGTGAGTGAGGCGATTCACCAGAGGAATAATAGCGAAGCTTCCTTGTTCGGCGACATATAGACTCGGTCCTCCGTTGCGCCGGTACGGTAACGAATCAAGAGACCCTGCCCCAACCCTTCCTGAAGGACACACGTCCGACCTGTTGACGACGGGCAAGATGCCCGTCGCACTGAGGGAGGTAGAGCCTCCCCCCGTTGACGGGGGGATCAGAGGGGGGTGACTCCTACCACGGGGGATCCTTGGGGTTCCCATGTATGAGGTGGTAGTTTACGCAGTTCCGGCCGACACGTTGAGGGGGGAGTTGCCTCCCTGCGTATGCTGCAAAGATTCTTGTGTCGGGGCACTAGTCGTCAAAATCGCCTTGAGGGCCCTTGTCGCTGCCGATGGAGGCCGCTCGCATTCGGAATTTCTCCTCGGTCCAGTCAGCGGGATCCTCCATGCGGGAAGCTTTTGGAGCGAGATCGTAAGACCCGGCCTCAAGGATCGCTTCCACGGCACGGGGAGCGGTGTCCGATCCATTGAACACATCACTGATCAGGAGGTAGACGAAATCCTCCACGCCCTTGACTATACGCTCTCGTTCTTCACGGGGAAGGCCCAAGAGTTTGTTCTCAAAGGGACGATTGAGCTTCTTGAAGTCGCCGCCCTTCCAGCCCTGTTTCTCCGCATAGGCCTCCATTTCACGCCACATTGCGTCATTGGGGCCGGCGTCCGGCAACTTGATGAAGTTCCCGTTCTCGTCTTGGACCGCGTTCCCGAATTCATTTACCTTCACTCCCCACGATACCATCTGCAGGGCGGTTGCCACGTTGGCTTTGGTCGTGCGGGTCTGCCGGGCGATTTCCCTTAACCTCTCGAAACTGTTCCCCGACGTTCCGTGCTGTGCGCCGGAAATGCCGTACGGTTCCAGTGCGTTATGGATCTGCGCGGTCAAATTCACCTGAATGCCGGCCCCATCGGCCTCGATGCCGTGGGTGGTCCCGTTGTTGAGAGCTATCCAATCCGGGAAGAGGCCGTGCGCGTTCAGTCCCTGAATGAGGAACAGAGCTTCCTCCTTAGTAGAAAGACCTGCCTTGCCCTTGATCTCTCCCACCTCGGTTTCGTATCCCGCCCAGGAAGGGACAAACCGGCTGAGTTCAATGTTAGCCTGCAGATTGTCCGCATCAGGTAGGTGCGACGCGTCAATTGCAATGGACGTGATGCCCGCGTCAAACAGGCTCGGGATCTCAACAGCGGCAACAGCCTTGTCCCCCTGACTCTTGATCCCATAGTGATCCGCATGAATGGCGACGGGAACCGTAATGTCCATTTCATTACAGAGCGAATCCACCAGTCGAGCCATGTTCCACAGACTCACGTCACAATAGGCGTTTGCGCCGCCCTCGGACCTTGCAATCTCGATAAGGATTGCCGCATTGGCACGCTGAGCAGCCCTCAGTGCTCCCCTGGCCACAAATGAATTCCGAACGCTGGCCGCTATGGCAATGGAATTGCCTTTCGCATGAGCAGCCCGATCAATAATCTTGCCACTGACTATGAGCGCCTTGGAATTGGGAAACAAAGACGCCGTGTTGGGCGGACGACCAATCTGCAGGGCCTTCTGAAAATCACCCTTTGGAATACCGCTTGTTGCAGGCATGCACTTCCTCCGTAAAAGCTGATGGAATAGAATGTGCCACAAGCACGGGAGAAAATGAAGTCCTCCCGGAAAATGCGAACTCGATTATGGCATCAATCATGTCTACAGAGGAGCAACGAAACCTGAAAGCCCTTTCCCGGTGTCGGGCGTTTCGGAATTCACCTCGGAGGTGAGATAGGATGACTTTGCGTCACGGAGGGCATTGTCTGATCTGTAAGGTATGAGCCCCCCCTGTGGTGAGGGCTAATTGCGTGGGGTTGTCCGCACACGGCCGCCGGCTACTTTTCCCGAAGCCCGGTTCCACTGCACTTGGGCAGGGGGATACCCATAGGCTTTGACTACGGGAAGATCGTATTCAATGCTCCCTTTGGCGGGGGGAGCAGATTTCAACATGCACCGCAGAGCCCCGAAATGGAGAGGACGGAACGCGTCGGAATCGCGTAATGCGTATCTTGTTCCGTGGAAGTCGAACTCCACCTTCTTGATCCACCACAACGTTCCATTGTGGATCTCTACTTTCAGGTACGGCGTGCCGTCATCTTCTCGGTATCTGAGGTACCCGGTGGCAAAAACCTTCTGCAAGTCAGGGCCGCTCAGGGATTCGTAGGGAGGAGTGACGATGGAACTCCGCAGCATCCACGCGACAACACCCGTTGCCGCCACGAAGACCACACCGATAACCGCGGCCACAACATAGATCTCATGACGTCGCAATGCCTTGAAGAAACGCGTGGTCATTCCGCATCGTCCTGGTTTCGGGGTACGGTCGTCATCTTTCCGGTTGTCGAGTCGTACTTGTGGATCACCTTACTCCACGTGTAAAACGCGTGACCGGTGAACGCCGCCTTCTCCATTCCCCGAGACTTGAGACTCAATACCACATTGGGAGGCACCAATACGGACGTCCTCGCTCCGTCGGGAGTGACCACGAACACGTCGGAGCCGTTTCCCGTGACTTCCGCGTCGAAATAACGATGCTCTGTGGCAAAGTACTTCTCCTGGGCCTTAGCGGCGAGCATGAGTACCTTTGCCGCCTGCTCGCTCATTCTCCGGTCACGATACGAATCGATCATGAAGAAGTATGTCCCCGAAAGGATGGCTATTATGGCAATAGCGCACACCATTTCGACAATGGTAAATCCGGCGTTAGCTCTCGCACCTTTCACAAGAACCTCCGAGACAAGAAGCACTTCGAAGCATGGAAGCTTCGACCCATTCGCCGTTTGCGCTCGTTCCCAAGAATCAGCGTATCGGAACTGAGAATACCGTGCTTTCCCGTTAGTGAATCCTACGAGATCAGGTGCCGGCAGGAAGGGGTTCGGCCCAATCACCTGTCCCGAAGATTCCGACACGCTTCCCTAGAAGCCGTGCGCACCATAGTGATAGTCCAGCCGGAAATTAATGTCAAGGGGAAGACGGTGTAGATTTATATATTTATGGTCCCATTGTAAACCGAAACCGATGGTCCTGTCATAAAGACCGAGGAATCTGGTGTTTTCCAGTCTATAAAAAGGTCTCCGCCCTTGAGGTGCACTGTGGCCTCCGAATCCACCATGTCCTTCAAGCGTGCAGCCACAGCCGCGGCACACGCTCCCGTCCCACAGGCAAATGTTTCCCCGCTTCCTCGCTCCCATACCCTCATAAGTATGTGGGAACGATCAATGATCCGAATGAACTCCACGTTGGTCTTGGCCGGGAAAAGGGGATGCGCTTCTAGTGCCGGCCCGTATAGAGCGGGCAGTGTTTGGGGATCATCCGGGACAAAGATGACGCAATGAGGGTTTCCCATGGAAACCATGGTCGCGGTAAACACTCGCCCTTGAGCCTCTATCGGGTAGTCGACAATTGGCACGATTTCAGTATGGAGATCCATCGGGATGAGCCGGGGATCGAAGTCGGGCTTGCCCATATCCACGCGAACGGTGTCGATCCTTCCGTCGGGACCCGGAAAAAGCTCGAGTACCTTAATTCCCGCGCCGGTTCGCACACGAATTACCCTATCCGTGGTCAAGCCGTTGTCGTAAGCGTATTTCGCAAGGCATCTGATGCCGTTGCCGCACATCTCCGCTACAGATCCGTCCGAGTTGACGTAGTCCATAGAAAAATCCGAAGATTCGTCGGAACGGACGACAATGACTCCGTCCGCGCCGACCCCCGTTCTTCGGTCACAGATCCCGGTTACCTGTTCCGGGGAGAGTTTCAGGGCATCGGTCAAGTCATGGAACACTACAAAATCGTTTCGAGTTCCGTGCATCTTCTGAAATTTGATTTCCATGTGCCGAGGGTATATTCTTTTTATTCTCATGGCAATCCCAAATCGTCGGCCACCTCGGCAACCGGTGTCGGATACCTTACGAAGGGCCGGATATCCGTGTGATCATCGGTTGGTTGCGGATGTCTCTTCGCTGTGAACTACGATCTGCATGGGAGGCAGCTCTTACCCCAATACAATGAAATACCTTCTTGTTCTTATCATTGTCCTCTCTCTGTGGAGTCTGGTGGATCAATTCATCCGCAAGGACCGGTCATCCGATGGGACGGGTTCATTGATCGACGATCTGACGGAGATGGGGCGAAATCTTCATGTCATGATGGGAATACTGGCTGTGATCATCATAGTGCTGTTCGTGGCGCGTCTACTCTACAAAGGCCTTGAATCACCATGATTGAGGATGAGATGCCGGGGCGCGGAGAAACAGGTAATGCCGGAACCGCCCCGGATGCGCGGCCGAATTAGAGAATGGGGTACCAAGGGTCAGTCAAAAGATCCGGTGAGAATCTTGGTGAGCTCAACAGTGTCCAGCCATTCCGACGTATCCTGATTACACCGCGGGCATCTGTCGAAATTTCGGTCGGCGGAGAATCCACAGTAAGGGCAGGTGGTAACATCATCCGTTTTGGGGGTTCCGAGTTGACGCATCGCTCTCTTGTCAAAGTATGCTTGTGTTGCCAGCTTCGCATCGACGAGCTTGGAGAAAAGGGCTTGCAGCCCCTGAAACGACAAACTGTACTTTTCCATTACTTCTGCATCACTCAACCCGTTCTTGAGGTCTTTCATGATGGCTTTAGCGTTGATTTTCATGGGATGCTTCTGTTGGGCACGATTTCGAAAAAACCTTTTCTCTCATTCCCGGTGGGGCCACGCCTGTCGCTGTGCTGAAGCGTCGGGATATGCCCGGTACCCGGCAGGGCGTTACGGTCGGACCTGAACAGCCGGGAGTACCCGGTTGATTCTTGGACCGAAAAGGTAGAGCCGTCGCCTACAGAGTAACTCTCCGGAGTGAAGTCGGGTTCCGTCAACCGGATCGAGAGGCGCGGTCCATCTCCATTGTCGGTGCCTGCCTTATATCACTTCCAGGACGCATGCCATTGAGACACCGCCACCACCGCACAGGGTAGCCAGACCGAGGGACTTGTTCCTCTTCTTTAGCGCGTGAATCAGAGATACCATAATTCGGGCCCCGGTGCACCCCACCGGATGTCCTAGTCCGATACCCGATCCGTTCACGTTCGTGATTTCTCGATTGAGTTTCAGTTCGCGTTCACAGCCGATATATTGGGAGGCAAAGGCCTCGTTGAGTTCGATGAGTTCAAAATCATTGAGGCTGTAGCCCGAGCGCTTCAACAAGTTGTTCACTGCAGGAACGGGGCTCAAACCCATCACCGTGGGGTTGCACGCCCCCATTCCCACTGCCTTGATTCTAGCCAAAGGAGTAAGACCGTCACTCTTGGCCCTCTCCTCGGACATGATCACCATGGCTGCGGAACCGTCGTTGATACCACTGGCATTTCCGGCCGTGACCGTTCCATTCTTGGGGAAGAACGCCGGTTTGAGTTTTGCGAGTGCCTCCTTGGTGAGACCCGGACGAAAGTGCTCGTCCTTGTCAAACACTTTGGGGTCGCCTTTGCGCTGGGGAACGTGAATCGGGACGATCTCATCGGCGAAGGAGCCGTCGTTGGTAGCCCGCTCGACGTTGTTGTGGCTACGCAGTGCTACCTCATCCTGTTCCTCTCTGGTTATACCGAGTTTCAAAGCGACGAACTCTGCCGTGTGACCCATGATGTAAGGTTTGCCTCGAAAAAATTCCACGGGTCCGTCGTCGGGGTAGGGTAACAGATGGGATCCGCAATGGAGGCCGGTAGTCATCGCATCGGTAATGGAGTCATTTCCCATTCGTATTCCCCATCGAGCCCTTTCCAACGTGAACGGTACGCCCGACATGTGCTCGACGCCGCCCGTGAGAATCACATCGGCTACGCCCGCACGTATCATGGCGGCACCGGATAGGGTCGCCTCCATGCCCGATATGCAAACTCGGTTGATCGTGACTGCAGGTACACTCTCCGGGACTCCCGCCATCAGCGCGCCGATGCGGGTGACGTTCATGGCATCGGTGGGGTTGAGACAGCAACCGAATCGAACATCGTCAATTGCATCCACAGGGATTCCCGCTCGTTCGATGGCCGCTTTCATGGATACGTTTGAAATAACCGCTGCGTGCACATCTCTCAGGGTTCCTCCAAAGGTCCCAATAGCGGTACGGCATGCTGAAACGATTACCACATCACTCATTTAGCAACTCCTTACTCGGACGGTGGGAACGTTCCCGTTGATCTACCACCGTGCGCAAGCTCTCCCAATTTATACAATATCCGATTTCATAAATTCGGTCTCGAATTCCGACGCGATTATACTTCCACTCTTTGTTCACAATGAGAAATAACGAGAAGGTCGTTGTGAGGAGCGGAGCGCCTGAACGACCTTAACAGATTTGCAGTTTCCAACCGCATTTGCAAAACAAAGAATACGCCCACACTCACGCCTCCGACACGCTGGGACGGTCACGTGAAACCGAGTTCCGTTTTTCAACCGGAACTCGTCAATCAGCAGGTATCAAAGGAAGTGCCGTCACGACTGCGGGCAATCCTCTCGTCGGGGACTACCGGCTCCTCACGGCATTCGGGGCATGGCCGTCTAACGAATAATGGCCCCTTCTTCCAGCGTCAGTTTCTTCTCAAAGTCCTCCCAGAAGACCTCTTCGGACTTGCGCCAATCCGAACCAAACTTCTTGTTGAAGAGGGTCCCCACTTGGTCCAGGGCCTTCGTCCAGACAGAGTGATAGTTGAGCTTGAGAACGTCCTCCAGGAAGGGGACCAGGGATCCCAGCTTCTCTTTGGGCAAGTAAGCGCGGGCACCAAGCTCAATGGATTTCTTGAGGGCCTCCGGGGTGAAGGCATGCGCGGTCAGCATGACTACAGGAAAGCCCGCACTGTCGGCGATTTGGAGCAAATCGAACCCGCGGACACCCATGATGTCGAGAATCACCAAATCGTAAGTGTAAGATACGAGGTACTGCTGGGCCTGTTCGAAGGTCGTTGAGGTATGCAAAGTAACGTTGGCGTACTCCGAAAGTTCTTCCTCAATGATGTCCAGGACGTCCTCTTCGTCATCCACTGCCAGGATCAGCTTGTCTTGTAAGATTTTGGAACTCTCCATAGGTTTTCCTTTATCATCAGGGCCTGGCCGTACCAGATGCCCCATCATTGTTGGTTGTGCGTGGGAGCGATCTACTCGTTTATCAAGTAGCCGTTAACCTTCCGTGTCGATAGATCGGAGCCTATTTTTTCCACTGCTGCGGGATGACTCCCTCTACCGGGCCACGGTCATCGGTCCATACCCATGCTTACCTGTGAAGACGCGTGAAGTCAACTTTTTACAAAACGCAATCCGTAGTCCGACAGACGGTTTTTTCTCGACCTCAACGATTTTCGTAACATAGCCGTCCGAAAAAAACAATTGTGAAATCGGTCCGGAAGCGTAAGAGTACGGGCCCTGCACGAATACATCCCATCAACTTGTTTCGGACTTGTGGTATAGTCTCACCTCGGATACGCCAGGGGCCGCACGAACCGGTCTCGGAAAGAGTCCGAAGCTTGACCAAAGCCGTTTGGGCACTCAGAGGTCCGCATGACCGTACGTAGATACGTTGTTGTCCCCCCCATGGAGGGAGGGCTGGAGGAACTGAGGGAAATAGCGGGAAACCTGTGGTACTCCTGGAACATGGAGGCTGTGGAACTCTTCGATCATTTGGATGAACAAGTTTGGCAGGACACCAATCACAACCCTCTTCAGACTCTCGTAAGGCTTTCACGGCAGCGGCTCGATGAGATTCGCGCCGATGAAGGCTACCAGGAACACGCTGCACGGGTTCGACAGAAATATGCATCGTACGTCAAACGTACCAGACCATATGATTTTGGCCTCGATCATCCGGTAGACTTCACAACGGCCTACTTCTCTTTGGAATTCGGATTGACCGAGTCGTTGCCGATTTATTCCGGCGGCCTCGGGCTCCTAGCGGGGGATCACCTGAAGTCTGCGAGCGATCTCAGTTTGCCGCTTGTGGGAATCGGGTTGATGTACCAGGAGGGCTACTTCAGACAGAGACTGTCCCGAGAGGGGTGGCAACAGGAGTACTACCCTCGGACCGAGTTTGACACGCTTCCCTTGGAAAGGCAGACCGATTCCGAAGGCGCTGCATTGCTTGTGGAGGTAGATCTTGCAGGTGAGAAACTTCTGTTCAGGATTCTGAAAGTCAACGTCGGTCGTGTCGCGCTCTACCTGCTCGACGCAGATATTCCCGAAAATCCTCCACATCTGAGGGCAACGACCGCCAGACTGTACGGTGGGGACGAGGAGATGCGCATTCGGCAGGAAATTCTCCTCGGAATGGGGGGGTGCAAGGCTCTCAGCGCGATGAGCATCCGTCCGTCCGTGTATCACCTCAACGAAGGCCATGCCGCGTTCGCCCTCCTGGAGAGGGTCCGTCACTACGCCGAGGATGAAAAACTCTCACTTGAAGAGGCTCGTCAGATGGCCGCAAGCGAAAGTGTCCTAACCATACACACTCCCGTTCCCGCCGGCAACGATGTGTTTGAGCGCGGGGCTCATGGAGAAATACTTCGGTCGGCTCGTCTCAAGAATGGGGGTGGACTTTGAGACCTTTCTCGGTTTGGGCCGCAAGCATCCTGAAGACCGTTCCGAAGGCTTCTGCATGACCGTATTGGGCCTTAGATTGACCTGCGGGACAAACGGAGTGAGCCGGCTTCACGGCAAAGTCGCACGGGACATGTGGCACGAAGTGTGGCGGTACGCCGACAGCGAAGACGTGCCCATCGGCTCGATTACTAACGGTGTTCATATCCCGTCATATATTTCCCGAGATCTCAACAGGCTCTATGACCGGTACCTGGAGCCGGGGTGGACGGAGGATCCGGACAGTCGAAAGATCTGGCAACGGGCCGCCAAGATTCCCGACACGGAATTGTGGCGAAACCACGAACGGTGCCGCGGGCGCCTCGTGTACTTCGCCCGGCGTCGCTTGGTCAAGCAACTTGAGGCCCGGGGGGCTTCAAACAGGGAGATCGACGCCGCCAAGGAAGTGCTTGACCCGGAGGCTCTAACCATATGTTTTGGAAGACGTTTTGCCACCTACAAGAGGGCGAATCTTCTCTTTCGGGATCCTGAGACCCTTGCACGTATTGTGTCAAGTCCCGAGCGGCCGCTGCAGCTGATCTTTGCAGGAAAAGCCCATCCCAGGGACAACAACGGCAAGGAGCTCATTCGACAAATCCTTCAATCGATTAGAGAAGAGCCGTTCAGGAATCGGATCGTCTTCATCGAAGATTACGACATCAACGTGGCCAGGTACATGGTTCAAGGTGCCGACGTCTGGCTGAACACCCCGAGAAGGCCTCTGGAAGCATGCGGTACCTCGGGAATGAAGGCGGCCGGCAATGGCGCGCTCAACCTCAGCGTTCTTGACGGTTGGTGGGACGAGGCGTATGAGGGCGACAATGGGTGGGCAATAGGATGGAGGGAGGAATACGATAACCCGGAACATCAGGACGAAATCGAGAGCCGGGCCCTGTACGATATTCTGGAGGAGGGCGTCAAACCTTTGTTCTACGATCGCGGAGTGGACGAAATGCCCAGGCACTGGATCAGGATGATGAAACGCTCGATCCAGACGATTTGTCCCCGGTTCAATTCATTGAGAATGGTATCCGACTATGTCCAGTCCGCGTACGTGCCGTCGGCACACAACTCGGCCGATCTGAGGCGTGATGACTACGCAGGGTTGAAACAGATGGTTCTGTGGCAGAAGACCATTCGAGACGATTGGGACAAGATCTCGGTGCGCGGCATCACGGTCCGCAATGAAACGGAGGCCGTGAAGGGGCGGGACATTGAGGTCGTCGTCGCCATGGACACTGCCGGGCACAAACCCGGGGAATTCAGCGTGGAATTGCTTCACGGTCCAGTGGATCTCAAAGACGATTTCAAAGTCCGCTACGTGACCCCTCTCAAAGCAAGCCTCAGTCCTCCGGATGCCAACGGAGACGTAGAGTTTTCAGGACGGATTCCTCTCAGTCATTCCGGTCTATATGGTTATGGCGTAAGGGTGACGCCTTATCACCGAAATCTCCCGTTATCTCAGGTGTTTGATTTGGTGCGCCGTGGATGACCCATGGGGCCGCCGTGGCCCCGTCATCGGGGTCTGGAGACTTTTCTGATGAATCTGCCCGGGGGGGCGGCCGGGCTGTTTTCGGGATAGATCAGTCCTATGGGGAGCTGGACTTGACCCGGGTCCATGCCGAGCATCTGAGGACCACGATAAAAACCGTTCTTATCCCATCCCCAAACAGGGTGGGACCAGGCTCCAATGTGGCCGGGCGTGCTCCGGAAGCCATGAAGTCCTTTCATCTTGGTCCAAAGAGTGTTGTCGAGGTACATTCGTTCGCCGAATCCGTGGGGAATCCACGAAACGGTTGCCGGGGCCTGAGGCATCAATGGTTCGGCCAAGCAGATGCCGGATACGGTAAGAAGCGCGGAAAGCACCGCAGTGAGCAGCAGAACTCGGGACATGTGGCCTCCTAAACTTCCGTTTGTCGGAAAAGCGCTACAAATTAGTCTCAATTTTACCAAGACGGTGCCGTAATTGTCAAGATATTAAATTAAAGGGATGGTCTAGCTGCTCGCAATCAGGACAATTCAAGCAGTTATTAGTGATCGGCTGTGTCGATTGGAATCAGACCAGAGCATCCGCCACGCTGCGAATGATCTGGTCTCGGAGGTCCTGGAGGGGGATGGTGGATCGCACTCCCGCGGCATTCTTGTGGCCGCCTCCGCCGAGCTTCGCCGCGATGTGTGCCACGTCCAGCCGGCCTTTGGAACGGAGGCTCGCTCGACAGACTTCCTCGGAGATCTGAGTGAGAAGCACCCCCACCTCTACCCCGGAGATTTCGCGGAGACGGTTGACCAGGTCTTCGGACTCGGACATAGGGGCCCCCAATTGCTTAAAGTCCTCTTCGTAGAAGGTGCTCATGACCAGGCGTCCTTCAAGCAGGACCTGGATTCGGTCGAGCAAGAGTCGCTCCAGTTGGAGGCGCCGCAAGGGAAACTCTTCATATATATGGCGAGTAACGTCGTAGGAGTCGAATCCGGATTCGAGGATCTGCGCGGCGAGATGCAACGTATTACTGTTGACTCCGGAAAACCGAAAACAACCGGTGTCGGTAATTAACCCCGTGTAGAGGCATTTACCTACTTCCGGAGACGGAGCGTACCCGGCGCTCTTGAGTATCTTAAAGACCAATTCTGCAGTGGAAGTGGACGCGGGATCGATAAGATTGATATCTCCGAATCCGTTATTGGTAGGATGATGATCCACGTTGATCAGCTTGGCGCCGGGGCGTATGGCGTCCACATCCGCGCTGATGCGCTCTTGGGAAGCCACGTCCAGCGATACGATCCAATTGGGTTGACCGTCCAGGGAGTCCACGGAGGTCACAATACGGCTTCTGCCGGGAAGGAAACCGTAACGCTCGGGGAATGAATCTCTGAGGAGAGGCCAAGACCTCTTGCCCATCTCGCGGAGGGCCAAGTGCATCCCCAGCATCGAACCCAAAGCGTCCCCGTCCGGATTGACATGAGTTACTATGAGAAAGCCGTTCTCTCGTCTGAGGATGTCCGGGATATCAGTCGTCATGGGAATCCGGCAGATCCAACTGCTTGAGAATTTGGTTGATGCGCAGAGAATGGTCAAAAGCAGTGTCGTAAAAGAATGCGAGTTCAGGGATGTATTTCAGATCCAGTTCCCGTCTAAGCTCGCGACGTATGAAACCCTGAGCCGACTCGAGGCCTTTCTTGTGATCTTCCGTCTTGCCGTCCGTAAGGCTGCTGAAATACACGGTAGCGTTTTTCAGGTCTGCGGTCAAACGAACGTCCGTAATGGTGACCCCACGGAGTCTCGGATCCTTAATCTTGAGGACGAGGAGGTCCGCAATCACCTCACGAATGAGTCCTGCCACACGATCTCTTCTAAATTTCGGCATGAGACGATTTTCGGCGCAATTCAAACGCATTCGCGGCTGAATCATGGAGGAGCGGGATCAGTAGTGGGCTATCTCTACGTTATACTCGGTTACTTCTGCAAGGTGCAGCTTCTCAACATAGTCGACCACCGACTCCAGCATCCGGTGGGCATGGCCCGATTCGTTGGTCACTACGGCATATCCGAGCGAGCACCTTTGCCATTTGTCCTGGTCCCCGATCTCCGCGATGGACACGTCGAACTTGCTCCGCACTTTCCCTAAGATACTTTTCACAACTCGCCTCTTGGCCTTGAGCGAGGCTGAGTGGTGAATCATGAGGCGTATGAAGCCCACTCCAACTACCATGGTCCGTTGGTGCAACCCTTCATGGTTCGGGACTGTGGATGGAAACACGACGAACGTCCTGTAAACCCGGCCGTACTATCAAAGGCCGGGGGGATAAGTTGTGCCTCGCATCAGGTGAGTTCGGCTTTCTCGTGTTCGATTATGAACGCTTCAATTACATCGCCGACCTTAACGTCACGGTAATTCTCCACGATGATGCCGCATTCATAGCCTTCCTGCGCCTCTTTGACGTCGTCTTTGAATCGCTTCATGGAAAGAATTTTCCCCGTATAGACGACCGCGTCGTCTCTCAACAATCGGACATGGTTTGACCGTTCGATCTTTCCCGATGTGACGTAACATCCGGCAATAACGCCGACACGGGCTACGCTGAAGGTCTGCCGCACTTCGGCTCTGCCCACCACGGTCTCTTTCTCGATTGGGGCCAGAAGCCCGGTCATGGCCTTACGGACATCCTCTATGGCCTCATAGATCACCGTGTAAAGCCTCAGGTCCACGCCCTCTTGCTCGGCCGTTTGGACGGTTTTCAGCGTAGGACGAACGTTGAACCCGATAATGTGCGCATCCGATGCGCTGGCAAGCATGACGTCCGACTCTGTGATTCCTCCAACCCCGCTGTGTATGACCTTGACCTTGACCTGCTGGGCGGGAATGCCCAGAAGAGCCTCTTTGAGGGCCTCAGCCGATCCCTGCACATCCGCCTTAATGATGACGTTATACTCAAGGAGTTCCTGTTCCGCCATTCGAGCGAGCAGTTCGTCTATGGAAGCCGGCGCGGCTTCCGCAGCGTCATGCTCCCGTTGTTTCTGCAAACGGTGCGCTCCGATTTGTTTGGCGATTCTTCCCTCATCAACCACGATGAACTGCTCACCTGCCTCAGGAACTCCGGAGAATCCTTGGATCTCTACGGGAGTGGCCGGGCCGGCCTCTTCCACACTTTTCCCCTCATGGTCGAGCATGGCACGTACTTTGCCGTAATTGGTCCCGGCCACGAACGGGTCCCCCAGTCGGAGTGTGCCTTCGCCCACCAGGACGGTGGCCACCGGCCCCTTGCCTTTGTCGAGGCGAGCCTCCACAATTGTCCCAATGGCCTTTTTGTCGGGATTGGACCTGAGTTCCATCATCTCAGCCTGCAGAAGGATCGTATCGAGGAACTCATCCATGCCTTGGCCGGTTTTCGCACTGACATATGTGAAGAGGGTGTCTCCTCCCCACGATTCAGGTATCAGTTCGTGTTCGCTCAACTCCCTGAGTACGCGGTCCCTGTCGGCTTCCGCCTTGTCGATCTTGTTCACGGCCACCATGATCGGCACCTTAGCCGCCCGGGCATGGTTAATGGCCTCGCGGGTTTGTTCCATCACTCCGTCATCCGCCGCCACCACGAGCACCACGAAGTCGGTCACATTGGCACCGCGAGCCCTCATGGCGGTAAAGGCCTCGTGGCCCGGCGTATCGAGGAAGACAACTTCCCCTTTGTCCAGTTTGAGCTTGTAAGCCCCTATGTGCTGAGTGATTCCACCGGCTTCTTGGTCCGTCACGTGGGTGGATCGTACGGCGTCCAAGATGGATGTCTTTCCGTGGTCGACGTGGCCCATGACCGTGATGACGGGAGGCCTTGACACGAGATTCTCCTCGGTGTCCTTGATTGTCGTGGGCAGCATGTCGGTCTCCGCCCGTTCCGTCGGCTCGGCTTCGAACCCGAATTCGGAGGCCACGATGGTTGCAGTGTCATAATCGACCCCCTCGTTGATGGACGCGGTCACTCCCAATGCCAGAAGGTGCTGTATCACCTCTGCCGACTTAACACTCATCTTGTGAGCAAGGTTGGCAACGGATACTACCTCCGTGATCTTCACCCGACGCTTACTCGCCCTAGGTATCGTGACGGCCGGTTTGCGCGGCTTGGGTCGTCTACCCTTAGGTCTGAGCCGGCCACCCCGCCGCTCGCCGTAGAGATCGGTGCCGTAAACGACCTCCTTGCGACGGCGAACCTTCAACTTGGCATCTTCCGGCCGTTCCTCAACTTGATCCTTGGTTTTCTTGTCCTTCTTCTTGCGTTTCCTCTTGTCTTCATCGTCGACAGGGGCAGGGACAATTTGAGTGGGCGCTTGGATTTCCGCCGCCGGCCTATGACGAGGCCTGGGAGGCTCGGAGACCGGTCTGGGTCTTTCCGGTTCTCGTGCGACCTCCTTCTTCGGCGGAAGTTCGACTCTGCCGATTATCTGAGCCGGCTGCATCTTTTTCTCCTTGCGTTTCCTCTTCTTGGCCGGTTTCTCTTCGGCAGGCTTCTCTTCTTGCGCCGCTTCGGGAGTCACCTCTCCATGAGGGGCCGCCGACACTTCCGCAGTAGGTTGTGGCTCGGCATCCATTGACTCCAATCCCTTTTCGGCAGGCCTGGATTCCACCTCGGAAGACTCTGCGTCGGGTTGTGGCGGTTGCGGCTCGACAGGATGAGGTGTCGCCATTCCGGCTTTGGGGCCGTCATCGCCTGCGGACGGGGTGGGCTCGATACCGGCCTCCTCGCGCATCGGCGCCGACGGCTTAGCCTGGGGGGCGTTCTCTTCCCGGACGGCATCAAGTTCTCGTCCGGCCGGGGCCGGCTTGGCTTCGGCGGACGGAGACTTGGCGGGCATCTCGATAATTCGCGCGGGTTCGATCTTCTTCACTCTCTTCTTGGGTTTTCTGGGACCTTCAGCCTTTTCGGGTTGACTTTTTTCGACTGGAACGGTTTGTTCCCCCGCCTGCATGGCCGCATCAGTCATAGCTTCGGTCTTAGTCTCGGTCCTGGTTTCAATCGGCTCGGGAGGAGGGCGGTCCTTCGCAGTAGAGGGCTTCTTCTTCATCCTCCGCCTTATGACCGTGGGTTTTATACGTTTCTCAACAACCTCACGTTGAGGCAATGCAGTCACAAGCTGAGCGCGCAACGCCACGGGATCATCCGTCTCCAGATGGCTCTCGGGGCCTTCTACTTCGTACCCCATGGTTGCCAATTGTCTCAACAGATCTTCGTTTTTGACCTTTAAGTCACGAGCTAGGTCATCAACGGTCATCAACGCCATCCGGTTACCCCTTTTTGTCGAATCCTCGCAGCAATCCCTCTTTGGAAGGGGGATAAGCAATGTTCCGGCGAAATGCTCTCGCCAGTCTTCCCTTTTTCAAGGCCGCTTCCACGCACTGTTCACAATGGCATATGTAGCATCCTCTTCCAGGTAGTCCACGTTGTTCCGAAGCAAGCACCACTTTTCCGTCCACCGCCTTCAGGCGAATCATCGAATGGGAAGGATGCTTTGCTCCACACCCGATGCACGTGCGAATCGGTACGTGTTTTCCCTTCATTTCTGCAGGCGGATCTAACTTCCTTGGATCTGCAGTGTCCCCGGCGGCGGTTCGACCTGCGAATCCAGAGCAGTGTCCGAGGCTGCTACTGCGTCTTCCACGTCTTCCTCTTCGGCCTCGTCTTCCTCGACTGCCTCGTCTTCCTCGACTGCCTCGCCGGCGCCCGCGGATGCTTCTAACTCTTCCGGTGACTCTTCAGCTTCATCCGGAGATGCGTCCAGGTCTTCCGTGGAGGCTTCGGGGTTCTCCCGATCTTCCTCCTCCGAATCCGCCACTGTTTCGTCTTCCTCTTCAGGGGGCTGAGCTTCCATAGACTCCTCCTCCTGCTCGCTTTCCGGCTCCTGCGGTTTTGGTTTTGGTTCCGGCGGGTTTGCAAGATAACGTAGGGCGCCGTGCAGGAGTGTCAAGCCTTTCTCTTCCGTGATCCCCATGAAGCTCGTCAGTTCGGCCAAGGTGGCCTTTGCAATGTCCTCGGGATTCCTATATCCATTGTCAAACAGAATGGTTGCCGTTTCCTCGTCCATTCCTTCCACGGCCAAGAGCCTCTCGAAAGACTCTCCCGTGATTTTCTCTTCCTTGGATTCGCTTCTCACGTCGATCTTCCAGCCGGTGAGCTTGGCCGCCAGCCGTACGTTCTGGCCTTTCTTACCGATGGCGAGCGAGAGTTGGTCGTCGGCTACGATGACCTCCATGGTATTGGTATCCTGGTCAATAATAACCTTGGATATCTCAGCCGGCTGAAGGGCGTTGCAAACGAAGTGGGCTGCGTCGTCGTTCCATGGGATAATGTCGATCTTCTCACCCCGCAACTCTTGGACCACTGCTTGTACGCGCGATCCCTTCATACCTACGCAGGCTCCCACCGGGTCCACGTCCGCGTCCGAGGAGCGTACCCCGATTTTCGCGCGCTGTCCCGGTTCGCGTGCTGCGCACATGATTCGGACCACGCCTTCGGCGATTTCCGGCACCTCTTGGTCAAAGAGCTTGACCAGAAATGCGGCATTGGAACGCGACAGCACGATCTGAGGATCCTTCTGGGTTCGTCGAACATCAAGAATCAAGGCACGAATTCTGTCTCCCTGTCGGTAATTCTCGCGAGGAATCTGTTCGCCGAAAGGAAGTACCGCCTCCCCTCGCCCCATGTTGACGATGATGTTGCGCTTCTCGAAGCGCTGCACCATGCCCGTGATCACGTCGCCCTTGCGATCCTTGTATTCTGTGTAGAGGTTTTCTCGTTCAGCGTCCTTAACCTTCTGAATGATGACCTGCTTTGCCGTTTGAGCGGCAATGCGCCCAAAGCTCTCAGTCTCCATCTTGACGCCCAACTGATCGCCGACTTCGGCCTCGGGATCCAACTCCCGCCGCGCCGTATCCAAATCGATCTCTACCGTGGAGTCTTCAACGATGTCCACTACGTCCTTGAACAAGAATACTTCTACTTCGCCCGTCTCATCACTGTATTGAGCTTCAAGCTCCACTCGGTTGCCGTATTTTTTTCGTGCCGCCGAGACCAAGGCCGCTTCCAGAGCTTCAACCAGAGTGTCTCTGCCTATTCCCTTTTCCTTGGCGACTTGATCTATCATTCGATTCAGACTGCCCATCGTCAAACCCCCGTCCTCACGGTTCCTCTTCGCAAATCTTGCCGAAAAAACTCTCGATCCGGCAGATCGAGCCGGGCTCGTTCCAGGTCATCAGGGCTGATCTCTACCCGTTCCCCGTCAACATCCATAATAATCTTGGAATTCTCCATGCCCTTCAACGTTCCGGTAAAATTCCGTCTTCCCTCCAACTTGCGACGAGTCTTGATACGGACCGGCGAACCGGCAAACATTTGGAAATCTTTTTCCTTCCGGATTACGCGGTTAATACCTGGAGAAGAAACCTCAAGGTTGTAAGGGTGTTTAATGGGATCCTCCATGTCCAGAAGAGCTCCAACCTGCCGGCTGACCTGTGCGCAGAGGTCCAGGGTCACTCCATCGGATGCGTCGATGTATAGACGTAGGACCCACTTGCCTCCCTCCGGCTTAAACTCAAGATCGACCAATTCTATGCCGTCAGGCTCCAACACGGGCTCTATAATGGTCCATAGAGCCGTCATGAATTCTGTGTCCATTTCATTTCGCCGTTTCAGAGGCGAAACCCGCATCACCTACGGCAGCGGGCTCCCGACTACTGACCATACAAAAAAACCCGGGATCGACAACCCGGGTGGCCTTAACCACACACTGGAGCGGGCAACGGGGCTCGAACCCGCGACATCAAGCTTGGGAAGCTTGCACTCTACCAACTGAGCTATGCCCGCACCTCTACAAATGTAACAACCAGCCTCATGGATGTCAAGCGGTTTTAGGCTATTCCGGACCGCCCAACGAAACGATTATCCGGAGTGGGGGGGAAAGCTCCGATGAACTTATCCCGATCTCCGGTCACGGCGCCTTCATGCGGGGTTGACTCTCGGCGCCGGGGAGGCTAGAGCAGTTTGTCATTGAGACTGATTTTTGCTTGTTCCCGTAATCTTTGCACCCAGCCTTTGAGAAAATCCGTCTTGCGGACTTCAAGAACCCAATTCTCGAACGAACGAGCTTCCTTTTCGTACTGGGCTTCGCTTGCTCGTTCGACTCTTGAGAGCTTCACGACGGCCACCCCCTTGGACACGGGAAGCGGTTGCGGGAAGAGTGGACGAGCGGGGGATATGGTGGTCAGAGCTTCGCTCACTACCGGTGAATTGCCCAGTTCGGGCACGAGGCCGGTAGTCCTGGATACGGGATCCAGATCTTTCCATTCAAGTCCGAAATCCCGTGCTGTTTTTTGGGGATCGTTTGACTCTTTCTCCAAAATTTTGATGATCTCGGCAGCCTTCTTTTCGGCATTTTCCAGAGCAAGCTGTTTCAAATAGTCCTTTTCAACCGAGCTACGAACTTCGTCAAGGGTTGGAAAGCGCTCGTCGGCTTTTTCCTCGAGCTGTGCAACGACGTAATTGTCACCGGTTTTCATAAGCCTTGATATTTCCCCGGCCTTGATCTGAAATACTTCGTCCATTATCTTGGGATCAGCTCCGACGTCCGGTATGCCGCCGTTTCTTGTGATGAATTGACCCTTGCGGACGGAAAACCCGAACTTGCCTGCCGGCTTTTCAAGGTCTTCGGAGCGGTAAACCTGTTCGTAGAAATCTTGGGCCGTCTCGATCACCTGGGTTCGCGCCTTCTGTTCCGAGAGCTTACTCGCTATCTTGTCTTTGGCGAGTGCAAAGTCCAGATGATTTTCAGGTATACTTTCCTCGACGCGAATCAGGTGATAGCCGTCGTCCGCGAGCACCGGCGCGGAGACCTTTCCGACATCGAGCTTGAAAGCCGCTTCTTCCAATTTGGGATCCATGGTTCCTTTGGAAAAGAATCCCAAAATGCCGCCTTTCTTGGCACTCGCCTCGTCCTGGGATTCTGCCGCGGCCACGGCCTCGAACTGCTCACCCCCCTTGATTCGGGCAAGCAAATCCTTGGCTTTCTTGTGCGTGGTTTCCTTTTTCTCAGCGTCGGCTCCTTGGGGCAGCCTGAGGAGAATGTGGCTTACCTTGATACGCTGGGGTACTCTGAATTCTTTCGGATGTGTATCGTAGTACGCGCGCAGTTGATCGTCAGGGATTTGGATCTTCTTGGCCACATCTCTCCACGAAAACACCACAAACTTGAGATTGAGAGTTGCCGGCAGTTCGTACTTGGAGCGGTTTCTCGTAAAATAGCTTTCAATGGCTTCAGCGCTTGGCGGGTTCGTCTCCTCCACAGGTCTTACCAGAAGCATGGAGAGTACGAGCTTATCATTCTGGAAGTGCCAGAGGCGCTTGATCTCGTCAGGGTCCGTCTCCACCCCGTCGGTCAACAACCTGACGAGTTGACCCGCTAGAATCCGCCGTCGCTCAGACTCTTCAAAGGATGACGGTGAGAGCTTGATTGATTCGAGGTAGGCCCTATACAAACGGCTGTCGAAAGTCCCGTTGCGTTGAAAGACAGGGTTGGATTGAATATCCCGTACCAGATCTTCGTCGGTGACGAACATTCCGAGCCTTTCGGCCTCCTGTATAAGGAGCAGCTGGTCCACCATGCCCTGGAGAACCTTTTGCTTCAGATTCAGCTTTTCGAGCAATTCCGAGGGAAGGGCCCCTTTGAACCGAAGCCTCATCTTGGCCAGTTCGCTTTCATAAACGCTGTAGAATAGGCCGTTGGTGATGATGGTGCCGTTCACGTCGGCCGCATAATTTTGCGTTTGATCTCCAGGCCCCGACCAACCGTACCAGAAAACGAAAACGATGATTATCCCGCCCAGCGCAACCTTTATGAGCCAGGACCGAGCGTGTTTCCTCATGAGATCGAGCACGATCCTCTCCTTTCAATCCAGACAAGGGTCGATGCGGGATCATAAGGATTTGAGGCTTCGTTGTCAATGAATCTTCACATCCCATTTCCCGGGCGAAGCCGCGGGGCGCCCGACCGCGGTCGAGTAACCTCGGCTTGGTTCGGCAGTCGGAGAGAAGATTGACGGTAGAAATGACCGCCGTCGGATGAATTGAGGAAC
The DNA here is from genome assembly GCA_963675835.2 of Desulfomonilaceae bacterium. Taxonomy (GTDB): domain Bacteria; phylum Desulfobacterota; class Desulfomonilia; order Desulfomonilales; family Desulfomonilaceae; genus JAVHLK01. Next base: position 399,222 of record CAXXIU010000023.1, read on the forward strand.
GGCCCCACGCCAACCACTTGAGTGAATCGTAAGCCCGCTGCCATAATCCGGCTTGATCGGATCGGATAGTTCTGCTAAATTCCGCTATATTTCTTTCAAGGTAACCGTGTTCTCGGGAAAAAACTCTCATGTTTTTCAATTCTGTCTTTGGCATCTTCTCCAATGACATGGCCATCGACCTGGGTACCGCCAACACCTTGGTGTACGTGCGGGGGCGAGGAGTGATCCTCTCCGAGCCTTCGGTCGTGGCGGTCAAGACGGATCTGAAGCGCGGTCCGAGAATAGTAGCGGTGGGAACGGATGCCAAGAAGATGCTTGGACGGACGCCGGACAACATCAAGGCGATCCGGCCGATGAAGGACGGCGTTATAGCCGATTTCGAAGTGACCGAGGCAATGCTCAAACACTTCATCTTCAAGATTCATCGCAGGAGATTTCTCGTCAAGCCGAGGATAGTAGTATGCATCCCTTCCGGTGTGACCCAAGTGGAGATGCGGGCCGTTCAAGAGGCGGCTGAAAGCGCGGGGGCACGTGAGGTCTACCTCGTGGAAGAGCCCATAGCTGCGGCCATCGGGGCAAACCTCCCAATCACGGAACCGACGAGCAGCATGATTGTCGATATCGGTGGAGGAACCACTGAGGTGGCAGTCATCTCCATGTCCGATATTGTATATTCCAAGTCCTTGAGGGTTGCCGGAGACAAGATCGACAGCGCCATCATCAGGTACGTGAAGCAGAAATACAGCCTCCTCATAGGGGAGCGTACGGCTGAGATGATCAAGATGATGATTGGGAGCGCCTGCTACGAGGAGGAGGAATCTCTCATCCAAGTGAAGGGCCGGGATTTGATTGCGGGAATTCCGAAAATCATTGCATTGCGTTCCGGAGAGGTCACCGAAGCAATATCGGAAACGGTTCGGGCCATCCTCGAAACCGTCAAAACGGCTCTTGAACAGACTCCTCCCGAACTTGCCGCAGATATCGTGGACAATGGTATCGTCCTCACGGGCGGGGGGTCACTCCTTAGAAACCTTGACGAAGTTATCCGTCGAGAAACCAGTCTACCGGTAGTCGTGGCGGACGATCCTCTTTCAACAGTAGTAGTGGGATCCGGCGTGGTATTCGAACATTTCGACATCCTTAAGGATGTACTGGTGAAATGCTAGGATTCAGCCGCGTAGGACGCCCGCTGAACCGGAAATTGCGGCCGACTTGTCAGTATGCCTCGCTCCATACGTGAAATCGCAATCATTCTCCTTTTCATAGCCGGAGGTTTGGTCATCCTTTTCTCTACCGGGACGCAGTCCGGGAACGGCCCGGCGACTCGTGCTCTGTACACGTTGCTTCGCCCGTTTCAGCACGCGGTATTCAGTGTTCACAACCGGATCGGAAGTATATGGTACTCGTATGTCGATCTTTTGGGAGTGAAAGAACAAAACAAGGCTCTCCAGGATGAAATCAGGAAGTTGCGGCTGCAGAGGGCCGATCTCCTCTTCAAGGAACGTGAGAATCGGCGCCTCAGGAAGTTGCTTAACCTGAAGAGGCAGCACGAATTCCCATCAATTGTGGCTCGGGTAATAGGCGAGGACGCTGTGGGATGGTACAGGACATTGTTCATTGATCGCGGGACGGGCGACGGCGTACTGCCGGAAATGGCGGTGACCGTGGCCGAGGGAGTGGTTGGACGCGTGACGAGAAGCTCTCGGGAAATGTCTCAGGTGACCCTGCTGACCGATCCCGACCTTTCCGTGGGATGCAGAATCGCTCGAACCAGAGATCGGGGCGTGCTGAGCGGGTCTCTGGATAACGGATGCATTCTCCGATACATTCGCCTTGAATCCAAGATTCGACCCGGCGATGAAGTCGTAACGTCGGGGCTGGACGGAATCTTCCCAAGGGGGCTGCCAATAGGCCGTGTTGGGTCCGTTTCAAAAGGGGAGCAGGGGCTCTTCCTTGAGGCATCGGTGATCCCGGCCGTGAATTTCAGTGATATCGAGGAAGTCTTGGTCGTTCTCGGACGGCGTGGTGGGTTCGACATACGGCCGGGGCTGGAGGAACGGCGTTGAAGGCCTTCCTATTCATTGCCCTCGGAGGTATCCTTACGATCATTGTCCAAACCTCGGCGGTCGGGTTGATTGTCCCAGCCGCCTACAAGCCTGATATCATGCTGATTCTTGTCGTATGGGTAAGTCTCAGGCCGGCAATGGTTGCCGGAATAGCCTTTGCGTTCGTGGGAGGAATCCTCGTGGATCTCTTTTCCGGATCTCCCACGGGACTCTTCGCGTTGGTGTACTGTCTAATCTTTGTTGCAAGCAGTTCAGCGAACTCTGCACTTGAGATCAACAGGCCCATAGGCCGCGTGTTGGTCATCTTTGCGGCCGCTTTGGGATCCGGTGGAGCCGTCGTCCTGACTCGTCGGCTCGCCGGACCGGTCGACACGGGGATCCATATGGTGTCCGTGATCCTCGTCAAAGCCTTGATCACGGCCCTAACCTCTCTTATCGTGTTTCCGATTCTCGACAGATCATGGGCGAGGTACGCGAAACAGGTTGGGGAACGCTGATGGAAGAAGCGTTTCACAGGATCCGGTGGGACAACTCGCTCAAACCCAGAATATGGGTAGCCACGGCGTTGATGTTGCTTGTTGTCGTGATACTCATGGCGCGACTTTGGCATCTCCAGATGATCCGCGGACGTTCTTTTGACGAGTTGTCCATGACCAATCGGGTTCGCCTCATTCGACAGCAGTCGTCCAGAGGGCGAATCCTCGATTGCACGGGCCGCGTGTTGGCCGAGAACAAGGCGAGCTTCCGGTTTTCCGTGGTGCGTGCTCAATTGGGGAACCCGTCCGAGGTCATTCGAACGTGCGGTCCGGTTCTGGGGCTGACGCCGGAAAACATGCGAGTGCTCATCAAGAAGAGTAAATCCATACCCAAGTTTCTGCACTATCCGATAAAGAAAAACGTCTCCCTAGAACAGCTTGTACTCATCAAGTCCCGTATGACCGGTCTCAAAGGAGTGAACGTCGAGGTGAGGCCCTTTCGCCGGTATAATTTCGGACACACACTGTGCCACGTGATCGGCACCATGGGAGAGATTTCACGCAAGGAACTCGCCAGAGGCTCGAAATTGGGCTATCGAGTGGGGGACTTGATCGGGAAGTCGGGAATTGAAAGGGAGTACGAAACCTATCTTAAGGGTACCGATGGTTGGGAGCAGATCGAGATTGACGCACGAGGGAGGCAGCTGGCCGTCCTGGATCGCAGGCCGCCGACGGCGGGAGCGGACGTCGTTCTCACCGTCGATGCATCGCTGCAGCGTTACATTGAAGAGATCTTTGTTCACCGTGCGGGAGCAGTGCTTGTTGTGGATCCGGATTCGGGCAGGGTACTCGCAATGGTCAGTAAACCCGGCTTTGACCTGAATCTCTTCTCCCCGTCGATCACCGAAGTAGATTGGAAGGACCTTAACGGCGATCCGCTTCATCCCCTGGAAAATCGAGCGATCCGGGGTCTCTACTCACCGGCGAGCACGTTCAAGATTGTTACGGCAGCCGCGGCTCTGGCCGAGAAGATTGTAACCCCGCAACAGACTTTTGAATGCAAAGGGCGGCTGGACCTGGCCGGCAAGACCTTCCGGTGTTGGAACCAATACGGTCATGGAAAGGTCGATCTCCACAGGGCCATCGTCGAATCCTGCGACATATACTTCTACAAACTTGGGCTCAAGCTCGGGGCGGAACGCCTGGCCAAATACGCTTCTCTCTTCGGACTCGGCATGCCGACCGGCGTAGGGCTTCCCCAGGAGTTGCCCGGGCTCATACCCACGGAGGAGTGGAAGCGCCGCAATTACGGTGATTATGTAAAGGACGGGGAAACCGTCGCCATATCGATCGGGCAGGGTTACGTCGTCACCACTCCCATACAGATCGCGATGATGACGGCAGCGGTAGCCAACGGCGGCAGATTGCTCAGGCCCACGATTGTGGGGCGGATACGGTCTCCCGACGGCAAAGTTATTTACGATCATGCCCCGGTGGTGAGGTGGAAACTTCCATTAGACGCACAGCTGATGTCGATTTTGCACGAGTCTTTCCGGGACGTGGTTGACGGCGCCAAAGGCACCGGAAGGAGATGCCGAATTCCCGGAATTACCGTGCACGCCAAGACGGGGACGTCTCAAGTAATCAGTCTCAAGCAACGTCCCGAAGACAAGGCCCTGGTACCCTATCACGAGCGAAGCCACGCGTTGTTCGTGGCATACGTAAAGGATCGACCCCGGAAAATCGCCGTGGTGGTTGTCGTAGAGCATGGGGGCGGCGGCGGAACCAGTGCCGCACCGATTGCGCGCAAGATAATAGCGAGTTACTATGGAGTTCCCGACCCCGGAGACGGCGAGGAGTGACCTCGGTACTTTACCGGTTGGGAGAGGCTCAAGTCATAGGATCCGCCGGTTCTTGAATATCCATGGTTTGGAGACTGCTCCAGGCCGTAGATGTTCGTATGTAAGTCCTCCGATCAACTGCCCCGGTCTTCTCCGGTGAGACGGCGGGCACAGCCCGCCCTACGGCCCCGATTTGTAGGGGCACCGCCCTGTGGGTGCCCGGGCAGGCTCCGGGCTTCGCCCCGGAGCGCCCGGCAGTGCCGAGGACTTTCATGATTCGTTGTGGTTTGGTAGCGGCCCCAACCATGAATGTTCATATGGAGAAGCGAGATACATGGCCGGTTCTCAGCACAACAATGCCTTGGCATCCGCCACCCGGTTCGAGTGGCCGCTGATACTCATCAGCCTGATACTGGCCGCGATAGGGCTGTGCTTGATTTTCGGCGCCGTCGTCCCCATGGGTGATGTTGGAATGTCCTTTGTACTCAAGCAGATAACCTGGTGCAGTTTGGGCTTGATACTCATGGCGGCGTTTCTCCTGTGTGACTATCGCTTTCTGGAAAGGTGGGCGATTTGGTTCTATCTTGCAATTGTGGTGGCACTCATTGTGGTTTGGGGCCTTGGAAGGGTTACCGCGGGCTCCCGGCGATGGATGGATCTCGGCTTGATGCGCTTTCAGCCTTCGGAGTTTGCCAAGCTCGCCGTGGTAATTATCCTCGCCAAGGTCTATCAGGATACGGCGGGGAAGAGAGTGCTTCAGCTTCGTGAATTGATCAGGCCGCTTATACTGACGGCTATTCCGGTTATTCTCGTAGTCATTCAGCCGGACCTGGGAACCGGAGGAGTGATTGCTCTCATAGCAGTGTCAATGACGCTTTTTGTGGGTATCGAGAAGCGGGCACTGTTGTGGCTGGGGGCTCTGACGGCGACGGCAATCCCCGTTTCCTGGTTGGTAGCCGACCACCTGCTCCTCTCGTATCAGAAGCGGAGACTACTGACGTTCATCAACCCCGACTACGATCCTTTGGGGTCGGGTTACCACATCATCCAGTCGCAAATCGCGATTGGATCGGGCGGCTTTTTCGGTAAAGGCTACCTGCAGGGGACTCAGAACCAACTGATGTTTCTCCCGGCCAAACACACGGATTTTGTGTTTTCAATTCTAGCGGAGGAATGGGGCTTTGTCGGTTGTGCAACGGTATTGGGCCTTTTTTCACTTCTCTTCCTTCGCGGCATGGCCGTAGTGGGAAAATCGCGTGACAGTTTCGGCGCGCTGACGGCGTTTGGTTGTACGACAATCATTTTTTGGCACATGACCATAAATATAGGAATGGTCATGGGTCTGTTGCCGGTTGTCGGAGTGCCGTTAAGTTTCCTGAGCTACGGCGGATCCTCTCTCCTTTCCTCTTTTCTCGTGATCGCCATTCTCGTGAATGTGAGCATGAGAAGATTCACCTTCTGATCTCACAAGGACGAAAAAGCCGAATTATTACTTGAAGCGGGCACTTGTGTATGTTAATGAAAAACCGACATTTCGAGCCCGGCTCAACTTGTTGTGAGTTCGGCCGCCTGGAGGATACATGCTCCGATTCAGAAAAACGAAGAATGACGCCGTAACCGGATTCCTGGGATCACAGACGGAATTCACAGGAAAACTGGCCTTTTCAGGAGTCGTACACCTGGATGGGAGCTTCCAAGGTGAAATTGTCAGCCGAGGCACCCTAGTGGTGGGCAGCGAATCGGTCGTCGAAGCACAGATCCATTCCAATATCTTGAAGATTGCGGGAGAGGTGAGAGGAGATCTCACGGCTACCGAGAAGATTGAGCTTTATCCTCCGGCAAAAGTGTACGGGAATATTCGAACCCCCAGTTTGATTGTGGAGGAAGGCGTCATATTTGAGGGCACGTGCAGCATGTCCTCGGTTCACGGGGACATCCCGGCCTTGACGGAAACCGAGTCGACGGAGGGGATTAAGTTGGAGGAGGAACCGGTTGAGGCCATCTCGGCCGAGGCGTGGCCGCCGCCCTATGGACAGGAAGACGACCTGGATACTGACGAAGATGGTGAACCTTCAGTGCATAAGCATGATCGCTAATCATATCATTATGTCTCGCCATGTTCCGCCGACAAAAAGATCTTGACACCTTCCGGAGGGGGTGTTACCATTTTCCTTCATTCTGGGTTTAGGTCTCACATAACATCATTATATAGTTATATCAGGCAGTTGCAAAACAATGGCCGTCGTGCGACCAGAAAAGTGCACGTCGGACAGTCGTAAAACTCTGTGAATCGGGAGATTGCACCAGTGATTCAAATAAACTTTACGCTGTTCATCCAGTTGATCAACTTCCTGGTTCTTTTGCTCATTCTGAACGCCATCTTGTACAAACCCATCAGGGAAAAGTTGAAAGAGCGAGCGGACCGGATGGCAAAGGATCGGGAAAAGGCTCATCATCTGGAGCAGGAGGTGCACGATCAAGAGAACCGGCACCAGGAAGAACTCGCCAAGGCACGGCAGACCGCGGCGCAAGAAAAGAACGCACTAATGGCCGAAGCCAAGAAGAAAGAGGCTGCAATCCTGGACAAAGCACGGGCGGAGGCCGCCACGATCGTGGATACGATGAAGGCTACGATTCAGAGCGAGTCCGAGGAAGTTCGCAAGTCGTTGACGGAGGACATGACTCCTTTAGCCCGGTCAATCACGGAAAAGATCCTCGGGAGGGCAATCTGATGAAGGCTCGTCGTACCGCTTTGATTCTGACGTTTCTACCGATGGTTCTCGTTATGGTGGGCACGGCCTATGCCTCTGGAGAGGGAGAGTCGGCTTGGACCGGCATGAAGCTTTTCTGGAGGGTGGTAAACACTGTCGCGCTCATTGCGTTGCTGGCCTATTTCCTGAAGAAACCGCTCGTGAATTTCTTCTCCGAGAGGACGGCCCAAATCCGGAAAGACCTCGATGATGCCCGTGATCAGAGAGAAAAGGCCGAAGCTCTTATTGCCGATTACAAACAGAAGATAGCCGGAATGGAGAAAGAGCTGGAGAAGATGCGGGCCGAACTGAAAAAGTCCGCGGAATCGGAAAGCGAGAAAGTGAGTGCCGATGCCGAGCGCATGGCTGCAGCCATTGTGGAGTCTGCTCGGGTTACCGCGGATCAAGAAGTGCGCAAGGGCAAAGCGGCTCTGAAGACGGAAGCGGTGGAACTGGCAATGCAGATGGCCGAAACGCTTATCCGCGAAAGAATCGGCGAAGATGACCGTGCACGCATCGTAGAAGATTATCTGGTCAAGGTCGGGGGTATGAAGTGATCGATACCACTTTAGCGAAGCGATATGCGAAGGCGTTGGTGGAGATCGGACAGGAGAAGGACGCCCTGGACAAATACGGCCGGGATCTGGCCTCCCTGTCTGAAATGGTTTCAGCTTCTCGTGACTTTCGCGAGGTTCTGGTCAACCCCGTTTTCACGAAAGAAGACAAGAAACGGATCACCGATACGGTGCTCAGGAAAATGGAATGCGATCAGATGGTGATCAACTTCGTGAATCTGCTGATCGACCGCAAGCGCATAGACCAGCTTGACGGAATCGAAAAGGCCTTTCGCGCTCAAGTTGATGATATTCGTGGAATTACAAGGGGTGAGGTATCCAGTGCGGAGCCTTTGAGCGAACAGCAATTTGGCCGGCTGACCGACGCCCTTTCACAGATAAGCGGAAAGCAAGTGCTGGTAACCGCAAAGGTGGACCCTAACCTTATTGGAGGGCTCACAGCGAGAGTCGGAGACAAGGTTTTTGACGGGACGATTCGCACCCAGCTCAGCCAGCTTAAGGAAAGCCTGAAGGGATAGGGAAAATGCAGATCAGAGCCGAAGAGATCAGTGACATTATCAAGCAGCAGATCCAGGACTACGACAAGAAAGTCGAAGTCAGTGAGACGGGGACCGTTATCAGCGTCGGCGACGGAATCGCCCGGCTTCACGGTCTCGAGAATGCCATGGCCGGCGAGCTCCTGGAGTTTCCGGGAAATATCATGGGCATGGTGCTCAACCTGGAAGCGGACAACGTGGGAGCCGCGATCCTTGGGGAAGACGTTCACATCAAAGAGGGCGATACCGTAAAACGGACGAATCGAATCGTTCAGGTTCCTGTCGGCAAGGCCATGCGAGGCCGTGTGGTGGACTCCATCGGCCAGCCCATCGACGGCAAAGGCCCCATCGACACCAATGAATTTCGCGTGATCGAGATCGTCGCACCGGGAATCATCAAACGAGAGCCCGTCAAGGAACCTCTTCAGACAGGTCTCAAGGCTATCGATTCGATGATCCCCATCGGCCGCGGACAACGAGAACTGATCATTGGCGACCGCCAAACGGGTAAGACGGCCATTGCCGTTGATACCATCATCAATCAGAAAGATGGCGACGTCAATTGTATCTATGTGGCCATAGGCCAGAAGAGATCCACGGTCGCACAGGTCGTGGCTACGCTCGAGCGTTTCGGCGCCATGGAGTACACCACGGTCGTTTCAGCTACGGCTTCCGATCCTGCACCCATGCAGTATATCGCCCCTTACTCGGGCGTCACCATGGGAGAATACTATCGGGATAACGGTCAGCACGCTCTGATCATCTATGACGATCTGAGCAAGCAGGCCACAGCCTACCGTCAGCTGTCGCTTCTGCTGCGTCGTCCTCCGGGCCGTGAAGCCTTTCCGGGCGACGTCTTCTATCTGCACTCACGATTGCTGGAACGGGCCGCGAAAATGGGCGAGACGCACGGCGGCGGAAGCTTGACTGCGCTTCCGGTCATCGAAACACAGGCCGGTGACGTGTCCGCGTACATTCCTACGAACGTCATCTCCATTACCGACGGTCAGATCTTTCTGTCCACGGACCTGTTCTACTCCGGTGTCAGACCCGCGGTGAACGTCGGCCTCAGTGTTTCCCGAGTTGGAGGTAACGCCCAGGTCAAGGCTATGAAGCAGGTTGCCGGTTCGCTCAGGCTGGATTTGGCTCAGTTCCGCGAGTTGGAGGCCTTTGCTCAGTTTGGGTCCGATCTGGACAAGGTTACACAGGCCCAGCTCGCAAGAGGTACCAGGCTTGTTGAAGTCCTGAAGCAGGCTCAGTACGAACCCATGCCCGTGGAAAAGCAGGTAGCGGTCATCTTCGCTGCAACGAACGGCTATATAGACGAGTATGACACGCGTGCACTCGGGGAATACGAGAAGCAGTTCCTGAGCCACCTGGACTCAAGCCATCCGGATGTGTTGGCCGAGATTCGTGAGAAGAAGGTGATCTCACCCGATCTGGAAGAGAAGTTGAAGAAGATCCTTGGTGATTTCAAGGGGATTTTTACTCCTCCGGAGCTTTCCATAGTCTGATGGCCTGGGAAAATCAATACAAGAAACAGCGACACACGCTAAACGTTTGATATAGAGGTCGATATGGCAAGCCTCAGAGACATTCGAAAACGCATCGCCAGCGTCAAGAATACACAAAAAATAACCAACGCGATGAAGATGGTCGCAGCGGCGAAGCTCCGGCGGGCGGAGGAGGCGATCAAAGCCGGCCGGCCCTTTGCGGATAAGATGCGGCAGGTGCTCATGTCCTTGGCTTCGCGCACCAATCCCGGAGCCCATCCCCTGATGGAAGTTCGGCCGCCGAAGAAAGCGCTGTTGATTCTCGTCACCGCTGATCGAGGACTGTGCGGTGCATTCAACACGAGCCTCATACGCCGGTCTGAAGCGTTCATGAAGGAAACGAGCGCCAAGAACATCCAGGTGGACGTGGTGACCGTCGGCCGCAAGGGCAACGACTACTTTCGCCGGCGCCCGGTGCAGATAGCCAAGGGCTTTGCCAACGTGATGAACAACGTCACGTTTGAACTGGCAGGCGAAATCGTTGCAGTAGCTACCGGTAAGTTCCTCAAGGGTGAGTACGAGGAGGTCTACGTACTCTACAACAGCTTTCGCACGGCTGTCACGCAGGTTCAGACACTCAAGAAACTCCTCCCGATCAGCCGAGAGGAAGAAGAAGCACCGAGAGAGAGCGAGTACCTCTATGAGCCATCGGAAGAGGAACTCTTAGAGGGGATTCTTCCGCGGTACATTCAGGTGCAGGTGTTTACCGCATTGTTGGACTCGGTTGCCAGCGAACACGGAGCGCGCATGACCGCGATGGAGGCCGCGACCACCAACGCGGAAGAAATGATTCACAAGCTCACCTTAAAGGCCAACCGCATGCGTCAGGAAAGCATTACTACCGAGCTCATGGAGATCGTCGGTGGTGCGGAGGCGTTGAAGGGGTAGCCGCGGCGCTCTCCTTGAAGAGAATCACAGACCCATTTGAAGACGGTTTCAGGAGGATATCCTAAGATGAGTGACGGAAAAATCGTTCAAGTAATCGGCCCCGTCGTTGACGTGGAGTTTCCGGAGGGAGAGCTTCCGGAGATCTTCAATGGCCTTTTTATTTCGAACCCCGCAATTAGCGATGAGCCCGACAATCTCGTCGTGGAGGTTGCGCAACACCTTGGCGACAACATCGTTCGGACCATCGCCATGGATACAACCGACGGTTTGGTGAGAGGTATGCCGGTGAGGAATTCCGGAGCACCGATTGCCGTTCCCGTGGGAAAAGGGGTTCTCGGCCGGATTATCAACGTGGTCGGGCGCCCCGTCGATGAGGCCGGACCCGTCGTGACAGAGGAGACCCGTCCGATTCACCGATCCGCTCCGTCGTTCGATGAACAGGTCACGGAGATCTCGATTCAGGAAACCGGAATCAAGGTCGTCGATCTGATCGCACCGTTCATGAGAGGCGGCAAGATCGGCTTTTTCGGCGGCGCCGGTGTCGGCAAGACCGTCTTTATGATGGAGATCATCAACAACATCGCCAAACAGTTCGGTGGAACCTCCGTGTTTGCAGGGGTGGGCGAGCGTTCCAGGGAAGGGAACGACTTGTACCTGGAAATGGGCGGTGTTTTGCCGGGACAGACGAAACCGGAAGGTGAACGAGTTCTCGACCGCGCAGCATTGATCTACGGACAGATGAACGAGCCTCCCGGCGCTCGCGCCCGAGTGGCCTTGACCGCTCTGACCGTCGCCGAGTACTTTCGTGATGAAATGGGACTCGACGTCATGCTCTTCATCGACAACATCTTCCGCTTTACCCAGGCGGGCTCCGAGGTGTCGGCACTTCTCGGCCGCATGCCGTCCGCTGTTGGATATCAGCCCACACTCGGAACCGACATGGGCGAACTTCAGGAACGAATCTGCTCCACCAAGAACGGTTCCATCACCGCGGTGGAGTGCATTTACGTGCCGGCAGACGACCTTACCGACCCTGCACCGGCCACGACGTTTGCCCACTTGGACGGAACTGTGGTTCTCTCTCGTCAGGTGGCCGAGCTGGGGATCTATCCGGCGGTTGACCCACTCGACTCCACATCGAGGATTCTCGATCCCAGAGTCATTGGTGAAGACCACTACGCAGTAGCGCGCCAGGTGCAGCTGGTTCTCCAGAGGTACAAGGATCTTCAGGACATCATCGCAATCCTTGGTATGGATGAACTTTCCGAAGAGGACAAGCTGGTTGTCTCCCGTGCGCGCAAGATGCAGCGGTTCCTATCTCAGCCGTTTTTCGTGGCTCAGGAGTTCACGGGAACACCTGGTAAGTATGTCAAGATCGAGGACACGGTTTCCGCATTCAAGGAAATCTCCGAGGGTAAACTCGATCACATCCCCGAACAGGCTTTCTACATGGTAGGTGACCTGAGCGAGGTGCATCAGAAGGCCGAGAAACTGGCAACTGCAGCGGCCTGATCGGGAGAAGTCCATGTCGGAAAAGTTCAAGGTCGAGGTAGTAACCCCTAAGGGGGTACTGCTGGAAAAAGACGTAGAAGAAGTTGTTGCCCCCGGAGTACTGGGCGAGTTCGGCGTGCTCAAGGGCCACACTTCCATGCTGACCTTCATCAAGCCTGGAATTCTGTCGTACTTGGAAAACGACAGATTTACCAAATATGCGGTCGGACCAGGCTTCTGCGAAGTGCTGAAGGATTCGGTTACGGTTCTGGTTGATGAAGCGTACTCCGCGGAAGAGATTGATTCCGCCGGTGCGACACAGGAAGTGTCCGAGCTTGAGAAGGAGCTCGAAGGAATCGATTCCGCAGCAGATCCGCAACTGTTTGAAAAGACCACGACCCATCTCAAGGTGGCTAGGGCGAAAGTGACCCTGACGTCGGGCGGCGGAGCCTGATCGGTTACCGAGGCTCGGGAGTGCTTATGACATGAGGCCCTGCACGGCCGGGACACCCGGTTCGCGTGGGGCTTTGTTCTTTGCTGGGTGCGGGAAACGGTCGCGTGCAGAAATGACCCACCGTGCCTTATAGGAATGTCCGAAATACGACCGATGTTTCGAGCCTAGTTCCCACGGCTTGAAAAGAATCGCCCTGAATCCCCCCTTTGTCAAGGGGGCTGGGGGGATTTGGCCTAGGAACGACAGACGCACCCGAATTTCCGACAGAATTTGCGGCAAGTGCGATACATGGGCCGCAATGTGTTGGAGAGCGTGTGAAATTGCCTTTAAATACGCACCGTTCCGAGAAGTCCCTTGACTATTTGGCGTTTTTGGATTATTTAATGAAACCGTGGAGTTGATTACAAGCGCCAACGAGGTACCATGAGTAACATCGATGCAAAAGGTGATTTCACACGATCCGTAGCTCAGCACTCGTCGGGCGGATTATTCGACAGAAGCTTGAGCCGGGCTCGGCAGTATATCAAGACCGGCAGGCTGGACGAGGCTTTGGAACTCTTGCTTGGCCTGGAGAGCCGGTATGTCGACGCCGTAAGTTTGTTCGATCTTCTGGGAGAAGTCCTGCTGGCCCGAGGGAACTTCAAGGAGGGGATTCGGTACAAGACCCTCCATGAGGTACTCCGAGGGACATTCCAGATTGCGATCGACGAATCTTCCCGCGACGCTCTCGCGGTTTCCGGATTGCGCTCATCAGTGTCTGACGGAGGCATTGCCGTCGGAGAACCCGAACCGGATCTCGACGCTTTAGCCCCGGTGACGCCGGCCATGGGGCACGAGTTCATGAGACAGGGCCATTACGAACAGGCGGTGAGAGTATTCGATCGGCTGGTTGCCCGGACTCCCGATGACGCATCGTTGAAAGGGGCAAGAGAAGTAGCGCTGAAGAAAGACAAAGAAAAGAAATTGCTCGGTGTCTTCCAACGATGGCTCAAGAATATTGAACAGATGAAGTCCGACGAGACCGCGGTATCATGACCGTACATGCTCTTTCACTTCACCGACGTTTGGCAAGGCTGGGTGTGGACGCGATCCTGTTTAACACGTCGGAGGTCGTGCAATCCACCAATCTGCGGTACCTGTCGGGGTTCCATGGTTCGGATGCCTCCATACTGATTTCGAGGAACGAGCGTCTGCTGTTTACCGACGGCCGGTACAAGACGCAAGTGAAGGAAGAGGCGCCGGACTTTCGGGCTCATGTGGTTCGGAACAAGCTCGCCGCCCTCGCCTCGGCGCTCAAGTCTTTGGGAGTGAGGCGGCTGGGGATCGAGTCGCCCCGGATCAGCTATGAGTTCGTCACGAGTCTTGCGCGCAGGGTTCCGGACGTGGACATTGTTCCCTTGAAACGAAGGTTTCTCGAGGAGTTAAGAATTCGGAAAGATGTCGACGAAATAGAGCGAATCAAGACGGCTGCAGAGATTGCATCGGAGGCTTGTCGCGAGGTAGTGGAAGCCGGCCTGAGCGGCCGCCGGGAGTGTGACGTAGCTGCGGACATTGAGAGTCGGTTTCGAGTCAAAGGCGCGGAAGGCATAGCTTTTGAGACGATTGTTGCCTCAGGTGCACGCAGCGCCTTGCCCCACGGCGCCGCCACAGGCAAGAGTATCGACAGGGGGGAACCGGTCATCATAGACTTCGGGTGCCGGTATCAAGGCTATTGCAGTGACGAGACGGTGACATGCGTTACCGGCGCGCCGACGTGCCGGCAGGCGGCCATGCACGCTGCAGTGTACGACGCGCACATGAGGGCGATTGAAGCGGTACGGGAAGGAATGAACCCCAAGGAAGTCGACCGTACGGCCAGGGAGAGCATTGACAAGGCGGGATACGGGCAGTACTTCATGCACGGATTGGGCCACGGAGTGGGGTTGGACATTCACGAGCCTCCGTATCTTTCGCCCAGAGGCAGAGGCGTACTGAAGGCCGGCATGGTTTTCACCATCGAGCCCGGTATCTATATCGAGGGCGTCGGCGGCGTGAGACTGGAGAGCTTGGTTTATCTCGGTTCCGATGGTGTCGAAATTCTTTCTCAAATGTCCAAGGATTTGATTACTGTGGACTGAGGTCTCGGTATTTCGTTCCGTATGCTTATCAAGAAGGGATGGGTCGTTTGGAGCCGGGCAAAGTCCGGCCCGTGATGCGAAAAATCTCCGGATGGTGTCCTCAGATACATAACTTCCGCCTCACCACCGATCACCGGACGGTTCCTAATTCCGATGTCCATGCGTTGCCGCGCATGCGACTGAATACTTCAAAAGAATGGGGGAGGACCCATGTATTCGACTCCTGACTTCAGAAAGGGGCTCAAGATCGAAATAAACGGAGAGCCCTTTGTTATTGTGGATTTCTTGCACGTGAAACCCGGAAAGGGCGGCGCGTTTGTGAGGACCACGCTAAAGAGCATGATTACCGGCAATGTCCTCGACAGGACCTTCCGGTCCGGCGAAAAAGTTGACAAGCCGGACATGGAAGAAAGACAGATGCAGTACCTGTACCAGAGCGATGAAGAGTTCCACTTCATGGATAACGAGACATACGAGCAGCTCTTCTTGACCGCGGACCAACTGAGTGATGCACGCAATTATCTTCAGGAAAACGTCACCGTAACAGTGCTTTTCCACAACGGGAAACCGCTTGGGGTCGAGGTGCCCATATTCGTCGAACTGACGGTGACCGAGACGGAACCGGGGATCAAGGGAGACACGGCAGCCGGCGCCACCAAACCCGCCACACTCGAGACCGGCATGACGGTTAACGTCCCCCTCTTCGTAAACGAAGGGGACAGGTTGAAAATTGACACACGAACCGGGAAATACATGGAACGGGCGCGGTAGACAGAGTTCCTCCAGTGGTCGTAACTCGTGAGAGAACACCGGTGGAGAACCTTTTGTCGGATGTGCACGCGTTTCCATGGTAAGCGGTACACTCACACCGGGCTCCAATCCGCGGCTACGGGCCGGTCGCGTTCACCGGGCTTGCCCGCGGACGGAGAGCGGCACTGCCCGGCGAATCCGAGATCGGAATCAAGCGGACGGTTGTCCCAGTAATATGGAGATTGACGACGTATCACATGGCGGTGCTTTTTGGAATGACATCCGGGCGATCGTTTGAGACATGGAGCCGTATGGAGTAAACCGCGCATTGTTCTGAGAGGATTGAGTACATGCACTCTTTGGGACTTGTAGTCCATGACGACCAGACGTTCATGACCAAGGTAGTGGACCTGGGGATTGAACAGGGAATTTTTACTCGTGACAGAGCTGATGAGATCATACGCATCTCCGTGGCCATGGCGAACAAGTACGTGCTTCAGAAGGAAATAGATTTCCGGTCCACCGAGGAGTTGGCAAGAGTCCAGGAAACGGTCCTCAAGCTCGTTGGGGTAGGGTTGGAAATCAAGAGCAAGGGCAGTGTGGAAGAGGGAGTCCAACTTTTGATGGAGGCTTCCCCCGTAGAACTGTTCCGGTTGGCCTATACCCGCATTGAGAAGCTTCGCCACGGGTGGGAATCGCTCCTATTGAACCATCGAATCGAGATCATGGTCAGCTCGGAAGAATATGACTGTTTGGACGAACTGAGTTGTCAGCGGCTTGCCGAGATGAGCGTCTTCTCGGAGAGCGAGATCCATACCATTGAGTCCCTCACCCTCGAGGACCATCTGTTCTCCACGTTGGGGCTGGTGGAATACTACGAGGCCGAACTGGAGCGATACGAATTCATACTCCGCCTGAAGGACATATTGCCCTTTGCTCATTTGAACAGATCGAAAAGTGTGACCGCTGGTAGTCTGTCTGAGGTTGACTCGTTGCGAGAGGCCTTAATAGACACACTCGTAATCTCCGCAGCCGTGGATGCCGTAGATCCCGTCGCCGTGTCCATGGATGATGTCCGTGCATTTCTGTACACGCTGGACACGGCCGAGGATGGGGAGATCTTCTCGCCGGAGTTGGAGGAAGTGGTCGTAGACCTGATCCACGAGTTGGGCGAAGGGTTGGAGGAACATGAGGCCTCTTTGCTTACCAAAGAGTTCTTGGAAACGGTCCGAAAGTTTCTGGAGACCATCGTCACCGAGTGGGACACCGTGAGTTCGTTCTCGGAAGACATATTCTTCAAACGCTGGTGCAGACTCGTCATTCTTACCGGGGCTCCGGATCCCGTGGATCGGATACTTGCCGCTCAGGGTACTCCCGATGAATTCGACTTCGAGATCCTTGTCGAAAGGCTGGGCGGCCTCGAGGGAGAAGATGCGCGCGTCTTCATCGAGCGTCTGCCCTGGCAGGTCATGTCTCCGGGCCAGGTGATGCACCTGTTTCACGGGTTTCACGACTATCAGAAGCAGTTTGGTAATTACGTGTCCCTCAACGGATTTGGCGCCCTGGAATTGATCGACCTGCTGGAAGGACTGGATCCGGCTACTCTCAATACCCTTAAACCCGAGATCCAACGGGTTTTGGGCTCCGGAAAGTTCACCTTGGAGGAGTTGGAGATCCTAGTCGCCCCTCCTCACACCAATCTTCTCTCCCTCCTTCTGTCGGCCAACCCGCGTGCGGATACCAACGTCAAACATGTATTGGAGGAATTCAAGGAAGGCACAAAGACACGCCGACAGGTGATTCTGTACTCCTGCGTGAATTCGGATTTTTTCCCCCTATTTTTCTCGGAAGCGTGGGGCACGGATCCGGATTTCGTCAAACGCCAGGCCAAGGCAATTCCTTCAACGCAGATTGCCGCGTTCCTCCTGGCTGCAGCGGGAGGACGCAAACCAACCTTAGTTGAACCGACGAAGAAGATCCCCGGTTTGGATTTTCGATCCGAAGAGATCAACGAACTCTTCAATTCCCTGCCTGCAGCAAAGAGGAAAGCGGTCATCGCATCTCTGTCAGAGAACTGAGCCGGCGAGTACGGGAGGATCGCCTTTCGGAGGCTCCGGGGAACCGGCGAGTCACAATCGGACTCATTGTGAACTATCGCTGAGACCCCCCATTGGGAGGCACAACGAAAAGCCGTGGTCAAACGAATTGACGATTGTTTGTCCGCCCGTGACGGGCATCTGTTTGTTGAGGAGTGCGATGCCGTTGATTTGATCGAACGATTCGGCTCACCGCTGTTTGTCATGTCGGAAGATCAGATCCGCCGCAACGTGCGAAAGTTCCAAAAGACGTTTCAAGAAGGGTGGGGCCACGGTCGGGTAAAGGTGTTGCCGGCCGCAAAAGCCAACTGGCTTCCCGCCGTGCAAAGAATCCTTGCCGATGAGGGATGCGGATCGGACATCTATTCGCTGGGAGAACTCACCATTGCCCTTGATGCGGGTGTCGATCCTCGAAAGATCTCGGCAAACGGAGTACCCAAGGACGAATCTCTTATTCATCGCTGTGCTCGGGAGGGGGTGCGCGTCACCATCGATAGTGAGGAAGAAGTTGCTCTCATCGAAAAAGCGGCGTGCGATGTGAATCGACCGGTAAGAGTACGCTTAAGGATCAAACCGGCCATCTCCGGTTTTGTCGATCACAGCGACTTCGTGGCCGACGGCCTGGTACCCGCGGATATCGCGGCTATGGTGTACAAGGGTGGACTCACATTGGAGCAGATCCGGGTGATCGGACCACGGCTTCTCGGGATGAAGAACGTGGAGCTGGTGGGACTTCATCAGCATCATGGACGCCACGATCCATCGACACGCTACTGGAAAGCCCAAATGAGAGCCTTTGCCGAGGAGGCCGGAAGAGTGAGCCGAATACTCGGCGGATTCCAGCCTCGGGAAATCGATATCGGCGGAGGATTCGCGGTCCCGCGGGACCCGTTCAACGCCGTAACGGATTATTGTGAACCGCTTCTGTTGGCGGCCTTTCACGCGATGTCCAAAGGTATCGCGGTGCTTGGCTCGGCGGCACGGTACAAGGTGTTGTCCAAGCTCATGAAGACCGTAACGAAAACACCAAATGAGACGGCCGCTCCGAGCATCGAAGAATATGCGCGCGTGTGCACGGACACACTTGGGCGAGAGTTGCCGAGAAACGGGATCAGCGTCGAAGGCTTGACGCTGCAGATCGAACCGGGGCGGGCGATACATGGAAACGCGGGTGTCCACTTGACCACGGTGAAGAGCATCAAACGGATGAAGACCCCCATTTACTGGAACCGCGTAATCGTGGACACCACGGAATTCTGGTTCACCGGCGGTAGGTACGAACACCACCTTCATGACTACCTGTTGGCCAATAGAACCGAGGCCCCCATCGTGGAAAAGGCCGATATTGTTGGGCGAAGTTGCTATGGAGATCGGATGATGCCCATGGTGCCCGTGCCCGACGTCAAGATTGACGACATCCTGGCGATCCTGGATACCGGCGCGTATCAGGAAGTTTCAATGAGCAACTTCAACGCACTCCCCAGGCCTGCGACGGTGTTGGTGGCCGGTGATCGTGCGGACATTATACGGAGGCGCGAAACAGAGGAAGACTTGCTGTTCCGTGATATCGTACCGGAGCGCCTGAAGCGCTGAAGACGGTTCGTAACATCTCGGTCGGATCGTTTCATAAATGCGGCGGCGGGGAGACGGCGGGCAGGGACGCCCGTCCCACGTTCGGAAGTAGGTTTCGTGAAAGTCTCTCGAAGCCCGGACCTCCGTGCCCGGATATTCTTCTTGCCGGCACCCAACATGGCAGCGAGACGAAAATATGTGACCGAACTTTTGAAATGCCGCACTAAGCCGGCAATTCTTCCACGAGAACGATTTTCAGGTCGGTCACCCGACACAGGTCCTTGTCATTGGTGAGGAAAGCATCGCACCCACTTTCCAGAGCAGCAGCCACTTGAAAGGCATCGGTCAACGTCACGTTGTATCGAGATCGAATGTCGGCAGCGATCCTGGCGGTTTCTCTTTGAATGGGAACGAAAAGGGAGGCATGGTTTCCTCCCAGAATCTCAATGAACGCCTTGATTGCGTCGGCGTTTCCGTGTCTCATAGGCAATACGAGGCACTCAGCCAAAGTGACGGGAGACGTGACGGCTACAACTTCCCCCGCTTCAAAACGATTGAAGAGTGGTTCAAGCTTCGAGCAATAGATGGGATGCCTCTCGATGAGGTAAATCACCGGTGCCGAGTCCAAGAAAATTCGATGCAGCCCGGCCGGAACGTCACCCATTTCATGTCACCGATTCGTGTCGGCAAGGCGCTTATCATCAGCCTCCCGCCTTGAGCGGGTGATGTATGACTGAGCGTCCTCTCCACAGGCGGGATATGACAGCATGCCGATCAGGTCCGACCATCTAAGCTGCGGTTCCGCCCGGTCAACCGCAGAGATACGAGCCCTTTCCGCAAGAGCCGTGATCAGGCGGAGCTGCTCTTCGGTGGTCAGTAGATCAACCTTTTCGATGATCTCTTTCAACATCTCGTTGCTCATGGGCAAGGTTCCTTGGTCGTGCCATCCTTCTTGGTTACGATGCAAAGGTCCAGTCCTTGCATTCAGATTATAGGTATTGGAAATGAAGTCAAGACTGGATGCTCAAATGGTGTCCATATCCGTTGGTCTGACGTATGTGTGCAATCTGCGCACAATTCCTTGAAACTCCTCATTCCTAAGAAGCGGCTTTTACAAATACGCCGCGGTGGTCCGTGCGGTCCCGTGGACGAATACCGCTCGAGACCCGGGACAAGTACGGGGCCGGTAAACAGGTCATTACTCATGGCAACGGGTATACGTATTCAACTCCCTGAGTTCGGTCACGCATTTCCCTTTCGTCATAGGCTCCCACCTGGGAACGAGGGGAATAGCGCATTCCGTGGAGCCTGCTTCAAAGAAGAGGGCGTTTTACCGCGAGCAATGACTCCAGCTGCACGCGTTGCCCGTCGTACCCCGCGTCACGAAACAAAGGTTTGCATGACGGAAGTTCCACTTGTCCCGCGGCAAGCTTGAGGGCGAAGTTGAAGCAGGAGGCTTCGCCGCACTCCTTACAGTTGGTCCGGGGAAGCAGCCGAAACAGTTCCAACGGCTGCAAGTTTTCATGAGTGGTTGCGTCCGGGGTCAGTTCTCCGCGCTTCTCCCAGGTGTCATTGACCAACTTCACCAGTCGGTCGATCACCTCTTTCGCCTGTTCCCGACTCTCAAGATGGTCCGCTGCTATGCGGTCCGCCCAGAAGCCGACATTGTGTGAGTCCAATCGCCACGAAAATGCAGGCGCGTCCGGGAAGTATGTTCCACTTTTCAGCACGGCATTCAGATAGGGAAGGGCTGGGCCGATGTCCACCGAGAGCCGGGCAATGACCTCGTATTCGAATTCCTCCGCGCTGTGGCCTGAAACCTCAATTACCAGATCGTACGTTTCAATCAGCATTTCAATTCCTCGGAAGGCTATCTCAGGGTGACGGCCTTTTCGGGACACATCTCCTGGCAACAGAAACAGGTGATGCACGTATCCGCATCCACTTGGGGAAAATCGTCATTCATTGACAAGGCGGAAACCGTACAGTGCTCCACACAGGTGCCGCAGCCCGTACACAATTCGCGATCGACCTGCGGCCGCAAGAGTGTTCGACTTTGCAGTACATTTTGTACTTCCTCGTTGCCGTGAACGGCCTCGCCTCCCAGCGGGGGAAGTACGAAATCCGGCACCTGCCGCAGCGTACCCACTATCTCGGCTTTGCCGAGGTCATGCTCTCCGAGCCCTCTTTCCCGCGCCTTTTGAAGGAATCGCAGTTTGCCCGGATCGCATCCCATCATCACTGCAATGACCGAGTCCAGGGCCACGGCGTTGTCGGATGCGAGGATCAGTCCTATGTCTCTGAGGTGAGGGGAAGCCGGTCCGTTTCCCTCCATACCCACCACTGCGTCCACGATGAAGAGGTCGGGTACCCTGA
This sequence comes from Desulfomonilaceae bacterium, assembly GCA_963675835.2. GTDB lineage: Bacteria > Desulfobacterota > Desulfomonilia > Desulfomonilales > Desulfomonilaceae > JAVHLK01. The sequence goes on from CAXXIU010000023.1 coordinate 420,763, forward strand.
CCTCAAACGCGTCGACGAGCACGTCGTGGAATCTCGGCGGATTCCCGGCGATTCTATGAAGCTTCGCTTTCTGCGCTCCGGGAAGGAAGCCGAAACTGTTCTTGATCGCTCCTGTCATGACGGTGAGACCGTGAGTCTTGAATTTCGGAAGGCTGATGATGACGTCCGCTTCCATTACGGCCCTGGAAACACTGACCGTGGACATGAAATTAGGGTTGAAAGCCACTTGCCGAGATTCATCCCCGATATTCCGGTAATAGCCCCCGGATGCATCCATGAGTCCGGTTTGCTTGAAACTCGCTTCGTTTGCTCCATAGCTGAAGACACCCGGATTGTCGCCGACCGTGATGGAAGCGGGTTTCATGGTCTCCGCCTTCTCCACCACCGCGCGAAGCACCGCGGGGTGGGTAACTATGCCTTCTTCCGCTTCAGAAGCACGAAGGACATTGGGTTTGATCAGGACTTTCTTGTCCTGCAAATCAATTGGGAAGATTTCAAAGGCCCTGTCGACGGCCCGACGGGCGCTCTCATAGGTACCGGGTTGGATCATAACTTGGGACATGGGTTCCGCCTTTCGTTCACCACGGTCAATTCACGCATGCCTACAAATGCGTCAATTCTATACTCATCATGCCCGATTCTTCCACAATTTCAAGTACGGGCCGAACTTCGGATTCGGAGAAGAGGTCCGGAACCATACGCAATCTGGAGACTGCGGACGAGAATCAGGAATGACGATGCGGCTATGAGAGCTCCCCAAAACCAATAGGGGAGAAGGAGTACCTCCTGAATCCGAGCAGTGTCGGAGATCCCGAGAGATCCGGCCGAATGAGAAAACAGATAGCCGACCTGAAGGTAGGTGCTGACACAGGCCTGGACACCCAGGAATTGAACTGCGAATGCTTGCGTTCGGGAGGAGGCCTTGAGTGAAATAAACAGGGTGACCAAGCCCAACGCAGGGATCGCGATGATTCCGAAGAGCGAGCGTACCCAAATGGCCGTTGAAACGAGGAGGAGAACTGCGAGAATCTTCAGGGCCAGGGAGGCGGATTTTGTGTTGCGGGATGCTATTATGAGAGCGGCACCGGCCAAAGGCGGACCGATTGGTCCCGCCGCGGCCACCAGCGCTCGACTTATCGGCTCCAGGAAGAGTGGGCCGGAATAGTACGCGAGACCGGAACCGTCCGGAAAAATCAACAGTTTCGTGAAACCGCCTCCCAGTATGAGGGCCGCGATGCCGTGGGCCATCTCGTGGAACCAAGTTGCAAGGATGGTGAACGGGTACAAGATATAGTTCCCCAAGGGAACTTGCCACAGAATAACCGTGACGAGCGCCGCGGCAAGCAGCCACAGGAGCCTCGTCCGTTCCGGAGGGGGCGATGAGGAATGCCCCAAGGCGGATACCTGTCCCGGAGCGTGTTTATGCATGGATTCCAGGTCTCCTCTGCTTTACGGCAGGCGCTTGAAGTCGAGCCTTTCCTTGCTCTACCGGGGAAGCCCGACCGGACAGGAGGTCGACCTCGTTCGTCGCGGGGGCGGTTAGGCCCCCAATAAGCACATTACCATAGAGGGGCTGGAATCCACAATCGAGGGATACGCCTCAAGAGGTCTAATGGCGCCTGACGGCAGGCGTCTAAAGGGCTCGTCTGACCTCGCTGAGACCTTCGGTGGCCAAAGCGTCCGCCATCCCGTTCTGTTCTCTCGGGATCCACTTGAGATGCCACCCGGGATGCTCGCGAAGGACTCGCCTCATATTCATAATGGCGTCTCTGAAGCGGTTCTTATCGCGAGTATTCATTTGTCCATTGACTTGTGCCACGACAGTCCGACAGTCGCCGTGTATAACAGCGTTATCGATTCTCAATGAAACGAGGCGCTGCAAGAGCGCCATAAGCGCCAGATATTCGGCCTTGAGGGCGTCGCCGCGGCCGACGTACTCGGCTTCCCGGCAGATTGGAAAACCGTCGGAATTGCGTATCACGTACCCAATTCCACAGTAGTGCAGAAAACAAGAACCGTCGAAATAGGCCTTGTAACTCATGATTCAGCACCTTAAATGTGATAACGGAATCTTAGTACTTGCGATACAGCTTGAATGTTCATTTCTCGTATCGTACAGCACAGCGTCGGTGGAATATCAAGCTAAAATACAGTGAAGAAGTTTCGTTACTAATGCATTTAATGAGGAAATCCCGGATGGTTTGAATTTCTTGACTGGCTGCATGTGCCGGCGGTCGGCTCCTCCGGAATTCCGCATATACCCGGAGTAGCGCGTGTCCTGGAGCCGGCAAGACTTGGGAACGGTTTGACTCTGGTCATTGACGATCCGGGCGGCATCTTCCTCAAAACTCTTATACAAACCAATGCTCTGAAACTTGAGAGTATTCTTTCCGTCGCGATCCGGACCGTTGACATTCTGAGGAGCATTCACGCGGCCAAGAATGTTCATGCAGCGGTCAGCCCTTTCAACATGGTGTACGGTGAGACCGGCGACAAGATCACGATCCTCCCTACGATTGCCACATACTTTCCACGAGAACAATCCCTGTCGACGGATGCCGGTTCCGAGCCGGAAGGTCCGGTCGACTACATTTCCCCCGAGCAGACCGGCCGAACGAACCTCGTTCCTGATTACCGATCCGATTACTATTCTTTGGGAGTCGTTCCGTATGAGATGCTTGCAGGGACTTGCCCCTTTGCCTCCCCTGATTCGCTGGGCACAATCCATGGTCATTTGGCTCGTCCTCCCGTTCCTCCAGATTATCTGAACGAGGAAATTCCCGAAGCGGTGTCGAATATTGTTATGAAGCTCCTTTCGAAGGACCGAAAAGACAGGTATCAGAGTTCGCGTGGAATCCTTCGAGACTTGGAGAAATGTCTGCAGGAACTTCAGACAGCCGGCACGATTTCTCTTTTTCAGGTCGCTCAAGGGGACGTGCCTGAGCAATTTCGGGTACCTGAGAAGCTTTACGGACGCAAATCCGAACTCCAACTACTCTATAGAACCTTTGACCGAGTGAGAAACGGTCATCAGGAACTCGTCACGGTTCTCGGGCCGCCCGGCAGTGGAAAAACGTCGCTGGTATCGGCAATGCGTGAACATGTTGCCGAAAGCGGGGGGCAATTCATCTCCGGTAAGTTTCGCCTGCATGGAGAGAGTATTCCTTATGACGCCTTCATACAGGCGTTTACCGAATTCGTGCAGAGGATCCTCACGCGAGACGATGACGAAATTGCTTCGTGGAAAGGGAAGCTCCTTGCCGCGTTGGGTGCCAACGGCCGGGTGATTATCGCCCTCATACCGCAGTTGGAGCTCGTCATCGGCCCACAACCGCCACTTCCGGAAGTAGGGCCCCAGGAAGCCCAACATCGTTTCGATCTCGTCTTTCAGAGCTTCGTCCGAGCGTTATGCTCTTCGGACCGGCCGATGTGCCTGTTTCTCGATGATTGTCAGTGGGCGGATATGGCCTCATTGAGGATTGTCCAATGGTTGATGGGGGACGAGCACATACGATACATTCTCATCGTGTTTGCGTTCCGGGATACCGAAGTTGACTGGACCCATCCGATGACCCGCACTCTGAAGGCTCTGAACGAAATGGGTCGGAGCATCAAGAGTATAGCGCTTACGCCCTTGAGCCGGGCTGAAATAAGAGAGATTGTCCTCGATACGTTTCGAATGGAGGGAGAGCAAACGGCCCTGCTCGAGGAAGTCATACGGACTAACACTGCGGGTAACCCTCTCTTTGTTAAGGAATACTTGAGATCGCTGCACTTGGAAGATCACTTTGCGTTTGATCCGGCGGAAGGCGTTTGGAGTTGGGATCTGGATCGAATCAAGGCTCGGGAAGTGAATGCAGGCGTCGTAGATTTTCTGAGCCGGAGAATCTCACAAGCGTGGCGATTCGGGAGACTCGTTCCCTTGAAGACCGGGTTAGGGCCGATGAAATCGCCATACAGGCATGCTTCGCAAAGGGCAATCTACTGGGAACCATTGAGAGAGCTCAGGCGGTGCTCAAGGATCTCGGAGTGGACATGCCGAAGAATCCGAGTCAAACCAAGGTGCTTGAACGATCTGTAGCCGTTTTCATACGCCTCCTTCGCAGGAACATGGATGAACTGTCCGAGTTGCCCAAGATGAAGGATCCCTTGATACTTGCAAGTATGCGAATGATGATGGGAACGGCGCCGGCCGTCTATTTTTCCGCTCCCGATATGATGCCCTTACCGGCCCTGGAACAGGTGCGGTTGTCTCTCAGACACGGTAACGCACCTTCTTCGGGGTTGGCATACGTGTTCCCCGGTCTCATTCTGTGCGGCTCTCCCCGGTCGACCTCGGTCAACTTCTCAACAACGCAACGCTCATGATAAGGCAGAAGGCGTTCAAACATGGTTTAAAGCTCGGTCTTCACATATCGGAAGATCTTGAAGGCGTTTGGATTCAGGCGGATGATGTGAAGCTCAAACAGATTGTCTTCAATCTTCTGTCAAATGCAGTCAAGTTTACCCCGGACCGCGGTCGCATAGATCTCGCAGCGAAGAGGGAAGAAGGAACGATCGTCATACGGGTATCCGATACAGGCATTGGCATCAAACCCGAGGATCAAGAGCGGATCTTTGACGCGTTCGAGCAGGTGGAATCAACGCATCCTCGTGGTCGATGATGCGAAAATCTGGAATTACCTTGCGAAATACTCAAGTCGGAGGGAGGCCTTTCCGGGCCTGACCAACGCTCCGTTGAGGCTATGAAAAGAGTGAAAAAAAACTCCTTCCGACCAAAGATCGGGTTATGAGCGGCATCTCGTTGAGAATCTGAAAAGACGTAGCTATTTTTAAAGAGATGTCCGGATATCTGCCCCAAACCATCGAAAGCCGTTTGCCAACATGCGATTATGTTTTCAGGATATTATTGTTACCGACGATGAAGTCAAGCCCTCCGGAAGCGCGGACGGTTGCCCCGGGTCCATTCGGAACACGGCATATTTTCCTTGACCGTATCTGGACCTTTTGGCTATTCGTGAATACTTATAGTACGTGGTAGGAAAACATCCGGTACATCTGGTATGACGGTAAGAGATTTGAACGCGCACTCGAAAAACGGAATAGAACCACACTGTGGCGCAGACCGCAATTGTGCCGGTTAAAACAGTGACGAATCAAGACGGAAGAACTGAGAGGTCCAGGTGTCTTCCCGGAAATTTTCCGACGCAGGAAATTCAGGAGCGATGATGAATAGGTTTTCCGGCCCGAGATACGGAGCCCCCAAACGGTCAGGTCAACAGCAAAAAAAGCAGTTCGAGCAACTGCGGGCCACGGAACTCTATTGCCCAAAGTGTCGTCGAGCTACTCCCGTGAGAGAGAGGCTCCTTCTGGTACTGCCGGAAGGGGACAAGTACGAGTATCTCTGCGTATACTGCGGAACATCACTGGGCGACAAGATAGTAAAGGGTGAGCCCGAACAGCTTGTCATTCTGTAATTCCTCACTCAATCACGGATCGAGTCCCCGGCCGACCCGGTGGTTCGCCGTTTCTCCACCCGAGGGGCGAACGTTGAAGAGCGCTTGATCTCCTTCCGTCGAGGTCGTTGATCTCCGGCACTCTTCGGCCGGCGTAGGGGCACCGCGTGCGGTGCCCACCGTACGCCAATTGTAGGGGCACGGCGTGCCGTGCCCGCTGTGATGTCATCAGAATCCAACGCAGCCCGGAAATCAACCGCATCTCCTGTTCCGCCTCACTATGTAAACCAATCCCGGAATCCCTAGAACAAAAGCCCACAGAAAGCTGAGGGCTCGAAATACGAGCGTCGCGGCTATGGATCGGGCGGGATCCAGGCCAAAGATCTGGGGGAGTTGGATCAGCACCACGTCAAATACTCCCAGGGATCCGGGTGTGATGGGAACCAGATTGGCCAGATTCCCCAGGCTTGAGGTGATTATGACCGCTGAAAAAGAGAGCGGCATTCCCAGTGCACGGTAAATGAGGTAGAGCGACAGCGTGAGGGCCAGTGATATGAGAAGAAAGGAAACCATGGCCCGAAAGAGGAGTTGCCGGTCCCTGGTAAGCAGATGCCAAGAATGGGCGGCACCGACTACGGCCCCCAGAATGCCGCGCTTCTTCCAGGTCATTGGCGGCGGGAAGACGCAGAGGTAAAGGCAGATACCGAAACTTCCCAATACCAAAACGGTTAACACGGGATGAGTGTATCCGTGAAGCCACGCAAGGAGAGCCAGACCGAGAAGGGCCAGCGCGGTGTTTATGAATGCAACCAGAAGGGCCGTACCACCGTAGATTGCCGCAAAGGCCTCGAAGTCAAGACCGTGGACCTTCTTGAGGTATACGGCGAGACCGGCGGTCCCCCCCCGCATGGGAAATAACAAGTTCCCGAGAATGCTGCCGCCGGACAGGGCCGTCAACTCGAGAAAACCCAGATCGGGACAGAACTTCCTGAGAAACAGCTTCAGCTGAAAGACATTGACCATAAAGGTCAGGAGGATGAGCAGTCCCGCTGCAAAGGTTTCAGGAAGCGAAACACTCCCAAGAAACGTGAAGTCCTCCCTGTGGGAATACACGTAGTACCCGCACAGAACGACGAACACCGCCACGATTGAATAGCCCAAGGCCGCAGAAATCCAGTATCCGCGAGGATCAGACGTTACTGCAGCGTTCTCGGTCCGTTCCTTCAATGCATAGGCCACGTGGACTCAACTTTGGATGCGCCGGAAGCCGGCAGAATGAAGTGATCGTGGGGCACCGATTAGTCTTCCCGTTGGCGGCCGGCCACAGGCACCTTGCACCCCATTTCTTGAGCATCGTGCGCTCTCTATACTACTAATCCTCATATTCTTGTCGTACCGCGAACGTTTCTTCGGAAGTTGGCTCCTGAATATCGGTTTGGTTGCCCCCGGCCCGTGGGAACCAAGAGCAACGTCCGGATCCCCGGCGTAGTACGATGGTACTTGCGAAACCCAAGCTCTTACGTGACGCCGACGCCTGCGATCGCCATTGGGTTGCGGTTTTAACCGCTCTGTGCCCAATCTCCCAGGCGAAGCCGCGGAGTGCTCATCAGTGCCGAGGACTTTCATGATTCGTTGAGGCTTGGAAACAGCTCTGAGTCATGGCCAACCATCATAGCCCGCGTAGAGAGAAATCGCAAGGACAGACGATGACAAGCGTTATATGAAAGTCTATGGAATACGGAACAGTTGCCGTCGGTCAAGTATGGGGGGCTTGAGGCATAGTTGCCGAATGAGGGCAAGAACGCCTCCGACCCGACCTTGAAAGACCGATCTACCGTCATAGAGCCCCTCCGTGACGTTAAAGTTTCCAAGCCCCGGCAGGGGGGGCGGCATGACCGATTACACACCCGTCCTTACTCCATTGAACGCGCATCGGTGAGAGATTCGGTCGGCTCTTCTACGCGTCCGGAACGTGACGGTTGCGCGTCCAACCACATTGGGGCCATAATGTTCCTCATTTGCGTGATTTGCCTCCTCAACCACTGACTGGTTGGAAATCTGCCGCGCAGGATCCGGTGGCGCACCTCCTCATTGAGGGGGTGGTGGGGACAGTGTTTTCGAAAACGCTCGTAAGTCTCAGAAAACTCGTTGAAAAGAGATGACATGAAAGCCTCCATATTCAGTGGTCATAATTTAACAACTTAATCAAAGCTGTTATGATAAGACTCTAATCTAAAGTATATGTTCCGCATATTGTTAACTGTGACTGCAGAAAAAATATCATCAACATGTGTCGTTCCGACCCCGCCTGCAGGTACCAACGCCCGCATTACCCCGGGCGGTGCCGTGTATCCTATGGATGGGGAACGGGAAGAGAGAACTACGACGATCAATATGCATGCGAAACCGCGTTCGGAGGCCCATTTGTTAAGATCCGGCTAAGCTTTTGAGAATTCTCTCATGCAACACAGTCGTACGCGAAAAACGTCGCGGTTTCAATTGCCTGTGGCAAATGATCATCGCGAGATATCGCGAAATGACCGGAAATTCGTGCGCGATAATTATGTCCAAGCACAATTAATTTCTTGACTCGCTGGAAACCGGATGATAGGAGCCCTTCCCGAGGAAGATGATTGCCTCTCAGCCTTCTACCGGGCGCTGAAAAGTGCGCGGCTTCTTTGTTCGTAATTCTCATTGCCGGTTGATTCTTAATCCCCCGATTTTTCATTCGTCTAAGTGGCGAAGCCGAGCCATTGCAATAAACCTTTGGGCGAAAAAAGGAGTTTGGATATGAGTCAGAGTGCTTTCCATGCCTCGGCCGGGGATTTCCTCCAATCGTACGATTTCAATCAGAATTACCGCTACTTAAAGAAGCTCATCCAGGAGCTGAAAGCCGAAGACGACAAATCCCTGAAACAGGTGCTCTTCGGTGAGGATGAATGCCGGCGGACATTGACGAAAAAGCAGATGAAGCAGCTCTTCCGATTCCTGAGAAAAATAGAGCACCATTACGAAGAATGCTGCACTCCTCCGATTCCGGACGAGCTTGAGAAATCGATTCGAGGCAAAGAGAGCGACGAGTGGCTCCCGTGGGAACTTGAGGCCATAGAGAAAGTGGATGCATGGCGAGAGGAGCTCCAAGAGCGCAAGGTCATGGCGCGCCGGATGTTCGAGGGAGCCTTGGAAAAAGTGCGTAGTGGTGAGAAACTGCCATGAACAAAGGGTATGACCGAACCGGGGGAGGTGCGATGCCCCCCCCGGCTGCCCTTCTCGCCTCACATCCTTCCGGTTAAGCGCCACGTCTGCAAGCCGTAATAAACCATCCTCATCGGTACTCCGGTTACGGTATTCCTTCATTTTGCTTCAAAATGGTACGGGCAGTATTTGATTTCGTGCGGGATATGAACTATAACAAACGCATCCCATCCTCCGGGAGGACGAATGGATCAATTTAGACCAAGGAACGACGACAACCCGGTTCGCGAGATACAGCGTGGAGTAGAAGATCTGAAGTCCATGCTTGAAGGATTCTTCAGGGGACGTGGAACCTGGATCGTCATTGTCATATTATTACTCCTGTATTTGGCGTCAGGATTCTATGTAATACAGCCGGGTGAGAAGGGTGTAGTGCTCCTGTTTGGTCAGGTGAAATCAATAACGGGGCCCGGACTTCGGTACCGATTACCGAAACCCTTTATGGACGCAATAGTGGTGGACACGGCCAAGATCAGAAGCGCGGAGATCGGATTTCGCTCGGACGGGGGCCGGACCAGGAGCGTTCCTTCCGAATCTCTGATGCTCACGGGAGACGAGAACATCGTTGATGTTCAGATGTTTGCTCAGTACGTAGTCAACGATCCGGTTAAATTCCTCTTTGGAGCCCAAGCGCCGGAGACGGCCCTGAGAGCGTCGGCAGAAGTGGCCATTCGCGGGGTCGTTGGGGAAAACACCATCGACTACACCATGACCAGCGGCAGAATGGATGTCCAGAACAAGGTGCAGAAATACCTACAGCGACTCCTGGACACCTATAACACCGGGCTACTGGTGACACAGGCCCGTTTGCTGGTGGTCGATCCTCCCGCGCAGGTTCAAGAAGCGTTTCATGACGTCGTGAGGGCGTGGGAGGATAGAGAACGGCTTATCAGAGAGGCCGAGGGCTACCGTGAAGACATCATTCCAAAGGCCAGGGGGCTTGCCCAGCAAGAAATCAGAAAGGCCGAGGCTTTCAAGGCTCAGCGCGTTATCCGCGCTAAGGGAGATGCGGAAAGATTCGAGCAGGTTCTCTCGGCATACGTCAGGGCACCGGAAGTTACAAGACAGAGGCTCTATCTGGAGAACGCGGAAAAATTCCTGCCCGACACAAAAAAGTACATCATGGAGGGCGGCGATTCACGAGTGCTCCCCCTTCTTCCATTGAATCAGCCGCCGAACCGTGCAGGGAAACGCGCCAAGCCTGAGCAGGTACAGCCGTCCTCAGAGAAGAAAGGCAACTGAAGTTCATGGTAAAGATCATCATCGGTCTTGCAGTTATAGGCATCGTCGTGAGCCAGGCGGCCTTCATCATTTATCCGCCGGAACAGGCCCTGATTCTGCAGTTTGGAAAGCCTGTAAGGACCATTCAAGAGCCGAATCTCTATTTCAAATATCCCGCGATACAGGATCTGATCGTATTTGACAGACGTATCCTGGTTGCCGACGCTCGGCCGGCCGAGTATATAACGTTGGATAAGAAACGTCTCACGGTTGACACGGTCACTCGATGGAAGATTACTAATCCGCTGGATTTCTATCAAAGCGTTACGAATTACGTAGGGGCAATGGCCCGCCTGCAAGATATCATCTTCGGCCGCCTGAGACAGGAAATCGCGAACCACAACTTCAAGGATTTTATCCGTGAAGAGCGCGAAAACATCATGGACCAGGTGACCTTAGAGACCCGGCAACAGGTGAAACGGTTCGGCATTGAAGTGATTGACGTGCGAATCAAGAGAGTCGATCTGCCCGAGGAAGTCCAGAACAGCGTTTTTGCGAGGATGAGGGCTGAGCGGGAGCGTATTGCAAAGCGTTACCGGGCGGAGGGTGAAGAAAAAGGTCGCGAAATTCGGGCACGCGCAGACAAGGACCAGGAGATTATTCTTGCAGAGGCATACGGAAAATCCCAGGTGCTCCGAGGCGAGGGTGACGCAGAGGCCACCGCCGTGTATGCCGAGGCGTATGGAAAGGACATCGAGTTTTACTCCTTTCTTCGACACCTCGAAGTCTACGGGAAAGTATTGCCTCAGGATACCACCTTGCTGTTGAGTCCAAAGTCCCCGCTCCTGCACTACCTGGCCTCGCCGGGCCAACGACCAAGGCTTGGTGCCGGCGCCCAGCCTCCGATGAGACCCGTCGGCAAGCCGGACGTTAAGCCCGATACGGCACAGAGATAGGGTTGCAGGAGTTTGAGCGAAGTATGGATGAGTACCGCAAATTGCAGGGCCGCATTGACCGTTGAATGATATATCCCCAGCTGAGCTGAACGCCGTAACAACCCAAGTTTCAGCGTATGTAGAGGATACGTTCCCGGACTAAGACAAAACCTCATCTCGGCCGATACGCCGAAATGTATTTTCATCGATGAATCTGTAACAAAGGGAGTACGGATATGAAAGCTCTTCTCGTATATCCAGCCATACCCGATACATTTTGGAGCTTCAAACACATATTGAAGTTCATAAGCAAGAGCGCCGCCCACGTCCCACTAGGCCTGCTCACTGTAGGAGCGATGCTGCCCGAGGATTGGGAAATCCGGCTGGTTGACATGAATGTGGAGCCGCTGCGGGACGAAACGCTTGAGTGGGCGGACTGGGTCTTTGTCGGCGCAATGGTTGTGCAGAAAGAGTCAGTGCGGGAGGTGTTCGACCGAGCCAAGGCAAAGGGTAAGACCATTGTGGCCGGGGGACCCTTCTTCGCCGCAGCGGAGGAGCATTTCGATCAGATCGATCATCTGGTCCTCAACGAGGCTGAAATCACGCTTCCCATGTTTCTCGAAGATCTTGCACAGGGGTGTCCGAAACCCGTGTACACTTCGGAACAGCGTCCGGACATCACGAAAACGCCCCTGCCGCGATGGGATCTCATTGACATGAAGCACTACGCTTCCATGTCCGTCCAGTATTCCAGAGGATGCCCATTTGACTGTGAATTCTGCGATATCGTGAAACTCAACGGGCGCCGCCCGCGAGTGAAGTCCAATGAGCAGATGGTCCGGGAGTTTGATGTTCTTTACTCGATAGGCTGGCGGGGCCGCCTGTTCATTGTCGACGACAACTTCATCGGCAACAAGGTTAAGGTCAAGTCACTTCTCCGGGAACTGGTGAAGTGGCAGGAAGCAAAAGATTTCCCGTTTCAGCTGTATACCGAATCATCGGTCAACCTGGCCCAGGACGACGAGCTGATGGGTTTGATGACCTCCGCAGGGTTCGACTCGGTCTTTCTCGGCCTGGAGACTCCCGAAGACGAATGCCTGGTTGAGTGCGGCAAGCACCAGAACCGATCCATGGACTTATTGGAAGCAGTTAAAACCATTCAGCGAAATGGAATGGAGGTCATGGGCGGCTTTATCATCGGCTTTGATAACGACCCGCCCAACATTTTCGATCGGCAGATAAAGTTTATACAGAATGGCGGAGTGGTGAAGGCGATGATCGGCCTCCTGAATGCAATCCCCGGAACGAGGTTGTACAAGAGGCTGAAAGATGAAGGGCGATTGCTTCACGACTCAACGACGGGAGACAATTGCGACGGTTCACTGAATTTCGTGCCGAAGATGGACGCAGAGACAGTGAAAGAAGGGTACCAGGCGGTGCTCAACTACCTCTACTCGCCCAGAGAATACTACAAGCGCGTGTGCCAGTTTCTCGAAGACTACAAACCCGTACGAAAGAAACGCATTCAGAAGGACGACCTCAAGGCATTCCTTCGGTCCATACTCTATCTCGGCATATTGGACAAGGGGAAGAGCAAAATCTACTACTGGAGACTGCTCCTCACCGCCTTCATATTTCATCGCCACGCGTTCGGAGAAGCCGTTTCCAGCGCAATCTTCGGGTACCATTTTCGGAAGCTTTTGAGCAAACGGTGACATGATGCCGGTGCCTGCCCTGAATGCTTAGTGCTCCGAGGCAGAAGTACGGTGTCACATTTGTGTCAATTATCCCTGCTTTGGTAGCGCCGGCCTCCGTGCCGGTACTCTTCAGTAGCACCGGCATTCTGCCGGTAAGCTTCCTCGAACGCACCCGGCAGGGACGCTACCGCGCGTACTCAAGAATACGGCACCGTATTTGGGAAACGAAGCACTCAGTCGGCAATCAAGGCAGGAACGGCCGTCTCGTTTTTCCGGACAATCTCCCGTTCAACTATTTGGAGCAAAGTATTCAGGGTTACGGGCTTAGCTACCACGGCATCTATTCCCAGTTTGCCGATGCGTCCGTCTCCCTCTATTTGATCCGCCCACGCGGTGACAAGGATCAAGCACGGTTTCTTGAGGCCCTCCTCGTTGCAGGTGTCGCATATGCCCTTTGCGACCTCCCATCCGTCCATGTGCGGCATGCCCAAGTCGCAGAGGATCATGTCCACATGGTTTTCCTTGAACAGCCTCAGGCCTTCTTGCCCCGACGATGCGGTGAGGACCGCGTATCCGTACAGAGCGAGACCTTCCCCAAGAACATCAAGTAATTCCTTGTGGTCGTCTATGACCAGGACCGTGATTCCGTGTCCGGCCATTGCCCCGGACCTGAATAACCCGGCATCCGCCGGTTTCCATAGATCACTCATGGCCCCCCTCGTCGTAACTGCGGCGTCCCCCCGGCAGCCTGGGATCGGCAGTAAAGATATGGATGACCCTCCCCGTTTACAGGACCGGGAACACCTTATTCCATTTCGACCGCTTTGTGCAAGACCAAACATTATCCCCTCCTCCCCGTGCGGGATTCCCTCCAGGGGGAATTCCGGGCACGGCCCCCCCAGGATACTATCCGTGCTTGTCATCCAAGGTCACAGTATCGGATCTTTTTTGGAACGATACGGGAAATGAGGAAACCGACCACCAAGGTACCAATTAAGAGAAGAATCGATCCACGGATTTCGCCGATTAACACGGATTCAAAGCCAAAGAGAAACCGGAAACAATCTTCTCAGGCATTTCCTTGATCTGCGTAATCCTTGTAATCTGCGGATAACCTTCTTTTTCCGAGCCGAACTTCTTACCCGTATCTGCCCTATTGGGGCCCGAAAGACGGCGAGACCCTACGATGCCTTCGGCACCCCTTGGACTCTCTCCACTGCTCATGCGCCGTTCTTCATCTCATCCTGAATCTCTTGACTTGCTGTCTTTGTGTCTTGGTGGTGGATCTCTTTGTTTTTTTTCCAGGCTCCGGCCCTGCTTTGGCGGCACCGGCCTCCGTGCCGGTATTCACGGGTAGGCACAGGGGCCTACCCCTACGACCGTGCTTCTGTGGTCCCTCTCCTCTCCCACGCGCTGGCCGCTACTAATTTCCTTGCTTTCCAAGCGGTCGCTTGTGATACTACGACAGTGAATTTTGGTTTCTCCGTTAAGAGGCATGGATAGGGCTTTATGACGCCCCCCGGACCGGAAGTGCCTCCTGATGCACCTTGCCCAAGGTGACGTCGTTGAGGCTGCGCAGGCCCGGCCGGTAAGCAAGTCCTACACATCATCAACCAAATCAAAGAAACACGGCAATCGATCCCGGCTCCCCGGGATGTAGGGCGAGGGGTGGAATCCGCCCTCCATTCAGGTTCGGGAATGACCGCGGTGAGAAATGAACCGGGGGGCACCAAATGCGAACGGCGCGTAGGACCAACGACGGCAGTTTTCCGGGACTGGTAGAGCCACCTCACGCCCGGTGAACTCTTGGTACACACGTCTGATCTCTTACGATGAGGCTACTGAAGAAAGGGCTGCACATGAGGGGAAATCAGATTACACGGCAGTGGTGCATCATAAAGCTCCTCGAAACACGTACCCGCGGTCCTGACCGTGGCGGAACTCGCCGACCATTTGGAGGCCAAGGTCCGAACCGTGTACCGTGATATGAAGGCCCTGGAGTCCGCGGGGTTTCCTCTGTACACCGAGTCCGGCGATAGGGGAGACCGATGGAAGCTCATGGACGGCTCCAAGTCCAATATGCCTCTCCTCTTGACCATGACCGAATTGATGGCCCTGCACATGAGCCGGGACATCCTGAAAGTCTTTGAGGGGACCGTGTTCCAAGAGAGTATTGAATCTCTCTTTGAAAAAGTCACCGTGACCTTGCCGCCTGAGACCCATCAGTACCTCGATACCATTTCCGGGAGATTGGGTGTGAGCCATGGCGCCAAGAAGGATTTCAGCGCGTTCAAGGACATAATCGCTCAACTGAGCGAGGCCACGGCCGCCCGTACACGCGTCGAAATTATGTACAAGGCCTTGTCCACCGGCGACGAGACCACACGCGTCGTGGATCCCTACCAGGTGTGGGCCATGAACGGCGCGTTCTACCTGATCGGGTTGTGTCACCTCCGAGACGAGATTCGAACATTCGCTATGGACCGCATCACGAAACTGACTGTTCTCAAGGAGAGTTTCCCCATGCCCGAGGACTTCTCCTTGGATGAATACCTCAAGACCGCGTTCCGGGTCATGACCGGAAAGCCTGAAACGGTGCGCGTGTGGTTCAGGCAGAGCGCGGCCCAGTGGTGAAGGAACGCATCTGGCACCCGACCCAGGAGATTCGGGAAGGGGAGGACGGCAGCCTGGTCGTCACACTCGAGGTCCCCATCAACTACGAGATCGTCTCATGGATCCTGGGCTTCGGATCGGCCGCGGAGGTCTTGAATCCCGCTTCATTGAAGGAGCGGATTGCCCGTGAGCTTGATGCGGCGCGTGCGCTGTACCGGCCCGAAGATCGTTGTGAGAAAAACGCGTGAGTGACGAAAGTAATACCGGCAACTTTGACCGGATGTGACAGACGTGGATGATAAGGTGAAATGGACCATACTGGAACCGCAGCGGCCCCGGGCAGAGGGCAGGGCGGTCATTTGTCATGGGTGACCCCTAGTCCTCTTTTTCTAAGGGGGAACAAGAGGAAATGTCCCATAGGAAATTGTCCTCCGTGACCA
>CAXXIU010000024.1:0-62255 GCA_963675835.2 Desulfomonilaceae bacterium
TAGAATAAACGATCCTTGTACCGAGAGCGGATGAATTTCATACCCCGCTGAGCATGTGTGATGCGAAGATAATCCGTGAGCAACGATACTTCCAGGCGGTGGGCTTCTTGATGGCATTGGTTTGTGCGGAAGGACTCTATCTGCCCAATAATATCGGGAGAATCATTCCTGTAACTGGTATATTTGGCCACGTCCCCACGGAATTCCGGCTTGTCTGAGACGTTTAGCAAGCAGTCGATCTCGTCCTGAGTCGGTGCCATCCCTATGTCGTGCAATGTGGCCGCCAGAAGCAAAGCCCCGATTTCGAGAGCGCCCAGTCTTCCGAGTGTTTGGTCTGGTATCAAACACCCCATGATTTGTATCACTTTTCTTATGTGAACGTCGTCGTGAAGTGTGTACTCAGGGAAGCGCCTGATAGCTGTCCTTGATATAGCGACTGATTCTTCATGGATCCTTTCCACGAGACTTAGGAGAGACCGAATTGAAGAATCAGTCGCGCTCATTTCCGAGAGTCGCTGAAACAGACTTGTGGATTGCATCGTCAAGAACCGTCCTGCAACTGAATTACTGCCATGATTGAAGCGGGTTCTGTGGATCCCAGCAAATGATGGCCCATTATTCCTTTTCATTTCGGACAGGGCGCCCTTCGGTGGCTCTGAGTCCCACCCCAAACGAAAACAGGGAAGCCGGTTTATCCCAGCTTCCCTGTAATTCCTAGTCTATTTGTGGCGGGGACGACGAGACTCGAACTCGCGACATCCAGCGTGACAGGGCACCCTGATACCTTGACATCTCTGTGCTCCGGCGATTATCCCCAATGATTTCCACACACCTTGTTACGGCTCAGGATGGTAGGATACATCATTTTCCAAAGAAAGGGTAACAAAATGGAAACAGGATTCAAAATCTCTCTATGTGCAGAACTCAAACCATCTTCTCAGGTATTCCAACGAGCACGCTCTAGCGGAATTCCTACCCGGAATTCGCGGCGCTCACACCGCCGACTACGAGGTCGTCCCATTCGACCTTCGGATTGTTGAGCAACCGTCGACAAATCTTCTCCGCCAGGGCCTGGTACGCGGGAAACTGATTCCGCACCTTCGCAATCTTCTCTGGATTCCCATTCTCAAGCAGCCCGCTGTGGGCCACGTGCGACCGGTAGGTGTATAGCTCCTTCAAAAGCTTGTAGTTCTCGTGCCGCTCCTCGGGCGTACCCGATACAAGCCACGCCCCCCGCAACCGGAAAGAGAGTGCAAGCTGTTCTCGATTCCGGTTGTCCTTCAACAGGAGCATCTCGAGTGCGATCCCGAGATCCATGATTTTGTCCTCGATCTCGAACCGGCGCTTCCCTTGTGATAGACGGCTCAAAATCCGCCGAAATCGCCCTCTCTCTTTGTCTGGCAACTGGTTGAAATCCTCGAGCGCTGCGAGGATATCCTCGTAATGCACTTGTGTGATCTTTGTCTGCTGCCTTCCGATGACATCGTAAAGGTACGTGGCCCCACCCCAGCCGTCGAATGGGCCGTACGGATGGATAGCCAACGAGTAAGCCGTGGCGAAGGCCGGGACGCATGAAACTCCCGGCAGGACGTTCAGCGTGAGCGCGATGTCGTAGAGTTGCTGTTGTGTCTTCCAAAAGTCAGGATCGGGGTTCGGGTCCGGGGCCAAGTCCGGTGGGTCCGTCTTCTTCACCCGACAGATCCGGTTGATTGTCACGGTCGGGAACGAGACCACCTCCCCCGGTGTGGGCATTCTGACTTGCAGGGCCTGCTCCTTGTGGGTGGAGTCAGGTAGCCGCTCCGCCGGAGTGATACAGTAGCCGTCCCCGAGCTGAATCTCCTCGTCGAGGTCGAGCCCATAGACCCACAGGGTGTTGAGCACATCCACCTCGTCGGCGTCAAGCCACTGGCTGAGATACTGTTTCGCTGCTTCCAGCCCGAACTCGTTCGCGCACCAGAGAAACCACTCAGCCAGGCGCGACTCTTCAAAGGCGGATCTACTGCTACCTGTTGAGATCATCTTTCCATGCAGCGCGGCGACCCGAGGATCGGTGTGGAAATCGGATAGGAGCGCGGTCAACTCAGCATTACTCGTCAAGAAATCACTCACCCTGCCGGCGAGGGCGGGCTGGCCAGTGAAACGAGGGTCTTGCATCAGCTCGGGCGCGATCTGTGCCATCGTCTCCCTCGCCCGGTTGAACTCACTAAACAGCCTGAATACGCGGGCGAGAAAGCAATGGCCGGAGGCGACTTCAGCCAACGCTGGCTTCGGCAGACCTAAATGGCCAAGCCCCTTGAATGGCCCGAAGCGGTCTAAGGCCGAATACCTGGATGGCTCGAGTAACCCGAGTTGCTGAAGTAGGCCGAAGAGCTGGAAGTTCACTCCGATACCTCGTTGAGTGTAGGTAAAATCACTGGATGAGAATTTTGGAATTCTGGGGACAGCATACCTAATTTCCATTTTTTATCGATAATTACGTATGGTGTCCACAGATCCTGAAGCGCCCGCCTGTTCAGGGATATGCCTCGAATTCGCGGCAAACCGACTATGGGAGATTTTGCAGTCTCCCCAGTCTGTTCCCGTAACACCACCCCACTTCATGAGCGCCTGTGGAGGCGGGCTCTACTTTCATCCAATTGCCTCTCTCTTCCACAAGCTTTAATATCTGAGGCGGATAGAGCGTTCTAATTACTTTCCCATTTTTCGTACTCGGCTCCGACCTTGTTTTGCTTCAGTCGGAATTGGACATTTCCCCTTGATCGGTTAGCATATGACCGTGAAGGAGGATTTGGCCGTGGCAGGAAGAAGGAGGAAGTTTTCAGCCGAGGATAAGGTGCGGATTCTCAGGCGGCATTTGGTTGACAAGGTTCCGGTTTCGGACCTGTGCGATGAACAGGGTCTTCACCCGACGTTATTTTACAAGTGGCAAAAGGAGTTTTTCGAGAACGGTGCTGCAGCCTTCGATCGTGGAAACGATGGAAAGGTGCGACGTCTGGAGAAGGAAAACAACGCTTTGAAGGTAAAGATCGTCCACAAGGACGAGGTGATCGCGGAGATCATGGAGTCTCACGTGGCACTAAAAAAAAGTCTTGGGGAAAACTGAAGGGTTCTTGGATGGAACCGGACAAACGCGATGAGGTGGTGGATTACGTTCGGTACTGGTGCGACCGGACTTCTCTTCCGGCCACTCGCCTGGTGGGATGGATCGGTATCGGCCGAGGCAAGTTTTACCAGTGGCGGCAACGGTACGGCATGGTCAACGAGCACAACGCCTGGGTTCCTCGGGACTTCTGGCTGGAAAGCTGGGAGCGGGCCGCAATCATCGCCTATTTCAACGATCACCAGGACGAGGGCTATCGACGTTTAACGTATATGATGATGGATGCGGACATAGTTGCGGTGAGCCCGTCCAGTGTGTACCGGGTGTTAAGGGGAGCGGGACTTCTTCGACGCTGGAACGGCACGCCCTCGAAGAAGGGCACGGGCTTCGTTCAACCGCTCGCTCCGCACGAACACTGGCACGTTGACGTGTCATACCTCAATGTTTGCGGTACCTTCTATTACCTTTGCAGCCAACTGGACGGATGCAGCCGGTATATCGTGAATTGGGACATACGTGAGGCTATGACTGAGCGAGACATCGAGATCATCATCCAGAGGGCGCACGAGAATTACCCGGAAGCGAAACCGCGGATCATCTCGGACAATGGGCCGCAGTTCATCGCGAGGGACTTCAGGGATTTCATCCGTATCTGCGGCATGACCCATGTCAGGACTTCGCCCTACTATCCGCAGAGCAACGGCAAAATCGAACGGTGGCACGGAACCCTCAAGCGCGAGTGCATCCGCCCGGGCACGCCGCTTTCGCTTGAGGATGCACGGCGATTGGTTGCAGGTTACATCGAGCGGTACAACACGGTACGCCTTCACAGCGCCATCGGCTACGTGACGCCGAAGGACAAGCTGGAAGGACGTGCCCCGGAGATACTCGCGGCTCGAGACCGAAAACTAGAAGCCGCCCGCGAGGCTAGAAAACTACGTCGTCAAAGTGGAATTGACAAAGGAGGGGTCCCCGTGATGAAATGACTGTGCCGGGTGAAACGGAAGCAGGCTCTGCCGGAGGGCAACCTGCCGAGGGATAACCCGGCGGGGCTCATCGAACCGATGGCAGGGCGTGGAGGTCACGTGCTTCCACGTCCCGTCCCGAACCCCATCGGGCGATAGACCCCTGATGCCTTAAAAACTCCGGGGTCTGGGGCAGAGCCCCAGGTGTCTCGGGATACAAATGTGTCGGAGTATAGGTCTCCGCGACTAGTTTAAACGTGTATCGGATTTGTCCAATTCACGCTGAACCAGTACAACCTGAAGTTGACGGGTCTTTCGACGACAAAATAGACTTCATTAGCTCTGGCCGACATGATTCTATCCAATTTTTGACTAATGACAGTTTGCGAGTCGCAAATAGCTTGTATTACTTTATGCTCTGACTCTACGGATTGCCTATATTGGAAAAAACAAATCACGAATGCGACTAACAGAGTTATCAGGAACTGGATATTCTGAATGGTATTTGGAGCAGCAATGGCGTCTCGCCTGATCCCCTCGGCTACAGCTGACAAAGCTTCATCAGTGTCGTCCTTGTCTGCCGCTTCAACTAGTCTCGAGCAAACCTGCAAGTAGGCATCTTCTAAGCTATTTGCTGGGGAACTTTGTAGGACTAATTCACGATACGAATTGTACGATTTGTCCAAACGCTCAAAATCGACAAGCTGCAAGTTGCGAAGAGAGCTTAAAGCTTCCCGCAACCCTTTCAGAGGATCGGCCATTTGGATTGCGGCGATGGCTTCGCGCCATGGCTTCGCTGGATCCGCCATTTGAATTGCCGCTATGGATTCCCGCAACCCTTTCAGAGGATCGGCCATTTGGATTGCGGCGATGGCTTCGCGCCATGGCTTCGTAGGATCCGCCATTTGAATTGCCGCTATGGATTCCCGCAACCCTTTCAAAGGATCCGCCATTTGCAGTTGTCTTATAGCCCTTTGCAAATCTTTAGAAAAATTGTCTTCCATGAACATACTCCCTGACTGTTCTTGGAGTCCCCAGATCTATTCTATGTTGTCCGCAGATCTCCCAGAGTACGCGGCACCGGCCGTCCACTCTCTCAGACGTCCTCGCGTTCATCCGTCAGAGCCGCCATCGGGCCTAGTTTATCATCGAACCACGCTTCCATTTCCTTGATGTCTGGCCGGTTCGGGAATATTTGTGCGAGCATCGCCAGATTTAGGCGAGCCAAAAAGTTGGGAATTCGTGGGAATTCGGGGGACACAACACCGTATTTCACAGTGGACGCTTTCGGAGCCTCCCTGGTAGTCCCCCAGCTCCGGTCCCGGATGAGTAGTTCGGTGCCGAGTGTCCCGAGACACTCCCTGCAACCAATCTCCGAATGAAACACGTCCCTCGATCGAAGACTTCCCTCCTTGAAATGGTGTCGACACCGGGGGACAGCTGCGCGACCGACGAGGCATAGAGCCTACTATGAGAGAGTGCCCTCCCTGTCAACAAGATCAGTGTTGTGTCCCCCCTGATTCTGTCCACCATTCCTAGCCTCTAAGAATCTCGGTCAAACTGCGCCACTCAGGGAGCAATTCGAGTGCCCGTTCCGGATTGGCAATGATCCAGCCGCGAATTGACGCACGAAAGTCTCCCGGATTGTTGACGCCTTTGGTACTGAGCCATTCAGCTATCCCGGCCAGAATGTCTTTGCCCGAGAACCAGAGCAGGACGTTCGATACGTCGGCGACGAAAGCGTCATCGAAACGGGCGGCAAAAGCTTCGAATGATTCTTCCACACGGTTTGGATCAGTAGCGTCATCAATGCGGATTCGGTGAGTCTCTATGGTGCTCCCGGCCCATGCGTTAACCGTAGCTGGATCTACCGCCGATGGGAGAGCTATTTCATTCAAATCATCCGGTCGGGTTTTCAATTCGAAGTGCGGAGGCAGCTCACGACGCACGATGCCAACAGTCCATCTTGCAGCCTCGTAACTTCTGATCCTCTTGGCAACTTGACGAACAGCCTCCTCAACATCGGCAACGGGCCACCCCATTGCCTCGCCGACAATAGCGGGTTCGATCAAGTAGTTCTCCATCTCGTGTCTGCACCATCGCCAACCAATTGGAATGCCGCCATGTTCACAATCCACCGTCGGCCTCGAGAGGTCTGAGGGAGGATCAAAATCAAAATCACGATCACGGAGATAGCCGGCGGCAATCTTGTTTTCTTCGCGTTCAGAGCGCGTCCGTGGTCTCAGGGAGTTCTTCGAGCCACCTCGTTGCAGCACAGGAGTACCTTGGAAAATGGGATTGAGCACCTCGGATTCAAGATTGCCTTCGACGAAGAGTTTCACTACAGGCATCGCGTCCCCTCTTCAAGGCGAACCTCCTGTTCGTTGGGAATCGCTGACGAGAGAAAATCCGAGTGCGTCGTGATGATGAATTGGCAGTCTGAACCGATCCTTGGCAAAGCCGCCAAGAGCCTTTGCTGCTCCGGCGGATGCAGGTGCAATTCCAACTCATCGATCAGCACAATTGAGCGTTGAATGTCGAGTCGAACGAACTCGTACACCAGCGGGAACACGGCCTGTTCGCCCGATGCCATCTCCGCTAAGTCATAAACCCGGCCATCGCGGTCAATGAGAAAGTAAAAGTCATTGGCCTTGGGCGTCGTAATCCGGCCCCGAGGCATAATCCCGACAAATCGTGTCCCAGGAAACACCTTCTGAAAAAGGCGCTCCAGCGGCTCAATAAAGTCTTTTCCCCGGCGTGACGGTGTCGTGTGGTGACCCCACCACCCAACGAGATATTCTCGGAGCTGCTCGACGCCGGCCTGCCATCCTTGAGACCTCGGATCTTCGGCAGACACATCCTCAGCCATGAGAGAGCCAAGGTTGCGATGTTGATCGAACCAGAAAATGTCGCCAAGCCTGACGAACCAGTCTCTCAAATCAGGTCGAGTATCTTTCAGGGCCTTAATGTAATAACGACCGAGGAACTGATTCACTGCTTCAAAGCCTTGGGGGGAGGTCACACGCCCCTTCTCGAAGTGCAACGTGACTTCGGTATGCTGCGACGGCGGCACAATTCTCAGGACCTGTCTTCGGTCGGAAGGCAGAGAATCCTGCCATTCTTCGAACAGTCGGCTGGTCAGGTCGACCTCCTCCCGATCAAAGAGGACATCAAGTTCAACACAAGTGGGGCCGAGGCTTGGCACACGTTCAGGGAGGAAGCCATGCCAATTGAATGACTCCATATCCCGCGTGCGACGGGTTGCCATTGAGAGGGTTAGAGCGATTGCCTGGAGGATGGTAGTCTTTCCGCTGCCGTTGTCACCCAACAGAGCCGTCACGGGGGGAGGCCCCTGAGAAGTGGTCTCCATAGAAAATTCAACTGCTGCAACGCCTTTGAAATTCCTGACTGCTACTCTTGTCAGCTTCATGAAGACCCCGCTAAATTCCGCACCGTGCTTCTTTTTCCATTGGGAGCCCTTCGGTGGCTCTGAGTCCCACCCCAAACAAAAGCAGGGAAGCCTGATCTTTGGGCTTCCCTGTAATACAGGCTGTTATGTGGCGGGGACGACGAGACTCGAACCCGCGACCACCGGCGTGACAGGGCATCCTGATACCTTGACATCTCTGTGATCTGGCCATTATCCCCTATGATTTCAATACACCTTGTTACGACTCAGTGCGGTAGGATACATCATTTTTCGAAAAAAGGGTAACAAAATGGAAACAGGATTCCGAATTTCTCTATGTGCAGAACTCAAACCATCTTCTCAGGTATTCCAACGAGCATGCTCTGATGGAATTCCGGTTAGAATTCCGGGCACACCATACTCAATTCCGCTTGGATCTTCGTTCGCGTCCGGGATTCTCTTTATGCAATACTCTGGAAAGCCGGCTTTTTCCAGCCTCGTTATGAAATCATCACTTCCCAAGCATGGGACTTGAAACGGCCTTGCCGCAGAGGAGCGTGGGGGTTCCGTTACGGACGATCGGGAGATTGGCCTAAGCCCTGAGAACCGTTACAAACTGGTCCACTCCGGGAGCAATTCCAGTGCCCGTTCCGGATTGGCAATGATCCAGTCGCGCAGTGATGCACGAAAAGCTCCCGAACTTGGGAAGGCTTTCGTACTGAGCCATTCGGCTATCCCGGCGAGAATGTCTTTGCCCGAGAACCAGAGTAAGACGTTCGATACGTCGGCGACGAAAGCATCATCGAAACGGGCGGCAAAAGTCTCGAAAGACTCTTCCACACGGTTTGGATCAGCAGCGTCATCAATGCGGATTCGGTGAGTCTCGATGGTGCTCCAGGCCCATGCGTTAACCGTAGCCGGATCTACCGCCGGTGGGACAGCTATTTCATTCAAACCATCAGGTCGGGTTCTTAATTCGAAGTGAGGAGGCAGATCGCTACGCACGATGCCAACGGTTCATCGTCCAGCCTCGTAATTCCCGATCCTCTTGGAAATCCGGGCACACCAGGTATGGTGTACCCGGAAGTCCGGACGCGAAATCTCGGTCTTTTCTTTCCGACTCCTGCTATAGTCCATCCGTCTACAACCGTGAGGAGTTATTTATCAAGATGTGCGGCATCTGTGGAATTGTCGATTTTCAATCATCCCCTTCCCTTCTCTCGTTGCAGGCCATGACCGACGCGTTGAAGCATCGCGGCCCGGACGCGGGAGGGACCTGCGAATTCGACTCATGTGTTCTCGGCCACCGCCGCCTGTCGATCCTCGATCTGTCGGATTCGGCCAACCAGCCCATGATCTCCGACGACGGTAAGACCGCCCTGGTCTTTAACGGCGAGATATACAATTTCATGGAGTTACGGAAAAAGCTTGAGTCCAAGGGGCACCGGTTCCGTACGCGCTCGGATACCGAAGTGCTCCTGCAACTCTACCTTGAACAACGACTGTCAATGGTGGAGGAACTCAACGGCATGTTCAGCTTTGCCGTGTGGGACGAAAGCCGGAAGGAGTTGATCCTCGCCAGAGACCGGGTCGGCAAGAAACCCCTGTATTATTTCCGGCACGGGAACAGGTTGAGCTTCTCCTCCGAACTCTATTCCCTGCTCCAGGACCCTGCCGTTCCGCGAAACATATCCGACCAATCTCTCTTCGAATACCTTCTCTACGATTTCATACCCAATCCTCACACCATATTTGAGGGTGTCCGCAAACTGCCGCCTGCCCATATCGCTGTCTTCAATGCGGACGGTCTTGCATTGCACCGGTACTGGCGGCTTCCCGACCCCCGGGAGTCCCGCGAGCAGACTCAAGGACCGGACGATCTCGGGGAACTCCTCTCCGAATCCGTTACCATGCGTCTCGTCTCCGACGTTCCTCTTGGGTCATTCCTGAGCGGTGGAATCGACTCCACGTTGGTAACTTCGCTCATGCGGGCCGGAACGACCGGACAGGTGAAGACCTTCAGCATCTCGTTTCCGGGCACCAGTCACGATGAGTCCAAATGGGCTCGTCTGGCCGCGGAGTCTCTCGGCACCGAGCACCGCGAGCGCGCTGTGCAGTACGACATTCAAGACATCCTCACCACGTTGGTCCGTCATTTCGGGGAGCCCTTCGGCGACTCTTCGGCCATTCCCACATGGCATCTCTGTAGAGAGACCAGGAAACACGTGACGGTCGCACTTTCCGGCGACGGAGGCGATGAACTGTTCGGCGGGTACGAGCGGTATCTCGCTCGGCGGTTTCAGATGCTCTACGACCTACTCCCGTTGGTCGTGCGAAAGCATCTGATCGAACCCCTGGTACATCGGCTGCCTGAAACCACGGACTACTATGGAACCAGCCCGGTCAAGAAGCTCAAACTGTTCCTCAAGGCCGCTGCAAGAATGCGTGAAAACCCGTTGGCCGTGGTTCCCCGCACGTTTTCGTACTCCGAAGTGAAGAGCCTCACCGGCATGGACTACCGTATCGATACCGATCCGGTCTTGGCCCGTGCCCGAGAATGGACGGGACTGGACCCGGTCAGTCAGATGATGCTCACCGATATTGAGACGTACATGGCTGAAGACATACTCACCAAGGTGGACAGGATGAGCATGGCCCATTCCCTCGAGGTCCGATGCCCGCTGCTCGATTACCGCGTGGTCGAGTCCGCGTGCCGGCTGCCGTGGACATCCAAGATACAGGGATTCACTACCAAGAGCATGCTCAGACAAGCAGCACGGGATCATGTACCCGATCCCATACTCAACCGCTCCAAGTATGGCTTTCAGGTTCCGTTGGGCCAATGGTTCAAGGGAGACCTGAAAGCGTGGGCCGAAGAGCGCCTTATGGACTCAAATCACGGTTACTTTGACAAGAGCTTCGTGGAAAATCTTTGGCAAGAGCACCAGTCAGGCCGAGCCGACCACACCCACCGGATTTGGCTGCTTCTGTTCTTCAATGAGTGGTTCTTGCAGTTTGCCCGATGAATGCCGCCTGCATTCTCAATACGTATCGGCACGCCTAGTGCAGTGGCAGGCATGAACTGAACGTGCGTTCGTACGCCCGTCCGCGCACATCACCCTTGGGCGACGCGATATCAATTGCAGGGATGAACAGATCAGGAGACACCTGTCATGGGTTCGAAGCGGGGTTTGTGAGGATAACGGCTTCGATCTGGTCAACTGCCTCGAAGTGTTTGTCTCTTGTCAGCAAGGTCGCTCCTATTTCCATACAGCACGCCGCGATCCGGACATCGTTTATGGGGATCTTCCTCCCTTTTTTCACGAGGGAGGTGTAAATGACGGCATACTTCCGGGCGACATGCTCGTCAACGCTCACAATCTCTATGTTGAGCAGGCTGATGATCTGATGGAGCTTTTTCTCGTTGATCTCCTGCCGGCTGCCCTTCATGAACCCATATTTGAACTCACCCAAAACAATGGAGGGCATGAGAAGGCGCTCACCGGTGGTTGCAAGCAAGTCGACCACCTCAGGTAAACCCTCGGCAAAATCGCTGTAGATGTTTGTGTCCAGGACAAGTTTCAAGGCCGGTCCTCTTCGTGGATTTCTTCAAAAACCTTGAGCGATTGCCTCAATTCCTCGGCTTCTTCACGGGATATCCAGCCGGCTAGCTCCCGGATGGTCTGCTCGCGGTTCTCGGAAATGCCGAGCTTCTCATCGATAGCCTCGAGAATATAGGCCGTCTTGGACATTCCCTCCTTGGCGGCCGCTCTTCTGATCATTTCCTCTTTGTCCCGAGGGATCCTAAGACTTAACGGCATGCCGACTCGCCTCCTTGTATCGCGATTAAGCATATCGTATCTCCCATAGACCCGACTGTCAATCACCACAACGCGGCAGCCTTGCGTTCAACCACCTGCCCGTGTATCATCAGCCTTTATTTTCTTGCGGGAAGGCACGTGGAGATGAGTCAAAGCTGGGTACCGATCAACACCATATTGAAGACCGCACCGAAACTGCTGGAAAGCCCGAAGTACGCCAAGAACGTTGCCATGATCCAGGTGGACAAGTTCCTTCGTAACCTCACCGGGCGCTCGGATGAGGGGAAGGCGAACCGCATCAGGCAATGCAGCATCAGGATTACCGATATCTGCAATTTGCGCTGTCATACCTGCGGGCAATGGGGCGACAGGGGTTTTCTCCGCTCGTGCTCCCTCAGCGAGCTCAAGAAAGAGGAAGTCAAGCCCGAGCGATATATCCAACTTCTCAACGATTTGCATGAGCACGGCCATAACCCGTCCGTCTACCTTTGGGGCGGGGAACCCATGCTGTACAAGGGGTCGGTCGAGATCATTGAAGAGGCGGCCCGTCTGGGCATGGCGCCCAGTATCGCCACCAATGCTACAGGGCTGGTTCAACACGCGGAGAGGCTGGTGGATGCTCCCATGTTCGTCGTCCAAATCTCTGTGGACGGTCCCGACGCGGCCACTCACAACGCGAGCCGTCCCGGAGCAAACCCCAACACGGACAACTTCGGCACTATCACGAAGGCCATAGGTCGCATCAACGAACTCCGCAAGGAAAAGAAACAGCGCCTGCCGCTCATTGCCGCGCTCACGACCATCAACAACGTGAACTACAATCGCCTGGTGGACATCTATGACGTGTTTCGCGACAAGGTGGACGTCTGCGTATTCTACCTGTCCTGGTGGATCGATGAGGAATCCGCGGAACGGCACGTCAAGGATTTCGAGGAACGCTTCGGATTCAAGCCCGAAAAGCACTTCGGCTGGGTCGGGAGTTGGCGTCCGCCCGATTACGGAGTCCTGTCCGACCAGTTGAAGCGTCTGGGGACCTTGGCATCTTCCTTGTCGGGGCCGGCAGTGATAATCATGCCCCCGATCGACGATCCCAAGGACCTCGAACGGTATTATACGGACCACGACAGTCGCTTCGGGTTTGACCGTTGCGTATCAATATTCAGCGCGGTGGAAATCAATTCCAATGGCGACATGTCGCCGTGCCGGGATTACCATGACTTTGTGGTAGGCAACGTCAAGGACACGACGATCACCGAGATCTGGAATTCCGAGCTGTACCGCAAGTTCCGAAAGAGCATTACAGAGAAAGGTCTGATGCCGGTTTGCACCCGCTGTTGCGGATTGATGGGCTATTAGTGAGGCGTTTCGGTAATACCCTTTCCCCGGTCCTCTCCCTCGCCTCCCAAGGAAATATGTCACGGCAATTGCTTGGTGCTTCGTTGCAGAAGTACGGTGTCACATTTGTGGCAATTATCCCTGCTTTGGTAGCGCCGGCCTCCGTGCCGGTTTGGTAGGGGTAGGCCCCTGGAAACTGTCTCAAAATTCCGAAGAACCGGCACAATCGTGCCACGATGAATTGGAGCCCAAGACAAATCCCCCCTGCCCCCCTTTGCCAAAGGGGGGTAAGAGCCGGTTCCCCCCTTAGAAAAAGGGGGGTTAGGGGGGATTTACTGCGACATGCGTTATGATCGTGCCATGATCTCCGCTGCTCCCCGGGTTTTGAGACAGTTTCTCCGTGCCCGGATATTCTTCTTGCCGGCACCCAACATGGCAGCGAGACGAAAATGGGTGACCGAACTTATGAAATGCCGCACTCAGTCCCGGTAGGGGCGGGTTTCAAACCCGACCTTCGCGTTGATTCATCTCGCTCTGAGTGGTAAAAGGCCTGGAATACACTTGCCTATAAAGGGGAGACCTCTCTATGCCCAAGTCTGGAACGAATAACGCGATAACCGATGTTCAGGGATTGCTGGTCGGGCACTTCACGTCCTTGGATGCTGCAAGCGGTGTCACGGTGATTGTCTGCCCCCAAGGCGCTACGGCCGGGGTGGATGTCAGGGGCTCGGCCCCGGGAACCAGGGAAACCGATCTTCTGGAGCCGTTGAATCTCGTGGAAAAGATCAACGCGGTGGTGCTGACCGGAGGTTCGGTCTATGGACTGTCAACCGTAGACGGGGTGGTTAAGCTGCTTGCAGAGAAGGGAAGGGGGTTCCCCCTCGAAGACGGACACGTGGCACCCATAGTCCCCGCGGCTGCTCTGTTCGATCTCGGACGAGGCAGCGACTATGTTCCCCCAGTGGGACCGGAATGGGGTCGGCAGGCTTGCGAGGCCGCACGTGAAGGCGCAGTGCCGATAGGGTGCGTTGGTGCGGGGACGGGAGCGGTTGCAGGCGGAATAAAGGGCGGACTGGGTACCGCGAGCGAAATCCTCCCATCGGGAATCACCGTAGGGGCAATAGTCGCGATTAACTCGCTCGGATCGGTAATCGACCCGGGTACCGGAACGCCGTGGGAACAGCGACTGGAAGCGGATGGCGAATTGGGTGAGTTGGGCACCCGAGCGGTGCGGTTGCCGGAAACGGGAGAGCCCGCCCCCTCGCGCAATACCACCATCGGAGTGGTCGCCGTCGATGCCGCGTTGACCAAAGCTCAAGCCCAAAAAGTCGCCCAAATGGCCCATGACGGGCTCGGTCGATCCATCAGACCGGCACACACCATGTTCGACGGGGATACGATTTTCGCACTATCGACGGCGCTTCGCGAACTGCCCGAAGAGCCGGGCTTCTTTGCCGCACCAAAAGCCGTGGCGTTGAACGAGATCGGCCGGGCGGCCGCGGATTGTATGTCCAGAGCCATAATGAGAGGAGTCCTCGCCGCGGAGACTCTGGGGGAATTCAAAGCCTTTGCGGACCTCCCATGGCGGTGACGCCGCAATACACTCACACAAACTTGCCGGGATTGAGTATGCCCTTGGGATCGAAGTAGTCTTTGATTCCCTTCATGGTTCGGAGCGCCACAGGATCCATTTCGAGCTTGAGAAAGGGCGCCTTGGCAATGCCGATCCCGTGCTCGCCGGAGAGGGTGCCGCCCAAGGCAAGCGCTTCCGGCACCAGGTCTTCGCAAACCCTCCTCACCCTCTCAAACTCGTCTTCATCCCTACGGTCGAACACCATGCAGGGATGAAGGTTTCCGTCGCCTGCATGAGCCATGACGCCGACCTCGATGCTGTGCCGTTCGCAAATCTCCACGACCTTCCGAATCATGGCCGTGAGGTTGGACACGGGGACCGTGACGTCTTCCGTGATGATATTCGGTCGCATGCGCATCAACGCCGGCCCCGCTGATCTTCGGGCCAACCATAGCCGATCCACATCCTTTGGGTCTTCCGCTGTGAAGACGCCGGTTGCGGAACTCCCGCGCAAAATCCGTTCGATCTGAGCGACTTCACTGTCGAGTGTCTCGGGGGGGCCGTCCACTTGAATGAGCAGAATCCCTTCCATGTCGATGGGGAGTCCCAGTGCAAAGGATTTCTCAACGGCACGTATGGAGAACTGATTCATCAGTTCCATGGCTGCGGGAACGATTCCGGCCGCAATGATGGCCGCCACCGCGTCCGAGCAATCCTCCAACCGGGCAAAATCAGCTCGTATGGTACGGCTCGCCTGTGGCTTGGGAATGAGCCTCACGGTGATCTCCGTGAAGATTCCCAGGGTACCTTCCGACCCGCAGAATAAGCCGGTAAGATTGTAGCCGGTCACATTCTTGATCGTTCGACCGCCGGTTTTGAGAATGTCGCCGCTTGCCAGCACCACGGTGAGCCCCAGAAGGTAATCCTTTGTGACGCCGTACTTGAGCGTTCTCGGCCCGCCGGCGTTGGTACCAACGGTCCCTCCAATGGTGGCCACCGCCCAAGACGCGGGATCGGGTGGATACATCATGCCGACCTTTTCCACGGCTCGTTGCAAATCCATGTTGACGACACCGGGCTGAACCGTTGCCGTAAGATTCTCCGAGTCTACCGAAAGGATCTTGTCCATCCGAGTCAGACTCATGACGATTCCCCCCCGTGCAGGGACGGTCTCACCGGCCAGGTTGGTTCCGGATCCCCGGGCGGTTACGGGAATGTTCTCACGATACGCGGTTCTCATGACGGAGGACACTTCTCCGGTGCTTACGGGAAACAGGACAATGTCCGGTCGGCACTCCTCCGTGTATGCATCATAAGAATATGCCAAGAGATCCTCCGGAGCATCCGAGGCTCTCTCGGGCCCGACAAGTCCTTTCAACTCCTTCTTGAGTTCGTATCTCATCTAACGCTCCACACACGCCGGCATTAACGCTGCTCCATAGTAACGGCCGGAGTGGAAAATGGCAATGAGACCGGGCTCCAAAGGGAACCCGGCGCTCAGCTGCCCAACGCCTTTACACGAAAGGTAAATCGGTTAAACTGTACGAGGGGGCTGACCTGAGTCCGTCTTCAAGAGGGGACCACCATATCGATCAAACGAGGACGGTGAGTCATGGACCGGGAGAATTTCCTTTTAGAGCGGTATGCCAACCTGCGGCCGTGGGCGGAGGAGCGATTGAGTCGGCAATCACCCCAAGTTCCGGATATACGCAGCCTGGCCCCGGAGGATATCGAGACGCTGATCCATGAACTGCTCGTGCAAATCGTGGAACGGGAGATTCACATTGAAGGCCTGTCCAAGGGCCGTCAAGCCGATGAAGCCTCGGTACCCGAACATTCATGGCGTTGCGAGTACGCTCCGGTGGCCTACTTCGCAATCGGTGACAATGGCGCAATTCGTGACGTGAACAATGAGGGAGCAAAGCTCATTTCATGTCCGAGGGAATCGTTGATCAACGAGCAATTCGGCCGCTTTGTGCACGCGGATGATGTGGACGTTTACTCCTCCCACCTCGAGAAGGTATTCCGGCACGGCTCAAAACAGGTCTGCGAGGTCAGACTGGTCAGGTGTGACGGCGACGTCTTTCATGCCAGGCTTCGATCGGTCGTCGCGGGAGTATCCGAGGACCTTCCCGATGTGTCCACCTTCATCGTTACCGACATTACCGACTTCAGAGAATCTGAGAAGGCTCTGAGGGAAAGTGAACAGCGCTACCGGGAACTCGTGAATCTTTCTCCCGACGGCATTGGCGTTTATGACCGTCGAGGGGATCTTGTCTTTGTGAACGACACGTTTGCCAATATCTTGGGTTACACTCCCTCCGATCTCATTGGTACCTCCATAGTGGACCTAGTCTACCAGGACAGTAGAGAAGTGGAAGTCCGTCGATTCCGGGAAATGCTGGACCGGAAGGCCGTTCAGCCGTTTATGGAGACTCTTTGGGTCAAGGCCGACGGGACGCCCCTGGACGTGGAGGTCGCTTCGGCCGCCGTCTTCTTCCGTGGAGAGCCGGCAGTCCAAATGGTGGTCCGCGACGTTACCGAGCGACGGGAAGCCCAGGAAGATCTGCGGAAGAGCGAACTCAGATTCCGCCATGTGCACGACAACGTGCCGGTGATGATGCACTCCATCGACACCCAAGGGAAAATCGTTTCCGTTAACAGAAAATGGCTCGAAGTCACGGGGTACGCTCTCCATGATGTTGTAGAGAGAAACGTCGAATCCTTCATGACGCCCGAATCTCGGGTAAACTTGCGGTCAATTCTTCCGAGGTTCTGGCGTAAGGGCAAGATATCCGCGGTTCCGTACCGGTACGTGAAGAAAGACGGTACGGTTATCGACGTACTCCTGGATTCCGTCGTGATGGATGATCCTGAGTGGGGGAGGGTAAGCCTTTCGGCAATACGTGACGTTACCGCACAAAAGAGCGCGGAGCAGGCGCTGCGGGAAAGCGAAGCCAGATATAGGGCGCTTTTCGAAAACATGAGAGAGGGGGTGTCCATATTCACCGCTCAAGGAAACGGTGAAAACTTTGTGTTTCTTGACTGCAACAGGTCCGCTGAGAGGATAGACGGTACGAAAAGGGAAGAGGTGATCGGCCGAAGCGTGACGGCCGTGTTCCCCGGAGTCAAGGAATTCGGGCTGTTCGAGGTATTTCAGAGGGTCTGGCGTACGGCAAGCCCTGAATCCCACGGCGTGCAGAAGTATGTGGATGAGAAGTTGGAAGGATGGAGAGACAATTTTGTCTACAAATTGCCGTCCGGTGAAATCGTGTCGGTCTTCAGCGACGAAACTGAGAGAAAACGGGCCGAAGAAGAACTTCGTAAGCGGACCCTTGACCTCAGCGAACGCATCAAGGAATTGAATTGCCTCTATGGCATCTCGGAGTTCGTTGAGCAACAGGAAGTATCACTGGAAGAGATGGTTTCACGCATACTCAATCTCGTTCCTCAGGCGTGGCAGGATCCGGACTCGACGGTTGCTCGGATAGTGCTGGAAAATCGAGAGTTCAAAACTGATAATTTCTTGGAAACTCAAGGGAAACTTTCGAGTCCCATCACGGTTCACGGCAAACGGATAGGGACCCTGGACGTATGCTGTCTGCACGCCGACACGGATGGAAGGGAAAGCCCATTTCTGGACGAGGAACGAAGGCTCATCGATGCCGTCGCGGAACGAGTCGGGAGGATTGTCGAACGCAATCGAGCAGGGAGTGCACTCCGTCTCAGCGAGGAACGCTTTCGAGCGGTTTTTGAGAGTGCGGAGGAATACATATCCATCAAGGATAGAGATCTGAAACATGTGCTCGTCAACCCGGCCATGGAAAGACTTCTTGCCCGTAAGGCCGCCGACATCGTTGGACTTGGATCCAAGAAGGTTTTCGGCGAGCAGACCGGCGCTCACATGGAGGAGGTTGATCGCCGTGTGCTCAACGGTGATTCCATTGAAGAAGAACGCACGATACCTGTGCATGGCATTCCGCTCACTCTGCACTTCACGACGGTCCCGCTGAAAGACGGGGGAGGAGACGTTATCGGTATTTGCACAATGGCACGGGAGATCACGGCTCGTAAAAGGATAGAGCCGGAAGTGCACATACGTACGGAGAATTATCAGTCCCAGAGCATGCAAGTCACCTTGAGCAAAGCTCGGGTAGCCGCCGACACCGACAGCATTGTGCTCCTCCAGGGGGAGAGCGGCAGTGGGAAGGACTTCCTTGCTCGCTGGATTCATGATCATTCACTGCGCGCCGAAGGACCATTCTTCACAATCAATTGCGCAGCCGTTGCAAGGGAACTTGCAGAGTCGGAGTTGTTCGGACATGAGCGAGGAGCGTTTACCGGCGCGGTGGCGAGAAAGAAAGGAATCTTGGAATTGGCCGAGGGAGGGACTCTCCTGCTCAACGAGATCGGGGAACTGGATCTGTCGTTGCAGGCAAAGCTTCTGGCTTTCCTGGATACCAGGTCGTTCCTGCGGGTTGGGGGGCAGGTACATATTCATGTCAATGCCAGGTTGATCGCCGCCACTCATAGGAACCTGGATATCGAATCCGCCGAGGGCCGTTTTCTTCGCCCCCTCCTCTATCGTCTGAGTGTTTTCCCTATTGATGTCCCGGCATTACGGGAGCGAAATGATGATATTCCTCTCCTGGCGGAACAAATCATTCACAAACTGGCAAGCGAAATGCAGTTGAGCCGGGTTCCGGTGATCGACGCTGACCACGTCCGCATACTCAGGCAGTATCATTGGCCGGGAAACGTCAGGGAACTCCGGAATGTCCTGGAACGTTCATTGATGCTCTGGGGCGGCGAGAGGTTCAATCTTACGCTTCCGGTCGGGTTCACTGATGATCGAGACTGGTCTTGTACGGTCCGCTATGTTGAGGGACTGACGCTGCGTGAGATCACCGACCAGGTGACCAAGTCCCTTTGCACCGAGGTGCTCCATCGGTGCCGAGGCAACAAGAAGGAGACTGCGCGGCTTTTGGGAATCTCACGCGATGCGTTGTACCGCTACATGCGTCGAATGCACATCTTGTCTGAATAGATGACACACAATTGGGGCTTTGTCTGAGATAATGACTTATACAATACGGCTAACTACTTGTTATGACAGAGAGTGCAAAATTCTGTCCTGAGACCGGACACGTCAGTCCGCCCCAAGAGGCCGCCGTCATGTGGAATGACACGAGCCGACCACGCTAAGTTCCCTTGATTCAACCACTTCTTGTCTTTCTACTGCCTTTGGGCTTGTTGGCGCGAAGTATGCATATTAGTATTGGTTGACGTCATCCGGTTATGGGATTACCGAAAGTAGTGTGCAATTGATGTGAGCGAGGTGTGGAAAAGCCCCTGGAGTCCAAGAAGGTGGGGCACAAGAATCACCCTTACGGACGGTTCGTATCGGCGTCCGGGCATAGAGGTGCAGCATGGAGGCGTTGGTAAGAGAGAATGTTATGCAGTTTGAGAAGTCGATCGACGATTTGATCGAGGCGGGATGGATGGTTATTCAAAGCGACTTTGATGAAGGAGCCTTTCAGAATTGGCGGACCAAGGCCGCAGTATGTCTTGATTCCTTGCTCGGCCCTGAACACATGTATACCCAGTATTTCAGGGATCATGTTCGACAATCGGCTCAATCAAGCCTTCTCACGGGTGTCGGCATACTCACGGCAGCCGGCGCGGATTCGTGGAAGCCGAACGGATCACCTGAGAGTCCATCCTGAACTTTGTGGCCCATCCGGCGCTCCAGGATGGAGCTCTTGCGTTGGAGGTCGGCATGAGGCCGGGAGCGGCTGCGTCTGCCTGCGAGGGGGGGGAGAGAACAGATGTCCGAAACCTGCAATAGCTCTGCGGAAACAACGGTCCGGACGTACGGTCCCGTTGTGGGGTCACGCAACAAATCCAATACCAAGCGGCTCGATGAGAGGATGGTCCGAAGATTGTCGCGGATCCGGCATCGGGTGGCGGTAATGAGCGGAAAGGGGGGAGTCGGAAAATCCACAGTGGTTACCGATCTCGCCGCATCGCTGGCCTTACGGGGAAAACGGGTCGGCGTACTCGATGGAGACATTCACGGTCCCAGCGTTCACGTCCTGTTCGGACTTCACGGACGACGAGCCGCTTCCGGCCCCGATGGGCTGGTTCCGCTTACGGCCCACGAGAAGATTAAGATCATGTCGATAGCCGTGCTCTTGGGGGGCAGGGACACGCCGGTTGCATGGAGGGGGCCCCTCAAACATTCTTTGTTCGAACAATTTATCGCCGACGTTGCCTGGGGGGACCTCGACTACTTGGTGATCGATCTTCCGCCGGGAACGGGAGATGAAGCCCTGAGTATAGCACAATTGTTGGGCAAGCCCTTGTGGACCGTCATCGTGACTACTCCGCAGGACGTGGCCGTCTTGGTGTCGAGAAAGGCCGCGATTTTCGGCAAATCGGTTGATATGGGCGTACTGGGAATAATCGAGAACATGAGCGGCTTCGAGTGCCCGCATTGCGGAGTTCACATGGATGTGTTCAAAACCGGCGGCGGCGAAAAGGCGTCCGACGAACTCGGAGTCCCGTTTCTCGGTCGCATTCCTTTTGATCCGATTGTAGTCACAGTGGGAGACCAGGGGGTTCCAATCGTGTTGAAACATCCGGACACCAAGGTGTCCAAGGCTTTTGGTGAGGTTGCCGTACGGGTTGATGAGGCAATAGCAGACCTTACCGGAGGAGGGTGCTAAGGATAGGGTTGCGTAACGGAGTACTAAGACTGTTGCCTTGAGGCAACCGGAACCGAGGAGGTGAACCATACGCACTCTGGAAGCATAGGGGAAGAAACGGAACCTCGCAGAAGACTCGGCAGAAAGGGGAAGAACAATGTTTCTACCAAAGATTGACGTTTTCAAGGACTTGAGGCAGGAAGCGATAAACGAAATATCGGAAATAGCGGTTGAAGAGTCCTACGAAAAGGGCAAGGTACTCTTTTCTGCCGGAGATCCCGCGCAGTACTTCTACATCCTCGTAGACGGTAGTGTGGAGCTTGCCATTGGGGACGGGGCAACATCCCACTACGCTGTGAGCAGAATCGGAGAGTCCTTCGGCTGGTCGAGTGTGGTTGGCCGCGCCGGCTATGCCGCACGGGCCCAATGTCAAGCGCCGAGCAAGATTCTCAGGATCGACAGATCGGAACTGGAGAAGGTATTCGACGCGCACGCGAGAAGCGGGCGAGTGTTCTATTGCCGTCTTGCCGAGGCTCTTGGGCAAAGATGGGTTGATCTCCACCAGACATTCATGTCTCAGTTCACCACCACCCAGGCCGCTTCTCAAGGATCCGGGCAGACATCCGGTACGGGAGAGGAGTGATACGAGTCCGGGAACATCCTGCGTGAATCTGTTACCTTGTTCCCAGGCTCTGTCTCGGAAGGTGTGGGTCAGGTCTACTCTTGTCTCACCTTGAGCGCAGCGAAACATGAGGTGAGGAAAGAGTAGACCCCGTGGTGTGGATACGGCAAGCCCCGCTATTCGATTCCCGCTTTCCACCGATTCTTTTCGATATCCAAACCGTTGATCCAGTAGATGAGGTTCTTCCAGATGGAGTGGAATCCAAAGCCTCCTTCGGTCATCTCTTTGATCGCTTCTTCCTTGGTCCAGCCCTGAATCGCCAAACGATAAACCGCGCACATAGTCCCCGTGCGATCCGCGCCGTGTTGGCAATGTACAAGGACGGGAGTACGTTTCGGGTCGGTGACGATCTTTAGGAATCTTACGACCTCCTCCTCCTCCGGATGCCATGCCTTCATATACATGCGCTCGTATCCGAGCCCGGTCTGCCCGATCTCGTCACGATCGGAATGAAAAGAGCGGAGATTAACGATTGTTTTGATTCCCAATGCCTTGAGATTGCGCATACCTTCCGCCGTGGGTTGAGCACTGCGGTACAGGTGTTCCGAAACCTTGTGGAGATTCGGAACGCCGTGAAGGTCGATAGGTTCGGCCCAGTGCACCGCACGGCCCGCAGCAAACGGCCCGTCAATGCAAATTCCAGCGGTAAGGGTCAGGAAAACGAATAGTAACAGTTTGTTGTGTCGCATGTCGTCATCCAATCCAGCCCGGCATTGTGGTATCGGGAGTTGATCTAAAACGTGGAGGGACGCGCGCCATGGGGCTGCCGGGAAAACGTGATCTACTCCGCAAGTGATTCAGAACTCTAACCTTGGCCTAAGTTATAGAACGTTTCGTGAGGCCCCGGGCCGCCTACGCGGCCCGGGGCCGGGGGACTCAAACTCCGCAGGGATGCCCTCAGTGAGAGTTGGCAAAGGAGCGATTGTACGCATTTAAATATGCCCGGGCGCTCGCTTCAATAACGTCCGGACTCGTGCCGATTCCCGAATACACGGTATCCCCGATTTCCAATCGGACCATTGCCTCACCCAAAGCGTCTTTTCCCGTGGTTACCGCCTTGAGATCATAATCCCGAAGAATTCCGTGCCGGCCCACAATGCGGTCGATGCACGCGAATGCCGCATCCACCGGACCGTTGCCTGCCGCAGCGTCGGTGACTTCGGTGCCGTCCTTGATGAGCGTAACCGAAGCCAGGGGGACCATGGTGTTGCCGCTCATGATCTGGAGACTGTGGAAGGTATAGGTTTCCGGTACCTTGGTCAGCTCGATTTCAACGATGGAGTTCAGGTCCTCGCTTCCGATCTCCTTCTTCCGGTCGGCAACGTTGAGGAAACGCTTGTGCACGCGGTCGAACTGATCCTCGTCCAGGTCGTAACCCAGGTCGCTCAACCGATGCCGGAGGGCCGCCCGCCCCGATCGTGCGGTGAGGACGAGTTGGCTTTGGCGAATGCCGACGTCTTCCGGTTTCATGATTTCATAGGTTCTTCTGTCTTTGAGAACACCGTCCTGGTGAACACCCGACGAATGGGCAAACGCGTTGGCTCCCACAATGGCCTTGTTGGGCTGGACGGGAACGTTCATGAGCCGGCTCACCATGCGGCTGGTGCGATAGATCTCTTCCGTACGGATGTCGGTATGGGCTCCATAAGATGCGTGTCGAGTCCTCAGGACCATCACGATCTCTTCCAGGGAGGCGTTTCCCGCACGCTCACCCATGCCGTTGATGGTACATTCCACTTGATCCGCGCCGTTTCGTATGGCAGCCATGCTGTTGGAGACTGCGAGGCCCAGATCGTTGTGGCAATGGGTGCTCAGTGTAGCATTATCCAATCCCGGCACACGTTCCTTGAGCTTGCGGATGAGTTCACCAAATTCCTCGGGCACGGCGTAGCCCACCGTATCGGGGATGTTCACGACGGTTGCACCGGCCTTGAGCACGGCATCCACCACCCGGCAGAGGTACTCGAAATCGGTCCGGGAAGCATCTTCCGTGGAGTACTCCACATCCTCGCAGTACCGTTTTGCATGGCGGACCGCGTCCACGGCCATCTGAAGCGCGCTGTCCCGGTCCTGCTGAAGCTTCTTCCGGAGATGCACGTCGGAGGAGCCCAGGAATACGTGGATACGCGGACGCTCGGCGGGCTGTACGGCCTCCCAGGCCGCGTCGATATCCGGTTCCACGGCCCGTGCAAGACCGGCAATGATCGGCCCTTGCACCTGTTCGGAAACCGCCTTGACGGCTCGAAGGTCTTCGGGAGACGAACACGGAAACCCCGCCTCTATGACATCAACGCCCAACTTTGCCAATTGCTGGGCGATTTCGATTTTCTGCCTCTTATTGAGTTTTGCCCCGGGCACCTGTTCACCGTCCCGCAGCGTTGTATCAAAGACATGGATCTTACGGCTCATTCTTTCTTCCTTTCTCTCTTCCTCGAAACATTTTTCGTTACTTAGGTCCGATAGGTCCGAATCTTCAGTGGCATCACGTGAATCCTGCAGGCCATGAAGCCCCATGTCCCACCACCTCCTTTCAAAGCAGCACTATTTTCTACAAAGGCACGACGAAGCATGAAAGCCATTGCCTTTCGTCAGGCTCTCCGGGGCCTTGCATCGGAGCCTGGGTATGAAGAGCGCATGATGCGCAATAACCGGGGGGGCTGCGGAGCAGCGTAAGTGTCGCCGAAAGGTCGAATCACCCGGCACTGAGTCTGAGGCACCCAGATTTGCTTGGGAAATAAGGTTTAAGAAGTCTCTCGGCAGTTCAGTCACTGTGCTCCCCCCCCCAAGCCCCCCCATACGTGACCCCAAGCAGGGGTGTCCATTGCTGGAAACTTTGATAGGAACACTCATGTTTCGTTGTGCCTCCGTGCACGTCAATGTTGATAAGAGAACGAAAAAAGGCCATGGGGTGGAACCCCATGGCCTTTGGTCTTTCATGAGTTTGAAACGCTTTATGTTACTCGCTCAGGAAAGGCATGAGGTTCCCGCACCCTGATCCACAGGCTAAGAAGAAGGAGTAGGAGCAAGAGGGAAAACAACATGACCAATCCTTGTGTTTACATCACTTGGGTTTCGTTCAAGACACCCGACTTGTGTACCGACTTGCGAAGGCGACTGAGCGCCTTCGAAAACCGCGGCCGCGATGTCTGTTAAACCTCATACCATATTCGAGATTGAAAAGGCAATCCTGAGTTGCGTTCTTTTTCTCACCGAACCCGAAACGGAATTGTCCGTCGGGATTTCGAGGGCACCTCGTTGTGAGTCGGTTTCAAGGTGCGAGGTAACGGCACTCCCGGATTATGGCCGGATCGGCGTTCAGAGCTTCGGAGGCTTGCGGACTCCCGTGTCCTGCTCAAATGAATGGGCTATCGAGAGAAGTTTAGACTCATCCCAGGGTTTACCGACTATTTGCAGACCAATGGGAAGCCCGCCTTTGCCGTACCCGGCCGGCACGGTTAGCGCGGGATAGCCGACAACACTGATTGGATCGCAATTCTTGATGAAGGTCAGGAACGTATTGACCTTCTTTCCGTTCAGGTCCGTTTCCAGGTCCTCCCCGATCTTGGCGGCAGGCAGCGGAGTAGTGGGGAGCAGAAGCGCGTCGACTCCCTGCATGGCCCCTTGAAAACCGGCAATCATCTTGTTTCTATCTTCGCGGACCGATTTGGCATAAAGATAACCGGGGACGGGCTTGGATTTTGAGGTCCCCTTTTGACCGGAGAGCACCGCCTTCACGTCCGGGCCCATTTGGTCCAAGTACTTGTCGACGGTTGCCTTGGAGTCAAAGGCTTTCAGATAGTCTTCCATCAAATAGATGCACTCGGCCAGCACTATGTTGAACCCGGTTGGAACGGCCAGGTCCATATGCTTCACTTCGACCTCCGTGACCGACCCGCCCATCTTCCGTATCCGTGCGATGGAATCGTTGATCACCTTTTCGGTGTCCGGGGCAATGCCGTCGAAGAAATACTTTCTTGGAACGCCGAATTTCTTGCCCTTTATCCCGTTCTTCAGGAACTCAACATAGTGCGGAAC
Source organism: Desulfomonilaceae bacterium (assembly GCA_963675835.2). Classification (GTDB taxonomy): domain Bacteria; phylum Desulfobacterota; class Desulfomonilia; order Desulfomonilales; family Desulfomonilaceae; genus JAVHLK01. The sequence continues at coordinate 25,628 of CAXXIU010000024.1, forward strand.
AGGATTGGAAGAGCTTTCCGGATCTCTCGGGTCCTTGCCCGACATTACTTCCAGCATCACTGCCGAATCAAGCACCGTCCGAGTGATTGGCCCTATGACGTCGCGAGTAAACGACAGGTACATCAATCCGCCTCGCCCGACTCTACCCAAAGTTGGTTTGAGCCCGACGACATTGCACAGGGCCGCGGGAATTCTCACCGAGCCGCCGGTATCGGTACCGATGGCAGCCGCACACATACCCGCCGCTGTTGCAGCGCCGGATCCCCCACTCGATCCCCCGGGAATTCGAGATCGGTCGTAAGGGTTGCGCGTGGGTCCATAATGGGGATTGTTGGTCGTGATGCCGAAAGCGAATTCGTGCATATTGGTCTTCCCCAAAATGACGGCGCCCGCCTCTTTGAGTTTCTTCACAACGTTCGCATCTTCCGGCGGCACCCAGTTTGCCAAGATTTTCGATCCCCCCGTGGTCTTGATGCCTTTCGTGTCGAGATTGTCCTTGATCGCAATAGGGAGACCGTGCAACGGACCCTTGAACTGTTTCTTCTTTGCAAGCCGGTCAAGCTCTTCAGCCTGATCGAGAGCCACAGGGCCGGCCACAGTGATATAGGCGTTGATTCCTTCTTTTCCGCCGTACTCCTTGATTCGGCCCAGGTACAGTTCCACGAGCTGTTTGGACGTGACCTCCCCGTTTTGGATCATGTGAGCCAATCGAGACAAGGGAAGGTCGGCAAGTTCCTCGCTCTTCGGCACTTTGGCGAATGCCGAATCCCCCAACGAAGCCATGAGCCCGAGCCCTACGCCTGCCGCCAGGCCGGTCTTCATGAATGTCCTTCGATCCGTCATTGCGTTGAAGTCTTTCATACCGTGTCCTCCTTCATGGTTCATTGTCTGTTTCGGCGATCTTCCCTGCGGTCATCGAAGCATGGATTGTCCGTGGGCAACCGTTTGTCCCATTTTGCGGCCTTATTAGGAATTAAGACACAGTATGACAAGAACGGGTATCCCCCATATTAGGGACAGGGGAATTGGAGTGCGGAGGTTGGATCAGAGTGATATGTCGAGCGTGCCTTCGAGCAAGTGATAAAGCAATTCCGATCGTGTCGTGGCGCCCACTTTGGAGAAAACTCGTTTCAGGTGAGTTCGTACTGTGTGGAAAGAGATCCCCAAGACGGATGCGATTTCCCGGTCCATCAGTCCCTTGAATAAGAGGAGACAGATCTCGGCCTCTCGCGGACTCAAATGATACTCCGTTCTGAGCAGGTCTGCGTCGAATCTCCGCGGTGTCGAACGATGAACCATTACCGCCTTCAGGGGCCTCGAATCATGCGGAGAACAAACCGGTAGGACGGACAGAAGATAGGGGCCCCAGTGCGTGTCGAGAGTTCTCATCTCCGCCAAAGAGCATATGCGATCGTACAAACCGTTATACGCGGATTCGGACAGTGCGTCCCCGATCGATTCCGCGTTGCCGTTTCGGTAAACGAGATTTCCGGCTTGGTCAAAAAGGAAGAGAGCAATGTCGGAGCGATCAAGCAAATGAGACCAGAAGTCGGCCATCCCTTGGGCTGTCTCAATGGCACGGACATTCCGTAGGGCGTTTTTGAAGTGGGGCAGGATGGCGTCCAGAAGAGCCGCTTCATAACTGCCGAAATCGGGTCTGTGTTTAGCTCTCCATATGCGCAGGTCCCCTATGTTGAGGTCTCCGTCGTACGCATAGAGATTGATGCCGTGGTGAAGGCCATCCTTCATTAGAAAATCATTGAAAAATTCTGTCTTCTCCAATTCTTTCTGGGGCATGACTTCGCAGACGGGTGTAGCTCTCCGTCTCCTCTGCAAAGCCGGCGTTATAGGGTCGTGAAAACGGTAATACGCGTCGTAACGATCCAGATTCGCACGGGTCATATTGAGGGAGACCACGTGCTCGAACATCTTTTTCCGCGGATTCCAGATGAACGAAGCGAGGTAATCCGCTTTGAGAAGACGGAGAAGGTCTTCGGCGACTTGCGCACGCAAAGTGTAGCGGTCATGACTGCCGTAGAGCTTGTCAATAATCGTCAACAGGAGATTCAAGTCATTTCCGTTTAGTTTGCCGAGCTCTGTACTGCTAATCGTCATATTCTTGTCGTACCGCGAAGATTTCTTCGAAAATTGGCTCTTGCATTGTGGTTTGGTTGCACCCGACGCCTGGAACCAGGAGCAACGTCCGGATACCCGGCGTAGTACGATGGTACTTGCGAAACTCAAGGTCGTACATGACGCCGGTACCTACAATCGCCGGTTGGTTGCGGTTCTAACCGCCTCAGTAGGCATTGAATCCTCCCGGAGCTTGTGCGGGTCCCAAATGGCGTGTTGACCGGCACCTTATCCAATCCTATTGCGGCGGCCGTACCCGGAAATCTCTCGTTCCATGTTGCCGCCTCGGCGGTCGATTTCATCTACCCGTCCGGCACCCCCCCCAGAAAAGGCCGATCCATTTTCGCCAATATGCCGCTGTGGAAGAGGTCCCGGACAAAGGAGTGAAACATGGCTCTGTCAACCGGTCTTCGGTCTCCTGTCGGATCAGCGATGTAGCTCAGGTCCCCGGACCCGATCTTGTCCGAGGTGTAGACCAGGGCATACAGGTCGGCAAGATCGCGGTATTGCAGGTAGAGGACCTGTCCTCCTACCGCCTCCAGCGCTTTGAGGACCTGAACGGTTTTGGGCATTCCTCCCTTCTTGGGAGGAATCTTCTGTCTTTCATCTCTTACGAGCACGGCCGTTTGGGACAGGTCGGCCTCAATTCGTTCTCTCAAAAGATTAAGAGACTTCTGGAGTGGGTTCCAGTGATTCGCAGTTTCCACGAGCAGATCAACGGTCCTTACGGCCGCTTCCTTAGACCAGGGCATCCCGTCTCCGCGATTCGGATCGTCAAGTCAACCGGTCCTTCGGCGTCCATTGACATGACTTGATAGCCCTTCCCGTGGTCTCTGTTCGTGAGCAAGAGATGGAGAGCGGCCACAAGAACATCCTTACGCGCGGGCGCCTTTTGGGGATCGGCAAGCAATCTTTCGCGTTCCGCCTCGAAAGAGTCCGAAAGAATCCGGAGCGGATCCGGTGGTGGGACGGTGGAATCCTCCTGCGTCGCCTCCCGGAACATACGGTTTGCCTCGATGAGCACATCCCTGGGGCTGGTCAGGCCAAGGAGTTGCTCTTTCAGTTTGGCGAGTTGCAGCGGATGGAAACCGTCCGGCCGCGAACGAGATTCGGATGAGTATGCCCAGTCCAGTCGTGCACGGACTATTTCCATGGCCTGATCCAGCCCCAAGCCTTTCAGATGGAATACGTTCGAGGAGATCCGTCCCTTGGCCGCCCCGTCGAGGTGAGGCGCCATCCGTACGTCCCATGTTTCCGCCCTGACAAAACCCACGGGGAGTACGTTGTCCACTTCGTTCACGATGTCATTGATCAACCTGCCGAATGACGCGATCAATGGCTCATTGTCGAGGTTTTCCAGTTGATCGAAGCAGAGGATCATGGGCCGGTAGAATGTTAACAGCTTTCCGATGGTCTTGAGGATTTGCTTTGACCGCTCCTCCTGCGCTTCAACGGTGAAGTCGCCCTCCGTCAACTTGACTCCCAACAGTTCGGCTCCTTCATCATCCGGATCTGAGCCGCTCAAGTAGGTTACGGCAGCCTCGTGTTTCGATTCGTCGAGGTAGTGCAACAAGACTTTCAGGATCGTTCCGGCCGTGTGGCCCTGTAGAGAAGCATGCAGCGAAAGGTAGCTCAGCGCATGCGTCAGCAGGGTTCTCCACTTGGGGGACTTCTTGAAACTGAGGATCTTCCACGGTTTTCGTTTGACTGTTTCGAGGTACGGACGTCCCCCATCGTCGGGATGCTTTTCGAGATAATTCTCGAAGACCGCTGTCATCACGTGAGTAGCCATGAGCTCCAATCGAGTCTTGACGGTTGGTTGGGGGCCTCCGGGAGGCGGGTGCTCCAGGGTGGAAATGACGACCTGAAGGAGCGAACTGAACAGGCGGCGATGATCTTTCAACGGATGGACATACACAAATATCAGGTCGTCGCCTTGGACGGAGATAAGTCTCTTTATCAGGTGCGTCTTGCCGCTGCCGGCCTCGCCCAAGACCAGGGCGGCTATGTTCGGGGTGCGGTCAAGAGATCCGAGGAGCTTGACCAGGCCGGCGAAAGCCTCCTTGTTGACGCTTTGCACGTCGGGCTCACGAGACTTTGAGGGATCTCCAACGGCAACATCGACAAAGGGGTTGAAAGGAGGCTGCGCACTCCTGTTTTTCATGCTGTTCTCCATCGCATGAGCAGGTAAAGGACGCTCCGACGTTCAAAGGAATCCGCTATCTCATCATCGCCGTAATTCTGCGGGTCTCCTACATGAAGCTCTATCTCGGGATCCGGTCTTTCATTGAGGTCCCTGACGGCCCGGTCGAATCGCTCCCGCTCCCAGCCTAGATCCCGACGTACTTTGTACACGGGAACATGGCCACTCAGACGTTCTCCCGCAAAACGGTCATACGCAGCCCTAAGGGCTTCGAGGTCGCTTGAGGCACCCTCTGTAGTCGGCTGCATCACCGGGCCTAATGCCGACGGAAAACGCCGGCCGGCGGCCGAAGGATCCCAAATCCGTGGTGCCGTCTGCAGTCCTTTTGGCGGTTCCAGGAAGACAAGACCCCGCTCCCAGAGTTGGTACACGAAATCCTTCACATCCCGGGCACGAGCATCTTTGGCCTTGATCTTCTTTGCTTCGGCGAGCGCACGTTTCCACGGCCCGCCGCATTTCTTTCCAAGCTCACTGTACGTCAGCCCACCACGGGAGGCGTACTGTTTCAGCTTTGCCAGGAGATGCCCTTCAAGATCTATACGTACGTCTTTCCCCCTCGTCATGCACACCTCTTTGCGTCAACGGAATAGCTCGCAATGCGGCTCTCATTGTAAACTCCGAGTTCCCACCGCGCAAGACCATTCTTAATGCGACGATCGGACCGGAACCATGGGCCGTAGTGGTTCATGTGAAAGACCTCCGAGATGCGATCCTGGTCGGGTACTCGATGGGAAGGTGAGGGACCTCCTGGAACAGCTACCGCGACTATTTCTCTGTGTGCGGATTCACCTCAAGGGAGGGGCCCGTCCTTCGGAATCGCGGTTGACAATGCTCTCCCCGAACGCTATCGTAATTATTAGAGATAAATTGTATTTCCCCTATCATCCCACCGGGAGCACGGGCGCGATACAAGAATTGCGAACCTTGGACAGCGGCGCCCTGACAATGGATAATAACAGCTATTTCGGTGCCCCGTCGATCTCCGAGCATAAACCGACACGAACGTATCTTTGTACGGCTTTGAGTACGAGCGGTCAGGCGACAAGGAGGCAACCAACGCAATTCCGGGGACATGACCCGATTTGCCGGAGCGCAGCGGAGGGACACAAATCGGGATCGTGTCCCCGGAATGCACGGCACGACAAGAATTTCAGGGATAGTAGTACAGGGCAGCCTCGGCCGAGTCGTCATGAATCGGCCTTGAGGGTGCATCGTTTAACTTGGTTGCTGCGTGGACGCTTGGCTTCGTTTCAATAAAGGGTCCGGGGAGCGCCGTGAATTACCTGATCAAGCTTAGAAGGGAGCCAAGGAATGGAAGCAGCAAAGAACGGTGATACGGTGAAAGTTCACTACACGGGTAAGTTCGATGACGGTACCGTATTTGACTCCTCGTTGGAGACTTCTCCTCTTCAATTCACCGTGGGAAAAGGCAGCATTATTTCGGGTTTTGAGGAGGCAGTGGTCGGAATGAGCCCCGGTGACTCCAAGAGCACAACCCTAGAGGCAGAGAATGCGTACGGCCCTCACCGAAAGGAACTGGTGCTCCAGGTGGAGCGAGGCAACTTCCCCGGCAACCTTGAGCCTCAAGTGGGGCAGGTTCTACAAATCGGCCGGGACCAAGACAAGACCATACCGGTAACCGTCACCGAGGTATCCGAATCTACGGTGACCCTGGACGCAAATCACCCTTTGGCAGGCAAAGACCTCACGTTTGAGATTGAGTTGGTGGAGATTGACTGACGGGAACGCCGAATAAAAGAAACCGGCGGGGAGGATGCGTGTCACCCTCGCCCTCCGGTTTGCCGGTTGCAAGGCCCCTCCCTCCCCCGAGGTTGAGGCCGGGTCCTTCCCTACCACCTGATGATATCCGAGTCAAGCTACTTCTGTAAGATTTCTACACAAAATTGCAGATTAAATCACGATTGACGCGAAAAGGATGGATCTGTGGGGGAATAACAGCCGCGTATATAACGCGATCCATTCGCGCCGCGTCTATGTCGCGCATCAGGCGACATGGCCTCTGCGTCCCTTCCTTCACCGGTCGAGTGCGTACAGCGCGGCGCCCAGGGCCCCGGTAATCTGAGGGTGGGGCGGTATGCGTATGGGGCACTGAGTGTGCTCTTTGATGATTTCCGCGAGGAACGGGTTGTGTTCGATGACGCCTCCGGTGAGCACCACCGTGTCGGTCAACGTGTCCATCTCCAGCACTCGCTTGACCACGGAATGGAACAGGCCTCGGACGATTCTGTCGACCGGATGTCCCTGCTTGATCTTTTCGAGGACCTCCGTAGCGGAGAACACAGTACAGTAGCTCCCCAAGGCTACTTCACCGTCGGCTTCGCGGGCCAATTTATCGAGTTGTTCGAGGGGTAGGCGCAGCCTAAGGGCCATTTCCTCAAGAAACGCACCGGTACCCGCGGCGCATTTCCTGTTCATCTTGAAGCTGACACGAAGTCCATTCTCGTCGAGTTTGATAACCTTGTTGTCCTGCCCTCCGATGTCGATCACCGTGATGGGACCGGGAAAGAAGTACAGGCACCCTCGTCCGTGACATGAAATCTCGGTGATGCTCCCGGTTGCGAACGGTACGCTGTTCCTGCCGTACCCGGTGGCCATGACCGACGTAACCGCGTCGGGGCCGATCCCAGCCTTGTCCAAGCATTCGGACCAGGCCGTGTTCGACGCATCCTGAAAGTCCGTTGCGGAATAGATGACGCTGCTTCCCAGAATGTTCCGCTCATCATCTACGACGACTGCTTTGGTTGTTACGGAGCCGACATCGACGCCGCCTGCATATCTGTGGGTCATTGGTTCCTTCTTATATGATGGACCGGGTGAATATGAACTCGGCGTGTGCTTTGATCCGGCACCGGGCAGAGCTTAGTTCGGAGTTGCATAGATGCGGTCACGTATTGGTTTCTGTCTTCCCGGCGAAGGCCGGGATCCAGTGTTCTTCTGGACCCCGGTTTTAGCCGGGGAGACGGCGGGCACGGCACGCCCTAGTATCTGCAGTGTGGCGCAGGCTTTCCAGCCTGCGGTTTTCGAACCCTGGTTCGGCAGGCTGGAAGAAACTGTCTCAAAAGCCGGTGCGCGATGCTATTCGTGGCACAATTGCATTGCATGTTGCAGCAAATCCCCCCTAACCCCCCTTTTTCTAAGGGGGGAACCGGCTCTTACCCCCCCCCTTTTTTGGCAAAGGGGGGCAGGGGGGATTTTGGTTGGAATCCACTCCATCGTGGCATGCTTTTGATTGTTTTCAGGGTTTTGAGACAATCTCCGGGGGCAAGCCCCTGGGCACAGGCACAGGGGCCTGCCCCTACTTAATTGCGCCACAGAACACTAAGCCTTCTCATCGAGCTGTTCGATGAACGCCTCAATGTTGGTCTTGGTCTGTTCTTCCGAGTAGCAACGAAGGTCGTTGAGGTCGCCGTTGATGACCAACGTCGGCACTTTGAGCCTTTTGGCCATCCTTTGGGGCATTCCGTAACGACTGTTGGAATTGTTGGGACATGTCTTGGCATCGTGGTAAATCACGCCGTCCACCGAGAAATCCCTTATCCATGCGTCCATATACGCCTCTTTGTACGACTCATCCCGGACGATGAACAGTTCAGTGTACGCCCGTGCCATGGATTCAAAAGGCTCCTCATGGTCAAATGCGTCAAAGATCCAGCTATTACAGTACGTCGACGCGACAATGTTGGTGTTCAACGACATGAATTGTTGGCTCAGATCCCGCAGCTTTCCCCAGATGGGCATACCGTCCCAGTACACCCGATGGCGCTCGTTTTCCACAGCGGCCACCTTGTTCTCAATGCGTTCGTTCAGTTCTTTGAGCAGGAGTTCGTAATACTCCACGGCTTCGGGCAAACCGCGAAGCACTACTGCGGGAGCCATGTGTATTGTAGCGTCGAAAAAGGTCAACGGTGCGGGGATTGTTGCTCCGCATGCCAAAACCTTCTTCCAAAGCACAGTGCATTCCTTTGACAGACGAACAGCCTCCCGAAGCCTGTCCATATCGAAACGATTGCCGGATACCTCCTCCAACACGGGAACCATATCCTTCATCTGGGCGACGAGGTCCGTGACATGGTAGTCTTCTACGGCCTGAATAGTTCTGTGGGTGTGAATGCCTACCATCGGCACGTTCCACTCACGGGCGTAGAAGGCAAACCAATCCTGCACGTCTCGGCATTGATTCGTATTGTACACGAGAATGTCGGCCTTGGGTACGGATTCAAGCCCATAGCTCTTGGTCAGCGGGGTCACGCCCTTGAGGTACGAACCCACGTCCGAAGTCAGGTACGAGCAGATATCCGGTGAATAGCCAACCGAATTGGCGATGGGGATGCAATCCGTGGCCATTCGAGTGGCGCCCAAGAGGGCTCCATGGTTCTCAGGAAAATAGACGAGGAATCCCATGGCATGAAGCAGCTCCGCAGGCCCCACGGATGTGCACCATGCCACCTTGGGGCTTCCTTCTTTCTTCGCCCGGTCAAGAGACAGGAAGTGATCCGACATGAGCGTCTTCATTTGCGAGACGGCTGCTATACCCTTCCGGCTGGTCTTTTGGTTCTCCGACATAAACATCTCCGAGAAAAGATCTGAAAATGCGACTCACGCAGAGAGAATAGTCAATGCACGGCATCCAGTCAAGCCGGTAATAACACCGAAATCCCCCATTTGATTATCCCTATGGATTTGGGAGATTCTCAGACGAGTCTTGTGACTTTGGTGACTGTCCATAAGGCGGCTTGAGTCGCAGCCAAAGTTCGCATCTGCCGGGTCGGCCCGCGCCGACCTTTTGCCGTTGACCGGGTGCCCCAAGTTGAAGTATCCTGACACGATAAACGTGTTTTGTAGAGCGATGCGGAGGCCCCCGACAGCCCGGCGCGTTGGGCGGGAAACGCATAGGTCCTTCTGATATATCTGAGACAAGTGTGTGAGGCCGGACAAGCTTTGGGACCTGTTAAACATGGTTCCTGTCTATCTGCAAGGTCCAAGATCCGTTCGTTGCCGTGCGGCGGGGATAAGGGACCCGGACGTTATTGAGGTTCAGTTCATCGAAATGTATTTTTGGGGGTAGATGGTGTCAAATCAGCAGAGTTATCGACTTCTTGAGCGCACAGGTCTTCAGTATGTCGCATTGGAACGTGTTCAACTCAGTGAGAGCCTGTTGGAGCAACCAAGGCGGTTCTGTTCTCCCGGAGAAAGATCCCAACGCCTCAATGCCGAGAGATTCACACCGTTTGTCGTAGCCCCCGCTCGTGAAGACGAAACCGGGTGTTACGACAGCCACAACAACCTTATACCGCCTGAGCAGACATTTGATATCCGGGGGCTTGCCGCGGTGGAGGCATTCCGAGATAAGTGGTTGCCGCTTCCCTACTCGGCCAGGTACCACAGGGACGGTGCATATGAAATTGAGTCCAACGATTGGGTGAGGCTTTTCTATACACTGAGCAGTCAGCAGAGCTCCTACGGCCACGTATATGATTTCATACTGTGTGTTGACACACAGACGGCGTTCAAGAAGCCCGAGGGCGATTGCTGCCCTTTTCTTGAGCAACATCTCAACAAGCCCATTGTCCTGAGCCCCACCGGGCCGGCCTTTTGGAGTTCGGCCTCCTTGAAGCTGTGGATAGAGAAACTGGGGCGGGATATTGAGCCGGTGAGTTCCCACGACGCCTATCCGGCCTATTCACACTTCCTTGCACTGCTCGGTGTTCTCAAGAACATCCTGCCGCCGTTGGAGATCTGTGAGGCGGTGGGGAGTCCGCTTGATGTACACTTGTTTCTCGATATAGGCAACTCAAGGACCTGTGGGATAATGGTTGAGAACTATCCGGGGCAGCCGCTCAAGCCTGAAACGGCTTTTGAAAAACTTCAAATCAGGAACCCGCGACGACCCAACAGAGTGTGGAGCGAGCCTTTTGAAACTCGTTGCATGTTTGTGCCGTCTCCTTTTGACAGTGATTATCATCCCACCGTTTACACCCCTAATTTTCGGAGCCCATCGGTGCTGAGAATCGGTAATGCCGTCCGACAGGAACTGGCGGAATTCGAACTGTCCTCCCAAATGTTCGGGAGGTGCTCTCTGACTTCTCCTAAGCGATACCTCTGGTCCGAAGCACCTAATCCATCACCCTGGTACTTCTGCGCAAAGACCAACGACGGCAGCATTCCGGTCATCAAGGGCGACGTCTTGGAGCAAATCGCCGAGGACGGTGCTCCCAAGTGGCTTTCCAAGGCGTCCATACCAATAGAACCAAGTTATCCACATTGCACCTTAATGACGTTCTTCATTCTGGAGGTGTTATGTCAGGCCTTCAGCTTCATGAATTCTCCGGCTTACAGGGCAAAGAAGGCCGAGCCCATTAGTAAGCGTATCCTCAAGTCTCTTGTTGTGACCGTTCCGAATGGAATGGTGACTGCAGAGCGAAAACTCTACCTGAGCAGAGTGACATATGGGGTGGATCTGTTTTGGAAGTTTTTCGGATTGCCCGAAGACCGTAAGCCGTCCATAGTGCTGAAGTATGACGAAGCCACATGTGTTCAGCTCGTCTACCTCTATTCGGCCATAAAGAACAAACTCGGGGGAGACGGGGCAGTGCTCTTCGAATCGCTTGGCCGACCCCGCTCCGGCGCGCACAAACAAGGAACAAACTCCATCAGAGTTGCAAGCCTGGACATCGGAGGTGGTACAAGCGATTTGATGATCACGGAGTATGTGGACCGCTCGACGAGCGCGGTAACACAATTGGATGCACAGTCACTGTTTCAGGAAGGAATCGGCGTGGCCGGCGACGATGTGGTGAAAAACCTCATAAGAGATGTATTGCTGCCGGGACTGGTGAAGTGGGCGGACACATGGTACGGGCCGGGAGAGATTCGCCTCGAACACTTGGAGACCTTGTTTGGTTTGCCGCACCACATCAATACCCCCGAGTTCATAGAGAAGAAGAAAAGATTCATGGATATGGTCTTAATTCCAATGGTATACAGTTACCTAAATCATGCCGCATCCAAGGATGGACCGGACGTTCTCGTAAGGAAGTTCTACGAGTTTGAGTTTTCTCCGGCACCGCCCGACGCGATCAAGAAATTCTTTACCGACGTCTTAAGTGAGATAGTAGGGACGGAGAAGGGTATTTATCCCATCTTGGAGGAAACGGAATGGGAGATGGATCGACAGGAAGTCAACGAAGTGATCTACACGACTTTCTACCAGACTTTCCGTATATTCTCCGAGGTAATCGTCCAATACAATTGCGATGTGGTGTTAATCGCGGGGAAGATGTCACGCTTACCGGAGATCAGAGACATCATGGTAGACTTCTGCCCGGTTCCTCCGCATAGAATCGTGTCGTTAACCAACTTCGACGCGGGCAGATGGTACCCCTTCGACCTGCAACGGGATTGCATCAAAGACGCCAAAACGGTTGTAGCCGTCGGGGCTGCATTGTGGTTTTTCGCCGAAGAATTGCGGTCGCTTCCCATGTTCTCGATTCGATCCGACCGAGACCTGATTGACAAGGGCGACATATTCATCGGGCAAATATCCAACAGGCTCGTAAAGGACAAAGACATGTTGTTTCCCAGTGCCAACAAGCGTCTGGGGCTGGTGGGCACTACCTATCTTGGGGCGCGCAGAATCGATTGTGAAGACAGTTATGCAAACATGCTCTATGAGATTTCCTTTGGAGGACTGGGGGAGTACACTCCTCCCATATCTCTCACCATGCGACAGGGAGCAAAGGACAAAAGCGACATCTCCATTGTTCAGGCGGTTGATTCGAAAGGCAAAAGACTCGATAACCTAAGGATGAACCTCAGAACGTTGGAGGACGACCTCTTCTGGATGGACCAAGGTTCGGTCTATTGACCGCGGCGAGGCACGAACCGGGATGCGGGTTATTGCGGAGTTGATTAGTGTCCCGGTTCCTAAATACGGCCGCACAAGCCGAACCGTCTTCCCGGCGTAGGCCGGGAACCAGTCTCTTTTTCCTGGACTCCGGCCTGCGCCGGGGAGACGGTGGGCGGACGCCCGCCCTTGAAGATTATGGGCATCCCGCGTTCCGCGGGACCCCACGGTCCTAACCTGTAGGGGCACCCTCCTGGAGAGTGTCTCAAGACTGTCGGAGCGAAGTGAATCGTGCCGTGATGGAGTGGATTCGAGTGGAAATCCCCCCTTCCCCCCTTTGCCAAAGGGGGGTAAGAGCCGGTTCCCCCCTTAGAAAAAGGGGGGTTAGGGGGGATTTGTTGCAGCATACCCAATCCCGCCCAGAACGCGGGATGCCACGATTAGCATCACGTACCGACTTTTGAGACGGTTTCCCTGTGGGTGCCCGGGGCAGGCATCGCGCGTTCAGCGCGGGACCCTACGGTTCAGGTGCTCTCGGGCCTCCGTGCCCGGATCTTGTTCTTGCCGCCACCCGAGCCGCCGGCGAGACAGAAATGTTCGACCGTATTTGGGAAACCGAGCACTTAGTACTCGATTTCGGAGATACGGTCACGCATTCCGTAAAGACGCGGCAGCGTCACGGCGTCTGCCGGGCGCGTTCGAGGAAGATACCCCGCGGAACGCGGGGAGGCCGCCGCCGGCAAGACAGGGCCGGTTTCGTTAATCGGTCGCCGTACTTCCGCCGTGGAGTACGAGGTCTTCTTCGGCGGCTTGCCGGTTCACGTCGGGAAGCAGAGGAAAGGCAGATGGCTAAAGACGATGAAATGGTATTCTCATGGGAGGAAGCTCCCCATGAGGAGAACGGTTTGTCAGGACGAGGTGAATCGGTCAGTGGACAAAACGTACCCGCTGCGCAAGGCGACCGAGGCTTGTTTTCGGAGAAGCAAACGGAGGTCCCAAGTCTTAATGGGGAGGCGCTGGAGCAGGGACAGGCAAAGACATCGACCGTTAGGAGTTCAGTCGTCTCATCGTCCGAGTCGGATAACGTTTTGCAGGGCAAAGAAGGAAGGCCGAGCCCCGAGATTTCCAAGCAGGACAATGCCGGTCAAGACACCAGGGCGTCCGGCGGCACGACATCCGGCCTCGATGCGGTCGACGTTTTCCGACATGCGATGGATTTTCTTGAAGCGACTTTCGGAAAGAAGTGGGTTGAAAGAGCCTCCTTACAGGCGCTGCGTTTCAAGGACTTGACTGCGAAAGTTCGTCTGCTGCAAAAGAGATTTGTAGATGCGCAAGAGAAGATTAGGCTGAACGAGCATCTCATAGCTGAGAACAGAGTTACCTTCAAGGATAACGAAGCCAAACGGGCCGCGTTGGAGAAAGAGAAAGAACAACTCAATGTGCGGTTGAGTGAGATAGCTCATGAGAAGCTTCAGATGGAACAAAGGATTCGAGAGAGCGAGTATTCGGGGATTAACGACGTAACGGCCAAGCTGCAGGAAGCTTTTGGCGTTGCTTCCCCTCTCTACGGGTTTATCTGCGAACTGCCCCCACCTGTGATGGTGAAGATCGGTTACGCAGTCGTTTTCAGTCTTCCTGCCGCCAACCCTCAAGTTCAGGGGGGACCGGGGCCGAACGTGCCCATTCACGCCCTGGTAGTCATGGCAAGCAAGTTCCTGCAGAACGTGACGGATTATGACGGACCGGAGAGAGGCCGGCTTCTGAACCTGGCGGCGGAACACCTTTCGAGGGTGTCTCAGATGTTTTCTTTTCACAATGAGGAAGGACAACTCTTCGATTCGGACAGGCATGCCGTACTGTCCGGGTTCACACCTTCTTCCGGTGCGAAGGTGACAAGGACGGCCTCATTTTTCGTTTTCAACACGAGGACCAAGCAACCCTTTCAGAAGGCCGAGGTAACCCTGTGAAGGTCCTTGGAGGAGGTGGGTATTGGGCGACACCATAATTCGACAACAGCTATCCAACTATTCTTCGATAATCCATGCAGGCAAGCCGCTGTTTGAGCATCCGGCCATAGCCGATTTTGCCGACAAACTTCCCTCCTTTGACTGCCTTCTCCCGATCGGACGCGTTGAGCTTGGCGACCGGTCGTCACCACGGCAGATTGTTTGGAAAGTACCCGGAAGCGGTACCGTAGTGCCCTTTGCGGACCTGAATGAAGACGAGAAAGTCCGCGTACGACGGCAGGTGGACGCGGCGATAAGAGTTCTCCAGACGGAAGCACAACGGCAAGGTGCCGCCGGCCGTGAGCTAAGCCAGGTAATCCGGAAGATACGGAGTCCTCATGATGACTTCATCTTTGTACTTGGAGGAAAGCCGGTTGTCACCGGATGGGGCTTGGTACAAGACGGCCCGGAGCCGACAATGCGTACCGCAGCGTTCAAGGACGAGCCCGTGTCGGAAAAGGTCCAAGCACCCCAATTCGCGCCGGGACCGCCGGCGGGAGTACCGCCCAAAGTGGGGATAAGGGAACCGGAGACGGAACCCGGTGAAGGAAGCGGCGGCGGAACACCTCTGCCGCCTCGACGGGAAGCCATTTCGCCTCCGCCGACCGGTGGATCCCGCTGGTGGATCTGCGCGTTGCTGGTTCTTCTTACCGCGTTGATTTTCGGGGCATTGGCATACTATTTCTACGATCGATTTCGTACGTGCGAGAAGCAATACTTAACATGTGTTGAGAGATCCAAGCGGCTGCAGGAAGAACTGAAGCAACTCAAAAAGACATTGAGCGGACAAGAAGCCTCGGTGCGAGAATGCGGCCGCAAGGACAAGGAGATTGAAAGACTCGGCAAAGAGCTTCAGAAGTGCCGAGAGCTTGCCGAGAAACGAGAGAATGATCTCAAAGATACGGCCAAGAAGCTCGACGCCTGTATGACAAAATGTCGGACCCCTATTGTGCCCGGTGCCCCCGATTCCGGAACCCCACAAGAGATTAATGTGATTTGGTACTGGGACGAAACCACGGGACATTGGCGTTCAATGAGAGTCGACGACCCTAAGATAAAGACTATCTACGGTACCTTGCCCAAGGATCTGTACGGTCTGGACGGAAAGGTATGGGTTTGGAATGAAACGTGCGGATGCTACCGCCCCAAGAAACTTGAGAAGAGAACTCCGGCACCGGTGTCAAGTCCCATGGGGCCGGCCAAACCTCGCGGTCCAGTCCTGATAAGGGATCGTTTGGGATCGCCGGGAATGAAGATCTCCCGTCTAGCCGTGTTCGAGGTCGATCCGCCGGACAGTTCGGCCCGCTGGAGCATCAGCATTGATCCGAGTTCTCCCCAGGTCGTTCGCAATCATCCGCAGAACTTCATTAAGTTCATGGAGCCCCAAGAAGGACTGACCTCGGTGGGCTCAAAGGTGGTAGTCGGCTGGATCAGCACAAGTCCTTTCAGGGCCGTTATCAAGGCGATCCAATCATCAGGGAAGAGCACGTCCTATAACGTTGTGGTCTCAGATTGACGGGAGTGAGAAATCATGGTGGAGCACGTCTTTCCTTCCGAAAACGACAAGAAGGTTCAGCGGCGGGCAAAGGATTTGCTTGGGCTCATTGATGGGCTGCAGCGATGGACGGATTCCTCGCATCTGTCCGACAAAGAAAAGAGCAAGCTACATTCCCGTATCCATAAGCGCAAAAAGGCGGCCGCCGGCATCGAGGAGGTTTCCCTCCATCCGATGACCGTGGGAGTCTTTGGTCACAGCCAATCGGGCAAGTCCTATCTGGTGAGTGAACTTACCAAAGACCTGGGCGGAAAACTTGAAATCTTGCTGGGAAAGAGCGGCGTGCGGGATTTCCTGAAAGACATCAATCCTGAAGGAGGCCGCGAGAGCACCGCACAGGTGACCAGATTCACATGCGTTCCAATCAACGTTCCGGACGAAGCGTTTCCCGTTCGTCTTAGGTTACTTACAAGAACCGATCTAGTGAAGATCATCGTGAACGGGTTTGGACACGAATGCAAGCGGGTCGGAGAGATTGACACCGATGATTACCGGCAATCGGTGGAGAGATGCCGGATGCAACCGGACGAATCCCCGTCATTCTTGAGCCGGGATGATGTTCTGGACCTTCAGGAATACATCTCGAACGAGTGGCCCGAATCTTACCACTACTTTGGCTTCCTCAAAGAACTTGGTTTTTGGGACTTTCTCTCGGAGGAGTGCATCAAGAAGAGTTTTGACATCCAGATAGGCCATTTGTCTTGGCTCTGGGGGAAGATGGCCAGTTTAACTAGTTTTTGCAGTAGGTTGGCCAAGAGCGTGAGAATGTTGAACACTGAGGAAATCTGGGCCAATGACGATTGCCTTATTCCCAGAGATGACAGTATTCTGGATGCAGAGGTCTTCAAGAATAGACTGCGGCTTGACAACCAGGGCAGAACAGCCGTGAAGAAGCTCAAAGAGACTCCCGACGGTAGTGTGCCCGGCGCCGTGCGAGTTAAGGAGCCTGTGTCCGGAAAGACTTCTCCTATACCCAAGAGTCTGTTGTGGGCCCTCACCAAAGAGGTGACGTTACAGGTTAAGCGGGACAATGCACCGGAATTCATGCACTACTGCGATGTGCTTGATTTTCCGGGGGCGAGAGCACGGGGGGCCGGATTCTCTCCAGAGAATCTTGACCCTGAGCCGGAACAGGGAGACGACCAGTCCGATCCGCTGTCGGAGGTCTTCCTCAGAGGAAAGATAGCGTATTTATTTGAAAGATATATTGATAAGCGTGATGTGAACAGCCTGGTGTTATGTTGTGACAGCGGCAAACCTAATGCCAAGAGTCTGCCGCCGCTGGTTCACAAATGGGTCGCTCAGACCCATGGAATCTCATCGGCTGAGAGACAGGACAAACCGGTGACGTTGTACGTTGCGTTTACCAAGTTTGACAGAATTCTGGAAAAGAAAGGGGGCGCAGCAGATCCTGCTTCACCGGTACGATGGGAGAGCAGACTGTATACCGGCTTCCAGGAATTCTACGGGCGCACGGGCACAACTGCAGAAAACTGGAGCATGCAGTGGGACCGTCGGGGCGCTTTCACCAATTGCTATTGGGTCAGAAACCCGAATGTGGACCAGGTGGCTTACGTTAAGGAGGGCAATACTGAAAAGTATCGACCGGGCTATGACGAATGGCTCCGGCAATTACTCCCGTACTACATGGACAATGCACTGGTCAAGAGCCATTTCAACGACGTCCGGACAAGCTGGTCGGAAGTGGCCACACCGGGAAGCGACGGCATCCGATATCTCAAACAACAACTGGGCCTCGGACTGCATCCCGACCAGAAGCGCGGGATGCTCAATCGAGAACTGGAAAGACTCTATTCCGATCTCGAAGGCATCTGTATGTCATACCTTCTGGATGAGGATGTTTTTGAAAAGGCCAAGAAGGAAGCGGACCTTAGGTGTAAAGAGATGGATGAACAGGAGTACGAGACACCGGTTTTCGGCCATGTCCTGCAAAGACTGGGGCTCAAGGAACGTCAGATAGAAGGATTGTTCGACGAAGCCTTCAAGAGACGATCCGGTCACGCACTTCGACCCGGGGAGGATTCACGATTACAAGGCGGAGGAACGCAACCGGGCAATGTTGCAGTGGGCGGAGTCAGGAGACGAAGGCCCGTGAGGGTGCGTCAGGTCCCTGAGAATGAAGCCCCTCCCGCAAACGGCGATTCTTTTCCGCAAGGTCAACCGATGCCTGCCGAGGCCGGCCGTTTTGCAGATCTGGTCATCAAGACGTGGGAGTCGACGCTGGCCGAACTGGAAAACGATGCCTACCTTCTCGATCTCACCGGTTTGAGCGCCGAATGGTTTCGATCTGTTACGGATACCATCGTTAAGGCGGCTTTAATGGAGGACAATGGTCGGGAATCGCCGGCCGTCGCCATTGCCAAGATGAGCGCGGGAGCGTTCCGGGGGCAAGACCCCGGGCGTCACAAGAAGGCTCAGGCTTTCCGTGTCGCACAGCTCATCGGCAATTTTGTGGGTTTTCTCGGCGGCCCTCCCCCGGAGGTTGCCGAGACGGGCGGTACGTGCCCCGCGGTGAAAGGGTACGGCTTCCCCGGGGAAACCTTGATGGCGGAATGGCTAAAGAGGCTTGAGAACCTCTTCATAGCAAATGCAGGGATTTCGTCGGCCTCCACGTCGGCCATAGAAGAAAGCGCAGCGTTGAGGACTCTGCTTGACGAATACAAGACCAAGTTCTGGGCGGACTCCTAGGAGCGTGTCTCAAAACTGTCGGTTCGAAGTGAATCGTGCCACGATGAAGTGAACCGAAGTGAAAAATCCCCCCTGCCCCCCTTTTTCAAAGGGGGGTAAGAGCCAGTCCCCCCCTTTAGCAAAGGGGGATTTACTGTGACATACGTTATCATCGTGCCACGATCTCCGCTGCGCCGAGGGTTTTGGGACACTCTCCCTGCGCCTGCCCGGGCACCCACAGGGGGGTGTCCCTACGAATCAGGATCGTAGGGTCCCGCGCCGAACGCGGATGCCCGCGGTATTCACGGCGAAGATCGGTGTCGCATAGGGGACGACTTTCAGGTGGAATCTCAAGTCTCGTCAATCCCACGAAAACTCGTCCTCGTCCGAAACCGATTCCGGCTCTCGCGTTTCGCCTCCCTGCTCAGGCGGCTCGGACGCGAGGCTTTCTCCGTGCTCGTCAGATTCGTCATCCGCGATGGGGCCCGGTTCCAGGGAGTCCGCTTCATTGCCGGGCCGCGGCGTTTCCGGAATCACCGCCGATTCCCGCTCAACTTCCGAATGATCGTACGGGGGAGACTCAAGGGTAAGGTCATGCCGCATCGGTTCCGGTTCAGGGCTTTCGTGGCGCACTTCATCCAAATGCGTCTCGCCAATGGGTCTTTCGGTTTGAGCTTCCGCCGGAAGCGGCTCACTTAACGGGGACCTCACGAATGCCGCCGAGGTCCCGGCAGGCTCTTGATCGGACGAGATTGGAAGCCGTTGACCTTCTCGAGGTCTCACATGATCGGCTGGATCGAGCATGGGAGTGATGGATAGAAGTTTGAGGTTCCTAAGTCTTATCCGAATGGTTTGTTCCCTCGGGGATACAGATGGTGCGGTCTCAAAGGACAGGACCTTTCCACGATAATCCCCGTGACGCATTGTCCGCTCAAGGTGAATGCCTCGGGCCAATTCTCTGATTCTCCGCTCGAGCTTAACTCTCTCTACCTCGGCAGTACTTAAATCCCCGGAAACAAACCCCGTTTCAACAACACCCTGCACTTGTCCCGATTGGATGCATGCAGAGAGGAGTTCGTAGTCGACCGTGGGGCGACCGGGGACGTGGTCTGCGTCGGTATACGAAATCAGGAAGCAGGGTAGGTCGCTCCCGGTTTGGTGAACGGTTGAGAGGATTTGCCTTCCCAATGCCACTCCGGACGCGGCCCAGGGCACGTAATCGAATTGAAACATAGTCAAGCCTCCTGAGGTTTCGGGAGAACCATCCGTCGCTGTTGCTCCGACCATGAGGTCGATGAGAACGAGATCTATTTCCCTGCTTTGAAGGAGGCTGTCAATATCGGTTCCATCTCGCCGGACTATCCACTCAACACCGGTTATTGACTCGATCCATAACGCTTCAATTTCCGGGTCCGCAACCAGCAGAACTCCGGGGACGGGGGGCGTGAGAAGTGAGACCACCTCGTGCGGACATGTAGTTTCTTCATCCAATTTGAAGAGAATCCGTTGGGTCGATTGCATGAGTTTCTGAAGTCGTTCAGATCGGCACATCTTGAAGAAGTTGAAAATCTCCGTCTTGACAAATGCCTCGACTTCGGACCTCAGCGTTCCGGCATTTGCATGGATACCTTCCCGCAGAACGAGGCATGGAGGCACATCAGGCCCATGTTCTATTCTCTTCTCGTATTGCTTTTCAAGAAGCGCTCCCATTCGATTCATCTCGGCTTCCGCCACGTCAATCAATGCATTAACACTGAGGGGAGTGAATACAATGGGAATGACGTCAAATCCCCTGAGAAACAAGGTTTGGGGAAGGACGGGTCTTCCGGTCACCGGATCCTGCTCTGCTTTCAGGAGATCCATCACCGGCGTCCTGTGTCGGTCAAACTCCGCAGAGTATGCCGCGGAGGGACCGGGGTTTTCGTACAGTGCCTTACCGGCTTGTGTCGTAAAGACTATTACGGCCTTCGCAAAACTCACGGGTTGTTCCGTGAATTGGTCCTCCAGTACTCCCTCCTCAAGAACTTGGGTCAACAGACGCACTACGCCCGGGTCGGCATTTTCTATCCTACGCACCACTATGAGACAGTCCGGATTTCGAGCCACAAAATCCGTCATGATACCCGGCCTGCATCCGTCCACGTTCCGGTGCACCCCGGCCAACAGTCCAGCGGCTTGCGGGTCCTCCGGAGAACTCATGTCAATGCGCTTGAAGGGCTTGTTCAGGATACGTGCCGTGCACTGGGCGAGATGGGTCTTCCCGACCTCCGAAGGCCCGGCAAAGAGGAATGCCGCTTTTGGACGATTCCGTTCCGATTCCACACCGGCAAGGATTTCAGATGACGACAAGGAGTCCAGGAACGTGATTAATGCCTGGTCCTGTCCGAATACAATCTCCTGTAGTTCCTTTCTCAACCGCTGGGCGGTCTCGACGAGATTCACGGGATCGGGATCTACACCGATGGGCTGTTCTTCCACCACCTCCACTTCCAAGGCGCTGTTAGGTTCCAAAACGATGCTGTCGGCAACAGAATCCTCCGCTCGACCCGCATCCGGTGCGGGAGGGCCGTCTCTCTGTTTACGTTCAAGAATGACCTGGAGTAGGTGAGCCGCGTTCATAAAGGTTGCCCCCTTTTCCACGGCCAGGCTCGCAGCTCTTTTGAACATTTCTTTGGAATCCGCCGATCGGTGAATGGTGCCGCCTTGAAAAGGAGATCCGCCTCGGCCGAGGGAATCCCGGACCTGTTTGACAAGCTCGGCCGGATCGGTCCCGTTGCGCCTGAGTATGGTCCCGACCTCATCCAATTCGTCCAGAAGCAGCGACGAAAGATACGGATCGTCCAATTTGCCTTTAACAAGACCGGCGTCGATTTGGGAAATCTCGAGTATTGCCGTCAGCAGGTGCGACGGTTCGATATATTCGTACTCGGAGGCAATACTTTCCCGTGCCGCCAATTCAAAGATCAGGTCTATAGTGGGTAATCGTTTCATGTCGTCATCCCTCTGATCTCCGTGCCACTCGTTTGTAGTGCCGGGTGGTTCTGAGAATACGGCCGGCGTCTAAGACATTATCGCTCGGCATTTGTCGCCTTCTTCAGGCTGTTGGGTCGGGAGCGGACTATCTCACTTGCGGGGCACCGGAGAACCGTACTTCCCCGCTGTTTCCAATGGGCTCCATCTTCCTTTTACGCTCTAGTCCGGGCGTATTCGAATGGGAGGCAAGACGTGCGTCTTGCCGACTGCATTCACGGGAAAGTTGAAGTGGGTTGTCCTTGTTCGAAAACCTTCCTTTTCCAGCATTATCACTATAAAAGCTCCTGCCCGCACGCCTTTGAGCAGAACTCTTCCATCTGCTCCAGTGGTTCCCCAGTGACGGTACGGCCCGTTACCAATCGATAGAGATACTCGCACGCCGGCCTGTAGGGCGTCGATTTCCAAATTCCCCGTATTCTTGGTACCGGGGAGGCCGATGCTCTCGCGCATTACGGACACTCCCAGCGCGATAAGCCCAAGCAGTACAGCCGCAGCAGCGGCGTACTTGACAAGTCCCAAAGAGCTCTTCGATGAAGGCGCATCAAGGATTCCTTTGGCACTCCCTATGTCCGCGCTCACCGGGATTGGTCGCACCGGTACCTCCGTCTTGCGCACACTCTCAGGCCGGACAACGGGCATCCACTTGGCCGGCATTCTCCGAATTCGTTGCTTGAGCGCCTCGGGTTCCAGGGCGCCAAATCCCGCGCAGGCAAGGACGTAGAGAAGTCCCCTGAACGCGGACGGGCTCTTGGTCGCAGATCCTGAGCCTGCCGGCCTTCTAAACCGTCCTTCACCACTAACAAACTCGTGAAGATAGGGGTCAAGTCGGCGATCCGAAGCGGAACACGGCACGTCTTCCAGTTCCCAGTCCAACGCCCAGATCTTTACCGCCCCATCCGATCCGCCCGAGATTGCGGTCAAACCGTCGAGGCTCAGGGCTACGCAGGTCACAGTGTCTTCATGACCCTGGAGCGTAGCAACACACTGTCTATTGTCCAACTCCCATATCTTGATTGTCTTGTCGGAACTGCCGGAGACAATATAGCCTCCGTTGAGGCTTACGCACGAACACGTGACGGCTTCCCGGTGGGCCTGTAATTGCAGCACCCGGCGCCCCGATTCTATTGCCCACAGTTTCACGGATCGGTCGCTGCCGGTGGACACGAGATGTGTACCGGCGGGATTCAAAGCCAGTGACAGTATTCCTCCGTCATGTGCTTCGAGGACTCGGACCGTATTGCCGTCCTTGTGGTCCGTGAAGGCAATGGTGTCGTCGTGCACGGAAAAGACGAGTTGACCATCTTGACTCAGACAGAAAGAGCGACCGCCGGGAAGCTCTACGGTATCAACCGTTGAATGGGAGGCAGGATCCTGGAGTGTCAGGCATCGCCCCGCGACGTGTCCGAGAAGTTTACCGTCGAGACCCAAGAACTCCGCCTCGAACGTTCCGTTTAACTCGCCCGTGGTCAGGTTCCAGATACGGAAAGTCCTATCGGATTGAATAAGGGCATGATATCCCTTGTGACTCAGTCTTACGGATGCCTCATCCCCGGAAGAGGTGACAATGGTCTTAATACAGGTGCCTTTCTTCAAGTCCCAATGCTTCAACGCACCGTCTCGTCCCAAGGATACGGCACGGGAACCGTCCATGCTGATATCCACACCGATTACCGGGCCCTCATGGCCTTTCAAAGACTGCTTTTCCCATCCGCCTTCCACCCGTTTTCGGGGTAGAATACGGCACAGCTTGCCCCACAATTCCAAAGCGGAGGGATTCACGCGGCATCCGGGCACCGATCTGGCCTTCCTCACATGATTGGCCGCTAAGGGTGCCTTCTTGGCGTCCAGCGCGGCTCGGCCCATCATCATATGCTCTTCAAACTCCGCCCTATAGCGATACGTCTTTTCACTTTCTTGAAACCGCGACATCATAAGCGGGGCATGATAATCGAGCACATGAGGCATGTCGGTCCCTTCAGAGAATTGCCCGGTGTGCCTCCCGAGTCTGTCAACTGCTTGCCGGGCTAAATCAAGGGCCTGACGAACATCACGCTCATGGGGTTGAACTTCTGAAACCGATTCCAACAACTTCAGAGCAGGCTGGTAGTGGGCCAGTTCCAAGAAGACCAACGCAATGAGGTACTGAGCCCTCCAGTGACCGTCCCGGCGCCCGGCCATGTCCTCAACTTCCTTGATGAGAGAAGCATCGTCGATGCTCCCCAAACGCCGACGAATAAGTCCCCGATTATAGGTGGCCTGAGGGTGGTACGGTTGCACCGTGAGTGCTTCATTCCATGCCTTCAGAGCTTCGGGCATCTTCCCCAGATCAAGGAGGGACATGGCTTTGTTGTTGAGAATATCGCCCGTTGCCAGGCCTCTCTTGGGTTCGGTTCTCGGGTAATTTTTGCCGATCTCTTCTTTGAAAACTCTGGTGAGAACCCGCACGATGTATTTCATATCTGCGGGTCTGTCTTCGGGTGCCGGCTGGAAGCACCTCTTGAGGAGCTTGACAAGGAGATCAGGGGGACGTGGAGCTATTTCATCGGGAGACCAGTTAGCCGTGAATTCCCGGAAGAACTCCCCGACCGCTAGTCCGGAAGCCCAAAACGTATCCCCTGCAAACATCTCGACAATACCGGCCGCCCAGTTCCAGATGTCGCTCTTTCGGCTTATGGCCAGCCCGTGCACCTGTTCGGGCGAGGCATATAGTGGCGTATAGGCACCGGCACCCGGTGCGAACATTGTATGGCCGGGCTGATCCGGCACATGTGCGTCGGACCGGGATGTCCTTGCCCGCGCCAGTCCGAAGTCGGTTATCTTGGCCGTTCCGTCCCTTGTCATCATAACGTTGGCCGGCTTCATGTCTTGATGGACAATTCCTTGCTCGTGACCGAAGTGCAAACCCCACGCGGACTGGATGGCCGTGTCAAGAATTCGTGCGAGTACTGCACGAGAACCGCCCTTGTACAACTTCTTGGTCCGAATCCATTCGGAGAGGCTTCCCCCTTCCACGTATTCCGCGAAAACTCTGGGAATGCCTCCCAAGCTTCTCACGTAATAACAACTAACCAGATTCGGGTGTAATCCAAGGTTCACCCAGGTTTCCGCTTCTCTGACGAAATCTTCCGCTCCTCCCGGAATTGCCATTAACTCCTGCTTGGGCGTCTTGACCGCCAACTCCATGTTCCATCCCAGATGCTCAACCTTGTACACACGGCCCATGCCGCCCTCGCCCAGCATTCCGGTGACTTTATAAAGCCCCAGGATGGTTTCGCCGATCTGCCAGTCGAAAGCCACGTCTTGTGCGGCTCTGTTGATATCGCTCGCATTTACCACCTTCCCGGCGTACACTGTCTGCCGTGCATTTACCTCGCTCTTCTCGGCCCTTCTTACGGTACGTGCCGGCCCTGGATCTCCCGAGTCCTGCAACAGGGTTCCCGGAGGTCTCGGCTGTGGTGATAAACGTGTAGAGTCATTCTTGGAAACGCGAGCCGGCACGGTTTGCCTTTTCATTTGCGTAGTGCCCGGCCCGGAAGGTGCCGCCTCCCTCTTGAAGACGGTAGTTCCGGCTGTCCCTTGGGTCCGTGCTCGACCGCTTACCAGAGTTTCCGGGGCGCCTGAACGTCGAGATGATTCGCTGAGTACCGTGGCCGTGTCAACGAGATGGACGGAAGTGTCCATGGCTTGGGTGGTCTCACCGCGGATTTTCACTGGCGCGGGAATCGTTTCCCCACCTGTTGCAGCTTTGACGGGGGGGGACGTAATACGGAATTTCTTGCCGCATTTCTTGCACCGGGCCGCCATTCCGACTTTCTGCGGATTGACGTTCTTATAAGTGGTTCCACAACCCGGGCACGTCACTGATAGAGCCATCATCCCACCTCATTTGCATTCCGGGGACACGATCCCGATTTGTGTCCTTCCGCTTCGCTCCGGCAAATCGGGTCATGTCCCCGGAATGCATGTCCCCGAGGGAGGGACGACTTCCCTCCCTTGACGGAAGATCACAGGGCGGCTTGCGTGTATGATGCATGCTAAACGTTGAATTCATCCAGCGTCCACTCGGTCCGGAATACGCGACCGTAGCTATGAACTGCGGCACTTAGTCCGGGCATAGTCGAATGACAGGCAGGACGTGCGTATAACCGGGATTCTTCTTAGGAAACCAGAAATGAGTCGTTTCCTCTCCACAACCTCTTTTCTCCAGTCGTACCACTACAAAAGCGCCCATGGGCACTTGATCCACAACAATCTGTCCGTCTAATCCGGTGGTTCCCACGTAGCGGTAGGGACCGCCGTCAATCGACAATGAGACATGCACCCGAGGCTTAACAGTGGTGATTTCCAAGCGTCCCGTGTTTTGGGTGCCGGTGGGAGAAACTCCACGACTTTTCTTTGCATCAGGGAGACGAGAAGATACATAGTTCACCACTGATATTCCAATGACGACAAGCGAAAGCATTATCACCGCAAGAAACGCGTGCTTGAAGCGTACGAGAAACCGACGTATTTCTTGTAAGCGATTTCCGGTCCGGGGCTTGACGATAATCTCCCGGGGTATCTCTGTATCTGCGTTTCGCTGATTCCGTGAATCTTCCGGGAAACCGGGCTGCTCCGACTTGATCGCGCGCTTGCGCTTTCGTGGCATTTTCCGAATTCGTTGTTTCAGAACATCGGGTTCCAATGCCCCGAATCCCGCGCAGGCAAGGACGTAGAGGAGTTCCCTAACAGCGGCCGGGTTCTTTTTCACGGATCTTGAGCCTGCCGGCCTTCTGAAGCGTCCTTCACCGCAGACAAACTCGTAAAGGTAGGGGTCGAGTCGGCGATCCGAAACGGAACACGGCATGTCTTCCAGTTCCCAGTCCAACGCCCAGACTTTTACCGCCCCATCCGATCCGCCCGAGATTGCGGTCAAACCGTCGAGGCTCAAGGCAACGCAGGTCACAGTGTCCTCATGACCGTCGAGCGTAGTAACACACTGTTTGTTTTCCAACTCCCACATCTTGATTGTCTTGTCGGAACTGCCGGACAGAATATAGGCTCCGTTGACGCTTACGCACGAACACGTGACGGCCTCTTGGTGGGCTTGAAATTCCAGAACCGGGCGACCGGAATCGATAGCCCATAGTCTCACGGCACGGTCGCTGCCGGTCGACACGAGATGTGTACCGGAGGGACTCAAAACCAGTGACAGCACTTCTCCGTAATGTGCTTCGAGGACACGGACCGCATTGCCGGCCTTGTAGTCCGTGAAGGCTATGGTGTCGTAATGCACGGAAAAATCGAGTTCACCATCTTGATTCAGGTCGGCGGAAGCCCGGCCTCCTCCGAGCTTAACTCCTTTGCTTACGGAAAAGACAAGTTGACCGTCTTGACTCAGACAGAAGAACCGACCGTCGGGAAGCTCCACGGTATCAATTGTTGAATGAGAGTTAGGATCTTGGAGTTTCAGAAATCGCCCGGCGACATGTCCGCGGAACTTACCTTCAAGACTTAAGGACTCTGCCTGGAACGTTCCGTTTAACTCGCCCGTGGTCAGATTCCAGATACGGAAAGTCCTATCGGATTGAATAAGGGCATGATATCCCCTGTGACTCAGTCTTACGGATGCCTCGTCTCCGGAAGAGGTGACAATGGTCTTAATACACGTGCCTTTCTTCAAATCCCAATGCTTCAACGCACCGTCTCGTCCCAAGGATACGGCACGGGAACCGTCCATGCTGATATCCACACCGATTACCGGGCCCTCATGGCCTTTCAAAGACTGCTTTTCCCATCCGCCTTCCACCCGTTTTCGGGGTAGAATACGGCACAGCTTGCCCCACAATTCCAAAGCGGAGGGATTCACGCGGCATCCGGGCACCGATCTGGCCTTCCTCACATGATTGGCCGCTAAGGGTGCCTTCTTGGCGTCCAGCGCGGCTCGGCCCATCATCATATGCTCTTCAAACTCCGCCCTATAGCGATACGTCTCTTCACTTTCCTGAAACCGCGACATCATAAGCGGGGCATGATAATCGAGCACATGAGGCATGTCGGTCCCTTCAGACAATTGCCCGGTGTGCCTCCCGAGTCTGTCAACTGCTTGCCGGGCTAAATCAAGGGCCTGACGAACATCACGCTCATGGGGTTGAACTTCTGAAACCGATTCCAACAACTTCAGAGCAGGCTGGTAGTGGGCCAGTTCCAAGAAGACCAACGCAGTGAGGTACTGAGCCCTCCAATGGCCTTCCTGACGCTCGGCCATATTCTCAATCTCTTTTTGAAGAGAGACCTCATCGGAGGTCCCCAAACGCCTACGAATAAGTCCCCGATTATAGGTGGCCTGAGGGTGGTACGGTTGCACCCTGAGTGCTTCATTCCATGCCTTCAGAGCTTCGGGCATCTTCCCCAGATCAAGGAGCGACATGGCTTTGTTGTTGAGAATATCGCCCGTGGCCAGGCCTCTCTTGGGTTCGGTTCTCGGATAACTCCGGCCGATCTCTTCTTTGAACACCCTGGAAAGAACCCTTACGATATATTTCATATCTGCGGGTCTGTCTTCGGGTGCCTGCTGGAAGCACCTCTTGAGGAGCTTGACAAGGAGATCAGGGGGACGTGGAGCTATTTCATCGGGAGACCAGTTAGCCGTGAATTCCCGGAAGAACTCCCCGACCGCTAGTCCGGAAGCCCAAAACGTATCCCCTGCAAACATCTCGACAATACCGGCCGCCCAGTTCCAGATATCGCTCTTTCGGCTTATGGCCAGCCCCTGCACCTGTTCGGGCGAGGCATATAGGGGCGTATAAGCACCCGCGCCCGGTGCGAACATGGTATGCCCGGCCCGGTTTGGAACATGCGCGTCGGGTCGGGATGTCCTTGCCCGCGCCAGTCCGAAGTCGGTTATCTTGGCCGTTCCGTCCTTCGTCATCATAACGTTGGCCGGCTTCATGTCCTGATGAACGATTCCTTGCTCGTGACCAAAATGCAAACCCCACGCGGACTGGATGGCCGTGTCAAGAATTCGTGCGAGTACTGCTTGGGCCCCCCCTTCGTAGAGTTTCCTCGTCCGAATCCATTCCGAGAGGCTTCCCCCTTCCACGTATTCCGCGAAAACCCTGGGAATGCCTCCCAGGTTTCGCACGTAATAACAACAAACCAGATTCGGGTGCAGTCCGAGGTTCACCCAGGTTTCCGCTTCTCTGACGAAATCTTCCGCTCCTCCCGGAATTGCCATTAACTCCTGCTTGGGCGTCTTAACCGCCAACTCCATGTTCCATCCCAGATGCTCGACCTTGTACACTCGGCCCATGCCGCCCTCGCCCAGCATTCCTGTAACTTTGTAAAGGCCCAGGATGGTTTCGCCGATCCGCCAGTCGAAAGCCACGTCTTGTGCGGCTCTGTTGATATCGCTCGCATTGACCACTTTTCCGGCGTACACGGTTTGCCGTGCATTTACCTTGCTCTTTTCGGCGTCTCTTTGGGTACGTGACGGCCTTAGATCTCCTGAGTCCTGCAAAACGGTTCCCGCAGCGCACGCCACTGGAGCCAAACGCGTCGGGTCGTCCCCTGAAACGGAAGCCGGAACGGTTTGTCTTTCCGTTCGGCGAGTGCCCGGCCCTGAATAATCTGCATCCTTTTTGAAGACGGTAGGTTGAGGTGTCCCTTGATTCTCTGTTTGGTCGCGTCGCGCTAAGCTGTCCGTGGCGCCTGAACGTGGAGATGATTCACTGAGTGCCGTGGCCGTGTCAACGAGATGGACGGAAGTGTGCATCGCTTCGGTGGTCTCACCGGTGATCTTCACTGGTGCGGGAATCGTTTCCCCAGGTGTTGTTGCTTTGACGGAGGGGTGCGTAATACGGAACTTTTTTCCGCATTTCTTGCACCGGGCCGCCATTCCAACTTTCTGAGGGTTGATGTTCCCATACGTGGTTCCGCAACCCGGGCAGGTCACTGAAAAAGTCATCGTCCCACCTCATTGAGTAAGGTGATCGTTCACCGGGATAGCCGCAACGGCGCGGAATCACGATGGGGGGGATTACCATGCAAGCGAGGGGCCCCCATTGGGTCTCGTTCAACGGGCGACTATCCTTGACGATCGACTACCGCGCTATCCCGCCATTCAGCCGTGATCGCCGTAACGTTGTCACTACCGCCGGCTTCAAGAGCTGCTTGTACAAGCCGGCGACATGTCTCTTCAAGTCCACCGCGTCGGTCGAAAATTCTTTGTATGGCGGTGTCCGACAAATCAGTGTGAAGCCCGTCGCTGCACAGCAGAAAGCGATCGCCCGAAATCAGAGGGAGAGAAGTAACGTCGGGAAATACATTTCCGCCCATTCCCATATAGCGGGATAGTTGCCCTTTCGCCGGATGATCCTTGGCCTGCTCGGAACTGATTGCGCCTTCTCTGAGCAGCAGTCCGACAACGGAATGGTCTTCCGTGAGAACCGTTAGTCGTCCGTTTCTATACAGGTATGCCCGACTGTCCCCCATGTTTGCTATGAACACGTGCTTTTCCCGAAAAAACGCCAAGACGAGGGTGGCACCCATCCCGGCCAAGTGGGATTGGTTCCTCCCAATATCCCAGATTCGAAGATTCACCTCGGCAATTGCGTTCCGTAGTGTATCACGAGTTGCGTCATGGCCGGTCGGTCCATCGTTTGCCAGGCGGCTCCGTACGAGTCGCGATACGTTTTCGACTACTTCGGCTGATGCGAAGCGTCCCCCGCTATGTCCTCCCATGCCGTCGGAGACCAGTATGAGACCCTGTCGCTGGAGAACTGCGAATGCATCCTCATTATGAGTTCTAACAGCGCCTATGTCGCTCAAGCCTGTAGCCTGTAGTGAGTTCATCGCAACTCCCTCGAGTCCGACCGCAACGTATGGTCACAGGGGCCGGCGAAGTCCTTGTGGCCGATTCAGCATGCTTTCTTGAGGGCATCCAACAACTCGCCGGCATGCTGGTAGCGTCCGGCATGGTCCACACTCAAAGCCTTATCCATGACTTTTCCAAGCTGCTTTGGAATCGCGGGATCGCGTTCTCGTATGGGAATGATCCTCCCCTTCAGCACTACTTCCAAGGGCGCGTCTCCCACGCGAACATCGTACGGTGAATGACCGACAAGCACCGAATAGAACGTGGCCGCCATGCTCCAAACGTCACTTGCAGGTTTAACGTATTTGAAATTGATGACTTGCTCCTTGGGCATAAACAGAGGCGTCCCTCCTGTAGCTCCGGTGACGGTCATGCCGGAGAAGCCGGCTTTTTCAAAGTTCTTTGACAGGCCGAAATCCGCTATCTTGGCGGTCTTCGACTCGTGCCCCCCTATCAAGATGTTCTGCGGTTTAATGTCCCGGTGTACGTACCCGTTTGCGTGTGCGAACGAAAGTCCCTCCAGGGCCTGCAGCATAAGCGGAAAAGCTTCCTCCAGGGACAGCTTCCCACCTCTTTTGATTCTCAGATCGTCAACGTTGCCTCCGGCACAATACTCCATGACAAAGTAGAAGGCTGCTCCTGCGGAACCGTGTTCGAAGAGTTCCACTATGTTGGTATGGCGCAACCCTTTTGTCGTTTCCACCTCACGACTAAACATCTCACGCGACCGGGGATCCACGGCTATCTTTGACAACATGACCTTTATGGCCACCGTTGCTCCGTCACGTTTTCGCTTTCCAGTATAGACGGAACCCATTCCACCTTGACCAAGCAGTTCCATGACTTCGTAGCCGGGTATCTCACTCGGCCCGGCCTGAAGAGGGCCTGCATTCTTATACTTATCAAGAAGCGCATTCGCCAACGCCATCACGGGGTTGGCTTCCAGTCCTTTTCGGCATGCTTCACAAATGTAGTCTCCACGGATTCTTGCCCCAAGCTCGGCCGAGACGTCTTTGCCGCATTGCCTGCATTTGGCTTGGCTTGCTTCAGAAGGTTGAGCCAAGATCGTCTCCGGTTTGTCGGAGCACTGAGGGCACAGGTAGGAATTGCCCTCACGTCGACAGACCGAGAGGAAAGCCTCCGGGATTTCCGTGCCGCAACAGCGGCAGGACGCAGGACAGTCTATGGTGACTTCGAAAACCGTGTCGCCAACACTGATTCGATCTCCGTTCCTGATATCGACCTCGGGATGTGGTTGTCGCATAGCCTCTTCGGGGGATTGCCGATGCTCTCGGCCCCCAAATTTCGTCCCGTTTACAAACGTTCCGTTGAGGCTGCCCAAATCACGAACGCGGGCGTCGGGAGGGTTTACCTCCAACACAAAATGGTGCCGTGATGCAGTCATATCGTCATCGGGAAGTGAGGCGTGACAATCAGAGTCGCGTCCGAATATGAATGTCTCATGTTCCTCGAAGGTAAATACTTCACCGTTCATCGGTCCTTCTATGACTTTCAAGGTGACCTTACCGCTCATGTCCATCCCTCTATAGGCCGCATTTCCTAAAGACGCAGTTCAACGCCGTCGTAGCCGGCTCTCTTACGTCTGTCTTCAGATCTTCCTCACTCTTAGGCCCCCATCGGTGGGACGTATTTCGGTTATACCTTCCCGTGACGGGAGGGGCGGGGGAGGGCGATCTCTTCTACAGCTTTCAGCGCGTTCAATGTGATTCTTTCATAT
This sequence comes from Desulfomonilaceae bacterium, assembly GCA_963675835.2. Classification (GTDB taxonomy): domain Bacteria; phylum Desulfobacterota; class Desulfomonilia; order Desulfomonilales; family Desulfomonilaceae; genus JAVHLK01. The sequence continues at coordinate 57,702 of CAXXIU010000024.1, forward strand.
TGGATTTTACTCTCTTGATCAGTTACGAACAACGGGTTTTCTCAACTATTTGAACGTGATTAGGTTATCTTTTCCAGCAACTCCCGAAATGTACAAGCAAGACTTGAGAAAACGAAGGGAGCAAGCATCATGAAAGCCTGGGCGGAAAAGAGAAGGCGGCAGATGCAAGCGTGTGGGGCGACCGAGTTGGCCCGTATGTTCGAACTCGTTTGCAAAATGTGCGAGTTGGAGGAACAAATCGGCCGTGTCCGACACCCCACGGCTCGTATCCGGCCGGAATCCACGGCCGTGTCTTTGAAGCCTGTTAGTTGGTAGACGATTTCACAAATACGGTCGCGTATTGAGTTCCGTCTTCCCCATAGATTCCGGTATAGATTTCGAATCCGATGTTAAGGAGTTCGACGATCCCGCCACGTCCTACGGTCCATACCGGCGCCAGCCCTTCCGGTAGTATTTGACGAGAACCTGGTCGTCCAGATGGTTGGCCTTGATTTCGGTCTTGGCTAGGGTGTCCTTGGGGAATGCAAAGAGGGTATGCATGACTTTGTTGCTTAAGAATTTCAACGGGATGTCTTCAAGGAGGAGCTTGTCGGGGGTTATCGTGCGACGAGATGCCATAATAAACCCCCAGTCCCCAAATGAGGGGATGTACGCGTGGTACGGGTAAATGTTGAGCCGCCCGTCTCCTTCAGGTCCAACGGGGGCCTCGCTCCATGTCTTGGCCACGCACCAGAAGGCCTCCGGCGCGTAAAAGGGGCTCGTGGCCTGGGTAACTACCGTGCCGTTCACCGCGAGGTGCTTCACCACAAGCTTGTATATGCTGGTTGAGTACAGACGGGCGAGGGAGAGGGTGTTCGGGTCGGGGAGATCCAGGAAGATGAGATCCCATGACTCATGGGATCTCTCAAGGAATTTCCCTGCATCTTCTATGTGGACTTTGACTCTGGGGTTCGCCAGGGAGTTCCCGCTGAGTTCCGCAAGCAACGGCCGTTCTCGAAAAAGACGCACCATCTCCGCGTCAAGGTCCACCAGGTCTATGGTTTCCATGCCCGGATACTTAAGGAGTTCTCTTGCGGCCATGCCGTCTCCGCCGCCCAGTATCAATGCCCGTTTGGCTCCCCGGGTCGCGGAAACCGCCGGATGTACAAGGGCCTCATGGTAACGGTGCTCGTCCACGGATGAGAGTTGGAGGTTGCCGTCGATAAAGAGCCGTACATCATCGTGCCACCTGGTCACGATAATTCTTTGGTACGGGGTTTGACGCACGAGAATGATGTTATCCTGATAGAGCAGGTTCTCGGTGAACGTGGTGAATATGCCGGCTCCGGCCAAGCCCGCCACCAGCACCACGGTTGACGCCCCTGCAAGAATGGCGAGCAATCGCTTGCGGCGAAGCATGGGCCGCATGACTCGTAGGGCCAATGCAGCTACGGCGATGTTGATCAAACCGAACAGGAAAGATGTCCTGAGCAACCCGAGATACGGTACGAGAACCAAGGGGAACGCACATGACGCGATGAGGGCCCCGACATAGTCGAGTGCCAAAACGTTGGAGACGGTGATCTTCAACGCTTCCCGGCTCTGGAGTATCCGAATCAGGAGGGGGATTTCCATGCCCACCAGGGTTCCGATAATGGTAAGCACTGCTATGAGAATGGGCAGGTACGTCTCCAGCGTGGAGAAACTCAGCAGCAATATGGCCGCCGAAAGTCCCCCGGAAATGCCGATCCCGATCTGGATACCGATAAACGCGTCCGGCAGGCGCGTGTTCACGAATCGTGTGAGGTACGAGCCAAGTCCCATGGCCGATAGGAACACACCAATGACAATGGAGAAATGCGTGATGGATCCGCCCAGCAAGTAGCTGGACAGCGATGCGGCAATCAGTTCATAGACGAGACCGCATACAGCGATGACGAATACCGCGGCGAGAAGAAACATGCCTGGAAGACGATCATTCATCGACGGTTAGCCTGAGCCGGCAGTTCGGTTTCAATTCTCGGCGAGTGACTCCGGTCGCGTGAACGGACGCTTGTTCATCCTCGTATTGCAGCCTGAATAATGATGGCCAAAGCAATGAAGACGGATCCCATGACGATTGCCAATGCAATATTCTGATCCTCCTCGATTTCCTTATGGAGCGAGAATGGGGTGACTTTATCCATAATGTAAAGGGCAAGGGCGAAAACACCAAACCCCAGCAATGCGTAAATGATCGTCGTGAGCATGACGATCGGTCTCAAATCAAACAGGATCTTTTCCATATTCCTCCTCCGCTTAGCGCAAGGTGATGAGTCTTGAACGGTTCCTTAGTACTCCACGGCGGAAGTGCGGTGACGTATTAACGAAGCCGTCCCGGTTTTGATAGCGCCGGCGCATTTATGCCACGGTGTCCTAGTTACTTGCCCCCCTCGGTAACCGCCGCCATAGTGGCTTCGTCCCGCGCCTATGAAGTAAAACCCTCGACCGTGTGACCGTGCTCTTGTGGAGCCGTCACGCAAGCTGACAGGCTTCTTGAGAGGGTCCGGTAGAAACCAGCCGTGAAAGCAAGCCCCATAGGCCGTTATGGTCATCAACAGCAGGAATGAGCTTGCGAGAATCTTTGCAAACAGGTTTTTCACGCTATCCTCTGCACTACTAAATCCTCGTTTTCTTGTCGTACCGTGAAGATTTCTTCGAAAGTGGCTCCTGCATTGCGGTTTGGTTGCACTCGGCGACTAAAAACCAGGAGCAACGTCCGGATCCCCTGCGTCGTACGATGGTACTTGCGAATCTCAAGATCGTTGGTGACGCCGGTGTTTGCAATCGCCATTTGGTTGCGGTTCTAACCGCCTCTGTACTACTAATCCTCATTTTCTTGCCGTACCGTGAAGATTTCTTCGAAAATCGGCTCCTGCATAGCGGTTTGGTTGCACTCGGCGCCTGAAAACCAGGAGCAACGTCCGGATCCCCTGCGTCGTACGACGGCACTTGCGAATCTCAAGGTCGATGGTGACGCCGGTGGTTGCAATCGCCATTTGGTTGCGGTTCTAACCGCCTCTCGGTTTCATCAGTCGTCGCTTTCCATCACCGGGGCCCATCGCCTGGCCTCGAAAGTAATCTTGGAGAATATCCCCGCTACGGCAATCAATGCCGCAAACACCATGGGAATGACGAAATACCACGAGATGGTGTTGCCGGCCGTAACCGTGAAGGTGATCGGCTCACCCCGACCGCCGCCGGCCACCCCTGTTCCACCCTTGGCGTGGACGAGCAGCTTATACGTGCCGGACTTTTCTACTTTGAAGTACGCGGTGAAAAATTTCGAACCTTCCGTCCAATAGCCTTCGGAGTCACGTCCATGGTAGTACGACGCTTCATCGTAGAATTCCGAGATTACCTGTTCATCGGTGTTTACTACGGCATAGTCGAGTGAAATCCAGGAGTTGTTGAGTGGTGCGCTTCCCTTGACTCGAAGTACGGTACCATCTTGGGTTACCTCAAAGGGGTTCGTCAGGTATTCCTTTTTGTACTGCTCGGCCTTAATGTGCTCCCGCAACACTACCGTGTTTTTTTCTACAGCGAAACTGTAGAAGAACAGCAGTATGTTCAGCACAAGAAAGACCAAACCGAGCTTTCCCATTCCCCGGACCCAGGGAGACGCTGCGTACGGTTGACATGAGTAGATTCCGCGGGGCTTGGGGAGTTTCACCTTCTCCGGAGCGGCTTTGCGCATTTCATCTTGATCGACGTATCGACCCCGAAACAGCTCCACCTCTTTCCCGGAAAACTCTTGATCGATGTATTCCGGCGGTTTGATCATATGGACGTATCGAGTCATTTCGCCGACCGATGCAGTCCATGGGAGCGCGCCGTCCACCCATCGAAGCGAGGTCACACCGCTTTCGTATGTTTGAAAGGTCTCATTCCCCACTTTGACCTTCATCTTTGCCGCCGTGAATCGGGGCACCGCAACCCGCTGATGATACGGACGACTTATCGTGAAATGACCGTCTTCTTCCGACAGCCACAAATAGCCCGAATCGGGCTGATACAGAACGTACTCGAGCGACCGGTACTCGATGCCTTCGTCCTTCTCCACGTACAACAACCGCCCCATCACCTCATAGGTTGTTTCTTCAAGGGTAAGCGGGGTCCCCACGGCGAAAGAGAATCGAGGTTGTTTGCCGATATTCTTGCCCACAACCCGAGTCTCGGCTTCATCCAACTCCAGACCAGCGCCGCAAGCCTCGCACACGACCATCTCCGTACTTTCGAGCCGCGGTCCTTCATAAGGCTTTCCACACGACGCGCAGCGTATGACCTCGGTTGTCTTGGCTTCCGGTGCTCCACGATCCTCAGGGCGGGAACTCGCGTCTTTTGCCGCAAGTATCTTTCCCATGAACGCAGTCGGCGTTCCTGTTTCCGTATCGTATTCAAGACCGAAAGAGAAGCTTCCGTCTACGGCCGCACCGTCAACGTACGGATAGGTCTCACCAATCTCCACCTCAAAGGGGATTTGACCTTCGCCGCCGAGGCACCGAGCCTCACCGATTTCCTCCACTACCCCCACCT